>NZ_CP133860.1:0-4709296 GCF_031432835.1 Enterobacter cloacae complex sp. EB5
GTCAGCTGTGATGTTAGATGATTTGACAACTTTGTTAGGAGGTGGCCTTGGCTAAGCATCTGGATAATAGAGACATTAACGCCATCGTGAATCTAATTCGAGGATGGCAGGAACCAAAACTGTCCTGGTCAGCAATTTGTGAGGCGGCAGAACCATTGGTCGGAAAGTTGCCGTCAAGACAGTCCCTTAATGCACATGAGGCAATAGTGACTGCCTATCAAACAAAGAAAGAGGCGCTTAAAGGCCGTGGCCCCAAAAATCCGCGTCCAGCTAGTTTGAACATTGCAGCCGCTAGGATTGTGAATCTTGAAAGCGAAATCGAAAAGCTTAAGGAAGAGAACCGGAGGTACAAACAACAGTTTGTGATCTGGCAATACAATGCATACAAACATGGAATGACAGAACATCAACTTAATGCGCAGCTGACAAAGATTGACCGTGAGCGTTCTGATGGAGAAAAAAGATAACTGTTAAGTCCGGTGACGAGTTTTGTGTTTTGTATAGGTTAATTTTTTTAGCTTAAGTAGAGGATGAGATAATTAAGACAATAAAGAGATAAGAAACAAAATGGTAAAATTGGGCTTTTAATAGGGAAGGATTTGTTCTTGGCTAGGGCTATACGCTACAAGGGATAGCTTGCTTAAATAACAAAGTTAGAATGAATATTTTATTTAAACATAGGCCCCTAACGTTGGAGCCTTTTAATAATCTATTAGCTTAAACTATAACAAGTCAATCAGTGAAAAGCAATGATGCTCTGTGCTCTTGAATGTTTATATCATGGTGTTTTCTTTGATTTCCGCACATAAAACAAGAACAAGCACAAGGTGTACGGTAAATTTTCCCTACAATTTTAGGTGCCTTAGCTATCGTACTTCTATATCTATTTCGCTGGGATTTTAAACGAAATAGGTGATGGCGACGCCAGGCCCGACTTCTAACCATTTAGATTTACTCCAATTTTCTAGCGCGGCGTCATACCGCGCCCTTATCAGTCTTTGGAGAGTGATATCAAACTGATTATTTACTAATGCCTCTAAATTTTTCAATGATATTAATCACTATCAAACAAAATTGATTATGCTTACATTATACATCTAACATTAATTTTTGTCATTGCAAATAAAGAATGAATATTAGAATTATTACAGGAATATATATAATCTTGACTAATGGAGCAATTAAATTCATCACGGAGTCAATGCTCTCAGCGAAGATATTAGTGCTCCTCATGTCAAATAGATCAACTTCTGAGTTCTCTATTGCATTAAACCAGCTGCGCAATATATTATTCTTTTCAGAAAAGAAAGTACTATGCCCACCTTTAAAAAAACGATTTACTAACTTCTCGTGATAGCCATTGAATCCTATTCTACCTGCATTACCGAGTCCAAAACAAAACATATTGCTAAATATAAGGGCTTTATCGTCATAGGCACAATCATTAATCAGTTTCAGAGTTTGCGTTTTATCTATAAAAGCAGAAATGTCGTAATCTTGTTTTAAAACGCTGCCACATAGAATTATATTGTTAATTGCTGGAGGGAACAAGAAATTAGCATTGTTCAAAGCTGTTATCGTCATGTATGTTCCAAAACTATGTGAAATGAAATTAAGTTCAGCAGTCGGGTGTTCTTGGCATGTTTTTATTACAAAATCCACATAGGCATCCAATATTTTTTTTCGAGTCTGCGGCAGAAGTATTTTAAAAGCTGAATAGTGAGGATATCTGAAAGGAATAATATCTTTGGCTGTATCTTTAAATATTTCGGTTACTTGTGATTGCCATTTCCCACTAGTCATAATCCCATGAGTCAATATGATGATTTTATCATGACCAGCTCTCTCTGCTACACTTGTAGTGTGTTTAAGTATCCATTTTAGTTTTTGCGATAGGACATCCTTCCAGATGTCGATATTATAATCATAAATGTTAAAATCAAATTTTTGGAACTTAGGTCTTTCATTGTCTGACAAATCTGAAAATTGTGTTAATCCAATGACATGGCTGGGCGTTAAAAAATATGGACTCGTCAAGTTGTATAAAATCTTGGAGCCACCATCTGGGATTGGATGGCCTGATTTTCGTAACGGCAAACTCAAATCAAGTAAGAGAATGTCATATTTTGTTTCCCTTAAGAGAGTAAGTGCATCATTAACATTATCAACAGTTTTAATACTTAATGACATGACACCTTCTTTGATTAAGAAGGTTATTATGTCCTGTGCTTTATTATCATCATCTTCAACAATGAGAATATTCATTTCAGTTCCATGTTTAAAATAAAGTTATCTAATTTTGACTTCCAGGAGTCTGATTGGAAATCAAATAAAACCGAGCCCTTTATAATATCTGGATAAAGTCCATTTATTTCATCAAATATATCATCGATTGAAGTTAGTTGATTGTGCCTTCCAAAAACTTCAAATTGAGTAACTAGTATGACGGGCGAGTAAAGTTTTCTATAGGCCATAGAAGAAATTATTTCCTTACCAGCTAAAGGCCTGTTTCTGCTTTCACTAACTGTAGCGGACTTGTCATTTGAATCAAAAGTAGGCATGGTCATATCTAAGAGGATTAATGAGAAGACATTCTCAAATATTTGCTTTCTAGTTGAATTAAATGAATAGCTCTGGCTTATATCCGCATCAGGGAATTTATTTTTTATATATGCACTAAGGATGTCTTGTTTATAAATATTATCATCAGCAATAAGAATTTTCAATTATTTTTCCTTAATTGGTTCAATGTCTTCGATAATAATTAAAACTTCAAATTTCTTATTCGAATATACAACGGTAACTTTATTTTCAACTTTTAGATGATGTGTAATTATTTTTTTTACTTTATAGATACCACTGCCATTATCTTTAGTTGAATTATCAATCCGATTTTCAGCAAGATCTTCATTTATTTGTACGATTTTCTTGCATTGTTCTTCTTGTAAATCAAAATCTAAGGTGTTTGTAAAACTCAGTTGTAATGAATTATTATGTTCATTAATATTGTAAGTGATGTGATAATTATCACGAGGATTTGAATGTTTTAGTGCATTATCTATAATTAAGGTTAAAATCATAACTGTGTCGGTAAAATATTGACCGAGAAAATTAGATGTAGAGTTGTTATATCCACTTAAATTGAATTTCAACCAGGGGTAGTATTGACTGGCAGCAGATTCTGCTTTTTTAAGTGCAACGTTTAAATCGAAATTTGTTTTAGTTTGTTTAGCCCAGTCAAACCACGTTCTTAATTGGATAAATGATTCTTTCAACTCATCTTTTGATTTTGAGACCGCGCGCTGAATTGCAATGACATCTAATCCATCACTCTCAAGTTTATCCTTGAGATTTTTTATTTCTTCAAACATGTCCTTTTCAATTGAATCAACGAACTCTCCTCTTGCAATAGCCATTTTCTCATTCGTCTGCTTGTCAAGATAAAGGAATACATCATCAATTAACGTTTCTGCAGATAGAGAGTCGATTCTACTTGCTACAGATGCTTGATAGTCAGGTTCAAGCGAAAACTCGAATAGTTTAGAGTTGTAACCAAACTCACCTGTATCTATATGAACTTTATTTTTTGCTTGGTTGATTATTGCGTTTGCCTTTTTATTAAACTCTACCAAAGCATTATCTATGCCATCAAGGATTGAATCCTTAAAATATCCAAAGTCTGTACGCCAAACTGGGTTGGGTGAGAATTTATTTTCATCATGTTTTTTAGCTGAGATATTGTTACGTTTGAGAGGCGCCCAAAGTAAATTAACAAATCCGCCATGTCTTATTCCCATGTTCAATGACTGATCGAGGCCATATAGCTTATCCAAAGTATAAGCATTTGTAATTTTATATAATAATGCCATTACGCCATTGAAAAATTCGTTATCAGAACTATAAAATAATGCATCAGATTCTTCATCTGCATCCTGTATTTGATATGATAAATCACGTTCTTCATATTTTTTCAATATATCTAAATCATTTTTCACTTCGTCATTAATTTTGTTTCTTATACTGGTTTTGTCTATGTATATTCTGCCGGCGCCAGCCTCATGGGGAACATAAGTTAATAACAATTTTATTCAGAAGAGATCGTGCTTCCTCAAAAATGAAGTTGCGTTTTTCAATATTATAAGAGGCTAAATTAGACAACAAAATTCTATTTATGGATACTCTAAATAAGAGTACTTCACTATCAGTGTTGAAAAATGTACTCATGCCATCAAGCACTTCTAAATTTAATATTCTCTCTAATAAAAAAGTGTTTATATTTGGATTTTCAAATTTAATTTCATGATGTTCAAAAATGCCAAGATTATTAAAGTAATTCTCGCAAATATCTGATAAGGGTTGGGTGTAATCGTTAGAAATATATTGGTTGTAATAGTGTAAGATTATAGCGGAGTTCAATAGTTTATTATTGTCAGTAGTGAAGGTAAGATTTTTTATAATGTCGTTAACTATAATTTTTATTGGTAAAGTTTTAGGGTTTGTCTCCTTTAATAATTCCGTGGCCATAATTTCATTAGCCTTATCAGTATTGCCTAGTTTGTAATAGCACTGTATTATTTTAGAGCGTGCATATGATTCATCACGCGAATTTAGCATTTTATAGTATTTTAGTGCTTGCTCATATTCTGTTAAGTGATATAGGTGATCAGCCGTATATTTGTTTTTTCGCCACTCCGGTATTGACTCGTTATTGATGATATCTTTGCTGAGTTCATCAAGGTCCATTATGTTATTGTTAAGTGAACATAAGTCTACAAAGCTGTATTTTTTATGAGTGTTACTATCACCTTCACCGTTATAACTTGCCAGAACACAGTTCAGGATAAATGACCAGTTATAATCATTGAGTACTTGACTTATTTTCATCAACTGGGCTAAGGAGTTCTCAGTGTCATTATCTAATGTAATATTAATTATTAAATTGATAACCTCACCCAAGACATTATTAAAGGAACAGTATTTCCCAAGTTGTATTAATGATTTCGCGTAAGGAATATAAATAACAGATAAGTTAGGTTCTTCAACCAGTGTACGCTCACATAAATTTACTACTTCTTCATATGACTCCTCAAGGTAAAGCATTATGATTTTTTGGTATAAAACCTGACCCTCATTTATTCTGTTACCATTAAAGTTACGCATGTTACTTACTAAGTTTTTTAGCTCTTTATCATCGATGATTAAATTTAATTGTTCTAAGGTAGATTCTGATTCATCGGACAGTAAATTACAATTTTTCAAATATAGAACAAATCTCAGATAAGAAATATATTGGTCTATTATTCTTATGTCATAATCATTTTTATATATGTTAATTATTGATTCATAGTTGGCTGAAGGGTCGAATAAATGCCTGTAGCAAATTGTATCGATTGCATGAAAAACGCCATCCAACCTCACTTCCTCAATCATTTTTCCAATTGAAAAAACGTACCTTTCAGCCGAGATATTCCTGTTGCATCTTACCACCTCATATCCTATGCGAGATTTAGAATATGAATGTTCGAGTAATTGCATTTCTTTAGAAATACGATTGAATTCTGCCAAATCTTTTTTGAAATAGACTAGTATCATTTTGTTTGTTAAACTCCAAAAAGTTTTTCCAAACTTATGTTCTATTTCATCTAATAGTTTTGCTGCTTCACTAAATGATGAATTCATCAGTGATTTAACGAATTTATTTCTCATTACTAGAAATTCATTAATTTCATTTGAGAAATATGATAATGTGGTTGTTACCCAATTTATAACATCCGTGCTTGTTTCTTTTTCAATGGTGTGTATCTGACTGATTTTAAATATATTTTCGTCATTGGATATATATCTTGCGCGCATTAACTTATCGGCATCTTCAATGCTTAAGAAGTTTTTGTAGGCATGTATTGCTGCTGTAGTAGAAGTCTGTCTTAGTAGTGATAATTCATTAAATATAATTGATGTTTTTTCTTCATTTGTTTTATTTTGCTTCATTATTTTTTCAAATTTTCTTTTTTGGCTTTCCATCTTGCTTCTCACAGAGGTAAATCTTTTGTTCGTTTTCATTATGATTCCTTTTGTAATAGGATCTACTAATTTGGAGATAAATCATAAGGAATATATTTTCATTTAGTCTAGCCGGAAATTTAGTGATTTTATGAAATATATAACTGTTAGGATGATCAGCAGCGTATTGTTTTAGTGCAAAATTTTAAGACTTTTTTTGATTTTACTATCGATAGGTTAATCAATTTAAGACTAGGGTATGCTACCGCCCTCACTTATTGGTGTTGCCTAAGTGATTGAGTATGTCGCTGTTACTGACTATAACTCAGAGTTGAACGCATAAGAAATGAAAAGTTAGTCACTGGCGCGGATTTCTTTATTTCGCAGGGGGAGGATGTTTTTTTGAGCAGTTCTTTAGATGGTTTCAATAAGTGAAAAAGTATTCAGCGTGCGGTTTCCAAGAGGTTTCAACGCAATCTTCGAATGACTAGGCTCGGGGTTAACAGGCACTTCACAGTCCATCAGACTAGGCTGTGTCCCTTAATTTCATACCTGTTGATAAAAGAGCCGGATACAGCCCAGTGTCACCATCGCCAGATAATTTCTCGCCGTTTTGTCATAACGTGTTACTACGCGGTGGTATTCTTTCAGGCGGCCAAAACATCGTTCAACAGCATTGCGCTTGCGGTAAATAACACGATCGAGCTGTGAACGACCATCCGACGCCATTTTTCATTTGATTTTCGAGGAATAACTGCCTTTATACCTTTATTTTTCAGTTCATAACGTAATGCATGCCCTGAATATGCCTTGTCAGCCAGTACCGCATGACCACGGCGCTTCATAGTACCGGTCTGGCGCTGAATGCCAATGTTATCCAGAAGACGTTGTGCGAACTGACTCTCGTGGGCTTGTCCGGGGCTCAGCACGATGTTAACGGGAGGCCACTTCCGTCTGTAACCAGATGGATTTTGGTGCCAAACCGCCGCGAGAGCGACCCCGGCTATTATCTCCGGTGATATCGGGATGTTTTTTGCGCTCTAGAGCCGTTGCTGACCAGTCAACGAGTCCATGAGCGTCAATAGATGAGAGTAACTTATTGAAAATAATGCTAATCACTCCCGATTTTGACCATCGATTAAAGCGGTTGTAAACGGTTTCCCATGGGCCGTATCGTTCAGGCAAATCGCGGCATGGCGCTCCTGAGTACAGTATCCAGAACATGCCGTTGATGATCATGCGATGTTCTGCCCATGGCCGTCCTGCACGTGGTGAATCCGGTTGCGCAGGCAATAAGGGCTGAATGGGAGTCCATGCATCATCGGGTAGAACGTAGCGAGCCATAGTTCAACATATTCTGGAAACAGATAGTTACTATAACTCAGATGATTAAGGGACACAGCCTAACCTATCCACTTAGTAGTCGCTGATAACAATGTAATGTTTCACAGAGTATGTTATAAAAAACTTTACATATAACATTACGCTTTGTAGGTTTTGTCGAAAAGATTTTGATAATTTTCTCTACTATATAAGCATTTATCGTTTCCATGAAATTATTAATGGTATATCAGGTAAACCTAACCGTTCTAAAACCGGCGGCGAAGATGGTTATTGTCGTAACCACCTCAGAGCGAGATGAGGCGACAGGTCAGAATCGGCTAATCGCATCTCATGGAGTTGAGGAGGAAACCGGAAAGAAGGTGATCCTCCCGCCAGAGCACCCATCAGACATCGGAGCGCAGTTCAATACTGACCTGCAATCCTGGGTTATCCAACCTTAAATTCAGGAAACAAACATGCAATCACCTCCTCAAGGGGCGGGATACTTTCGTGCGCCCAAAAAACTGGAAACAAAGGAGCAGGTCATCGCTCGGGTCTGCGCTTACCTTGAGGAGAGCCTGGGTAAGCAGCGGGTTGAGAACCGGACTTCAGAAGAGATTCAGCAGGCGGAGGATGATTACTGGACCGATAAGCTTCTACGTCGCTACGAAGCCAAGCTATGGCACGACAACTTTATGGCCTCTTTCCAGCCTCAATACGAAGCCTGTGGACCTAAACTCCCCTCTCGCACTCGCTATGGGCAGATTGATTATTTCGGCCGCGGCGGCGCGGTAAGGAGTGAATGATGAATGACGCTCACGATGACATCAGGGTTGGCACACTGTGCCTTCCCTTCATTGGTAACGGCTGGCTAATGCCATGGGGTGAAGTGGTCAGCAATCCACTAAAGGCGCAGCGGCTCGCTGAGGAATATCGAGAAAGGCAGGAGGCGGCATGAAATACGGAAGCGTGTGCAGCGGAATCGAGGCTGCCAGTAAAGCGTGGCGATCGTCTCTGACGACATGCTCAACGACGAGCAGAAGGCCGAAATAATGGCGGAGCGAGCCGCATGAAATCGTTAATCACCCGGGAGCTTAAAGCTCCCTTTTTATTGCTGGCGTTCACCTTCAACCGAATTAACCGACAGTTCCGGGAGCATTGACCATGGACATCATCGACACCGCAGCAGAGATTGAAGAGCTTCAGCGTAACGCTGCCCTTTCCGCTCACCGGCTAAACCGCAACGCTTTATCAGCTTAACGTTGTGAAGAATGCGATGAACCGATTCCCGAGCAGCGGCGCGCTGCCGTTCCCAGCTGCCAGACCTGCGCGGAGTGCCAGGGTGTTATCGAATTAAGGAATAAGCAGAGGGGGATGTGATGTGGCCTATATGCAAACACTGCGGCCGTATGTGCTGGAGCGGATGGTGTATCAAATGCGGCAAGCGGGGGTGATGTGATGGATTACAGCAAGTTGAGTGATACGGAAATAAACGCAGCAGTTGCTGATGAGCTTAATAAGCTACATCAGGAAATGCTGTTTATGTTTAACCCTGCTGGATACGTTTATCGGTTGTGATACGGAAATATTGAAAGCCCATACAGTGACGGGGAGCCAGAAGAGGTGATTTTTGACCCTGTAAATTCATGGTCAGATGCAGGGAAAATCATCGCGGATAACGAAATTAATATCCTTTGGAACTGGAACGAAGAAGGCCTGCATGGTGCTACCGCATTGCCACTCTATGAGTATGAACATGAAAATGCGCTTCGTGCAGCTATGACAGTATTCCTCATGATACAGGGCTCTTCAAATGTTCAGGATAATCCAGCCTAATACCTGGTACGCCGATCTCCACGGCGCGCCCTGCAAAATCCTCCGTGCTACCCACGAAGTAATCCACTACATCCGCAACGGTCGCACCTGCATCGCCAGCATGGGCCGCTTTCAGCACGAATTCGAGCCGCTGACCAAAGCACAGGCCGCGCGGATCGCTGAAGAAATCGAAACAGCAGAACACCTGAAGAAGCTGCGCGCCCAGCGTGCGGCATGAGGAGAGGCTATGCGCATTGAAGAGTTACCGAAGCTACCGAAGCTGTTCCGGGTCATTGAGGTTGATTTGGATGTCCTGAGAAACGGCATTGCCGGCGGTGGCGGCGTGATATTCGACCTTGATGCTGTCGTTAAACGCAAGGTTCGCCGGGTTAAGCATAGCGGCGGCTGGAAATGGCAACTGGTTCGGGAATGGCACGATCAGGAGTTGTGGGATTACTGCTTCGAGCAGGACCGAGAATGCCTTGAGAACCTCAACTACGACCTTGGCTTATTGCGTTGACGCAACTGATAGCCAGTTATGAGCTGGATATTGGGTGCGAAAGCACTGCTCCGTTATCCCTTTTGCCCGGTACGCCGGGCTTCTTTTTTGCCTGGAGAAAACCATGAGCGACATTATTCAGTTGGTACCGAATAAATGGGTCACAGAGGAACTTTTAACTGCGACAACCGGCATGTCAAAGCACATGATTCAGCATGCTCGCCGGTCTACCTGGATGGAGGGAAAGCATTATCGCCATGTTGCCCCTGATATGGCACCTAAGCAAAACAGCCCAATCATGTATAACCGCGATGAGATAAACCACTGGATCGAGCACCAAAGCCCAGCGAAACGCCGGAGAATATCTGCTTAAATGTCCTTTGGCACATCAAACGAGGAATGATTATGGCAGCATACCCAACAGGCGTAGAGGTTCATGGCGAATCGTTACGCATATGGTTCATATATCAGGGAAAGCGTGTCAGGGAAAATCTCGGCGTTCCTGACACGCCAAAAAACAGGAAAATGGCAGGCGAGCTTCGGGCTTCAGTCTGCTTTGCGATAAAGACAGGCACATTCAATTATGCCTCACAATTCCCGGATTCATCGAACGCAGAGAAATTCAGCACTGTCAGAAAGCAGATCTCCCTACTTGAACTGAAATCGAAATGGCTCGGACTTAAGGAGATGGAGCTTAGTCTCGGGACTTTGCGGCGTTACGATTGCCACCTCACAACAACCATCGAAACTATTGGTGAGCACAGGTACATCGGCAGCCTGAACACTGAAGATATCCTTAGCGCCAGGAAGGAGCTACTGAACGGCTGGCAGAAAACCAGGCATGGACTGAATCATCCACCCAAAAAAGGAAGAAGCGTTCCTACCGTCAATAGTTATATGGCATGTCTTGGCGGGATGCTTGGCTTTGCTTTCAAAAGTGGATACCTGAAAACCGATCTGATGGCAGGTATTACCCCTCTCGCAAAAGAAAGACCCATTCCAGATCCTCTTACTTCTGATGAGTATCAGAGAGTGGTTGCGGCCTGCCCAACGCTACAGTTTCAGAATATGGTTATCTTTGCGGTAAATACAGGCGTCAGGCATGGCGAACTAAGCGCGTTATCCTGGGAGGATGTGGATACTGTCAACTGGACTGTTACAGTGTCACGGAACTATTCCCTGAAGGGAAACTTCACCCTGCCAAAAACCAACGCCGGGATTCGAACAATACAGCTGACCCAGCCAGCAATTGATGCCCTCAAGGCGCAAATGCCACTGACCAGAATGATGGCATCCCACAAGGTAAGCGTCAGCCTACGGGAATACAAGAAAAAGAGAACTGACGAATGCACCTTTATATTCTCCCCGTCCATTACTTCAATGAACGGCAAGAAGACAATGTGCTACGTTCCCGGGTCTATTAATTCGGCCTGGCGCACTGCCCTGCGTCGTGCAGGCGTCCGGCAAAGACGATCTTATGAAACCAGAAACACATATGCTTGCTGGGCACTGGTAGCTGGAGCGAATCCAAACTTCGTTGCGCACCAGATGGGCCATTCGTCAGCGCAAATGCTCTTCACGGTTTACGGTAAATGGATGACCGAGAATAACCATGACCAGGTGGGCATTTTGAACGCGTCTTTTACTCAAAATGCCCCACTGATGCCCCATAGAAAAACCGCATAACCTCAAGTATCTGATTTTAAATATCAATATCACTTCAATCATGATTCATCTGGATGAGCAAGGTCGGATCGTTTGCCTTTAGCTTCCTGCCGGTAATGTTCTGTATCGCCATTCCGCTGGGTCTGGCGCGCGAAAACAAAGGCGTGGCGGCGTTTGCGGGCTTCGTTGGCTATGCGGTGATGAACCTTGCGGTTAACTTCTGGCTGACTGCCAAAGGGATCCTGCCGACAACCGACGCGGCGGTACTGAAAGCCAATAACATTCAGAGCGTGATTGGTATTCAGTCCATCGATACCGGGATCCTTGGAGCTGTGATCGCGGGGGTGATTATCTGGATGCTGCACGAGCGCTTCCACAACATCCGCCTGCCCGATGCGCTGGCCTTCTTCGGCGGCACCCGCTTTGTGCCAATCATCACGCTGGTTGTGATGGGTCTGTTTGGTCTGATCATCCCCCTGATTTGGCCAATTTTTGCCATGGGGATCACCGGTATCGGCCGCATTATCAACGGCGCGGGTGATTTCGGCCCGATGATTTTCGGTACCGGTGAACGTCTGTTGCTGCCGTTTGGTTTACAGCACATCCTGGTTGCCCTGATCCGCTTTACGGAAGCCGGCGGCACCATGGACGTTTGCGGTCATTCCGTTAGCGGCGCGCTGACCATCTTCCAGGCCCAGCTGAGCTGCCCGACCACTCACGGCTTCTCTGAAAGTGCGACGCGTTTCCTCTCTCAGGGTAAAATGCCTGCCTTCCTCGGCGGCCTGCCGGGCGCTGCGCTGGCGATGTACCACTGTGCCCGTCCGGAAAATCGTCATAAAATTAAAGGCCTGCTGATCTCCGGCGTTATTGCCTGCGTGGTGGGCGGTACGACAGAACCAATCGAGTTCCTGTTCCTGTTCGTGGCACCGGTACTGTACCTCATCCACGCCGTACTGACGGGCCTGGGCTTTACCGTGATGGCTGTGCTCGGTGTAACCATCGGTAACACCGACGGTAACGTGATTGACTTCGTGGTCTTCGGTATCCTGCACGGCCTGTCCACCAAGTGGTATCTGGTGCCGGTTGTGGCCGCCATCTGGTTCGCGGTTTACTACGGGATCTTCCGCTTCGCCATCACCCGCTTTAACCTGAAAACGCCTGGCCGCGATACCGATACGGCCACCAGCGTTGAACAGGCGGTGGCTGGTACCGTTGGGAAATCCGGATATAACACGCCGGCTATTATGGCGGCGCTGGGCGGTGCGGATAACATTACCTCTCTGGATAACTGCATCACCCGCCTGCGTTTGTCGGTGGCGGACATGTCCAAAGTGGATACCAACGCACTTAAAGCTAACCGGGCTATTGGGGTGGTACAGTTAAATCAACACAATTTGCAGGTCGTCATTGGCCCGCAGGTACAGTCAGTGAAGGATGAGCTGGCAACCCTGATGCGAACCGTCGAAGCCTGATGTCTCGCCCCCCTCGTCATGAGGGGGTTTTACTTTACGGAGCACCGTCATGTTTGATTTTTCTACCGTCGTGGATCGACACGGCACCTGGTGTACCCAGTGGGATTATGTCGCTGACCGTTTTGGCGCTGCCGACCTGCTGCCCTTCACCATCTCTGATATGGATTTTGCCACCGCCCCCTGCATTACCGATGCGCTGCATCAGCGAATAAACCACGGGGTGTTTGGTTACAGTCGCTGGAAAAATGACGAATTTCTGGCCGCCGTGGCGCACTGGTTCCGGCAACGCTTTAACAGTCAGATTGATACCGAAACCGTGGTGTATGGGCCGTCGGTCATTTATATGGTCTCGGAGCTGATCCGCCTCTGGTCCTCGCCTGGCGACGGCGTGGTGGTCCATACCCCGGCTTACGATGCCTTTTATAAAGCCATCGAAGGCAACCAGCGTACCGTTGTTTCCGTGCCGATGCAGAAAACAGCGCATGGCTGGGGGGGCGATATGGCCGCGCTGGAAGCGGCGCTGTCAAAACCGGAAAACAAGGTGCTGCTGCTGTGTAGCCCGCAAAACCCGACCGGCAAAGTCTGGACGCGGGAGGAGCTGACCACAATGGCGGCCCTGTGTGAACGTTATGACGTAGCGGTGATCAGCGACGAAATTCATATGGACATGGTATGGGGCACGCATCGTCACACCCCGTGGAATGAGGTTGCGCGTGGTAAATGGGCGCTGCTGACCTCGGGTTCCAAAAGCTTCAACATTCCGGCGCTGACGGGCGCCTGGGGGCTTATCGTCGATGACGACAGCCGTAACGCCTATCTGAATGCATTAAAAGGTCGGGACGGACTCTCTTCCCCTTCCGTGCTGGCGCTGACCGCGCACATTGCTGCTTACCGGCAGGGCGAACCCTGGCTGGACGCGCTGCGGACCTATCTCGAAGAGAATCTGCGGTTTGTTGCTCGCGAATTAAACAGTGCTTTTCCGACACTCAACTGGCAACCGCCCGAGGCCACCTATCTGGCGTGGATCGATCTTAGCCCACTCGGTATAGATGACAAGACGCTGCAAAACGTGCTGATTGAACAGCAAAAAGTGGCCATCATGCCGGGATATACCTATGGGGATGAAGGTAAAGGCTATGTGCGTCTGAACGCTGGCTGTCCGCTTAGTAAACTTGAACAGGGCGTTCAACGCCTTATCGCTGGCATCAACACGCTGCTGTAAATTATTTGCGCAACGGAATATTCCCTTGCGCAAATAGCTTTTTACCCCGTTTTGTTTTTATAATATGGCGCACTTTAACCAGCAAAGAGTGCGACCATGATTGATACACGCCTGCCTTTAACTGATATTCACCGCCACCTCGACGGAAACATTCGTGCCCAAACCATTCTCGATCTTGGCCGCCAGTTCAATTTAACCCTCCCCGCCGAAACGCTTGAAACCCTGATCCCCCATGTTCAGGTCACGTCGAACGAACCGGATCTGGTGAGTTTTCTGAGCAAGCTCGACTGGGGCGTGAAAATGCTGGCCTCGGTGGATGCCTGTCGCCGTGTCGCCTTTGAAAACATCGAAGATGCCGCGCGCAACGGCCTGCACTATGTCGAACTGCGTTTTTCCCCGGGCTATATGGCGATGACCCACAATCTCCCCGTAGCGGGCGTGGTTGAAGCGGTCATTGAAGGCGTGCGTGAAGGCTGCAAAACCTTTGACGTTCAGGCGCGTTTAATCGGCATTATGAGCCGTACCTTCGGTGAAGCGGCCTGCCTTCAGGAACTGGAAGCATTACTGGCGCATCGCGACCAGATCACCGCCATTGACCTGGCCGGTGACGAGCTGGGCTTCCCGGGCAGCCTGTTCCTGTCTCATTTCAACCGCGCACGTGATGCAGGATGGCATATTACCGTTCATGCGGGGGAAGCCGCGGGGCCGGAAAGCATCTGGCAGGCCATTCGTGAGCTGGGTGCGGAACGTATTGGTCACGGCGTGAAAGCCATTGAAGATCGCGCGCTGATGGATTTCCTCGCCGAACAACGTATTGGAATCGAATCCTGCCTGACCTCCAATATTCAGACCAGTACAGTGGCGTCGCTGGCGCAACACCCGCTGAAAACCTTCCTCGAACATGGGGTACTGGCTTCGCTGAACACGGACGATCCGGCGGTTCAGGGCGTGGATATTATTCACGAATACAACATCGCCGCACCGCAGGCCGGGCTGAGCCGCGAGCAGATCCGTCAGGCGCAAATCAACGGGCTGGAGATCGCCTTCCTGACGCCTGAAGAGAAACAGGCGCTGCGCGATAAAGTTGCTCAGTAGTCCTCTTTACTGCCGGGTGGCGCTGCGCTTACCCGGCCTACGAAAGCGTTTGGTACTTATGCCAGACAGAGCGTTGCGCGATGTTTGGCAGATTCGATCCCCAGCTCAATGAGCTCCATAATCTGGATTGCCTGGCTTGCGGGAACCGGATTTTCACCTGAACCGTTCAGCGCGTCACGAATGGCGGCGTAATACGCCGGATAGTTCCCCGGCAGGGTCAACACCGTCTCTTCAACCAGCGCCTCCCCCTCCGCACGCGTCACCACCCCGTCCCGCATGTCGTAGCCCCAGTCCTCCTGCGGTAAGCGTTCGCCATTTTTGAGGCGCTCTTCCTGCGGATCCAGGCCGAACTTCACATAGCTGCCGCGCGCCCCGTGAATGATATAGCGGGCCGATTCCGCCGCCGCAAGCATTGTCCCGTGCAGCACAATGCGCCGCTGCGGATAACTCAAAATGGCATGGAAATAGTCGGTGGTCTGCGCCCCCGGCCTGAGCTGCGCTAAATCGACCGTCATGCTCACGGGCAGACCAAACAGATGAACGACCTGATCGAGAAGATGCGGCGCCAGGTCATACCAGATGCCGCTGCCCGGTCCCGCCTGCTCGCGCCAGCGATCTCGCACCTGCGGACGATAACGATCGAAATGCGACTCAAAAAAAGCAATCTCGCCGAGCGTGCCTTCGTTTATCAGCGACTTAACCGTCAGGAAATCGCTGTCCCAGCGCCGGTTGTGAAATACCGATAATAACCGACCCAGGCTTCGCGCCAGCGCATCCAGCTCGCGCGCCTGTGACAACGTCACGGTAAAGGGCTTATCGACAACAACATGTTTGCCTGCCTCCAGCGCCGCTTTCGCCAGGGGGAAATGAGTGTCGTTAGGGGTAGGAATGATAATAAGGTCAATATTAGGATCGTTAAACAGATGCTTAGGCTCCGTTACCACCGGCACGGCTGGCCAGTCGGCGCGGACCTTAGTCTCATCGCTGCTTGTGATAGCCGCCAGTTCCATTCCCGGCGTGCCGGCAACCAGCGGTGCATGGAAGGTTTTGCTTGCGTACCCGTAGCCAATAAGACCGACGCGGATGTTTTCACTCATCGTGTGCCCCCTCGCTGTGCGCTTATTTATCACTGGCCTTGTGCTTAACGCACAGATTAATAATGTGCCCTGTGAGTTAAAATAGCATCTCGCGACAGCGTTTTTTGTTACCTCGCATTAAAGTGTGTATAGGGGGCCGGGGAATCGTTCCCAAAGCGCTTGCTCTGGCGAAAAGGGCGCTGTAACATTTGTAATCTGTATTTATGGATAAATTACAAACACAAATTATGTCGTCAATAATTAATCGAATCATTGAATTAGCGGGATGGATTGTCCTTGGCGTTTCAGTCGTGTTGCTTGGCATTGCCAGCCATATCGATAACTACCAGCCGCCGGAGCCTGTTACTGTCGCACAACAAAAGTAAGCCGTAGCGTCATAAAGCGTGACACATTACGTCATGGAACATATTGCCAGCCGTAATGAACGGGGTTACCCTTCTCTTCCAGGCATCTGCTGGTGCCTGATTCTTCGCAAAGAAAACTCCTAATTTCGTCGCGTTACCCGAGTGGACAGTTTACGTCTTTATTAATCCGTTTATTATTCGAACGCATTACCTTTATGGGTATTACCCTTTTATATGGAAACTTATTAATATGACAGTTCAGGACTATTTATTAAAATTTCGCAAGATCAATTCCCTTGAAAGCCTGGAAAAACTGTTTGACCATCTGAACTACACGCTGTCGGATAATCAGGACATCATCAATATGTACCGCGCTGCTGACCATCGTCGCGCCGAACTGGTCTCTGGCGGTCGTCTGTTCAATGTGGGGGAAGTGCCTAAATCCGTATGGCGTTACGTTGTATAAGAAAGTAGCCTTCGGCGTGAAATGTTATATACTCTCCGCCCTGCAAATTTCTGTATAACATTTCGCGCAGACTATGGGAGAGCGTATGACCGCATTGCCTGGAGAGAGAATTGGGGGCTGGTTAATCGCCCCGCTGGCATGGCTGCTGGTGGCATTATTAAGCGCTTCGCTGGCGCTGTTACTTTACACCACCGCACTGGTTACGCCTCATGCTATCCAGACACTGATGTCCCAGAGTGCGCTCAATATTGCGACGTGGTTTGTGTCGTTCGTTTTCGCGATCGCGATGTGGTACTACACGCTGTGGCTGACTATCGCCTTCTTCAAACGCCGCAAAAGCGTGCCGAAACATTACATTATCTGGCTGCTGGTCTCCGTGCTGCTGGCCGTCAAAGCATTCGCTTTCTCGCCAGTGTCTGACGCGCTGGCGGTTCGCCAGTTACTGTTTCCGCTACTGGCGACGGCGCTTCTGGTCCCTTATTTCAAGCGTTCGACGCGCGTTAAGAAGACCTTTGTCAACCCGTAATAACCTTACAGTTAACCTGTTGTGGCCTGTTGTCGTTTATCCGATAATAGGCGGCTATTTTATTTCAGGCTAAATAATGACCGATTACTTACTGCTCTTTGTCGGAACTGTGCTGGTTAATAACTTCGTACTGGTGAAGTTCCTTGGCCTGTGCCCGTTTATGGGCGTCTCCAAAAAGCTGGAGACGGCAATGGGCATGGGGCTGGCCACCACCTTCGTGATGACGATGGCCTCCATTTGCGCATGGCTGATCGATACCTGGATCCTGATCCCGCTCGACATGCTCTACCTGCGCACCCTGGCCTTTATTCTGGTCATTGCGGTCGTGGTGCAATTTACCGAAATGGTGGTGCGTAAAACCAGCCCTGCCTTGTATCGCCTGTTGGGTATTTTTCTGCCCCTCATCACCACCAACTGTGCGGTGCTGGGCGTGGCGCTACTGAATATCAACCTCGGGCATAACTTCCTGCAATCGGCGCTGTACGGTTTTTCCGCCGCGGTCGGTTTCTCTTTTGTTATGGTCCTGTTCGCCTCGATTCGCGAGCGTCTGGCCGCGGCGGATATTCCCGCGCCGTTTCGCGGTAACGCCATCGCTCTGGTGACCGCAGGTTTAATGTCTCTGGCCTTTATGGGCTTTAGTGGTCTGGTGAAGTTGTAATGAGTGCTATCTGGATTGCCATCGCGTCCATCAGCGTACTGGGACTCGTCTTTGGCATCATTCTGGGTTATGCCTCCCGCCGGTTTGCGGTGGAGGACGATCCGGTTGTTGAAAAAATTGATGAACTTTTACCCCAGAGCCAGTGCGGGCAGTGCGGCTACCCAGGCTGCCGCCCTTACGCTGAGGCGGTGGGCGTGCAGGGAGAAAAGATCAACCGCTGCGCACCGGGTGGCGAAGCGGTCATGCTTAAAATAGCTGCCCTGCTGAACGTCGATCCCCAGCCTGTCGACGGCGATGAACAGGCCCAGGAGCCCGTTCGTGCCCTTGCTGTTATCGACGAAGCCAACTGCATTGGCTGCACCAAATGTATTCAGGCGTGTCCTGTTGACGCCATTGTGGGCGCAACGCGCGCGATGCACACCGTTGTGGCGGATCTGTGCACCGGCTGTAATCTCTGCGTGGCGCCCTGCCCGACGCAGTGTATAGAACTACGCCCGGTTGAAACGACTACCGAAAACTGGAAATGGGACCTTCAGGCCATTCCGGTTCGCAATATTCCTGTGGAACAACATGCTTAAGTTATTTTCTGCCTTCAGAAAAGAGAAGATCTGGGATTTCGACGGCGGCATTCATCCGCCTGAGATGAAATCGCAGTCTAACGGCACACCGCTGCGCCAGATCCCACTGGCGACCCGTTACGTTATGCCCCTTAAACAGCATATCGGCGCGGAAGGCGAACTGTGCGTGAAAGAAGGCGATAGCGTTCTTCGCGGCCAGCCGCTGACCTTTGGTCGCGGACGGATGCTGCCGATACATGCCCCGACTTCCGGTAAGGTGGTGGCTGTTGCCCCCCATACCGTTGCCCATCCGTCGGCGTTGTCTGAGCTGAGCGTGATCATTGAAGCCGATGGTGAAGACCGCTGGATCGAGCGTGACGGCTGGAGCGACTACCGTTCCCACAGTCGTGAAGCGCTGATTGAACGCATTCATCAGTTCGGCGTGGCGGGTCTGGGGGGCGCAGGCTTCCCGACCGGCGCTAAGCTTCACGGCGGCGGCGATAAAATCGACACGCTGATCATCAACGCCGCCGAGTGCGAACCGTACATCACCGCCGATGACCGTCTGATGCAGGACTGTGCCGCGCAGGTGGTGGAAGGTATTCGCATTCTTGCGCATATTCTGCAACCCCGCGAAGTGCTGATCGGTATTGAGGACAATAAACCGCAGGCCATTTCGATGCTGCGTGCGGTACTGGCGGACAGCCACGATATCGCCCTGCGCGTGATCCCGACCAAATACCCGTCCGGCGGGGCAAAACAGCTGACGCAGATCCTGACCGGCAAACAGGTCCCCCACGGGGGCCGTTCGTCCGACATCGGCGTGCTGATGCAAAACGTGGGAACCGCCTACGCGGTGAAACGTGCGGTGATTGACGGCGAGCCATTGACCGAGCGCGTCGTCACGCTGACCGGCGAGTCCGTCTCCCGTCCCGGCAACGTCTGGGCGCGTCTGGGTACGCCGGTGCGTCATCTGCTGGAACAGGCTGGCTTCTGCCCGGGTAGCGATCAACTGGTCATTATGGGTGGCCCGCTGATGGGCTTTACCCTGCCGTGGCTGGATGTCCCGGTGGTGAAGATTACCAACTGCCTGCTCGCCCCTTCCCCAACGGAGATGGGCGAAACGCAGGAAGAGAAAGGCTGCATACGCTGTAGCGCCTGTGCGGACGCGTGCCCGGCAGATTTACTGCCGCAGCAGTTGTACTGGTACAGCAAAGGCCAGCTGCACGATAAAGCCCAGGCGCATAACCTGGCTGACTGTATTGAATGCGGTGCCTGCGCCTGGGTCTGCCCCAGCAATATTCCGCTGGTGCAATACTTCCGTCAGGAGAAAGCCGAAATCTACGCCATCTCCATGGAAGAAAAACGTGCCGCTGAAGCGAAGGCCCGTTTTGAAGCGCGCCAGGCGCGACTGGAGCGCGAGAAACAAGCCCGTCAGGAACGCCATAAGCAGGCTGCCGTGCAGCCTGCGGCGAAAGATCAGGATGCCATTAACGCAGCCCTGGCCCGCGTGCGCGAGAAGAAAGCCACTGCCGCCCAGACGGTTGTGATCGCTCCGGGAGAAAGACCGGACAACAGCGAAGCGATTGCGGCCCGCGAAGCGCGGAAAGCCGAAGCACGCGCGCGTCAGGCGGAGAAAGCGCAAAACGCCAAACCGGAAGCCGATATCGACCCGCGTAAAGCAGCGGTGGAAGCGGCTATCGCCAGGGCAAAAGCCCGTAAAGCCGGTCAGCAGACAGTGGTGGTTGAACAGGAAGCGACGGATCCGCGCAAGGCGGCCGTTGAAGCCGCTATCGCCCGCGCCAAAGCACGTAAAGCGGCACAAGTTCAACCTGCCGAAGAGAGTGAAACGCCTGTCGACCCGCGTAAAGCCGCCGTTGAAGCGGCCATCGCCCGTGCCAAAGCAAGAAAAGCGGCACAGCAGGACGAACTGCCTGCGGCCGCTAATGACGATCCACGCAAAGCCGCAGTCGCCGCCGCGATTGCGCGCGTTCAGGCAAAGAAAGCCGCGCAGCAAGCCGTTAACGAGGATTAAATGGTTTTCAGAATTGCAAGTTCCCCTTACACCCATAACCAGCGCCAGACATCGCGTATTATGATGCTGGTGTGCCTGGCCGCGCTGCCAGGTATTGCCGTACAGTGTTGGTTTTTCGGCTGGGGTACGCTTTTCCAGTTAGTTCTGGGTTGCGCCAGTGCCGTCGCAGCAGAAGCCGCGATCCTGAAGCTGCGCAAAATGGAAGTGACTCGCATCCTGAGCGATAACTCCGCCCTGTTGACCGGCCTGTTGCTGGCCATCAGCATTCCCCCGTTCGCCCCGTGGTGGATGGTGGTATTGGGAACGGTGTTTGCGGTGATCATCGCCAAGCAGCTGTACGGCGGACTTGGCCATAACCCGTTTAACCCGGCGATGATTGGCTACGTGGTGCTGCTGATCTCCTTCCCGGTACAGATGACCAGCTGGCTGCCGCCGCATGAGATCGCCGCCACGGTGCCCGGCTTTATGGATGCCCTGCACGTTATCTTTACCGGCCACACCGCACTGGGCGCAGATATGAACACGCTTCGCATGGGCGTGGACGGCATCAGCCAGGCCACTCCGCTCGATACCTTCAAAACCTCCCTGCGTGCCGGACAGAGCGTGGAGCAGGTGATGAAATCGTCTATTTACAGCGGCGTACTGGCGGGTGCTGGCTGGCAGTGGGTCAATCTGGCCTACCTGTTGGGTGGCGCGTTCCTGCTGCAACAGAAGGCGATCCGCTGGCATATTCCGGTGAGCTTCCTGGTGACGCTGGCCGTCTGCTCAACGCTCGGCTGGGTGATATTACCTGAGTCGCTGGCCAGCCCGCAGCTCCATCTGCTCTCCGGCGCGACCATGCTCGGGGCATTCTTTATTC
Source organism: Enterobacter cloacae complex sp. EB5 (assembly GCF_031432835.1). Taxonomy (NCBI): domain Bacteria; kingdom Pseudomonadati; phylum Pseudomonadota; class Gammaproteobacteria; order Enterobacterales; family Enterobacteriaceae; genus Enterobacter; species Enterobacter cloacae complex sp. EB5. Next base: position 21,634 of record NZ_CP133860.1, read on the forward strand.
TGACCGATCCGGTCACCGCCTCTACCACCAACCGTGGTCGTCTGATTTTCGGCGCGCTGGCAGGCTTGCTGGTCTGGCTTATTCGCAGCTTTGGCGGCTATCCGGACGGCGTGGCATTTGCCGTGCTGCTGGCTAACATCACCGTTCCGCTCATCGACTACTACACGCGGCCACGCGTGTACGGTCATCGCTAAGGGTCACGCCATGCTAAAAACAATGCAAAAACACGGCGTCACGCTGGCGATCTTCGCCGCCGCCCTCACCGGGCTGACCGCGCTGGTAAATGAACTGACGAAAACCACCATTGCAGAGCAGGCAATGAAGCAGCAAAAAGCGCTGTTCGATCAGGTGATCCCATCCGACCTCTACGATAATGACCTGCAAAAAAGCTGCTTTGTCGTGCAGGCTCCGCAGCTCGGTAAAGGACCCCATCGCGTTTATATTGCCCGCAAGGGCGATAATCCCGTGGGTGCCGTCATGGAAGCCACCGCGCCGGACGGTTACTCCGGTGCGATTCAGCTGCTGGTGGGCAGCGATTTTTCCGGCACCGTGCTGGGTACGCGCGTGACGGAACATCACGAAACGCCGGGCCTTGGCGACAAAATTGAAACCCGCTTAAGCGACTGGATCTTACACTTCGCCGGAAAGATGATTCATGGCGAAGACGATCCTGCTTTCGCGGTGAAAAAAGATGGCGGCGAGTTTGACCAGTTCACGGGCGCCACGATTACCCCGCGCGCGGTGGTCAACGCCGTCAAGCGCGCCGGGCTGTATGCCGAAACGCTGCCCGCGCAGATCAATCATCTTTCCACCTGTGAGGAGTGACCATGAGCCAGGTTAAAGAGGTTATCGTCCAGGGTCTCTGGAAGAACAACTCCGCGCTGGTACAGCTGCTGGGGCTGTGTCCGCTGCTGGCGGTGACGTCTACCGCCACCAACGCGCTCGGGCTGGGGCTGGCGACCACGCTGGTGCTGACCCTGACTAACTTTTCCATTTCTGTTTTGCGCCGCTGGACGCCGTCGGAAATCCGTATTCCGATCTATGTCATGATCATTGCGTCGGTGGTCAGCGTCGTGCAAATGCTGATTAACGCCTACGCATTTGGCCTGTACCAGTCGCTCGGGATCTTCATTCCGCTTATCGTGACTAACTGTATTGTCGTAGGCCGCGCTGAAGCCTTCGCGGTGAAAAACAATCCGGCCATATCCGCGCTGGATGGGTTTTCCATCGGCATGGGCGCGACTGCCGCCATGTTCGTCCTCGGCTCTCTGCGTGAAATTTTGGGCAACGGTACGCTTTTCGACGGTGCGGATGCGCTGCTTGGCGGCTGGGCGAAGTCGCTGCGTATTGAGGTGTTCCATACGGACACCCCGTTCCTGCTGGCCATGCTACCGCCTGGGGCCTTTATTGGCCTTGGGATGATGCTGGCGTTAAAATACCTGATTGATGAAAAACGTAAACGCCGCGCCGCTGAACGCAGCGTACAGGAAGGGATCCCCGAGAAAGCAGTATGAATAAAGAGAAACGCATTGCGATCCTGACGCGCCTGCGCGATGAGAATCCTCATCCTACGACAGAGCTGAACTTTAACTCGCCGTTTGAACTGTTGATCGCGGTGCTGCTCTCTGCACAGGCGACGGACGTGAGCGTCAACAAAGCCACAGCCCTGCTCTACCCTGTCGCCAATACGCCGCAGGCCATGCTGGAGCTGGGCGTTGAAGGTGTGAAATCCTATATCAAGACCATTGGCCTGTTTAACAGCAAGGCCGAAAACGTCATTAAGACCTGCCGGATCCTGCTGGAGCAGCACGGCGGTGAAGTCCCGGAAGACCGCGCTGCGCTGGAAGCGTTGCCGGGCGTCGGGCGTAAAACGGCAAATGTGGTGCTGAACACGGCGTTTGGCTGGCCGACCATCGCCGTGGATACCCATATCTTCCGCGTCTCTAACCGCACTCGGTTCGCGCCAGGTAAAAACGTGGAAGAGGTGGAAGAGAAGCTGTTAAAAGTGGTCCCTGCGGAATTTAAGGTAGATTGCCACCACTGGCTGATCCTGCACGGACGCTATACCTGTATTGCCCGTAAGCCACGCTGCGGCTCCTGCATTATCGAAGATCTCTGCGAATACAAAGAAAAAGTCTATCCCTGAGCGTAAACCACCTTACTTCTTGCCTGTTCAAGCCCTTAATATTAACAAGGGCTCTGATATCTTCCCGATTGACCATAAATTGCCCTCCCTTTCTCCTTTACGCATTGTCGTTTCTTCGGTCATTTAACACTCAAACAGGTTAATAGTTTTTTCATCACCAAAAATTTCTATACATCTGTGATCGCGATCACTCTGATAACCTGATGTTGGATTTTTGTTGTTAAAACCCGCCCAACCCCTTTGTCAGGCAAGAATTCATCGACTCCACGCCGCACATAAGACCAGTCATTTTTCAGAATATGGGCTATATCACTGCTAATCACCCAAAATAGCAGAACATATCGCCATGCAGCCATTAAACAGGGTCGTTTACAGTGAAAAAAACCACCATTTTTGAACGGATGAGATTTAACGCTGTATAACATTTGCGTGAACCGATGATTATACCGCCAGAGTTATATGTAACAGATTATTACAAACGTATTGCCAGATGGGGCTGGATAGTGAACATTACCCGCCGTTTCCCCTCCCAATATAACTATAAAGCGGATGGACTACGGTCATCACGCTATGAACACCCCCGTTAATATGGGATGTAAAAAAAGAGGTATATGTGTCTACTGCAAACAATAAACCAACAGATGAAAGCGTAAGTCTTAACGCTTTCAAACAGCCTAAAGCGTTCTATCTCATTTTCTCGATCGAATTATGGGAACGTTTTGGTTACTACGGCCTGCAAGGGATCATGGCGGTTTACCTGGTTAAACAGCTGGGTATGTCTGAAGCCGATTCCATCACCCTGTTCTCTTCCTTCAGCGCCCTGGTGTATGGCCTGGTCGCTATCGGCGGCTGGTTAGGCGATAAAGTTCTCGGTACTAAACGTGTCATTATGCTGGGCGCCGTTGTTCTGGCGATTGGCTATGGGCTGGTTGCCTGGTCCGGGCACGATGCAGGTGTGGTTTACATGGGTATGGCTACCATCGCGGTAGGTAACGGCCTCTTCAAGGCGAACCCGTCTTCCCTGCTCTCTACCTGCTACAGCAAAGATGACCCGCGTCTGGACGGTGCATTTACCATGTACTACATGTCCATCAACATCGGTTCCTTCTTCTCTATGCTGGCAACCCCATGGCTGGCCGCCAAATTCGGCTGGAGCGTAGCGTTTGCGCTGAGCTTCGTGGGTATGCTGATCACCGTTGTGAACTTCCTGTTCTGCCGTAGCTGGGTTAAAGACTATGGTTCAAAACCAGACTTCGAACCCGTGCACATGGGCAAACTGCTGGCAACCATCGTCGGCATTGTGATCCTGGCCGCTGTCGCCACCTGGCTGCTGCATAACCAGGGCGTTGCACGTGCCGTGCTGGGCGTGGTTGCGCTGGGTATCGTGATTATCTTCGCGAAAGAAGCCTTCGCGATGCAGGGTGCGGCACGTCGTAAGATGATTGTGGCGTTCATTCTGATGCTGGAAGCGATCATCTTCTTCGTTCTGTACAGCCAGATGCCAACGTCTCTGAACTTCTTCGCTATCCGCAACGTTGAGCACTCCATCCTCGGTATCGCGTTCGAGCCGGAGCAGTATCAGGCCCTGAACCCGTTCTGGATCATGATTGGTAGCCCGATTCTGGCCGCTATCTATAACAAGATGGGCGACCGTCTGCCTATGCCGCACAAGTTCGCTATCGGTATGGTGCTGTGCTCTGGCGCATTCCTGGTGCTGCCGCTGGGGACGAAATTCGCCACCGACGCGGGTATCGTATCTGTTAACTGGCTGATCCTGAGCTATGCGCTGCAATCCATCGGTGAACTGATGATCTCCGGTCTGGGCCTGGCGATGGTTGCACAGCTGGTCCCTCAGCGTCTGATGGGCTTCATCATGGGTAGCTGGTTCCTGACCACCGCTGGCGCGGCTATCATCGCAGGTAAGATTGCGAACCTGATGGCGGTACCAGACAACGTTACCGACCCGCTGGTTTCCCTGAATGTCTACGGCACCGTGTTCATGCAAATTGGTATCGCGACCGCCGTGATTGCCGTGCTGATGCTGCTGACCGCACCTAAACTGAATCGTATGACGCAGGACGACGACAAATCCGCTAAAGCGATTAAAACCGCGAACGCGTAATGTCATCGGGAAACGACTGAACAGAAGCCGCTAATTGATTAGCGGCTTTTTTTTTATCCGAACGCGCACTAACATAGCTGGAACCTCAGCAAAAAGGAGTTACCGATGAAACTGTTCTATAAACCGGGCGCCTGCTCTCTTGCTTCCCATATTACGCTTCGCGAGAGCGGTAAAGATTTCACGCTGGACGGCGTTGACCTGATGAAAAAGCGCCTGGAAAACGGGGATGACTTTTTTGCGATTAACCCAAAAGGGCAGGTTCCGGCCCTGCTGCTGGATGATGGCACCCTGCTGACCGAAGGGGTGGCGATTATGCAATTCCTGGCGGACAACGTACCGGATCGTCAGCTCCTTGCCCCCACCGGCAGCATTGCACGTTATAAGACGCTTGAGTGGCTGAACTATATTGCCACCGAACTGCACAAAGGCTTTACGCCCCTGTTCCGCCCGGACACGCCGGAAGAGTACAAACCTACCGTGCGCGCGCTGCTGGAGAAAAAGTTGCAGTACGTTAACGACGCGCTGAAAGATGACCAGTGGATCTGTGGCTCGCGTTTCACCATCGCCGATGCCTATCTGTTTACCGTTCTGCGCTGGGCGCGCGCGGTTAAGCTGAACATGGAAGGGTTAGACCATGTCGCGTCGTATATGACGCGCGTGGCGGAGCGTCCTGCGGTGGCGGCGGCGCTGAAAGCGGAAGGGTTGAATTAACCGAAGGCCTGGGTTGCCGGGTGGCGCTGACGCGTACCCGGCCTACCAATTCCGTAGGCCCGTGCAAGCGCAGCGCCGCCGGGCGGTGTCTAAAGCTGCGTTGCGCTGAAATAGTGCTCCGGCTTCGCGATGCGATCCTGCGCCGCGACGACCTGGAGCTCATATTCCTGCATCGTCTTCGTCGCAATCATGATTTCATAAACGGCTGCGGTGACGTGCTCCAGCGCATCGCGCAGGCTCGCGCCCTGCAATAGCTTCACCAGCAGCAAACCGCTGGTCACATCCCCGACCCCGACAGGCTGACGTGCACCGAAATCCACCAGCGGTCGACTGATATGCCAGGCTTCTTCCTTCGTCACCAGCAGCATCTCAAAACGGTCCTGGCTCAACCCTGCGCGTGCCAGGTGTTTAACCAGCACAATCTCTGGCCCCTGGGCGATCAGCTCGCGAGAGGCGCTTACAGCCTCTTCTACGCTGTTGACCGGATGCTCACACAGGATCTCAAGTTCAATCAGGTTGGGGGCAATAATATCGCTGGCGGGCAATGCATGGCGGACATGAAACTCCGCAACGCCCGGCGCTACAATGCAGCCTTTTTCCGGATGTCCCATCACCGGATCGCAGAAATATTTCGCCGCGGGGTTTGCCGCTTTCACCTGGCGCACAATGCCGAGGATATGTTCCCCCTGCTCCGCCGAACCCAGATAGCCGCTCAGTACGGCATCGCAGCGTTTAAGCTGGTCGATATCCGCAATCCCCTGAACGATTTCCGTCAGATGCGACGGCGGCATCACGCAGCCGGTCCATTTACCGTACTGGGTGTGATTCGAAAACTGGACGGTATTGAGGGGCCAGACGTTAACGCCGAGGCGGCGCATCGGGAATTCCGCAGCGCTGTTGCCAGCATGTCCAAACACAACGTGGGACTGAATGGCGAGGATGTTCTTCATGTTGTACTTACCAAACCCTGTCAAAACAAAAGGGGCGTGGTTTCCCACGCCCCTGCATACTTTTAATTACTTCCAGCAGACCAGGCAGTAATTTTTCTTACCGCGACGCAGCAGCGTGTAGCGACCATAGAGACGGTCGTTCTCGGTAAAGGTGTATTCCGGATCGGCCTGTTTTTCGCCATTAATGGTGATGGCGTTAGAGGCGATGGTTTTACGCGCCTGACCGCGAGACGGCTGGAGCTCGGAGTCCACTAGCGCCTGCATCAGATCGGCGCCTTTTTCCATCTCTACCATCGGCACGCCATCCTGCGCCAGCTGTTCGAAATCCGCTTCGCTTAAATCGCTCAGGGTCCCGTTGAACAGGCTCGCCGTAATGCGCTTCGCCGCCGCCAGACCTTCTTCACCATGAACCAGTTTGGTCACTTCGTCCGCCAGCACGTACTGGGCGCGTGGTGCTTTACCGCTGTTCTTGTCTTCTTCTTCCAGCGCATTGATTTCTTCGATATCCATAAAGGTGAAGAACTTCAGGAAGCGATAAACGTCGGCATCCGCCGTGTTGATCCAGAACTGGTAGAACTTGTACGGGCTGGTTTTCTTCGGATCCAGCCATACCGCGCCGCCTTCGGTTTTACCGAACTTGGTACCGTCGGCTTTGGTGATCAACGGCACGGTCAGACCAAACACCTGATTCTGGTGGAGGCGACGGGTCAGATCGATACCGGAGGTGATGTTACCCCACTGGTCGGAACCGCCAATTTGCAGAGAGACGCCGTGCAGCTTGTTCAGGCAGGCGAAGTCATATCCCTGCAACAGGTTGTAGGAGAACTCGGTGAAAGAGATCCCCTGATCGTCACGGTTAAGACGCTGCTTCACTGCTTCTTTGTTAATCATCTGGTTAACAGAGAAGTGTTTGCCGATGTCACGCAGGAACGTCAGCACGTTCATGCCACCAAACCAGTCGTAGTTGTTCGCTGCAATCGCAGAGTTGTCACCGCAGTCGAAATCCAGGAACGGAGCAACCTGTTTCCGGATCTTATCCACCCACTCCTGCACGGTGTCTTCGGTATTCAGCTTACGCTCAGCGGCTTTGAAACTTGGGTCGCCAATCAGACCGGTCGCGCCGCCAACCAGTGCGACAGGCTTATGGCCGGCCATCTGGAAGCGTTTCAGGCATAACAATGGAACAAGATGCCCCAAATGCAAGCTGTCAGCGGTGGGATCGAAGCCGCAATAGAGCGCGATCGGGCCTTGCGCCAGTCGCTCTGCTAACGCTTCCTCGTCCGTCACCTGGGCCACGAGGCCCCGCTCTTGCAATTGTTTAATCAAGTTACTGCTTGCCATCAAATTCTCCATGTATAAACGACTGCACCTTTGCCGGTACACGACTTTTCGCCTGATGCGAAAGGACCATAGAATAAAGCGCCAGCGCGGTGTGCGCTAGCGCTTAAATCAACAAATTTTGGGGATTACGGGGCCAGTCTGTCGATTTTCCAGCCACCGTTGCGGCGCTGGTATAAAAAGCGGTCGTGCAGGCGGTGTTCACCGCCCTGCCAGAATTCCATCTGCTCAATGGGGATGCGGAACCCGCCCCAGAAACTCGGCAGCGGTACTTCACCCTGCTGAAACTTCTGTTTGAGTTCGAGGAATTTACTCTCCAGCACGCCGCGGGCTGAGATTCGGCTGGACTGTTTAGAGACCCAGGCGCCGATCTGACTGTCGCGCGGGCGGCTGTGGAAATATTTCACCACTTCGAGCGTAGAGAGGCGCTCCGCCTTGCCGGTGACCATCACCTGGCGCTCAAGCATATGCCACGGGAAGAGCAGGCTAATACGCGGATTATTTTCCAGGTGATGCGCTTTACGACTGCCCAGGTTGGTGTAGAACACCAGCCCTTTCTCGTCATAGTGCTTGAGAAGAACGATGCGTTGATACGGCTGACCGTTTTCATCAACCGTGGCAACGACCATTGCCGTCGGGTCGGCCAGTTTCGCTTCGCAGGCCTGCTTCAGCCAGCGTTCAAAAAGCACCAGCGGTTCGGCGGGAAGATCCTGGCGGCGCAAACCGCCTTTGGTGTATTCACGGCGCAGATGCGCAATTTGCTGTAGTTCGTCGTTATCTGACATGGCGTTAGCTGAAAGTGAGATTGGGTGGCGCTATTGTGCGCGCCCCCTTCAAAAATCTCAACGCTTCGGATTTTCTAGCTGACAATTGTTCAGCACAATGCGGTCACGCTTGTAGACGGTGGCGCTGTCGCCTTTCGACCAGAAGACGTAGATCCCGTCTGAGTAGCGCGCACCGGAGGCCGACATTCCCTGCTTCAGCGTCAACAACTTATTGTCATAAACAAAGCTGGCTTCCTGACGCGTGTTGTTCAGCTTCACCGTCAGCGGTTTTTCATCACAACGATATTCCAGCGTATCGGTTTGCATACGCTCAACGAACTGGTTATAGACGCTGCATCCGGTCATAAGAAAAGGTACAGCAATGAGAAGAAGTTTTTTCATGGGCAGATTCCGAAGACTATCCTGGTCCTGGAGGGCCTAACCGCCCTCCTGTTTTTCCCTATTTTACGGGTTACGCCTCCCGCTGAATTTCAGTTAACTCTGATTATGGCGCGGGTTTGCAGGGAAAATGGCCCCGAGGACGCTCGCCTCCCGCGCACCGGTTACGGAGGGTAAATTCCCGGGCAGACCGGCAACCGTACGCCAGGCAAGCCAGGCGAAGGCCAGCGCTTCCATATCGTCTCCGCTGATCCCGGCTTCATCAGTGGTCGTGACTTCGGTGCCCGGCAGCAAGGCGGCGAGGCGTGCCATCACCAGCGGGTTGCGGCTTCCGCCTCCGCATACCAGCAAGCGCTCACACCCGCCGCTCAGCAACACCTGTTCAGAAATCGACACCGCGGTGAGCTCCGTCAGCGTAGCCTGCACATCCTGAGGCGCAAGGCCGGGGAAGCGCGTCAGCTGACGTTCAAGCCAGCCGTAGTTGAAATATTCTCGCCCCGTGCTTTTCGGCGCAGGCAGAGCAAAGAAAGGATCGCTTAACAGGGTTTGCAGCAAGGGAAGGATCACTTTCCCCTGGCTGGCCCACTGCGCGTCTTTGTCGTAGGCTTTACCGCTCTGACGCCAGATCCAGGCATCCATCAGCATATTACCGGGTCCGGTATCGTACCCCCGCACGGGCTGCCCGGGAATAAGCATCGACAGGTTGGCGATCCCGCCGATGTTCAGGACCATCCTGCGCTCAACCGGGTGCGCCAGCAGCGCCTGATGAAATGCCGGAACCAGCGGCGCCCCCTGCCCGCCGAGGGCCATATCGCGACGACGGAAATCGCCCACCACCGTCACGCCGGTTTTTGCCACAATCTGGTTGTTATCGCCAATTTGCATCGTGTGCGGCGCCTCACCGACAGGTTCATGCCAGACGGTCTGCCCATGGCAGCCTATTGCCACGATATCCTGCGGGTGGAGTCTTTCCTGCTGCATCAGGGCCAGTACCGCCTCAGCAAACAGCGCCCCCAGACGCACATCCAGTTGGCCCAGTTGGGAAAGCGTCAGCTGTTGTCCCTGGCAGATGTTCAGGATCTCTTCTTTTAACGAGACCGGAATTGGCCAGGTCAGGCTTGCCTGCTGCGCCACCATGTTTTCATCAATGGCGGCCAGAACGACATCCACACCGTCAAGACTGGTACCAGACATCACACCGATATAGCGACCCGATTTCATGCGCTTTCCTTACGTTACATGGGCTAAGTGCAAACACTCCATCATAAATAACGCTGCTTTGCTATGCGGTGATAATAATTTTTAACAATCTCAGACCTGTAGCACAGGCGATGTTTGTTTATGTCCCGTTAAGCCCTGTTCGGGTAAAATTTATCTATTCGGCATGCAAAGATATGAACTGTGGTCAGGAATGCCATATAATTTAGCCATAACGGATGCCCCAACCGGGCGTTTTTTGGTGAACAGGAGAGTCAAATGATTTTACGTGTACTGGGCGTTTCGCTGATTGGTTTAACACTGGCGGGTTGTGTGAATGACAGTTCACTCTCCGGCGACGTATATAGTGCTTCTGAAGCTAAACAGGTACAGAACGTGACATACGGTACTATCGTTAATGCCCGTCCTGTTCAGATTCAGGGTGGCGATGACACGAACGTGGTGGGCGCAATCGGTGGTGCTGTGCTGGGCGGTTTCCTGGGTAATACCATTGGCGGCGGCACCGGACGTTCTCTGGCGACCGCAGCGGGCGCAGTTGCAGGCGGCGTAGCGGGTCAGGGCGTTCAGGGTGCGATGAACAAAACTCAGGGCGTTGAGCTGGAAATCCGTAAAGACGATGGCAGCACCATTATGGTTGTGCAGAAACAGGGTAACACCCGCTTCTCTGCTGGCCAGCGTGTTGTTCTCGCAAGCAACGGCAGCCAGGTCACCGTCTCCCCGCGCTAATATCCTGATGGATGTGGTCTGTTCAGACCACATCCATTTAGCAAAATCATCATTCTCAACAATATATTTGCACAATACATTCACGCGGTGAATTATTCATTTCATCTGTTCTTGTCCGGGCGCAAAGTATTTTTTATTCCCCTCCCTTAGACTCTTCGCAATCTCTTTTTCTTTTTTATTTTTTAAGTCTCTATGCTTGCGATCTGTCGATTTGTAAAGAACCGTTTTGTGGCCTTCGCGCTTGGGTGCATTGTTATCATTGCCGTATTACAAGGTTTTTTTATAAAACTTGTTGAATGGGTTCCTTCGTTTTCACCTTTGTTTTTCCCTACGCTGACGATATTTCTTCTGGTGTTCCATCTGTTTATTGCCTGTTTTATGGCAATGAAATACTGGTGCGACAGAAGGCGATTATATCTTGTTCCCATTGCCCTGGCCTTTGCCGGCTCAGCGTTACTGATGGTGGGGACACTGTCCAGCTTCCCGGCCTGGCTTGATCTCTATCAGTTCAACGTGGCGAACTATAATGACGCCATGATTTTCTATATGTTCCGCCACTTTTTAATGGCGGTGCTGATAATCATCGCGGCATTGCTGTATACCCTGCGTACGTCCGCTCTCTCACGCGGCGCCCATGTTGCCGTTGTGGCCGGGACGGTGCTTTTTACCGGCTGTATGCTTGGGCTGGCATTTTTCTATTCCAGTCATTCCACGCTGCTCACACTGGACCTGGTAGACAATGAAACCCGACAGTTTATGGTTCTCTGGAGCCAGGCGATCAATATCATTTTGATTGTTCTCTGGGTAGTAACATTAATCACGTTGATGGTCATTACCCGCGTGAGGAATTTGTTTTGGGTCGGCGGCAATTTTTTATGCGTCTGTTATATCGTCACCCTGATCATGCTATTGTTAGGCGGACACGCTGAAGATATTTCATGGTACCGGGCACGGTTATTTGAAACCGTCGCTACGTTAATCATTATTTTCATCTTACTTTCCGACGTATTTAATTTGTATCGTGACTCGCATGTAAAATACCAGCAGTCTTATCAAAACTCGATCCGCGATCCCCTCACCCGTCTGTATAATCGCAGCTATTTCTATGATTCATTAAATCACGCGCTGAGTATAGCAACGATGGCGCACCCGGTATCGGTGGTTGTAAGCGATCTGGACCGTTTCAAGCGCATTAACGACTGCTACGGCCATTTGCAGGGGGATAAGGTTTTACAGTTTGTCTCAAACCTGTTGACCGATTCAGTGCGACCGCAGGATATCGCGGCGCGGATCGGCGGCGAAGAATTTGTGCTCATGCTGACAAATACCCCTTCCGATCTTGCGCAACAGGTTGCCGAACGCATACGTCTCAAATTGAGCGGTTTCGACAATGTCAGCAGCGGCGGTTATCTTCCGGAACCGATTACCATCAGTATGGGGGTATTCACCGCTACCTCGCCGGAAACCAGCGCTGAAACCTGTGTGGAAAGCGCGGATAAAGCCATGTACGAGGCAAAAGAGACGGGACGCAACCGGGTGGTGGTGTTCAAATCTTGACAAAGGCCTTGCACGAGCAAGGCCTGTGAACAACGTCAGTCACGCGACTGTAAATCGTGGATGTTTTGCTCAAGACGGGCGATGAGCCCGATCAGCATCTCCAGCTCAGCGGGGGAAATACCGGCCAGGATCTCCCCTCGCGTTTTACTGATGACGGTTTCCATCTCAGTAATAATCGGGGCCGCTTTTTCCGTCAATTTGATCCGCTTGGCGCGACGGTCGCTGGCGCAGGTTTGTCGGGAGATGAGTCCCTTCTCTTCCAGCTGGTCAAGGGTACGCACCAGAGACGGCTGCTCAATACCAATCGCTTTTGCCAGTTGGATCTGTGACTGATCGGGCGGAAGCTGATGGATGTTATGCAGCGTAACCCAGTGCGTCTGTGTGAGCTCCAGAGGTTTCAGGCGATGGTCAATCAGAGCACGCCAGATGCGTACCAACCTTGCCAGATCAGAACCTAATGGCGATTCCAATTTCATCTCCTTATAATTAGCTTGCTAAGTGATTATAGTGATTTTAGAATAGTTTGCAGTATTTGTATTGCCAAAACAAATGCAATCACGGTATTCATCATTCCTTAAAGGATGATTTACACTGAATGGTAATGCGCCATCGCATTGAAATCTGCCAATGTGGCCCTCATTCCACCGCAAAGGATCGCTGCTTGTGACGTTGTTTTCCTTCTCCGCAGGGTTGCCCCTCCAGGATCTGATTGTTGGCGCATCGGTCTACTTTCCGCCACTGTTTAAAGCCGTGATGGTCGGTTTTGTGATCTGGCTCATTGCGCATCGTCTGCTGCGCGACTGGATGTATTCCGGTGAAATCTGGCACCCGATGTTAATGGATCTCTCCCTGTTTACCCTTTCCGTCTGTCTTGGCCTTGCCGTGTTAACCGTGTGGTGAGAATAGCATTGAAAACGTTAAAATATTTTTCCACTCTTTTCGTCTTAGCGCTGGCGCTGATGGCCGGCTGGTGGCTCTGGAATTATTACATGCAGTCGCCCTGGACGCGTGACGGCAAGATCCGCGCGGAACAGGTCAGCATCACGCCACAGGTGTCCGGCAGTATCAGCGCGCTGCTGGTGAAGGACAACCAGTACGTTCATGCGGGCGATGTGTTATTCCGAATCGATGAGACCCCGTTTCACATTGCGGTGCTTAATGCCCAGGCGCAGCTCGCAAAAGCACAATCCGATCTGGCAAAAGCCAATAACGAAGCCGAACGCCGCCGCAATCTGTCGAGAAATTACATCTCTGCGGAAGATCTCGATACCGCCAATATCAATGTAAAAGCCATGCAGGCCAGCCTGAAGGTTGCAGAGGCAACGCTGAAACAGGCCGAGTGGCAACTGACCCAGACCGTGGTCAAAGCGCCGGTGGATGGATGGATCACGAGCCTGTCGACCCGTGTGGGGGATTACGCCACCACAGGACAGCCGGTCTTTGCCCTGGTCGATAGCCACTCTTTCTATGTTGTAGGTTATTTTGAAGAGACCAAGCTGCGCCATATCCGCGAGGGAGCGCCTGCCCGGATCACGCTTTACAGCGGCGCAGAAACGTTACAGGGTCACGTTAGCAGCATAGGTCGGGCAATTTACGATCAGAGCGTGGAAACCGATTCTGGCCTGGTGCCCGACATTAAACCCAACGTACCGTGGGTGCGTCTGGCTCAGCGGGTGCCTGTTCGCGTCGAGTTTGATCAACTGCCGAAAGACATTACCCTGGTCTCTGGCACAACCTGCACCGTCGCCATCGGACCGCGATGATGAACCTGGGGGCTTTCTCCTGGCGCAATACGCCGTGGATAAAAGCGACACGGCCGCAGTGGCGTTACGCGCTGCGCAACGGCATTGCCATGTGCCTTGCGCTTACGGTTGCCTATTATCTGAACCTGGATGAGCCTTACTGGGCGATGACCTCTGCGGCGGTCGTCAGCTTCCCTACCGTCGGGGGCGTTATCAGTAAAAGCCTCGGGCGCGTGGCGGGTAGCCTGCTGGGGGCAACCGCCGCACTGCTTCTTGCCGGCCATACCCTGAACGATCCCTGGCTATTTCTGTTAAGCATGTCGGCATGGCAGGGGCTGTGTACCTGGGCCTGCGCCCATTTTACCAATAACGTTGCCTATGCGTTTCAACTGGCGGGTTACACCGCGGCCATTATCGCCTTTCCGGTCGTCAACGTGCTGGACACCACCGAGCTGTGGGATATCGCCCAGGCACGCGTGTGTGAAGTGATGGTCGGCATTCTGTGCGGGGGCGTCATGATGATGATCCTGCCCAGTACCTCAGATGGCACTACGCTTATCACCGCCCTTAAAACGATGCACGCACGTTTGCTGGAACATGCCAGCCTGCTCTGGCAGCCTGACAGCAGCGATGACATCCGCCTCGCGCACGAAAAGGTCATCGGCCAGATCCTGACCATGAACCTGTTGCGCATCCAGGCTTTCTGGAGCCACTACCGTTTTCGTCGCCAGAATACACTTCTGAACTATTTACTGCACCAGCAATTGCGGATGACGAGCGCGATCTCGAGCCTTCGCCGGATGTTGCTGAACTGGCCTGCACCGCCAGCCCATACCCGGGAGATTATTGAGGCGCTGCTCGCCGCCCTTGCGCGTCCGGATGCCGATATCTATACCGTGGCCCGCATTATCGCGCCGCTCGCCCCAACGGATGAATATGACTACCGGCATCGCGCCTTCTGGCAGCGTCTGAACTATTTCTGCCGCCTGTATCTGCGCAGCAGTCGCTGGTTAAAAGCCGTCGAAAATGCCACGCCCGTCACCGAATTTTCCGTTCCCGGTAGTCCTGCTCTGGCGCGCCATACCGACGCAATGGAGGCGCTGTGGAGCGGTTTTCGTACGTTTTGCGCTTTGACGGCCGTAGGCGCATGGGCCATCACCACCCAATGGGATGCGGGCAGTGCGGCCCTGACGCTTGCGGCAATCAGCTGCGTGCTCTATTCCGTCGCCGCTTCCCCCTTTAATTCCCTGACGCTACTGCTGCGTACGCTGGTACTACTGTCGCTGTTCAGCTTCGTGGTGAAATTTGGTTTGATGGTGCAGATAACCGACCTCTGGCAATTTCTGCTGTTTCTCTTCCCGCTATTAACCACCATGCAGTTGCTCAAACTGCAAATGCCGAAACTGGCCGGTCTGTGGGGTCAGTTGATTGTTTTTATGGGCTCATTTATCTCTGTAACGAATCCACCGGTTTACGATTACGCTGATTTTCTCAACGACAATCTGGCGAAGATCCTCGGCGTGGGGCTGGCATGGCTGGCTTTCGCCGTGTTACGCCCGGGCTCGGACGCGCGTAAAAGCCGCAGGCATATTCGGGAGTTGCGCAGGGGTTTTGTCGATCAGCTGAGTCGCAGGCCGCATCTGCGCGAAAGCGAGTATGAATCGCTGGTTTACCATCATGTCAGCCAGCTGAACAACAGCCAGGACTCACTCTCCCGTCGCTGGCTACTGCGCTGGGGCGTGGTGCTGCTAAACTGTTCGCACGTGGTGTGGCAGCTGCGCGCCTGGGAGACGCGTTCCGATCCGCTGTCGCAGGTCCGTGATAACTGTATTTCTATGCTCCGCGATGTGATGAGCGAGCGCGGGGTGCAGCAGCGCCCCCTGAGCGTCACGCTCGCCGAGCTTAAGCGTATTTGCGACACGCTGGCGCACCATCATCAGCCTGCGGCCCGCGATCTGGCGTCCATTATCTGGCGGCTGCACTGCTCCCTGTCACAGCTTGAACAGGCGCCGCCACCCGGAACGATTGGCGATCAGATCACTCCGCAGGCATAGCGCGCCCCGCCGCCGCCAAGCGGTTTAGGTTGATCGGACATGTTATCGCCGCCCACGTGGATCATCAGCGCCTTGCCTTTGACCTCGTCAAGCTTTTTGAGTCGTGGCGCCACAACGGGATCGGTGGCTTTACCGTCGTTATTCACCACCAGCACCGGCAGATCGCCGAGGTGCCCCATTCCTTCCGGGCCTTCATGCTTACCGGAGTTCTGCGGGTCGAGATGCCCCCCTGCGGCTTCCGCAGCTGAAGGTTTCCCCTCTTTCATCGCGGGTTGACAGCTGCCTTTGGCATGAACGTGAAAACCATGTTCGCCGGGTGGAAGAGCCTTGAGATCGGGAGCAAATTCCAGCCCTTTATCGGTTTCGGTGATTTTCACCGTCCCGATGGACTGACCTACCCCCTGAGAAGTGACGAGATTCATTTCAACGTCCTCGCTGGCTGCCTGCGCCCCTGCGCAAACAACCAGCGTGACCATTGCCAGAGCAAAACGCTTCATATGACCTCCACGGGTTATTTTTTGCACCTTAAGTCTATACCAGAGGCGCAGATTTCACCGGAAAGTCAGGCGCAGGCGTGCTCAGGGTACGTCGTAGCCCAGTGCTGCCTTACGAATGCGGAACCACTGCTGACGCGTCATATTCAGCTCCTCAGCAACAAGCGCAGCGCGGACGCGCTCAATTTTGCCGGAGCCGATAATCGGCAGAGGTTTAGACGGCAGGCGCAGGATCCAGGCGTAAACCACCTGCTCGATACTCTCCGCATTCAGTTCGCGCGCCACCGTTTCAAGCTCGTTACGCAGCGGCTGGAATGCCTCATCGTTAAACAGGCGGCCGCCTCCCAGACAGGACCATGCCATTGGACGGATGCGCAGCTGTTGCAGTTGGTCGAGCGTGCCATCCAGCAGCAGCGGCTGATGAACAGGCGAGATCTCCACCTGATTCGTTGCCAGCGTAAACGGCAGGCGAGACTGCAAGAGCGCAAACTGTGCCGGGGTGAAGTTAGACACGCCAAAATGGCGCACTTTGCCGCTCTGGTGCAGCGTCAGGAAGGCTTCCGCAACCTCATCCGCATCCATCAAGGGATCGGGACGGTGGATCAGCAGCAGGTCGATGCGATCGGTAGCCAGGTTGATCAGTGACTGCTCAGCGCTTTTAACGATATGCGCGCTGTTAGTGATGTAATGTCCAAGCGCATGCTCCGGTTTTGCTGTGGTGGCAATACCGCATTTGGTCACAATCTCCATACGTTCACGCAGCGCTGGCGCTCGCTTCAGCGCTTCGCCAAAGGCGGCCTCGCACTGATAGCCGCCATAAATATCAGCGTGATCGACGGTGGTGATCCCAAGATCGAGATGCTCTTCTATAAAGTCCGCCAGCTGGACCGGAGACATATTCCAGTCCATAAGACGCCAGTAGCCCATAACAAATCGGGAGAATTCCGGGCCCTGCGGGGCAAGGGTAATACGCTGAACCATAACATTTTCCTCAAGGAAGTCTTGTTACCAGTATACGCAATTACCCTGCTAAAACAGTGAAGGTTGCTGAGGTTCTTCGGGTTCAACCGCTTTGTTTGCACGAATTTTACGCAGCAGACGCTGTCGGCAGAGCCGTAAGACCTCCTGCTTTTGCGCGTCGCTGAAATTTTGCCAGTTAAAACGTTCATCGCGCGTGCGCATGCAGCCACGGCAGTATCCTCGTTCATCAACCTGGCAAATACCCCGGCACGGGCTCTGGACAGGGAAAAATTCCAGTTGCTCTGCCACACCTACCTCCAGAACGTCATTATTCCCTACAGTGAAGACCCTAAATGGCTTGCATGCAAGGATGTCCGCCACAAACAGGACATTAAGGTTTCGCTAATCTTCCCTTCTTATACTCGCCGCATTGATATAACGAATGGTCTGGTCATCATGTGGTTCACTAAAAAGTTACACTGTAACGATATAAAATTTACTCTGGGCTGTGCACTTTTCTTCACCGTACTGAATGCACTGTTTATCCAGCGCAGCTGGTCAATCATTGCGCCTGCGCATCTGCACGATGTCCTGTTTGCTGCCAGCGTGCCGCTGGTACTGTTCTGCGGCTGGGTGATTGTCTTCAGCCTGTTAAATATCCCCTATATTCGTAAGCCGCTCCTGATTGTCCTGACCCTGGGATGTGCCGCCGCGACCTGGTTTATGTATTCCTATGGTACGGTTATCGATCAGAACATGATTGTGAACGTGTTCGAGACTAATTCTCAGGAAGCGACTGCCCTGGTGACGCCGCAGATGATCCTGTGGCTGGTCGTAGCGGGTCTGGTTCCATCTGTTGTGTTAGCCCTGACGCGCATTCGCACAGGAAAATGGTGGTATGCCCTCCTGACGCGCTTCGCCGCTATGCTGGGTGCGCTGCTGGTGATCATCCTGGTCGCGTCAGTGTTCTATAAAGACTAT
Source organism: Enterobacter cloacae complex sp. EB5 (assembly GCF_031432835.1). Taxonomy (NCBI): domain Bacteria; kingdom Pseudomonadati; phylum Pseudomonadota; class Gammaproteobacteria; order Enterobacterales; family Enterobacteriaceae; genus Enterobacter; species Enterobacter cloacae complex sp. EB5. The sequence continues at coordinate 39,796 of NZ_CP133860.1, forward strand.
GCTTCGCTGTTCCGTAATAATAAAAGCATCGTCAAAATGGTTACCCCGGCGAATTATGTCAGCGCCATGGTGAAATACAGCAAAATGCGCTGGTTTGCCGGCGACCAGACGCTGGTCCGCATTGGCGAAGATGCTCATAAAGGCGCGCTGATTTCCGGCCAACGCAAAAAAACCGTACTGGTTGTAGTGGTGGGCGAAGCCTCCCGCGCCGCAAACTACTCGTTAAATGGTTACCCGCGTGAAACCAACCCCGAGCTGAAAAAGCAGGATGTCATCAACTTCCCGCGGGCCTCCTCCTGTGGCACGGAAACCGCCGTTTCCGTCCCCTGCATGTTCTCCGGCATGACGCGGAAAAAATATGACGCGGACCTCGCCCATCATCAGGAAGGTCTGCTCGATGTCCTTAACCATGCCGGGTTCAACCTGCTGTGGCGCGACAACGACGGCGGGTGTAAAGGCGCCTGCGACCGCGTGCCGCACACGGACATGACCCAGTGGAAACTGGATCAGTTCTGTAAGGACAAATCCTGTATCGACGACGTCAACCTGTACCGCCTGGACAACGTGCTGGATGGAATAAAGCAGGATACGGTTCTGGTTATTCACCTGATGGGCAGCCACGGTCCGGCCTATTACAAACGCTACCCGGACAGCTTCCGCAAGTTCACCCCAACCTGCGATACCAATGAAATACAGGATTGCGATCATCAGTCGCTGATCAATACCTATGACAACACGATTCTTTATACCGACAGCGTCGTCAGCCGAACCATCGACGCGCTGAAAGCCCGGCAGGCCAACATGAACACGGCGCTCATTTACCTCTCCGATCACGGTGAATCGCTGGGTGAAAGCGGAATTTACCTGCACGGTACGCCGTATATGCTGGCCCCGGAGCAGCAAACGCATATTCCGTTTATGTTCTGGCTCTCCCAGGATTATGCGAAAAACTTTGGCGTAAACACGGATTGCCTGCGTGACCATGCCGCAAAAGAGGCGGTTTCACAGGACAATTTATTCGCCACCGTTCTGGGCATGATGGACGTGAAATCAGCGGTTTATCAACCGCAGCTGGATATTCTGTCGCAGTGTCGTCGCTAAGCGGGCTTGCATTAGACCGAACGGTCTATTAGAGTAAGGGCATGAGCAGACACACTGAACACGATACACGAGAACATTTGCTGGCTACCGGCGAGCGCCTTTGCATGCATCGCGGGTTTACCGGAATGGGGCTGAGCGAGTTATTAAAAACCGCTGAAGTACCTAAGGGATCGTTTTATCACTATTTTCGATCCAAAGAGGCGTTTGGCGTTGCCATGCTGGAGCGGCACTACGCCAGCTACCATCAGCGCCTGGCAGCCCACTTCGCCAGCGGTGAAGGTGACTACCGGGATCGTGTTCTGAACTACTATCAGGAAACGCTGACGCAGTTCTGTCAGCAGGGCATCATCAGCGGCTGCCTGACGGTAAAACTGTCTGCCGAAGTGTGCGATCTCTCTGAAGATATGCGCACCGCCATGGATAAAGGGGCCAGCGGCGTTATTGCCCTGTTGGCTCACGCGCTGGAGAGCGGGCGCAATGAAAAAACGCTCTCCTTCTCCGGCGATCCGCTCACGCAGGCACAGGTGCTCTATTCCCTCTGGTTAGGCGCCAACCTGCAAGCAAAAATGTCTCGCAGCGCCGTGCCGCTCGAAAGCGCGCTGGCGCATGTGAAAAACTGTATAACCGCGCCTGGCGTGTAGCCGGCGTTTTTATTTACCCTTTTACTAGTCGACTGGTCTACTCAGGAGCCATTATGTCCGCTGAAAAGCTGTTTACCCCACTGAAAGTGGGTGCCGTTACTGCCCCAAACCGCGTGTTTATGGCCCCACTCACCCGTCTGCGCAGCATCGAGCCGGGCGATATCCCAACGCCATTGATGGGTGAGTATTATCGTCAGCGCGCCAGCGCGGGCCTGATTATTTCCGAAGCCACGCAGATTTCTGCCCAGGCAAAAGGCTACGCCGGTGCGCCGGGTCTGCACAGCCCGGAACAGATCGCCGCGTGGAAAAAAATCACCGCAGGCGTGCATGCTGAAGATGGTCGTATTGCCGTTCAGCTGTGGCACACCGGTCGTATCTCACACAGCAGCATCCAGCCTGGCGGTCAGGCGCCGGTTTCGGCCTCTGCCCTGAACGCCAATACCCGCACTTCCCTGCGCGATGAAAACGGTAATGCGATCCGCGTTGACACCACCACGCCACGCGCGCTGGAGCTGGACGAGATCCCGGGTATCGTGAATGATTTCCGTCAGGCCGTCGCCAACGCCCGTGAAGCGGGCTTCGACCTGGTTGAGCTGCACTCTGCGCACGGTTACCTGCTGCATCAGTTCCTGTCCCCGTCTTCCAACCAGCGTACCGACCAGTACGGCGGCAGCGTTGAAAACCGCGCGCGTCTGGTGCTTGAAGTGGTCGATGCTGTCTGTAATGAGTGGAGCGCAGACCGCATTGGTATTCGTGTCTCCCCGATCGGTACTTTCCAGAACGTCGACAACGGTCCGAACGAAGAAGCCGACGCGCTGTATCTGATTGAAGAGCTGGCGAAACGCGGTATCGCCTATCTGCACATGTCCGAGCCGGACTGGGCAGGTGGCAAGCCTTACAGTGAAGCCTTCCGCCAGAAAGTGCGCGAGCGCTTCCACGGCGTGATTATCGGGGCGGGCGCGTATACGGCAGAGAAAGCCGAGGATCTGATCGGGAAAGGCCTGATCGACGCCGTGGCCTTTGGCCGTGACTACATTGCTAACCCGGATCTGGTTGCCCGTTTGCAGAAGAAAGCCGAACTGAACCCACAGCGCCCTGAAAGTTTCTATGGCGGCGGCGCGGAAGGTTATACCGACTACCCTTCACTGTAATCCCGCTTTGTACATTGATAGCGGCGACCTTTCGCCGCTATACTAAAACATCGTTTCTGTTCAAAAAGATAATCCATTCCACTGTTTAATGAGGAAATTATGCGCCTACTTCACACCATGCTGCGCGTTGGCGACCTGCAACGTTCCATCGATTTCTACACTAACGTGCTGGGCATGAAGCTGCTGCGCACCAGCGAAAATCCGGAATATAAATACTCTCTGGCGTTTGTTGGTTACGGCCCGGAATCTGATGAAGCGGTCATCGAGCTGACTTACAACTGGGGCGTGGACAGCTACGAGCTGGGTACGGCTTACGGTCACATCGCGCTGGAAGTGGATAACGCCGCCGAAGCCTGCGAACGTATCCGCAGCAATGGCGGTAACGTCACCCGTGAAGCCGGTCCGGTTAAAGGCGGTACCACCGTCATTGCGTTTGTGGAAGATCCGGACGGTTATAAAATCGAACTGATTGAAGCCAAAGACGCTGGTCGCGGTCTGGGCAATTGATCCCGCAGGGCGCACTATGCGCCCGTTGTTTTGCTGCATCCCCTCTCAAAATTTGCCATAATGCGCACTGCTTTTTCCCCCTTGTAAGAGACCCTGATGTCCGATAACGCTCAATTTACCGGTCTGTGCGACCGTTTTCGTGGTTTTTATCCCGTTGTCATTGATGTAGAAACAGCCGGATTTAACGCTAAAACCGATGCGCTGCTTGAAATTGCCGCCATCACGCTGAAGATGGATGAACAGGGCTGGCTTGTACCGGACACCACGCTGCATTTCCACGTTGAACCCTTTGAAGGGGCAAACTTACAGCCAGAGGCGCTGGCCTTTAACGGTATCGATCCGACAAACCCGCTGCGCGGGGCGGTAAGCGAATACGAGGCGCTGCACGCCATTTTCAAAATGGTGCGCAAAGGCATGAAAGAGAATGACTGTAGCCGCGCCATCATGGTGGCCCACAATGCCACCTTTGATCACAGCTTCACTATGGCTGCCGCCGAGCGCGCCTCGCTGAAGCGTAATCCATTCCATCCGTTTGTGACCTTCGACACCGCCGCGCTGAGCGGCCTGGCGCTGGGGCAAACCGTGCTCTCTAAAGCCTGCATCACGGCGGGTATTGCGTTTGACGGCACCCAGGCGCATTCCGCGTTATACGACACCGAGCGTACGGCGGAGCTGTTCTGTGAGATCGTCAACCGCTGGAAACGTCTCGGCGGCTGGCCGCTGCCGATGGGCGACGAGGCCGATCCTCAATCGTAGGTTGGGTAATTAACAGCCCCACAGGACAAAAAAAAGCGACCAACATAATGTGGTCGCTTTTTTATATCCGCAGAAAACTTATTCTGCGTCCGGCTCTTCGGTTTTATACTTCGCCGCAGTCTCTTTGATCAGCTGTTGCAGTTCGCCGCGCTGATACATTTCAATCAGGATGTCGCATCCGCCAACCAGTTCGCCATCAACCCACAGCTGTGGGAAGGTCGGCCAGTTGGCGTATTTTGGCAGTTCAGCGCGAATGTCCGGGTTTTGCAGGATATCAACGTAAGCAAAACGCTCACCACAGGCGGACAGCGCCTGAACCGCTTGCGCGGAGAAGCCGCAGCTTGGCAGCTTCGGAGAACCTTTCATGTACAGGAGAATCGGGTTTTCAGCGATCTGGCGCTGAATTTTTTCAATAGTGGTGCTCATGTCTTGCTTCCTTTAACTTCTGTTACGGCATCAGTCTGACATTGTAGCGGGTCAGGCCGACATCGGAAAATAACATTTTTGTCACGTCTAATTATTTTATCGCTTATCGCATAAAGTTGCATTGCTAATGTTGTTTATCCCCAGACGCGATGCGGTTTTGCTTAAGGAGCGAACAGGAGTGCGTCAGAATGGTGAATTTTTTTGCACTTGCTAACGAAACATAATTTTTGAATGAAAAATGCTATTAACTTCTTCTGATTTTATGGATTAGAATCGACAGGTTTTGTAAATCTCACGCGGGTATGCATTGTGGCCTGCATTTATCAGGGGACTGCCCAGTGGCGCGGATAACTAAAATCTCGATGACGCTCTGTGCTTTACTGTTTACCACACTCTCATTTACGCCAGCGGCGAACGCCTCTGAACAGGCGCGGCATTCTGCTGTACAAAAAACGCATCTGGCAAAAACCACAGAACGTAAGAAAAAAACCACCAGTAAAACAGTAAAGAAGAAAACCACCGCTCAGACCAAAAAGACCGCCTCCAGTAAAACCAAAACTCTCCGTTCCGGCACGCACAAAACCACCCGCACGACCGCCAGCCTGGTGAATGAAAAATGCACCGTGCGCAAAGGCCATAAAACGAAATGTGCAAAAGTGACGAAGCTGGCTGACGTGCATAAAGCGCGTATGCAGAAAGCGCAAAAAACGGCGATGAACAAACTGATGGGGCAAATAGGTAAACCGTATCGCTGGGGCGGCACTTCTCCGCGCACCGGTTTTGACTGTAGTGGGCTGGTTTATTATGCCTATAAAGATCTGGTGAAGTTTCGCATTCCGCGCACCGCCAATGAGATGTACCATCTGCGCGACGCCGCGCCTGTAAACCGTGGCGAACTGCAAAATGGCGACCTGGTGTTCTTCCGCACCCAGGGACGCGGTACGGCCGATCACGTTGGGGTGTATGTGGGTAACGGTAAATTTATCCAGTCACCGCGCAGCGGTCAGGACATTCAGATCACCTCCCTCAGCGAAGATTACTGGGTGCGCCACTATGTGGGTGCGCGCCGCGTGATGACACCAAAAACCATTCGCTAAACCCTGCCCTGCCGCCTCCATGGCAGGGTAAGTTCCTCTTTTGCATACCCTTTCAATTTGCTATTCTGTCCTTATTGTCTGTAGGGTTATTGGCAACGTATAAAACTATAAGGAGAGAAGCAATGTCGTTCGAATTACCTGCACTACCGTATGCAAAAGACGCCCTGGCCCCGCATATTTCCGCGGAAACCCTGGAGTACCATTACGGCAAGCATCACCAGACCTATGTCACCAACCTGAATAACCTGATCAAGGGCACCGATTTTGAAGGCAAAACGCTGGAAGAGATCGTGCGCAGTTCAGACGGTGGCGTATTCAACAACGCCGCTCAGGTGTGGAACCACACCTTCTACTGGCACTGCCTGGCTCCCAATGCGGGCGGAGAACCTGCCGGTGAGCTGGCGGCAGCGATTAACGCCGCGTTCGGCAGTTTCGCGGATTTTAAAGCGAAGTTTACTGACGCTGCCGTTAAAAACTTTGGCTCCGGCTGGACCTGGCTGGTCAAAGAGGCTGATGGCAAACTGGCTATCGTTTCCACCTCTAATGCGGGTACCCCTCTGACCACCAGCGCAACGCCGCTGATGACCGTGGACGTATGGGAACACGCCTATTACATTGATTACCGTAATGCGCGCCCGAACTACCTGGAACACTTCTGGGCACTGGTTAACTGGGAATTTGTTGCGAAGAACTTCGCTGCGTAAGAGACACGCAGAAGGGGAAGCCCTTCTGCGTTTTGGTTTATTCCGCCGTACACACCGCTTCAGGCTGTTTACGACCAGACATCATCACCAGCAGCAGACCGAGTGCGGCAATGATCGCCCCCATCACCGGCACAAAGCTGTAACCCAGACCACCGGAGATCACCGCCCCACCCGCTGCGGCACCCAGCGCATTGCCCAGGTTAAACGCTCCGATATTCACGGACGAAGAGAGCCCCGGCGCTTCGTGCGCAACGCGCATTACGCGCATCTGCAACGGTGGCACCACGGCAAAGGTTGCGGCACCCCACACCACCATGGCAATCGCAGCACCCACTTCGTTACGCGCCAGCCACGGGATCGCCACCATGATGACAATCAGCAGCGTTAAAAAACCTTTCAGCGTCCCGCTGACGGAGCGATCGGCGAATTTCCCGCCGAGATAGTTGCCAATCGAGAACCCGACACCAATCAGCACCAGCATCGCGGTAACAAAGAGTGGCGTTGCGTGGGTAATGTCGTGCAGTACCGGGGAGATATAGGTGTAGAGCGTAAACATCGCTCCGGCCCCCAGCACCGTGGTGAGCAGCGCGGAAAGCACCTGGGGACGCATCAGCACCGCCAGCTCTTTACGTACTTCCGGACGTTCTCCCGCACTGCCTTTCGGCAGAGAGAAGAACAGCGCAACCATCGCGACCACGCCCAGTCCGGCGGTTGCGAGGAAAGACATACGCCAGCCGATGACTTCTCCCAGCCAGGTGGCAGCGGGAACGCCGCCGATATTAGCGATGGTGAGGCCCATAAACATAGTGGCTACCGCGCTGGCCTGCTTATGTTTTGGCACCACGCTGGCGGCAACAACCGAGCCCAGTCCGAAGAAGGCGCCATGGTTGAGGCTGGTCAGAATGCGCGAAAGCATCAGAGTGGTGTAATCCGGCGAAATCGCGGAAAGCACATTTCCGAGAGTAAAAATTGCCATCAGGAAGATCAGCGCGTTGCGGCGAGCGCGGTGCGAAAGCAGCAGCGTCATCAGCGGCGCGCCCACCATCACGCCGATCGCGTAGGCGCTAATTAACATACCGGCCGCAGGAATAGAGACGTCCACGCCCCGGGCGATAACAGGCAATAACCCCATCGGGGAGAATTCAGTGGTGCCAATCCCGAAGGCGCCAATCGCCAGGGCCAGCAGGGGGAAATTGATTTTCATGAATGAACTCCGGATACCGTGCCATAACCCGACACAGAGCTAAGAAGCCAAAAGCATGACATCAATCACAAAAAATGAGAAGTTAACATTTTGGCAAAAGATTTTTGCCGGAGAGAGAACAATAACGGCAAGGGAGGGAGAAAGTTCTCCCTCCGCCAGAATCAGTGCAGCGCAGCGGTTAAACCACCGGCAACAATCAGAGCAAGAACAACAATGGTGGTAAACAGCGAAAACTTCAGATCGGTACTCATCAATTTTTCTCCTTTTATTCACCCTACGAAAAGTGAGCTTGCTCATTTTTACACAGTTCAGGTCAAAAATCTTCCAGGATTTAAACGGATATCCACTTTACCTCTTCCCCTTTTCATCAAGATAGGACAAAATTCCACGCTAAATTTATTAGCGTACCGGCCACTGACCCCCTCCTGACGTCCTGTGTCGTTTTCCCGGCGTGTCGCAACTCATGTTTGCGTAATAAGGGTGAGAGAAGGCAAACGTTTACCTTCAATTTTTTCAGGAGCTTAGGATATGGTCTGGAGTGACATTTAATGGCAACAATTAAAGACGTAGCAAAACGCGCAAACGTTTCCACTACAACCGTATCACATGTTATTAACAAAACGCGTTTCGTCGCTGAAGAGACGCGTAATGCCGTCTGGGCGGCAATCAAAGAACTGCACTACTCGCCAAGTGCCGTCGCCCGCAGCCTGAAGGTTAATCACACCAAATCGATTGGCCTGCTGGCCACCAGCAGTGAAGCGGCCTACTTTGCTGAAATCATCGAAGCCGTTGAAAAAAACTGCTTCCAGAAAGGTTATACCCTGATTCTGGGCAACGCGTGGAACAACATTGAAAAACAGCGCGCTTACCTGTCAATGATGGCGCAAAAGCGCGTCGACGGCCTGCTGGTAATGTGTTCTGAATACCCTGAGTCGGTCCTTTCCATGCTGGAAGAGTATCGCCACATTCCGATGGTGGTCATGGACTGGGGCGAAGCGCGCGCAGACTTTACCGACTCCGTTATTGATAACGCCTTTGAAGGCGGCTACATGGCGGGGCGTTATCTGGTAGAACGCGGTCATCGAGAAATTGGCGTGATCCCGGGACCGCTGGAGCGTAACACCGGGGCTGGTCGTCTGGCCGGTTTCATGAAAGCGATGGAAGAGGCGCTGATCACCGTGCCGGAAAACTGGATTGTTCAGGGCGACTTTGAGCCGGAGTCAGGCTATCGCGCTATGCAGCAGATCGTCTCCCAGCCGCATCGCCCTACTGCGGTGTTCTGCGGCGGCGACATCATGGCGATGGGCGCGCTCTGCGCGGCGGATGAACTCGGCCTGCGCGTCCCGCAGGATATCTCGGTGATCGGCTATGACAACGTGCGCAACGCCCGCTTCTTTACCCCGGCGCTGACCACCATTCACCAGCCGAAAGATTCGCTCGGTGAAACGGCCTTCAATATGCTGCTGGACAGGATCGTCAACAAGCGTGAACAGTCCCAGTCCATTGAAGTTCACCCGCGCCTGATTGAACGCCGTTCCGTTGCGGACGGTCCGTTCCGCGACTACCGTCGTTAATCTCATTACGGGACCAGCTATGCTGGTTCCCGCAACCACTCCCGGTTCAGCGTTTCGCTGTCGCCCAGATAATCCAGAAGCCAAGCCATGGCGGGCGAGACGTCGTTTTGCTGCCACGTCAGACAGCACGCGGCATCCGGAAAGGGGTTTTCCAGCGTCAGGGCCACCCACTCTCCCGCATCGATGCGCGGGCGCGCAAAATGCACCGGCACCATACCAACGCACAGCCCCGCGCTCAGACAGGTGGCTGACGACTCCCAGTCCGGCGCGACCACGCGGCGCTGATTATCAAGCAGCCAGGTAATGCGCTTGGGCAGCGAGCGGGAGGTATCTTCCAGCACCAGCGAGGGCCAGTTGCGTAAGGTGTCATCGCTCAGCGGCCCTTCCAGCGCCGCCAGCGGGTGATCGCGCGCGACCACGCAGGTCCAGCTCAGCATGCCCATGTCGCGAAACGCATAGCGCCCCCCAACCGGGATCGCCTGGGTCGCACCAATCGCCATCTCCGCCCTGCCATCCGCCAGCGCATCCCAGACGCCGTTGAACACTTCCTGCGAAACACGCAGTTCGACGTCGGAAAAATGACGATAGAAATCGACGATCATCTGCCGGGTCCGCTCCGGCTTAACGATGTTATCCACCGCGATAGCAAGATGCCCGCGCCAGCCGTTGGCGATCTGCTGGCACTGCTCACGGGTGATCTGCATTTTTTTGATAACAGACCGGCCCTCCTTCAAAAACCACGCGCCGGCAGGCGTGAGTTCAACGTCACGATGACGCCGCTCGAACAGCGGCACCGCCAGCCACGCTTCCAGCTGACGCACCGTATAGCTGATCGCCGAGGGAACGCGATGCAGCTCCTGGGCGGCGCCGGTAAAGCTGCCGTTACGCGCCACGGCATCAACCACTTCAAGGGAATAATCTGACCACATTTTTAGCCTGCAAATTTTTTGAATGCACCCGCCAAATATTAGCGTTTCACAAGCCGCTTTGCACTCCCTACACTCTGCGCCAACGTACACCTGCCTCCTCAGGAGAAAAAACAGTGCAACCCAGGAAAGGATTTTTAGTCTGGCTCGGCGGCTTAAGCGTGCTGGGCTTTTTGGCGACCGACATGTATCTGCCCGCGTTCGCCGCGATGCAGGAAGATTTGCAAACCCCTGCCGCCGCCATCAGCGCCAGTTTGAGTTTGTTCCTCGCCGGCTTTGCTTTTGCGCAATTGCTGTGGGGGCCGCTCTCGGATCGTTTTGGCCGTAAGCCCGTCCTGCTGCTGGGTCTGGCGATTTTTGCCGTAGGCTGTCTGGGCATGCTGTGGGTCCGCGATGCCGCCTGGCTGCTGGCGCTGCGCTTTATTCAGGCGGTCGGTGTCTGTGCCGCTGCGGTCACCTGGCAGGCGCTGGTGACCGATTACTACCCCGCCTCGCGCACTAACCGGATATTCGCCACCATTATGCCGCTGGTCGGCCTGTCGCCAGCACTCGCCCCATTACTGGGCAGCTGGATCCTCGCGCATTTCGACTGGCAGGCCATTTTCGCCACGCTCTTTGCTATTACGCTGGTCCTGATGCTGCCCGCGTTCGGACTTAAACCGGCGCATAAAAAAGCGACGCATCCGGACGCGAAGCCCGTTACCTTTACCTCTTTACTGCGATCAAAAGCCTATCGCGGTAACGTGCTGATTTATGCCGCCTGCTCTGCCAGCTTCTTTGCCTGGCTGACCGGTTCGCCGTTCATTCTGCATGACATGGGCTACAGCCCGGCGGCTATCGGCCTGAGCTATGTACCACAGACCATCGCCTTCCTGGTGGGTGGCTATGGCTGTCGCGCCGCGCTGCAAAAATGGGAAGGCCAACAGATGTTGCCCTGGCTGCTGGTGCTGTATGCGCTAAGCGTGATTGCGACCTGGGCTGTCGGCTTTATTCCCGGCGCCGGGCTTGCAGAAATTTTGATTCCGTTCTGCGTCATGGCGATCGCTAACGGGGCTATCTACCCTATCGTTGTAGCCCAGGCGTTGCGTCCATTCCCGCAGGCGACAGGCCGCGCTGCCGCGCTGCAAAATACTCTGCAACTTGGCCTGTGCTTCCTGGCAAGTCTCGTGGTCTCGGCGTTGATTGCAACTCCGCTGCTCACCACCACCAGCGTGATGCTGGTCACCGTTGCGCTGGCGGGTTTGGGCTATCGCATGCAGTCCTCAGCCCATCGCGAGCAGAGTGAAAACGCGCAGACAGAAACGTCGCACGCCTGATTGCGTGGGAAACTATGTTAAAAACCAGTGATTAGGTTGCTAACAATTTTCTGTTGAATCACCAAATTTTGCGGCCTATACTGAATTTGGTTCGATTAAATACGATAAATATTAAGTGTTAACGGGAGCCGGAGCGCTCCCGTTTTACCATGGAAGGCATTTCGGCAAGGGTTATCTCCCTTCCTCTGTTCTACGTCGGATATTAGCCTCGCGGGCATTTACCGTGAGATTTCTCACAAACCAAAAAAGCGTCTACGCTGTTTTAAGGTTCTGATCACAGCAAGGTGATGGAGAAGCTATGAGTTCATCGTGTATAGAAGAAGTCAGCGTTCCGGACGATAACTGGTCCCGGATCGTCAGTGAACTGTTGGGACGTGCGGGCATTACGATTAATGGCTCATCCCCCTCCGATCCCCAGATTAAGCATCCCGATTTTTTCAAACGCGTGTTACAGGAGGGATCGTTAGGGCTGGGTGAAAGCTATATGGACGGCTGGTGGGAGTGTGAGCGGCTGGATATGTTCTTCTCCAGCGTATTACGCGCCGGCCTTGAAAAACAGCTCCCTCGTCATTTCAAAGATACTTTACGTATCGCCTCCGCCCGCCTGTTCAATCTGCAAAGTAAAAAACGGGCGTGGATCGTCGGTAAAGAGCATTACGACCTGGGCAACGATCTGTTCAGCCGTATGCTCGATCCTTTAATGCAGTACTCCTGCGGATACTGGAAAAAAGCGACGACCCTGGAAGAGGCGCAGCAGGACAAGCTGCAACTGATCTGCGATAAATTGCAGTTACAGCCCGGTATGCGTGTGCTGGACATCGGCTGTGGCTGGGGTGGTCTTGCCTGGTTTATGGCGAAAAATTACGGCGTTAGCGTAGTCGGCGTCACGATTTCGGCTGAACAGCAGAAGATGGCGCAGGAGCGCTGTCTGGGTCTGGATGTTGATATCCGGCTTCAGGACTACCGCGACCTGAACGAGCAGTTCGATCGCATTGTTTCCGTAGGTATGTTCGAGCACGTGGGGCCGAAGAACTACAAGACCTACTTCGAGGTCGCCGATCGTAACCTGAAGCCTGACGGAATTTTCCTGCTGCACACCATCGGCTCTAAACGCACCGATAATAATGTGGACCCGTGGATCAACAAATATATCTTCCCGAATGGCTGTTTACCCTCTGTTCGCCATATTGCGAACGCCAGCGAACCGCATTTTATTGTGGAAGACTGGCATAACTTCGGCGCAGATTACGACACGACCCTGATGGCCTGGCATGAACGTTTCCAGGCTGCATGGCCTGAAATCGCCGACAACTATTCGGAACGATTCAAACGGATGTTTAGCTATTATCTGAATGCCTGCGCGGGCGCGTTCCGCGCGCGGGATATACAGCTATGGCAGGTGGTGTTTAGTCGTGGGATTGAGCACGGCTTGCGGGTGGCCCGCTAAAAAATAACCCCGGTTACCCGGGGTTATTTTTTATTCTTCTTCCACGGTTTTTATTATCGCCGCCTCTTTCGCCGCCAGCACGCGCTCAACGGTATCCACGACCGCCTGGGTCTGGGGATCAATTTCGATATTCACGCGCTGCCCCAGTTTTTTTGCGCCAAGCGTAGTACGTTGCAGCGTTTCAGGAATTAAATGCACGCAAAAACGCGTTGGCGTCACTTCACCGACGGTCAGACTAATCCCATCGATGCCAATAAATCCTTTATAAAGGATGTATTTCATTAATGACGGGTCCTGCACCTTAAACCAGATTTGACGGTTATTTTCCGAGGTCACGATTTTCGCCACTTCTGCGGTGGTCATAATATGACCCGACATCAGATGCCCGCCAATCTCATCGCTGAATTTCGCCGCGCGTTCAACGTTGACGATATCTCCCACCACCAGCTCACCCAGGTTAGTGATGCGCAGCGTCTCTTTCATTAAATCAAAGCTAATCTGGTTACCGTTAATTTCGGTCACCGTCAGGCAGCAGCCGTTATGCGCTATCGACGCCCCGGTTTCAATGCCATCGAGCATATATTCAGGCAGCTCAACCACGTGAGTGCGGAAATTCGGTTTTTCATCAATGGACACCACTTTGGCAGTGCCCTGCACAATACCAGTAAACATGCTTACAGCTCCTGTTCATTCCGAACGGCGATGACACCGTATAATCCCACCACAATAACAGTTGAAAAAACAGGTTGCCAGTGATGCGCAATTTCTGGCGATTTTTTCACTAGATAATTAGTTAAACCCCGCTACAATAGCTGGCATCCCTCTGTTTTTTCTTCTTGCTGCCAGTAACGGCGGCCTTTTTAGTCTCTCAAATAACTACAATACAAAGGTGTTCACGTGCAGAAGTATATGATCGAAGCGCGTCAGTTATTGGCACTGGCAATACCGGTGATCGTCGCGCAGGTAGCCCAAACCGCAATGGGATTTGTGGATACGGTAATGGCCGGTGGTTACAGCGCCACCGATATGGCCGCCGTGGCGATCGGAACCTCAATCTGGCTCCCGGCCATTCTTTTTGGTCACGGCCTGCTGCTGGCGCTGACGCCGGTTATCGCGCAGCTTAACGGCTCCGGTCGACGCGACCGCGTGGCCCATCAGGTGCGCCAGGGCTTCTGGCTGGCCGGGGGTGTCTCCGTCCTGATTATGATCGTCCTGTGGAACGCCGGCTATATTATTCGCGCCATGCATAATATCGACCCGGCGCTGGCGGATAAGGCGGTCGCTTATCTGCGCGCCCTGCTCTGGGGTGCCCCCGGCTATTTGTTCTTCCAGGTGGCACGTAACCAGTGTGAAGGGCTGGCAAAAACCAAGCCGGGCATGGTGATGGGCTTTATCGGCTTGCTGGTGAACATTCCCGTGAACTATATCTTCATTTACGGTCATTTTGGCATGCCGGAACTCGGCGGCGTCGGCTGTGGCGTGGCGACGGCTGCGGTGTACTGGGTAATGTTCGGCTGTATGCTCACCTACATTAAACATGCGCGATCCATGCGTGACATTCGTAACGACACCTCGTTCAGCGCACCTGACTGGACGCTTATGACCCGTCTCATTCAGCTGGGGTTACCCATTGCGCTGGCGCTGTTCTTCGAAGTGACACTGTTTGCCGTCGTCGCCCTGCTGGTCTCGCCGTTAGGGATTATTGATGTCGCAGGACACCAGATCGCCCTGAACTTCAGCTCTTTGATGTTCGTCCTGCCGATGTCCCTGGCTGCTGCGGTGACGATTCGCGTAGGCTTCCGTCTGGGGCAAGGCTCGACGCTGGACGCGCAAACGGCAGCCCGTACCGGCCTTGGCGTCGGCGTCTGCATGGCAGTCTTTACCGCACTCTTTACCGTGCTGTTGCGTGAGCAAATTGCCCTGCTCTATAACGACAACCCGGAGGTAGTGACCCTGGCCTCGCATCTGATGCTGCTGGCGGCCATTTATCAGATCTCTGACTCCATCCAGGTGATTGGCAGCGGCGTGCTGCGTGGGTATAAAGATACGCGTTCCATCTTCTTTATCACCTTTATCGCTTACTGGGTGCTGGGCTTGCCGTGCGGGTACATTCTGGCGCTCACGGATCTGGTGGTGGATCGCATGGGGCCAGCCGGATTCTGGATGGGCTTTATCATCGGCTTAACGTCTGCGGCCATTATGATGATGCTGCGCATGCGCTTCCTGCAACGTCAGCCGTCTGCGGTAATTTTGCAGCGCGCTGCACGTTAATGACACAGTAGCCGCCAGCTGGCGGCTACTTTCTCTTCACTTTGCGCGGTAATGAAGCAATCGCGTGAAATCAGAGAGAAAAATGCATTTTCCCTCTTGCCACCTTGGGGCTGTGCCACTAATATTCGTCCCCGTTGTCACCGACAACACAATGCGTTCATAGCTCAGTTGGTTAGAGCACCACCTTGACATGGTGGGGGTCGTTGGTTCGAGTCCAATTGAACGCACCATTCTGCGTCTGTAGCTCAGTTGGTTAGAGCACCACCTTGACATGGTGGGGGTCGATGGTTCGAGTCCATTCAGACGCACCAATCTGTTTTCTCGCATATTTCATTCCCTTTCAGCCTCATGCAGAGGCAGCAAACCTTTTAAGCACATCGAAAGTAACCTCCAGCCCGCGCGTACCGGGAAAAGCGGAATGGCATAAGCCCCATCAGATTAGCAAAACGCCCGGCGTTTACCGGGCGTGAAAACAACGTCAGTCAATGATTACGGCTTATGTTCAATCGCCGGGTTGTTGTTGATGGCGATGCGCTGCGGTTTCTCTTCTTCCGGGATATCCTGGTGTAATTCAATCGCCAACAAGCCGTTTTCCAGCGAAGCGCCGGTTACTTTCACATGCTCCGGCAGACTATAGCTGGCCCGGAAGTCGCTGCGGCTGATACCCCGATGGATCCACCCTTCTTCCCCGTTTTCGGTTTTCTCTTCTTCACGTTTACCGCTGATATTCAGCTGACCGCCAACGGTTTCAATTTCAAGTTCGCTCTCTTTCCAGCCCGGCACGCTGAGCGTCAGTTCATAGCGGTTATCACCCACCCGCCGGATATTGTAAGAAGGCGTGGAGGGCAACGGCGTACTGCCGGTTAGCTGGCTAAAAAGGCGATCGATACGGTTAAAACGGTCCGCAAACAGAGAGTCGGAGAGATCGTTCAACATGGGAAAAGCTCTTAGAGTCATCATGTACCTCCTGAACAGTAAAAAGAATATTCAAAAAGTTCATGTCTTACGGGCAGGTATTCCTTCCCCGCTTTCTATATGAGGTTACCGCACAATATTTCAACCTCAGGAGCCTGCAAAATGTAGCTGGAACCTAAAAAACGCAACGGGCCGTTAAGCCCGTTGTTCGTTACATCATCGCAGTTCTATCACTCTCGCCCGCTCAGCCTGCTTTCGGTAATGGTCATATCGCTCCCGGAACCATACCTGCTGTTCATCACTCATATTGCCGGTCACGGCATCGATATCAACTGGCTGGCCCAGGGCGTACATACGGGCAAAACTGCGCGCCAGAAAATCAAAATTCTTTAATGCGTTTATATCTTGTCGCTTCATTAGCATATCCCTCCAGTCATGGTGATTACTGTTCAAGGTCATATGCTTTTCTGATCTCAGTATCCGCCTGAAAAAGATCGTTTTTTGAGCGATGCGTGCGCATCCATCTGCCGGTGTTCACATTTCAGGAACGACAAAACTCTTCAGCCCTGGTCATGATTTTCCCTCCCTTTTATCACTCACGCAGAAAACATAAACGCCAGCCATGCAGTAAGTTCGCCATGTAGCCGGAAGGTGCGAACGGCGTGCTTTAAAGTACACTGACCGTAAGAAGGAGAATTCTCATGATAAAATCAGCTGGTTCTCCTCACTGACGCCGTGCAGGTCAAACCCACCGGCAAAGTTACCCTACTTTTTAACCCCTATCACATACAGATAATCGTTAAACCTGGGACCAAACAGTTATTCCTTTAGAAAATCAGTCAGAATTATATCTAATCAGCCAGGGTCAAATGAATTAACTTTCCCATAAGTTCAGGAAGGGGGCTACATCCCCTCTTCTAAACGTCTTAATTTCTCCCTTCATTGAATGACTTAGCCTTTCTCCTGCTACGCTTGTTTTATGGTTCAGAAACGCAGGAACGCTTTCGATGAAAAAAATCGCCATTATCGGCTCAGGCCCAACAGGGATTTACACCTTTTACTCACTTCTTAACAACGCAGCGCCGCTTTCGATCACCGTGTTCGAAAAGGCAGACCAACCCGGTGTTGGGATGCCCTACAGCGACGAGGATAATTCCCGGCTGATGCTGGCGAACATCGCCAGTATCGAAATCCCGCCCATTTTTATTACCTACCTCGACTGGCTCAAACAGCAGAGTGCGGCCCATCTTGCCCGCTATAACGTCGACAGTGAGAAGCTGCACGACCGGCAATTCCTGCCGCGTATTCTGTTGGGTGAATATTTTCACGACCGCTTTCTTGCCGTCGTTGCTGAGGCAAAAAAGGCTGGCTTTCATGTCGAGGTGCACCCCAACGCAGAAGTCACAGATATTAAGGCTGATGCAGACGGCGTGGCCCTTTCAGTAAACAATGCCCCTTTCTCAAGGCGGTTTGATCTTGCGGTAGTCGCCACCGGTCACGTCTGGCCTGATGAAGATGAAACCACCCGCGCATATTTCCCAAGCCCATGGTCGGGGCTGATGGACGCGGAGATCCGCGCCTGTGAGGTGGGGATTATGGGCACCTCCCTCAGCGGGCTGGACGCTGCGATGGCGGTTGTGATGCAGCATGGCCGGTTTATCGGGGAGCAGTTCGTTGTCAATAAAGGCAGCGAGGGGCTAACAATCACGCTGATGTCCCGCACGGGCGTTCTGCCGGAGGCCGACTTTTACTGCCCTATCCCTTATGAACCGCTGTCGGTGTTAACCGAGTCTGTGGTGGCAAGCGAAATCGCCAAAGGCCCGGACGGGCTGCTTGACCGCATCTTTGCGCTGATGGTGAAAGAGCTTGAGCTGGCCGATCCGCGCTGGTGCCAGGCGATATCGCTCGGTACGCTGAGTGCCGACACGCTTCGTGATGTCTGGTTTGAGGATCGTAAAAAGCATGGCCCCTTCAGCTGGGCCGAAGCGAATCTGAAAGAAGTGGAGCGTAACAAGCGCGAGAAACGCACCGTTGCCTGGCGCTATACCGTGCTTCGTCTGCATGAAGTGGTTCAGGCCATCGTCCCTTCACTCAATGAGCGTGACAGAGAGCGGTTTAAATCCGGGCTGGAACGGGTGTTTATTGATAATTATGCCGCCATTCCACCGCAGTCTATCCGCCGGTTACTGGCGCTGCGCGAGGCTGGGATCATTAGCGTGGTCGCACTCGGTGATGATTACGACCTGGATATCGGCAGCGATCAGACCGTCATCACCACGGCAGAAAAAAGTTACCGCTTCGACGTGTTTATCGACGCGCGCGGGCAAAAGCCGCTAAGAAACAAGGACATTCCCTTCCCCACCCTGCGTAAACAGCTTGCGGAAACCGGCGATGACGTCCCGGACGTGGGGGAAGACTATACGTTGCTGGCGCCTGCATCACTGCGAGGGCGTATCGCTTTTGGGGCGATCCCCTGGCTGATGCACGATCATCCGTTTGTTCAGGGTTTGTCTGAGTGCGCTGAAATTGGTAAAGCGATGGCGAAAGCGGCTGGAAAACCTGCGTCGGGGGTGCGAAGGAAGTTACCTTACACGGAGTTTTAACAGGGCTTCCCTGCCCTGCGGTGTCGGATTACTCGAAGAAGACGTCCGGGTTTTCCGACAGCGACACGAACGATTTACTGTTCTTGTCCAGGGCAAGGATTTTGCCGCTTTCGATGTCATATACCCAGCCGTGCAGGCGAATGGCGTTGTTGCGCAGGCCTACCGCCACCGACGGATGGGTCTTAATGTTGCTCAGCTGCGCAAAGACGTTCTCCTGCACCATCGCATTCACTTTATCGATTGGCTTATCCCAGGTTTTCTTCTCAACCACCGCTTTTGCCGCATCAGAATAGCGCAGCCAGTGGGAAACGGCTGGCATCGGCTCCAGATCGGCGTTGTCAGCAATCGCCTTCATCGCGCCGCAGTTGGAGTGGCCGCAAATAACGATATCGGTCACGCCCAGGGCAACAACAGCATATTCGATGGTCGCAGAGACGCCGCCAGGCTCCGGCCCGAACGGAGGCACAATGTTGCCCGCGTTTCGAATGACAAAGAGCTGTCCTGGCTCCTGTTGCGTAACCAGTTCCGGAACCAGACGGCTGTCGGAGCAGGAGATGAACAGCGCTTTGGGATTCTGACTGGACGCTAAACTACGAAAAAGCTCTTTACGTTGCGGGAAAATCTCTTTTTGAAAGCTGAGAAAACCTTCAATGATATGTTGCATAGCCATTTCTCTTTTATCTGTTTTAGTTTAGGTATGATCGCGATCACACTCGTAAAATTTAACCACCGCGTCTTAGCGGAGACAAGCAATATATTTCTGGCCCGACCGCTGCACGATCTCATCCGCGTTCGCCGGGATGTTCTGCCCTTCAAAGGCCCCGTACAGGCGCTGGTACGTTTTCCCGGTCAGTCGACCGATCATCGACTCAACGGTGCGGGCAGGCAGCGGCAGCATATTCGGATAACTCCACATAAACGACACGGCGTCCTTACCGGGTGTAACCTGCAAAATATCACCGGCCAGCAGCACGCCGTCGCCTGACTGCCAGTGCAGCACCGTGCCGCCTGCAAAATGCCCGCCCAGCCGCAGCAGAGTCACCAAAGGCATAATCTCCAGGGCGTCCTCCTCCCAGAAGCGTATCGCCGGGCTGTCACGCATCACCCACTGCCGATCGCTGGCGTGCAGGTAGATCGGCGCGTTAAACGCGGCGGCCCACTCCTGCATGGTGGTGTAGTAATGCGGGTGCGAAATCGCAATCGCGCTGATCCCACCGAGCGCGTCAACTAACGCTCTGGTTGCGGGGTCAAGATTGGCGATGCAGTCCCACAGAACATTGCCCTGTGGCGTACGCAGCAGAAGCGCCCGCTGGTTGATGGCAAAAGCGGGAACGGTTTTGATGCTGAACAGCTGCGGCTCCAGCTGTTGCCATTTGTTGGTGTGCGTGGTCGTAAGGCTGTCGAAGTCCGTCCATGTCTGGCCCGTCACCGGGACATACTGGCGCTCATCGTCGCAAATCGGGCAGTTTTCGGGCTGTTCATCGTAAGCGGTACCGCAGGTTTTACAGAGTGTAATCATCGGCTTTCCTCAGCAATAAAGCACTGAGTATGGCAGGGATTATCCATATGTGCTGAGGGGTGCCTGGCCCGCTTTTTTTGACTTATACTGTGCCAGTATCAAAAACTGAATAACGCAGGTGGCACATGGAAATTGATCTCGACAACTTAGTCTTTAACGGGCTGGATGAAGCAGAAGAGCGCAACGCGGAACGTCTCGACGATGCGGATAAAAAAGCCCAGGCGATTATCGCCGATGACGACTGCGGCGATGCCTGCAAGATCTGAAGAAAAAGCACCGGGCTCCCCGGTGCTTTTTTTATGAATGCCTTTTGCTACCCGCTATCAGATCTCCGGCGTTTTGCTGAACCCGGTCAGCATCAGGATCAGGCTTTGTGGAGATGACCCCGTCTCAAACTGATAATGATTTCCCTGACGATCGCCGCCGATATACCATGAAATTTCGGTTTTCCCTTCTGCCAGCGCCTTACGCACCGCTTTATCCACGTCCACCATCCGGTATTCGCGGGAGTGGTTCAGGTACAGCACCGCATCCGAGCGATAGTTGCAGGATGGTCGTGAATGCCAGTTCACGGTGGCCGGATCCCAGTCGTTACTTGCCGGATAAAAGAAGATTTGATCCGCGCCGTTGGTTTCCACTTTCCCGCCATAAATTCTGACGCGGTATTTAAACTGGGCAGGATCCTGTCCGGCAGGCAGCGGAGGTATGTTGAACTTCACCAGCGACAATGTTTCGCTGTTTTTCGTGCGTCCACCGTTCTTCCAGTTATCCTGCACCAGTAAGACCTGGGGATCGGGCTGTGAAAGTGCGGGTTCCATGCTGCTGAGCCAGACGTTGGCCTTCGCTTTTGAATAACCATACGGCACGGTGGTGCCGCAATCCATTCCCCGGTTCATGCACAGGTCGGTCATAAAGCGCGCGGCATCTTCCGTCCAGCCGTTCATGAAGTCAGCATGCGCCGTATACAGGCTCCCCCACCGCTCTTCACGCTCACTGCCATGCATGATGGGGTCGAGGGAAAGCTCGACTTTGCTGGTATCCAGAGAGCTAATTGTCGGAAGCACGTACGCAATATTCATATTCACCGTCGGGATCTTCACCGGGAAGGCGGACGGACACTGTCCTTTCGTATCGTAGGTGGCGTTAGCCAGGCCGTGGGCGGGCTTCAGGTTAACCCCGTCCCAGCAGTTCGGGAACTGAATGCCGATATTAAACTGCACGGCATCCTTCGCCTTGCGTAGGCCGCAGACTTCACCCGTTCTGGTGGTGTAGCCCTTGCCGTTGGCGCATAAAAAGGTGATATGCGGATTTGGCGCAGTGCCGTGGTGATCGCCCGCCAGCAGCGACAGCCCCGCCGGGAACGGGTGCAGCGGCCAGGCGTCAACGTTCGATGCCTGATAATAGGTTTTTTGATAAGCGGGTTTGACCACCGTTCCGTCCGGTAATTTTAGCGACGGAGCCCAGTAGGCCGAGCTGTCTGCTTTGTTATCGCAGGTGGTCTTTTCCTGGGTACGCAGCGATTCACGGCTGGAGTAAGCATCCGTGTGCACGTTACCAAAAAAATCGTGCAGCATAGCCTCGTTAGGCAAGCCGAACATCATAATGGCATCATCGCCGAGTGTGTGGGAATAACTGCATACAACATGCGCCTGTGGACCAGCGTGTGCCGCCTGCATGGCAAGCAGAAGTGCAGTGGCAGAAAGCGCGGGGGTTAATACTGTCCGTTTCATTATCATCTCCATCTGTGAAAGGAGATAGTGGTAACAAAACGGCCATCATTTACCGAGGATTAGCCTGGGTATTTTTCCCCTCATCCTCACTTTACAGACACCACGCACAGCTCATTCCAGTACATTTCGCGCGTCCGGCGCAGTTCAGCGTGACGTTTTATCATGGAACCACTCCGGGTCGATGTTGGCTACGTCCACGCCATACAGGCTGGCGACAGGCAGTATTGACTCAAGAACACGTTGCGCGCTGTTCTCCGCATTCGCTGGTCGGGGCGCAAAAAACCGCCGTAACGTGCTTATCCATTTTTTCATCGTCATTACCCCTCTAGCTTAACCTGTCCTCAGTTAAACACCCATATTGCGCCGGGGGAAATACCAAAATCCACTGTCGATGTGCAGGATCTGCAAATAGCGCCCCGCCGTCTGCTCTCTTCTTTAACACCTTGTTCACTCATGCTTTTTTTCTCATAGCAAAGAACGATTTCTTATTTGGCGATAGCTTTCCCTTATGGGAGCGTAACGGGGAAAAACAAAAACAACGGGATGGCGTATGACTATGGCTGCAAAAATGAAAGGGTTTAAAAAACGGGCGCAGGTTCTGGGATTAGTGGCAGCCTGGGGCCTGGTTTCAGCACAGGCGCAGGCCGATCGGCTGGCGGATATCAAGGCAGCAGGCGTGGTGAAAGTGGCCACGTTTGATGCTAATCCACCCTTTGGCTCGATTGATGCCAAAACGCATGAGATCGTGGGTTACGACGTGGACTTCGCCAAAGCGCTGGCGAAATCGCTCGGCGTCAAGCTTGAACTGGTCGCCACTAATCCGGCTAACCGCATTCCGCTGCTACAGTCCGGAAAAGCGGATCTCATCGTGGCGGATATCACCATCACTCCGGAACGCGCACAGGTCATTGATTTCTCGACGCCTTACTTTGTCACCGGCCAGCAGTTCCTGGTTCCGGCAAAATCACCGGACAAGCTTGATGACTATAGCCGGGCACGCATTGGCGCCGTAAAAGGTACGACGGGTGAACAGGCGCTGCACCAGCGTTTTCCGCAGTCCCGCGTCCTCTCTTACGATGATATCCCTCTGGCGCTGACGGCGCTGCGCAATGGCAACGTGCAGGCCATTACCCAGGACAGCACCATTCTGGCCGGTCTGCTGGCGCAGGCGCCGGATAAAGCCGACTTCAAAATCCTGCCCGACCTGCTCAGTAAAGAAGAGATTGGCGTGGGGGTGAAAAAGGGTGAGACGGCGCTGCTGAAAGCCGTTAACGATGAGCTGGTAAACCTGGAGAAAAACGGCCAGGCGGCAAAAATCTATGACGTCTGGTTTGGTCCAGGCACCCCTGCTCCACAGCCTCGTAACTTTAAAATAGAAGCCCGGTAATATGCTCTCAGGTTTATTTTCACACTCCGCGGCCAATGCCGCGGATTTTTCACGTCTGGAACAGGCCAGCGTTGAGTTTCGCCATGTGGACAAACGCT
Source organism: Enterobacter cloacae complex sp. EB5 (assembly GCF_031432835.1). Taxonomy (NCBI): domain Bacteria; kingdom Pseudomonadati; phylum Pseudomonadota; class Gammaproteobacteria; order Enterobacterales; family Enterobacteriaceae; genus Enterobacter; species Enterobacter cloacae complex sp. EB5. Next base: position 63,169 of record NZ_CP133860.1, read on the forward strand.
ACGGCGACCATCCGGTTTTAACCGACATTAACCTCACCATCATGCCGGGTGAAGTGGTTGCCATTCTCGGCCCTTCGGGTTCCGGAAAATCGACCCTGATTCGGCTTATCAACCAGCTTGAAAGCCTGAGCGGCGGGGAGATTCTGGTCGACCACAAGCCGACCGGACAGCTTTCCGGCAGCAGGCTACGTCAGTTACGTAGCCGCGTCGGGTTTGTGTTCCAGCAGTTCAATCTCTATGCCCACCTTACCGCCAGCCAGAACATCACCCTCGCACTGGAGCACGTTCACGGCTGGAAACCCCTGCCCGCCCAGGAGCGCGCGCTGGCGCTGCTGGAGAAGGTCGGCATGCTGGAGAAAGCGCACCGCTTCCCCGCTGAACTTTCCGGCGGACAGCAGCAGCGCGTGGCGATTGCCCGTGCTCTGGCCTCGTCGCCGCAAATCATTCTCTTTGACGAGCCGACGTCGGCACTCGACCCGGAGATGATTGGCGAAGTGCTGTTGGTGATGAAAGCCCTTGCCCACAGCGGGATCACCATGATTGTCGTCACCCATGAGATGCAGTTCGCCCGGGAAATTGCCGATCGAATCGTCTTTATCGACGGTGGACACATTCTGGAAACCGCGCCCCCGGCGCAATTTTTCAACCAACCGTCGCATCCGCGTGCGAGGCGGTTCCTGCAAAAAGTGCTGGATCCGCTGCATCAGGAGCAACCGTAATGCCCGCTCTGGACTGGCAGGGGGTGCTGGCCGGACAGCCCCTGCACTGGATCCTTTCCGGATTTCTCACCACTCTGTGGGTGACGCTGGCGGGGATTATGCTGGCCAGCCTGCTCGCCTTGTTCTTTATGCTTTTGCGGCTTTCCGGGGGACGTTTCGGGACAGTGATCGTCAGCGGCTGGGTATCGCTGTTTCGCAATACGCCGCTGCTGGTACAGCTGCTGTTCTGGTATTTCGCCGCCTGGAACGGGTTGCCGCAGGGTCTGCGTGACGCGGTGAACGCAGACCACAGCTGGTCCATTTTGCCCGGTGACGTCTGGTGGTTTACGCCCGAGTTTTTATGCTCCGCCTGGGGGTTAGGCGTCTTTACCTCGGCGTTTTTAATCGAAGAAGTGGAATCGGGGCTGCGTTCCGTGCCTGCCGGACAACGGGAGGCGGCGCTCGCCCAGGGATTTTCCTCATGGCGTCTGTTTCGCTACATTCTTCTGCCCCAGGGACTCGCTAACGCCTGGCAGCCCGTCGTTGGCCAGTACCTTAACCTGATGAAGCTCTCCTCGCTCGCGAGCGGGATTGGCTTCGCCGAACTGACCTACCAGGTCCGCCAGATAGAAAGTTACAACGCCCATGCACTGGAAGCTTTTACCGTCGGTACGGTGCTCTACTTGCTTACCGGGATGGTGACGGGAAGCGTGCTGGTGCGCCTCGGCCCCCATTCAGGGAGGAAAAATCATGATCCCCGGATTTAACGTTATTGTCGAAAACCTGGATTATCTGCTTTGGGGACGTGCGGCTGCGGGAGAGCCCGGCGGCGTGCTGCTCTCACTGCTGATGGCCGCGGGCGCCGCCGCGCTTGCCCTGCCCGGCGGGATTGTGCTGGCATGCCTCGCCTGGCGCTATCCCGGCATGGTGCGCAGTGCGCTGTTTGCGTGGGCAGAGTTGATTCGCGGGATCCCCCTGATCTTCGTAATATTCTGGATGTGGTATCTGCTGCCGCTGATAACCGGCAGGGATCTCCCGGGCGCGACGACCGTCACGCTGGCGCTGGCCTGGTTTACTGCGGCTGCGGTGATGCATTCGGTATTAGCCGGACTGAGAGCCCTGCCGTCGGGCCAGAATGAGGCCGCGCTTTCTCAAGGGTTCAGTACGCAGCAAACGCTGTGGCGCGTGCTGCTGCCGCAGGCGCTGAGAAATATTCTGCCGTCGCTGGTGGGGATTTTTATCAGCCTGCTGAAGGATACGTCGCTGGCGTTTATCGTGAACGTTCCTGAACTGACCACGGTGGCGGGACAGATCAACAACCGGGTGCAAATTTACCCGGCGGCCATTTTTATCTTTACGGGTGTGATCTATTACCTGCTCTGCTGCTCGCTTGAGCTGCTCGCGAAGCGCTGGCGCGTTAACCGGCCAGCGCTTTAACCACCGTTTCCATCGCTTTGGTGGTCAACTCACTGCGCTTAACGCGCTGGTTCGCCAGCGCGGTACGCAGAACGCCCGCAATGACAATATGTTTCGGCTCCTGCCCTAAATCACGCATTTCGAGAACGACCTTGCCTACCACCCGACACATCTCCTGGTACAGCGCTTCGTCTTTGGTCACATTGCCCATTGCCATCACTCCGTTGCCCTAAACCGTCAGCTTAAATCATTCGTCGGCTGGATACAAAAAAGAAGCCCGGCGTGTTGTTCGCCGGGCTTCGTCTGGAAAATCAGCAGATTAGTTGTTTACCGGGATGACTGCGCCTTTGTATTTGGTGCGGATCCAGTCCTGAATCTCTTTGGAGTGCAGCACGTTCACCAGCGCGACGATATCCTTCTTCTTCTCATCACCGCGATGAACGGTAATGATGTTGGCGTACGGGTTATTCTCACCGCTTTCTACCGCAATGGGATCGTGGACCGGATCCAGACCGGCATCAATTGCGTAGTTGGCGTTGATCACAACCGCAGCACCTTCGTCGTTGTTGTACATCTGCGGCAGCAGAGACGCTTCGACGTTAGGGGTGAATTGCAGCTTTTTCGGGTTCTCCACGATATCGCTGATGCGCGCGGTCACTTTATCGATGCCTGGCTTCAGCTTGATCACGCCCTCTTTTTCGAAGATGGAGAGAATACGCCCTTCCTCGGAAACCGCATCACGCATGATGATTTTGCCGCCCTCCGGCAGATCCTTCAGCGATTTGTATTTTTTCGAATAGATCCCGATCGGCTCAATGTGGATTGCGCCCGCACTGACAAAATCATAATCCTTATCGCCCGCGTGATCTTTCAGGACGCTGTTCAGATAAGGGATGTGCTGGAAATAGTTGGCGTCAATGTCATGCCCCGCCAGCGCCGTGTTTGGCAGAATGTAGTCCTGGAACGGTTTAATCTCCAGATCGATCCCCTGCTTCGCCAGAATCGGCTTAGCCTGCTCCAGAATTTCCGCGTGCGGGGTGTTGGACGCCCCCACGGTGAGCGTGTCCGCCCAGGAGGCAAAACTCAGGGCGCTCAGGGTTGCGGCGGCGATCAGTGTCAGTGTCTTTTTCATGATGTGGTTCCTGTGTGTATTTATTAGCGTTTATCTAACAGTGAAGTAATGGCATCGCCGACGAACTGGATAATGAACACGATGATCAGAATGGTCACCGTTGCCACCAGCGTGACGTCACCATGGTTGCGCTGGAATCCTTCCAGATAAGCCAGATTTCCCAAACCGCCGGCACCTATCACCCCTGCCATTGCGCTGTAGCTCACCAGCGCAATCAGCGTCACCGTCATACCTGAAACCAGTGCGGGTGAAGATTCCGGCAATAAAACCCGAAACACTAACGTACTCAGCCGCGCGCCCATCGAACGCGTGGCCTCAATGACTCCTTTGTCCACTTCTCGCAGGGCAATCTCGACCAGACGGGCGTAGAACGGCGCCGCACCCACAATCAGGGCGGGCAGCGCAGCGTTAGCGCCAAGAATGGTCCCCACAACGGTCTTGGTGAACGGGATCAGCAGGACGATGAGAATGATGAACGGAATCGAGCGGAACACGTTCACCACAATCGACATCACGCTGTAGACCGTGCGGTTGTGGAATAACCCGCCGCGGGCAGATAAAAACAGCGCCAGACCGAGCGCGATCCCCAGGACAAACGTCGCCACGCCGGAAAGCGCGGTCATGTAAAGCGTCTCCTGAGTTGCAGCCCAAAGCTGATCCCACTTCAGGTGCGGAAAAAGTTCTTCAGCCATGCTTGATTACCTCGCCTTCAATATCGCTTTGCTTCAGGTCGGCGAGGATATTGTTCAGTTGTTCATCCGATGCCACTACGTGCACCCAGAGCTGCCCGAAAACACCGTGGGCGGTTTGCGTCATTTTGCCGTGCAGGATGTTAAACGGCAGGCCGTAACGCAGGGTCAGTTCACCGACGATCGGCCTGTGCGTACTGTGCCCGGTGAAGGTCAGCCTGATCACCGTGCCTTCCAGATCGTTTGCCAGTTCGGTATTGAAGGTCTCTTCCTCCGCGTACTGGCTCACCTGGCGGACAAACTGCCGGGTGATCGGCTGCTGCGGATGCGTAAACACGCTCAGCACGTCCCCCTCTTCCACTACCTTGCCGTTCTCCATTACCGCCACGCGGTCGCAGATTTTGCGCACCACGTGCATCTCATGCGTAATGAGTACGATGGTCAGGTTAAAACGACGGTTAATGTCCAGGAGCAGATCGAGGATCTGATCGGTGGTTTGTGGATCCAGCGCCGAGGTGGCTTCGTCACACAGCAGTACGTCCGGATGATTGGCCAGCGCGCGGGCAATGCCCACACGCTGTTTTTGCCCGCCGCTCAGCTGCGACGGGTAGGCATTCTCGCGCCCCTTCAGGCCGACCAGCTCCACCAGTTCGGCAACGCGAGCCTGAATTTGCGCTTTTGGCACACCGGCAATTTGCATTGAAAAGGCGATGTTTTCCTTCACCGTGCGCGACCAGAGCAGATTAAAGTGCTGGAACACCATGCTGATTTTCAGGCGTGCCTGACGCAGCGCTTCTCCCTTCGCGGCGGAGATATCCTGGCCGTTAATGGTGACGCTGCCGACGCTCGGCTTTTCCAGACCGTTCAGCAGACGGATCAGCGTACTTTTCCCGGCCCCGCTGTAACCGATGATCCCGTAAATCTGTCCCTGCTCTATCGTCAGGTTGACGTTATCAACGGCTGTCAGCGCCTGTTTCCCGTTGTCAAAAACCTTCGAAATATTGCTGAGTACGATCATTCTTATTCGTTATCCGTTTCGCATATAGCGGTTTAGCAGTATGGATGTCCAAAAGATAGTAAACAGCCGTTATCAGCTTTTAAATGACCAAAAAAGAATTTCTTATAATAATGCGGAATAAGCGGCGAACTGGCAGGTGAAAAGCATTTAGATGAATATCAGCAATAATTATCTGCCATTTGCATATCAGGTCTCATTCACCCGACGAAATTGGCTAATTTTGCAGCACTTTATGCGGATATAGCCATCCTCACATCCGGACAACTTTACGTCTTGCTGTCTTTCCATCTGAAAACACAAGGATTATTCCTTTCCGTTCTAAAACGCAGTGAAACGTTCTTTATTGAGAAAATTTCATGGTTCTATCATCCGGTCATCACCTCTTCACAGGACATGACCATGACGCTTTACCACTCCGTCACCGAACTGATTGGCCGTACGCCGCTCATCCAGCTGCACAAGCTGGACACCGGCCCCTGCTCGTTGTTTCTGAAGCTGGAAAACCAGAATCCCGGCGGCTCGATTAAAGACCGCGTCGCGCTGTCGATGATTAACGAAGCCGAGCGTACGGGCCAACTACGGCCTGGCGGCACCATTATTGAAGCCACGGCGGGGAACACCGGCCTGGGGCTGGCGTTGATTGCGGCGCAGAAGGGCTACTCGCTGATCCTGGTGGTGCCGGACAAAATGAGCCGCGAGAAGATTTTCCACCTGCGGGCGTTAGGGGCGCAGGTCGTGCTGACCCGCTCGGATGTGAATAAAGGGCATCCGGCCTACTACCAGGATTATGCCCGGCGGCTGGCGAACGAACTGCCAGGCGCGTTTTATATCGACCAGTTCAATAACGCGGCCAATCCGCTGGCGCACCGCACCACTACCGCACCGGAACTGTTTGAACAGCTTGACGGTCAGATCGATGCCATCGTCGTCGGCGTGGGGTCCGGCGGTACGCTGGGCGGCTTACAGGCGTGGTTTGCAGAACATTCGCCGCAGACGGAATTTGTGCTTGCCGATCCGGCCGGGTCGGTGCTGGCGGACCAGGTTGAGACCGGACGCCATCACGATGCCGGCTCGTGGCTGGTTGAGGGGATTGGCGAAGACTTTATCCCTCCGCTGGCGCACATCGAAGGGGTTAACCGCGCCTGGCGCATTACCGATCGCGAGGCGTTCACCACCGCCCGCGATCTGCTAAAAACGGAAGGGATTCTGGCAGGCTCCTCCACCGGCACGCTGCTGGCGGCGGCGCTGAAATATTGCCAGGCGCAGACTACTCCAAAACGTGTGGTCACCTTCGCCTGCGACAGCGGCAATAAATACCTCTCGAAGATGTTCAACGACGACTGGATGCGTCAGCAGGGGCTAATTTCGCGTCCGCAGGCAGGCGATCTCTCGGACTATATTGCCCTGCGCCACGATGAAGGCGCGACGGTGACTGCCGCCCCGGACGACACGCTTTCCACCGTACTGGCCCGCATGCGCCTGTACGACATCTCCCAGCTGCCGGTGCTCGATAACGACAAGGTCGTCGGCATCATCGACGAGTGGGACCTGCTGCGACACATCGGGGGAGATGCCGATCGCTTCTCACTCCCCGTGACGGCAGCCATGACGCGTCAGGTCGAATATCTGGATAAGCAGGCCCCGGAGAGCGCCCTGTACGCCATCTTTGACCGTGGCCTCGTGGCGATTATTTATGACGCAGATCGCTTTCTGGGTCTGATCACACGCAGTGACGTACTTACCGCCTGGCGTAACCGCCTGACGAAATAAAAGGAGCGAAAGATGAAAAACCTGGCCACCCTCAGCGTTCACAGCGGTGAGTATCACGACCCGCACGGCGCCGTGATGCCGCCAATTTACGCCACGTCGACGTTTGCGCAACCGGCACCGGGTGAACATACCGGCTACGAATACTCCCGGAGCGGCAACCCAACCCGCCACGCGCTGGAGACCGCCATCGCCGAACTGGAAGGCGGCACGCGCGGGTACGCTTTCGCGTCAGGGCTGGCGGCCATTTCCACCGTGCTCGAACTGCTGGATAAAGACAGCCATATCGTCGCCATTGACGACGTGTATGGCGGTACGTATCGCCTGATCGAAAACGTGCGCAAACGCAGCACCGGGTTACAGGTGAGCTGGGTTAAGCCGGACGATGTAGCCGGACTTGAGGCCGCCATTCGCCCGGACACCCGCATGATCTGGGTGGAAACGCCGACGAACCCGCTGCTGAAACTGGCCGACCTGGAGGCCATCGCGGACATTGCCCGGCGCCATAATGCGATCAGCGTGGCGGATAATACCTTCGCCTCCCCGGTCATTCACCGGCCGCTGGAGGCGGGGTTCGACATAGTGGTCCACTCCGCCACTAAATATCTCAACGGTCATTCAGACGTGGTTGCCGGGCTGGCTGTTGTCGGGGCGAATAAGGATCTCGCGGAGCGTCTGGGCTATCTGCAAAACGCGGTTGGCGGCGTTCTGGATCCGTTCAGCAGCTTCCTGACGCTGCGGGGCATTCGCACCCTCTCTCTGCGCGTTGAGAAGCACAGCGCCAACGCGCTGGCGATTGCGCAATGGCTGGAGCAGCATCCGCAGGTAGACCGCGTGTTCTATCCCGGGCTGACGTCACATCCCCAGTATGCGCTGGCCCGCAGGCAAATGGCGCTGCCGGGCGGCATGATCTCCGTAGTGATTAAAGGCGATGCGCAACGCGCGACAGAGGTGATCCGTCATCTTACGCTCTTTACCCTGGCGGAAAGCCTGGGCGGTGTGGAGAGTCTGGTGAGCCAGCCCTACAGCATGACCCATGCCTCCATTCCTCTGGCGCAGCGTCTTGCAAACGGCATTGTGCCGCAGCTTATCCGCCTGTCGGTGGGGATTGAGGATGCGAAGGATCTGATCGCCGACCTTCAACAGGCGCTGGAAAAGTGAGCAAAAAACGGCGGGCGTTGCGCCTGCCGTCATAAGATGACATTAGGCCTTAACGCCTTGATAACAAACTTATGTGAATCTGCACAGATTGTTTTTGAAACGCTGTTTCCATTTTCCTTTTTACTGTAAATCAGCGTATAATGCGCGCCAAATCCCTGGTGAATGGTTTCAGCGCTTGGAATACAAAAAACAACGTACAACTTCTCCTCTCCTTCGTTGGGCTGGCACTCAGGCACACTTTCTTCTGCACGCTCATTTGATGTCACCTATTCTTAGTGCGTGTCATATACGCTTTCGCAACACAGGTTTGACTCCGCGGCGGTGCGCCCCCGGAGCGAGATTTCCATATCCTTCCCAACTTAAAGACTAAGACTGTCATGAAAAAGACGAAAATTGTTTGTACCATCGGCCCGAAAACCGAATCCGAAGAGATGCTGAGCAAAATGCTGGATGCCGGCATGAACGTGATGCGTCTGAACTTCTCCCACGGCGACTATGCTGAACACGGTCAGCGTATCCAGAACTTGCGCAACGTGATGAGCAAGACCGGGAAAAAAGCGGCGATCCTGCTCGACACCAAAGGTCCTGAAATCCGCACCATCAAACTGGAAGGCGGTAACGACGTTTCCCTGAAAGCGGGCCAGACCTTCACCTTCACCACCGACAAATCCGTTGTAGGTAACAACGAAATTGTTGCCGTGACCTACGAAGGCTTCACCAGCGACCTGTCCGTTGGCAACACCGTGCTGGTGGATGACGGCCTGATCGGCATGGAAGTGACCGCGATCGAAGGCAACAAGGTTATCTGTAAAGTGCTGAACAACGGCGACCTGGGCGAAAACAAAGGCGTTAACCTGCCGGGTGTGTCCATTGCGCTGCCAGCGCTGGCTGAAAAAGACAAACAAGACCTGATCTTCGGTTGCGAACAAGGCGTGGACTTCGTTGCTGCCTCCTTTATCCGTAAACGTTCTGACGTGGTTGAGATCCGTGAGCACCTGAAAGCGCACGGCGGCGAGAACATTCAGATCATCTCCAAGATCGAAAACCAGGAAGGCCTGAACAACTTCGACGAAATCCTCGAAGCGTCTGACGGTATCATGGTTGCGCGTGGCGACCTGGGCGTTGAAATCCCGGTTGAAGAAGTGATCTTCGCGCAGAAGATGATGATCGAGAAATGTGTTCGCGCGCGTAAAGTGGTTATCACCGCAACGCAGATGCTGGACTCCATGATCAAAAACCCACGCCCTACCCGCGCTGAAGCAGGCGACGTGGCGAACGCCATCCTCGACGGTACCGATGCCGTTATGCTGTCTGGTGAATCTGCAAAAGGGAAATACCCTCTGGAAGCGGTCAGCATCATGGCGACCATCTGTGAGCGTACCGACCGCGTGATGAAAAGCCGTCTGGATTACAACAACGACAGCCGTAAACTGCGCATCACCGAAGCCGTGTGCCGTGGTGCGGTAGAAACCGCTGAAAAACTGGAAGCCCCGCTGATTGTCGTGGCGACCCAGGGCGGTAAATCTGCGCGTGCCGTGCGTAAATACTTCCCGGATGCGACCATTCTGGCGCTGACCACCAACGAAACCACCGCGCGTCAGCTGGTGCTGAGCAAAGGCGTGATCCCACACCTGGTGAAAGAGATTGCCTCTACCGATGATTTCTATCGTCTGGGTAAAGAAGTGGCGCTGGAACTGGTTGATTGTGGCCTGGCCCAGAAAGGCGACGTGGTGGTTATGGTTTCTGGCGCGCTGGTTCCAAGCGGCACCACCAACACGGCATCCGTCCACGTGCTGTAATATTTCACGAACAAATTATTGTTTTGTTAAAAAGCGTCCTTCGGGGCGCTTTTTTTATTCCCGCCTTTAACCAGAACTATTCAAAAAGCAAATCGGGTTTTTCTATTTAATCGCGATTTATCTAAGATGAATCCGATGAAAAATGCCTTTTTTAACATAGCTTTTTCGTCAAAATTGCCGATTTCGTTGCTTCTTTGAGCGAACGATCAAAAATAGGCGTAATCCCATCAAAAAAATATTCTCAACCCAAAAAACTTTGTGTAATACTTGTAACGCTACATGGAGATTAACTCAATCTAGAGGGTATTAATAATGAATCGTACTAAACTGGTACTGGGCGCGGTAATCCTGGGTTCTACTCTGCTGGCAGGTTGCTCCAGCAACGCTAAAATCGATCAGCTGTCTTCTGACGTTCAGACTCTGAACGCTAAAGTTGACCAGCTGAGCAACGACGTGAACGCAATGCGTTCCGACGTTCAGGCTGCTAAAGACGACGCAGCTCGCGCTAACCAGCGTCTGGACAACCAGGCTACTAAATACCGTAAGTAATAGTACCTGTTAATAAAATGGCGCACATTGTGCGCCATTTTTTTTGCCTTCGTCAAACCTCTACTGAAGCGCCTTCTCGCCCTCGCCTTCCGCCACCGCCGCTGAGACACGACTGTTCTGCACCGACAGGACAGAATTGCTGGCTGACGAACCACTGCCTGCTGAAACGGCAACCGGGATCCCCGCTCTGCGCGCCAGGGCTTTATCGATAAGCGTTTTATCGCTACCTGATTCCGCAGCAAAAGCGGTAAACGCCGCCGAGTGCGTGAACGGCACCGTCTGTGGGTTTTCGCCCTCAGCCTGCGCCAGCGGCCTGTGCACTTCGATATAACGTTTGCCGTCCGGCTCGACGGAGAACTTCACCGGCTCATTGATGATCTGCACCCGCGTGCCGACGCGCACTTGCTCAAACAACGCTTTGATATCCGGCGCGTTCATTCGCATACAACCCGAGCTGACCCGCAGCCCTACGCTGTCCGGCGCGCTGGTGCCGTGAATAAGATATTCCCCATTCCCTATGCCCAGACGCAGCGCAAAGCGCCCCAGCGGGTTATTTGGCCCTGCGGGTACCACAGGCGGCAGTTTAATGCCCTGGGCCAGTGAGCGCGCTCTGATGCCCGCTGTGGGGGTCCATGTAGGGTTAGGGATTTTCTGACTCACACGGGTGGTGCTAACCGGTGTTTCCAGCCCAAGCTGACCAATACCCAGCGGATAGACCTGCACGATATTTTCGCCAGGCGGATAGAAGTAAAGACGCAGCTCCGCCAGATTCACCACAATGCCCTCGCGCTCGGTGTCCGGCAGTAGCATCTGGGAAGGGATCGTAATGACCGTTCCTGGCGCAGGGTTCACTGGTGCAATGGTATTATTTGTTTCAAGGATGAGCTGTGCGGCGGTATTAAACCGACGAGCGATAGACTGAAGTTTATTGTCACCTTCCTGAATGGTGTATGTCTGGTTTTGCCCAATCAGGCGGCTGCCTGCGGGCGGTAAAGGATAATCAACCGCCCTGGCTGAATTAACAGCACTGAGCGAACCAAGGAGTAATAGAGTTATTAGAGACGCGCGCTTCATGCTGAGATTCCTTATTCACTGACCAAACGTCAGAAAGCTGAAAAACCAGCGAGGTGGAAACCACCCCGCGAAACAGAATGAATGCTGTTCTGTCAGTTTAGCTAAGGATTGCGGCTTTGGCGCGTATGGCGCGGATCATCGCTTCCAGCCCCTGGGATCGGGACGGGGTGAGGTGTTGAGTTAAGGCCATTTTTTCAAACCACGGGCGAACGTCAAAGGCGACAATATCCTGCGCCGACATCTGATGATAAAGAATAAATACGACGGCAATAAGCCCCTTCACAATGGCGGCATCGCTGTCACCCTGTAATTCGATTACGCCTTCATCCGTCTGCTGCATCAGGATCCAGACCTGGCTCTGGCAGCCCTGGATGATGTTGTCCGGGTTATGCGCCTCTTCGCTGAGCGGCGGCAGGCGCTGACCCAGCTCGATGATATAAAGGTATTTCTCTTCCCAGTTTGCGCAACGCCCAAAGTTGCGCAGCAATTTATCTCTGTCCGGCAAATCTGCCATCTCTCGCCTCTCCGTTAGCCAAGCAGCTGGTGAATACGTTTTAGTCCCGCCACCAGTCTGTCGACCTCTTCCGTTGTGTTGTACATCACCAGCGATGCGCGGCACATAGCCGGTACCTGATAATACGCCATCAGCGGCATCGCGCAGTGATGCCCGGTACGCACAGCGACGCCGTAATTATCAAGGAAACTGCCCACATCATAGGCGTGATGCTTGCCGAGGTTGAAGGCTATCACACCCAGACGGTCAGCAGGACCATATAAGGTCAGATCCGGGACGCTGGCAAGCTCCTGCAAGGCATAATGCATCAGCAGCTGTTCGTACTCCTGAATCGCCGCCAGCCCCGTTTCAGAGACGTAGCTAATGGCCGCGCCCAGCCCGATGATCCCGCCCGTGTTGGGCGTACCCGCCTCGAAGCGCCAGGGCGCACGGGCGTAGGTTGTGCCGTCCGTCAGGCTGACGGTGGCGATCATTGACCCGCCCCCTTCCCACGGCGGCATGGCCTGGAGAATGTCCTCTTTCACATACAACACGCCGATGCCCGTCGGGCCATAGAGCTTGTGCCCGGAGAAGACGTAGAAATCGCAGTCCAGGGCCTGAACGTCAACCGCATGGTGCATCACCGCCTGGGCACCATCAATCAACACTTTCGCACCGGCCTGATGGGCTTTGTCGACGATCAGCGCCACCGGATTTTCCGTCCCCAGTACGTTTGAAACGTGAGTCACCGCCACCAGCCGCGTTCTGTCGTCCAGCAGAGCGTCCAGTTTTTCCAGCTGGAGCGTGCCGTCTTCATTCAGAGGGATCACCCGCAGTTGCGCCCCCACACGCTCACAGAGCATCTGCCAGGGCACGATGTTGGCGTGGTGCTCCATCTGGGTGATGATGATGTTATCCCCCGCGTGCACCTGCGCATTGCCCCAGCTGTTAGCCACCAGGTTGATCCCTTCGGTGGTGCCACGCACGAACACCAGCTCTTCCGGCGAACGCGCGTTGAGGAAGGCTGCAACCTGCGTGCGCACGTTTTCCATGCGCTGGGTCGCCTCGGCGCTCAGGGTGTGGATCCCGCGATGTACCGCCGCATAACCGTGGCGGTAAAACTCGGCTTCCGCATCCACCACCTGATTCGGTTTTTGCGCGCTGGCCGCACTGTCGAGATAGGCCAGCGGCAGACCGTTCACTTCACGGGTCAGTACCGGAAAATCTGCCCGGACTTTCTCTACGGGAAATGTCATGCTTCGCCTCCAGGCAGCCGCTGACCGATACGGGCCAGCACCTGCTGTTTAAGTCCGCCATCGGGCAGCGCTTCCGTCAGCTCAGCCGCAAAGGCGTAAATAATCATCTTTTGCGCGGCCTGCTGGTCTATCCCGCGCGAGCGCAGGTAGAACATCTGCTCATCGTCAATACGCCCGACCGTCGCGCCGTGGCTGCATTTTACGTCGTCCGCATAGATTTCCAGCTGTGGTTTGGTGTCCACCTCTGCCAGACGTCCCAGCAAGAGGTTGTTGTTGGTCATCTGCCCGTCAGTTTTGATGGCGTGCTGCGCCACGTTGATCAGGCCGTTAAACACCGCACGGCCTTTGTCGCTGACGATGGTTTTGTGCAGCTGACGGCTGTTGCAGTAGCCTTTGTTATGCTCAAGCCAGGTGCGCGTGTCGCACACTTCTGACTTCACCGGCATCGCCAGGCTGTTAATACGCAGCGTAGTGTTCTCACCGTTCAGCTGGGTGCTGGTGTTGTGGCGCAGCACCGCGCCGCCAAGCAGGAAGCTGTGGCTGTACGCCGCGGCATCCTGGCCCAGCAGAATATCGTTGTGGGCGAAGTGGTGGCTGAGCGAATTTTCAAACGCCAGCTTGATGTGGTGCAGCTGGGCATTGGCCGCCACGTTCATCGTCAGACGCGAACCGGTGAAATGACGGGTATCGTTAAGGCTGACGTAATGCTCGATCACCGTCGCCTCTGCCCCTTCTGCCAGCTCAAAATGGTGGCGATAGTGGGCGGTGTTAATCTCATCACCCTCAACGCCCTGGGTGATATGCATTAGCAGCAGCGGCTTAGCCGGACGCTGGTTACGCTTAACGCGAATATGGGTGACAGACTGCGACAGGCTCTCTGTCAGGTGCAGGAAGACTTCAGGCTGAACGGGAGCAGTCAATGACTGGCGCTCATCGTTAATGGCGATATCGAACCCGCTCTCCTGCACGCTGTCGCTCAGCTCCGCCCGGAACTGACCGTCGACAAACACCAGACGCACGGCATCCACGCTCAGCGCCAGCCTGTCGCGCTGATCGGGGCTGACCTGCGCCAGACGGGTGACAAACTCGCCGTTTAGCAGACCATCCAGCGGGGTATATTTCCAGTTCTCATGTTTACGCGTCGGTAAACCGAGACGCAGCATCTGCTGGAGATGGTGCTGAGCCTGTTCAGAGCGCGCTCCCCCCTGCGCTTCAAACAGCCGGTGCCACTGCTGGAGTGCATTACTGCTGTTCGGTAAGCCAGCCATAACCCTGCTCCTCCAGTTGTTTAACCAGCGTAAAGTCACCGGATTTCACAATGCGTCCCTGGTAAAGCACGTGGACATAGTCCGGTTTGATGTAGTCCAGAATTCGCTGGTAGTGAGTGACGATGATAAATGAGCGGTTGCCGTCACGCAGGGAGTTCACCCCGTCGGCAACGATCTTCAGGGCATCGATATCCAGCCCTGAATCGGTCTCATCGAGAATGCACAGCGCTGGCTCCAGAACCGCCATTTGCAGAATATCGTTACGTTTCTTCTCACCGCCGGAGAAACCCACGTTTACCGAGCGGGTCAGCAGATCTTCCGGCATTTTCAGCAGCTTAATCTTCTCTTCCATCAGATCCTGGAAGTCAAAGCGATCCAGCGCCTCAAGGCCGCGATACTTGCGCACCGCGTTCAGCGCGGTTTGCAGGAAGAACTGGTTGCTGACGCCCGGAATTTCCACCGGATACTGGAAGGCCATAAAGATGCCCTCGCCGGCACGCTCTTCCGGCGACATCTCCAGCAGATCTTTGCCGTTAAACTCAACGGAGCCGCGGGTGACTTCATAATCTTCGCGTCCTGCCAGCGTCGCTGAAAGCGTACTTTTCCCGGAGCCGTTTGGCCCCATGATGGCGTGAACTTCACCCGGTTTGACGTCAAAATTGAGGCCACGCAGGATCTCTTTCTCTTCCACGCTAACCTGTAAATCTTTAATGCTTAACATGTGCTTTCCTTAACCGACGCTGTGTTCAAGACTAATGGCGAGGAGTTTCTGGGCTTCAACGGCAAATTCCAGCGGCAGTTCAGAGAACACGTCCTTACAGAAGCCGTTAACGATCATTGAAATCGCATCTTCTTCACTGATCCCGCGTTGCAGGCAGTAGAAAAGCTGATCTTCACCAATACGTGACGTAGTAGCCTCATGCTCGAGCTGGGCGCTGTTATTGCGGCATTCGACATACGGGAAGGTGTGCGCCCCGCAGTCCGCGCCAATCAGCATGGAGTCACACTGGGTGAAGTTACGCGCGTTGGTAGCCGTCGGCATGATTTTCACCAGCCCGCGATAGCTGTTCTGGCTGTGACCGGCAGAGATCCCTTTGGAGATGATGGTCGATTTGGTGTTTTTACCGATGTGGATCATCTTGGTGCCGGTATCGGCCTGCTGATGACCGCTGGTCAGCGCCACGGAGTAAAACTCACCGATGGAGTTGTCGCCGCGCAGAATACAGCTCGGGTATTTCCAGGTAATGGCGGAGCCGGTTTCTGACTGCGTCCAGGACATTTTGCTGTTTTCGCCTTCGCACAGCGCACGCTTGGTGACGAAGTTCAGAATACCACCGGTGTTGCCGTCGCCCGGGAACCAGTTCTGTACCGTAGAGTATTTCACTTCCGCGTCTTTATGGATGATGACCTCTACCACCGCCGCGTGCAGCTGGTAGCTGTCGCGCACCGGCGCCGAACAGCCTTCGATATAGCTGACGTAGCTGCCTTCATCGGCCACCAGGATGGTGCGTTCAAACTGACCGGTTTTTTCCGCGTTGATGCGGAAATAGGTCGAGAGCTCCATCGGGCAGCGCACGCCTTTCGGCACGTAGATAAAGGTGCCGTCTGACGCTACCGCCGCATTCAGTGCCGCGAAGAAGTTATCGTTACTCGGCACCACGGTACCGATGTACTTTTTCACCAGCTCCGGGTGATCGTGAATGGCTTCCCCGAAGGAGCAGAAAATTATCCCCTGCTCCGCCAGTTTTTCACGGTAGGTGGTTGCCACCGAGACGGAGTCAAAAATGGCGTCTACCGCCACCTCTTTGCCTTCGCGCACGGGCACGCCGAGCTGATTGAACGCCTCTTCCACCTCTTTACTCAGGAAGCTGTTCTCGGCACCGGTTTGCTGTACCGCGCCGGGTTGCGAGGCACAGGTATCATCACAGCTGCCGCAGGAGGGCGCGGAGTAGTAGCTGTAATCCTGATAGTTCAGCTTATCGTAATGCGCTTTCAGCCAGTGGGGTTCTTCCATCTCCAGCCAAGCGCGGAATGCGCTCAGGCGAAACTCCAGCATCCACTCCGGCTCGTTACGTTTCGCCGAAATGGCGCGCACGACCTCTTCGTTGATGCCTTTCGCCAGCTCATCGGTTTGCAGCTGCGTGAAGAAACCCTCTTTATAATTGAGGTGTCCGCCGCTCCAGGTGTTTACATCACTCGTTGCTTCAGTATTACGAGACATAGTACCGCCTATACCCCAAAGCTTTCGCCGCAGCCGCATTCGTTCTGGGCTTTCGGGTTATGAAATTTGAATAACTGGTTTAAACCTTCCCGAACGTAGTCGACTTCGGTTCCATCGATAAACGGCATCGCCTGTAGCGCGACGTATAACTTTGCACCGTCGGTTTCAAAGACCAGATCGTCCTTTTCAGGCTCGGTTACGGTATCCAGCACGTAGCCAAATCCCGCGCAGCCAGTCTGCTTAACGCCTAAGCGTACGCCGAGGATGTCGGGATTTTTTGCCACCAGCTCATGAATATGCGCCGCCGCCGCTGGCGTCAGCGTTAAGCCACGCCAGGCAAAATCGGCCGGATTGAAGGTTTCTGAATGCAGTTCCATAGGTCCACCTCATCTGATAAGCCACCAGGGCATAACACCATGTTAGTGATAACGATTATCACTTCAACCCCCTGCGAGCAGGGGCTTTGGGCTAAACCGCCCTTTTTGGCTACTTTCATTAAGCATAGACCCTGTGACGGGATGCGGATGGGATGGTTAGATTTGTTCAATGCATTGATAAATAATGCATTTCATGATAAAGGCGGTTAGGTGGCGGGCAATGATAAAAATTGCATTGGAAATACCTATTTTTAAGATAGCCAAAGTACGCCCAGGCACCCTATACATTTTTTACGTATGCCTCCCCTTAAGCCAGGTTCTTTTTCATCTTTTTTGCCTTACCTGGGCGCGCATAAAGACGTTTGATGGATGAGTTAACCATTATTTATCAGTCTGATAGTGGTTAAATTCCGATCATGATTAATTACATAAACTTGCCCCTTTTCGGCGTAATGTTTCCCTTTTTAACCATTCAGCTGATAAGGAAATTTTATGTCATGGAATAAACATGAGGCTGTTTCATATGCTCGCAGCCATGCCCATCATGAAAGTGGTGGTTATTGCGCCCGCGCGGTAGCTGTCGCGATACGTGCAGGCGGGTTGAAAATTGAAGGTGCTGACGCCAAAGACTTTTGGCGTTCTCTCGAAAAGGCGGGCTTCAAAAAAGCATACGGAACCCTTCTGGAAGGTGATGTTGCTGTTATTGATGCGCTACCCGGTGAGAATCAGCACGGGCACGCATGCATTTATGACGGATCCGGAACCTGGTATTCCGATTTCAAACAAAGAACACTCTACCCTGGCCCGACGTACCGAAAAATTCAGCCAAAAATCACAATTTACAGGCATCCGTAATGAAGAAAATATTACTTTTACTCTGCATGGTGTCTGCTGTAGCTAATGCGAAACCACTCGGCCCTGCTGAGCAGGCCGTGAAGTTCAATAAATGGTATGTCAGTCAGATAGCAAAGGACATTTACCCAATATTGGACGGGAACGAGATCGATAAATTCGTCACAGCGTCAACGATGAAAAAACTGCGGCATACGCAGGATCCAGGATACGGAGAAGAAAGTGACGTATTTTACGACGCTGATTTGTTTTTAAAGGCCCAGGATATTCGTGATGACTGGTCAGCGAATGTCGCCGCCATCGCTGTAGATTCCGATCCGGTTTGCGTGAACGTTTACATCGCGTTCGGCAAGAAACAGGAGCATGTTGTCGTTGACTGCATGGCCAAAGAAAACGGGGCGTGGAAAGTGCAATCAGTTACAGCTGCACAGTACACGCGAAATGTTGCTGGCGACAAATGAGCGACGATATGACAGGGGTACTGATGCAATGCATCTTTGAGAATACCCCTGTCGTATCGCCAGAAAGCAAAAATCCCGCGCTGGCGGTTTACCGTCGGCCCCCTTAACATCAGTGATGGAACGAAACGGCGAAACCCTGTTCACGCCAGTGGTCGAGCTGCTCCTGTTGACGAGGCGTAGGCGCTTTACCGGTCCAGACGAAAATTTTTTGCCCGGGAAAGAGTTCCGGACGCGGAGAATCAATCGGCTCAGCCAGCACGTCGATATGCCAGCCCTTGTAGGCAAGACGGGCCGCTTCCAGCCACAAATGCGTACGGTCGTCGCACTCCCACCCGACCAGCAGCGCATCTTTACCTGCTTTTTTTCGCGACTCACCCAGGCTTGCAACGGCAAACTCAATCAGGACACCATCAAGCAGGCTCGCCATGTGACGCACCGTATTCTGGTCCTGGTTCATTCGCTGCCGCACAGGGGTGATGATGTTATCTATCAGAACATCCATCGCATGGTCACGGCGGAACTCGCCGATTTTGGCGCGCAGTTTTGCCGGATTGGCATAGCGCAGAACGGTTAACATCTCTTCCTGAAACGATGCCCAGTTCCCCTGAGTCATCACTTCTGTATTTTCAAGAAGCGCTTTTACTTTACCGACCGAAACACCCGTTTTCATCAGGCGTTTGATCTCTTCGATACGCAGGATATCTTCATCGTCAAACTGACGATGACCCCCTTCGCTTCGCTGCGGCTTCAACAATCCATAACGGCGCTGCCAGGCACGCAGCGTAACGGGGTTGATACCGCATCGTTCGGCCACTTCGCCGATACTGTAATAGGCCATTAACTCCCTCACGCACAATACTTCCATACCTAACCAAACCAACCTTATCAGATTGTACAAATCATTTGTATAACTAACTCCTCGTTCTGAGACAAGTGAATGGCTCAACGAACCACTCACTCGTTAATGTATTGTTGTATAAATTTAGCCGTACGTACAGGTCACTTTTAAGAGTTACGTACAGGTTTTTATAAATCGTACTTTTTCTCGGGCCAGGCAATCGCCGGAATGCCCCCCACACGCGGGCTGGCGAAAAGGTGCCCCTGGAACTGAGAAATCCCGGCAGATTCCAGCCACATCCACTCTTCAGCCAACTCTACGCCTACCGCACAAAACAGAATTTCCAGGGAGGCGCAGCATTTAATAATTGACTGAATGATCGCCTGACGCGGGCCGCTCTTGTGCACGTTGGCAATCAAATCACGGTTGATCTTGATTCTGTCCGGCTGGAACTGGGCCAGCAGTTGCAGACCGGCGAAACCCGCGCCAAAGTGATCGATGGCCACGCTGATCCCGGCGCTTTTAAGCTGTCTGACCGCGCTGGTGAACTCTTCAAAGCGCGAGATCGCCTCGCTCTCGGTGAACTCGACCACAATTTGCTCCGGCACAAAACCGTTCGCCTCAATTGCCGTCAGTAAAAAATCGACGGCGCCAGGAACATTGACCAGCGTCATCGGCAGCAGATTAATGGACAACGTTTGAGTCTGTAGGCCCAGCGCGCTGGCCATCGACAAAGCCACCTGCTTACTCTTCAGATCCGATTCGTACAGCGCCTCACGCGACAGGTTGGCAAAATAGCTTTCCGGGGAGTCACCGGACGGCGTGCGGATCAGGGCTTCCCAGGAAACCACCTGCTGCATAAACGGATCGACGATAGGTTGAAATGCGAAACTACAGTCCGCACCCTTTGCCACAACCGTTGGCTGGGAGGATAACGGCGTATTTTCGGTGACAAATTCCCAGGCGTCAGCCGGAGGCAGCTCAAAGTAGTTGGCTTTTTCAGTGGCCTCAACGAAGGTGCGGAAAAATTGCAGGGCGCGATCGTTATAGGTCAGCTGATAGCGGGTTGTGCCTTTATCGAGAACCTGTTGCAGCACTTCGTCGGTGTCGTACTGACGAAGGTCAAAGAGCTCCATACCCACGTTGCCAAAACGTCTTGAAGGCCCGTGATCGCTTAACAACTCGACCACGTTGTGATGCCGTGGGTCACGGCAGATGAGCTCATAGATCTCCTTAACGTTCTCAGCGGGCCCTTCAAGTAACTGAAAAAAGTGTGTGCCGTTAAACAGCAAAATCCCCGTCACATCGAACTGGCGATTTCTACAATTTGCAGCAGCGACCATGTCTTCCAGCGCTTTCACTGGAACGTCCTCGCAGATATGACTGCGGTAAATAATGGTTGTGAGCATGCTAATCCTGAAGATTGAGGGGGTGACCACGAAAACACGTGGGGAGAACTCTGTTATAGCACATTAATTGCCCAACAAATAATTTACAACTCAACGATTTACACGGCTTCTTTTCGCCTTTTCCTGGCTTGTACAACTCTGCGACGCCATTTCGAATTGTACAATATATCTTGTGAATCCCGCAGTAAACTGTATACATATAACCATATGATAAATAAATACTTTATTAAATATATTATAAAATATTTAAAAAATTGTACATTTTCAATGTACAGATTTGAAAATTATGTATACCTTAAATGTAACGTTACTGATTACGAAAATTTACAGGAGCGAAACATGCAGCAGAACGGACACTTCGCAGACTCAGCAACAGCAATCGCGCAGTACTTCGAAAAAGCCGCGCTTCCTACTCAACAGGAAACATTGGGTCAGGTTGTTGTTGAAATCCTTAGCGACGGGCGGAATCTGAATCGCAAATCGCTCTGCACAAAACTGTTAAGTCGCCTTGAAAAGGCCAATGGCCCGGAAGAGGAACATCATTATCACATGCTTCTTGGCCTGCTCTTCGAACGTTAATGTTATGAACAGCAGTGATGCGGACAGACTGATCGACCAGCTTATTGGAGAAGCCGCTCTTTCACTTTTGAAGGAGCGCGGTCCCGTGACGACCGAGGGATTGGTTCAGCGTCTGCGTAACATGCAAGCATATGAAAAGGATCCCCAGCGGCGGGAGACATTAGCGAGGGTGATAGCTGAAATCAGCTCTGGCACGGTCGCTTTTAAAGGTCGCAGAACCGCACAAGGACGAATATCGAGAGAGGGATCTCTCAAAAATAACCGAGACAATGTAGTGCCGTTATTTGGAAATGGAAAACCGTCCGATCCCAAAAAGATACATTGACTACAACTTTACAGCTACGGTGAGAACAAATGAGACAAAATATTCAGCTTCAACCCGAATACCACTCCGCCTTTTTAGATAGCGCGTTGTCGGAGTATTTCCGTCACGCAGGCGATCGCTTTGCTGAAGAGTCTGCCATTTTTTCGACTGCGGTTCGTTGTGTTCTCGCTTCCGAAGGTCATCTGACCAACAAAGCGATCATTCTCTGGCTGATCCAGACGCTCGAATCCACCGACGATGTCGTTAAGGCGGATGTGATCCGCAAGACGCTGGAAATTGTCGTCGGTTACACCATGGACGATCTTTAACGCCTCTCTCTTCCCATCTTTGCGGATAGCGTGTCATCGTCAATTCTGACGAACAGACTGACGATGACACGCCCTCTTTTGCATAACACCCTGTTAATGAAGCACCCTGAATGTGGCATGGATCCTGCTTAGTCCGCTAAGGGACTGGGCTTTCCAGTAAACAGTGCTTCATTTCTTAACAGGTCTGTTATTGATGAAAAAAATCGCCAGCGTCTGCCCCTACTGCGGTGCAGGCTGCAAACTAAACCTCGTCGTTGAAAATAACCGGATTATCCGTGCCGAAGCCGCTGATGGCGTAACCAATCAGGGCACGCTTTGCCTGAAAGGGTACTACGGCTGGGACTTTCTTAATGATACACGGCTGCTTACCCCCCGCCTGACGCAGCCCATGATCCGCTACAGTAAAGGTGAGGCCTTTACCCCTGTGACCTGGGAAGAGGCCATTCGCTATACCGCTCACAGGCTTAAAAGCATCAAAGAACAGTACGGCCCTCGCTCCATTATGACCACGGGTTCCTCGCGGGGAACGGGCAATGAGACCAACTATGTGATGCAAAAATTTGCCCGTGCGGTGCTGAATACTAACAACGTCGACTGCTGCGCCCGCGTCTGTCACGGTCCGTCCGTTGCCGGTTTACAGGAGACCCTCGGCAACGGCGCCATGAGCAATTCCATTAACGATATTGAAAACTCAAAATGCCTGCTGGTATTCGGCTATAACTGCGCCGACTCTCACCCCATCGTCGCCCGACGCGTGCTTAAAGCACGTGAAAATGGCGCTAAAATCATCGTCTGCGATCCGCGTCATATTGAAACGGCACGCATTGCCGATCTTCATCTTCAGTTAAAAAATGGCAGTAACATGGCGCTGGTCAATGCCTTTGGCTATGTCCTGCTGGAAGAGGAACTGTACGACAAAAACTACGTTGCCCGCTTTACCGAAGGGCTTGAGGCGTACCGGCTGACGGTAAAAGATTACGCCCCCGAGCAGGTTGAACATCTGACGGGGATCCCCGCGCGGGATGTTCGTCAGGCAATGCGCATGTTCGCGGCGGCGCCTTCAGCGACGGTGATGTGGGGAATGGGCGTCACGCAGTTTGGTCAGGCGGTCGATGTGGTGAAAGGTCTCTCCAGCCTGGCGCTGCTGACCGGCAATCTGGGCCGCCCTGCCGTCGGCGTGGGTCCGGTTCGCGGACAAAATAACGTTCAGGGTGCCTGCGATATGGGCGTTCTGCCCAATATGTTCCCCGGCTACCAGGACGTCACTGATCCGGCGGTCAGACTGAAATTTGCCGATGCGTGGAAAATCAATGTCAACCGGATGGACGATCGCGTCGGAACGCGTATCACCGAAGTGCCGCATCTCGCGCTGGAAGGTAAGATCAAAGCATATTACATCATGGGGGAAGATCCGCTTCAGACAGAAGCCGATCTGGGTCTGGTCCGCCGCGGCGTTGAGGCGCTCGATTTTGTGGTGGTTCAGGACATCTTTATGACCAAAACGGCAGAGGTGGCTGACGTGCTACTCCCTGCCACCTCATGGGGAGAACACGCCGGTGTATTCACCTGTGCCGATCGCGGCTTCCAGCGATTCGGCAAAGCCATTGAGGCCAGCGGCAACGTGAAGCGCGACTGGGAGATCATCAGCCTGCTGGCCACGGAGATGGGCTATCCCATGCATTACGAGGATAACCAGCAGATCTGGGACGAAATGCGCGAGCTGTGCCCCCTCTTCTACGGCGTGACCTACGAAAAAATGGGTGAGATGGGCCATGTGCAGTGGCCCTGCCCAACCCTCGATCATCCCGGCACGCCCTACCTGTACAAGGATAATCAGTTCGACACCCCCACTGGCAAAGGCCAGCTATTTGCCGCCCCCTGGCGCGCGCCGGCGGAGACACCGGATGCGGATTACCCGCTGGTACTGTGCACGGTGCGCGAAGTGGGTCACTACTCCTGTCGCTCAATGACCGGGAACTGCGCGGCGCTGCAAAGCCTGGCCGACGAGCCGGGCCAGGTGCAGATCAACCCGGCCGACGCGGATGAACGGGGGATTGCCGAGGGCCAGCTGGTCTGGGTGCGTTCACGCCGGGGTAAAGTGATCACCCGCGCCAGCATCAGCGAGCGCATCAATGCGGGAGCAATCTATATGACCTACCAGTGGTGGATTGGCGCCTGTAATGAGCTGACGCAGGATAATCTCGACCCGATCTCCAGAACGCCGGAAACGAAGTATTGCGCCGTGCAGCTGGAGGCGATCGAGGACCAGCGCTGGGCGGAGGATTTTGCGGCCTCCGCATACCAGACCATGAAGACGCGGTTGATCGCTGCGGTTAACGTTTAAATGCATTGCCGGGTAGCTATCGCTGCCCGGCCCGCTATCCGCTGCCGTTTCAGGCTATTTGTTGTGCATAATTATTTTCCAGGTAATCGCGAAGCAGGTTCGGACGGCTCTTTTTCTCCATCAGCCTTCTCAACAGTACGATCAGCTCGTAATCGCTTCGCAGATTAAATTTCTGCATCATCATATATTTATGGGTAAAGACCGTTTTTTCGCTCATCTTCAACGCGTTCGCGGTCTGCACCACCGACAGCCCCCGGTAAAAATTGACCATAATACGAATCTGTTGCCGGGATAAATCTTTATGCTGGCAGTCGAAACAGGTCTTTTTATTCTAGGTGTAACCCGGTAATTGCGTTGCGAACCACGCAATAAACAGAACGCCGCTTATACGATCAAGCGACGCCCGGCGTGGGAGAAAAATGATGTCCTGAAAGCAGGAAGGCAGCGCCGAAAAGCGCAGCTCATCGTCAACGAGACCTATCACAATGCCTTTTTGCCGGGCCAGTAACTCCGGAAAACAGGTCAGCGTTTCCCCCTGACATAATGAAAGAACAATAATATCGGCCTGGCTGACGTTTTCATTGGTCAGCGCCAGGTGAAATGTAATGGAGCGATGAAAGTTATGCTTAAAAAAATCTTCGAAAAAGCTCTGTAGCCCAGCCTGAAAAAACAGATCCGTTTCCTGAATCAGAATATTTAACATAGTTCACACCAACGTCTTTAAAAAAGGCTTATCACCGGCATTCAGTTGTACTGCATCGTCATCATAACAACCGCACTGATGCTTCCCGGCGTGGCGCCGCCCGTCATGGATGTTACCGAGGCCAGCATAGCCAATGTCGCGGTTCTGTCCGCGGCAATGGTCTGGGTCATGCTTGTGCCTGTTCCTTTGAGCGTACCGGTTTGGGCATCGCGCATGGCTATCGCCACATGCGTGGCCGAACCACTGTTCATAAAATAGTCCGCGCCCGCCTCGGGATCGGGGCTGCCGGTGAAAGCGACGGTCACACTCTGCGTTCCCGTTGGGCACTGGGTAAACAGCAGACTGAAAGGCACCGGATCCGATGTTGAGCCCGGCGTCGCCATATTGGTTGCCTGAATATTGCCCAGATTGACATCGAGGCTGTTATTGCCGCCATTAAATATGCACGGCGACGCCACGATATTTCCCGTCACACCGATGTTGATGCTATCAGCGGAGCATACCTTCCCGCTGAGTAAGGCAAGTAAAAGCAGTGTCCAGCATCTTATTTTCATCTTCTTACCTGCTACTGGTAGGTCACATTAAGGGTGGCGGAGGCATTCGCTGAACCTGACTCCACGCGGGTTAACGTCTGGTAATATCGGGCCGTTAGTGGCAATGTCTCTTGCCCCCCGGCAGACTGCCGCAAAAATAGTCGGCTGTTCATCACCAGCGGTGCACCGTTATAGATAAGCTGCACCCCCACCCCTTTTGCAGTGCCGGCATTTCCTTGCCCGGTTAAGGCCATCACGCTGGTATTGGCGCTGTCCGGATTCTGTATTCCACTGAGCGAGACCGTAATATTGGTTCCGGCGGCGCAGGTCAGGCCCAGGTTTTGCGTGTTCTGTGCTCCCGCGGGCGTGGTGCCCACCACGGTGCCGAACGCCGAAGCGGGAATATCCCCTATCGGAAACGTCAGCTGGGCCGTATTCACCGTGCACGCCAGAGCATTGATGGTGCCGGAGGTGAGCTGCGTGGTCAGACCGTCACGGTAGAGACCGTCGCTTCCCTGAAGCGTCACGACGCCAATCACCCCCGGCGTTAATGCCCCCGATGAGACCGGCCCCGTCACCACCAGCTCAATCCTCCCACCGTACCAGTCCACATAGGAGGTCTGCGCATTGTAGGAGAACGTATTGCTCGGGTTTTCAAAATAGCCGTTGGAAGAAAAGCGTATCCCTATCCCGCTGATGTTCGTGTTGTAGACATGGTTGCCGTAGCTGCTCAACGTGGCGCCGTTGTAGCGCATGCTGAATCCCAGCATCAGCGGATTCGTACACCCGGTAAGATAGGAGCCTGTGGCTGACGCCGCGCCGGAAAATACTACCGTGCCGACAGGCGCATCGCGCTGCACGTTGATCGTCCCCACGGACAGGGTGGAAAGCTGCGGGGTGATGGTGGTGCAGGTACCGGCCCGAGCCATATTTGCCGCCGCGAGCATACAGAGCAGCAGCATCGCCTTAAGACATTTCATGTTAGCGTTCCTGACGGCAGGTGGCGCGCATATCAGCGATCCCACCGTACGTTGAATGATTCGGCAGCGTGAAATCAGCGCGGCATTGCTGGCTGGCCTGACTTCCCCATGTGGCGACTAACGTTCCCTGCTCGCGCATCCCGGTTAAATAGACCTGACCGCGATCGCCGACAATAAAACTGCCGCTGTCATCACCCACAAGGGTGACCACCGCCCCAAACGGAACGGCGCGATCGTTGTCGGTCAGGGTCATCAGCACCCGGCGTCCTGACTTCGGCAGATAATCGGCTCTCACCACCGCTCCCCGCGTCGGCGTCACCGTGCGGGTGTTGATCTCCAGCTCAACATCGTCCGGCATATTTTCCGGATCGAGGGTGAGATCGTTTTTCCGGTAGACAGAAAGGTTGCTCACGACCGTATATCCGCGAAAATCTGTCCGTACACCGGGCTGATTGCGGATATCCACGTCGTGGGCGCCAGGGGCTTTGATTAAGACGCTGGTCTCCCCCAGCGGCTGGGAAAGCGTGATGCCATCAGCATGGGCGAGAATGCCGCCTTGCAGCCCGTAATTCAGGCGTTCACTGTTTTTGTCATAACCATAACCTGCCGTGACTTCGCCATAGGTGCCTTTGTAATCCGCGTTCACGTTGCCGGTATAGCCCACGCCCTCTGTGCCATATCCCTGCTGTACGTTCCAGCTCAGGGAACGATTTTCGAGCGCCACTCCGTTCAGGCCGACGTTATGCGTCGTCCCGTTATGCTTACTGGCGTTCATGCCATAGTTAGCCCATGTCTGCGGCAAAAATTTATCCAGCGGAATGCTGACGTTGAACGCCAGAAGCTGGTCGTGGTCAGCGTTTTTTTGGCTGTCGCGGGTCTCTGACGCTGAGCGGACATTTTTGCTGTAGGTCCATGTCAGGCCATAGCTGATGTTGTGCCAGTAGTTGCTATAGCCGACGCTCCACGACGCCATCGATTTACCGTCATTCCAGTAATCTTCCCGCGCCGCACTGAGGGTAAGCGCGCCCAAGTTGTCCCCCAGCGTCTGGCTCATCGTCAGCTCGGCACGGTTACGTCGCCTGTCCTGAAGCGCGCTGCTGTCGCCGTACGAATCGAGGACGTCCTGCATCCCGTAATAGCCGCGGGTCGAGTAGCGATACCCGGCAATCGAAAAGTTCGTCCCGGTAGTGATAAAATTCTTGCTGTATCGGGCCCGCCACGACTGACCGCTTGTTTTCGCGGTATGCTCCGGCGTTGACCAGCCCTGAGTGACGTCTGCGGATACTGCCCCGAGATCGCCCATGTTCTTGCCCACCCCCAGAGCCGCTGACTGGTACTTATCTGCCCCCTGACCGCCGCCATAAAGCGTGATGCCGTGCGGGAGGCCGTAAATTCCGGTCAGTTGCCCGAAGGGGGTTTTCTCCACGCTACGGTTATACGAGCGATACTGCCCGGCGGTAAGGGCATATTTCAGGCGTCCCTCCCGTTGCAGGACCGGCAGCGAAGCGTACGGCAGGGTGAAATGTTGCTCACTGCCATCGGCTTCGACGATCGTGACATCAAGATCGCCCGCGCCGCCGGTGGGATACATATCCGCGATCTCAAACGCGCCCGGCGCCACATAGCTTTGGTAGATTTGATAGCCATTCTGACGCACCACGACCTGCGCGTTAGTTCGCGCAATACCGCGCACCACCGGCGCATAGCCTTTCAGGGAATCCGGCAGCATATCGTCGTCGGACGCCAGCTGGACGCCGCGAAACGGCATGCTGTCAAAGACATCGGCAGGCGCGGAACTGTCTCCGAGCGTAAGCTGGGCTTGCAGGGGAATAATCGCGCGCTGCATCAAGGTATAGACGTTATCCCACTTATCCTGGCCGGACGCATCGCGGGACCAGGTGGTGTAGTTGCGTAACCGCCAGGGACCGACGTTGATCCCCGGCCGCAGGTTTGCATACTGGTTGTCGCTGCGGGTGCCTGCCCCGCTTCTTGCCCGGCTGTTCGCCCCGCTCAGGCTGTAGTTCAGCATGGCCGCGGTAATGCCTTCATCCCACATATCCGGCGGAACGTAACCTCTCGCTGGCAGGTCTATGGCCGCCTGTGGGATGCTGATCGCCAGGCGCTGGGCGCCAAACTGGAAATCCGCGCTGGCCTGTGGAATCGCCCTGAGATCGGCACATTCACCTTCCCCGGCGGCGAGCTGCGGGAAAAGCGCCGTTTTCACGCCCCACGCTTTTAACTGCCCGATACTCAGGCACGGCTGCAACGTTTCACTGCCGTTAGCATCCTTCACTGCCATAAAACGAATATCCCGCGTTTCCAGCAGCCGATCGTCAAGAATAATATCAACATGGTATGTCCCGGGCGCCTGCGAGCCGGATTCAAAGGCAGATAAATCCGCTTTTCCCATTCCGGGATTATCCAGCTCTACCAGTTCCGTATTAAACGTCTCACTGGCATACAGCGTGGGAGAGACACCAGCAAGCGCGAGAGCAATAAATATTGCCAGACGCGCAGGCTGCATTGTATTCAATGCCGTTGTCATGACGAGCACCTGATTAACGCAGAAGGATCACAAACTGGCCCGGTGTAATTCGCCAGGGCTGCCATAATCGTTAATGACTTTAAACGTCAGCGTATTGCCAGTGCTTCCATTCGGTAACGGAAAACGGGCTGAGCCTGAAGGCATCACGTACGTGACATCGTCAAGTTTCTTATCACCCAACGTAATTTCATTGAAATTGATAACGTACGGCGTAGGGTTATTAACCTGAAGCGTATTTCCCGCACGACGCCAGGTTAATTTATTGGCCTGCTCCTCGGGGGTAGACGCACGAAGCGTCTCTGGCCGGTAAATTAATTTGATGCGCGTTTTGACGGCAATTTGCAGCGAGTTCATCTGCTTTGAGGCTGACGGAATAGCTTTAATGTTCAGCCAGAATAAACTCTCCTGCCCCTGAGGCAGCGAGCCTGTCATGACTATACGCTCAAGGTTTTTTTGCCCGCCGTCCAGCCGATACAGCGGAGGGGTGATAATAAAAGGCGCTTTACCCGATTGTTCATCCTGAACATCTATCCACGACTGGATTAAATAAGGAACGTTATCAGGATTCGTAATATTTATTGACGCCTCTTTTTTAGCCCCATCAAAAATAACACGGGTGCCGCCAATAATTACGCCTGCACTGGCGGATGTTAACGTCAGCGGTAACAGCGCCATAGCCAGGCCCGTTGTCGTGATAAAACGCATTTTTTTACCTCATAAAACAAGGGGCCGGGTGGCCCCCCGCTAATTACTGCCATTGACTTAGTTGTACACCACAGAGAAGTTTGCGACCGAGTTAGCCGGGCCCGCGGTAACGGATGCCGCGGTGGAGATATACTGCGCGTAGAAGTTCAGCGTATTATCAGCCGTACTGCTGAGTGGGTAGATATAGCTGTTGCTGCCGTGCAGCGGCAGATCGGCTTTATCTGCCGTCATCAGGTTAATCGCCACCCCGGTGGCCGCCCCCGCCACGGACGTATCAATCGCCAGCAGGCTGGCGTTGGTTAAATCCGGCGTGCCGTCAAAACGGACTTTTGCATTGGTGACCGTTACCGGACAGTTTTTCAAAATAATATTAAATTGCGTCGCAGCCGTTCTCGCCCCGGTTGTCGGGAATTCCGTTTTATAATAATCGCCCAATACCACCACCTGATTCTGGGATGCCACATCAACGTCGCAGGCAGAATCCAGAATATTTCCGTTAAAATTAACGGTACCGGCCGCTGCGAATGCATTGGTCATGGTGAGTACAGAACCTGCTGCTACCATTGCCATCATCAATTTTTTATTCATAATTTTATATCCCGTATTACTCTATTTATTACCGACATTCAGTTGCAGAAATAAAACCCCTTCCGACGAGTCAAAATTTATACAACTCTTTTTCCGCATACAATCAATTTTGAGGTCTAGCTGTAGACCCCCTTTTAACAAATACAAAACATATTCACCCGAAAATAGCTTAAGAATAATGGCCGCAGTCTACTTTTAGACCTGAATAAAAAAAGTTGCAATTTCAATTAATTAACACTTAAAAACAGATAAGTCTATAATTAGACTCGCTGCAAACATTCCCTGACCTGCTGTTTTTTAAGATAATTCTCTATGCCGATCAAAAAATGATCGCATCAGTCAGTGAGGTCTCAAATGAATACCCGATTCGCGCCTGAGTCAGAAATTGATAAGTCAACGGTGCTCGGCGCTAAGCCTTTTAAGCACATTGAAAAAATAATCGATAACGTTTTGCCGCATGCGGAGAGAGGCATTATTGCCAGAGGGGAAATTATCCATTATTACTCCGGCGATATCCGTCAGTGCTTTTTACTGTTACATGGCAGCGTGGCGTTGCACCGTCGCGGGGACGGTATCGTCCTGAATTCTGAATCCGCGCCATTTATACTCGGCGTGAGCAGCCAGTTTTCTTCTGAGCACCTGTACGTCAGAGCGCTGGAAACTTCAGAGGTGGCCAGCGTTTCGCTGGCGTGTTTTAATCGTATTGTCGCACAGCAGAATTTATGGGAGCACTTCTCAAACCTGCTGATCTATACCGCATCGCGCGTCTACGAACATTGCGCTCAGATATCGCAGATGTCGGCTTATGACATTATTCGCTTTCAGCTGGTCGAATTGATGCAGGAGCCGGAAGCCATAAGACAAAACATTACCGCCGCAGCCTATATCAAAAGCCGCACCTATCTTTCACGCAGCGGCATTATGCGGATCCTCGCGGAGTTGCGGACGGGGAAATACATCACCATGGAGCGTGGCGTGCTAGTGGAGATCCATCACTTACCCCGTAAGTACTGAGGCTGTATTTATCTCTGGAGAAGGTGGAAAAGAAGAGCGACACTATAGAGAGTACTATCTCTTTCCAGGTTAACGCTATGTCTTCTGATAAACCATCGCATCGCGGCTCTCCCTATGCTCAGGAACTGATTTCTCATTTACAGCCGCACTGCGCCACGCATAGAACCGATCCCGGCGAGCAACTTGATCTCCAGGTTAACGGGCAGAGCATGTGTTATTTAATTCTTGACGGCACGGTCGCCATATACAGAAGAAGCGACGACATGATGCTTTCGACGGCGCGCAGTCCCGCCCTGTTTGGTCTCGCTAACCTGACGGACATCTATTTTACCGACTACCTCCGAACGGTAACGCCTTGCCTGATTGGTGTGCTCACGACCGATCGGGTGGCTGAGATTATCAAAGAGAACGCGCTGTGGGGGCTGCTTTCTAATCATCTGATGTTTGTCTATAACCGCCTTTATCACAACGTCATGCCGAAAGGCGCGCCAACCGCGTACGAGATGATTCGCCAGCAGCTCGTGCTGCTGATGCAGGAAGATGACAGCTACCGACGCAGCGTGACGGCGGAAAGGTATATCAGGGATAAAACCCAGCTTTCCCGCAGCGGCGTAATGCGTATTCTGGCTGATCTGAAAACGGGCGGGTTCATCGAAATGGAAGAAGGCCGGCTGATTAAAATTAATAAACTGCCTGCCAGATACTGACTGTCAGGCACAAAAAAGGCCGCGCTTGCGGCCTTTTCTTCACTGCTTAATGGACGTGAACGCCCAACCGCCAGGCAAAGTAGATCTCTTCTTTCAGTTCGTTTGAAGAGAGCGCCAGCAAATCCGTAAATTCCAGCTCAAGCTGTTTCAGCTTTTTCAGGTACTGGGCGGGAGACAGATTGCTTTTATCGCGACGTAAATATTCAATTGCCAGCTGTGTTGGGGTTATTTCAGTATCCATGATGTCCTCGCTTATGTTCAAAACGTGACCAGTATATCACAATCGAGCGGCTAATTTTTGACCAAAAGCAAGACATCCGGAAACTTTACACAACGGCCGTCGTCAGCCTGGATGAACAACACAGGCGATCCTGCTCGTCCAGAATATCAATCTGCCACACCTGATGACGGCTTCCGGCATGCAGCGCCCGGCAGACGCCGCGCACGCGCCCGCTGCGAACGGAGCGGATGTGGTTGGCATTGACCTCCAGCCCCACCACCTTCTGCTCTCCTTCCGTACACAGGTAGCCCGCCACCGACCCCAGCGTTTCGGCCAGCACGACGGACGCGCCGCCGTGCAGCAGGCCAAACGGTTGATGAGTACGGCTGTCTACCGGCATCGTCGCTTCCAGTTCGTTGTCGCCAATGCGCGTGAACTGGATGTCCAGCAAACCGACCATGTTCTCCGCGCCCATGGCATTTAAGGCCTCCAGCGTGACCGCACGTTTCCAGATCATCCGATAATCTCCAGTAAAGCCTGCAATGGATGGCGGACGCCGTTACCTTCCACCCGTTTCACCTGGCTGCGGCAGGAGTAGCCCGTCGCCAGGCAGCGGTTACGTGGCAGGCGCTGCATCGCCTGATGCCACGACAGCTCGTAAATGCCGAGCGAATTAGCGTGGTTTTTGACTTCATGGCCGTAGGTTCCGGCCATACCGCAGCAGCCCACATTGACGCTTTCCAGCTTCGCGCCAAACCGGGCAAAGATAGAAGCCCACTGGGCAGGCGCCGTCGGCAGCGCCGTCACTTCGGTGCAGTGCCCAAACAGGTACCAGGATTCTCCGCTGACCTCCTGAGAAGGCGTTTGCGTCAGCACCGCAGGCAGCCACTCGTGCACCAGTAAGACCTGAAAATCACCGCGCTTATCGCCGAGCGTCTGCTTATATTCATCCCGGTAACAGAGCACCAGTGCCGGATCAACGCCCACCATCGGCATGCCGAGCTGCGCCACGCGATTCAGGAAATCTGAAGTTTTCTGCGCGGTTTTCGCAAAGCGGCTCAGGAAGCCTTTAATGTGCTGCGCCTTGCCGTTCGGGGAGAACGGCAGTACCACCGGCTGATAGCCGATTTTCTCGGCCAGTCGGACAAAATCGGCCACCACCTGCGCATCGTAATAGCTGGTAAACGGATCCTGCACCACCAGCACCACCTTCGCTTTCTGCTCAGGGCTTAATGCTTCCAGTTGTTCCAGAGTCATGTTCGCCGAGCGATGCCCCACCAGCCGACGCTGGAGCGATGGCACCGACAGCAGCGGCAGATCCACCATGCCGATATGTTTTTCAGACAGTTTGCGCACCAGCGGCTGATTGATAAAGAAGTTAAAGGTTTTTGGCGCACGGGCCATCAGCGGCGCGTAACTCTCAACCGTCGCTACCAGATGATCGCGCATCGGGCGCAGATAGCGCGTGTGGTACAGCTGGAGGAAGCGGGAACGGAATTCCGGCACGTCAATTTTAATCGGGCACTGGGTTGAACACGCCTTGCACGCCAGGCAGCCGGACATCGCCTCTTTCACCTCATGCGAGAAATCGTATTCGCCTTTGTTCGCATGCCAGCTGTTGCGGGTGCGTTCGATAAGCCCGCGCAGGCTGGCGCGTTTTTCCGGCAGCTCCTGTTCCAGCTTGAGCGGGTCAACGCCGCGGTCGGCCAGCAGGCGCAGCCATTCGCGCACCAGCGTGGCACGCCCTTTCGGGGAATGAATGCGGTTGCTGGTGATTTTCATCGACGGACACATCGGGCTTTTCACATCGAAGTTGAAGCACAGCCCGTTGCCGTTGCACTCCATCGCGCCGCGCCAGGAGGCGCGTACCGCAATCGGAATTTGTCGGTCATAGGTGCCGCGCTTGACGGCGTCCACCTGCAACATCGGCGCATCAACGCCCTCCGGCGGACAGATTTTTCCCGGGTTAAGGCGGTTATCGGGATCAAACGCGGCTTTCACCTTACGCAGCTCGGCGTAGAGTTGTTCGCCAAAAAACGCCGGGCTGTACTCGGCGCGGAATCCTTTGCCGTGCTCGCCCCATAACAAACCGCCGTATTTGGCCGTGAGGGCCACGACCTCGTCGGAGATCGCCTTCATCAGGATCTCCTGCTGCGGGTCGCACATGTCCAGCGCCGGGCGCACGTGCAGCACACCCGCGTCCACGTGCCCGAACATGCCATAGCTCAGACCATGGCTGTCGAGCAGCGCGCGAAACTCCACAATATAATCAGCAAGGTGCTCCGGCGGCACGCAGGTATCTTCCGCAAACGGAATCGGCTTCGCCGCCCCTTTCGCGTTGCCGAGCAGCCCCACCGCCTTTTTACGCATCGCGTAGATTCGCTCGATGCCGGAGAGATCGTTACACAGCTGCCAGCCAATGACGCCGCCTTCCCCCTGCGCAATCAGCTCGTCCAGACGCTGGCAGAGCGTGCTCACCTGGCTCTCAATCAGCTCTGCGTCATCCCCGGCGAACTCGACGATGTTCAGGCCGAGCATCTCTTTATCCGGCACGTCGGTAATCAGTTCGCTCACCGAATGCCAGACGATATCTTCCCGGGCCAGGTTCAGGACTTTTGAATCGACGGTTTCCACCGACAGCGCCCGCGCCTCCACCATAAACGGTGCATTACGCAGCGCGGAGTCAAAGGAGTTGTATTTGACGTTCACCAGACGGCGCACCTTTGGCAACCGGGTGATATCCAGACGCGCCTCGGTGATGAAGGCCAGCGTCCCTTCTGACCCGGTCAGTACGCGGGTAAGATCGAACTGGCTCAGATCGTCATTAAAGACATGGCGCAGATCGTAGCCCGTCAGGAAGCGGTTGAGCTTCGGGAATTTGTCGAGGATCAGTTCGCGATTTTCACGGCAGCGCTCCAGCACCGTGCGATAAATCCGTCCGCTGGTGGTGCTCTCTTTTGCCAGCGTTTCGGCCAGCTCGACCGGCATCGGTTGGGTATCGAGGATATCGCCCCCCAGCAGCACCGCCCGCACCCCCATGACGTGATCGGAGGTTTTGCCGTAGACCAGCGAGCCCTGCCCCGAGGCATCGGTGTTGATCATCCCGCCAATGGTCGCGCGGTTACTGGTGGAAAGCTCTGGCGCAAAAAAATAGCCGTAAGGTTTCAAAAACTGATTCAGCTGATCTTTGATCACCCCCGCTTCCACACGCACCCACCCCTCTTCCGGGTTGATCTCAATGATGCGGTTCATATAGCGGGACATATCAATGATGATGCCCTGGTTCAGCGCCTGCCCGTTGGTGCCCGTCCCGCCGCCACGCGGGGTAAAGACCAGGGAGCTGAAACGCTCCTGCGACGCCAGACGGGCGATGAGCGCCACATCGGCGGTAGAGCGCGGGAAAACGACGGCATCGGGAAGAAGCTGGTAAATACTGTTATCGGTCGCCATCGTCAGCCTGTCGGCATAATCGGTGGCGGTATCACCTGTAAAACCCTGTTGCTCCAGTGCCTGCAAAAAATTAAGCACCAGCTGAACGACGCCCGGTGCCTGAGAAATCTGTGGGATCATTGCTGTCGACCCTAATGAGAATAGTGTGAAATCGTTTGCGTTGTGTCTGGAAAGTTTTATCACATTTTTTTCTTATGTGCTTCGTAGAATTACGGGCAAAATCCGCCTGTCAAAAATCGCTGAAATCACTGATGATTAGAGAGATGCGGTTTATATTCCCATCAGCCTTGCTGGTGTTCATTTAAGGAAAGTTTCGTTTATGGTCAATCTTCGTCAGCCCAGGGATGTCGCGCAGATACTGCTGTCGGTGCTGTTCTTAGCCATTATGATTATTGCGTGTCTGTGGATCGTTCGTCCTTTCGTGCTCGGATTTGCCTGGGCCGCGACCGTCGTCGTCGCCACCTGGCCTTTACTCTTGCGTTTGCAGAAACTGCTGTTTGGTCGCCGCGGCCTGGCCGTGCTGGTGATGACATTGCTGTTGTTCCTGCTGTTTATTATTCCCATTGCACTGCTGGTTAACAGCCTGGTTGACAGTAGCGGCCCGGTTATTCGCGCGGTCACCAGCGGTGATATGACGCTGCCGGATCTCGCGTGGCTGAACAGCATTCCTGTTGTGGGCGCAAAACTGTACAGCGGCTGGCACAGCCTGCTGGAGATGGGCGGTAGCGCCCTGATGGCCAAAGTGCGCCCGTACATCGGCACAACCACCACCTGGTTTGTGGGGCAGGCTGCGCACATTGGTCGCTTCATGATGCACTGTACGTTGATGCTGGTCTTCAGCGCCCTGCTGTACTGGCGCGGCGAGCAGGTTGCGCTGGGGGTACGTCATTTCGCCACCCGACTGGCAGGTAAACGCGGCGATGCGGCCGTGCTGCTGGCAGCCCAGGCCGTCCGCGCGGTGGCGCTCGGCGTGGTGGTCACGGCGCTGGTGCAGGCGGTGCTTGGCGGAATCGGGCTGGCGATTTCCGGCGTACCGTATGCCACCATTTTCACCGTCGTCATGCTGATGACCTGTCTGGCGCAGCTCGGTCCGCTGCTGGTGCTGGTTCCCTGCATTATCTGGCTTTACTGGACGGGGGATACGACCTGGGGCACGGTGCTGCTGGTCTGGAGTTGCGTGGTGGGCACCATGGATAACGTGATCCGTCCCCTCCTCATCCGCATGGGCGCTGATCTGCCGCTGATTCTGATCCTGTCCGGGGTAATTGGAGGGTTAATTGCCTTCGGCATGATTGGCCTGTTCATCGGTCCGGTGCTGCTTGCGGTGACCTGGCGACTCTTCTCCGCCTGGGTGCATGAAGTGCCAGCGCCGGGAACCGATCCGGATGTCATCTTAAGCGAACTTGAAGAGCTGGAAGACAAGAACGCGCAGTAAGAACGGATGCCGGGTGGCGCTAACGCTTACCCGGCCTACACTCTCCGCAGTAATACTTAAACGTTGCTAAACTATTTATTCTCTGCGCACTGGTCAGACCCGCCTTTTCCTGCCTAAAACCGTCATTCTCTTCAAGAAATCTTTACCTCCCTTTAACTATTGAGACGAATCCGATCGACTCAAAATCCTGGCATGCCTACTATTAAGACACGGTTATAAATCAACACCTTGATTTATAAGCATGGAAATCCCCTGAGTGAAACAACGAATTGCTGTGTGTAGTCTTTGCCCATCTCCCACGATGGGCTTTTTTTTATCCTTTTTACGGCCGTGTAATGTCACAGCGACTGAGCATCCGCCACTCCCCCGCCAGCACCCGCGTCTCTCCGCTTACCTGCACGTTCACCACCGCGCGAATATCCGCCGAGGACGCGCCAACCTGTAACTCAAATTCCCCTGGCTCGACGATTCGCTTTCCGTCCCGGCGGGTGAAATTAAACATCTCCACCGGCAGGGTAAAGGTCAGCGTGGCGGTTTCTCCCGGTGAAAGCGTCACGCGCTGGAACGCTTTCAGCTCCTGAAGCGGACGCACCTGCGTGGCGACCTTATCGCGTACGTACACCTGTACCACTTCGCTGCCGCTGCGCTCGCCGGTGTTGGTGATATCGACGCTTAACGCCACCTCTCCGTCGATCGGGACGCGGCTTTCAGCCAGGCGGGCCGCGCCCCAGCGAAACTGCGTCCAGCCGAGACCGTAACCGAACGGGTAAAGTGCGCCGAAATGGAACGCAAACGGCGTGCCGCCGCTTTTCAGCTTGTGGTTATAGTAGTACGGCATCGCCCCGGCGTTTTTCGGCACGCTCACTACCAGCCTGCCCTGCGGCTCCGCGCGGCCGGTTAAGACATCGGCAATCGCCCAGCCCCCTTCTTGCCCCGGCGCCCAGGCCATTATCAGCGCGGCCACCTTCTCTTCCAGCCCCTGTAGGTTATAAGGCCGCCCGCCCGTCATGACGACAATCACTGGCTTACCGGTTGCCACCAGCGCCTCCAGCAGCTGTTGCTGCACGCCTGGCAGATCCAGCGAATCGGTATCCGACCCTTCCCCCACGGTGCCGCTCTGGAACAGCCCGGCGAGGTCGCCCACGCAGGCCACCACCACGTCACTCTCTTTTGCCGCGCTCACGGCGTCGGGGATCAGATCCGTGCGTTGTGAAACCGGCGATTGCTGCATCGGTTTACCGCCGCTGTCGCCCGGGAACACCGGCGCGCCCGCCATCCGTTTTTCGATAATGTGGCACCCTTTGGCGTAACGTATCTGCGATGCACCAAGGTACTGTTCCAGCGCCGCGCGCGGGGTAGTCACCTGCGAGGTCTCTTCAACCATATCGCTGATGATCAGATGAACCGGGAAGCTGTAGCCGCTCAGCAGCGCCAGCGGATCGTCCGCCGTCGGCCCCACTACCGCTACACGGGGTTTTCCGCCGAGGGGCAAAATGCCGTTATTTTCCAGCAGCGTGATCGATTTTGTTGCCACCTCGCGCGCCACCTGCCGGGTCGCCTCATTCTGCAAATCGATACCGTCTTCGTCGGCGTACGGTTTTTCAAACAGCCCGAGACGGAATTTTTCACTGAGCACGCGCGCCACAATCTCATCCACTTTCGCCATTGAGATAAGCCCACGCTCTACCGCTTCCGCCAGATGACGCGCGCAGTCATCCTTCGGCAATTCCACGTCCAGCCCGGCGTTAAACGCCAGCGCCGCCGATTGTGCTGGATCGTGTGAAATCCCGTGGTGCTGGTGCAGCAGGCTGACGCCGCCGTAATCCGCCACGATAATGCCGTCGAAGCCCCACTGTTCACGCAGCACGGTGGTGAGCAGGAAATGGTCGCTGTGCCCTGGCTGATTATCAATGTCGTGATAGGCTGGCATCACCGAACCGGCGTTGGCCAGCTTCACTGCCATCTCAAACGGCAGCAGGAAGGTATCGTTTAGCTCGCTGAAACCGAGATGGACCGGCGCATGGTTGCGCGCTCCTTCGCTGAAGGAGTGGCCGACGTAATGTTTCAGGGTCGCCAGCAGATCGCGCTTATCGCCCTGCAACCCCTTCACGTACGCCGTCGCCATCACCCCTACCAGCCACGGATCTTCCCCAAAGGTCTCTTCCGTCCGTCCCCAGCGCACATCGCGCGAGACATCCAGCACGGGGGCCAGCCCCTGCTGGCACCCGACGGATCGGGCCTCTTTGCCAATCTGCTCCGCCGCGCGCTGCACCAGCGCCGGGTCCCAGGTGGAACCGTAGTTCAGCGACGACGGGAACAGGGTTGCATCTTTGCACAGCAGCCCCACCAGACACTCCTCATGAAACAGCGCCGGAATGCCGAGCCGGGTCTCCTCCATCATCATGCGTTGCAGGCGGTTGGCGGCACGCACGCCGGTTTTTGCATCAACAATGTGCGTGCCGAGCGGACGGGTGATCTGCCCGACGCCGAGCTTCAGTCTTTCGCTGAGGGACGCCTGTTCGCTCACGCCAGCGAATTCATCGCTCAGATCGCTGCGCTCGCGGTGGTTGCCATGTTCATCGAGGATCAGCCAGTACGCGTGCATCTGGGCAAATTTCTCTTCCGGCGTCATACGCGCCAGTAAATCGGCGACACGCTCGTGTACGGGACGTCCCGCGTCCTTGTAGATCGCAGTCATGGTTTACTCCTGTAGTGCGGATTGGGTTGCCGGGCTGAGCTGCCCCGCATCGTTTCGACTATCGCGTTTGCTGGCCAGCTCGCGGGCGATGCTGTCCACCAGCCGGCTGTTAAGTTTGTAGATGGCAAGGAGCGCCACCATGCAGAGGAACAGCGCGCAGGGGATCAGGGTGAACAGGGCATTGATGGTTGCAAGAACGTGAGGCGCCTGGTTTGCCTGACCGGGAGCGTAATCCACCATGCCAAGCACCCAACCGACCACCGCCCCACCCAGCGCCAGCCCAAATTTGATGGCAAACAGGGCGGTAGAAAAGACCAGCCCGTCCAGGCGGCGGCCGCTACGATGTTCTTCGTAGTCCACCACATCGGAGAACATGGTCCATTGCAGCGGCGTGGGCAGGTTCTGAATAAAACTAAACACAATATTCAGACCGAATATCAGCCACACCTGCGAAGGCGGAATGAAGAAAATCAGCGCGCCAAAAATAACGAAAGAAATAATGGTCCACTGATAGGCACGCACCCGGTCAAATTTCCCCAGCAGGCGTTCAGATAATAATGCGCCGCTTAAGGAGGCCACCATGCCGGAAACAATAAAGGCAAAAACCAGTTCCGGACGTAACAGAACATAGTTAACGTAATACATGGTCGCAGAGCCACGCGTCACGACGGCGGTTAACAGTAAAATATTAAACAGAAAAACAATTCGCCACTGGCTATTGGCGGCCAGCAGTTTTAAATCCGTCAGCATCGAGCCGGAGGTGTCATTGCGCGGCGAGTAACGCTCCCGGGTCATAAAGAAGCAGCAGAAGAATAAAACAATACCCAGCAGCCCCATCAGGCTCATGGCATAGAAATAGCCTTTTTGCACATTCCCCTGGCCTAATAATGAGACCAGCGGCAGCGCGATGACCGTCACAATCAACCCGCCGATAAACGACAGGCCAAAGCGCCAGGATTGCAGCGAGTGACGTTCACGCGGGTCGAGCGTCAGCGCGCCAGGCATGGCACAGTAAGGGACGTTAATCGCGGAATAGATCAGACTCAGGATGGCATAGGTTACGCAGGCATAGACAATTTTCGCCGTCGCCCCGGCATCCGGTACGTAGAAGGTAATCAGGCAGCTCACGCCAAACGGAATGGCAAACCAGAGCAGCCAGGGACGAAAACGACCGTGGCGGGTCTGAGTGCGGTCCACCAGCGCGCCAATGCACGGGTCGACAAACGCATCGACCACGCGCACCACTAAAAACATGGTGCCCATAATGGCCGCCGGCAAACCGAATACGTCCGTATAGAAATAAGCGAGAAATAACGTTGCCGTTTGCCAGACCAGCGCGCTGGCCATATCGCCGAGGCCATAACCTATTTTATCTTTGGTACGTAATACAGAGGAGATTGTCATTGTTATTTGCCTTTTTATCAGGTTAAAACGTATTTCAACCAGTCGCGCATCATCCCGACGGATGTACGCGGTAAGGCTCAAGTATTAGCAACGCCCTGCCCGCTAACAATTGTCTAAATTAACAGATAAATTATGATATTTGGTTTTTTGCTTTATTTGTGATGGTGAGCATATTCGCAAGAAAATAAAAAAGGCGAGGACAGATATCCTCGCCTTTTTCAGGTTGTGCAGGTTTTACTTGTTCAGCTCTGCCAGGCTCAGCCAGGTCTGCACCACGGTGTCCGGGTTCAGGGAGAGGCTATCAATCCCCTCGTCCATCAGCCAGGCCGCAAAGTCTTCATGGTCAGAAGGACCCTGGCCGCAAATCCCGACATATTTACCCTGTTTCTTCGCCGCGCGGATGGCCATGGAGAGCAGCGCTTTCACCGCCTCGTTACGCTCATCGAACAGCTCAGAGACGACGCCGGAGTCGCGGTCCAGGCCGAGCGCCAGCTGCGTCATGTCATTCGAGCCAATGGAGAAGCCGTCGAAGTGCTCCAGGAATTGCTCGGCCAGCAGGGCGTTGGACGGAATTTCACACATCATGATGATC
The DNA here is from genome assembly GCF_031432835.1 of Enterobacter cloacae complex sp. EB5. NCBI lineage: Bacteria > Pseudomonadati > Pseudomonadota > Gammaproteobacteria > Enterobacterales > Enterobacteriaceae > Enterobacter > Enterobacter cloacae complex sp. EB5. The sequence continues at coordinate 104,777 of NZ_CP133860.1, forward strand.
TTCAGCCCGTTCTCGCCGCGCTTCAGCCCCTGACGCGCCAGCTCATCCACCACCGCTTTCGCCTGATCCACGGTACGGACGAACGGGATCATGATTTCCACGTTGGTCAGCCCCATGTCATTGCGCACGCGTTTTACCGCCTCGCACTCCAGCGCGAAGCAGTCGCGGAAGCTTTCCGACACGTAGCGCCCGGCGCCGCGGAAGCCCAGCATCGGGTTCTCTTCTTCCGGCTCGTAGCGTTCGCCGCCCACCAGGTTGGCGTATTCGTTGGACTTAAAGTCCGACAGACGCACGATCACGCGTTTCGGGTAGAAGGCCGCGCCGAGCGTGGCGATCCCTTCCGTCAGACGACCCACATAGAACTCTCTCGGCGAGTCGTAACCCTTCATCATCTCGCGGATTTCGTTTTGCAGTTTTGCGTCCTGGTCGTCGAACTCCAGCAGCGCACGCGGGTGCACCCCGATCATACGGTTAATAATAAATTCCAGACGCGCCAGGCCCACGCCTTCGTTCGGCAGGCAGGCGAAGTCAAACGCGCGGTCCGGGTTACCGACGTTCATCATGATCTTCAGCGGCAGGTCCGGCATGGTATCCACGCTGGAGCTTTTCACGCTGAAGTCGAGGATATCGGCATACACGTACCCGGTATCGCCTTCGGCACAGGAGACCGTCACCTTCTGGTCGTCCTTCATGCGTTCGGTGGCATCACCGCAGCCGACCACCGCCGGGATCCCCAGCTCACGGGCGATGATAGCCGCGTGACAGGTACGGCCGCCGCGGTTGGTGACGATGGCAGCCGCTTTCTTCATGATCGGTTCCCAGTCCGGGTCGGTCATGTCGGTCACCAGCACGTCGCCAGGCTGAATGCGGTTCATCTCGCTGATGTCGTGGATCACTTTCACCGGACCGGCACCGATGCGGTGACCAATTGCGCGGCCTTCCGCGACAATTTTGCCCTGCGCGTGCAGGGTGTAGCGCTCCATGACCTGACCACGTGAACGGACGGTTTCCGGACGCGCCTGCACGATAAACAGCTTGCCGGTGTGTCCGTCTTTCGCCCACTCGATGTCCATGGGACGGCCATAGTGTTTTTCAATCTGCACCGCCTGCTTCGCCAGCTCTTCCACTTCGGCGTCGGTCAGCGAGAAGCGATCCCGCTGCTCCTGCGGCACATCTTCAATGGTGACCTGCTTGCCGTGCTCTTGCGTCGGAGCATAGATCATGCGGATTTTTTTCGAGCCCATGGTGCGGCGTACCACTGCCGGACGGTTAGCCGCCAGCGTAGGCTTGTGCACGTAGAATTCGTCAGGGTTCACCGCCCCCTGCACCACCATCTCGCCCAGACCCCATGCGGAGGTGATAAACACCACCTGGTCAAAGCCGGATTCAGTGTCGATAGAGAACATCACGCCGGAAGAGCCTACGTCGGAACGCACCATGCGTTGTACGCCCGCGGAGAGCGCCACGCCGCGGTGGTCATAGCCCTGATGGACGCGATAGGAGATGGCGCGGTCGTTGAACAGGGAAGCAAACACATGCTTCACCGCCACCAGCACCGCCTCGTAACCCTGGACGTTGAGGAAGGTTTCCTGCTGCCCGGCGAAAGAAGCATCCGGCATATCTTCCGCGGTGGCAGAAGAACGCACGGCAAAGGAGGCCTGCGCGTCGTCAGCGGAGAGCTGGTTGTACGCGTCATGGATGGCTTTTTCCAGTTCCGGCTGGAAAGGTGTGTCGATAATCCACTGGCGGATTTGCGCGCCGGCTTTGGCAAGCTCGGTGACATCATCAATATCCGTTTTATCCAGCAGGTCGTAAATGCGCTGGTTTACACCGCTCTGGTCTAAAAACAGGTTAAACGCATCGGCGGTTGTGGCAAACCCGTTAGGTACGGAAACACCCATACCGGACAGATTTGTAATCATTTCACCCAGGGAGGCATTTTTGCCCCCAACTCTGTCTACATCATTCATGCCGAGTTGGTTATACCAAAGCACCAGCGGTGACGAGCCATTGTTGGACATCGAAACAATCCTTTTGTGATATTTGATCGGAGTAAGAAACACCTGACTACGTATTTATACTGGCATATTTATTTCCGCTAAAAAAACGGTGAATCGTGTAAGCAATTTAAATTTTCAACTTTTCGGACAGTTTCCCGGCACTCGCTAACCCGATGATTCCTATAGATTCCGGCAAAAACCATAGAAATAAAGCCGCTATTCGGAAAATGAAATCCACTTTTCAGGAAAATCAAAAACACCATTTCATTTTAAATTCAGATAAGTTCTTTGCTGTGAAATTAACTTTTTTAATTTATGCTTTCAGGCAATTACGTACGCTATTCAGGGTGGATAAAATGGATAATGCTGTCGATCGCCACGTTTTTTATATTTCTGATGGGACGGCGATTACCGCCGAGGTGCTGGGACACGCGGTGATGTCGCAGTTTCCGGTATCGATAAACAGCATCACGCTGCCGTTCGTGGAAAATGAGAGCCGGGCCAAAGCGGTTAAGGACCAGATCGACGCCATTTACCAGCAGACCGGCGTTCGTCCGCTGGTGTTCTATTCCATTGTGATCCCTGAGATCCGCAACATCATTTTGCAAAGCGAGGGCTTCTGTCAGGACATTGTGCAGGCGCTGGTTGCCCCCTTGCAAAGCGAGCTGAAGCTTGACCCGACGCCGATCGCCCACCGTACCCACGGGCTGAACCCCGGTAACCTGACCAAATACGATGCGCGTATTGCCGCCATTGACTACACCCTGGCGCACGACGACGGGATCTCCCTGCGCAATCTCGACCAGGCGCAGGTGATTTTGCTCGGCGTGTCGCGCTGCGGTAAAACTCCCACCAGCCTTTACCTGGCGATGCAGTTTGGCATTCGTGCCGCCAACTACCCCTTTATTGCCGATGATATGGATAATCTGGTGCTGCCTGCCGCGCTCAAGCCGCTCCAGCATAAGCTGTTTGGGCTGACCATCAACCCGGAACGCCTGGCGGCGATCCGCGAAGAACGTCGCGAGAACAGCCGCTACGCCTCGATGCGCCAGTGTCGAATGGAAGTCTCCGAAGTCGAAGCGCTGTACCGGAAAAATCAAATTCCCTGGCTGAACAGTACCAACTATTCAGTAGAAGAAATTGCCACCAAGATCCTCGATATCATGGGGCTGAATCGCCGCATGTACTAATATGCTAGTACATTAATCCAGTTTCAGTTATTATCATGCCATCCTCGGGGCGACGTGCCCCGAACTTGAAATCAGCAGGGATTGGTTTAAGGTGATGCCCATCACTTCCCGGTAGTCTGCCGATGAAGCAAAAAATTTCTGAGACATTCCATGAACAAAACCGACGAACTGCGCACCGCGCGCATTGATAGCCTGGTCACACCGGCTGAACTGGCCCGGCTGCATCCCGTATCCGCCGAGGTGGCGGACCATGTGACGGCCTCCCGTCGCCGCATCGAAAAAATTCTCAATGGTGAAGACAAACGTCTTCTGGTGGTGATTGGCCCCTGCTCCATCCACGACCTGGACGCGGCAATGGATTATGCACAACGCCTTCAGACGCTGCGCGGCACGTATCAGGATCGCCTGGAGATCGTGATGCGTACCTACTTTGAAAAGCCGCGTACCGTCGTGGGCTGGAAAGGATTGATTTCCGATCCCGATCTGAACGGTAGCTACCGGGTAAATCACGGTATTGCGCTGGCGCGCAAGCTACTGTTACAGGTTAACGAGCTGGGCGTACCGACTGCCACCGAATTTCTGGATATGGTGACCGGACAGTTTATTGCCGACCTCATAAGCTGGGGCGCGATTGGCGCGCGTACCACCGAAAGCCAGATCCACCGTGAAATGGCGTCGGCGCTCTCCTGTCCGGTAGGCTTCAAAAACGGAACGGACGGCAATACCCGAATTGCGGTAGATGCCATCCGCGCGTCACGCGCCAGCCATATGTTCCTCTCCCCGGATAAAAACGGCCAGATGACCATCTACCAGACCAGCGGCAACCCGTTCGGACATATTATTATGCGTGGCGGTAAAAAACCGAATTACCATGCAGAAGATATTGCCGCCGCCTGTGAAACGCTGGCGGAATTTGACCTGCCGGAGCATCTGGTGGTGGATTTCAGCCACGGCAACTGTCAGAAACAGCACCGCCGCCAGCTGGACGTCTGCGAGGAAGTTTGCCAGCAGATCCGCAGCGGCTCGACCGCCATTGCAGGAATTATGGCGGAGAGCTTTATCAAAGAAGGCACGCAGAAGATCGTCGCCGGACAGCAAATGGTCTATGGCCAGTCAATCACCGACCCGTGCCTGAGCTGGGAAGACAGCGAACGGCTGCTGGAGATGCTGGCTTCAGCCGTGGACACGCGCTTTTAAAATCCTGCCGGGTGACGCTGCGCTTACCCGGCCTACGGTACGTGCCCTTCTCCCTCTCCCCTTGGGAGAGGGTCGGGGTGAGGGCATCAGACCGCACCTCTCCCCCAAATTTGATCCCGTTACACAATTTTCACAAAAACGCTTGCCGTGAATTTGCAGTTTATTGATAATGATTATCATTGTTACATTGATTGTTATTTATAAACATTATGTCACCGACCGATAACAGCGCGGCAACGCCAACAAAAACACACACAGCGCCGTCCCCTGCTCCCACCGATCGCCGAATCGACAGCAAAACTCTGTTAGGTGAGGAGGGACGGGTTATTATCGAGCATGACGGCCAGCACTACCTGCTGCGCCAGACCAATGCCGGAAAACTGATCCTGACTAAATAAACCAGACAACACATTCGCCAGCCACCCAGGTGATCCCCAGGCAGCCAGCGCTTTTCAATTCTTATGGAGAGTTGCTATGCCACACCTGCAATCCGCGTCTTTACGCCCGTCTCTTCTGGCGCTGGCGATTGTCAGCACCCTGCCAGGCGTTACGTTTGCCGCCGCAGACGAGATCACCGTCACCGCCACCGGCAATGCCCGCAGCGCCTTTGAAGCCCCCATGATGGTGAGCGTGATTGACGCCACCGCCCCGGAAAACCAGACCGCCAGCTCCGCCGCCGACCTGCTGCGCAAGGTGCCCGGTCTGACGCTGGACGGCACCGGGCGCACCAACGGTCAGGACGTTAACCTCCGGGGCTATGACCGCCGTGGCGTGCTGGTGCTGGTGGATGGCGTGCGCCAGGGCACCGATACCGGACACCTGAACAGCACGTTCCTCGATCCGGCGCTGATCAAACGTATCGAAGTGGTGCGCGGCCCTTCCGCCTTGCTGTACGGCAGCGGCGCGCTGGGCGGCGTGATTTCGTATGACACCGTCGACGCCAGCGATCTTTTGGACGCGGGTAAAAACAGCGGCTATCGCGTATTTGCTACCGGCGCGACGGGCGATCACAGCATCGGGATGGGTGCCAGCGCCTATGGCCGCACCGATACCCTGGACGGTCTGGTCTCCTGGTCCAGCCGCGATCGTGGCGACATTCGCCAGAGTGACGGCGCGAGGGCGCCAAACGACGAATCCATCAACAATATGCTGGCGAAAGGCAGCTGGAAAATCGATCCGGCGCAGACGCTGAGCGGCTCCCTGCGCTACTACAACAACGACGCGCAGGAGCCGAAAAATCCGCAGACCACGGATGCCAGCAGCAGTAACCCGATGACCGATCGTTCCACCATACAGCGCGATGCCCAGCTTGGTTACCGCATTGCGCCAGCCGGAAACGACTGGCTGAACGCCGATGCGAAAATTTACTGGTCCGAAGCGCGGATCAACGCCCAGAACATCGACGCCAGCGGCGAGTTCCGTAAGCAGACCACCAAAGGCGGCAAAGTGGAAAACCGCACCCGCCTGTTCAGCGACTCCTTCGCCTCGCACCTGCTGACCTACGGCGGGGAATACTATCGTCAGGAGCAACACCCTGGCGGCGCGACCACCGGCTTCCCGGACGCGAAAATCGACTTCAGCTCCGGCTGGTTGCAGGATGAGATCACCCTGCGCGACCTGCCGGTAACGCTGCTCGGCGGGACGCGTTACGACAACTACCGCGGCAGCAGCGACGGTTACGACGACGTGGATGCGGATAAGTGGTCATCACGCGCCGGATTAACCGTGAATCCAGCCGACTGGCTGATGCTGTTCGGCTCTTACGCCCAGGCCTTCCGCGCGCCAACGATGGGCGAGATGTATAACGACTCGAAGCACTTCTCTATCGGCAGCGTCTACACCAACTACTGGGTGCCGAACCCGAACCTGCGTCCGGAAACTAACGAAACCCAGGAGTTCGGTTTTGGGCTACGTTTTGACGATCTGCTGCTCGCCAACGACGCGCTGGAGTTCAAAGCCAGCTACTTCGACACCAAAGCGAAAGATTACATCTCCACCACCGTCGATTTTGCGGCGGCCACCACCATGTCCTATAACGTACCCAATGCCAAAATCTGGGGCTGGGACATGATGGCAACCTACGCGACCAGCCTGTTCAACCTCGACGTGGCCTACAACCGCACGCGCGGGAAAGATACCGACACGGGCGAATACATCTCCAGCATCAACCCGGACACCGTCACCAGCAAGCTGGATATCCCGGTGGCGCAAAGCGGCTTCTCCGTGGGCTGGATCGGCACCTTCGTCGAACGTTCAACGCATATCAGCAGCAGCTACAGCGAGCAGCCTGGCTACGCAGTGAATGATTTCTACGTCAGCTATAAAGGCCAGCAGCAGTTCAAAGGCATCACCACCACCCTCGTGCTGGGGAACGCCTTCGACAAAGCCTACTGGTCACCGCAGGGCATCCCGCAGGATGGCCGCAACGGCAAGATCTTCGTCAGTTATCAATGGTAATTCCCTTCGGGGCAACGATTCAGAAGGATAAGATTATGGGTCACTACACACGCTGGCTTGAACTTAAAGAAGAACATCCGGGTAAGTACGCCCGTGATATCGCCGGATTAATGCACATCAGCGAAGCAGAGCTGGCATTTGCGCGGGTTGGACACGACGCCTGGCGGCTGCGCGGTGAAATCCGCGAGATTCTGGCGGCGCTGGAGTCCGTGGGGGAAACCAAATGCATCTGCCGTAACGAATACGCCGTTCACGAACAAATCGGGGCGTTTACTCACCAGCACCTCGGCGGTCATGCCGGGCTGGTGCTGAATCCGCGCGCGCTGGATCTGCGTTTGTTCCTCAACCAGTGGGCGAGCGCGTTTCACATAAGTGAAACGACCTCCCGCGGCGAACGTCAGAGCATACAGTTCTTCGATCATCAGGGCGACGCTTTACTGAAGGTCTACACCACGGATCACACCGACGTTGCCGCCTGGGGCGACGTGCTGACCCGTTTTATCACGGCCGATAACCTCGCTCTGGCGCTGAAGGCTGTCGATGCCCCTGCGCATTCCGACGGTGCTGATGCAGGCTCGGTGGAGAAAGAGTGGCGCGCCATGACCGATGTGCATCAGTTCTTTAGCTTACTGAAGCGCCATAACCTGAGCCGCCAGCAGGCGTTTCGTCTGGTGAGTGACGATCTGGCCTGTCAGGTGGATAACAGCGCGCTGGCACAGCTGCTGGAGACGGCGCGACAGGACGGAAACGAAATCATGATCTTCATCGGCAACCGCGGCTGCGTGCAGATTTTCACCGGCGTGGTGGAAAATCTGACGCCCATGAAAGGCTGGCTGAACATCTTCAACCCAACCTTTACCCTGCATCTGCTGGAGGAGACTATCGCCGAGACGTGGGTAACGCGTAAACCTACGGCGGACGGACACGTTACCAGCCTGGAGCTGTTTGCTGCGGATGGCACTCAGATCGCCCAGCTCTACGGGCAGCGTACCGAAGGCGAGCCTGAGCAGAGCCAGTGGCGCCGCCAGATTGACGCCCTGACGCCAGAAGGGCTGGCCGCATGAAAAACTGGTTCGCCCTGCTCTGCGCCCTGCCGCTGGTCGCCGTCGCCGCGCCGGAGAGAATTGTCGCCCTCGGCGGCGACGTGACGGAGATCGTCTACGCCCTCGGGGCGGAGTCTTCTCTGGTTGCGCGCGACAGTACCAGCCAGTGGCCGCAGGCAACAAACGCGCTGCCTGACGTAGGGTATCTCCGCCAGCTGAATGCGGAGGGAATTTTGTCCGTACGCCCGACGCTGGTGCTGGCAAGCGACCAGGCGCAGCCCTCTCTGGCGCTGAAGCAGGTTGAACAGAGCCACGTCCGGGTGGTTACCGTTCCCGGCACGCCTGACCTGCGCGCGATTGACGAAAAAGTGCGGGTGATAGCTCAGGCGACGCATCATGAGGCGCAAGGGGAAACCCTGCGCAGCTCGCTGCGTCAGTCACTGGCGGCACTGCCCTCAACACCGCTCAACAAGCGGGTGCTGTTTATCCTCAGCCACGGCGGAATGACCGCAATGGCGGCCGGGCAACAGACCGGCGCGGATGCGGCAATACGCGCCGCCGGGTTGCAGAACGCCATGCAGGGCTTTACCCGCTATCAGCCGCTTTCCCAGGAGGGGGTGATGGCCAGCCAGCCGGATCTGGTGGTGATTTCGCAGGACGGCCTTAACGCGCTGGGCGGCGAAGAAAATGTGTGGAAACTGCCCGGTCTGGCGCAAACGCCAGCGGGACGAAGCAAGCAGGTGCTGGCTATTGATGACATGGCCCTGCTGGGCTTCAGCGTCCGCACGCCGAAAGCCATACAACAGCTGCGTGCCAGAGCGGAGCAACTGCCCTGATGTCCCGGCGCATCACGTTATCGTTATGGCTTCTGGCGGGGTCGCTTACCGTCATGACGTTCATGGCTACCGGTTTTGGGGCGTTACGCCTGCCGGTGAACGTGCTGTGGAGCGGTAGCGATGAGACGCTACGCCAGATCTGGCTCACCATCCGTCTGCCCCGCGTGCTGCTGGCGCTGGTGATTGGCGGGTCATTGGCGCTCGCCGGCTGCGTCATGCAGGGGCTGTTCCGCAATCCGCTGGCCGACCCGGGCCTGCTCGGGATCAGCAGCGGTGCGGCGCTGGCCGTCGCCCTGTGGGTGGTGCTCCCGCTCTCGCTGCCCGCGCTGGTGATGCTTTACGCCCCTATGCTGGCGGCATTTCTTGGGGCGCTGGCAGCCACAGGCGTGATCTTCCTGCTCAGCAGGCAGCGTGACCCCTCTCTGTCACGTCTGTTGCTGGTGGGTATCGCCATCAATGCCCTGTGCGGTGCGGCAGTGGGTGTGCTTTCGTGGGTCAGCAATGACGCCCAGCTGCGTCAGCTTTCACTCTGGGGAATGGGAAGTCTTGGTCAGGCACAGTGGTCAACGCTGCTCGCCGTGACCTCGCTGATGGTGCCTGCCGCTCTGGCGATCTGGCGCTGTGCCAGCGCGTTAAATTTACTGCAACTGGGCGAAGAGGAAGCGCATTACCTTGGCGTGGACGTTGCCCTTGTACAGCGAATATTACTGTTATGCAGCGCCCTGCTGGTCGCGGCGGCTGTCGCCGTCAGCGGCGTGATTGGCTTTGTCGGACTCGTGGTGCCGCACCTGATGCGCATGTGGCTGGGCGCCGATCACCGGGCAACCCTCCCCGGCACGGTACTCGCGGGCGCGTTACTGCTGCTGGTGGCGGATACGGTCGCGCGCACCCTGGTCGCTCCGGCAGAAATGCCGGTCGGCCTGCTCACCAGTATCCTTGGTGCCCCCTGGTTCTTATGGCTCATTTTTCGTCGTGGAGAACAGCATGGCTGAACGTTATGCGGCTGAAAATCTTACTTTTACCCGGTCTGGCCGCACGCTGACAGATAACGTTTCGCTGTCACTGTCGCAGGGAGAGCTGGTTACATTGATCGGCCCCAACGGCGCGGGGAAATCCACGCTGCTGCGGCTGCTGACCGGCTACCTGAAACCCGACAGCGGCGGCTGTTCGCTGGCGGGAAAAGCGCTGGATGAATGGCATCCGCAGACGCTGTCCCGCTATCGGGCAGTGATGCGCCAGCAGTCTCAGCCTGGATTTGACTGGCAGGTGGAGGAGATCGTTGGAATGGGGCGTGCGCCCTGGACGCGTCACCCGGAACCGTCGATTGTGCGTGAGGTGTTGGAGCTGACCGGTTGCCTGCCGCTGGCCGGCAGGCGCTGGCATGCCCTCTCGGGGGGCGAGCAGCAGCGCGTCCAGCTCGCCCGCGCGCTGGCGCAGCTGTGGCGTGACGGAACGCCGCGCGGCTGGCTGTTTCTCGACGAACCCACTTCCGCGCTGGATCTCTACCACCAGCAGCATCTGCTACGCCTGTTGAAATCGCTGACCCGTCAGGGCCATCTTCACGCCTGCGTGGTGCTGCACGATCTCAATCTTGCCGCACTATGGTCGGACCGGATCCTGCTGTTACACAACGGCAGGATTGTTTCTCAGGGCATACCGGAGACGGTATTGCAGGCCGACGCGCTGGCCCGCTGGTACGGTGCGCAGGTGCACGTCGGCAAACATCCGGCGCACGCCGCGCCGCAGGTTTTTCTCGCCCCTTAGCTTGAGCAGCTCACTTCCAGCCGCTTGCCCCAGTCCGGCGGGCGGCTGACATAGTCATCCTCCCGGTCGGCAAACGGCGTGCGCAGGGCGATATGCAGCCGATGCAGCTCGGTATAGTCCCCCTGCTCTGCCTGCTCAATGGCCCGCTGCGCCAGCCAGTTGCGCAACACCATCGCCGGGTTAACCGCCTTCATCCGCGCCTGGCGGGTATCGTCATCAATGTGTTCCTGCTGTAAACGCGTCCGGTACGCGGCAAACCAGTCATCAAACGCCTGACGATCGATGAACTCGTCGCGCAGCGGTGACGCGGCGCTCTGCTGCGCGGTCTGGCTCAGCATACGGAAGGTTCGGGTATAGTCGCTGCCTTCCCGCGCCATGATGGCAAACAGCCCATTCAGCAGCGCGTTATCGCCTTTTTCCTGGGTCATCAGCCCCAGCTTGTTGCGCATTAACACACCATATTCCCGCAGCAGGACCTCCTGATAGCTGTCCAGCGCATCGTTCAGGGCATCGACGTCGATAAACGGCGACAGGCTTTGCGCAAGCCGCTGAAGGTTCCACAGCCCCACCGCAGGCTGGTTATCGAAACGGTAACGCCCCTGATAGTCCGAATGGCTACAGATGTAACCCGGCTGATAGTCATCAAGGAAGCCGTACGGACCGTAGTCAAACGTCAGCCCTAACAGGGACATGTTGTCGGTATTCATCACCCCGTGGGCAAAGCCGACGGCCTGCCAGCGGGCAATCATTGCGGCAGTGCGGGCGACAATATCCCGGAACCAGAGAACATAGCGGTCTGGTTCGTTTTGCAGGTGCGGCCAGTGACGGAGAAGGGCGTAATCGGCAAGCTGGCGGACTTTATCCGGCTCGCGGCGATAGTAGAAGTGTTCAAAATGACCGAAACGCAGATGGCTTTCCGCCACGCGGACCAGCATCGCCCCTTGCTCCATCGTTTCGCGGGCCACCGGCGTGTCGCTGGTGGCAATGGACAGCGCGCGTGAGGTGGGGATCCCCAGGGCATGCATCGCCTCGGAAGCCAGACCTTCACGAATGGTTGAACGCAGCACCGCGCGGCCATCCCCCATGCGTGAGTACGGGGTTAGCCCTGCCCCTTTCAGGTGCCAGTCGAGCGTTTCGCCATTCGGCAGAAGCTGTTCACCCAGCAGGATGCCGCGGCCATCGCCGAGCTGTCCCGCCCAGACGCCAAACTGATGTCCGCTGTAGACCTGAGCCAGCGGCTTCATGCCCGGAAGCAGCGTTTCGCCGCCCCAGACGCCGGCGCCTTTTTCTGGCTGAAAAAGCGTCGCAGGGATGCCAAGCGAATCCGCTAATGCATCGTTATGCCAGATAAGGCGCGCGTTTTGTAAAGGCGTTGGCTTAAGCGCGGTGTAAAAGCCGGGTAATTCATCGTGCCAGTGAGCAGTAAAAGACAGGGTCATAAGTCCTCCTGCTTTAAGTGTAGAGGGTTTCCCTGGACGTAAACAAGGGCGAAGAAAGGGGTTATTGCTGAACGAGAGTCGTGACCCGCTCTGCCGGGACGGCAGGCCACAGGCTTCCCTGCATTGCACCAAAATTGAAGGGCAGCACGCGTTGTAAGATGCCGTGATCGTCAATTCCCGAGACCATGACCGACTGACAATGCGGCGCGATCTGCCAAAGAATGGCGCGCATAAAAGGCTCAAACGAGAGTGCCGACACGCGCTGCTGGATAAAGTTTTTATCCAGAATCACCCGTTTGAACAGACCATCATAAACCGGTTTAAGGGACGCAGCCCCTGCACCGAAGTTAGCCAGCACTAAGGGGAAATGGATCGCCATTCTTGCCAGACAGGGATCGTCTTTCCCGTTATTTAAACCTGGATAGTTCTCATTAACAGTAAACTCAAGAAACGGATAACGCTCAAGGATTGAAACAGCGTTCTCATTAGTTAATAAAAACTCAACAATTGCAGGTGTAATATTGATCCATGCAATTAACTGATGCTGAATAAAAAATAGCTTACAGGTATCGAGTAATTGCAGTTTCTCCTGAAACAGCGCTAATTCATCTTCCTGAGAAAGATGTGGGATAACCAGTTCAGTCGGGATCCGTACGTCCGCACCCACGCCAGTAAAGTTAACCAAAATCTCTAAACCTTTAAGCAAACCTGCACTATCACGCGCCGGAAGGAGTAAAAGTTCAGACTGGTAAGCATTATCTAGCGTAATAATCATCGCGCTTGTCCTGCATTAAAGATGAGAGAGAACATCCTGGAGCAATTGCAGGCACAATTCCACTGTCTTGATTTTAATAAGATTAATTTCATTCTTTCCGTATTAATTTTCAGATTTTTCCCTGAATCTAAATTAATTTTATCCTGGTTATTGAATAATAGCCAGTTTTAGATAAAACAGGCACATGCGGACATAAATAATTGGGCAAAAAATTTAACTTTAATCAACCCGCAAGAAAAGCCTGACGTCTATTTTCACCGCCAGGCCCCCGCACTGCATTTTTATGCAGCGGTTAAATACGTCTGGCCTGCCAGAAGTTTTTACGCCAGTAAACATTATCCAGAGAGGAGCGCATCACGCCACGGCTGGTCGAGGCATGAATGAACTGATTATCGGTATCATAGATGCCGACATGAAGGCCGCTTTCACCGGAGCCCGTTTTAAAAAAGACCAGATCGCCGGGCAGGAGTTCGTCTTTATCAATTTCAGTGCCGATTTTCGCCTGCATACGCGTTTCACGCGGAAGCTGGAGGTCAAATTTATCGCGGAAGGTCATCAGCACGAATCCCGAGCAATCCACCCCGCCCCGGCTCATGCCGCCGTAGCGATAAGGGGTGCCGCGCCAGTTGCTGAGCTGATCGTTCAGGCTGGCAATGACCGTAATGGAATCAGAAAGTCGTGGGTTGGGCGGAGGTGCACGATGGCTGCTGCATCCTGCAAGAAAGAGCGCCGCAACAAGGAGAAACCAGAATCGCATTTCAGACGAATCCTCTGCTTTTTTTGTTCTTTCGGTAATTTAGCGTGCATCTATGCGACTGTGCAAGAAAGGTTATTCCTGCGCCGTGGAAATGAGCATCTTGTGGCCTTCAATATCCAGCCTCCGGAACGACATGTGGTAAGCGCTCGCAAGATTGGCGGCCGTCAGCACGCTGTCGCGCGTTCCGCTGGCAATCAGTTTGCCACGCGCCAGCAACCACACCTGATGCGCGTGGCGCAACGTATGGTTTAAATCATGGCTGCTCATCACAATGGCAATCCCCTTGCGACACAGCGCGCTGAGCAGGGTATCCAGCGCTGCCTGTTGGGCAACGTCCAGCCCACTCATCGGCTCGTCCAGCAGCAGCAACCGCCCGTGAGGATTTCCCGCCGGATGGATCTGAAGGATAACGGCGGCCAGACGCACGCGCTGCCACTCGCCGCCGGAAAGCTGATTTGCCTGCCGGGTAAGCTTGTCGTCTAACCCGAGCGCCGCAGCAACCTCGTTAAGCAAGCCCACCTGATTTTTATCAGGCAGATGCAGCGTCAGGTAGTGCCAGACGGGCATCGCAAAGGGCGGAACCTGCTGCTGAACCAGATAGCTTCGACGGGAGGCGAGTGTAGCGGGTAGCCAGTCGACGAGCGATTGCCCGAGAAAGGTAATCTCTCCTTCCCCGGTGGTCAGCCCCGCCATGCGCGCCAGCAGCGTGCTTTTTCCGGCGCCGTTTGGCCCAACCAGGTGAAGGATTTCACCTGCGTTGACTGCGGCAGTCACAGGCTCAAGACGTCCCTTCCCGGCAACGTCCGTGAGCTGCATCAGCAGCGTCATTATTTCGCCAGCGCCAGCTTGATTGATTCCATCACGATAGGATCTTCAGGCGTCATGTCAGGCGAAAAACGCTGCACGACTTCACCGTCACGGCCAATCAGGAATTTTTCGAAGTTCCACAGAATATCGTCCGGATAGAGCGGCGCGCGGCCTTTACTCGCCATACGCTCATAGAAACCACTCTCTTCAGGCGCAACGGCGGTCGGCGCCGCGGCCACCAGTTTGGCATACAGCGGATGACGATTTTCCCCGTTCACGTCAATTTTGCTGAACATCGGGAACGTCACGCCATAGGTTGTGCTGCAAAAGGTCTTAATCTCCTCTTCGCTGCCCGGCTCCTGGCCCAGGAACTGGTTGCACGGGAAGCCGAGTACGGTAAAGCCGTCTTTTTCCCAGGCTTTATGAATGTTTTCCAGCTGTTCATACTGCGGCGTAAGGCCACATTTCGACGCCACGTTAACGATGAGCAGCACCTTGCCCTTGTAGCCTTCCAGCGTGGTTTTCTCGCCGTCAATGGTCGTCACTTCGGTATTCAGAATATCAGACTGCATAGCATTCCCTCAGGTTGACTTACAGGTTGTGTTTTAACGTCCAGCTTTTAATAGTAGCCAGATAAAGACCGGTGCGCCCAGCGTTGCGGTCACCACGCCTATGGGCAACTCAGCGGCCGTCAGGGCGAGCCGGGCGATGATATCGGCAATCAGCAGCGTTGCCGCCCCGGCAACCGCCGAGGCCGGGAGCAGGGTTCGGTGGTCCGTAATGCCGCACAGGCGCAGCATATGCGGGATCACCAGCCCAATAAAGCCAATCGCCCCCGCCAGCGCCACGCTTACGCCCACCATCCAGCCAATGGCGATAACCAGCACGTTGCGCCAGAATCCAATCGGCATCCCGAGCTGGCGAGCAGACGTTTCGCCCAGCGCGAGAATATTAAGCGGCTGCGCCTGAAACGCCGTCCACAGGATGACCGGGATCAGGAGCACCATCAGCCATCCCTGACGCCAGTCGACGCCACCAAATCCTCCCATCATCCAGTACATTAACTGGCGCAGATCGAAGGAGGTAGAAAAGTAGACGGCCCAGGTCATCAGCGCACTACAGATGATCCCCAACGCTACCCCGGCAAGCAGCAGCCGACTGGTGGATAAGTGGCGACGGGCAAAGCGCAGAAGGATAAGGGTGATCAGCAGCGCGCCAAGGATGGCGCTGAGGCTAATCCCCCAGGCGGAGAGCTCGCCTCCCCCCAGCATCACGGCGGCGATAAGCCCGACGCCTGCGCCATTCGACACCCCGAGAAGTCCGGGTTCCGCCAGAGGGTTTTCAAATAATGCCTGCATGATCGTGCCGCACAGCGCCAGGGCAGCGCCGACTAAAAGGACCGCCAGCGTCCGCGGCAGGCGGATCTGCCAGACAAAGAGCTGTCCTTCAGGCGTAAACCAGCTTTCCGGCCCCAGCCACCGATCGCCCGCACACAGGCTGACGGTGGTGGCGACAATCAACAGCACCCCGAGCAGACACAGGCGGCGGAGATCGGAGCGGTGCTGGCGACGGGCAAGATCAAGCATAGACGATAGGTTATCCGGTTGAGATATCATTGATTTTACGGCGGGTTTAGCAAATAGCGCAAAGAAAAAAGGCCGCGTGAGCGGCCTTTTTAGTTAGTTCATATTACTCTGTTTTGGGCGTTGCGTTTTCGACACGGCTTTTTAACTTCTGTCCGGGTCTGAAGGTCACCACGCGGCGGGCTGTAATGGGAATATCTTCCCCCGTCTTCGGGTTACGGCCCGGACGTTGGTTTTTGTCTCGCAAATCAAAATTGCCAAAGCCGGAGAGTTTAACCTGCTCACCATTTTCCAGAGCACGACGGATCTCTTCGAAAAACAGCTCTACCAGCTCTTTGGCATCCCGTTTGCTAAGCCCAAGCTTATCAAACAGATATTCTGACATTTCAGCTTTTGTAAGCGCCATAGGTTCAATCCCTCAATGATGCCTGGAATCGCTCTTTTAATGCCTCTACACATTTGGCGACGGTAGCGGCAATCTCCTCTTCTTCGAGTGTACGGCTGGTATCCTGAAGGATAAGGCTAATAGCGAGGCTCTTGAAACCTTCTGCTACGCCCTTGCCGCGGTACACGTCAAATAAGTTTACGCCAACTACCTGATTTACGCCAACTTTCTTACATTCGGCCAAAATATCTGCTGCGGGCACATTTTCAGCGACCACAACCGCGATATCACGGCGGTTTGCCGGGAAGCGTGAGACGTCCTGCGCCTGAGGAATGACGCGGTCTGCAACCGGGTTCCACTCCAGCTCGAATACGATGGTACGGCCATTCAGATCCAGCTTACGTTCCAGCTCCGGGTGAACAACCCCAATGAAACCAACGCGTTTGCCGTCTAAATAGATCGCCGCACTCTGACCCGGATGCAGGGCAGGAATCGCTTCTGCGCGGAATTCAATTTCGGATAATTTACCGGTCAGATCAAGAATCGCTTCCAGATCGCCCTTCATATCGTAGAAATCAACCGTCCCTTTTGCCAGGTCCCAGTGCTCTTCAAAGCGGTTACCGCTGATGGCGCCGGCCAGCATGAGATCCTGACGGATGCCTAAATTCGCCTGAGTATCCGGTACAAAGCGCAAACCGCTTTCGAAAATACGTACACGGTTTTGCTGACGGTTCTGGTTATAAACGACAGTGCCCAGCAGTCCCGTCCACAGGGACAGACGCATCGCTGACATCTCGCTGGAAATCGGGCTTGGCAGGATCAGCGCTTCCTCACCCGGGTGGATCAGCTGTTGCAGCTTAGGATCAACGAAGCTGTAGGTGATCACTTCCTGGTAGCCTTTGTCGTTCAGCATGGTTTTCACACGCTTCAGAGACAGATCGGCTTCGCGATGGCTGCCCATCACCAGACCCGCCTGCACCGGCTCGTCAGGGATGTTGTTGTAGCCGTAAACGCGGGCCACTTCTTCCACCAGATCTTCTTCGATCCCCATGTCAAAACGCCAGGATGGCGCAACGGCTTTCCACTCGTCCTGACCTTCAGTGACTTCGCAGCCCAGACGCGTCAGAATGTCGGTCACCTGCGCATCGGCAACGTGGTGACCAATCAGGCGATCCAGCTTGCTGCGGCGCAGGGTAATGGTCGCACGCTTCGGCAGCGTCGCTTCGTTGGTCACATCAATTACCGGACCCGCTTCACCGCCGCAAATGGCGATCAGCAGGCGAGTCGCACGCTCCATCGCTTTGTATTGCAGCGCAGGATCCACGCCACGCTCGTAGCGGTGAGAAGCATCAGTGTGCAGACCGTGACGGCGTGCGCGGCCGGTGATGGAGAGCGGGCTGAAGAACGCACATTCCAGCAGGACGTTTTGCGTCTCGTCGTTAACGCCAGAGTGCTCGCCGCCGAAGATCCCGCCCATCGCCAGCGCTTTGTTGTGATCGGCAATCACCAGGGTGTCGGCGTTCAGTTTCGCTTCGCTGCCATCCAGCAGAACCAGGGTTTCGCCCTCTTTCGCCATGCGCACGACGATCCCACCTTCGATACGATCTTTATCAAAGGCGTGCATTGGCTGGCCCAGCTCCAGCAGGACATAGTTGGTGACGTCAACCACGGCGTCGATAGAACGAATACCGCAGCGACGCAGTTTCTCTTTCATCCACAGCGGGGTTGGCGCTTTAACGTTAATACCTTTCACCACACGACCGAGGTAGCGTGGGCAGGCCTCAGGCGCGTCTACCTGAATCGGCAGCACGTCACTGATGGTTGCCTCAACCGGAGCGATCTCCGGCACGTTCAGTTCAGTCTGATTCAGCACGGCCACGTCGCGGGCCACACCGATGATGCCTAAGCAGTCGGCACGGTTTGGCGTTACGCTGATTTCGATGGTGTTGTCATCAAGCTTCAGGTATTCGCGGATATCGGTACCAACTGGCGCATCCTGCGGCAGTTCAATAATGCCGGAGTGATCGTCGGAAATACCCAGTTCGGAGAAGGAGCACAGCATGCCTTCAGACGGCTCACCGCGCAGCTTAGCCGCTTTGATTTTGAAATCACCCGGCAGTACCGCACCAACGGTCGCTACGGCTACTTTCAGGCCCTGACGGCAGTTTGGCGCACCGCAGACGATATCCAGCAGACGGTCACCGCCCACATTGACTTTTGTTACGCGCAGTTTGTCAGCGTTAGGGTGCTGACCGCATTCAACCACTTCGCCCACGACCACGCCGGTGAAGGCGCCAGAAACCGGCTCCACACCGTCAACTTCCAGACCCGCCATGGTGATCTGGTTGGAAAGCGCGTCGCTGTCCAGCGTGGTGTTCACCCATTCGCGTAACCACAGTTCACTGAATTTCATTGTTCTGTCCTGCCCTTATTTAAACTGTTTGAGGAAACGCAGATCGTTTTCGAAGAACGCACGTAAATCGGTTACGCCGTAGCGCAGCATGGTCAGACGCTCCATGCCCATACCGAACGCAAAGCCGGAATACACTTCCGGATCGATACCCACGTTGCGCAGCACGTTTGGATGCACCATGCCGCAGCCCAGCACTTCCAGCCATTTGCCGTTTTTACCCATCACGTCAACTTCCGCAGACGGTTCAGTGAACGGGAAGTAGGACGGACGGAAGCGAACCTGCAAATCTTCCTCAAAGAAGTTGTTCAGGAAATCGTGCAGCGTGCCTTTCAGGTTGGTAAAGCTGATGTTTTTATCAACAATCAGACCTTCCATCTGGTGGAACATTGGGGTGTGGGTCTGATCGTAGTCGTTACGGTATACGCGACCCGGCGCGATGATGCGGATTGGCGGCTCCTGTTCCTTCATGGTGCGGATCTGCACGCCGGAGGTCTGGGTACGCAGCAGACGGGTGGCGTCAAACCAGAAAGTGTCGTGGTCAGCACGTGCCGGATGATGGCCAGGAATGTTCAGGGCATCGAAGTTGTGGTAGTCATCTTCAATTTCCGGGCCAGTCGCCACGGTAAAGCCGAGCTCACCGAAGAAACTTTCAATACGATCGATAGTACGGGTAACCGGATGCAGACCGCCGTTTTCAATACGACGACCCGGCAGAGAAACGTCTATCGTTTCTGCCGCCAGGCGCGCATTCAGGACTGCGCTTTCCAGCTCGGCTTTACGCGCGTTCAGCGCCTGCTGTACCTGCTCTTTGGCTTCGTTAATCACTGCACCGGCTGCCGGGCGCTCCTCTGCTGGCAGTTCACGCAGGGTAGTCATCTGAAGGGTCAAATGCCCTTTCTTGCCCAGATATTCGACGCGGACATTGTCTAACGCGGCAACATCTGAGGCCTGGTTAATGGCGGCCGTTGCACTGGCAACCAGCTCTGCGAGATGTGACATGGTTTTCCTCATTATGTCGGTGCAGACACCGAATTGTTGGACGTATTCTCTTAACTTCAGGCACAAAAAAAGCCTCCATCGGGAGGCTTATCTGGCGCTGTTTTTCGTTTCATCTTTCACGCGCTAGCCTCCTGAAGTCAGGTGCTAAAGTAAAAGAAGAAGCGGAAAATAGCAGCATTCATGCTTGCGTTACCTTGTAGGGTAAAAACCGTTAAGACCTTATTGAAAAGCCTGCACGGATAAATGTCAATCTTCTGATGGTGTTAAATGAAAAGAGGAGGCAAAGCCCCCTCTCTCAACTGGCTTATGCCAGTGCTGCTTTCGCTTTTTCGACCAGAGCGGTGAACGCTACTTTGTCGAATACTGCGATGTCAGCCAGGATCTTACGGTCGATTTCAACAGAGGCTTTTTTCAGGCCGTTGATGAATTTGCTGTAAGAAATACCGTTCTGACGTGCTGCTGCGTTGATACGCGCAATCCACAGTTGACGGAACTGACGCTTACGCTGACGACGGTCACGGTAAGCGTACTGACCTGCTTTGATAACAGCCTGGAAGGCAACGCGGTATACGCGTGAACGCGCACCGTAGTAGCCTTTAGCTTGTTTCAAAATTTTCTTGTGACGTGCACGTGCAATTACACCACGTTTTACGCGAGCCATGTGTGCTCTCCTGTATCTATTCTAAGTTAAAAAAGTTAAACGTTAACGACTTATGCGTACGGCAGGCACGCGATGACCAGGCCCAGATCGCCTTTAGAAACCATGGCTTTTGGACGCAGGTGACGTTTACGCTTGGTAGCTTTCTTAGTCAGAATGTGACGCAGGTTAGCGTGCTTGTGCTTAAAACCACCTTTACCGGTTTTTTTGAAGCGCTTAGCAGCACCGCGTACGGTCTTAATTTTTGGCATTTTAATAACTTCCACTTCGCATTGTTAAATAAACGAAACATAGGCGAACAAAACCTATGGTGCCCGAAGGCTCCACAGATTTTGCTGCTTGAAGGCCTTACTGTTTCTTCTTAGGAGCGAGCACCATGATCATCTGGCGGCCTTCGATCTTCGTAGGGAAGGATTCGACTACTGCCAGTTCACTCAGATCGTCACGGACGCGGTTAAGCACTTCCATACCAATCTGTTGGTGGGCCATCTCACGACCGCGGAAACGCAGCGTGATCTTGGCCTTATCGCCATCTTCCAGAAAGCGAATCAGGCTGCGGAGTTTTACCTGATAATCGCCATCGTCGGTACCAGGACGGAATTTGATTTCCTTAACCTGGATAACTTTTTGCTTCTTCTTCTGTTCCTTAGAAGACTTACTCTTTTCATAAAGGAACTTGCCGTAGTCCATGATACGACAAACTGGCGGTTCGGCGTTAGGGCTGATTTCAACTAAATCTACTCCAGCTTCTTCAGCCTTTTCGATCGCTTCTCTCAGACTCACAATCCCCAGCTGCTCGCCTTCCAGACCTGTTAAGCGAACTTCCTGGGCGCGAATCTCGCCATTGATACGATTCGGACGTGCCGTTTGAACTCGTTTTCCGCCTTTAATACCTTATTCCTCCAGTTGTTGAAGACTGCGGCTGCGAATCTCTTGTTGCAGCTTCTCAATCACTTCACTTACGTCCAAGCTCCCCAGGTCTTTACCACGGCGGGTGCGAACGGCAACTTTGCCTGCTTCCACCTCTTTATCACCACAGACCAACATATACGGGACACGACGTAAAGTGTGCTCGCGGATTTTAAAGCCAATCTTCTCATTTCTCAAGTCTGCTTTTACGCGAATGCCCGCATTTTGTAGTTTCTGCGTCAATTCTTTAACGTAATCCGCCTGAGAATCGGTAATGTTCATCACCACGACCTGCACTGGCGCAAGCCAGGTTGGGAAGAAGCCCGCAAACTCTTCGGTCAGGATGCCGATGAAGCGCTCCAGTGAACCGAGAATTGCACGGTGAATCATAACAGGCACCTGACGCTCGTTGTCTTCGCCAACATAAGAGGCGCTTAAACGCTGCGGCAGGGAGAAGTCCAGCTGTACCGTTCCGCACTGCCATGCGCGATCGAGGCAGTCATACAGGGTAAATTCAATTTTCGGACCGTAGAATGCGCCCTCGCCCAGCTGGTATTCGAACGGAATACCGTTCTCTTCCAGCGCCACGGCGAGATCCGCCTCTGCGCGATCCCATGTCTCATCGCTGCCGATACGTTTTTCCGGACGCGTTGAGAGTTTGACCACGATCTTCTCGAAGCCAAAGGTGCTGTACATATCGTAGACCATACGAATACAGGCGTTAACTTCATCACGAACCTGATCTTCAGTACAGAAGATATGCGCATCATCCTGAGTAAAGCCACGAACACGCATCAGACCGTGCAATGCACCTGATGGCTCGTTACGGTGGCAGCTACCGAACTCCGCCATACGCAGCGGCAGATCGCGGTAGGATTTCAGACCCTGGTTGAAGATCTGAACGTGGCCTGGGCAGTTCATTGGCTTGATGCAGTATTCACGGTTCTCAGACGAAGTGGTGAACATCGCATCTTTGTAGTTGTCCCAGTGGCCGGTTTTTTCCCACAGCACACGGTCCATCATGAACGGGCCTTTCACTTCCTGATACTGGTACTCTTTCAGCTTGGAGCGCACGAACGTTTCCAGTTCACGGAAGATAGTCCAGCCGTCGTTATGCCAGAACACCATACCCGGCGCTTCTTCCTGCATATGATACAGGTCAAGCTGCTTACCGATTTTACGGTGGTCACGCTTAGCCGCCTCTTCCAGGCGTTGAAGGTATGCGTTCAGGGCTTTCTTATCGGCCCACGCGGTACCATAGATACGCTGCAACATTTTGTTGTTGCTGTCGCCACGCCAGTAAGCGCCCGCGATTTTCATCAGTTTGAAGTGATGACAGAAGCGCATGTTCGGCACGTGCGGTCCACGGCACATGTCGACGTATTCCTGGTGATGGTACAAGCCTGGCTTGTCATCATGAGCGATGTTTTCATCAAGAATCGAGACTTTGTAGCTCTCGCCGCGCTTCACGAAGGTTTCACGCGCTTCGTGCCAGCTGACTTTCTTCTTAATGACGTCATAGTTGGTTTCGGCGAGCTCGTGCATACGTTTTTCGAGCGCGTCGATATCTTCCTGGGTCAGGGTGTGGTCAAGGTCAACGTCGTAGTAGAAACCGTTGTCGATAACCGGGCCGATCGCCATTTTGGTGTTTGGCCACAGCTGCTTGATAGCATGGCCTAACAGGTGCGCGCAGGAGTGACGAATGATCTCCAGACCTTCTTCGTCTTTCGCGGTGATGATCGCAAGCGTTGCATCGCTTTCAATCAGATCGGACGCGTCTACCAGCTCGCCGTTTACGCGGCCTGCAATGGTTGCTTTTGCAAGTCCAGGACCGATATCCAGGGCAACATCCATTGGGCTAACAGCGTGGTCGAAATGGCGTTGGCTGCCATCAGGAAGAGTAATTACAGGCATTTTATATCCTTATTTGCAGTGATGCCCCACACATAAGAGCATATACAAAGAAAATAATCGTGATTAAACAGTAGATTACGAAACCATCTGACCAACAATCGTCAAATTGGTTCGTCATCATTCACCGGCCGATTTCAGAATAATGCGTGTTTACGGCAGGCGTCGTAATGGTAACACTATTAACAGGGCGAATGCACCTTCCTGCGACCGTTTTGAACCGCACATCCTTTTGTATGCGTTCATGAACTTTTGCTGGCGGAGGCTCGCAATCCGAAAGTGCTGAGCTATTCTTGACTTGGTCCTTAAACATCGAAGGGGTATCACATGAATGTATCCAGCAGAACCGTTGTGATATTGAATCTACTTTCCGCTGCTTGCCTGGTATTGATTCTGGCTGACAGATTCCATTGGTTTTAAGCCGAACCAGTGTTCCGGCATAACCTGTTGTCCCGGGTTGAGCGCTTTCTGGCGCAAATTTTGATAGACTAAGGGTATCAACTGACAAGGATTAGGTTATGCCAACAAAAAGATTTGCCGTGAAGCACTGGAAAATGGTCGTGGTGTTAATTGCTATTTGCGGCGCGATGTTGCTGCTGCGCTGGGCCGCAATGATCTGGGGCTAATATTTTGACAGTGAAAACGTGGCGTTAGTTTACGGAATAAATTTTAACTATCTTTACGATAATTTAAGGTACAAAAACCGGTACGTCATAATCCGGTTTTCGACAGGCTGTGACAGCGTATATATTGCGTCACAGGTGGCAGTTGAAATATCAGGACCACTCACCCGCCACCAGCTTGTGTACATCAAATGCGTCATTCATTGACTGGCCGGTAGACTGAGAGCCGGGGGCAATGTTGGAGCCTGCTTCTACATCAGAGGCTTTAGCGATCCCGATTGGGTTGTTAACGTCACTGGCAGGTTGTGTCATATTATCAGCAGCAAATACGCCAAATGAAAGTGCGGAAAGCACCATCGCTGCTGTAGCGGTTTTGATTTTTTTCATAATTTTATTCTCATACTTATTTAATGCGATATGTCTGAGGCGATGTTTTCGCCTGTGCCGTAAGTGTAGATCTGGATCACATTTTTGCCTAGTCAAATTATTTATCAATTCGTGTCAAATAAACTGAATAAGCTCTGACAAGCAATTATGGAGAAATTATGAAGAAGAAACCAAACCCATTATTTATTTTAAAACGCCGTTTAATATAAATAAGCACAGTTTCAGAAAATAAAAAACGGGCCGAGAAGAGTCCCGGCCCGGCGAAATTACATTTTATAACCTAAAGAAATCGTAGTTCGGCGATCGGTATGTTCCGGCGCAGAATCAGGTGGGGATGAGTTCCAGGTTACGTTGTACGCCACCTTGAGTCCAAAGTGTTCGTTGATGGCCACGTTCAACGCACTTTCAGAGTTCAGCGTTGTATCTTCAGCGCCAAACACCGACACACCCTGGGTGAATTTTGCGTTATCCGTCATCTGCCATGCGTAGGTGCCAGATGCATAACCCAGCGGCTGCGTTTCATCTTCGCCGTTGGTGTACTCGTCGTAACGGACACCCGGACCGAATTCAAAACGCAGGCTGTGCACCGGCCCGTTGAGGAACTGACGACCATAACCCGCAGTCACGACATCACGCTGGCGATAGCCGTTGTAGCGGTCAGTCAGCCAGCTCGCCTGCCCGAACAGGTAGTCATAATCGGTCATGTTGTATCGGCTACGTCCGCCTACCGCGTATTTCTCCGATGAGCGTTGATCGTTAGCAGAGGTGTTGCTGGCATTTCCCCACAGCGACCAGGCCGTGGTGTTGCCGTACCAGGTCAGGGTGCTGTCTGCGGTCAGGGAGGAGCTTTTCGTGTTACCGGATTGCGCCAGATACCCGGCATTCACGTTACCTTCAAAGGGTTTTTTGGCAGTGGAGGGATCGTCCATGACAGTAAAAACGGTATCATCGGCGGTTGCATTCAGTGACGCAAATACGCCACCCGCCAGCATCAGTGCTGCGGGTACTGTCTTCAAAAGCTTCATTTTATTTAAGGAGTCCGTACAACATAAAAAGAGACCGTCACGGTCTCGGAAACTTTCTTGCGGATCAATGACAAGGCGACCATAGAAAGGTAACAAATTATAAAAAGCCGCAAATAACATAGCAATATTTTCTTCTTTCATTTTTTGAATAAGAACGATCCCAAAACGCGTTTTATTTTATATGCCCGGCGCGGGTTATTTGTCAGCATTCATATTTAAAATCATACTGTTATTTACGTTGCCTTCCTGCCAAACGGTGCCAGGCTTAAAAGAACCCATGATAAAAGGAGGTCATGATGGCTTCGATTTATACGCTGACACTCTCCCCTTCCCTCGACTCCGCGACCATGACGCCGCAAATCTACCCGGAAGGTAAGCTGCGCTGTAGCGCGCCGGTGTTTGAGCCGGGCGGCGGTGGCATTAACGTGGCGCGCGCCATTACCCATCTCGGCGGAAAAGCCACCGCCATCTTCCCCGCTGGCGGCGCCACGGGAGAACATCTGGTGGCGTTGCTGGCAGATGAACAGGTTGCCGTAGACACCGTCGACGCTAAAGACTGGACCCGGCAGAACCTGCATGTCCATGTTGAATCCAGCGGCGAGCAATATCGTTTTGTGATGCCGGGGGCGAAATTGACCGATGATGAGTTTCGTCAACTGGAAGAGAAAGTGCTGACCATTGAAAGCGGCTCATTACTGGTGATCAGCGGTAGTCTGCCGCCGGGCGTCGAAACCGAGAAACTGACGGCGCTGGTTCAGGCGGCGCTCCAGCGCGGCATCCGCTGCATTGTCGATAGCTCAGGCGAAGCCCTGAAGGCGGCGTTAGAACCCGGACAACTTGAACTCGTTAAACCTAACCAGAAAGAGCTCAGCGCCCTGGTTAATCGAGAACTCAGCCAGCCTGACGACGTGCGTACTGCCGCAGAAGAGCTGGTACGTACGGGCAAAGCGCATCGCGTTGTGGTTTCTCTCGGTCCTCAGGGTGCGCTGGCCGTCGACAAGACGGGCTTTGTGCAGGTTGTGCCACCGCCGATGAAAAGCCAGAGCACCGTGGGTGCCGGTGACAGTATGGTTGGCGCGATGGTGCTGAAGCTGGCGCAGGGCGCTTCGCTTCTTGAGATGGCACGCTATGGCGTCGCGGCAGGGAGTGCAGCCACCATCAATCAGGGAACGCGTCTGTGTTCGCTTGCGGATACCCAGAAAATTGTCGATTACCTGGCGAGAAGCTGAACCTGCTTCCCCTTCCCATGGAAGGGGAAGTCGCTAAACAGAGCGTATCGACTATGCTAAGAAAACTTTCAGGATAACAACGAGGTGAATTATGAGCAGTGGTGATATCACCCGCTACGTCGTAACTGTCAATATTCATGAAGCATCGCTGACCGAACTGAATGAACTCAACAACGCGTTCACGCGGGCGAATTTTCTGCTCACGCTGACGGACGATGAGGGCAATATTCACGATCTCGGCTCACTGGCATTTGGCCTGATAAGCCCGCTGAGCCAGGAAGAGGTGAAGGCGCTGGCCAGTAGCCTGGTGGAAAGCGTGACTGACAAAGCCACGGAAATTGATGTGGATAGCTGGGAAAACTGGCATAAAAAAGCACAATAAGTGCCCTGTATAAAATTAAACCGCTCAGTTGTGCGTTAGTTCCTGTTTTTTTATAGCCGTTTTGCGCTAACTTTATGATCTGGCAGACAACATGGGAGAGACATCATGTGGCAGGCTATCAGTCATCTTTTAAGTGAGCAGCTGGGTGAAGGTGAAATTGAACTGCGTAACGAACTGCCAGGCGGAGAGATCCATGCCGCATGGCATTTACGTTACGCCGGGCGCGATCTTTTCGTTAAATGTGATGAGCGCGAATTACTCCCCATTTTTACTGCCGAAGCCGATCAGCTTGAGCTGTTATCGCGCAGTAAAACAGTCACCGTTCCGCAGGTTTTAGCCGTCGGCAGCGATCGTGACTATAGCTTTCTGGTGATGAACTATCTTCCCGCGCGTCCTCTGGATGCGCACAACGCCTTTATTCTCGGGCAACAGATCGCCCGTTTGCACCAGTGGAGCGATCAACCTCAGTTTGGGCTCGATTTCGATAATGACCTCTCCACCACCCCACAGCCAAACGCATGGCAGCGCCGCTGGTCGACTTTTTTCGCCGAGCAGCGCATCGGCTGGCAGCTGGAGCTGGCCGCTGAAAAGGGATTAGCGTTCGGCAACATCGACGCGATTGTTGAACACATTCAGCAGCGTCTGGCTTCGCATCAGCCTCAGGCATCCCTTCTGCACGGTGATTTATGGTCGAACAACTGCGCGCTTGGGCCTGATGGTCCCTATATATTTGACCCGGCCTGCTACTGGGGCGACAGAGAGTGTGACCTCGCGATGCTGCCGTTGCACCCTGAACAGCCGCCACAAATTTATGATGGCTATCAGTCTGTCTCGCCGTTACCTGCGGGTTTCCTTGATCGTCAGCCGGTTTATCAGCTGTACACCTTGTTAAACCGGGCTATTTTGTTTGGCGGGAGTCATCTGGTGAATGCCCAGCGTGCGCTGGATCGTATTCTGGCCGCATAGCGGGAGGGGGCGGCTTCACGCCCCTTCCCTTAACATTTACAGGAAGCCAAGCAGGGTAAAGAAGAAATAGCCGGCCACAATGATAATGACCGGCAGGATGTAGAGCGGGAAAAACTGCACGAAAATGGTATGACGCGGCACGACAATGCGCGATTCGATCTGCTCGCGGCTCATCCCGTCAGGGCCTTTCGCCTTCTCAAGGATCAGCTGGTCTTCCACCCCTTCGCGTAAAAAGCGGGTCTGGCGACTCATGCGCGCGCCGGAGGCCTGCAACGCCATCGCGATAAATATCAACGCATAGATTATCCAGAAACCGACATCCAGCTGGTGGTGAAAATCCGGCGTGGGCGAGTTGAACCAGAACACGTTCAGGAACGGGGTGTTAAACCGCATCATCTCAATCATGACGTGGGCAAAATCAAGCATAACGGCGTTGATGCCCGGCTGTTTTTCGCTGTGTTCGTACATAAATTTGAGTACGGAGATCAGCGTTGAAATCAGGGCGGGAATGAAAATAACCCAACCAGCAATACGTTTTAAGACCGCGATGCGTCCAGCTTGTTGATACGTCATTAGTTCCTCTTCATAAAGACGCGTTATTTGTGCCTAAGTCTACCTGCTGTAGGTCATTTTCGCCCGCTCTTTGAATGCAATATGCTAAATTGCTTGTGCTTAGCACCGTTCGTCTTACCCCCCAAGATAAGGAGATGTTGTAATGTCGACCCCGCGCCAGATACTTGCCGCTATTTTTGA
Organism: Enterobacter cloacae complex sp. EB5; assembly: GCF_031432835.1. NCBI lineage: Bacteria > Pseudomonadati > Pseudomonadota > Gammaproteobacteria > Enterobacterales > Enterobacteriaceae > Enterobacter > Enterobacter cloacae complex sp. EB5. The sequence goes on from NZ_CP133860.1 coordinate 133,265, forward strand.
CATGGATGGATTGCTGATTGATTCCGAACCCCTGTGGGATCGGGCTGAACTGGACGTGATGGCCAGCCTCGGCGTCGATATCAGTCGTCGTAACGAGCTTCCCGATACCCTGGGGCTGCGCATCGATATGGTGGTTGACCTCTGGTATGCCCACCAGCCATGGGTTGGCCCGGATCGCGACGAAGTTACGGCGCGCATTATCAACCGCGCCATTTCTCTCGTAGAAGAGTATAAGCCGCTGTTACCGGGCGTACGCGACGCTATCGCCCTGTGCAAGGCGCAAGGGTTGAAAGTGGGGCTGGCCTCCGCCTCACCGCTGCATATGCTGGAAAAAGTGCTGACGATGTTCGGGCTGCGCGACAGCTTCGATGCGCTGGCCTCGGCCGAAAAGCTTCCTTACAGCAAGCCACATCCGCAGGTGTATATGGACTGCGCCGCGAAACTGGGGCTGGATCCGCTTACCTGTGTGGCGCTGGAAGATTCGGTTAACGGTATGGTGGCGTCCAAAGCCGCACGTATGCGCTCCATCGTTGTGCCGGCTGAAGAAGGCCGACACGACCCCCGTTTTGCCCTCGCGGATGTCAGGCTGACGTCTCTTGAAGAATTGACTGCCCGCCATCTGCGCGGGGAGTAACGCCCTCTCAGGCAGCTTCGGCTGCCTGCCTCGTCAAATCAAAACATCGTTTTAGTTTATTTGCTTTTCTCATTCCAGACTCCTATTCTTACGTGCAGAATGACAATAACCTGACTTCTGAGGCGCGTATGATACTGGATGCTTTTACTCTGGCAGGAAAAGTGGCGATGGTGACCGGGTGCGATACCGGTCTGGGGCAAGGCATGGCCATTGCCCTCGCCCAGGCAGGATGCGATATCGTGGGGGTTAACCGCAAGGTTCCTGACGAAACGGCAGCGCGCGTTACGGCGCTGGGACGACGCTTTATCGCGATTCGCGCCGATCTTGGCAAGCAGGAGAGTATTCAGAGCGTGGTGGATACCGCAGTCGCTGAGATGGGTCGTATCGATATTCTGGTTAACAATGCCGGCACCATCCGCCGTGCCGATGCGCTGGAATTTAGCGAGAAGGACTGGGACGAGGTCATCGATCTCAATCTGAAATCGGTCTTTTTCCTCTCTCAGGCAGTGGCGAAACAGTTTATCGCGCAGGGTCAGGGCGGCAAGATCATTAACATTGCCTCCATGCTCTCCTTCCAGGGCGGCATCCGGGTGCCCTCCTATACGGCGTCCAAAAGCGGCGTGCTGGGCCTCACCCGCCTGCTGGCGAACGAATGGGCAACGCGGGGCATTAATGTGAATGCTATTGCACCGGGTTATATGGCGACCAATAACACCCGGCAACTTCGCGATGATGAGCAGCGCAGCCAGGCGATCCTTGACCGTATTCCGGCGGGCCGCTGGGGTCTGCCGGAGGATTTACAGGGTCCGGTGGTGTTCCTGGCATCATCGGCCTCTGATTACGTTAACGGTCATACCCTCGCCGTAGACGGTGGCTGGCTGGCGCGTTAACCGTGCGTTTGTGACAAAGAGTTACACCGTCACCTCTTTCACACACTGTATAAAAACCCTATACTGTATGAATCGACAGTTTACCGGGTTTTATCATGACGGCGGAAGGCCACCTGCTTTTTTCACTTGCCTGTGCAGTGTTTGCCAAAAACGCTGAACTGACCCCTGTGCTGGCACAGGGGGACTGGTGGCATATTGTCCCTTCCGCCGTGCTGACCTGCCTGCTGCCGGACATAGATCATCCAAAGTCATTCCTTGGCCAGCGGCTGAAGTGGATTTCAAAACCCATCGCCAGAGCCTTTGGGCATCGCGGATTTACCCACAGCCTGCTGGCCGTATTCGGCCTGCTTACACTCTTCTATTTGAAGGTTCCGGAGAGCTGGATCGTCCCGGCGGATGCCATTCAGGGTATGGTGCTCGGCTACTTAAGCCATATCCTCGCCGATATGCTGACGCCAGCGGGCGTACCGCTGCTCTGGCCCTGCCGCTGGCGTTTCCGCCTGCCCATCCTCGTGCCGCAAAAAGGCAACCAGCTTGAGCGCGTTCTGTGCATGGCGCTGTTTGCGTATGCCGTCTGGATGCCGCAGACATTGCCCGAAAATGGTGCAGTGCGCTGGTCATCGCAGATGATCAACTCGCTGCAATTTCAGTTCAATCGTTTTATTAATCACCAGATTGAACATTAAACCGACAATATAATCACTTTTGTCATAAACCATTCCATATGGATATAAGCGCGACATCACACTTCTGATAACCTTGCGCCAACAGGTTCGGTAAAAACCGACCGTATAATAAATCAGGAGAACGGGGATGAATTTTCCACTCATCGCGAACATTGTTGTGTTCGTCGTATTGCTATTGCTTCTCGCCCAGGCTCGCCACAAACAGTGGAGCCTGGCGAAAAAGGTACTGGTCGGTCTGGTCATGGGCGTGGTGTTTGGCCTGGCCTTACACGCCATTTACGGCTCCGATAGCCCGGTACTGAAAGATTCCATTCAGTGGTTCAACATTGTCGGTAACGGCTATGTACAGCTGCTGCAAATGATCGTTATGCCGCTGGTATTCGCCTCTATTCTGAGCGCCGTAGCCCGCCTGCATAATGCGTCTCAACTGGGTAAAATCAGTTTCCTGACCATTGGTACCCTGCTCTTCACCACGCTGATTGCGGCGCTGGTGGGTGTGCTGGTAACCAATCTGTTTGGCCTGACTGCTGAAGGTCTGGTGCAGGGTAGCGCTGAAACCGCGCGTCTGACGGCGATCGAGACCAACTACGTGGGTAAAGTGGCCGATCTGACCGTTCCGCAGATGGTGCTCTCCTTCATTCCGAAGAACCCGTTTGCTGACCTGACCGGCGCAAGCCCAACCTCCATTATCAGCGTGGTGATCTTCGCGGCGTTCTTGGGCGTGGCGGCGCTGAAGCTGCTGAAGGACGATGCGCCAAAAGGCGAGCGCGTGCTGACTGCCATTGATACCCTGCAAAGCTGGGTGATGAAGCTGGTGCGTCTGGTCATGCAGCTGACGCCGTACGGTGTCCTGGCGCTGATGACCAAAGTCGTGGCAGGCTCCAACCTGCAAGACATCATCAAGCTTGGCAGCTTTGTGATCGCCTCTTACCTGGGGCTGGGCATTATGTTTGTGGTGCACGGTATCCTGCTGGGCGTGAACGGCGTTAGCCCGCTGAAATATTTCCGCAAAGTCTGGCCGGTGCTGACCTTCGCCTTCACCAGCCGTTCCAGCGCGGCATCTATCCCGCTGAACGTAGAAGCACAGACCCGTCGTCTGGGCGTACCGGAGTCTATCGCCAGCTTCTCAGCCTCCTTTGGCGCCACCATCGGGCAGAACGGCTGTGCGGGTCTCTACCCGGCGATGCTGGCCGTGATGGTTGCCCCAACCGTGGGTATTAACCCGCTGGATCCGGTCTGGATTGCGACGCTGGTGGGTATCGTGACCATTAGCTCCGCCGGTGTTGCGGGCGTGGGCGGCGGCGCGACCTTCGCTGCGCTGATCGTTCTGCCTGCGCTGGGGCTGCCGGTGACGCTGGTTGCCCTGCTGATCTCTGTTGAACCGCTGATCGATATGGGTCGTACCGCCCTGAACGTGAGTGGCTCAATGACCGCCGGTACCCTGACCAGCCAGTGGCTGAAGCAGACCGACAAAACGATTCTCGACAGTGAAGAAGATGCCGAACTGGCCCATCGTTAATCACTGCTGAAATAAAAAAACCGCCTGCGGGCGGTTTTTTTATGGCTGTTATTCTTCAACCTCTTCATCCTGGCGGGTCTGCACAGCCCATCGCTGCGCCGATTCCGGCACCGTAAACGCAGGGGAGCGACGGAAGTGCTCGCCAATCAGCACGAAGGCAACGTATTTACCCCGTAACATCCAGACATCGCGAAAACCATCCACTTTCAGGGCATGGTCAGGCGGCGCGGGTTCAACGCGGGGCACATAGCTAATAACCTGGCGGTTTTGTTGACGAAGAGGTTTCATAAGCGACGGGTTCACTAAAGCAAATTCTTAAAGCAGGAAATTTCTATCATAGCCGATTCTCCCCCCACCCGTCGCGCCTGACATGTGGCAGATGGCTCCTTTCGCTAATCACTTCCTCTGAAAACGCTTAGTTCGCCTGCTAATTCATCACATTGTTCTATCCTTAATAGGGTTTTCAGGAACGAACAAAGGAGAATCGTGCAATGTCGAACAATGATAAACCCCATCAATCCCCTATTCATGGCACCGAAGAATCTCAACCAGGAATGGACTCACTCGCCCCGGCTGATGGCTCTCATAAACCGTCGCCAGGCCCTTCGGCGCCGGGCGAGCAACCTACTGCACCGGGAAGCATGAAGTCACCCGATGGGGACAACGAGAAGTTAAAATCTCTCGACCCGCACCGCAAAGGGGGTGAAGGCTTTGCGCTGACCACCAATCAGGGCGTGCGTATCGCCGATGACCAAAACTCCCTGCGCGCCGGAACGCGCGGCCCGACGCTGCTGGAAGATTTCATCCTGCGGGAAAAAATCACCCATTTCGACCATGAGCGTATCCCTGAGCGTATCGTTCACGCTCGCGGCTCCGCGGCGCACGGTTATTTCCAGCCGTACAAGAGCCTGAAGGCGATCACGAAGGCGGATTTCCTTTCCGATCCGAACAAAATCACGCCGGTATTTGTGCGCTTCTCTACCGTACAGGGCGGCGCGGGTTCGGCCGATACGGTGCGTGATATCCGCGGCTTCGCCACCAAATTCTATACCGAAGAGGGCATTTTCGACCTCGTCGGGAATAACACCCCGGTTTTCTTCATTCAGGATGCGCATAAATTCCCTGACTTTGTCCATGCGGTAAAACCAGAGCCACACTGGGCCATACCGCAGGGACAAAGTGCGCATGACACCTTCTGGGACTACGTCTCCCTGCAACCGGAAACCCTTCACAACGTGATGTGGGCGATGTCTGACCGGGGGATCCCACGCAGCTATCGCACCATGGAAGGGTTTGGTATTCATACCTTCCGTCTGATTAACGCTGAAGGTAAAGCGACGTTTGTGCGTTTCCACTGGAAACCGGTCGCGGGGAAAGCGTCCCTGGTGTGGGATGAAGCACAGAAGCTGACCGGGCGCGATCCGGACTTCCACCGTCGCGAACTGTGGGAATCCATTGAAGCCGGTGATTTCCCGGAATACGAGCTGGGGTTACAGCTGATCCCGGAAGAGGACGAGTTCAAATTCGACTTCGACCTGCTCGACCCAACCAAGCTTATTCCCGAAGAGCTGGTGCCGGTTCAGCTGGTGGGCAAAATGGTGCTTAACCGCAACCCGGATAACTTCTTCGCGGAGAATGAGCAGGCCGCGTTCCACCCGGGCCATATTGTGCCAGGGCTGGATTTCACCAACGATCCGCTGCTACAGGGCCGTCTCTTCTCTTACACCGATACGCAGATCAGCCGTCTCGGTGGACCGAACTTCCACGAAATTCCTATCAACCGTCCGACCTGCCCGTACCATAACTTCCAGCGTGACGGGATGCATCGCCAGGATATCGATACCAACCCGGCGAACTACGAGCCAAACTCCATTAACGATAACTGGCCGCGTGAAACCCCGCCGGGGCCAAAACGTGGCGGATTTGAGTCGTATCAGGAGCGCGTGGACGGTACAAAAATTCGCGAGCGCAGCCCGTCATTCGGCGAATATTACGCTCAGCCTCGCCTGTTCTGGAACAGCCAGACCCCGATTGAACAGCAGCACATTATCGGCGGTTTCAGCTTTGAGCTGAGCAAAGTGGTGCGTACCTACATTCGCGAGCGCGTGGTCGACCATCTGGCGCATATTGATATCCAGCTTGCTCAGGGCGTGGCGAATAATCTCGGCATTACGCTGACTGACGAGCAATGCCATGCCGCGCCGCCAAAAGACGTGAACGGGCTGAAGAAGGATCCGTCCCTGAGCCTGTATGCAGTACCAGGCGGGTCAATTAAAGGCCGCGTGGTGGCTATCCTGCTGAACGATAAACCGCGCGCCAGCGACGTACTGGGGATCATGAGGGCGCTCAAAACCCAGGGCGTACATGCCAAACTGCTTTACTCACGCATGGGTGAAATAACGGCCGATGATGGCTCTGTCCTGCCGATTGCCGCGACCTTCGCCGGAGCGCCGTCGCTGACGGTTGATGCGGTGATTATGCCGTGCGGCGACGTTGAGAGCCTGCTCGGTAACGGTGATGCCGCCTATTACCTGCTGGAAGCCTATAAGCACCTGAAGCCAATCGCCCTGGCAGGCGATGCGCGGAAGTTTAAATCTCTGCTGAAGGTACCGGATCAAGGGGAAGAAGGCATTGTCGAAGGTGATAACATTGACGATGCGTTTATGACCCGGCTGTTTGACCTGCTTGCCGCGCACCGCGTGTGGTCGCGCAGCAGTAAGATTGACCAGATACCGGCGTAAAAAACCATACCCGGTTGTGCGGCCTGAAGCCCTCACCCCGGCCCTCTCCCTCGGGAGAGGGAGAAAACAATAAAAACGGTAACCAAAAGGTTACCGTTTTGCTTTTACCTCGCCACCGGGCTTTAACTCAAAGATCCCTGAACGTCCCCAGACGATATCCGCGCTCGGCAATCGCGTACTTCAACGACGCCGACGTCAGCACTTCCAGTTCCGCCAGACGCGGCCAGCAGTAGGCGCTCTTACGTACGATCTGATCGACAAACGCCGGGTGCGCCATTACCTCAAGCGAGCGCTCCCCTTTTGCGGCGGAGTCATCCAGCACCTTCAGGAACAGCGCTTCGTCGATTTCGTCGCCATAAAATGCGCTGCTGAACCCCTCCGTTGACGTTACCGCGACGTCCGGCAACCCGCGCACCTCACGATCCACGCGCACCGCCACGCCTTTACGTTGCGCAAACTCTGCCACAAGCGGGAAAATCGCCGGGATCATATGCACATGATGATGGCTGTCAATATGGGTAGGCTCGCGGCCAAACACATCCACAAAGCGGTTAAACTGGCAATCCAGCTCGCGGGCAATCTCATCGAGCGGCAGAGCGTCCTGCTCCGCCATTTCCCAAATCCATTTCCCCAGTTGCCCCTCGCGCGTCAGACCTGGCATCGGTGAAAGGGGCAACCCAAGCGTCAGCACAAAGTGCATGCCCACGCCCAGTTCGGGCAGCTCACGGCTTAACTGCGCCGCATGTTCCACCGCCTCACCGTTGATAAGCGCTGTTGTAGAGGTCACGACGCCACGGCGACAGGCTTCAATAATGCCGTAGTTCTGCCCTTTTGACAGGCCAAAATCATCGGCATTGACGATCAGCAGGTTTTCCATCGCGCCTCCTCTTAACGGTGTGTGAGTTTCAGTTTCTCAACCGTTGCAGCAAAGTTTGGCAGCCATTTTTCATGCGCCAGGATCATCTCACTCGCGAGTTTTTCAGCGTCACGGTCAGAATGCACCAGCGGGCTGAGGTTCAGCGCCAGCAGCACGTCATTCAGTTCGCCGCTCAGGGCCGCATTGCTCGCTGCCACTTCAAAGCCTTTGATGGTGTGAATCAGCCCCATCACCTTATCGTCGAAGTGGGTAATGCGGGGATGCGGTTTTGCCCCCTCGCGCCCAAGGATGCAGGTCATCTCAACGGCCCAGTCTGCCGGGATATTGTCGATGTGCCCGTGATGGGGAACGTTCACATAGTGCTCGGCCTGCTTGTCATTGTAAATGGCGTTAATCACTTCACACGCGGCATCCGAATAGTATGCCCCGCCGCGCTGCTCCAGCTCTTTCGGTTTGACGTTCAGGTTCGGATCTTTATACAAATCAAACAGCTGCTTCTCTACTTTCTGCACAACCTGAGCGCGTGCGCCACCTTTGTAGTATTCGCCCATCTCAATGGCCAGCATCTCTTTCTGCTTGAAGTAGTAGAGCAGATACGAGCACGGCAGCAGATTCAGGGAGCGGATCAGCCCTTCGCTGAACGGCAGATCGAAGATATTTTTCACCGAGGCCGCGGTCAGGCGACCAGAGGCGACGCCGTCGAGCAGTTCCGCAAAGCGCGATTGCCCGTTCACTATCACATCTTTGATAAAGACCATGTGATTCAGGCCGAACAGGTCAATGGACAGGTCATCGTGATCGGTCAGTTCCAGTACATCGCGGATGAACATCTTCATGCCAATCGGAATATTGCAGACGCCGATAAAACGTTTGAAACCGGTGTGGCGATAGACTGCCTCGGTGACCATCCCGGCCGGGTTAGTAAAGTTGATCACCCAGGCGTTCGGGCAAATCTCCTCCACGTCTTTAATGATGTCAAAAATGACCGGAATGGTACGCAGGCCTTTAAACAGGCCACCTGCCCCGTTGGTTTCCTGGCCCAGATAACCGTGGCTCAGCGGAATGCGCTCGTCCAGCTCACGCGCCTTCAGCTGGCCGACGCGCAGCTGCGTGGTTACGAAGTCAGCATCTTTCAGCGCCAGGCGGCGATCCAGCGTTTTATGCACGGTTAAGGGCACGCCCGCTTTTTCAACCATGCGTTTGCACAGTTCAAAAATAATATTCAGTTTCTCCTGACCTTCTTCAACATCCACCAGCCATAATTCGCTGACCGGTAATTCATGATACCGTTTCAGGAAACCTTCAAGTAATTCCGGGGTATAGCTGCTGCCGCCACCAATGGTTACGACTTTTAATTTCTGTTGCATAATATCTCCCTTAGCGTATCAGGTTAATCGCCTGCAAGGTATAGCGTACTCTTCCCGCTATTTGGGCAAGCCATTACGTCACTGTTCCTGGCGGATAAACCGCCGAAAGTTAATTAATTACCGTTAAATTTTTGCGGTAACTGTTCGGTGTGAATGAAGTCAATTTTTTAAAGGTTTTAATAAACAGACTGGGGCTACTGTAACCCGATTCGTAAGCGATATCGGTGACAGAGTAATTAGTAATTTCCAGCTGTTTTTTGGCAAAGTTAATGCGGATTTCATTAATGATTTGCACAGGCGTTTTACGGTAATAACGCTGCGTGGCGCGCGTCAAATATTCCTGCGATTTACCCGACAGCGCCACCATATTCTCCAGGGCGTTATCGCTGAACTGTCCTTTATCGTGCATCAGCTCCACGGTACTGCGCAGCCACTGAGGAATATCATCCACCACCTGCTGTTCTTCACGGTGATGGCGGAGGCGATTCATGACGTAGAACGTCACGGTTTCAATAAATTCATCAAATTCATTGTCGCGGAAATTCAGCGAGGCGATAACCGTTTCAATCCAGGTCATAAACTCATTTTTAACGCGATACACCTGTGACGCCACAAAGCAGAACGGCACCAGCGGCAGATAGTGCTTCTCGAAGAAACGCCTGCTCACCCCTACGTTTAGAATGCGCGTCGCACCAAACTCATAAAAGCTCTGGTGATAAGATCCCATTGGCAGGAAGACGAAATCGCCACGCTCAAGCAGGACGCGCTTACCGTTGATCTCCTGATAGTAGCGGCCGGTCAGAACAATCGTGAACTCGTAGTAGTCATGCTGGTGCAGACCGCTGGCGCTCTCCGTTTTGTTGTAAATCACCACGTGAAAATTCTTGCCATTAAACAGCTGCTGCTCATGTGCGGTTTTGATTTCCATCGTGCTGACCTCCTGCTACTTCAACTGACTTATTGCATCTTCTCGTGAAGCTCGATGAGCTCCGCTACCAGCTCGCGTGCCAGCATGGAGGTCATCAGATGATCCTGCGCATGTACCAGCACCAGACTCACTTTCATCTTCCCTTCGCCCTGGTCGCTTTCGATGAGCTTCGTCTGCACCAGATGCGCTTCGTTTAACGCTGTACGGGACTGCTCCATCATGGTTTTCGCGGCAACGAAATCGCCCTGCTTAGCCTGCTTGAGCGCCGCATACGCCAGGCTGCGCGCCTGCCCGGAATTGATGATGAGGCCCATCACCACCTCTTCCAGATCGTTCTCTGCGGTTTCTTCGGCAACGATACTCTCTAAATCTAACATCTTTAAGCTCCTTTCCGCTGGCGCGGGTTGCCCCGCGCCGTGCAATTTTAGAATTTCAGTGCGAGGGCGATATCCTCTTCGCTCTCTTCTTCATCGATCACCGTTGCGGCCTTGTTCGCAATCGCCACGAAAGGCATGTAGAGCAGGGTTGCAATCCCGAGGTTGAATATCGCCAGCAGGAAGGCGGCCACGCTACCGTTGGTGTTGAAGAACGCGCCCAGACCAGCCGGCATCGTCCACGGCGCAATGTTGGTCACCGGCGGGATAATGCCCAGGTAGTACGCCGTCAGCGTAATCGCGGCCAGCAGCGGCTGAACCAGGATGAAGGGAATGAACATCACCGGGTTCATGATAATTGGCAGACCAAACAGGATCGGCTCGTTAATCTGGAAGATGCCTGACGGCAGGGCCAGCTTAGCAACCTGACGATGGTCAGCGCGGCGAGAGACAATAAAGACCGCGATGATCAGACCCAACGTCGCCCCGGTACCGCCCAGGAAGATATAGGAGTCAAGCATCGGCTTCGCCCACACATGGAAGGTTTTACCGGCCGCCAGCGCCGCATCGACGGAGCCGTACTGCTGGTAAAGCGCGACGTTTTCCAGTGCCCACGGGGTCATAATACCGCTGTCCAGCGCCGCCAGTGCCAGTGAACCATGCACGCCGAAGAACCACAGCAGGGAGGTAAAGATGACATACGCCCAACCGACCACGCTACCCATCGACGCCAGCGGCGTTGAGATAGAGTCCATAATGATCTGGTGGAAGTTTGTGCCCCAGTGAGAGAGCGCCCAGGCAATAATCCCCATGATGGAGAGAATAATGAAGCTCGGAATCAACGCGGAAAATGAACGAGAAACGGAGGCCGGAACGCTATCCGGCAAGCGGATAACCCAGTTACGGCGAATAATGAAGGTGAACATTTCGGCCACCACCAGTCCGATAATAATACCGGAAATGATGTTTGCCCCACCCAGCCAGTTGGCGCCAACGGCGTAAGCGTCACCCACGCTGTACGGTGTGACGGTCATGAACGCGGCAATGGACAGTAAGCCTGCCGCAAGCGGATCCACTTTACGCTCTTCCGCCAGCGCCATTCCGATAAAGAAAGGCGCCATTAGCGACATAATACCCAACGTACCATTGTATACGTTGCCGCCAATGGCTTTTAAACCATTAAGGGTTTCAATAGTTGAAGCATCTAACCTAATTCCTAATGAATAAAAAAAGGAACCTTCTCCAAAGCTCAGAAAAACGTTGTTAATTAAAACGAACATTGCCCCGGCTAATGTCAACGGCATTAATTTAATAAAGCCGTTCTTAATGGCATTAACATGAGGCTGCTTTCCTATTTTAACAGCAAAAGGAAGGAGTACCTTTTCAAGTGAAGCGATGACTTTACTCATAGGAAAATACCCTTAAAGGCCGCAACGACCGTTACGGCATATTGTGTGTGAAATAACTCTTTGACGGGAAAAATAAAAAATTAATTAGCAGCTTTTTTAATCGCCGCAACGGCAGCTTTTAATACACCTAAACCATCAATCTTGCCGTATAAAACGGAATCGATCACTTCGACCGGCTTATTGGGTAGCAGACGCTGAATTTCTGGCAGCATATAAGCGATTTGCGGCCCGAGTAAAATAACGTCTGCTGTCTGGCCCTTCTCGCCCGCCAGCGTTTCCGGAAACGCCTCAATCACCACAGGGACTTCATATTTTTCGGCCTGCGCGCGCATTTTGGAAACCAGCAGCGAAGTGGACATGCCCGCAGAGCAGAACAGATAGATATGTTTCTTTTCCATGATAACTTCCCTCTTGTTTGGCTACCCGCCGTCGCGCTATCACTCGACTCGCTATCCTGGCTGACGGGCAGTGTGCTGAACATTGTTTGTCGTTGAAGTGAGTATACGCAATGGTACAGGGAGGGGATAATTCTGGATAGACTGAAATTGTCTCTCATTGACCTGGCTTGTTGACTACCTTCACATTTCAGGCAAATAATTCGCGCCAAGAAATAAGATTCACGTATGCATAAAAAAACCGGCCTTCCGGCCGGTTTGTTAACGCTCTCAGGCAAGCAGGCTTACTGTGCCTTAGGTGCCTGTGGGTCGGTGTCGTATTCGGCGCAGGTCTGGTAACCGGAATTGATCACGTGACCCGTATCATCCAGGGCGACAAAGTAGGTCTCTGCCTTACCATCACGTTGACCCAGAATATAGGTCTGGCAGGTACCACGCGCGTGGATCATAGTGACTTCTGAAGAAGGTTTACCGGCAATGGCTGCAACCTGGGAACGCGTCATGCCTTTTTTGACGTCTTTTACCACTGGCTGTGTGAACTGATCTTTGGTGCGATCGTAAGCTGTACACCCTGCCAGCATAGTCAGTACCGCCGCTGCGCTTAAAATTCCTGCTACGTTCTTGTTCATATTCCGTCCTCTTGTTTATCAGCGTGTTAACTAAGCATGGGATAAAAATTACTATTGTTCAACTTTGCGAGTTACGCCAGACGAATTTCGGAAAATTCTAATAAAACAACGATAAGCTGCTAAATCGCTGTAAAACAGTACACTCAAAACTGTGATCCTTGTCGTTTCCCCGACAAAGGGTTAGTTTTAACAGATCACACTTTCTGTTTGGTTCTGCATAGGGAGGGCGTAATGGCTCTGCAACAAGAAATTATTCAGGCGCTGGGCGCGAAACCTGCGATTGATGCCAATGAAGAGATCCGTCGTAGCGTTGATTTTTTGAAAGCTTACCTGTCTGCACACCCTTTCCTGAAGACGCTGGTGCTGGGTATCAGCGGCGGTCAGGATTCCACTCTGGCCGGTAAGCTGAGCCAGATGGCCATCTCCGAGCTGCGTGACGAGACCGGTGACACCGCGCTGCAATTTATTGCCGTACGTCTGCCGTATGGCGTGCAGGCCGACGAGCAGGACTGTCAGGATGCGATTGCGTTTATTCAGCCGGACCGTGTTCTTACCGTAAACATCAAAGGTTCGGTACTGGCAAGCGAGCAGGCCTTGCGTGAAGCCGGTATTGAACTGAGCGATTTTGTCCGCGGCAACGAGAAAGCCCGTGAGCGCATGAAAGCGCAGTACAGTATCGCAGGGATGACCAAAGGGGTCGTCGTCGGCACCGACCACGCCGCAGAAGCCATCACCGGCTTCTTCACCAAATACGGCGATGGCGGCACGGATATCAACCCCCTCTTCCGTCTGAACAAGCGTCAGGGCAAGCAACTGCTGGCGGCGTTGGGCTGCCCGGAGCACCTGTATAAGAAGGCGCCAACGGCGGACCTGGAGGACGATCGCCCTTCCCTGCCGGATGAAGCGGCACTGGGCGTCACGTATGACAACATCGATGATTATCTGGAAGGCAAAACGCTCGACGAAGGTACCGCTAAAATTATCGAAGGCTGGTATCTGAAAACCGAGCACAAGCGTCGTCCGCCCATTACGGTGTTTGATGATTTCTGGAAAAAGTAACAGCAAAACGGTAACTCCGCTTTGCAGGCCGGGTAAGGCGTAGCCGCCACCCGGCTCTTTTTTAACCACCGAACACCTGCTACACTGTATGCCTGAACAGTATATGGAGCAGTATGTGAGCAGGCGTCAATCCGCCCCGCGTCTTGAGTTTGAAGCGGCGGCTATCTACGAATATCCCGAGCATCTTCGCCCCTGGCTTGAGGCACTGCCTAAACAGCCTGGCGTCTATTTCTTCCACGGCGACAGCGACACCATGCCGCTCTATATCGGCAAAAGCGTGAATATCCGCAGCCGGGTGATGTCGCACCTGCGTACGCCGGATGAAGCATCGATGCTCAGGCAGTCCCGGCGGATCACCTGGATCGAGACGGCAGGCGAACTGGGTGCGCTTCTGCTCGAAGCCCGGCTCATCAAGGAACAGCAGCCGCTGTTTAACAAGCGCCTGCGCCGCAACCGCCAGCTGTGTTCCTTGCAGATTAACGCAGGAAAACCGCAGGTCGTTTATGCCCGGGAAGTGGATTTTTCGCATGAACCCAATCTTTACGGTCTGTTTGCCAATAAACGTGCCGCACTGCAAACCCTGCAATCCCTGGCTGATGAATTACAGCTTTGTTACGGCCTGTTAGGACTGGAAGCCACCACCCGCGGTCGCGCCTGTTTCCGCTCCGCGCTGAAACGCTGCGCCGGGGCGTGCTGTGGAAAAGAGAGCGTTGAAGAACATCATGCCCGGTTTATGGCTGGCCTGGCCTCTATCAGCGTTAACTGCTGGCCGTGGGAAGGCGCGGTGGCGCTGAAAGAAACCCGCGATGGGATGACGCACTATCACATCATCCGCAACTGGCTCTGGCTTGGCGCCGTTGAAAGTCTGGATGACGCTACCGCTCTGCTGCGCACCCCTGCCGGTTTCGATCAGGATGGTTACAAAATTCTCTGCAAGCCACTGTTAACCGGAAAATATGAGATCATCGTCCTCAGTGACCCGGCAGCCAGGTAATTTCACTGAACAGCAGCGACCCCTTCGTTTCCAGTAAACGGAGGGTATGGCTGCCCGCTTCCCAGCTGGCGCCCTGATCGGCGGTCAGTAATTTGTCGCCCAGTTGCCAGGCGCCGCTTAATACGAATGCCACCCCACCGCGTGATGCGAAGGTAGTGAACGTCCGGGTAGCAACGCGCACCTTTGCCTGGCAGCAATCCCGTCGGGTCATGATGTTGAAGTCCATCGACATTTGCCCCTCTGTGAGCACGGCTTTCACCGCCAGATCGCCCGCAAATCGGTAAGGCTGATGATGCTTCAGGGTATGACAAAACGCCCTGCCTGCATCCAGGGTCACCTCGCCGCCCTCCAGCAGCGTAATCACCCGGTCAACGCCCGGGAACGCGGAAAATTCGCCGTTACTGGCGATGGAGGCAATACTGGCCCGCCAGAAAAAATCCCGCGTCGCGGGAGGAAAACAGCAAATCTCACGCGTCTCACCCGCACCATTACGCCAGAGACTGACCGGCATTTTACGGATATCAAAGAATTCCATGACCACTCCTGAAGGACGCACCGTGCGCCAGGGCATTTTCACAGACGTATTATCGGCAGCAGTCAGGCCAGACCTTAGGCATGGGATAAAAGAAAAACCGCCGGTCCTGTCCACAGCGTTTTCGCTTTTGTAGACAGGAGCCCGGCGGTCTTAAGAGAGTGAACCGATTATTCGGTTGGTGCAGGCATTTTACCTTCCGGCGCTGCACGTTCTGTCAGACGCTTCTCAAAATTGGCATTAAATTGCTTTTTCTGTTCCGGCGTCAGAATGTTGTAAATCTTGTTCTGGGTTTCCATGTGGGCCAGCATGCGCGCTTTATGCTGCTCGGCCATTTTGTCGATCTGCGCTTCCGCTTTTGCTTTATCGAAGCTGTCGCTGGCAATGATGTCATGCATTGCGCGGCGCTCTTCCAGCGGAGGACGTTTCATCTGGTCACGCTGGCTTTTCATGATGTCGCGGATCTGCTGCTTCTGCGCATCGGTGAGGTTCAGATCTTTAAACATCATCATCTCATGGTGCATACCCGGCTTGCCTTTATGATGCATCATCATTTTGCCTTCCGTCGGCGCGGCGGTAGTGGTCGCGGTATCGGCGGCGAACGCCATGCTGGTAGCGCCCAGAGCCAGGGTAGAGGCAACAAACAGTGCAGTTAATTTACGCATAATGTCTTTCCTTACTTTCAGTTATTCTTCGGCGCTATGCCGTGTTGACGAGATTAACTTTACGGGGTTTATCGTCAATTAGTCAGAGCAACGGTAAAACAATGAAAGTGTAAAAAACAACTTTTCGCCAATTGTGGAGAAATTAAGGAAAAGCGTGGAGAGATGAAACAAAAATATTCAACAGGATGATTTTAAAGAGATTATGGAGAAGTATAGCGAAGTGCCGTTTAATAATAAAGCAATTCTCCAGGAATATTCCGCAAACAATACCAGAGCGCTTTTAACGCTAAGAAATTTATTCTTCATTTCCCCTCCGGTCTGCGCGAGGGGAGACGATCAGAGCATTTTTTCCAGCATCAGGCCAGCTCGCAAACCAAACGCGACCGACGGATTAGGAAATAAAACATATTCCGTGGATTTCTGTACCGCATAGCGCGTCTCACCATCTTCCGCCAGCAGGACGCCCTGGCGAAACGGCGTAAAGTTCAGCGTATGGGGCGCCATATGTAGCTGGAAAGCCTCGCTTTGACGCGTGATCTGCTGCACGACCCGATAGCGCACAACGGGTTCCCGGGAGGGTTCCGGCGCAACCCCGGCGAGCAACGCCCGAAGCGCCTGATGCGTAGGGGCAAAACGCGTCAGGTCGTTTTGCCCGAACGGCAGCGCTTTTCCCAGCTCCAGGGTGCAGGATAACGCGCCAACATTCTCGCAGGTGAAGTGGGTAAACGTGCCGCCTGGCGTCTGGTGGAAGACCAGCGCCTCCAGCCCCGCGTCGCCAAGCCAGGTCAGAAACGCCTCATCCCACGGCTGATCACGCTGCGGTAACACGCCAAAACGCACGTGGTACGAGGCGCGAATGGCCGTATGCAGATCGAGATGCCAGCGCGTTTCCCCCGCCCCGGCAAAAAACGCCGTGACCACCTTCTCCAGCCATTGCGCGCGAGTCGTCTCATCACTCTGTGGAAACTGCGCCCAGCGACCACCAAACATGCGGTTGATGTCGCTCACGAGATACCGCTTGTTTTGCGCCAGCGCAGGCGGATTTCCCAGCACCACCAGCAGACGGCAGTGCAGCGTGATCTCTGCGCGATACAGCGCGCGCAGCAAAAGATCGACAATCTCCACGGGCGCGGTTTCGTTTCCGTGAATGCCGGTCGAAAGCAGCAGCGACAGGTCATATTCCCCCGTCGGCGTCAGTTCAAGCACGCCCGGCCCCAGCCATCGCCAGTGGAACGAAGGGCCTTTCCCCTCGTGCCGCTCCGGTGTCTCTTCAGCCAGCGTTAGCGCCAGTAGGTTTTCCATATCGTCTCCTTAGCGCTGGAACGGATAAACCGATCCCAGTTGCAGGATGGTCGATAATGCATCCAGCGCCTCGCGGCCTTCGCGCAGCAGCTGCGGGTCAACCAGATCGGCCTGAACCAGACGGTCGCGATAATAGCGGTCCACCCAGTCATTGAGGGTATTGAACAGCGTGTCGTTCATCATCACCGCCGGATTCACGGCCTGCATCTCCTCCGGCGTTAACACCACGCGCAGTCGCAGGCACGCCGGTCCCCCGCCGTTGGCCATACTTTCCCGCAGATCAAACACGCGCAGTTCATCAATCGGGTTATCCGCCTGCACCAGTTCGCTGAGATAGCGCCAGACGCCCTGATGGTTGCGGGACTCCTGCGGCAGCACCAGCATCATGCTGCCGTCATCCCGGCTCAGCAGCTGGCTGTTGAACAGATACGTTTCGACCGCATCCTGCACGCTTACCGCCTGCGTGGGCACCTGAATCGGCATAAATCCCGGCACCCGTTCGCGCAGCGTGGCCAGCAACTTTTCCTGATGGGCAAACGCCTGCTCGTGGCAGAACAGCACCTGACGGTTGGAAACGGCAATGACGTCGTTATGAAACACGCCCTGGTCGATCACCTGCGGATTTTGCTGGGCAAAAATCACCTGAGAAGGATTAACCTGGTTCAGCCGCGCAACCGCCTGGCTTGCGGCTAAGGTTTGTCTCGCCGGATAACGAACCGGCGCGGCGTGGCCGCCCTCTTCCCGTCCATAGATAAACAGCTGTAAACCCGGATCGCCATAGTCGCCGCCCAGACGGTTGTGGTTTGCCGCCCCTTCATCGCCAAACATCGCAACCTGCGGCAGCGCCGAATGCACCTCAAAATGAGCATCATGATTAAAAATGGCGCGCAGCACGCGCCCGGTGGTCTCCGCTTCGCTGGCGCGGTGGAATTTGTTGTTCAGGTTAGCAACGGTCAGATGCACTTTGCCGTCCAGCGTATCCGCCGACGGCGCGACGGTGGCGGCATTCGCCACCCACATCGAGGAGGCTGAACTGGCCGCGGAAAGCAGGTGTGGCGTCTGCGTGCCTGCTTTTTCCACCACCTGTTCATCCGTACCGCTGAATCCCAGCTGGCGCAGCACGGCCACGTTTGGGCGCTCCTGCGGCGGGATCACCGCCTGCGGGAAACCGGCATCGGACAGCGCCTTCATTTTCAGTAACCCCTGCTTCGCCGCCAGCTTCGGGTTCGAGACCTGGAAACGGTGCTTCGTCGAGGCTTCATTACCGAACGACAGCCCGGCATAGTGGTGTGTCAGCCCCACGAGGCCGTCAAAGTTAACCTCACGCGCTTTCATGGGCGTCACCCTCTGTAAAATCCAGCCCCGGATTCAGCGTCTCCGGCAGCGTCAGCGCCGGGGTTTCCAGGCTTGCCATCGGCCACGCGCAGTAATCGGCGGCATACCAGGCGCTGGCACGATGGTTGCCCGACGCCCCTACGCCACCAAACGGCGCGGTGCTCGCCGCACCGGTCAGCGGTTTGTTCCAGTTCACGATCCCGGCGCGCGCTTCCAGCAGCAGCTGTTCGAATTTCTCGCGATGCGGCGATATCACGCCGCTCGACAGGCCGTAGCGGGTGTTGTTGGCCATCTCGATCGCCGACTCAAAATCGTCATAGCGCCAGACGCACAGCAGCGGGCCAAAGACCTCTTCATCCGGCACGTTGCTCGTCGCACTCATCTCAATAATCCCCGGCGTCAGCAGCGACGTGCCCGGCTGAACCAGCTTCGGCTCCAGCAGGGTTTTCGCCCCGCGCGCCACGTGCTCCTGCCATGCTTTCAGCACGTTCAGCGCCGCCTGCGCGGAGATCAGCCCGCCGATAAACGGCTGCGGCTCGGCATCCCATTTCGCGGGAACCAGGCGCGCGCTCACCTCCACCAGACGCTTCAGGAACGCATCCCCCTGCGCGCCGCGCTTAACCAGCAGGCGGCGGGCGCAGGTGCAGCGCTGTCCGGCGGTAATAAACGCCGACTGAATGGTCAGGTGGACCGCGGCATCGATATCATCCGGATCTTCCACAATCAGCGGGTTGTTGCCGCCCATCTCCAGCGCCAGAATTTTTTCCGGCTGCCCCGCCAGCTGACGATGCAGCTGATACCCCGTTCCGGCACTACCGGTAAACAGCAGACCGTCAATGTCGCTCAGCGCACTCAGCGCCTGACCGGTTTCACGCCCGCCCTGCACCAGATTCAGCACCCCCGGCGGCAGCCCCGCCTGCTCCCAGAGTTTTACCACTGCTTCTCCGGTTAAGGGGGTTAACTCACTCGGCTTGAAGATGACGGTATTCCCCGCCAGCAGCGCAGGCACAATGTGCCCGTTCGGCAGATGCCCGGGGAAGTTATACGGGCCAAACACCGCCAGCACCCCGTGCGGACGGTGGCGCAGCGTGGCGGCGCCGTCTGGCATCTCGGTATGCTGCTCGCCGGTGCGGGTATGGTACGCCTTCACCGATATCGCAATTTTGTTGATCATCGCCGTGACTTCGGTTGTTGCCTCCCAGCGCGGCTTGCTGGTTTCGCAGGCAATGATGCGGGTCAGCTCGGCCTTATTAGCCTCCAGCAGCGCAGCAAATTTCTCAACCAGCGCCTGGCGCTCGGAGAATGGCCGTTTCGCCCATGCCGGAAACGCGCGGCGTGCAGCCTGGCAGGCCTGCTCAACCTGCCCGGCGCTGGCGTCGTTCCCCGACCAGAGCACCTCCTGGCCGACCGGGTTAGTTTTTGCCCGCGCGTCACCTTCGCCCGTTACCCAGTCACCGTTAATCCATAGAGTCATGCTGTTTTCTCCTCAGGGCAGAGCCGCACCAGGCGAACCGTGTCGCCAGCGTTACATTTCAGGGCATCCAGTTGCGCAGCCGTCAGTACCAGACGCTCGCATGTTGGGTTGGTTCGCACCAGCATGGCGCGGAAGTTGGTGTAATTCTCGTTCGAGACCAGGCAGGCTGGCCACTCGCCCGGCGCGGGCTGGCCTTCTGAAACCTCAACCAGGCGGCTTTTACGGATGGCGCGAACGCGGTCAATGTCGCATTCCAGCGTCGGGCCGCCGTCGAAGATGTCAACGTAGTTACGGTAGCGAAATCCCTCTTTCTCCAGCACCGCGCGAGCCGGAGCGGTTTGCGGGTGAACTTCGCCGATCACCGCCTGCGCTTCCGGGGTTAAGAAATGGGTATAAATAGGATGCTTCGGCATTAACTCGGCGATAAACGCCTTCTGACCGGTACCGCACAGGTAATCCGCCCGACTAAATTCCATGGAGAAGAAGCGTTCGCCCAGACTCTCCCAGAACGGCGAGTAGCCCGTCTCATCAATCACGCCGCGCATCTCCGCGACCACTTTTTCGTTGAAGCGGTCGCGAAAGGCGGCCATAAACATAAAGCGCGATTTGGAGAGCAGATAACCGTTGCCCTCTTTGCGCCAGTCCGGATCGAGAAACAGGGTGCAGAGTTCGCTGGCGCCGGTATGGTCATTACAGAGGAAGAGCGTCGGCAGCGCGTTGTAAACGTTCAGCTCTTTCGAGGCGTGGACCATCGTGCCGACGCGGTAGTTGTACCACGGATCGTTAAGCCCGACGGCCACCTCGATAGCGCAAATCCCCGCCACGGTTCCCGTGTCAGTATCTTCCAGCACGAACACATAGCCCTGTTCGCTTTTTGGCAACGTCCCCTGCCAGGTTTGCAGGGCGCGCTCAATGCGCGCCGACAGCGTTTTTTCATCGGCAGGCAGCGAGGTCAGCCCGCCCCCTGTCTTACCGGCAAGCTGCATAAGCCCGGCGAGATCGCCGTGCGCAACGGGACGGATGACCATCATGATGACACCCCGGCCTTCACCTGTTCGCAGGCCAGCGCAAAACGATCTAACCCGGTTCTGACCTCTTCCTCGCTGACGATCAGCGCAGGGGCAAACCGCACCACGTTAGCACCGGCAATCAGCACCATTACGCCCTGCTTTGCCGCTTCCTGTGAAATCAGCTTCGCTTTGCCGGCAAACTCAGGGGCAAGTTCACAGCCAATCAACAGCCCCAGACCGCGGATCTCGTTGAACAGGCCGGTCTGGTTATTGATGGCGGTAAGGCGCTCAACAAACCACTGGTGACGCTGCTTCACGCCGTTCAGCACCTCAGGGGTGTTGATGATATCCAGCACCTGTCCGGCGACAGCGGTTGCCAGCGGGTTGCCGCCGTATGTGGTGCCATGGGTGCCCACGGTCATCACGCTGGCGAATTTATCGGTGGTCAGCATCGCCCCCACCGGGAAACCGCCGCCGAGCGCTTTGGCTGTTGAGAGCACATCCGGGGTCACGCCATAGTGCATGTAGGCGTACAGCTCACCCGTGCGGCCCACGCCGGTCTGGACTTCGTCAAAAATCAGGACCGCGTTATGCCGATCGCACAGCTCGCGCAGCCCTTGCAGGAACGCTTTCTGGGCGGGCATGACGCCGCCTTCCCCCTGCATGGGCTCGACAATCACCGCACAGGTGGTGTCGTCAATCAGCTCGCTGGCAGAGTGTAAATCGTTATACGCCGCATGACGGATATCCGGCGGCAGCGGTGCAAAATCCTGAGAATATGAGGGCTGACCACCCGCACTGACGGTAAACAGCGTGCGACCATGAAAAGCATTTTTAAAGGCTACGATGCCGCTCTTGTGCGTGCCGAATTTATCATGCGCATATTTGCGCGCCAGCTTCAGCGCCGCTTCGTTCGCTTCCGCGCCGGAGTTACAGAAAAAGACTTTGTCTGCGAAAGTGGCGTCGATCAGCTTCTTCGCCAGACGCAACGCCGGTTCGTTGGTATAACCGTTGCCGGTATGCCAGAATTTCGCCGCCTGGTCATTCAGCGCCTGCCGCAGCGCCGGGTTTGCATGCCCCAGCGCATTCACCGCAATCCCACCCGCAAAGTCGATATACTCTTTGCCCTGCTGATCCCACAGGCGAGAGCCTTCCCCACGTACCGGAATAAAAGCCGCCGGAGCGTACACCGGCATCATCCATTCATCGAAATTTTCACGCGTAACTGACAGAGACATAGCGACCTCATCCGGTAAATAAAAGGTTGTTTAAATGTTAAATAATTGAGTGTTTGCACTGTGAATGTAGATTGCAGCGTTCGTGCCAGCCAGCGATAAAAATGCATAAACGGGTTGGGGTAACAGAATATCAATGAGTTACAATATGGAGTTATTCACTTTTAATGCATAAATAGTGAATATTTTTACGACAAGCGGCGCTTTGCCGCATGAAAACAAGAAAGAGTATGCAGAGGCCAAATATAATTCTGGAATTGTGATCGCTCGCGAAATTTATCGGTGCTTTACGCCCTGTTCGAGGGCAAAACGCGCCGAAATGGTGCAAATATTGCACCGTCGGCATCATCTGTCGCAGTAATTGGGCGAAGCGGATAACAGACGACGTAAATTCTGCTACCATCCTTGCACTATTCACCTTGCATTGGCAGCGACTATGAAATTTGTCTCTTTTAATATCAACGGCCTGCGTGCCCGCCCTCACCAGCTTGAAGCGATTGTTGAGCAACATCAGCCAGATGTGATCGGCTTGCAGGAGACAAAAGTTCACGACGATATGTTCCCGCTCGAAGAGGTAGCGAAGCTGGGCTATAACGTTTTTTACCACGGTCAGAAAGGCCACTACGGCGTTGCGCTGCTGACCAAAGATACGCCGGTGTCGGTGCGTCGTGGCTTCCCGGGGGACGGTGAAGAGGCGCAGCGCCGCATCATCATGGCGGAAATTCCTTCCGCGCTCGGCAATGTGACCGTCATCAACGGCTATTTCCCACAAGGTGAAAGCCGCGATCATGAAACCAAATTCCCGGCCAAAGCGAAGTTTTATCAGGATCTGCAAAACTACCTGACAACCGAACTCAAAAAAGAAAACCCGGTGCTGATCATGGGCGACATGAATATCAGCCCGACGGACCTGGATATCGGTATTGGCGAAGAGAACCGTAAGCGCTGGCTGCGTACCGGCAAATGCTCTTTCCTGCCGGAGGAGCGCGAGTGGATGGAGCGCCTGCTGGGTTGGGGGCTGGTGGATACTTTCCGCACGGCTAACCCGGCGACGCAGGACCGCTTCTCGTGGTTTGACTATCGCTCTAAAGGCTTTGATGACAACCGGGGCCTGCGTATTGACCTGCTGCTGGCGAGCGCTCCCCTGGCCGAACGCTGCATCGAAACCGGTATCGACTATGATATCCGCAGCATGGAAAAGCCGTCCGACCATGCGCCGGTATGGGCAACGTTCAAGCTGTAATCTTCAGTGAATATTAAAAAAATCAGTCTCCTGTGCGCCCTTCTGGGCGCATTTGTTTTGATCGTTGTTTTGCTTCCTCCGGGCATGCTCTCCCTCGACACGCTAAAAATGCACCAGCAAACGTTGCTCGATCGTGTGGAGCAGGCGCCCCTTCAGAGCGCGCTGATCTATTTTGCGGTTTACGTTCTGCTCTCCGCGCTGTCGATCCCCGGAGCCGCGCTTCTGACGCTGCTCGGCGGGGCGCTTTTCAGCCTGTGGGAGGCGACGCTGTTGGTGTCATTTGCCTCGACGCTCGGCGCCACGCTTGCCATGCTCGTCAGCCGTTATCTGCTGCGTGACTGGGTGCAGCGGCGCTTTGCCGCACAGATGAGCACGATCGATGCGGGGATGGATCGCGACGGCGCGCGCTACCTTTTTGCCCTGCGCCTGATGCCGTTGTTCCCGTTCTTTCTGGTCAATTTGCTGATGGGGCTAACCCGTCTCAGGGTGCGTCACTACTGGTGGGTCAGCCAGCTTGCAATGCTGCCTGCCACCGTCATTTATCTGAACGCCGGACGCGAGCTGGGGAAACTCACCTCGCTGCGCGATATTCTGTCGCCGGGACTGCTGTTCGCCTTTACACTGTTAGGGTTATTACCGCTGGTCACTCGCTGGCTGTTTTCCCGTTACATCCCTTCGATTAAAAAGTGAGGCATTATGCGCCGGGTGCGTTTTTGCGCGTTTCTGACGAGTCTGCTGCTGGCAACCTCTGCCTTCGCCGCAGAGAGCTGGCAATCCATTCAGCAACAGGCCACCGGGCAGACCGTCTGGTTTAACGCCTGGGGCGGTGACGAGGCCGTTAACCGCTACCTCGACTGGGTGAGCGGCGAGATGAAAACGCACTACGCCATCAACCTGAAGATTGTTCATCTGGCCGATGCCGCCGACGCGGTGAAGCGGATCCAGACGGAACAGGCCGCAGGACGCAAGAGTAACGGGTCGGTGGATCTGCTCTGGGTAAACGGGGAAAACTTCCGCAACCTGAAAGCGGCAAACCTGCTGCTCACCGGCTGGGCGCAAACCCTGCCCAACTGGCGCTACGTCGATACCCGTAAACCGGTAACGGAAGATTTTGCCATCCCGACCGATGGGGCAGAATCCCCGTGGGGCGGCGCGCAATTAACCTTTATCGCCCGTAAAGCGAGTACGCCGACGCCACCGGCAGATCCCCACGCGCTGCTGGTATACGCCCGACAGCACCCTGGTAAGGTGAGCTATCCGCGACCGCCGGATTTTACCGGCACGGCGTTTCTTGAACAGCTACTGCTGGCGCTGACCGCCCATCCGGAGGCGCTAAAAAACGCGCCAGACAGTACCTTTGCGCAGGTCACCGCGCCGCTGTGGGATTACCTTGATACGCTGCACCCCCTGCTGTGGCGCGAAGGGAACGATTTTCCTCCGTCGCCAGCGCGAATGGATACGCTGCTGGCCAGCGGCAGCCTGAACCTGTCGCTCACCTTTAACCCTGCCCATGCGATGCAAAAGGTGGCGAGCGGTGAACTGCCTGCCGACAGCTACAGTTTCGGCTTTCTCAAAGGCATGATCGGCAACGTCCATTTTGTCGCTATCCCGGCAAACGCCAGCGCGAGCGCAGGCGCGAAGATGGTGGCGAATTTCCTGCTGTCACCGCAGGCGCAGATCCGCAAAGCCAATCCTGCCGTCTGGGGTGACCCGAGCGTGCTGGATGGCGAAAAACTGCCTGCGAAAGCGGCAAAACAGCTTCGCGCCTTTACCCCCTCAGGCACGCCTGATGTACTTCCCGAACCGCACGCCGCCTGGGTTAACGCCCTGGAGCAGGAATGGCTTCGCCGCTACGGAACCCGCTAAGCGGGCTGGTCTGGGCGGCAATGGCGGTCATCTATCTGCCACTGCTTCCCGCCAGCGGCATGCTGCTGGCCCCGGCGTTTTCTCCCGGCAACTGGGCGACGCTGTTTGCCGACCCGCAGCTGCCGCAGGCGCTGACCGCCACGCTGGTTTCCACGCTTATCGCGACGCTGGGCTCACTGTTTGTCGCCCTGACCCTGCTTGCGCTTCTCTGGCCGGGTGAAGGCTGGCAGCGCCTTAGCACCCGTCTGCCGTTGCTGTTAGCCGTGCCGCACGTCGCCTTCGCCACCAGCGCGCTGCTGCTGTTTGCGGAAGGGGGGCAGTTTTACCGGATCTGTACAGTCTGTTCGCCGCAGCTTGACCGCTACGGTATCGGGCTTGGCCTGACGCTTGCGGTTAAGGAGAGCGCGTTTGTTCTGTGGGCAATCTACGCCGCGCTGCCTGAAAAGCGCCTCGCCCAGCAGAAAATTGTCCTGCATACCTTCGGCTACGGACGCATGCAGGCGCTCAACTGGCTCGTCCTCCCGGCCATTGCCCCCGCGCTGGGCGCTGTCATGCTGGCGGTGCTCGCCTGGTCGCTTTCCGTGGTGGATGTGGCGATCGTGCTCGGGCCGGGCAACCCGCCGACGCTGGCGGTGCTGGCCTGGCAGTGGCTCACCCAGGGCGATGCGCAGCAGCAAACAAAGGGAACTTTGCTGTGTCTGGTGTTGCTCCTGCTGCTGGCGGCGCTTGCCGCGGTGGGATACGGCTTCTGGACGGCATGGCGGCGCGCCCAGCCTGACCCCTCCGGGGTTCGTCGCGCTTCGCATAGCGCGCTGCCCGCACGGACGCTGGGCGGGTTACTGCCGCTTTGCGGCGTGCTCTGTGCGCTGGTTCTGCTGATGCTGGCACGCCGGGACGACATCGGCCCCGTCAGCGACAGCCTTTCACTGGGACTGCTGTCCAGCCTGACAGCGCTGGCCATTCTCATGCTCTGGCTTGAGTGGGGACCCCAGTGCGGCGCGGTGTGGATCTGGCTGCCGCTCGCCCTCCCGGCGCTGCCCCTCGTGTCCGGTCAGTACGCCGTAGCGCTGTGGCTGGGCATCGACGGCCAGTACGCTGCGGTGCTCTGGAGCCATATGCTCTGGGTCCTCCCGTGGATGCTCCTGGTGCTGCAACCGGCCTGGCGCAGGCTCGATCCCCGGCTTATCCTCACCGCCAGAACGCTGGGCTGGCGACAGGGGAAAATTTTCTGGTTGGTGAAATGCCCCCTGATGATTCGTCCGGCCCTGCTGGCCTTTGCCACCGGCTTTTCCGTGAGCATGGCCCAGTACATGCCGACCCTCTGGCTGGGCGCGGGACGATTCACCACCCTGACGACGGAGGCGGTCGCCCTCAGCAGCGGCGGCAGCATTCCAATCCTCGCCAGCCGGGCGCTGGGTCTGTTGCTGTTGACCAGCAGCGTATTTGCCCTTGCCGCGCTGCTCTCCCGGCTCGTGGGCCGTCACAGACAAGGATTACGTTAATGCTGACCGTGAAAAATCTCACCATTGCGCCACTTTTACGTGAGGTCAACTTCCGCGTCCCGGCGGGGGAGATCGTCACGCTGATGGGACCCTCCGGGAGCGGAAAATCGACCCTTTTCGCCTGGATGGTGGGGGCGTTATCCGCTGATTTTAAGGCGCACGGCGAGCTGTGGCTGAACGATCGCCGCTGCGATCTGCTCCCCGTGGAAACGCGCGGGATCGGCATTCTGTTTCAGGATGCCCTGCTGTTTGACGCCTTCAGCGTGGGGCAAAACCTGATGCTGGCGCTGCCGGCGCACATCGTCGGGCGGGCCCGCCACAACGCGGTCGAGCAGGCCCTGGACACTGCCGGGCTGGCAAACCACTACGCCAGCGATCCGGCGACCCTTTCCGGCGGCGAGCGCGCCCGGGTCAGCCTGTTGCGCGCCCTTCTCGCCCAGCCGCAGGCATTGCTGCTCGACGAGCCGTTCAGTCGACTGGATAAAACGCTGCGCGCCTCATTCCGGGCGTGGGTATTCGAGGTCACTCGCCAGCGCAGGATCCCGGTGGTGCTGGTCACGCATGATGAGGACGATATTCCGCCCGGCGGGGAGGTAATTGAGATTTCTCGCTGGCAATAATGTGCTAACGCAATGTTTTTGGCTTCAGGAGAGACGACAATGCCACCCTCTTTTAATGACGTCAGGTTTTTCGATGAAACGTGTTTCTCAACTGACCGCGCTGGCCCTGATCTGCGGCCTCGCCTCACTCTCCTCCATGGCGGCTGATATGCCCCACTCCCTCACCCTGGCTCAGCTCCAGACGCAAAACGGCGCGGTAATTGATACGCGCATCAGTGCGTTCTATAACGGCTGGCCGCAAACCCTGAGCGGAACGTCCGGGCATGAACCCGCCGCGCTTAACCTCTCTGCCAGCTGGCTTGGGGCAATGAGCGATGAACAGCTCAGCGGCTGGGCAAAACAGCATCGGCTTACGCCTGACATGCCGGTTGCGCTCTATGGCAACGATGATGACAACCAGACCGTCAAAACGCGGCTGGAGAAAGCGGGCTTTACCCACGTCTCCACCCTGAGCGATGCCCTGCAACAATCCGATCGTCTGCAACGTCTGGCGCATTTCGAACAGCTGGTTTATCCGCAGTGGATCCGCCAGTTGCAGCAGGGCAAACCCGTTACCGCCGCACCGGCCGGAGAGTGGAAGGTGATCGAGGCTGGCTGGGGTGCGCCGAAGCTTTATCTCCTGAGCCACATTCCCGGTGCGGGCTATATCGACACCAATGAAGTGGAAAGCGAACCGCTGTGGAATAAGGTCTCTGACGAAAAACTGAAAGCGATGCTGGCGAAGCACGGGATCCGTCACGATACCACCGTCATTCTGTACGGTCGCGACGTGTATGCCGCCGCGCGCGTGGCGCAGATCATGCTCTACGCGGGCGTGAAGGATGTACGAATTCTGGATGGCGGCTGGAAGGCGTGGTCCGACGCCAGCCTGCCCGTTGAGCGCGGAACGCCTGCAAAGGTGAAGCCAGCCCCTGATTTTGGCGCGCCGATCCCGGGCCAGCCCCGGCTGATGGTGGATATGGAGCAGGCCCGGGGAATGCTGCACCGTCAGGACGCCTCGCTGGTGAGCATTCGTTCCTGGCCAGAGTTTATCGGTGAAACCAGCGGCTACAGCTATATCAAGCCAAAAGGTGAAATTGCCGGTGCGCGCTGGGGCCATGCGGGCAGCGACGCGACCCACATGGAAGATTTCCACAATCCGGATGGCACCATGCGCAGCGCCGATGATATTGCCGCCATGTGGAAAACGTGGAATATCCTGCCGGAGCAGCACGTTGCGTTTTACTGTGGTACCGGCTGGCGCGCGTCTGAAGCCTTTATGTACGCCCGCGCCATGGGCTGGCAGAACGTTGCCGTCTACGACGGCGGCTGGTACGAATGGAGCAGCCATCCGCAGAACCCGGTCTCCACCGGGGAGCGCGGACCGGAAAGCGCACGCTAGCGGGGAAGTGATTTCAGCGTGATATAACCGCTCCAGATGCGCGTTGTGGTGGTCAGCCAGCACAACGCGCCAAACGTCCAGGCAAAGAGCGCGAAATGCGCCGGAAACAGGCAGCACAGCACAAACAGCGCGATAGTCTCCGTTCCTTCCGTTAATCCTCCAATGTAATAAAGCGACTTGTGCGCGTAGCCGGGGTTGTCGATATCATGCTTCCCCGCCAGCGCGGCAAAGGCCAGGAAGCTGCTGCCCGTCCCCATAAACGCGAACAGCAGCCAGGCGGCGGCGATCGCATTATCAGCCGGGGCGGCCAGCGCGAAGCCAAACGGCACCAGGGCGTAGAACAGGAAGTCGAGGGCGATATCAAGAAACCCGCCCGCGTCCGTCAGGCCACGGCGACGCGCCAGCGCGCCGTCCAGACCATCCAGCAGCCGGTTCAGCACAATGGCGATCAGCGCCGCCGGATACCAGCCCAGCGCCAGAAACGGTAACGCCAGCACGCCAATCGCAAACCCGGCGAGCGTTAGGCCATCAGGCGTGATAAAGGGTTTATCCAGCGCGGCGGCCAGCTGATTTAACCCGGGTTTCAGCCGGGGGTGCACATGTTTATCCAGCATGCGGTTTACCTTTAAACGTGGCGCACAGCCCCTGAGCCGGAATATCCAGCGCGGCGTTAAAGCGGGCGGAAAGATTCTGAAAGGCAATCAGAGCCGTCATTTCGGTAATCGTCTCTTCCGTAAAGTGGCGCTTCAGCAGACTTTTGATATTTTCATCCACCTGAGGCGGCGTGGCGCTGACCGCTTCCGCATAGGCCAGCGCCGCGCGCTCCTCTTCGCTGAACAGGGTGGAGTTTTGCCAGTCGCTGACGGCCTGCACTTTATCCAGCGCCCCGCTCCGCTCGGCCAGACGCAGGCTGTTGGCATCAATACAAAATGCGCAGTGGCAGATCTGCGAGACCCGCGTCATTAGCAGCGATCGCAGAACTGGCGTCAAACGCGCCTTGCGCCGCTCCAGATAGCCGACAAACAGCGCCACCAGCCAGAAAAGACGCGGCATACGCCCCCACCAGCGCGTGGGGTTCAGCACCGCGCCGAAGTGTTTTTTCTGCATGACGGCAATGGGGCTGAGGCTGACGGGAAGGGTTTCCATGGGCGCAACCCAGGCGGATGTCTCTTTCACCTGATTCTCCTGATGACTGGACTCTTTGGAAGGGCACGATAATATGTCGTTTTTCGCTATTAATTATTGACGAACATGCTGAAAACACTCGATGTGGTTGCGGCCATCCTCGAAAAAGAGGGCAAAATTTTGCTGGCGCAGCGTCCCGAACATGCCGATCAGCCAGGAATGTGGGAATTTGCGGGCGGGAAGGTTGAAGCCGGTGAGACCCAGCCGGAAGCGCTGATCCGCGAACTGCGCGAAGAGCTCGGCATTGAGGCCGTGCCCGCGCGGTATGTGGCAAGCCACCAGCGAGAGGTGTCGCAGCGGCTGATTCACCTCCACGCCTGGCATGTGCCTGAATTTAGCGGTGAGCTGAAGGCGCATTATCACTCGGCGCTGGTATGGTGCACGCCAGAAGACGCGTTCACGTATGATTTAGCCCCGGCGGATATACCGCTGCTGGACGCGTTTATTCTTTTACGCGACGCCAGACCAGCGGGTTTGTAGTGAGGGTGCGTTCATCACGCTGGCACTGCAACAGTACGCCCTCCGCCCTGACCACTGCGCCTTCGGAATAGTTTTGATCCTGATAGATACAGCACTGATTACACGGCTGCGCACGCTGGCCGCCAGCGCTAAAAACCTCTGGCGGCACGTTGACCTCGACATCCGGGCGAATGCGGTCAGCCTGTGCCCCGGCGGACACCATCAAACATAACGCGGCCATTGCGTAACGGTTCATAGACTTTATTTCCTTTGCATCGTTTATATCTATAACGGTCGATCCCGACGGGATCTTTAATTTATCTCGTCATCGCTTTTGGTTATGACGCGCGCCCTGTCATTAATTTCCCTTGCGGCATAAATTTCTGCTTGCCTCTCAAAGCGGTGCGGGTGGTATAGTCAAAAAAACGACACAAAACATCTCCGCCCCACGCATAAATTATTATAAGAGGTTCTTATATCTATGGATCAGACACGCTCTCTGGAAAGCTTTCTTGCCCATGTTCAGCAGCGCGACCCGCACCAAAGCGAGTTTGCTCAGGCCGTTCGTGAAGTCATGACCACCCTGTGGCCCTTCCTTGAGGAAAATCCGCGTTACCGTCAGATGGCGCTGCTTGAACGTCTGGTAGAGCCGGAGCGCGTCATCCAGTTCCGCGTGGCGTGGGTGGACGATCGCAATCAGGTGCAGGTCAACCGCGCGTGGCGCGTGCAGTTTAACTCCGCCATTGGGCCGTTTAAGGGCGGGATGCGCTTCCACCCCTCGGTGAACCTGTCGATTCTGAAATTCCTCGGCTTCGAGCAGACGTTTAAAAATGCGCTCACTACCCTGCCGATGGGCGGCGGTAAAGGCGGGAGTGATTTCGATCCGAAAGGCAAGAGCGAAGGCGAAGTGATGCGCTTCTGCCAGGCGCTGGTCACTGAGCTTTATCGCCACCTTGGGCCGGACACCGACGTTCCTGCCGGGGATATCGGCGTCGGGGGGCGTGAAGTGGGCTTTATGGCCGGGATGATGAAAAAGCTCTCCAACAACAGCGCCTGCGTCTTTACCGGCAAAGGCCTGTCGTTTGGCGGCAGCCTGATTCGCCCGGAAGCGACGGGTTACGGTCTGGTCTATTTCACTGAAGCGATGCTTAAGCGTCACGGGTTGAGCTTCGAGGGGATGCGCGTGGCGGTCTCCGGCTCCGGCAACGTGGCGCAGTACGCTATCGAGAAAGCGATGGCGTTTGGCGCGCGCGTGGTGACCGCCTCCGACTCCAGCGGTACCGTGGTGGATGAAGCTGGCTTTACGGCAGAAAAACTGGCGCGTCTGTGCGAAATCAAAGCCAGCCGTGACGGTCGGGTAGCGGATTATGCCCGTGAGTTTGGCCTGACCTATCTGGAAGGTAAACAGCCGTGGGGCGTGCCGGTGGATATCGCCCTGCCGTGCGCGACGCAAAACGAACTTGACGTGGATGCCGCCCAGACGCTGATTAGCAATGGCGTGAAAGCGGTAGCGGAAGGGGCAAATATGCCCACCACCATTGAAGCGACCGACCTGTTCCTGGATGCGGGCGTACTGTTTGCGCCAGGCAAGGCGGCGAACGCTGGCGGCGTGGCAACATCCGGTCTGGAAATGGCGCAAAACGCCGCGAGAATGGGCTGGAAGGCAGAGAAAGTGGATGCCCGTCTGCACCACATCATGCTCGACATTCATCACGCCTGCGTGGAGTACGGCGGCGAGGCCTCGCAAACTAACTACGTGCGCGGGGCGAATATCGCCGGGTTCGTGAAGGTGGCCGATGCGATGATCGGACAGGGTGTGATCTAGTTTCGCTGCATTCTCGTCCTTGTAGGCCCGGTAAGCGTTAGCGCCACCGGGCTTTTTTCAGGCCGCAGAGCGGCTTTTCGCCGGGTGGCGGCTTCGCCTTACCCGGCCTACGGTTTAAGCGGTTGTATTTTTGGCTGCGCTTTTCTTCTTTTTGAACGGTTTCTTCGCCCCGCCGCCCGGGGCGACCATTCCCCGGAATCGCTTCACTGGCGTACTGCGCGCCTGGTCAATCAGCTGATAAAGCGTCCCTACCAGCGGCTGCATAAAGTCCTGATAACGGCACTGCTTTTCGCTGATCTGCGTCAGCACCGACTCCCAGTGCGCGGTCATGTCCGGCCTGGCGGCCAGTTCAGGAAGGGAGTGGATGAGCGCCCGGCCCGGTTCTGTTGAATGGATGTAACGTCCCTTTTTCTCCAGGAAGCCGCGCTTAAAGAGCAGTTCGATGATCCCCGCGCGGGTCGCCTCCGTACCCAGACCGTCTGTGGCGCGCAGGATCTTCTTCAGATCTTTATCCTGCACAAAACGGGCGATGCCGGTCATGGCCGACAGCAGCGTCGCATCGGTGAAGTGGCGCGGCGGCTGGGTTTGTCGTTCAACCACTTCGCCCCTCTCGCACAGCAGTTCGTCGCCTTTGGCTACGACCGGCAGCGGCGTGCCGTCGTTCTCTTCGTCACGCTCTTTGTTGCCGAGCAGCGTGCGCCAGCCCGCTTCCGCGAGGAAACGCGCTTTGGCGATAAATTTGCCTTTGGCAATGTCCAGTTCAATAACGCACTTGCGGAACACCGCGTCCGGGCAGAACTGCATCAGATACTGACGAGCGATCAGGTTATAGACCTTTGCTTCGTTGTCGGTCAGGTTGACGTTGCTGGTGCGCGCCGTCGGGATTATCGCGTGGTGAGCATCGACTTTTTTATCGTCCCAGCAGCGGTTATGGGTATCCGGGTTTACCGCCGGTTGCGGCAACAGATCCGGCGCATGGACGCCAATGGCATTCATCACCGAGTGACGACCGGCGAAGTGTTCTTCCGGCAGATAGCGGCTGTCGGAACGCGGATAGGTGATCAGCTTGTGGGTTTCGTACAGCTTCTGGCAGATATCGAGCACGTTCTGCGCGCTAAGACCAAAGCGCTTAGCCGCCTCAATCTGCAACGCCGAAAGGGAGAACGGCAGCGGTGCGGGCTCTGTTTCCCGTTTGTCGTTATAGCTGGTGACGATCGCGGGCTGGCCGGTAATGCGGTTGACCACGTGCTCCGCCAGCGGGCGATGCAGCAGCCGTCCCTCTTCGTCCTGATATGACTCACAGGCATCGCTTGGCTGCCAGACGGCGGTAAAGCGTTCGTCTTTCGGCGTGACGATATGCGCTTTGACTTCGAAGAAGTCTTTGGCGACGAAATTTTCGATCTCTTCGTCGCGACGCACCACCAGCCCCAGCACCGGTGTCTGCACACGGCCCACGGAGAGTACGCCCTGATAACCCGCGTTGCGCCCGAGAATGGTGTAGGCGCGGGTCATGTTGATCCCGTACAGCCAGTCCGCACGGGCACGCGCCAGCGCGGAGACACACAAGGGAATAAATTCGCTGTTGGCGCGCAGGCGTGAAATGGCCCGCTCTACCGCCTGCGGGTTGAGATCGTTGATCAGGCAGCGCTGCACCTGCTGGCGCTTTTCCGGCGCCAGTTCAAGGTAGTCGAGCACTTCATCGACCAGCAGTTGCCCTTCCCTGTCCGGGTCACCCGCGTGGACCACTTCCGTCGCCTCATGCAGAAAACGCTTAATGACGTTGAGCTGTTTGGTGACGGAAGGACGCGGTTGCAGACGCCACTTTTCCGGAACAATTGGCAGATCGTTGAGGTTCCAGCGGGCGTAGCGGCTGTCGTAGACATCCGGCTGCGCCTGTTCAAGCAGGTGACCGATACACCAGGTGACCACCTGCCCGTTACCGCATTCGATAAAGCCGTCGCCTTTGCGATGCGGCTTGGGCAACACATCGGCGATGGCACGCGCCAGACTCGGCTTTTCGGCAATAAACAACCGCATCGAATTAACGGATCTCAATCATCGGGCGACCACCGCGGGCGGTCACCAGCTCACCAATGGCCGTCAGGGTGATGCCAAACTCGGCAGCCGTCGCCTGAACGTCAGCTTCAGCTTCCGGCGTCACCGCCAGCAACAGGCCGCCGGAGGTTTGCGGATCGCACAGCAGGTTACGCCACGCTTCCGGCATTTCACCCATTAAATGGCCGTAGCTGGCGAAGTTGCGCTGCGTCCCGCCCGGCACCGCGCCCTGAGCAATGTACTCTTCCACGCCCGGCAGCTTCGGCACATCCTGATACCAGACCTGCGCCTGCACGCCCGCGCCCTGACACACTTCTGAGAGGTGCCCCAGCAGACCAAAACCGGTCACGTCGGTCATGGCCTTCACGCCGTCGATATTGGCGAATGCCGCACCGGCGAGGTTCATCTGGCACATCACTTCCGTTGCCAGACCGATATGCTCGGGCTTCAGCAGGGATTTTTTCTCGGCAGTGGTCAGTACGCCAATGCCCAGCGGCTTGGTGAGGAACAGTTTGCAGCCCGGTTGCGCCGTGCTGTTGCGCTTCACGCGTTCGGTCGCCACCACGCCGGTGACGGCCAGGCCGAAGATCGGCTCCGGCGCATCGATAGAGTGACCACCGGCCAGGGCAATACCCGCCTGCTGGCAGGCAAAGCGTCCGCCTTCGATCACGTCGCGGGCAATCTCCGGCGGGAGGGTGTTAATCGGCCAACCCAGAATGGCGATCGCCATGATCGGTTTTCCGCCCATCGCAAAGATATCGCTGATGGCGTTGGTGGCCGCAATGCGCCCGAAGTCGAACGGGTTGTCGACAATCGGCATAAAGAAGTCAGTGGTGCTGATAATGCTGGTGCCGTTACCTAAGTCATAAACCGCTGCATCGTCACGCGTTTCGTTACCGACAAGCAGGTTCGGGTCGACAAACTTCGCCTGCTCACTGTGCAGGATGGTCTCCAGCACTTTCGGGGAAATTTTACAACCGCAACCGGCTCCGTGGCTGTATTGCGTTAAACGAATGGTTTGCTCGCTCATGGACGTCTCCTGTCATCTCAATCGCGCTATGGTAGCGCTCATTCCATAAAGAGGTAAGTATGACTGTCTGAATTCTGCGGCGGATGCTCAGAATCCAGACAGTTTAGCGCGGGTGATTAAAAACGGCTGACGAAAGGTGTGGTGTCCGGCACGCTAATGGTGCTGGAGGCTTTAAGCTGCGGGGTGCCGAGATAGAGGAAGCCGACAATTTTATCATGTTCGCCGCAGGAGAAACCTTCCCTCACGGCGGCGCTCCCGGTCAGCGGCCCGGTACGCCAGATGCCGTTAAAGCCCTGCGCGACGGCGGCCATCTGCATTGCCATTACCGCGCAACCGGCAGACATCTCCTGCTCCCAGACTGGCACTTTATGATCGGCCTGACATTTTGCGACTACCGCGATGATCATCGGCGCACGGAACGGCGCGTTGCGGGCTTTATCAATCCCCTTCTCATCCTGGCCTGCGGCAACAGCCCCCTGCTCCAGCAGCTGGCTGAAGCGGTCGCGCCCTTCGCCTTCAATAATAAAGAAGTGCCACGGCTGCAATGTGCCATGGTCCGGCGCACGCATTCCGGCACGCAGAATGTTTTCCAGCTGCTCGCCGACGGGTGCCGGTTCGGCCAGGCGGGAAGCGCTACGACGGTTAACAAGCAGTTCAAGTGCGTCCATTGGTTAACTCCTTTCATGAAATTTACTCACAAAATTAACACGACAGCAGAATTTGTTACAGCGTGGCAGGCGATTCCTGCTGACAAGTGGCGGTTGGGTCATTACGATAACCGCACATTACCGTCCCGTGGCGACGGAAACAGTCCTTTTCTGGTTAGGGAGAATACATGCGAACCCTTTGGCGAATCTTTGCCGGTTTCTTTAAATGGACGTGGCGACTGCTCAACTTCGTCCGCAACCTGGTGATGAACATCTTCTTCATCTTCCTGGTCCTGGTATGCGCAGGTATCTGGATGCATATCAGCAACGCAAACCAGTCGCAGCATTCGACGCGCGGCGCGCTGTTACTCGATATCACCGGCGTGATTGTTGATAAGCCATCGACCAGCAACCGTCTGGGCGTGATTGGTCGCCAGCTGTTCGGCGCAACGTCAGACCGTCTTCAGGAAAACTCCCTGTTTGATATCGTCGACACCATCCGTCAGGCCAAAGACGATCGTAACATTACCGGTATCGTGCTGGACCTGAAAGATTTTGCCGGCGCCGATCAGCCGTCAATGCAGTACATCGGTAAAGCGCTGCGCGAATTCCGCGACAGCGGTAAACCGGTTATTGCCATTGGCGACAGCTACACCCAGGGACAATATTATCTGGCGAGCTTTGCCAATAAGATCTGGCTTTCGCCACAGGGCACGGTCGATCTGCATGGCTTTGCCACTAACGGTCTGTACTACAAATCGCTGCTCGATAAGCTGAAAGTCACCACCCACGTCTTCCGCGTCGGGACCTATAAATCCGCCGTGGAGCCGTTTATCCGCGATGATATGTCCCCTGCCGCCCGTGAAGCGGACAGCCGCTGGATTGGCGAGCTGTGGCAGAACTACCTCGGCACCATTGCCGCTAACCGTCAGATTACCGCGGAGCAAGTCTTCCCGGGCGCGCGCGGCGTGCTGGACGGCCTGCGCAAGGTGGACGGCGATACAGCGAAATACGCGCTTGATAACAAACTGGTCGATCAGCTGGGTTCCAGCGCTGAAATTGAAAAAGCGCTGACCAAACAGTTCGGCTGGAGTAAAGAGGACAAAAACTACAGCGCCATCAGCATGTATGACTACGCCGCGAAAAAGCCGGACGACAGCGGTGACAGCATCGCCGTGGTGTTTGCTAACGGGGCCATTATGGACGGCGAAGAAACGCCGGGGAACGTCGGCGGGGACACCACCGCGTCGCAGATCCGCGATGCGCGCCTGGATCCGAAAGTGAAGGCGATTGTCCTGCGGGTGAACAGCCCTGGCGGCAGCGTCAGCGCCTCTGAAGTGATCCGTGCTGAACTGGCCGCCGCGCGCGCCGCAGGCAAGCCGGTAGTGGTCTCGATGGGCGGCATGGCGGCTTCCGGAGGTTACTGGATCTCGACGCCAGCCAACTACATTGTGGCTAACCCAAGCACGCTGACCGGCTCGATTGGCATCTTCGGCGTGATCAACACCGTAGAGAACAGCCTGGATTATCTCGGCGTCCACACCGACGGCGTTTCCACCTCGCCGCTGGCGGATGTGTCCGTCACCAAATCCCTGCCGCCTGAGGTGTCTGAGATGATGCAGCTCAGCATTGAGAGTGGCTATAAACGTTTCATCACACTGGTCGCGGACTCCCGTAAAAAGACGCCCGATCAGATTGACCAGATCGCTCAGGGCCACGTCTGGACCGGCCAGGACGCGAAGAGCAACGGCCTGGTAGACAGCCTGGGTGACTTCGACGACGCCGTGAAGAAAGCGGCGGAGCTGGCGAAGCTCAAGCAGTGGCACGTGGACTATTATCAGGACGAACCAACGTTCTTCGATATGGTCATGGACAGCATGTCCGGCTCCGTCCGTGCCATGCTGCCGGACGCGCTTCAGGCTTATCTGCCAGCGCCGGTGGCGACCGCGGCGAAAGCCATGAAAGCGGAGAGCGACAAGCTCGCAGCCTTTAATGATCCACAGAGCCGTTACGCGTTTTGCCTGACCTGTGCGAACGTGCGTTAAAAACCGTCCCCTCTTCCCGTGAAGAGGGGATTTTTTCTTTTGAAGAACAAGAACTCATTACCATGCAGAAGAAATCAATTTATGTCGCCTATACCGGCGGTACCATCGGTATGCAGCGCTCAGAAAATGGCTATATCCCGGTTTCCGGCCACTTGCAGCGCCAGCTGGCGCTGATGCCTGAATTCCACCGTCCGGAAATGCCGGACTTTACCATTCACGAATATGAGCCGCTGATGGACTCCTCCGACATGACGCCGGAAGACTGGCAGCATATTGCGGACGATATTAAAGCCCATTACGACCAGTACGACGGCTTCGTGATCCTGCACGGCACCGACACCATGGCGTTCACCGCCTCGGCGCTCTCCTTCATGCTGGAGAACCTGAGCAAGCCCGTCATCGTGACCGGCTCGCAGATCCCGCTGGCGGAACTGCGTTCAGACGGGCAGATCAACCTGCTTAACTCCCTGTACGTGGCCGCTAATTACCCGATCAACGAGGTAACGCTGTTCTTCAACAACCGGCTGTACCGCGGGAACCGTACCACTAAAGCGCACGCCGATGGCTTTGACGCGTTTGCCTCACCTAACCTGCAACCGCTGCTGGAAGCGGGGATCCATATCCGTCGTCTGGGCACGCCGCCCGCGCCAAATACCGCAGGCGAACTGATCGTTCACCCCATCACCCCGCAGCCGATCGGCGTGGTGACGATTTATCCGGGTATTTCCGCCGACGTGGTGCGCAACTTCCTGCGCCAGCCGGTGAAGGCGCTGATCCTGCGCTCTTATGGTGTGGGTAACGCCCCGCAGAACGGTGAGTTCCTGAAAGAGCTTCAGGAGGCGAGCGATCGCGGGATTGTGGTGGTCAACCTCACCCAGTGTATGTCCGGTAAGGTCAATATGGGCGGCTACGCCACCGGTAATGCTCTGGCGCACGCTGGCGTGATCAGTGGTTTCGATATGACCGTTGAGGCAACGCTGACTAAACTTCACTATTTACTGAGTCAGGATCTGGATATTGATTCCATTCGCCGCGCCATGATGCAAAACCTGCGCGGTGAACTGACGCCGGACGAATAAGGAGGTCCCATGAAGCAACGCGCCCTGTTACTGGTCGATTTGCAAAATGATTTCTGTGCGGGCGGTGCGCTGGCCGTCGCGGAAGGCGACAGCACCGTAGATGTCGCGAACTCGCTGATTGCGTGGTGTAAGGCTCGTGGTGAAGCGGTGGTGGCGAGTCAGGACTGGCATCCGGCAAACCACGGCAGCTTTGCCAGCCAGCACAACGTTGAGCCTTACAGCCAGGGCGAACTGGACGGGCTGGCGCAAACCTTCTGGCCCGATCACTGCGTGCAGCAGACGGAAGGCGCTGAGCTGCATCCGCTGCTGAACCAGAAGGCCATCGACGCGGTGTTCCACAAAGGTGAAAACCCAACCATCGACAGCTACAGCGCGTTCTTTGATAACGGCCATCGTCAGAAGACGGCGCTGGACGCGTGGTTGCGCCACCATGAGATCACCGAGCTGATTGTGCTGGGCCTGGCGACGGATTACTGCGTGAAGTTCACCGTGCTGGATGCGCTCCAGTTGGGCTATACCGTGAATGTCATTACCGACGGTTGTCGCGGGGTGAATATTCAGCCGCAGGACAGCGCTCAGGCGTTTATGGATATGGCCGCAGAAGGCGCAACGCTGTATACGCTGGCTGACTGGATGGAGACGCAGGCGTAAGCTTTTTAGCCGGGTGGCGGCTGCGCCTTACCCGGCCTACTTTCTCTGGTTTTGTAGACCGGGTAAGCGTCAGCGCCACCCGGCATTTCTTCCCCAATCCCCATAAAGTGAACTCCCTCGCATCACAAGCGAAACGGCGATGCTATTCTCTTCAGGCTGTTTTTCGCCACGCCTTTTCTGTGGCGTGGTTATTTTTATTTGGTCAAAGAGGAACTTATATGAAACATTTGCCCTTGCTGGCAGCATTACCCTTGCTTTGCGCGTCACTGGCTTCCGCCGCGCCCCTGATGTCCGTGGGCTACTTCAATGGCGGTGGCGATGTTACCGCCGGACCGGGTGGCGACATTAATAAACTCGACGTCCGCCAGATCACCCACCTCAACTACTCGTTTGGTCTGGTCTATAACAACGAGAAAGGCGAAACCAACGCCGCGCTGAAAGATCCGGCAAAACTGTATCAAATCTGGTTATCACCTAAGGTGGCATCCGATCTGGCGTTACTTCCTCAGCTTCGTAAACAAAACCCGAACCTGAAAGTCCTGCTTTCCGTTGGCGGCTGGGGCGCGCGTGGTTTTTCTGGCGCCGCGGCAACGAAAGAGAGTCGCGCGGTATTTATTCGCTCCGCGCAGGAGATCGTCAGTCAATACGGCCTGGACGGGATCGACCTTGACTGGGAATATCCGGTTAACGGCGCGTGGGGACTGGTCGAGAGCACCCCTGCCGACCGGGATAATTTCACCGCGCTGTTAAAAGAGATGCGTGACGCGTTTGGTAAGAAAAAGCTGGTCACGATTGCGGTGGGCGCGAATGCGGAAAGTCCGAAAAGCTGGGTGGATGTGAAAGCTATTGCCCCCCTGCTCGATTACATCAACCTGATGACCTACGACATGGCGTACGGTACTCAGTATTTTAACGCGAATCTGTATGACTCCAGCGCCTGGCCGACCGTGGCTGCCGCAGACAAATACAGCGTCGATTATGTGGTGAATAACTATCTGGCCGACGGGCTGAAGCCGCAGCAGATGAACCTCGGGATTGGTTTCTATGGGCGCGTGCCGAAACGTGCCGTAGAGCCAGGGATCGACTGGACGAAACCGGATGCGCAAAAAAATCCGGTGACGCAGCCCTACTTCGGGCCGCAGGAACTGGGCCTGTTCAAATCGCTTGGCTATGATCTGACCAAAGATACCTATGTGAAATACAACGATATCGTCCGCAAGCTGCTGAACGATCCGCAGAAACGCTTTACCGAGCACTGGGACGAACAGGCGAAGGTGCCGTGGCTGTCGGTGAAATCCGCCGACGGTAAGGCGCTGTTTGCGATTTCCTATGAGAACCCGCGCTCCGTGGCGATCAAAGCGGATTACATTAAGGAGAAAGGTCTGGCTGGCGCCATGTTCTGGGAGTACGGGGCTGACGACGAAAACCAGCTCGCGAAACAGCTGGCGGAGTCGCTTGGGATCCCGCACTAAGGTGTAGTGTGCCGGGTGGCGCTAGCGCTTACCCGGCCTACATGGGAGCTTTATTTGAAGGTCGCAATCGGCTTCGGCGTGATGCCGAAGTCTTCTTTCAGCTCGCGCTTGCTTTTCATCACCATCTGACCGTTAGTGTCGATGGTCATATGCTGGGCGTCAGTATTGTGACGCGCCTGCCAAAGCATCACCAGCTGCAAACTGTTCTCTTTTTGCTCAGGTGTGAGTGCCACACCGTCCGGCCATTTTCCCAGCTCAACGGCCGTCACCAGA
This sequence comes from Enterobacter cloacae complex sp. EB5, assembly GCF_031432835.1. NCBI lineage: Bacteria > Pseudomonadati > Pseudomonadota > Gammaproteobacteria > Enterobacterales > Enterobacteriaceae > Enterobacter > Enterobacter cloacae complex sp. EB5. The sequence goes on from NZ_CP133860.1 coordinate 174,653, forward strand.
CGCTGATAAACCTCTGAGGTCATACCTGCAATCATGTCATCAATATTCATGATCTCTCCCTTTCAAAGGAATAATTTGCTGAATCGTTTTTTCAACCCTTGGTCTGGTCGCCGTTTTCATCATCGGTAAAGCTCATGGAAGCCGAATTTACGCAGAAACGCTCCCCCGTCGGCTGCGGGCCATCAGGGAAGACATGCCCAAGATGGGCGTCACAGTTCCCGCAGCGAATTTCGGTGCGCACCATGCCGTGCGAGGTGTCCGTCAGGTAGCGGATCGCATCATCGCTGACAGGCTCGTAAAAGCTCGGCCAGCCGCAGCCAGAATCGTACTTCGTCTGGGAGTTAAACAGCGGTGCATCACACACCAGGCAGTGGTAGACGCCTTCCCGTTTATTGTGCAGCAAACGCCCGGAAAACGGCGGTTCTGTGCCGTGATTTTGCGTCACGTAAAACTGCATCTCTGTAAGGTTTTTTTTCAAATCGTCGGGGTTACGTTGGTTCGACATATGCTTACATCTCGCTGTTGAAACAGACATCTTTTATCCCAGATTCTAACAAAACATTAACACCCGCGCGTGCACTTTTGTTCTAAACTTATGTGTCGCGAAAAGGCGGTCAGGCAATTGTGATCAATTTCACATTTTAATCCTGCGAGGCCTTTAAAATTCCGGGCGCAGCCCCCATGTGGTTGCTAGCTCAAAGGGAAAGTGAGGCGAGTCAGTCGCACAAACGTTAGTCACAGGATTGATTTGTCGCAATGATTGACACGATTCCGCTTGACGCTGCGTAAGGTTTTTGTAATTTTACAGGCAACCTTTTATTCACTAACAAATAGCTGGTGGAATATATGACTATCAAAGTAGGTATCAACGGTTTTGGCCGTATCGGCCGTATTGTTTTCCGTGCTGCTCAGAAACGTTCTGACATCGAAATCGTTGGTATCAACGATCTCCTGGACGCTGAATACATGGCGTACATGCTGAAGTACGACTCAACTCACGGTCGTTTCGACGGCACCGTTGAAGTGAAAGACGGCCACCTGGTTGTTAACGGCAAAACCATCCGCGTTACTGCTGAGAAAGACCCAGCTAACCTGAAATGGAACGAAATCGGTGTTGACGTTGTAGCTGAAGCTACCGGTATCTTCCTGACCGACGAAACTGCTCGTAAACACATCACTGCGGGTGCGAAGAAAGTTGTTCTGACTGGTCCTTCCAAAGACAACACCCCAATGTTCGTTCGCGGTGCAAACTTCGAAACTTACGCTGGCCAGGACATCGTTTCCAACGCATCCTGCACCACCAACTGCCTGGCACCGCTGGCTAAAGTTATCAACGACAACTTCGGCATCATCGAAGGTCTGATGACTACCGTTCACGCAACCACCGCTACTCAGAAAACCGTTGATGGCCCGTCTCACAAAGACTGGCGCGGCGGCCGTGGCGCGGCTCAGAACATCATCCCATCTTCTACCGGTGCTGCTAAAGCAGTAGGTAAAGTACTGCCAGAACTGAATGGCAAACTGACTGGTATGGCGTTCCGCGTTCCAACTCCTAACGTATCCGTTGTTGACCTGACCGTTCGTCTGGAAAAAGCTGCTTCTTATGAAGAAATTAAGAAAGCAATCAAAGCTGCTTCCGAAGGCCCAATGAAAGGCGTTCTGGGTTACACCGAAGACGACGTTGTATCTACCGATTTCAACGGCGAAGTGTGCACTTCCGTGTTCGATGCAAAAGCAGGTATCGCACTGAACGACAACTTCGTGAAACTGGTTTCCTGGTACGACAACGAAACTGGCTACTCTAACAAAGTACTGGACCTGATCGCTCACATCTCCAAATAAGTTGAGATGAGTGCTTGATCCTAAAAGGCGACTTCGGTCGCCTTTTTTATTGTTTTTAGACAGAGGATTGCTTAATGATTAATAAAATTTTTGCACTTCCGGTAGTCGAACAACTTACCCCTGTGCTCTCCCGCCGTCAGATTGACGGTGCCGATATCATCGTCGTTGATCATCCGCGCGTTAAAGCCTCCGTCGCGCTCAATGGCGCCCACCTGCTCTCCTGGAAACCAGAAGGTGAAGAAGAAGGCCTGTGGCTGAGCGAGGCCACCTCGTTCAAAAAAGGGGCAGCGATCCGCGGCGGCGTGCCGATCTGCTGGCCATGGTTTGGCCCGTCAGCGCAGCAGGGATTACCGTCTCACGGTTTCGCCCGTAACCAGCAGTGGACGCTGAAAGCCCACAACGAAGATGATAACGGCGCGGTGTTGACCTTTGAGCTCCAGGCGAATGATGAAACGCGCGCCCTGTGGCCACACGAGTTCACCCTGTATGCCCGCTTCAAGCTGGGTAAAACCTGCGAGATTGAACTAGAAGCGCACGGCGAATTCGAAACAACGTCCGCCCTACACACCTATTTTAACGTAGGCGACATTCAGGCCGTTAAGGTAAGCGGACTTGGCGATACCTTTATCGACAAAGTGGATAACGCGAAAGAAGGCAAGCTGGACGACGGCGTGCAGACTTTCCCGGATCGTACCGACCGCGTATACCTGCACCCGGAAGCCTGTAGCGTCATCCACGACAGCGCGCTGAACCGCGGTATTGATGTGGTTCACCATCACCACAGCAACGTGGTGGGCTGGAACCCGGGCCCTGCCCTTTCCGTCAGCATGGCGGATATCCCGGATGACGGTTACAAAACCTTCGTGTGCGTGGAAACCGCGTGCGTGACCGCGCCGCAGAAAACCAGCGAAGAAAAACCGTCCCGCTTAGGCCAGACGATCAAGATTGTGAAGCGCTAATATTGTTCAGGCATCATAAAAAACAAACGGGGCGCAAGCGCCCCGTTTTAATGCATCACGTTCTGGTCAGAACTTGTAGGTCACACCCACAGAGAAGATGCCAGACCAGGACTTGTCGACCATCGGGCTGTCTTTCACTTCATCGCTCAGACGAATGTAACGACCAGTACCGTACACATTCCAGTCACCGAGAAAGTTATACGAGGCGGTGAGTTCCAGGTACGGGTCCCAGCCATCATCCGCGCTGTAGCTCTTCAGACCACTGCGGCGAGACTCCGCTTTAGACACGCCATAGTAGTAGTCGTTGTAATTCTCGCTGCTGTACTGCACACCGATACCCGGCGTCAGCGTCACTGCGCCGTTGGTATAGCGATAAAGCCACGCCAGATCCCAGATGAAGCCGTTGCTGTTGTCCAGGGTATCGCCCGCCAGCGCAGTGCGCAGGAAGCCATACTCGGTATTATGGACGTAAGAAAGCCCCGCCATCAGTGAGCTTCTGCGTTTGTCCAGCTGACGAAGCGCATTGCTGTCGCTGTCGCCTGGTTTAAAGTGCGTTGGGTCGTAATAGGCCATGATGGAGAGCTTATCGGCCGTATCATTCCACAGATAGTAGCCACCGCCCAACCCACGGAACCAGAAGTTATCGCCTTCATAGGTGACAACGGGGACAGGATAAACGTCGCGGTCATACTGCTTGTACGGGCTGTTAATCACGCCAGCACCCGCGCCAACAGTCCACTGGCTCTCAGCCTGTACGGTGCTCGCTGCGGTAGCGGCAAGGATGCCCAATGCCAGAAGTTTGAGTTTGGTCACAATCCATTCTTTCCTGTAGTCAAATAATCAGCGGGTGAAGTGTAACCGCCATTCCCGTACATCCCAAAATTTTTTGCGCGCTAATCCGTTTGATTAACCCGTTATTTTTCATTTTTCAGATGACATACCGCTTTCATTTATGTGACCGATAAATGAAAAACCCGCTTTTGGCTTATAACCGCAGTGGAAATTTTTGGATGAGTTATTGATATGTCATTGAAAGTAGATTTTATCCGTATGCAAGTTTTGCAATTGCCATCTACGCTTTAATTTAAGAAGAGGTTTTGCTGAACACCCTGCGGTTCATAGCCTTCGACCTGGCACACAGGTTGCTGCTCTGGCAGTGAGGTGCGAAAAATTCTCTTCCGGGAGCCTCCACTACTCATACGAACGGCTCTTATCCTGTGCTAAAAAACGAAAGGACGGCATGCCATGAATATATTCGATCACTATCGCCAGCGCTACGAAGCTGCCAAGGACGAAGAGTTCACACTGCAGGAGTTTCTTACCATTTGTCGGCAAGATCGCAGTGCCTATGCCAATGCGGCAGAACGGCTATTGATGGCTATTGGTGAGCCAAACATGGTTGATACTGCCCTGGAGCCACGGCTTTCCCGTCTCTTTTCGAATCGGGTGGTCGCCCGATACCCGGCGTTTGAAGAGTTCTATGGCATGGAAGATGCCATTGAGCAGATCGTCTCCTACCTGAAGCATGCCGCTCAGGGGCTGGAAGAGAAGAAACAGATCCTTTACCTGCTGGGTCCTGTCGGTGGGGGTAAATCCTCCCTGGCTGAACGGCTGAAAGCGCTGATGCAGCGCGTGCCGATCTATGTGCTGAGCGCCAACGGCGAACGCAGCCCGGTCAATGACCATCCGCTGTGCCTGTTTAATCCGCAAGAGGATGCGCAGATTCTGGAAAAAGAGTTTGGCATTCCGCATCGCTATCTCGGTACGATCATGTCGCCGTGGGCGGCAAAACGTCTGCACGAGTTTGGCGGGGACATCACCAAGTTCCGCGTCGTGAAAGTGTGGCCGTCTATCCTCGAGCAGATCGCCATTGCCAAAACTGAACCCGGTGACGAGAACAACCAGGATATCTCGGCGCTGGTGGGTAAAGTCGATATCCGTAAGCTGGAGCATCACGCGCAAAACGACCCGGATGCCTACGGTTATTCCGGTGCGCTGTGCCGCGCCAACCAGGGGATTATGGAATTTGTCGAGATGTTTAAAGCACCGATCAAAGTGCTGCATCCGCTACTGACCGCCACCCAGGAAGGGAACTACAACGGGACAGAAGGTATTTCCGCCCTGCCGTTTAACGGGATTATCCTTGCCCACTCTAACGAATCTGAATGGGTGACCTTCCGTAACAACAAAAACAATGAGGCGTTCCTTGACCGTGTGTACATCGTCAAAGTGCCTTATTGCCTGCGGATCTCCGAGGAGATCAAGATTTACGAAAAACTGCTCAATCACAGTGAGCTGGTTCATGCCCCTTGCGCACCGGGAACGCTGGAAACACTGTCGCGCTTCTCGATCCTGTCGCGCCTGAAAGAGCCGGAAAACTCCAGCATCTACTCAAAAATGCGCGTGTATGACGGTGAAAGCCTGAAGGATACCGACCCAAAAGCGAAATCGTACCAGGAATACCGCGATTACGCCGGGGTCGACGAAGGGATGAACGGTTTGTCGACGCGTTTCGCGTTTAAGATCCTCTCCCGCGTCTTTAACTTCGACCACGCGGAGGTGGCCGCCAACCCGGTTCATCTGTTCTACGTGCTGGAACAGCAAATTGAACGTGAACAGTTCCCACAGGAGCAGGCTGAACGCTACCTGGAGTTCCTGAAAGGCTACCTGATCCCGAAATACGCCGAGTTCATTGGCAAAGAGATCCAGACCGCCTACCTGGAATCCTATTCCGAATACGGCCAGAACATCTTCGACCGGTACGTCACCTACGCTGACTTCTGGATCCAGGATCAGGAGTACCGCGACCCGGATACCGGCCAGCTGTTTGACCGTGAATCCCTGAACGCGGAGCTGGAAAAAATTGAGAAGCCAGCCGGGATCAGCAACCCGAAAGACTTCCGAAACGAGATTGTGAACTTCGTGCTGCGCGCCAGAGCGCATAACAACGGCCGTAATCCGAACTGGACCAGCTACGAAAAACTGCGCACGGTTATAGAGAAGAAAATGTTCTCTAACACGGAAGAGCTGTTGCCGGTCATCTCGTTCAACGCCAAAACCTCAACCGACGAGCAGAAAAAGCACGACGATTTTGTCGACCGTATGATGGAGAAAGGCTATACCCGCAAACAGGTCCGCCTGCTCTGTGAATGGTATCTGCGCGTGCGTAAATCGTCTTAAAACAAGTGCCCGGTAACGCGCTTACCGGGCCAACAAAATGTCCGGCACTTACGGACGCTGCAAGTTGGCAAATGCAGTACGGGGGATATATGACCTGGTTTATTGACCGGCGTCTTAACGGCAAAAACAAGAGCACGGTGAATCGCCAGCGCTTCTTGCGCCGTTATAAAGCGCAAATTAAACAGTCGATCTCCGAGGCCATCAACAAACGCTCGGTGACCGACGTCGACAGCGGCGAATCCGTCTCCATCCCTAATGATGACATCAGCGAACCGATGTTTCATCAGGGGCGTGGCGGCCTTCGCCATCGCGTGCACCCAGGTAATGACCACTTCGTCCAGAATGACAGAATCGAGCGGCCACAAGGCGGAGGCGGCGGTTCTGGCAGCGGTCAGGGACAGGCCAGCCAGGACGGTGAAGGCCAGGACGAGTTCGTCTTTCAGATTTCAAAAGACGAATATCTCGACCTGCTGTTTGAGGATCTGGCCCTGCCGAATCTGAGAAAGAATCAGCACCGCCAGCTCAACGAATACAAAACCCATCGCGCGGGTTATACCGCAAACGGGGTGCCCGCCAACATCAGCGTGGTGCGTTCACTGCAAAACTCGCTGGCGCGACGCACGGCGATGACGGCAGGCAAACGGCGCGAACTGCGCGAGCTGGAAACCAGCCTGAAAGTGGTGGAAAACACGGAACCGGCGCAACTGCTGGAAGAGGAGCGCCTGCGAAAAGAGATCGCCGAACTGCGGGCGAAGATCGACCGGGTGCCGTTTATCGACACGTTCGACCTGCGCTACAAGAACTACGAAAAACGGCCGGAGCCTTCCAGCCAGGCGGTGATGTTCTGCCTGATGGACGTATCAGGTTCAATGGATCAGGCCACCAAGGATATGGCTAAGCGTTTTTATATTCTGCTCTATCTGTTCCTGAGCAGAACGTATAAGAACGTGGAGGTGGTCTACATCCGCCATCACACTCAGGCGAAAGAGGTGGATGAACATGAGTTCTTCTACTCGCAGGAGACCGGCGGCACCATCGTGTCGAGCGCCCTGAAGCTGATGGATGAGGTGGTGAAGGAGCGCTACGATCCGGCGCAGTGGAACATCTACGCCGCGCAGGCATCGGATGGCGATAACTGGGCGGATGACTCGCCGCTGTGTCATGAAATTCTGGCGAAGAAGATCCTGCCGGTGGTGCGTTACTACAGCTACATTGAAATTACCCGTCGCGCCCACCAGACGCTGTGGCGTGAGTATGAGCATCTGCAAGCGATGTTCGATAACTTTGCGATGCAGCACATTCGAGACCAGGATGACATCTATCCGGTCTTCCGGGAACTGTTCCAGAAGCAGAGTTCTACAACCTCCAATTAAATGTTATTAATCAGCCAGTTAACCATGTTTTTCTGGCTGATTTTATTGCATTTTCATCCTTAAATTTCACTATATTTTTCATTCGCTTAGCTTTTATTTTGGGGAATGCGATTTTGAAGAAGTGATTATGCAAAACTTCCTTTGAGCTTTAGGATGGCCATCATGCGATGGAGGCAAAATCCTATCGTGCCGACCAAACTACACAAAAAACCAGCCTCTTATGGCTGGTTTTTTTCAGTGACGCATGGGGAACTTTATCTATATTGCAGGGCAATCATCATCTAATGCACGATTGATGAAGAACGTCACCCTACCCAGCACTTCCACTTCTTCAAGCGCTGATCCCTCAATCGCTTCACCATCATCCGTAATGAGTGCCTTGCCCATGAGTTTTGCAAATTGTGTGTGGCCGTCGCACAAAATTAACAACACATCTCCAGGCGTCTTTTTCGTTGCTGGCTCTATGACCGCAAACCCCATATCAGTTTCGAGCAACCTACTATCCGCCCCGATGTTGCACAGGATTGCTGGGGAAAGTTGACGCTCAACATAATCAGCAGCTGGTGATGCGAATCCCATCAGTGCACCCTCCCCATGTTACGCAGGATCCAATAGTGGTTATCGCTGCCGTCGGTGGTCTTATCAGCGAAGCCCGGCTGGTTGCGCTCTATCCAGGCATTCGCTTCTTCGCGCGAGTAGTGCCAGTTGAACTGCCGCAATTTCTCTATGAATGCGTCTGTGGTCAGGTAACGATACCCCTTGGGGTTTAACTCTATGGCCGCAACAAACGCGGCATGAATGTCTGCTGTGCGTGGCATAATCACCTCACAAAATAACTGTATACATATACAGTATCGTCAAATATGAGGGTCGATCAAGTTTCACAGTGGTGCTAAACTTCAGACCTTTCCGAATTGACTGATATATATAATGTTAAAGCTCTTTGCTAAGTACACATCAATCGGCGTCATTAACACGCTCATTCACTGGGTTGTGTTTGCTATCTGCATATACGCGTTTCACACAGGTCAGGCGCTTGGTAACTTCGCCGGATTCGTCGTGGCAGTGTCATTCAGTTTCTTTGCAAACGCCAGGTTCACCTTTAAGTCCTCGACAAGTACGATGCGCTACATGCTGTATGTCGGGTTTATGGGAACCTTGAGCGCAGCTGTTGGTTGGGCTGCCGATAAGTCTGGCATGGCTCCGATCGTGACTCTCATTCTTTTCTCCGCCATCAGTCTGGTGTGCGGATTTATTTATTCAAAGTTCATTGTCTTTAGGGATGCGAAATGAAAATTTCTCTGGTCGTTCCCGTCTTCAACGAAGAAGACGCGATACCGATTTTTTATAAAACGGTTCGGGAATTTGAAGGGCTTCAGCAGCATGAAGTAGAGATAGTCTTCATCAATGACGGCAGCAAAGACGCTACAGAATCAATTATCAACGCGCTTGCTGTTGCCGATCCGCTTGTGGTTCCACTGTCGTTCACTCGCAACTTTGGTAAAGAACCAGCGCTTTTCGCTGGTCTTGATCACGCCACCGGTGAAGCAATTATCCCTATTGACGTTGACTTGCAGGACCCTATCGAAGTCATTCCGCACCTGATAGAGAAATGGCAGGCTGGGGCCGATATGGTTCTGGCTAAGCGATCAGACCGCTCTACGGACGGGCGCCTGAAACGAAAGACCGCTGAGTGGTTCTATAAGCTGCACAACAAAATCAGCAATCCAAAGATCGAAGAAAACGTTGGCGACTTCCGTCTGATGTCTCGCGAGGTAGTGGAAAACATTAAGCTAATGCCAGAACGCAATCTGTTCATGAAGGGTGTGCTGAGCTGGGTTGGCGGGCGAACCGATGTTGTTGAGTATGCCAGGGCCGAGCGAGTGGCCGGCAGCACGAAATTTAATGGCTGGAAACTGTGGAACCTTGCCCTAGAGGGGATTACCAGCTTCTCTACTTTCCCGCTTCGCATGTGGACGTACATCGGCCTGTTAGTTGCCGGTGCTGCGTTTTTGTATGGTGCATGGATGATTTTCGACACGCTGGTATTCGGAAATGCAGTACGCGGATATCCTTCATTGCTGGTTTCTGTACTTTTCCTTGGTGGCATACAGTTAATCGGGATAGGAGTTCTTGGTGAGTATATTGGCAGAATCTATGTAGAAGTTAAGAAAAGACCGAGATATATTCTTAAGGGAAAAAAATGAGATTTCATAAGTCAGATAAACTTATATTTTTGCTAGCCGCTTTATTCAGCCTTCCATTTTTGTTGAATGCTGAATTATTTAAGGACGACTTATATAGGGCTGTTTCTGGAGATCCGAGCTATTGGGATAAAGATAGCCGACCGCTAACAACAGTACTAATGAAGGTGTTAAATCTAGGGGGTATGATAACTGATGTATCTCCTCTATCCTTTATCCTTGGTATGGTATGTATGATAATATCCGCCATTATAATTTCAAGGGCCATATCATCTAACAGACCTTCATATTTCTCATCAGCATTCGCATCGCTAATATTTTTAAATCCTATGTTTATAGGTAATGCAGTATTTTCATTTGATAGTGCCACCATGGGTGCGTCTATAGTAGTCGCGATTGCTTCAGCATATTTCTTTTACAATAGAAGTTATATCGATGTCGTCTGGAAAATCGTCGCAGTAACTTCTGTCATGTCAATGTATCAGCCTTCTTCTGCTCTTTTTGTTACAATGACAGCCTTTATTGTTATTGTAAAAATACTTGAACATGAGAGCGGGTATATCAAGGGATTGATATTAAATGCCATTTCTTTTGTTGCCGGTTTCACGATTTACACCCAAGTGGTGCAAAAAATTTATCCGCCAAATGAATATGCCTTGAGAAATTCTCAGTTTATTGATTTTCATAATGGAATTCTTACCGGATTACATGATGCTTTTAGTCGAAATCTTGATCCTGTGATAGGCTCAATGCCTTCTATTGTTAAGGCTACTTTAGTAATTACTTTGGCAATATCAGTAGCTTGTGTAATCAGGTGCGCTTTTTCACGTGATTACAAAATACAAGATCGTATATTATTAGTAGTTAGTTTTGCATTCTCACTGATAATGTTCTCTGGTTTTTCTCTAGCCGTGAAATCAGACTATGTTATGCCTCGCGTGCTAATGTCACTTGGCTTAACGCTATGCCTTGTATTCTTCATGGCACACAGACTAATAGGATTTAAAAAAATATCATATCTGGCATATGTTATATTTGCAGCCAACTCAATTAACATATCCTATTCATTCAACAATGCCATAAAGCATCAGAATAAATTTGACTCAGTTATTCTGACTTCAATATCTTCCGCGCTGCATCAAAACGGTATAAAGACCATTGACAACATTAATATTTCAGGATGGCCTCCAGTTTCTCTTCCTACTAAAGTTGCCTTTAGAAAATACCCATTCTTTAAAACTATCATGCCGCAATATCTTTCAAGCACTTGGGGTATCGGAGCGGTAGCTCCTTACTATGACATCACATACAAAAATAAGTTCTCTAACAATTTAGAGTTAAAGAAAAAGATTATTTCGAATGGTGTTAAGATATTTACTTCTTGTTCGGTAGATGTCTTTTCTGATAGAAAAGATGTTCTTTTAGACTTTACAAATAAATGTTAAAAAAGAGGGGCTTTCGCCCCTCTCCGCCCTGATTAAATTTTAAAGAACATAATGCGCAGTAGATCTAACAGATAATGTTTGTCCGCTTGTTCCTTTATTTATCAATCCAATCTTCCCTCCAGAGAAACCAGCGACTTGTTGCGTAACGGTCGCTCCACTAGTTGGCTTAACTGTAATGGTCGGAGTTGTTCCAGACAGGCCAGCTGTGAGCGTGACCTCACCTGTCACATCGCAAGTCAATGTGCCGACAACAGTAAGAGCGCCGAAAAGCATAGTCGAGATCTCAATGCCGGTCGCCACTCTCTTGGCAACAACTCCACTTTGTGAAGTGGGTTTGTAGTAAAAAACAACACCACAATCAACAGGCAAAGCTGAAAGGACAACATTCTGATCATTTGATGATTTAGTGGCACCATACATATCAGGCGCTTCATCATTTGCTGTTTCTGCACCATAAGCTAATAAGAGATCTGCTTTATCCCTTACCTGCCCGTAAACACCCTTTATCGCATTTGCAGCTAGGAATACAGAGGCGTTCTGAGAACATGATTCGTTCAGCTCTCCTCTGAATAACAGAGCGGGAGGGTATACTTTTGACGGTGTACCATCGTAAACAATCTCAATCTGATTCAGTCCTTTTTTAAGTATTCCGGTTCGAGTGGTTAGTTTGTTCGCAAACGATGAGACGCCATTACTCGCGATATTACCCGAAAAGAATGCTGCATTACGGTTATCTTGTTGTCGGATAGAGACGGAGTTAGCGCGACCTGCTGCAACATATGTTGGGTTATACGGTTCAAAAATAACCATTGATATATCAGAAGTATCACACCAGACAAAATATCGTATGGTTAAATTTTCAGTAGCTGGGGAAACCACGCCCCAGCCAGTTAAACCATTAAGATACGTGTTTCCACTCAACCGCTCCATACCAACGCTGTACGTGCTACCAGACGGGAAACCAAATGGCTGAATATCATTATCAACTGTTGGTACGAAGTTATTCCCTTTTTTCGCAGTGTGGACTCTATACGGCATAACAGCCTTTGCTGCATATGCGCCGATATATTGATGGCCCAAAGGAGCAAAATGCGTGCTATCAAAAGTGCCATCTGTCGGGCGACGCGCAATATCTTCAAGCGTATAGCTTCCGAGGTCTCTGTACATCTCAGTTACTGGCTGAGAGAGATCGAGGAACTCTACCGCTGGGAACAGGCGTTCAATATGCTTCTTGATTGATGCTTCTAGCGCCGCCCATTGTGAGCCATTCTGGTTCATTGAAACAACGCAGACAGCACATCCATAACCCCAAGCCTTGCGAATAAACTGCTCAAAGCGGAACAAATACTGATCGAACCCTAACGTATCCAGTTGCCCGTTATCGTTAACGCCCATGGACATGAAGCAAACGTCTGGCGGAACATTCCCGTATGCAGTGTTTTTGAAGAAGCCATGGTCAAAGTTACGGTTCGCCCACCCATCAATGAGACGTTTACCTGACGATGCACAGTTTTCTGCCTTAAAGATGAATGCGCCATTTTTTGTAAAACGGTTAAGCCAGTCCGTGAAAGTACGGAACCAGGAACCTGCGCCACCATTTCCATTATGGTCGTAGTTCGTTGAAGAAAGATCACCATTTGCGTCCGTTGGGTTGGCTACCCACCCGGCTCCATAAGCACCGTCTGTGATTGAGTCACCCACGATACCAACACGACATTGCGTATTGCGGCGAGCGAACTGGTTTATTACGTTGAATGCAGTGTATTTGCTGCCATGAGTTGCCAGTGAAACGTCAAACACATGTTCGTTACCCCATGGGTCGCGAGTAAGAATTTTTCCTTCACCAGTGAACTTGGTTACATCATCATCAGGCAGGAAATTACATCGCAGCTGCACACCCTTCGGAACATAAATTTGTCCTGTGTAAGCGTATACTGCTGCGCGGTTATCGGTCGTGCTATCAATGACGACCCCTGGAACATACTTTACAGCCAATGCGTCACTGCGGTATTTACCGTTGCTTAGCTCGGTCCTTAAAGCGGCATCCCCAACACTGACCCACTTCCCTTCACCAATACCGCCGGTGCTATCGGGAGTAGATGCCGGGGGAACATCTTTGGGCTCTGTAAGGTCTCCGTCCCATCTGTAATATTCCCCGTTGCTCTTCCAGCGCAGGCACTCGTTAGCAAGGCTAATGGTGCTGCCATCTTCAAAAGAATCCTTCGTGATATAGCCATAATTCAGAATTGCCTGATTCGCACTTTTCTCTATACCATACCATGTTTTCCTTTGCGCCCCAAAGCGGTCAGGATAGGATTCATTAGCTTGATCATTCACAAGATGATCAAGGTTTTCAGCGTTATCATACAAATCTTTTGCAGCAGCTGACCCCAGCGGATTGCCGGTGTTATAAGTCGTCATATGGGCCTCATAAACGAAAACCCGCCGAAGCGGGTTGTTTTGATATGGATTAAGCTACATTGCCGGGGTAGGAGGCATTGTCGTATTGATAGAATGAGTCTCGATATTCTTTGGCCGTGACCTGGCATGTTCCGTCAGATTGAGGAGCAATCTCTGAAATTAACGCGCTATATCCAACGCGTGATGACTCGCAGAAAATAAGTCGTGGAGGTTCAATTGCCGGGTCATTAAGGATAACTCCGCTGAACTCAGGTTGTTCAGGAACCGTTAAATCATAATCACTGACCTTTGTAACAACCAACAAACCAGAAGCTGAACCATCCTGATATCGGATCAGTGCACGAGGATTGCTGAATTCCCAGTTAAGCTTCTCAGAAACCGAGATTGTTGTTACTCCTCCTTCGATCGACATGCCCTCTATCAACGTACTGATAGTCTTGCTTCCAGGTATATCGTCAGTGAACACGATGCGGTCACCGACGTTGTAGCAAAGAGCGTCCAGCTCTGTGGTAGTGGTATGTGTGAGTCGCTGCTGCCTGTACTTCATCAGGCGTCGCATACCTATCTGATAAGCACGGTCCTGATCCAAAACTCCGTCTAAGGTATAGTCCTCAATTTTTACAGGAGTAGGATTGCCTGGAGTCCTGCACTGCACCGTTTCCTCTGCCCATGTTGTGCCGTTGATGTATGTCACATCAACACCATCATAATCATCTGCTGATGGTGCAACAAAGGCGGTCTGGAGAGGTTCTGTCATTTCCTGTGGGCTGATTATTCCTGTCCACGTTTTAACGCCCTCCCTTGCTACAGATGCAAGCCCGTCTGTAAGGAGAAAATAGCTTTTCCCTGCGTTAGTAACCTTCTGAAGCATTTCCAGTGCAGAAACAGAATCCGTAGTGGCATAGTCGAAGAATTCGCTGTCAGGAGTCCAGTACGTCTCTTCAAGCGAGTCAATGGCCTCATGGTCCATAGCCAGACCCAGCTCATCACCAATGTGATAAAGGGCACCAGATATAGTTCTGGTTCCTCCGGTGTCATAAATACGTGTTGCAACAATATTTACCCGGCGATCAGACTGCGCAGCGAGTTTCCCTCCAGTTTCCACTGTTACCGCCATTGTTGTTACGCCAGAATACGATGATGGGCGTGACAACAAACGTCCTCGCAATGACTGCCAGTACATGTTATCTCGTGAGTTACCTTCACCCTGCTCATTCGTCCTTCTGCAACGCACTTCAACCAGCCCAGGCGCTCCAAGTGTTACACGCTCAGTAAATCCAAGCCCGTTAATGTTTTTCATGTTGTACGAGCCGGTTTTGCTTGTCCATCCAGAACCAGAGCCATAGACTCGGTACTGAATTTCCCACGTTACAGTTCTGTTCTTTTTGCTACCACTGTCTTTGTATCCGCAGATACCGTTTGGGAAGAAGAAATTAACCTCGAACATATCGACGGTTTCATTCTCTGGACAAGCAAGAAATGGCCCCATCCATGAGTCGTTTTCATTCAGACTGTTTGCATCAAAATCAAGCACAGTACGAGGAGAGAATCCAGGCCATGACGGGTCTTCCACTCCATCTACCATACGTTCTAATGTCACCGTACCAGCATCAACATCGAGTATTTTGTACTCACTTCCAGCATGTGAAATGGAAAGACGTACATATCCCTCAGGAATCCCCGTAAACGCTGTTCCTGTGGAGCTGTCGTATGCCAGCGTGATTGATGCCGTTATCACATCCTCGCCTGGTGGCTCAGTGACCTGCCCCCACGATTAGATACAACACTCAGTTAGTAACGTCGGAATCTTCATTCTCAGAATGACCCTTTCTCCAGCCCGCTGCAAATTCAGACGGTGTCTGATAATTCAGCGTGGAGTGCGGGCGGCATTCGTTATAATCCTGCCGCCAGTCATTAATAATTTTCCTGGCATGAACGATATCGCTGAACCAGTGCTCATTCAAACATTCATCGCGAAATCGTCCGTTAAAGCTCTCAATAAATCCGTTCTGCGTTGGCTTGCCCGGCTGGATTAAGCGCAACTCAACACCATGCTCAAAGGCCCATTGATCCAGTGCACGGCAAGTGAACTCCGGCCCCTGGTCAGTTCTTATCGTCGCCGGATAGCCTCGAAACAGTGCAATGCTGTCCAGAATACGCGTGACCTGAACGCCTGAAATCCCAAAGGCAACAGTGACCGTCAGGCATTCCTTTGTGAAATCATCGACGCAGGTAAGACACTTGATCCTGCGACCGGTGGAAAGTGCGTCCATGACGAAATCCATCGACCAGGTCAGATTGGGCGCCGCCGGACGGAGCAGCGGCAGACGTTCTGTTGCCAGCCCTTTACGACGTCTTCTGCGTTTTACGCCCAGGCCACTGAGGTGATAAAGCCGGTACACGCGCTTATGATTAACATGAAGCCCTTCACGGCGCAGCAACTGCCAAATACGACGGTAGCCAAAACGCCTGCGCTCCAGTGCCAGCTCAGTGATGCGCCCTGATAAATGCGCATCAGCAGCCGGACGGTGAGCCTCATAGCGGCAGGTCGACAGGGATAAACCTGTAAGCCTGCAGGCACGACGTTGCGACAGACCGGTCGCATCACACATCAACATCACGGCTTCCCGCTTCTGGTCTGTCGTCAGTACTTTCGCCCAAGAGCCACCTGAAGCGCCTCTTTATCCAGCATGGCTTCGGCAAGCAGCTTCTTGAGTCTGGTGTTCTCTTCCTCAAGCGACTTCAGGCGCTTAACTTCAGGCACCTCCATACCGCCATACTTCTTACGCCAGGTGTAAAACGTGGCATCGGAAATGGCATGCTTGCGGCAGAGTTCACGGGCGGGTACCCCAGCTTCGGCTTCGCGGAGAATACTGATGATCTGTTCGTCGGAAAAACGCTTCTTCATGGGGATGTCCTCATGTGGCTTATGAAGACATTACTAACATCGGGGTGTACTAATCAACGGGGAGCAGGTCAGCAGACTTAGCATTGAACAATGGAAGTTGATTTTTGAAAGCGCAGGCACTTTGCCGCCTTGCGCTCAAAATTCTATGCTTTTAGCTTTAGTAACCGGGCAAAGGATTGGTGACATAGTCGAGATGAAGTTTAGTGACATTTGGGATAATTACCTTCATGTTACCCAAAATAAAACCGGAATGAAGTTAGCTATCCCCTTAAATTTAAAGTGCGATGCAATCGGGTTGACTCTGGCTGATGTTATTAGTAAGTGTCGCGATAGAGTAGTGAGCCCTTATCTGATCCACCATGTTAAGCATCACGCTTACGGTAAAGCGGGATCTCACGTTCCCGAAAAAACAATATCAAGATATTTTAAGGAGGCAAGAGATAAAGCAAATATTACCTGGCCTAAGGATTGCACTGCCCTTCCGCCGTTTCATGAACAGCGCTCGCTTTCATCAAGAACTTACAAAGCTCAGGGTATAGATGTCAAAACTCTTTTAGGGCATAAAACCGAAGCAATGAGCGTAATGTATGGAGATGATCGTGGTCTAGAATGGAAAAAAGTTGTGATTTAAACAGGGAGTTTTGGGGAATTATTTTGGGGATGTTTTGGGGAAAGAGTTTTATAAATTAAATTCAGTCACTTAGATTTTAGCGAATTGCTCCAGAAGCAGTCGTCCACCAGCAACGCATGACCCAACAGCCAGCGCGCCCGCTGGCTGTTTTCTTTCAGCCCTCTCCGTCCCGTGCTAATGTAGCAAGCTACGTATTGGCAAATCACAGGTGAAATCGTTATGTCTGATGACGTGACCGGGACGACGACCTATCAGCAGCTAATCAGCTTATTAACCGAGCAGGAGGCGCGCTTTCGCGTGGTGGCGCATGAGGCCGTTGGGAAATGCGAAGCGGTCAGTGAAATTCGCGGGACCGATCTCCGACAGGGTGCAAAAGCACTGGTCTGCAAGGTAAAAGGCAACGGCGTTAAGAAACATATTCTGGCAATCCTCGCCGCCGATCGGCAGGCCGATCTGAGCCTGCTGGCCAGTCATTTCGGTGGGCTAAAGGCCTCGCTCGCCAGTCCGGCTGAAGTGGATGCGCTTACCGGCTGCGTTTTCGGCGCCATTCCCCCCTTCAGCTTTCATCCGGATCTGACGCTGGTCGCCGATCCGCTGCTGTTTGAGCGCTTCGACGAGATCGCCTTTAACGCCGGCCTGCTGGAAAAATCGGTGATTATGGATACCCAGGACTATCTGCGTATCGCTCGTCCTGAACTGGTGACGTTCCGTAAACAATAAATACTGCGGCTGGCTAACGGTCAGCCGTTTTCCAGCAGCAGCACGGAAGCAATCAAAATAATCGCGATAATAAAAAACGATGAGGAGATAATCAGCGTTTCGACAAACATAGGATCGTTCATGATGCCCTCTGCTTTGCCCATTTGCCTCTTTTTTACCCCCGCACAATGACAGTTAAATGACAATGACGCGTCCGCGAAATAACTATTTTTCCGCTGAAACGATTCGCTGTTAACTATCCTTCCCCCGTATAAAGTCACTGTTTAAATACTTTATTT
This sequence comes from Enterobacter cloacae complex sp. EB5, assembly GCF_031432835.1. Lineage (NCBI taxonomy): Bacteria > Pseudomonadati > Pseudomonadota > Gammaproteobacteria > Enterobacterales > Enterobacteriaceae > Enterobacter > Enterobacter cloacae complex sp. EB5. The sequence continues at coordinate 192,614 of NZ_CP133860.1, forward strand.
GTTACCGGTATCACGAAAAGAAATTTACGTAACCCCAATGCCAGATCTCGCAATTGTTAACCTTTTCATCCTGGTTAACCCTGTTTACGGAGCACCTCATAAATAAACCTTACAATGGCAAGGTGAATACAATGACCGAAATAATTACCCGTAAAGAAAAAATCAGTTATGGGTTAGGCGATATGGCGAGCCATATTGGGCTGGATAACGTCATTATTTTTCTGACGTTTTACTATACGGACGTGGTGGGGCTACCTGCCGCATTCGTGGGTACCATGTTTCTTCTGGCGAGAACCGCCGATGCCATAATAGACCCGGCGATGGGCTATATCGCAGACAGGACGCGCACGCGCTGGGGCAAATTCCGCCCCTGGATGCTGTGGCTGGCGCTGCCCTTTGGCGCAAGTTGTCTGCTGACCTACGCCGTGCCGGCGTCGCTCGATCTGCACGGTAAAATGATTTTCGCCACCGTCAGCTATACCCTGATGATGCTGATGTACACCGCAATCAATATTCCCTATTGCTCCATGGGCGCGGTGATTACGCCCGACAACGATGCGCGAATTTCCCTCCAGTCTTATCGCTTTTTCCTCGCCACGCTGGGTGGCGCGCTGTCGACATTCTTTATGATGCCGCTGGCAGAGTTTTTAGGCGGCGACGATAAATTACTGGGCTACCGCTGGGCGATGGCCATTATGGCGACCGTCGCGGTCGTCATGTTCTGGGTCTGCTTCGCCAATACGCGTGAACGTATTAAGGCTCCCGCCACCCACAATAATTATCTTGCGGAACTGCGGGATTTATTACGAAACGACCAATGGCGGGTTGTCGCCGTCCTGGTATTAACCAACATTGGTTTTGGCGTTATTCGCCTTGGCGCAATGATGTATTTCGTCACTTATTATCTCGGTAGCGCGAGCTATTTTATGTGGATGCTCGGGGCGCATATTCTCGGGAAAGCCGCAGGCAGCGCGCTGGCCAAACGTCTGACGCAGAACGTCAGCAAAGTGCAGATGTTTGGATACTGTTCCGTACTGGCGGGGGTACTCAGTATCGCCCTGTTCTTTGCGCCGAAGTCAGTGCTTATTCTGGTGCCCATGACGTTTATCGTCTCCACCCTTTACCAGGCCACCACCACCCTGATGTGGGTAATGATGGCGGACGTCGCCGATTACGGCGAATGGAAACAGGGCAAACGCATGGACGGCGTGATCTTCTCCACCTTCCTCGCCGTACTCAAGCTGGGGATGGCGATCAGCGGCGCGATTGTTGGCTGGACGCTGGGCTTAAGCGGCTATGTCGCCAATGCCCCGGAACAGACTACCACGGCCATGTACTGCATCATCGCCCTCTTCACCGTCGTGCCTGGCGTCTTGTCACTCTGCGCGTTTGCCACGCTGCGCTGGTACAAGCTCGACGACAGCACAATGCAATCCATCCATCTTGCCAAACACCCTGTTTAGAAGGACGCGTTATCCATGAGTGAGCTGATCCAACATTCCAACAGTATCGAATGGCGTTTTGAACGCCAGATCCTGCGTATTGAACCGTGGGGTGAAAACAGCCTGCGCGTCAGGGCCACCTGCTCTCCGGCTTTTGATGACGCTTTACAGGCACTGTTGCCCGCCGCCCCTTGCCAGGCTGAGATTATCGCCGAAGCGGAAAGCCTGACGCTGCGTAACGGCAATATTACCGCGACGCTGAACCTTAAAGGTCAGCTGGCCTTCTACAATCAGCGCGGCGAACTGCTGCTGGAGGAGATGTGGCGCCAGCGCTCAACGGTGGGTATCGGTGCCAGCGAGAAAAGTCAGGATAAATATGTCAGCGCCCTGAAGCTGGATGGCCGCGAATTTAAGCCACTAATGGGGGGGAAATATCAGCTCACCGTCCGGTTTGAATCGCGTCCGGATGAACGCATCTATGGCATGGGTCAGTATCAACAGCCGTGGCTGGATCTGAAAGGCTGTACGCTGGAACTGGCGCAGCGCAACTCCCAGGCCAGCGTGCCCTTTATGCAGTCCAGCCTTGGCTATGGCCTGCTGTGGAACAACCCGGCGATTGGTGAAGCCAGCTTTGCAAAAAATCAGACGGAATGGCGCGCCCGCGTGACGGGAGAAATGGACTACTGGATCACCGCCGCTGATACGGTGGCGGATATCACCCGCCAGTATGTGAAAGCCACCGGTACTCCGCCCCCCGCCCCGGCGTTTATCAGCGGGCTGTGGCAGTGCAAATTACGCTACCGCACCCAGCAGGAGGTGCTGGAGGTTGCGCGGGAGTATCGCCGCCGTAATCTGCCGCTGTCGGTGATGGTCATCGACTTTTTCCACTGGCCGAATCAGGGCACCTGGTGCTTCGACCCCGTAGACTGGCCCGATCCTGAAGGGATGGTCAACGAGCTGCGCGAAATGGGTATTGCGCTGATGGTGTCGGTGTGGCCAACGGTAGAGGCGCGCAGCCCTCTCTATCCGCTGATGAAAGCCAAAGGCTGGCTGGTCAGCAGTGAACGTGGCGTACAGGTCAACCTCGATTTTATGGGCAATACCACCTTCTTTGATGCGACCCATCCTGAGGCGCGGAAATTCGTCTGGGATACGGTGAAGAAAAATTACTACGACATGGGCATTAAGCTGTTCTGGCTGGACGAAGCGGAACCGGAATACCGCGCCTATGATTTTGACAACTATCGCTACCACGCCGGTCCGGTGCTGGAAGTGGGCAATCGCTACCCGCGTGACTTTGCGCAGGGCTTTTACGATGGGCTCCAGGCAAACGGTGAAACCGACATTGTTAACCTGGTACGCTGCGCCTGGGCAGGCAGCCAGCGCTTCGGCGTGCTGGCGTGGTCGGGTGATGTCCACTCCTCGTTCCATGCTTTTCGCAATCAACTCGCCGCGGGACTGAATATGGGGCTGGCGGGGATCCCATGGTGGACGACCGATATCGGCGGCTTCCAGGGAGGGAACGTTAACGATCCGGCGTTCCACGAATTGCTGATCCGTTGGTTCCAGTGGGCGGTGTTTACACCGGTTCTGCGCATGCACGGCTATCGCGAACCGCAGATCCAGCCCCCGGAGCGCTACCGTGACGGCATTCCTCAGTGTAACAGCGGTTCGCCTAATGAGCTGTGGAGTTACGGAGAAGAGAATTACGCCATCATGCAGCACTGGCTTACCGTGCGCGAAACCCTGCGCCCGTATATTGACGCGTTGTACCAGCAGGCTCATCTGCACGGAGACCCGCTCATGCGTCCGCTGTTCTGGCACTATCCGCAGGATAAGCAGAGCTGGGCGTGTGAAGATCAGTATCTGTTTGGCGAAGATCTGCTGGTGGCGCCGGTTATGCAGGCCGGTCAGCGTGAGCGCGATGTCTGGTTGCCGACGGGCAATAGCTGGGTCGCTCTTAACGGTGAGCGCTACGCCGGTGGGGAGCATATCCGTGTGCCTGCGGCGCTGGAAACCATCCCGGTGTTTATCCGTGAAGGGAGTCCGCTTATCCAGCAACTTGTGGACTGACGTCAGGCAAGTGCCCAAAAATAGACAATTTTTTCAGTAAAGCCTGCCTGCCGTCGCGTTTGCGCGTAAAGTAAGCAGGCTTACTATTTTTGGCAAGGATCCCGTCATGTTCGACCCTACACTGCTCATACTTTTGGCCCTGGCTGCTCTTGGTTTTGTCAGCCACAACACCACCGTTGCGATTTCCATTCTGGTCCTGATCATCGTTCGCGTCACACCGTTGAATACCTTCTTCCCGTGGATAGAAAAACAGGGGCTTACCATCGGGATCATTATTTTGACCATCGGCGTGATGGCCCCGATTGCCAGCGGAACGCTACCGGCCTCAACGCTGCTGCACTCCTTTGTAAACTGGAAATCGCTGGTGGCGATTGCGGTGGGCGTTTTTGTCTCGTGGCTTGGCGGGCGCGGCGTGACGCTGATGAGCAGCCAGCCTTCGCTGGTGGCCGGGCTGCTGGTAGGCACCGTGTTAGGCGTGGCGCTGTTTCGTGGCGTGCCGGTTGGCCCGCTGATTGCTGCCGGTCTGGTTTCGCTGTTTATCGGGAAGTCGTAGTCAGGCTGGCGATATAGCGGGCGGGCGTCTGTCCCAGTCCTTTCTTAAACATGGTGATGAAGGCGGTGGTGGAGTCATACCCCAGCGCCTGCGCCGCCTGCTGAACCGACTTTCCGCCGATCAAAAACTGCAATGCGACAATCAGCTGGAGCTGGTGCCGCCAGCGGCGAAAGCTTAAGCCGGTCTCTTTCACCACCAGCCGCGCCAGATTGCGTTCGCTCATGGCAAAGTGGCTTGCCCACTGCGCCAGCGTCTGCCAGGCGGCAGGTTCGTTTGCCATGGTCTCGCTCATCAGGCGAATTTTTGGATGCGGAGATACCGGCAGCTGTAGATGCTCCTGCGGTTGCAGGGGCAGTTCATCAAACAGGACGTCAACCAGCCTTCCGGTAGCGGGAAGAGGCAGTTCCTCCCGTGACCTGTCCGCAAGCGCCAGCACCAGCTCCCGCACCAGGGGCGATATTTTCAGCGTACAGGTACGCGTCGGCAATTCGAGCGCACCGGGTTCAATAAACAGCAGACAGAGCTGCGCGCCGGGCGTCGCCTTGTTGCTGTGCGGCGTTTGTCCCGGGATCCACACCGCATACTGGGGCGGCACCATCAGCATCGCGTTCTCCACTTCACAGGTGATCGCTCCCCCCAGCGCCATAATCAGCTGCCCTTTGCGGTGCTGATGCAGCGGAATATATTGTTCCTGTGCCACCACGCGGATGCGAAAGGCCACCGCCGCGTCGTGCTGGCTATCGGGATCGTAGCCATCGAGCCCCAGTCCGTACATAAAGTTGTCCGATATTAGCGATAAACTGTCATTTTAGCCTGATTTCAACCACGACTTAAATCGGTATGGTATGCGCTCGCCTGAACGTAAGAGACAATAATGACTACTGCTATTCAACCTTCCGGGAAACAGGGTGCGCTGCTGATTGCAGGCATCCTGATGATTGCCACGACGCTGCGCGTCACCTTTACCGGTGTCGCCCCCCTGCTCGATACCATCCGACAGGACTATGGCTTAAGCACGGCGCAAACCGGCCTGCTCACGACGCTGCCTCTGCTGGCCTTCGCCTTTATCTCTCCCCTTGCCGCAGGCGTCGCCCGGCGTCTGGGCATGGAGCGCAGCCTTTTTATCGCTCTGCTGCTGATTTGCATCGGGATTGGCGTACGTTCGCTACCGTCGGCCTCGCTGCTGTTTATCGGTACGGCGATCGTGGGCTGTGGGATTGCGCTGGGCAATGTCCTGCTACCCGGCTTAATCAAACGTGATTTTCCGGGCCAGGTCGCAAAACTGACGGGGGCTTATTCGCTGACGATGGGGGCCGCTGCTGCCGCAGGGTCGGCGCTGATCGTCCCCCTGTCGCTGGGGAGTGCTGGCTGGCACGGGGCGCTGTTGATGCTGATGTTCTTCCCGCTGGTGGCGCTGCTGCTGTGGTTACCGCAATGGCGCCACAGACCGGCTGCCACCCTGACCGGAGCGGGCGCGTTGCACAATCGGGCTATCTGGCGCTCGGCGCTCGCCTGGCAGGTGACGCTTTTTCTGGGCATTAACTCGCTGATTTACTATGTCATTATCGGCTGGTTACCCGCGATTTTGCTTAGCCACGGCTACAGCGAAACGCAGGCTGGCTCCATGCACGGGCTTCTCCAGCTGGCAACCGCGGTTCCCGGTCTCGCCATTCCGCTGATCCTGCACCGTCTTAACGATCAGCGAGGCATTGCCGGGCTTGTCGCCCTGATGTGCGCCGTCAGCGCGGCCGGGTTCTGGTTCGCGCCGGGGCTGGCCGTCGTCTGGACGCTGGTGTTTGGCTTTGGATCCGGAGCCACCATGATCCTCGGCCTGACGTTTATCGGGCTGCGCGCCAGCTCGGCCCATCAGGCCGCGGCGCTCTCCGGCATGGCACAGTCGATTGGCTATCTTCTGGCGGCCTGTGGCCCACCGCTGATGGGGAAAATTCACGATACCGCCGGAGACTGGCGCATTCCGCTGCTCGCCTGCGCGCTGGCCGCGGTGGTGATGGCGTTATGCGGTATGCTTGCCGGGCGTGACCGGGAGATCACACCCCGCTGACATTCAAGGCAGACCCGGAGGTCTGCTTTTTTTATCCCTGCGCCGCCCGCAGCATGGCCTGTACCAGCACGACCGGGCGCCCTTGCAGCGCGGCCCGCTCATGCTGGAACAGGGTGATGACAAAGAAAGGATGGGTTACCAGCTCTGCCGCGCGGATCTCGCCCTGCTCGTCCCAGCCCGTTACGCGCATGTCGCCCCGCTCAAGCTGGTCGGCAAACTCAGGTGAGACGCCGTAATTGCAGTGATACCCCTCCTGAATTTCCGGCTTGCCATACGCTCTGGCAATCAGCGTGTTGTTCCGCAGCTCGATCGCGTCGGTTTTTTCCACCAGCGAGCAGGTCAGCGGGGCAATTACCATCCTTCCCTCGGTGTCGGTTTCGGCATGGCCTGCATCGTGCCAGCCCAGTACATTACGCGCATACTCAATCAGCGCATGCTGGAACCCGCCGCAGGTGCCGAGAAAGGGGATGCTGTTCTCACGCGCGTAACGCGCCGCAATAAACGCCGCCTCGGTGTTTTTATACGGGCTTGCCGGTACCAGCCAGATGGCATCGTACCCGACCAGGTCTTCGGGGCTGGTCAGCTCAGGCGTGGCGAGCCAGTCATAATCAGCGGTGAGATCCAGAACCGCTGCGGCGTCGTCAATCGCCAGCGGGATCGCCTGGTGCGCAATAACATCGGGATTGTAATCACCAACCAGCGCGATGCGCAGCGTCGTTTTAACCGGGGAGAGTTCCATGAGAGATTCCTTATGCCGGAGGCTTTTCAGATAACATAAGGAACCTCAGACTACCGATCTTTTGCAATTATCACAATACCTTAAATTGGGTGGATACAAGGCGGGTGCTATAGTGTTGTTGCTGAACGTCGTAAGGAAATGAGGAGGACCCATGATTCAATGTAAACGCGTGTATGAGCAGGCGACCTCAAAAGACGGTTACCGGATCCTGGTCGACAGACTCTGGCCGCGAGGGATAAAAAAGACCGACCTCGCCTGTGACGAGTGGTGTAAAGCGCTAACGCCGTCCAGCGAACTACGAAAAGCCTTCCACAGTGAAACGATAGATTTCACCGCGTTCAGTGAAGCCTATCGTAAAGAGCTGGCGCAGCATCAGGATGAAGGCAAACGCCTGGCGGCTCTCGCCAAACAGCAGACCGTGACGCTACTCTATGGGGCGAAAAATACGGAGCAGAATCACGCGCGGGTACTGGCAGACTGGCTACGTAAACTGTGATTAACCGATCGCCAGCGCATCCACGTTGTGTGGCATCTCGTCGGGAGTAAGCGGCATCAGATGTTCCGGGCGAACAAACGCAAAACCGTGCTGGTTATCAAAGGCATAAACATCACCGGTGACCAGCCACAGCGCACGCGCTGACGTGGCGGGTAATTGCGTCATGACGCCGTTAACCGGGTTCACAAAACGCTGGCCCGGCTGACAAAGGCCAAACAGCTCCACGGATTTACCGATATTTCGACGGCCTGCCGCCGTACGCGCACCCACGATCATCGCCATGCTGCCCGGTTTTAACTGAAACATACTTCTTCTCGCAAACGTACTGCCAGAAACTGGCTAAGAATAATCCTAAAGAGAAGTGTATCGCAGTTTTATTGCCGTTGTCATCTGGTCGGTTGCGGGTGATCGCGGCGGTAGAGATCCCATTCATCGATCACTTCCCCGCCGGGCAATTTACACTCGGTACGTACGCCCTGCGGGCTTTGAACAGGGATTTGCTCTCCCCCTTTCTCCAGACAGTACACTGACGCCGGGTTTGCCATGCCAATAGCGTGCGGCGGTTGAGGCGCATCAGGAGGGGTTGTCTTTGTTGAGCAGGCGGCCAGCGGTAACACCAGCGCCAGGAGAAGATATTTCATTATCATGATCCTTCAGGGTGTAAAAACGTCAGAGTAACGGGTCATCGCCGTTTTCTCCATGATTTCTCCATTAAACCTGCACGATTCCCCCTTATAGTGATGCCTGTTCTCACACTGACCAGAGAACATCATTCCGTAATCAAGATGTTTTGCCCCGATCCCAACATCGGGGCTTTTTTTTAGCCTCTCCCTCATCCGCTTCCAGAAGAATCTATAAAATTAATCCTGTTCATGTTTTACTATGACCGGAGTCTATATTTTCAGCATAACATGCAGATACAGAGGTCTTCTGCATGGGAGTCAACCTGCCTCATGTCAGATATCATTCTTGCCCGTGTTTCAGAAACCCTCTCCACTGAGCAATCTCTCGACAGTCTGGTGCGTCAGCTACTGGAAATGCTGGAAATTGTGACGGATATGGAATCAACCTACCTGACGAAAGTCGATATCAATGCGCGTTTGCAGCACATTTTATATGCCCGTAACAGCAAGCAAATGCAGATCCCGGAAGGGTTCAGCGTGCCCTGGGACGAAACGCTGTGTAAGCGCGCCATCGACAGCGACACGTTGTTCAGTAACGAGGTGCCCGACCGCTGGCCGGAGTGTGAAGCGGCAAAAGCACTGGGTATTACAACCTATATGAGCGTGCCGGTTCACCTGGCTGACGGTTCTCTGTATGGCACGCTTTGCGCTGCCAGCACCGCACAGAAACAGTTCAGCGAGCGTGGCGAGCAGGTGATCAGACTCTTTGCCGGGTTAATTGGTCAGTACATTCAGAAAGAGTCGCTTGTACTTCAGCTTCGCGAAGCAAACGCGGCGCTCATTGCCCACTCTTACACCGACGCCCTCACCGGCCTGCCGAATCGCCGCGCCATTTTTGAAAACCTTACCACCCTGTTCTCACTGGCGCGCCATCTTAACCGCAGGGTCATGATGGCCTTTATTGACCTCGATGATTTCAAGCGAATCAATGACCAGTACGGGCATGAGGCGGGCGATCGCTTCCTCGTACAGGTCGGTAAGCGGCTGACTCACGAGCAAACGCAGGATGAGATTATTGGCCGGCTCGGCGGCGATGAATTTCTGGTTGCCAGCCTGAGTCACAGCGATGATGGCGACGCCAGCACAGAGGTCAACGCAATCAAAACCCGCCTCAATGGTCTTATTGCGGGCGAATACGGGTTAGGCAATGCCACCATTCTTTATCCCGGCGCAAGCCTTGGCGTCGTTATTGTTGATCCTCACCGCACTGATGAAGATAGCGCCCTGCGCACCGCCGACCTCGCGATGTATCAGGATAAAAAAGGAAAAAGCAAAACAGGCTTTGTCGCGTTAGATTAAAACCGTACACTCTACGGCCTTATACAAACTCAAACAGGTGATGGCATGAGAATAGGGATCCTCTTTCCGGTGGTTATTTTTATCACGGCGGTGGTGTTTTTAGGCTGGTTTTTCCTTGGCGGTTACGCCGCGCCGGGGGCATAAATGAGAAAAACGACCATCATCATGCTGATTGTCGCCATCGTGGCCGTCGCCGGTACGCAGTTAGGCTGGTGGTAACGCCCAAAGTAAAAAGGCCGCCGTCAGGCAGCCTTTTTTAACACAGGTCAGATTTAGCTTTTGATTTTTCTGTAGATAAACAGAACAACCAGCGCGCCAATCACCGCGACGACAAAGCTGCCGAAGTTGAAGCCATCAACTCTGCCAAAGCCGAACAGGGTACTGATCCAGCCACCGACGACTGCACCCACAATCCCCAGAATGATCGTGACGATGAAACCGCCGCCATCTTTGCCCGGCATAATCCACTTCGCCAGGATCCCCGCAATCAGCCCAAAGATAATCCAGGATAAAATTCCCATAGCTTTCCTCTCTGTATGGTTTTTGTCATTAAATCAACGACACAGAAAAGGATAGCACAGGATCTGAGAAAGGAAATTTGTGATAAGAATCACACGGCTCGTTTGAGTAAAATATGAGCAGTAAAAAATTGCCGTTCCACACTCATCGTGGGGTTGCATCTTTTACTGAGAAAGATTATCTTTCTCATTACTGAATAGTTGAGCAAATCACTCAGGTATTCAGTACGACATTGCTCACATTGCTTCCAGTATTTCTTGCCCACTCTTGAGTGGGCTTTTTTTTGCCCGACCCCACCAAAATCTGGCGTTTTTTCTGTGGAGGTGAAACGCTATTCTCTGTGGCTTCTGAATAACCAAAAAGCGTTGATAACATGAACGTATCGAGCAAGTTTGTCATCTGCCTTAATCTTGTTTCTGCCAGTACGCTACTGTTACTGCTCTCAACACGGTTTGAGTGGTTCTGAGTTGAAAGGAGCCTGGCATGGTGGCTTTCCTTCCGATACCGTGCGGCCTCAACTCTCATGCTTGTAGCTTTTATGACCTGTGTTAAGATCCCTGCACCTCAGGACGTGGCGGGACAGCAGGAAAATGAAGAAGGCCATTGCCGTTGCTATCATCTCAACCTTTATGGTCGTCCTGTCGCTGTATGCGGTTAACGCCATTATCGTTGAGCAGCAAAAGAACCGGCAGAGGGAGATCTCCCACACGCTCTTAAGCTATTCCGAAGAGTTAACGCAAAATATCGCCAGTACGCTTAAAAATACCTCCGCGCAGGGATGCGATAGCGCCAGTCTGAACGTCTACCGAAAATTAAAGATGCGCAGTCTCTATTTCGCCGATGTGGGGTTTATTGAAAAGGGGAAAATCACCTGCACCGCGTTTTGGGGCAAGCTGGCAAATCCCATCGCCCTTCCCTCTGAGCTGCATAAAACCCAGAACGGATTCAGTCTGGCGCAGTTTTCGCAGAAAGATTTCTTTGTCGGCAATGCGACAATTTATAACCACCTTATTATCTTTACCTCCCGTTCAGCCTACGATAAATTTGCCCCCGTTACCGCCAATTATTCGCTTCGTTCTTCCACTAAAGATTTCGGCCGCACCTTTTTCACCGTTACGCCGCCATCAGAAAACCTTAGCCGCTTACAGTCTCTGTTATTTACGCTGGCTGTGACAGAGTGCAGTACACGCTGGGATTTGTGCGTTACCGTCACACACCATGATGCCGGACTGGCTTCGCTCTCCCACGTAGTGATGGTGCTCCTGTGCCTGTTTTTATACTTTATATGGATATCCCTGACGCTGTTTTCTCTTCGACTTTATGAAGACCGACGTTCTCTGGAGCGAACGCTGGTCAAGGCGGTGAAAGCGAATACCATCAGCGTTCATTTTCAGCCTGTTATTCGGGTTGCTGATAAGAAAATTGTCGGGGTTGAAGTGTTATCAAGATGGCAGGATAACAATCACAAAGAGGTTTCTCCTGAGCTGTTTATCCCGTTAATCAAAAAAATTGGCCTGTATAACGTTTATTATCAGAACATGATAAAGAAATCCCTGGCGGAAATTGCCGCGCTGGCCGCTGAACATCAGTTAATGATTTCACTGAACGTTGGCCGGACGGAAATTGAAGACGGCAAATTCCTGGCGGTATTACGTCATGCATGCTCAGAGAACGCGATTCCCTTATCGTTAATCAAAGTTGAGTTATCCGAAAATGGCGTTTCCACCTCGGCCATCCTTGAAGAGTTTTGTGAGGAGCTTAAATCGGCAGGCGTCAACATTTCAATAGACGACTTTGGCGTGCAAAACTCAAATCTTGCCAGGCTCTCGAATCTCAAATATGACGAAATCAAGGTGGATAAGTCGTTAGTGGACGGCATCAGCGAGCACTATAAACAGGATATCCTGGTGATCTTCAGCGACGCGCTCGCTAAACTGCACAAAACCCTGGTTTTTGAAGGGGTCGAAAGCGAAACGCAATATCAGTTCATCGCGCAGAGATACCCCGATGCCCTCGTACAAGGCTGGTACTTTTCAAAGTCGCTAACCCGGCACGACCTCGCCAGGCTGCTGGCAGACTCAGCGCGATGACGCGTTATTCATTGCCCCACTGATTCAGGAAGTTCGCAATATCGTCAATGCGCGCTTCGTCTATCTCCGCTTGGACAGCCATCTCCCGCTGCGCCTCTTCACTGATTTCCTCATTGTTGTACAGGCGAGTGAGCAGCAGCTGGAAATAGTGTGCCAGCGGCGTACGCTCTGCCTCTTCTACCGGTTTCGCCGTTTCAGTCGCATACTCGTCGACGATGTCATAATACTTGAGCGGGATATCATGGGTCATAGCGTTGTTTCCGTCTTATGTGCATAAAAAACGGGAACCCTCAGGCTCCCGTTGTCATTTAACCCAGCGAGTGGATTACATGTTCGCGATAATCGCGTCGCCAAACTCTGAGCATTTCAGCAGTTTAGCGCCTTCCATCAGACGTTCAAAGTCATAGGTGACGGTTTTCGCGTTAATCGCGCCTTCCATACCCTTAACGATCAGGTCTGCGGCTTCGAACCATTCCATATGACGCAGCATCATCTCTGCGGAGAGAATGATAGAGCCTGGGTTGACTTTGTCCTGGCCTGCGTATTTAGGTGCAGTACCGTGAGTTGCTTCGAACAGGGCGCACTCGTCACCGATGTTCGCGCCCGGGGCGATACCGATACCACCCACCTGTGCGGCCAGCGCATCGGAGATGTAGTCACCGTTCAGGTTCATACAGGCGATCACGTCATACTCAGCTGGACGCAGCAGGATCTGTTGCAGGAACGCATCGGCAATCACATCTTTAATGATGATCTCTTTACCGGTGTTTGGGTTCTTAATTTTCTGCCATGGGCCGCCGTCGATCAGTTCACCGCCGAACTCTTCGGTCGCCAGCTGGTAGCCCCAGTCTTTGAACGCGCCTTCGGTGAACTTCATAATGTTGCCTTTGTGAACCAGGGTCACAGAGTCACGATCGTTGGTGATAGCGTATTCGATGGCGGCACGCACCAGACGCTTGGTCCCTTCTTCGGAGCACGGCTTGATGCCGATGCCGCAATGCTCAGGGAAGCGAATTTTCTTCACGCCCATCTCTTCGCGCAGGAATTTAATCACTTTTTCTGCATCAGCAGAGTCCGCTTTCCATTCGATACCGGCGTAGATGTCTTCTGAGTTTTCACGGAAGATAACCATGTCGGTCAGTTCCGGGTGCTTAACCGGGCTTGGGGTGCCCTGGTAGTAACGCACCGGACGCAGACACACATACAGATCCAGTTCCTGACGCAGCGCCACGTTCAGGGAGCGAATGCCGCCGCCAACTGGCGTGGTCAGAGGGCCTTTGATAGCAACGCGATAGTCGCGGATCAGGTCCAGCGTTTCGGCTGGCAGCCAGACGTCCTGGCCATAAACTTGAGTCGATTTTTCACCGGTGTAAATTTCCATCCAGGAAATTTTACGCTCGCCTTTGTAGGCTTTCTCAACAGCGGCATCAACCACTTTCAGCATTGCCGGGGTAACGTCTACACCGATACCGTCGCCTTCAATGAACGGGATAATCGGGTTGTGAGGAACGTTAATCTTGCCGTTTTGCAGGGTGATCTTTTTACCTTCCGCCGGAACAACTACTTTGCTTTCCATTAACCTCTCCTTCGAGCGCTTCTGGTTGTTACTGATCTTATGTTAATAAATTGTAATGAGCCTTCCGATAGTACCTGATTGTCCGACGCCATGAAAGGTCTTCGTTATTAGGCTATAATGCGGCAATTGATAACGCCTGAAAATACCATGACGAAAACTTCTTTTAGAAAACACCGGGTTGAGCGATTCAGCTCACGACAAGCCACCAGAAGAACGCCAGAACCCCAGCCAACGCGGGTCATACTGTTCAATAAACCCTACGATGTATTGCCGCAGTTTACCGACGAGGCCGGGCGCAGCACGCTGAAGGACTTTATTCCCGTACAGGGAGTCTACGCAGCGGGACGTCTGGATCGCGACAGCGAGGGGCTGCTGGTGCTTACCAATGACGGCGTGCTCCAGGCCAGGCTTACTCAGCCGGGCAAACGTACCGGAAAAATTTACTATGTGCAGGTTGAAGGCGAGCCGGACGACGCGTCGCTGGCAAAACTGCGCAACGGCGTAACGCTGAACGACGGTCCCACCCTGCCGGCTGGTATTGAGCGCGTGAATGAGCCCGAGTGGCTCTGGCCGCGCAACCCACCGATTCGTGAGCGGAAATCCATTCCCACCAGCTGGCTTAAAATCACCCTTTATGAAGGCCGCAACCGACAGGTCAGGCGCATGACTGCGCATGTGGGCTTCCCTACCCTGCGACTCATTCGCTATGCCATGGGCAGCTACACGCTGGACTCGCTGGCAAACGGGGAATGGCGGGATGTTACCCCTAAGGAGAACTGATGTTTAAACCTCATGTTACGGTCGCCTGCGTGGTCCACGCGCAGGGGAAATTCCTGGTGGTGGAAGAGACTATCAACGGCAAAGCGCTGTGGAATCAGCCTGCCGGGCATCTTGAAGCCAATGAAACCTTACGCCAGGCGGCAGCCCGTGAGCTGTGGGAGGAGACGGGTATCCGCGCCGAACCGCAGCATTTTATCCGTATGCATCAGTGGATAGCGCCTGACCAGACGCCTTTCCTGCGCTTCTTATTCGCCGTTGAGCTTAACGAAACGTGCGCCACTGAACCGCACGACGACGATATCGATCGCTGCCTGTGGGTGACTGCCGACGAGATCCTGAACGCGCCAAACCTGCGTTCGCCGCTGGTTGCGGAAAGCATCCGCTGCTGGCAGTCTGCGGCGCGCCTGCCGCTGGATGTCATTGCAGAATTTAACTGGCCGTTTACAGAGGGTGTCAATGGTGGGGGGGCGTGATAGAATACGCCGCCTTGAAGTTCAATGTCGTGAGTATTCCATGTCAGATAACAGCCAGAAAAAAGTAATCGTCGGCATGTCCGGCGGTGTCGATTCCTCCGTTTCCGCCTACCTGTTGCAGCAACAGGGCTATAAGGTGGAGGGCCTGTTCATGAAGAACTGGGAGGAAGACGATGGCGAGGAATACTGCACTGCCGCTGCGGATCTCGCCGATGCGCAGGCCGTGTGCGATAAGCTCGGCATCGAACTGCACACCGTTAACTTTGCCGCAGAATACTGGGACAACGTTTTTGAACTCTTCCTCGAAGAGTACAAAGCGGGCCGCACGCCAAACCCGGATATCCTGTGCAACAAAGAGATCAAATTCAAAGCCTTCCTGGAATTCGCCGCGGAAGACCTGGGCGCAGACTACATTGCGACCGGCCACTACGTGCGTCGCGCGGATGTGAATGGCAAAAGCCAGCTGCTGCGCGGTCTGGACGGTAACAAAGATCAGAGCTACTTCCTCTATACGCTGAGCCACGAACAGATTGCCCAAAGTCTGTTCCCGGTCGGCGAGCTGGAAAAGCCGGAAGTGCGTAAGATTGCTGAAGATCTGGATCTGATCACCGCGAAGAAAAAAGACTCCACCGGTATCTGTTTTATCGGCGAGCGTAAATTCCGCGAGTTCCTGGGGCGCTACCTGCCTGCACAGCCGGGCAAAATCGTCACCGTTGACGGCGATGAGATTGGTCAGCACCAGGGGCTGATGTACCACACTCTCGGCCAGCGTAAAGGTCTGGGTATCGGCGGCACCAAAGAGGGCAGCGAAGATCCGTGGTACGTGGTCGACAAAGACGTCGAAAACAATATTCTGGTTGTGGCTCAGGGTCACGACCACCCGCGCCTGATGTCCGTTGGACTGATCGCGCAACAGCTGCACTGGGTCGATCGCGAGCCGCTGAAAGGCACGCTGCGCTGCACAGTGAAAACGCGCTACCGCCAGACAGACATCCCTTGCACCGTAACCGCACTGGATGACGATCGCATTGACGTGCGTTTCGACGAGCCGGTTTCCGCCGTTACCCCTGGCCAGTCTGCTGTTTTCTACAGCGGCGAAATTTGCCTCGGCGGTGGGATCATTGAACAGCGCCTGCCGCTGCCTGCTGTTTAAACCGTTTGCACACATAAAGGAGACCGTGTGGCGAAGAACTATTACGACATCACCCTGGCGCTGGCGGGAATTTGCCAGTCAGCCCGTCTGGTGCAACAGCTGGCGCATCAGGGTCATTGCGACGCTGATGCCCTGCACGTTTCACTCAACAGCGTTATCGATCTTAACCCAGGCTCCACGCTGGGCGTCTTTGGCGGCAGTGAAACCAATCTTCGTCTCGGTCTTGAAACTCTGCTCGGCGTGCTCAACGCCAGCAACCGTCAGGGGTTGAACGCGGAACTGACCCGCTACACCTTAAGCCTGATGGTGCTGGAACGTAAGCTGAACGCGGCAAAAGGCGCAATGAATACCCTGGGCGACCGCATCGCCGGGCTACAGCGCCAGCTCGATCACTTTGATCTCCAGTCTGAGACCCTGCTCAGCGCGATGGCCGGTATCTACGTTGACGTGATTAGCCCGCTCGGCCCGCGTATTCAGGTCACCGGTTCGCCTGCCGTATTGCAAAGCCCACAGGTACAGGCGAAGGTACGCGCCTCGCTGCTGGCAGGCATCCGTGCCGCCGTGCTGTGGCAACAGGTCGGCGGTGGCCGCCTACAGTTAATGTTTTCTCGTCAACGCCTGACGACTCAGGCAAAACAAATTCTTGCTCATTGTTAACCTCCCGGAGTTGCGAATTATGGAATTATCCTCACTGACCGCCGTATCCCCTGTCGATGGACGCTACGGCGATAAAGTCAGCGCGCTGCGCGGGATCTTCAGCGAATATGGCCTGCTGAAGTTCCGTGTTCAGGTTGAAGTACGCTGGCTGCAAAAGCTGGCCGCCCAGACAGCAATCAAGGAAGTTCCTGCTTTTGACGCAAAGGCAAACGATTACCTTGATAAAATCGTTGCTGAGTTCAGCGAAGAAGATGCCGCGCGCATTAAAACCATCGAACGCACCACCAACCACGACGTGAAAGCGGTTGAATACTTCCTGAAAGAGAAAGTGGCAAGCGTCCCTGCCCTGCACGCGGTATCTGAATTTATTCACTTCGCCTGTACGTCTGAAGATATTAACAACCTGTCTCACGCGCTGATGCTCTCTACCGCGCGGAAAGAGGTGGTACTCCCTTACTGGCGTAAAATCATTGATGCGGTGAAAGCGCTGTCCGTGGAATACCGCGACATTCCGCTGCTGTCCCGTACTCACGGCCAGCCAGCAACCCCATCCACCATGGGTAAAGAGATGGCGAACGTGGCGTACCGCATGGAACGCCAGTATCGTCAGCTGGAGCAGGTTGAGATCCTCGGCAAAATCAACGGCGCGGTGGGTAACTACAACGCCCACATCGCCGCGTACCCGGAAGTGGACTGGCACCAGTTCAGCGAAGAGTTTGTGACGTCTCTGGGGATCCAGTGGAACCCGTACACCACCCAGATTGAGCCGCACGACTACATCGCCGAGCTGTTTGACTGCATTGCGCGCTTCAACACCATCCTGATCGACTTCGATCGTGACGTATGGGGTTACATCGCCCTGAACCACTTCAAGCAGAAGACCATCGCCGGGGAAATCGGCTCTTCCACCATGCCGCACAAAGTGAACCCAATCGACTTCGAAAACTCCGAAGGTAACCTGGGTCTGGCGAATGCCGTGTTGCAACATATGGCGAGCAAGCTGCCGGTATCCCGCTGGCAGCGCGACCTGACTGACTCCACGGTGCTGCGTAACCTGGGCGTAGGTATTGGCTACGCGCTGATCGCCTACCAGTCCACCCTGAAAGGTGTGAGCAAACTGGAAGTTAACCGCGACCGTCTGCTGGACGAGCTGGATCACAACTGGGAAGTGCTGGCGGAGCCGATTCAGACCGTGATGCGTCGTTACGGCATCGAAAAACCGTACGAGAAACTCAAAGAGCTGACCCGCGGTAAACGTGTTGATGCTGAAGGTATGAAACAGTTTATCGACGGTCTGGCGCTGCCAGAAGAAGAAAAAGCGCGTCTGAAAGAGATGACCCCGGCAAACTACATTGGCCGCGCCATTACTATGGTTGACGAGCTGAAGTAATCGCCCTTCCCCCTTTCCATCCGGAAAGGGGGCTGCTTTTCATCATCGAGCCGATGTTTTCACATTACATTCCCTGTTTGCCGTGATTAAAGCCTGCCGTCAGGCTGATTGTTAATTTTCGCTGTGGAATAACTTTCCGGTATATACCGTTTTAAGCCGAACGGGCACAGTTTGAACTGGCACGGGGTTTCAGCCGTGCACGGGCGATCCATCTCCTGTCGGTTTCCTGGACACGCGTTTTTCTGTTTGAACCCCATCCAGCCTATGGATGTAAAGGGCATTGCCTGCGCTATCCATACTCTGCGGCGCCGATCGTTAATCAGGATCCCCTGGTTTGAGGTGGTGATGATTTCACCTGTACGAACGTAATAATCTCCCTTTAACCACAGGATATAATTCAGGCCATACTGTGTTTCAACTTTGCAAAAAATGGTTCCGCTTTCCGGGCTCGCAATAGTCTCAACAACCTTCCATTCCATAAAATCCTCTTTACTCGCTATATTGCTGTTTTGTTGTGTAAAAATGCTGCTTTTCTGGCACATATTATGCAAATCTAATTTCGCACCATAAAATAAGCGTAGACAAAGACAGACATAGTGAGAACATCCTTACAAAAAAAAGGGCAATCTTTACAAAACTGGTATGCCGTTCTGTCAAAAAGCGACTCGCCTTCAACAGTTCATAAACGGATGGTTGTTTTATCCGGATTGCGGAAGCTTGCGAAAACAAGTCCGTTTATATTACCCGCGCCTGGCGTCATGCCCCCCCTGTGTTCGGGAGCATGAAAAAAATCATTTAATTTCATCGCGCTGGTGTCAACCTGAATAATCAGCGTTAAACTATTCATACCATTTATATAAGGGAGAAGTGATGATGCGCGTACTGGTTGTTGAGGATAACGCATTGCTACGTCATCACCTGAAAGTTCAACTTCAGGAGATGGGTCATCAGGTGGACGATGCTGAAGACGCAAAAGAGGCCGATTATTATCTCAATGAACACCTGCCGGACATCGCCATTGTCGATTTAGGGCTGCCGGATGAAGACGGATTGTCCCTTATCCGCCGCTGGCGTAGCCATGATGTTTCCCTGCCGGTGCTGGTGCTGACTGCCCGCGAAGGCTGGCAGGACAAGGTTGAAGTCCTGAGCGCTGGCGCGGATGACTACGTGACCAAACCCTTCCATATTGAAGAAGTCGCCGCGCGTATGCAGGCGCTGCTGCGCCGCAACAGCGGCCTGGCGTCGCAGGTGATCTCTCTGCCGCCGTTCCAGGTGGATCTCTCCCGCCGTGAATTTTCTATTAATGATGAAGTGATCAAGCTGACCGCATTCGAATACACCATCATGGAAACGCTGATCCGTAACAACGGCAAAGTGGTGAGCAAAGATTCCCTGATGCTTCAGCTCTATCCGGATGCCGAACTGCGCGAAAGCCACACCATTGACGTGCTGATGGGCCGCCTGCGTAAAAAAATTCAGGCGCAGTACCCGCATGACGTGATCACCACCGTGCGTGGTCAGGGCTACCTGTTCGAATTACGCTAAATGAAAGGGATTTTGCGTCACATTTTACCCCTTTCGCTGCGGGTTCGCTTTTTGCTGGCAACCGCCGCCGTCGTGCTGGTGCTGTCGCTCTCTTACGGGATGGTGGCGCTGGTCGGGTATAGCGTGAGCTTCGATAAAACCACCTTCCGCCTGCTTCGCGGCGAAAGTAACCTGTTTTATACCCTGGCGAAGTGGGAGAACAACCGAATCACCGTCGAGATGCCGGAAAACCTGAATCAGCAGAGCCCGACGCTGGCGCTGATCTACGATGAAAAAGGGAAATTGCTGTGGGCCCAGCGCAATGTCCCGTGGCTGAAAAAGCGCATCCGTCCGGAATGGCTGAAAACCAACGGTTTTCATGAAATAGAAGCTGACCTCAACTCCACCAGCAGCCTGCTGCGTGACGATCGCGCCTTACAGATCAAGCTTAATGAGATCCGTGCCGAAGATGACGACACGGAGATGACCCACTCCGTGGCCATCAACCTTTATCCCGCCACCCTGAACATGCCGCAGTTAACCATTGTGGTGATCGATACCATACCGGTTGAGCTGAAACGCTCGTATATGGTCTGGAACTGGTTTGTGTATGTTCTGGCTGCCAACCTGCTGCTGGTGATCCCTCTCCTGTGGGTTGCTGCGTGGTGGAGCCTCCGCCCGATTGAATCCCTTGCCAAAGAGGTGCGCGAGCTGGAGGAACATCACCGCGAGAAGCTCAACCCGGAGACCACCCGTGAGCTGACCAGCCTGGTGCGCAACCTCAACCGCCTGCTGAAAAGCGAACGTGAACGCTACGACAAGTATCGCACCACGCTCACCGACCTTACGCACAGCCTGAAAACCCCGCTGGCCGTGATGCAGAGTACCCTGCGTTCCATGCGCAGTTCGAAAATGAGCGTGGATGACGCCGAGCCGGTGATGCTGGAACAAATCAGCCGTATTTCACAGCAGATCGGCTATTACCTGCACCGCGCGAGCATGCGTTCCGGAAGCGCCTTGTTGAGCCGTGAACTGCACCCGGTAGCCCCGCTGCTGGATAACCTCACCTCTGCGCTGAATAAGGTGTACCAGCGTAAAGGGGTCAACATCAGTCTGGATATCTCACCGGAAATTAGCTTTGTCGGTGAGAAGAATGACTTTATGGAAGTGATGGGAAACCTGCTCGATAACGCCTGCAAATATTGTCTGGAGTTTGTCGAGGTGTCCGCGCGGGTAACGGATAACGAACTGCATATTATCGTTGAGGATGATGGTCCTGGCATTCCCCGTAATAAACGCGAAGTGGTGTTCGATCGCGGCCAGCGCGCCGATACGCTGCGGCCGGGCCAGGGCGTCGGATTATCCGTTGCCAGGGAAATTGTCGATCAGTACGAGGGCAAGATTGAAACCGGTGAAAGTTTGCTGGGCGGTGCCCGGATGGAAGTCATTTTTGGCCGCCAGCATCCCGTATCGAACGATAGTTGACCCGGAATGTGAAAAATACGCGGATCTCGCAGCTAGGGGGCGGGGCTTCCGTTATAATCCGTCTCAGTAAGAGCCTGCGGAATACATAAATATGGATTATCAATTAACGCTTAACTGGCCCGAATTTATTGAACGTTACTGGCAAAAACGCCCGGTCGTTCTTAAACGCGGGTTCAGCAATTTTATCGACCCTATTTCCCCTGACGAACTCGCTGGTCTGGCGATGGAAAACGAGGTAGACAGCCGTCTGGTGAGCCACCAGGACGGGAAATGGCAGGTCAGCCACGGTCCCTTTGAAAGCTACGATCACCTGGGCGAAAACAACTGGTCTTTACTGGTGCAGGCGGTCAACAACTGGCACGAACCTACCGCAGCCTTAATGCATCCCTTCCGCGCCCTGCCAGACTGGCGAATGGACGATCTGATGATCTCCTTCTCCGTTCCCGGTGGCGGCGTGGGTCCGCATCTGGATCAGTACGACGTGTTTATCATTCAGGGTACCGGTCGCCGTCGCTGGCGCGTGGGCGAAAAAGTGCCAATGAAGCAGCACTGCCCGCACCCGGATCTGCTCCAGGTTGATCCGTTTGAAGGGATCATTGATGAAGAGCTGGAGCCAGGCGACATTCTCTATATCCCGCCAGGCTTCCCGCATGAAGGTTATTCCCTGGAAAACTCGCTGAACTATTCGGTTGGTTTCCGCGCGCCAAGCGGCCGCGAGATGATCAGCGGATTTGCTGACTATGTTTTACAGCGTGAGCTGGGCAGCTACCGTTACAGCGATCCGGACGTTCCGGCGCGTGAGCATCCGGCGGATATTCTGCCAGTGGAGCTGGATAAGCTGCGCGGTATGATGCTGGATCTGATCAACGAACCGGAGCACTTCAGACAGTGGTTTGGCGAGTTTATCAGCCAGTCGCGTCATGAACTGGACGTCGCACCGCCAGAGCCGCCGTATCAGGCAGATGAAATTTATGATGCGCTCCAGCAGGGCGATAAGCTGGTTCGTCTGGGCGGATTACGCGTACTACGCATTGGCGAAGAGGTATTCGTCAACGGCGAGCGCCTGGACTCTCCGCATCGCCCGGCGCTGGAAGCAATTGCCAGCCATATGGTGCTGACTGCGGATACCTTCGGCGACGCGCTGGACGATCCCTCCTTCCTCGCCATGCTGGCCGCGCTGGTGAACAGCGGGTACTGGTTTTTTGAGGACTGAGCCGCTTTAATGCCCGGTGGCGCTGCGCTTACCGGGCCTACGATCGAAATGCAGGCCGGGTAAGGCGTAGCCGCCACCCGGCTTTGTTTTACTTCCGCTCCCCCGCCGCAAAATCCTCAATCTCACCCGCCCAGTCTGCCGGATATAACCCTTCCCGCACGTCCCGATGAAACGTTGAATAGGGCCAGTCGACGACTTTCCCGACATAGCCATGCTTCAGCGGATTGATGTAGACGTAATCCATATGCCGCCGATAATCCTGCTCATTGCGAATAGTGTGCTCCCAGAAACGCGGTTGCCAGACGTGGCGCATTTCAATGTTGCGGCTAAACGTTTTTTTGATGTCGCGCCAGCGCGCTGAAAAGTCACTGTCCCCTTCCGGCAGGCTCCAGATACAGTGCATATGTTCAGGCAGGATAACCCAGGCGTTAATGGTGAAGGGCTTCGCACGCTTAACCGTGGCGGTAGCGGAACGCAGGCTGTCGATGTGGCGAGTAAGTAAATTGCTCTGACGGTTTTGCAGATTGACGGTGAAAAACCAGGTCCCTCCGGGGATGTAGTAGCGGCGATAGTTTGACATTTGAACTCCCTGTTCATGTGCCGGGTGGCGGCTACGCCTTACCCGGCCTACATATTGCACCCGTAGGCCGGGTAAGGCGTAGCCGCCACCCGGCAAAAACATTACCGCTTCGCGGTTAACTCCGCTATCCGCACGATCACCTGCACCGCTTTCTCCATCCCTTCCAGCGTCACGAACTCATGCTTGCCGTGGTAGTTATATCCACCGGTAAACAGGTTCGGGCACGGCAAGCCCATAAACGACAGCTGTGAACCATCGGTACCGCCACGGATCGGTTTCATCACCGGCTCGATGTCACAATCGCGCATCGCCTGCTGGGCGATATCAAGAATGTGCGGATGCTCCATCACCTTATCGCGCATATTGTAATAGCTGTCTTCGATGATGAGTTCAATATAGCAATCCGGATGCAGCCCCTTGCCGACCTTTTTCGCGATCTCCATCATCTTACGCTTGCGCGTTTCAAAGGCCTTGCGGTCGAAATCGCGGACAATATAGTGCATCTGCGCGCTGTCCACGGTCCCCTTGATGCTGGTCAGATGATAAAAACCCTCATACCCTTCCGTCATCTCCGGGCTCTCTTCGGCGGGCACTTCCGCATGAATACGCGCAGCCAGCGACAGCGCATTCACCATCACCCCTTTCGCAGACCCCGGATGAACGTTATTCCCGACGATTTTGATCGTCACCGATGCCGCGTTAAAGTTTTCATACTCCAGTTCACCCACGCCGCCACCGTCGACGGTGTAGGCCCACTGCGCGTTAAACGCCTCAACGTCAAAGTGTTTTGCGCCTTTTCCAACCTCTTCATCCGGCGTGAAGGCCACGCGGATATCGCCATGCGGGATATTTTTGCCCTTCAGCACCGCCAGCGCCGTCATGATCTCGGCGATGCCCGCTTTGTCATCAGCCCCCAGCAAGGTTTTGCCGTCAGTGGTGATTAACGTCTGCCCCAGCAGCTGATGCAGTACCGGGAACATCACCGGCGACAGCACTTCGTCGCCAATGCCCAGCGCAATATCACCGCCGCGGTAGTTTTCAACAATCTGCGGGTTAACGTGTTTACCGCTAAAATCAGGTGAGGTATCGACATGAGAAATAAAGCCAATTGCCGGGATATCGCCGTCAATATTCGCCGGCAGCGTTCCCATCACGGTCCCTTTTTCGCTGAGCGTGACGTCGACCAGCCCCATGGCCTCCAGCTGCTCTTTCAGCAGATTTAGCAGCTTCCACTGGCCTTCGGTGCTTGGCACCTGTCGGACCCCCGGCTTAGATTGGGTATCCAGCGAAACGTAATGTAAGAAACGCTCAAGTAGTTTATCCATGCAGTCACCCTCACTTTTTGTGACAACATTATCATTAAGCAGCAAAACGCAAATATTGCGTCAGGTCACTTTTATCCCGCAAACGAGAACTTTTTACGTTTATATCGTTGTGCGTTAATAAATGTAGCTTATGAGTAAGTGAGAAGGATTGGCGATTCAGTGGGTTTGCCGTAGAATGTCCGCCCTCATTACGAGTCACCAAGGTGGTTACACACAAACCCCGCTTCAGTCTGCTGCCTGAGGCGTCTATATGGGACAGCGCGAAAATTGAATACACAACCCCGTTCCCTTTCACCGCTGGTGCAACTGGAACGAATTCGTAAAAGTTTCGATGGCAAAGATGTCATTTCCGACCTTAATCTGACCATCAATGACGGTGAGTTTCTCACGCTGCTCGGCCCCTCCGGCTGCGGCAAAACCACCGTCCTGCGCCTTATCGCCGGGCTGGAAAGCGTCGATAACGGCCATATCCATCTTGAGAACCAGGACATAACCCAGGTTCCAGCCGAAGATCGCCACGTCAATACCGTCTTTCAGAGCTATGCCCTGTTCCCGCACATGACCGTGTTTGAGAACGTGGCGTTTGGCCTGCGGATGCAAAAAACACCGGCCAGCGAGATCCCGCCCCGCGTCACCGAAGCCCTGCGCATGGTGCAGCTGGAAGAGTTTGCCCAGCGCAAGCCGCATCAACTTTCCGGCGGTCAGCAGCAGCGTGTGGCCATTGCCCGCGCCGTGGTCAACAAACCTCGCCTGCTCCTGCTGGATGAATCCCTTTCCGCGCTGGACTACAAGCTGCGCAAGCAGATGCAGAACGAGCTAAAAGCGCTTCAGCGTAAGCTCGGCATCACGTTCGTGTTTGTCACGCACGATCAGGAAGAAGCCCTGACCATGTCAGACCGTATCGTGGTGATGCGCGACGGCAAGATTGAGCAGGATGGCACCCCGCGTGAAATTTACGAAGAGCCGAAAAACCTGTTCGTCGCCAGCTTCATTGGTGAAATCAATATTTTCAACGCCACGGTGATTGAGCATCTGGACGAGCAGCGCATTCGCGCCAACGTAGAAGGCCGCGAATGCAATATTACCGTCAACTTTGCCGTCGAGAAGGGGCAGAAGCTCAACGTCCTGCTGCGCCCGGAAGATCTCCGCGTTGATGAGATCCACGACACGGCTGACGTCGAAGGTCTGATCGGTTACGTTCGCGAACGCAACTACAAAGGGATGACCCTCGAATCCGTTGTGGAACTGGAAAACGGCAAAATGGTGATGGTCAGCGAGTTCTTTAACGAGGACGATCCGGACTTTGACCACTCGCTGGATCAGAAAATGGTCATCAACTGGGTAGAAAGCTGGGAGGTTGTACTGGCTGATGAAGAACACAAGTAAGTTCCAGAATGTGGTGATTGCCACGATCGTCGGTTGGCTTGTGTTGTTTGTCTTTCTTCCCAACCTGATGATCATCGTGACCAGCTTCCTGACCCGCGACGACGCGAACTTCGTGGCGATGGTCTTTACGCTGGACAACTACGCACGCCTGCTCGATCCGCTCTATTTTGACGTGCTGCTGCACTCGCTCAATATGGCGCTGATTGCCACCCTCGCCTGTCTGGTGCTGGGGTATCCGTTCGCCTGGTTCCTGGCCCGCCTGCCGCAAAAAGTGCGGCCGCTGCTGCTGTTTTTACTGATTGTGCCCTTCTGGACCAACTCGTTAATCCGCATCTACGGGCTGAAAATCTTTCTCAGCACCAAAGGTTATCTGAACGAGTTTCTGCTGTGGCTGGGGGTGATCGAGACGCCGATCCGCATCATGTTCACCCCAGGCGCGGTGATTGTCGGCCTGGTCTATATCCTGCTGCCGTTTATGGTGATGCCGCTCTACTCAAGCATTGAAAAGCTCGATAAGCCGCTGCTGGAAGCGGCGAAAGACCTGGGCGCCAGTAAGTTACAAACCTTTGTCCGCATCATTATTCCGCTGACCATGCCGGGTATTATCGCCGGCTGTCTGCTGGTCATGCTGCCTGCGATGGGGCTGTTCTACGTCTCGGACCTGATGGGCGGGGCGAAAAACCTGCTGATCGGTAACGTGATTAAGAGCCAGTTCCTGAATATCCGCGACTGGCCGTTCGGCTCGGCCACCAGCATAACGCTGACGGTGGTGATGGGGCTGATGCTGCTGGTTTATTGGCGTGCCTCACGCCTGCTGAATAAGAAGGTGGAGCTGGAATGATCGGTCGACTGCTTCGCGGCGGTTTTATGACCGCCATTTATGCGTATCTCTATATTCCGATAATCATTTTGATCGTGAACTCCTTTAACAGCTCACGCTTCGGTATCAACTGGCAAGGGTTTACCATCAAATGGTATGGCCTGCTGATGAATAATGACAGCCTGCTACAGGCCGCTCAGCACTCGCTGACGATGGCGGTATTTTCTGCCACCTTCGCGACGCTGATTGGCTCGCTGACCGCCGTGGCGCTCTACCGCTACCGTTTTCGCGGTAAGCCGTTCGTCAGCGGCATGCTGTTTGTGGTGATGATGTCCCCGGATATCGTGATGGCCATTTCACTGCTGGTGCTGTTTATGCTGCTGGGCGTCCAGCTCGGTTTCTGGTCGCTGCTGTTCTCACATATCACCTTCTGTCTGCCGTTTGTGGTGGTAACCGTCTACGCGCGTCTGAAAGGGTTCGACGTACGCATGCTGGAAGCGGCGAAAGATCTGGGTGCGAGCGAGATGACCATTCTGCGCAAAATCATTCTGCCGCTGGCGATGCCCGCCGTGGCAGCAGGATGGCTGCTCAGCTTTACCCTGTCGATGGACGACGTGGTCGTGTCCTCCTTCGTCACCGGGCCGAGCTATGAAATTCTGCCGTTGAAGATCTACTCAATGGTTAAAGTCGGTGTTTCACCCGAAGTGAACGCGCTGGCGACTATTCTGTTGGTGTTATCGCTGGTTCTGGTGATTGCCAGCCAGGTTATTGCTCGTGATAAAACAAAATCTCAGGGGACACAGAAATGAAAAAAATGCTTGCCGCTGCGGCACTGGTGCTCGGAATGGGCGCCGCGCATGCTGATGACAGCAAAACGCTCTATTTCTACAACTGGACCGAGTATGTGCCGCCGGGCCTGCTGGAGCAGTTCACCAAAGAGACAGGCATCAAGGTGATCTATTCGACCTACGAGTCGAATGAAACCATGTACGCCAAGCTCAAAACCTATAAAGATGGCGCGTATGACCTGGTGGTGCCGTCGACCTATTTCGTCGACAAGATGCGCAAAGAAGGCATGATCCAGAAGATCGACAAAACGAAGCTAACCAATTTTTCAAACCTCGATCCTGAGATGCTAAACAAGCCGTTCGACCCGAACAACGACTACTCCATTCCGTACATCTGGGGCGCGACGGCAATTGGCGTTAACAGCGATGCCATTGATCCAAAAACGGTTTCATCCTGGGCTGACCTGTGGAAGCCGGAATACAAAAGCAGCCTGCTGTTAACCGACGATGCGCGCGAAGTGTTCCAGGTGGCGCTGCGTAAACTCGGCTATTCCGGTAACACCACCGATCCGAAAGAGATCGAAGCGGCGTATAACGAACTGAAAAAGCTGATGCCAAACGTGGCAGCGTTCAACTCGGATAACCCGGCTAACCCCTATATGGAAGGTGAAGTGAATCTGGGGATGGTCTGGAACGGCTCTGCTTTTGTCGCGCGTCAGGCCGGGACGCCGCTGGAGGTGGTCTGGCCGAAAGAGGGCGGCATCTTCTGGATGGACAGCCTCGCGATCCCGGCGAATGCGAAAAACGTCGAGGGCGCCCTGAAGCTGATCAACTTCCTGCTGCGCCCGGATGTGGCAAAACAGGTGGCGGAAACTATCGGCTACCCAACGCCAAACCTGGCCGCGCGGAAGCTGTTAAGCCCTGAAGTGGCAAATGATAAATCGCTTTATCCGGACGCTGAAACCATCAGCAAAGGGGAATGGCAAAACGACGTCGGTGACGCGAGCCGCCTGTATGAAGAGTATTATCAGAAGCTAAAAGCAGGCCGTTAATGCATAACGGGCGACGCAATGTCGCCCGTTACTCTTACAGCCCCTTCAGGAGTTTATCCACAAAGGCTGGCACCACCTCGCTCGCCAGACCGTAATGTTTCTCTTCAAACTCGCTCCCGACCTGGCTCGGCTCCAGATTAAGCTCCACCGTATGGGCACCTTGCAGTCGCGCTTCGTGAACAAATCCCGCCGCCGGATAGACATGTCCCGAAGTACCAATGGCGATAAAGACGTCCGCCATGGCCAGGGCGCTGTAAATCTCATCCATTCCCAGCGGCATTTCGCCAAACCAGACCACATGCGGACGCAGACGCGAAGGGAACTGACAGCAGTGGCAGCGGTCTTCGTCCAGCACGTCCTCTTTCCACTCCAGCACCTGGCCACTCCATGCGCATCGCACCTTGAGCAGTTCGCCGTGCATATGAATGATGTTGTGGTTTCCGGCCCTTTCGTGAAGATTGTCGATGTTCTGCGTGACCAGCAGAAAACGATCCCCCAGCGCTTCCTCCAGCTTTGCCAGCGCCAGGTGCGCCGCATTCGGCGCAATCTCCGGCTGCTGAAGCTGGCGACGGCGGGCGTTGTAGAACGCCTGCACCAGCGCCGGGTCGCGGGCGAAACCTTCCGGCGTCGCCACATCTTCAACTCGGTGTTCTTCCCACAGTCCGTCCGCCGCGCGGAAGGTCTGAATACCGGATTCGGCGGAGATCCCCGCCCCGGTCAACACCACCACTCTGGGTTTATCCATCGCTTCTGGCATCATCCTGTCTCTGAAAAAGATCCGCTGACGCAGGCGTTCACGTAAGCGGCGTTTATTTTTGCGAAAACGGCTGAGTCGACCCTGGCGACGCGACAGCATAATAACCTCGTAAACTAATCGGTGAGATGAAGGAATGCGGCTCCGCGCATGCCTCCTGCGTCCCCGTGTCGCGCGCGTTCAATGCGCGGCACGCGGGCGACCGGCAATAAATGTCGGGGCAGACGCCCGGACAACTGTTCCGTAATCGCAGTGAAATTTGACAGCCCTCCCCCGATCACCAGCAGATCCGGGTCGACGATGGTCAGGATATTCCCCAGGCACACGGCCAGCAGGTCGAGATAGCGTTCAACATGCTCTCGCGCCTGCGCATCCCCTTGTTCCCACAGGGTAATGATTTGGGGGGCGTCATGTTTCTGATGATAGAAGTGTTCATAAAGCCATGCAAACCCACGGCCTGAAAGGTAACTCTCAATACAACCGTGCTGACCACAACCGCAGCGGATCAACGGGAAATCACGTCCGACAACATCCAGCGCATCCACCGGCAGACGGATATGACCAAATTCGCCGGTAATGTAGCTGCGCCCGGTAATGGGCTTACCGTTAATAACTAACCCGCCCCCCACGCCGGTTCCGAGGATCAGCCCCATCACCAGCGGATAGCGACGAAACTCGTCGTCCCAGGCCTCTGAGAGGGCAAAACAGTTGGCATCGTTGTCTAAGCGCACGTCGCGCTCAAGGAGAGCAGAGAGATCGGCACGCAGCGGTTTGCCGCTGGCGGCAGGAACGTTGGCGGCATACAGCGTGCCGTCGTCGGTTTCGGGCATACCCGGAATACCAATGCCGACGCTGCCTTTGACGCCAAAGCGTTCATCCGCTTGCGCCACCAGCGCGGCAATGGCGGTTAAAAATTCATCGTAGCTTTCGCGTGGCGTGGGTACGCGGGTTTCCCATTGTAGCTTAAGGTCTTTATCGAACACGCCGAGCGCAATCTTGGTGCCGCCAATATCAAATCCGTAATACATGATGCATTCCTCTGTTTGATTCAGCGGCCAAAAGACCGCTAAACCATGACGAAATTACTGGCCACTTAATACCCTCGCCGGATCAATTCGGCTTGCGCGACGCGCCGGATACCAGCTTGCCAGCAGACTCAGTAAAAGTGCTGTAACCAGCACATAAATAACGTCCAGCCAGTGCAGTTCAGACGGCAGGAAGTCAATAAAATAGATATCACCTGACAGGAACTGATGGCCAATAAGCGCTTCAATTCCGTTAATAATCGGCGTCAGCTGAAGGGAAACCACCACGCCGATCGCCACGCCGCAGAGGCTGCCAAACAGCCCCGCCAGCAAACCGTACCAGACGAAGATGGCGCGAATAAGACCGTCTTTCGCCCCTAAGGTACGCAGCACGGCGATGTCGCCGCTCTTATCCTTAACGGCCATCACCAGCGTCGAGACGATATTAAAACACGCCACCCCAATCACCAGCACCATCGCCAGATACATAATCGCGCGGATCATCTGGATATCACGGTACATATACCCGTAAGTGCCGATCCAGCTTTTGATGTAGACATAGTTATTGGTCACGCTGCCGGCGTCACGCACCAGTTTATTGGCGTTGAAGACGTCGTTAACCTTAATGGCAATGCCCGTCACGCTGTCGCTCATATCGAGATACTGGCGCGCATCTTCCAGCGGCACCATCGCGAAGCTGTGATCGAGCTGGCCGCTCAGTTGCAAAATACCGGTGACGTGCAGACGTACGCGCTTAGGCTGCTGCAATTTGTGATCGGCGCTGGCGTTCGGGATCATGATCGAGACCCAGTCGCCCTGCTTCACCTTCAGCGCATCGGCAACGCCTTTGCCCATGATGATCTGCTGCTCGCCGGCCTTAAAGTTTGCCCATGCGCCATTTTGCACATAGCGCGGCAGCGCGCTCAGACGCTCTTCCTGACGAGGATTTACCCCTTTCACCTGAATAGCGCGCAGGTTTACTCCGCTCTCTACCAGCCCGGTAAAGTTGATGTAAGGTGCAGCCGCCGCAATGCCGGGCACCTTTTCCACTTTGTTAAGGGCATCACGCCAGCTGGACCACGGCTGGTTAACCGGCTCGATTTCACCGTGGGGGACAACGGCCAGAATGCGGTTATTCAGTTCACGCTCAAAGCCATTCATGGCGCTTAAGCCCACGATCAACACCGCCACGCCCAGGGCGATACCGATGGTGGAGATCACGGAGATAAGGGATACCATCCCGCTCCGGCGACGACCGCGGCTAAAGCGTAACCCGATGAGTAACGATAACGGTGAAGCCATTACTCCGCTCCCATCAGCGTCAGCTCTGCATTCAGACGACCGTCGCGCATTTCCAGCTGACGCCCCATCCGCTTAGCCAGTTGTAAATCGTGGGTGACCACCAGAAACGCGGTTCCCTGCGCGGCGTTCAGTTCACCGAGAAGCTGGAAAATGCTGTCTGCGTTACGCGCATCGAGGTTACCTGTCGGTTCATCCGCCAGCACCAGGCGCGGGTTGTTGACCAGCGCACGGGCGATGGCCACACGCTGACGCTCGCCGCCGGAAAGCTCAGACGGACGGTGATTTCCGCGATGACCCAGCCCTACCGCTTTTAGCATGTCGCTGGCGCGGGCATTAATTTCCGCAGGTTTCTTTTTACCAATCAGCAGCGGCATTGCAACGTTTTCCAGCGCCGTAAAGTCCGGCAGCAGATGGTGGAACTGATAGATAAAGCCCAGCTCGCGGTTACGCAGCTCGGCTTTCGCCGTAGACGACATTTTACTCAGCGGCTGCCCGGAGAAGATCACATCGCCTTCGGTTGGCGTGTCCAGCCCGCCAAGCAGGTGCAGCAGCGTACTTTTACCGGAGCCGGAGCTGCCGACAATCGCCATCATCTCGCCTTCACCCACGCTAAAACTCACATTGTGCAACACGTCGGTCTGCACAGTGCCTTCCTGATAGCGTTTGGACAGGTTGTCGCACTGCAACAGGATCTTATTCATAACGTAAAGCCTCAGCGGGTTGAGTGGCGGCAGCCCGCCAGGAAGGATAAAGCGTAGAAAGCAGCGCAATAGCCATCGCGGCCAGCGCAATACCGACCACCTGGAGCGGCTCGATAGCCACCGGCAGCGCCGCGCCATCAAGCAGCGCGCCGATAATCGGCATGAGATTGTTGAGCTGGCTGGCGAGCAGCGCCCCCAGCGCCGCGCCGAGCAGCGCGCCAATGATGCCAGCGCTGGCGCCCTGGACCATAAATACCGCCATGATCTGGCGCGGAGTCAGCCCCTGGGTTTGCAGAATGGCGACTTCGCCTTGCTTCTCCATCACCATCAGCCCGAGCGAGGTGATGATATTAAACGCGGCAACGGCCACGATCAGGCTCAGCAGCAGCCCCATCATGTTTTTCTCCATGCGCACGGCCTGGAACAGTTCGCCTTTCCGATCGCGCCAGTCCTGCCATTTCGTCCCTTCCGGTAGCGTCTGCTGGCTAAGGGTATCCACCTTCAGCGGCGCATCAAGCCACAGACGCCAGCCGGTGATATTTCCCGCCGGGTAGCGCATCAGACGCGAGGCGTCCTGAATGTTAACCAGCATCTGGTAACCATCAACTTCGCTGTTCGCCGCAAACGTGCCAATCACGTTGAACAGGCGCTGGCTTGGCAGACGTCCCATCGGCGTAAACTGACTGGCTGACGGCACCATCACGCGCAGCTGATCGCCACGGTTGACCCCGAGCTGCCCGGCAAGCTGCTCGCCAAGGATGACGTTGTATTTACCCGCTTCCAGGTCGGTTTGTTTCACATTGACCAGGAACGGCGTCAGCGGATCTTTTTGCGCCGGATCGATACCCAGCATCACCCCGACCGCCACGCTGCGGGCGCTTTGCAGCACCACATCGCCCGTCGTGAGCGGCGCAACGCGCGTGACACCCTGTAACTTCACCGCGCTTTCCGGCAGCTGTTGCGGATTAACGGAACCCTGAGTGGAAGAGAGAACGGCCTGCGGCATCAGCCCCAGGATATTGTTTTGCAGCTCGCGCTCGAAGCCGTTCATGACGGAAAGCACCGTCACCAGTGCCATCACGCCAAGCGTAATGCCAATAGTCGAAAGCCAGGAGACAAAGCGACCGAAGCGGTCCGCGGCGCGCCCACGCATGTAACGTAAGCCTATAAAGAGTGCGACAGGTTGATACATGAAATCCGTCTGTTTGCTGATAGCAGACCCACGAGTATATAAGCGAATCCGCTAAGCGTAAATGACTGAAACCGTAAGATTCGGTAATCATTTTTCCGAAAAATTCAGATAAATCATCATGCTACTGACTGAACTTCCGCCAGACAGCCTCCACCTTTTCCGAAAATCGTCCTGATACAGACTGTTACCCGTTACATCAGGGTTTCATTTTACAACAATCGTCCTTTCGTTTATGGCAACAAGGTCGTCACGCACAATGAAACAAAAAGCATTATGGATTAACCAGATAAAAGGTCTGTGCATCTGCCTGGTGGTGATTTACCACTCGGTGATCACCTTTTATCCTCACCTGGACGGGCTACAGCATCCGTTATCGGGCCTGCTCGCCAAATGCTGGGTCTACTTCAATCTTTACCTTGCCCCGTTCCGTATGCCGGTGTTTTTCTTTATCTCCGGCTATTTAATCCGTCGATATATAGACGAGGTGAACTGGCGCACCAGTCTCGACAAGCGGATCTGGAGCATTGTCTGGGTTTTGGCCCTGTGGGGCGTCCTGCAATGGCAGGCGCTGACCCATCTGAATGCCTGGCTCGCCCCCGAGCGAGAACTGGCGACATCATCCAATGCGGCCTACGCCGATTCCGTTTCAGGGTTTGTACTGGGAATGCTCACGGCCAGCACCAGCCTGTGGTATTTGTACGCCTTAGTGGTCTACTTTACGCTCTGTAAGCTGCTGAGCCGCTGGAAACTGCCGATGCTGGGGCTTCTGGCGCTGGCAAGCATCGCCATCAACTTCCTGCCGTTACCGTGGTGGGGAATGAACAGCGTGGTACGCAACATGGTCTACTACAGCCTCGGCGCATGGTACGGCGCGCAGTTGATGGCGTGGATGAAAGGGATGAATTTGCGTCGCAGCTGGCTGATACTCATCGCCTCTGGTGCGGTGTCGGTGGTGCTGTGGTTCGCTAATGTCCCTCTGCCGCTCTCTCTGCTGTCAATCGTGGTTATCATGAAGCTCTTTTACAGCTTCGAGCAGCGTTATGCCGTTCATCCCAATAATCTGCTGAACGTCATCGGTTCAAACACCATCGCGATTTATACCACCCACCGCATTTTAATTGAGGCGTTTAGCCTGCTCCTGATCCGCGAAATGAATGCGGCGTACTGGCCGATCTGGGCGGAGTTAACGCTGATTCTGGTCTATCCGTTTATCAGCCTGCTCGTCTGCACGCTGGTTGGGCTGGGGGCACGTAAGCTCTCGACCGCCCTCTTTGGCGATCTTTTCTTCTCCCCTCCCGCGCGGCTTTCGCCACAGACTGCTACCCGTTAATCTCCTCGGCCCCCATCCGGGGGCACTTTCCCTCTTGTGCGGTTACGATTTGCTTATGCATAACGATCGAGGATAATAAAGACATTGCGTATCAGTGATATGCCCCAATACTGTTGGTATATCCCCAAGAGACTCTGACATAGCCATGCCTGAACACTATCGTTTTTCCTTGCCTGTAAAAGCAGGTGACCAACGCCAGCTGGGCGAACTGACAGGCGCGGCCTGCGCCACGCTGGTGGCAGAAATTGCCGAGCGGCATCCAGGGCCGGTGGTGCTGGTTGCCCCGGACATGCAAAACGCCCTGCGCCTGCACGACGAAATTCGTCAGTTCACCGACAGTCTGGTATTCAGCCTGGCCGACTGGGAAACGCTTCCCTACGACAGTTTCTCTCCGCACCAGGAGATCATCTCCTCGCGCCTGTCGACGCTGTATCAGCTTCCCACCATGCAGCGCGGCGTGCTGATTGTGCCGGTGAATACCCTGATGCAGCGCGTCTGTCCGCACAGCTATTTGCACGGCCATGCGCTGGTGATGAAAAAAGGCCAGCGCCTGTCGCGCGATGCCCTGCGCGTGCAGCTGGACGGAGCAGGCTATCGTCATGTCGACCAGGTGATGGAGCACGGCGAATACGCGACGCGCGGTGCGCTGCTTGATCTTTATCCGATGGGCAGCGATCGGCCATATCGTCTGGATTTCTTCGATGATGAGATCGACAGCTTGCGCGTGTTCGACGCCGACACCCAGCGCACGCTGGAGGAAGTGGACTCCATTAATCTGCTGCCCGCCCATGAGTTCCCGACGGATAAAACCGCCATCGAACTGTTCCGCAGCCAGTGGCGCGACAGGTTCGACGTGAAACGCGATGCCGAACATATCTACCAGCAGGTCAGCAAGGGCACCCTTCCGGCCGGGATTGAGTACTGGCAGCCCCTGTTCTTTAACGAACCGCTGCCGGCGCTGTTCAGCTACTTCCCGGCGAATACGCTGATTGTTAACACCGGGGATATCGACGCCAGTGCCAGCCGCTTTGAAAGCGAAACGCGCGCCCGCTTTGAAAATCGGGGCGTTGACCCGATGCGTCCGCTGCTGCCACCGGACATGCTGTGGCTACGTACCGACGAGCTCAACGCCGAGCTGAAACGCTGGCCGCGCATGCAGCTGAAAACCGATTTGCTTGCCGAGAAGGCAGCGAACACCAATCTCGCGTTCCGGACACTGCCTGACCTGGCTGTTCAGGCGCAGCAGAAATCCCCGCTTGATAATCTGCGCAAGTTTCTTGAGTCCTTCACCGGGCCGGTGGTCTTCTCCGTTGAAAGTGAAGGTCGCCGTGAAGCGCTGGGCGAACTGCTGGGACGGATCAAAGTCGCGCCAAAGCGCATTCTTCGTCTGAGCGAAGCGACCGGTAATGGCCGTTACCTGATGATCGGCGCCGCCGAGCACGGATTCATTGATACGCTCAATAACCTGGCGTTGATTTGTGAAAGCGACCTGCTGGGCGAGCGCGTCGCGCGCCGTCGTCAGGACAGCCGTCGCACCATCAACCCGGACACCCTGATCCGTAACCTGGCCGAACTGCACCCCGGTCAGCCGATCGTTCACCTGGAACACGGTGTGGGTCGTTATCAGGGGATGACCACCCTCGAAGCAGGCGGCATCAAAGGTGAATACCTGATGCTGACCTACGCCAACGACGCCAAACTGTATGTGCCGGTGTCGTCCCTGCATCTTATCAGCCGCTACGCCGGGGGGGCGGAAGAGAATGCGCCGCTGCACAAGCTGGGCGGCGATGCCTGGGCGCGCGCGCGCCAGAAGGCGGCAGAAAAAGTACGCGACGTGGCCGCCGAGCTGCTGGATATCTACGCCCAGCGTGCGGCCAAAGAGGGCTATGCGTTTAAGCATGATAAAGAGCAGTACCAGCTGTTCTGCGACAGCTTCCCGTTTGAAACTACGCCGGATCAGGCCCAGGCCATTAACGCGGTGCTGAGCGACATGTGCCAGCCGCTGGCGATGGACCGTTTAGTCTGCGGTGACGTGGGCTTCGGCAAAACCGAAGTGGCGATGCGCGCCGCTTTCCTGGCGGTGGAAAACAACAAGCAGGTGGCGGTGCTGGTGCCGACTACCCTCCTCGCCCAGCAGCACTTCGACAACTTCCGCGACCGCTTCGCCAACTGGCCGGTACGCATAGAGATGCTGTCGCGTTTTCGCAGCGCCAAAGAGCAGACGCAGATCCTGGAACAGGCCAGTGAAGGCAAAATTGATATTCTGATCGGCACTCACAAGCTGCTGCAAAGTGACGTGAAGTGGAAAGATCTGGGGCTGCTGATCGTCGACGAAGAGCACCGCTTCGGGGTGCGCCACAAAGAGCGCATCAAAGCGATGCGCGCCGACGTCGACATTCTGACCCTGACCGCAACGCCGATCCCGCGCACCCTGAACATGGCGATGAGCGGCATGCGCGATCTGTCGATTATCGCCACCCCACCGGCGCGCCGTCTGGCGGTGAAAACCTTTGTTCGCGAGTACGACAATCTGGTGGTGCGCGAGGCGATCCTGCGCGAAGTGCTGCGCGGCGGCCAGGTGTATTACCTGTATAACGACGTTGAAAATATTCAGAAAGCCGCCGACAGGCTGGCAGAGCTGGTACCGGAAGCGCGCATCGCCATTGGTCACGGCCAGATGCGCGAGCGCGAGCTTGAGCGGGTGATGAACGATTTCCACCATCAGCGTTTCAACGTGCTGGTGTGTACCACCATCATTGAGACCGGGATCGACATTCCAACGGCGAACACCATCATCATCGAACGCGCGGATCACTTCGGCCTGGCCCAGCTGCACCAGCTGCGCGGGCGCGTCGGGCGTTCACACCATCAGGCCTACGCCTGGCTGCTGACGCCGCATCCGAAGGCGATGACCAACGACGCGCAAAAGCGTCTGGAAGCTATCGCCTCGCTGGAAGATCTGGGCGCTGGCTTTGCGCTGGCGACCCACGACCTGGAGATCCGCGGCGCCGGTGAGCTGCTGGGTGAAGACCAGAGCGGCTCCATGGAAACCATCGGTTTCTCGCTGTATATGGAGCTGCTGGAAAATGCCGTCGACGCGCTTAAAGCCGGACGTGAACCGTCTCTGGAAGATCTCACCAGCCAGCAGACCGAAGTGGAACTGCGCATGCCTTCTCTGCTGCCGGATGATTTTATTCCTGACGTGAATACCCGTCTGTCGTTCTACAAACGCATTGCCAGCGCGAAAAGCGAAGGCGAGCTGGAAGAGATCAAAGTCGAACTGATTGACCGTTTTGGGATATTGCCCGATGCGGCGCGCAACCTGCTGGATATTGCCCGCCTGCGTCAGCAGGCGCAGAAGCTGGGCATTCGCAAGCTTGAAGGCAATGAGAAAGGCGGCGTCATTGAGTTTGCCGAAAATAACCACGTCGATCCGATGTGGCTGATTGGCCTCCTGCAAAAACAGCCGCAGCATTTCCGTCTTGATGGCCCGACGCGCCTGAAATTTACTCAGGATCTGGCGGAACGTAAAACCCGCATGGACTGGGTGCGTAACTTTATACGTCAGTTAGAAGAAAACGCCATCGCATAACAGTTTCCCCCGCCAGCGCCCGGCTGGTGGGGTACAATTTACAAACTCTTTGCACTTCGCCCGAACTTCCCGACTATACATTCGCCATAATTATCATTAACGCCTTATAAAACAATAACCTTATCATTTGCATGGATTATGATAATGATGATTTCTTCGCGTTTTACCCGCTGGTTAACTCTGGTTGCGCTGGCCGCGACGGTTGCCGTCGCGCTCCCTGCTCGCGCCAATACCTGGCCTCTTCCGCCTGCCGGCAGCAACGTCGTAGGTGAAAACCGCTTTCACGTGGTTGAAAACGATGGCGGTTCGCTGGAAGCGATTGCCAAAAAATATAACGTCGGGTTCCTGGCGCTGTTGCAGGCCAACCCGGGGGTAGATCCGTACGTGCCCCGGGCGGGCAGCGTACTGACGATTCCGCTGCAAACCATCCTGCCGGACGCGCCGCGTCAGGGCATTGTGATTAACCTCGCCGAGCTGCGTCTGTATTACTACCCGCCGGGCAAGAACGAAGTGACCGTCTACCCTATCGGTATTGGTCAGCTGGGGGGCGATACGCTCACGCCTACCATGGTCACTACCGTCTCTGATAAGCGCGCTAATCCTACCTGGACCCCGACGGCAAACATTCGCGCCCGTTATAAAGCTCAAGGTATCGACCTGCCCGCCGTGGTGCCTGCTGGTCCGGATAACCCAATGGGGCACCATGCAATTCGCCTGGCGGCATACGGTGGGGTTTATCTTCTGCACGGTACGAATGCGGATTTCGGGATCGGGATGCGCGTCAGCTCCGGCTGCATTCGCCTGCGCGATGACGATATCAAAACGCTCTACCGCGTGATCGCCCCTGGCACGAAAGTGAATATCATCAATACGCCGATTAAAGTGTCTGAAGAGCCGGGTGGCGTCCGTCTGGTTGAGATCCACCAGCCGCTATCGAAAAATATCAATGACGATCCGCAGACGCTGCCAATTAATCTTAATGCCTCGATGGTGAGTTTTAAAACGAATGCCAATACCGATGGCGCGGTGATGGAGCGGGCGATGGAAGCACGCTCGGGGATGCCAACCGATGTCACGCGGCATCATGAGGTTGCTCAGCAGTCAATGTAAAGCAGTAATAACGACAAACGCCCTGCATGAGCAGGGCGTTTTTTATTGCAGTGGCATAACGGAGGGTTGCGTTACGCTTATTTGTAGATAACTGCGGTACCGTGCAGGGTGTTAGGACCGGTCACAGAGGTGATGCGGAATGATTTCGCACCCATTTCGTCAGCTTTTTGTGCCAGCTGATCTTCCAGAGAGCCCAGGTTAGTCCCGGCAGTGGCAGAGATGGTACCGACTTTCTGCTGGTCTGCTGGCGTGGATTGCACTTCAACAGCGGCGAAGCTTGCGAAAGAGAGTGAACTCAGAACGGCGGCAGCGATGAGGGTTTTAACGTTTTTCATGATTTTATACCTTTAGGCAGATGATGTAGTGGTCGTTAGTTATTTAGTTAACGATCGATAGGTAAATGATAGATGTGATCCAGGTCACACGTCAACCAATTTTTATAATGGTCGTTAAATTAATTTCATTTGTCTTATATTTCATAAAGATAAAATTAAATTATTTTTCAGAAATCACCGCTGGTCGTTGCAGACGTTTATTTTTATAATGACTATTCAACAAAACAACAGAGGACCAACGGCACATGACAACCGATGTCACGCGTTGCGCAAAGAAAAGCCGTGGCCGACCAAAAGTGTTCGACAGGGATGCGGCGCTCGATAAGGCCATGACGCTCTTCTGGCAGCATGGGTATGAAGCTACGTCGCTTTCCGATCTCGTGGAAGCAACGGGCGCGAAAGCCCCTACCCTGTACGCAGAGTTCACAAACAAAGAAGGCTTATTCCGGGCCGTTCTGGACAGATACATCTCGCGCTTCGCGGCAAAACATGAAGCCCAGCTGTTCTGCGAAGAAAAAACGGTTGAGCAGGCATTGCAGGATTATTTCTCGGCAATCGCGACCTGCTATACCAGCAAGGACACGCCTGCGGGCTGTTTTATGATCAACACCTCCGCGACCCTCGCGGCATCCTCTAAAGAGATTGCCAACACGGTCAAATCGCGGCATGCGATGCAGGAGGAGACGCTCAGCACGTTTCTGGCTCAGCGTCAGCAGCGCGGCGAAATCCCGGCGCATTGCCGCCCGCAGGAACTGGCCCAGTATCTGAGCTGTATTTTACAGGGGATGTCCATCAGCGCCCGTGAAGGCGCGACGCTGGAAAAATTGCAGGGGATTACGCAAACAACGCTGCGCCTGTGGCCTGAACTTCTTAAACTTTGACGCAAAAAAAAGCTCCTCAGCCTGAGCGCATGAGGAGCTAAGTTCAGAGAACATCTTTTTTACACTTTGTTATTCAGTATCAGCTGACCATTGCTGTCGAGAGGGATCTGCGTGCCAGGATCTTTATCCATGCGGATTTTGCCCTGCTGATCGCCAATTTTGTAGGTTACGTCGTAGCCCAACATTTTTTCAGACTTGTCATACACGGTTTTACAGCGCTGCTGCGTTGTAGTGTAGGTATCATTTTCCTGCATCGCGCCCTGCACCTGGTTTCCGGCATAACCGCCCCCCAACGCACCAACTACCGTCGCGACATCCTTACCACGGCCGCCACCAAACTGATGACCAATCACCCCACCAGCAACCGCGCCGAGCACGGAGCCTGCGATACGGTTTTCATCCTGAACCGGACGACGATGGGTGACAGAAACATTTCGGCACTCCTGACGAGGCGTCTTGACCGTCTCTTTGATCGGTGTAGCGGAAACCACCTGCGCATACTGCGGGCCACGATCAAGTACGTTCAGACTGGCAACGGCAGCCACACCTAACGCAGCTGCGACGCCAATCCCTATACCCGCCAACATTGATTTATTCACGGGACTTCCTCCTTTGTTGCAATTGGTAGCAATTTTGCAGCGCAATAAACGCTTCGCCAATAAGATAAAGGATCAAAATCAGGGTTGTTGGCCGGGACAACGAGGGTTTAAGAGAACTCTTAAGCGTCAGGAGCGAAATGTACAGCATGATGTGCTAAGAATTCCCTCCGGCGGGCCCGGAGGGAGAGAGAAATTAGTGCAGCTTCAGGCGTGGACGGATCACGCGGTTGATGCGGCCAACCAGCATCATCAGGCCGGTTTTGAAGTAGCCGTGCAGCGCAATCTGGTGCATACGATACAGAGAAATGTACACGAAGCGGGCGATGCGCCCTTCCACCATCATGGAGCCGCGCATCAGGTTACCCATCAGGCTGCCCACGGTGGAGAAGTTTGAGAGCGACACCAGAGAGCCGTGGTCTTTGTAGACATAGGCCTTCATCGGTTTGCCTTTCATCTGTGCCAGAATGTTATGCAGCACGAGGCTTGCCATCTGGTGCGCGGCCTGAGCGCGAGGCGGTACAAATCCGCCTTCCGGTCGTGCGCAGGAGGCACAGTCGCCAATGGCGAAGATGTCCGGATCGCGCGTGGTTTGCAGCGTCGGCTCTGTCACCAGCTGATTAATGCGGTTCGTCTCCAGCCCACCGATATCTTTCATGAAATCAGGCGCTTTGATCCCCGCAGCCCAGACCATCAGGTCGGCCTGGATGTATTCGCCGTCTTTGGTATGCAGGCCGCCCTCATCCGCGCTGGTCACCATAGTCTGGGTCAGCACGCGCACGCCCAGTTTGGTCAGCTCGTTGTGCGCCGCGCCGGAAATACGCGGCGGCAGCGCAGGCAGAATACGTTCACCTGCTTCCACCAGCGTCACATTCAGCGCTTCGTTAGTCAGCCCTTTGTAGCCGTAGCTGTGCAGCTGTTTGACCGCATTGTGCAACTCCGCCGATAATTCAACGCCCGTTGCCCCGCCGCCCACGATAGCAATGTTAACCTTGCCGTTAGCACCCATGTTGTTGGTGTACTTCAGGAACAGGTTAAGCATCTCCTGATGGAAACGACGCGCCTGATGCGGGTTATCCAGGAAGATGCAGTGCTCTTTTACGCCTGGGGTGTTGAAATCATTGGAGGTACTGCCCAGGGCCATCACCAGCGTGTCATAGGCCAGCTTGCGCTCAGGAACCAGCAGCTCGCCTTTATCATCACGCAGCTCAGCCAGCGTGATGGTTTTGTTTTCACGATTGATGTCCACCACCGAACCCAGCTGGAACTGGAAGTGGTGGTTACGCGCGTGCGCCAGATAGCTCAGCGCATCCACGCCCTCATCCAGCGACCCGGTTGCCACTTCGTGCAGTAACGGCTTCCACAGATGACTGTGGTTACGATCCACCAGCGTGATTTTGGCTTTCTTACCGCGCCCCAGCTTCTTACCCAGCTGTGTTGCCAGCTCCAGTCCGCCAGCACCACCGCCGACAATCACTATCTTTTTCAATGGCGTAGTCAACGTGACCCCCTCAAATTATTAACCAATTGTTAATTAAAAGTTATATAAATAACCCTTAATTAACAACAGGTTACTGCGCTGAAACCATTCAGATTCATTGAGAATAGCACGTCAGGCGCATTGGTCATACCAAAATTGATATGTATCAAGTTTTGATGGTTTAAAAGTAGACAACTCTGACAAAAAAGAGGCCCGGTACGCTCTCACGTACCGGGCCTTTATCAGGTTCAGGGAGATCAGCCCAGCGTTTTAAAGGCTTTAATACGCTGCAAGTGCGGGGAAATGTTTTTGAACTTGTGGGTCTGCTCTTCGTCCCAGACAATTTCGTAGTAATGGTGCAGAAGCTCGGCGGCGCGGGAGCTGTTCAGCGCTTCATCGTTGCGGGAAAGGATCACCAGACACCGATCGCGGTTCTTTTCACGGAAATTGCTCACGCATTTGGTTGCGATATCGGCGTACTCCTCCGGACGGTCGATCTTGCCTTCCATGTTTTCGTTTGGAAACAGGTTAGGATTAAAAATGACCTGACGGATATCGCACAAAAAACCGATGCGCTCTGCCCAGTATCCCCCCAAACCCACGCCGCAGATCAGCGGGCGATCGTCGATATTGAGCTGCAACATTTTGTCCACTTCTTTAAGCAGATGCTGCATGTCATGCTTCGGATGACGCGTGCTGTAACTGATCAGCCGGACATCCGGATCGATAAACTGCAATTGCAGCACTTTCTCATGATTACCAGGACTGTTTGAGTCAAAACCGTG
Source organism: Enterobacter cloacae complex sp. EB5 (assembly GCF_031432835.1). NCBI lineage: Bacteria > Pseudomonadati > Pseudomonadota > Gammaproteobacteria > Enterobacterales > Enterobacteriaceae > Enterobacter > Enterobacter cloacae complex sp. EB5. The sequence goes on from NZ_CP133860.1 coordinate 235,855, forward strand.
TAAATAGATGATCATCGTCTCACCACGCTACGCCTTCCGGGATGAATTAAAGGGCTGCTTTATGTGCCTGCCAGCGCTCGTTCAGGGCTTCAAGCCGGGCGTTTACCGCTTTCCAGCGCGCCGAGTCCATCAGCTCCTGACGACTAAATGAACCTTTATGATACAATTGTGTAACACGTTCAGCATTGATCGGCGACAGGTTATCCAGCACGCTCACCGCCCCTTTACGATTATTGCAGACGAGGATCATATCGCAACCCGCATCCAGCGAAGCCTGCCCACGTTCCGCATAGCTACCCATAATCGCCGCCCCTTCCATGGATAAATCGTCAGAGAAAATTACGCCATTGAAGCCTAACTCCTGACGCAGCACGGTTTTCAGCCAGTGTGGAGAGCCGCTGGCCGGACGCGGATCGACCTCACTGTAGATGACGTGCGCAGGCATGATGGCGTCCAGCTTGTTATCGGCGATCAGCGAGCGGAAAACCGACATGTCTTTCGCGCGAATGTCTGCTTCAGGGCGCGGATCGCGCGGGGTTTCTTTATGGGAATCCGCCGTTACCGCCCCGTGGCCCGGGAAATGTTTGCCGGTGGTTTTCATGCCCGCAGCGTGCATACCGTCGATGAAGCGCGTCGCCATCGCCAGCGCGATACGCGGATCGTCATGATACGAACGCTCACCAATTGCCGCGCTAATGTGTCCTACGTCCAGCACCGGGGCGAAGCTGATATCGATATCCATGGCGATCATCTCGCTGGCCATCAGCCAGCCGGCGTCCTGCGCCAGTTGACCGCCCTCTTCAGTACCCAGCAGCGCAGCAAAAGATTGCGCGGCGGGTAAACGGGTAAACCCTTCGCGGAAACGCTGCACGCGTCCACCTTCCTGGTCAACCGCAATCACCAGGCGATTGCGCGACGCCGCGCGGATCTGGCGAACCAGCTCGCGCAGCTGTGCCGGATCATGATAATTGCGGGTGAAAAGAATCAGCCCCCCTACCAGCGGGTGCGCCAGAATTTCGCGCTCTTCCGCATCCAGCTCAAACCCTTCGACATCCAACATTACTGGACCCACACCAACCTCTCTTATCCTTTCGTTTGTAACTGACGCCAGGCATCATTTGCCAGCGCAATAAATTGTTTGTCATCTGTCTGCTGAAGGCGCATTTCAAACCATCCCGCCATCAGCATCAGTACCCACGGACGCCAGCGCGCGACCTGCCGCGCAAGGGTGAGCGCATTGATGTTGGCGTTTCGGGCATAGGCGGTTATCAGCTGCTCGCGCGAGGCCTCATCAGGCATCCAGACCGCAGCGAGTTCGAGCGCCACGTCACCGTCTCCGGCATATTCCCAGTCGATAAGTTTCTCGCCTGCCGTGGTATGAACGATATTCCCCGCGTGGACATCCATATGCAGCGGCGCCAGACGTAACGCCTGCGGCTCTCCCGCTTTACGCAGCCGCTTAAGCTGCGCCAGCCAGTAGGGCGTGCGTCGTCCAGGCGCAGCCTGCTGCCAGTAGCGATCCAGCAAAGGAAGTAACGTTACCCGCCAGCCCAGACGCGGCTGGCGATGCAGATGATACAGCATGGCTGCCAGCGCAGGCGTATCGGGAAGCTCGCTTTTGATCTCACCCGCAATAAATGCCACCGCCATCCAGTCTCTGATAAAGAGATGAGGTTGTGGCGCAAGGTCGGCGGGCAGGCGCTTCAGGGCGCAGAACTGGCGACGGAAATGGGAGGCAGGCGCGGCGGCATCGTGATGCTGACGTAAAACCAGCCGATGGTCGCCACGCTCAATAATGCAACTCGCGCCGCCAAGCCCGGCGGGGGCTTGCGGCGCGATAACACGGTACTGAGGGAAATAACGCGTCAGGACATCATGACGCGTGCGCTTATTGTTGCGTAACGGCACCTTTACCTGACCAGATAATTTCGCCGGTCTGAACCAGCATTAACTGCATCTGCAACGACGGCGTGTTCACGTTGCCTGTCGCGTTAGAATAAAGGACATACTGCGCGCCAACGTTGCGGGCGATACCAATTGCTTTACTGCGCGAACCCAGGCTGTCCTGAGGCGACAGACCAAGCTGTTGCTTGGCGACGGCGAGCTGCTGGGCTGAGACCAGCGTAAATTTACCGTTGTTTGCCAGCGCGTTGCGCAGGGTTTCCGTCGCTTCTCCCGCATTCAGGGAACCGTTTGTACGGTTGTTCACGCTGTCCACCAGCAGCACGCTGCCGGGCGTAACGCCCTGTGCCTGCAACATTTTGCCCACCATCGGCTGCATTGCGCCGTTCCAGTCATAGTGGCGTACTCGTGGCGCAGGCTGTGCGGTGTCGTCCGGATGTTCGATCGGGCCAGGCTGCGCCGGAATGGTCGGTACAGACGGCACGGTTGGAACAGGCTGCGCTGGCGTTGTTGGCTGTTCCGTTCCCGGCTTCGCCTGATCCACCGGTGCAGGTTCTTCCGTTCGCGTCACACAACCCGCCAGAAAGAGTGCAAAGGCACTCAGGAGCGCATAACGGCTCATTGTTTTAATCAAGGTTCACTCCTTACAAATAAAGATAAAGTCTCACCTTATGTGCACCCAGATAGCTGGCGCTGCCGTAGAGCGTGACCGACGATCTTGCCGGGATGGTCACGCTGCGCGGCGCCTCAAGCGGGTGCATCTCAAGACCTCTCACGTCATACCAGTAGAAGCGATAATGCACCGTCACTGGCTCTTGCCTTTCGTTATAGAGCGTAGAGGAGGCTGAAGACTGGATTTCGCTTATGGTCAGCGAAGGCTTCTCCGCCGTGATGCCCGCAGCAAGCACTGAGGACTCCATCACCAGCGTCTGTTCTTCACTGACCGGGATGGCAGGACGCGCGCTGCACCCAACCATTACCAGCGTCACGATCAGCGCTGCAATACGCCCAGTTAACATATTAAAGACCTTTATGTGCCAGCATCGGTCCCAGTGGACGTCCACCCAGCAGATGCATATGAATATGATAGACTTCCTGGCCGCCATGGCGATTACAGTTCATGATCAGACGGTATCCGTCTTCAGCAATCCCTTCCTGCTCAGCGATTTTCGCGGCCACCGTAAGCATACGGCCCAGCGCCACTTCATGCTCGGTTTTAACGTCATTAACGGTCGGGATCAGAATATTGGGAATAATAAGGATGTGCGTCGGCGCCTGGGGAGAAATGTCGCGGAAAGCCGTGACCAGTTCATCCTGATAGACAATATCCGACGGAATTTCGCGGCGGATAATTTTACTGAAAATCGTTTCTTCAGCCATGACCTTTTCCTTTTAAGTTTAATCTGGCGTCGTGCGTCCGTTGTTAACACACATTGTCTGATTTACTGCGTGACACAAGACAAGAGTATGAGCGAGTTTCTCCTGTCCTTTCAACCTTCTCCCGTGATTTCTTTCCTGATTGCCCCCCATCTGGCTGAAGAGGCATCGCTTTAGGACATTTCTTTTCTGAAACCTTATTTCAGTTCATCCCGAAACATCTGTTTACAGCGTTAATCACAATGCGTATATTTCGCATTTGCATTTTCATGCTCATTTTTAACATAGAAAACGACGTCAGCCCGTGCTAGCGGGACTGTCGCGAATTACCTTCACCATTCACTAAGGGTTTGATGATGTCTTTCATTAATCACACCAGGGATGGGCAACGTCAGCCTGCCGCAACACCTTCGTTGCTGGCCGCCTGCATTGCTATGGCATTGACGCCAACCGCCGCTTTCGCTGCTTCAACCACCGAAGATACCGTCGTCGTAGACGGGGGTTTTGACAACACACAGGATCTTTCTGCCAGCCAGGATCAGGATTACAGCGTAAAAACCACCACCACCGGCACCAAACTGTTGCTGGTTCCCCGCGACATCCCACAGTCCGTCAGCGTTATCAGCCAGCAGCGTATGGCTGACCAGAATCTGCAATCCATCGGACAGGTGCTGACGAACACCACGGGCATTACGGCCCAGGTGCAGGACAGCGACCGTACCGTGTTTTACTCACGCGGCTTTTTCGTCAGCAACTACGCCTATGACGACCTGCCGACGTCCATCAGTGAAGTGTGGAACTTTGGTGATACCGCCGCCGATACCGCGATTTATGACCGCATCGAAGTGGTTCGCGGCGCCACCGGCCTGATGTCCGGCACGGGCAACCCGGCGGCGTACGTTAATATGGTGCGTAAGCATGCGGACAGCACGGAATTTAAAGGTAACGTCTCCGCCAGCTACGGCAGCTGGGACAAGCAGCGCTACGTGCTGGATCTCCAGGCGCCGCTGGTGGAGTCAGGTAAGGTACGGGGCCGTCTGATCACCGGTTATCAGGATAACGACAGCTTCGTGGATAACTACCACTACCGGAAGAAATTCCTCTATGGTGTGATGGACGCGGATGTCACCGACAGCACCACCCTCTCGGTAGGGTATGAATATCAGGAAAGCCATACCACCGACCCGACATGGGGCGGGCTGCCGACCTGGTACAGCGACGGAAGCAAGACCCACTACAATCGCAGCCAGACCGTCGCGCCTGACTGGGCTTATTCAGATAAAGACAGCACCCGCATCTTCGCTAACCTGACTCAGCGTTTCGATAATGGCTGGGAAGCGCACATCAACGGTATGCATGCTGAAACCAACTTCGACTCCAAACTGATGTATATGTCCGGCTATCCGGATAAAGAGACCGGCGCGGGTCTGGTGGGTTATGGCGGCTGGAACCGTGGGGAACGTAAACAGGATGCGGTTGACGCCTTCCTGCGCGGCGGCTTCGATCTCTTTGGCCGTCAGCACGAAATGATGTTCGGCGGCAGCTTCAGCCGTCAGCGTAACCATTACGACAACTCCATGCCGGATGCGGTATACGGCATGGTTGATGTCGGCAACTTTAAGAACTGGAACGGGAACATCGCCGATCCGCAGTGGACGCCCTGGAAACTCTACAGCAAGGATGATATTCGCCAGTCTTCAGCCTATTCGTCGGCTCGTTTCTCGCTGGCCGATCCGCTGCACCTGATCCTGGGCGCGCGCTACACCCAATATAACATTCGTTATAACCCGGCAGGATCGCCGAATACCCGTCTGGAAAGCACCAAAGATGATGTCACGCCGTACGCCGGCCTGGTGTATGACATCAATGAGGACTGGTCGACCTACGTCAGCTATACCTCTATCTTCCAGCCGCAGGATAAACGCGATGCCAGCGGACGTTATCTCGACCCTACCACGGGTAAAAGCTACGAAGCCGGGGTGAAGGCGGACTGGTTTAATACCCGCCTCACCACCTCGCTGGCGATTTTCCGCATTGAGCAGGATAACGTCGCCAGCAACACCTATACCTACATGCCGAGCGGTGAGTCGATCTATGAATCGCTGGACGGCGTGGTCAGCAAAGGGGTCGAGTTCGAGCTCAACGGTGCCCTGACCGATAACTGGCAGCTGACCTTCGGCGCGACGCGTTACATTGCGGAAGATAAAAATGGCAACGCCGTCAGCTCCGATCAGCCGCGCACGACCATGAAGCTGTTCACCCGCTATCAACTGCCAATGCTGCCGGAACTGACCGTGGGCGGTGGCGTAAACTGGCAGAACAAAGTGTGGACGGACGTGGAAGGCGGCCCGGCAGGACGTTCCCGCGCGGAGCAAGGCAGCTATGGGCTGGTGAACCTGTTCAGCCGTTATCAGGTCACCAAAGATTTTGCGGTGCAGGCGAACGTCAACAACCTGTTCGACAAAGAGTATTACGATTACGTCGGCTCTTATGTAGTGTATGGCGCGCCGCTGAACGTCTCGGTGAGCGCGAGCTACGATTTCTGAGTGACAGAAGCCCGGTGGCGCTGCGCTTACCGGGCCTACCCATCACGTAGGCCCGGTAAGGTGCCGCCGCCACCCGGCACCACAAGCAGCAGTAATAAAAAAGGCAGCCATTCGGCTGCCTTAGTCTCCCCAGGTCACAGCTTAGTTGTTGCGGATGTACTCATCCATTTCGGTTTTCAGGTTATCGGATTTCGTACCGAAGATTGCCTGAACACCAGAACCTGCAACAACGACGCCCGCTGCGCCCAGTTTTTTCAGACCCGGCTGGTCTACTTTCGCCACGTCGGCAACGCTCACACGCAGACGAGTGATACACGCGTCCAGGTTAGTGATGTTCTCTTTACCACCGAAGGCAGCTACCAGAGCAGGCGCCATTTCGCTGGTCGCACCGGCTTTGCTGTCTTCCGTTGCATCTTCACGACCCGGCGTTTTCAGGTCCAGTGCTTTGATCAGCACGCGGAAGACGGTGTAGTACACCACTGCGTAGCCCGCACCCACGATTGGGAACAGCCACAGCTTGCTGCTGTTACCGGACAGAACGATGAAGTCGATCAGACCGTGAGAGAAGGACGTACCGTCACGCATACCCAGCAGAATACAGATTGGGAATGCCAGACCTGCCAGTACCGCGTGGATAATGTACAGGATCGGCGCAACGAACATGAAGGAGAACTCGATCGGCTCGGTGATACCGGTCAGGAACGAGGTCAGCGCTGCGGAGATCATGATACCGCCCACTTTTGCACGGTTCTCTGGTTTAGCAGAGTGCCAGATCGCAATTGCGGCAGCCGGCAGACCGTACATTTTGAACAGGAAGCCACCAGACAGTTTACCTGCCGTTGGGTCACCCGCCATGTAGCGTGGGATGTCGCCGTGGAACACCTGGCCTGCTGCGTTGGTGTATTCACCAATCTGCATCTGGAATGGAACGTTCCAGATGTGGTGCAGACCAAATGGTACCAGGCAGCGCTCAATGAAGCCGTAGATACCGAACGCCACAACCGGGTTCTGGTAAGCCGCCCACTGGGAGAAGGTCTGGATTGCCGTACCGATTGGTGGCCAGATGAAGGACAGAACCACACCGGTGAAAATCGCGGCCAGACCAGAAATGATCGGCACAAAACGTTTACCCGCGAAGAAGCCCAGATACTCAGGCAGCTTGATGCGATAGAAGCGGTTAAACATATACGCTGCAATCGCACCGGAGATGATACCACCGAGAACACCGGTGTCCGCCAGGTGCTTAGCGGCAATCTCTTCAGCAGGTAAATGCAGTACCAGCGGCGCAACCACAGCCATGGTTTTCACCATGATGCCGTAAGCAACAACGGACGCCAGAGCGGATACACCGTCGTTATTGGTGAAGCCCAGAGCAACACCGATAGCGAAGATCAGCGGCATGTTAGCAAAAACAGAACCGCCTGCTTCGGCCATCACGTGGGACACTACGGCTGGCAGCCAGCTGAAGTTTGCAGAACCGACACCCAGCAGGATACCTGCGATAGGCAGTACGGATACTGGCAGCATCAGCGATTTACCGACCTTTTGCAGGTTAGCAAATGCATTCTTAAACATAATTGAGAGTGCTCCTGAGTATTTGTGCTTTTTTTACGTTTTCACGCATTGGCCCGGGGGGAGTACCGCGCCGTGGACAGGACATCTAAGCGCCCTTTATTTATTACACAGAGTAAAATAATTCCCTCTGAGTTTGTTTGACGGCTATCACGTTTCAGTTCAAGACGGCCAAAAAACTTGCAGATATTTACATAAAGCATGTCTGGATGTGTCTAAAAACGCCATCACCGCCCCAAATGAGGCGGTGAACTTTACTCGTTTTACGTATTAATTACGAGCCTAAAAATAACAGGTGTATCAGACAGATTGCAGGCGGGCGGGGTCGATATGGAACAGGCTGGCGAAGTTTTCCGTTGTCACGCGAGCCAGCTCTTCAATACTGACACCTTTCAGAACGGCCATATACTCAGCGACATCCCGGGTCATCGCCGGCTGATTCTCTTTGCCGCGATGAGGCACCGGTGCCAGGTACGGGGAATCGGTTTCCACCAGAATACGATCCAGCGGAACATAGCGCGCCGCATCACGCAGTTGCTCGGCATTGCGGAACGTGACGATCCCCGAAAACGAGATATAAAAGCCTAAATCAAGCAGCTTACCCGCCGTTTCTCTGTCTTCTGTGAAACAGTGTAGTACGCCACCGCAATCCGTCACCTTTTCTTCCCGCAGGATCGCCAGCGTGTCGGCGCGCGCATCGCGGGTATGAACAATAACCGGCTTATTCAGCTCACGGCCAATACGGATGTGGTTGCGGAAGGATTCCTGCTGGCGAGGTTTCGTTTCCGGGGTGTAGAAATAGTCCAGGCCGGTCTCGCCCATCGCCACTACGCCCTCTTCTGCGGCAAGACGGCGTAAATCCTCAACATCGTACGCTTCATCCTGATTCAGCGGATGCACGCCGCAGGAGAAGACGACATTATCGCGCTCGCCTACCAGTTCACGCATGGAGCGGTAACCCGGCAGCGTGGTCGCCACGGCCAGGCAAAATTTCACATCGCGCGCGGCGGCTTTCGCCAGCACGTCGTCCACATTTTTATGCAGGGATTGATAATCCAGGCCATCGAGATGGCAGTGTGAGTCGACTAAAAACATAATGTCTCTCTCAGAGGTGGGAAACCGGCGGTATGACGCCCGGTTGCAGGTAGTGTTCGATACGCAGTAACTGGTCGGTCAGTAAAAGCTCGCGATTGAGACCGGTCACTGTCAATAGTTGTTCACGACTCTGGCAGATATCATGAAGGATAGCGTGCAGCGACTGCCCTGAAAGGCGATTCGCCAGCGTGGTGACCAGCGTCCACGCGTCAGGGTTAGTCAGAAGCGTCGCCCCCTGCTGGATTTTGAGCGCATCCAGCAGCAGTGCGGCCAGCCAGTGCAGCCGTTCCGGTGCCTGATCGCTGTTCAGCGCTGGCAGCACGCTCAGCCAGTCATGGCTGTCGAGGGCTGATTCAACCGCACGACACAGCGTTTCACGCTGGGACCACACCTCCGGCTGCAATAAGGCCAGCGCAGCCGCAGGCGCACCGCTGCACAGCCGCAACGCCGAGCGCGCCGCGTCTTGTGACACCGTCACTTCTCGCTCAAGCCAGGTGAGCGCCCAGGATTCCTGAGGGACAGCAAGGTGGTGAAGGCGGCAGCGACTGCGTAGCGTCGCCAGCAAGCGTTCCGGCTCGCGGCAGGAGAGGAAAAACCAGGTATTCTCTGGCGGCTCTTCCAGGGTTTTTAACAGGGCGTTGGCGGCGGCTTCCGTGAGCAGCGCGGCGTCTTTCAGCCACACCACTTTCGCCCCGCCCAGACGCGCATATTCGTACAGTTTCTCACTGACCTCACGCACCGCGTCGATACCAAGCGTATTTTTGCCCTTCTCGGGTTCGAGGGTGTAATAGTCAGGATGCGTGCCCGCCTGCATGAGCTGGCAACCCCGGCACTTACCGCAGCTTTTATGGCCTTCCGGCTGTTGGCACATCAGAAAGCGGGTGATGGCGTAAATCAACGCATCATCACCCATTCCCGGCAGCGCCTGGATCAGTAACGCATGATGCCCCCGACCAACCTGATAGCTGCCGATCAGCTGTTCAAAGTGTGGGCGCAACCATGGATACCATTTCATGCCTGCTGCTCCTGTAGCCACTGCGTAACGGTCTGCTGAATGTCACGCGTAACGTCTTCAAGGGATTGCGTCGCATCGATGGTACGAATGGTCTTGTCCTGCCCGGCCAGTTCCAGATAACGCGCACGGGTGCGGTCAAAGAAATCAAAAGACTCCTGTTCAATGCGGTCCAGTTCGCCGCGGGCACGGGCGCGCTTCAGGCCCACCTCAGGGGTCACGTCCAGATACAGCGTCAGGTCAGGACGGAAATCGCCCAGAACCGCGTCGCGAAGCGTAGCCAGCATGGTCTGGTCGATACCCCGGCCACCGCCCTGATACGCCTGGGTTGAGAGATCGTGGCGATCGCCAATCACCCATTTCCCTTCTGCCAGAGCGGGTTTGATCACCGTCTCCACCAGCTGAATGCGCGCCGCATAGAACATCAGCACTTCCGCTTTGTCGGTAATCACTTCATCACCAACGGATTTGATATCCAGAACCAGGCTGCGCAGTTTTTCCGCCAGCTGCGTACCGCCCGGCTCGCGGGTAAAGACCATGTCGGCGACGCCAAGCGACGTAAGCGTATCCACCACCACGTTACGGGCGGTGGTTTTGCCCGCCCCTTCGAGTCCCTCAATGACAATGTATTTACTGCGCATTTTTTTCCTTAAGTGCCTTCAGATAGTCCTGAACGGAGCGATTATGGCTGGCCAGGTTGGTATTAAAGGTATGCCCCCCTTTTCCGTCAGCCACAAAATAGAGATACGGCGTTTTGGCCGGGTGCGCGGCGGCCTTCAACGATGCTTCACTCGGCGTCGCAATCGGTCCAGGCGGCAGGCCGCTAATCACGTAGGTATTATACGCCGTTGGCGTCTCCAGATCTTTTCTGGAAATCCTGCCGTTGTAGTTTTCGCCCATGCCGTAGATGACGGTAGGATCGGTTTGCAAACGCATGCCGATGCGCAGACGGTTAATAAACACCGAGGCAACCTGGTCACGTTCAGCAGCCACGGCCGTCTCTTTCTCGATGATCGAGGCCATCGTCATGAACTGGTTTTGATCTTTATAAGGCAGGCCTTCTGCTCGCCCTTTCCAGGCAGCGTCTACCGCCGCGACCATTTTGTTATGCGCGCGCTTCAGAATGGCCACATCCGTCGTGCCTGCCGTATACATCCACGTATCGGGCCAGAACCAGCCTTCCACCCACTCGGGATGTTCGAATTTTAAGGCGTCTGCCACGGTCTGGTAGCGGTCATCTTTCAGCGTATGCTTGATATACGGCGCGTCACGCAGCTGCCTGAGGTAATCGCTCAGACGCATACCTTCCACAAAACGCAGCGGGAACTGGGCTTCTTTACCACTCTCCAGCAGTTGCAGCATCTCGCGCACGGTCATGCCAGGGGTAAAGCGATAGGTACCGGCCTTGAAATGTGACAGGTCCGGTTCAATACGCAGCAGCCACTGGAATACGCGTGGGCGATTGATAATTTTGTCGTCATACAGCTGCTGACCAAGCGCCTGCCGCCCGGTCCCCGCTTTCAGGGTAAAAATCGTCTCGTCTTTAATCAGGATCTTACTCTCCGCCAGCTGACGGACTTTCCACACTCCCGCTCCGCCAGCGATACCGAACGCAACGATAAGAAGGAGGACAAAGCGTAACATTTTCTTCATGACTACCTGGTTTGCTCACATAACGGGGCCAGAAACTGGAACAGCTCGCGGGATGACCAGCATTTGCGGCCATAAGCGCGAACGGGGACAACGGGCATCAGCGCATTGCAGATAACGACTTCATCGGCAGCCAGCAGCGCCTCTTCCTTAGCGTTGACTTCGACAACGCGAAAGCCTGCGCGTGCCAGCTGGTGCAGACAAAACTGCCGCATAATGCCGTTGACGCCGGCCTGCTCCAGCGAAGGCGTGAACACGTCACTGCCCTTCCGCCAGAGTAAATTAGCCGCACAGCATTCCGTAATGTACCCTTCGCTGTCAAGAACCAGCGCCTCCCCGGCCTCCGTCTGCTCAAGATGAGTACGAATAAGCACCTGTTCAAGGCGGTTGAGATGTTTTATACCCGCGAGCATCGGGTTTCGCCCCAGACGTACCGGGCTTAGCGCCAGGGCAACGCCCTCTTCACGCCAGTGCGCATAATGGGAAGGATAATCTGAAACGGAAAGGATCCGCGTAGGATGCAGACAGGCAGATCCGCTATAACCCCGGCCACCGCTCCCGCGGCTGATAATGACTTTCAGGACGCCGCTTGCCTTATCTGCCGCCAGCCGACGCATTTCACTTTCAAGAATGTCCCACTGCGAGAAGGGGATCAGTAATGTTTCGCAGGCTTTTTGTAAACGAAGGATATGGGCCCCGAGCAGGCACACGCCACCGTCGAGAATACGCGCAGTCGTGAAACAGCCATCGCCAAACTGGGTCGCCCTGTCGCTGGCCGGCAGCGTTTCTTGCTCAAGGCCATTAATTAAAAACATGGTGGCTCCTTATGCGTGGAGGCTCAGTCTGGCAGGATGTGGGCAGCCGGACAAGGGGATTTCACCTAATAAAAAAGGCCCGGCAAGCGGACCTTTTTTTATCGTCAGCGACTAACCAGACTCAGACCTTTTTGAAGATCAGAGAACCGTTAGTCCCACCGAAGCCGAAGGAGTTACACAGGGTATACTCCATACCGCTAACCTGGCGCGCTTCGTGAGGAACGAAGTCCAGATCGCAACCTTCATCCGGATTATCCAGGTTGATGGTTGGCGGTACAGCCTGATCGCGCAGCGCGAGAATAGAGTAGATTGACTCTACTGCCCCCGCAGCACCCAGCAGGTGACCGGTCATGGATTTCGTGGAGCTCACGAGCACACGGCTGGCAGATTCGCCGAAGATAGACTTAACAGCCTGCGCTTCTGCTTTATCGCCCGCAGGGGTAGACGTCCCGTGCGCGTTAACGTAGCCAATCTGTGCTGGCGTAATGCCCGCATCACGGATGGCGTTTTCCATCGCCAGCGCAGCGCCTGCGCCGTTCTCTGGAGGAGACGTCATGTGATAAGCATCGCTGCTCATGCCAAAGCCAACAACTTCAGCATAAATTTTCGCGCCACGTTTTTTCGCGTGTTCGTACTCTTCCAGTACGATCATGCCTGCACCGTCACCCAGCACGAAGCCGTCACGGTCTTTATCCCACGGACGGCTCGCCGCCTGAGGATTATCGTTTCGGGTAGAGAGCGCACGCGCTGCACCGAAGCCACCGACGCCCAGTGGGGTACTGGCTTTTTCAGCGCCGCCCGCAACCATAGCATCTGCATCGCCGTACGCAATGATACGCGCGGCCTGGCCGATGTTATGCACGCCAGACGTACAGGCTGTCGCGATTGAGATGCTTGGGCCACGCAGGCCGAACATAATGGTCAGGTGACCTGCCACCATGTTGACAATCGTAGACGGAACGAAGAACGGGCTGATTTTACGCGGGCCGCCATTCATCAGAGATGTATGGTTTTCTTCAATCAGACCCAGACCGCCAATCCCGGAGCCGATAGCGGCGCCGATACGGGTCGCGTTCTCTTCCGTAATCTCAAGGCCAGAATCCTGCATGGCCTGAACGCCAGCGACAATTCCATATTGAATGAAGGCATCCATCTTGCGCTGTTCTTTGCGCGAGATGATCTCTTCACAGTTAAAATCCTTTACTAAGCCAGCAAATTTCGTTGCATAGGCGCTAGTATCGAAATGGTCGATTAGGCTGATGCCGCTCTGACCGGCAAGGAGAGCTTTCCAGGTGGACTCTACGGTATTGCCGACAGGAGACAACATGCCAAGTCCGGTCACAACTACACGACGCTTAGACACGCTTGTCCTCCAGGGAGGGATAAAAAAAGAGATTCGTGGGACAACAAAAGATAAAACTCAGGCGGTCGAATGACCGCCTGGAGATGTTCACTTACGCCTGGTGACCGTTGATGTAATCAATGGCAGCCTGAACGGTGGTGATTTTCTCAGCTTCTTCGTCCGGAATCTCAGTATCAAACTCTTCTTCCAGAGCCATTACCAGCTCAACGGTGTCAAGAGAATCTGCGCCCAGGTCTTCAACAAAGGAAGCGGAGTTCACAACTTCTTCCTGCTTAACGCCCAGCTGTTCGCCGATAATTTTCTTAACGCGTTCTTCGATAGTGCTCATACTCTTAAATTTCCTATCAAAACTCGCTTTCGCGATGGTTTTCGTAGTGTATAAAATGTTGAAAAATTTGCAACTAAATCCCGGCAGGTCTTACCACGATTTTACGTTATTTTGAGGCCATTTGCCCAAATAACGCAAATATTTTCGATCGTGATTAAACCATGTACATCCCGCCGTTGACGTGGAGGGTTTCACCAGTGATGTAACCCGCTTCGTCAGAGGCTAAAAATGCAACCGCGCTGGCGATTTCTTTAGGGTCGCCAAGACGACCCGCCGGAACTGCCGCCAGCGTACCCGCACGCTGCTCATCAGTTAGCGCACGCGTCATGTCCGTTTCAATAAAGCCCGGAGCAACAACGTTTACAGTAATTCCGCGGGACGCGACTTCACGCGCCAGCGACTTACTGAAACCGATCAGACCTGCTTTCGCCGCAGCGTAGTTAGCCTGACCAGCATTTCCCATGGTACCAACCACAGAACCTACAGTGATAATACGACCATGACGCTTTTTCATCATAGCGCGCATTACCGCTTTTGACAGACGGAATACAGATGACAGGTTGGTTTCGATAATATCGTTCCACTCGTCGTCTTTCATTCGCATCAGCAGGTTGTCGCGCGTGATCCCGGCATTATTGACCAGAATATCCACTTCGCCAAACTCTGCGCGAATATTTTCCAGAACAGATTCGATAGATGCTGGTTCAGTCACATTCAGTACCAGACCTTTACCGTTCGCACCCAGATAGTCGCTGATAGCCTGTGCGCCATTCTCGCTGGTCGCAGTCCCGATCACCGTTGCGCCGCGCGCAACCAGTGTTTCAGCAATAGCGCGCCCAATACCGCGGCTTGCGCCGGTCACCAGGGCGATTTTTCCTTCAAAACTCATGGTATTCCTCTTTTATTGCGAGAGTGCCGCTTTCATAGCTTCCGGCTCGTTAATCGCCGAGGCAGTCAGGGTATCTACAATACGTTTTGTCAGACCGGTAAGTACTTTACCCGGACCGACTTCATACAGATGTTCCACGCCCTGAGAGGCCATAAATTCAACGGTTTTAGTCCACTGAACCGGGCTGTAGAGCTGGCGAACCAGCGCGTTACGGATAGCCTCCGGCGCGGTTTCGCACTTCACATCGACGTTATTCACAACGGAAATCGTCGGTGCGTTAAAGGTCATTTTTTCCAGCTCAACCGCCAGCTTATCGGCAGCGGGCTTCATCAGCGCGCAGTGAGACGGCACGCTCACCGGCAGGGGCAGTGCACGTTTTGCGCCCGCCGCTTTACAGGCAGCGCCTGCACGCTCAACCGCTTCTTTATGACCCGCGATAACCACCTGGCCTGGCGAGTTAAAGTTTACCGGAGAAACGACCTGACCTTCAGCAGATTCTTCACAGGCTTTAGCGATAGAAGCATCATCCAGACCGATGATGGCAGACATGCCGCCCGTGCCCTCTGGCACCGCTTCCTGCATGAATTTACCACGCAATTCAACCAGACGTACCGCGTCAGCGAAGGCAATCACGCCCGCGCATACCAGCGCAGAGTATTCACCGAGGCTATGACCCGCCATCAGCGTCGGCGCTTTGCCGCCCTGCTGCTGCCATACACGCCACAATGCGACGGAGGCCGCCAGCAGTGCCGGTTGAGTCTGCCAGGTTTTGTTCAGCTCTTCCGCAGGGCCCTGTTGGGTCAGCGCCCACAGATCATAACCCAGCGCGTCAGAAGCTTCACGGAAAGTCTCTTCAATAACCGGATAGTTTGCTGCCATTTCAGACAACATCCCAACAGTTTGCGAGCCCTGTCCCGGGAACACAAAAGCAAATTGCGTCATTTTTTAATCCTTATCCTAGAAACGAACCAGCGCGGAACCCCAGGTGAACCCGCCACCAAAGGCTTCAAGCAAGACCAGTTGGCCCCGTTTAATTCGTCCATCGCGTACCGCTTCGTCAAATGCGCACGGTACCGATGCCGCAGAGGTGTTGCCGTGGCGATCGAGCGTCACCACAACGTTATCCATAGACATGCCCAGCTTCTTCGCCGTCGCGCTGATAATACGCAGGTTAGCCTGATGCGGTACCAACCAGTCGAGTGCGGCGCGGTCCAGATTGTTCGCTTCCAGCGTCTCATCAACGATGTGAGCCAGTTCAGTCACGGCCACTTTAAACACTTCGTTACCCGCCATTGTCAGGTAAATCGAACTGTCCGGATTAACGCGATCGGCGTTAGGCAGCGTTAACAGCTCGCCGTAGCGGCCATCGGCATGCAGGTGCGTGGAGATGATGCCCGGCTCTTCGGACTGCCCCAGCAGCACCGCGCCCGCGCCATCGCCAAAAATAATGATCGTGCCGCGATCGGTTGGATCGCAGGTACGCGCCAGCACGTCAGCACCGATCACCAGCGCATATTTTACGGCGCCCGATTTTACATACTGATCGGCGATGCTCAGCGCATAGGTGAAACCCGCGCACGCTGCTGCAACATCAAATGCCGGGCAGCCTTTGATGCCGAGCATGTTCTGCACCTGGCACGCTGCGCTTGGGAAGGCATGCGTGGCAGAGGTGGTCGCCACCACAATAAGCCCGATCTGTTCTTTATCAATGCCAGCCATCTCAAGCGCTCGCTGAGCGGCTTCGTAGCCCATGGTGGACACAGTTTCGTCTGGCGCGGCGATACGACGTTCACGGATACCTGTGCGCGTGACAATCCACTCGTCAGACGTATCTACCATTTTTTCAAGATCGGCGTTGGTACGCACTTGTTTTGGCAGGTAGCTGCCGGTACCTAAAATCTTCGTATACATGTACGCTCAGTCACTTTTAGCTAATACAGATCCCAGGCGAGCGGCAATCCTCTGAGGGACTTGTCGCTGCACCGCCTGCACTGCCTGTTCAATCGCGACGGTAAATGCTCGCTGATTGGCGGCGCCATGACTCTTAATCACGATGCCGCGCAATCCTAACAGACAGGCGCCATTATACTGGTCGGGGTTGAGGTGACTGAATCGCCGCGTCAGGCTTTTTTGTAACCAACGCTTTAATAAAATCAGCCACCAGGACCTTTTTTTACCTTCTCCCTGCGATTTCAGCAGAGAAAGGAACATTCGCACGACCCCTTCCATGGTCTTCAACGTCACGTTTCCGGTGAAGCCATCACACACTAATACATCCGTTTTGCCCGTCAGCAACTCATTGGCTTCGAGATAACCAATATAGTTGATGGAGGGAACCTGTTTGAGTATTTCCGCAGCGTCGCGGATACTGTCCAGGCCTTTGGTCTCTTCTTCACCAATATTCAATAACGCAACGCGGGGATTGTTAATCCCGACCACGTCTTCTGCCAGCACCGACCCCATAACGGCAAACTGAGCCAGCATTGTACTATCACAATCCACGTTAGCGCCCAGATCCAGCACCACCGTTTTGCCCTTCTGCTGATGCGGTAACACCGTCACCAGCGCCGGACGCTCAATGCCCTCAATCGGCTTGAGCAATAATTTCGACAGCCCCATCAGCGCGCCAGTATTTCCCGCGCTGACGCAAGCCTGCGCTCGCCCTTCTTTCACCAGCTCCAGCGCCATTCGCATAGAGCTGCCGCGGCTATTACGAATAGCCTGCGATGGCCGGGCATCACTGGCAATAACTGACTGCGCAGGAATAATCTGCAGACGCGAACGTTGTTCAAAGTCAGCTTTTGCAAGTAATGGCGTGATTGTGTCGGGATTACCGACTAAAAGAAGTGTGAGTTGCGAATTAGAATTCAGTGCCTGCAATGCTGCAGGCACTGTCACGGTAGGGCCAAAATCTCCCCCCATGACATCTAACGCCAGGGTTAGACGTGTCAAGGTATCGTCGCAGCCTGGTTCGGTAAACTCCCCGTTTGCACGGGGAAGTTCCTCACTAAGCCTAATCACGCTGACGCGTGATTACTTAGTGATAACCTTGCGGCCGCGGTAGAAACCGTCAGCGGTGATGTGGTGACGCAGGTGTTTCTCACCAGAAGTCTTGTCTACAGACAGGCTGGTAACTGCGGTCAGCGCGTCATGGGAACGACGCATGCCACGTTTGGAACGGGTTGGTTTATTCTGTTGTACGGCCATGGACCTTACTCCTCAATTACTTACGCTTTAAGCTGGCTAATACGGCAAATGGGTTTGGTTTTTGCGCTTCATCAGGCAGTTCCCCAAAGACCATGTCCGCCTCGGACACTTCACAGTGTTCAGAATCATGCACCGGAACGACTGGCAGGGAGAGGATGACTTCATCTTCAACCAGCGCCAGAAGATCGATTTCACCGAATTCGTTAACCTCAATCGGCTCATACGCTTCCGGGAGTGCTTCAGCCTGTTCGTCAGAACGAACCGGACTAAAACAATACGTTGTGTGAACATGCTGTACAAACGGTTTCCCGCAACGCTGACATTCGAGCGTTACCGTCACCTTTGCATCACCGGTTAACACGGCGAGACGCTGGTTGTCGATAGCGAACGACATGGAGCATTCTACATCACTGTCCACACTGACTACAGATTCGGCAATACGCTCAGCCTGATCGGAAGAATAGATTCCTTCGTAATCGAGGCGTTTTTGAGCCGTACGAACCGGATCAAGAGTCAGGGGTAATTTTACCTTTTGCATAGGGCGCGCATATTAACTTTGTAACGTCATAGAGTCAAAGAAAAAGGCAACCAGAGCTGCCTTTTGCCAATTATTCGCACACATTGCGGCCTGTAGTTTAAAATGGCTGGCATCGATACGCTATATCTGGTGATAAAAATATGCCAAATCTCGTCCTTGCTTCCACTTCACCTTATCGCCGAATGCTGCTGGAAAAGCTCGGGATCCCGTTTGAATGCGCCACGCCGGAGGTGGATGAAACGCCACAGCCGGGCGAGTCACCGCGTCATCTGGTGACCCGTCTCGCGAAAGAGAAAGCACAGTCGCTGGCCGTACGTTACCCCGCTCATCTGATTATAGGCTCCGATCAGGTTTGTGTGCTGGATGGCGAAATCACCGGTAAACCGCATACGGAAGAAAACGCCTGCCAGCAGTTGATGCGAGCACGTGGCACTATCGTAACCTTTTATACGGGTCTTGCGCTCTACAACTCCGCCTCAGGCCATCTGCAAACGGAATGTGAACCCTTCGACGTGCACTTCCGTCATCTCAGCGAGCAGGAGATTATGGATTATGTGCGTCGGGAACGTCCGCTGAACTGTGCGGGGAGCTTTAAAAGTGAAGGACTGGGGATTGCGTTGTTCGATAAGCTGGATGGACGCGATCCCAACACGCTAGTGGGGTTGCCGCTGATTGCGCTGTGCCAGATGTTAAGGCGAGAAGCGTATAATCCGCTGACGATGTGACCGTTGCGGCCTGATGCCCTCACCCACAGGGAGAGGGAGAAAAACATGTAGGCCGGGTAAGCGCAGCGCCACCCGGCACAAAATCAGCCGCGCAAAACCTTAAGACAGCGTTTGAGCTGCTCATCCAGCGGCGCTTCAATACGGATAACTTCACCGGTATTAGGATGGGTAAACTTCAGCGCTGCCGCATGCAGGAACAGACGCGATAGCCCCGTCCCCGCCAGCTGCTTATCAAATTCACGATCGCCATAGCGGTCATCAAACGCAATCGGATGGCCCGCAAACTGGGTATGGACGCGAATCTGGTGGGTACGCCCCGTCACCGGACTACAGCGCACCAGCGTGGCGAATTCGTAGCGCTCTTCAACTTTAAAGCGCGTCTCAGACGGTTTCCCTTCCTGATTAACGCGAACAATGCGCTCGCCGCTTTGCAGAATATTTTTCAGCAGCGGCGCCTGCACCACTTTCACGTGGGACTGCCACTGGCCGCGCACCAGCGCCAGATAATCTTTCTGCATCCCTTTTTCGCGCAGCTGTTCATGCAGTGAACGCAGCGCAGAACGCTTTTTCGCCACCAGCAGCACGCCAGAAGTATCACGGTCAAGACGATGAACCAGTTCGAGGAAACGGGCTTCCGGGCGCAGCGCGCGTAACCCTTCAATCACGCCGAAGCTCAGGCCGCTCCCCCCGTGCACCGCCGTTCCGGACGGTTTATTCAGCACCAGAATGTGGTCGTCCTCATAAAGGATAACGTCGCTCAGGGCCGCGACTTTTTGCAGCTTCGGAGAAACGATCTCTTCTTCACGCTCTGCAACACGTACCGGCGGAATACGGATTTCATCGCCCGCCTCGAGCTTATACTCGGGCTTCACGCGTTTTTTGTTCACCCGCACCTCGCCCTTACGCAAGATGCGATAAATCATACTTTTTGGCACGCCCTTCAACTGGGTGCGCAAAAAATTATCGATACGTTGCCCCGCCTCATCGTCGGCGATGGCAACCATTTTTACGGCTGGAGTCTCTGTTTTCATGGTTGGCGATTCTAAATAGCGTCAGGCATTAGCGCCACTCATTTTTCTATGCTTATATTTACTTTTATCCGGACCACTCCCCTTTCGCGCAATCGATTTGGTGGTTATTAAACCAATCACCCCGTTGAAGTGAAGAAACTGTGAGTAACCGGGTGATAATTGGTAAAAGTCATCTTGCTATAACCCGGCGAGCAGTGGAATAATGAATCCGTTTTCCGCGTTAAATCCGGGTTTTGTAAGGATGTCGACGGAATGACCAATTTTGTCTGACCGATCATCCACGCAGCAATGGCGTAAGACGTATTGATCTTTCAGGCAGTTAGCGGGCTGCGGGTTGCAGTACTTCCCGGTATAAGGATTGTTCTCTGGAGAGTTTTCCCAGGCAATTCCCCTGATAATTGCGCTGTGTTTCCGTATGAAACACAGGCAACCGACACTCTGCGCCTCTTAAGCGAGCGACAACCGTGAGGTTGGCGACGTGAATAGACACGAGGCCATCGGTTCATACCCCGGAAAGCGTCACCTTGCCCGCAGCTTTGTCGTCAATGTAAGAATAACGAGTAAGTTACGATGAAAAGAATGTTAATCAACGCAACTCAGCAAGAAGAGTTGCGTGTCGCCCTTGTGGATGGGCAGCGCCTGTACGATCTGGATATCGAAAGTCCTGGACACGAACAGAAAAAAGCGAACATTTACAAAGGCAAAATCACCCGCATTGAACCAAGCCTTGAAGCTGCATTTGTCGATTACGGTGCTGAGCGTCACGGTTTCCTTCCTCTCAAAGAAATCGCCCGCGAATATTTTCCTGCAAACTACAACTCCCATGGCCGTCCGAACATTAAAGATGTTCTGCGTGAAGGTCAGGAAGTTATCGTCCAGATCGATAAAGAAGAGCGTGGCAACAAAGGCGCCGCACTGACCACCTTTATCAGCCTGGCAGGGAGCTATCTGGTGTTGATGCCAAACAACCCGCGTGCGGGTGGCATCTCTCGCCGTATCGAAGGCGATGACCGTACCGAGCTGAAAGAAGCGCTGGCAAGTCTCGAGCTGCCAGACGGCATGGGCCTTATCGTGCGCACCGCAGGCGTCGGCAAATCTGCCGAAGCGTTGCAGTGGGACCTGAGCTTCCGTCTGAAGCACTGGGAAGCCATCAAGAAAGCGGCTGAGAGCCGTCCTGCTCCGTTCCTGATCCACCAGGAAAGCAACGTTATTGTGCGTGCCTTCCGTGATTATCTGCGTCAGGACATCGGTGAAATTCTGATTGATAACCCAAAAGTGCTTGAGCTGGCTCGCCAGCACATCGCCGCGCTGGGTCGCCCGGATTTCACCAGCAAAATTAAACTGTACACCGGTGAAATCCCGCTGTTCAGCCACTATCAGATTGAATCCCAGATCGAGTCTGCCTTCCAGCGTGAAGTGCGTCTGCCATCCGGCGGTTCTATCGTTATCGATACCACCGAAGCGCTGACCGCTATCGATATCAACTCCGCGCGTGCAACCCGCGGCGGCGACATCGAAGAGACTGCCTTCAACACCAACCTTGAAGCCGCTGATGAAATCGCCCGCCAGCTCCGCCTGCGCGACCTGGGTGGTCTGATTGTTATCGACTTCATCGACATGACCCCGGTTCGCCACCAGCGTGCGGTTGAAAACCGTCTGCGTGAAGCGGTGCGCCAGGATCGCGCACGTATCCAGATTAGCCATATCTCCCGCTTCGGCCTGCTGGAAATGTCCCGTCAGCGCCTCAGCCCGTCACTCGGCGAGTCCAGCCATCACGTCTGCCCGCGCTGTTCCGGTACGGGTACCGTGCGTGACAATGAATCGCTCTCCCTCTCCATTCTGCGTCTGATTGAAGAAGAAGCGCTGAAAGAGAACACCAAAGAGGTTCACGCCATTGTTCCGGTGCCGATTGCCTCCTACCTGCTGAACGAAAAACGTGCAGCGGTGAGTGCAATCGAAGCGCGTCAGGGCGGCGTTCGCTGCATCATCGTGCCAAACGACGAGATGCAAACTCCGCACTATCACGTGCTGCGCGTGCGTAAAGGCGAAGAGACAAGCACCCTCAGCTACCTGCTGCCGAAGCTGCATGAAGAAGAAATGGCGCTGCCATCGGATGAAGAACCTGCCGAGCGTAAACTACCTGAGCAGCCTGCATTAGCAACCTTCATCATGCCGGAAGCCCCGCCGGAAGCGACGCTGGAAAAACCAGCGGCAAAACCTGCCGTGCAAAAGGCAGCCCCTGCCGCGCCAAAAGCGCAGCCTGAGCAGCCGGGTCTCCTGAGCCGCTTCTTCGGCGCGCTGAAAAAAATGTTTGCTGGCGAAGAAGTTCAGCCTGAGCAGCCGAAAGAAGCGCCAAAAGAAGCGAAACCAGAGCGTCAGCAGGATCGTCGTAAGCGTCAGAACAATCGTCGCGATCGCAATGACCGCAACGACCGTAGCGATCGTAACGAGCGCCGTGATAATCGTTCCGAGAACAACGAAGGTCGTGAACAACGCGAGGACAACCGTCGCAACCGTCGCGAGAAGCAACAGCAGAACGTTGAAGATCGTGAGATTCGCCAGCAGGCGGGCGATGAGTCCGAGAAGAGCAAACAGCGTGACGAGCAGCAGCCTCGCCGCGAGCGTAACCGTCGTCGTAACGACGAGAAACGCCAGGCCCAGCAGGAAGTCAAAAACCTGAACCGCGAAGCGCCTGTTGAACAGCAGGACACGGAGCAGGAAGAGCGTACTCAGGTTATGCCGCGTCGTAAGCAGCGTCAGCTGACCCAGAAAGTACGTGTGGGTGCTGTTCAGGCGGAAGAAAACGACGTTATCGTGGTTGAAGCAGCAGAAAGCACAACGGGTACCCAGGTTGCGAAAGTTGACCTGCCAGCCGTCGTGGAAAATCAGGTTGAGCAGGACGAAAGCAGCGAAAACCGTGACAACGCAGGTATGCCGCGTCGCTCCCGTCGTTCTCCGCGTCATCTGCGCGTGAGCGGTCAGCGTCGTCGTCGTTACCGTGACGAGCGTTACCCGACTCAGTCGCCAATGCCGCTGACCGTGGCGTGCGCGTCACCTGAGATGGCATCCGGTAAAGTCTGGATCCGTTACCCGGTTGCTCGCCCGGAGCAGGCTGTTGAAGAACAGGCTGTGACCGAAGAGGTGATTGCACCGGTAGCAGCGGTGGAAGACGTCGTGACTGAAGCGGCAACCGTGGTTGAACCGCAGGTTGTTGACACGGCGGCACCGCAGGCTGTGGAAGTTGAAACGACCCATCCTGAAGTGATTGCTGCGCCGGTTGATGCCGCCCCGCAGATCATTGCCGAAGAAGATACCGTGGTGGCTGAAGAAGTCGCGGAGGAAGCAGAACCGGTCTCCGCAGCAGAAGAGCCCGCAGACGTTGCCGTCGAGACGGTGACGGAAGAGGTTGTTCAGGACGTCGAGATTCAGGTAGAACCTGTTGTCGAAGAGGTCAAAGCGCCTGAAGTGAAATCCGAGCCGGTTGAGGTCGTTGCCGCGCCAGCGCCTGTTCACGTTGCTACCGCGCCGATGACTCGCGCCCCGGCACCTGAGTATGTACCTGAAGCGCCACGCCATAGCGACTGGGTTCGTCCGGCATTCAACTTCGAAGGCAAAGGTGCTGCCGGTGGTCACAGTGCGACGCACATGGCTACTGCGCCAGCTACCCGTCCTCAGCCTGTTGAATAACGCACGCTAAGTAAGACTGAAAGCCGACCTTCGGGTCGGCTTTTTTATGGCTGTTGCAGGGGCTTTCTCATCCCGGTGACCTCCGGCATTATCTGCCGCATCAGCTCCAGAAAACGCCGCAAACGCGCCGGATAATAACGAGACCAGGGGTAAACCAGATGTACCGGTAACGCTGCCGGCTGCCACTCTGGCAGTAGATGCACCAGTCTTCCTTCCTGAATATCATCCTGTACCGTCCAGCTGGATACCACCGCCACGCCAAGCCCGGTGAGTGCCGTATTGCGCGCCACATACAGGCTGTCGGTACTCAGGCGTGGCGTAATGGTAACCCGCGCCGGGGCGGATGATGCATCGTGGAAAAGCTCCACATGGCGTTGATAAAAAGAGCTGATGGCAATCCAGGGAAGCTGTTGCAAATCTTCCGGCGTTTTTATCGCGGGATAACGGGCCAGTAATTCCGGTGACGCCACCACCGAGCGCGGCACTTCAGCCAGCAGCATGGACACGGTCGCCGGATCGACTTCCACCCCCACCCGAATAGCACAGTCAAGGTTGTCGCCGAGGAAATCAACCGAGCGATCGTTAAGCATCCACTCAACAGAAAGCTGGGGATAGCGCTGCAAAAATTCGGTTAACGGTTTCAGAAGCTGATCCTGGCCAAACGCGTGCGGAGCGCGCACCCTCAGCACCCCAACCGGTTCATCTTCCGTCTGCCCTACCTCGTCTTCCAGCGCCAGCCAGCTGTCAATCACCCGTCGGGCATGCTGATAGCAGCGTTCGCCGTCATCGGTCAGCCGGGTCGTATGGGTTGTGCGCAGCATCAGGCGTACTCCCAGCATGGTCTCAAGCGACTGCAACCGTCGGCTCACCGTGGCCTGGGTTGTTGCCAGCTGACGTGCCGCCGCTGAAAGGGACCCCGCCTCCACAATGCGTACAAACGTTCGCATCAGTTCTACCCGATCTATACGCTCAGGCCTTTTCATACCATTTTCACCCATACGCTACACGTATAAGCGTTTTACCACCGCGCCCGCTACCGTCGCAAGGCGTACTGATAAAAAATAGCCGCACACGACGAATGAGGAACATCTTATGAACACAACCACCACCCGGGCCGTGAGCCGCTGGGTCATCTTAATGCTGGCGCTCGGTGCGGGCTTTAGCGTGGCATCCATCTATTATGCTCAGCCTCTGCTGCCGCTGATGGGCTCAGACCTGCACCTGAGCATCGAAGGCATGGGCATGGTCCCGACGCTCACCCAGACGGGTTATGCCTTAGGCATCCTGTTTCTGCTCCCGCTCGGCGATCGTCATGACCGCAGAACGTTGATCCTGATAAAAAGTGCGGCCCTGGCGCTGTTCTTGCTGGGTTGTAGCCTGACCGGACAGCTGCACTCCCTGCTGCTCACCAGCCTGCTGATTGGCATGGCGGCGACCATGGCGCAGGATATCGTCCCGGCCGCAGCGATCCTCGCGCCGGAAGGCAAACAGGGAAAAACGGTCGGCACGGTGATGACCGGCCTGCTGCTGGGGATTTTGCTCTCCAGAACCGTGAGCGGCGTGGTGGGTGAGGCCTTTGGCTGGCGGGTGATGTATCAGTTGGCCGCCGCAAGTATTGCCTTTATCGGCGTGGTGATGTGGGCCGTGCTTCCCCGCTTCGCCGTTCACTCCACGCTAAGCTACCCGGCGCTGATGCGTTCCATGGAACACCTCTGGCGCCGCTATCCGGCGCTGCGTCGGGCCGCGCTGGCCCAGGGTTTTCTGTCGATTGCCTTTAGCGCATTCTGGTCAACGCTGGCGGTTATGCTGCTGGAACGGTATCACCTTGGCAGCGCCGTGGCGGGTGGATTTGGTATTGCCGGAGCCGCTGGCGCGCTGGCTGCACCGCTGGCGGGTGGTCTTGCCGATAAGCTGGGCGCCGGTAAAGTCACCCAGTTGGGTGCCGCGCTGGTGACCCTCTCGTTTGCCCTGATGTTCCTGATGCCAGCACTGGGTGTACACGGTCAGTTGATACTGATTGCCCTCTCCGCGGTCGGTTTCGATCTCGGCTTGCAGTCCAGCCTCGTGGCCCACCAGAACCTGGTCTATAGCCTTGAGCCGCAGGCCCGCGGACGCCTGAACGCCCTGCTGTTTACCGTCATTTTCATCGGAATGGCGCTGGGTTCGGCAGTAGGCAGCAATATCTATACGCTGGCGGGTTGGTCTGGCGTGGTAGCTCTGGCAACCCTGTGTGGCGCCATTGCGCTGGCTATCAGAGTGGTTGAAAGCGCCAGGGTGCTGTCCGCATAGGCAGAAAGTGTGTAAAAAAAATGCCCAACCCGGACGGGTTGGGCAGTCAAAACATGCCCAGTTTCAAGACATGCCAAACAGGTCAGAGTCTTATTTGTTCATCTGGAACAAAGACATACCCTGCATATCGCTAAAGGCTTTATACGAGGCCTGCAACGCCGCCTGCTGCATGGTGTAGGACGAAATCACCGAGTTCCAGTCCACGTCAACCAGGTTACTCATCTGCTGGGTCTGACCCAGCGCGCGGTCTTCACCCAGAGCGTCCAGCTTGCCCAGCTCATCCAGCTTGATACCGAGGTCGGCGCGCACGGTCAGCACGTTGTTGAGGGAGTTGCTCAGGCCACGGTTGGCTTTATCAATAGCCGCCGTAAACGCCTCGGCTTTCGTTTCATCCTCCCCAATCGGCGTATTCAGCGCTTCAATTGCGGCGTCGAGGATCTTGAACAAATTCGTTTCCGGCGCACTACCATCTGGCTCTGGCTTCGCATTGCTGGTGAAGCTATCGAAAACTTCAGTGCCCGTATGGCTGATTTGCATCGTGCGCGCGGAGTCAACCTGCTGGCTGATTGGCGTTCCGCCGCCCTTATAATCACCCGTAGTCTGGTCGAAAGCCGCCGCTTCGGTCTTGTAACCGGAAAAAATATAGCGACCATTACCGTCCGTGCTGTTAGCGAGGTTCATGAGCTGATCGCGAATACCTTGCAGGTTCGTGGCCAGCGAAGCGCGGTCATCGTCACTTAACGTACCGTTGCCCGCATTGACAATCTTTTCCTGAGCAGCCTGGATAGCGGTTGTCACTTGCGATAACACGTTCTCTTCCAGCGAAACTTTTGTCGTAGCGAAAGAGCGTGCCAGCGCATACTGGCTGTTTTGCGTTTGAGCCTGAGAGAGCACAACGGCCTGCGAGGCGGCAATCGGATCGTCAGACGGACGGTTGATGCGCTTCCCCGTAGACATCTGCTCGCCGTAGCTGAGCCAGAGACTTTGGGAGTTCGTCACGCCGCGCATGCTTTGCTCATACATCATTTGAGTACTAATACGCATTTTTTATGCCTCAGCCTTAGCGGATATTGATCAATGCATCAAACAGCGTGCTCGCCGTTTGCAGCACCTGCGCATTCGCCAGATAGTACTGCTGATAGCGTTGCAGGTTGCCATACTCTTCATCCAGGTTAACCCCGGAGATTGACTGCTGTTGTTTGGTCAGCTGCGTCACCACGTTGACTTTGGTTTCGCTGCTGGTTTTCAGCGACGCCGTGGTGCTGCCCACCGTACTGACCAGCGCGGCATAAGCATCGTTAAAGGTTTTGTTCCCCCCCACCAATTTGGCGCTCTGCAAATCCAGCAGCTTCTGGCCATTGGTATTGTCGCTTTCGCCGCTTCCTTTCGCGGAGGCCATCGCCAATTTGGATTCGTCGCTGATCGCAACGTCCATATTCACAATAACGTCATTCACCGGCTTCACGATAAAGCTGTCTTTATTATTGGCCGAACCGCTAATCTTAACGTTGAGACCATCAAACGACAGATTACCGCTGGCGTCAGGCTTGGCCGTGAAGCTGGTGTTGTCCGACAGACGCGTGATTGTCCAGTCTGTACCGTTGTACTCAACTTTATAGTTTGTCGCCTGGACCTTTGTACTGTCCGTCATCGTGGCCGTAACGGACGCGCTTCCGGTGTTTTTACCGTTACTCAGCACCGCCGGGGAGCCAAAATCAAACAGCTTGCCGCCTGCATCCCCGTTGGCATCAAAGCCTGCCTGGTGCTGGGTATTCATGGCATCCGCAAACGCCAGCGCCATCTGGTTAAGGGTGTTTCGCGCCTGATCCAGATCCTGAGAACGGAACGTTAACAGCCCCCCAAGCGACCCCGTGGTGATCTGTTTTTCTGAGATCTCCACGTTGCCCGCTGCGGCATCCACATACGCAATTGTTGTACGCGCAGGGTCCGCACTGGATTTCACCGCCGCCAGCTGGCTGGCGTTGCTGCCCTGTACCAGGGTGTAACCGTTGGCGATAGAGATGTTGTAGGTGCCGCTGTCCTGTACGGTGACGTCCACACCGACAATCTTGTTCAGTTCACTCACCAGCTGATCGCGCTGATCGAGCAGTTCGTTCGGAGATGCGCCCGCACCGACGCCAGTCAGCCGGGAGATCTGATCGTTAAGATTGGCAATTTGTTTCGCGTAGTTATTGATCTGATCGACGCTGGTAGAAATCGCCGTATTGACCTGCGCATCCTGATCGCGGAGATATTGATCGTTGGTTTTAAACTGGTTTACCAGACCATCCGCCTTCCCGAGTACCGTCTGGCGTGCAGCCGGATCTTCTGCGTTACTCACCAGCGTTTGCAGGCTTTTAAAGAAATCCTGGAGGTTGGCAGAAAGCGAGTTTGTGGTATCAGAAAGCACGTCGTCAATTTTTGACATCTGCTGGTAGCGCGTGGTCAGCCCACTACTCTGGTTCTGCGCCGCGCGCAGCTGGTTGGTGATAAACGCATCATATTCACGCTGAACACCGGAGACATAGACCCCGTTACCCACCCAGCCACCGCCGGTCAGGGTGCTGTTTGATGCCCCCAGAATGGTGGTCTGGCGGGTATAACCTGCCACGTTGTAGCTTGAAATATTATTACTGACGGTATTGAGTGCCGACTGCGCAGCACTGAGGCCACTCATGGCGCTGTTAATCAAACTGGACATGGGGGTTCCTTTTATACGTTCAGACACGAGTCCTGATGAAGGTTATCGGCAACCTCCACCGGGACTTGAGAACTTTCAGAACAGATTTTCGAGATCTGTGCTATACGCTTTGCTGACCTTCTCAGACATGGATTTCAGCTGCTGGATCATGCTGGTCAGCTTGCGCGCATAGTTTGGATCGGTCGCGTAGCCAGCATTCTGCAATGCCTGAGCGCCCTGCTCTGGCGTGGCGGCCTGGGTCACGGCGGTGTAGCGCGGATTCCGGCTCAGCAGCCCGACATAATCCGACAACGCTTCCAGATACGAGCTGTAGACGCGGAATTTGGCTTTCACCTTCACTGCCGCACCGTTCTCATATTCGGTGGTGGTGATCTCGGTGGTCGGCCCTTTCCAGCTGGAGGTGGCCTTCACGCCAAAGATGTTGAAGCTCGGCTCACCGTTCTCCCTGCGGATCTGACGTTGCCCCCAGCCCGACTCCAGCGCCGCCTGCGCCAGAATCAGATGGTGCGGCACGCCGCTCTCTTCACTGGCAAGACGCGCCGGGAGGGAGAGCTGCGCCAGGAAGTCTTTGCTGTCGCCGGAGAGCGGCTCGTCACGCGTTTCTGCCGGCTTCGGCATCGCCTTACGCACCATCTGCGTCAGCGCCTGATTTTGATAACTGGTCACCTTTTCCAGATCAAACTTCAGCGGCACCTGCGGCGGGGCCTCTTCAGGCGGGAGCCCCTGAGCGGCTGCGGTCTGCTTCACAATCATATCCGCCAGGCCGAGCCCCTTTCCGGCGGTCATTTGCTGGGCAATCTGCTGATCGTACATGCTGGTGTAAAGCCGCGTGGAATCGCTGCTGAACATGCCATCTTTCGGCAGGGTTTCACGCATGCTTTTCAACATCATCTGCACGAACATGCCTTCCACCTGACGGGCAACCGGGCGGATATTCGCCGCCGGATCCTTGCCCGCTTTGGTTTTCAGCTCGTTGAGCGACTGGGCATCCCAGGCGGCACTGGTCAACAGTTTGCTATCGGTCAGCATTTAGATGATTTCCAGTCTGGCGCGCAGGCAGCCTGCACTTTGCATGGATTGCAGAATGGACATCAGATCCATTGGCGTTGCACCCAGCGCATTCAGAGCACGCACAACGCTGTTCAGGTTGGCGCTGGAGCGCACGCTCTGCAACGAACCGCCGCTCTGCCGTAAATCAATCTGCGTTTGCGGGGTCACTACCGTCTGACCGCCGCCAAACGGGGTATCCGGCTGGCTGACGTTGGCCGAGCGGTTAACCGTGACGGAAAGATTGCCCTGCGCAACGGCGCAGCTGTCCAGCGTCACTTCGCGGTTCATCACCACCGAGCCGGTACGGGAGTTGATAATGACTTTCGCATCCTGAATCGGCACGTTCACTTCCATATTCTGGATATCGGCCAGCATCCGCACCTGGTTGCTGCTGCCGGTTGACGTGCGGATCTGCACGGTGCGGGCATCCAGCGCGGTGGCGCTGCCGTAGCCCCGGCTGCGGTTGATGGTGTCAGCGATCTGCTGCGCCATCGTGAAGTCTTCGTTATTCAGTTGCAGGTTAATGGTGTTGCCGGTACCGAACTGGGTCGGCAGCTCACGTTCGATGATCGCGCCGTTGGTAATACGTCCCCCGTTCAGCTGGTTCACCTGCACGCTGCTGCCGCCCGCCGACGCGCCTGCCCCGCCAACCAGAATGTTGCCCTGCGCCAGAGCATACACCTGGCTGTCGACGCCTTTCAGCGGCGTCATCAGCAGCGTACCACCGCGCAGACTTTTGGCGTTACCCATCGACGAGACAACCACGTCGATGGTCTGCCCCTGACGCGCAAAGGCCGGATAAGACGCGGTCACCATCACGGCCGCCACGTTTTTCAGCTGCATGTTGGTCCCGGCCGGTACGGTAATACCGAGCTGCGAGAGCATATTGTTCAGGCTCTGGGTGGTGAACGGCGTCTGGGTCGTCTGGTCACCCGTCCCGTCCAGTCCCACCACCAGGCCGTAGCCAATCAGGGAGTTTTCGCGCACGCCCTGCACGCTGGTGAGATCGCGTATGCGATCGGCCTGCGCAACGGTAGCGACCAGCGACAGCGCCACGGCGAAGAGAAATTTATACATAGGTCACCTCGCTTACATCGGCGATAAGTTAAGGAAGAAGCGTTGCAGCCAGCCCATATTTTGCGCTTCGTTGATGTAGCCGTTGCCGACGTACTCAATGCGCGCATCCGCCACCTGGGTGGACGGTACGGTGTTGGTGCCGCTGATGGTGCGAGGGTTAACCACACCGGAGAAGCGAATGAATTCCGTACCCTGGTTAATGGCGATCTGTTTTTCGCCCACCACGTGCAGGTTGCCGTTCACCAGAACCTGGTCAACCGTTACCGTCAGCGTTCCGCTGAAGGTGTTGCTGGCGTTAGCGCCACCCTTACCGTTAAAGGTGTTGCCGCCGGAGGCTTCCACATCCGCACGGGCGTTGCCGAACAGCCCTTGCAGATAGCGCGGTACGGTGTCGAAGCCAAAATTGGTTTTGCCGTCGCGGCTGGCGTTCGCCGACGAGCTCTTACTCGCACTGACGTTTTCCTGCAACACAATGGTCAGCGTATCGCCAACGTTACGCGGACGACGGTCTTCAAACAGCGGCTGATAACCGTAGTTAATCGGCTGCGCGGTCTGGAAAATAGAGCCGTTCACCACCGGCGCGGGGCCGGGAACGGGTTGGGCGGTAGTCGCACCCTGTACCAATGGTTTAGACGGGATCCAGGCACACCCGCTGAGGGTGACGGCCAGAACAGTCAGGATCGGATAACGAAACGCCGCGTTTTTTTGCATTGCCTTCATCTTCGAAAACAGGGAGCCGGTGCGACGTTTACCGCACCGGGCTACACCTTAGAGTTGCGTCAGTTTTTGCAGCATCTGGTCGGTCGTCGACACTGCTTTACTGTTAATTTCATAGGCGCGCTGGACCTGGATCATATTCACCAGCTCTTCCGCCACGTTAACGTTCGAGGTTTCCACATACCCCTGATACAACAGCCCCGCCCCGTTCAGGCCCGGGGTACTTTCATTTGGCGTGCCGGAAGACTGCGTTTCGGTGTAGAGATTCTCGCCGATGCTTTCCAGTCCGGTATCGTTCATGAAGGTCGTCAGGTTAAGCTGTCCAACCTGGACCGGCGCGGCCTGACCTTGCTGAGTGACGCTGACGATACCGTCACGACCAATGGTGATACTCAGCGCGTTCGCCGGGATGGTGATCGCAGGCTGAACCTGGAAACCGCCCGCCGTCACCAGCTGACCATTCTGATCCACCTGGAAAGAACCATCGCGGGTATAGGCGGAGGTCCCGTCAGGCAGCTGCACCTGGAAGAAACCCTGACCTTTGATGGCAACGTCTTTACTGTTGTTGGTCTGGGACAGGTTGCCCTGGCTGTGCAGACGCTCGGTGGCGACCGGGCGCACGCCGGTACCAATTTGCAGACCGGACGGCAGCGTGGTTTGCTCAGAAGACTGCGCCCCTGGCTGACGAATCGTTTGATAAAGCAAATCTTCGAAAACCGCACGCTGGCGCTTGAAACCATTGGTGCTGACGTTTGCCAGGTTGTTGGCAATCACATCCATATTGGTTTGCTGTGCGTCCAGACCGGTTTTCGCGATCCATAAAGAACTGATCATAGGAAGTCCTGTTAACTCATAGCCAGAAGTTGGTTAGCCTTGCCTGCGTTTTCATCGACGCTGCTGATGATTTTCATCTGCATTTCGAAGCGGCGGGCGCTGGCGATCATGTCGGTCATGGCTTCTACCGGCTTCACGTTACTGCCTTCCAGCACGCCGGACATCACGCGGATGGTCGGGTCGGCCTGTAACGTGGCGCCACGCGTGGCCTGCGCCGCCTGGGTCAGACGGAACATCCCGTCATCGCCACGCTGCACTTCGTTGCCTTCCGCTTTCACCAGCTTCAGACGACCGACAGGCGCAACGGTGTTCGCCGGGTCACCCGGGTTTAACGCCGAGATCGTCCCGTCTGCCGCAATGGTCAGCTCGGACCCTTCCGGAACCGTCAACGGACCGGCTTCGCCCATCACCGGATGCCCCTGAATCGTCAGTTGCCCGGTGGCGCTTACCTGGATATTACCGTTGCGGGTATACCCTTCCCCGCCGTCCGCCGTTTGCACCGCCAGCCAGCCGTCTTGCTGAAGGGCAACGTCCAGCGGACGCGCGGTGTAATCCATCTGGCCTGGCGTCATGTCGGCGCCCGGCGTGGAGGCGGTGACCAGCGTACGCGTGGGCAATGACAGCCCTTCTACCGGCACCGCACGCAGCGCATTGAGCTGCGCACGAAAACCTGGCGTGGAGGCGTTTGCCAGGTTGCTGGCGGTAACGGCCTGCTGATTGAGCGTCTGGCTTGCTGCGCCCATCGCTGTATATATTGCGTGATCCATTGCGCTTTCCCGTCAGCTGCTTAACGCAGGTTAACCAGCGTGTTGAGGATCTGATCCTGGGTTTTGATGGTCTGCGCGTTGGACTGGTAGTTACGTTGCGCGACGATCATGTTCACCAGCTCTTTACTCAGATCGACGTTGGAGGCTTCCAGCGCGCCGTTAGTCAGCGTGCCGAAGTTACCGGAACCTGCGGTACCCAGCAGGGCAACACCGGAAGACTGCGTGGCAGACCAGACGTTATCCCCTTCGGATTTCAGGCCTTCGTTGTTAGCGAAGTTTGCCAGCACGATCTGGCCCAGCACCTGGGTCTGTTCGTTCGAATAGTTACCGACAACGGTACCGTCATCGTTGATCTGGTAGCTCACCAGATCGCCCGGCTTATAGCCGTTCTGGCTCGTCGCCACGATGTTGTTCGCACCGGTGTTTTGCTGCATGGAGTTGGCGAAACTCATGTCAAACGTGGCTGGCGTCGCACCCGGAACGGTGCCCGTTGTGATCTTGATATCATCGCCACCCGTCAGCACGCCGCTCGCGTTAAAGGTCAGCGTGGTTGCCAGTTTCGCTGCATCTCCCGCTACGCTGCCGTCCTGTGAATACACCTTCCAGGAGTTAGCTGGCGTCGCGTTTTTGACATAAAACAGGTTCATGTTGTGCGCATTACCCTGGCTGTCAAACACCGTCACGGTGCCTTTCTTGTTGTAAGAGTCAGGGTTGGCCGGGTCGAAGGCGACGGTTGGCGCGGTATCGGTGGAATTCAGGTTGATCTGCTGAGAGGCCGTGGTGGTGGACTTCGCCGCCATCAGCGTCGTTGGGATGGAGATCGCCTGCGGATTCGCACCGGTTTGCACCGTAGGCGGCGTGCCGGCAACCGGATAACCGGTTAACTGAAGCCCCTGCATGTTCACCAGGTTACGGTTTTCATCCAGCTTGAACTGGCCGTTGCGGCTGTAGAATACGGAACCGTTGGCATCCACCATACGGAAGAAACCGTTCTGGCTGATGGCGACGTCCAGACCGCGACCGGTGTTGGTGGTCGTCCCGTCGGTGAAGTCCTGGGTGATACCCGCCACCTTCACGCCCAGGCCCACTTTAGAGCCTGCAAACATATCTGCAAAAGACGCAGAACCGGATTTAAAACCATAGGTCGCGGAGTTGGCGATGTTGTTGCCAATGACGTCCAGGTTGGTGGCCGCAGCATTCAGGCCGCTGACCGCTTGAGAAAAGGCCATGACTTACTCCTGATAAGTATGAAGGCTTAGATAATCTGCCGAACTTCGTCGAGTGTGGTGGTACCGGAGGTACCCAAATCCAGTTTGTTGCCATCGCTACCCTTGATGACGCCCTGAACCAGGGCAAACTGTAGCGGCTGAGCCACCAGCTGAGTGGTGCCGTTGCTGGCGCTAATCGCAACCTGATACGAGCCGTTAGGCGCTTTAGTGCCATCGGTCAGGCTGCCATCCCAGGTAAAGGTATGAACGCCCGCTTTAAGCTCGCCAATCTCAATCGTGCGCACCACGTTGCCGCTGGCGTCTTTGATTGTGGCGGTGACTTTGTCGGCCGGCTGCTGCAACTCAACGCCAAACGGCGTCGTGGTGGTGGTGGACGTGCCATCGGTGGTGCTGGTGCCCGCCAGAATCGTGGTCCCCGGGATCATCACCCCGTGACCGATCAGGTTGGCGGCCTGCAAGGACTGGCTGTTATCGATTTGTCCGGAGACCGAGCCGAGCGTGGTGTTCAGTTTCTCAATGCCGCTGACGGTACTGATCTGCGCAAGCTGCGTGGTCAGTTCGTTGTTCTGCATCGGATTGGTCGGGTCCTGATTTTTCAGCTGCGCCACCAGCAGGGTCAGAAAGCTGCTCTGTAAATCGGAGGCATTGCTCCCGGTGAGAGAGCTGGAACCGGTCGCACTGCTGGTGCTGTTGACGCCGGTATTTGTCGGGTCATTCACGTTTACGGCGATGGACATGCGTGTCTCCTTTACTGGCCGAGAGTGAGTGTTTTGAGCATCATGCTCTTCACGGTATTAAGCACTTCGACGTTTGCCTGGTAGCTGCGCGACGCGGACATGGAGTTCACCATCTCCCCGACCACATCCACGTTCGGCATTTTCACGTAGCCGCTGGCATCCGCGAGCGGGTTGCCTGGCTCGTAAACCAGCTTGTCGGGCGCCTGGCTCTCAACCACGTCCGCCACTTTAACGCCGCCCGTTGCCGCACCCGGTGCAGCATCAACCTGGAAGACGACCTGTTTAGCGCGATACGGTTGTCCGTCAGGGCCGGTCACGCTGTCGGCGTTGGCCAGGTTACTGGCGGCCACGTTCAGTCGTTTGGACTGCGCCGTTAATGCCGAACCGGCGATATCAAAAATATTCAGCAAGGCCATTTACTAATTGCCCCCCTGTAGGACGGTCATCATGCCTTTAATTTGCCCGCCGAGTAGCGTCAGTCCTGTCTGGTATTGCAGGCTGTTATCGGCAAACTGTGTGCGCTCCCGGTCCATGTCGACGGTGTTGCCATCAAGCGAGGGCTGATCGGGAATACGGTAAAGCAGGTCGGTCGTTGGCGCGGTCATCGCCTGAGCGGGAATATGACGTGAGGAGGTCAGGGCCAGTGAGACACCCGTTCCTTCGGCACGTCCACGCTCCATCACTTTTTTGAGTTCACTGGAAAAATCAATATCGCGCGCCTGATACCCGGGGGTATCCGCGTTGGCGATATTGGCGGCTAAAATCTCCTGCCGCTGGGCGCGTAAGTTGAGCGCTTCCTGCTGAAAACGTAACGCGGCGTCGAGTTTATCGAGCATGTCTCCTCCGCTGATGAGAAAATTTCAGTTCACAGCTTAAATCTCAAGGCGTCTCCCTTATCGACGGAATAAGCGCAAAATGCGTCGCTATTTGTTGCGTTGATGGAAAACCACTGCGGGTAGAATTTGCTTAATTCTGGACATGGTGGAACGTGCGATGCGGACTTTTAAACGTGGCCTGGCGGCGGCCCTACTGCTTTTGAGCCCTCTGGTGCAGGCGGAGGGGTTAGAGGACCAGCTCAATGCATTCTTTGCGCAGAAGCTGGCCGGTTTCAGCGATGACGTACGCGTGACCGTGCGCACCCCGCCTAACCTTTATCCTTCCTGCGAAGCCCCGTCATTTAGCGTGACCGGCAGCACCCGCTTATGGGGCAACGTGAACGTGCTTGCGCGTTGCGCCAATGAAAAACGCTACTTACAGGTTGCGGTTCAGGCGACGGGCAATTATGTTGTCGCCGCCGTTCCCATTCCCCGGGGCAGCCTGCTGCAACCTGACAGCGTAACGCTGAAG
Organism: Enterobacter cloacae complex sp. EB5; assembly: GCF_031432835.1. NCBI lineage: Bacteria > Pseudomonadati > Pseudomonadota > Gammaproteobacteria > Enterobacterales > Enterobacteriaceae > Enterobacter > Enterobacter cloacae complex sp. EB5. The sequence goes on from NZ_CP133860.1 coordinate 272,340, forward strand.
CGAGGCCGTCTGGATCAGCTTCCACCGCGGACGATGCTGGATATCAACCAGGCTCAGGAGGCGGTCAGCCTGCGCGATGTCGCTCCTGGACAGGCGATACAGCTATCCATGCTGCGCCAGGCGTGGCGGGTGAAAGCGGGACAACAGGTGATGGTGGTCGCCAATGGCGAAGGCTTTAGTATCAACAGTGAAGGAAAAGCGCTGAATAATGCCGCAGTGGCGCAAAATGCCCGGGTCAGAATGTCCTCAGGCCAGGTGGTCAGCGGCACGGTCGGTCCTGATGGGAATATTCTGATTAACCTGTAATCTTTTTAAAGATTTCGCGGCGACTGCCGATAAATATTCAACAAATGATGATGTCAGGCGCAAACGCCGCGAACCCTCGATGAGGACAACACTATGAGCATTGATCGTACATCAGCCCTGAAGCCGGTTAGCACTGTACAACCTCGCGAAACGAATGAGGCTGCCCCGCAAAAAACGCGTCTGGAAAAAACGTCGACGGCTAACAGCACCAGCGTCACGCTGAGCGATGCCCAGTCGAAGCTGATGCAGCCAGGCAGCAGCGATATCAACATGGAACGTGTTGAAGCGCTGAAAACGGCTATCCGTAACGGCGAACTGAAAATGGATACCAGCAAAATCGCTGATGCGCTGATTCAGGACGCACAGAGTTTCCTCCAGAGTAACTAACCGTATGAGTCGACTGTCAGAAATACTGGATCAGATGACGGTGGTCCTGAACGACCTGAAAACGGTGATGGATGCCGAACAGCACCACCTCTCTTCTGGTCAAATCAACGGCAGCGCGTTGCAACGCATTACTGAAGATAAAAGCTCGCTGCTGGCGACCCTGGATTATCTGGAAAAACAGCGACGCGCTGAGCAAGACGCGAAACGCAGCGCCAATGATGAGATCAACGAACGCTGGCAGACCATTACAGAAAAAACCCAGCATCTTCGCGATCTCAACCAGCATAACGGCTGGCTGCTGGAAGGTCAGATTATCCGTAATCAGCAGGCGCTTGAGGTGTTAAAGCCCTATAAAGAGCCAGGGCTGTACGGTGCGGATGGTCAGACGGCCACGGCACGTATCACGGGCGGGAAAAAGATTTCGATTTGACGCAGTAGCGGCACGTCATGAAGCGGGGAGCACCTTCTGGTGAACTCCCCTTTTGGCGTTTATACCGTGCGGCGGGTGAACTCTTTCACTTTGAAGCCAAGCACCGCCAGCGTGGCAAAGTACGCCACCACCCCGACCACCACCACGGCCATCAGACGCATCAGGCGGTAAGGCATGGTACCCTGCGCCCACTCAGGCATGACATACAACATGCCAACCAGCGCGGCCGCCATCACTACTACCGCGATCGCCAGACGCAGCAGGAAGCCTGCCCAGCCCGGCTGCGGTGTGAAGATATCCTGCTTGCGCAGCTGCCAGTACAGCAGCCCGGCGTTCAGACAGGCCGCCAGACCAATCGACAATGACAGCCCCGCGTGTTTCAGCGGTCCAATAAACGCCAGGTTCATCAGCTGCGTCATGATCAGCGTCACAATGGCAATCTTAACCGGCGTTTTGATGTCCTGACGTGAATAGAAACCGGGCGCAAGCACCTTCACGACAATCAGCCCCATCAGCCCCACCGAGTAGGCTACGAGCGCACGCTGGGTCATGGCGGCATCAAAGGCGGTGAATTTTCCATACTGGAACAACGACACCGTCAACGGTTTTGCCAGGATCCCCAGCGCCACCGCGCTTGGCAGCGCCAGCAGAAAACAGAGACGCAGGCCCCAGTCCATCAGGCGGCAGTATTCATCGTGGTTGCCGCTGGCGAAACTTTTCGACAGTGACGGCAGCAGAATAGTCCCCAGCGCCACGCCCAGCACCCCGGATGGAAACTCCATCAGACGGTCGGCGTAGTACATCCAGGACACCGAGCCCGACACCAGGAAAGAGGCGAAGATGGTATTGATGATCAGCGAGATCTGGCTGACGGACACGCCGAGTATCGCCGGTCCCATCTGTTTAATAACGCGCATGGCGCCCGCATCTTTGAAATTAATGCGCGGCAGAACCAGCATGCCGATCTTTTTCAGATGCGGAAGCTGGTAAGCAAGCTGTAGCACGCCGCCGACGGTCACGGCCCAGGCCAGCGCCAGCACCGGTGGGTTAAAATGCGGCGCGGCGAACAGCGCAAAGCCAATCATGCTGACGTTGAGGAACGTGGGGGCAAAGGCCGGAACGGAGAAGCGGTTCCAGGTATTCAGGATGGCACCCACCAGCGACGCCAGCGAAATCAGCAGAATATAGGGGAAGGTTATACGCAGCAGTTGCGTGGTCAGGGCAAATTTATCCGCCGTGTCTGCAAAACCCGGCGCCGTCACCATGATCACCCAGGGTGCTGCCAGCATCCCCAGGACGGTCACGATCGCCAGCGCCAGCGTCAGTAATCCGGAAACGTAGGCCACAAAGACGCGGGTGGCATCTTCGCCCTGCTTGCTTTTATATTCTGCGAGGATCGGAACGAATGCCTGTGAGAAGGCCCCTTCGGCAAAAATACGGCGCAGCAGGTTTGGCAGCTTAAAGGCGACGAAAAAGGCGTCAGTCGCCATCCCGGCGCCAAAAACCCTTGCCACAATGGCATCGCGCGCAAAGCCAAGCACGCGGGAAAACATGGTCATCGAGCTGACGGCCGCCAGCGATTTTAATAAGTTCATTAACGTGAAGTTCCACAACCCTACGGATTTCCAGGACGGATAAGCGTTAGCGCCACCCGGCAAAGCCAACAAGCGGCGCTTAGTCTAACCGGATTTCAACGAATTACTATCGGCAGATGTTACAACGCGTTATTCCGACATGGCTTCGCGCCAGAGTCGTTCCACAATGCGCTGCGCCAGAATAGCCTGCTCCCCGGACGTTTCAGGAACCGTCTGATTCTGCACGCAGGTGATGAAGTGACGCGCGCAGCCCACGAAGCCACGCTGCTCCAGGGTGCTTTGCCAGCCGGGAACGGGTAACGCGATCACGCCATTGCCCTTCTCTTCCCGCCACTCTCGCATATCGGTGACGTCATACAGCGCGCCATCCGTAACGGCCTGCACGGACTCGCGCTGGCTGCCCGCCCGACGATGCATGCTGGTCGTCACCTGCAAATGCTCAACGGCAAAATGATGTTCGGCGTAAACCATCTCACCCTGCTCGTTGGTCAGCAGCGTGCCGCTTTGCAGCTGGGCTTTTCCATTACTCAGCCACAGTGCCGTATCCACGACGTGGAGATAATCATCCAGCAGCGTGAAACGCAGATCGTTCGGCCCCACGCTGTCGGTACGGTGCTTATCCATACGCAGAGAGGCGAACGAGCCGGACTGCGCTTTAAGCTGCTGATAGAGCGGCGCAAAACGTCGGTTGAAGCCGACCATCAGCGTCAGCTTTTTACGCGCGGCCAGCTCAATCAGTCGTTCAGCATCCTGTACATTTTCCGCCAGGGGTTTATCCACGCAGACGTGAACGCCTGCGTTCAGCAACTCGCTCACCACCTGGTAGTGCGTCGCGGTTGAGGTATGCACAAATACCGCATCACATTCACGGGCTAAATCCTGTAGCGAACCGGCATAAGGGATGCGCCAGGTTTTGCAGATGCGCTCTGCTTTCTCGCGGGTCGGCGACCACGCCCCTTGCAGCGTCCAGTCGGACGCGGCGCCTAAAACGGGCAGCCAGGCTTTTTGCGCAATCCCTCCCAGCCCCACAACACCAATGCGTAATGTTGTCACGATTAATCTCCCAGATGTGCGAGTAACGCATCCAGACGCTGCTTCAGCCCGGCGACCTCGTCCTCCAGGGCTGCCACGCGCGCGGTCAGGCTGTCGTTTGATGCTGGCGTATCAGATTCGACGGCCAGCGCAGAGGCCTCCACGTCGCCGCTAAACAGGTGCATGTAGCGGCTTTCACGCTTGCCCGGCTCGCGGGGCAGACGCACCACGTAAGGACCGTCCTCGCGTGAGGCCAGCCCCTCCAGCGTCTTTTCAACGTCCTGCATATCCTGAAACTCATGCATGCGGGAGGCGCGCGTGCGCAGTTCCCCCGGCGTCTGCGCCCCGCGCAGCAGCAGCGTGGTGATCACCGCCACTTCCGCAGCGCTGAGTTTTAAATCGCCAAATTCGGAATTACAAAAGCGCTGTTCATATTTAGTGACGCGATTACCGAAGCCGCTGACGGTGCGCAGGTAGTGGCGCTTCACCAGCTCATCAAGGATATCCTGCACCTCGTGCTCGCCAAGGTTCATCACCGGTTCACGGTTCGTCTTCTGGTTGCAGGCCATCGTGACGGCATTGACGGACAGTGGATACTGTTCCGGCGTCGTGACCTGCTTTTCCAGCAGGCAGCCAATCACGCGCGCTTCGGCGCCATTTAACTGATATTTCATTTTTTCTCCTTAACGACCCGCGGTCCACTCCTGCGTGGTGAGTGCGGTGAGCACATGGTCCCGCCACTCGCCGTCAATCAGCAGATAATCTTTGGCATAGCCCTCTTTCTCAAACCCGAGGCGGGCCAGCAGATCGCCGCTGCGCTTATTGTGCGGCATGTAGTTGGCCATAATGCGATGGATATGTTGCGTGCGCTGCATGTAGCGAATCGCCGCCGTCAGCGCCTCAAACATGAGCCCCTGCCCCTGCCATTTCTGGCCGATGGAATACCCGAGATAGCAGGCGTGAAACGACCCGCGTACCACGTTTGAAAAATTGGCAATGCCAACGATCTCTTTCTCTTCCGGATCGAGAAGCGCGAAATAAAACGCGCTTCCCTGTTTATGAAATTCCGTAATCATACTAAGGCGCGCCTGCCAGCCAGAGGGGTAGCAGTGGCTCTCGTCCCGAACGGGTTCCCAGGGTTTTAAAAACTGGCGATTCTCGGCGTAATAATCCGCCAGACGCCAGGCATCACGCTCATGCACCAGACGAACGACCAGCCTGTCCGTCGTCAGACGCACTTTTGGCACATTACTGCGATAGCCAAACATCGTTACCACTCCTTCCCGTCGCTTCTGCTCTGCCTGTTAGCTTTACTATACCTGCGCCTGTGCCTTCTGTGAAAACAGTGACATACCATTTTGATCGCTTTTCACATTTTTCGATGAGAACTCTCTATCAAAGCACCTTTTTGATAAAAAAATATTGTCGCCAGCGGGTATGGGAAAAAGCGCGGCGACACCGCAGAATGTTAGCGTGCTCACCTTTTATTTTCCCTGGAGGGAAAATGTCCCGCGTATCACAGGCCAGGAGCCTGGGTAAATATTTCCTGCTCGTCGATAACATGCTGGTCGTGCTCGGCTTTTTTGTCGTTTTTCCGCTGATATCGATTCGTTTTGTCGATCAAATGGGCTGGGCGGCGCTGATGGTCGGGATCGCGCTGGGTCTACGCCAGTTTGTACAACAGGGGCTGGGCGTGTTTGGCGGCGCAATAGCCGACCGCTTCGGCGCGAAACCGATGATCGTCACCGGCATGCTGTTACGTGCGGCGGGATTCGCCACCATGGCAATCGCTCATGAACCCTGGCTGCTGTGGTTCTCCTGTTTCCTTTCCGGAATTGGCGGCACCCTTTTCGACCCACCGCGTACCGCGCTGGTGGTGAAGCTTATCCGTCCGCAACACCGGGGGCGCTTCTTCTCGATTTTGATGATGCAGGACAGCGCTGGCGCGGTGGTGGGCGCCCTGCTGGGAAGCTGGCTGCTGCAATACGATTTCCGCCTGGTCTGCGCCACCGGCGCGGTGTTGTTTATTCTCTGCGCGTTGTTTAACGGTCTGTTTCTGCCTGCATGGAAGCTGTCGACGGTGAAGGCGCCTGTGCGGGAAGGGCTTGACCGTGTGCTGAGCGATAAACGCTTCGTCACCTATGTGTTAACCCTGACCGGCTACTACATGCTCGCCGTGCAGGTCATGCTGATGCTGCCCATTATGGTTAACGATATTGCCGGCACGCCGGCGGCGGTGAAATGGATGTATGCCATTGAGGCCTGCCTCTCACTGACGCTGCTTTATCCGATTGCCCGCTGGAGCGAGCGCCGTTTCCGGCTTGAGCACTGTCTGATGGCCGGGCTGTTGCTGATGACACTGAGCATGATGCCCATCGGCCTGGTGAGCTCACTCCAGCAACTGTTTATGCTCATCTGCACCTTCTATATTGGCTCAATCATTGCCGAGCCAGCCCGTGAAACGCTGAGTGCGTCACTTGCCGACGCCCGCGCCCGGGGCAGCTACATGGGCTTCAGCCGTCTCGGACTGGCGCTTGGCGGCGCACTGGGTTACACCGGTGGAGGCTGGCTGTTTGATGCCGGAAAAGCGCTCCATCAGCCGGAGCTGCCGTGGGTCATGCTCGGCATGGTCGGCTTTATGACGCTGATTGCCCTCTGGTGGCAGTTCAGTGATAAACGCAGCACCCGCGGGATGCTGGAGCCTGGCGCCTGACCCCTTTCACTATCAGTTTTTTCTGCTGGTTTCTGTTAGATCACCCTGACATACTGGCGTATCAGGACAGATGCGCCGATTTTATGTTGAGGAACGCCATGAAAAAGATCGTTATTGCCGCTGCGTTAATTGTCAGTGGTCTGCTGGTGGGATGTAACCAGCTTACGCAGTACACCGTCAGTGAGCAGGAAATTAATCAGGCGCTGGAAAAACATAATAACTTTTCAAAAGATATCGGCGTGCCCGGCCTTGCGGATGCGCATATCGTCCTGACGAATCTCGCCAGCCAGATTGGGCGCGAGGAGCCTAACAAAGTCACCCTTTCCGGCGATGCCAGCCTCGATATGACCTCGCTCTTCGGCAATCAGAAAGCGGATATCAAGCTGAAGCTCAAGGCGCTGCCGGTCTTTAATAAAGAGAAAGGGGCAATATTCCTGCAAGAGATGGAAATCGTCGATGCGGTTGTGACGCCGGATAAAATGAAACCGGTGCTGCAAACGCTGATGCCGTATCTCAACCAGTCGTTGCAGAACTACTTTAACCAACAGCCTGCCTATGTTCTGAGCGAAGACAAGAGCAAAGGCGAATCCCTGGCGAAAAAATATGCCAAAGGGATAGAGGTGAAGCCGGGTGAAATCATCATTCCTTTCACCGACTAAACACTCCGGGCGCTCAGGCGCCCGTTTTTTTTAACGGAATAGTGTGCAAACGAAAACGTTTCCGCTTATGATTTGTGTCCGGCAAAAACAGCCCTCTTATGACTGATCTCTTTCAAGCCGGAGCTTCCATGACTGTACAATCCCAGGTTCTCAAAATCCGCCGCCCAGACGACTGGCATATCCATCTTCGTGATGGCGACATGCTGAAAACCGTCGTGCCGTATACCAGCGAAATTTATGGCCGTGCGATTGTTATGCCTAACCTGGTTCCGCCAGTCACTACCGTCGAGGCCGCGATTGCCTATCGCCAGCGTATCCTTGACGCCGTTCCGGCCGGACACGATTTTACCCCATTGATGACCTGCTACCTGACGGACTCGCTGGATCCGAATGAAGTTGAGCGCGGGTTTAACGAAGGTGTGTTCACCGCCGCGAAGCTCTACCCGGCGAATGCCACCACCAACTCCAGCCATGGGGTGACCAGCATTGACGCCATCATGCCCGTTCTGGAGCGTATGCAAAAACTGGGCATGCCGCTGCTGGTGCACGGGGAAGTGACCCACGCTGACATTGATATTTTCGATCGCGAAGCACGTTTTATCGAAACGGTCATGGAGCCGCTGCGCCAGCGTCTTCCGGGGCTGAAAGTGGTGTTTGAACACATTACGACCAAAGATGCCGCAGAGTATGTCCGGGATGGAAACGAGCTGATTGCCGCCACCATCACCCCGCAGCACCTGATGTTTAACCGTAACCACATGCTGGTGGGCGGCGTTCGCCCACATCTGTATTGTCTGCCGATCCTCAAGCGCAACATCCACCAGCAGGCGCTACGTGAGCTGGTCGCCAGCGGCTTCCCGCGCGCGTTCCTCGGCACGGATTCAGCCCCGCATGCCCGTCACCGTAAAGAGGCGAGCTGCGGCTGTGCAGGCTGTTTTAACGCCCCGACCGCCCTGGCAAGTTACGCAACCGTGTTTGAAGAGATGAATGCGTTAGACCATTTCGAAGCCTTCTGCTCCCTTAACGGCCCGCGCTTCTACGGTCTGCCGGTTAATGACACGTTCATTGAGCTTGAGCGCAAAGAAAGCCAGGTTGAAGCGTCGATTGCGCTCACCGACGATACGCTGATCCCCTTCCTGGCCGGTGAAACCGTAAACTGGACGGTAAAACGCTAAAATAATCGCGCCCCCTGTTGTCAAAGCGACAATATAACTGTATAAATAAACAGTATATTACACAGGGGGCATTTATGCGTATCGAAGTCACCATAGCCAAATCCACCGTCCTGCCTGCTGGCGCACTCGACGCTCTGGCGGGTGAACTATCCCGACGTATTAACAGCACTTTTCCTGAAAACGATGGCGCCGTAACGGTACGTTATGCGACAGCAAACCATCTTTCCGTCATCGGCGGCGCGAAAGAAGACAAAGAACGCATCAGCGAAATTTTGCAGGAAACATGGGAAAGCGCCGACGACTGGTTCATCACTGATTAAAATTTGCTCCCTCATTGTGTTTTTTTGCCGGGTCGCCCCGGCTTTTTTTCGTTTCGTCTCCTGAAAGTTCAAAATATTTCAGCATCTTCTTAGAAAATCGTGAACAAGATGGTGTTTTATTGTTCGAACAATCCTAAAAAACAGAAAAATGTGTTGCTACCCGTTTATTTTTTCCTTCTGAACCCTTATTAATTGATATACTGAAATTGCTTTCAGAAAAACATGCATTGAACCTCAAAGTCGTTGTCTTCTAACACGCATTAAGGGGGTTATAATGGAAAAGAATAGTGAAGTCATCCAGACCCATCCGCTTGTTGGCTGGGATATCAGCACCGTAGACAGCTACGATGCGCTGATGCTGCGTTTGCACTACCAGACCCCAAATCAGCAAAACCGTGACGAAGCGGAAGTTGGACAGACGCTGTGGCTTACAACAGACGTCGCCCGTCAGTTTATCTCTATTTTAGAAGCAGGCATCGCAAAAATAGAATCTGGCGACTATCAGGAAAATGAGTATAAACGGCATTGACCTTATGCCCCTTTTCACTCAACAGGCACCCTCGCGGTGCCTTATTTATTTCGTTCTTGTATAAGCCCACATAGTTAATTACTCTGCTAACAAAGCGTTAGTAAAGAGAAGCCTATGAAATACGATTTAATCATTATCGGAAGCGGCTCCGTAGGATCTGCCGCCGGTTATTACGCCACGCAGGCGGGTCTGAATGTGCTGATGATTGACGCCCATCTTCCTCCCCACTCTGAAGGAAGCCATCACGGCGATACCCGTCTGATCCGTCACGCTTACGGCGAAGGTGAACGCTATGTACCGCTGGTGCTTCGGGCTCAGACGCTGTGGGATGAGCTGGCCGCCCTCACCGAAGAACGCATTTTTGAGCGCACCGGGGTCGTTAACCTGGGGCCAGCCAGCTCCACCTTTCTGACGACCGTCGAGGAGAGCGCGAAAGCCTACCGCCTGGACGTCGAGCGTCTGGATGCGAACGGCATCATGGCGCGCTGGCCGGAAATTTCTGTCCCTGAAGACTACATTGGGTTGTTTGAAGCCAACTCTGGCGTACTGCACAGCGAAACGGCCATTAAGACCTGGATTGATCTCGCCGCCAAAGCGGGCTGCGCGCAGTTGTTTAACTGTCCGGTCACGGGCATCACCCACCATGCCGGGGGTTCAACCGTCACCACCTCTGAAGGTGAATATAGCGCCACGCGTCTGCTGGTGAGTGCGGGAACGTGGGTGACGAAACTGCTGCCGGACCTGCCCATCCAGCCGGTGCGAAAAGTCTTCTCCTGGTTCCAGTCTGACGGGCGGTACAGCAGTCAGAACAAATTCTCGGCGTTTACAGGCGAGTTACCCAATGGCGACCAGTTCTACGGTTTTCCCTCGGAAAAAGACGCGCTCAAGATTGGCAAACATAACGGCGGGCAGGTAATTTCCTCTGCGGAAGAACGCAAGCCGTACGGCGCTTATCCGCAGGATGGTTCCGAAGCCTTCACGTTCCTGCGTAATATCCTGCCGGGCGTAGGCGGGTTGCTTTACGGCGCAGCGTGCACCTACGACAACACCCCGGATGAAGACTTTATCATCGACACCCTGCCGGGACACGACAACACCCTGCTCATAACCGGGCTCAGCGGCCACGGGTTTAAATTTGCCTCTGTGTTAGGTGAAATCGCCGCCCAGTTTGCTCAGGGGATCGCGCCTTCGTTTGATCTCAAGCCCTTCGCGCTCTCGCGCTTTGACCGATAATACCTCTACAGGCTCCGAATAACCGGGGCCTGTTTAGCGAGAGGGGCATGATGCGCAGACTGGTAAATTACCTTATCAATAACATCCGCGAGCATTTCATGCTCTACATTGTTCTTTGGTCGCTTCTGGCGATCATTGACGTTATCTATATTGTATTCTTCTGAAAGTTCGCGCTGACGTTTATTGACACTCCTTTAAACTTATTTAACTTATATTTTTTAAAAAACGTCCCCTCAAATTTATTGAACGAAGCGATTGAAATACATTGCGGAAACATATTCAAATTCGCTGAAATAAATTAAATAAAATACATTATTCATTTTTTTCAGTTGCATTATTTATTTAACCCGTCCATTTTTATTGCTCAGTCATTTGAGAACGGAAATTCATATGCAATGGCGTAACTCCTCCCGTCGCTACGGAATAATATCCATGTGTTTACACTGGCTATTTGCACTTGCCGTTTATGCCATGTTTGGTCTCGGCCTGTGGATGGTGACATTAAGCTATTATGACGGTTGGTATCATCAGGCCCCCGAATTGCACAAAAGCATTGGGGTTCTGCTGATGATGGGTCTGGTTTTTCGCGTGATCTGGCGACATATCTCTCCGCCCCCTCCAGCGCCCAAAAGCCATGGCCGACTTACCCGCATAAGCGCTGTTGGCGCGCATATCGCACTCTATGCCCTGCTGTTCGCCATTCTGATCAGCGGCTATCTCATTTCCACCGCAGACGGTAAACCGATCAGCGTGTTTGGGCTTTTTGACGTCCCAGCCACGCTGGCTGACGCCGGTTCACAGGCTGACACCGCAGGTGTGGTTCATCTGTGGCTGGCATGGAGCGTGGTGATCCTGTCTGTCCTGCATGGCCTTGCGGCCCTGAAACACCACTTTATTGATAAAGACGATACGCTGAAGCGCATGCTTGGCCGTTCGTCAGTTGACTCTGGAGCATAAAATGAAAAAACGCCTGTTGGGTATCGCATTAGGTTCGCTGTTATTTACCACCGGTTCGGCCCTGGCCGCCGACTATAAAATTGATAAAGAGGGCCAGCATGCCTTCGTCAATTTCCGTATTCAGCATCTGGGTTACAGCTGGTTATATGGCACGTTCAATGATTTCGATGGCACATTTACTTTCGACGAGAAAAATCCTGCTGCCGATAAAGTGAACGTCACCATTAATACCAATAGCGTCGACACTAATCACGCCGAGCGTGATAAACATCTGCGCAGCGCTGAATTCCTGAACGTGGGCAAATTCCCGCAAGCTACTTTCGCGTCGACAGAGGTGAAGAAAGACGGTGATAAGCTCGCTATTACCGGTAATCTGACGCTGAACGGCGTAACAAAACCGGTCACACTGGATGCCAAATTAATTGGACAGGGCGACGATCCGTGGGGCGGAAAACGTGCTGGGTTTGAAGCCGCAGGCAAAATTCATCTGAAAGATTTTAATATCACCACGGATTTAGGCCCGGCATCGCAGGATGTAGAGCTGATTATTTCGGTGGAAGGCGTTCAGCAGAAGTCATAAAACAGGCCCGGCAGGCTTGCAAGCCGCCGGGCAGTGTTTTACTCCGGGTCCGGAATACCCAGTTTGGTATTCAGTCGGCCCCGGGATTTATTAAAGATCTTATTCCCGTTCTCGCGTCCGGCACGGCGACGACGTTGCTCTTCTTCAGGCAACATACTCTCTTCACTGCACAGCTCGCTACAGCAGCCGTTAAACTTCTCGGCACATGCAGGGCACTGAATAAACAGCAGATGACACCCGTCGTTTTTGCAGTTGGTATGCGTATCGCACGGCGTACCGCACTGGTGGCAGTGCGCGATCACGTCCTCTGAAATTCGCTCGCCCATACGCTCATCAAACACAAAGTTTTTACCGATAAAACGCACCGGTAAACCCTGCTCACGGGCGCGGCGGGCATATTCAATGATCCCACCCTCAATGTGCCAGACTTTATTAAACCCGTTGTGCTTCATCCAGGCGCTGGCTTTTTCACAGCGGATCCCCCCGGTGCAGTACATCACGATTTTTTTGTCTTTATGCTCCTGCATCATCTCAACCGCTTTCGGCAGTTGCTCGCGGAAGGTGTCGGCAGGAATTTCCATCGCATTCTCGAAGTGCCCCACTTCATATTCGTAGTGGTTACGCATATCGATGAACACCGCATCCGGATCGTCGAGCATCGCGTTCACTTCAGCGGCCTTGAGGTATTCCCCCACATTAGCAGCATTAAAGCTCGGATCGTCAATGCCATCCGCCACAATACGCTCGCGCACCTTCATGCGCAGCACCCAGAATGATTTACCGTCATCATCCAGCGCAATGTTCAGGCGTAAGCCGTTAAGCGCCGGATCAAACCCGTAAAGGAGGTCGCGGAAGGCGCTAACCTTGCTTTCCGGCACGCTGATCTGCGCGTTAATCCCCTCACGCGCCAGATAGACGCGACCAAACACGTTCAGGGCGGTGAAAGCCTGGTAAAGTGCATCGCGGGTCGCCTGGGGATCGTTGATGGTGAAATACTTATAGAAAGAGATCGTTGTGCGCGGTTCGGTTTCGGCCAACATACGCGCTTTCAACATCTCATTCGAAACGCGGTTGTGTAACACTGGCATGGTGTACAAGTCCTGCAATCGTTGAGAAATAAAAATCGGTCGGCATGATATAGCAAACAAAGACAATTTACATCCACACAATTTACGCTACATTTCAGTCAACCTGATTAATCAGACTTAACATTTGCATATTCTTTCATGTTTCGATGACAGACATTTTGGCTATGCCTTAAAAAATGAGACAATAGCCTTTCAGGACGTTAGAACACAGGACAGACATGACCCAGTTACCGAAATTTACTGCCGCGCTTTTGCATCCCCGCTATTGGTTAACATGGTCAGGCATTGGCTTGTTGTGGCTAATTGTACAGCTGCCTTATCCCGTCATTTTCCGCATGGGTAAAGGACTGGGCCGCATTGCTCAGCAGTTTATGAAGCGTCGCGCCAGGATCGCGTATCGTAACCTTGAGCTTTGCTTTCCTCAGATGAGTGAATCTGAGCGCCACGACATGGTGGTTAAAAACTTCGAATCTGTCGGCATGGGGCTGATGGAGACCGGTATGGCCTGGTTCTGGTCGGATAAGCGCATGGCGCGCTGGACGGAAGTGGCCGGGACCGGCATGGAGCCGGTGCATACTCTTCAGGCCAACCAGACTGGCGTCCTGCTGATTGGCGTTCATTTCCTGACGCTCGAAATTGGCGCGCGCATGTTCGGCATGCAGGCGCCGGGAATTGGGGTTTATCGTCCTAACGATAATCCGGTGATCGATTTGATCCAGACCAACGGACGCATGCGCTCCAATAAAAGCATGATCGACCGCAAAGACCTGAAAGGGATGATCCGCGCCCTGAAATCAGGTGAAGTGGTCTGGTATGCCCCGGATCATGACTATGGCCCGCAATCCAGCGTGTTTGTTCCGTTCTTTGCGGTGGAAGAGGCCGCGACGACCACCGGGACCTGGATGCTGGCGCGAATGTCCAAAGCGGCTATCGTGCCGTTTGTACCGCGCCGTAAACCAGACGGTTCAGGCTATCAGCTCATCATGCTGGAGCCGGAACTCGCGCCGCCGCTGATTGATGCGGAAACCACCGCGCGCTGGATGAACGGCGTTGTCGAGAAATGCATTATGCTCGCGCCGGAGCAGTACATGTGGCTGCATCGCCGCTTTAAAACCCGGCCTCAGGGCGTCCCTTCCCGGTATTAACCTGCATGCGGCCTTCCGGGCCGCATGTTGTTTTAGCTTTAAAAGCTCCCCGTCATTGCGGCAATCATAACCCGGGCGCATAATTAGCAGGCTTACTACCTCACTGGCCATGGTGCCCTGCACCTCATTATGCGGATAGTTATGTCCCCCACAGATGCTCCCATAAACTGGAAACGTAACCTGACGGTTGCGTGGCTGGGTTGTTTTCTTACTGGCGCCGCCTTTAGCCTGGTGATGCCCTTTCTGCCCCTCTACGTTGAACAGCTTGGCGTTACCGGCCATAGTGCCCTGAATATGTGGTCCGGCCTGGTGTTCAGCATTACGTTCCTGTTCTCCGCCATTGCGTCCCCGTTCTGGGGTGGGCTGGCGGATCGCAAAGGCCGCAAAATTATGCTGCTGCGCTCCGCGCTCGGCATGGCGATCATTATGCTGCTGATGGGGGTGGCGCAGAACGTCTGGCAGTTCCTGATATTACGCGCCCTTCTCGGTCTGCTCGGGGGATTTATCCCCAATGCCAACGCCCTGATCGCCACCCAAATTCCGCGCCAGAAAAGCGGCTGGGCGTTGGGCACGCTCTCCACTGGCGGCGTAAGCGGCGCACTGCTGGGTCCGCTGGCGGGCGGGCTGCTGGCCGACCACTACGGACTGCGGCCAGTATTCTTCATTACCGCCAGCGTGCTGTTCCTCTGCTTCCTGGTGACGCTTATCTGTATCCGCGAGAATTTCACGCCCGTGGCCAAAAAAGAGATGCTGCACGCCCGGGATGTGCTGGCCTCGCTGAAAAACCCAAAGCTGGTGCTGAGTCTGTTTGTAACCACCATGATTATCCAGGTGGCCACCGGTTCAATCGCGCCTATACTGGCGCTCTATGTCCGCGATCTGGCGGGAAACGTCAGCAACATCGCCTTTATCAGCGGCCTGATCGCCTCTGTTCCCGGCGTGGCCGCGCTACTGAGCGCGCCGCGGCTCGGCAAGCTTGGAGACCGTATCGGCCCGGAAAAGATCCTGATCTGCGCCTTGATCGTCTCCGTCCTGCTGCTGATCCCCATGGCGATGGTGCAGTCTCCCTGGCAACTCGGCGTCCTGCGCTTCCTGCTGGGGGCTGCGGATGGTGCGCTACTCCCGGCTGTACAGACGCTGCTGGTCTATAACTCCACCAACCAGATAGCCGGTCGTATTTTCAGCTATAACCAGTCGTTTCGCGATCTGGGTAACGTCACCGGACCGCTGGTCGGCGCGGGGATTTCGGCCAGTTTCGGTTTCCGGGCGGTCTTTATCGTGACGGCAGGCGTCGTGCTGTTCAACGCCGTTTATTCGTGGCTCAGCTTATCCCGGGCGCTACGCCCGGCGCGAATAAGACAACATCGTGACGGCTAATTTTCGCATTCATACTTGCAAAATCACATAATCAGCTATTCTTTCCCTGAATACCTTCACGAAAAACAGGGAGACACCAATGACCATGTACGCCACGCTGGAAGAAGCAATTGATGCCGCTCGCGAAGAGTTCCTCGCCGATAATCCCGGCATTGAGGAAGAAGATGCTGACGTGCAACAACTCAATATCCAAAAATACGTCCTACAGGACGGCGATATTATGTGGCAGGCCGAATTCTTTGCTGATGAAGGTGAAGACGGTGAATGTCTGCCGATACTGAGTGGTGAAGGTGCGCAGGCGGTATTTGACGGCGACTATGACGAAATTGAGTTACGTCAGGAGTGGCTGGAAGAAAATACGCTGCACGAATGGGACGAAGGTGAGTTTCAGCTCGAACCGCCGCTGGATACCGAAGAGGGTCAGGCCGCAGCGGACGAATGGGACGAGCGATAAGTTACCGCTACTCGTAGGGGCCGTGGCTGGCATCGATGGGCAGCAGTAGCGTATCGAAAATCAGCGAAAACGGCAGATCGAGCACGGTGAGATAGCGCCATGCGGAATCACGGACATCCCACTGTACGCCGGGGTAGTATTGATTCCCGTGGCCCTGCCCGGGGATGGTGCGGCTGATAATGCTGCCGCAGCCGCTGAGCAGGCATGCCATCATGACGACAATGATTATTTTCATGTCTGACCTCTAAAAAAATACCGGCGATTAAGCCGGTATTTTATTTGGCGGGCAAAGAAGCGTTACTTCGCCTTCAGTGCCAGCGGATTCAGCTTCACGTCCTTGTAGTAGTTCACCCACGAAGAGTATCTCTCCGGAGAGGACCACACGCGGTAGTGAAGCCGTGCCATCGTCACCGGATCGCTCAACAACACCAGACGACGGTCGCGGTTAAGCTTTTCTGGCGTCTCGTTCAGCGCCTGCTCAACGTGGCGATCGCGGGCGATCTCCAGCACCTGGCTGGCGCGGTGACGCGCAGTCGCCATCGCGGTTGCCAGCGCGTTGAATGACGGATTAAACACGGCGTGCATAAAGCCATCATCCAGCGTGCGTTTGCGGTTCTGCTCCAGATAGGTATCGGTATCCACCAGCACCTGCGGCGGAGAATACTCTTCCGGGATCAGGAACAGCTTCCAGCGTTTGGTACGCAGGCCCACCGTGGAGCGGCTGGAGATCACCGACACAAACGGCGACAGGATCAGCGAGAAGACGATTGGCGCCAGCCAGAACAGGAAACGCAGATCCAGCCAGGCCATCCCAACGGCCCACACCAGGCCCAGCAGCAGCTGAGAGCCGTGGCGCATAAAGGCCTCACTCCACGGCGTAGAGTCATCGTCACGCTGCGGTGAATTCCACACCACTTCCCATCCCAGGAACGCGCTCACCACAAACACCGTATGGAACAGCATACGCACCGGCGCCAGCAGGACCGAGAACAGCACTTCCAGCAGCAGTGAAAGGGTCACGCGACAGAAACCACCGTACTCCTTCGAACCTTTACACCAGATCAGAATGATACTGAGCAGCTTAGGCAGGAACAGCAGCACCATGGTCGATGCGAACAGCGCAATCGCCAGCTCCGGACGCCACTGCGGCCACACCGGGAACAGCTGGCGCGGTTGCAGGAAGTACTGCGGCTCCGTCAGAGCATGCACAACCTGCAATGCGGTCGAGAGCGCCAGGAACATAAACCATAGCGGCGCAGACAGATACGACATAACGCCCGTCAGGAACACCGCACGGTGAACAGGGTGCATCCCCTTCACCAGGAACAGGCGGAAGTTCATCAGGTTACCGTGGCACCAGCGGCGGTCGCGTTTAAGCTCATCCAGCAGGTTCGGCGGCAGCTCTTCATACGAGCCCGGCAGATCGTAGGCAATCCAGACGCCCCATCCTGCGCGACGCATCAGCGCGGCTTCCACAAAGTCATGCGACAGAATGGACCCGGCAAACGACCCTTCACCCGGCAGCGGCGCCAGGGCGCAGTGCTCGATGAATGGCTTCACGCGGATAATGGCGTTGTGGCCCCAGTAGTGAGATTCACCCAGCTGCCAGAAGTGCAGACCGGCAGTAAACAGCGGCCCGTAGACGCGGGTCGCAAACTGCTGACAGCGCGCATACAGCGTGTCCATACCGGACGCTTTTGGCGAGGACTGAATAATACCCGCGTTCGGGTTGGCTTCCATCAGACGGACCAGCCCGCTCAGGCAGTCGCCGCTCATCACGGAGTCTGCATCCAGTACCACCATGTAGCTGTACTGGTTACCCCAGCGACGACAGAAGTCATCGATGTTCCCGCTCTTACGCTTAACACGACGACGACGACGACGGTAGAAGATCTGCCCTTCACCCTGCACCTCGGCAATCAGCTCCATCCAGGCTTTTTGCTCTGCCACGCAGATATCCGGGTTGTAGCTGTCGCTCAGGATATAGACGTCGAAATGCGCCGCGTTACCGGTCGCCTTCACGGACTCCCAGGTGGCACGCAGCCCGGCGAATACGCGGTCAACGTCTTCGTTACAGATAGGCATGATCAGCGCGGTACGGTGCTCAGGATTGAGGGGTTCATCCCCGACCGTCGACGCGGAAATGCTGTATTTGTCACGCCCCATCAGCAGTTGCAGGAAGCCCATCAGCGCCGTCCAGAACCCGGCGGAGACCCAACAGAACAGCACGGCGAACAGCAGAAGAATGCCGCTCTGTAAAATATACGGCAGCAGCTGCATGAAGGAGACCCAGATATCCTGGCCAATCATGTCAGCAGGGTTAATTAACGCCCAGCCCTGGTACGGCAGAATGGTTTTCATGTACCAGGTGGCGACAACCGTCTGCGCCAGCGTCAGCAGCAGCAGAATGTAACGACGAATCGTTCCTACGGTACGCCATTTCTGCTCGGACGCCTGCTGTTCTTTGGTCAGACGTGACAGATAGCGCGGCGTCACGTCTCGCCCACGCAGGCGATCCCAGAAGCGGCCCACCGGATTGGTGCGCCACGGATCGGGGAACATGGAGGAACGCGTGGCCTTCGGCATCGCCTGTAGCTGGTCACGCCCTTCGTCATCCTTGATTAACTGCCCTTCTGCCAGCGAGTCTGGCCATGCCTGCTCCAGACGTGCCTTCACTGACCCCAGCGGCGTATCATCATCACGGGAAAAGTGACGATGTTCACCATCCAGCGCGGTGTGAACCGCGCGGATGTCGCTCGCAGGGAGTGCCGCTTTTTCAATGTCCGTCAGCGGCATGGCATCAATATATTCAGATATATTATTCATTGGCAGGTAGCTGATAGCTCCAGGTTTCACTCAGCGGCTTATCGTTACTGACCAGCGCGGCGCGCATTTCAGTGGTCTGTTTCGGATCTTTCACCTTCACGCGCAGGGTCAAACGCCACCCTTTGGTGACCGGATTGTAGCGCACGGCGTTCTCAACGATTTCACCGTTATCGCCAATGCTGGCCTGTGCCGTCACGGCAGT
The DNA here is from genome assembly GCF_031432835.1 of Enterobacter cloacae complex sp. EB5. Classification (NCBI taxonomy): domain Bacteria; kingdom Pseudomonadati; phylum Pseudomonadota; class Gammaproteobacteria; order Enterobacterales; family Enterobacteriaceae; genus Enterobacter; species Enterobacter cloacae complex sp. EB5. The sequence continues at coordinate 291,348 of NZ_CP133860.1, forward strand.
ATCCGGCGCCAGTTTTTTCATATCCTGCCCGGTGAAGTCCACGATAAATGCCAGCGTGCCATCCGGCTGACGAATCAGGTTGGACTGCTTCACGTCACCCGTCGAACGACGCGTCTGCATCACGAACGCGTTATCCGGCGCGTGCAGCTTGTCTTCGTCACGGCTGAAAGTGATCGCATACTTGAAGTTCATCTCTTTACCGGCTTCCGGCAGCTGATCCGGTGTCCAGTACGCCACGATGTTATCGTTGGTTTCATCGTTGGTTGGAATTTCAACCAGCTCAACTTTGCCTTTACCCCAGTCGCCTTTCGGCGTCACCCAGGCGCTTGGACGCAGATCGTAGCGGTCATCCAGATCTTCAAAGCGGGAGAACTGACGGCCACGTTGCAGCAGACCAAAGCCCTGCGGGTTTTCCATCGCAAAGCTGCTGACGGCGAGGTGTTTCGGGTTGTTCAGCGGACGCCAGATCCACTCGCCGTTACCCGCATGAATGGAGAGGCCATTGGAATCATGCAGTTCAGGACGGAAGTTGGTCGCCGGAGACGGCTGGTTCGGCCCGAACAGGAACATGCTGGTCAGCGGCGCGACGCCCAGTTTGCCCACTTTATCGCGCAGGTAAACTTTAGACTGTACGTCAACCACCGTGTCACGCCCTGGCATGATCACGAAGCGATAAGCGCCTGTCGCACGAGGGGAGTCCAGCAGCGCATAAATTGTCAGACGTTTGTCAGTTGGTTTTGGACGTTCGATCCAGAACTCGCGAAAACGTGGAAATTCTTCACCTGATGGCAGCGCGGTATCAATTGCCAGACCGCGCGCAGAAAGCCCGTACACCTGCCCCGCGCCAATCACGCGGAAGTAGCTGGCGCCAAGCATGCTGACGATTTCGTCGTTTTTATCTTTGCTGTTAATCGGATAAAGCACCTTGAAGCCTGCGAAGCCGAGGTCTTTCACCGTGTCTTTATCGTGTTGCACATCGCCAAAATTGAAATAATCCGGGCTGTACTTGATTTTGCGTACCGCGGTCGCCGTTACTTCGTTGATGGCAACCGGCGTGTCGAAGTACATACCCTGGTGGTAAAATTCAAGCTTGAACGGGGTTTTAATATTGTTCCAGTACGCTTTATCGTGATTGAACTGGATCTGCTGATAGTCCGCGTATTTCATGTCGCGGAAAACGGAGGGCAGGTTACTTTTTGGCGCTTCGTAGCTCTTGCCCGCCATCGATTTAGCCTGTTTTGCGACATCATCGATGTTAAAGGCCAGTGCAGATGAGGTATACAGTGACAACAGCACTGCTACACCCAACCAACGCATTTTCATCATTTGTGGTTTATGTTTCATAATAAGTAAGCACTTCCCCCTTTGTGTGCTTATATCGATCCGATCCATTTTAATGGAAACTCAGGCAATCCGACAACATTATCACTGCTTTGTTCAGCTCGCTGGCTCATGGATTAAGCAAATGAAAGAACCCGCTTTTCACTTTGCGTGCTTATCCTGGAGACAGGGTGTCGGTCTTGGTGTAGGGTTGGCTCCGAATGTAACCATTATGAGCCTTAGGGATAAGGCGAAAAGTCTGAGAATGCGCAAAGTTATATGAGCACAACCCCTGTACAACGTGAATATTTCCTCGACTCGATCCGCGCATGGCTCATGCTATTGGGGATCCCTTTTCATATTTCACTGATCTATTCCAGCCACACCTGGCACGTGAACAGCCAGATGCCCTCCTGGTGGCTGACGCTGTTTAATGATTTTATCCATGCCTTCCGCATGCAGGTGTTTTTTGTCATTTCCGGTTATTTCTCTTACATGCTCTTCTTGCGCTATCCCCTCAAACGATGGTGGAAAGTGCGCGTGGAGCGCGTGGGCATACCAATGTTGACGGCCATTCCGCTGCTGACGCTGCCGCAGTTCATCATGTTGCAGCATGTTAAAGGCAAGGCGGAAAACTGGCCGAATCTCTCCTTCTATGAGAAATACAACACCCTGGTCTGGGAGCTAATTTCCCACCTCTGGTTCCTGCTGGTACTGGTGGTGCTAACCACGGTGAGTTTGCTGATCTTCAGCCGGCTGCGCCAGCGCGCGAGTAGCGCATCCTCGACCTTCTTCGCCAACATCACCCTGGGCAAGCTGTCGCTGCTGTTTCTTGCGCTGGGGGTAGCGTATGCCGCCGTCAGGCGCACCCTGCTCATTGTCTACCCTCCCATTCTGAGCGATGGGCTGTTTAATTTCGTGGTGATGCAGACCCTGTTCTACATTCCCTTCTTCCTGATCGGGGCGCTGGCATTTATTCATCCCCGGCTTAAAGCGCTGTTTACCACCCCCTCCCCCTGGTGTGCGGTGGGTGCTGCGCTGGCCTTTGCCGCCTATCTTCTCAATCAGCGCTATGGCAGCGGGGACGCGTGGATGTATGAGACAGAGAGCGTGATAACGATGCTGATGGGCCTGTGGATGGTTAACGTGGTGTTCGCCCTTGGCCATCGTCTGCTGAATTTTAAATCCAGCCGCGTTACCTATTTCGTTAATGCTTCGCTGTTTATCTACCTGGTTCACCATCCGCTGACGCTGTTTTTCGGGGCGTACATTACGCCGCATATTGCCTCGAATGCGCTGGGCTTCTTCACCGGCCTGGTCTTTGTGGTTGGCATTGCCATCGTGTTGTATGAAATCCACCTGCGGATCCCGCTTTTGCGTTTCCTGTTCTCAGGCAAACCTCAGGTTAAAGCGGGATAACAAAACGGCGCCTTCAGGGCGCCGTTTTTGCATTTCAGACATCAAAAAGCCTGGCTGCGCGCGGTCAAAATCCGCTGATACAGGTCGGCGGTGTGCTCATCGAAGCAGACAAAAATGACTTTTTCCGGCATGGGTTTGAGGGAAAGGTAGTGATAAACGGTATTCACGGCGATCGTAGCTGCCGCTTCCTTTGGATAACCGTACACCCCGGTGCTAATGGCAGGGAACGCCATGGTCTTATAGCCGTTATCCGCCGCAAGCCGCAGGCAGTTACGATACGCCTGCTCCAGAATCTCAGCCTCCTGGCGGTCGCCACCGTGCCAGACGGGTCCAACGGTATGGATCACCGCTTTGGCCGGGAGATCGCCCGCAAGCGTAATAACAGCATGCCCCGGCGGGCACTCCCCCTGCTGCTGACGCACGGTTTTGCATGCTTCAAGGAGCTGAGGGCCTGCGGCCCGGTGAATGGCACCGTCCACCCCGCCCCCACCCATCAGGGAGGAATTGGCTGCGTTGACGATCACGTCAACGTGCACCGTCGTGATATCGCCATGAATAACGTCGATTTGCGGTCTCATAAACACCCTCTGCAACCCGCCTTTTTCATCAGTGTATCGCAGAGGGAGAAGGAGAAAAACTGCCGCGAAAAAAACGGCGGTTAGCGGTAATCCACCTGAACGACCGCAAGCGTTTTCTGCTCATTCAGGTATTTCATGCTGACAGCGGCCAGAGCTGAATGAGGATGATGGCCCTGGAGCGCTTCGTCATAACTGATGGTATGCGTTTTCATACGGTTATTTTCCGGGCAGGAGATTGCGAACTGCTGATGCCGGGGCGTGACTTCGCACGGGTCAGCGACCACCGCGCCACGAAAATGAATCACCCCACCATTTTCTATAGTTGCTGAATAAGCCGGAGAAAAAAAAGAGGACAGGATCAGTCCCAGACCAGAAATAATACACGCTGCGGATTTGAACATTATTTGTACTCCTCAATGAAATTCGTCCTTGAGGGGTAAAAACGCTCCGTTATGACGTATCATTTTAAGCAACCCGATTGCTGGGTTCTTGATATCAGCATAGCTTACCTGTGCAGCGCCGCCACTTTATTAAATCATTGATTTCATGAATGATTAAAGCGTACTTGCCGGTGCGTTCCACTGCTGTGATAAATGAAGCGATTTTCCATCGGAAACGGTGACGATTATTTTTACCGCATCCCCTGAGCGAATATTTAAACTGATTCGCGTTAAATCAATCGGCTGATTAGCGGGTATAAAAAGAGTATTTTTCTGCCGCGATGTACTTTGTCCCGCCTGCCCCTGTCGGACAGATAACACCTCAACCTGACATTCGCAGGCGTCTGCCAGCGTGACCTGAGGAATAATGGTTGTCATATTTGCCTGCTGTGAGGTGCTGAACGTTATCTGACTGGCAAGCGCGGCAAGGAGAATGAAGGTACTCATGAGATCCTCCCGAAAAAAAACAGGGCGCATGCCCTGTTTTTTGGTACAGAAATGAATCAGTACTGGTGTGCGGTCGCGTTGTTGCCAAAGCCAACCTGGTGGACAGTCACCGTTGAGCCGGACGCTGTCTGGTCTACCGCCGCGCCGTTGCCGCCGCCGAACTGTTTCACGTTGATAACAGAGTCTTTGCTATTCCACTGGTCGATGGTAGCGCTGTTACCAAAGCCTTTTTGCAGCAGATCGATAGAACTGTCATCAGAGCCCTGGCCAACATCTGCGCCGTTACCGCCACCATGCTGGGTAATGGTCAATTCAGAATCTCGGGCGTCCGTCTGCAAAGCAAGCGCGGAGTTACCGCCGCCGTACTGGTAAATGCTCAGGGTTGAGTCAGGGCCGTTATTGCCGCCACCCCAGCCACCACCGTGGCCGCCGCCAAATTGTGGTACCGCACCTGCGAAAGCACTGCCAGAAACTACGATTGCTGCAATAACTGCCACTTTGAAAAGTTTCATGGTAAACCCCCATCGGATTGATTAAGGCGTCACACATCGCTAGCGTTGAATAACGCGAATAGCCATTTGCGACTGTCTCTGTACTACAACTGCTGTTTTCTGCGTACCATACTGCGTTATATTCGCCCTGTTACCCGAGCCTTTCTGGATAATCATGGCGGTGTTGCCAAAAGCACCCTGCTTAATACTCGCATCGTTGCCGTTGCCGGTCTGATCGATATAAGCAAGGTTATACGTCCCTGACTGATCAACATGCGCGCGGTTATTCCCGCCCTCCTGGGAAATAACGGACAGCAATTTAGAACCGCCCTGGCGTACATCAGCATTATTACCTGAGCCCTGTTGACCAATAATGGCTGCCTGATTGTATGAAGCTTTACTTAATTCATTTATCGCAAAATTATATTCAGAACTGGCTAAATCTGAATCACCTGCGATTACAAACCCAGGCGCACCCAGTAATGTAAACATCATAAACAACGTTTTGTTTTTCATGCTGTCACCCTGGACCTGGCTATATAAAAGGTATTCCTGACTCCGTTAACGCGATTCGTTTTGTTAACGCCACGTTACGGAAAAGAGTATGTCTGCCGAAACATGTTTAATATCTCACCCGTGCGCCTTATTTTTATATTCTCCTTCACCTCAAAGTCGTAAATCTCGCCTGAAATGATGCGATACACGCCTGAAGCAGAAACCAAAAATGTCTTCCTGCGCTTGTACAACAGCGAGACAGACTGTCCAACCTGCACCGGCTTCTTCAGACAAAAACGACAATACCCTTTGCCACGTGCGTGACACGAAGCAAGTTTTCTTAAGAAAACATTCTGGCTTAGGGAAGTCTTATGTTTTTAGCAGAGTTCATACTTTTTACCGGCTGGCTTACAATAATACAAAGCCAGATAATTCAATTCATTATAATATAGAGTATGGTTTTTAAAATCTGTGCACGTTTATACGCCTGTACAACTTTCCCCTTACCTTAAAATCTATTAGCCCTGCAAAATACACAACTTAATATCGAATTTTACATTCTGTTACACGATTAACACTTGCTTTAAAGTTTGCAATAGCTAGATTGAAAACAGCAGTACGTTATTTGTTTTTAATTTTACCGCCTCCTTTGGAGGAGGTTTTTTAACTACACACAGCAGTGCCACACCTGTCAGTACTTCTGGTGCCCTTTTCAATAATACGAGGGCAGCTGCCGGGTGTCATAAATAACGTGGGGTTTCATCATGTTTAATGAAGTCCATAGCTTACCCGGTCATACATTATTGTTGATCACAAAACCTTCCTTACAAGCGACAGCGTTATTGCAGCATTTAAAGCAATGCCTGTCCCTTAACGGGAAACTGCATAATATTCAACGTTCTTTTGATGACATCGCTCCTGGCAGCATCATTCTTCTCGATATGATGGAAGCGGATAAAAAACTCATTCATTACTGGCAAGATAATTTAAGCAGGAAAAACAATAATATCCGCGTATTGTTATTAAATACGCCTGATGAGTATCCTTTCCGCGAAATTGAGAGCTGGCCGCATATTAACGGCGTATTTTACGTCACTGAAGAAGAAAACCGTGTCGTGGAAGGTTTGCAGGGCATATTGCGCGGGGAGTGTTATTTCTCGCAAAAACTGGCCAGCTACCTCATTACCCACTCCGGAAATTATCGCTATAACAGTTCAGAATCGGCCCTTCTGACGCACCGTGAGAAAGAGATCCTGAACAAACTGCGTATTGGTGCTTCAAATATTGAAATCGCCCGTTCGTTATTTATCAGCGAAAATACGGTTAAGACGCATCTTTATAATCTTTTCAAAAAGATAGCTGTTAAAAATCGCACGCAGGCGGTGTCGTGGGCAAACGATAACCTCAGGCGTTAATAGCATGAAACGCACCCTAAGTTGGATTGCCGCCGCAGGCATTATGCTTGCTGCCGGAAACCTTCAGGCTGTTGAGGTGGAAGTTCCCGGACTGTTGACCGACCACACCGTCACCTCTGTCGGACACGATTTTTATCGTGCCTTCAGCGATAAGTGGGAAAGCGATTATCCGGGTAACTTAACCATCAACGAACGGCCCAGTGCGCGGTGGGGAAGCTGGATCACAATAACCGCTAATCAGGACGTTATTTACCAGACTTTTTTATTCCCAACGAAAAGAGACTTCGATCAGAACGTCGCTTTCGCGCTGGCACAAACAGAAGAAGCTATTAACCGCCTACAGTTAGACAAAGCCCTTTTGAGCACAGGCGATTTAGCAAAAGATGAGTTCTAGCAACGACACCTATTTCGGAGGCTGTAATGCGTCTCGCACACACAGTGATTTCGTTAATGCTCATTGCGCCGTTGAGCTGGGCCGGAAATATGACATTCCAGTTCCGCAACCCTAATTTTGGCGGCAACCCGAATAACGGAGCCTTTATGCTTAACCAGGCTCAGGCTCAAAACTCCTATAAAGACCCCAGCTATGACGATGATTTCGGTATCGAGACCCCGTCAGCCCTGGATAATTTCACTCAGGCGATCCAGTCGCAAATATTAGGTGGCTTATTAACCAACATTAATACCGGAAAACCCGGCCGGATGGTCACTAACGACTTTATCGTCGATATTGCCAATAAAGACGGGCAGCTTCAGTTAAATGTGACTGATCGAAAAACCGGTAAAACGTCGACCATCCAGGTTTCCGGTTTGCAGACCAGTTCAACTGATTTCTAAACAACCCCGAAATAAGGACAATTATTATGCAGCGCTTTTTTATTTTAGTTGCAGTGTGCTTATTAAGCGGTTGTTTAACTGCCCCGCCAAAAGAAGCCGCTAAACCCACCCTGATGCCCCGTGCCCAGAGCTATCGGGATCTGACGCATCTGCCGGTCCCAACCGGGAAGATATTCGTCTCGGTGTATAATATTCAGGATGAGACGGGTCAGTTCAAACCGTATCCAGCCAGTAACTTCTCGACGGCCGTACCGCAGAGCGCCACCGCGATGCTGGTTACCGCCCTGAAAGATTCTCGCTGGTTTATCCCGCTGGAACGTCAGGGGCTGCAAAACCTGCTTAACGAACGAAAAATCATTCGTGCCGCGCAGGAGAATGGTACCGTTGGCGTCAATAACCGCATGCCGCTACAGTCTCTCACCGCTGCCAATATCATGGTGGAAGGGTCGATTATCGGCTACGAAAGTAACGTGAAATCGGGCGGCGCGGGTGCGCGTTACTTTGGCATCGGGGCCGACACGCAGTATCAGTTGGATCAGATTGCCGTCAACCTGCGCGTGGTTAACGTGAGCACGGGTGAGATATTATCCTCCGTGACCACCAGCAAAACGATTCTCTCTTATGAAGTGCAGGCCGGGGTGTTCCGCTTTATCGATTACCAGCGTCTGCTGGAGGGTGAAATTGGCTATACCTCTAACGAGCCGGTCATGCTGTGTCTGATGTCGGCCATCGAAACCGGCGTGATTTTCCTGATTAATGACGGTATCGATCGCGGCTTGTGGGATCTTCAGAATAAAAGTGACGTGAGTAATGCGGTGCTGGTGAAATACCGTGAGATGTCGGTGCCGCCAGAGTCATAATCGGCGGCGCATAAAAAAGGCGAGATTTCCGTCTCGCCTTTTTTTATTTGCTTACCGCAGGAACGCTCTGGCTCTTCTCGCGCCGGGCCGCAAGCCAGAGGCCGCTGTTCTTCATGGCATAGCCAAACAGTAATCCCAGCATGAGCGAAGGGACCACCAGCTTCCAGTCCCCCTGCCCTGCAAAGGTCGCGCAGGCACCCATGAACGTGCCGGGCACAAAGGACAACAGCAGATGTTTTGCCTGAACGCACATCAGGAAGGCCACAATACCGGTCATGACGTACCCCAGGATTTCCACATGCGGTGCCAGCGCGCTGCCTTTCATTATGACCAGCGCCCAGACCACGCCACTCAGTAACGTGCAGCCTGAAATAAAGAGCCCTTTGAGACCACCCTGCGGGCAGGCGAAATAGGCCGTGCAGCCAAGAAAACCGGCCCAGCTCAACAAGCCGAGAGATACCGCCACCCAACCCCAGAGGCCGGAGAGGATGCCAGTCGTGATTGCAATACAAAGTAATATGTTCATGGTACGCATCTTAGCAGATGCGCACCATAGAAATGAGATCGGAAGCACATTACGTGCAAGTTGAAATGTATCGTTGCAAGATTTTTGTGATTCAAATCACTCTTCGTTCTCTTCTTCCAGCTCGTCCCACATGGCAGCGATGGCGTCACGCGTCAGCGGAGCCAGCGTTCTCCAGAACGGCGAGGTGGCATGGGCTTCAACTTTACCCAGGAAGGTGCCAACCCACGGAAGCAAATACGTTTCGAACAGGGTTTCAATCGCCTCGTTCTCATCATCACCTGCATTATCTTCAATCCAGGAGGCCGCCAGCAGCAGGGTACCGATATGATCGGCAGGCATATCCGTCAGCGGCATGCCCCGTTCTGAAAGAAACGCCCGAACTTCCGCTTCGGTCGCACCTTCCTGCCAGGCAGAACGATACGGCGACACGCGACACTCCTCCCCCACAAACAGCGCGTTGTAATCCGTTGAAATCTGCTGCATATCGCAGCTTTTTTGCAAGCGTTCCAGCAACTCATCCTGTTCCAGCGGCCAGCTCTGCGCCAGTTTACCTTCACGAATCAGGGTAAACAGCGGAACCAGCAGCGGATCCTGCGGCTGGCGGTAATATAAGGTGCCCAGCACGCGGCAAAGGATGGAAAACTCATTCATGTTTTTATTCCGTTATTAATTAAAGATCGGCAAATTCATCAATCGGCGCCATGCCGCGCGACTCAAGGAAGTCGAGCATACGACGCGGCGTGACGTTCAGGATCTGTTCTTCCGGGAAATTCACGTCCCGCAATATTTTCAGGCACTCGCTGAAATCACCCAGCGTGAAGGCCGTATGTGAATCAGAGCCCAGCGCCACCATGCCGCCCGCGTCACGCACGGCCGCCGCCACTTCGCGGCAGTTGGCTTCACTGCCCTTGCGCGAGTGAACAAAGGAGGAGTTGTTAATCTCCAGCGCCACGCGGTGCTTCGCTGCCGCCTGCGCCACGGCCTGAATATCAATTGGGTATTTCGGATTACCCGGGTGGCTGATAATGTGCACATTGCCGCTGGCAATGGTGGCAATCATCGCTGCGGTGTTGGTCTCTTTATCCTGGGGCGCAAAGACCGGCTCGTGGAAGCCGGCGAGGATCAGATCTAACGAGGTCAGCATCGGGCCGGTGCAGTCAATTTCACCGTCGGTATTTTTGATGTTCGCTTCGATGCCGCGCAGTATCCCGATACCGTCCACCAGGCGTGGCCAGATACGCATATTCACAAAATGCCAGTAGTGCGGCGCATCCGCCATGTCCGGACCGTGATCGGTTATCGCAAACAGTTTGATGCCTTTCAGCTTCGCCTGAGCAATATAATCATGGAGGTTACTGTAAGCGTGGGTACTGGCGACGGTGTGCATATGCAGGTCAACGGGATACATCTTTCTCTCCTCTGCGGTTTTTCCCAAGGATAGCAGTTATCAGCGGCGAATATTAGCAAAAACCCGGCGAACGCCGGGTTTCTCTCAGTAGCCTCGCTGTCTGTCGACCTGTCCGGTCACCGCGTTGCCCTTCTCTATTTCGCTGATGGTATGTGAGATGTACGCCACGGCCTCCGCCGGTCGCGTCACGGCCGCAATATGGGGCGTCATCGCCACGCGCGGATGTGCCCAGAGCGGGCTGCCTTTTGGCAGCGGTTCGCGGCTATAGACATCCAGCATTGCGCCTTTCAGTTTACCGCTATCCAGCGCTTTCAGCAGATCGTCTTCCACAACGTGTACCCCGCGCGCCAGGTTCATTAAGTAGCTGTTCTCTGCCAACTGGTTGAGGAGCGTGCCATTGATAATGCCGACCGTTTCCGCCGTATTCGGCAGCAGGTTAATGAGGACGCGTGTCCCTTTCAGGAACGCCGGGAGTTCGTCCGTTCCGGCAAAGCTCTCGACGCCTGGATACTCCTTACGGCTCCGGCTCCAGCAGCGCAGTGGGAAGCCCCACGGGGCGAGCGCTTCGGCGACTTTTGAGCCCAGTACACCCGCGCCGAGGATGCCGATGGTGAAATCTTCACGCTGATAATCCGGGAGCGGTTCCCAGTGGGATTGCTGTTTGAACGCCTGATAATCGTCGAAGCGGCGGAACCAGTGCAGCACCTGGCTCACGGCATATTCCTGCATCTGCTGCCCCATACCGGTATCTTCCAGACGAAACAGGGGAATATCTTCCGGCAGCATTTCAGGGTGTGCCTTCAGCTTACTGAGAATGGAATCCACCCCTGCACCAAGAGCAAACACCGCCTTCAAACGGCGTCCCTGAAGCATTTCGACCGGGGGATGCCAGACCAGCGCGTAGTCGGCATGTTCATTATCGCCCTGTTTCCATTCGCGAACGCGTGCGCCAGGCAGTGCCGCCGTGAGTGCGTTAATCCAGTAAGCCGTATCAAAAGTGGGGTGATAGAAGATAATATCCATAGTCATTGCCTTTTATTGCGCTGTTTTATTTTCATTTTCAACTGGCTTGCCAGCATAACAAATTTATCGCTAAACCGCGTTGCTGATAAAAGAGGCGCATTTCGCACATTTCGGAATCAGGTTGCCTGAAGTTTGTCTAAACACGCTAAATTACTGAAAAAGTCGGTTGACGGCAGTACGGCTTTTCCTTACATTAGCGCCCGTCCCGACAACAACGGGATGACAATATGGTGAGGTGTCCGAGTGGCTGAAGGAGCACGCCTGGAAAGTGTGTATACGGCAACGTATCGGGGGTTCGAATCCCCCCCTCACCGCCATATTTGAAGAAGAGCTCGCATGAAAATGCGGGCTTTTTTTTCGCATGTTGCACGCCTTTGGGGGGATGAGAACCCCCGACCGGGGTTCGACAACTGGCGCAGCCAGTTGGACAGACTGAGAGCGTAGCGAACAGGCTGCCCGAAGGGCGAGCGAAGCGAGTCAATCCCCCCCTCACCGCCATATTTGAAGAAGAGCTCGCATGAAAATGCGGGCTTTTTTTTCGCATGTTGCACGCCTTTGGGGGGATGAGAACCCCCGACCGGGGTTCGACAACTGGCGCAGCCAGTTGGACAGACTGAGAGCGTAGCGAACAGGCTGCCCGAAGGGCGAGCGAAGCGAGTCAATCCCCCCCTCACCGCCATATTTGAAGAAGAGCTCGCATGAAAATGCGGGCTTTTTTTTCGCATGTTGCACGCCTTTGGGGGGATGAGAACCCCCGACCGGGGTTCGACAACTGGCGCAGCCAGTTGGACAGACTGAGAGCGTAGCGAACAGGCTGCCCGAAGGGCGAGCGAAGCGAGTCAATCCCCCCCTCACCGCCATATTTGAAGAAGAGCTCGCATGAAAATGCGGGCTTTTTTCTTTTATATTCTATTCGCTCCCTGCGCTCTTTATGTCGGGTGGCGCTACGCTTACCCGACCTACAAAAAGCTAGTCTTCAACCATCTTTGCGTACTCTTCGGTGAGAAAATCCACCAGCGTCCTGACCGATGGCAGCAGGCCGCGCCGGGATGGATACACCGCGTGGATCACTTCCCGTCTGGGTTCCCAGGCATTCAGCACCCGAACAAGTTCACCTGAAGCCAGCTGATCCTTCACCATCAAAATGGGCAGCTGTACCACGCCCACGCCCGCCATCGCCACCTCCCGCAGCGCCAGCATGTCGGTAGTCACCAGGCGCGGCGTGAAGTGAATTTCTGCCTTTGCGCCCTCCGGCCCGCTCAATTCCCACTTATGCAGGTGCTTGCCCGCCCCCATACTTAACCCCGGCCACTCGCTGAGTTCAGAGGGCATCGCCGGGTTGCCCATCCGTTCAATCAGTGCCGGTCCGGCAACCAGACAGTGCCCCCTGTCCGCCAGCACCCTTAATACCAGATCGCTGTCATCAAACGGGCGCGGACGAACGCGGATCGCCACATCCACCCCCTCCGCCACCAGATCGACCCGGCGGTTGGTGGCTTCAAGCTGGAGGTTGATCCCCGGATAGCGCGCCATAAACCGCGCCAGCATGGGCCCCACGTGAACGTGCAGCAAGGTGACAGGACAGGTGATCCGGACCATACCGCGCGGCTCAGCCTGTAAAGCAGCCACCGCCTCCTCCGCAGCTTCAGCTTCCACCAGCATGGCTTTACAGTGCTGATAGAATGTCTGCCCCACCTCCGTCACCGCAAACTGCCGCGTGGTACGTTGTATCAACCGAACGCCCAGGCGTTCTTCCAGCTGCGCAATCCGACGGCTCAGTTTCGACTTAGGCTGATCGAGCGCCCGACCCGCCGCCGCAAAGCCACCATGCTCCACTACCTTCACAAACCATACGAAATCATTGAGATCCTGCATACGCCTCCATTGTTCCATTTATGGAACAGTGAATGTCATTTTTGCTATCTACCGGGATATTAACCCTGAATATAAGCTAATTCCATCAACAGGACATCAGGAGTTAATCATGAAAAACGTAACAGGCGTGTATACCGCACCTCGGCCGCACTGGGTCGGTGACGGTTTTCCGGTTCGTTCGATGTTTTCTTACCAGACGCACGGCGAGCCCCTGAGCCCGTTCCTGCTGCTGGACTACGCCGGACCACATACCTTCCCGGCGGACGGCGCGAAACGCGGCGTGGGCGAGCATCCTCATCGCGGTTTTGAAACGGTGACCATCGTCTACTCAGGCGAAGTGGAGCACCGTGATTCCACCGGCAGAGGCGGCGTTATTGGCCCAGGCGACGTGCAGTGGATGACGGCGGGCGCAGGCATTTTGCACGAGGAGTTCCACTCCAGCGCGTTTTCGCAGAAAGGCGGTGAACTGAAAATGATGCAGCTGTGGGTCAACCTGCCCGCCAAAGACAAAATGGCGACGCCTGGCTACCAGAGCATCACTCAGGCGGATATCCCGGTGGTCACCCTGCCGGATAACAGCGGAACATTGCGCGTGATTGCTGGCCGTTTTGGAGAGGTAACCGGCCCGGCGCATACCTTCTCACCGCTGAACGTGTGGGATCTCGCGCTGCACCAGGGTAGCCATCTGACGCTCAATCAGCCCGAAGGCTGGAGCACGGCGCTGGTTGTCGTTGAAGGCAGCGTGACGGTGAACGGCACCACGCCTGCCGGTGAGGCGCAACTGGTCGTGCTGAGTCAGAGCGGTGACAAACTGCATCTCGAAGCCAGCAGCGATGCCAAAGTGCTGCTGATGGCCGGGGAGCCGCTGAATGAACCCATCGTGGGCTATGGCCCGTTTGTGATGAACAGTAAAACCGAAATTGCCGAGGCTATTCGCGATTTCAACTCCGGCCGCTTTGGCCAAATCTAAACGTAATAAGGAGCGCATTATGTCTACCCCTGCAAACTTCAACGGTGCACGTCCCGTTATTGACGTAAACGATGCCGTTATGCTGCTTATCGATCACCAGAGCGGGCTGTTCCAGACCGTCGGCGACATGCCAATGCCTGAGCTGCGCGCCCGTGCAGCGGCGCTGGCAAAAATCGCCTCGCTGGCGAAGATTCCGGTGATCACCACGGCGTCGGTTCCACAGGGACCGAACGGCCCGCTTATCCCGGAGATCCACGCCAACGCGCCGCACGCACAGTATGTGGCACGCAAGGGTGAGATCAACGCCTGGGATAACCCGGAGTTCGTGGCGGCGGTGAAAGCCACCGGGCGCAAAACGCTGATTATCGCGGGGACGATCACCAGCGTCTGCATGGCCTTCCCGTCCATCAGCGCGGTGGCGGACGGGTACAAAGTGTTTGCGGTGATTGATGCCTCCGGCACCTACAGCAAAATGGCGCAGGAGATCACCCTGGCGCGCGTGGTTCAGGCAGGCGTGGTGCCGATGGACACGGCAGCCGTTGCTTCCGAAATTCAGCGCACGTGGAACCGTGAAGATGCGGGTGAATGGGCTGAGGTGTACACACACATCTTCCCGGCCTACCAGCTGCTGATCGAAAGCTACAGCAAAGCGCAGGACGTGGTGAAAAATAGCGAAGTGCTCGATTCGCAGCGTTAATCCTGCGCGCTGCGACATAAGCTGATTAAGGCTTAACCGAACAAGCACGAATGCTGAAAATCTGCTTGACCGTTTTAGCGCAACTCCCTATAGTAGCGCCCCGTTGCCCCCCAAGCGGTCAGGCAGCAAAACAATATGGTGAGGTGTCCGAGTGGCTGAAGGAGCACGCCTGGAAAGTGTGTATACGGCAACGTATCGGGGGTTCGAATCCCCCCCTCACCGCCATATTTGAAGAAGAGCTCGCATGAAAATGCGAGCTTTTTTTTTTGCATGTTGCACGACTGTAGGGGGATTCGCCCCCTGGAACTCTCTGCGCTCTTCACGCCTGGTGGCGCTGCGCTTACCAGGCCTACGATCGGGGGTTTTGTAGGTCGGGTAAGCGCAGCGCCACCCGACATCACGCCCGCACAAAAAACAAAGCCCGGTTTCCCGGGCCTTGAACGCAACTGCACACTCAGTAATACGCTTGTAGCGTGCGCTGGCAGAGCGCCGAGCGCACACAGTCATCTTTGGTGAAGCGTACCACCCCTATCATTTCATCTTCCTCAAAACGTGACATGGCGTCGCTCAGTCCGGACTTCACGCCGGACGGCAGGTCACACTGGGTAATATCGCCATTGACGATAACCGTCACGTTCTCCCCGAGGCGCGTTAAAAACATCTTCATTTGCGCAGCGGTCACGTTCTGAGCCTCGTCAAGAATAACGACCGCATTTTCAAATGTACGTCCGCGCATATAGGCGAACGGCGCGATTTCCACCTTGCCAATCTCTGGTCGCAGGCAGTACTGCATAAAGGAAGCGCCCAGCCGCTTCACCAGCACGTCATAGACGGGCCTGAAGTACGGGGCAAACTTCTCGGAAATATCACCGGGCAGGAAGCCCAGATCTTCATCCGCTTGCAGTACCGGACGGGTAACGATGATCCTTTCCACGTCCTTATGAATCAGCGCCTCCGCCGCTTTGGCGGCACTGATCCAGGTTTTCCCGCATCCGGCTTCCCCGGTTGCAAAGATGAGCTGTTTACTCTCGATAGCATTCAGGTAGTGCGCCTGAGCTTCATTCCGCGCCACAATTGGCGATGCATCGCGGCTGTCCCGCGCCATGCCAATGGATTCTACGCCGCTCATCTGCACAAGCGAGGTGACCGATTCTTCTTCACGCTGTTTATGGCTACGTGAATCCCGTCTCAGCACACGTTTTGCTTCACGACGAGCTTTGATCACTGCTTTCTGTCTTCCCATGGATAGCACCTTGAGTTGTTGGTATTCATCACACGCGCCAGCATCGGCACGATTATGCGCACGAACATCAGAGGGTTGGCTTCCTTGTAAGCCATTGCTTGCATTACCGGATGACGATATACAACGGCTACGCGCACCGTTATGCACGTCGGTAGAAAAAGGTTCTTGAGGTGAAGGAGAGAATTTGGTGGTGAGGAAATCGCTGCCGGAGTCTGAGCCTCCGCGCCGGGTACTGCGGTTGATGTGTTTACCTTGTCCAGTACAGGACGCAACCATTCGCGATCTCCATAGTGAGTTAACATCACTGCCGGGAACTACCGCTGTCTTATCTTAAGTACATCAGGGATTATCACAAATGCAACATTTATTTTACCTGAATGCAACTTTTCAGACTGCCCCTACATGGAAAATCAGTCTTATATAGAAATATTACAGAAATATAACAATAAGATAGTCCTTCGAAAAAATAATGTCCCCGCGAACTGTCGCAGGGACGATTATCAGGCTTCTATCAGACCCTGAGCGAGCCAGGCGTTCGCGTCACGCGCGCCGGGCAGGGCAAAGAAATAGCCGCCGCCGATGGGCTTGATATACTCCTCCAGCGCTTCGCCGTTGAGCCGCTTCTGCACGGTGAGGAATCCCTTCTCCAGATCGTGCTGATAGCAGACAAACAGCAGTCCCATATCAAGCTGACCTGAGTTGGTCACCCCCAGCGAGTAGCTGTAGCCCCTGCGCATCATCAGGCTGGATTGCGTCTCTTTGGTGCGAGGATTGGCGAGGCGAATATGGCTGTCCAGCGCGATGACATCCCCGTTCGGATCGCGGGCGTAGTCGGGTTCATCGTGCTCGTGCTTCATGCCGAGCGGTGCGCCGGTTTGCTTATCGCGACCGAAGATAGTTTGCTGCTCTTTCAGCGGCGTGCGGTCCCAGAACTCCACGTGGAACTGAATGATACGCACCGCCTGATAGCTGCCGCCCACCGCCCAGGCCGGTTCACCCTGATCCGCCGTCACCCAGACCACGTTGTTCATCAACGCGGCATTGCTGCTGTCCGGGTTGGCGGTGCCGTCTTTGAAGCCCAGCAGGTTGACCGGCGTCTCTTTCCCTTTACTGCGCGCAGCGTGGTCAGAGATAAAACCTTCCCGCTTCCAGCGCACGCTCAGCAGATCCGGGGTGTGCTTGATGATATCGCGCAGGGCGTGGATCACCGTATCCTGGGTATTGGCGCAGATCTGCAACAGCAGATCGCCGTGGCACAGCGCCGCGTCGAGAGAGTCATTCGGGAATCGCGTCATTTTTTGCAGCGCTTTCGGCTTCTGCTTCGCCAGTCCGTAGCGATCATCAAACAGCGATTCCCCCACCGACACGGTGATGGTCAGATTATCGGGAGCGATAAACGCCCCGAGGATCCCGGAATCCATTGGCGGCAGGCGCGGATTCGGTGTTTCCGGTGCCGGACCACCCGCGGTAAGAAATGCAATGCGCGCCGTCAGCAGGCGGAACAGCCGCTCAAGGTCGGCCTTATCACTCGCCAGCGAATCGAAAGCCACCAGCATCATCGAGGCCTGCTGCGGCGTCAGGATCCCCGCCTGGTGCTCACCATAAAACGGCTGCGTTTCCATACGCGCATCCGGGGAGAGCGTGCCGGGGGCGCTTTGCGGTTTTGCCGCATGCGCCACCGGACAGCCGCCCGCCAGGGCAAACGCGCCGCCCAGCGCCCCTACCCCTTTTAACAACCGACGTCGGGAAGGTTCCGCCACGTCGTACTCGTCATGCTTGTTCATCGTTTAATCCAGACCCAGTACGCCACGCAGCAGGGAGAGATCTTCCGCCAGCGTCGTAATCGGGCCTTTCAGCGCGTTACGGTCTGCATCGGTCAGCTTGTCGTAGGTTTCGAACCCGTCTTTGGTGCGGTATTTCGCCAGAATAGCGTCAACTTTCTTAAAGTTGGCATCCACTTTCGCCAGCAGTTCGCCGTTCTCTTTTTGCAGCTGAGGCCGCAGCAGATCGACAATTTTCTGTGCGCCGTCGACGTTCGCCTGGAAGTCCCACAGGTCGGTGTGGCTGTAACGATCTTCTTCACCGCTGATTTTGCTGGCGGCCACTTCTTCAATCAGGCCCGCTGCGCCACCCACCACTTTCGACGGTGGGAATGCCAGCTCGCTGATGCGTTTTTGCAGCTCCAGCACGTCGCTGTTGAGCTGCTCGGCGTATTTCTCCATCCCACTGGTGGAGTTATCGCCAAACAGGGCTTTTTCCAGACGGTGGAAGCCGGTGAATTTCGGATCGGCGGCCTTCTGCTCGTAGTCGTCTTCACGGGCGTCAATGCTGCCATCGAGGTCAGAGAACAGTTCGGCAATCGGCTCAATGCGCTCGTAGTGCTGACGGGTAGGCGCATACAGGGATTTCGCTTTTTCGATGTCGCCCGCTTTCACCGCGTCGGTAAAGGCTTTGGTGCCTGCCACCAGGTCCGCTGTCTCTTTGGTGACATAGGCTTTATAGGCGGTAATGGCGTCGCCGAGGCTCAGCAGCGCCGTGCCTTTGGCCGCGTCCGCCGTCGCTGCGCCTTTGACGATCAGCTTACCTTTCGGGTTAGTCAGCAGGCCGCAGGTCATGTCATATTCCCCGGGCTGAAGATTTGCGGTCATCTTCTGGCTGAAGCCCGGCGCGATATTCTCGCGCTCTTCCACCACCATCACGCCTTTCAGGATTTCCCACTCCAGCGCCTTCTGGCTGTGGTTCTGAATAATAAACTGCGTTTTACCGCTGTTAACCGTGATGGTCATCGGCTCGCACTGTTTATCGTTGACGGTGACTTTGACCTGCGGAATATCTGCCGCCTGAGCGGTGAAGGCAGACACGAACAGCGCGGCAATGCCTGCGCATAACGCACTACGACGGAACTGAATGGCCATGACTCTTCCCTTTAAAAGTATGTTGTAACTAAAACAGCACTTACGGCGCAACGCGCGACGTCTGTGAGCCGGTACGCGGCGGCATAGCGAACAGGATCAGCGCTGGCACCAGATAGATAAAGTACATCGCCACTTCGCTGACGCTCGGCGTTTCCTGGTAGCCGAAGATCCCTTCGAGCAGGGTACCGGTCAGTGAATGGGTCGACAGGACGTTGCTGAGATCGAACGCCACGTCCTGGAAGTGGTTCCACAGACCCGCTTCGTGGAAGGCGCGGATCGCCCCTGCCGCCAGCCCCGCGGCCACCAGCAGAATAAACAGGCTGGTCCACTTGAAGAACGCACCCAGGTTAAGACGAATGCCGCCCCAGTAGAGCAGGAAGCCAAGCACAACCGCCGTGGCCAGCCCAAGCATCGCGCCCAGCGGCGGCCAGATGCCCACGTCCTGCTGAAAAGCCGCGAGCAGGAAGAACACAGACTCCAGGCCTTCACGCGCCACGGCGAAAAAGACCATCATGATCAGCGCCCAGCCGTGGTGGTTGCCTTTTTGCAGGGCGTTGTCCACCGCCTGCTCAAGCTGTACCTTCACGTTACGGGAGACCTTGCGCATCCAGAACACCATCCAGGTGAGGATCACCACCGCAATTACGGCGACGATCCCTTCAAACAGCTCCTGCTCTTTCTGAGGAAATTCACCGGTGGTTTCGTTGATAAGAATACCCAGCCCCAGGCAGAGCGCCGCGGCAAGGAAAACGCCAACCCACATCACGCCAATCCAGCGTCCGCGCTGGGTACGCTTCAGATAACTGGCGATAAGGCTAACAATCAGGGCCGCTTCAAGGCCTTCACGTAACATAATGAGAAAAGGAACAAACATGCCGACACCTTAAATGTTTATCGCGGTCAACTGATGCAAAGAAAGGTAAATTCTTGTGATAGTGATTATCATTACGGCAAGAAGAAAAACAAGCGAAATGTGTTGCGTTTTGATGACCAGATGTAAACGCATTGCGGAGTAATAATTGCCTGAGTAACCGTTACGTTTATAAGGTATAACGAAAATGCCCATTTACGGTTAACCGGGGCTGTGGCTAAATGTCCGCCTCGAAAACCAACTGAAAATAAGCCATGTTTAAAATTGTCCATTTCCTGCTGGCGCTGGTGATTATTCTTGCGCTCGCCTGGCTGGTGAGTTTCGACCGCCGAAAAATTCGTATTCGTTTCGTTTTACAGCTGATCGTGATTGAAATTGCGCTGGCGTTCTTTTTCCTCCACGCAGAAAGCGGCCTGTTTATTATTAAATACGTCTCCGGTTTCTTTGAGTCGCTGCTTAAATTCGCTGCCGAAGGGACGAATTTTGTCTTTGGCGGGATGGGTGAAAAAGGGCTGGCATTTATTTTCCTTGGCGTGCTCTGCCCCATTATTTTTATCTCGGCGCTGATTGGTATTCTTCAGCACTGGCGCATTCTGCCGATTTTTATTCGGGTGATCGGGACGCTACTGTCAAAACTGAACGGCATGGGCAAGCTTGAATCCTTTAACGCGGTGAGCTCACTGATCCTCGGTCAGTCGGAAAACTTCATTGCCTACAAGGGCGTACTCGGGGATCTCTCCTCGCGTCGTCTGTTTACGATGGCTGCCACGGCCATGTCGACGGTGTCGCTGTCGATTGTCGGCGCCTATATGACCATGCTCGACGCCAGATTTGTCGTCGCGGCGCTGATCCTGAACATGTTCAGCACCTTTATTATTCTTTCAGTCATTAACCCGACCCGCCCGGAAGCGGAGCCGGATATCAGGCTGGAAAAACTGCACGAATCCCAGAGCTTCTTTGAAATGCTGGGCGAGTATATTCTGGCCGGTTTTAAGGTGGCGATGATTATTCTGGCGATGCTGATTGGTTTTATCGCCCTTATTAGCGCCGTTAACGCCCTCTTCTCCAGTATATTTGGCATGAGCTTCCAGCAGATTCTGGGTTATGTGTTTTATCCGCTGGCGTGGCTTATTGGTATTCCGCTGAGCAATGCCTTAAACGCGGGGAGCATTATGGCAACAAAACTGGTGGCGAATGAATTTGTGGCGATGATCGAGCTGCAAAAAATAGCCCATCAAATGTCACCGCGCGGGCTGGGTATTTTGTCCGTGTTCCTGGTGTCGTTCGCGAACTTCGCCTCCATCGGCATCATCGCCGGGGCGATTAAGGGCCTGAACGAGCAGCAGGGCAACGTGGTGTCGCGGTTTGGTTTGCGTCTGGTGTACGGCGCGACGCTGGTGAGCCTGCTGTCGGCGAGCTTTGCGGGGTTGGTGCTGTAAGTTTTGTGCCCGGCGGCGCTTCGCTTGCACGGGCCTACGATACAACAACGGCGGGTTATCCCGCCGTTTTCATTAAAACTGCACGCACACCGGCTGGTCGACCCGCATCACCGACTCCTGCGCGAAACGTGACTTATAGATCCCGCGCAACGCTTCAATATTCTTCTCGCTCTGCGCATCTTTACCGTGGATCAGCATCAATGCCTTGCTGGGTTCGCGCGCCACTTTGCCATCGTTACCCAGCCACTGCCCACGCGCATCAAATACCGTTAAGCCATCGCGAAAGCGCGGCGTCACGTCCTGGTCGACAAACTGTTGCCACTCACTGCCGGTAATCTGCGCCCCGGCAGGACGGTTTAAGCCGAAATAGAGCGTGGTCTGCTGCATCTGGTTATCCGCTTTGCAGGTTTCTACCGGCGCGCGTTGCATTGGTGAATTACAGCCCGCCAGCATCACGAATGCCGCCGCCATCAACCCTGTTTTAATCATCATTTATTATTACTCACACTGGTGAACGGTCTGTTCCCTCTCCCCACCGGGGAGAGGGTTAGGGTGAGGGGGTATGTTTTTACTCAGCCTGGAGCTTAGACGGCGGCGCTGAGTGATAGTGCGCGTCCGCCTCCGCAAAGCGTTTCTGCATCGCGGCAGACGGCGCTTTACCCAGCAGGCTAAACACCACAATACCGAGGCTGCCGAAGATGAAGCCCGGGATGATTTCGTACAGGCCTAGCCACGCGAACTGTTTCCAGACGATAACGGTAACCGCACCGATAATCATCCCTGCCAGCGCGCCGTTGCGGGTCATGCGTGACCACAGTACAGAGAACAGCACCACCGGACCAAATGCGGCGCCAAAGCCCGCCCACGCGTAGCTCACCAGCCCCAGGACGCGGTTTTCCGGGTTTGCCGCCAGCGCAATCGCCACCAGCGCAACCAGCAGCACCATAAAGCGCCCTACCCACACCAGCTCTTTCTGACTCGCGCCCTTACGCAGGAACGCTTTGTAAAGGTCTTCGGTGATGGCGCTGGAGCACACCAGCAGCTGACAGCTAAGGGTGGACATCACCGCAGCGAGGATCGCGGAGAGCAGAATACCGGCAATCCACGGGTTGAACAGGATCTGCGCCAGCTCGATGAACACGCGCTCGGCGTTCTGGTTCACCGCGCCCGCCTGCGCCGGGTTGTTGTTGAAGTACGCGATACCGAAGAAGCCGACCGCACACGCCCCCGCCAGACACAGGATCATCCACGTCATGCTGATACGACGCGCGTGAACGATGGTGTGGTGGGAATCCGCCGCCATGAAGCGCGCCAGAATGTGCGGCTGGCCGAAGTAGCCCAGGCCCCAGCCCATCAGAGAGACGATGGCGACGAAGTTCAGCCCTTTCAGCATATCGACGTTTTCGATGCTCTTCTGCTTGATCACTTCCAGCGATTCGCCAAAGCCGCCGACGGTGAAAATGACAATCACCGGAGTGAGGATCAGGGCGAAGATCATCAGGCTCGCCTGCACGGTATCGGTCCAGCTTACCGCCAGGAATCCGCCCACGAAGGTATAGAGGATGGTCGCGGCCGCACCGGCCCACAGCGCCGTTTCATAGCTCATGCCGAAGGTGCTTTCGAACAGGCGCGCGCCCGCCACGATGCCGGAGGCACAGTAGATGGTGAAGAACAGCAGGATCACCACCGCAGAGATAATGCGCAGGATACGGCTGTTATCTTCAAAGCGTCCGGTGAAGTAGTCCGGCAGCGTCAGGGCGTTGTTGTTGGCTTCGGTGTGCACGCGCAGACGGCCTGCCACCAGCTTCCAGTTGATCCACGCGCCAACGGTCAGGCCGATGGCGATCCAGCTTTCGGAGATACCGGAGATGAAAATCGCGCCCGGCAGCCCCATCAGCAGCCAGCCGCTCATGTCGGAAGCGCCCGCAGAGAGTGCAGTGACCATCGGGCCTAAGCTGCGCCCGCCGAGGATGTAGTCGTCAAAGTTTTTAGTGGAACGCCATGCCAAAAACCCTATCAGGATCATGCCAAAAATATAAACGAGAAATGTCACCAGCATCGGTGTGCTAATAGCCATTCAAATTCTCCAAAATGTCGAGCGACAACCGTCCGGGTTGCCTTGTTATGTCATCACCGGAACGTAGTGATGTGTGTATGTGTTTCCGTTGGGCGCGCTATCCTGCCGTATACGCATCCCACTGACAAACGATTTAACACTGCATTTACATGAATTTCATCCCTGGTTTTATACGTCTTTCCTATAGGTTGCACTCGCTCACGCTTTTACGGGTTGCACCTTTAAAAAGTGTTAAGCACCGCATAAAAACTGGGCTCAGAAACGACCCCACGTTCTTTTTCACAGCTAACTAATCGTTAACAATCCATTCATTTTTCAGCTTGCAGACCAGGTCACATTTAACACGGTTGCACAAAGTTGCAACATGGTGGATATTTCACGCTATCAACAGAACGCTACTACAGAACAACAGGAGTTTTGGCATGGGGATGACCACCATGGGGGTTAAGCTGGATGACGCTACCCGCGAACGGATTAAAACCGCTGCGACCCGCATTGACCGCACACCGCACTGGTTAATCAAGCAGGCGATTTTTAACTATCTGGAAAGACTGGAGAGCGAAGAAGGTCTGCCGGAGCTGCCTGCCCTGCTGGCGGGCGCAGCGAACGAAAGCGAAGAGGCCGCGACGGCCGTTGAAGAGAACCACCAGCCGTTCCTGGAATTTGCCGAGCAGATCCTGCCGCAGTCCGTCAGCCGCGCCGCCATTACCGGCGCCTACCGCCGTGCCGAAACCGACGCCGTGCCGATGCTCCTGGAGCAGGCGCGCCTGCCGGAAGCCGTTGCCGCTCAGGCGCACAGCCTGGCGTATCAGCTCGCCGACAAGCTGCGTAATCAGAAAACCGCCAGCGGACGCGCCGGTATGGTGCAGGGTCTGTTGCAGGAGTTCTCCCTCTCCTCGCAGGAAGGCGTGGCGCTGATGTGTCTGGCGGAAGCGCTGCTGCGTATTCCGGATAAAGCCACCCGTGACGCCCTGATCCGCGACAAAATCAGCAACGGCAACTGGCACTCCCACATTGGCCGCAGTCCGTCCCTGTTCGTTAACGCCGCCACCTGGGGCCTGCTGTTTACCGGCAAGCTGGTCTCCACCCATAACGAAGCCAACCTGTCGCGCTCACTGAACCGCATCATCGGCAAGAGCGGCGAGCCGCTGATCCGCAAGGGCGTGGACATGGCGATGCGCCTGATGGGCGAGCAGTTCGTCACCGGGGAAACCATTGCCGAAGCGCTGGCGAACGCCCGCAAGCTGGAAGACAAAGGCTTCCGCTACTCCTACGACATGCTGGGTGAAGCGGCGCTGACCGCCGCCGACGCGCAGGCCTACATGGTCTCTTACCAGCAGGCGATCCACGCCATCGGTAAAGCGTCCAACGGCCGCGGTATTTATGAAGGGCCGGGCATCTCTATCAAGCTTTCCGCCCTGCACCCGCGCTACAGCCGCGCGCAGTACGATCGGGTAATGGAAGAACTCTACCCGCGCCTGAAGTCCCTGACCCTGCTGGCGCGCCAGTATGACATCGGCATCAACATCGACGCCGAAGAGGCGGACCGTCTGGAGATCTCCCTCGATCTGCTGGAAAAACTGTGCTTCGAGCCGGAGCTGGCGGGCTGGAACGGGATTGGTTTCGTCATCCAGGCCTACCAGAAACGCTGTCCGTTCGTTATTGATTACCTGATTGACCTGGCAAGCCGTAGCCGTCGCCGCCTGATGATCCGCCTGGTAAAAGGCGCCTACTGGGACAGCGAAATCAAACGCGCCCAGATGGAAGGTCTGGAAGGTTATCCGGTCTATACCCGCAAGGTCTACACCGACGTCTCTTACCTCGCCTGCGCGAAAAAACTGCTCGGCGTGCCGAACCTGATTTATCCGCAGTTCGCCACCCACAACGCCCACACCCTGGCGGCGATCTACAGCCTCGCGGGTCAGAACTACTATCCGGGCCAGTACGAGTTCCAGTGCCTGCACGGCATGGGCGAACCGCTGTACGAGCAGGTCACCGGTAAAGTGGCGGACGGCAAGCTGAACCGTCCGTGCCGTATTTATGCCCCGGTTGGGACACACGAAACCCTGCTGGCCTACCTGGTGCGTCGTCTGCTGGAGAACGGGGCGAACACCTCCTTCGTTAACCGCATCGCCGACACCACCCTGCCGCTGGACGAACTGGTGGCCGACCCGGTACAGGCCGTTGAGAAGATGGCGGCGCAGGAGGGCCAGATTGGTCTGCCGCATCCGAAGATTGCCCTGCCGCGCGAGCTGTATGGTGCAGGTCGCGTCAACTCGGCGGGTCTGGATCTCGCCAACGAACACCGTCTGGCGTCGCTCTCTTCCGCCCTGCTTAACAGCGCATTGCAGAAGTGGCAGGCCAAACCGATCCTTGAGCAGTCCGTTGAGGACGGTGAAATGCAGCCGGTGATCAACCCGGCAGAGCCGAAGGATATCGTCGGCTACGTGCGCGAAGCCACGGAAGCGGAAGTGGAGCAGGCCCTGGAGAGCGCGGTGAACAACGCGCCAATCTGGTTTGCCACCCCGCCGCAGGAGCGTGCCGCCATTCTGGAACGCGCGGCGGTGCTGATGGAAGATCAGATGCAGCAGCTGATCGGCATTCTGGTGCGTGAAGCGGGTAAAACCTTCAGCAACGCCATCGCCGAAGTGCGCGAGGCGGTCGACTTCCTGCACTACTACGCGGGTCAGGTGCGCGATGATTTCGACAACGAAACCCACCGTCCGCTCGGCCCGGTGGTGTGTATCAGCCCGTGGAACTTCCCGCTCGCGATCTTCACCGGCCAGATTGCCGCGGCGCTGGCCGCAGGCAACAGCGTGCTGGCAAAACCGGCAGAGCAGACCCCGCTGATTGCCGCCCAGGGCATTAACATTCTGCTGGAAGCGGGCGTACCGGCGGGCGTGGTGCAGCTGCTGCCAGGGCGCGGTGAAACGGTCGGCGCCAAACTGACCTCCGATAACCGCGTGCGCGGCGTGATGTTTACCGGTTCGACCGAAGTGGCCTCCCTGCTGCAACGCAACATCGCCCCCCGTCTGGATGCGCAGGGCCGTCCTACCCCGCTGATCGCTGAAACCGGCGGCATGAACGCCATGATCGTGGACTCCTCCGCGCTCACCGAGCAGGTCGTCGTTGACGTGCTGGCCTCTGCCTTCGACAGCGCGGGCCAACGCTGTTCCGCCCTGCGCGTATTGTGCTTACAGGATGACGTGGCTGACCACACGCTGAAGATGCTGCGCGGTGCGATGGCGGAATGCCGCATGGGCAACCCGGGCCGTCTCACCACCGACATCGGGCCGGTGATCGACGCGGAAGCCAAAGCCAACATTGAAAACCACATTCAGACCATGCGTGCCAAAGGCCGTCCGGTGTTCCAGGCGGTGCGCGAGAACAGCGAAGATGCCCGCGAGTGGCAGACCGGCACCTTCGTGCCGCCAACGCTGATTGAGCTGGCAAGCTTCGACGAGCTGAAAAAAGAGGTCTTCGGTCCGGTACTGCACGTGGTGCGCTACAACCGTAACAACCTCAACGAGCTGATCGATCAGATCAACGCCTCGGGTTACGGCCTGACGCTTGGCGTGCATACCCGTATCGACGAAACCATTGCCCAGGTGACCGGCACTGCCAAAGTCGGCAACCTGTACGTCAACCGCAACATGGTTGGCGCGGTCGTGGGCGTGCAGCCGTTCGGCGGTGAAGGTCTCTCCGGCACCGGTCCGAAAGCGGGCGGTCCGCTCTATCTGTACCGCCTGCTGGCAAACCGTCCGGAAAATGCGCTAGGCGTGACGCTGGCGCGTCAGGACGCTGAATATCCGGTGGATGCGCAGGTGAAAGCCGTGCTGACCCAGCCGCTGGACGCGCTGATTAAGTGGGCTGAAAATCGTCCCGAGCTGCGTGCGATTGCACAGCAGTACGGCGAGCTGGCGCAGGCGGGAACACAGCGTCTGCTGCCGGGTCCAACCGGTGAGCGCAACACCTGGACGCTGATGCCGCGCGAGCGTGTGCTGTGCGTGGCGGATAACGAGCAGGATGCGCTGGTGCAGCTGGCAGCCGCAACGGCAACGGGCTGTGAGGTGCTGTGGCCGGAAGATGCCCTGCATCGCGACCTCGCCAAACAGCTGCCAAAAGCGGTCTCGGCCCGCATTCGCTTTGCGAAGGCCGATGCCCTGCTGACCCAGCCGTTTGACGCGGTGATCTACCACGGTGATTCTGACCAGCTGCGCGAACTGTGCGAGCAGGTGGCGGCCCGCAGCGGCGCGATTGTCTCGGTGCAGGGCTTCGCCCGCGGGGAGACCAACCTGCTGCTGGAGCGCCTGTACGTTGAGCGCTCGCTCAGCGTCAACACCGCGGCGGCGGGCGGTAACGCCAGCCTGATGACAATCGGTTAATCGTGTAAACTCTCCCCGGTGACGCTACGCTTACCGGGGCGACAAAACAGCCCAGGCCGGATAAGCACAGCGTATCCGGCTTTTTTACATGGAGGGGATGATGAAAAGAGTATTTCTCGCAGGTGCAGCCCTGCTCATGAGCGCCAGCGCGCTGGCCGACGAGTGCGACAACGCGACCACCCAGCTTGAACTGAACACCTGTAGCGCGCAGCAGTACCAGGCCGCCGATAAAAAGCTCAACGAGACGTATCAGGCCGCCATCAAACGTGCGGCAGCGCCTCAGCGCGATCTGCTGAAAAAGGCGCAGCAGGCGTGGATCAACCTGCGCGATGCGGACTGTGCGTTTATCGGTTCGGGTACGGAAGGCGGGAGCGTTCAGCCAATGATCGTTAACCAGTGTCTGGCGGAGAAAACCGCGGAGCGCGAAGCGTTTCTGGCCACGCTGATGCAGTGTGAAGAGGGCGACTTAAGCTGCCCTCTTCCGCCGGGGAACTAGCGCACGCGGATCCCTTCGATAATCATCCGCTGTACGTTTTCCAGGGTGCTCTGGAAAAACGCCTCGTCCTGGAGCGTTTTACCGGTCACCGCCTCGACCTGGGCCGCGAAGTCAGCGTAGTGCTGGGTTGAGGCCCAAATCATGAAGATCAGATGATGCGGATCGACGGGCGCCAGTTTTCCGCTGGCGACCCATCCGGCAATAATGGCTGATTTATCGTCCACCAGCTGCTTTAGATCTCCCGTCAGCTCCGCCTGCAACAGCGGCGCGCCCTGCAACATCTCCAGACAGAACAGCCTTGATGCCTGCGGGTAATCACGCGACACCTCCAGCTTCAGGCGTATGTACTCCTCTATCGCCACCAGCGGGGCCAGCTCTTCGCGAAATGCTTTAAGTGGTGCGAGCCAGATATCCAGGATCTGCTGCATCACCGCCACATACAGCGCCTCTTTCGACGGGTAGTAGTAGAGCAGATTGGTCTTGGAGACCCCGGCCTGCTCGGCCACCTGCTCAAGGCGCGTGCCGTGAATACCAAACTGCGAAAATGTCTCCAGCGCGGCGCTGAGGATGGCCTGTTTCTTGGCGCTCACCGCCTGCGAACGTTTACCGGGTGTTTTCACTGCGCCTTGTGTCATTTCCGCTCTCCATTTTCTGTCCTGCGCTCAGCATAGCAAAACCCCCGTCTCGCCACGACCTTCTGCACCCTCAGCGCGCATGAGTGCCTGTTTTCTGTGCAATGATTTTGACCAGCTAGTCCACATTTTCGCTGTTAATTTTTACAACCATCATTTAACACCTTGATAACAAAGTAATTTTCAAAACTGGCATTCCCTTTGCAAAAACACCGTGACACCTGCGACGTAATGAAGAGAGGTTCGTGATGAAAATTGGCGTATTTGTACCGATCGGCAACAACGGCTGGCTTATCTCGACCACTGCCCCGCAATACATGCCGACCTTTGAGCTGAATAAAGCCATCGTGCAGAAAGCGGAGCACTACCACTTCGACTTTGCGCTCTCGATGATCAAGCTGCGCGGTTTCGGCGGTAAGACCGAATTCTGGGACCACAATCTGGAGTCTTTCACCCTGATGGCGGGCCTGGCGGCGGTAACCTCGCGCATCCAGATTTACGCCACCGCCGCCACCCTTACCCTTCCCCCGGCAATCGTGGCGCGGATGGCCTCCACCATCGACTCCATCTCCGGCGGGCGCTTTGGCGTTAACCTGGTCACCGGCTGGCAAAAGCCGGAGTACGAGCAGATGGGGATCTGGCCGGGGGACGATTACTTCTCCCGTCGCTACGACTACCTGACTGAATATGTGCAGGTGCTGCGCGATCTGTGGGGCACCGGCAAAAGCGATTTCAAAGGCGACTTCTTCACCATGAACGACTGCCGCGTCAGCCCGCAGCCGTCGGTGCCGATGAAGGTGATTTGCGCCGGGCAGAGCGACGCGGGAATGGAATTTTCCGCGAAATACGCCGACTTTAACTTCTGCTTCGGCAAAGGCGTTAACACCCCTGCCGCCTTCGCGCCCACCGCGGCACGTATGAAAGCGGCCGCCGACAAAACCGGGCGCGAAGTGGGCTCCTACGTGCTGTTTATGGTGATTGCCGACGAAACCGACGACGCCGCGCGCGCCAAATGGGAACGATACAAGGGCGGCGCGGATGACGACGCGCTGCGCTGGCTGACCGAGCAGAGCCAGAAAGATACCCGCTCCGGCGCGGACACCAATGTGCGCCAGATGGCCGACCCGACGTCTGCCGTCAATATCAACATGGGCACGCTGGTTGGCTCGTATGCCAGCGTCGCCAGAATGCTCGACGAAGTGGCTGCCGTGCCCGGCGCCGAAGGCGTGCTGCTGACCTTCGATGATTTTCTCACCGGCGTGGAAACCTTCGGCGAGCGCATTCAGCCGCTGATGCAGTGCCGCGCCCACATCCCTGCCGTGACGAAGGAGGTAGCGTAATGACGACCCTTAACGCTCGCCCGGAAGCCATTACCTTTGACGCGCAGCGCAGCGCGCTGATCGTGGTGGATATGCAAAACGCCTATGCCAGTAAAGGCGGGTATCTGGATCTGGCCGGGTTTGACGTCTCCACCACGCAGCCGGTGATTGAGAACATCAAAACCGCCGTGAGCGCCGCGCGTGCTGCGGGCATGCTGATCGTCTGGTTCCAGAACGGCTGGGACGACCAGTACGTCGAGGCTGGCGGTCCCGGTTCCCCCAACTTTCACAAATCCAACGCCCTGAAAACCATGCGCCAACGGCCCGAACTCCAGGGCTCGCTGCTGGCGAAAGGCGGCTGGGATTATCAGCTGGTAGATGAGCTGGTACCGGAACCCGGCGATATCGTGCTGCCGAAACCGCGCTACAGCGGCTTTTTCAATACCCCGCTCGACAGCCTGCTGCGCAGCCGGGGCATTCGTCATCTGGTGTTCACCGGCATCGCCACCAACGTGTGCGTGGAGTCGACCCTGCGCGACGGCTTTTTCCTCGAGTATTTTGGGGTGGTGCTGGAGGATGCCACCCATCAGGCCGGGCCGGATTTTGCCCAGAAAGCCGCCCTGTTCAATATCGAAACCTTTTTTGGCTGGGTCAGTAACGTCAATGATTTCTGCGACGCGCTGGATCCCCCGCTCGCCCGCATCGCCTGAGGAGAACCGCTATGCCGAAATCCGTGATTATTCCGCCGGGCACCAGCACCCCGATTGCCCCGTTTGTCCCCGGCACCCTCGCCGACGGCGTGGTGTATGTCTCAGGCACGCTGCCGTTTGATAAAGACAACAACGTGGTGTTTATCGATGACCCAAAGGCGCAAACCCGCCACGTGCTGGAGACGATCAAAACCGTGATCGAAACGGCGGGTGGCACGCTGGAGGACGTGACCTTCAACAGCATCTTTATCACCGACTGGAAAAACTACGCCGCGATTAACGAAATCTACGCGGAGTTCTTCCCCGGCGATAAACCGGCGCGGTTTTGCATCCAGTGCGGGCTGGTAAAGCCCGAAGCGCTGGTTGAAATTGCCACCGTTGCACACATCGCGAAGTGAGGCGGCCATGAAACTGTCCATTTCACCGCCCCCCTTTGCGGGCGCGCCCGTGGTGGTGCTGATTGCCGGACTCGGCGGCAGCGGCAACTACTGGCTGCCGCAGCTCGCCGTGCTGGGGCAGGAGTATCAGGTGGTGTGCTACGACCAGCGGGGCACGGGGAATAACCCGGATACCCTGCCGGAAGACTACACCCTCGCACACATGGCCGACGAGCTCGCGCTGGCGTTAGCCGGGGCCGGGATCGCCCGTTACTGCGTGGTCGGTCACGCGCTGGGGGCGCTGGTCGGCCTGCGGCTGGCTATCGATAAGCCCGACGCCCTCACCGCGCTGGTCTGCGTCAACTGCTGGCTGACCCTCAATGCCCATACCCGCCGCTGTTTTGACGTTCGCGAACGCCTGCTGCATGCGGGCGGCGCGCAGGCGTGGGTAGAGGCACAGCCGCTGTTCCTCTACCCGGCAGACTGGATGGCCGCCCGCGCCCCGCGGCTGGAGGCCGAGGACGCGCTGGCGCTGGCCCACTTTCAGGGCAAAGCCAATCTGCTGCGCAGGCTGCATGCCCTGAAGCAGGCCGATTTTAGCCGCCACGCGGCACGCGTTCGCTGCCCCGTGCAGATTATCTGTTCCACCGACGATCTGCTGGTGCCGTCCGTCTGCTCCGCTGAACTGCACGCCGCCCTCCCGCACGCCCGCAAAACGGTCATGCGCCAGGGCGGGCATGCCTGCAACGTGACCGCGCCGGACATCTTTAACACTCTGCTGCTGAACGGGCTTGCGAGCCTGCTGCACAGCCCAGAACCCGCTTTGTAAGGAGCTTGAATGAGCGAAGCCATCACGCCCGCCGCGCTGGAAACGCTGTTTACCGGCGCACGTACCCATAACGGCTGGCTGGATATACCGGTCAGTGACGAGACGCTGCGCGAGATTTATGACCTGATGAAATGGGGGCCGACGTCCGCCAACTGCTCACCGGCGCGCATTGTGTTTGTGCGAAGCCCGGAAGGAAAAGAGAAGCTCCGCCCGGCGCTTTCCAGCGGCAACCTGGAGAAAACGCTCACTGCCCCGGTCACGGCGATTGTCGCCTGGGACAGCGAGTTTTATGAGCGCCTGCCTGAACTGTTCCCGCACGGCGATGCCAGAAGCTGGTTTACCGCAAGCCCCGCGCTGGCGGAAGAGACCGCCTTTCGCAACAGCTCAATGCAGGCCGCGTACCTGATTTTCGCCTGCCGCGCGCTCGGGCTGGACACCGGGCCGATGTCCGGTTTTGACCGGGAAAAAGTGGACGCGGCCTTTTTCACGGGCACGCTGCTCAAAAGCAATCTGCTGATCAACATCGGCTACGGCGATGCGACCAAACTGTACGGACGCCTGCCGCGTCTGGCCTTTGACGATGCCTGCGGGCTGGCGTAAGGAGCGAACGTGATGACACCGGATAAACAAACCTTTCGCGACGCTATGGCCTGCGTCGGCGCAGCGGTCAATATCATCACCACCGACGGCCCGGCGGGAATGGCGGGCTTCACCGCCAGCGCGGTATGCAGCATTACGGATTCCCCGCCTACCCTGCTGGTGTGCCTGAACCGCGGCGCGTCGGTCTGGCCGATTTTCAGCGAGAACCGCACCCTGTGCGTTAACACGCTGAGTGCCGGACAGGAGCCGTTATCCAACCTGTTTGGCGGGAAAACACCGATGGCGGAACGCTTTGCCGCTGCCCGCTGGCAGACAGGCGACACGGGCTGCCCGCGTCTGGAAAATGCGCTGGCCTCGTTCGACTGCCGCATCAGCCAGGTGGTGAGCGTTGGCACTCACGACATTCTGTTTTGCGACATTGTATCCATCGTACGCCACCCGGCGCCGCAAGGGCTGGTGTGGTTCGACCGCGGCTATCACGCACTTATGCGACCCGCCTGTTAATCCGCATTCAGGAGACAGATCATGTTCGGACTTCCCCACTGGCAGTTGAAATCGACCTCCACAGAAGCAGGCGTGGTCGCGCCGGATGAAAGGCTCCCGCTCGGGCAGACAATGGTGATGGGCGTGCAGCACGCGGTCGCGATGTTTGGTGCGACGGTGCTGATGCCCATGCTGATGGGGCTGGATCCTAACCTCGCCATTTTGATGTCGGGTCTGGGTACCCTGCTGTTCTTTTTTGTCACCGGCGGACGTGTGCCCAGCTATCTGGGCTCCAGCGCCGCCTTCGTGGGGGTGGTTATTGCAGCGACCGGGTTTAACGGTCAGGGTATTAACCCCAACCTGAGCGTGGCCCTCGGCGGCATTATCGCCTGTGGGCTGGTCTACACCCTGACCGGTCTGGTGGTGATGAAAGTCGGCACACGCTGGATCGAGCGGATGATGCCCCCCGTCGTCACCGGGGCGGTGGTGATGGCGATAGGCCTGAACCTCGCGCCGATTGCGGTGAAGAGCGTTTCCGGCTCACCGTTTGAAAGTTGGATGGCGGTGATTACGGTGCTGTGCATCGGCGTGGTGGCGGTCTTTACGCGCGGCATGATCCAACGGCTGCTGATCCTGGTCGGGCTGATTGCGGCCTGTCTGGTCTACGCGCTGCTGGCGAACGTGTTCGGCCTCGGCAAACCGGTTGATTTCACACTGATTCACCAGGCCGCCTGGTTCGGCCTGCCGCAGATGACCTCACCCACCTTTAACGCTCAGGCGATGATGCTCATCGCGCCTGTCGCGGTGATTCTGGTGGCTGAAAACCTGGGCCACCTGAAAGCCGTAGCGGGAATGACCGGGCGCAATATGGATCCGTATATGGGACGGGCGTTTGTGGGAGACGGCCTGGCGACCATGCTCTCCGGCTCGGTCGGCGGCAGCGGCGTGACGACCTACGCGGAAAACATCGGCGTGATGGCAGTGACCAAAGTCTATTCGACGCTGGTCTTCGTGGCGGCGGCGGTGATGGCGATGCTGCTCGGCTTTTCTCCGAAATTCGGCGCATTGATCCACACCATCCCGGCACCCGTGATTGGCGGCGCCTCGATTGTGGTATTTGGTTTGATTGCCGTCGCGGGGGCACGTATCTGGGTGCAGAATCATGTTGATCTGAGCCAGAACGGTAATCTGATCATGGTGGCGGTGACGCTGGTGCTGGGGGCGGGTGATTTCGCCCTGACGCTGGGCGGGTTTACGGTGGGCGGGATTGGCACGGCGACCTTCGGCGCGATCCTGCTCAACGCCCTGCTGAGCCGCCGGATGGCTGCCGCGCCGCAGGGCGCCGTGGCGACTCAGGATCCGTGAAATCTACACGTCGGGTGACGGCGACGCCTTACCCGACGTGCATGTTCCTTAAGAGCGATCACGCCTGCTCAAACAGTCGTTCGATAGATTGCGTGGGGAAGAACAGCGAACTGCTGTTTTCACCTGCCAGCGGGATAAACCCCAGCTTCAGATAAAATCGTTTGGCCCGTTCGTTAAGCGCATCCACAAAAATTCCGTGGACGCCAACAGCCTGCGACGCCAGATAAACAACGCGCATAGCGTGTGTGACAAGCGTTGTTCCCCACTCGTTTCCCTGTAGTTCTTTATGGACAGCCAGACGCCCCAGCGTCACGCTGGGGACGTTGCTGTATGGGATGCGGCGCTGCTGAGTCTTTGAAGGAAGCATCGCTTTTTCAAAGCAACTTCCCGAGAGTGTGTAATAGCCCAGGACACGCGGATGGTCGCGTTCTTTAAGCAGGTAGCCGCGTAAAATACGCCCGCCGTGCTGACGTACCAGGTGCTCGGTAAGGAAGGCATTTAGCGAGGGTTCACCACAATCGAAATCGCCGAAATCGTAATCGGTTCCCTCTGATAACATTTCGATCGTGAGATTTGCCACGACGCTTCACTCCATGTTTCGAAGACGTTTCGCCGCTCGCTTCAGGCGTTCATTTGGCTCTGGCGGATTGTCGATGGCATCCATAACGGCATTCCATGAGGCTTCGTTTAATACGAGACGCCGATGCTGTTCGATGACTTCGGCAGCACGCTCTGACGCACTGTTCACCATAAACTGGGTGATCGTTTGGTTGGTCATCGCTGCCGCTTCTTCAATCATTGTTTTGTCTTCGTCCGACAGGCGAAGATCGATACGCTGTTTTTTGAGTGCTGGCATGGTTTTCATTTATCGTGTACGGTTTTCATCCGTACACATCGTAGTTAAACCTGCCCTTTATTTCAATCAAAAGCTTATTCGGCCGTTAAATCGTTCACCGCATTCCGACGCTTTCTGAGCTTTAACTCACTCACCAGCACGCCGAGAACAATAAACGCCGCGCCTACCAGCGCCAGCAGCGGCAGACGCTCCCCGGCGAGTCGCCCGAAAATACCCGCCCACACCGGTTCACCGGTATAAATGACCGTCGCCCGTGTCGGGGATACGCTGCGCTGCGCCCAGTTCATGGTGACCTGGATAATGGCGCTGAAAATGCCCAGCCCCAGCGCCACGACGATAAGCCCGGAAGACATCGGCGGGACGGACTCCCCTGCCGGCACCATCGTCGCGAACGCCACCAGCGACGCGGTGGCAAGCTGCACCACCGTCACCCGCTTGACGTCCACTTTTCCTGCCCAGGCGCTAATCAGAATAATTTCTGCCGCAATGGCAACGGCCCCCACCAGAGTGATGATCTCCCCCGGCCCCAGCGCCAGCAGATTATTTTCCGGCCCGGCTAATAAAATAAGACCGATGAACGCCAGCACGATGCCAATGCACGACATCAGCCCCGGCATTCTGCCGAGGCACAGCCACTGCAATAGCGGCACCAGCGGTACGTACATGGCGGTGATGAAGGCGGATTTACTGCTGGAGATAGACTGGAGCCCCCACGTTTGCAGGCTGTAGCCCATGGCAATCGCCACGCCAATGGCTACACCCGCTTTAAGCTCTCTCAGGGTCAACCCGCGCAGGGTTTTCAGCGAAATAAGCGCCACGGCAATCGCCGCGGTTGCAAAGCGCAGCCCCACGAAGAAAAACGGATCGCTCATCGTGACCGCGTACTGAACGGCAAGAAAGGTTCCGCCCCAGAACATGGTGATCAAAATCAGGATCGCTTCCTGAGGCTTAATGGAGAAGGTAAAACGGGAAACGGACATGGGACACCAGCACGAAGAATCAATCCTGTAGTGTGCGATGCCTTTGATGACAGTTCAATGCAGCAGACATAAAAAAACCGCCGGGAAACCCGGCGGCAGGGAGTTAACCCGGCGTACTACTTGTTGCTGCCGTGGCTATTTTTACCCCCTTTTTTACCAGCCTCTGATGCGCGCTGAGGGTCGTTTTTAAAGTTGCCCCCGCTAGACTGGCCACCTTTACGACCTGCTTCTGATGCTCTTTCACGGTCTTCAGCGAAATTACCTGAACCACCACGATGGTTTGCCATCTCTAACCTCCAGAGTGTGAAACATTAGACATCATATTGCATTCAGTAAAAGAGGATTCTTTCACCTCGCGGCTCAAGGATAG
This sequence comes from Enterobacter cloacae complex sp. EB5, assembly GCF_031432835.1. Classification (NCBI taxonomy): domain Bacteria; kingdom Pseudomonadati; phylum Pseudomonadota; class Gammaproteobacteria; order Enterobacterales; family Enterobacteriaceae; genus Enterobacter; species Enterobacter cloacae complex sp. EB5. The sequence goes on from NZ_CP133860.1 coordinate 328,096, forward strand.
TGCCTTTATCTGTGCCGCGTGAAACTAAGCTTAGTGTAATGCGGCTATCCGGCAAGCGAGAGGTAATATTCTGCAACATGATCTCAGCCTTTCGTATGAAATATCGGGGAAGTCATTCATAAGCCATTCTTATATTTTGAAAAATCCGCGCCGCGAAAGTTGTTTCATTTTGCTACAAGGCGCGTAACCAAAAGATATTGTTATATATCAAAGAAATGCCGTTCATTTTTGCAGTCTGGCTGTGATGTCATATCTTTAAAGGAACGCAGCGATCCGCTGTAAGAAAAACCAACGAGGAGTGATGCAAAATGGCAAAAGTTCTGGTGCTCTATTATTCCATGTATGGACACATTGAAACCATGGCTCACGCAGTAGCAGAAGGCGCAAACAGAGTAGACGGCGTTGAGGTCGTGGTTAAACGCGTACCGGAAACCATGCAGGCGGAAGCCTTCGCCAAAGCCGGGGGTAAAACACAAAACGCCCCGGTCGCCACCCCGCAGGAGCTCGCGGACTATGATGCCATTATCTTCGGCACCCCAACCCGCTTCGGCAATATGTCCGGCCAGATGCGCACCTTCCTCGACCAGACGGGCGGGCTCTGGGCCTCCGGCGCGTTATACGGCAAACTGGCCAGCGTGTTCAGCTCTACCGGCACGGGCGGTGGCCAGGAGCAGACGATCACCTCCACCTGGACTACCCTTGCCCATCATGGGATGGTGATTGTGCCGATTGGCTACGGCGCGCAGGAACTGTTCGATGTTTCCCAGGTTCGTGGCGGGACACCGTATGGCGCGACAACCATTGCCGGTGGGGATGGGTCACGTCAGCCAAGCAATGAAGAACTTTCAATCGCCCGCTATCAGGGTGAATACGTCGCGGGTCTTGCCAAAAAACTGAACGGCTAACCCAACAGGAGGACAAGTATGCCAACTCAAGAATCCAAAGCTCACCACGTGGGCGAATGGGCAAGTTTACGCAATACCTCTCCGGAGATTGCCGAAGCCATCTTTGAAGTCGCCAATTATGACGAAAAGCTGGCTGAGCAGATTTGGGAAGAAGGCAACGATGAAGTGCTGGTTCGCGCCTTCGAAAAAACCGACAAAGACTCGCTGTTCTGGGGCGAGCAAACCATCGAGCGTAAAAACGTCTGAACGTTCCCCCCGCCCGCGCGGGGGGTTATCTTCTATTTCGCCGCGTTATTCATTACCGCATTGAATTTATCGACAGGACAGAAGCCGTTGCCATCCACCGGACAGCCCTTCAGCTCCAGCGTCACGCGCTGCGCAGGGGATTGCAGTGACAGTACGCTGGCGTTACGCAGCTGATCTGAACTCTGGTAGACATACTCAATTTTCATCAGCTCCTGATTAGTGTTTTTGTCATGCCAGCGCTGGAAGACAATTTTACCGCCAATCGGGGTGCGTTCCTGCTGGTCGTGCAGCTGATAAGGCCTGAAGTCCAGCGCGGTCAGCAGCGAGGCGATGTTGGAGTCGTGCCCCACCAGCAGGGTGATTTTTGGCGCTTTTGCCTGGTCGGTCACCAGCGCTTTATCAATGTACTTCACCAGCGGTTTAGCCACGTTCTGCGCCACCTCCGTCGACGTAAACAGCGAGTCCTGATAGCCGTTTTTCAGCTTCGACAGCACGCGCCACTGCTGATCGGTTTTGATTTCCCCCCAGGCCACCTGGTCTGTCGGGAAGCCTTCGTAATACTGAAGCGTGAACGCATCCACCAGCGAGTTACCCACCTTCAGCGGCCCGGAGACGCCCGGCTCTTTTTCATAATCGGCGCTGAACGTATCTTTCGCCTCCGTCAGGGAGCAGACTTTTTTTTCCTTGCAGGACGGCGAGTCGCTGTAGTTTGTCAGCTGTTCCAGCAGTTTGTAGCTTTCATCCAGCTGCATTTTCTGCCGTTCCGTCTCCATCGCTTTCAGCGCTTTCTCACGAAACTCAGTAGAGTTATCGGTAATGACCGGATTGAAGGTGGGGTCCATGGTGCCCATTTTTTCCTGGTGATGCACAGGAACATCGCACCCCGGGAACGCGCCGGTGATAAAGAACTGCGCGGTCGCCACGGTGCGCTGGAGGCTGTTGGCGTAGGCATAGACGGTATCCGCTGGCGGGCATTCACCCGCCTTCACCATCCCCTGCTCTGCCAGCCACTCGCGCATATAGTGACCCATATACACTTCCAGTACGCCGCCTTTGGTGGTGAGCTGTCCACCCGGGACGTCCCACTCCGGCCACTGCTTCGGCGTGGACTGCTCCAGCACGCTGCCGTTATTGGCAAGCGGCGCGCGCAGGTTGTGGCGGCTCATGATGAGCACCTGTTCCAGCTGATAGCCATCCGGCGTGTCCTGCGCCTGTGCGCCAAAGGTCACGGACAGGGTACCTGCAACGGCAACTGCGAGTAGTGCTTTTCTCATCCCTAATTCCTCACACGTTTTTAATGTCGCCCTGAGTGTGACAGATCCGTGACAGGTTTTTCGGGAAGCATTTCTCAAACTGATGATTAACGTGCTTACGGCGTGTGCCGATGAGTTTTATAAAAAAACCATACCCCACCGGAGAATTCGCTGTGAAACGGACCCGCCTTGAAGAGAGCACCTGCCCCGTCGCCCGTTCGCTGGATATTATCGGCGACTGGTGGTCGCTGCTGATTGTTCGCGACGCGCTACGGAGCGGCGCGCCTTGAGCTGTTCAACAGTGCGCGCACCGGCATTCTGGCACCGCGCTACGTAAAACAGTAGCCTAACGCTGAAGCTGGTCGCCGTACTCGCTCATCCAGGCGGCCAGCGGCGAGAGTGCGTCCTGAAGGGTTAGCCCCAGCTCGGTGATCTGATATTCCACGCGTGGCGGGATCTCCGGGTAGACCGTTCGCGTCACCAGCCCGCGTTGCTCAAACAGGCGCAGCTGCTTCGTCAGCTCTTTCTGGGTGATAGGGGCAGCGGCACGCAGCAGATCGCCAAAGCGAACGGGTGTATTGAACACAATCAGGCGATAGAGAATGGGGATCGCCCACTTACCGGAAATCAGGTTCACAAACTGCGTCATCGGGCAGGTATACGCCTCAGATTTTTTTTCGCAGCACGCTTCCAGCATCTCTGCCATTTCACACCTCTTGCCTCGTTAGTATCCATTTGGTACCTGGTTTCCTTTCGATACTAACGTTTCTATAGTGCTTTCTCCAGAGACATTTCAGGAGAAGAACATGGGTCGTTTAACCGATAAGTATACGTTGATTACCGGCGGCACCAGCGGTATCGGTCTCGCCACCGCGCAGGCGTTTATCGCCGAAGGGGCACGCGTCGCCGTGACCGGACGCAACCCGGACACCCTCGCCCAAGCAGAGCGCATTCTGGGCGATAAGGCCTGGGTGATCCCAACCGACGCAGGCGATATTTCGTCGCAAAAAGCGCTGGCGGAGACCCTCGCCGCCCGCTGGCCACGCCTGGACGCGGTCTTTCTCAATGCCGGTGACGTGACGCATGCGCCGCTGGAAGCCTGGCAGGAAGAGACCTGGGACCGTCTGATGAACATCAACCTGAAGGGACCGTTCTTTTTAATTCAGGCGCTGCTGCCGCTGCTGAATAACCCGTCCTCGGTGATCCTCTGCGGCTCCGTGAGCGCGCGCATCGGCCTGCCCACCAGCAGCGTGTATGCCGCGAGCAAGGCCGCCCTGCTGTCGCTGGCGCGCACGCTGTCGGCGGAGCTGCTGCCGCGCGGGATCCGCGTCAACGGCCTGAGCCCCGGTCCGGTGGAAACCCCGGCGTTCACGAAAACGGGCTTAAGCGACGAGGCGCTTAACGCGATGATGGCAGAGGTCATCAAGCTGGTGCCGCTGGGCAGAATGGGCTCGACGACCGAGCTGGCAAAAGCCGCGCTCTATCTGGCGTCCGACGAGTCGAGCTACACGGTGGGAACGGAGCTGCTGGTGGACGGCGGAATGGGGAGCCTGTAATTCAAAAGGCGCTGATGCCGGTGACCGCACCGACATACAGCGCCGCCCACGCACAGGCGGAAAGCAGGCTGACGGCGTAGACCTTGACGGCGTTCAGCCTGAGCATCCCGGCCGCCAGCGGGACGATGTAACGCAACACCGCCAGGAAGCGCGACGTAAAAAGCACGATGACCCCGTTCTTTTGCAGCTGATGCTGGACCCGCAGGAACTTATTGGCATGCTTTGAGGTGAAGCGCGTGACCATCCGGGTATGCCCCATCAGCTGGCCGATATGGTAATTCAGCATCGAACCTGCCGTTGCCCCCATCACTACGGCGAGCCACACCATCACAGGATGCATGCTCCCCTGGCTGACGGTAATGCCCGCCAGCAGCATCACCGACGCAGGCGGCAGCACGGAGGAGATCAGCACCGTCGATTTGCTCAGCGCCATCACGAATAACAGCGCGAACAGATGTGCCGGATACAGCGCAAAATGATTCAGCAGGTTATCAACCCATGCCATTTTCCCCTCCACCGTTAATAATTTAATTCTCCATTTAAAATGAATAACCTTAAATAAACCCTCAACATTTTATGAATAAGATTTATCTAAACCGTTCTTAAACATTATTTAATTTTCTGAGCGCTAAATTTAAACAGGCGTATTATCCCTCTCGTTTTACAACGATCTCGTTATGGCGAGGCTCCTGTACAAATACACGTTATCGCTCTGGTGGGTTCGAGAGAACCGGCACAGGGTAAAACAGGCACTGTCGAATCAAGGCTTTGTCAGTATAACTTCCCTTGCGGGATACGGTGTACAGTGCTGAACCCAGGACGTGGGGATCTCCTTTCCGACATGCCCTGTCTTGCTCGCCCCTGAGAGATTTTATTATTCAAAGGGAATCTACTATGTCTTATGCTATTCACAACCAAAACCTGGCTTTTAATGACAGCGCCATCGCGCAATATATGAATACCGATTTTATCGTTATCGATATTTCATTATGCGTAGCTCTGGCACGCGAGCAGTTCTTTGAAAAATTAAAAGATGATGATATTCCGTCGCATATTTTTATCGAAGATAACGGTCGCCTCGCGGGTTTGATCGCCGTACGCAAATTGTTGCAGGCCACGGACACCGTGCAGCCCGTTAAGGGGCTGATGATATCGGATTTTATTCAGCTCAAACCGGAAGATGAGCGGGCGGATGTTGCCGGGCTGCTGGCGCACGCGGGTGCGGATGTGGTGCCGGTGGTGACCCACGGCAAGCTGGTGGGCTGCCTTACCGAGCGTGAAATCGCCCATCTGCTGGAAGATGACGTTACTGAAGATGCCCAGCTTCAGGGGGCGACGCTGCCGCTGGAAAAACCCTATCTGGAAACCAGCGCCTTCAGCCTGTGGAAGAAACGCTCCGTCTGGCTGCTGCTGCTGTTTGTTGCGGAAGCGTATACCAGTTCGGTGATCCAGCATTTTGAAGAGGCACTGGAATCTGCCATCGCGCTGGCGTTTTTTATTCCGCTGCTGATTGGCACCGGCGGAAACAGCGGGACGCAGATCACCTCGACGCTGGTGCGCGCCATGGCGCTGGGTGAGGTCCACCTTCGCGATGTGGGTCGCGTGCTGCGCAAAGAGATCAGCACCTCGTTAATGATTGCCGCCACGCTGGGTCTGGCGGGCTGCGTTCGCGCCTGGATGATGGGCATTGGGATGGAAATCACGCTCATCGTCAGCCTGACGCTGGTCTGCATTACGCTGTGGAGCGCCATCGTCTCGTCGGTGATCCCGATGGTACTGAAACGCTGCAAAATCGATCCGGCGGTGGTCTCCGCACCGTTTATCGCCACGCTCATCGACGGCACCGGGCTGATTATCTACTTCAAAATCGCGCAGTATACGCTGGGGCTGGAATAACGAAAAAACCCTGCGATATTGCTATCGCAGGGTTTTCGAATTTGGCGGAAGCGTAGAGATTCGAACTCTAGAACCCTTTCGGGTCGCCGGTTTTCAAGACCGGTGCCTTCAACCGCTCGGCCACGCTTCCAAAGTGAGGCGCACTATAAACATCTCTGAGCATGATGTAAAGCACGAAATTGCATAACGTTACACGTCTTGCGTCGTCCCCTTCCGCCCCGCTGATTTCTTCGTCATCGGCTGGCTAAAATGTAAACATTTATTTTTACATTCATAACGTTTATTAGATTCGCAGGTGGTCATTTAGACTCTTTTTAGTACAACACCCATTAACCGTGGATCACTGCGATAAGAGATTAGCCATGACTTTATTTAACGACGATTATGAATTTTTTATTTATCAGTGATAACTACTACCTTTGCCAGGGCGTATCAAGCGCCCTGACATCGACCCATTTGATTCGCGATGACGCGGATATTCACGACCTTGATGGGGTCGATCAGGCGATGGATTTTATCATTGCGATTGAACAGGATAAGTCACGCAATAAAACCATTCGGCAGGTCAAAAAAGTTAAGCGTGATTACATTGTCCTGATGCATGAGATAGAAGCCAACCGTGCGGTGAGAATCGATAATATTATCTATTCGTCGATGCATTTTACTGCTCACCCTTTTCAGCAGCTGATGCGCTTTTACCGGGCGCTCAGAACACACTCTTTTACGCGACGCGAATATGACGTGCTGAAGCTGTTTCATTTGGAAAACCATGAGATCGCGAAAAAGCTGCAACTGTCACAAAAAACGACCAGCACCTACCGCGTGAGGATCCTCGAGAAATTAAATATGCGCTCAAAAAACATTCTGGCGATGACCCGTGTAAAATCGGCGATCGTCGATTAAAAGCTGTAACATTTTGCCTTGCCACGGAAAAACCGGGTCGTCACGTTTCGCCCTGAGGGGGTTTGGCTGGCGCGGTATACCAGTTCTCTTTGGCAACCATTACGCTGCCCTCTGGCTGCATAACAAAATTCGGGGACATGATCTGCACGTTAAATTCGTTAAACACATCCTGTATCTGGCTATGCAGTTCATTGCGGGCAACCGCGAGGGACTGTTCGGGCAGCAGACGGACCTGCAATTCGTAAGCGATATACCAGTCCATTAACCCTAACTGGCGTACCAGCGGCGGCTCGGAAAGGTCAATCCCTTTTGCCCGTTTCGCGGCCAGCTCCAGCATGGCATGCACCTGACGCCATGGGGTGTCATAACCGATCGTGACGCTGACCGTCAGATTGAGGCTGCCATCGGGCTGTAGCGCGCTCAGGTTGGTGATCTTACCGCTCACCACCACCGCGTTGGGCACGGTAACGACATAATTTTCCCGGGTAATAATTTTGGTCGCAAGCATGCCAATTTCACTGACCTTGCCTTCGTTATCCGCCACCCGAATGACATCGCCTTTGCGCAGCGCGCGGGAGTAAATCAGGACCAGACCGCTCATGGCATGGTTCATCACCCCCGCCGAGCCCAGCGTTAACATCAGGCCGAAGAAAACGCTAATACCTTTAAACGCCAGCGAGTTTGCACCGGGAAGAAACGGCCAGGCGGCGGAGAGAGCAAATAGCCAGACGGCAACGGAAATGAGCTTACGGGTGGCCCCCACGGTTTCCGGATGTACGCCGGGAAGTTGCAGACGACCAGCCTCCACCTGATTCAGCACCATCTTAAGAAGCTTCAGAATAAAAGCGGTAATGAGGAAAATGATCAGCACAATCGTCAGCCCCGGCAAGGCCGAGACAATCGCCAGGGCGATTTGCTGCACCACGCGAAGCGTCCAGTCTCCCAGCGACGTGCCCCACACCCGCGTCCACGGAAACAGACTGAATGCCCAGCTCAGCCAGACGTAAAAGCCGATAAACCCCAGCAGGAACATCAGCAAGGCGTAAAGCCGAATCTCAATGGCGCCAATGTACCGCCGCCAGCTTTGCGGCACCCGGCTGCGGTTCTCCACAATACGCCGACGGTAGACGCGCCGGAACCAGCGCCAGGATCGCCACGCGCCATAGCAGAGCAGCAACAGCGCCAGCAGGCCAGCGGCTGTTTTTACCGTCGACAGCGCCAGCCAGCCGGTATCGTATTGATCGCGCAGCGCCATCCTCTGCGCTTCCATGCGCGCCAGCACGCGCTGTGCGGCCTGATCGAGGGTAAGATCGTCGCCTTCGTCCAAATCCCCTTCGGTCAGCAGCATCACAGGTTTACCGTTCATCACTATCAGCCGTCCCTGCTGGTTATAGCGGGTCACGGGAACGATGCTGAGCGGCTCACGCACATCCGCCTCGGTAAAATTGCGCAGGGTGTTGCGGATGCGTAAAACGCGCTCTTCCGGCGTGGTCAGGCCAAATTTAGCCTGAAGCATGACGATGGGCTGATGGAAGATATAGACCGTTCGGGCGCGCTCCTGCTCCGTAGGCGCCTGGCGGGGCTCTGCGGGATACGATGAGAAGGCGCTCAGGGCGGCAAAACAGAACGCAAACGCGAGCAGGATCTTTTTCATCCTCACTACCCCAGGTCAGAAATCTTGTTATTTTTCAGGCAACCCGCGAATGCCAGGTGGGTATGTTGAGAATAGTCCAGCCTTTCGTTTCTGCAACAAGCGACGGTGAGCGTGTTGCTCTCAATCACAATATATGTATTATGTTATAACATAACAATTTTGGATTGCGTTCTATGTTACTCAAAAAAGGGTTATTTCTGGCTTCACTGCTCACCATAGCGCCTGCCGCTTTCGCCGCTACCACCTGGCCCCTCACGATTGAAAATTGCGGCGTAAAGCAGACCTTTACGCAGCCTCCTCAGCGCGTCGTGACCGTGGGTCAGCATGAAACAGAATTGCTGCTCGCACTGGGGCTGGAGAAAACGATCGCCGCGACGTCAGTCTGGTTCGGCAAGCTCCCGGCCCCGCTGGTGGATGCCGGGAAAAACCTCTCCCGGCTTGCGGACAATTCCCCCTCCTTTGAGGCCGTGGCAGGGCAGAAACCTGAACTCGTTCTCGCGCAGTATCACTGGCACATTGGTCCGCAGGGAGAAGTGGGAACCCGTAAGCAGTTTGCGTCGCTGGGGATTAAGACGTGGATCTCCCCTGCCGACTGCACGGATAAAACGGTAACGGAAACGTCAAACGCAGACGGAGCACGTAGCGCGCCGTTTTCACTGGCGGAAATTACACGGGAAGTGACCGATCTGGCGACGATTTTTGATGTTTCCGCGCGAGGTGAGCAGCTCAATCGTGCGCTGGCGGAACGTATTAAAAAGGCCCAGGCGCGCGCCTCCACGAAACCACTTAGCGTCGTATTCTGGTTCTCCAGCAGCCGTCTGAATGGCGACCCCTGGGTGGCGGGGAATTACGGCGCGCCTGGCTGGATCAGCCGCACGCTGGGGTTAAAGAACATTATTGACTCTCACGACGAATGGCCCGCTGTAACGTGGGAACATATTGCCCGATCGCAGCCGGACGTGATTGTTATCGCCGGGATGTCCCGCAGGCTCTACCCTGCCGATGACGTTGAGGTAAAAAAAACGTTCTTGCGCAGTGACCCGGTGACAAAGAACATGCCTGCGGTCAGGAACAACCACATCATCGTGGTGCCAGCGATGTCGTTAAACCCTTCATTGCGTAACGTCGATGCGGTTGAGCTTATCAGCGACCGGCTGGCTTCTTTCCAGGATGAACAATGAGTCATTTCGCTTTTGACCACCGCCAGCAGGGTTTACTGGCAGCCGGTGCCATGGCGCTGCCGCTGATGCTGGTCTTTGCCGCCAGTATCGGTGATATGCCGGTGTCGTATGCCAGTACCGGGAAAGCGATCCTCAACGGACTGGGTTTGACCTCTTATGCGTTGCCGCAAACGGAGGAAGGTATCGTCTGGCAATATCGCATGAGCCGGGCAGTGATGGCCGCGTGCAGCGGCGGCGGACTGGCGTTGTGCGGGCTGGTGTTGCAGTCGATCCTGCGTAACCCTCTGGCTGAGCCTTATCTGCTGGGGATTTCCGCGGGCGCATCGCTGGGGGCCGTCTGCGTGATGCTTCTCGGCATCGGGGGGAGCGTGATTGGCGTGAGCAGCGGTGCATTTGTCGGCTCGTGCGCCGCTTTTGCGCTCATCATGGTGATTACAAACGGGATGAGTGAAAGCCCGTCGCGCATTTTGCTGGCTGGCATTGCGGGCACCCAGCTCTTCAACGCCATGACCGCGTACGTCGTCAGTACGTCCGCCAATGCCGAGCAGCCCCGTAGCGTCATGTTCTGGCTGTTGGGGAGTCTGAGCGGCGTGCGCTGGCCTGACGCGCTGCTGGCGCTGGCCGTTACGCTTGCGGGTTTACTGGTGGTATTGCTCTTTTCACGGGCGCTGGACACCTTCACCTTCGGGGATGAGGTCTCCACCACGCTGGGGATCCCGGTTACCGCCGTGCGTATTGTCTTATTGCTGACCTGTGCCATTGTTACCGCAACGCTGGTGAGCGCCACGGGCGCAGTGGGGTTTGTCGGGCTGGTCATTCCCCATGTAACGCGCATGCTATGTGGGCCGGGCCATCGTCTATCTATCCCGCTGACGTTTCTTATCGGCGCCCACTTTATGATCCTCGCCGATATCGTCTCACGCACGCTGATTGTGCACCAGGTTCTGCCCATCGGGGTGGTGACTGCGCTGGTGGGCGCCCCCGTCTTTGTGGCGTTGCTTTATCAAAACCGAAAGGAGCATCCATGAATATTACCGTGGCCGGGTTAACCGTAACCCGACAAGCGCAGACGGTGCTTAAGAATATCGATCTCGACCTGCCATCCGGGCAGATTATCGGCCTGTTAGGGCCAAACGGCTCGGGCAAGTCGACGCTGCTGCGCTGTCTCGCCGGGCTGTTTCCACGGCTCAGCGAACGCGTGGCGCTTAATGGCACAACGCTTGGCATGATGCCGCTGAAAAAACGCGCTCAGCACATGGCGTTTGTCCCGCAACATGCTGAGGTCGACGAAGAACTGACCGTTGAGGACATTGTCAGGCTGGGGCGTACGCCCTACCGAAAAACATTCCAGAGATCCACCCGCGACGATGAGGCTGCGGTTGAGCAGGCGATTGGCCTGATGCAGTTATGCCGCTTACGCCAGCAGCGATGGCACTCTTTGTCTGGCGGAGAGCGCCAGCGAAGCCAGATAGCCCGCGCGCTGGCCCAGCAGCCGCAGGTGCTGTTGCTCGATGAACCGACAAACCACCTGGACATTCAGCACCAGCTGGAGCTGATGCGGCTCGTTTCACAGCTGCCGCTTACGGTGGTGGTTGCACTGCACGATCTCAATCTTGCGGCCAATTATTGCCAGCGTCTGATCCTCCTGAAGGCCGGGCAGATCGCCGCCACGGGCGCGCCAGAGGAGGTACTGACACCAGCAAACATTGAGGACACCTGGTGCGTAAAAGCTCAGGTCTGCAAGGCCGACGCCGGGATCACGATAAGCTACAACATGGTGGCATGACGGAAGCCTGGCGCAAAAGCAAAAACCCCTGCGATATTGCTATCGCAGGGGTTTCAAATTTGGCGGAAGCGTAGAGATTCGAACTCTAGAACCCTTTCGGGTCGCCGGTTTTCAAGACCGGTGCCTTCAACCGCTCGGCCACGCTTCCTAAGTGAGGCGAACTATAAACACCTCACCGCGCGCTGTAAAGAGTGCGCGCATTCGTTCGCTTTAAAAATAGCCAAAATGCGTTTAATCGGTTGAATAGACGACAGATTGGCCATTTTGCCAGCATAATATCCACCGCGGATCGTTAGTGCTTTTTGATGTACATATCTTTGGTGTAGTAGTACCCGAGCTTGTCTGGCGTGAAACCCCCTACCCACGGTTTCACCAGGTGCGTGCGCACGTAGTGATAGACCGGGATCGCCGGTACATCGCGTCCCAGCAGATCTTCTGCCTGCTGGTAGAACTTACCGCGCTCCTCCGCCGTTTTCGATTTCGCCGCGTTCACCAGTGCCCGATCGTAGTCCGGATTGCTGTACTGAGTGGTGTTTTGGCTATCCCCGGTACGGAAGGTATTCAGGAAGGTTGCTGCATCGTCGTAATCGGCAATCCAGGCGTAGCGCACCGCGTCAAAGTTATGGGTGTGCATGGTATCAAGCATGGTTTTCCACTCCTGATTTTGCAGCTTCGCCTCCACGCCGAGGTTCTTCTTCCACATTGAGCTGGCGGCAATGGCAATACGCTGGTGCGATTCCGAAGTGTTATAGAGAAGATTAAAGCTGAGCGGATGGCTGTCGTTAAATCCGGCTTCGGCCAGCAGCTTTTTCGCCTCGGCAATGCGTTTATCCATCGGCCAGCTGGCGTAATCCGGGTTCTGAAGCTTGACGCCGCCAATATCCGGCTGGCTGATCAGCCATGCCGGGCGCTGGCCCTGCCCTAATACTTTATCGGCGATGATGTCTTTATCCAGGGCCAGGTTCAGCGCCTTGCGCACGCGGGCGTCGTTGAACGGCGGCCGGGTGGTGTTGAACTGATAATAATAGGTGGCAAGCTGCGGTGAAACGTCCAGCTCGCTCCCCAGCGTTTTCTTCAGTTGAGCAAACTGGTTGATCGGCACCGTGTAGACAATGTCGATTTCGCCCGCTTTGTAGCGGTTGACGTCAGCAGCTTCAGAGGAAATGGGCAGATAGGTCACCTTGTTGATGACGGTATGTTCATTATCCCAGTATTTCGGGTTACGCACCGCCACAATGCGTTCGTTCACCACCCACTGTGACAGTTTATAGGCCCCGCTGCTGACAAAGTGCTCCGGTTTGGTCCACTTATCACCGAAACGGCCCACCAGGACTTTATCTATCGGCACCAGAGACGGATGAGCCAGCATCGCCAGGAAAGCGGCGTTGGGTTGCGTGAGCGTCACTTCCAGCGTGCTGTCATTGATGGCTTTCACCCCCAGCGACTCGGGCGCTTTTTTGCCTTCTGCGATATCAGTGCCGTTGAGGATACGCATACTGCCGGGATAGCTGGCATACGGAGAGGCAGTTTTCGGGTCGACCAGTCGCTGCCAGCTCCAGACAATATCTTCCGCGGTGATGGGGGTTCCATCGCTCCAGATAATGCCCGGGCGCAGATGGAACGTCCAGACGGTGTTGTCTTTATTTTCCCATTTCTCCGCCAGGCGCGGCTGGATTTCACCTGCCGGAGAGACGCTGACCAGCCCGTCGAATAAATCGCTGATAATATTGAATTCGACATCGCTTTCAACTTTATGCGGGTCGAGCGAGGCGGGTTCACTGCCGTTGTTCCTGACCAGTTCCTGCTTTTCTGCCAGCTGGGTTCCTGCCGGCACGTTAGCCGCCCAGGTTGCCGTGCTGGCGCACAGGACCCCTGCGGTTAACAAAGAGAGCGTAAAGCGCGTGCGTGTTTGTGGTTTCATTTCCTTCGCCTTATTGTCTGTTTTTATGACGATCCGGAAATAACTCTTAGCGGCCTTAGGGAAATAACGCAATATTTTTCAGTGACCTATAAGAGGTTGATCTGAATACGCCCAACAAACCGCACTTCATTCTGAGCACAAAGGCTTTGCCAGAATAAAAAACCAGCATAATCCCTAAGGGGCTGAGTAAAGATGGGTAAAACCACTTTGCCTCTGCCGCGCCGTTTCCTATTCTTTGCGCTAATTACATCTGTCATAAGAGAGTGACTCATGGATCGTATAATTACTTCTTCACGCGACCGCACATCGCTACTCAGCACCCATAAGGTGCTGCGCAATACCTATTTCATGCTCAGCCTGACGCTGGCGTTTTCGGCGATCACCGCGACGGCCAGCACCGTACTGATGCTGCCTTCTCCGGGCCTGATCCTGACGCTGGTGGGTATGTATGGTCTGATGTTCCTGACCTACAAAACCGCGGATAAACCGGTGGGTATTCTCTCCGCGTTCGCCTTTACCGGCTTCCTGGGCTACATTCTGGGGCCAATCCTGAATGCCTATCTGTCTGCCGGAATGGGCGATGTGATTGGTATGGCGCTGGGCGGTACCGCGCTGGTGTTCTTCTGCTGCTCGGCCTACGTGCTGACCACCCGTAAGGACATGTCCTTCCTTGGCGGTATGCTGATGGCGGGTATCGTGATTGTGCTGGTCGGTATGCTGGCGAACATCTTCCTGCAATTGCCTGCGCTGCATCTGGCAATCAGCGCGGTGTTTATCCTGATTTCATCCGGCGCAATCCTGTATGAAACCAGCAACATCATTCACGGCGGTGAGACGAACTATATCCGCGCCACCGTGAGCCTGTATGTGTCGCTGTACAACATTTTTGTCAGCCTGTTGAGCATCCTGGGCTTCGCCAGCCGCGATTAACTCACCGTGCTGTGAACAGGGCCCCGCTTATGCGGGGCTTTGTTTTTTTGGTAGACTTAGGCGGTTTTTGACTAACGCGTGAATGAATATGTTGAGTTTTGAAGGCAAAGAGATCGAAACCGATAACGACGGTTATCTGAAAGAGAGCAGCCAGTGGAGCGAAGCGCTGGCGGAGAAAATTGCGGAAAACGAAGGAATTACCCTCTCCCCGGAACACTGGGAAGTGGTGCGCTTCGTGCGAGAATTTTACCTTGAATTCAACACGTCGCCAGCTATCCGCATGCTGGTCAAAGCCATGGCGAATAAATTTGGCGAAGAGAAAGGCAACAGCCGTTATCTGTATCGCCTGTTTCCGAAAGGCCCGGCTAAACAGGCGACAAAAATCGCCGGCCTGCCAAAGCCGGTAAAATGCATTTAATAGCGAATACTGAAGTCAGCGTATTCCCGGTCGGGTTGATGCGGTTCCGTTAGCACCTTATCAACCCGCGCGCTGCGCGGTCCGCCCGCTTTCAGCCACGCCACCAGCTTCTCAACCCGATCCGCCTCACCGCAGGCCACAACCTCCACGCTGCCATCATCCATGTTACGCGCATACCCCGTCAGCCCGAGCTGAAGGGCTTCACGCTGGGTGCTGTAGCGGAATCCGACGCCCTGTACAAGGCCATGAATCCAGGCAATGGTGCAAACATTTGACATCATCCTTCTCCTTATCCGACTGGCGCGTTGCATTTCCTCACTGAAGTCGGGAAAATGGCGGCCATTTCATTGGAATCGACAGAATAGCAAATTATGAGTGTACGTTTAGTGTTAGCCAAAGGGCGCGAGAAGTCATTACTGCGCCGTCATCCCTGGGTCTTTTCCGGCGCGGTTGCCCGCATGGAAGGTAAAGCCAGCCTCGGTGAAACCATCGATATTGTTGACCATCAGGGGAAATGGTTAGCACGCGGCGCATACTCGCCTGCATCTCAGATTCGCGCGCGCGTCTGGACGTTCGATAAAGAAGAAGCCATCGATATCGACTTCTTTGTCCGTCGTTTGCAACAGGCGCAGCAGTGGCGCGAGTGGCTGGCAAAACGTGACGGGCTGGACAGCTATCGTCTGATTGCCGGTGAATCCGACGGGCTGCCGGGCGTGACCATTGACCGCTTCGGCAATTTCCTGGTGTTGCAGCTGCTGAGCGCCGGGGCGGAATACCAGCGTGCCGCGCTGATTAGCGCCCTGCAAACCCTGTTCCCGGAATGTGCCATTTACGACCGCAGCGACGTGGCGGTACGTAAAAAAGAGGGCATGGAGCTGACGCAAGGCCCGGTTACCGGCGAACTGCCACCTGCCCTGCTGCCTATTGAAGAGCATGGCATGAAGCTGCTGGTGGATATCCAGGGCGGCCATAAGACCGGTTATTACCTCGACCAGCGTGACAGCCGTCTGGCAACGCGCCAGTACGTTGCCGATAAGCGCGTGCTGAACTGCTTCTCTTATACCGGCGGCTTTGCGGTCTCTGCCCTGATGGGCGGCTGTGCTCAGGTAGTGAGCGTCGACACCTCACAGGAAGCGCTGGACGTGGCGAAGCAGAACGTTGAGCTGAACAAACTGGATCTGAGCAAAGCGGAGTTTGTGCGCGACGACGTGTTCAAACTGCTGCGTAAATACCGCGACCAGGGCGAGAAATTTGACGTCATCGTGATGGACCCGCCGAAATTTGTTGAAAACAAAAGCCAGCTGATGGGCGCCTGCCGTGGCTACAAAGACATTAATATGCTGGCGATCCAGCTGCTGACCCCGGGCGGCGTACTGCTGACATTCTCCTGCTCTGGCCTGATGACGACAGATTTATTCCAAAAAATCATCGCCGATGCCGCAATAGATGCGGGTCGTGATGTACAATTTATAGAGCAGTTCCGTCAGGCCGCCGATCACCCGGTGATCGCTACCTACCCGGAAGGGCTGTATCTGAAAGGGTTTGCCTGTCGCGTCATGTAACTTGAAAAGAGAAATATTGCCCGCACATAGTGTGTATGTAATGTTTCCCGGGAGGTGACTATGATTGCCAGCAAATTCGGTATCGGCCAGCAGGTCCGCCACACCTTGCTTGGATATTTGGGTGTGGTCGTGGATATCGACCCGGAGTATTCCCTTGATGAACCGTCAGCAGACGATCTGGCCGTTGACGCAGAGCTTCGCGCCGCGCCCTGGTATCATGTGGTTATGGAGGGCGACGATGGTCAGCCTGTCCATACCTATCTTGCCGAAGCGCAGCTGAGTGGTGAACTACAGGATGAGCATCCGGAACAACCCACTATGGACGAGCTTGCTCAGACCATCCGCAAACAGTTACAGGCACCAAGACTGCGCAACTAAAGGTGTAAAAAAGCCCGTCAAACGGGCTTTTTTTATTTTGCCAGCCCCAGACGGGGAATATCGATTGCCGGACAGCGATCCATCACCACCTTCAGCCCGGCATCACGCGCCAGCACGGCCGCCTGCTCATTAATCACGCCCAGCTGCATCCACAGCGTTTTCGCGCCAATGGCAATTGCTTCCTGCGCCACGCCCCAGGCGGCCTCTGAATTACGGAAAACGTCCACCATATCCACCTTTTCCGGTACGTCCGCGAGCGTCGCATAGCCCTGCTGGCCCAGCAGCGTTTTCCCCGCCACCTTCGGCGAGACCGGGATCACGTGATACCCCTGATCCAGAAGGTATTTCATGACCCGATAGCTTGGGCGATCCGGTTTATCGCTCGCGCCGACCAGCGCGATAGTGCGCGTGGACGTCAGAATCTCGACAATGTCGTTCTCTTTCATGCTCTTCCTCCTGGTTTTTTTCAAAGTGTACGTCAAAGCGGACGTCTCAACCACGCATCCCATACAGAAGTATGAGGGCAAAACGGCAGAATATGTCTATATGTTAGTAAACGTGTTTATCGAAAACTTTTGATACATTCTTACCGGGGTAGTTTGTCTACAGGAGTCTGCTATGAAAACCGGCATCGCCTGGGCTGTGGTTGCGTTAATCATGCCGGTCTATGTTTTCGCAACCACTCTCAGACTCTCAACCGACATTGACCTGCTGGTGCTGGACGGGAAAAAAGTCTCCAGCTCCCTGCTGCGGGGCGCAGACAGCATTGAGCTGGATAACGGCCCGCATCAGCTGGTTTTTCGGGTGGAAAAGACCATTCGCCTCGCCGACAACGAACAGCAGGTGTACATTTCGCCTCCGCTGGTGGTCAGCTTTAATACCCAGCGTATCAGCAAGGTCAATTTTCGTCTCCCGCGCCTTGAGACAGAAAAGGAGTCACTGACGTTTGATGCCTCGCCGCGCATAGAACTGGTGGACGGGGATTCCATGCCCATCCCGGTAAAGCTGGATATTCTGGCGCTGACAAAAAGGCCAAAAGGAACAGACTATGAAGCGGACACCGAGACCTACAACAGGGCCAGCAGGCGCGCCTCGCTGCCCCAGTTCGCCACCATGATGGCGGATGACAGTACCCTGCTTTCGGGCGTATCGGAACTGGATGTACTTCCCCCTCAGTCGCAGACCCTTACTGAGCAACGTCTCAAGTTCTGGTTCCAGAATGCCGATCCGGACACGCGCGCCCGTTTTCTGCAATGGGCGAAACAACAACCTTCGTCGTAAGCCACATTTTTTCGTCCTTTCTCTTGCAGCATCAGCCAGTTCCCGTCATCGTGTAGCGAGGTAACCTCACGGATAAGATTATGGAACTGACAACACGCACACTTCCGGCGCGCAAGCACATTGCTCTGGTTGCGCACGATCACTGTAAACAAATGCTGCTTAACTGGGTTCGTCGCCATCAGCCTCTTTTACAGCATCATGCCCTTTCTGCCACGGGAACAACCGGCAACCTGATCCACCGCGAAACCGGTCTGGAAGTGAATGCCATGCTGAGCGGCCCGATGGGGGGTGACCAGCAGGTAGGCGCTCAGATTTCGGAAGGTAAAATTGACGTTCTGATTTTCTTCTGGGATCCGCTGAACGCGGTTCCGCATGATCCGGACGTTAAAGCGCTGCTGCGTCTGGCGACGGTGTGGAACATTCCGGTAGCCACCAATCTTTCAACGGCAGATTTCATCATTGAATCGCCGCAGTTTAACGATCCGGTGGAGATTTTGATCCCGGATTATCAGCGTTATCTTGCGGAGAGACTGAAGTAGTTTTTTGCCCGGTGGCGCTGCGCTTACCGGGCCTACAGAATTTGCCCGGCGCGTTACGGCTTTCTCGCCACCGGCACGTCAATACTCTTCAAAATATCGACAAACACCGACGGCTCCTCTTTGTTGAACAAGAGCCACACGCGATGGCGCGCGCGGGTTATCGCCACGTACAGTAAGCGCCGCTCCTCTGCATCCGGGAAATCTTCCGGAACAGGCAATAACGCCTCTTCCATCACGGATTCCCGCGCCGGTGCCGGGAAACCGTCGCTCCCCTCTTTTAGCCCAACCACAATCACGTAGTCGGCCTGCTGCCCTTTACTGGCGTGAATGGTCATAAAATCGAGCTGTAGTTTTGGCCAGCGCGTCGCCGCTTTTTCCAGCGCCGTCGGCTTGAGGTGGTGATAACGCGCCAGCACCAAAATCCGTTCATCCGGTTTCGCATAGCCGCTCAGTTTATCCAGCAGCGGTTCCAGCTGATCGTCCGCCAGCAGCGTGACGGCCTTTTTATCACCCGAGGTCAGGCTATTAAGCGGTTTCGACAGCTGATGCGGGTTCTGCTGAATAAAACGGTTGGCTATTTCGCCAATCCGCGCGTTGAAGCGGTAGGTGGTGTCCAGATCGCTGCGATCGCCTTCCCCAAAATAGTGGTGGAAGGCCGTGGTGAGGGATAGTTGCGCCCCGCTGAAACGGTAGATAGCCTGCCAGTCATCGCCCACGGCAAACAGCGACGTGTGTTTATTCTGCGCCCGCAGCGCCGAAAGCAGCGCAGCGCGCTGAGGCGAGATATCCTGAAACTCATCCACCAGAATGTGTTTCCACGGGCTGACGAAGCGCCCTTTCTCCAGAATAATTATGGCCTGATGGATCAGCCCGGAAAAATCGACCGCGTTTTCGTCTTTCAGCGCGGTTTTCCACGCTTTCAGCATCGGCGCCATCAGCTTAACCCGCTTAGAAAACACGGCGCGGATAGACTCCGGTGCGCTTTCTGTCATCTCCGCCTGAGAGCCGCCGTGCATGCGCATCAGGCTCACCCACCGGTCGAGACGAGAGCCCAGCCGGCGCGCCAGCTTTTCATCCTGCCAGAAGCTGCCCTCCGGCACCTCCCAGTTGAGTTCCTCTTCAAGCCACTGACGCCAGCCTTTCGCCTGCGCCTTTTTTTCACTGCACTGCTGACGCCATGCCTTGATAAACAGCGCCTGGCGAGCCTGAGCGTCATTTTCCAGCTTGCTGACAACAGGAACTTTTTTGCTGCCCTGTTGAATGATGTGTAAAGCGAGGGAGTGGAACGTGCGCGCCGAGATATCCTGGGTATGCAAACGCGCCTGAATGCGCTCATCCATCTCCTGCGCCGCCTTGCGACCAAAGGCCAGCAGCAAAATCTGGTCGGCAACCGCCTCGCCCGTAGTCAGAAGCCAGCCCGCGCGCGCCACCAGCACCGACGTTTTGCCGCTCCCGGCGCCTGCAAGCACCAATAAAGACTGCTCGCCATTTACCACGGCGCGCGCCTGGGCAGGATTGAGGGGCGATGACTCCACCGTACTGAAAAAATCGGCATATTGCGTAAGCATCGCCTCAGTCCAGGCCTGGTTATGCGCCAGACGGCTTTTCTCGATATCGCTCAGCCAGGCCTGACACTTCCGCCACGCGTCGCGGCAGTTATCAAATTCCTCAAGCCGCGCCACCGGTAAAGGCAATGCCGTCAGCGCCTGGGCAATTTTTTGCTGAAGCCCGGCGGTTTGCTGGCGCGTCAGCCACTTCTGCTGCGTATTGCTTAGCGCGATATCGTCCAGCACCTGATGCAGCACCTGTGCGGCTATCACGCTCATCTCCTGGCTCCACTGCTGCCAGCGCATGTTCAGATGATGGTGGAAGCGTTGGGTTTCCGCCCACTCGGTCCCGTGGAGTCGCACCACTTTGTCTGCCGGCAGGACGAACTCCAGCTCCCCCCATACCAGCCCTCGTTTACAATGAATGGCCAGTAGCTGATTAAACGGAATAAGGTATTCGTGGCGTTCCCCGGAGACTTTCACTCCCGCATTGAGAAGGACAACCTTGTCGTAAGGGTGCTGCGCCAGGCGTTTGCCCATTGAAGTTGCTTTCAGTTCCATATCCTGCCGGATCCACGAGGTCATAATTTGTCAGACAGTTTAACTGCCAGTTTTAAGGTGCTCCAGCCCAAAAAAACGTTACAATCACCGGGCGTTAATCATATCGAAGGAAATGAGGGTTTATGCGTACCGTTCTGAATGTGTTGAATTTTGTCCTTGGCGGTTTTGCCACCACCCTTTCCTGGCTTTTTGCCACCCTGGTGAGCATCGTGCTCATCTTCACCCTTCCGCTGACGCGCTCCTGCTGGGAAATCACCAAACTCTCCCTCGTTCCTTATGGAAATGAAGCCGTGCACGTGGATGAGCTGGAGCCGGAAAGAAAAAATGCCCTGATGAATACCGGCGGCACGTTGCTGAATATTTTATGGCTGATCTTCTTTGGCTGGTGGCTGTGTCTGATGCATATCTTCGCCGGTATCGCCCAGTGCATCACGATTATTGGCATTCCGGTTGGCATCGCAAATTTCAAAATTGCCACCATCGCCCTGTGGCCGGTAGGACGCCGTGTTGTCCCGGTCGAAGTCGCGCAAGCCGCGCGTGAAGCCAACGCCCGTCGCCGTTTTCAGTAATAAGGACTGGCCGCACTCATGCTAAGCCCCCTGCTTCGTCGCTATACGTGGAACAGTAACTGGCTGTATAACGTCAGGATCTTTATCGCCCTCTGCGGCACCGTCGCTCTGCCGTGGTGGCTGAATGATGTGAAGCTCACCATCCCCCTCACGCTTGGGGTGGTGGCTGGTGCGCTGGCGGATCTCGACGACCGCCTGGCCGGTCGTTTGCGTAATCTGGTCATCACGCTGGTCTGCTTCTTTATTGCTTCCGCCTCCGTTGAGCTGCTTTTCCCCTGGCCCTGGCTGTTTGCCTTAGGGCTGACGGTGTCCACCAGCGGCTTCATTTTGCTCGGCGGCCTCGGGCAACGCTACGCTACTATCGCGTTTGGCGCCCTGCTGATTGCCATTTACACCATGCTGGGCGTCTCTCTTTACGATCAGTGGTATCAGCAACCGGTCCTGCTGCTGTTGGGCGCTATCTGGTATAACCTGCTGACCTTAACCGGGCATCTTATTTTTCCGGTTCGTGCCTTACAGGACAACATTGCCCGCAGTTACGAACAGCTGGCCCACTATCTGGAGCTGAAATCCCGGCTGTTTGATCCGGATATTGAAGAGGACAGCCAGGCGCCCCTGTACGATCTGGCGCTGGCAAATGGCCAGCTGGTCGCCACGCTGAATCAGACCAAAGCCTCTCTGCTCACCCGTCTGCGCGGCGATCGCGGTCAGCGCGGTACCCGGCGCACACTGCACTATTACTTTGTCGCCCAGGATATTCACGAGCGTGCCAGCTCGTCGCATGTGCAGTACGCTGACCTGCGCGAGAAATTCCGCTACAGCGACGTGATGTTCCGTTTCCAGCGCCTGCTGTCGATGCAGTCTCAGGCCTGCCAGCAACTTGCGCGCTCAATACTGCTGCGCACGCCCTATCAGCACGATCCGCGCTTTGAACGCGCATTCAGCCACCTGGATGCGGCGCTCGATCGCGTTCAGGCCAGTGGGACATCACCGGAACAGTTCAAAGCCCTGGGATTCCTGCTCAACAACCTGAGAGCCATCGATGCTCAGCTCGCCACCATTGAGTCTGAACAGGCGATGGCGATGCCGGGCAATGACGCTGATAACCTGCTTGCCGACGACAGTCTCAACGGTTTCAGCGATATGTGGCTGCGCCTGAGCCGTCATTTTACGCCGGAATCCGCCCTCTTTCGCCATGCGGTGAGGATGTCGCTGGTACTGTGCGTCGGCTACGCGTTTATCCAGATAACAGGATTGCACCACGGCTACTGGATCCTGCTGACCAGCCTGTTTGTCTGCCAGCCGAACTATAACGCTACCCGCCATAGGCTTGCGCTGCGTATTGTCGGGACATTAGTGGGGGTCGCCATCGGGCTGCCGGTGCTCTACTTTGTGCCATCCGTAGAAGGGCAACTGATCCTGATCGTGATTACCGGCGTACTGTTCTTCGCCTTCCGCAATGTGCAATATGCCCACGCCACGATGTTCATCACGCTGCTGGTGCTGCTCTGCTTCAATCTGCTGGGTGAAGGCTTTGAAGTGGCCCTCCCCCGCGTGATCGACACGCTGATCGGCTGCGCCATCGCCTGGGCGGCGGTGAGCTTTATCTGGCCTGACTGGCGTTTCCGAAATTTACCGCGCGTGTCCGACAGAGCAATGAACGCCAACTGCCGCTATCTGGATGCTATTCTTGAGCAATATCATCAGGGCCGCGATAACCGTCTGGCCTATCGGATTGCCCGTCGCGATGCGCACAACACGGACGCAGAGCTGGCTTCCGTTGTCTCGAATATGTCAACTGAGCCGCGCGCCACGGCAGAAATCCGGGAGACAGCCTTTCGCCTGCTGTGTCTGAACCACACGTTCACCAGCTATATCTCTACCCTTGGCGCCCACCGAGAGAAACTGACGAATCCGGGCATTCTGGCGCTGCTGGACGATGCCGTTTGCTACGTTGATGATGCGCTTCATCATCAACCTGCGGATGAGCCACGGGTTCACCAGGCACTGGATGAACTGGTGCAACGTATCGCACACCTTGATCCAGGCACCGACAACAAAGCTCCGCTGGTCCTCCAGCAAATTGGCCTGCTTATCGCTTTGCTGCCGGAAATTTGTCGGCTGCGCCAGCAGATCGCTACCTGGCGGAATGATGGCCCTGCGACTCAGGCAGCGCATTAAACCACTCCGTAAGCTCCCGGCGAATATCCGCCGGGAGTGCCGCTTCATGTAACCCTTCAATGGCGCCTTCAAGCGCGAACAATACCCGGATACTCAGCGCTTTATTCTTAGAGCGCATTTTCAGCCAGCTCGTCTTTGCTCCCAACTGTCGTAGCGTCTCTTCATTGGTAATGCCCGCCTCCATAAGCAGGACCTCAATCTGAAATGTCAGGTTCGGCAGATCTTTAAGCCGGTTACGCTGATGGCGCTGGTAGCGCTCTTTCCTGGCAGCATCGAGCGCAAACGAGGAGAGCTGAAGCAGTTTTTCCCTGTTTTGCCACAGACCTTCGTCCACACGGTAGTAATTAAGCAGCACTGGGCGTCCTCGTTTCATCAGGGTCAGAAAAGAGGAGGCGTTTTTTACACAGTATTTTGCACTTTGCTCACAGGCGCGAAGGTACAGCTCGCCGTCAGACACCATCGCGAACACCGCTTCATCCACGGCCAGGGTATAACCGCCAAACAGGGCGCGATGATGAATTTCGCCCAGCGGAGAGAGGTATTCCTGAGATTGATAAATCCGATCATAAGATATCTTTTTCATGATAATTCCATTAAAAATCATACAGTAACCACGATATTTCTTACTAACGGATCCGTTAGCAGGAAAATAGGCAACTTATTGCCGTTGGGCAAGATGATTTTTTCAGGTTCACCAGGAATGGATGAAATTTGCGAGTCGCGTTCCGAAAATGAGGTTGATCTTTATGCATACAGGGGTTACTGTATATCCATACAGTAACTACAGGGCTGGAATGAATATGTACACTTCAGGCTATGCAAATCACTTAACACCTTCTCCTTCTGCCGCAGGCAATGCTGCGCAGAATTCTATCGGGCGTGAATCGACAGGGCTTATCACTGAAGTGGTTTACCGTGAAGACCAGCCGCTGTTAACACAACTCTTACTCCTGCCGCTTTTGCAGCAGCTCGGGCAACAGTCTCGCTGGCAGCTCTGGCTGACGCCACAGCAAAAATTAAGTCGTGAATGGGTTCAGTCGGCTGGCCTGCCGTTAGCGAAGGTGATGCAGATTAATCAACTCTCCCCATGCGATACGGTCGAGTCGATGGTCCGGGCATTACGTACCGGGAACTATAGCGTCGTGATTGGGTGGTTGCCTGAGGATCTGTCGCAAGAGGAACATTTGCGTCTGACTGAAGCGGCTGAAGAAGGTAACGCGATGGGTTTCATCATGCGGCCGGTTCGTGGAGATTCCTATCGCAGAGGACAACATCCCGGGCTAAAAATTCACTCAAATGTGTACCATTGAGTCATTTTAAGAGTTTTCCTGGAATTTTTTTCGACCGCAGTATGCAAAAAAAGTTCAACGCGCCAAAACTGCGGCAAGGCTTGTCTGACGCGGTTCTCGTTAATTTTACTGCACAAAATTCGTTCAAAAATTGTTAAATATTAGGTATACGGAACTTTTTTTTTCATATGCCTGACGGACTTCACACTTGTAAGTTTTCAGCTACGTTGTAGACTTTACATCGCTAGGGGTGCTCGGCCTAAGCCGAAGATATCGGTAGGTTTATATTTGACCACGCCCCCCGGTGAAGGATTTAACCGTGATTCCTCCGATGGAGATATTCATGGCAAATTTTGGATGATAACGAGGCGCAAAAAATGAAAAAGACAGCTATCGCGATTGCAGTGGCACTGGCTGGCTTCGCTACCGTAGCGCAGGCCGCTCCGAAAGATAATACCTGGTATGCAGGTGGTAAACTGGGCTGGTCTCAGTTCCATGACACCGGTTGGTACAACAGCAGCCTGAACAACGATGGCCCTACTCACGAGAGCCAGCTGGGTGCAGGTGCGTTCGGTGGCTATCAGGTTAACCCGTATGTTGGCTTTGAAATGGGTTACGACTGGTTAGGTCGTATGCCTTACAAAGGCGACAACGTAAATGGCGCTTTCAAAGCTCAAGGCGTACAGCTGACCGCTAAACTGGGTTACCCAGTGACTGACGATCTGGACGTGTACACCCGTCTGGGCGGCATGGTATGGCGTGCAGACTCCAGCAACAGCATCGCTGGTGACGACCACGACACTGGTGTTTCCCCAGTATTCGCTGGTGGCGTTGAGTGGGCAATGACCCGTGACATCGCTACCCGTCTGGAATACCAGTGGGTTAACAACATCGGTGACGGTGCTACCGTTGGCGTTCGTCCAGACAACGGCATGCTGAGCGTTGGTGTTTCTTACCGTTTCGGTCAGCAGGAAGATGCGCCAGTCGTAGCTCCAGCTCCGGCTCCAGCTCCAGAAGTACAGACCAAGCACTTCACTCTGAAGTCTGACGTTCTGTTCAACTTCAACAAAGCTACCCTGAAACCAGAAGGTCAGCAGGCACTGGATCAGCTGTACACCCAGCTGAGCAACCTGGATCCTAAAGACGGTTCTGTAGTGGTTCTGGGCTTCACCGACCGTATCGGTTCTGACGCTTACAACCAGGGTCTGTCTGAGAAACGTGCTCAGTCTGTAGTTGATTACCTGGTATCTAAAGGTATCCCAGCTAACAAGATCTCCCCACGTGGTATGGGCGAATCTAACCCAGTTACCGGTTCTACCTGTGACAACGTGAAACCACGCGCTGCACTGATCGACTGCCTGGCACCAGATCGTCGCGTAGAGATCGAAGTTAAAGGTATCAAAGACGTTGTAACTCAGCCTGCGGCATAAGTTATCGTCTTATAAAAAAACCCCGCCATGCGGGGTTTTTTATTATCTGAAGAAAAGTAAAAAGCTTATTTTTTACCTAACAGTGCCTGTAGATCGTTCTTCAGCGTCGACATCTGGCTGGCATACTTCTCTTTGTGCTCAGCATCTTCAATCAGCTGCACCACCGTTTCCGACAGGGTTTTCCCGCGCCGTTGCGCAAGCCCGGCCAGACGCTGCCAGACCATAAACTCGAGGTCGATGGATTTCTTACGGGTGTGCTGATGCTCGGCATTGAAATGCCGTTTACGACGAGCACGGATAGTTTGCTTCATCCGGTTTAACAGGGCCGGATTAATGTGCTTCTCAATCCAGCCGTTGACCAGTACCGGTTCGTTTTCGAGGGTCAGCAACATATCCACAGCTTCTTGTGCCGCGCTGGCTTCGATGTAGCAGGTGATCAGCTCCCCTTCACGGTGCTTTTTGACCAGGTACTTCCATTTCCAGCCGCTTTCGAGGTTTTCCAGTTGTTGATATTTCATTGCGATCTCAGTGTTACCGTGTAACTCTGTTCAGAATATCAGTTTTTTGGCAATCTGCTGAAAAGAAATCATATCCTGTGAAACGCCGCAGGCGATCCGCATGACGAAAACCCGAATCCTGATTGGGCAGAGTGCGCCGCTTACGGTATACTCCACGGTTTTACTTCTGACTAAAAAACATCAACTTTGACCATTACGAAACTTGCATGGCGTGACCTGGTTCCGGATACCGAGAGCTATCAGGAGCTGTTTGCACAGCCAGACCTCACAAAAGAACACGAATTCATACTTAGCGATACACAACCGCGTTTGCATTACGCGCTGGAGCAGATGTCATCCCCATGGGCTACATCTCCTTTCATGCTGCTCAAAGCCCCGGAAGAAGCCGAGTATCTGACGCTTCTCGGTGATGCCATGCGCCAGTTGCAGCCAAAAACGAATGCCGTTTTTGGTGGTCAGTATCATATTGCCGGACGTGACGTGACGTACGAACCTGCCACGCAGGCAGACGGACAGTTCGCTGCAAAAGGCGAGGTGATTACCGCCAACTGGGTGGAAGCAGAACAGCTGTTCGGCTGCCTTCGTCAGTTCAATGGCGAGGTGTCACTGCAACCCGGTCTGGTACACCGCGCGAACGGCGGCGTGTTGCTCATCTCCCTTCGCACCCTGCTTGCACAGCCTCTGCTGTGGATGCGCCTGAAAACGGTGGTGACGCAGCAACGTTTCGACTGGGTAGGCTACGACGATTCACGTCCGCTGCCTGTTTCCATTCCGTCTATGCCGCTGTCGCTGACCGTCGTGCTGACGGGTGACCGTGAATCTCTGGCTGATTTCCAGGAAATGGAGCCAGAACTCGCGGAGCAGGCGGTTTACAGCGAATTTGAAGACAATATTCAGATCGCCGATGCCGATGACATGGCGCAGTGGTGTCAGTGGGTTATGGCCGTGGCGGAACGTTTCGCGCTGCCCTCGCCTGCCGAGGATGCGTGGCCGGGCTTAATCCGCGAGGCCGTACGCTACACTGGCGATCAGGAAACCCTGCCGCTCTGCCCGCTCTGGATCGGTAAACAGCTGCGTGAAGTGGACGTTATCAGCGGCAACGGTCCGTTTACCGGCGAGCAGCTTAGTCAGATGCTGGCCCAGCGTGAATGGCGTGAAGGTTATCTTGCTGACCGTATGCAGGATGAAATTCTGCTGGAACAGATTCTGGTGGAGACCGAAGGCGAACGTATCGGGCAAATCAACGCCTTGTCCGTCATCGAGTTCCCCGGACACCCGCGCGCCTTTGGCGAACCTTCCCGTATCAGCTGTGTCGTGCACATTGGTGACGGCGAATTTACCGATATCGAACGCAAGGCCGAACTGGGCGGAAACATTCATGCCAAAGGCATGATGATCATGCAGGCATTCCTGATGTCTGAACTTCAGCTTGAGCAGCAGATCCCCTTCTCTGCCTCGTTGACCTTTGAACAGTCCTACAGTGAAGTCGACGGCGATAGCGCCTCGATGGCGGAACTGTGCGCCGTGATCAGCGCGCTTGCAGACGTACCGATTAATCAGAATATTGCGATTACCGGTTCCGTGGATCAGTTTGGTCGTGCCCAACCGGTGGGTGGACTGAATGAGAAAATCGAAGGCTTCTTCGCTATCTGCCAGCAGCGCGGTTTAAACGGCAAACAGGGCGTGATTATTCCGGCGCCTAACGCTCGCCATTTGAGCCTGAGCCAGGCGATTCTGGATGCGGTCGAGCAGGAACAATTCGCCATCTGGGCCATCGAAGGGGTTGAGGATGCACTACCCTTACTGACAAACCTGGTCTGGGACGGCGAAGGTCAGACAACCCTGATGCAGACCATTCAGGAACGTATAGCTCAGGCGACACAGCAGGATGCTCGTCATCGTTATCCGTGGCCGTTACGCTGGTTAAGTTGGTTTAGTGCGAACTGATCGGACTTGTTCAGCGTACACGTGTTAGCTATCCTGCGTCCTTCACTAAAATAAGGCTTACTGAGAACATGGTAGATAAACGCGAATCCTATACTAAAGAAGACCTTCTTGCCTCTGGTCGCGGTGAACTGTTTGGCGCGAAAGGCCCGCAGTTACCGGCCCCAAATATGCTGATGATGGACCGTGTCGTGAAAATGACCGAAACCGGCGGCAACTTTGATAAGGGTTACGTAGAAGCAGAACTCGATATCAACCCGGACCTGTGGTTCTTCGGTTGCCACTTTATTGGCGATCCGGTAATGCCTGGCTGCCTGGGCCTCGATGCCATGTGGCAGCTGGTTGGCTTCTATCTGGGCTGGCTTGGCGGTGAAGGCAAAGGCCGTGCGCTGGGCGTAGGCGAAGTGAAATTCACCGGTCAGGTTCTGCCTACCGCGAAGAAAGTCACCTACCGTATCCATTTCAAACGCATCGTTAACCGCCGCCTGATTATGGGCCTGGCGGACGGTGAAGTGCTGGTAGATGGTCGTCTTATTTATACCGCGAACGACCTGAAAGTGGGTCTGTTCCAGGATACCTCCGCTTTCTGATAACGGCTTTTAGCCCCTTCCAGAAAGGCGAAACCTCCGCATTGCGGAGGTTTCTTTTTAAAGAGACGGTATCAAGCAAGTACTGCCCTGTCTCCGATGGCTTCTCGCCAGCCCCCTAGCCATTGGGACCTTTGATTCAGGGCCTGATAGGGACACATTTCTTTTGAACGTCCGGCGATGCCAGCCTGATAACCACGTTGATGAGCCCTTTCCAGGCGATCTCGTTTCTGTCTCTTCATGCCTCGTTTCCCTCATTCTTTTGTCTGGTGGAAAGAAAACAGTGGTTGCAATATGTGCAAGCACAGTTAACGAATACCCCGAATCGGCGTCAGCGTCAACGTTCAAAATTCATACGGGTGTCATATTTGTGAGCTACATGGAAGATCGTTTGTACAAAAAATGTGACGTGGGACAAGTAACAACCTGAACGCAAAACGAAAAAAAAGCCGCAATCAGCAAGAAGCTGAGTGCGGCTTTCGTCGATGAATTTTACTTATGGCAGCCGGGAAATCTCTCTTGCAATAACAGCCGACTCCTGTGCCCACCCCTGCGCGAGCACTTTCACCATTTCGTCATAGCCATCTTTCTGCTGCTTCAGTTCCAGATGGAAAGGACGCTTAATCAGCTGGCCCTGATGATTCAGCAGCCACTCCCCGCTGATAACAACGGCACCATCATAGCGGCCATGGAAACCCGTCACGTTAACATTCAGGGTGTCCTGATCGCTTCCCAGAGGCTGCGAGGCGACGACCCAACCAGGGAGCTGGCTGCTCAGATTCGCCACCAGCGTATTGCGTAGCTGCTGATCCAGCGGGCTGGCCCACAGGTTATTGTTAGCGATAACGTACTGCACATCGCTGGTCTGGTAGACCACCCCATTGCCCGCCAGATAATCTGGCACGGCAACCTGTTCAACCCACAGCAGACGGCTGCCCTGCGAGGCGCTGCTCTGCGCACCGGACTGGGCGCTTAACGGCAGCTGGTAGTAGCTTTTGTTATCGCTTCCAGAGCTACAGGCCGTTAATACCACTGCACCTGCGATGATTAGCCATTTTTTCATTGTTTCGCCCTCTTAGGCTCAGGATCCTTTTTGTCTTTCGCTTCAAACACCAGTGCGTTGCTCTTTTCATTGAGCGTTTTCAGAACGGGCTGTAGCTCGCGTAAAACCTGATCAAGACGTTGCATATCCGCCACCATCTTGTTGTAGGCCGCTGAGCCCGGCTGGAAGCCCTGCATACTGCGATTCAGTTCGCGCAACGTTTTCTGCATATCCTGCGGCAGCTGCTGCATGGACTGGTTAGCGGTGATCTTGTTGATATTATCCAGCGTGGTTTGCAGACGTTGCATCGTCGCCTGGCTCTGATGCAGTGATCCCGTCGCAGCCTCAAGCATTGGATTTAGCGGCAGATTGTTGATTTTATCCAGCGTTTCCATCAGGCGCTGTTGGATCTGCGCCAGGCCACTGCTGACCGTAGGAATGATTTTGTAGCCGCCAAATTCACGGATACCCGTCATTGGTGGCGCTTTTGGATAGAAGTCCATATCAACATACAACGCCCCTGTGACCAGGTTGCCAGTTTTCAGCGAGCCACGCAGCCCGCGATTCAGCAGGTCGCTGATATGCTCCCCAATATCCTGGTCCTCGCCTATCTGGTTAATCAAACGCTCAGGCTCAATGCGGATCAGCACCGGAATACGATAATCATCATCAAGCATCTGCTTCAGTCCCGGAACAAAGTAAGGTACTTGTCCCACTGTCCCCAGACGAATACCGCGGAACTCAACTGGTGCCCCTGGCTGCAAGCCGCGTACGGAATCCTTAAAGAACATCAGATAGTCGATGTGATCGGTATAGAGCGCATCCTGAATACTTTTTTGATCGTCAAACAGCCTGAAGGCGGTTTTCTCCGCCACCGGTTGCCCGAGCTCCATGCCTTCCGGCACGTCAAAACTGACGCCCCCACCAAACAGCGTGGTGAGTGAACCCATCTCAACGCGCATCCCCGCAGAGGTGAGATCCACCGCGATCCCGCTGTCTTTCCAGAAGCGAACGTTGCTGGTCACCAGGCGGTCATTAGGCGCATTGATAAATAGCTGATAGCTGATGGTCCGTTTTTGCGGATCGAAGGTGCTTGTTTCAACCGAACCGACGCGATACCCACGGAACAGCACCGGATCGCCCGGCGAGAGCTGGCCCGCTTTTTTGCTGTCCAGAATAACGCGGATCCCTTTTGCATCCGGTGGCGCAAGCGGCGGTGAATCCAGCAGCTGATAGTTTGCTGGCTGGGCGCCTTTGTTGCCGGGCTGGAGTTCAATATAAGCCCCGGACAATAGCGTCCCTAAGCCGCTGATCCCTTCTCTCCCGACCTGCGGTTTCACTACCCAAAAAACAGAATCTTCATGGAGCAGTTTTTCCATGCCGGCATTCAGGCGGGCCTTGATTTCAACATGGGTTAAATCATCCGTCAGGGTCGCGCTTTCCACGACACCCACATCCACGCTGCGGCTCTTGATGGTGGTTTTTCCGCCCTCAATCCCCTCTGCATTGGTGGTAATTAGCGTCACTTCCGGTCCCTGATGGCTGTAATGATAAAACAGGATCCATGCACCGATCAGCGCGGTCACGATGGGGAAAATCCACACCGGCGACCAGTTTCTGACCTTCTGCACTTTAGCCTCTCCACTCTTATTTTCCATGCTCTTACTCTTCCTCATGGCTTGAATCGGGCTCACGATCCCACGATAAACGAGGGTCGAAGGTCATGGCCGCAAACATGGTCATAATGACGACCAACGCAAACATCAGCGCTCCCATAGCGGGATAAATACTCATCAGCCCACCCATACGCACCAGCGCTGAGAGAACCGCAATCACGAACACGTCAATCATCGACCAGCGGCCAACAAATTCCACGACCTCATAAATCAGATGCATACGCTCGCTGTCTCGCTTACCGTGCCCTTTTGCATCCCAGCAAAGCCAGGCAATGGCAATCATCTTTAAGGTCGGAACCATAATACTGGCGAGGAATATGACGCCTGCAACAGGGTATGACCCCTCGCTCCACAGCAAAATCACCCCGGCCAGTATGGTCGAGGGCATTCTGTCGCCGAGCAGATCGGTGATCATGATCGGCAAGATATTGGCGGGCAGATAGAGCATGACAGAGGTCACCAGCAGCGCCATGGTCCATTGCAGGCTATTTTTACGCCGGACGTGACCTTTTGTTTCACAGCGCGGACACACCTCAACATCCGCAGGCAGCACGGCGGTGCAGCACGAGCAGGAGCGAAGCCCCTGACGGATACCCGGTACGCCTACCTTTACCGTCTGCGACAGCCTCGGCGCCGGGGCAATATCGTCCCAGGCCCAGCGTCGGTCCACGCACTGGAACGCGCGCAGTTGCAGCACGCAGTACAGACACCACGGAATAAAGCTACTGCCAATCCCCACATCGCCGTAGGCCATCAGCTTCACGAAGCTGACCAGAATACCGGCGAGAAAAATTTCCGCCATCCCCCAGCTTTTCAGCTGGAACAGGATCCGCGCGAGTTTGATTTTAAGGACAGTGGGCATCCTGACGCGGTTGACCAGCAGCAGAATGACGACCAGGCAAAAAGCCGGGACGATCTGCACGAAAAGAAGAAAGAAGGTGCCAAGGCTGGCGTAATCTTCCGAGAACATCACGCCTGGAATTTCCAGTAAATCCACCTGGCTGGTCATCCCGCCCACTTTCATATAGATGAAAGGGAAGAGATTGGAGAGCAGTAACATGAATAAGGCTGCCAGCGCATACGCCGTAGGACGCTGCCTTGGCGCGTCCCACTCAGTCGTCAGCGTAGCGCCGCAGCGCGGGCAGGCAGCCTTATGTCCGTGACCAAGCTCTGGCAACGCCACGAGCATATCGCATTGCGAGCATAATATATGCCGATCGGCATGGTGCTGGTCACACATAGATTATCCCTGTTTATGCGCCGTTTTTCAGAGACTCAAGGTACTCCCAGCGCTCAAATGCCTCTTCCAGCGCCTGTTCAGCCTGGGAGAGTTCAGCCAATACTTTCTGAGTATAGTCGTGAGGCTGCGTAAAGAATGACGCATCAGCGACCTGAATTTGCAGTGCTTCCAGTGCAGCTTCCAGCTCTTCCAGACGCTGCGGCAGCCCCTCCAGCTCGCGCTGCAAGTTATAACTCATTTTAGCAGGAGACTTTTTGACAGTTTCTGCCTTTGCAACAACAGGTTCAGCGACATTTTTGTTCTTCGTCTGTTTTTGCGCCAGCGACTGCGATTGCTGTCCACGCGCGTCATGATAGCCGCCCACATATTGCCCGATGCGTCCTTCGCCTTCGAAGATCCAGCACTCGGTCACGGTGTTATCGACAAACTGACGATCGTGGCTGACCAGCATCACAGTGCCCTGATAACCATCAATCAACTCTTCCAGCAGTTCCAGCGTTTCGACATCCAGATCGTTAGTCGGTTCATCGAGAATCAATAAGTTACTGGGTTTCAGGAACAGACGCGCCAGCAAAAGACGGTTACGCTCTCCCCCGGACAGCGCGCGCACCGGCGTCATGGCGCGTTTCGGGTGGAACAGGAAGTCCTGAAGGTAGCCCAGCACGTGACGCGGCTTGCCGTTAACCATGACCTCCTGTTTACCCTCGGCGAGGTTATCCATCACCGTACGGTCTGGATCCAGCTCGGCGCGGTGCTGGTCGAAGTACGCCACTTCCAGTTTGGTCCCGCAGTGGATACGACCGCTGTCGGCCTGAAGCTGGCCGAGCATCAGTTTCAGCAGCGTGGTTTTACCGCACCCGTTCGGGCCGATCAGCGCAATTTTGTCGCCGCGCTGAACCTGAGCGGAGAAATCGTTCACCAGCACTTTGCCGTCAACCGAATAATTCACGTTCTCCATTTCGAAGACAATCTTGCCCGAGCGGGACGCCTCTTCCACCTGCATTTTGGCGCTACCCATGACTTCGCGGCGTTCGCTACGTTCGCGGCGCATCGCCTTCAGGGCGCGAACGCGGCCTTCGTTACGGGTACGACGCGCTTTAATGCCCTGACGGATCCAGACCTCTTCCTGCGCCAGCTTGCGGTCGAACTCGGCGTTTTGCAGCTCTTCGACGCGCAGGTTCTCTTCTTTCTCCAGCAGATAGGTATCGTAATCGCCCGGATAGGTCACCAGCTTGCCGCGATCGAGATCGACAATGCGCGTGGCCATGTTGCGGATGAACGAACGGTCGTGGGAGATGAAGATAATGGTGCCGTTAAAGGTTTTCAGGAACCCTTCCAGCCAGTCAATCGCTTCGATATCCAGGTGGTTCGTCGGTTCGTCCAGCAGCAGCACCTTAGGCCCGCTCACCAGGGCACGGCCCAGCGCCGCTTTACGCAGCCAGCCGCCGGAGAGCGCCGACAGCTCCATATCCGCTTCCAGGCCAAGCTGGGCCAGCACTTCGTTAATGCGGTTTTCCAGCTGCCACAGACCGTGGTGATCGAGCATCTCCTGCACTTTTGCCAGCTCGTTGAGATTCTTGTCGCTCGGGTCCGTCATCACCAGATGCGAAATCTCGTGGTAACGCTTGAGGTATTCCGCCTGCTCTGAAATCCCTTCGGCCACAAAATCGTACACGCTGCCGGTGACGTTACGCGGCGGATCCTGTTGCAGACGAGAGACGATCAGATCCTGCTCGTAAACAATACGGCCGTCGTCCAGCCCCTGCTCACGGTTGAGGATCTTCATCAGCGTCGATTTACCTGCTCCGTTACGGCCCACCAGACAGACGCGCTCGTTATCTTCGATATGCAGCTCTGCATTATCGAGAAGCGGTGAGTCGCTGAAAGAGAGCCACGCGCCGTGCATACTAATTAAAGACATTTATTTTTCCTTTCAGACCGCGGAGATTAGCCAGCAGTTGTGGATCTGACGGTTACGGGCAAAGTCCTGAGACAGTGTTTTTTGGCTGATTTCTTGTGCTTTCAGTCCCAGTTCGGCCAGGCCGTCGTGATCCATGCGGAATCCGCGCTTGTTATTCGAGAACATAATGGTGCCGCCTTTACGCAGCAGACGCTTCAGGTCGGTCATCAGGCGCAGGTGATCGCGTTGAACATCAAAGCTATCCTCCATACGCTTGGAGTTAGAGAAGGTCGGCGGATCGATAAAGATCAGGTCAAACTGCTCGTCGGTATCGCGCAGCCAGCCCAGCACATCGGCCTGTAACAGGCGATGCTGACGACCGGTTAAGCCGTTAAGACGCAGGTTGCGCTCTGCCCACTCCAGATAAGTCCGGGACATATCTACCGTGGTGGTGCTACGCGCGCCGCCAAGCCCCGCATGAACGCTGGCGCTGCCGGTATAGGAGAACAGGTTCAGGAAGTCTTTGCCCTTGCTCATCTGGCCCAGCATGCGGCGGGCGATGCGGTGATCGAGGAACAGGCCGGTATCAAGGTAGTCGGTCAGGTTAACCCACAGGCGCGCGTTATATTCGCCCACTTCGAGGAAGTCGCCCTTCTCGCCCATCTTCTGATACTGATTTTTGCCTTTCTGACGCTCACGGGTTTTCAGCACCAGCTTGTTTGGCGAAATGCCAAGTACGGCGATGGTGGCCGCAATCACATCCAGCATACGCTGACGCGCTTTTTGCGCATCGATGGTTTTCGGCGGGGCGTATTCCTGAACCACCACCCAGTCCGCATAACGGTCAACCGCCACGTTGTATTCCGGCAGGTCAGCGTCGTACAGGCGATAACATTCGATGCCTTCCTGCTTCGCCCACTTCTCAAATTTCTTCAGGTTTTTGCGCAGGCGGTTGGCGTAATCTTCCGCCACGCCTAACGGTTTGCTGTCCGCCGCTACCTCTGCCAGATGGTAGTTTTTCTGCACGCAGTCCAGCGGGCCGTTTTTCGCCTTGAACTGGCGATCGGCACGCAATTGCAGGCAGCTCAGCAACTCCGGCGAGGCGCTAAACAGGGAGAGGTTCCAGCCGCCGAAATGCGCTTTCATGTTGCGGCCCAGCAGGCTGTGCAGCGCAATCAGCGCCGGCTCGCTGTCCAGACGCTCACCATACGGTGGGTTGCTAATCACCGTACCGTACGGGCCTTTTGGCAGCGGGTTGGTCAGGTTCGCCACGTCTTTCACCTCGAAGGTGACCAGCTCGCCGATACCGGCACGACGGGCGTTGCTGCGCGCGCGTTCAATCACCCGTGCATCGCTGTCCGAACCGTAAAAGTGAGAGGTGTACTCCGCCAGCCCTTTACGGGCGCGGGTCTGCGCATCGTCTTTGACATCTTTCCAGATGGCCTCATCGTGCTGCGCCCAGCCTTTGAAGCCCCAGTGACCGCGGTGCAGCCCTGGCGCACGGTCGGTGGCCAGCATCGCGGCTTCAATCAGCAGCGTACCGGAACCGCACATCGGATCGAGCAGCGGCGTACCTGGCTGCCATCCGGAGCGCATCACGATAGCGGCAGCCAGCGTTTCTTTGATCGGCGCCATCCCGGTGCGATCGCGATAGCCGCGCAGATGCAGGCCTGCGCCGCTCAGATCCAGGGAAATACTGGCCGTATCGCCGTTCAGCCAGACGTTGATACGCAGATCCGGGTTTTCACGGTCAACGTTCGGACGTTCTTTATTACGACGCGTGAAGCAGTCCACAATGGCATCCTTAACGCGCAGCGCACCGTATTGGCTGTTGCGGATTTCATCGTTGACGCCGTTGAAATGCACCGCAAAGGTAGCGTCCGGGGTGAAGATCTCTGTCCAGTCGATCATCTGTACGCCGGTGTAGAGATCAAGATCGCTGTAGACCTTGCACTCTTTCATCGGCAGCATGATGCGCGACGCCAGACGGCTCCACATCAGGCTCTGGTAAATAAGCCGCGTGTCGCCCTCAAAATGGACACCACCCTGAACCACCCGGCACTCTTTCGCGCCCAGGGCTTCCAGTTCAGTTTTTAACAGCTCTTCCAGCCCACGGGCCGTACTGGCAAACAGAGAATTCATATCGTCACTTTTACTCATAGAAAATTGTCGCGCATTATAGCTAATATGGCGTGTATGTCATAAAGTTGAAGGCTTATTTTCTTTAGCGGGAGTGTGCAGTGGCGACGTTATCCAGGCTTTTTATTCATCCGGTGAAATCGATGCGCGGTATCGGCGTGACTCACGCGCTGGCCGATATGAGCGGATTCGCCTTCGATCGTATTTTTATGGTCACCGAGCCTGACGGTACGTTTATCACCGCACGTCAGTTCCCGCAGATGGTTCGCTTTACCCCTTCCCCGCTTCATGACGGGCTGCATTTGACCGCGCCAGACGGTTCAAGCGTCGTGATCCGCTTTGCTGATTTTGCGCCGGTTGATGCGCCAACGGAAGTGTGGGGCAACCATTTTACCGCGCGTATCGCGCCGGACAATATTAACCAGTGGCTGAGCGGCTTTTTCTCCCGTGACGTTCAGCTGCGCTGGGTCGGGCCTGCGCTGACCCGTCGCGTGAAGCGCCACGATGCGGTTCCCCTCTCCTTTGCGGATGGTTTTCCCTTCCTGCTGACCAGCGAGGCCTCGCTGCGTGATTTACAAAATCGTTGCAAAGCTAGCGTGCAGATGGAGCAGTTTCGCCCGAATCTGGTGGTGACCGGAGCGGATGCCTGGGATGAAGATACCTGGAAAGTGATCCGCATCGGCAGCGTTATTTTTGATGTCGTGAAGCCATGCAGCCGCTGTATTTTTACCACCGTCAGCCCGGAGAAAGGCCAGAAACACCCTTCCGGCGAACCGCTGAAAACCTTGCAGTCATTTCGTACCGCGCAGGATAACGGCGATGTCGACTTCGGCCAGAACCTGATCCCCCGCTCCAGCGGCGTGATCCGCGTGGGCGACGAGGTCGAAATTCTCACCCGCGGGCCTGCCAGGGTGTACGGCGCAGGTCAAGAAGAAGAGATGGTTGACGTTGTCACCAACGTCGCTTCCGCGGTGGATATTCACTGGGAAGGCAAAGTCATCCGAGGTAACAATCAGCAGGTGCTACTGGAACAGCTGGAGCAGGCGGGTATCCGCGTACCGTATTCCTGTCGCGCGGGGATTTGCGGATGCTGTCGCATTAAACTGGTCGATGGTGAAGTGAGTGCCCTGAAGAAATCTGCGATTGGCAGTGACGGCACGATCCTGTGCTGTAGCTGTGTACCGAAAACATCCGTGCAGCTGGAAGCTTAAACCGCCTGTTCGAGGCTGAAGGAATCGACGCGCAGCTGTGGCTTCAGCCTGTCATTCATCACTTTGATGGCATCACCTAACTGCATGACTCGCCCGGCAATGGTCACGCCGGGTTGGGCCAGCAAACAGAGCGCAGCGTTTTCACCGGGTTCAACCACCAGCAAATTCACCTCTTCTTCGGTATCGCTCAGATTGACGCTTGCCGCATCGCCGATAGCCGGGGTCCAGCTCATGCCATGCGCGAGGAAATGCCAGCTTTTCGGCATTTGCGGTTTCAGGAAACGGATCGCCACCAGCGCATTTAATACAAGTTCAGCGCGCTGTTCTTTGGAGAGATCGAACTCGCGGCATTTTTCTTCGAAAGAGAAATAGAGTGCAGCATCGTCAACGCAAAAGCCAGAGGGCGCAAACGCGTCTGGCGTTAACATTCGGCGCGCAAAACGAGAGCGAAACAACATGCCATTGGCTAAGTCAAGCATCATACGGTCATGCTCGTCACAAAAATACCAGCGCCAGTTATCGTCAGGTTTAATTCGCATGTTTCTCTCCCGTCCCCTAAACGTCCTGTACTAAAAATGTCCTGTTTGCCGCTTCGCTTATAACACTAGTAATAAAAGACTATAATGTCTAAATAAGCAACAATGACGGAATATAAAACAACCAGGGCTGGAAATAAAGCCCTGGTTGTCTGATTAAGAGAAAAGATTAGATATGCGTGACGATTTCTTTAATCAGCGGCGGTCCTTTAAAAATAAAGCCGGAATAAATTTGCACCAGCGATGCGCCTGCCGCCATCTTCTCACGTGCAGCGATGACGGAGTCAATGCCACCCACGCCAATAATCGGCAGCTGGCCTTTTAATTCCGCGGAGAGTGCGCGAATAATTTCGGTGCTTTTTAATTGTACCGGACGGCCACTTAATCCCCCCGCTTCGTCACAGTTTTTCATTCCCTGAACGAGAGAGCGATCGAGTGTCGTATTGGTCGCAATCACACCATCAATATTATGGCGAACTAAACTGTCGGCAACCTGGATCAATTCTTCTGCCGAAAGATCAGGGGCGATCTTAACCGCGACCGGAACATATTTATGGTGGATCGCCTGTAGCGCCGTTTGTTTATTTTTAATGGCGCTAAGAAGATCGTCGAGCGCTTCGCCATATTGTAATGAACGCAGCCCTGGGGTGTTAGGCGAGGAGATATTCACCGCGATATAACCGGCATAGGCATAGACTTTTTCCATACAAATCAGATAGTCATCTTTACCCTGCTCGACCGGCGTGTCTTTATTTTTGCCAATATTAATACCCAGCACGCCATCAAAATGGGCTTTCTTAACGTTCTCAACCAGATGATCGACGCCAAGGTTATTAAAGCCCATGCGGTTGATCAGCCCCTCGGCTTCAACCAGGCGAAACAGACGTGGCTTGTCATTTCCCGGCTGCGGACGCGGCGTCACCGTCCCGATTTCAATCGAGCCAAAGCCCATCGCACCGAGTGCATCGATGCATTCGCCATTTTTGTCCAGACCGGCCGCCAGGCCCAGTGGATTTTTGAAAGTCAGGCCCATGCACTGAACTGGTTTTTCCGGCACGTTTTGACGCACCAGCGCGGCCAGAGGCGTTCCTGTAATACGGCGTAACTGCTGAAATGTAAATTCATGAGCGCGCTCAGGATCGAGCTGGAAAAGGGCTTTACGAACGAAGGGGTAGTACATGAACTCTCCTGGATTCCCGGTGTGCAAACCGGGAGGGGATTATGTGCGATCCCGCCCGGAAAGGGAATTGACCTGTGGCAAAAAAAGCCACGTAAAACGCAATCGTTTACTTATCGGTTCGCTTCTTATGCATTTTTCTGCATTCATCCTGAGGATAAATCATTTAGTGGAATAACCACGCAATGTCACACTCCTGAAAATTGTTATGAATGTTAGATAAAAGCAAACAATTAGTTATAAGGAGCAACCATGCGCGTCATTACCCTGGCCGGAAGCCCCCGCTTCCCCTCTCGCTCCAGCGCACTGCTGGAATACGCTCGCGAAAAGCTTAATGCTCTGGATGTCGAAGTGTGTCACTGGAATTTGCACAATTTCGCGCCTGAAGATCTGCTCTACGCCCGTTTCGACAGCCCAGCGCTGAAAACCCTGATCGAACAACTTAAGAGTGCTGACGGGCTGGTCGTCGCGACACCGATTTACAAAGCCTCTTTTTCCGGCGCACTGAAAACGCTGCTCGATCTGCTGCCCGAACGCGCGCTGGACGGTAAGGTCGTCCTGCCGCTGGCCACAGGCGGTACGGTAGCCCATTTACTGGCGGTGGATTATGCCCTCAAGCCGGTTCTGAACGCGCTTAAAGCGCAGGAGATCCTGCATGGCGTCTTCGCTGACGACTCACAGGTAATCGACTACCAGCATAAACCCCATTTCACGCCGAATCTGCAAACCCGCCTCGACAGTGCGCTCGACACCTTCTGGCACGCCCTGAACCGTCGGGATCGCCACGCGGCGGCATTTCATCAATCACAAGGAGTGGCGCATGTTTAAAACAGTTACCCGTATCGGGCTGGCAGGTCTGCTGGCAGTGGCGTCGCTGGCTCAGGCGGCGGAGAAAGCGCCGGATAGCCTGCGTATCGGTTATCAGAAGGGCAGCGTCAGCATGGTGCTGGCGAAAAGCCATGCGTTGCTGGAGAAGCGTTTCCCGGAGACCAAATTCTCATGGGTCGAGTTTCCTGCCGGGCCACAGATGCTGGAGGCGCTGAACGTCGGGAGTATTGATTTAGGCAGCACCGGCGATATCCCGCCGATCTTTGCGCAGGCTGCCGGGGCGGATCTGGTTTACGTTGGCGTTGAGCCCGCCAAGCCGAAGGCAGAGGTGATCCTGGTGCCGGAAAACAGCGAGATTAAAAGCGTCGCCGATCTTAAAGGCCATAAGGTTGCTTTCCAGAAAGGTTCCAGCTCGCACAACCTGCTGCTGCGCGCGTTGCAGGAGGCCGGCCTTAAATTCACCGATATCCAGCCCGTTTACCTGACGCCTGCCGATGCGCGCGCGGCGTTTCAGCAAAAAAATGTTGATGCCTGGGCTATCTGGGATCCGTACAACTCCGCCGCACTGTTGCAGGGCGGTGTGCGGGTGCTGAAAGACGGCACCACCCTGAAGCAGACCGGTTCGTTCTACCTGGCGGCACGTCCTTACGCTGAGAAAAATGGCGCATTTATTCAGCAGGTGCTGGATACCTTCTCTCAGGCCGATGCGCTGACCCAAAGCCAGCGTCAGCAGAGCATCACGCTGCTGGCAAAAACCATGGGCCTGCCTGAACCGGTGATCGCTACCTATCTTGACCACCGTCCTCCTACCACCATAGCGCCTGTTGACGCCCACGTTGCCGCTCTCCAGCAGCAAACGGCAGACCTCTTTTATCAAAACCGCCTGGTTCCAAAGCAGGTGAATATTCGCGAACGCATCTGGCAACCCGCTGGCATTGAAGGAAAAAAATCATGAGTCTGAATCTTTTCTGGTTTTTACCCACCCACGGTGATGGACACTATCTTGGCACAGAAGAAGGCGCCCGCCCGGTCGATCACGGCTATCTACAGCAGATCGCCCAGGCGGCAGACCGCATTGGTTTTACCGGGGTGCTGATCCCAACGGGCCGCTCATGTGAGGATGCGTGGCTGGTTGCCGCATCGATGATCCCCGTCACCCAGCGCCTGAAATTCCTGGTCGCCCTGCGCCCGAGCGTGGTGTCGCCCACCGTCGCGGCGCGTCAGGCAGCAACGCTGGACAGGCTCTCCAACGGCCGCGCGCTGTTCAACCTGGTGACGGGCAGCGATCCGCAGGAGCTGGCGGGCGATGGCGTTTTCCTCGATCATACCGAGCGTTATGAAGCTTCCGCGGAGTTCACCCGCGTCTGGCGACGTCTGCTGGAAGGGGAAACCGTCACCTTCGAAGGGAAACATATCCACGTTCGCGATGCGCAGCTCTACTTCCCGCCGGTACAGCAGCCGCGCCCTCCCCTCTATTTCGGCGGATCGTCGGACGTGGCGCAGGAGCTGGCGGCTGAGCAGGTCGATCTCTATCTGACCTGGGGTGAGCCACCGGAGCTGGTGAAAGAGAAAATTGCTCAGGTACGCGCTAAAGCCGCAGAACATGGCCGTACGGTACGCTTCGGCATTCGCCTGCACGTGATCGTCCGCGAAACCAACGACGAGGCCTGGCAAGCCGCCGACCGTCTGATCGCTCATCTGGACGACGACACTATCGCCAAAGCACAGGCGGCGTTTGCCAAAACCGACTCCGTGGGCCAGCACCGGATGGCCTCCCTGCACAACGGCAAGCGTGAAAATCTTGAGATCAGCCCGAACCTGTGGGCCGGGGTGGGTCTGGTGCGCGGCGGCGCCGGTACGGCACTGGTCGGCGACGGTCCAACCGTAGCGGCACGCATTAATGAATATGCGGCGCTGGGGATCGACAGCTTTATTCTGTCTGGCTACCCGCATCTGGAGGAGGCGTACAAGGTGGGTGAACTGCTGTTCCCGCACCTGGATGTCGCTATCCCGGAAATTCCGCAGCCACGCCAGCTTCAGTTGCAGGGCGAAGCCGTGGCGAACGCGTTTATCCCGCGAAAAGTCGCGCAAAGCTAAGGAGCCACCATGTCTGCAACCGCACAAAAATGGCTGCTGCGCGCCGCGCCGTGGTTTCTGCCCGTCGGCATTGTCCTCGTCTGGCAACTGGCGTCTTCAACTGGCTGGCTGTCGAGCCGCATTTTGCCCTCTCCGGAGGGCGTTGTGGAAGCGTTCTGGTCGCTCAGCGCCAGCGGTGAGCTGTGGCAACATCTTGCCATCAGCTCCTGGCGCGCGGTAATTGGCTTTTCGATTGGCGGAAGCATCGGCCTGACGCTGGGGCTGATCAGCGGCCTGTCACTCTGGGGTGAGCGGCTGCTGGATACCTCCGTTCAGATGCTGCGTAACGTGCCGCATCTGGCGCTTATTCCGCTGGTTATTCTGTGGTTTGGCATTGATGAGAGCGCCAAAATTTTCCTCGTGGCGCTGGGAACGTTATTCCCGATTTATATCAATACCTGGCATGGGATCCGCAATATCGATCGCGGTCTGGTGGAGATGGCCCGCAGCTATGGCCTGTCAGGTTTTGCCCTGTTTACCCATGTGATCCTGCCGGGCGCCCTGCCCTCCATTATGGTTGGGGTGCGTTTTGCGCTCGGCCTGATGTGGCTAACCCTGATCGTGGCGGAAACCATTTCGGCTAACTCCGGCATTGGTTATCTGGCGATGAACGCCCGCGAGTTCCTGCAAACGGACGTGGTGGTGGTTGCCATTATCCTTTATGCCCTGCTCGGCAAACTTGCGGACGTCAGCGCCCAGTGGCTGGAACGTAGCTGGCTGCGCTGGAACCCGGCCTACACCGCTCAGGAGGCGAAAGCATGAATACTGCACGACTGAACCAGGGAACACCGTTACTGCTGAACGGCGTGACCAAACGCTACGGCGACAACACCATTCTGAATGCACTGGATCTGCATATTCCTGCCGGACAGTTTGTGGCCGTTGTCGGCCGTAGCGGTGGCGGCAAGAGTACCCTGCTGCGTCTTTTAGCCGGGCTGGAAGCGCCTAACAGCGGTGACATTCTGGCAGGCACTACGCCGCTTTCCACAATTCAGGATGATACACGCATGATGTTTCAGGACGCGCGTCTGCTGCCGTGGAAAACGGTGATGGATAACGTCGGGCTGGGCCTGAAGGGCAGCTGGCGGGAGGACGCCCGGCAGGCACTCGCTGCGGTAGGGCTGGAGAATCGCGCGGGAGAGTGGCCTGCGGCCCTGTCGGGTGGACAAAAGCAGCGCGTAGCGCTGGCACGCGCGCTGATTCACCGTCCCGGCCTGTTGCTGCTTGATGAACCGCTCGGCGCGCTTGATGCCCTGACGCGGATCGAGATGCAGGATCTGATTGAAACCCTCT
Organism: Enterobacter cloacae complex sp. EB5; assembly: GCF_031432835.1. Taxonomy (NCBI): domain Bacteria; kingdom Pseudomonadati; phylum Pseudomonadota; class Gammaproteobacteria; order Enterobacterales; family Enterobacteriaceae; genus Enterobacter; species Enterobacter cloacae complex sp. EB5. The sequence goes on from NZ_CP133860.1 coordinate 372,309, forward strand.
GGCAGACGCACGGCTTTACGGTGCTGCTGGTGACGCATGACGTCAGTGAAGCCGTGGCAATGGCAGACAGGGTGCTGTTAATAGAAGAAGGTAAAATTGGTCTGGATCTGACGGTAGATATTCCACGTCCTCGCCGCGTGGGATCGGCCCGCCTGGCGGAGCTGGAAGCCGAAGTGCTGGATCGGGTGATGAAGCGTGGGGAAGCGGAGATTCAGCGGATAAAGGCTAATGCCTGATGCCCTCACCCCGGCCCTCTCCCACAGGGAGAGGGAGAAAACCGATGCCCCGCGACCCCACGCAGGCCCGGTAAGCGTAGCGCCACCGGGCTTTTTTACATCAGGCCAGCGCCTTAGCAATCTTCTCGTACAGATCGCCAGACAGATTTTCCAGCCCTTTCAGCTGCTCAAGCGCGGCGCGCATTTTCGCCTGACGCTGCGCATCGTAACGTTTCAGGCGGATCAGCGGCTCAATCAGACGAGACGCCACCTGCGGGTTACGGCTGTTCAGCTCGGTTAGCATTTCAACCATGAACTGATAACCGCTGCCTTCTTCGGCATGGAACGCGGCCGGGTTGCTGCTGGCGAAGGCACCAATCAGAGAGCGGACGCGGTTCGGGTTGCTCATGGTAAACGAACGGTGCTTCAGCAGGCTGCGTACTTTGCTGAGTACATCGGCTGCCGGGCTGGTGGCCTGAAGGATGAACCACTTGTCCATCACCAGACCATCCTGATGCCACTTGTCGTCGTACTCCTGCATCAGCGCATCGCGGCACGGCAGTTCGGCGGCAACGCTTGCAGCCAGCGCGGCCAGCGCATCCGTCATGTTATCGGCTTCGTGGTACTGCTTGCTGACCAGCGTGTTCGCCAGCTCTGCCTCACCAAACGCCAGATAGCGCAGGCAGGTATTGCGCAGGGAACGTTTACCGATATCCGCATGTTCCACCCGATACGCGTCCAGCTTGTTGGCGTTATAAATGGCGAGGAACTCATCTGCCAGTTCGGTCGCCAGCGTGCGGGTCAGCGCTTCACGCACGGCGACGATGGCAATCGGATCAATGATGTCAAACAGCTCGGCGATTTCAGTCGCAGACGGCAGCGTCAAAATTTCAGCCGCCAGCGCCGGGTCAATGTTCTCATCCAGCAGGATGGCACGGAACGCGTCTGCCACATGAACCGGCAGCGTCAGCGGCTGGCCCTGCTGGTAACGGTTGACGTTCAGCTTGATGTAGGTCGCCAGCAGACTTTGTGCGGCATCCCAGCGAGAGAAATCGTTGCGCGCGTGACGCATCAGGAACGTCAGCTGCTGATCGCTCCACTTGTATTCGAGTTTCACCGGCGCGGAGAATTCGCACAGCAGGGCAGGAACAGGCTGGAAATAGACGTTATCAAAGATAAAGGTCTGCTCTGCCTGGGTCACGTTCAGCACGTTATGCACCGGGTGACCGCCCTTCTGTAAAGGGATCACGTTGCCTTCATTGTCGTACAGCTCAACGCTGAACGGAATGTGCAACGGATGTTTCTCTTCCTGCTCGGCCGTTGGCGGCGTGCGCTGGCTGATGGTCAGCGTGTACTGCTCAGTTTCCGGGTTGTAGTCGTCTTTGACCGTCACAATCGGCGTACCGGCCTGGCTGTACCAGCGGCGGAAATGAGACAGATCAACGTTAGAGGCGTCTTCCATCGCCTGAACGAAATCGTCGCAGGTGGCCGCACTGCCGTCGTGACGCTCGAAGTAAAGCTGCATCCCTTTCTGGAAATTCTCTTCACCCAGCAGGGTGTGGATCATGCGGATAATTTCAGCGCCTTTTTCATACACCGTCAGGGTGTAGAAGTTATTCATCTCAATGACTTTATCCGGGCGGATCGGGTGCGCCATTGGGCTGGCATCTTCTGCAAATTGCAGACCACGCATGGTGCGCACGTTGTTGATGCGGTTTACCGCCCGCGATCCCAGATCGGAGCTGAACTCCTGATCGCGGAAGACGGTTAAGCCCTCTTTCAGGCTCAGCTGGAACCAGTCGCGGCAGGTGACGCGGTTCCCGGTCCAGTTATGGAAATATTCGTGGCCGATAACGCGTTCGATATCGAGGTAATCTTTATCCGTTGCGGTATCGGTACGCGCCAGCACGTATTTGGAGTTAAAGATGTTAAGACCTTTATTCTCCATCGCGCCCATGTTGAAGAAATCGACCGCAACGATCATATAAATGTCGAGGTCATATTCGAGACCAAAGCGCGTTTCATCCCACTTCATGGAGTTGATGAGGGAGGTCATTGCCCACGGTGCGCGGTCAAGGTTGCCACGGTCCACGAACAGCTCCAGCGCGACTTCACGGCCAGAGCGCGTTTTAAAGGTGTCGCGCAGGACATCGAAATCTCCCGCCACCAGCGCAAACAGATAGCAGGGCTTCGGGAACGGATCCTGCCACTGTACCCAGTGACGGCCATTCTCCAGTTCCCCCTCGCCAATCCGGTTGCCGTTGGAGAGCAGGTACGGGTACAGCGTTTTGTCGGCAATAATTTTGGTGGTAAAGCGCGCCAGGACGTCCGGGCGATCCAGATACCAGGTGATATGGCGGAAACCTTCGGCTTCACACTGGGTACACAGGGCTACGCCTGACTGGTAAAGCCCTTCCAGCGCGGTATTGGCGGCAGGGCTAATTTCATTCACGATGCGCAGGGTGAAGCGTTCCGGCAGGTTGTCGATGACCAGCTGGTTGCCTTCTTCTTTATAGTCTGACCAGGCTTCATCATTAATATGCAGGGAAACCAGCGTCAGGTCTTCACCATCCAGACGCAACGGCACGGCTGTCGCGCTCTGGCGCGTCACCTGGCTTACCGCCGTCACGACGGTCTTTGTGGCATCCAGGTCGAAAGTCAGATCGATATCGCTTATCAGGTATTCCGGCGCACGGTAGTCGTGGCGGTATTTAGCTTGTGGCTGTTGTGTCATAGAAAACCTTATGCATCGTTTGTCGAGTAACGATTCAATATATTCCTGTTGCGTAAAACGCGCTATGCAGAATGTTCATCTTTTCAGGCACAACGCCCTTTTTAGCTACATTTTTGTAACACAGGGCACGAAATGCTCTCGACCATAAAGTGTGCTTATGTTGTGATCGGGGTTCAATAAATCACTAAACAGGGTATACTCCGGAGTTGTTTATTGTACTAAACGCTCCCGTGAGAGGATGCTACAGCGCACCTATGACTCAATTCGCTTCTCCGGTTCTGCATACGTTGCTGGATACCGACGCGTACAAGCTGCATATGCAGCAAGCCGTGTTTCACCACTATCATGATGTCCATGTTGCGGCGGAATTTCGCTGCCGGGGTGACGACTTGCTGGGTATCTACGCAGATTCCATTCGTGAACAGGTCGAGGCCATGCAGCATCTGGCGCTCACCGATGACGAATATCAGTGGCTTTCAGGCCTGCCTTTCTTTAAAGCGGACTATCTGAACTGGCTGCGTGAGTTCCGCTATAAGCCGGAACAGGTCACCGTCACCAATGATAACGGCAAGCTGGACATTCGTCTGACCGGCCCGTGGCGCGAAGTGATCATGTGGGAAGTGCCGCTTCTGGCCGTGATCAGCGAGCTGGCTCACCGCTATCGCTCCCCTGAAACCGGTGTGACGCAGGCGGTTGCCGCTCTGGAGAATAAACTCGTTGAGTTTTCCAGACTGACCGAAGGGCTGGATATGTCCCGCTTCCGTCTGATGGACTTTGGCACGCGCCGCCGCTTCTCTCGCGAGGTTCAGGAAGCCATTGTCAGACGTCTGCAACAGGAGCCGTGGTTCGTTGGCACCAGTAACTACGATCTGGCACGTCGCCTTGATTTAACGCCGATGGGCACTCAGGCGCACGAATGGTTCCAGGCGCACCAGCAGATCAGCCCTGACCTTGCCAACAGCCAGCGCGCTGCCCTCGCCGCGTGGCTTGAGGAATACCCGGATCGGCTGGGTATTGCCCTTACCGACTGCATTACCATGGACGCGTTCCTGCGCGACTTTGGCCCTGAGTTTGCCGAACGCTACCAGGGTTTGCGCCATGATTCCGGGGACCCGGTTGAATGGGGTGAGAAAGCCATCGCCCATTACGAAAAACTGGGCATCGACCCCATGAGTAAGGTGCTAGTCTTCTCCGATAACCTTGACCTGGCGAAAGCCGTCGACCTTTATCGCCATTTCTCATCGCGGGTGAACCTGAGTTTCGGGATTGGTACGCGGTTAACCTGTGATATTCCTCAGGTGAAACCGCTGAACATCGTCATAAAACTGGTGGAATGTAACGGTAAGCCGGTCGCGAAGCTCTCCGACAGTCCGGGCAAAACCATCTGCCATGACAAAGCGTTTGTCCGCGCATTACGTAAAGCCTTCGATTTGCCTCAGGTTAAAAAAGCCAGTTAACGGCTTCGGGGGAGCCTTCATGGCTCCCCTTCTCTTATTAATTTCTTATTTCTTCTCTTAAGACGGTGAAATTTACTTGTCTGATAGCGGATGGCAGGTAACATAGATATCCCCCCTATAAGGGCGGACAAGTGTTTATTTTTTCCGACTATTAACAGAGAGAATATTATGAGCGTTGTGCCTGTAGCCGACGTACTCCAGGGCCGTGTCGCCGTTGACCAGGAGGTCACCGTGCGCGGATGGGTGCGTACTCGCCGAGATTCTAAAGCTGGCATCTCCTTCCTCGCCGTCTATGACGGTTCCTGCTTTGATCCTGTACAGGCCGTCATTAATAATTCTCTGCCCAATTACAATGATGACGTTCTGCACCTGACAACCGGCTGTTCCGTGATCGTCACCGGTGTTGTGGTGGCCTCTCCGGGCCAGGGTCAGAGCTACGAAATTCAGGCGACCTCGGTGGAAGTGACCGGCTGGGTTGAAGATCCTGACACCTACCCGATGGCTGCAAAGCGTCACAGCATCGAATATCTGCGTGAAGTCGCGCACCTGCGTCCGCGCACCAACCTGATTGGTGCGGTTGCCCGCGTGCGTCATACGCTGGCGCAGGCGCTGCATCGCTTCTTTGACGAGCAGGGTTACTTCTGGGTTTCTACTCCGCTGATCACGGCTTCCGATACCGAAGGCGCAGGTGAAATGTTCCGCGTTTCGACGCTGGATATGGAAAACCTGCCGCGTACGCCGGAAGGTAAAGTCGATTACGACAAAGACTTCTTTGGTAAAGAAGCCTTCCTGACGGTTTCCGGCCAGCTCAACGGCGAAACCTACGCCTGTGCGCTGTCTAAGATCTACACCTTCGGCCCAACCTTCCGTGCGGAAAACTCCAACACCAGCCGTCACCTGGCGGAATTCTGGATGCTGGAGCCGGAAGTGGCCTTTGCCGATCTGAATGACGCGGCAGCCCTGGCAGAAGCGATGCTGAAATACGTGTTCAAAGCCGTTCTCGAAGAGCGTGCAGATGACATGAAATTCTTCGCTGAGCGTGTCGATAACGACGCTATCGCCCGTCTTGAGCGCTTCGTCTCCGCAGACTTCGCGCAGGTGGATTACACCGACGCGGTCGCTATCCTGGAAAAATGCGGTGAGAAATTCGAAAACCCGGTTTACTGGGGCGTGGATCTCTCCTCCGAGCACGAACGTTATCTGGCAGAGAAGCACTTCAAAGCACCGGTTGTGGTGAAAAACTATCCGAAAGACATTAAGGCGTTCTATATGCGCCTTAACGAAGACGGTAAAACCGTTGCCGCGATGGACGTGCTGGCGCCGGGCATCGGTGAGATCATCGGTGGCTCCCAGCGTGAAGAGCGCCTGGATGTGCTGGACGCGCGTATGCAGGAGATGGGGCTGAACCCGGCGGACTACAGCTGGTATCGCGATCTCCGTCGCTACGGCACCGTTCCGCACTCCGGCTTCGGCCTGGGCTTCGAACGTCTGATTGCTTACGTAACAGGTGTTCAGAACGTACGTGATGTGATTCCGTTCCCACGCACACCGCGTAACGCAAGTTTCTAACCGAGCAAATCATTAATGGCCAGCAAATGCTGGCCATTATTTTATCCTGCAATGTCAGTTTTCGTCAGTCAAAAGTAAGCATCTTTAAACCACAACCCCGCGATTACCTCTACCTGTTACGTTTTGTTTCCACGAAATATCCCGAGACAAAAATTAACCCCACTCTTATTGCGCTTAAAACAATTCTTACGCAATAGCACAAAAAACAACCAATTCCACAGCCATCCGGATGGCTTAAGCCGATTATAAGAAAAAATGAGCCGTTTAACTTCTGTTTATACGAAAGGCCTTTAGCTAAATTAAACATAAGGAAATCATATATATAAGAATAAAGCGGGTGTTTAATTCGCCAGGCGGCACTGAAGTTTGAGGTGCTTCACAAAGTTCCCAAAAATACACATTTAGTTACATATATTTTCTTTTGGTAACTGAATCTTGAAGATTGTAGCACTTTCAGTGTAGCGAAACGGTTCTATGAATGGAAAGATGCCTGTCAGACACATAAAGACACCTAACTCTCATCAATAGTTCCGGAAATATTTATTGACAGAATTTATTGACGGCAGTGGCGAGTGTCATAAAAAAACCAATGAGGGTAATAAATAATGATGAAGCGCAATATCCTGGCAGTGGTAGTCCCTGCCCTGCTGGTAGCCGGTGCAGCAAACGCTGCTGAAATCTATAACAAAGACGGCAACAAATTAGATCTTTACGGGAAAGCAGTCGGCCTGCATTACTTCTCCGATAATGACAGCAACGATGGCGACAACACTTACGCACGTCTGGGCTTCAAAGGCGAAACTCAGATCAACGATCAGCTGACTGGCTACGGTCAGTGGGAATATAACTTCCAGGGTAACAACTCTGAAGGCGCTGATGCTCAGAACGGCAACAAAACCCGTCTGGCATTTGCGGGCCTGAAATTCGGTGACGCAGGCTCCTTCGACTACGGTCGTAACTACGGTCTGGTCTATGACGCAATCGGCATCACCGATATGCTGCCTGAGTTCGGCGGCGACACCGGCGTCAGCGATAACTTCTTCTCTGGCCGTACCGGTGGCCTGGCGACGTACCGTAACAGCAACTTCTTCGGCCTGGTTGACGGTCTGAACTTTGGTGTTCAGTACCTGGGCAAAAACGAGCGTACTGATGCAGTACGTTCCAACGGCGACGGCTGGGCAACCTCTCTGAGCTATGATTTCGAAGGCTTCGGCATTGTGGGTGCTTATGGCGCCGCTGACCGTACCAACAACCAGCAGACGCTGGAATGGGGTAAAGGCGACAAAGCTGAACAGTGGGCAACCGGCCTGAAATATGATGCGAACAACATCTACCTGGCAGCTATTTATGGCGAAATGCGTAACGCAGCGCGTCTGGGCAGCCGTGGTTTCGCTAACAAGTCTCAGGACTTCTCTGTCGTCGCTCAGTACCAGTTCGACTTCGGTCTGCGTCCATCCATCGCTTACTACAAATCTAAAGCGAAAGACGTAGAAGGTATCGGTGACGAAGACTACATCAACTACATCGACGTTGGTGCGACATACTACTTCAACAAAAACATGTCTACCTATGTTGACTATCAGATCAACCAGCTGAAAGACGACAACAAGCTGGGCATCAACAACGACGACATCGTGGCTCTGGGTCTGGTTTACCAGTTCTAATCAGCACACCTCGTTGTTATATGCTTCATGAACAGGGCTTCGGCCCTGTTTTTTTATTCCTGAGAGAAAATAATAGCGACTTTTGAAAAGCCGCACGCTTTTCGTCGCAAACGGTTGGCATTTTGTAAATCTACCGTTAACCTGATAGCGGATTTCACTTCTGTAATCACAATGGAACTTCGTCATGTTTGAGAACATTACTGCCGCTCCTGCCGACCCAATTCTGGGCCTGGCCGATCTGTTTCGTGCCGACGACCGCCCTGGCAAAATCAACCTGGGTATTGGTGTATATAAAGATGAAACCGGCAAAACTCCGGTACTGACCAGCGTCAAAAAAGCTGAGCAGTATCTGCTGGAAAACGAAACCACCAAAAACTACCTCGGTATTGATGGTATCCCTGAATTTGGTCGCTGCACCCAGGAGCTGCTGTTCGGCAAAGGCAGCACCATTGTGAGCGAAAAACGCGCCCGCACGGCGCAGACCCCAGGCGGTACCGGCGCACTGCGCGTGGCGGCAGATTTCCTGGCGAAAAACACCTCTGTGAAGCGTGTGTGGGTAAGCAATCCAAGCTGGCCGAACCACAAGAGTGTGTTCAATTCTGCGGGTCTGGAAGTGCGTGAATACGCGTACTACGACGCGGCAAACCACGCGCTGGATTTCGACGGCCTGCTGGCCAGCCTGAGCGAAGCCCAGGCGGGCGATGTAGTGCTGTTCCACGGCTGCTGCCATAACCCAACCGGTATCGATCCTACGCTTGAGCAGTGGGAACAGCTGGCTAAGCTGTCCGTTGAAAAAGGCTGGCTGCCGCTGTTCGACTTCGCTTACCAGGGCTTTGCCCGTGGTCTGGAAGAAGATGCAGAAGGTCTGCGCGCATTCGCCGCCGTGCATCAGGAGCTGATTGTCGCAAGCTCCTATTCCAAGAACTTTGGTCTGTATAACGAGCGTGTCGGCGCCTGTACGCTGGTGGCCGCTGACGATCAAACCGTCGATCGCGCATTCAGCCAGATGAAGTCCGTGATCCGCGCTAACTACTCCAACCCACCGGCACACGGTGCGTCTGTGGTCGCGACGATCCTGAGCAACGATGCGCTGCGCGCAATCTGGGAGCAAGAGCTGAACGATATGCGTCAGCGCATTCAGCGCATGCGTCTTCTGTTTGTGAACACGCTGGCTGAGAAAGGCGCTGACCGTGACTTCAGCTTCATCATCAAGCAGAACGGCATGTTCTCCTTCAGCGGCCTGACCAAAGAGCAGGTGCTGCGCCTGCGTGAAGAGTTTGGCGTGTATGCCGTTGCCTCTGGCCGCGTGAACGTTGCAGGTATGACGCCTGACAACATGGCGCCGCTTTGCGAAGCCATTGTCGCGGTGCTGTAACCTGCACCCATAAAAAAAGCCTGCATCGCGCAGGCTTTTTTATTTTACCGGGTTTACCAGACAGGCATTTCATCCTGAAGGAACGGGTTATGCAACCGCTCATCGCCCAGCGTTGACATTGGTCCGTGTCCAGGGATAAACGTCACATCATCACCTAACGGCAATAACTTCTGCTTAATCGACTGAATCAGCTGACCGTGATCGCCGCGTGGGAAATCGCTGCGTCCTACGCCCCCTTTGAAAATCACGTCACCGGAAATCAGCAGGCGCGACACGTCATCAAAGAAGACGATATGGCCGGGCGTATGTCCGGGGCAATGCAACACCTGTAAAGTTACATTCCCTACGTTAACGCGATCGTCTTCGTTCAGCCAGCGATCCGGTGTCAGTGGCTGACAGTCATCCAGACCAAACATGCGGCTTTGGGCAGGCAGCCCCTGAAGCCAGAACTCATCTTCTTTTTCCGGACCGATAATCGGCACACCGTAGTGTTCAGCCAGTTCAGCCGCTGCACCCACATGGTCGAGATGGCCATGGGTGAGTAAAATCTGCATCAGCGTTACACCGCTGGCAGCGACTTCCTGCTTGATTGTCTTAGCGTCGCCACCGGGATCAACAAGCGCGGCCAGTTTAGTTTGTTCACACCAGATCAATGAACAGTTCTGTGAGAACGCGGTAACCGGAATAATACGATAGTTCATACTGCTCCTGTGTTTCGTTATTACCAGTGCCGAACCGGCCCGGTATCAATATGCACAAAGTTGCTACGTGGGTAGTATCCTACACCACCTGCGCGCATAGATAACGCCGCTTTGCGAATATTGGCTAACGAAACGCCTTCAATATGGAAATCCATCGCCTGCCCTTTGGTGTGATAGCTTTTTTTCGCTACCCCACGGCTGTGGGCGCGCAGTTCATTGTTGGTATCCAGAGAGCGATAGCCAGAAATGAGTTGCACCGGCCTTTTGGTTCCCAGCAGTCCCTGCAAGCGGTAAAGCTGATCGAATAATCCAGGGTCGATGGCTTTGATTTTATTCGCGCGGAAATCACGGAAAAAATGGTTGAGTCTTGCTAATTCATCCTGAATATAGCCTCTGCCATCGAAAAATTCCGCTTTAAGCGTCTCACCAGTATGCAGATTGTTGAGCGTTAAAATACGCGGACGAGGTGTCGAGAGGGTGGCAAATGCTGGCGTCGGAAGGATGGCTGCTGCGCCCAGCGCAACGCCACCTAACGCCAGCAATTTGCGGCGATTAGCGTCAAATTTGTCCATGATAATCAGGTCTACAGGTAAAAGAAATTGTCAATATGCTTAGCGCACGAAGGGCACCATAACTGGCAAAACCTGTTACGTCAAGGCGCCCAACCCCAGTAAATACGCGGCTTGCAGCCAGATCGCCTCATATTCACCATAACTTACGACAATCATTTTTACCGAACTACTTCATTTACCTGATTAATTGTTCCGCTTTTGGCAAAATTTGTGCGCCGGATCGCGCTGTCAGATCATAATTGTAAATATCTGTACGGTACTGGGTACGTCCGTCCGCGCCCACAAACGCCGTCAGATAGTAAAGATTGACCGGAATATTGTGGCGGATATTGACGTAACGCGTATCTCCCTGCTTCAGGGCATCCGATATCCGCGTATCGTTCCAGCCAGCATCCTGCAACAGCATATTCGCCAGCTCGGAGGCCTTGTTCACGCGGACACAGCCCGAGCTGAGCGCGCGCGCGTCTTTCTGGAACAGATTATGGTTCGGGGTATCATGCAGATAGATTGCGTCCGAACTTGGCATATTGAATTTGTAGCGTCCCAGCGAGTTATGCGCGCCCGGTGCCTGCTGGAAACGGAACGGCAGGTTCGAAGGCGTAATCGTTGACCAGTCCACCATCCAGGGGTCAATCGCTTCTTTGCTGTTCCAGCCCCGCATCACCGTATAGTTGTGTCGCTCCAGATAACCCGGGTCATTCCAGACCTTAGGCAGGATATCTTTGCGCGCCAGCGTCGGCGGCACGTTCCACGGCGGGTTAACCACCACGTTATTCAGCGCGCTGCTCATCATCGGCGTTTTGCGGTCAGGTCGACCGACAATCACGCGGGACGCCAGCACTTCGCTACCGTCCTGATAGTAGACCAGGGAGTACGCCGGAATGTTGACCATAATGCCGGTGGATAACGTGCCCGGCAGCAAGCGCAAGCGCTGGATATTCAACGCCAGCACCCCTGCCCGCTGGGCCGGAGAGACGTTCAGCCAGTCGCGAGTCGATGGACCAATCACGCCGTCAGCGCCCAGCCCCTGTGCGGCCTGGAACTGCTTCACCGCCGCGACCAGCTCGCGATCGTAAGCGGCGGGCTTATTGCTCAGCGCAACGGCGGTTTTCTCTTTTACCGGCGCCGACGGGCTGACGACCGCATTTTGCGTCTCGTCACCGGGCAGCGCAATTTTAGGACCGCTGTCGAGAATGCCGGAGCGTTTCATGATTTCGCGGATCGCAGGCACATCGCTGCTCCACTGCCCCGGACGCAGCGTTGTGGTGCCGCGCAGCTGAGGCCACGGGCGGGAATCCGCAACCAGCTCAAGAAGCGACTGATGCATCGTGGCATATTGCGGATGGGCAGGCGCAAGGCTTGCGATAAAGCGCGGCAGTTCGCCGTTATCCAGCGACAGCTGCCACTGGTTAATGACGGACAGCGCAGGCGTCGCCAGCTTGTACGGTTTACTGCTGTATAACCAGCGGTTACCGTTCACCGAAATCCCCGCCACAAACTGTAAGTAGCCCATCATGGCATCAGACAGCACCACGTCACGCGCCTGTCCGGTAACGGCAGGGTCGGTCAGGAGTTCAACCCAGGTCGTGAACTGCGGCTGAAAACCTGCAATCGCCACTTCAGCCAGCTGCTGCTGGAAGGCACGTACCGCCTCGCGATTTTCCCACATCGGTTTCATATCGCGCGCAACGTAAAGCAGCGTGAGCTGGTTAATATAAGCGGGAGTATAGCCCGAGGGCAGCCCGGTCATAAGCTGCTGGCGTAATGATTCAGTATCGATGCCTTCGGGCAGCGGTTTAATGCCGGCCATGATGGCCGTCGCCGGAGACTGATCCAGCGGTTGTGACAGCGACGTCGGCTGCGCGCCCATTGTCGCGGAGCTGTCCGTCGGTACAATTTCAGGCTCATCGGCCTGAGCGGTCAACAGTGGAGCAAACATCACTGTCAGGCACAAACTCAGCGCAGACAGCTGACGACCACGATTTTTCTTAAGCAACATCCCTTGCCCCCTGTTTTTCACGACATGCCCATTATTCTGGAGCTTTCCTTCAGTATAGAAAGGCACACACGCTGCTGCCTTACCTTATGTAAAGAAGTTTAAAGATAACGCAGCCCTGAACACAAGTTAAGTGAATAAAAAAAGCGGCGCATGAGCGCCGCTATTTGTCGCACCCCGGTTTAAGAGGCGTCAGCCGTGCCCGGTAATGACTCCGGTGGCTGCGGGGCGAAACCACGCAGGCCCACGACGTGCACATGTTCACTGTTCTGGAACACCTTACGCACCAGCTTATAGGTTGTCCCTTTTTCCGGACTGATGTTTTCCGGCGCCGCGATGATGAGCTGCATATCGAGTCGCTCGCAAAGCTCAAACAGCGTGGCGATGGAGCGAGCGTCGAGACGCGCGGCTTCATCGAGGAACAGCAGACGGCATGGCGAGATGTCTTTGCCGCGCAGACGACGCGCTTCATCTTCCCAGCTCTGCACCACCATCACCAGAATCGACATACCGGTACCGATGGCTTCACCGGTAGAGAGCGCACCGGATTCCGCGCGCAGCCAGCCGTCTGAGCCACGGTTAACCTCAACTTCCATTTCCAGATAGTTGCGGTAATCCAGCAGCTCCTCGCCGATGGTTTGCGGCGTACGCTGGCCCATGTCAATCTGCGGATTCAGACGCTGATACAGCTTCGCCAGCGCTTCGGAGAAGGTCAGGCGGTTACTGTTGAACAGATCCTGGTGCTGCTCATGCTGTTCAGACAACACGTCCAGCAGCGTGGAGTGCGCCTCACGCACGTTCACGCTCAGCCGTACGCTGTTGACCTGGCCAAACGACACGCTTTGCAGGCCCTGGTTCAGCTGACGGATACGGTTCTGCTCGCGCTGAATGGTTTTCCGAATAATATTCGCCACGCTGCGGGAGCTGATTGCCAGCTTCTGCTCGCGGGAGGTCAGCTCCTCCGTCAGACGTCCCAGCTCGATCTCCATCTGTTCGATCGCTTCCACCGGATCGTCGGTACGGATGATGTCCTGACGAATACGCTCGCGTAAGTGCTGATAAACCGCCACGAAGAACTGAATTTTGCGCTCAGGACGCTTCGGATCTTCGGACATACGCAACACGTCGCGCAGGTGTTCGTTATCCGCCACCGCCAGACGCAGCGCACCCAGCGCCTTATCCGACATAGAGCGCAGTTCATCGGCTGACAGGTACGCCAGCTCGCGACGGTGCAGACGACGCTCCACGTTGTTATCTTTCACCATGCGCATCACCGCGCACCAGCCCGCCTTCGCGGTCACAACCTGTTCACGCATCTCGTGATAGTCACGCTCCAGCTTGCGCAGGCGTCGCGTCAGGTTGTCCATCTCCGCTTCACAGAAGGTCAGCGCTTTTTCGAGCTGATTACGACGCGCGCGGTTGTTACTGAGCTGAGCATGCAGCTCATCGCGGCGAATACGCGCCCGCTCTTCTGCACCGCTGTCGGCGCGCACGCCGATGTCCTGCAACTCTTTATGCAGATCGTTTAACAGCTCTTTCTTGGTGTCGAAGGAGCTTTTCAGCGATGCCATCACCTGGCTGTACTGGCTCAGCTGTGCGGCGTGGGTACGCATCGCTTCACGGGCGCGCGTACGTTCTGCTTCGGCCTGCTCGAGACGCTGGCGCAGCTTTTCATTAAGATCGCTGTTCCCGCTCAGCATTTCTGCTGAATCGGAGTAGCCGAAGTGCGCGCGACGTTGCACCACTTCCGTCAGGGCAAACGCCTGCTGACGCGCTTCGCGCTGCACCTGCTGTGACCAGGCGTAATCCTCTTTTAACTGCTCAAACTGTTCCGGGTCGCTCTGGAGAACGGAAACCATCGGCTCCAGTTTTGCCAGCTGATTGCCGTGCTGCTGCACAAAGCGCGCGGCTTCCTGCGCTTCGTCCAGACGTTCCTGAATTTCATCCACGCGGTCGGCGAGCGTATCGTCCGCCAGCAGGTTCAGGCGCGGCAGGATACGGTTAAGGGCCGCAACGCCCTCTTTCGCCTGCTCGAACTGCACGCGGCTTTGCTGATTGTCATTTTCATGGCTGGCAAGCGCACGCTCCAGCTCACCACGACGGGTGTTGAGCTTGCGAATTTCAGCTTCCGGATCGGGCTCAAAGGCCACGCCCAGGTGGCTGCCGATAAAGCGGCTGAACGCCTGATGCAGACGCTGCGTTTTTTGAACATCAAACGACAGGGTTGCAAAACGTTCAGAAAGCGTTTCGCGCTCGGCGTGCAGGCTTTCAATACGGTTTTCACGCGCGGCGCGGCCAAACAGCGGCAGTTCCGGGAAGCGCGAATAGCGCCACTGGCGATCGGCGATTTTCACCACCACCGCTTTTTCCAGCTCGTCGACGCTGAATACGCTGTCATCAAACGACTGCGGATCCCCTTCGATGAGGTAGAGATCTTCCGGGCAGTCTTCCAGCCCTGCAAGCTGGTCAGAAATCAGCGACAGATCCGGCACCACAATCGCGTTACGGGATGGACCGTACAGCGCGGAGAAGTACGGCGCATCGTCCAGGCCGACATCGTCGTAAATTTCAGACAGCAGCACGCCGCCGAAACGCTCGGCTAAGGCATTCAGGCGCGGATCTTCTGAGCCGCCCGGCTGGCTTAAACGCTCGATCTCTTCATCGACGTCACGCTTGCGCGCGCCCACTTCGTCACGCTCAACAATCGCTTCACGCTCGCGCTCCAGCAGCTGTTGCATGTATTCGGTGACGTCCTGGCTGGAGGCAAACTCCTGGCCACACTGTTCGCTGAGCTGGTTCAGGCTGCTTTGTGCGGCCAGCCAGATCGGCGCACGCTGCAAGAGCGTCTTCGAACGGGACTGAAGCTGTTCCAGTTCCTGACGCAGCGTCATGCGCTGTTCGCTGGCATTCGATACGGTATCGGACAGGGCCGCAATACGCGCTTCCAGCTCCTGGTGCAGGGCCTCAAGCTCGTCGAAATCGTAATTTTTACCCTGACGTTTGCAGAATTCCGCCAGCAGACGCTCGGCTTCCTGCTGTTCACGCAGACGCTGTTCCAGCTCGTTCAGGCGCATGCGCAGCGGCTGCACCTGTTCGGCCAGATGGCGCTGATTAACGCCGTCGCGCAGCAGCTCGCGGGCAACGTCCCACGCTTCGTTACGCGCCAGCGGACCGTTGATCGCCACCACCAGCTGGTACGCCTGCTCAAACTGGCTGTGCGCCGTTTGCGCCACGCTCATTTTCTGATCGAGAGAAAGCAGTTTCTCAGTGGCTTCCTGCTCTTTGGCCTGGAAGGTATCCAGCCATTCGTCAGCGCTTTCCGGGGTCAGGTCCGGCAGATGGCACAGCTCTTTGGCACGCTGCAACGCCTGCAATGCCTGGTTGTACTGAATCGCACGGGTCTGCTGCACGTCCAGCGCCTGCTGGTAGTCAGCGAGCTGGCTTTTCAGCTCATCCACTTCCAGTTCGGCGGCTTCCGCGCGGGCTTCGTTCTCTTCCTGCAATTCGGCAGCTTCGGCCACCACTTCATTTTGCTCTTCAAGACGAATTTGCAACTCATCAAGATCGGCTTCGTAGCGCTCGATTTTTTCCTGCTGACGCAGCGCGGTCTGCACCAGGTTCAGGTGATCGCTGGCCGCCTGGTAATCGGCTTCCAGATCCCCTTCCGCACCGTTGTGCTCGCCCAGTTCGCGTGCCATTTCGACATGCTTATACTGCTCAGCCACCAGCTGTTTGCGGGAGGTAAACAGCTCGCGGCGGTATTCCAGCGCCTGATCGAGATGAATACGGCGCTCGTTGGCGTGGCGCATATAGTCCGCCGCCACGTAGTTGGTGGCTTCGCTGATCAGGTGCTTAAACAGGTCGCGGTCAGACTGTGTGACGCGAATCGCTTCCAGCGTCATGCGGTTTTCACGCAGCGCGGCTTCCATATCCTGGAAAGCCTTACGCACGCCGCTGTTTTCCGGCAACAGGTAGTCGCGCAGGGAGCGGGTAATGGCGCTGGAGATACCGCCGTACAGGGAGGCTTCAATCAGACGGTAGTATTTACTACGATCTGAGGCGCTGCGCAGACGACGGGCTACCACGCCGAGATCGAACATCAGAGAGTGGTAGTCGGTAATGGAGTTAAACTGCTTAAACTGCACGCCTTCGATGGCTTCCAGCTTGTCTTTCAGCTCCTGGAGCGTCAGGACGCGCGCCTGACGTTCATTCAGGGTTTCCGTCAGCAGCGCGGTCGGCTGTACGGAGGTTGGTAGTCCCTGGATCGCAAACGGTTTGATATCTACTTTACGGTCGCGACCGGCAACCTGTTGCAGACGCACGCCTACAACCACGCGCTGATGGCGGGAGTTGATCACGTCCAGTACGGAATAACAGACGCCCGCTTTCAGCTTACCGTGCAGACCTTTATCGCGGGAGCCGCTCGTGGCGCCCGCTTCGGTGGTGTTACGGAAGTGCAGCAGGGTCAGGTCAGGGATCAGCGCCGTCACGAAGGCCGCCATGGTGGTGGATTTACCCGCCCCGTTACCGCCGGAGAGCGTTGTCACCAGCTCATCCAGATCGAAGGTTCGGGCAAAGAAGCCGTTCCAGTTAATCAGCGTTAGTGAGCGAAATTTACCGCGTTCAATCATTACTCTTCCTCCCCGCTATCCGGCTGATTCTCTTCGTGCTCGTCATTGAGCTGCAAATGGTTTTCCACCGGCATCGCTTCACCGTCACGGATCATGCGCAGCTGCGCTTCACGCGCGTCGTCACCCGCACGCACGTCGGCGCCAAAGCGGAAGACCGATTCCGTAATGCGGAACTTGCTGCTGTCGTGCCCCATGAACCAGACCATTCCCAGACGGCGCAGACGGTTAAGGGAAGAGCGAACTTTTTCCTGTAATTTCTGACGGTCCAGATCGGACCCCGTTGAGCGGTTATTCACCAACTTGAGCAGCTTGCTTTCATCCGCCAGCGACAGCAGCTCATCGTAAAGCTCCTGCTGGGTGAAGATCCCTTCATTCGCCAGACGTTCCGGGCTGAGATAGAGGTAGCAGAGAATTTTGCCGACCATCATATCCAGTTCGGAAAGCACCGAGCGCGGAATAAGCGTGGTAGAGCGCGGACGCAGGTAGAAAAACCCTTCCGGCGCGCGGATCAGCTCAACGTTATAGCGAGCGTAAAACTCTTCCAGGTACTCCTGAAAATCCATCAAAAAGGCGTGATTATCCAGCTCGTCAAGGCCAATGTGACGACCGGCACGCAGCTGGCTGTCCAGCGCCGGAAACAACGGATTCGCCAGCGCCTGTGCCAGCTTAACTGGCATCACTTGTTCAATATTTGTCAATGACATGCGCCTGTACCTTGGCTCCGTAATCGTTAATCGGCTGCCACTTCGGCGGCAGTCCGGTGAAATCGGCTTGTGCGATGCCCAGGCGCACCGCCTGGTCTACAACAATGCGGGCAACATCGAAGTGTCGCGCGCGCGGATACTGCGCCAGATAGTCGCGTACCACGAGGCCAAGATCCAGCGGTGCTTGTCTGGTTTTGTAGACAGCGAGCTGTTCTTCGATCATCGCCGCAAGCTGCTCGCGAATTTCGTTAAATTCTTCGTATTCCAGATCCGGCGGCAGTTCACCGGTGACCTCTTCATCGCGCAGCGCCATCTCTTCGTCGCGCATATCCAGCAGACGATCGGCGTTGGCGTAGGTCAGCGCCCACGGCGCATCGAAATAGGTCTGTACCGACTGGCGCAGACGCTGAGCAAAGACGCGATTCTTATCCATATCGATGGCGGTACGGATAAATTTATGCACGTGGCGGTCGTAACCGATCCACAGGTCGATTGACTGCTGGCCCCAGCTGATAATGCGGTCAAGCTTGCTCTGCAAATCAAACACCAGACGGTCGATAAAATGCAGATCGTCGTGCGCCATTGTCGCGTCCTGGATGCGCAGCAGATTGGCCTGTAGCTTATCCCCCGCCGCCTCCAGCGTATCCTGCAACTCACGCAGCGTACCGGACGTTTCTGACAGCAAGAGTTCACAGCTGGAGATGGCCGCACGCCAGTCTTTATTAAGCAGTTGAGCGATATCGTCTTTCACCTGCTGCTGCTGTTCGTCCATCAGACGTTGAGTCAGATCGATACTGTCGAAAATCTCGGCGACCGAGTATTTCAGCGGCGCGTAAACGTTGCGATGCCAGTGGAATTCGTCACCGTTGTCATCAGCCGCGTCGGCGGCACGCTTCAGCTCGCCTGCAACAATAGAGAGCTGCATGGAGAGACGCAGCGTGGAAAATTCGCGCTGGCGGATGTAATAGTCGGTAATACCAATGCCCAGTGGCGTAAGACGATAGATGGCGTTTCCTTCCGCCTGCTCGCTGGTAAAGCGGTTCAGCAGACGTTGACGCACCATATCATTGATTGCGTTGTTGGCACGCACGCTAATGGTTTCGCTGGTTTGCTCAAACGCATCACTGACGTGGCGGAACGCATCCACCAGTTCGCCTTCACTCATTTCGCCATCCAGGCGTTCGCCGTTTAGCGTCGCAACCGCCAGCAGGAATGAGAGTCTGTCTACCGGCAGCGAGATGGAGAAATCGTTTTTCCTGGCCCAGGCAACCAGTTCGGGGACTGTCTGGGAAAATTCACTCATAGATTATCCTTGCATCTGCGGCTTGCGCGCGGTGACGTGTATATAGCGGCCAAGGCTCAGATAAGGCTCCTGGCGGCAGTACCGCGTCTCTATTTCTGTTAAGGCGTCTAAACAGTCATCCTGTTTTTGTTTATCACGCAGATAATCATGAAACACCCTCACGCCGGTTTTGCCGGTAATTTCCCAACCGATCTCCTCCAGCCAGCCATAGACCTGCTGCGGTTCACGGGGGAAATCCGGTGAAAGCGTGCGTCGTTTCTTTTTATACATGCCCTGCTGTACATAGCCAAAATTGCCGACCAACACGTTTCGCATTAGCAGGCCGTTGGCATTGTAAAACATCAGCGATAACGCACCGCCCGGGCGCAACATCGACCACAGCGTTTTTAACATCGCTTGTGGTTCGGCGATCCATTCGAGCACAGCATGAAACAATATCAGATCAACCTGCGTTTCCAAATGCTGCGGAATGTCCTGAGCGGCGCAATGTATAAAATGCATGTTGTCGCTCACACCTTTCTCTTCTGCCGCTCGCCCAGCGCGCGCAACCATCTCGGCAGAAAGATCGCAAAGCGTGACGTGATGTCCCCGCTGCGCCATCAGGATTGCAGTCTGACCTTCCCCACCGCCGGCATCCAGCACGCGCAACGGTCGGTCACCGAATTCAGCCAGCAGCTTGTCCAGATCCTGCCAGAGGATCGTCTGACGAAGCTGACCTTTGGTGGTGCCATAAATGTTGCGCGAAAACTTTTCCGCGATGTCATCAAAATTGCGATCCCGCATTGGGAGGGTTCCACTCACTGCAAAACCGCTATTTTGTCACACCCGCGCGGAGAATGAACCACTCTGGTGTAATATCACCGACAATCGCCTGCTGTATGGTTAAAAAAGGAACCAAAAAGGATGCTTTTTACCCTAAAAAAATATATCGGAGGCATGATGCTTCCCCTTCCCCTGCTGTTGCTTCTCATCGCGCTGGGGCTGGCATTGATATGGTTTAGCCGCTTTCAGAAAAGCGGTAAATCCCTCGTTACCGTGGGCTGGCTGGCGCTGCTGTTACTCAGCCTGCAACCGGTCGCCGACGGTTTATTACGTCCGATTGAAAACACCTACCCGACATGGCAGGGAAATCAGAAGGTGGGCTATATCGTGGTGCTGGGCGGCGGGTATACCTGGGATCCGAACTGGGCGCCCAGCTCGAACCTGATCAACAACAGCCTGCCTCGCCTGAACGAGGGGATCCGCCTGTGGCTGGCCAATCCGGGATCGAAGATGATCTTCACGGGCGCTGCGGCAAAAACCAACCCGGTCAGTACCGCTGAAGCTGGAGCAAGAGTGGCTGAATCGCTTGGCGTACCACGTTCCGCCATCATCACGCTGGACAGCCCAAAAGATACCGAAGAAGAGGCGGCGGCGGTGAAACAGGCCATCGGTAATGTACCGTTCCTGCTGGTGACCTCTGCTTCACACCTGCCGCGCGCAATGATTTTCTTTGAGAAGCAGGGTCTGCATCCGCTTCCTGCTCCGGCAAACCAGATGGCTATTGACGCCCCGCTCAATCCGTGGGAACGGATAATTCCGTCCCCGGTATGGCTGATGCACAGCGACCGCGTCGGCTACGAGACGCTTGGCCGCCTCTGGCAGTGGCTCAAAGGTTCGTCAGGCAAGCCAGGGCAGGAGTGATTTTGCGGCCAGATCGAAACTGGCGCGATTAAAGCGCCCGGTATTGACCAGCTGCGCCACCTCATCCCAGAGAAGATAGAGCCAGCGTCGCCAGAGAAAGGCTTCCGCAACGGGGGCGCGCTGAAGATAGTGCCAGAGCAAATCTTCCGCCGCCCCGCCCTCGCTCAGCCTGAACAGTTCGTACTCGCGCGGTGCCCAGAGCATGATCCCCGGCCCGACCATCGCCAGCAGCTGGTCGCTGCGCGAGTCTTTAAGCATACTGCGCAGCGTGAAGTTGCCGTGAACCAGCACGCAGTTGTCGTTAAAACCCTCAAACAGCGTCGGCAGACACTCCCGGGTGCGGAACAGAATACGTTTGTCCTGCATCGTTAAACCGGTGTTGTTGAACTGGTTCAGCGTGCCCCACAGCACTTCGACACGCTGGCGATACCACAGCGGCCACAGGTTTTCCTGGGTGCTGTCTACCGCGCCAACAAGACCCCGGCTGTCCTGCCGATGCCAGGCAAGCAGAGCCTCGACAATCTGATCTTTCAGCTGTTCCCAGCGCTCCGGTGTACGCGTCGGGGCTTCAACAGAAACCCCGCGTAAACGCTCGATAAGCAGAACATCCGGGCCGGGATGCTCCTCATGGGTCATCACGCCATAAACCGTCGGCATACGGACTGTCCCTTCCCGCGCCAGCATCGACATTTTCCAGGCCAGCTGTCTGGCGACGCCCGGCGAGGTAAAACTTCTGGCCATCAGCGGCATGGGGTTTCCCTGACTGTCGTACAACGACCAGAGTGCGGTATCGGCCTTTTCATTCACGCATTCCACCCGGCTTAGCTTTTCGCCAAGGAGATGGCTGAGTTCAGCACGCAGCTGTTCCATATGAGATTACCCCCATTAAGACTACTGCTTTTATAATGAGCGCGCGAAACCCGGATGTCACCCGGTAGAGATCAATAATGAAAAAGAAAAGGAAAATAGCCAGGCGGGAGAACATCCCCCCCAGACGAGGGGATGCCAGCGAATCAACGCATTTCGACGCGTACGCGCTCGAGATCTTCAGGGGTATCCACGCCGGTGCCAGGAATTTCTTGGGCAACCGCAACGTGAATTTTCTCGCCGTACCACAGCACGCGAAGCTGTTCGAGCATTTCAATATGCTCCAGCGGGCTTGGTGCCCAGGCGACATAGCGACGAATAAAGCCGGCGCGGTAGCCGTAAATACCGATGTGGCGCAGGAAGGTTTCGCCGATTGTCTCTTTCGATTGCGCGAAACGATCGCGATCCCACGGAATGGTGGCGCGGGAGAAATAGAGCGCGTAGCCCTCTGCGTCCATGACCACTTTCACCGCATTCGGATTGAACGCCTCTTCAGCATGGTGAATCGGCACCGCGAGGGTCGCCATCCCGACCTGACGCTGTGCCAGGTTATCGGCCACCTGACGGATAATCGCCGCCGGGATCATCGGCTCATCGCCCTGCACGTTCACAATCACCGTCTCGTCGCTGAAACCGCATTTTTCGACGACTTCCGCCAGGCGCTCGGTGCCTGACTGATGATCGGCACGGGTCATGCACACTTCCCCACCCGCGGACTCAACCGCGCGCGCAACATCCGGGTGATCGGTGGCGACGATGACGCGTCCGGCGCCCGATTCGCGTGCCCGTTCAAGGACATGCACAATCATCGGTTTGCCATTGATATCCACCAGCGGTTTACCTGGCAGGCGCGTGGAAGCATAACGCGCAGGGATAATGACAACAAAACTCATGGTTTGATCTCTTCTGCCACCAGGGAACGGGCTTCATTTTCCAGCAGGACCGGAATGCCGTCACGCAGCGGGAACGCCAGGCTGTCCAGTTTGCAAATCAGCTCTTGTTTATCCTGGCTGTAATACAGTTTGCCGTTGCATACCGGGCAGGCAATAATTTCAAGTAAACGGTGATCCATAGTTCCTCCGTATGGGTAATCGCTAAAGCTTATCACATTCCCTTTTCAGGGAGTGTCTGTTTCCCAGCCATCTCGACAGGTCGCAAACAGCTCCGCAGGCACGCGACCGAGTACAATTTCATGCGCCCCCTGCCAGCGCGCAAATTCACTGAGCGCAGTCGTTAACCCTTTTTCCAGGCCAGCCGTCACCTTTATGCCCTCTTCAAGCCAGAGCGCGATAATTTCAAGCATGCCGATTTTACGGTGCATTTTAGCGTCCATGCGCCCGACTAGCTGGCCTTTGTGCAGCAGCGGCAAAACAAAATAACCATATTGCCGCCTGGGCGCCGGGGTATAGCATTCCAGACGGTAGCTGAAATTAAACAACTGCCCGGCCCGCTTTCTGTCCCAGACAACGGGGTCGAACGGCGACAGCACGGCACTGTGGGTCGCCTGGAGCTTGCCCTCCTGCGCCTGCGCCAGCAGAGGGAACAAATCCGCATGCAACCACATTTCACCTAACGATTCTACCGAGACCGGCATGACGCGCTGTTCGCGCTGCCACGATTCCAGCAGTGGTTTTAGCTGCGGCTGACGCAGACGATAATAATCCGCCAGCCACTGTGGTCGGAAGATGCCAAGGCTGCGGGCGCTGTTCCCGAGCATGATGGCTTCGGCTGCGTCCTGAGACAGCAGGTCACGCGTATCGTCCCAGTGAGGCATAACGCGGTGCGTGAGGTCATAAACGCGCTGAAAGTTGCGGCGCTCGACCACCATCACTTTGCCCGACGTAAACAGCCCTTCAAGATGGCGTTTGTGCGGTTTCCACTCCCACCATCCGCTTGCGCCTTTTCGCGGGTGTTCAAAATCCGCGGAGCGTACCGGACCGTTTTCCTGAATATGGGCAATCAGTTGCTCTATTTCATCCGCGTGTTCCACCATCCACTCCTGGCGGTATTTCCAGCCCATTTTGTCCGGGGCGAGCATGCGGTGACGCACCAGGGCAAAATCGCTGCGCGGGAGAAAACAGGCTTCATGCGCCCAGTATTCCATCAGTTCGCCCTGACTTAGCGCATTATCCAGCCAGTGCGGAGGATAGTTTCCAAGGCGGCTAAACAAGACCAGATACGGGCTACGCGCCACGATGTTAATGGTGTCGATTTGCAGCAACGACATGCGTTGCACGGTAGAGAGGATATCAGCTGGTTGCGCGCGGCGGCGGGGCTTTTTCAGAAGCCCCTGGGCGGCAAGATGCAAGTTTCGTGCGGCTGCAAGTGAGAGTTGCGGTAGAGACATGCGTTTTCCTGTCAGTCAAAGCGCCACCGGAACCGCGTAGAAGTTACTGCACTAACGCGAGCAGTTCCTTGAGCAAATGTTCCGGCTGTTCGCCGCTGAGTTCAGCGTCAACCGGCAGATACCACCAGTTTTCTTTCG
Source organism: Enterobacter cloacae complex sp. EB5 (assembly GCF_031432835.1). NCBI lineage: Bacteria > Pseudomonadati > Pseudomonadota > Gammaproteobacteria > Enterobacterales > Enterobacteriaceae > Enterobacter > Enterobacter cloacae complex sp. EB5. Next base: position 396,265 of record NZ_CP133860.1, read on the forward strand.
CAAAGGCCCGGCATTTTACCGCGTCTTTTTCCGTCATAATCAGCGTCTGGCCCGGCGCTGCCAGCCTTTCAACCTCTTCGGCAACTAACGTCTGGTGATCGGCGAGCGGCACCCGTTTATCAAGCTTTGCGCCGCACTGCTCCAGCGTTGCGAAGAAACGCGGCGGATGACCTATACCGGCCATCGCAACCAGATGTTCCAGTTGCGCGACGTCTTTGCGCTCGCCGGTCAACATATTCACGGCCTGTCCGGGACGAAGATGCATCGGGATTTCGCCCGCTCTGGCTTCACCCCCATTCACAATCACGGCATCGACGCTTTTCAGGCGCGACGCACGCTCACGCATTGGACCGGCTGGCAGCCACCAGCCGTTGCCAAAACGCCGCACGCCGTCGATGACCACGATCTCTTTGTCACGCGCCAGCGCGTAATGCTGCAAACCATCATCGGTAATAATGATTTGTACGTCATGCTCCGCAAGCAGTGCCTTCACGGCCTCACTGCGCACTGGCGATACCGCAACCGGCGCGCCGGTACGCTGATAAATCAGTACCGGCTCATCACCGGCTTCAGCGGTTGTCGTAGCTGGGCTCAGCACCAGGGGATACTGCGCCGCTTTACCACCGTAACCGCGTGAGACAACTCCCGGGCGGATACCGCGTTTATGGAGCTGTTCTACCAGCCAGATCACCACCGGGGTTTTGCCGTTTCCACCCGCCGTCAGGTTGCCGACCACCACCACCGGTACCGGTGCGCGCCAGGCGCACTTGATCCCGAGGCGGTAAAGCAGACGAATAGCACTGCTCACCAGGCCATACAGCCAGGAGAGCGGGAGAAGCAGCACCCACAGAGGGGATTCACCCGACCAGATGCGTGCAATCATTGACCGAACTGCATTTTATGAAGCTGGGCGTAAACACCACGCTGTTCAAGCAGGTCCGCATGGCTGCCGCGTTCAACGATCACGCCATCTTCCACCACCACGATTTCGTCAGCCTGTTCGATGGTCGACAGACGGTGCGCGATAACCAGCGAGGTACGGTTTTTCTGTAATTCATCCAGAGCCGACTGGATAGCGCGTTCAGATTCCGTATCCAGTGCGGACGTTGCTTCATCGAGGATCAGAATCGGGCTGTTGCGCAGCAGCGCACGGGCAATCGCGATACGCTGGCGCTGACCACCGGAGAGCAGCACCCCGTTTTCGCCAATGATCGTATCCAGACCGTTATCCATTTTGTTAATGAAGTCCATCGCATAGGCCATACGCGCCGCATTCTCAATCTCTTCACGGCTGTACTCTTCGGTACGGGCATACGCAATGTTGTTCGCCACCGTATCGTTGAACAGATGCACGTTCTGCGAGACCAGCGCAACTTGGTTACGCAGCGACTGGAGGGTATATTCCCGCAGGTCGTGACCATCAAGCAGGATCTCGCCCTGGTCGATATCGTAGAAACGGGTAATCAGGCTGGCAATGGTCGACTTGCCCGAACCGGAACGACCGACCAGCGCGACGGTTTTACCCGCCGGGATGGACAGGCTGATATCACGCAGCGCTGGCACTTCACGGCCTGGATAGGTAAAGGTGACGTTACGGAATTCCAGGTCGCCTTTAGCGCGCTCGATCACGCGTGTACCTTCATCTTTTTCCTGTTCGGAATCGAGAATGCTGAACAGCGTCTGACAGGCTGCCATCCCGCGCTGGAACTGGGCGTTGACGTTAGTCAGCGATTTCAGCGGACGCATCAGCGCAATCATGGATGAGAACACCACCGTAATGGTACCCGCAGTCAGGGTTTCCATGACGCTCGGGAAGCTTGCGGCATACAGGACAAAGGCCAGGGCCAGAGAGGCAATCAATTGAATGATCGGATCGGAAATCGACGAGGCCGATACCATTTTCATCCCTTGCAGGCGCATTCTGTTGCTGACCTTGTCAAAGCGTTTGGTTTCGACTTCCTGACCGCCGAAAATCAACACTTCCTTATGGCCTTTCAGCATCTGCTCGGCGCTGGTCGTCACCTGCCCCATCGTATTCTGCATATTTTTACTGATGTTGCGAAAACGCTTTGATACCACGCGGATCGCGATGGATACAATCGGCGCCAGCACAATAAGGATCAGCGACAGTTGCCAGCTGTAATAGAACATCATCGCGAACAGGCCGATGATGGATGCGCCTTCACGCACAACGGTAATCAGTGCGCTGGAAGAGGACGAGGCCACCTGCTCTGAATCGTAGGTAATACGCGACAGCAGGGTACCGGTTGACTGTTTGTCAAAGAATGAGACTGGCATCCCCATCATATGGCTGAATAACCGACGGCGCATGGTCATCACCACTTTACCGGATACCCAGGAGATGCAGTAGCTGGATACATAGCTGGAGATTCCGCGTAAGATCATCAGCCCAATAACCACCAGCGGCATCCATAGCAGCACTGAACGATCCGTTTTACCAAAACCGTCATCCAGTAACGGTTTGAGAAGCGATAACATAAACGTATCGCTGGCTGCGTTGAGGATTAACGCTACGCCCGCCACGATCAAGCCTGCTTTGAAAGGAGCAATCATCGGCCAGAGCCGGCGGAACGTTTGCCACGTGGAGAGATCTTTGTCGTTATGCATTCAAAAAACCAGCATTTGTTGAAATAGCCGCATATTCTACCCGTTATCTACGGGCGCGCCAAACCACTGATGATACCAACGCGGTAAATAGTGTTCACGTAAGCGGCGAATTTGCCGACTATGGTGCGAAAACGTCACAGATATCTGCCCGGACTGCGGGGTATCAAGCCAGAGATACCCTTCGGTTCGATAGCGCCGGACCACTTTAATGGAAGGGAAACGCCACGCGTTATAGCGGGCCATTGAGGCCAGCGAAACCTGCCCCTCCACGCGCTGTAGCAACGGTGTTGAGGATGACGTGTTACTTCCATGATGCGGCACCTGAATCAGTGTAGACGCAAGTTGACGCCAGCGGTGGCTCAGCATTGCCAGTTCTGCCTGCCCTTCAATATCTCCGGTCAGTAACACGCTCTGTTCGCCGTCATCGATTTTTACCACGCAGGAGCGGTTGTTACCTTTCGCCGAGGTGTTTTCGGGTGGCCAGTGCACGGAGAACGTTAAACCCTGCCACTGCCATCGCTGTCCTCGAAAGCACGGAAGATGCCCGGCCCAGGATAAGGGGCTTCTGATCCACATTGCGGGCCAGGCAGCTTTTAGCGATGCCAGCCCCCCCGCGTGGTCGAGATGTTCATGGCTCAGGATCGCCCCTTCCGGTTTCAGATGATGCCAGCGTAGCCAGGGGATAATCAGCTGCTGCGCACTGTCCCCACCGGGCCATGCCAGCCCGGTGTCATACAGAATGGCCTTCCCGTGACGCTCAATGACCATCGCCAGCCCCTGCCCTACATCCAGCATATGCAGGGACCAGCTGTCTGTTTTAACCCTGTGCCAGAGGGAAAAGGCCAACACCACGCTGCCTGCCAGACAGACTGCGGGTACTGCGCTAAAGGCCCTGAATCGCCAGCCAATGATCAGCAGCCACGGCAGTAACGTCAGGTATTGCCAGCGTTCATCAACGTCCTGCCAGCCATTCGGTAAATGCATCAATAGCCAGAAAAGCCCTGCCAGAGATTTATCGGTAGCCAGCCAGACGACACTTTCCAGCGCCGCCACCGGAAACAGATGCAGAAACATGCCGAGCAGGATCAGCGGAACTGAGATAAACGTGACCAGAGGAACGGCAAACAGATTCGCCACCAGCGAGGAGAGACTGAAACCATGAAAAATCAGCACCTGAAGCGGCAACAGAAGCAGCAGCATACCGACCTGCAAATACAATAGCGTAACCATCGGCCGCAGACGCCGGCCACGTTGCCAGTGAGGGAGAGGCAACCACTGATACCAAAAAATAAGCGCGGCGACCGCAAACGCTGAAAGCGCCAGGCTTTGTGACAGGACCGCCAGTGGATCGAAAACCAGGATCGCCGCCACGCAGGTAAGCCATACCTGCCAGGGCGACCACTGGCGACCGCTCATTTTTAATGCAGCCAGTACCACAAGCGCGATAACCGTACGCAGCGCAGGCGGCTGCAAACCCGTTAGCCATGCGTAAAACGCGGCAAAAATCAGCCCTGCCAGCATGGGGATTTGCCAGATAATCCAGCGGCCCGGCAGGAAGAACTGGATGCCCCGCGTCAGAAACCAGATGACAGAAGCGGCCAGCGCAATATGCAATCCCGAGATTGCCATCAGATGCATCGTTCCGGTCTCACGCATCAGGTTTTTTATCTCCCGCGAGACCGACAGCCGCTCCCCCATCCCCAGCCCCAGGATCACGGGTCCCCACTGATATGCGGAAAGCGTATTCTGTAGTGATGTCAGGTATTGCGCACGCAGACTACAGCCCTCGTCAACGAGCGCCGCATGGGAAAACCGTCCACTCAGCGTCTGGTGTCGGGCAAAGGCATTTTTCTGTGAATCATAGCCGCCATCGTTGAGTTCTCCGTGTACCGCCCTGAGCCGCAGGGTCATTGCCCAGCGTTGACCCACGCAGACGTTTTGCGGCAGATAGTTGCCATACAGCGCCACGCCCATGGCACCCCACACGCGTTCTCCATTGAGGCTGACAATCTTTCCCTGATGCATCGTTGCGCCGTCCGTTGCGGTAATGACCACCTCGGCCTGCTGCGGTGCTTTCGTTAAATGGTTCATCGGCCATACGCTTTCCTGAGCGGCCAGGATCCCCCAGCACATAAAAAGCAATGCCAGGCCTGAAAACCTGAGCCATTTTCTCTGCTGTACGGATAACGCAACTCCTGCGGCAATCAGCAACCAGACAAGATGCAAATCTGGCAAATCGGGTAACCAATAGAGCGGGATTATAGCCAGAATGGCGCACATACTGATGACGTGGATCCCCATCTTCACCTCCATGTTTCAGGCGATTATGCGGCGGGACTGATGCGTCGTCAGACAGAAAAGGCGTGATTTACAGCGGGCGCTGCAACGTTTTTAAGTGTTTACAGCAAAGAGGAAATGAATATGCGGCGCGTATTCAGAAATGCAGGGGCGGGATACAAAAAAAGCACCCTAAGGTGCTTCCTTTAAACTCAGTTTAACCCTAATGATTAAACTCAGTTACCGTAAATATTGGCGCGATCGCGCAGTTCTTTACCCGGCTTAAAGTGCGGAACATACTTTCCTTCCAGCTCCACTTTATCGCCAGTCTTCGGGTTACGCCCGGTACGTGGTGCACGATAGTGCAGAGAAAAACTACCGAAACCGCGGATTTCAATGCGCTCGCCCTGGGCAAGAGTGGTAGCCATATGCTCCAGCATCTCTTTAACGGCATCTTCCACAGCCTTAGCAGGGATATGCGGTTGCTGACTGGCAAGTCTTTCAATCAATTCTGACTTGGTCATGATTCCTCCGGTTCCTTTCAAACCCATTAGCTGAACAGCTTATTAAACAAGGGCGGCCGTAGCCGCCCTTTGTTATTGATTACAGGACGAATCCTGCAATCTGTCAAGTCTGCTCTCCATCCTTCGCGCTGTAAATGCGTTACAGCTCAAATGATGGTGCGAACCTGAACTTACTCGCCTTTAGCTGCTTTGAAAGCTTCAGCCATTGCGTTGTTAGAGAAGTTTGCATCTTCCTGTTTGTTCACAGTTGCGATTGCATCTTTCTCATCAGCTTCGTCTTTAGCACGAACAGACAGGCTGATTGCACGGTTCTTACGGTCAACACCGGTGAACTTAGCTTCAACGTCGTCACCAACGCTCAGAACCAGAGTTGCATCTTCAACGCGGTCACGTGAAGCTTCGGAAGCGCGCAGGTAACCTTCAACGCCGTCAGCCAGTTCTACGGTTGCGCCTTTAGCGTCAACAGCAGTCACTTTACCGTTTACGATTGCGCCTTTCTTGTTCAGTGCAACCCAGTTGTTGAACGGATCTTCTGCGAGCTGTTTAACGCCCAGGGAGATACGCTCACGCTCTGCGTCAACTTGCAGAACAACTGCTGCGATTTCGTCGCCTTTTTTGTATTCACGAACTGCTTCTTCGCCTGCAACGTTCCAGGAGATGTCAGACAGGTGAACCAGGCCATCGATGCCGCCGTCCAGGCCGATGAAGATACCGAAGTCAGTGATAGACTTGATTTTACCTTCAACACGGTCGCCCTTGTTGTGGGTTTCCGCGAACTGCTGCCATGGGTTGTTTTTGCACTGCTTCAGGCCCAGGGAGATACGACGACGTTCTTCGTCGATATCCAGAACCATCACTTCCACTACATCACCAACGTTAACAACTTTGGATGGGTGGATGTTTTTGTTGGTCCAGTCCATTTCGGAAACGTGCACCAGACCTTCAACGCCTTCTTCGATTTCAACGAAGCAGCCGTAGTCAGTCAGGTTGGTAACGCGACCAGTCAGTTTAGTACCTTCTGGGTAACGCTTAGCGATAGCTACCCATGGATCTTCGCCCAGCTGTTTCAGGCCGAGGGATACACGAGTACGCTCGCGGTCGAACTTCAGCACTTTAACAGTGATTTCGTCGCCCACGTTCACGATTTCGCTTGGGTGCTTAACGCGTTTCCACGCCATGTCGGTGATGTGCAGCAGACCATCAACGCCGCCCAGGTCAACGAATGCGCCGTAGTCAGTGAGGTTCTTAACGATACCTTTGACTTCCATGCCTTCCTGCAGGTTTTCCAGCAGCTGATCGCGTTCTGCGCTGTTTTCGGATTCGATAACGGCACGACGGGAAACAACAACGTTGTTACGCTTCTGGTCCAGCTTGATTACTTTGAACTCAAGCTCTTTGCCTTCGAGGTGCAGGGTGTCACGGACTGGACGAACGTCTACCAGAGAACCTGGCAGGAACGCACGAATACCATTCAGCTCAACAGTGAAGCCACCTTTAACTTTGCCGTTGATAACACCGACCACAGTTTCAGCTTCTTCGTAAGCTTTTTCCAGCGTGATCCATGCTTCGTGACGTTTAGCTTTCTCACGAGACAGCAGGGTTTCGCCGAAGCCGTCTTCTACTGCGTCCAGAGCAACGTCAACTTCGTCACCTACCTGGATTTCCAGCTCGCCCTGGGCGTTTTTGAACTGCTCAGCCGGGATGGCAGACTCAGATTTCAGACCGGCGTCAACCAGTACAACGTCTTTGTCGATAGCAACAACAACGCCACGAACGATGGAACCCGGACGGGTTTCGATTTCTTTTAAGGATTCTTCAAACAGTTGAGCAAAAGATTCAGTCATGTTTAATCTTCAGGTTAATATTAACGTCCACCTGGCTCCGTGCCGGATGGGGTTGTTTCACATACCCGCCGTCAATCCCTTGCAGCGGGGGTACTGCTAAATCGGTCGCGATTACGCGAGTGCCAGTTTTTGGCGCGCATATTGTAGCGCTTTTTCAATCACTTGCTCAATAGTTAAACTGGTTGAATCCAGCACTAATGCGTCTTGCGCGGGAACAAGTGGTGCGACGGCGCGGTTACGATCGCGGTCATCGCGCTCTTTTATCTCGGATAAAAGGCGATCAAAGTTAACACTAAACCCCTTTTCCTGCAACTGAAGCATGCGGCGTTGAGCACGTTCTTCAGAAGAGGCGTCAAGGAAAATTTTCACTGGCGCATCAGGGAATACCACGGTTCCCATGTCGCGGCCGTCGGCGATCAGCCCCGGCGCTTCACGGAAACCGCGCTGGCGGCGTAACAGCGCTTCACGAACGCGTGGGAAAGCCGCCACCTGAGAGGCCGCATTGGCCACTTCCTGGGTACGGATTTCACCGCTGACATCTTCCCCTTCCAGGATCACTTCAAGGTTGCCATCGGTCGAGACAAAGCGCACATCCAGATGCGCAGCCAGCGGTACCAGCGCTTCTTCAGACGCCACATCCACATGATGGTGCAGCGCAGCCAGCGCCAGCACGCGATAGATTGCTCCCGAATCTAAAAGATGCCATTGCAATGCTTCCGCCATCGCTTTGCACAGAGTACCTTTCCCTGCGCCACTTGGCCCATCAATGGTGATTACCGGGGCAATTGCCGTCATCTTTTTCTCCTTAATTAAGGCATACCGTTTACATGAACGCCGCGCATTATACGCGCCAACGTGCGCAACTGTTACCTTTGCGTGCAAATTACGGAATGATTGAAGCAGAGTGTAGAAGAAATGAAAGAGGATGAGTGTCAGAAAGCGTAAGGAAATGCCGCATCAGGTGATGCGGCATACGATCATCAGGCCAGGGTGCTAATGCGCGCCAGCTGTTCGAAGTAGTCCGGGAAGGTTTTCGCCGTACACTTCGGATCAAGGATAGTGACTGGCGTATCTGACAACGCCACCAGCGAGAAACACATCGCCATGCGGTGATCGTTGTAGGTGCCAATTTCTGCAAATTGCAGTTTTGCCGGCGGCGTGACGCGAATGTAGTCTTCGCCCTCTTCTACCTCCGCCCCCACTTTACGCAGCTCGGTTGCCATCGCGAACAGGCGGTCCGTCTCTTTCACACGCCAGTTGTAAATGTTTCGCAGCGTGGTGGTGCCTTTCGCAAACAGCGCAGCGGTGGCAATGGTCATCGCCGCGTCCGGAATATGGTTCATATCCATATCGATGGCGTTCAGCTCACCGTGGGTGCAGGAGATGAAGTCATCGCCCCAGGTCACCACCGCGCCCATTTTTTCCAGCACGTCAGCAAAACGGATATCGCCCTGCACGCTGTTGCGGCCAATACCCGTCACTTTTACCGTACCGCCTTTAATCGCGCCTGCGGCAAGGAAATAGGAGGCGGATGAAGCATCGCCTTCAACCAGGTAGTGGCCCGGCGACTGGTACTGCTGCTCACCGCGAACCACGAAACGCTGATAAGACTGGTTTTCCACCTCAACGCCAAAGGTGTTCATCAGGTGCAGGGTGATATCAATGTACGGCTTAGAAACCAGGTCGCCTTTAATGCTGATGACGGTGTCCTGTGGTGCCAGCGGTGCGGTCATCAGCAGCGCAGTCAGGAACTGGCTGGAAACGCTACCGTCAACCTCAACATTCCCGCCAGTGAATCCCCCGCGCAGACGCAGGGGCGGGTAATTTTCCTGCTCAAGATAATCAATCTGCGCGCCGCCCTGACGCAGGGCATCCACCAGATGGCCGATCGGACGCTCTTTCATTCGCGGCTCACCGGTCAGCACAATATCGTTACTCCCCAGACACAGCGCAGCGGCCAGAGGACGCATCGCGGTACCGGCGTTACCCAGGAAAAGCTCCAGCGCTTCAGCAGAATGTAACGCGCCGCCGTTACCGGTGACTTCACAACGGGTACGATCGTCAGACAGCGCGTACTGAACGCCCAACGCTTTCAGTGCATTGAGCATATGGCGCACGTCATCGCTGTCCAGCAGATTAGTGAGGACGGTGGTGCCGTTTGCCAGAGCTGCCAGCAGCAGAGCGCGGTTCGAGACACTTTTTGAACCAGGCAGATTAATGGTGCCATCTACCCGCGCGATAGGTTGTAACGTCAGGGATTCCATGAAACTCAACTCTCAACTCAACATAATAAAAACCCCGCAGGAACGCTGCGGGGGTGAAAAACAGCCAATTAACCGTGACGACGTTCGAAGTCGATCATGAAATCAGTCAGGGCTTTAACGCCTTCCAGCGGCATGGCGTTATAGATGGAGGCGCGCATCCCGCCTACCACACGGTGGCCTTTCAGCGCATGCAGACCCGCCGCGAAGGACTCTTCCAGGAACACATTATCCAGGTTGCTGTCCGCCAGCTGGAACGGCACGTTCATGCGTGAACGGTTAGTTTTGGCAACATCGTTACGGTAGAAATCGCTCCTGTCGATCACGCCATACAGCAGTTCAGCCTTTTGCTGATTGATCTTATCCATCTGCGCCACACCGCCTTTTTGCTTCAGCCATTTGAAGACCAGGCCGGAGAGATACCAGGCAAACGTTGGCGGGGTGTTGAACATGGAATCGTTGTCGTTCAGGACGGTGTAATCAAGAATTGACGGGCAAGACTTATGGGCTTTCCCCAGCAGGTCTTCACGCACGATAACGATAGTCAGACCCGCAGGACCGATGTTTTTCTGGGCACCCGCGTAGATGACGCCGTAGCGGCTGACATCCAGCGGGGTGGACAGAATGGTTGAAGAGAGGTCCGCCGTCACAATGACATTTTCGCCAAAGTCTGGCTCTTCGTGAATGGCAATACCGTCGATGGTTTCGTTCGGGCAGTAGTGAAGATATGCGGCGTTATCAGAAAGCTGCCACTCGCTCATCGGCTTCACGGCGCGCAGACCGTCAACGGTCACTTTGGCATCGATGACATTCGGCGTGCAATATTTGTGCGCTTCTTTTACCGCACTGGCCGCCCAGTAGCCGGCATCAACGTAATCAGCGGTGGTTTTGTCGCCCAGCAGATTGAGCGGAATACCCGCAAACTGGCCGCGTCCACCGCCGTGACAGAACAATACTTTGTAGTTCGAGGGAATGTTCAGCAGATCGCGAAAATCCTTTTCTGCCTCTTCCGCCACCTGAATAAACGCTTTACCCCGGTGGCTGACTTCCATCACCGACGTACCCAGACCGTTCCAGTCACACAGCTCCTGTTGAGCCTGTTTGAGCACGTCTGCCGGTAACATTGCCGGACCTGAACTGAAATTAAAGACTTGAGCCATTTCCCCTCACCACGCTAAAAGCCATAAGTTATAACTGTGGATATCGGTTTTATCATTCAGTGACACGCGCCGCAATGTCTAAAACTGATGGCCGAAGAAATGTGCCCCTCGTCACACAATACAATCTGCCGTACCGTTGTCACAAAACCGACAAAATCGCTGTCAGGTGATGCGTTTAGCCCGGCTAACCTTCGTCCATTCTGGATTCGTACAGCGGGGGCATAATTGATGATCGCCCGCCTGCATAACCACCACATGACTACATTTTATGCAGGCATACTCGCCCGCTTCAGGTACAGTTTTGTATCGCTCGATGAGCATATCCGGCAGGATGCACAGGCCGGGCTTCACCTCATCGTCGGGATAGTAATAGACGCTGATTTGTCCGTTCGTTTCCATAATCGCCAGACGCACCTGCCCCAGCTGTTCAACGCTGCTTATGCGAAGCTCCATAAAGAACTCAAACTCCGTCATATTGGCGCTTTGCACATTCTCCCAGGCCAGCTGTCCGTCTTCAACAATGACCACCGGCTTCCCTTCAAGCAGGTCTTCCAGCTTTTCGCTCTTCGACATCAGCCACATGACCAGCCGGTACAGCAGCGCAAGCGTCACGAAGACGATAAAGACCGGCACCATCGGCACATCGTCATAAAAGGCAACGTCCCCTGCCGCCGACCCCAGCGTCAGGATGATCAGCACTTCAAACAGCGACATCTGCCGCACGCCGCGACGTCCGGTGATTTTCAGAAACAGGAAAACCAGTACAAAGGTGTACAGGCTGCGCAGCGCCACTTCGCCTAAAAACTCAGGAGGGACTTTATCAAACGCCATCCGCTGGAGATCAAATGCTTTCATTTTTCTATGCCTTAACAGTAGGTTACTGCTTATAAGCATAGCCCAGCCATTTATTTTCGCCGGAGATAGCACCCGTCACGCAAAACCCGTATCATTGCGCGCTTTACGTACGATAAAAGTGAACGCCATGACTCAAACGTTTATCCCCGGCAAAGACGCCGCTCTGGAAGATTCCATCGCTCGCTTCCAGCAGAAACTGACCGACCTGGGCTTTAATATCGAAGAAGCCTCCTGGCTGAATCCGGTGCCTCACGTCTGGTCCGTGCATATTCGCGACAAAGACTGTGCGCTGTGCTTTACCAACGGTAAAGGCGCGACCAAAAAAGCGGCGCTGGCCTCTGCGCTGGGTGAGTATTTTGAGCGTCTGTCCACCAACTACTTCTTCGCCGACTTCTGGCTGGGCGAAACCATTGCCAACGGTCCGTTCGTTCACTACCCGAACGAAAAATGGTTCCCGCTGACCGAAAGCGATGAACTGCCGGAAGGCATTCTCGATGCCCGCCTGCGCGCGTTCTACGATCCGGAAAACGAACTGACCGGCAGCATGTTGATCGACCTGCAATCCGGCAATGAGGATCGTGGGATCTGCGCCCTGCCGTTCACCCGTCAGTCTGACGAGCAGACCGTTTATATCCCGATGAACATCGTCGGCAACCTGTATGTGTCTAACGGCATGTCTGCCGGTAACACCCGCAACGAAGCGCGCGTGCAGGGACTGTCTGAAGTTTTCGAGCGTCACATCAAAAACCGCATTATTGCTGAATCCATCAGCCTGCCGGAGATCCCGGCTGACGTGCTGGCGCGCTACCCTGGCGTGGTGGAATCCATCGCCAAACTGGAAGCAGAAGGTTTCCCAATCTTTGCTTATGACGGCTCTCTGGGCGGCAAATATCCGGTTATCTGCGTGGTACTGTTCAACCCGACCAACGGCACCTGCTTCGCCTCCTTCGGCGCGCACCCGGACTTCGGCGTAGCGCTGGAGCGTACCGTGACCGAACTGCTGCAAGGTCGTAGCCTGAAAGATCTCGATGTCTTTACTCCGCCAACCTTTGATGACGAAGAAGTCGCCGAGCACACCAACCTCGAAACACACTTCATCGACTCCAGCGGTTTGATCTCCTGGGATATGTTCAAACAGGACGCGGACTATCCGTTCGTGGACTGGAGCTTTGCCGGTACGACGGAAGAAGAGTTCGCCACCCTGATGGCGATCTTCAACGCGGAAGATCAGGAAGTTTACATTGCCGACTATGAACATCTCGGCGTTTACGCGTGCCGCATTATTGTGCCAGGTATGTCGGACATTTATCCGGCAGAAGATCTGTGGCTGGCGAACAACAGCATGGGCGCGCATCTGCGTGAAACCCTGCTGGCCCTGCCAGGCAGCGAGTGGGATAAAGAAGATTATCTGAACCTGATCGCCCAACTGGACGAAGAAGGACACGATGATTTCACCCGCGTGCGCGAACTGCTGGGTCTGGCGACCGGAAAAGATAACGGCTGGTACACCCTGCGCATCGGCGAGCTGAAAGCGATGCTGGCGCTGGCGGGCGGCGATCTGGATCAGGCTTTGGCCTGGACCGAGTGGACGATGGAGTTTAACCAGTCTGTCTTCTCCGCCGAGCGCACTAACTATTACCGTTGCCTGCAAACGCTGCTCCTGCTTTCTCAGGAAGACGACCGCGAGCCATTGCAGTATCTCAACGCCTTTGTACGTATGTACGGTGCGGATGCCGTTGAAGCTGCCAGCGCGGCGCTTAGCGGTGAAGAGCCGTTCTACGGCCTGCAAGCGGTTGACAGCGATCTGAAAGCCTTCCCGGCGCATCAGTCACTGCTCAATGCGTATGAAAAATTGCAGAAGGCAAAAGCCGCTTACTGGTCAAAATAAGCGCATATAACATTAATGGCTGTAGGCGTATTCAATCGCCTGAGCTATATTACGGGGCAATTTCATTGCCCCTTTTTTTTATTTTTTCGCAATGACGTTTAATTGTAATAATTAAGTTAACCACGGGTAAATATAAAAACGCTTACCTGAGCTTTACTGTTACTAATTATAATAAATACTCCATTTTAATTAACTGTTCCACGGGAGGCTTAAGGAAAAAATTCAACTCTTTTCATAACTTTTAAAATTTATTTTTATACGGATAATCAAATACTTACTCCGCTTTTGCTGTAAAACCATACACACTGCGGGCCTATAAGCCAGGCGAGATATGATCTATATCAATTTCTCTTCTATAATGCTTTGTTAGTATCTCGTCGCCGACTTAATAAAGAGAGAGTTAGTGTGAAAGCTGACAACCCTTTTGATCTATTACTCCCCGCTGCGATGGCGAAAGTTGCCGAAGAAGCGGGTGTCTACAAAGCCACGAAACATCCGATGACGACGTTCTTTCTGGCCATTACGGCTGGGGTGTTCATCTCCATCGCTTTCGTCTTCTATATCACAGCCACCACCGGCACAGCCGGGATGCCTTTCGGCATAGCGAAACTGATTGGTGGTATTTGCTTCTCACTGGGCCTGATTCTCTGCGTCATCTGCGGCGCCGACCTCTTCACCTCAACGGTGCTGATTGTTGTGGCAAAAGCCAGCGGAAGAATTACCTGGGGTCAACTGGGGCGCAACTGGCTCAATGTTTACGTTGGCAACCTGATTGGCTGTCTGCTCTTTGTTCTGTTGATGTGGCTTTCTGGCGAGTACATGACCGCCAACGGCGGCTGGGGTCTTAACGTCCTGCAAACCGCCGACCACAAGATGCACCATACATTTATCGAAGCCGTTGCTCTCGGCATCCTCGCAAACCTGATGGTCTGCCTGGCGGTCTGGATGAGCTACTCTGGTCGTAGCCTGATGGATAAAGCCATGATTATGGTTCTGCCGGTTGCGATGTTTGTTGCCAGCGGCTTTGAGCACAGTATTGCGAATATGTTCATGATCCCGATGGGGATTGTTATCCGCAACTTTGCAAGCCCGGAGTTCTGGACTGCTGTAGGTTCAACCCCGGAAAGTTTTTCCCACCTGACTATTATGAACTTTATTACTGATAACCTGATCCCCGTCACTATCGGGAACATTATCGGTGGGGGTCTGTTAGTTGGGTTGACATACTGGGTCATTTACCTGCGTGGCGGCGATCATCATTAATGGTTGTCTCAGGCAGTAAATAAAAAATCCACTTAAGAAGGTAGGTGTTACATGTCCGAGCTTAATGAAAAGTTAGCCACAGCCTGGGAAGGTTTTACGAAAGGTGACTGGCAGAATGAAGTCAACGTCCGTGACTTCATTCAGAAAAACTATACCCCGTATGAAGGTGACGAATCCTTCCTGGCTGGTGCGACTGACGCAACCACCAAGCTGTGGGACAGCGTAATGGAAGGCGTTAAACTGGAAAACCGCACTCACGCGCCAGTTGATTTTGACACCTCCGTTGCTTCTACCATCACTTCTCACGATGCTGGCTACATCAACAAAGCCCTTGAGAAAATCGTTGGTCTGCAAACTGAAGCACCACTGAAACGCGCAATCATCCCGTTCGGTGGTATCAAAATGGTTGAAGGTTCCTGCAAAGCGTATAACCGCGAGCTGGACCCAATGCTGAAAAAAATCTTCACCGAATACCGCAAAACCCATAACCAGGGCGTATTCGATGTTTACACCAAAGACATTCTGAACTGCCGTAAATCTGGCGTTCTGACCGGTCTGCCAGATGCCTATGGCCGTGGCCGTATCATCGGTGACTACCGTCGCGTTGCGCTGTACGGTATCGACTTCCTGATGAAAGACAAATACGCGCAGTTCGTCTCTCTCCAGTCTGACCTGGAAAACGGCGTAAACCTGGAAGCGACTATCCGTCTGCGTGAAGAGATCGCTGAACAGCACCGTGCGCTGGGTCAGATCAAAGAGATGGCGGCTAAATACGGCTGCGATATCTCTGGTCCTGCTACCAACGCTCAGGAAGCTATCCAGTGGACCTACTTCGGCTACCTGGCCGCTGTTAAGTCTCAGAACGGTGCAGCAATGTCCTTCGGCCGCGTATCCACCTTCCTGGATGCGTACATCGAACGTGACCTGAAAGCAGGCAAAATCACTGAACAAGACGCTCAGGAAATGATTGACCACCTGGTCATGAAACTGCGTATGGTTCGCTTCCTGCGTACCCCAGAATATGATGAGCTGTTCTCTGGTGACCCAATCTGGGCAACCGAATCTATCGGCGGTATGGGCGTAGATGGTCGTACTCTGGTAACCAAAAACAGCTTCCGCTTCCTGAACACCCTGTACACCATGGGGCCGTCTCCGGAGCCGAACATCACCGTTCTGTGGTCTGAAAAACTGCCTCTGAACTTCAAGAAATTCGCTGCTAAAGTGTCCATCGACACCTCTTCTCTGCAATATGAGAACGATGACCTGATGCGTCCTGACTTCAACAACGATGACTACGCTATCGCTTGCTGCGTAAGTCCAATGGTTGTTGGTAAGCAAATGCAGTTCTTCGGTGCGCGTGCAAACCTGGCGAAAACCATGCTGTACGCAATCAACGGCGGCGTTGATGAAAAACTGAAAATGCAGGTTGGTCCTAAGTCTGAACCGATCAAAGGCGACGTGCTGAACTATGACGAAGTCATGGACCGCATGGACCACTTCATGGACTGGCTGGCTAAACAGTACGTGACCGCGCTGAACGTTATCCACTACATGCACGACAAGTACAGCTACGAAGCCTCTCTGATGGCGCTGCACGACCGTGACGTCGTTCGCACCATGGCGTGTGGTATCGCAGGTCTGTCCGTTGCGGCTGACTCCCTGTCTGCAATCAAATATGCGAAAGTTAAACCAATTCGTGACGAAGATGGTCTGGCTATCGACTTCGAAATCGAAGGCGAATATCCGCAGTTTGGTAACAACGACGCTCGCGTTGATGACATGGCGGTTGACCTGGTAGAACGTTTCATGAAGAAAATTCAGAAACTCACTACCTATCGTAACGCTATCCCGACTCAGTCTGTTCTGACCATCACCTCTAACGTTGTGTATGGTAAGAAAACCGGTAACACCCCAGACGGTCGTCGTGCTGGCGCGCCATTCGGCCCAGGTGCTAACCCAATGCACGGTCGTGACCAGAAAGGTGCGGTTGCCTCTCTGACCTCCGTTGCTAAACTGCCGTTTGCTTACGCGAAAGATGGTATCTCTTACACCTTCTCTATCGTGCCAAACGCGCTGGGTAAAGACGACGAAGTGCGTAAAACTAACCTCGCGGGTCTGATGGATGGTTACTTCCACCACGAAGCGTCCATCGAAGGTGGTCAGCACCTGAACGTGAACGTGATGAACCGTGAAATGCTGCTCGACGCGATGGAACATCCTGAGAAATATCCTCAGCTGACCATCCGTGTATCTGGCTACGCAGTACGTTTTAACTCCCTGACGAAAGAACAGCAGCAGGACGTTATTACCCGTACTTTCACTCAGTCCATGTAAGTGGAATTGACTGAAATCACGCGTTAAAAAGCGTACAATAAAGGCTCCACGCAAGTGGGGCCTTTTTAACACCCTCGCTTCATCAGTCTCTTTTGTCCGCTATCTATACTTAATGGATAACAGCCAAAACAGACTCGACATAGCCTTTGAGCTGTGCATCTACATAGGCCCCCGGATGGGCCAAATTCGGAGATATCACCGCAATGTCAATTATTGGTCGCATTCACTCCTTTGAATCCTGTGGCACCGTCGATGGCCCGGGGATCCGCTTTATCACTTTCTTCCAGGGCTGCCTGATGCGCTGCCTGTACTGCCATAACCGTGACACCTGGGACACCCATGGCGGTAAAGAAGTCACCGTTGAAGATCTGATGAAAGAGGTGGTGACCTATCGCCACTTCATGAACGCGTCCGGCGGTGGCGTGACGGCATCCGGCGGTGAGGCCATTCTTCAGGCTGAATTTGTGCGCGACTGGTTCCGCGCCTGCCACAAAGAAGGCATTCATACCTGCCTCGACACCAACGGCTTTGTGCGCCGTTACGATCCGGTTATTGATGAATTGCTTGAAGTGACCGATCTGGTGATGCTCGATCTCAAGCAGATGAACGATGAGATCCACCAGAATCTGGTTGGCGTTTCAAACCACCGTACCCTGGAATTTGCTAAATACATTGCCAACAAAGGCGTCAAAACCTGGATCCGCTACGTGGTGGTGCCGGGCTGGTCAGATGATGATGACTCTGCACATCGTCTGGGTGAATTTACCCGGGATATGGGTAACGTGGAGAAAATCGAACTCCTGCCCTATCACGAGCTGGGTAAACATAAATGGGTGGCGATGGGTGAAGAGTACAAGCTCGATGGCGTGAAGCCGCCGAAAAAAGAGACAATGGAACGCGTCAAAGGTATTCTTGAGCAGTATGGCCATAAGGTCATGTATTAACGAAAAGGCCCGGTGAAAACCGGGCCTTTTTATATTCTATTTAAAGACGCCGTTAATAACGGAAGTCACAATCGCCGTACTCAGCGCAATTAAGACCAGGTCGTTACCTACCACGCGCCATTCATAGCCCGGATAGGAAGGAAGCTGACCCAGCATATCGGCTGGCACGGTTTTCTTCGCAATGCCCGGAGGCAGTGGCTTACCGCGCGCCAGGTTTTTCGCAATACCCGGAGGCAGAGAGTCGTAACCCGTTAAGCCGTAATTCAGTGCCAGATGGCGGGCATGATCGAAGCTCACGCGAGCATCCACATCATTACTGACATCTTTGCTGTTTTTAAAGCTCTTATCCGATTTCCCAGGGTTATCCTGACCGTTATTGTGCTTATTACCATGGTTACCAGAGTTCCCGTTACCATGATTGCCGCTATTACCTTGTCCGCCACCGTTTCCGTGACCACCGCCATTCCCGTTTCCAGGATTAGCCATGGCCGGAGCCGTTGCAAACGTTAAAGCCAACACTACGGCAAGTGCGGTAGTGGAAAAACGACGAGTAGACATGATGGCTGCCTTTTAGTGGGAGAACTCATTGGAATTATCGCCAGGCAGTAAAAACTCACAATAAGTAAAAGTCTTATATGTGACAGGGACAAAAAAGCCTGTCATCGACAGGCTTTTAATAAATCAGGCATGGGCCACTGGCGTTGGATGTTCGCCCACTTTGCGCAGCAGCATTAGCAGATAAATAAACGACACGCTGGCGATCATGATAAACAGCAGATTATCAGAATAATTTTGCATGAGCATAGCGGTAAACGTCGGCCCCAGTAAACTGCCGATGGTGTAACTCAGCAACAAAGCCTGGTTCATCGCCACCAGCTGGTGATGCTCAACTTTCTCACATGCCCAGGCCATCGCGACCGGATAGAGCGTAAAGCCCGCAGCCCCCAGAATGAACAGCGCAGGCGCCATCGCAGCGTTGCTGAGCATGGCGAGACAGCCCATGATGACCACGAAGACCTGAACGCGCAGCACCAGCAGACGACCAAAGCGGTCCGCCAGGCGGCCAATCGGCCACTGGCCGACAATCCCCGCGCTGACCATCACCGCCATCCAGAAACCGATCCCGGAATCACTGACGCCCTGATGGTTAAGATAGAGCGGCATCAGGCCATAGAGCGAGCCCAGCACAATCCCGGAAATAATGCAGCCGTTAACCCCCAGACGCGCCTGGCGCAGTCTCAGCATCGGCCAGACGTGGGTGGCTTCCTGATGTTCGCTGTTTTGATTCACAATGCGGGTAAAGAGCAGCGGCAGGATCGCCGCGAGCACCATGCCCGTCACCCACGGCAGCACGCTCATCAGGTCGGTTGGCAGTTTGCTGACCATCAGCTGTCCCAGCACGGTACCGACGTAGTAAACCATCATATAGGCCGCCAGCAGACGCCCGCGATTACGGGACGTGCCGCTGCACATCAGCGCACTTTCAACCACCACCCAGATCATGGCGCAGCCGACGCCCGCAATAAAGCGCCAGACCATCCAGCTCCAGAAGCCGACCATGAGGCCTAAACCGGCGCAGCCGACGGCAAAGATCAGCGACGCCAGATAATAACTGCGGTTAAAACCAAAGCGCTTAATAAGGCTGCCCGTTAATAAGGTGCCCAGCAGATTGCCCGTAAAAAAGGACGAGCTAACCATACCCACCTGCCAGGTCGGTAAGTTTTCATGGGCGAGCCATAGCGGGACGAGTGTGTTTAACACCGCGATCGCCAGGGTCAGCAAAAGCAGGCCACAGAGCAACAAAAGCACCGGGCGGGTATAGGTGGTCATGGATTAAAAACCGTGAGGAAGTTCAGATTTCGTGCGCATCATGCCACTGGCAAAAACAAAGTCAATCTACCGATTCAGGCGTCACGCACGTTATGCGCCTTGTCGATTTAAAAAACTCATCCTGCTAATGCAAAGCCTGCTACTGATATTAATTATCTATTTGTTTTTATTTATTTCCGGGAATTTTTACACCGAAACATCAGTCGAAAAATTTCATGAATGAAAAAAGAAAAGCCGGGCGCTATGTCCCGGCTTTTTATAACAAAAACTAAAATTAGCTGGCGATAGCCATACCGACCGTCATATGCAGACCGTAAAATACGCCGCGACCAATTAACTCCCCTGCCAGCACCAGCACAAAGGCCAGAGACAGCAACGGCAGCGCAGGCGAGTAACCTTTAAGCTGAGGGGCAATCCAGCACACCAGCGCCGCCGTCAGCAGCACCACACGCCAGGCCATCAGCGAACCGTAATCCGGCACCAGCGCCGAAGCCTGCTGGATAGAGCTGTGAATAGTCGCCAGCTCCGCTCCCTGCATGAGCGCGACAACGGTACTGATTACCAGCGCCAGCAGCGAGACCGCGGGCAGCAGGCGCATCGCCCAACCATTAATGCCAGCCACACGCAGCAGCAGATAACCCAGCAGTGGCCCGCCAATAAACATGGTCAGGAAGAAGCTCATCGGCGTCCAGACGCTATACCAGGTCGGAACGGTATCGATGGTGTTGTACACCCGGACCATCATCCAGACGAAGACAACGCCCAGTACCATGGTGACGATGAGCCACAACGCGCGTAACCCTGAAGGCAGCTTTTTCAGCGCTGCCAGTAACCACCCCAGCCCACCAACGGCAAAGAAGATTGCGCCGCTGGCAATCTCGTTACTCAGCGAAGAGGCACCTACACGGTTCAGGGAGTTAAACGCGCGCATCGGTGAGCCCAGGTGCAGCGTAGAGGCGATAAACCCAACGCCCATCAACACCCACAGGCCAAACATGCTTAACACCAAACGCTGCTGCTGTTCAGCATTGAGGTTCCCTTTTAACAGCGCCAGCGCAAGGACGATAAACCCGCCCGCCACGCACTGCCCAAAGACCGTGAAGATCATCAGCGGCCATTCATGCCATCCACTTCCCATCTCACACCTCCTTCGGGTTTGCCAGGTAGCCGGTGGTGTCACCCGTCGGACGGCTGTTGGCGTTAGGTTTAATCACAATACTCGGCTTCGTGAAGTGCGCAGACGGCAGCGGCGCGACGGCAGCAAGCTGACCGTGTTTTTTGCGCAGCTCTTCAATCGGGCCAAAGTCCAGCGCGCGCAGCGGGCAGGACTCGACGCAGATGGGCTTTTTGCCGTCCGCCACGCGGCTGTGGCAGCCGTCGCACTTGGTCATATGGCCTTTGGCGGCATTGTACTGCGGGGCGCCGTACGGGCAGGCCATGTGGCAGTAGCGACAGCCGATGCAGACATCCTCGTTCACCACCACAAAACCGTCGTCGCGCTTGTGCATCGCCCCGCTCGGGCAGACCTTGGTGCAGGCCGGATCTTCGCAGTGGTTGCAGGCAATCGACAGGTAATAGGCGAAGACATTCTGATGCCAGACGCCGTTATCCTCCTGCCAGTCGCCGCCCGCGTATTCGTAAATACGCCGGAAGCTGACGTCCGGGGTCAGGTCTTTGTAATCCTTGCAGGCCAGCTCGCAGGTTTTGCACCCGGTGCAGCGGCTGGAATCAATAAAAAATCCATACTGGGTTGTCATCGGTTAATCCTTACGCCTTTTCAACCTGAACGAGGTTTGTGTGGGATGGGTTGCCCTTCGCCAGCGGCGACGGACGCTGCGTAGTGAGAACGTTGATGCAGCCCGCCTGATCGATACGGTTCGCATCCGGGTTATACCAGGCCCCTTCTCCCAGCGCGACAACGCCAGGCATCATACGCGGAGTCACTTTAGCTTCGATATGCACTTCACCACGCCCGTTGAAGATACGTACGCGATCGCCATTACTGATGCCGCGCGCTTTCGCATCCATCGGGTTGATCCACATCTCCTGTCGGCAGGCCGCTTTCAGTACGTCAACGTTGCCGTAGGTGGAGTGGACACGCGCTTTGTAGTGGAAACCGGTCAACTGAAGCGGGAATTTCTCCGTCAGCGGATCGTTGTAGTTTTCGAAGCCTGGCGTATAAATCGGCAGCGGATCGATAACGTCCCCTTCCGGCAATTCCCACGTTGCGGCAATTTTTGCCAGCTCTTCGGAGTAGATCTCGATTTTGCCCGACGGCGTAGTCAGCGGATTGGCCTGCGGATCGTCGCGGAAGGCTTTATACGCCACGTGATGCCCTTCCGGATCGCGCTGCTTGTACATGCCCTGCTTGCGGAAGGTATCGAAGTCCGGCAGGTCAGGAATGGCTTTGCGGGAAAGCTCGTGCAGATGGCGCATCCAACCTTCCTGAGTACGTCCTTCAGTGAACTGCTGCTCAACGCCAAGACGTTTCGCCAGCTCAGAAGTCATCTCGTAGATGGTTTTGCACTCGAAGCGCGGTTTGATGGCCTGGTCAGTGAAGATCACATAGGACATGTTGCCGCAGGAGGCGTCCAGCGCGAAATCCATCTGCTCAGACGCGGTGCAGTCCGGGAGCAGAATATCGGCATACTTCGCCGATGAGGTCATGTGGCAGTCGATCACCACAATCATTTCGCACTTCTTGTCGTCCTGCAAAATTTCATGGGTGCGGTTGATTTCAGAGTGCTGGTTGATCAGGCAGTTACCGGCATAGTTCCAGATCATTTTGATCGGCACGTCCAGCTTATCTTTGCCGCGAACACCGTCGCGCAGCGCGGTCATTTCCGGGCCGCGCTCGATCGCGTCCGTCCACATAAACATGGAGATGCTGGTCTGAACTGGGTTATCCAGCGTTGGCATACGTTCAAACGGGACTTCATACGAGCCTTCACGCGCCCCGCTATTACCGCCGTGAATGCCGACGTTGCCAGTCAGAATCGAGAGCATAGAAATAGCGCGGGTGGCAATTTCGCCGTTCGCGTGACGCTGCGGCCCCCAGCCCTGGCTGATATAGGCCGGTTTCGTTGAACCAATTTCACGGGCCAGCTGAACAATACGTTCGACTGGGATGCCGGTGATGGTGGATGCCCACTCAGGGGTTTTCGCTACCCCATCGCTGCCCTGACCAAGAATGTACGCTTTGTAATGCCCGTTAGCCGGTGCGCTGGCTGGCAGGGTCTTCTCGTCATAACCCACGCAGTATTTATCAAGGAACGGCTGA
This sequence comes from Enterobacter cloacae complex sp. EB5, assembly GCF_031432835.1. Taxonomy (NCBI): domain Bacteria; kingdom Pseudomonadati; phylum Pseudomonadota; class Gammaproteobacteria; order Enterobacterales; family Enterobacteriaceae; genus Enterobacter; species Enterobacter cloacae complex sp. EB5. The sequence continues at coordinate 419,353 of NZ_CP133860.1, forward strand.
TCGACGAGGTTTTCAGTGATCATCACATACGCCAGCGCATTGACCAGCGCCGCATCGGTACCAGGCCGAATAGGGATCCACTCATCTTCACGTCCCGCACCGGTATCGGTATAGCGCGGATCGACGATGATCATACGTGCGTTGGATTTGGCGCGCGCCTGCTCAAGATAATAGGTTACCCCACCACCGCTCATGCGCGTTTCGCCTGGGTTGTTACCGAACAACACAACCAGTTTACTGTTTTCGATATCCGACGGGCTGTTACCGTCTGCCCAGCCGCCGTAGGTGTAGTTCAGCCCCGCAGCAATCTGTGCGGAAGAGTAGTCACCGTAATGATTGAGATAGCCGCCGCAGCAGTTCATCAGGCGCGCCACCAGCGTTTTACCCGGCGGCCAGGAGCGGGTCATGGTACCGCCCAGCGTCCCGGTGCCATAGTTGAGGTAGATGGATTCGTTGCCGTACTCTTTGATCAGGCGCTGCATGTTGGTCGCGATAATATCGTAGGCTTCGTCCCAGCTAATGCGCTCGAACTTCCCTTCCCCACGCTTACCGACGCGCTTCATTGGGTATTTCAGACGATCCGGATTATAAACGCGACGGCGCATTGAACGGCCACGCAGACAGGCACGAACCTGATGTAACCCTTCGTAGTTATCATCGCCGGTATTGTCGGTTTCGACATATTTGATTTCACCGTCCACAACATGCATACGCAGGGGACAACGACTACCACAGTTAACGGTACAGGCACTCCACACCACTTTTTCCGGGGCTGAAGCGGGAGACAGAGCCTCCGCAGCCGACGCCAGACGGGTAAAAGGGAGCGTAAAGGCGCTGCTGGCCACCGCCAGGCCACCTATTGCCGTGGTTTTCATCAACCCACGGCGAGTGACCTCGGCAGCCATTAACGCTTCAGGCGCTTTGATTTTCATAAAGACTCACTTTGGTTGCTCACAAAGAAAAGAGAGGCGGCGCAAACCGCTATGTAGTTTTATTTATAACGATTTACAACGTTACTGGTGTTTTATGCTAACTTTCGTTCGGGGAAGTATTACTACTTTAGAGTGAGGAGGTATTGCGTCGTATCAATTCAGAGGGATAAAAAAAGCGCCCGAAGGCGCTTTTGTGCGTGAATGCAAAATCATTAGCCGATGTACTGCTGACCTTTCATGTATGGACGCAGCACTTCTGGGATCTCAATACGTCCATCAGCCTGCTGGTAGTTTTCCAGCACGGCAACCAGCGTACGGCCGACAGCCAGACCAGAACCATTCAGGGTATGAACCAGACGGGTCTTCTTGTCGGACTTGCTGCGGCAACGCGCCTGCATACGGCGAGCCTGGAAATCCCAGACGTTAGAGCAGGAGGAGATTTCACGGTAGGTATTTTGCGCAGGCACCCAGACTTCGAGGTCGAAGGTTTTGCAGGCGCCGAAGCCCATGTCACCGGTGCACAGCGCCATACGGCGATATGGCAGCCCCAGCAGTTCCAGCACTTTCTCTGCGTGACCCGTCATCTCTTCCAGCGCGTCCATAGACTCTTCCGGACGAACGATCTGCACCATCTCAACTTTATCGAACTGGTGCATACGGATCAGACCGCGCGTATCGCGACCGTAAGAACCGGCTTCAGAACGGAAACATGGAGAGTGTGCGGTCAGTTTGATTGGCAGATCGTCTTCGTCGATGATCTCATCACGCACCAGGTTGGTCAGCGGAACTTCCGCGGTTGGGATCAGCGCGTAGTTGCTGCTGTCAGCTTCCTCGTCCAGCGGACGGGTATGGAACAGATCGCCGGCAAATTTCGGCAGCTGACCTGTACCGTACAGCGTATCGTGGTTAACCAGATACGGAACGTAGGTTTCGCTGTAGCCATGCTGCTCGGTGTGCAGATCCAGCATGAACTGCGCCAGCGCGCGGTGCAGATGGGCAATCTGACCTTTCATTACCACAAAGCGAGAACCGGTCAGCTTAACCGCAGCCGCAAAGTCCAGGCCCGCGTGCATTTCGCCCAGCGTCACGTGATCGCGCACCTCGAAGTCAAACTCGCGAGGCGTACCCCAGCGTTTCACTTCAACGTTGTCGTTTTCGTCTTTGCCGACAGGCACGCTGTCGTCAGGAATGTTCGGGATCGCCAGAGCGATATCACGAATTTCAGCCTGAAGAACGTCCAGTTCAGCTTTCGCCTGATCCAGCTCTTCACCCAGTTTGTTCACTTCCAGGCGTAATGGCTCAATATCTTCCCCGCGCGCTTTCGCCTGGCCAATGGATTTCGATCGAGAATTACGCTCTGCTTGCAGATTTTCAGTTTGTACCTGCAAAACTTTACGACGCTCTTCAAGAGCGCGCAGCTTATCTACATCCAGCTTAAAGCCCCGGCGTGCCAGTTTTTCAGCGACTGCGTCTGGCTCATTACGCAGCAGATTGGGATCGAGCATGCTTATCCTGTGCTTATCGAATTAAAAGAGGAAAAAGTGACCACAGCCTGCGGCCACAGAGATATATTGCCAACATTACCGCAACGATTGAACTAACGGTAGCGTTTTATAGGGCTATTTTGATCCTGTCCGGCAAGCCAGGCGAGCTTTTCGCCAATCTTACCCTCAAGACCTCTGTTTGTGGGGTGATAATAGCGGGTTTGTGCCATCTCCTGCGGGAAATACTCTTCCCCGGCGGCGTAGGCATTGGGTTCATCATGGGCGTAGCGATACTCCTGCCCATACCCCATCTCTTTCATCAATTTGGTTGGCGCATTGCGAAGATGTACCGGCACATCGTAGTCCGGGCGCTCACGCGCGTCCGACATCGCCGCTTTGAAGGCGGTATACACCGCGTTACTTTTCGGCGCGCAGGCCAGATAGACAATCGCCTGCGCAATGGCACGCTCGCCTTCCGCGGGCCCGACGCGGGTAAAGCAGTCCCAGGCGGAAATAGCGACCTGCATGGCGCGTGGATCGGCATTTCCGACATCTTCCGACGCAATGGCCAGGCAGCGACGCGCGACATATAACGGATCGCCACCGGCGGTAATGATACGCGCGTACCAGTAGAGCGCCGCATCCGGCGCGCTACCGCGCACGGACTTATGTAATGCCGAGATCAGGTCGTAAAAACGATCGCCTTTATTATCGAAGCGTGCGCTGCGTTCACCGGCTATTTCGGTGAGCAATTCAGGTTTCAGTACGCGCTTGCCCGCATCGTCCACTTCAGCCATATCGGCCATCATTTCCAGCGTATTCAGTGCCCGACGCGCATCGCCGTTGACCAGTTCAGCGATCGCACGACGCGTGTCGTCCGGCAGAACGATATCCTGTCCGCCGTAACCCCGCGCGTTGTCCTCCATCGCCTGAGTCAGAACCTTTTCGATATCTTCCGTGGTCAGCGACTTAAGAAGATAGACGCGCGCACGAGAAAGGAGCGCAGAGTTCAGCTCAAACGACGGGTTTTCCGTGGTTGCGCCGATGAAGAAAATCGTGCCGTCTTCAATGTGCGGCAGAAACGCATCCTGTTGGCTCTTGTTGAAGCGGTGGACTTCATCGACAAACAGAATGGTGCGACGTCCGGCATTGCGGTTTTGCCGTGCGCGCTCGATCGCCTCGCGGATCTCTTTCACCCCCGACGTCACCGCCGAGATGCGCTCAACGTCCGCGTTAGCATAGCGGGCGATCACTTCAGCGAGGGTAGTTTTACCGGTTCCGGGTGGCCCCCAGAGGATCATGGAGTGCAGATGCCCGGCCTCTATGGCGCGCGGCAAGGGTTTCCCCGCAGCCAGCAGGTGTTGCTGGCCGATGTACTGCGCTAAATTTTCTGGCCGCATACGGGCGGCCAGAGGTTGAAACGCATTATCTGAAAAATCGAGCGACAGGTTGCTCACTCATGCCTCTTACTTATTACGTTGGTCGTCCACCGTTACGCCCTGCGGCGGGGTAAAGGTGAATTTCGAAGCATCTACAGCGCCGTTTTGCTGAGACTTAAGCTGATAGCTACTGCGCTGATCGTCCTGCTCAACCGCACCAAACTGATTGATGGTACCGTTGCTGCTCACGTTAATGGTGAACTGCTTCAGGTTACCGTTGCTGCCTTTTGGCGTCAGGACGAACTCATCACCGTTTTGTTTAATGTTGTACTGCTGCCAGTCGCTGGACTGGTTACGGGCAATGAGCATAAACGGCGTATTACTGGTCGCGTCTTTCAGCCAGGTGGCGGTCGCCTGCTCAACAAACGGGTTGTAGAACCATAAGGTTTTACCGTCGGACACCAGAACGCTTTCATCCGGCTGGGTCATGTGCCAGTTGAAGAGATTCGGGCGTTTCACCCACAAATCCCCCTGACCTTCCTGCACCGCGTTGCCGCTGCCGTCAGTCACTTTTTGCGTGAAGCTGGCGTGGAAGCTGCTCACTTTATCCAGTCGGCTTTTAAGGTCGCTGGCTGCATCAGCCCAGACGCTGCTGGCAACAAAACTGGAGAGTAATGCACAGGCGATGGCGATTTTTTTCATTGTTATTCCTTAAAATACGTCTTCCCGATATGGGGGTTCCGTTTCTATTCTGAACCTGCCCGAAGGCAGGCGACAGAAGAATATGCTTAATTTTTGCTGATTTACCCTTCTTTGCAATCGCTGAAGGTTAATCAAACGGCGGTGGCGCCAGCACCTCACGGTTACCGTTATGCCCCTGTTCGCTCACGATGCCCTGGGCTTCCATCTGCTCGATGATACGTGCCGCGCGGTTGTAGCCGATACGGAACTGGCGCTGGACGCCGGAGATGGATGCTTTACGTTTTTCGGTAACGAAATTAACCGCCTGGTCAAATAACGGATCCAGCTCTTCGCCGCCGTCAAAACCACCGCCGCCGCCTTCACTTTCACTGTCGGAGGTGATGCCGTCGACGTATTGCGGCCGCCCGCGCGCTTTCCAGTCCTGCACCACCGCGTGCACTTCCTGGTCGCGAACAAACGCACCGTGGACACGCACCGGCGAGGTGGAGTTCGGGCCGGAATAGAGCATATCACCCATTCCCAGCAGCGACTCTGCACCGCCCTGGTCAAGGATAGTACGCGAGTCAATTTTACTCGACACGGTAAACGCGATACGGGTCGGGATGTTTGCCTTAATAAGACCGGTGATAACGTCTACGGACGGACGCTGCGTTGCCAGTACCAGATGGATGCCCGCCGCACGCGCTTTCTGCGCCAGACGCGCAATCAGCTCTTCCACCTTCTTGCCAACGGTCATCATCAGGTCGGCGAATTCATCTACCAGCACCACGATGTAAGGCAGTTTTTCCAGCACCGGATGCTGGGCATCCATGCTGTCACCCGGCTTCCAGTATGGGTCCGGAATCGGACGGCCCATACGCGCCGCCTCGGCGATTTTCTCGTTATAACCGGCCAGGTTACGCACGCCCAGCGCCGACATCAGCTTATAGCGACGCTCCATTTCATTGACGCTCCAGCGCAATGCGTTGGCGGCGTCCTTCATGTCGGTCACTACTTCCGTTAACAGGTGCGGAATGCCTTCGTAGACGGACAGTTCAAGCATTTTCGGGTCGATCATGATGAAACGCACATCTTCAGGCTGCGCTTTGTAGAGCATACTGAGGATCATGGCGTTCACCCCTACCGATTTACCGGAGCCGGTGGTACCTGCAACCAGCAGGTGCGGCATCTTCGCGAGATCGGCAACCACCGGATCGCCAGCAATATCTTTACCCAGCACCACGGTCAGCGGGGACGGGTTGTCGCGGAATTTGGTGTTATCCAGAACTTCACGCAGATAAACGGTCTGGCGTTTCTTGTTTGGCAGCTCAAGGCCAACGTAAGGCTTGCCTGGGATCACTTCCACCACGCGTACCGCCACGGTCGACAGAGAGCGCGCCAGGTCACGGGAGAGGTTAGAAATACGCGCGGCTTTTACGCCTGGCGCCAGGTTCAGTTCGAAACGGGTGATCACCGGGCCAGGTGAGTAGTTCACCACGTCCGCTTTAATACGGAAGTCAGCCAGACGCGCTTCCACCAGACGGGCCATCTGCTCAAGGGCAAAAGTATCCACCGGCTCGACTTCCGCTGGCGGCGGCGTTAACAGATCCAGCGACGGCAGCGGCGTACTTGGTCGTTGCAGCGGACGGCTGTCTCCGTTACGCATCAGCAGCGGGTGAATCAGGCTTTCCTGCGGCTGTGGTGCTGGCTGCTGGAACTGCGGCTGCGGCGGTTGGGCCGGTGGTGTATGCGGCTGCGTATAAGCCTGTGGCGCTGGCTGTTGTGGCTGCGCATTAACCTGTGGCGCTGGCGCCTGACGCACTGGCTCCGCTTCCGGCATCACGCTCGGCGTGAACAGCGGTTCGCTCGGACCGTCATCCACCAGATCTTTCATCGGTGAAAATTCAAAATCCGAGAGCGAGAACGGGTTTGCCCCCGAAGGCTGCTCACCGGAATAACGTTGCTGTTGCGTGGCCGCAAACTGACGCGCTAATTCCGCTTCGGCAGCATCATCTTCATCCTGCTGAGAATGAACATCGTGTTGGTACTCATTCCCGTAGCGCTGAGTCTGCTGGGCGGCAAACTGACGCGCCAGCTCATCCTGATGCAGTTCGTCGGCATCATCTTCGTAGTCGGACTCACGGGCTTTCTCTTCCGCCATACGCTGGGAAGGCAGCTTAATGCCATAAGAGGCCAGCTCCCGGCGCGTCGGTACGCGCACGCGATTAGGGCGCGGCAATTGTGGACCAATACCCTCTTTTACCTGAGGACGCGGCGCACCATCGGTTGCCGGGCTGAATAGTGGAGCGGACGCGGCAGCGGCTGTCGTTGCCTGCTTCACGGCTTCCGCTCCCGACGCAACGGCTGGCGCTGGGTCTACAGGTGCAACGCTCGCAGAAGGCGCTTTTACGACAGGCTCCTGCACCGGGTCAGGCACGGGCTGATACCAGGCGGCAAGCTGCTCGCGCTCACGGGCACGGCGCTCTTCCACTTCTTCAAAATAGTACAATGGCGGACGGGATGGCTTCGCTTCCTCCACCACTTCGGGTTCAGACACCGGCGCAACGTATGGCTGTTCAGGTACAGCGGGTTCGGGCGTATAAGCCTGATACGGCTGTTGCGGCTCGCTGACAGGCTCAGGCGGCTGATACGGTTGCTGCCACTGTTCCTGCTGAACAGGAATATAGCTTTCAGGCTCCGGCGCAATGGACGGTTCAGGCGTATGGACGCCTGGCGCAGTCTGCCAGTCTACCTGCGGTTGCTGGATCGCGGACTCCGGTGCCGGAACAGGCGAGGACGGCATCACAGCTTCAACAGGCGCAACATGGGCCTGCGCAGCCGTCGTTGCGGCAGCAGCAGCGGCTACCGGTTCAGTCACGGAATGACCATGCAACAGCGGATCGTATTCGTCATACTCACCCGGCGTAGCTCGATGACCAGAGAACAACACATCATCAGGATCGACGGCCTCGCCGCGATACTCAATCTGCTCCTCTTCATCCATACGTTTGCCGGAGAAAAGCGCGGCATCCGTTTTACGGCCTAACGGGTTAGCGAATTTTTCAGCAACGCGCTGGCGGCGTGCCAGAGCACCGCGCAGAATACGGGCACGGCGGGATTCACGACGCTGCACAGGTGCCTCGTCTTCCTCTTCGTACTCATCTTCATATTCGTCTTCATCGACCCACGTATCGTCACGACGGGTGCGATTGCTGGCAAACGTCAGCAGAGTCAGAATAAAACTGCCGATTTTTTCGGCAATACTCACCCAGGACCAGCCGGTAAACAGCGTCAGCCCTGCCGCCCAGATGCAGAGCAGCGCCAGCGTGCCGCCGCTGCTGTGAAGCATCGGTTGCAGCGCGGAGCTCAACAGGCTGCCAATCACCCCGCCGGAGGCGAAGTACCAGATGTCATCGGCATTGATCGCCGCCAGTCCGCAGGAGGTGAGGATCAGCGCCAGGGCGCCAATCAGGCGCAGCGAAACGGCAAAATAATCGATGTAGTCGTCGTTCTGTCGATGACGCCAGGCAAACCAGCATCCGCCAATAATGATGACGGGAAGGGTATAGGCCATCACACCGAAAATGAAGAAAAGCGTGTCCGCAAGCCAGGCGCCGGGAACGCCACCTAAATTATGGATAGGCTCATGCCATGCGGTTTGCGACCAGCTGGGATCTGAGGGGTTGAAACTGAGTAAGGCAGCCATCAGCCAGACGGCAAAAAGGGCAATAACAATCAGTAACGCCTCAAGGAGACGACGTCCGCTGCTTAGCTTAGATAATGTGACTTCTTTGTCTTCAGTGTATTCCTGGCTCAAGAAAGGCTCTCCAGGTATCAGGCATGTCCTGCCTGTGTGCTAAAACGGACAACAGCGCCGGGACTCCCCGGCACTGTTGCTGTATGGATTAACAGGAGTGTAATCAAACTACACTGATTTTGCACCTGTTCCGTGTTAGCGCGTCTTAATAACCAGACGATTGCTCTGTTTGACCTCTTCCATCACCACATAAGTACGGGTGTCGTTCACGCCTGGCAGACGCAGCAGGGTTTCACCCAGCAGCTTACGGTAGGCGGACATATCAGGCACACGGGTTTTCAACAGGTAGTCAAAATCACCGGAAACCAGATGACACTCTTGAATTTCTTCAAGTTTTTGTACAGCGGCGTTAAATTGCTCAAACACATCTGGTGCACCACGATTCAGAGTAATCTCAACAAATACCAGAAGTGAGGCATCCAGATAATGCGGGTTCAGCAGAGCCGTATAGCCCTGAATAAAACCCTGTCTTTCCAGTCGACGCACACGCTCAAGGCACGGCGTCGGGGAAAGTCCCACACGTTTTGAAAGCTCGACGTTGGAAATACGCCCATCCTTTTGCAATTCATTAAGAATGTTACGATCGATACGGTCGAGATCTTTGCCAGGGCGCTTCTTGCTATCTACCATTATTATTGTCTCTCTGTATTCCTTCCCTACTCCTGCCTGGACCCTGTGCACATCACTGTTCAGAGCCTGTACCCGTTATTCATCACATCGCCTGGTTATGTATTAGACGCGATGTGGATTCGGGTTCTGCGGTAAGAAGACCGTTGCCCGAAAGCAGTCACAGACATCACGTATGGCGTCTGTCCACACCATGCGTAGATTTCACTGACCCGGTAAAAATGGCATTTCCGTGCATGTCTATGCGGCATGCAGTTCGTGCGTCTTTTTTTCTTCCTTGAATGTTTTCGCAAAAGCGCAGGGGATTGTCAAAGCAAAACATCGATTTTTAGTACAAGATGCCGGATATTCATTACGGAGGGGTATTAATCCTCATTTTATTGCCTTATAAACGCGCGGTTTTCAGTAGCAGACGTGATGTGACCGCCTCTGACCCATAGGGCGCGTCTATTGCATATATCGGAAGCAAAACTGCCGTGCTCTTTTTTTACGGCAACAAATTCCCTACAATCCAGCCCATTGCCTGCCAACAACAATGGGGATCTCATGGGCACGACCAAACACAGTAAGCTGCTAATCCTTGGTTCTGGACCTGCGGGATATACCGCAGCGGTCTATGCTGCACGCGCTAACCTGCAACCGGTACTGATCACCGGGATGGAAAAAGGCGGTCAGCTGACCACCACCACGGAAGTGGAAAACTGGCCGGGCGACCCGAACGACCTGACCGGGCCACTGCTGATGGAGCGCATGCACGAGCATGCCGCCAAATTCGAAACCGAAATCCTGTTCGACCACATCAATAAAGTCGATTTGCAGAACCGTCCGTTCCGCCTGACGGGTGACAGCGGCGAATACACCTGCGATGCGCTGATCATCGCCACCGGCGCCTCTGCCCGCTATCTCGGTCTGCCGTCTGAAGAAGCGTTCAAAGGCCGCGGCGTCTCAGCCTGCGCGACCTGCGACGGTTTCTTCTATCGCAATCAGAAAGTTGCGGTGATCGGCGGCGGCAACACCGCTGTGGAAGAAGCGCTGTATCTGGCAAACATTGCCTCAGAAGTACACCTGATCCACCGTCGCGACACCTTCCGCGCGGAGAAGATCCTGATCAAACGCCTGATGGACAAAGTGGCGAGCGGCAATATTGTGCTGCATACCAACCGTACGCTGGAAGAAGTGACTGGCGATCAGATGGGCGTGGCGGGACTGCGTATCCGTGATACCCAGAACACCGATAACGTCGAATCGCTGGAAGTGGCAGGTCTGTTTGTGGCCATCGGCCACAGCCCGAACACGGCTATCTTCGAAGGTCAGCTGGAGCTTGAGAACGGCTACATCAAAGTGCAGTCTGGCATTCACGGCAACGCCACCCAGACCAGCGTTCCGGGTGTCTTCGCAGCCGGCGACGTAATGGACCATATTTATCGTCAGGCGATCACCTCTGCGGGCACCGGCTGTATGGCCGCGCTGGACGCAGAACGCTATCTGGACGGACTGGCTGAACAAGGTAAATAATCTTTACAAGTCAGTAACAAACGTAAATAAAGGCGGCCACTGGTCGCCTTTATTTTTGCTCGCGTGTAACATGCAGAGGTCTAATTTCTTATAACGTCACCTGCAAAGTACGCAATGGAAAAAACCCGTCAACAAGAGTTAACCCGCTGGCTGAAACAGCAAAGCGTTCTGTCCCGCCGCTGGCTTATGATTTCCCGCGTTCTGGGATTTATCAGCGGTCTGTTGATTGTTGCCCAGGCATGGCTGCTGGCCCGCATTCTCAACCATATGATCATGGAGAACATCCCGCGCGAAGCGCTGCTGTTGCCGTTTATCGTTCTGGTGCTGGTTTTCGTTCTGCGTGCGTGGGTGGTCTGGCTGCGAGAGCGGGTTGGGTTCCATGCCGGGCAGCACATCCGCTATGAGATCCGCCGCAAGGTGCTCGACCGGCTTTCGGAAGCCGGGCCTGCGTGGATCCAGGGCAAGCCGGCCGGTAGCTGGGCGACGCTGATCCTTGAGCAAATCGACGATATGCACGATTACTACGCGCGTTATCTTCCGCAGATGGCGCTGGCGGTGTTTGTGCCTCTGATGATTGTTATCGCCATCTTCCCTGTTAACTGGGTGGCGGCGTTGATCCTGCTGGGCACCGCCCCGCTCATCCCGCTGTTTATGGCGATGGTCGGCATGGGCGCGGCAGATGCTAACCGTCGTAACTTTCTGGCGCTGGGTCGGTTGAGCGGTCATTTCCTGGACCGTCTGCGCGGAATGGAAACCCTGCGGATCTTTGGTCGTGGTGAAGCGGAAACCGAAAACATTCGCCTGGCGTCGCAGGATTTTCGTCAGCGCACCATGGAAGTGTTGCGCATGGCCTTCCTCTCTTCTGGCGTGCTCGAATTTTTCACCTCCCTGTCGATTGCGCTGGTGGCGGTTTACTTTGGCTTCTCCTACCTCGGCGCGCTGGACTTTGGCCACTACGGTACGGCGGTCACGCTCTCCGCCGGGTTCCTGGCGCTGATCCTGGCCCCGGAGTTTTTCCAGCCGCTTCGCGATCTCGGCACCTTTTACCATGCCAAAGCGCAGGCGGTGGGTGCTGCCGACAGCCTGAAAACCTTTATGGAAACGCCGCTGGCGCATCCGGAGCGTGGTGAGGTAACGCTGAATACGAACGATCCGGTGACCATTGAAGCACAGGATTTTTCCGTTCTGTCGCCTGAAGGCAAAGTGCTGGCCGGTCCGCTGAACTTTACCCTGCCTGCCGGGCAACGGGTGGTGCTGGTGGGCACCAGCGGCTCAGGTAAAAGCTCACTGTTGAATGCACTGTCAGGTTTTATGGCGTACACCGGATCGCTGCGTATCAACAAAACGGAGCTGCGCGAGCTCGATCCGGATGCCTGGCGTAAACAGCTGAGTTGGGTGGGGCAAAACCCGCAGCTGCCAGCTCCGACGCTGCGCGAGAATGTGCTGCTGGCACGCCCGGATGCGCGTGAAGATGAGCTGCAATCGGTCCTCGACCGCGCCTGGGTCAGCGAGTTTCTGCCGCTGCTTGCGCAGGGTGTCGATACCGTCATTGGCGATCAGTCTGCCGGGCTGTCAGTGGGCCAGGCACAGCGCGTCGCGGTTGCCCGTGCGCTGCTGAATCCCTCTTCGCTAATGCTGCTGGACGAACCCGCCGCCAGCCTGGACGCTCACAGCGAGCAGCGCGTGATGGATGCGCTTAACGCAGCCTCACGCCAGCAAACCACCCTGATGGTGACTCACCAGCTGGAAGGTATTGCCGACTGGGATCAGATCTGGGTGATGGAAAACGGACACATTGTTGAGCAAGGCGATTACGCCGCGCTTGTTGCCGCGCAGGGGCCGTTTGCGACCCTGCTGGCGAACCGTCAGGAGGATATCTGATGCGCGCCCTGCTTCCGTATCTTGCACTGTATAAACGCCACAAATGGATGCTGACGCTCGGGATCGTGCTGGCGATCGTCACGCTGCTCGCCAGCATCGGCCTACTTACGCTTTCCGGCTGGTTCCTCTCCGCGTCTGCGGCCGCAGGCTTTGCCGGGCTGTACAGCTTCAACTACATGCTGCCTGCCGCCGGGGTGCGCGGTACGGCGATTACGCGAACTGCCGGGCGCTACTTCGAGCGTCTGGTCAGCCACGACGCGACCTTCCGCGTGCTGCAACACCTGCGTATTTATACGTTCAGCAAACTGCTGCCCCTCTCCCCTGCCGGGCTGGCACGTTTTCGACAGGGCGAATTACTCAACCGCGTGGTCGCGGATGTGGATACGCTGGATCACCTCTATCTGCGCGTCATTTCACCCATGGTGGGCGCGTTTGTGGTGATTGTCGTGGTCACGCTGGGGTTGAGTTTCCTGGATGTTCCCATCGCACTGACGCTCGGCGGCATCATGCTGATGACGCTGATTATTCTGCCGCCCCTGTTTTATCGTGCAGGTAAAACCACCGGGGAAAACCTGACGCGTCTGCGCGGGGAATATCGCCAGCAGCTCACCGCCTGGTTGCAGGGACAGGCCGAGCTTACCCTTTTTGGCGCCAGCAAGCGCTACCGCGCCCGTATGGAAAATACGGAGCTGAACTGGCATGAAGCCCAGCGTCGCCAGTCTGAACTGACCGCGTTCTCCCAGGCGCTGATGATGTTAATTGGTGGGATTGCCGTCATCGCCATGCTCTGGATGGCCTCCGGTGGCGTGGGCGGTAACGCGCAGCCTGGCCCGCTGATTGCGCTGTTTGTTTTCTGTGCCCTGGCAGCCTTTGAAGCCTTAGCCCCGGTCACGGGCGCTTTTCAGCATCTCGGCCAGGTGATTGCCTCTGCGCTGCGCATCACAGATATTGCCGAGCAGGAGCCGGAAGTGAAGTTCAGCGCGGGTCAAACCGCTGTGCCAGAGCAGGTCGCGCTGACGCTCAGCAATGTCACTTTCGCCTACGACAAGCAGGCGCAAAACGCGCTGGAAGACATCACCCTTTCTGTTGATGCCGGGCAGCGCATTGCGATCCTTGGCCGTACGGGATGTGGGAAATCGACACTTCTGCAACTTCTCACGCGCGCGTGGGACCCACAGCAGGGCGAGATTCGGTTTAACGACGTTCCGCTGTCTGGTTTTAGCGAAGCGGCCTTGCGTAAAACAGTCAGCGTCGTGCCCCAGCGGGTGCATCTGTTCAGCGCTACGCTGCGCGATAATCTTCTTCTGGCGGCACCAGATGCCTCCGACGATACGCTGCGAGCAATGCTGGAGCAGGTTGGGCTGCACAAGCTGCTTGAAGACGACGGCTTGAACAGCTGGCTGGGTGAAGGAGGTCGACAGCTTTCCGGCGGCGAACTGCGTCGTCTGGCCATTGCGCGTGCGCTGCTGCACGATGCGCCGCTGATGCTGCTGGATGAGCCGACAGAAGGACTGGATGCCACGACAGAGAGCCAAATCCTTGATTTACTGGCGAATGTGATGAAAGGTAAAACCGTACTGATGGTCACGCACCGTCTGCGCGGGCTGGTGAATTTCGATCAGATAATTGTGATGGACAACGGACACATAATTGAGCAAGGTAGTCACGCAGAGCTGCTGGCAAAACAGGGTCGCTACTACCAGTTTAAACAGCGCCTGTAGACTATATTTGTAGCGTCCTCTCTCGCGTACTGGAGTTCTGTTGTCATGCGCCTGGTGCAGCTTTCTCGCCATAATATTGCGTTCCCTTCACCGGAGGGGGCGCTGCGTGAACCTAACGGCTTGCTGGCTCTGGGCGGCGATCTCAGTCCGGCACGGCTCTTAATGGCTTACCAGCGCGGCATCTTCCCGTGGTTTTCTCCCGGCGACCCGATCTTATGGTGGTCTCCCGACCCGCGAGCCGTGCTGTGGCCTGGACAGTTTCACCTGAGCCGCAGCATGAAGCGTTTTCATGCAAAATCACCTTTTCGCGTCACGCTCAATCACGCCTTCGGCCAGGTTATCGAAGGCTGCGCTGAAGATCGTCATGAAGGCACCTGGATAACCCGCGATATCATTATCGCCTACCACCAGCTTCATGAGCTGGGCTACGCGCACTCTATTGAAGTATGGAAAGAGGATAACCTCGTCGGCGGAATGTACGGCGTGGCGCAGGGCACGCTGTTCTGCGGCGAGTCGATGTTCTCCCGCGACACGAATGCGTCGAAAACCGCGCTGCTGGTGTTTAGTGAGGAATTTGCCCGACGTGGCGGACGGCTGATGGATTGCCAGGTGTTGAATGAGCACACCGCCTCGCTCGGCGCCGTTGAAATCTCCCGCCGACATTATATCGAACACCTGGAACAGTGCCGAAAAGAGACCCTTCCACGCGATTTTTGGGTTCCCAGAACGCTCTTTATGCCCAATGCCTAAATGTTTTCCGCATATTTTTTATGAGGGTGTTATAATTATGCCGCAGAGTAGCTTCTGCCTGTTGCCCCGCCGCCGTTTGGGACCCTCGCTTCAGATAACGTCCTGACGTTTATCCTGTCGTCTCCCCTTTACGAATGCGCTTTCCGTTCGGTTGTACCGTGACGCTTGGGCAATACGCTGAGACTGTTTTGCTGCGTTTTAAACGCGCAATTCTTTACTTAATTGAGGAATTTCGGCATTATCTTGCCGGTTCAAAACTTGGTAGTGATACCCCAGAGGATTAGATGGCCAAAGAAGACAATATTGAAATGCAGGGTACCGTACTTGATACGTTGCCTAATACCATGTTTCGCGTAGAACTGGAAAACGGTCACGTGGTAACTGCGCACATCTCCGGTAAAATGCGCAAAAACTATATCCGCATTTTGACGGGCGACAAAGTGACTGTTGAACTGACCCCGTACGACCTGAGCAAAGGCCGCATTGTCTTCCGTAGTCGCTAATTGTTTTCGCCTGTAATGGCAGATGAATATTAAATAAGGCCGGGATATTCCCGGCCTTATTTTTTTGTTAGCACAGTCGATTATTTGAACGATTGGTTGGGTTTCGGGTTTGGTTTCGGGTTTTGTGTTGGTTGTGCGGTGGTGCACGGATGCGGTGGGAAATGCTGCTGCGTTGGATGTTATAAAACTGCCTGTACGGCAGTGAACAATGTCAAAACCGTGGCTCGAGAAACTCAACGTTTCTAAACTGCCTGTACAGCAGTGTACCCGGGTGACAACGGGAGGGTGATCAGCAACAATTTCTGAGCTGCCTGTACGGCAGTGCAGCTAACGCCGTCGGCGTTCTCATTCAGTTCACATTTCTAAGCTGCCTGTACGGCAGTGCACCAATCGACGACATGCTGATCAACCCGCAACGATTTCTAAGCTGCCTGTACGGCAGTGCACGAACGCATCTTCATCACTGGTAAACAGGCGGCTTTTCTAAGCTGCCTGTACGGCAGTGCACTGGATATCGCTGTCGTTCTGCACCAGCACGCGTTTCTAAGCTGCCTGTACGGCAGTGCACAGACTTTGAACGGCACGCCGCGGAATGATGCTTTTCTAAGCTGCCTGTACGGCAGTGCACGAACGTTTCACCCAGTCGAAGGAAGTCAGGCATTTCTAAGCTGCCTGTACCGCAGTGCACAACCATACACCGATTGGCATGATCACAATGAATTTCTAAGCTGCCTGTACGGCAGTGCACAAAAGACCGGGCTTCGTGGATGTTTTTCACGTCTTTCTAAGCTGCCTGTACGGCAGTGCACGCGCGTGGTAAAACCACCGTTATCGAGTTGCCATTTCTAAGCTGCCTGTACGGCAGTGCACACAGTTCTGCGCCATGAAAGTTCACGTTGATTTTTCTAAGCTGCCTGTACGGCAGTGCACATATTGGTTTGCACTATAGCGGCAGCCCTGTATTTTCTAAGCTGCCTGTACGGCAGTGCACGGGATCGGCGTATCGGTGTACTTCTGCCCGTCATTTCTAAGCTGCCTGTACGGCAGTGCACGTTATACATGTTGGCCGGGAAAAGTTTGAAATTTTCTAAGCTGCCTGTACGGCAGTGCACGACTTCAACTAACTGCCCGCCGACAGCGTGCCTTTCTAAGCTGCCTGTACGGCAGTGCACGTATGAATATTTTTCCCTTTAATAGCGTTTCTTTTCTAAGCTGCCTGTACGGCAGTGCACGTGCTGTAGTGGGTATATCCGTCGAAGTACACTTTCTAAGCTGCCTGTACGGCAGTGCACGATTTCCAGGGCTTAGGGCTACCGGGAATCGTTTTCTAAGCTGCCTGTACGGCAGTGCACCAGCCTTTCCAAAACAGCTTCAATTTTGTCATTTTCTAAGCTGCCTGTACGGCAGTGCACACAGACGCAGCGGCTGCGCCACGCCGTTACGGTTTCTAAGCTGCCTGTACGGCAGTGCACATGGTCGCTTCGGTACCGGAGTTCACCATACGTTTCTAAGCTGCCTGTACGGCAGTGCACGCGAACGTCAGCTCGCACGACTGACTCAGATGTTTCTAAGCTGCCTGTACGGCAGTGCACTATAAAAACATCGCGACCGTCGTGCCGTCATCTTTCTAAGCTGCCTGTACGGCAGTGCACTTACAAAAGACGAATTTATTGCAGTACGTAAATTTCTAAGCTGCCTGTACGGCAGTGCACTGAAATAATACCTCTCCACCATCATGATTTTCATACAAAAAAAGCTAAAAACACTGCTCAAACCCTTTTTTTACACCCCAGGATTTTTAATCTAAAAATCAATACATTACATTCTGGGCAAAAATTAGGGTCAAATATCATCCTTCTTTTACCCCACCCTGAACAAAAAACACCCGTTCCATACTCTCTGACAAATGGCTATACTTACTCATGACAAATGACATCACTCAGGAGGTATCATGAGAACATGGGTTCCTGCGCAAAGGTCGGCTGATAACACGCTGTGGCGCTACGCCGGTTTACCTGCAAGCAGAGGCATGCGGTTGATTGAATATCTCAATCAAGGATTACCCGTCAGCGTCCTCGACAATATTCACGAGTGGACGGACATGTCGAAAGCGGAGATTTTACGCGTCACGGGAATTAACGAGCGTAACGTTGCCCGCCGCAAAAGTACGGGCCGGACGCTGACGCCCGACGAGAGCGAACGTGTGGCGCGTTTCGTTCGGGTACTGGATGCGGCCGTCGATTATTTCGGCAGTAAAGAAGAGGCATGGAACTGGTTGCAGTTACCGGTACGTGGGCTTGGCAATGTTGCACCTGTCGATCTGATTGCCACGGAAACCGGTGCGCTGGAAGTTACCGATTTGATTGGTCGGCTGGAGCACGGAGTGTTCGCATGATTTTTTATCGTCTGGTAACAGGACGTTTTGCCAGCGAAGCGTGGAGTGGAAGTGGTGCAAACCAGTATGGAGGACGCTGGAATCATAAAGGCCATCCTGCCGTGTATGTCTCCACCTCCATCTCGCTGGCTTCACTGGAAATTCTGGTGCACGTCAGAAAAGACACCGTGCTGAACCAGTACCAGCTTTTCAGCATTAATATCCCGGATGATCAGATTGATTACCTGGATAAAGCGTGGCTGCCCGAGGACTGGCAGGAAAATCCGGCGCCGGTATCAACGATGGATCTGGGTACCGGTTGGTTGCAGGCTAACAGCGCTCTCGCACTCATCTTACCCTCCTGCATCATTCCCTATGAAAACAACGCCATACTTAATCCATTGCATCCGGCATTCCGCAAAGCACTCAATTCTGTTGAATTACTGCCTTTTGATTTTGATACCCGTCTCGCAGAAAAAACCGCACCCTGAAAGCTGATGCGGCTGTGATTTATCAGAACCAGGGAACTGTCGCTGTCGCGCTGAGTCCGTAGGTTGAAAACATGCCAACCACAGGTGCGGAAAGCAACTCACCATGACGGATAAAAAGCCTGAAAGACTGGCCCGTCGAGAGGCTACGTAAATTGAGCCAGGGCAAATCGGTCCTCGCTTCCTCCATTGTGCGTATCCTTTGCTGCGCCTCTTCTTCGGTTATCCAACCTTTTTTTACCGAACGACGCATAAGCCGCGGCGCGCTGCTTTTCACCTGAACGCGGGATACGCATCGCCAGTGATATACCTCTGGCACGGCTTTAACTGCCGAGCACAGACAGTAATCGCTCAGACCTTTTCGCCATGCCAGCGATTCGAGTTCGCTTAACGCCAGGTGTTCGCCGTGTAGGCGTAATACCGCGCCGGGCTTAATACCGTGCGCAGGGAAGCTAACGCCAATATCCCCTTTCCCTCGCTGACCCAGCGCACGATGTAGTTTGGCCATCAGCGCGGCCATTAGCATCTCCTCGGTAAACTCCGGGTCGGGCAGCACGCGGATCTCAATATAGTGATCCATAATCACTCCTTACTCGCCCTTCTCGCCGAAGACACCGCCACGGATCAGTACAGCCATCACATAATGCTGCTGCTCAGCGTCGGGTTTCTGCCCTTTCGTCACCCAGTTATCAAGGAGCGTGTAGAAGTCCATTTTCTCTTTTGGCTGACGGCAGGCCACGCCGCGGCTGGTGACCGATCCATACGGCTCAACGGCTATCGCGCCAAGCTCATCCACCTTTGGATGCCAGGTATCGATCGTCCGAATCGCATTGCCGATTTTCTGCGAGTGCATGCCAGCCACATTATCAACCTGATACAGCAGGCGACTCTTGCTGCTGTTGCTGTCAAGAACCAGCTCCTGCGACGGGAAGATCTCCTGTCCGGCACCGAGCAGCACCTGTGCCTCTACGTTCAACAGCACAAATCCCTCACCGCTAAGCCCTTTTTCAATTTCCTGCGCCAACGCTTCAAGATCCTTATCGCTTGCAGAAAAATCCCGCAGTGCGTAGCAATAAGCATCAAACGTCCACGTTTTACTGCCCGTCACGCGCACGATAATTTTTTCAGCGCCGACGCGGTTACGCCATAAAAAACGTCCGTTCGCCAGGTTAGTTGCATAGCGGCGCGCCAGTTCTGCAAAGCCGTGTTCACTGATATAGCCGTCAATAACCTGCTGAAGCGCATCCTGATAGGCGCGGTCATTACACACGGAAGGCGTGGACAGGTTGCCCAGCACGCGTAGGGTAAACTTCACCTGTAAGGTGTCGGCGTCTGCGGGCAGCGCAGCCACATCCACCCGCTGGAGGTTAGCTTTCTGGATCTCGGCATCCAGTTTTGCCGGATCGTTAGTAAGCGCGTTCTTCAGGCGGTTGGAAATCGTGCCACGCACCGCTTTTTCCTGAATGCGGATCGGTTGCCAGGTTTTACCCTGCCAGCTTCCGGAATACATCACCGCATCCGACGTCGCCAGTTTACGTTCAAATGCCAGAACAGATGCCGTTTTAACGGCAGTTGGAGCCTTTGCCATAGCTAAATCCTTTTTATTTTGAATGTGCAGATGTCACCGGCGCGCCCGCGCCCTGACAGTAGTAGCCCGTTTTTGTCGTATGAAAACGCCAGAAAATTTCATTAAGAGACTGAATCCGGTGCAGACCGCACCACTCGCCCACGCCATACACCGCCTCCGTAAACGCAAAGGGTGTTTCTGCATCACGTGCGTTACTTACCATGCCGGGGGAATAGAGTTCAGAAATTCGCTGATAGCCAGTCATCAAGGGCACCAGATAACCAGGGTTAGGTTTCGGAACATAGTGCCAGTTAGCCGGTTCGCCCTCACGAACGTCGCCCTCCTCCGGCGTTTCAGCCTGAAACTTCAACGCAGCGAAATCGAGCCAGGCATCGAGCAGCGAGGTATTGGGATCGCTCTCAAGAAGCGTTTGATAATGTTCCCCCAGCCAGCTGCTGCGATCGCGTAAGGCAAAACCGGGCATCAGCTGCCACTGCAACCGACACAGGTCACGACTGTCGGACGGCATCGCCATGACGGTAATAGCCTGAATATCGACGATGATGCCACCCGCCAGCCTGAGCGTCGGGCAAACCTGGCTGAGATGCTCTGCCAGATCGCGCTGCCCGTACTCGCCATTAGGGATTTCCCCATGGCATTCCAGCAGCAACGAAACCGTCATATGCATCCGGCCCTCTTCATTAAAGGAGGCTGTTTTCGCGTCCCGGGTGAGCGGATTGCGCGTCAGGGCAAACTGATAATCACGACCGGACGTATGCGCGTGGATCTGGTGCTCATGGCTGACGACAGCACAGCCATCGATTTTTAGCCCGTGGGTTTCCGTCAGCTTGCGAGATAACGCATGGGAAAATCCCAGAAAATGGGTGATGGCGGGAAAACCATACGTCAGGCCAGCAATGGCATTGGCGTTTTCAACTCTGATGCGGCGAAGCAGGATCAGTGAGCTCATTTCAGCGCCTCCTGAATGATTTTTTCCATCTCGCGGAGGTTAGAGCGTAAACGTTCGCGAGTTTCCCATTCACGTTTTTCCACGGCACCTAAATCCGGCATCGCCTTGCGCAGACGTGCGTTCAGCCACAGGGAAAAATCTTCTGCCACTGCGCCCTGCCAGTCGCCCTTTTCTCTCTCAAGTCGGAAGGCTTCGTCTGTTTTTGTGCGCCAGGGATCGAGCCAAAGCTGTTGATGAGGTTTCAGATTGGGGCAGTTAAGCGTCCAATTTTGCCAGGCTTCGCGTTGAAGTTCAGATGCAATTTCGAACAGCAGATCGATAAGCATATTGATATAACCATCACGAGCCTCGCGAATACGAAAACTGGTGTAACTGCCCGTTTTCGTGAGCAAGGAAACCAGCAACTGAATTTGACTCCTGGCACGACGGTCAAACTGCCCACCCGAGGTGAAAACAGAACGTAGATTTGTTGGCGCCTTTTCTGCTCTTTTCCCCTGCGGAGGCTGACAGGAAAGTAGCCAGCACCGCCCACCGCGCACGCTGTTGAGATAGGAAATATTTTGCGGTTTAGTACCGCCGAAGTGTATTTCCGCCGCATCCGGGAATAGCGTCAGCGGAGCGGGATGCCATGTTTTCTCGCGACGTGCTTTCCAGATGGCTTTAACTTCATCGCCAAAACGGAAGGCAATCATTTTCTGATGCATGGCGTGTACAAGCGAGGTAGCGAATAACGGGCTTAAGAGGTGATAACCTTCCCCTACCGGAAAATACCCCTGTTTCGCCAGCTTGTGCGAAGCGGGTTCTCCGGGGGTTAACGCACGGGAAAACCCCGCAATCCACTCCCTCAGTTGATTCTCGCCATCGGCAAAAGCGGCCAGCGCAGCGTGATCGCCCCGTTTCAGGCTTGCCAGAAGGGAGTCGCCACCGTCTACCCGCGTTTGCAGCAGCTTTGCAACATCCAGCGCCGCAGCGTTTCCCACCGCGTCTGTATCCAGACCTGACAACGCAGCGGTGCTGAGATACCCTTCCTGCGCCACTGCCTCGCTGTAAATACTGCTACTTTTTGAATCCCCGTGGGTAAATTTCGCCGCATGGGTCACGAGGTTAATTTGTCCGGCCCGCTTCGCGGCATCCGTCAGCCATGCTTTCGGTTCATAGCGAAGCTCCAGCTCCCGGCGTTCTGCCGCAAGCGTTGCGCTATCTGTATCGCTGCGCTTTGCGGCCTCTTTATCAAATGCTTCCAGCTTTGTTTGCCGTCGTCCGGCAATATACTCAGCGATGAAAGCGCTTAGTGCTTCTCCTGACATCACAACTCCTTGACCGTAATCATCTTCCTTAACGTCACTCGGTAAAGATACTTAAGATTCATCGAGAAACGCTCTGAATAATATGGTGCTAAAACAACGATTTTGAGTAAAAAACAACCATTAAAACGCCTACCAGCAGCATAAAACGTGTCAACCAGAGCAGCATCGTACAATCCCCACATAAAGTTCATGGGTAGTGTATCGTCAATGCACACCCTCCACAATATGACCTAGTTATAAAAAATCTCTTTTAAATTTTAAGGTATATTTATTTCTCTCATGTCGACCTATAAACTCTGTTTTCTGACTGTCGAGCAGACAGCTTAGAAATAGTTGCAAAAGATCTCATTTAATATGTCCACTGCTGTACAAGCAGCCCGCGCCCTCTTTCAGAGGGCGCGAAACACACCCAACATCGGGTGATATAGCCATTTATCATCCTTACCTGCCCTCAGCGTGATTTCGCCATAACGACGCGATACCGCCCCCAACTCCATCTGCTTTTCATCGGCCAGCGCCTGTAATACCTCTGCATAATCAATTGCAATCCACGGTTTAACGCCGTCAGCCATGGATAACGGCTGCACGCGAAACCTTCCCGCAGGTTTTAACACCCCGTCTTCCTGCATCAGGCAAAATTCAGGTTCATCGCCCTCCTCTTCCATATTCAAAAAGAACGAGTCCTGAGCTGAAGCGCGTCGAAATGATGTCCGTTTCTGAAGCTCACCGTTCCAGGTCAGCGGTAGTCGCCACCACAATGCGGCGACCGCATCTGATTTATCGCCGCCTTCCAGCAGTGCGGCACGCAACCGGGTGTGCTCCAGCGCCGCAAGGGCATTGCCGGGAACATCCTCAGCGATGCGCGGGATCGCATTCAGGGTGCGATAACCCTCTTCATCGATCAGTGCATGGAGGTCATGATGAGGCAGCAGATGCTGCCCGGTTTCAAAACCGGGTAAGCAGTAAGCGACCTTTTCTCCGCGAAGCGCGTGCACGTTGCGTTCCAGAATCACCAGATTTTCGTTATCAGGCACGATCTGACGATGGCGCTGAATACGTCCGGCGAATTGAATCAGCGAGCGCATTGAGCTCGGCTCAATTATTCCCCAATCAGCATCCAGATCTCTCCCCGTTTCAAGTATGGGGGAGCCGAGCACGACAAAAAGATGATGCTTTTCCTGCGATGCCAGCGCCTGCTTAACTTCAGGCAACTGCCAGATCCGCTCCGGCTCGTGCCGCGTAAATGCACAATCGAGTCGTTTTTCAATCGCCGCCCGCACCGCCAGCGGATGCTGGCTGTGATAAACGCAATAATGGATGCAGTAATTATCCGGGGAGGGTAATGCCATCAGCGTTTGCGCGACGGCAACCAGCGGATTGATATTGGCCATCCGCACCAGACCAAACGACACGGTTTTGCCAGCGTTATGCGTGCTGTGATGAAGGCCGTGCAACGCGATCATTTGCTGGCGTAGCGTCTGCGCCAGCGCGGAGACAACATCTGTCTTGCTGGAAGACTGCGGCTCCACGGCTGCCAGTTTCCCCAGACGAAGCCGCGGCTGCTCAGGCAGACGTTTGATCCGCTGGCGAACAAAATCGCCATGCGCCCGGCGAAAATGCGCGTCGTCGGCCACATCCTGCGACTGCGCGCCATACTCATCAAACCAGGCGCAGCAGATATTCATCGGCCTGTCAGACTGACCGCATGCGGCCTGCCAGGCTTTGCGCCCTTCCCGATAGGCTTCAAACAGCGCTTCCGTTAGCGCGGGCGGCAGCGTCGCGGAGGAAAGCAGCACCCGGGAACCGAGCATTCCGGCCCAGTTCACCAGTCGACAAAGGGCGTGCAAATCATCAATGTCGAAATCGTCAGGTTCATCAAGCACCAGATCGCTGGTCAGCAGACGCAGCATGGCAGGGATCTGCCTGCCGCCGCTCACGCCTTCCGTTGCCGGCATCAGGTGATCGATCGTTGTCACCAGCACCGGTGCGCTGACCAGGCGATTAAGCGCGGGTTCTTTCGCCAGCCACTGCTGAGCGATCCCGCTACTGATTGCCCCTTCATAATGCACGTAATGATGGCTGGCGAAGAACGCTTCATCGCTGGCGCTGCTGGTATCTTCGGTATCATTGCCCTGATACAGTTCCTTCACTGCTGCGGCACCGGTCACGACGGCCAGCGCGTCATCATCCAGCTTCAGGCGCGAACGCAAGGCCTGACCTGTTTGCAGCGTCAGCGTGCGAAGCCCCAGTGCCACGCTAAAACGACACCCTGTCTGCTCATCTGCCAACGCATACATAATCCGGGCATTAGCAAAGGTTTTACCGCATCCTGTCGAGGCCATATTAATGCCGAAGAAGCCCTGTTCGGCACTCTTCTCACGCAGGGAAGAGGCAACGTCCCAGGCATTGTTCTGCCAGTAATAACGCTCTTCTTTCGCCCTTTCCCGAAACGTTTTATGTCGGGCGATGGCGGGTAACGAACGGCGCAACGCCGGAAGAGAACGCCCCATCAATAGCGCCTGATGTGCTACGCCGACATTGTGCTCATCCAGCTTCTGTCTGAGTTCCCCTGTCCCCCGGTAGCTGTTAGCCCACGCCTGAAAGGCATCATCCTGCCATCCGGTATAAGCCGGTTGAGAGGAGTAAACGTGATCGGCCAGCATCAGCGACAGACGGGCAAGGTGGAGGGTGAAGAGATTATCCAGCGATCCCGCCTGAAGCAGCGCAGGCAGGTTCCGAATACGTTTACCAATCTGCCGGGCTTTCTCGCGCCAGGTTTTACTTCTTAGCGGCGTGCCGTGGGGGAATTTCCAGACATTTTTGAGATCACGCCCGGTCCATTTAGGCTTTTCAGATCGGTGATTAAGGGAGTTCCAGTCCGCATTCAGCTGTCGCTCAAGCCAGCCATCGCAGTACAGTAATTGTGGCTCTGCCGAATGGGACTGCGGTAAACGATGGTGCGACAGCATAAGCCAGGCCACTACCCTGGCAACTGGGGGTAATTTTTCGAGAGGGCTGTTGCTCCAGTCTGCCCTGTCCATTTTAAGTGCTTTCCGCATGGCTATATCATCAGCGGCTTTTAGCTGTGTGAGGGATGTCAGCCACTGTTCATCGGTTTGTTCACCCACGAAGGCCTCGAACAGACGCACCGAAATCCATTCGTGTCGGTACGGCTGAAAACGGTGCTTACTCTCTTTCAGCAGCGTTTGCTGGAAGCACATCCCCGCTTTGCCAAAATCGTGAAACAGCCCGGCGATGGCCGCCAGCAAGGCGATGCTTTCTGCACTTTGCCAGCGGTGTTCGCTGTCATTGCGGATAATTTGCAGCGTCGTGCGATTTGTTGGCACGTGCCCTTGCGCGTTAAAGCGACGCAAATTCCCGACTATCCACAGCAGTTCGGTTTGGCCGTTTTTTTTCAGCCAGTGGCAGGCCACGGCGGTATTACGTCGCGCAGTTTTACGCAACAGCTTGCGCAGTGTTATGGCACCTTCCATCGTAATCGTCGTCTGCCACGCCGCGTCCCCAGTGCGCTCAGCAAACTGATCGATAATCTGACAGCTTTGCTCGCGTGCACGTTTGGTACACCGAGAGATAATCAGCACATTCATTTTGTGCCCCCCGCCAGCGACTGCGAGGTTTCCTGCAACGTGGTAATCATCACATCCAGCGCATCGGCCTGCTGAAAAGCATTAATACAGCGCTGGCGAAACTGTTGATTATCTTCACCCTCCATAGCCGCAATAAATGCCTGCGGCATAACGAGGGCGTCTTTGATTAAATCGGCAATATCAAAAACCAGCCCGCCGCGTCGGGTTTTGCCATGCATCACCGCCAGACCGTGCGGAATGCCCGTCACCCAGGCCGCGACCGCCGCCAGCCCGTAGGCCAGATAATTACCCTGATCGAGAAAACGGTTTGCCATATCCGCCCCGCCACCCCGTTTGGCTCGGGTAAAATTGCCGTAACCTGTCGTCTGGCTGGTTAGTTTGTAGAGCGATTTCGTGAGCTGGGCTTCCTGGAGCATCAGAGAGGTGTGGTCCTGAGCCTTTTCCATACCCTGTCTGGCACGTTCGAGGAGAGTATTCAGAGCATCTTTATCTGGCTGAAAGGCCATTTCGCGCTGCATCCGCAACCCTGACCACTGATTTTCAATTTGTTGTAATCGAATAAACTGAAAGTGTTTTGCCGCCTGCAAGCGCTTTTCTTCGTTAAACCAGAAGGAGACCCAGTTCTGTAAATATTCCGTCGGGCGATATTCACTCTGCGGGCATAGCCAGGAGACATCAATATCCACTTCATTCGCGGAGTAGAGTGGCGTGCCATCCGTGCCACAAAAACCGACCATCACGCCCGCTCGCGCGAACTCCCGCATGGCCATTTGCGTAACGGATGTTCCCATTCCCAACATTACTGCCGTCGTATTAGCGATGGGAATATTCCAGTAAAACGACTCTTTACCTTCCTGAGTGACATATTCAACGCGTCCACCATTTACCTGAATACGACATTTCTCCAGGTAATAGATATTGGCACGTTTTGAATGAAGAATGGTTTTTAAGTCGGACGAGGTAATGCTGTTCGCTGGCATAGCAAGTGCTTTTTATTTCAATATGTTGAATGCAGGGTATGTTAGCGGAGATAAGATGAAGACAAATGTGACGCGTATCAAATGAATAATAATTATCGGAATGTCGAGATAAAAAACCTCTGACATATTTAATGTATTATTTTTGTGAATAATATATATGAGGGAATATGGTTGTGGGGTGAATGAGTATTGAGTTTATTTAAAATACAACGAGGATTGTGGTGATGATTGTGGGTTTTAAAATAGCTGGAGTGAATATTTAGGGAGTATGATGCCTGCACGGCAGTGAACTGTGATCTCAATTTCCCGGCTGTCAATTTCCATTTCTAAGCTGCCTGCACGGCAGTGAACTGGCTGCTGATGGTCCTCGCTATAAGGCCATTTTTCTAAGCTGCCTGCACGGCAGTGAACGAGGGTGGCCTGTCAATCAGGCAGGCGTTCGCTTTCTAAGCTGCCTGCACGGCAGTGAACGCATGGACGGAGCCAGTCTCTCAGTGCGCAACTTTCTAAGCTGCCTGCACGGCAGTGAACAACGATTTCATTTCAGCAGTTGCTTACGCCCATTTCTAAGCTGCCTGCACGGCAGTGAACATCACTGAGAGAACATTATTGAGATCGTGCTTTTTCTAAGCTGCCTGCACGGCAGTGAACCAGGCGACCATTAGCGTCCAGGCACACCACAGTTTCTAAGCTGCCTGCACGGCAGTGAACGAGGATTAAATACAGTATGTGTCAGGCCAAGCTTTCTAAGCTGCCTGCACGGCAGTGAACCCTGTATGGGACAAAGAAGTCAGCGACGAGCCTTTCTAAGCTGCCTGCACGGCAGTGAACTGACCCAGGCAACGAATAAAGTTGATGAGCCTTTTCTAAGCTGCCTGCACGGCAGTGAACCTGAAGATAACTGTTAGCCTTAATTGCAGCCGTTTCTAAGCTGCCTGCACGGCAGTGAACTGACACTTTTGCGTTTACAATAACCATTTTATTTTCTAAGCTGCCTGCACGGCAGTGAACTGACCGGACGGCCTACGCCGGACACGCCAGAATTTCTAAGCTGCCTGCACGGCAGTGAACTGGAAGAAATCTTCGCCATCTTATTGTTCGAAAAGAAAATAATCAACATATCTACCTAAAACCATTTTTTCTGCGGCCTTTATTCTCATAATAAAAATCAATAACTTAAAGAACCACTCGAAAAAATGGTTGCGACATACCGCGCCGGAGTCCCTTCCCCGACGCGCGACACTAAACTTAATTAATGATATGGATTACAGGCTTTCCATATTCAGGTGCAGCCACATCTGTCGCCATCGAATGTGTAATGTCATGCAGCAATCCTGTCAGATGGGGCAGCATCTCGCGGTCAAAATGCGACACCAGCAGCACGTGGTTTAATGCCCGGCAGTAATCGCATTTGGTTTCAGTACTTTCCAGAAGCCACTCTTTTTCCTTTGGCCGTTCCGCCTCGTCGTCAAATTCAACCACCCGGAAATCGCTCATTGATTCTGCGAGTTCGGTTTTGACTTCTTCCAGATAAGCACCGAGGCAACGGCAAACGGGCTGCGTTTGCGGGAGCGAATTGCAGTCCAGCAGGATTTCAGTGAGCAGATTACAGCGCTCGACGAGGGTTAGGAGATCGGGATTGAGAGATAGTTCGCTATAGAACTCGGAGAAATTGATTTCTGTATTCATTGGGTAATTCCTTCACACACATGAATTTACCACCGCAGGAAACGCCAGATTCGCTGGCGGCGGACGAAAAGGAATTGGCGTACCAGTGTGTGCACCTGGCGCTTCAAAAGAAGCTTCCGATTCGCCCGCCAGATGCAGAATTATACCCTTTTCCTTAGGGCGAACGAAGCCTACAGCAATACTGCTGGTCACACACTTTCAGGACGCCAATCCCGACACCTGATTTTGCAGGTGCGCCGCCATTTTAATACTGTGGTTTTATCCAGCAACAGACATCGAAAGAAACTGGAAAGCGCCTCGCAAAATTTCATTGCGGCCTGATGCCCTCACCCCAGCCCTCTCCCTCAAGGGAGAGGGGGCCGTCTGTGCAGGCATTATTTTGTGGGGATCCCTCAGCCCACAGGGAGAGGAAGAAAGGCACGCATAAAAAAACCGGGCATTTGCCCGGTTTTTTAGCCTAACGTTCAGCTTAGTGAGCCGCTTCCGGCTTGTGCTTCGCCGCACTCTGGAAATCGTACGTCAGTTCGTTCTTCGCCTGATCCAGCCCCACCGTTACCTGGCCGCCGTCCACCAGCGAGCCAAACAGCAGCTCGTTCGCCAGCGGTTTCTTCAGGTTGTCCTGAATCACACGCGCCATCGGACGGGCGCCCATCGCACGGTCGTAGCCTTTCTCAGCCAGCCAGTTGCGGGCCTCCTGGCTCACTTCCAGCGAGACGCCTTTCTGATCCAGCTGAACCTGCAACTCGACGATGAACTTGTCCACCACCTGATGGATCACCTCGGTAGACAGATGATCGAACCAGATAATGTTGTCCAGACGGTTACGGAACTCCGGCGTGAAGATCTTCTTGATCTCTTCCATCGCATCGGTGCTGTTATCCTGGTGGATCAGGCCGATGGATTTACGCTCGGTTTCCCGCACGCCCGCGTTGGTGGTCATCACCAGCACCACGTTGCGGAAATCGGCCTTGCGCCCGTTGTTATCGGTCAGCGTCCCGTTGTCCATCACTTGCAACAGGATGTTGAACACGTCCGGGTGCGCTTTCTCGATTTCATCGAGCAACAGTACCGCGTGTGGATGCTTGATAACCGCGTCCGTAAGCAGACCGCCCTGGTCAAAGCCCACGTAGCCCGGAGGTGCACCAATCAAACGGCTGACGGTATGACGCTCCATATACTCGGACATATCAAAGCGCAGCAGCTCAATGCCCAGCGCTTTGGAGAGCTGAACCGTCACCTCGGTTTTCCCCACGCCGGTCGGACCGGCGAACAGGAAGGAACCGACAGGCTTGTGGTCATGCCCCAGGCCAGCACGGGCCATCTTGATCGCTTCGGTTAAGGCCTCAATGGCTTTATCCTGACCAAAGACCAGCATTTTCAGGCGATTGCCAAGGGTGCGCAGCGTATCACGGTCGCTCTGAGAGACGCTCTTCTCAGGAATACGCGCAATGCGGGCCACCACGGACTCGATATCCGCCACGTTCACAGTTTTCTTACGCTTGCTGGCTGGCATCAGGCGCGCACGCGCACCCGCCTCATCAATCACGTCGATCGCTTTATCCGGCAGGTGACGATCGTTGATGTATTTCACCGCCAGCTCCACCGCCGCACGTACCGCTTTCGCGGTGTAACGCACGTCGTGGTGCGCTTCGTACTTGGTTTTCAGGCCGTTGATGATCTGCACCGTTTCGTCAACCGACGGCTCGGTAACGTCGATTTTCTGAAAACGACGCGCCAGCGCACGATCCTTCTCAAAGATGTTGCTGAACTCCTGGTACGTCGTGGAGCCCATCACGCGGATCTTGCCGCTGGAGAGCAGCGGTTTGATCAGGTTAGCGGCATCCACCTGGCCACCGGAGGCAGCACCTGCGCCGATGATGGTGTGGATCTCATCGATAAACAGGATGCTGTTGGTGTCCTGCTCCAGCTGTTTTAACAGCGCTTTGAAACGTTTTTCGAAATCACCGCGGTATTTGGTGCCCGCCAGCAGCGAGCCAATATCCAGCGAGTAGATGGTGCAGTCGGCAATCACTTCCGGCACGTCGCCCTGCACAATGCGCCAGGCCAGCCCTTCGGCAATCGCGGTTTTACCCACGCCAGATTCCCCCACCAGCAGCGGGTTGTTCTTACGGCGGCGGCACAGCACCTGGATGGCACGCTCCAGCTCTTTGTCGCGGCCAATCAGCGGGTCGATACCGCCAACGCGAGCAAGCTGGTTAAGGTTGGTGGTGAAGTTTTCCATACGATCCTCCCCGCCTGCTTGCTCTTCATTGCTGTTGATCTGTCCGCTGGGATCCGATGCCTGGTTAGGCTCGTCTTTTCGCGTTCCGTGAGAGATGAAGTTGACCACGTCGAGCCGGCTGACTTCGTGTTTACGAAGCAGGTAGGCCGCCTGGGACTCCTGCTCGCTGAAGATGGCGACCAGGACATTGGCGCCAGTCACTTCGCTACGTCCGGAAGACTGGACGTGGAAAACCGCGCGCTGCAACACCCGCTGGAAGCTGAGCGTCGGCTGCGTGTCGCGCTCTTCTTCACTGGCTGGCAGCACCGGTGTAGTTTGTTCGATGAAGGCTTCGAGTTCCTGACGTAGCGCCACCAGATCCACGGAGCAGGCTTCCAGCGCTTCGCGGGCAGATGGGTTGCTAAGCAATGCGAGCAGCAAATGCTCGACGGTCATAAACTCATGTCGGTGCTCACGCGCTCTGGCGAAAGCCATGTTTAAACTGAGTTCCAGTTCTTGATTGAGCATAGGCACCTCCCCCAATTTTATGCCTTATCAGGCCTTTTCCAGCGTACACAGCAACGGATGCTCGTTCTCCCTTGCATAGTCGTTCACCATCGCTACTTTGGTTTCCGCAACCTCGGCAGTAAAGATGCCGCAGATCGCTTTGCCACGATAATGAACGGTAAGCATCAGTTGCGTTGCACGTTCAACATCATAAGAAAAGAACTTTTGTAGCACGTCAATAACAAATTCCATCGGCGTGTAATCATCGTTCATTAACATAACTTTATACATAGATGGCGGTTTTAGCGCGTCGCGCACTTTATCTTCCGCCAGCTGGTCAAAATCCAGCCAGTCGTTGGTCTTACCCATGATGCATAACCACTTTGAATCTACCTCAGATGTTAGATAACAATCATCTATTACTGTCATCCGCGATGTCTGTCACAAACTGTTGCAATAGCGTTAACTGCCTCAAATTTTGGTTGATTATTGTCCCAACTCCAGCGCCAAACGCTTGACGGCTTCTTCCGTTTCTCTAAATTGTACAAGCGTGAGTTGGCGAGGTTTTGAACAGCCCCCACTCCACCACCGGTTCATTCCATCTTAATTTATAAGATTTACGAAGGATGTCGAAGCATGGAAATGGGTACTGTTAAGTGGTTCAACAACGCCAAGGGGTTTGGCTTCATTTGCCCCGAAGGCGGCGGCGAGGATATCTTCGCTCACTATTCCACCATTCAGATGGATGGTTACAGGACGCTCAAAGCCGGGCAGTCCGTCCGGTTCGATGTACACCAGGGGCCAAAAGGCAATCACGCCAGTCTTATCGTGCCCGTTGAAGCAGAAACGGTTGCATAGCTCTCTGATTCATTGTGTACACCCCGCAGGCAAAATGCCAGCCCGATCGGCTGGCATTTTTATTTTCGGGCTATTCCCGCGCCAGCGCATCCACCGGATCCAGCCGCGCCGCGTTTCGTGCCGGCAGCCAGCCAAACAAAATGCCGGTAAAGGTGGAGCACAAAAACGCGGTGAGGATCGCCATCGGTGAGAAGCCAATCTCCCACCCCGGTAAAAAGAGCTGGAGCGCGAAGGCGATCATCATTGAGAGCGCAATCCCCATCGCGCCTCCCACCAGACACACCAGCACCGCTTCAATTAAAAATTGCTGGAGCACATCGCTGGCTCTGGCCCCGACCGCCATGCGAATGCCGATCTCCCGCGTACGTTCGGTCACCGACACCAGCATAATGTTCATCACACCTATTCCGCCGACGACCAGCGAAATCACCGCCACCAGCGTCAGGAACAGCTGAAGAGTACGTGTGGTCTTTTCCGCCGTTTTCAAGAGGCCGTCCATGTTCCAGGTGAAGAAATCCTTTTTCCCGTGGCGCAACGTCAACAGTCGCTCGAGCTGCTGTTCCGCCAGCGCGCTGTCGTAGCCCTCCTTCACGCGCACGGTAATGGAGTTAAGCCAGGACTGCCCCATAATGCGCCCGGAAATGGTGCTGTACGGCAGCCAGACGCGCAGGATCTTGCTGCTGCCAAACATGGACTGTTTCTCTTCCGCCACACCAATCACCGTGGCGGGCATGTTACCCACCAGGATCACTTCCCCCACCACACGGGTTTTATTGGGGAAAAGCTGTCTGCGCGAGTTAGCGTCTAACACCACCACCTGCGCCCTGCCCGCCAGCTGTTCCGCGTTGAAGGTCGCCCCTTCGCTGAAGGTCATGCCGTAGACGTTGAAGTAATCTCCGCTGACGCCGTTAGCGCTGGCCGCCACGTCGATGTTGCCGTAGCGCAGACGCAGGTTTTGCGACACGGCAGGCGTGGCGGAGTTCACCCACGGCTGCTTCTGAATAGCCGCCAGATCGTCGTATTTCAGCGCCTGCTGATACTGCGGCTCGTCGTCGCCAAAATCTTTGCCGGGGTAAACGTCGATGGTGTTAGTCCCGATGGCGCGAATATCCGCCAGCACCAGCTGTTTTGCCGCATCGCCCACCACCACAATCGACACCACCGAGGCAATACCGATAATGATGCCGAGCATGGTCAGCAGGGTGCGCATTTTGTTGGCCGCCATCGCCAGCCAGGCCATGGTCAGCGCTTCACGAAAGCCGCTGGAGAACTGTCCCCAGCCGGTGGACGCAGGTAAGGCTTCTTTCGCTGCCGCCGCTCTGGACTGACGTGGCGGCGGGTTGCTGACCAGCTCGCCGTCGTGGATCTCAATGATGCGTTCCGCCTGCGCTGCCACCTGCGGATCGTGGGTGACAATAATCACCGTATGCCCCTGATCGCGAAGCTGATGCAGGATCGCCATCACCTCTTCACCGGAATGGCTGTCGAGCGCGCCGGTTGGCTCATCGGCGAGGATCACCTGTCCGCCGTTCATCAGCGCGCGGGCAATACTCACGCGCTGCTGCTGACCGCCGGAAAGCTGTGAAGGCTGATAATCAACACGCTCCGCCAGCCCAAGACGCGTTAACAGCGCCTTCGCGCGTTCGAGGCGTTTTTTGCGCTCGACGCCCGCATACACCGCCGGCACTTCCACATTCTGCGCCGCGCTCAGGTGTGAAAGCAGATGGTAACGCTGGAAGATAAAGCCAAAATGCTCGCGACGCAGCTTCGCCAGCGCGTCGCCGTCCAGGGTGGAAACATCCGTCCCGGCCACGCGATAGGTGCCGCTGGTGGGCTTATCCAGACAGCCGAGAATGTTCATCAGCGTTGATTTACCCGAGCCCGATGCCCCGACAATCGCCACCATTTCGCCGGCTTCAACGCGCAGGGAGATGCCCTTCAGCACCTCCACCGGCCCGTCGCCGGACGGATAGCTGCGACGAATGTCATTCAGCTCAAGCAGCGCCGTCATTGCGCGGCTCCGGGCAGGCTTTCGCTGGTGACCACTTCCTCACCCTCTTCCAGCCCTTTTACCACCACCACATCGGTGTCGTTACGCGCGCCAATCACCACTTCACGCTCGCGGGTTTCGCCGTTGCGCAGTACTTTCACCTTATAGCGATTGTCCCCGGCGGATTCACCCAGTGCGGAGAGCGGAACCGTCAGCACGTTTTTCACGCCGGTCAGCTGGATATGCACCTGGGCGGTCATGTCCAGACGCAGCACGCCCTGCGGGTTTGGCACCTCAAAACGCGCGTAGTAGAAGATGGCGTCGTTAACCTTCTCCGGCGTCGGCAGGATATCTTTCAGCACCCCTTCATAGCGAGTTTGCGGATCGCCCAGCACCGTAAACCAGGCTTTCTGCCCCGGCTTAAGGTGAATGACGTCCGCTTCGGATACCTGGGCTTTCACCAGCATGGTGCTCATATCCGCCAGGGTCAGGATGTTCGGCGCCTGCTGCGCGGCGATGACCGTCTGGCCTTGCAGGGTGGTGATCTGCGTCACTTCCCCGGCCATTGGCGCAACGATTTGCGTGTAATCGAGGTTGGTTTTCGCCGTATCCAGCGAGGCCTGATTCCGTTTGATTTGCGCATCGATGGTGCCAATCTGCGCCTGCTTCACCGCCAGCTCCGTGGCGGCGGTGTCCAGATCCTGTTTCGAGATGGCCTGGGTTTTCGCCAGCGCCTGCTGGCGCGTCAGGGTGATCTGAGCGAGATTACGCTCCGCCTGAGCCTGCGCGCGCTGCGCGCGCAGCTCCATCAGCTTCGCTTCCACTTCGCGGATCTGGTTTTGCGCCTGCTCAGGATCGATCACCCCAAGCAGCTGGCCTTTTTTAACCTTATCGCCAATCTCAACTGACAGGGTTTTAAGCTGACCGCTGACCTGCGCGCCCACGTCAACCTTACGCAGGGCATCCAGTTTCCCCGTCGCCAGCACGTTTTGTTGCAGCTCGCCCGGACGAACAATCAGCGTTTGATACTGTGGTACCGGCGCGTTCAGTACCTTCCATAACCAGAATCCGCCTGCTAACACCACTACCGCCAGCAGCAGAAACAGCTTTCTGCGTTTTCCCTTCAGGTTCATAAATATTCCAAATAATTGTTCTGGCTATCATCACCGTTGATTTTATCTAAACCACTCCTCAACGAAACCCCCGATCCCCGTAATCGTCGGGAATTGTTTACCCGATGTTGATAAAGCGCCTGCTGAAATAGCGATATTCCACCAGAAGCAGGATCTAACATGTCTTCCATCGTCGATACACCTTATTCAACGCTGCCCCAGCCTAAATCGGGCTGGCAACTGTTTAAAAGCCTGGCATCGGGTTCCCTCACGCCGGGGCTGGCGTGGCAAAATCCGGCCTATCGACGTAAGTTTATGTTGCGCTCGCTGGCAACGCCGTTCACCACTGCGCGCCTGCTCGGAAACCTTGCAAAACAGCCCCGTCTGATGCAGATCCTGCGCGTGCAGCCCGGCCTGCCGTGCCGCCTGCACCGGCCGTGGCTGACCGTCAATATGGGCCGTCAGAATACGCTGGACGCACTGAACGATCACTATCAGTTGATGAGCCGCCATCTTCCGGCGTCGCTGCTGAACGGCTACCTCTCCAGCCAGGGCATCACGCTGGTGACGTTAACGGGCAAAGAGGAGCAACAGTTTAGCGTTCGCCTGAGCGCGGATGCGTTTCTGGACAAAGAAGGGGAAGCGACCCTCACTTTTTGCGACCACCAGAACACGGTACTGGCCGAGCTGACCTTTACGCTGTGCACATACCAGGGCAAGTCAACGCTCTTCATCGGCGGAATGCAGGGGGCGAAAGCGCATGTCCCGTACGAGCACATTCAGCTGGCGACCAAAGCCTGTCACGGACTGTTCCCAAAACGTCTGCTGGTTGAAGCGGTCATGACGCTGGCAGGCGCCTTCCCGGTCGAGCAGATCCTCGCGGTGAGTAACGCCACCCACATCTACCGCAGCTGGCGCTATCGCAAGAAAAAAGAGGGAAAATTGCTGGCTGACTATGACAGCTTCTGGCGCTCCCTTGGCGGACAGCAGCAGGATAACGGCAACTTTGCCCTGCCACTGACCATGCCACGTAAACCGATGGAAGAGATTGCGAGTAAAAAACGGTCCGAATACCGCCGCCGCTATGCCCTGCTTGATAGCCTGATCCAACAGGTTTCGCAGGCGACTGCCCGTTAATCGGCCCTCCCGCGAGCCAGCCAGAGGACGCGGGAGAACATTTTACGCAGCAGCGTGGGCACCGACTCCACGCCTCGCCTGCCCGCTTCCGTCGCGACTTCAATGGCCAAATCCGGTTTTGACGACCGTTGGATAGCTTTGGCAATCACCCGACGCATATTCATGGGCACATCCACCGGGATCATCGCCACGCGGTGAAAAACGTCGTCAAATCCCTGGCGGTACATAAAGTGCTCCATGTCCATCGCAGGCAGCGCGGTCAGATGCTCCCGCTCCTCTTCACGATCGTTATTGAGCAGGCTGCGCACGGTCGCCGCATATTTTTTACCCGCCTCATCGCCATCAACCAGCACGTGCCACTCTATCCCCATCCGGCGCGCAAATTTGATCAGCGGTTTTAAGCCAGACTGAGCAAATTCGATCACTTTGATCCCTTCGGCATCAAAGTGGTGTCCGCACTGACGAGCCAGCTCGTTTATCACCCAGGTTTCCGTTTCCCCTTCCACCAGCAACCAGCAGCGGGCAAACAGGGAAGAGGCACGGTTAAAACGGATATGAAACGCAATCCGTCGGCCATCTTCGGCATTTAACCCGCCGGGCCCGAGCCGGTAGGCGGTGACCCGCGAGGATTCACGCACCAGGCGGCAGACATACTCCACCGGCGTCAGAGAGAGCAGCTCTCCGGAATTCGTGGTGGTGACTCGCTGCAACGGCAGCAGATTCAGAAGATGCCAGGCCACGGAAAGCATAATCGGATGCAGCCGCGTTTCCGGATCTTCCACCAGCAGCAGCGGGCGCGCGTCCCGATCCAGGCGCACCGTCCCTTTCGCCTGTAAAAGCGTGGAGAATAAACCCAGCAGGATCACCCGATGCGCCCGCCCGCCGGGGCGGTCGATCATGCGGTTGATAATATCGAGATAGCGCCAGCTTCGTTGTTCATCGTGCGAGCGGCGACGCATCAGACGGTGGCGCGCCTGCCCCGTTCCCTGCTCGGAGAAGTAGTGCTCCAGCAGTTGCACCATGGCAGACAGGCCCTGACGGATCTGGCCGTCGGTGAGGTTCTGCGGCCGTGAGACCAGTTCACGGGCAAGGAAATCCAGTTCGCGGGCGGTCACCTCCACCTCGGGCATATTCGGCACGGTGCCGTTACGGATCCGCCGCATAAAGCGCGCGTCTCGTAAGCGCAGCACGGGGGAAAGGCGGATAAGATGGCGGGCAAGCTCGTCAATATTATCGAGCGGGATCGGATTCCCCTTCTCATCAAGAAATTCACGCAGGGTTAATACCCCGTCGTTTTGCGCCATTTCGCCCTCAAGGCGATAGAAAATACGCTGGAAACCATCTTCACAGGGTACCCAGCAGGGCGACATAGGGCGAAAACGACGCACGCGATGGCGACCGGGCTCGGATTCGCGGAAGGTCAGAATGATATGCAGGTGTTTCTCGCGTCCGTTGACATCCCCCGGCGGAAACCAGAAGTCATCATGAACGAAGTGGTACAATTTCTCTTCGGGCGAAAGCAGCAGCGTCAGGGCATCCAGCAGGCTGGATTTACCCCAGGCATTTTCGCCTATCAGGACGTTGTTCTGTTCCAGTTGCAGCGACAGGCGGTTAATCCCGCGAAACCCGACAATCTCCACACGTTCGAGTAGCATACATCCCCCGCAATTCGGCCACTTTTTCCTTCAAGTTATCAGCAGTATAGCGGCAGGCTGTGGGTCACGACAGCAGAATATACGCCCCCTTAATTATTGGGCTATGCTCTTATTACCTCCGATCTGAACAAGGATTGACATCACATTGCCTTAAATCAAATTTAGTGAATTTATTTGAGTGGCGAAGGGATGTTGATGGTTTCAAAATACTGGCTCTTTGAGTCGTCATCCCTTTATGGCGATATAACCCGCGCGCAGGAATGGGCGTGGACGTTGATTATTGAGGTGGTTATGTTCAGAAAATTAGCGGCAGAATGCTTTGGTACATTCTGGCTGGTGTTTGGTGGCTGCGGTAGCGCAGTACTGGCAGCCGCATTTCCGGAATTAGGTATTGGCTTTGTCGGCGTCGCGCTGGCATTCGGTTTAACCGTATTAACCATGGCATTCGCCGTGGGGCATATTTCCGGCGGTCATTTCAACCCGGCCGTCACATTAGGATTATGGGCGGGCGGACGTTTCCCGGCGAAAGATATTATTGGCTATATTATTGCCCAGGTTATCGGCGGTATTATTGCCGCGGCGGTGCTGTACGTAATTGCCAGCGGAAAAGCCGGGTTTGACGCCGCGGCCAGCGGTTTTGCTTCGAACGGCTTCGGCGAACACTCTCCAGGCGGCTACTCGATGCTGTCTGCCATCGTGATTGAAATTGTGCTCACCGCAGGTTTCCTGTTGGTGATCCACGGCGCAACGGACAAATACGCGCCTGCGGGCTTTGCCCCCATCGCTATTGGTCTGGCGCTGACGCTGATCCACCTCATCTCCATCCCGGTGACTAACACCTCCGTTAACCCGGCGCGCAGCACCGCGGTGGCTATTTTCCAGGGCGGCTGGGCGCTTGAACAGCTGTGGCTGTTCTGGGTGATGCCTATTATCGGCGGTATTCTGGGCGGCGTGCTGTATCGCACCCTGCTGGAAAAACGCGATTAATTAAGTGCGGTCTGTAATGTCGGGTGGCGCTAAAGCTTACCCGACCTACGTTAGTGTGCACTTTGTAGGCCGGGTAAGGCACAGCCGCCACCCGGCTTTTTTTGTAGCTTTACCTCACAGCCTTTATTGGGTAGTGTCTCTGGCGCTTAACTGATACTCAAAAGGACCGGCTGTTCATGTTCTCAGGACTCCTCATCATTCTTCTGCCCCTGATTGTGGGCTACCTTATTCCGCTGCGTCATGAATCGGCCTTAAAGCTTATTAATCGTTTTCTCAGCTGGATTGTTTACGTCATTCTGTTCTTTATGGGGATCAGCCTGGCCTTCCTGGATAATCTGGCGACGAACTTGCTTTCCATCCTGCATTATTCTGCGGTTACGGTAGTGGTTATTCTGCTATGCAATATTGCTGCGCTGTTCTGGCTGGAGCGCACTATTCCCTGGAAAAATCACCACCATCAGGAAAAGCTCCCCTCCCGTATTGCGATGGCACTGGAATCATTAAAACTGTGCGGCGTGGTGGTACTCGGCTTTTTACTGGGGCTGACCGGCTGGGCATTTTTACAGCACGCAACGGAAGCCAGCGAATATACGCTTATTTTCCTGCTCTTCCTGATTGGTATTCAGCTGCGAAATAATGGCATGACGCTGAAACAGATTGTCCTTAACCGCCGGGGCATGATGGTTGCCGTTATCGTTGTGGCCAGCTCACTGGCGGGGGGAGTGATTAACGCCTTTATTCTCGATCTGCCGCTAAAAACCAGCCTGGCGATGGCGTCCGGTTTCGGCTGGTATTCGCTCTCCGGTATTCTGCTGACCGAATCGTTTGGTCCGGTGATCGGCAGCGCCGCCTTCTTTAACGATCTGGCGCGCGAGCTGATAGCCATCATGCTGATCCCCGGCCTGGTACGCCGCAGCCGCTCTACCGCGCTGGGCCTGTGCGGGGCCACCTCAATGGACTTTACCCTGCCGGTGTTACAGCGCTCGGGAGGGCTGGAGATGGTCCCTGCCGCCATCGTACACGGCTTTATTCTGAGCCTGCTGGTCCCCATCCTGATGGCGTTCTTCTCAGCCTGATACTGCTTTGGCGGTAGTGAACCTGCCGCCAAAATTGCGCTAAATCAATAACCCTCCACTTAGTATAAGAAAGCACTTTTCTCTGTTGTGGCACAGGCATAACCTTAAACATGTATCTAAAATATAACTTTAACAGGTGTGATTATGTTTTGTGTGCAATGTGAACAAACCATCCGTACCCCGGCAGGCAACGGCTGCTCTTACGCGCAGGGTATGTGCGGCAAAACCGCAGAAACGTCCGATCTCCAGGATCTGCTGATTGCGGCGCTGCAAGGCTTGTCCGCCTGGGCCTTCAAAGCCCGTGAATATGGCATTGTCGATCACTATGTCGACAGCTTTGCGCCGCGCGCATTTTTCTCCACGCTGACCAACGTTAACTTCGATTCTCCACGCATTGTGGGCTATGCCCGCGAAGCGATTGCCCTGCGTGAAGCCCTGAAAGCGCAGTGCCTGAAAGCCGACGCCAGCGCCCGCGTGGACAACCCGATGGCGGAGCTACAACTGGTGAGCGACGACCTGGGCGAGCTACAGCGTCAGGCCGCCGAATTTACTCCCAATAAAGACAAAGCGGCGATTGGCGAAAACATCCTCGGCCTGCGCCTGCTGTGCCTGTACGGTCTGAAAGGTGCTGCGGCCTATATGGAGCACGCGCACGTACTCGGCCAGTACGACAACGCTATTTACGCCCAGTACCACAAAATCATGGCCTGGCTGGGCACCTGGCCTTCCGATATGAACGCCCTGCTGGAATGCTCGATGGAAATCGGCCAGATGAACTTCAAAGTGATGAGCATTCTGGATGCCGGTGAAACCAGCACCTATGGCCACCCAACGCCGACGCAGGTCAACGTCAAAGCGACCGAAGGCAAATGCATCCTGATCTCCGGCCATGACCTGAAAGATCTCTACAACCTGCTGAAGCAGACCGAAGGCACCGGCGTTAACGTTTATACCCACGGCGAAATGCTGCCCGCGCACGGCTACCCGGAACTGCGTAAGTTCAAACATCTGGTGGGTAACTACGGCAGCGGCTGGCAGAACCAGCAGGTGGAGTTTGCCCGCTTCCCTGGCCCAATCGTCATGACCTCTAACTGCATCATCGACCCGACCGTCGGCGCGTATGACGACCGTATCTGGACCCGCAGCATCGTCGGCTGGCCGGGCGTGAGCCACCTTGAAGGCGACGATTTCGGTCCGGTTATCGCTCAGGCGCAGCAGATGGCGGGCTTCCCGTACAGCGAAATCCCGCACCTCATCACCGTCGGTTTTGGCCGTGAAACCCTGCTGGGCGCGGCGGATTCCCTGATTGACCTCGTCAGCCGTGAAAAACTGCGTCACATCTTCCTGATCGGCGGCTGTGACGGCGCGCGCGGGGAACGTAACTACTTCACCGATTTCGCCACCCGCGTACCGGAAGACTGCCTGATCCTGACCCTGGCCTGCGGTAAGTACCGTTTCAACAAGCTGGACTTCGGCAACATCGAAGGTCTGCCGCGCCTGGTGGATGCGGGTCAGTGTAACGATGCGTATTCAGCCATCATTCTGGCGGTCACGCTGGCAGAGAAACTGGGCTGCGGCGTGAACGATCTGCCGCTGTCGCTGGTGCTCTCCTGGTTCGAGCAGAAAGCGATCGTTATCCTGTTGACCCTGCTCTCGCTCGGCGTGACCAACATCGTCACCGGGCCGACCGCGCCAGGCTTCCTGACGCCGGACCTGCTGGCCATCCTGAACGAGAAATTTGGTCTGCGTTCCGTGACCAACGTTGAAGATGATATGAAGCAACTGCTGAGCGCGTAAGGAGTAACTCATGACCATGCCAACCTCACAATGTCCGTGGCGGATGCAGGTTCATCACATCCATCAGGAGACGCCGGATGTGTGGACGCTGTCGCTGCTGTGCCATGACTACTACCCGTACCGCGCGGGCCAGTATGCGCTGGTGAGCGTGCGTAATTCTGCGGATACCCTGCGCGCCTACACCCTCTCCTCCACGCCGGGCGTGAGCGAATACATTACGCTCACCGTTCGTCGTATTGATGACGGCGCAGGATCCGAGTGGCTGACCCGGGACGTGAAGCGCGGGGATTACATCTGGTTGTCTGACGCGCAGGGCGAGTTTACCTGTGACGACAAGACGGAAGATAAATTCCTGCTGCTGGCGGCGGGCTGTGGCGTGACGCCGATTATGTCGATGCGTCGCTGGCTGGCGAAATACCGACCTCAGGCCGACGTGCAGGTGATTTTCAGCGTGCGTTCCCCGGAAGATGTGATTTTTGCCGAAGAATGGCGCAACTATCCGGTGACGCTGGTCGCGGAAAACAATGCCACGCATGGCTTTGTCGCGGGGCGCCTGAGCCGCGAGCTGCTGCAAAGCGTGCCGGATATTGCGAACCGCACCGTGATGACCTGCGGCCCGGCGCCGTACATGGAGATCGTGGAGAAAGAAGTGAAAGCGCTCGGCGTGACCCGCTTCTTCAAAGAGCAGTTCTTCACGCCTGTAGCGGAAGCGGCGACCAGCGGGATGAAGTTCACGAAGCTGCAACCTGCGCAGACCTTCTTTGGGCGCGTGGGCACCACGCTGCTTGAAGCGCTGGAAAGCAACAACGTACCGGTGGCGGCGGCCTGTCGCGCCGGGGTGTGCGGTTGCTGTAAGACCAAAGTGGTTTCCGGTGAGTACACGGTCACCAGCACCATGACGCTAACCGACGCAGAAATTGCAGAGGGCTATGTGCTGGCATGTTCGTGCCATCCGCAAGGCGATCTTGTGCTCGCATAATCTTTCGCGGTTCACCTGTAGGCCCGGTAAGCATCAACGCCACCGGGCTTTTTTGTCTGTGCAGGCCAGCGCATTTGCCTTTGGAACTCCTGTAGGCCCGGTAAGCGTCAGCGCCACCGGGCTTTTTGCCCGTGCAGGCCAGCGCATTTGCCTTTGGAACCCTGTAGGCCCGGCAAGCGTCAGCGCCACCGGGCTTTTTGCCCGTGCAGGCCAGCGCATTTGCCTTTGGAACCCTGTAGGCCCGGTAAGCGTCAGCGCCACCGGGCTTTTTGCCCGTGCAGGCCAGCGCATTTGCCTTTGGAACCCCTGTAGGCCCGGTAAGCGTCAGCGCCACCGGGCTTTTTGCCGGGTGGCACTACGTTTACCCGGCCTACATTGTGCCTACGGCCTGTACGGCAGTGAACCGTGACTAAAGGCATGAGCAAATCAGGCAAGATTTCTAAGCTGCCTGCACGGCAGTGAACTCCTTCTTGCGCACTTCGCCTTCAAAGCTCAGTTTCTAAGCTGCCTGCACGGCAGTGAACAGAGCAGTGGCGTGCACGAATCATCGACCACTTTTCTAAGCTGCCTGCACGGCAGTGAACGTCGGCGGTGGCGCTTCTCTGTTTGCGGTTCCTTTCTAAGCTGCCTGCACGGCAGTGAACGTTTGTGCCGTGACTATGCTCGAAAATAAAAGATTTCTAAGCTGCCTGCACGGCAGTGAACTTCCATCAGTTAATCATCTCAATAGTTTGTGAGTTTCTAAGCTGCCTGCACGGCAGTGAACTGAAACAATCTACACCTATCCCTTTGTCTGATAAACCAATACCTCAAAAACTTCCTCCAGACCCTTTTTTATTCCCCTTCAGCCCAACCATATAAAATCAACAACTTATGCATCATCAGGAAAAAAGGGTCTGCAAACCCGCTTCCGCCCGCCCCAACCTCAGCCCGCTGGCGGCGCGTCGCGCAGAAAAACCACCTGTACTTAAAGAGTACTGAGCAGGCAATAC
Source organism: Enterobacter cloacae complex sp. EB5 (assembly GCF_031432835.1). Lineage (NCBI taxonomy): Bacteria > Pseudomonadati > Pseudomonadota > Gammaproteobacteria > Enterobacterales > Enterobacteriaceae > Enterobacter > Enterobacter cloacae complex sp. EB5. Next base: position 462,937 of record NZ_CP133860.1, read on the forward strand.
AGCGACTTTCTTCTAAGCTTGTAAGCGATATCACAAAAAGGAGACGGACAACCATGAAACAAACCGTGGCTGCATACATAGCGAAAACCCTTGAGCAGGCTGGCGTAAAGCGTATCTGGGGCGTCACTGGCGACTCTCTGAACGGACTCAGCGATAGCCTTAACAAGATGAAGACCATTGAGTGGATGCCCACCCGCCATGAAGAGGTCGCCGCCTTTGCCGCCGGTGCCGAAGCGCAGCTTACGGGTGAACTCGCCGTCTGTGCGGGTTCCTGCGGACCGGGAAACCTGCACCTCATCAACGGTCTGTTCGACTGTCACCGCAACCATGTTCCGGTGCTGGCGATTGCGGCTCACATTCCGTCATCTGAAATCGGTAGCGGCTATTTTCAGGAGACGCATCCGCAGGAGCTGTTCCGTGAATGCAGCCACTATTGCGAGCTGGTCTCATCGCCGGAGCAGATCCCACAGGTGCTGGCGATAGCCATGCGTAAGGCGATCCTGAATCGCGGGGTTTCGGTGGTTGTGCTGCCGGGGGACGTGGCGCTGAAGGCCGCACCTGAAACCGCCACCACCCACTGGTACTCTGCGCCCCAGCCAACCATTACCCCTGCCGAAGAAGAGCTGAAAAAGCTGGCACAGCTGCTGCGATACTCCAGCAATATCGCCCTGATGTGCGGCAGCGGCTGCGCCGGCGCGCATAAAGAGCTGGTGGAATTTGCCGGCAAGCTGAAGGCGCCTATTGTGCATGCCCTGCGCGGGAAAGAGCACGTTGAATACGATAATCCGTACGATGTCGGCATGACCGGGCTGATCGGTTTTTCCAGCGGCTTCCACACCATGATGAACGCCGACACGCTGATACTGCTCGGCACCCAGTTCCCGTACCGCGCGTTCTACCCGACGGATGCCAAAATTATCCAGATCGACATTAATCCCGGCAGCATCGGCGCGCACAGCAAGGTGGATATGGCGCTTATCGGCGATATCAAATCCACTCTCGCCGCCCTGCTGCCGCTGCTGGAAGAAAAAACGGACCGCAAATTCCTCGATAAAGCCCTGAGCGACTATCGCGATGCGCGCAAGGGACTGGACGATCTCGCCAAACCGAGCGAAAAAGCGATCCACCCGCAGTATCTGGCGCAGCAGATCAGCCACTTCGCCGACGACGATGCCATCTTCACCTGCGACGTAGGAACGCCCACCGTCTGGGCCGCGCGCTATCTGAAAATGAACGGCAAACGTCGCCTGCTTGGGTCGTTCAACCATGGCTCAATGGCCAACGCCATGCCGCAGGCGCTGGGCGCAAAGGCGACGGCACCGGAACGTCAGGTGGTGGCGATGTGCGGCGACGGCGGGTTCAGCATGCTGATGGGGGATTTCCTGTCGGTGGCGCAGATGAAGCTTCCGCTGAAAATCGTGGTCTTTAACAACAGCGTGCTGGGCTTCGTGGCGATGGAGATGAAGGCCGGAGGCTACCTCACGGACGGCACCGAACTGCACGACACCAACTTCGCCCGCATCGCCGAAGCCTGCGGTATCACCGGTATTCGGGTGGAGAAAGCCTCAGAGGTGGACGACGCCCTGCAACGCGCCTTCGCCATCGACGGCCCGGTGCTGGTGGATGTGGTGGTCGCGAAAGAAGAGCTGGCGATCCCGCCTCAAATCAAGCTGGAACAGGCCAAAGGTTTTAGCCTCTACATGCTGCGCGCCATCATCAGCGGGCGCGGTGACGAAGTGATCGAACTGGCAAAAACCAACTGGCTCAGGTAAAACATTTCACAAGACCTCTTAAATTAAAGGGATGTGAAATGATTGATTTACGTAGTGATACCGTTACCCGTCCGGGCCGCGCCATGCTCGAAGAGATGATGGCCGCCCCGGTCGGGGACGACGTCTACGGCGATGACCCGACGGTCAACGAACTCCAGCGCTATGCGGCAGAGCTGAGCGGTAAAGAGGCTGCCCTGTTCCTGCCCACCGGCACGCAGGCTAACCTGGTGGCGCTGCTCAGCCACTGCGAGCGCGGCGAAGAGTATATCGTCGGCCAGGGGGCGCATAACTACCTGTACGAAGCTGGCGGTGCGGCGGTGCTTGGCAGCATCCAGCCGCAGCCGATTGACGCCGCGCCGGACGGTACGCTGCCGCTGGACAAGGTCGCGGCGAAAATCAAAGCCGATGATATTCACTTCGCCCGCACTAAACTGCTGAGCCTCGAAAACACCCATAACGGTAAAGTCCTGCCGCGCGAATACCTGAAAGCGGCATGGGACTTTACCCGTGAGCGCAAGCTCGGCCTGCACGTTGACGGCGCACGTATCTTCAACGCCGTGGTGGAGTACGGCTGCGAGCTGAAAGAGATCACCCAATATTGCGACTCGTTCACCATTTGCCTCTCTAAAGGGCTGGGTACGCCGGTAGGTTCCCTGCTGGTTGGCAGCGCGGACTACATCAGGCGCGCCAACCGCTGGCGCAAAATGACCGGCGGCGGGATGCGTCAGGCGGGTATTCTGGCGGCTGCCGGACTGTACGCCCTGAAAAATAACGTGTCACGCCTGAAAGACGATCACGACAATGCGGCGTGGATGGCAGCCCAGCTACGTGAAATCGGCGCTGATGTCATGCGTCACGACACCAACATGCTGTTTGTCCGCGTCGGCGATGAGCATGCTGCCGCGCTGGGCGACTTTATGAAAGCCCGTGGCGTGCTGATTAACGCCTCCCCGGTCGTGCGTCTGGTGATGCATCTTGACGTTAACCGCGAGCAGTTGACTGAGGTGGTGGAACACTGGCAGGCATTTTTACAGCGTTAAGGAGCATACCGTGCCGCAACGTATTCTGGTGCTCGGCGCCAGCGGGTATATCGGTCAGCATCTGACCACTGCGTTAAGCCAGCAGGGGCACCAGGTGCTGGCAGCGGCACGCAACACGGAACGCCTGCAAAAGCTACATTTGCCTGGCGTGACGTGTCACAACGTTGACCTTAACTGGCCGAAAGCGCTTCCTGCGCTGCTGGAAGGGGTCGATACGCTTTACTACCTTGTCCACAGCATGGGCGAAGGCGGCGATTTTATCGCCCACGAGCGTCAGGTGGCGATGAACGTCCGCGATGCCCTGCTGCAAACCCCGGTTAAGCAGGTGATTTTTTTAAGCTCGCTCCAGGCGCCTGAACACGAGCAGTCCGACCATCTGCGCGCCCGCCAGCTGACGGCGGACACGCTTCGCGGGGCGAATATACCTGTCACCGAACTGCGTGCCGGGATCATCGTTGGCGCGGGTTCCGCCGCATTCGAAGTGATGCGCGATATGGTCTACAACCTGCCTGTGCTGACGCCGCCGCGCTGGGTACGCTCACGCACCACGCCCATTGCGCTGGAGAATTTACTCCACTATCTGGTGGCATTGCTGGATCACCCGGCGGAGCAGCATCGCGTGCTGGAGGCGGCAGGCCCGGAAGTGCTGAGCTATCAGGCGCAGTTCGAACATTTTATGCGGGTGAGCGGCCGCCGCCGCTGGCTGATCCCCATCCCCTTCCCGACCCGCTGGATATCGGTGTGGTTTTTGAATGTGATTACCTCCGTGCCGCCGACGACCGCCAAAGCGCTGATCCAGGGGCTGAAGCACGATCTGCTGGCGGACGATCGCGCGCTGCGCGCCTTAATCCCTCAGGAATTGATCCGCTTTGACGACGCGGTGCGCAATACGCTGAAAGAGGAAGAGAAGCTGGTGAACTCCAGCGACTGGGGCTACGACGCGCATGCGTTTGCCCGCTGGCGGCCCGAGTACGGCTATTATCCGAAACAGGCGGGCTGTACGGTAAAAACCTCTGCCAGCCTGGCAGCGCTGTGGGAAGTGGTGAACCAGATCGGCGGCAAAGAGCGCTATTTTTTCGGCAATGTTCTCTGGCAAACGCGTGGCGCGCTGGATCTGCTGGTCGGTCACCGGCTGGCAAAAGGCCGCCCTGCCCATCCCTGGCTGAAGGTGGGCGATACCGTCGACAGCTGGAAGGTGATTATCGTTGAGTCGGAAAAACAGCTGGCGCTGCTGTTTGGCATGAAGGCGCCGGGGCTGGGGCGGCTCTGCTTCACCCTGAAGGACAACGGCGACCATCGTGAACTGGACGTTCGGGCATGGTGGCATCCGCACGGAATGCCGGGGCTGTTTTACTGGTTGCTGATGATCCCGGCACACCTGTTTATCTTTCGCGGAATGGCGAAACGGATAGCGCAACTGGCAGAACAAAAGCAGGAAGGTAACTAAATAAAACGCTTTTTCTTTCACCTTTCCCATTGCAACACATCGTAATTCACGAAAGAATGCGCACGAAATTCTTTTCAACACAGTGGATTGATATGAAGGTACTGGTTACCGGGGCGACCAGCGGCTTAGGCCGAAATGCGGTCGAGTTTCTGCGCAACAAAGGCATCAGCGTGAGGGCCACCGGTCGCAATGAGGCGATGGGTAAGCTCCTGCAAAAAATGGGCGCTGAATTTGTCCATGCCGATCTGACGGAGCTGGTCTCCTCTCAGGCCAAGGTGATGCTCGCCGGTATCGATACGCTGTGGCACTGCTCCAGTTTTACCTCTCCGTGGGGTACCCAGGAAGCCTTTGATCTCGCTAACGTGCGCGCCACGCGTCGTCTGGGCGAATGGGCCGTCGCCTGGGGCGTGCGTAACTTTATTCATATCTCCTCCCCGTCGCTCTATTTCGACTATCACCACCATCGTGATATTCAGGAAGATTTCCGCCCGGCGCGCTTCGCCTGTGAGTTTGCCCGCAGTAAAGCGGCGGGCGAAGAGGTGATCGACCTGCTGGCCCAGTCAAACCCGCACACCCGCTTTACCGTGCTGCGTCCGCAGAGCCTGTTTGGGCCGCACGACAAAGTCTTTATCCCGCGACTGGCCCAGATGATGCACCACTACGGCAGCGTGCTGTTACCGCGCGGCGGCGATGCGCTGGTGGACATGACCTATTACGAAAATGCCGTTCACGCCATGTGGCTGGCGAGCCAGCCGGAATGCGATAAGCTGGTGTCGGGGCGCGCTTATAACATCACCAACGGCGAGCCCTGTACCCTGCGCAGCATTGTGCAAAGGCTGATTGACGAGTTAAAAATCGACTGCCGGATCCGTTCCGTTCCCTACCCGATGCTGGACATGATTGCCCGCAGCATGGAGCGTTTTGGCAGTAAATCGGCGAAAGAGCCTGCGCTGACGCATTACGGTGTGTCGAAGCTCAACTTTGATTTTACGCTGGATATTTCGCGGGCGGAGAACGAGCTGGGGTATAAACCGATTGTATCGCTGGATGAAGGGATAGTGCGTACGGCGGCGTGGTTACGGGATCACGGGAAGTTGCACCGGTAAGCGTTCCAGCCTCATGTAGGCCGGGTAAGCGCAGCGCCACCCGGCAAAAAACAGAGAGTGCGGACTGATGCCCTCACCCCGGCCCTCTCCCACAGGGAGAGGGTGCAGACACTAAAACGGCAACCCGAGGGTTGCCGTTTGCTTTTACAGAGCCGTCCAGGCTTCAGCCCATGCCAGACCTGCGCCTGGTTCATAGTACGTTGGAGAGTTGTTACACCAGCCGCTGTACGGGAACGGTTTGCACTGGAACAGTTTACCGTGGTTGTTCACGATATCACCGGCGTTGTACTTGCTGTTCGCGCTCCATGCCGGGTAAGACGTATCTTCTCCGGATGGCGTTGCCGCTTTCGCTTTCACGTTCAGCAGGTAAGACGTGGTGCTGCTCAGCTCGCCATCGCTGACGGTCAGGCTCACTTCATACTGCTGCGCCGTCGCAGACTCTGGCGCGGTGAAGGTCACAACCGCTTTGTCCTGACCGGAAACAGTCTGACCATCCTGGGAACGCCAGGTATAGGTCAGCTTGTTGCCATCTGGATCGGTAGAGCCTTCCGCGCTCAGAGAAACCTGCGCACCCGCTTCAACTGCGCCGATCGGACCGGCAATCTGCGCAACCGGCGCGTGGTTCACCACAACAGGCTCGACCGGGGTTTCATCCGGCGTTGGTGTTGGTGTTGGCGCTGGCGTTTCATCGCCAGATGGCGTTGGTGTTGGCGTTACCGGGGTTTCGTCCGGGGTAACGGAAGAACCATCATCGTTAACGATTTTCACGTTAAAGAACTTCTGCACGCACTTGCTATAGTCGCCTTCTTTAAAGGCGCTGAACGGAGTCTGGTAGCCCACCAGCTGGCAAGAGTAGGTTTTGCCGTCCGGGGTATCCGCGCTCCATCCCCAGTCCTGTTCCCAGTAAATCTTCAGGGCGCCTGCGCCACCTTCGTCGAACTGCTTCATGTTGGCGCAACCCAACACCTCGTTCGCCGGAACAGGCACTTTCAGGTAGTTTGCGAACTCTTTGTAGTACTTGATACGGTTCTGAGACTGCGCAATTTCAGTCGGGCCGCCGCACTCAACGCCGCCGTTGATGATCTGGGTGGTCACACCAAAGCCCGGAACCAGACCGTTGGCTTTATCGTGGTCGTTCGGCTGCCATGTACCGTCGATCACCTGCAACATGCTTGGTTTTGGCGGCTGCGGATAGGCGAAGAAGAAGATCGCACTCGCCAGGTTCAGCCAGGTGTCCGCCACCAGCTCAGGTTTGTCGAGCAGCGTACGCACGTCGCCGTACATCGCTTCAGAGAATGGACCGTAGTTATAGTTGTAGGACAACTGTTTCGCCCCACGACCGAAGTAGCTCAGGAAATCGCCGTCTTTATCTTTACCGCAAGGCCAGGTCTGCCCCTGCCAGACGTCCGGGTTACATTCGCCGTTATAGCCGCCCTTCTGCCCTTCGCTCCAGCCCATTTCACGTACGTGGACCAGCGCCTGACGCCATTCGGCTTCCGGACGCCAGCTTTCGTGGCCGCCCGTTTCCTGGGCAAAGTGGGCAAACATGGTGGCCAGCTCTTTGCGGCAGATGGCGTCGCTGTCACGACCGTCATTGTAGGTCTTACACAGCGCCGGGAATTTGCCCACGGCTTTCAGGAAGTTGCTGTAGGTATAGGCCTGCGCACGCAGCGGGAAGAGATATTCCCAGTCGCTGGCTTTCACGATCCCTTCAACGCGTTTAACGTTGTCCGGGTTCGCCGCCCGGCCTGGCTCAATCAGTTCGACCTGCGCGTTATCCAGCGTCTGGATGGTCTCTTTCACCGAAGCCATCAGCGGGAAGTCCGTCAGTTCCTTCTCTTTCTTCGCCAGATCGCTGGCTTTGATGGTGTACGGCTCACTGCTGGTCTCCTTCAGATTCGCAGCCTGGGCCATGAATGGCGCCACGCAGGCTCCCGCAATGAGTACACTCAGTAACGTCCTTTTGTTCATTTCAGTTTTCCTGTTTATTTCAAATTAAATGTTAATATCCCGGCTTAGGTATTACTCCGTTAATACATAAACCACATTCAGCTGTTTTCACTTTTCGAAGAACACCTTCAGGAATTCTTCAAAAATAAAAAACGTTAATAACGTGCTGCTAATTTCAGTTGCTGATATTTGGCCCAGACCTTATGGGCATATTTCATCCTCTGCGGATAATTTTCTTTTTTCAGTCCGGCGTTATATGCGCCAACGGCTTCCCAGTTATAGCCATACACCCTGATCATCCCGGAGAGGATAGAAGCCCCGACCATGATCGAAGTACACGGCTCCGTGATTAATCGGTATTCGTCGATGCCTCTGCTTTCCAGCGCGGAAAAATGCGAACTGTTGATTTGCATCAGCCCGACATCCCGCGTGCCATCGCGGTTTTGCCCAACCGCATACGGATTCATACCGGATTCCACATTCGCTATCGCGTACAGTAAATAAGGATCGACATGATAATAATGCGCCGCTTTATCCCAACAATTTGCCAGTGCGCTTTGGCTTATTATCAATAACAACAAAATCAACTTTTTCATTTTTACCTGCTGACAGTTTCGGTTATTTCTCCTTACCAACATCCTGTAAAATGAATTTTGAATGACTCCCCCTCTGAAGGGGGAGTCATTAATGGGCTAGATTATTTGCAATCTGTTGATGCGCCTTCTTTTACCCATACGTCGCTGTTGGCTGGGTTATCACCACGGGTCCACCATTTCGCACGGTAAACGTTACCTTCATAGGTGGTGGTGTCGCCGCCGTTGTACACCAGGTCAGAACGCCAGTTCATCTTCACGTTGCTCACCAGCTCCCATGCATCCACACCGAAGCCAGGCTGATTGCCCTGAGTCCAGTACTTCGCTTTCCACACCAGATGGTCGAAGCTTACGGTATCGCCACCGTTGTAGATTTTGCTGGATTCCCACGCCGCGTATTTGCTGGCGTTAGCATCCACAGGGGCATCGCAGCTTCCTTTGTCAGACGGAGGAGTCACATCATCAGCCGGAGGGGTAACGTCATCCGCCGGGTTAGTGTCTTCGTCAGCAGGTACCGGTGCAGGCGCCGCTTTCGGATTCACGGTAACCTGGACGTTAGACTGCACGCTGGTCTTACCGTCGCTCACCACCACGCTCAGGGTGTAGGTAGACGTTGAGCTCACTTCCGGCGCCGTGATATTCACGTTCGCGGAGTCAGTTCCGGTGGCGTGCATATCTGCTGGTACGCTCCAGGCGTAGGTCAGCGCATCACCGTCTGGGTCCGCGGCCTGGGCATGCAGCGCATAGGTTTCACCAGATTCAAGCGTGATCGCTTCCATTGGGTTTAAAACCGGTGCCTGGTTAGCTTTCGGCGCCTTGTTCACCACCTGGACATCAATCGCGTTGCTCAGACCTTTTGCATCGGTCACCGTCAGGCGGAACGTCATGGTCTGGTCGGTGGTCGCTGCCGCAACGTTGAAGGTCGCTTTCGCTTTGGTGCTGTTGTTGATGGTGACAGACGGACCAGAGACCTGAGTCCATTTGTAGGTAATCGCATCGCCATCAGGATCGCTGGAAGCAGAGCCATCGAGCGTGACGGTTGCCGGGCCAGACACGTTCTGATCGGCAGAGGACGCGATTGGCGCGTGGTTGGTGACCACCGGATCAACCGGAGTCGAGTCGCTGCCCAGCAGGCTTTCGTTCATCGCATTCAGAATGTCGCCGGTATCAGAGTCGATAGACCACGCGAACAGACCGCCCAGTTTATTGGCCAGAACATACTTGCCTTTCGCCGTGGTTGAACGCGCATCTTCGTACGAGATCAGGTCGCCGGTGGATTTGTTGAAGACGTAAGGGGCTTCAGCGGTCGTGTCGTAGCCGTATTCCCAGCCTGGTTTGCCTTTGTATTCGTTCACGATCTGACGATAGTCAACCACGCCCGGTTCCCAGGTGCCTTTCACCATGCCGGTTGCCGTACCGGTGAATGGATTGTCACCGGTGTAGCCATGCACGCCGGTCCAGCCGCGGCCATACATGCCCGCACCCACCACGATCTTGCCTGGCTGTACGCCCTGCGCAAGCAGCGCGTTAACGCCGTTTTCAGTGGTGTAATCAGTGTCCGGACGCCATGCTGGCGCACGCAGCGCAGCCTGGTGGCCGAGAACGGTGTTGCTCCAGCCGCCGTAGAAGTCGTAGCTCATCAGGAAGATGTGGTCGAGATACTGCTGAGCCGTGGTGTAATCCACGTCTTCGATCTTATCGCGGCCTGCACCGATGGCGCTGGTCAGTTCATAGGTACGGCCCGTCTGTGCAGACAGCTCATTCAGCATGGTGCGCAGGTCGTGCATCAGTGCGGTATAGGTCGCTTTATCCTGCTGCGGGTTGCCGATGGTTTCGGTTACACCGCCACCGCCCGGGAATTCCCAGTCGATATCCACACCGTCAAAGAATTTCCACGTCTGGAGGAAATCTTTCACAGAAGAGACGAAGCGTGCGCGGATAGCCGGGTCGCCCATGTGGAAGAACGGATCGGAAAGCGTCCAGCCGCCGATAGATGGCAGCACTTTCAGGCCTGGATGTGCTTTTTTCAGCGCCATCAGCTGGCCAAAGTTACCTTTGTACGGGTCATCCCAGTTGGAGACGCCAGCCTGTGGTTTTTGCAGCGCAGCCCATGGGTCGTGGATCGCCACGGTAAAGTCAGGACGGCCCTTACAGTCGTTCTGAAGCACGCGGAAGCTGTTACCGCCTTCAATGGTTTTCAGGCCGTCGTTGATGCCGTCACCGCCACAGATTGGAATGAAGCCGTACAGAATGTGGTTGAGGTTTGCCGCAGGGATCTTATCAACCGGGAAGTTACGGTCGTAAACGCCCCATTCCGGGAAGTAGGCCGCAACCACTTTATCGGTATGCTTCGCGAACGCTTTGTTGTTCTCCTGGAGAGACGTATTCAGCGGCAGCAGGTGGCTACCGTCGGTGTCAGCCACAATAATCAGCTTACTGGCGCTTTTCGCACAGCCGCTGGCGTTACAGACTTCAACCTGTTCCTGATAACGCCCGCCTTTTTTCACTTTAAACGTTGCAGAGCCCGTCGCACCGGCTGCGCCGGTCCATACGGTCTGTCCGTCCAGCAGAACTTTCGCAGAAGTTGGCGCATCACCACTCCAGACGTTCCACTCAACTTTTACATCCACGCCATCGTTATGCACTTTGACAAGATTGTTATAATCCTGAGCAGCCTGATCGACTTCCACCAGGGCAAATTTGTCATTGCCATAGCCGATCGTCGGTGCACCTGGCGCTGCTGCAAATGCGGAGCTGGTTGCCGCCGCAATAAAGAGCGCCAGATATTTTGGCTTCATAAATTTCATTTTTATTTCCTGATAAATTTATTTATAACGTAGTAACCCATGTCTTCCGTGAGATCATGGATGCGTTTCGCGTAATGCGTATTTAACCAACGTGAGTGCCGTGAACAAAAAATTGTTGCTGCGTTGTATTCCTCCATTAAAAGATACAAGCCAAATCCCGTGTAGCTTATATCTCTTACGATACACTGAGCGTAAAGGATCGTCCTTTCCTTCCTCCATCAAAAAGATTTATAAAAAATCTTGACCTGTATATTTAAAATGTGAAAGCAATTTGCTGACTAATAAACACCCCTATTCCAGCAAAGGCGAGATAAGGACCAAAAGAAATAGTGAGGTTATTTTTATTTAAATTATTTACGGCGAAATAACCGACAATACCGCTTAACGCTGCCGCCAGTTCAATGGAGGGCAACGCCTGCCAGCCGCACCAGGCCCCCAGCGCCGCCAGTAGCTTAAAATCCCCGTAACCCAGACCTTCTCGTCCGGCGATCAGTCGAAAAGCCCAGTAGAGCAGCCAGAGCGACAGATAGCCCGCCACCGCACCGAACAGCGCATCGCGTAGCGGCAACGTGTGGTCAAACGCATGGAGCACTAACCCCGCCCACAGCAGCGGCTGGGTCAGGCAGTCCGGAAGCAGCTGGTGCTGCCAGTCGATCATGGCCAGCGGCAGTAAAAAAGCCGCCAGTAACCACATAGAGAACAGCGCCTGAACGTCCGGCATGCACCAGGCGGTGATGCCAAAAAACAAGGCGGAGATCAGTTCGACCAGAAAGAGTCGCAGCGGGATCGCGCTGCCGCACTGGTGGCAGCGCCCCCGTAATAAAAGCCAGCTGAGCAGCGGGATGTTTTCCCACGCCGCAAGCGTGTGCTGGCACACTGGACAGTGCGAGGCCGGAAAGAGCAGATTGCCATTCCCCTCCTCATCCATCACCATCCCCGGTACGCGCTCGGCGACAACGCCAAGAAAACTGCCCACAATGCCACCCAGGATCGCACTCATTATCGGGAACCCTACCGGGCAGGCGTCCCGTATCAGCGCGAAGGTATTCATGCGTTTTTTGACCAGGTGAGCTGCACCTGCGCTTTCACGTCGCTGAGGTGGTCAACCGGCGTGAGGTTTATTTTTTGCAGTCTCACGCCGGAGGTCTGATTAATTTCGCGCAGCCAGCTTTTTAATTCATACACATTCACCCGATTCACCACGAACGATAAAGTTTGCCCCTCCTGGCGCTCATCCGTCAGTGAAAGGTTAATTTCATGGGCGCTGTTCTCGACCACCGTACGCGGATTATCCGTTTTGACTAACTGGACCTGAAGATGATTTTTATCAATTTCACTGCGCATCCAGTTAAGCGTCTCTTTTTGTCTTTTAAGCGTCGATTTACTATTTTGAATCATATTATCCAAGGGGATCACTCCTGTGTAATACACCGCTGCCCCCACAATGGCAACGGCACATATTTTTAAAATAATTTTTTCCCGGGCGCTGTAATTCTGATAGCGCGCTTTCAGCTGCGCGATTCGCTCTTTCATTTATGTTTCCCTGCGATCATGGCGGTATACGGTTCGGTTGTTGAAACAGGCTGTAAGGTAAAATCAAAATTCTCACGGGTCTGGTTAACAAACGCCTGCAACGCGGGCTGGTTTTGCGCGCTGACGCTGAGCGTCAGGGTGTTTTGCTGCGCATCGTATTCCAGCAGATCGATCTCCATCGCAGGGACTGCCTGCCGGGCTTTCTCCAGCTCATCAAGCTGAAGAAAGAATCCCTTGCTCTGTTTTTTCAGGCTTTGACCAAAGTGATATTTGATATTGGTCTGCTGACGCATGCTGGGGAAATGGTGCTGATAAACCTGGACTATCTCCTCCTGCACCCGATTTTCCTGCTGCACCAGCATCCAGGCCATCGCAATGCGTGGCCCCAGCAGCAGACCAACAGACAGCACGCCCGCCGCCACCATCGCCGCTTTCATACTTTTCGCCGCCCGCCCATGACCGGCCTTAAGGCTGAATTCACCGTGAAGCAGGTTAACGCGACAGGTTTGCCACTGCGGCTGGATCAGCGCCAGCGGATGCTGCCAGGCATGCTGCACGTCAACGTGCACCTTCGCAGGCGCATCGCCGTAGCACCACACTTCCCCGACCCCGGCTTTCTGCATTAACAGCGGCAGCAGGGTTGCCTCCATTTCACCCGCCACATGGGGCGATAAACGCAGCCAGTAGCCATCATCCTGCGCGACCAGCGTGCTGCCCCCTGCCGTCACGGGCAAGAGCCAGGCATCAGGCAGGGCCTGAATCACGTTTAATCCGGCCTCCTGACAGCGGGTTAATGCCGCGCGCAGGCGGTCGGCGTCAATGGCCACGGCGTCGACGTCGGCGCCTTTTTTGTGGAGTACCGTCCAGTGGAGGTTGTCCACGTCGCCAATCAGCGTCTCTTCCGCCATCCACGAGAAGGCCATCGCCTGAGAAGCCACCTTTTTCGGCAGCGTAAAATGGCGGAAAATCATGTCGCTGGCGGGCAACAGGAGACAAACGCGCGTAGCCAGGGGGTGTTCGGCCAGCATCTCCAGGCTGTCGACCACCTCGACGCGCTCGCTGCCGGACTCACACCACATTATTTTCCCGCCCTCGCGGCTGTCGGGACGAACAAAAAGTACCTGTTTCATAACGTTCTACTTTTCTTATTCAATCATTCGGTAACGACGCTGCCACGTCACGATCTCACCGGCTTCGTTATTCACCTGAAGCTGGCTGACCACGCGAAGCGTTAATTCATCGGTATTGCCGGTGTAATTCACGCGGAAGTACCGGCTGTTTATAGAAAATTGATCCGCCACCTGCGGGAGATCGTCTTTTAACTGCGGGAAGGCCTGCTCCAGCGCTTTGCTGAACGCTTCCATATTTTCCCAGCCCGATTCCGGACGCGCATCCAGCAGGCGAACGGCGTCATCCCGCGTGAGTTTTCCCGGGAACATGGCCGCCAGCACGGCGGCCTGTTCCGGTTGCAGGGTGTTGACATCGACCTTGCTGGCGGCATCCGGCAGCGCGCATAACAGCTTGCTCACCTTCGGATACGCCGTAACAGGGAACGCCGGCAGCAGTTTGATTTCCGCGATGCTGCGCATCATCTGATTTGCCGGTTGCCGCGCGGGCACGACGCCAGCCCACGCATCGCTTTCGGCCCCCTCTTTCGCCGTGGTGCTGTCACCATCGAGATAATCCACCAGCTGGAAATAGACTTCCTCCGCCGTGCCCGGGCTGAGGCCGCTTTCCGTCAGGAGTTGTTCAACAATCCGCTCTTTACGCGGTTTTTCTGCCACCGCGGGAGCGCTTTGCCCCTGGGGTGCGACGTCGGCGGTCAACAGGTTATTGACGTTAAAGCAGTCCTGCGCATCTTCCACCTGGCTCACGACCGTATAATCTTCACCCTGCGTCTCCAGCGGCTGATGCCAGTCGCCGTCCAGGGCCAGCGGCTTGCTCTCGCCGCTGGCGTCGGTCTGTAACCGGTCCTTCACCACTTTTTCCTGGGCCTGCATCGCCCAGCGCAGCTGCTGCTGGCTTACCTGATAATGCGTTTTCTGCAAATTACGGCAGAACTGCTGGCTGATTTTGGCGGCCAGCGCCGACATCATCACCAGCAAAATCAGCACCACCAGCAGGGCGACGCCCTGTTGTTGACGGATCCGCTTCATGGTCTGGTCTCCGGCGAAGGCGCTGGCGCAGGGGCCGCATCCGGGGTCGGCGCAGGCGCGTCGGCGGCTTTCTCTGGCGCTGCGGCAGCGGCCACCTCCGGCATATCACCCGGCGTGGTGAACACCCAGCGCCAGGTATCCCCGTTTTCCATCGTCAACGTAATCTCCACGCCGTCCGGCAGATGGGCGGCGTCGTGCCAGGCTGTCAGCCAGCCCTGACGATAAAACCGCCACTGCAATGATTTTACGCCGCTGACAATCGGCACTTCGTCAGGCTTAACGTCCGCCGGGCCGTTAATGACCGGCCAGACGTCGCGATACAAACGCCCCTCTTCCAGCCGCCAGCGCACGCGCTCCAGCTGGACCGTTCCGCTCACGCCATTCAGGGTGGTCAGTTCAAGGGCATCGCCCTCCTGACGAAACAGCTCCGGCTCATTACGCGGGGCGCGCGCCTGGAGCTGGAAAAAATCACGCTCCATCAGACTCCAGGCACGCTGAAGCTGGTTGAGCTTTGCGGCGCTGGCATCCGTCGCCGAGCTGGTACGCATCGCGCCGTCCAGAATTTGCCAGGCCAGGGTGCTGATCACCGCGAAGATAGTCAGCGCAATCATGATTTCCAGCAGGGTAAATCCGCGCTGGCGTCGCGTTTTCTTCACTTGCTCTCTCCCGGCGGAATGATGCGCAGGGAAATAACCGGCTGGCTCTCATCGCCTTCCGCATACACGCGTAGGGTATTCGCCCAAACGTTGTCGGCGGTTTTCACCCGCTGCTTACGCCAGTTCCAGCTGCGCCCGCCCATGATTTCCGTCCCCTGCTGTTCAGCATCCGGGAAGTCAGTTTTCGTGAGCTGTGCTTCCGCCAGCTGGTTTTCCGCCACCCAACTGGCCTGCAAGGTATCGGCCAGGCCGTGGGTAAAACGCACGTTCAGGGAGACCGAGTTCATCAGCGCCAGCGCGGCGGTGGAGAAGATCACCAGAGCGACCATCACCTCCAGCAGCGTCATCCCCTTTTGCTTTTTGTTACCGTTAGCCATCGTTTTCTACCGATACCGGCGCCGCACCTTGCGACACCACGCGGAAATGGTGCTGTTTGTCGTAACTTTGCAGCGTCAGCGTAAAGCGGCTGATTTCACCGTCCGGTAAAAAGATCACCTGCGGCTCGGACGTCACCGTCGCGGCCAGGCGCTGCGGCGAGAGCGACACGTGCATCTCTTCCGGAAAATCACCTTTGGTGGTAATGCGTCCGGCAGATAATGGCACCCAGTGACGCTCGCCATTTTTATCGGCGATCGTCACCAGCTGATATTTATCGGTGGTGATCACCAGCCCGACAATATTTCCGTCCATCACCGCACGGTCTGAACCATAATCAACGAGTGCTTTTAATTGCTGGCCAAATATATCCGCGCCGCTGCGCGAAGGAATGGTGGAGACCACCATCATGGCGCAACTGGCAAATATCACCAGCGCCAGAATAATTTCCAGCAACGTAAAGCCGCGTTGATTTTTCATTATTTCTCTTTCTTATCCAGAGACCAGTTGGTAATGTCATCGGCGGTATTGGCTTCGCCGTCCGGACCGGCTGAGAAGACGTCCACCGCGCCGTGTTCACCCGGGCTCACCAGAATATAATCATTGCCCCAGGGGTCCTGCGGCAGGCGACGGATATAGCCGTCCGTGCGGTAGCCGTTCGGGATTGGCGCGATTTCAGGTTTGGTCACCAGCGCCTGTAACCCCTGCTCTGTGGTCGGGTAGCGGTGGTTATCCAGCTTGTACATATCCAGCGAGCCTTCGAGCGCGACAATATCGCTGGTTGCTTTTTGCGTATCGGCTTTTTCTTTATTGCCCATTAAATTTGGCACCACCATACTCGCCAGTACGCCGAGAATAACAATGACCACCATTAATTCGAGCAATGTAAAGCCCGCCTGGCGAGCCAGGTTTTTACGTTTTAAAGCCATGATTTAACCTACCATATTATTAAGTTGCAGAAGCGGTTGTAATATTGACAGCACGATGAATAAAACAATCGTCGCCATGGATACCACCAGCGCCGGTTCAAACACCGACAGCGTTAATGTAATTCGATGTTGTAAGGCCGATTCCTGGTTTTCCGCCGCGCGATCCATTAAATTACCTAATTCCCCGCTCTCTTCGCCGGAGGCAATCATATACAGCATGGTGGGCGGGAATAATTTCGCCTGTTCCAGCGCCGCATACAGCGACGCCCCCTGGCGCACGGTGTCGGCGGCCTGCTCCAGCACCTGCCGGGCATAGAGGTTTTCGATACCGTCCATCGCGATATACATCCCCTCCAGCAGCGGCACGCTACTGGCCTGCAAAATGCTCAGGGTACGGATATAGCGGGCGCTGTTGATGGCGCAGACCAGCTTTTTAATCGGCGAGCCGTTCACCAGCCAGCTGTGCCAGCGAAAACGGTTTTTGGCATTCCTCAGCCAGGTTTTGAAGCCGATAAAGCCGCCGCCCAGAATGCCCACAATATAAATGCCCCAGGCTTGCAGGAAATCACTGACCGCAATCAGCGTCCGGGTGGTGATCGGCAGCTGCTGCTTCATGTGGGTGAACTGCTCAATCACCTGCGGCACCACCGCCACCAGCAGGATGCTGATAACCGCGATGGCGACCACGGTGAGGGTTATCGGGTAGACCATTGCCTGCGTCAGCTTGCTTTTCATCTTCTGGCGCTGCTCGTTGTACTCCGCCAGCTTTTCCAGCACGTCGCCCAGGTGACCGGTCTTCTCCCCGGCCATCACCAGCGTGCAGTAAAGCTTGTCGAAGGTGCGCGGAAACTGGCTGAAGGCATCGAACAGGGTGTGGCCTTCCACCACCTTCTCGCGGATCTCCACCACCATCGCCGCCAGCTTTTTGTCTTCCGTTTGCTTTGAGATCGCCTTCAGCGCGCTCTCCAGCGGCAGCGCGGCGTTGACCAGCGTCGAAAGCTGACGGGTAAACATCGACAGTACCGGGGTGGAGAGCTTCGCCCCGGTTTTCGCTTTCCCGCCTGCCGCCGCCTCGCGGGTTTCGGTGATGCTGACGGGTATCAGCTTTTGCTCGCGAAGCCACTGGCGAACCTGCTTCTGCCCCTCGGCCTGTAACGTCCCGCGCTGGGTTTTCCCCGCGGCATCCGTCGCTGTCCAGGCGTAGAAAGCCATTACGCATCCCCCCCACGCTCGGCGGTGACGCGCATGACTTCTTCCAGAGACGTCACGCCGCTAATCACCTTCAGCAACCCGTTTTCACGCAGGCTGTAGGCCTGCTTAAAGAGCTGCGTTTCGAGGGACATTTCGTCCTTATCTTCATGGATGGCGCGGCGCATGGCGCTGTCCACCACCAGAAATTCATGGATACCGGCGCGGCCCTGATAGCCGCTCTGACGGCAGTGTTCGCACCCCACCGCGCGGTAAATCGCTTTTGGCGGCGCGTCCATAAAGCTGAACAGCGCTTTTTCATTGGCGTCCAGCGGACTGGTGGTGCGGCAGTGCGTACACAGCCGACGCACCAGACGCTGGGCAATGACACCGAGCAGCGATGAACCGATTAAAAACGACTCCAGCCCCATATCCCGCAGACGGGTTATCGCCCCTGCGGCACTGTTGGTGTGCAGCGTCGACATCACCAGGTGACCGGTCAGCGACGCCTGCACCGCAATCTGGGCGGTCTCACCGTCGCGAATTTCCCCGATCATCACCACGTCCGGGTCCTGACGCAGAATGGCGCGCAGCCCGCGGGCAAAGGTCATGTCCACGCGCGGGTTAACCTGCGTCTGCCCCACCCCTTCCAGCTCGTACTCAATCGGATCTTCCACGGTCAGAATGTTGCGTTCGTGGCCGTTCAGCGCCGAGAGTATGGCGTACAGCGTGGTACTTTTACCGGAACCCGTCGGGCCGGTAACGAGGATGATCCCGTGTGGGCGGTCGATCAGCCCTTTCAGCTTCTCCAGCTCTTCATCAATCAGCCCCAGCTTGTTGATGTCGGGCTTGAGATTGCTTTTATCGAGCAGGCGCATCACCACGCGCTCGCCGTACTGGGACGGAATAGTCGACACACGCACGTCGATGGCCTTGCGACCGATGCGCAGAGAGATACGGCCATCCTGCGGCAGACGTTTTTCGGCGATGTCCAGTTTCGACATGACCTTGATACGCGACACCAGCAGCGGGGCGAGCTTACGCGCCGGTTGCAGCACCGGGCGCAGCACGCCGTCAACGCGAAAGCGAATGCTCAGGGTGCGCTCGAAGGTTTCGATATGAATATCCGACGCGCCGTCCTTTACCGCCTCGCCGAGAATGGCGTTGATCAGGCGGATCACCGGCGAGTTTTCGTCGTTATCGAGCAGATCTTCGTTATCCGGGATCTCCTCGGTTAACGCCATCAGATCGATATCCGCGTCCATATCGTCCACCAGCTGCTGCGACACGCCGCTGCTCTGCTGCCAGATTTTAGCCAGCATCTCGTCAAACGCTTCCGGCGCCAGGGTGATCGGGACGAACGCGCGTCCCAGCACCCGGCGCACCTCCAGCAGTGCTAATGCCGGGGTGTCCTCACGGATATAGACGTCATTGTTGTAAAGCAGAACGCCGTTATCTTTTGCGTAGTTGCTGCTACACAGGGTTTTACTCAGTTCGTCCACGGTATCCCTCCGCCTTACTCTTTGAACGGATTGCGTGCCGCGGAGGTTTTCGCGGGTGCGGCGCTGGCGGCAGGGAACGCTGGCAGTACGGCGTTATCCGTCGGTTCAATAATGCCCAGCTTCTTCTCTTCCGCTCGCTGCATCTGGCGCACCCGGATCTGGTCATATTTCTCTTTCGAGGCTGCGCTGTAGTTGTCGTCGTCACGCAGGACGGTGGTATGAATAAACACCATCAGGTTGCGTTTGGAGGTATCCTGCGAGGTGTAGCGGAACAGCTGACCGACCAGCGGGATATCGCCCAGCAGCGGCACTTTGGAGACCGACTGTTTGGTCACATTTTCCATCAGGCCGCCGAGCACCACCGTCTGACCGCTGTGGACCATCACTTCGTTATTGATCGTGCGCGTGTTGAAGGTTGGGCCGAGGCTGGAATCTTCCGTCGCGCTGTTGTCAACGCTGGACACTTCCTGCTCAATCTTCAGGTGGATCATGTCGCCATCGTTGATTTGCGGCACAATCTTCAGCTTGGTCCCCACGGTTTTACGCTCAACGGAGTTAAACACGTTGTCGCCGCTGGTGGTTTGCGAACCGGAAAGCACCGGCACATCCTGACCGACGTTGAACGACGCTTCTTTGTTATCCAGCGTGACCACGCTTGGCGTGGAGAGGATGTCGTTTTTACCGTCGGTAGAGAGCGCGGTCATCAGCGCACCGAAATCACCGTTGAAGAAGCCGGTTGCCAGGCCAGTGAAGCTCGCCCCCTTCATGGTGCCATTTTTGATCTGGCTGATTGGCAGGCCGGTTGAGCCAAACTGCACGCCGCCGTGTTTGCTGGTCCACTGCACGCCAAGATCCAGGCCGTTGCCGTCCTGCACTTCGGCAATGATCGCTTCCACCAGCACCTGCGGACGGCGAATATCCAGCTTGTCGATCACCTTCTCCAGGGAGTTCATCACGTTAGGCTGCGCGGTGATCACCAGGGAGTTAGTTGACTCGTCGGCGGTAATATTCAGGTCGGTTGAGGCGCTCGCGGTTTTCGCTTTGGCCGCGCCCGGCTTGTCTTTCAGCTGCTCGCCAATCCCGGTCAGCACCGGCACCACTTTGGTGGCGCTGGCATATTTGAGGTAGAAGACGCGGGTGTTCCCCTCGTTATTCTGCTCGCGATCCAGCTGATGGATAAGGGAACGGGTACGCGCCCGCGCATCTTCCGAACCGCTGATCACCAGGCTGTTGGTTTCGTCATCCGCCACCACCTTGGTCGCCAGCTGCGGCGCGTTCTGTCCTTTCTGCTCTTCGTTGTTGAGGTTATTCAACATTTCCGAAAGCTCTTTGGCAGAGGCAAAGCGCAGCGGGACGATTTCGCGGCGCTGAATGCCGTCTTTATCGACGCGCTGCACCAGATCCACCAGGCGGTTCACCACCGAGGCTTTACCGGTTAACAGCAGGACGTTGGACGGCTCAAAGTGCACCACGTTCCCGATGCCGGTGGCATCGTTGAGCTGACGCAGCAGCGGGGCCAGTTCGCGAACGGGTACGTTTTCCATGCGCACCACGCGGGTGATGATCTCGTCACCTTTGCCCGGGTTCTTGCTGTCAGCCAGCGGCGCACCGGCGGTACGCGCCACGCTTGAGCGCACCACTTTGACCATGCCGTTGTCCATCGGGATCACCGACAGGCCATAGAGATCCAGCACGCTCAGAAAGAACTGGTAGTACTCATCTTCCGTCAGCACGTTGTAGGTTCGGACCGAGACGGTTCCCTGGACGGACGGGTCGACCAGAATGGTTTTGTTGAGATTGCGACCTACCGTATCGATAAACTCGCGAATATCAGTATTTTTAAAACTCGCGCTAAAGTTAGCTGCAAGCAGCGAACCGGAATATAACGACAATGCGGTCAGCGCCACGCACGCCCAGGGAAATTTTTTCATGTCTGCACACTTGTTAATTGTTTAGAACATTAACCCGAATATTTTCAAGGTGAGCGTGACGCCGTACGACGACCTCCGCTTCTTTCATTTTCGACCAGTTGGCAATAATGCTTTTCGCTTTTGCTTCATCGGTCATATCGACAGAGTTAACCTGAATCGCCACATCGCCTTTTTCCAGACCTGACTGACTGTAAAAGGCGGAGGCATTCCTTGGATTTATCCTGTAGCCTTCCAGTCGGCCTTTTTCAATGATGGGTTTTAACACCAGATAATCATCAAGATGCAAACTGTCTGCGCCAGCATCTTTCGTCGATTTTGTAACCGGGCCGCTATCCACGCCACCCTTAAAATAGTCCGGTTTATTTAACGCCAGTACCTGCGTAGCACCTTCATAATTAACCACCACATTATCTTTGTTTATTTCCTGAATAAATGCGTCGTTAAATCCGGCGAGAGGTTCACCCTCACGGTAGCTTCGCTGACCGCCTGGGGTTTTGATAACAGCGAAGGAGAGCCAGGCGTCATCACTGCGTACAATGCCCTCTACCTCCGCTGCCAGCGGGGCTTTTGCCGCATCCGGTAAGTTCTCCTGACGGACGGCAGCCGTAAAAAGCGTGAAGGGTTTCTCTTCGCGCGCTTTTTTCAGCGGCTGTAGATCAGATTTAGCCAACTTATTCGTAACTTTTTTATAATCTTTTAAGGTGAGATACCCTTGCTGGCCGCTAAAAATGAGCAGCACAAACATAATACAAGGCGTTATCCACCGTGACAGAAATGAGAACCTCATTTTTTATCCGGCCTATAGCAAAGCAAAAATAAGCAGCGTCATACTGCGCCAATATGGAGGAAAATAGTAATAAGCTGTTGCAAATACGACCACTGACTTCGCCACCAACTTTCATACAGAAAAATATTGACCGTATAAAATCCAGATGTTAGGCGCGGCCAGCTGGATATTTTTACCCTGTCTGCAAATTGACCGCTCAGGGGGATTACCTTACTTTCTGCTGCTGTTGCTATTCCTAATCAGAGACGGTCAGTCGTTATGTATCAGAGCCACTTTAATTTTAAAAATCCGCCATTCAGGACAATCACCCGTTTATCCGGTGATTTTCTGGTGCCTTATCATCAGGACGTGTTCAACCTGCTGAAAGAGAAAACCCAGCTGGCGGGAATTATCGGGCTTTTTTGCGACGATGCTCCGCTTCTGAGCCACTTCATCGACGCGCTGAAAGCCAGCAACCCTACCGTTCTTGCCATCAACGCATTTCCCAAACTGAGTTCCAGTAGCCTGCTGTACAAACTCAACCCGGGAACGAAAGCGATTAAAGATCGCATGCAAGCGGTGGATGCCGTCCTGCGCCAGTGGCAGGAGGGGAAAGCAAAATCCCGAGTGCTGACGATCGCCCATTCCGAAGCCATGAAGGAGAGCTGCCGTGAAGTCCTGGGAACGTTGCTCACGCGCGCCCAGGAGCTGAACTTCCGGCTCGCCGTGGTGCTGACGGGCACGGCGGATCAGGAACGCCTGCTAAAGCAACCTGAACTGCGCGAATATACGCACACCCATCATGTCCTGCGCCCCCTCACCTGCCGCGAATACCTGAGCTATGTGCAGGCGCAGTGCGAAGAGCACGGCTGTGAACATTCGCCGTTGCCGCCTGCCCGCGTGCGCAAAATGCACACGCTGACCAAAGGCAACATCAGCAAACTGAACGAACTGGCACACCTGTCAATGCTCGCCGCCTGGACGGAACGCGCGGCGCAGGTCAGCCCACGCCATTTACGTCTGGCGGCGGGAGAGATCCTGCCCGCCCAAAAACACGGTAAGCGCCTGGCGACCGTGGGGCTGTTTGCATCCGTGCTGTTTGCCGCCTGCGGCTGGTATTTTTCCTCGTCGATCGGCGCGCGCCTGCCGTTCCAGCTGCCGGTGCCCGTCAGCTGGAAACAGCAGACGCCAAAACCTGAGGCAGCCGTAGTGCCGGTTATCGACAACGAAATGGTTAATCAGCCGGATGCGATGCATCAGCTTTATCTCATGTGGGGGTATGACGCCTCGGCTGAAGATGCGCTGTGCCAGAACGCCGCCAAAGTGAATCTGATGTGTAAACAGGGGAACGCATCGCCGGAGACGCTGGCGCAGGAAGGGTATCCGTGGGTCAGTGAACTGAAAACCAGCGACCATCTTAACTATGCGGTGGTCGCCAGGGTCGGAGAGACGTCCATTGACCTGTTAATGAATAACCGGACCTGGCAGGTGAGCCGCAGCTGGTTTAACCGACACGCGACCGGCAACTTCACCCAGCTGCACCGCCTGACACCGGAAGGTAAAGACGCGATCGGCGCGGCCAGCGACAGCAAAGACATGGCCTGGCTGGATCAGCAATTAAGCCTGGCGCTGAACCAGCCCGAAACGCATGCCCGGATCTGGACCGCAGAGATGATGAAACGCACCCGCGAGTTCCAGCAAAAAATGCATCTGCACGTGGATGGTATCCCCGGCGAAGATACGCTGATGCAGCTGATGCGCGTGACCAACAGCACGCCGAGCGTACTGATTCAGGCCACCCGCACCACCCCGGACGCGAAAATGCAGGAGAAGAAAGCCTAATGTCGACCATCTGTCTTGCGGCCCAGCGCAGCTATACAACCGGGGAAGCGGTCTGGTTTTCGTACCGCCTCCCCAGCCTGAAAAACGTATTCGGCAAAACGGCGTTATGGCTGGTCGGGCTTTGCGCCATGCTGGTTGTCGGCCTGTATATGCACGTCTACTGGAACCTGCGCCACCCGGCGCCTGAACCGGTCAACGCCAGCGTTGCCAAACCGGAAACGCAGCTTTCGGAAATGCATTACGTGTACGTGAGTAAACCGTTCCCGCATCCGCAGCCTAAAGTTGCGCCAGTGCCTGTTGATGTTCCACCGATGCAGGATCTGCCGATCAACAGTGATGATGCCGACTGGCAGCAGGCGCCCGACGGCGCGGTGCCGCACGATACCTCGCGGGATACCTTACCCGGAACCGAGGCGCATGAGCACGATATCGCTCCCGTCAGCGCGAGCAGTGAAGAGTCATCATTAACAGAATTATTTAAGCAGGCGTTAAAAGAGCAGGAGCAGGATTATTCTCAAGGAAAAATTCCCGCGCCGCCGGTTGACGAAACGCAGGATAATTCACAAGCGAGTGTAAAAAACAGTGGAAATAGCCGTTCCCCTTTCAGTGAAAAAGAAGAACGGCGGGAGTAGGCATTAATATTTTTCAGGCAGTGCGGTAAGGTTAAGCAGTCGTCCTTTTTCCACCACAATATATTGACCTTTTTTCAGGTCGGAGAGGATTTTGATAATGGTGCTACGTGCGAGGTTAGTGTATTCCTGAATGTAATCATAAACGTTAATATCACGTTGCTGATGAACAGTCAGATCGTTAATCTCATATAAAAATTCACGAACAACAGAATACGCACTGCGGGCAACCAGAACATCATCACGTTTGCTCATCAGGCATATGTACCAGGACAGGACTTTAGTCAGGTCAGGCCACAGATTTTTTTCGGTCATCAACTGGGCGAAGACCTCTTTCTTGATCGAGCGAACGACCGTATTCGTCCGGACAAGGCCGTACATATGGGTGGCGTTGTAATACATTGACGACAGACCGAAAAGGCATTGCCCGGTGACGGTGAACATGCACAGTTCGTCAGATTCACGTCGAAATTCAACTTCGCCGCTGACGATGACATGAATGTACCCGGAATCAGAAGTGGAAATTTTCTGCCATTTCTTTAACGTTTTTTCTTCAACGCCTGCGGTTGCAGAAATAATTCTTTCCATTTCATATTGTGGACGTAATTTTTTTCCATAGATGCTTAACATTGTTATACCCGATTCAAGATGTGATTTTTTAAAATAAGATGGCCGCGGCGTTAACGCCGAACCATAAATTTTTACCTGATGAAAATTTCAAGAATAAAAATAAAAGAGTAAAGTTTTTGATTAATTCGCTACATTACTTAGCGCGCTATGTGTCCATCTTAAATCGGGATAATTTTAAGTCAATTAACTAAAAATGAAATGAGTTTGTACTTAGGATTAATCTGATAGAAACCTAAGAAAATATACCCATTCGGGGGTAATCCGAAGGTTTACCCCTGCCCGTATTTCTCTAAAAGTGCTTCGGCAATCGCCATAGTTTCCACATCCGCGACGCCATTCCATAACTGCGGACGGAAATGCATCTGGAAAACCATGATGATGCGTTTTTGCTGTGCGGGCGTGCTGTTTTCTGGCACCTCGTAACCGTAGCGCGCCAGCAGATCGAGCAGTGCTGCGGTATCAACCTGCTGATAATGCGGTCGCCCGTTGATATAAAAATTCACGCGCGCCGGATCGGGCCAGGCCCCGATCCCCTGCTGCGCCAGCTCGCGCCACGGAAACAGCGGGCCAGGATCGTCTTTACGCTGCGGGGCGATATCCGAGTGTGCCACCACGTTCTGCGGTTTAATGTCGTAGCGGGCGATGATGTCTCTGGCAAGCGGGATCAGCGCCGCAATTTGCCCCGGTTCGAAGGGGGTAAAGGTTTTCACGCCATCGGTTTTCCGCCAGCCGCGGTTTTCCAGCTCAATGCCGACGGAGGTATCATTTATGCGGTTGGTGCCACGCCAGAAGCTGATGCCCGCATGCCAGGCCAGCTCGCTCTCCGGGACCAGCTGCCAGATACGCGGTTTGCCCTGCGGAGCCGGGGGCTTTGCGGGGATGAGATAGTGAGAGCTGACGTTCTTATCGGTCAGGGTCGCAAGCGAGGTGTCGAAATCGTCGGCGGTGTAGTGAATAACCAGCACTTTTATACGCGGGTAGGCCGCCTGCGCCTGATGGCGCGTATCCAGCTCGTACGCGCCTTTATCAATGATGCCCTCTTCCGAGGCGCATCCTGCCAGCAACATCGCCAGCAGGAGGGTTGAGAGCGAACGCTTCATCGACGGGTTTTCACCGCCGTGCCGCTTACGCTTACCATCAGCATGCTGGCATCTTTCCCGACCGTTTCGTAGTCGATATCAATGCCTACCACCGCATCCGCGCCCAGCGCTTTGGCCTGCTCGCCCAGCTCCTTAAACGCAATGTCACGCGCTTTACGCAGCTCTTTCTCGTACGCGCCGGAACGCCCCCCGACGATATCCCGAATGCCGGCAAAGAAATCGCGGAAAATGTTCGCGCCCAGAATCGCCTCACCGGTGACCACGCCGCAGTACTCGGTAATCGGTTGACCTTCCAGGGTTGGCGTTGTTGAAAATTGCATACTTTCTCTCCTTCTTTAGCGTTCAATGCGTTAGCGACAGCATTATCGGTTCGTTACGCTATGATTGAAAGGATAGTTAATAAATAAGGAAATCAACATGCGCTACTCTGCTTTAACGCTTTTAGTGCCATGCGCGCTGGTGCTCAGCGCCTGCACAACGCCGGTCACGCCAGCCTTTAAGGATATCGGAACCCGCAGCGGCCCTTGTATTGAGGGTGGCCCGGACGCCGTGGCGCAACAATTCTATGATTACCGTATTCAGCATCGCGGTAATGACCTGACCGCCCTGCGCCCGTACCTGAGCGATAATCTGGCGAAACTGCTCACCGACGCTTCGCGCGATCCGCAGCATAACGCCCTGCTGTCATCCGATCCGTTCTCCAGCCGCGCCACGCTGCCGGACAGCGCCGACGTTGCCAGCGCATCCACCATTCCGAATACCGACGCGCGCAATATTCCCCTGCGCGTGAAGCTAACCCAGGGGACGCAAACCTGGCAGGATGAGGTGCTGATGATCCGTGAAGGCCAGTGCTGGGCAATAGACGATGTGCGCTACATTGGCGGCAGCGTTCATGCCCCGGCTGGCACCCTTCGCCAGTCGATCGAGAACCGCTAACGTATCCGTTAAATAAACGTTAACCCCGTAAAATGTCCGGCATTTCATGCGGAATGCCGACATTTATACTCGCCCCCCTTTCCCGTCGCTATTTTGTGCTATGTTTAAGAGGAAATACGGGTTATATTTAACTTTTAACGCAGAAATATTGCATAACTATTCTGTCAACGGTACTATCTGCGGCCTCAATTGCTATAGTTTGCCTGGATGAGTAAAGACTGCCCCGATGAGTATTAAACTAAACGGCATTAACTGCTTCTACGGCGCACACCAGGCGCTGTTCGACATTACGCTGAGTTGCCCGGAGGGCGAAACGCTGGTTTTGCTCGGCCCAAGCGGCGCGGGAAAAAGCTCCCTTCTGCGTGTTCTTAATCTGCTTGAAATGCCCCGTTCGGGGACGCTGGCCATCGCCGGTAACCATTTTGACTTCGCGAAAACCCCGTCTGATAAAGCGATTCGTGAACTGCGTCAAAACGTGGGCATGGTTTTCCAGCAATACAATCTCTGGCCGCATCTGACGGTGGTGCAAAACCTGATTGAAGCCCCGTGCCGCGTGCTTGGCTTAAGCAAAGACCAGGCGATGGCGCGTGCGGAAAAGCTGCTGGAACGTCTGCGTCTGAAACCGTACAGCGACCGGTATCCTTTACATCTCTCTGGTGGTCAGCAACAGCGTGTGGCGATCGCCCGTGCGCTGATGATGGAGCCCGCGGTGCTGCTGTTTGACGAGCCGACCGCGGCGCTGGACCCGGAAATTACCGCCCAGATCGTGAGCATCATTCGTGAGCTGGCGGAAACCAACATTACCCAGGTCATCGTGACCCACGAGGTGGAAGTGGCGCGCAAAACCGCCAGCCGCGTGGTCTATATGGAAAACGGGTATATCGTTGAGCAGGGTGACGCAAGCTGCTTCACTAACCCGCAAACCGATGCCTTCAAAAACTACTTATCACACTGATGTGTTAGGGAAACTATAATGAAAAAAGTATTGATTGCCGCGCTGCTTGCTAGCGTCAGCCTTTCCGCTACCGCAGCCCAGACCATCCGTTTCGCCACTGAAGCGTCCTACCCTCCGTTTGAATCCATTGATGCGAACAACAAGATTGTTGGCTTCGACGTGGACCTGGCAAATGCCCTGTGTAAAGAGATCGACGCGACCTGTACCTTCAGCAACCAGGCGTTCGACAGCCTGATCCCAAGCCTGAAGTTCCGCCGTATCGACGCCGTAATGGCCGGTATGGACATCACTCCGGAGCGTGAAAAGCAGGTTCTGTTCACCACCCCTTACTATGACAACTCGGCGCTGTTCATCGGTCAGAAAGGTAAATACGCCTCCGTTAACCTGCTGAAAGGTAAGAAAGTCGGCGTACAGAACGGCACCACGCACCAGAAATTCATCATGGATAAGCATCCGGAAATCACCACCGTGCCGTATGACAGCTACCAGAATGCGAAGCTGGACCTGCAAAACGGTCGTATCGATGCGGTGTTCGGGGATACGGCTGTCGTGACTGAATGGCTGAAAGCGAACGACAAGCTGGCCGCCGTAGGTGACAAGGTGACCGATAAAGACTACTTCGGTACAGGTCTGGGCATTGCCGTACGTCAGGGCAACACCGAGTTGCAGCAGAAATTCAACGCTGCGCTGGAAAAAGTGAAGAAAGACGGCACCTACGAAACCATCTACAAAAAATGGTTCCAGAAGTAATTCCTGATGAATGAAATTTTTCCTTTAGCAAGCGCCGCCGGGATGACCGTCGGCCTTGCCGTTTGTGCACTGATTATCGGCCTCGTACTAGCGATGTTCTTTGCGGTGTGGGAGTCCGTTAAGTGGCGCCCTGTCGCATGGCTCGGTTCAGCGCTGGTGACTGTGCTGCGTGGACTGCCGGAAATTCTGGTGGTCCTGTTTATCTATTTCGGCTCCTCACAGCTGCTGTTAACGCTGTCGGACGGCTTCACGATTCATCTCGGCTTTGCGCAGATCCCGGTGCAGATGCAGATTGAGAACTTCGACGTCAGCCCGTTCCTGTGCGGCGTGCTTGCGCTCTCCCTGCTCTATTCAGCCTATGCGTCACAAACGCTGCGCGGCGCGCTGAAAGCGGTACCGCAGGGTCAGTGGGAATCCGGTCAGGCGCTGGGCCTGTCGAAAGCGGCGATCTTCTTCCGCCTGGTGATGCCGCAGATGTGGCGTCATGCCCTGCCAGGGCTGGGTAATCAGTGGCTGGTGCTGCTGAAAGATACCGCGCTGGTAAGCCTGATCAGCGTGAACGATTTGATGTTGCAAACCAAAAGTATCGCCACCCGTACGCAGGAGCCGTTTACCTGGTACATTGTGGCGGCGGCGATCTACCTGGTGATCACGTTGCTGAGCCAGTACGTTCTGAAGCGTATTGATCTGCGCGCAACGCGTTTTGAACGGAGACCAGGCTGATGCTGGATTATT
Organism: Enterobacter cloacae complex sp. EB5; assembly: GCF_031432835.1. Taxonomy (NCBI): domain Bacteria; kingdom Pseudomonadati; phylum Pseudomonadota; class Gammaproteobacteria; order Enterobacterales; family Enterobacteriaceae; genus Enterobacter; species Enterobacter cloacae complex sp. EB5. The sequence continues at coordinate 492,265 of NZ_CP133860.1, forward strand.
TACCCGAACTGATGAAAGGGCTGCACACCAGCCTGACGCTGACCGTCGCGTCTATCATCGTGGCGCTGATCCTGGCGCTGATCTTCACCATCGTCCTGACGCTGAAAACGCCGGTGCTGGTGTGGATTGTCCGTGGCTACATTACGCTCTTTACCGGTACGCCGCTGCTGGTGCAGATCTTCCTGATTTACTACGGCCCGGGCCAGTTCCCGTCGTTACAGGAATATCCGGTTATCTGGCATCTGCTCTCTGAGCCATGGCTCTGCGCCCTGATTGCACTCTCCCTGAACAGCGCGGCCTATACCACGCAGTTGTTCTACGGTGCGATCCGCGCGATCCCGGAAGGCCAGTGGCAGTCCTGCGGAGCGCTGGGCATGAGCAAGAAGGATACGCTGGCGATCCTGCTGCCTTATGCCTTTAAGCGCGCGCTCTCTTCCTATTCCAACGAAGTCGTTCTGGTGTTCAAAAGTACCTCTCTGGCCTACACCATCACCCTGATGGAAGTGATGGGCCATGGACAGCTGCTGTACGGACGCACCTACGACGTAATGGTGTTCGGTGCGGCGGGTCTGGTCTATCTGGTGGTCAACGGTCTGCTGACCCTGATGATGCGTCTTATCGAGCGTAAGGCGCTGGCGTTTGAGCGCAGAAATTAATCGTCTTAATGCATAAAGCTGTTGTTACGGTGCGGATAACCTGATGGGTTATCCGCATTTTTTTTATGCATTAAATAATATTTAATCATATTTATTGCATATAAATTCATTGAGTGGCATTGTACATCCATGCCGCAGACACGGCGCATAATGACAAGACAGACGGGAGCATTACAATGAAAAAGTTAGTTCTGGCCGCATTACTCGCAACCTTCGCCGCTGGCGCATCCGCCGCCGATAAAATCAATTTCGGCGTTTCTGCCACCTATCCGCCGTTTGAATCGCTGGATGCCAGTAACCAGATCGTCGGCTTCGACATCGACCTGGCGAAAGCGCTGTGCAAGCAGATGCAGGCCGACTGCACCTTTACTAACCACGCGTTTGACAGCCTGATCCCGTCCCTGAAATTTAAAAAGTACGACGCGGTGATCTCCGGCATGGACATCACGCCAGAGCGCAGCAAGCAGGTCGCGTTCACCGACCCGTACTACGCGAACTCTGCGGTGGTGATTGCGAAGAAAGGGGCTTATAAATCTTTCGACGAGCTGAAAGGCAAGCGCATCGGCATGGAGAACGGCACTACGCACCAGAAATACCTCCAGGACAAGCATCCTGAAGTGAAAACCGTGGCCTACGACAGCTACCAGAACGCCATTATCGACCTGAAAAATGGCCGTATTGATGGCGTATTTGGCGACACCGCGGTCGTGAATGAGTGGCTGAAAACCAACCCGCAGCTGGGGACAGCGACGGAGAAAGTGACCGATCCACAGTATTTCGGCACTGGCCTCGGCATTGCGGTACGTCCGGATAACAAAGCCCTGCTTGAGAAACTGAACGGCGCGCTGAAAGCGATTAAAGCTGACGGCACATACCAGAAAATCAGCGAGCAGTGGTTCCCGCAATAACATTTTTTTTGCCGGGTGACGGCTACGCCTTACCCGGCCTACAGGGGGAGTCCCAGGCCGGGTCACCCGGCAATTTCTTAAAGCGGCACAAAGAACCTGAACCGCGCCCCGCTCACGGACTCCATCAGCCTGATCCCCCCGCCGTGCAGCTCCAGCATTCTTTTCACGATTAACAGCCCTAACCCGCCCCGGTGCTCCCGCGAGGCCTGCGGATTTAACGCTGACGGTCGCTGGAACAGATCGTCCCGTAATGCGACATCAACACCCGTTCCGCTGTCGGCCACTTCAACCTGCAACCGATCGTTCTCCTGCCATACCGCCAGACGAATGTCTCCGCCTGCTGGGGTATGGCGTATCGCATTATCCAGCAGATTCGTCACCACCCGTTCAATCATGGAAACATCGGCGAACACCTGCGGCAGCGGACCCGGCACGTCAATGTGCAGATTTAACTCACGCGTGCGGGCAGCGAGTTCAAACTTCTGCGCCACGTCGGAAATCAGTTCAGCCATGGCAAAACGCTCGCGCTGGGGCTTGATGCCGCCGTGCTCAAGACGCGCCAGCTCGAACAGCTGCTGCGACAGATGGCGTACCTTTTGCCCCTGACGCAGCGCGGTAGCGAGGTACTGCTGATGCTCCTGCGGCGACAGCGTTGCGGATTTCAGCGACAGCGTTTCCAGATAACCCAGCAGCGACGTCAGCGGGGTGCGTAAGTCGTGGGAAATGTTGGCGATAAACTCCCGGCGCTGGCGGTCGCTGTCGGCCAGCCGATCCCACTGAGAGGTGATTTTGCGCGCCAGCTCGATAAAGGTATTACGCAGGATCGCCACTTCATCCTGGCCGGCAGGCTCAAGTGGCTGGGCCGCCAGCTGCTTAATCGCGCTGATGCTGTCCTGCTCCAGCCCGGCCACGTCCAGCGTGAGCTGTTTAACCGGGCGCGTCACCCAGTACCAGAGCAGCACCCCCGCCAGCAGACCAAACAGCGCCACCAGCAGCATCGACCACAGCGCCGTACTCCAGAGCGCTTTGTGCCAGGCCATCTCCGCCAGCGCGTTGGACTCCTCCCCCTGCAAAATAATGTACAGATACCCCTTCAGCTCACCGTCCTGTCGCAGCGGGGTGGCGCTGAAGACTTTCTTATTCTGGCTTCGGGGATCGTCGCCAAACACCGGCATCACCGTCCCGCCCAGGAAATTCTGTATCGGCGCGAGGTCAATTTTTTGTCGCTTAATGTGCCCCGGCGGGGCGGCATCGGCCAGGATATCGCCATCTGGCGAGACAACATACAGCTCGACGCTGGGATTAAAGGTCATCAGCCGGTCGAACAGCGGTTTTAGGGCGCTGCGATCCACCCTGCCCTGCGCATCCAGAATCGCTTCCCGCTGCACAATCTGCTGCGCCAGCCCGCCGGAGAGCCGCTGCACCATCGCATTGCCGTACTGCATGCTACTGTAGAGCTGCACCGCACAGGCGACGGTGGCGCAGAGCAGCAGTAACGCCGTAAACAGCAGCGTCAGGCGCTGGCTCAGGCTAAAGCGACGCATCATGATCCTGCTCCGCAAATTTGTAGCCTTTGCCCCAGACGGTGCGAACGATCTCCGGCTCGGCGGCATCTTTCTCTATTTTGATGCGCAGGCGGTTAATGTGGGTGTTGACGGTGTGTTCGTAGCCTTCGTGCTGATACCCCCACACCTGCTCCAGCAGCGCCAGCCGCGAAAAGACCTCTCCGGGATGGCGGGCAAAGAAATAGAGCAGTTCAAATTCGCGCGGGGTGAGATCGACGTGTTGACCGTTAAGGCGCACGGTGCGCGCCAGCGGATCGATAGTCAGACCGTGCGCCTGAATAATGCCGTCCGTCTGCGCCTGGCCCATCGCCTGCTGACGGCGGAACAGCGCCTTAATGCGGGCAATCAGCTCCTGCACCGAGAAAGGTTTTGCCAGATAATCATCCGCCCCGGTTTCCAGGCCGGTAATACGGTCAGTTTCACTGCTGCGGGCGCTAATGATGATAATGGGCAGGTAGCGGGTCATCTGGCGGATACGGCGGCAAATCTCCAGACCATCAACATTCGGCAGCATCAGATCGAGGATCACCGCGTCCCACGGCTGTGTTTCGAGACACTGTAAGGCGTTGCCCCCGTCGGGCTCGTGGGTAATGGCGTAGCCTTCATCTTCCAGGTTAAGACGCAGGAGTGCCGCGATATCGGGGTCATCTTCTACCAGCAGGATCTGCTTCATGGGTAAGCCTTTAATCATTTGTTATGACGTAAGCTTACCTGATTTCGAGCGGGGGAAGAGTTCACATTTTGTTGAAGATTGTGCGGGGTTTATGCCGGGTGGCGGCTTCGCCTTACCCGGCCTACGCTTTGGTTAACAACGTGAGCTGACAGGCTATTTTGCCGACCAATTGAAAGCGCCACGCTGGCTTAAAACAGAGGCGGGAGTCGCATTCATGGGTTGAGCAAACAAAGCCGGGTGGCGGCTACGCCTTACCCGGCCTACTCCAGATTGTAGGCCCGGTAAGCGCAGCGCCACCGGGCGATGTTGAGGATTAGCGCGTTTTCACCAACAACGTCAGCACTTCATAATGGGCGGTATGCGGGAACATATCGAAAAGCTGAACGCGTTCAATGCGGTAGCCCGGTAGATGAGCGATATCTTTCGCCATGGTCTGCGCGTTACAGCTGGAGTAGACGATGTACTCCGGCGCCATCTGGCTCAGGTAGTCGCAGAGCGCCTGGCCGATGCCCCGGCGCGGCGGGTTTACCAGCACCAGCTCCGGCACGTTGCCCTGCCCGGTCGCGAACTGCGTGGAGTCCAGTGCCTGGAAGTGCAGATTCGTCAGCCCCAGCTCCGCGGCGGACTGTTTCGCGCAGGCAATCGCTTCGGCGGAGATCTCAATGCCGGTAAGCTGCATGTCTGGCGTGGCACAGTGCAGGCCAAAGCCGCCGACGCCGCAGAACAGATCCCACATGTGATGAACCTGTAACGCACGCACCCAGTCGCGCGCGGTGGCGTACAGCGCGCTGGCGACGGTGGGGTTAGTCTGGAAGAAGCTTTGCGGACGGATCCACAGCGGCACGCCGTTGAAGTTTTCAGCCAGCGCGTGCTGGTCGGTGAAGAAGATCTCTTTCTCCCCTTCCATGATCGCCATATGCACCGGCTGAATATTTGCGGTGATAACCTTGAGCTGCGGAAGCTGTTCCTGCAACCCCGGAAGCGCCGCGCGCAACTGCTCCAGCTTGGTTTCCGAACGCAGCACAAAGCGCAGCATCATTCCGCCGTCGATTTGGCTTTCGGTCAGCAGAAGGTATTTCAGCTCGCCGCGCCTGCGGGCAACGTTATAGGGCGTTAACCCCGCCCGGGCGATAAACGGTTTCAGCGCGCTAAACACCGGCTCAAACGAGGCGGGATACAGCGGACAGCCGGTGAGATCTTCCGGCGTGCCGTCGCGGTGCAGCATCCCCAGCAGCGGCTTTTCAACGCTGCCGCTGACCACCATTTTGGCTTTATTGCGAAAGCCCTGCTCCGGGCCGCTGACGGGTGCGCACCACTCGCCCACCGCGTGTGCTGCCAGCAGCTGTTGCAGGTCGACCATTTTGGCGGTGAGTTGTTGAGAGACCGGCTGTTCTATCCACTGACAGGAGCGGCAGCGTCCGGCGTCGTAGAGTGCGCACTGCATATGAAAACCTTAAGAAACACGAGGGCTGCGATTATACACATTATTGCAGGCGGAAGAACCGCCGACTGGAAGCCGGGAGATAAAGCAGGCAGAGCACCAGCATATCCGGCAGTTTTTGCATCACCAGTGAATGGAAAATCTCGCGTCGCGACTCACCGGGTATGCTGAACAGCTCCGGATAGCCATAGCCCAGCGAGGCGGCCCACAGGTAGCTGGCGGCGGTGATCTGCGTCAGCAGATACAGCCAGCGCGCCCAGTTGCGGCCTTTCACCAGCGAGAACGCACAGTAGATCTCAATAAACACCAGCATCAGGCTGCTGAGAAACACCAGCGTCAGATTCCACGTCTGCGCGCTGCGGTGAATAAATTCCCCCATTCCGCGCGGACCCAGCGTGTTCATTATCATCAGCACATCCAGGCAGCGGATCATAATAATGGCGAGCGCCGCCACCTGCACCAGTGCAGGGACGTTCGGACGAGCGTGCGAATGACGTGTTTTTTGTAAGAATCCCAATGTTTTTACTTCCCTGAAAAACAGTGCCGCGTCATACGCGGCACATCACTGGAAATAGTAATTCCTTCAGCCGCGTCTTGCACGCTGGATATCGCGCACACGCTGTTTTTCCGCGCGCGCCATCAAATACCAGGCGATAAATCCGACAATTCCGACCACGCCAAGGATGATTGACGCCAGGGCGTTAATCTCCGGATTCACCCCCATCCGCACGCTGGAGAAGACCAGCATCGGCAGTGTCGTCGCGCCCGGTCCCGACACAAAGCTGGCGATAACCAGATCGTCGAGCGAGAGCGTGAACGCCAGCAGCCAGCCGGAGATCACCGCTGGCATAATCATCGGCAGCGTGATGATGAAAAAGACCTTCAGCGGCGTTGCGCCGAGATCCATCGCCGCCTCTTCAATGGAGCGATCCAGCTCGCGCAGCCGCGAGGATATCACCACCGCCACATACGCCGTACAGAAGGTGACGTGCGCCAGCCAGATGGTGAGCATCCCGCGATCTGCTGGCCAGCCGATGGCGTGCGCCAGCGCGACAAACAGCAGCAGCAACGACAGGCCGGTGATCACGTCCGGCATGACCAGCGGGGCGGTGATCATAAACGCGAAACCATTTGCCCCGCGGAAACGGCCAAAGCGCACCATCACCAGCGCGGCAATCGTGCCCAGCACGCAGGCCATCGTCGCCGCCAGCGCCGCAATGGTCAGGCTCAGCCCCACCGCGCTCATCATCGCATCATCGTGGAACAGCTCGCTGTACCAGCGCGTCGACCAACCCGCCCAGACGGTGACCAGCTTAGAGCTGTTGAACGAGTAGATCACCAGCATCAGCATCGGCGCATACAGGAAGGTAAAGCCGATAATCAGGATCGCAATTCGCCACGGGGAGCGTACTACCGGTAAGTTGTTCATCCGTGGTCTCCCATCTGTTTCTGCTGATGTTTATGGAACCACATGATCGGCACGATCAGCAGCAGTAACATGACGATCGCCACCGCCGAGGCCACCGGCCAGTCGCGGTTATTGAAGAACTCCTGCCACAGCACGCGGCCAATCATGATACTGTCCGGGCCGCCGAGCAGTTCCGGGATCACAAACTCCCCGACCGCCGGGATAAACACCAGCATCGATCCGGCGATGATCCCGCCTTTGGTGAGGGGCACAATGACGCTGAAAAAAGTCTTCAACGGGCGTGCGCCGAGATCCAGCGAGGCTTCCACCAGCGAGTAATCAATACGCGTCAGCGCCGTATAGATCGGCAGCACCATAAACGGCAGATAGGCATAGACAATCCCGATATACACCGCAAGGTTGGTGTGCAGGATCGTCAGCGGCTGGTCGATGACCCCAAGCCACAGCAGGAAGTTATTCAGTATGCCGTTATTCTTCAGGATCCCCATCCACGCGTACACGCGGATCAGGAACGACGTCCACGACGGTAAAATAACCAACAGCAGTAAAATATTTCGCGTCGACGGCTTGCTGTGCGCCACTGCCCACGCCAGCGGGTAGCCCATCAACAAACAGCAGATCGTTGAAATAGCCGCAACCTGTAACGACTGCAAATAGGCTTCGAAATAGAGCGGATCGTCGGTCAGTTGCAGGAAATTACCGAGGTTTACGGTCAGCGTCAGCTGGCCGTCGGCCCACTCCCACAGATCGGTATACGGTGGGATCGCCCGCGCCATCTCCGCCAGGCTGATCTTAAAGACGATCAGGAACGGCAGCAGAAACAGCAGGATCAGCCAGATATAGGGCATGGCGATGACCAGCTTGCGGCCATGCGCCATCTGCATGCGCGCTAGCCAGAGCGCGAAACCGCCCGGTTTTTTGACGCGGGCTGGAGGTTCAAGTGTGCTCATGACCGCTCCTTATACCGTCAGGACTACGCAACTGTCCGCATCCCAGCACAGGCTCACTTCGTCGCCCCAGGTTGGCTGTCCCTTGCGATAACGATGTTCGTTCTGTAACTGGGCGCTGAGCATCTGGCCGCTTTTCAGGCGCACATGGTAAATCGACAGATCGCCGAGATAGGCAATGTGTACCACTTCGCCCACGGCAAAGTTATAGCCATCGGCGGGCGGCTCATCGCAAAGCATGATTTTTTCCGGGCGCAGGGCAACGTAAACCGGCACGTTGTCCACCACGGAGTTATCAGAATCAACCTTCAGCGGGTGCACCAGCCCCGGCGATTCAATCACCAGACCGTCTTCCTGGCGTTCCTTCAGCAGCCCTTCGAAGACGTTCACCGAGCCGATGAACTCCGCGCTGTAGCGGGTTGTCGGGTGTTCGTAAATCTCTTCCGGCTCGCCGATCTGCACGAACTTACCGCGATTCATGATCGCAATGCGCCCGGCCATGGTCATCGCCTCTTCCTGGTCGTGGGTCACCATCACGCAGGTCACCCCCACGCGCTCGAGGATATCCACCACTTCCAGCTGCATCCGGTCGCGCAGCTTTTTGTCCAGCGCGCCCATCGGCTCGTCGAGCAGTAATAATTTTGGACGCTTCGCCAGACTTCTTGCCAGCGCCACGCGCTGACGCTGGCCGCCGGAAAGCTGATGCGGCTTACGCTTCGCAAACTCCTGCATATGCACCAGGCTCAGCATCTCCGCCACGCGCGCGGTGATTTCGGCTTTCGGCAGCTTGTCCTGCTTCAGGCCAAAGGCGATGTTCTGCTCGACGGTCATGTGCGGGAACAGGGCATAGGACTGGAACATCATGTTAATGGGCCGCTGGTACGGCGGCACGCTGGAGAGGTCTACCCCATCCAGCACGATCTGCCCGGCGGTGGGCTGTTCAAAGCCTGCCAGCATACGCAGCAGTGTGGATTTGCCGCAGCCCGATGCGCCGAGCAAAGCAAAAATTTCACCTTTGTAGATCGTCAGGCTGACATCGTCCACGGCATGCTGGCCGTCGAAGGATTTGGTGAGGTTACGAATTTCAAGAAGCGGGGTCAGCGCTTTACGGACTTTCGCCTGCGGGCGGGGGATAGCGTCATTCACGGGGTGCTCTCCGGCATAGATCAACACTGGTGCAAACGCACCGTCAGGGTGCGCATCGCCGGGCGGCGCTAACGCTTGCCCGGCCTACGGGATCTGTCGGCCCGGTAAGCAACAGCGCCACCGGGCAACGATATCAAACGCCGTTACTTACCGCTTTTCACCTTGGTCCACGCGCGGGTACGCACACGGTCAATTTTTGGTTCCTGCACTTTCAGGGTGAACAGCTTGGCAAACACATCGGCTGGCGGATAGATCGCCGGATTATTGCGGATTTCTTCGCTCACCAGCGGCACGGAGGCCTTGTTACCGTTGGCGTAGTAGACATGGTCGCTGATGTGGGCAATCACGTCCGGACGCATCAGATAGTTGAGGAACTGATACGCTTCCTCTTTGTTTTTCGCATCAGCTGGCATCGCGAAGACGTCGAAGAATGCCAGCGCCCCCTCCTTCGGAATGAAGTAGGAAACATTCACGCCGTTTTTCGCCTCTTTCGCGCGGTTCGCCGCCTGCCAGACGTCGCCCGCCCAGCCGATGGCCACGCAGATATCCCCGTTAGCCAGGTCATTGATGTACTGAGAGGAGTGGAAGTAGCGAATATTCGGACGCAGCTTCAGGAGCAGGTCAGTCGCCGGACCGGTGTAGTCGTCGGCCTTGCTGCTGTTTGGATCTTTGCCGAGATAGTTAAGCACGGTGGCGAAAATCTCTTCCGGCGCATCGAGGAAAGAGACGCCGCAGCTTTTCAGCTTCGCGAGGTTTTCCGGCTTCAGCACCACGTCCCAGCTGTCCAGCTTGACGTCCGGGCCCAGCGCCGCTTTGACTTTATCCACGTTATAGCCAATACCGGTGGTCGCCCACAGGTAAGGCATCGCGTATTTATTCTCCGGATCGTGCTTCGCCACCAGCTTCAGCACGTCCGGATCGAGGTTTTTCCAGTTTGGTAATTTGCTCTTGTCCAGCGGCTGGAAGACACCGGCGGTCAGCTGACGCTCCAGGAAGCTTGCCGACGGCACCACCAGATCGAAACCGGTGCTGCCCGCCATCAGTTTGCCTTCCAGCACTTCGTTGGAATCGAATACGTCGTAGACAACCTTAATGCCGGTCTCTTTTTCAAAATTCGCGACGGTGTCCGGCGCAATATAGTCAGACCAGTTATAGACGTGCAGCGTTTTTTGTTCCGCAGCGAGCGTGCCGGCAGAGACGGCCATCAGAGCACCCGCAACCAGACCCGATAACCATTTTTTATTCAAGGCGATCATATTGTTATTCCTTCTGAAAGTTCGTTAACAAACGAACCAAATCTGTGCAGCCTGAAGATATGCAATAATCATGCATAGTTTGTCGCTCTGCCCGAAATAAAATACCCCCCTCATTCCGGCAGGTTCCGCTCGCTTTTTTAAGCACCGCAAGAATAACTGTAGCCCGTGTCTCCGGCTATAGCCCAGACGAAAAAACGCCTTTTATCAATTTTTTATGCAGATTATGTCTACGTGATAAGCCGAAACGGCCGGAGAGGAGGTGAAAAACTCTTTAAAGAAAGGTTAAAAGCAGCAGAAAAAACGGTGTTATGCAGCCGCTCTGGCAGCGACTGCGCAAAAGTCAGACAGGCTTAGTGGAGAAAATTGGGAGATGCATCATTATTCTCGGCGTCATCTTCCGCGCTATACAGCAGGTGATGTGCGTTGGCTTCCATCATTACCATGGAAATTTGCTCTTCGCTCAGGCGCATAAACCAGGCGAACTGCTTGAAGGAGAGCCCCGCGCCGGAGAATAAAGACTGGCAAACCACCAGCTTTGGCAGATTATCATCCTGTATGTCGAGAAACGCTTTCACCGTCAAAGAACTGGCGTTGATCGCTGACAGATCAGAGGCCAGCGCCAGCAGCGCTGAAGGCTTTACTTCGGCCAGCGCGGAGAAAAGGATCACGTCGTTGATCAGATCGATTTTGGCATCGAAAATGCCGTCGAAATTTTGCATGTGAGGCAGATGCAGCGCCTGGCAGGAGTCGCATTCAAAGAAAGTAATACCGGCATCATCGAGCCATTGACGTAACGTATCCAGTGTAGGTACGACCTGTAAATCCATCGCTGTGCAGCCTCTTAAATAAAAACGTTGTCCAGCTTACGCAAAAAGTGCGCGCCGATCCATTTAACCGCCCGTTTTCAGGCAAAATCCCGGCGTCGCATGGCGTTCAATCCATGCGATCATTTTACCTGCAATATCGACGCCTGTGGTTTTTTCCACCCCTTCCAGCCCCGGCGAGGCGTTGACTTCCATCACCAGCGGCCCGCGCCCGGCACGCAGCAGATCGACCCCCGCCACGTCCAGGCCTAGCGTCTGCGCCGCTTTCACCGCAATCTCGCGCTCGCGCTCGCTGATAAGGGCCACCCGCGCGATACCGCCGCGGTGCAGGTTAGAGCGGAAGTCGCCCTCTTTCGCCTGCCGCTCTATGGCGGCCACCACTTCATCGCCCACTACAAAGCAGCGGATGTCGCACCCGTTGGCCTCTTTAATATACTCCTGCACCAGAATATGGGCATTCAGACCGCGAAACGCGTCAATCACGCTTTCCGCCGCCTGACGCGTCTCCGCCAGTACCACCCCAATACCCTGCGTGCCTTCCACCAGCTTAATGACCAGCGGCGCACCGCCCACCATGTCGATTAAATCGCTGGTATCGTCCGGGGAGTGGGCAATCCCGGTGACGGGCAGATCGATCCCCTGGCGCGCCAGCAGTTGCAGCGAGCGCAGCTTATCGCGGGCGCGGGAGATCGCCACGGACTCGTTGAGCGGATAGCTACCCAGCATTTCAAACTGGCGCAGCGCAGCCGTACCGTAATAGGTAATCTGGGAGCCAATGCGGGGAATTACCGCATCAAAATGCGGGAGTTTGCGGCCTTTGTAATGAATCGACGACGCCGCAGGGTCGATGTTCATATAGCAGGACATCGGATCGAGGATCTCAACCTGATGTCCGCGTTTCGCCGCCGCTTCTCGCAGGCGTTTACATGAATAGAGCGTTCCATCCCGGGACAATATGGCAATTTTCACCCTGCACCTCTCTAAAGACATGGTAAAAGCCTGCCTATCATACACGAGGCGCAGGAGGAATGGACTACCGCGTTGCCCAGCCCTGTTTGTGCAGGTAGTCGAGAATGAACGGGCGGTTCTCTTTGATGATGGTGCGACGAATATGGTCGCTCCAGGTGTCGCGGCGGTTGTTGCTGTCGCGCGTCAGATAGTAGTTCGCCAGCTCTTCATCGTATTGATGCAGAACGTCCTGGTCGACCGGCTGGTAGTGGTTTTCATGCACCAGCATCGCAGCAGGAATGCGCGGCTTCAGATCCGGGTTGTCCGCCGGCCAGCCGAGGCACAGACCAAACAGCGGCAGCACGTGTTTCGGCAGCTTCAGCAGTTCCGTCACGCTTTCGATGTTGTTACGCAGCCCGCCGATATAGACGCCGCCAAGCCCCAGCGATTCCGCCGCCGTGAACGCGTTTTGCGCCATCAGCGCCGTATCCACCACGCCCAGCAGCAGCTGTTCCGCCAGCCCCAGCTCGGCCTCGGGGCAGATTTGCAGGTGACGGTTAAAATCGGCGCAGAACACCCAGAACTCAGCCGCCTGGGCAACGTGCTTTTGTCCGCCCGTCAGCGTTACCAGCTGCTCACGCATCGCCGGATCGGTAATACGGATAATGGAGCTGCACTGCAAAAAGCTGGAACTGGAGGTGCCTCTTGCGCTGTCGATGATCGCGTCCCGCTGCGCCTGGGTAATTGGTTCATCGGTGAAATGGCGAATGGAACGGTGGGAACGAAGCAGGTCAATGGTTGGCGTCATTTTGTCTCTCTTTGTGTTGCGTAAAACGTATGGCAGCCAGTATAGGCAATGATCCACCTGATGTAATTGGCGAAACATAGCCTGACTGTATCAAAGTGACAGGTGAAACCTTCTTTCCATGACGGCAGGTTATCGTGCACTATAGGCGCTATTCGCCGTCAGGCTTGTTTTTTGAGGAGAGAGAAATGTTTGCAGTAATTTTTGGTCGTCCAGGATGCCCTTACTGTGTGCGCGCGAAAGAGCTGGCAGAGAAACTGACTGAAGAGCGTGATGATTTCAACTTCCGTTATGTGGATATCCACGCGGAAGGCATCACTAAAGCCGATCTGGAAAAAACCGTGGGTAAACCGGTTGAAACCGTGCCGCAGATCTTCCTCGATCAGAAACACATCGGCGGCTGCACCGATTTTGAAGCCTACGCCAAAGAACACCTGGGCCTGTTTGCGGCTCAGTAATGCGAAGACGCCCTCACCCTGAGGGCGTTTTTATTTACGGTGCTTCCGCTGTTGCAGCAGGCTGCGCGTAAATAAGAAACAGAGCGCGCCCAGCGCACACCAGAAAACGCCACTCAGTAGCCACGCCACTTCCTGCCAGACGCTTCTCGACGAGAGAAACAGCACGCGCATCAGAAGCAGACAGAGCGGGGCCGCAAGCATTGCCCCCAGCAGCGGCATCACCACCTCGCCGTTGCGCGAAAGAAAACTGGCCACTACCCCCGGCAGGATGAAAAACAACAGGCCCAGTTCGGGATGACCGGACGCTCTGAAGGCGCCTTTCACGTTAAAAGCGAGCGACATGCAAACGACCGTAAACAGCAAAAAACAGCTGATTACGCCAGCCCAGTTTCGTTTAAAGTTCAAACTATCCTCCTGACTTATCTCTATCAAATACAAAAATCGTCCGGTGGACGCCCAGTCAGATAAAGCAATGCGGCAATCCTTGCCAAAGCACGCACAGAAGTCGTGCGATAATAAGTGGCTGTCGGTAGCTATTACGATTAAACTAACCGCCTGCTAGTGTTTAGGGTATTTATCAGGAAGCAGGGAGGTGCAAAGTGATTCCCTGACTCTGAAAACAGTAGCCCAAATAGTCCTTTCATTCAACAACTTACTGGTAAACAAGAAGTTAGCCTCCGTGAATATAAACGTCGCAGACTTGTTAAATGGGAATTACATCCTGTTATTATTTGTGGTACTGGCGCTGGGCCTTTGTCTGGGTAAATTACGCCTGGGTTCAGTTCAACTTGGTAATTCCATTGGCGTTTTAGTCGTCTCCCTGTTATTAGGTCAACAACATTTCAGTATTAACACGGACGCGCTTAACTTAGGTTTCATGCTGTTTATTTTTTGCGTAGGCGTGGAAGCCGGTCCGAACTTTTTTTCCATTTTCTTCCGAGACGGCAAAAATTACCTGATGCTGGCGCTGGTGATGGTCGGCAGCGCCCTGCTGATTGCGTTAGGGTTGGGCAAACTGTTTGGCTGGGACATCGGCTTAACGGCCGGTATGCTGGCAGGCTCGATGACCTCCACGCCGGTGCTTGTTGGCGCGGGGGATACGCTTCGTCATTCTGGCATGGCAGGCACGCCGCTTTCCTCCGCGCTGGACAACCTGAGCCTGGGCTATGCCCTGACCTATCTGATTGGTCTGGTGAGCCTGATTGTGGGCGCGCGCTATCTGCCAAAGCTTCAGCATCAGGATCTCCAGACCAGCGCCCAGACCATCGCCCGCGAGCGCGGCCTGGACACGGACTCCAAACGTAAAGTTTACCTGCCGGTGATCCGCGCCTATCGCGTCGGGCCGGAGCTGGTTGCCTGGACCGACGGGAAAAACCTGCGCGAGCTGGGGATCTACCGTCAGACCGGCTGCTACATCGAACGTATTCGTCGTAACGGCATTCTGGCAAACCCGGACGGTGACGCGGTGCTCCAGATGGGCGATGACATCGCCCTTGTTGGCTACCCGGACGCCCACGCGCGTCTCGATCCGAGCTTCCGCAACGGGAAAGAGGTGTTTGACCGCGACCTGCTGGACATGCGTATCGTCACCGAAGAGATTGTGGTGAAAAACCACAACGCCGTGGGCCGCCGTCTGGCACAGTTGAAGCTGACCGACCACGGCTGTTTCCTCAACCGCGTGATCCGCAGCCAGATAGAAATGCCTATCGACGATAACGTGGTGCTCAATAAAGGCGATGTGTTGCAGGTCAGCGGCGATGCCCGACGGGTTAAAACCGTTGCCGACCGTATCGGCTTTATCTCGATCCACAGCCAGGTGACGGACCTGTTAGCCTTCTGCGCCTTCTTCATTGTCGGCCTGATGATCGGGATGATCACCTTCCAGTTCAGCAACTTTAGCTTCGGCATCGGTAACGCTGCCGGTCTGCTGTTCGCCGGGATCATGCTGGGCTTCCTGCGAGCGAACCATCCCACCTTCGGCTATATCCCTCAGGGGGCGCTGAACATGGTGAAAGAGTTCGGTCTGATGGTCTTTATGGCGGGTGTCGGCTTAAGCGCCGGGAGCGGCATTGGCAACGGCCTGGGCGCGGTCGGCTGGCAAATGTTGGTTTCCGGACTTATCGTCAGCCTGGTACCGGTAGTGATCTGCTTCCTGTTCGGCGCCTACGTGCTGCGCATGAACCGCGCCCTGCTCTTCGGCGCGATGATGGGCGCGCGCACCTGCGCACCTGCGATGGAGATCATCAGCGACACCGCGCGCAGCAATATCCCGGCGCTGGGCTATGCAGGTACGTACGCGATCGCCAACGTGCTGCTGACGCTGGCAGGTACGCTGATCATCATCATCTGGCCAGGACTCGGATAAATCTCAAGTTTGCGTGTGGCGCAAAAAATTTTCGTTACGCGCAGAACTTTTTACGCAGGGTGCAGTCATAACTAGTGCCACTGCTTTTCTTTGATGTCCCCAATTTGTGGAGCCCATCAACCCCGCCGTTTTGGTTCAAGGTTGATGGGTTTTTTGTTGCCTGAAACTTCCTCATTTTGCCATTTTCGCTTCCCCCTCCCTCTGCAAACATATATGATTAATCACATATGAATGAATGCACGCAGGATCACCCGATGCTCCACCCCATCCAGCTCTTCAAAACCCTTTCCGACGAAACGCGCCTCTCCATCGTCATGCTTCTGCGTGAAGCGGGCGAGCTGTGCGTCTGCGATCTCTGCTCCGCTACCAACGAGCCGCAGCCGAAAGTCTCACGCCACATGGCCTTGCTGCGCGAGGCCGGGCTGGTCATCGACCGTCGCGAGGGTAAGTGGATCTACTACCGTCTCTCTCCCAACATGCCTGCATGGGCGGCAACCGTTATCGACACCAGCTGGAACTGCCTGCGGGAAGAGACGCGTATGAAGCTGAAAAACCGACTTCCAGGCTCGTGCTGACCAAAACATATTCACAATAACAGATATAATGGAGTAAAGGATGTTTCTGGCAGGAGCGATTTTTTTATTCACACTGGTGCTGGTCATCTGGCAACCCAGAGGGCTCAGCATTGGCTGGAGCGCGACCATTGGCGCCGCGCTGGCGCTGATGAGTGGCGTTATCCACATTAACGATATCCCTGTGGTGTGGAATATCGTCTGGAATGCGACGGCAACGTTCATCGCCGTCATCATTATCAGCCTGCTGCTGGATGAGTCCGGCTTTTTCGAGTGGGCCGCGCTGCACGTTGCCCGCTGGGGAAACGGTCGCGGGCGATTGCTGTTTACCTGGATCGTGCTGCTGGGCGCAGCCGTGGCGGCGCTGTTTGCCAATGACGGCGCGGCGCTGATCCTCACCCCTATCGTTATCGCTATGCTGCTGGCGCTGGGGTTCAGCAAGCAGGCTACGCTGGCGTTCGTGATGGCGGCGGGATTTATCGCCGATACCGCCAGCCTGCCGCTGATTGTCTCCAACCTGGTCAACATTGTGTCGGCGGACTTCTTTAAGCTGGGCTTCAGCGAATACGCCTCGGTGATGATCCCGGTCGATATCGCTGCGATTGCCGCAACGCTGGTAATGCTGCATCTGTTCTTCCGAAAAGAAATCCCCCCCGAATATGACCAGGCAAAACTCCGCGAGCCCGCACGGGCCATTCACGACCTGCCGACGTTCAGAACGGGCTGGATCGTGCTGCTGCTACTGCTCGTCGGTTTCTTTGTGCTTGAACCTCTCGGCATTCCCGTCAGTGCCATCGCGAGTGTGGGCGCGCTGATTTTGTTTGCCGTTGCTAAACGCGGGCACGCCATTAACACCGGGAAAGTGCTGCGCGGCGCGCCGTGGAAAATTGTTATCTTCTCGCTGGGGATGTATCTGGTGGTGTATGGCCTGCGCAACGCCGGGCTGACGGAGTCTCTTTCAGGCGTTCTTGATCACTTAGCCGGATACGGACTCTGGGTTACCACGCTGGGAACCGGATTTATCACCGCCTTCCTGTCATCCATAATGAACAATATGCCAACGGTGCTGATTGGCGCGCTCTCCATTGAGGGTAGTGCTGCAACAGGGTTAATCAAAGAGGCGATGATTTACGCTAACGTGATTGGCTGCGATTTGGGGCCGAAAATTACCCCCATCGGGAGCCTGGCTACCCTGCTCTGGCTTCATGTGCTGGCACAGAAAAACATGACTATTACCTGGGGCTACTATTTCAGGACGGGCATCATAATGACGCTGCCGGTTCTCTTTGTGACGCTCGCCGCGCTGGCGCTACGTCTCTCCTTCACACTGTAATGAGTAACGGATATGAGCCATATCACCCTCTACCACAATCCGGCCTGCGGCACGTCGCGCAATACGCTGGAGATGATCCGCAACAGCGGTACGGAACCCGAAATTATTCTCTATCTTGAGAACCCACCGTCGCGTGATGAACTGACCAGGCTGATTGCAGACATGGGGATTTCCGTGTGCGATCTGCTGCGCAAAAACGTCGAGCCTTATGAGCAACTGGGCCTTGCCGGGGGAGATTTCACCGATGACCAGCTTATCGATTTCATGCTGCAATACCCCATCCTGATTAACCGTCCGATTGTAGTGACGCCGCTGGGCACCCGACTGTGCCGCCCTTCTGAAGTCGTTCTCGACATCCTTCCGGACGCGCAAAAAGGGGCATTTACGAAGGAAGATGGCGAAGTCGTCGTTGACGCCAGCGGGAAAAAAATCTCCCGACAGTAGGCGTAGCCGGGGCGAGTGCTATCAGACGGTATCCTCGCCTGCAATCCGCCCCACCATCACCCGGATCTCCTCCCGGGTTAACGGCGACCGATCGGTCACAAAATGCAGCGTCATCCCCTCGATAAACGCATCCAGCGCGCGGGCGGTGGCCGGATCAAACCACTGCTCCAGCGTAGTCTGGCTCATCTTCATCCAGTCCTGCATCACCGTTTTCAGCGCGGCGCTGCGGTGCATAAACGCGTATAACTGATACATCAGCGCCATATTGTGTGGCGTGGTCACGGCTGAACTGTGGATCAGCGTGGTAATGGCCTCGCACGCCCTCTCCCGCCCGGTAACCCCCGCGAAGAAATCCCGGTACTGCTGAGACATCTGCTGCGTAAACCACGTGAATGCCTCCTCCAGAAGCGACTCCATCCCGTCGAAATAGTAGGTCATCGACCCCAGCGGCACGCCTGCGCAGGTGGCAATTTTGCGGTGCGTGACGGCATGAATACCGTGCTCAGCAATGGTGTCCAGCGTCGCCTGGAGTATCTTCTCGCGGCGGTTAGGGTCGTTCGGTGGTCTGCTCATAAAATCCTCATCCGGTTTGTGTACAAATGTACACAAAGTTGCTAGTGTTGTCGCTATTGTTGTACTTCTGGTGCTGATCCCAATGACGCTAACTTCTCCTCGCAAAGCCCTGCATCTGCGCATGTGGGCGCTGTTTATGTTCTTCTTCATCCCCGGGCTGCTGATGGCTTCCTGGGCAACGCGCACCCCGGCAATCCGCGATACGCTATCCGTTTCGACGGCGGAGATGGGGATCGTGCTGTTTGGCCTGTCGATTGGCTCGATGAGCGGCATCCTCTGCTCGGCCTGGCTGGTGAAGCGCTTTGGCACGCGGGCGGTGATCCGCACCACCATGTGCTGCGCCGTGGTAGGTATGCTCGGTCTGAGCGTGGCGCTGTGGTTCGCCTCGCCGCTGATGTTTGCCCTTGGGCTCATGGTATTTGGCGGCAGCTTTGGTGCGGCGGAAGTGGCCATTAACGTCGAGGGGGCCGCCGTTGAACAGGCGATGAACAAAACGGTGCTGCCGATGATGCATGGCTTTTACAGCCTCGGCACGCTGGCAGGCGCGGGCGTGGGGATGGCGCTGACGGCGCTGGGCATTGCGGCCAATGTGCACATTTTACTCGCGGCGCTGGTCTGTATTATCCCGATCCTCACCGGCATCAGGGCTATTCCCGCAGGCACAGGACAAAATGCCTCGGACGAACAGAAGTCTGTGGCAAAAGGGTTGCCCTTCTATCGCGATTTCCAGCTGATGCTGATTGGCGTGGTGGTGCTGGCGATGGCGTTTGCTGAAGGCTCCGCCAACGACTGGCTACCGTTGCTGATGGTGGACGGGCACGGATTTAGCCCCACCTCCGGCTCGCTGATTTACGCCGGGTTTACGCTCGGCATGACCGTCGGACGCTTTACCGGGGGCTGGTTTATCGACCGTTACAGCCGCGTGGCTGTCGTCCGTGCCAGCGCCCTGCTGGGTGGGCTGGGCATCGCGATGATTATCTTTGTGGATGTGGACTGGATTGCCGGCGTGTCGGTGATCCTGTGGGGACTGGGCGCCTCCCTTGGCTTCCCGCTGACCATTTCCGCTGCCAGCGATACCGGCCCCGACGCGCCGACGCGCGTGAGCGTCGTAGCGACCACGGGATACCTCGCTTTCCTGGTGGGGCCGCCGCTGCTTGGATTCCTCGGTGAGCACTACGGGTTACGCAGCGCGATGCTGGTGGTATTAGGGTTAGTCATCATTGCCGCCCTGGTGGCGCGAGCGGTGGCAAAACCGGAAGCAGAACCAACGACAATGGAGAAGGGATATGAGCGTTAAACTGATTGCAGTCGACATGGATGGCTCCTTCCTGAGCGATGCGAAAACCTATAACCGCGCGCGTTTTCTGGCGCAGTACGCGCGCATGAAAGCGCAAGGCATCCGTTTTGTGGTCGCCAGCGGAAACCAGTACTATCAGCTGATCTCATTTTTCCCGGAGATCGCCCATGAAATCGCCTTCGTCGCCGAAAACGGCGGCTGGGTGGTGGATGCGGGCGAAGATGTGTTTAACGGCGAACTGTCGAAAGAGCACTTCCTGACCGTCGCCACCCTGTTAAACGATGTGCCCGGCATTGAGATAATTGCCTGCGGAAAAAACAGCGCCTACACGCTGAAAACGTATAACGACCTCTTCAAAGAGATTGCTGCGAAATACTATCACCGCCTTGAAAGCGTCAGTAGCTTTGACAACCTCAACGATATTTTCTTCAAATTCGGGCTTAACGTCTCTGACGACGAAATTCCGCGCATTCAGGCGCTGCTGCATGAGAAGCTTGGCGACATCATGGTGCCGGTGACCACTGGGCACGGCAGTATCGACCTGATTATCCCCGGCGTGCACAAAGCTAACGGCCTGCGGATCCTGCAAGCGCGCTGGGGCATAGAGGACAGTGAAGTGGTGGCCTTTGGCGACAGCGGTAACGACGTGGAGATGCTGCGACAGGCTGGGTTTGGCTTCGCGATGGCCAATGCCAGACCGCATATTAAAGCGGTGGCCCGCTATGAAGCGCCGAACAATAATGACGAAGGGGTGCTGGACGTGATTGATAAGGTGCTGGACGGGGAGGCGCCGTTTAATTGATTCCGTGCGCTCTGGTGCCCTCACCCACAGGGCTGGGGGTTCCCCACAAAATAATGCCTGCACAGACGGCCCCCTCTCCCTTGAGGGAGAGGGCTGGGGTGAGGGGGAACATACGGCTCTGGTGGTCATTCCGTTCACTTTATGTTCCTTGCTACTCTGTCACGACATGACCGGTGAACGTGCCAGGGTGGCTCAGTCGCCACCACCCTGGCGACCCGGGCTTCCGGCGGAAAATCGCCGCTTCGCGGTGCCTTCAGCTTATTCCCTCCGGCTTATCGGGGACGGGCGGAGGTAACATCCCTGTAAAGCCCGCCCTCTCGGCGCATCCCTGCGCCTCGCCCCGGCCTACAGGAAACGCCTCAGCGATTTACAGCCGGACCAGGGCATCGCTGAAAGCTCTCAGTTATTCTGAGGCAACGTTATAGCTTTTGCTTTCAAATTACTGGGGATCTCTCAGCCCATAGGGAGAGGGAATAAGGATTACGGTTGCAGGGCGTTTCCGACGCGTTTGTCTTTCAGGAATACCACCATCAGGGCAATCCACAGCACGCCGTTGGCGAGGTTAAACAGGCTGAACAGCCCGTTGCCGCCAAACGCGTAAGCATGCTTGCTCACCTCAATACCGACGGTAAAAATCAGCATTTGCAGCATCCCCATCGCGGCAGACACCGTGCCTTTACTCATTTCACTGGCGAACAGCGTCAGGCGCACCAGACCGGCATTCGCCACGCCGATACCAAACGCGTAAACGCTCAGCCCCGCCGTCATCCACAGGTACGCATGAGACGAGGCTACGGTCGCCACCGCCGCGACAATCAGCCCTGCCGCTATGGGCCAGCCGCCCATAATAATCAGCGAACGCACGGTACGGCGCGACGTCAGACGTGCCAGCACCAGGTTACCGATAATCAGCGCGCCAAAAATCGGCACCTGTAACAGGCCATACTCATAGCTGCTAAGCTGTTCGCCGCTGATGATAATAACCGGCGACTGGGCAATCCACGCCAGCAGCGGCAGGCTGACAAAGCCCGTCGCCAGCGCGCCCGCGACAAAACGGCCGTTTTTCAGCACCGCCTTATAATCACGCCCCAGCTCCTTAAGCGAGAGCTTTTCGCCCAGGCGGGTGGCGGTCTCCGGCATCGCACGGTGCAGGCCAAAGAAAGAGATGGCCGCAAGCGCGGCAAAGAGGACGAACATCCCTTCCCACGGCGCGACGTGGACCCATGCGGCTCCCACCAGCGGCCCCAGAAGCGGCGCAATCAGCGCCACGTTCGCCATCAGCGCGGTTATTTTGATACATACCGCCTCCTCAAACGACTCCTGAATAGCGGCGTAGCCCACGGCGCCAATAAAGCACAGGCTCACGCCCTGAAGGAAACGCAGCAGCGTGAATTGCTCAATGTTCTGCGCCAGCAGCGTGGCGAGACAGGTGACGATAAACCACACCACGCCCGTCAGCATCACCGGACGGCGGCCAATACGATCCGACAGCGGCCCTAAAAGCCACTGTAAAAACATGCCGCCCGCGAGATAGGCGGTCATGGATGTAGGTACCCACTCAATACCTGCGTTGTACTGCTCAACCACAGCCAGCATGCCTGGCTGGATCATGTCGTTGCCGATGTAGGTAGAGAATTCGTAAAGCACCAGACACAGAGGAAAAAGTAACGCCTGACGACCCAGACGATTACCGGAAGAAGAACGGTTTATCATGCAATCTCTTTAGTATGAAAAAATCGCGATGAGTGTAATGAATTGCCGCTGTCTGAGATAGCACAATCACGTGAAAACTCAGAAATAAGGCACTTATCGTTGTCGTTTAAGGTTTCCTTAAGTTGCCCTCCCTATGATAGTGCTATTTCACGTTATTGACCGAAACTATGACACACGCCGTCAGCCCTTCAGAATTATCTAAGTTACCGACAAATAAGACAAAACGCCTTTACCGTTTGCCTGCCCGCTTTTATGGTTATCAGCTTTTCGTGCTGATCGTCCTTGCGCTGCTTTTTACCTGGCTTTCGCGCGATGAATCGCTTGACCGATGGATCACCGGCTTCTGGTATGACGCGGCGACGCATCATTTCCCGCTACAGCAAAATCCGCTGCTGGATCTGCTCAACCATCGACTGGCGAAATATGTGGCCATTGCGCTGGCTGCCGCATCGCTGATTTACGGCGCTTACAAACGCAATGCCCGGCTGGTGACGGCCGCGCTTCTGATGGGGCTGGGTGCATTGGTAGTTGGGGTGCTGAAAAGCATAAGCCACCACAGCTGTCCGTGGGATCTGGTGGAGTATGGCGGCAAAGCCGTCTCGTATCCCCTGTTCAGCGCCGTTCCGGCAGACAGCGGACCGGGACGCTGCTTTCCCGGCGGCCACGCCTCAAGCGGGTTTATGGTGATGGGGTTGTTTTTTGCCTTCTGGCGTGAACGTCCACGCCTGGCCTGGACCTGTGTCGCGTTAGGCGTTGTTATGGGGCTGCTGATGGGATTCGGGCAGGTCATGCGCGGCGCGCATTTTTTCTCTCACAACCTGTGGGCCGGGTGGTGGGTCTGGTTTTCCCAGGTGCTGGTTTACGGGCTGGTTTCCGCCTGGTTTGCTAAAGAGTAACGAGATTATGTTAGAAAATCTGAACTTCGAACTGTTTTACCTGCTCAACGCCACGCCAGCGTCACCGGAATGGATGATCGATCTCGCCACCTTTATTGCGAAAGATGTGATCAGCATTGTACCGGCGCTGGCGGTGATCCTCTGGTTATGGGGACCTCGTACACAGGTCACCGCCCAGCGCCATCTGGTGATCAAAATGGCGATGGCGATCGGCGTGAGCGTGCTGGCAAGCTACGTGCTGGGCCACGCCTTCCCGCACGATCGGCCGTTTGTGGACCACGTCGGCTATAACTTCCTGCACCATGCGCCGGATGACTCGTTCCCGAGCGATCACGGCACGGTGATCTTCACCTTTGCGCTGGCCTTCCTGTTCTGGCATCGCCTGTGGTCCGGCATGGTGCTGATGGGCGTGGCGGTCGCCATCGCCTGGTCCCGCGTCTACCTGGGCGTGCACTGGCCGCTGGATATGGTCGGCGGTTTCCTGGTGGGACTGATGGGCTGCGTCAGCGCAGCCATCCTGTGGAGCCTCTTTGGTCCGGCGCTTTATCGTGGATTATCACAGGCCTATCGCGTTCTGTTTGCCCTTCCGATCCGCAAGGGCTGGATACGTGACTAACCCCGGTCCGTCAGGTTACACTTGAGCCTCCGCCCTGCGGGGGCTCACTTTTTTAGCCCGAGGATCTATGGAAACACGTCGCGATGACCGCATTGCTCAGCTGCTTCAGGCGCTGAAGCGCAGCGATAAGCTGCATCTTAAGGAAGCCGCTACCCTGCTTGGCGTGTCTGAAATGACCATTCGTCGCGATCTGAACAGCGACAGCGCCCCCGTTGTGCTGCTTGGCGGGTATATTGTTCTGGAGCCGCGTAGCGCCAGCCATTATCTGTTAAGCGATCAAAAAACACGCCTGGTGGAAGAGAAGCGCAAAGCCGCGCGGCTCGCCGCCTCGCTGGTCCAGCCCCATCAAACGCTGTTTTTTGACTGCGGTACGACAACCCCGTGGATCATCGAGGCCATCGACAGCACCGTTCCCTTTACCGCCGTCTGTTATTCGCTAAACACCTTCCTGGCCTTGCAGGAGAAACCGGCGTGCCGGGTGATTTTGTGTGGCGGCGAGTTTCATGCCAGCAACGCCATCTTCAAACCGCTGAATATTCAGGACACGCTGAGCAATGTATGCCCGGATATCGCCTTTTACTCTGCGGCGGGCGTGAATGTGAAACAGGGGGCAACCTGTTTTAATCTTGAAGAGTTACCGGTGAAACAGTGGGCGCTCAACGCCGCACAGCAGCATGTGCTGGTGGTTGATCACAGTAAATTTGGCAAGGTCCGTCCGGCAAGGATGGGTGAACTGTCGCGCTTTGACGCCATCGTCAGTGATTGCCGCCCGGATGACGAGCTGGTGTCGTATGCAAAGGCGCAGCAGGTGAAGTTAATGTATTGAGGTTGTGCCGGGTGGCGGCTTCGCCTTACCCGGCCTACAACGGCTCGAACGAAGGCCGGGTAAGCGAAGCGCCACCCGGCAAAAACCTAGCTAAACCAGCTGCCAAACCAGCCGTGGA
This sequence comes from Enterobacter cloacae complex sp. EB5, assembly GCF_031432835.1. NCBI lineage: Bacteria > Pseudomonadati > Pseudomonadota > Gammaproteobacteria > Enterobacterales > Enterobacteriaceae > Enterobacter > Enterobacter cloacae complex sp. EB5. The sequence continues at coordinate 516,876 of NZ_CP133860.1, forward strand.
ATTTCATTAACACAAAGTCCCATATCCGGCTGAAGAAGCCGCCCTCTTCCACCGCTTCCATTACCACCAGCGGACGCTGCTCAATGGATTTGCCGTTAAGCTGGAAATCTATCGTCCCGACCACCTGGCCTTTTTTCAACGGCGCGGTCAGCTGTGGCTCGGTCAGGGTATAGCTGGCTTTCAGGTTTTTCAACTGACCGCGTGGAATGGTGACAGAACCCGCTTCACCTGCCCCCAGGTTCACTTCACTTTTATCCCCAAACCAGACGCGCTGGCTCACGAAGGTGGCGTCCGGCTTAATCGGCGTGACGGTTTCAAAGAAGCGGAAACCCCAGGTCAGCAGTTTTTCGGATTCGTTAAAACGAATGCGGTCGGTTTTCGTCCCCAATACCACCGAAATCAGGCGCATGTCGCCCTGCGTCGCAGAAGCCACCAGGTTATATCCTGCCCCGGCGGTCGTCCCCGTTTTCATGCCGTCCACGTTAACGTTACTGCTCCAGAGCAGACGGTTACGGTTAGGCTGGCGAATATTGTTGAAGGTGAACTCTTTCTCTTTATGGATGGCGTACTCATCCGGCACGTCATGGATCAACGCTTTGCCCAGCAGCGCCATATCGCGCGCGGTACTGAACTGACCGGGCGCATCCAGGCCGTGAACGGTTTTAAAGGTGGTATTGGTCAGGCCCAGTTTTTTCGCGTAGCCATTCATCAGCCCAATAAATGAGTCCTGACTGCCTGCGACGTAATCGGCCAGCGCAATACAGGCATCATTTCCCGACTGAATAATGACCCCTTTATTCAGATCGGAAACGGAGACCTGATCGCCGGGCTTCAGGAACATAACGGACGAGCCGCGCAGCGCCGGGTTACCGGTCGCCCAGGCATCTTTCCCGACGGTGACCATGTCATTCAGCTTGATTTTGCCCGCTTTCAACGCCTGACCGACCACATAGCTGGTCATAATTTTCGTCAGGCTCGCCGGGTCGAGTTTTTCGTCGGCGTTACCTTCCGCCAGCACTTTCCCGCTGGCGTAATCCATCAGGATCCAGGCGCGCGCATCGACAGGCGGCGCTTCGGGCGCCGTCTGTTCCGCCGCATGCAGCGTTGGGGCAAAAAGGAAAAGCAGCGCCGAGCCTGCCGCCAGGCTGCGCAGAGAAGAAGTTTTTTGCGTCATAAATGCCACCCGAGTGTCCATTCTAAAAATCACGTCACAATCACCGTGTCGCAAGAAGCGATGAGTAATAGCGCACTACAGCGTTCAAAGAAACCTGTTCCAGGTAAAGTTTTTAAAGTTTATGCAATAACATTCAGATACGCTTTGATTGCGGCGTTTTTTTTAGCATCTGTTGCGTAATTGTTAGGTTTATCTCACCATGGCGAAAAGCTGACTCGGATTCACATCTCATCGGGAGTAAATATGATTACGCTGTGGGGCAGGAACAATTCGACCAACGTGAAGAAAGTGCTCTGGACGCTGGAGGAGCTGGATTTACCGTTCAACCAAATCATGGCTGGCATGGCGTTCGGGGTGAATAAAGACGCCGACTATCTGGCGATGAACCCAAACGGACTGGTGCCGTTGCTGCGCGATGACGAGACAGACGCCACGCTGTGGGAGTCCAACACCATCGTGCGTTATCTCGCCGCGCAGTACGGCCAGGGTCGGCTGTGGGTTGAAAATCCAGCCCGCCGCGCGCAGGGCGAAAAATGGATGGACTGGGCAAACCAGACGCTTTCCCCCACGCACCGGGTGATCCTGATGGGGCTGATCCGCACGCCGGAAGCCGAACGTGATTATCCCGCCATTCATGCCGCCCAGGACGCCTGCGAATCCCTGTTCGCGATGATGGACGACGAACTGGCGAAGCACGCCTGGTTCTCCGGCGACACCTTCGGCGTGGGCGATATCGCCGTCGCCCCCTTCGTCTGGAACCTCACTAACATGGGTCTCAGCTGGACCCCACGTCCTCACCTGGAGCGCTGGATCCAGCAGCTTAGCGAGCGCCCGGCGTATCGCAATGTGGTGATGATCCCGGTGACCTGATTACGACCCGGACGGGCTGACTTTCAGCAGCTGCCCGTCCGTCTCGTCAGTCAGCACGTACAGATAGCCATCCGGCCCGACGCGCACATCGCGAATACGCTGATCTTTATCGCCCAGAATGCGTCCGTCCTCCGTCACGCTATTGCCCTTCACGCTCAGCACGATGACGTCTTTCTCCTTCAGCGCGCCGATAAACAGCTTGTTTTTCCACTGCGGGAAGACGTCGCTGTTGTAGAACGCCATGCCGCTAACGGCGGGCGACACTTTCCAGACAAACAGCGGTTTTTCGGTGCCCTCAACGTGCTCGCCTTTTGCTTCCGGGATTTTCAGGCCGCTGTAATTGATCCCGTGCGTCGCCAGGGGCCAGCCGTAGTTTTTGCCCTTCTCAGGAATGTTAATCTCATCCCCCCCGCGTGGTCCATGTTCGTTGAGCCACAGCGTGTCACTCCACGGATTCATCGCCATCCCCTGCGGGTTGCGAATACCATAGGACCAGATTTCAGGGCGCGCACCGGCGGTGTTCACAAACGGATTATCCGGCGGCACTTTTCCGTCCTCCGTCAGGCGCACCACCTTGCCCTGAAGCTTGTCCAGATCCTGCGCCGTCGGGCGCTGGTTGTTTTCACCCAGGCCAATAAAGAGATGGCCTTTGCCGTCGAACACCAGCCGTCCGCCAAAGTGGTTGCCGGTAGAGAGCTTCGGCATTTGTCGGAACACCACCTGGAAGCCCTCAATGCGCGACAGGTCATCGCTCAACCGCCCGTAGCCCACCGCGGTGCCCGCTTTACCATCATGACCTGCCTCGGCAAAGCTGAGCCAGACCCGCCGTGACTGTGCAAAATCCGGGGCCAGCGCGACGTCCAGCAGTCCGCCCTGGCCGCTCGCCCACACTTTCGGCACGCCGACAATCGGATCGGAGAGCCCTTTCCCTGCCTGCCAGTGCTTAAGCTGCCCGTCTTTGAGCGTGATCAGCAGCCCCTTGTTATCTGGCAGAAACGCCAGCGACCAGGGGTGATCCAGTTTTGTCTGGAGCACGTCAACCTTAACCGTCTCAGGCGCTGCAAGCAGTGAAAGCGGGAATAACAAGACTGGAAGGAAAATCAGCGAGGATCGAGGCATAACGCACTCCTTTATCGACATATGGCTTAAAGATTAGCCACTGTTCCCGGGTGCGTTACCACTTTTACAAAAGCTTAATCAGAAGGGGGAGTTGCCTCCCCCGGGTTCAGTGCCGGGCAAGCGTTTCCGGCTTGTTCAGACACATGATGCAAAGCGCGAGCGTGGTCAGGCAGTTTTCAAGCTTCTCCGCGTTAACGGCAATAAAATTCGGGCAGTCGTGACGTCCGTTCATCAAACAGACCCCGGCGATGGAGAGCACCTCGGCGGCGCGGCGCAGCGCCACTAATTCGCTTTCAGCGCAGTGCGCTTTCAGGATGGGTGCTTTTTCACGCATGAAATTGCAAAGTTCAAAGAAGTTATCACGCAGATTTTCGCTTTCGCTGACTGACATATACCCTTTCGCCTTGCGGAGTTGCAGATATGCGGCCAGGTCGATTCGGGCGTTGATCAGCTTGTTAAGCAGATCGCGTTTCAGTCTGTCAACGGACATGCTATTTCCTCCCCTGTCAGCCATGTTACCTTATTAAGCATAAGGTCATTTTTTGTACAATGTAATGCCTGAGATCAATAAACGATAACTGATTAACATTCTTTACAATGTTACAACGATTGCCCGCCTCAACTGCGCCATCAAGAGTGTATAAATCCCCCGCGATACGCTGTAAAATCCCGCCCTGATAACTCCATAATTGATGAATTTTTAACCTATGAGCAATGTTACGCACCCGCCGAAAATCGGCTTTGTCTCCCTGGGCTGCCCGAAGAACCTGGTGGACTCCGAACGCATCCTGACTGAACTTCGCACTGAAGGCTATGACGTGGTGCCAAGCTACGACAACGCCGACATGGTGATCGTCAACACCTGCGGGTTCATCGACAGCGCGGTCCAGGAGTCTCTGGAAGCCATTGGTGAAGCCCTGACGGAAAACGGCAAAGTGATTGTCACCGGCTGCCTGGGCGCGAAGGTGGATCAGATCCGCGAAGTGCACCCGAAAGTGCTGGAGATCACCGGCCCGCACAGCTACGAGCAGGTGCTGGAACATGTTCATCACTACGTCCCCAAACCAAAGCACAACCCGTTCCTGAGCCTGGTGCCGGAACAGGGCGTGAAGCTGACGCCGCGCCACTACGCGTATCTGAAAATTTCCGAAGGCTGCAACCATCGCTGTACCTTCTGCATCATCCCGTCGATGCGTGGCGATCTGGTGAGCCGTCCGATTGGCGAGGTGCTGGCAGAAGCCAAACGCCTGGCCGACGCGGGCGTGAAGGAGCTGCTGGTTATCTCCCAGGACACCTCCGCCTACGGCGTGGACGTCAAACACCGTTCCGGTTTCCACAACGGCGAGCCGGTGAAAACCAGCATGGTCGGCCTGTGCGAGCAGTTGGCTAAGCTCGGGATCTGGACGCGCCTGCACTACGTCTACCCTTACCCGCACGTTGACGATGTGATCCCGCTGATGGCGGAAGGCAAAATCCTGCCGTATCTGGATATCCCGCTACAGCACGCCAGCCCGCGCATTCTGAAGCTGATGAAACGTCCTGGCTCCGTGGATCGCCAGCTGGCGCGCATCAAGCAGTGGCGTGAGATCTGCCCGGATCTGACCCTGCGCTCCACCTTTATTGTCGGCTTCCCGGGTGAAACCGAAGAAGATTTCCAGATGCTGCTCGACTTCCTGAAAGAGGCGCGTCTGGATCGCGTCGGCTGCTTCAAGTACAGCCCGGTTGAAGGCGCAACGGCCAACGAGCTGGCGGACCAGGTGCCGGAAGAGGTAAAAGAGGAGCGCTGGAACCGCTTTATGCAGCTGCAACAGCAGATCTCGGCTGAACGCTTGCAGGAGAAAGTGGGCCGCGAAATTCTGGTGATTATCGACGAAGTGGACGAAGAAGGCGCGATTGGCCGCAGCATGGCGGATGCGCCTGAAATCGACGGCGCGGTGTACCTGAACGGGGAAACCAACGTCAAGCCGGGCGATATTATTCGCGTGAAGGTCGAAAACGCCGACGAGTATGATTTGTGGGGTAGCCGGGTTTAATCACCCACGCCTCTGTTCCAGGCCGGGTAAGGCGTCGCCGCCACCCGGCACATTCCACAGCACTACCCCTTAATCCGCGGATCCAGCGCGTCGCGCAGCCCATCCCCCAGCAGGTTAAACGCCAGCACGGTCAGGAAAATCGCCAGGCTCGGGAAGATCGCCACGTGTGGCGCAATCACCATATCCGCCCGCGCCTCGTTCAGCATCGCGCCCCACTCCGGCGTCGGTGGCTGTGCCCCTAGCCCCAGAAACGACAAGCTGGCCGCCGAGATAATCGACACGCCTATGCGCATGGTGAAATAGACCACGATAGACGAGACCGTTCCCGGCAGAATATGGCTGAACAGGATGGTGGCATCGCTGGCCCCCATGCTGCGCGCCGACTCGATAAAGGTCTGCTGCTTCAGCACCAGCGTGTTGCCACGTACCAGGCGCGCGAAAGCGGGAATCGAGAATACCGCCACGGCGATAATGACGTTCGCCATGCCGCTGCCCATCACCGCCACCACGGCAATCGCCAGCAGAATACCTGGAAAGGCAAACAGCACGTCGCAGATACGCATGATGATGCGGTCCAACCAGCCTTCGTAGTACCCGGCCACCAGCCCCAGCACGGTGCCAATTGCTGCGCCCATCAGCACCGCAAAGACCCCGGCCGCCAGCGAGATCTGCGCCCCTACCAGCACGCGGCTGAAAATATCGCGCCCGAGCGAGTCCACGCCAAACCAGTGCATCATCGACGGACCATCGTTCAGCCGGTCGTAGTCGAAGTAGTTTTCCGCATCAAACGGGGCTATCCAGGGGGCGATAATCGCCACCAGGATCAGCAGTAACACAAACAACCCGGCGACCATAGCGACGGGCTGACGACGGAATCGACGCCAGAACTCAACCCACGGGGTGCGAATATGGTCCGGCCTGATCCCCGGCATAGCGTTTAAAATGGCCTGGCGACGCCAGTTCAGTAATCGCATCTTACTTATACCTGATGGCCGGGTTAATGGCGGCGTACAGCACATCCACCACTAAGTTGATAAGAATAAACTCCAGCGAGAAAAGCAGGACTTCAGCCTGAATAACCGGATAGTCACGCATATCGACCGAGTCGACCAGCAGGCGCCCCAGCCCCGGCCAGTTAAAGACCTTCTCAACCACGATAGAGCCGCCCAGCAGGAAGCCGAACTGTAGCCCCATCATCGTGACCACCGGGATCATCGCATTACGAAAACCATGCTTCAGAATGACCCATTTTTCACTCACCCCTTTTGCCCGCGCGGTGCGAATGTAATCTTCGCTCAGCACGTCGACAAACGAGGCGCGGGTAAACCGGGCCATAACCGCCGCAACGGCCGCGCCAAGCGTCATAGAGGGCAGAATGTAGTGCTTCCAGGTGTCGGCCCCGACGGTCGGCAACCAGCCCAGCTCGACGGAGAAAATCTGCATCAGCAGCATGCCCAGCGCAAACGCCGGGAAAGAGATGCCGGTGACCGCCAGCGCCATACCGAGCTTATCCGGCCAGCGGTTGCGCCAGACGGCGGCGACAATCCCCGCCCCCAGGCCAAAGACAACCGCCCAGCTCATACTGGCAATCGTTAACCAGAAAGTGGGCATAAAGCGGCTGGCAATCTCCTCCGACACCGGACGACGCGACACCATTGAGATGCCGAAATCGCCCTGAAGGACATTGCCAATGTAACGCAGAAATTGCCTGTACAGCGGCTGGTCAAGACCGAGCTGTTTACGCACCAGTTCAATAACCGTCGCATCTGCTTCCGGCCCGGCAATCAAACGCGCCGGATCGCCGGGCAACATATGGACAAACAAAAACACCAGCACGGCCACAATCAGCAGCGTCGGGATAAGCCCCAGCAGGCGTTTACACACATAATTCAGCATGAGTTTTATTTTAAATCCGCGTCATCAAAGCTAAAGCCCGTATCCGGCATGATGTAAAAACCGGTCAGCGCTTTGTTGTGGGCTGAGACCAGTTTTTCCACCACCAGCGGCACCCACGGCGACTCTTTCCAGATAATGTCCTGCGCCTCTTTGTACAGGCGTGCTTTCTCTTCCGGTTTGGTGGTTTTCAGGGCATCGGCCAGATCTTTATCTACCTGCGGATTACTGTAGAACGCGGTATTGAACAGCGTTGGCGGCCAGTTCTGGGAAGCAAACAGCGGCGACAGGGACCAGTCCGCTTCTCCGGTTGAAGCCGTCCAGCCGGTGTAGAACATCCGCACGCCGCTCTCTTTCTGTCCTTTGCCTTCCACTTCCGCCGCCCGCTGTCCGGCATCCATCGCCGTGACTCGGGCTTTAATGCCCACCTGCGCCAGCTGCTGCTGGGTAAATTGCAGCACCTTCTGCGCGGTACTGTGGTTATGCGACGACCACAGCGTCGTGCTAAAGCCGTTCGGATAGCCCGCCTCTTTCAGCAGTTCCCGCGCTTTCGCCGGATCATACGGCCACGGCTGATAGCTTTGCGCGTACTCAATGGTTGGCGGCATCACGCCCGTCGCCGGGGTGGCGTAGCCGGCAAAGGCCACCTTCACCAGCGCCTGGCGGTTAATGGCGTAGTTGATGGCTTCACGCACCTTCGGGTTATCAAACGGTTTCTGCGTAACGTTCATGCTGATGTAGCGCTGCATGATCGACGGGCTGGCCACCAGTTCCAGCTTGCTGTTTTTCGCCAGCAGCGCCGCCTGTTCGTACGGGATGGGGAAGGCAAACTGCGCTTCGCCGGTTTGCAGCATTGCGGCGCGGGTGTTGTTGTCCACTACCGGCCGCCAGGTGATGGTATCCAGCTTCGGCAGCCCCTGCTGCCAGTATCCGGCGAATTTTTTTACCTTCACAAAATCGGTCTGGTTCCAGGTAAGCAGTTCGTACGGTCCGGTCCCCACCGGGTGGAAGCCAATCTCTTTGCCGTATTTTTTCAGGGCGGCGGGCGAAATCATCGCCGTCGCGGGATGCGCCAGGATATTGATAAACGCCGAGAACGGCTCTTTGAGGGTGATCTTCACCGTTGCCGGATCAACCACCTCGGTTTGGGCAATATTTTTATACAGGTTGTAGCGCTTAAGACCGTTTTCCGGATTGCTGGCACGATCCAGGTTGACCTTAACCGCCTCGGCGTTGAAGTCGGTGCCATCCTGGAACTTCACGCCGGTACGGAGCTTAACGGTATAGACCAGCCCGTCGTCCGACACGGTATAGCCTTCCGCCAGCACGTTTTTCAGCTTCATCTCGCGGTCCAGGCCGAACAGCCCCTGGTAGAAGGATTTTGCCACCGCCTGAGAAAGGGTGTCGTTAGCGTCATACGGGTCCAGCGTCGTGAAGTTAGACCCCACAGCCACCACCACGTCTTTCGCTGCGAACGCGGGGGCGGCGGCCAGCGCAGCCGTCACGCTCGCGGCCAGCAGCCATTTACGAGCAACAAAAGGAACCATTGTGTTCTCCTGCCTGTTGTAAGTTATAACCGCGAGAATGCATTGCCCTGACGCGGTGGTGCGACAAAATGACCGGGACCCACCTCACGCAGCGCCACGCGCTCCAGGGTTTCGCCCCGTTTACGAATATTGCTCGGCATTTCGTCCTGCAACAGCACGCGCTGGGCGTGACGATGCTCAGGATCGGCAACCGGTACGGCGGCCATCAGCTTGCGGGTGTACGGGTGCTGTGGGTTTTCAAACACCGCCCGACGGGGGCCGATTTCAACAATTTGCCCCATGTACATCACCGCCACGCGATGGCTGATCCGCTCCACCACCGCCATATCGTGGGAGATAAACAGAAACGCAATGCCCAAATCCCGCTGTAAATCGAGCAGGAGATTGATGATTTGCGCGCGGATAGAAACATCCAGCGCTGACACGGACTCATCCGCAATCACCACTTTCGGATTGAGGGCCAATGCCCGGGCAATGCAGATACGCTGTCGCTGACCGCCAGAAAATTCGTGCGGATAGCGCCAGGCATGCTCCGGCTTCAGGCCCACGCGCTCCAGCAGCCACGCGACGCGGCGCTGCGCGGCTTCACCGTCGAGCAGGTTATGCACCCGCAACGGCTCCATAATCGAGTACCCCACCGTATGGCGCGGATCGAGCGACGCATAAGGATCCTGGAATATAAACTGAATATCCCGGCGCACCGCCTGCAATTTACTGTTAGGGAGCGTGTCGATGCGCTCACCGTTGAAGGTAATGCTCCCCTCCTGCGACGCCACCAGCCTGAGCAGCGCCCGCCCGGTGGTGGATTTACCGCAGCCGGACTCCCCCACCAGCGCCAGCGTTTCGCCCGGCCAGAGATCAAAACTGACGTTTTCAACCGCATGCACTTCGCGCTTTACGCGATTAAGTATCCCGCTACGCAGCGGGAAACGGGTCACCAGGTCACGCACTTCGAGGATTGGCCTGCCGGGAACCACCGTATCCTGCTCGGTTTCGTCTTCCTGCTGGCCCTGTTCGGTCTGTGAGATCAGCGGAAAACGGCGCGGAAAATCACTGCCATTCATGGCCCCCAGACGCGGGACCGCCGCCAGCAGCGCTTTGGTATAAGGATGCACCGGCGCATGAAAGACCTGCTCCACCGTGCCGGTTTCCACGGCATTGCCCTGATGCATAACCAGCACCCGATCGGCAATATCCGCCACCACCCCCATATCGTGGGTGATGAAAATCACCCCCATCTCCATCTCCTGCTGCAACACCTTAATCAGTTGCAGGATCTGGGCCTGAATAGTGACATCCAGCGCCGTGGTGGGTTCGTCCGCAATGAGCACCGCCGGACGGCACGACAGCGCCATCGCAATCATCACCCGCTGGCGCATGCCGCCGGAAAGCTGATGCGGATAGCGGGACAAAATCGCGTGAGCCTCAGGGATACGTACCAGCTCCAGCATCCGTTTTGCTTCATTGAGCGCCTCATCACCGCTCAGTCCCTGATGCAGGCGGATAGATTCGGCAATCTGCTCGCCCACCGGAAAAACCGGGTTGAGGGAGGTCATCGGCTCCTGAAAAATCATCGCGATATCAGCTCCGCGCACCCCCTGCATCTGGGACGCGCTCAGCTCGTTGAGATCGATAACCTGACGGTTGCGACGGCGCAACAGCATCCGCTCGCTGGTGACCTGCCCGCCCGTCTGCTCAAGCAGACGCATCAGCGCCAGCGCGGTAACGGATTTACCGGAACCGGACTCGCCAACAATCGCCAGCGTCTCGCCGCGCCTGAGCGAAAACGATAAATTCTGTACTGCGGGGATGAACTGCCGCTCTTCCTGAAACGCAATATTCAGTTGGTGGACAGCCAGCACTTCGCAGTTGTCCAGCTCTTCACGGTGCGGCACGCAATGCCCCCTTATTCACGATAAATGCCTGTGCTGGGCGCATCGCCGGCATACCCCCACGCCCGGTACATCCCTTCACTGTTGAACGGCAGAGCCACGTTGCCCTCCCGATCCACCGCAATTAAGCCGCCAATCCCGCCCAGCGCCGGCAGTTTCTCCATCACTACCCGCTCGCAGGCCTCACTCAGGCTTAATCCGCCGTAATCCATTAGCGCGGTAATGTCGTAGGCCGCCAGCGCGCGGATAAACACTTCGCCGGTGCCGGTGCATGACACCGCCGCCGTGGCGTTATTGGCGTAACACCCGGCCCCCGGCAGCGGGCTGTCGCCGACGCGACCGGGAAGCTTGTTGGTCATGCCGCCTGTCGACGTCGCGGCGGCGAGGTTACCGGCTTTATCCAGCGCCACCGCGCCTACCGTGCCCATTTTGCTGCGTTCATCGAGCGGCGCGGCATGGTCCAGCTGCGTCATCCCCGCTGTACGGGCCTCGAGCAGTTGCCGGTAACGCTCCTCGGTGGAAAAAAGATCGGGCGAGACCGTGTCCATCCCGTGCTCGACGGCAAATTTTTCCGCCCCCGCCCCGGCCAGCAGCACATGCGGGCTTTGTTCCATCACCAGACGCGCGGCCAGCACCGGATTACGCAGACGGCTAACGCCCGCTACCGCGCCCGCTTTCAGGGTGATGCCGTCCATCACGCAGGCATCCAGCTCGTGCGTTTCATCGCGCGTAAAGACCGAGCCAATACCGGCATTGAACAGCGGACACTCCTCCAGCAAACGTACCGCTTCGGTCACCACGTCCAGCGCGCTGTCGCCCGCTTCCAGCATGCGCTGGCCTGTTTCCACAATGGCGTTCAGCGCATCAATATAACGCTTCTCCTGCTCGGGACTGAGCTGTGCACGGGTGATTGCCCCGGCACCGCCATGAATTGCGATAACCGCTTTACTCATTTCGCATCACCCATCAGCCTGGCTGGCTGCTTTTTCTATAAATATCATTATCGTCGACGAATCTTCAGATGATTTTTGAATATAGAAAGACGCAACTGTGATGTAAAGCGTACACCCATCGGGTCATACAGTTAGCCGCACTTTTCTGCCATAATGAGCGCTTTCGTTGTTACTCCGCAGGAGCCCACCATGGATTTTACCGCCGGACTGATGCCGCTTGAGACGGCACTCTCGCAGATGCTTGACCGCATTACTCCACTGCACGACGTTGAGACGCTGCCGCTTGTGCGCTGTTTTGGCCGTATTGCCGCGCGCGATATCGTCTCGCCGCTGAACGTGCCGGGGTTCGATAACGCGGCGATGGACGGCTATGCCGTACGTCTGGCGGATCTGCAAACGGGTCAGCCGCTGCCGGTAGCAGGTAAAGCGTTTGCCGGGCAGCCGTTCAACGGTGAGTGGCCAGCGGGCACCTGCGTGCGCATTATGACCGGCGCACCGGTGCCAAAGGGCTGTGAAGCCGTGGTGATGCAGGAAGAGACCGAACAAACGGACGACGGCGTGCGCTTTACCGCCAGCGTCAAAGCGGGACAGAATATCCGCCATATCGGGGAAGGCATTACCCTGGGCGCAACGGTCTTTGCCGCCGGGCAAAAACTGACGGTCGCCGAACTGCCGGTGCTGGCATCACTTGGCATCGCGGAGATTGACGTGGTCCGCAAAGTGCGCGTGGCGGTATTCTCCACGGGAGACGAGCTACAGCTTCCGGGTCAGCCGCTGAACGAGGGGCAGATTTACGACACCAACCGTCTGGCGGTACACCTGATGCTTGAGCAGCTGGGCTGCGAGGTGATTAACCTCGGTATCATTCCTGACGATCCGCAGAAACTGCGCGCGGCGTTTATCGACGCTGACGCCTCTGCCGACGTGGTGATCAGCTCCGGCGGCGTTTCGGTTGGCGAAGCGGATTACACCAAAACCCTGCTTGAAGAGCTGGGTGAAATCGCCTTCTGGAAGCTGGCGATTAAACCGGGCAAACCGTTCGCGTTTGGCAAACTTCCGCACAGCTGGTTCTGTGGCCTGCCGGGTAACCCGGTCTCTGCCGCGCTGACCTTCTACCAGCTGGTGATCCCGCTGCTGGCGAAGCTTTCAGGCAACAATGCCAGCCCGCTGCCGGAACGTGTGCGCGTGCGGGCGGCAACGCGCCTCAAAAAATCACCGGGCCGTCTCGATTTCCAGCGCGGCATTCTGGCGCGCAACGCCGACGGCGAGCTGGAGGTGAGCACCACCGGGCATCAGGGTTCACACATCTTTAGCTCCTTCAGTCAGGGTAACTGCTTTATCGTGCTGGAGCGCGATCGCGGCCACGTTGAGGCGGGTGAATGGGTTGAAGTGGAACGCTTTAACCACCTGTTCGGAGGCTGACATGACGGTGGAACTGAGCGACCCGGAGATGATGCGCTACAACCGCCAGATCGTGCTGCGCGGGTTTGATTTCGAGGGTCAGGAGGCGCTCAAGGCGGCCAGCGTGCTGGTTGTTGGCCTGGGCGGGCTGGGCTGCGCGGCGGCGCAATACCTGGCTGCGGCGGGCGTCGGCAGCATGACGCTGCTGGATTTCGACACCGTGTCGGTGTCCAACCTGCAACGCCAGACGCTGCACAGCGACGCGACGGTCGGTCAGCCTAAAGTGGAATCAGCACGCACAGCGCTGGCGCGCATTAACCCCAACGTTCAGTTCACCCTGATTGACGCGATGCTGGATGACGACGCGCTGTTTGCGCAGATTGCACGGCATGACCTGGTGCTGGACTGCACCGATAACGTCGGCATTCGCAACCAGCTCAATGCGGGCTGCTTTGCCCGTAAAACGCCGCTGATTTCCGGCGCGGCCATCCGCATGGAGGGGCAAATCAGCGTTTTTACCTACGCTGAAGGAGAGCCCTGCTACCGCTGCCTGAGCCGTCTGTTTGGCGAGAATGCGCTGACCTGCGTCGAGGCGGGCGTGATGGCGCCGCTGGTTGGCGTGATCGGTTCCTTGCAGGCGATGGAGGCGATCAAAGTGCTGGCGCACTACGGCACGCCCGCAGCGGGTAAAATCGTGATGTATGACGCGATGACCTGCCAGTTTCGCGAGATGAATCTGATGCGTAATCCCGGGTGTGAGGTGTGTAGTCAGTAAAAAGTCGGGTGGCGGCTTCGCCTTACCCGACCTACAACGGCTCGAACGGCGCCACCCGGCAACAGCAATGCGAATGTAGGCCGGGTAAGCGTTAGCGCCACCCGGCAACAGCGATGCAAACGTAGGCCGGGTAAGCGTCAGCGCCACCCGGCAACAGCGATGCAAACACAGGCCGGGTAAGCATCAGCGCCACCCGGCAACAGCGTCAAATAGACGTCCGCCCAAACGCCCCCTGCCAGTCCTGCTCAAACTTCACAATTGCCGCATCCACCGCCGGAGAGGTAATAAACTGCTGCGCCACGTCCAGCGGCAGCGTGATGGACTCGCACCCTGCCAGCAGGCAGTCCAGCGCCTGGCGCGGGGTTTTAAAGCTCGCCGCCAGCACTTTTGACTGCGGGGCATGCAGGGTCAGCAGCTGTTGCAGCTCGACCACCGTCTGGATCCCGTCCCCGCCCTGTGCGTCCACGCGATTTACATAAGGGGCCACATACTCAGCCCCCGCCAGTGCGGAGAGCATCCCCTGTGCTGCGCCATACACCGCCGTACCCAGCGTCGGGATCCCTTCTGCTTTCAGCATTTTGATCGCCGCCAGCCCTTCAGCGGTCACGGGCACTTTCACCACCAGGTCATTGATTATCGCGCGCAGCTTACGTGCGTCTTCCACCATCCCTTCGGCGGTCTTCGCCATCACCTGAGCGAACAGCCGGCCCTTGCCGCCCAGCGCGTCGTGCAGCGCGGGCAGCAGCTCTTCCAGAGGCGTTTTACCCGCCGCCACAATGCTTGGGTTAGTGGTCACGCCCGCCAGCGGAAAGCTACGCGCCAGCTTTTTGACTGCCGCAACGTCAGATGTGTCGAGATAAAGTTCCATGATGTCACCCTCAAAATTAGCCTGCACTTACCCTATCACAGCAAAACCTGCTCAGGAATTGACCCATATCAAGATACCTTTCATTCGAAAGTAATTTAATCTTCATATGTAATTCGAGGGCAAGAAAATGATCTTCAATATACAGCGTTACTCCACCCACGACGGCCCCGGTATTCGAACCGTGGTATTCCTGAAAGGCTGCTCGCTGGGCTGCCGCTGGTGTCAGAACCCGGAAAGCCGCTCCCGCACGCGGGACGTCCTGTTTGATGCCCGTCTGTGCCTGGACGGCTGTGACCTGTGTCAGCAGGCAGCGCCGGGGTGTGTTGAACGCGCGCTGAACGGGCTGGTCATTCATCGTGAGAAGCTTAACGACGAGACGCTCACTGCCCTTACCGACAGCTGCCCAACGCAGGCGCTTACCGTCTGCGGTGAAGAGAAGCAGGTGGAGGAGATTATGGCCACCGTGCTGCGCGACAAGCCCTTCTACGACCGCAGCGGCGGCGGAATCACCCTCTCCGGCGGCGAGCCGTTCATGAACCCGGCACTGGCACATGCCCTGTTTAAAGCCAGCCATGAACAAGGCATTCATACCGCCGTTGAAACCTGCCTTCACGTGCCCTGGCATTATATCGAGCCGTCACTGCCGTATGTCGATCTATTCCTGGCGGACCTGAAACATGTGGACAGTGACGTATTTAAACAGTGGACCGATGGCTCAGCCAGACGGATCCTGGACAACCTGAAACGCCTCGCCGCTGCCGGGAAAAAAATCACCATCCGCGTGCCGCTGATCCAGGGCTTCAACGCCGATGAAGCGTCAGTTACCGCCATTACCAATTTCGCCGCCGACGAACTCGGCGTTCACGATATTCATTTTCTGCCGTATCACACGCTGGGCATGAACAAATACACCCTGCTCGGCCAACCCTACTCTGCCCCTGACAAACCGCTGGATAACCCTGCCCTGCTGGACTTCGCGCAGCAGTATGCCTGCCAGAAAGGGTTAACAGCGACCTTACGAGGATAAACTTATGACCACCCTGAATCTCAACACCCTCAGCGAGCGCATCAAGGCGCACAAAACGGCGCTGGTGCATATCGTTAAGCCGCCGGTCTGTACCGAGCGCGCGCAGCATTACACCGAAATGTATCAGCAGCACATGGACAAGCCGATCCCGGTCCGTCGCGCCCTGGCCCTCGCCCACCACCTGGCAAAACGTACTATCTGGATCAAGCATGACGAGCTGATTATCGGTAACCAGGCCAGCGAAGTGCGCGCCGCACCGATCTTCCCGGAATACACCGTCTCGTGGATTGAGAAAGAGATTGACGATCTGGCGGACCGTCCGGGTGCGGGCTTCGCGGTCAGCGAAGAGAACAAGCGCGTGCTGCATGCGATCTGCCCGTGGTGGCGCGGCCAGACGGTGCAGGATCGCTGCTACGGTATGTTTACCGACGAGCAGAAAGGCCTGCTGGAAACCGGCATCATCAAAGCGGAAGGCAACATGACCTCCGGTGACGCACACCTGGCGGTGAATTTCCCGCTGGTGCTGGAAAAAGGGCTCGACGGCCTGCGCGCGAAAGTGGCCGAGCGCCGCTCGCGCATCAACCTCACGGTGCTGGACGATCTGCACGGCGATCAGTTCCTGAAAGCCATTGATATCGTGCTGGAAGCCGTAAGCCTGCACATCAAACGCTTCGCCGACCTGGCGCGTGAAATGGCCGCCAGCGAAACCCGCGACAGCCGCCGCGACGAGCTGCTGGCCATGGCGGAAAACTGCGACATCATCGCCCACCAACCGCCAAAAACCTTCTGGCAGGCGCTACAGCTGTGCTACTTCATTCAGCTGATCCTGCAAATTGAGTCCAACGGTCACTCCGTCTCCTTTGCCCGTATGGACCAGTACCTTTACCCGTACTACCGCCGCGACGTGGAGCTGGACCAGAGCCTGGATCGCGAGCACGCCATTGAGCTGCTGCACAGCTGCTGGCTGAAGCTGCTGGAAGTGAACAAAATCCGCTCCGGCTCGCACTCCAAAGCCTCTGCGGGCAGCCCGCTGTATCAGAACGTCACCATCGGCGGCCAGAAGCTGGTCAACGGTGAGCCGATGGACGCGGTCAACCCGCTCTCTTACGCGATTCTGGAGTCCTGCGGTCGCCTGCGCTCCACCCAGCCAAACCTGAGCGTGCGCTACCACGCGGGCATGAGCAACGACTTCCTCGACGCCTGCGTGCAGGTGATCCGCTGCGGCTTCGGGATGCCGGCGTTTAACAACGATGAAATCGTCATCCCGGAATTTATCAAGCTCGGCGTGGAACGGGACGATGCTTATGACTATGCGGCGATTGGCTGCATCGAAACCGCCGTCGGCGGCAAGTGGGGCTATCGCTGCACCGGCATGAGCTTCATCAACTTCGCCCGCGTGATGCTGGCGGCGCTGGAAGGCGGTCGCGACGCCACCAGCGGCCAGGTATTCCTGCCGCAGGAAAAAGCGCTTTCTGCCGGTAACTTCGGCAATTTCGATGAGGTCATGGCGGCGTGGGATAGCCAGATCCGCTACTACACCCGCAAATCCATTGAGATCGAGTACGTGGTGGACACCATGCTGGAAGAGAACGTCCACGATATTCTCTGCTCGGCGCTGGTGGACGACTGCATTGAACGCGCGAAAAGCATTAAGCAGGGCGGCGCGAAGTATGACTGGGTTTCCGGCCTACAGGTGGGGATCGCCAACCTTGGCAACAGCCTGGCGGCGGTGAAGAAGCTGGTGTTTGACCAGGGCGTTATCGGTCAGCAACAGCTGGCGGCGGCGCTGGCGGATGACTTCGAGGGGCTGACCCACGAGCAGCTGCGCCAGCGCCTGATCAACGGCGCGCCGAAGTACGGCAACGACGACGACAGCGTGGATCTGCTGCTGACCCGTGCTTATCAGACCTACATTGAAGAGCTGAAGCAGTACCATAACCCACGCTACGGCCGCGGCCCGATTGGAGGTAACTACTACGCGGGCACGTCGTCTATCTCCGCAAACGTGCCGTTTGGCGCAGCAACCATGGCAACGCCGGACGGCCGTAAAGCCCACACCCCGCTGGCGGAAGGGGCAAGCCCGGCCTCCGGTACCGACCACCTCGGCCCGACGGCGGTGATTGGCTCCGTGGGTAAACTGCCGACGGATGCGATTCTCGGCGGCGTGCTGCTAAACCAGAAGCTGAACCCGTCGACGCTGGAAAACGACAGCGATCGCCAGAAGCTGATGGTGCTGCTGCGCACCTTCTTCGAGGTGCATAAAGGCTGGCATATTCAGTACAACATCGTCTCCCGCGAAACGCTGCTGGAAGCGAAGAAACACCCGGATCAGTATCGTGACCTGGTGGTGCGCGTGGCGGGTTACTCGGCGTTCTTCACCGCCCTGTCGCCGGATGCGCAGGACGATATTATCGCCCGTACTGAGCATACGCTGTAAAAAAACGCCCGGTGGCGCTGCGCTTACCGGGCCTACATTGTTCCCCCGTAGGCCGGGTAAGGCGAAGCCGCCACCCGGCTTTCTGACTTTCATTCGAAATTAAATTTGTGCTCCCCGTCACCTTGTTATTAGAATGTTTCAAAACGTAGTGACCCAGGAGCACAGTATGACCGTAAAAGTTATCGTCACCGATATGGACGGAACTTTCCTTGATGATGCCAAGCAGTACGATCGTGACCGCTTCCAGGCACAGTTTGAGCAGCTTAAAGCCCGTAACATCGAATTTGTTGTCGCCAGCGGCAACCAGTATTACCAGCTCATCTCCTTTTTCCCGGAGCTGAAAGATCAGATCTCCTTCGTCGCGGAAAACGGCGCGCTGGTCTTCGATCACGGCGAACAGATTTTCCACGGCGAACTGACGCGTCATGAGTCGCAGATCGTCATTGGCGAGTTGCTGAAAGACAAAGGGCTGAACTTTGTGGCCTGCGGGCTGGAGAGCGCGTACGTCAGCGATAAAGCCCCGGACGCGTTCGTGGCGCTGATGTCAAAGCACTACCACCGCTTAAAGCGCATCAGCGATTACCGCGACATTGACGACGTGCTGTTTAAATTCTCCCTGAACCTGCCGGACAGCGATATCCCGAATCTGGTTGATAAACTGCATGTCTCCCTGGACGGCATCATGAAGCCGGTCACCAGCGGCTTCGGTTTTGTCGATTTGATTATCCCCGGCCTGCACAAAGCCAACGGCATCAGCCGCCTGCTGAAACGCTGGAAAACCTCCCCGCAGGAGTGCGTCGGCATTGGCGACAGCGGCAACGATGCGGAAATGCTGAAGCTGGTGAAATACTCCTTTGCGATGGGCAACGCGGCGGACAGCATTAAAGCGGTCAGCCGTTACACTACCGACGATAACAACCATCAGGGCGCGCTGAACGTGATTCAGGCCGTGCTCGACGCGCACTCCCCGTTCGACGCCTGATCCCCCTACCTGCCGGAGCCTCGCTCCGGCCCCCTCACTCTTTTCCCATCCTGTGGCACCCGTCAAGGTTTTAAACTTGCATTAACTTTTTTTTAACTTAAAGTATCACTTGTAGACACTTTTACTTTCGAATGAAAGATGCGAGGCAGTTATGACCTTTACCAGCGAAACGTTGCCAGCGGACCATAAAGCGGCAATCCGTCAGATGAAACGTGAATTACGCGCGCAGATCGGCGATGTGCAGGCGGTGTTCGACCGGCTCAGCGATAAAATCGCCACCCGCGTGGCGGAAATCAACGCCCTCAAAAACAAAGGCGAAACCGTCTGGCCAGTGATCCCCTTTGCCGACGTGAAAAACGGCACGATTACCGACACACAGCGCGAAGCGGTTAAACGTCGCGGCTGCGCGGTGATCAAAGGCCACTTCCCGCGCGAGCAGGCGTTGGCGTGGGATCAGTCGATGCTCGACTACCTCGATCTGAATAAGTTTGACGAGGTGTACAAAGGACCCGGCGATAACTTCTTCGGCACCTTAACGGCCTCTCGTCCGGAGATTTACCCGATCTACTGGTCTCAGGCGCAAATGCAGGCGCGCCAGAGTGAAGAGATGGCGCAGGTACAGTCGTTCCTGAACCGTTTATGGACATTTGAGAGCAACGGCAAGCAGTGGTTTGACCCGGACGTGAGCGTGATTTACCCGGACCGCATCCGCCGCCGCCCGCCAGGAACAACCTCGAAAGGACTTGGCGCACACACCGATTCCGGCGCGCTGGAGCGCTGGCTGCTGCCCGCTTATCAGCAGGTCTTTGCCCGCGTATTTGACGGCAACGTTGAGAAATACGATCCGTGGAACGCTGCGCACCGTACCGAGGTGGAAGAGTACACCGTGGATAACACCACCAAATGCTCGGTGTTCCGCACCTTCCAGGGCTGGACGGCGCTGTCGGACATGATCCCCGGACAGGGCTTGCTGCACGTGGTGCCGATCCCGGAGGCAATGGCCTATATTCTGCTGCGTCCGCTGCTGGACGACGTGCCGGAAGACGAGCTGTGCGGCGTGGCGCCGGGGCGCGTGCTGCCGATTTCTGAGAAGTGGCACCCGCTGCTGATCGAAGCGTTAACCAGCATTCCGGCGCTGGAAGCCGGTGACTCCGTGTGGTGGCACTGCGATGTGATCCACTCCGTCGCGCCGGTGGAAAATCAGCAGGGCTGGGGTAACGTGATGTATATTCCTGCCGCGCCGATGTGCGAGAAGAATCTCGCCTATGCGAAAAAGGTCAAGGAAGCGCTGGAAACCGGCGCGTCACCGGGTGATTTCCCGCGCGAGGATTATGAGAAAAGCTGGCAGGACCGCTTTACCGTGAACGATCTCAACATCCACGGCAGGCGGGCGCTGGGCATGGCTTAACTGTCGTACAGCCCTTCCCGCTCCACGGCGGTGCGTCGTTTCCCCTGACGTATCCGCCGTACCGACTCCCGTACGGTCAGCGTGCCGTTTAGCAGCAACGTTCCCACCGGCGCATCCGGGCGCATCAGCCGCTGCTGGAGCATATGCACCGCTTCCGTTCCCAGCTCATCACGCGGAACATGTACCGCGGTTAAGGGCACATCCTGAATCGCCGCGAGATTAAAGCCGTCGATGCTCATCACCGAGACATCCTGCGGCACGCGCAGACCGTGTTTTTGCAGCGCGCTGATGGTCCCCGCCGCCATAAAATCGCCGCCAACCAGGAACGCCGTTGGCAGGTCTTTCCCTTTCTGCTGGTGAAGCCACTCGCTTACCAGCTGCTCCGTCTCTCTGGCGCTGAAGCTGGACACCATCAGCAGGTCGCGCCTGTCGCTGAACCTGAGGTTATGACCGTGCCACGCGTCGCGGATCCCGGACAGGCGCAGCTCCATGGTGTAGCGACGCAGGCACAGCACGTTCATCACCTCCCGGTGCCCCATCTCGAACAGGTACTCCGCCGCCCGCTCGCCAATCGCGCGATGATCCGGCGCGACGGCGGGCAGGCGCATGTGGCGGTCCCGGCAGTTAATCAGCATGCAGGGTTTCCCCACGTCCACCGCCAGATCGTGGATATGCGGATCGTCGATACCGAGGAGGATTGCCGCCTGGGTGTCCGTTTCGTTCATGCGGGCCAGAAACAGCTGGGCATCGCTGTCGTTCTCCTCCAGCGCACAGTAGCGCAGACGCACCTCGTGCGAGGCCAGCCCTTTGCTCACGCTCTGGATGACGCGGTAGTAAAAGATGTCGGACCGCTCGTCAAACGCCCGCTGCGGGGCAAACACCACCAGGCTGTTAAGCAGCAGACGCCCCGCCGCCATGCCGTCCATTACCCCCAGCTCCCGCGCGCACGCCAGCACCTTTGCCCGCGCTTTTTCGCTGGTGTTTGCCTTCCCCGCCAGCACGCGAGAAACGGTGCTGATGGAGAGCTGCGTCCGGGCGGCGATTTCGGTGATTTTAAGCCTTTTGTCCATTTTGTGATCTGGCTCCGGATGTGAAATGAAAAAATTTTCACAACATGATTATCAGGTAATAACTTGCGAGAAGGCCATAATGCCGAAAATTGAACCTCGGTTATGAGAAAGTTTGCACAAAATCCACTATTCCCTGCCCAATTTCTTTCTTAAGGTGAACCTGTCACACAACTTCCATACTAGTTGTATAGCAGCTTAGCACTCTAAAACAGATAACTTTCAAACGCCTGACGCTGTGTGACACCTGAACCTTTGTCCCCTTACCGTCCGTCTTGTGGAGAAGAAAATGAGTCAGGACATCAATAACACCGTTGCGACAAGCAAAACACGTCGCGTCATCAGGAACCTGCGCTGGTACGTACTGGTGCTGTTTCTTCTCGGCGTAACCGTTAACTACATCACCCGTAACTCGTTAGGTATTCTCGCCCCTGAGCTGAAAGAGAGCCTCGGGATCACCACCGAGCAGTACTCCTGGATCGTCGGCGCGTTCCAGATCGCCTACACCATTTTCCAGCCCCTGTGCGGCTGGCTGATTGACGTTATCGGCCTGAAAATCGGCTTTATGGTCTGCGCCGGGATCTGGGCGCTAATGTGTATCTTCCACGCGGGTGCCGGAAGCTGGCTGCACCTGGCGATTCTGCGCTTCTTTATGGGGGCGTCCGAAGCGGCCGCCACGCCAGCGAACGCCAAAACCATCGGCGAATGGTTTCCGAAATCAGAGCGCCCTGTTGCCGCAGGCTGGGCGGGGGTAGGCTTCTCCATTGGGGCCATGCTGGCCCCGCCTATCATCTACTTTGCTCACGCGTCGTTCGGCTGGCAGGGTGCGTTTATGTTTACCGGCGTGCTGGCGCTGCTGTGGGTGATCCTGTGGTGGGCGTTTTATCACAACCCGGAACAGCACCCGAACCTGAGCCGCGATGAGCTGGCGTTTATCAAGCAGGATAACGAACCTGCGCCGGTCAAACTGCCCTTCCTGACCGCGCTGAAAACCGTCTCGAAGAACAAACGCTTCTACGGTATCGCCATCCCTGCCTTTATGGCGGAACCGGCCTGGGCCGTACTGAGCTTCTGGGTGCCGCTGTACCTCGCCAAAGAGCACGGCATGGACCTGAAGCAGATTGCGATGTTCGCCTGGCTGCCGTTCCTGGCCGCCGACCTCGGCAGCGTGGCGAGCGGCTACCTGACGCGTCTGTACACCCGTCTGTTCGGCTGCTCCCGCGTCAACTCGGTCGTCGCCAGCTCCGTCACCGGCGCGTTTCTGATGATTTCTCTGGCTGTCGTCGCCGTGACCCGCGACCCGTATATCACCATCGTGCTGATCTCCATCGGCGGCTTCGGGCACCAGATCATCTCCTGCATGCTGAGCGCCCTGGTGGTGGAGTCGTTCGACAAAGGCCAGATGGCGACCGTCAACGGCATGCGCGGCTCGGCGGCGTGGATCGCCAGCTTCCTGTTCTCCCTTTTGATTGGGGTGACCGCCGACAAAATCGGCTTCAACCCGCTCTTTATCGCCATGGGCTTCTTTGACCTGCTTGGCGCTGTTTTCCTGGTGGCATTTATTGCTGAACGTCGCGCCAAGCGCGCCTGATAGTGGATGTATTGCATATGAAAACCCTGAAAAACTGGACCGTCGATACGCAGTCGGCGAATCATCTGGAACTGCTGGTGGATAAGCAGCACCGCCTGTGCCTGTATGTGCTGGAAGAGAATCTGTTCCGCGTGCTGATCAAACGTAAAGGCGAGCTGGCGCTGAACCGCACCTGGAGCATCGCGCCGGAACAAGATGTGCCGTGGGAAGGCCGCCGTCGCGACGATGTCAGCGGCTTCACCTGCCCGGCCTGGACGCTGACGCAGCAGGACGACACGTTAACCGTAGCGACCGAACAGCTGCGCGTCACCGTCCACCAGCCGCTGTGGCTGGAGTGGCACTACCGCAATGAGGCGGGCGAGTGGCAGCCGCTGGTCAATGACCGCCCGACCAGCGCCTACCTGCTGAACGCCCACGGCGACGGCGTGGCGCACTATCTCAGCCGCCTTAAGGATGAACGTTTTTACGGTCTGGGTGAGAAAGCGGGCGATTTACAGCGCAACGGCAAACGTTATGAGATGCGTAACCTGGACGCGATGGGCTATAACGCGGCCAGCACCGATCCGCTGTACAAGCACATCCCGTTCACCCTCACCCGTCGCGATGACGTGAGCTACGGTCTGTTCTACGATAACCTGAGCAGCTGCTGGCTGGATCTGGGTAACGAGATCGACAACTATCACACCGCCTACCGCCGCTGGCAGGCGGAAGCGGGCGATATTGATTACTACATCTTTACCGGCAAGCGTGCGCTGGACGTGACCAAAGCCTTCGTACGCCTGACGGGGAAAACGCTGTTCGGACCGAAATGGAGCCTGGGCTACAGCGGCTCGACCATGCACTACACCGACGCGCCGGACGCGCAAAACCAGCTGATGAACTTCATCCGCCTGTGCGATGAGCATGCCATTCCGTGCGACTCGTTCCAGCTCTCCTCCGGCTATACCTCGATTAACGGCAAGCGCTACGTCTTTAACTGGAACTACGACAAAGTGCCACAGCCGAAGGTGATGAGCCAGGCGTTCCACGACGCGGGGCTGCGGCTTGCGGCCAACATCAAGCCGTGTCTGTTGCAGGATCATCCCCGCTACAGCGAAGTGGCGGAACGCGGCCTGTTCATTCGTGATTCAGAAACCGATGCGCCTGAACGTTCCAGCTTCTGGGATGACGAAGGATCGCATCTCGACTTCACCAACCCGCAGACGGTGCAGTGGTGGCAGAACGGCGTGACCACGCAGCTGCTGGAGATGGGCATCGACTCCACCTGGAACGACAACAACGAGTATGAAGTGTGGGACGGGGAAGCGCGCTGCTATGGCTTCGGCCAGGAGATCGCCATCAAGCACATTCGCCCGGTGATGCCGCTGCTGATGATGCGCGCCTCGCTGGAAGCGCAGCAGCGCTTTGCGCCGGAGAAACGTCCGTATCTGATCTCCCGCTCCGGCTGCGCCGGGATGCAGCGCTACGTTCAGACCTGGAGCGGCGACAACCGCACCAACTGGGACACCCTGCGCTACAACATCCGCATGGGGCTGGGCATGAGCCTGTCCGGACTGTTCAACGTCGGTCACGACGTCGGCGGTTTCTCCGGCGACAAGCCGGATGCCGAGCTGTTCGTGCGCTGGGTACAGAACGGCGTGATGCACCCGCGCTTTACCATCCATTCGTGGAACGATGACCATACCGTGAACGAGCCGTGGATGTACCCGGGCGTCACGCCTGCGATTCGCAGCGCCATTGAACTGCGCTACCGCCTGCTGCCGTATCTCTACACCCTGCTCTGGCAGGCGCACGCCGACGACGAGCCGATGCTGCGCCCGACCTTCCTCGATCATGAGCACGATGCACAGAGCTTTGAAGAGTGCGACGACTTCCTGCTGGGCCGTGACCTGCTGGTGGCCAGCGTCGTCGAAGCCGGGCAGCGCGAGCGCCGCGTCTGGCTGCCGGATAACGAAACCGGCTGGTACGATTTTTACACCCACGCGTGGTATGCGGGCGGGCAAGCGATCGTCCTTGATGCGCCGCTGGAAAAGCTGCCGCTGCTGGTGCGCGCCGGGGCCGGTTTGCCGCTCAGCGAACGCATCCGTCACGTGAGCGCCGATAAAGACGATACCCGTGAGCTGAAACTGTTCCCGGTGAAAGGCGTCGGCACCACCGCCGGGCTGCTGTTTGAGGATGACGGCGAAAGCTGGGGCTACCAGAACGGCAATGCGCTGTGGGTGGAATGGGAGATGGTGTGCGATGGCGCAAGTATCAACCTGAAGGTGAATGCGCGCGGTGATTATCGTCCGGCATGGAAGGCGCTGAAGGTGTCATTACCGGCGGGGGAAAAACGTACGCTGCGGGTGAACGGGGCTGAAGGGGGCGAGTGGGTGCTCTGAACAATGCCGGGTGGCGGCGTCGCCTTACCCGGCCTACAAACTGATCCGTAGGCCCGGTAAGCGAAGCGCCACCGGGCTTTTTTTAACTCTCGATACCTTTACTGCGCAGGTAATCTTCGTAGTTACCGGTGAAGTCCACCACGCGCTCTGGCGTAATTTCGATCACGCGGGTCGCCAGCGAGCTGACGAACTCACGGTCGTGAGAGACGAAGATCAGGGTGCCCTGATACATCTCCAGCGCCATGTTCAGCGACTCAATAGATTCCATATCCAGGTGGTTGGTCGGTTCGTCCATCACCAGAATATTCGGTTTTTCCATCATCAGCTTGCCGAACAGCATACGGCCCTTTTCACCACCGGAGAGCACTTTGGCGGGCTTTTTGATATCGTCCTGGCTGAACAGCAGACGCCCCAGAATGCTGCGTACCGCCTGCTCGTCGTCGCCTTCCTGCTTCCACTGGCTCATCCAGTCGAAGACGGTCAGATCGTTTTCGAACTCATATTCATGGTCCTGCGCGTAGTAACCAATCTGCGCGTTTTCAGACCATTTCACGGTACCGTTGTCCGGTTGCAGTTCACCCACCAGGGTTTTCAGCATAGTGGATTTACCCACGCCGTTGGCGCCGAGGATGGCAATCTTCTCGCCCACTTCCAGCAGCAGGTTGAAGTTTTTGAACAGCGGGCCTTCATCGAAGCCTTTGGTGAGGGCTTCCACTTCCAGCGCGTTACGGAACAGCTTCTTGTCCTGCTCGAAGCGGATGAACGGGTTCTGACGGCTGGAGGCTTTAACCTCTTCCAGCTTGATTTTGTCGATCTGACGGGCACGCGACGTTGCCTGGCGCGATTTAGAGGCGTTGGCGCTGAAGCGGCTGACGAAGGATTGCAGGTCCGCAATCTGCGCTTTCTTCTTGGCGTTGTCGGCAAGCAGACGTTCACGCGCCTGGGTTGCCGCCGTCATGTACTCATCGTAGTTGCCCGGATAAACGCGCAGCTCGCCGTAGTCCAGATCCGCCATGTGGGTACACACCATGTTCAGGAAGTGACGGTCGTGCGAGATGATGATCATGGTGCTGTCGCGATCGTTCAGCGTCTGCTCCAGCCAGCGGATGGTGTCGATGTCCAGGTTGTTCGTCGGTTCGTCGAGCAGCAGGATGTCCGGGTTAGAGAACAGCGCCTGCGCCAGCAGCACACGCAGCTTCCAGCCTGGCGCGACTTCGCTCATCGGGCCGTAATGCTGTTCAACCGGAATACCCACGCCCAGCAGCAGTTCGCCCGCACGCGCTTCCGCAGAGTAGCCGTCCATTTCGCCGTATTGCGTTTCCAGGTCGGCCACTTTGTAACCGTCTTCTTCGCTCATCTCAGCGAGACCGTAGATACGATCGCGCTCCTGCTTCACTTCCCACAGCTCCGCGTGCCCCATGATCACGGTGTCGAGCACGGTGAACTCTTCGAAGGCGAACTGATCCTGACGCAGCTTACCGATGCGCTCGTTAGGGTCGAGCGACACGTTACCGAGCGTTGGCTCCAGGTCACCGCCGAGGATCTTCATAAAGGTGGATTTTCCGCTACCGTTGGCACCAATCAGGCCGTAACGGTTGCCGCCGCCAAATTTGACGGAAATGTTTTCGAACAGCGGCTTACTGCCAAACTGCATAGTGACGTTGCTGGTAACTAACACGGAGAGATTCCTGCGAAAAGTGTGATAAACGCGGCATTATGCCACAATTCCGAATTGAGATCCCGTGTTGCGGTAATCCACTAAACTTTAACAAAATCGAAAAAAATGTGATTTCGTACACATCTGAATTCCCAGTTAACGGGAATGCACATATAATGCGCTCCCATTACCGATTCAGACTTATCAACTCATCGCCAGAATGGCTTAGATACCTCGCATAACATGAACATGAAATTAACAACGCTTTTTGCGGCGGCGTTAGCCGTAGTAGGTTTTTGTAAGACCGCGTCTGCGGTGACGTATCCCCTGCCGACAGACGGAAGCCGTCTGGTGGGTGAAAACCAGGTGGTGACGGTGCCGGAAGGTAACACTCAGCCGCTGGAATACTTCGCGGCGCAGTATCAGCTCGGCCTGTCTAACATGCTGGAAGCGAACCCGGGCGTTGACCCGTATCTGCCGAAAGCGGGTACCGTACTCAACATTCCACAGCAGCTGATCCTGCCGGATACCGTGCACGAAGGTATCGTGATTAACAGCGCCGAAATGCGTCTGTATTACTACCCGAAAGGCACCAACACCGTGATCGTGCTGCCTATCGGTATCGGTCAGTTGGGTAAAGACACCCCGCTGAACTGGACCACCAAAGTGGAGCGTAAGAAAGCGGGCCCAACCTGGACGCCGACCGCCAAAATGCACGCTGAGTACATTGCTGCCGGCGAACCGCTGCCGGCCGTTGTGCCTGCTGGCCCGGATAACCCGATGGGTCTGTACGCGCTGTACATTGGTCGTCTGTATGCCATCCACGGTACTAACGCCAACTTCGGTATCGGCCTGCGCGTAAGCCACGGCTGCGTGCGTCTGCGTAATGAAGACATCAAATTCCTGTTCGATAACGTGCCGGTCGGTACGCGCGTGCAGTTCATTAACGAACCGGTGAAAGCGACGTCAGAGCCGGACGGCAGCCGTTACATTGAAGTGCATAACCCGCTGTCCACCAGCGAAGATCAGATCAACAACAACGAAATCGTACCGATTAAGCTGACCAGCGCGGTGCAGTCCGTCACCTCTCAGGCGGATGTTGACACGACCATCGTTGACCAGGCGATTCAGAACCGTTCCGGTATGCCGGTGCGTCTGAACTAATCGTGATTATTTAAAAAGCGGGCCGCGAGGCCCGCTTTTTTTATCCGTTATTCACGATAACGATGCCGCCATGGTCATAGCGATAGTGACAATGGGCGTACTCCAGCGGCGTACCATCTTCCAGATAGATCACCTGCTCTACCTCCAGCACCGGGTCGGTTGGCTCGCAGACAAGGTGCTGCATATCCAGCGCACTGGGCTTCAGCGCCCGCACCACCCGATACGATCCCATGATCTTCAGCCCCAGCGTCTCCTGCACATAGCGGAATACCGAACTTTCAAGATGGGTTTTGTTCAGGCCGGGGACCAGATTGAGCGGCATTACCGTGGCGTCCAGAGACATCGGCTCACCGTTCAGTAAACGCAGACGGATAAAGTCATAGATCGGCGTATCCGGATTTATCATCAGCGATGCCTGCTCTTTCTCGTTCGGGAAGCGCAGTTCGAAGTGCACCACCTGGCTCGTCACCGTGCCTAAATGTTCCCAGGTTTTGGTCGCCCCGAAGTAGTCGCTGCCGGAGAGATCCCACTGGGAAAGCTGGAGGAAATTTTTGCGGATAAACGTGCCCTGCCCCTGTCGGGTGTAGACCAGCCCTTCTACGATCAGCTGACGCATCGCCTGCTGAATGGTCATCCGGCTGGTGCTAAACTCCGCCGCCAGCGCGAACTGGTCCGGCAGCGGTTCATTGGCGGCGTATTGCTGGGTAATAATACGTTTCTTGATTTCCCGCGCTATGGTGATGTACTTCGCCGCCATCGTCCTTCCTTACCGTTAGTTTTCTATCCCGCTGTTTTTCAACGCCACTCGCTCGGCAATCTTGAGGAAAGGCAGGTAGAAGAATACACCAAATACGATGATTGCCAACTGCACCACCACCGCCCGCCAGTCCCCCGCCGTCGCCAGCCAGGCGCTGAGGATCGGCGGGGTCGTCCACGGGATCATCACCACGCAGCGCGACATGAGCCCCAGCGTGGTACAGAGCCACGCAAAGTAAATCCCGATAGCGGGCAGCAGCACGAACGGGATCATCAGCGGCAGGTTAAAGACTATCGGCAGGCCGAAAATCACCGGCTCGTTGATGTTAAACAGACCCGGCGCCAGCGACAGACGCGCCACCTGCTTCGCTGATTTCTGTCTTGAGAAGATGAAGATAGCGATCAGCAATGAGATTGTGCTGCCCGTCCCGCCCACCATGCCAAAGGTCGGCACAAAGATGTTGTTGATGATGTGCGGGATGGGCTGGCCGTTGGCGAAGGCCAGCATATTCTCATTGGTATTGATCAGCAGGAACGGTTCCAGCACCACGCTGTTGACCACCGACTGATGAATACCGAGCGTGAACAGGAAGTTACCGAAGCTGTAGATGAAGATCGTCCCGGGCAGGCTGGTGTTGATCAGCCGCAGCGGCTGCTGAATAAAGGTGGTAATAAGATGGATCAGATCCGTGTGCAGCACGTTCGCCAGTATGGCCGCCAGCACCGCAAACAGGGAGAGCGTGAGGATCGTCGGGATCAGCGCGGTAAAGGATTTGCTCACCGCTGGCGGTACGTTCTCCCCCAGCGAAATGTGCAGCGCCTTCAGCCGTGAAATGGCGATAAACAGCTCGGTTGAGAGCAGCCCAATCAGCACCCCGGCGAAAATCCCGGTAGAGCCGATATTAGCGAACGTCAGCACCTGGGTGACGTTCACCATGGCGTCGCTGCCGACGGGGGTAATCTGTAAGCGCATCGGCATCATGATGATGAAACTGCTGACGGCGATAACCACTGCCGAGACCGGATTGTCGAAATCTTTGTTGCGCGCCAGCGACCAGGCGATCATCGGCGCCAGCAGCAGCGCGGCGATGTTCAGCGTGCCGTTGATAATCGCCTCGCCCCACACCTTAAACTGCGTAAGCGTGTCGCCCGCAAAAATCCACGGGAACACCACGTTATTCACCAGCACCGCCAGACCGGCAAGGATGAAAATCGGCATTACCGTGGCGAAGGCATCGCGCAGGGATCGCAGGTGCACCTGGTTTGCCAGGCGCGCCGAGAACTCTACAAATTTATCGACAAAAGACTGCATGTGCGGTGTTATTTTTGTTTCAGACATAGCGGAGTGTTCCCATCAATCAGTCACAAAAACGGCCCGGCAGCGTACGGCTTACATCTCGCGTCCGTTGGTATGGATAACCTGTTTTAACCACGCGTAGCTCTTCTTCGGCACGCGCTTCAGGTCTTTCAGGTCGTGATTTTCACGGTTGACGTAGACCACGCCGTAGCGCTTACGCATGTCGCCCTGGGAGCTGAGAATGTCAATCAACCCCCAGCCGAGATAGCCCATCACCTCTGCCCCGTCCTCGAACATCGCCTCTTTCATGGCCTCGATATGCGCCCGGTGGTAGTCGATGCGGTAGGTGTCCTCAATCGGATTCACGCCATCCCAGGACTCAATCACCCCAATACCGTTTTCAATCGGGAATACCGGCATCCGCCAGTCGTTGGCATAGCGGGTGATGATGGTGCGAAATCCCAGCGGATCGATCTGCCAGTTCCACTCGGTGGCCTTCAGGTACGGATTGTTTTTCTCGCCGTGCAGCAGGTAATAGTTCACCGGCGTGCCTTCCGGGATGGCATCGCTGTCCAGCGTTTTGCTGGCGTAGTAGCTGAAGGCCATAAAGTCGTTCTTCGTGCGCGCAAACAGCGCGAGATCGTCTGCGCGGTAGATATCGCCGAAGCCTTCCTGCTCCACCACCGCCATCACCGCCGGGCTGTAGCCCTGGCCCGCGAAGACGCGCAGCAGGTTCTGGTTGAGGAATTCGTCGTACTGCTGGGCGCAGAAGATGTCACGCGGTTTGCAGGTGGCCGGATAAATCAGCTGGTGCGCCAGCATGCCGCCCATCAGCTTGCCCGGCTTAGTCTGGTGCAGGTATTCGGTCAGTGTCATGTGCGCCACCATCGCATGGTGCTGAAGCTCATACAGCTCGCGCAGGGTTTGTTCACCTTTCATGTAACCGGAAATGCGGAACGCTTCCGGCATATGGAAAATGTTCTGCTCGTTGAAGGTCAGCCAGTACTTCACCCGGTCACCGAAGCAGTCGATCATCTTTTTGCCGTAGCGGATAAAGGCCTCCACCACGCGGCGATCGTTAAATCCGTTGTACTCCTGCGCCAGCGCCAGCGGCATATCGAAGTGGTAGAGACAGACCATCGGCTCGATACCGCGGGCGAGCAGATCGTTAATAAAGCGGTCGTAAAACACGATGCCTTCGTCGTTGAACTCGCCGTCACCCTGCGGGCAGACGCGGCTCCAGGAGATCTGGAAACGGTAGCAGTTCATGCCCAGATCCTGCATCAGATCGAAATCTTCCCGGTAGCGGTGGTAGGAGTCGGTCGCCACTTTCCAGTCAGAGATGTTCTCCCCGGCTTCCCGAATGTCGTACACCGACATCCCCTTCCCGCCCTCATTCCATGCCCCTTCCGTCTGCATGCTGGATACCGAGTTGCCCCATAAAAAGTTGGCTGGCAGTGATTTGTTCATGGTCGCTCCCTATATGACTAGTCATTTAAATTTCATGACTAGTCATATAGGCGAAGATAAAATTTCGATCAAAGGTGTGGATCGTTTTTTGTGAGGTGGGTTGAAATAAAGACCAGAGTTAGTAGCCCCGGTAAGCGAAGCGCCACCGGGGAAAAGGAAGGTTACTGCTGCGCGAGCTGGCTACGACGGTATTCTCCCTGCCGCTCAAGCATCCAGCCCGGATATTCACGCGGCAGCGCGCTGACGGTATCCAGCTGTTTAAGCTCGTCTTCGCTTAAGCGGATCCCGGTGGCGGCAATATTATCGTCCAGCTGATCGACGCGTTTCGCACCAATAATGACACTGGTCACCGCTTTCTGGTGCAGCAGCCACGCCAGCGCGATTTGCGCCACGGAAACGCCTTTACTTTCGGCGATGATACGCATCACGTCCACGCAGTCGAAGGCGCGATCTTTATTCACCGGCGGGAAGTCGAACGCCAGGCGACGACTACCGGCCGCGCTCTGCCCGTCGCGATCGTATTTTCCGCTCAGCAGACCACCCGCCAGCGGGCTCCATACCATCAATCCAACGCCTTCGCTCTGCATCATCGGCACCAGTTCGCGCTCAAGATCGCGCCCGGCGATGGTGTAGTACGCCTGCAATGAGGCAAAACGCGCCAGCCCCAGACGCTCAGAGATGCCGAGCGCTTTGGCAATCTGCCATGCCGCCCAGTTCGAGACGCCGATATAGCGCACGTGACCGTGCTGCACAAGATTATCCAGCGCGTAAAGCGTCTCCTCGATGGGGGTAGCGGGGTCGAAACCGTGCAGCTGATAGAGATCGATATGATCCAGCTGCAAGCGACGCAGGCTCTCCTTCACGCCGCTGATGATGTGATAGCGCGAGCTACCGCGCGAGTTCACCCCCGCAGTGCCGGTTTCACCGAACACCTTGGTGGCAACGACCACATTTTCGCGCGGAATTTTCAGGTTCTTCAGCGCCTGCCCGGTGATCTCCTCCGAACGCCCTTCCGAGTAAACGTCGGCGGTGTCGATAAAGTTGATCCCGGCATCCAGCGCGCGGCCCACCAGCTGCTCGGCCTCGTTTTGCTGAAGCTGACCAATTTTGCCCCACATGCCGCCTTCACCGCCGAAGGTCATGGTGCCGAGGCAGAGTTCAGAAACAAACAGTCCGGTATTGCCCAGTTTTTGATAACGCATAACGCTTTCCTCGCATGTCGATTGGGTGTCTGTTAGTTATACCCGCCCCCCAGCCATCGCGAATGTGGCGTTCCTGTCCGTTTCTTGCCCAATCCTCTGAATCTATCCGCGCGGGGCGTCGCCAAAGACGCTGTAGTCTGGCAGCCGCACCTGCTGATACGGCTCCCAACCGCCGCCGAGGGCTTTGTAGAGCGCCACCAGGTCAAGCGCGCTCTGCACCTGCGCCTGCGCCCGCTGCTGTTCGGCCTGAGCGAGCTGGCGCTGGGCGTCCAGCACGTCAATAAAGCTGGCGATCCCCTGCCGATAGCTGTCGCTGGCGAGATCAAAAGCGTTTTGCAGCGCGTCGATAGTTTTCGCCAGGCCCGCTTCACGCTGCTGGTCGGTGCGATAGCTCACCAGCGCGTTTTCAACGTCGCCGAGCGCCGTCAGCACCGTCTGACGATAGTCCAGCACTGCCGCCCCCTGCTGCGCACGCGCCACCTTGACGTTGGAGACCAGCCGACCGCCCTGGAAAATCGGTATGGAAACCTGCGGGCCAAAGCTGTAGAAGTGGCTGCTCCAGTCGGTCAGCCAGTTAGATTCGCTGTTGCGCAGGCCAAACTGTCCGGAGAGGGTAAAGCTCGGGAACAGCTCTGCCACCGAGACGCCAATCTGCGCCGTGGCGGCGTGGAGATTCGCCTCCGCTTCGCGCACGTCCGGGCGACGGCGTGCGAGGGTGGACGGAATACCGGTCTGCACAATATCCGGCAGGGCAGGCATCGGCTGCACGGATTGCAGTTCGGCATCCAGCGCGCCCGGCGGCTTACCAAGGAGGATCGCCAGTCCGTTCATCGCCTGGCGTTCCTGCGCCTGATACTGCGGCAGCTGGGCTTCAAGATTGCCCAGCTGCGCCCGGGCATTTTCCACGTCTATCTGCGGCGACAGCCCGCCCCGCTGGCGGCTTTCGGTCAGATCCAGCGTCTGCTGCGCGCTTTCAATTTGCGTATTAAGCGTGGCAATGATGCTCTGCGCCCCACGCAGCTGTAGCCACGCCCGCGCCACTTCGGCTTCCAGCGAGACCAGCGCATCGTTACGCTGCTCGATCGCCGCCCGCTGCTGCGCCTCGGCCGCTTCTACCTGACGGCGCACCTTGCCCCACAGGTCGATTTCCCACTGGGCGTCGAAGCTGCCCTGATAGAGGTTTATCGGCTGCGTCAGCGGGCCTAACGCGCCCCGCAGTTCAGGATCGACATTATTCAACTGGTCGTACACGCCGTGGGATTTCAGCTCCCCTTCCAGCCCAAGCTGCTGTCGCGTCGCCTGCACATTGCCATTCACCGACGGGAAAAACGCCCCGCCGGCCTGGTTAATCTGTTCGCGCGCGCCGGCAATGCGTAATACCGTTTGCTGTAGCGTCAGATTCCCGGCGATGGCGCGTTCAATCAGGCTGTCGAGCTGCGGCGAGCCGAAGGTTTTCCACCAGCGCGGGTTGGTGGCGGCGGAGGAAGTTTGCGATTTCACCGCGCTGTCGCCCTTATCGTTCCAGTGCGTGGTAGCGGGCGGTGCTGGCTGTTGGTAGTCCGGCCCGACGGCGCAACCCACCAGCAGCATCATTATCATCAGAGGGTGTAAACGTCTGTGTATCATCAGTGTGCTCCTGCACTCCCCTCGCTCTTAACCGGCGAGAGCAACAAACAAAACGGAATCAGTAATAGGGCCACCGCGCTCAGAATGGTGAAGACGTCAATGTAGGCCAGAAAGCGCGACTGCTCGATCATCGTCTGGTACATCCGCCCGGTGGCAATGCC
Organism: Enterobacter cloacae complex sp. EB5; assembly: GCF_031432835.1. Taxonomy (NCBI): domain Bacteria; kingdom Pseudomonadati; phylum Pseudomonadota; class Gammaproteobacteria; order Enterobacterales; family Enterobacteriaceae; genus Enterobacter; species Enterobacter cloacae complex sp. EB5. The sequence continues at coordinate 551,627 of NZ_CP133860.1, forward strand.
GGTCGGATCGCCCACCTGAGTGGTGAAGTTCTGGATCGCCTGGGCGCTTTCGCGTATCGCCAGCTGGAACTGCTCGTTAAACGGCGAAGCGTGGTAAGCCAGATGCGCGCTGTGCGCCTGCGAGCGCTCGGTGATCGCCGCCGTCGAGAGCGAAATCCCAATCGAGCCGGCCACGTTGCGGAACATGGTAAACAGCGCCGCCGCGTCGGCGTTAAGCCGCCTCGGGATCGAGATAAAGGCGATGGTGGTCAGCGGCACAAACAGGAACCCCAGCCCTATAGACTGGGCGCTGCGGAACAGCACCAGCGTTTCGAAATCGATATCCGGCGTCAGCGTGCGGGACCAGAAGAACGACACCGCCAGGCAGGTAAAGCCGAAGGCGATGATCCAGCGCGTCTGCACCACCGGCATCAGCTTCAGCACCAGCGGGATGGTCAGCACAATCAGCACCGCGCCGGGCGAGAGCACCAGCCCGGACCAGGTGGCGGTATAGCCCAAATCCTGCTGCGCCAGCTGAGGAATAACCACCGAACTGCCGTACAGGATCATCGCCATCCCCGCCATCAGCAGGCTGGAGATCGCAAAGTTGCGATCCTTCATGCAGTGCAGATCCACCACCGGCTTTCTGGCATACATCAGCCAGTAGATCGCGCCGATAATACCGACCAGCGTCAGTACCGCAAAGGTGCGGATAAAGTTCGAATAGAACCAGTCATCATCTTCGCCCCGGTCGAGCATCACCTGCAAACAGCCAAGACCGAGGGCGATCAGGCCGATCCCCGTCCAGTCGACGGTGAGCTTCTCTTCCGACTTTTTCTCCCACGGCGGATCTTCCAGCAGCTGATAGATGGCCAGCACCGTCACAATCCCTACCGGGATATTGATAAAGAACACCCAGCGCCAGGAGTAGTTATCGGTGATCCAGCCCCCCAGCGTAGGGCCGAGTACTGGCGCGACGATAATGGCAATGGATGAAAGGCCAAAGGCTTTACCCCTGTCCTCCGGCTTGAAGTAGTCGAGTAGCACCGACTGCTGGGTGGGCTGCAACCCGCCGCCAAAGAAGCCCTGCATCACGCGGAACAGGATGATTTGCCATAGCTCGGTGGCGATGCCGCACAGGAACGAGCAGATGGTGAACATCACAATGCAGATCAGGAAGAACTGCTTGCGACCAAACAGGCGGCTCAGAAAGGCCGAGATCGGCAGCACGATGCCGTTCGCCACCAGGTAGCTGGTGAGCACCCAGGTGGATTCGTCATAGCTGGCCGAGAGCGACCCTGCGACGTGGGGCAGCGCCACGTTGACGATGGTGGTGTCCAGAATTTCCATAAACACCGCCAGGGTGACCACAATCGCCACCGCCCACGGGTTACTGGCGGGCTTCCAGTTATCGTGGCTGTGATCCGTCATTCCACGGTGACCTTCGGTTCAACCGACAGCCCCAGCGGCAGCGGCTTGTTCGGATCCAGCCCTTTATCAATGACGATTTTCACCGGCACGCGCTGAACGATCTTCACAAAGTTACCGGTGGCGTTTTCCGACGGGAAGGCGGAGAAACGCGAGCCGCTGCCCTGCTGGATGCTGTCGATATGGCCTTCCAGCTCCATATCCGGCCAGGCATCGACGGACACGGTCACTTTGTCGCCCGGCTTCATGCGCTCAAGCTGCGACTCCTTGAAGTTCGCCACCACCCACACGTTCGGGGAGACCAGCGAGAACAGCGCCGTGCCTGCCTGCACCAGCGTACCGGGCTGGACGTTGCGTTTGGTGACAAAACCGTCGAACGGGGCGCGGACTTCGGTATAAGAGAGGTTCAGGTTGGCGGTTTCCAGCTGCGCTCTGGCCTGATCGACCTGGCGTTCGCGGGCTTCGACGTTGGTCTCCTGCTGGCGGATTTGCAGCTGAACCTGCTCCGCCACTTCCAGCTGCGCCTGCGCGCTGGCAAGGCCAGCCTGGGCGCTGCGCAGCTGAGCGTTCGCGGCATCGATACTTTGTTGCGTGGTCGCACGCGGGTCAACGCCGCGCTGACGGCGGTACTCCGCCTGCGCGTTGGCCATATCCGCCTGGGCTTTCAGCACCTGCGCTTTGGCTTCATCGCGCTGGGCGGGATATTGCACCTTCGAGAGCGCCAGCTGCGCCTGCGCCTGATGCAGCTGCGCAACCGCCAGCCCAAGCTGGGCCTGAGCCTGATCGCGCTGGGCGGTGGTATCACGCGGATCGATGACCACCAGAATATCCCCTTTCTTCACGCGCTGGTTATCCCGCACGCGAAGTTCGGTAACGTAGCCTGCCGTTTTTGGGGCAATTGTCACTACGTCGCCGTTGGTAAAGGCGTCGTCGGTGGTCTCTTCGTTACGGGTTAAAAACCACCAGACCAGCGCCACGATCACCATCACGATGACCACAATACCAAGGATAATTAACGGTTTTTTGCCCGGGCGCTTGCGCTCGTTATTGTTTTGATCCTGCTCGTCAGCAGGTGGGTTTTGATCTTCTGCCATAGTTCAGCAACGGTCCTGTCAGTGAGCGGCATCACACTATGCCGTTCACTAAAGCTAGGACGTTGCTATACATTTGCCAGGAAAAACTGACAAATTGCGCACTATATGAGAAGGAATAGTCCGAAACCGACCGCCGCTGACCAGAGCAGCATCGGGATTGACCATACATGGAAGCGCCACCAGATGCGGCGATCGTTGGCCATCCGCAGGGCGATGAGGTTAGCCAGCGAGCCGGGCAGCAGCCCAAAGCCGCCGACGTTGACCGCCCACGCCAGCAGTACCGTAGGGGGAACATAGTTAAGCAGCAAAATGGTGGACGGCACGTTACTGATCACCTGCGAGAGACCAATCGCCGTCAGCCATAATCCCGGCTGCGACAGACCGCTGACGCTATGGAGAACGTTCTGCAATACCGGAAGCTGGATCAGCAGATGGACGTCAATAAACATCGCCATAAACACCAGCAGCAGCGTCCAGTCAACGCTCACCAGCACCCGCCGGGCGAGGAACAGGAAGCCGCACGCCACCAGCAGCGCGCCCGCCAGCGCCTGGTTTAACTCCAGAGCGATAAGGAAAACGATATACAGCCCCAGGCAGCTCCAGACGAGACGCGGCTGCCACTGGGGGCCGGTTGTACCGCTGTGGTACTGCAACGATTTATTCGGGAAAGCAAACCAGCCCACCGCCAGCAGCGACGCCACGATCGCCAGCGCCAGCGGCGCCATCTGCCCGGTAAATGCGGTAAACGACAGGCCGGAGCGTCCCCACAGCAGAATGTTCTGCGGGTTACCGATCGGCGTGAGCAGCGAGCCCGCATTGACGGCCAGCGCTTCAAAGATAATCAGACGGGTAACCGGTATTTCGCACAGCTTACGCAGCGTGAGCGTAAGCGGCACCACGATAAACAGCGCCACGTCATTAGTGAGAAACGTCGACAGCAGCGCCGCCGAAAAGACCATGAACAGGGCCAGCTTGCGCTCGGTGGCGAAGCGGCGCACCATTTTGCGCCCCAGCACATCAAAATAGCCGCTCAGCTCCACGCCTTTGGTGAGCATCATCAAACCGCTCAGGGTAATAATGGTGCGCCAGTCTATGGCCGCCGGCCAGGTGTGCGGCGTGAAGGGCACAAAGACGCTGAGCCCAACGCCAGTAATAAGTAAAAGATGGAAAAAGCGATCGCGTTTCAGGGCCTGCAAGCCGGGGATGTTCATTCAGCGGAGGGACCGTATTTGAGCGTAAATTCGCGGAACTTCACCAGCGTCTCTTCGCTGACGTGGTGTTCCATACCTTCGGCATCCCGACGGGCAATTTCCGGGCTGACGCCCAGCACCAGTAAAAAATTCTCGACGATCTGGTGGCGCTCGCGGCTCTCCTGCGCCAGCTTTTCGCCCTCAGCGGTGAGAAACACCCCGCGCCAGGGGATCATCTCGATCAGCCCGACCGACGCCAGACGTTTTAACATTTTGGCAACGGTTGGCTGCGACACCCCAAGGCGTGCGGCCATATCCACCTGGCGCGCTTCTCCCACCTCACGAATCAGATCAGAGATCAGTTCGACATAATCATCAATCAGCTCCCGGCGGTGCGCCTCGCGCACCTGGCGGAAGCCTTCCACATGCTCTTCAACGTTCACCAGTTGCGTCGTTTTTTTTGTTGTTGGCTTACCTGCGCGACGGTTCATTGTGCTTCCTCAATGGGGTTGACGCTTCCAGCGCCCTGTAACGGAGCGCACATTGTAAACCATAGCTCTACAAGCACAAAAAATTAACGAATTAGCCATAGCTATACAATATAGCCTGTGCTATATCTGTATGTAATGCAGTCACCCTTCACGGATCGAAGGGATCATGAATCAGGAGGTCTTATGAATGAATTCAAGAGGTGTATGAACGTGTTTACCCACTCTCCTTTTAAAGTGCGCCTGATGCTGTTGAACATGCTGTGCGATATGTTTAACACCAAACCGCAGCAGGACGACAACTCTTCCCACTAAGCGGCGTCGCGGTACGCCGCTTCATTTTCCTGTCACACTTTCGCTGTACACTGGCCTGTTCCCGATTATTTTTGCGGATTTGCAGCCCCCTTCGCAAAACATCTGTTTAGCAACTGTTGACCTTAATTCATGCTCGCACTATCTTCTTGCAGCCCTGCACAATTTGCGGCTCGCTGAAGCGGACCTCTCATTCCCTTTCCACGCACTGTCCGGCAGGCTTTGACCCTTGACGCCAGGGTGAGCACATGGCGTTTTCGTGATAGTGATCTATGAACGTAACCCTGATTGATACACTTGTTACCCGCAGCCGGGCCTTAAGCCCGTGGACGGGATTCTATTTTTTGCAATCGCTGTTGATTAACTTTGCTCTTGGCTACCCCTTTAGCCTGCTTTATGCCGTCGGGTTCACCTGTATTCTTCACCTGCTCTGGCGAAGCGCACCGCGCATGCAGAAGGTGCTTATCGGGATCTGTTCTCTGGTTGCTGCCGCCTATTTCCCGTTTGGCCAGGCCTATGGCGCGCCGAACTTTAATACTCTGCTGGCGCTCCACTCCACCAATATGGAAGAGTCAACGGAGATCCTGACGATCTTCCCGTGGTACAACTACGTGGTTGGCCTTTTCATTTTTGCCCTCGGCGTGATTGCGGTTCGCCGTAAGCCCGTCGGGAAAAAAGCATGGGGTAAAATTGAAAGCCTGTGTCTGGCCTTTAGCGTGGTGACGTTTTTTGTTGCGCCGGTACAAAATCTGGCCTGGGGCGGCGTGTTTAAGCTTAAAGATACCGGGTATCCGGTGTTTCGCTTCGTCAAAGACGTGGTGGTGAATAACGAGGAAGTGCTCGACGAGCAGGCGCGTATGGCCGAGCTTTCCACCATGAAAGACACCTGGAACGTGCTGGCGGTGAAACCGAAGTATCACACTTACGTGGTGGTGATCGGGGAAAGCGCGCGTCGCGATGCGCTCGGCGCGTTTGGCGGTCACTGGGATAACACGCCGTTTGCCAGCTCCGTTAACGGTACGCTGTTTACCGACTACGTGGCGGCCAGCGGCTCGACGCAGAAATCACTCGGTCTGACGCTCAACCGCGTGGTGGATGGAAAACCGCAGTTTCAGGATAATTTTGTCACCCTGGCCAACCGGGCAGGTTTTCAGACATGGTGGTTCTCTAACCAGGGACAGATCGGCGAGTATGATACCGCCATCGCCAGCATCGCGAAGCGTGCCGACGAGGTACAGTTCCTGAAAAGCGGTGATTTCGAAGCCGATAAAAACACAAAAGATGAAGCGTTGCTAAAAATGACCGCGCAGGTCTTTGCCACTCAGCGCACCCAGCCGCAGCTGATCGTCCTGCACCTGATGGGGTCACACCCGCAGGCATGCGATCGTACCGGGGGAAAATATGCGGAGTTTGTGCAATCCAAAGAGACCTCGTGTTATCTCTACACCATGACGCAAACCGACGATCTGCTCAGCAAACTGTACGCACAGCTGCGCAACAGCGGCGACAGCTTCTCGATGGTCTATTTCTCTGACCACGGCCTGGCGTTTAAGGAGCGCGGTAAAGAGGTGCAGTATCTGGCCCACGATGACAAGTTCCAGCAGAACTTCCAGGTACCGTTTATGGTGCTGTCGAGTGATGACAAAACGCATCGCATCATCAAAGCGCGCCGTTCCGCGAACGATTTCCTGAAATTCTTCTCACAGTGGACGGGGATTAAGGCGAAAGAGATAAAAAATGATTACCCGTTTATCTCCGGGAAGAAAGGTCCGCCAGTTTACATTACCAACTTTAAGTTACAGAAAGTCGACTATAACCATCTTGGGACGGATATTTTCGATATTAAGAGTAAGTAATTTCTGCCGTTTCGTGCGGGCTGATGCCCTCACCCCGGCCCTCTCCCACGGAGAGAGGGTACAAACAAAAAAAATCCGCCTCAAAGGGCGGATTTTTTACTGGCTCACCGAAGTGATTAGAAGCGGTAACCTACGCCCGCGATCCAGGTGCCAACGTCAACGTTGCGGATACGGCTCTGCTCATAGGAGAAGTCCAGAGCAACGTTTTCGATTGGGTTGAACTGCATACCTGCGCCATAGGAGAAACCATAGTCGCTGTTGCTTGCAGTACGGTTCAGACCCTGGTTTTCGGTCTGCTGGAATTTACCGTAGCCAACACCTACAACACCGTAGATGCTTGCCCAGTCATTCAGGCGGTAAGCAGGACCCGCGGTGATGCCGTAGTACTGACCTTTATTGTAAGAGCCATTTTCAGTACGATCTTTCTCGGTGTAAGTGAAAGAACCGATCACACCCAGCGGGTTGTTGTCTTGCTCGTAACGGTACTTCAGGTTGAAACCGTTGGTTTTGTTCATCACGCCCTGCATATCGCTCTGAGCGTAACCACCGGTTACAGTAGAAGTTGCCGCTACAGCGGTACCTGCGGAAACAGCCAGAACAGCTGCCAGTGCTGAAAGACATGCAATTTTTTTCATAACCACCTCAAATGTGCTTCAAGTAAGTCCGTAAGTTTTAAATATATCAAAAAAATCTGTGAAACTCTTTGTCATTCACGATGTCTAATGCGACCTTTCCTGTAACAGAACATTTCCAGCACCAGCTATCTCGTTCAAATAACTCCAGATTTTCACCTGTAAATGCTAATAGTGCGCGTCATCGCCATTTAGTTCATCCAGATTATTCCTAATCTTTCAGGCGATAAAATCATCAACGTTTTCTCATTTTACGGATTTTCCCTGGATTTTTTTCAACAGTAGCTCAACCGTTGCAGCTTATTTCCATTACACTGCGACTTTTACCTCATTTGACATAAATTGACAGGAGAAAGGATGCCAGGTTTACCCCGTAAATCGTCGGTCTGGATGCCGGTGGCAGTCATACTTATCGCGATGATGTCCATACAAAGCGGCGCGTCGCTGGCAAAATCGCTCTTTCCGCTCGTTGGTGCGCCCGGCGTCACGGCGCTGCGTATCGCCTTAGGCACCCTGATCCTCGTGGTTGTCTTTAAACCCTGGCGGCTACGGTTTAAAAAAGAGCAGCGACTGCCTCTGCTTTTTTATGGGCTGGCGCTGGGAGGGATGAACTACATGTTCTATCTCTCTATTCAGACGATCCCGCTGGGGATCGCGGTCGCGCTTGAATTTACCGGCCCGCTGGCGGTTGCCCTCTTCTCTTCTCGTCGTCCGGTAGACTTTATCTGGGTCATACTGGCCGTACTGGGGCTATGGTTCCTGCTGCCGCTCGGGCAAAGCGTTTCACAAGTCGATCTGACCGGGGCAGCTCTGGCGCTGGGCGCGGGGGCGTGCTGGGCGGTGTATATTCTCACTGGCCAGCGTGCGGGCGAAGAGCATGGCCCCGCGACGGTCGCCTTAGGCTCGCTGATTGCCGCCGTTATCTTTGTCCCAATCGGAATGGCACAAGCGACGGATTCAATATGGCAATGGTCAATCCTGCCGGTTGGGCTGGCGGTTGCCATTCTCTCTACGGCGCTGCCCTACTCTCTTGAGATGATCGCTCTGACGCGCCTGCCCACGCGAATTTTTGGCACGCTTATGAGCATGGAGCCCGCGCTGGCCGCCATCTCAGGTATGATTTTCCTCGGTGAGACCCTGACCCTGGTACAAACGCTGGCGCTCTGTTCCATTATCGCGGCGTCTATGGGCTCCACCCTGACCATGCGCCCGGAACCTAAAGTGCAAAAAATCGACCTCAACTAAGCCTTAAATTCTGCATGGCTAACCCGCCATGCAGAATATACGTCTCGTCAGTAGTTCAAATAATTTCTTACAAACTCTCTTATATTGCCAAAATATTTCACCTGCCCGCCTTCCCGGAGAATGAATTAAGATTGATCTGTATCAACTTAAATAAACCACCTATTTTTCAAACAGTTGATAATACAAGCCTCCTTTCGCTATTAAACCAATAGGCAGAGCCAAACCGCAGAGAAAAAATCCGGTGCTATACTTAGTTCCGTAATTACCTGGGACACAAACATCAAGAGGATATGAGATTATGAGTACCGCTAAACTGGTGAAAACGAAAGCGTCTAATCTGCTTTATACCCGTAACGATGTATCGGATAGCGATAAAAAAGCGACCATTGAGCTGCTGAATCGCCAGGTGGTCCAGTTCATCGATCTTTCGCTGATCACCAAACAGGCTCACTGGAATATGCGCGGTGCAAACTTTATTGCCGTTCATGAAATGCTGGATGGCTTCCGCACAGCACTGGTGACTCACCTGGATACCATGGCCGAACGCGCCGTACAGCTGGGTGGCGTGGCACTGGGTACCACACAGGTGATCAACAGCAAAACGCCACTGAAAAGCTATCCGCTGGATATCCATACCGTTCAGGATCACCTGAAAGAGCTGGCAGATCGTTATGCGATTGTGGCGAACGATGTTCGTAAAGCGATTGGCGAAGCCAAAGATGAAGATACAGCTGATATCTTCACTGCCGCATCACGCGACCTGGATCAGTTCCTGTGGTTCATTGAGTCCAACATCGAATAATCCCTGCGGATTTTCCGAATAACCCTCGCCCCTGGCGGGGGTTTTGCACATTTATGGTGCGCACTTTTGCCCGCAACGGCCGCAAAAGTGAATAAAATGTAATAATCACCTCACACAACCGTTAACGGAAGATTGTTTTTTCGTCAGATTCTGCGCTAAATATCCCCCTGTCAGAAGACCTTAACGAAGCGCACCAAAACGGTGCTCCATTCTGGTGCAACCTGACAGAATTGCCACGCTTATTGTGCAATGCGTGACATCATCCCCTTTGCAAAACAACAGCTTGTAAAACTGGCACGATTTTTTCATTGTGCCAGAGGTTCTCGCAGGGGATCGCCCCGTGGATATAAAAGGAAATGCTATGAAGTCTGTATTAAAAGTTTCACTGGCTGCACTTACCCTGGCGTTTGCGGTGTCCTCGCAGGCTGCCGACAAACTGGTTGTGGCGACTGACACAGCGTTCGTACCGTTTGAATTTAAACAGGGTGATAAATACGTTGGTTTTGACGTGGATCTGTGGGCTGCGGTCGCAAAAGAACTCAAACTGGATTACACCCTGAAGCCAATGGATTTCAGCGGCATTATCCCGGCACTGCAAACCAAAAACGTTGACCTGGCGCTGGCAGGCATCACCATTACCGAAGAGCGTAAAAAAGCCATCGATTTCTCTGACGGCTACTACAAAAGCGGCCTGCTGGTGATGGTGAAAGCGGATAACAACGACGTGAAAAGCGTGAAAGATCTCGACGGTAAAGTGGTCGCCGTGAAGAGCGGCACCGGCTCCGTTGATTACGCGAAAGCCAACATCAAAACCAAAGACCTGCGTCAGTTCCCGAACATCGACAACGCTTACATGGAACTGGGCACCAACCGCGCGGATGCGGTGCTGCACGACACGCCTAACATCCTTTACTTCATCAAAACCGCCGGTAACGGCAAGTTCAAAGCGGTAGGTGATTCTCTGGAAGCACAACAGTACGGTATTGCGTTCCCGAAAGGCAGCGACGACCTGCGTAACAAAGTTAACGGCGCGCTGAAAACCCTGAAAGAGAACGGCACCTATAACGAAATCTACAAAAAATGGTTCGGTACCGAGCCTAAATAATTTCACCTGACTTCAGGTTTGTAACGCCCGGTGGCGCTTGCGCATACCGGGCCTACGTTTTTCGTTTTTCACCACGGTATACAGGAATACATCATGCAGTTTGACTGGAGCGCCATCTGGCCTGCCATTCCTCTCTTGCTTGAAGGCGCTAAAATGACCCTGTGGATTTCGGTCCTCGGTCTGGTTGGCGGGTTGATTATCGGTCTGGTGGCCGGTTTCGCCCGCACCTACGGCGGCTGGATTGCAAACCACATCGCACTGGTTTTCATCGAAGTGATCCGCGGCACCCCTATTGTGGTGCAGGTCATGTTTATCTACTTCGCCCTGCCGATGGCCTTCACCGACCTGCGCATCGACCCGTTCAGCGCCGCCGTTGTCACCATCATGATCAACTCCGGCGCCTACATTGCGGAAATTACCCGCGGTGCGGTGCTGTCGATTCATAAAGGCTTCAGCGAAGCTGGCCTGGCGTTAGGTCTTTCCCGTCGCGAAACCATTCGTCACGTGATCCTGCCGCTGGCGCTGCGCCGCATGCTGCCGCCGCTGGGTAACCAGTGGATCATCAGCATTAAAGACACCTCGCTGTTTATTGTTATCGGCGTGGCCGAGCTGACCCGTCAGGGCCAGGAGATCATCGCGGGTAACTTCCGCGCCCTGGAAATCTGGAGTGCGGTCGCCGTTGTCTACCTGATTATCACGCTTGTCCTGAGCTTTGTTCTGCGTCGTCTTGAAAGAAGGATGAAAATCCTGTGATTGAATTTAAAAACGTTTCCAAGCACTTTGGCCCAACCCAGGTGCTGCACAATATCGATTTGAACATCAGGCAGGGTGAAGTGGTGGTGATCATCGGCCCGTCCGGTTCCGGTAAATCCACCCTGCTGCGCTGCATTAACAAGCTTGAGGAGATCACCAGCGGCGATTTGATCGTCGATGGTCTGAAGGTTAACGATCCGAAAGTGGACGAGCGCCTGATCCGCCAGGAAGCGGGCATGGTGTTTCAGCAGTTCTACCTGTTCCCGCACCTCACGGCGCTGGAAAACGTGATGTTCGGTCCTCTGCGCGTGCGCGGGGCCAGCAAAGCGGCAGCGGAAGCGCTGGCAAAAGATCTGCTGGCGAAGGTTGGTCTGGCGGAGCGTGCCCACCACTATCCTTCCGAGCTGTCCGGCGGCCAGCAGCAGCGCGTGGCCATTGCCCGTGCGCTGGCGGTGAAGCCAAAGATGATGCTGTTCGATGAGCCAACGTCGGCACTCGACCCGGAGCTGCGTCACGAAGTGCTGAAAGTTATGCAGGATCTGGCGGAAGAAGGCATGACGATGGTGATCGTGACCCACGAAATCGGCTTTGCTGAAAAGGTGGCGTCCCGTCTGATCTTCATCGATAAGGGCCGCATCGCGGAAGACGGTAATCCGCAGGCGCTGATTGCGAACCCACCAAGCCAGCGCCTTCAGGAGTTCCTGCAACACGTCTCCTGATAGCTACATAGAGCCGGGCATGCCCGGCTTTTTTACGCCGGATTGTTCCCAAAAACTCCCCTCCGCTCCCCGCGCTCTATACTTATCATTTTGCACGATATTTTTGTCGGAGGACGCCGTGCCGTGGATCCTGTTGCTACTGTTTAGCCTGTTAAGCGCGCCATCACTTGCTGTAACCCTTCCCGGCGTCACCACCGGAGCCACCGCCACCCAGCAAAATGCGCCGCCAGAGCCAGACGCAGAAAAGAAAAAAGCCGCTTACGGCGCGCTGGCCGACGTGCTTGAGAACGACACGTCCCGACAGGAGCTGATCGATCAGCTGAGGAAGGTGGCCGCCACGCCGCCTCAGGATCCGGTTCCTGCTATTGCGCCGCCGGAAGCAGAAGAAGAAAAAACGGTGCTGGAAAACGTCACCGACATCAGTCGCCGCTACGGGGAAGCCCTGTCGTCGCGTTTTGCCCAGCTCTATCGCAACCTGGTTGGCACCTCGCATAAGCCTTTTAATCCTCACACCTTTTCCGCAGCCGCCACCCAGTTTGCTATTCTGGCTGGCGCCGTCTTCATTTTTTACTGGCTGTTGCGCCTGTCTGTCTGGCCGCTTTACCGGAAAATGGGCCAGTGGGGACGCAAAAAGAATCAGCATAAAAGCAGCTGGCTGCATCTTCCGGCAATGATTACCGGGGCGTTTGTCATCGATTTGCTGCTGCTGGCCCTGACGCTGTTTGTCGGCCAGATGCTGGCCGACCGACTTAATACCGGAAACAAAACCATCGCGTTTCAGCAGGGACTGTTCCTCAATGCGTTTGCCCTGATTGAGTTCTTTAAAGCCCTCTTGCGGTTGATCTTCTGCCCACGCGTGCCGGACCTTCGCCCCTTCGCCATTTCGGATCAGAGCGCCAAATACTGGGCGGTGCGGCTCAGCGTGCTGAGCGGGTTGATTGGTTATGGCCTGCTGGTTGCCGTGCCGATTATTTCCAACCAGGTTAACGTGCAGTTCGGCGCGCTGGCGAACGTGCTGATCATGCTGTGCATTACCGTCTGGGCGCTGTACCTCATCTTCCACAATAAAAAAGCGATCACCGACAGCCTGCTGCACCTGGCCGATCGCTCTCTCTCCTTTTTCAGCCTCTTTATTCGCGCCTTTGCGCTGGTGTGGCACTGGCTGGCCAGCGCCTATTTTATTGTGCTCTGTTTCTTCTCCCTGTTCGATCCGGGCAATAGCCTGAAATTTATGATGGGGGCGACGTTCAAAAGCCTGGCGATTATCGGCATCGCGGCCTTTGTCTCTGGCCTGCTCTCCCGCTGGCTGTCGAAAACGATCACCCTGTCGCCGCAGGTTCAGCGTAACTACCCGGAACTGCAAAAGCGGGTGAATGGCTGGATGACGGTATCCCTGAAGGTGGCGCGTATTCTGACGGTCTGCGTGGCAATTATGCTGCTGCTGAACGCGTGGGGGCTATTTGATTTCTGGAACTGGCTGCATAACGGCGCGGGGGAGAAGACCGTTGATATTCTTATTCGTATCGCGCTGATCCTGTTCTTCTCCGCCGTCGGCTGGACGTTGCTGGCAAGCCTTATCGAAAACCGTCTGGTGTCGGATGTCCACGGCAGGCCGCTGCCGAGCGCACGCGCCCGCACGCTGCTGACCCTGTGCCGCAACGCGCTGGCGGTGATCATCAGCACCATCACCATCATGATTGTGCTGTCGGAAATCGGCGTGAATATCGCCCCGCTGCTGGCGGGTGCCGGTGCCCTGGGGCTGGCGATCTCCTTTGGTTCGCAGACGCTGGTGAAGGATATTATCACCGGCATTTTTATCCAGTTTGAGAACGGGATGAACACCGGGGATCTGGTGACCATCGGACCGCTCACCGGCACGGTGGAACGAATGTCCATTCGCTCCGTCGGTGTGCGTCAGGATACCGGCGCGTACCACATTATTCCGTGGTCATCGATCACCACCTTTGCCAACTTTGTGCGCGGCATTGGTTCGGTGGTGGCGAATTATGATGTCGATCGTCACGAAGATGCAGAGAAGGCGAAACAGGCGCTGCGGGATGCGGTGAGCGAACTGATGGAGATGGAGGATATTCGCGGGCTGGTGATTGGTGAACCGTCGTTCGCGGGCATCGTCGGGCTGACGAACACTGCCTTTACCCTGCGCGTGTCGTTCACCACCCAGCCGCTTAAGCAGTGGACGGTGCGCTTTGCCCTCGACAGCATGGTGAAAAAACACTTCGATCTGGCGAACGTGAGAGCGCCGGTGCAGACGTATCAGGTATTGTCGCCGCCCGCTTCGCCGCTGCCTCCGCAGGAGCCGACGCTGTAACCGAGCCGGGTGGCGGCTTCGCCTTACCCGGCCTGCGATGGGGTGCTATTTGCGGCGTTTGTTATCGTCCATAAAGGTCCAGGCGATAAAGCGGCTCTGCTTCTGGCCCTGCGCCATCTCTTTTTTGACCACTTTCACCGCGCCGACGTCGGTCAGGGCGCGGTAAAGCGGCGGCAGGTTATCGCCACGGGAAACCAGCGTGGTAAACCATTTCACTTGACGACCGAAGCCCTTACTCTCGGCAATCATGCGCAGAATAAATGCCACTTCCCCGCCCTCGCACCACAGCTCCTGCTGCTGGCCGCCAAAGTTCAGCGCGCCATCTTCAGCCTGGCCCAGGTTACGCCGCTTGCGTTCACTTCCCGCACGAGCGGAGGCGGCGGAGTCGTGGAATGGCGGGTTGCACAGGGTGGCATCATATTGTTCGTTCTTGTGAATAATGCCGTTGAAAATAGCAGCGGCATCCTTCTGACGACGCAGACGAACGGCCCGGCTTAACCCTGGGTTAGCGTTGATAATGGCCTGCGCGCTGGCGAAGGCTTCGGCGCCGATCTCGCTGCCGGTAAACCGCCACTGGTACTCATATGCGCCTATCAGGGGATAGATCAGGTTCGCGCCCGTACCGATATCAAGCACGGTGGCCTGTTTCGGCACCACGCCGCCGTTATCATCCGCCAGCAGATCGGCAAGATGATGGACATAATCCGCACGGCCTGGCACCGGTGGGCAGAGAAAGCCATCCGGGATGTCCCAGTGCGTAACGCCATAAAAATGGGCCAGCAGCGCTTTGTTCAGCGTTTTAACCGCCAGCGGATCGGCAAAGTTTACCGACGGTTCACCGGCTGGTGTCTGAACAATAAAATCCTGCAATTCCGGGCAGCTCAGGCACAGGGCTTTCATGTCGTAGCGGCTACGGTGGCGGTTACGCGGGTGCAACCCCGGCTTTTGGGAAGTCATGGCATTCTCCTTTAAACAGCCGCGTAAGATACCCTGTGACGGCGCGGGGGTAAATATCTGTCTGCGCTGCACAAAAAATCGACGAAAATCAGCAACCTGTATGTCTATGATCTGTCAGCAAATTGTCAGAATTCATCGTTCAAAAAATAAGCAGATCATCATCAAATTTTTGCGCTAAATCACACACGTCAGGCTTCTAAACTTAAGAGGAATCACCTGTTGTTTCCCCTGAGGATGTGATTATGAAAAAGTATCTGACCTTTATTATTGCGGGTGCGCTGGCAGGCGCATCGTTCTCAGCCTGGTCCGTTCAACCGCTAACCGACAGCAACGACACCAGCCAGCTACGTGCGGCGGGGACGGTCTCTGTCAGCCGGGCAAGCAACCTGGATGACCTTCAGGACAAGCTAGCCGAAAAAGCGCGTCAGGAAGGGGCTAAAGGCTTCGTGGTGAACGCCGCCGGTGGCGATAACCATATGTACGGCACCGCGACAATCTATAAATAATCGATCTCCTTCCCACACTGCATCTGCCAGGCAGATGCAGTTCTCATTCCCTTCCTTCGCCTTGACTGTGCGTTTTTTAACCCCATATTAAGATGAATGGCTTAAACAATTCAGGAGAACATGATGGCTTCCGGCTGGGCGAATGACGACGCCGTTAACGAACAGATCAACAGTACCATTGAAGATGCGGTCGCGCGTGCTCGCGGTGAAATTCCGCGCGGCGAAAGCTTGACGGAATGCGAAGAGTGCGGAGATCCGATTCCTGAGGCACGGCGTAAAGCCATTCCTGGCGTACGGCTATGTATTGCCTGTCAGCAGGAGAAAGATTCAAAAAATGCGACACATTCAGGATATAATCGCAGGGGATCGAAAGACAGCCAGTTACGTTGACTTTCCTTTACCGAAGTTAACCGCGCCAGTCGTTTACTTTACGCTCACGACTTTTAGCGAAACGCGTAGCAAAACGTGCCCTTCCGATGGCTTCTGTAAAGCGCATCCACAAGAAGTGTCAATTGCGCTTCTGAATTTATTAATAATCAATAAGTTATTTGTCATTCAATTTTTTTGAGCAACCACGTCAATTCTCTTCGATTTTATCTTCCGCTAAAAACCGTGATACTTATCACATCGACGGAACATCGTCCCCTTAACAGAATAACCTGCGAGAATTGACCTATGAAAACCATCAAATATGCTGTCGCCGCTGTTGCCCTGTCCGCTCTCTCTTTCGGCGCTTTCGCCGTGGAGCCAGTCTCCTCTACTCAGGCACAGGATCTGAACAAAATCGGGGTGGTGAGTGCTGAAGGCGCGACTACGCTGGACGGTCTGGAAGCAAAACTGGCGGAAAAAGCGGCCGCTGCCGGCGCAAGTGGATACACCATCACCTCCACTAACGGTAATAACAAACTGAGCGGTACTGCGGTTATCTACAAGTAATCGAACAAATTATGCTCCACCCTCACCATACCCTCTGGTGAGATGCTCCAACCCTCATTGACCCTGTTGTTGTTACCCTTGTTTGCCCGTCCGCCACTGGACGGGCTTTTTTTTGCTTAAAACGACTGCGCCACGCGCTGCAATCCGGCTTCCACGGATGCCACTTCCCCTGCCGCCAGCAGGCAGCAGGCCATTTGCAGCTTGATCGACTGCGGAACAGGCACCTTTCCGGCCAGACACTGCACGATCCAGTGCGCGGTGACCTGCGGATCTTTCGACTCAGGCAGGATCACACCGCTGTTCTCTTCCCCACGCTCCAGCACGACCCGCGTCCCGGCAGGCTCAATCAGCATCAGCTGTGGACAACGCTGCGGGTTGGCGTAAACCTCCCCTTCCGTCCCGTGCATCAGCAGCGCCCGCCCGCCGATTTCGGCAAAAAATTGCCCGACCCGCGTCACGTACTCCGGATGGGAGACGCTGGAAAGACGTAGCGCGGCGTCTTCGGCAAACGGCGTCGCCAGCTTCGCCAGGGTGTGGGCGCTGTTACGAACCCCCATACGCCAGCGCATGTCCAGCTGCTTTTCCAGCGGCGGGCAGAGCGCGCGCACGGGAATATAGACCGGCTGGTTCCCCTCCAGTTTGGCCTGCGCCTGGCCAGCATGGAGAGTAGGTTCGATGCCTAATAATTCCAGAATGGTTTCTGTCAGCACGCGCGTTGGATCTTCGCTCACGCCATGCACCACCACCGGGAAACCGAGTTTCTGCAACAGAATAGCCAGCAGCGGCGTGAGGTTTGCCTGCTTACGCGCGCCATTGTAGGTCGGGATCACAATCGGCATCGGCTTCGTGACGGGCGGGGTTAAACGCATCGTCTGCGACTGCATGGCCTCATAAAAACCGCGCATCTCTGCCTCACCTTCCCCTTTGATACGCAGCGCAATCAGAATGCCGCCCATTTCCAGCTCCGGCACGTCGCCATTCAGCATATGCGTGTACAACGCACGGGCCGTTTCCTGGTCCAGATCGCGAGCATGGTTTTTCCCACGCCCTACCTCTTTGATAATTTTGCGGTAATCCACGACATTTCTCCTGACAGCATCATCTTGTTAACAATATAGCCCGATGAACACGCACCCGATAGTGTTTTGTGATCATTATCAACCTGCTGTTTTCAGGTAAAAAAAATAAACTCAAGCATTATTTGCATTATTTGTGATTGGGACAAAAGATTCGTCTCTGTCCTTTTTTTGATTAAATAAACATCTGAAAGTCATTAAAGGTCAACGGTGAAAACGTCCAGGCAACGTTTTTGCCAGAAACACATTGGGATTTACTATGAACAAGGTTGCATTAGGGTTGTTTATCGCCGCAACGGTGGGATGTTCTGCATCCGCATTTGCGGCAACCAACGGTGAAGGGCAGATTAATTTCACCGGAGAAATTATCGATTCTGCTTGTCAGGTCGTGAATGGATTAAGTAATCCATTAAATGTTCAGTTGGGAAAAGTATCTAAAACGGTATTTACCGGCGCAGGCTCTACCAGCACATTAACGAAGTTTGATATTAAGTTAACCAATTGTCCGGAAACCGTAACCTCGGCTGCAATTAACTTCGGTGGTACCCCGGATGCCGATAATAATGCCGCGCTGGCATTAACGCCCGATACCGATGCGGCTACCGGTGTGGCTATTCAGCTGGTTGACACGTCCGGGCAGCCTGTCACCCTGTATACCCCTTCGCAGCAATATCCTTTAGCCTCCGGCACGGCGGTTAACGATCTGGAGTTCGGCGCACGTTATATTCAAACCCAGGCGGCAGTCACCGCAGGCCCTGCTAACTCTGTATCGACCTTCACCGTTATTTATAACTGATCTTATCAATCCTGAGATATTAATGCTTTTGCGGGCATTAATATCTCATCTTTTTATTGAGAAATCTTTATGCGCCACGGTTATTTACTGAGCACTCTTTTACTGGTAGCAGCCTCGGCACAGGCGGGTGTTGTGATTAACGGCACCCGCCTGGTCTATCAGGGAGATAAAAAGGAATCATCTCTTGGTCTTTCAAACCCGGATACCACGGATTATCTGGTGCAGTCCTGGGTCGATTCTGGCGGTAAAAACCAGGCTAAAGCCCCGTTCCTGATAACCCCGCCGCTTTTCCGGCTGGACGCGAAAGAGGATAACGTCCTGCGCGTGGTCCGTACGGGAGGAAATTTACCGGAAGACAGGGAATCTCTGTACTGGCTGAATATTAAAGCGATCCCTTCTTCGAAGCATGTTGAAGGCGTAAATACGCTGCAAATTGCCATTAATACCCGCATTAAATTGCTCTATCGCCCGTCAGCGGTAAAAGGCAGACCTGAAGACGTGGCCGATAAACTTGAATGGCATCGCGAAGGGAATGATTTAGTGGTGAATAATCCCACGCCTTTCTATATGAATTTTCAGACCGTCACCCTGAATGGTCAGAAAGTCACGAAAGCCACCTGGGCCGTGCCGAAAACTGAAACGCATTTTGCTTTACCTGGCAACGGCGGAGGCTCGACCGTCGCGTATTCCATTATTACCGATTACGGCAGCATCAGCCAGACATGGTCTAAACCCGTTCATTAATCGTATTACCCGGTAATAAAATCATCATGTACAGCCATAAAAAGCCGTTCACCTGCCGATTTTCGTCATTGCTGATGGCTATTTGTTGCCTGGCAATGGCGATCTTTGCGCAGCAGGTTTTGGCTGATGATTATTTTAACCCCGCCCTGCTGGACATTGATAACCCGCAGCAGGGAAAGACCGATCTGTCTGTCTATGAAAAAGGTCCCGGCCAGGCGCCAGGTCAATATCAGGTCGCGGTTTTTATCAATAACAATAAAATTGATACCCGCGACGTGACCTTTAACTTAGTTAAAGATCCACAGGGCACCAGCACGCTTCAGCCTTGTTTTTCACTGGACGAATTAAAGCGCCTCGGGATCAAAACCCAAAACTATCCACGGCTGATGGTAGAGGGTCAGTGCGCCGATCTACACGCCATCCCTTCGGCATCCGCGACCTTTCGCGTGCGCAACCAGCAACTGCTGCTGAGCATTCCGCAAAAGGCGCTTGGACAGGTGCCTCGCGGTTACATCGACCCGAAAGAGTTTGACGAAGGGATCAACGCGGGCCTGCTTAATTACAGCGTCAACGCCAGCCAGAGCCATGCGCGCCAGCAGGGTGAAGAGGATAGCAGCAGCCAGTACGTTAACCTGCGTCCCGGCTTCAACATCGGAGCATGGCGCGTTCGTAACTACTCCACCTGGAATCGCAGCACCACGGGTCACGAGGAGGAACAGAAATTCACCTCCGTTTATACCTATGCGCAACGCGATATTGTGGCGATGAAAAGTGACGTGACGGTAGGGCAAAGCACCTCGCCTGCCGACGTTTTTGACAGCGTCCCCTACACCGGCGTGGAGCTGAAATCCGACAACGACATGTTGCCGGACAGCAAAAAAGGCTATGCCCCCATTATTCGCGGCACCGCCCACAGCAACGCGCTGGTAATGGTCCGCCAGAACGGGTACGTGATTTATCAGAATACGGTCGCGCCTGGCGCGTTCGAAATTAACGACCTCTACCCCACCGGCAGCAGCGGCGACCTCCAGGTCACGGTGAAAGAAACTGACGGCAGCGAAAGTCATTTCGTCGTGCCGTTTGCCTCCGTGCCGGTATTGCAGCGTGAAAAAAACCTGCGCTACAGCGTAACCGCCGGGCGCTATCGCTCTTATGACAAAGACGTTGAAAAGACCCCGTTTGCCCAGGGAAGCGCCATCTACGGTTTACCTTATGGCTACACGGCCTACGGCGGCGTGCAGCAGAGCAGCCATTATCAGTCTCAGGCGATTGGCGCCGGGAAAAACATGGGCGATTTAGGGGCGTTCTCTATTGACGTGACCCGCGCCAGAGCCCTGTTGAAAAAACAGAAGTCCAGCAAAGGCCAGTCATGGCGCATCCGTTACAGCAAAGATTTCGCCGGTTCGGGCACCAACTTTACCCTTGCGGGCTATCGCTATAACAGCAAGGGGTTTTACACCCTGGACGACACCATGGAGTCGTATACCCGCGCCGACGACTGGTCTGCTCCCCAGCAGCGCCGCGCCCGTACCGAAGCCACCGTTGACCAGACGCTGCCAGAAGGCTGGGGGTCGGTCACGCTGAGCATGGTGAAGGAAACCTACTGGAGCCAGAGTCAGGACATGACTTCCCTGAGCGTCAGCTACAACAACAGCTGGCACGGCGTGAGCTACAGCCTCAGCTACAGCATGAACAAAAACACCCACGACAGCGATGAAGACGGTAATGAGGTAACAAACGACAACCAGTTCTCGCTGAGCGTTTCGGTGCCGCTGGATCGCTGGATGCATAACACCTGGGCCACGTACAACCTGAACAACACCAAAGACGGCACCACGCAGAACATTGGCCTGAACGGTACGGCACTGAAAGAAGACAACCTGAACTGGAATATCCAGGAAGGGCTGAGCAGCACCGGCAGCGGTAACTCCACCAGCATCAACGCCGATTACAAAGCAACCTACGGCGAAGTGAGCGCAGGCGTCAGTCAGGATAAGTATCAGCAGACCCTGAACGTCGGTTTGCAGGGTGGCGTGGTGGCCCACGCTAACGGGATAACCCTGAGCCAGCCGCTCGGTGAAACCATCGCGCTGGTGAAAGCGCCGGGTACGCACGGCACCCATATCACCAACCAGACAGGCGTGGAGACTGACTTCCGCGGCTATACCGTCGTGCCGTTCGTGACCGCGTATCGCCATAACACCATCGCGCTGGATACCGAAACGCTGCCGGACGATGCCGACGTCACCCACGCGGCGCAGATCGTGACGCCGACCCGCGGGGCCGTGGTGCGCGCCAGCTTTACTACCCGCGTGGGTAACCGCGTCCTGATGACGCTTACACAAAATGGTAAACCGCTGCCCTTCGGCGCAACGGTCACCACCGGGGATAAGGACAGCGAATTTATTGTCGGGAATGACGGCCAGACCTACCTCTCGGGTCTGCCACAGCAAGGGCATCTCATCGTTTCCTGGGGACAGGAGGCGAGCGAGCACTGCGTCGCTGACTATGCGCTAACGGATGAGAAAGAGAAAACCAGCATCATTAACGCTGCCGCGCAGTGTCACTGATCCACCGTTCAGGCTAACGATTATGCAAATGATTAAACAGTGCTTTTTCTTACTGGTTCTGGGAACCGCCGCGTTATTTATGCCGCATGCGAAGGCGACCTGCACCACGCCGGATCTGCCCAAAATGATTAATGTGGCCTCCATCTCTGTCCCCACGACGCTGGCGGTTGGCGCAACCATTCCGGGTACAGAGCAGAGCGTTCATGTTGCCGGGCACTGCGATCAGAGTATCGACAGCGGACTGGAAATTGTCTCGTGTTACTACGGTACCGGAGCGGAAATTCCGGGGCTTAAGGGAGTATATGAATCCGGCGTACCGGGTGTCGGGGTCGCATTGATGAACGATCAGGGTCAGCGAATCAGCGGAGCAGGCGGAGTACAGTGCGATTCACGCGGAACGCCTGTTGGCTATGTTTCTACTGATGGCACACAGTCGTTCAACTTTGACGTCACGCTTGAACTGGTCAAAACAAGCGACGCCGTGACCTCCGGCACGCTGGTGCAGTCTCAGACCGAATTTGGCATTGGCGTTTTCGGTCACGAAGGGATCGGCAGCCCTAACCATATTGCGTATGCAGGTAACGTCATTTTGCATCAGGTCACCTGCTCTGTTTCGCCAAAAAATCTCACCGTTAATTTGGGTGATTTTCCCGTCAGTGATTTTATGAGCGTGGGGTTTTTATCCAGCCCCGCTCAAACGTTTAATATCACCGTTAACTGTGACACAACCGTTCAGCCTGAGCTAAAAATCACCAGTGCTAACGGCTACGAGACGGCATTCGAGGGGGTGATCAAACTGACGAAGCAGACAGGCATGGCAACGGGCGTCGGGGTGAGAATGCTGTTTGATGACCGCATTGCGACCTTTGACACCTACGTCAGCACCCAAAGCCAGGCCGTTGCCAATGAAACGCTGGATATCCCCTTTCAGGTTCGCTACGAGCAGATCAGCGATGTGGTGACGCCCGGCCCCGCCAACACCGTAGCAACCATCACTCTCGCCTATAAGTGACCGACATGAAAAAGACAATCGCGTTTCTGGCGGTGGGCTTACTGGCCCAGGCCCACGCAGACGACATTCAGATCCAGATGACGGGAAATATTTACGCCAATACCTGCGTCATTGACAGCGCCAGCCGCAACCTGACAGTGGACTTAGGCCAGGCGGTGTCGGGCAGTTTTAAAGACGTGGGAGATACCGGCGAGTGGAAAGACTTTTCCCTGTCCGTATCGCACTGCCCTGCCACGCTGGCGCTTGCCACGGCCTTTTTCTATGGCCAGGCAGACAGCGTGCATCCGACCAAATTTGCCAATATCGGTAGCGCAAAGGGACTGGCGCTGGAGCTGGCAGACCGACAGGACAAAATACTGATTGCCCCACAGGCCGCCTTTAACGCCGCCATCAATCCGGGTGACCACACGGCAACCTTTCCCCTGTCCGCACGTTACTACGCCACCTCAATGCCCGTCACTGCCGGGACATTCAGCAGCGTGATTCAGGTGACATTCACTTACCAGTAGGACCGCGCCCCTTAGCACGGAAGCTTTTTCGACGCCCGGCAGCAAGTTTTGCCGGGCGTTTTTTTACTTCCGGCACGTCCGGCTGCTCAATCGGGAAGATCGGCAGCGCATTCAGCAGCCGCTGGCCATAGTTTTTGGTGAGCAGACGTTTGTCATAAATCACCACCTCGCCCCAGCAGCCGTGGCTACGGATCAAGCGCCCAACCTGCTGGATCAGGTTAAACGACGCCGCAGGCAGGCTTTGCACTTCAAACGGATAACGGTTGAGGCTTTTCAGCCATTCGCCTTCGGTGATCACCACCGGGCTGTCGATGGGCGGGAAAGCGATTTTATGGATATGCACCTGCGTCAGGTAGTCGCCTTTCAAATCCAGCCCTTCCGCAAAGGACTGTAGCCCCACCAGCACGCTGCGCTCGCCGTTATCAATGCGTTTACGGTGGGTTTCCACCAGCCGATAGCGCGGCTGATCGCCCTGCACCAGCAGGAGCAAGCGCAGATCGGTGACGTGCTCCAGGAAGCGTTGCATCGCGCGGCCGCTGGCAAACAGCACCAGCATGCCGGGGTATTTTTTACTCTCAACCTGCTCGCGGAAGTAGGCCGCCATTTCCGCAATATGCTGCTCTTCGTTATCGATAAGCGGCTCATAGTTCATGCGCGGGATCACCAGCTTGCCCTGCTCACAGTGGTTGAACGGTGAGTCCAGGGCCACAAAACGGTCCCCCGCTTTCTCTTTCAGGCCGCTCATTTCCTGCAACCTTGAGAAGCTGTTCAGGGAACGCAGGGTCGCCGACGTCACTACCACGTGCGGCACGCTGCGCCAGATCAGCTTTTCCAGCTGATCGGCCACGCGAATGCCCACGCAGTGGAAGAACAGATGTACCTGCCCGTCCCGCACTTCGCGGGTGGCCCACTTAGTCACTGGCGCCCCGGACGCCTGCGCCATTGAGGCCAGCCGCCAGAGTTTGCTCTGCGCCTCAAACATGCCCAGCGCACGGTTCATTTGCAGCAGAATGCGGTGCAAACGCACCACGTCATGAGTACCGGTTTTCTCGCTGAGATCGTTTAAGAACATCTCGGCCAGCCCGCGCAGCTTTTCAAGGTGCTTCGCCAGTTGCTGACAAATTTCCATCACTTCCTGCGGCAACTCACCCATCGCAAAGCGGTGTTCCGCTTCCTGGGTAGCGGGAAGATACAGGTTAAGGATGTTATTCAGCGAGGCGATGAGGCCGTACACCTCTTCACAGTGCTCGCTCAACCGCTCCGGGACCGCCAGCGGCGGCGTGGTTTTCGGGCGGAACTGCTCCATGCAGGTTGCCACCAGCTTGCAGAATAGATCCAGTTGCAGGCGAAACCACGGGGCGGTAATTTCCGCACTCATCTCCAGCGCATCCCGCGCCACGTCGGGCAGATGATGACCTTCATCGAGCACCAGCAGCAGGTTTTTGGGCTCCGGCAGGACCGCTTCACTCTCCAGGGCAGCCATCACCAGCGCATGGTTGGCGACAACCACCTCCGCTTCCTGAATCTCACGCCGGGCGACAAAGAACGGGCACTCGCGGTAGTAGTGACAGTTGCGGTTCAGGCAGCTCGCTTTATCGGTGCTGAGCCTGCGCCACAGGTCGTCGCCGATTGCCTGGCTGGTGTGATCCCGCAGGCCGTCCCACCTGTAGCCATCGAGATCGGCCTTCAGCTTTGCGCACTGCTCCTGCTCCGCCTTGTTATTTGGCGTTAGCTCGTCATCAAGAAACGCGAGCAGATCCTGCTGGGAGGGTTCACTGCTGGCCAGCGCCGCCAGATTGCGCGGGCAGACGTAGCGCCCGCGACCAAAGGCGGCGGTGAAGCGTAAATCGGGGATAATTTTGCGCAGCAGCGGCAAATCTTTGCTGAAGATCTGATCCTGCAAGGCCACGTTAGCGGTGCTGACCACCAGCGTTTTGTCTTCTTCCCGCGCGATGGCAATGCCGGGAATGAGATACGACAGGGTTTTCCCGACGCCGGTCGGGGCTTCAATCGCCAGATGTCGCCCGTCGTCCCCGGCGAGCGTTTTTGCCACGTCGGCAATCATCTGCCGCTGCGGGGCTCGGGGGATAAAGTCGGGGATCTGCTGTTGTAGCGCCTTATACCATGCGCCAATTTGCGCCTTGAGCGCAGCGGTTAAAGCCATCGGAAAACCTGAAATACTGTATAAACAGCCACTATTGTGGCACTTTCTCTCCGCTGCCGCAAAAAGAAAAGCCCGGCTTTACGACCGGGCTTCCAGATTACTGCGGGTTAGCAGGTTTACGCGGGCGGCGTCGGCGCTGCCCCTCGCCTGTCGGTTTCCCTTCGCCGCTACGCCACGGGTTTTCACCGGCTGGTTTGCTGTCGTTATGACGACGCGGCGGTTTGCCCGAAGATTTCGGCGCGCCACCTTCTGAACGACGCGGCTGCTGGCCGCGACCACCGCCGCCCTGACCGCGCCCGCCACCCTGACGACCGTTCTGAATTGGCTCGGCTTTGATCGACGGGTCCACTTCATAGCCCGGGGTTTCAATGCGCGGGATCTCTTTCTTCAGCAGGCGTTCGATGTCGCGCAGCAGCTTGTGTTCATCCACGCAAACCAGAGAGAGCGCTTCCCCGGTTGCCGCCGCGCGTCCGGTACGGCCGATACGGTGAACGTAATCTTCCGGCACGTTTGGCAGCTCGTAGTTCACCACGTGCGGCAGCTCTTCAATGTCCAGGCCACGGGCGGCGATGTCGGTTGCCACCAGCACGCGAATGTCGCCGGATTTGAAGTCCGCCAGCGCACGGGTACGCGCGCCCTGGCTCTTGTTGCCGTGAATAGCCGCGCTGCGGATGCCGTCTTTATTCAGCTGTTCCGCCAGGTGGTTGGCGCCGTGCTTGGTGCGGGTAAAGACCAGCACCTGCTGCCAGTTGCCCTGGCCGATCATCTGGGAGAGCAGTTCCCGCTTGCGCTTCTTATCCACAAAGTGAACGTGCTGCGTCACCTGCTCGGAGGCGGTGTTGCGGCGCGCGACTTCCACTTCCAGCGGGTTATGCAGCAGCTTTTCCGCTAGCGCCTTGATCTCGTCGGAGAAGGTCGCGGAGAAGAGCAGGTTCTGACGACGCGCAGGCAGTTTAGCCAGCACGCGGCGAATGTCGTGGATGAAGCCCATGTCCAGCATGCGGTCGGCTTCGTCCAGCACCAGAATTTCAACGCTATCGAGCTTCACCGCGTTCTGGTGTTCCAGATCCAGCAGACGCCCCGGCGTTGCCACCAGCACGTCCACGCCGCCGCGCAGCTTCATCATCTGCGGGTTAATGCTCACCCCGCCGAAAACCACCAGCGAACGAATGTTGAGGTAGCGGCTGTATTCACGCACGTTCTCACCAATCTGAGCCGCCAGCTCGCGGGTTGGGGTGAGGATCAGCGCACGCACCGGACGACGGCCTTTGGCGTGCGGCTGGTTTTTTACCAGTAGTTCTAACAGCGGCAGGGTAAAGCCCGCGGTCTTACCGGTACCGGTCTGCGCGCTTGCCATCAGGTCACGACCCTGCAAAACGGCCGGAATGGCCTGCTGCTGGATAGGGGTTGGCTCAACGTAGCCCTGCTCTGCGATGGCGCGCAGAATTTCCGGGTTCAGACCAAGGGAATCAAAAGACATAAAAACTCCGAACCGCCCCGACCATCACAGGTGTAGTTTTCAGGGAGATATAACGAATAGAAGGACAAAAACCACAATGTCGCGAAGGTGCGGAGTGTAGCAGCTTTTGTGACGTGGCGCATAAAATATCCCCGGCGGTGACTCGACGCAGGCAGGAATCAGGCATAAACTTAATCAATCGATTGATTAATTTTTAATGCTGCTATGAATACAACCCCAACGACAACCAAAGGCGAACAGGCGAAAAGTCAGCTTATCGCCGCTGCGCTGGCGCAGTTTGGCGAGTATGGTCTGCATGCCACCACGCGGGATATCGCCGCCCAGGCCGGGCAGAATATTGCGGCCATCACCTACTATTTTGGCTCAAAAGAGGATTTATACCTCGCCTGCGCCCAGTGGATCGCGGATTTTATCGGCACCAGCTTTCGCCCGCACGTGGAAGAAGCCACCGCGCTGTTCAGCCAGCCAGAGCCGGACCGGGCTGCCATCCGCCAGCTGATTCTTAACGCCTGTCACAACATGATCCGCCTGCTGACGCACGACGATACGCTGAACCTGAGCAAATTTATCTCCCGCGAGCAGCTCTCCCCCACTGCCGCGTACCAGCTGGTGCACGATCAGGTGATCGCCCCGATGCACGGCCATCTGACCCGGCTGATCGCCGCCTATACCGGACGGGACGCCAGCGATACCGACACCATTTTGCATACCCACGCCCTGCTGGGTGAAGTGCTCGCCTTCCGTCTGGGGCGTGAGACCATCCTGTTACGTACGGGCTGGGAACAATTCGATGAGGATAAAGCCGCGCAAATTAGCCTGGTCATTACCTGTCACGTTGATCTGATCCTGCAAGGCTTAACGCAAAGGAGCCAGAAGTCATGAAAAAACCTGTCGCCATCATTCTGGTGGTTGTTGTGTTACTTGCTGCGGGAATCGGTGGCTGGCTGTGGTATCAGAGCCAGCAGGATCGTGGCCTGACGCTGTACGGCAACGTGGATATCCGCACCGTGAATATGAGCTTCCGCGTCGGCGGGCGGCTGGCCTCGCTGAACGTTGACGAAGGCGATGCCATCAAAGCCGGGCAGACGCTCGGGATGCTGGACAAAGCCCCGTTTGAGAACGCGCTGATGCAGGCAAAAGCAGGCGTCTCCGTCGCACAGGCGCAATACGACCTGATGCTGGCGGGCTACCGTGACGAAGAGATCTCCCAGGCGGCCGCTGCCGTTAAGCAGGCAAAAGCCGCCTATGACTATGCGCAGAATTTCTATAACCGTCAGCAAGGCTTATGGAAAAGCCGCACTATTTCCGCCAACGACCTGGAAAACGCGCGCTCATCCCGCGACCAGGCGCAGGCGACGCTGAAATCTGCCCAGGATAAGTTAAGCCAGTACCGCACCGGTAACCGTGCGCAGGACATTGCCCAGGCGAAGGCCAGCCTTGAGCAGGCGCAGACGCAGTTAGCCCAGGCGGAGCTGGATCTGCACGACACCACGTTAGTCGCCCCGTCTGACGGTACGCTGATGACCCGCGCCGTGGAGCCGGGCAGCATGCTCAGCGCGGGCAGCACCGTGTTAACGCTCTCCTTAACCCGTCCGGTGTGGGTGCGCGCTTACATTGATGAGCCAAATCTTGGCCAGATGCAGCCGGGACGCGAACTGCTGCTCTATACCGACGGCCGCCCGGACAAGCCGTATCACGGCAAAGTGGGCTTCGTCTCTCCTACCGCCGAGTTCACGCCAAAAACCGTTGAAACCCCGGACCTGCGTACCGACCTGGTGTATCGCCTGCGCATCATCGTCACCGATGCGGACGACGCGCTGCGTCAGGGCATGCCTGTTACCGTGACCTTAAACGACGGGGAACGACATGAATGATGCGGTTATCCAGCTCAACAATCTGGTCAAACGCTTCCCGGGAATGGCTAAACCGGCGGTCGCGCCGCTGAACTGTACGATTCAGAAAGGCTATGTGACCGGGCTGGTGGGGCCGGACGGCGCGGGTAAAACCACGCTGATGCGGATGCTGGCGGGATTGCTGAAGCCGGATGAAGGCAGTGCCAGCGTGCTTGGCCTCGATCCGATCAAAGACGACGCGGCGCTCCACGGCATACTCGGCTATATGCCGCAGAAGTTTGGTCTGTACGAAGATCTGACGGTAATGGAAAACCTGAACCTGTATGCCGATCTGCGCAGCGTTACCGGCGAAACCCGGCAGAAAACCTTTGAGCGTCTGCTGGCGTTTACTTCCCTCGGCCCGTTCACCGACCGGCTGGCGGGCAAACTTTCCGGCGGGATGAAGCAGAAGCTGGGGCTGGCCTGCACGCTGGTGGGCGAACCGAAGGTGCTCTTGCTGGATGAACCCGGCGTGGGCGTGGACCCGATTTCCCGCCGCGAGCTGTGGCAGATGGTGCATGAGCTGGCGGGTGACGGCATGCTGATCCTCTGGAGTACCTCTTACCTCGACGAAGCGGAGCAGTGCCGCGACGTGCTGCTGATGAACGAAGGCGAACTGCTCTATCAGGGCGAGCCGACCAAACTGACGCAAACCATGGCCGGGCGCAGTTTTCTGCTGCACAGCGCGCAGGAATCCAACCGCAGGCTGCTCCAGCGGGTGCTCAAGCTGCCCCAGGTGAGCGACGGGATGATTCAGGGCCGTTCGGTGCGCGTGATCCTCAAAAAAGAGGCCACCGCCGACGATATCCGCCGTGCGCAGGGGATGCCTGAGATCGACATGACAGAGACCGCGCCGCGCTTTGAAGATGCGTTTATCGATCTGCTGGGCGGGGCGGGAACCTCAGAATCACCGCTTGGCGCCATCCTGCACACGGTGGACGGCACGCCGGGCGAAACGGTCATTGAAGCGAAATCGCTCACCAAAAAATTCGGTGATTTCGCCGCCACCGATAACGTCAATTTTGCCGTGAAGCGCGGCGAGATTTTCGGCCTCCTCGGGCCGAACGGCGCGGGAAAATCCACCACCTTTAAAATGATGTGCGGTCTGCTGGTACCGACGTCCGGCAAAGCGCTGGTGCTGAACATGGATCTCAAAGTCAGCTCCGGCAAGGCGCGCCAGCACCTGGGCTATATGGCGCAGAAGTTTTCGCTCTACGGCAACCTGACGGTGGAGCAAAATCTGCGATTTTTCTCCGGCGTCTACGGCCTGCGGGGACGGGCGCAGAACGAGAAGATCGGCCGCATGTGCGACGCCTTCGGCCTGACCGATATCGCCTCACACGCGACCGACGCGCTGCCGCTTGGCTTCAAACAGCGGCTGGCGCTGGCCTGCTCACTGATGCACGAGCCCGATATTCTGTTTCTGGATGAACCGACTTCGGGCGTTGACCCCATTACCCGCCGCGAATTCTGGTTGCATATCAATAGTATGGTGGAAAAAGGGGTAACCGTGATGGTCACCACCCACTTTATGGACGAGGCGGAGTATTGCGACCGCATCGGGCTGGTCTATCGCGGCAAGCTGATTGCCCACGGCACGCCGGATGACCTGAAAGCGCAGGCCGCCGACGACGCGCAGCCAGACCCGACCATGGAGCAGGCGTTTATCACCCTCATCCACGACTGGGATAAGGAGAATACTCATGCGCAGTAACGCCCTTTCCTGGCGCCGGGTGCGCGCCCTGTGCGTCAAAGAGACGCGGCAGATTGTGCGAGACCCCAGCAGCTGGCTGATTGCGGTGGTGATCCCCCTGCTGCTGCTGTTTATTTTCGGCTACGGGATTAACCTCGACTCCAGCAAGCTGCGGGTCGGGATCCTGCTGGAGCAGCAGAGCGAAGAGGCGCTGGACTTCACCCACGCGATGACCGGCTCGCCCTACATCGATGCCACCATCAGCGACAACCGGCAGGAACTGATCCAGAAAATGCAGGCCGGAAAAATTCGCGGTCTGATCGTCATCCCGGTCGATTTCGCCGCCAACATGGCACGCCCGGGCGCCGATGCCCCGATTCAGGTGATCACCGACGGCAGCGAGCCGAACACCGCCAACTTCGTGCAGGGCTATGCGGAGGGGATCTGGCAGCTGTGGCAGATGCAGCGCGCCGAAGACCGGGGGGAAAAATTTGAACCGCTGATTGACGTGCAGACGCGCTACTGGTTTAACCCCGCCGCCATCAGCCAGCACTTTATTATTCCGGGGGCGGTGACGATTATCATGACGGTGATTGGCGCGATCCTCACCTCGCTGGTGATCGCCCGCGAATGGGAGCGCGGCACCATGGAGGCGCTGCTCTCCACCGAAGTGACGCGCGTCGAGCTTTTGCTCTGCAAGCTGATCCCCTACTACTTCCTCGGCATGCTGGCGATGCTGCTCTGTATGCTGGTCTCGGTATTTATTCTTGGCGTGCCGTACCGCGGCTCGCTGGTGCTGCTGTTCTTTATTACCAGCCTGTTTTTACTCAGCACGCTGGGGATGGGACTGTTAATTTCCACCGTCACCCGCAACCAGTTTAACGCCGCGCAGGTGGCGCTTAATGCCGCCTTCCTGCCGTCGATTATGCTCTCCGGCTTTATCTTCCAGATAGACAGTATGCCAGCGGTGATCCGCGCCGTGACCTACATCATTCCGGCGCGCTACTTTGTGAGTACCCTGCAAAGCCTGTTCCTGGCGGGGAATATTCCGGTGGTGCTGATCATCAATACCCTGTTTTTGCTGGCGTCGGCGGTGATGTTTATCGGGCTGACGTGGATGAAAACGAAAAGAAGATTAGATTAGCCATCGGATTTTGTAGGTCGGGTAGGCGCAAGCGCCACCCGACAGGAGGACGACGCGATGTTTCACCGTTTATGGACATTGATCCGCAAAGAGCTGCAATCCTTGCTGCGCGAGCCGCAGACCCGCGCCATTCTGGTGCTGCCGGTGCTGCTTCAGGTTGTACTGTTTCCGTTTGCCGCCACGCTGGAGGTCACCAACGCCACCATCGCCATTTACAACGAAGACAACGGCAAGCATTCCGTCGAGTTGACGCAGCGTTTCGCCCGCGCCAAAGCCTTTACCCATGTCCTGCTGCTGGAAAGCCCGCAGGCGATCCAGCCCACCATCGACACGCAGAAAGCATTATTGCTGGTGCGCTTCCCGGCGGACTTCTCCCGCAACCTGGACACCTTCCAGACCGCGCCGATGCAGCTGATCCTCGACGGACGTAACTCCAACAGCGCCCAGATTGCGGCGAACTATTTGCAACAGGTGGTGAAGGATTACCAGCAGGAGCTGATGGCGGGCAAACCCAAACCCAACAACAGCGAACTGGTGGTGCGCAACTGGTACAACCCGAACCTGGACTACAAATGGTTTGTGGTGCCGTCGCTGATCGCCATGATCACCACCATTGGCGTGATGATTGTCACCTCGCTGTCCGTGGCGCGCGAACGTGAGCAAGGGACGCTGGATCAGCTGCTGGTCTCGCCGCTCGCCACCTGGCAGATATTTGTCGGCAAGGCGGTGCCGGCACTGATTGTCGCGACGTTCCAGGCCACCATCGTGCTGGGCGTGGGAATATGGGCGTACCAGATCCCGTTTGCCGGATCGCTGGCGCTGTTTTACTTCACGATGGTGATTTACGGCCTGTCGCTGGTGGGGTTTGGGCTGCTGATTTCCGCGCTCTGCTCAACGCAGCAGCAGGCGTTTATCGGGGTGTTTGTCTTTATGATGCCGGCGATTTTGCTTTCAGGGTACGTTTCGCCAGTGGAGAACATGCCGGTGTGGTTACAGGATTTGACGTGGATAAACCCGATTCGTCACTTTACGGATATCACCAAGCAAATCTATCTGAAGGATGCGAGTCTGGATATTGTGTGGGGAAGTTTGTGGCCGCTACTGGTCATCGCGGCCACAACGGGCTCAGTGGCCTATGCGATGTTTAGACGAAACATCGCGTAGCTTTTTCTCTTTGGTGAGCAACGACACCACCGCAGGCCCTGCGAGGATAGCCAGACCCGCCAGGGCCAGCAGCAGGTTGTTTTGCAGCACGCGTGACAACAGCCACAGGACGATCATTGCCGCACCAAAATACCAGGTGGTGGTGAGCTCTTCGAGCACATCACCCACTTCACGCCAGCGCGCGTCGTGGTGACGCTGTAAAAACAGCATCGACAGCACGGTCACGCCGTAAACCACACATAACCCTAAGCCGACGCGCACCAGCGTGCCGCTCATCCAGCCCATCACCAGTACGGCCACGACCAGTAAATGCAACATTATCTGCCAGCAACTCAAACCGGTTGCGACACGAACGCGTTGTTGCCACTTCATGGCTTCTCTCCTGAAGGATTTTTCTCTGCTAATTCAGACTACCGCACTTTACGGAAAATTCCGTAACGCCGCATCTTTTTGTGACGCCTACTACACTTTATTTTCATCGGGATAGTCACCCAGGAAGGTGTTTATGAGCAAAAAAACGCAGCATTTCTCGCTTAAGGTGCTGACGATAAACATTCATAAGGGCTTCACAGCATTTAACCGCCGCTTCATTTTACCGGAGCTGCGCGACGCGGTACGTACCGTCAGCGCCGATATTGTCTGCCTCCAGGAGGTCATGGGCGCGCACGAAGTGCACCCGATGCATTTCGAAAACTGGCCCGACACGCCCCACTACGAGTTTCTGGCGGATACCATGTGGAGCGATTACGCCTACGGGCGCAATGCGGTCTACCCTGAGGGGCATCACGGAAACGCGGTGCTGTCGCGTTTTCCTATCGAGCATTATGAGAACCGCGACGTCTCCGTTGGCGAGAGCGAAAAACGCGGGCTGTTATACTGTCGTATCACCCCCCCGGCGCTCGATTTTCCCATTCATGTAGGCTGTGTTCATCTTGGCCTGCGTGAAGCCCACCGTCAGGCCCAACTACAGATGCTGGCAGACTGGACCAATGCGCTGCCGGAGGGCGAGCCCGTGGTGGTGGCCGGTGATTTCAACGACTGGCGGCAGCGGGCCAACCATCCGCTGAAGGTGAATGCGGGGCTGGAGGAGATTTTCACCCGCGCACGCGGTCGTCCCGCGCGGACGTTTCCGGTGCGCTTCCCCCTGCTGCGCCTTGACCGTATCTACGTAAAAAATGCCCACGCCAGCAGCCCGACGGCGCTGGCTTTACTCAACTGGCGACATCTCTCCGACCATGCCCCACTCAGCGCGGAGATCCACTTATGAAATGCACATGGCAGGAAGGTAACCGTATTACGCTGCTGGAAAATGGCGATAACTATTATCCGGCGGTTTTTGAGGCGATTAGT
The DNA here is from genome assembly GCF_031432835.1 of Enterobacter cloacae complex sp. EB5. Taxonomy (NCBI): domain Bacteria; kingdom Pseudomonadati; phylum Pseudomonadota; class Gammaproteobacteria; order Enterobacterales; family Enterobacteriaceae; genus Enterobacter; species Enterobacter cloacae complex sp. EB5. The sequence continues at coordinate 585,552 of NZ_CP133860.1, forward strand.
CACGCACAGCAGAAAGTCTTTCTGGAAACGTTTATCTGGTTTGAAGACGACGTGGGCAGGCAGTTGCACAGCGCACTGCTGCATGCCGCCCGTCGCGGTATAAAAATCGAGGTTCTGCTCGACGGGTATGGTTCGCCGGATCTCAGCGACGAATTTGTTAACGAGCTCACTGCCGCAGGGGTGGTGTTCCGCTATTACGATCCCGGCCCGCGTCTGTTCGGCATGCGCACCAACCTGTTCCGCCGAATGCACCGCAAAATTGTAGTGGTGGATGAAACGGTGGCCTTCGTTGGCGGCATTAACTACTCCGCCGAGCATATGTCGGATTACGGTCCTGAGGCCAAACAGGATTATGCAATCCGCATTGAGGGACCGGTAGTTCAGGACATTCAGTTGTTCGTGCTGGAAAACTTACCCGGCAAAGAGGCCGCACGCCGCTGGTGGCGACGCCGTCATCGCCCGGAAGAGAACCGCAAGCCCGGCGAGGCGCAGGCGCTGTTCGTCTGGCGGGATAACGAGGAGCACCGGGACGATATCGAGCGTCATTACCTGAAGATGCTGGCGAACGCGAAGCGCGAGGTGATTATCGCCAACGCCTATTTCTTCCCCGGTTACCGGATATTGCACGCCATGCGCAACGCGGCCCGACGCGGCGTGAGCGTGAAGCTTATCGTGCAGGGTGAGCCCGATATGCCGATTGTGAAGGTGGGCGCGCGTCTGCTCTATCGCTATCTGGTCAAAAGCGGCGTGCAGATCTATGAGTATCGTCGCCGCCCGCTGCACGGCAAAGTCGCCGTGATGGATGACCACTGGGCGACCGTCGGCTCCAGCAACCTTGATCCGCTGAGCTTATCGCTCAATCTGGAAGCGAACCTGATCATCCACGATCGCCAGTTTAATCAGACCCTGCGCAATAACCTTCAGGGTCTGATCAATAAAGACTGCGTGCGGGTGGATGAGTCCATGGTGCCGAAACGGAGCTGGTGGAACGTGGGCATCGGCGTGGTGGTGTTCCACTTCCTGCGCCACTTCCCGGCCATGGTGGGCTGGCTGCCCGCGCATACGCCGAAACTGGCGCTGGTGGATCCGCCTGTGCAACCCGAAATGGAAACCCAGGACCGCGTAGAGGCGGAAGATGGAGGGAAAACCTGATGTCGAAATCTCATCCTCGCTGGCGGCTGGCGAAAAAAATCCTGACGTGGCTGTTCTTCATCGCCGTCGCGGTACTGCTGGTGGTGTACGCGCAAAAGGTAGACTGGGAAGAGGTGTGGAAAGTTATCCGCAACTACAACCGGACAGTCCTGCTGGGGGCCGTTGGGCTGGTGATAGTAAGTTACCTGATGTACGGCTGCTATGACCTGTTAGGGCGCGCCTACTGCGGGCACAAGCTGGCAAAGCGGCAGGTTATGCTGGTGTCATTCATCTGCTACGCCTTTAACCTGACGCTCAGCACCTGGGTGGGCGGGATTGGTATGCGCTATCGCCTGTACTCCCGCCTTGGCTTACCAGGCGGCACCATCACGCGCATTTTCTCACTGAGTATCACCACCAACTGGCTGGGCTATATTCTCCTCGGCGGGGTGATTTTCACCATCGGCGTGGTGCAGCTGCCTGCGCACTGGTACATCGATGAGGCTACCCTGCGCATTCTGGGCATCGTACTGCTGCTGATCATCGCAGCCTACCTGTGGGCCTGCGCCTTTGCCAAACGTCGCCACATGACCATTAAAGGCCAGAAGCTGGTGCTGCCGTCATGGAAATTTGCCGTCCTGCAAATGGTGGTTTCCAGCGCTAACTGGATGGCGATGGGGGCCATTATCTGGCTGTTGATTGGCGAAGATGTGAACTACTTCTTCGTGCTGGGCGTGCTGCTGGTAAGCAGTATTGCCGGCGTGATTGTGCACATTCCGGCGGGGATTGGCGTACTGGAAGCGGTGTTTATCGCGCTGCTTGCGGGGGAGCATGTGTCTCACGGGACGGTTATCGCCGCCCTGCTCGCGTACCGCATGATCTACTACTTCCTGCCGCTGGCGCTGGCAACGGTCTGTTATCTGGTGCTGGAGAGTCGGGCGAAGAAGCTGCGCGCGAAGAATGAGAGGATGTTAGCGAAGTGAGTTGTGTCGGGTAGCGCTGCGGTCTGATGCCCTCACCCCGGCCCTCTCCCACGGGGAGAGGGAGAAAAGCCCGCACCGTGCAATCCCCTCTCCCTGAGGGAGAGGGTTAGGGTGAGGGGGAAATAACTAGCGACGGTTGCCAAAAATACGCAGCAGCATCAGGAACAGGTTGATGAAGTCCAGATAAAGCGTCAGCGCGCCCAGAATCGAGTATTTGCGCAGGTTTGAACTGTCGCGAACATCAATTTGTTCACCGATGTTTTTCAGCTTCTGGGTGTCGTAAGCGGTTAAGCCCACGAAGATCACCACCCCGATATAGGTCACCGCCCACATCAGCGCGTCACTCTTCAGCCACAGGTTCACCAGCGACGCCAGCACAATCCCAATCAGCCCCATAAACAGCATGTTGCCGAAGCCGCTCAGGTCACGTTTGGTGGTGTACCCGTACAGGCTCATCACACCGAACATCCCGCCGGTCACCACAAAGGTGCTGGCGATGGAAGAGTAGGTGTAAACGATGAAAATACTGGAAAGCGTCAGCCCGGTCAGCGCCGAATAGAGCATAAACAGCGTGGTCGCCATACCCGCGCTGAGCTTGTGCACCAGCCCGGAGAGCACGAACACCAGCGCCAGTTGCGCAATAATCAGCCCAAAGAAGGTGATTTTGCTGGAGAAGATAAACATCATCAGTTCAGGCGTGTTTGCCGCATACCACGCGATAAACGCGGTAAGCAGCAGGCCAACCGTCATCCAGCCATACACCTGAGCCATGTAGGTTTGCAGCCCGCTACGGGTCTGCTGAACTATCGAATCGGAACGCGGAAATCGGTCCATGATTCACTCCTGATTAAGTAAACACACACGTTAAGACTAACACATCCACGTAAACCTGTTACCAGCGGCTGGCAGCCTGTTTGTCGCTGTCGCGCGATTCCACCCAGCGCTCACCTTCCGGCGTCGCTTCACGCTTCCAGAACGGCGCTTTGGTTTTGAGGTAATCCATGATGAACTCCCCCGCCGCAAACGCACTCCCGCGATGGGCGCTGGTGACGCCGACAAACACAATCTCTTCACCGGGCCACATTTCGCCGATGCGATGGATAACCGTAACACGCCCCAGCGGCCAGCGGCCTCGCGCCTCTTCCACAATGGCCGCCAGCGATTTTTCGGTCATTCCCGGATAGTGCTCCAGCGTCAGCGCTTTTACGCTGTCGCCGAGATTATGATTACGCACTTTCCCGGTAAACGTCACGACCGCGCCGTCTTCGTCGCGCCCGGCCAGCCAGTCATATTCCGTGCCCACGTTAAAACGCTCATGGCCGACCAGAATTCGGGTTTCCGTCATCTTAACCCCCTGTGACCGGCGGGAAGAAGGCCACTTCGTCCCCATCGGCCAGCGGGTGGGTCAACTCCACCAGCGTCTGATTCACGGCGGCCAGCAGTTTGCCTTCGTCCAGCGCCAGCGCCCAGCGGTCGCCTTGCGCCGCCAGATGCGCACGCAGGGCGGCGACATTTTCGAAAGCGCCGTCCAGCGTCAGGCTGTCGGTATTCACCAGCTCACGCACCTGGGCAAAAAAGAGCACCTTAATCATGGCTTTCCACCTTAAAATCGCCGGATTTGCCGCCGCTTTTTGCCAGCAGACGCACCGGGCCAATCACCATATCTTTCTGCACCGCTTTACACATGTCGTAGATGGTCAGCGCCGCCACGGAGGCCGCCGTCAACGCCTCCATCTCCACGCCGGTTTTCCCGGTTAAGCGGCACAGGGACTCGATACGCACGCGGTTATGCGCCGGCTGCGCCTGCAAATTTACCTCCACTTTGCTGAGCATCAACGGATGGCAGAGCGGGATGAGGTCCCAGGTACGTTTAGCGGCCTGAATACCGGCGATGCGGGCGGTGGCAAACACGTCACCCTTGTGATGGCTGCCGTCGATAATCATCGCCAGCGTCTCCGGCAGCATGGTGACGAACGCTTCAGCACGCGCCTCGCGCACCGTTTCGGCTTTGGCGGAGACATCCACCATATGCGCTTCGCCAGCGGCGTTAATGTGGGTCAGTTGTGACATAGCTTATTTCTTTAAATGGGGATGGAAATTACACGGACGGGTACGGGCATCCAGCTGCGGGGCAATAATGTTTTCCCACGCGGTGCGGCAGGCTTTGGTCGACCCCGGCATGGCGAAGATCAGCGTCTTGTTCGCCACCCCCGCGACGGCACGGGACTGAAGCGTAGAGGTGCCAATCTCTTCAAACGAGAGCATGCGGAACACTTCGCCGAAGCCTTCCACTTCGCGATCGAACAGCGGGAGCAGCGCTTCCGGCGCCTGGTCGCCTGCGGTAAAGCCGGTGCCGCCAGTGATCAGCACCACCTGGACGTCATCACCCGCAATCCACTGTGAGACCTGAGCGCGAATGGCGTAACGGTTTTCTTTGACGATCGCTTTATCAACAATCTGGTGTCCGGCTTCGTGTGCCGCCTCGCGCAGCCAGTGGCCGGAGGTATCATCCTCTTCACCACGACGATCGGAAACGGTAAGAATAGCAATGCGTGTCGGGATAAATTCCGCGCTTACCTGACTCATCTTCTGGTTCCTTCTAAAGCCTGATTACCCGCCGATATAGGACAGGTTCTGAGTAATGCCGGTGTTGCCCTGATGCAGGAAATGGGTCTGCTTTTTGTGCGTCAGCGCCTCGGAAATGCGTGCTTCAAGCGCGTCCTGTTGGGCGTCATCTTCCAGCAAATCGCGCAGATCGACGCCGCCATCCCCGAACAGGCAAAGATGGAGCTTGCCGACGGAGGAGACGCGCAGGCGGTTGCAGCTGGCACAGAAGTCTTTTTCATAGGGCATGATCAGGCCGATTTCGCCTTCATAATCCGGATGACAAAAGACCTGCGCCGGGCCATCGCTGCGCTGGCGGATCTGGTGGATCCAGCCGCGTTTCAGCAGTTCGTCGCGCAGAACCATGCCGGAGATATGATGGCGACGGAACAGCTCGCTGCCCTCCCCGGTCTCCATCAGCTCAATAAAACGCAGTTGAATGCGGCGCGGTTTGATCCACGCCAGGAAGGTGTCCAGCTGATGGTGGTTCACATCACGCATCAACACGGTGTTGACTTTGACCTTGTCGAAACCGGCGGTGAACGCGGCATCGATGCCGTCCATCACCTGCTGGAACTTATCCTGGCCGGTAATGGCGTGGAACTGACGGGCGTCCAGGCTATCGACGCTGACGTTGATCGCCGTCAGCCCCGCATCGCGCCAGTTCGCCACGTCACGCGCCATGCGGTAACCGTTGGTGGTTACTGCAATCTGGCGGATACGTTCGTTTTCACGCACGGCGGCAATGATGTCAGGGAAGTCACGGCGCAGGGAGGGCTCTCCCCCGGTAAGACGCACTTTTTCCGTGCCGAGTTCAGAGAACGCGCGCGTGACGCGGCGTACTTCATCCACGGAGAGAAAGCCGTTATTGGTGACGCTGCCCGGCTTGTAGCCATCGGGCAGGCAGTAGGTGCAACGGAAGTTACACACGTCGGTAATCGACAAACGTAAGTAGAAAAACTTACGCGCGAAAGCATCAGTAAGTTGTGAAGCCATGTACACCTTTCCAGATCGGGAGGCACAGTCATTTCTTTCTGTACCCTGGTGGCAAATCCGCCACGGCCAGGGCGCCATATCTCTCGACACAGGCGCCAGGGCTAGAGTGTATGTTTTCAGATTTGAAAACGTGGTTATGGCGATAGTAGCGTGGAAATCGTGACTTCGCCATTGTCGCTTTTCGCTATATAAATTTATATATAACGATGTTATCGTGCATTTTCACTACAGAATACGCAAAAACAGCGCTTTCGCATTGATTTACGTCATTATGGATTGTGAGAGGCATCGTCTTTTAGGAGTAGTTGCGTTACTGTGACGCAAGCTTAACAGGATAAGGAATTGGTATGCGCAATCGCACTTTTGCGGATCTGGACCGCGTGGTCGCTCTTGGCGGAGGTCACGGTCTGGGACGCGTGATGTCGTCGTTATCGTCACTGGGCTCGCGCCTGACGGGCATCGTGACAACAACGGACAACGGCGGCTCAACCGGGCGGATCCGACGTGCTGAAGGCGGGATTGCCTGGGGTGACATGCGCAATTGCCTCAACCAGCTCATCACGGAGCCAAGCGTGGCCTCGGCAATGTTTGAGTACCGTTTTGGCGGGAATGGCGAACTTTCAGGCCATAACCTTGGAAATCTGATGTTAAAGGCGCTGGATCACCTGAGCGTGCGCCCTCTGGAAGCGATCAATTTAATTCGTAACCTGTTAAAGGTGGATGCATTCCTGATCCCGATGTCTGAACAGCCGGTGGATTTAATGGCGATCGATGCCGACGATCACGAAGTGTATGGTGAAGTGAATATCGACCAGCTTCTTCTGCCGCCAAAAGAGCTGATGACCTACCCCAGCGTACCCGCAACGCGTGAAGCGGTAGAAGCGATTGCCGAGGCCGATCTGATCCTGATTGGGCCAGGAAGTTTTTATACCAGCCTGATGCCGATCCTGCTCGTTAAAGAGCTGGCGCAGGCGCTGCGCAGAACGCCTGCGCCCATGGTCTATATCGGTAATTTAGGCCGCGAACTCAGCCCGGCGGCGGCAAGCCTGTCGCTGGCGGATAAGCTGGACCTGATGGAACAGTACGTTGGTAAGAAAATTATCGATGGTGTCGTGGTCGGGCCGAAAGTGGATGTATCGGGGATTGGCGATCGCGTGGTGGTGCAGGAGCCGCTGGAAGCCAGCGATATTAAATATCGCCACGACCGCCATCTGCTGCGCGAGGCGCTGGAGAAGGCGATTCAGGCATTAGGTTAGGTTCGTTTTGTGCGGCCTGATGCCCTCACCCCGGCCCTCTCCCACAGGGAGAGGGAGAAAACGCCACCGGGCAAAAAACTACGATGCCGCAATAAACAGATCCCGCAGCTGATGCAGCTGATCGCGGATTTGCGCGGCCTCTTCGAACTCCAGGTTCTGCGCGTGCTGCATCATCTGCCCCTCCAGCTCGTGGATCTTCTGCTGCAACGCTTTCGGCGTCAGCGCGACGGTATCCTCTTCCACCACTGAACGGGCCTTGCCGCGGCCTTTCGCTTTGGTCTTCGCAATATTCTGACCCAGCGCCAGGATATCTACCACCTTCTTGTTCAGCCCCTGCGGCGTAATGCCGTGCTCTTCGTTATAGCGCTGCTGCTTCTCGCGACGACGTTCCGTTTCGCCAATCGCTTTGGCCATCGACGGGGTGATTTTATCCCCGTACAGGATCGCCTTCCCGTTGACGTTACGCGCGGCGCGGCCAATGGTCTGGATCAGCGAGCGCTCGGAACGCAGGAAGCCCTCTTTGTCCGCGTCCAGAATCGCCACCAGCGACACCTCAGGCATATCCAGCCCTTCTCGCAGAAGGTTAATCCCTACCAGCACGTCGAACTCGCCCAGACGCAGATCGCGGATGATCTCCATACGCTCCACGGTATCGATATCCGAGTGCAGATACCGCACCTTCTCGCCGTGTTCTTCCAGATACTCCGTCAAATCTTCCGCCATACGTTTGGTGAGCGTGGTAACCAGCACGCGCTCGTTGATGGCGGAGCGGGCACGTATTTCCGAGAGCAGATCGTCCACCTGCGTCGCCACCGGACGCACCTCGATAATCGGATCCAGCAGCCCGGTCGGACGCACCACCTGGTCCACCACATCATCACCGGATTTTTCCAGCTCGTAGTTGCCCGGCGTGGCCGATACGTAGATGGTCTGCGGAGCAAGCGCCTCAAACTCTTCAAATTTCATTGGACGGTTGTCCAGCGCTGACGGCAGTCGGAACCCGTACTCCACCAGCGTCTCTTTACGCGCGCGGTCACCGCGGTACATCCCGCCGATCTGGGGGATCGTAACGTGGGATTCGTCGATCACCAGCAGGCCGTCCGCCGGAAGGTAGTCAAACAGCGTCGGCGGCGCTTCGCCCGGCCCGCGCCCGGAGAGGTAGCGCGAGTAGTTTTCGATGCCGGAGCAGTAGCCCAGCTCGTTCATCATCTCCAGATCGAATTGGGTACGCTGGCTCAGGCGTTGCTCTTCCAGCAGCTTATTGTTCGCCAGCAGCACCTTGCGGCGGTCCGCCAGCTCAATTTTGATCTCTTCCATCGCCTGCACGATACGCTCGCGCGGCGTCACGTAGTGCGTTTTCGGGTAGATGGTGAAGCGCTGGATCACCGACTCGACGTGACCGGTCAACGGATCGAACAGCGACAGGCGTTCAACCTCTTCGTCGAACAGCTCCACGCGCAGCGCCATATCGTCCGACTCCGCCGGGAAGATATCAATCACCTCGCCGCGCACGCGGAAGGTCCCGCGCTGGAACGCCTGATCGTTACGGGTGTACTGCAACTCCGCCAGACGGCGCAAAATCGCACGCTGATCGATGATCATCCCCTGCGTCAGGTGCAGCATCATCTTGAGATAGAGATCCGGATCGCCCAGGCCGTAAATCGCCGACACCGAGGCCACCACCACCACATCACGACGCTCCAGCAGCGCCTTGGTCGCCGACAAACGCATCTGCTCAATATGTTCGTTCACCGAGGCATCTTTCTCGATAAACGTGTCGGAGCTGGGAACGTAGGCTTCCGGCTGGTAGTAGTCGTAGTAGGAGACGAAATACTCCACCGCGTTTTCCGGGAAGAACTCTTTCATCTCACCATACAGCTGCGCCGCCAGCGTTTTGTTCGGCGCGAGAACCATCGTCGGACGCTGGAGATCGGCAATGACGTTGGCAATGGTGAAGGTTTTGCCCGAACCGGTAACCCCCAGCAGGGTCTGGTGCGCCAGCCCGTCCTCCAGCCCCTCTTCCAGGCGACGAATAGCCTCGGGCTGATCCCCGGAAGGACGGAAAGCAGAATTCAGTTTAAACGGTTTACTCATGGGCGACGACCTGATGACAGAATAAGCGGCAGGTGAGTAATTTTACTCGTTGTGGCCAGGATTGCCAGTAAAAAACACTGGATGAAAAACCAGTAGCGTGTCAGGATATTTAGCGTAGCGCAGAGAGGATTAGTGCGTTCGAGAGCCAAATTTCGACTGTGACAAAATAAAACACCAGCCTCAGGGGGTTATCCCCAGAACTATTACTTTTTTAACATTTGTCAAGGGCGGTTATGAAAGTTTTATGGCAACAGGTCTCGCTGGCGTTGAGGGAATTGCTTTTATCTAATTCGTTAAAAAATAAAGACTAATTTATTAAGCCGCGTTTCGCATCAATTTGGTTGTAACCCGCGTATTCTCTCGCTTATCGCGGGTTTTCTAACTCTAATGCACAAGGTTATCCACAGGAATAGTGGATAACTGCCTCCAGCCCGTACAGCATGCACTCCAGCAAATTCCCGGTTTTTCCCACGAAGCGGCAGTAAAAAATTTTTATCACTCTTTTTTGCCTGGAAAACGTTCATTTTTTCATAAGCGACTGGCGAGATCTTAATCACAATTCTGTCATTTCTCCTGCACCACGATTCGACATGCGCAGCACCGGGAGTGTGCATTTCGTATAAACGTTCAGCTTTTGATAGTGAGTTATTCCTAAAAATGGCCTTTTTTTAATCATTCTGAAGTTCCTGGCAGGCGTTTTGCAGACATCACTCTGTGCATCACCCCACACATTTTTAAGGAGAGAAAGATGTTGAGTCTGCGTGCTGTAAATCAGTTTTACGGAAGCCAACATACGCTATGGAACGTGAATATCGATTTCCCGCAAGGCATCTGTACGGGCATTGTTGGCCTGCCTGGGATGGGTAAATCCACGCTTATGAACTGCATTACCGGAAAGGTGCCCGTCGAGAGCGGCACCATCATCTGGCATGAGGCTGGCGCGCCGCCGCGTAATTTGCTCAGCCCTGCGTCAACATTCCCGGCGCCGCCGACGATAGGCTACGTCCCGCAGGATCGGCGGATATTTTCCCAGCTGACCGTCGATGAAAATCTGCATATCGCTATGCGGGCGACAGGGAAACCTGACCCGACATCAAAAAGTGACGTGTATGCCCTGTTTCCGGAGCTCTATCCGCTGCGACGGAGCCGTGCCTCTGTGCTGTCCCCTGACGACCAGTATCAGCTGGCCCTCGCCAGTGCGCTGGTTAATCGTCCGCGCGTGTTGATTCTGGATGAGCCCATGCATGGCGCAGGGCACGGTTTCGCGCGCAGGCTGGGGCAGCTGCTGGTGCGGTTGAATCGGGAGCTGGGAATGACGGTGCTGTTAGCGGAGCAACAGCTGTCGTTTATCCGCCGGGTAGCGGATCGTTTCTGCATGCTCTATCGGGGTCGTAACGTGGCACAGGGCCACGTTAACGAGCTGGATGACGATCTTATTGCGCACTGGATGGCGCGGGACATAAGGCGCTAAGGTCAAGATAGCGTCCGGTTTCCGCCTGCTCTGCGCCGTCGGCAAGCCACGGGATCTCGCCGAGAAACGGCGCAGGCAGCACCCGCTTCAGCGTCGCCAGATACTCAGGATGACGTTTTCCCGGCGCTACCACGTCATTGGCAATCCACCCTGCCAGACGCAACCCGGCCTGCTGCACGGCCTGAGCGGTCAGCATAGCGTGATTGATACAGCCAAGCTTCACGCCGACCACCAGAATGACCGGAAGCTGCTCGGCCTGCACCCAGTCAGCAAATGTCTGCTCGTCGGACAGCGGGGTAAACCAGCCGCCAGCCCCCTCCACCAGCACCCAGTCGGCCTGCGTTTCCAGGTCGCGTAACCCGCAAGAGAGCACCAAAAAATCAATCGGACGATCTTCATCGGCGCTGACGATGTGCGGCGAGGTGGGTTCAGCAAAGGTATAGGGGTTCACCGCAGAATAGGCCAGCGCAAGGCTGCTGTTACGCTGAAGCGCCAGCGCATCGGTATTGCGTAAGCCTTCCGGCGTCATCTCGCTGCCGGAGGCTACGGGCTTATACCCGGCCGTTGTTTTCCCCAGCAGACGCGCCGCCTGCAACAGCGCGGCACTGGCAACCGTTTTACCGACTTCAGTGTCCGTGCCGGTAACAAAATAACGTTCAGTCACGTTCAATAATCCCATGAAAAAGATGATAAGAGAGCGGGAACCGGCCCCGCTCCTGCGGCCAGGCCAGCTCGAGACGCTGGAGTTGGCCGCGGGTAAGGGGTTTTTTCTCCCGTCCGGCGTGCAGGTGCGTCGCGCCTATGCCCTTAAGCGATCGCATGGCGCTTAACGCATCGCTAAATTCGAGGGTGACGGTCTGGACCACGCTGCGATAGCGCCAGCCTGCCAGCGCCTGAGTGACCTGTTCGTGCGAGAGAAACCGGTTGGCGTGCGGCTGCGCATCCACTGCCCTCCACGCCTGATTCAGCTCTGGCAACGAACTTTCCAGCAGGGTGGTAAAGGCCACCGCTCCGCCGGGCCGCGCCACGCGGTAAAGCTCGCGTAGGGCCTGCGGCAGGCTGGCGCACCACTGCACCGCCAGATGGCTCCAGACGAGGTCAAACAGGGCATCCTCCAGCGGGATGGCCTCGATATCGGCCACCAGATAACGGTCTGCTGACTGCTGTTGGCGGGCCTCATCCAGCATCTGCGCGGATAAATCCAGCGCCGTGACGTGGCTACCCGTTGCGCGCCAGTAGCGGCTATTGCCGCCTGGCCCGCAGCCAGCGTCGAGCACCTGCGCAAAACGCCCCTCACCGAGCGCGGCCAGCAGCCCGCGGGCGCTCAGGCGTTGCAGCTCATCGTGCTGTGAATAGCTTTGCGCTGCCCGGCCAAACGCGGCGGCAACGGCCTGTTTATTGACAGGAGACATACAGTGCCTCCAGAAGCGTATCGATATCCTGCGGCTCGTGCGCTGCCGTGAGCGTCAGACGCAAGCGCGCGGTGCCTGACGGCACGGTGGGTGGGCGGATCGCCGTGACCCACTGCCCGCGTTCTCGTAACGCCTGTGCCAGCATCAGCGCCCGAGGGTTCTCACCCACAATCACGGGCTGAATGGCGCTGTGCGAGTCGGTAAGCCGGTAAGACAGCTCGCTTACCCCCCGGCGAAAACGCTGAATATGGTCGGCCAGCCGCGCCCGGCGTTCAGCGCCGTCTTCGCCGCGGATCACCGCAAGCGACGCAGAGAGCGCCACGGCCTGCGCCGGGGGCATGCTGGTGCTGTAGATCAGGTGCCGGGCGAACTGCACCAGGTAATCGGCCACCGGCTCGCTGCACAACACCGCCGCGCCGCTGACGCCGAAGCCTTTGCCGAAGGTGACCACCAGCAGTTCCGGCCTGACGCGTTGCTGGTGCGCGCTTCCGCGCCCCTCCTCGCCGGTGACGCCAATACCGTGGGCATCGTCGACCAGCAGCCAGGCGTTCTGCTGCTTTGCGACGTCATGCAAAGTGGCAAGGGGCGCGCTGTCGCCGTCCATGCTGAATACCCCTTCCGTCACCGCCAGCTGAAGCCCTGAACAGGGTTTACCCAGCAGGACGTTCAGCTGAGAGGCATCGTTATGGGCAAAACGCCGCAGCTGCGCCGGGCTGAGACTGGCCGCTTCAAGCAGAGACGCGTGGCTCAGGCGGTCCGCGACGATGCGGTCATCTTTGCCCATCAGGGCGGCAATCACCGCCTGATTCGCGGCAAAACCGGAGATAAACAGCAGCGCCCGCGGGTACCCCAGCCAGTCGGCCAGCTCTTCCTCCAGCGCCTGATGCGCCGTGGTGTAGCCGCTGACGTGCCCGGAGCCACCGCTGCCCACGCCGTAGCGATCCGCGCCCTGCTGCCAGGCGCGAACGATCTGCGGGTGCTGGCTCAGGCCCAGATAATCGTTGCTGGAGAAATTACAGAACAGCTCTCCTTCCCGGGTGAGATAACGGCCTGCACCGTTTTCCATAACCCTGCGTACCCGAAACGCATCCGCCGCCCGCCGCTCGTCGAGCGCGGTCCTGATACGTGCCTGCCAGGTCATACGGCTGCCGCGTTGTAGAACTGGTCGGTGTCGGCGTTAAAAATCTGCTGCTCCAGCTGCTGTTGTTGCTCGTTATCCCCCACCTGTACCCCGGTCTGGTGTGGGTTCAGCCCCAGCTTGCGGAACAGCTGGACATCTTTGTCCTCTTCCGGGTTTGGCGTGGTCAGCAGTTTGCAGCCGTAGAAGATGGAGTTGGCCCCGGCCATGAAGCACATCGCCTGGGTCTGCTCGCTCATCTGCTCGCGACCGGCAGAGAGGCGAACGTAAGAGGTCGGCATCATGATGCGCGCCACCGCGATGGTGCGGATGAAATCGAAGGCATCCACGTCCTCGTTATCCGCCAGCGGCGTGCCTTTTACCTTCACCAGCATGTTGATGGGCACGCTTTCCGGCGGGGTCGGCAGGTTTGCCAGCTGTAACAACAGGCCGGCACGATCTTTTACCGTCTCGCCCAGTCCCACGATGCCGCCGGAACAGACCTTGATCCCCGCATCACGCACTTTATCCAGCGTGTCCAGACGCTCCTGATAGGTGCGCGTGGTGATGATGTTGCCGTAGAATTCCGGCGAGGTATCGAGGTTGTGGTTATAGTAATCCAGCCCCGCCGCCGAGAGACGCTGCGCCTGCTCCTCGTTCAACGTTCCCAGGGTCATGCAGGCTTCAAGCCCCATCTCCTTCACCCCCTTCACCATCTGCTCCAGATAGGGCATGTCGCGATCATGCGGATTTTTCCACGCCGCGCCCATGCAGAAGCGGGTCGAGCCAGCGTTTTTGGCCTTGCGCGCGGAGTCGAGCACCTGCTCGACTTCCATCAGGCGCTCGGATTCGAGACCGGTTTTATAGCGCGCGCTTTGCGGGCAATATTTGCAGTCTTCCGGGCAAGCCCCGGTTTTGATCGACAGCAGCGTGCTGACCTGAACATGACGCGGATCGAAGTGCTGGCGGTGCACCTGTTGCGCCTCAAACATTAGCTCCAGGAAAGGTTTGTTGAATAATTCAGTGACTTGCGACATCGTCCAGCGTGCGTGGTGAGCCATCGGGCTTCTCCAAAGGGTTTTGTTAATTGTCGGTTCGGTTTATACTTGTAAACCTAAAACTTTTCAAAATGGTTTACAAGTCGATTATGACCCAGGACGATCTCGCCTTCGACAAGCAGCATATCTGGCACCCTTACACCTCCACGACCCGCCCCCTTCCCGTCTATCCGGTAGCCTCGGCCCACGGCTGCGAGCTGCATCTCGCCAGCGGCGAGCGGCTTGTTGACGGGATGTCCTCCTGGTGGGCGGCGATCCATGGCTACAACCACCCGCGACTGAACGCGGCGATGAAAGCGCAGATTGACCAGATGTCACACGTGATGTTTGGCGGGATCACGCATCAGCCCGCGGTGGATTTATGCCGTCGCCTGGTAGCGATGACGCCTGAATCGCTGGAGTGCGTTTTCCTGGCCGACTCCGGCTCGGTGGCCGTGGAAGTGGCGATGAAAATGGCGTTGCAGTACTGGCATGCGAAGGGCGAAACGCGCCAGCGGTTCCTTACCTTCCGCAACGGCTATCACGGCGACACTTTCGGCGCGATGTCGGTATGTGATCCGGACAACTCCATGCACAGCCTGTGGAAAGGCTATCTGCCGGAAAACCTGTTTGCGCCAGCCCCGCAGAGCCGCTTCGACGGCGAATGGAACGAGATGGACATGGTGGGCTTCGCGCGGCTGATGGCGGCCCATCGCCACGAGATTGCCGCCGTTATTCTCGAACCGATTGTGCAGGGCGCGGGCGGAATGCGGATGTACCATCCCGAGTGGCTGAAGCGCATTCGGAAGATGTGCGACCGCGAAGGGATCCTGCTGATTGCCGATGAGATCGCCACCGGCTTTGGCCGCACCGGAAAGCTGTTCGCCTGCGAGCATGCGGGGATCGCGCCGGATATTCTGTGCCTGGGGAAAGCGCTCACCGGCGGCACCATGACGCTCTCCGCCACGCTTACCACCCGCCAGGTTGCCGACACCATCAGCGACGGCGACGCGGGCTGCTTTATGCACGGCCCGACGTTTATGGGCAACCCGCTGGCCTGCGCCGTGGCAAGCGAAAGCCTCGCCATTCTGGAGAGCGGCGCGTGGCAGACGCAGGTGGCGGCGATTGAGGCGCAGCTGAAGCAGCAGTTAAGCGCGGCGGCGGAGGCGGAATACGTCGCGGACGTCCGCGTACTGGGCGCCATCGGGGTGATCGAGACAACGCATCCGGTGAACATGGCCGCGTTGCAGCGCTTCTTCGTTGACCAGGGCGTGTGGGTGCGGCCTTTCGGTAAGCTGATCTACCTCATGCCGCCGTACAGCATTTCTGCGGATCAGCTCCGCAAGCTGACCGGGGCAGTGGTTAAAGCCGTTACCATTTCAGCGCATTTCACGATTTAACCCCATGCGTTACACTTTCTGAATGAGTGAGTAACGAGGAAAATCGGATGAAAATCATCAGTAAAGATTTGCGCGACGGCGAAAAGCTGCCGGAACGTCACGTATTTAACGGGATGGGTTATCAGGGGGATAATATCTCTCCCCATCTGGCGTGGGACGATGTGCCAGCGGGAACCAAAAGTTTTGTTGTGACCTGCTACGATCCGGATGCGCCAACCGGGTCGGGCTGGTGGCACTGGATCGTGGCAAACCTGCCCGCCGACACGCGCGTGCTGCCGCAGGGCTCCGGTTCCGATCTGGTTGCTCTACCCGACGGTGCGATTCAGACGCGCACGGACTTTGGCAAAGCGGGCTACGGCGGCGCGGCGCCGCCAAAAGGGGAAACGCACCGCTATATCTTCACCGTGCACGCGCTGGATGTGGACAAGATTGAGGTCGACGAAGGGGCGAGCGGCGCGATGGTAGGCTTTAACGTGCATTTCCATTCGTTGGGTAGCGCGTCGATTACGGCGATGTATTCGTAATCGTGCGGCTGATGCCCTCACCCCGGCCCTCTCCCACAGGGAGAGGGAGAAAACCTAACAATTCCCTCTCCCTGTGGGAGAGGGTTAGGGTGAGGGTAAAAATCACAGCACGGAAGGCAATAGCCCCACCAGCCGTCCTTCCTCCAGAAGCTGCATCGCCTTATCAATATCCGGCGCAAAGAAGCGGTCGTCATCGTAGTGCGTAACGTGCTCGCGCAGCGTATGACGCGCCTGCTCCAGCAGCGGGCTGGATGTTAGCCCTTCACGCAAATCAATACCCTGACACGCCGCCAGCCACTCCACCGCCAGCACGCCGCGGGTGTTAGAGGCCATCTCCCAGAGGCGACGCCCGGCAGCCGGGGCCATCGAAACGTGATCTTCCTGGTTGGCTGAGGTTGGCAGGCTGTCCACGCTGTGCGGATGCGACAGGGCTTTGTTCTCGCTTGCCAGTGCCGCGGCGGTGACCTGGGCGATCATAAAGCCCGAGTTCACGCCGCCGTTGCGCACCAGGAATGGCGGCAGCTGGGACATGTGCTTATCCATCATCAGCGCGATTCGACGCTCAGACAACGCCCCGATTTCGGCAATCGCCAGGGCGATGTTATCAGCGGCCATCGCCACCGGCTCGGCGTGGAAGTTACCGCCGGAGACCACCTCGTTTTCCTGGGCAAACACCAGCGGGTTGTCGGACACCGCATTGGCCTCCACCAGCAGCACTTCTGCCGCCTGGCGCAGCTGCGTCAGGCAGGCGCCCATCACCTGCGGCTGACAGCGGAGGGAATACGGATCCTGCACCTTCTCGCAGTTGTGATGCGAATCGGCAATGTCGCTGGTATCGGTAAGTACGTGGCGGTACATGGCAGCGGCATCAATCTGACCGCGCTGACCGCGCACCTCGTGGATGCGGGCATCGAACGGACGACGCGAGCCGAGCACCGCCTCAGTGGTCAGTGCACCGCACACCACCGCGGAGGCGAACAGATCTTCCGCTTCAAACAGACCGCGCAGCGCGAAAGCGGTCGACGCCTGCGTGCCGTTGAGCAGCGCCAGCCCCTCTTTTGCCGCGAGGGTGATCGGCGTTAACCCGGCTTTTTTCAGCGCCTCTTTCGCAGGCAGCCACTCCCCTTGCCAGCGCGCCTGGCCTTCACCCAGCAGGAGCAGCGACATATGCGCCAGCGGCGCCAGATCGCCGGAGGCGCCGACGGAGCCCTTCGCCGGGATCCACGGATAAACTTCTGCATTGACCAGCGCCATCAGCGCCTGGATCACGCTCAGACGAATGCCGGAAAACCCACGCGCCAGGCTGTTGATTTTCAACACCATCATCAGGCGGACGATCTCATCGTCCAGCGGCTGACCGACGCCCGCCGCGTGCGACAGCACCAGCGAACGCTGTAAATTCTCCAGATCGTGCGTGGCGATGCGGGTCTGCGCCAGCAGGCCAAACCCGGTGTTGATGCCGTAGGCGGTGCGCCCCTCCGCCACAATCGCCTCCACGCAGGCCACGCTGTCGTTAATGGCGCGGTGGGCGCTTTCATCAAGGGAGAGTGTCACCGGCTGACGCCAGACGTGACGCAGCTGTTTGAGCGTCAGCGAGCCGGGAGTAAGTGTTAACGCGTTCATGCAGGCTTTCCTTGTGTGGCGGGGATCATCGGCAGGTTCAGGCCCTGCTCTTTGGCACAGTCAATGGCAATCTCGTAACCCGCATCCGCGTGACGCATCACGCCAGTTGCCGGGTCGTTGTGCAGCACGCGAGCGATACGCGCCGCCGCTTCATCAGTTCCGTCACAGACGATGACCATCCCGGAATGCTGGGAGAAGCCCATCCCGACGCCGCCGCCGTGGTGCAGCGATACCCAGGTCGCGCCGCTGGCGGTGTTCAGCAGGGCATTCAGCAGCGGCCAGTCGGAGACCGCATCCGAGCCGTCGCGCATGGCTTCGGTTTCACGGTTCGGACTGGCGACAGAGCCGGAGTCCAGGTGGTCGCGGCCAATGACGATCGGCGCGGAGACTTCGCCGCTGCGCACCATTTCGTTAAAGGCGAGGCCGAGTTTTTGCCGCCACTCCAGCCCGACCCAGCAGATACGCGCCGGTAAGCCCTGGAAATTAATGCGCTCGCGCGCCATATCCAGCCAGCGATGCAGGTGTTCGTCGTCGGCGACAATCTCTTTCACTCTGGCGTCAGTTTTGTAGATATCCTCCGGGTCGCCGGACAGGGCAACCCAGCGGAACGGCCCGATGCCGCGGCAGAACAGCGGACGAATATAGGCGGGCACGAAGCCGGGGAAGTCAAAGGCGTTATTCACACCCATCTCTTTCGCCATCTGGCGGATGTTATTCCCGTAATCAAAGGTCGGAATACCCATCTTACTGAAGGCCAGCATCGCGGAGACGTGTTCCGCCATGGCGCGTTTAGCCGCCAGTACCGTGCCCTCAGGATCGGTTTCCGCTTTTTGCTGGTAGTCTTCCCACGTCCAGCCTTTTGGCAGATAGCCGTGAAGCGGATCGTGAGCGC
Organism: Enterobacter cloacae complex sp. EB5; assembly: GCF_031432835.1. Lineage (NCBI taxonomy): Bacteria > Pseudomonadati > Pseudomonadota > Gammaproteobacteria > Enterobacterales > Enterobacteriaceae > Enterobacter > Enterobacter cloacae complex sp. EB5. Next base: position 604,092 of record NZ_CP133860.1, read on the forward strand.
TGGTCTGGTCGGTGACCAGATCCGGACGCACGCCGCGCGCCACCAGTTCCGGCAGAATATCCGCCGCGTTGCCGCACAGGGCAACCGACACGGCTTTGCCTTCAGCGGTGTACTTTTTGATGCGCGCCAGCGCGTCATCGAGGTTGTCGGCCTGTTCATCGACATAGCGGGTACGCAGACGGAAATCGATGCGGCTCTGCTGGCACTCAATGTTCAGGGAGCACGCGCCCGCCAGCGTCGCGGCCAGCGGCTGCGCGCCGCCCATGCCGCCCAGTCCGGCGGTGAGCACCCAGCGGCCTTTCAGTGAGCCGTTATAGTGCTGACGGCCCGCTTCCACGAAGGTTTCATAGGTGCCCTGCACAATCCCCTGGCTGCCGATGTAGATCCAGCTGCCCGCGGTCATCTGGCCGTACATGGCCAGCCCTTTTGCGTCCAGCTCGTTGAAGTGTTCCCACGTCGCCCAGTGCGGCACCAGGTTGGAGTTGGCAATCAGCACGCGGGGCGCATTTTTATGGGTTTTGAATACGCCCACCGGTTTGCCGGATTGCACCAGCAGCGTTTCGTCGTTTTCGAGATTCGTCAAAGACTCGACAATCGCGTCATAGCACGCCCAGTTGCGCGCGGCGCGGCCAATGCCGCCGTAGACCACCAGCTCGTGGGGATTTTCTGCTACCTCAGGATCAAGGTTGTTCATCAACATGCGCAGCGGTGCTTCGGTGAGCCAGCTTTTTGCGGTGAGCGTGGTGCCGCGCGCGGCGCGGACATCCTGCTTGCGGTATTTATCTGACGACATTGTGTGTTCCTCATAAGGGACAGGTGATGCATTTAGATATACTTGTATAGACAAGCACACACAAGGTCGGATTTAACAAAAAAGATACAATTTTGCTATATTGCGTTAGCGATCACGCTTATAAAACTTATGACATAAAGTGGCCCTGCAACCGGTAGCGATTCCCCGGGAACAGCAGCTTCGCATGCGACACAATTTGCGAGGACGACCAGGTACGACGGCGGATCAGCAGGCAGGGATCGTGCTCTTTAATACGCAACAGCTCGCACTCCTGCGGCGTGGCGCGCACGGCCTCCACGATATGCTCCCCTTCCGTCAGCGGGGCGACGAGCGAGAGATACGCATGCGGTGTGGTTTGGGTGTAATCCTGGTTCAGGTAGTCCGGTATCCGCTCCGCGTTGACGCAGCGATCTTCAATCTGGACCGGAATGTCGTTCTCATAATGCACCATCACCGAATGGAAAATCCGGGTGCCCTCGGTAACGTTCAGCTCGATGGCCTGTTCGGCGCTGGCCTGCGTCTCTTCAAGCACCAGCACCTCGCAGTGGTGCTGATGGTTACGGGCGGCAATTTCATCGGCAATGCTGCGGATTTCAAACAGCGCTGACTGTCCTTTTGGCTCCGCCACAAATGTCCCGACCCCTTGCAGGCGCACCAGCAACCCTTCATCGGTCAGTTCACGCAGTGCGCGGTTGATGGTCATTCGGCTAAAGCCAAACTGCGTCACCAGCTCGGCCTCGGACGGAATGCGGTCGTGCGGGCGCCAGACGCCGGCGGCGATTTTTTCGCTGATCGCCTGCTTCACCTTTTCGTAAAAAGGTGCGGGAGGGCTCGGCTGCGGCAGGGGCGAGCGTGAAAACATCATGACTCCTTGAATGTTGTTATGCCCACCAGTGAGCAATTTGCCAGGCCAGTCGGGCGGCGAGCTTCGCCCCCTGTCCGTCCCGATCGTAGTGCGGATTAAATTCCACCAGATCCGCCGCCTGTAGTTTACCGCTTCGGCAGATACGCTCAATCACCGGGAACAGATCCAGCGCCGGGATCCCCAACGCCGCAGGGGCGGACACGGCAGGCATTTCTGCGGCGGGCAGCACATCCAGGTCAACGGTGAGATAAACCCGGTCTGCCTGCGCAAGCACGCTATCCAGCGCGGATAGCGCATCCCGGCGAAAATCGAGATCTTCAACCAGCGTCACGTTCAACCGCTCAGCTTCCTCCCACAGCGCCTGAGTATTCGCCGCACGGCTTACCCCCAGGCATGCGTAGTGAAACGCCCGCGACTGAGACGCGCAGTAGTGCGCCAGCTGGCGGAACGGCGTGCCGGACGTTGCCCGTTCGGCCTTGCGTAAATCGAGGTGCGCATCCAGGTTGATCACCGCAATGCGATCGTTCGGAAAGGCGTCCAGCACGCCGCGCCCGTGCGCCCAGGCGGTTTCATGTCCACCGCCGAAAACCAGAGTACGCATCCCGGATTGCTGGCACGCGGTTATGGCCTCGCTCAGCGCCTGCTGTGCCGCCTCCAGCGCGTCGCCTTCAACATAAACAGAACCCATATCCACGAGGCGCGCATGCCCCTGATGGCTCGCCATATTCGCCAGCGCGCCGCGCAACACATCGGGCGCCTGTGCAGCACCGGGCCTGCCCTGGTTACGCTTAACCCCTTCATCACATTCAAAGCCCAGCAGGGCGATGCCTGACGGCACGGGAGAAAAGTGTTCGCGCTGCTGTATGGTCTGGAAGAGACGTTTCGCGGTGCTGGACTCGGCGCTGTCGTCACGCCCTTGCCAGACCTGCGGAGAGACGGGATGCCACAGTTTCATGCTACCTGCCCCCGAAACACGCGTTGATACAAAGGATTCCGCCCCGGCTCGTAAACCATCTCAACCGGATGATTCGCCTCCCAGACGACGAAATCAGCCACATAACCGGGCTTTAACTGCCCGTGCGTCGCACCACGTCCTAGCGCCTGCGCCGCATGCCGCGTCACGCCAGCCCAGGCCTCTTCCGGCGTGAGGCCAAACTGGACGCAGGCCATGTTCATTGCCAGATGTAGGCTGGCAAACGGGCTGGTGCCCGGATTGTAGTCGGTAGCCACCGCCATCGGCACGCCCTGCTCTCTCAGCTGCGCCACCGGTGGACGCTGGCGCTCCTGAAGAAAATAGAACGCGCCGGGGAGCAATACCGCCACCGTGCCGCTTTGCGCCATCGCCTGAATACCTGCATCATCGAGATACTCAATATGATCGGCCGACAGCCCTTTATACTGGCTGACCAGCGCCGCGCCGCCGAGATTCGACAGTTGCTCTACATGCCCTTTTACCGGGATCCCGAGCGCGGCGGCGGCCCGGAACAGGCGCTCGGTTTGAGCCGGGGTAAAGCCGACGTTTTCACAAAACACGTCCACCGCTTCAAATAACTCTTTTTGCCACAGCGTGGGCATGATCTGCTCACAGACCAGCGTCAGATAGGCATCCGGATCCTGTCGGTACTCGGCAGGAACGGCGTGCGCGGCCAGCAGCGTCGGGCTGATATCGACCAGATTATTCAGGCTGAGCTGGCGGGCAACCAGCAGCATTTTCTCTTCGGCTTCGGCATTCAGTCCGTATCCTGATTTGATTTCAACGGTCGTTACGCCTTCATTCATCAGCCGCTGGAGTCGCTGCTGCGCCACCCTCAGGAGCGTTTCCGGCGAACTGTTGCGGGTGGCCGTGACCGTGGCGTTAATTCCGCCGCCCTGCGCGCTAATGGTCTGATATGACACGCCGTTAAGCCGTTGCTCCCATTCCGCTGCGCGATCGCCGCCGAACACCAGATGGGTGTGGCAATCGATCAGGCCGGGGGTAACCAGACGCCCGTCGAGATCGACACACTGACGATGCCCGGAGGGGATCTCGGATTCAGGAATCACGGCCAGAATCGTCTGGCCGCGCACAACGAGGGCATGTTGTTCTCTCAGGCCGTAGGGTTCCGCCTCACCTGTCGCCAGGGTTGCCAGTCGCGCATTTCGCCATATCACATCATCGGGATGAAGCTGCTGCATGTGCCTTCCACTTGTCATGGGTTGTATAGACATTTATTTTCATCTGCCGCCTGCTGTCAACCGCATTGGGGGAAAATGTTATTTATTTGTGATGACTTTCCCGTCGCCTGCGGGCAAAAATGCAACTTTTCCGGTTTTTATCTTCCCGTTTCGCTCAACTTAGTATAAAAAAGCAGGCTATTTCGTCTATCCAGATAAGACTTGCATACCCAGGAGCATTACCTTGAATATTTCCAGGATTTCCCGTCTGGCGTTGGCACTCGCCTTTGGCGTGACTTTATCCGCTTGCAGTTCAACACCACCGGATCAGCAACCTTCTGAGCAGGTTGCTCCGGGCACCGCTTCCCGTCCGATCCTGTCAGCGGCTGAAGCGAAAAACTTCACCCGTGCGCACTATTTCTCGGCGATGGATCCCAATGCAGCCCCGTGGACGCCTTCTTCTATTAACCTGCCGAAACAGCCAGACTTCGTTGTCGGCCCGGCCGGGGCAGAGGGCGTTACACACACCTCTATTCAGGCAGCCGTTGATGCCGCAATCACCAAACACAGCGCATCTCGTCAGTACATTGCCATCCTGCCGGGTGAATACGAAGGAACCGTTTATGTTCCGGCGGCACCGGGAAGCATTACGCTTTACGGCCTGGGCGAAAAAGCGGTCGACGTAAAAATTGGCCTGGCGATTGATTCAGAGATCGACAGCACCACCTGGCGCCATCTGGTGAACCCGGCCGGTAAATACATGCCAGGTAAACCGGCGTGGTATATGTTTGATAACTGCCAGCGCAAGCGTGCCGCCACCATTGGCGTGATGTGCTCGGCGGTATTCTGGTCACAGAACAACGGTCTGCAATTGCAGAACCTGACCATTCAGAACACCCTGGGCGACAGCGTTGACGCAGGTAATCATCAGGCCGTGGCGCTGCGTAGCGATGGCGACAAGGTACAGATTAACAACGTCAATATCCTGGGCCGCCAGAACACCTTCTTCGTGACCAACAGCGGCGTGCAGAATACCCTTCAGAACAATCGTCTGACGCGTACTCTGGTCACCAACAGCTACATTGAAGGCGACGTGGATATGGTCTCCGGCCGCGGCGCGGTGGTGTTTGATAATACCGACTTCCGCGTGGTGAATTCACGTACGCAGCAGGAAGGTTACGTCTTTGCCCCGGCCACGCAGTCTAACCTGTTCTACGGCTTCCTGGCCGTGAATAGCCGCTTTACTGCTGCTGGCGATGGCGTGGCGCAGCTTGGTCGCTCTCTGGACGTGGACTCCGCCACTAACGGCCAGGTCGTGATCCGCGACAGCGTGATTAACGAAGGCTTTAACATGGCGAAACCGTGGGCGGATGCGGCGATCTCGAAACGTCCTTTCTCCGGCAACACCGGCACGATGGATGATAAAGACAACGTGCAGCGTAACCTGAACGACGCTAACTTTAACCGCATGTGGGAATACAACAACCGCGGTCTGGGTAGCAAAGTGGTTGCTGAGCCGAAGCAGTAAAATGCCTGCTGCCGGGTGGCGGCTGCGCCTTACCCGGCCTACCTCATGCATTAACCGCGCATAAAAAAACCTCGCATTTGCGAGGTTTTTTTCGTCTGCGGATCAGTGAGCGTTAATCACAACCCACATCGGCCCTTGTCCGACCGCATAGCGTCCTTTCTCTTCCAGCAGACCCTGCACGCCCTGGATTTCATAGAGCGCGATGTGGTGGGATTTCTGCCCCGCCGCAATCAGGTATTTGCCGCTGTGGTCGACATTAAAGCCGCGCGGCTGGGTTTCTGTCGGCTGGAAGCCTTCAACTGCCAGAACGCTGCCGTCTTCAGAGACGCTGAAGACGGTGATCAGACTGGAGGTACGGTCACAGGCATACAGGTGACGGCCATCCGGCGTGATGTGAATGTCTGCCGCCCAGCGTGTGTCGGAGAAATCAGATGGCATCATGTCCAGCGTCTGTACGCACTCGATCTGCCCGTTAGGATCGTTCAGCTCCCACACGTCTACCGAGCTGTTCAGCTCGTTAACGACATAGGCATACTGCTGATTCGGAAGGAAGACCATGTGGCGCGGGCCTGCGCCTTCCACGGTGGTGACTTCCGCCGGGCTCTGCGCGACCAGATGGCCGTCATCGCTCAGGGTAAACAGGCAGATGCGGTCCTGCTTCAGCGCTGGCACCCACAGCGTGCGGTTATCCGGCGAAATGTTGGCGGAGTGGCAACCTTCGAGCCCTTCTACCACGTCGACGGTCTCAACGGGAATACCGTCTTCCAGGCGGGTGACGCTCACGCAGCCTGCATTGTAGGAGCCGCTGAAGATAAAGTTGCCTTTATGGTCGGTAGAAATATGGGTCGGACTGCCCGGCAGCGGGGCTTCTGCGGTATAGGTCAGCGCGCCGTCATCCGGGGAGATGCGGTATGCCAGCACGCGGAATTCCGGGCGTACGCCGACATAAAGAAAACGTTTATCCGGGCTGACGACCATCGGCTGCACCTGGCCTGGCACATCAACAACCTGAACCAGCGTAAGCGAACCTTCTGTATTCAAACGCCAGACATGGATCTGCTGACTTTCAGGACTGGCGGTATAAACGGTTTGTTTCATGAATACTCCTGATTATTTTTAACGGTGAATGCTGAATTGTAGTCCGGGATTTTGCAGGGTTCCGCTCTCGGTGTACCATCCCGACAGACCTTAAATTCAACATTAACCCGGAAGAAAAAATGACCTCGCGAGTGATTGCCCTGGATTTAGACGGAACACTGCTTACCCCTCAGAAAACCCTGCTCCCCTCTTCCCTTGAGGCCCTCAAACGAGCCCAGGAAGCGGGGTATCAACTTCTCATCGTAACGGGTCGACATCACGTAGCCATTCATCCTTTTTATCAGGCACTGGGCTTAGATACACCTGCAATTTGTTGTAATGGCACCTATTTGTATGATTATCAGGCAAAAAAGGTTTTAGCCTCCGATCCGCTTCCCGTTACTCAGGCGCTACAATTAATTGATTTGCTGGATGAGCACGCCATTCACGGCCTGATGTATGTGGATAACGCCATGGTGTATGAACGCCCTACCGGCCATGTGATCCGCACCAGCAACTGGGCTCTGTCTCTGCCGGAAGCGCAGCGTCCGGTGTTCACTCAGGTTTCCTCCCTGCGCCAGGCGGCGGAAGACGTCGACGCAATCTGGAAATTTGCCCTGACCGATGAAGACACCGCCAAACTGAATACTTTCGCAAAACAGGTCGAGCATACGCTGGGTCTGGAATGTGAATGGTCCTGGCACGATCAGGTGGATATCGCCCGCAAAGGCAACAGTAAGGGAAAGCGTCTGACCCAGTTCGTTGAATCGCAGGGCGGATCAATGCAGGACGTGATTGCTTTCGGCGATAACTATAACGACATCAGCATGCTGGAAGCGGCCGGAACGGGCGTGGCGATGGGTAATGCCGATGACGCGGTGAAAGCGCGTGCTGACGTGGTGATTGGCGATAACACCACCGACAGCATCGCGCAGTATATTTATACCCACCTGCTGTAATCAGGCGGTGATGGAGACGCTCTTGATTTGCGCGTAAAGCCACAGGCCAGGCTTGATGCCCAGCTCATCCCTGGCCCACGGGCTGATGCGCGCCCACAGCGTTCTGCTGCCCACTTCCAGCTGCACTTCCACCTGGCCGTTATCATCAAAACACTGCGCCACTTTTGCGCGCAAAATATTGCGGATACTGGTTTGCAGCGGCGGTTGCAGGACCAGAGAGACATCCGATGCCTGAATGCGGATCCGTAACGTGGACTGAATCGGCGTATCGATTTTATTCACCCACAAATGCTGATCGCCCAGCGCCAGCGCGGTCATCGCGTAGTGCGGATGGTGCTCCAGCACGCTCACCTTCAGAATGCTGCTCTGCTGCTCCTTTGGCAGCCATGGATGCATAACGCTGCTGCCCCACACCTCCTCCAGATTGCCGAATGCCTTCACCCTGCCCGCTTCCAGCACCAGCACTTTGTCGGCCAGATGTAAGATCTCATCCAGCGAATGGCTGACGTAGAGCATGGGCACGTTGATTTCCCGCGCCAGACGTTGCAGATACGGCAGCAGCTCGCGCTTGCGCGGAATATCCAGCGAGGCCAGCGGCTCATCCAGCAGCAACAGTTCCGGCGCGGTTAACAGGGCGCGGCCAATCGCCACGCGCTGTTTTTCACCCCCCGACAGCGACGACGGCAGACGATCCAGCAGCGGTTCGATGCCCAGCAGCGCCACCAGCTTATCGAACTGTCCGGCCATGCTTTTTGCCATGCCGTAACGCAGGTTCCCGCGTACGCTGTAGTGCGGAAACAGGCGCGCATCCTGAAACACATAGCCGATGCGACGTTTGTCCGGTGACAGGCAGACCTTCTTCTCCGCGTCATTCAAGACGCGGTTATTTAACACAATACGGCCAGACTGGGGACGCGTCAGGCCGCTAATCGCATTAATCAGCGACGTTTTCCCCGCCCCCGACACGCCAAAAATAGCGGTGATACCGCAGGCAGGCAGCGTTTCGTTCAGCGTCAGCGTGTGGCTGCCCAGGGTTTGCGTAAAGTTGAGTTCCAGCATCACGGTTTCCCCATCCGTTCACGGCTGAGGCGCGCCAGCCACTCAGACACCAGCAGCGAGACCAGAGCGAGCACAATCGAAATAATACACAGCCGGGCCGCCGCACCTTCGCCGCCCGGGGTCTGAATCAGGGTATACATGGCCGACGGGATGGTCCGCGTCTCGCCGGGAATGTTCGACACAAAGGTGATGGTCGCGCCAAACTCACCCAGCGAGCGGGCGAAGGCTAACACCGTACCGACGATAATGCCCGGTAACGTGAGCGGAAGCGTAATGGTCAGGAATACCCGCCAGCGGCCTGCGCCCAGCGTACGGGCGGCCTGTTCTAACCGAGTATCCACCCCTTCCAGCGCCAGGCGGATAGCGCGCACCATCAGCGGGAAGGACATCACCGCCGCGGCCAGAACCGCGCCGCGCCAGCTGAAAGCAAAGGTCAGGCCGAACCAGTCGTACAGCCATTCGCCGATAAAACCGCGTCGCCCCATGGAGATCAGCAGCAGATATCCGACCACCACAGGCGGTAAGACGAGCGGAAGATGGAGAACACTGTCGAGCAGGGCTTTGCCTGGAAACTTCACGCGAACCAGTAACCAGGCAAAGAACACCCCAAAGGGCAAACTCAGCGCAACCGCCAGGGAAGAGACTTTCAGGCTCAGCAGCACGGCCTGCCATTCAGGTTCGGTCAATATCATTCGTGAGTCGTAAATCCGTAACGTTTAAAGATCGCGGACGCTTCCGGCCCCTTCAGGTAGTCAACGAAGGCCGTCACGCTCGCATTTTTATGTCCATCAACTATCGCAACAGGATATTCCACTTTCTTATGCGAGTCTTCCGGGAAGGTGCCCACCACCTTCACACCTTTACTGGCGACGGCATCGGAGCCGTAAACGATCCCGAGTGGCGCTTCGTTACGCTCCACCAGCGCCAGCGCGCCACGCACATCTTCTGCGGGAGCCAGCTTCGGCGATAAGGTCTCCCACGCGCCCAGTTTTTGTAGCGCTTCTTTCGCATAAATCCCGGCAGGAACATGCTCCGGATCGCCTACCGCCAGACGGCCACCGTTGAGCAGACGGGTCCAGTCCGTCTGTTTGTTGATGGCGATGTCGTCCTGCTTGCTGTTTACGGGCGCGACCACCACCAGGCTATTTCCCAGCAGCGTTTCGCGGGTAGCCGTATCAACAGATTTTTTCTCCACCGCGTAATCCATCCATTTCTGATCGGCAGAGATGAACAGATCCGCGGGCGCCCCCGCTTCAATCTGGCGGGCCAGCGTGGACGAGGAGGCAAACGACGAGACCACCTCGACGTTTTTCTCTTTTTTGTATACCGCAGCAATATCCTGCATCGCGTTAGTCAGCGACGCCGCCGCAAAGACCGTGATTTTTACTTCATCCGCCAGCGCGTGGCCGGTGAGTGAGAGAGTCAGCGTTGCCCCTGCGAAAAGGCGTACCCATGAACGTGCCATTTGAAGCTCCTGTGCGTATCGTTATATACAAATAAATATAACGACATATCGCAGGCGTTCCTAGCGCTAAATCGTACCCATTAATGCGTAAACTCAAGGAACGTTGTAAAAGATATCGGCGGGAAAGGAATAAACTTGAGAGCAAAACGCCCGGGCTGGCCGGGCGTTTTGGAGGAAATCATTGCTGCTTTTTAGGCTGGTCACGACGATGACCAATGTTCGAAAAGACGTTGAACACTTCACCCAGGCCGTAGATGGCACCGAGGATGATAGCCATCACTACTGGCACCATGATTACCGCGAATACCAGACTTTTCAACAACTCTAACATGGTTTTCTCCAGATCTTGTGAACGGCTTATTCTACCCTGAAAAGTAAGAAAAACATCCCCTTTTGTGCGGTGCGCTTTCCGCCCCCGGGCATTTGGGTCACAATAGCCTTTTTGCCGGGACACTGTTATGCAGGCCGAAATTCTCCTCACACTACGACTTCAGCAGAAGCTTTTCGCCGATCCGCGACGCATCGCCCTGTTAAAACAAATAGAACAAACTGGCTCGATTAGCCAGGGAGCCAAAAACACCGGCATCAGCTATAAAAGCGCCTGGGATGCGATTAACGACATGAACACCCTGAGCGAACATACGCTGGTTGAGCGCGCCACCGGCGGGAAAGGCGGCGGCGGCGCCGTGTTGACGCGTTACGGGCAACGTCTGATCCAGCTCTACGATTTACTGGCGCAGATCCAGCAAAAAGCATTTGATGTGCTGAGCGATGACGACAACCTGCCGCTGGACAGCCTGCTGGGCGCCATCTCCCGTTTCTCTTTGCAGACCAGCGCCCGCAACCAGTGGTTTGGTACGGTGACGGGGCGCGATCATTCGCAGGTGCAGGAGCATATAGAGATCCTGCTCGCGGACGGTACGACGCGCCTGAAAGCCGCCATCACCGCGCAAAGTGGTCAACGCCTTGGGCTGAACGAAGGTCAGGAGGTGCTGGTATTACTCAAAGCGCCCTGGATCAGCATCGCACTCAACCCTGAGCAGGCCGCAGAGGCCGACAACCAGCTACGCGGGCGTATCAGCCACATCGAGCGCGGCGCAGAACAATGTGAAGTGCTGATGACCCTGCCGGATGGACAGTTGCTCTGCGCCACCGTTCCGGTGAACGACGCGACCGAATTAGACGAAGGTGCTGTGGTGACCGCATATTTCAATGCAGACAGGGTAATTATCGCCACATTGTGCTAAGCGCATTGACAACCCTGCTTACACTGAGTATCCCTGACATCTGTTGCTGCAAAAAATGGGATAACACATGTCATCATTGCATATTTCGCAAGGCACGTTTCGTCTTAGTGATACCCGTACCTTATCGCTGCCAGAGTTAACCCTTCGCGCCGGAGAAAGCTGGGCGTTTGTGGGCACGAATGGCAGCGGAAAATCCGCGCTGGCCCGCGCTCTGGCAGGCGAATTAACCCAACTGAAGGGTGAACGTCGGTGCACCTTTACCCGGCTGACGCGCCTTTCCTTCGAACAGCTGCAAAAGCTGGTCAGCGATGAGTGGCAGCGTAACAATACCGATTTGCTCAGCCCCGGCGAAGAAGATACCGGCCGCACGACGGCGGAAATTATCCAGGATGAGATAAAAGATCCTGCCCGCTGTCAGCAGCTGGCGGAGCAATTTGGCATTACCGCCCTGCTTAATCGCCGCTTTAAATACCTTTCAACCGGTGAAACGCGCAAAACGCTGCTGTGTCAGGCGCTGATGAGCGAGCCGGAACTCCTGATCCTGGATGAACCGTTTGACGGACTGGATGTGCAGTCCCGCGCGCAGCTGGCCGCGTTGCTGGCGTCGCTTAACCAGCAGGGATACACGCTTGTGCTGGTGCTTAACCGCTTTGATGAGATCCCGGATTTCGTACATTATGCGGGCGTGCTGGCGGACTGTAGCCTGACCGAAACCGGCGAGAAAGCCGTACTGCTTCGGCAGGCGCTGATTGCACAGCTGGCGCACAGCGAGAAACTGGACGGTATTGCCCTGCCGGAGCCGGATGCGCCTTCAGCACGCCACGGGCTGGACCCTGATCAGCCGCGCATTGTGCTGCGCGATGGGGTGGTTGCTTACGACGATCGCCCTATTCTTAATCACCTCAGCTGGACGGTTAATCCTGGTGAACACTGGCAGATCGTCGGCCCCAACGGGGCGGGTAAATCCACGCTGCTGAGCCTGATCACCGGGGATCACCCGCAGGGGTACAGCAACGATCTCACCCTGTTCGGCCGTCGCCGCGGCAGCGGGGAAACCATCTGGGATATCAAAAAGCACATTGGCTATGTCAGCAGCAGCCTGCATCTGGACTACCGGGTGAGCACCACGGTGCGAAACGTGATCCTCTCTGGCTTCTTCGACTCCATTGGTATTTATCAGGCGGTATCTGACAAGCAGCACAAGCTGGCGCAGCAGTGGCTGGATATTCTGGGTATGGACAACCGGGTAGCTGATGCGCCATTCCACAGCCTGTCGTGGGGACAGCAGCGGCTGGCATTGATCGTCCGCGCGCTGGTCAAGCATCCTACGCTGCTGATTCTGGATGAACCGTTGCAGGGGCTGGATCCGCTCAACCGTCAGCTGATCCGCCGCTTTGTGGATGTCCTGATTAGCGAAGGTGAAACCCAGCTACTGTTTGTGTCTCACCATGCTGAGGATGCCCCCTCCTGCATCACCCATCGGCTGGAATTTGTCCCTGACGGCGAGCAATACCGCTACCTGCTGAGCAAAATCGATTAACGCGTGGAGGGCGCTGCCCTCCGCTTTTCAGACAACCTGCAACAATACATCTCTATCTCTTTGATCTACAATGCACTCAGTCTGATAAAAAGCGGGTGTGAAAACCAGTGTAAACGATACCACTATTTTATCCCATGTCACACTTTTCGCGTCTCTGATATGCTATGGTTAATTCATACCATAAGCCTAATGGAGCGAAATATGCGAGTTCTGGTAACAGGTGGTAGCGGTTACATAGGAAGTCATACCTGTGTGCAACTGCTGCAAAGCGGCCACGATGTCGTCATTCTTGATAACCTGTGCAACAGTAAGCGCAGCGTGCTGCCGGTCATCGAACGTCTTTCGGGCAAACAGCCGACTTTCGTGGAAGGCGACATCCGCAATGAAGCGTTGATGACTGAAATCCTTCACGATCACGCGATTGAAACCGTTATCCACTTCGCGGGGCTCAAAGCGGTTGGCGAATCGGTGGCAAAACCGCTTGAGTACTATGACAACAACGTCAACGGTACCCTGCGTCTGATCTCCGCCATGCGTGCGGCCAACGTTAAAAACTTTATCTTCAGCTCCTCCGCGACCGTCTACGGCGATCAGCCAAAAATTCCTTACGTTGAAAGCTTCCCGACCGGTACGCCGCAAAGCCCGTATGGCAAAAGCAAGCTGATGGTAGAGCAGATCCTGACCGACCTGCAAAAAGCCCAGCCTGAGTGGAGCATCGCCTTGCTGCGCTACTTCAACCCGGTTGGCGCGCATCCGTCAGGGGATATGGGCGAAGATCCGCAGGGCATTCCTAATAACCTGATGCCGTATATCGCGCAGGTTGCCGTAGGGCGCCGCGATTCCCTGGCGATTTTTGGTAACGATTATCCCACCGAAGATGGCACCGGCGTGCGCGATTACATTCACGTTATGGATCTGGCCGACGGCCACGTGGCGGCGATGCAGCAGCTGGCGGATAAACCGGGCGTGCATATTTACAACCTCGGCGCCGGGATCGGCAGCAGCGTGCTGGACGTGGTGAATGCCTTCAGTAAAGCCTGCGGCAAGCCGGTGAAGTATCACTTCGCTCCCCGCCGTGATGGCGACCTCCCGGCTTACTGGGCCGATGCCACCAAAGCGGATAAAGAGCTTAACTGGCGTGTCACCCGCACGCTTGATGAAATGGCACAGGATACCTGGCACTGGCAGTCACGCCATCCGCAGGGTTATCCGGATTAAGGATTTGTCATGACGCAATTCAATCCCGTCGATCACCCGCATCGTCGTTTTTAACCCGCTCAGCGGGCAATGGATTTTAGTTTCACCGCATCGCGCCAAGCGCCCCTGGCAGGGGGCGCAAGAGACGCCTGCCAAACAGACGCTGCCGCAGCATGATCCGGACTGTTTCCTCTGCCCGGGCAATACGCGCGTGACGGGCGATAAAAACCCGGACTACCAAGGCACCTTCGTGTTTACTAACGACTTTGCCGCGCTGATGACCGATACGCCAGACGCGCCGGAAAGCCATGACCCGCTGATGCGCTGCGAAAGCGCCCGCGGCACCAGCCGCGTGATCTGCTTCTCGCCCGATCACAGCAAAACGCTGCCGGAGCTGAGCGTGGATGCCCTGAAAGAGGTGGTCAGCACCTGGCAGGCGCAAACCGCGGAGCTGGGGCAGAGCTATCCCTGGGTGCAGGTGTTCGAAAACAAAGGCGCGGCGATGGGCTGCTCAAACCCGCATCCGCACGGTCAGATCTGGGCGAACAGCTTCCTGCCGAATGAAGCCGAGCGTGAGGACCGACTGCAAAAAGCCTATTTCGCCCAGAACGGTTCGCCGATGCTGGTGGATTACACCCAGCGTGAGCTGGCGGATGGCAGCCGTACCGTGGTGGAAACCGAGCACTGGCTTGCGGTAGTCCCTTACTGGGCGGCGTGGCCGTTTGAGACGCTGCTGCTGCCTAAAGCCCATGTTCAGCGCATTACCGAACTCAGCGACGCCCAGCGTGACGACCTGGCGCTGGCGCTGAAAAAACTGACCAGCCGCTACGACAACCTCTTCCAGTGCTCCTTCCCCTACTCCATGGGCTGGCACGGCGCGCCGTTTAACGGCGAAGAGAATCAACACTGGCAGTTACATGCACACTTCTACCCGCCGCTGCTGCGTTCTGCGACGGTACGTAAATTCATGGTGGGCTATGAAATGCTGGCGGAAACCCAGCGCGACCTGACGGCGGAACAGGCGGCAGAACGTCTGCGTGCCGTTAGCGACGTCCATTACCGCGAATCAGGAGTCTAAAAATGAGTCTGAAAGATAAAACACAATCCCTGTTTGCTGAAAAATTTGGCTACCCTGCCACCCATGTTATCCAGGCGCCAGGCCGCGTTAATCTGATCGGCGAGCACACCGACTATAACGACGGTTTTGTCCTGCCGTGTGCCATCGACTACCAGACGGTGATCAGCTGCGCGAAACGCGACGATCGTCATGTGCGAGTGATCGCCGCGGATTACGGCAACGAAATTGACGAATTTTCCCTCGATGCGCCGATCGTGACCCACGACAGCCAGCAGTGGTCGAACTATGTTCGCGGCGTGGTGAAGCACCTGCAAAAGCGTAACAAGAATTTCGGCGGGGCCGATCTGGTGATCAGCGGCAACGTGCCGCAGGGGGCGGGATTAAGCTCTTCCGCATCGCTGGAAGTGGCGGTCGGCACCGTGTTCCAGCAGCTTTATCATCTGCCGCTGGACGGGGCGCAGATCGCCCTCAACGGTCAGGAAGCGGAAAACCAGTTCGTGGGCTGCAACTGCGGCATTATGGATCAGCTGATTTCCGCGCTGGGCAAGAAAGAACACGCTTTGCTGATTGACTGCCGCTCGCTCGGGACCAAAGCGGTTCCGCTGCCTAAAGGTGCGGCTGTGGTGATCATCAACAGCAACTTCAAACGCACCCTGGTGGGCAGCGAGTACAACACCCGTCGCGAACAGTGCGAAACCGGCGCGCGCTTCTTCCAGCAGCCAGCCCTGCGTGATGTCTCACTTGATGAATTTAACAAGGTTGCCCACGAGCTGGACCCGGTTGTCACGAAGCGCGTGCGTCATATACTGACGGAAAATGCCCGTACCGTAGAAGCCGCCTCCGCGCTGGCGAAAGGTGACCTGAAACGGATGGGCGAGCTGATGGCCGAATCGCATGCCTCCATGCGTGACGATTTCGAAATCACCGTGCCGCAAATCGACACCCTGGTTGAAATTGTGAAAGCCACGATTGGCGACAAAGGCGGCGTGCGTATGACCGGCGGCGGATTCGGCGGGTGCGTCGTCGCCCTGGTGCCGGAAGAGCTGGTCCCTGCCATTCAGGACGCGGTGGCTAAACAGTACGAAGCCAAAACGGGCATCAAAGAAACTTTCTATGTCTGCAAAGCATCACAAGGAGCCGGACAGTGCTAAACGAAACACCAACACTCGCACCGGATGGTCTGCCGTATCGCCTGTTAACCCTGCGCAACAGCGCCGGGATGGTGGTTACGCTGATGGACTGGGGCGCAACGTTACTTTCTGCCCGCGTACCGATGCCTGACGGCAGCGTGCGCGAAACCCTGCTCGGCTGCGCATCGCCGGAGCAGTATATCGAGCAGACCGCTTTTCTGGGCGCATCCATAGGCCGCTACGCTAACCGCATCGCCAGAAGCCGGTTTACGATGGACGGCGTAACGTATTCCCTGCTTGCCAGCCAGGGCGAAAATCAGCTGCACGGCGGCCCGGAAGGGTTTGATAAACGTCGCTGGAAGATTGTGCAGCAAAATGACGGTGAGGTCTGGTTCTCTCTGGACTCCCTCGATGGAGACCAGGGCTTCCCGGGCAATCTCACTGCAACCGCGCGCTTCACCCTGACCGAAGATAATCGCATCGCCATTGAGTACCGCGCGACCGTCGATAAGCCGTGCCCGGTCAACCTGACTAACCACGCCTATTTCAACCTTGACGGTAATCAGACCGATGTCCGCAGCCACAAACTCCAGATCCTGGCGGATGAGTATCTGCCGGTCGATGAGATGGGTATCCCTTATCAGGGGCTGAAACCGGTAAGCGGAAATAGCTTTGATTTCCGTCAGCCGAAAACCATTGCTCAGGATTTCCTGAGTGATGACGATCAGCGCAAGGTGAAAGGCTACGACCATGCTTTCCTGTTGCAGGCGAAAGGCGATCTTTCTCAACCTGCCGCACAGGTCTGGTCTGCTGATGAGAAGTTACAGATGACGGTCTACACCACCGCCCCCGCCCTACAGTTCTACTCCGGTAACTATCTGGAGGGTACCACGGCGCGTGAACATGACGCCTACGGCGCCTGGCAAGGACTGGCGCTGGAGAGCGAGTTCCTGCCGGACAGTCCTAACCATCCTGAATGGCCGCAGCCGGACTGTGTGCTTCGTCCGGGTGAAGAGTACGTAAGCGTCACCGAGTATCATTTTATTCCGCGCGCTTAATATCCGGCGGCGCACGGGCCTACGAATGTAGGCCTGATAAGCGAAGCGCCATCCGGCAAAAAAGCCTGGCCCTCACCGCGAGGGCTTTTTTATCTCCGCCTTGCTGAAAATAGCGGCGATCGCAGACAAAATCATAACCCTGGATTCACATGCATCTTACACTCTCGAACTATTTTCGCTATGGTTAGGGTTAAGCGTTGCTGCTGGCACAGTCACGGCAATATAATGAGAATTGTTATCATTCAAAATGCTTGAGGAGTAAGAAATGGCTAATACTAAGCTTGTCCTGGTGCGCCACGGCGAAAGCCAGTGGAACAACGAAAACCGCTTCACCGGTTGGTATGACGTTGATCTGTCCGAGAAAGGCGTGAGCGAAGCAAAAGCGGCAGGTAAACTGCTGAAAGATGAAGGCTTCACCTTTGACTTTGCTTACACCTCTGTGCTGAAACGTGCCATCCATACCCTGTGGAACATTCTGGACGAGCTGGATCAGGCCTGGCTGCCGGTTGAGAAATCCTGGAAACTGAACGAGCGTCACTACGGTGCGCTGCAAGGTCTGAACAAAGCGGAAACCGCAGAAAAATACGGTGACGAGCAGGTTAAGCAGTGGCGTCGTGGTTTTGCGGTCACGCCTCCAGAGCTGAGCAAAGATGACGAGCGCTACCCGGGCCACGATCCGCGTTACGCGAAGCTGACTGAGGCTGAACTGCCGCAGACCGAAAGCCTGGCGCTGACCATCGACCGCGTTGTGCCTTACTGGAACGAAACCATTCTGCCACGCCTGAAAAGCGGCGAGCGCGTCATTATCGCTGCTCACGGTAACTCCCTGCGTGCGCTGGTGAAATACCTGGACAACATGGGTGAAGATGAAATCCTCGAGCTGAACATCCCTACCGGCGTGCCGCTGGTGTACGAGTTCGACGAAAACTTCAAGCCAGTTAAACATTACTACCTGGGTAACGCCGACGAAATCGCTGCAAAAGCGGCGGCCGTGGCGAACCAGGGTAAAGCGAAGTAATATTCGCCGGACATAAAAAAAGCGTGGAGCAATCCACGCTTTTTTATTGCCCGCGACAAACTTAGCCGCGACGCGCTTTTACCGCATCCGCCAGCTGACGCAGGATCGCATCGGTATCGTCCCAGCCAATGCAGGCATCCGTCACGCTCTTACCGTAGACCAGCGGCTCGCTGCCCTCCAGATTCTGGTTGCCTTCCACCAGATGGCTCTCAATCATCACCCCAATCACTGCGCGTTCACCGCTGGCGATTTGCTGACACACATCTGCGCCGACTTCCATCTGCTTTTTGAACTGTTTGCTGGAGTTGGCATGGCTGAAATCGATCATCACCTGCGGTGCCAGACCCGCTTTCTCCAGCCCTGCTTTCACCTCCGCTACGTGTTTAGCACTGTAGTTAGGCTCTTTACCGCCGCGCAGTATGATATGGCAATCACCATTACCGCTGGTGTTCACGATAGCCGAGTGGCCCCACTTGGTCACCGACAGGAAGCAGTGCGGCGCGCCAGCCGCATTAATGGCGTCAATGGCGACCTTGATGGTGCCATCAGTGCCATTTTTGAAACCCACCGGGCATGAAAGGCCAGACGCCAGCTCACGGTGAACCTGAGATTCAGTCGTACGCGCGCCAATAGCGCCCCAGCTCATCAGGTCAGCCAGATACTGTGGGGTGATCATATCGAGGAATTCTCCGGCAGCAGGCAGCCCGCTGTCGTTGATCTCCAGCAGCAGCTTACGCGCAATGCGCAGGCCGTCGTTGATCTGGAAACTGTTGTCCATATGCGGATCGTTGATCAACCCTTTCCAGCCCACGGTGGTACGCGGTTTTTCGAAATAAACGCGCATCACGATTTCCAGTTCGCCTTTCAGCTCTTCACGCAGGGCGAGCAGACGCGACGCATACTCTTTGGCCGCAGCAGGATCGTGAATGGAGCACGGCCCAATGACTACCAGAAGACGATCGTCGCTACCTTTCAGGATCTTGTGGATCGCCTTGCGGGCATGAGACACCGTGTTGGCGGCATTTTCGGTGGCGGGGAATTTTTCAAGGAGCGCTACGGGAGGTAATAACTCATTGATCTCTTTAATGCGTAAATCGTCGTTCTGATAATTCATCTTCTTTCCGGCTCTGCCATATCTTTAGTAATGAAAGCAATCCTTTCAATCTAACTTGTCGGCCACGAAGTGTAAACGGGCTTTTACACTTCGCGCAGATAATTCCTGGAATTCGCCTAAAATACGCAACAAAATAGCGAAAAATGAGATCTGGCCTAAGCTTTTTACTTGTAACGACTGTTTTTAAATATTTATACGCGATTCCATCCTGACATAAATCAGGAAACCGGGATCTTTCGCCACTGAACAAGATGCACTGTTGGAGAATGTTATCCAGCGTAACGATAAGAACAGGAGCACCATGATGAAAATGACGAAACTGACTACGCTTTTCCTGACGGCAACCCTTACCCTGGCAAGCGGTAGCGTACTGGCTGCTGATGCAGGCTCATCCGGCAGCAACGGCGACGCGAATGCCGCTGCCGAGGCGGGCCAGGTTGCGCCGGATGCAAAACAGAATATTGCGCCAAACAATGTTGATAACAGTAATATCAACACGGGCAATACCAACACCGGCGGGACGAACACAGGCACGATGAACCATGACGGTATGAGTACCGACGAGGTGCACAAAAACTCAGTGTGTAAAGACGGGAAATGCCCGGACCCGAATGACAAAGTGGGCAGCGATGCCAATACCAAAACGGACGGTACTACCCAGTAACCTTCCGTAAGGTAAAACAGGGAGAGCGAATGCTCTCCTTTTTTATTTAAGCTCTTAAAAACGCTACACTAAAAATAATAATAAATCAGGAACGATACCATGGCGCACTCCCACTCCCATTCCCACTCCACTGGCGATGAAAATGCCAAACGGCTTTTGCTGGCTTTTGGCGTCACTGCCACCTTTATGATAATTGAGGTAACAGGCGGGCTGATATCCGGATCGCTGGCGCTGCTGGCCGATGCCGGGCATATGCTGACCGACGCTGCCGCGCTCCTGTTTGCTCTGCTGGCCGTGCAGTTTGCCCGTCGCCCTCCCAATGCCCGCCACACCTTTGGCTGGCTCAGGCTGACCACGCTTGCCGCCTTTGTGAATGCGATTGCGCTGGTGGTCATTACCATTCTTATCGTCTGGGAGGCTTTTCAGCGCTTTCGGCATCCACAACCGGTAGCCGGGACGACAATGATGGTTATCGCCATTGCCGGGTTGGTCGCCAATATTCTGGCGTTCTGGATATTGCACCGCGGCAGCAGCGAAAAAAATCTGAACGTACGGGCCGCGGCGCTTCATGTACTGGGCGATCTGCTGGGTTCCGTAGGTGCTATCGTAGCCGCGCTGATCATTATGGGCACGGGCTGGACTCCCATCGACCCGATTCTTTCCGTGCTGGTATCGTGCCTTGTTTTACGCAGTGCCTGGCGGCTGTTGAAAGAGAGCGTCAATGAGCTGCTGGAAGGCGCTCCCACGTCGCTGGATATTGGCGAGCTAAAACGCAATCTGTGTCGTTCCATTCCTGAAGTCCGTAACGTTCACCACGTTCACGTCTGGCTGGTGGGTGAGAAACCGCTTATGACGCTGCACGTTCAGGTTATTCCGCCCCACGATCACGATGCGTTGCTTGAACGTATTCGGCACTTCCTTGAGCATCACTACGAAATTGCGCACGCCACTATTCAGATGGAGTATCAGCCCTGTAACGGGCCAGACTGTCACCTGAACGAGGCGCAGTCCGGCCACTCACACGTCCATCACCATTAACGGGAAAGCGCGCGAGAGCCACGCTCACGCGCGCTGTTAATCCACATGCGACTGCCGTTCAGGGCAATGACCGTCAGCAGCATGTACTCCAGCGACATGGCATAAACACCCTGGCGGGCAAAAATCACCACGCTAATGACGTTGATGACCACCCACAGCAGCCAGTTCTCAACGTATTTACGGGTCATCAGGATCATTGCGGCAATCGACAACACCATCATGCAGGAATCCCAGAACGGGAAGGCATCCGGCTGAAGCTCAGGCATCGTCACGTTTAATCCCAGACCCGACATGACCGAGACCGCCACGCGCGTCAGGAAGGCAAATACCGGATCAATAAAGACGGTCATAAAGCCGATAGCCACCACGCAGGCCGCGAACCAGGCGATGGCTTTTGGCAACGGTAGCCAGCGGATTTGCAGTTCCGCCTCCTGCTGACTGTTTTGCCGAGACCAGGCGTACCAGCCATAGATATTGGCTGCGAAGAAGAACAGCTGTAGAAGCAGGCTGGCGTAGAGCTGGATCTGGAAAAAGATGATCGCAAACAGCGTGACGTTTATCAGCCCGAACGCATAGTTACTTATCTTCTCAAGGCTGGCCAGCCAGATACAGAGTAAACCGGCCAGCGTACCCACCGCTTCAATCCACGACAGGTCATAGCCGCCCGCACCAATCGGGATATGAACCAGTATGTTCTGTGTGCTAAAAAAATCCATTTTTTCTCCGGGGCGTAATAAGTTAAGTACGTAGTGTAGCCGCAAAATCCAGCATACGGTTAAGTGGAATTAACGCGCCTTCACGCAGAGCGGCATCCACGTGGATCTCATGCGCTGCGCCACCGTTCTCCAGGCCCTCCGCAATCGCTTTGAGCCCATTCATCGCCATCCACGGACAATGCGCGCAGCTTCGGCAGGTCGCCCCTTCTCCGGCGGTCGGCGCTTCGAGCAACGTTTTTTCCGGCACGGCCTGCTGCATCTTGTAGAAGATACCGCGATCGGTCGCCACAATGAGCTGCTTGTGCGGCAGGGTTTTCGCAGCATGAATAAGCTGGCTGGTTGACCCGACGGCATCCGCCATGTCGACGATGGACTGCGGGGATTCCGGGTGCACCAGAATTGCGGCGTCCGGGTATAACCCTCTCATGCGCGTCAGGGTCTGGGTCTTAAACTCGTCGTGAACGATACAGGCGCCCTGCCAGCACAGCACATCCGCACCGGTCTGTTTTTGTACGTAGTTCCCCAGGTGACGATCGGGCGCCCAGATGATTTTCTCCCCCAGGCTGTCCAGATGCTCAATCAGCTCAACGGCGATACTGGACGTCACTACCCAGTCTGCCCGGGCTTTCACTGCCGCAGACGTGTTGGCATAGACCACCACGGTACGGTCAGGGTGGGCATCACAGAAGGCGGTGAACTCATCAATCGGGCAACCGAGGTCAAGGGAGCATTCGGCATTCAGCGTCGGCATCAGTATGGTTTTTTCCGGGCTGAGAATTTTTGCCGTTTCGCCCATGAAGCGCACACCTGCAACCAGCAGCGTGGAGGCAGGATGTTTAGCACCGAAACGCGCCATTTCCAGGGAGTCTGAAATACAGCCGCCCGTCTCTTCCGCCAGCTGCTGAATTTCCGGGTCGGTGTAGTAATGCGCCACCATCACCGCATCACGCTCTTTAAGCAGGCGCTTGATTTTCTCACGATAGAACTGTTTTTCATCCCTGCTTAGCGGAGCGGGCTTCGGCGGGAAGGGATAGATTGCGGTTTCGGGATCAAACATCACACTCATTATGGCTTCTCGTTTTACTGGCTTAACAATATTGCCTTTGTTTTGCATGAGATAACAAAAATGAGGCAATGGTGTTTTATATACTAAACAAGATAGCGAATTTGAGGGGGAATGTCACCGGGAATTGATGCCGGTAGCATCTGTCGGATGGCGGCTTCGCCTTACCCGCCCTGCAAGGCACTGGCGAACGACAGATAGCAAAAAGGCGCCTTTAGGGCGCCTTTCAACACTGGTGGGTCGTGCAGGATTCGAACCTGCGACCAATTGATTAAAAGTCAACTGCTCTACCAACTGAGCTAACGACCCCTTGCGGGATGTACTTCAAATCTATTCAGGCTGGTGGGTCGTGCAGGATTCGAACCTGCGACCAATTGATTAAAAGTCAACTGCTCTACCAACTGAGCTAACGACCCATTCGGGTGTTGCCTGAATTATCACTCGGAACCAATAAAATTGGTGGGTCGTGCAGGATTCGAACCTGCGACCAATTGATTAAAAGTCAACTGCTCTACCAACTGAGCTAACGACCCGAGTGGTGGGTGATGACGGGCTCGAACCGCCGACCCCCTCCGTGTAAAGGAGATGCTCTACCAACTGAGCTAATCACCCACTCTGTACTGCCGGAACTGCTTTAAGTGGTGGGTCGTGCAGGATTCGAACCTGCGACCAATTGATTAAAAGTCAACTGCTCTACCAACTGAGCTAACGACCCACTTTTGCGCTGCTTTCACGTTGTTTGATATCCCGTGGCAACGGCGGCATATATTACTGATTTAAGAATTCTGCGCAACAAAAATTTCGATGAAGATCACTTAACTGCTTAGGAATCATGCTGCACGACCAGAAATAACGCGATTTCTGGTCATGCGATAATCAACCCATCGAACTCAAACGTTTTTGCGCTTGTTTGGCGCCGTCTGTACCCGGGAATTTCGCAACCACCTGCTGATAAACCGCTTTGGCTTTTGCCGTGTCGCCTTTGTCCTGCATGATCACGCCGACTTTATACATCGCATCAGGCGCTTTAGGTGATTTCGGGTAATTTTTCACCACAGAGGCAAAATAAAACGCCGCATCATCCTTTTTACCCTTGTTGTAATTCAACTGACCCAGCCAGTAGTTCGCATTTGGCTGGTAAGTGGAATCAGGGTATTTCTTCACGAAGTTCTGAAACGCAACGATAGCATCGTCCTGCCGCGATTTATCCTGCACCAGGGCAATGGCCGCGTTGTAGTCCGTATTCGCGTCACCGCTCTGTACAGGCGCACCAGACGACGCGGAGGCATCTGCCGCAGGTGCAGGCGTTGCCGCACCGCTTTGATCGCCTGCTGCTGGCTGTGCTGCTGCTCCGCCGCTGTTCAGGCTATCCATCTGCAACAAAATTTGCTTCTGGCGCTCCACAACCTGATTAAGCTGATACTGACTCTCCTGGATCTGACCACGAAGGGAATCAATATCATTCTGGTTATCGGAAAGCTGCTGCTGGAGTTGAGTTAAAAGCTGGCTGTGAGCGTTAGATATACGCTCGAGTTGAGTGACCCGGTCTTCTACCGAGCCTGAGCCGACACTACTGATTGGTGCCTGAGCAAAAGCGGCCCAGGGGGCCGCTATTCCAACCAGTAACGACAGACTCATCAGATGATGTCTGAAGTTACTGCTCATGCAATTCTCTTAGTAAACGAGTACGGCACGACGGTTTTTGGAGTAAGCCGCTTCGTCGTGACCCAGTACTGCTGGTTTTTCTTTACCGTAAGAAACGATGGAGATCTGGTCAGCAGAAACGCCTTTACCCTGGAGGTACATTTTAACAGCGTTTGCACGACGTTCACCCAGGGAGATGTTGTACTCCGGAGTACCACGTTCGTCCGCATGACCTTCTACGGTGACTTTGTAAGACGGGTTGCTACGCAGGAAGTTTGCGTGCGCATCCAGCATTGCAGCGAAGTCAGAACGGATGTCGTATTTATCCAGATCGAAGTAAACGATGTTGTTCTGCTGTAACTGCTGCATCTGAAGACGCGCTTGCTCTTCAGAAGACATATTGCCATTGCCGTTAGCGTCCATACCGGTGCCGGCACCCATCATGCCTTCGCCGCTCTGGTCATTGCTTGCGTTCTTGTTAGAAGAACACGCTGCGATTGCCATAACAGGCAGAGCGATCATCAGCCCCTTCAGCACTTTGTTCAGTTGCATTTCTAAGATTCCTTTAGTAATCAATTAATTATTATTACAGATACGGCGACCAGGCAGGTGATTTTACCTGTCCATCAGTTGCCGGAAGACGCGCTTTGAAACGCCCATCTGTAGAAACCAGATTCAGCACGGATCCCATCCCCTGAGAAGAGCTGTAGATTACCATGGTGCCGTTAGGTGCCAGACTTGGCGTTTCATCCAGGAACGTTGACGACAGTACTTGTACGCCCCCCGTTACCAGATCTTGTTTGGCAATGTGCTGCTGACCACCCGCAGTACTGACCATTACCAT
This sequence comes from Enterobacter cloacae complex sp. EB5, assembly GCF_031432835.1. NCBI lineage: Bacteria > Pseudomonadati > Pseudomonadota > Gammaproteobacteria > Enterobacterales > Enterobacteriaceae > Enterobacter > Enterobacter cloacae complex sp. EB5. The sequence goes on from NZ_CP133860.1 coordinate 629,343, forward strand.
TGTTTTACCATCGGCACTGACGTCAGCATCCTGGTTCTGAGAACCTTCCCAGGTAATACGCTGCGCTGCTCCGCCGTTGATATTCACTTTATAAACTTGTGGACGACCTGCCTGGTCAGACGTAAAGGCCAGATTCTGGCTGTCCGGGAACCAGGTTGGCTCAGTGTTGTTGCTACGACCATCCGTGACCTGACGGATCTGACCAGAACCAATATCCATCACGTACAGGTTCAGGCTACCGGTTTTAGACAGGGCAAACGCCAGTTTGGTACCGTCCGGAGAGAACGCAGGCGCACCGTTGTGACGCGGGAATGACGCAACCTGACGCACAGCACCGTTAGAGAGCGTCTGGATGACCAGCGCGGAACGGCCGCTTTCGAAGGTCACGTACGCCAGCTTAGAGCCGTCCGGAGACCATGCCGGAGACATCAGCGGCTGTGGTGAACGGTGTACGGTGAACTGGTTGTAGCCATCGTAGTCAGAGACGCGCAGCTCATAAGGGAACTGGCCGCCGTTGGTCTGTACTACGTACGCGATACGGGTACGGAACGCACCTTTAATACCGGTCAGCTTCTCAAACACTTCGTCACTCGCCGTGTGGCCTGCGTAACGCAGCCACTGCTTGTTCACCTTATACGTGTTTTGAGCCAGAACGGTACCCGGCGCACCGCCAGTATCCACCAGCTGATAAGCGACGTTATAGCCGCCGTCTGGCGCAGGAGTAACCTGTCCGACAACCACGGCATCAATACCCAGTGCAGACCATGCAGCAGGTTGAACTTCCTGAGCGGTACCCGGCTGCTGCGGCAGACGAGAACGATCTAAGGGGTTAAATTTACCGCTGTTACGCAGGTCAGCTGCAACAATGCCGCCAATATCTTCAGGCGCAGCGCCCGGGCCTGCCCACTGGAACGGAACGACACCGATTGGACGCGCTGAGTCGTTCCAGTCGGTAATGTCGATGCTTACTGTGGCATGCACTGCTGACGTCAACAGTACTAAAAAACCAAAAGCTAATCGTAATGCCTGCTTCATCATATCTCCCTTATCCGAACAATAAGTCCTGGATAATTTAGCAGAAGGTTAACAAACTCAAATACACAAAACTATCAGAACCCGATAACCGCAGCTCTGCTTATGGCTTAAAGTTCAGCGAAGCGTCTTTGAACACTTCATAGACAGCCTGTGACGGAGGTTTTGGCAATTTTGCCTGGTTCACTGCCACAAGTGCAGCCTGGCATAACGCTTCATCTCCCCCTTCTGACTCAACGCTCAGCACCATACCATCCGTAGCCAGTTTAATATGCAGTCGGCACGTTTTCCCGGTATAGAGCGATTTATCGTTAAGTCTGCTGGCAATAGCCGCAGCAATCTGATTCTTATAGTCGTTGATCTCAGCGCCAGAAGCACCGTTGTTCTTAGTGTTACCACTTCCTGCCGGTGCTGCGTTACTTCCTTTCGCCCCACCGCCCGTTTTCGGTGCATTCTTACCGGAGCTCAGGTCGCCCAGCAGATCGTCAACCCCTGCGGCAGCGGCTTTTTCCGCAGCAGCGGCCTTTTTAGCCGCGGCTTTTTCGGCAGCCGCTTTCTTATCAGCAGCGGCTTTCTCAGCTGCCGCTTTTTTATCAGCAGCGGCTTTTTCCGCAGCGGCGGCTTTTTCTGCCGCAGCTTTCTCGGCGGCGGCCGCTTTTTTCGCAGCATCGGCAGCCGCTTTCTTCTCTGCTTCCTGCGCAGCTTTTTTGGCGGCTTCCGCTTCGGCTTTCTTCTGTGCGTCAGCGGCCGCTTTTTTCGCCGCTTCAGCTTCTGCTTTCTTCTTCGCATCAGCAGCGGCTTTCTTCGCCGCTTCGGCTTCCGCTTTCTTCTGCGCATCAGCCGCCGCTTTCTTCGCCGCTTCTGCGGCTAACTTAGCCTGAGCATCTGCCTGCGCCTTCGCGTCTGCTGCGGCTTTGGCTGCCGCCTCTTCCGCCTGCTTCTGCTGTTCCTGAGCTTTCTTCGCTGCGGCTTCAGCCTGTTTCTGCTGCTCCGCCTGCTCTTTAGCGGCTTCCTGCGCCTGCAAACGCTCTTTCTCAAGCTGCTTCAGACGTTCCTGCTCGGCGGCCTGCTTTTCACGCAGCTCTTCCGCCTGCTGTTGCGCCTGTTTTTCACGCTGTTCTTCCGCGCGTTTTGCGCTCGCCTGCTGCTGTTGCTGGCGATTATAGTTCTGCACTACCGCACCGGGATCCACCATGACGGCGTCGATGGACGAGCCTCCACTGCCGCCTGATGCATCAAGGTGCTCATCGAACGAACTCCAGATCAGTGCTGCAAAAAGAATTACGTGCAGCACTGCGGAGACGATTATCGCTCGCTTAAGCTTGTCGTTCTGTTCGGTTGCCTTTGACACTATCGGTTCCCAAAAACTACGCAGATGATCAAATAGGCTGAGTCATTAAGCCAACCGACTTAACGCCCGCGCTATGTAGCAAGTTCAGCGCTTTGATAATTTCATCATATGGTACGTCTTTCGCACCACCGATTAAGAAGACCGTCTTCGGATTTGACTCCAGACGTCGTTGCGCTTCAGCAATAACCTGCTCTGGCGGAAGCTGATCCATACGATCTTTCTCTACCACCACGCTGTACTGCCCTACGCCGGAAACCTCAATGATGACCGGAGGATCGTCATTGGTGCTTACCGCCTGTGATTCTGTCGCATCCGGCAGATCAACTTCCACGCTCTGGGTGATGATGGGCGCTGTCGCCATAAAGATCAGCAGCAGCACCAGCAGCACGTCCAGTAACGGAACGATATTGATTTCGGACTTGAGCTCGCGACGACCTCGTCCACGCGATCTGGCCATGGTTTACCCCTTGTTGCTCTCGGTGCTGGTAAACGCCTGACGATGCAGAATCGCGGTGAACTCTTCCATAAAGTTGTCGTAGTTCAGTTCCAGTTTGTTCACGCGCTGGTTCAGACGGTTGTACGCCATTACCGCCGGAATTGCGGCGAACAGACCGATTGCGGTCGCGATCAGTGCTTCTGCGATACCCGGTGCAACCATCTGCAACGTTGCCTGTTTCACCGCCCCCAGGGCGATAAAGGCGTGCATGATCCCCCACACCGTACCAAACAGGCCGATATACGGGCTGATGGAGCCAACGGTTCCGAGGAAAGGAATATGCGTTTCAAGATTTTCCAGTTCGCGGTTCATGGAGATGCGCATCGCACGCGACGCTCCTTCTACCACGGCTTCCGGCGCATGGCTGTTAGCGCGATGTAAGCGAGCGAACTCTTTGAAACCGCTATAGAAAATTTGTTCGGAGCCTGAAAGGTTATCACGGCGTCCCTGGCTTTCCTGGTACAGACGAGAAAGCTCAATACCCGACCAGAACTTATCTTCAAACGCTTCGGCTTCGCGGCCGGCGGCATTGAGGATACGCGTTCTCTGGATGATGATGGCCCAGGATGCGATTGAAAAACCAATCAAAATCAACATGATAAGTTTAACCAGAAGGCTTGCCTTCAGGAACAAATCAAGGATATTCATGTCAGTCACTGCTTAAACTCCGCGACAATAGACTTAGGAAGCGCACGAGGCTTCATTATGGTTGGATCAACACAGACAATCAGGACTTCAGCTGAGTTCAGTACCGTATTCTCTGCATTGACTATCCGCTGCGTGAAAACCAGTGAAGTTCCGCGCATTGATGTAATTTCTGTTTGAACTTCGAGCATATCGTCGAGTCTGGCAGGCGCAAAATACTCAAGCGTCATCTTGCGTACCACGAAGGCAACTCGCTCAGCCAACAGCACCTGTTGACTAAAGTGATGATGGCGCAGCATCTCTGTGCGTGCCCGTTCATAAAAAGCAACGTAGCTGGCGTGGTAGACCACACCACCGGCATCAGTATCTTCGTAATAGACACGTACCGGCCATCGAAACAGCGTTGTATTCACTTTACATCCCGGTAATACAAGAAAAGTTGGAGCTTTCAAACTTCGCTACTATACGCGCGGGAATGATGGTTTGGAATGGGGGAAAGTAAACGGAGAGTAAATTTTTATGGGCCAGGGTAAGCCCATAACGTTAACGGACATTTCTTATTCAGAAGAAGAAGAAAATCAAACCGGCGAGGAGAACCAGATCGGCAATCAGTGGGCAGAAGATGCCCTGCCAGTGAAGCGCTTTCGGACGAAAGCCGACACCGTGAATCACGCCTGCGCACACCGCCCACATAATCAGGAAGCCGTGCCAGATTTCAAGCTCGCTGGTTTTCGCCGCGAAGCGCGACGGGTCCCAGAAGATACAGCCTGCCAGCAGTAATGCCATAATGAGGGAAAGCGCCCTCAAGGGGCGCTTATCCATTACCGCATATAACGTTGCGATAATATTCATTAGTGCTTTTCTTCACCTGCTTTGGTCGCTTCTACATGCTCAAGCGCCAGGGCAGTGATGACACCAAACGCACAGGCAAGAAGCGTCCCTAAAATCCATGCGAAATACCACATATTCAGCTCCTTACTTAGTACATAGAGTGGGTGTTGCTTTCGATATGTTCTTTAGTGATACGACCGAACATTTTCCAGTAACACCAGATGGTGTAAGCCAGAACAATCGGAACGAACACGCAAGCCACATAGGTCATTAAGTTCAGCGTCATATGGCTGGACGTTGCATCCCACATGGTCAGACTGGCATTCATCATGGTGCTGGATGGCATCACGAACGGGAACATCGCAATACCGGCCGTCAGGATGATGCACGCCAGCGTCAGGGAAGAGAATACGAACGCCAGAGCGCCTTTCTCCAGACGAGACGTCAGCACGGTCAGCAGCGGCAGCAGCACACCCAGAGCCGGGATAGCCCACAGCACAGGGGTATTGTTGAAGTTCACCAGCCATGCACCGGCCTGACGCGCCACCTCTTTGGTCAGCGGGTTAGACGGCGCAGCATGGTTGATAGCAGACGTCACCACGTATCCATCAATACCATACACCACCCACACGCCTGCCAGCGCGAAGCAGACCAGCGTCACCAGCGCCGCCACCTGAGCGGTAGCGCGGGAACGCAGATGCAGTTCACCTACGGTACGCATCTGGAGATAGGTTGCCCCCTGGGTGATGATCATCGCCACGCTCACCACGCCCGCCAGCAGACCAAACGGATTCAGCAGCTGGAAGAAGTTACCGGTGTAGAACAGACGCATATATTCGTCGACGTGGAACGGTACGCCCTGCAACAGGTTACCGAACGCCACACCAATGACCAGCGGTGGAACGAAGCTACCGATGAAGATGCCCCAGTCCCACATGTTACGCCAGCGGGTGTCTTCAATCTTGGAACGGTAGTCGAAACCCACCGGACGGAAGAATAAAGAAGCCAGCACCAGAATCATCGCCACATAGAAGCCGGAGAACGCAGCCGCGTAGACCATCGGCCAGGCAGCGAACAGCGCGCCGCCTGCGGTGATCAGCCACACCTGGTTACCGTCCCAGTGCGGGGCGATGGAGTTGATCATGATTCGACGCTCGGTGTCATTACGACCGAGGAAACGGGTGAGCATGCCCACGCCCATGTCGAAACCATCGGTGACCGCGAAACCAATCAGCAGAACACCGATCAGCAGCCACCAGATAAAACGCAATACTTCATAATCGATCATTTGATGACTCCTGTCTTAGCGTGCCGGCTGAGTAGTCGCAACAGACTGCTCGTAGTGGTAGCGACCGGTTTTCAAGCTGCTTGGGCCAAGGCGCGCGAACTTGAACATCAGGAACAGTTCAGCCACCAGGAACAGGGTGTACAGACCGCAAATGAGCAGCATGGAGAAGATCAGGTCGCCTGCGGTCAGGGAGGAGTTCGCTACCGCTGTTGGCAGCACCTCACCGATGGCCCACGGCTGACGGCCATATTCCGCAACAAACCAGCCGGACTCGATAGCAATCCATGGCAGTGGGATACCGTACAGCGCGGTGCGCAGCAGCCATTTTTTCTCACCGATACGGTTACGAATGACTGACCAGAACGAGGCCGCGATGATCAGCAGCATGATAATGCCGCAACCCACCATGATGCGGAACGCGAAGTACAGCGGCGCAACGCGTGGAATAGAGTCTTTGGTTGCCATCTGAATCTGCGCTTCCGTCGCGTCGGAGACGTTCGGGGTATAGCGTTTCAGCAGCAGACCGTAACCGAGGTCTTTCTTCACGTCGTTAAATTGATCGCGAACGGCCTGGTCGGTAGAGCCGGCGCGCAGCTGTTCCAGAAGTGAGTAGGCTTTCATCCCGTTACGGATACGCTCTTCATGCTGCACCATCAGATCTTTCAGGCCAGTCACCTGTTTGTCGACGGAGCGCGTGGCGATAATACCCAGAGCGTAAGGAATTTGAATGGCGAAGCGGTTTTCCTGCGCTTCCTGGTCAGGCACACCGAACAGGGTAAACGCTGCCGGTGCTGGCTGGGTTTCCCATTCAGCTTCAATTGCGGCGAGTTTGGTTTTCTGCACGTCGCCCATTTCGTAACCGGATTCATCACCCAGAACAATAACGGACAGAATCGCGGCCATACCGAAGCTTGCTGCGATAGCAAAAGAACGCTTGGCAAAGGCGAAGTCGCGGCCGCGCAGCATATAGTAGGAGCTGATGCCCAGCACGAACATCGCGCCGCACACATAGCCAGACGCCACGGTGTGAACGAATTTAACCTGAGCAACCGGGTTCAGGACTAGCTCAGCGAAGCTGACCATCTCCATACGCATGGTTTCGAAGTTGAAATCAGATGCGATTGGGTTTTGCATCCAGCCGTTCGCCACCAGGATCCACAGTGCGGACAAGTTGGAGCCTAATGCCACCAGCCAGGTTACCGCCATATGCTGGACTTTACCCAGACGGTCCCAACCGAAGAAGAACAGACCTACAAAGGTGGATTCGAGGAAGAAGGCCATCAGACCTTCAATGGCCAGCGGCGCACCGAAAATATCCCCCACATAGTGGGAATAGTAAGACCAGTTTGTCCCGAACTGGAACTCCATGGTCAGACCGGTTGCCACGCCCAGCGCAAAGTTGATACCAAACAACTTGCCCCAGAACTTGGTCATATCTTTATAAATCTGTTTGCCGGAGAGGACGTAAACCGTTTCCATGATGGCCAGCAGGAACGCCATACCGAGCGTCAGCGGCACAAACAGGAAGTGGTACATCGCGGTCAAGGCAAACTGTAAGCGCGACAGTTCGACTACGTCTAACATTATGACTCCTTGCTCATCGCATGAAGACTCCGAGAGTGAACCCCGTTAGATAAGGATCCACACGCATGCCCCAATACAAAGTAATCTGCTTCCCTTCTTCGTTGCTTATTCTCTACATGAGGAAAAAGCAATGATGAAAGGTTACAAATACGTTAAGAAAAAACCAAATTGATCCCGTAAATATAATACGCTGCAAAACCCTTACAATAAACAGGTTTTTATTCGAACAGATTTACGTTTTTCGACGGCGATCAATTTATAGCAAAATTACCACTTTTCGGCCATTTTGATCGGGAACAATTTAACGCCTTTTGGAGCCTTTTTCCAAGGATTAAACATTGATTTAAATCAAAAACAGCCAGAGCTGTTAATGATGTTTCTTTGTGGTACGGATAGTAAAAACCTTGTTAATAATATGTATATTTAAAGGCGTTATTGGTTATAAAAGCCAGATGATAATATAAACAGTTGTGATTTTTATTAACGCACGAGAAAAAACGCTTTTTGCCGGAAGATAAACATATAATGTTATCAGCTTCACAGTATTTTTCTTTCGCTTTGCTACCCGCCGAAACGATTACATTTCATTCACCTTTAATAATCTTAAAATTAACACCGTTTCGTGACTATTCGATGAAATAAAGGCCGCAGGAATGCGGCCTTTATTTTGTTTTGAGGATTACCTTTCAATTTTTATGCTGAAGGTGCGTGACTGGCCTGGCCGGAACGGTCCCGTAATGGCTGAACCCTCCTCCCCTTGCGCTTTGCACAACTCATTCATGTCCGTTTCGCAACAGGCCTGGACCTCACGGTTCACAGACAAAGCCACGTCACAGGAGCGGGTCTCCGAAGGGTTATACAGACGAAGAATCATCTCGTCACGATCCTCCGCTTTTTTCAGCGCACTGAGTACGCATCCGTTAGGCGCCAGCGTTAGCAGGCTATAGCTACAGGGAGTGGTGAAAGAGGCGCGGTTAAGCTTCATCGCATCCCACGGGATTTTGTTATAACAGTGCACTGGCGTTAACCACGACTTCGCCTGCTGCGCAACGCCAGCACTGACGGGCGTACCATTAAAACTGAACAGGCTAAAGCGACAGGTTAACTGGCCCCGCATCTGCGAATCAGGCACCGGCATTTTGATCCCGGACGGTCTGCCGGGGCGCAGCAGTAAATCTTCCTTCCCAAGCACACCCACGCCGCGCAGCAACGTCAGGGCAAACGTTTTTTGACGCTCGCCAGTCACTTCAAATTCGCGCAATCCTTCGGTAAACAGCGCCATCCCGTTACGCCGTTCCTGGAGCACCGCGTAGTTGAGCAGATTCCACACCGGCAGCGGCGCTTCCTTCCAGCCCTCCTCCTGCCAGTTCGCCATCGCTTCATCCTGTACAGGTCGCGTCAGCGAACCGAACTGGGTATCGGCTAACACCGTGTCTGTGGTAAATGGCGTCGGGATCAGCACCCGCACACGGTGGTCATCCGCGTGATTTCCGAGACGCGCCTCAACGTCGATACGTCGGCTGTTATGGCTGAGCGTGACCGTGAGCTCTGCCTCAAGCGTTCCCGTCTGCTGACGCGCAGAACGTTCGGCGAGATCCGCCGGCACCGCCATGCGATGGCGGATCACCGCCCTGCTCTGCCAGGCCTCGTGGATCACCTCAACCTCATGCTCGCCCTGTGCGGAAGTGAGTCTCCACTCTTCCCGTGAAGGCGAGTAGTCGTACTCATCGCCATCATCCGAGCTCTCTTCTATTTCCAGCACGCGGTCATAGATAAGCCCGGACGCTTTATCGAGCAGACGCAGGGTGCCGTCGTCGTTTAACGTTATTTCCCAGAAAGCATTTTCCAGTAACGCCTCCGACGATTTTTCTGCCGCCAGCAGCTTGCCAGCCACGTGCGGCTCGATATAGAGCGTGCGGTAGCCCATTGATGGCAGGATCTGATTGAGCTGGATATCAAACTCCATAAAGGGATCGTAGTTGCCGTAATGTACAATTTGCCGGTCAATCAAGCCGGGGTCGATTTCACGCGCGCTGCGCAGGCAGTAAGGGATTTCATTCCCCCTATCGTCCAGCAGGCGGAACTGGCTGGCACGCAGACGTATCGTGGTGTTAATCACTTCCTCACGCGGCCAGGGCGTGAGGTTAAATATCACCAGTTTGTCTTCCTCGCTCTGCGGCATGTTGTCGACAATCTTGCGCATATAGAAGCATGTCAGGTTATCGGCCATGTCTTCCGCCAGCTCGAAGCGTGACATCACCTCACGATGCACTTTGTCACTACAGCAGCAGCCGATACTGTCGTGGGCGTGATTCTTGAGGATCTCTTTCCACATTTTTTCCAGCAAGCCGTGGTGATACTCAAAGCACAGCGTCCAGGCAAGCGTGGCCAGCGGCTCAAGGACGTTGACGATTTTATTCTCTATCCGGGCGTGGGCGATTTTAATGTCCATCCGCGTGGAGCCTATCGTCCGGTGCACCCGCATATATTTACCGTCAATAAACTCCCCTTTCAGCGTCGCCAGTTCATCGCGGTGCGCGTCAATGTGGTCAAACACCTCCTCGAAGCGGCTCATCACAAACTGACGCTGCGGATAGATTTCGCGCAGCTTATCCATCACCGCAAAGATGTTCTGCTGGAGCGGCATCTGATCATGGCCGTTAGGCAGTAAAATTTCTTTCGTCACGGAGGCTTTTTCCAGCACCTCGAAGTACGTGTCGAGCCGTTTGCGCAGCCCGGCCTCATCCTCCGGTAAGTACTTACCAATCGCGTAGCCCAGCGGTAGCACCTGTGCCGTCACTTCGCTACCGTCCTGACTTTGCCAGAGAAATTCGGTTTTATCGGTACCGTGCCGCTCGGAACACCCGCGCCAGAACATGGTGCGCGTGATGCCAAAACCGTTGTAAATGTGCGGCAGCTGGGAGGACATGCCGAAGGAGTCCGGCAGATAGCCAATTTTCATCGGCTCGCCAAAGGCCAGACAGTCGCGAATGCCGTACATCAGATTTCGGACAATCGACTCGCCGGAGACAAGGGTGGTGTCCGTCTGGGTATACCACGGCCCGATAATCAGCTTCCCGGCCGCCACCAGCGCCTTCACGCGTGGCCTGTTTTCCGGTTTTACGGCAAAATAATCTTCCAGCACCGCCGTCTGGCCGTCGAGAACGTAGTATTTATACTCTGCGTCCTGCTCAAGACGGGTGAGGATCTCTTCCATATTATTGACCAGAAGAATACGTGACGCTTCGGTGGTGAAGTACCACTCCCGGTCCCAGTGCATATGTGGCGTGATATGAACGCGAGATACAGCTTTCATCTTCGTTTCCTGTCAGTGCGTGTTTACGATGGTATGTCTTCAGTCACGTAGGTGCCGCTCTTCACGGCCTGGCGTCGCCAGAGCAGTAAAATGAGCGTAGAGATTGCGGCGCCAATCAGCGCGGCGCCAAACCAGCCAACAGCGGCCATCACGCCGCCCATCCCGGCATCATGCAGTAAGAAGAGCGAGAAAATGCCCGCGCCTGGGGTGGATAGCCCAATCCCCATCGCCCCGACAATCGCTCCGGTCGCCATTGACCCCAGAACAAATGAGCCGATGACCCGCAGCGGATCTTCGATAGCCATCGGAATTGCCCCTTCGGTGATGCCCGCCAGCCCCAGCAGCCATGTGGACTTGCCGGTTTCAATTTCGAACTGTTTGAACAGGTTCGGAGCCAGCATCGTTGATGCCGTCACGGTAAAGGCCGATACCATTTTGACGGAGGCAAAAATCGCATAAGGCCCGTATACGCCATTGGCCATCGCTCCCAGACAGAACGCGTAAGAGGCTTTGTTGACCGGACCGCCCAGATCGAACGAGCACATAAAGCCCAGGATCGCCCCCAGCAGCAGCGCGTTCGCGCCGGACAGACCGTTAAGCCAGGCGGTCAGGGCGTTATTGATCCAGGCCACCGGTTCGCCGATCACAAACAGTATCAGGCTGCCTGCGCCCAGCACACCAATCACCGGATAGAGATAAAAGGTCAGAAAGCCGTTGTAGCGGCTACTCAGCCGGATGTGGTTTTTCACCCAGCGCATCAGGTAGCCCGCAATCAGCCCGCCGACGATGGCCCCGAGAAAACCAGAGCCGATCATATTGGCGGCAAGACCCGCCGCAAAGCCGGGCGTAAGTGCAGGTTTATCCGCCAGCGAGTAAGCGGTATAGGCCGCCAGAACAGGCACCATCAGAATACCGAGCATCCCGCCGCCCAGTTTGCGGTACATCCACAGCCACGAGTTTTCCTGATCGAACAGATGCTGCAAGCCCAGGATTTGCGCCAGCAGTACCGACACGGCCAGCACCGTGCCGCCAGCGACAATCAGCGGCACCGCAAAAGAGATACCGCTGAGCAGCGCCTGCTTGAGTTCGGTTTTAACGCACTTTTTCGCGTCCGAGTCGACGTGCGCAGGACGCGCATCGGATACAGGCTGTAGCGCCAGCGCACGCTCAATGAGCGCTTCCGCATGGCGCAAGGGTTCCGCGACAGGCACGGAAATGGCGGGGATCCCCTGAAAACGCTCACGCTCTTTGATCGCCACTTCCGCCGCGAAGATACACGCTTTTGCCTCCTGCAACTGCTGCGCGGTGATGCGCCCCTCAATACCATTCGCCCCCTGCTTTTCGACCACCACATTGACGCCGAGCTTACGTCCCGCTTTTTCGAGATATTCCGCTGCCATGTAGGTATGGGCGATCCCGGCCGGACAGGCGGTTACGCAGACGATCGTCGGGGCATTCTCCGCAACGGCGGTTTCTTGTGCGTCAGGCGCCGTTTCCAGCGCCGCAAGCACCGCTTCCGCGCTGGTCGCCGTCATCACGCGCGCCCTGAGCTCGTCATCCGCCAGGCGAGACGTCAGTTCCGTCAGGACCTGAATATGCGTTGACCCCGCTTGAGCGGGAGGAATGGCGAGCAGAAAAATCAGCTCGACCTCCTCCGGCCCGTCCACGCCTTCCCAGGCCAGCGGCTCGCGCAGTGTGGCCACAGCAAAAGCCGCTTCCTTTACCGCCACTGATTTACCATGGGGTACGGCCAGCCCCTCGCCCAGCGCCGTCGGGCCAAGCGATTCCCGATGGAAAACGTCTGCCAGAAACGTATCGGCGTCGGCTATTTTGCCCAACGCCACCAGCCGCGTCGCAAGCTGACGGATTGCCTCATCACGGCTGGTGAACTGCGCCTGCACGCAGACAGCACGGGGGTCGGTCAGAGTCGTCAGGTTCATAAAGATCCTCACCTATCCAAAGTTATTGTCTGGGGAGGATTGTGGCAGACCGGATAATACATTTATGTGATCATTTTCACTAACACCGATATTTGTATCTTATTTGTATTATTTACAAATTTACCGCTGAAGGCATAATTCCCTGAAAAGGTATTTAAAAGGCGCGACACAATGGGCAATAAACCGATGTACCGGCAGATCGCCGATGCGTTCCGCGAGAAAATTAATGCCGGTGAGTTAAAACCTGGCGACGCGCTGCCGACGGAATCCAGCCTTCAGGAGGCGTTTAGCGTCAGCCGTGTCACCGTGCGGCAGGCGCTGAAGCTGCTCGCCGACGAGCAGATCATCGAAAGTATTCAGGGCAGCGGCTCGTATGTAAAAGAGGAGCGGGTGAATTACGATATTTATCAGCTCACCGGCTTTTACGAAAAGCTGGCGGATCGCAACGTCGATACGCACAGCGACGTCAGCGTCTTCGAAGTGGTGAAAGCCGATGAGCGGCTCGCGGCAAAACTGGCGCTCAATCCGGATGATAAAGTCTGGCACGTCAAGCGCGTACGCTTCATCAGGGAAAAGCCGGTGAATCTGGAAGAGACATGGATGCCGCTGGCGATGTTCCCCGACCTCACCTGGGAAGTGATGGAACAGTCGAAATACCATTACATTGAGCAGATCAAAAAGATGGTTATCGATCGCAGCGAGCAGGAGCTGGTGCCAGTCATGCCATCGGACGAGGCGATTGCCGCCCTGGCGATCGATCCGGCAAAACCGATTCTGGAAAAAGTCTCCCGCGGCTTTCTGAAAGACGGCCGGGTATTTGAATACAGTCGCAACGTGTTTAACACCGACGACTATAAATTCACTCTGGTGGCTAAACGCAGACAATAAAAAAAGGCCGCTTTACAGCGGCCAACCATGTCGAAACGGACATTTTTTTATACTTCAACGCGCCCCATTCGGGGAGCAGAGAGGACTTACTTAATGATGGATTTCAGTGCTTCACCGATATCCGCCAGGCTGCGAACGGTTTTCACGCCTGCGGCTTCCAGTGCTGCGAATTTCTCATCAGCCGTACCTTTACCGCCTGCGATAATCGCGCCCGCGTGACCCATACGTTTGCCTTTCGGCGCGGTCACACCTGCGATGTAACCCACCACCGGCTTGGTCACATGATCTTTGATGTAAGCAGCCGCTTCTTCTTCCGCGCTACCACCGATCTCACCGATCATCACGATCGCTTCGGTCTGTGGATCTTCCTGGAACAGCTTCAGGATGTCGATGAAGTTAGAGCCCGGGATCGGGTCACCGCCGATGCCCACGCAGGTGGACTGACCGAAACCGTAGTCGGTAGTCTGCTTAACCGCTTCATAGGTCAGGGTACCGGAACGGGACACGATGCCCACTTTGCCTGGGCGATGAATGTGGCCCGGCATGATGCCGATTTTGCATTCGCCCGGAGTGATAACGCCTGGGCAGTTCGGGCCGATCATGCGCACGCCTGCTTCGTCCAGCTTCACCTTCACGGTCAGCATATCCAGCGTCGGGATGCCTTCGGTGATGGTGATGATCAGCTTAATGCCTGCGTCGATCGCTTCCAGAATAGAGTCTTTGCAGAACGGCGCCGGAACGTAGATCACGGTCGCGGTTGCGCCCGTCGCTTCTACCGCTTCACGCACGGTGTTGAACACCGGCAGGCCCAGGTGCGTGGTGCCGCCTTTACCTGGCGTTACGCCGCCAACCATCTGCGTACCGTAGGCAATCGCCTGTTCGGAGTGGAAAGTCCCCTGGCTACCGGTGAAGCCCTGGCAGATAACCTTGGTATCTTTATTAATTAAAACGGACATTATTTCCCCTCCACTGCGGCAACAACCTGCTGAGCTGCATCCGTCAGACTTTTCGCTGCAATAATATTCAGGCCGCTGTCAGCCAGTTTTTTCGCGCCGAGTTCAGCGTTGTTCCCTTCCAGACGTACAACAACCGGAACGTTAACGCCCACTTCTTCTACCGCGCCGATGATACCGTCGGCGATCAGGTCGCAACGTACGATACCGCCGAAGATGTTCACCAGAACCGCTTTCACGTTGCTGTCAGAGAGAATGATTTTGAACGCTTCGGTTACGCGCTCTTTAGTTGCGCCACCGCCCACGTCGAGGAAGTTCGCTGGCTCACCGCCGTGCAGCTTAACGATGTCCATGGTGCCCATTGCCAGGCCCGCACCGTTAACCATGCAGCCGATGTTGCCATCCAGCGCCACGTAGTTCAGTTCCCACTGTGCAGCCTGCGCTTCACGCGGATCTTCCTGAGACTGATCGCGCATTTCACGCAGATCGGACTGGCGGAACAGCGCGTTGCCGTCAGCGCCCAGCTTGCCGTCGAGGCAGATCAGGTCGCCCTGGGTGGTGATCACCAGCGGGTTGATCTCGATCAGCGCCAGATCGCGCTCCAGGAAGATGGTCGCCAGACCCATGAAGATCTTGGTGAACTGCTGAACCAGCTTGCCTTCCAGACCTAGTTTGAACGCCAGCTCACGACCCTGGTAAGGCATTGGGCCCGCCAGCGGATCGATAGCCACTTTGTGGATCAGGTGCGGAGTCTCTTCCGCCACTTTTTCGATTTCCACGCCGCCTTCGGTAGACGCCATGAACACCACGCGACGGGAGCTACGGTCTACGACTGCGCCGAG
The DNA here is from genome assembly GCF_031432835.1 of Enterobacter cloacae complex sp. EB5. Lineage (NCBI taxonomy): Bacteria > Pseudomonadati > Pseudomonadota > Gammaproteobacteria > Enterobacterales > Enterobacteriaceae > Enterobacter > Enterobacter cloacae complex sp. EB5. Next base: position 644,509 of record NZ_CP133860.1, read on the forward strand.
GTACAGTTCTTTCGCGATGTCGGTTGCCGCTTCAACCAGGATCTGGTTAACCGGCTGGCCGTTCGCATCTGTCTGGTAGGTTACCAGACGCTTGCCGAGCCAATGTTCAGCAAACGCACGGATCTCTTCTTTGCTCTTAACAACCTTCACACCGCCCGCTTTACCACGGCCACCAGCGTGAACCTGACATTTAACTACCCACGGGCCGGAACCGATTTTAGACGCGGCTTCTTCTGCTTCACGCGGGGTAGTACAGGCATAACCCACCGGAGCCGGTAAGCCATACCGGGCAAACAGCTGTTTGGCCTGATATTCATGTAAGTTCATGTGTTCTATCCATCCTTCAGGTAATCGTTAGGTAGTGCTTTGTAGGCCCGGCAAGCAACGCGCCGCCGGGCAAGACTGCAAAAACTAGACGTCCAGCAGCAGACGCGTTGGATCTTCCAGCAGCTCTTTAATGGCAACCAGGAAGCCTACGGACTCGCGGCCGTCGATCAGGCGGTGATCGTAAGAGAGCGCCAGGTACATCATCGGCAGGATCTCCACTTTACCGTCTACCGCCATTGGACGATCTTTAATGGCGTGCATACCCAGGATCGCGCTCTGCGGCGGGTTGATGATCGGGGTAGACATCAGCGAGCCGAACACACCACCGTTGGTAATGGTGAAGTTACCGCCGGTCAGATCCTCAACGGTCAGCTTGCCGTCGCGGCCTTTCACGGCCAGCTCTTTGATTTTCTTCTCAATGTCAGCCATACCCAGGGTGTCTACGTCACGCAGAACTGGGGTAACCAGGCCGCGTGGGGTAGAAACCGCCATGCTGACGTCGAAGTAGTTGTGGTAAACCACGTCATCGCCATCGATAGACGCGTTCACTTCCGGGTAGCGTTTCAGCGCTTCAACTACCGCTTTCACGTAGAAGGACATGAAGCCCAGACGGATACCGTGACGTTTTTCAAACGCGTCACCGTACTGCTTGCGCAGATCCATGATTGGCTTCATGTTGACTTCGTTAAAGGTGGTCAGCATCGCGGTGGAGTTTTTCGCTTCCAGCAGACGCTCGGCCACGCGCTTACGCAGGCGGGTCATAGGCACGCGTTTTTCGCTACGAGCGCCCAGAGCGGGCTGTGCCGCTGGTGCTGCCGCAGGGGCTTTCGCTTCCGCTTTCGCCTCAGAAGGCGCTTTTGCCAGATGCTTGTCGATGTCTTCACGCGTCAGACGGCCACCCACGCCGGTGCCTTTGATGGCTGCCGGATCAAGGCTGTGCTCAGCCAGCAGGCGACGGATCGCCGGGCTGAGCGTGTCGTTGGTCTGATCGGACAGAGACGCCTGCTGGCGCTGGGCCGGGGTAGACGCTTTCTCTTCAGATTTGGCGCTGGACTCTTTGCCCGCGCTGTTGCCTTCACGCAGGCGACCCAGGATCTGGCGAGAAGTAACGGTCGTACCTTCATCTTCCAGGACTGCATCCAGAATGCCATCCGCTGAAGCCGGTACTTCCAGTACCACTTTGTCAGTTTCGATTTCTACCAGCACTTCGTCACGGGTTACCGCGTCGCCTGGTTTTTTGTGCCAGGTGGCGACGGTTGCATCTGCTACGGACTCAGGCAGGTCGGGAACAAGAATATCTACGCTACTCATTATGTATCCTTTAATTAATCGACGTTCAGCGCGTCATTGACCAGATCTTGTTGCTGCTTCTGGTGAACGGACATATACCCTACCGCCGGAGAGGCGGAGGCCGGGCGACCTGCATAACGCAGGGCAGACCCAAATGGAATCACTTCACGGAAATGATGCTGGCTGCAATACCATGCGCCCTGGTTGAGCGGCTCTTCCTGGCACCAGACAAAATCATGAACGTGAGCGTACTGTTTCAGCACTTCCTGCATCGCCTGATGCGGGAACGGATAAAGCTGTTCGATACGCACGATGGCGACATCTTTCTGATCGTTCTTACGGCGCTGTTCCAGCAGGTCGTAATAAACCTTACCAGAACACATTACGACACGCTTAACGGCCTGCGGATCCAGCTCGTCAATTTCACCGATGGCCGGCAGGAAGGTGCCGTTTGCCAGCTCTTCCAGGCTGGAGACCGCCAGCGGATGGCGCAGCAGGGATTTTGGCGACATGACTACCAGCGGACGGCGCATACCGCGCAGCGCCTGACGACGCAGCATGTGGTAAACCTGAGCCGGGGTGGACGGCACGCAAACCTGCATGTTCTGCTCGGCGCAGAGTTGCAGATAACGCTCCAGACGCGCGGAGGAGTGCTCCGGACCTTGTCCTTCATAGCCGTGCGGCAGCAGCATCACCAGACCGCACATACGGCCCCACTTCTGCTCACCGGAGGAGATGAACTGGTCGATGACGACCTGCGCACCGTTGGCGAAGTCACCGAACTGCGCTTCCCAGATGGTCAGGGTGCGGGGTTCTGCGGTGGCGTAGCCGTATTCGAAGGCCAGAACCGCTTCTTCTGACAGCACGGAGTCCCAGACCTTGAACTGGCCCTGACCGTTATGCACGTGCTGAAGCGGAGTGTACGTTGAACCGTTAGACTGGTTGTGTACAACCGCATGACGGTGGAAGAAGGTGCCACGACCCGCATCTTCACCGGACAGACGAACCGGAATACCTTCGTCAACCAGCGTCGCATAGGCCAGCGTTTCCGCGCCGCCCCAGTCGAACAGCTTCTCACCCGCCGCCATTGCCTGGCGATCGCCATAGATCTTGGCCACGCGGGACTGCATCTCGATCGCTTCCGGCACGGTGCTGATGCGTTTAGCCAGCTCCTGCAAACGCTTCATCTCAACCTTGTTCGGGTAGCTCTCGTCCCACTCGTGGTTGAGATACGGCGACCAGGTAAAGGAGTGCATGTTCATTGGGCGCAGCTCTTTGACCACGCATTCACCCGCGTCCAGCGCGTCGCGGTAGAGGTTGACCATTTCGGTCGCATCTTCCAGCGTCGCCACTTTTTCGCTTTCCAGCTTGTCAGCATAGATTTTACGCGGCGTCGGGTGTTTTTTGATTTTCTGGTACATCAGCGGCTGGGTTGCACTTGGCTCATCCGCTTCGTTGTGGCCGTGACGGCGGTAGCAGAAGAGGTCAATGAACACATCGCGCTTGAAGGTGTTACGGAAGTCCAGCGCCAGACGGGTCACGAAAGCAACGGCTTCCGGGTCATCCGCGTTAACGTGGAAGATGGGCGCCTGAACCATTTTACCGATGTCGGTGCAGTACGGGGTGGAACGCGCATCCAGCGGGTTAGAGGTGGTGAAGCCCACCTGGTTGTTGATCACGATGCGAACGGTACCGCCCACTTCATAACCACGCGCTTTCGACATGTTCAGGGTTTCCTGAACCACGCCCTGCCCTGTGACCGCCGCATCACCGTGAATGGTGATTGGCAGCACTTTATTGCTGCTCGGCTCGTCCAGACGATCCAGACGCGCACGCACGGAACCGATAACTACCGGGCTGACGATTTCCAGGTGCGACGGGTTAAACGCCAGCGCCAGGTGAACCTGACCGCCCTCGGTTTCGATATCTGACGAGAAGCCCATGTGGTACTTCACGTCACCGGTGCCGAGGTGCTCTTTATGTTTACCCGCAAATTCGTCGAACAGATCCTGCGGCTTTTTACCCAGCACGTTAACCAGCACGTTCAGGCGACCACGGTGCGCCATGCCCAGCACCACTTCGCGCGTGCCGCTCTTACCGGCATGACGAATCAGCTCTTTCAGCATCGGGACTAACGCATCGCCGCCCTCCAGTGAGAAGCGTTTTGCGCCAGGGAATTTCGCGCCCAGATAGCGCTCAAGGCCTTCCGCTGCGGTCAATTCGCTGAGGAAACGTTTTTTCTCTTCTGCTGAGAAATTCGCGTGGCCTGCCACGGATTCGATACGCTGCTGGATCCAGCGTTTCTCTTCGGTGGAGGTAATGTGCATATATTCCGCGCCGATGGAGCCGCAGTAGGTTTGCTTGAGCGCGTCAATCAGATCGCCCAGCTTCATCGTGTCTTTGCCGATGGCAAAGGAACCTACGTTAAAGCTTTCCTGGAAATCGGCCTCGGTCAGATCGTGATAAGCCGGATCGAGATCCGCTACACGTTCCTGCTGCCACAGTCCCAGCGGATCGAGATTCGCATGCTGGTGACCACGGAAGCGATAAGCGTTGATAAGTTGCAGGACTTTAACCTGCTTCGCATTGGTGTCAGGGTCGGAAATCGCAGAAGAGTAACGTGAGGCATCCTTCGCCAGACGACGGAAATAATCACGTGTTTTTGAATGGAATTGATCCGGTTTGACCCCTGTACCAGGCAACTGCTGGAACATGGAACGCCAGTTTGCGTCCACTGAGTCAGGATCGGTTAAGAAGTCTTCATAGAGCTGTTCTATCCAGCTCTGGTTTGAACCAGAGAGGTAAGAAGAGTCCAGCCAGGCTTTCATTGCGCCGTTCTGCATCGTGATCCCTTAAGCATTTTTATGCTTACTTTCGCCGTAGAAACTACCACGCACACCATGTGTACGTGCCGGGGTTCACCTGCGAGCTCTTTGTGGCCCGCGAAGGAACCTTTAGAAACTGTCTAAATAATCTTCGTCGTTCCGGCTGCGACTGCGTTGCGGCTTTCACTCACCCCAGTCACATAGTCAACTATGCTCCAGGGGATTCGTTCAACCGCGCCTTGTCTCGCGCTGAACGTCTCGATTATTTACTTATCTGGCAGTTTTTAAAGGTTTCTGCAATTTGCCCGGTGACGCTACGCTTACCGGGCCTACTGTTACGTAGGCCGGATAAGCGCAGCGCCATCCGGCGTTGTTACTTACGCACTGCGCTGCAACAACATCGACTTAATATGGCCGATGGCGCGCGTCGGGTTCAGCCCCTTAGGACACACACTGACGCAGTTCATGATGCTATGGCAGCGGAATACGCTGAAAGCGTCACTTAGCCCTTCCAGACGATTCTCGGTTTCGGTATCGCGGCTGTCGATCAGGAAGCGATAGGCAGCCAGCAGACCCGCAGGGCCGATAAATTTATCCGGGTTCCACCAGAATGACGGGCATGACGTTGAACAGCATGCACAGAGAATACACTCGTACAACCCATCGAGTTTTTCACGCTGCTCAGGAGACTGTAAGTGCTCGCGAGCGGGTGGATTTTGCCCATTATTCAATAAGTAAGGCTTAATCTTCTCATATTGTGCATAGAATTGCCCCATGTCCACCACCAAATCACGCACGACCGGCAGGCCAGGCAGAGGACGGATGACAATTTTCTGGCCAGGACGCTGTAGCGCTGAAATTGGCGTGATACAGGCCAGACCGTTTTTGCCGTTCATGTTCACACCGTCAGAGCCACACACCCCTTCACGGCAGGAGCGGCGGAACGACAGCGTAGGATCTTTCTCTTTCAGCTGGATTAAGGCATCCAGCAGCATCATGTCACGACCTTCTTCCGCTTCGAGGGTGTAATCCTGCATACGCGGAGCATCGTCTACATCCGGGTTATAACGATAAACTGAGAATTCGAGTTTCATTATCCTGTCTCCGCATTAGTAAGTACGAATCTTCGGCGGGAACGCCGGACGCAGTTTCGGTTCCATGTTAACGCTACGACGCGTCATGGTTTCCGACTCTGGCAGATACAGGGAATGGCACAGCCAGTTTTCGTCATCACGATCCGGGAAGTCGAAGCGGCTATGGGCGCCACGGCTTTCGGTACGGAAGTTTGCCGACATCGCAGTGGCGAACGCGGTTTCCATCAGGTTATCCAGCTCCAGGCACTCAACGCGCTGGGTGTTGAACTCGCTTGAGGTATCGTCCAGACGAGCATTTTTCAGACGCTCGCGGATCGCTTTCAGCTGCTCAAGCCCTTTGGCCATCGCGTCACCTTCACGGAATACCGAGAAGTTGTGCTGCATACACTCCTGCAACGCTTTACGGATCTCCACCGGATCTTCGCCGTTACGGTTGCCGTTCCAGCGGTTGAGCCGCTCAAGAGAGGCATCGATTTCGTCGTCGGTCGCATCACGCAGCGCGCCCTGCTCGGCAATAGATTCCTGGAGATGCAGCCCCACCGCACGACCAAACACCACCAGGTCCAGCAGGGAGTTGCCGCCCAGACGGTTTGCGCCGTGCACGGATACGCAGGCAATTTCGCCTACCGCGAACAGGCCAGGGATGACCACGTCTTCGCCCTGCTCGTTCACGGTCAGCGCCTGACCGGTCACTTTGGTCGGAATACCGCCCATCATGTAGTGACAGGTTGGGATAACCGGAATTGGCTCTTTCACCGGGTCGACGTGCGCGAAGGTGCGGGACAGCTCCAGAATGCCCGGCAGACGGGATTCCAGTACTTCTTTACCCAGATGGTCGAGTTTCAGCTTCGCGTGTGGACCCCAAGGGCCGTCACAGCCGCGGCCTTCACGGATTTCGATCATGATGGAACGCGCCACCACGTCACGGCCCGCCAGGTCTTTCGCGTTCGGCGCATAACGCTCCATAAAGCGCTCGCCATGTTTGTTCAGCAGGTAGCCGCCTTCACCACGGCAGCCTTCTGTCACCAGTACGCCCGCCCCGGCGATACCGGTTGGGTGGAACTGCCACATCTCCATGTCCTGCACCGGCACGCCAGCGCGGATCGCCATCCCAACGCCGTCACCGGTGTTGATATGGGCATTGGTAGTGGACTGATAGATACGGCCTGCGCCGCCGGTCGCCAGCACGGTTGCGCGGGCTTTGAAGTAGACCACTTCACCGGTTTCGATGCACAGGGCGGTACAACCCACCACGGCGCCATCGGCGTTTTTCACCAGATCCAGCGCATACCACTCGGAGAAGATGGTGGTGTGGTTTTTCAGGTTCTGCTGATACAGCGTGTGCAGCAGCGCGTGGCCGGTACGGTCAGCTGCCGCTGCGGTACGTGCCGCCTGCTCGCCGCCGAAGTTTTTCGACTGGCCGCCAAACGGACGCTGATAGATGGTGCCATTTTCCAGACGGGAGAACGGCAGACCCATGTGGTCCAGCTCCAGAATCGCTTCCGGGCCAGTTTTACACATATATTCGATGGCATCCTGGTCACCGATGTAATCGGAACCTTTTACCGTATCGTACATGTGCCATTCCCAGTTATCTTCATGGGAATTACCCAGCGCAACGGTGATACCGCCCTGCGCAGACACAGTGTGGGAACGGGTCGGGAATACTTTAGAGAGCAGCGCACAGGTCTGGCCGCTCTGGGAAATTTGCAGTGCGGCGCGCATACCTGCGCCACCCGCACCAATCACAACAGCATCAAATTCTCTGACTGGCAGTTTCATTACACACCCCACACCACAACAAATCCATAAATGACGTAAACCAGCAGAGCAACAACAATAATCAGTTGCAGCGGAAGGCGAATCGCCAGCGGTTTAACGTAATCGGTCAACACCTGCCACATGCCAATCCAGGCATGAATAAGGATGGAGAACAGGGCCAGCAGGGTGAACACTTTGGTGAAGGCCGATCCGAAGAAACCACTCCAGATTTCCCACGTCAGCGTCCCGCTGGTCGCGAAGAAACCGATCATATAGATGATGTAAAGGGTGAGAACGATGGCGGTAGCACGGACCAGGATGAAGTCATGTACGCCGTTGCGTCCTAATGCGGAGGCGTTGCTTACCATACGAGAACTCCTGCGAGAAGTGAAAGCACGACAGTGATCACAAATGAAATGTTAGCGGTACGTTTACCGGCCTCGAACGTCTCTTCCAGGTAGCCAAAGTCCATCAGCATATGGCGAACGCCGCCAACCACGTGATAGGCCAGCGCGGTCAGAATGCCCCACATGATAAATTTCACGAAGAAGCTGTTCATAATGGCTGAGGCCTGGAGGAATCCTTCAGGGGATGAGAGGCTGGTTCCCAGTAACCACAGCAAGATACCGACCGCCACAAACGTAATCACACCAGAAACACGGTGCAGAATGGACGCTATTGCTGTTACAGGGAATCGGATCGTTTTGAGATCCAGATTGACAGGTCTTTGTTTTTTCACATTTCTTATCATGAATAACGCCCACATGCTGTTCTTATTGTTTCCTTCCTCCGGACTGCGATGCGGGTCAGACAGCGTTCCTTTTCTATAACTGCGCGTCATGCAAAACATTGCTTCCAAATGCTAAAACGACACGTTACAACGCTGGGTGGCTCGGGATTGCAGGGTGTTCCGGAGACCTGGCGGCAGTATAGGCCGTTCACAAAATCATTACAATTAACCTACATACAGTTTGTTGGGTTTTCTCTGGAACAGTGATCGGGGTCACGATAACAACATCTTTTTAATTTTTAATCATCTGATTTGACAAATGTTAAACAATATTGTTACAAACGTCATCAGAAAAGGCATATAATGCGCAAAAGTTATGAGGTCTCTCTTTCACCTGACAAATAGTTATGTAACAGTGTGATGGTATTGACCGAAGTTATCAGGACAGTTATTAGTGATATACAGGTTTGAATAATTCGGACTGCAAAAACGCTGATTTGCTGTTGTTTCACTGATATTTCATTCGTTTACCTGCAAGGCGCCATAGCTCTGTACCCTGGTTTCTCCTCGTGAGCTGAGCGGTAAGCCAAATAACAATCTGGTAACGATGATTAACAGCTGAAAGCAAATCCGGTAAAGCGCAGTCTTAAGCATAAGGCGCTAAGGAGACCGTAAATGGCTGATACAAAGGCAAAACTCACCCTAAATGGTGATGATGCTATTGAACTGGATGTGCTAAAAGGCACGCTCGGTCAGGATGTTATTGATATCCGTACGCTGGGTTCAAAAGGGGTATTCACCTTTGACCCTGGATTCACCTCCACCGCATCTTGCGAATCCAAAATCACCTACATTGACGGTGACGAAGGTATCCTGCTCCATCGCGGCTTCCCCATCGATCAGTTAGCCACCGAATCCAACTATCTGGAAGTGTGCTACATCCTGCTGAACGGCGAAAAACCGACGCAGGCGCAGTACGATGAATTTAAAACCACCGTGACCCGTCACACCATGATCCATGAGCAGATTACCCGTCTGTTCCATGCGTTCCGTCGTGACTCTCACCCGATGGCGGTCATGTGCGGTATCACCGGTGCGCTGGCGGCGTTCTACCACGATTCTCTGGACGTGAATAACCCACGTCACCGTGATATCGCGGCGTTCCGTCTGCTGTCCAAAATGCCTACCATGGCGGCGATGTGTTACAAATACTCTATCGGCCAGCCGTTTGTGTATCCACGCAACGACCTCTCCTACGCGGGTAACTTCCTGCGCATGATGTTCTCCACGCCGTGCGAAGAGTACGAAGTGAACCCGGTGCTGGAACGCGCGATGGACCGTATTCTGATCCTGCACGCTGACCACGAACAGAACGCCTCGACCTCTACCGTCCGTACCGCGGGCTCTTCCGGCGCGAACCCGTTCGCCTGTATCGCGGCGGGTATCGCTTCCCTGTGGGGACCGGCGCACGGCGGCGCGAACGAAGCAGCACTGAAGATGCTGGAAGAGATCAGCTCCGTTGAGCACATTCCAGAGTTCGTGCGCCGCGCGAAAGACAAGAATGACTCCTTCCGTCTGATGGGCTTCGGTCATCGTGTTTACAAAAACTACGACCCGCGCGCCACCGTCATGCGTGAGACCTGCCACGAAGTGCTGAAAGAGCTGGGCACGAAAGATGATCTGCTGGAAGTGGCGATGGAGCTGGAACACATCGCGCTGAACGACCCGTACTTCATCGAGAAGAAACTCTACCCAAACGTCGATTTCTACTCTGGCATTATTCTGAAAGCGATGGGTATTCCGTCTTCCATGTTCACCGTGATCTTCGCCATGGCGCGTACCGTGGGCTGGATTGCGCACTGGAACGAAATGCACAGCGAAGGCATGAAGATCGCTCGTCCTCGTCAGCTGTATACCGGCTACGAGCAGCGTGATTTTAAGTCTGATCTGAAGCGCTAACAGACGTTGGGTGCGGCCTGATGCCCTCACCCCGGCCCTCTCCCACAGGGAGAGGGTGAAACCATTAAAAACGGCAACTTTCGTTGCCGTTTTGCTTTTACCTCCGCCACCCGGCTTTATTATTTCTGACAGTTCGGACACCAGTAAAACGGTCTGGAAGAGATCGTCGCCTTCTCAATCACCCCGCCGCACCGCTCGCACTTTTTACCCGCCCGATGAAACACCTTGAAGCGGAACAGCGCCCCGTGATGCTTGTTCTCATCCACCACGCCACGCGTGTTGTACGACAGCCGTGGAATATCCAGTAACGCGTGCGACAGCGCCTCCAGTTGTTCATCGCTCAGTTGCGACGCTTTGCGCTGCGGCGCCAGCCCCACTTCCCAGAGGATCTCCACCCGCAGGTAGTTTCCCAGCCCCGCCAGAAATGCCTGATCGAGCAACAGCCCGGAAAACTGTCGGTTGCGGAATGTGGAGGATAACAACCGGGCTTTCACATCGCTTGCCGTCAGACGCATGTCCAGCACGTCCGGCCCGACCCGCTGTAAGAACGGATGCGCCAGCAGCTGCTCCGGCGTTAACATTTCGATATCAGAGGCGCTGTAGAGCAGGATCGCCTTATCCGCCGTTTGTAGCCGCACGCGCAGCACGCGGGTCGTTTGCGGCTGCTCGTCCGCCTCCACCACCCGCCAGACACCGTAAAGCTGATTATGGCTATATAACGTCAGGTTATGGGAAAAGTGGGTGAGTAACGCTTTGCCGCGCGTTTCAATGTGGGTCACCGTCTGCCCCACCAACTGCGATTCAAACGGCTTGAGTTGAGGAAAGGCAAACCAGACGTTTGTCAAAGGTTTGCCCTTTATCGCCGCCTCCAGGCTATCCGCCGCGCGGCGGATCTCCGGACCTTCAGGCATGTTTTTGTCCTTTCATGATTATTCTGCGCTGACAACAATGCCCTCTTCCGAGAACGCCGCCCGCAGGCGTCGCGCAAACTGGAGCGCATGCTCGCCGTCACCGTGTAAGCACACCGTATCAGCCTGAACGTTTGCCGTTGTACCCTCCGTTGAGGTTACTCGCCCGAAGCGCACCATCTCCAGGGTCTGCGCCAGCGCTTTACCTTCGTCGGCGATCAGCGCACCGGCCTGCGTACGCGGAACCAGGCTACCGTCCGGCAGGTATCCCCGATCGGCAAACACTTCCTGCCGCGTAGTCAGCCCCAGCCGTTCTCCGGCACGAATAAGCTCGCTGCCCGCCAGGCCCACCAGAATCAGTTGCGGATTACAGTCCCGCACCGCGCGGGCAATGGCATCCGCCAGCACCGGATCTTTCGCCGCCTGGTTATAGAGCATGCCGTGCGGCTTGACGTGGCGCAACACGCCATTCTCAGCGCGCACTATCGCCTCCAGCGCGCCGATCTGGTAGAGCATTTGCGCGTAAACCGTCTCAGGGGGCAGATCCATCGCCGTGCGACCAAAGTTTTCCCGGTCGGGAAAGCTGGGGTGAGCGCCAATCGCCACGCCGTTTTTCATGGCATTGCGCACGCTCGCCAGCATGGTCTGCGCATCGCCGGCATGAAACCCGCAGGCGATGTTCACCGAGGAGACCAGCGTCATCAGCGCTGCATCGGCGCTGCTGCCCTCCCCCAGATCGGCGTTTAAATCAATCTTTACCATCGAGCCTCCACGCCAGCTGTTCGAGATAACGCTGCTGATCCTGCCGGGCTTTCAGCGCCTCCTCCAGCGAACACTGCACAAAATGAATGGGCTGACCGAGAGGAATTTGCGCCAGATGGTAGCGATCCGCTTCGATAATGCAGGCAATACGCGGATATCCCCCCGTGGTTTGCGCATCGTTCATCAGTACGATGGGCTGCCCGTTGCCCGGCACCTGAATCACCCCCGGCAACAGACCATGGGAAAGCAGCTCCCGGTCAGTCGTGCGGGTCAGCGGCTGGCCCTGAAGCCGGTAACCCATGCGGTTACTCTGCGGGCTGATCTTCCACGGCGAGCGCCAGAAAGACTCTTTCGCGGCTTCATCAAACTCCTGATATTCCGGCCCCGGTAAGGCGCGGATCACGTTCCCCCACAGCAGCTGTTTCACGCCCTGCGTGGTGGTGAAATGGCGCGTTGAGGTCTTTATTCGCAGACGATCGCCGTCGCGCAGCAGCCGCCCTTCATGGCCGCCCATTCCCGCTTTCTGATCGGTGCTGGATGAGCCCAACACCTCAGGCACGTCGATACCCCCCGCCACCGCAAGATAGCTGCGCACGCCGTGCAGAGGACGCTTGAGGGTCAGACGCTGCCCGGCCTTCGCCCGCAGGCGCCAGCCGGTCCACACCGCTTTGCCGTCCAGCGTCGCGTCACAGCCCGCGCCGGTTAAGGCAAACCAGGTTTCCTGACCAAACTCAATCACGCACTGACCCAGCGTAATTTCTAACGCCGCCGTGCTGCCTGCGTTACCTACCAGCAGGTTGGCAATCTCCAGCGAAGGGCGATCAAGCGCGCCGCAGTAGCTCACGCCTGACTGACGCAGTCCAAAACGGCCGGCATCCTGTACCGAGGTGTAAAGCCCTGCACGAATAAGCGTTAACATACCCCCTCCTTCTGCGGGATAAAGCGCAGGGTATCCCCCGGACGCAGGAGTATTGGCGCGTCATGGCCGGGTTCAAATAACGGCGTGGACGTGTGCCCGATCAGCTGCCAGCCTCCCGGCGAAGCGAGCGGATAAACTCCCGTTTGCTCGCCACCAATCGCCACGCTGCCCGCCGGTACGCTCAGGCGCGGCTCAGCCCGGCGCGGCGTATGCAGCTGGGGCGATAACCCGCCCAGATAGGGGAAACCCGGCTGAAATCCCAAAAACCAGACAACATAGTCGACTGAGCTATGCAGCTCCACAACCTGCTTCTCCGTTAATCCACAGTGTTCGGCCACCACGCCAAGGTCGGGACCTCCCTTGCCGCCATAGACAACCGGGATCTCAATCGTCCGTGATTCCGGCTCCAGCGCCTCGCTCTCCTCCCACCAGCGTTGCAGACGCTCAATGGCATCCAGCGCCCCCGTGTGCGGATCACGCAGCACCACGGTGATATTATTCATACCCGGAATAGCTTCAACCACGCCGGGTAGCTCGGGCAATCGCTGAGCCAGACGCCAGATACGCTTTTGCGTGGCAAGCGTCACCGGAGGCTCAAGCTCCAGAACTACCGCGGTTTCACCCAGAAGATAACAACGCGCTCGCTGCACTTAACTACCTCTCATCAGGCCGGATTAGGGATATCAATAAACGTCACATCCAGATCGGTATTTTCCGTCAGCCACTCGCTGAGGGCGCGGATGCCGCCACGCTCGGTGGCGTGATGGCCTGCCGCGTAAAAATGCAGGCCTTGTTCACGGGCTGAGTGAATAGTCTGCTCAGAGACTTCGCCGGTAATGAAGGCGTCGACACCAAAACGCGCCGCGCTGTCAATAAAGCCCTGACCGCCGCCGGTGCACCATGCCACGCGCTTCACGGTATCCGGCCCGGTGTCGCCGCACCACAGCGGACGACGCCCCAGGCGTGCTTCGATCCACGAGGCCAGCTCCAGACCCGGAACTGGCATCGACAGTTCGCCCCACGGCACCAGGGGTTCAATTTCACCCATCACGGTAATCCCCAGCAGCTGCGCAAGCTGAACGTTGTTCCCCAGCTCAGGATGCGCATCGAGCGGCAGGTGATAGCCGTACAGGTTGATATCATTCGCCAGCAGCGTTTTGAGTCGGTTGCGCTTCATGCCGCGAATAATCGGTGATTCGTTTTTCCAGAAATAACCGTGGTGGACAATCACCGCATCGGCTTCCTGGCGCACCGCCTCATCCAGCAGCGCCTGGCTTGCCGTGACGCCGGTGATGATTTTTTGCACCGTCTCGCGCCCCTCCACCTGCAAGCCATTCGGGCCGTAGTCGCTAAACGAAGCCGTATTGAGTTTTTCGTTAATCATGCGTTCCAGTTCACTGTTTTTCATCATCATTCTCTCAAACTTTTCGGGCGGCTTCGTACGCCGCCAGCGTGGCGACGCGCGCCTGTTTATGGTCGACAATGGGACGGGGATAGTTCAGGGTAACACGCTGTTTATCCGCCCATACCCAGGGTTCATGAATGGCTTTGGCGGGGACATCCTTAAGCTCCGGCAGCCAGCGACGGATAAACTCGCCGTCGGCATCAAATCGTTGCCCCTGCGTGGTCGGATTGAAGATCCGAAAATAGGGAGCCGCATCCGTTCCGGTGGAGGCCGCCCACTGCCAGCCGCCGTTATTCGCCGCCAGATCGCCATCGATCAGCTGAGAGATAAAATAACGCTCTCCGGTTCGCCAGTCGATAAGCAGATCCTTCACCAGGAAGCTGGCGGTAATCATACGCAGACGGTTATGCATCCACCCGGTTTCATTGAGCTGCCGCATAGCCGCATCAACAATCGGGAAGCCGGTGAGCCCATGCTGCCATGCCTTAATCAGCTTCTCATTCGACTGCCACTGTACCTGTTCGGTCCAGTGAATAAAGGGCCGATGTTTACACAAATCAGGATGATACGTCATCAGATGGCGATAAAACTCACGCCAGATCAGTTCGTTCAGCCACACTGCGCCCGCCCCCCCGTCTAAGGCCTGAGGCTGTTCCGCCAGCAGGCGATGTAAACACTGGCGCGGAGAGAGCGCGCCCAGCGCTAAACAGGCCGACAAGCGACTGGTGCCCTCAATCGCTGGAAAATCCCGACGCGCCTCGTACTCCGCCGCCCCCTGCGCGCAGAACTGACGCAACCGGGCGATGGCCGCTTTCTCGCTGGCGGGGAATAGTGTTTCATCGAACGACTGCTGAGGATAATTCAGCTTGATCTCAGGCAGATCCGTTATCGTATCCCCTCTCACGGCCGGGGCGGTAACGCACTCAGGCAGCCCCTCTTTCAGGCGTTTGATAAAGGCATTTTTAAACGGCGTGAAAACTTTATACATCTCGTGACTGCCGGTCATTACGCTGCCCGGGGCGAGCATCACGCTGTCATCAAAGCCTTCACAGACCACGCCCGCAAGGGTTTTCTCCAGTTGACGATCCCGCTGTTGCTCGTTGAATTCATACTGATAGTTGTAATAAAGATGCGTTACTGCGTGCTGCTGGCAGATTGCCTGCACCGTCTGGCGCTGCGCGGCAAAATCATGGACCTCTTTATAGATCAGCGGAATGCCTTTTTCGGCCAGTGAATGTTGCAGGTCATTCAGATACGCGCTGAGTAATGCCGCTTGCCGGGGCGCCATGTCGTGCTGCCGCCACTGTTCAGGCGTGGCGATAAACAGGGCCAGCACATTCGCGTCTTTAGCGCGGCAGGCCGCCGCGAGAGCGAAGTTGTCGTGAATGCGTAAATCCGCGCGAAACCAAACCAGATGGGTGGGCATAAAACTCCAGGCAATTGTCCATTATGTCCGTAAGGGCATGCCGTAAAAGGAAAAAGGCATGCATTGAACTACTTTGCCATGAAGTGTAGACGGGATGAAATAAAAAAGGCCGCCCGAGGCGGCCTTAACGCTACTTGTCCTGCGCTATCGGGGTAAAGGCAATAAACACATCCGGTTTATCACGCTTTACAACGAGTGCGCTGGCGACAATGAACGCGATGCATAAATAGCGTTTCACTATGCGGTCCCTGCTGCTAACCGCTCCACCTATCACCACCGGTGATAAATCGGTGGACACAAGCCCGGGTAGGCGGGCTGCTTTACGGCTATGGATACACCTTTCCCAGGACCGATGCCCATTTGCGAGATGGCGGAAAGGGACGTGGCATCATAATTAACACCAACGCCAAAAGTAAGTTATTTCAGTAAAATTAGGAATTTATAAAGGTGAAGCGGATTGCGAACTTTTTAAAGAAGGGTATGATAAAAATCCCGGGTAGGGGCTGCAAGATTACCCAACGGACCGCGAATCCCGAGGGACAAAAAAACCGCCACATTGCTGTAGGCGGTTTTTTTATGGCTACGATGTCACACCGTATCAGTAGAAATCGCAGGTCGCTTTCTCGGCCTGATCCATCCACACCGGCTTCTCGCTGGTTTTCGCCCAGACGCGGTGCAGGTAACTGTAGAAACGTGCGCGATCTTTCCAGAACAGCATCACTGGCAGGGCCAGCACGCCAGCCACTACGGCGAAAGTGCGACGCATGAAAATGATATGAGCCGGAAACTCTTTATAAAGATCCATAATTTTCTCCCCTGTAGTTGGCCGGAAACCGTCTCCGGAAAATGTGAAATCTGTGACCTGGTTAAAATAATACCGCTTTGTTTGTAATTTTACTACTCATCCGACCACTTATTTTCATCCATTTCGTGAATATTTACATTCCCGCCTGTAATTAAGTTACAAAAAAGTTAACAGTTTACTTACCAATAGTTAAATTGTGGTCTTTTCCCTTTTTTATACTTTTTTTACACCTGCCCTTCTGATTTTTGCGAAATCTTTGCGCCGTAAATCTTACCGTTAGCACAACAACAAAAGTCACCCGGAGGTGGATTGTGAGTGCAGGTCTGATTGCCGGCATCGTGCTGGTGTTCCTGTTATTGGGTTATCTGAT
The DNA here is from genome assembly GCF_031432835.1 of Enterobacter cloacae complex sp. EB5. Lineage (NCBI taxonomy): Bacteria > Pseudomonadati > Pseudomonadota > Gammaproteobacteria > Enterobacterales > Enterobacteriaceae > Enterobacter > Enterobacter cloacae complex sp. EB5. Next base: position 661,090 of record NZ_CP133860.1, read on the forward strand.
TTATGCCCTGATTAATGCGGAGGCATTCTGATGGCTGCTCAGGCGTTTTTGCTTATTGCCAGCTTTTTACTGGTGCTGTTTGTGCTCGCCAGGCCGCTGGGAACAGCGCTGGCGCGTCTGATAAACAACGTGCCATTGCCGGGCACGCGAAATATTGAAAACGTGCTCTGGTGCATTTCAGGTATCAGCGACCGGGAAATGAACTGGCGCCAGTACCTGATGGCGATACTGCTTCTGAATATCCTGGGGCTTATTGCCCTCTTTACGCTGCTCATGCTCCAGGGCAGTCTGCCGTTGAACCCGCAGCAGTTACCGGGTTTATCCTGGCATCTGGCGCTGAACACGGCGGTCAGCTTTGTCACCAACACCAACTGGCAGTCTTACGCCGGTGAAACCACGCTCAGCTACTTCAGCCAGATGGCCGGGTTAACCGTGCAAAACTTTCTTTCTGCGGCCAGCGGTATCGCGGTGATCTTCGCCCTGACGCGCGCGTTTGCCCGTCAGAATGTCAGCACCCTCGGCAACGCCTGGGTTGATGTTACGCGCATCACCCTTTGGATCCTGGTGCCTGTTGCGCTGATTATTGCCCTGTTCTTTATTCAGCAAGGCACTCTGCAAAACCTGCTGCCTTATACCCCTTACACCTCGCTTGAAGGGGCCAGGGAACTCCTGCCTATGGGGCCAGTGGCGTCGCAGGAAGCGATCAAGATGCTGGGCACCAACGGCGGCGGCTTCTTCAACGCCAACTCATCGCATCCGTTTGAAAACCCAACGGCATTAACCAATTTTGTACAGATGCTGGCGATCTTCCTGATCCCCGCTGCGCTCTGCTTCGCCTTTGGCGATGTGGTTAACGATCGCCGCCAGGGACGTACGCTGCTGTGGGCGATGTCGTTGATCTTCGTGGTCTGCGTTGCACTGGTGATGTGGGCCGAATGGAACGGCAACAGCCACTTCATGCAGCTGGGGGCTAACAGCAATATCAACCTGGAAGGCAAAGAGAGCCGCTTCGGCATTCTTGCCAGCAGCCTCTATGCGGTGGTCACCACGGCGGCCTCCTGCGGGGCGGTGAACGGCATGCACGACTCTTTCACCGCGCTCGGCGGCATGATCCCGATGTGGCTAATGCAGATTGGCGAGGTGGTTTTCGGCGGGGTCGGCTCGGGGCTGTACGGCATGCTGTTGTTCGTTCTGCTCGCCGTGTTTATCGCCGGGCTAATGATCGGCCGCACGCCGGAGTATCTCGGCAAAAAAATCGACGTCCGCGAAATGAAATTAACCGCGCTGGCGATCCTGGTCACCCCCGCCCTTGTGCTGCTCGGTACCGCGCTGGCGCTGATGACCGACGCCGGACGCAGCGGCATCTTTAACCCGGGCATTCACGGCTTTAGCGAAGTGCTTTACGCCGTTTCGTCTGCCGCCAACAACAACGGCAGCGCCTTTGCAGGGTTAAGCGCCAACTCGCCGTTCTGGAACTGTCTGCTGGCGTTCTGCATGTTCATCGGTCGTTTCGGCGTGATTATTCCCGTCATGGCGATCGCTGGAACACTGGTGAATAAGAAGATCCAGCCGACCACCACCGGTACGTTACCGACTCACGGCGCGCTGTTCGTCGGCCTGCTGATTGGCACCGTTCTGCTGGTGGGTGCCCTGACCTTTATCCCCGCCCTCGCGTTAGGCCCGGTTGCGGAATATCTCTCTTTACGCTGATTTTGCGGAGAATTTGTCATGAGTCGTAAACAACTGGCCCTGCTCGAACCGACGTTAGTTCGTCAGGCCCTCATGGATGCGGTAAAAAAACTGAGCCCGCGCGTGCAGTGGCACAACCCGGTGATGTTTATTGTCTGGACTGGAAGTTTACTCACCACCGCACTGGCGATTGCCATGGGAACGGGACAGCTTTCAGGGAATGCAACCTTTACCGGCGCCATCAGCCTGTGGCTGTGGTTTACCGTGCTGTTCGCCAACTTTGCCGAAGCGCTGGCGGAAGGCCGCAGTAAGGCGCAGGCCAACAGCCTGAAAGGGGTAAAAAAAACCGCCTTTGCGCGCAAATTACGCGAACCTAAATACGGCGCGCAGATGGACCACGTTCCGGCGGATGAGCTGCGTAAAGGTGACGTGGTGCTGGTGGAAGCTGGCGACATCATCCCCTGCGACGGGGAGGTGATCGAGGGCGGCGCGTCGGTAGACGAAAGCGCCATTACCGGGGAATCCGCACCGGTGATCCGTGAGTCGGGCGGAGATTTCGCCTCAGTTACCGGCGGAACGCGCATTCTTTCCGACTGGCTGGTGATCCAGTGCAGCGTTAACCCGGGCGAAACCTTTCTCGACCGGATGATCGCCATGGTGGAAGGCGCACAGCGTCGTAAAACGCCGAACGAGATCGCCCTGACCATTCTGCTGGTGGCGCTCACCATTGTCTTCCTGCTGGCAACGGCGACACTGTGGCCCTTCTCCGCTTACGGCGGTACAGCGGTCAGCATCACCGTACTGATCGCCCTGCTCGTCTGTCTGATCCCTACCACTATCGGCGGCCTGCTTTCCGCGATTGGCGTGGCGGGGATGAGCCGGATGCTGGGCGCGAACGTCATCGCCACCAGCGGACGCGCCGTTGAAGCGGCGGGTGACGTAGACGTGCTGCTGCTGGATAAAACCGGGACCATTACCCTGGGCAATCGTCAGGCTTCTGACTTTCTACCTGCTCCCGGCGTGGATGAAAAAACGCTGGCTGACGCGGCGCAGCTTTCCTCGCTGGCCGATGAAACGCCGGAAGGCCGCAGTATCGTGATCCTCGCCAAGCAGCGCTTTAACCTGCGCCAGCGCGACGTTCAGAGCCTGCACGCCACGTTCGTGCCCTTTACGGCGCAAACCCGCATGAGCGGAATTAACATTCAGGACCGGATGATCCGTAAAGGGTCCGTTGATGCCATTCGCCGTCATATTGAAGCCAATAATGGACACTTCCCCCCGGAAGTCGACCACCTGGTGGAAAGCGTGGCGCGTCAGGGGGCAACCCCGCTGGTGGTGGCGGAAGGTGCAAGCGTTCTGGGGGTTATCGCTCTGAAGGATATCGTTAAAGGCGGTATTAAAGAGCGTTTCGCCCAGATGCGTAAGATGGGGATCAAAACGGTGATGATCACCGGGGATAACCGTCTGACTGCGGCGGCCATTGCCGCCGAAGCGGGCGTGGATGATTTCCTTTCCGAAGCGACGCCGGAAGCGAAGCTGGCGCTCATTCGCCAGTATCAGGCGGAAGGCCGTCTGGTGGCGATGACCGGCGACGGCACCAACGACGCCCCGGCGCTGGCGCAGGCCGACGTGGCGGTGGCAATGAACTCCGGTACCCAGGCGGCAAAAGAGGCGGGCAACATGGTGGATCTCGACTCGAACCCGACCAAACTGATCGAGGTGGTGCATATCGGGAAGCAGATGCTGATGACGCGCGGCTCGCTGACCACGTTCAGTATCGCCAACGACGTGGCGAAGTATTTCGCCATCATTCCGGCGGCGTTTGCGGCAACCTACCCGCAGCTGAATGCCCTGAACGTGATGCACCTGCACTCTCCGGCCTCGGCCATTCTGAGCGCGGTGATCTTCAACGCGCTGATTATTGTCTTTCTTATTCCGCTGGCGCTGAAAGGGGTGAGCTATAAGCCGCTGACGGCCGCCGCCATGCTGCGCCGTAACCTGTGGATTTACGGTCTGGGTGGGCTGGTGGTGCCCTTTATTGGGATCAAGGTTATCGACATGTTGTTAACGCTGTTCGGGCTGGTTTAAAAGGTGGATCCAATGACGATGTTACGTCCCGCTATACTGTTGTTTATTCTGCTGTCTCTGATTACCGGCGGGCTTTACCCGCTGATGACTACCGCGCTGGGCCAGTGGTGGTTTGAGGATCAGGCCAACGGCTCGCTGATTATCCAGAACGGTGAAAACCGCGGCTCGCGGCTGATTGGGCAGAACTTTACGGACCCGCGCTACTTCCAGGGACGCCCTTCCGCCACTGCCGAAAGCCCGTATAATCCAATGGCCTCCGGCGGCAGCAATCTGGCGGGCAGTAACCCTGACCTGGACAAAGCCGTTGCTGAACGCGTTACCGCCCTGCGCGCCGCGAATCCGCAGGCCAGCCGTGAGGTGCCGGTTGAGCTGGTCACCGCCTCCGCGAGCGGGCTGGATTACAGCCTGACGCCGGACGCGGTGGTCTGGCAGATCCCACGCGTGGCCGCCGCCCGTCAGCTGACCGTCGATCAGGTGAGCCAGCTGGTCGCAGAACATACGCAAAAGCCGCTGGTCAGCTTCATCGGCATGCCGGTAGTGAACATTGTTGAGCTGAATCTGGCGCTGGATGCGCTAAGGAAGAACTAAATGACCGACGAGCCTATGCGCCCGGATCCGGACAGGCTGCTTGAACAGACGGCTGAAGCCCATCGCGGCAAGCTGAAAATTTTCTTCGGCGCCTGCGCGGGCGTCGGGAAAACCTTCGCCATGCTGACGGAAGCCCAGCGGCTTCGGGCGCAGGGGCTTGATATTCTCATCGGCGTGGTGGAAACCCACGGTCGCAAAGAGACGGCTGCGCTGCTGACGGGGCTGGCGACGCAGCCGCCCCAGCGTATCAGCCATCGCGGGCGGCTGGTCACGGAGTTTGATCTTGATGCCGCCCTCGCCCGCCGCCCTGCCCTGATCCTGATGGACGAACTGGCGCACAGCAACGCGCCAGGCTCGCGCCATCCGAAGCGCTGGCAGGATGTTGAGGAGCTGCTTGAGGCTGGCATCGACGTCTTCACCACGGTGAATGTTCAGCATCTGGAAAGCCTGAACGACGTGGTGAGCGGCGTAACCGGTATCCAGGTGCGGGAAACCGTCCCCGATCCGTTTTTTGATTCTGCCGATGAAGTCGTACTGGTTGACCTGCCGCCGGACGATCTGCGTCAGCGCCTGCACGAAGGCAAAGTGTATATTGCCGGCCAGGCCGAACGCGCCATCGAACATTTTTTCCGCAAAGGAAATCTGATTGCCCTGCGCGAGCTGGCCCTGCGCCGCACCGCCGATCGCGTTGATGACCAGATGCGCGCCTGGCGAGATCTTCAGGGGCAGGAGCGCGTCTGGCACACGCGGGACGCCATTCTGTTATGCATTGGTCACGGCAGCGGCAACGAAAAACTGGTTCGCACCGCCGCCCGGCTTGCAGCGAAGTTTGGCAGCGTCTGGCACGCGGTCTACGTCGAAACGCCGCAGCTGCATGGCCTGCCGGAAAACCAGCGTCGCGCCATTTTGAGCGCGCTGCGGCTGGCGCAGGAGCTGGGCGCCGAAACCGCCACCCTGTCCGATCCGCAGGAAGATAAAGCCATTCTGCGCTACGCGCGCGAGCACAACCTGGGCAAGATTGTGATTGGACGTCGCCAGCACCGCCGCTGGTTTAGCCGCGAATCTTTTGCCGACAGGCTGGCCCGCCGCGCGCCGGATCTTGATTTAGTCATCGTCGCGCTGGATGACAAGCCCGCCCCCCTGCCCAACCGTACGCCGGACGCTCGCACCTTTGGCGATAAATGGCGCATTCAGATCCGCGGCTGCCTGGTGGCCGTGGTCCTCTGCGCCCTGATTACGGTGATTGCCAGCCAGTGGCTCATCGCCTTCGACGCCGCCAATCTGGTCATGATTTATCTGCTGGGCGTCGTGGTGGTCGCGCTCTTTTATGGCCGCTGGCCGTCGGTGCTGGCGACGGTGATCAACGTCATCAGCTTCGATCTCTTCTTTATCGCTCCGCGCGGGACGCTTGCTGTCTCGGACGTGCAGTACATTCTGACCTTTGCCGTAATGCTTACCGTCGGGCTGGTGATCGGGAATCTGACGGCAGGCGTGCGCTACCAGGCACGCATTGCCCGCTATCGCGAACAGCGCACGCGCCATCTGTATGAAATGTCAAAATCGCTGGCGGTTGGCCGCACGCAGCGGGATATCGTGCAGACCAGCGAGCAGTTTATCCGTTCGACCTTTCATGCCAGCAACCTGATTTTGCTCCCCGACGAACAAGGGCGCCTTCGCCCGCTGACCTCCCCTTCGGGGATGACGCCCTGGGATGAAGCGATTGCCCGCTGGAGTTTCGATAAGGGTTTACCTGCCGGTGCCGGCACCGACACGCTGCCCGGCGTGCCTTACCAGATCCTGCCGCTGCGCAGCGCGGATAAAAATCACGGGCTGGTCATCGTCGAGCCGTCTAACCTGCGTCAGCTGATGATCCCCGAGCAGCAGCGCCTGCTGGAAACCTTTACCCTACTGGTCGCCAGCGCCCTTGAACGGCTGGCGCTCACCGCCAGCGAAGAGCAGGCGCGGCTGGCAAGCGAGCGTGAAAGTATTCGCAATTCGCTGCTGGCAGCGCTGTCTCACGATTTGCGGACCCCGCTTACCGTGCTGTTTGGCCAGTCCGAAATTCTGACGCTGGATCTGGCGGCAGAAGGATCAAAGCACGCGATGCAGGCCAGCGAAATTCGCCAGCATGTGCTGAATACCACGCGACTGGTGAACAATCTGCTGGACATGGCGCGCATTCAGTCCGGCGGGTTTAACCTCAAAAAAGAGTGGCTCACCCTTGAGGAGGTTGTCGGCAGCGCGCTGAAGATGCTGGAGCCGGGTCTCGGCGGGCGCCATATCGAGCTGGACATGCCGGCCCCCCTGACGTTAATCCATGTGGATGGCCCGCTGTTTGAGCGCGTGCTGATTAATCTGCTGGAAAATGCCGCTAAATACGCCGGGGCAAAGGCCCGGCTGGGGATCGCTGCCTGGGTGGATAAACGTGTGCTGCGGCTCGACGTCTGGGATACCGGGCCGGGTATTCCGGCCGGTCAGGAGCGCGCCATATTCGAAAAATTTGCGCGCGGTAATAAGGAATCCGCCATTCCGGGCGTTGGGCTGGGGCTGGCGATCTGCCAGGCGATTGTCGACGTGCATGGCGGCACCATTTCCGCAGAGAACCGCCCGGAAGGTGGGGCACGCTTTTGTGTTACACTTCCTCTTGAAACCCCACCAGAACTTGATGAATTACCAGAGGATGTGTGATTAACGTTCTGATTGTTGAAGATGAGCTCGCTATCAGCCGATTTCTGCGTACCGCGCTGGAAGGCGACGGTTTGCGCGTTCATGAAGCCGGTACGCTTCAACGGGGGTTAATTGAAGCCGCCACCCGCAAGCCAGATCTGGTGATCCTGGATCTGGGACTTCCGGATGGCGACGGCATTGATTTTATTCGTGAGGTGCGTCAGTGGAGCCAGATGCCCATTCTGGTGCTCTCTGCCCGCACCGAAGAGACGGATAAAATCGCCGCGCTGGATGCCGGAGCGGATGATTATCTGATCAAACCATTTGGCATTGGCGAGTTACAGGCCCGGCTTCGTGTGGCGCTGCGTCGACACAGTGCCACGTCCCCTTCCGATCCGGTGTACGCCTTTGGCGATATCCGCGTCGATCTTGCTGCCCGCCGCATCGTGCGGGGGGAAGAAGAGATCCACCTTACGCCTATCGAATTTCGTCTGCTGGCCGTGCTGCTCAATAACCATGGCAAAGTGTTAACGCAGCGACAGCTGTTAAGCCAGGTCTGGGGACCGAATGCTGTCGAACATAGTCACTATTTGCGCATTTATATGGGACACCTTCGCCAGAAACTTGAAGCCGATCCCGCGCGTCCTCGTCATTTATTAACAGAAACCGGTATCGGATATCGGTTTATGATCTGAATAAGTATTCACTTTAATTTTAAATAAAAAACATACCAGCCTGAATATAGTCATGAAAATAACGATGAGAGTATTTTCGTGGCTATATTCGCCCGCCTTAAACACAAATAAAACATCAATTTAACACCGAACCAACAAAACAGCATTTTGATCTGCGTTATTCACTCAAAACGACTAATTATTTCTGAAATGATCGGTTATTGGTGATCTGTTCCACGGTTAATCCCTTTTTCCTGGATAAAATGACCATGCTTTCAATTACTGAAAGGAAACTGAACATGGAAAACAATAATCGTTTAATGCCCCATATAAGGCGGACAACACATATCATGATGTTTGCCCACCGTAACTGTTTTGACTTTCATCTCTTTAACGCCCGGTAGTCCTTCGACTTCTGGCGCATCTGCTTACAGGTTATCCTGAAACGCGTTATTTTACAGGCTATTGCCTGTGAACACCTGCGCTCATTCCTTGTAATTCAGATTCTCCGCAACCGGGCGGACTGAATTCTACTCAGCAAAAAAGCAATTAACTGATTTCGTATCAGCGGACACGCTTTGCTTTTTTTTCCGGAAAAAATCGATTTCTTTACCGCAAGAAGTCGAGGGCCCCATATTGCCTGAAATAAAGAGGTAAAGATGAAAACGTTAAAAATTGCCGTCAGCCGTACCTGCCCTGAATGCTTTACCACTTCGCGCGACATCGTGGATATCACCGCATCGGATTATATTGATGTGGCAGCCGTGGTTCTGGCCGTCAGCGATATTTTCAATGGCGCCATAGAAGAAATAGAAGCTACGGGATTCGGTATTCCGGTGTTTATTGCCACGCATAAAGAAGAAAGGGTTCCGGCTGAATTTCTGTCGCGTATACACGGCGTTTTTGAGTACTCCGACACCAGCAATGCGTACTACGGACGCCAGCTTGAAGCGGCTGCGCAGAAGTACGAAACCCAGCTCCGCCCGCCGTTCTTCCGCGCGCTGGTCGATTACGTCCAGCAGGGGAACAGCGCGTTTGACTGCCCCGGGCATCAGGGAGGCCAGTTCTTCCGCCGCCATCCGGCCGGAAACCAGTTTGTCGATTTCTTTGGCGAAACGCTTTTCCGCGCCGATCTGTGCAATGCCGACGTGGCAATGGGCGATCTGCTGATCCACGAAGGCGCGCCATGCATCGCCCAACAGCATGCGGCAAAAGTCTTTAATGCGGATAAAACCTACTTCGTGCTGAACGGCACCTCTTCTTCCAATAAGGTGGTGCTCAATGCCCTGCTCACGCCAGGCGATCTGGTGCTGTTCGATCGCAATAACCATAAATCTAATCACCACGGGGCGCTGTTACAGGCGGGCGCGACGCCGGTGTATCTGGAAACGGCGCGCAACCCATACGGGTTTATCGGCGGTATTGATGCACACTGTTTCGACGAGAGCTACCTGCGGGAGCTGGTGTCGGAGGTCGCGCCTGGCCGCGCGCGGGATGAACGTCCGTTCCGTCTGGCGGTGATCCAGCTGGGCACCTACGACGGTACCATTTATAACGCCCGTCAGGTGGTGGATAAGATTGGTCACCTGTGCGATTACATTCTGTTTGACTCCGCCTGGGTGGGTTACGAGCAGTTTATCCCGATGATGGCCGACTGCTCGCCGCTACTGCTGGAGCTGAACGAAAACGATCCGGGCATTCTGGTTACCCAGTCGGTGCATAAGCAGCAGGCAGGCTTCTCACAAACCTCGCAAATCCATAAGAAGGACAGCCACATAAAAGGCCAGCCGCGCTATGTCCCGCATAAGCGCCTCAACAACGCCTTTATGATGCACGCCTCCACCAGCCCGTTTTATCCACTGTTTGCCGCCCTGGATATCAACGCTCGCATGCACGAGGGGCAAAGTGGGCGCAACATGTGGATGGACTGCGTGGTGACGGGTATCGAAGCGCGGAAACTGATCCTTCAGAACTGTCAGTTTATTCGTCCGTTCGTGCCGGAGACGGTGGATGGCCGTCCATGGGAAAGCTGGGATACGGCAGAGATTGCTACCGATCTGCGCTTCTTCCATTTCGTTCCGGGCGAACGCTGGCACGCCTTTGAGGGATATGCCGAGCATCAGTATTTTATCGATCCCTGCAAACTGCTGCTGACTACGCCGGGCATCAACGCCCGCACTGGTGAGTACGATGATTTCGGCGTGCCCGCGACCATCCTCGCCAACTTCCTGCGTGAAAACGGCATCGTGCCGGAAAAATGCGACCTCAATTCCATTCTGTTCCTGCTCACCCCGGCGGAGGACATGGGCAAATTGCAGCAGCTCGTCGCCCAGCTGGTGCGCTTCGAAAAACTGCTCCAGGGCGATGTGCCGCTGAAAGAAGTTCTGCCCTCTCTTTATAAGCAACATCCGGAACGTTATGCGGATTATACCCTGCGTCAGATTTGTCAGGAGATGCATGACCTCTACGCCCGCCATAACGTGAAGCAGTTGCAGAAAGAGATGTTCCGCAAGTCTCACTTCCCGCGCGTCATGATGAACCCGCAGGAGGCGAACTATGCCTATCTGCGCGGTGAGGTCGAGCTGGTGTCCCTGCGCGACGCGGAAGGCCGTATCGCCGCGGAAGGCGCGCTGCCTTACCCACCGGGGGTGTTGTGCGTGGTTCCGGGAGAAGTCTGGGGCGGTTCCGTGCTGCGCTATTTCGCCGCGCTGGAAGACGGGATCAATCTGCTGCCGGGCTTTGCGCCGGAGTTACAGGGGGTTTACGTCGAAGAGTGTGACGGTCGTAAACAGGTGCGCTGCTACGTCATCAAACAACCTGCCGCTCAGCCATCGCTGCTGAAAGGAGAAAAATTATGAGTAAGGCCAACAAGATGGGCGTGGTGCAACTCACTATTCTCACCATGGTGAATATGATGGGTTCGGGGATCATCATGCTGCCCACCAAGCTCGCTGAAGTGGGGACGATTTCGATTATCTCCTGGCTTGTCACCGCCGTGGGTTCGATGGCGCTGGCGTGGGCGTTTGCCAAGTGCGGCATGTTCAGCCGCAAGTCCGGCGGGATGGGTGGCTATGCCGAATATGCGTTTGGTAAGTCCGGCAACTTTATGGCGAACTATACCTACGGTGTGTCGCTGCTGATCGCCAACGTGGCGATTGCCATTTCCGCTGTCGGTTACGGCACAGAGTTGTTTGGCGCGACGCTTACCCCGGTGCAGATTGGGCTGGCGACCATCGGCGTGCTGTGGATCTGCACCGTCGCCAACTTTGGCGGCGCGCGCATCACCGGACAGCTCAGCAGCATTACCGTCTGGGGCGTCATCATCCCGGTTGTCGGCCTGTGCATCATCGGCTGGTTCTGGTTCAGTCCGACGCTGTACGCCAACTCCTGGAATCCGCATCACGTACCGTTCTTCACCGCCGTGGGATCGTCCATCGCCATGACGCTGTGGGCTTTCCTCGGGCTGGAGTCGGCCTGTGCGAATGCGGAAGTGGTGGAAAACCCGGAGAAAAATGTGCCGATCGCGGTACTCGGCGGGACGCTGGGGGCGGCGGTGATCTATATCGTCTCGACCAACGTGATTGCGGGGATTGTGCCCAACATGGATCTGGCTAACTCCACGGCGCCGTTCGGACTGGCGTTTGCGCAGATGTTTACGCCGGAGGTAGGGAAAGTGATCATGGGACTGATGGTGATGTCCTGCTGCGGCTCGCTGCTGGGCTGGCAGTTCACCATCGCCCAGGTATTCAAATCTTCCGCTGACGAAGGTTATTTCCCGAAAATCTTCTCCCGCGTCACCAAAGCGGATGCGCCGGTGCAGGGTATGCTGGCGATTGTGATTTTCCAGAGCGGTTTGTCGCTGATGACCATCAGCCCGTCACTGAACAGCCAGTTTAACGTGCTGGTCAACCTGGCGGTGGTGACGAACATCATTCCGTACATTCTGTCGATGGCGGCGCTGGTGATTATTCAGAAGGTGGCGAAGGTGGATCCGCGCAAAGCCCGGGCGGCCAATATCGTGGCACTGGTTGGGGCGATTTACAGCTTCTACGCGCTCTACTCGTCCGGTCAGGAGGCGATGCTGTATGGGGCGATGGTGACCTTTATGGGCTGGACGCTGTACGGTCTGGTGTCGCCGAGATTTGAATTGAAGAACAAACATAGCTAAAAAAAGCCCAGTGGCGCTAACGCTTACCGGGCCTACGCGGTTAATGCAAAACGGCAACCCTGAGGTTGCCGTTTTTTATGTTTTCTCCCTCTCCCTGTGGGAGAGGGCCGGGGTGAGGGCATCAGCCCGCACCAGATCACGACTTATGCGTTTTTCAGCACTTCGCTGACAATCTCTACCGCTTCTTTCTCAATCTGCTGGCGGTGCTCAGCGCCGAGGAAGCTTTCGCAATAGATTTTGTACGCATCTTCCGTACCGGATGGACGCGCGGCGAACCAGCCGTTTTCGGTCATCACTTTCAGGCCGCCGATCGATGCGCCGTTACCCGGCGCCGCCGTCAGACGCGCGGTGATCGGGTCACCTGCCAGGGTGCTGGCGCTGACCATCTCCGGAGAGAGTTTTGACAGAGCTGCTTTTTGCGCAGACGTGGCGCCAGCCTGAATACGGTTATAGCTTGGCGCGCCAAAACGTTCCGCCAGCTCGTTGTAATGTTCCTGCGGGTTCTTACCGGTGACCGCAGTGATTTCCGCCGCCAGCAGGCACATGATGATGCCGTCTTTATCGGTTGACCATGGGGTGCCATCGAAGCGCAGGAAGGATGCCCCCGCGCTCTCTTCACCGCCAAAGCCGAAGCTGCCGTCGTGCAGACCGTCAACAAACCACTTAAAGCCCACCGGCACTTCCACCAGCTTGCGACCCAGCGCATCGACCACACGGTCAATCATAGCGGAAGAGACCAGCGTTTTACCCACCGCAACCTCTTTGCCCCACTGCGGACGGTGCTGGAAGAGATAGTTAATCGCAACAGCCAGGTAGTGGTTCGGGTTCATCAGCCCGGCAGGGGTGACGATACCGTGACGGTCGTAGTCCGGGTCGTTGGCAAACGCCAGATCGAACTTGTCGCGCAGCGCCAGCAGGCCAGCCATTGCGCATTCGGAGGAGCAGTCCATACGGATCGCGCCGTCTTTGTCCAGGTGCATAAAGCGGAAGGTCTGATCGACGTGATCGTTCACGATGGTCAGATCCAGCTTGTAGTGCTCGGCAATGCGTTTCCAGTATTCAATGCCGGAGCCGCCCAGCGGATCCACGCCCAGCTTCAGACCGGCTTTCTGGATAGCGGCCATATCGACGATATCCGCCAGCCCTTCCACGAACGGCTGCACCAGATCCTGCTCTTTCACGTGGCCGGAGGCCATGGCTTCATCCAGCGAGATACGCTTCACGCCGTTCAGACCGTTAGCCAGTAACGCGTTGGCGCGATCTTCCACCACTTTCGTGACGTTGGTATCCGCCGGGCCACCGTTAGGTGGGTTGTACTTGATGCCGCCATCTTCCGGTGGGTTGTGGGACGGGGTGATCACAATGCCGTCAGCCTGCGCGCCACCTTTTTTGTTATGTACCAGAATAGCGTTAGACACCGCAGGCGTTGGCGTGAAACCGTTGTTCTCCTGAACAATCACGTCTACGCCGTTCGCCGCCAGCACTTCCAGCACGGAGATAAAAGCAGGTTCAGACAGGGCGTGGGTATCTTTCCCTACATAGCACGGACCGGTGACGCCATTTTTGGCGCGCTCTTCCGCGATGGCCTGAGCAATGGCCAGAATGTGCGGTTCGTTAAAGCTGTGGCGCGCCGCACTACCGCGGTGGCCAGATGTACCAAACTTCACTGCGTGTTCTGCGTTGCCCACCACCGGCTTCAGCACGTAGTACTGCGCGGTCAGTTGAGCGACGTTAATCAAATCGCGTTGTTGTGCAGGTTGTCCTGCACGGCTGTGATTTGCCATTGCCTGGTCCTTCTGATGCAAGGGTTAAATTGTACCGCAAACCTTTTCGATCAATTCCGCCGGGAACTGCATGGACTGCATGATATGTTCGATCATGCTGCACTTACGGCCCGTATTGGTGTTGGTGATCACCCAGTATGGTGTACCGGGAACGTGTTTGGGCTTGGTTTGGTTGCCATTTTGCAGCAAGGTCTGCTCGTCGCCTGCGAAGTAAACGCGCGTGCGACCGTGCAGCGACTCTGTCGCTTCTGCAAATGCGTTGTTATCCAGTGAGTAAAGTGTAGACAGCACCAGCATAAAGCGGTTAACCGCCTTTTTCTGCTCGGCATATTCATCGGACAGCAGCAGCTCGCGCATCGCGCGCACTTTGTCTTTTGCCGGCATAACGGCAGGTTTTACTTGTGCAACAACGCTCGGCTGAGACACGACATCTTTAGTGACAGGAGTGGGCTGTGAGGCGGCGGAAATTTTAAGCATGCGCCGTAAAATGTCGGACGCGCTCTCCCCAATATGCCGCGTCTGGCTGGCAATATACTGATAGAGTTCGTCATCAACTTCGATTGTTTTCATCTTAATCCAGTGCGATATCTTATCTGAATACAAGTCATTGAGATTATAAGGTCAAATCCCAACAGCGGATAGCGTCAAACCAGGTTGGCGGCAAAAGTCAGATTAAACTGGATCCTTGCCCCCGGGCGGCAGAATGGTCAACATGATACCCTAACCTGACAAACCTAAAAAAAGAACTTTGCCATGAAATTGAATACCCGAGCGCAAATTGCACAATCGCCGAACAATAATTCTCCCATCGTACTGGTTCACGGCCTGTTTGGTAGCCTGGATAATCTGGGTGTGCTGGCGCGCGATTTAGTGACCGATCACGCGATCCTCCAGGTTGATATGCGCAATCACGGTCTTTCTGGGCGCTCGGAGGAGATGACCTACGCAGCCATGGCGCAGGATCTGCGGGACACCCTCGATGCGAATCATATCCAGAAAGCGACGCTTATCGGGCATTCAATGGGCGGCAAAGCGGTGATGGCGCTCACTGCGCTGGCCCCTGAGCGAATTTCCGGGCTGGTGGTCATCGACGTTGCGCCCGTCAATTACGACGTTCGCCGTCACGATGAGATTTTTGCCGCCATCAATGCGGTCACCGAAGCGGGTGTCGCAACCCGCCAGCAGGCGGCTGCCGTTATGCGCGAGCATCTCGATGAAGAAGGCGTGGTCCAGTTCCTGCTGAAATCGTTTGTTGACGGACAATGGCGCTTTAACTTCCCGGTACTGTGGGATCAGTATTCGCATATTGTGGGCTGGGAAACCGTCCCCGCCTGGCCGCACCCTACCCTTTTTATTCGCGGCGGCAACTCCCCTTACGTCACTGACGCATACCGTGACACGCTGCTGGCGCAATTCCCGCAGGCTCGCGCTCACGTCATTGCCGGTGCCGGGCACTGGGTACACGCGGAAAAACCGGATGCCGTCCTGCGCGCCATTCGCCGCTATCTTACTGATACAGCGAATTGATTAAAAAGCCAGCGACCGGAAGACGACGGGCTTCCAGTCGTTGGCGTGTGGATTTGGGTGATGTATGATGGCGCGCTTATCGCCCGGGCATTAGCAGGGCGGCGTGTTTCCCCCGAAGTCTCAGAATCATGGCCAAAGAACAAACGGACCGTACGACACTAGATCTGTTCGCGAATGAGCGTCGACCGGGACGACCGAAAACGAATCCGCTTTCGCGCGATGAACAGCTGCGTATCAATAAACGCAACCAGCTTAAACGCGATAAAAATCGTGGGCTTAAGCGTGTCGAACTGAAGCTGAATGCCGATGCCGTCGATGCGCTTAACGAATTGGCTGACGCGCGCAACATCAGCCGCAGCGAACTGATCGAAGAGATGCTGATCGCCCAGCTTGAGACGTTACGCGGCAAGGCGTGAGTCAGAAAATCCCCAATATTACCTTTTTCATGTAGCACAGAGTGCAGTCCTGCGTGATAGCTGTTTCCGCAGGGTTGCCTGTTCTGCTATTATTGCCCTTATCCGTGGACAATTTGCGCCACCATACCATTAAGTTTCAAGAGGTTATTTTACTCATGGCAATCATCGGCATTTTCTTTGGCAGTGATACCGGCAATACTGAAAATATCGCAAAAAACATTCAAAAACAGCTCGGTAAAGACGTTGCTGATGTGCATGACATCGCCAAGAGCAGCAAAGAAGATCTCGAGGGCTATGACATCCTGCTGCTGGGCATCCCGACCTGGTACTACGGTGAAGCACAGTGTGACTGGGACGATTTCTTCCCGACGCTGGAAGAAGTAGACTTCAACGGCAAGCTGGTTGCCCTGTTTGGCTGTGGCGATCAGGAAGACTATGCTGAATATTTCTGTGATGCGCTGGGAACTATTCGCGACATCATTGAGCCACGCGGTGCGGCGATTGTCGGTCACTGGCCAACGGCGGGTTACCATTTCGAAGCGTCCAAAGGTCTGGCAGATGACGATCACTTCGTTGGTCTGGCGATTGATGAAGACCGTCAGCCAGAGCTGACCGCTGAGCGTGTAGAAAAATGGGTTAAGCAGGTTCGTGAAGAGCTGAACCTGGACGATATCCTTAACGCCTGATATCCCTGCGGCGCAACTCCGGTTGCGCCCGTTTTCCAGGTAAAACCGATTAAATTAATTGCTACAAACTTTTAACTTTTTCGCCCAGACCTGTACAATATCCCCCTGGTAAAAAGTGGGTGCCATCGAACAAGTTTGTTGGTGATACCACGTTTTTATAAGCATACTTTGCTTGAGACTTGCAGTTTTCATTTAGCCATGGCAGTTCTATAATGAGACGCATTATCCCAAGTGCATTTTCTGTCACTTCTTCTTTTGAAGTGAATCGTTTAGCAACAGGACAGATTCCGCATGACTGACAACAATACCGCATTAAAGAAAGCTGGCCTGAAAGTAACGCTTCCTCGGTTAAAAATCCTTGAAGTGCTTCAGGGGCCAGACAATCACCATGTCAGTGCGGAAGACCTTTATAAGCGTCTTATCGATATGGGTGAAGAGATTGGGCTGGCAACCGTCTATCGTGTGCTGAACCAGTTTGATGACGCGGGCATTGTTACTCGTCATAATTTCGAAGGCGGTAAATCCGTGTTCGAGCTGACTCAGCAGCACCACCACGATCACCTGATCTGCCTCGACTGTGGCAAGGTCATTGAATTTAGCGATGATTCCATTGAATCACGCCAGCGTGAAATCGCCGCCCGTCATGGCATCCGCCTGACCAACCACAGCCTGTACCTGTACGGTCACTGCGCTGAAGGGGATTGCCGCGAAAATGAACATGCGCACGACGCAAAATAAGTGAGTGTTCATACTCTGAGCCAGCCGTAAGGTTGGCTTTTTTTTGCCTGAAAAAAGCCCGGTGGCGCTGCGCTTACCGGGCCTACGGGCTATGACACCGTTGTAGGTCCGGTAAGCGCAGCGCCACCGGGCGTAAAGCAACTTATTTATTGTTATTGCGAATCTCGTCCCAGATCTTATCGCAACGCTTCGCCACTTCCTGATCGTTACCGGTTTTCCGCGCCTGGATACAGGCCTGGTAATCCATCACGCGAACATTTTCCTGCGTCGCAAACTGCTCGTGCGCTTTCTCTTTTTTCAGCACATTCAGCACGCTTTGACAGGCTTCAATTTTCTCCGGCGATCCTTCGGCAGTATTAATACAGGCGCTATACGCCTCCTTCAGACGCGAGTCTTCTTTCTGCGCCTGATCCTGCGCACACGCCACCAGCCCCGATGCCAGCAGCGCAACGATTACCATTTTTTTCATCATGTGCAGTCTCCATGCTGGCGGGATCTCCCCCGCTAGCGTGTTCATCAGAAGATTGTGAATGGCGCAATGACCATGAATTTCACGTCACGTTCATCCTGGAAGATGTTGCCGTAACCGCCCGCGTAGCTCGGGATATCGGAGTGGTTGTCATACTGGGTGAAGTGCAGTTTGAACATCGTGCCTTTCGCACGGCCCTCCTGAAGGGTGTAAATCGCATCCAGGCTGTATGAAGACTCTTTCAGACGGTAGTTCGGATCGTAGTAGGCGTCTGGCGTAGCCATATCCGCTGGCTTCGCATCCCAGGCGTACGCGTAAGACGCCCCCACTGCCCAGCCAGGCAGGTTCCAGTTCTTCAGGTCATACATTGCGCCGAAGAAGACTGCCTTTTCGCCGTCGGCGTTGAAGTCAGAGCGGTTATCCCACCAGATATCCAGACGACCATTGGAAGAGGCGTAGGTTGGCGTCATACGTTGCAGGAAGTAGCCCTGCTGCCCTTCAGCCTTGACCCATGTTCCCTCCAGACGTAAATCAACCTGACCTACCTTGTAGCCGAAGGTCAGCGCCTGTAACCACGCGGTGCCGTCATAGATATCATTTACGCTGCCATCACTGACTTTGTCGCGCGTACCGTAGAACTGATAGCTGGTGCTCAGCGGGCTACCCGCGATATCAAATTTGTAGCTGGCTTTAGCAAAGTACTGATCGATATAGCCTTCAGCCTGACCAAAAGCAGCTTCCAGCACCAGATCGTTTTTGAAGTCGTACTTCGCCCCCAGCGAGTGGAGATAATCAACTTTGGTTTTTTTATCGTTCTAATAGAACTTGTCCATCTCAATGTGCCACGGCGCTTTGTACTCGTTGGTCCACATATAGGAGAAGCTCAACGCCCCCGCATCGCCGTAGTCAAAATTAGCACCGGCTTCCGCCCCCTGATAGGTGCCTGGCATAAAGCTCCAGTGCGGCGCTAACAGCGTCTGGCCGGTTGGCTGGATATAACCACCACGCGCCCAGACCGGACCATATTTGAATTTTGCAGCCGCTTTATACAGGCTGATACCGCTTTTATCGCCGGACCAGTCTTCATCGTAGGCTTTATTGCTGGAGGAGAACGCAATTTCGTTCGGGTGGCCGCTGTCGCCATTTTCAGCCATTTCAATTGCGGTGAACGCGGCAATATCGATCCCGAGCATATCGGCGGCATATCCCGACTGGAAATCCAGGTTGGCGTTCCAGGTCGAGTGAGAAAGGTTGGTTTTGTATTTATCTTCAGTGACGTCTTTACGGTCACGCTCACGCTGCCAGTAATAAATACCGCCCGTAAGGGTAGAATCTTCAATGAAACCTGCTGCTTTTGCCTCTGGCGCAACCACCAGGCCCGACATTGCTGTTACACCGGCGATAGCCAGCGCCAGCGCACTACGTTTGCCACTGAACGTACGCATAGATTATTCCTCTTTGACGAATTAAAACGCCTTAAACGGCGAAAAACAGAAAAGACCAAGTGGTCAGGGGTAGTCAGAAATACCCTCGAATTAACTACCGTCTTTAGGTTATTTTTCGCGATGCGAATTATCAATGCTTTTAATCAGGCAAAAGTCAGGATTATGACGAAGAGCACATATTTCGTAGTGCTTTGTAACATTTACCGGGAAGCGAGTACTGGCGGGGGAATGCGCTAATTTTCAGTAAGTAACATTGATATTGTGAA
Source organism: Enterobacter cloacae complex sp. EB5 (assembly GCF_031432835.1). Classification (NCBI taxonomy): domain Bacteria; kingdom Pseudomonadati; phylum Pseudomonadota; class Gammaproteobacteria; order Enterobacterales; family Enterobacteriaceae; genus Enterobacter; species Enterobacter cloacae complex sp. EB5. The sequence continues at coordinate 680,295 of NZ_CP133860.1, forward strand.
TATATTTTTCAGCGTTTCTCTTTTTGGAAAACAACAAACTTTTTTTAAATAAAATAAGTAGCACCACATTGACCTGGAATGTTGGCTTTAAATGATTATCCCGATGCTTAACGACATGATCGTTAAATAAAAAAACGCCGCATTACGCGGCGTTTGTTTCTCATTGACCAGGGCAGCGTTATTATTCGCCGATCTTAGTCCAGGTATCACGCAGACCGACGGTACGGTTAAATACCGGTTTTTCTGCCGTGCTGTAACGGCTGTCCAGGCAGAAGTAACCCTCACGTTCGAACTGGAACGCTTTACCGGCTTCAGCGGCTTTCAGAGACGGCTCGGCATAACCCTGCTTGATAATCAGCGACTCAGGGTTGATAACCGCCAGGAAGTCCTCCGCGGCGCCTGGGTTAGGCACGCTGAACAGACGATCGTAGAGACGGATCTCAACCGGCAGCGCATGCTGCGCGCTCACCCAGTGGATTACACCTTTCACTTTACGGCCATCCGCCGGATCTTTGCTCAGCGTCTCTGCGTCGTACGTACAGAAGATGGTCGTGATGTTACCTTCCGCATCTTTCTCTACGCGCTCGGCTTTGATCACATAGGCGTTACGCAGACGCACTTCTTTGCCCAGCACCAGACGCTTGTATTGCTTGTTCGCTTCTTCGCGGAAGTCGGCACGATCGATCCAGATTTCACCGCTGAACGGCACGTCGCGGGTGCCCATTTCCGGTTTGTTAGGATGGTTAGGCATCGAGACCCGTTCGCTTCCGCCCTGCGGATAGTTTTCAATAACCAGTTTCACGGGATCGATCACTGCCATCGCGCGCGGCGCGTTTTCGTTCAGGTCTTCACGAATGCAGGATTCCAGAGACGCCATTTCGATGGTGTTGTCCTGCTTGGTAACGCCAATACGTTTGCAGAACTCACGAATAGAGGCGGCAGTATAACCACGACGGCGCAGGCCGGAGATGGTTGGCATACGCGGGTCGTCCCAGCCTTCAACGTGCTTGTCGGTGACCAGCAGGTTCAGCTTACGCTTGGACATCACGGTGTATTCCAGGTTCAGACGAGAGAACTCGTACTGACGCGGATGCACAGGAATGGTGATGTTATCCAGCACCCAGTCGTACAGACGACGGTTGTCCTGGAATTCCAGCGTGCACAGAGAGTGCGTAATGCCTTCCAGCGCATCGCTGATGCAGTGGGTGAAGTCGTACATCGGGTAGATGCACCACTTGTTACCGGTCTGGTGGTGTTCAGCGAACTTAATGCGGTACAGCACCGGATCGCGCATCACGATGAACGGAGACGCCATATCGATTTTGGCACGCAGACACGCTTTACCTTCTTCGAAGCCACCGGCACGCATTTTTTCAAACAGCGCCAGGTTCTCTTCCACGCTACGATCGCGGAACGGGCTGTTTTTGCCAGGCTGAGTCAGCGTACCGCGGTATTCACGGATTTCGTCAGCAGACAATTCGTCGACGTATGCCAGACCTTTGTTAATCAGTTCAACCGCATAGGCATACAGCTGATCGAAATAGTCTGAGGAGTAGCAGATATCGCCAGACCAGTTGAAGCCCAGCCATTGCACGTCGTTTTTAATCGACTCAACGTATTCGATGTCTTCTTTTACTGGGTTGGTGTCATCGAAACGCAGGTTGCACTGTCCCTGGTAATCTTGCGCAATACCAAAGTTCAGGCAGATCGATTTGGCGTGACCAATGTGCAGGTAGCCATTTGGCTCCGGCGGGAAACGCGTGTGGACTGTGGTGTGCTTACCACTGGCCAGATCTTCATCGATGATCTGACGAATAAAGTTACTCGGGCGGGCTTCTGCCTCACTCATCGTGGATTCCTCAAAGCGTAAACAACGTATAACGGCATATGATCTTATAAGCCGGACGTAGTGACAACCCTTAAAACGTCCCGGAAGAAAATAATGGGGGCAATTGCTGCAAAAAAAAGCGGCGGAGGATATCCCCCGCCGCTAAAGGCATAACTCTACTCAGGAGCGATTACTTGCCTTTAATCTCATACAGTGGCGTCTGGCCTGCAACCACCTGACCCTGCGCCTGGAGCACCAGACCGCTGAAGTCGTCGATGTTGCTGCACACTACCGGGCTTATCATGGAGCGCGCGTTGGCATTCAGGAAGTCCAGATCCATTTCCAGAATCGGCTGGCCTGCCGCTACTTCAGCACCCTCTTCCACCAGGCGAGTAAAGCCCTGGCCGTTCAGCGCAACGGTATCGATACCCATATGGACTACGATCTCCGCGCCTTTTTCCGTTTCCAGACAGAACGCGTGGTTGGTGTTGAAGATTTTCACGATAGTACCGGCAGCCGGAGAGACCACGGTTTTGTCCGTTGGTTTCACCGCCACGCCGTCGCCGACCGCTTTGCTGGCGAATGCTTCGTCAGGCACCTGCTCAAGCGCAACAACGTCACCTGTCACCGGAGAAACCAGCGCAGCGATGGTCACCGCGTTTGGCACAGCCTGCGGTTTTGCAACCGGCGCGTCAGCCACTGGCGCGTTATCCGTTGAGGCGGCAGCGACCGGCCCACGGGCAACCACTTTTTTCATTTCATCGCCGATAGATTCGGCTTTCGCACCCACGATTACCTGGATGGTTTGTTTGTTCAGTTTCACCACACCAGACGCACCCAGGCGTTTGCACATTGCATCGCTCACGCGCGCGGAGTCGCCCACGGTCAGACGCAGACGGGTAATACAGGCATCGATCGCTTTCAGGTTGTCGGTGCCACCCACAGCGGCAATGTAGCTGGTTGCCAGCTGGGTTAAACCTTCTTCGGTATTGCTGTTGGCTTCACTGGTCACAACATCATCTTTCGTATCTTCGCGGCCCGGCGTCTTCAGGTTAAACATACGAATAACCGCGCTGAACAGAACGAAGTAGATAACGAAGAAGATCAGGCCCATCACCATCAGCATCCAGACGTTGCTGCTTGCCGCCGGCAGGTTGTACATCAACACATAGTCGATGGCGCCTGCGGAGAAGGAGAAGCCAGCATGGATACCCAGAAGGGTGGCGACGAACAGGCTGATACCGGTCAGGATCGCGTGCATCAGATACAGCAGCGGAGCCAGGAACATGAACAGGAATTCCAGTGGCTCGGTCACGCCGGTCAGGAAGGCGGTGATCGCAACGGACAGCAGCATCCCGCCAACCATTGGGCGACGCGCTTTCGGCGCAGCCAGGTACATTGCCAGCGCCGCGCCTGGCAGACCAAACATCATGATTGGGAAGAAGCCAGACATGAACATGCCCGCGGTGCCGTCGCCTGCGTAGAAGCGGTTGATATCACCGTGGAATACCGCGCCAGCCGCGTTGGTGAACTCACCAATCTGGAACCAGGCGATGGTGTTCAGTACCTGATGCAGACCGGTTGGGATCAGCAGACGGTTAATGAAACCGAAGATGCCCGCGCCCATTGCGCCCGCAGACACGATCCACTCGCCACCCGCATGAATAGCATGCTGCACCGGTGGCCAAACGTAGCCAAAGATGGCGGCGAGGATCAGACAGAAAAAGCCCGTCGCAATCGGCACAAAACGTTTACCGCCGAAGAAGCTCAGGAAGTCCGGAAGTTTGATACCTGCCCAACGGTTGTACACGGCGCCACCGACCAGGCCGGTAATGATACCTGCCAGCACACCCATGTTGATTTCAGGGTTGATGGTTACCATCGCTTTCGTGAGGATGAAGTAACCGACAGCCCCTGCCAGTGCCGCGGCACCAGCGCTGTCTTTTGACCAGCTTGACGCCACACCGATGGCGAAAATCAGCGCCAGGTTGTCAAAAATTGCGCCGCCTGCCTGGGCAATAAACGGCACGTTAAGAAGATCGGGTTGCCCGAATCGCAGCAGCAATGCTGCAACCGGTAGCACGGCGATAGGGAGCTGCAAAGCCCTACCGAGGCGCTGGAAAAAACCTAAAATATTCATCCTATTCCCCCTACGAGACCCTTTGTTAAGACTCGCGCATAAACTATGTTTTTATTGTGTCACGAACGATAGATACAGTTGATGATTCACTGGCAGTGTGAGTGTGTGAAAAATTAATTCGTATCGCAAATTAAACACCTATTTTTTGTGATTATTGTCACCAAATATCGTATTAAACCCTCCCTTTCACTGGCTAACGACGAAAACTTATTTTATCATTCAAAAAATCAAGACGGATTGATCCGGCCTGAAAGGTTCCAGGTTACGCTTAGTTCAGGTTGCACTAATCATCCGCCCACTTTTACTTAAACTTTAGAGGTGAATAATGAGACTGATTCCCCTGGCAACAGCTGAACAAGTCGGAAAATGGGCTGCTCGTCATATCGTTAACCGCATCAACGCGTTCAAACCCACAGCCGATCGTCCTTTCGTTCTCGGTCTTCCAACCGGCGGCACGCCCCTGACCGCGTATAAAGCTCTGGTTGAAATGCACAAAGCGGGCCAAGTTAGCTTTAAACACGTTGTGACCTTCAACATGGACGAATATGTCGGCCTGCCGAAGGAACATCCGGAAAGTTACCACAGCTTTATGCACCGTAATTTCTTCGATCACGTTGATATTCCGGCTGAAAACATTAACCTGCTGAATGGAAACGCGCCTGATATTGACGCAGAATGCCGTCAGTATGAAGAAAAAATCCGTTCCTACGGTAAAATCCACCTGTTTATGGGCGGCGTAGGCAACGATGGTCATATCGCGTTCAACGAACCGGCATCTTCACTGGCTTCCCGCACCCGTATTAAAACGCTGACCCATGACACGCGCGTGGCTAACTCCCGCTTCTTTGACGGCGACGTCAATCAGGTGCCTAAATACGCGCTGACCGTGGGCGTGGGCACGCTGCTGGATGCCGAAGAAGTGATGATTCTGGTGCTGGGCGCGGTGAAAGCGCAAGCGCTTCAGGCTGCCGTTGAAGGTAACGTGAACCATATGTGGACGATCAGCTGCTTACAGCTGCATCCAAAAGCGGTTGTCGTGTGTGACGAACCATCCACTATGGAGCTGAAGGTGAAAACGCTGAAATACTTCAACGAGCTGGAAGCTGAGAACATCAAAGGTCTGTAATTGAATAACCGCCTCTTTTATCCGGGGCGGTCGCTTTTTTTAACCGGGGGTCGATATGTACGCTTTAACCCACGGTCGGATTTATACCGGCCATGAAATTCTGGATGACCATGCGATTGTAATCGCTAATGGCCTGATTGAACGTGTTTGCCCGCTGGCGGAACTGCCGCCGGAGATCGAACAGCGTTCCCTCAATGGAGCAGTAATCTCCCCCGGTTTCATCGACGTACAGCTCAACGGCTGCGGCGGTGTCCAGTTTAACGATACCGCAGAGGCGGTATCGGTTGAAACGCTGGAAATCATGCAAAAAGCCAACGAGAAATCGGGCTGCACCAGCTATCTGCCAACGCTGATCACCAGCAGCGATGACCTGATGAAACAGGGTATCCGCGTCATGCGCGAATACCTGGCAAAACATCCGAATCAGGCGCTGGGCCTGCACCTGGAAGGGCCATGGCTGAACATGGTCAAGAAAGGCACCCATAACCCAAACTACGTGCGTAAACCGGATGCCGAGCTGGTGGATTACATGTGCGCCAATGCTGATGTGATCACCAAAGTAACGCTGGCCCCGGAAATGACCGGCACGGACGTTATCAGCAAACTGGCCGCCGCCGGGATTGTGGTGTCTGCGGGCCATTCGAACGCGACGCTGAAAGAGGCGAAGGCCGGTTTCCGCGCAGGGATTACGTTTGCCACACACCTTTATAACGCGATGCCCTATATTACTGGCCGCGAACCGGGGCTGGTTGGCGCCATTCTGGATGAACCAGACGTCTACTGCGGCATTATCGCCGACGGCTTGCATGTCGATTACACCAACATCCGCAACGCCAAACGCCTGAAAGGCGACAAGCTCTGCCTGGTGACGGATGCTACCGCTCCGGCAGGGGCGAATATTGACCAGTTCATTTTTGCTGGTAAAACAATATACTACCGGAATGGACTGTGTGTGGATGAGAACGGCACGCTGAGCGGTTCTTCTCTGACGATGATCGAAGGGGTACGTAACCTCGTTGAACATTGCGGCATCGCGCTTGAGGAAGTGCTGCGCATGGCCACGCTTTATCCGGCGCGCGCCATTGGCGTCGATAAACAGCTCGGCGGTATTGCGCCAGGTATGGTTGCAAACCTGACGGCGTTCACACACGATTATAAAATTATTAAGACCATCGTTAATGGTAACGAGGTCGTCACTGAGTAAGTAAAAGTATGACACCAGGCGGACAAGCTCAAATCGGTAATGTCGATCTCGTTAAACAGCTTAACAGCGCGGCAGTTTATCGCCTGATTGACCAGCACGGGCCAATCTCACGCATTCAAATAGCCGAACAAAGCCAGCTTGCTCCCGCCAGCGTGACAAAAATTACACGTCAGCTTATTGAGCGCGGCCTGATCAAAGAAGTTGATCAGCAGGCCTCCACCGGGGGCCGCCGCGCGATTTCCATCGTCACGGAAACCCGCAATTTTCAGGCCATTGGCGTTCGCTTAGGACGTCATGACACCACGCTTACGCTCTACGATCTGAGCAGCAAGGCCATTGCCGAAGAACACTACCCCCTTCCTGAGCGCACGCAGGAGACGCTTGAACACGCGTTACTGAATACCATTGCGCATTTCATCGAAAGCTGTCAGCGCAAGATCCGTGAACTCATCGCCATCTCGGTGATTTTGCCCGGCCTGGTAGACCCGGAAAGCGGCGTTATTCGCTACATGCCGCATATTAAGGTAGAGAACTGGGGGCTGGTTGAGGCGCTGGAAAAGCGCTTCAAGCTGACCTGCTTTGTTGGTCACGATATTCGCTCGCTGGCGCTGGCGGAGCACTACTTTGGTGCGAGCCAGGACTGCGAAGACTCTATTCTGGTGCGCGTTCACCGTGGTACAGGTGCGGGCATCATCTCGAATGGCCGCATTTTTATTGGTCGTAACGGTAACGTAGGCGAGATTGGTCATATCCAGGTGGAACCGCTTGGCGAGCGCTGCCACTGCGGTAACTTTGGCTGTCTTGAAACCGTTGCCGCCAATGCCGCCATTGAACATCGCGTTCGCCATCTGCTGGAGCAGGGTTACCAGAGCCGCGTCACGCTGGACGATTGTAAGATCGGCGCCATCTGCAAAGCGGCAAACAAAGGCGATGCGCTGGCCTGCGAAGTGATCGAACAGGTAGGACGCCATCTGGGTAAGACCATCGCCATTGCCATCAACCTGTTTAATCCGCAAAAAGTGGTGATTGCCGGCGAGATCGTTGAAGCCGAAAAAGTGTTACTGCCCGCCATTGAAGGCTGCATCAATACCCAGGCGCTGAAGGCATTTCGCCAGAATTTGCCGGTGGTGCGATCTACGCTCGATCACCGCTCGGCAATTGGCGCATTCGCCCTGGTAAAACGCGCCATGCTGAACGGGATCCTGCTGCAACATTTGCTGGAATCCTGATCGGACCTTATAGTAACGCCTTCTTTTTTTGATGTCGGATTGTCCATGACCATTAAGAACGTAATTTGTGATATCGACGGCGTGCTGATGCACGACAACGTTGCCGTGCCGGGTGCTGCGGAGTTTCTTCACCGCATCATCGACAAAGGAATGCCACTGGTTCTTCTCACGAACTACCCTTCACAGACTGGTCAGGATCTGGCAAACCGCTTTGCTACCGCAGGCGTCAACGTCCCGGACAGCGTGTTTTATACCTCTGCGATGGCGACCGCGGATTTCCTGAAGCGTCAGGAAGGCAAAAAAGCCTATGTGGTTGGCGAAGGTGCGCTGATCCACGAGCTGTATAAAGCGGGCTTCACCATCACCGACGTGAACCCGGACTTTGTCATCGTGGGCGAAACGCGCTCCTTTAACTGGGAGATGATGCATAAGGCAGCCTACTTTGTCGCCAACGGTGCGCGTTTTATCGCCACCAACCCGGACACGCACGGTCGTGGTTTTTATCCCGCCTGCGGTGCGCTGTGCGCCGGTATCGAAAAAATCTCGGGTCGTAAGCCGTTTGTTGTCGGTAAACCGAGCCCGTGGATTATCCGCGCCGCACTGAATACGATGCAGGCACACTCAGAAGAAACCGTCATTGTGGGCGACAACCTGCGTACCGATATTCTGGCTGGTTTCCAGGCGGGGCTTGAAACCATCCTGGTGCTTTCTGGCGTTTCACAGCTTGATGACATTGATACAATGCCGTTCCGGCCAAGCTGGATTTACCCCTCTGTCGACGAAATCGACGTTATTTGATTCAGAACCACGCCTCAGGGCGTGGTTTTTCATTTCTGCTGTCTGAAAACATCACTTCATTTAACGAAATCAGCCCTTCATTGAGAAATCATCAATAGAATCGCTTAAGACATACTCTTTTTTTAAGATTCGGCAATTGCCATTGCACTTTTTACGTTTTCATCGGTAAAACGCTTGCGCCCCCTCCCCCTTTTGCGGCATTTTCATAAGCAAGCAACATCACAACGCAACAGGGTTAACGGAGAAGGTTATGTGTTCTATTTTTGGCGTACTGGATATTAAAACTGACGCGGGCGAACTGCGTAAAAAAGCACTCGAATTGTCCCGCCTGATGCGCCATCGCGGTCCGGACTGGTCAGGCGTATACGCCAGCGATAAAGCGATTCTGGCTCACGAACGTCTCTCCATTGTAGATGTCAACGCTGGCGCACAGCCGCTGTATAACGAGAAAAAAACACACGCGCTGGCTGTTAACGGTGAAATTTACAACCATCAGGCGCTGCGCGCCGAGTACGGCGATCGCTACGCGTTTCAGACCGGCTCAGACTGCGAAGTGATCCTGGCGCTGTATCAGGAGAAAGGCCCGGAGTTCCTCGACGATCTGCAAGGTATGTTCGCCTTCGCGCTGTACGACAGCGAAAAAGACGCTTACCTGATTGGCCGCGACCATATCGGTATTATCCCGCTGTACATGGGACACGATGAGCACGGCAACTTCTACGTTGCCTCAGAGATGAAAGCCCTGGTACCGGTGTGCCGCACCATCAAAGAGTTCCCGGCAGGTAGCTACCTGTGGAGTAAAGACGGCGAGATCCGCCCGTACTACCAGCGTGACTGGTTTGATTATGAGGCGGTGAAAGACAACGTGACGGACAAAGCCGAACTGCGTCAGGCTCTGGAAGAGTCAGTGAAAAGCCACCTGATGTCAGATGTCCCCTACGGCGTACTGCTCTCCGGCGGTCTGGACTCCTCCGTGATCTCCGCGATCACCAAGAAATTCGCCGCACGTCGCGTGGAAGATCAGGAGCGATCTGAAGCCTGGTGGCCGCAGTTGCACTCCTTTGCCGTGGGTCTGGAAGGGGCACCTGACCTGAAAGCCGCCCAGGAAGTGGCGAATCATCTCGGCACGGTGCACCATGAAATTCACTTCACCGTGCAGGAAGGTCTGGATGCGATCCGCGATGTGATCTATCACATTGAAACCTATGATGTGACCACCATTCGCGCCTCCACGCCGATGTATTTGATGTCGCGGAAGATCAAAGCGATGGGCATCAAGATGGTGCTCTCCGGCGAGGGTTCTGACGAAGTGTTTGGCGGTTACCTCTATTTCCACAAAGCGCCAAACGCCAAAGAGCTGCATGAAGAAACGGTGCGTAAGCTACAGGCGCTGCACATGTTTGACTGCGCGCGCGCCAACAAAGCGATGTCCGCCTGGGGTGTGGAAGCCCGCGTGCCGTTCCTCGATAAGAAATTCCTTGATGTGGCGATGCGCATCAACCCGCAGGACAAAATGTGCGGCAACGGCAAAATGGAGAAACACATCCTGCGTGAATGTTTTGAATCCTACCTGCCAGCGAGCGTGGCGTGGCGTCAGAAAGAGCAGTTCTCCGATGGCGTGGGTTACAGCTGGATCGACACCCTGAAAGAGGTGGCGGCGAAACAGGTTTCTGATCAACAACTGGAAACTGCGAGCTTCCGTTTCCCGTACAACACGCCAGCCTCGAAAGAAGCGTATTTGTATCGTGAGATCTTTGAGGAGCTGTTCCCGGTTCCAAGCGCAGCCGAGTGCGTACCGGGTGGTCCTTCGGTCGCCTGCTCTTCTGCTAAAGCCATTGAATGGGATGAATCATTCAAAGCGATGAACGATCCGTCAGGACGCGCGGTGGGCGTTCACCAGTCTGCCTATAAATAATGTTCAGAGTATCATCAGGCCCTCCGGGGCCTGATTTTTTTGGCTCTCTTTTCTCCGCATAAAATCGATTAATAACCAATAATTGTCGAATATTCGGCCTCGCTGTTCGCAACCTAACCAAACAGTCACATTCCGGCTATTTTCATTGAAAAAGGTGTTGACGCTGCAAGGGTCTATACGCATAATGCGCCCCGCAACGCCGATAAGGTAACGCGAAAAAAAGATGGCTACGTAGCTCAGTTGGTTAGAGCACATCACTCATAATGATGGGGTCACAGGTTCGAATCCCGTCGTAGCCACCATCTTTTTTGCGGGAGTGGCGAAATTGGTAGACGCACCAGATTTAGGTTCTGGCGCCGCAAGGTGTGCGAGTTCAAGTCTCGCCTCCCGCACCATTCCCAGGTAAGCGTTGCACGGATGGGGTATCGCCAAGCGGTAAGGCACCGGTTTTTGATACCGGCATTCCCTGGTTCGAATCCAGGTACCCCAGCCATATTTCTTCGATCATGCGGTTCTCCGCGGTATTGGGGTATCGCCAAGCGGTAAGGCACCGGTTTTTGATACCGGCATTCCCTGGTTCGAATCCAGGTACCCCAGCCATCGAAGATTGCAGTACTGGCTACGTAGCTCAGTTGGTTAGAGCACATCACTCATAATGATGGGGTCACAGGTTCGAATCCCGTCGTAGCCACCATATTTATGTTATCGAATACGATTCGGTAAACTGAACATTGTTGGGGTATCGCCAAGCGGTAAGGCACCGGATTCTGATTCCGGCATTCCGAGGTTCGAATCCTCGTACCCCAGCCACTTTAAAGTCGTTAAGCAGTTTGTTTAACGCAATTGGGGTGTCGCCAAGCGGTAAGGCTCTGGTTTCTGATACCAGCATTCCGGGGTTCGAATCCCTGCACCCCAGCCACTTAAAACAAAAAAGCCCGCTCTGCGGGCTTTTTTGTTTTTGTTGCTCAGAATAGTGCGGCCTGATGCCCTCACCCTAACCCTCTCCCACGGGGAGAGGGAATAAAGATTAGAGTCCGAGGGCATATTTCAGGGCCTGACGCTTCAGACCACCGGCACGTTCCGCTGCCATCAACCCAATATTGCGCACTATACGCACCGGACCAACATCATTGCTGAACCCGGCATAGAACAGATCCATCCCCGACTGCATAATGAAGTTATCCGTCATGCGGCGCGTCTGGTAGCGCTTCAGTACCTGAAGGCTGGCCCAGGCTTCCGCGTGGGCGCGAGCGTTACCCAGCACATCCAGTAACGCATCGACGTCACGGTATCCCAGATTCACCCCCTGCCCCGCCAGCGGATGAATGGTGTGCGCCGCATCTCCCACCAGCACCAGTCCTTCACGGGCATACTGTAACGCATGGCGTCGCATCAGCGGGAATGCGCCGGCGGCAACCGGGGTCACGTTACCCAGACGGCTCGGGAAGTGCTGGCGAATTTCGCGCTGCAACTGATCCATGGACAGACCCTGCAACTGTCGAATGCGCGCCGGTTTGTCGTACCACACCAGCGAAGCCCAGTTATCAAACAGCGGTAAGAATGCATGCGGGCCGTTCGGCGTAAAATGCTGCCAGGTGCTTTCGCCCGGCGCGTTTTCTGACTGCACGGTGATCAGCATGCAGGACTGCTGGTACTGCCAGGCATGGATCCCAATGCCTGCCATCTGCCTGACCTGCGAGTTCGCGCCATCCGCCCCCACCACCAGCTTCACGGCCAGCTCATCGTCGTTATCCAGCGTCAGGAGATACCCGCCCTCATGACGATGCAGGCCTTTCAGCGAGTCCGGAACGCGCAGCGTCACCTTCGGGTGCGCCTCCAGCGCCTGCCAGAGTGCCTGCTGGAGCACGTTGTTTTCCACCATATAGCCCAGGCGCGGCAGTTTCAGCTCGGCGGCATCAAACGACACGTGAGCATTTTCCCACTCCCAGGTTTCAAGACGGCTGTAAGGGTGCGCGCGCATCGCCAGCACCGCCTCCCAGACGCCCAGCCCGCGAAGCAGATCAACAGAGGCCGCGCTGATGGCGGAAATACGCACGTCCGGTTGGCTGGCAGGATCGAATGCCGGCGGAGCCGCCTGTTCAATAACGGTTACGTCAAATCCCTGCTGCGCCAGCCCCAGCGCCAGTGCGCCGCCGACCATACCGCCGCCAACAACGGCAACTTCGGTTTTCAGGAGTGTCATGGTCACTATTCCTTATTGAAGAATGCCTTAAGTTTACCGGATTTTTACGGCCCTGAGGTTGACAACCTTCATACTGGTCACAACCGCACCAAAGCATTACAATACGCGGCTTGCAATCCTGAGCTGAGCAAGTCGATGACTAAAAAACTCCATATAAAAACCTGGGGCTGTCAGATGAACGAATACGATTCATCGAAGATGGCCGATCTGCTGGATACCACCCACGGATACCAGCTGACTGAAAATGCGAAAGAAGCCGATGTGCTGCTGCTGAACACCTGTTCAATTCGTGAAAAAGCACAGGAAAAAGTCTTTCATGTGTTAGGCCGCTGGAAGCTTCTCAAACGGAAAAATCCGGACCTGATCATTGGCGTGGGTGGCTGCGTCGCATCGCAGGAAGGTAAGCTGATCCGCCAGAGAGCCCCCTATGTGGATATCGTTTTTGGCCCTCAGACCCTGCACCGCCTGCCAGAGATGATTAATCAGGTTCGCGGCAGCCGTAGCCCGGTGGTTGACGTGAGCTTCCCGGAGATCGAGAAATTTGACCGTCTGCCAGAGCCGCGCGCTGATGGCCCGACCGCCTTCGTCTCCATCATGGAAGGCTGCAACAAATACTGTACTTACTGCGTGGTGCCTTACACCCGCGGTGAAGAAGTGAGCCGCCCGGCAGACGATATCCTGTTTGAAATCGCGCAGCTTGCCGCGCAGGGCGTTCGTGAAGTGAACCTGCTGGGCCAGAACGTGAACGCCTGGCGCGGGGAAAACTACGACGGCACCACCGGCAGCTTTGCGGAACTGCTGCGTCTGGTGGCGGCGATTGACGGCATCGACCGCATTCGCTTTACCACCAGCCATCCGATGGAATTTACCGACGACATTATTGACGTCTATCGCGATACGCCAGAGCTGGTGAGCTTCCTGCACCTGCCGATCCAGTGCGGCTCTGACCGCGTGCTGAACCTGATGGGTCGTCCACATACGGTGCTGGAGTATAAGTCCACCATCCGCAAGCTGCGTGAAGCGCGCCCGGATATCCAGATTAGCTCCGACTTTATCGTCGGCTTCCCTGGCGAAACCGCTGATGACTTCGAGCGCACCATGAAGCTTATCGGCGAGGTGAATTTCGACGTCAGCTACAGCTTTATCTTCTCTGCGCGCCCGGGCACCCCTGCGGCCGATATGGTTGACGATGTGCCGGAAGAAGAGAAAAAGCAGCGTCTGTATATTCTACAGGAGCGTATCAACCAGCAGGCCAACGCCTGGAGTCGTCGTATGCTCGGCACTGTCCAGCGTATTCTGGTGGAAGGTACTTCCCGTAAGAGCATCATGGAACTGTCTGGTCGAACCGAAAATAACCGCGTGGTGAATTTTGAAGGCACCCCGGACATGATCGGTAAGTTTGTGGACGTCGAGATTGTTGAAGTGCTCACGAACTCGCTGCGCGGGAAGGTGGTACGCACTGAGGACGAAATGGGTCTGCGAATTGCCGAGACGCCTGAGTCTGTTATCTCTCGCACCCGCAAAGTCAACGATTCTGGCGTAGGTATTTACCAGCCGTGATCCTCCTGGCCTGCCTGTCCGGCAGGCCTTGTATTTCCTCTCATCACCCCCAATATCTACCGCAACGCTTGCGCCTTTATTGTGTGGCGTGAATAATTTCGGTAATGACCGTTTTATTACGCCGTGTGGCGGCGAGTCAGTTAACTACTCAAAGAGGAACAGTTTGAACATAGATACGCGTGAAATTAGCCTTGAGCCAGCAGACAACGCTCGCCTGCTGAGCCTGTGCGGGCCGTTTGATGACAACATCAAACAACTTGAGCGACGTCTGGGTATCGAAATCAATCGTCGCGATAACCATTTCAAACTCACCGGACGCCCAATCTGCGTCAACGCCGCGGCGGATATTCTCCGCAGCCTGTATGTTGATACCGCCCCGATGCGCGGTGAGATCCAGGATATTGAACCTGAACAGATCCACCTGGCCATCAAAGAGGCGCGCGTGCTTGAGCAGAGCGCGGAGAGCGTGCCGGACTATGGCAAAGCCATCAACATCAAAACTAAACGCGGCGTGATTAAGCCTCGTACCCCGAACCAGGCACAGTACATCGCCAACATTCTCGACCATGACATCACCTTTGGCGTGGGCCCGGCGGGTACGGGTAAAACCTATCTGGCCGTTGCTGCTGCGGTCGATGCGCTTGAGCGTCAGGAGATCCGCCGTATCCTGCTGACCCGCCCTGCTGTTGAAGCCGGTGAGAAACTCGGCTTCCTGCCGGGCGATTTGAGTCAGAAAGTGGACCCCTACCTGCGCCCGCTGTATGACGCGCTGTTCGAAATGCTCGGCTTCGAGAAAGTTGAAAAGCTCATCGAGCGTAACGTGATTGAAGTTGCTCCGCTGGCCTACATGCGTGGCCGTACGCTTAACGACGCGTTCATCATTCTGGATGAGAGCCAGAACACCACCATCGAACAGATGAAGATGTTCCTGACGCGTATTGGCTTTAACTCGAAAGCGGTTATCACCGGTGACGTCACCCAGATTGACCTGCCGCGTAACACCAAATCTGGCCTGCGTCACGCCATCGAAGTCCTGGCCGAGGTAGAGGAAATCAGCTTTAACTTCTTCCACAGTGAAGACGTGGTACGCCATCCCGTGGTCGCGCGTATCGTTAACGCTTATGAGGCCTGGGAAGAGGCAGATCAGAAGCGCAGGGCCGAACTGGCCGCAGAACGTAAGCGCGAAGCGCAGGAGCATGAACAGAAATGAGTCAGGTGATCCTCGATTTACAGCTGGCCTGTGATGATAATACCGGCATGCCAGAAGAGGCACAGTTTCAGAAATGGCTGGATGCCGTTATCCCCCAGTTTCAGGAAGAATCAGAGGTCACGATTCGCCTGGTGGATGAAGCAGAAAGCCATGAGCTCAACCTGACCTACCGCGGGAAAGATAAGCCGACCAACGTGCTCTCTTTCCCGTTCGAAGCCCCTCCGGGCATTGAGATGCCGCTGCTGGGCGATCTGATCATCTGCCGTCAGGTGGTTGAGCAGGAAGCCAAAGAGCAGCAAAAGCCGCTGGAAGCGCACTGGGCACACATGGTGGTGCACGGTAGCCTGCATCTTCTGGGTTACGACCATATTGAAGATGACGAAGCGGAAGAGATGGAATCCCTCGAGACAGAGATAATGCTTGCTCTGGGCTATGAGGATCCGTACATTGCCGAGAAAGAATAGTCAGTCACTGACTACCATGCCGCCGCGCAGGGACATAGCGCGGCGGTTAACGTTGAACTAACAAGAGAACCCTTAACAAACGCCATGAGCGACGACAATTCACACAGTAGCGACACGACAACCACTAAAAAGGGATTTTTCTCCCTCATTCTGAACCAGCTTTTCCACGGCGAACCAAAAAACCGTGATGAACTGCTGGAGCTGATTCGTGATTCCGGGCAGAACGACCTTATCGACGAAGATACGCGCGAAATGCTCGAAGGGGTGATGGACATCGCCGACCAGCGCGTCCGCGACATCATGATCCCCCGCTCGCAGATGATTACCCTGAAACGCAACCAGACGCTGGACGAGTGCCTCGATGTGATTATCGAATCGGCTCACTCACGTTTCCCGGTCATCAGCGAAGACAAAGATCACATTGAAGGGATTTTGATGGCGAAAGATCTGCTGCCGTTTATGCGCAGCGATGCCGAAGCCTTCAGTATGGAAAAGGTGTTACGCCCGGCCGTGGTTGTGCCGGAAAGTAAACGTGTGGATCGGATGCTGAAGGAGTTTCGCTCCCAGCGCTATCACATGGCGATTGTTATTGATGAATTTGGTGGCGTTTCCGGTCTGGTCACAATCGAGGACATCCTTGAGCTGATCGTGGGCGAAATCGAAGATGAGTATGACGAAGAAGAGGATATCGACTTCCGTCAGCTGAGCCGCCACACCTGGACCGTTCGCGCGCTGGCCTCCATTGAAGACTTCAACGACACCTTTGGCACCAGCTTCAGCGATGAAGAAGTGGACACCATTGGTGGTCTGGTGATGCAGGCCTTCGGCCATCTTCCGGCCCGCGGTGAAACCGTTGACATCGATGGTTACCAGTTCAAGGTCGCAATGGCTGACAGCCGACGTATTATTCAGGTTCACGTCAGAATGCCGGACGACTCACCGGTGCCAAAACTGGAAGATTAATGTAAATGGCATTTGCCCCACTCTTTGAACGCCAGCGCGTCCGTTTGCTGCTGGCGCTGTTACTCGGAGCCAGCGGTACGCTGGCTTTTTCTCCTTACGATATCTGGCCCGCCGCTATTCTCTCCCTGATGGGGCTACAGGGGCTTACCCTGAACCGTCGTCCGGTACAGGCCGCGGCCATTGGCTACTTCTGGGGGCTGGGGCTGTTCGGCTCTGGTATCAACTGGGTCTACGTCAGTATCGCGCAATTTGGCGGAATGCCGGGGCCGGTTAACGTCTTCCTGGTTGTGCTGCTCGCCGCCTATCTCTCGCTCTACACCGGCCTGTTCGCGGGCATCCTCTCTCGCCTGTGGCCAAAAACGACCTGGCTGCGCGTGGCGATAGCGGCACCCGTTGTCTGGCAAATCACCGAATTTCTGCGCGGCTGGGTACTGACCGGTTTCCCGTGGTTGCAGTTCGGCTATAGCCAGGTAGACGGCCCGCTGAAAGGCCTGGCCCCGGTCATGGGCGTGGAGGCGATCAACTTCCTGCTCATGGCGGTCAGCGGCCTTCTGGTGCTGGCTCTGGTGACACGTAACTGGAAGCCGCTGGTTGCCGCGTTAATCCTGTTTGCCCTGCCCTTCCCGCTGCGTTATATCCAGTGGTTTACGCTGGAGCCCGCGCGCGCCACGCAGGTTTCTCTGGTCCAGGGCGATATCCCGCAGTCCCTGAAATGGGATGAGAATCAGCTGCTGAACACGCTGAAAATCTACGCCAACGCCACTGAAAAGGTGATGGGCAAATCGCAGCTCATCATCTGGCCTGAGTCTGCGATCCCGGACCTGGAGATCAATCAGCAGCCCTTCCTGAAGATGATGGACGATCTGCTGCGCGCGCGCGGCAGTACGCTGATCACCGGAATTGTGGATGCGCGTCTCAATCAGCAGAACCGCTATGACACGTACAACACGATTATTACGCTCGGTAAGGACAGCGAATACAGCTATACCTCCACCAATCGCTACAACAAAAACCACCTTGTACCGTTTGGCGAATTTGTTCCGCTGGAGTCTATTCTGCGCCCACTGGCACCGTTCTTTGATTTGCCGATGTCCTCATTCAGCCGGGGCCCTTACGTTCAGCCGCAGCTGCATGCGCACGGTTTTGCCCTGACGGCCGCTATTTGCTACGAGATTATCCTCGGCGAGCAGGTGCGCGATAATTTCCGCCCGGACACCGACTATCTGCTGACCATCTCAAACGATGCGTGGTTCGGTAAATCGATTGGCCCGTGGCAGCACTTCCAGATGGCGCGAATGCGTTCTCTGGAGCTGGCGCGTCCGTTGCTGCGCAGCACCAATAACGGCATTACCGCCGTGATTGGTCCGCAGGGTGAAATCCAGGCCATGATCCCGCAGTTTACCCGTGAGGTGCTGACTACTAACGTCACGCCAACTACCGGGCTTACGCCTTACGCGCGCACCGGGAACTGGCCGCTGTGGATTTTGACCTTGCTGTTCGGCTTTGGCGCCGTACTGATGAGCCTGCGTCAGCGTCGCAAATAACCTTACCTTCTGTTGCCGGGTGGCGGCTACGCCTTACCCGGCCTACTCTCCGGCGCCGCCACCCGACAATTTCCTCCCAAACTTCAATTCTGGCACGCCTGTTGCTTTGTTTATTCATATCAACGCTGTCTGGCTTAACGTGCAACTTTGTCGCACCAGCGTAGATCATCGGTAGCACCGAAACGGTGCAACGAGGGATTATTGCCTCTGAATGGTGCGGCGCGCTTCGCAAAAATAAACAATAACGCAGCAAAATCTTTACATTAAGCCAGACTAAATGTTAACAAGCTTGCATAACACTGCACTCGCATTGCGCGAGATATAACAACATCACAATGGGTATCTATGCGTCACTGGCGCTGATAAGAAAGGAGTTGGGTATGCAATTACGTAAACTGGCCACAGCAATGCTAGTTATGGGAATGTCTGCGGGGGTTGTCCACGCTGAAGACGCTCCGGCAGCAGGAAGCACTCTCGACAAGATTGCCAAAAACGGCGTGATCGTGGTCGGCCACCGTGAATCTTCTGTCCCGTTCTCTTACTACGACAACACGCAAAAAGTCGTGGGCTATTCACAGGATTACTCCAACGCCATCGTTGAAGCCGTGAAGAAAAAGCTGAACAAACCTGACCTGCAAGTGAAGCTGATCCCCATCACTTCACAAAACCGTATTCCTCTGCTGCAAAACGGCACATTTGATTTTGAATGTGGCTCAACCACCAACAACCTTGAGCGTCAGAAACAGGCCGCTTTCTCGAACACCATCTTCGTTGTGGGCACCCGCCTGCTGACGAAGAAAGGCGGCGATATCAAAGATTTTGCTGACCTGAAAGGCAAAGCGGTTGTCGTGACCTCCGGTACCACGTCCGAAGTGCTGCTGCACAAGCTGAACGACGAGAAGAAAATGGACATGCGCATCATCAGCGCGAAAGACCATGGCGACTCCTTCCGTACCCTGGAAAGCGGCCGTGCTGTTGCGTTTATGATGGATGACGCCCTGCTGGCAGGCGAGCGCGCGAAAGCGAAGAAACCAGACAACTGGGAAATCGTCGGTACCGCCCAGTCGAAAGAAGCCTACGGCTGTATGCTGCGTAAAGGTGACGAGGACTTCAAGAAACTGATCGATGACACCATCGCTCAGGCGCAAACCTCTGGCGAAGCGGCAAAATGGTTCGACAAATGGTTCAAAAACCCAATTCCACCAAAAAACCTGAACATGAACTTTGAACTTTCTGACGACATGAAAGCGCTGTTCAAATCACCAAACGACAAAGCTCTTAACTAATTAGAACGACAGGGGCGGGATCTCCTGCCCTCTCGATTGTCGGGAAGCATGGACAGACTATACGTTGAGTGGTCGTTCCCCACTCAGCGCAAAAATTGAGCTTCTCACCAATCTTCGAGGGTAGCGCTGCTACCCTTTTTTTTCTGGAGTTTACTATGTCAATTGACTGGAACTGGGGCATCTTTCTGCAACAAGCCCCGTTCGGCAACACCACCTATCTCGGCTGGCTGTGGAGCGGCTTTCAGGTTACCGTTGCGTTATCGATAACGGCGTGGATTATCGCGTTTCTTGTCGGTTCGCTGTTCGGTATTCTGCGTACCGTCCCTAACCGTTTTCTCTCTTCGATTGGCACGCTCTATGTGGAACTGTTCCGTAACGTTCCGCTGATCGTGCAGTTCTTTACCTGGTATCTGGTGATCCCGGAACTGCTGCCGGAAGATCTCGGCATGTGGTTCAAGGCCGAACTGGATCCTAACGTACAATTTTTTGTCTCCTCTATGCTGTGTCTGGGGCTGTTCACCGCTGCGCGCGTCTGCGAGCAGGTACGTGCCGCCATACAGTCACTGCCGCGTGGGCAAAAGAATGCGGCACTGGCAATGGGCCTGACTCTGCCTCAGGCCTACCGTTATGTACTGCTGCCTAACGCTTACCGCGTCATCGTTCCGCCGATGACGTCCGAGATGATGAACCTGGTGAAAAACTCAGCCATCGCCTCAACCATCGGCCTGGTGGATATGGCGGCGCAGGCGGGCAAACTGCTGGATTACTCCGCTCATGCCTGGGAATCCTTCACGGCGATCACGCTCGCCTATGTTCTGATTAACGCTTTCATCATGCTGGTGATGAACCTGGTTGAACGCAAAGTACGCCTGCCGGGCAATCTGGGGGGCAAATAAATGTACGATTTTGACTGGAGTTCCATTGTTCCCTCCATGCCCTATCTGCTGGATGGACTGGCGATCACCTTAAAGATCACCGTTATCGCCATTATCGTCGGTATTGTCTGGGGCACCCTGCTGGCAGTGATGCGCCTGTCGAGCTTTAAGCCGCTCGCCTGGTTTGCCACGGCTTACGTTAACGTATTCCGCTCCATTCCACTGGTCATGGTGCTGCTGTGGTTTTACCTGATTGTTCCCGGCTTTTTACAGAACGTACTGGGACTGTCGCCAAAGACCGATATCCGCCTGATCTCTGCCATGGTGGCGTTTTCCATGTTTGAAGCCGCCTACTACTCAGAGATCATCCGCGCAGGTATTCAGAGTATCTCTCGCGGGCAGTCCAGCGCTGCGCTGGCGCTCGGTATGACGCACTGGCAGTCCATGAAGCTCATTATTCTGCCGCAGGCGTTTCGCGCCATGGTTCCGCTGCTGCTGACTCAGGGCATCGTCCTGTTCCAGGATACCTCCCTGGTCTACGTGCTAAGTCTGGCAGACTTCTTCCGTACCGCCTCCACCATTGGCGAACGTGACGGAACGCAGGTTGAGATGATCCTCTTCGCGGGCGGGGTCTATTTTGTGATTAGTTTAAGCGCATCGCTGTTGGTCAGCTGGCTGAAGAAAAGGACGGTATAATGATTTCCCTGAAAAATGTTTCTAAATGGTATGGGCACTTTCAGGTGCTGACCGACTGCTCAACAGAAGTGAAAAAAGGCGATGTGGTGGTGGTATGCGGCCCGTCCGGTTCCGGTAAGTCGACGCTTATCAAAACCGTTAATGGGCTGGAACCTGTCCAGCAGGGCGAGATTGTCGTTAACGGCACCAAAGTAAATGACAGGAAAACCAACCTTGCCCAGCTTCGCTCCCACGTAGGGATGGTGTTCCAGCATTTTGAGCTATTCCCTCACCTGTCCATCATTGAGAACCTGACGCTGGCGCAGGTCAAAGTGCTGAAACGCGACAAAAAAGCGGCGCGCGAAAAGGGGCTGAAGCTGCTGGAACGCGTCGGGCTGTCTGCGCATGCGGATAAGTTCCCGGCCCAGCTTTCGGGCGGCCAACAGCAGCGTGTGGCAATCGCGCGTGCGCTGTGCATGGATCCGGTGGCGATGCTGTTTGATGAGCCGACGTCGGCGCTCGATCCTGAGATGATCAACGAAGTGCTGGACGTCATGGTGGAGCTGGCGCACGAAGGGATGACCATGATGGTGGTAACGCACGAAATGGGCTTCGCCCGTAAAGTGGCCAACCGCGTGATTTTCATGGATGAAGGGAAAATTGTTGAAGACTCACCGAAAGAAGAGTTCTTCGCCAATCCTAAATCTGAACGTGCAAAAGACTTCCTCGCCAAAATCCTGCATTAATCCTTTTAGTGCGCAATCTGCGGATTGCGCACTGCTTCACGCTTTAGATCTCTTTTTCTATTCGGCGTCACATCGCAGCGTTAACCTTGTCACAAATAATGCTGAGAATGGAGAACGCTATGGCACAGCCAATTATTCTCGACTGCGATCCGGGTCATGATGACGCGATCGCACTCGTCCTTGCTCTTGCCTCCCCTGAACTGGACGTAAAAGCTGTCACCTCCTCCGCCGGAAACCAGACGCCGGATAAAACCTTGCGAAACGTGTTGCGCATGTTGACGCTGCTAAAACGCACCGATATTCCGGTCGCTGGTGGCGCCGTTAAGCCGCTGATGCGCGAGCTGATCATTGCGGATAACGTTCACGGTGAAAGTGGGCTGGATGGTCCGGCGCTGCCGGAGCCGGATTTCGCACCGCAAAACTGCACTGCCGTCGAGCTCATGGCAAAGGTGCTACGTGAAAGCGCCGAGCCCGTGACGCTGGTGGCGACCGGCCCGCAGACCAACGTTGCGCTGCTGCTGAACAGCCATCCTGAACTGCACAGCAACATCGCCCGTATCGTCATCATGGGCGGGGCAATGGGGCTGGGAAACTGGACGCCAGCCGCGGAATTCAACATCTTCGTTGACCCGGAAGCCGCGGAAATCGTCTTCCAGTCTGGCCTGCCGATTGTGATGGCGGGGCTGGACGTTACCCACCGCGCACAAATTATGGCGCAGGACATCGAACGATTCCGTTCTGTGGGCAACCCGGTTGCAACGACCGTGGCAGAGCTGCTCGACTTCTTTATGGAGTATCACAAAGCCGAGAAGTGGGGCTTCCACGGCGCCCCGCTGCATGACCCATGCACCATCGCCTGGCTGCTGAAGCCGGAGATGTTTACCACGGTCGAGCGTTGGGTTGGTGTGGAAACACAGGGGAAATATACCCAGGGAATGACGGTGGTGGACTATTACTCGCTGACGGGAAACAAGCCGAATACCACGGTGATGGTGGATATCGATCGGGAAGCGTTTGTGGATTTGCTGGCGGAGCGGCTGGCTTATTATTCTGCGGCCTGATGCCCTCACCCCGACCCTCTCCCTGTGGGAGAGGGAATAAACCTGCGCTTTTACTTATGGCTCAAATGGCCGACGCTGGAACTGGTCGTGCCCGCACTTCGGACACAGCGACAACACCTCTGGCGTATAAACGGCTATATGGTGGTGGCACTTCTCACACACCAGGTTCCCCAACCCCACTACTTCGCCGCTGTGATAGACACCGTGGTGGTTTAAATCCTGAAACACCTCACGCCATTCCAGCTGAGTTTTATCGGTAATATCTGCCAGCTCCTGCCACAGGCTCTCTTTAATGACCCGCATAAAAACGCTGTCGGCGATCTCGTCCTGGCTCTCTTCATAGCTTCGCGCGAACTCCTCCAGGTCACGGCGCACGGCGCGCGTTACCTCTTCCACTTCGGTTCGCGTTAACTCACCCGTTTGCGTCACGCGTGCGCGTGCCTGTTCGACCAGCGCGTCGATATCACGCTCGCCGTTACGCAGCCGTTCCGTCAGAGTCGCTACCAGTTCACGGTAAAATTGAGCAACCTTGTTCATCATTTTGCCTCCCGGGTAAGTAACTGTCTCTAATAATAGACCTTATTTCGCCGCCGCTTTGTCAGGTGAAGCACAGACCCGGTAAATTCCTGCAAAGTGCATTTGCGTGAAAGGCTGTTTTGACGCGGGCGTTTGGGCTATGCTATGCGGATCTGAATTACCACATCCATTGGCTACATTTGTAGCTGTATTGAACACAGGACCACTGGCTGCCATGCAAGAGCAATACCGCCCGGAAGAGATAGAATCAAAAGTCCAGCAACACTGGGACGAGAAGCGCACCTTTGAAGTAACCGAAGACGAGAGCAAAGAGAAGTATTACTGCCTGTCGATGCTTCCCTATCCTTCTGGTCGACTACACATGGGCCACGTGCGTAACTACACCATCGGTGACGTGATTGCGCGCTACCAGCGTATGCTGGGCAAAAACGTGCTTCAGCCTATCGGCTGGGATGCGTTCGGCCTGCCTGCTGAAGGCGCGGCGGTGAAAAACAACACGGCACCGGCGCCGTGGACGTACGACAACATCGCGTACATGAAAAACCAGCTGAAAATGCTGGGCTTCGGCTATGACTGGAGCCGCGAGCTGGCAACCTGTACCCCGGAATACTACCGCTGGGAGCAGAAATTCTTCACCGAGCTGTATAAAAAAGGCCTGGTGTATAAGAAGACCTCTGCCGTTAACTGGTGCCCGAATGACCAGACCGTTCTCGCGAACGAACAGGTTATCGACGGCTGCTGCTGGCGCTGCGACACCAAAGTAGAGCGTAAAGAGATCCCGCAGTGGTTTATCAAAATCACCGCCTACGCTGACGAACTGCTGAACGATCTGGATAATCTGGACCACTGGCCAGATACCGTTAAGACCATGCAGCGCAACTGGATCGGCCGTTCCGAAGGTGTGGAAATTACCTTCAACGTTGAGAACTACGACCAGACCTTGACCGTCTACACTACCCGTCCGGACACCTTCATGGGCGCGACCTACCTGGCCGTGGCCGCAGGTCACCCGCTGGCGCAGAAAGCGGCAGAAAACAATCCGGAACTGGCGACCTTCATCGACGAATGCCGCAATACTAAAGTGGCCGAAGCCGACATGGCGACGATGGAGAAAAAAGGCGTTGATACCGGCTTTAAAGCCATTCACCCGCTGACGGGCGAAGCGATCCCTGTCTGGGCCGCCAACTTCGTACTGATGGAATACGGCACAGGCGCCGTGATGGCCGTGCCGGGTCACGACCAGCGCGACTACGAATTTGCCACCAAATACGGCCTGACCATCAAGCCTGTTATTCTTGCTGCTGACGGCTCTGAACCGGATCTTCTCTGAGCAAGCGCTGACTGAAAAAGGCACCCTGTTTAACTCCGGTGAGTTCAGCGGCCTGAGCTTCGAAGAGGGCTTCAACGCCATCGCCGACAAGCTGGCCTCCCTGGGCGTGGGCGAGCGTAAAGTGAACTACCGTCTGCGCGACTGGGGCGTTTCCCGTCAGCGTTACTGGGGTGCGCCAATCCCAATGGTGACTCTGGAAGATGGCACCGTGATGCCAACGCCGGAAGATCAGCTGCCGGTTATTCTGCCGGAAGACGTGGTCATGGACGGCATCACCAGCCCGATCAAAGCCGATCCTGAGTGGGCGAAAACCACCGTCAACGGTAAGCCAGCGCTGCGTGAAACCGACACCTTTGACACCTTTATGGAATCCTCCTGGTACTATGCGCGCTACACCTGCCCGCAGTACAAAGAAGGCATGCTGGATTCCGATGCAGCAAACTACTGGCTGCCGGTAGACATCTACATCGGTGGCATTGAACACGCCATCATGCACCTGCTCTACTTCCGCTTCTTCCACAAACTGATGCGTGACGCAGGCCTGGTCAACTCCGACGAGCCGGCAAAACAGCTGCTGTGTCAGGGTATGGTGCTGGCAGATGCGTTCTACTATGTTGGCGCGAACGGCGAACGTAACTGGGTTTCTCCGGTTGATGCGATTGTGGAGCGCGACGAGAAAGGCCGTATCGTGAAGGCGAAAGACGCCGAAGGTCATGAACTGGTGTATACCGGCATGAGCAAGATGTCCAAGTCGAAAAATAACGGTATCGACCCGCAGGTAATGGTTGAGCGTTACGGCGCTGACACCGTGCGTCTGTTCATGATGTTCGCCTCCCCGGCGGATATGACGCTGGAATGGCAGGAATCCGGCGTTGAAGGGGCAAACCGCTTCCTGAAACGCGTCTGGAAACTGGTGTACGAGCACACCTCTCAGGGTGATGCGCCAGCGCTGAACGTGGCTGCACTGAGCGAAGATCAGCAGGCGCTGCGTCGTGATGTTCATAAAACCATTGCGAAAGTCACCGATGATATTGGTCGTCGTCAGACCTTCAATACCGCAATTGCGGCTATTATGGAACTGATGAACAAGCTGGCGAAAGCTCCGCAGGATGGCGAGCAGGATCGCGCGTTAATGCGTGAAGCGCTGCTGGCGGTCGTTCGCATGCTGAACCCGTTCACGCCGCACGTTAGCTTCACCCTGTGGCAGGAACTGAAAGGCGAAGGCGATATCGACAACGCGCCGTGGCCAGTGGCGGATGAATCCGCTATGGTGGAAAATACCACGCTGGTGGTGGTGCAGGTTAACGGTAAAGTGCGCGGTAAAATTACCGTCGCGGTCGACGCAACCGAAGAACAGGTTCGCGAGCGCGCAGGCCAGGAGCATCTGGTCGCGAAATACCTTGAGGGCGTTACCGTACGTAAAGTGATCTACGTACCGGGTAAACTGCTGAATCTGGTCGTTGGCTAAGCGCGGGAGGAAACGTGCGACAACTGGCAACAATACTCTTATCTCTGGCGGTGCTGGTCACCGCTGGCTGCGGCTGGCACCTGCGCAACACCACGGCAGTGCCTGCTCAGATGAAAACGATGATCTTCGACTCATCCGATCCGAACGGACCGCTGAGCCGGGCCATTCGTAACCAGCTGCGTTTGAACGATGTTGAGCTGATCGAGAAGGGAACCCTGCGTCAGGATGTTCCTTCGCTTCGCGTCCTGAAATCAACGCTGTCACAAGATACGGCCTCGATCTTCCAGGATGGGCGGACGGCGGAATATCAGATGGTGCTTACCGTTGATGCGGCCGTCTTGATGCCAGGTAAAGATATTTACCCTATCAGTACCGAAGTCTACCGCTCGTTCTTCGATAACCCGCAGACGGCGCTGGCAAAAGACGCCGAACAGCAGATTATCATCAAGGAAATGTATGATAAGGCCGCGGAACAGCTGATCCGCAGACTGCCTGCCATTGCCGCGTCGACGAAAAAAGGCGCTGACGTCATCGAAACACCGGACGCCAGCACGCCGGATATGCCAACGTCGCTGGGTAACTGATGATCAGGTTGTATCCTGAACAACTCCGCGCGCAGCTCAACGAAGGGCTGCGCGCGGCCTATCTGCTACTCGGCAATGACCCCCTGTTACTTCAGGAAAGCCTTGATGCGGTTCGCCATGCGGCAGCCGCGCAGGGTTTCGATGAGCATCATACGTTCCAGATCGATAACAGTACCGACTGGAACGCTATCTTCTCGCTTTGTCAGGCCATGAGCCTGTTTGCCTCTCGTCAGACAATCCAGATCCTGCTGCCGGAGAATGGACCTAACGCTGCCATCAATGAACAACTGGCTATGCTGGTGAGTTTGTTACACGGCGATCTGCTGCTTATCGTACGCGGCAACAAACTCACAAAAGCGCAGGAAAACGCGGCCTGGTTTACCCGGCTAGCCCCCAGTGCGGTGCTGGTCACCTGCCAGACGCCAGAGCAGGCACATCTGCCAAAATGGGTTGCCGCGCGAGCAAAGCAGCACAATTTGCAGCTGGATGAGGCCGCCAGTCAGCTCCTGTGCTACTGCTACGAAGGCAACCTTCTGGCACTGGCGCAGGCGCTGGACAGGCTCGCCCTGCTGTGGCCCGATGGTAAGCTGACGCTGCCGCGCGTGGAACAGGCGGTGAATGATGCCGCGCACTTTACCCCCTTCCACTGGGTTGATGCGCTGCTGTTGGCGAAAAGTAAGCGTGCTCTGCACATCCTGCAACAGCTGCGCCTGGAAGGGAGTGAGCCGGTCATCCTGCTCCGTACGCTCCAGCGCGAATTACTGCTGCTGAACAACCTTAAACGCCAGTCGGCACATACGCCCCTGCGCGCCTTATTCGACAAACATCGCGTCTGGCAAAACCGTCGGGCGATGACCACGGAGGCGATAAACCGCCTGAGCCAGGAGCAGTTGCGTCAGGCAGTACAGCTTCTGATGCGCGCCGAACTGACGTTAAAACAGGATTACGGCCAGTCTGTCTGGGCGGAGCTGGAGAGCCTCTCTTTGCTGCTCTGCCATAAGGCGCTGGCAGACGTATTTATCGATGGGTGATATGCATTCTTTACAGGCAATGTATGGCGGGACCTTCGACCCGGTACACTATGGGCATCTTAAGCCGGTAGAAATCCTCGCGAATTTGATTGGGTTGCAGCGGGTAATCATCATGCCCAACAATGTTCCGCCGCACCGTCCTCAGCCAGAAGCAACCAGCGAGCAGCGTAAAGCGATGCTCGCGCTGGCTATCGCCGATAAGCCTCTCTTCACGCTGGATGAGCGTGAACTGCGCAGGGATACCCCTTCCTGGACATCGCAAACGCTGCGGGAGTGGCGCGCTGAGCAAGGGCCCATGAAACCGCTGGCGTTTATCATCGGCCAGGATTCCTTGCTCAACTTTCCCAGCTGGTACCAGTACGAAACCATTCTGGAAAACAGTCATCTGCTGGTCTGCCGCCGTCCGGGCTACCCGCTGACCATGCGCGACGCACAGCATCAGCAGTGGCTTGACGCGCATCTGACGGACAATATAGAAGACCTGCACATTCTCCCCGCCGGGAAAATTTACCTCGCTGAAACGCCGTGGTTTGATATTTCCGCGACCCTCATCCGCGAGCGTCTCCAGCAGGGTTTAGACTGTGACGATCTCCTCCCCTCGCCCGTGCTGGCCTATATCCATTCGCACGGTCTGTATCAGAAAAGTACAGATGCCTGAGCATCGCCGGCGAAATTGTTCGTTAATGATTATCCTGCCTTGACAGGCTAAGCCATACTGATATCCTCCGCTGCCAGACTTTCCCGCCGATCGCTGCTTTACAGAAATTGTTTTACAAAAATGGCGATGCAATCTCAGGCGGAGGGTGGGATGATACCCGCCTTCAAAAGCCGGGCGGTGACATTTGTCCCGCGACTGGCGTCAGTTCAGGTATACTGACTGGCCACGAATTCATAGTTGTACAATCTCATTCACCAGGGGGAAAACTTGCAGGGTAAAGCACTCCAGGATTTTGTTATCGACAAAATTGATGACCTGAAAGGTCAGGACATCATCGCTATCGACGTTAAGGGTAAATCCAGCATCACCGACTGCATGATCATCTGCACCGGGACCTCAACTCGTCACGTTGTTTCGATTGCTGACCATGTTGTTCAGGAATCGCGCGCGGCAGGGCTGCTTCCGCTGGGCGTTGAAGGTGAAGCGACCGCTGACTGGGTGGTTGTCGATCTCGGCGATGTGATTGTCCACGTCATGCAGGAAGAGAGCCGTCGCCTGTATGAGCTGGAAAAACTCTGGGGTTAATGCGTGAAGTTGCAACTGGTCGCCGTCGGCACCAAAATGCCGGACTGGGTACAAACCGGTTTTACTGAGTATCTGCGTCGTTTCCCAAAAGATATGCCGTTTGAACTGGTGGAGATCCCAGCAGGAAAGCGCGGCAAGAACGCAGATATCAAACGTATTCTCGATAAAGAGGGAGAGCTGATGCTGGCTGCCGCAGGCAAAAACCGCATCGTGACCCTCGATATCCCGGGCAAACCCTGGGATACGCCGCAGCTGGCGCACGAACTGGAGCGCTGGAAGCAGGATGGTCGGGACGTCAGTCTGTTGATTGGCGGACCAGAGGGGTTATCTCCCGCCTGCAAAGCGGCAGCAGAACAAAGTTGGTCACTCTCGGCGCTGACGTTGCCCCACCCGCTTGTGCGGGTTCTCGTGGCAGAAAGTTTGTATCGCGCATGGAGCATCACTACCAACCACCCTTATCACCGCGAGTAATGACTGACCAGGGTAATTTAAGCAGCGGATGAAACTACAGAATTCTTTTCGCGACTATACGGCTGAGTCCGCGCTGTTTGTGCGCCGGGCGCTGGTCGCCTTTACCGGGATTTTGCTGCTTACCGGCGTGCTGATCGCCAACCTCTATAATCTGCAAATTGTCCGCTATACCGATTACCAGACCCGCTCAAACGAAAACCGTATCAAGCTGGTGCCCATCGCGCCCAGCCGCGGCATTATCTACGATCGTAACGGCACGCCGCTGGCGCTTAATCGCACCATCTACCAGATAGAGATGATGCCCGAGAAAGTGGATAACGTGCAGGATACCCTGAACGCGCTGAGAAGCGTTGTCGACCTGACTGATGACGATATCGCTGCGTTCAAAAAAGAGCGCGCACGTTCTCACCGCTTCACCTCCATTCCGGTAAAAACCAACCTGACGGAAGTGCAGGTCGCCCGTTTTGCCGTTAACCAGTACCGTTTCCCCGGTGTGGAAGTGAAAGGCTATAAACGCCGCTACTATCCTTACGGCTCCGCGCTGACGCACGTCATTGGTTACGTCTCCAAAATCAACGATAAAGACGTCGAACGCCTTGATAAAGACGGCAAGCTGGCTAACTACGCCGCAACCCATGATATTGGCAAGCTGGGGATCGAACGTTATTACGAAGACGTGCTGCACGGTCAGACCGGGTATGAAGAGGTTGAAGTTAACAACCGTGGCCGCGTGATCCGTCAGCTGAAAGAGGTTCCCCCGCAGGCGGGACATGACGTCTATCTGACGCTCGACCTGAAGCTACAGCAGTATATCGAGACGCTGCTGGCGGGTAGCCGTGCGGCGGTTATCGTGACCGACCCGCGTACCGGCGGCATTCTGGCGATGGTTTCCATGCCAAGCTACGATCCGAACCTGTTCGTGGATGGTATCTCCAGCAAGGATTACTCCGGCCTGCTCAACGATCCAAACACGCCGCTGGTAAACCGCGCAACGCAGGGGGTTTATCCTCCCGCTTCAACGGTTAAACCGTACGTCGCCGTGTCTGCGCTGAGCGCGGGCGTCATCACCCGTAATACCAGTCTGTTTGACCCCGGCTGGTGGCAGTTGCCTGGCTCTGAGAAACGCTACCGCGACTGGAAAAAATGGGGCCACGGCCATCTGAACGTGACCAAATCACTGGAGGAGTCGGCGGATACCTTCTTCTATCAGGTCGCCTACGACATGGGTATTGACCGTCTGTCTGAATGGATGAGCAAATTCGGCTACGGGCATTACACCGGCATAGATTTGGCGGAAGAACGTTCCGGCAACATGCCAACCCGCGAATGGAAGCTGAAGCGCTTTAAAAAACCCTGGTATCAGGGTGACACCATTCCGGTGGGGATCGGCCAGGGCTACTGGACGGCAACCCCGCTGCAAATGAACAAGGCGATGATGATCCTCATCAACGATGGCGTCGTGAAAGTGCCGCACCTGCTGCAAAGCACCGTTGAAGACGGCAAAAAAGTGCCGTGGATACAGCCGCACGAGCCGCCGGTGGGTGACATTCATTCCGGGTACTGGGAAATCGCGAAAGACGGCATGTACGGTGTAGCCAACCGCCCTAACGGGACGGCGCACAAATATTTCGCTGGCGCACCGTATAAGGTAGCCGCGAAATCAGGTACGGCTCAGGTCTTCGGTCTGAAAGCGAATGAAACCTATAACGCACATAAAATTGCCGAACGTCTGCGTGACCACAAGCTCATGACGGCGTTTGCCCCTTATGATAACCCGCAGGTTGCGGTGGCGATGATTCTGGAGAACGGCGGCGCAGGCCCGGCGGTGGGTACCATCATGCGTCAAATCCTCGACCACATCATGCTGGGTGACAACAACACCGAACTGCCAGCTGAAAACCCGGCAGCCGCTGCGGCGGAGGACCAATAATCATGACGGATAATCCGAATAAAAAATCGCTGTGGGACAAGATCCACATCGACCCTGCCATGCTGCTGATCCTGCTGGCTCTGCTGGTCTATAGCGCCCTCGTTATCTGGAGCGCCAGCGGCCAGGATATCGGCATGATGGAGCGTAAAATCGGCCAGATCGCCATGGGTCTGGTCATTATGGTGGTGATGGCGCAAATACCGCCGCGCGTGTACGAGGGCTGGGCGCCCTATCTCTATATTTTCTGTATCATTTTGTTGGTGGCAGTAGATGCTTTCGGCGCCATCTCGAAAGGGGCGCAACGCTGGCTGGATCTGGGGATTGTTCGCTTCCAGCCGTCGGAAATCGCCAAAATCGCCGTCCCGCTGATGGTGGCGCGCTTTATTAACCGCGACGTCTGCCCGCCGTCGTTGAAAAATACCGCCATTGCGCTGGTGCTGATTTTCCTGCCGACGCTGCTCGTGGCCGCACAGCCGGACCTCGGTACTTCAATTCTTATCGCCCTCTCCGGCCTGTTCGTCCTGTTCCTGTCCGGCCTGAGCTGGCGTTTGATCGGTATCGCCGTGGTGCTGGTTGCCGCGTTTATCCCTATCCTCTGGTTCTTCCTGATGCATGATTACCAGCGTCAGCGCGTTATGATGCTGCTCGATCCCGAGACCGATCCGCTGGGCGCAGGCTATCATATTATTCAGTCGAAGATTGCGATTGGCTCCGGCGGCCTGCGTGGTAAAGGCTGGCTGCACGGTACGCAGTCGCAGCTCGAATTTTTACCGGAACGCCACACCGACTTTATCTTTGCCGTTCTGGCTGAGGAGTTGGGGCTGGTAGGCATCCTGGTGCTGCTTGCACTCTACGTGCTGCTGATCATGCGAGGTTTGTGGATTGCCGCGCGCGCGCAAACCACCTTTGGTCGCGTGATGGCAGGCGGATTAATGTTGATTTTGTTCGTTTATGTCTTCGTAAATATTGGTATGGTGAGTGGGATCCTGCCGGTTGTTGGCGTACCGCTGCCGCTGGTGAGTTACGGGGGCTCGGCACTGATCGTGTTGATGGCCGGGTTTGGTATCGTCATGTCGATCCATACCCACAGGAAAATGTTGTCCAAAAGCGTATAAAAATAAGGGGATCGCAATGCGTAAGCAGTGGCTGGGGATCTGCATCGCAGCAAGTTTACTTGCCGCCTGTACAAGTGATGATGGTCAGCAACAGGCAACCGTCGCGCCGCCGCAGCCTGCGGTCTGTAATGGCCCGATTGTTGAGATTAGCGGTGCCGATCCCGTTTATGAACCGCTGAACGCCAGCGTGAATCAGGATTATCAGCGCGACGGTAAAAGCTATAAAATCGTTCAGGATCCTTCCCGTTTCAGCCAGGCTGGCTTTGCTGCCATCTATGACGCTGAGCCCGGCAGCAATCTGACCGCGTCGGGTGAAACCTTCGATCCGATGCAGATCACGGCGGCGCACCCGACGCTGCCCATCCCGAGCTATGCGCGCATCACTAACCTGGCGAATGGCCGAATGATCGTGGTGCGTATCAACGATCGCGGTCCTTACGGCAGCGATCGCGTGATCTCCCTGTCTCGCGCGGCGGCCGACCGTCTGAACACCTCAAACAATACTAAAGTGCGTATCGACCCGATTATCGTGGCGCAGGATGGTTCGCTGTCTGGCCCGGGCACGGCCTGTACCACGGTCGCGAAACAGACCTATGCCCTGCCCGCGCGCCCGGATCTGAGCGGTGGTATGGGGGGCGCTTCAACGCCGGCAGAGCCCGTGCAGCCGCAGGGTGAAGTGCGCGCTATCAGCAACGATACGCTGCAAAGTGAAGACGCGACAGGCGCCCCGGTGAAAAGCAGTGGTTTCCTTGGCGCACCCACCACGTTAGCGCCGGGCGTGATTGAATCAAATGAACCTGCCCCAGCGCCTGCGCCCGTTGTTGCTGCACCCGCTGCACAACCCGCCCCGGTAACCGCGCCTGCTGCTACGCAGACTGCGGCGCCTGCGACGGCGAGCGGCAGCTACGTGGTTCAGGTTGGCGCCGTCAGCGATCGGACCCGTGCAGAGCAATATCAGCAGCGTTTAAGCAAGCAATTTGGCGTGCCAGGCCGCGTTGAGCAAAACGGTGCGGTATGGCGTATCCAGATGGGTCCGTTTGCCAGCAAATCGCAGGCAGCATCCCTGCAACAGCGTTTGCAGAGCGAGGCGCAGCTCCAGTCGTTTATCGCTGTTGCAAAATAATTAATCGGTGGTATCCGAAATGTCAGTTTGTGTAAACCACGTTAACACTCTCATGATGAAAGTCGGATGCCTGCCCGTATAGCATTTGCTATAGTAAGGCACTTTTTTTAATTCCATCACGGATGTCGTAGTTCTGACCATGAAGACCACTTTTTCTGCTCGTTTTGTGCAGCGCATGGCGCTGACCACGGCCCTTTGCGCTGCTGCGTTCTCCGCAGCTCACGCGGATGACCTGAACATCAAGACCATGATCCCTGGCGTTCCGCAGATCGACGCGGAATCCTACATCCTGATTGATTACAACTCCGGCAAAGTTCTGGCAGAACAGAACGCCGATGCCCGCCGCGATCCGGCCAGCCTGACCAAAATGATGACCAGCTATGTAATCGGTCAGGCCATGAAAGCAGGCAAATTCAAAGAAACCGACCTGGTGACTATCGGTAACGATGCGTGGGCAACCGGCAACCCGGTGTTCAAAGGTTCATCGCTGATGTTCCTGAAGCCTGGCATGCAGGTTCCGGTCTCTCAGCTTATCCGTGGCATCAACTTGCAGTCCGGTAACGACGCCTGCGTGGCCATGGCCGATTTTGCCGCAGGCAGCCAGGACGCGTTTGTGGGCCTGATGAACAGCTACGTCTCCGCGCTGGGTCTGAAAAACAGCCACTTCCAGACCGTTCACGGCCTGGACGCCGAGGGTCAGTACAGCTCCGCGCGTGATATGGCGCTGATCGGCCAGGCGCTGATCCGCGACGTGCCAAACGAGTACTCTATTTACAAAGAGAAAGAGTTCACCTTCAACGGCATTCGTCAGACCA
Organism: Enterobacter cloacae complex sp. EB5; assembly: GCF_031432835.1. Taxonomy (NCBI): domain Bacteria; kingdom Pseudomonadati; phylum Pseudomonadota; class Gammaproteobacteria; order Enterobacterales; family Enterobacteriaceae; genus Enterobacter; species Enterobacter cloacae complex sp. EB5. Next base: position 714,769 of record NZ_CP133860.1, read on the forward strand.
ACCGTAACGGCCTGCTGTGGGACAACAGCCTGAACGTCGACGGTATCAAAACCGGCCACACCGACAAAGCCGGCTATAACCTGGTGGCCTCCGCCACTGAAGGCCAGATGCGTCTGATCTCTGCCGTGATGGGGGGACGTACGTTTAAAGGTCGCGAAACGGAAAGCAAAAAACTGCTGACCTGGGGCTTCCGCTTCTTCGAAACCGTGAACCCGCTGAAAGCCGGTAAAGAATTTGCCTCTGAACCTGTCTGGTTTGGCGATAACGACCGCGCTTCCCTGGGCGTGGACAAAGATCTCTATCTGACTATCCCACGTGGTCGTATGAAAGATCTGAAAGCCAGCTACGTGCTGAATACCACCGAGCTGCACGCCCCGCTGCAAAAGAATCAGGTCGTGGGTACTATCAACTTCCAGCTGGATGGCAAAACCATCGATCAGCGCCCGCTGGTGGTGCTGGAGGAAATTCCTGAAGGCAATTTCTTCGGCAAAATCATTGATTACATTAAGCTGATGTTCCATCACTGGTTTGGTTAAAAATTGAACACTTGAAAGTGTGATTTTGATCCCCATATACTACGTATCAGTAAAACTCCCGCCCCGTGGCGGGAGTTATTATTTTTTATACACACGCCGGAGCTGACATGAAAACCAAACTTAACGAACTGCTTGAATTCCCTACCCCTTTTACTTACAAAGTAATGGGTCTGGCGAAACCTGAGCTGGTTGATCAGGTGGTTGAAGTGGTACAGCGCCATGCGCCGGGCGACTACTCTCCATCAGTCAAACCGAGCAGCAAAGGTAACTACCACTCGGTCTCAATCACCATCACTGCGACACACATTGAGCAGGTTGAGACGCTGTACGAAGAGCTCGGCAATATCGAAATTGTTCGTATGGTGCTGTAGTCCCTCAGCGGTTACCCGGTTTGCCGGGTAACCCACTTCCCCGCTGTGATATACTCCCCGTTACCTATTCTCCCTTGTCTTCGGAGACGTCCTTTTGTACCAGGATAAAATTCTTGTCCGCCATCTTGGGCTACAGCCTTACGAGCCAGTCTCTCAGGCTATGCATGACTTTACCGATATGCGCGATGACACCACCCCTGATGAAATCTGGCTGGTTGAACACCTGCCGGTGTTTACTCAAGGCCAGGCAGGAAAAGCCGAACATTTATTGATGACGGGTGATATCCCGGTGATCCAGAGCGATCGCGGTGGACAGGTAACCTACCACGGCCCGGGCCAGCAGGTCATGTATGTCCTGCTTAACCTGAAACGCAGAAAGCTGGGCGTGCGTGAGCTCGTGACCTTACTGGAACAAACCGTGGTGAACACGCTCGCTGAGTACGGTATCGATGCTCACCCTCGCGCCGATGCCCCGGGTGTCTATGTTGGAGAGATGAAAATCTGTTCGCTGGGGCTGCGCATCCGTAAAGGCTGCTCGTTCCACGGTCTGGCGCTGAATATCAATATGGATCTGACCCCTTTCCAGCGCATCAACCCATGCGGGTATGCCGGTATGGAAATGACGCAAATGCGCCAGTGGGTCGATACCGCCACGCCTGAGAATATCCGCCCCGTGCTTCTGAAGAAGTTTTTAGCGCTGCTTAACAATCCTGACTACGAATATATTGCTGCTTAACACACTTCCGGCAGTGGCTCGGTTATTTGACCAGCCACTGCTTAATTGCCGCATTTACGCTTTACAATAAACCGCATATTCTATATTTTCGAGTCGCCCATATATTAGCGTCCCATATTAATTATAACCTTAATAGTACCATCACCGGGTATCGTGTAACGTGCGTGATAATCACCCAACTGCTTGTTTTCGATAAACAAGGGAAACTTACGAAACACTTTACGAATCTCTGCAAGCATAATAAATAAATTCAACTATCATTCATATTGTGAATGGATACGGAGTAAGAGCGTGGAGCCTACTAATTTACCAGCCAAACGCCTGAATGAAACCAGCGGCGAAGATAAGCCGCAAATTTTCCGGACTTTACGTAATATTGATCTCAATTTATTGACTATTTTTGAGGCGGTATATGTCCACAAAGGGATCGTTAATGCTGCGAAAATTCTTAATCTCACGCCCTCTGCAATTAGCCAGTCAATTCAAAAATTGCGCGCGATATTTCCCGATCCCTTATTTATTCGTAAAGGCCAGGGCGTAACCCCCACCGCGTACGCCACCCATCTGCATGAGTACATCAGCCAGGGACTGGAATCGATTCTGGGCGCGCTGGATCTCACCGGCAGTTACGATAAGCAACGAACCATCACCATAGGCACCTCTCCCTCTGTGGGCGTTCTGGTCATGCCCGCTATTTACCAGGCTGTTAAACAGCATGCGCCACAGCTGCTGATCCGCAACGTGCCCGTTAACGATCCGGAAACTCAGCTGGCGCAATTCCAGACGGACCTGATCATCGACAGCAACAGCTTCGCGGCCAGGGCATTAGGGCATAACGTTCTCTATACCGACTCTCTGGCGCTCGTGTGTCGTCAGAATCATCCTGCATTGGGCGCATCTTTAACGCCTGAAAATTTACGTCATTACGAACATGCAACCTTTATGTCCGAGGGACAGGGTCCGGATCCGCTGCGCCAGCGTATTGACGAACTGTTCCCGGACCGTCTGATCAGCTTCAGCAGTTACAATATGTTTACCCTCGCGGCCCTGATTGGCAACAGCGATTTGCTCTGTATTATGCCTGTGCGTCTCTTCACTCTGCTTAAAAAGTGCTGGCCGCTGGAGAGTATTCCATTGAGTCAACTTACGACGGAATCTGTTGAAATCTCACTGCATTACAACAAGCTAAGCCTGCGCGATCCGGTGCTGGAAAACGTCATTAACGTGATCCGCCAGGCGTTCTGATCCCGCCTTTCAGCACAAGCCCCTGCCGCATGCGGGGCAAAAGGCACAAAACAACAACTATTTTACAAATTGGCGACCTGGCAGGCTGCTTTATCGCCCCTTTAAATGATATACTGCCTGTCGTTCGTTCAAAAATAGTTGATAATTACAACATTCCCTTGAATTGAAACGCTTTCCTTCGATATTCGCAACTGGAACACGCACGCTATGAGTAAACCCATTGTGATGGAACGCGGTGTTAAATACCGCGATGCCGATAAAATGGCCCTTATCCCGGTTAAAAACGTGGCTACAGAGCGCGAGGCGCTGTTAAGAAAACCGGAATGGATGAAAATCAAACTTCCGGCCGACTCTTCGCGTATCCAGGGGATCAAAGCGGCGATGCGCAAAAATGGCCTTCACTCTGTCTGTGAAGAGGCCTCCTGCCCTAACCTTGCTGAATGTTTCAATCACGGTACCGCGACATTTATGATTCTGGGTGCCATCTGCACCCGCCGCTGTCCGTTCTGTGACGTTGCCCATGGCCGTCCTGTTGCGCCTGACGCTAACGAACCGCAAAAACTGGCGCAGACGATTGCTGATATGGCGCTGCGTTATGTTGTTATCACCTCCGTTGACCGTGACGATCTGCGCGATGGCGGTGCTCAGCATTTCGCTGACTGTATTACCGCCATCCGCGAAAAAAGCCCGAACATTAAGATTGAGACGCTGGTGCCGGACTTCCGTGGCCGTATGGATCGCGCGCTCGATATCCTGACCGCGACGCCACCAGACGTGTTCAACCACAACCTGGAGAACGTACCGCGTATCTACCGTCAGGTGCGTCCCGGTGCAGACTACAACTGGTCGCTGAAGCTGCTGGAGCGCTTTAAAGAAGCCCATCCGCATATTCCAACCAAGTCTGGCCTGATGGTCGGCCTGGGTGAAACCAACGCTGAGATCATTGAAGTGATGCGCGATCTGCGCCGCCACGGCGTCACCATGCTGACGCTGGGCCAGTACCTCCAGCCAAGCCGTCACCACCTGCCCGTACAGCGTTACGTGAGCCCGGATGAGTTCGATGAAATGAAAGCCGAAGCGATGGCGATGGGCTTTACCCATGCCGCGTGCGGTCCGTTTGTTCGCTCCTCTTATCACGCCGATATGCAGGCGAAGGGCGAAGAAGTGAAATAAAGCTGTAAAATTTATTTACAGTAAAACAAAAAACCGGCCTCCTGAGCCGGTTTTTTATGCAAGCCTTGCAGCATTGCCATTACTCTTTGTGTGAAAGCTTCTGTGCAGTGATGTCATCTTCGGCACTTTTCTTCGCTGCCGCGTCGTCATCGTTCATTGCTTTCTTAAAGCCCTTAATGGCAGCACCCAGGTCTCCACCCAGCGTGCGTAACTTCTTGGTACCGAACAGCAGGACGACCAGTGCGGCAACCACCAGCAGTTTGGTAATACTAATCTCACCCATAAATACCTTCTTTACATGAAACAGGCTGCATTCCGCCAAAAAACCTGAACGTATTAACGGTCATTTGGCGCGTGCACACAATAGCAATCTGTAACAAGGTGAATCAAGCATTGTTGAAAAAAACATCACATTAATTGCGGTGGCGCAAACCTGCGATTGCGCAGAACAGGTAATTGCTGCCGCGCAAGCGCTATTCGGGCTGAAATTATCTCTGTCAGCAATAACGCAGGCGTCTCCGCTGCCGCAACAACCGTCACCCCCAGCGGATCGACAACCCTGCTCTGCCCGATATTTTTGTTACCACATTCACCCGCGGCTACCACGTAACAGGTGGTATCCAGCGCGCGTGCTGCCAGCAGCGTCGCCCAGTGATGCTCCTTAAGCGGTCCTTTGACCCAGGCGGCAGGCAGAACCAGCACCTCGGCCCCCTGCAATGCCAGGTTCAGCGCCAGCTCGGGAAAACGAATGTCGTAGCAGGTCATCAGGCCCACCTTAAAACCCTCCACCTCAATCAGCGGCGGAATTACACTCCCCGGATCGACCAGGCGCGACTCCTGAACGCTGAACGCATCATACAGATGAAGTTTGGCGTAGCTCGCGACAATGGCGCCTTCACGTATCGCCACCAGCGTGTTCACCGCGCGCCCCGGCGTGGACGGAACATGGACCGTCAATATCGTGGTGAGCGTGTTGCCAACGCTTTCGGCCAGCAGTCGTTTCAGAAACGCCCCTTCCAGCGTTTGCGCAGACTTTACCGACAGGTCCGGATCGCCATCATCACGGGCCAGTAACGCCTCGGGAAGTACCAGCAACGACGCCCCCTTTTGCTTCGCCTGATGCATCAGGGAGACGCATTTTTCCGCGTTTTCATTCCAGTCCGGCGTCACCGCGAACTGCCCTACTGCAACATACATAATTGTCTCCCGGTCAAAAACAGCGTTACACTCGACGCACTTACACAGCAAATAGCAGGTATTGACAGTGTTACAACTACTTATAGCCGTTTTTATTGGTGGAGGCACGGGTAGCGTTGCGCGGTGGCTCTTAAGCATGCGGTTTAACCCCCTGCATCAGGCCATTCCGATGGGAACACTGGCGGCAAACCTGATCGGGGCGTTTATTATTGGGATGGGGCTGGCCTGGTTTAATCGCATGACCAACATCGACCCTATGTGGAAGGTTCTGATTACAACCGGTTTCTGCGGCGGCTTAACAACGTTTTCTACCTTCTCTGCGGAGGTGGTGTTTCTGTTTCAGGAAGGCCGGATGGGCTGGGCGCTGACCAACATTGCCGTTAACATGCTTGGCTCGTTTGCGATGACTGCGATCGCATTCTGGTTATTTTCCTCCGCCAGCGGACATTAAGCGCGGCAACCTTAATGTTGGCTTAATTTTTCTCTGTCACTCTTGGCTCAATATTGAACGAGGGTGATAGCATTAAAGAAAATCTCTTAGGCGCAGGTATGGTATTGCTAAGCGTCGCGATCGTCGCCAGCTTCCTGAAAATCTACCTTATCGGTTGATTCAGAACGAAAAAAACCCGCTCATTGAGCGGGTTTTGAAATTCTTGCTGACGCGTCTGAATTACAGAGCGATTACGTTAGCAGCAGAAGGGCCTTTGGCACCGTTAGTGATTTCGAACTCTACGCGCTGACCTTCAGCCAGAGTTTTGAAACCATTAGACTGGATTGCAGAGAAGTGTACGAACACGTCTTTGCTGCCATCTTCAGGAGTAATGAAACCGAATCCTTTGGACTCATTAAACCACTTAACGTTACCTTTAATCTTAGACATCAAAATTACCTTTACATTAAAAAACGACACAAATGCTGTGTCGGGTATCAGTACAACAATTGTGAGGCGTTTTGTCCAGCGGATCTTTGATAAAAAGTGACAAAAGTCGCGTTAATTTTCGCTGTCCGATTTTTATCCTTTACATTTCAATGCCTGTGCGTTTTTTGGCCGATTTAGCAGAAAAATTCAGTTAAAACTGAAACCGCATCCAGGCAAAGTAAACGTTACCGTTGTTATACGTACCCGGTATGTAGGTCATCTGAAACGTCGCCGGACCGTAACCGATGGAGGCAAGCGGCAGCAGTACCGGAACAGGAATGTATTTCCAGTTATCACGCGCCGTAAACCCTGCCGTATAGCCCAGCCCCAGACGGAAGTTGTCGTCCGATAACGGACGCCAGGTTTTTTCCCAGCCATAGCCGCCAATAGGCTCCCATTTATTGTAGGAGTCTTTAAACGCCATCAGGTACAGGCCATGCCAGTTACCTTTTTCATCCCAGCGAGACTGACCGAAGCCGGCCCCCCACGGACGCTCGTTATAACGGTCAGTTTTTTCTTTATCGTAGGCAAAACGTGCATGCCACGTAATGGCCGGAATGTAGAGATCGTAATGCTCAGGTTCATTCCATGTTTGCGCGACGTTATCCGTGAAGGTGGTGAACCAGCCTTTATCCGCTGTATTGCTCTCTGCATTAACAGCAGACGCAAATGATAACTGCCCAATAATAAACAATAAAATCAGGGGAAATTTAATTCGTACAATCACAGTGCCATTACCATATTTAGTATTCGGTGCAGACTTTAACACAGAATACTTGAATGAACGCTTAACAGCATGGGTGTTATTCCTAATTACCCTCCCGTTTCTGGGAATAATCTGAGGAAACATAAACTGCATGCCTGAATAAGCACATGCAGTTGACATATTTAACGTTGATGTAACAATTTATAAAGTGCGGGAATAACTAGCATCGACAATAACGGTGCCGTTACCATGCCACCAATCATCGGCGCGGCAATACGTTGCATCACCTCTGAGCCACTCCCACTGCCCCACATGATGGGCAGCAGTCCCGCCATAATAGTGGCGACCGTCATCACCTTCGGACGCACGCGCAGCACGGCTCCTTCGTGGATCGCCCGCATCAGCACCGTATTTCCCCCTTCTGGCTCCAGCCTGTGATATTTATCAAGCGCATGATTCAAATAAAGAACCATAATTACGCCGAATTCTGCCGCCACCCCGGAAAGGGCGATGAAACCAACGGCCCCCGCCACTGACAAATTATATTCAAGCAGCCACAGTAACCACACGCCCCCAATAAGCGCGAAAGGCAATGTCCCCATTATTATCAGGACATTTGATATCCGCCTGAAGGTTAACCATAAAAGGACGAATATAATCATCAGCGTGACAGGTAAGACTATTTTGAGCGTCGCGGTCGCCCGTTCCAGATATTCAAACTGCCCGGACCAGGAGAGAGACACGCCCTGCGGCAATACCACCGTCTCCTCCACCCGTTTTTGCATTTCATCCACGGCGGACTTCAGATCGCGCCCGCGCAAGTCCACGTAGATCCAGCTGGAAAGGCGCGCGTTTTCACTTTTGAGCATCGGTGGGCCTTCCGTCACGACGATATCGGCCAATTCCCCCAGCGCCACCTGGCTACCGCTGGCGGTCACTACCGGCAACACCCGCAACGTGTCGACGTTTTGATAAAGCGCAGGCGATATGTCCAGCTGGCGTGCATATTCAGATCGTCGGACAGGAGAAAGTGAGCCGAGTATAAGCAGGCAAAAGAATGAAAGAGAAGTGGTTTTAAAGAGATTTACGTTTTAAATCGATTCTCGGCAAGTAATACTCAAAACCTTAACACTTCACCATCAATTTAATGACATATAATATCTATTCATCAGGTCAATAACGTCTTAATATAAATGACGCAGGGTTAGCAAAAATATCGTCGTCAGTGCCTTTAGTAGTCTCTTTCTTGATTTTAATCAGCAAGGACTGGACATTTATTCGGCACATTTCAGCTTCTTTTTTATTGATTATTTGTCTCTCGGGCAGCAAGGATACAGGGGAAATCATGCTTACTTTTCTCGAACTCCTCATTGGAGTCGTGGTCATTGTTGGTGTAGCACGCTACATCATTAAAGGTTACTCAGCCACCGGCGTGCTATTTGTCGGCGGCCTGACGCTGCTGATCATTAGCGCGCTAATGGGTCATCAGGTTTTACCCGCCAGCGAAGCCAGCACCGGATATACCGCTACCGATATTGTGGAATATATAAAAATTCTGCTGATGAGCCGCGGCGGCGATCTGGGCATGATGATCATGATGCTCTGCGGATTTGCTGCCTATATGACCCATATCGGCGCGAATGATATGGTGGTCAAGCTGGCTTCTAAGCCGCTGCAATATATTAACTCCCCCTATCTGCTGATGGTCGCGGCCTATTTCCTGGCCTGTCTGATGTCATTAGCCGTTTCCTCAGCAACAGGCCTTGGCGTGCTGTTAATGGCAACGTTATTCCCGGTAATGGTTAACGTCGGGATCAGCCGTGGCGCAGCGGCGGCTATTTGCGCCTCTCCGGCGGCGATTATTCTCTCCCCTACTTCCGGTGACGTAGTGCTGGCCGCAAAAGCCGCGGAAATGTCGTTGATTGACTTTGCCTTCAAAACCACACTGCCGATCTCCATCACCGCTATTCTCGGCATGGGCGTGGCGCATTTCTTCTGGCAGCGCTATCTCGATAAGAAAGAGAACGTCAGCCACGAAATGATGGACGTCAGCGAAATCACCACTACCGCCCCGGCGTTTTATTCCATCCTGCCCTTCACGCCAATTATTGGCGTGCTTATTTTTGACGGCAAATGGGGCCCGCAGCTGCACATCATCACTATCCTGGTGATCTGTATGCTGCTGGCGGCCATCCTGGAATTCGTTCGGGGTTTTAATACCCAGAAAGTATTCACGGGTCTGGAAGTTGCTTTCCGCGGTATGGCGGATGCCTTCGCGGGCGTGGTGATGCTGCTGGTTGCCGCGGGAGTGTTTGCCCAGGGGCTGAGCACCATCGGCTTTATTCAGAGCCTGATCTCTATCGCCACCTCGTTCGGCTCGGCCAGTATTATCCTGATGCTGGTGCTGGTGGTGCTGACCATGCTGGCGGCGATGACCACCGGCTCCGGTAACGCGCCGTTCTACGCCTTTGTTGAGATGATCCCGAAGCTGGCGCACTCCTCCGGCATCAACCCGGCTTACCTGTCCATTCCGATGCTTCAGGCCTCCAACCTGGGTCGTACCATTTCTCCGGTATCGGGCGTGGTGGTTGCGGTTGCGGGGATGGCGAAAATCTCTCCGTTTGAAGTGGTAAAACGCACGTCAGTGCCGGTGCTGGTTGGCCTGATTATCGTTATTATCGCCACCGAAGTGCTGGTTCCCGGCGCTGCCTAAGTGAAATTCCTGATTTCCAAAAAGCGCCTGCGGGCGCTTTTTGTGCTTTAATAACCCCCAGAAATTAATCGCGCCCAACCAATCAGGAAAGCAAATGTTCAGGAAGGATATCGTTATCCCGTCTGGCGCAGTAGCGCTTGCACTCTGTGTCTTCTCAATTCAGGCAGATCCGCTTAAGCCAACCCAGTACGGCGATTTCGATCGCTACGTTCTGGCCCTTTCCTGGCAAACCGGATTTTGCCAGAGCATGGTCGAACGTAACCGTGACGAACCGGAAGAGTGCCGCCTGCAAAAAGAGAGCAGCAACAAAACCGATTTTCTGACCGTCCACGGCTTATGGCCCGCGCTGCCGAAATCTATTGCCGCTCGCGGGGTGGATGAACGCCGCTGGATGCGCTTCGGCTGCGCCACTCGTCCGGTTCCGAATATGCCGGAAGCAAAAGCCAGCCGAAAATGTGACGCCGCAGAGACCGGGCTATCGCTAACGGGCGCGGCGAAGCTGAACAGCGTGATGCCCGGCGCGGGGGGCAACTCCTGCCTTGAACGTTATGAATACGCGAAACACGGCGTCTGCTTTGGTTTTGATCCCGACGCTTACTTCGGCACCATGGTGCGCATGAACCAGGAAGTGAAGCACAGCGCGGCAGGAAAATTTCTGGCGGAAAACTATGGCAAAACCGTCCGCCGCAGCGACTTCGATGCCGCCGTGGCCAAAAGCTGGGGGAAACAGAGCGTAAAAGCGTTCAAGCTTACCTGCCATGGCAATCCGGCTTATCTTACCGAGATGCAGATCTCGCTGAACGCCAGCACCATCAACAACCCGCTCTCTGCCGGCTCCTTTACGCCTCAGCCGCATCCGGGCAACTGCGGTAAACAGTTTGTCATTGATAAAGCCGGTTACTGACACTGCGTCGGGCACCTTTTTGCCCGGTTTTTCATTGATTTCCGTGATATGACGATTAACCTCACACTTCCGCTCACCCGCATCATTTTTCCAGCTAAAGCATTATTAATCCGGTAAACAGCACTGAAACCTCCCCGCCATAATCGTGGCGTCATCTACAGGAGGAATTTCACATGGCTAAAAAACTGATTGCACTGTGCGCCTGCCCGATGGGCCTGGCACATACCTTCATGGCAGCCCAGGCGCTGGAAGACGCGGCGACGGAAGCCGGTTATGAGGTAAAAATTGAAACCCAGGGCGCGGACGGGATCCAGAATCGCCTGACCCCGCAGGATATTGCCGACGCTGACATTATTATCCACGCCATCGCGATCACCCCGGAAGACAATGAGCGCTTCGAATCGCGCGACGTGTATGAGATTACGCTTCAGGACGCCATTAAAAACGCGGCGGGCACCCTGAAAGAGATCGAAGAGATGATTGCAGCAGAACAATAATAATCTTCACATCCAGGGGTTTTCGTCATGGCTATTAAAAAACGCAGCGCGGTTCGCCCGGACAGTCACGAGGGTGACACACTTGCTATCAAATCCGCACCGGTTGCCGCCGGTGCGTCTTTCTGGAAAGAGCTTCCACAGCACATTATGTCGGGGATATCCCGCATGGTGCCAACGCTTATCATGGGCGGGGTTATCCTCGCCATTTCACAGCTCATCGCCTACGTCTGGCTGGAGATCCCACCTGACACCGGTATTCTCGACGCGCTTAACTCAGGCAAATTCACCGGTTTCAATCTCTCGGTATTGAAATTTGGCTATTTGACCGAATCGTTCGGCGGGCTGCTGTTCAGCTTCGCCATCCCGATGTTTGCCGCCTTTGTCGCCAACTCTATTGGCGGAAAGCTGGCCTTCCCGGCCGGGTTTATCGGTGGCCTGGTCGCCACGCAGCCGACGCTGGTGCTGAACTTTGATGCGGAAAAACTGACCTGGCTTGCCACCAAACCCGTACCCTCCACGTTTATTGGCGCGCTGATTATCGCCATTGCCGCAGGCTATCTGGTCAAATGGCTGAATAGCCGCATTAACGTACCGCAGTATCTGCTGGCCTTCAAAAGCACCTTTCTGATCCCAATCCTCTCGGCGCTGTTTGTGATGCTGGCGATGTATTACATCATCACGCCGATTGGTGGCTGGCTGAATGCAGGTATGCGGACCGTACTGCTGGCGGCGGGTCAGGCGGGCTCCATGATGTACGCCATCGGGATGGCGGCGGCCACGGCGATTGATCTTGGCGGCCCCATTAACAAAGCGGCGGGGTTTGTTGGCCTGGGGCTGACAACCGATCATGTCCTGCCCATCACCTCCCGCGCCGTGGCGATTGTTATTCCGCCCATTGGTCTGGGGCTGGCCACGCTGATTGACCATCGTCTGACCGGCAAACGCCTGTTCAGTCCGCAGCTTTATCCGCAAGGCAAAACGGCCATGTTCCTCGCCTTTATGGGCATCAGTGAAGGGGCCATCCCGTTCCTGCTGGAAAATCCGCTTGCGACGTTGCCAGCGTATATGGCGGGTGCGATCGCCGGTGCAATGACCGCCACCGCGCTCGGTGCCGTGCAGTGGTTCCCTGAATCGGCAATCTGGGCGTGGCCGCTGGTCACTAATCTGGGGGCGTACATGCTCAGTATTGTGGTCGGGGCGGCGATCACCGCGCTGTTGGTTGTGATTATTCGTAACAGTCTGCACAAGCGCGGAAAACTCGCTATCGACACGCTGTAACGGGGTGAACCATGGAACTACTGAGAAGGCTTCGTGCCTGGCTGGCTGCGGAGAAACTGGACGGCGTGCTCATCGCTTCGCGCCAGAATAAACAGCCGCACCTGGGCATTTCAACCGGTTCGGGCTATGTGCTGGTGACACAAACCGCGGCACATATCCTGGTGGATTTCCGTTACTACAGCGATATCGCTTCACGAGCGGCGGGCTATGAGATGCACCTGCTTAACACGGAGAACCCGTTTGCGCAGGCGGTGAATCAGATTATTGCGAAGGAAGATCTTACCCGTCTTGGCTTTGAGGGTGAATACGTGAGCTGGCAAACAGGCGTGCTGTGGCGCGATACGCTGAATACCACCCTTTGCAGCACCTCGCTCGACGCACTGCGGCAGATAAAAACCGCTGACGAAATCGACCGTATCCGTGCAGCGTGCGGCATTGCCGACCGCGCCGCACAGCACATCCGGCGTTTCATTCAGCCCGGTATGCGCGAGCGTGATGTCGCTGCCGAGCTGGAATGGTTTATGAAGCAGGAGGGTGCGGACAAGCCCTCTTTCGACACCATTGTCGCCAGCGGGCCGCGCGGTGCGCTGCCCCACGGCAAAGCCTCTGCCAAAGTGATTATGCCTGGCGAGATGATCACCCTTGATTTCGGCGCCCAACACCAGGGGTATTGCTCGGATATGACAAGGACCTTTCTTGTCGCCGGGCAAAACACGCCGCCGGAGGAGCACCCTCTCTATGCGGTGTACCAGATCGTTCTGGCGGCACAACAGGCGGCCATTGATGCCATCCGCCCCGGCGTTTCCTGTCATCAGATCGATAGCGCCGCACGTTCCGTGATTGAACGTGCAGGTTACGGCCCGCAGTTCGGGCATAACACCGGCCATGCCATTGGTATTGATGTCCATGAAAATCCACGTTTTTCCCCCACCGATCGCATCCTGTTACAGCCCGGCATGGTGCTGACCGTTGAGCCGGGGATCTACCTTGAACACCTGGGCGGGGTACGAATTGAAGATGTGGTGCTGGTGACGAAAACGGGCGCCGAGGTGCTTTATACCTTCGACAAACAGCTATTGCTGACGGGAGAACAAGAGTGGACAGAGATTTACTGCGCGCCCTGAGCGAAGCAGACGCCATTGCGGCCTCAGAGCAAGAGGTGCGCGACATCCTGCTCAGTGAGGCGCAAAAATACCATAAAGAGGTTCAGTTTGATGGGCTGGGTTCCGTGCTTATCCGCGTCAACCAAAGCCGGGGCCCGAAGGTGATGGTCTGCGCCCATATGGATGAAGTCGGTTTTATGGTGCGTAGCGTCTCGCGCGAAGGGGCCATTGATGTCCTGCCCATCGGCAACGTGCGCATGATGGCCCGCACCCTTCAGCCGGTGCGCATCACCACGCGTAACGGGGAAAAAATACCGGGCCTGCTGGATGGGGATCTGAAAGGAGAAAACGTTGACAATTTGCGTGTCGACATTGGCGCGACGTCGGCGGAGGAGGTGTTCGCCGCCGGTATCGACGCAGGCGACCGCGTGACGTTCGATACGCCCTTTCAGACCCTTCCCCATCATCGGGTGATGGGTAAAGCCTTCGACGATCGTCTCGGCTGTTACCTGCTGATCGCGCTGCTGCGCGAGCTGCACCAGACGCCGCTCGACTGCGAGCTTTGGCTGGTGGCCAGCTCAAGTGAAGAGGTCGGCCTGCGCGGCGGCCAGACCGCCACGCGCGCCATTCATCCTGATATCGCGCTGGTGCTGGATACCGCCTGCTGGTCAAAAAATTTCGATTATGGCAGCGCCAACCATCGCCAGATCGGTGCGGGCCCGATGCTGGTGCTGTACGACAAAACGCTCATCGCCCCAGCCAAACTGATTGCGCTGGCGGACACGATCGCGCAATCGCAGGGGATCCCGCTGCAAAAAGACATGTTCAGCAACGGCGGAACGGACGGCGGGGCGATCCATCTCTCCGGCACTGGCGTGCCGACTCTTGTGCTTGGTCCCCCAACCCGACACGGGCACTGCGCGGCATCCATTGCCGACGAAAAAGACATTCATCACACCCAACAACTGCTTGTCGCGCTTGTGGCAGGCATGAACCGTGAGACCGTGGATCATCTGACGGACTTCAGATGCTGATCTCACGCGGCCAGGAGGAAGTATGCTTTCAATTGAATTTTTCTGCCCACTGCCCAACGGCCTGCATGCGCGTCCGGCCTGGGCGTTAAAAGAGCAGTGCAGCGCATGGCGCAGCGACATCCGCTTTATCAACAGACGGCTTAACACTCACGCGGATGCCAAAAGCTCGCTGGCGCTGATCAGTACCGGTACGCTGTTCAATGACAGCTGCGTGCTGGAAATTAACGGCAGCGACGAGGAGCAGGCCCGACGCGTGCTGGAGGCGTATCTCACCGGCGCGTTTATCGACAGCGACAGTATTCCCTCCGGCGACGCGCCGCACGTTGCGCATCCCCTGCCCCGCTCGCTTGTAAGGCTTGCTCCCCATCTTCAGCACGGCATTACGCTCGCCAGTGGCATCGGGGCTGGCACTCTGCGAGGCTGGCAGAGCGATAACCTCAAACGTTATTGTCAGATCCCCGCCTCGCCGGAAGATATTACCCGCCTGGAACACAGCCTGGCGACGCTGGCTGAACAGCTCAACCACCGCCTGCGCGGGCTGGACGGCGAGAGTAAAACCATTCTCAGCGCGCATCTTTCGCTGATCCAGGATGAGGAGTTTGGCGGCACCATACGCCGACTGATCGCCGAGGAGCGGCTAAGCCTTGCGGAGGCGATCATTCGTAATATGGAGCTGATCTGCGACAAGCTGTCACTCTCCGCCAGCGACTACCTGCGTGAACGCGTCAGCGATATTCGCGACATCAGCGAGCAGCTTCTTACCATTACCTGGCCGGAGTTGCAGCAAACCTCCGCATTCACCCTCAGCGCTCCCACTATTCTGGTGGCGGAAGATCTGACGCCCAGCCAGTTTCTCAGCCTCGACACGCAGTACCTGAAAGGCATGGTGCTTGAAAAAACAGGCCGGACGTCGCATACGCTGATCCTGGCACGCGCGGCCTCCGTGCCTGTGCTGAGTGGTTTAACGGTCACCTCGCTGGCGCCGTTGATGGGAAAAGAGGTCATTCTGGACGGCATCTGTAGCGTGCTGGTCGTTGAACCCAACGACGCGGTGAATGATTACTACAGCGTGGCGCAGCGCCTTGCCGACCGACGCCACCAGCAGCAGATCAAAGATGCGGGTCTTCCTGCGCTCACCCGCGACAACGTACCAGTAGAGATTGCCGCCAACATCGGCAGCGCGCTGGAAGCGCCCGGGGCGTTTACCTGCGGCGCGCAGGGTATCGGGCTGTTTCGCACTGAAATGCTGTATATGGACAGAGACACTGCGCCGGACGAGCAGGAGCAATTCGAAGCCTATCAGCAGGTGCTGCTCTCCGCGCAGGGCAAGCCGGTCATCTTTCGCACAATGGACATCGGCGGCGATAAGCAGATCCCTTACCTGAACATTCCCCAGGAAGAAAACCCGTTCCTCGGCTATCGCGCCGTTCGCATTTATCCCGAATTTGCCGATCTCTTCCGCACCCAGCTGCGCGCGATCTTACGCGCAGGCGCCAGCGGCAATGCGCTGTTGATGATCCCGATGGTGCACAGCCTCGATCAGATTTTATGGATCAAACAGGAGCTGCAAAACATTCGTGACGCCCTGGCCTCACAGGGGTTACGTCACACCGCGCACCTGCCGCTGGGGATCATGGTTGAAGTGCCTTCAGTCTGCTTTATCATCGATCACTTCTGCGAAGAGGTGGATTTCTTCAGTATCGGCTCGAACGATATGACTCAGTATCTCTACGCTGTCGATCGCAACAACCCGCGCGTTTCGGCGCTGTATAACCCCATCACACCGTCTTTTTTACGCATGGTTCGCCAGATTGTCACCGCAGCGCATCGTCACGGGAAATGGGTCGGCATTTGCGGGGAACTTGGCGGAGAGCAGCGCTACTTCCCTCTTCTGCTTGGGCTGGGTATAGATGAGTTCAGCATGAGCGGGCCGCGCATCCCTGCGGTAAAAACCCAGCTGCGTCAGCTGGACATGGCGGCCTGCCGGGCGCTGGCAGATAAGGCCTGCGACAGCCGCAGCGCAGAGGAAATTGAAGCCCTGCTGGCGGATTTCACACCGGAAGCGCCGCCGCGTCCATTGCTGGCGCTGGAGACTATCGTGGTCAATGAGCCGCTGACCTCAAAAGAGCAGGTGCTTCAGTTCTTATGCGGAAATCTTGCGATTCATGGCAGAACCGAAAACCCGCTGGAGCTTGAAGAAGATCTCTGGCAGCGCGAAGAGATTGTCACCACCGCCGTCGGGTTTGGCGTGGCGATCCCCCACACCAAATCGCAATGGATACGCCACTCCAGCATCAGCATTGCCAGGCTGGACAAGGCGATTGACTGGGAGTCGGATTTGGGCGACGTCGAGCTGGTGATCATGCTGACGCTCGGTGCTCAGGAAGGGATTAATCACGTGAAGGTCTTTTCCCAGCTGGCGCGGAAGCTGGTCAATAAAACGTTTCGCGAGTCGCTGTTTGCAGCAACGACGCCGCAAAGTATTCTGGATCTGCTGAACGCTGAAATCACGTTCTGACTGTCACTGAAAGCGTGCGCGATACTCCCCCGGCGTCAGGCCAAACTGACGCCGGAACAGACGGCTAAAATAGTCGCTATCGGCATAGCCGCAGCGCTTCGCCACTTCCCCCACTGGCAGATGGTATTTTTGCAGGATGGTTCTCGCCTTCGCCATACGCACCCAACGAACGTAATCCACAAAACTCATCGTCCCCTGTTGGGAGAACAGGCGTGACAGATGGTTAGCCGAAATATTAAACAGCGCAGCGACGCTCTCCCGCGACAGGGATTCAGCATAGTTTTCCTGCACCCAGTTACAAATGCTCTGATAGAGGAAATCCCCGCGCAACAGTCCCGGTTCAGGCAGCGACGACACCACTTTCCGGCACCAGTGCAGCAGGCTCAGCACCAGCGGTTGAATAATGGCCTGATCCTGCGGGGAAGCGCTCAGGTGCGTCAGGGCCATCAGCATCGCAGCACATTCGCCTCGTTCAGGGTGAGGAAGCTCAACGTGTCGCTGTGCAGGCACCGATTGGCCGTGACGGGAATCATGAAACACCAGCCCCAGCCACGACGGCGCAAAAAGGATGCTCAGCAGCATGACCGGTCGTTCAAACACCGGGACGCTGGCGGCCTGGGCGGGAAGAAACAGCATTTCCCCATGGCGGAGGATCTGCTGCCCGGCAACCAGTCTGTTGCCATATTCCCCGCGAAGAACGACGTCAAGCCGTGGCCAGTCGCGGCTCACGCTTCCGACAGCGTCAGACGCGCCACGTTGAGCAAACCAGACTCGTCCCAGCTGCTGTGGGTTGAGCACCAGGCCGCTCAACAGATCGGCAAAAAACTGCTGATCGGCGGGCAACAGGGTTGCGCGCATATCACCCCCTGCGCGCATCCGGGCGTACCAGGTCGAAGCGATGGCTGTCACTGATGGCGTAGTAGGCCGTCGGTCCACCCGCTCGCAGAATGGGCTGCGCTTTCGCGGTCTGGTAAATCCCCTCTTCCAGCAAACTCTCGGCGATATGGACGCCCACGACTTCGCCGAGCACCAGCCAGGTATCAATCGGTGTCCCATCCGCGCCGGTAAGCTGAATGCACTGTGACAATCGACACTCGAAATTCACCGGGCTTTCCGCCACGCGCGGCGAGCTCACAAGCTGGCTGGCTACGGGCGTCAGGCCGGCAAAGGTAAATTCATCCTCGCCATGTGGGAGCGTGGCGGAGGTTTCATTCATCGCCTCGGCCAGATCGCGCGTTGCGAGGTTCCAGACAAACTCCCCCGTTTCGGTAATATTCCGCACGCTATCCTTCCAGCCGTTGCTGGAAAAACCAATGATCGGTGGGCGATAGTTAAAGCAGTTAAAGAAGCTGTACGGGGCAAGGTTCAGTTGACCGGCCTTGTCACAGGATGAGATCCAGCCAATCGGACGCGGACCGATAATGGCGTTCAGCGGGTCGTGCGGCAGGCCGTGCCCCTGCGACGGTTGGTAAAAGTACATATCGCTCTCTCTACGCTGGGGCTGCAACGTGCATTGCCCGGGTTCAGTCTTCCCAGCGTAACGAAATTTCCGTTCAGCGTGAATCGGGATGCCGGGTTTATTGCCAAAAATTCATATGGCGCATGATTGTGACCTTCATCACTTCAAACTTACGGTTTCAGACAGTATCATCAGCTAAGTTAAACCCTCGCTGCCAGACGGCGAGGGTTTTCTTTTGGATTGGTTTCTGCGTTACACGCAGCATTAACGACATGGAGTAAAAATGTCCAGACCTACGATTATCATCAATGAACTCGACGCAGAACGTATTGACCGACTGTTGGAGAAACCAGAATTCGCCTCGCTGCCGGTAGCCGATGCGCTGAACGAAGAGCTCGACCGGGCGCAGATGTGTACGCCTGAGACCATGCCGCATGATGTGGTCACCATGAACAGCCAGGTGAAGTTCCGCAACCTGACCACCGGCGAGGAGCTCACCCGTACGCTGGTCTATCCGGCGCAGATGACCGACAGCAGCACGCAACTGTCGGTGCTGGCACCCGTGGGCGCAGCGCTGCTTGGACTGCGCACGGGCGATACCATCCACTGGGAACTCCCGGGTGGCGCCTCAGCTCACCTGGAAGTGCTTGAGCTGCTCTACCAGCCCGAAGCCGCTGGCGATTACCTGCGTTAATCCCTTCTGAACAAGCGACCCCGCTTTGCACAGAGGATGCATTCGCATCCTCTTTCCGCAAATTCACCCGATTGTGCTATACCGGACAAAAACCGCTTAATCCACGCTTACTCTGTTGTGGTGCCGTGGGGACGGTCATGGGTGAGATACTTGTTATCACACTGGTTTTTCTCATCATCCTGGCGATCCTCGTCGTGGCGGTGCTGTACCTTGAGCGCCACTGGTGAGTGAGGAACTTCACACAACGCCGCCGGGGAAGGCATTCACCAGTCCCTTCACTTTCTGCTGCGCTGCCTCCGGGGTGTCTGCGCCAGGCACCAGGATCACCTTGCGGCACTCCTCCTCCCGTTTTTCGAAGATCTTATAGGCGCGCTCCGCATCAGCCAGCGGTAGATAGTGGGTCACAATATCTTCCGGTGTAAGCAGCCCTTTTTCGATGAGCGGCAGCAGCTCTCCCAGCCAGGCATGGACGTGGGTCTGGCCCATCTTAAAGCTCAGCCCTTTATCGAAGGCATCGCCAAACAGGAAGCCGTGAATAAAACCGGCGTACACGCCCGGCACGCTGACCACGCCGCCGCGCCGCACCGCAGCAATGCATTGGCGCAGGGCTTTGCCGCTGCTGCCTTCAATTTTCAGGTTACTGAGGATCGTTTCCGTGGTGCTGCCTTTGGCCTCAAACCCGACGGCATCAATCACCGCATCCACCCCGCGCTGTCCGGCTGTTTGCTCAATGATTTTCTCCGCTGCGTCGTTATCGTCATCAAAGTTAATCGGGATCGCGCCGTAGCGCTCCTGGGCAAACCGCAGTCGATAGGGATGATGGTCAACCACGAAAATCTGCTCTGCGCCAAGAAGCCGCGCGCAGGCAATGGTCAGTAACCCCACCGGCCCGGCACCGAATACGGCGACGCTGGAGCCTTTCTGGATCTGCGCATTTTTCGCCGCCTGCCAGGCGGTAGGCAGAATATCTGACAGGAAAAGCGCTTTGTCGTCAGACAGCAGTTGAGGCACCTTAAACGGCCCCACGTTGCCTTTCGGGACGCGCACATACTCCGCCTGTCCGCCCGGCACGCCGCCGTAAAGATGGCTGTAGCCAAACAGCGCGGCAGGGGCGGGAATTTGCTTTTTGTTCAGCGCCGCGCCCTGTCCGCGGTTCGTGTTTTCACAGGCCGCGTACTGTTGCATCTGGCAAAAGAAGCAGTCACCGCAGGCAATCACAAACGGGATCACCACCCGATCACCTTTCTGCACGTTTTTCACTTCGCTCCCGCACTCCACCACCTCGCCCATAAATTCATGACCAAAGATATCGCCGTGCTGGACCTTGGGAATTTTTCCGCGATAAAGATGCAAATCAGAACCACAGATCGCCGTGGCGGTTACGCGCAGGATGATATCGTCAGGCTGTTCGATGCCCGGATCGGGGACATTATCGACCCGAACATGATGTGGACCGTGATAGGTGAGAGCTTTCATGCAACCTCCGAAAGGGTGTGGGTAAGCTTATAAAAGGGTAGCTACCTCTCGGGATCTGCCCCGGAATCCGGCTGTTTTGAGATTTATCCTGGCGAGATAAAAAAGTGCTGTCGGGATTACAGAAACCATTTATATTTTGTGGTTGAATGATTTCAGCGTTTATTAACAAGGAGAAACGGTTATGTATCAAACAATCATTATGCCGGTTGATGTTTTCGAAATGGAACTGAGTGATAAGGCTGTACGTCACGCGGAATTTCTCGCGCAGCAGGACGGAATTATTCATCTTCTGCATGTTTTACCGGGCTCAGCCAGCCTGAGCCTGCATCGTTTCGCTGCTGATGTGCGTCGTTTTGAAGAGCATTTACAGCACGAAGCCGAGACGCGTCTGCAAACCATGGTCGGGCACTTCAGCATCGATCCTTCCCGCATCAAAACCCACGTCCGGTTCGGTAGCGTGCGCGACGCCGTTAATGAGCTGGCGGGGGAATTAAATGCCGACGTGGTAGTGATTGGTTCACGTAACCCTTCCATCACCACTCACCTGCTGGGGTCGAACGCCTCCAGCGTGATCCGCCACACCCACATTCCGGTGATGGTTGTCCGCTAACTGCCCGATAAAAAACCCCGCTTTCGCGGGGTTTAGTTTATCAGTACAGATGTCCTATATTGACGATGGTGCTGACGGTATCGCCGAAGAAGGTCAGGCGGCTAAGCACCACGCCCACCAGCAGGATCGCGAACACGGCTTTTTGCATCGGCTGACGCTTCAGCGAAAGTGCGCATCCCACAACACAGCACAGCAGGCTCCCCAGATAGAGCGGTGAGCTGAGCCAGGCATGGGCGGTCATTTTCATGATCGTGCCCCCGCTGAGCCAGGTAGCCGGCGCGGCAATCAGCAGCGCCATCAGGGCGATAATTCCCTGACGCAGCGCGGCGGTTGACGCCCTCAGCCCGAGCAGCGGCGTCGCCGCACAGCCCATGACCCAGACGGTGGCAAAGAACAGCATCATCGTGATGCCGTTGGCAATGGCCTGCATCGCCGGTGCCGCGTAGGTCATTCCCTGCACCACCACCAGCAATATTCCGAACAGGGACGCCAGCAGCGCTGCCCCTTTATTGCCTTTGGTGAGGAAGGCCAGGCCGATCGTGGCGCCGTACAGCGTCGCCCCCAGAATTTCACGACTCAGCCAGGCATGCTTAAGGTTGATAAGCGCATTGTAGGCACGATCAGGATGCGCCAGGTGCAGGATCGCCGCAATCGATGCCACCCCCAGAATCAGGCCGGTTATCAGCCAGTACAGGCGATTCCCTTCAATCTCATTTCGCAGCGTACGCCAGGTCAGGAGCAGCGTCATCCCAACGGACATCTGGCTTAGCACGGTAAAAATAACAAGCGGTAACTCATACTTTTCCATTATTTATCTCCCGGCTGCTTTGGCTGACGGGCCAGAATGAAGCGCGTGCCCGGATTGAGTTGAGGCATTTCTGGAAAGCCCGGCGGGTACTGCACGGCATTGTTCGGCAGCGGATCGGCATCAAGATCGATTATCGTCAGCGCACCGACCGGGCACGCGTTCACACAGGCCGGGGCCATCCCGATATCCAGACGCTCATAACACATGCTGCATTTCTCAGCCTTTTGCGTCTCTTCATTGAAGCGCGGCGCACCATACGGACAGTTACGAATGCAGTTTTTACAGCCGATGCAGCGTTCAGGGTTATGCACCACCACGCCATCATCGCGTTTGGTATAGGCTTCCACCGGACACGCCGCCAGACAGGCCGGGTTCTCACAGTGGTTACAGGCCAGCGAGTAGAACGCCCGCTCCTCATGCGGATAAATCGCTTTATCCAGCGGATAGACGTAACGCCAGAAACGCTCCGGTTCGAGCTGGTTGAAGCTCTTGCAGGCCATTGCGCATCCGCGGCAGCCAATGCACTTATCACTGTTGACTAAAAATGCGCGTCTCATGCCTCTGCTCCTTCATTCGCGATAAGGGTAATGTCGACAAACTGGCTGTGAATTGCCGCTCCCGGCGCACCGGTTGCCATCTTGCCCATATCGGCGGGGGTATCCTTCACCACGTTCTGCACGTTGTATTTGAGCTTGTTAAACCAGGATTCGTACATCACCAGGAAATCTTCCGGTACGTTGGTGGTGATCTTCGCGCGCAGCTCCACTTCACCGGCTTCGTTAAAGACCTTCACCCTCGCCAGTTCGCGAATGCCCTTCTTCTGCGCGGCAACAGGATGGATATAGACAAAAGGTTCAGGCCAGAATACCTGCATCCAGTCGAGGTTCACAAACTGAGAGTGCAGCCCGTACTGCAAATGGGGCGTAAAGAGGTGGAACGGCAGCTTCCCTTCTGCGGCAGGCAGATACTCCGGCAGTGCCTTATGGCCGTTCTTTTCACACCGCTCAGAGAGGAACTCATACTTGCCCGATGGCGTTTTAAACTTGCGATCGTGCCAGGCCGCCGAGCTGACCATTCTGGCTTTCACCGGGCCATTCAGCAGATCGTCCCACGAGCGAATGCCGAACTGCTTCGCCATCCCCTCGTTAAATTCCAGATCCAGCCATTTTTTCTGATCAACATCCTGCGGGAAGGTGCACGAGCCGGGTTCCATTTTGTTGATGGTTCGCGAGAGCAGCACGGCAATATCCAGATCGCTCTTGCACTCGTACATCGGTTTAATGGCCGGTTCATTCACCGAAAGCCAGTAATGCCAGTAAGAGGACGAAAGGTTCCAGTGCTCAAAGGTTGTGGTGACCGGCAGCACGATATCGGCATGCTGCACCGTCTCGTTGAAGAACTGATCGACGCAAACCACCATCTCCAGCTTGCTGAAGGCTTTTTCCATTTTGTAGCGGTCAAAATCCTGCGCGAACGGGTTTTTGCACGCCACCCACAGCATACGGATCGGCGGATCGTTGGCATCAAGAATACTCTGCGCGGTCTGGTTAAGGTTCAGCGCGCGGTCGGAATAGTGGCGCTTTTCACCGCTGTCGCTAACGAACTCACCCACCGGGCCGCTTTCACCGACCATGCCCACCGAGCCCGCAGGCGGTTTTTGCGTCATCGCGTGGTAGTTGTAACCCCAGGTCTGAAGGTGACCATAGCGGGCCCCGCCCCCTTCCAGGCCAATGTTGCCGGTCATCGCCACAAATGCGTCGATGGCGCGGACATTCGCGCCGCCGTTGACGTGGCGCTGCATGCCGTAGCCAATCCACACCGTCGCTGGCTTCACGGCGGTAAACTCTTCCGCCAACTGACGGATAACCTCCGCAGACAGGCCGCAGATCTCAGATGCCCACTCCACCGTGATGTTATTGCGAAGGTACTGTTCAAACGCCGGGAAACCGTGCGCAAAGTTGTTCACAAACTCGTGGTCGACGCGGCCAGTATCCAGCAGGTGACGGGCCATCCCCAGCGCCAGTGCGCCGTCAGAACCCGGACGCACGCGCAAATAGAGGTCGGCCTTGGCGGCGGTTTGCGTGAACAGCGGGTCAATCACCACCACTTTCGCCCCTTTCTCACGCGCCTGATAGATATATTTCATGGAGTGCATGGAGCACCACGCCGGGTTGACGCCCCAGAGGATGATGTATTTGGCTTTCACCAAATCTTCTGGATCGTTACACCACATGTCGCCCATATCATAATGTTGGGCGTCAATGCCCGCCGGCCAGCACGGCGTCCCGGCAAAGCGCGTGGTATAGCCCAGCGAGGACATCATCCCCTCAACGGCATAGCTCATGACTCCCAGGTTGCCGGAGTATTTCGACAGCGCCAGGCCGAGCATCGAGCCATCTTTCTTTTTGATCTCCAACATCTTGCTGGCAATCTTCTGCATCGCTTCTTCCCAGGAGACGCGACGCCACTTTCCGCTGCCGCGGCCGTCCTGAATCATGGGATATTTAATCCGGTCCGGGGAATAAACGCGGCGCGGATAGGTCAACCCTTTTACGCACGGCGCGCCGTGGGTATAAGTAGACTCACTCGCCCCCTCGACAAAGGTGATCACCTCGTCCTTTACCCAGGTTTTTAAGCTACAGGCGTCATAGCAGTTACGCGGGCAGGCGTTTCGGAAGATTTTGTAGGTTTTTGGGTTAAAAGGAATGGGGGGTTGTGCCAGCGCACAGCGGGACGATAATAATCCGCCGGGCAAGGCGGCAACGCTCCCTAACGCAATCAGCCCTTTTAAAAAGGAGCGTCTGTTGAGTTGCCCTTTATCAATGCTCATAATATTACTCTCGTTTTTAATTCATCAAACCAATTAGTCAGTTGCAATGCGAGACGTTTAATTGCGGATGTTTTCGCGTTGAGGTTTATTTTTTCGATAAATGCGGGAAGCCATAATTCAAGATGGCCGCACACGAAACGGGCCAGTGCATCCTGATATTGCGGGGAATGTCGGGCATGGACAGAAAGCATCACCACCAGTTCAATTTCATGACTGATATGGTCATCGGGTACGCTATTTTCCGCGGCAACCGCTAAACCCATACGTTGCAGAAACGCGCGGACACTCAGCGTTGTTGGCCCCATCAGCACGGGAGCATCGTCCAGATAGACGCAGGCATAAGGCGGTGCCAGCAGCGCCGCCGGGCCGACAAACAGGGCATTGAAATCATACTCAACGTTCCGTCTTTCCTCCTCCGGAAGATCGCACCCGTCGAGCAAATGGCGCAACGGAATATGTCGTGCAGCGCTATCCGGGGCATTAAAAAAATCACGAAACATTAATCCGTTTATTTCAAACGGCGTGAGCGATTCATATATTGACCCTGCAAATACATTCTGTTCATTCATATAAAATATAAATATTTATCGATTATGACCGACAAAATATTATCAGCGCGCTTATTAATTTCATTGATCGAAGCAGGCAATTACTTCACGCCGGGATGAGTGACGAGAATATTAGGGAATAAAAAGAGGTGCAAAAAAAGCGATAAAAAAAGCCGCCTTATGATAAGGCGGCTATGCAGGTGTAGTCTTACTTTCTTTTATTATGCGGTTTTGGTGCGGATCAGGTAATCAAACGAGCTCAGCGACGCTTTCGCACCTTCGCCGGTGGCGATGATGATCTGTTTGTACGGCACGGTGGTGCAGTCGCCCGCCGCAAATACGCCCTTCACGCTGGTTTCGCATTTCGCATCGATGATGATCTCGCCCATGCGGTTGCGCTCAATCGCGCCTTCCAGCCAGGTGGTGTTTGGCAGCAGGCCAATCTGAACAAAGATCCCTGCCAGCGCTACGCTGTGGATATCGCCACTCACGCGGTCACGGTATTCCAGACCGGTCACTTTGCTGCCGTCGCCTTTCACTTCTGTCGTCTGGGCATTGAGCACAATGTCGACGTTATTCAGGCTACGTACTTTATCCTGCAACACCTGGTCCGCTTTCATCTCAGGGGCGAACTCCAGCAGGGTAACGTGTTCAACAATTCCCGCCAGATCGATAGCCGCTTCCACGCCGGAGTTACCGCCGCCGATCACCGCGACGCGTTTACCTTTGAACAGCGGGCCGTCACAGTGCGGGCAATAGGTCACGCCTTTGGTGCGATACTGATCTTCGCCCGGGACGTTCATGTTGCGCCATTTCGCGCCGGTGGCAATGATCACGCTGCGCGCCTTCAGCACCGCGCCGGACGCTGTTTCAATCTGGTGCAAACCACCCTCGACCGCCGCCG
Source organism: Enterobacter cloacae complex sp. EB5 (assembly GCF_031432835.1). Taxonomy (NCBI): domain Bacteria; kingdom Pseudomonadati; phylum Pseudomonadota; class Gammaproteobacteria; order Enterobacterales; family Enterobacteriaceae; genus Enterobacter; species Enterobacter cloacae complex sp. EB5. The sequence continues at coordinate 741,028 of NZ_CP133860.1, forward strand.
GAACCAGTTTGCTGGCGCTCTGGCTGTCAATGACATCCACGTCGTAGTCGCTGACGTGCGCTTTCAGCGCCCCGGCCAGTTTCTGGCCTTCGGTTTTCGGCACGGAAATGTAGTTTTCAATGTCTACGGTATCCAGAACCTGACCACCGAAACGCTCGCCCATCAGACCGGTACGGATCCCTTTACGTGCGGAGTAGACCGCCGCTGCCGCGCCCGCCGGGCCGGAGCCAACAATCAGTACGTCATAAGCATCGCGTTGGTTCAACTCTTCCGCCGCGCGTTTTTCTGCGCCAGTATCCACTTTGGCGACGATTTCGGTCAGCGTCATACGCCCCTGGCCGAACTCCTGACCATTCAGGTAAACCGCCGGAACGCCCATCACGTTGCGCTCGGTGATTTCGTTCTGGAACGTACCGCCGTCAATCGCCGTGTGCTTAATGCGCGGGTTGAGGACTGACATCAGGTTCAGCGCCTGCACCACGTCCGGGCAGTTGTGGCAGGAGAGTGAGTAATAGGTTTCAAACTCAAAATCACCGTCGATATCGCGGATCTGCTCCAGCAGCGCCTGCGCTTCTTTTGACGGATGACCACCGGTCCACAGCAGCGCCAGCACCAGGGACGTAAATTCGTGCCCCAGCGGAGAACCCGCGAAACGTGGCCCCTGGTCAGACCCTGGGTTGGCGATCAGGAAAGAAGGTTTACGGACTGCCAGGGTGTTGTCTTCTTTGAAGGTCACTTTCGGCGACAGCTCAGTAATCTCTGTCAGCAGTGCTTTGATTTCTGCCGATTTCGCGCTGTCGTCCAGCGTGGCAATCAGCTCAACAGGTTTGGTCAGTTTCTCAAGGTAGGCCTTGAGCTGGGTTTTCATGTTAGTGTCGAGCATTATTCTTCCCTCTCTTAAAACGTCATCATGCAAGCCGCCTTATACGGGCTGCCTGAATGCAACTTGCATCATGGTGCTGGAATGAAATGGGCGCGGGTGCGCCCATTGATTGCCGGGTGGCACTTCGTTTACCCGGCCTACGATACTGTAGGCCTGTGCAAGCGTAGCGCCGCCAGGTTTTACAGACTTAGATCTTGCCAACCAGGTCCAGAGATGGCGCCAGCGTCGCTTCGCCTTCTTTCCATTTCGCCGGGCACACTTCGCCTGGGTGAGAAGCAACGTACTGAGCCGCTTTCACTTTGCGCAGCAGGTCAGATGCATCACGGCCGATACCTTCAGCGGTAACTTCGATAGCCTGGATAATGCCCTGCGGGTCAACAACGAAGGTCGCACGGTCAGCCAGGCCTTCATCTTCACGCATGTTGTCGAAGTTACGGGTCAGGGCGCCAGTCGGGTCGCCGATCATCGCGTATTTGATTTTCGCGATAGTTTCAGAGCTGCTGTGCCACGCTTTGTGGGTGAAGTGGGTATCGGTAGACACAGAGTAAACGTCTACGCCCAGCTTTTGCAGTTCTTCGTAGTGGTCTGCCACGTCACCCAGTTCGGTCGGGCAAACGAAGGTGAAGTCAGCCGGATAGAAGAAGAACACGCTCCAGCGGCCTTCGGTATCTTTCTCGGTCACTTCGATGAACTCACCGTTTTTGAACGCCTGGTTTTTGAAAGGTTTAATTTTGGTGTTAATCAAGGACATCTGTACTTCCTCCGTGTTTTCGTTGAGATGTAAGGTAACCAACTTTGTTCATCGGGGCTAATGCATATGCTTTATCAAATCAATCAGCCAAACCTTACAACAGCAACAAGACAGCAAGGTGAACCTTTTACAGGAAAGCCTGAAAGTAAAAAGGCCGCCTCAACGGGCGGCCCTGATACCTGAATTCCCCGCAGGTACATTCAGTGCCAGCCGAAGCTGGCGTTGCGTTGCGCTCTACATACCTTGTATCAAGGCCGTAACAGCGCTTTGATTACAACACCAGTGAAGCGGAAGGGCAATGCGCCCTGACGGCATTCCTGCCTATGGTTGTGATAGGTTTTATCGAACAATGTGCGAATAGTAAAGTGAATAAATCAACCAAATTTATATATCTCTTTCTAAATATAAATGTCAATTGTACTTTCCCTTCGACGGCGCATTGCTAAAGATAAAATTATCTTAACTTCCTTTGAAGAACCATTTTAATAATCCGACACCGTGATATATTAAGGCGTCTTAAAAAACTAATTAAGTATGTTAGCCACACGGATTGTAAATGGCTAGCTTCAATCTATAGTTATCAGTGATGTGGTAACTTCAGCAGACACGGCAGCATCAGGACGAATCATGGCAAATCTCTACGACCTTAAAAAATTTGACCTTAACCTTTTAGTCATATTTGAATGTATTTTTCAGCATCTCAGCATCAGTAAAGCCGCCGAGACGCTGTATATTACGCCATCCGCCGTAAGCCAGTCGCTGCAACGTCTGCGCGGGCAGCTTAACGATCCCCTGTTCATTCGTTCAGGTAAAGGCATTACGCCAACCACCGTGGGCGTAAATCTGCATCATCATCTGGAACAGAACCTCAACCAACTGGAACAGACTATTAACATGATGCATACCAGCGGGCTGAAGAAAAGTTTCGTGATCTACTCCCCGCAATTTATGACGCCCAAAATCATGCTTGGTCCTATGCAGATTTTGATGGATAAGCATAACTATCATATTGAACTACATGATATTTTCCTCGCGCCGGATTCAGCGGAAAACCTGCTGGCCTATCGAAAAGCAGACCTTATCTTTTCGTTTTCACCTATACAAAGTCGGTCTACGGCCTGTAGCTTGTTTTATGAGATGCCTTTTGTGCTTGTATGCCGTCAGGGCCATCCACGTATCGGCCATAGCGCGACAACCGAAGAACTTCTCCGTGAAAATTTCACGGCTTTTTTAAGCGATGAGGCCAGCGTGAAAACCTACCAGGAAAGTGCTGAAATGCTGCTTCCTGAAAGAAATATTGTATTCCGCAGTGATTCATTTATATCACTGCTGTCGATGATCAGCTTCAGCGATATTATTGGTCTGTCTCCCTTGCCAGCGTTTGAGCAATACGGCACGGCATTAAATTTGCGGAAAATTGAGACGGATTTAAAGGTCCCCTCCATCAAAATATACGCCATGTATAATCGCTCGGCATTGAATAACCCGACGTTCGCCTGCTTTATCGAAGAATTATCGCAATTGCAGTCCTAATGAACCCTGGCTACTTTCGGGTAGCCGGGAGATTTCCATATGTATTCATTAAATTTATAATTTAAAAAAATCATACAATTTATTTCCCTTTATTTCTCCTCCCTGTTGTATCCTTCCGCATATTGACTCCGTCTCAGGTAATTATTACTCAGGAAGAGAATGATCATGTCAATCTATAAAATACCGTTGACCCAAAATGTCCTCAACGCCACCGAGGAGCGAATAGCGTGGACGCTTGAGAATATATCCCGGGTTTGCGTCTCCTTTTCAGGCGGTAAAGATTCTACCGTCATGCTGCATCTCGCGGCGCTGCGCGCCAGGCAGATGAAAAGAAAAATTGACGTGCTGTTTATAGACTGGGAAGCGCAGTTCACCTATACCATTGCCCATATCGAGCATATGCGCTCACTCTACAGCGATGTGATAGATCACTTCTGGTGGGTGGCCCTTCCCCTCACCACGCAAAATTCGTTGTCGCAGTTTCAACCAGAGTGGCAATGCTGGGAACCCGACACGCCGTGGGTGCGACAGCCCCCTGACGACGCCATTACCGATCCCGCTTTTTTTCCTTTCTACCAGCCGGGAATGACCTTCGAAACCTTTGTTCGCAGCTTCTCTGACTGGTTTTCCCTCAATCGTCCGGCAGCCATGATGATAGGCATTCGCGCCGATGAATCCTACAACCGCTTTCTGGCTATCGCGTCGGCACGCAAGCAGCGCTTTTCTGACGATAAACCCTGGACGACCGTCGCACCGGGCGGGCATACCTGGTATATCTACCCTTTGTACGACTGGAAAACCGCCGACATCTGGACGTGGTTCGCGAAATCAAAATGTTGCTATAACCCGTTATACGACCTGATGTACAAGGCGGGGGTGCCGCCGCGTTATATGCGCATCTGCGAACCGTTTGGCCCGGAACAGCGTCAGGGCTTGTGGCTCTATCATGTCATTGAACCCGAACGCTGGGCGGCGATGTGTGAACGCGCCTGCGGGGTGCGCAGCGGCGGTATTTATGCCGGGCACGATAACCATTTTTATGGACACAGGAAGATCCTGAAACCCGATCATCTTGGCTGGCGCGAATACGCCATGCTGTTACTCGACAGCATGCCGCAAAATACGGCGGAACATTACCGCAATAAAATCGCGGTTTATCTCCACTGGTATCAAAAGCGAGGCATGGACGATATTCCCGATACGCAGGAGGGTGACATTGGTGCAAAAGATATCCCTTCCTGGCGACGCATTTGTAAGGTTTTACTCAACAATGACTATTGGTGCCGGGCACTTTCGTTTAGCCCAAATAAGCCTAAACACTATCAGCGCTACAGCGACAGAGTGAAAGCAAAACGCAAGGAATGGGGGATTTTATGCAACAACGAATAATCACCGAAATGGAAACGTACCTTCAGGCACTTTCTGAAGAAGAGCAAATAGCCGCCATTAATGCGTTTCGTCAGGCATTACATGAAATCAGCCCTTTTCGCGATCAGCCCGTCGATTGCGTATTGTGGATAAAAAAGACAAACATCACCGCTAACGATTACAACCCAAATAACGTCGCGCCGCCGGAAAAGCGGCTGCTCAGCAAGTCACTGGAGCTGGATGGATTCACACAACCTATCGTTGTGACGGAAAATGCGCCACAGCACTACGAAATTGTCGATGGTTTTCATCGTCATGATATCGGCAGTAACCGGGCGACCCTGAAGCGCCAGCTTAAGGGTTACCTTCCTGTCACCTGCCTGCGTAAAGCGCGGCAGGAAAAGTTCGACCGCATGGCTGCGACCATTCGCCATAACCGCGCGCGCGGACGCCACCAGATCAACGCCATGTCAGAAATCGTGCGCGAGCTGGTGCTTATGGGCTGGAGTGAACAGAAAATTGGTCAGGAATTGGGTATGGACAGCGATGAAGTGCTGCGTCTGAAGCAGATCAACGGTCTGCTCGAACTCTTCGCAGACCGTCGTTTTTCTGAAGCCTGGACGGTGAAATAGTCAGAGCGCGTTTAACCGCGCAGCCGCTGCCAGCAGCGTCGATTCCTGCTTCGCAAAGCAAAGCCGGATCAGCTTATGCGGGAAGGGATCGGCGCAGAACACCGACAGCGGAATGGCCGCCACACCCACCTCTTTCGTCAGCCACTGGCAGAAACTCACGTCGTCCAGATCGGAAAGCGCGCTGTAGTCGGCCAGCAGGAAGTAAGTGCCTTCACAGGGTAAAATCTCCAGCCGACTCTGGCTCAACGCAGCCACAAACCGATCCCGACGCGCACGGTAAAAATCCGGTAGCTCACGGTAGTGTCCGGGTTCGCTGCGCAACATGTCCGCCAGCGCCAGCTGAGCGGGTGTGTTCACCGCAAACGTCAGATACTGGTGCACTTTACGCAGCTCAGCGCTGATGGCGGCGGGCGCCACGCAGTACCCGACCTTCCAGCCGGTCATATGGTAGGTTTTGCCAAATGACGATACCGCGATTGCACGCTCGCGAAGCTGCGGATGCGCCAGCACGCTGGCATGCCCCTCTTCGGCGAAGCAGATATGCTCATACACCTCGTCGCTCAGAACATAGATTTCACGTTCGGCGATGGCCTGCCACAGGGCGGCAAAATCGCTCTTCAGCCACACCGTCGCCGATGGGTTGTGCGGCGTATTCAGGATCACCAGCCGGGTTTTATCGCTCAGCAGCGCGGCAAACGCCTGCCAGTCCGGACGAAAATGCGGCGGCTGGAGCGCCACGCGTTTCACCACGCCGCCGGCCAGTTCAATCGCCGGGGCGTAGCTATCGTAGCTCGGGTCAAAACAAATCACCTCATCGCCGGTACGCACCAGGGCGGTTATCGCCGCATACAGCGCTTCGGTCGCCCCTGCGGTTACCGTGATATCGCTGTTCGCGTCAGGCTTATGGCCGTATAACTCCGCCGTTTTATCCGCAATGGCCTCACGCAACGCCTGCACGCCGGTCATCGGCGCATACTGGTTGGCTCCCTGCGCAACGTGATACGCCAGACGCTCCTGCAAATATTTCGGCCCGTCAAAATCCGGGAAACCTTGCGAGAGGTTAATGGCGTTGTGCTGCTGCGCCAGGGCGCTCATCTGCGTAAAAATCGTCGTGCCAAGATTCGGAAGTTTACTCTGCGGGATCAACGGGTTATTGCTCATTGTAGTGTGCCTGCCTGTAATACTTATGTTGCTGACACTATAACACGATGTTAGTCTTTGGCAATCAAGACGCTTAGACGTCTAAACGATATAAATATTCCTGACCGAGAGGGTAAAAGGAAATGACAGACAACCTGCAACTCACACACCTGGTCGAGGCCTGCCGCTGGATTGGCGCTAAAGGCTGGGCGCCCGCTACCGGCGGCAATATGTCCGTGCGTCAGGATGAACACCTGTGCTGGCTGAGCGAATCCGGAAAAGACAAAGGCAGCCTGACAACCGCCGATTTTCTACAGGTTGAAATCGCCACCAACCGTGCGCCGTCTGGCCGTAAACCGTCGGCAGAGACCGGACTGCATACCCTCATCTATCGCCTGTTCCCCGAGGCTAACGCCGTCCTGCACGTTCACACCGTCAATGCCACGGTACTGTCGCGTCTGGTCAACGAGGCCGAGCTGAAGATCACCGGTTTTGAGATGCAAAAATCCCTTACCGGGCAGACCACGCACCGGGATACGGTGGCCATCCCGGTGTTTGATAACGACCAGGACATCGACGCCCTCGCCTCACGCATCGCCCATTACGCGCAGGAACGCCCGCTTAATTATGGTTTTCTTCTGCGCGGCCATGGCTTAACCTGCTGGGGACGCGACGTGGCCGAAGCCCGCCGTCATCTGGAAGGTTTAGAATTCTTATTTGAATGCGAAATGCGTTTACGACAATGGGAGAGAGTATGATTCGCGCGATTGTGACGGATATTGAAGGGACCACCAGCGATATCCGTTTTGTCCATGATGTTTTGTTCCCCTACGCGCGTGAGCGGCTGGCGGCCTTTGTGACCGCGCAGCAGTACGCCGAGCCGGTCAAATCGATTCTGGACAACCTGCGCGATGAAATCAGCGCTCCGCATGCCAGCGTCAGCGATCTCATCAACGTGCTGTTTACCTTTATGGATGAAGACCGCAAATCGACGGCGCTCAAAGCCCTGCAAGGCATCATCTGGCAGGACGGTTACGTCAACGGTGACTTTACCGGACATCTCTATCCTGACGTACTGCCTGCGCTGGAAAAATGGAAGGCGCAAGGGATTGATCTTTATGTTTATTCCTCTGGCTCCGTCGCCGCGCAGAAACTGTTATTTGGCTACAGCGACGAAGGTGATATTACTCACTTATTCAGCGGCTATTTTGATACCCACATTGGCGCCAAGCGCGAGGTGCAGTCTTATCAAAATATTGCGACGCAAACGGGCATCGCCCCGTCGCAGATCCTGTTCCTGTCGGATATTCATCAGGAGCTGGACGCGGCTGAACAGGCGGGTTTTCGCACCCTGCAACTGATTCGCGGTGAAGATGACGGCGCAAGCCATCATCATCAGATCCACCAGTTTGACGAGATTAATCCGGAGCAGATCCCTTCATGAGCGCATTGACCATTTATTCCGATAAAGACGCCAGTCAGCACCAGTGGCACAGCACCGACGCCGCCGAGATCGCCCAACAGCTCAACGCGAAAGGCGTGCGTTTTGAACGCTGGGCGGCGGATCGCGATTTAGGGCACGATCCCGCGCCTGAAGCCGTGATCGCGGCGTATCAGCATGCGATCGACAAGCTGGTGGCAGAGAAAGGTTACCAGAGCTGGGATGTGATCAGCCTGCGCGCCGACAATCCGCAGAAAGAGGCGCTGCGCGCGAAGTTCCTGAACGAACACACCCACGGCGAAGACGAAGTGCGCTTTTTCGTGGAAGGGGCGGGATTATTCTGCCTGCACATCGGCGATGAGGTGTATCAGGTGCTGTGCGAGAAAAACGACCTGATTTCCGTACCCGCGGGCACGCCGCACTGGTTTGACATGGGCTCAGAGCCGAACTTTACGGCGATCCGTATTTTCGATAACCCGGAGGGTTGGGTGGCGCAGTTTACCGGGGATGCGATTGCGGATGCGTATCCACGCCTGGCCTAGTCTGAACAGGCACGGTTAGCCCCCTCTCCCCGTGGGAGAGGGTTGGGGTGAGGGCACCCGTGCGCACTACGCGTTAAGCCCCTTAACATACCCCACCAGCTGATCCAGCACAACACCCTACCCTTCATGGAAGCCCATCTGCTCATGCTGCTCGCGGATCTCCTTCGTCGGATGACGCGCAATCGCTGAGGTCGCGCGGTGCATCCACCACGCGCTCCAGTTTTAAGTCTGTGTCAGGATCGAGCGTCACGATGTTGTCCTCTCAGGGCCCCGCTTAAAGGATAGCCGGACTCAGGCAAATTTCCCTTCCGCCACCTCGTCCGGCGTGACCACGCCTGTATCCAGTACCCAGCCGCTAATCAGCGAGGCGGGGGTGACGTCAAACGCCGGGTTATAAACCTGCGCCTCTTGCGGCGCCCACTGCACCGCGCCAAAGCTTCCCGCCACGCCCGTCACTTCGCTGGCCGCGCGCTGCTCAATCGGGATCGCATCCCCGTTCGGGCAGTCCGGGTCGAGAGTCGTTTGCGGGGCGGCGACGTAGAACGGAATACCGTGGAACTTCGCCAGCACCGCCAGGGAATAGGTGCCGATTTTGTTCGCCACGTCGCCGTTGGCGGCAATGCGGTCTGCACCCACCCATACGGCGTCCACCTGCCCTTTTGCCATCAGGCTGGCGGCCATGGAGTCGGTGATCAGCTGATACGGTACGCCCAGCTCGCCGAGTTCCCACGCGGTCAGCCTGCCACCCTGCAATAGCGGACGGGTTTCATCCACCCAGACGTTGCTGACCTTGCCTTCCTGATGCGCGCGGGCAATCACCCCCAGCGCGGTACCGACGCCCGCCGTCGCCAGCCCGCCGGTGTTGCAGTGGGTCAGCAGACGGCTGCCGGGCTTCACCAGCGCGCTCCCCGCACTGGCAATGGCGTCACAAAGCCGTTTGTCTTCGTCAATCAGACGCAGCGCTTCAGCCACCAGCGCCGGAACGAACGCTTCCTGCCACAGCGCCAGCTTCATGCGGTCGAGATTGTTCATCAGGTTCACCGCCGTCGGGCGGGAGGCGCGCAGGGTCTCCAGCGCCACCGCCAGCTCATCGCGGCTTTTGCCGCTTTCCGCTAACAGCGCCAGCAGCAGGCTTGCAGAGAGACCAATCAGCGGCGCGCCGCGCACCCGCAGGGCGTGGATGTGCCCGACCAGCGCCTCCACCGTCGAGGCATCCAGCCAGCGTTTCTCCTGCGGAAGCGCCTGCTGGTCGAGAATAAAGAGCTGATTATCCGCCACCCGCAGGCTGGTCGTCTGTAATGTCTGCATGTCGTTAATTCCCTGTTGCGTTGTTGTAGCACATTGTGTCAGGATGAAATCCAGATGTATAGACGTCCACATGTCTTAACTAGCAAAACTGAGGAGCAGGCCATGTCGCAATACCGTACCTTTACCGCTCAGGATGCCGTGGAGTATGCCAGGCAGTTTGGCGGACTTGACGATCCTTCATCGCTGGTAGAGGCGCAGGAAATCGGCGACGGCAACCTCAACCTGGTCTTTAAAATTTTCGACGGCGCGGGCGTGAGCCGCATCATCGTTAAGCAGGCGCTGCCCTACGTGCGCTGCGTCGGCGAGTCCTGGCCGCTGACGCTGGACCGCGCCCGTCTTGAAGCGCAAACCCTGGTCGAGCATTACCAGCACAGCCCGCAGCACACGGTGAAAATCCACCACTTTGATCCGGAACTGGCGGTGATGGTGATGGAAGATCTCTCCAGCCATCGCATCTGGCGCGGCGAGCTGATCAAAAATAATTATTACCCACAGGCAGCGCGTCAGCTGGGGGAATATCTGGCTCACACCCTGTTCCACACCAGCGATTTTTATCTGCATCCGCACGAGAAAAAAGCGCAGGTGGCGAAATTCATCAACCCGGAGATGTGCGAGATCACCGAAGATCTGTTCTTCAACGATCCGTACCAGATCCACGCGCGCAACAGCTACCCGGCCGATCTGGAAAACGACGTCGCCGCCCTGCGCGACGACGCCCAGCTTAAAATCGCCGTGGCCTCCCTCAAGCACCGCTTCTTCTCGCACGCCGAAGCCCTGCTGCACGGGGACATTCACAGCGGATCGATTTTTGTGGCCGACGGCAGCCTGAAGGCCATCGACGCTGAGTTCGGCTATTTCGGCCCAATCGGTTTTGACGTCGGCACCGCCATCGGCAACCTGCTGCTCAACTTCTGCGGCCTGCCGGGGCACCTCGGCATTCGCGATGCCGCCGCCGCGCGCGAGCAGCGCCTGACCGATATTCAGGAACTGTGGAACACCCTCGCGGAGCGCTTCCAGGCGCTGGCGAACGAGAAAGCCCGCGACGCCGCACTCAGCGCGCCGGGCTATGCCTCCGCGTTCCTGAAAAAGGTCTGGCATGACGCCATCGGATTCTGCGGCACCGAGCTGATTCGCCGCAGCGTCGGGCTTTCGCACGTGGCGGATATCGACACCATTCAGGATGAAGCGATGCGTCACGAATGCCTGCGCCATGCAATATCCCTTGGCAAGGCGCTGATTGTGATTGCCGACCGCATCGACAGCGCAGAAGAGCTGGTGGCAAGGGTGCGGCAGTACAGCTGATTTTCTCCCTCTCCCTGTGGGAGAGGGCCGGGGTGAGGGCATCAAACCGCACTCACCCCAGATACTCAATCACCGACAACCCGCCGTTATAATCCGTGCTGTAAATAATCCCCTGCGCATCCACAAACACGTCGCATGACTGGATCACCTGCGGGCGGTTGGGCCGCGTATCCATCATCTTCGCAGGCGCCGCGGGCACCAGCGCCCCCGTTTCCACCGGGCGATACGGATTAGATATGTCATACGCGCGCACGCCCGCGTTCTGGTACGTCGCGAAGATCAGCGTTGAGCTGATAAAGCTCCCCGGCCGGTTCTCGTGCAGGTTGTGCGGGCCGAAATGCGCCCCTTTCGCCACGTAGTCGGTTTCATCCGGCTGCGGGAAGGTAGAGATACTTACCGGGTTCGACGGCTCGCGGATATCAAACAGCCAGATCAGCTTCTCGCCGTCCTGCTGGTTATCCAGCACCGCCTCGTCCAGCACCACCAGCAGGTCGCGATCCGGCAGCGGCAGCGCAGTGTGCGTCCCACCGCCAAACGGCGGGCTCCAGTTACGGTGGCTAATGAGCTTAGGCCGGGTGCGATCCTTCACGTCCAGCAGCGTCAGGCCGCCGTCGCGCCAGCTGCCATACGCGGTGTCGCCGGCAATAATCGCATGGTGCAGGGCGTAGCGTTTCCCTTCCGGCCAGTCCGGCTGTTCGCTTTCGGCCTGGTTCATCCCGGGCAGCCACCAGCGCCCCGCCACTTCAGGCTTACGCGGGTCGGCCAGGTCGATAGTCAGAAAAATGTAGTCGGTAAAACCGTCGATCAGCGCGGAGACGTACGCCCAGCGGCCACCGACGTACCAGATGCGGTGAATGCCGATGCCGCTCAGCGACAGAAAGCCAATTTCGCGCGGCGCGTCCGGCGTGGAAATATCAAAGACGCGCAGCCCGGCGCTCCAGCCTTTATCCTGCACGTCGCTGACGGTCTCCCCCACCTGGCGGGTGTAGTAGACCTTCTCATCGGCAAAACGCGCATCGGCAAACAGATCCCGGGCGTTGATGACCAGCAGCAAATCGTCGTGCGCCTGGAGGTGTACGTTCCAGGTACCCGGCGGCGCAGGCACGTAACCTGCGGCTTTTGGATTTTTCGGATCGCGCACATCAACGATGGAAAAGCCCTGCGACACCATATGACCGATCCAGGCGAAACCACGGTGCACCATCAGCTGTACGCCGTCCGGACGACCACCCTGGTCGCTATGGCCAATCAGCCGCATATTGCGGCTGTATTCGGGTTGAGGTAATGCAGACATGTATAAGTCCTTTCGCCGGATGGCGGCTGCGCCTTATCCGGCCTACAACACCGTAGGCCCGGTAAGCGAAGCGCCACCGGGCATTATTTTGACCTGGCTTCCAGCGTCGCAAACCACGGCGCGATAAAATCTTCCGTCTGGCCCCAGCCCGGAATGATTTTCCCCAGCGACGCCACGTTCACCGCGCCCGGCTGGGCGGTCAGCAGCGCCTGCGGAATAGCCGCCGCCTTGAAATCGTAGGTGGCAGGCGTCGCTTCTCCGGCAATCTTATTGGCGATCAGGCGTACGTTGGTCGCGCCAATCAGCTTCGGATCTACCGCCACGCTCACCTTCCACGGGCTACCCGGCTCGCGCATCAGCTGCAAATCCTGGTTGGAGATGTCGATGCTGTAGAGCTTGATCTCGGTGCGGCCGTTCTCTTCCAGCGCCTTATACGCGCCCTGGCTGAAGGCATCCCAGGTCCCCCAGATGGCGTCGATTTTACCTTTCGGGTATTTCGCCAGGATCGCCCCCACCTTGTTGGCGGTGTCGCCCTGCACGTCAGAGGAGACCGCGCCGATGGACTCCAGCTCTTTAATCTCCGGATACTGTTTTTGCAGTTCTTTATACGCCGCCTGACGGCGCTCCATCGGCGGGAAGCCCGCCACCCACAGCTTGACGATATTGGCCTTGCCGTTGAAATCTTTCGCCAGTTGACCAAAAGAGAGGTTGGTCAGGGAGGCATCGTCCTGCTGGGTAACGGTTACGCCCGGGATCTCGCCGTTCACGGCGGTATCAAACACCGAAACTTTGATCCCGGCATCCACCGCCTTCTTCACCAGCGCGGTGGAGTACGGATCGCGCCCCTGAGAGAGAATAATCCCGTCGTATTTCTGGCTGATGGCCTGGTTAACGAAGTCCTGGAATCTGGCGTCGTCCCCGTTACTTAAAAACGTGCTGACCTTAAACCCGAGCTTTTTCCCTTCCTGAATCGCCCCGGCAACAAACTGCGTGGTGTTGTCGTCCGAGCCCAGGTTGCGGATCACCGCGATGCGAATGGGGCCGTCGTGGCTGGCAATGGCGGCCGGAACCGGCGCGGGGGTAGCCGCCAGGCCCGGCAGAGCAGTGAGTAACCCAAGAGCCACCAAAGAGAGTGCAATCTTTTTCATTTATTATCCCGTTGTGTTGTCAGCGTTTTTGTATGTAAGTAATCGCCAGCGCCACCGCGAGCACCAGCCCTTTTATAATGTCCATGGCGTAATACGGCACGGAGAGCATCACCAGCCCGTTGGAGAGCACGCCGAGGATCACCGCCCCCACCAGCGTGCCCAGCGCGTTCGGCTTGCCGGACCCGGCCAGCGAGAAGCCGATCCACGCCGCCGCCACCGCATCCATCAGGTAGCCGCCGCCCGCATTCACCTGCGACGACCCAATGCGCGAGGCCAGCAGAATGCCGCCCAGCCCCGCCAGCAGCGAGGCAATCACGTAGGCCGCCACCTTGTAGCGCGTGGTGCGTATCCCGGAGAGGCGCGCGGCTTCCGGGTTGCCGCCAATGGCGTACATGCGTCGTCCATGGGTGGTCAGCGACAGCCCAAGCTGCGCCAGAAGGGTCACCGCCAGCATAATGATGACGATGGTCGGCACCTGCCCCAGCAGGCTGAACGCCGCCGGAATGGTGCCTTCCGCCATGTCGCCGCTCGGAAGCACCATGTTCTCGGTAATCGACCCGCCGTAGCTGTAGGTCATCGCCACGCCCTGGATGACAAACAGGGTGGCGAGCGTCGCGAGCATGTCCGGAATGCGCAGGATGACGATCAGAAAGGCGTTAAACAGGCCGACCAGCGTGCAGAGCGCGAGGGTGATCAGAATCGACTCGGTGGTGCCGAAGCCGTGCCAGACGAAAAGCGAAATCACCAGCGCGTTTGCCAGCGACGCGGTGGATCCCACTGAGAGATCGAACCCGCCGACGGTCAGGGAGATCGAGACGCCGATGGCAATCACCGTCACGATGGCGATCGCGCGCAGAATGTTGATGATGTTGTTGGGATCGAGGAAGCTGTCCGACGCCAGGCCAAACACCGCCACCAGCGCGACAACGGTCAGCAGCATGCCCCACTTATAAAGAAAATCGAATAGTTGCTGGCGGCCAGATGCCGCCGCCGTCACTGAAAGGGCCTTGCTCACGACGCCGTTCCTCCGGTTGAATAATAAAGTAGTGTCTCTTCCCGGGCCTCGGCTCCGGCGATTTCCGCCACGATGCGTCCGTCCCACAGCACGCAGATGCGGTCGCACAGCCCGACCAGCTCGGCGAACTCGCCCGAGGCGTAAATCACCCCTTTGCCCTCGCGCGCCAGGCCGTCGATCAGCTGAAACAGATCGGTTTTGGCCTTCACGTCCACGCCTTTGGTCGGCTCGTCAAAGATCAGCACGCTGGCGTCATTGCGCAGCCATTTCCCGATGGCGACCTTCTGCTGGTTACCGCCGGAAAGCCGACGCAGCACCTGCCCCGGCCCGCGCGTGCGCACGCCGACGCGGGCAATCACCTCTTCTGCCCAGCGCCACGCCTGACGATGACCAAACAGGCTCCAGCGCGAGAAGCTGTTATCGGCGCACACGGCAAGGTTCATGCTCACCGGCTCGTCGATAAAAATGCCCTCTTTGCGCCGCTCCTCCGGCACCAGCGCCAGACCGCGCAGCACTGAGTCTGCCGGGTCGCGCGGTTTCCAGGGCTGATGGTTCAGCTCGCCGTTCGCGACGCGGCTTTTGCTGGCGCCAAACAGCGCCTTGCAGAGTTCCGTTTTCCCCGCTCCCGCCAGCCCGGCAATGCCGAGGATTTCGCCTTTGCGCAGGTGCAGGGAGATATCTTTCAGCAGCGCGTCGTCGTGCAGCCCTTCCACCCGCAGCAGCGTCTCCTCACCGTGCGGCGGACGCGGGGGCGGATAGATATCGCTCAGCTCGTGGCCGAGCATCTTCTCAACAATCGCTTCGCCGCTCAGATCCGCCATCGGGCCGGACTCAATCAGCCTGCCGTCGCGCAGCACCGTCAGGGTGTCGCAGATGGCCTTCAGCTCGTGAATGCGGTGAGAGATAAACACCACGCCGATACCCTGCTGTTGCAGACGTCTTACTACCGCAAACAGACGCTCACTCTCGTGCGCGTCCAGCGGCGCGGTGGGCTCATCAAGGATGAGAAAACGGCAGTGGTGCGAGAGCGCCCGCGCCAGCAAAATCTGCTGTTTTTCAGCCAGCGTGCAACTGTCGATGGAGCGGCGTACGTCGAGCGAAACATCCAGCTGCGCCAGCGCCTGCCGCGCCTGCTGGCGGATGTCGCGCCAGCTGTAGCGATGCCCCGGATGCGCCAGCTGGTCGAGCATGATGTTTTCGGCAATGCTTAACCCGGGAATGAGCGCAACATCCACCTCCTGCTGCACAAGGTGGATACCCAGCCGTTTGGCGTCCAGCGGCTCGCGGATACTTACCGGCTGGTTGTTAATGCAAATTTCGCCTTCATAACGATCGTGCGTCCCGCACAGCACCGCCATCAGCGTCGATTTCCCCGCGCCGTTGGCGCCGGTCAGCGCATGCACCGACCCGCCGTTCAGGGTGAAATCCACGCGTGACAGGGCCTGAAAGCCGGAAAAGGCCAGGCTGATACCGCGCATCTCAAGGCGACTGGAAACCATCCGCGTAAATCCTTCATTACTCTTCTGATTTAGCGAATTTTTCACAGCTCCTGTTGACTGACAACGACGGAAAAGGCATAAGATAAAGCGAAATATTATTAGCCATCCGGATGTCCAGACATAACATCGGGTTAGCGCTTGCTAAAAAAGGACAACTTCATGAGCAACACCGATATCCGCGTCGTGCCCGGCCCGGCGAACTACTTCTCTCATCCGGGAAGCCTTTCGCACCTGGATGATTTCTTTACTCCGGAACAGCTTTCCCGCGCGGTGTGGATCTACGGCGAGCGGGCAATCGAGGGCGCACGCCCTTATCTGCCGCAGAGTTTTAACGCGACGGGGGCAAAACATCTGCTGTTTAAGGGCCATTGCAGCGAGCGTGACGTCACTCATCTGGTGAACGAGTCGGGTAGTGAAACCAGCGTGGTGATTGGCGTGGGCGGCGGCGCGGTGATGGATACGGTCAAGGCCGTGGCGCGTCGTCTGGGCGTGCCGTTCGTGGGCATTCCCACTATCGCCGCCACCTGCGCGGCGTGGACACCCCTCTCCGTGTGGTACAACGATGCCGGGCAGGCGCTACAGTTTGAGATTTTTGACGACGCCAACTTTCTGGTACTGGTGGAGCCGCAGATCATCCTTAACGCCCCGGCGGAATATCTGCTGGCGGGCATCGGCGATACGCTGGCGAAGTGGTACGAAGCGGTGGTGCTCGCCCCTCAACCTGAGAGTCTGCCGCTGACCGTGCGTCTTGGCCTGAACGGTGCGCTGGCGATCCGCGACGTGCTGCTGGAACGCAGCGAAGAGGCGCTTGCGGATCAGCAGCGCGGCGAACAGACGCAGGCGTTTCGGGACGTGGTGGACGCGATTATTGCCGGAGGCGGAATGGTCGGCGGTCTGGGTGAGCGCTACACCCGCGTGGCGGCGGCGCACGCGGTGCACAACGGCTTAACCGTGCTGCCACAGACGGAAAAATACCTGCACGGCACCAAGGTGGCCTACGGCATTCTGGTGCAGAGCGCGCTGCTCGGTCAGGACGACGTGCTGGCGCAGCTGGTGGCGGCGTACCAGCGCTTCAATCTGCCGACCACGCTTCGCGAGCTGGACGTCGACATTCACAACCGCGACGAGCTGGATAAGGTCATTGCCCACACCCTGCGCCCGGTGGAGTCGATTCATCTTCTGCCAGTTACGTTAACGCCTGAGGTTCTGCGCGCCGCGTTTGAGAAGGTGGAATCCTTCAGCCGTTAATCGCGCCGACGGACTATACCTAATGATGATTCTCTCCACTCTCGTAACGAGGTCATCATGCAGATCGATTTAACAGGTAAAAAGGCGCTGGTTACCGGCGCCAGTCGTAGGCTGGGTCGGGCGATTGCGCTGTCGCTGGCGCGCGCCGGTGCCGATGTGGTTATCACCTACGAAAAATCCGTCGATAAAGCTCAGCAGGTTGTCGATGAGATCAACGCGCTGGGGCGACACGGCGAGGCGATTCAGGCCGACAGCGCCAGCGCGCAGGCGATTCAGGATGCGGTCACGCAGGCGGCGCGCTCCCTCGGCGGGCTGGATATTCTGGTCAATAACGCTGGGATCGCGCGCGGCGGTCCGCTGGAGTCCATGACCCTGGCGGACATCGACGCTCTGATCAACGTCAACATCCGCGGCGTGGTGATCGCCATTCAGGAAGCGCTGGTGCATATGTCTGACGGCGGACGCATCATCAACATCGGTAGCTGTCTGGCGAACCGCGTGGCACAGCCGGGGATCGCCGTCTACTCGATGACCAAGTCTGCCCTTAACTCCCTTACCCGCGGGCTGGCCCGCGATTTAGGCCCGCGCGGCATTACCGTCAACCTGGTCCACCCCGGCCCGACCAACAGCGATATGAACCCGGAGGACGGCGAGCAGGCTGACTCTCAGCGTCAGCTTATTGCCCTGGGCCATTACGGCCAGCCGGAGGATATCGCAGCGGCGGTCACCTTCCTCGCCAGCCCGGCTGCGGGTCAAATTTCCGGCACCGGTCTGGATGTCGACGGCGGTCTGAACGCCTGATCGCAAATTTACTGTATGCCTCTGTCGCCCGGCAGAGGCCTGTTCGAGCCGCCTCGACGATTCGCGGTTTGCCGCTTTCTCGCGGTTTTTCTCCGCTCTACAGTAGCCCATAAGAAATTCGGAATTTATCTAATAGTCTTATTATTTCCTTATATTTTGTGTGGGCGTACAGTGGAGGTACGGATGAAGATTGTCTGGTCCAATGGTGCAAAAAAGGCATTTTCCAGAATTGACGAGCGGTATCAGCGTCGCATTGAGGTAAAGCTTACTGAGCTGGATGACCGCTCGGCTCCCCGGCCCGATATCAAAAAAATATCGGCGACCGAAGATCATTTCCGGCTTCGCGTAGGCGATTACCGCATCGTCTATACGCTTCGGGACAATCCTGATAACCATTGTTATGTTTTGGCCGTCAAGCGCAGAACTTCAACGACTTACCTGCATGAGGAGAGTGCCACCTATGGCTGTTCAGCTAATCAAGGACGATAACGGGAAAACGCAGTACGCCGTTATTCCCTATCACGAATATTTTCGTATGCTCTTACAGATGTCAGAAATTGACGACGAAACCGACGACGATCTGGAGGATATTGAAGTCGAACACGATAGTCTGGATGACGTCGAATTGCCCGGAGAAGTATGCAGCATCATGACCTGGCAAAACGTCAGCCTACAGGCCGCCTGGCGCATTTTACGCGGCATGTCCCAGCAGGAGGTGGCGGAGAAGCTTGGCATCAGCCAGTCCGCCGTGTCACAGCTGGAAGCGCTGGACTCCCGACCGCAAAAGCGCACCCGCGAAAAGCTGGCGGCAATTTACGGCTGTAAACAGGAGCAGATCAGCCTCTATTTACCAAAAGAGGGTTAACAGCACTTCGCCCCGCCCTTGCCACCGTAGCGGGCATCCTGGCGGTCGCGGAAAAATTCTTCGTAGGTCATGGGCGTCTGATCCGGGTGGTTGACGCGCATATGCTCGACGTAGTTGTCGTAATCCGGCACGCCAATCATCATTTTAGCGGCCTGGCCCAGGTATTTACCTGCTTTGGAAAGGGTGTCGAACATAATCAGTTTCTCGTTTGTTTCCCTCACCCCGGCCCTCTCCCACAGGGAGAGGGAGGATAAGAAATGTAGGCCGGGTAAGGCGAAGCCGCCACCCGGCACACGGGTTAATGCGCTCCTTTCGCCTGGGTGACAATCTTGTCCAGGTTCTCAGGCATTGGCTCATACGGCGTCTCTTTCGCCGTCGGGGTGTCGACTTTCAACGCCGCCAGCGCGGTTTTCAGAGAATACAACGCCAGCACCACAACCACCACCATAAAGAAGATGGTCAGCCCGGCGTCCAGACGGTTGTTAAACACCAGCTGCGACAGCTGAGATTCGGTGTATTGTGCCGGGATCTTGCCGCTGTCGATCATCGCCTGGAACTTGTTGGCGATCGCCAGGAAGCCCACCTTGTTGTCCGGGCTGAAGGCTTTCTGCCAGCCCGCGGTCAGGGTACAGATCAGCAGCCACGCCGTTGGCACCAGCGCCACCCATGCGTAACGCTGGCGCTTCATCTTGAACAGGACTACGGCACAGAGCATCAGCGCCATGCCCGCCAGCATCTGGTTGGCGATACCGAACAGCGGCCACAGGGTGTTAATCCCGCCCAACGGATCGACCACGCCCTGATGCAGGAAGTAGCCCCACGCCAGCACGCACAGCGCCGTCGCCAGCAGGTTAGCCGGGAGTGAATCGGTACGTTTCAGATTCGGGGAGATCACCCCCAGCAGATCCTGCAACATAAAGCGCGCCGCACGCGTACCGGCATCCACCGCCGTCAGAATAAACAGCGCCTCGAACAGAATGGCGAAGTGATACCAGAACGAGACATCCATCAGCCCGCCCAGCGCGCCGTGCAGGATGTAGGCCATGCCCACCGCCAGCGTTGGCGCTCCGCCCGCACGGGAGATAATCGACTGCTCGCCTACTTCATTAGCGATATGCGTCAACGTTTCCGGGGTGATCGCAAAGCCCCAGCCGCTGACCACCTGCGCGGCAGAGGCCACCACGTCAACGGTGCCCGCCGGGGCCAGTACCGCCATCGGGCTGTTCATCGCAAAGTAAACGCCCGGGTCAATAATACAGGCCGAAACCAGCGCCATAATCGCCACGAAGGATTCCATCAGCATGCCGCCATAGCCGATCAGGCAGGCCTGATTTTCATTCGCCAGCATCTTCGGCGTGGTCCCGGAGGCGATTAGCGCGTGGAAGCCCGACACCGCCCCACAGGCGATGGTGATAAACAGGAACGGGAACAGGTTGCCGGTCCAGACCGGGCCGGTGCCGTCAATAAATTTGGTCAGCGCAGGCATGGTCAGGGTCGGGCGCATAATCAGAATGCCGATCGCCAGCCCGACGATGGTGCCGATTTTCAGGAAGGTAGAGAGGTAGTCACGCGGAGCCAGCAGCAGCCATACCGGCAGCACCGCCGCCACGAAACCGTAGCCCACCAGCATCCAGGTCAGCTGCACGCCGGTAAAGTCGAAGAACGGCGCCCAGGTCGGGCTTTCCGCCACCCAACCGCCGGAGATAATCGCAAACACCAGGAACACCAGGCCAATAACTGAAACTTCACCAATACGTCCCGGACGCAGGTAGCGAATGTAGATCCCCATAAACAGCGCCAGCGGAATGGTAAAGGCGACGGTGTAGGTTCCCCACGGGCTGTGGGTCAAGGCTTTCACCACGATCATCGCCAGCACCGCGAGGATGATCACCATGATCATAAAGGTCGCCACCAGCGCAATCACCCCGGCGGTTGCGCCCATCTCCTCTTTCACCAGCTCACCCAGCGAACGACCGTCGCGACGGGTGGAGACGAACAGCACCATGAAGTCCTGCACCGCGCCCGCCAGCACCACCCCCGCGAGGATCCAGATCATCCCCGGCAGGTAGCCCATCTGCGCGGCCAGTACCGGCCCCACCAGCGGGCCTGCCCCGGCAATCGCCGCGAAATGGTGACCGAACAGCACTTTTTTGTCGGTCGGCACGTAGTCCAGACCGTCATTGTGACGCACGGCAGGCGTCATGCGCGTGCCGTCTACGCCCAGCACCGTCTTCGCGATATAGCGGCCATAAAAACGGTATGCGATCAGATAAATGCAGACGGAGGCGACGACGATCCACAGCGCGTTGATCTGCTCCCCCCGGTTGAGGGCGATATAGCCCAGGGCAAAGGCTCCCACCACGGAGAGCACCGCCCACGTAAGGTATTTCCCTGAGTTGTTCATAGTTGTTGTCCGTTGTTGTGAAACAGTGAGATGTTACATTTTGTTTCTAGAACAACGGATAAAATTTAACAACTTTGAAACGCAATAATGCGTGGTCAAACCAGAGATTTACACCACAGTGTTAAGCCGATCACTTTCAGTTGAATGACTTACCCCAACACCATCGTACTCAACCGACAGGTACAGCACCGCCGCCCCTGCTCGTCGAACACCACGATCTCCCAGCTCTGGCTGGAACGGCCCAGATGCAGCGGCTGACACACGCCGCGTACCTTACCGTGAGAGACCGCGCGGTGATGCGTGGCATTCAGTTCCGTGCCCACCACGTTCTGCCCGTCACGGGTCATCAGAAAACCGGCCATTGAGCCCAGCGTTTCCGCCAGCGCCGCTGAGGCGCCGCCATGCAGCAGGCCAAACGGCTGGTGCGTGCGGGCATCCACCGGCATCTCCGCTTCAAGCGTATCGTCCCCGAGGCGGGTATAGACGATGCCAAGGTGCTCCACCATTGTGTTCTGGCTGGTGGCGTTCAGCTCCTCGAGCGTTAAATGACGTTTCCAGATCATTACGCCCCCAGCGTGGAGCCGCCGTCCACCACAATATCCTGCAAGGTGATATGGCTGGCGGCATCGGATGCCAGGAACAGCACGGTCGCAGCAATCTCCTGCGGACGGGCAATTTTACCGAGCGGAATGCCGAGCTTGAACTGCTCGCCAAAGCCGCGAATGCGCCGCTGTTCCGCATCATCGCTGGTCCACAGGGTGCGCTGCATGTCGGTATCCGTTGAACCCGGCGACACCAGATTACAGCGCACGCCGCTGCCCGCCAGCTCCAGCCCGACGGTCAGCGCCAGGCTTTTCAGCGCCGCTTTCGACGCGCCGTAGGCGCTCATGCCGATGCGCGGCGTGTGCGCCGCGTCAGAGGCCACCGTCACAATCGCCCCACCCTGCTGACGACGGAACTGGCCCATCGTCTGCTGGAACAGGTTGAACGCACCGCCGACGTTGACCGCGAAGGTCTGCTGCCAGTCCTCCAGCGAGAGCTCGTCCGTCGCGCCCATGCGCAGAATGCCCGCCGCGTTAACCAGCACGTCGAGGCGCTCAAGGGTGCCGAGTAAACGCCCGCAGACGTCGCCCACCTGCGCCGCGTCCGCCACGTCCAGCGTTTCGGTGGCAAACGGATAATCGTCCTGCGGAAAGGCCAGATCGAACCCGGTCACCCGCGCGCCCGCCTCTACAAAGGCCAGCGCGGCCGCATAGCCAATACCTTTACCCGCGCCCGTTACCCAAACCGTTTTACCGGTAAAATCGAACCCGGCCATCACTTCACCTCACGGGAGAGCAGCGCCCACCAGGCGTCGAGGGTCGGATTTTTCGCCAGCATCACGAAGTCGATGTCGCCGTGCACCTTCCGCCAGCGGGCGGCCAGCGCCATCATGCGCACTGAATCCAGACCGTAGTCGATCAGGTTTTCGTCATCCATCGGCTCGTCGGACTCGTCCAGCAGCGGCAGGATCAGCTCGCGCAGCGCGGCTTTCGTTGTCGGAACGGACGGCAGCAGCTCGTCGGTCATCACCACGCGGCCCGAACGTCCGGCCACGTATTTCAGCGACATCAGGTGCTCGTCGCGGGTGAAGTCCGCCAGCGCATCGGCGATAAAGAACGGCTTGATGTCGCGCATAAAGGCGTCGGTGGCGGTGGTCATGCAGCCGATGTGGGCATACACGCCGGTAATCAGCAGCTGGTTGCGGCCGGTCTCTTTCAGCATCTGCTCCAGCGGCGAGCGGTGAAATGCGCTGTAGCGCCACTTCACCAGCACGGTGTCCGCTTCGTCCGGCGTCAGTTCAGCCACGATGCGCTGCTGCTCCGGCGAGCGGGTCAGCCCCGGCCCCCACATGTCGTTCAGCAGGGCACGGTCTTCATCGCTCTGCTCTTTCGGCTGCGCGGTGTAGTACACCGGGATATTGTGTTCTTTGCAGTACGCGCGCAGTTTAGCGATGTTCGCCACCACCTGCTGCATCATGTCGCTATTTTCGCCCCAGAAGTTCAGGAAATACTCCTGCATATCGTGGATCAGCAGCGCGGCGCGCTCCGGTTCAAACGCCCAGTTCACCTTGTTGGTCGGCAGCTCTGCGGCGGTTGGCAGCGCGTAAGCGGTTAATTTTGGAATGGCCATTCTCTGTTCCTCAGCCCCGGGCGCGTTCAGCAAGCCACAGGCGCAACTGTTTCTTATCAACTTTGCCGACCGGCGTGAGCGGAAGCGCATCCACGCTTTCCACGCGGTCCGGCAGCTTAAATTCGGCAACGCCCTGCTCGCGCAGGAAGCGGCGTACCTCAACCGCGCGCAGGGGTTGTTTCACCACCAGATACGCACAGCTTTTTTCGCCCAGCAGGCTGTCCTCCATGCTCACCAGCGCGGCGTGGATCACCGCTTCGTGGCGCAGCAGCAGGTTTTCAATCTCTTCGGCGGCAATCTTTTCGCCACCGCGGTTAATCTGATCTTTCTCGCGCCCCTGCACGGTAATGTAGCCCTGCTCGTCGATGGCGATCAGATCGCCGGAGCAGTAAAAACCGTTGGCATCAAAGGCGCTGGCGTTGTGCTCCGGGCTGTTGAAGTAGCCGCGGAAGGTGTAAGGGCCGCGCGTCATCAAACGTCCGACTTCTCCGCGCGGGAGCGGGTTACCGTCCTCGTCCGCCACCCACACCTCGTCATCAGGGCACATTGGGCGGCCCTGAGTGTTGATGATGCGTTCCGGGGCATCGTCGAGGGCGGTGTAGTTCACCAGCCCTTCCGCCATGCCAAACACCTGCTGAAGCTGACAGCCAATTTCCGCCGGAATACGCGCCGCAAGCGTGGCGGAGAGGCGTGCGCCGCCCACCTGGAGCAGCTCCAGGGATTTCAGCTGGGCGTTCCCCGCGCCGTCGGCAATCGCCTGCAACCACAGGCTGACCGCGGGCGGCACCAGCGAGGTGACGTTTATCTGATGCTGCTCAATCAGCGGGAAGCAGAGCGTGGCGCTCGGATCGTTCGCCAGCACCACGCAGCCGCCCGCCGTGAAAACGCCTAACGATCCCGGCGAGCTCATGGCGTAGTTATGCGCCGCGGGAAGCGCGTTCAGATAGCGGGTGCGCGCAGTGATACCGCAGATTTCGTTGCTGCGACGGATGCTGTAGTCGTAATCGTTATGCGTACGCGGGATCAGCTTCGGCGTGCCGGTGCTGCCGCCGGAGAGCTGGAAGAACGCCACTTCGTCGGCGGGCGTCGGGTTTGGGATGAAATTGTCCGCCGGGCGCGCAATCGCCGCCTCCAGCGCGTGTTCGCCCTTATCGCCGCGTAGCAGCACAACGCGTACCGAGCGATGCGCATCCACAAAGGTATTGAGAAAATCATCACCCGCGAACAGCGCGTGGTCGCGATCGGCAATCAGCACGGCGGGTTTGATCTGCTCCGCGTAGGCGTTGAGTTCGCTGCGCTGATGGCTAAAGAGCGCGTTGACCGGCGCGACGCCGATTTGCAGCAGCGCGAAGAAGGTGATGTAGAACTCGGCCACGTTGCCGAGCTGCACCAGCGCGGTCTCGCCGCGATGCAGCCCCTGCGCCTGAAGGGCAGACGCCAGATTCGTCACCGCCTGATTAAACGCGCGGTAGGTGATGCGGCGATCGCCGTCAATTATCGCGACCGCATCGCTGTCCACATGGTCCGTCAGGATGTGGGTCAGCGGCCGATCCTGCCAGTAGCCTTTTTCACGGTAGCGGCGGGCAAACTCCTCAGGCCAGCGGGTAAAAGGGATGGTCATGAGTATTCCTTAGTGCAAACCAAACACGTTGAGCATGGTGGAGAGCTTCACGCCCGTCTCGCGCCACTCACCCACCGGGGAGGAAGCAGGCACAATGCCCGCGCCGGCAAACAGGCGAACGGTATTTTGATGCAGCCGCGCGCAGCGAATAGTTACCACCCACTCGCCGTTGCCTTCGCTGTCGCACCAGCCAACGATGCCGCCGAACAGCTCACGGTCGAACGGCTCCAGCTCGGCAATTAGCTCTTTTGCCGCCTGATGCGGGAAGCCGCTCAGCGCTGGCGTCGGGTGCAGCAGGCAGGCCAGCGTCAGGGCGTTTTCGTTTTCACGCGCGTCACCTTCTACCGGCGTCGCCAGATGCCACAGCGTTGGGGTGGTAATGAGCTGCGGGGAAGCCGGCATGCTCAGATGATGGCTGCGCGGTTCCAGAATGGTTTTCATCGCCTGGGTTACCAGGTCGTGCTCGTGACGGTCTTTTTCGGAGGCCAGCAGCTTAGTGCCCGCTTCGCGATCCAGCACATCGTCCGGCTGACGGCGCGCAGAGCCCGCCAGCGGCAGCGAGCTAAAGTGCGTGCCCTCTTTACGCAGCAGCAGTTCCGGGCTGGCGCCCAGCAGCACGCCGCCGTCTTCCAGCGGTACGTGGAAATTAAAGCTCGCCGGGTTCTGGGCGATAAGACGCTCCATCAGCGCGCTGCTATCGATCTGTTTGTCGGTGGCGATATCAATCAGGCGCGACAGCACCACCTTATTCACCTGCGGCGTGGCGGTGAGCGACGCGGCGCGAGCGACCATCTCCTCAAAAACCGGCTGCGGCGGGATCTCGGTGCGTTGTTGCACGTTCAGCGTCTGCGCGCCGGAGGCGTAGCGTGCGGACTGCTGACGCGCCGGGCGGGAGAAGGTTTGCCAGCGTTGCGGAATAAACAGCGATGACGGTTTGCGGGTATCGAAGGGGATCGCCCCTACCATCACCGGATGAGCAATGCCGCTGTTTTTCGCATTCCGGAAAGCCTGAGCTAATTTCTGCTGAAAAGGACCCGCCGGATCGTCACCGCCGACGGCGGGTTCAGAAAAACGGGCAAAACAGCCGGACGTGGTAAAACTGCGGTAAGGCGACATAAAGAAAAAGCTGTCTGCTTGCAGCGTGGTCGCGGTGTGCTGAACTTCCTCAGCCAGGGACGTGTCCATATCATCCTCCTTAAAATGATAAAAGAAGCAATAATGATTATCATTTATATTTTCGTCGGCTAACCTAATCCCACATCGCCCCGCTGTCAACCGTCGGGCAAATAACTTGTGCGACAAACGCTTGCATCCCTTTTCCACAGCCCTGAAAATGAGAAGCATTATCTTCAATAAAATCAGGATGCCGCTCTGTGAAAATCGCTGCCCTTTGCCGCAATGCCCTTCTTTTAACAGGACTTTTTGTTTTAGGACTAACCTCAGCCATCGCCGCCGACTGGCCGCGCCAGGTCACCGACAGCCGCGGCGTTCACACGCTTGAGCGCAAACCGACGCACATTGTCTCCACCAGCGTGACCCTAACCGGCTCGCTGCTGGCGATTGACGCCCCGGTCATTGCCAGCGGTGCGACCACGCCGAACAACCGCGTGGCGGATGCGCAGGGCTTTTTACGTCAGTGGGGCGATATCGCGAAGCAGTGTAAGGTTGCCCGGCTGTACATCGGCGAGCCGAGCGCCGAAGCGGTCGCGGCCCAGATGCCGGACCTGATTTTGATCAGCGCCACCGGCGGGGATTCCGCGCTGGCGCTCTACGATCAGCTTTCCGCCATCGCCCCGACGCTTATCATTAACTACGACGACAAAAGCTGGCAGGAACTGCTGACCCAGCTGGGGACGATCACCGGGCAGGAAACACAGGCCGCAGAGCGCATCGCTGCCTTCGATAAACAGCTCGCCCAGGTGAAGCAGCAAATGAAGCTGCCGCCGCAGCCGGTGAACGCCATCGTCTACACCGCCGCGGCGCACACGGCGAACCTGTGGACGACAGACTCGGCGCAGGGCAAGCTGCTGCACCAGTTGGGCTTTACGCTGGCCGACCTTCCCGCCGGGCTGCACACCTCGAAAAGCCAGGGCAAGCGTCACGACATTATTCAGCTGGGCGGGGAAAACCTGGCGACGGGGCTGAACGGCGAAGGACTGTTCGTGTTTGCCGGCGACCAGAAAGACGTGGATGCGATTTACGCCAACCCGCTGCTGGCGCATCTGCCGTCGGTCAAGAACAAGCGCGTCTGGGCGCTGGGAACAGAGACGTTCCGCCTGGATTATTACAGCGCGATGTTGGTGTTGCAGCGTTTAGATTCAATTTTTAAATAAGTGGCACATTCCCTGTAGGCCCGGTAAGCGCAGCGCCACCGGGCGTTTTGTCGGGTGGCGGCTACGCCTTACCCGACCTACAGGGGCTGAACCGCCGCAATTCCACCAGCGCCACCAGTAAGATCGCGCCAACTACGGCTAACACAAACCCGCTGCTGCTCGCCGAGGCCACCGGGGTCATTATCGCCCCCAGCCCGCCGAGGATCGCTGCGCCAATCGCATCGCCCGTAACGTTCTGCGCCGTCCACAGGCCATTAATGCGCCCGAGCATCCCTTCCGGCGTCTGGGTCTGGATCAGGGTGTACTGTAAAAGCGAGCTGACCGCGCTCAGCCAGCCAAAAATCACCAGACACATCACCCCCAGCGCCCACACCTGCATCAGGCTAAAGAAACCAATCGCGATAAACGAGGCCAGCGTCGCCACCAGCATGATCAACCCCGGTCTCGCACTCTGCGCCAGGTTGCCGCTGGTCAGCGCCCCGCACGCGGCGCCGAGCGGAATGGCGGCGTACAGCACGCCAATCTCTGAGGCGCTCATCTGCCACTCGCCCGCCAGCGCCGGGTACAGCACGCGCACGGCGCTCGCCATCGTCAGCAGGCCGCCGAGCAGCGCAATGCCGCCAATCATCGGGTTGCTGAACAGGAAACGAATCGCGGCCATCAGGGACTTCAGCGGATGCTCGCGCGGCTGCGGCGGGGGTGGCAGGAGCGGCAGACGCAGCAGCGTCAGGGTGGTGATAAAGGTGCCCGCCGCGGCAAGGCCGTAGTTCCACGCCACGTTGCCGGTCGCCAGCAGCAGGCCGCCGACCATCGGCGAAATCACCGAGCCGAGGCGCACGGTGAGCATGGTGATCGCCCCCGCCTGCATCAGGTTCTCGCGCCCGACCAGCGCGGGGGTCGCCGCCAGCAGCGCCGTCACGCCTAACGAGGCAAAAAAACCGTCCCACAGGCCCAGGGCATAAATCGCCATCAGCGACGGCTCCGGCAGCATGGCGTTCAGACACAGCCCGACAAAGCCCACCCCGCAGGTGCCGCGCGCCAGCAGGATAAGCTTTTTACGCTCGTAGCGATCCGCCAGCACGCCGCCCACCATCAGACCGATAAACATCGCCCCGCCGGTTAAGGTGACGGATAACCCCACCAGCCAGCTGGAGTGGGTCATGGACTGGATCTGGACGGGCACGGCAACTCCAAGCAGGCCGAGGGACAAAATAGAGATAAAGCGGGCGATAAAGACGGCGCGAAACGCCGGGTGCGTCTTAAGCAGGCTGAGGTTAAGCAGCCAGGATTTTTGATTCATGACAAGGCCTTGAGTCTATTTCTACCAATTCCATGGGCGCACATGCTAACATAGCCAAATAAGATAGATAACGATAATCACTATCATTATCAAATCATGGATGTTGCTATGTCGTTTTCCTCTTCTGCGGTGCGCGCCATTGCCGTGCCCGTTTTATTGCTACTGCTAATCCTTGCGATTGCACTCAGCCTGCTGGTCGGCGCAAAACCGCTGCCCGCGTCCGTTATTGTCGATGCGCTCTCCGGTACCTGTCAGAGCGCCGACTGCACCATCGTGCTCGACGCTCGCCTGCCCCGCACCCTTGCCGGACTGCTGGCCGGCGGCGCGCTCGGCCTTGCCGGAGCCCTGATGCAAACCCTCACCCGCAACCCGCTGGCGGACCCCGGTATTCTCGGCGTTAACTCCGGCGCCAGCTTTGCCATCGTGCTCGGCGCGGCGCTGTTCGGGTTAACGTCCCCCTCTGAACAGCTGGTGATGGCCTTTTGCGGCGCGCTGGCGGCCTCGCTGGTGGTGGCGTTTACCGGCAGCCAGGGCGGTGGACAGCTCAGCCCGGTACGCTTAACCTTGGCGGGCGTGGCGCTCGCGGCGGTGCTGGAAGGCTTGTCCAACGGCATCGCCCTGCTCAACCCGGACGTGTATGACCAGCTGCGCTTCTGGCAGGCTGGTTCGCTGGATATCCGTACCCTTGATACCCTGAAAGTGGTGGCATTCCCGGTCATTATCGCTGCCGCCGTGGCGCTAATCTTAAGCCGATCGCTCAACA
Source organism: Enterobacter cloacae complex sp. EB5 (assembly GCF_031432835.1). Classification (NCBI taxonomy): domain Bacteria; kingdom Pseudomonadati; phylum Pseudomonadota; class Gammaproteobacteria; order Enterobacterales; family Enterobacteriaceae; genus Enterobacter; species Enterobacter cloacae complex sp. EB5. The sequence goes on from NZ_CP133860.1 coordinate 770,391, forward strand.
GCCTGAGCCTCGGCAGCGACACCGCGACCGCCCTCGGCAACCGCGTGGCGCGCACGCAGCTGACGGGCCTGCTTGTCATCACCGTGCTGTGCGGCAGCGCGACCGCCGTCGTCGGGCCGATTGCCTTTATCGGCCTGATGATGCCGCACATGGCGCGCTGGCTGGTGGGTGCGGATCACCGCTGGTCGCTGCCGGTCACGCTGCTGGCGACCCCTGCCCTGCTGCTGTTTGCCGACGTACTGGGCCGCCTGCTGGTGCCGGGTGAACTGCGCGTCTCGGTGGTCAGCGCCTTTATCGGCGCGCCGGTGCTGATCTTCCTGGTACGACGCAGACGCGGGGGTGGCGCATGATGGCCCCGTCCCGTCGTTTACTCACCAGCGTCGCCCTGCTGGTCGTCGCCAGTCTGCTGCTGGCGGTCTGGAGCCTGCAAAGCGGTGCCGTAACGCTTGATTTCGCGCAGGTCTTTCACGCTCTCACCGGCAGCGCGCCGCGTAACATCACCATGGTGGTCACCGAATGGCGACTGCCGCGCGTGGCGATGGCGATCCTGGTCGGCGCGGCGCTCGGCGTCAGCGGCGCGATATTCCAGTCGCTGATGCGTAACCCCCTCGGCAGCCCGGACGTGATGGGCCTGAATACCGGCGCGTGGAGCGGCGTGCTGGTGGCGATGGTGCTGTTCGGGCAGCATCTCACGGCCATTACCTTTACGGCGATGGCGGGCGGCATTCTCACCTCCCTGCTTATCTGGGCCCTGGCCTGGCGCAACGGCATCGACACCTTCCGCCTGATCATCATCGGGATCGGCATCCGCGCGATGCTGATGGCGTTTAACACCTGGCTTCTGCTACAGGCGTCGCTGGAAACCGCGCTCTCCGCCGGGCTGTGGTACGCCGGTTCCCTCAACGGTCTGACGTGGGGAAAAACCTGGCCCGCCGCGCCGCTGATTATCCTGATGTTTATTGGTGCGTTGCTGCTGGTCAGGCGCATGCGGCTGCTGGAGATGGGCGACGACAGCGCCTGCGCGCTGGGCGTGAGCGTAGAGCGCTCGCGCCTGATGCTGATGCTGGTCGCCGTACTGCTGACCGCTGCCTCTACCGCTATCGCCGGGCCAATCTCGTTTATTGCCCTTGTCGCGCCGCATATCGCGCGGCGACTTAGCGGCACCGCGCGCTGGGGCTTAACCCAGGCGGCGCTGTGCGGCGCGCTGTTACTGCTGGCCGCCGATCTCTGCGCCCAGCAATTGTTTATGCCTTATCAACTGCCGGTGGGCGTGGTGACCGTCAGCCTCGGCGGGATTTACCTCATCGTCTTGCTCGTTCAGGAGTCACGCAAGAAATGACAGATTCAACACCCCGCTTGCGCGGCGAAAACTTGACCCTCGGCTACGGTAAAAAAATCATTGCCCGGGACTTATCCGTTGCCATTCCGGACGGCCACTTCACCGCCATTATCGGGCCAAACGGCTGCGGCAAATCGACATTGCTGCGCACGCTGAGCCGCCTGATGTCGCCGGTTGAGGGCAGCGTGTTCCTCGACGGGGAGCAGATCCAGCGCTTCGCCAGCAAAGAGGTGGCGCGACGCATCGGACTGCTGGCGCAAAACGCCACCACGCCGGGGGATATTACCGTGCAGGAGCTGGTCTCCCGCGGGCGCTATCCGCACCAGCCACTGTTTACCCGCTGGCGCAAGGAGGACGACGAGGCCGTGAAGCGCGCGATGCAGGCGACGGGCATCACCGATCTCGCCCAGCAAAGCGTCGATACCCTCTCCGGCGGACAGCGCCAGCGCGCGTGGATCGCAATGGTGCTGGCGCAGGAAACCTCGATCATGCTGCTGGACGAGCCGACGACCTGGCTGGATATCAGCCATCAGATTGACCTGCTGGAGCTGCTGAGCGAACTGAACCGTACGCAGGGGTACACCCTGGCGGCAGTGCTGCACGACTTAAACCAGGCGTGCCGCTACGCGACGCATCTGATTGCGCTGCGCGACGGCGAGATTGTGGCGCAGGGCGCGCCGAAAGAGATTGTGACGCCGGATCTGATCGCGCGGATCTACGGCATGCGCTGCATGATTATTGACGATCCGGTGGCGGGTACGCCGCTGGTGGTGCCGTTGGGCAAGCGTGCGGTCTGATGCCCTCACCCCGGCCCTCTCCCACAGGGAGAGGGAGCAAACCATCCCCTCTCCCCGTGGGAGAGGGTTAGGGTGAGGGGCTTTAAACGTTACCCCAAAATTTCCTTCAGTACCGGCCCAATCTTCTCAAACGCCTGCGGTGAAATAATATCCACATGGGCGCAGTCCTGGCTGTACACCTCCAGCTCACCCACCCACGGCGCCCACGCGACCTGCGGATCCATCGTTCGCGTTCGCTCGGCGACAAACAGCGTCGCTTTACCGTCAAACCGCGCGCTGTGTGCCGTGGTAAGCAGCCGCACCGCGTCCGCATAGTTGCCTTCAATGGCGTTAAACAGCTCGCTGGAACCCTGCCCCTGCTGGGCGGCGATAAACGCCTGACGTTCGCGCTCAATTTCTGCCAGCACCTCCGGATCGAGGCCGTTGGCCTCTTTCTCCGCCCAGTTCTGGGTTTCCGGCGGCCAGGTATCCAGCAGGCCGAGGAACGCTACGTCTTCACCCTGCTCGCGCAGGCGCGCCGCAATGCCCTGCGCCAGCGTGCCGCCGAGGGAATAGCCGAACAGATAATACGGCCCCTGCGGCTGTTGCTTACGCAACGTGTTCAGATGATGCTCGATCACCGCATCGAGATCCGCACACTGCTGCATCGGCCCGTCCGGGCGCGGCGACTGAATGCCGACGATTGACCAGCGCGGGCTGAGGTAGCGCGCCAGGACGCTAAACTGCCAGGCAAAGCCGGACGCCGGATGGAAGCAGAACAGCGTCGGGCCGTTGCTTTCACGCAGCGGGAGAACAGTTTCATACCCCAGACGCTGCGCCTGCTCGTCGCTCATCTGCGAGTCCAGCAGGCCGCTAAGCTTACTCACCGTCGAGGCGACCATAATCTGCCCCGGCGTGACCTTGCGGCTGAACGCACGGCTGAGCTGAGCCGCGAGGCGCATCGCCAGCAGCGAGTGGCCGCCGAGGGCAAAGAAATCGGCCTCGATATCGTTCACCGCGCAGCCCAGCAGGTCAGAAAACGCCTGCGCCACGGCGTCTTCGGTTTGCGTCTCAGGCGCGCGACCGGAAGTTTTGCTGGTCAGCTCCGGCAGCGGCAACGCCTTGCGATCCAGCTTGCCGTTGGCGCTTAACGGCAACGCGCTGATTTGCAGCAGCACCACCGGCACCATATGCGGCGGCAGCTGGGCTTTGAGTGAGGCAAGCAGCGCGTCGCGATCCAGCGGTAAGCCGGATTCGGAGACAACGTACCCCACCAGCTGACGGGCATCGCCGCCCGTGGCAGCCGCCTGGTTGAACACGCAGGCGTGCGCTACGGCCTGAGCCACATCTGGTAGCGCGAGCATCGCCCGGTCGATTTCGCCCAGCTCGATGCGCTGGCCGCGGATTTTCAGCTGATCGTCGCTGCGGCCCAGATATTCCACCGCGCCGTTGTCCAGCCAGCGGGCAACGTCCCCGGTGCGGTACATTCGCTCGCCGGGGGCAAACGGATCGGCAATAAAGCGGCTGGCGGTGAGGTCCGGACGGCCCAGATACCCCTGCGCCAGCTGAATGCCGGTGAGATACAGATCCCCCGCCACGCCGAACGGCACCGGGCGCATCATCGCGTCCAGAATGCGCAGCCCCGTATTCCACACCGGGAAGCCGATAGGCACGCTGTTGCCTTCCACCGCCGCCAGCTCGGGGCCGTACGCCGGATACCAGCTGACGTCCACCGCCGCTTCGGTCGGGCCATAGAGGTTGTGCAGCGGCGCATGGGTGAGCTGTTCCCATTCGCGGCACAGCGCCGTTGGCAATGCCTCGCCGCTACAGAACACCTGCTTTAGCGTCCTGCAACAGTCGACGTTTTCCGGCGTCAGCGAGGCGACGAACGCCGCCAGCATCGACGGCACGAAGTGGGTGGTGGTTACGCCATATTCTGCGAAGAAGCTCTGCATCGCCTGCGGATCGCGGTGCGCGTCCGGCTCGGCCATCACCAGCTTCGCCCCGGCGATAAACGGCCACCAGAACTCCCACACCGACACGTCAAAGCTGCACGGCGTTTTCTGCGCCACCACGTCATGCGCCGTCAGTGGATAATGATCCTGCATCCATTTCAGGCGGTTAACGATGGCGGTATGGCCGACCATCACCCCTTTTGGACGTCCCGTCGAACCGGAAGTAAAGATGATGTACGCGGTCTGCTCCGGCTTCGCCAGGCGCAGAGGTTCAGCATCGGTGGCCGGTAATAGTGTGTTGTAACTAAAGGTGGCGATCGGCAGATTGTCAAAGCGCGGAAGCTGCTCGTCGGTGGTAATGAGCAGCGACGGCTTCGCGTCCTCCAGCATCATCCGCAGACGGTCGTCCGGGTAACCGGTATCCAGCGGCAGCCAGGCGGCGCCAGCTTCAACAATCCCGTGCAGCGCCAGGGTCAGGAACACCGAGCGCGGGAGCGCCACCGCCACGCTGTCGCCCGGCTTCACGCCGCGCGCGCGCAGCAGGTTTGCCAGCGCGACTACCTGCTCGCGCATCTGGCGGTAGTTCAGTTCAGTATGGGCATCCGCCAGCGCGGGGGCGTCCGGCGTTTTGCTCGCCTGCTCCGCGACCAGATCTGCCAGCGTGGTGGACGGCAGCGCCAGCCCGGTATCGTTGATGCGCGCCAGCCGGGAGTATTCCTGCTCTGATACGGTTTCCACGTCGCCACAGCGCAGGTCCGGATTGGCGGCAAACTGCGTCAGCATTGCGTTCAGGCGCGCCGCGTGTCCCTTCAGCGTCGCCTCGTCGTAACGCTGCCTGTTGGCGAGGATCTCAATGCTCAGTCCGCCCTGCTCGTCCGGGAACAGCGCCAGCTCCAGATCGTTCACCGGGCCGGTCGCCAGCGTGTGGGTCATGGCCTCCACGCCGTCGATATCCAGCTGATAATCGAACACCTTAACGTTCAGCACCGGACCAAACAGGGCTTCATCGCCTGCGGCACGCCCGCTGTCGCGCACGATCTGCTCGGCGTCGTAACGCTGATGGCGGCGCATTTTTTTCAACTGGTTCGCCAGGCGCAGCGCCAGTTCCGGCAGGCTCTCCTGCGGGCGAATATTCACCGCCAGCGGCAGGACGTTGAGCACCGGTCCGGTCGCGGTCAGCGCGGCGGAGCCCATACGGCGCATAAAGATAAACCCGGCGGCGTAGTCCAGCCGTCCGGTCAGGCGGCCCAGCCACAGCGCCACCAGCGCAAGGGCCAGATCGGTACGCTGCGCCTGGCCTGCCATCTGTGCAAGCTGGCTGAACGCACGGCCGTCCATCGCAATTTTCAGGCGCAGGATATCGGTGGTGGCGGCGCGTCCCGGCAGCGGCGCGGAAGAGAGCGAGACCGGAGAAGGAAGCTGTTTGCGCTGCTCGGCCCAGAAAGCACCGTCGCGCTGATACGCCTCGCTGTCGCGATAGCGCTGATACTCCTCCACCACCTCGGCGAACGGGGTGAACGGGGAGGCTGGCGTGGATTTACCTTTCTGCCACGCAGCGTAAATGGCGGCGATCTGGCGGGTAATGGCCGGGAAACTGAAGCCATCCACCACCAGATGATGATACCGCTGATACCAGTACCAGCGGTTTTCTCCCACCTGAATCAGCTGGTGAAACGTCAGCGGCTGACCGCTGTCGACGCGCAGGTTCTGGTTGAGATCGGCCTCCATCAGCGCCACGGCGGCGTCGTGGCAGTCAACGCGCACGATGGACGGCTCCGGCAGGATCATGGCCTCATCGATCCACTGCCACACCTCACCGTTATCTTCGGCAAAACGCATCCGCAGCGTGTCGGCCTGCATCATGCCTTCAGCGATGGCTTTTGCCAGCAATGGCGCGTCGATAGCGCCTTTCAGTTCGGTGTAGTGCGCGACGCTCCAGGCGTTTGGCAGGGAGGAAAGCTGCTCTGCCATCCAGATCCCCGGCTGGGCGGCGACAAGAGGGAGACGGTTCATGCGCGCTCCCCCGCAAAATAAGACGGCTCAAGCGTCTGCCACTGTTCCGACAGCCACTGCTGGCACGCCTCCTGAGATTGCGGTTCGCAGACCACGCGCCAGCCCGCGGGCAACTCGCACTGCTGCGGCCACAGGCTGTACTGCCCCTGGTCATTTTGCAAAATGGCGAACTGTCCCTGCGGATTATCGAAAGGATTGCTGAATTCCATACAGACTCCGTTATTGAATAAGCGGCTGCCAGAGGGTCATCAGCCCCTGCGTCAGCCCACCGCGCCAGCAAAGCGCATCGTGTCCGCCGTCAACCTGACGCCAGAAAACCGGTTGCTGAGTGTGTAGTTCGGCGAGGATCGCCTGGTTTGCGCGCAAGATAAGCGGTTCGTTGCGCCCGGCCTCAAGGACGATGCGCAGCCCGCGAGCGGTTTTTTCACCCGCTTTGAGTTGTTCGATGAGCAGCCCGTCCTGCTGCGCGCCGCGGTGCGGCCACCAGTAGGATCCGGACTGGCTGAGGATGCAGCCAAAACGCTGCGGCCAGTTGAGGCCCGCGTAGAGGGAGGAAAGACCGCCGAAGCTCTGGCCCGCCACCACGGTATGGTCGGCGCGGTCACTGAACGGGGCCATGCTTTTCACCTGCGGGAGGAGTTCGTCCTGCACCGCCAGCCAGAAATCAGGGTTACACGGCAGCTCGCGGCTGCGGTGTGCGGTGTCAATCACGTCGATTAAGACATAGACCGCAGGCGGCAGTTTGCCTTCATGGGTGAGCGACGCCAGCGCAGGCCAGACGGGCATGCTTTCGGCCCAGAACTGCCCGTCGAGCAGCACCGCCAGCGGGCGCTCGGGGCTTTCATCCCCGGTGGTAAAAATCCACACGCGGCGACGGTTCTTCAGACGCGCGCTGTGCCACTCAATGCAGACAGGCTTTTTGTAAGGGGTATCGGGATGGTTCCAGCCGGGCTGTACGGGCGCCTCCGGCATCTCCAGCGCCGAGACGCCGTGCCCGCGCCCGCCGCGCCAGCTCTGGACATTCAGCGGGTCAGACACCGCGTGCGGCAGCAGTTTGCGCCAGCCTTCGCGCAGCGCCATGCGGTCCGGCTGCTCGCCCTCAAACACTGCGCTGGCAAAATCGTTTTCATTGTCGGAGGGGATAAAACAGTAGCTGCCGCGCCATTCGGGGCTGAACTCGCCCTGCCACTGCCAGACGTCAGTATCCGGGATACGTTCAAGGGACTGCGGACGGGCATTTTGATGGTGATCGGTCACGCCGGTGACGTAGAGCCAGACGCGTTTCACCGTCGACGTTTTCTGCGTTCCCGCCGGGTCCCGCCACCAGAATGTCACGCGATAGTTTTCCTGATGACGTTCCCGTTCCGGCCCGTTTTTCGCCTGCCACCACGCTTCACTTCCGGTTGTTAACCCCGTCACCCTTATAACCCCATGTTTAACAGTCTTTTTTGTTGCAGAGCAAATTTTATTGATAATATTATTGATAACTATTTTCATTTGCAATAGCGTAATGCCCGCGCTGTGGGAAGCGCGCTCATTAAATAACCATAAAAGCGGGACGTACAATGAATAAGAAGATTCACTCTCTGGCCTTGCTGGTCAATTTAGGGATTTATGGTGTCGCGCTGCCCGCCATGGCAGACGACAACACCGCCTCCGCGCAGCACGAAGACACCATGGTGATCACCGCCGCCGAGCAGAATTTGCAGGCGCCGGGCGTGTCGACCATCACCGCCGACGAGATCCGCAAAAACCCGCCCGCGCGCGACGTGGCGGAAATCATCCGCACCATGCCGGGCGTTAACCTGACCGGCAACTCCACCAGCGGCCAGCGCGGGAACAACCGTCAGATTGACATTCGCGGCATGGGCCCGGAAAACACCCTGATCCTGATTGACGGCAAGCCGGTTACCAGCCGCAACTCCATCCGTCTGGGCTGGCGCGGCGAGCGTGATACCCGCGGCGATACCGGCTGGGTCCCGCCGGAGATGATCGAGCGCATCGAAGTGATCCGTGGCCCGGCCGCTGCCCGCTACGGTAATGGTGCTGCGGGCGGCGTGGTGAACATCATCACCAAAAAATTCGACGACCAGTGGCACGGCTCCTGGAACACCTATCTGAACGCGCCAGAGCATAAAGACGAAGGTTCCACCAAACGCACCAACTTCAGCCTGAGCGGCCCGCTGGGCGGGGATTTCAGCTTCCGCATGTACGGTAACCTGGATAAAACCCAGGCCGACGCGTGGGACATCAACCAGGGTCATCAGTCCGATCGCACGGGCGCTTACGCCAACACCCTGCCCGCAGGCCGTGAAGGGGTGGAAAATAAAGACATCAACGGCGTGGTGCGCTGGGACTTCGCACCGATGCAGTCGCTGGAGTTTGAAGCGGGCTACAGCCGCCAGAACAACCTTTATGCGGGTGACACGCAGAACACCAACAACGACAACGCGCTGGTGAAGAAAAACTACGGTAAAGAGACTAACCGTATCTATCGTCAGAACTTCGCGGTGACCTGGAACGGCGGCTGGGATAACGGCATCACCACCAGCAACTGGGCGCAGTACGAGCACACCCGCAACTCTCGTCTGGGCGAAGGGCTGGCGGGCGGTCTGGAAGGCCTGTTCAACAGCAATAAGTTCACCGATACCGATCTGGCCGACGTGATGCTGCACAGCGAAATCAACCTGCCGATTGATTTCATTGTGAACCAGAACCTGACGCTCGGCACCGAGTGGAACCAGCAGCGCATGAAGGACTCGACCTCCTTCTCGCAAACCCAGCAGGGCGGCACTATCCCGGGCATGAGCGAAGACCGTAGCCCGTACACCTCAGCGGAGATCTTCTCCCTGTTCGCCGAAAACAACATGGAGCTGACCGACAGCACCATGCTGACCCCTGCCCTGCGCTTCGACCACCATACTATTGTCGGCAATAACTGGAGCCCGTCCCTGAACCTGTCGCAGGGTCTGGGGGATGACTTCACCCTGAAGATGGGCATCGCGCGCGCCTATAAAGCGCCAAGCCTGTATCAGACCAACCCGAACTACCTGCTGTACAGCAAAGGCCAGGGCTGCTACGCCAGTTCCGACGGCGTGGGCTGCTACATGATGGGTAACGACGATCTGAAAGCGGAAACCAGTATCAACAAAGAGATTGGCCTGGAGTGGAAACGCGACGGCTGGCTGGCGGGCGTGACCTGGTTCCGCAACGACTACCGCAACAAGATTGAAGCGGGCTACGCGCCGATTGGCCAGACGTCCACCGGCAAAGTCACCACCGATATCTACCAGTGGGAAAACGTGCCGAAGGCGGTAGTGGAAGGTCTGGAAGGCTCCCTGAACGTGCCGGTCAGCGACACCATCAACTGGACCAACAACATCACCTACATGCTGCAAAGCAAGAACAAGGAGACCGGCGATCGTCTGTCGATCATCCCGGAGTACACGCTGAACTCAACCCTGAGCTGGCAGGTACGTCAGGACGTGTCCTTGCAGTCGACCTTCACCTGGTACGGCAAGCAGCAGCCGAAGAAGTACAACTACAAAGGTCAGCCGGTGACCGGGTCTGAGAAAGACGAAGTCAGCCCGTACAGCATCGTTGGCCTGAGCGCGACCTGGGACGTGACCAAAAACGTCAGCCTGACCGGCGGCGTGGACAACGTCTTCGACAAACGCCAGTGGCGCGCAGGTAACGCCCAGACCACGGGTAATACCACGACGGGTGCGTATATGTACGGTGCGGGTGCGTATACGTATAATGAACCGGGCCGTACCTGGTATATGAGCGTGAATACGAGGTTCTGATATAGGCAATGACTTCCCCCTCTCCCTGTGGGAGAGGGCCGGGGAGAGGGCATCAGGCCGCACAATACTGAAGGGAAAACCATGCACACCACCCACAGCACATTTTCTCTCGCCGGCCACACCCTCCACCGCGTCACCTTCGACCCCGCCACCTTCACCGACGCCGATCTCCTCTGGCTCCCCCACCACGCACAGCTCGCTGACGCCGGACGCAAACGCAAGGCCGACCACCTGGCAGGCCGCATCGCCGCCGCGCACGCCTTGCCCGACCACACCATGCCCGCCATCGGCCCCAGCGGGGAACCGCTCTGGCCGCACGGCATTTCCGGCAGCATCACCCACAGCGGCACGCAGGCGATAGCCGTCGTCACGCAATACCCGGCGCTTATCGGCATCGACTGTGAAACGATCCTCTCCGAAAACGAAGCCAGGGAAATCAAAGACGGCATTATTGATGCGCAGGAAGAACCTGTGCTTTCCCGCTCGCGATACCCGTTCGCCCTCGCCCTGACGCTGGTCTTCAGCGCCAAAGAGAGCCTGTTTAAGGCCCTCTTTCCGCAGGTACAGGCCTGGATGGGTTTTGACTGCGCCCGCGTTACCAGGCTCGACGACAAGACGCTCACGCTGGCGTTGACCCGTCAACTGGCTGGCTTTAACGAAGGCACCGCCTTCCCCCTGCACTGGCAGCAGCACGGCGAACAGGTCATCACCCTGCTGTCACACGCTCCTGGCGACGAGCCTTCACGCTGGTCACCACAAACGTCACGATAAACACCATCGCGAACAGGACCACAATGGTCGGTGCAGGCGCGCTGTCGAGATAAAACGAGGCATACACGCCGCTTACCGACACGAGGGCTGAAACGGCGACCGACACCAGCAGCGCCATGTGAAAGCGTCGGGTAATCAGCACCGCCACCGCGCCGGGCGCAATCAGCAGGGAAATCGACAGAATGATCCCCACCGCTTTCAGCGTCGCGACGATGGTCAGCGAAACCATGCACAGTAAGCCGTAGTGCAGCCAGCGGGTGCGCAGGCCGCTCGCCTGCGCCTGCTGATAGTCAAAGCAGAACAGCAGAAAATCGCGCCACTTCAGGCCAATCACCAGCGCAATCAGCCCCGCGACGAGACCGCTTTGCAGAATGTCCATCCCGTTAATACCCAGCATATCGCCGAACAGAATGTGGTCGAGATGCACCTCAGGTTTGACGGCGATATAGAGGATCAGCCCGGCGCCGAACATGCCGGAAAAGACGATCCCCATGACCGTATCCTGTTTGATGCGGCTGTTATCCTTCAGGTATCCGGTGGCGACCGCGCAGAACAGACCGGCCACGAACGCGCCCAGCGCCAGCGGCAGGCCCATCATCCAGGCCAGCACGACGCCGGGAAACACCGCGTGGCTCATGGCGTCGCCCATCAGCGCCCAGCCTTTCAGCACCAGAAAAACCGACAGCAGCGCGCAGGGCACGGCCACCAGGAGTGAAATCAACAGCGCGTTGTTCATAAACGCAAACTGGAACGGTTCGAGAAGCAGCGTCAACATGGGTGTGCCTCCCGCGCCCGACGACGGCTGGCGAGCAGACCGTGCTTTGGCGCAAAGACGAACGCCAGCAGGAACAGCAGCGTCTGGGCGACCACGATAATGCCGCCGGTGGCGCCGTCCAGGTAATAGCTGGCCCACGCGCCGAGGAAGCTGGTGATGCTGCCAATGGCGACGGCAATCATCAGCAGGCGCGGGAAGCGGTCGGTCAGCAGCCACGCGGTCGCGCCGGGCGTGACCACCAGACAGATCACCAGAAATGCGCCGACGGTTTGCAGCGCCGCCACGGTAGAGACCGCCAGCAGCGTGAAGAAGAGAATTTTCAGGCGTTCCGGGCGCAGGCCGATGGCGCGGGCGTGGTTCTCATCAAAAAAGGTCACCATCAGATCTTTCCATTTGAACAGCAGGATAACCATCGACACTACGCCGATAATCGCCAGCTGGACGATATCCTCCGGGGCGATAGCCAGAATATTGCCGAGGACGATGGTCTGAATGTTCACCGATGTCGGGTTGAGCGAGACCATAAACAGCCCCAACCCGAAAAACGAGGAGAAGATCAGCCCGATAATGGCGTCCTCCTTCAGACGGCTGCGCTGGTTGAGAAACAGCATGCTGCCCGCCGCCAGCCCGCCCGATAAAAACGCCCCCAGCGAGAACGGCAGCCCGAGCATGTAAGCACCCGCCACGCCTGGCACGATGGAGTGCGACAGCGCATCGCCGATCAGCGACCAGCCTTTGAGCATCAGATAGCAGGAGAGAAACGCGCACAGCCCGCCCACCATCGCCGAGACCCACATCGCGTTGAGCATGTACTCGTAGCCGAAGGGTTCGAGAAGCACGTTCATTTGGCCTCCTGTCGGTGCGTGACGAAGGGGCGCTCGTCGTCGGTAATAATGCGATCTTCCGAACCGCTGAGCACCACGTGGCGCAGCACGCCGCTGAAGGCGTGCTCAAGATTTTCGGCGGTGAAGGTGGTTTCCGTCGGGCCGCTCGCCAGCACGGTGCCTTTGACCATCACCGTGTAATCACAAAACTCCGTGACCGAGCCCAGGTTATGGGTCGAGACCAGCATCGTTTTACCCTCGTCGCGCAGCTCCCGCAGCAGGCTGATGATCCTGGCTTCGGTTTTGACGTCCACGCCGGTAAACGGCTCGTCGAGCAGGATCACTTCGCCCTGCTGGGCAATCGCCCGCGCCAGAAACACGCGCTTCTTCTGCCCGCCGGACAGCTCGCCAATCTGCCGATGGCGCAGCTCAAGCATATCCACGCGCTTCAGGGCGTCGGTGACGATCTGCTTATCGCATTCTTTGGGACGACGCAGAAAACCCATATGCCCGTAGCGGCCCATCATCACCACGTCTTCGACCAGCACCGGAAACGACCAGTCGACCTCTTCCGACTGCGGCACGTAGGCGACCAGGTTCTGACGCAGCGCCTGGTGAGGCGGCAACCCCAGAATGGAGATAGTGCCGCTCGCCGCCCGCACAAACCCCATCACCGCCTTAAACAACGTGGACTTGCCGGAACCGTTCACCCCCACCAGGGCGGCAATCGATCCGCCCGGCACGCTGAACGATGCGTCGCGCAGCGCCGTGTGGCCGTTGCGGTAGGTCACGGTCACGTCGGTTACAACAATCCCCTTCTGCATGGTTACTCCTTCATCCCGTCGCGGATGCCCTGTACCAGCGTGCGGGTGGTGACGTTCAGCAGATCAATATAGGTCGGCACCGGACCGTTTTCCGCGCTCAGGGAGTCAACGTACAGCACGCCGCCGTAGTGGGCGCCGGTTTCACGCGCCACCTGACGGGCGGGCTTATCCGAGACGGTACTTTCGCTGAACACCGCCGGGATATGATGTTTTTTCACCAGATCGATAACCTTGCGCACCTGCTGGGGCGTGCCCTGCTGATCGGCGTTGATCGGCCACAGGTACAGCTCCTTCAGGCCCAAATCCCGCGCCAGATAGGAAAAAGCGCCTTCACTGGTCACCATCCAGCGCTTGTCTTCCGGGATTTCCGCGACCTGCTTACGCAGCGGTTCGAGAGTGGCGGTGATCGTCTGCTTGTAGGCTTCCGCGTTGCGCTGATAGCTCTGGGCATTGGCCGGATCGTACTTCACCAGCGCGTCGCGGATGTTATCGACATAAATCAGGGCGTTGTCCGGCGACATCCACGCGTGCGGGTTGGGCTTGCCGTTATAGGGCCCTTCGCTGATGCCCATCGGGGTGATGCCTTTGGTGACAATCACCTCCGGCACGCCGTTCAGGTGCTGATAAAAGCGCTGGAACCACAGCTCCAGATTCATGCCGTTCGCCAGGATCAGCTGTGCCTTCTGCGCGCGTTTGATATCGCCCGGGGTGGGCTGGTATTCGTGAATTTCCGCGCCCGGTTTGGTAATGGAGGTGACCTCTGCGGCATCCCCCGCCACGTTTTTCGCCATATCAGCAATAACGGTAAAAGTGGTGATGACCTGGAACTTTTCAGCCGCCAGCGCGCCGGTCGTGGTCGCGGTCATGAGTAGCGCGCCGAGCAACAGTCGCTTCAATCCTTGCCGTGGATGCATCGCAGAAGTCTCCTGAGGTGATTAAAATCAAAGCAAAATTAGCCTGTGCTATAAGGTATAGCACAGGCTATATTTAAATGAAAATAATTATCATTAAAGTTGTGTCAATGAAGGGCGTGCCTGATGGCGCTTCGCTTATCAGGCCTACGGAAAAGCAGTTTTGGAGTTTTGTAGGCCGGGTAAGCGCAGCGCCACCCGGCAAAAAATGGCTGGATTTTTAATTAAAGGAGTTTGTCATTACTTAGACATCCGGGAACATCACGCTATTTCCCGGCGCTTCCCTGTGCAGATGGATAAAGTTCAGGTGCCGTTCATACTGATCCAGAATGTCCGTGATCACCTGCTCCTTGCTGTAATCCATCAAATCATTCCCCTGGCTGCCTTCCAGCAGGAAGGTTTCCAGCCGGTAGTAGGTCGACTTCCCGCTGCGCGCCCGGTAGGTGAACCCGGGCACCGAATACTGCTGCGGCCAGATCTGATAGACAAAGTTCTGCTCGTCGCCCATGTGCACCAGCAGATCCAGGTGCCCCAGGTTCTCGCCCTCATCCGGCGGCAGGTTTTTCAGCTCCACGTAGGCGCCACGCAGCTTCAGCTCCTGGGCCACCTCTTCCATGGCCGGGAAGCAGACCGTCTCCATCATCTGTTTGGTGTAGCGCGTGCCAGGGTAGTTCATCAGGCGCGAGAGGCGTTTTTTCCAGCTCAGCCTGTCCTGCGCGCCCAGCGGACGCGGGGCGGTGTCGCGGCTGGCGCTGACGCGGCGGTAGTCTTCCACCTTAAGCGATTTATACAGCCCGGCCATCACGAAGAAGATCACGAAGCTGAACGGCAGGCCCATGATCACCGTGGTGTTCTGCAACGCAGAGATACCGTTGGTCATCAGCATGCCGAGCGTCAGCAGGCCGATGGCGACGGACCAGAAGATGCGCAGCCAGTTCGGCGCGTCGCTGTTAATGTCCTTCAGCTTCGAGGTGAAGTTCCCCAGCACCAGCGCGCCGGAGTCCGCCGAGGTGACGTAGAACAGCAGACCGGTAATGGTCGCTACCGACGCGCTAAAGGTAAACGCCGGATACTGCGCCAGCAGGCTGTAGAAGCCGCGCTCCGGGTGCGCCATCGCTTCCTGGGCGAAGGTCGCATTGCCGTGGATGATCTCATGCAGCGCGCTGTTGCCGAAAATCGACAGCCACAGCAGGGTAAAGGTGAACGGGATGATCAGCGTGCCCATCACGAACTGGCGGATGGTGCGCCCACGCGAAATACGTGCCAGGAACAGGCCGACAAACGGCGACCACGCCACCCACCACGCCCAGAAGAACAGCGTCCAGTTGTTCATCCATTCTGTCGGACGGTCAAAGGCGAAGCTGTTCAGCGTCATGCCCATAAAGCGGTTCACGTAATCACCCACGTTCAGCACTAAGGCATTGAGCAGGAACGAGGTGTCGCCCATAAACAGCACGAACAGGATCAGCCCCAGCGCCAGCGCGACGTTCAGCTCGGAGAGCACGCGAATCCCTTTATCCACGCCGGAGGTCACCGAGATGGTGGCGATAATCACCGACAGCGCAATCAGCGCCGCCTTCGCCGCCATCGAATCCGGGATGTCAAACAGCACGCTCAGCCCGTAGTTAAGCTGCACCACGCCAATCCCGAGCGTGGTGGCGATGCCGAAGATGGTGCCGATCACCGCCGCGATGTCTACCGTGTGACCAATCGGGCCGTTGATCTTTTTGCCGAAAATCGGGTACAGCGCGGAGCGGATGGTAAGGGGCAAATTATAACGATAGCTAAAGTATCCGAGCGCCATGCCCATCAGGGCATACATCGACCAGCCCGTCAGGCCGTAGTGGAACAGCGTCCAGACCATCGCCTGGCGCGCGGCCTCCATCGTCTGCCCTGCCCCTTCCGGCGGCTGCATATACTGCGTAACCGGTTCCGCCACCGAGAAGAACATCAGGTCGATGCCGATACCCGCGGCAAACAGCATCGCGGCCCAGCTCAACAGGCTGAACTCGGGCTTGGACTGCTCTGGCCCGAGCTTCACCGAACCGAAGCGCGAGCAGGCAATGCAGACCACGAAGACAATATAGAGCGTCGCCGCCAGCAGGTAGTACCAGCCGAAGGTCTTTGACACCCAGTTCAGGGTGCGCCCAATCCACTCGGCAGAAAAATCACGAAAGAAGATCGTCGTCAGGGAAAACAACAAAATCAGCCCGGCGGACGTATAAAAAACGACCGGGTTGATTTTGTCTTTTTCTCTGTCTTGTGAAAGGTCTGTCATCCAGTATCCCCACTGTTTTTGTAACTATTGAAATCCAAAATCGCAACAATTAAGACACATTTTATATTGAACGTCCAATCAAAAACCGCTTTAATAGTTAACCAACGCTGATGAATGGAGTGGCAAAAATGCCCAAAGTGGGGATGCAGCCGATCCGGCGCAGGCAGCTAATCGATGCCACGCTGGAAGCAATTAATGAAGTGGGAATGCATGACGCAACCATCGCGCAAATCGCCCGTCGGGCGGGCGTGTCCACGGGGATCATCAGCCACTATTTCAAAGATAAAAACGGTCTGCTGGAAGCAACCATGCGCGACATCACCGGTCAGCTGCGCGACGCGGTATTAAGCCGTTTACGCGCCCTGCCGGACGGCAGCGCAGAGCAGCGTTTGCAGGCGATTGTTGGCGGCAATTTTGATGAAACCCAGGTCAGCGGCGCGGCGATGAAGGCCTGGCTGGCCTTCTGGGCGAGCAGCATGCATCAGCCGATGCTCTACCGTTTGCAGCAGGTCAGCAGCCGTCGGTTGCTCTCAAACCTGGTGTACGAGTTCCGCCGCGAGCTGCCGCGTGAACAGGCTGAAGAGGCGGGCTACGGGCTCGCCGCACTGATTGACGGGCTGTGGCTGCGCGCTGCGCTCAGCGGCAAACCGCTGGATAAAACCCTGGCCCAGTCGCTCACCAGCCACTTTATCAGCCAGCATCTACCGACCGATTAACCGAGGAGAATTTATGTCCCGAATGGCAGAACAGCAGCTTTATATCAATGGTGGTTATACATCCGCCACCAGCGGTCGCACCTTCGAGACCATCAATCCGGCGAACGGTGAAGTTCTGGCAACCGTGCAGGCCGCCGGGCGCGAAGACGTGGACCGCGCCGTCGAAAGCGCAAAACGCGGGCAAAAAATCTGGGCGGCGATGACCGCCATGGAGCGCTCGCGCATTTTGCGCCGCGCCGTCGATATCCTGCGCGAGCGCAACGACGAGCTGGCAACGCTGGAAACCCTCGACACCGGTAAAGCGTTTTCCGAAACCTCGACCGTGGATATCGTCACCGGTGCAGACGTGCTGGAGTACTACGCGGGGCTGATCCCGGCGCTGGAAGGCAGCCAGATCCCGCTGCGCGACACCTCATTCGTCTACACCCGCCGCGAGCCGCTGGGCGTGGTGGCGGGCATCGGCGCGTGGAACTACCCGATCCAGATCGCCCTGTGGAAATCGGCCCCGGCGCTGGCGGCGGGCAACGCGATGATCTTCAAGCCGAGCGAAGTGACGCCGCTTACCGCCCTGAAGCTGGCGGAGATCTACACCGAAGCGGGCGTGCCGGACGGCGTGTTTAACGTCCTGCCGGGCGTGGGCGCAGAGACCGGCCAGTTCCTGACCGAGCATCCGGGCATCGCCAAAGTCTCCTTCACCGGTGGCGTGGCCAGCGGCAAAAAGGTGATGGCGAACTCGGCGGCCTCGTCCCTGAAAGAGGTGACGATGGAGCTGGGCGGTAAATCCCCGCTAATAGTATTTGACGACGCGGATCTGGATCTCGCGGCAGATATCGCCATGATGGCGAACTTCTTCAGCTCCGGCCAGGTGTGCACCAACGGCACCCGCGTGTTCGTGCCCGCGAAGGTCAAAGCCGCGTTTGAGCAAAAAATCGTCGAGCGCGTGGGCCGCATCCGCGCGGGCGATCTGTTCGATGAAAGCACCAACTTTGGCCCGATGGTCAGCTTCCCGCACCGCGACAGCGTGCTGCGCTACATCGCCAAAGGCAAAGAGGAAGGCGCGCGCGTGCTGTGCGGCGGCGACGTGCTGAAGGGTGACGGCTTTGACAACGGCGCGTGGGTGGCCCCGACCGTGTTCACCGACTGCACCGACGAAATGACCATCGTGCGCGAAGAGATCTTCGGCCCGGTGATGTCCATTCTTACCTATGACACTGACGAAGAGGCCATTCGCCGCGCCAATGATACCGACTACGGTCTGGCGGCGGGCATCGTCACTGCCGATCTGAACCGCGCCCACGGCGCCATTCATCAGCTCGAAGCGGGCATCTGCTGGATCAACACCTGGGGCGAATCCGCCGCAGAGATGCCGGTCGGCGGCTACAAACACTCCGGCATTGGCCGCGAGAACGGCGTCATGACGCTTCAGAGTTACACCCAGGTGAAGTCCATCCAGGTTGAGATGGGTAAATTCCAGTCCATATTTTAACCGGGAGGTTTATTTGCAATTTGACTATATCATTATCGGGGCCGGCTCTGCCGGCAACGTTCTGGCAACACGACTGACTGAAGATCCGAACACCACCGTCCTGCTGCTTGAGGCGGGCGGGCCGGACTATCGCTTTGACTTCCGCACCCAGATGCCTGCCGCGCTGGCCTTCCCGTTGCAGGGCAAGCGCTACAACTGGGCGTATGAAACCGAGCCAGAGCCTTTCATGAACAACCGCCGCATGGAGTGCGGACGAGGTAAAGGGCTGGGCGGCTCGTCGCTGATCAACGGCATGTGCTACGTGCGCGGCAACGCGATGGATCTGGACAACTGGGCGAAAGAACCGGGTCTGGAGCACTGGAGCTATCTCAACTGCCTGCCCTACTACCGCAAGGCAGAGACCCGCGACGTGGGGCCGAACGACTACCACGGCGGCGACGGTCCGGTGAGCGTCACCACCTCTAAGCCGGGCGTGAACCCGCTATTTGAAGCGATGGTAGAGGCGGGCGTGCAGGCGGGCTACCCGCGCACCGACGATCTCAACGGCTATCAGCAGGAAGGCTTCGGCCCGATGGACCGCACGGTCACGCCGCAGGGCCGACGCGCCAGCACCGCGCGCGGCTATCTGGACCAGGCCAAACCACGCCCGAACCTGACCATCCGCAGCCACGCCATGACCGATCATATAATCTTTGACGGCAAGCGCGCGGTGGGCGTCGAGTGGCTGGAAGGCGAAAGCACCATTCCGTCAAAAGCGACAGCGAAGAAAGAGGTGCTGCTGTGCGCGGGAGCCATCGCGTCTCCGCAGATCCTCCAGCGCTCCGGCGTGGGCAACGCTGAACTGCTGAAGCAGTTTGATATCCCGCTGGTGCATGATTTACCCGGCGTGGGTGAAAACTTGCAGGATCACCTGGAGATGTACCTTCAGTATGAATGTAAGGAGCCGGTCTCCCTCTACCCTGCCCTGCAATGGTGGAACCAGCCGAAGATTGGCGCGGAGTGGCTGTTTGGCGGCACAGGCGTGGGCGCAAGCAACCACTTCGAAGCGGGCGGGTTTATCCGCAGCCGCGAGGAGTTCGAGTGGCCGAACATTCAGTATCACTTCCTGCCGGTGGCGATTAACTACAACGGCTCGAACGCGGTGAAAGAACATGGCTTCCAGTGCCACGTTGGCTCCATGCGCTCGCCGAGCCGCGGCCACGTGCGCATCAAGTCGCGCGATCCGCACCAGCATCCGGCGATCCTGTTCAACTACATGTCCCACGAGCAGGACTGGCAGGAGTTCCGCGACGCGATCCGCATCACCCGCGAGATCATGCACCAGCCAGCGCTGGACAAGTATCGCGGTCGCGAAATCAGCCCGGGCGTCGAATGCCAGACCGATGAACAGCTGGACGAGTTCGTGCGCAACCACGCTGAAACCGCCTTCCACCCGTGCGGCACCTGCAAAATGGGCTACGACGAAATGGCGGTGGTCGACGGCGAAGGCCGGGTTCACGGGCTGGAAGGGTTACGCGTAGTGGATGCGTCGATCATGCCGCAGATTATCACCGGCAACCTGAACGCCACCACCATCATGATTGGCGAAAAGATTGCCGACGCCATTCGCGGGCGCGAGCCGCTGGCGAAGAGCACGGCGGCGTATTATGTGGCGAACGGGGCGCCGGTTCGCCGCTGAGTGCGAACGTCTCCCCTCACCCCGGCCCTCTCCCAAAGGGAGAGGGTGTCATCGTCCCCTCTCCCTCTGGGAGAGGGTTAGGGTGAGGGGAAATTATTTCCGAAATGCTTCAAGCCGCTTAACCTGCCGTCCTTCCCCGTCAAAATTCTCCGCCGCCAGCCAGGCGCGCAGCTCTGCATCGCGCTGCGGCCATTCGCCGTCAATAATCGAAAGCATATCGCTGTCGCGGTTGCGTCCTTTGCGCACCAGCTTCTGGCGCAGGCGCCCTTCCCAGACAAACCCCAGCCGCTCCGCCGCGTTGCGTGAGGCGATGTTCATCGAATCGCACTTCCACTCCAGCCGACGATATTTATGCTCAAAGGCATTTTTCAGCAGCAGCCACACCGCTTCGGTACCCACGCGGGTGCCCTTCATTCTGCGCGACCAGGTGACGTGGCCGATCTCAACCGAGCCCTGAAAGCGTTCTATCGCCATATAGCTGACCAGCCCTACCGCCTTTTCGGTGCGCAGATCGATGACGGCAAAGGGCACCAGGTCGTCATCCAGCACCTTTCCCAGTACCCAGTGCGCAGTGGCCTCAACGCTCCCAGGCTGGGTGCTGGCAAGCCACGTCCAGTCGCTGTCGTCACCCAGCGCATAGGCTTCAAACAAATCAGCCGAATGGCGGTCGGCATCCAGCGGCTCCAGGCGGCAATACTGCCCGGTGAGCAGGGTACGGGTTAACGCGCGGGCGCATTTCCAGTCCGGGACAATATCGTTAACGGTTTGACCATGTTGATTGATTTCGGGCACGGCGATGACTCCCTGAAAGGTAAGGAGTTTGTTATAGCAGGTTAAAAAGCGAACGCAAAGAGAGGTGACTCATAACCAGACCGAATGCGTTATTCCCGGATGGCATAAGCAAAGCAGAATTTCGACTTTGAGGAAATCCTCAGCCAGCCTACCGTAACGGTGCATAAAACAATCACAATATATTTTCTTCAGGGATCGCTATGACTAAAAAACTGCTGCCGTTACTGGTGCTGGCTGCGCTCTCCAGCGCTGCTCATGCCGCTACCCCACCCAACACGCTGGTTGTCGCCCAGGGTCTGGATGATATCGTGAGCCTTGACCCGGCCGAAGCCAACGAACTTTCCAGCATCCAGACCGTACCGAGTTTGTATCAGCGTCTGGTACAGCCGGACCGCGATAACCCGGAGAAAATCACCCCGGTTCTGGCCGAAAGCTGGGAAGCAGACGCAGCAGCAAAAACTCTGACCATCAAACTTAAGCCCGATGCGAAATTCGCCTCCGGCAACCCGCTGCGCCCGGAAGATGTGATCTTCTCTTATACCCGCGCCGTGACGCTGAACAAATCCCCGGCGTTTATCCTCAACGTACTGGGCTGGGACGCCAGCAACATCGCCAGCCAGCTAAAGAAAGTGGACGACCATACCCTCACGCTTCACTGGACGGCCGACGTTAGCCCGTCGGTGGCGCTGAATATTCTCTCCACGCCGATTGCCTCCATCGTCGATGAAAAACAGGTTGCGGCGAACGTGAAGGATAACGACTTCGGCAACGCGTGGTTAAAAATGCACTCTGCGGGCAGCGGCGCGTTCAAAATGCGCGTTTACCAGCCGCATCAGGCCATCGTGCTGGAAGCCAACGACTCCGCGCCCGGCGGCGCGCCGAAGCTTAAAAGCATCATCATTAAAAACGTCCCCGATCCCGCTTCCCGCCGCCTGCTGATCCAGCAGGGTGATGCGGACGTGGCGCGCGATCTGGGTGCAGACCAGATAAGCGCCCTCAGCGGCAAGCCGGGCGTGAAGGTGCTAAGCATTCCTTCTGCCGAGCAAAACTATCTGGTGTTTAACACCGGCAACAGCGCTAACCCGCTGCTGAATAATCCTGCGTTCTGGGAGGCCTCGCGCTGGCTGGTGGATTATGAAGGCATCACCAAAGACCTGCTGAAAGGCCAGTATTTTGTTCATCAGAGCTTCCTGCCGGTCGGCCTGCCGGGCGCGCTGGAAGACAATCCGTTCACGTTTGACCCGGCAAAAGCAAAAGCGATCCTCGCCAAAGCGGGCATCAAAGACGCGCATTTCACGCTGGACGTAGAGAATAAACCGCCGTTCATCACCATCGCGCAATCCATGCAGGCGAGCTTCGCTCAGGGCGGCGTGAAGGTGGATCTGCTGCCCGCTGCGGGTAGCCAGGTGTACGCCCGCGTGCGTGCGAAACAACATCAGGCGGCCATCCGTCTGTGGATCCCGGATTACTTCGATGCGCACTCCAACGCCAGCGCCTTCGCATGGAATGACGGGAAATCCAGCACCGTGGCCGGGCTTAACGGCTGGAAAATTCCGGAGCTGAACAACGCTACGCTGGCGGCGGTTGCCGAGCCGGATCCGGCAAAACGTCTGGATCTGTATAAGAAGATGCAGGAACAGTTACAGCATAACTCGCCGTACGTGTTCGTTGACCAGGGCAAAACCCAGATCGTGGTGCGCGATAACGTGAAGGGGTATCAGCAGGGGCTGAACGCAGATATGGTCTGGTACGATCGCGTTACGAAGTAGCCCTTGTTGCCGGGTGGCGCTGCGCTTACCCGGCCTACGTTCCTGGTTTTTGTAGGCCGGGTAAGGCGAAGCCGCCACCCGGCATAAAGAGATTTCCCATGCCACATCTTTCCACCCGCGTGCTTCAGGGTCTGCTGACTCTCCTGCTCACGCTGTTCGGGCTACTGCTGGTCACGTTTGCGCTCTCTGCCTTTTCCCCGGTCGATCGCGTATTGCAGATTGTCGGCGATCACGCCAGCCAGTCCACTTACGATCAGGTTCGCCACCAGCTTGGGCTGGATCGGCCTCTTCCCGTACAGTTCTGGCACTACCTGCAAAACCTCGCTCACGGTGATTTAGGCACCGCCAGCGCTACCGGTCAGCCGGTATTGCAGGACCTGCTGCACGCCTTTCCCGCCACGCTGGAACTGGCAACGCTGGCGCTAATTATCGGCACGGTACTCGGCGTGATTGCGGGTGTGCTGTGCGCCCGCTACGCCGGTTCGCCACTGGACTTAGCGATCAGAACGCTCACCCTGCTCGGCAATTCGGTGCCGATATTCTGGCTCGGACTGCTGATGCTGGCTCTGTTCTACGCGAAACTACAGTGGAGCGCCGGCCCCGGCAGGCTGGACGACATCTGGCAATTCACCGTCGAGCCACGAACCGGATTTGCGCTGGTTGATACCTGGCTTTCCGGCGACCGCGAGGCGTTCCACAACGCCATCAGCCACCTGGTGCTGCCGGTGCTGCTGCTGGCCTACTACTCGCTGGCAAGTATCACCCGCCTGACGCGCTCCGCCTGTCTGAGCGAGATGAACAAAGAGTACATATTGCTCGCCCGCGCCAAAGGCGCCGGAGAGATGACCATCCTGCTGCGTCACGTGCTGCCGAACATTCGCAGTACCCTATTGACGGTGATTGCGCTGGCCTACACCAGCATGCTGGAGGGCGCGGTATTAACCGAAACCGTCTTCTCATGGCCGGGCATCGGGCGCTACCTCACCACGGCCCTGTTCGCCGGTGACACCACCGCCGTGATGGGCGGCACGCTGCTGATTGGCGTCTGCTTTGTTCTGATCAATAACCTTACCGACCTGCTTGTGCGGGCGACCGATCCCAGGGTGCGCTAATGCCGTTTTATCTCTTCTTACGCCGCCTGCGCCGCTCCCCTGCCGCGTTTTGCGGGCTGATCGCCATCGCGCTGCTGGTGCTTATTGCCCTGTTCGCGCCGTGGCTTGCGCCGCATGATCCCAACTGGCAGGACGCCGCCGCGCGTCTGCAACCGCCCAACGCGCAGCACTGGCTGGGTACCGACAGCTATGGGCGGGATCTGCTCTCCCGATTAATCTACGGCACCCGTCCGGCACTGGGGCTGGTGGTCTTAGTCACCGTTATTACCCTCCCCGCCGGTCTGCTGGTGGGGATTTTGTCAGGCTACTACGGCGGCTGGATGGAGCGCATCCTGATGCGCTTTACCGACGTGGTGATGTCGATGCCGCGCCTGATCCTCGCCTTCGCGTTTGTCGCGATGCTCGGCCCCGGTCTGGTGAACGGCGCGCTGGCGCTGGCCTTAACGACCTGGCCTGCCTATGCGCGCCAGGCGCGCAGTGAAATCCAGCGTCTGCGCCACAGCGATTATCTGGCCGCCGCGGAGATGATGGGCATTCGCGGCCCGCGCCTGCTGGTCGGCCATATTCTGCCCCTGTGCCTGCCCTCCGCGATTGTGCGGCTGGCGCTGGATCTGGCCGGGATCATTCTGGCCGCCGCCGGGCTGGGCTTCCTTGGCCTGGGCGCACGTCCACCGATGGCGGAATGGGGCGCGATGATTGCCGACGGCATGCAGGTCATTTTTGACCAGTGGTGGATTGCCGCCATTCCAGGCGGGGCGATTCTGTTTGCCAGCCTGGCCTTTAACCTGCTGGGCGATGGCCTGCGCGACGTACTGGAGCCACAGCATGACTGAACACCGCGTCATCGTCGATGCGCTGAATATCGACTACCCCGCCGCGCGCGTGGTCAACAACCTGAGCTTTACGTTGGGCAACGAGCGGCTGGCGCTGGTGGGAGAATCCGGCTCCGGCAAGTCCATGTCTGCCCGCGCCCTGATGGGGCTGGTGCGCAAGCCCGGCATCGTGAGCGCTAAGCGGCTTAACGTGCTTGGCAACGACCTGCTGACCCTGAACAGCCGCCGCTGGCAGGCGCTGCGCGGCAACGGCATTGCGATGGTTCTACAGGACCCGCGCTACGCGCTAAACCCGGTGAAAACCGTCGCCGCCCAGCTTGATGAGGCGCTGACCCTCCATCAGCGCCTGCCCCGCGCCGAACGCCTGGCGCGCATTCACGATATCATCCGTGCCGTAGGGCTGAACGAGCACGTGCTCCAGCGCTATCCCGGTGAACTCTCCGGCGGCATGGGCCAGCGCGTGATGATCGCCATTGCGCTCGTCAACAACCCGCAGGTGCTGATCGCCGACGAACCGACTTCCGCGCTGGACGCACGCCTGCGCAACCAGATCCTGGAGCTGCTGGTACAGCAGTGCGAGGCGCGGCAGATGGCGATGCTGTTAATCAGCCACGACTTGCCGCTCGTCGCGGAACACTGTGACCGCGTGCTGGTGATGTATCAGGGTGAGAACGTTGATGAAATGGCGGCGAGCCAGTTGCCGCAGGCAACCCATCCCTACACGCGCACGCTCTGGACCTGCCGCCCGAACGCCGGGACGTTTGGCCAGATGCTGCCGACGCTCGACCGTTCGCAACCGTGGAAGGAGGCCGACAATGGCACTCGTTGAGGTTAACCAGCTCCGGGTGAGTTTTGGTGAAAAAACGGCGGTTTCCGCCGCCAGTTTTGCCATCGAAAAAGGCGAAACCTTCAGCCTGATCGGTGAATCCGGCTGCGGCAAATCGACTCTTCTGCGCGTGCTGGCGGGGCTGCTGCGCGAGTGGAATGGCCACATTTCCGTCCTCGGGGAAAATTTACGGCCGGGACGACGTTTTGAAGGCGCGCTTCGCCGTAACGTGCAGATGGTGTTCCAGGATCCGTGGGCGTCTTTGCACCCGAACCACACCATTGCCCGCACCCTGTCGGAGCCGTTAAATATCCACGGCGAAACCCAGGTTGCCGAAAAGGTGGCGGATGCGCTGCAACAGGTGGGTCTGGCTGCCGACGCGGGCAGGCGTTACCCGCATCAGCTTTCCGGCGGACAGCGTCAGCGCGTGGCCATTGCCCGCGCGCTGCTGCTGCGCCCGCAGCTTCTGCTGCTGGATGAACCGACCTCGGCGCTGGATATGTCGGTACAGGCGGAGATCCTGAACCTGCTCAACCGCCTGAAGGCGCAGCACGGCATGACCTACCTGCTGGTGAGCCACGATGCGGACGTGATTGCGCATATGTCCGACCGGGCGGCATTTATGGCGCACGGGGAGATCCAGCGGGTGTTTGACCGTGAGGCGATGTTGCGGGGCGAGCACAGGATGGGGTAAACCGTGCGGCGGCGAGTGCCGCACGCATTTTGTAGGCCGGGTAAGGCATCGCCGCCACCCGGCAAAAAATCACTTCAGCAGCTTCACCGTGGCATCAATGTCGATCTCATCTTCAGTGAAGATCAGCGTCGTGTTCTGGAAGGTAGTGATCGCCAGCTTCTTCACCGTGCGCATTTCGCCCGGCTTTTTCTCGGTTTTTGGTTTAATGCTGTTCATCAGCAGCCCCACCGACAGCACCGCATTCTCTTTGTCAATTTTGGTCTCAACGGGCTCTTCCTCGCTGAATACCACGAAGGATTTGATCGAGGTGAGCTTCACGCGCTCGCCCGCAATATAAAGATGCTTACTCTCCGGGATCACCTTCACCGCATACGCGGAAAGGCCTTTGCTGTTGGTGGTTGGCTCGAAGGTCACCGCCGCATCTTTCTTAATCAGATCAGGGTTGGCGACCTTAATCACATGAAAATAGCGGTTGTCGCCGTTTTCATCTTTGATAAATCCAAAGCCTTTATCTTTAAACCACGTTGTGATTGTACCGTTCATCGCTGTTACCGCCTGTCAGATCTCAAGACTAAAGTTTTGCAGCGCGCAGTGTAATGCACAATGGCTGAGGAGACAAAAAAAAGCCCCTGCACGGGAGCAGGGGAAAGTTCATGTCAGAGCTTATTAGAATTTAGTTGAACACCATCCCACCATCAATCAGCAGCGACTGACCGGTCATGTAGTCGGAATCCGGCCCGGCCAGGTATGAGACGCAGGCGGCGACATCTTCCGGCTCGGACAGACGGCCAAGCGTGATGCGTTTGGCAAAGGTTTCTGTCCCGTAGCCGAGCGGTTTACCCGCCGCCTCGGAGACCTGACGGTCGATTTCCGCCCACATCGGCGTTTTGACGATCCCCGGGCAGTAGGCGTTAACGGTGATCCCCAGCGGCGCGAGATCCCGCGCAGCGGTCTGGGTTAAGCCACGCACCGCGAACTTGCTGGAGCTGTAGACCGCCAGCTCCGGGTTACCGGTATGGCCCGCCTGGGAGCAGGCGTTGATGATCTTGCCGCCGTGCCCCTCTTTACGAAAGGCGTCAATCGCGGCCTGAATGCCCCAGATCACCCCTTTCACGTTGATGTTGTAAACCTTGTCGACAATTTCCGGCGTGATGGATTCGATGGGCGTGGACGGCGCCACCCCGGCGTTATTGACGATGACGTTAAAACCGCCCAGCGCGGTGCGGGCTTTTTCCACCGCCGCGAACACCTGCTCGCGGTCAGAGACGTCCACCTTCACGGCGACGGCCTTCCCGCCGTTACGGGTGATCTCATCCGCGACCGCTTTCGCCGTCTCTTCGTTGTAATCCGCAATAGCAACGGCAAAGCCGTCCTTCACCAGGCGAAGCGCGATCGCTTTGCCAATCCCCTGGCCGGAGCCGGTTACGAGAGCCACTTTTTGCATTTCTCTGTCCTTATATTGATTCACAAAATCTGGCTGAGATGGAGCTGGCCCATCAGCAGCGGGTTATCGCTGTAGTCGACGGGAATGGCCACCACGGCCGGGCCATCGACATCCATTGCCGCACGCAGCGTCGGTTCGAGCGCATCGGCGCTCTCGACGGCAAAGCCTTTTGCACCGAACGCGTCGGCATAGGCTTTGAAATCGACCGGGCCGAACTCGACGCCGGAAAGCCTCTGGTATTTTTTCTCCTCCTGGATGGCCACCATGTTGTAGGCGTTATCCACCCAGATGATGTGCAGCACGTTGGCGTTGAGGCGCACGGCAGTTTCCAGCTCCATGCTCGACTGCAAAAAGCCGCCGTCCCCGGAGACCGAGACCACCTTGCGCCCCGGGTTGACCAGCCACGCGCCAATCGCCCACGGCAGCGCCACGCCCATGGTCTGCTGACCGTTGGAGATCATCACCTGACGCGCCCGGAAGCTGTAAAGGTAGCGGGCGATCCAGATATGGAAGCTGCCCATGTCGACGGTGAGCGTCACGTCGTTGTTCACGATGTCCTGCATGGCGCGCACGATGCGCAGCGGATGCAGGGCAAACTGGTTAAGCGATGCGCCGCGACGGTCGAGGAGGTCCCGCTGATGCTGGCGATCGACAAGAATTTCCGAGGCGCGCTGGCTGAGTTCAAGTTTGTGCTCGATTCGGCTGGCAAGCAGATTCAGCGTGACGGCAATATCCCCGACCAGTTCCAGATCGGGAACATATTTGCGCTCCTCATAGGCGGGCAGCACGTCAATGTGCACCAGCGTCGCGTCGCCGCTGTTCCACATGGACGGCTCGTATTCCACCGGGCTGTAACCGATACAGATGATCAGGTCTGCCAGATGCAGCAGCCGATCGCCCGCCTGGTTGTTAAACAGGCCGACGCGACCGGCGAAGCGGGTGAAGTGTTCCTGATTCACCGCCCCGGCGGCCTGATAGGTGCTGGTGACCGGAATACGGCTTCTCTCCAGCAGCTTATGCAGCGCGGCGCTGTTGGCAGGCTGGCTGGCCATCAGGCCGAGTAAGATGACCGGGTTTTTAGCTTTGTCGATGAGCTTCGCCACGTCGTTAATGGCCGATTCGGGAGCCGGGCCCATCAGCGCCGGGCCACTGGCGGGTAAAATCGCCCCCGTGGTGGGCTGGTCGACAATATCCTGCGGCAGGCTGACAAACGCCCCGCCCGGCCTGCCCTGCTCGGCAGCGCGAAACGCGTTCGACACCACCTCGGCAATCGCCTCCGGCGAATTGACCTCCACGGCGTATTTGGTCACCGGGCTGAACATGGCGACGGTATCCATGCTCTGGTGCACCAGCTTGGCTTTATCCGCCCGTTTCACCGCCCCGCCCAGCGCCACCACCGGGTCACCTTCGCTGTTGGCGGTGGCGATGCCGGTGATCAGGTTGGAGCAGCCCGGCCCGGAGGTGACCAGCGCGACCCCGGCCTTGCCGGTTAACCGTCCTACCGCTGCCGCCATAAACGCCGCGTTCGCCTCGTGACGCACCGGGATAATCTCGATGGAGGAGTCCAGCAGGGAGTCAAAGACCTTGTCGATCTTCGCGCCCGGTATGCCGAATACCTGCTTCACGCCCTGCGCTTCCAGCTGGCCGACAACCATATCGGCGCCGTGCGCCCACTGACGTGACTGTTTCTCACTGTTCACGGTAGTTCTCCTGTTAGTTTTCGACGGCGCGGATAGCCGCATCAAGATTGCTGGGGTGCAGGTTGGCCTGTAAAAACGCGCTGTCGGCGGGCAGGTCAATCATCAGCTTGTGAATTTCACCGAAGGTGAGCACGCCGTTCTCCAGCTGGTAGTCCAGCAGATGCCCACCGCCCTGACGGTCGTCGGTGATGAAATGCTCGTGATAGCCCGCCACGTTAATGCCCTGCATATGCTGCGGGGTGCGGAACCCCACCAGCACGCCCTCGCGCTGGTTGAAGCGGAACACCGGCTGGTCGTCCAGCACGTCGGTCATCGCCCGGTACGGCGGCGTCTGGCGCGGTACGGTGCGGGTGTGCGCGTGGCGGAAATTGCCGTCGATGCGCAGCGCGCAGAACAGGTTATCGGAGGGGATTTGCTGGTCGATCACGTCGTGGATCTGCTGACGGCTGACCGGCCCGTCGAAGGTTTTGCGGTACTGCGGCTGGAACCAGGTCATCACCGCGAACGGCGTTTTTTGCTCCGGCTTCGCGGCGCGGGCGCTGCCGTCGGCACGCAGCTGGTACACCTGGCTGCTGAAGGCAATCATTTCGCCATCCAGCTCGTTAAAGGTACCGAGACCAAAATCACCGTGTGCCAGCAGGTCGGCGATGGTCGTCTCCCCTTCGTAGACGCCGCTTAGCAGGGCGCTCATTAGCGATGTCTGATAGATCACGCTGTCAGGATGCTGAGCCGAGAACCCGCGCAGGGTCTCGCATAAACTCGCCTCACAGTCGCATGCAGATGAATGCATCATCGTGCCCGTCCTCTTCAACTTTATTTATAAAGGTTAAATAAATGTTGACCCGATTCAGCAGAGAGTTCCAATATAGAATCCATGCTGGTTTGAGACGTTTTTGATATGGAACTTCGTTATCTGCGCTATTTTGTCGCGGTAGCACGCGAGCGACACTTCACCAGGGCGGCCAAAGCGCTGGGTATTTCACAGCCTCCTCTGAGTCAGCAGATCAAACGGCTCGAAGAGGAGGTGGGCACGCCGCTGTTCAGGCGCCTGACGCGGGGCGTGGAGCTGACCGAGGCGGGAGAAGCCTTCTATGAGGACGCCTGTAAGATCCTGGCGCTGAGCGATGCCGCGCTGGAAAAAGCCCGGGGCATCGCGCGCGGGCTGAACGGCAGCCTGTCGATTGGCATCACCAGTTCAGATGCTTTTCATCCCAAAATTTTTGCGCTGATACGTCAGTTTCAGGTGCAGAACATGGCGGTGCAGGTTCACCAGGTGGAAGCCAATATGTCGTCGCTGACGACGATGCTGGCGGAGGGTGAGCTGGATATCGCCTTTGTGCGCCTGCCATGCGAGAGCAGTAAGGTGTTCGAATTAAAAATCCTCGATCGGGAGCCGATGGTGGTGGCGCTACATCGCGATCATCCTCTGGCGGCATGTGGCGATCTGGCGCTGGATGAGCTGCGGAATACGCCGGTGGTGCTGTTCCCCCAGGAGGTCGCGCCGGGGCTGTATGACCGCGTTTACGGCAGCTGCGAGCGGGCCGGAATCGATATGCAACACACGCTGCAATCTTCACAACTTTCCTCTTCCCTGAGCATGGTCTCCGCTGGCGGCGGGTTCGCGCTGGTACCGAAATCGATGGCCGCTATTTCTCCGCCGAATGTCACCTACCATGCGCTGTGCTCGCCGGAGCTTTATACCGATATCGCGCTCTGCTGGCGGCGCTTTGAGCGTTCGCGGACGGTGAAGCGGTTTCTGGCGATGATGAGCGAGGGGTAACGACGGTGCGGCTGTGCCCGGCGGCGCTGCGCTTGCGCGGGCCTACGGTTCGTGTCGCTGTTGGGGCTTTGGATTTTGTAGGCCGGGTCAGGCGTAGCCGCCACCCGGCATTGCCGTTCTGGAAGCCGCCTCGCAAACCTGCAAGCAACCTTATGTAATTCAGGGGTATCCCCTTTCCTTCCTTTTTTCACCGCCGTAAAGTGCCTGCGTTGCGGCACATCCGTAACCGGGCGTAGGAACCCGCATAACATGACATGGCAATTATTTTTGTCGCGACAGCGCTCATCCCGTTAAAATACGGTCGCGCTGGCGGAGCAACCGAAAGGTTGGCCGTTAGTCATGTGCGGTATTCCTACCTCCGTCAGCGCTACCACCCATGAGCGTAGGAACTTATGTGGTGGTCTGGAGTATGTTTAAAAAGGAAAATCACATGACAACTATCCCTTCCCTGTCTTACGCGCTTTCTGAGGAAAGTGCTGTTCATCATCTTCTCCTCCTGCAACTGCCTGAGTCTGCGGATCTCTTTGAACTGGCTGACGCCTGCACTGCGTATGTGAGCGTGCTGGTTGAAACGGACGACACAGTGACATTCACCACGCTTTGCGAGCGCCTGCTGGCTGCGCTGAAGCGGCTGCGCGAGTGCTGTGACTCAGAACTTCCGCCGTATCTGGTTGAACGGCTCATTGCCGGGGAAAAGATCGCCTCCTGCGTGCCGGAATGCTGGCAAGAAACGGCGCTACAGGTGGACTATGCCGTAGCGTTAACGCTGGCGGTAATGGGTGGGACATTACCTGCGAGCGTAGCGAAAGAGCTCACCGGGCTGTTGCATGATATGGTCTGGCTGTTGGCGGAGTTTGTGAAAGAGCCTTATATAACGGCGCACTGAGGCGGGTGATGGGAGACCGGAGTTCTGCGGGGTAAAAAGCAGGACTTTGGCCTTACTAAAAGAATAGCGTTGTTTATTGTGTGTCCGTTAAGAGCGAACAGCGGAAGTAATTACTTAACTACCAACAATGAAAAATAGCTACGAAATCGTGACAATCTATTCCGATATCCACCCTGTATCAGATCGGGGGCACTTGAAAACACCACCCAAAGACCACACATTATTAGTGGATATTGATTCAAACAATGCCACCTATATCGATAGGCAATGATCTCAGTCGTAATGAATCCATTTAAATGCCATAGCACTGCGTTTAAGTGGTGTTATCGAATGACTAGAGTTGGTTTGGGGTACGATGTTAGATGTCTATCTTTTAATAGGATCGTCTAAAAATATGAGTGTTCAGTTTTCAGCTGAAGTCGAAGCTTTCATAAGAACTTATGTGAAGGATCTCGAAGAAGGGGCCGCCGCCGTTTTTGCCGGTGCAGGCCTATCTAGGACTAGCGGCTTCGTTAATTGGAGCGAACTGCTACGTGAAATTGCAGAAGAACTGGGTCTTTCTGTTGAGCTAGAGCACGACTTAATTTCGGTTGCGCAATACCACGTCAACAAGAAGAACAGCTCAACCGGTTTAGCCAGGAAAATCTTGGAGGAATTTTCGGAGCAGGCGGAACCTTCCGAAGCTCATAAAATTCTCGCACGGCTTCCCATTAGAACATATTGGACAACCAACTATGACACTTTGATTGAGGATAGTCTTAAAGAGAACTACCGCGTCGCAGATATCAAGCGCAAGACAGATGACCTTATTACCACTCGTCCTAAACGGGACGCTGTCGTTTACAAAATGCATGGTGACGTGGATTCGCCAGGCGCAGCCATACTCTACAAAGCGCAGTATGAGCAGTACTACAAGACCCACGAAGGTTTTGTAACCGCACTGAGTGGAGACCTAATTTCCAAAACATTCTTATTTATTGGCTTCAGTTTCACTGATCCCAATCTTGATTACATACTGAGCCGCTTGCATGTGCCGGAGAAGCATCGACGTACACACTACTGCTTCCTTCGCAAGGAACCCTCTGTGCCGCAAGGAAATGAAGACGAAGCCAGCGCAATGTATAGACAGCGTCGTCAAGAGCATCATATTCGCGATTTGCTCCGCTTTGGTATACAGGCAGTACTAGTTAACGAGTACGAGGACATTCCGGTTATATTGAAAGAGATCGAGAGCCGCTTCCTCAAGAAGACCATATTTATCTCCGGAAGCGCAGAAGAGTATGGAACTTGGGACAAGCAGGAAGCGCTGAACTTTGTACATTCTCTCTCGGCATCCTTGGTGAAGGCTGGTTATCGAGTTGTCAATGGATTTGGATGGGGTATTGGCAGTGCAGTCATCAACGGAGCTCTCGATGCCATCTATTCCAAGCCTGACAAGTACTCCGAAGATCAACTTATCATGCGGCCATTCCCGCAGCATCCATCAAACGGTAAAGCGCTGAGCGAGCTGTGGGATGAGTATCGACACCGTATGATCGGTCTTTCTGGAGTCGCTATATTTCTTTTCGGGAATAAGCTCCATGATGGTCAAATTGTCAATGCCGGTGGGGTGCGAAAGGAGTTTCAAATTGCTCAGAATACTGGGGTTGCCGTGCTTCCGCTTGGCATCACTGGGTATATGGCCAAGGAACTGGCAGACGAGATGTTGGCAGATCCAAGTAAACATTTTGTCCAGTACCCTTGGTTGGAAACTGAAGTGGCTCAGCTTGCGGATCTCTCTGCTGACCGGGCAAAGATCGAAAAGAAGGTTCTAACAATTTTAAAGAAACTAGGAGGTTAGATATGAAACGTAAGGTCTTTTACAGCTTTCACTTTGATAACGATGTTATGCGGGTACAGCAGATTCGCAACATGGGGGTACTGGAGGGTGACGAACCAGCCAGCCCTAATACTTGGGAACAAATTAAGCGAACCGAGCAGGGAGTGAAGAATTGGATTAACCAGAGTCTAAATGGCAAATCCTGCCTAGTAGTACTGATCGGGAGTCAAACAGCGAATCGTCCATGGATCAAGTACGAGATCCAAAGAGCCTGGCAAGAGGGTAAGGCCGTGGTAGGCATTCATATCCATCGACTGAAATGTCCTCGTAACGGCTACGGGACAAAGGGGGCGAATCCTTTCGACCAATTCACCTTCAAGCGAGGCGACCAAGTCATTAAGCCGCTCGTATATGAACCTAGCTTTAACGACGCTTATAACGATATCAAGAACAACTTGGCGACTTGGATAGAAAACGCCATCAAACAATAACTCAATCACGGGGACTTGACGTGCCCCCGTTAATTAGCATGGACTGAAATTAGGAATGTCTGCTCCTGGCTCAGAGCGGACATTCATATTCATCTCCCTTCCTCTCTATCGGCCCGCCGCCACTCTCAGGCATGAATACGTTTATCACCCTGTTTAGAAAAGCGATGGGCAGCACGGCCGCCCATTACCTTGCCGAACGGAAAAACAGTGGCCGTTAGCCCGGCCCCTCACTCCCCGCCGCCAGCAGCGGCACCACCACATCGCTGATGGGCACCGCAATCCCGTGCCTGCGGCCATAGCGCTGGATCACGCCGTTGCGGATGTCCCACTCCATCGGGCGATCCGCCTGACGGTCGGCGAGGATCGACGTGCCCAAATCCACTGGCGCGCGCTGAAAGTTCGCCAGAATCTCCTGCGCCACGTCATCGGCCAGCTTCGCCCCCTCGGCGCGGGCGACGGCCAGCCCCTCGCGCAGGTAGGCCAGCGCCAGTTCGCTGATATCCTCGCGCCTGAACATCCCGGCGCGGCGATTGGCCAGCACCATCAGCCCGGCAACCGCGTTTTGCAGCAGCTTGCGCCAGGCGACGGTAGTGAAATCTGTCGAGAGCTCAACGTCACAGCGCGTCCCGCGAAGCGCCTCCACCACCCGCTGCGCCTGCGGCACGTCCGGCAGCGTCAGGCGCGGTTTTGCCCGCAGCCAGACGGAGGCGTCCGGCTCGCGCTGAGCGGGGAACCAGACCACCGAGGGCAGCACCGTTGCGCCATTGACCAAAGGCGCGAGCTGGGCTTTCTGCTCCACGCCGTTTTGCAGCGCGCAGACCACGGTGTTTTCATCGCACAGGGCGCGCAGCCAACCGGCGCTGTCGGCATTTTGCGTCGTTTTTACCGCCAAAAAAACGAGGTCAACGGGGCGCGTAATGACGCTGGGATCGGTGAGTACCGGACCGGGCACCACAATTTCACCCTCATCGTGACGCAGGCGCAGTTCCGGATGCGCGGTGCGACCACACAGCAGCGGCGTGCGGCCCGCTTCATGCAGCACCGCGGCGATGGTGGTCCCAATCGCACCGGGTCCTGTCAGCGCAATGGTTGGATAGTCAGACATGGATCACTCCCCTTTTGCTAAGCCTGCTATCAGTTATACCACCCTGGAAAGAGCGCGCCACGCCCATTGTCTATACTCAACACATAACAGACAACGGAGTGCGCCATGCCCTTACCCGACTTCAAATCCTCTGAACCTTATACCCTCGGCATTGAGCTCGAACTCCAGGTGGTTAACCCGCCGGGTTACGATCTGAGCCAGGACTCCTCTGCCCTCATCGCCGCCGTCAAAGACGACATCAAAGGGGGCGAAGTCAAACACGACATCACCGAAAGCATGCTCGAAATCGCCACCGGCGTGTGCCAGACCATCGACCAGGCAGCGGCGCAGTTTTCAGTGATGCAGCAGAGTATCCTGCGGGCGGCGGAAGATCAGCATATCCAGATCTGCGGCGGTGGGACGCATCCGTTCCAGAAATGGCAGCGGCAGGAAGTGTGCGACGACGAGCGCTATAACGTCACGCTGGAGCGCTTTGGCTACCTGATTTTGCAGGCGACGGTGTTCGGCCAGCACGTACACGTCGGCTGTCGGACCGGGGACGACGCCATTTACCTGCTGCACGGCCTGTCG
The DNA here is from genome assembly GCF_031432835.1 of Enterobacter cloacae complex sp. EB5. Taxonomy (NCBI): domain Bacteria; kingdom Pseudomonadati; phylum Pseudomonadota; class Gammaproteobacteria; order Enterobacterales; family Enterobacteriaceae; genus Enterobacter; species Enterobacter cloacae complex sp. EB5. The sequence continues at coordinate 806,364 of NZ_CP133860.1, forward strand.
CGCTTTGTGCCGCACTTTATCGCCCTGGCCGCCGCATCACCGTATATGCAGGGCACGGACACGAAGTTCGCCTCATCGCGTCTCAACATCTTCTCGGGCTTCCCGGATAACGGCCAGATGCCGTGGGTCAACAGCTGGCAGGAGTTCGAGGGGCTGTTCCGCCGCCTGAGTTCCACCAGCATGATCGACAGCATTAAGGATCTGCACTGGGACATCCGCCCCAGCCCGCACTTCGGCACCGTCGAGGTGCGGGTGATGGATACGCCGCTGACGCTCGGCCATGCCATTAACATCGCCGGGCTTATTCAGGCGACGTCGCACTGGCTGCTGACCGCGCGGCCCTATAAGCATCAGGAACGAGATTTTCTGCTGTATCGTTTTAACCGTTTTCAGGCCTGTCGCTACGGGCTGGATGGCATTCTGACGGACGTGCATACCGGCGAGCACAAAACCGTGGCGGAAGATATCGCCTGGCTGCTGGAGCAGGTTGCGCCGTCGGCCGAGAAGCTCGGCGCGACAAGCGCAATCAATGAGATTGCCCTGCTGTTAAAGCAGGGCAAGAGCGAGGCGCAGCGCATGCGGGACTTTATTGCCGATGGCGGCTCGCTGATTTCTCTGGTGCAGAAGCACTGTGAGCTGTGGGCGACGAGTCCGTAAGGCCGTGGCCCCACTCGCGCAGGCGCTGGAACAGCACGAACAGCGCCGGGATGAACACTATCCCCACCACGGTCGCCACCAGCATGCCGCTGAACACCGTAGTGCCGATGATGCGGCGGCTCTGGGCGCCCGCCCCGGTCGCCAGCATCATCGGCAGGACGCCGATAATGAACGACACGGCGGTCATCATTACCGCGCGGAAGCGGCGCGAGGCCCCCTCCCGTGCGGCATCGACAATCGCCATTCCGTCCATGCGCCGGGCGCGGGCAAACTCCACGATAAGAATTGCGTTCTTGGCGGCGAGGGCTATCAGTAGCACCAGACCAATCTGCACATACACATCGTTGGCGTAGCCCGCCAGCCACAGCCAGACCAGCGCCCCGCCGATGGCGAACAGCACCGAGAGCATCACGCTCGCCGGGAGCGTCCAGCTCTCATACTGGGCGACGAGGAACAGCCACGCCATCACCACCGCCGCCAGCACAATCCATATCGCCTGATTGCCGGTCTGCTGCTCCTGATACGACATGCCGCTCCAGGCGTAGTCGTACCCGGCTGGCAGGTTTTCCGCCAGAATCTCGCCCATCGCCGCCATTGCGGTGCTGCTACTCACTCCTTCCGTTGCCGAGCCGCTCACCGATACCGACGGGAACTGGTTGTACTGCTGAATGAATGGTGCGCCGACGGTCGGCGTGATGGTGACGAGGTTGCTCAGACGCACCCGCTCGCCGCTGTTGCTGCGCACGAACAGGTCGCTGATTTGCTCCGCGCGCTCGCGCCACTGCATCTCGTTCTGCATCACCACGTGGTAGACGCGGTTGTTGACGCTGAAATCCCCGGCGCGCGTGCCGCCAAAGGCGGTTTGCAGGCTGCTGAAGATGCGTGACACCGGCACGTCGAGGCGGGCCGCGCGCTCGCGGTCAACGGTAAGCGTCATCTGCGGCACGTTGCTGCTCCAGGTGGTGAACACGCGGCTTAGCTGCGGGTGCTGGTTGGCTTTCGCCAGCACCTCACGCGTCACGCGCTCCAGCTCCGCCGGGCTTTGCCCCGCCTGCGCCTGAATGCGCAGGTCGAAGCCGGAGGCGTTGCCCAGCCCCGGCAGCGTCGGCGGCGCAAAGGTCATGATGGTGGCTTCCGGCAGGGCCAGCAGCTGGCGCTGAAGGGTGCCCATCACCTCATCCAGCGGCGGGCGCTCGCCCCAGTCTTTGAGCATGATGGAGATAAACCCGCCGTTCGATGCGCTGGTGCCGTTGAGGATGTTAAACCCTGAAACCTGAATCACGTCTTCTACCGCCGGGTTTTTAGCGATCAGCTCGCGCGCGGTGGTCATCACCGCTTCGGTGCGCTCCAGCGAGGCTGCCTCCGGCAGCTGGACGCTGGCGAAGAAGTAGCCCTGATCCTCCTGGGGCAGGAAGCCCTTTGGCATCGACATGAAGCTGAATACCACCACCGCCGTCGCGCCTGCGGTGGCCAGCAGCGCCAGCCACGGACGGAGGTTGAACACGCTCACGATCCGGGTGTAAAGCGTGCGCGTGGCGTCCAGCCCGCGGTTGAACCCACGGAAAACGGCGGCGGGCTGAGCCGGACGCGGGCGCAGCAGCATCGCGCAGAGCGCGGGCGTAAGAGTCAACGCCACCAGGCTTGAGAGCGTCACGGCAGTCGAGAGCGTCACCGCGAACTGGCGGTACAATTCGCCCACTATCCCCGGCAGGAGCGCCACCGGCACAAACACCGCCAGCAGCACCAGCGTGGTGGCAATCACTGGCCCGGCGATCTGGCGCAGCGCCAGCGCGGTCGCCGCCGTACGGCTCTGCCCTTCCGCCATCAGCGTTTCGACGCTCTCCACCACCACGATGGCGTCATCCACCACCATGGTCAGCGCCAGAATGATAGCGAACAGGCTCAGCGTATTGGCGGAGTAGCCGAGCGTATAGAGCACCGCGAAGGTGCCCACCAGCGACACCGGAATGGCAAGGGCAACAATCAGCGTCGCGCGCCAGCTTTGCAGGAACAGGGACACCACGACCACCACCGCCAGCATCGTCAGCGCCAGCGAGACGCCAATCTCTTTGATGGTGGCGGCCACAAACGAGGTGGTGTCGAATTTGACTTCATAGACCAGATCGTCCGGGAAGCGCGTGGATAACCGTTCCAGCTCCGCGCGCACCGCATCGGCCACGCGCAGGGCGTTAGCGGACGGCGTCGGGTAGATGCCGAGGTAGGCGGAGTCGTGCCCGTTCAGCTGCGCGCCAGAGCTGTAGCTGCGCGAGCCAAGCTCGATGGTGGCGACGTCCTTCAGGCGCACCAGCTGACCCATCTCCCCGGCGCGGATAATGATGTTGGCAAAGTCGTCGGCCTGGTTTAAGCGCCCCAGCCCGTTAATGGTCAGCGTCTGCTGCTGGCCGTTAAACACCGGCGGTGTACCGACCTGGCCTGCCGCCCCCTGCACGTTCTGCTCGCGCAGCGCCTGCGCCACGTCATCGCTGGTCACGTTCAGGGCGTTCATGCGGTCCGGACGCAGCCAGATGCGCATGCTGTAGTCCCGTGCGCCAAACATCTGTACCTGCCCGACGCCCGGCAGACGCGACAACGCCTCGCGCACCTGGGTGCTGGCGTAGTTGCTGACGAACAGCGGCGTGTGGGTGTTGTTCGGTGAGTAAAGGCTTACCCCCATCATCAGGCTGGTGGCGCGCTTGCGTACCTGCACGCCGTTTTGCTGTGCCTCGGTCGGCAGCTGCGCCACGGCCTGCGCCACGCGGTTCTGCACGTCGATGGCGGCGAGATCCGGGTCGGTGCCCGCCGCAAAGGTGATGTTCAGGCTGTACGTGCCTTCGTCCGAACTGGTGGACTCCATATAGAGCATGTGATCCACGCCGTTCAGCTGCGTTTCCAGCGGCGTGGCGATGGCCTCCGCCACGTCAGCCGAGCTGGCGCCCGGCCAAGACGCTGACACATTCACGACCGGCGGGGTGATCTGCGGGTACTGCTCCACCGGAATAATCTTCAGCGCGATGGCCCCCAGCAGGGTGATAACCAGCGCAATCACCATCGCAAAGCGCGGGCGTTTGATGAAAAACGTCAGCATGATGGCTCCTTAATTCAGTATCTGGACGGCAACGCCTGGCTGCACGCGCTGCGCACCGTCAGTAATCGCTCGCTCACCGGGCTTCACGCCGGAGGCAATCCGGAACTGCTGGCCGATCTGCCCGGCGACCTTCAGCGGACGCATTTCGGCTTTGCCATCGGCGTTAACCACCCAGGCAAAGAACCCGTCGCCATTCTGCTGTACGGCAGCGGCGGGCAGGGTCAGCACCGGTTGCTCGCTTACCGGACGCAGGTAGACGTTCACGTTGCCGCCGGGCAGCAGCTGATGGCGCGGGTTGGCGAACTCGGCGCGCAGCATCACGCTGGCGGTGCGCGGGTCGATGCGGTTGTCCACGGAGGTGAGTTCACCGCTGATGCGCTGGCCGTTGCTGTCAATCAGCGCCTGCCAGGCCTGCTTCATGGCGCTGATATCCGCATGCTGTCCGGCTTTAGTGGCAAACGTGCCCTCTTCCAGCGCAAAGGCGATGCGGATGGGATCGAGCTGCACCACCTCCACCAGCACACCGCTGGCAGGATTCACCAGACTGCCGACGTGAAAGTTGCTGTGCCCCACGCGTCCGTCAATCGGTGAGGTAATGCGCGTGTAGTCGAGGGTGACGCTGCGGGTCTCGAGCCGGGCTTTCGCCTGCTCCAGCGCGGCGCTCGCTACGTCGCGCTGCATGCGGGCGTTGTCCACGTCGTGGCGGCTGATGGCGTTACTGCTGCCCAGGCTTTCGAAGCGGGACAGCTGCTGCTGCGCCTGACGCAGCGTGGCTTCGGCGCTTCTCACTTCGGCCTGCGCCAGACGCAGGGCGGCGCGCGGCTCGGCGTCGTCCAGTTCGAACAACACGTCGCCTTTTTTCACGTACTGCCCGTCGCGGAAGTGGATTTTCGTTATCACGCCTTCCGTACGCCCGCGCAGCTCAACGGTGTGAATGGCTTCAATGCGGCCCGGGATCTGACGCTCGGCGGCGTGGGCGGTCTGCTCCACGGTGGCGACACGCACGGGAATGGCGGCGGCGAATGCGGGTGGCAGGGTGCAGGCGAGGAGTGCGAACAGGAGTGGGAATTTCATGGGAGTACCTCAGGGTTGTTGCCCTCACCCCGGCCCTCTCCCACGGGGAGAGGGAGGTCAGAGTTCCCTCTCCCCGTGGGAGAGGGTTAGGGTGAGGGCAAAAGGTTATGCAGCCTTACGGAACCTGCGGGTCAGTCGCTTCTCGATTTCGACGACGAAGAACATCACCCCCGCCACCGCCAGCGTCACGAACCAGTAGCGCAGCGGCAGCGCTTCGGTGCCGAACAGCATCTGCATAAACGGCAGGTAGATGATCGCCGCCTGGAGCAGGAACAGCACGCCCGTTACCAGCCAGATCCCTTTGTTCGCCAGCAGGCCGCGGTTCAGGGAGAACCCGTCGGTGTTGCGGCAGTTAATCATGTATACCCACTGGGCGCAGACCAGCATCTGCAACAGCACGGTGCGGATGAACTCCGCGCTGTGGCCGCGCGGGGCCAGCCAGGCTTCCAGCGCAAAGGCGGCAATGGCAATCATGGTGCCGACAAAGGCCACGCGCCAGACGGCGTAGGCGTCCATCACGTGCTGCCCGGTCTGACGCGGCGGGCGGCGCATAATGTTGCGCTCGGCGGCCTCGAAGGCCAGACCGAAGGAGAGCGTGGCGGAGGTCGCCATGTTCATCCACAGGATCAGCACCGGCGTCAGCGGAATGATGTTCCCCGCCAGCAGCGCAATCACAATCAATAGCCCCTGCGCCAGGTTGGTCGGCATGATGAACAGGATGGTCTTCTTCAGGTTGTCGTAAACGCGACGCCCCTCTTTCACCGCGCTGGCGATGGTGGCGAAGTTATCGTCCGTCAGGACCATATCCGCCGCCTCTTTGGTCACTTCCGTGCCTTTGATGCCCATCGCGATACCCACGTCCGCCTGGCGCAGCGCCGGGGCATCGTTCACGCCGTCACCGGTCATGCCGACGATTTCGCCTTTGTCCTGCAACGCTTTCACCAGGCGCAGCTTATGCTCCGGGCTGGTACGGGCGAAGATGTCATACTTCACCGCCGCTTCCGCCAGCTCGGCGTCGTCCATCTTCTCCAGCTGGTAGCCGGTAACCGCCTGCTCGCTGTTGGTGATCCCCAGCATCTGGCCGATGCTCATCGCCGTCTGCGGGTGATCCCCGGTGATCATCTTCACGCGGATCCCCGCCTGCTGGCAGGCGTTAATCGCCTCAATCGCTTCCGGACGCGGCGGATCCATCATCCCGGCAATGCCGAGGAAAATCAGGCCGTGGCTCAGGTCGTCGTGAGTTAATGCCTGCTCGCCGTTCGCTGGCTTGAACGCCGCGGCGACCATGCGCAGCCCCTGACGCGCATAGCGCTCCATCTCCGTTTCCCAGTACGCGCGGTCAAAGGCTTGCGCACCGTTGCGGGTCTGCTGCTGCTCACACAGGGCGAAAATCACGTCCGGCGCGCCGGTGATCAAAATCTGCTCTTCACCGCCAATCTGGTAGTGGGTGCTCATGTACTTGTACTGCGAGTCGAACGGGATCTTGTTGACCAAGGTGGTCTCGACCGGCGCGAGGTGCGCTTTCGCCGCCAGCACCTTCAGCGCGCCCTCGGTCGGGCCGCCGGTGATGCCCCACAGCCCGCGCTCGTCCTGAATCAGCTGGCTGTCGTTACACAGGTCGATGGTGCGCAGGTACTGCTCCAGCACGGTGCCCGGCTGGATCTGCACCGGCTCGTCGCTGCCTTCGAGGTAGATGTTGCCCACCGGCTCGTAGCTGTTTCCGTCCACGCGATAGCAGGTGTCGGCGGTGATGATGGCTTTCACCGTCATCTCGTTCATGGTCAGGGTGCCGGTTTTATCCGAGCAGACCACGGTCATCGCGCCCAGGGTTTCAACCGTCGGCAGCTTGCGGATAATCGCCCGCTTGCGCGCCATCGCCTGCACGCCCAGGGAGAGTATAATGGAGATAATCGCCGGCAGACCTTCCGGCACGGAGGCTACCGCCAGGCTAATCAGGGAGAGCAGCAGCTCGCCCATCGGGATCTCGCGGAACACCAGGCTGAAGACAAACAGCGCGGCCATCATCGCCAGAATGATGGCGAAGATCGCTTTACCCAGCTTGTCCATCTGCACCAGCAGCGGGGTGCGGTGTTTTTCAATGCCCGCCATCATCTGGTTGATGTGGCCGAGTTCGGTCTCCTGGCCCGTGGCAATGACCACGCCCACGCCGCCGCCCGCGCTGACCGTCGTACCGGAAAAGACCAGGTTCGTGCGGTCGCCCAGCGGTAATTCGCCGTTCAGCGGGTTCGTGTGTTTATCCACCACGGTGGATTCACCGGTCAGAATTGCCTCTTCCACACGTAAATTATGCGCTTCGATTAAACGCATATCCGCCGGAATACGATCACCTGCGCGCAACACAATAATATCGCCCGGGACGATTTCCGTCGTCGGGATAGTTTCATGGTTGCCGTTACGAATAACGCGCGCCTCGCTGGAGAGCATATTGCGAATACTCTTCAGGGATTTTTCCGCGTTACTTTCCTGAATGTGGCCAATTAAGGCATTGATTACCGCCACGCCCAGAATAACCAGCGTATCAACCCAGTGTCCCATGACTGCCGTTAATACGGCGGCCGCCAGCAGGACGTAAATCAGGACATCGTTAAAATGCGCGAGAAAACGCAGCCAGCCCGGCTTGCCTTTTTTCTCCGGCAGCGCGTTCGGGCCATGTTTCTGCAAACGTGCCTGCGCCTCGGCGCGGTCCAGGCCATTAGCCTGGCTCTGCGCCTGAGCAAGCACCTGCTCTACGGTCTGCTGGTACGCCTGCCCGCCTGCGGGTGGCATATTCTGCGAGAAATTTTTTTTGGTCATGGTATTTTTCCTTCAATATCCGGTGGACGGAAGCCGGAATTCCTTTCTGGCTTTAAATAATTCATTTTTAAATCTTGCGGGTTAAATTGATCTACCGCAATATATTGACTACCCGGTTATTCAAAACTGATTAAAATTATTTCGACGCGTTGATTTTTACAAAATATTTCTAAACCAACACTAAACGAGGAGGAAGCATGTTTGGTATTTATCGCGGACGGCGCCTGGCGTTATACATTGTCGCAGCCATTGTTATTGCGACGTTAATTGGATATAGCACCTATAGCTTTGTAAAATTATTTTCGTGAGAAAGACGTTTATTTACATAACGCGATATTAATTTAATCGCCGCGGAAATATTATCTATTTTCTGTTATTAATTCTCAGAATAACGGTGGCCTTTCACCCAATTTTGCCAGTGGGCATGATATTGCTTTACGTTTCAGGATGCCGGACAATGACATTTTTAACTGACGATTAACATTACGATGAAACACCCGTTAGAATCGCTGCTCACCGCAGGGGGCATTTTGCTGATGGCCCTGCTCTCCTGCCTGCTATTACCTGCGCCGTCGCTGGGTCTGGTGCTGGCGCAGAAGCTGGTTCAGACCTTTCATATGGTCGATCTGAATCAGCTGTACACCATTCTGTTCTGTCTGTGGTTTTTGGTGCTCGGCGCCATCGAATTCTTTATCCTGCGTTTCATCTGGCGCCGCTGGTTTTCACTGGCGTCGTAAGCCAGTGAGATCGCGCATCCCGTGGATTAGCGCTTCACACCAGGCCGCGTAGTCGTGGCCGCTGGATGAGGGGTGGAAGCTGACGCGGTAGCCTTTATTCCTCAGCACCTGTTCAAAATCCTGCGTGGTGCGATAGATACCGCCGCCCGGCCCCGTGGTTTCAAACTTCCCGGCCTGTAACCAGAAACGCACCGGATACGGTGGAGACTGTTGGTACTGACGCGTCAGCCAGCCGGGGGCGTCACCTTCTGGCGCCCACCAGTAAGAACCGGAAAGGCTCAGCACGTTGCCAAACAGGCGCGGATAGCGCAGCGCTACCCATGAAGAGGCAATTCCCCCATAGCTTGATCCTGCCAGTACGGTTTTCTGCCGCTGCATGCCAATGCCCTTCCCCCGCAGCCACGGCAGCAGTTCGTGCGCCATAAAGTCAGCAAAATCCGGGTTCGGCGGCAGCTCGTTGCCGCGACGGGCGTGATCGAGGCTGTCGATAAACACCACGTTAATCGGTGGCAGGTGATGCCGGGCAATCAGACCGTCCAGCACGTTGGCAAAATGGTATTCGTCCTGATAAACCTGTCCGTCGAAGAGGATGAGCGTCCAGCGTGCAGGCTGTGCGCCGCGCGGTTGGTAGATCATCACGTCGCGGGCATTGCCGAGGATGTTGCTGCTCAGCCTCTGGCGGCTCAACGTCCCGTGTACCAGCGGCTGTGCCGTAGCCCGAACGGAGCAGTAGCGCGCCGGGCTGAGATCGAGCAGAGAATAGCGATTCCAGCGATCGGTCTTCTGCTCCCCGAAGGTATTCGGGTTAAGCGGATCGGCCTGCGCGCTCACCAGGATGGCGCGGCGTTGATCGCGGGCAGAGCCTTCAACGATCGGCACATCGGGGGCGAGCTTGTACTGCATCACCGTATCAGCGGGGACCACGTAGCTGCGGAACCAGACGTCGCTGTTGCCCAGGCGGAACAGCGGATCGTGATCCCCCGCCGGCGAGCCGAGAATGAAGACGTTATCCCGCGCGCCGCGCCACAGAAAGGTCACGCGCTTATGGCTCGCATCTACCGGCTCAACCATCGGCGTTCCCTGTCGACGCTGCGCCTGCCAGAACGCCTCGGTACTTCCACCGGCAGAAATGTCGTTTGCCAGCGCCTTCAGCGTCGGGCTTTCTGGCACCAGCATCTGCACGCGTGGTAACGGAGAGGTCTCTTTCATTCGCCACTGAAAACGCCACGGCTTGCCGGCTTCGCCGTGTAGCACCAGCGAGGTGTTCTGTTTCACCGGCAGAGCAAACAGCAGCGTGTGTTCCCCGTCGGCAGGACCGTTTTCGACCAGCGTGCGAATGCGGCGGTTTTGTCCGTCCAGCAGGCGCGCATCCGTCACGCCATGCAGCGTGGCGGAAACGTAATTTTCACCCAATTCAGGCAGGGAGAAGCAGACTTCGCCGCTGGCATCAAACTTTCCCTGAATATCGCCCTGCCGGGACGATTGCTCGCACGTTGCCGCCACGGCGGGCAGCGCGCCGATCCCCAACAGCAACCCACTCCATACCCTCTTCATTACCGCTTGTTCCCCAACGAAATTTGTTAACAACGCTAATGCAAATGGTAATAATTTGCAATATCATCAACGGCGATTTACCGGTGTTTTTATGGCGATAGCAACCAAGGACGTTCAATAAAAATGTTTAAAAATAATAAGATAATGCAGCTCTGGCTGCTGAGTCTGGCGACGACCAGCGTCGCGGCTCAGGCAGAAACGAAAGAAGAAACGATTACGGTAACGCAGGGCGTGAGTGAAGAGCCCACTGCGCCCGTAAAAAGCATTGTGGCGACGAAAACGCTCTCCGCCACCAAGACCAGCGCGGAGATCGTGAAGACGCCGCAGTCGGTATCGGTGATCACCCGCGATCAGATGAACATGCAGGACGTCACCTCCGTTTCGCAGGCGCTGCGCTACTCGGCGGGCGTGTTTACCGAGTATCGGGGCTCGTCTAACCGTAACGACGAGGTGTTTGTGCGCGGCTTTAGCTATGTGCCGAAATTCCTCGACGGCTTAAGCTTTGGCGCAACGGCTTCCTCACAGACGGGCACAGTTGACCCGTGGCTGCTTGAGCGCGTGGAGCTAGTGCGCGGCCCGGCGTCGGTGCTGTTTGGACAGGTGAATCCGGGCGGATTAATCAGCATGACCAGCAAGCGCCCGACGGCGGAGGCCATTCACAACGTGCAGTTCCGCACCGGCAATCACGATCTCGCCGAAGGTGCGTTTGATTTCGGCGGCAGGCTGAGCGACGACGGCGGCGTGCTGTATCGCGTGAACGGCATCGCCCGTACGCAGCATAATCAGGTGGACGATTATAAAGAGACGCGGATGGCGATCGCCCCGGCGATCACCTGGTACCCGAACGATCAGACCCGCTTTACGCTGCTGACCAGCTACCAGAAAGATCCGGATGCCGGATACCGCAACTTCCTGCCCGCCTACGGCACGGTGAAAAGCGTCGACGGGAAGTACATCCCGCGCAACTTTAACGTCAGCGATCCGAATTACAATCAGTCCTGGCGCGAGCAGACGATGATTGGCTACGAGCTGGAACACCAGTTCGCCGACAACCTCACCTTCCGCCAGAACGCCCGTTACGCCACCATCAAGCAGAAATATCGTTATCTGGTTTACGCCAACAGCGCGGCCAACAGCACGGTGTTGACCCGTCGCGCCCAGCATGAAGAGCGCACGACCAACGAATTTGGCCTTGATAACCAGCTGGAATATCTGCTGGAGACCGGAAGCGTCAGCCACACCCTGCTCGGCGGGTTTGATTACAAGACCAGTAAGGATAAACAGCTGCTGGCGCGCGGGAGCGGCTCACAGTATGACCTCGACTGGACAAACCCGGTTTACGGCGTGAACGTGGATGAAAGCACCTTCAAAACGGCGTCCGACGAGCAGCAAAATCTCGACCAGATAGGTCTGTATCTTCAGGATCAGATGAGCTGGAACAACTGGGAGTGGCTGGTTTCCGGGCGCTACGACTGGAGCGAAGTGCGTACCAACGACTTCACCGACAACAGCTTAACCCAGCAGAACGACAGCAAATTTACCTGGCGCACTGGCCTGCTGTACGCGTTTGATTCTGGCCTGTCGCCGTACGTCAGCTACAGCACCTCGTTTGAACCGAACCTGCAAACCAACCGTGCGCCGGGCGTCGCGCCATTCAGGCCGACTACCGGGGAGCAGACCGAGATTGGCCTGAAATATCAGCCGGTCGACACCACGCTGATGACCCTGGCGCTGTACGATTTAACTCAGGACAACGTCGCGACCTATAACAGCGCTGAAGGCTGGTTCGAAAATGCGGGCAAGGTGCGTTCGAAAGGCGCCGAAGCGGAAATCCACGCCACGCTGATGGATAACATCAACCTGATTGGCTCCTACACTTACACCGATTCAAAAACCGAAAGCACCACGGTGGCGGGAACTGAAGGCAAAACGCCTGCGCGCATTCCGGCGCATATGGCATCGGCATTCGCCAGCTATACCGTTCCGGGCGGGGCGCTGAAGAGCCTGACCGCTGGCGTGGGGATGCGCTACATCGGCACCAGCTACGGCGATGCGAAGAACACCTTTAAGGTGCCATCGGTGGATCTGTATGACGCGATGCTGCGCTACGACCTGGGCGAGATGAACCGCAGCCTGAAAGGGGCAAACGTGCAGTTCAACGTCAATAACGTGGCAGACACGAAGTATGTGGCGTCGTGCGCAAGCGATACGGCGTGCTTCTACGGGATTGGCCGGACGGTGACGGCGACGGTGAATTACAGCTGGTAAGCATGGTGCGGTCTGATCCACTCACTCCGGCCCTCTCCCCTTTGGGGAGAGGGTTAGGGTGAGGGGATGTTTTTCAGTGCGCCCGACCGTGGTTTTCTTTGCGATACGCACCGGGCGGCTGGTTGAAGGTGCGGGTAAAGATGCGGGTAAACGTCTGCTGCGAGTCAAACCCGTAGCGCAGGCAGATGTCGTACACCCGCTCGTCTGACTCACGCAGATCGCGCGCCGCCATCAGCAGCTTGCGTTCGCGGATGTAGCGCCCCAGACTTTCGCCTTTGTACTGCATAAACAGCCGCTGTAAATGCCATTTTGAGTAACCCGCGTGGCGGGCAATTTCTTCGATGCGTAACGGCTGGTGTAGGTTGTCATCGATCCATTCGACAATCGTATCAATGACCTGAGCGGAAATCGTCATACTGCTCTCCCCCTCTGCTTCTCGCTTAAACATTATTCCCACCACTCGCGAAATTGTTGCGTGGTATCACTCACCCGCACGGGTTCGCCCAGCTCCGGCGTCAGCAGCCGGTAGTTTTTATCCTTACTGGCTTTCGCCAGCTGGATCAGTGGATCGTTCCAGGTATGTTTCGCCAGCACAAAACGCCCGTTATGTCCCGGTACGACCGCTTTGGCATTGAGATCTGCCGAGGCCTGCGCCGTTTCTGCCGGGTGCATATGGATGTACTTCCAGTCCTGGTCGTACTGCCCGTTTTCCATGATGGCTAAGTCAACTCCGCCAAACTGCTCGCCAATAGCCTTGAAGTGCGGGCCGTAACCGGAGTCACCGCTGTAGTAGACCTTTCGCTCTGGGGTGACAAACATAAAGCTGCCCCACAAGGTCTGGTTACGCTTAATGCCGCGCCCGGAAAAATGGCGCGCCGGCAGAACGTGTACCGTCAGCGCATCGCTGATATGCACCGACTGGTTCCAGTCCCGCTCGTCGATTATCTCCGGGTTCATCCCCCAGTAGCGCAGATGCGACCCCACGCCCAGCGGCGTGACCACGCGCTTAACCTTCGGCAGCAGCGCCTTGATGGTGGCGTAATCCAGATGGTCATAGTGATCGTGGGAGATAATCAGCAGGTCGATCTCCGGCATGCTCTCCGCACGCCACGGGTACTCCCCCACAAACGCTTTATTGAGGAACGAGAACGGTGCGGCGTAGCTACTCAGAACCGGATCGATCAGGATGCGTTTCCCCGCCAGCTGCATATACCAGGAGGAGTGGCCGAGCCACACCAGTGTGTCCTGTTCAGGCGACAGGCTCGCCAGATCGGTTTTCACCAGCGGCAGCGGCTGCGCAGGACGGGCGTTTTCGGTTTTACGGGTAAGGAACTGCCACCACGCCACCAGCATATTTTGTTGCCCGGTAAAGCCCGGCGTAGGGAGCGTGTTATGGAATTGCCCGTCGCGATAGTGCGGAGAGGCTTCCACTTCAGAGAGCTGCGCACCCTGCGGTGGCTGGCCAAATCCGGCATTCAGTACAAACGGTAAACTGGCAGCTGAAGCAATAATCATGACTAACACCACGCAGATGAATAGAGGCTTTTTCATTTCCTGACCCGCCTACGCGCCCCATCCGATGGTTTGCGCGGGTGATACTTGATTATGAGTGAGTAAGCACTCATTATAGATAGGATGATTACGCCGTCAAGAAGGTTTTCGATCTTTGACATTCCGCGTTGCAGCGTATCAAGGCTCGTGTTTCAATCAGGGCTTTTACAATTGACGGGAGGAAAAATTTAGTGGCACGTCCGAAGAGTGAAGATAAAAAACAGGCCTTACTGGAAGCAGCAACGGCTGCGTTTGCGCAGTCAGGTATTGCCGCCTCAACGGCGTTAATTGCCCGTAATGCGGGCGTCGCTGAAGGGACACTGTTTCGCTACTTTGCTACCAAAGACGATCTGCTGAATGCCCTCTACCTGCATCTGAAGCAGGATCTCTGCCAGACCATGCTGGCGAATCTCGATCGCACCATCACCGAGCCAAAAGAGCATACCCGCAATATCTGGAACAGCTATGTGGACTGGGGCATTCGTAACCCCCTGGCGCATGCGGCTATCCGCCAGATTGGCGTCAGTGAAAAGCTAAACGCCGAAACCGAGCAGGCGGTGAAAGACATGTTCCCGGAGCTGCATGAACTGTGTCGTCGTTCGATCCGCCCGGTGTTTATGTCTGACGAGTTTAAGACCTTCGGTGATGCAATGTTCTTATCGCTGGCTGAAACCACCATGGAGTTTGCCGCGCGCGATCCGTCCCGTGCCGTCGATTTTAAAGCGCTGGGCTTTGAAGCCATGTGGCGCGGGCTTGCTGAGGAAGATAACCATGGACAGTAAATCCTTGCAGGAACATGCCAGACGCGTCGCGCTGGAGATGCCTTTTACCGAACATTGCTGGCCGTTTGGCCCGGAGTATGACGTGTTTAAGGTGGGCGGGAAAATTTTTATGCTGATGGCGACGGCACACGGTCGGGCCCACGTCAGCCTGAAATCCGATCCGGAAAAATCGCTGCTCAATCAGCAGATCTACCGTGGCGTGGAGCCCGGTTACCATCTGAATAAAAAACACTGGATCTCCCTTTATGGCACGGACGACATCACGCCTGAACTGGTCACCGACCTGATTACGGATTCGTGGAATCTGGTCGTTGATAAACTGCCGAAAAAAGATCAGAAGTGGATTCGGTCAGCCTGATTGTTCGTCTCAGACGAACAGAATAAGCGCTCGAATCGCACTTATCTTTTCCCGCTTCGCGCGGTAATCTGCTTTCCTTTCACGCCCGCCCGCGGGCGAATTTCATCACCAGGAGTTGTTATGGATATTATTTCTGTCGCCCTGAAACGCCACTCTACCAAGGCGTTCGACCCAGCCAAAAAACTGACCGCAGAAGAAGCGGAAAAAATCAAAACGCTGCTGCAATACAGCCCGTCCAGCACCAACTCCCAGCCGTGGCACTTTATTGTTGCCAGCACTGAAGAGGGTAAAGCGCGCGTGGCAAAATCCGCGGCGGGCACCTATGTGTTTAACGAACGCAAAATGCTGGATGCCTCTCACGTGGTGGTGTTCTGCGCGAAAACCGCGATGGACGATGCCTGGCTTGAGCGCGTTGTCGATCAGGAAGAGGCTGACGGCCGTTTCGCCACGCCAGAAGCAAAAGCCGCAAACCACAAAGGCCGCTGCTATTTTGCCGACATGCACCGCGTGGATCTGAAAGATGACGACCAGTGGATGGCGAAGCAGGTTTACCTGAACGTCGGCAACTTCCTGCTGGGCGTGGCCGCGATGGGCCTGGATGCGGTACCCATCGAAGGGTTTGACGCCGCGATCCTCGATGAAGAGTTTGGCCTGAAAGAGAAAGGCTTCACCAGCCTGGTGGTGGTCCCGGTCGGGCATCACAGCGTGGAAGATTTTAACGCCACGCTGCCGAAGTCTCGTCTGCCGCTGAGCACGATTGTGACTGAGTGCTAAGCGCTTCTGGCACGCCGGCTATCGGCGTGCCCGTTTTCAGTAAAGCGTTATCTGCGGATGCTTTACCCCGCACACCAGCGCATAACGCGTTAATGTATCGAGACTCGCCCGGGTAATATTTGCTTCCATTCGTGATACCGTCGGTGCGCTGACGCCCATCCGCTCCGCCACCTGGGCGCGCGTCAGACCAGCATGATTGCGCCATTGCGCCAGCATCTCCCGCAGGCGTTCCTTGCGCTCTTCTGCATCAAAGGAAGCCTGAACTTCTGAATCGCTTAACAGTTCAGCTCTGAGTTCGTCCCAGTCAATAATCTTTTTGCTCATCCAACATCTCCTGTTGTCGTTTCAGTGCCAGACGGAGTTCAGCAGAGGGCGTTTTTTGCGTCTTCTTAATAAATATCCCCATCGCCGTCGGGTTAGCGAGAAATTTATCAAGCTGGCGGTCAGCTTCGCCTGTACTCCTGAAGGCAGAAAAAGGCTCCCTGATATTAGCATATGAGGCAATTTGCATTAAAGGCTAAGTCACGCGTTGATTCCCTGAAAGCCCCTCGCAAAAAACTTACTTCCCCTGCTCCGCCAGCCACGCCATCGCCCTCTCCCCTGCCTCATCCACGGGTAAATAGACCAGCAGCCGCGATCCGTTTCGCGGGGCGGAGTACCAGTACATCTGCTGGAGATGAAAATCCCCCAGCTCGGGATGGGTGAACAGCTTGAGCTGGTTCTCCACGCCGCGCACGTCGTTACGCTGGTGCCACAGGGTTTTGAACTCTTCGGACACCGCAAAAAAACGCGCCAGCTTCGCTTCCCAGAGCGGGTCGCCACGGTGCTCAGCCATGGCCGCGCGGAAGTAGGAGACGAAAATCGGCAGCACGTCGTCACGTTTGCCGAGCCGCGCGCGCCACGCCGGATGGGTGAGGAACAGGTAAATACAGTTGCGATCTTCCGGCGGGATGGCGTTGAAATCGACGCCCATCAGGTGGCCGAAGCTGTCGTTCCACGCCACGATATCGAAATTCGGTTTCTGAATACTGGCAGGTTTCGGCATCAGGGTATCCAGCAGGCGTCGCGTGCCTTCGCTGATCCCCTCGCAGCACACCGCCTGCGGGGCTTCACCCGGCGGCAAACCGGCGAGCACAAAAAGATGTCGGGCTTCGGTCGGGGTGCATTGCAGCGCCTTTGCGATGGCGGCCATCACCGCGCTGGACGGATTGACGTCCCGGCCCTGCTCCAGCCAGGTGTACCAGGTCACGCCGACATCCGCGAGCATCGCCACCTCCTCCCGACGCAGGCCCGGCGTGCGGCGGCGGCCGCTGCGCGGTAAGCCGAGGCGCTGCGGATCGAGGCTTTCGCGCCGGGCACGCAAAAACGCGCCCAGCTGCTTGCGGGTGTCATCCTGGAGAGAGGTGACAGGTTCAGACATCAGCGCCATAACATCTCCTGCATGGTAGTGCCAGTACCAGTA
Organism: Enterobacter cloacae complex sp. EB5; assembly: GCF_031432835.1. Classification (NCBI taxonomy): domain Bacteria; kingdom Pseudomonadati; phylum Pseudomonadota; class Gammaproteobacteria; order Enterobacterales; family Enterobacteriaceae; genus Enterobacter; species Enterobacter cloacae complex sp. EB5. Next base: position 823,480 of record NZ_CP133860.1, read on the forward strand.
TAAGCAAGAACTGGTACCCGTTTATCAGATGGTTGATGCTACGACTCTACGCTGTTTGACGCAATGGAGTCATCATGAATACGTCAGTTGTTTCACCGGGTCGTGCGGGCCTGATACTGCTGTTAACCGGCCAGATGCTGCCGCTGATTGATACCTCAATCACCAACGTGGCGCTGGATTCCATCACCCATTCATTACACGCCACCGCCACCGAACTGGAGCTGATCGTCGCCCTCTACGGCGTGGCCTTTGCCGTCTGCCTGGCCCCCGGCAGCAAGCTGGGCGATAACCTTGGCCGCCGTCGCCTGTTTATGTGGGGCGTGGCGTGTTTTGGCCTGGCCTCGCTGCTGTGCGGCATGGCGGGCAATATCGAACAGTTACTTGGCGCGCGCATTATTCAGGGCGCGGGCGCCGCGCTGATCATGCCGCAAATTCTCGCGACGTTGCATGTGACGTTAAAAGGAACGGCACACGCCAGAGCGATCAGCCTGTTCGGGGGTATCGGCGGAATTGCATTTATCGTCGGCCAGATGGGTGGCGGCTGGCTGGTGTCGGCGGACATCGCCGGGCTGGGCTGGCGCAACGCCTTCTTTATCAACGTGCCGATTTGTCTGGTGGTGCTGGCGCTGAGCCGTCGCTACGTGCCGGAAACCCGCCGCGACACGCCGTCGCGCATTGACTGGACCGGGACTGTCCTGCTGACGGCAATACTGTGCTGTCTGCTGTTCCCGATGGCGCTCGGCCCGCAGTGGCACTGGTCGTGGCCGCTGAAAGCCGCACTGCTGGCGATTGTACCGCTGGCCTGTTTGATGGTGCTGAACGCGCGCAAAAAAGAGCGTGAGAATGCCCACCCGCTCATCGCCCCGCGCCTGTTGCAGCTGCGCAGCATCCGCTTTGGCGTACTGATTGGGATACTCTTTTTCAGCGTCTGGTCCGGGTTCATGTTCTGTATGGCGTTGACCATGCAAAGCGGTCTGGGGATGGCGCCGTGGCAGTCCGGGAACAGCTTTATCGCGCTCGGCGTCACCTATTTTATTTCTGCCTGGTTCGCCCCACGCCTGATTGCCCGCTACAGCACCAGCGCCATCCTGCTGACCGGGCTTGCGATTCAGCTTGTCGGCCTGGTGGCGCTGATCGCCACGTTCCGTCACTGGGGAATGCAGAATACCGCGCTGACGCTGGCCCCGGCCACCGGGCTGGTGGGTTACGGGCAGGCGCTGATTGTAAACAGCTTCTACCGCATCGGGATGCGCGATATTCAGCCTGACGACGCAGGGGCCGCGAGCGCGATTTTAAGCACGCTGCAACAGGCTGCGCTGGGGCTTGGCCCGGCCATTTTCGGCGCGATTTTGCTGCACGGGCTGCAAAATCATCACGGAGATTACACCCAGGCGGTCAACGTCTTCCTGATGGTGGAAACGGCCATGATGGTGGTGCTGGCGCTGGTCACGCTGCGTATGCGCCATCGTCTGTGTTTACCGGTCGTCAAGGCCTGTCCGGCGACAAAATAAAACTGCCTGAATTTGCATAATAGATCCGCAGCCGCCATTATGGGGCTGCATCAATACAGGAGACGTTATGCAGGAATTAATTGCTCAGGTTGAAGAGTTAGGGATTGAAATTAATCACACCACCTCTTTAGTGATTATCTTTGGTATTATTTTTCTTACAGCCATTATCGTTCATTTTATTCTGCACAAAGTGGTGCTGCGCGCATTCGAGAAACGCGCCCAGGCCAGCAGCCATTTATGGTTGCAGATCATTACGCAGAACAAGTTATTTCACCGTCTGGCGTTTACCCTCCAGGGGATAATCGTCAACGTTCAGGCGGTTCTGTGGCTGCAAAAAGGCAGCGAAGCGGCGGAATTACTCACCACCTGCGCAAAATTGTGGGTGATGGTTTATGCCCTGCTCTCCTTCTTCTCGTTGCTGGACGTGATTTTCAATCTGTCGCAGAAAATGGCTACCGCCTCGCAGCTGCCGCTGAAGGGGATATTCCAGGGCATCAAGCTGGTGAGCGCCATTCTGGTGGGGATACTGATTATCTCTCTGCTGATCGGTCAGTCACCCGCCATTCTGATAAGCGGCCTGGGTGCGATGGCTGCCGTTCTGATGCTGGTCTTTAAAGACCCGATACTGGGCTTAGTGGCGGGCATTCAGCTCTCCGCCAACGACATGCTCAAGCTCGGCGACTGGCTGGAGATGCCGAAATACGGCGCCAACGGCACGGTGACCGACATCGGCCTGACCACCGTGAAAGTGCGCAATTTCGATAACACCATCACCACCATTCCGACGTGGGCGCTGGTGTCCGATGCGTTCATCAACTGGAGCGGCATGTCCGCCTCCGGTGGTCGCCGCATCAAGCGCAGCCTGAATATCGATACCACCAGCATTCATTTCCTCGACGAGCAGGAGCAGCAGAAGCTGATTCAGGCGAAACTGCTGAAGCCGTATCTGGCCGCGCGTCATGAGGAAATTAACCTGTGGAATCAGCAGAACGGCGAAGGGGAATCGGTATTAAACCTGCGCAAGATGACTAATATCGGCACCTTCCGCGCCTACCTGAATGAATATCTGCGTAACCACCCGCGTATTCGTAAAGATATGACGCTGATGGTGCGCCAGCTCGCGCCGGATGCCAACGGGCTGCCGATTGAAATATATGCCTTTACCAACACGGTGATCTGGGCGGAATACGAAGATATTCAGGCCGACATCTTCGATCATATTTTCGCGGTGGTGGATGAATTTGGCCTGCGTATTCACCAGTCGCCAACCGGAAACGATATTCGCTCGCTGGCTGGCGTTATCGCCAGATAATCAGGTGCTGGCGCGGGAAATAAAGCGCCAGTCCATCATGACCCTCTCCGTGGGCGCATCCGGGTTGTCGATCTTATTTAACAGCAGATTGACCGCCTTGCGCCCGATATCCCGCGACGGCTGTTCAATGGTGGTGAGTGAAATCATCTCCGCCAGCTCGGTGCCGTCAAAGCCGACCACCGCGATATCTTCTGGCACCCGCAGCCCTGCCTGCTGAATGGCGCGCAGCGCCCCCGCCGCCAGCGTATCGGAAACGGCAAATACCGCATCCGGCGGGTTTGCTTTTAACAGGTTTTGCATCGCCGCCATGCCCGCACCGGAGCTGAGTTCGCTGGCGTACTCCACCGCCTGATAGTCCAGATCCCGCAGGTGTATGACGCTCTTATAGCCGCGCTCGCGCAGACGGGCATATTTGTAGCTGAGGTCGTGGTTGATCAACGCAATGCGTTTGCGGCCCCCGTCGGCAAGCTGGCTGACAACGTGCTGGGAGGCATCAACATCATTAATCCCCACGCAGGAGACCGCGCCCGCATCGGCGTATTCAGCGCACTGCACCCACGGCGCGTTGCCAATCAGCGCGGCCAGCTCCGGCAGTTTCGAGAATGCATCCATGGTGATAATGCCGTCGACGATTTTACCGGAGAGCAGGCTTAAGCCCGAGCGGGAGCGCTCAATATCCGAGCCGGAGTTGCACAGCAGAATGCGATAGCCGTTCTTTTCCGCCTCGGCTTCGATGCCCTTCACCACTTCGGCACAGAACGGGTTGGCGATGTTCGAGACCATCACCAGGATCATATAGCTGCGGGCAGTGCGCAGCTGACGCGCCAGCAGATTGGGCTGGTAGTTACTCTCCTGGATCGCCTGCAAAACGCGCTCGCGGTTTTTCGCCTTCACGGTATCGCTGTTATTCAGTACGCGGGAGACCGTTGCCACGGATACCCCGGCCAGTTGAGCGATTTTCTGAATTGACATAGCGACGATACATCCTGCGGTTAGCGTTTTGTGCAGGCTACCACAAATTGATTGCCCGGCGAACCGGGCAATGCGTCAGTATTCCACGCGCACCCAGCGCTGCTGCTGATGACTTTTCACAATTGCATCAATGATATACATCACACTGGCGCCATCGTGGAAGGTGGCAAACTGCGGATTATCCGGCATCGCGCCCGCCTGCACGGCACGGTAAAACTGCCCCATCATATTTTTAAAGGCATCCGGCCAGCCTTCAATGTGCCCGCCGGGGAAGTGGGCGCTGTCGGCCACGTCACGGTTCATCAGGCCCGGATCGTCGCTGAGTATCTGGTTTGCCCTGGCGCGATGGCCGATCCACAGCTGCTGCGGGATTTCCTGATCCCACGCCACCGACTGCTCGCTGCCGTTAATTTCAAAGGTCAGGCGATTTTTTCGCCCCGCGCTCACCTGCGAGACGCTAAAGCTGCCCTTGCTGCCGTCGTCAAAGCGGAACAGCACCGAGCCAAAGTCTTCGGTGGTGACCGGTTTGTCTTCATACTCCGCCTGCTCGTCATGGGAGAAGGTCTGATGACCGCCCGCGCTGGCCTTGCGCGTTGGCCAGACGGTGGATAAATCAGCCATCACCCCGGTAATGCGCCTGCCGGTCACATACTGTACCGTATCGCACCAGTGGGAGCCGATATCCGCCACCGTCCGCGACGCGCCGCCGAGCGCGGCATCCACCCGCCAGTTGTAGTCGGTTTCCAGCAGCATCCAGTCCTGTAAATAGCTGCCGTGCGAGGCAAACAGCCGCCCGAGGCTGCCCGCGCGCATCATGCTCGCCGCCTGGCGCACCATCGCAAACTGGCGATAGACAAAGCTCACGCCGTGCACCACGCCCGCCTGCTCCGCCAGCGCCACCAGCTCGCGCGCCTCGTCCGGCGTCATGCACAGCGGCTTTTCGGAAAACACGTGCTTGCCCGCACGCAGGATCTGGCAGTTAATCTCCGCGTGCAGGTGGTTCGGCGTGCAGTTGTGCACCGCGTGCAGATTAGGGAGCGCGAGCAGTTCCTCCACGCTGGCACAGGCGTGCGGCACATTGAGCTGGTGCGCCTTTTCCTGCGCCTTAACGAGCGAGCCGTCGCAGAGCGCGACCACCTGCACAAAGCCGAGACGCCTGAGCGCCTCGATATGCGCCGGGCCAATAAACCCGCTGCCGATAATCCCGACGTTAATCATGGCTGCCCCCTGCGGCGAAATCATCAAACGCCCGTCCGGAAACCGGGATGATATTACGGCGGATAAATTCGCTGCCCTCACTCGCGCCGGCATCGCCATCCTTCAGGCAGCACTCCCACTCCAGCACCGCCCAGCCGTCGTAGTCGTACTGGGTCAGCTTGCTGAAAATGCCCTTAAAGTCGATCTGTCCGTCGCCGGGCGAGCGGAAGCGTCCGGCGCGGTTGATCCACGGCTGGTAGCCGCCGTAGACGCCGCTGCGCCCGCAGGGGCGGAACTCGGCATCCTTGACGTGGAACGCTTTAATGCGCGCGTGGAAGATGTCGATAAAGGCCAGATAGTCCATCTGCTGGAGCAGCATATGGCTTGGATCGTAGAGAATATTACAGCGCGGATGGTTGTCCACCAGCGCCAGAAAACGCTCGAAGGTGACGCCGTCGTGCAGATCTTCCCCCGGATGCAGCTCAAAGCAGACGTCCACGCCCTGCTCGTCGAAGGTATCCAGAATCGGCCGCCAGCGGGTCGCCAGCGCCTGGAACGCCTCCTGAAAGCGCTGCTCGTTGTGCGGCGGCCACGGATAGAAAAACGGCCAGGCCAGCGATCCGGAGAAGGTGGCATGCGCTTTCAGGCCTAATCGGGCCGAGGCGACCGCCGCCTGCTTCAGCTTTTCCGTCGCCCACGCCTGACGCGCCGCCTCGTTACCGCGCACGAAAGCAGGGGCGAAATGGTCAAACGCCTCGCTGTAAACCGGGTTTACCGCCACAAGCTGCCCTTCCAGATGGGTCGACAGCTCGCTGATGACCAGCCCATGCGCGGCCAGCTTGCCCGCGATTTCATCGCAGTAGGCCTGACTCTCTGCGGCTTTCTCCACATCAAAGATATGCGGATGGTTGCAGGGGATCTGCACCGCTTTGTAACCCTTCCCCGCCGCCCATCCTGCCAGCCCGTCGAGCGTGTTGAAGGGCGCTTCCCCGCCAATAAACTGCGACAGAAAAATGCCCGGCCCTTTCATTGTCCTCATACCACCTCCTGAACATTACGCCTTGTCATCGTCATACTTAAACGTGAGAAGGAAAATCAGCGCGATCGCCGCGGCAGCCACCGCCGGGATCCACCAGAATGTGACCCACGCCTGCGGCACGGTCTGCCCTGCCACCAGACGGTTGTAGAGCGCGCCGGAAATCTGCGAGCCGAGCAGCATGCCGATGCCGTAGGTGAACATCACGATCATGCTCTGCGCCTGGCCTTTCACCTTTTCGCCCGCCACGCGGTCGGTGTAGATAAAGCCGACGACAAAGAAGAAATCGTAGCAGACGCCGTGGAGCAGAATGCCGAGATACAGCAGAATGCGCCCCTCCTCGCTGACGCCCAGCGCGAACATGGCATAACGCACGAACCATGCCAGCATGCCGATCAGCAGCATATATTTCACGCCCAGGCGGCGGAACAGCAGAGGGATAACCAGCATGAAGACGATCTCAGACATCTGCCCGAAGGACATGGCGGTGCTGACGTCGGCAATCCCGGCATCCGCCAGATACGAGGCGGTGTAGGCGTAGTAGGTGCCGAGCGGGACGGAAATCAGCATCGCGCAGACGGAGAAGACGAAGAAGTGGCGGGTTTTGAGCAGCGCAAAGGCATCCGCGCAGAAGAGATCGCGCACCTTCACCGGCAGGCCTTTCGCCGGGGCGGGCGTGTGCGGCAGCGTCAGGCTGTAGATCGCCAGCAGCACGGAGCTTATCGCCGCCACCTGGAAGATGGTGACGCTGGACGCCACGCCGGTGACACCGATGAAAATGCCCGCCGCGATCCAGCCGATGGTGCCGAACACGCGCACTACCGGGAAGGTTTTATCCACGTTCGCCAGGCTGTGAAACGCAATGTTGTTGGTCAGCGCCAGCGTCGGTATATAGCAGAGCGTGTAGCCAAACAGCAGGCCAATCAGCAGCGCGCCGTTCTCAGCAATCAGCGCCCCCGGCACGAACCAGAGGATCGCCGCGCCCGCGAGGTGCATCACCGCCATCACCTTCTGCGAGGCAAAGAAGCGGTCCACCAGCATCCCGAGCACGAACGGCGAGAGAATGGAAGCGATAGGCCCGGCAGAGAACGCGTCGCCAATCAGCAAAGACATGTTGTGCTGGCTCATCACCAGGCCAAGCGTGACCGACCAGCTACCCCAGATAAAAAATTGCAGAAACATCATCAGCGACAGACGCGGCACCAGCAGCCGGTGCTGCGCTATCGCCTTTTCACTACTCTCAGTTGACACCATGATAAGCCTCACCCGGAAAAAGTAATCGATTACAAATGCGTTCAAATGAAAAGTAATCGATTACAAAATAAAGATCCTGTGGATCGAAACAGAATTGGGAGAGGGGTCACGATAAAGGTGAAGGGGAGGTGCCGGGTGACGGCTGCGCCACCGGGCGTTAAGGCGGGCAGTGTGGTGCGGTCTGGTGCCCTCACCCCGGCCCTCTCCCACAGGGAGAGGGTGCAAATACTAAAAACGGCAACCAGGTTGCCGTTTTGCTTTTACCTTCGTGAAAGCTTAAACGCGATAAACAGGAACACCACCCACACCGGCAGCAGCATCGCTGACAGGCGCATCTCATCCATGGTGCACATCAGCACCAGAATCAGGCCGAGGAAGGCGATACAGAGGTAGTTCCCCGCCGGATAGAGCAGCGCTTTAAACTGCGTCTCGCGCCCTTTGCGGCGCATTGCCGCGCGGAAGCGCAGGTGCGCCAGGCAGATCATGATCCAGTTCAGCAGCAGCGTGGCGACAACCAGCGCCATCAGCAGGCCAAACGCCTCTTTCGGCAGCAGATAGTTAATCAGCACTACCAGCGAGGTGATAGCGCCAGAAAGGAACAGCGAATTGATCGGCACGCCGCGACGGCTGACGCGGGTGAGGAACTTCGGCGCGTTGCCCTGTACGGAGAGGCCAAACAGCATGCGGCTGTTGGAGTAAACCCCGCTGTTGTAAACCGACAATGACGCCACGAGAATGACGAAGTTCAGCGCCGAAGCCACCACGTTGCTGTTTAAATCGTGGAAAATCATCACGAACGGGCTGCTGTCAGATTTCACTTCCACCCACGGGTAGAGCGCCAGCAGCACCACCAGCGAGCCGATATAGAACAGCAGGATACGGTACACCACCTGGTTGACCGCTTTCGGAATGCTTTTGTGCGGATCGCGCGCTTCAGCCGCGGTGATGCCAATCAGCTCCAGCCCGCCGAAGGAGAACATAATGACCGCCAGCGACAGGATCAGCCCTTTCCAGCCGGTCGCCAGAAAGCCGCCGTGCTGCCACAGGTTGTCGATGCTTGCGCGCTCGCCGCCGTGACCGGAGAACAGCAGCCACAGGCCAAAGCCGATCATGCCAATAATCGCCAGCACCTTGATCAGCGCAAACCAGAACTCGGTCTCGCCATACAGGCGCACGTTCACAACGTTAACGGCGTTAATGATGATGAAGAAGGCCGCGGCCCAAATCCACGTCGGCACGTCCGGGAGCCAGTACTGCATATAGATGCCAGCGGCGGTCAGCTCTGCCATGCCCACCAGCACGAACATCACCCAGTAGTTCCAGCCGGAGAGGAAACCTGCGAACGGCCCCCAGTATTTATAGGCAAAATGTGCGAAGGAGCCGGACACCGGCTCTTCAACGACCATCTCGCCGAGCTGGCGCATGATCAGGAAGGCGATAATCCCGGCGAGAGCGTAACCCAGCAGAACCGCCGGGCCAGCCATTTGGATGGCGGGGCCGATGCCGAGAAACAGCCCGGTCCCGATCGCGCCGCCGAGGGCAATTAACTGAATATGTCGATTTTGCAAACCACGTTGCAGCGTCGGACTCTGATCCGACGAAGCTTCAGCGCTACCATGGCCTGAAGCGGATGACGCGTCTTTCACGCCCTACCCCTGTCTCTTTTTTAGAAGGGGCACGTTTTAACACTTCATGCTGGTGGTAGCAAGCTTAACGCCGGGCCAGCGCATGCGCCCGGCGGATAAACGTCACGACCCGATGATCCCGCCGTCCGCTTTGGTAATCACCACCGTTGACGATCGCGGACGCCCGTTCGGGCTGGCGTCTGGCCAGTTGGAAACGGCGCGCGGATTGGCCGGGTCGGTAATATCATCCCCGCCCTCCCCCGGATGCTGAATATTGATAAACAGCGTGCGGTTGTCCGGCGTAAACGCAATGCCGGTGATTTCGCACCCGCGCGGCCCGGTCAGGAAACGGCGATACTCGTTGGTGCCCGGAATGGTGGCGACCATCTGGTTATTGCCCATCCCCTCGTACGCTTTCTTATTGATGGTGCTGGAGGAGACGTCGGTCTGGATCCACAGGACACCCTGGTGATCGAACGACAACCCATCCGGGCTGCCGAATGCCGCGCCCTGCATGGAGCCTTTGGCCTTCGGATCGTCGCCGTCGGTACGCCCGGCCATAACCAGAATATCCCACTTAAAGCGTGCGGCGGCAGGATCGGCGCCGTCTTCGTGCCAGTGCATGATGTGCCCAAACACGTTGTTGGCGCGCGGGTTAGCGGCATCGACCGGCGCCTTGCCCTCTTTACCGCGATCGCTGTTGTTGGTGAGCGTACAGTAGACGCTGCCGCTGGCGTGCGGATCGACGGCAATCCACTCCGGGCGATCCATTTTCGTCGCCCCCACCACGTCGGCCGCCAGGCGGGTTTTAATCAGCAGATCGCCCTGGCTTGCAAAACCGTTGCTTTTATCCAGGCCATTTTGCCCGAAGATCAGCGGCAGCCAGTCGCCGCTCCCGTCCTGGTTGAACCTGGCGACGTACAGCGTGCCGGACGTCAGCAGCTGCATATTGGCTTCCCGGTTCGCGGGATCGTATTTTTTGTCGGAGACAAACTTATAGATGTACTCAAACTTCTGGTCGTCGCCCATGTAGACCACCACGCGATTATCGGCGGCGAGCGTGACGGCGGCCCCCTCATGCTTGAAGCGGCCCAGCGCGGTGTGCTTACGCGGGGTGGAGGTCGGGTTGTAGGGATCGATCTCCACCACCCAGCCGAAACGGTTGGGTTCGTTAGGGGTTTTATCGACGCTGAACCGCTCATCCACCTCGTTCCAGCGATAGGACTCATCGCTGTCGCTGATGCCGTAGCGTTTTTCCAGCGGATTGAGATCGGCTTTTTTCACAAAAATGTCCGACCAGTTCTCCTCGCAGGTGAGATAGGTGCCCCACGGCGTGTGGCCGTTGGCGCAGTTCTGCATGGTGCCCAGCACGCGTTCCCCCTGCGGGTCGGCGGCGGTTTTCATTAAGTCCTGATGCCGCGCCGGGCCGGTAAGCTGCATCGGCGTATTGACGGTAATACGCCGGGCGAAGGAAGACGGACGCACCACCTCCCAGCCGCTGCCCGTTTTTTTCACTTCCACCACCGACACGCCCATCGCGTTCTGCCCCTTGCGGGCTTTGTCGAGGCTCCAGTTCGCCGTACCGTCGGTAAACAGCATCCCGTTATCGATGTATTCATGGTTCAGCGCCAGCAGACCATGCTCCGGGTTTTGCGCCCCCTGCGGCAGGCTAAACCACGCCATGCCGTCGTGGTGCATGCCCGCCTGCACAGCCTGTTCGTCTGTGGTATTGCTGGCGTCCGGCTTAAAGGCCGGCATGTTGTCTTTGATCCCCGTCGGATCTCCCCAGCGATAGAACGGGCGGGCAATATAGCCTTCCGGCACCCTGACCGTGTCTTCCGTAGAGACGTCGATGCTGGTAAAGCCCAGGGAAACCGCTTTTGCCAGCGCGGAAGGCTTCGATACCGCGGCAATGGCATTTTCGGGTGTGATCAGATACGGGAATGATACGGCGGCCCCCGCTACGGCCCCCATCTGGAGAAAACGGCGGCGGGAGAGGAACACCTCTGCCACCTCGGAGAATACCGGGTTAGCGCTGCGGTTACTGATATCGTCGCGATGTTCTTTTTTAAATACGGATTTGAGGGGTCTGCCCATAGCGGCTTCCTGTCATTGGCCAAGAGGTAAGGATGTGGCGACCAGTGTAAGAAGCTTTTATTACAATTTTATAACACGACAACGAAGGGATTGGGGCGTCCCTGCCCCGGATAACGAGGTGGAACGCTTAGAACTCGTAGCCAACCGAGACCTTAAAGGTACGCGGCTCGCCCTGAGTGATGTAAGTACCGGAATCGTCCACGCTTGACCAGTAGTTCTCGTTGGTCACGTTGTCGATGCCAGCCCGCACGGTCATCTGGTTTTCATTGTGGTTCACCGCGAAGCGATAGCGCATGCCCAGATCCAGCGTGGTGTAGCTGTCCAGCTTTTTGGTGTTCGCGAGATCGGCATACTGCGTGCCGGAGTGGTTAACGCGCGCGGTCGCCGTCAGGCCTTCAATCGGCCTGATGTCATACTCTGCGCCCAGCACGGCGTAGAAGCTCGGAATACCAATGGCATCGTTACCCTGATTGACGCCGTTTTTGGTTTTGGTCAGCTCAGCCTGCAACCAGGTGGCGCTGGCATTCAGGCGCATCCCGAGCATGGGCTCGCCGAAAACGTTCAGCTCTACGCCGCGGTTACGCTGTTCTGCATCCAGGCCATAGTGACCGCTGTCGTCAAGGATCGCCGACGGCATTTTGATCTCAAACAGCGCCAGGGAGCCGCCCACGCGGCCAAAGTCCGCCTTAACGCCCACTTCGTTCTGCTTAGAGTGCACGATACCGGTGCTCTGGCCGTAGTTAGTAGCAGTGTTCGGCGCAGTTTCACCGGGCTGTAACGCTTCGGTATGGTTGGCGTAGAGGGAAATTTCCTCCCACGGTTTATAGACTACGCCGTAGGTTGGCATCCAGCGGCTGCCGTCGAAACCGTCCGCGTCGTTTTCCGCGCCGGTGATTTTGTTGTACCCACGGATGACAACTTTCTGATGACGTGCGCCTGCGGTGAACAGCAGCCTGTCGTCCAGCACGCCCAGGGTATCACTCAGCAGCCAGCCCTGCGTGCGGGTGCGCCCGCTGGTCAGCGGATCGCTGTATTTGCCGCCTGAGCCGCTGAAGTTGCTGCTGTCCGGCATAGCCACGCCGGTGTTGTGGTAGATATTGGTGGTCGGGTTATCCGCCGCGGCCGACATCTTCCACGCGATTTTTTCGTTTTTGGTCATCGCCGAATACCCGACGTTCACCTTATGCGAGACGAAGCCGGTAGTGAAGTTACCGCGAATGCCCGCCATGCCGCTGACGGAATCGCTGATGCGGTTGGTATCAAGGCGGCTGACCGTCGCATTACCGCTCTTATCGAGGAGCTTCGGCGCGCTGTAGATCCCTTCTTCGTGCGCGTGCTGCGCGCCGAGACCGGTATACGCCGTCCAGCTATCGGTGATGTCATACTCGCTGCGCCACATCCCGAACTCGTTTTCGATATCGCTGTAGGCCCATTTCTGCGAGAAGTTGCGATCGTTCTTCGGCGGTTCAGGCACAAAGTCCACCGCCGAGATGTTGACGCTGGTCGGGCTGCCGTGGAAAGTTTTTTTCTGGTAGCCCAGGTCCAGCGAGGTGCGGAAGCGGTCGCCTTTGTAATCCAGACCGGTGGAGAGCAGCGTGGTGCGGCGGCGGTCGTTCGGCACGCCGGTTTCGCCTTCGCGATGCACGAGGTTCACGCGCGCGCCAAACTGGTCGTTATCACCAAAGCGACGACCCGCATCCAGCGTGGTGCCAATCTGGGAATCCGAGGTGTAGTCGACGCCCACTTTCGCCTGCGGGGTGTCGCCCGCGTGTTTAGGCTCAAGGTTGATCATCCCGCCCACGCCGGAGCTTGCGGCGCCGTTCATCAGCGAGTTGGCCCCTTTGAAGATCTCGATGCGGTCAACCATCTGGGCATCCACCACCTGACGCGGCAGCACGCCGGACAATCCGCCAAAGGTCATATCGTCGCCGTCAAACTTCAGGCCGCGAATGCGGAAGGTTTCCGCGCTGTTGCCGTACCCCTGAACGAACTGCACGCCCGCGTCGTTAGCGACCACGTCAGCAATGGTTTTCGCCTGCTGATCTTCCACCAGCTTCGAGGTGTAGCTGATGATGTTGAACGGCACGTCCATGGCGTTCTGCTGACCGAGCATCCCCATTCGTCCGCCGTTCGCCACCTGCCCGTCAAGGAAGGCGGGCACCAGCTGGTCGCCGCCGGGTTTGAAATCACTCCCCGCGGTGGACTGGACGACAATGGTGTCCTCTTTTTTCTCATCCGCCGCAAAAGCGGAGTGGGTTACCGCGCCGATGGCAATCGCCAGCAGCGTTTTGTGCATTGTGGTGTTGTTCATAATGAGCTCTTAACGTGCGCGCAAAAATGACCCGTTGTCGGGCCTTAAATGTTATTAAAAGAAATGCAAATGAGAACTATACGCATTACGCATGCGTAATCAAGTGTCAACGGGCCTCTCTGAGCGAGAAGCGGCAAGAAACAATGTTGAGGGGGAGGTATGGCGCGCAACCACCCCGAAACAGGGGTGGTTGCTAAGGCATTATTTTTTCTTGTAAATATCGGCAGTGCCGTGAATTTTGTTGTTGGTGTTGCCGGAAGTCAGCACCAGCACATCAGCACCTTCTTTATCGGCTTTCTCGATCAGCTCTTTTTTTGCGTCGTCTACCGAGACTTCATTGGAAGTGCTAACCGTACCGATTTTTTCATACTGTGATTCCACTTTCTCAAACTCGTTTTTCGTCAGCAGTTCAGCCGCAAAGGTATTGGTGGTAAACAGAAATGCAGCGCCCATCAAAATAGCAGTCGTTTTTTTCATAACCTTTATCCTTGAGATTAATCAGCAACTACAAAAAGCCCCACGAGTGAGAGTGAGGTGATATGAGCATGGTAGAGGAATAACAAAATTGCCACAGTGTAAGAAAAATACTGTTATAACAGTCAATTGTGCTGTGAAAAATGTGCGTTAACGCTACTTTCGCGAGGGGGGTTTCATGGAGAAAATCAGCAGGGCGTCGCGCGGGCGGCAATCTGTGAAAATTAATGGCACGCCCTGTAGGATTCGAACCTACGACCTACGGCTTAGAAGGCCGTTGCTCTATCCAACTGAGCTAAGGGCGCACGGAGAAGAGTGTACTTCGCGGTGGTGAAACGCCTGGAATTATACGGTCAATGCGTAGTGAGTCAATGCCTTTTCCGCCTTCTCTGGCGATAATGACTAGATGATTGTAAATACGGCTGTTTTTTCAACATTTATCCCTCTTTTACGGGCTGCGAAAAGGCTTAGCCGCTTTTAAGTAACGCCTGCTGTTTTCCTGTTCACTTCACCTTCACACTGTCCTGCGGTATCCCGGCCACCTGGAGGCTGGAAGTGAACAGGACGACGGAGTGACAGCGCCAGAGCAGACAGGTTTCCCCTCGTGCGTGCAGCACATCTCACACGACATTACAGGCATTAAGCTTGAACCCATTGTCGCCCTCTCCTCTTCACGCACGGTGGGGGCCGAAGTGCTCAGCGTGCTGTCGCCGCATCAGCAAAGCGAAAGCTTTTTCCAGGACTGGTCCGCCGCCCGGGCGCTTATGCTGCTGGAAGCACAGATCGCCGCGTTAAAAAACCCCTTCCCCTGTGACAACCTTTTCATAAATTTGCCGATAACCGTTCTGACCATACCGGAAATGTTCCAGCGTTTACTGCAACTTAACAGCCCACCGCTGAACATTGAACTCGTGGAGCCTGCCTCGTTCTTTACACTCTCAGACCCGGCGCGTCTGAGGGTGAGTTGTGCGCTTCAGCAGTTGACCGCGCGAGGACACCGGATCTGGCTGGATGATATTGATGAAGCGTCAGGGCACGCATTTTTATCCTGCCGCCTGCCGTTAAGCGGAATAAAAATCGATAAGATCGCTTTCTGGCGTTTACGTGCAACACCGGCGCTGACACAGCTGGTCACCCTTTGTTCAAAAATTGCTGCGAATGTGCTTATTGAAGGCATTGAAACAGAAAGGGACCGTATATGCGCGCTTCATGCTGGCGCGCGCTTCGGTCAGGGATATTATTGGCCATCCTGGAGATGGCAGGAGGACTGAACGGTCATCGCCAAGAGGGAAGCTATGCGAATGACAGTGCGCCGTTACCGGCGTCGTCGGACAGGAAGTGATTCACTGGGTTCTACGCACTCGCCTTTTGCTCTCCCATTTTTTGATCGTCTCGAATATTTGAGCCAGTCAATCAACCAGACCCGCAAAACCGATGCTCCCTTTATCATTCTGGTCACACAGGATAATTATTTCCGTTCCGGTTTTCTGAGCGGGCAGTCGCCCCTGAGCAATTGCTGCGACTATTCCACGCTGGATGCCGCCCTCAGTGATTTAAATCACTGGCCTTCATCGCGTCTGGTCGTCGACATTGAGAGCCGCGCCTCGCCGCTCATTGACCTGCTGGACCGATTACGCCGCCACAGCCTGTTCGCCCCCTACCTGACACCCTACCTGCTCGTCCGCGCCGATGATTATGATGCACGCCTGTTTTGTAAAGCGGCTGGCCCTTTTCATGTGCTTGAACGCCAGCTAACGGCGCTGGCTATGCAACAAACCTTGCTGGAAGCACCGGCCCCCGTCGGCAACCGCAAAGAGTGGTTTTCACGGGATGAATGGCCGATCTTACAGGCGCTGTCCCAGGGTCGCTCCCTGCGTCAGATCGCGCAGTTACAGAACCGCCCCTACAGCCGCATTATTTACCGTCTCAGCTGCATCCTGGCGAAACTTGGGCTGAACCATCGTCATGAGTTGCTACATCTTCTCAACAACCTCTCAGATTTCACGTATTAACGTATTCAGTAACTACTTAATTCCTAAAGACCTTTAGGAAATTACTTAGGATATATGTTAAATTTTTGTGTTTTTTAACAAAACTTTCGATTTTATAACTATTCCTAATTCCTGACCTTAAACCATGCGAAATGCTGCCGGTACGCTCAACGAGAGTGATTTTATCCATGCGTTAAGGTTCTGGCGCTTCCGTTAACAGGATGATAATGGTGTAAAAACAAGCGATTCACCTGTAAAAGAATGCGATGAGAGGTGAAGAAAACAGCAGATAGTGCTGTTCTGTTGTTGGGATCGGCAATTTGCCATGAGACGTTTGAAACGGGGAGATGACGCACGAAATGGCGGATTTCAGGGAGGGCGGACAGGCGGAATGCAGGCTGTCATAGTCTGCGTATTGTTAACATTTGATCAACATACAGTAAGATCGTTTATTTTTTGTTATTACATAAAGATGAAAGTGTGTGGTAAATGCAATATCAGGACATTTTTGCTAATTTTAAAAAGTTAGTGATTCAGATCCAGAAGATAATAATCAGCAATATATGGATATTAATTTACAGGCTTTTCGGACAATACTTAAACGGTATAATAAGACGTGTTTGACACACTAATAAGAAAAATCATTTTGCCATAACCAGCCTTATGAGATAACTGCGCTGAGGCATTGATATCACCACTACGTAAACAAGGATGCTTTCGCTCTTCCCAGGGACATTTACCGTACAAGGATCTGCGCAATTATCCTTCCGGCTTTTCGAGAGTTTTAACAAAACTCAGCATAACGCTTTTAACAATCTGAGGCATAAAAAATGAAACCGGCATCCGTTATCATTATGGACGAACACCCTATCGTCAGAATGTCGATAGAAGTCCTGCTACAGAAAAATAAAAACATCCAGGTCAAACTGAAGTCAGGCGACAGCCACGAAGTGCTTGACTGTATACGCAACCACCCCATTGATCTGGTCATTCTCGATATTGAAATGACGGGCACAGATGGGTTTGTATTGCTGAAAAGAATCAGGAACTTAAATAAAGACATTAAGGTTCTTTTCCTCTCTTCGAAATCTGAAGCCTTCTACGCAGGACGCGCCATCCGCGCCGGGGCAAATGGTTTTGTCAGTAAGCGAAAAGATCTGGGGGAAATTTATAACGCGGTGGAAATGATCCTGACGGGCTATTCTTTCTTCCCCTCAGAAACATTGAGTTTTATAAACCATCTGGGCTCGCGGACGGGCGCCGCTGTGGATATGCCATTATCGAATCGTGAAGTGACGGTTCTGCGATATCTGGCGAACGGATTATCTAATAAGGAGATTGCGGATCAATTATTACTTAGCAACAAAACAATTAGCGCCCATAAGTCTAATATCTTTTCCAAGCTGGGCGTGCAAAGTATCGTTGAATTAATTGATTACGCGAAAGCGCACGAATTACTGTAATCCTTCCCTCTCCCTGCAACATATAACCGTTACAGGGAGAGTGGATACGATTAATTATAATTAATCATGAACGTTGCATCGGCGTCAGCCCGGCCCGGCTGCGGGTTATCCGCCGTGGCGATATAATTGGCATAAAACGACAGTTCAGCATTTCCCTGCGCATCCACCGCCACCGTCTGGCTGGCCTGCTGCAACGCGAGGCGCGTTTTATCCCGGTCGAGGATCTCCACGGCCACGTTGCTGACCGCGCTGGCGTCATTCAGCGCCAGCAGGCTGTTATCATGCCCGTCCATCTTCCCCGTAAATGTGACCGAAGCCGCCCCCGGCGGGCATCCGGTCAGCTTCAGGGTGAACGGTACAGGCTGCGTCCGGCTCCCCGTTGTGCGAAGCTGTTTCGTGGGCCAGGTGCCGAGCGTGACGGTTTTATTACTGTCGTCCCCCTCCGCCACGCAGGTAAAATCCACGATATTGCCGTAAAGCTGAATGTTAATTTCCCCAAGCGCCGTCTCTGCGTGTGCAGGGGAGCAAAGCGCAAAGAGCGCGACGGCTAAATACCGCATTCCGTTTCGCATACCTGCTCCTTAGTCGTAGTCGACGCGTAAATAGCCGCGAGAGGTAAAACGCCCCTCGGCAGGTTTTTTACCGGTTACGCTGACGGGCCACGCGCGGATCCCCACCTGCGCCTGAGCGCTGTCGTCCAGACGGAACGGGATTTTGCTGGTCAGGTTGTTGGGCGTCAGCGGTACGCCATTACTGTTGGCAATCACAAAACCCACATCCGCGTTATCGGAAACCAGCGTACTGCCTGAAACCTTCTCCGCTTCAACACGCATCGTGAGCATGGCGTTCGCCTCGACGTTGGTGCATTTGATGCCGATGGTTTTGCTTTGCGCTGAGATCCCCTCCGGCTTATTCCCGATGCCCGCTTTACTGAACAGGGAGGCGCCAATGTCCCCGAAATCGAACTCCACCACATTCCCGGCATTAATTTCGCAGCTCTGAGGGACCTGTATGGTCCCGCTGTAGCTGATGGTATAAACCGGCGTGGTGAGCGGATCCGAGGAGGTCGTGGTGACATAAACCCGGAACATGGTCGCCCGGGGGATCACCACCATATTGATAAAGCGTCGGGTCACTTTAAGCCGGAAGACGAGGCTGGAATCCTGTACGCCAAACGGTTTGTTTTTAGACACATTCGGGTGGCTCCCCATCTGGATGTAGCTTTTGGGCGGATAAAACGTGCCAGCGTAGCTGTCGGTGATTTTCATCGCCCCGTCCAGATAGTCGTTAAGCTTCAGATACTGGTAGCCATCGCTGGTGCCCGTGACCGGGAAATCGGTAACATAGCTGCGCTTGGTAGTGTTCCCGGTGGTTCCCTTAGGACAGACGGCGTTGACGCCCACCCACTGGGACTTCTCGCTGAGCGTGACAATCTGCCCCACCTGGTTATTGGAGCTGTTGAATTTATCCGTCAGGTCGTAATACACCTCCGTCGGCACGCCATTTTCATTGACGCAGACGGTGGCGAAGGCCTCAGATAGCGGCAAAAACGCCAGCAGGGATAGCCCCAGATAATGGATTTTATTCACAGCGGATCCCCTTAAGTGTGATCGCCTGTTGCAGGCTTTGTTCTGGCAGGCTGTAGGGCGCACGACACTGGGACTGCTTCCCGTCTCCCCACTGAATCAGCAGTTCTCCGCTCAGCGGCAGCCCGCTCAGGTAAATCTGACCGTCATCTCCCACCATGCTGGTTACGCCGCTCTGCGTCTCACGCACCACCGCCCCAAACGGTACGGGCTGGTTATCACGCTTCACGGTGAGCAGCGCACGCACGCCGATGCGGGTGTCAAAACTGGCGCGCACCAGCGCACCGTTCGTCGGCACGACACTGGAAACGTTATTTTCAATGTCGGTGTTGTTGCTCATGGTGTTGGTGTCGAGCGCCACGCGGTTGTAACGGTACACCGTGGCGTACGGCATCACCGCATAGCCACGCCAGTCTGTTTTGACGCCGGTCTGGTTTTCGACGCTCACGCCTGACGCGCCCGGCGCTTTAATCAAGACGTTGGTATCGCCCAGCGGCTGGCTGAATGTGATGCCGTCAGAATGCCCGACCACGCCGCCGGAGAGCTGCCAGTTGAGGTCGTGCTGATCCCGGGCGTAGTTGTAGCCCACGCCCAGCGTGCCGTACGTCGCCTGCCAGTTAGCGCTGGCGCTGCCGCTGGCACCGTTATTGCTGGTGTGACCCTGCGTGACGCTGTAGTTCAGGTTACGATCCTGGAGCAGCGTTCCGCTGATCCCGGTCTGCCAGCTGGTATCACCGTCGCTGTTACGGCTGGCTGAGGCCGTGGCATAGGCCCGGTCGATGGCGTTATCGCGACGGTAGCCGTGACGGGTAAACAGGCTGAACGGGACGGAGACGTTGAACGAGGCGATCCGGTCGGTTCCATCAATGCCGACGGCCTTGTTCCACGACCAGGATAAGGCGTAGCTGATCCCTTTCACCCCGCCCGCGTAGCCGAGCTGATACCAGACGTTGGATTCGCTGGTGCCCCAGTAACTTTGCTGGCTGCCCGACACGTACACTGAGCCGTAATCGCCGAGAGACTGGGAGATATTGAGCTGGAAACGCCCTTTTTTATTCAGCGTCAGGTTGTGATAGCTCTGCACGTCCGGCACGCCGTCATCGTCCTGATCGTCGCCATACTGGTAGCCTTCCATTGTTCGCCAGGCCACATCGTCGAGGGTGTAGAAGCCTTTGGTCGAGTAGCGATAGCCCAGCAGCTGGAAGTTGGTGCCGAATCCGTTAAGGGATTTGGCGTACAGGAACCGCAGGGACTGCCCTTCATGGCGGCTGTCATCGGCAAGCTGGCTGCGGGCATGGGTGAGGTCAAGTGAAACCGCCCCCCAGTCACCGAGGTTTTTACCCGCGCCAATGGCGATGGCGGTATAGCGCGAGGCCAGCTGCGTTCCGCCGTACAGCGTGTAGCCGTCGGCAAGACCCGCAATCATCGTACCCTGAGTAAAGAACGGCGTGTCCTGCTCGCTGTTGCCGCTGCGATAGTCCCCTGCCACCAGATCGTATTTCCAGCGTCCTTCACGCTGGAGCAGCGGAACGGTGGAATACGGAACGGTGTAGCGCTGCTGGCTGCCGTCCTTCTCTTCCACCGTCACCTCCAGGTCACCGCTTGAGGAGGTCGGGTTAAGGTCAGTTATCGCAAAAGCCCCCGGCTGCACATAGCTCTGGTAAATCACGTATCCGTTCTGGCGGATCACCACTTTGGCGGGGGTGCGGGCGATTCCGCGCACGGTAGGCGCGTAACCTTGCAGGCTGTCCGGATACATACTGTCGGACGAATAGAGGCGACCACCGCGAAAACCGACGCTGTCGAAGACATCGTTACCGGTGTTGCTGTCACCCAGCACCAGCTCGCTTTTCAGCGGGATGATCGTACGCTGCGCCCAGGTACCAATATTTTGCCAGCTGCTGTGCCGCTTGCCGTTGCTTTCGGTATAACGCCACGCGCCGTTATTGCGTAATCGCCAGGCGCCATAGTTCAACCCGCTTTGCAGGTTCAGATAGTAGCTGTCGTCGTCGCTGCCCCGGTTGCCGGTAAAGCTGTAGTTCAGCAGCGCGGCGGGGATGCCTTCATCCCACTGTTCAGGCGGAATATACCCGCGGGCGCTGTTTTGCATCGCCACCTGAGGCAGGCTGACGTTCAGGCGCAACGAGGCGAAGTTGAACGCCGTTTCGCTGCCCGGAATCGCCGTGGTGAGCGGAACGCAGGTATCGCTCTGCACGTTGCTCAGTTCCGGGAAGGCGGCGATATTGACGCCAAAGCGATCGAGCATCGCGCGCGTAATGCACGGCGACAAACCGCCCGCGACCGGCGGCGTGTTGTCAGCTTGCTCAAACCGCACGTCCTGCGTGCCGATAAACTCATCGTTACGCCAGATATCGACGCGATAGACGCCCGGTGCCTGCTGGTGGCCTTTTTCAAAACGCGACAAATCCGCCACGTTCGCCGTGTCATCGGAGAGAAACGCCGGGTTAAAGTAGCTTTCGCCCCAGCCAGCGAGTGGCCAGAGCGTTGCCATCAGTGCCAGCGCAACCGGGCAGTAACGCCATTGAGTGTTCATCGCCCTGTCTCTGCTCACAGGCTGACGCTACGCGCCGGCGTAATGGCGCCATAGTCATTCACACTCTGCCAGGAGAGCGTGCCGCTCGCGGCGGCAGGCAGCACCTGCTGCGCCGAGCTTTTAGGAGCAACCATCAGGTTATCCAGCGTCTGACCGCCGAGCTTCAGATTGACCAGCGTGACGTAATACGGCGAGGCATTGCTCACCTTAAGATGGTTGCCGACGCGCTCGAAACGCAGCTGTGAGAGCGCCTCTTCCGGCGGCATCGCCAGGTTAGCCGGGCGAACAAACAGCTTGATGCGTGACAGAATAGCCAGTTGCAGGACGTTGTTGCCGTCCTGATGTTTTTTGCTGACGGAGGGAATCGCTTTGACGTTCATGTAAAAGAGCGATTCGCGATCGGCAGGCAGCGCCGGGCCTGCGTAGATAATGCGCAGGGTGTTTTCGCTGGCCGGCTCGCTGACAAACAGCGGCGGCGTGACGGCAAAGGTTTTTTCCTTTTGCCCGTTGGCATTTTCTATCCACGCGTTAATTAAATAGCGCTCTTGTTTATTGCTGTTGGTGATCGCCAGCGACGTTTGTTTGGCATCGGCCGGATAAATAACGCGCGTCGCGCCCAGCGCAATTCCGCCGGACGCATTCGCGCTGGCAGAAACCATCATCAAAATAAAAGCTAAAAACAGTCCAGGTTTAATCAGGGTGTTCATCACAACCGTACCTTTAATAATTAGTTCGCAGGCGTCAGGGATAAATCAACGTAAACCAGACATTCGACTGAATAGTGCCTGGTACAAGGTGTTCGGAAATTGCCCGGTAGCGGGCGCTGAAATGAAATACCAGCTCGCGGGTGTTAATGGGTAACCAGCTCACCGCCGTCGCGTTCGGGATAATCTGACGTTGCTGTTCGTCAAAAAGCGCCAGCCCGACACCACTGCTGACCGCATTTTCCCCCGGCCGCGATGTCGCCAGGAAAACCTGCGGGTCTTCTGCCGGTGTCACTCCCTGGAACTGGATCCCTACGGTGCGGGAGACGTCCACGCTGCAATCCAGCAGACGTACGGTGAAAGGCACATTAACCGTGGAAAAGCTGCCGACGCCGGAAAAGGCGTTTGTGCGGTATTGCCCCATATCCACGCGCATATTCTGGCTGTCCGGAGCCACGGCGCAGCCGCCGTTAACCAGCTCTCCCCTGAGGTGTACTTTGCCGCCGTCAATGACCACGGTATGTGCGTTTACCGCTGAGGCAATCGCAAGGGCACACAGCAGTATCCCAGTCCTTGTCATCCTTCGCTCCCGGTATAGGCGATCAAAAGACCTCTTCCCTGAGGCCAGACACATCCCTGTACTCAGGCATTACTCGTATTTCATTACGAATGTTGCGTCCGCGTTTGCCTGGCCCGGCTCGGTGGTCGCCGCCGTGGCTTTATAGCGCGCGGTGAAGTTCAGGGTGTTAGTCCCTTCAATCAGGTTCTGCGCCGCAGAGAAGGTGGCGCCATCCGGGGTCAGCGTGGAGGATTTGCTGTCGAGGATCTCAATACCTACGCCCTTCGCGGAGTTGTCGTTGTTACCGGAGCTTACCGCCAGCAGCGTTTTGTCGGTGGCGTCGATCTGGCCGGTAAACGC
This sequence comes from Enterobacter cloacae complex sp. EB5, assembly GCF_031432835.1. Lineage (NCBI taxonomy): Bacteria > Pseudomonadati > Pseudomonadota > Gammaproteobacteria > Enterobacterales > Enterobacteriaceae > Enterobacter > Enterobacter cloacae complex sp. EB5. The sequence goes on from NZ_CP133860.1 coordinate 846,486, forward strand.
GACAGCAGCGGTTTTCGCTACCGCAGGATCGCAGTCGTTCAGTTCGATGGTGAACGGAATATTGGAGGTGGTGTCACCCACTTTAGTGAATTTCGCGGTACGGTACTGGCCAAGATTAACCGTCTGCTCTGAAGAGTCAGTATTCACTGAACACGCGGCATTCACTAATTCACCTTTAAAATGCACCGTACCACCGTTTACAGATACAGGCGCTACCGGATCTTCTGCGTGAGCGGCACCCGCGACCAGGGCCAGAGTTGCAATAACAGTAGAAGCAATGTTGCTGAGTTTCATGTCTATTCCTTTAAAATGTAAATAACCCTTCCCGCGCATATTCGGGAATAAGAAATACGTTCAATTAAAAAATTGAAGGCTTATTTCGGAGAGGACAAAGTAGCTCAGGAATCTATTTCGTAATATGTCAAAACGCTGCCATTTTGCCAGGTCACATCCTAATCGCCTCTAAGAAATTGACCATGCCCTGAGAAGGGGTTTTGCAGGCCATCGATGAAATCTCGTAAAGGGTGACTGACAGCGGCGCTCGCTTCTGACAAAATACAGGCAATCCCCCCTTTCTAACGTTACAGACGGAATCTTCTCTCTGATGGCAGCAAAGATTATTGACGGTAAAACGATTGCGCAGCAGGTGCGCTCTGAGGTTGCGGAAAAAGTGAAGGCGCGTAAAGCCGCCGGATTTCGCGCCCCCGGGCTGGCCGTTGTGCTGGTTGGCAGCAACCCGGCTTCGCAAATTTATGTCGGCAGCAAACGCAAAGCGTGTGAAGAGGTGGGGTTCGTCTCCCGCTCTTACGATCTGCCGGAAACCACCAGCGAAGCGGAACTGCTGGAACTGATCGACACCCTGAATGCCGATAAAGAGATCGACGGCATCCTGGTTCAGCTGCCGCTGCCTGCGGGCATCGACAACGTGAAGGTGCTGGAGCGCATCGCGCCGGACAAAGACGTTGACGGTTTCCATCCGTATAACGTGGGCCGCCTGTGCCAGCGCGCGCCGCGCCTGCGTCCGTGTACCCCGCGCGGCATCGTGACGCTGCTGGAGCGTTATAACATCGATACCTACGGCCTCAACGCCGTGGTAATTGGCGCCTCCAACATCGTGGGCCGTCCGATGAGCATGGAGCTGCTGCTGGCGGGCTGTACCACCACTGTCACCCACCGCTTCACCAAAAACCTGCGTCACCACGTCGAAAACGCCGATCTGCTGATCGTTGCGGTCGGCAAGCCAGGCTTTATTCCAGGTGAATGGATCAAAGAGGGCGCAATCGTCGTGGACGTGGGTATTAACCGCCTGGAAAACGGCAAAGTGGTCGGCGACGTGGTGTATGAAGATGCCGCAGCGCGCGCATCCTATATCACTCCGGTCCCGGGCGGCGTAGGCCCGATGACGGTCGCAACACTGATTCAGAATACCTTGCAGGCGTGCGAGGAGTATCACGACGTAGAGGACGCGTAATCATGGCAACTTTTTCTTTAGGTAAACATCCGCACGTTGAGCTGTGCGATCTGCTGAAGCTGGAAGGCTGGAGCGAAAGCGGTGCGCAGGCGAAGATCGTCATCGCCGACGGGCAGGTAAAAGTAGACGGCGCGGTGGAAACCCGCAAGCGCTGCAAAATTGTCGCGGGTCAGACCGTGAGTTTTGCAGGACAGAGCGTGACCGTGACGGCGTAAGTTGTTTGATGCCCGGTGGCGCTGCGCTTACCGGGCCTACGTACTGTTTCCGTTTGTAGGCCTGGTAAGGCGAAGCCGCCACCCGGCAATTTCTTTCACAATCCCCTCACACCCATCACGGTTAATTATCGATCAACTTCAAATAATCACTATTCCCTCTGGCGAAATGTGAAATTTAAGTTGCGCGATTTTCAGACTTTCCCCACGATAAGTAGAACGTTCTACTAAAACGTTCTACTTACAATAACAGCGCGAAAAAGCGCTACTCGGGGGAAATCAGCATGAGCCTGATATCAGGGTTTGTTAAATCGCTGTCTAAGTTATCGATGATTGGTCGCGCCTTAATGCTGCCAATTTCACTGCTTCCCGCTGCGGGCCTGCTGCTGGCTTTCGGCGATAAGTTCCACCTGCCGCTGATGATGAACGCAGGCGGGGTTATCTTTGATAACCTACCGATGCTGTTCGCCATCGGCTCTGCCGTCGGTCTGGCTTCGGAATCCGGCATTGCCGCACTCTCTGCGGCGGTCTCCGTGTTTGTCACTAACATCACCATCAGCACCGTGCTGAGCATTACGCCGGAAATGGCCTCTCAGGGCGGGAAATACGCCATGGTCGTTGGCATTCCGACGTTGCAGATGGGCGTCTTTGGCGGCCTGATCTGCGGTATTCTTGCGGCCTGGTGCTACAACCGCTTCCACACCATGCAGCTGCCGGAGTTCCTCGGCTTCTTCTCCGGCAAGCGCTTTGTGGCGATTGCGACGGCGTTTCTGTCGTTCCTGCTCGGCCTGCTGCTGCCGTACGTCTGGCAGCACATTCAGTCCGGCATCGACGCCCTGTCCGTGGTGGTAAATGGCGATAACCAGGCGGCCTCGACCTTTATCTTCGGGCTGGTGGAGCGCGCGCTGATCCCGCTCGGCCTGCATCACATCTGGTATCCCTCCTTCTGGTATTCGTTCGGGGATTACACTACCCAGGCGGGCCAGGTGATCCACGGCGACCAGACCATCTGGTTCAAGATGCTGGAAGAAGGGGTGAAATCCTTCAGCAGCGACACCTACCAGAACGCCGGGAAATTCATGCAGGGCGAGTTCCCGCTGATGCTGTTCGCGCTGCCTGCGGCGTGCCTGGCGATGTACCACGAAGCGCACACCAAAAATAAAAAAATCGCGGCCGGTATTCTGTTCTCTGCGGCGCTCACCTGTTTCCTGACGGGGATCACCGAGCCGGTGGAGTTCACCTTTATCTTCGTGGCGCCAATCCTTTACGTTTTCAATGCCATCATGGCGGGGCTGGCGTACATGACCATGTACCTGCTGCATGCGCATATCGCCAAATCGTTCTCGGCGGGCTTTATCGACTACCTGTCGTTCGGGATCCTGCCGTCGTTTAACGGCTATCAGACCAACTTCCTGAGCGCCGTTATCATCGGCATTCCGATGGCGTTGATCTACTACTTCACCTTCCGCTTCGTGATCCGTCGCTTCGACGTGAAAACGCCGGGCCGCACCGAAGTGACCGCCAGCGCGAATGACAAGTCCGATTCCGAACTTGCCACCGAAATCATCGGCCTGCTGGGCGGTGCGCAGAACATTGATTCCGTCGGCTCCTGCATCACGCGTCTGCGTCTGGAAGTGGCGAAGAGCGAAGCGGTGGACCGGGACGGGCTGAACGGGCTTGGCGCGCGCGGCGTGGTGTTCGTGGGCGACAACGGGATACAGGTGATTTTCGGGGCCAGAGCACAGTTTATCGCCCAGACCATGTCCACCATGATTGGCAAATAATAAGATGCCTGAAGGAGGCGTCTCCTGTACGCTGGGGAACGCCTCTTATCTGGCTGATAATCGCGAAATTTCAGGGAGCGGTTTTGAAGAAAGTCAGCATTATTGATGTCGCAAAGCATGCGGGCGTGTCGGTTTCTACCGTTTCGCTGGTGCTGCGCCAGAAAGGGAAGATCTCAGAGGCGACGATCGGGAAGGTCAATGCCGCCATCACAACGCTGGGCTATGTTCATAACGTCGCCGCTGCCAACCTTCGCGCCAACACCTCCAACTTAATCGGCCTGATCCTGCGCGACTTCAGCGACAGCTTTTCCATCAAGGTGATGGCGAGCATCGTTCAGGAGCTGGAGAAGCAGGGTTATATGGTTTTTCTCGGTCAGCCGCTGAACGACGGCGAACATCTTGAGCGTACCCTGCTCTCGTTTAAGCAGCAGGGCGTGGCGGGCGTCATCTACCTGGCGTCGGACACCCGCGCCGCCTCTCTCCCGGAACACATTCGCCACTGCCCGCTGCCGCTTGTGGCGGTTTCGCAGTCATTGCTGGAAGAGAAATGCAACCTGGTGATGCGCGATAACCGCCAGGCGGCGAACCTGGCCGCGCGTTATCTTATCGAGCGCGGGCACCGCAACATCGCCTACATTGGCGGGCGCGACGGGTGCCGTATCCGCGAGCAGCGCCTGCTCGGTTTTCGCAGCGCGATGACGCAGAACGGCCTGGTCTGGCGTGAGGAATATTCTCCCGCCTGCACCGATGACACGCAGGCGGCGGCCATGGCGACTCGTCAGCTGCTGGAGAAGAACAACACGATTACCGCCCTGCTCTGCCATTCACCGGACGCGATGATCGGTTCGATCTCCGGTATTCACCAGGTGGGGCGCACGGTGGGTAAAGACGTGTTTTTAACCCAGCAGGTGGCGCTGATCGGTTTTGAAGATATGCTCCACGTTAATCTCACGTCGCCGTCGCTGACTTACGTTTCGTCTGCCAGCGAAGAGACCGGCCGCCAGGCGGCAGGGCTGATGATCCGCAGGCTGAAAGAGCCGGATCTGCAAACGCAGCGCATTACCCTCTCCGGGCAGCTTATCGCGCGGGAATCGGCGTAAAATCAGAATTTAGCACAGGTTTGCTGCGGCGGATCTGCTGCTATATTCCCATGATTTGCCATGGATAAATGCAATGCCTACCGTTATCACCCACGCTGCCGTACCTCTGTGTTGGGCTTAGGACTCGGAACTAAAGTCATCCCACCCCGCCTGCTGTTTGCCGGGATCGTCCTCGCCATGCTGCCCGATGCCGACGTACTGGCGTTTCAATTCGGTGTCGCCTACGGGAATATTTTCGGCCATCGCGGTTTCACTCATTCGCTACTGTTTGCCCTGGTGGTGCCGATACTCTGCGTGCTGGCAGGCCGACGATGGTTCAGGGCCAGCCTGACGCGCTGCTGGCTGTTTTTAACCGTGTCATTGCTGTCGCACAGCCTGCTGGATTCGATCACCACCGGCGGGAAAGGCGTCGGCTGGCTGTGGCCCTGGTCAGATGAGCGCTTCTTTGCGCCGTGGCAAGTGATCAAGGTCGCGCCGTTTGCGCTGTCACGCTATACCACGCCGTACGGGCATGAGGTCATTATCTCGGAACTGCTGTGGGTGTGGCTGCCGGGGATGGTGCTGATGGGGTTGCTGTGGTGGCGAAAACGTGCGCGCTGATGCCCTCACCCCGGCCCTCTCCCACGGGGAGAGGGAGAAAACCTAACAATTCCCTCTCCCTGCGGGAGAGGGTTAGGGTGAGGGGAAAATTACTTACGACGCCAGGTCGTTCCCTGCGGGCCATCTTCCAGAATAATGCCCATCTCGGTCAGACGGTTACGCGCCGCATCCGCCGCCGCCCAGTCTTTCGCCTGACGCGCTTCGAAACGCGCTTTGATCAGTGCTTCAATTTCCGCTACTTCTCCGTCGTCCGCCTGCGCGCCGCTTTGCAGGAACACGTCCGGCTCCTGCTCCAGCAGGCCGAGCACGGAAGAGAGCTTACGCAGGTGAGATGCCAGCGCATTGGCCGCCGCCATATCTTCTGACTTCAGGCGGTTCACCTCACGCGCCATGTCGAACAGCACGGAGTAGGCTTCCGGGGTGTTGAAGTCGTCGTTCATCACCTCAACGAAGCGGGCTTCGAACGCCTCGCCGCCTGCGGCCGGAACAGACTTGTCGGTGCCGCGCAGTGCGGTATACAGACGCTCCAGCGCAGCGCGCGCCTGCTTCAGGTTCTCTTCGCTGTAGTTCAGCTGGCTGCGATAGTGGCCAGACATCAGGAAGTAGCGCACGGTTTCCGCGTCGTAATACTTCAGCACGTCGCGCACGGTGAAGAAGTTACCCAGCGATTTCGACATCTTCTCGCGGTCAACCATTACCATCCCGGAGTGCATCCAGTAGTTCACGTACTCGCCGCCGTGAGCACAGGTGGACTGCGCGATTTCGTTTTCGTGGTGCGGGAACATCAGATCCGAACCGCCGCCGTGGATGTCGAAATGGTTGCCCAGCTGTTTGCAGTTCATCGCGGAACATTCAATGTGCCAGCCCGGACGCCCTTCGCCCCACGGGGATGGCCAGCTCGGTTCGCCCGCTTTGGACATCTTCCACAGCACGAAGTCCATCGGATTACGCTTCACGTCCACCACGTCCACGCGCGCACCGGCCTGGAGCTGGTCCAGATCCTGGCGGGAAAGTGCACCGTAGGTTGGGTCCGTCGGCACCGAGAACATCACGTCGCCGTTGTCCGCCACATAGGCGTGACCGCGCTCGATCAGCTTTTGGGTGATATCAATGATTTCATGGATATGGTGGGTCGCACGCGGCTCGCTGTCCGGGCGCAGAATATTTAAGGCATCAAAATCCTTGTGCATTTCGGCGATCATGCGATCCACCAGCGCGACAAAGCTTTCGCCATTTTCATTAGCACGTTTAATGATTTTGTCGTCAATGTCGGTGATGTTGCGCACGTACTTCAGGTTGTAGCCCAGGAAGCGCAGGTAGCGAGACACCACGTCAAACGCGACAAAGGTACGGCCATGGCCGATATGACAGAGATCGTAAACCGTAATACCACACACGTACATGCCGACTTCCCCGGCATGGATAGGTTTAAATTCCTCTTTTTGGCGCGTCATTGTATTAAAGATTTTTAACATCGAAGATTCCATGTAAACACGTGTGTGGATTGTTTGTTCCTTATAATACCCATAATTCGGAGTACGGTCAGCACACAATGCAAGGTGATCGTGTCCTGTGGTTATGCTATAACAAGCCCCTATATGTGACCCGAGCACGGGTCGACGCACCACAATAACGGAACAGGATGCAAAAATGGTTACTTTCCACACTAATCATGGCGATATCGTAATCAAAACCTTTGATGACAAAGCGCCTGAAACAGTTAAAAACTTCCTGGACTACTGCCGCGAAGGTTTCTACAACAACACTATTTTCCACCGTGTGATCAACGGCTTTATGATCCAGGGCGGCGGTTTCGAGCCTGGCATGCGCCAGAAAGAGACGAAAGAAGCGATCAAAAACGAAGCGAACAACGGCCTGAAAAACACCCGTGGTACGCTGGCAATGGCCCGTACTCAGGCGCCACACTCTGCGACCGCACAGTTCTTCATCAACGTAGCGGACAACGACTTCCTGAACTTCTCTGGCGAAAGTCTGCAAGGCTGGGGCTACTGCGTATTCGCAGAAGTGGTTGAAGGGATGGACGTGGTCGACAAGATCAAAGCCGTTTCTACTGGCCGCAGCGGTATGCACCAGGACGTTCCTAAAGAAGACGTTGTGATCACAAGCGTGACCGTCAGCGAGTAATTCGTGGCGACACTCTTTATTGCGGATCTGCATCTGCAAACAGAAGAACCGGCGATAACCGCCGGTTTTCTGCGTTTTTTACGCGGTGAAGCGAAAAACGCCGACGCGCTGTACATTCTGGGCGACCTGTTTGAGGCCTGGATAGGCGATGACGATCCGAACCCGCTGCACCGTGAGATGGCGGCGGCCATTAAAGCACTGGTGGATTCCGGCGTCCCCTGCTATTTCATTCACGGCAACCGTGATTTCCTGATCGGCCAGCGCTACGCCCGCGAGAGCGGTATGACGCTGCTGCCGGAAGAGCAGGTGCTCAACCTCTATGGCCGCAATATTCTGATCATGCACGGCGACACGCTCTGCACTGACGATACCGGCTACCTGGCGTTTCGCGCCAAAGTTCACACCCCGTGGATCCAGAAAGTGTTCCTCGCCCTGCCGCTGTTTATCCGCAACCGCATCGCCGCCAGAATGCGCGCGGGCAGCAAGGCCGCCAACAGCAGCAAATCGATGACCATCATGGACGTCAATCCGCAGGCGGTGGTGAACGTGATGGAGAAGCATCGCGTTCAGTGGCTGATCCACGGCCATACCCATCGTCCCGATGTACATTCCCTTATCGCCAACGGCGAGCCCGCCCATCGCGTGGTTTTAGGCGCCTGGCACAGCGAAGGATCGATGGTCAAAGTCACGCCGGAAGGTGTTGAACTGATCGCCTTCCCGTTTTAACGCCTCCCCGTCTTTTCGCCCATTTACCGACCACGCAACCGTTTTCCTTGCCCGTATAACATGCTATTCTCTGTGCCCTCGAAAGCAGTGTGTTCCGCACCACAGGAGTTTTAAGACGCATGTCTTCCCGCAATAATCCGGCGCGTGTCGCCATCGTGATGGGGTCCAAAAGCGACTGGGCTACCATGCAATTCGCCGCCGAAATCTTTGAAATCCTGAATGTTCCGCACCACGTCGAAGTGGTTTCCGCGCACCGTACGCCGGATAAACTGTTCAGCTTCGCCGAAAGCGCCGAAGAGAACGGTTACGAGGTGATCATTGCCGGTGCGGGCGGCGCAGCACATCTGCCGGGCATGATTGCCGCCAAAACGCTGGTGCCGGTACTGGGTGTTCCCGTGCAGAGCGCCGCGTTAAGCGGGGTGGATAGCCTTTACTCTATCGTCCAGATGCCGCGCGGTATTCCAGTCGGTACGCTGGCGATTGGTAAAGCGGGTGCGGCAAATGCCGCCCTGCTGGCCGCGCAGATCCTGGCGACGCATGATAAAGAGTTACATCAGCGTCTGGCGGAGTGGCGTAAAGCCCAGACCGACGAGGTGCTGGATAACCCGGATCCGCGGGGTGCAGCATGAAGCAGGTTTGCGTTCTTGGTAATGGTCAGCTTGGCCGGATGCTGCGTCAGGCCGGTGAGCCGCTGGGTATTGCCGTCTGGCCCGTCGGGCTGGATGCCGAGCCGGAAGCCGTGCCGTTCCATCAGAGCGTGATCACCGCCGAAATTGAACGCTGGCCGGAAACCGCCCTGACCCGCGAGCTGGCGCGCCATAACGCCTTTGTGAACCGCGACGTCTTCCCGATCATTGCCGACCGTCTCACGCAAAAACAGCTTTTCGACAAGCTCGGCCTCGCGACCGCGCCGTGGCAGCTGCTTTCCGATAAGCGCGAGTGGGATGACGTGTTTGCGATGCTGGGAGACCTGGCGATTGTGAAGCGTCGCGTCGGCGGCTACGACGGTCGCGGGCAGTGGCGCCTGCGCGCGAACGACACCGCCGAGCTGCCGGACGACTGCTACGGCGAGTGTATCGTTGAGCAGGGCATTAACTTTAGCGGTGAAGTATCGCTGGTTGGCGCGCGCGGGCATGACGGGCACACCGTTTTTTACCCGCTGACGCATAACCTGCATCAGGACGGCATCCTGCGCACCAGCGTCGCCTTCCCGCAGGCCAATGCTGACCAGCAGGCGCAGGCGGAAGAGATGCTCTCTGCCATCATGCATGAGCTGGGCTATGTGGGTGTGATGGCGATGGAGTGTTTCGTCACGCCGTCGGGTCTGCTGATCAACGAACTTGCGCCGCGCGTGCACAACAGCGGCCACTGGACGCAAAACGGTGCCTCCATCAGCCAGTTCGAGCTGCACCTGCGCGCCATCACCGATCTGCCGCTGCCGCAGCCGGTGGTGACCAGCCCGTCGGTGATGATCAACCTGATCGGCACCGATCTGAACTACAACTGGCTGAAGCTGCCGCTGGTGCACCTGCACTGGTACGACAAAGAGGTGCGTCCGGGACGTAAGGTCGGCCACCTGAACCTGAACGATACCGACACGGACCGCCTGAGCGCCACGCTGGAAGCGATTGTTCCCCTGCTGCCGCCAGAATACGCGAGCGGCATTGTCTGGGCGCAGTCAAAACTGAAGTAAGTATCCCACGCCGGGGAGTTGACCTTCCCCTTCCCCGGCGTACAATCCCCGCCCATTGCTGCTCAGTTTTCTTCTGGAATCACCATGAACGATGGAACGGACTATCGCGCGATCCTCGCGTCCGATACCCCTTTAATCGACGTTCGCGCGCCGATCGAATTTGCCCAGGGTGCGATGCCCGCCGCACTCAACCTGCCCTTAATGAACGACGACGAGCGTGCCGCCGTCGGCACCTGCTATAAACGCCAGGGTCCGGACGCCGCGCTGGCGCTCGGCCATAGCCTGGTCAACGGCGAAACGCGAGAGGCGCGCATCAACGCCTGGCGGGAAGCCTGCCTGGTCCATCCTGAGGGCTACCTTTGCTGCGCGCGCGGTGGCCAGCGCTCGCATATCTCACAGGCCTGGCTGAAAGAGGCGGGAATCGATTATCCGCTGATCCGCGGCGGCTATAAGGCCCTGCGTCAGACGGCGATTCAGGTGACCATTGAGCAGTCACAAAAGCCGATGGTGCTTATTGGCGGCTGTACCGGTAACGGTAAAACGCTGCTGGTGAAGCAGCATGCGCAGGGCATCGATCTGGAAGGGCTGGCGCACCATCGCGGCTCGTCGTTTGGCCGCACGCTCACCCCGCAGCTTTCTCAGGCGAGCTTCGAGAATCACCTTGCGGTTGAGCTATTGAAAAAAGACGCCGCGCGCTGGGTGCTTGAAGACGAGGGCCGGATGATTGGCTCCAACCACCTGCCGGAGTGTCTGCGCGACCGCATGGCTGAAGCGCCTGTCGTGGTGGTCGAAGATCCGTTTGAGATCCGTCTTGAACGCCTGCGCGAAGAGTATTTCGACCACATGTGGGCCGACTTTTCTTCCGCCTACGGTGAAGAGGCGGGCTGGAAAGCGTACAGCGAATATCTGCATCACGGCCTGTACGCCATTCGTCGCCGTCTGGGGCTACAGCGTTTTGCGGAATTTACCGCCCTGTTAGATTCCGCGCTGCTGGAACAACAACGCTCTGGAAGCACTGACGCGCACTTCAGCTGGCTTGTGCCGCTGCTGAAGGACTATTACGACCCGATGTACGGCTATCAGCTGGAGAAAAAGGCGGAGAAAATTGTGTATCGCGGGACGTTCGCAGAAATTGCTGAGTGGCTTGATCGCTGAAAAAAGCCGGGTGGCGGCTACGCCTTACCCGGCCTACGCGTGCTTTTGTAGCCCCGGTAAGCGCAGCGCCACCGGGGAACAAACCACTTAGAAGTCGTAACGCAGACGCACCAGGTTCATATCGCCCAGGTTGTCGGTGCTGGAGGTGAACACGTGTTCGTAATCCACGCGGAAACCGTAATCCAGCTGGAAGCTGATACCCACGCCGTTGTCGATGCGCTGGTAGTTACGGCCATTCACGTACTCGATACGGTCGCCCATGAAGTACGGCTGGATGGATTTCACCGCATACTGACCAACCGGGAACTTGTAACCCGCAAAGTATTCAATACCCCATGCATCACCGGCGAAGTAGTCGTTAACGGACACTTTTTTGGTGGTCAGGAAGTTCTGATACCAGCCGCCGCCTGCGGAGAAGGTCCAGTTATCCGGCGTCCAGCTCAGGGCGGTACCAAGGATGTTCTGGTCGTAGGATTTGCTGTCGCCGTTGTCCGGGTTACGCATGTCCGCGCGGGTGTAGTTCCACGCTGCGCCCCAGGTCAGATCGGTGGTCAGGTGATAATCGATACCCAGAGAACCGCCGCCTTTACGCTTGTAGCGCAGGCCGTTGCCCGGCAGGTATTCGCTGTCTTCAAACAGGTAAGAGGCGTAGATGTCAGCATCGCCCACGGTTTTCTTGTACTTCAGCATCTGGCGTGAACGGTAAGAGCCGTCGTAGTCGCCATTGATCCCGTTACCTGGCGCCTGACCAATCATGTCGTAGGCCCAGATGTCGGTTTTTGCGCCCACCACGTCATAGTACACGCTGTTCTGCTGGCCGAAGGTCAGCGTACCCCAGGTGTCGCTCTTCAGACCGGTGTAGAGCATACGACGAGAGGTGTCGTGCGCGCCGTCGGCGTAGTGATGATCCCAGTTGAACTGCGCCGGAATGTTCACACCCAGCTCGTAGTAGCTGATCCAGCTGATGTCATCGAACAGGTAGTAATCCGCAGCGAAACGGAAGCGGGTGCCGCCGTCAAAGCCGTTGCGCTTGTAGCTGTTTTTGCCGTCATCACCGGTCATATTCTGGAACTGAGGACGGATGCTGCCGCCAACGGTAAAGTTCAGGCGGCTCAGCGGGTTACCCGCCTGCGGATCCTGTTTCAGAAGGGTGATTTCCGCCTGAGATGCGAATGAAGCCAATGCCACTGCTGCGCCGATCGTTGTCGCCAGCGCTGTTTTTCTTATAGTCATTCTTTTTCCTTGATAGACACGCTGCTAAATATTTAGCTGGTGAATATTAACCGGAAAAATTCGGGCTGTGTGGGCGGGTTTTTAATGTTTTGTGCTACTAAATGCAGGGACATTAACGATTTGTGCCGTTAAGCGATGACGCATCAGCAGAAATGCCGGTGCGTCATCATCACATCAGTAAACTAGCTGACAAACTGGCGGAATAGCGCTTTACCTTTCAACAGCCGGGTTCCGAGCCAGCCGCCGCACAGGGACAGCAGCACGGCGCCGCAGACGGGCAGCGTGAGCCACAGCCGCCAGTCGGGCTCCCACGGGAAGTCGAAGACCTTGCTCTGGAGTACCGCCAGCGCGGTTTCCGCCCCGATGGCCGCCACCAGTCCCGCCACCAGACCGAGCAGGGCAAATTCGCTCCACAGCGTGGCGCGCAGCAGCCGTTTACTGGCTCCCAGCGTGCGGTAGACCACCAGCTCCTGATGACGCTGACGCATGCCCACCTGCACCTGCGCCAGCAGCAACAGCACGCCGCAGACGGTCACCAGCACTACCATCACCTCCAGCGCGCGGCTCACCTGCTCCAGCACCTGCCCGACCTGTTTGAGGATCGCGCCGATATCCAGCAGGCTCACGGTCGGAAATTCCCGGTTAAGCTGCGTCAGCATGCCGTTGCCGTTTTCCCAGCGGAAGCTGGTGAGCCAGCTCTGCGGCTGTCCGTCCAGCGCACCCGGCGGGAAGATGAAGAAGAAGTTTGGCCGCAGGCTTTCCCAGTCCACTTTACGCAGGCTGGTGACTTTGGCGGTGAAGTCCTGGGTATCACCGGTGAAGGTCACGCTGTCGCCGAGCTTCACGTTCAGGCGTGTCGCCAGCCCCTCCTCCATCGACACTTCCCCCGCTTTCGGCGGCCAGGTGCCGGCAACGATCGGGTTATGGTCCGGACGTTTCGCCTGCCAGGTCAGGTTGAGTTCGCGATTGAGCGATTCATCCTTATTTCCCTCCGTCGACTGGCCGTTGATCTGCGTCAGGCGGGCGCGCACGATCGGATAGAACGATTCCGGAACAATGTGATGCTCAGACAGGAAACCCTTCAGCGGCGTCACCTGTTCGGGAGCAATGTTGATCAGGAAATAGTTCGGGCTTTCCGGCGGAAGCTGCTGCTGCCAGCGATCCAGCAGATCCCCGCGCAGCACCAGCAGAAGCGCCAGCAGCATAAACGACAGCGAAAATGCCGAGAGCTGGCTGAGGGTAGACCACGGCTGGTGCAGCAGTCGGTTAACCGCTAACCGTATGGGGAGTGATTTAACTGTCAGCTTTCTCAGGACATTAAGCAGTATCCAGCCCACTACGCCGCACAGCAGCGCCAGCACCACCGCGCCCGCCAGCACCGCCCACAGCAGCGTACTGCCGCCCATCAGCCAGGCCAACAGCCCGACCGCCACCGCAATAATCACCGGCAGGTAGAACTTCAGCGGCCAGACACTGGCCACCACATCGCGGCGCAGCACGCGCAGCGGCTGGGTGGCGAGCAGCAGCCGGTACGGGCGTAACCCCACCAGCAGGGAGATCGTCGTCATCGCGCCGATTGCCCACAGCCACGGCCAGAGGCTGGCAGGCGGTAATGCGGCGGGCAGTACCGGTTTGAGCAGCACCATCAGCAACTTTTCAAACAGCAACCCTATCGCCCCGCCGGTCAGAGCCGACAACGCCAGCACCATCAGCCACTGGCCGACAATCAGCTTGCGCAGCTGCGCGCGGCCCGCGCCGAGGGTTTTGAGGATCGCCACCAGATCGTAACGGCTGCGACAGTAGTGCCCCATCGCCACGGCAACCGCCGCAATGGCAAGCAGCAGGGTTAACAGCGCCGACAGCAGCAGGAACTGCTGGGAACGTTCGAGGGATTTGCCGAGCGCCCCGTCATCCTGCTCCAGCCCGTACCAGCGGTGTTCCGGCTTGAGCTGCGGCAGGAGCCATTTTTCGTACGCCTCCAGCTGCGCAGGCGTCCCGCCAAACTTATACCGCCAGGTGACACGGCTTCCCGGCTGGACGGCGTTGGTTTTCGCCACATCAGCGGTGTTCATCAGCAGGCGCGGCGCAAGCTGGAACGGATTAAATCCAGAGTCGGGCTCCTGCACCACTTCCCCGGCAATTTTGAGTGTCGCGTCGCCGACGTCGATACTGTCGCCGGGTTTCAGGTTCAGCAGCGCCATCAGTCGCGATGCCAGCAGGACCGTACCGGCCGTCGGTTTTAGCCCCGGCGGGCTGGTTTGTAAGTCACCGTACATCGGGTAGATGTCATCCACGGCTTTTACGCTGGCAAGCTGCGGCGTGTCGCCCGCAAAGGTCATGGTCTGAAAGGTGATCTGCTCCCCTACCTTCAGCCCCTCTTTGCGCGCTTCCTCAATCCAGCCCGGCGGCACGGGGCGAGAACTTTGCAGAGCCCGGTCCCCGGCCATAAATTCCCGACTCTGCTGGCTAAGCCCTTTCTCCATACGATCGCTGACGCTGCCGAGCGCCAGCACGCAGGCCACCGCCAGGCTCAACGCCAGCCAGACAATAAGCAGCGAGGGCGAGCGCCACTCGCGCCAGAACCAGCGGGCAATCATGCTTCCTCCTGAAGAATACCGTTCACCAGCCGCAGGCGGCGGTCGCAGCGGGCGGCCAGCTGCGGATCGTGGGTAACCAGAATCAGCGTGGTGCCGTGCTCGCGGTTGAGGGAAAACAGCAGATCGGCAATTTTGTCCCCGGTTTTACGGTCGAGATTACCCGTTGGCTCATCGGCAAACAGCACTTCCGGGCGCCCGTTAAACGCCCGGGCCAGCGCCACGCGCTGCTGCTCACCGCCGGAAAGCTGTGCCGGAAGGTGGTCGAGACGTTTTCCCAGCCCCAGCTGTTCCAACAACGCCCTGGCGTGATCGCGGCTTTCACGGGTATTGTCACCGCGCAGCAGGCCGGGCAGCTCAACGTTTTCCAGCGCGTTCAGCGTCGGGATCAGCATGAATGACTGAAAGACAAACCCGATATGCCGGGCACGCAGCGCGGCGCGGGCCTCTTCATCAAGCGCGTGGAGGGGCTGGCCGACCAGATTCACTTCCCCACTGCTGCCATCATCCAGACCGGCGAGAATGGCCAGCAGCGTGGACTTACCGGAACCGGATTCACCAATCAGGGCGATGGTTTCGGCACGTTTGACAACGAGTTCAACTCCGGTGAGGATGGAAAGCTCGTGTTCTCCCTGACCGACGGACTTCTTAAGACAATGAACTTCAACAATGTTTTCCGCTGGCATTTGCCCTTCCTGTTTTTGATGCTGATGACCTTCCGCGCGGCGGCTGCGGACACGTTATTGATTCTGGGCGACAGCCTGAGCGCGGGCTATCGTATGGCCGCCAGTGCGGCCTGGCCCGCCCTGCTCAATGATAAATGGCAGTCCCGGGCGTCTGTCGTGAACGGCAGCATCAGCGGCGATACGTCGCAGCAAGGCTTATCGCGCCTGCCTGCCCTGCTTAAGCAGCATCAACCGCGTTGGGTGCTGGTTGAACTGGGCGGTAATGATGGTTTGCGCGGCTTCCAGCCTCAGCAAACGGAGCAAACGCTGCGGACCATTTTGCAGACCATTAAGGCCGCCAATGCCCAGCCGCTGCTGATGCAAATTCGCCTGCCCGCCAACTACGGCCGTCGGTATAATGAGGCGTTTAGTGCGATCTATCCTAAGCTTGCCAAAGAGTTTGATATTCCGCTGCTGCCATTTTTCATGGAAGAGGTCTATCTGAAACCCCAGTGGATGCAGGATGATGGCATTCACCCCAATCGCGATGCCCAGCCGTTCATTGCCGACTGGATGGCAACCCGGCTGGCTCCTTTAGTAAAACATGACTCGTCAAACAGCTGAGAACCTGACAGGTAAAGTTATGCAAAAATCGGTCTTAATAACAGGATGTTCCAGCGGAATTGGCCTTGAAAGCGCCCTTGAACTGAAACGTCAGGGGTTTTGGGTGCTGGCAGCCTGCCGCAAACCCGAGGATGTCGAACGCATGCGTGGGCTGGGATTTACCGGCATTCTGCTGGATCTCGATTCGCCAGAGAGCGTGGAGCAGGCCGCCGATGAGGTTATCGCCCTGACCAACAACCGTCTTTACGGTCTGTTCAACAATGCGGGCTATGGCGTGTACGGCCCGCTACAGACTCTCTCACGGGAACAGCTGGAGCAGCAGTTCTCCGCTAACTTTTTCGGGGCGCATCAGCTTACCATGCGCCTTCTCCCGGCCATGCTGCCGCACGGCGAAGGGCGCATCGTGATGACCTCCTCGGTTATGGGCCTGATCTCCACGCCGGGCCGCGGGGCTTACGCCGCCAGTAAATATGCGCTTGAAGCCTGGTCCGATGCGTTGCGCATGGAACTGCGCCACAGCGGTATTAAGGTCAGCCTGATTGAACCGGGCCCGATCCGCACCCGCTTTACGGAAAACGTTAACCAGACGCAGGCGGACAAACCGGTCGAAAATCCCGGTATCGCGGCGCGTTTTACGCTTGGGCCAGAAGCCGTCGTTGCCAAAGTGCGCCACGCGTTTGAGAGCGATACCCCTAAAATGCGCTATCCGGTCACGCTGGTGACCCATGCCGTCGGCTGGTTGAAACGCCTGCTGCCGGGGCGGATGATGGACAAAATTTTGCAGGGTTGAGTTGAAGCGACCACGCTTACCCCCATGTAAAGAGTAAACCGATAAAAGAGAATGCCGCATGTCCGTACAGAATATCGTCAACATAACTGAAGCTAACCTGCAACAGACGCTCGAACAGTCAATGACTAAACCGGTGCTGTTCTACTTCTGGTCTGAACGCAGCCAACACTGCCTGCAACTGACGCCGGTCCTGGAAAGCCTTGCCGCGCAGTACAACGGTCAGTTCATTCTGGCGAAGCTGGATTGTGACGCCGAACCAATGGTGGCTTCCCAGTTTGGCCTGCGCGCGATCCCCACCGTCTACCTGTTCCAGAACGGTCAGCCGGTGGATGGCTTCCAGGGGCCGCAGCCAGAAGAGGCGATCCGCGCCCTGCTGGATAAAGTCCTGCCGCGCGAAGAAGAGCTGAAAGCGCAGGAAGCCATGGCGCTGATGCAGGAAGGCAAGTACGACGAGGCGCTGCCGCTGTTAAAAGACGCGTGGCAACTGTCGAACCAGAACAGCCAGATTGGTCTGCTGCTGGCAGAGACCCAGATTGCGCTGCACCGCCCTGAAGACGCGGAAGCCGTGCTGAAAACGGTGCCGATGCAGGATCAGGATACCCGTTATCAGGGTCTGGTGGCGCAGATTGACCTGCTGAAACAGGCGGCCGATACCCCTGAAATTCAGCAGCTTCAGCAGCAGGTTGCAGACAACCCGGAAGATGCCGCGCTGGCAAGCCAGCTGGCGCTTCAGCTTCACCAGGTGGGGCGTAACGAAGAGGCGCTGGAGCTGCTGTTTAGCCATCTTCAGAAGGACCTGGGCGCCGCAGACGGTCAGGCGCGGAAGATGTTCCAGGAGATCCTGGCCGCGCTGGGTACCGGTGACGCGCTGGCGTCGAAGTATCGTCGTCAGCTGTACGCGTTGCTCTACTAGCAAAAAAATGCCCGGTGGCGCTAACGCTGTCCGGGCCTACAAAAACCGGTATTACCCCGTCTTTTTCAAGGGCGTCACCACCAGCTGGTGGCGCGCGTTGTAAAACTTCCGATAGGTCAGGTAGCAGGCAATGATGGTGGACAGGCTCGCCGTTGAGAGCAGCATAAACGTCACCATAATCTGGTACTTAATCGCTTTTACCGGATCGATACCGGCAAAAATCAGCCCCGACATCATACCCGGCAGGCTAACCAGACCCACCGTTTTAGCGGAATCCACCGTTGGGATCAGTGAAGAGCGAATGCTGTCGCGGATCAACCTCGCCGAGGCCACCTTCGGCGTCGCGCCCAGGCTTAGCTTCTCCTGAAGCTGCTGCTGTTCACTGCTGAACCGTTGCCCCAGATTGTTGTAGCACAACCCGACCGCCACCATCGCATTGCCCGCAATCATCCCGGAAATAGGGATCACCTGCATCGGCGTAAATTCTATCGAGCCGGAAAGCACCAGCACCGCCAGCGTTAATGCGGTCCCGGTAGTGATGGCGATAAACGACGAGATGAACGCTTTATCGATGTATTTACTGCGTTTCTGCGCGTTCCATGCCGCGTTAAAGCAGATAAACAGCACCATCAACAGGGTCAGCACGGCATGATTGACGTTGAAGATGTATTTCAGCACATAGCCGACGATGATGAGCTGAATGACCGCGCGGGCGATACTCCAAAGAATATCTTTTTCCAGCCCCAGCTTTTCCCGGTAGCTGACCACAATCGCCACCAGCACCAGGACCATCGACAGCGCCAGCGATTCGTTGGTTATGTTATGTTCACCCACGGTGAGCCTCCTGCATTTTCCCGCCCTGCGGCCTGAGCGTGATGACCTCATCCGCATGGGTAATTTCATTTGAATCATGCGTCACCCACAGCACGGCAATATTCTGCTCCCGGGCGTAGCGGTGGATAATGTCATTGACGTTGCGCTTGTTAGCGTCATCCAGCGCGCTGGTGATTTCGTCCAGCAACAGCGCCTTCGGCAGGAATTGCAGGTTACGGATCAGCGAGACGCGCTGCTTTTCCCCGCCCGACAATTCGGCGATCGATTTGGTCAGCGTCTCCGGCGAAAGCCCGAACCGGGTCAGATCGTCGGTAAACTTTTTCGGATCAGGCGTTTGGTTGCGGATGTGCCAGGGGAAAACCAGGTTGTCGTATACCGTGTCGCCAAACAGGGACGGCGTTTGCACGCAGTATGACACCTGCTGGCGATAGCTTTCCGGTGAAAGCGTGGCGATATCTTTTCCTGCATACAGGATGGTTCCCTCCGTTGGGCTCAGTAGCGAAGCCACGATTTTGAGGAGGGTGCTTTTGCCGCAGCCGGAGGGGCCGGTTATCAGTTTAAATTCGCCCGGAGAGAGACAAAAATCGACGTGCTGAAGGATGGTGTTATCACCCACACGAAAGCCAACATCCCTGATATCCAGAAGATTTTTTTTATTATTCATTCCGATTCCGTTAACCGCTGTGATAAGAACAGCCTTTAGCATAATCCTTTCCGCTACGCAGCGCGAATAGCCTTAACCTATAGCAAGTGTTAAACTTTTTGCCTGTTTATTGTCACCTCTATCACTACAGGAAGTCAGCAACATGACACATATCTTTTATGAGTTCTCTTCCCTGAAGCCTGGTGTTCCTGATGTGGAAACATTAATGGAAGTCATCAATTCTTCTGAACTCACGCGTTTTGTCATGGGTGCAGAGGTGGTCGATTTTGTTAAGAAGGCGCTCATCGTTAACACCACAATCGGTAGCTTTAAAAACTGCTATTTTGCTTTCGATGATGGAGCTTACTTTCTCGAGTTTGACGGCAAGGGTAAATCCAGACGCTTTACTGAGGTGCCGGACTGGTTCGTTTCCCCTGCGGAATTTGCCCGCTCGCAATGGCTGATTAACCATGATCTGGCCGATGTGAAGGCGACGGCGTTTATCGACGTGCTGATGTCCTACCCGCTTAAAGAGCGCCGGGCGCACTGCAATCTGCTGTTTGGTCTGGATCTGCATAAGGTCAATGTGGTTCCGGCGCCTACAGCCCCTGCCGGAAAAATGGGCAATAAAAACGGAAAAACCACCAAGCCTCGCGTTACGGATCTCGGCTCTTTTGAGCTTTTTACCGCGTTCTTTGCGCGTATGAAAACCGCCGTCAATGCTAATGAATTCCCTACCCTACAGGTGCTGACCGGCCAGGAGGATCTTACAAAAGCGCCGCACAGCTTAAAGCAAGGGATCAGAACCTGGTTTAAGGCGATTACCGGCGATCTGCCGCCGAACAACAAACGTGTCGGGGCGGGCAATGCGGTATTGTTCTGCGCTCCCGTTCGCGAGCAGATCCAGCAGATAGAGGCCATCGGCCTGGAAAAATACTACCAGGGCTTATCAAAAGCCATCGCTGACGCCGGGGATGGGTTTATCACCGACTTCAGCTATACCTGGTCTGAAGAGTAACGTTTTGCGCCCCGCATTTCGAACGGGGCGTTTTATTTCTGCCAGTCCGGTTCCCACCTCTTTACAGGGGCGAAATCCTCTTCGTTAGCCGATATACTTACGTTCAACAAATACGCAGTTTTCCTCGTTACGGCATGCAAAACAGGAGGTTTTAATGCTCATCGTTGTTCCTGTCCTTATTTTCGTTGCGCTGGTTATCGTGGGCGCAGGCGTCAAAATTGTCCCGCAGGGTTACCAGTGGACCGTTGAACGCTTCGGCCGCTATACCAATACCCTTCAGCCGGGTTTAAGCCTGATCGTCCCGTTCATGGACAGAATTGGGCGTAAGATCAATATGATGGAGCAGGTGCTGGATATCCCTTCCCAGGAAGTCATCTCCAAGGATAACGCCAACGTCACCATCGATGCGGTGTGCTTTATTCAGGTGATTGATGCGCCGAAAGCGGCCTATGAGGTGAGCAACCTGGAGCTGGCGATCGTCAACCTGACGATGACCAACATCCGTACCGTGCTGGGCTCAATGGAGCTGGACGAAATGCTCTCCCAGCGCGACAGCATTAATACCCGCCTGCTGCACATTGTGGATGAAGCCACCAATCCGTGGGGGATCAAAGTGACACGCATTGAGATCCGCGACGTGCGTCCACCGGCAGAGCTGATTGCTTCCATGAACGCGCAGATGAAGGCCGAGCGTACCAAGCGTGCCTATATTCTTGAAGCCGAAGGGGTGCGTCAGGCCGAGATCCTGAAAGCGGAAGGGGAAAAACAGTCGCAGATCCTGAAAGCCGAGGGCGATCGTCAGTCTGCCTTCCTCCAGGCGGAAGCGCGTGAACGTTCGGCAGAAGCGGAAGCCCGCGCGACGCAAATGGTTTCCGAGGCGATTGCCGCCGGGGATATTCAGGCCGTGAACTACTTCGTCGCACAAAAATATACCGATGCGCTGAAGGAGATCGGCTCCGCGAACAACAGCAAGGTGGTGATGATGCCGCTGGATGCCAGCAGCCTGATGGGATCCATCGCCGGAATTGCCGAACTGATCAAAGACGGCGGAAACGAGCGTAAAAAATGATTGAGCTCATCGTTGCACATCCTCATGCATTCTGGCTCAGCCTTGGCGGACTGCTGCTGGCCGCCGAGATGCTTGGCGGCAACGGTTATCTGCTGTGGAGCGGGGTTGCCGCGGTGATTACCGGGCTGGTCGTCTGGCTACTGCCTGTCGGCTGGGAGTGGCAGGGTGCGCTGTTTGCCGTGCTGACGCTGGTGGCCGCCTGGCTGTGGTGGCGCTGGCTGAACAAACGGGTGAAGGCGCAGAAGCCGGTCGACGCGCATCTCAACCAGCGTGGGCAGCAGATCGTAGGTAAGCGTTTTACGCTTGATAACGCGCTAATCAACGGACGCGGTCATATGCGCGTGGGGGACAGTTCGTGGCCGGTAGTGGCCGACGATGACCTCAGCGCCGGCACACGGGTTGAGGTCATTGCGGTGGAAGGCATTACCCTGCGGGTTAAAGCCTGTTAGGCGTGGGTTTTACGGTGGCAGCAGCCGGAAAGATTGTCGATAATCGGGCACTCGGCGCTGTCATCTCCCGGGCAGGATTCTGCCAGCTGTAACAGTTGCTCACGCATCGCCTGTAATTCGATGATATGGCGTTCGATCTCTGCCACTTTTTCCAGCGTACGTTTTTTCACGTCGGCACTGTGGCGTTTCGGATCGTTAAACAGGTTAACCAGCTCGCCACACTCTTCAAGGTTAAATCCTACCTGTCTTGCCTGGCGCAGTAACGTCAGTTCATCAAGATGCAGCTGCGTATAGCTGCGGTAGCCGTTCTCACTGCGCAACGGTGGCGTCACCAGCCCTTTTTCCTCATAAAAGCGAATCGCTTTGCTGGTTAAGCCGGTTTTTTTCGCAACATCGCTGATATTCACATTTCCCCCTTGACCTTCCCCTTGATGGAAGGTTTAACCTTCATAACAGTTAGCGAAAAGCAGAGTGAAGGTCAACAATTGACCAGAACATTATACGGGAGTTTTGTTATGTCTCACACTATTGACCTGACACTGGACGGCCTCTCCTGCGGCCACTGTGTCAAACGCGTTAAAGAAAGCCTGGAGCAGCGTCCTGACGTGGAAAGCGCTGAGGTGACTATCGATCATGCCGCCGTGACCGGCAGCGCCAGCGCCGACGCGCTGATTGATACCATTAAACAGGCCGGTTACGGGGCGGAGTTAAGCCACCCAAAGGCTAAACCGCTGGCAGAGTCATCATCCCCGTCGGAAGCACTGACAGCGGCCACTCCTGAGCTTCCGGCAGCTGATGACATTGATGACAGCCAACAGCTGCTGATCAACGGCATGAGCTGCGCCAGCTGCGTCTCCCGGGTACAAAACGCCTTACAGGCGGTACCGGGTGTCGCACAGGCACGGGTAAACCTGGCGGAGCGTACTGCGCTGGTGATGGGCAGCGCCTCCGCCGCAGAGTTAGTGCAGGCCGTGGAGAAAGCGGGCTACGGGGCGGAGGCCATCGAAGATGATGCCGAGCGCCGCGAGCGCCAGCAGGAAACGGCTGTCGCCACCATGAAGCGCTTCCGCTGGCAGGCGATTGTCGCCCTGCTGGTCGGTATTCCGGTGATGGTGTGGGGTATGATGGGTGACAACATGATGGTCACCGCTGACAACCGCACCCTGTGGCTGGTGATTGGTCTGATTACCCTTGCGGTAATGGTGTTTGCTGGCGGACATTTCTATACCAGCGCCTGGAAGAGCCTGAAAAACCGCACCGCGACGATGGACACGCTGGTCGCGCTCGGTACCGGCGCCGCATGGCTCTATTCGATGAGCGTGAACGTCTGGCCGCAGTGGTTCCCGATGGAGGCGCGACATCTCTATTATGAAGCGAGTGCGATGATTATCGGTCTGATTAACTTAGGCCATATGCTCGAAGCCCGCGCGCGTCAGCGCTCGTCGAAAGCGCTGGAAAGATTACTCGATTTAACCCCGCCGACGGCCCGCGTGGTCACGGACGACGGGGAAAAAAGCGTTCCGCTCTCAGAGGTACAGCCGGGAATGACGCTGCGCCTGACCACCGGCGACCGCGTGCCCGTGGACGGTGAAATCACCCAGGGCGATGCCTGGCTGGATGAAGCGATGCTGACCGGCGAGCCGATACCCCAGCAGAAATCTCAGGGCGATGCGGTGCATGCGGGTACGGTGGTACAGGACGGCAGCGTGCTGTTCCGCGCCAGCGCGGTCGGAAGCCATACCACGCTGTCACGCATCATTCGCATGGTCCGCCAGGCGCAGAGCAGTAAGCCTGAGATTGGTCAGCTTGCCGATAAAATCTCCGCCATTTTTGTGCCGGTGGTCGTCGGTATTGCCCTGCTGAGCGCGGCGATCTGGTATTTCTTCGGCCCGGCACCGCAGATTGTCTATACCCTGGTGATCGCCACCACGGTGTTGATCATCGCCTGCCCTTGCGCCCTTGGCCTGGCCACGCCGATGTCGATTATCTCTGGCGTCGGACGCGCCGCCGAATTTGGCGTACTGGTCCGTGATGCTGACGCCCTGCAACGGGCAAGCACGCTGGACACCCTTGTCTTTGATAAAACCGGCACGCTCACCGAGGGCAAACCGCAGGTGGTGGCCGTCAGTACCGTTGGCTGTACGGAGACGGATGCCCTGCGCCTTGCCGCCGCGCTGGAACAAGGTTCCAGTCACCCGCTGGCGCGCGCCATCCTGGAGAAAGCCGGTGATGCCCGTCTACCGCAGGTCAGCAACTTCCGTACCCTGCGCGGTTTAGGGGTCAGCGGTGAAGCCGAAGGCCATACGCTGCTGCTGGGTAACCAGGCACTGCTGACTGAACACGGCGTTGATACGTCCGCGCTGGACGCAGAGCTGAACGCGCAGGCCTCTCAGGGCGCAACGCCGGTTCTGCTGGCGAGGGATGGTCAGGTTGCGGCGCTGCTGGCCGTGCGTGATCCGTTACGCCAGGACAGCGTGGATGCCTTACAGCGCCTGCACCGCGCGGGCTATCGTCTGGTGATGTTAACCGGGGACAACCCGACCACCGCCAACGCCATTGCGAAAGAAGCCGGGATTGATGAGGTGATCGCGGGCGTGCTGCCGGACGGCAAAGCGGACGCCATCAAGAACCTGCAAAGTCAGGGTCGCCAGGTGGCGATGGTGGGCGACGGCATTAACGACGCCCCGGCGCTGGCGCAGGCTGACGTAGGCATTGCGATGGGCGGCGGGAGCGATGTCGCCATTGAAACCGCGGCGATCACCCTGATGCGCCACAGCCTGATGGGGGTGGCGGATGCGCTGGCGATTTCGAAAGCCACGTTGCGCAACATGAAGCAGAACCTGCTGGGGGCCTTCGTCTATAACTCGCTCGGCATTCCGATTGCCGCCGGGATCTTGTGGCCGCTGACCGGTACCCTGCTGAACCCGGTTGTTGCGGGTGCGGCGATGGCGCTCTCTTCAATTACCGTGGTGAGCAACGCTAACCGTCTGCTGCGGTTTAAACCGAAGGATTGAACCTTGTACCCGTACGCGCTAGCATGAACCTTTCCGGTCATGGAGCGCGTATGGGTCTGTTTAATCGTCTAAAAACATCGTTTCGCGCCCTTTTTCCCCGCCGTTATGC
This sequence comes from Enterobacter cloacae complex sp. EB5, assembly GCF_031432835.1. Classification (NCBI taxonomy): domain Bacteria; kingdom Pseudomonadati; phylum Pseudomonadota; class Gammaproteobacteria; order Enterobacterales; family Enterobacteriaceae; genus Enterobacter; species Enterobacter cloacae complex sp. EB5. Next base: position 871,327 of record NZ_CP133860.1, read on the forward strand.
CTGGCCCGGTATGGATATTTCGCTTCCGGGCGGGCAGCATCTGCACCTGGTGGGAAGCATTCATATGGGCACGCAGGACATGTCCCCCCTGCCCTCCGGCCTGATTAAACTGCTGAAGCGCGCCGACGCGCTGATCGTCGAAGCCGACATCTCCGGCCATGAATCGCCGTTTGCCGGGCTGGAAAGCGATCGCCCCCTGGCCGAACGTCTTAACGAGACGCAGCTGGCTGAGCTTACCCGTCTTGCGGATGAGACCGGCGTTTCGCTCTCTATGCTCGACACCCTGCCCCTGTGGCAAATTGCCATGGTGCTACAGGCAACCCAGGCGCAGCGCCTGGGGCTGCGCGGCGATTACGGTATCGATTATCAACTGCTGAATGCGGCAAGGGCGCGCAATATGTCCGTCATTGAACTGGAAGGCACGGACAGCCAGATTGCGCTTCTTCGCCAGCTTCCCGATGACGGCCTGATACTGCTGGATGATACCCTGACCCACTGGCACACCAACGCGCGTCTGCTGCAAACGATGATTGGCTGGTGGCTGGATGCGCCGCCCGCAGACGGTAAGCTGGCGTTACCGTCGACGTTCAGTGAATCGTTGTATGATGTGCTGATGAACGCGCGCAACCAGGCGTGGCGGGAGACGCTATATGCCCTGCCTGCCGGTCGTTATGTTGTCGCGGTTGGCGCGTTGCATTTGTACGGAGAAGGGAATTTGCCGTCGCTGCTGAAATAAAAAAATGGCCAATATCTCTATTGGCCCGTCAAAGAGGAATTTCATCGTTTTTATTATACCGAAGTGACCTTCGGCTACGCCGATTGTCGCTCAAAGTAACCATCACTGCCAATACTATTGCGCAAGATGGTGCTATTTTTTAGACAAACGTCAGGCGTATGCTGCTGGCATGAATCGTCTGTCGTAAGAAGGATAGCCATGACTCCCGCCGTTAAATTACTCGAAAAAAACAAAATTTCTTTCCGGATCCACACCTACGATCACGATCCGAACGAAACCAACTTTGGTGATGAAGTGGTGCGCAAGCTGGGGCTGAACGCGGACCAGGTCTACAAAACGCTGCTGGTCGCGGTGAACGGCGATATGAAGCACCTCGCCGTGGCAGTGACGCCCGTCGCCGGACAGCTTGATCTGAAGAAAGTGGCCAAAGCGCTGGGAGCGAAAAAGGTCGATATGGCTGACCCGATGGTTGCGCAACGCACGACGGGTTATCTGGTCGGCGGGATCAGCCCGCTCGGCCAGAAAAAGCGTCTGCCCACGCTGATCGATGCGCCTTCGCAGGAATTTGAGACGATCTATATTTCTGGCGGCAAACGCGGGCTGGATATCGAACTGGCCGCAGGCGATCTGGCGAAAATGCTGGACGCGAAATTTGCGGATATTGCGCGCCGGGAGTAGACGAAAAAGCCGGGTGGCGGCTACGCCTTACCCGGCCTACATGTTGCTCCCGTAGGCCCGGTAAGCGCAGCGCCACCGGGCAACCAAACCCCGCACTACTGCCAGCTCACCTCGCCCTTCGGCTCATACATGTTCACGTCAATCGGTGAATTTTGCTGGATAAACTGCTTCAACACTTCCGCATCAATAAACCCGGTATTTACATAGCCCGGTTTGTTATCGATGTGCGGATAGCCGTCGCCGCCGGTGGCGTTAAAGCTTAACGTTGCCAGGCGGTAGGTTTTGGCCGGATCAACCGGTTCGCCTTTGATTTTGAGATCGTTAAGCTTGCCGTCCTTCGCGACAAAGCTGACGTTAGCAAACTGCGGATACGCCCCGGAATCCGGCTTCATCTGCGCCACGGCGGTCAGGTAGTCAATCACTTCCTTCCCGCTCATGTCCGCATAGACCACCACGTTGCCAAACGGCTGCACTTTGAGCACGTCTTTATAGGTGATGTCTCCGCCTTCGATGGAATCACGAATACCGCCGCCGCTCATCACGCCGAAATCCGCATTCGTGCGCGCCATCTGCGCGGCCAGCACCAGACGCCCCATGTTGGTCTGTACGAAGCGGACTTTGCTGCGGTCCCCTTCCAGTCGTCCGTTAAGCGTGCCAATCTTCACGTCCAGCTGCGCTTTCCCTTTGCTCTGGAACGGCGTCAGCAGCGAGAGCATCTGCTGGTTTTCAGCGATCTCTGGCGTGTAGAGTACCCGCTCGCTTTTGCCGTCCGGGTAGGTCACTTTCTTCTTCAGGTTGACCGGGATGAGCTGATAGTGCACCAGCTTCATTTCGCCGTTACGGAATTCGAAATCCGCGCGGCCAACGTATTTACCCCACTCGTGGGCCTGTACAATCCAGATCCCGTTCTGACGATCCGGCGCGCACGGCGTGCCGGGCACATAATCTACCTGCTTTTTATTCTCAGAGGCCATGCAGACCGGATCCTGCGAATGACCGCCCACAATCATCGCCAGCGAGCCCGCAGGAAGGCTGCGCGCCATCTCCACGTCGCCCGGCGCGTTAGAGCCGTGCTGACCGTTATCGTAATGCCCCATGTGGGTGGTCGCGATAATCACATCCGGTTTTTCATTCTGCTGCAACTCCTGGATCACCAGCTTCGCTTCGTCCGCCGGTTTACGGAATTCGATGTCGGTGAAAAATTCAGGGTTGCCAATTTTGGCCGTATCGTCAGTGGTTAAGCCGATGACCGCGATCTTCAGATCCTGACGCTTAAACAGCGCCCACGGTTTAAACAGGCGCTCGCCGGTGCTTTTCTGATAAATATTGGCGGAAAGGAACGGGAATTTGGACCACTTCTCCTGCTGGCGCAACACGCTCAGCGGATTATCAAACTCGTGGTTTCCGACCGCCATCGCGTCGTAACCGATTAAATTCATACCGCGAAAATCAGGCTCGGCATCCTGCAAATCAGATTCCGGTACCCCGGTATTAATATCCCCGCCCGACAGCAGCAGCACGCTGCCGCCCTGGGCCGCGACCTCTTTACGAATGCCGTCCACCAGCGTTTTTTGCGCCGCCAGGCCATATTCACCGTATTCGCTGCGCCAGAAATGGCCGTGATGATCGTTAGTATGCAGAATGGTAATTTTATAGGTTTTATCTTTTTCATACGCCTGCGCGGGCAGGCTTGTCAGCCCCCATGCGGCGATGAGCGCCAGCGCGACGCCACGCTTCATTAACTTCATCTTCTCTCTCCCTGACCCATAGACAAACGCAAAAATTACAGTGACTCACAAGAATAGACAAATAAGTTTTCAGAATTGCGACTTTCTTCAAATGTCACGGACGGGTATGTTAGTCGGATAATAATTACTCCCTGCATCTCTAATAACAAATCGACGTGGTATTTATGGCAATCAGTGAATCAACCCAGCCCGTCCAGGGCGCTCCGGCGTCGCCGCCGAAATCGCGCACTTCCTTTAAAGTATTAGGCGCAATCAGTCTCTCTCATCTGCTCAACGACATGATCCAGTCGCTGATTCTGGCGATCTACCCGCTGTTGCAGTCTGAGTTCTCATTAACCTTCGTGCAGATCGGGATGATCACCCTGACCTTCCAGCTGGCCTCGTCGCTGCTCCAGCCGGTGGTGGGCTACTGGACGGACAAATACCCGATGCCATGGTCGCTGCCCATTGGGATGTGCTTCACCCTGAGCGGGCTGGTGCTGCTGGCCATGGCGGGCAGCTTTGAGGCGGTACTGGTTGCCGCGGCGCTGGTGGGAACCGGTTCATCGGTGTTCCATCCGGAATCGTCCCGCGTGGCGCGTATGGCCTCCGGCGGACGCCACGGGCTGGCGCAGTCTTTGTTCCAGGTGGGGGGGAACTTTGGTAGCTCCCTCGGTCCTCTGCTGGCGGCGGTGATTATCGCGCCCTACGGTAAGGGCAACGTGGCGTGGTTTGTGCTGGCCGCGCTGCTGGCGATTGTCGTCCTGGCGCAAATCAGCCGCTGGTATGCCGCGCAGCATCGCGTAAATAAGGGAAAACCTGTCGCGAAGATAACCAATCCCCTTCCGCGCAATAAGGTGATCCCTGCCGTCAGCGTGCTGCTGGTGCTGATTTTCTCGAAATATTTCTATATGGCGAGCATCAGTAGCTATTACACCTTCTATCTGATGCAAAAATTCGGATTATCGGTACAAAACGCCCAGTTCCACCTCTTTGCCTTCCTGTTTGCGGTGGCGGCAGGCACGGTGATTGGCGGCCCTGTGGGGGATAAAATTGGGCGTAAATATGTGATTTGGGGCTCTATCCTCGGCGTTGCGCCGTTCACGCTTGTTTTACCCTACGCCACGCTGGAATGGACCGGAATATTGACGGTGATTATTGGTTTTATTCTCGCATCGGCATTTTCAGCCATCCTGGTCTATGCGCAGGAGCTGCTGCCGGGACGTATCGGTATGGTTTCCGGCCTCTTTTTCGGTTTTGCCTTTGGCATGGGCGGCCTTGGTGCAGCCGTGTTGGGGATGGTTGCCGACCACACCAGCATCTTCCTGGTCTATAAAATCTGCGCTTTCCTGCCACTTCTGGGGATGTTGACCATATTCCTGCCTGACAATCGTCATAAAGCGTGACTTCACGGCTGCCAAAGTTAAACTTTGGCAGCCGGATAACCTGATGCCATAAGGCTTTCCTCTCCCTCCCCTCAGCAAATTTATCAAAATCTGCCTTTTTTCATGCTTATTGCCTTTTTATTGTGATTTCAACAATTATTCATAAACATAAGCGTAAAAATTGTCATAAACTATTAATCGGCTTTTTGGTATTTGCACCAAAAATGGATCACCCATCGCGAAAGGAGACGGAATGCACCACGCCACACCGCTTATCACCACCATTGTTGGTGGACTTGTGCTCGCTTTTATTCTCGGCATGATTGCCAATAAATTGCGTATTTCGCCCCTGGTAGGCTATTTGCTGGCGGGCGTGCTGGCAGGGCCCTTTACGCCGGGTTTTGTCGCAGATACCAAACTGGCGCCTGAGCTGGCGGAATTGGGCGTGATCCTGCTGATGTTTGGCGTCGGGCTGCATTTTTCCCTGAAGGATCTGATGGCGGTAAAGTCGATTGCCATACCGGGAGCGATCGCCCAGATAGGGGTGGCGACGCTGCTGGGCATGGCGCTTTCGGCGGTGCTGGGCTGGTCAATCATGACCGGTATCGTATTTGGGCTGTGTCTTTCAACCGCCAGTACTGTGGTGCTGCTGCGCGCGCTTGAAGAGAGACAGCTGATAGACAGCCAGCGCGGGCAAATCGCGATAGGCTGGCTGATTGTTGAAGATCTGGTGATGGTGTTGACGCTGGTACTGCTGCCTGCCGTTGCCGGGATGATGGAAAAAGAGAATATCGGCTTCGCCTCGCTGGCGCTGGATATGAGCATTACCATCGGTAAGGTTGTGGCGTTTATCGCCATCATGATGCTGGTGGGCCGCCGTCTGGTGCCGTGGATCATGTCACGCAGCGCCGCCACGGGCTCGCGTGAACTGTTCACGCTTTCGGTCCTTGCGCTGGCGCTGGGCATTGCCTTTGGCGCCGTCGAGCTGTTTGACGTCTCCTTTGCGCTGGGCGCGTTCTTCGCCGGGATGGTGTTGAACGAGTCCGAGCTGAGCCACCGCGCCGCGCACGATACCCTGCCGCTACGTGATGCATTCGCAGTGCTGTTCTTCGTCTCCGTCGGGATGCTGTTCGACCCGCTGATCCTCATTCAGCAGCCGCTGGCCGTGCTGGGTACGCTGGCAATCATCATCTTTGGTAAGTCCGTTGCCGCCTTCTTCCTGGTACGGATGTTCGGCCATTCGCCGCGCACGGCGCTGACCATTGCCGCCAGCCTGGCGCAGATTGGCGAGTTCGCCTTTATTCTTGCCGGTCTGGGGATGGCCCTGAACCTGCTGCCACAGGCGGGGCAAAATCTGGTGCTGGCGGGGGCGATCCTCTCCATCATGCTAAACCCGGTATTGTTTGCCCTGCTGGAGAAATATCTCGAGAAGACCGAAACCCTCGAAGAGCAAACCCTGGAAGAGGCGATTGAGGAGGAGAAACAGATCCCGGTGGATATCTGCAACCACGCGCTGCTGGTCGGTTTTGGCCGCGTCGGCAGCCTGCTCGGTGAGAAGCTGATGGCCCAGGGCATTCCGCTGGTGGTGATTGAGACGTCACGCACCCGCGTGGATGAGCTTCGCGAGCGCGGCATCCGCGCGGTGCTGGGCAACGCGGCTAACGAAGAGATTATGAATCTGGCGCATCTGGACTGCGCCCGCTGGCTGTTACTCACTATCCCGAACGGTTACGAGGCTGGCGAGATTGTCGCCACAGCCCGTGAAAAATGCCCGCATATCGAAATCATTGCCCGCGCCCATTATGATGACGAAGTGGAGTACATCACCGAGCGCGGCGCGAACCAGGTGGTGATGGGTGAGCGTGAGATTGCGAATACGATGCTGACAATGCTGACGAAACCGCCGGTTGAAGAGGCGGTGACGGGGTAAGTTTTGTGCGGCCTGATGCCCTCACCCTGGCCCTCTCCCACGGGGAGAGGGAACAAACACTAAAAACGGCAACCACAGGTTGCCGTTTTGCTTTTACCTGTCCCAATACGCCTCTTCGAGGCTGTCTTCCCGTTCCGGCAGCCCCCGCGTTAAGCGCGGTGAATGCTGGTTCAGCACCTGATAACTCACGCGGTTCGCGTACTTGCACACCTGCGCCAGCGAGGAGTAGGTCAGCCAGTTGAAGGTGTGCTTGCTGGAATTCGGCACATTGGTTTTGTGGTAGGCGTTGGCAGTGATGTCGTGCAGCAGCGCGGCCAGCGCGCCGTCGCCCGCGCCGTTGGTGTTCATGATCTTCTCGGGTCCCCCCATATACGGTGCGATGTGAGAGAAGATACGCAGCGGGTTGATGCAGTCTTTATGACGCATGGCGCGGCTGAACTCGTACTGGTTAAATTCGGCGATTGCGCCCGGCAGCAGTGGGTGCTGGGTTTTGCGCTTGCTCTCTTCTTCCGTGAACCCCGCCATATACAACCCGACCGGCCCGGCGGTGCAGAGCACCAGATCCACCCAGTCCAGCGCCTTATCAGACGCCAGCAGCGGATCGCTTTCGCCGGTCAGCGCTTCGGCTTCTTCTTCATTCATCGCCAGAATCGAGACGTGTTCTTTCAGGAAGGCCTGCCACCACTCCGGGTTGTCGGCAATGACGAATTTGGTGCCCAGCGTCAGGACCACCGGCACGTTGTATTTCTTCGCGTACTCAATTGCCTTCATGGTTGCGTCCGGCATTGGTTCGCCCGGTTTGCAGCGCACCAGATAGGAGGTCAGTACCAGCGCAGACGCGCCCGCGATCACCTCTTCCGGGATACTTTCAGCGCGCAGCTTATTCATATGGCCGGGGCTGATGGCAAAGGTACGCTCGCCGGAATCGCTTATCAGCGTAAAGCAGCGGCCAATCGGCCCGTCAACGCCCTGCAAATAGTTCAGATCGGTGCGGCTGGAGGTATTGCACAGGTAGCGGTAGGCGTAGCCACCGATTTCGATATTGCTGCACATCACGCCAAGCAGCACCGAGCGGTCGTCTGCCAGTACGGAGTAGTTGTGCATGGTGTTGCCGATGGTGCCGCCGGCAAACTGGTGGGTGATAAGATTTTCGCGCACCAGCTCCTGATACAGCGCTTCAGCAACGTCATCCTCAATCACCAGCGAGTGCCCGGCGCTCAGACCGTAACGTGCGACAAACGCATCATCCACTTTGGCTTCAATGTCCACCAGCGTCTGATCGATACCGACCACCCAGGCAGCGCTGGTTTCGCTTTCCTGCTGAATTTGCTGTAACAGCGGATCGCGGGCATCGACGGGGAAATAGTGTTTGGACTTACGTTTACCGGGAAATTTCATGGTCTGAACTGTGCAAAGAATACGGGCCGGGAATGGTAGCACAAACCCGGCCCGTAACGCGATCAGCGGCGGGTGGTGACCAGTGAGACCATCATGTCGATGTGTTCAGGGGAGTCGTTAAGGGCAGGAATGTATTCGTATTTCGTTCCGCCCGCCTCCATAAAGAACTCTTTGTTCTGGACAGCAATCTCTTCCAGCGTTTCCAGACAGTCCGCCGAGAAGCCCGGCGACATCACCTGAATGTGCTTCACGCCCTTCTCGCCCAGCATTTTAAGCGTTTCATCAGTATACGGGGTCAGCCACGGTTCACGGCCGAAGCGCGACTGGAAGGTCATCATCACCTTCTCAGGCGGCAGGCCGAGGGCGGAGACCAGCTCGCGGGTGGTATCGCGGCAACGCTGGGGGTAATCGTCCCCTTCGTTCGCGAAACGCTGCGGAATACCGTGATAGGAGAGCAGCAGCAGATCCGGCTCGCCGTGTTTTTCAAACGACGCGCGCGCGCTGCTGGCAAGCGCCTGAATGTACAGCTCGTTATCGGCGTAGTCGCGGATAAAGGTGATGCCCGGTATACGGCGGCGGGTCGCCAGAATGCGCGCCAGTTCGTCCCAGACGGCAGCCACTGTGGAGCACGAATACTGCGGATAAAGGGCCAGCACCACAATGTGTTCAACGCCCTGCGCCAGCAGAGAGTCGACGGCGCTTTCCAGGGAAGGCTTACCGTAGCTCATGCCGAGCGCAACGGGCATGTCCGGCAGGCGGGCGGCCAGCGCCTTCTCCTGACGACGGCTGTAGACCATCAGCGGCGAGCCCTCTTCCATCCAAACGGACTGATAGAGCTTTGCCACACGCGGGGAACGAATCGGCAGAATGACGCCACGCAGCAGTGGCCACCACAGCAGTCTTGGGGTATCCACGACGCGCGTGTCGCTTAAAAATTGTCGCAGGTAGCGTTTGACCGCCGCTGGAGTAGGTGCTTCTGGGGTGCCCAGATTGGCAAGCAGGATGCCGGTTTTCGCCTGACTCATTCACGCCTCTTAACCATTTGATAGGTTGTCAATTGTAGCGGAAATGCGTTTAAACGAAACCCATTGCTGTAATAGGTAAGATGAGAATTTTTCTCACCCGGGGCTCCGGGTGAGAGAGGTGTGCTTAGCCGAGGATTTTTTCCAGCTCTGCACGTACGTCAGCCACGGCTTTGGTGCCGTCCACTTTCGCGTATTTGGTGTTACCCGCCTGCGCTTCTTTGGTGTAGTAGCCGATCAGCGGTGCAGTCATCTGATGGTATTCCACCAGGCGTTTACGCACGGTCTCTTCCTGATCGTCTTTACGGGTGGTCAGCTCTTCGCCGGTCACGTCGTCTTTGCCTTCAACCTTAGGTGGGTTGAATTTGATGTGGTAGACGCGGCCAGAAGCAGCGTGTACGCGACGGCCAACGATACGGTCAACGATCAGCTCGTCCGGTACGTCGAACTCCAGCACGTAATCCACGTTGATGCCCGCTTCTTTCATGGCGTCAGCCTGAGGAATGGTGCGCGGGAAACCGTCCAGCAGGAAACCATTGCGGCAGTCTTCCTGAGCAATGCGCTCTTTTACCAGCGCGATAACCAGTTCGTCGGTCACGAGCTTGCCTGCGTCCATGATGTCTTTAGCTTGTTTGCCCAGCTCGGAGCCAGATTTAACAGCGGCACGCAGCATGTCACCCGTAGAGATTTGCGGAATACCGTATTTCTCCATGATGAACTGAGCCTGAGTTCCCTTACCCGCGCCCGGAGCGCCAAGCAGAATAATACGCATTGCGAAAATCCCCTCAAATGTCGATTCAATTTTTCAAAAGCGCTAAACAATACCACCAGAACGGATATCGCTCAAGGAAGGCGGGGAGGCTGAAACGGTTAATGAGGGGAGATAATTTGGCTTCGTGCGGTCTGGTGCCCTCACCCTCTCCCACAGGGAGAGGGAACTCTTTCACCCTCTCCCTGTGGGAGAGGGCCGGGGTGAGGGAAGATTACGCCAGCAGCAGCGCATTCACACGTTTAATGAACAGGTTAGGATCTTCCAGCGTACCGCGTTCGGCCAGCAGGGACTGATCCAGCAACAGTTCAACCCACTCCGCAAAGCGGGCGTCGTCCTGGGTATCCGCCGCGCGTTTCACCAGCGGATGATCCGGATTAAGCTCAAAGATATATTTCACTTCCGGCACGGCCTGGCCCGCCGCAGCGAACAGTTTCGCCATCTGGGTGCTCATTTCGTCCGCATCGGTGGTGACAATGGCTGGCGTATCGGTCAGGCGGTGCGTGAAGCGCACCTCTTTCACGCGGTCGCCCAGCAGCGTTTTAACGCGCTCAACGAACGGCTCCAGCGCCTTCTCGGCTTCTTTCGCGCTTTCGTCCACTTCATCCGCCAGCTTATCGATAGACTCGTCGGCTTTGGCAACGGACTGGAAGGATTTACCGTCGAACTCGGTCAGGTAGTTCATCATCCACTCGTCGATGCGGTCAGACAGCAGCAGCACTTCGATGCCTTTCTTACGCAGCAGTTCCAGATGCGGGCTGCTCTTCGCTGCCGCATAGCTGTCGGCGGTGATGTAGTAGATCTTCTCCTGCCCTTCTTTCATGCGGGAGACATACTCTTCCAGCGACACGGTCTGGGCGGAGGAGTCGTTGTGCGTAGAGGCGAAGCGCAGCAGTTTAGCGATAGCTTCCACGTTCGCGGTGTCTTCCGCCGGACCTTCTTTCAGCACCTGGCCAAACTGTTTCCAGAAGGTCTGGTATTTTTCCGCATCGTCCTTCGCCAGTTTTTCCAGCATCTGCAACGCACGTTTGGTCAGGGCGTTACGCAGGTTACGGGTGACGGTGCTGTCCTGAAGAATTTCACGGGAGACGTTCAGCGGCAGATCGTTGGAGTCTATCAGGCCACGCACAAAGCGCAGGTAGTTCGGCATGAACTGCTCGGCGTCGTCCATAATGAACACGCGCTGCACGTACAGCTTCAGGCCGTGCTTGTGATCGCGGTTCCACATGTCCCACGGCGCCTGCGCCGGAATGTACAGCAGGCTGGTGTACTCCTGCTTCCCTTCCACACGGTTGTGGCTCCAGGTCAGCGGATCGGTGAAGTCGTGGGCAATGTGCTTGTAAAACTCGTTGTACTCGTCGTCTTTAATTTCAGCTTTGTTACGCGTCCACAGCGCCTGCGCCTTGTTGATTTTCTCCCAGGAAACCACGGTTTCGCCGTCTTTCTCTTCCTGTTTTTCAATCTCAACCGGCAGCGCGATGTGGTCGGAATATTTGCTGATGATGGAGCGTACGCGCCAGTCGTTCAGGAAATCGTCTTCGCCTTCACGCAGGTGCAGGGTGATTTCGGTGCCGCGATCCGCTTTGGTGATGTCATCAACGGTGTACTCGCCTTCCCCTTTGGATTCCCACAGTACGCCGTTCTCGGCGCTGTCGCCCGCGGCGCGGGTGCGTACGGTGACTTTGTCCGCCACGATGAACGCCGAGTAGAAGCCTACGCCGAACTGACCGATCAGCTGGCTGTCTTTCGCCTGGTCAGAGCCCATGGACTCGAGGAACGCTTTGGTGCCGGATTTGGCGATGGTCCCGAGGTGGTCGATCACCTCGTCGCGGTTCATCCCGATGCCGTTATCGGCGATGGTCAGGGTGCGGTTCTCTTTATTGAACGAGACGCGCACGCGCAGTTCGCCGTCGCCTTCGTACAGATCCGGGTTAGACAGCGCGCGGAAGCGCAGCTTGTCCGCCGCATCGGAGGCGTTGGAAATCAGCTCACGCAGGAAAATTTCTTTGTTGGAATACAGGGAATGGATCATCAGGTGCAGAAGCTGTTTTACTTCTGACTGGAAACCACGGGTTTCTTGTCCTTTCATCTAAGTCGACCTCAACAATGCCATTTAATGGGGTTGTAAAACGTTGAGTGAGAGATGGGGATAAGGGGGGAAATTTTCAAGCGGAGGCCGCGCGCGCAGCCTCCGTTTGGTCAGAAAATAATCTTGTGACGTCCGGCCAGCGAGTGCGACAGCGTGGTGCCGTCGACCATCTCCAGCTCACCGCCGACCGGCACGCCGTGGGCGATGCGGCTGGCGTCAACGCCGTATTGCGCACACAGCTCGGCGATGTAGTTGGCGGTTGCTTCCCCTTCCACCGTCGGGTTGGTGGCGAGGATCACCTCTTTGATGGTTTCCGACTCCAGCCGCTGCTCCAGGCGATCGAGACCGATATCGTCCGGGCCGATGCCGTCCAGCGGGGAGAGATGCCCCATCAGCACGAAATAGCGGCCGGAAAACTGCCCGGTTTGTTCGATGGCGTAGATGTCCGCCGGACTCTCCACCACGCAAATCTGACCGTTTTCCTGTCGACGCGGGTTCGTGCAGATGTTACATACGTCCTGCTCGGTAAAGGTCCGGCAATCCGCACAGTGGCCAATTTCTGACATGGCGCGGGTCAGAGCCTGCGCCAGGCGCATCCCGCCGCTGCGGTCGCGCTGCAATAGCGTAAACGCCATACGCTGCGCCGACTTCGGGCCAACGCCCGGCAGGCAGCGCAGTGCTTCCATTAACTGCGTGAGCAGCGGACTGGTTTGCATCAGAATGGCATCTTAAAGCCCGGCGGCAGTTGCATACCGCTGGAAACAGAGGCCATTTTCTCTTTCTGGGTTTCGTCGATACGGCGAGCGGCATCGTTAAACGCGGCTGCAACCAGATCTTCCAGCATCTCTTTGTCGTCTTCGAGCAGGCTCGGGTCGATTTCAACGCGACGGCAGTTATGCGCACCGTTGATGGTCACCTTGACCAGACCGGCACCGGATTCACCCGTGACTTCCAGCTGAGCGATCTCTTCCTGCATCTTCTGCATTTTTTCCTGCATCTGCTGAGCCTGCTTCATCAGGCCACCCAGACCGCCTTTTCCACCAAACATAGGCTTCTCTCTTCTTTCACGTTAAGGATTACAACCGTAAGTCAGACTCACGATCAAATGGGGCGAATACTCTCTTCATCCAGATCGGCGTCGAAGAACCGGCGCAGGGTCTGGATGTTGTTATCCGCAATTATCGCCTCGCGCGCCTGCGCGAGCTTCTCTTCATATATGGCCTGACGCCATTCGAGCGGCGTTTTCACCGCCGGATTATCATCTTCAATGATAGTCAATTCAACCGGTACACCCTGTAATGCGGTAAGCGCCTCGGCCAGCGCCTTTTGCGCGCCAGGGGAGTTGAGGTGCCGCTGGCCAGGGCGCAGGTGCAGACGCACCTGATTACCGTCCTGCTCTTTCCAGGCGTTCAGCGCGACCTGCTCCACCAGCTTCGGCAGTTGCAGTTTGCTAACCTCGGCGGCCCAGGCATCGCGCTCAATGGATTCTTCCGCGAGCTTCGCGGACAGCTCCGGCGTTTTTTCATGCTCCAGCGCCTTTTTCAGCGCTTTTGGCGTGGCGACCACTTCCTTGACCGTTTCAACAACGGTAGTCGCCTTCCAGCGGTATGCCTCTTCTTTCGCCGGGGCTTTTTGCTCGAGCGCGGACGGTGCCGGACGCGACTGCACGCGCTCCGTTACCGAGGCCAGTCGTTCAAGCGCGGCGTTGTTCACCGGCCGCGCTCTTGCAGGCGCTGCCGGTTCACTCTTTTTTGGTTTGGTTGCTCCCTGCGCACGTTGCAACTGGCTTCGTGCGGCAAGCACCGAACTGGTGGCATCCGACAGCGGCACGTTTTGCGGCGGCGGAGATGTCGGTTGCGGTGGCACCTGCTGCGGTGACATTACCGCGGTCGGCGCAACCGGCGCAAAGGACTGCCGGGGCGTTTCCGGCTCCGGCAATGGCTTGCGCGGATGGAAGGCCAGCGCGCGCAGCAGCGTCATTTCAACGCCCATCCGGCGATCCGGTGCAAACGGCAGCTCTTTGCGGCCAATCAGCAGCGTCTGATAATAAAGCTGAACATCAGCCGGCGGCACGGTGCGCGCAAGTTCACGCATCCGCTGTTCAATGGTCGCCATGTCCGCGCCAATAGCCGACGGAGACAGTTGCAGCATCGCCACGCGGTGCAGCAGGCTGAGCATCTCGACCAGCAGCGCTTCCCACTCAATGCCACGGGCAGCGGCGTCGTTGACGAGGGTCATTACCCGCTCACCGTTGGCGGCAATCATCGCTTCGATAAGCGACAGCGCCTGATCGTCATCCAGCGTGCCGAGCATGGTGCTGACCGCGTCGGTGGAGAGTTGACCGTCACCGCTGGCAATCGCCTGATCGGTCAGGCTCAGCGCATCGCGCAGGCTGCCGTCCGCGGCACGGGCCAGCAGTTGCAGCGCACGCGGTTCATGGACAATGTTCTCTTCATCGAGGATATGCTCAAGCTGAGCGCGGATCTGCTCAACGTCGAGCGCCTTCAGATGGAATTGCAGGCAGCGCGAGAGGATCGTGACCGGCAGCTTTTGCGGATCGGTGGTCGCCAGCAGGAATTTGACATGCGCAGGCGGCTCTTCCAGCGTTTTCAGCAGGGCGTTGAAGCTGTGGCGCGACAGCATGTGCACTTCATCGATCAGATAGACCTTGAAGCGGCCGCGCGCCGGGGCGTACTGCACGTTGTCGAGCAGATCGCGGGTGTCTTCCACTTTGGTGCGCGAGGCGGCGTCGATCTCAATCAGATCGACAAAACGCCCCTGCTCGATCTCACGACAGTTGTCGCACACGCCGCACGGGGTGGCGGTGATCCCGGTTTCGCAGTTCAGACCTTTTGCCAGCAGACGGGCAATAGAGGTTTTACCGACGCCGCGGGTGCCGGAAAAAAGATAGGCGTGATGGATGCGACCTAGCGACAAGCCGTTCGCCAGGGCCGTCAGCACATGTTCCTGACCGACAACGTCAGCAAAGGTTTGTGGTCGCCATTTACGGGCTAACACCTGATAACTCATGGGCAGGCTCTGCAACGCTGGAAGGTGAATTAATGGAGGGGAATGCTATCACAACCTCACCCATTGAGCGAGGTTGTGAGATACGGGATTAATGTCCCGGGAATGGCACCAGGCTGTAGCTGGTAATACCCTGTTTTTCCAGGCGCTGCTCGCCGCCGAGATCGAACAGGTTGATGATGAATGCCGCGTCGGTCACTTCCCCGCCCAGACGACGGATCAGCTTCACGGTCGCTTCGATGGTGCCGCCGGTTGCCAGCAGATCGTCCACCACCAGCACTTTGTCGCCTGGCTTGATCGCATCAACGTGAATTTCCAGCTGATCGGTGCCGTATTCCAGCTCATAGCTCTCAGCAATGGTTTCACGCGGCAGTTTGCGCGGCTTACGCACCGGCACAAAACCCACGCCCATCGCCAGCGCAACCGGTGCGCCAAACAGGAAGCCACGGGCTTCAGTACCTACTACTTTGGTGATCCCGGCGTTTTTATAACGCTCAACCAGCAGTTCAATGCTGAGGGCGTACGCTTTCGGGTCTTCCAGCAAGCTGGTGACATCGCGGAAAAGAATGCCAGGTTTTGGATAGTCCTGGATACTTTTGATGCTATTTTTCAGATATTCAAGCTGCTGTGCAGTTGCGGTCATCGGTTTGTGCCTAAATGAAACAGTGTTACTCACGGCGCGCGACGAGTCGGTCAAAGTAACAGTTGTTTAACCTTTGACTAGGCGCACCTGTGCTCGAAAACGGTCGAATTTACTGGCTGTGCGCCATAATTGCAACCGCCATGATGAGGCTTCAGTGCTTTTGTTGCTTTTCATCAACCACGGGGATCCGCCACATAAAGATCAGCAGGCAGACCAGGATCGCCAGCAGCAGAATGCGCACCCACATCATTTTCACCAGCCATAACGAGACGGCGAAGGTGATCAGGATGAAGGCGATGGCGCGCGGCTTGGCACCGGGCGGCATGGCCCGGTGTTTTTGCCAGTGCCGCAGGTAGCCGCCGAACCACGAGCGGTACAGAAGCCAGTGGTGAAAACGCGGCGACGAGCGGGCGAAGCACCAGGCGGCCAACAGGATAAACGGGGTGGTCGGCAGCAAGGGTAAAACCACACCCAGCGTGCCCAGCACTACCGCGAGCCAGCCAATGATGATTAAAATAGTACGCTGCATAATGCGAATCGTTATCAAACTGAACGGCTACTTTACCACTGGAGAGCGCCTTGAAAACAGCACTGCTTCTTGAGAGGCTGCAAAATCAGCTGCTCGCGCTGCGGGCGCAGGCCACGCCGCTGATGGGTCACGCCACGCTGAAACCGCGCTTTGACCGGCAGCTCTTCCGCACCCGCAGCACCGTCATTGAGGATTATCTGGCTGAAGCGCAGACCAACCTCGACGAGCTTCGCCACGCGGTTGAGAGTGAACAGCAGGAACAGGTCGCGTGGCTTGCGGAGCATCTTACCAAGCAGATCACTGCCCTGCACCGGGAAATCGCCGCCTGGCCGTTACGGGCATGGGACAGCGCCTCGCCGGGACTCGGTAAATGGCAGCGCAAGCGGCTGGAGAACCAGGAGTTTGAGCGCCGTCTGTTTGAGATGAAGCGTGAGCGCGAAGCCCGCCTGAACGCCAGCGAAACGCTGGAAGAGCAGCAGTTATTAATGCGAGAAATCAGCGCGCTGGAAGGCCGCATCGTCCGCTGCCGTCAGGCGCTGGATGAGATTGAACGCGTCATTGAACGCCTGACCCGTTAACAGGAGCCACTGATGTCACTGGAAAATGCCCCCGACGAGGTCAAACTGGCCGTCGATTTAATTATGCTGCTGGAGAATCATGCGATCCCGGCGGAGACGGTGCTGAAAGCGCTGGAGATTGTGCGGCGGGATTTTGAGGGGAAACTTCCCCCTCACCCTGCCCTCTCCCCGGAGGGGAGAGGGAAATAGTTTAAGCGGGAGTAGGGTCGTCCCCCTTAATCTCGCGCTTCACTTCCGTATGCTCGTCACCTTTCTCGTTACGCAGGTGCACTTCAAGCTGGTTGAAGGCGATATTAATGTTGTTTTCACGACACAGACGGTCAATGGTGCGGTTCAGCTCATCGACGGTGTAGCTGCGATCGCGCAGTTCGCGTACGTACAGGCGCAGCTCATGATCCAGCGTGCTTGGCCCGAAGGTGGTGAAGAACACGTCAGGCGCAGGATCGTGCATCACTTTAGGATGTGATTTCGCGGCTTCCAGCAGGACCTCTTTCACTTTATCCAGATCTGAACCGTAGGCCACCCCGAGTCGGATCACCACGCGGGTGGTGGTATCCGAGAGCGACCAGTTGATCAGGCGCTCGGTCACAAAGGCTTTGTTCGGGATGATCACCTCTTTACGATCGAAGTCGGTAATGGTGGTCGCACGAATACGGATCTTGCTGACGGTCCCGGAGAAGGTGCCGATGGTGACGGTATCGCCGATACGCACCGGACGTTCGAACAGGATAATCAGGCCAGAAACAAAGTTACCGAAGATCTCCTGCAAGCCGAAGCCGAGACCCACCGACAACGCTGCCGCCAGCCACTGGAGTTTATCCCACGAGACGCCCAGCGAGCCGAATACCGTCATCGCCCCGACAATAATAATGACGTAGTTCAGGATGGTAGTAATGGCATACGACGCCCCCTGACGCAGGTTCAGCCTTGAGAGCACCAGCACTTCCAGCAGACCCGGCAGGTTGCGGATCAACGCCCAGGCAACCACTGACGACACCAGCGCAAAGAGCAGGCTGCCCATGGTGACGCTTTTCATTACCGCAGCGCCCGCTTCGGTACCGTTGTATTGCCAGAGGGTGATACTGTCGAGGTAGGCGAAGACGGTAATGAGATCAGACCAGATAGCCCAGAACATCACCGCAAACAGGGCGATCATCACCAGCATGGTAATACGCATTGTTTGCTGGTTAACCTGCTCCAGGGCAATGGTCGGCTCTTCCTGCGGCTCTGCCCCTTCAGCCCCCTCTTTCACCTGATGCTGCCGACGGGCAACGGCACGACGATACGCAATGCGGCGCGCCGCCACGCTCAAACCACGCAGCACGGTCTGGAACAGCAGGTTCCACACAATCACCAGATAAACCGTTTCGATCCAGCGGCCTGACAGACGCAGCGTGGTATAGAAGTAACCCGTTGCCGTCAGCACCATCAGCGCCAGCGGAATGATCGCCAGCACCGTTACGGTAACCAGACGAAGATTGTGGGACTCTTTATCCCGCCAGCTATCGCGGCACATCGGCCACATCAGGACGGCAATCAGCAGCAGGTTCAGCAGTATGACGATCTGGCCCAGTACGTCATCCATCAGATGCAGCGGCGAAAGCTCGGCCACAACGGACCAGAAGTGCAGCGGCAGCAGCGCGAGGCTGATGCGCACAATCTGGCGACGCCAGTGGCTGGTCAGCTGAGCTGGCATGTTGAAATGACGTACCGCTACGCCATCTTTTTCCAGCACTTTCCAGCACAGACCAAACACCAGCCAGAACAGCGCCAGCTTCTTGCTGAACGCCCACAGCAGATCGCTGATATTCAGCTGCATGGTCAACAGGATCAGGCCCACGGCGAGTATCAGCAGACAGACCGGCAGAGCACGGATCAGATCGATCAGGATCGCTTTCGGGGTGTGCAGCTGGCTGTCGTTACGCAGTTGCCCCACTTCCGAGGCCAGCTTCGCCTGGTACTGTTTCAGCCATTTCAAACGCCAGCGAATTACGCCAGCGATGAGCAGCAAAGGCAGACCCGCCAGGAAGGCAATCATTACCGCAGGCCAGGCTTTCTCCCAGTTCACGGTAATTTTCATGCTTTTTATCTGGGATTTCAGCGTTTCCGGGAAAGATTTAAACCAGTCCCAGTCCATGGGTTTATTGCTGTTCACCCAGAAAATCTGCTGGGTCAGGATCTCCTGGAGGCTTTTAGAAACGCTCACCAGCTGCTGCTGGTTGATTTGCAGGTTAATCGCCATCATCAGCTGATTGCCCAGCTGCTTGTTAAGCTGATCGAGCAGTTCGCGGCGCATGTCCACCACCTGCAACAGCGCGTCGTGAACTTCAGCGTTCACTTCACCTGAATGGCCCTCTTCCACTTTGGCAACGAAGGTATCGCTCTGGAATAGCGCATCGCGCTGCTGGTTGACGTCAAACTGTTCAAGACGCAAATCCGCAATGCGGTTGGTCATGTCTTCCAGCTCGTCGGCAGACGGCAGCGTCTGCTGTTGCTGGTAGAGAATGCGCGACAGCAGCAGACTGCCCTTCAGGACGGCAATCTGCTCCTTGACGTTGCGCTCGGCCTGCAACGCGCGATCCAGCCAGTTTTTGACCTTAATATTCTGCTGCACCAGCGCGCTGCCGTTTTCAGTCGCCTGAATCAGACGCTCGCTCAGCTGGTGGTTAATCTCCAGCTCCTGCTTCACCAGCGGGTTGGCCTGAATACGCGCCGTTTCGTCTGGCGAGACCGCTTCCTGCGCCGTTTTTTCAGTCAGCGTCAGGCGCTTGCTGTTCACCGCTTCCTGCAACAGCTGAAGCTGATGCTCAAGCCGATTGATATTTGCGGTCACGTAGTCACGCTGTTTTTGCAGCGCATCCTGTAGCACCGTGTTGCCTTCCAGACTCTTACGCTGCTGTTCAATCTCTGCGTTTAACAACGTCTGCTGGATATTCAGCAGCGTTTGCTGGGTGGGGCGAAGCGCCCCTTCCCCCACGGTGACGCCATTCAGACGGTTACGTATCTGCTGTAGCTGTTGCGACGCCGAGTACATGGCGTTCTGCACGCGCTCAGGCTGGGTTTGCAGCGAAACCAGCTGGCTGTTGTAGGTTGAGAGATCGGACTGCGCCGTTTGCAGATCGTCCAGCAGCTGCGCCACGCGCGACTCAAGCTGGCGCAACGACAGCGTGGCAAGCGTTTTTCGGGTTTCATCGTCGTTATCGACGTCGCTGAGCGCATTCAGCGCCTCCGTAGCCTTACGCATGTTTTCCGGCGCCTGAGCGACCTTCTGCCGCAGTTGGGCCGTTTCGGCTTTAATGCGATCGATCTTGTCCAGCGTTTCCAGGGTTTCCGTCAGGTCCTGCTGAACGAGTTTTTCCTGGGCGGAGAGATCTTTCTGCTTATTCAGGGTGTCGAGTTGCGACTGAACATCAGCACGCGTGGGAATGTCACTGCCGTTGTCTGCACGGGCCCAGGAAAGCGGCGCGGCTGCAAAGTAAAACAGCAGGATCAAAAACAGGGCCAGAACAGGATGTTGCGAGCGATTGGTGTGCAGCATAGTTGTGAATGTGATGTGAGAAATGACCGGAAATAGTCGGGCATGAAGGATATCACGCCCGGCTGAAGCAGAATAGTACGACGGAAAGGGTCTGCGATTTTTCCCGTGCCCGATCAGGCAGAACGCGGATTATGCTTACTTTGAAGGGTCGGACAGAGCTGGCACATCTCAAGAAAAATGTCGACGTAGCTGCGCGCCTCTGATCTGAGATCGAACGACTCCGGGGCGAAAAGCCAGTTTTCCATCAGGCCGGAAATATAGCTGCGCATCAGGATCGCCGCCCGGCGGGTGAGTAAGGTGGCAGGAAGCATTTTGGCCTGCATGCACTCCGTGAGAACCTGTTCGATGCGATCATAGCTCTCCAGACACAGGTCGCGCTGCGCCTGCTGAACCACCGCCATTTCGCCAACAAACTCACATTTATGAAAGATGATTTCCATCATCAGACGGCGGCGCTCTTCAACAACTGTCGCTTCAAGGATATATACTAGAATTTCTCTTAACACAGAGAGTGGATCGTGAGGGAATTTTGCCCGATACTCACTCTCAAGATCGCTAATGCTGGACTCTGAAAGCTCCCAGATTTCACCAAACAGATCGGACTTGTCTTTGAAATGCCAGTAAATCGCTCCCCGCGTGACGCCCGCGGCCTGAGCAATCTGTGCCAGCGAGGTTGCCGAAACACCCTGCTGTGAGAACAAACGCATGGCCACATCCAGAATGTGTTGTCGGGTTTCCAGCGCTTGTTGTTTGGTTTTTCGTGCCATACGTTGATGAATTTACAGGAGTCAGATTTACATACATTTATGAATGTATGTACCATAGCATGACGATAATATAAACGCAGCAATGGGTTTTTAGACTCAGGACCCTTGATCAATTTGAAATCGGACACTCGAGGTTTACATATGAACAAAAACAGAGGGTTAACGCCTCTGGCGGTCGTTCTGATGCTCTCAGGCAGCTTAGCGCTTACAGGATGTGACGACAAACAGGCTCAACAAGGAGCTCAGCAGGTGCCAGAAGTTGGCGTCGTGACGCTCAAATCCGAACCTCTCCAGATGACAACAGAACTACCGGGCCGCACCAGCGCCTACCGCATTGCCGAAGTGCGTCCGCAGGTGAGCGGTATCATCCTGAAACGTAACTTCACCGAAGGCGGTGATGTCAAAGCAGGTGAGTCTCTGTATCAGATTGATCCAGCAACCTATCAGGCGTCTTATGAGAGCGCTAAGGGCGATCTGGCCAAAGCCGAAGCGGCAGCCAAAATCGCGCAGCTGACGTTGAATCGTTACAAGAAACTGCTCGGCACGCAGTACATCAGCCAACAGGATTACGATTCTGCCCTGGCCGATGCACAGCAAGCTAACGCAGCCGTTGTGGCGGCGAAAGCGGCGGTAGAAACCGCGCGTATTAACCTGGCCTACACCAAAGTGACCTCCCCTATCAGCGGTCGCATTGGTAAATCTGCCGTCACCGAAGGTGCGCTGGTGCAGAACGGTCAAACCACCGCGCTGGCCACCGTGCAGCAGCTTGACCCGATCTACGTTGACGTCACCCAGTCCAGCAACGATTTCCTGCGTCTCAAACAGGAGCTGGCCAGCGGTCAACTGAAACAGGAAAACGGTAAAGCCAAAGTGGAACTGGTTACCAACGACGGTATCAAGTTCTCACAGACCGGCACACTGGAATTTTCTGATGTGACCGTCGATCAGACCACCGGCTCTATCACTATCCGGGCCATTTTCCCGAATCCGGATAAAACCCTGCTGCCGGGGATGTTCGTACGCGCCCGTCTTGAGGAAGGGACTAACCCAAGCGCCATTCTGGTTCCGCAGCAAGGTGTGACCCGTACGCCACGCGGCGATGCGAGCGCGCTGGTTGTGGGTGCCGATAACAAAGTCGAAACCCGCAATATCACTGCGACGCAGGCGATTGGCGACAAGTGGCTGGTAACGGAAGGTCTGAAAGATGGCGATCGCGTGATTATTACTGGTTTGCAAAAAGTTCGTCCTGGCGCGCAGGTCAAAGCTCAGGAAGTGAAATCTGACGACAAACAACAAGCGTCGGCCGCTGGCCAGTCAGAACAAACCAAGTCTTAACTTAAACAGGAGCCGTTAAGACATGCCTAATTTCTTTATCGATCGCCCCATATTTGCGTGGGTGATCGCCATAATCATCATGCTGGCCGGGGGACTTGCGATCCTGAAGCTGCCTGTCGCGCAATATCCAACGATTGCGCCGCCGGCAGTGACGATCTCCGCAACTTACCCGGGTGCTGATGCCAAAACGGTGCAGGATACCGTTACGCAGGTTATCGAACAGAACATGAACGGTATCGATAACCTGATGTACATGTCCTCAAACAGTGACTCAACCGGTACGGTTCAGATCACCCTGACCTTTGAATCCGGTACGGATGCGGACATTGCACAGGTTCAGGTGCAGAACAAATTGCAGCTGGCGATGCCTCTGCTGCCGCAGGAAGTACAACAGCAGGGCGTGAGCGTCGAGAAATCGTCCAGTAGCTTCCTGATGGTTGTCGGCGTGATCAACACCAACGGCACCATGACGCAGGAGGATATTTCCGACTACGTGGGCGCCAACATGAAGGACGCCATCAGCCGTACGTCTGGTGTGGGTGACGTTCAGCTGTTCGGTTCCCAGTACGCGATGCGTATCTGGATGGATCCGAATAAACTGAACAACTTCCAGCTGACGCCGGTTGACGTGATCAACGCGATTAAAGCGCAGAACGCCCAGGTTGCCGCCGGTCAGTTGGGTGGTACACCGCCGGTGAAAGGCCAGCAGCTTAACGCGTCGATCATCGCGCAAACGCGTCTGACCTCCGCCGATGAGTTCAGCAAAATTCTGCTGAAGGTGAATCAGGACGGTTCGCAGGTTCGCCTGCGTGACGTGGCGAAGGTTGAGCTGGGCGGTGAGAACTACGACGTAGTTGCGAAGTTCAACGGCAAACCGGCTTCCGGTCTGGGTATCAAACTGGCGACCGGCGCGAACGCCCTGGACACCGCGACGGCTATCCGTGCAGAACTGAAGAAGATGGAACCGTTCTTCCCGTCAGGTCTGAAAATCGTTTATCCGTATGACACCACGCCATTCGTTAAAATTTCGATTCACGAAGTGGTGAAAACCCTGGTTGAGGCGATCATTCTCGTCTTCCTGGTGATGTACCTGTTCCTGCAAAACTTCCGCGCAACCCTGATCCCAACCATCGCCGTGCCGGTTGTACTGCTCGGGACCTTCGCGGTGCTGGCGATATTTGGCTACTCGATAAACACCCTGACGATGTTCGGGATGGTGCTCGCCATCGGCCTGCTGGTGGATGACGCCATCGTGGTGGTCGAAAACGTCGAGCGTGTCATGGCGGAAGAAGGCCTGCCGCCGAAGGAAGCAACCCGTAAATCTATGGGCCAGATCCAGGGCGCGCTGGTCGGTATCGCGATGGTACTGTCTGCGGTATTTATCCCGATGGCCTTCTTCGGCGGCTCTACCGGTGCGATTTACCGTCAGTTCTCCATCACCATCGTTTCGGCGATGGCGCTGTCGGTACTGGTTGCACTGATCCTGACGCCAGCCCTCTGCGCGACGATGCTGAAGCCGATTCAGAAAGGCGGACACGGCGAACATAAAGGCTTCTTCGGCTGGTTCAACCGCATGTTTGATAAGAGCACGCACCACTACACCGACAGCGTGGGTAACATCCTGCGCAGCACCGGTCGTTACCTGCTGCTCTATATCATCATCGTGGTGGGGATGGCTTTCCTGTTCGTTCGTCTGCCAAGCTCTTTCCTGCCAGATGAAGACCAGGGCGTGTTCCTGAGTATGGCGCAGCTCCCGGCCGGTGCGACGCAAGAGCGTACCCAGAAAGTGCTGGATGAGATGACCGACTACTTCCTGACCAAAGAGAAAGACAACGTCGAATCCGTGTTTGCGGTTAACGGCTTTGGCTTCGCGGGTCGTGGTCAGAACACCGGTATCGCCTTCGTTTCTCTGAAAGACTGGTCTGAACGTCCGGGCGCAGAGAACAAGGTAGAAGCCATTACCGGTCGTGCGATGGGCACCTTCTCACAGATAAAAGATGCGATGGTCTTCGCCTTTAACCTGCCAGCGATTGTTGAACTGGGTACGGCGACCGGCTTCGACTTCCAGCTGATTGACCAGGGCGGTCTGGGCCACGAAAAACTGACTCAGGCGCGTAACCAGCTGTTTGGCGAGGTGGCAAAACACCCTGACCTGCTGGTGGGCGTACGTCCTAACGGTCTGGAAGATACGCCGCAGTACAAGATCGATATCGACCAGGAAAAAGCGCAGGCGCTGGGTGTGTCCATCAGTGATATTAATACCACGCTGGGTGCAGCCTGGGGTGGCAGCTACGTCAACGACTTCATCGACCGTGGTCGCGTGAAGAAAGTGTACGTGATGTCCGAAGCGCAATACCGCATGCTGCCGAACGATATCAACAACTGGTACGTTCGCGGCAGCAATGGTCAGATGGTGCCGTTCTCCGCCTTCTCAACCTCGCGCTGGGAATACGGTTCGCCGCGTCTGGAGCGTTATAACGGCTTGCCATCGATGGAAATCCTCGGTCAGGCAGCGCCGGGCCGAAGCACCGGTGAAGCCATGAACCTGATGGAAGAACTGGCCAGCAAACTGCCTGCGGGTATCGGCTACGACTGGACCGGCATGTCCTATCAGGAACGTCTGTCCGGTAACCAGGCTCCTGCCCTGTACGCTATTTCACTGATTGTGGTGTTCCTGTGTCTGGCGGCATTGTATGAGAGCTGGTCGATTCCGTTCTCCGTTATGCTGGTGGTTCCGCTGGGGGTTATCGGTGCGCTGCTTGCCGCAACGTTCCGTGGGCTGACCAACGACGTTTACTTCCAGGTAGGCCTGCTGACAACCATTGGCTTGTCGGCGAAGAACGCGATACTTATCGTCGAATTCGCCAAAGATCTGATGGAGAAAGAAGGTAAAGGCCTGATTGAAGCAACGCTGGAAGCGGTTCGTATGCGTTTGCGTCCAATCCTGATGACGTCCCTGGCGTTTATCCTCGGCGTTATGCCGCTGGTTATCAGTTCAGGTGCAGGCTCCGGCGCACAGAACGCGGTAGGTACGGGTGTAATGGGTGGTATGGTCACGGCGACCGTTCTCGCCATCTTCTTTGTGCCGGTGTTCTTCGTGGTGGTTCGTCGCCGCTTCAGCCGCAAAAATGAAGATGTTGAGCACAATCATTCGGTAGAACATCACTGATACCGGTTTCACATGATAAAAAGGCCGCATTTGCGGCCTTTTTCATTTTGAGAAAAAATCATAAAATAGACCTATTGCCTTTCTATTTATTTTTTTCTTTTTAATTAGCCCTATCATAATAGGCCGATAACTTACACCAGGAACTCAGCATACTTTTATTATCATTTCGCGGCGTAAATTATTCGGACTATTCCTAAGTAACGGAAAATATCTGAAGATATCTGGTTTCGGACTTCACATGAAACTTTGCGCTAACTCAATGAATTTTAAGGAACCGATAAAAAATGGCTTTTTATTTGATTAATGCGGTCGCGGCAAAAGGTACATTTGCGTAAAGGCTCGCACGGTAACGATTTAATTGTAATTTTTCGTAATAGCGCGGTGAAATCTTGATCAGAGTGGCTTATAGTTAGAGTTATCAGGAACACAGCTCCCGTGTGGCTAAGCAAGTTGTATCCATCCCGACATGATGTTCGGTGAGTAAAAAATCACTCAGAAGGGGATGCGCTATGGACGAGTACTCGCCAAAAAGGCATGATATCGCGCAGTTGAAATTTCTCTGCGAATCCTTGTACCATGACTGCCTTGCCAATCTTGAAGAAAGTAACCATGGCTGGGTGAACGATCCAACGTCTGCTATCAATTTACAGCTCAACGAGCTGATCGAGCATATCGCCACCTTCGCACTTAATTATAAAATTAAGTACAATGAAGATAATAAGTTGATAGAGCAAATTGATGAATACCTGGACGACACCTTTATGTTGTTCAGCAGCTACGGCATTAACGCACAGGATTTGCAGAAATGGCGTAAATCAGGAAACCGTCTATTTCGCTGCTTCACTAATGTCAGCAGAGCTAATCCGGTTAGTCTTTCCTGTTAAAATTATTACAATTACTAAGGTGAATTTATGTCTGATAAACCATTAACAAAAGTCGATTATTTGATGCGCCTGCGACGCTGCCAGTCAATTGACACCCTCGAACGTGTAATTGAGAAAAATAAATACGAGCTGTCTGATAATGAACTGGCGGTATTTTATTCAGCTGCCGACCATCGTCTGGCTGAACTGACCATGAATAAACTGTATGACAAGATCCCCTCTTCGGTTTGGAAATTTGTTCGTTAATCGTTGAAGAGAGACTGTAAAGGCACTACGCCCGTTGTTAAGCTGAATTTACCTTTCGAATTACGCTTCAAGTGCAAACGCCAGGTTCCCGTATAAAACGTATTCTTGCGCAAGAATGTTGTGACTCCCGTCACAGCCACTTTTAGGGAACGTTCCCTTTCTGGTTAATCCTCTTTACGCTACGTAAAACGATTCCAGAGAGGTTCCCATGAGTGAAGAAAAACAGAAGATGATTGCAGGTGAATATTACCGCCCTGGCGATGACACGCTGAGGGCTGACCGTTTACGCGCGCGTCATCTTGTTCACCGCTATAACCATACCGCCCCCGATGAGAAGGCCGAACGTCGCGCCTTATTAGCTGACCTGCTGGGTCAAAGCGAAGGCGCCTATATAGAGCCGAGCTTCCGCTGCGACTACGGGTATAACATCTATCTGGGCAAAAATTTTTACGCCAACTTTGACTGCGTCATGCTGGACGTCTGCCCTGTCCGCATTGGCGATAACTGTATGCTGGCGCCGGGAGTGCACATTTATACGGCCACGCATCCTCTGGATGCGACCGAACGTAACAGCGGGCTGGAGTACGGTAAACCGGTCACCATTGGTGATAATGTCTGGATCGGCGGACGTGCAGTCATTAACCCGGGCGTCACCATTGGTGATAATGCGGTTATCGCTTCCGGCGCGGTAGTGACCAAAGACGTACCGGCCAATGCTGTCGTGGGCGGCAATCCGGCGAAAATCATTAAAATGCTGTAAGCGCATCCTGAGTAACTGTTATGCTTTTTCCTGGCATAACTGTTACTTTCATCGCCTAAACCCCTCTCATAAAATAGGCAGATCACCTGTATTTTCAACAATCATAAAGGCAAAAAATGACAGAGATACAGCGCCTGCTTACCGCCACCATCGACGATCTCAATACCCGCGAAAAGCGCGACAATCGCCCGCGCTTTAGCATCAGCTTTATTCGCAAACACCCCGGGTTGTTCGTCGCCATGTACGCTGCCTGGCTGGCAACGCTTATCGTCATGTTGAAGTCTGAAACGCTGGTCGATTCCGTCTGGCTACTGGTTGTGCTGTTCGTGGTGTTTAACGCGTTTTTCTTTTTCGACGTCAATCCGCGTTACCGGTATGAAGATATCGACGTACTCGATTTCCGCGTGTGCTACAACGGGGAGTGGTACAACACGCGTTACGTACCGAAGGAGCTGATCGACAGCATCCTGCACTCGCCAGCCGTCGAAGCCGGGCAAAAAGAGAAGTTGCAGAAAATGGTCACCACCAAGGGCCAGCTCTCTTTTTATGATGTCTTTACCCTTTCCCGCTCCACTGCTGCGTAATGAGCGCCTGAAGACGTCGGATACCCGGCGCAAACTGCGAAGCAGAGGTATTGCCGTAACCTAAAACCAGACCGGTTTGTCCCTGCTTCGTCTCAAGGTAATACCCGCTCAGCGCAGCGGGCGCCAGCTGAAACGCTCTTACCTGCTCCACCAGCCGCTGGTCGTCGATACCGTCAATCGCCAGCGCCAGGTGCATTCCCCCTTCCCCGGCAAGAACACGGTGCGGCGTATGAAGCTCTGCGCTCAGCACCTCCCTCAGCTGGCGGTAACGCTTACGGTAAAGGCGGCGCATGGCGGCAAGATGTCGTGCATAGTGGCCTTCCTCAATAAACAGCGCCAGGGTGCGCTGTTCAGCGCGATGCCCGCCGCGCAGCAGCGAGCCGATGGCCGGACGCGCCGCCTTCGCCAGCGCTGGCGGTAACACCATGAACCCCATCCGGAGCGACGGAAACAGCGTTTTGCTGAACGTCCCCAGATACACAACGGGCGCATTGTTGAGCATGCCCAGCATCGCCGGGACGGGCTCACCGGTATAACGAAATTCGCTGTCGTAATCGTCCTCAATGATCCACGCGCTGTGCTGCCGGGCCAGTTCCAGCAGCGCCAGACGCCGCCGCGCGCTGAGCACGCTTCCGTAAGGGAACTGATGCGATGGCGAAGTAAAAATCAGCGTGGGTGAAGGCGCAGACAGCCCTTCCCAGCACATCCCCTCGTCATCCACCGGTATGCCGGTCATCGCCAGGCCGGTTTTGACAAAAGCGCTTTTGGCGCCGCTATAGCCGGGATTTTCCACCCAGGCGACATCCCCCGGCTCGCTTAACAGCATCGTGCACAGATTGACGCCCTCCAGCGCCCCTTCGGTTATCACTATCTGGCTGGCGTCACAGTCAATGCCGCGGGAGAGCGCAAGATGGCGGGCAATGGCGGCCCGCAGCGTCGGCTCGCCGGCCGGGTCGCCATACCCTAACAGGGCGCTTCCCTCCTCGCGCAGGACGCGATCGTACAACCGCCGCCACAGCGGCAAGGGGAAATAGTTGATGGCAGGCGTTCCCGGCGTAAACGCCATCACCGGAGTGTCGCGCGGCACGGGCGCGGGCAGCAGGGCGACACGTTTTGTCAGCCTGACGTCCGGGTCCGGTAATGTCCCGGCAAGCGTCCGAGGAGCGAATTGCCCCACCCGCGTACCCTGGCGGCTACGCAGCAAATAACCTTCGAGCGTGAGCTGGTCCAGCGCCGCGTTGACGGTATTTCGGGACACCGAGATCTGCTGCGCCAGCGTTCGTGAGCCGGGCAAATGGCTGCCGGACCGCAGCCTTCCGCACAGTATGGCCTCCCGCAAAGCAAGATAGAGCGCACGCTGGAGCGTCTCTTCCCCACGTTTTTTCAGCGCAGCATGGAGCAAGGTGTATAGCTCATCACCCGGTATATTCATCTTTCCTCCTCGTGGTACCAGAAAAACATAGCCTGGTGGTTCTTTTTAAGGAACCAGCAATTCATTAATCTGGAGATCTTCTTAACGTCATGGGAATAAAGATGAATACATTCAATGAGTTTGGACAACCTGTAGGGGAAAGCCTTATCGACTGGCAGCCTCGGCCGCACCCGTCCCGGGTGGTCCTTCAGGGTCACTCTTGTCGGCTTGAGCCGCTGCGCGTGGAGCATGCCCACGCGTTGTTCTCTGCGTATTCCCTGGCCGGAGATACCCGAAGCTGGACGTGGCTGCTGCGTGAACCCGATGCCACCGCAGAGGAGTTTGCCGAATGGGTGGCGAGCGTGAGCGAATTAGCCGATCCCATCCACTTTACCGTTATCGATAACCAGACCCAGTCTCCTGTCGGGACGCTGTCCCTGATGCGGATCGATCCTAAAAACGGCGTTGTGGAAGTGGGACATGTTCACTTCTCGTCACTGTTAAGCCGCACGCCCATGTCGACAGAAGCGCAGTATCTGCTGATGCGGTACGTGTTCGATACCCTGGGCTACCGGCGTTATGAGTGGAAGTGCAACAGCCTGAACGAACCCTCCCGCAAAGCGGCCCTGCGTCTGGGCTTTCAGTTTGAAGGGCGTTTTCGCCAGGCGCTGGTCATAAAAGGCCGAAACCGGGACACCGACTGGTTTTCAATTCTCGACAAAGAGTGGCCAGCGCTGGCGAGCGCGTTTGAAAGCTGGCTTGCCACCGACAATTTTACCGCCGATGGCAAACAGAAAAGATCCCTGGAAAGCTGGCGAAAAACGCGCGTCTAGCGTCTTTTTTTACGCCCCTGCACCGCCTTAAAGCGCGGGTTAGATTTGCAAATCACGTATAAGCGTCCCTTGCGTTTGACTATCTGGCAATCCGGGTGACGCTGTTTTGCACTGCGCAATGAGTTCAGCACCTGCATGATTAGCCTCGCTTCGCATCAAGAAAGCCGCCAAAACGCTTGCGGAAGCGTGCCGCGCTGCCATCCGTCGAGAAGGTCTTCTGCTTCCCGGTATAAAACGGATGTGATTTAGAGGAGACATCAAGGGTAACGTAGGGATACGTTTTCCCCTCAAGCTCAATTTCACGGTCTGTCTTAATCGTTGAGCCGACTTTAAAGTATTCATTCGCCGTGGTGTCGTGAAACACAACGGTGCGATAGGTTGGATGGATATTCGGTTTCATCTCTGGCCTTCATGTATTGTTATAACATAACAAAATACTATCTGAGCTTTGCTGCAAAAACAACCCCTGTGACGCTCAGCCTGTTTTTGAAAGGTTTATTCAGGTACCTGCCTGAGACTGTTGCATGCTATAACTATATCATTTAGCGATAAAAAACTTTTTCCTCTGGCGCGCAAACTCCAGGCCCGAGGCGGGCATATGGGAAGGATAAAGCAGCATGCGAACCCGACATCTGGTCAGCCTGGTGACAGGCGTACTGATTTTCTCTGTGCTGGTCCCTGTGTGCCTCAGTATCTGGCTGGCGCATCGTCAGGCTGAGGAGAAATTTGTGGAAGCGCTGGACAACTATGCCTCGCGCGTCCTGATCCGTACCGACAGAGTCGTTGCGCAGGCAAAACAGGCGCTCACGCACCTACAGACATTCCACGCCCCGCCCTGCACTCCCCCGCATTTACGCGAAATGCGCCGGGTCGCGTTCTCCTGGCGCTATATCCAGGAAGTGATGTATATCGATAGCCTGAAACCGCTCTGCTCATCCCTGGAACAATCCAGTAATACGGCGATCTTGCCGCCCCCGATGCGGATCACCGCAGACGGGTTTAGCGCGTGGCTCACCTCGCAAAACGACCTCGGCATTGATCGTTATATGGCCGTTCTGGGGAAAGGACATTATCTGGTGATGGTTGATCCGGCCTCGCTTGTGGATGTTGTTCCTTTCGGTGATATTTCGATGGATGCCGCCCTGGTGGGCAGCGAAACCCATCGGATATTTGCCAGAAGCAATATTGTCGACCCGTATATTCTTTCTGTCGTTAAGGAGCAGCAGGACGTTACGCGCGTGCAATACAACGGCTCGATGTACGTATTGAAGCCTGTACCCGAACTGGGGTTTACGGTGATCGCGTGGGCGTCGTTAAAACCGCTGGCGGAATCCTGGCACCAGCAGCTGATCATCTGGCTACCGGCTGGCATCTTGTTAAGCCTGGTTGCTGCCCTTATTGTCCTGCGCATCCTCCGCCGTTTGCTGTCCCCGCGTCACCGCCTGATCGACGCGATCAACAACCGGGAGATCGAGGTTCACTACCAGCCCATCGTGGCGCTGTGTAGTGGAAAACTGGTGGGTGCTGAAGCGCTGATGCGCTGGCCGCAGCCGGATGGCAGTAACCTGTCGCCTAATCTCTTTGTTCCGCTGGCTGAGCAGACGGGGCTTATTTCAAAGCTCACGCAGCTGGTGGTGAATGAGGTGTTTGAGGATCTTGGCGCCTAGCTGCACCATCACCCGGAACTGCACATTTCTGTCAACCTTGCACCATCGGATTTAACGTCCCCCGAGCTGCCTCGCCAGTTGAGCCAGTTGCTCAACAAATGGGGCGTCCACCCGCGCCAGATCGCCCTTGAATTGACCGAGCGCGGCTTTGCCGATCCCGCCGTCAGCGTGCCTGCCATCGCTGCGTTTCGCCGCGCCGGACACGCTATCTACATTGATGATTTTGGTACGGGTTACTCCAGCCTGAGCTATTTGCAGGATCTGGATGTCGATACCCTGAAGATTGATAAATCCTTTGTGGATGCGCTGGAGTACAAGAACGTGACTCCCCACATCATCGAAATGGCCAAATCGCTTAAACTGGCGATGGTCGCCGAAGGCATTGAAACTGAAGGGCAGATTGAATGGTTGCATCGCCACGGCGTGCAGTACGGCCAGGGCTGGTATTTCAGCAAGGCGCTGCCTAAAGAGGATTTCATTCTCTGGGCCGGGCACAACCTGGAGAAGCACATTACTTAAGGTACGATTTGATCACCTGCATTACGACCCCGAGATCGGCTTCGCGCTGCGCTTCCTCTGGCTCTTTCACCACGTGATCGGTTAAATGTCCCTCAATCACTTGCATCATCATGCCGTTTACCGCGCCCCTGATCGCCGCCAGCTGCTGTAACACCTCGGCGCATTCATGATCGCTGTTGAGCATTTTTTCCAGCGCAGCGCTCTGCCCCTGAATTTTTTTCAAACGGGTCAATAACTTCTTTTTATCACGAACCGTGTGTGACATCGCTTAGCTCCTCTTTGGTGGCGTAAAAAGCATATCACGCTCTACTCCCCCTGGGTATTTTTCTACCGGGGGGTAGTATTATACTACTGGGGGGGAGTAGTATTCGCGGCATGTTTTCCACCCCGGAATGTTCCATGAACGATTTTTCTTCTCTTCTTCAGCAGGGCAACGCCTGGCTGTTCGTCCCCAGCGCCATCCTGCTTGGCGCGCTCCACGGCCTCGAGCCAGGCCATTCAAAAACAATGATGGCGGCTTTCATCGTGGCGATCCGCGGTACGCTGAAACAGGCAGTGTTGCTTGGGTTGTCCGCAACGCTGTCTCATACGGCGGTCGTCTGGATCATTGCGATGGCAGGATTATGGTTTGGTCGGGGATGGGACGCAGATACATCTGAGCCCTGGTTTCAGTTGATTTCCGGGGTTCTGATCGTGTTGATCGCCCTGTGGATGGCGTGGCGAACCTGGCATGAGAGCCAACCGCATCACCACCATGATGATCATCATCACCATCATGATCATCACGACCACGCGCATCATCACGACCACACGTCTCCTCTGGTTGAAGAGGAGTGGCAGGATGCCCACCAGCGCGCACACGCTCAGGACATTAACCGACGCTTCAACGGTAAAGAGGTCACCACCGGGCAAATCGCGCTATTCGGCCTGACCGGTGGGCTTATCCCCTGTCCGGCCTCCATTACGGTGCTGCTGATCTGCCTGCAACTGAAACATTTCGCGCTCGGCGCCACGCTGGTGTTCAGTTTCAGTATCGGGCTGGCGCTTACTCTCGTCGCCTCTGGCGCAATTGCCGCATTAAGCATGAAACATGCGGCGAAGCGCTGGCCCGGCTTTAGCGCCTTTTCGCGCAGGGCGCCGTGGATCTCAGCGGCACTGATCGCGGTAGTCGGAGTTTATATGAGCATTCACGGCGTAAGCGGGATCCTGAGATAAGCATTGCGGCCACGGCAGTGGCCGCACGCTTCTGCTTAGCCGTTCTGCTGCCAGCTAAACGTGTAGCGCAGCCGGCGATTTTGCAGAATGAAGGCCGGGGCTACGCTCGGACTCCATGAGTCGTCTCCCCCTACGCCCATGTGAAACGCATCAAGATTCAACCAGCAGCCAGCCTCTTCCCGCAGCAAGTGCTGATGCGTTGTCTCATGCAGCTGCCGCTGGCTATAACGGCTCAGGGAGAAATGGAACTGTCCCTGCAACTGATGGGAGCCAAACATCAGCTCTCGAGTGTCGCAGCGCAAACCGTTCTCCGTCGGGAAGATATACGGCGTCTGCATCTCTTCCAGCGGTAACGCCCAGCGCCCCTGCTGCGCCGCCAGTTTTCTGTCCGGATAGTTCTCCAGTGGCCCGAGCCCCAGCCAGCGCACCGTTTCCGGGATATCCGCCAGCATAACGCTCAGGCCCACGCGAGCGGGCTCAGGAATGTCAGATGCCACCGTCACCTGCACATCACCGTGCAGTACCCCGTGGTCATCAATCCGCCAGACCTTGCAGCTGATAAAAAGCGCTTTTCCCTGATGTTCCCAGACGTGCTGCGTGGTCACCACCACCTCACGGGCATGCTGCTCCGCTTCACACTGGAGGAGGCGCGAGGACATCTCATACATCCCCGCCGCTTTCCAGCGTTCCACCCACGCGTTCGGATCGATGCGGGTCGCCTCGCTGACGCCAATGTCATTGTCCAGCGGCGCGCGGGTGAAGTTATCCGTTAGCGGGGAACGGAGCGTTTCAGCGCCCTCGTTCCACCACTGGGTCAGGTTTCCGGTGAGACGGCTAAACTGCCAGCGCTGCTGCTGATGAGTAATGTCCAGCGCTTCGTCCTGCACCGTTAGCTGCGGAGGGGTTCCGCCTGCTTTCGGTGGCGCAAGGTACAGCGGAGCCGGGAGCGGCCACTGATCCCAGGCACAACGGTGGCCGGGCGGCGACCACGGCGTGGCCTGCGGCTGAACGATCTCCACGTTGAGCCAGACCTCGCCCGGTTCAGTGTCAAGCTCAGGCAGCGGGATCTCAACGCGCTGCGTCCCCTGGGGCGCAACAGAAAGGGGTATTTCGCCGGAAGCCAACACCGCACCGTCACGCACCACCGACCATCGCAGATGCTCGTTGTCAGTATGACGGAACAGATAATCGCTCTGGATCTCGACGACCAGCGGAACGGTGCTCACCAGCGTAAAGGTAAAGAACTGCTGGGCACGCTGCGCCTCGTAAAGGGCGGGATGCGGAGTGCGATCGGGAAACACCAGCCCGTTGAGGCAGAACTGACGGTCGTTGGGCTTATCGCCAAAATCGCCGCCGTAGGCCCAGAATGCCGTGCCGTCTTCCGCTTTTTTCGTCAGCGCCTGATCGACCCAGTCCCAGACAAAGCCGCCCTGCAACCGGGGATGGCTGCGGAATGCCTGCCAGTAGCTGGCAAAGCCGCCAAAGCTGTTGCCCATCGCGTGGGCATACTCGCAGAGGATCAGCGGACGGGTTTCGTCCGGCATGCCGATCCACTTTTTAATCGACCACTTTGGCACCGCCGGGAACGGCTGATCCTGATCGACGCGGGCATACATCGGGCAGACAATATCGGTAGCGGCTGTACTGGCGCCGCCGCCTTCGTACTGCACCGGCCGCGTGGGATCGGTGGTTTTCAGCCAGCGGTACAGCGCATCGTGGTTCGCCCCATGCCCGGACTCATTCCCCAGGGACCAGATGATGATGGACGGATGATTCCGGTCCCGCTGCACCATACGCGTTACGCGTTCGCTCATGGCAGGCAGCCAGCGCGGATCGTCCGCCAGGCGGCTCATCGGCACCATGCCGTGGGTTTCAATATTCGCCTCATCGACCACATACAGGCCGTAGCGATCGCAAAGCGTGTACCACAGAGGATGGTTCGGGTAATGCGAGCAGCGCACGGCGTTGAAGTTATGCTGCTTCATCAGTTCGATGTCGCGGCGCATGGTCGCCTCATCCATCACCTGCCCCTTCTCAGGATGATGTTCGTGACGGTTCACGCCGCGGATCAGCAGCGGTTTGCCGTTAAGCTTCAGCAGGCCGTTGCTGATTTCGACGCGTCTGAAACCGACATCGCAGGCTTCAGTTTCCAGCACATTACCCTGCGCATCCCGAAGCGACATTGTCAGCCGATAGCATTCCGGTGTTTCAGCGCTCCACAGCGCGGGAGCGTTCACGGGTATCGCCACCGTAAGCCGTTCAGCCCAACTGCCGCGTTCGTCCACGATGGCCGATCCGGGCTGCTGCGTGGTTTGCGCGCAGGCTTCGCCGCTACGCCACAGGGTAAACGCCACCTCGCATTCGGCGTAACGTGTGCCTTCCAGCGCAACGTCAACCCGGAGTATCGCCCGATCGCATTCGGCATTCAGATCGGTCACGATCTGATAATCGGCAATTCGCGTTTCCGGCTTGTGCAGCAGCGAGACGTCGCGGAAAATGCCGCTCATCCGCCACATGTCCTGATCTTCCAGGTAGCTTCCGTCGCACCAGCGTAACACCATCACCGCCAGACGGTTCTGCCCCGGTCGCAGCACCGCGCTGAGATCGAACTCCGCAGGCAGACGGCTGTCCTGCGAATAGCCCACCCACTGGCCGTTACACCACAGATGAAAAGCTGAATTCACCCCGTCAAAAATAATGCGGGTTTGCCCGCTGCACAGCCAGGTGTCATCCATCTCAAATGTGAGCGAGTAACAACCGGTTGGGTTTTCAGCCGGAACATACGGCGGGTTCACATTTATCGGATAGGTGACGTTGGTATAGATGGGAGTATCAAATCCCTCCATCTGCCAGTTCGACGGCACGGGCATCTCAACGGCGTCAGCCAGATCGTCCGTTAACCATGACTCGGGAACCTGCTCTGGCGCCGGGAAAAAGCTGAATCGCCAGACGCCATTAAGCAGACGCTTGCTCAGCGAAGGCTTATCCTCGCGGGCGAAGGTTTCATCGCGCCAGCTATGAAAAGGCGCGTGTACGACCAGACGATTCCACTGCGTCACGCCCGGGTTTTCCCAGTCACGACGCGCCAGCAGTGCGCTGAGGGTCAGCGGCAATGTAGAAGACATATCAACCTCTTTGCGAAGCGCTCACAATTTTAGCCAACATGCCCTGGTAAACGGTGGCGGTAAAGACTTTGATCGTCACCAGGCGAGCAGGATCACAAAAGTGCTAACTGCGCGCCAGTTTCTCCGCCAGCAGCGCCAGCGTTCTGAGCTGTTGCGCCAGATCTTCACGATCGGCCTGCCGTGCGGCGCGCGGCGCGGTGGAATGACGCACGATCAACGTAACGGGAAGTTGTTCCTGCCAGCGTTCGTGGTGATGGGCAGGTGCCATCAGCCACTCCACGCTGCGCTCACCGGCCTCGCGGAACGCCTGCCGAACGGTGGTGAGCGGAGGTGAAAACCACGCGCTGTCAGCCGTATCATCAAACCCGACAACCGAGATCTGCCCCGGTACCGCAACGCCTTTTTCCGCACAGGCGCGTAAAACGCCAAGCGCCATCTGATCGTTAGCGACGAGGATCGCCTCCGGCAGCTGCGCGCCCGCCAAGAGCTGATGCCCTTTCTCATAGCCCGAGGCCGCGCTCCAGTCGCCCTGCGCCACCGCAAACGCCTCTACACCGGCCTGAGCCAGCGTGGTTTTCCATCCCGCCAGACGAGCCCGGGCAGAGACTGAACTTTCCGGCCCGGCGAGCAGCGCAATTCGCTGGTGCCCCAGCGAAAGCAGATGCTCTGCCCCCAGGACAGCGCCCTGTTCGGCATTGAAAACGAGGCTGTTAACCCGAGCTGTCGGGGAAACATCGAGAAAAAGAACCGGGGTCGGCGAGGCCATTTCCTGAAGCATTTCTGCCTGGGTATCTTCCAGCGGAACGTTCACCAGCAGCGCCTCCACGCGCTGCGCCAGTAACTCCTGCAAAGCAGCCTGACACTGCGCGGGATGCTCCACCATGGAGATGAGTACGCCAGCCCCCTGCTCCACTGCCCTGGATTTTACAGCTGAGGCGATTTGCGACGGCGCATGCAGCGCCAGATCGCTGGTCATCAGCCCCAGCGTGCGGGTACGTTTCCCGGCCAGCTGCTGCGCGCCACGGTTGGGCACATAGTGTAGCGCCGCCATGGCCTGCCGGACCTTTTCCCGCGTACGGGCAGAAACGTGTTCCGCGTCGTTAATCACCCGAGAAACGGTCTGATAAGAAACGCCCGCCACGCGGGCAACGTCATAAAGAGTGATCGCTTTCATACATTCTGGCGTCGTAAAAAGAGAAGTCTCTATTCTGACACAGTTACGCCATCATAGCCTGTGAGCGCTTCGCAAAATTAAACAATCCGCTCCGGCTGTGCGGCTTTCTGAATGCGCGGTCTCTGGCGAAACCACGGCAAACAGAGCTGGATCAGCGGGCCGATGGTTAATGCATACAGTACGGTTCCAACGCCAAACGCTCCCCCAAGGAGGTAGCCGACGATCAACACGGTCACCTCGATCGCGGTACGCACGCTGCGGATCGACCAGCCCAGCCGGGCGTGTATGCCGGTCATCAGACCGTCGCGCGGGCCTGCGCCAAAACCCGCGCCGATATACATCCCGGTGACAAGGGCGTTAACCACAATGCCGGAAACCAGCAGGGTGATGCGCACGGGCAGCGAGGTGAGCTCAGGGATTAGCGCCATTGACGCATCTGCCGCCAGACCAATACAAATCACATTACTGATAGTGCCCAGCCCCGGCAGCTGACGCAGCGGGATCCACAGCAGCAGCACCGCGGCCCCGGTTAAAATAATCACCGTGCCGATGCTCATCCCGGTCTGGATGGCGACGCCAAGGTGAAAGACATCCCACGGGTCGACACCCAGATCCGAACGTATAAACATCGCGGTTGAAAGCCCGTACAGGCCTAAACCGACATAAAGTTGTACCAGACGACGTACCATTTTCTCTTCTCCGAAGAACCAGGTTCCATCTTCGGTGAAAATGGCACTATGATTAATGTCCAGTTTTCAAATAGTGGACTGCATATGTCATCACGTCGTTTTGGTAGCCAGTCTCTGGTTCGCCTGTTAGGGCACTGGCAGCAAGCCTCTTCCCGTACCCCGCTGTGGCACCAGCTGGCTGACGCGTTACGCCTGTTAATTCTGGATGGCAGGCTGGCGCTAAACACGCGCCTGCCCGGAGAGCGGGAGCTGGCCGCCGCACTGAGCGTAAGCCGCACCACCATCAGCAGCGCGCTGGCGCATCTGCGGGAGGAGGGTTATCTGGAGAGCCGTCACGGTAGCGGTTCGCGGGCGATCCTGCCAGACAGCCGTGCCGTGCCCACGCTTTCAACAGCCAGCGCGGCGCTGGATCTCTCAACCGCCGCGCTCAACGCGGGACCAGAGATCCACCAGGCCTACGCCCGCGCGCTGACGGCCATCACGCCGAATCTGGCGCTGACCGGGTACGATCAGCTTGGGCTTCCGGCGTTGCGTGAAGCTATCGCCGCCCGCTACACCGCACGCGGTCTGCCCACCCGGGCAGACGAAGTGATGGTGGTGAACGGCGCCGTCAGCGGCTTCGCCCTGATCTTAAGAATGATGACCGGTCCCGGGGATCGCGTGGTGGTGGATCATCCCACTTACCCGCTGGCGATAGCCGCTATTCAGGGGGCACTATGCCGGCCCGTGGGCGTCTCGCTGCCTGAAACGGGCTGGGATACCGACGGTTTTGCCGCAACGCTTGCCCAGACCGCCCCGCGTCTGGCCTATCTGATGCCGGATTTTCATAATCCGACCGGGCGTTGCATGGATGCCGCGACACGCCAGACCATAACCGACATCGCCGCGCAAACCCGCACCACGCTGGTGGTGGATGAAACCATGGTTGATCTCTGGTTCGATGCTCCCCCGCCGCCGCCGCTCGCCGCCTTTAACCCGGAGGCTACGGTGATTACGCTGGGTTCCGCAGGCAAAAGCTTCTGGGGTGGGCTGCGTCTCGGCTGGATCCGCGCCTCGTCCCGCACTATCGCCACCCTCGCGCAGACGCGCGACACGCTGGATCTGGGCTCTCCGGTGCTGGAACAGCTGGCCACGCTGTGGCTTATCGAAAACAGTGAAACCTTCCTGCCTGCCCGGCGGGAAATGCTGGCAGAACGGCGCGACCGCTGCGGCCAGATGCTGCGGGAACATTTCCCCGAATGGCGGTTTCAGGAAGCGGAGGGAGGGCTTTCATACTGGATTGAATTACCCGGCATGCTGGCGACACAGCTGGCGGCACGCGCCGAAACGACAGGCATCATTATGGGCACCGGCACGCGCTTTGGGCTCTCAGGCGCGTTTGACCGCTACCTGCGGATGCCCTTCTCACTCAGTCCGCCTGAACTTGAAGAGGCATTATTGCGGATCAAACCGCTGTGGCGTGCGTTAAATAAAAGTGTAGCGCCAGTAAAACGGAGCCTGGTGTAAATTATTCGCCAGAAACAATAAAAACTGCTGACTGTAACGCATGCAGTCAGCAGTTTTCATGAAGAACAGCTTAATGTTGAGGAGGGATCGGGAAGCCTTTCAGCGAAATAATGAAATTATCCCCTTCTTTCTTTATTTTTGCACCGGTATCACACCAGTCAGACGCAATACGAAAGAACTCATCACTTCCTACATTCCAGCCAAGACGAACATGTTTCACGTAGCCGGAACGTAACAGATTGCAGGCCTCGTTGTAGTCACTGGCAGTCGATAGTTGTTGTTTCATTTTCTCTTCTTCAGAAGTTTACGTAGTGCTTTGATTTCTTTAGGAGTAAATGGAGTTACGCTCTCTTCTTCCGTATGCTGATTATCAACATCCTCTTCCGATACTCCCGCCTCTTCTACTGCTTCAAATGCCAGCAGCAGCAGTTTCTCTGTGGTCACGCTTAAATTCTCATTATTGTCTTCCGCATAGTGGCGAAGTCTTTCTTTTAGCGCTTCATCAATTTTAACGTTTAAAACCGCAGTACCCATGATTGTCACATCCTTTCGGAACACGTGTTTAATTTAATACACGAAGATAAGTTTGTTATCCAGATATATATTTTTTAGCTTATGACAGAATAAAGGCATCCGAAAATAAAATGACAGTCTATTATTACAGGTTTATGACATTATTATTTCAGTTAAATGAAGGCTGTATTACAGAAAATACAATAGACACATAATTTAGAAGGTTTATTCAGGGGAACGACTTGAGAGGAGCACAAATGGGTGGGGGCCCTGCCAGCTACATCCCGGCACCCACGTCGTCTGCCCTGGCTGCTTCCTTCCGGACCTGACCTGGTGAACAGAGTAGCGTTGCGGGAGAACCAACAGAGCCCCCATTGAGAGCGTTGATAACCAACGCGCTGGCGCATTATCCCTGCGGAGCACCTCAATTGCAAGCCGCTGGCAACCGGATGCTGGATTATTGCGCAAACTGCCCAGACAATCTTCTTTATCTTCGTATAACATTACCCTTCGCTGATTTCCCGCAGGAGAAACAATGGACGAACATGACACTTTCCCACAGCGAGTGTGGCAAATCGTGGCTTCGATTCCGGAAGGCTGTGTCACGACCTATGGGGAAGTCGCCCGGCTGGCGGGTTCTCCGCGTGCGGCGCGTCAGGTAGGCGGCGTGCTAAGGAGACTACCGGAAGGAAGCACGTTACCGTGGCACCGGGTCGTCAATCGCCATGGCGCCATTTCCCTCACCGGGCCAGACTTGCAGCGCCAGCGTCAGGCTTTACTTTCAGAAGGGGTGCAGGTGTCCGGGGCAGGACAGATTGATATGCAGAAGTATCGCTGGGAGTACTGACGCCCTCTCCCGTCAACATGGAGAGGGCGAGAGAGAATTACATCTGTGTTGGCGGTGTAGGCAGAGTCGGCTGATTGGTCTGCGTTGCAACAGGTACTTCAGTTTGCTGCACCGGTACCAGGGTCAGGTCGATTTTGGTGCCACCTTTGTTGACCGCTTCCTGCACGGTATCGGTGATAAAGACCAGTTTATCGTTGATCGTTACCGCCGCGCTCAGGAGGATACGCGCATTGGGTTGCACGTCAGACGGGTTGTACGGCAGCACAAAGCTGAACGGCGCCTGTTTACCCTCTGTACGAACCGCGCGCTGCGCAAGCACTTTGGACGGCGCATCCGCCAGGGAAGCATCAGACAGCGTGACCGTTAAAACCGCATCCGGCGGCAGCGCAACCTTCTGTTTGATCCAGATCGTACCGGAAACATTTGGCTGCTGAATAGCTTGCTGTGAAAGGGTGTTAATCCCGTTTGCGCTTGCTGTTGGCACCGGTACATCGGCACTCTTACCAGCACAGGCGGACAACGCTACCGCAATTGCTACACCACTGAGCATAGGCACGAGTTTCATTGAAGTCTCCTTATCATCAATGCACCAGCGGGATCGATCCCATCTGATGTCGTTTTATTCACACAACGAATACAAGTGTGGCACAAATCACGGATTTATGCCTAATTTCGTCCGGATATTAAGATTATTCTACCCATCGGACCACTTTCATTTCTGCGTTATACTCTGCGTATCTTTCGCCACGGCGTTTATTGAGGAACACTATGAGTCAGGCACTGAACAATCTGCTGACATTGCTGAACCTGGAAAAAATAGAAGAAGGGCTATTTCGCGGACAGAGCGAAGATTTAGGCTTACGCCAGGTTTTTGGCGGCCAGGTCGTGGGGCAAGCGCTGTATGCCGCCAGGGAGACCGTCCCGGCAGACCGTCTGGTGCACTCGTTTCACAGCTACTTTTTACGCCCCGGTGACAGTGCTAAACCAATTGTGTACGACGTGGAAGTTCTGCGTGACGGTCAAAGCTTCAGCGCCCGTCGCGTGGCGGCCATCCAGCATGGGAAACCCATCTTCTACATGACCGCCTCGTTCCAGGCGCCAGAGCCGGGCTATGAGCATCAAAAAAAGATGCCGCCTGCCCCGTCGCCGGACGATCTGAAATCAGAAACCGAAATTGCCCGCGAACTCGCGCATCTGCTTCCGCCGCAGGTAAAAGAGAAGTTTCTGTGCGATAAACCGCTGGAGATCCGCCCGGTCGAATTTCATAACCCAATGAAGGGGCATACCGCTGAGCCCGCCCGCCAGGTGTGGATCCGCGCCAACGGCAGCGTACCGGCAGATTTACGCGTGCATCAGTACCTGCTGGGGTATGCGTCGGATTTCAACTTCCTGCCGGTTGCGCTACAGCCGCACGGCGTGGGCTTCCTCGAAAAAGGGATGCAGGTCGCCACGATTGACCATTCCATGTGGTTCCACCGTCCGTTCGATATGAATGAATGGCTGCTTTACAGCGTGGAAAGTACCTCTGCGTCCAGCGCGCGCGGCTTTGTACGCGGGGAGTTTTACACTCAGGATGGCGTGCTGGTGGCCTCTACCGTTCAGGAAGGTGTGATGCGCAATCGCGGGTGATGTATAAAGCCCGGTAGCGCTGCGCTTACCGGGCCTGGGAATTATGTTTTTTCAGGCCGGGTAAGGCGAAGCCGCCGCCCGGCAAAAGCACTCAAATTATGCGTTGTACGCATTCTCGCCGTGGCTGTTGACGTCCAGACCTTCGCGCTCCTGCTCTTCTGGCACGCGCAGCCCCACGGTCATATCGGCCAGCTTGTAGCCGATAAAGGCCACAACGCCCGACCAGACAACGGTAATGGCGATACTTTCCAGCTGCACCAACACCTGATGTCCCATGGTCACGCCTTCTGCGTAACCCACACCGCCCAGAGATTGGGCAGCAAAGATACCGGTCATGATGCAGCCGACAATGCCGCACACACCGTGCACGCCAAATACATCACACGGATCGTCAACGCGCAGAACACGTTTCAGTGCGGTAACGCCCCACAGCCCCGCCAGACCTGCGACGATACCGATCAGCAGCGCACCGCCTACGCCCACGTAACCGCACGCTGGTGTAATACCTACCAGACCGGCAATCGCCCCGGAACAGGCACCCAGCAGCGATGGCTTGCCGCGAACGGCCCACTCGCCAAATACCCATGAGAGGATAGCGCCGGCGGTTGCCACAACGGTATTCACGAAGGCCAGCGCGGCGATTTCGTTAGCGGCGCTGGCTGAACCTGCGTTGAAGCCGAACCAGCCAAAATAGAGGATGGCGGTGCCGGTAAAGACCATCGGCAGGTTGTGCGGCTTGAATGCTTCCTTCCCGAAGCCCACGCGCTTGCCAATCAGGTAGGCGCCTACCAGGCCTGCTACCGCGGCGTTGATGTGCACAACGGTACCGCCCGCAAAGTCCAGCGCGCCATGGGAAGCCAACAGACCACCGCCCCAGACCATATGCGCAATCGGGATATAGGAGAGCGTCAGCCAGACCACCACGAAAATCAGTACCGCAGAGAAGCGGATACGCTCAGCCAGTGCGCCCACAATCAGCCCCACGGTGATGCAGGCGAATGAGCCCTGGAACGCGACATGAATATACTGATAAAAGCTGCCCATCACCGCGGTCAGTTCGATATTTTTCAGCATCGCCCAGTTAACGTTGCCGAAGAAGGCGTTGCCCTCCCCGAAGGCCAGCGAGTAACCGTAAACCACCCACAGCACGCACACCAGCGCGAACGTGACGGCAACCTGCGTCAGCATGGAGAGTACGTTCTTGCCGCGGATCAGGCCGCCGTAAAACAGCGCGATCCCCGGAATCGTCATGAACAGCACCAGCGCGGTGCAAATCATCATAAAGGCGTTATCGGCTTTGTCTGCCACAGCAGGTGCAGCCATTGCCAGGCCCGGCAGCAGTGCCA
Organism: Enterobacter cloacae complex sp. EB5; assembly: GCF_031432835.1. Taxonomy (NCBI): domain Bacteria; kingdom Pseudomonadati; phylum Pseudomonadota; class Gammaproteobacteria; order Enterobacterales; family Enterobacteriaceae; genus Enterobacter; species Enterobacter cloacae complex sp. EB5. Next base: position 915,595 of record NZ_CP133860.1, read on the forward strand.
GCGAACCCAGACCTGTTTTCATTGTTGCTTTCTTCATTTTCTCGATCCCTATCACTGTGTGCCAGGAGTTACTTACAACGCCGCTTCGTCAGATTCGCCGGTACGGATGCGAATGACGCGCTGTAGTTCAGCAACGAAAATTTTGCCGTCGCCAATTTTTCCGGTGTAGGCCGCTTTGCTGACGACATCAATCACCTCATCAAGCTGATCGTCGGCAATCGCCACATCAATCTTCACTTTTGGCAGGAAGTTAACGCTGTATTCCGCCCCGCGATAAAGCTCGGCATGACCTTTCTGACGCCCAAAGCCTTTCACTTCGGTGACAGTCAGTCCCTGAATACCCATGGAAGACAGTGCTTCACGCACGTCTTCGAGTTTGAATGGTTTGATTACCACCGTAACCAGCTTCATATATCCCCTCCAGTCAGAATTCGGTAATGGCCGCAGCTAACACAAGAGGGATATTGCAAAGGGTGTGCCAGAAGTGAAAGGTGAGGAGGAAAGCGCCGCGGCGCGGATGCGCCGGGAAGAGGTGAAAAAAAACGCACCATGGCAGTGCAGGGTGCGTTTCAGTTTTGCACCAACTGTTAAGACTGTTAGCGCATTGCCTTGTTATGGTGCATCAGGCGCTGAGTGACTCTTCCTCGCGCACGCTGGCGGCCAGCTCGTCGCCTGCCAGCTGCAACTGATACATCTGCCAGTAGCGTCCTTTTGCCTCAAGCAGCGCTCTGTGCGTCCCCCGTTCAACGGCCTGACCACGGTGCAGCACCAGAATGGTATCGGCATCGACGATCGTTGACAGGCGGTGGGCGATCACCACCAGCGTAGTGCGATCCCGCACGGCAGCCAGCGCCTGCTGGATCGCCTGCTCGGTACCGGAGTCAATGCTTGCTGTCGCTTCATCCAGAATTAACACCTGCGGCGTCTCAATCAGCACGCGCGCCAGCGCCAGAAGCTGCTTTTGCCCGACGGAGAGGTTATTGCCCTGCTCGCCCAGCCGGGTATTGATCCCCTCGCTTAACCCGCGCGCCAGATCCGCCAGCTGCACCGTTTCCAGCACCTCCCATACCTGCTCAGGGGTGAAAGGTCGTCCCAGCGTCACGTTGGCATAAAAGGTATCCGCCAGTACCACCGGATCCTGCTGCACCATCGCGACGCCCTTACGCAACGCGTTGTGGCTAAGCGAGGAAAGGGGCCGTCCGTCCAGACGGATCTCCCCCTGCGTCAACGGATAGTAGCCCATCAGCAAACTGGCGAGCGTGCTTTTGCCGCTGCCGGTATGCCCAACCAGGGCGACAAAACCGCGCGACGGTACCTCGAGGTTGATATCCTGCAAGACAAGCTGGTCGTCGCGGTAGGCAAACGAGACATGATCAAACGCGATAGTTCCACTTTCCAGCGGGCGTTCGTCATCGCCATAGGTCTGACGCGGCCTGTCCATCAGCTCGAACACACGCTCGCCCGCAACCACCGCCTGTTGCAGCATCGATTGCTGCGTGGTGAGTTCAATCAGCGGTTCGTTAAGGCGACCAAGGTAGCTGATAAATGCGTACAGTACCCCCACCTCGATGGTTCCGCGCGTCGTCAGGCCAAACAGCATCAACAGCCCGCACAGCACCAGCGCAGAGAAGAGGCTTAGCAGCGGGCGTAACAGGAAGCCATCCAGCCGTAACGTCTGCATCCGCGCCATATAGTGCGAGCGGCTGGCTTCCCCCATTCGTTCACCAAAACGCGCCTGCTGGCGAAACTGCTGGATAACGCTCATACCGTTGATCACTTCGTTGAAGCCATCATTGATATCTGCAAGGTAAGCGCGCACGCGACGAACAATCGGCGTGCTGTAGCGCTGGTAAATCACCATCACAATCAGCACCGCCGGGAAAATAGCGATCGCCACCAGCGCCATACGCCAGTCCAGGCTGAACATCGCCACCAGCATCGCGCCAATTAACGCGGCACTGCGCAGAACTGTTGCGACAACGGTTACATAGAGGTCGCGGATCACCTCGGTGTCATTGGTGACGCGCGAAATAACCTGCCCGACCGGCTGAGTATCAAACTCGCTCAGCGGCTGGCGCAGCGCGGCATCCATCACATCCGTGCGAAGCTGCTGGACCACGCCCACGGCGGCCCGGTTAAACAGCAGCGACTGCGCATAGTGCAGCCCCGCCGCCGTCAGCTGTAGCCCGACATACGCCACGCCCAGTCCCGCCACCAGCCCCAGCGGCAGATAGCTTTTCGCCACCATGTTATCGATGAAATAGCTGATAAGCAGCGGACCGGTCACCTCCGCTATCGCGGCGATCCACAGCAACAGCACGGCGATGGAAAGCGGTTTGCGCCACGGTGAGCCATAGGCCAGCAGCCGTTTTAACGTCGGCCACATCTGTCCAAACTTACGCATCGGCGACCTCCTCATCCAGCGCGGCTTCAAGCTGTTGATAGCGGTACATATCCCGATACCACCCGGTCTGCCCGGCAAGCTGCTCATGCTGACCACGCTGAGCAATATGCCCGTGCTGAAGCACCAGAATTTCACTGGCTTCGGTTAGGGCCGACAGACGGTGCGCGCTGATGATGACCGTGCGCCCCTCCCCCCACTGGCGAAGGTTATGCAAAATTTGATGTTCAGTACGCCCGTCAACCGCGGACAGCGCATCATCCAGTATCAGGATCTCAGCGTCCAGCAGCAGCGCGCGGGCAATAGAGATACGCTGTTTTTGTCCGCCAGAGAGCATAACGCCCCGCTCCCCCACTTCCGTGTCGTAGCCCTGCGGCAGGCGCAGAATATCCTCGTGGACGCTGGCCAGGCGCGCCACGTGCTCGATCTGGTCCTGTGTCGCCGTCGGACACCCGAGCGCGATATTGTTGGCAATGGTGTCTGAAAACAAAAACGGCGTCTGGCTGACGACCGCCAGGCGGCTGCGCCAGTCATCCAGCAGCAGGCGTGGCAGAGGGACGTCGTGGAAACGGATATCGCCTTCGCTCACGTCAAAATGGCGCTGAATCAGTGACAGAATGGTGCTTTTACCGGAACCCGTCGGGCCACAGATGCCCAGCATCTGACCAGGAGGCAGCGTGAAACTGACGTTCTCAAGCACCGGATGTTCCGTTTGCGGGTAGAGAAAGGCGCGGATATCCGCCTTCAGAATACCCGGACCTTCCGGTACCGGCTCGCTGCCATCGTTCACGACCGGCACTTCCGCCAGCATGGCGCGGATACGGCTGTAAGCGGCGCTCCCGCGTTCAACGATATTAAACATCCAGGCCAGCGCCAGCATCGGCCAGATCATCAGCCCAAGGTACATCGCAAAGCTGGTTAACTGCCCGAGAGTCATCGTGCCTTGCACCACCATCCAACTACCGCCGCCCACCGCCAGCAGGTTCGCCATGCCAATCGCAATATAAATTGTCGGATCGAATCGGGCATCAATACGCGCCACGCGCATGTTTTTCGCGCCGGTATCGGCGGCGTCGGCGGCAAACAGCGCGGACTGGCGGTCTTCCAGACCAAACGCTTTGATCATGCGGATGCTGGTCATGCTCTCCTGGGTGCGATCGTTCAGCGACGAGAACGCCGCCTGCGCCAGCTTAAAGCGTTCATGGAGCTGCTCGCCGTAGCGGTTAATTGCCAGCGCCATCAGCGGCATCGGCAGCAGCGCCAGCAGCGTGAGCTCCCAGCTAATTTGCGTAGACATGACAATCAATACCGCACAGCCCATCACCAGGGAATCCACCAGCGTTAACACCCCTTCACCGGCGGCAAACACCACGCGGTCTACATCGTTAGTGGCGCGGGCGATGAGATCCCCGGTACGGTGACGCAGATAAAACTCAGGGTGCTGGCGGCTCAGCTGGCGGTAAAAGTCCTCGCGCAGCTCAACGGCAAGCTGATAGGACGCGCCGAACAGCAGCACGCGCCAGACATAACGCAGCAGGTAAACCACCACGGCCGTCAGCACCAGCGTACCGACCCACATCATCACCCGTGCGGCGGTGTAATGTTGTTCCGTAACGCCATCCACGACGTAGCCCACCACTTTGGGCGGGATCAGTTGCAGAATGGCAATGATAATAAGCAGGGCCACCGCGCCGAGGTAGCGTTGCCACTCCCGACGAAAGTACCAGCTTAATTGGGCAAATAATCGCACGCGGTCTTTTCCTGAAGGTATTTTAAGAAGTTATTCAATGGGTAACGCTGTGGTGTATTTAATCTGTTCCATGGCGAAACTGGAGGTGACATCGGACAAGCCCGGTACGCTATTGACCAGCCGCTTGTAAAAATCATCGTAGCGCTTCATGTCTGCCACCTGAACGCGCATCAGATAGTCGTATTCCCCCGCCATGCGCCAGAAGCCGAGCACCTCAGGCATGTCGGAAACCTGCGTGACGAAGCGGCAGTACCATTCGCTACTGTGATGCTGCGTTTTTATCAGGACGAAGGCGGTCAGTCCAAGCCCCAGTTTTTCGGGATCCAGCAACGCCACACGTCCCAGCAGAATGCCATCATCTTCCAGCTTCTTGAGGCGCTTCCAGCACGGTGTGGTGGTCAGATTAACGGCATCTGCCAGCGCCTGCAAAGAGAGGGTGCAGTCGCTTTGCAGTAAAGAAAGCAGCTTACGGTCAATTTTATCTAACATAGCCACCTCGAAGAGAAAATTATTCTCCTTACATTCTATTTTAAAGGTCAGATAGCAACAATTTTTTCTGTGCTTTTCGCTATGCTGGGCACAAAATGACAAACGGATAACTACGATGAATAGCACCTGGGTTAAACATGCCATCAGCGAAATAAATGCCGACTATCAGCGCTCGGCAGACACCCACTTGATCCGCCTGCCTCTGCCTGGATTTCCCGGCATTCAGCTTTACCTGAAGGATGAAAGCACCCATCCTACCGGCAGCCTGAAGCATCGCCTGGCGCGTTCACTCTTTTTATACGGTTTATGTAACGGCTGGATTAAAGAAGGCACCACGATTATTGAATCGTCGTCCGGATCAACTGCCGTCTCCGAAGCCTACTTTGCCCGCCTGTTGGGTCTGCCGTTTATCGCCGTGATGCCTTCCTGCACGGCGAAACGTAAAGTCGAACAGATCGAATTTTACGGCGGACGCTGCCACTTTGTGGAAAGCGCCTGCGAAATCTATGCGGCCTCCGAAATGCTGGCTCGCGAACTAAATGGTCACTATATGGACCAGTTTACCTTCGCCGAGCGCGCCACCGACTGGCGCGGCAATAATAACATTGCGGACAGCATTTACCGCCAGATGACCCACGAGCCGCATCCTGTCCCCTCTTACATTGTCATGAGCGCGGGCACGGGCGGAACCTCCGCCACCATCGGACGTTATATCCGCTGTCAGGGTTATGATACGCAGCTGATGGTGGTTGACCCGCAAAACTCGGTGTTCCTCGATTACTGGCAATCCCGCGATGCCAACCTGCGTAGCCCCGTGGGGAGCAAGATCGAAGGGATTGGTCGCCCGCGCGTCGAACCCTCGTTCATTCCGGACGTTGTAGATGAGATGCTCCGCGTGCCGGACGCCGCCAGCGTCGCGACGGCGCACTGGCTGGAGACACAGCTTGGCCGTAAAGTCGGGGCCTCTACCGGCACCAATATGTGGGGCGCGCTACAGCTGGCCGCGAGGATGCGCGAAGAAGGCCGTACCGGCTCTGTCGTCACGCTGCTGTGCGACAGCGGGGAGCGCTACCTGGACACCTATTACAACGCAGAATGGGTACAGGCCAATATTGGCGATGTCGAACCGTGGAAAGCGCAGATTTCGCAGCTGGTGAAATAAAAAAAAGCCAGGCTTTAGCCTGGCTTGCTGGAAGGGTCTCACTATTCGGGGGAATATGGGAGGTTATTTTTGTCCAGCCAATGCGTCAAAAAATGGGACACCGCTTCGTTACGACAGTGTCCGATAACCGGTAAATGCGGGAGCGCGGCGATAAGTTGCGGCATCGCGTTCCCCATAATCAGCCCACGGCCCACGCTGCTCAGCATCTCGTGGTCGTTCATGGCGTCACCAAAGGCCATACAGTCCTGCATCGTCAGCCCCAGATGATCGCTTAGCACCGCCAGCGCAGATCCTTTGTTACAGCCCACCGGCAGCACTTCCAGGCAGTCCACCGCCGAGAAAGTCAGGTGCGCCCGGTCGCCCAGCGCCTCGTTAAGCTGAATACGCAGACGGCAGAGATCGTCGTGATCGCCACAGAAGCAGATCTTGGTCACCTTGTGTGCCGGAATGCGGCGCAAATCGATAAGCTGATATTTAAAGCCGCTGTAAACGTGAGCGTGCAGCAAGGCCGGGATCTCACGCCCGGTAAACCAGCCTTCATCGTTAAAAACATGCACGCTGGCCTGCGTATCCCAGGTGCTGTGCAGGACAATGTCCGCCACTTCCGGGTTCAGATCCTGACGGTGCAGCACATCGCCGTCGACGGAGTGAATGCGCGTCCCGTTGCCGGTGATCAGGAACGCATCGAGGGCAAATGTTCCCAGCAGATGGCGCATCTCGAGAACATGACGACCAGTGGCAAACGTCAGGGTGACTTCACGCTCGCGCAGGCGCTTAAGTGTGTTCAGGGTTTTCTCCCCTAAACGGTGATCCGGCATTAACAGCGTGCCGTCCATATCAAATGCAGCGAGCCGAGCCATAATTACTCCCGAAATGTGATGCGGTTAACTTGTGCATCAGTATTACGTGAGATATACGGAAGTAATAGTGAATAGATGATAATTATTGTTCCGGGTTTTTCATGCGCCAGCTTAATCGTCTTAACCAGTATCAGCGTCTGTGGCACCCCTCCGCCGGCGCACCGCAGCAGGTTACCATCAGTGAACTTGCCAGCCGCTGCTTTTGCAGCGAGCGACATGTTCGCACCCTGCTGCGCCAGGCGCAGGAGGCGGGCTGGCTAAGCTGGCACGCCCGCTCCGGACGAGGAAAGCGTGGGGAATTACGCTTTCACGTCACCCCGGACTCGTTGCGTAATACGATGATGGAAGAGGCCCTGAAAAGTGGACAGCAGCACAACGCGCTGGAGCTGGCCCAGCTCGCGCCTGAAGATTTGCGATCGCTACTGCATCCGTTTATGGGCGGGCAGTGGCAGAACGATACGCCGACGCTGCGTATTCCCTACTATCGCTCGCTGGAGCCGCTTCAGCCGGGTTTTCTCCCTGGCCGGGCGGAGCAGCATCTGGCGGGACAGGTATTCTCTGGTTTGACGCGTTTTAATGGTAACAGCAGTGAACCCACGGGCGATCTGGCGCATCACTGGGAAATCTCCGCTGACGGCCTGCGCTGGCATTTCTACATTCGCTCCACCCTGCACTGGCATAACGGCGATAAAATAGAGACGGCACAGCTCCGGCAAAGCCTGACGGCGCTGTTATCGCAGCCCGGCATGGGCACGCTTTTCCGCAGCGTCTTACGTATCGAAACCACGCACCCGCAGTGCCTGACGTTTATTCTCCATCAACCTGACTACTGGCTGGCGCACAGGCTGGCAACCTACTGTAGCCGTCTGGCGCATCCCGATTACCCCGTGGTGGGCAGCGGTCCCTTTCGACTGAGCGTTTTTGAGCCTGAACTGGTGCGTCTGGAAAGCCACGAGCAGTATCACCTTGGCCATCCGTTGCTTAAGGCTATCGAGTACTGGATCACGCCCCAGCTTTTTGACTACAGTCTGGGCACCAGCTGTCGCCACCCGGTGCAAATCGCCATTGGCGAGGCCGACGAGCTGGCCAGCCTGCGGCTGGTGAGTAACAGCACCAGTCTGGGTTTCTGCTACCTCACGCTGAAACAGAGCCCGCGTCTGAGCGAACTTCAGGCAAAGCGGCTGATTAATATCATTCATCTCTCAACGCTGCTGCACACGCTTCCCCTGAACGAAGGGCTCATCACCCCTACCGAGGAACTGCTTCCCGGCTGGGCGATCCCCCAATGGCCTGATTTAACCGACGTTGCGCTGCCAGAGGCATTGACGCTCGTCTACCACCTGCCGGTTGAGCTTCACACCATGGCCAGCCAGTTAAAAGCATACCTTGCGCGGCAGGGTTGTGAACTGACCGTCATCTTTCACGACGCCAAAACGTGGGACGGGTGCCAGCAGCTTGCCGATGCAGACATCATGATGGGAGACAGACTGATTGGCGAAGCGCCAGCGTACACGCTTGAGCAGTGGCTCCGCTGCGATGCGCTCTGGCCGCATCTGCTGAGCGCACCGGCATACGCCCATTTGCAGGCCACGCTGGATGCGGTGCAGACGCAGGCCGACGAGCGTGACCGACACGCAGGACTTCAGGCTATATTCAGCCGGTTAATGGAGACAGCCGTCCTGACGCCGCTCTTTAACTACCAGTATCAAATCAGCGCGCCTCCGGGCGTCAACGGCATACGCCTTAACACCCGCGGCTGGTTTGACTTCACCGAAGCCTGGCTTCCTCCCCCAAACGCGTGAAGAAGCTGGTCGCCGCTTTAGCCAGGCGTTAACATGACGCTTTTACTGTAACTGTCGAGATGATCTATGAAACGTGCCGTCGTCGTGTTCAGCGGAGGACAAGATTCCACCACCTGCCTGATTCAGGCGCTTCACCAGTATGATGAAGTGCACTGCGTCACTTTTGATTATGGTCAGCGTCATCGCGCTGAAATCGATGTCGCTCGTGAACTGGCTCTCAAACTGGGCGCCCGCGCTCATAAAGTGCTGGACGTGACGCTGTTAAATGAACTGGCCGTCAGCAGCCTCACCCGCGACAGCATTCCGGTGCCTGATTACGAACCGGATGCCAGCGGCATTCCGAACACCTTCGTACCGGGCCGCAACATTCTCTTCCTGACCCTGACGGCGATCTATGCCTACCAGGTGAAAGCCGAAGCGGTGATCACGGGCGTGTGTGAGACCGACTTCTCTGGCTACCCGGACTGCCGGGATGAATTCGTGAAAGCACTCAATCACGCCGTCGATCTGGGAATGGCAAAAGAGACCCGCTTCGAAACGCCGCTGATGTGGCTGGATAAGGCTGAAACCTGGGCGCTGGCCGACTACTGGGGCAAGCTGGATGTCGTTCGCAACGAGACCCTGACCTGCTACAACGGCATTAAAGGGGACGGCTGCGGGCAGTGTGCCGCCTGTAACCTGCGCGCGAACGGTCTGAATCATTATCTTGCGGATAAAGCGGGCGTGCTGGCCGCGATGCAGAAAAAGACCGGGCTGAAATAAGGGCTACCTGACCGTGCTGTCGAACAGTTTTACACCGGCAGCACGGGTAATTTTCATCAGTGTAGTCAGCGTTGGGTTACCATTTTCGGACAGGGTGCGGTATAGCTGCTGACGTGAAAGCCCCGCTTTGGCTGAAATCTCTCCGATACCGCCGCGCGCTTCGATAACGCGTCTGAGGGCAATCAAATAGGCTGGGATCCCTTGGTCTTCGTAAATTTCATCCAGTGCAATTTGCAGATAGAGTTGCGCGTAAGAAGGATTTTCGCGCAGCATTTTGACTACAGCTTCATCATGGCTGACGGTACTTGAGAATTTTCGCTCACTTATGCTCATGGGATTTATCCTTTTGATGATCTTTCCAGTAGTCTATTGCCAGCATCACATCCGCTTTCTGACTCTTTTTGTCACCGCCGATCAGCAACAATAAGATTTCCCGATGCTGGATTGCAAAATAGACTCGATAACCGGGACCACAATCAACCTTCAACTCCCAGACACCCTCTTTGAGATAACGGTAATCGCCAAAATTCCCCTTCTCCGCGCGGTCGATTCGCAGAAGGATCCGAAACGCCAGCTCCGGATCCTTTCGTCTCAACTTTGCTATCCAATCCTCAAACGGTATTTTTCCGTCGCGGGTTCGGTAACGTTTAACAACGTAGTCCCTGTTCATGATTTTATCCCTGAAAACCCTTTTTGTCTTTTATAAAAGACAAAAATTTACGCGATCATCAGCTCCAGCTTTTCGCGCAACTCCCCTTCCAGCGGCAACGCTTTCTGGGTTTTGAGATCGATACAGACAAAGGTGATCAGCGCATCGGCCACCACCTGCCCTTCTGGCTCCAGCGTAACGACCTGGCTCAATACACCACTTTTGCCATTCAGTTGTTGGACCTCACTGGTCACGGTGAGCACATCCCCCAGCACAGCCGGACGGCGGTAGTTAATGTTGATGTTAACGACCACAAACGCGATGTTGTGTGCGGTCAGCCACTGGAAGCTTTCGCTGTTCTCCAGGCCGTCCCAGCGCGCCTCTTCAAGAAATTCAAGGTAGCGGGCGTTATTGACGTGCTGGTAAACATCGAGGTGATAACCACGGACTTTGATTTGTGTCTGCATAGCGCAATAGCCTTTCGTTGTTATAGGTTCAGAGGTCATAACTGGTATGACCTCTTTATCCTGGCAAATTTTTGCCGCAGTGCAAGTGATTACGCGATTACAGCGTCAGGTGTGCGAGATTGCGCTCAACCAGCGCGCTGCCCATACCCGGCACCTGCTTGAGATCGTCAAGGGTTTTGAAAGGGCCATACTCTTCACGATAGCTGACGATGGCCTGCGCTTTTTTTAGACCCACGCCATTCATAACGCGGGCAAGATCGTCCGCAGAGGCAGTATTGATACTGACCCGCGTACCCTCGTCCTCAATGGCTTTCGTGCTGGCCGTCGCGTTGGTTTTAACCTGACCTTGTGACGTTGCATCGGCCTGAGTTTGTGCAGCCTGGGCTTTAGCCGAAGGGGACGCCGCCAGCGCGCCCGCACTCATCCCGGAAGTGGCAATCGCCAGGGTAATTAACAGTGCTTTGATTCCACATTTCATGCTGTTTTCTCCTTGTTTGTTGACAGCCACGCCACGATAACCGCGCGGGAAAACCGGGACAAACAGCAGATTGCAGAAATGGAAAAGGCCGCGAAAGCGGCCTTTAGTTTTTGCAGAGCGTTACGAAAATCTGCGAGCAGATACGTAATTATTGCTCCTGAGTGACCACATCACCCAGCTTGATTTTGGCTTCTTTACGCAGGTTGCTCATCAACGCTTCGAAAGCAATCTGGGCATTGTTCTGGGTAATTCCCTGAACCATGGCCTTCTTCTGCGCGTCTGGCAGCGTGCCGGCTTTCACTTCATCCAGCGCCAGAACCACCACGTTACCCTGCATATCGGTCGTGGTGCCAAAGACAGGTTTGTCTTTCGCCGGCAGGCTCAGGCCAAACGCCGCCTGGCTGACAGGATCCTGACCGGTACGGCTCAGCGTTTTTGCTTCGCCAAAGCTCAGGCCAGCCGCTTTCAGCGCATCGTTCTTACCGGCTTTCAGATCGGCCAGTATTTTCTCTGCATCCAGTTTTGCCTGCTGTGCCGCTTTGTTGTGTTTCACCAGCGCCACCACCTGATCTTTCACTTCCGCCAGGGGCTTCACTGCCTCAGCTTTGTGCTCGCTGACGCGCAGTACGAACGCACGGTCACCGTCAACGGTAATGATGTCTGAGTTGCTGCCCGGCGTACCGTTCTCACCGACCAGACCACCATTGAAAATGGCATCTGAAACCGGTTTGAAGTTCAGTTCTTCCGGCAGGTTTTCGTGGCTGAACCAGCCTGTCTCAACCGCCTTCACGCCAGCAGCCTGCTCAGCGCCCGCCAGTGATTCGTTGTCGTTGCTTGCGGCATCGCTCACTTTCTGTTGCAGCGCATAGAAGGCGTCCAGCGCTTTCTCCTGCTTCACTTTCGCAGCGATATCATCACGAACGTCAGCCAGCGGCTTGGTTTTCACCGCCACAACATCGTCCAGACGCGCCACCAGGAAACCAACGGAGGATTTGATTACACCAGACAGTTGGCCTTTCTCTTTCAGGCCTGCATTTTTCAGCTCATCCGGGGTAGTGGACTCTTCCAGCCAGCCCATATCACCGCCGTTTTTGGCAGAAATAATATCGGTGGATTTTGCTTTCGCTAAGGTGGCGAAATCAGCACCTTTGTTCAGCTCGTCCAGCACGGCTTTCGCTTCTGCTTCCGTTTTGGTCTGGATCACGCTGTAACGGTTACGCTGCGGCTGAGTGAACTGATCCTGATGCTGGTCGTAATAAGACTGGATCTCGGCGTCAGTCGCGTTTTCCTGCATCGCAGCTGCATCCAGCTTGATATAGCTTACGCGGAACTGTTCCGGAGAGATGAAGTTGTTCTTGTTTTGCTCGTAGTAAGCATTAACTTCAGCGTCGCTGACCTGCTGTTTCGCTGCCAGTGCGTTGACATCAATTGTGGCTTCACGCACCACGCGTTGCTGCGCCACCAGTGCCGCCAGCTCTTCAGTTTCGCCTTTCAACATGAAATCGGTGCCCACCACCGCGTTGATCAGCTGTTGCGTGGTCAACTGGTTACGCAGCGCCTGAGCGTACTGGTCAGCCGTCATACCCATCTGGTTAACAATGCTGTTGTAACGCGCGTTGTCGAACTTCCCATTAGACTGGAAAGCCTGCGTTGAGAAGATGGCTTTTTTAACCTGCTCATCGCTGATGCCCAGACCGAGGCTTTTCGCGTACTGATCCAGCAGCGCCTCGTCAATAAGGCGGTTCAGCGTCTGCTGACGCAGGTTTTTCATATAGCCTTCGTTGGCTGCAAGTTCAGAGTATTGGTCGCCCAGCTGTTGCTGCATGCGGTTACGTTCACCAGCAAAAGCGTTCTCGAACTGCCCACGGCTAATTTCCTGGCCATTCACTTTTGCGGCGTAGTTCGCGCCACCGCCGATGAGGTAACTACTCACACCGGTCAATATGAACGACACGATAATGATACCGAAAATAATCTTGAGCACGAGACTGTTAGCAGCCGTGCGTAAGCTGTCCATCATGGTGTAACAACACTCCGCTGTAGGTGACTGGTTACCTGACGCTGACGGAAAATCCTGACCGTCGCGCGTAAAGGCGTATTGTGACAAGAAAACAGGGCAATTGTCAGCCCACAACTCGCATAAACTCGCACAAATCAGGTCTGGACAAACAAAAAAGGCACATCAAACGATGCGCCCTTGTACTTTTCAGCTTCCCTGGAGCGGGAAAGCAATCAGTTTACTGCGTCTTTCAGCGCTTTACCTGCACGGAAACCCGGCACTTTAGCGGCAGCAATGGTGATCTCTTTGCCGGTCTGAGGGTTGCGGCCAGTACGGGCTGCACGCTCTTTAACCGCAAAAGTACCGAAGCCTACCAGTGCAACGTCGTCCCCAGCTTGCAGAGATTCAGTAACAGAAGCAATTAAAGCATCTAAAGCACGTCCCGCTGCAGCTTTAGAAATATCAGCACCCGCAGCAATTTTGTCAATCAGTTGAGATTTATTCACTGTTCTCTTCCTCTCTTTATAATTTATATCGCACCTGAATCCTTCACAGCGCGACCGCGCAGCAGTTATATCAGTCCTGCTATGACCTTACAACACCCGTTGTTGATGGCTAACCCAATCAGCAATCTAAATTAGCTATACAAAAAAAGGCTGGCAAGTACGAAATGACTTACCAGCCTTGTTTTTATTGGCGCTCTTTGCGCGAGGTCACTATTTTGCGGTTACAACCTGCATTCCGGACGGTTCATTTTGCAGTGCGAGAGTCAGAACTTCCTCAATGCGTTTCACCGGATGGATCTGCAAATCGGCAATAACGTTGTCCGGAATCTCTTCCAGATCGCGTTTATTCTCGTAAGGGATCAATACGGTTTTGATCCCACCACGGTGGGCCGCCAGCAGTTTTTCTTTTAACCCGCCGATAGGCAGTACCTGACCACGCAGCGTAATTTCACCGGTCATGGCCACATCAGCACGAACCGGGTTCCCTGTCAGGCAGGAGACCAGCGCCGTACACATGGCAATACCTGCGCTTGGGCCATCTTTCGGCGTCGCCCCTTCCGGAACGTGAACGTGAATGTCGCGTTTTTCGTAGAAATCCGGGTTGATACCCAGTTTTTCCGCACGCGCGCGCACCACGGTCAGCGCCGCCTGGATGGACTCCTGCATCACTTCACCCAGTGAACCGGTGTAGGTGAGTTTGCCTTTGCCTGGGACACAGGCGGTTTCGATGGTCAGCAGATCGCCGCCCACTTCCGTCCATGCCAGACCGGTCACCTGACCAACGCGGTTTTCGTTGTCTGCGCGACCGTAGTCGAAGCGCTGAACGCCCAGGTACGCATGCAGATTGTCGCCGTTAATCACAATGTGTTTCAGGCTCTTATCCAGCAGCAGCTGTTTCACCGCTTTACGGCACAGCTTAGAGATCTCACGCTCGAGGCTACGCACGCCCGCTTCACGGGTGTAGTAACGAATAATGCCGACAATGGCGCTGTCCTCAACGGTCAGCTCGTTAGCCTTCAGCGCGTTACGCTCAATCTGCTTCGGCAGCAGGTGCTGTTTAGCAATATTCAGCTTCTCGTCTTCGGTATAACCGGAGAGACGGATCACTTCCATACGGTCCAGCAGCGGTGCAGGAATGTTCATGGAGTTGGAGGTCGCCACGAACATCACGTCGCTCAGGTCGTAGTCCACTTCCAGATAGTGATCGCTGAACGCGACGTTCTGCTCTGGATCAAGCACTTCCAGCAGCGCCGACGCCGGATCGCCACGCATGTCCGAAGACATTTTGTCGATCTCATCGAGCAGGAACAGCGGGTTTTTGACCCCCACTTTCGCCATCTTCTGGATCAGCTTGCCCGGCATGGAACCGATATAGGTGCGACGATGGCCGCGGATTTCCGCTTCATCACGCACGCCGCCCAGCGCCATACGGATGTACTTACGTCCTGTCGCTTTGGCGATTGACTGGCCCAGAGAGGTTTTACCCACCCCTGGAGGTCCTACCAGGCACAGGATTGGGCCTTTGATTTTGTTCACACGGCTCTGTACCGCGAGGTACTCAAGAATGCGGTCTTTCACACGTTCCAGGCCGTAGTGGTCGGTATCCAGGATCTCCTGGGCCTGACGCAGGTCTTTTTTGACCTTGCTGCGGGCATTCCACGGAACCTGCACCATCCACTCAATGTAGCCGCGTACAACGGTCGCTTCCGCCGACATCGGAGACATCATTTTCAGCTTTTGCAACTCAGCTTCGGCTTTCTCTTTCGCCTCTTTCGGCATCTTCGCCGCGTCGATCTTACGCTTCAGCGCTTCGTTTTCATCCGGCGCATCGTCCATCTCGCCGAGCTCTTTCTGAATGGCTTTCATTTGCTCGTTCAGATAGTACTCACGCTGCGATTTTTCCATCTGCTTTTTGACGCGGTTGCGAATGCGCTTCTCAACCTGGAGCAGATCGATCTCAGACTCCATCATCGCCATCAGGTATTCCAGACGTTCGTTAACGTCGGACATTTCCAGCACGGACTGTTTGTCAGCCAGCTTCAGCGGCATATGCGCAGCGATGGTATCCGCCAGACGTGCAGGATCGTCGATGCTGTTCAGCGACGTCAGCACTTCAGGTGGGATTTTCTTATTCAGCTTGATGTAGCCTTCGAACTGGCTGATCGCGGTGCGTACCAGCACTTCCTGTTCGCGCTCATCAAGTTCCGGTGAATCAAGGTACTCCGCCTTCGCAGAGAAGTGCTCGCCATCGTCTGACAGAGTGGTAATACGCGCACGCTGTAAGCCTTCCACCAGCACCTTCACGGTGCCGTCTGGCAGCTTCAGCATCTGCAAAATAGAGGCCACGGTCCCGACGGTGAAAAGATCGTTTACACCCGGCTCATCCGTTGATGCTTCCTTCTGCGCAACCAACATGATTTTTTTATCATGATCCATGGCGGCTTCGAGGCAACGGATAGATTTTTCCCGCCCTACAAATAAGGGTATGACCATGTGCGGATAAACCACCACATCGCGCAACGGCAATACGGGGATTTCAATGCGTTCAGAACGCTCAGGATTCATAGAGCTCTCTCTTAGTTTAGTGTCCGCCAGGTAAACTGGTCATGTAACTGTGCTTCACACAACCATTAACATGTAATCCAGTATATGGGGATGTTTCCCATACATTCAACGCCATGAATACGGAAAAAGTAAAGGGGAGATAAAATCCCCCCTTTTTGATTAACTGATTGTATGAAATGGTGAATTATTCGCCAGATGCCTGTTGCGCTTCCGGTTTACCGTAAATCAGTAACGGCTTGGTCTGGCCACCAATGACGGACTCGTCGATCACGACTTTTTCGACGTCTTCCATAGAAGGAAGATCGTACATCGTGTCGAGCAATGCTGCTTCTACGATAGAACGCAGGCCACGGGCACCGGTTTTACGCGCCATCGCTTTCTTGGCAATCGCGTCCAGCGCTTCGTCACGGAACTCCAGCTCAACGCCTTCCAGATTAAACAGCGCCTGATACTGCTTGGTCAGCGCGTTTTTCGGCTCTTTCAGGATCTGAATCAGCGCGTCTTCGCTAAGTTCATTCAGGGTCGCCACAACCGGCAGACGGCCGATAAATTCCGGAATCAAACCGAATTTGATCAGATCTTCCGGCTCAACCTGCGCCAGCAGTTGGCCTTCGTTTGGTTTTTCAGACGTGGCTTTCACCGTTGCGCCAAAACCAATGCCGGAGCCGGTTTCCACACGGTGAGAGATCACTTTATCCAGGCCTGCAAACGCACCACCGCAGATAAACAGGATCTTGGAGGTATCAACCTGCAAGAATTCCTGCTGCGGATGTTTACGCCCACCCTGCGGTGGAACAGCCGCAACCGTACCTTCGATCAGCTTAAGGAGCGCCTGCTGCACGCCCTCGCCCGAGACGTCACGGGTGATCGACGGGTTGTCTGATTTACGGGAGATTTTGTCGATCTCATCGATATAGACGATCCCGCGCTGGGCTTTCTGTACGTCGTAATCGCACTTCTGAAGCAGCTTCTGGATAATATTTTCTACGTCTTCACCCACATAACCGGCTTCGGTCAGAGTGGTGGCATCCGCCATGGTGAACGGAACATCCAGCAGGCGCGCCAGCGTTTCCGCCAGCAGGGTTTTACCGGAACCCGTAGGCCCGATCAGCAGAATGTTACTTTTACCCAGTTCCACGCCATTGCTGGTATCGCCGTTACGCAGACGTTTGTAGTGGTTGTATACCGCCACCGCCAGCACTTTTTTCGCCTGCTCCTGACCAATGACATAGTCGTCCAGGTGGTGGCGAATCTCGTGTGGCGTTGGTAACGCGCTGCGCTCACGGTGCGGCGCGACTTCTTTAATCTCTTCGCGAATGATGTCGTTACATAAATCGACGCATTCGTCGCAGATATACACGGACGGCCCGGCAATCAGTTTACGCACTTCATGCTGGCTTTTGCCGCAAAAAGAGCAGTACAGCAGTTTGCCCGAACCATCTTTGCGTTTATCTGTCATGAGTCCAAACCTCTTTTTAAGTTCTATGTGCCGCACATGACGACGCAAATGCCATTCTCAGACGCAAGCTGCTTACAGGCAACGTGCCGCCCTACCTTAGTATAGCGGCACACTCGCGTCGCGGGCATCAATTACGATGGGTCAAAATGGAGTCGACTAAGCCGTACTCAACTGCCTCTGGTGCAGAGAGGAAGCGATCGCGCTCGGTATCGCGCTCGATCTGCTCGAGAGGTTGACCCGTATGCTGCGCCATAAGTTCATTCATGCGCGCTTTTACTTTCAGAATTTCTCGGGCGTGGATTTCAATATCCGTCGCCTGGCCCTGGTAACCACCCAGCGGCTGGTGAATCATCACGCGGGAGTTAGGCAGGCAGAAACGCTTACCTTTCGCCCCTGCGGTTAACAGGAAAGCCCCCATGGACGCCGCCTGCCCCATACAGATGGTGCTGACATCCGGCTTGATGAATTGCATGGTGTCGTAAATAGACATGCCCGCCGTAATCACACCGCCCGGCGAGTTGATGTACAGGTAAATGTCTTTTTCCGGGTTTTCCGCTTCCAGGAACAGCATCTGCGCCACGATCAGGTTAGCCATATGGTCTTCCACCTGGCCGGTCAGAAAGATAACGCGTTCCTTGAGCAGACGGGAATAGATATCGAAAGAACGCTCACCGCGTGAGGTCTGTTCAATAACCATTGGCACCAGCGCCATATGGGGTGCAAAGTTATCTCGTTCGCCACTGTATGACATTTCCGTCTCCTGGTTCAAAATTGAAAACACCTGCTGTACTGATTGTAACCTTATGGACGGATTATCAGCCAGTCTCAATCATCGTGATTACATACTAATGGGGGTCGCCATGCCCTATTTCAAGCATAACAACGTTTTGTTGTAACGCTAACACTGAAAGGGCGTTTTAGCACCCTTCCAGGACTAAAGCTGTGATAAAAAAAACCCGTCGCCGGAGGGCAACGGGTTTTTTGTTCAAACTTTAAACCGTTGGGGCGAAATTACGCCTGCTGGTTCATCAGTTCGGTGAAAGAGGTCTCTTTTTCGGTCACTTTCGCTTTCGCCAGTACCGCTTCAACAGCCTGCTCTTCCAGCGCGACGTTGCGCATGTTGTCCATCAGCTCTTTGTTCTTACCGTAGAACTCGATCACTTCTGATGGATCTTCGTATGCTGAAGCCATCTCTTCGATCAGGCCTTTCACACGCTCTTCGTCAGCTTTCAGCTCGTGGGTACGAATCACTTCGCCCAGCAGCAGGCCAACAACAACGCGACGTTTCGCTTGCTCTTCGAACAGCTCGCGTGGCAGTTCCATCGCTTGCTGCTGGTTGCCACCGAAACGCTGTGCAGCCTGACGGCGCAGAACGTCGATTTCGCTGTCGATCAGGGCAGCAGGAACGTCGATGTCGTTCGCTTTCACCAGACCTTCAATCGCCTGAGACTTCACGCGGTTACGTACAGCGCCGTTCAGCTCGCGCTCCATGTTTTTACGCACTTCGGTACGCAGGCCCGCGACAGATCCATCTTCCACGCCGAAACGCTTGATGAATTCTTCAGTCAGTTCTGGCAGTTCGCGCTCTTCCACTTTCTTCAGGTTGATAACGAACTTCGCTGCTTTACCTTTCAGGTTTTCAGCGTGGTATTCTTCAGGGAAGGTCACGTCGATGGTGAATTCTTCGCCCGCTTTGTGGCCTTTGATACCGTCTTCGAAGCCTGGGATCATACGACCCTGGCCCATCGCCAGTACGAAATCAGACGCTTTACCGCCTTCGAACTCTTCGCCGTCTACAGAACCGGTGAAGTCGATGGTTACGCGGTCTTCCGCGTCAACAGCGCCTTCTTTCTCTTTCCAGTTCGCCTGCTGCTTACGCAGGGTATCCAGCATGCCGTCAACGTCTTCGTCAGTCACAGAAACGATCGGTTTTTCAACTTCGATAGATTCCAGACCTTTCAGCTCAACTTCCGGGTACACTTCGAACTCTACGGAGTAGGTGAAGTCTTCGCCCTGCTTGTATTCGCCTGGAACGTAGTTCGGCGCGCCGGCTGGATTGATTTTTTCTTTGATGATCGCGTCGATAAAGTTGCGGCTCATCAGTTCACCCAGCACATCCTGACGCACGGAAGCGCCATAACGCTGAGCAACAACATTCATTGGTACTTTGCCCTTGCGGAAGCCGTCAATACGTACTTTTTTTGCTACGTTGACCAGCTCGCTTTTCACAGCAGTTTCGATGCTGTCAGCAGCGATAGTAATCGTTACACGGCGGCCAAGGCCTTGAGTGGTTTCAACTGAAACTTGCATCTTGTTACCTCAAAAAAATCACAGTGCTCGGTCAACTCTGAATCTGTCTGTTATACCGGGATGCTCTCTTATGTGCAGATTCACATTCCCTGTCGCCAGAATCATCCCGAAGACATTCAATAAGACGCGGCATTATAGCGGCATCACTTAGGTGAGTCGAGAACGGTTGGAGCATGTTGCTGCGGCTTTTTTCACACTTTAAGGCTATTTTTAGCCTTAAAAACGCGCCATCCGCTCAAAACTCAGACAAAACAAAACGGCCCGAAGGCCGTCTTGACGAAATCTGTAAGCAACATACTGGAAAAACTCCGGCGGTTGCAAATCCGATTTATCAGGCGATGGAGCCTGCACCCCGACAAGGCGGTGATGCGAATACCGTATCCTGTAGCCCTTCCCATTCCTTAATGGTGTAGGTATGCAGCGCCAGCGCATGTACGGTTGTGGAGAGTTCTTCCGTCAAGGTGCTGTAGATCAAGCGGTGTCGGTTCAGGAAACGTTCTCCCGTGAAGCGATCGCTGACCAGAACCACTTTAAAGTGGCTTTCAGAACCTGCCGGCACGTTATGACGATAGCTTTCGTCGACAACTTCGAGAAACACAGGGTTGAACGCTGCCCTTAATTTTTCTTCTATCTGTTCACGTATCATCATGAAATCACTCCTCCGACAACGCTAAGATGTCACCCATCCCTTTAAATATTAGCCGCTTTTACCGGTTCCATTACACCTTGACAACAAATATTTAGCTTTCGTCTGATTTTCTCATCCAAACGAATGAAGTTCACTATGTGGTTCATACGTTTTGTCACTTACAGGCAGAGAAAAGCGGAAAGGTGGTCAGTTTTCGGACAAGGCGATGAATTTACATGCGTTGACCACTTCCCCTGGCCGTTGGCGATGTTATGATGGCGGCAATTTTTCTCTCTTTGCTTACGATTCGTTGAGAACCCGAAAATGTTAAAAAAACTCTTCTTTCCGTTGCTAGCACTCTTTATGCTCGCCGGCTGCGCGACTCCGCCGACGACCATTGACGTTTCACCAAAAATTACCCTGCCTCAGCAGGATCCAAGCCTGATGGGCGTTACGGTCAGCATTAATGGCGCCGATCAGCGTCAGGACCAGGCGCTGGCGAAAGTGACTCGCGACAACCAGCAGGTCACGCTGACCGCCTCCCGCGACCTGCGCTTCCTGTTGCAGGAAGTGCTGGAGAAACAGATGACCTCCCGTGGCTACATGATTGGCCCAAGCGGCGCGGTTGATCTGCAAATCATCGTGAACAACCTGTACGCTGACGTCTCCCAGGGTAACGTTCGCTACAACATTGCGACCAAAGCCGATATCGCCATCATCGCTACCGCGAATAACGGCAACAAAATGAACAAAAACTACCGTGCAAGCTATTCCGTTGAAGGCGCATTCCAGGCCTCCAACAAAAATATCGCTGACGCGGTTAACAGCGTGCTGACTGACACCATTGCTGACATGGCACAGGACACCAGCATTCACGACTTCATCAAGCAGAACGCCCGTTAATCCTGCTGACTGACCCGGTGCTTCACCGGGTCAGTTCATAAGAACATGTCCAGTCACTACTTACGTATTTTCCAGCAACCGAAATCAGCTATTCTGCTGATCCTTGGTTTCGCCTCCGGTTTACCCCTTGCGCTCACCTCCGGCACGTTACAGGCGTGGATGACGGTTGAGAACATCGATCTTAAAACCATTGGTTTCTTCTCGCTCGTCGGCCAGGCTTACGTCTTTAAGTTCCTGTGGTCGCCGGTGATGGATCGCTATACCCCGCCGTTCCTCGGGCGCCGTCGCGGCTGGTTAGTGATGACGCAGGGTCTGCTGTTGCTGGCCATTGCCGCAATGGGTTTCCTTGAGCCGTCAACACAGCTGCGCTGGATGGCCGCGCTTGCGGTGGTCATCGCCTTCTGTTCCGCTTCGCAGGACATTGTTTTTGACGCCTGGAAGACGGACGTCCTGCCAGCGGAAGAGCGTGGCGCCGGTGCGGCAATCAGCGTGCTTGGCTACCGCCTGGGTATGCTGGTTTCCGGCGGACTGGCCCTCTGGCTTGCCGATCGCTATCTCGGCTGGCAGGGAATGTACTGGCTGATGGCCGCTCTGCTGATCCCCTGCATTATTGCCACGCTATTCGCGCCTGAACCGAGCGATGTGATTCCGGTCCCCCGCTCGCTGGAGCAGGCCGTCGCCGCACCGCTCCGCGACTTCTTTGGTCGCAATAATGCCTGGCTTATCCTGCTGCTGATTGTCCTTTATAAGCTCGGCGACGCTTTCGCCATGAGTCTGACCACCACCTTCCTGATCCGCGGCGTCGGATTTGATGCGGGCGAGGTCGGCGTGGTGAACAAAACCCTGGGGCTGTTTGCCACGATCGTCGGCGCGCTGTACGGCGGCGTATTGATGCAGCGCCTGTCGCTGTTCCGTGCTCTGCTGATCTTTGGCATCCTTCAGGGCGCATCGAATGCCGGTTACTGGCTGCTGTCGATCACCGACAAGCATATGATCAGCATGGCGACGGCGGTATTTTTTGAAAACCTGTGTGGCGGTATGGGCACTGCGGCATTTGTTGCCCTGCTGATGACGCTATGCAATAAGTCATTTTCCGCCACCCAGTTTGCGCTACTCTCTGCCCTTTCTGCCGTCGGGCGCGTATACGTTGGCCCCGTCGCGGGCTGGTTTGTTGAAGCCCACGGCTGGCCGACGTTTTATCTCTTCTCGGTGGCGGCGGCGGTGCCGGGGATTTTATTGCTGCTGGTCTGTCGCCAGACGCTGGAATATACCCAGCGGACGGAACATTTCATGCCGCGCACGGAATATCAGGCTGCTTACCGGTTTGCCCTGCGTCTGCTGATGGCTGGTTGTCTTGCGCTGGTAGTGTGGCTCGCGGTACTCATCATGAATGCGACGACCACCTTGTCGCTTCCGTTTGAAACCCACCTGCTTGATGCTGGCGTGTTTCTCGCCATCGTGGGTATCCTGACCGGTGGGTTGCTGGATTTCATGTCACTGCGGAAAACGCAGATGACATGAAGTAAAAAGCGAAAGGTTATTTCCCGTTGTAATAACGACACGAAATTATAACGGTGAAATAACCGCCATCGGCAAAAAAAATATTTGTTGTTTTGTGCGGGATAGCATTCGGAAATTATTGGAGCTTATTTCGCTACGCTATTTTCCGTTAAACGATTCAGCATTCGAAAGATTGAATTTTCGTTTTTTAGTTGTCTTTTTATTGATAATTAATTGTTAATTATTTGTGTATTTTCCGCAATGGTTATACCAATTGTCCCTTTTGCGGTATGCTGGGGCACCCTTTCGTTATAACGCCCACTCCGTGCGGCTTCCCCCGGGAAACGCGACATAATTTGCAACACTTGTGACATGTGCGGCAGAACCCGGTAACACCTTCCTGACACAGGGCTAATGATGTTTACAGTAATGTAACCTTCCCGTAAAATGCCCCCACACTTTAAACGCCACCAGACTCCCGTGGAATTGAGGTCGTTAAATGAGACTCAGGAAATACAATAAAAGTTTGGGATGGTTGTCATTATTCGCAGGCACTGTATTACTCAGTGGCTGCGATTCTGCACTACTAGACCCCAAAGGACAGATTGGACTGGAACAACGTTCATTGATACTGACGGCTTTTGGCCTGATGTTGATTGTGGTTATTCCTGCCATCTTGATGGCTGTTGGTTTCGCCTGGAAGTATCGTGCGAGCAATAAAGATGCGAAGTATAGCCCTAACTGGTCACACTCCAATAAAGTGGAAGCTGTGGTCTGGACGGTACCTATTCTGATCATCCTGTTCCTTGCTGTACTGACCTGGAAAACCACTCACGCACTTGAGCCGAGCAAACCGCTGGTTCACGATGAAAAACCTATTACCATTGAAGTGGTCTCCATGGACTGGAAATGGTTCTTCATCTATCCAGAACAGGGCATTGCTACCGTGAATGAAATCGCCTTCCCGGCGAACACTCCGGTTCAGTTCAAAGTGACCTCCAACTCCGTAATGAACTCCTTCTTCATCCCACGTCTGGGCAGCCAGATTTACGCGATGGCCGGTATGCAGACTAACCTGCACCTGATCGCGAATGAAGCAGGCACCTACGACGGTATCTCCGCCAGCTATAGTGGCCCGGGCTTCTCGGGTATGAAGTTCAAAGCTATCGCTACGCCAGACCGCGCGACTTTCGACCAGTGGGTTGCAAAAGCGAAGCAGTCTCCAAACACCATGTCTGACATGGCGGCGTTCGAAAAAGTGGCTGCACCTAGCGAATACAACAAGGTGGAGTACTTCTCTAACGTGAAACCGAATCTGTTCAAAGATGTTATTGGCAAATTTATGGTTCACGGCATGAGCATGGACATGACCCAGCCTGAAGGCGAGCACAACACGCACCAGGGTATGGAAGGCATGGACATGAGCCACGCGGAAACCGCTCACTAAGGGGCCGAGGAAGAAAATGTTCGGAAAATTGACACTGGATGCAGTGCCCTACCATGAACCGATTATTATGGTTACGGTGGCTGCAATTATCATTGGTGGCGCGGCCTTAGTTGGCCTGATCACTTACTTCGGTAAGTGGAGCTACCTGTGGAATGAGTGGCTGACTTCGGTTGACCACAAAAAACTCGGTATCATGTACTGCATCGTCGGTATCGTCATGTTAATTCGTGGCTTTGCGGATGCAATCATGATGCGTAGCCAGCAGGCGCTTGCGTCTGCGGGTGAAGCCGGCTTCCTGCCGCCGCACCACTATGATCAGATCTTTACCGCCCACGGCGTTATCATGATCTTCTTCGTGGCGATGCCGCTGGTAATCGGTCTGATGAACGTGGTCGTTCCGCTGCAAATCGGCGCGCGCGACGTTGCGTTCCCGTTCCTGAACAACCTGAGCTTCTGGTTCACGGTTGTCGGCGTTATCCTGGTTAACCTGTCACTGGGTGTGGGCGAATTTGCTCAGACCGGCTGGCTGGCCTATCCGCCGCTGTCGGGAATTGAGTACAGTCCGGGCGTGGGCGTTGACTACTGGATTTGGGCGCTTCAGCTCTCCGGTGTCGGTACCACCCTGACCGGTATCAACTTCTTCGTGACCATCCTGAAGATGCGTGCACCAGGAATGACGATGTTCAAGATGCCAGTATTTACCTGGGCATCTCTGTGCGCCAACGTCCTGATTATCGCGTCGTTCCCAATTCTGACCGTCACCATCGCGCTGCTGACCCTGGATCGCTATCTGGGTACCCATTTCTTCACGAATGATATGGGTGGCAACATGATGATGTACATCAACCTGATTTGGGCCTGGGGTCACCCGGAAGTGTACATTCTGGTTCTGCCTGTCTTCGGTGTGTTCTCCGAAATCGCGGCAACCTTCTCGCGTAAACGTCTGTTTGGTTACACCTCTCTGGTGTGGGCAACCGTGTGTATTACCGTTCTGTCGTTCATCGTTTGGCTGCACCACTTCTTCACCATGGGTGCGGGCGCGAACGTAAACGCCTTCTTCGGTATCACCACCATGATTATCGCCATCCCTACCGGGGTGAAGATCTTCAACTGGCTGTTCACCATGTACCAGGGCCGTATCGTGTTCCACTCAGCTATGCTGTGGACCATCGGCTTCATCGTGACCTTCTCCGTAGGTGGGATGACCGGCGTACTGCTGGCGGTACCGGGTGCTGACTTCGTTCTGCACAACAGTCTGTTCCTGATTGCGCACTTCCATAACGTTATCATCGGTGGCGTGGTCTTCGGCTGCTTCGCTGGTGTGACCTACTGGTGGCCAAAAGCGTTCGGTTTCACCCTGAACGAAAAATGGGGTAAACGCGCGTTCTGGTTCTGGATCATCGGCTTCTTCGTGGCGTTTATGCCGCTGTACGTGCTGGGCTTCATGGGGATGACCCGTCGTCTGAGCCAGCAGATCGATCCGCAGTTCCACCCAATGCTGATGATTGCAGCGGGCGGCGCAGCGCTGATTGCCTGCGGTATTCTGTGCCAGCTGATTCAGTACTACGTGTCTATCCGTGACCGTAACCTGAACCGCGACCTGACCGGTGACCCGTGGGGTGGCCGTACGCTGGAGTGGTCTACCTCTTCTCCACCTCCGTTCTATAACTTTGCCGTAGTGCCGCACGTTCATGAGCGTGACGCATTCTGGGAAATGAAAGAAAAAGGTGAAGCGTACAAGCAACCTGAACATTACGAAGAGATCCATATGCCGAAAAACAGCGGTGCGGGCATCGTGATTGCCGCCTTCGCAACGGTATTTGGTTTCGCAATGATCTGGCACATCTGGTGGATGGCGATTGTTGGCTTCGCTGGCATCGTAATCAGCTGGATTGTGAAGAGCTTTGACGAGGACGTGGACTACTACGTACCAGTCCGTGAAGTTGAAAAGCTGGAAAACCAGCATTTTGACGAGATTTCTAAAGCGGGGCTGAAAAATGGCAACTGATACTCTGGCGCACTCAACTGCCCACGCGCATGAACATGCGCACCATGATACAGGACCGACGAAAGTCTTCGGTTTCTGGATCTACCTGATGAGCGACTGCATCCTGTTCTGCTGTCTGTTCGCAACCTATGCCGTTCTGGTGAACGGCACAGCGGGCGGCCCGACCGGTAAGGACATCTTTGAACTGCCGTTCGTTCTGGTTGAAACCGCACTGCTGTTATTCAGCTCCATCACCTACGGCATGGCTGCTATCGCCATGTACAAAAACAACAAGAGCCAGGTTGTCTCCTGGCTGGCGTTGACCTGGCTGTTTGGTGCTGGCTTTATCGGGATGGAAATCTATGAATTCCATCACCTGATCATGGAAGGTTTCGGCCCGGATCGTAGCGGCTTCCTGTCAGCGTTCTTCGCGCTGGTAGGCACCCACGGTCTGCACGTAACCTCGGGTCTGATCTGGATGGCGGTGCTGATGTTCCAGATCTCCCGTCGCGGCCTGACCAGTACTAACCGTACCCGTATTATGTGCCTGAGCCTGTTCTGGCACTTCCTGGACGTGGTATGGATCTGTGTGTTCTCTGTTGTCTATCTGATGGGGGCGATGTAATGAGTCATTCTAACGATCATGGCGCTTCCCACGGCAGCGTAAAAACCTACATGACAGGTTTCATCCTGTCGATCATTCTGACGGTGATCCCGTTCTGGATGGTGATGAACGGTTCTGCATCTAAGCCGGTTATCCTGGGCGCAATCCTGGTGACCGCGGTGATTCAGATTCTGGTGCATCTGGTTTGCTTCCTGCACATGAACACCAAGTCCGATGAAGGCTGGAACATGACGGCCTTTATCTTTACCGTGATTATCATCGCTATCCTGGTAGTCGGTTCCATCTGGATTATGTGGAACCTTAACTACAACATGATGGTTCACTAAGAGCGGCGAGTATGTTTAAGCAATACCTGCAAGTCACGAAACCAGGCATCATCTTTGGCAACCTGATCTCCGTAATCGGAGGGTTCCTGCTGGCCTCTAAAGGCAGCATTGATTACACCCTCTTTATTTACACGCTGGTCGGTGTGTCACTGGTGGTTGCGTCCGGTTGTGTATTTAACAACTACATCGACATGGATATCGACAAGAAGATGGAAAGGACCAAAAATCGGGTGCTGGTTAAAGGCCTGATTGCCCCTTCCGTCTCGCTGGTGTACGCCACCTTGCTGGGTATTGCTGGCTTTATGCTGCTGTGGTTTGGTGCTAACCCACTGGCCTGCTGGCTGGGGGTGATGGGGTTCGTGGTGTATGTGGGCGTCTACAGCCTGTATATGAAACGTCACTCCGTCTACGGCACGCTGATTGGTTCTCTCTCCGGCGCTGCGCCGCCGGTGATTGGCTACTGCGCCGTCACGAACGAGTTCGACAGCGGTGCGCTGATCCTGCTGGCTATCTTTAGCCTGTGGCAGATGCCGCACTCCTACGCCATCGCGATTTTCCGCTTTAAGGATTATCAGGCGGCGAACATTCCGGTTCTGCCGGTCGTGAAAGGCATTTCGGTTGCCAAGAACCACATCACGCTCTACATCATCGCTTTTGCCGTGGCAACGCTGATGCTCTCTCTGGGCGGTTACGCCGGATATAAATATCTGGTGGTAGCAGCTGCGGTGAGCGTCTGGTGGCTCGGCATGGCCCTGCGCGGTTACAAAGTGGAAGATGACAAAGTCTGGGCACGCAAGCTGTTTGTGTTCTCGATTGTCGCCATCACCTCCCTGTCCGTGATGATGTCCGTAGACTTCATGGTGCCTGATTCACAAAACCTGCTGACTTACGTCTGGTAAGAAGACTGAAGTAAAAACGCCGGGTTTAACCCGGCGTTTTTTTATGGGTACGGCGTAACCCCTTTCTTTAACAGTATATTGCCGTATTTCGCGGTCTCGCCCGTCACCACAATGGCGTACGCTTTCTGTGCCCGCGCATAAAACGCATAACGGTCAATACGCGTAATCCCCTCCCCTTCCGCCTCACCAAAGAGTGCGTTGCGATAGCGCGCTTCGACCTGGATATCGAGCGTATCCCCGTCGACAGGGGCCATCATCACCAGCGGTGGCGCATAGCTGTCGAGTTCAAACAGCGGTATCACCGCGGCCAGCAAATCGCTGATGAGCAGGCCATCTGCGCGGATCGTCTTTGGCCCAAGGCTGTTTGCGGGAAAGTGAGCATCTGCAAAAATAATCTCGTCACCATGACCCATCTCTGCCAGCGTTTTCAGCAGCTCGGGTGAAATCAGAGGGGATATCGTTTTAAGCACAAGGTTGCTCCTCAGGATAGAAATAACGGTAACGATAGTGGACCCGATCGCGAGCAGCCTCAGCGCTGGCCGTTTCCCCGACGCCCCACCATCCGTACAAAGACGCCCCCAGTACGGTCGTATCAGCCTCTTCAAGAACCTTCACCGGGATCCCAAGCGCATTGGACTTGAGCTGATTCCATAGCATATTGCGGCTACCTCCCCCCACCAGCAGGAGTTCACGCGCCTTAAATTGCGCGATCGTCTCCAGCGCCAGGCGTTTTTCTTGCAGATGCACCGTGAGTCCTTCCAGGGCTGCGCGGTAAAAATGGGCTGGCGTGGTGGTGAGCGTAACGCCCTGCCAGCCGGCGAGTGGAGAATCGAGCAGTTGGGTATTCATCGTGACGCCATCCGCGCCATTCGGAATTGCCGCCGCCTGAGCCAGAATAGTGTCCCAGTCGGTACCAGGCGACCAGAACAGCGCGCGGATCCACTCCAGTACGCCAGACGCCAGATATTGCATTCCCGGATTATAGAGCCCCGTCCGGCTATCCAGTTCGCAGGTCGCGCCCGGGTATTGCCCCAGCAAAGCGGTATCAACCTGCGTGGTGCGCGCCATTAAAATCTCCCAGGTACCCGAAGAGAGAACTGGCTCATTAATTCCCGCTCCGGCGCCAAAAAGGGCAAACTGCGTGTCGTGCCCGGCGGAGATCACCGGCACACCGCAAGGCAATCCGAGCCTGGATGCAGCGTCGGGCCGCAATTCACCAATCCTTTCTCCGGGGGAAACCAGCGGCGGGAAAAGGGAATGAGGCACGCCGATCTTGCTTAAGATCGTTTCGCTGAAGCGCTGCTGATGCAGATCGAACATCTGACTGGTACCGGCCATCGTGAGATCGGTCGTCATCTTTCCGGTCAGGCGATGGTTGATTAGCGAGGAGATAAAAAGCCAGGCGTGAGCACGCTGTAACAGATCGGGATGGTTGTCCTGAAGCCAGCCTAGCTTATACAACGTGTTGAAACTAAACTGCCCAACGCCGGTGATCTGCTGTAGTTCAGCCGGGGAGCATGAACGGGCCACCGCTTCCATCACCGGCACGGTTCGTGGGCACTTCCAGCTGATGATCGGGTAAAGCAGTTCTCCCCGCTCATCTACCAGTGCGCCATCCACGCCAAAGGTCGTCACACTCATTCCGCACAGTTGATGCTCGCTCAGCGCTGCGCTGATTTTCTGACAACAGACGGCAAACCGTTGCATGATGGCGTCGAGCGACCACTGGTGCCAGGCCGGATTTTCAGCGGCGCTTTCGCTTTCGTTCGCCACCGCGGCGCGCGCCACAATATTCCCTTCGGGATCCAGCGCAATGGCGCGCACGTTCGTCGCGCCACAATCGAGAACCAGAAAACATTTTTTCATCGCGGTCCCCACAGGCTGCCAGCCCGCCGGAGCAGGCTGGCAGGCCGGTTAATGTTTGTATAACGGTCCGTAATTTTCACAGGCGCGGTAATCCTGCCCTTCCGGATCCATACCGTGAGCGCCCCAGGCCGTCGGCCGATAAATCAGCGCCTCCGGTACGTTATGCATGCATACAGGGATGCGCAGCATGGACGCCAGGGTGATGAAATCAGCGCCGACGTGCCCGACGGTTAATACCCCGTGGTTAGCGCCCCAGTTCGCCATCACTGAATAGACGTCGCTGAACGGGCCTTTACCGGTCAGGCGTGGGGCAAACCAGGTGGTAGGCCAGGTTGAATCGGTGCGCTTATTCAGAATGTCATGTACGTGTTCCGGCAGCTCAACACTCCAGCCTTCCGCTATCTGTAATACCGGACCCACACCCTTGATGAGGTTTACGCGGGTCATGGTAAATGGCACGCCACCCCGGGTGAGGAAGTTTGATGAGAAACCGCCCCCGCGGAAGTATTCATGCACCGCCGGACACCAGTGGGTTGCGGCCAGGCACGCGCTGGCTTCCTGCTCAGTAATGTCCCAGTGTGGTTTCAGGGTCGGTTTCCCCTCGGCGTCTTTCTGCTCCGCTGTACCGTCCAGCGCCGCCGAGCCGGAGTTGATCAGATGAATAATGCCGTGCTCAGCCCGTCCAGTGAGCTTCTGGCCGGTAACACGCTCCACCGACTCCGGCGACCAGTAGGTGCGTACATCAGCAAAAATCTGCGCGGTGCCGGTCATCAGATGCCCAAACAGCATCGCCACCCCGTTCAGGCTGTCATTTTCCGTCGCCACCACCAACGGCTGGCGAATACCGTTCCAGTCGAAAGAGCTGTTCAACAGCGCCTCTGCGGTATCGCCATTTGGATACTGATCCGTCCAGTGGCGCTGCCCCTGGAAACCGGACGCAATGGCGTTATAGCCCAGCGATTCCTCCACGCGGCCCATTGCAGCGAGTTTAGGGTTGCCCTGCATCATGTCGCGGATGCACATCGCCATTAGCAGGCTCTCCCGCAGGATCGCGGCATTTTCCTGTTCATTGCGACGATACTGCTCCGCGTTTTTATCCTCGCCGAAACGGAAATGTGCCTTCGCCCAGCTCAGGGCCAGCTCAAGTTCTTGCTCGTCGTAAATCTTATGATCGATGCGGCGACGCAGTTCGGTCATATCCACCGCCTGCACCTTCATCCCCAGCCAGGATTCAAAGAAGTTGTGATCGACAATCGAGCCTGCGATCCCCATTGAGACACCGCCCACCGACAGATAACTTTTCCCCTTCATGCTGGCGACCGCCAGGCCCGCCCGGGCGAAGCGCAACAATTTTTCCTCAACGTCTGCCGGGATGGTCTCGTCGCCCGCATCCTGTACATCGTGGCCGTAAATGGAAAACGCCGGGATCCCTTTCTGGTTATGCGCTGCCAGCGCCGCCGCGAGGTATACCGCCCCCGGACGCTCGGTGCCATTAAAGCCCCAGATCGCTTTCGGGCGCAGCGGATCCATATCAATGGTTTCACTCCCGTAACACCAGCAGGGGGTGACGGTGATCGTCAGACCAACGTGGCACGTGCTGAACTTCTCTTCGCAAGCGGCGGATTCCGCCATTCCGGCAATGCAGCTGTCGGCAATTACGCACTCTACGGGCGTACCGCAGGGGTGGCGTAATTTTTCAGTGAGTAGCGCCGCCGTGGCTTTCGCCATGTTCATGGTCTGCTCTTCCAGAGACTCGCGTACGCCCATTCGGCGGCCATCAATAACAGGTCGAATGCCAATCCGGGGTAACGCTTTTATCGTTTTCATAGCCCTTCCTCACGTTGGTTAACCTATCCGTCTCAGGGGCATAGCCGTGAAAAAGCGCCCGGGCAGCACCGTGAACGGAAAGTGGTGAAATTTGCTAACTCGAATTAGCTTAGAGTTCTCCCTAAAAATGAGACAAGATAAATGTGCAGGATCTGTGAGCAGTTTCACGATGAGAGGTCAAAATTCGATCAGCGTCAGGTATTACGATTCAGCAAAAAACTAAATATATCGTTTAAATTCAATTAAATAACAAAATACCTTTGCACGGCGTCACAATTTGAATACAAATGATTTGGCTAAATTATGACCCTAAAATAGCTTTTAAGGACGAAAGCTAAGTCGAGTTAGCTTATTAACCAAATCACTGTGGCTTGTGATTCATTGCCTTTCCAACACAGGAATTTTGCAATGTCAGAGACTCTTATTCAGATGACGCGCATCACCAAACGCTTTCCCGGCGTGCTGGCGCTGAATCAGGTTGATTTCGATTTACGCCGCGGCGAAGTACATGCCCTGTTAGGTGAAAACGGTGCCGGCAAATCGACGCTGATGAAAATATTATCCGGTGTTTACCAACCCGATTCCGGTGAAATTCGCTTTGAAGGGCAATCCGTATCATTCAGCGATCCGCTAAGTGCTCAGCACGCAGGTATTACGATTATCCATCAGGAATTTAATCTCTTTCCCGATTTAACCGTGGAAGAGAATATCTTTATTGGCCGTGAATTCTGCAAAAATAGCCGCTGGCAGTTAGATAAACGCGCCCAGCGACAGGCGGTTGAGAAAATACTGCACACGCTGAATTTAAAAATCGCCCCGGACGCCCGCGTCAGTGAATTAACCGTAGCCCAGCAGCAGATGGTGGAAATTGCCAAAGCGATTTCGGTCAATGCCAAAGTGCTAATCATGGATGAACCCACCGCCGCGCTGACCGAAAGTGAAATCGAGAGTTTGTTTGACGTCACGCGGATGCTCAAGGCTCAGGGCACGGGGATAGTCTACATCTCGCACCGCCTGGAAGAGCTGGCTCTGATCGCCGATCGTGCGACCGTCATGCGCGACGGACAATACATCGCCACCGTGGATTATGAAACGGTTCAGATCGGCGAGCTTATCGCCATGATGGTTGGCCGCAATCTCGATAACATCTACCCAAAACGCCCGCCGCCTCAGCGCAGAGAAAAAGTGCTGGAAGTGAACGGCCTGACGCGAAATGGTGTACTGCACGACATCAACTTTACCCTATGGCGCGGTGAGATCCTCGGCCTCGCTGGCTTGATGGGCGCAGGCCGAACGGAACTGGGCCGGGCCCTGTTTGGCGCCGATGCGATCGACGCCGGTACCCTGACGCTGAACGGCACCCCCACACGGATTAAAGACGTGGCTGACGCCATTGAGAAAGGCATCAGCTATTTAACAGAAGACCGCAAAAAAGAGGGACTCGCCCTCGGCCTTTCCGTTGAGATGAACATTATGCTCGGCAATTACCCGGACTACGCTGGCGTCGTGGGTAATGTCGATGAAAAACGCTGCCGGGAGTCCAGCCAGAAACTGGTGGATGCGCTGCGAATAAAAACGCCGCATCTGGAACAGGCGGCACTGAATTTAAGCGGCGGTAATCAACAGAAGATCATTATTGCCCGCTGGGTCTGTAAAGATACCGATATTTTAATTTTTGATGAGCCAACCCGGGGAATTGATGTTGGCGCCAAGCTGGAAATTTATGAACTAATGAACCGCCTTGTCGCTAAAGGTAAATCGATCATCATGATTTCATCCGAACTGCCGGAAGTATTAGGAATGTGCGACCGCATACTTGTGATGCGCAGCGGCCGCATTGCCGGCGAAATAGAGGCTGAGCACGCCACCCAGGAAAAAATCATGCAATACGCCACGCTGGAGGATTAATCATGTCCGTTACCGTTCCATCGCCGCAAAGCGGAAGTCATACGATGAAAATAAATAAAGCGCTCCTGATGCGTCTGGCGCCTCTTTTTAGCCTGGTATTGCTGGTTCTGTTTTTCAGCTTCAGCTCACCGTTCTTCTTTAATACTGAAAATATCATGACTATCGCCTTGCAAACGGCGGTGATTGGCATCATGGCCATTGGCGTAACCTTTGTGATTATTACCGCCGGGATCGACCTGTCGCTCGGATCGGTGGTGGCGTTCTCAGGGGTTGCGGTGGGCATCGCCGCCGGGTTTGGTATGCCGCTGCCGGTCTGTATTCTGGCAGGCGTGCTCGCCGGCGGGCTTTGCGGCTATGTGAACGCGTTTCTGGTCACCAAAATGACCATACCACCGTTTATTGCCACCCTCGGCTTAATGATGTCGGTACGCGGCATCAATATGGTGATGACCGATGGCCGCGCGATTTATTTTTCTGACTACCCGCAGTTCAAGCTGCTAGCGCAGGGTCGCTTGTTCGACGTCCTGCCTTACCCGGTGTTCTACCTGGTCATCGTGGCACTGATCGCCATGTGGATCCTGAAGAAAACGGTGATGGGCCGCTATATCTACGCTGTCGGCAGCAATGAAACGGCGGCACATCTTTCCGGGATCAAAGTCCAGCGAGTGAAAATTTTCGTTTACGCCTTATGCGGCCTGTTAACCGGCGTGGCCGGGGTGATCCTCGCCTCTCGTCTCAATTCAGGCCAGCCAACCGTAGGCGTGGGTTATGAGCTGGAAGCCATTGCGGCGGTAGTGATCGGCGGTACCAGTCTGATGGGCGGCGTGGGCACGATTGGCGGCACCATCATAGGCGCGTTCATTATGAGCGTGCTGAAAAACGGCCTCAATCTCATGGGCGTGTCCCAGTTCTGGCAGATGGTGGCGATGGGCGTGGTCGTCGTTGCCGCCGTCTACCTGGACACGTTACGTAAAAGAATGCGTTAGGTTCTCGATACAACAAGCCCTGCCAACCCTACAACGGAGCAAAATAATGAAAACCAGCCATATCCTGAGCGCCCTGTCGCTCGTTGCCATCCTGTCCAGCAGCGCGCTGGCAAAAGATTTGAACCTGCCGGTAGTCAGTAAAGGTTACCAGCACGAATTCTGGCAGACGGTCAAAATGGGGACGGAAGCTGCCGCAAAAGAGTTGGGTGACAAAACCAGCTACGTTGGCCCTGCCGATGAAACGCAAATCGCCGAGCAGATCCAGTTAGTCGAAAACACCATGGCACAAAAGCCAAACGGCCTGTTGCTGGCCGCGCTTGATGCAAACGCCCTTGCCCCGCTGGTCGAAACCGCCAACAGCCGGGGGATCAAAGTGGTGACCTTCGACTCGGGCGTGAACTCCGATATCCCGGCCAGCTTTGTCGCCACCAATAACCGTAAGGCGGGCGCACAGGCTGCGGATGCGCTGGCGGAGCAGGTAGGCCAGAAGGGGAAGGTGGGTATTATCGCCCACGTAGCCGGAACGACGTCCGCCATTGAGCGCTCTGAAGGATTCAGCGAGCGAATGAAAGAGAAGTACCCGAATATTCAGGTACTGCCGGTGCAATATAGCGATGGCGACCCGCAAAAGGCGATGGATAAAACCATTGATATGGTTCAGGCCAACCCGGATATCGCCGGTATTTATGCCACCAACGAAGGCTCAACCCTGGGCGTTGCGAACGCGATCGACAGCCAGAATCTGAAGGGCAAAGTGAAAGTCATCGGTTTTGACAGCACCGAAGCCATCATTAACTTCCTCAAAAACGGCGTGATTCAGGGCTTTGTGGTGCAGGACGCGTACCAGATTGGTTATCAGGGCATAAAGGCGCTGAACGCGGTGATTTCCGGACAGACGGTGGCTAAAGAAATTGATATTCCAGTGAAATATGTCAATGCGCAGAATATCAACACCCCTGAAATTGATAAACTGTTACATCCGTTTGGTAAAAAATAAGGAAGTTCATGATGAGTGACGGCTATTTCCTCGGGGTCGATATGGGTTCAGCCAGCGTTCGTGCTGGGCTTTACTCTGCGCAAGGCGAGCGTTTGAGCTTCGCGACCCGTCCGATTTCGCAGTTTCACGCCAGCAACGCGCGCGTGGAACAGTCCTCCGCGGAGATCTGGCAGCAGGTTTGCGCGGTGGTGCGGGAAGCCGTCGACTCCTCTGGGATCTCACCCGACGCCATTCGTTCGATTGGCTTCGACGCCACCTGCTCGCTGGTCGCGCTGGATGCTGAGGGTAACGGCCTGAGCGTGTCCCCCGACAGTCCGGCATCGCAGGACATCATTATGTGGATGGATCATCGTGCTCACGAAGAAACCGTTCGCATCAATGCCACACGCGATCCGGCCCTGTGCTACGTGGGCGGCGAGGTGAGTATTGAAATGGAACTGCCAAAACTGCTGTGGTTGCAGCGACATCATCCTGAAACCTGGAATCAGGCCTGGCGCTTTTTCGACCTTGCCGATTTTCTGGTCTGGAAAGCGACGGGCCAGGACGCCGCCAGCCTGTGCACCCTCACCTGCAAATGGAACTACCTTGCGCATGAGGCGCAGTTCAGCGAATCGCTGCTCAGGGAGGTGGGGCTGGAGACCTTACTGACAAAAATTCCCGATACTATTCTGGACGTCGCTGAATGCGTCGGGAAACTCAGCCCACAGGCAGCGCAAGCTCTGGGGTTGCCCGAAGAGGTGGTTGTGGCAAGCGGCATGATCGATGCCCACGCGGGTGGCGTGGCGCTGACGGGCTCACACCCGGAGGGCACGCTGGCGCTCATCAGCGGAACCTCGAACTGCCATATGCTTGCCAGTCAGACGGAGATCCATACGCCCGGCGTCTGGGGGCCTTACTGGAGCGCCATGCTGCCGGGCTACTGGCTGACGGAAGGCGGGCAAAGTGCTGCCGGGGCGCTGGTCGACTGGACGTTGCGCGAGCACGGAGCCAGCGCAGACCTGTTTGCAAAAGCAGAAGCGGCGCAACGCCATCCGGTGGCGCTGCTCAACGACTGGGTAGCCGCTCTTGAACAGGAAGAAAAATACCCCACCCGCAACCTGCACATTCTGGCCGATCACCACGGTAACCGCTCGCCGCGTTCGCGTCCGGATGCGCGGGGCAGCGTGGTCGGTCTGACATTAGAAACCGGTGAACGTGCGCTGGCGAGGCTCTATCTGGCCACGCTACAGGCCATAGCCTATGGCACACGACATATTATGGATACCCTGAAACATCACGGGCACACCTTGTCGCGCATTGTCATTTGTGGAGGAGCCACCCATAACCGGCTCTGGCTGCGGGAGTATGCCGATGCCACGGGCTGCGATATTCATCTTTTAGCCGAAGAAGATGCCGTCACTCTCGGCGCGGCCATTTGCGGCGCAGTGGCGAGCGGTGCATGGGCAACGCTCACCGACGCTACCCGGGAAATGGTCAAAGCCGGCGACATCATCACCCGTCGGCCGGAAACCGCGGCCTTCCACCGGCAAAAATATGAGGCGTACCTGATGCTGTGGACCCAGCAGCAGGCGCTTAATCTCCTGATGCAGCAGGAAATGTAATGGCAGGATGCGTATGCTTTATCAGCAGTTTTTACGTACGTTAAGGATTGAGGCGTAGCGATGGCCAAAACAGTTGAACAGATAGCGAAGGATCTGAATTTATCCGTCACCACCGTGCGGCTGGTACTGAGCGGGAAAGCCGAACAGTATCGGATCAGCGTGAAAACACAGTCCCGAATTAATGAACACGTCGAGCGCTTCGGCTATACCCTCAACCATTCGGCGCGCAGTCTTAAGCTAAACAAAACCGAGACGCTGGGGCTCATCGTGCCCAACATCTCGAACGTGTTCTTTGCAACGCTCGCCGAGAAACTCGAACTGCGCTGCCGCCGTTCGGGCTACCAGCTG
This sequence comes from Enterobacter cloacae complex sp. EB5, assembly GCF_031432835.1. Lineage (NCBI taxonomy): Bacteria > Pseudomonadati > Pseudomonadota > Gammaproteobacteria > Enterobacterales > Enterobacteriaceae > Enterobacter > Enterobacter cloacae complex sp. EB5. The sequence continues at coordinate 953,102 of NZ_CP133860.1, forward strand.
ATGATCAGCTGTACTTACAACGATGTGGATTACGAAAACAAGCTGGTCAAAGCCCTGATGGCGCGCAACGTGGACGGCTTGTTTATCGTTCCCTCGACGCTGGAAAACCAGCAGCATCATTTGCGGCAGATCCAAAAACCGCTGGTGCTCCTCGACCGGGATTTTGGCTTTACTGACAACGCGCTGGTTGAGAGTCATAACGAGGCCGGGGGGGATGAACTGGCCCGCAACATGCTGGCAGAGAGAAAAATGCCGCTCTGGTTCCTTGTGGGCGATACCGCACTGCCCAGTATTACGGACCGTCTGAACGGCTACTTACAGGCCCTGAAAACAGCCGGTATTCACCATCGCGAGTGGGTCATCGAAGGGCCGGACAATACGCCGGAGGGCGGATATGCCCTGATGGATTCGCTTATCGACAGCCAGGGTGTTCCGCAGGCGTTTATCGCCTCATCGTTACCCGTTCTGGAAGGGGCAATCGAAGCCCTGCGGACGCGTACCGGCACCGTGCCCCAACACATCAATATCGGCACCTTCGATGAGCACCCCATGCTGGGGTTCCTGCCAAACAGCGTCTGGTCCATGCAACAGGATGAAGATACCTGGGCGGAAAAAGCGTTTGAACTGATGCAGCGAGCCATCGACGGCGAAGCGGTCAACGAGACGGCGAAAGTCGATATGAAGCTGGTCAAACGTTCCCGCCAGTAAAAATAAAACTGTACCCGGAGAATAAAAAATGGAACGAGCCCGATTAGCCAGAGACATTATTGACACCTGCCTTGAGATGACCCGCATGGGGTTAAATCAGGGCACCGCCGGCAATATCAGCGTTCGCTATCGCGACGGCATGCTGATTACGCCGACCGGAATTCCCTACGAGCATCTGACCGAAGAGAGTATCGTCTATGTAGATGCACAGGGGCGACACGAAGAAGATAAACTGCCCTCCAGCGAATGGCGTTTTCATCAGGTTGTGTATCAGACCCGCCCGGATGCTAACGCCGTCGTCCATAACCATGCGGTTAACTGTACCGCCGTCTCGATACTCAACCGCCCCATTCCTGCTATTCACTATATGATTGCCGCCGCCGGGGGAAACTCCATTCCCTGCGCCCCTTACGCGACCTTCGGGACGCGCGCGCTGTCAGAGCATGTCGCGGTCGCGTTACGCGATCGCAAAGCGACGCTCTTACAGCACCACGGCCTGATAACCTGCGAAGAAAATCTTGAAAAGGCACTGTGGCTGGCGCAGGAGGTAGAGGTGCTGGCAAAACTCTACCTGACCACGCTGGCGATAGTGGATCCCGTTCCGGTACTCAGTGACGATGAAATTGCCATTGTTCTTGAGAAATTCAAAAGCTACGGATTGCGCGTCGAGCCGTAATTTTTTTATCCGGGGGTGCTTTTATCACACCCTCGTAATATCTCTTAAACAAACACCTATTTACCGCACTTATCACCCCGCCTAAACTATGGCCTGCTTTTTGGTAGAGGTGGTAATGAACGATTATAAAATGACGCCAGGCGAACTGCGTGCGACCTGGGGTTTAGGGACTGTTTTCTCGCTGCGGATGCTTGGCATGTTTATGGTCCTGCCCGTTCTGACCACATATGGCATGGCGTTACAGGGTGCCAGCGAAGCGCTGATTGGTCTGGCGATTGGTATCTATGGCCTGGCGCAGGCGATATTCCAGATCCCCTTTGGCCTGCTCTCCGACCGCGTGGGTCGTAAACCGCTGATTGTCGGCGGGCTGCTGGTGTTTGTACTTGGCAGTATCATCGCCGCCCTCTCCCACTCCATCTGGGGAATAATTCTTGGGCGCGCCCTGCAAGGTTCCGGGGCGATTGCCGCCGCCGTGATGGCGCTACTGTCAGACTTAACCCGCGAGCAAAACCGCACCAAAGCCATGGCGTTTATCGGCGTCAGCTTCGGCGTCACGTTTGCCATTGCCATGGTGCTGGGGCCCGTTATCACTCATGCGCTCGGCCTGCACGCCCTGTTCTGGATGATTGCGGTGCTGGCGACCATCGGGATCGCGCTCACGCTGTGGGTTGTACCTGACAGTAAAAACCACGTCCTCAACCGTGAATCCGGGATGGTGAAAGGCTGCTTCAGCAAAGTCATCGTCGAGCCGCGCCTGCTTAAGCTGAACTTCGGCATTATGTGCCTGCACATTCTGCTGATGTCCACCTTCGTCGCCCTGCCCGGTCAACTGGCCGCAGCAGGTTTCCCGGCGGCAGAGCACTGGAAAATTTATCTGGTCACAATGCTGATCTCGTTTGTCTCCGTTGTGCCCTTCATTATTTACGCCGAAGTGAAGCGCAAAATGAAACGCGTCTTCGTGGGCTGCGTGGCGTTACTGCTGATTGCCGAGATTGTGTTGTGGGGCGCCGGCCCGCATTTCTGGGAGCTGATCGCCGGCGTACAACTGTTCTTCCTGGCCTTTAATCTGATGGAAGCCCTGCTGCCGTCGCTTATCAGCAAAGAGTCTCCGGCAGGATACAAAGGCACCGCGATGGGCATTTACTCCACCAGCCAGTTTCTCGGCGTGGCAATCGGCGGGTCGCTCGGCGGCTGGGTGGACGGTCTGTTTGACTCCCAGACCGTTTTCCTCGCCGGTGCGCTGCTGGCGATGCTCTGGCTGTTTGTTGCCAGCACCATGAAAGAGCCGCGCTATGTGAGTAGCCTGCGGGTAGAAATTCCCGATGACGTGGCAATGGGTGACGCGTTAAAACAGCGTCTGGAAGCGACAGAGGGCGTGAGCGAAGTGCTGATTGTTCCGGAAGAGCGCAGTGCGTATGTCAAAATTGACAGCAAAGTGACTAATCGCTTTGAGGTGGAGCAGGCGCTGAAGGCCTGAAAAAATGCCCGGTTTAGCCGGGCATGATTGTCTTAATCGCGGAAGTTTTTAAACTGGAATGGCTGACCGAGATCGCCGCCACGCACCAGCGCCATCACGGATTGCAGGTCATCACGGGATTTTCCGGTCACGCGGATCTCTTCACCCTGAATCTGCGCCTGCACTTTGAGCTTACTGTCTTTGATAAGCTTAACGATTTTTTTCTGTACCGCGCTCTCAATCCCCTGCTTCAGCTTCGCTTCCACAAACCAGGTTTTGCCGCTGTGAACAAATTCTTCCGGTACATCAAGTGAGGTTCCTTCAATGCCGCGCTTGAGCAGCTTGGCGCGCAGGATATCCAGCAACTGGTTGACCTGGAAATCAGACTCACTCAGGACTTTGATCGTCTTGTTCGCGTCGTTCAGTTCAATGGTCGCCTCAACGCCACGAAAATCGAAACGTGACTCAACCTCACGGACAGCATTTTCTACGCCGTTACGCGCTTCCTGCAAATCAACTTCAGAAACAATATCGAAAGATGGCATCTTTTCTTCTCCCTTCATTTTTGTTGCGTTGCATAATACCCGCAACGAGGCATAACGAGAAGCTTAGCTGATGGCGCTATACTTAGCGTCATAGCACCTGGCGCCGTTGCAGGTGAGGAGGAACGATGAAAGTAACAGTGCTTGGATGCGGAGCCCTTGGCCAACTCTGGCTTACAGCGCTATGCAAACAGGGACACGACGTTCAGGGCTGGCTGCGAATTCCCCAGCCCTATTGCAGTGTGAACGTGATTGGTACAGACGGTTCAATTTTTAACGAGTCTTTGACGGCAAACGATCCGGAATTTCTTGCCACCAGCGATTTGCTGCTGGTCACGCTGAAGGCCTGGCAGGTCTCCGATGCGGTGAAAAGCCTGGCTGCCCAGTTACCTGAAAGCACGCCAATCCTGCTGATTCATAACGGTATGGGTACCATTGAAGAGCTAAAATCTGTCCGGCAACCGCTGCTGATGGGGACAACCACCCACGCGGCACGTCGCGACGGTAACGTCATTATCCATGTAGCCAGTGGTATCACCCATATCGGTCCTGCGCGTGAACAGCCCGGCGATTACAGCTATCTTGCGGATACCCTGCAAAGCACGCTGCCTGACGTCGCCTGGCACAATAACATTCGCGCGGAACTGTGGCGCAAACTGGCGGTCAACTGCGCGATCAATCCGCTGACCGCCCTGCTGGATTGCCCTAACGGTGAGCTGCGCCAGCACCCCGATCGGGTAGCGCTGATTTGCCGGGAAGTTGCCGCCGTCATTGAACGCGAAGGCTACCACACCTCAGAATCCGATTTACGTTATTATGTCGACCAGGTCATTGAGAGTACGGCAGAAAATATCTCCTCAATGTTGCAGGATATCCGGGCTATGCGGCATACCGAAATTGATTACATAACCGGTTATCTGTTAAAACGCGCCCGGGCACACGGCATTACCGTTGCGGAAAACAGCCGTCTGTTTGAGTTAGTAAAACGAAAGGAGAGTGAGTATGAGCGCATCGGCACTGGTATGCCTCGCCCCTGGTAGCGAAGAGACAGAAGCGGTCACCACCATTGATTTGATGGTGCGTGGTGGTATTAAGGTTACTACCGCCAGCGTCGCCAGCGACGGAAGTCTGGCGATTACCTGCTCGCGTGGGGTGAAGATCCTGGCGGATGCACCGCTTGTACAGGTGGCGGACGGTGATTACGACATTATCGTTCTGCCGGGTGGGCTGAAGGGTGCAGAGTGTTTCCGCGACAGCCCGCTGCTGGTTGAAACCGTTCGTCAGTTTCATCTTTCCGGGCGTATCGTCGCGGCAATCTGTGCGGCCGCGGGTACGGTGCTGGTTCCGCACGACATTTTCCCCATCGGCAATATGACCGGCTTCCCTGGTCTGAAGGACACGATTCCGGAAGAGCAGTGGGTGGATAAACGCGTGGTCTGGGATCCACGCGTTAACCTGCTCACCAGCCAGGGGCCGGGCACCGCCATTGATTTTGGCCTGAAGATTATTGACCTACTGGTCGGGCGCGAGAAGGCCTACGAAGTGGCTTCGTCGATGGTGATGGCGGCGGGGATTTATAATTACTATGAAGAGTAGTGCATAAAAAAAGCCGGGTGGCGGCTACGCCTTACCCGGCCTACAAATGCACGGTACCGTAGGCCCGGTAAGCGAAGCGCTACCGGGCGAGAAACTACGGGCGATACACCTTCACATTGGCGAAGCCCTGCTCACGCAGATACAGCGCCTGCAAACGGCTCATGACCCCACGTTCGCACCACAGCAGATACGTTTTGCTCTGGTCGAGATCGCCAAACTGGGTGCTCAGCTTGTAGAACGGCAGCGAAACCACCTCCACACCTTCCACCTGCAACGGCTTGTCATCCTGCTCATCAACAGAACGGATATCCAGAATCGTATCGTTAGCACCAAAGCCGCTGACCGTCTCCACTTCAACCACTTCCTGCTCGGTCTGCTGGGCGATCTCACGGATATCGATGTTGGACGCTTCCGCCACCACTTTTTCCAGGATGCTGAAATCGAAGTTCTCTTCTTCCGCTTCGATCTTCGCCTTCACCGCTTTAATGGTTGGGCTTTTTGAGATCACACCGCAATATTCCGGCATGGTACGGGCAAAATCTTCAGTACCAATTTTACGCGCCAGATCGATGATGTGCTCTTTATCGTGAGAGATCAGCGGACGCAGGATCAGCGTATCAGACACGTTGTCGATAAGGCGCAGGTTGGTCAGCGTCTGGCTGGAGACCTGCCCCAGCGCTTCACCGGTGACCAGCGCCTGCACGCCGTAGCGCTCAGCCACTTTGGACGCCGCACGCACCATCATACGTTTCAGGACCACGCCCATCTGGCCGTCGTCCACTTTTTCGAGGATTTCGCCGACCACCGGCTCAAAGTTGATCGCCACAAAACGCACGCGGTGAGAGCTGCCGAAGCGGTTCCACAGGTAATGCGCCACCTGACGTACGCCGATTTCATGCGCCGCGCCGCCCAGGTTAAAGAAGCAGTAGTGCACGCGGCAGCCGCGACGCATCAGCATATAGCTGGACACGCCGGAGTCGAACCCGCCGGAGATCAGCGACAGCACATCTTCCTGAGTGCCGATAGGGAAACCGCCAATCCCTTCGTAACGACCCTTGACCAGCAGCAGGCGATCGTTTTCGATCTCAAGGTTAACGGTGACGTCCGGGTTAGTCAGGCGCACGCGCGCCATTTCAACGTGCTGGTTCAGACCACCGCCGACGTAGCGCTCAACCTCAATAGAGCTAAACTCATGCTTACCCCGGCGCTTCACGCGCACGCAGAACGTTTTCCCTTCGATCTGGTCGCGGTACTGTACCAGCGCCTTTTCGAAGATATCGTGCATATCGGTGAAGGGAACGTCTTCCACTTCCAGAATATGGTGAATACCCGGGATACGGGTCAGCGCGTCGCGAATATCAAGACGTTTGTTTTCGTCTTTCGCGCGGACTTCAACGTGGTCCCAGTGACGCACCACGGCGAGCGTTTCGTCGTAGTGTTTTAATACGTTACGAATGTTCCCGGTGAGAATTTTAATAAAGCGCAAACGCACGGATTGGCTTTTGATGGTGATTTCAGGGAACAATTTAATGATAAACTTCATGGCGGCAATGTTTCTTAGGCAAGCTTATAAAAGCTTGTAGTGGAAAATGATACAGCAGCCCACACCCGTGGCTGCATCCAGGCGCGCAAGTATACCACCATCGCGCCACTCGCGTTATTTGATAATTGCCCCGAGTCCGTTACCATGTCAGGGCGAAAAATTTAAGAGTCAATTCACTATGCCGAAGAAAAACGACGCACCGGCCAGTTTCGAAACTGCGCTGAGTGAACTGGAGCAGATCGTTACCCGTCTTGAGAGCGGCGATCTCCCGCTGGAAGACGCGCTCAACGAATTTGAACGCGGCGTGCAGCTTGCGCGCCAGGGGCAGGTAAAACTCCAGCAGGCCGAGCAGCGTGTGCAGATCCTGCTTTCCGACAGCGAAGACGCTAAAACCACGCCATTCACACCGGACGCCGAGTAAATGGATTTTTCCAACGCGCTTCAGGCGCGCGTCATCCGCGCCAACGATGCGCTGCGCCGTTTCATTGAGCCGCAGCCTTTTCAGAACACTCCACTGGTTGAAGCCATGCACTATGGCGCACTCTTGGGGGGTAAACGCCTGCGTCCGTTCCTGGTGTATGCCACGGGCAATATGTTCGGTATCAGCGATAACACGCTGGACGCCCCGGCAGCCGCCGTGGAGTGTATCCATGCCTATTCGCTGATCCACGATGATTTACCGGCCATGGACGATGACGATCTGCGTCGCGGTCAGCCAACCTGCCATATCAAATTTGGCGAAGCGAATGCCATTCTGGCGGGGGATGCGCTGCAAACCCTGGCCTTCTCCATTCTGAGCGATGCGCCGATGGTTGAGGTGAGCGATCGCGATCGTCTGGCAATGGTGTCCGAACTGGCAATGGCCAGCGGCGTCGCCGGGATGTGCGGCGGCCAGGCGCTGGATTTAGAGGCTGAAGGTCGTCAGGTTACTCTGGAACAGCTGGAGCGCATCCACCGTCACAAAACGGGCGCACTGATTCGTGCAGCCGTTCGCCTGGGCGCGCTGAGCGCGGGTGAACGCGGGCGTAAAGCCCTGCCGGTTCTGGACAGATACGCAGAAAGTATCGGTCTGGCATTCCAGGTTCAGGATGACATTCTGGATGTGGTGGGCGATACTGCAACATTGGGAAAACGTCAGGGTGCGGATCAGCAGCTTGGCAAAAGTACCTACCCCGCCCTGTTGGGCCTTGAGCATGCCCAACGTAAAGCCCGGGATCTGATAGACGATGCCCGTCGGTCGCTGAATGAGCTGGCCGCGCAATCGCTGGATACCTCGGCACTGGAAGCGCTAGCGGACTACATAATCCAGCGTGATAAATAAACTATAAATCTCGATGAGCCTTTGATGAGTTTTGATATTGCCAAATACCCGACACTGGCGTTAGTTGACTCCACTCAGGAGTTACGTCTGTTGCCGAAAGAGAGTCTGCCGAAGCTGTGTGACGAGCTGCGTCGCTACCTGCTCGACAGCGTTAGCCGCTCCAGCGGCCACTTCGCCTCCGGACTTGGCACGGTTGAGCTGACCGTGGCGTTGCATTACGTCTATAACACGCCGTTCGATCAGCTGATCTGGGATGTCGGCCACCAGGCCTATCCGCACAAAATTCTGACCGGACGTCGCGATAAAATTGGCACCATTCGCCAGAAAGGGGGCCTGCACCCGTTCCCGTGGCGCGGCGAGAGTGAATATGATGTGTTAAGCGTCGGCCACTCTTCCACCTCCATTTCTGCGGGCATTGGTATTGCCGTTGCCGCCGAAAAAGAGAATAAACAACGCCGCACCGTCTGCGTGATTGGCGACGGGGCGATCACCGCGGGGATGGCCTTTGAGGCTATGAACCACGCGGGCGATATCAAACCGGACATGCTGGTGATCCTCAACGATAACGAAATGTCGATCTCTGAGAACGTCGGCGCGCTGAATAACCATCTGGCGCAGCTACTGTCCGGCAAGCTTTACTCCTCACTGCGTGAAGGCGGTAAAAAAGTCTTCTCCGGCGTACCGCCGATCAAAGAGCTGCTTAAGCGTACCGAAGAACATATCAAAGGCATGGTCGTGCCGGGTACGCTGTTCGAAGAGCTGGGCTTTAACTATATTGGCCCGGTGGACGGCCACGATGTGCTGGGCCTGGTGACGACGCTTAAAAATATGCGCGACCTGAAAGGCCCGCAGTTCCTGCACATCATGACCAAAAAAGGGCGTGGTTACGAACCGGCGGAAAAAGATCCGATCACCTTCCACGCGGTGCCTAAGTTCGACCATACCAGCGGCTGCCTGCCGAAAAGCAGCGGCGGGATGCCGAGCTATTCAAAAATCTTTGGCGACTGGCTGTGCGAAACGGCGGCGAAAGACAACATGCTGATGGCGGTAACGCCTGCCATGCGTGAAGGCTCCGGCATGGTCGAGTTTTCCAAAAAATACCCGGACCAGTATTTCGACGTCGCCATTGCCGAACAGCACGCGGTGACCTTCGCAGCGGGACTGGCGATTGGCGGCTACAAGCCGGTGGTCGCGATCTACTCTACCTTCCTGCAACGCGCCTACGATCAGGTTATCCATGACGTTGCCATCCAGAAGCTGCCGGTGCTGTTTGCTATCGATCGCGCGGGCATTGTGGGGGCTGACGGCCAGACGCACCAGGGCGCGTTTGATCTCTCCTTCCTGCGTTGCATCCCTGATATGGTGATCATGACGCCAAGCGACGAAAACGAGTGTCGTCAGATGCTGTATACCGGTTACCACTATCAGGACGGCCCCTGCGCGGTACGTTATCCGCGCGGTAATGCCCTTGGCGTTGAATTACAGCCGCTGGAAAAACTGGATATCGGTAAAGGTCTGGTGAAACGTCGCGGTGAAAAAGTGGCGATCCTGAACTTTGGTACGTTGATGCCGGAAGCGGCAAAAGTCGCTGAAAATCTGAATGCGACGCTGGTCGATATGCGATTCGTGAAGCCGCTCGATGAATCTCTGATTCTGAGCATGGCGGAAAGCCATGACGTGCTGGTCACGCTGGAAGAGAACGCCATCATGGGTGGCGCAGGTAGCGGCGTGAATGAAGTGCTGATGGCGAACCGTAAAGCCGTTCCGGTGCTTAATCTCGGCCTCCCTGACCACTTCATCCCGCAAGGCACCCAGGACGAGGCGCGCGCCGACATTGGTCTGGACGCCGCCGGTATCGAAGCTAAAATTCGCACCTGGCTGGCCTGATCCCTCTCCTTTTCTGCTCCTGCTATGCTTAAACGTATTGTTTAAACAGCAGGAGCGGAACCATGCAATACACGACATTAGGAAAAACGGACCTTAAGGTGTCCCGGCTTTGCCTGGGATGCATGACGTTTGGCGAGCCTGACCGGGGAAATCATGCCTAGACGCTGCCGGAAGAGAGCAGCCGCCCCATCATCAAGCGCGCCATTGACGGCGGCATCAACTTCTTCGATACCGCCAACAGCTACTCCGACGGCAGCAGCGAAGAGATTGTGGGTCGCGCCCTGCGAGATTTTGCCCGTCGTGATGACGTTGTGGTCGCCACCAAGGTGTACTACCCGTCAGGCGATCTGGCGGAAGGCCTTTCTCGCGCGCAGATCCTGCGTTCCATTGATGACAGCCTCAGACGCCTGAACATGGATTACGTCGATCTGCTGCAAATCCACCGCTGGGATTACAGCACCCCGCTCGAAGAGACGCTTGAAGCGTTAAACGACGTTGTGAAAGCCGGTAAAGCGCGCTACATCGGCGCATCGTCCATGCATGCCTCACAGTTTGCCCAGGCGCTCAAGCTCCAGGCGCAGAACGGCTGGGCGCGCTTTGTCACCATGCAGGATCACTACAACCTGATTTACCGGGAAGAAGAGCGCGAGATGCTGCCGCTCTGCTACCAGGAAGGCGTGGCGGTGATCCCGTGGAGCCCGCTGGCGCGCGGAAGGTTAACCCGTCCGTGGGGCGAAACCACCGCCCGGCTGGTATCGGACGAAGTGGGTAAAAACCTGTATGACGATACAGAAGCCAGCGATGCGTTAATTGCCGAACGCTTAGCCGGGATCGCCGACGATATCGGTGCAACGCGCGCGCAGGTGGCGCTGGCGTGGCTGCTGAGCAAGCGCGGTGTCGCCGCGCCGATTGTGGGCACATCGCGGGAAGAACAGCTGGATGAGTTGTTGAGTGCGGTAGATTTATCGTTGACGCCGGAGCAGATTGCCGAGCTGGAAACGCCGTATCAGCAGCATCCGGTGGTAGGGTTTAAATAAACGCTTGCCGGGTGGCGGCTTCGCCTTACCCGGCCTACGATCGCACCTTTTGTAGGCCGGGTAAGCGCAGCGCCACCCGGCAACACAGAGCGCACAAACTCACGCGAAGTGATCGTACCCTTTCCAGTCAAGCGTAACCGGGGCGCCGTCGCGGACAAACAGCAGCCCTTCACTTTCCGGCATCACCTGCCCGATGCAGGTAAATTTCGCCCCCAGATGCGCTAACGCCACATCCAGCGTTCCGCGATTCAGCTCAGGCACGGTGAAGCACAGCTCATAATCTTCTCCACCGGATAACGCCCAGCGCAGTGCCTGTTCAGGTTCGACATGGCGAAGCAGTTGCTCCGACAGCGGGAACAGATCCAGGTCAACGCGTGCGCCCACGCCGCTGGCTTTCAGGATATGGCCGAGATCGGAGATCAGCCCGTCAGAGAGATCGATTGCGGAGCTTGCCCGCTCACGCAGCGCCTGACCGTGCAGAATACGCGGCGTTGGCCGCAGATGGCGCTTCACCAGATACGCCGCATCGTCAGCATCTTCAACCGTTAAACGGTTCTGAAGGATCGCCAGCCCTGCCGCGCTGTCGCCCGGCGTACCGGTCACGTAGATCCAGTCGCCTGGTTTTGCGCCCGAACGCTTCAGCGCGCGTCCGGCAGGCACATAGCCGTGAATTGCCAGGGTCATCGACAGCGGACCGGCGGTGGTATCACCGCCAATCAGCTGCATATCGTAATAATTCAGCTGTTCAAACAGGGCATCGCTGAAGGCTTCAAGCCAGGCTTCATCCACCTCCGGCAGGGTCAGCGCCAGCGTCAGCCAGGCCGGGTCGGCGCCCATTGCCGCCAGATCGCTGACGTTGACCGCCAGCGCCTTATACGCCAGATCGGCAGGATCGATATCCGGCAGGAAATGTCGCCCACACACTAAGGTGTCGGTGCTGATTGCCAGCGTCTGTTTTTCGGGAATATTGAGAAGTGCGCAGTCATCGCCAATGCCGGTTTCAACATCAAGACGAGAGGTTCTGACACGGTCGAAATAACGGGCAATCAGGGAGAATTCGCCGCATGCCATACGTTATGCCTCAGCAAATAAAAGAAAAAACCGGAGCCGCACTGCCGTTGGGGCAATGCAGGACTCCGGTTTGCGGATCACTTTTTGTGGGGACGGATCGCAGGTGCGGCTTTATCCAGCACGCCGTTAACAAACTTGTGGCTGTCTTCAGCGCCGAAGGTTTTCGCCAGTTCGATCGCTTCGTTGATGGCCACTTTGTACGGCACATCATCACGTTTAGACAGTTCAAACAGCGCGATACGCAACACTGCTTTTTCGACCTGGCCCAGCTCTTCGAGCAGACGGGACAGGTATGGCTTCATCAGACCATCGAGATACGCGCTATTAGTCGCCACTCCCGACAGCAGTTCACGGAAGTACAGAACGTCAACATCTTTCACGTCCTGTTCTGACAGGAACTGGTATTCAACATCAGCGATGTCGTTCTGGGACAACTGCCAGGAGTAAAGTGCCTGGACGGCACATTCACGGGCGCGGCGACGAGCAGCAGGTTTCACGGAATTCCCCTTACAAAAAAATCAGGCCTTGATGGCTTTCAATACATTGATCATTTCAAGCGCGGTCAGTGCAGCTTCTGCACCTTTGTTACCGGCTTTGGTGCCAGCACGTTCGATGGCTTGTTCAATACTTTCGGTGGTCAGCACGCCGAACGCGACAGGAATTTCAGCATCCTGTGCAACGTGCGCCAGACCATTGCTTGCACCGCCCGCAACGTATTCGAAGTGCGCAGTGCCGCCACGAATAACAGTACCCAGCGCAATCACCGCGTCGTATTTACCGGTTTTCGCCAGCGCGCCCGCTGCCAGTGGCAGTTCGTAAGCACCTGGTACCCAAACGACGGTAATGTTGTCATCTTTAACCTGGCCGATACGTTTCAGGGCGTCAACCGCACCTTCCAGCAGGCTATCGTTGATGAAGTTGTTGAAACGCGCAATGGTGATGGCGACGCGAGCGTCCGGGGTAGCTACAGCAGCTTCAATAATGTTCATACTCTTCCTTTACGGGTTCATTTGGCCCCGCAGGGGGGCGGATTTTATCATAATACTTTGCGCACTGCTTCCCTATTTCAGGAGCAATTACGCTGTCGTTAAATGGAGGCAGACATCCGGTCCTACCGGACGAATCTCGCTGAATGAGAGTTGCGGCGCATCGGCCAGTTTTTCAAGGCCGGGCAGCACAAACAGGCCGCGCGCGTCGTTACCTAACAGTTTAGGCGCAACGTAGACGAGAAGCTCATCCAATAGCCCCGCCTGAAGCAGCGCGCCGGCGAGCGTCGGACCGGCTTCAACCCAGATGCTGTTGACCTGCTGTTTGCCGAGCAGCATCATCAGCACCACCAGATCGAGATGCCCGTTATGTTCCGGCACCATAATGCTGCGCACGCCTTGCGGCCATTCGCGCGTATCTTCTTTGGTGCGCGCAATCCAGGTTTCACCCGGCTGCTGCACGATGCGGTGCTCCGGCGTCACGCGGTTCTGGCTATCAACAATAATGCGCAGCGGCTGACGCAGGTTCTCCTGCGGATAGAGCGCCTGGGTATCCGCATTCAGCTCTTCCCAGCGCACGGTCATGGCCGGATCGTCAGCCAGTACCGTTTCACTGCTGGTGAGAATAGCATGGCTTTGCGCGCGCAGACGTTGCACATCGCGCCTTGCCTGCGGCGAGGTGATCCACTGGCTCTCGCCGTTCGCCATCGCCGTGCGGCCATCCAGTGATGCGCCAAGCTTAAGCTGGATAAACGGAAAGCCGGTGCGCATGCGCTTCAGAAAGCCTTTATTCAGGGCTTCCGCATCCTGCATCATCAGGCCGTGGCTGACGTCGATACCTTCCTGTTGCAGACGATACAGCCCGCGGCCCGCCACCTGCGGGTTAGGATCCTGCATGGCGGCGACAACGCGCGAGACGCCCGCCGCAATCAGCGCTTCACAGCACGGCGGCGTGCGCCCGTGATGGCTGCATGGCTCCAGCGTCACGTAGGCCGTCGCGCCACGCGCTTTCTCCCCCGCCATGCGCAGGGCATGCACTTCAGCATGCGGCTCGCCTGCGCGGTAGTGAAAACCTTCCCCCACGATCTCGCCATCTTTAACAATGACGCACCCGACATTGGGGTTAGGGTGAGTGGTAAACCGACCGCGCTGCGCCAGCTTCATGGCTCGCGCCATGTACATCTCGTCGTGCATGGGCTTAATCCTGTAAGCGGGCGATCTCTTCGCCAAACTCTTTGATGTCTTCGAAGCTGCGGTAAACAGAGGCAAAGCGGATATAGGCGACTTTATCGAGCTTTTTCAGCTGTTCCATCACCAGATTGCCGATCATTTTGCTCGGCACTTCGCGCTCACCTAACCCCCGCAGATAAGATTTAATATGGTTTAACGCCATTTCAACGTCATCGGAGCTGACGGGCCGTTTTTCCAGCGCCTTGAGCATCCCGCTACGCAGTTTCTCTTCATTGAACGGTTCGCGCACATCGTTACTTTTTACCACGCGCGGCATTACCAGCTCTGCCACCTCAAAGGTGGTAAAACGCTCGTTGCACACCAGACACTGCCGACGACGACGCACGGAAGACCCTTCGCCTACAAGACGTGAGTCGATGACTTTGGTATCCACAGCGGAGCAAAATGGGCAATGCATACGATGTCCCTGTTATCTGGTTAACTGATTTCTATTTTACCCTGAACTGGCCCGACAACAAAGGAAGAGCTTTTTGAGACAAAGGATCTATGCCTGACGGCACTATCCTGTCTACCATTGCAGCAATCTGTGATTTCAAGGAATTAAACGCAATGACAAGACGTTACCTGAAAATAGTGCTGGTGGGGAGCCTGTTCACGCTCAGCGCCTGCGCACAGCAAAGTGAAGTCCGCGAGATGAAACAAAGCGTGAATACGCTTAACGTGGCGATGGACAAACTTAATAAAGAAACCGTGAAGATCACCCAGCAGAACGCGCTCAATGTCAAATCCAGCAATGGCGTTTATTTATTGCCAGGTGCAAACACGCCCGCGCGTCTGAACAGCCAGATTGGCACGCTAAAGATGTCTCTGGTGAATGTTGCAGCGAATGCCGATGGTACTCGCGCAACATTACGCATTCAGGGTGAATCCAACGATCCGCTTCCCGCGTTCAGCGGCACCGTAGAGTGGGGCCAGATTCAGGGCACCACGGAGAGCTATCAGGAAGTGAACGTGAAAAATCAGCTCTTCACCGCCCCCGCCAGCACGCTGGCGCCGAGCGACGTGGACATCCCGGTTCAGCTGAGCGGCCTGACGCCGGAACAGTTAGGCTTTATCCGCATTCACGACATTCAACCCGCCGCGCAATAACCTCCCCTTTTGGCGGAGTGAAATGTCACTCCGCTAACATTTACATTTCGTATGGATTGGCAACATAAATGATTGCCGCTACAATCCCGCCCGTCTAAAGTACGCAAACGTGAACGCAATCGATTACGTATGTGAGAGATATGTGAAACAACACATATTTTTGTGAGCAAGGATTCCTATAATAGGCTCCGCAGAAACACGAAATATTTAGAAACGCAATTCGCGCATTTTTCACTCCCGGAAGGGAATTTCAATCAGTGGCATGATTATGAAAAAAACATTACTCGCAGCCGGTGCAGTTCTGGCACTGTCCTCCTCTTTCACTGTTAACGCAGCGGAAAACGACAAACCACAATACCTCTCCGACTGGTGGCACCAGAGCGTTAACGTGGTAGGCAGCTACCACACCCGTTTCGGACCACAGATCCGTAACGATACTTACCTCGAGTACGAAGCGTTCGCTAAAAAAGACTGGTTTGATTTCTACGGCTACGTCGATCTCCCGGTATTCTTCGGCGGTAACTCCGATGCCAAAGGTATCTGGAACAACGGCTCCCCGCTGTTCATGGAAATCGAACCACGCTTCTCCATCGACAAGCTGACCGGCACCGATCTTAGCTTCGGTCCGTTCAAAGAGTGGTATTTCGCGAACAACTACATTTATGACATGGGTCGCAACGATTCTCAGGAACAGAGCACCTGGTATATGGGTCTGGGTACTGACATCGATACCGGCCTGCCAATGAGCCTGTCTCTGAACGTGTATGCGAAATACCAGTGGCAGAACTATGGCGCATCGAATGAGAACGAGTGGGATGGCTACCGTTTCAAAGTGAAATACTTTGTGCCAATCACTCAGCTGTGGGGCGGTAACCTGAGCTATATCGGTTTCACCAACTTTGACTGGGGTTCAGATCTGGGCGACGATAACTTCTATGACAACAACGGGAAGCACGCTCGTACCAGTAACTCCATCGCGTCCAGCCACATCCTGGCGCTGAACTACGATCACTGGCACTACTCTGTTGTTGCGCGTTACTGGCACAACGGTGGCCAGTGGAACGATGACGCCAGCCTGAACTTCGGCAACGGCGACTTCAGCGTTCGCTCTACCGGTTGGGGTGGTTACCTGGTCGTGGGTTACAACTTCTAATCAGTGCGGATTCCGCCCGGTGGCGCTACGCTTACCGGGCCTACGATCCGAATGTAGGCCGGGTAAGGCGTAGCCGCCACCCGGCTTTTTACTGCCTCACCTTGCGCAAAAAATCTGCCAATGACCTGTCCGCACTTTCGCTAAACCGCCTCTCCGTCTGCACAATATTGAGGCATCGGTCGAGCCGGAAACAGCGATAGTCATCGCGCCGCTCGCACCACGCAGCCAACAGCCAGTGTTCCCCCCAGAAGAACAGCCCAAGCGGCTGCACCTCACGCCAGGTTAACTGTCCGGCCTCATCACGGTAATGCAGCACCAGCACGCGCTGCGCAGATATCGCCTGATGAATCACATCAAATCCGCTGCGGGAATGGGGCTGAAGCGCAATATCCGGCGCGTAAATTCGCGTCTGTTCCGCTTTGCGGCGGCTCTCTTCCGGCAGGATCGCCAGCACTTTTTCCTGAGCAGACTCCAGCTCGCGCGACAGCGATTCCCCGCCCCAGGTTTTGAGCAGGCGAATCGCCACCATCAGCGCCTCGGACTCTTTGTTGGTCAGCATCAGCGGGGGTAAATCAAAACCCGACATCAGCCGATATCCGCTTCCCGCCTCGCCTTCCACCGGCACGCCGGAAAGCGACAGGTCGCGGATATCGCGGTACACCGTGCGCTCGGACACGCCAAGCCTTTCCGCCAGATGCGCTGCCGTTGTCAGACGCCTGCCCCGAAGGATCTGCACAATCTGGAACAAACGGTCAGCGCGTCGGGTCATCGGTTTACTCTCATACCGGTTGATGGAGGCCGACGCGATTACCTTCGCTGTCGGTAAACAGGGCTATAGTGCCAATGCCTTGCGGCAGTTCCAGCGGGCCAAACACGCACTCACCGCCCGCAGAAGCAATACGATCGAGCGTGGCCGCCAGATTGTCAGTATGCAGGTAAATAATAGCGCCCTGTGAAGAGGGTGTAACGCCGTCAAATTTCGCCAGCGCGCCGCCGGTGGCCGGATCCTCGTGCGGGAAAATCGCCAGCTCAGCCACGTCCATCTTCTCGCGCCGCAGCGCGACCTGCATCACCGGCTCATAAAATTTGATGGCGCGATCCATATCGGCGACCGGAATTTCAAACCAGTTAATAACACTTTTCATACGTCCTCCTGCCTGTTGTTAAGGTTCAGAAGGAGTCTACGACAGGGCTCCTGACAGCATACTGTCAGGAGTGTTTGTGAGATGCAGACAAAAAAAATCCCGGCCAGCAGGCCGGGATTTCGATACTACCTAAGACTCTTAAGGCAGAATGGACGGCTGATCCGCCCCTTCTTTCTCGACTTTCTGCTGGATCAGATGCTCGCGCTTCATGCCCAGCTTCAGCGCCAGCGCGGACGCGACGTAGATAGACGAGGCCGTACCGATAGACACACCGATCAGCATGGTCAGCGAGAAGCCTTCCAGCACCGGGCCACCGAACAGGAACAGCATCAGGATCACCATCAGGGTGGTGCCGGAAGTGATCAACGTACGGTGCAGCGTCTGGGTCAACGACACGTTAAAGATTTCGTACGGCGTGCCGCGACGGATCTTACGGAAGTTTTCACGAATACGGTCAGATACCACGATACTGTCGTTCAGTGAGTAACCGATAACGGACATCAGGGATGCCACGATCGTCAGGTCAATCTCAATGTGGAAGAGAGACAGTATGCCCATGGTGATCACCACGTCGTGCGCCAGGGCGATAACCACGCCTGCCGCCAGTCGCCACTCAAAGCGGAAACCGACGTAAATCAGGATCGAGATCAGCGCCACCAGCAGCGCCATCGCACCGGTCTGCGCCAGGTCAGCACCAACGCTGGGGCCGACAAACTCAATACGCTTAACCGTTGCATCCTGGCTGGTCGTTTCGTTAATAACCTGAACGACCTTGCTGCCCAGCTCCTGGCTGCCGTTGGCATCGTGTACCGGCGGCATACGCACCATGATATCGCGGCTGCTGCCGAAGTTCTGTAGCAGCGGCTCTTCAAAGCCCGCTTTTTGCAGAGACTCACGCATCTGGTCCATATCGACCGGTTTTTCCAGGGTAATTTCGATCACCGTACCACCGGTGAAATCCAGACCCCAGTTAAAGCCTTTCACGCCCATAATGACGATGGACAAGATCAGCAGAAAACCTGAAATGCCGAAGGCCCAGTAGTCCCAGCGCATAAAGTCCCAGACTTTACGGCCGTGGTTCAATTGTTCAACAGTATATTCCTGTGCCACAACGCACTCCTCAGATAGACAGCTTTTTGACGCGCTTGCCGCCGTACAGCAGGTTCACGATGGCACGGGTGCCGACAATAGCGGTAAACATCGACGTTGCGACACCGATACCGGTAGTAATCGCAAAGCCTTTGATCGCGCCAGTACCCACTGCATACAGGATAAGAACCTTAATCAGTGTTGTTACGTTCGCATCGAAGATGGAGCTGAACGCCCCTTTGTAGCCTTCTTCAATCGCCTGCTGTACAGAACGACCGTTGCTCAGCTCTTCTTTGATACGTTCGTTTATCAGTACGTTGGCGTCGACCGCCACCGCAAGGGTTAGAACGATACCCGCAATCCCCGGCATGGTCAGCGTCGCCCCCGGCAGCAGGGACATGATACCGATGATCAGCACCAGGTTGGCAATCAGCGCGGAGGTCGCAATCAGGCCGAACTTCTTATAGAAGAAGATCATGAAGATGATGGACACCGCCAGACCGGCCAGACACGCTTCCAGACCCTGTTTGATGTTCTGCATACCCAGGGTTGGACCGATGGTACGTTCTTCAACAATCTGAATTGGCGCAATCAGCGCACCGGCACGCAGCAGCAGAGAGAGCTGACGCGCTTCGTTCGGGTTGCTGATACCGGTAATACGGAAGCTGTTACCCAGACGAGACTGGATGTTGGCGATGTTAATCACCTCTTCCTCTTTCACCAGCACGGCACGGCCATTGGCGTCTTTCTTACCGCTGTCTTTGTACTCCACGAACAGGGTCGCCATCGGTTTGCCGATGTTGTCCTTGGTGAAGTTAGACATGATGTTGCCGCCTGCGCTATCCAGCGAGATGTTAACCTGCGGCTGGTTGTACTCATCCTGGCTTGAAGTGGAGTCGGTGATATGGTCACCGGTCAGGATCACGCGTTTGTACAGCACAACCGGCTGGCCTTCGCGGGTCTGTTTCACTTCAGAATCGCCCGGCACACGGCCTGAAGCCGCAGCAGCCTGGTCGACGTTGGAGTTAACCAGACGGAACTCCAGGGTCGCCGTCGCGCCCAGAATCTCTTTCGCACGGGCGGTATCCTGGATACCTGGCAGTTCGACCACAATACGGTCAGCACCCTGACGCTGTACCAGTGGCTCAGCCACGCCCAGCTGGTTTACACGGTTACGCAGAATGTTAATGTTCTGCTGAACGGCGTACTCACGTGCTTCACTCAGACGCGCGTCGGTCATTACCGCACGCAGCTGGTTGCTGCCCTGAGAGGTGATCACCAGATCGCGGTGACGCTGAGACAGATAGGTCACAGCCTGATCGCGTGCCGCGCTGTCGCGGAACGTGATGCTCATGCCGTAGTTATCTTCTTTACGTACGGTGGTGTACGGAATGCCCTTATCGCGCAGATCGCTGCGCAGGCTGTCGATGTTCTGTTCCTGTAGCTTGCCGAGCGCGGTATCCATATCCACTTCCATCAGGAAGTGAACGCCGCCACGCAGGTCAAGACCCAGTTTCATTGGCTCTGCGTTCAGCGCAGCCAGCCAGCGTGGGGTTGCAGGAGCAAGGTTAAGCGCCACGACATATTTATCACCCAGCACGCCCATCAGCGCTTCACGTGCGCGGAGCTGCGTGTCGGTGGTGTCGAAGCGAGCAAGAATTGCGCCCTCTTCCAGTGCCACAGACTTAGCGGTAATTTTTTCTTCTTGTAACGTTTTCTGGACCTGGATCAGCGTTTGCTCACTGGCGGCGACACCGCGCGCGCCAGTGATTTGAACGGCCGGATCCTCACCATACAGGTTGGGAAGCGCGTACAGCAGGCCGACGATAATCACGACGACCAGCATGATGTACTTCCACAAAGGATAACGGTTTAACACGGCAGTTCCCTTTGGGAAAAGTTGGGATTACAGCGCCTTCATGGTGCCTTTCGGCAGAACGGCAGCTACGAAGTCACGTTTGATAACCACTTCAGTGGTGTCGTTGAGGGCGATAGCAATGTAGCCGTTTTCCGCTACTTTGGTTACGCGACCCACCAGGCCACCATTGGTCAGGACTTCATCGCCCTTCGCGATGGAGTTCATCAGGTTTTTGTGCTCTTTAGTACGCTTCTGCTGTGGACGCAGGATCATGAAGTAGAAGATCAGACCGAACACAACCAGCATCAGAATCAGAGACATCGGGCTGCCCTGCGCTGGTGCACCCGTTGCTGCTACCGCATCAGAAATAAAAAAGCTCATTCAAATTCCCTCATTATTAAAATTAATCAACGTTCAACGGTGGAACATCCCGCCCCTGACGTTGGTAGAAATCGGTCACGAAGCTCTCTAATTTACCCTCTTCGATAGCCTTACGTAAACCAGCCATTAAGCGCTGATAATAACGAAGATTATGAATGGTATTGAGACGCGCCCCCAAAATCTCGTTGCAACGATCGAGATGATGCAGATACGCGCGAGAATAATTGCGACAGGTATAGCAATCGCACTCGGAATCGAGCGGGCTGGTGTCACTTTTATGCTTCGCGTTACGGATTTTCACCACGCCATCGGTAACGAACAGATGACCGTTACGCGCGTTTCGGGTTGGCATAACGCAGTCGAACATATCAATGCCGCGACGTACGCCTTCCACCAGATCTTCTGGTTTACCCACACCCATCAGGTATCGTGGTTTATCCGCCGGGATTTGCGGGCAGACATGCTCCAGAATACGGTGCATGTCTTCCTTCGGCTCACCCACAGCCAAACCGCCGACAGCGTAGCCATCAAAGCCTATCTCTACCAGACCTTTAACCGAGATATCGCGTAAATCTTCGTAAACGCTGCCCTGGATAATGCCGAACAGCGCATTTTTGTTTTGCAGGGAGTCAAAACGGTCGCGGCTACGCTTCGCCCAACGCAGGGACATCTCCATGGAGCGTTTGGCGTAGTCCCAGTCCGCCGGGTATGGCGTACATTCATCGAAGATCATTACGATATCGGAGCCGAGATCGTACTGAATCTCCATGGATTTTTCCGGATCGAGGAAGATTGGATCGCCGTTGATCGGGTTACGGAAGTGTACGCCCTGCTCGGTGATCTTACGGATATCACCCAGGCTGAAGACCTGGAAACCGCCGGAATCGGTGAGGATCGGGCCTTTCCACTGCATGAAATCGTGCAGGTCGCCGTGGAGCTTCATGATCTCCTGGCCCGGACGCAGCCACAGGTGGAAGGTGTTGCCGAGGATAATCTGTGCGCCAGTGGCTTCAACTTCTTCCGGCGTCATTCCTTTTACGGTGCCGTACGTGCCCACAGGCATAAACGCGGGGGTTTCTACCACGCCGCGATCAAACACCAGACGACCGCGACGCGCGCGACCATCGGTGGTATCGAGTTCAAATTTCATTTTTTCTCCGACGTCAGAAAAACAGTCCAACGTTGTAATACGGTGCCGCGGACTTATTCCCCGACACGCTCATTCAAAGCCTGCGGATTGTACGTGATAAACATCGCGTCACCGTAGCTAAAAAAGCGATATTTTTGTTCTACCGCAGACTTGTAGGCGTTCATCGTATGCTGATACCCCGCAAACGCGGAAACCAGCATAATCAGCGTCGATTCAGGCAGATGGAAGTTGGTCACCAGCGCATCAATGACTTTGTACTGATAGCCCGGGTAGATAAAGATCTGCGTATCGCCAAAGAATGGCTCAATCAGCTCGCTTTTCGCGGCCTGCGCAGCGCTCTCAAGGGAACGTACCGACGTTGTACCGACGGCCACGACGCGACTACCGCGCGCTTTCGCCGCCAGCACCGCATCCACCACCTCCTGCGGCACTTCGGCATACTCAGAGTGCATGATGTGGTCTTCGATGCTGTCCACGCGCACCGGCTGGAAGGTCCCCGCGCCGACGTGCAGCGTCACGAACGCCATCTCAATGCCTTTCGCGCGCAGTTTTTCCAGCAGCGGTTCATCAAAGTGCAGACCCGCCGTTGGCGCCGCGACCGCACCAGGCTTCTGGCTGTAGACGGTCTGGTACAGCTCGCGGTCGGCCTCTTCGTCCGGGCGCTCAATATACGGCGGCAGCGGCATGTGGCCGATGGCGTTCAGGATATCAAGCACCGTGCGCTCGTCGTTGAATTCCACCTCGAACAGCGCGTCGTGGCGCGCGGTCATGGTCGCTTTGATGCTCTCGTCATCCCCCAGCAGCAGCTCAGCGCCCGGCTTCGGCGCTTTGGAGGCGCGAATATGTGCCAGAATACGTTTATCATCGAGCATACGTTCGACCAGCACCTCGATCTTGCCGCCGCTGGCCTTACGGCCAAACAGACGCGCCGGGATCACGCGGGTATTGTTAAAGACCAGCAGATCGCCAGGGTTGAGCTTGTCGAGCAGATCGGTGAAAGTACCGTGCGTCAGCGCGCCCGTTGGCCCGTCCAGTGACAGCAAGCGACAGCTGCTACGCTCAGGCATGGGATAGTGAGCAATCAGGGATTCAGGTAGTTCAAAGGAGAAATCGGCGACGCGCATGACGTATACTCGTGACTTAAAAACAGGCGGCATAGTCTAGTGCTCACACCCTTTTGCTGCAACAACTAGCCGCCACCGGACAACGAAAACGCATGAATTTTCTCGCTCACCTGCATCTCGCTCATCTCGCGGACAGCTCCCTCTCCGGCAATTTGCTGGCCGATTTTGTACGCGGCAACCCCGCGGAAGCGTACTCCCCTGAGGTTGTCGACGGGATTTTTATGCACCGCCGCATCGACGTGCTGACCGATAACCTGCCGGAAGTGACGGAAGCCAAAGCCTGGTTCCGCCCCGAAACGCGACGCGTGGCGCCGATCACGCTCGACGTCATGTGGGATCATTTCCTGTCGCGCCACTGGTCGCAGCTGTCGCCTGATATGTCGCTGCCTGAGTTTGTGCGCTACGCCCATGCGCAGGTGTCGATCATTTTGCCGGACTCCCCGCCGCGCTTTGTGAATCTGAATAACTATCTCTGGTCTGAACGCTGGCTGGAGCGATACCGCGAGATGGATTTCATTCAGAACGTCCTGAACGGCATGGCGAGCCGTCGACCGCGTCTGGACGCGCTGCGCGACTCATGGCATGACCTGGATGAACATTACGATGCGCTGGAAACCCGCTTCTGGCAGTTCTACCCGCGAATGATGACGCAGGCGAAAAATAAAGAACTGTGAAGTCGGTTCGATTGATAGGTAAAAGCTGGTGGAACGATTGTTACCACCTCTTTGTCTTATTCTCGTACTGCCTCTATACTGGCCCGCGTTGCGTTCCAAATAACCTTAGTATCTACAGGAGAATCATATGGTTCTGGTAACTCGTCCGGCTCCGGATTTTACAGCTGCCGCCGTTCTGGGCAATGGTGAAATCGTTGAAAACTTCAACTTCAAACAGCACACCAACGGTAAAGCGACCGTTCTGTTCTTCTGGCCAATGGACTTCACTTTCGTTTGCCCGTCTGAGCTGATCGCGTTCGACAAACGTTACGAAGAATTCCAGAAGCGTGGCGTGGAAGTGGTTGGCGTCTCCTTCGACTCTGAATTTGTACACAACGCATGGCGTAACACCCCTGTCGAAAACGGCGGCATCGGTGCGGTGAAATACGCGATGGTTGCGGACATCAAACGCGAAATCCAGCAGGCTTACGGTATCGAACATCCGGACGCTGGCGTTGCACTGCGTGGTTCTTTCCTGATCGACGCGAACGGCATCGTTCGTCACCAGGTTGTGAACGATCTGCCGCTGGGTCGTAACATCGACGAAATGCTGCGCATGGTTGACGCGCTCCAGTTCCACGAAGAGCACGGTGAAGTGTGCCCGGCTCAGTGGGAAAAAGGTAAAGAAGGTATGGCGGCTTCCCCAGACGGCGTAGCTAAATACCTGTCTGAGAACGTATCCAGCCTGTAATCGGCACGGTTTACCAAAAAACCCGCGAATACGCGGGTTTTTTTATGGCTTATGCTGCGCCGTCTTTTTTTACCTCACGCCAGATGCGCCATGCCATACCCGCAAGCACCATCACCCCCGCAATCAGTACGCCCCAGACCATCAGCATTTTCATTCTGCTTTCCTGATCAGCCGCAGACGTCGCGGTTAAACGCGCCTCGCCACCCAGCGGGACAGGTTCCAGCGTATCCGCCATCGGCAGGGCTGCCAGATCGTAGGTTTTACGCAGTTCGGTCGGGATCAGCATATCCGTCTCCACGCTCGCCGGTTTCGCAGCCCCGTTCCCCCACGCGAGCAGGTACGGCCCCTTCCCCTGCGCGTTGAACATCAGATCATAGCGCACGCGTTGCCCGGTCACGCCAGGCAGGTTCTCGGGCAGTCGCGCATTGAGGGTCTTAATTTTTACCGCCTCGACCAGCCCGCCCGGGAGCGGAACATGTTCAGACGTTTTGCCGCCGAGCTGGTAGATCACCTCTTTTTTCAGCGTATGCCACCGATCCTTATCCGCCTCCCGCCAGGCTATTTCTGCCGGGAGAACGCCGTCGCCATTCAGCATAAAGCCGATCGCACTCAGAGGCTGCGGATGTTTCCAGCGCCACACGGCTTCGCTTTCGGATAACCGCTCCCCCTCTCCCGCCAGGCTAATGTGCTCAGATTCCGGCTGCGCAGGCGCGTTAATCGCGTTGACGCCGGTTAACGTCAGGGCAGAACGCCCCGTGTTCAGCACCAGCAGCAGATAGCGATTCGCCTCAGGCGATAACACCAGATCGGTATCGATGCGGTCGAGCTTCAGGCGATCCTGTCCACTCATTACGTCCAGCAGGGGCATCTCTTCACGCAGGGTATACCAGTTTTTCAGATCCTCGCTGTAATAGACCGATGCCGTCCCCTGCCACGAACCCTGCGGCGTGTCCCAGAAAAGCTGGAGCTGAGAAAGCGGAATCTCCGACGCGTTTTCCGGCAGGGTCAGCAGATAGTGCTGTCCGGCAGCCGCCGCGTGTTGCCCTTCCAGCACAATTTCCACGCCGTTTCTGGCCCGTAGCATAATTTTATCGCCGCTGTCCTCTTCCCCGCCCGGCGAGGCGTTAAGCGCAAAGAGGCGCAGCGCCGTGGTGGTCGGTGCCGGCTGCGGACGCGTCGTGGTAACCAGGCTGAACGGTACCGGCTCGCCCGACTGATTAAACACGCGCACGTCGCGCAGATCGGGCGATGTGCTCTGCTGATAAACCGCCAGCGGCAGCATGACCCGATACCACGGCGAAGAGGCAGAGGTATCAAGGGACAGGCCATAGGCATAATCCCGCGGGGATTCCGCTGGCGCGCCCTCGCTGAATGACGGACCGGCCACAGCCAGCAGTGCCGCACAAACAACCGCGTTCATCCATTTCATTTTTCTTCTCCTGCTTTAGGCGGTAACGGCGAGAAATAGCCCACAATCAGGACCAGGATCGCCACGCCAATAAACGCGACGGCGCGCGCCAGGCCGCCACCGCCCGCGCTGTCCACCAGCATCAGTTTGAGCATCACCACCCCCAGCAGCGCCGCACCGCCAATCCACTGCTGACGGGAGGCCTGACGGGTGGCGCGGATCATGACCCCCAGCGCGCAGAACATCCAGAACAGGGCAAAGGTGGTCTGGATAAGCCGCGAATGCCACAACGACTCCCAATTCCAGGCCACCTCGCCGTACCACGCCAGCGCGCGCAGCAGTGCACCGTTAAGCCACCAGAAGCCAAGCGCCATCAGCGCAACGGCGGGCCACGGGCGGGACTGCGCAAGCGATGCAGGATAGTAGCGATCCACTGCCCGATAAAACACCACCAGCCCCAGCAGCGCGAACGCCGCCCCTTCCTCAAGCGGGTTCACCAGCGGCAGCCAGGTCTGTTGATAGACCACACCGTCCTGCAAATTGGTCACGACCAGCAATACCACCAGCGCCACAACCACAGGGATCGCGGCAAGGCAGGCGTAGAGCGCGGGCCATACCCGGAACGGCCAACCGCGACGCCGTACGGCCGCGGAGAGCGCCATTATCACCCCACCGCCGACAGCCATCGCAATGCCGCTTCCCCAGGCCGCCATGCCCCACGGCAGGGAGCGGGCTAACCAGTAAAGCTCGGCGGCTATGGCGAGTAAAATCATCCACACCAGCGACAGATGCAGCCCCATTGAGATGCGCGGCAGACGTTTATCTTCGTCGCGCCGCAGCAGCATCAGGGCGGCAGGCAGCGCAATAGCCCAGGCCAGATTTGCCCAACCGGCCGCCAGGATCTGCTGTTGCCAGACCTGATACAGCACCATCAGCAGCATCACCGGCCACAGCAGCCATTTGCTGGCATCCAGCTCCCGCCATGCCAGACGAGCGGCAGCCTGCCGCCATCCCCAGGCCGACGCCGCCGTCAGCGCCAGCACGCCTGCCAGAACCGATAACTCCTGCTTCAGGAACAGCTGCGACGCGCCCAGCAGCGCCACTAACCAGAACAGCAGCCCACCAGCCAGCAATGCCCAACTGCCCGGCAGCGCGATTTTCTGCCACAGCCAGGCCGCAGCCAGCCAGCAAAGACTGAGCACTGCGAAAATAAGCAGCAGGCTCAGCGAGGTGACGCCGTCCATCTGCGCCCATATCGCGCTGCCGAGCGCCAGCACCAGCAGCGCCGTCCCGCTATAGCTCATGCGCCGCTGCTGCTGTTGCACGCCCAGCCAGAGAATACCCAGCCCTTCCAGCGCCCAGGCCATCGCCGTCCAGCGCGCTGAAAGCGCCAGCGGTATGGCAAGCGTGGCAAACCCGCCGCCGATCGCCAGCGCCGCCATAACCAGTGGCCGCCCGACAGACGGATAGCGTCGCAGTGCGAGAAACGCCAGGGAGAGATAAAACGCACCATAGCCCAGCGCGCTGAGCGCCGGGCCGTACGACCAGTGAGACGTCATGCCGTACTGCATCCCAAAACCAATCAGCGGCGGAGCAAACAGCAGTACGCCGTCAATAATCTGTTTGCCTTTTTCCTGCGCCCGCAGCGACAGCGCCACGCTAAACACGCCAAAAATAAGCGTATTGGCAATCAGGAACAGCTGACAGATAACATAGTCTTCAGGCTGGTAGTCGCTCAGCCCCCATACCCCGCCAACGCCAAACGTGAAGAGCAGCCCGAGCAGGTTGAGCTCGCGCCAGTGCTGCCAGATGCTGATGACGAGAATGCCGATGGATAACAGGAGATAGAAGGAGAACAGCGCCACAAAGCTGCCGCCTCCGGTAGACAACAGCAGCGGCGCAAGGTATCCGCCGAGGCTCGCCAGCATGGCAAGGCTCAGCGCCTTTTGCAGCACGGCCAGCCCGACGCTCGCCGCGCAAATCACCACCAGCAGCGCAAACGCCAGCGTCATCGGCAGCATTTGCCACAGCCGGAATGCGCCAAAGACGGTCAGATAAAGCACGCCGGTCGCCCCGCCCTGGAGGATTAGCGCGTAGATCCGCTGCCTGTGCCGCAGCCGCCATCCAACGGCCAGCAGAACCATGGCAAACAGCGCCGTGGCGGCAAGACGCAGCTCAAGCGGAAACAGTGAATGTTCAACGGTATAGCGCAGCAGGAACGAGAGGCCGAGGAAGAGCAGTATAATCCCCAGTTTTGCCAGCGGATTGCCCTGCATAAACCAGCGCGTCAGCGAGGACAGGATGCCGCCAAAGGCGGAAGGCCGTTTTGCCGCCGGTACAGGCGCAGGTTCTGCTTCAGTGACGGGCGGTTCGGGACGCCAGGGATCGACAGGTGCGGTAACGGCTTCTGGCACCGACGCTGGCGTCTCCACCGGCGCGGCGGTCTGCACCGGCTCCGGCGCTTTCTCAGCGACACCGCGCTGCTCAAGCGCCTCAATGCGCTGGCGAAGCCGGGCGATCTCCTGCCGCGCCGCCGTGCTTCGGTTAAAGCCTATCACCGCGAGCACGGGTGCCACGACCAGCGCAAAAACCAGGAACAAACAGCCAAGGATGTAAAGCTCGTCCATGTTTCCACCTTCACCGTAAACGATCCGCTAAGATTGACACAAATCGTTGCATTTGCGCCATCTTAAAAGGTGAAAACTATTCTGCCTGCGCTTAGCTGCCGAACCAGACCGCAGCGGAGATCGCCGGCAGCGTGAGCACGCTCTCCTGGAACGTCGCTTTACCCTCTTTGCTCTTCCACGTTTTACCGGCCAGCAGCGGTGAATCTTCCAGCACCACTTCACACGCCTCGCCCCGGTTGATCGCCACCAGCACGCGCTGCTGGTTATAGACGCGGACAAACACCACCACGTTATCGTGGGCGTACATCACCTGACAGCCCCCGTAGCGTATGGCCTGACTCTGCCTGCGCAGCGTCGCCATACGCTGGTACAGGCTGAACAGATCCTGATCCTGTTTTTCACTCTCCCACGGGAAGGTTTTTCGGCAGAACGGATCGTTATTCCCCTCCAGCCCCACTTCATCGCCATAGTAGATGCAGGGTACGCCCGGCCAGGTAAAGAGCCAGGTCACCGCCAGCGGCAGACGCGCCACATCTTTACCCAGCAACGATTTAAAGCGCGCGGTATCGTGGCTGTCGAGCTGGTTAAACATCCGCAGCTGCTGCTGATGCGACAGGCCAGCGCGATAGTTTTCCATCCACGCCATGCAGGTTTCGGCGTCAATATGCTGCGGATCGTAAGAGATATCGGTGTTAGCGAGGAAACCCCACAGCGGGAAGGTGAAGCCGCGATAGTTCATCGCCGCGTCTTCTGCATCAGCCTGTAACCACTGACGCGCGTCGCCAAAATGCTCCCCGAAGACGAATGCTTCCGACCGGGCCACTTTTGCCGATCGGGTAATGGCGGCGACATGCTGAAGGTTATTCCGCGACCCGCCTGCTTCACCCAGCATATGCACCACGTCCAGCCGCCAGCCGTCCATGTTCCACGGCGCTTTCAGCCAGTGGCGCACGATGCTGTCGTCGCCGCCGTAGATCTCATTCACCAGCGATGGCGACTGGAAATCGAGCTTCGGCAGACTCGGGTAACCCAGCCAGTCCAGGGCGCGGCCATTCTCATCAAAACTGTACCAGTCACGCTGCGGTGAGTCCGGATTATGGCATGCGCCGCTCATCGATTGATTATGACGGTCAAACCATGCGTGAGAATCACCGCTGTGATTGAACACGCCATCAAGGATCAGGCGCATACCCTCTTTTTGCGTGTTGTGCCGCAGCCGTAGCAGCGCCTCGTCACCGCCAAACTGCTCGTCAACGTGGCGGTAGTCCTGCGTATCGTATTTGTGCACGCTTGGCGCTTTAAACACCGGGTTCAGGTACAGCGCCGTGACGCCGAGCGTTTTCAGGTACGGCAGTTTTTCGCTGATACCGTCGAGATCGCCGCCGTAAAAGGTCGATCCCCCCGCCTGGGCGGTCAGCGGCTCGTCCCATTTTTTCAGAATGATGTCGTGACCGACCGCATGATGGTAATAAACCTTGTCCTGATCGGCGGTGCGCTTTTCGCTGCGCGCAAAGCGGTCTGGGAAAATCTGGTAAAAGACCTGATCGTTAACCCACTGCGGGCCGTTATCCGGGTGATCCACGGCAAACTGCTCCAGCCTGGCCGGAGGGAAACGGCTGAAGCCCTGCGGGGTAAACCACAGCTGGCGGTTGTTCCACAGCAGCTTGAAGCCGTAGCGGCGACGCGGCTGCCCGCTGCGCAAATCAATATTTGCCCGCCACGCCGTGACGCCCGGCTGCGGCTGGCTGCGCACTTTGTGCATTTTCAGCGACGTTTCTTCGTTATCCACTTCGGCGCGCAGGGTCACACGTTCAGGCTGATTGTCCCCTGCCAGCCAGAGCGTAATCACAAGGTTGTCTTTGTTTTGCTTAACAAATGGGGCAACCGGAAGGTGCCAGGCGTTTAACATCACGAATCCCCTTTGATGAAATTGACGTCACCTTGCCACAGGGTGATTAAAGATAGCTCATCGTGTTCGGGATTATTGGGGGAGGAGAACGGAGGAGGAGATTTTTTCCAGGGCAAAAGGGAGTGTAGGCCGGGTAAGCGCAGCGCCACCCGGCATTTTTACCTTACTGTGCTTCCGCCAGCTGACGATCGCGGCGACATTTAAACATCCAGCCCACCAGCAGCAGGACGATCCACGCGAAGCCCACGTACAGGGAGATACGGGTATCCGGGTGATAACCAATCAGGCCAATGATGAAGACCAGGAAGATGAGGCCGACAATAGTCGTTGGCACGCCGCCCGGCACTTTAAACTTCAGCGCTTTGGCCTCTTCTGGCGACAGGCGGCGACGGAACGCAATCTGCGACAGCAGGATCATGATCCACACCCACACCGTCGCGAAGGTCGCCAGCGACGCAATCACCAGGAAGACGTTCTCTGGCATGATGTAGTTCAGGTAGACCGAGAACAGCAGCGCCACGGTCATGACCAGCACCGTTACCCACGGGGTGCCGCGACGCGACGTTTTGGCAAACACCTTCGGCGCACTGCCCTGCTCCGCCATGCCGTGCAGCATACGGCCCACGCCGAACACGTCACTGTTGATGGCCGACAGCGAGGCGGTCAGTACCACAAAGTTGAGAATGCTGGCGGCAAACGCAATGCCCATATGCTGGAAAGTCAGGACAAACGGGCTGCCGTTGGTGCCCACCTGGTTCCACGGGTAGATGGACATAATCACAAACAGCGTGCCCACGTAAAACACCAGGATACGCATCGGCACCGAGTTGATGGCGCGCGGAATGGACTTCTCCGGATCTTTCGCTTCCCCGGCGGTGATGCCGATAATCTCAATACCGCCGTAGGCGAACATGACCATCTGGAGCGACATGACCATCCCGAGCCAGCCGTTGCTGAAGAAGCCGCCGTTGCTCCACAGGTTATGGATGCCGGTTGGCTGCCCGCCGTTGCCGATACCCCAGATGATGATGCCGAAACCGGCGAGGATCATGATGATAATGGTCGCGACCTTGAAGAAGGAGAACCAGAACTCCAGCTCGCCAAACACCTTCACGCTCATCAGGTTGACGGCGCAGATAATCAGCACCACGCTCAGTACCCAGATCCAGTGCGGCACGGCGGGGAACCAGACCCCCATATAGATGCCAAACGCCGTCACATCGGCAATGGCGACAATCAGGATTTCAAAGCAGTAGGTCCAGCCGGTGATAAACCCGGCCAGCGGGCCTAAGTTCTCTTGTGCATAGCGTGAAAACGAGCTGGCAGACGGGTTGTGAACCGACATCTCCCCCAGCGCACGCATGATGATATAGGCCGCGGCGCCGCCGATGATGTAGGCCAGCAGAACGCTTGGACCGGCCATTTTGATGGCATCTGCCGAGCCATAAAAAAGACCGGTGCCGATAGCCGAGCCCAGCGCCATAAAGCGGATGTGGCGGGTGCTCAATCCACGTTTAAGTTTGTTAGTGCTTTCCATTAAAATCTTGCCATTCAACACGAAAAAAACAAAAAACCACGGGGCCTTAAGCCCCGTGGTTAAACAATTTGTTGCCGTTGATTAATGGGCGTTGGATGTCACCTGACGCCCGGCCGCACGGTCCCAGATAATCGCCAGAACCAGCGCTACAACGGAAGGCATCAGCCAGGCCAGGCCCTGCTCGGACAGCGGCAGACGCTGTGTCCAGGCTGGCAGGATTTCTGCAAATGCTGATGCTTTGATCCCGTCAAGGATACCAAAAATCAGGCTGATAAACATGGCCGGCGCAATAATTCGCGTCGAGTTATGCCACCACGGGCGGGTGAAGCTCAGCACCACCAGCACGATACATGGCGGATAGATCGCCGTCAGCACCGGAATTGATACCTGAATCAGGTGGCTCAGACCGAGGTTTGACACCGCCATGGAGAAGATGCCGAGGATAAACACCAGCGAGCGGTAAGAGAGCGGCAGATACTGGGCGAAGAACTCCGCACAGGCGCAGGTCAGACCCACCGCCGTCACCAGACAGGCCAGGAAAATCAGCGCCGCCAGCAGCATGCTGCCTGCGCCACCAAAGGTGTGCTGCACGTAAGCATGCAGGATCGCCGCGCCGTTTGCGCTCTGATCGACCAGCGTTGCGCTATCTGAACCCAGACGGAACAGCGCCAGATACAGCAGCGTCAGGCCGACACCGGCCATCAGGCCAGCCCAGATGGTGTAGCGAGTCAGCAGACGCGCTTCGGTCACCCCGCGGGAACGCGCGGCGTTAACGATAACGATACCAAACACCATCGCACCGAGCGTATCCATCGTCAGATAGCCGTTCACGAAACCGTTTGAGAACGCCGCGTTCTGATAAGCGTCCATCGCGGAGCTGATGGGCCCCGCAGGCCAGACGATGGCCGCAACCGCCAGCACGATCAGCGCCACAATTTTCAGCGGTGCCAGGAAGTTACCCACGGTATCCAGCAGCTTGCCGGGATAGAGAGAAACCAGAATCACGATGGCGAAGTAAATGAGGCTGTAAATAAACAGCGGCATCGCGCCGTCACCGGTCAGCGGAGCGATACCCACTTCAAAGGAGACGGTCGCCGTACGCGGGGTCGCGAACAGCGGGCCAACGGCCAGATAGCAGACGGTTGCCAGCAGAACGCCAGCCACTTTGCCAATCGGGGTGCTGAGGCTGTCCACACCGCCACCGACTTTCGCCAGCGCAATAACGGTCAGTACCGGCAGGCCCACGGCAGTAAGCAGGAAGCCAAACGCAGCTGTCCAGACGTGTTCACCCGCCTGTAAGCCAACCATTGGAGGAAAAATGATATTACCTGCGCCAACGAACAGCGCAAATGTCATAAAGCCCAGCGCGATAATGTCACGCGATTTCAAGTGATGGGTCATAAAACCTTACTGCCTGTGGATGTGGTGTTGAATACGTTGAGATTTTCGCCATCCCTGACGGGACGATACAGCGGAAAATTTGCTCAATTTCAGCGGGATATGCTCCCGTCCTGGCGTGGCGAAGAATAGTTTTTCGATTTACCACGCAAATACAGTCGGTCTGACAGTATATGGGGGGCAATTTAAACGCTTATAACGTTTAAAGGCAAGGAGGGATCGTAAAACCAGAACAATATGCCAGCATGAAAATGCAGACCAACATAATATGCCATGTATAAGAAAAACTCATGGCTAATCATGCGAACAAAAAAGCACCAACCGTATAATATTCATCCGCGTTTCGCTTGACTGCAAAGCAAA
Organism: Enterobacter cloacae complex sp. EB5; assembly: GCF_031432835.1. Lineage (NCBI taxonomy): Bacteria > Pseudomonadati > Pseudomonadota > Gammaproteobacteria > Enterobacterales > Enterobacteriaceae > Enterobacter > Enterobacter cloacae complex sp. EB5. The sequence continues at coordinate 986,811 of NZ_CP133860.1, forward strand.
CGGGCCAGCATTCGCTGGCCCGTGGAAAAGTAGCCTGACACATCTGCCGTCAGGCGCTCTTTTTGGCAATTAATCGTTCCGGAATCACGAAACTGAAGCGCGTGCCCTTCCCGAGGGTGCTTTCGATATTGAGCCGGCTTTCGTGGTGGCTGACGGCATGCTTCACAATTGCCAGCCCCAGCCCGCTCCCGCCGGTCTGCCGCGAGCGCGCCTTATCCACCCGGTAGAACCGTTCGGTGAGACGCGGGAGGTGTTCAGGCCCAATCCCCGGCCCGTTGTCCTCGACGCTAAACTCAGCGCCCGCCGGGGTATGCTGCCAGCGCACCGCGATATGCGTCCCTTTCGGAGTATGATTCACGGCGTTATAGACCAGGTTTGAGATAGCGCTTCGCAGCTCATCTTCACTGCCGAGCACTTTCAGCGTGTTATCAACGTCAAAACTCAGGGTGTGCTGATTATGACTCAGCGTTTGGGCTTCGCGCTCCACCACCCGCAACATCATCGGCACATCAATGATGTCGTTTAGCGCCAGCGACGGGGCAGCCTCAATCTTTGAAAGCGTCAGCAGCTGTTTGACCAGCCCTTCCATGCGGAACGTCTGCTCCCGCATGGTATGCAGCGCTTTCTCACGCGGCGGCCCCTCAAGCGTTTGCTCCTGCATCATCTCCAGGTAGCCCTGAAGCACCGTCAACGGCGTACGCAGCTCGTGGCTGACGTTGGCAAAGAAGTTACGTCTCGCGCCCTCAAGCTGGTGCATTTGGGTTACGTCACGTGCCACCATCAGCCACTGCCGATCGCTGTAGGGCATCACGCGGATTTCCAGATGACGACCGTTGTTGAGCTTAAGGTTATGCGGACGGGTAAAATCGCGCTTTTTCAGATACAGCGTGAACTCGGGATAACGCAGAAGGTTAAGGATATTTTGGCCATTATCATCCGGCCAGCGCAGGCCCAGCAGCTGTTGCGCGAGGCCATTACACCAGAAGATTGTCCCTTCTTCTGTCGTCAGGATCACCGCGTCCGGCAGCGACTCCGCACCGCTGCGAAAGCGTTTGATCAGGCTTCCCAGCTCACGACGGCGCTTTTTGTTACGCATCTGCATCTGGTGCAGGCCGTAGAGTAGCGGTTCCCAGCTCCCGCTTCCCGGCGGGGGGGTCATACTTCTGTCGACCCACAGCCACCAGGAGAGACGCAGTAAATTCCAGAAATGCCAGACGAGCAATCCCGTCACGGCCACCAGTAAAAACCACGGCAGATAGCCAAAGATAGCCCCCAGAATGAGGGCCGGAATACAGCATAAGATCAGTTCAAAGACGAGCCTTTTCCATGACAGACGTTCCAGCACGCGTCACACTCCTGTCATTGTTCAGAAACGGGTCGAGAAGCGGTAACCCGTGCCGCGGACCGTCTGTACCATGCGATCGTGGCCGCTCAGTTCCAGTGCTTTACGCAGGCGGCGAATATGGACGTCAACCGTTCGGTCTTCGACATAGACGTTAGTTCCCCAGACGTTATTCAGCAACTGTTCGCGGCTGTAGACGCGCTCCGGGTGGGTCATAAAGAAGTGCAGGAGTTTAAATTCGGTCGGTCCCATATCGAGGGGATTTTCACCGGTCATGACCCGGTGTGAGGTAGGATCCAGGCTCAGCCCCTGCATCTCAATCACCTCTTCCACCGCCATCGGTGAAATACGGCGCATCACGGCTTTGATACGCGCCACCAGCTCTTTCGGGGAGAACGGTTTGGTGATGTAATCGTCCGCGCCGGTTTCCAGACCGCGCACGCGATCCTCTTCCTCGCCGCGCGCCGTCAGCATCACCACCGGGATATCGCGGGTCATCGCCTCGCGTTTGATATGCTTGATAAACTGCAATCCGGAACCGCCAGGCAGCATCCAGTCCAGCAGGATCAGATCGGGCCAGGGTTCATTCAGCTGGTTCACCGCGCTGTCATAATCTTCCGCTTCAACCGGCTGGAAGCCATTTTGTTCAAGCACGAAGCACACCATTTCACGGATCGGAGCTTCATCTTCTACGACCAGAATACGTCTCGCCATACTTTGCCCTGTCTTATCGTATTTAAGTTACAAGTCTGTAATGCGGCGTCATTATGCGTCAGATTTATGACAGATTTATGAAAAACATTACCACTATAAATGGCAAACTGTTGTTTTATTACAGCGGTTATTTTCCATTCCCCGAACGTTTATAATCCTGCATTCTTATTATGGCCACGGATCTTTTATGCGCATACTTCACACCTCAGACTGGCACCTGGGTCAAAATTTTTATAGCAAAAGCCGCGCCGCGGAACATGAAGCGTTCCTGAACTGGCTGCTGGAGACGGCTCAGGCTCACGAGGTGGACGCGATTATTGTGGCGGGCGACATTTTTGATACCGGATCGCCGCCGAGCTATGCGCGTGAGCTGTACAACCGTTTTGTGGTCAACCTCCAGCAAACCGGTTGTCACCTGGTGATTGTCGCCGGAAACCATGACTCGGTGGCGACGCTAAATGAATCCCGCGATATTCTGGCGTTCCTCAATACCACCGTGGTGGCCAGCGCCGGACACGCGCCGCAGATCCTGAAAAAACGCGACGGCACGCCTGGCGCGGTGCTGTGCCCAATCCCGTTTTTACGCCCGCGCGATATCGTACAAAGCCAGGCTGGTCTGTCCGGCAGCGAAAAGCAGCAGCATCTGTTGCAGGCCATCACCCGCTATTATCACCAACAGCATACGGAAGCCTGCGCCCTGCGCGGCGATCAGGCCATTCCGATCATTGCCACCGGACACCTCACCACCGTCGGAGCCAGTAAGAGTGATGCGGTGCGCGAGATCTATATCGGTACGCTGGACGCGTTTCCGGCGCAAAACTTCCCCCCCGCCGACTACATTGCCCTCGGGCATATTCACCGGGCGCAGATCATCGGCGGCTGCGAGCATATCCGCTACTGCGGCTCGCCCATTTCGCTCAGTTTTGACGAAACGGGCAAAGCCAAATCCGTGCATCTGGTGAGCTTCACCGGGGGCAAACTCAGCGCCGTTGAGACGCTTGAGGTGCCGGTCACCCAGCCGCTGGCGGTGCTGAAAGGCGATCTGGCCGCCATTACCGCTCAGCTTGAGCAGTGGCGCGGCGCAGCGCTTAATCCCCCCGTCTGGCTCGATATCGAAATCGCCACCGACGAGTACCTGTACGATATGCAGCGTAAAATTCAGACGCTGACGGAAGACCTTCCCGTGGAGGTGCTGCTGGTACGCCGCAGCCGCGAGCAGCGCGAGAAAATTCTGCTCAACGCCCAGCGTGAAACGCTGAGCGAACTTCGGGTTGAAGAGGTGTTCGCGCGGCGGCTTGCGCATGAAGAGGTGGACGAGGCCAGACGCACCAGGCTTAACGAGCTGTTTGCCCAGACCCTGCATTCCCTCCATGACGAGGACGAAAACGCATGAAAATTCTGAGCCTGCGTCTGAAAAATCTGAATTCGCTAAAGGGTGAGTGGAAAATTGATTTCACCGCGGAGCCGTTCGCCAGCAACGGACTGTTTGCCATCACCGGCGCAACTGGCGCGGGTAAAACCACGCTGCTGGATGCCATCTGCCTGGCGCTGTACCACGAAACGCCGCGTCTTAATAAGGTCTCTCAGGCGCAAAACGACCTGATGACGCGCGATACCGCCGAATGCCTGGCGGAAGTGGAATTTGAGGTCAAAGGCGTTGCTTATCGCGCTTTCTGGAGCCAGAACCGCGCCCGCAACCAGCCGGACGGGAACTTACAGGCACCGCGCGTCGAGCTGGCCCGCTGCGAAGACGGCAAAATTCTGGCCGACAAAGTCACGGATAAGCTGGAACAAACCGCCACACTCACCGGGCTGGACTATGGTCGCTTTACCCGCTCGATGCTGCTCTCTCAGGGGCAGTTTGCCGCCTTCCTGAATGCCAAACCGAGCGATCGCGCTGAGCTGCTGGAGGAACTGACCGGCACGGAAATTTACGGCCAGATTTCCGCCATGGTTTTTGAAAAACACAAAGCGGCACGTAACGCGCTGGAGATGTGCGAAGCGCAGGCCGCAGGGGTTGTGCTGCTGAGCGAGGAACAGCAGCAGCACTTGCAGCAAAGTTTGCAGGCACTTACTGACGAAGAAAAAGTCCTGCTGGCACAGCAGCAGAGCCAACAGAAAGATTTTCAGTGGCTTACGCGTAACGACGAACTGATACGTGAGCAGCAGCGCGCAGCCGCTTCGCAGCAGCAGGCGCAACAGGCTCTGACGGACGCCGCTCCCCAACTGGCGAAGCTCAAGCTGGCGCAGCCCGCCGCCCAGCTACGTCCGCTATGGGAGTATCAGCAGGAGCAGACCACCCGCCTGGCGCAGACAACAGAGCGAATTGTTGAAGTAAATACTCGCTTACTCCACAGAGCGGCGCAACGCTCGCGTATCCGTAACGGTGCGCTGCGCAACCGTGAACAGTTGCAGGCAGAGCATACGGTACTGACGCAGTGGCTGACCGAACACGATCGTTTCCGTCAGTGGGGGCAGGAAATTGCTGGCTGGCGGGCGCATTTTACGCAGCTGAATCGCGATAAAAATCAGCTTGTTGCCCAGTCAGCGCGTATGGCTGAGCTTCGTCAGAAGCTGGCTGAGATGCCTGAAAGTAGGTTGACGCTGACGGCTGAGGATCTCGCGACGGCAATGGAGCAACAGGCACAATCGCGGGCGCTCCGCCAGCGTCTGACAGCGCTTCACGCTCGCTATCAGCCGCTGCAAAAACGACTGCGCCAGAATGCGGAAAGCGTGCAGAAAGCGCAGGCTGAGCAGGGTAAGCTCAATGAAACGCTGATCCTGCGGCGTCAGCAGTTCAAAGAGAAACATCAGCACTATGCCGACCTGAAAGCGCTCTGTGAGCGTGAGGCGACAATCAAAGATCTTGAGAACTATCGTGCACAGCTCGAAGCGGGTAAGCCTTGCCCGCTCTGCGGTTCACACGAACACCCGGCAGTTGTGCAGTATCAGGCGCTTGAACTGACCGACAATCAGCGCCGCCGCGACGCGCTGGAGAAAGAGGTTGCCGCGCTAAAAGAGGAAGGATTGCTGGTGCTCGGGCAGGTGAATGCGCTGACCCAGCAGATCCAGCGCGAGACTGAGGAAGCACAGGCTCTCTCTGAGGAAGAGCAAGCACTCACTAAAGAGTGGCTGGAGGTCTGCGCCTCCCTGAACATAGCGCTGAATATTCAGGATGATATTGCCCCCTGGATGAGCGAACAGGAACAGTATGAACGCCAGCTGTATCAGCTCAGCCAGCGTCTGACGCTGCAAAACCAGCTCAATGAACAGGAAGGTCAGGCGCGCCAGTACCAGCAGCAGCTGACGGCGACGCGTCAGGCGCTGGCGGCCTCGTTACAATCGCTGTCGCTTAGCGTGCCCGATGAAGGGGCTGAAAGCGCCTGGCTGAGCGCACGCGAAAGCGAATATACCCTGTGGCAGGAAAAACAGGCCCAGCACGTTACGATTCAGGAACGTATTAACGCCCTGATGCCCATCCTGGAGACGCTGCCGGTTACCGATGATGCAGAAGCCGACGCGGTTATCCCTGAGAACTGGCGCGGCATCCACGACGAATGCGTGTCGCTGCAAAGCCAGCTCACCACCCTACAGCAGCAGGAGACGCTTGAGCGTGAACGGCTCCAGCAATCACAGGCTCAGTTCAACGCCGCGCTGACCGCGAGCTGCTTTGCCGATCGGGAGGCATTTCTCTCCGCCCTGCTGGATGAAGCGTCGATCCGCCAGCTTGAACAGCAAAAGCAGACGCTGGAAAACCAGCTCCAGCAGGCCACGGCGCTTTCGGTGCAGGCAAGTCAGCAGCTTCAGGCGCATCAGGCACAGCGCCCCGAGGGGCTGGAAACCGATGCCGCAACGCTTCAGGCGCAGTTACACCAGCTGGCGCAACAGCTTCGGGACAACACCACGCATCAGGGGGAGATTCGCCAGCAGCTCAAACAGGACGCCGATAACCGTCTGCACCAGCAGGCGCTTATGCAGCAGATTGAGGAGGCGGCGCGTCAGGCCGATGACTGGGGCTATCTCAACGCGCTGATAGGCTCCAGCACCGGCGATAAATTCCGTAAATTCGCCCAGGGGCTGACGCTGGATAATCTGGTGTGGCTTGCCAACCAGCAGCTCAACCGTCTGCATGGCCGCTATCTGCTTCAGCGTAAAGCCAGCGACGCGCTGGAGCTGGAAGTGGTCGATACCTGGCAGGCCGATGCGGTACGCGATACCCGTACCCTTTCCGGCGGGGAGAGTTTCCTGGTCAGCCTGGCGCTGGCTTTAGCGCTTTCCGATCTGGTCAGTCACAAAACGCGCATTGACTCGCTGTTCCTGGATGAAGGATTCGGCACGCTCGACAGCGAAACGCTGGACACCGCGCTGGATGCGCTCGACGCGCTGAACGCCACCGGGAAAAACATTGGCGTGATCAGCCACGTAGAGGCAATGAAAGAGCGTATTCCGGTGCAGATCAAAGTGAAGAAGATCAACGGGCTGGGATATAGCCGGCTGGACAGGGAGTTTGCGGTGCAGTAAATGGGGGGATGATGCGCTCTGGTGCCCTCACCCTGACCCTCTCCTACTGGGGAGAGGGTACAAACATTAAAAACTGTTTTGCGTTTATTCCGGCCAGAGCCACGCCGCGCCGCGTACGCCGCTGGAGTCACCGTGGACGGCTTTGCGGATCGGCGTTTCGCACTCGCCGCCAAATACCCACTGTTTCACCAGCGTTGGCACCGTGGCGTACAGCCGGTCAACGTTGCTCATGCCGCCGCCCAGCACAATCACGTCCGGATCGAGGATGTTGATCACATGCGCCAGGGACTTAGCCAGCCGCATTTCGTAGCGGCTGAGCGCCAGTTCAGCCACCGGATCCTGCTCCTCAACCAGACGCATAATCTCGTTACCTTTCAGCGGCTGGCCGCTCAGACGATGATAATCGGTGGCAAACCCCGTGCCGGAGATAAAGGTCTCAATACAGCCCTGCTTGCCGCAGTAGCACGGCACTTCGGCGCGGTATTTGAGTTCATCTTCGTCCATCCACGGCAGCGGGTTGTGTCCCCACTCGCCCGCGGTGCCGTTGCCGCCAATATGCGAACGCCCGCCGATAGCCACGCCCGCCCCACAGCCGGTGCCGATAATGACCGCAAATACGGTCTGCGCGCCAGCTGCTGCGCCATCCACGGCCTCAGACACCGCAAGGCAGTTAGCGTCATTCGCCAGACGCACCTCCCGGTTCAGGCGTTGGCTTAAGTCTTTATCAAACGGCTGACCGTTGAGCCAGGTGGAGTTGGCGTTTTTCACCACGCCGGTATACGGCGAAATGGAGCCGGGGATCCCCATCCCGACCGTGCCCGTCTCGCCCGTTGCCTGCTCTGCCATATCGACCAGGCGGGCAATCGTCTCTATGGTCTGGTGATAATCATCGCGCGGCGTAGGCAGACGGTGGCGAAACAGTTGCTCCCCCTGCTCGCTCAGCGCAATAACTTCTGTTTTGGTGCCGCCCAAATCAATCCCAATACGCACAAGACACTCCTCATTATTTTGATTATCAACAGAGTAGAAGCCCGCTTCCCGATTAGCAATGCAAGCGATGCGACAATTCGTTATCATGCCCGCTGATTTAACGACAAGGCCGTGGAAATTATCATGCTGTGGTTCAAAAATTTGATGGTTTACCGTCTCAGCCGCGACGTTTCGCTGCGTGCAGAAGAGATGGAAAAACAGTTAGCCGCTTACTCCTTTACCCCTTGCGGTAGCCAGGATATGGCAAAAACCGGCTGGGTTCCGCCAATGGGTTCTCAAAGCGATGCGCTGACCCACGCCAGCAGCACGGGGCAAATCATCGTTTGCGCCCGTAAAGAAGAGAAGATCTTACCGACGCCCGTGGTTAAGCAGGCGCTCGAAGCGAAGATCTTCAAGCTGGAAGCTGAACAGGGCCGTAAGCTTAAAAAAACCGAAAAAGATTCGCTGAAGGATGAAGTGCTGCACTCGCTGCTGCCGCGCGCCTTTAGCCGCTTTAGCCAGACCATGATGTGGATCGACACCGTGAACGGGCTGATTATGGTGGACTGCGCCAGCGCCAAAAAAGCGGAAGATACCCTGGCGCTGCTGCGTAAGAGCCTTGGCTCATTACCGGTGGTACCGCTGGCGCTGGAAACGCCGATTGAGCTGACCCTGACCGAGTGGGTGCGCAGCGGGACTGCTGCGCAGGGCTTCCAGATCCTTGATGAAGCAGAGCTCAAAGCGCTGCTGGAAGATGGCGGCGTGATCCGCGCGAAGAAGCAGGATCTGGTGAGCGACGAAATCGCCGTGCACATTGAAGCGGGCAAAGTGGTGACCAAACTGGCACTCGACTGGCAGCAGCGCATTCAGTTTGTGATGTGTGATGACGGCTCCGTGAAGCGCCTTAAGTTCTGTGATGAACTGCGCGATCAGAACGAAGATATCGACCGCGAAGATTATGCTCAGCGCTTTGACGCAGACTTTATCCTGATGACCGGCGAGCTGGCGGCGCTGATTCAGAACCTGGTGGAAGGTCTCGGCGGCGAAGCGCAGCGCTGACAGGCAAAACGCAGGCCGGGTAAGCGAATGCGCCACCCGGCATGCTTTTATTTCAGATAGCGGCACAGATAAGAGGTTGGCTCTGCAACCTGTAAATGGAACTCGCTGTGGCCCGGCACGTTGAAGACCTGCCCGGCACTATAGACTTTCCACTCCGTTTCACCCGGCAGCAGGACGTTCAGCGCGCCGCTGACCACCGTCATCTCTTCCGCTTCTGCGGTGCCAAAGGTGTATTCCCCTTCCGCCATGACGCCGACACTGGCGCGGCCAGTGGTGCTGCTGGTAAAACCAATGGATTTCACTTTACCGGAAAAGTATTCGTTACTTTGAAGCATGAACTGGCCCTTATATTTATAGAGAAAAATCAACTATAGGGGCCATGCTCATGACCTGTCACGCAAAATCATTACACCAGTAATTCTGACGCCAGGCGCGCCATCAGGACGTTAGAGAGCAGCACCGGAACATCCAGCGCCTTTTGCAGTAAATCACGATGCCGCTGATGGAAGCCCAGGCAGTCGAGCATCAGGACATCCGCCCCTCTGTCGATCAACTCCTGCCCGGCCGCAATCAGCTTCGCTTCGCTGTCCCAGAACGGGTTTGCCAGCGCGTACAGCGGGGTGTGCTCCAGCGCAGCCCACTTCACCGTCTGGTTATCCAGCAGTTCCTCAACGGGAACGATGACCCCAACCTGATGACCATCAACAATTGAGGCCACCAGCGGGGGGATAATCCGCATCGGTTCGAGCAGAATGGCATTACGCGCGCTGAGCCCTTTAACGGGTGCCGTGCTCATCAGCAAAATGACGTCATAGTCCTGATTGTCGAGCACTTCGATCACGCCCTGTAGCGCGCGCTCGATTTTCTGGCGCGACACATGCGCCAGTTTACCGTCACTGAGTAACGTTGCCAGGGGATCTTCCCCCTCTCCGACCGCGTAGTCTTCCATGACCTCTTCCCGACTGAGCTTCCCTAACAGACTGAGATGCGTAATTTGTTGTTCAGAGACATGCTCGGTTAAGAGCGGTAATACTTCGCTTACAGGCACCACACCAATCGTGAGGATCGCCAACGTCGCCTTCATTTTGATCGCCTTCCGTTACTACCACAACTGCCACACAGGTACAGGCTCACTACGCTGCACTGTTCATTTATTCAACAAAACAGCACCAAGCGTAGCAGGGGATCTCTACATCGTAATGTAAAGATCGACTGGCCTTTCCGAATCCACCTGTAATAACTAAATATTAACTGCTGCTTAACATCAGCGATAAGTTAAAAGTGTGATTCAGGCACGGTTGTAACGAATTCGGATTCCTGTCAGGACTTCTCAGGATCCTCATAGCGCCGTTTCGCATCCAGCGCTTCCTGTTCGGTTTCATGTTCGCTGATCAGCGAATCAGGTTTAGGGTGATCGGCACGCAGCTGGTACCAGGTTACGGTCTGATCGCCGTTACCTTTTTCAACGGTAACGATGCGGGCTTCACGTGGATAGGGAGGTCTGGTTGGCATAGCTCATCCTTTTTTTATGTCTGAGCTATGAGTATAGACGGCTGTTAGCTGGCGCAAGCCAAACGCAGGGCGGTAATAATCTGAATCGCAACTTTCTCGGGTGACGCCGACGCATCCACAACGTGGTGTGCCGCCTCGCGGTACAGTGCATCGCGTTCGGCAAGGACGTCGCTGACCTCTTCACTCAGCGGTTTCGCGGTCAGCGCCGGGCGCTGCCCCTCTTCCGGAAACGCCTCCAGCCGCCCCACCAGCGTAGAGACCGGTGCACAAAGGTAGATCACGACACCCTTTTCGCGCATAAACTGGCGATTATACGGCGCCAGAATAATGCCCCCACCGGTCGCAATCACGGTTGACGGCGCGGTCACCGCTTCCAGCGTGGCTGTTTCACGCGCACGAAAGCTCTCCCACCCCTCATCCTCTACGATATCGGCGATGGTCTTACCGGCATTCTCCTGGAGCCAGTGGTCAGTATCGACAAACTGACTCTGGCACAGACGCGCCAGCTCCAGACCAACGGTGGTTTTCCCACAGCCGCGAGGGCCAACTAAAAAGATGGGTGGGTTCATAACCAGGTGTTCCCCTTGCTGCCGGATAACTGAAGGCTGTAAAGAAATGATTGCAGTAGATGTTGCGCTAACTTTACTGCAAAGCGGTACGGAATGACAAGCCTGTGGAAGCCACACTGTACCACAAAACCGCCCGGAGGTGGGCTAAGCCGGGCGGCGCTTCACTTCCAGCAGCCATTTATCCAGCTCGGCGGCAAACTGCTGGCGATCGCGCTGCGACAGGCTGTCCGGCCCACCGGTTTGCACGCCGCTGGAACGAAGCGTATCCATAAAATCACGCATGGTGAGCTTCTCCCGGATCGTTGCCGGTGAATAGCGTTCTCCGCGCGGGTTCAGCGCCGCCGCCCCTTTCGCCAGCACATCGGCAGCCAGCGGGATATCCGCGGTGATCACCAGATCTCCTGCGTCACACAGGCGTACTATCTCGTTATCCGCCACGTCAAACCCGGCCGGAACGCGCAGAGAACGGATGTATCTGGAGGGCGGCACGCGGATATTCTGGTTCGCCACCAGCGTCAGCGGCATCTGCACGCGCTCGGCAGCACGAAATAAAATCTCTTTAATCACATTCGGACACGCGTCCGCATCAACCCAAATCGCCATCGTCTCTCCCCATTATGATTCTGGCGACTATTGTCGCCTGCATTTCGTTGTTAAGCTATCTGTGAGAGATAACAACGCATAATAACGGAGAGACGTGATGGATAAGAAAATCGGGTTTATCGGCTGCGGAAACATGGGTAAAGCTATCCTCGGCGGACTGATTGCCAGCGGGCAGGTACTGCCGGGGCAGATTTGGGTCTATACCCCATCCCCGGATAAAGTCGCGGCGCTGCGTGATGAGTATGGCGTCAACGCAGCCGAAAGCGCGCAGGAAGTGGCTCAGGTGGCGGATATTGTCTTTGGCGCCGTTAAGCCGAATATCATGATTAAAGTCCTGAGCGAGATCACCTCCAGCCTTAACAAAGAGACCCTGGTGGTGTCGATTGCCGCAGGCGTTACCCTCGACCAGCTCGCCCGCGCGCTGGGCCACGACCGTAAGATTGTTCGCGCCATGCCAAACACCCCGTCGCTGGTGAATGCCGGTATGACCTCCGTCACCCCGAACGCGCTGGTCACTTCTGAAGACGTGGCAGATGTACTGAATATCTTCCGCTGCTTCGGCGAAGCGGAAGTGATTGCCGAACCGATGATCCACCCGGTGGTCGGCGTGAGCGGCTCTGCCCCGGCGTATGTTTTTATGTTTATCGAAGCCATGGCCGATGCCGCCGTACTGGGTGGAATGCCTCGCGCGCAGGCCTACAAATTTGCAGCGCAGGCGGTGATGGGTTCGGCCAAAATGGTGCTGGAAACGGGTAAACATCCGGGCGAACTGAAAGATATGGTGTGCTCGCCGGGGGGCACCACCATTGAAGCCGTACGCGTGCTGGAAGATCGTGGGTTCCGCTCTGCCGTGATCGAGGCGATGCAAAAATGCATGGAAAAATCAGAGAAGCTCAGTAAGTCCTGATGCGCTACGCCGGGCGTCAGGCGGCCACTTCGGTGCGGCCCCGTCCGGCATTTTTGGCTTTATAGAGGGCCACGTCTGCCGCCTTTAGCCATTCACGATAGTGGGTGAACTGCGCCCCCCAAGGGGCAACCCCAACGCTGATACATAACCTCGCCGTTGGTGCTCCGTGCAGCGGCATGTTGACCAGCCGTTCATGGACGCGCGACATCGCTGCAATCGCGCTGTCGGCAGGCGTGCCGGACATGATCACCGCGAACTCATCCCCACCAAAGCGACCAATATAATCGCCTGAGCGCAGGGTCAACTGAAGCTGGCGCGTGATGGCAACAATCGCTTCATCCCCCACGTCATGCCCCCAGGTGTCATTGATCGTCTTGAAGTGATCGATATCAATGAGCAATATCGTCGCCTGTCGATGGCTGCGACGGCAGGCATCAAATTCATTACGCAGCAGCGTTTCCCAGTGACGGCGATTGAACACCCCGGTCATGCCGTCGCGGGTACTCATCAGCTCAAGCCGACGCTTATGCTCTGCCAGCCGGATCGCCGTGCGGTGGCTGAGCCAGGCAAACAGCATGGGGTAGACCACCAGCACGGGGAGCGTCAGCCACAACGCCAGCGGTTCAGAGGTCAATAGCACAGGAGTACCCGTGGATTGCACGGTCAACAAGGCAGACAGAGCAAGCAGCGCCAGTCCTGTCAGAAATAACCGGCACCCCCCCGATCCCATCATATTCATGCCGATCATCATGATCAGCGCCGCCGTTGGCAGCGCACTGCACCCTGTTAGCCCCATCCAGACACCGGCAATAATGGCATCGATTTTCAGATTAACGATTTCACTGCTGTTGGGTTCAGCCGAACGAAAAGCCAGTTGCCAGGCCAGATGGGGCCAGACAAAGACCCAGCCCACCAGCAACAACCACCAGACGCCGGAAAGAAACTGACTCACCAGAACGCTGGCAAGCGGAATAAACAGTGCCGCCAGACCGACGATGCGTGCCAGCCGTAACCGCCGTGCAAATCGCAGACCGGAACGGTATGAATCATCCTGAGTAAGCTGCTGGTGCCAGGCTTCCCGAATGTTCTCGTGATTGTCATAAAACTCATCATTCATCATTTTTGGGAATATTCTGAAACATTTTCCCAAATTATAGAGAGGGGGATAGCGGGGAAAGTATGAAATTTTGGGTGAGCCACAGCCGTGACTCACCCGTTAGCACTACGCCTGTTTTTTCAGGCACGCGCTCATGAACTTGCTGCGATCGTCGCCTTTCAGCATCTGCTGTGTCGCCTGGGCGTTGCACTCGCGCATTTTTTGCTGCTGCGGGGTCAGGCTTTTTTCACCGGGTTTAGCCGCACCATTTTTAAGGCAGTCGCTCATGTACGTTTTACGGGCATCCCCTTTCAGGCTTTGCGATGTCGCCTGTTGGTTACAGGTAGTCATGCGTTGCTGCTGGGGCGTTAACGTTTTCTCTTCCGCGTGTGCTGAGGCCATCAGACACAGGCCAGAGAGCAGGGTAACCAGTATTGTTGTTTTCATTGCACCATCCTTTATGTGAAGTTCCACGTTAAGTCTGGTTCGTTACGGAAAAAAAACCACCCTGCGGCCCTGATTTTCGCCGGGCTTCCCGGTTATTTCAGCCCTGTAGCGACACAATGATCATTATCCGGTTTCGCCGGAAGGGAGGCGGTAATTAATAGCAGAAATTATGCGGTGAAAAGTGTGCTCTGTCTCAATTTAATTCCCCCTGCATAAATGTGTAAAAATAAAAACAGAGCGACGCCAGGCATCCTGCATGACAATTCTGTGACACGTCATTTCACCTCAGGCAGGTTAGCTGCGAGGATGCCTTAAAAGCTTCTTTACGTATTGCTGAAGCAGCTCCGCATCTTCCGCAGGCACCTGGGAATCAGGACGCGCTTTTTCCAGCGCACCTTCAACGTTGTCAATCAACGCCTCCTGCTCCGGCTTTGCCATCTGTCGCAGCAGCGCCGTCACAACGATTTCCAGCGCCTCGACCTGGGCAACCAGCTCTTTCGACTCTTCTTCCTTTTGGGCAAGCTTAACCAACAACTCAGCAATGAGATTTTTCATGGTGCTATTTCCTTATGTGATTTCCCCTGAAATTAACACCCTCACTGAATAATGAAAAGCATGGATTGGCTTTATCTTATGCAAAAGTGACGTCGCTGCCAAAAAAGATATTTCAGCGCGAAAGCGAAACGTTTTTCTAAAAGAAAGGCGCCGCATTTCGTTATATAAAAATGCGGCGTTCATAAGAATAAATAATATATTATCGTGTTTACCGGGCCGACTTAGCCTCAGCGATTCGCCTGCGACGGCGCAAGGCAAAGGCCAGTTGAATAATATTCAGAAGCACCACCACCGCCGTCGCGGCAAATACCCAGCGGAAACCCGCCATCGCCGAGACCGAGGCGCCAATAAGCGGGCCCGCTACGTTGCCTAAATACATGAACGACTGGTTGTAGCCAAAAATACGGCCGGTTACCTGGTCACTGGAATATTTCACCAGCAGCGTCTGAACAGCGGGCAACATGGCGCCATCCGCGAAGCCAAGCAGGAAGCGCAGGATGCCCAACTGAAGAGGTGTGGTGACGAATGACATGGCAAAGAAAAGGATCACCGCAATGATGAGCGTTGCCATCAGAATACGTGCCGTACCGATCCTGTCGCCCAGTTTCCCCAGACGCGGAGCGGACATCAGCGCCGACACGCCAGGCACGGCGGCAATCATCCCGCTCAGAAACGCAATGTTGCTGCTGTCCGGCGCCATCGACTTGATAAACAGCGCCAGAATCGGCCCCACCGAGCCGTTACAAAGCTGGATCACCATCGTCGTCACAAAGAGGCTAATCATCAGGCCAGGATACGGCAGCGAGGCGAAAACCGCTTTTCCGCTCAGGCGTTCGGATTTACTGACAACAGGCCGCCCGCCCTCTTTAATCAGAAAAAGGGTGACCAGAAAGCTGATCGTCAGCAGGATCGCGGTAATGATAAAGACCGCACGCAGCCCAACATGGTCAGCCAGGAAGCCGCCGAGCAGCGGGCCGCCAATGACCCCGCTGATCTGGGCGGTGGAAAGCGTGCTGAGCGCCCAGCCGCTTCGCTCACGCGGTACCTGTGAGGCCACCAGCGCCATGGCATTCGGAATGTAACCGGAGGTCAGCCCCATTATCGCCCGCAGAATAAACAGCTGCCAGACGTTGGTGGCGAAGGCCTGGAGCAAAATGGCTATCGCCATCCCCAGCGAGGCGCGGAGCAGCATCAACTTGCGCCCCTTGCGATCCGCCAGGCTACCCCACATCGGCGACACAATGGCGGAGACCAGAAACGTCACGCTGAACGTCAGGCCGGACCACATGGAGAGCGCTTCATGGGAAGTGACCCCCAACTGCGACACATACAGCGGCAGGAAGGGCAATATCTGGCTGATAGCCAGTCCGGTGAAGAAGCAGCCGAACCAGACTGAAATGAGGTTAACTTTCCAGGATACCATAACAGAAATAGTCTTCATTTTTAGGCGAATTCGCCGACAGATTAGCAAGTTACGCGCAATGACATAGCGCCAGAGATGCGGCCTTGCAGACTTTGGTGTTTTATCTTCCCAGTCATCATATTTGTGAAATAAGTCACAATTTATCCAAATTTAGGCGGAAGATTATGCTTCATCGACATAATCCATATCCGCGCATCCCCAGATGGAAATGGTTGGCATGGGCGGCATTATAGTCCGGTCCCAGACCGTTACCGTAATAACCACAGCTTGCCGAGAGCAGTGCCTGTAGCCAGGGCTGCGTCTTTTCCGCTTTCCAGCCGTTCAGGACGGTAACGCGATGTCCATTTGCCAGCCTGAAAGCGCTGATATCCAGCGCATCCGCCGTGGCATGTTCGCTGCGCCGCGCATCCGGGCGGCTGTAGATATTGCGGCAGGCAAAGCTGCCCAGATGTTCAATACGGGTAAGCTCGCTTCCCGTCCAGGTTTTAGTGAGCGGCCGGGCCTGCTGGCTGATAAACAGCGCCGAACTTAACGCCAGCGGGCAACTGGCCAGAAAGCTGCTGTTCAGGCTGACCGGGCCAAAATCGCGCACGCGCACCACGTTACTCAGCGGACACTCCCCGGCGCTGTCAGCGACAGCCTGGGTACGGATAAGCTGGCGTTGATTCGCCTGCGCTAACAGGCTTTCGCACGCCTGCGGTGTTAAACGCCGAAGTTTAAACTGGGTTATTTTTCCGGGAGGATCGTCAAGCGTAAGCGGCACGAAAGGGTTGTAATGCGGCGGCAGCCAGCGGTAGCCCACCGTGGCGATCCCGGCAATAACAATAAGAATAAACAGACCTTTTCCTTTCACGCGCCCCCCTTCAGCATCCCTCAAAACATTATGGCAGAAGGCCGCGAAACCCGCCGGGCATCGTGGTATGTTATTGGCTTTTCGTCAGACTGGAAGAGAGTGAGATGGCAAAGCAGCGCGTAGGTATTGTCTTTGGGGGAAAATCGGCAGAGCACGAGGTGTCGTTGCAATCGGCTAAAAATATCGTTGATGCGATTGATAAAAGCCGTTTTGACGTGGTGCTGTTGGGCATTGATAAACAGGGCCAGTGGCATGTTAACGATGCCAGCCAGTATCTGTTACACGCTGACGATCCGGCGCACATTGCCCTTAATCCTTCTGATATCAGCGTCGCAACGGTTCCAGGCGTGGAACAGGGACAGCTTATCGATGCCGGGAACGCGCAGGCGCTGGCACAGATTGACGTGGTGTTCCCTATTGTTCACGGCACGCTGGGCGAAGACGGCTCCTTGCAAGGCATGCTGCGGATGGCGAACCTGCCGTTTGTCGGTTCTGATGTGCTGGGCTCTGCCGCCTGCATGGATAAAGACGTCACAAAACGTCTCCTGCGTGACGCCGGTCTGAATATTGCGCCGTTCGTGACGCTTACTCGCGCCAACCGCGATAAACACAGCTTCGCGCAGATCCAGGCGCAACTCGGCCTGCCGCTGTTTGTGAAACCAGCGAATCAGGGCTCGTCCGTCGGCGTCAGCAAAGTCACCAGCGAAGCGCAGTTTAACGATGCCGTTCGTCTGGCCTTTGAGTTTGACCATAAGGTGGTGGTTGAGCAGGGAATAAACGGACGCGAAATTGAGTGCGCCGTACTGGGCAACGACTTCCCGCAGGCGAGTACCTGCGGTGAAGTCGTGTTGAACAGCGACTTCTATTCCTACGACACCAAATATATTGACGACAAAGGTGCCCAGGTTGTGGTTCCCGCCGCGCTCGATCCTGACGTTAACGACAAGATCCGCGCGATCGCCGTTGAAGCCTATCAGGCGCTGGGATGCTGTGGGATGGCGCGCGTCGACGTGTTTCTGACGCCGGAAAACGAGGTGGTGATTAACGAAATCAACACCCTGCCGGGCTTTACCAATATCAGCATGTACCCGAAACTGTGGCAGGCCAGCGGGATAAGCTATCCGGAACTGATCACCCGTCTGATTGAACTGGCGCTGGAGCGTCACGCCGCTGACAGCGCCCTGAAAAGCTCCGTTAACTAACGGTTAGTCGGCTTTCTCTGCCGTCGTCGTCTCATCGGGACGACGGCGGATAATGAATCCCGCCAGCCAGAAACTGATTACCCAGGTCACCAGCCCAACCGCATAGGTTTGCCAGCCTTTCGCTTCAAATCCCAGCAGCCCGACAACACCGTTGAGAATAAAGATCAGCCCGATCGCAAAGGCGTAGTAATGCCAGTCACGGCGTAGTTTGGAAGTGAGCTTCATGACAACTCCGGCAGAAAAAAAACTATCCTCTCACAGTTTGATCAAGGCGTCTGTGGCGGATACGTAAATTCTGAAAAGCAGCGCAGTTTCACTTATGTTATCAATTTGTGACGTGATGCAGAATTCGACAATCCAGGAGAAATCCTGAACCCAATTTCCCACGATTCTGATATTGACAAATGCTATGACCTGTCACACTCACCCTGTACGACGCGTATTAAAACAGAGTGATATTTTCGGGAGGTCTTATGGCAGACTTTACATTGTCGAAACCGATTTTTGGCGGAAAACAACCAAAAACCTCCACGGCGGGGAATATTGCCTATGCCCTGTTTGTTCTGTTTTGTTTCTGGGCAGGTACCCAGCTTCTGAATATGCTGGTGCATGCTCCTGGCGTATATGAGCATCTGATGCAGGTGCAGGATACAGGCCGCCCGCGCGTTGAAATCGGTTTAGGCGTGAGCACCGTATTTGGACTCATTCCCTTCCTCGCGGGCAGCATGGTTCTGGGCGTGATTGCCCTTGTCCTGCGCTGGCGCAACCGCCACTGATTACAGTCCCATACAGCGTGCCCGACGATCGTCAACGCGTTTCGCGAACCAGGCGGTCGTCAGGTTACGCGTGATCTTCGGGCTTTCCAGCTGAATGCCTGGCAGAATGGCTCTGGGTAATGCCTTCCCACTTTTCTTCTCGGCCAGCGCAAAGACCTGCTTATACAGATCCGTTTTCTCAAACGCCAGGCTGTCGCCCTTCTCCAGCTGTCGGCGAATGTCGCTGTTGCTCATCTCCAGCTTCGTCGAGAGTTTTCGCACCGCACGTTCGGTGGTCCCGGCCTCACTGCTGCCGTAAGCAATGAGATCGCCGTCCAAAGCGAGCTTCACACCGCTGGCGCGGCTTACCGCATTCTGGAAGGCTGCATTTCGGCTGGCATACCAGCCCGCGTTAAAGTCGGCAAAGCGATACAGCGGTTTATCGTAGTTGGCCGGATAATTCAGCAGGTGATACGTCCCAAACCACAACCCACCGCGCAGGGAGAAGACCTCCTGACGCACCGTACCGTCGATATCCCACGGATAGCCGTCGGTATGCTTTTCCGCAAATGCGATACTGACCTGCATCGGACCGCCGGTATGCACCGGATTTAGCGAACCAAACAGCTTCTGCCCCATCGGCACCATATTGATGAAATCATCGAAGATGGCGCTGAGCTGCTTCTCGGTTTTCACCGTATCCAGCCGTTCACTGTAGCTTTTACCGTTTGGCGAGGTGATTTTAAGGGCGGTATGCACCAGGAAAACCGGGATATGCATCGATTCGGCCCGGCGGTCGATCTCCTTCCAGGCAATTTTGTTCAGGCCAGGCACAACAGGATCTGACTGATACATCGATTCCTGCTGTGCCACCGCCAGCACCGAGCAGATATTCTCCTCGGTAGGCGCGATCTTCTGGCTTTTGAAGGTCGCTGCCAGCGCATCAGCCCACTCACTGCGATCCTTCACGCTGGCGGGCATTTTTTGCCGCACCACGCTCGCCACATCAACGGGCTTCTCCCCTTCTTTGAGCGGGGCAGCCCCTTTTTCGGCACAGCCCGCCAGCACGAAGGCGGCGAGTAACGTCAGCGGTAATGCACGTGGTACGGCAAATGGCATAGCAATTCCTTTTTAACCTAATGTATGGGTAACTTCCTGCACGTCCTTATCGTCCAGCTCACGCTCGAAACTGCGTAAACGTTTGTAGATGGACATCAGCTCCACCAGCGTAGTCCAGGAGCTAATCAGATACTGGAACGAACCGCGAACCTGACCAAAGACGTTGGTGATTTGGGTCATCAGACCGAGCGTAATCGTACCCGCAACGATGGACGGGAACAGCAGGAACAACCCGAAAACGTTATCAACCTGAAGATAAAGAATGCGCGCGATATTGAAATACATGTAATGGAAATAGAGGCGGAAGTAGTTACGACGTACGGCGCCAAACAGCTCACGCACGGTAGGCGGTGACGCACGGTTGGCATCGTCTTCGCCATACACCAGCTCTTTACGGTAGGCCGCTTCCACGCGCTGGTTTTTAAACTCCAGCCCCGGCAGCTTGATCCCCACCACCGCCAGCAGCCCCGTTCCCATCAGCGACCAGACAATCGCGGCAATCACCAGGCCGTAGGGCAGATGGCCGACAATCGGCAGCTCCGGAACGTGCGACGAGAGCGTCACCAGCACAGGCAGGAAGGCGATCAGCGTCATGATGGCGTTGATAAAGCTCACGCCCATATCTTCCAGAGTAGAGGCAAAACGCATGGTGTCTTCCTGCACACGCTGTGCGGCACCTTCGATATGCCGCAGGTGCTGCCAGTGCGCCATATAGTGTTCGTTCATCGCGGTACGCCAGCGGAACACATAGTGGCTGACGAAAAAGTTATTCATCACGCCGATCACCACGGCGATGAGGGCGATGCCGAGGAAGATCCCCACCTCATGGTAGAACTGGTTAATGGTCACTTTATGCGGCGAACTCAACGCCGTCTGGATCAGATCGTAAAACGGCGCATACCAGGCGTTGACCGCTACGCCCACCTCCACCAGGAACCAGGTGACAAAGATGATTAACGACGTGCCGAGAATCGACCAGTATTGCCAGCGGTGAGGAGAATAGACAAACCAGAACATGGCAAAAAGCCCTACGCAGAGCACGTAATAAGCGTAGAAAAGCAGATAGCTCATGGACCAGAAGCGCGCTGCGCTAATGGGAATATCGCCCGTTGCCCCCGTAAGACGGGTCAGCCACGCGCCGCCACCGGCCTGCCAGAAAATGACAGCCAGCAGTGCCCAAATAAATGCCGACAGGAAAAAGGGCCCCGGCTTTGGGAAAAAAGACTTAAACATTGTGCTTCCTTCTTGTTGTTATGGCTGTTGCTGTGTTCAACATATCGCCACACGAAACCTTGCCTGCGCCAGCCTCCCGGCTCACGCAAAAAAGTGAGACCTGCGGGTGAATTATTAGTTCGCTTCCCCGTTTTCAGGAATTGTTTCGGTGCGTTTCATTCGCAACAGCGATCGTAGCGTCTATCATACGGTCGATGTCACAAAATGGGAGCCACGCCGCAAGTAAATTGTTCAAATTTACCCACGGTTACGTTTTTCTCGCTATCGTTATGCAAATCGGGCCATTGCCCGACGCCGATTAGTAGTATAACTACCCGTAACTTTCCTTATTCACTTGATGGATGCTTTTCGTTGAAACGTTGTCTGCTCTCTATCGCCGCGCTGTGTGCGGTGAGCCTGTCCACCGCCCAGGCGGCACAGCCTCTGACGGCCCCGGTTCTGGCCTCTGACATTGCCGATCGCTACGCGAACCTTATTTATTACGGCAGCGGTGCGACGGGAATGGCGCTGGTCGTGATCGACGGTAACCAACGGGTGTTTCGCAGCTTCGGTGAAACACGGCCGGGAAATAACGTTCGTCCGCAGCTGGATTCCGTTATCCGTATCGCGTCGATAACCAAGTTGATGACCAGCGAAATGCTGGTGAAACTGCTCGATCAGGGCGTGGTGAAACTCGACGATCCGCTCAGCAAATATGCGCCGCCCGGCGCTCGCGTTCCGACATATCAGGGAACGCCGATCAGACTGGTCAATCTGGCGACCCATACCAGCGCCCTGCCGCGAGAACAGCCCGGTGGCGCTGCGCATCGCCCTGTCTTTGTCTGGCCAACCCGCGAGCAACGCTGGAACTACCTGAGCACAGCAACCCTGAAATCGGCCCCGGGCTCGCAGGCCGGCTATTCTAACCTGGCGTTTGATCTGCTGGCCGACGCTTTAGCGACGGCCTCGGGTAAGCCCTACCCTCAACTGTTTGAAGAGCAGATCACGCGTCCGCTCGGGATGAAAGATACCACGTACACCCCCTCCCCGGACCAGTGCAAGCGTCTGATGGTGGCGGAAAAAGGGGCCAGCCCGTGCAATAACACGCTGGCCGCCATTGGCAGCGGTGGCGTTTACTCTACGCCTGGCGACATGATGCGCTGGATGCAACAGTTCCTCTCATCGGATTTTTACGCGCGCAGCAATCAGGCCGACCGAATGCAGACGCTCATCTACCAGCGTGCTCAGCTACGTCGCGTCATTGGCATGGATGTTCCAGGTAAAGCCGATGCCCTCGGCATGGGCTGGGTGTATATGGCGCCAAAAGATGGCCGACCGGGGATCATTCAAAAAACCGGTGGAGGTGGCGGATTCATCACCTACATGGCGATGATTCCGCAATCAAACGTAGGCGCTTTTGTGGTGGTCACCCGGTCGCCAAATACACGCTTCGTGAATATGAGTGATGGCGTAAATAATCTGGTGGCCGAGCTGAGCGCCAATAAAGCGCAGGTGCTTACGGCCTCTAACTGATCTCAATAGTCCGTGGGCAAACGGTTGATACTGATCAGTTTGCCCCGGCTCATATTGATGTAGTTCCCCTGCCGCAGCGCAGCCAGAACCTCAGCAACGACCGAACGAGAAATACGCGTGCTACGCTGAATATGATTCATAACACCAATTTTTGAACGTAGCGTGTCATCCCACTCGGCCATATTGATCAGCATCGCCCGGATTTGGCTATAGGAGTTATTTCCGACCAACTGCATATCACGCTTTCCCATTAAATGGTTTAGCCATGACAGCCAGCAGAAAGCCTCTTGCCAAAGTTGCGCTTCCTGAATAAGTGGGCACGCGTCAGAGGCTGGCAAATAAAATCCGCTACAAGGTGTTTGTGCTATCAGAGAATATTCAAGATGGTTGTCATTTATCCATGCGCTTAAACCGTGGATATACGGCGCCCGCGCGATACCCATAAGTAATTCGTCTGATTTACGGTGGACGGCAGTCAGACCGGATTGTATGACAACGGTCAAGGGTTCATCATCATTATTGCCGGTAGTTATTAATTGTTGTGGTTCGGTCTTAAATGGGGTACCGGCGATTTCCAGACACTTTATGAGCCGGCTTAATTCAGAAAGTGGTTTCGCATTAACGTTCATGCATACCTCAAGTCATCTGTATCTGTCGGTTCTTTATTATTTTTAAAGCACATAAAAAAGCGGGGGCAAAATCCCCCGCGCTTTTTTCTTACCAGGTATATTTCACACCCAGGTTTGCTCCCCAGTTCTGGTCAACGTCGCCGCCGCCCAGATAAGTCGCATCAGTGTAAGCAATGAAGTTTTTCGTGAAGCTGAACTGAGTGCCCAGTCCCACGCGAACCGCAGAGCCTTCCACGCCGTTATCAATGCTGTCGTTGTTGATATCAGCATTGTTGTCGGCATCGTCATACACGTAAGCCAGTTTGAAGTAAGGCGTTAATGCCTGCTCGCCGCCGTAGTTGAAGGTATAACCTGCATCCACGCCGAGTTCATAACGCATACTGTCGTAAGACTGACCATCGATACGCATGTCGTTGCTTAACTGGTAGTCATCACCGGACTGGAACAGGCCAGAGATCGCCGCGTAAGGCGTGACGTAGCCAGACAGGTTTGGTTTCCAGTCATAGCCCAGTTTCATTCCGAAACCAACGGCGTCAGTCGTGGTATTACCGTCAACATACTGACCATTGCTCATGGTGGCAGAGAGGTCGTTGTTGAAGCGGGTGTAGCTCAGGGAGCTGTCGAGGAAGATGTCATTCATGAACTTCGCCGACGCGTAGATCATCGCAGTCTGGCTGTCCTGATCGACCTGACCTGTACGATCGCTGATATCACCCTTCGCGAAACCAGCCGCACCACCGACAATCCACTTAGCATTATTACCGTCGATCTGAGTATCCAGACCTACCATAATGCCGCTTACGTCCTGATCGTAGCTAACGGTGCCATTATCCGCGTCAAAGTTGCCGCCGAAATAGCTCACCCATGCGCCGCCGTTATCTGCCAGGCCATGACGGCTGTTGGTCAGACGGGTACCCACGGTATCCTGTTGCAGATTCCAGATGTTGGTATTAGCAGAAGGAATGCTCAGCGCCATGTTGGCGTAGTCAGTCAGCTCTTCCTGCTGGAGAACAACGGTGTCGCCCTTCTGCTGCGCCTGATAGGTGTAAGCACCTAAATCAGCTTTGTTTGCCGCAGTAAAGCTGGCAGCGGTATCCGCGTTATTGTCATAGACGCGAATGATCTCTTTGTTTTTGTAGTCAGCTACGGAGCCTGCGCCGGTCGCATCGTCGATGCGCACTTTATAGTTACCGGCAACGTCACCGTTCACCGCCAGATGACCGTCAGAGTTCAGCGCGACAACACCATAGTCGTAGTCAGCTTTATAGCGATCGTTGGTGATATAGCGTGCGTTGTTCAGGTCGCTGTTCAGCACATAATCGCGGCTGGCAACGTTGAGCACACCGCCATCGGTCAGCACCATATTGTGTGTATCAACCTGACCCAGACCCAGCGCCAGCTCTGCACCGTTGTCCACGGTAATGGTGTTGGCATACAGCTCAGCTGTCTCTTCAGTCAGTGCCGCACGGCTGTAGCTATCCAGATACAGGCTGTCGGTTGCTACCGCGCCGCTGTCGCCGATATTCAGGCTAGACACATTGGTCAGAGTGATGGAATCGGCCAGCAGGCCGGAGTTTTCAACATTGACCTGAGACTGGTTGTTCACCGTCAGCGCGTCGATGTTGGAGATCTTACGGGTATCCCACTCGGAACCGTTATCCAGCGCCACGTTGAACAGGCCGCTCTGATAAACCTCTTCACCCGCAACGTGACCGTTGCTGTCAAAGGTAGAATCAGGCCAAATGCTGTTTGGAGAAAGCGCGTGCCAGTCTACATTGCTGTAGCCTTCACCATACATCTGCGCCGTGCCGATGGCTTCAACGCTGGACTGCGCGGCACCCACCCATTTACTGCCATTGGTCAGCGTGACATCCAGCTTGTCGGTATCATCCCAGCCGTTGGTAGTTGGGTTATAGATGCCGTCATCGGTGGTATCCGTTGCCGGATCGCCATTCTCGTAGAAGTTGTTATCAAAGGTGCTGGAGAAAAGGATATCGCCAGTAATGGTAGAGTGATCGAAGGTAGCGGTGGTCTGCATAGCGTTATCAGACGCGCCAGCCGCAACGATCAGCGCCGCATCATCGGCAGCCGTGGCGTTGGTTTCACCGTAGTCGCTCGGCTTCGCCGTTTGACCGTAGAAGCCGCTGGTACCCAGATCGCTGTACGCACCGGAGGTCAGGACAGAGTCTTTCACCACCAGCGTATCGGTAAAGACATTGCTGCTGTTAGCAACGCCTTCAACACCGTCGTATGGCGTGTTATCCAGATCCTGGTAACCCTGCGTCAGCGTGATGCCCGCGATGTGGGAGTTGTTCTGAATAACGATATCAGACTCAACGTCCAGGGTGATGGCGTTACCCAGACCATAGGTGTCCAGATAATGCGTTTCAGTGGTTTCGCCATTAACGACATCATACGCGTAATGCTCGTAGGTATCGTTGATGGTGGAGTTATCAACGGTCAGGCTAAAACGATCATACTGGGTATGAGCGGTGCCGTCAGTATCTACGCCATCTGCACACGTCGTGGTCATACACTCTGACGTGATCATGCCGTTAATGGTACTGTTAGAAATACTCAACGCGTTCGCACGGCCATTGACACCATCATCCAGATAGTATGTCGAAATAACTCCGTTTACGGTTGATTTATTGACGACCGGATAAATGTCACCATCATGTGTGGCATCTGAATAATTCCAGTCAGCATAACCATAATACCAGGGCGTGGACGCAGTATTGTCATATCCAAAAGTATTATATGTCGTGCCGGATATATCTTTCGCATTGGCCTGAGAAGCGATAGCCAGTGTGCAGGCTAATGCAAGTTGTGATACAACCAGTTTCTTTTTCCATGTTTGCATTGGGTCATCCCTCCTCAGGGACGTAAGCAAGTTTGTCCATCAAATCATTTGGCAATGTTTAATTGCGGAAGGAATTATGCAGTTTCACTTCGAAAAGGTTCAATGAATGATTCCATTAAGTCCGTATTCAGACAAATAAGCTTATAAACCCAGGACAATATCAATCATTATGAATAAAGATTATAAAATCAGTAGATTGCAATCTCATTTCATTGGTTCAATAAATATAATAAAAAACAATAGATCACTAATAATGATATTACCTCTTCAATACAGAAATAACGCCAATATATTCCCATCTTTAAAATGCCTTTTTAATTCCGGGAGGACAAATTACCCGTCGCGTGTTTTGACGCAACGCCCAAAATCTAAAAGCCCACTTTAGTAAAACACCGCTCCCCGCTTTCAGGTACACTATACCTCTTTGTTCCACAAACATCAGGCATACCATGACCGATTTAATTGCACGTCCCCGTCGCCTGCGCAAGTCACCCGCACTGCGCGCCATGTTTGAAGAGACAACACTGACCTTAAACGATCTGGTGTTGCCGATTTTTGTTGAAGAAGAGATCGATGACTACAAAGCCATCGACGCGATGCCGGGCGTGATGCGCATTCCTGAAAAGCATCTGGCCCGCGAGATCGAACGTATTGCGAATGCGGGCATCCGCTCGGTGATGACGTTCGGTATCTCCCACCACACTGACGCGACCGGCAGCGATGCCTGGAAAGAAGACGGCCTCGTCGCCCGCATGTCGCGCATCTGCAAAGAGAGTGTGCCGGAGATGATCGTCATGTCCGATACCTGCTTCTGCGAATACACCTCTCATGGCCACTGCGGTGTGCTGTGCGATCACGGCGTGGACAACGATGCGACCCTGCTGAATCTGGGCAAGCAGGCGGTGGTTGCCGCCGCTGCGGGTGCGGATTTCATTGCGCCTTCTGCGGCAATGGATGGGCAGGTACAGGCGATCCGCCAGGCGCTGGACGCCGCGGGCTTCACCGACACCGCCATCATGTCCTACTCCACCAAATTCGCCTCCTCTTTCTACGGCCCGTTCCGCGAAGCAGCGGGCACCGCGCTGAAAGGCGATCGTAAAACCTATCAGATGAACCCGCTGAACCGCCGCGAAGCGATTCGTGAGTCTCTGCTTGATGAAGCCCAGGGCGCTGACTGCCTGATGGTGAAACCGGCTGGCGCATACCTGGATATCCTGCGCGACATTCGCGAACGCACCGAACTGCCGCTTGGCGCCTACCAGGTGAGTGGCGAGTACGCGATGATCAAATTCGCCGCGCAGGCGGGCGCCATCGACGAAGAGAAAGTGATCCTTGAAAGCCTGGGGGCGATCAAACGTGCGGGCGCGGATCTAATCTTCAGCTATTTCGCGCTGGATCTGGCCGAGAAGAAAATTCTGCGTTAATCCGCTTTAGCGCCGGGTGACGGCTTCGCCTTACCCGGCCTGCTCTCTGCGCTAATCTTCACCAAACTGCAATACAAACGACATCTCCTCCTTCTACTGTCTGGGCAAGACGGCAGGAGGAGTGATCAATGTTTAGTCTCGACAGCGTTCTTGATGACCTTTGGCCTCAGGCGAGGCCCGCACCCTGGCAAAAAAGTCTGTTAAAAAGACTGCTACACGAAGACGAATTTCAGCAGTTTGCCGCCAGCCACCGTCACCTGAAAGGGCTGGATATGGTGGAGCAGGTTCTGGAACACCTTGATATTCACTGCTCCGTTTCCGCCCGCGATCTCGAACAAATCCCCGAACACGGCCCACTTATTGTGATAGCGAACCACCCCACCGGCACCCTGGATGGGCTGGCGCTGCTGTACGCCGTTTCCCGCGTGCGCCGCGACGTCAGGGTTGTTACCAACAGGATGCTGTCCCACCTTGAGCCCCTCAGTTCATTGTTTATTCCCGTAGATAATATGGGCGGCAGAACCGCAAAAGCCTCGCTGATACAGATGGAGCAGCACCTGCAAAACGCCGGCGTGCTGATCTTCTTTCCGGCGGGTGAAGTTTCCCGCCCAACGCGCAAAGGCATCCGCGATAAAAAATGGCATCCGGGCTTTATCAAGCTGGCCGGTAAATTACGGGTGCCGCTACTTCCGGTACATATCCAGGCGCACAACAGCCTGCTGTTTTATGCCAGCACGCTGGTCTCGCCAACGGTATCCATGCTGCTGCTGATGCAACAGATGTTTCGCCGCCGTCACAGTCAGCTGCCGATCAAAATCGACCAGCAGATTGCCTGGAATGAGCGGTTTAGTTCTACCCTTTCATCGCGTGAGATGGCCGAGCAGTGTCGTCAGCACGTGATACGTCTTGGCAAGGGATTGCCTGGCGTCTTTAAAACCCAGTGCGCCATTGCCCGCCCGGAAGACAGGGCCACGCTGAAGCGCGAACTGGCGCAGGCCGAGTGTCTGGGCAAAACCAGCGATGGTAAGGCCATCTATCTTTGGCAGCGCAACGGGCAGGAAGAGGCGCCTCTGCTGCGCGAGCTGGGGCGGCTGCGCGAGATTGCTTTTCGTGCCGTGGAGGAAGGCAGCGGGAAGCGCCGGGATACGGACAGCTACGATGATGACTATCTGCACCTCATACTGTGGGATGACGATGACCTGGAAATTGTCGGCGCATACCGCTTTATGCCAACGGCCATGCAGGTGGAAAAGCGCGGCGTCGAGGGGTTGTACAGCTACAGCCTGTTCCACTACGACGAAAAAATGCAGGACATACTGGAGCATGGTATTGAGCTGGGGCGCAGCTTTATACAGCCGCGCTACTGGGGGCGTCGCGGTCTGGACTATCTGTGGTCAGGTATTGGCGCCTATCTGGCACGCTATCCCCATTACCGCTACCTGTTTGGCCCGGTCTCTATTTCCGGCGGCTTACCGCCTGCCGCGCGGGATCTGCTGGTGGCGTTTTATCGTCTCTGGTTTCCGGCCAGCCATCCTTTAGCCGCCTCGCGTCAACCCTACCCGCCCTCACTTCCGGACGTGCTGGCACAGTTTGGCGGGGTGGATTACGTGGATGACCTGACAAAGCTGAAATCCCTGCTCGGCAACCTGGGTTGTGGCATCCCGCCGCTCTACAAACAGTATTCCGAGCTATGCGAGCCAGGCGGCGTGCAGTTTATCGATTTCGGCAGCGATCCGGCGTTCAATAACTGTATCGACGGGCTGGTGCTGGTGGATCTGTGTTATCTGAAGGCAAACCGCTATCAGCGGTATATAGAGGCACACCTTTAGCTCCGTTGCCCGGTGGCGCTGCGCTTACCGGGCCTACAATTAAACGTAGGCCGGGTAAGGCAACGCCGCCACCCGGCAATCAAGGCGCACGGTAAAACGGCTTATCCCCCAGGATCGTCGCCCGCTGCATAATCCTTCGCTGCGGCAGGTATTCCGCATTGGCGTAATGCTGCGTGACGCGGTTATCCCAGATCGCCAGATCGTTCTCCTGCCAGCGCCAGCGCACCTGGAACTCCGGTTTGGTGATGTGCGCGAACAGGAAGCCAAGCAGCGCCTCACTCTCTTTTTCCGCTACGTCCACGATGCGTGTGGTGAACCCTTCATTCACAAACAGCGCCTGTTTGCCCGTCACCGGATGGGTCCGCACCACCGGGTGCAGCAGCGGGGGATGTTTTGCGACCGCATCCAGCCAACGCTGGTGTTCCTCTTCCGTTTTACGGTACTTGTACTCCGGGAACGATTTTTTGAAGTCATGCTCCGCCCGCAGGCCGCTCAGCAGGGTCTGGAGCGGCGCGGAGAGCGCCTCAAACGCGGCAATCCCGCTGGCCCACAGCGTGTCCCCACCCGTCTCCGGCAGCTGTTTTGCTGCCAGAATCGCCCCGGCTGGCGGTGTGTCGATAAAGGTAACGTCCGTGTGCCAGTTGTCGTTATCGGGCGGGTTATCGTTATGGGTGTCCAGCACGATAATTTCCTCCACCCCTTCCGCATGCGGGTAGACCGGATGGATATGCAGGTCGCCAAAACGCAGGGCCAGCGCGCGCTGCTGCTGCGGGGTAATGGCCTGTTCACGCAGGAACACCACCTGATGACGTAGCACCGCGTGGTACAGCTGCTCAAACTGGTTATCGCTCAGCGGACGGGTTACGTCCAGGCCCGACACCTGCGCGCCAATATACGGCCCCAGCGGGGTAATGGTCAGTCGTTCACTCATTGTATTTCTCCATGCCAGGGCGTCAGGCGACGCTGTAGCGCGCGCAGTCCCAGTTCTAATCCAAAGGCGATCGCGGCGATCACCGCGATCCCTGCCAGTACCACGTCAGTCGCCAGGAACTCTCCCGCCGACTGCACCATAAACCCAAGGCCGCGCGTGGCGGCTATCAGCTCTGCCGCCACCAGCGTAGACCAGCCCACCCCAAGGCCGATGCGCAGCCCGGTCAATATCTCCGGCAGCGCGCCCGGTAAAATGACGAACAGCAGTACCTGCACGCGGCTGGCGCCGAGCGACTGCGCCGCACGTATGCGTACCTGCTGCGCACTCTTTACGCCAGCCAGGGCCGACATGGCTACCGGCGCAAATATCGCCAGGTATATCAGTAAGATCTTTGACGTCTCGCCGATGCCAAACCAGATCACCATCAGGGGCAGGTAAGCCAGCGGCGGGACGGGACGGTAAAGCTCTATCAGCGGGTCGAGAATGCCGCGTATCGTCGGGCTCAGTCCCATCGCGATCCCCACCGGAACGCCAATAATGACCGCCGCCAGCAGCGCCACCAGAATACGCGTCAGACTGGCGCCTAAATGCTGCCAGAGCGTGGCATCCATAAAGCCCTGCGGCCCGGCGATAGTAATCAGTTTTTCCAGAACCTGACCTGGCGGGGGCAGAAACAGCGGGCTGATCCACTGCTGCGCGGCAACCGCCCACCATACCGCCAGCAACACCACCAGCGTGCTGACGCTTAAGGTGAGCTGGCGAGAGAACGGCCAGCGTAAGGCAAGGCGCGGCCGCCGCGTTTTTTCACTGAAAACAATGCTCATGAGAACGCCTCCCGTTGCTCAAACACGCGGCTTAAGACGTATTCACGCTGTTCAATAAACAGCGGATCGGATTTGATGCTGCGTACCGGCTCTCCCGCCACATAGCGCCGGGCAAACTCAAGCGGCAGGCGCTCCAGCACGCGTCCCGGCCCCGGTGAGAGCAGCACCAGCTCCGTCGCCATAAACACGGCCTCTTCGATATCATGGGTGATTAACAGCACCTGCTTGCCGGTTTCGTGCCACAGGCGCAGCAGCAGGGTTTGCATCTGCTCGCGGGTGAAGGCATCCAGCGCCCCGAAAGGTTCGTCCAGCAACAGCAGCTGTGGGTTAGCCGCCAGCGCACGGGCAATCCCGACGCGCTGACGCTGCCCGCCTGAAAGCTGCCAGATAAAGCGTTTTTCAGCCCCCTCCAGCCCGACCTTTTTCAGCATATCGCGCGCCGTATTCAGGCGCTGTTCACGCGCTACACCGGCCAGTTGCAGACCAAACGCAACGTTTTCCTGCACGTTTCGCCACGGGAGTAGTCCTTCATTCTGAAAGACCACGCCGCGCTCTGCGCCCGGCCCCGTTACCCGTTTCCCTTCCAGTTGGATCGTGCCGTGCTGATACGGTACAAACCCGGCGATCAGGTTCAGCAGCGTCGTTTTCCCGCAGCCGGACGGTCCCAGCACCACCAGCAGTTCACCGCTGTCCAGCGTCAGGTTGATCTCTTCCAGGGCGAGTTTGCCGCCGTAATCGGCAGACAGGTTTGTAATGTTCAGCATTGCAGCCCCCTTATTTCACAAAGCGATCGGTCACGAACTGGCTGTAATCCGCCGCCACCGCAGGCACTTTGCCCTGCTCTTTCAGGAACGTCGCAGTGTCGACAATCGCTTTGCTCACCGGCCCGTTCAGCTGCTGGACCTGCTGCGCAGGCGTCAGATAGGTGTTGCCTTTTACCAGCCCCGGCACGTCAGCTTCCGGCACGCCGCTCAGACGTGAGAGTTTCTCCAGGTTGGCGGGCTGTTTCAGCCATTCATCCGGGTTGCTGATGTATGGCTGCTGTGCGTCGATGGCGCTTTTGGCGAAGGCTTTCACCACTTCAGGGTGTTTCTCGGCAAAGTCCTTACGTACGACCCAGACGTCAAGGGTTGGCGCGCCCCACTGCCCCACTTTTTCGGAGTCGGTCAGCACGGTGCCCTCTTTTTCCAGCTCGTTGACGGCGGGCGCCCAGACGTATGCTCCGTCGATGTCGCCACGCTGCCAGGCGGCAATAATCGCCGGAGGTTGCAGGTTAATGATCTGCACCTGGCCCGGCTTAATGCCCCAGTGTTTCAGCGCTGCCAGCAGGCTGTAATGCGTGGTGGAGATAAACGGCACCGCGATGCGTTTGCCGATCAAATCTTCGGGTTTCGTGATAGTTTTCTTCACCACCAGCGCTTCGGAATTTCCGAGCTGCGACGCCAGCAGGAAAACTTCAATCGGCACCTGCTGGCTGGCGGCCACCGCCAGCGGGCTGGAGCCCAGGTTGCCAATCTGCACGTCGCCCGAGGCTAACGCCCGCACAATCGCCGCGCCGCTGTCGAACTTGCGCCAGTCGACATTCGCCCCGCTCGCTTTGGCGAAGGTGTTGTCCGCCTGCGCGACTTTCGCCGGTTCCGCGGAGGTCTGATACGCGACGGTGACGTCCACCGCCTGCGCATGAAATGCCCACAGCGCCAGTGCGCCGAGTAATGTGATCCGCGATGAAATTGCCATAATGTCTGCTCCCCTTGTTGTTATGAGGGCAGTATTTCCGGCGCGAGAACTTTGATAAAGGAATAAAAAAGAATCGCTAATGACGATTCGTTTTTAGAAAAAAAGCGGGAAAGGATAGTGAATTTTGTGCGGTTGTTTCGCCGGGTGGCGCTGCGCTTACCCGGCCTACGGTTCGTGCAATTTGTAGGCCGGGTAAGGCGCAGCCGCCACCCGGCAAAGCCCTCAGCGCTGAACAGTCAGCGCAGCAATATCTTTCGGCGTGGTCCGGCAACATCCTCCGATTAATTTTGCGCCAGCCGCCAGCCACTGCGGTAAATACCCTGCCAGCGTCTCGCAGGCTTCACCGTGGTGATGCCAGGTTTTGCTCACCGCGTCATAATGCTCGCCGGAGTTCGGATAGACCACCAGCGGCAGCGATGTCAGGCTGTGCAGATGCGTCAGCGCCGCGGTGGTGTTTTCCAGCGCGATACAGTTGATCCCCAGCGCAACAATCTGCGGGTAGCTTTCCAGCGCAGAAACGACATCCCGCAGCGGCGTTCCGTCACTCAGATGCTCGCTGTCACGCAGGGTAAATGAGAACCATGCCCGGGCGCGGGGATACGCCGTCAGCAACGCCGCAAGCGCCTTAATCTCCGGGAACGAAGGCAGCGTTTCACAGGCCAGCAGATCCGCGCCCGCATCCAGCAGCGCCTCCACGCGGGGACGATGGAACGCGGTGAATTCTTCAGCGTGACGCACGTAATCGCCGCGATATTCAGATCCATCGGCAAGATACGCGCCGTACGGCCCTACCGACCCCGCCACCAGCAGCGTGCCCGCCTGCGCATTCTCAGCCAGGTACGCTTCCCGCGCTTTGCGTGCCAGCTCTACGCTTTTGCCAATCAGTGCCCGGGATTGCGCCTCGTCCAGCCCGCGTGCAGCAAAGCCCGCAGGCGTGGCCTGATAGCTGGCGGTAATCGCCACCTGTGCCCCCGCGCGGTAGTAGTCGAGGTGCACGTCACGGATCAGCTCCGGGTTCTCCATCAGCACTTTGGCCGACCAGAGGCTGTCGGCAAGGTTACAACCGCGCGCTTCCAGCTCCGTTGCCATTGCCCCATCCAGCACGACAAACGGCTGGTTTTCAAGGAGGGCGGTAAGCGGATTATTCTGCGACATGTTCAGGCTCCTGCGTGGTCAGGTTTCGGGTCAGGTAGTACGCACCATAACACAGGGCGACAAACGGCAGCCCGCAATAAAGGGCAATACGCTGGCTGGGGTCAAACCACAGGCCGACGCAGGCCACCAGACAGAGGATAAAGCCAAGCACGGGCACCAGCGGATACCATGGCGCGCGATACTGCAACGCCGAAAGCGGCTGCCCGGACTGCACGTGACGGCGACGAAACACGAAGTGTGACGCGCAGATGCTGATCCACACCGCCACCACCGCAAAACCGGAAATGGCTGACAGGGCCACAAACACCGTATCCGGCGCGACCACGCTGGAGAACAGCGCCAGCACGCCGCCCAACATGGAAACGGAGAGCGCCGTCAGCGGCACGCCGTTTTTGTTGACGCGGGCAAAGCAGCGCGGCAGCGTTTTCTCGTTAGACAGAGACCACAGCATACGACCAGAGGCGTACAGGCCCGAGTTCGCCGCCGAGAGGATCGCCGTCAGGATCACGAAGTTAAAGATATCCGCCGCATACGGAATGCCGACCTTTTCAAACACCAGCACGAACGGGCTTTTCTCCACACCAGCCTGCTGCATCGGGATCAGCGCCGCCAGCACAAACACGGTGCCAATAAAGAAGATGATGAGCCGGGCGATGGTGGTGCGAATAGCAACCGGAATAACCTTGTGCGGGTTTTCCGTTTCTCCTGCGGCGATGCCGATAAGCTCCGTTCCGGAGAAGGCAAAGTTGACCGCCACCATGGTCATCAGGATCGGCAGACCGCCGTGCGGGAACCAGCCTTCGGCAGTAATGTTGCTTAAGCCCGGCGCCGTCGAACCGTCCTGCATCGGGATAAAACCGAAGATCGCCGCCCCGCCAAGAATAATGAAGGCGATGATGGTGATGACTTTCACCAGCGAGAACCAGAATTCCCCTTCAGCGAAGAAGCGCGTGGAAATGACGTTAAGAGCAAAAATCACCACGCAAAAGACGACGCACCACGTCCAGACGGGAACCTGCGGGAACCAGTACTGCATACAGAACCCGGCTGCGGTAAAGCTCGATCCCAGCGCCACTGTCCATGTAAGCCAGTAAAGCCACGCCACGGTATACCCTGTCGCCGGGCCGAGATAACGAGCGGCGTAGACGTGGAACGCGCCGGTTTCCGGCATCGCCACGGAAAGTTCCCCCAGGCATTGCATAACCAGCCAGACCACCAGCGCACCGATAAGATACGCCAGCAGCGTGCCCGCCGCGCCAGTTGTCGAAATGATGTATCCGGTATTGAAGAATAACCCTGTGCCAATAACGCCACCCAGCGAGAGCATAATCAGGTGACGGGTTTTCATGGTGCGCTTAAGCTGCCCGTTTTGTTGTTCTGTTTGCATATTACCTTCTAAACGTATGGACATCTAAACATCCAAAGAAGGGTGTTATACCGCGATTGTTAACAAAAAGCCACCCGGCATAACTTCGGCGCAATTATTGGTAAATCCTTAAATCAGTTCTATAGTCGACACAGTTTCTTCTTCACCAGGACTCACTATGCGATTTAACGGACTGACCAAAGGTTTCTTTATTCTCATCCTGGCCCTTGTTACCTGGGCTTTCTTTGACGTGTTGTCACCCTACTTCTCGGCGATTCTGTGGGCCGCGATCCTGACCATCATTTTCAACCCGGTGAAAAACAAACTGCGTACCGCGCTGGGCGATCGCAACGGGCTGGCTTCCCTCCTCACACTCGGCATTATCTGCCTGATCGTGTTTATTCCGTTGATGGTGATCCTTTCCTCGCTCGCGGTGGAACTGAACATGGTTTACACCAAGCTGCAACAGAACAACACGCAGTTCCCGGAAGTCATCGCCGGTATCTTCAACCGCCTGCCGGACTGGGCCAGCGGCTTCCTGGCGGATCACAACCTGACCAACGCCGCGCAGATCCAGAAGAAGCTCTCCGATGTCGCGTTACAGGGCGGACAGTATCTGGCGGGAAGCGCGTTCCTGATTGGTAAAGGGACGTTCGGCTTTGCTATAAGCTTCGGCATTATGCTGTACCTGCTGTTTTTCCTGCTCAAAGACGGGCCCTATCTGGTGCGCCAGATCCTCGACTCGCTGCCGCTGTCTGACTTCGTCAAACAGCACCTGTTCGCGAAATTTGTCGGCGTCTCACGCGCCACGGTAAAAGGCACGGCGGTCGTGGCGGTGGTTCAGGGTACGCTTGGCGGTATCGCCTTTGCCATCGTCGGTATTGACGGTAGCGTACTCTGGGGTGCGCTGATGGCGTTCCTCTCCCTGGTGCCCGCCGTCGGCTCGGCAATTGTCTGGGTTCCCGCCGCGATCTTCCTGTTTGCCACTCACCAGCTGTGGCAGGGTCTGTTCATTGTGGGCTTCTTTGTCATTATCGTCGGGCTGGTGGACAACCTTTTACGTCCGCTGCTGGTGGGCAAAGACACCAAAATGCCGGACTACCTGATACTGATCACCACGCTCGGCGGTATGGAGCTGTATGGCATTAACGGCTTTGTGATTGGGCCGCTGATTGCCGCCCTGTTTATCGCCTGCTGGAACCTCTTCTCCGGCCGCGACCACGCAGGCAACGCCGAGGAGCTGGACTCAGACTTTATCGAAGAGGGAAAAAATCATCCGGACCTCTAACGTAACGCGTTTGGACAGGCGGCCCGGTGCCGCCTTTTTTTTCGCGTTAAATCAGGGGTTTTCTATAATCTGAAATGAACGCTCTTCCACATTTGTCGTAGAAGGATCCAACAGGTGCGAATCGCCACGATCACAAACTGGGCTTATGGTGTCACGGTGTGCCTGACCATTGCCTCCGGCATCGTCATGCTGATGGCTTCCCATGCCGACAACGTAGAGCGTCAGGCTGTTAAGCAACGACAAATTTTTGACCAGCTTACGGAAGAGATTGAAGCAGAAACCTGGATGCTCTCCGATTTAGCGCGCCTTTACGCCATCAAAAAAGAGCCCGATGTGCTGAAAGCGTACCAGGCGAAAGAAGGTGAACTGAAGAATATTGAACACAAAGTGGGGCAGTTAAAAGATACGGGCGCAACGGGCGAAGAGCTGGCGCTGCTGTATGAAGGGCTGAAGATTGTCGATGGCCTACAGGATGAACAGCAGGCAGCAATAGCGAGCGTCGCCCGGGGTGAGGAACAACAGGCCATTGCGTTACTCTTCGGCAAAATCTACGAACTGGAAACGGAACGCGCCCAGAGCAAGATTGACCATTTTCGTATGCTGCTGGATAAGCGCATTATTGCCGATGTCCAGGCGGCGACCAAAACGTCGAAAACGCTGCGTACCGCCTCAGAGGTGATGGTCGGCCTGACCGCCCTGCTCTTCTTATTCGTGATGGGCTTTATTCTCAAGCACCGCGTGCTGCGCCCGGTGGTGCGCCTCAGTGATGTGGTTCACCGGCTGGCCTCACAGGACTACGCCGTCGAAACGCCCAATTTCAACCAGGTCGATGAGATAGGTGATATGGCGCAGGCCATTCGCATTTTCCGCGAGAACGGACTGGCAAGGCAGCGGCTTGAAAAAGAACGCGATGCAGACTGGGCCATCCGCGAGCTGCTCGCGCGAATGACCCAGCGCTTGCAGGGGTGCGAGAACGTTAGCGACGTGATTGCGGTGGCAGAGCTGTTTGCGCCCAACATTGCGCCGGGTGTCGCCGGGCGTCTGTATATTCTGGATCGAAACCCGTGGGAGATGCGCTGTGCGGCGGAATGGTTATCTCCCCAGGGAGAAAAAAATGCTTTCCACCCCGATCAATGCTGGGCCATACGCCGTGGTCAGAGCCACCCACCGGTCAACGGCGAGCCGGATATCGGTTGCCAGCATCTGCCTGAATCACAAAAAGACAGTTCACTGTGCGTGCCGCTCATTGCGCAGGGGGAAGCCATTGGTTTGCTGTCGTTTCAGAACATTACGCCTGAAACGGCACCGTCCCGCGCATATCTCGAATTAATGGCGGAAGCCCTGGGTCTGGCGCTGGCCAACCAGCGTCTGCGCGATGCCCTGCTGGAAAAAGCGCTATTCGACCCGCTCACCGGCTTGCGTAACCGCCACCACCTGGAAGATACCCTGCGCACTCAGATAGCTCAGGCGATGCGCAATGATGAACCTTTGAGCTGCATGATGATCGACATCGATCACTTTAAAAGCATTAACGATCGCTTCGGCCATGAGGCTGGCGATCATGTGATTAAGAGCGTGGCGACAATTGTTCAGCGTGCCGTGCATGATGCCGGTCTGGCTTTCCGCTTTGGTGGCGAAGAGTTTCTGGTGCTGCTTACGGGTGCGGATGAGGAAGCGGCTCACGCCTGCGCAACGGAGATTTATAACGGCGTCCATACGCTGTCGCTGCGCTATGGGCTTGCTGAGATTGGCCCGGTGGATGTGTCGATCGGGATCGCCAGTTACCCGCAGCACGCCCAAAGCGACGACCTGCTGCGCGCGGCAGACGTGGCGCTCTACCGGGCGAAAGAGCTGGGGCGCTCGCGGATCGTCAGTTTCAGTATGCTGGAGGCGGGTTAAGCGAAACTCCGTGCCATCGACGTCAGCGGTACGCGCACTCTCTTATTCCCTCACATTGAGGGTACGTTATCATTCTTTGTACAAATAAATTCATCTTAACGATGCCACCATTGATAAAAAATGGGGGTGCGTAAATATATCAATAAATCAAAGCGATCATTTTTTAAACTCGGGTGGCTTATTACACTGAGTTTTTATGTTTTAAAAAAAGTAAGCTCCAGCCAGCGGTCTGCAATCACGGGGAAAACAACAGCTATCTTTTTGATTTTGATGATTTTAATCAAGTAGCGTTTGCAAAAAGGCGTGGCGTTCAACAAAATAGACAAACTTATAGGATAAATAACTTATAATTCTTATACTTCTGTTAAAAAGAGGAGGTCAATATGCGAATAATCCTAATACTGTGCTGCTTTTTGGTACAAAGTTTAAGCTGGGCTGGCGAACTGCCAAAGCCTGTGGGCAAACCCATTTTAACCATTACCGGTAATATAGAAAATACGAACGAAAATGGAAAAGCCGTTTTTGATATTGCCAGCCTTGAAAAACTGGGGATGGTGAGTTTCCAGACGACCTCTCCCTGGTATAATGGCCGCACGAAGTTTGAGGGTATCCCGATGCGCAAACTCATGGAGTATGTGGGTGCAAAGGGTTCGGTCCTGAATGTGGTTGCACTCAATGATTACACGACCGTCATCCCTCTCAGCGACTTCCAGAAATACAACGCCATCCTGGCTTTAAAGGTCAATGGCGAATATATGCGCATCCGCGATAAAGGTCCGTCATTCATCGTCTACCCTTATGACAGTCTTCCTGAACTCAATAATCAGATTTATTACTCGCGATCGGCATGGCAGGTCAGCAAAATGAAGATTGAATAGTAGTTCAGGAGAACATAATGAACAGGATACTGGTTGGTATCATTTTTTCTCTTTTTATCACTACGGGATATATAGCATTTCTTGTTTACGATCGTCAGCAAGAGTTGCAAAAACTGACTCACTACACTGAGTCCTGGTCTGTAGCCCAACTGGTGTCTGAATATTACCGATTTGAATCATGGATTGGACTGTACGCAACCGAGACTGATGACGTTACGGTAGACCAGGTTCGCATGCGCCTGGAAATCATGCTGAGCCAGAATGATTTATTGAAAGAAGGCGGCCTGGGTCGTTATATAAACAGCGAAAAAGCGCATCAGGCGCTCGCCTTACGCCTGGAAAACATACTGAACTATCTGGATGGTCATCTTGAGAAAATGAGCCGTTCAGAGTTAAAGCTCTATCTGAAAAATATGCATTCACTGGATGCTCCGCTAAGCCAGCTTTCATCCACGGCTTTAACAAAAGATGTTAATACAATCAATGAAACCAACCTTAAAATACAGGTTCTGTATTATATTTATTCAGCACTTTCGCTGTTACTAGTTATTTTAAGCTTCATACTGGGCTTTTTGATTATCTATCAAAATAAAAATATCCTGAAAGCCCATATGCAGGTGAAAACGCTGGCTGAAGAACTTCAGCTATCCAAAGAAACCCTGCAAATCCAGAACACAAAACTGGAATACGATGTTTATCATGACTCCCTTACCGGCATGAAAAACCGTCTTTTCTTCTGGGATGATCTCAATAAGCTTAATCTACAGGCTGAGAAAAAACATATTTCGGTCACGGTGATGTTATTCGATTTAGACCGGTTCAAAGAGGTGAATGATACCTACGGTCATGATACTGGGGATTTACTGTTACGTGAGGTATCCACGCGCCTTAACGCTTTGAGCCGCTTTTCAGAGACATTTTATCGTTTGGGCGGCGACGAATTTGCGTTTCTCTCCAATGGCTTAACCGAAGCCGCAGCCGTTTCACGCGCGCGAGAAATCAGTGATAGCATCAGCAAGCCCTATACAATTAATAATCAACTTATAAAAATAGCCACCTGCGTGGGTATTGTTTTATCGGATAACGAACGACGTTCGGATTACCTTTATAAATTTGCCGATCTGGCGCTCTATGAAGCCAAGAAAGAAGGTTCTCAGCAGATCAAAGTCTTCCGCCAGCGAATGCTACAGAAGTTGCAGGAGAGCAGAACCCTTGAAAATGATATGGCAAGAGCAATAGAGAATGATGAATTTGTTGTTTATTACCAGCCTATTGTGAATTCCGTCAGCAAGGAAATTTACGGCTATGAAGCGCTTATTCGCTGGATGCATCCTGTTAAGGGAATGCTCTCCCCGGATAGCTTTATTTTCGCCGCTGAAAAAACAGGCATGATCAACGAGATAGGTAAAACTGTACTTAAACTGGCCTGTAGGGAGGCAGTTTCCTGGGCTGTTCCGGCCAGGATCTCCGTCAACGTCTCGCCTGTTCAGTTAGGCAGCAAATCATTTATTAATACGGTGCAGTCCGTTCTGGCTGAGACCGGGCTACCGGCTAACCGTCTTGAGTTAGAGGTCACAGAGTCATCCCTCTTCAGGCTTTGTTGAATAAATCGAACTTTTGCTGAGTTGAAGGATCAGATCACGCATCTTCCCGACAACGCAGACCGTTCCGTGGCAAAGCAAAAGTTCAAAATCACCAACTGGCCCACCTACAATAAAGCCCTCATCAACCGTGGCTCCATAACTTTCTGGCTGGATGATGAAGCTATTCAGGCCTGGTATGAGTCGGCAACGCCTTCATCACGGGGAAGACCTCAGCGCTATTCTGATCTCGCCATCACCACCGTTCTGGTCATTAAACGCGTGTTCAGGTTGACCCTGCGGGCTGCACAGGGTTTTATTGATTCCATTTTTACACTGATGAATGTTCCGTTGCGCTGCCCGGATTACACCAGTGTCAGCAAGCGCGCAAAGTCGGTTAATGTCAGTTTCAAAACGCCCACCCGGGGTGAAATCGCGCATCTGGTGATTGATTCCACCGGGCTGAAGGTCTTTGGTGAAGGCGAATGGAAAGTCAAAAAACATGGCCAGGAACGCCGCCGTATCTGGCGAAAGTTGCATCTGGCAGTTGACAGCAACACACATGAAATCATCTGTGCAGACCTGTCGCTGAACAATGTGACGGACTCAGAAGCCTTCCCGGGTCTTATCCGGCAGACTCACAGAAAAATCAGGGCAGCATCGGCAGACGGCGCTTACGACACCCGGCTCTGTCACGATGAACTGCGGCGTAAGAAAATCAGCGCGCTTATCCCGCCCCGAAAAGGCGCGGGTTACTGGCCCGGTGAATATGCAGACCGTAACCGTGCTGTTGCGAATCAGCGGCTGACCGGGAGTAATGCGCGGTGGAAATGGACAACAGATTATAACCGTCGCTCGATAGCGGAAACGGCGATGTACCGGGTAAAACAGCTGTTCGGAGGTTCACTGACACTGCGTGACTACGATGGTCAGGTTGCAGAGGCTATGGCCCTGGTACGAGCGCTGAACAAAATGACGAAAGCAGGTATGCCTGAAAGCGTGCGTATTGCCTGAAAACACAACCCGCTACGGGGGAGACTTACCCGAAATCTGATTTATTCAACAAAGCCCCCTCTTCAGTGACAGAAATAACCCCATTACGATCCTCAAAAAACTCCGCGCACTGGGCGTAAGAATCTCCATTGATGATTTTGGCACGGGTTATTCGTCGCTCTCCAGACTCAGCGAACTGAATTTTGATAAAATCAAGATCGATAAATCTTTTGTCAATCCGATATCTACGCAGGAAGATGCGCTTAATATTGTGAAGCTAATTACCGGTATGGCTCAAAGCCTTAATATGGGCGTCATAGCCGAGGGCGTTGAGACCGAAGAGCAGCTTGAGCGGCTTCAGGCTCTGGGTTGCGAGCTTGTGCAGGGATATCTTTTCAGCAAACCACAGCCTCAGGTCGACAGCAAAATTAAGAGCGGCCAGCAATGATCCCCTCTCCTCAGCCCGATACCAACCGGGATCACATTTTTCGCCCCTGGATATTCACTGACAATAAGCAGGTGTTATCATTCACCCCGTAAATACCTATCAACTCAATCCGAGGCTTTGATGCTGGAGAATGTAATCATCCGATAATCAGCTTCCCGACCTTTCCAGGCCGGACTGATTATCAATGCGCCGAAATCGTATGCGGACACCGCTGTGTGTTTGCACGTTTTGCACATGATGATTAAACAGGTTTTCCAGTATGAATTTATCCCGTCAGGAACAACGTACCTTACACGTTCTCGCCAAAGGTGGCCGTATTGTGCACGTCCGCGATACCTCCGGCCGCGTCACCGCCGTTGAATGCTATAGCCGCGAAGGGCTGTTGCTGGCTGACTGCACCCTCGCCGTTTTCAAAAAGCTCAAAACCAAAAAGCTGATCAAATCCGTTAACGGTCAGCCCTACCGCATTAACACCACCGGGCTGAACAACGTTCGCGCTCAGCCTGATAATCGTTGAGGAGAGGATGATGGATATCCCACGTATTTTTACTGTTAGCGAAAGCGAACACCGCATTCATAACCCCTTTACGCCAGAGAAGTACGCGACGCTGGGCCGCGTGTTACGCATGAAGCCAGGCACACGCATTCTCGATCTCGGCAGCGGCTCGGGAGAGATGCTTTGTACCTGGGCTAGGGATCACGCCATTACCGGTGTCGGTATTGATATGAGCCCGCTCTTCACCGCGCAGGCCACGCTGCGCGCAGAGGAACTCTGCGTCAGCGAACGCGTCCATTTCATTCATAACGACGCGGCCGGCTACGTCGCAAATGAAAAATGTGACGTGGCGGCCTGCGTTGGCGCAACCTGGATTGCGGGTGGCGTAGCCGGGACAATGGATCTGCTGGCAAAAAGCCTCAAGCCCGGGGGAATTATGCTCATCGGCGAACCGTACTGGCGTCGGGTACCCGCGACGGAGGAGACAGCCCAGGCCTGCGGTGTCTCGTCGATTGCAGACTTTCTCACTCTGCCCGGTCTGGTTGCGTCTTTCGATCAACAGGGCTATGACCCGGTTGAAATGGTCCTGGCTGACCAGGAAGGCTGGGACAGGTACGAAGCCGCAAAATGGATGACCATGCGGCGCTGGCTGGAGGAAAACCCAGACGATGACTTCGCGCAGGAGGTTCGGGCGGAGCTGACGATAGCGCCTGAACGTCATGTGACGTACACGCGGGAGTACTTTGGCTGGGGGGTGTTTGCGTTAATGGCGCGATAATATGGCGCTGGCGGTATAGCCTTTAGGGTTATGCCGCCGATCAACTTCTTTGAGGTACAAAACGATGACGCGAAAATGTGCAGCCAAT
Organism: Enterobacter cloacae complex sp. EB5; assembly: GCF_031432835.1. Classification (NCBI taxonomy): domain Bacteria; kingdom Pseudomonadati; phylum Pseudomonadota; class Gammaproteobacteria; order Enterobacterales; family Enterobacteriaceae; genus Enterobacter; species Enterobacter cloacae complex sp. EB5. Next base: position 1,030,408 of record NZ_CP133860.1, read on the forward strand.
AGCAATATTTGCTGCCATGGTCTGAGAATGAGATTTAATGTAATGGAGGGTAACTATTTTATTTAGGTGATAATAGGAACATAACGCAACCTACATAACCATTGATAACTATATATTTTCTTGTTTCATCTTTATAAATGCCCCCTTTTGTGCCCCCACCTTTTTTTTCATGCGACTCGATAAGCCTTTCACCGAGTCGCCAATATCACCAATTTTTTCACAGACCGTACAAATCTTCTCGGCTCTTGAAGTCTTTCTCACTGCCGCGATCGGCTAAGAACAATATTACTTACTTCCCGATACGAACAACTGTTCATTAATCCGCATGCTCTCCTGGCATGAAGGATATCTGTCACGGTCAAATATGGCGCTTGTTCCTGTGAGGTAAATCCTGTGCGATCGATACGTACTAACTCATACTTTTCTACCAGAAAGTTAACGGCATTAGCCAGAGTGATACCCGCATCGATATGTTCCTGTATAACGGTTTGATCACAGAACGGCGTATCGTTCAGGGTCAGACCATAGTGTTTTTCCAGCAGGCGTGTAAGTAGCATTTGCCAGACAGCCACTGGAGACAGACAGGGCTTCGCCGCCCGCGAAATTGTAGCAGGTAAAGTTTTCATGCTTGCTCTCGTGAAATTAGTTAGCTTTGAGTGGGATAAACAACGATATATAAGTAGCCGCAGCTACCAAGAGTATCGGCTTCGCAGGTAAAACCGTTGCGGTACAGGGTGACACAGTGGGCATGGCGAGGGTTCATTTCACCAGTAGTCAGCATTGATTCCATCAGACTGATAAAATGCGGGAATGCGACATCCAACTTCAGGCATTCGGCGTCACTGAATTTACCGGTGATACTTGCCCGGTCAGCCAGATAGTGGAGCCGGTTGCCCTCCTGCACCAGACGGGCTCCCAGACGCGGTGTGATATCACGTTGCAGTCCCCATGTAGCGTTACTCCTCATCAGCTTTTCCTTTATTGTCAGTTCAGGGTGATACTCATCAGACAGGCATAGGGCCCGTTGCGGTCCTGGCGGCGTTCGGCGTATATCGCCAGCACACCGGGAATGTCAGGAACTACAAGACCAGTGTAATGACAGACACTGCCGTGCCACTGGTATCTGCCGGTGCAGTAGCGAAAAATGCGGGAAGCCGGATGCTGACGGTAAATCGTCATCGCCCGGCGTTTACTGATAATTTTCATGGCAGACCTCAAAGCAGACCGTGTTCAGCGAACGACAATATCTGCGTGCCACCAACGATAAGGTGGTCAGGCACACGGATATCAACGAGCTGGAGCGCCTGCACCAGACGCTGCGTGACAGCTTTATCAGCCTGACTGGGTGTGGTGTCGCCGGAAGGGTGGTTATGCGCAAATAATACTGCTGCCGCATTGAAGTACAGGGCCCGCTTGACCACCTCGCGAGGATGTACCTCGGTACTGTTAATGGTGCCGGTGAATAGTGTTTCATGGGCAAGCAACTGGTTCTGCTGATTGAGATAAAGCACCATAAACTCCTCTCGCTCCAGTCCCGCCATTTTCAGTTTCAGCCAGTCACGGGCAGCCTGAGTGGAGGTGAATGCCACGCCTGTTTCGCGCAGGTGGCGGTCAAGCAGGGCCAGGGCATGTTGCACAGTGCGTTGAGCGCTAAGTGGGAGTACCGGAGCCAGTGGGGTAAGTGACTGTTCCATCATGAGTATCCTCAATCAATAATGCGCAGAATGGCGCTGGATTCAGGGTGCTGCAGGGCGTAATCCCGCAGGCGGTAATAGTGCTCCGTCATGGCATCGCATTTGGTGCGACAGGCGTGATGGCTGTATTCAATCAGGCAGACAGCGACACCTGCGGCTTCCGCACTCATTTGCGCACCATTGCCGTTCATGCCATTCAACAGATGCCATTTATCGTCAACGTCAGCATCAGGGGCCATAAACGCGCCGCCATTGCTGAGCGTGTAGAAGGACCAGATACCACCGCTGTACTCATCACAGAAGCGGTCCATCCAGGCGAAAATATGGGGTTCCAGCGTTATCCACTGCGGGATAGCGCCAAAGTACAGCGGCCAGAAGCGGATGCGCTGTTCGTCAGGTACTGGTGTTGCTGTAAGGTCAAACTGAGGTTCATTAGCGGGCATCAATTCGCGTTGAGTTTCTGTCGTCATGGATATTCTCCGTCAATAAAAAACGCCAGCGACGATAGCTGGCGTATGGGGGATATGAAGTAATGATGAATGGGTGTGGTCAGCAGGAGGATGCTCTGAGGATGCCATACTGCCGGATATAGCGGTTAAGTCCTTCACCGGCATCCGTTTCAAAGCTCCACGCCCGCCAGACCATTCGACCTTCAGAGTCACGAACCACTAGGTGGAAGTGGCTACCCAGGTCGTCTTCAATACTGATGTTACAATACCGGCGGGTAACCACTTCGGCCTGCTGTCGGGTGAAAGGTCCCGGCGGCAGTAATTGAAATTCAGACATTTTGATAATCTTAAAAACAAAGCCCCCGACGCAGACGCGTCGGGGGCTTTGAGAGAGTATTGTGGTGCGGGTTCAGTCAGAAACCCGTCTGTACCTTATACAGGCGCAAAGTTTTGCTGCCCCGGACAATCTTCACATACAGGGCATTATCTTTTGTGCCTCGCACAAACCCGGCCTTTACATCCCCTTTGCAGTCACCGCCGTCATAAGGAATGTTAAGTCCGGTGTTAAATACCAGGTCAATAACACCGAAGCTTAAATCTTCGCAGGCTGGACCGGGCAGATCCTGAATCAGGGCAAACTTACGGTCATTACTGACATCAGTCAATGAGCAGACGGTAGTGTTAATGTCATTACCCTGGCACCAGTATTCCTGGCCGGGATTGTCTTTATCCATCAGGCTTTCCGGAAGCTGCGCGGCACCGGCGCTGAAAGCCGCGAGCGAGAGAATTAAAGCCGGGATAACAGAGGTCGCTATTTTTAGCATGGTCTTCTTCCTGAATAAATGCGAACCGGATTGAACCAGATATACCTGCAAGCCATCTGGCGCGGTTAAAACATCTGTAACCAGATCCTCAACAGTTACCGGTTCGGCGGCAGAGTTCAGCCATACTCTGCTTTGCCACCCATTGCTGCAGCTCCCTGTCTTTTTGAGAGCGCTTAGCCTCCAGCGCGGCCTGTTGTTTGGGATTGACACAGTTATCAGGCACGACTATCAAGGTGTTTGGTTGAAATTTTGTACGGGCTACTCGCACTGTCTCTGCCGGGTCATCAGTTCCACTCGCTCGCTGCTGTGCCTCGTCAAGCAATGCAGCCTGTGTATCAATCAGAACGAAACCACATGCCTTTCCCTCACCCTGGTAGACAGATGTCAAATCGGAGGAAGAACCACTGGCTGTTTTGAGCGCCAGTTTGCGTACCGTTTTAGTATTTTTATCGGCCAGAAAATAGCCTCCATTGTATCCCTGACGTAGCAAGAATTGCCGGGTCCAGGGATAATTATCGATCACTCTGGCACCATACAGCGCGTTGCTAAGGGTATGGTTGTCCAGACCATCAGCTGATTTCCAGCCATCTGCCTGCATGTACTGCCAGGCCTTAACCGTACCCACGATATTTTCAGCGGCTACTGGCAAAACTGTTCCGACGCACAGGCTGAGCGCCAGCGTGGTTGCAGTGAGTAATTTCATCTTTGCTCCTTAAAGGGTGAAAAACCGTCGTCACCGACAACGAAAAGTGAATGGAAAGTCTGAAAGTGAGGTAAAACCCGAAGAAAATCGGGGTGTGACAACAGGTTACGTACCTGTGTATCCGGGACAAAAAGCGCCGGATTGAATGTGACCGTGTGAATATCACCCAGCGTGAAAACCGTAATATGTCCTCCATGTTCGCCGGTCAGGTACCAGCAGCCGTCACTGCACACCAGTCGATAGGGAGCCAGACCTGTGCAACGATGGCCTTCTGCCAGAAGCGTTACCCGACGGTGTTCAGTGATGGCGCGAATCAGTCGCGTAAAAACTTCAGTCCGTGCCTGTGTTCTGGCGTTGGTGCTGTGCCAGATAAGGCAGGGAGACTCGCTGGCACTCAACAGAGAGTTGACCAGTTGGTTGTCTATATCCGGAAAAAGCGCCTCCACACCGGACTGACGGACAAAGGTCTGCACCGTCAGCTCCCTCTGACGGCTGCCGGACAGCAGACGACACTGCCCGTTACGGAATTCCAGATCGAGATAGGCCAGACGCTCGCGAAAATCCCGACGCAATGTGCGTACTGACACGCCAAATTCGGCGGCCAGTGTCTGTATGACCAGCGTTTCTCCCGCCACAAGACGGCTGATAATCAGCGACAGCCGGACCGCAAGGCGCTCATGGCGGCGCTCAGACTGAGACATGAGAGGCGTTCTCCACCCTGTTAATGGACTGAAAATTAAGTGATTAGTGTAACGAGAGGGTCGGACAGGATACGGACAGCGGAAGCGGTATTTTTTCTGCATGCTGAATGCAATCAGAATGCGGTTCCGTAGCCTTATCAAGGAAAGCCTGCCTGGAAATCGATCAACGAACGGACAGGGGATGTCCGTACGCTGCCGGAGCTAACATCCGTTTGCCGCAAATCCGGAGAGCATAGCTTCCGCCATCACCCATAGCGCCCGGTTGAGCTTAACGTCGCCGTCAATGCCGCGCACGGCACGGGTATGCGTTCGCCCGCCTTTTGCACTCCGGCCACTGAGCCCACCCTTAATCAGGTTCTCCTGAATACGCTGGTATGTGGTCCACAGGTCATTGCTCTCATCCTGCCAGCGCCGGGGGGGAAAGCACCTGAGGTGCTGTCACCGGCTGGTGGTCCTCACCGAAACGGTACGTCAGTGCAGCCTGAGCCAGAGCCTGTTGTGCCGGTGGCGACAGCATCAGAGACTGCATGGCATCCCGCTTCTCTTCCACACGGTCAAAAATCCCCAGCACTTCATAAGCCCCCTCAATCACCTGACTCACCACATCCCCTTTGTGCGGTACCCGCACCTCACCAAACGACTCGCCGCAGACGAGCCCGTTCTGGCATACCGCACGGAATAATCCCGGTAACATCTGATACGAGCTGGTGCCGTCATGAGAATTGAGCAGAATGATTTCCGGGACTTGCTTGCCAGTAATTTGTCCCTCCCGGCGCAGGCGTAACATATGCTTTGTATGCTCGCGACGCCCTGGGTCACGCACCCGGGTCTGGCAGGCAAAGAACGGCTGAAAGCCTTCGCGCTGCAGGTTCTCAAGAACGGTAATGGTTGGTATCCAGGTATACCGTGCGCTGCGTGACTCATGCTTCTCCTCGCTGAATACGCTGGGCACCACACGAAAAAGCTCTTCGCGGGTTAGCGGACGGTCACGACGAATAAGATTTGCTGCGCCAAAGCGCGAAGCCAGACGGGTCATAAGCAGACTCCTCATGATGGAAGAATGAAAACAAAAAAGCCCTGTCGCATAATCGCAACAGGGCTCAGGAAATAACTGGTTAAACTACTAATAATTCAGAAGAAAAAATTCCAGACGGCGCGGGCGGCCGATACCACGGTATCGCGTACAGCCTGGATTATTGTCCGAACCGGGGCTGGTATCAGGGGCATGGAACTTACTGTATCCAGTACCGAGCCGACCGTTTCACCAAAATCGTCACGGGCTTTTTTATTAACGGCATCGGTACGAAGTGGAGCACTAAGCTGTATCGCCACCGGGCTGCTGGCCTCACGTGGCAGACAACGTGACCTGCTCCCCGTTGATTAGTACACCCCGATGTTAGTAATGTCTTCATAAGCCACATGAGGACATCCCCATGAAGAAGCGTTTTTCCGACGAACAGATCATCAGTATTCTCCGCGAAGCCGAAGCTGGGGTACCCGCCCGTGAACTCTGCCGCAAGCATGCCATTTCCGATGCCACGTTTTACACCTGGCGTAAGAAGTATGGCGGTATGGAGGTGCCTGAAGTTAAGCGCCTGAAGTCGCTTGAGGAAGAGAACACCAGACTCAAGAAGCTGCTTGCCGAAGCCATGCTGGATAAAGAGGCGCTTCAGGTGGCTCTTGGGCGAAAGTACTGACGACAGACCAGAAGCGGGAAGCCGTGATGTTGATGTGTGATGCGACCGGTCTGTCGCAACGTCGTGCCTGCAGGCTTACAGGTTTATCCCTGTCGACCTGCCGCTATGAGGCTCACCGTCCGGCTGCTGATGCGCATTTATCAGGGCGCATCACTGAGCTGGCACTGGAGCGCAGGCGTTTTGGCTACCGTCGTATTTGGCAGTTGCTGCGCCGTGAAGGGCTTCATGTTAATCATAAGCGCGTGTACCGGCTTTATCACCTCAGTGGCCTGGGCGTAAAACGCAGAAGACGTCGTAAAGGGCTGGCAACAGAACGTCTGCCGCTGCTCCGTCCGGCGGCGCCCAATCTGACCTGGTCGATGGATTTCGTCATGGACGCACTTTCCACCGGTCGCAGGATCAAGTGTCTTACCTGCGTCGATGATTTCACAAAGGAATGCCTGACGGTCACTGTTGCCTTTGGGATTTCAGGCGTTCAGGTCACGCGTATTCTGGACAGCATTGCACTGTTTCGAGGCTATCCGGCGACGATAAGAACTGACCAGGGGCCGGAGTTCACTTGCCGTGCACTGGATCAATGGGCCTTTGAGCATGGTGTTGAGTTGCGCTTAATCCAGCCGGGCAAGCCAACGCAGAACGGATTTATTGAGAGCTTTAACGGACGATTTCGCGATGAATGTTTGAATGAGCACTGGTTCAGCGATATCGTTCATGCCAGGAAAATTATTAATGACTGGCGGCAGGATTATAACGAATGCCGCCCGCACTCCACGCTGAATTATCAGACACCGTCTGAATTTGCAGCGGGCTGGAGAAAGGGTCATTCTGAGAATGAAGATTCCGACGTTACTAACTGAGTGTTGTATCTAATCGTGGGGGCAGGTCAGATCCACAAGAAGCTTATGGGCTTGATGACGATCTGCAAGATATCTCTGAAGATGAACATAAACGTGGAGTGAGTAACGATAATCTCCTTGAATGGCGCGACGAAGATGATAGTCCGTCAGATTACCATCGCTTGGCTGGATGTTTGGAGACAATGCCGAAACGATTGAGCCATCTCATGGCCTGGTTCTGCAAATCTCTTGATAGCCCCGTGATGGCTTGGTGGGCTATCCGAAAAATCAGCATTCATCCTCTACTACTACAAAATATTGAACGCAATATTGAGCATTCAACAGGCTTTGTTGAATAAATCGAACTTTTGCTGAGTTGAAGGATCAGATCACGCATCTTCCCGACAACGCAGACCGTTCCGTGGCAAAGCAAAAGTTCAAAATCACCAACTGGCCCACCTACAATAAAGCCCTCATCAACCGTGGCTCCATAACTTTCTGGCTGGATGATGAAGCTATTCAGGCCTGGTATGAGTCGGCAACGCCTTCATCACGGGGAAGACCTCAGCGCTATTCTGATCTCGCCATCACCACCGTTCTGGTCATTAAACGCGTGTTCAGGTTGACCCTGCGGGCTGCACAGGGTTTTATTGATTCCATTTTTACACTGATGAATGTTCCGTTGCGCTGCCCGGATTACACCAGTGTCAGCAAGCGCGCAAAGTCGGTTAATGTCAGTTTCAAAACGCCCACCCGGGGTGAAATCGCGCATCTGGTGATTGATTCCACCGGGCTGAAGGTCTTTGGTGAAGGCGAATGGAAAGTCAAAAAACATGGCCAGGAACGCCGCCGTATCTGGCGAAAGTTGCATCTGGCAGTTGACAGCAACACACATGAAATCATCTGTGCAGACCTGTCGCTGAACAATGTGACGGACTCAGAAGCCTTCCCGGGTCTTATCCGGCAGACTCACAGAAAAATCAGGGCAGCATCGGCAGACGGCGCTTACGACACCCGGCTCTGTCACGATGAACTGCGGCGTAAGAAAATCAGCGCGCTTATCCCGCCCCGAAAAGGCGCGGGTTACTGGCCCGGTGAATATGCAGACCGTAACCGTGCTGTTGCGAATCAGCGGCTGACCGGGAGTAATGCGCGGTGGAAATGGACAACAGATTATAACCGTCGCTCGATAGCGGAAACGGCGATGTACCGGGTAAAACAGCTGTTCGGAGGTTCACTGACACTGCGTGACTACGATGGTCAGGTTGCAGAGGCTATGGCCCTGGTACGAGCGCTGAACAAAATGACGAAAGCAGGTATGCCTGAAAGCGTGCGTATTGCCTGAAAACACAACCCGCTACGGGGGAGACTTACCCGAAATCTGATTTATTCAACAAAGCCCATTCAACATCAATCCACAAACGCTCCCGTCAACTGTGGAGCTTAATTCTTGAACATCATAAAGATCCCCGCAATCGTCGTTATGACGTCGATTGGTACGACTTAAAAGATCGAATTACAAACCAAGGCTGGACAACTGGTGTTTTACGAGAGTTTCGTAGGGTAATGACGCCCCGATTGGAAATGAAATTGCCGTATGGATTGGGTGAAGTCAGACCGCCAAGCGGCTCCTGGGAGGAAATTCAGTTCAGCGAATTAGGCCAATTTGAAGTTGTGTTCACCGAAAGACATGATGACGATTTAGACGTACCTGACAATGTATTACTACAAGTATTTAGTGCTTTAGAAGCGCAAATAATAATTGCCTCCGGGATGTTAGAGGATATTGATACGTACTACTTTCCAAGCCCAAGTTGTTATCCAGAACGTGCGGTTGAAGGAGAAGAACATTTCGAGAAAGGTGCGGAGATATTGACATGTGAATCGCCACGGATAATCTAGACACTTCCTAGCCGTTGATAATACTGGTTTTCATATTCTGTCGGTGACATCTGATCGCTGGAACCATGCCGACGCTTACTGTTATAAAACATTTCGATGTAATCAAAAATATCGCTGCGGGCTTCTTCCCGCGTTCCGTAGCTCTTTTTCTTTATCCGTTCGCGTTTCAACAACTGGAAAAAGCTTTCTGCAACCGCATTATCATGGCAGTTACCGCGACGGCTCATGCTGCCCTCCAGGCCGTGTGATTTCAGGAACGACTGCCACTCATGGCTTGTGTACTGACTGCCCTGATCCGAATGAACCAGCACCTGTTTTTGGGGATTACGGCGCCATACAGCCATCAGCAGTGCGTTCAGGACAATGTCCTTTGTCATCCGGGATTGCATGGACCAGCCGATAATTTTGCGTGAGAACAGATCAACAACCACGGCAAGATACAGCCAGCCTTCGTGGGTCCTGATGTAGGTTATGTCCGTTACCCAACGCTTATCCGGAGCATCCGGATTGAACTGTCGCTGGAGCCTGTTGGGCGACACGATACTGGCCTCGCCTTTACGTGCCCGCGGGCTCCGGTATCCGACCTGAGCCTTTATCCCGACACGTTTCATCAGTCGCCAGACTCTGTTCACTCCGCACTGTTGCCCGCTGTCCCGCAGATCCAGATGGATTTTGCGATAACCATAGACGCATCCCGATTCCAGCCAGAACTGTTTAATCTGTCCTGTCAGTCTCAGGTCTGCCTGATGGCGTTGTGAATGCGGCTGCTGAAGCCAGGCGTAAAAACCACTGGGATGAACATCCAGCACCCGACAGAGCAGGCGAACAGGCCAGCAACAGGTGTTGTCACGGATAAAGGCGTACCTCAGTCGGACAGCTTTGCGAAGTACGCCGCGGCTTTTTTTAATATGTCCCGTTCGTCGGTAACCCGCTTCAGCTCTTTCTGGAGACGGCGGATCTCGGCCTGAGCATCTGACTGTTCTTTATTAGCGGAAGAATCCGGACCGTACTTCTTTATCCAGGCGTAAAGGCTGTGGGTGGTGATATCGAGACGTGTTGCAACGCTGGCAACAGAATAACCGCGATCAACAACCTGTTTGACTGCTTCAGTTTTAAACTCTTCGGGATAACGCTTACCGCTCATGGGCACCTCTCTTTAAGCCATCTTAAATGACTCTGAGGTGTCTGTTAAACCCGTGGCGATTCAATGGTTTGTCCACCTTTTAGACCGAGTTGTTATGAAGTGGCCAGAATTGGCTAAGGCACACGTAACAACTTGGCCAGTAAAGGAGCCGTTTTTCTTCCGAAAGCTTAGACTTTATGCATTCAGTAAAACAGGCGTCTTTGAGGCTGACCGTGTTGCCGAAGAGCTTTTGTCTTTGGATCAAAGTGGATTTTGGGACACAAATGTTACCCGCGAACTTCTTTTTCTGCTCACTGATCGTTGGGAAGAATTCTCGCAAGAAAATCAGAATCGAATTATAGAGCATATTTTAACCGGCCCGAACCATTTACTTTATTTTCCCGAGGAAGACATTCCAAAACAAAGGGAGATAATGGCAGCTAGATACGCTCGCTATCTCGAACTAAGCGGCTGTAAAATGTCCACTATTCATCGTGACCAACTAACTGCGATGATTAAAAGAATTCCTGACTGGAATGATGGCTGGGCTACATCTGTTGTCATCAATTGGGGTTCACGGACAGGTTGGGTTCGTACAGACGAAAAGCCAGATATAATCTTAGATCTTCCAGCAAACGAAATAATCCCAAAAGTAAAAGAGATACTTAAACGAGAAGATGACAGCTTTACTAGTAGGCAACCCTTTGTCGGATTGATAAAAGAAAACCCGCGTAAGGCTTTATCTGCACTAGCTATTGCAGGGAGAGGCGGTGATTACCCTAAGGAATTTTGGTCGCCAATGATAAGTGAGTTACCTACAGATCTTAAACCAAGGGTGAGACGAGTATTCCTGAACCGAATTGTGCGGTTGCCAGTTACAGCTTTGGTCGAGTTACGACATACATTAAGTAACTGGCTTGAACAAAATTTAGCTGCGACTCTTGAATTTGATGAGGATCTCGGGTGGGCAGTTTACGATCATGTTATAGAGGGCATACTGAGCGGTGGGGCTGATGCAACACGGAGTGGTTTCGGAGAAGTTATCCGAAATGGTGAGGTTGTAATACAGTCTCGGCGTACATTCAGCCATGCAATCAATGGTCCAGTCGGTAAATGTACTCAAGCGCTTTTTCAAGTAATGCCAAGTGAAGAAAAAAAAGCTGGTTCGCTTATTCCGTATTCTATTAAGTCTCGTATTGAACGTCTTTTTACTGCACCAGGAGAAGGTGCGGACCACGCTATAGCTATAACGTCTCGCAATCTAAATCGGCTAATGTTTGTTGATCCTGCATGGGTAAAGGAATGGCTTATACCCCTTTTGGATTTAAAACATCCTGCAGCAGAACCAGCATGGAATGGTTATCTTCAGTGCAATGCTATGCCTTCAATTGCAGTAGCTGAACTTATTAAACCAGCTTTTCTTAACCTTATCCCTTGGATCGAATCTCTTTCTTGGGGAAAAGATTATTCAGTTCGAGCTTCGCAATGGCTTGGCTTAATGAGAATGTTTCACCCTGATGAGCCCTCCAGTCCTTCCAGGAATGAAATGCGCTCCATATTACGAGCATTATCTGACGAGGCTCGAAATCGTTTTATTTCCTGGTTAGGATTGGTCGGGCAGAAAAACGAGAGTGGCTGGGTTAAGTATGTGATCCCATTAATCAGAGAGGACTGGCCCAAAGAACGCCAATATAGAACCACGAGCTCTGTAAAAGCATGGGTTGGTTTACTTGACGATACTGGCGATAAGTTTCCGGAGGTTTACGATTCAGTAAAAACATACTTAGTACCAATCGAGATAATTGATCACTTGTTCTACAGATTCACTAGGGAGCTCGGTGGTAAAGAAGCAATTGCAGCTATTTTTCCAGAAACCACACTTGATTTAATGGACAAAATAACACCACAGATATTCACGCGTACATCAGGAGAGCTGCAGAGGATTCTTGAGCTTATTGAAGATACAGATACAAGTCTGACCAAGGATTCGCGGTACTTACGGCTTATTGCACTAGTTGAGAACAATTAGCCTTTATGGTTTTTTACCATTGTTGATTACTCATCAATCAGTAAAAAAATTCGACATGCCGTAGCGCTTAACGTCTGTTATTGACTAAGAGAAGAAGCAGGCGTTAAAGGAGCGCCTCTCATCATTCCTTCTGGTATAAATAATTTATGGAGTATTATTGAAATTGCTCAAATATACCATGCAACCCAATAAACTTTATTTTTAGCTCAGGATCATGCCTTAGAACAGTCTCTAGTGAGTTCCTCTCATAAATTATTGGTTGCGCTTGTATTGAGCCGTTCCATGATGGTAAAAGCAATAAAGCCGATGTATCCAAATCAATACCCCACCAATCGTTAACGTAGCAATTTAAAAAATCCACAAGAGCCTTGATCGCAATAAAAGCATCTTTTTCAGTATATGTTTCAGGATCAAGTGATATACCTGATATATTACTTTTAACTTGTTCGGAGTGAATATTAGATTGGTGTTGATAAGCGATTTTCCCTTCACCCGGTTTAGTTTCTATTGTATCAGTGAAAATTTTAATCTTGGGATGTACCAATGCATTTCGTTGTACTATTAATTCTTTTATTATTTGTGTTTGAGTGGTTCCACGAGGTAAAGATATGTCTTTATGCCATTGAAGAGTATAGTCAAATTTATCAAGTGAAGAGAACCTGTCAATTTGATCTTTTAACTTTTGCGATATTTCTATAGAAGATAAAAATGAGTTAGCTGCAGCCTCAATAGCGTAGTTAATTGAAAGTACACTTGATTTTGCAAGTGTTTTTTTGATGTGTGTTTTTTGTGTTGCAACTGATAATTCATAAAGAGTTATTGCATCAGAAAAAAGCTCAAAAAAGCTGTTCTTGGTTATTTCTACTTTTCTTTTCACACGTCGCCTCCTACTTAAAAAATAAAATCATATAGACACAATACAATTTTCTATAATCTTTATATTCTACTATTTATTGATATCAATGGCTATTGAGAATAAGAACTGGGATTTCTCGAACCAGCTTCGATTGCCTCTCTAAATATCCTTCACCTTAAAAAATCAATAAGTTATAAATCACCTTTATAAGAGACATGTACTCGTCTAAAATGCTGCAACCGGTTTATTATACCTAAAAAATGAATGCTGTGCATTATTAAATATTATATAAACCAATTAGTTACATATAAAATCAAACACATATCAAAAGGGATGGCACTTCAAGGTTTGCAGCATCATTAAACGTGAACCTATTAATCCCCCCTCAAATTAACTAATAAATAAGATATGATTTACGTCTCTTCTGTAATTTATAAAAAATATATTTAATAGTTAAAGAAATTAATAATCAACTTGAGTGTGATTCATAAAAAATAATTATTATTTCAGCCCCTCCATTATGGAGGAGCGATAATTTTAGAATTTTCCTGTATCCCTAACGAGCCAGTTAGGTTTAGAGAAATCTAATTATGAAGCACTCCTGAGAGCAACCCTTCCAACTTTATCAATATAATCTCCATACCACTGCATCATCTCCCTCCTCCCTTCCAGATACAATGCATGGTTGTACGTTCCACGAATCGCATTCTTATCAACGTGAGCCAACTGGGTCTCTATCCATGCCGTATTAAACCCTTCCTCATGCAAAATCGTACTCATCGTGTGGCGAAAACCATGTCCCGTTACCTTCCCCGTGTATCCAATCCGCTTGAACACCTGATTAATACTCGCTTCACTCATCGTCTTGCGGGGATCATTTCGCCCTGGGAATACCAGTGGATATTGCCCAGTCATCACTTTGAGCTGCTGTACGATTTCCAGCGCTTGGGTAGAAAGGGGGACAAGATGGGGGCCGTTTCATCTTCATACGCTCGGCAGGTATTTCCCACACCGCTTTTTCAGATCAAACTCACTCCAGAAAGCACCTCGGAGCTCACCGGTGCGAACTCCCGTAAGGATCAGCAGACGTGCTGCAAGAACAACTAACGGGCTGCCTGTATAGCTAGAGAGAGCTTTAAAGAAGTCTGGTAGCTCCTCAACGGTAAGGAAGGGGTAATGTTTCGATTCATGCCCTGACATCGCACTGGTTAGATCTGCAGCAGGATTGTATTCCGCGCGTCCGGTAACGATGGCATAACGAAAAACTTCACTGCAGCGTTGGCGAACCTTCTTAGCCTTCTCTGTCGCACCACGGCTTTCCATTCGACGCAGCACATTCAGCAGAACAAGAGGCTTAATTTCGTTGACTGGCTGCTGACCGATATATGGGAAAATATCTTTATTAAAGGCCTCCAGAATGTCAGAAGCATAACCTTCTGACCATCGGCTCACCTTCGTTCCGTGCCATTCAAGCGCCACAGACTGGAACGTGTTGTTGAGCTGCACATCCCGAACCAGCTTTTCTTCTTTCTTGGCAAATGATGGATCGATACCCTCGGCCAGCTTTTTCTTGGCTTCATCACGCAGTGCCCTCGCTTGTGCAAGGGACACTGCCGGATAGACCCCAAAAGCCATACGCTTCTCTTTTCCATTGAAGCGATATTTCATCCGCCAGTATCGAGAACCAGAAGGAACAACCTCAAGATACAAACCAGCACCATCTGCAAGCTTATAGGCTTTCTCTCTGGGTTTCGCAGCGTCTACCTGTCGTGCATTTAGCTTCATTGGGGGCATCTCCCTGGACCGAACACAGAATGCCCCCACTTATGCCCCCAACTGTAACTTGATTCCGGTTGAGTCCAGTTGATAACAGGAGATAAGATACGGGCCTGAAACCGCAGTATACGGGCTTTGAGTTGATTTCGGTAGACTTGGGAAGAGTTTGAAATGGTGCCGATAATAGGAGTCGAACCTACGACCTTCGCATTACGAATGCGCTGCTCTACCAACTGAGCTATATCGGCCCTGAAAGGCCGGTTACGAGCGTAACCACGGGGCAAAAGAGTAGATCTAACCGGGTGATGCGTCAATGCCCTTTTGAATCAAACGGCTATTTTTGCATCACCCGTGATTATTTACCCACGAATCGTATCATCACCGAAGCCGATCCACTTGTAGGTGGTCAGCGCTTCAAGCCCCATCGGACCCCGGGCATGCAGCTTCTGTGTGCTCACCGCCACCTCCGCGCCCAGACCAAACTGGCCGCCATCGGTGAAGCGCGTCGAGGCATTGACGTAAACCGCAGACGAATCCACTTCATTCACAAACCGATCGGCATTGCGCAGGGTGCGCGTCAGGATCGCGTCAGAATGCTGGGTTCCGTGTTCACGAATGTGCGCAATAGCATCATCGAGATCCGCAACCACCTTCACGTTCAGATCCAGCGACAAATACTCATCGTCGTACTGCTCCGCGTTAACCGGAACGACCTTCGCCGGACCGTCTTTCAGCAGGGCGAGAGACTTCTCGTCCGCATGCAGCGTGACGCCACTTTCCGCCATCTGCTTGCTCAGCGCTGGCAGGAAGGTACTGGCGATGCCCTGATGCACCAGCAGCGTTTCCACCGTATTACAGGTGCTTGGACGCTGTGTTTTAGCGTTGACGATAATCTTCAGCGCAGGTTCTACCTCCGCGGTGTCATCCACTACGATATGGCATACGCCAATACCACCGGTGATCACCGGAATGGTAGATTGCTCACGGCACAGCTTGTGCAAGCCCGCGCCGCCGCGTGGGATGAGCATGTCGATGTATTTGTCCATGCGCAGCATCTCGTTGACCAGCGCACGGTCGGGGCTTTCAATCGCCTGCACGGCACCCGCCGGTAAACCACACTCCTCCAGCGCCTGCTGAATGACGTTTACCATCGCGGCGTTGGTGCGCCAGGTCTCTTTCCCGCCACGCAGGATCGCGGCGTTACCGGTCTTCAGGCACAGGGAGGCGACATCCACCGTCACGTTTGGACGCGCTTCGTAAATCACCCCAATGACGCCGAGCGGCACGCGACGACGTTCAAGGCGTAACCCGCTGTCGAGCACCCCACCGTCAATCACCTGCCCTACCGGGTCGGCGAGG
Source organism: Enterobacter cloacae complex sp. EB5 (assembly GCF_031432835.1). Lineage (NCBI taxonomy): Bacteria > Pseudomonadati > Pseudomonadota > Gammaproteobacteria > Enterobacterales > Enterobacteriaceae > Enterobacter > Enterobacter cloacae complex sp. EB5. The sequence goes on from NZ_CP133860.1 coordinate 1,046,357, forward strand.
TTGCACACCTGACGGACGTCATCGGCAATACCTTTCAGACGCGCCGGGGTCAGCGCCAGACGGTCGAGCAGCGCTTCGCTCAAGCCGTTGCGACGCGCTTCCAGCAGATCCTGCTCGTTGGCGAGCAAAATTTCCTGCGACTGAGATTCCAGATAATCAGCGATTTTTTCCAGCACGCGATTTTTCTCGCGGCTGGAAAGGAGCGCCAGTTTATAAGAGGCGGCTTTCGCGGCTGCGCCCATTTGTTCCAGCATGTTCTGGCTCCTTAACGAATAATCATGTCGTCACGATGCACGGCAACCGGGCCATATTCATAGCCCAGGATGGCGTCGATCTGCTGGGAATGGTGACCAGCAATCCGACGCAGTGCGTCGCTGTTATAACGACTTACGCCATGAGCGATGTCGCGACCTTCAAGGTTACGGATTCGGATCACTTCACCACGCGAGAAGTTGCCTGTCACGCTTTTAATTCCTTTTGGAAGTAACGAGCTTCCTCTTTCCAGAATAGCGGCGGTCGCGCCTTCATCCACGGTCAGTTCGCCAGCCGGGGGCGCGCCAAAGATCCAGCGTTTTCGGTTTTCCAGCGGGGATGCCTGAGCGTGGAAGCGTGTGCCCACAGAGATGCCTTCCATCACATCACCGATCACGCCCGGACGGCTGCCCGCGGCGATGATGGTGTCGATACCGGCCCGGCACGCCACGTCCGCGGCCTGGAGCTTGGTGCCCATGCCGCCGGTCCCCAGACCAGAAACGCTGTCACCCGCAATGGCACGCAGCGCATCGTCAATGCCGTGAACGTCTTTGATCAGTTCAGCCTGTGGATTAGAGCGCGGGTCAGCGGTAAACAGCCCCTGCTGATCGGTCAGAAGCAGCAGCTTATCGGCCCCTGCCAGGATCGCCGCCAGCGCAGAGAGGTTATCGTTGTCGCCCACTTTGATTTCAGCGGTGGCAACAGCGTCGTTTTCGTTAATGACCGGAACGATATGGTTATCCAGCAGTGCACGCAGCGTATCGCGGGCGTTCAGGAAACGTTCTCTGTCTTCCATATCCGCACGCGTCAGCAGCATCTGCCCGACGTGAATGCCGTAGATGGAGAACAGTTGTTCCCAGAGCTGTATGAGTCGGCTTTGTCCCACGGCGGCCAGCAGCTGTTTGGAGGCGATCGTCGCGGGGAGTTCGGGGTAGCCCAGGTGTTCACGCCCGGCGGCAATCGCCCCGGAAGTCACAATCACAATACGATGCCCTGCGGCATGCAACTGAGCGCACTGACGTACAAGCTCAACGATATGGGCACGATTCAGGCGGCGCGATCCGCCTGTTAACACACTGGTACCGAGTTTTACCACCAGCGTCTGGCTGTCACTCATGATTCTCTGCCGTTCAACAATAAGGGAAAATGATGTCAGTCAGACGTTTTAACAGGTGTCAGCTCCGTTGCCAACTGCCTTAGCGCATGACCCGTCACTTTGTTGCGCGGGATCAGGAAGCGTAGCGGCAGATTTTGACAATTTTATTACCGAAAAATTAAAACATACTTTTTTAGACATATTCTTACTTTGTCATAAAACTTTCACCCACGAACGATAAAACCCTTCCTGTTTTTCACGGGGTAATAAGTCGAATCTTATTACTCAGCGAATATTAGCGCGTTTTTATAAAATCAGGATTGAAAATGAAAAAGAGCACTCTGGCATTAGTGGTAATGGGCGTAGTTGCTTCCGCATCTGTTCAGGCAGCAGAAGTTTATAATAAAAACGGGAATAAACTGGACGTGTACGGCAAAGTAAAAGCAATGCACTACATCAGTGATGATGACGCTAAGGATGGTGACCAGACTTACGTTCGTTTCGGCTTTAAGGGTGAAACGCAGATTAACGATCAGCTGACCGGCTACGGACGTTGGGAAGCTGAGTTCGCAGGTAACAAAGCTGAGAGCGACTCTTCTCAAAAAACACGTCTGGCATTTGCCGGGCTGAAACTGAAAGACTTCGGCTCACTGGATTACGGCCGTAACCTGGGCGCGCTGTATGACGTCGCCGCATACACCGATATGTTCCCGGAGTTCGGCGGTGACGGCCTGGCGCAGACCGATAACTTCATGACGAAACGCGCCTCCGGTCTGGCCACATACCGTAATACCGATTTCTTTGGCCTGGTTGACGGCCTGAATATGACCCTGCAATACCAGGGCAAAAATGAAAACCGCGACGTGAAGAAGCAAAACGGTGACGGCTTCGGTACCTCCCTGAGCTATGACTTCGGCGGCAGCGATTTTTCTGTGATTGGTGCGTATGCCAGCTCCGATCGCACCAACGAGCAAAACCTTCAGGCTCGCGGCGAAGGTAAAAAAGCAGAAGGCTGGGCAACCGGTTTGAAATATGATGCCAACGATATTTATCTGGCCACTATTTATTCCGAAACCCGTAATATGGCCCCTATTTCCGGTGGCTTTGCAAATAAATCGCAAAACTTCGAAGTGGTCGCGCAATATCAATTTGACTTTGGTCTGCGTCCATCTCTGGGTTACGTGCAGTCTAAAGGCAAAGATATCGAAGGTATCGGCGATGAAGATATTGTGAAATACATCGACGTAGGTGCGACATATTATTTCAACAAAAATATGTCTGCGTTTGTTGATTATAAGATCAACCAGATCGATGACGATAATAAACTGGGCGTAAGCAGCGATGATATCGTTGCGCTGGGCATGACCTACCAGTTCTGATGTTGTGGTAATAAAAAACCGGCGATGAGCCGGTTTTTTTATGCCCGATGATGCTGTGCTTACCGGATCTACGGGTTAGTACATTTTACAGGCCGGGTAAGGCGTAGCCGCCACCCGGCGCTGTGACATCATCAGGCTCTCAGTTTCACCGCTTCGCTGGAAAAATCGTCCGCGGGCTCCAGCTTCAAATCCAGCGTGGCCAGCAGGTCGCGAGCTTTGCCGTGAAATTCTTTTAGCGTATGCTCCAGGCGATCGATCACTTCCTGATCTTTGATGCTCGTCGCCTGCCAGTGCCCGTCTTTATTAAACAGGCCAAACTGATAGCTATAGGTAAAACGGTTTTCCTGTGCTTCCATTTCCATCCACCAGCCCCAGAACTCACGTTTTTCGGGTGCAGGCTTCACGTTGACGCAAACAGCCAGGCAGTCGAAAAAAAAGCGATTCTCTTCACACTGCTCTTCTCGAATATACGGGCCAAGAGCCATGAACTTCTTAATCAGTCTACTTTTCGGGTGTCCACTCGGTAACGTCATTGCGATCTCCTTTTGTGAAGCACTGTTTTACCAAACCAACGAAATTTAGCAAACTATTAACACAATCTCTGCGTGATCCAGCGTGTGATCTCTTTCAGCGCTTTGTCAAAATTCTGGTACACCGGGCTGAAGGGTACCTCCAGCAATTTACCATCAGAAGATGACGACGTGATTAAGCGTGACTCCTCTTCCGGGCTAAACGGATCGTTCTTCCAGAAACCGGACATCATTGGGGTTGGGCAGCGGCGGCCGAGTAAGCCCTGCGTTTTTAATGAGTAACGATTAAGTTCAATGCGCAACGCTTCGTCTGAAGCATCATGCATGCCAAGTCGGCTCGCCAGCACGTCCAGATACATCTCAGGAACACTACCCTGACGCGCAGGATCGCTTAACAGAGCATGCACCACCGGACCAAGACAGGCGACGGCCTTCAGGCGTGAAGATTCAAGGTAGGCCAGCCGCACCGCGACGTTAGCGCCAAAGCGGAAGCCAAACGCGCCTACCCGGGTGTGGTCAACCCAGGGGATATTCTCCAGCGCTTTTAATGCATGCTGGTGCAGCAGGCTGGAGTCTTGCGTAAGTTTCCATTTGGATGAAAAACCAATGGAAGGCATATCGAGCGTCAGCATGGCGATCCCTTTTGGGGCAAAGTAGCGCTCATACAGGCTGTAATAGTCGATTTGTAACGAGTCCAGGCCACCGCACATCAGAACCGTCGGGAACGGCCCTTCCCCCTCCGGCATATGCAGGAATCCGGTCACCGGGCTGCCGCCGGGAATGGCGAACTCAATTTCACGCATCCGGCCAGGCAGCCGCTGGGCGGCCTCTTCATAAGCCCGGTTTGCCAGCGCCTGTGCCTGCTCTGCCAGTTCGTCGCCTTTCAGATGCGGATATGCAGCGATGCTGTACAGATTTGCCGCATGTAGCCAGTGCTTGCCGCTGAGAGTGGCATCTTCTTCCTGGCTCGCTTTTTGCTGCCAGAGCATGGCCTGCTTTGACCATTCGTAGATCCAGTTTCCACCACGGTAACCCACCACCGTATCGTAGAGATCGCCGTCGGTACGCTCGGACTCGCTCATCACGATACGCGCCTGCACGTCGAGGATTTCACGCGGATCGATGCCGCGCCAGATCCACATCAGGCGGTTAATCATTCGATACCAGTGGGGCACGTTTTTACCGTCTAACGCTGACTGAACGGCAGGCATTGTCCCCGGATTAAACCGACGCACCAGCGTCGACGTTTCAGGGTGCTTGAAACGGGGTTTGAAGAGAGTTTCGGTAAGATTCGCCTGCGTCATTGCGTTGCCTCCATGGATACGTCATATGAAGACCATTGTAACGCGTGGCAGGCTAAAAAGAACAACGCCCGGCATAACCGGGCGTGTAAAGTTACGTACTGAAATTAACGGCCAGAGATAGGCGGTACGAAGACCACGCCCATATCCCATGGCTGTTCAATCCAGGTATCCTGCGGGATATCAATGACGTAATCATCAACCAGTGGGCGACCCGCTGGTTTCGCGAAGATAGTGACGAAGTGCGCTTTTGGATACATTTCGCGGATAGCCACCGCAGTACCGCCGGTGTCCACCAGATCGTCGATAACGATAAAGCCTTCACCGTCGCCTTCCGCGCGTTTCAGCACTTTCAGTTCGCGCTGGTTGTCGTGATCGTAGCTGGAGATACATACGGTATCGACATGACGAATACCCAGCTCACGTGCCAGCAGCGCCCCCGGTACCAGACCGCCACGGCTGACGGCAATAATGCCTTTCCACTGTTCGGAAGGCATCAGACGCGCAGCCAGTTTGCGTGCGTGAATCTGCAACATGTCCCAGGTGACGACGTATTTTTCGCTCATGTGAAGTGTCCCAGCCTGTTTATATACGGCTTAAAAAAAATGAGGGTGAACCAGGTTGCGCGAGATTATAGAGATCTGACGCACTAAAAACCAGTGTTACGCGCCATGAGCCTGAGTTTTTACATGCTTAATGCTACCAGCCACGGGAGAAAGTGGTATTCTCAGTTGCATCTCGCAAGCCTGACTTGTGGTAACAATCAACCTGCTAACCCTGTGACCTGCAACATTGTTTTGCAGCGCATCGACAAGGAGACCTATCGTGTCTGAACTGTCTCAATTATCTCCACAGCCGCTGTGGGATATTTTTGCCAAAATCTGCTCCATTCCGCACCCTTCCTATCACGAAGAACAGCTTGCCGAACATATTATGGGTTGGGCGAAGGAAAAAGGTCTGCACGCTGAGCGCGACCAGGTTGGCAATATTCTTATCCGCAAACCTGCCACCGCAGGTATGGAAAACCGTAAGCCAGTGGTATTGCAGGCGCACCTGGACATGGTTCCGCAGAAAAACAACGACACCGTTCACGACTTCACAAAAGACCCGATTCAGCCGTACATCGACGGCGAGTGGGTGAAGGCGCGCGGCACGACCCTGGGCGCAGATAACGGCATTGGTATGGCTTCCGCGCTGGCCGTGCTGGCTGACGACAGCGTTGAACACGGTCCGCTGGAAGTGCTGCTGACCATGACTGAAGAAGCGGGCATGGATGGCGCGTTCGGTCTTCAGGCAAACTGGCTGCAAGCGGACATTCTGATCAACACCGACTCCGAAGAAGAGGGTGAGATCTACATGGGCTGCGCGGGCGGGATCGATTTCATCTCTACCCTGCCGCTGTCCCGCGAAGCGATCCCTGCCGGATTCGAGACCTTTAAGCTGACGCTGAAAGGGCTGAAAGGCGGTCACTCCGGCGGTGATATTCACCTGGGCCTGGGCAACGCCAACAAACTGCTGGCGCGTTTCCTGGCGGGCCATGCCGCTGAACTGGATCTGCGCCTAGTGGACTTCAACGGCGGTACTCTGCGTAACGCGATCCCTCGCGAAGCCTTCGCTACCGTGGCGGTATCTGCGGCGAAAGCGGACGAACTGAAAAAACTCTCCAGCGTGTATCTGGAGATCCTGAAAAACGAACTGTCTGCAAAAGAGAAAAACCTGACGGTGGTGCTGGAGTCCGTTACGACGGATAAAGTCGCGCTGACCGCACAGTCTCGTGACACGTTCGTCCAGCTGCTGAACGCAACGCCAAACGGCGTGATCCGCAACTCTGACGTGGCGAAAGGCGTGGTGGAAACCTCCCTGAACGTGGGCGTGGTGACCATGGGTGACGACAGCGCAGAGATCATCTGCCTGATCCGTTCCCTGATCGACAGCGGTAAAGAGTACGTTGTGAGTATGCTGGAATCTCTGGGTACCCTGGCGGGCGCGAAAACGTCTGCAAAAGGCAGCTACCCGGGCTGGCAGCCGGATGCAAGTTCTCCGGTCATGGCACTGGTGCGTGAAACTTATCAGCGACTGTTCAACAGCACCCCGAACATTCAGGTTATTCACGCGGGTCTGGAGTGTGGTCTGTTCAAGAAACCGTATCCGGATATGGACATGGTCTCCATCGGGCCAACCATCACCGGGCCACACTCCCCGGATGAGCAGGTTCACATTGAAAGCGTCGGTCACTACTGGACGCTGCTGACTGAGCTGCTGAAAGCAATTCCTGTTAAGTAATTCGTCGTCTGTTGCCCGGTGGCGCTACGCTTGCCGGGCCTACGATTAGCGCAATCTACAGTCCCAACACCAGCTGACGTTCCAGCTGCGGATCCAGCAAGGTGACGTGCAGCCCCACCAGCCTCACCCCTCGTCCGCCCCGCCGTTCTTCCCATGCCTTTTTTGCCGTCGCGATAAGATCCTCTTTGTTGAGGCGTGGCCAGACGTGCTCCTGCGTCGTCTGCTGAAAATCGTTAAATTTCAGTTTGATGCCCTGTCGGGCAATAAGCAGATCCGGTTTGACCTTCAGTAAGCGTCGTTCAAGCTCAGGATAAAGCTGTTCCGTAATAATGGTTTCACACTCGGTCCAGTCATGGATGTCTTCGCTGAGCGTGCGTTCAACGCCGACCGATTTACGCAGCCGTTCGTTGTTCACATCCCGGTCATCAATGCCCTGACTGCGTTCCCACAGTACGCGGCCAAACTTGCCAAAACGCTTAAGCAGCAGCGCCAGATCGCTGCGCTGAACGTCTTCGCAGGTGCGTAGCCCCATACTTTCCAGCTTCGCGGCGGAAACTTTACCCACGCCGGGGATTTTGCTGAGCGGCAGCGTCTTTAAAAACGCCGGAACCTCTTCCGGAGTGATAACGTACTGGCCGTTGGGCTTATTTAAATCGGAGGCGATTTTGGCGAGAAACTTTACCGGCGCGACGCCTGCCGACGCCGTCAGGTTCAGCTCGATAAAAATAGTCTGGCGAATCTCCTGCGCCATCAGGGTGGCGGAGCCGTGGCAGTGCACGCTGTGGGTGACATCCAGATAGGCTTCATCCAGCGATAACGGTTCAATCAGTGAGGTGTAGCGGGAGAAGATCTCCCGAATGTGGCTCGATGCTTCTTTATAGGCATCAAAACGTCCGGGCAAAAGAGTGAGATGCGGGCACAGTTTCAGCGCCATCGCTGTCGGCATGGCGCTGCGCACGCCGTATTTGCGAGCAGGATAGTTGGCGGTGCTGATGACACCGCGCTGAACCCGGCTGCCGCCAATGGCGATGGGAATATCCCGCAGCGCCGGGTTGTCACGCATCTCCACTGCGGCAAAAAAGCAGTCCATATCGACATGGATTATTTTGCGCATAGTAAGCCCTCACTCATTACTGGATAAGTATACAGTAAACAAATGAGGGTTGAGAAGGGTGCGCAGGAATTGTCGGGTGGCGGGGTGCCTTACCCGACCTGGAAAACTAAATAATGCGTTGCTGCTCGCGAGCTATCCGCTTTTTCCGCGCATCGCACGGTTCCGGACAATCGCACACTTTTTCCATTCCGATGGAAGAGATGCCTCCGCAACTGCCCTGAATGCTTTTACGCTTGATGATCCAGCCTAAGGACATGCCGAAGATCACCAGCACAAACACCGCAAAGGTCGCCAGAAAAGTCAGCATAATCAGCCTCCGAAATCATCGAGCATGATGTTCTCATCTTCCACGCCAAGATCTTTTAGCATCTTAATCACGGCGGCGTTCATCATTGGCGGACCACACATATAAAACTCGCAGTCTTCCGGTGCCGGGTGCTGTTTGAGGTAATTTTCATACAGCACGTTGTGGATGAAGCCCGTATAGCCTGTCCAGTTATCTTCCGGCTGCGGATCGGATAGCGCCACATGGAAGGTAAAGTTAGGGTTATCACGCGCCAGTTGTTCAAACTCATCGTCATAGAACATTTCGCGCAGTGAACGCGCCCCGTACCAGAAGCTGATTTTGCGCTTGCTGCCAAGCCGTTTGAGCTGGTCAAAAATATGCGAACGCATCGGCGCCATCCCCGCACCGCCGCCGATAAAGACCATCTCCGCATCGGTATCTTTGGCAAAGAATTCGCCGAACGGGCCGGAAATCGTCACTTTGTCGCCAGGCTTGAGGGACCAGATATACGACGACATGACGCCAGGGGGGGCATCAGGCACATTCGGTGGCGGCGTGGCGATACGCACGTTGAGCATAATAATACCCTTCTCTTCCGGATAGTTAGCCATGGAATAGGCGCGAAGCGCGGGCTCTTTTACCTCGGAAACAAAGCGGAAGAGGTTAAATTTATCCCAGTCTGCCCGGTACTCCTCGGGCACGTCGATGTCAGCATACGCAACGGTGTGTGCCGGACATTCAATCTGGATATACCCACCCGCACGGAACGGGACGCTCTCCCCTTCAGGGACACGCAGCTTGAGCTCTTTGATGAACGTGGCTTTGTTATCGTTAGAGATAACTTCGCACTCCCATTTTTTCACGCCGAAGATCTCCTCCGGCAGCTCAATCTTCATGTTCTGGCGCACAGCGACCTGGCACGCCAGACGGCAGCCCTCTTTCGCTTCACGCTTCGTGATATGCGACAGTTCCGTTGGCAGAATATCACCGCCACCCTCTTTCACCGTCACACGACACTGTCCACAGGAGCCACCGCCGCCACAGGCAGACGAGACAAAAATCCCGTTGCCGGAGAGCGTGTTAAGCAGCTTATCCCCTGCCGGGGTACGGATCTGATTCTGCGGATCATCATTAATATCAATGATCACATCCCCGGAATTGACCAGTTTCGCACGCGCCGCCAGGATCAGCCCTGACAGCACCAGTACTATCAGCGTGAACATCACCACGCCAAGAATAATTTCCATCAGTTAGCCCTTATAGCTGCACACCGGAGAAGGACATAAAGCCCAACGCCATCAGGCCGGTGGTGATAAAGGTGATCCCTAAGCCACGAAGCCCCGCAGGTACGTTGGCATATTTCATTTTTTCGCGGATCCCCGCCATGGTGACAATCGCCAGCATCCAGCCGATACCGGAACCGAAACCATACACAACCGATTCACTGAAGTTGTAATCGCGCTGAACCATAAACGAGACGCCACCGAAGATGGCGCAGTTCACGGCGATCAGCGGCAGGAAGATCCCCAGCGCGTTGTACAGCGATGGGAAGTATTTATCGAGGATCATCTCCAGGATCTGAACAAGCGCCGCAATCACTCCGATAAAGGTGATGAAGTTCAGGAAGCTAAGATCAACCCCCTCCACCAGCGCGCCATCACGCAGCACGAAGTTGAAGACCAGGTTGTTAATCGGAACGGAAAGCCCCAGCACAACGGTAACTGCCACGCCCAGACCAAATGCCGTCGATACCTTTTTAGAAACGGCAAGGAACGTACACATGCCCAGGAAGAAAGCGAGCGCCATGTTTTCAACAAACACCGCGCGCACAAATAAACTCAGGTAATGAGCCATTGTCGGTTACTCCTTTTCCTGCTGTTCAGGCTTCAACGTACGAATTAACCAGATCAGCAAACCGATAATGAAAAATGCGCTTGGGGCCAGCAGGAACAGGCCGTTCGGCAGATACCAGCCGCCGTTCTGTACCGTATCCAGCACCGGGATGCCAAATAGCTTGCCGCTGCCAATAAGTTCGCGCAGGAAACCAACCGTCAACAGGATCACGCCGTAACCCAGACCGTTGCCGATACCGTCCATAAAGCTCGCCAGCGGTGGCATTTTCATCGCATAGGCTTCAGCACGCCCCATCACGATGCAGTTGGTGATTATCAGGCCGACAAACACCGAAAGCTGTTTCGAGGTTTCATAGGCGAAGGCGCGCAGGAGCTGATCGACCACGATCACTAGCGAGGCGATGATCGCCATCTGCACGATGATCCTCACGCTGTTGGGTATGTGGTGGCGGATCATTGAGATAAACATGCTGGAGAACGCTGTCACCAGCGTTACCGCCAGCGTCATGACCACCGCCGTTTCCAGCTTGGTGGTCACCGCCAGCGCCGAGCACACCCCCAGCACCTGAAGCGTGATCGGGTTATTGGCTAACAGTGGGCCAATCAGCACCTTTTTAACTTCTTTCAGTTCACCCGTATCAGCCATTATTCAGCGCTCCTTCACGTACATTCTTCAGGAAGGGACCAAAGCCCAGTTCACCCATCCAGAAATCAAAGCTATGCTGCACACCGTTAGAGGTGAGCGTGGCGCCGGAAAGACCATCAACGGCAAATTCATCGCCGGGACGCGCGCCCCCTTTCACCACCTTCAGCGCAGGCTGACCGTTGTCATCGAGCACTTTTTTACCAACAAACTGTGCCCGCCAGTTAGGGTTCTCAACTTCACCCCCCAGCCCTGGTGTTTCGCCCTGATCGTAATAAGTAATGCCTTTGACCGTGCGGCCATCAGTATCCAGCGCCACAAAGGCGTACATCATTGACCATAAACCGTTGCCATAGATGGGCAATACGATTTCCTGGATGCGCTTTTGCTCGTCACGGACGAGGTAAATCTCCGCGACATTGCTGCGGCGCTTAATGCCTGCCGGATCCTGCGAGGCGTCAAGCGTGGTGCTCATCTGCGGATCTTTTAGCGCCAGCGCCTGGTTATATTTCGCCGGGTCTTTATCCATTAACTCCCCGGTTTTTATATCCACCAGCCGTGCGGTAATACGTTCGGCAAACACCGCTGCGACGTCATCCTTCGTCATGCCTTCCTGCATCAGCCCGGCCACGGCCAGGATGTTACGCTGTTTATCCAGCGCTCGTTGCTCCTGCTGTAGCGGCTTTAACCCTACGGCAGAACCGGCTACCACGATGGAACAGACCAGACACAGTACCAGCACCACCAGCAGCGTTTTGCTGATGCTGTCGTTATTTTTGATCTCAGCCACGCGCCTTCCTCCGCTTAATGTTGGCGCGCACGACCAGGTAGTCGAACAGCGGCGCAAACAGATTGGCAAACAGAATGGCCAACATCATCCCTTCCGGATAGGCCGGGTTGACCACGCGAATCAGTACACACATCACCCCAATGAGCGCGCCGTAACACCATTTACCTCTGTCGGTAAACGAAGCCGAGACCGGATCGGTGGCCATGAACATCATGCCAAACGCAAAGCCTCCCAGCACAAGGTGCCAGTACCACGGCATGGAGAACATCGGGTTTGTGTCTGAACCAATGAAGTTGAAAAGCGTGGCGGTGAGTACCATCCCGAGCATGACGCCAGCGACAATGCGCCAGGACGCCACGCGGCCAAAGAGGATGATGGCCCCGCCGATCAAAATCATCAGGGTAGACACTTCACCGATGGAGCCTGGAATATTGCCGATAAACGCATCAAACCAGGTGACAGGCTGTCCGGTTGCATTGTTGACCAGCGTTTCGCCGCCGCCTGCCGCCCACTGTGAAAGTGGCGTCGCGCCGGAGAATCCGTCTGCTGCCGTCCACACCAGGTCGCCCGAGATTTGCGCCGGATAAGCAAAGAACAGGAACGCGCGCCCTGCCAGTGCCGGGTTGAGGAAGTTGCGTCCGGTCCCGCCGAAGATCTCCTTAGCAATCACCACGCCAAAGCTGATCCCCATCGCCGCCTGCCAGAGCGGCAGCGTTGGCGGAACAATCAGCGCAAACAGAATAGAGGTAACAAAGAAGCCCTCGTTGATCTCATGTTTGCGAATAATGGCGAACAGCACCTCCCAGAAACCGCCCACGATAAAGACAGTCATATAGATGGGGAGGAAGAAGACAGCGCCCAGCGTCATCATGCTGATCCAGCCGGCATCTGCCGCAAAGTTCACCCCCAGCGACTGCGCCAGACGATAGTGCCAGTCAGACTGAATCACCTGCGCCAGCTGCTCTGCATCGTACATATGGTGCAGCGCCGGAATAGTTTGCAACCCAACGTTATACATCCCCCAGAACATGGCCGGGAAGACCGCAAACCAGACCAGAATCATCATTCGCTTGAGGTCGATGGCGTCGCGAACGTGCGCCGCGCCTTTCGTTACCAGACCCGGCGTGTAGAAAATGGTCGTTGTCGCTTCATACAGCGGGTAATACTTTTTGAGCTTCCCTTCGCTAAAGTGCGGCTCAATTTTTTCAAAGAGGTGTTTTAAGCCCATGGTTATCCTTCCTGCTCAATGCGGGTTAACACCTCGCGCAATACGGGTCCATATTCGTATTTACCTGGACACACATAGGTACACAGCGCCAGATCTTCTTCGTCCAGCTCCAGACAGCCCAGCGCCTGGGCACCGTCGGTATCGCCAGCCAGGAGATCGCGCAGCAGCACGGTCGGCAGAATATCCAGCGGCATCACGCGTTCGTAGTTGCCAATCGGAACCATGGCGCGCTCACCGCCGTTGGTGCTGGTGGAGAAGTTAAACAGCTTACGACGCAGGAAGTGGCCGAGCGTGGTGCGGGTTACCGAGTATTTTTCAGCACCAGGCAGTACCCAGCCGAACAGCTCTTTCTCGCGTCCTTCAAGTACTACGCTCACCTGAAGATGGAAACGGCCCAGCCAGGCCATCGGGCCTGTCGCGTGCCTGCCGCTCAGCACCGAACCGGAAATAATGCGGTTTTCACCCTCTTTCGTTTCGCCAGCCAACAGCGCCGTCAGGTCTGCCCCAAGCAGCGTGCGAACCAGACGCGGTTGGGTTGCCTGAGGGCCGCCGATGGCAATAATGCGTTCTGCGCACAGCTCACCCGTGGTGAACAGCTTACCGATAGCGATCACGTCCTGATAATTAAGATGCCAGACCTGTTTCGTCAGGCTTACCGGCTCCAGGAAATGAATATGCGTTCCCACCAGTCCGGCCGGATGCGGGCCGGAAAATTCATTAAAGGCTACCTGCCCTTGCGGATGACCGCCCAGCTTACCGCCGCTGGCCTGGCAGACATGCACTTTGCCCGGCGTCAGGCGCGTTAACACGGTGAGGCCGGCATCGAAAGCTTTGCGTTCCGCGAGGATAAGAGGCTGCGGATCTGCGCTGAGCGGGTTGGTGTCGATGGCCGTGACGAAGATAGCGGCTGGCACAGTGCCTGGCACGGGCGTTTTGCTATAGGGCCGCGTGCGAAGCGCCGTCCACAGTCCTGACTCCAGTAGTTGCGTCTGCACCGCGTCGTGGCTGAGGGTAGCGAGATCGGCGGCGTCAAAACGCGCAAATTCGCGTTTCTCATCGCCTTCAATTTGAATAACTACCGATTGCAGAACGCGACGCTCACCACGATGGATGGCGACAACGGTGCCGCTGGCTGGGGCTGTAAACATAACGCCAGGATTTTTTTTATCCTCGAAGAGCGCCTGGCCTTTTATTACGCGATCGCCTTCCTGTACCAGCATCGCGGGACGCATGCCCACGTAATCATCACCTACAATGGCGACATGATGAATACTGGCGCCGGTGGTGACGTGCTGTTCAGGCACGCCAGAGATTGGCAGATCGAGTCCTTTTCTGATTCTAAACATGTGGTTAGCAGGTATCCATGAACAACAATCCAGAGAGGCCGGAGTGTACCATTTTCGGCCCTGCCAGGGGCAGCAAATCCGCCGTCTGGCGCGCCGAAATGCGAGCTATTGCGCAAAGTTCCTGGAGTCAGGACAATGTGAATGGGTTATAAAGTAAAACTAATTTGTAAACGCAAAGGTTGGCTCTTGCGAAAATCTCCATCGGTGCTAATGTGAGCGCTCCTGTCCAGATTAGTCTGATTTCGGGTGTCTTTTGCCGTTCTGGCAAGTTGGTCATTGTTTTATCAAGGAACCAGTAGTATGCGTAAAATCGCATTGTTCATTGCGATGCTTCTGATACCGTGCATGTCGTTTGCCGGGCTGCTTGGCAGTAATAGTTCAACGACGCCGGTCAGCAAAGAGTATAAACAGCAGTTGATGGGATCCCCGGTTTATATTCAAATCTTCAAGGAAGAGCGCACACTCGATCTGTTTGTCAAAATGGGCGAGACGTATCAGCTGCTCGATAGCTACAAAATCTGTAACTATTCTGGCGGGCTGGGGCCGAAACAGCGCCAGGGTGACTTCAAAAGTCCGGAAGGGTTTTACAACGTTCAGCGTAACCAGCTAAAACCGGACAGCCGCTTCTATAAAGCGATTAACATCGGTTTCCCCAATGCCTTCGACCGTGCGCACGGTTACGAAGGGAAATACCTGATGATCCACGGTGCCTGCGTGTCTGTCGGTTGTTATGCGATGACGGATTCCGGCATTGATGAAATCTTCCAGTTTGTCACGGGCGCACTGGTCTTCGGTCAGCCGAATGTTCAGGTCAGCATCTATCCGTTCCGTATGACGGATGCGAACATGGCGCGCCATAAGTACTCTGTTTACACAGATTTCTGGAAACAGCTAAAACCGGGCTTTGACTACTTCGAGCAGACCCATAAGCCGCCGGTGGTGTCCATCGTCAATGGCCGTTACGTGGTGAGTAAACCGCTCAGCCATGAAGTGGTTCAGCCGCAGCTGGCGTCAAATTACGCGGTCCCCGAGACAAAATAGCGCCCACTCGCCTGGCATGATCTTTTGCCAGGTTTCGTTGCCCGTCAGCGGCTGCGTTGCAATGACAGTGACCACATCGTTCGGTGTGGTCTCCTTCTGAAAATCAATTTCCACATCCTGATCGAGCAGCGTGGCGACGCCAAACGGCGCACGTCGGGTGATCCAGAACAGATTCGTCGAGCAGAACGCCATCACGTAGCGCCCGTCAGACAGCAGCATATTAAAGACGCCCTTCTCGCGTAACTCAGACGCCAGTGACGCTATGTACTTAAAAACGGCGGTCATGTTGCCGGGCGTACGGGGGTAGCGCTCGGTCAGCTTGTGCAGCAGCCAGCAAAATGCTTTTTCGCTGTCCGTTTCACCGACAGGACGAAAATTGCCGGTTTCCAGTGATTTATAGCCCGAGAGCTGCCCGTTGTGCGCATAGGTCCAGTTACGGCCCCACAGTTCACGGGTAAACGGATGGGTATTTTCCAGCGCCACTTCGCCGCGATTTGCCTGGCGGATATGGGCGATCACCGAACAGGATTTAATAGGATAGTCCTGCACCAGTCTGGCAATGGGTGAGTTAAAGCTGGGTTGTGGATCTTTAAACGTGCGACATCCTTTGCCTTCGTAGAAGGTAATGCCCCAGCCGTCTTTAT
Organism: Enterobacter cloacae complex sp. EB5; assembly: GCF_031432835.1. Classification (NCBI taxonomy): domain Bacteria; kingdom Pseudomonadati; phylum Pseudomonadota; class Gammaproteobacteria; order Enterobacterales; family Enterobacteriaceae; genus Enterobacter; species Enterobacter cloacae complex sp. EB5. The sequence goes on from NZ_CP133860.1 coordinate 1,062,143, forward strand.
GCGGCCCGGTTCCTCCACCGCGCTGAACCAGCCCGGTGAAACTAAAGCAGATATCGGTTGGCACATTGGCGCTCATCCCGAGCAGTTCGCACATAGATCACCTCCACAACAGCGGGGGGCACCGGCGCCCCCCAGCGAAGTCTTACTTAACCATCTCTTTTTCGATCAGCTGGATCAGGATGTGGATCACTTTGATGTGAATTTCCTGAACGCGATCCGCATAACCGAAGTGTGGAACACGGATTTCAATGTCCGCTGTACCGTCCATCTTACCGCCATCTTTCCCGGTCAGGGTGATCACTTTCATGCCCTTCTCACGCGCGGCGGCGATCGCTTTGATCACGTTAGCGGAGTTACCGGACGTAGAGATACCCAGCAGCACGTCGCCTTCACGGCCTACGGCTTCAACGTAGCGGGAAAAGATGTGATCGTAACCGAAGTCGTTGCCTACACAGGAGATGTGGCTCACGTCGGAAATCGCAATCGCCGGGTAGCCCGGACGGTTTTCACGATAGCGCCCGGTCAGCTCTTCGGCGAAGTGCATGGCGTCACAGTGGGAACCGCCGTTACCGCAGGAGAGCACTTTGCCGCCGGCTTTGAAGCTGTCGGCAAGCAGGACCGCCGCGCGCTGAATAGCGTGAATATTGGCATCATCTTTCAGAAAGTTCGCCAGCGTTTCCGCCGCTTCGTTCAGTTCGTTACGAATAAGATCCTGGTACATGAGGATAATCCTTCAGTATTGATGAAATAACACAGTGGAGTGTACCGGATAGCAGTAAAAGCGAGAAGCTAAAGCCATGCGAATCGTCCGGCGTTTTGATTTTTTGTGCCGGCTAAAACGCGAACAATGTGAACCAGGTTGTAATTATTTTGTAAACGCATTGCTAAAGGAAATAACATCAACTACAACCATATCATCACAAGTGGTCAGACCTCCTACAAGCAAGGGAGCTTTTCTTTATGATGATTTTGAGCATTCTCGCAACCGTTGTACTGCTCGGTGTGTTGTTCTATCACCGTGTCAGTTTATTCCTGAGTAGCCTGATTCTTCTGGCCTGGACGGCTGCACTTGGCGTCGCAGGTCTCTGGAATATCTGGCTTTTAGTCCCTCTTGCCATCATTCTTCTGCCGTTTAATCTGACGCCGATGCGTAAGTCGATGATCTCCGCGCCGGTGTTCAGGGGATTCCGTAAAGTGATGCCGCCGATGTCGCGCACAGAGAAAGAAGCGATTGACGCCGGTACGACCTGGTGGGAAGGCGATCTGTTCCAGGGCAACCCGGACTGGAAAAAGCTTCACAACTATCCGCAGCCGCGTCTGACCGCCGAAGAACAGGCCTTTATTGATGGTCCGGTAGAAGAAGCGTGCCGCATGGCAAACGACTTTGCCATCACTCACGAAATGGCCGACCTGCCGCCTGAGCTGTGGGCATACCTGAAAGAGCATCGCTTCTTCGCGATGATCATTAAGAAAGAGTATGGCGGTCTGGAATTCTCCGCTTACGCTCAGGCTCGCGTGCTGCAAAAACTGGCGGGTGTCTCCGGGATCCTGGCAATCACCGTTGGCGTGCCAAACTCCTTAGGCCCGGGCGAACTGTTACAGCATTACGGTACAGAAGAGCAGAAAGATCACTACCTGCCGCGTCTGGCGCGTGGTCAGGAAATTCCGTGCTTCGCGCTGACCAGCCCGGAAGCTGGCTCCGATGCGGGCGCGATTCCGGATACCGGCGTGGTTTGCATGGGCGAGTGGCAGGGCCAGCAGGTGCTGGGCATGCGCCTGACCTGGAACAAACGTTATATCACCCTCGCGCCTATCGCTACGGTGCTGGGCCTGGCCTTTAAGCTCTCTGACCCTGAAAGACTGCTGGGCGGTGAAGAAGAGCTGGGTATTACCTGTGCGCTGATCCCAACCTCAACACCGGGCGTTGAAATTGGTCGCCGTCACTTCCCGCTGAACGTACCCTTCCAGAACGGTCCTACCCGCGGTCAGGATATCTTTGTCCCGATTGATTACATCATCGGTGGCCCGAAAATGGCCGGTCAGGGCTGGCGTATGCTGGTGGAATGTCTGTCTGTGGGCCGCGGCATTACCCTGCCGTCGAACTCAACCGGCGGTCTGAAATCGGTGGCGATGGGGATTGGGGCTTACGCGCATATCCGCCGTCAGTTCAAAATCTCCATCGGCAAGATGGAAGGTATCGAAGAGCCGCTGGCGCGTATTGCGGGCAATGCCTACGTGATGGACGCCGCAGCCTCGCTGATTACCTACGGCATTATGCTGGGCGAAAAACCCGCCGTGCTGTCGGCAATTGTGAAGTACCACTGTACCCACCGCGCACAGCAGTCAATTATTGATGCAATGGATATCGCAGGCGGTAAAGGTATCATGCTCGGCGAAGGCAACTTCCTGGCGCGCGGCTATCAGGGTGCGCCGATTGCCATCACCGTGGAAGGGGCAAACATCCTGACCCGCAGCATGATGATCTTCGGCCAGGGTGCGATTCGCTGCCATCCGTACGTGCTGGAAGAGATGGCTGCCGCGCAGAATAATGATGTGGATGCCTTCGACAAGCTGCTGTTCAAACATATCGGTCACGTCGGCAGTAACAAGGTGCGCAGCTTCTGGCTCGGCCTGACGCGCGGGCTGACCAGCGCGACGCCAACCGGCGATGCGACCAAACGTTACTACCAGCACCTGAACCGTCTGAGCGCCAACCTGGCCCTGCTGTCTGACGTCTCAATGGCCGTCCTGGGCGGTAGCCTGAAGCGTCGCGAACGTATCTCCGCCCGTCTGGGTGATGTGCTGAGCCAGATCTTCCTGGCCTCTGCGGTGCTGAAACGCTACGACGATGAAGGCCGTCAGGAAGCGGATCTGCCGCTGGTACACTGGGGCGTGCAGGATGCGATGTATCAGGCCGAACAGGCAATTGACGATCTGCTGGCGAACTTCCCGAACCGCTTCGTAGCGGGTGCCCTGCGCGTCGTGATCTTCCCGACCGGTCGTCATCACCTGGCGCCGTCCGACAAGCTGGATCACAAGGTAGCGAAGATCCTCCAGGTACCGAGCGCAACCCGCTCTCGTATTGGTCGGGGTCAATATCTGGCGCCTACCCCGCATAACCCGGCAGGTTTGCTGGAAGAGGCGCTGCTTGACGTGATGGCCGCCGACCCGATTCACCAGAAGATCTGCAAACAGCTGGGCAAAAACCTGCCGTTTACACGACTGGATGAGCTGGCAAAACAGGCGCTGGCGGGTGGCATTATCGACAACAGCGAAGCTGCGATTCTGGTGAAAGCCGAAGAGAGCCGTCTGCGCAGTATTAATGTGGATGATTTCGAACCTGAAGAGCTGGCGACACAGCCGGTAAAGCTGCCAGAGAAGCACCGCAAACCTGAAGCGGCATAAGGCCTTTTGCTCCCACAAACCCCGCCTTGCGCGGGGTTTTTTATTGCCACATTTTCTGGTAATGACGTGCTACAGTGTCAAAAAGTGTTTATTAAGGAGCCTGTATCGTGCCTGGTTTAAAGATTTCTGTTTTGCAGCAACCTTTAGTGTGGATGGACGGCCCCGCCAACCTTCGCCATTTTGATCGCCAGCTGGAAGAGATTACCGGACGCGATGTGATTGTCCTGCCGGAGATGTTCACCACAGGTTTCGCGATGGAGGCAGCAAAACAGTCCATGCCGCAGGACGAGGTGGTGGCCTGGATGCACGCCAGGGCGCAGGAAACAAACGCGCTGATTGCCGGTAGCGTCGCACTCCAGACCGGGCGCGGACCGGTCAACCGCTTCCTGCTGGTCGAGCCGGAAGGAAACGTCCATTTCTACGATAAGCGCCACCTGTTCCGCATGGCGGATGAACATCAACATTATGAAGCCGGAAGCGAACGCGTAGTATTTGAATGGCGCGGCTGGCGTATTCTGCCGCTGGTCTGCTATGACCTGCGCTTCCCGGTGTGGTCGCGCAACCGCAACGATTATGACCTGGCGTTGTACGTCGCCAACTGGCCCGCCCCACGCTCGCTGCACTGGCAGGCTTTACTGACCGCGCGCGCGATTGAAAATCAGGCTTATGTCGTTGGCTGTAACCGCGTAGGAACGGACGGCAACGGGCATCACTATCGCGGTGACAGCCGGGTGATCAGTCCGCAGGGTGAGATTATTGCCACCGCCGAGCCGCATCAGGCAACACGAATTGACGCTGAGATCTCGTTAACGGCGTTAAAGGAGTATCGGGAGAAGTTTCCGGCCTGGCAGGATGCAGACCCGTTTACGATCGGATAAACGCAACCCGCGATGTTACCCTGGCTTATCGCCTTGCGTAACATCAGGGAAAAGCAGAAATGAAAAAGGCCCACGTTATAAATAACGTGGGCCTGAATAGTGGCGGAACGGACGGGACTCGAACCCGCGACCCCCTGCGTGACAGGCAGGTATTCTAACCGACTGAACTACCGCTCCACTATTCCCGTTTGGGGAACGAGGCGAATATTACGGTTTGCCTCTGAACTCGTCAACGCTTTTTCTCAGGTTTTGAATCGTTTGCTGCAAAATTCACCCAAACGGTGATTTAACAAACGTTTCGGCACATTTTCACGTGCGCCACAAACAGCTTCCGCCCTTCTTCTGCACTAAATCGAGACGAGATTCATGGTTCATCAGTTCTTCATCACTGGCTAAAACAACCCGCAGGCGATTCGCCTGACGCACAATGCGCTGAATTCCCCCTTCATCCCGCGTCTGCTGGGATTCATTTTCCATACTGAATTTCATCGACGTTTGCCCGCCGGTCATGGTCAGGTAGACATCGGCCAGGATCTGGGCATCGAGCAATGCGCCGTGCAGCGTTCGCTTGGTGTTGTCTATCTCATAGCGAGAGCACAGGGCATCAAGGCTGTTACGCTTGCCGGGGAACATCTTCCTTGCCAGCGCCAGGCTATCCGTGACTTTACAGAACGTATTCGTCTTTGGAATATCGCGGTTGAGCTTGCTGAACTCATAGTCCATAAAGCCGATATCGAACGACGCGTTGTGAATGACAAGTTCCGCACCTCTGATGTAGTCGAGAAATTCATCTGCGACGTCGGCAAAGGTGGGCTTATCCAGCAAAAACTCATCGGCAATGCCGTGAACGCCGAACGCTTCCGGGTCCACCAGCCGATCGGGTTTGAGGTAAACGTGGAAGTTGTTGCCCGTAAGACGACGGTTCACCACTTCAACGGCACCAATCTCAATGATTTTGTGCCCTTCGTAGTGAGCGCCAATCTGGTTCATACCGGTGGTTTCGGTATCAAGAACAATCTGGCGAGTAATTGCAGTGCTCATAGCGGTCATTTATGTCAGACTTATCGTTTTACTGAACGTTTCAAATACAGGAAGTCTACCAGAGATGCGTAAACAGGTAGAAATTTTCACCGATGGATCTTGTCTCGGTAACCCAGGGCCCGGCGGCTATGGCGCCATTATGCGCTATCGCCAGCATGAAAAAACATTTAGTGAAGGCTATTTCCTGACCACCAACAACCGCATGGAGCTAATGGCGGCCATCGTGGCGCTGGAAGCCTTAAAAGAGCATTGTGACGTGGTGCTGAGTACCGACAGCCAGTATGTCCGCCAGGGCATTACCCAATGGATCCACAACTGGAAAAAACGGGGCTGGAAAACGGCAGAGAAAAAACCCGTCAAGAATGTCGATCTCTGGAAGCGTCTTGATGCCGCCCTCGGACAGCACGAAATCAAATGGGAGTGGGTAAAGGGGCACGCCGGTCACCCTGAAAACGAACGCTGTGACGAGCTGGCTCGCGCGGCGGCATCCAACCCGACCCATGAGGATGCAGGTTATCAACCTGAATCCTGATCACGGTTTTTTGTACTGCCGCGTGGCCCCCACGGTCTGGCGGATCCGCGTTTTTGATTTGCTTTGCTTCATCGGGTTGAGCGTAAGGGGGATCGTCCTCTTACGCGCGACAATAAATTGCATGCAGCCCAGCGCGGGTAAATGGGTGCTTAATAGGACCCCGCCTTTACGCGTCCAGGGGATGACCTGAAAACCCCCGTAGCTCAGCACTTCGAAATTTAACAGTGAAAGCCAGTCCAGCTGGCGCATCATGGTAAACATCCGGCTGTTATACGGCGGTGTGCGACGCAGAACGGGCGTCAGTTTACGTAGCCCCATCAGACTCAGCGGATTAAAACCGCTCAGGATCAGCCAGCCGTCATCAATCAAAACGCGGTCGGCCTCCCGCAGCAGACGATGGGGATCGCTGCACCAGGGCAGCGTGTGGGCGAGCAGACAGGCATCAATGGATTTTTCCGCGAACGGCAAATGCAGCGGATCCGCTTTCACCTGAACCGGGGAGCCATTAAGCGATACGCTAACCTGATGCGAGATAGCGCAGCTTTCGGTATTGATTTCTGCGCTCAGATTGCCAATCTTAAGCAGGTGAAAACCATACATTTTCGCGAGCCAGGGTTTAAGCTGAAGCTCTAAGGCCTCGCGATAATATTCACCCCAGGGCAACTCTGCCCAACGTTCCGGTGGTGCGACAGTCTGAGGTATCCTTGCCGGTTTCATCAAAACACCCGCCACGCTATAAGAGGTAATGCATGAATCTTATCAGTATTTCCGCCTTTCAGGACAATTACATCTGGGTTTTAGTCGACGACGATCGCAGATGCATCATTGTTGATCCAGGCGAATCCGCACCGATCCTGCACGCGATAAAAGAAAACGGCTGGCAGCCGGAAGCGATCCTCCTTACCCATCACCATCACGATCATGTCGGCGGTGTTCCCGATCTCCTTGCGCGCTATCCCCTTCTTCCCGTCTACGGACCGGCAGAGACACAGGATAAGGGTACGACGCAAGTTGTCGAAGAAGGCGAAAGTATCCTCATCCTCGGATGGGAGTTTTCCGTATTTGCTACGCCAGGTCACACTTCCGGTCATCTCTGTTTCTACAGCAAACCTTATCTGTTTTGTGGCGACACGCTGTTTTCCGGCGGCTGTGGAAGGCTGTTTGAAGGCACGCCAGAACAAATGTATCAATCTTTACAAAAAATTAATGCGCTTCCAGCCGACACCGTAATTTGTTGCGCACATGAGTATACATTAGGGAATATGAAGTTTGCTGCAAGCGTGCTGCCTGAGGATCGGGCGATTCAGGATTATTACCACAAAGTGAAGGAGTTACGTGCAAAAAACCAAAAAACACTCCCCGTAATTCTGAAAAATGAGCGACAAATAAATTTATTTTTAAGAACTGATGATGTTGATTTAATTAATAAAATTAATCAAGAAACAAATTTGTTACAACCTGAAGCGCGATTTGCATGGTTAAGGTCAAAGAAAGATAACTTCAGATAATTGCGGGTTGCCTTTTCAAAATTTCGCCGTTATCATCGCTCGTCTTTTAAGCAACTATTGACACACACATGAAGGCAAAAGCGATATTACTCGCCTCTGTCCTGCTTGTAGGTTGCCAGTCACAAAACGGCAGCAACGTACAACAGCACGCACAGAGCCTTTCTGCGGCTGGTCAAGGGGAAGCAGGGAAGTTTACGAGTCAGGCGCGATGGTTGGACGATGGGACATCCTTCGCGCAGGAACAAGACTTGTGGGCCTCTATTGGCGACGAGCTAAAGATGGGAATTCCGGAAAACAGCCGGATTCGCGAACAGAAACAGAAGTATTTGAGAAATAAGAGCTATCTCCACGATGTAACATTACGGGCAGAGCCGTATATGTACTGGATAGCCGGGCAAGTTAAGAAACGTAACATGCCTATGGAACTGGTACTACTACCCATAGTGGAGAGCGCTTTTGACCCGCACGCGACGTCTGGCGCCAATGCAGCAGGCATCTGGCAGATCATTCCGAGCACAGGGCGAAATTATGGTTTAAAGCAGACCCGCAACTACGATGCGCGTCGTGATGTTGTCGCTTCAACGACAGCCGCTCTCGACATGATGCAACGTCTGAACAAGATGTTTGACGGCGACTGGTTATTGACTGTCGCGGCGTATAACAGTGGTGAAGGTCGTGTACTGAAGGCAATGAAAGCGAATAAAGCGCGTGGAAAATCCACAGACTTCTGGTCGCTCTCACTGCCACAGGAAACAAAGATTTACGTACCGAAAATGCTGGCACTGAGTGACATTCTCAAGAACAGCAAACGTTACGGTGTACAACTGCCAACACCAGACGAAAGTCGTGCACTGGCGCGTGTCCGCCTCAGCAGCCCGGTTGATATTCAACAGGTTGCCGATATGACGGGTATGTCGGTAAGTAAGCTTAAAACCTTTAATGCAGGTGTTAAAGGCTCCACGTTGGGTGCAAGTGGCCCACGCTATGTGATGGTTCCGCAGAAACATGCGGAACAGTTACGAGAGTCTTTAGCTTCGGGTGAAATTGCAGCCGTTCAGTCCACGCTGATCGCTGATACGTCGCCTGTAAGCAGCCGCAGCTATAAGGTGCGTTCAGGTGATACGCTTTCAGGTATTGCATCACGTCTTGGCGTGAATGCGAAAGATCTCCAGCAGTGGAATAATCTGCGTGGATCTGGTCTGAAAGTGGGTCAAACGCTGACCGTAGGTGCAGGTAGCAGCGCACAGCGTCTCGCTAAAAACAGCGATAGCATTACCTATCGCGTACGAAAAGGCGACTCGCTGTCCAGTATTGCTAAGCGTCACGGCGTAAACATCAAAGATGTGATGCGCTGGAACAACGATACTGACAACCTGCAACCTGGCGACCAGCTGACGTTGTTTGTGAAAAACAGCGCTACGCCAGATTCCTGATAGTACGATCGCTTGTTAAAAAGGCACCGATTCCCCTCGGTGCCTTTTTTATTTATCCCACTTTTTGCGCTTCAGCCATAATGGTGTCGCTGGTAAACGAACCATCGTCATGCAGTTCAAAGTACGCCTTCACGTCAGCAGAGGCGCTCTCCTGATACAATCGGATCGCCTGAGTCAAAGCCTCCGGTGTGCGCATCCGCGCAATCCATGACGTAAACTCCAGCGGCAAACGGTCGGTTATCAATGAGCGTGAAATCAAGCCGGCTTCGGTGATAAACGTAAGCCACTCTCCACTGGAGTAGTTTTGCACGTGCGAGGTATCACGCAGCGCTTCAACCGTCTGGAGCCAGATATTTCGTACCGGATGTCCGGGAGACATCACGTCCATGATGATGAAGATTCCGCCCGGTTTGAGTACGCGTTTCACTTCCCGTAATGCCTGCCCCACATCATGCCAGTGGTGTGCAGAGTAACGGCTAATCACAACCTCAAACGACGCATCCTCAAAGGGTAAAGATTCAGCGTAGCCCTGGCGCGTCGTGACGTTATTCAGCCCTTTCGCTTTCGCCGCTTCAGCAACCACATCAAGCATCTGGCTCGATAAGTCATACGCCGTCACCTGAGCAACCTGCTGTGCGGCGGTAAAACTGGCGTGCCCCGCCCCGCAGCCTAAGTCCAGCACGTGCGCGTCAGGAAACGCGGCGAGCCGTTCGCCGAGACGTACCAGATCGCGGCCAGAGGCGTGCACGGCGCTGCTCAGGTAGGCACTTGCCTGAGAACCAAACTGTTTCTCGACGTTGTCATGATGGGAGTGTGTTGTTGTCATGTTGCTGTCCTTTTATGGGTTAAAAAAGAAAGGGCAGCACCCGCACAGGCCTGCCCCACGGCAGACCTGACGCACCATTATTTATCAGGTTTGCCGGGACTGAATTCAACTAGTAGAGGATTATGATCGGAGGCGCGCGTCACCAGAACGGAGGCGTCGTGCACGCTTAAACCCCGATAGAAGACAAAATCGAGAGGACGACCAAACGCTTTCTTGCGCTGGTCATCGTTAAAACGAACTTCACGCAGCGACATTTCACGCGCGAAGCGGTACAACGCGTTCATACGCGGACGGCTCCAGGCATTGAAGTCCCCGGCCATAATGATCGGCCCACTGTGATGAGCAATCTGATCGCCAATGGGAAGTAACTGCTTACTGTACACATCAACGCCCAGGCTGAAGTTCACCGCATGAATGTTTACCACCATCAGCAGACGGGTGTCGGGCAACGGATAGACCGTGACCAGCGCCGATTTTGCCAGACGCAGGATTGGCTCACGTTCACGCAGCGGGCAGCAATAGACCGGATGTGCGGCTGAAAGGGTCATCACCCCAGAAGGATGCTGTGGCAGTACAAAGGCTGGCACCTGATCGGCTGCAAGATAGTTTGTCGTTGCAAACCTGACCAGCTCAGGCGTGGTTTGCGCCTCCTGTAACAGAACCAGATGCGCATCTTTACCAAAATTTTGAAGTACGGATAACCACTCCGCGCGCTGTTGCTTAAAGATGTTCCACACCAGTACGCGAATTTTTTCGTCACTGCTTAATGGCGTGCCCGCTGGTAATGCCTGGCTGAGGCTCGCAAACGACCCCGGAGGCAAGATCCTCTCCGCGGGCATTCCGGCTACATAACGCATGGCATAGGTATTTTTTCGCACTTTTGGAAACGGCCTCTGTAACATGAACCAGCCCGGAAAACGGACTGGTTCTAATGTTATAGGGATTTTAGGTCACACTTTCAACGCAATTACTGAGAAACCGTTTTCCAGTTTTGTAAGCAAGCACTTACTGATACTTATCCAAGCGCGACGCGAGCGGGTTTATCAAGCCGTCCACTCAGCCCAATAAGGAAGAAAGCGACAAGCACAATTACCGCACCAATCCATGGCGTTTGGGTTAATCCAACGTGTTCAACCGTCTGCCCACCGATAACCGATCCGAGTGCGATACCGATATTGAATGCGGCGATATTCAGGCCGGATGCGACATCCACCGCATTGGGCGTATAGCGTTCGGCTTTCTGTACAACATAGACCTGCAATCCCGGTACGTTACCAAAAGCGAATATTCCCATAACCAATACCGTTACCAGCGCGGCATATTGTATCGACGCGGTGAACTGGAAAATCATCAGCAGGACAACCAGCGCGGCGAAGATAAATTTTAGCGCCGGTACCGCACCATGCTTATCTGCAAGCTTACCGCCCCAGATATTGCCGATTGCGACGGAGATACCGTAGCCCAGTAAAATCCAGCTCACTGCGCCCGGAGAAAAACCAGCCAGCTCCTGCATCATCGGTGCAAGGAAAGTGAACGCAGTGAACACACCTCCATAACCCAGCGCCGTAACGGCATAGATCAGCAGCAGGCGCGGGTGTGTCAGAACCTTAACCTGATCGCTCAGGCTGGCGCTCGCGCGTCCCGGAATACTGGAGGGCACCAGCAGCAGGCTGGCTACCAGAGCAATTACGCCCAACAGCGATACCGCGAGGAAGGTTTCTCGCCAGCCAAAATGTTGCCCAATAAACGTTCCTAACGGCACGCCGGTGACCAGCGCGACGGTTAAGCCGCCAAACATAATCGCGATGGCTGACGCCGCTTTCTCTTTTGGCACCAGGCTGGTTGCAATCGTGGAACCGATGGAGAAGAAGACACCGTGCGCGAGGCCAGTCAGCAAACGGGCAATGACCAGGGTAGTGTAGTCCGGAGCCTGCCACGCCAGAATATTGCCGGCGGTGAAGAGCACCATCAGGGCAACTAACAGTTGTTTACGTGGAAAGCGTCCAGTCAGTGCGGTCAGCACAGGCGCCCCAACAGCGACGCCTAACGCGTAAATAGATACCAGCAGCCCGGCAGAAGGCAGCGAAATGGCGAGTTGTTCAGCAATGGTGGGAACAAGTCCTACAATAACAAATTCGGTCGTGCCAATTGCGAAGGCACTGATCGTCAGGGCAAGAAGCGCCAGTGGCATAAATACTCCGTCTCTTCAGGATTAAGATGACAGGCAGTATGCGCCAGTGTTTAAATAACAAAAATGGTTAGAATCTCAATAGAATTTTGCGGATGATGCAATAATGAAAGCCACATCGGAAGAACTGACTATCTTTGTTGCCGTTGTTGAAAGCGGCAGCTTCAGCCGTGCGGCCGAACAGCTCGGGCAGGCGAACTCCGCCATCAGCCGCTCGGTGAAAAAGCTGGAGATGAAGCTCGGGGTGAGTCTGCTCAACAGAACAACGCGGCAGCTCAGCCTGACGGAAGAAGGTGAACGTTATTTTCGCCGCGTACAATCCGTTTTGCAGGAGATGGCGGCAGCTGAGACGGAAATAATGGAGTCGCGTAGCACTCCGCGTGGATTGCTACGCATTGATGCGGCGACGCCGGTCGTGCTTCATTTTCTGATGCCGTTAATCAAGCCATTCCGGGAGCGTTACCCGGAGATGACTCTGTCTCTGGTCTCCTCCGAGACGTTTATCAATCTTATTGAGCGTAAAGTTGATGTGGCGATCCGCGCGGGAACCCTGACGGATTCAAGTTTACGCGCTCGCCCTCTGTTCACCAGCTATCGTAAAATTATCGCGTCACCGCAATATATTGCTGAGCATGGCAAACCTGAGACCGTTGAGGAGCTGAAGCAGCACCTGTGCCTGGGCTTTACGGAACCAGTCTCGCTGAACACCTGGCCCGTGGCCTGTCATGACGGACAACTTCATGAGATCACTTGCGGACTTTCGTCTAATAGCGGAGAAACGCTGAAACAGCTTTGTCTTGAAGGAAATGGGATCGCCTGTTTATCAGACTATATGATCGATAAGGAAATAGCTGCGGGTCAGCTTGTAGAACTGATGGCTGACAAACGCTTACCTGTAGAGATGCCTTTTAGCGCAGTGTATTACAGTGACAGAGCGGTAAGTACGCGCATACGCGCTTTTATCGACTTCCTTAGCGAACATATAAAAACAGCTCCCGGAGGAGCTGTGTGAGGGTTTAAGGGTACAGAGGGAGGGCGTTTATTAGTCCCAGTCTGGAGCTAACCCTTCCGGGCTGACCAGACGATCGTTGCATTCCAGTGCAGCGATCGCGTTGTTATCTTCATCATCAAGCTGGAGATCCCGCGCTAACAGGTTACTTGCCAGGTTTTCACGTTTGGTTGAAGACGGGATCACGGCATAACCTTCACCCATTGCCCATGCCAGAATGACCTGCGCAGCAGTCGCGTTATGTTTCTCAGCGATACGCGTAATCACTTCATCTTTCAGTGCCTTACCATAGGCCAGCGTCATGTATGAGGTGATGTGGATACCGTGCTGTTTCGCCCAGTCCACGACTTTACGGTTTTGCAGGTAAGGAGAGAGTTCAATCTGGTTGGTGGCGATATTTTCTTTACCCACTGCGGCAATCGCCCTTTCCATCAATGGGATAGTGAAGTTAGAGATGCCAATTTCACGCGTTAAGCCCTGCTCTTTCGCTTCCAGCAGCGCCTGCATGAACTCCTCCACAGAGACGGCATCGTCAGGAGATGGCCAGTGGATCAGCGTCAGATCAACATAGTCAGTACGCAGCTTTTTCAGACTTTCCTTCAGGCTTGGGATCAGCTTGTCTTTGCTGAGATTCTCAATCCAGATTTTAGTGGTGATGAAAAGTTCGTCGCGCGGTACGCCGCTCTCTTCGATGGCCTGGCCTACGGCAGCTTCGTTATTATAAATCTGCGCCGTATCAATAGCACGATAGCCCAACTCGAGTGCGGTTTTAACAGATGCAATAACAACATCGTCTTTCAGGCGGAAAGTGCCCAGACCCAGTGCAGGGATAGTCATATGATTCCTCAATCGTTATGTTCGTAAACTGAGGAGAATTATCGCTGTAGTTGTTATGACGAAAAAGATCGTAAAACGCAGAGGATTTTTGCTAATTTCGCAACAATCAAACGACAGATAAGAAAAAAGCCCTGAGCGTTAGCTCAGGGCTTTCAATAAGTGGCGGAACGGACGGGACTCGAACCCGCGACCCCCTGCGTGACAGGCAGGTATTCTAACCGACTGAACTACCGCTCCACCGAATACTTCTGTAACCACCGGATTAATGCACCGGCTTACTACTTAATTTTATGCCTGGCAGTTCCCTACTCTCACATGGGGAGACCCCACACTACCATCGGCGCTACGGCGTTTCACTTCTGAGTTCGGCATGGGGTCAGGTGGGACCACCGCGCTAAAGCCGCCAGGCAAATTCTGTTATCTGTATCAGGCTGAAAATTTCGTCTCTTCGCCAAAACACCTTCGGCGTTGTAAGGTTAAGCCTCACGGTTCATTAGTATCGGTTAGCTCAACGCATCGCTGCGCTTACACACCCGACCTATCAACGTCATAGTCTTTAACGTTCCTTCAGGAGACTTAAAGTCTCAGGGAGAACTCATCTCGGGGCAAGTTTCGTGCTTAGATGCTTTCAGCACTTATCTCTTCCGCATTTAGCTACCGGGCAGTGCCATTGGCATGACAACCCGAACACCAGTGATGCGTCCACTCCGGTCCTCTCGTACTAGGAGCAGCCCCCCTCAATTCTCCAGCGCCCACGGCAGATAGGGACCGAACTGTCTCACGACGTTCTAAACCCAGCTCGCGTACCACTTTAAATGGCGAACAGCCATACCCTTGGGACCTACTTCAGCCCCAGGATGTGATGAGCCGACATCGAGGTGCCAAACACCGCCGTCGATATGAACTCTTGGGCGGTATCAGCCTGTTATCCCCGGAGTACCTTTTATCCGTTGAGCGATGGCCCTTCCATTCAGAACCACCGGATCACTATGACCTGCTTTCGCACCTGCTCGCGCCGTCACGCTCGCAGTCAAGCTGGCTTATGCCATTGCACTAACCTCCTGATGTCCGACCAGGATTAGCCAACCTTCGTGCTCCTCCGTTACTCTTTGGGAGGAGACCGCCCCAGTCAAACTACCCACCAGACACTGTCCGCAACCCGGATTACGGGTCTACGTTAGAACACCAGCCATTAAAGGGTGGTATTTCAAGGGCGGCTCCACGCAGACTGGCGTCCACGCTTCAAAGCCTCCCACCTATCCTACACATCAAGGACCAGTGTTCAGTGTCAAGCTATAGTAAAGGTTCACGGGGTCTTTCCGTCTTGCCGCGGGTACACTGCATCTTCACAGCGAGTTCAATTTCACTGAGTCTCGGGTGGAGACAGCCTGGCCATCATTACGCCATTCGTGCAGGTCGGAACTTACCCGACAAGGAATTTCGCTACCTTAGGACCGTTATAGTTACGGCCGCCGTTTACCGGGGCTTCGATCAAGAGCTTCGCCTTACAGCTAACCCCATCAATTAACCTTCCGGCACCGGGCAGGCGTCACACCGTATACGTCCACTTTCGTGTTTGCACAGTGCTGTGTTTTTAATAAACAGTTGCAGCCAGCTGGTATCTTCGACTGATTTCAGCTCCGCCCGCAGGGGCTTCACCTACACATCAGCGTGCCTTCTCCCGAAGTTACGGCACCATTTTGCCTAGTTCCTTCACCCGAGTTCTCTCAAGCGCCTTGGTATTCTCTACCTGACCACCTGTGTCGGTTTGGGGTACGATTTCGTGTTACCTGATGCTTAGAGGCTTTTCCTGGAAGCAGGGCATTTATCACTTCAGCACCGTAGTGCCTCGTCATCACACCTCAGCGTTAATAAGGTACCGGATTTACCTGGAACCTCCGCCTACATGCTTAAACCGGGACAACCGTCGCCCGGCTGACATAGCCTTCTCCGTCCCCCCTTCGCAGTAACACCAAGTACAGGAATATTAACCTGTTTCCCATCGACTACGCCTTTCGGCCTCGCCTTAGGGGTCGACTCACCCTGCCCCGATTAACGTTGGACAGGAACCCTTGGTCTTCCGGCGAGCGGGCTTTTCACCCGCTTTATCGTTACTTATGTCAGCATTCGCACTTCTGATACCTCCAGCATGCCTCACAGCACACCTTCAACGGCTTACAGAACGCTCCCCTACCCAACAACACATAGTGTCGCTGCCGCAGCTTCGGTGCATGGTTTAGCCCCGTTACATCTTCCGCGCAGGCCGACTCGACCAGTGAGCTATTACGCTTTCTTTAAATGATGGCTGCTTCTAAGCCAACATCCTGGCTGTCTGTGCCTTCCCACATCGTTTCCCACTTAACCATGACTTTGGGACCTTAGCTGGCGGTCTGGGTTGTTTCCCTCTTCACGACGGACGTTAGCACCCGCCGTGTGTCTCCCGTGATAACATTCTTCGGTATTCGTAGTTTGCATCGGGTTGGTAAGCCGGGATGGCCCCCTAGCCGAAACAGTGCTCTACCCCCGAAGATGAGTTCACGAGGCGCTACCTAAATAGCTTTCGGGGAGAACCAGCTATCTCCCGGTTTGATTGGCCTTTCACCCCCAGCCACAGGTCATCCGCTAATTTTTCAACATTAGTCGGTTCGGTCCTCCAGTTAGTGTTACCCAACCTTCAACCTGCCCATGGCTAGATCACCGGGTTTCGGGTCTATACCCTGCAACTTAACGCCCAGTTAAGACTCGGTTTCCCTTCGGCTCCCCTATACGGTTAACCTTGCTACAGAATATAAGTCGCTGACCCATTATACAAAAGGTACGCAGTCACACCACGAAGGTGCTCCCACTGCTTGTACGTACACGGTTTCAGGTTCTTTTTCACTCCCCTCGCCGGGGTTCTTTTCGCCTTTCCCTCACGGTACTGGTTCACTATCGGTCAGTCAGGAGTATTTAGCCTTGGAGGATGGTCCCCCCCATATTCAGACAGGATACCACGTGTCCCGCCCTACTCTTCGAGTTCACAGCAAGTGTGCTTTCGTGTACGGGACTATCACCCTGTACCGTCGGACTTTCCAGACCGTTCCACTAACACACAAGCTGATTCAGACTCCGGGCTGCTCCCCGTTCGCTCGCCGCTACTGGGGGAATCTCGGTTGATTTCTTTTCCTCGGGGTACTTAGATGTTTCAGTTCCCCCGGTTCGCCTCGTTAACCTATGTATTCAGTTAACGATAGTGTGACGAATCACACTGGGTTTCCCCATTCGGACATCGCCGGGTCAAGGGTTCATATCACCTCGCCGGCGCTTTTCGCAGATTAGCACGTCCTTCATCGCCTCTGACTGCCAGGGCATCCACCGTGTACGCTTAGTCGCTTAACCTCACAACCCGAAGATGTTTCATCTTCTGATTGCGAAAATTTGAGAGACTCGAACACACATGAGCTGTGTGTCGTTTCAATTTTCAGCTTGATCCAGATTTTTAAAGAGCAAAACTTCGCAGTGCACCTTTTCAGGTTCACTCTGAAGTTTTCTTGTGTTCGCAGTAAAAGATGGTGGAGCTATGCGGGATCGAACCGCAGACCTCCTGCGTGCAAGGCAGGCGCTCTCCCAGCTGAGCTATAGCCCCATCGTAGTCACCTCTGTACCGGTAATTTTTGTTGAGGCAAGGCGTGGTGACATGAAGCATACTTATGTATGTGAGTGTCGCCGCAACGCAGCATCAGCAAAAATTTGGTAGGCCTGAGTGGACTTGAACCACCGACCTCACCCTTATCAGGGGTGCGCTCTAACCACCTGAGCTACAAGCCTGTAGAGGTTTTTTACTGCTGTTTTTCATCAGACAATCTGTGTGAGCACTACAAAGGCAGGTTCTTTAAGGTAAGGAGGTGATCCAACCGCAGGTTCCCCTACGGTTACCTTGTTACGACTTCACCCCAGTCATGAATCACAAAGTGGTAAGCGCCCTCCCGAAGGTTAAGCTACCTACTTCTTTTGCAACCCACTCCCATGGTGTGACGGGCGGTGTGTACAAGGCCCGGGAACGTATTCACCGTGGCATTCTGATCCACGATTACTAGCGATTCCGACTTCATGGAGTCGAGTTGCAGACTCCAATCCGGACTACGACGCACTTTATGAGGTCCGCTTGCTCTCGCGAGGTCGCTTCTCTTTGTATGCGCCATTGTAGCACGTGTGTAGCCCTACTCGTAAGGGCCATGATGACTTGACGTCATCCCCACCTTCCTCCAGTTTATCACTGGCAGTCTCCTTTGAGTTCCCGGCCGGACCGCTGGCAACAAAGGATAAGGGTTGCGCTCGTTGCGGGACTTAACCCAACATTTCACAACACGAGCTGACGACAGCCATGCAGCACCTGTCTCAGAGTTCCCGAAGGCACCAATCCATCTCTGGAAAGTTCTCTGGATGTCAAGAGTAGGTAAGGTTCTTCGCGTTGCATCGAATTAAACCACATGCTCCACCGCTTGTGCGGGCCCCCGTCAATTCATTTGAGTTTTAACCTTGCGGCCGTACTCCCCAGGCGGTCGACTTAACGCGTTAGCTCCGGAAGCCACGCCTCAAGGGCACAACCTCCAAGTCGACATCGTTTACGGCGTGGACTACCAGGGTATCTAATCCTGTTTGCTCCCCACGCTTTCGCACCTGAGCGTCAGTCTTTGTCTAGGGGGCCGCCTTCGCCACCGGTATTCCTCCAGATCTCTACGCATTTCACCGCTACACCTGGAATTCTACCCCCCTCTACAAGACTCTAGCCTGCCAGTTTCGAATGCAGTTCCCAGGTTGAGCCCGGGGATTTCACATCCGACTTGACAGACCGCCTGCGTGCGCTTTACGCCCAGTAATTCCGATTAACGCTTGCACCCTCCGTATTACCGCGGCTGCTGGCACGGAGTTAGCCGGTGCTTCTTCTGCGGGTAACGTCAATTGCTGAGGTTATTAACCTCAACACCTTCCTCCCCGCTGAAAGTACTTTACAACCCGAAGGCCTTCTTCATACACGCGGCATGGCTGCATCAGGCTTGCGCCCATTGTGCAATATTCCCCACTGCTGCCTCCCGTAGGAGTCTGGACCGTGTCTCAGTTCCAGTGTGGCTGGTCATCCTCTCAGACCAGCTAGGGATCGTCGCCTAGGTGAGCCGTTACCCCACCTACTAGCTAATCCCATCTGGGCACATCCGATGGCAAGAGGCCCGAAGGTCCCCCTCTTTGGTCTTGCGACGTTATGCGGTATTAGCTACCGTTTCCAGTAGTTATCCCCCTCCATCAGGCAGTTTCCCAGACATTACTCACCCGTCCGCCACTCGTCAGCAAAGCAGCAAGCTGCTTCCTGTTACCGTTCGACTTGCATGTGTTAGGCCTGCCGCCAGCGTTCAATCTGAGCCATGATCAAACTCTTCAATTTAAAAGTTTGATGCTCAATGAATTGAACTTCGTAATGAATTACGTGTTCACTCGTTGAGACTTGGTATTCATTTAGTGTCCGAGGACATTAAGAATCCATGTCACTTTGAGTGCCCACACAGATTGTCTGATAAATTGTTAAAGAGCAGTGCAACGCGGCTTTCGCTCACCGTTGCGAGGTGGCGTATATTACGCTTTCCTCTTTCAGAGTCAACCCTGATTTTCAGGATTTTTTCTCTTCAACCGACCGGGTTGTTTGTGAAGTGATTCACATCCGCCGTGTCGATGGAGGCGCATTATAGGGAGCTGCCGAGGAATGACAAGCGGAAAAATGCATTTTTATTTCAACCGCTCACCTTTTCGCCAAAACGCCTATTTTTGGTGCTTTTTAATCTCTTTTGGCAGTTCTGCCAGACTAGTTATCACCCAGTCGGCTGCATTTTCTGCTTCTGGGGTGACCGGTTTACCGGTACGCACTAATACTTTGGTACCTACACCTGCCGCCGCTGCTGCCTGCATATCTTCCAGTTTATCGCCCACCATATAAGATGCGGCCATATCAATGTGCAGGAATTCCTGTGCAGAGATAAACATGCCCGGGTGTGGCTTACGGCAATCACAGGTCTGACGATACGCCTCTACACTTCCCTGCGGGTGATGCGGACAATAATAGATGCCATCAAGATCGACGCCGCGATCGGCCAGAGACCAGTCCATCCATTCCGTTAGCGTCTCGAACTGCGCTTCGGTGAATTTACCCCGGGCGATACCGGACTGGTTAGTTACCACCACCAGCGCATAGCCCATCTCTTTCAACTGGCGCATGGCATCTATTACGCCCTCGATAAATTCGAACTCATCAATCTCATGGACGTAACCGTGATCCACATTAATAGTGCCGTCACGATCGAGAAAAATTGCGGGTACAGATTTTGCCACCGGTTTGCTCCTGAAAAAGTCTTGTTCAGCTAGTATCTCATGAATCGCAGCGCAATAAAGTGCTCATCGCACAGAGGTGGATTGATTTAGACGTCTGGATGCCTTAACATCCATTTTGTTTACGGTCATTCCCCGTATCTGGCAGAAGAAAATGCCACGGCTAACTTACTTACGATAAAAATAATCTAATGATTAAACTTTCCAATATCACCAAAGTGTTCCAGCAGGGGAACCGAACCATTCAGGCGCTGAACAACGTCAGCCTGCATGTGCCTGCTGGTCAGATTTATGGCGTCATTGGCGCATCGGGTGCGGGTAAAAGTACGCTGATCCGTTGTGTTAACCTGCTTGAGCGCCCAACCCAGGGCAGCGTAGAAGTTGGCGGCCAGGAGCTTACCGCTCTCTCAGAAAAAGAGCTCACCAAAGCGCGTCGCCAGATTGGCATGATTTTCCAGCACTTTAACCTGCTGGCCTCACGCACCGTTTTCGGTAACGTTGCGTTACCGCTGGAACTGGATAACACACCAAAAGAAGAAGTGACGCGTCGCGTCACCGAATTGCTGAATCTGGTTGGACTGGGTGATAAACATGACAGCTACCCGGCAAATCTGTCCGGTGGGCAAAAACAGCGTGTAGCAATCGCTCGTGCGCTGGCAAGCAACCCAAAAGTGCTGCTGTGCGATGAAGCCACCAGCGCATTAGATCCAGCTACCACGCGCTCTATTCTGGAACTGTTAAAAGACATTAACCGTCGTCTGGGCCTGACTATCCTCCTTATTACGCATGAAATGGATGTAGTGAAACGTATCTGCGACTGTGTGGCAGTTATCAGCAACGGTGAGCTGATTGAGCAGGACACGGTGAGTGAAGTCTTCTCGCACCCGAAAACGCCGCTGGCTCAGCAGTTTATTCAGTCCACACTGCATCTGGATATTCCGGAAGATTATCTGGAACGTTTAAAAACAGACGCAACGCCTGACAGCGTCCCGATGCTGCGCATGGAGTTCACGGGCCAGTCCGTTGACGCACCGCTGCTGTCCGAAACCGCGCGTCGCTTTAACGTGAATAACAACATTATTAGCGCGCAGATGGACTACGCCGGTGGCGTGAAGTTCGGCATTATGCTGACGGAAATGCACGGCACACAGGAAGAAACCCAGGCGGCAATTGCCTGGCTGCAAGAACATCACGTAAAAGTAGAGGTACTGGGTTATGTCTGAGCCGATGATGTGGCTACTGGTTCGCGGCGTTTGGGAAACGCTGGCAATGACCTTCGTATCGGGCTTCTTTGGTTTTGTGATTGGGCTGCCGGTCGGCGTGCTGCTGTACGTTACGCGCCCGGGTCAAATTATTGAAAACGCGAAGCTGTATCGCACACTCTCTGCGCTGGTGAACATTTTCCGGTCTATTCCGTTCATTATTCTGCTGGTGTGGATGATTCCGTTTACGCGCGTGATCGTCGGGACGTCGATTGGTTTGCAGGCGGCTATTGTCCCGCTGACCGTAGGCGCGGCACCGTTTATCGCCCGTATGGTGGAAAACGCCCTGCTGGAAATCCCAACTGGCCTGATTGAAGCTTCCCGCGCGATGGGCGCAACCCCAATGCAGATCGTTCGAAAAGTTCTGCTGCCTGAGGCGCTGCCTGGGCTGGTGAATGCAGCAACCATCACGCTTATCACCCTGGTCGGTTATTCCGCGATGGGCGGCGCCGTAGGTGCTGGCGGTTTAGGCCAGATTGGATATCAGTACGGCTATATTGGCTATAACGCTACCGTAATGAATACCGTTCTGGTATTGCTGGTTGTGCTGGTTTACTTAATTCAATTCTCTGGCGATCGTATCGTCCGGGCTGTTACGCATAAATAACGTTACAAACAACACAAACTCGACGAGTTAAGGACATAACATGGCGTTTAAATTTAGGACCTTTGCAGCAGTAGGCGCACTGATTGGCTCGCTGGCACTGGTGGGTTGCGGTCAGGACGAAAAAGATCCAAACCACATCAAAGTAGGCGTTATCGTCGGTGCAGAACAGCAGGTTGCTGAGGCTGCGCAGAAAATCGCTAAAGAGAAATATGGCCTGGACGTTGAACTGGTGACCTTCAACGATTACGTTCTGCCGAACGAAGCGCTGAGCAAAGGCGACATTGACGCTAACGCCTTCCAGCATAAACCGTATCTGGATCAGCAGATCAAAGATCGCGGCTACAAACTGGTTGCTGTCGGTAACACCTTCGTTTACCCGATTGCCGGTTACTCCAAGAAAATTAAATCTCTGGATGAACTCCAGCCGGGTTCACAGGTTGCCGTCCCTAACGACCCAACCAACCTTGGCCGTTCCCTGCTTCTGCTACAGAAAGTGGGTCTGATTAAACTGAAAGAAGGCGTTGGCCTGTTACCGACCGTTCTGGACGTAACCGAAAACCCGAAAAATCTGAAAATTGTTGAACTGGAAGCACCACAGCTGCCACGTTCTCTGGACGATGCGCAGATCGCCCTGGCCGTGATCAACACCACTTACGCCAGCCAGATCGGTCTGACGCCAGCGAAAGATGGCATCTTCGTTGAAGACAAAGATTCCCCGTACGTCAACCTGATCGTGACTCGCGAAGACAACAAAGACGCGGAAAATGTGAAGAAATTCATACAGGCCTATCAGTCTGAAGAAGTGTACCAGGAAGCCAATAAAGTGTTTAACGGCGGCGCGGTTAAAGGCTGGTAATCTCCCGGCAGTGTAATATCATCAAGACGGGCATTTGCCCGTCTTGTCATTTGTGCGGTCAACTGCTTCAATATCTGACGTTTTGATTATCCACTGAGGAATTATTATGCGTGCTTTACCGATCTGTCTTTTAGCACTGATGCTGAGCGGCTGTTCTATGCTAAGCAGATCTCCTGTTGAACCTGTTC
The DNA here is from genome assembly GCF_031432835.1 of Enterobacter cloacae complex sp. EB5. NCBI lineage: Bacteria > Pseudomonadati > Pseudomonadota > Gammaproteobacteria > Enterobacterales > Enterobacteriaceae > Enterobacter > Enterobacter cloacae complex sp. EB5. The sequence goes on from NZ_CP133860.1 coordinate 1,085,067, forward strand.
AAAGCACTGCAACCCCGCCAAAAGCGGAGCCAGCAAAACCGAAAGCGCCTCGCGCTGCGCCGGTACGTATTATTACCAAAGCCGACGAGCTGGTCGGTAAGCCATTCCGTGAACTGGGCGAAGTGAGCGGCGAATCCTGCCAGGCAACGAATCAGGACTCCCCACCCAATATTCCGACAGCCCGCAAGCGTATGCAAATCAACGCGTCGAAAATGAAAGCCAACGCGGTGCTGCTGCACAGCTGCGAAGTCACCAGCGGCACACCAGGTTGCTATCGCCAGGCGGTATGTATCGGTTCTGCGCTTAACATTACGGCGAAATGAGTTCATTTCAGTTCGAGCAGATAGGCGTTATCCGCTCCCCTTATAAAGAAAAGTTCGCCGTGCCGCGTCAGCCGGGTCTGGTCATTAACGGCGGCGGCGAGCTTCATCTTGTCGCGCCATATAATCAGGCCGATGCAGTGCGCGGGCTTGAGGCGTTCAGCCATTTATGGGTGGTCTTTGTATTTCACCAGACCATGGAAGGCGGCTGGCGTCCCACCGTGCGTCCGCCTCGTCTGGGCGGAAATGCCAGAATGGGTGTCTTTGCCACCCGCTCAACCTTTCGTCCCAACCCCATCGGGATGTCGCTGGTCGAGCTGAAAGGCATACGTTGTCAGAAAGATCAGGTGATCCTGGAGTTAGGTAGCCTTGACCTGGTTGATGGCACGCCGGTCATAGATATTAAGCCTTACCTGCCCTTCGCCGAAGCGCTGCCGGATGCCCGGGCAAGCTATGCACAGGACGCACCGCAGGCAGATATGCCGGTTCACTTCACGTCTGAAATTACAACGCAAATCAGCGAGCTGGAAAAGCGTTATCCTCGTCTGCGTGACTTTATCGTTGAAGTGCTGGCCCAGGACCCCCGTCCCGCCTACCGCAAAGAAGAGGAATCCGGGAAAACGTACGCCGTCTGGCTGCTGGACTTTAACGTGCGCTGGCGCGTGACTGCGGCGGGTTTTGAAGTGTTTGCCCTGGAACCCAGGTAATTTTGTTCTCCTCTCTTTTGGCATCTTTGCCACACTGGTAAACTAAACCACTTTTTTTGTGTCAGGCTGGTGTTTCAGCCTGTTCCAATCGTCGAAATGGAACCGTAACAACATGCGTACTAGCCAATATCTGCTCTCCACTCTGAAGGAGACACCTGCCGACGCCGAGGTGATCAGCCACCAGCTGATGCTGCGCGCCGGGATGATCCGCAAGCTGGCCTCCGGGTTATACACCTGGCTGCCGACCGGCGTGCGCGTCCTGAAAAAAGTCGAAAACATCGTGCGTGAAGAGATGAACAACGCCGGTGCTATCGAGGTGTTAATGCCGGTCGTTCAGCCCTCTGAACTGTGGCAGGAGAGCGGTCGCTGGGAGCAGTACGGTCCTGAACTGCTGCGTATTGCCGATCGTGGCGATCGTCCATTCGTTCTCGGCCCAACGCATGAAGAAGTGATCACCGATCTGATCCGTAACGAGCTGAGCTCTTACAAACAGCTGCCGCTGAACTTCTTCCAGATCCAGACTAAGTTCCGTGACGAAGTGCGTCCACGCTTTGGCGTCATGCGTTCTCGCGAGTTCCTGATGAAAGATGCTTACTCTTTCCATACTTCTCAGGAATCGCTGCAAGAGACCTACGACAAAATGTACGCGGCCTACAGCAAAATCTTCTCCCGCATGGGGCTGGATTTCCGTGCTGTACAGGCTGATACCGGTTCAATCGGCGGTAGCGCCTCCCATGAATTCCAGGTTCTGGCGCAGAGCGGCGAAGACGATGTGATCTTCTCTGACTCCTCTGATTACGCCGCGAACATCGAATTTGCAGAAGCGCTGGCACCGAAAGAACCACGCGGCGCGGCAACGCAAGAGATGACGCTGGTTGATACGCCAAACGCGAAAACTATCGCCGAGCTGGTTGAGCAGTTTACTCTGCCGATCGAAAAAACCGTGAAAACCCTGCTGGTGAAATCGGCTGAAGGTAGCGCTTATCCACTGGTTGCCCTGCTGGTACGAGGCGATCACGAGCTGAACGAAGTGAAAGCCGAGAAGCTGCCGCAGGTTGCCAGCCCGCTGACCTTCGCAACGGAAGCGGAGATCCGCGCCGTGGTGAATGCAGGTCCTGGTTCTCTGGGCCCGGTGAACATGCCTGTTCCGGTGGTCATTGACCGCACCGTTGCGGCGATGAGCGACTTCGCTGCGGGCGCAAACATCGACGGTAAACACTACTTCGGCATCAACTGGGATCGTGACGTGGCGACGCCGGAAGTGGCTGACATCCGTAACGTGGTCGCAGGCGATCCAAGCCCGGACGGCAAGGGTACCCTGATGATCAAACGTGGTATCGAAGTAGGCCACATCTTCCAGCTGGGCGATAAGTACTCACGCGCAATGAACGCTGCCGTTCAGGGCGAAGATGGTCGTAACCAGGTTCTGACCATGGGCTGCTACGGCATTGGCGTAACGCGCGTTGTTGCGGCCGCTATCGAGCAGAACTATGACGAACGCGGAATCGTCTGGCCGGATAACATTGCGCCATTCCAGGTAGCGATCCTGCCAATGAACATGCACAAGTCTTACCGCGTGCAGGAGCTGGCTGAGAAACTCTACGCTGAGCTGAGCGCAAAAGGTATCGACGTGCTGATGGATGATCGTAAAGAGCGTCCTGGCGTGATGTTTGCTGACATGGAACTGATCGGTATTCCACACACCATCGTCATCGGCGACCGTAACCTCGACAGCGACGAGATTGAATACAAGTACCGTCGCAACGGCGAAAAACAGATGATCAAGACGGGCGATATTCTTGATTACCTGGTGAAAGCCATCAAAGGTTAAAAAACAAAAAACCCCGCCAGTGCGGGGTTTTTTAATGGCTATATCTTATTTGCTTTCGCAGTCTTTCCCCGCAGCAAACTTCGCGTCTTTATCTGCCACCAGCGTTTTCACCAGCTCACCGCTATCCGGGTTTGGCTCCAGCGTAAAATGCCCTTCAACCGTCAGCAACACGGGCTTACTGTCGTTGCCGCGCGCGACGGCATAGTCTCGCTCCAGCTGGGCATTGTTCGCCACGCTGACTTTCTTCCCGGTTGCACAGTCAGTGAAGATCGCCGCATCCGCCATGTAGAAATACATCCCTCGCATTGCCATTGGGGTGGCTGGCAGGGTCGCTTTCACCGGGGCCAACGTGTAGTTGAACTGGGATTCAATCGGATTGCCTTCGCGATCGAGCATCTCCATCCCCTCGCCTTTGGCGCGGAAATAAGTTTTATCGCCCGTGGTATCCGTCAATACCAGCTTCTCAGCCGTACGCGCCCATGTTCCATAAGATGCAAAAGAAGACGGTTCTTTCGCCCCCTGGTAACGCTGGTTCATGACCCAGGTGCCATCTTTTTGCAGGAACAGAGAGGTTTCGATGCCCTCGCAATCTGCACACGGTAATACGCCGCGCCAGCTCTGCTGCATCGGCTTTAATTCTTCATTTTGTGTGGGCTGTAGTACCTGGGTTTCCGAACGGTTGTTACAGCCAAAAAGCGCAAACAGGCTTGTCACGGCCAGCGCTGATAATAATGCTTTTTTCACAATTCTTTCCTTATGAAAAAGGGTGTCCCTTTCGTCACATTACGGGTGACGGACTTTGCCACGCAGTGATTTTACGGTGGATTTCTGCGCCTTCGATGACAACCGACGTTCTTTCGATGCCCGCGTTGGACGTGTTGCCCGGCGACTTTTTTGCACAGCCGTCAGCTCTTTGATGACCGCGACCAGCCGGGCTATTGCCGCTTCCCGGTTAAGCTCCTGGCTGCGATACTCCTGCGCTTTAATCACCATCACACCCTCGCTGGTGATCAGGTGATGGCTGGCGGCAAGCAGACTTTCTTTATAATACTCTGGCAGGCTGGAGGCCCGAATGTCAAAGCGCAAATGGATAGCCGTTGAGGCCTTGTTAACGTGCTGTCCCCCTGCTCCCTGGGCCCGGATGGCGGTGATCTCCAGCTCGTTATCAGGGATGCTGACGTTTCGGGACAATACAATCATGATGCGGGCTGCCAGGCCGTGAGATGAATTTCCAGATTATTCTGAGAATCGGAAAGCCAGATGGCGCCGTCCTGAATCGTCGCCTGTAGCGCCATCGTCCGGCTGGCGAACGCACTCAGCTGCGCCAGCTGTTCATCATCCAGATACCAGACGGTAAGATTTTTGAACTGCGCACATTTATTTTTATTTTGTTGCCACCAGATCTCCGCCGCGCGCTGGTTATAGGCAAACAACGCCACTTCAGCTGACTGGGTGCAGGCCTTTTTGATCCGGCGTTCATCCGGCAGGCCAAGCTCAATCCATAAATCGATACCCAGATGATCGTTGCGCAGCCAGGCTTCCGGTTCATCTTCCGCGCTTAAACCACGGGTAAATTGCAGACGCTCGTCGGCATACTTAATCCACGCCAGCAGGCGCAGCATCATCCGCTCCTGGGTTTCAGAAGGGTGACGCGCCAGCGTCAATGACGCATCCAGAAACTGGTTACGGTCAAGATCCGCCACATTGACCACAGCTTTATAAATTGTCGCTTTCAGCGCCATGAGAGAACTCCTTTCGAATCAGGCGTACATTGTAGCGAAAACCGCGGCAAAAGGCTGTTACGAGGTGGTGGCTCCCTCTTATCAAGGCGCTGATATTGCTTAAATGAGTATGGTATAGTCACCTTGCTAAACCGAGTTTAACTTCGTAGGCTTAATGATATCTCACAGTAAGTCAGTACGCTGGCAGGAGGTGATGTGAATAATTATTGTGAGTTGATTCGCAGACGGTATGCGGAGATCGCCAGCGGAGATCTGGGGTACATTCCGGATGCGTTGGGCTGTGTATTGAACGTGCTAAATGAAGTGGCCTCTGATGAGAGCCTTTCTGAATCGGTCAGGGAAAAAGCAGCGTATGCTGCGGCGAATTTACTGGTGAGCGATTATGTCGATGAATGATACCTATCAACCCATCAATTGTGATGACTATGACAACCTCGAACTCGCCTGCCAGCATCATTTAATACTGACGCTGGAGCTAAAAGATGGCGAAGTGCTAAAGGCAAAGGCCAGCGATCTGGTTTCCCGTAAAAATGTGGAATACCTGGTTGTGGAAGATGCAGGTGCAACGCGTGAGCTACGCCTCGACAAAATTGCCAGTTTCAGCCATCCGGAAATCGGCACCGTCGTGGTGAGCGAATCCTGATAACCAACGGGCAGCCAGGCTGCCCGTTACGCTTTCCATTCAAAATTAACTCCGGCTTCAGCCCACCCCTCTTCAGTGATGAACACCCCTGCCGCCGCGATGAGCGTGTCGCCGTAAAACAGAAGCGGCGTGGTATCACGTCGCCAGGGCGGAACGTTCTGTTCCTGCCAGATTTTCTTCAACTTACGCCCGCCGTTACGCCCGACGATATGCAGCATGCCGCTGGCCCTGAAGCGTATGGTGACGTTCTCGTCCGGCTCAGGTAGACGCACATTGCCTGAATGGCTTAACGCAACGACACCGGCATTCAACGGTAGCGTTAATGCATTCTTCGGCGACGGCCAGTCGAGCACAACGTCAGCCAGCGACGGCACAGATTTCACCCACCAGAGTTGCCCTTTATAACGCCTGACGTCATAACCATTCAGGTGTATACACGGGGCGGCATCTTCCCTCGCCTGTACAACTTCCTCCCAGATACGGTTGAGCATCGCCCGGGACGGCATAACCGCACGCTGGGAAGCCAGCCAGCGGCGAATCAGAGCAGCCCGACGCACGGGGCTCATCACCTTCAACGGCGCAATGTTCAGGGCACCGTCAACGGTAATCAGCGTATCCAGCTCCTCGCTCAGCAATTCATCCAGCAAGCTTTCCTGTTCAGCACAAAGCATGGCGCTTCTGGCCACCGCTTCGGAAAAATGCGCCCAGCGCTCGCTCAGCAGCGGTAAGACGCGCAGGCGCAGGAAGTTACGGTCGTAACTGTCGTCCTGATTGCTCTCGTCTTCAATCCAGCGCAGATGATGCTGCTGCGCCCAGGCTTCCAGTGATGCGCGCGTCTCACCCAGCAGCGGGCGGATGAGCTCTGTTTCAGCAAAATCAGCGCGCTCAGGCATGGCGGATAAACCCGCAGGCCCGCTGCCCCGCTTGAGCGCCAGTAAAAACGTCTCGCACTGGTCGTCCAGATGCTGCGCGGTGACCAACGCTTCTCCAGGCTGTAATGCGCCAGAAAACGCGGCGTAGCGGGCTTTCCGCGCCTGCGCCTCAATACCCAGCCCCTCATCCTCAAGCGTGACGCGTTCAACGATCAGCGGGATCGCCCACCCTGAACACACCGCTTCGCAGTGCGCCACCCAGTCGTCGGCATGGGGGCTTAAGCCGTGATGGATATGCATCGCCCGCAGCTGGACGTCAGGCTCACGGTCGCGCCAGAGCTTAAGGCGGTGCAGCAAAACGGTGGAATCCAGGCCACCGCTGAACCCCACCAGCAGCTGGCGGTAGGGTGAAACGGCGTGCGCGATTGCGGGTAAGGTCATAGGAAATTACACATAAAAAATGCCCGAACTGAACGGGCATTATCACACATGACGGCGATTACTGCTGGTAAAGCTCCAGCGGCAGCCCGTCCGGATCGTTGAAAAAAGTGAAACGTTTATCGGTAAAGGGATCGACACGAATCGCTTCACAGGCCACGCCGTGGGCTTCCAGATGTTTTACCGCGCTGTCCAGGTCATCGACGCTGAAGGCGAGGTGGCGCAGGCCGCAGGCTTCCGGGCGTGAAGGACGCGCTGGCGGGAAAGGAAAAGAGAACAGTTCAATCACATATTGACCGTTTAACGCCAGATCGCCTTTCCAGGAGTCGCGCTCCTCACGGTAGGCCTCGCTTAACAGCGTAAAGCCGAGAACGTCGCAGTAGAATGCCTTACTTTTCGCATAATCGGTGGCAATGATCGCAATATGATGAACCGCTTTTAAACCCAGCATAGTTTCTCCTTTTTATGATGCCCTGAACGTTACAACCGACAACCCGCTCCTGGCAAGCAGACCCTTTTATTTTAGGACTCTCACCCAGTACACGCCGTTATCATCGCGTTTCGCGCCATGAATATCCGTTTCAAAGCCCGGATAGTGGCGCCCCACCGAACAGAGCATCAGCAGGAAATCGAGCACCGCCCGGCTCTCCTCGGTGATCATTTCACCCGGCATCAGCAGCGGCACGCCCGGCGGATAAGGCAGGATCATGTTGGCCGATACCCGCCCGACCAGGTTCTCCAGCTCAACGGTTTCAACCTCCCCTTTCACCTGGCGCTGCCACGCCCTGTGCGGCGTCAGCTTCATTTCAGGCAGAACATCAAATGCCTGCAACATCAGACGCGGCAGATCGTGCTGGCGGATCAGCCTGTGGATCCCCTGGGCCAGATCCTGAATACGCATATTACGGTAGAAGTCAGGATCTTCCGCGTAGAGATCCGGCAGCATATTCTTCACCCGCAGGTTCAGATCGTATGCGCGCTTAAACTCCATCAGTCCGCGCAGCAGACCCATCGCGCGGGTTTTATCGATCCCGATGCTGAACAGGAACAGCAAATTATAGGGGCCGGTTTTCTCCACCACCACGCCGCGCTCATCAAGGAACTTCGCCACCAGCGCAGCCGGGATCCCTTCCTCACCCATCACACCCTGTTCATCCATGCCCGGCGTCAGGATCGTCACCTTAACCGGATCGAGGAACATGTGGTCCGCATCGGCATCCCGAAAACCGTGCCAGCTCTCCCCCGACGCGACGGGCCAGCATTCTGCCTCATCAATCTCTTCCGGCTGCCAGATATCAAAGAACCAGCCATCCGCTTCATCTTTAAGCCGCTGAACCTCTTTTCGGAAATGCAGCGCCCGTTCCACCGAACGATTGATCAGGCGTTTACCCGGATTACCGCGCAGCATCGCCGCCGCCGTTTCGATGGACGCCACCAGCGGGTAGCTCGGCGACGTGGTCGTGTGCATCATAAAGGCTTCGTTGAAGGTGTCCTCGTCGTACTCGCCCTTGATGTGAATAAGAGACGCCTGGGAAAACGCGGCCAGCATTTTGTGCGTCGACTGCGTTTCGAAGAACACCTTGCCAGGCACCCGTTCGCCACTCATCCCACTTTTACCCGAGTAAATCGGGTGGAAATTGGTGTAAGGCACCCAAGCGGAGTCAAAGTGGATCGACGGCACGTCCAGCGTCTGCTTGATCCAGTTCGTGTTGTAAAGCAGCCCGTCATAGGTGGAGTTGGTGATCACCGCGTGCACAGGCCAGCCTGCCTCGGGGATCGCCGCGATCTTATTTTCAATGGCTTCATGCGTGAACTCACGGCGAGGAATGCCGCCGAGAATACCCAGCGCATTACGCGTAGGCGACAGCCAGAGCGGCACCACGTCGCTCATCATCAGCAAATGCGCCAGTGATTTATGGCAGTTGCGGTCAATCAGCAGCGTACTGCCGGCAGGCGCGGCATACATCCCGACGATTTTGTTCGAGGTTGAGGTACCGTTGGTCACCATGTAGCTTTGCTCGGCGCCAAAGGTCCGGGCGATGTACTCTTCAGCTTCCAGATGCGGGCCGGTATGATCCAGCAGAGAGCCTAACTCGGTGACCGAAATCGACACGTCCGCCTTCAGCGTGTTACCGCCGAAGAAATCGTAGAACAGGCATCCCACCGGACTTTTTTGATAGGCCGTTCCCGCCATGTGGCCTGGCGTACAGAAGGTGTACTTCCCTTCATTCACATAGGTGAACAGCGCGCGCGTGAACGGCGGTGTGATGTTATCGAGGTATTCACCGGTGTACTGCTGAATGCGGGTCGCAATGTCCTCGGCAACGCCGAGTGAGTATTCGAAGAACCACAGCGCCATACGCATATCGTGAGCGCTCACGTCCATGGTCGAGTGAGTGTTGATAAACGCGTACAGCGGAAGATATTCGTTGAGCTTATTGATATCGCTGCACAACTCCATGTCGTATTCGTCCCAGTCGAATATCACGCCACAGATGCGCGGATTGTGTTCGATAAATTTCAGCAGGTCGGCGCTGTTTTGCGGCCAGATCAGCTGATATCCGCGTGCTTTAAGGGCTTGCTCCAGCTCCTTGATGGGTTCGTCTTTATAAAAGACGCCATGTGGCCCCATGATGGCAATGATGTTCATGGTTTACCTCCTTGAAAAACATCAGATAAGCATAGTTAAGGTAAACGGCAGGTATAAAAAAAGCCGCAACAATGTGCGGCTTTTAGGATAATTGTGAGGCTTACGCGTAACCGTAGGTCATCAGACGTTGATAACGACGGTTGAGCAGATCTTCTTTGCTCAGCACGTCCAGGTCCGCCAGGTCTGCCAGCAGCTGCGCTTTCAGGGAAGCAGCCATCACTTCCGGCTTACGGTGCGCGCCGCCCAGCGGTTCAGGGATAACGGTGTCGATCAGCTTCAGCTCTTTCAGACGTGGGGCAATGATGCCCATCGCTTCGGCAGCCAGCGGCGCTTTATCGGCACTTTTCCACAGAATGGAGGCACAGCCTTCCGGAGAGATAACGGAATAGGTACTGTACTGTAGCATATTCACTTTATCGCCCACGCCAATTGCCAGCGCGCCGCCGGACCCACCTTCACCGATAACGGTACAGATGACCGGCACTTTCAGGCGAGACATCTCACGCAGGTTGCGTGCGATGGCTTCAGACTGACCGCGCTCTTCTGCGCCAACACCCGGGTAAGCCCCCGGCGTGTCGATGAAGGTGATGATTGGCATATTGAAACGCTCAGCCATCTCCATCAGTCGCAGGGCCTTACGGTAGCCTTCTGGTGCTGGCATACCGAAGTTACGACGGATTTTCTCTTTGGTTTCACGGCCTTTCTGATGACCAATGATCATCACCGGACGTCCATCCAGACGCGCGATACCGCCGACGATAGCTTTATCGTCAGCGTATGCGCGGTCGCCTGCCAGTTCGTCAAATTCGTCAAACGCCAGGCGGACATAATCCAGGGTGTACGGACGCTGTGGATGACGTGCCAGCTGGGCGATCTGCCATGCGCCGAGATCGGCAAAGATTTTGCGCGTCAGTTCTACGCTTTTTTCGCGTAGACGATGCACTTCTTCGTCGATATTAATATCCAGTTTTTCATCCTGACGGCTCACGGCTGTCAGAGAATCGATTTTCGCTTCCAGCTCTGCAATCGGCTGTTCGAAATCAAGGAAATTCAGACTCATAGTATTCCTGTATTAGTCAAACTCCAGTTCCACCTGCTCCGAACCAATGAGGCCACGGAGATCGTTCAGTAAACGATCGCTCGGAGAGACACGCCACGTTGCACCAAAGCGCAACCGCGCACGTGCATCCGCCCTCTGATAGTAGAGATGTACTGGAATGGTCCCCGAGCGATGGGGTTCCAGAGACTGACGGAGTCGGTTTAAAAGCTGGTCATCAATTTGCCTGTCCGTCAGCGAGATAGCAAGCCCGCGAGCATATTTTTCCCGGGCTTCGTCAATGTCCATCACTTCGCGGGCGGTCATTTTAAGCCCCCCGCTGAAGTCATCAAAGCTGACCTGTCCGCTGACGATAAGTATGCGGTCTTTTTCCAGCAATTGCTGGTATTTATCCAGCGCGTCGGTGAACAACATCACCTCCAGACGCCCGGAACGGTCATCCAGGGTACAGATGCCGATACGATTGCCACGCTTGGTGACCATTACCCTTGCAGCAATCACGAGCCCCGCAGCCGTGGTGATTTTACCACGTTCTGTCGGATGCATGTCTTTAAGCCTGTGGCCGCCGACATAGCGCTCAATTTCTTTCAGATACTGGTTGATCGGGTGCCCCGTCAGGTACAGGCCTAACGTCTCACGCTCCCCATCCAGCACCACCTGTTCTGGCCAGGGCTGGCAGTTGGAATAAGACTGCTCAATCTGCTCTGGCTCTTCCGCCAGCACGCCGAACATATCCGCCTGGCCAATGGCTTCCGCTTTCGCGTGCTGATCGGCCGCTTTCAGCGCATCGCCGAGCGAGTTCATCAGCGCGGCGCGGTGTGGCCCCAGCCGGTCAAACGCGCCGGACATGATCAGTTTTTCCAGCACGCGGCGGTTCAGTTTTTTGGTATCGGTGCGGGCGCACAGATCGAACAGCTCGCGGAAATAGCCGCCGTTGTTACGCGCTTCAATGATCGCCTCGATCGGCCCCTCACCCACGCCCTTGATCGCGCCGATCCCATAGACGATTTCCCCGTCATCGTTAACGTGGAAATGGTACAGGCCCGAGTTAATATCCGGCGGCAGGATCTTCAGCCCCATGCGCCAGCACTCGTCCACCAGGCCAACCACCTTCTCGGTGTTGTCCATATCGGCGGTCATTACCGCCGCCATAAACTCAGCGGGATAGTGAGCCTTCAGCCACAGCGTCTGATACGAAACCAAAGCATAGGCGGCAGAGTGAGATTTGTTAAATCCGTACCCGGCGAATTTCTCCACCAGGTCGAAGATTTTCATCGCCAGTTCGCCATCAATGCCGTTTTTCTTCGCCCCATCTTCAAAGATGGAACGCTGCTTGGCCATCTCTTCCGGCTTTTTCTTACCCATCGCACGACGCAGCATGTCTGCTCCGCCAAGGGTGTAACCCGAAAGTACCTGGGCGATCTGCATGACCTGTTCCTGATACAGGATGATGCCATAGGTTGGCTCCAGTACCGGTTTCAGGCTTTCATGCTGCCACTGCACGTCCGGGTAGGAAATCTCTTCGCGCCCGTGCTTACGGTCGATAAAGTTATCCACCATCCCCGACTGCAACGGCCCCGGACGGAACAGGGCCACCAGCGCGATCATATCTTCGAAGCAGTCTGGTTGCAGACGCTTAATCAAATCTTTCATGCCGCGGGATTCAAGCTGGAAGACGGCTGTCGTCTCCGAGCGTTGCAGCATGTCGAAACTTTTCTTGTCATCAAGCGGGATAGCCGCGATATCCAGCGGCGGTTCGCCGTTCTTCTCGCGACGGGCGTTGATCATCTCCAGCGCCCAGTTGATGATGGTCAGCGTACGCAGGCCGAGGAAGTCAAACTTCACCAGCCCGGCGTATTCCACGTCGTTCTTGTCAAACTGGGTGACCGGATGCTGGCCCGCTTCATCGCAGTACAGCGGCGCAAAATCAGTGATTTTGGTCGGGGCGATAACCACGCCCCCCGCATGCTTACCGGCGTTACGCGTGACGCCTTCCAGCTTGCGCGCCATGTCGATCAGCGCTTTGACCTCTTCGTCGGCTTCGTAGATTTCCGGCAGCTGAGGTTCAGCTTCAAAGGCTTTCGCCAGGGTCATGCCCGGATCGGGCGGCACCAGCTTAGAGATTCGATCGACAAAACCGTACGGGTGGCCCAGAACGCGGCCCACGTCGCGGATAACCGCTTTCGCCGCCATCGTACCGAAGGTAATGATCTGCGAAACCGCATCACGACCGTACATATCGGCCACGTGCTCAATCACCTGGTCGCGTTTTTCCATGCAGAAGTCGACGTCAAAGTCGGGCATGGAGACACGTTCCGGGTTGAGGAAACGTTCGAACAGCAGGTCGAATTCCAGCGGATCGAGGTCAGTGATTTTCAGGGCATACGCCACCAGCGAGCCGGCACCGGAACCACGGCCCGGGCCTACCGGCACGCCGTTATCCTTCGACCACTGGATGAACTCCATCACGATCAGGAAGTAGCCAGGGAACCCCATCTGGTTGATCACCTGGAGTTCAATATCCAGGCGCTCATCATATTCAGGACGTTTCTCTTTACGGACCGCTTCATCCGGGAAGAGGAATTCCAGACGCTCTTCCAGACCCTCTTTCGATTTCATGACCAGGAAATCTTCGGTGGTCATATCGCCCGTCGGGAACTGCGGCAGGAAGTATTCGCCGAGACGCACGGTGACGTTACAGCGCTTGGCAATCTCTACGCTGTTTTCCAGCGCTTCCGGGATGTCCGAGAAGAGCTCACACATCTCCTCTTCGCTGCGCATGTACTGCTGCGATGAGTAGTTGCGCGGACGTTTCGGATCGTCGAGGGTGAAACCGTCGTGGATAGCGACGCGAATTTCATGTGCGTCAAAATCGCCCGCCTCAAGGAAGCGCACATCGTTGGTGGCCACCACAGGCAGGCAACGCGCTTCCGCCAGGGCGACGGCCGCATGCAGATAGCTCTCTTCATCCGCACGCCCGGTACGGATCAGCTCCAGGTAATAGCGATCCGGGAAATACTCTTCGTAGAACGAGACGCACTGATCCACCAGCGCGTTGTTACCGCGCAGCAGACATTTGCCGACATCCCCCATGCGGCCACCGGAGATCAGCAGCAGACCTTCGTTCAGCTCCGCCAGCCAGTCGCGGTCAATCCATGGACCCAGTGCGCCGTAGCCGCGCTGGTAGGCTTTTGAGATCAGCAGAGTGAGGTTCTGATAGCCCGTGTTATTCATGGCTAACACGGAAATTTGCGTCATCTCATCGCCGAGCAGGTCGCTCTGCACATGAAAATCCGCGCCGACGATGGGCTTTAATCCTGCGCCATGCGCCGTTCCGTAGAACTTCACCAGGCCACACAGGTTGGTAAAATCGGTGATCGCCAGCGCAGGCATGCCAAGCGAGGCCGCCTTTTTTACCAGCGGCCCGGTCTTTGCCAGCCCATCGATCATGGAGTAGTCGCTATGCACCCGCAGGTGTACGAAACGTGGTTCAGCCATCTTCAAATCCCGCGTTACTTAATTGCTTGCGTCTTGATTCAGGACACCAGTCCCAGCGCGCGTTTCACCGGGCCAAAGCTGCGCCGATGATGTTCAGTTGCGCCATGTTCAGCCAGCTTTTCCAGATGGAAAGCCGTTGGATATCCCTTGTGCTGGGCGAAACCATACGCGGGATAAGTGAGGTCCAGCGCGGCCATTTCGGCATCGCGCGTCACTTTGGCAATGATTGACGCCGCACTGATTTCTGCGACGCGGCTATCGCCTTTAACAACAGCCATGGAAGGCATCGGCAGCGCCGGGCAACGGTTACCGTCGATCAGCACATACTCAGGCACAATCTTCAGGCCAGCAACGGCACGCTGCATCGCCAGCATGGTGGCGTGCAGAATGTTCAGATCGTCGATCTCATGCGGCTCTGCGCGCCCGAGACTCCAGGCCAGCGCCTTCTCTTTAATTTCATCGAACAGCGCTAAACGACGCTTTTCGCTCAGTTTTTTCGAGTCGTTCAGGCCAACGATCGGGCGGGCTGGATCGAGGATCACCGCCGCGGTCACAACGGCACCCACTAACGGGCCACGACCGACTTCATCCACACCGGCAACGAGGTGGGTATGGGGATAAATAAATTCCATCATTGTGCTAACTCCAGCACCGCATCGGCCGCCTGCTCATCAGCATTACAGCGGATCAGTTGATGCAGTTCACGGAAGGTATCATGCATCTGGTGGCTGGTTTTACCGTTGGCCAGCAGCGGCAGTAATGCATCAGCCAGTGCCTGCGGCTGGCATTCATCCTGCAAGAGTTCTTTCACCAGCTCGCGACCCGCAAGCAGGTTTGGCAGGGATACGTAATCTGTTTTTACCAGACGTTTTGCCAGCCAGAAGGTAAACGGCTTCATGCGATAACCGACCACCATTGGACATTTTGCCAGCATACACTCCAGCGCAGCCGTGCCGGAAGCCAGCAGTGCGGCATCGCTCGCAAACATGGCTTGCCGCCCTTTTCCGTCCAGCAGGCGGACGTGAAGATCCGGGGCGACGTCGGCTTTGATACGCTCAAACTGCTCCCGGCGTTTGGCATTCACCAGCGGCACGACCACTTCAAGATCGGGGTAAGTCTTGCGAAGAATTTGCGCCGTTTTCAGGAAATCGGCACTGAGCATTTCAACTTCCGCACCCCGGCTTCCTGGCAGCAACGCCAGACAGTGCACATCATGCGGGATGCCCAGTTCGTCACGCGCCGCGTTTTTATCCGGATCCAGCGGCATGGCATCCGCCATGGTATGACCGATAAAACGGCACGGGACATTAAATCTGTCGTAAAACGCTTTTTCGAAAGGCAGAAAAGCCAGCACCAGATTGGTGGACCGTCCGATTTTGAAAACGCGTTTCTGGCGCCACGCCCACACGGACGGACTGACGTAATGGATCGTTTTGATCCCCTGCTTTTTCAGGTTCCCTTCAAGGGTAATATTGAAATCAGGCGCATCAATGCCGACAAATACATCGGGCTTGAGGTCGGTAAAGCGGCGGGTAAGGTCGGCGCGAATATGCAGCAGGCGACGCAAGCGGCCCAGCACCTCGACGATGCCCATCACAGCCAGCTCTTCCATTTCATACCAGGCTTCGCAGCCTTCGGCCTGCATCAGCGGCCCAGCCACGCCCACAAAGCGGGCATTGGGTACACGGGCTTTAAGCGCGCGGATCAGACCTGCACCAAGAATATCGCCGGAGGTTTCTCCGGCGACCAGGGCGATGGTAAGCGGACGACTGTCGACCATTAACGAATCAGACCACGGGTTGAACGTTCAAAGAATTCCATGAACGTTTTCACTTCAGGGTGCTTATTCGCCAGCTCGGCAATTTCCGGCTTAGCCTCTTCCAGCGTTTTACCGCTACGGTACAGCAGTTTGTACGCGTTGCGGATCGCGGTAATCGCTTCGCGGCTGAAGCCACGACGCTTGAGGCCTTCAATGTTCACGCCAAACGGCGTGGCATGGTTGCCCTGCGCAATCACAAACGGTGGGACGTCCTGCGCCACACCGGAGCATCCGCCGACCATCACGTGTGCACCAATGATGCAGAACTGATGGACTGCGGTCATGCCGCCAATAATGGCGAAATCATCGACCGATACGTGTCCCGCCAGCGTTGCGTTGTTGGCGAGAATACAGCGGCTACCCACGGTACAGTCGTGCGCAATATGCGCATTAACCATAAACAGGTTGTCGCTGCCCACCTTCGTCAATCCACCGCCTTGCGTTGTACCACGATGAATGGTGACGCTTTCGCGAATGCGGTTACGATCGCCGATTTCCACGCGGGTCGGTTCGCCAGCATACTTAAGATCCTGGTTAACTTCGCCGATGGAGGCGAACTGATAGATCTCATTGTTGCAGCCAATGGTGGTATGACCATTCACGACAACGTGAGATTTCAGTACTGTACCCTCACCAATTTCGACATGGGGTCCAACAATACAAAACGGGCCAATGTGGACGTTTGCACCAATAATGGCACCCGTTTCCACAATGGCGGTAGGATGAATAAAGGCGGATTTATCAATCACGTATCAGGCCTCCCGGCTACGCGCACACATCATTGTCGCTTCGCAAACAACTTTGCCGTCAACCATAGCTACGCCCTTGAAGCGAGTCAGGCCGCGACGCGTTTTTTCAAAAGTGACTTCCATGATCATTTGATCACCAGGCACGACCGGACGCTTGAAGCGCGCTTCATCGATACCCGCGAAGTAATAGAGTTCACCCGGTTCCAGTTTACCTACGCTTTTAAACGCCAGAATACCGGTAGCCTGTGCCATCGCTTCCAGGATCAATACACCCGGGAAGATAGGCTTACCAGGGAAGTGCCCCTGGAAGAACGGCTCGTTAACGGAGACATTTTTCACTGCGCGCAGAAAACGACCTTCTTCAAAATCCAGCACGCGGTCTACCAGTAAAAACGGATAGCGGTGCGGCAGAAGTTCTAAAATCTCTTCAATATGCAGAGTATGAGTGTCAGTAGTCAAAATACTCTTCCTGTCAAATGTACTAAGTAGCAATAATAACACGGCCTGCCGGTTTATAAACAAAGCCGACAGGCCGGGAAATTTAGCGTTAAACGGATGAACGCTTAGTCTTGTTGATCGATTTTGCGCTCAATCGCTTTGAGTCGCTTGCTCATATCATCAATATTCATCACCAGTGCAGCTGTTTTACGCCAGACCTTGTTCGGTTGCAGCGGAATACCTGAGGAATAAACGCCAGGCTCAGTGATTGGACGCATCACCATACCCATCCCCGTTACCGTGACTTTGTCGCATATTTCCATATGGCCATTGATCACGCTGGCACCGCCAATCATGCAGTAACGGCCAATTTTCAGGCTGCCTGCCATGATAACACCACCCGCAACTGCGGTATTGTCGCCAATCACAACGTTATGTGCAATCTGGCACTGGTTGTCTATGATAACACCGTTACCAATAATGGTGTCGTCAAGCGCACCGCGGTCGATGGTGGTGCAAGCGCCGATCTCCACACGATCGCCGATAATCACGCGACCCAGCTGAGGGATCTTAACCCAGTTACCCCGATCGTTAGCGTAACCAAATCCGTCAGAACCAATCACCGTGCTGGACTGTACGAGACAATTCTCGCCAATCTCAACCTCATGGTAGACAGAGACATTGGCCCACAGACGAGTCCCTGCGCCAATTTTCGTATTTTTTCCAACAAAGCAGCCTGGGCCAATCACCACGTTATCACCCAGCACAACGCCGGATTCGATAACGGCGTTTGCGCCGACTGATACGTTGTTACCCAGCTGAGCCGTCGGATCAATCGCAGCACTGGCTGCAATGTTCTGTGCCGGCTGCGGCGTGGTATCAAGAATTTGGGCCATGCGCGCATAGGTCAGGTAGGGATTTTTCACTACCAGTGCAGCGCTAGTGGCAAACGGAAGATCGTCCTGCGTCAGAACAACGGCAGACGCCTGGCACTGGGCCAGGTGTTCACGGTACTTAGGGCTTACCATGAAGGTAATAGTGCCTGCTTTAGCAGATTGCATGGACGCAACAGCGGTGATGACGATATCGCCATCACCGTGTAATTCTGCATCCAACTGCTGAGCTAAATCAGCCAGTCGAATTGAAGGCATTACTTATTTAACCTGTTTCAGAACATCAGCGGTGATGTCTTTAACATCGCTGCTGTTGAATGCAACGGCGTTCGAATCAACAACCAGATCGATGCTCTGATCGGCTGCGACTGCTTTAACGGCAGACTGAATACGCGTCACCAGTTTGCCACGCTCTTCGTTAGAACGACGCTGACGATCCTGCTCGAAAGCCTGCGCTTTCTGAGAGAAGGTCTGGCGCTGAGACATGACGTCTTTTTCCAGTTTGCTGCGCTCGCTCGCTTTCATGGTAGAACCATCACGCTGAAGACGCTGCATCTTGGACTGAAGATCACCTTCCATACGTTGCAGTTCGCTCGCACGGCCTTTGAATTCGTTTTCCAGCGTTGCAGAAACACCGGTTTTCTGTGCAACCTGCTGGAACAAATTACCCATGTTGACGATTGCAATTTTATCCGCTGCCTGAGCAGAAGTTGCCATCGCTAAACCGAGACCTGCAGCTAATAACCACTTTTTCACAATTAACTCCTTACCATCCCATTGGCACCCGAGGGGTACCGTTCTTTGCGTGGCAAGGCGATCGTTTTACCGATCGCCGGTTGTCAGCGCTACACTGCCAACGCATTCCATTGCAGCGGATTATTACCAGGTTTTACCAATGTTAAACTGGAACTGCTCCGCTTTGTCTCCATCGTATTTCTTAAACGGCTGGGCGTAAGAGAAGACCAACGGCCCCAGCGGTGACATCCATTGTAATGCGATACCGGCGGACATGCGAATGTTGCTCGGATCGCTGTAGTCCGGCACACCAGCAAGGCGCGTTTCAGTCGTGTTCTGCCAGTTGGTATCCCACACCGTACCTGCATCCATAAAGAAGGACGTACGCACGGAGTTCGCATACTTATCGCTGATAAACGGCGTAGGCGTGATGAACTCGAGGCTCGCCACAGCCATAGCGTTACCACCTACTGCATCATCGGAACTACATACGTTCTTATTGCCTGCTCCGTCCGTAGCCGGTTTGTTGCAGTTATCTTCGTCATTACCGCCGTAATAAACCGCTTTCGGACCAATGTTATTGGACTGGAAGCCACGCACGGTGCTTGATCCACCGGCGTAGAAGTTTTCATAGAACGGCAGTTCTTTGCTTCCAATACCGTCACCATAACCCCAACGGGTACGACCCAGAACAACCCACTTGTGATCTTCATCAATTGGGAAGTAGGACGCCGTATCCAGCGTGACCTTGTAGAACTCGTTATCCGAGCCCGGGATAGTCACTTTACCGTTCAGGTTGACGCGTGAACCTTCCGTCGGGAAGTAGCCACGGTCAAGACGGTTGTAGGTCCAACCGTAGTTGAAGGTGAAGTCATCCGCGGCGAAACCGTTGTCATCGCTGGACGTACTCGCCGACTGACCGATGGAGTCCAGATAACGCCACATCGCCACCTGCGGTTGCATGTTGGACAGGTCGTTATGCACGTACCCTAAACCTGCACGCAGGGTATTGTATTCGTTGACCGGGAAGCCGAGCGTACCATCCAGACCGTAACTCTTGTTGGTATACGAGGAGAGGTCCGCATCGTCCGCTTTAAAGTCGTTATAGAAGATACGACCGCCCAGGCTTACACCGTCAACGGTGAAGTATGGGTTGGTAACGGAGAACTCAGAGTAAGTCTGGTAGTCGTTTTTCGTCCCGTTGATACCGACAGAGTAGCCCGTACCCAGCCAGTTATCCTGCTGAACACCGACCTGGAAGCTCACGCCACTTTCAGTACCGTAACCAATACCGAAGTTGAAGCTACCGGTATTACGTTCTTTAACTTTATAAACAACATCAACCTGATCCGGACGACCCGGTACACGCTGCGTATCGGTATCGACCGTTTCGAAATAGCCCAGACGGTTCAGACGCTCTTTACCCTGGTCTACCAGATCGCTTCCCAGCCATGCCCCTTCCATCTGGCGCATTTCACGGCGCAGAACGGAGTCTTTAGAGGTATCGTTACCTTCGAAGCGGATCTTACGCACGTAGTAGCGGTTGCCCGCATCAACGTTAACGTGCAGCTTAACGGTTTTATCCGTGTCGTTAATTTCCGGCTGCGTTTGCACACGCGGATACGCATAACCATAACGGCCGAGCAGCTTTTTAATGCTGTCTTCCATTTTGGTGACTTTAGATCCGCTGTACAGATCGCCCGGCTGAATTTTGGTCAGGGATTCAATTTCAGCAGAATGTCCTGCCAGGTTGCCGCTGACTTCAACACCCGAAAGCGTGTACTTATCGCCTTCTGTGATGTTAACGGTAATGTAGATACCTTTCTTGTCCGGAGTCAGACTCACCTGAGTTGAATCGATGTTGAAACGGGCGTAACCGCGATCCAGATAGTAGCTGCGCAGGGTTTCAAGGTCACCCGCCAGTTTCTGTTTCTGGTATTTACGATCGCCCACCACGTTCCACCACGGCACTTCGTCACGCAGCTGGAAGTTGGAGATCAGTTCGTCGGTGCTGAACGCGTGGTTACCCACGATGTTGATCTGCTGGATCTTCGCAGAAACCCCTTCCTGGAAGACCAGTTTCAGGTCAACACGGTTACGTGGCAGCGGTGTAACAACCGCTTTAACGCTCGCGCTGTATTTACCGACGCTGTAGTAGAAATCTTCCAGACCTTTTTCAATGTCTGCAAGGGTTGTGCGGTCCAGAGATTCCCCCACACGAACACCCGATGCCTCAAGGTTCTGCTTGAGCATGTCATCTTTCACCGACTTGTTGCCGGAGAAAGTGATGCTGGCAATCGTTGGACGTTCTTTTACCTGAACCACCAGCGTATCACCATCGCGCAGGACGCGGACGTCCTCAAAGTTGCCAGTGGCAAACAGAGCACGGATGGTGTTACTGATATCTTCATCATTAACCGTATCGCCGGGGCGCACAGGCATACTGAGGAGGGCCGCACCAACGGCGACACGCTGAAGGCCTTCGAAATGAATATCTTTCACTACGAACCCGTCAGCACCGTATACGGTCGCGCTGCTAAACAGCAGCGACGCTATGAGCAACTTTTTCATCGCCATCGTTATTATGCGTTCTTCCTAACTAACTCTCTTACAACCGAGAGAAATCATTGAAAAGTGCAAGCCCCATTAACAGCACCAGCAAAATCGAGCCAATGCGATAACTAAAGTCTTGAACTCGCTCGGATACCGGTCCGCCTTTTAGCTTTTCAATCGCTAAAAACAGCAGATGGCCCCCATCTAATACGGGAAGCGGGAACAGGTTGATTATCCCCAGGTTCACGCTAATCAGCGCAAGGAACATGAGATAGTAAATCACCCCGAACTCCGCTGACATCCCAGCCCCCTGAGCAATCGAAATTGGCCCACTGAGGTTGTTCAGTTTCACATCACCGGTTATCAATTTCCCCAACATGTTGACCGTAAGCTTCATCAGCTGCCATGTTTTATCCGTGGCCTCAACGATGGCGCTAAACGGCCCATACTGGCGTATTGTCTTGTACTCATCTGGCAGTGGGATCACTTTCGGCACAACGCCTGCAAACCCTTCCGCCTTACCGCCGCCCGATTTGGTATCCGGAGTGAGGGTCAGTGAGAGCGAACTCCCCTGCCTTTCCACTTCCAGCGCGAGCGGCTTGCCTGGATTATCGCGCACCAGAGTAACAAAGGTCATCCATTGTGTTAATGGCTGACCATCGACTTTAACGATCCTGTCACCCGCTTGTAAACCTGCTTTACTCGCTGCCGATTTGGCCTGTACTTCGGCTAATACCGGCTCGATCTGCGCGCCGCGCGGTCGAATCCCGAGTGCGGCGACAGGGTCCTCTTTGTCTGGCTCAAAGCGCCAGTGGCGTAAATCCAGCACTTTTTCCTGCCGCTGGTCGGAACCAAATGGCGATACGCTGACGGTTGTCTGCTCATCACCGATTTTGGCAACCAGTTGTAACCTCACGGCATCCCAATCAGGGGTTTCGATACCATCAATCGCTTTAAGTTCCATTCCCGGTGTAATTTGCGCCGTTGCCGCAATAGAACCCGTGGTGATTTCGCCCACGACCGGGCGCACGCCAGGCACGCCGATGATAAACACCAGCCAGTAGGCGAAGATAGCGAAGATGAAATTGGCTACCGGGCCGGCAGCGATGATGGCAGCACGTTGTCCAACAGTTTTATTGTTAAACGCGCGATGGCGAAGTTCCGGGGCGACAGGCTCAACGCGTTCGTCGAGCATTTTGACATAGCCGCCCAGGGGAATCAGAGCAATGACAAACTCGGTGCCATGCTTATCGGTGCGCTTCCAGAGCGATTTGCCAAAGCCAATCGAGAATCGCTCCACCCGCACACCACAGCGCCGGGCAACCCAGAAATGGCCAAATTCATGCACGGTAATCAGTACACCCAGTGCAACAATGAACGCCGCCAGATTCCAGAGAATGCTCAGCATAAAACCTTCCGTTATATCGTCCCAAACACCAGTAAAAGCAGGCAAGCAAATACGGGAACAGCCGCGGTAAGGCTGTCAATGCGATCCAGTATTCCGCCATGTCCTGGAATCAGGTGACCACTGTCCTTAATCCCTGCTTCACGCTTAAACATACTCTCGGTTAAATCACCCAGCACCGATGCCAGCGCCGCGAAAATCGAACATACCAGCAGCGTGGAGGGGGCAACCTCAAGATTCGCCCAGACGCCATAGCCCCAGGAGATAATCGCTGCCGTAAACAGGCCGCCGATGAAGCCTTGCCAGGTTTTGCCCGGAGAAACCTTTGGCGCCAGTTTATGTTTGCCGAACAGTTTACCAAACATATAGGCCCCGGAGTCAGCCCCCCAGACGAGAATCATCACATAAAGCAGCCATATCGCGCCGCTGTAGTGGTTTTCGTCATAGTGCCAGGCGCGCAGCGCAACCATCCCCCAGAAAAACGGAACAATCGTGAGCAGACCAAAAATAAGGCGCAACACTTTAGAGTTACGCCAGATCGCCGCAGAGCCCGGATAGAAAAGCACTAAAACAAGCGCAGCAATCCACCAGGCCAGCGATATCCATAAGGATCCGGCAACCAGCGGCTGGTGAACATCGTGATGATATTCAGGCAAGGTATACAGCATCAGGGCCAGTAAAAAACCACAGAGTACCGCCAGCCATACCCGCTGAGTGCGCGAGGTAAAGCCGCTAAGCTGCCCCCATTCCCACGCGGCGAGCATACACACCACCAGCGTAACAATAGCGAATCCCACCGGAGGCAGTAAAAACAGCGCTGCGATGACGACGGGTATTAATACAAAAGCGGAAATCAGGCGATACTTCAGCAAAAGCTACCCCCATCAGGCGTTATCGCCACCAGGCTCGGTGCCGCCGAAACGACGCTCTCGATTGGCAAAGGCATGCAGCGCACCTTCAAAGTCTTGTTCATCAAAATCTGGCCAAAGAACATCCGTAAAGTAAAGTTCGGCGTAGGCAATTTGCCACAGCAAAAAGTTACTTATGCGATGTTCCCCCCCTGTCCTTATAACCAAATCCACGGGTGCCAGTTCATTCATGCAGATTTGCTGACTCAGCGCCTCTTCATCAATCTGGTCGGGTCTTAACAGCCCTTCCTGAACCTGCTCAGCCAGATGCCGAACCCCCTGGATAATATCCCAGCGTCCGCCGTAATTCGCCGCGATATTGAGCGTCAGGCCGGTATTATTTTCCGTCAGCGCTTCTGCTTTGCGAATCCGTTCCTGCAAACGTGAGTTAAAACGACTGGTATCGCCAATAATACGCAAGCGGACGTTGTGGCGGTGCAGGCTTTTTACTTCGCTATCGAGCGCCCACACGAACAGTTCCATCAACGCCGTCACTTCCTGCGCAGGTCGATTCCAGTTCTCACTGCTAAAAGCATAGAGCGTTAACGCATCAATGCCGTTATTGGCGGCAAAAGAGACGGCGCGGCGAACAGATTTCGCCCCAGCTTTATGCCCAAAGGCTCGTATCTTCCCTTGTCTTTTCGCCCAGCGGCCATTGCCATCCATGATGATTGCAACATGGCGACAGCCATGTGCTGGCAAGTTTTCGCTTATTGGTTGATTCGCAGACAACATAACGCGTTTTTAGTCCCTGAAAGGATTTAACGGTACACAGGAATACTGAAGCCTATACATAAAAAAGCCGTGTCAAACCACGGCTTACCTGACCACTTAAAGCCAAATACCTGCGATCAGGTGGCGCAGACTATATCACTGAAGCCCAACGCTAACAAATAGCACGACGACTAGTGCTTGCTTTATCACCAGCTTGCGAGACGTGTCACCTGTTTACGCGCAACAATGCGTGCCTGTTCATCCACGGCCAGCACCTCTTCCACGCTCTGTGGCTCACGCAAATCCATCATCTCCAGCACGGATAAATTCAATGCGGCGATATCAGTAAAGCGGATCTGCTGATTCAGGAATGCTTCAACGGTCACTTCATTGGCTGCATTAAGCGCCGTTGTCGCCGCCTGCCCCTGATCGAAGGCCGTCATCGCCAGTTTCAGACAGGGATAACGGTCGTAATCAGGCTCGCTAAACGTCAGTGAACTCAGCTTGCAAAAATCGAGAGGCTTAACGCCCGATTTTACGCGGTTTGGCCACGCCATTGTATGAGCAATTGGCGTACGCATATCCGGTTCGCCCAGTTGGGCCAGCACGCTGCCGTCCTGATAGCGCACCATCGAGTGAATCACCGACTGCGGGTGGATCAGCACTTCCATCTGTTTCGCCGACGCATTGAACAGCCAGCGAGCTTCAATGTATTCCAGACCTTTGTTCATCATGGTGGCCGAATCGACGGAGATCTTACGCCCCATTGACCAGTTCGGATGACGACATGCCTGATCCGGCGTCATTGCGCTCAATTCAGACAGTGGCGTTTCACGGAACGGGCCACCAGACCCGGTAAGCAGAATCGACACAACGCCATTCTGCTCCAGGTCAGCGTACCCCAGGTTTTGTTGAAAAGGTTGGGGTAAACTCTGAAAAATCGCGTTGTGCTCGCTATCGACCGGCAAAAGACGCGCCCCACGCTGTTTTACCGCCTCCATAAAGAGGCGTCCGCAGGTGACCAGCGACTCTTTGTTCGCAAGCAGGACATCTTTTCCCGCATCAATAGCGGCAAGCGTCGGCAGAAGACCCGCCGCCCCGACGATTGCCGCCATAACCTGATCAACTTCATCAAGCGCGGCCATATCGCACGCCGCCTGTTGCCCGCTGAGCACCTCGGTACGGCAGCCCCTCTCCTGCAACAGCGCTTTCACCTGGCGGGCGCTCTCTTCATCATCCATCACCGCAAAACGGGGGGTAAACTCCAGGCACTGTTCGACCATTCGCTGCACGTTTTTTCCGGCCACAAGCGCGGCTACGGTGTAGCTGTCAGGATTATGACGTACAACGTCGAGAGTGCTGCAACCGATAGAGCCGGTCGAGCCGAGGAGAGTGAGATGCTTCATGAGATGCCCAAAAGTTAGACCAGATAAAAGCAAAACGCCGCCAGCAAGACTCAATGTCCTTCTGAACGGCGTTTATCAGTGTACAGCGAAAATCAGAACTGCATCAGTTCCGCTTCTTTTTCTGCCAGCGCCGCATCAATTTTCTTGATCGCCGCGTCGGTCATTTTCTGAATGTCGTCCTGAGAACGACGATCGTCATCTTCGCTGATCTCTTTTTCTTTCAGCAGGGCTTTCACTTTATCGTTCGCATCGCGACGCACGTTACGTACGGAAACGCGACCCTGCTCAGCTTCACCACGCACGACTTTGATCAGGTCTTTACGACGCTCTTCCGTCAGCGGAGGCAGTGGAACGCGAATATCCGCGCCCGCTGAGCTTGGGTTCAGACCCAGGTCAGATGCCATGATCGCTTTTTCAACGGCCGGGCTCATTGAGCGATCGAACACGTTGATTTTCAGGGTACGGGTATCTTCTACCGTCACGCTCGCCAGCTGACGCAGTGGCGTAGGCGTACCGTAGTATTCTACGATGATGCCATCCAGCAGGCTTGGGGAAGCACGGCCAGTACGGATTTTGCTGATTTGGTTTTTGAACGCTTCAACGCATTTGTCCATGCGTACTTCAGCATCTTTTCTGATGTCGTTAATCACGTTACGAATCCTTGAAAACTTGTCTCAGGCAGACTATCCGCCAGCACAGCGCTACAGGTGTGCTAAGTATAGTCGCGTTTAATTCATGACAACGCCAAAGGCGCGCCCGGGTAAGATACCACGTCGAAATAAAGCGGAATCTTACCTGTATTTATCGCCGACGGAAATTATTCCGTGATCAAAGTGCCTTCTTTTTCGCCCATAACAACGCGACGCAGCGCGCCAGGCTTGTTCATATTGAAGACACGGATCGGCAGTTTGTGGTCACGAGCCAGCGTAAAGGCGGCAAGATCCATCACTTTCAGCTCTTTTTCCAGCACTTCGCTGTAGCTCAGCTGATCGTACATGGTCGCTGAAGGATCTTTTGCCGGGTCGGCAGTAAACACGCCATCGACTTTAGTCGCTTTCAGCACCACATCGGCTTCGATTTCGATACCGCGCAGGCAGGCTGCGGAATCGGTGGTAAAGAACGGGTTACCCGTACCGGCGGAGAGGATCACCACGCGGTTGTTGCGCAGCAGGCTGATGGCCTCTGCCCAGCTGTAGTTATCGCATACGCCATTCAAAGGAATAGCGGACATCAGGCGAGCGTTCACATAGGCGCGATGAAGCGCATCACGCATCGCCAGGCCATTCATCACGGTTGCCAGCATACCCATGTGGTCGCCCACTACGCGGTTCATCCCCGCTTTCGCCAGACCAGCACCACGGAAAAGGTTGCCACCGCCAATGACCACGCCAACCTGAATACCCAGTTCGACCAGTTCTTTGATTTCCTGTGCCATGCGATCAAGGATGCTTGCGTCAATACCGAAGCCTTCCGATCCTTGCAGCGCTTCGCCACTCAGCTTAAGCAGAATGCGTTTGTACACGGGTTTTGCATTGGTAGCCATGTTTCTTTCCTGAGACTGTCAACGATTAAGATGGGGTTAATTCTGGCGACATGATATGTCGCAAATCAGCACAGCGATACTGGAGCCTGTCTGATTTCGTGAGACGGGTGACAAAAAGAAGCCGCCCTCAGGCGGCTCCTTTTCAATCATTAAGACTGCTTGGACATTGCAGCAACTTCTGCTGCGAAGTCAGTCTCAACTTTCTCGATGCCTTCGCCCACTTCGAAGCGGATGAAGCCAGTTACATCAGCGTTGTGCTCTTTCAGCAGCTGAGCAACAGACTTGCTTGGATCCATTACGAAAGGCTGGCCAGTCAGAGAAACTTCGCCGGTGAATTTCTTCATGCGGCCTTCAACCATTTTCTCTGCGATTTCTTTTGGCTTACCAGACTGCATCGCGATGTCCAGCTGAACCTGGTACTCTTTCTCTACCACTTCAGCAGACACGTCTTCTGGCTTAACGAATTCTGGTTTGCTTGCAGCGATGTGCATTGCCAGCTGTTTAACCAGCTCTTCGTCAGCGCCTTTAGCCGCAACCAGAACACCGATACGCGCGCCGTGCTGGTAAGAGCCCAGAACGTCACCTTCCAGGGAAGCAACGCGACGGATGTTGATGTTCTCACCGATTTTAGCAACCAGCGCTACACGCTCTTCTTCGAACTGTGCTTTCAGAACTTCAACGTCAGTGATTTTGCCTGCAACCGCTGCGTCCAGAACTTTGTTAGCAAATGCCTGGAAACCAGCATCTTTAGCAACGAAGTCAGTCTGGCAGTTAACTTCCAGAATGATGCCGTAGTTGCCGTCGATTTTGGTGATGATCACGCCGTCAGCAGCAACGTTGCCTGCTTTCTTAGCTGCTTTGATCGCACCGGATTTACGCATGTTTTCGATTGCCAGCTCGATGTCGCCGTTCGCTTCGGTCAGCGCTTTTTTGCAATCCATCATGCCTGCGCCAGTACGCTCACGCAGCTCTTTTACCAGGGATGCGGTAATTTCAGCCATTCTTAAATCCTCGGGAGATGTGAACTGCCCGGCCGGGAGCCAAACAGTATAAATTGAAAAAAGGGGCCGATAATGGGCCCCTATTCATACACGGTACTAATAAGGGGTAAAACCTTATTATTCAGCTTCTACGAAGCTTTCTTCCGCCTGAGAAGCCAGATCCTGGGAACGGCCTTCACGAACGGTAGCAGCTACAGCGCTCAGGTACAGGCTAACAGCACGGATTGCGTCGTCGTTACCCGGGATAACGAAGTCAACACCGTCCGGATCGGAGTTGGTATCAACGATAGCGAATACCGGGATACCCAGGTTGTTAGCTTCTTTGATTGCGATGTGCTCGTGGTCTGCATCGATTACGAACAGCGCGTCTGGCAGGCCGCCCATATCTTTGATACCGCCCAGGCTGTTTTCCAGCTTGTCCAGTTCACGAGTGCGCATCAGCGCTTCTTTCTTAGTCAGCTTATCGAAAGTACCGTCCTGAGACTGGGTTTCCAGATCTTTCAGGCGCTTGATGGACTGACGAACAGTTTTCCAGTTGGTCAGCATGCCGCCCAACCAGCGATGGTTCACGAAGAACTGGTCGCAGCTGTTAGCAGCATCTTTCACAGCTTCGCTTGCAGCGCGCTTAGTACCAACGAACAGAATCTTACCTTTACGGGAAGAGATCTTGTTCAGCTCAGCCAGGGCTTCGTTGAACATTGGTACAGTCTTCTCAAGGTTGATGATGTGAACTTTGTTACGTGCGCCGAAGATGAAAGGCTTCATTTTCGGGTTCCAGTAACGGGTCTGGTGACCGAAGTGAACACCAGCCTTGAGCATGTCGCGCATGGAAACAGTTGCCATGTTTAAAACCTCTATATTGAAAGTTGGGGTTATGCCTCCACGTATCCCATATTACCGACCCCGAAGGGCACCCCGGAATATGTGCCGATACGTGTGTGTTGTTACACAAAGTGAGATTTGTCGCTCCCGTCCAGCCTGTGTATCTGAGATGGATCGGAAGTCCGGCGCGCTTTATATCACAAAACACGGCCAGAAACCAATAATTGTTGGCGGAGTGTGCTGTTAATGATTCTCAATTTGGCACGGGGTGCGCCTGACTGATACCATTGACAACACTTACACTAGTATTGTCGAAAAAATCGACACCGATGGACAGATTACATGGCTATCTCTATTAAGACACCTGAAGAAATTGAAAAGATGCGCGTCGCCGGTCGTCTGGCCGCGGACGTGCTGGAAATGATCGAGCCGTTTGTGAAACCGGGCGTCAGCACTGGCGAACTGGATCGCATCTGTAACGACTATATCGTCAACGAGCAGCATGCGGTCTCCGCCTGCCTTGGCTATCACGGTTTCCCGAAATCCGTCTGCATCTCTATTAATGAAGTAGTGTGCCACGGCATTCCGGATGACGAGAAGCTGCTGAAAGATGGCGACATCGTCAACATCGATGTGACCGTCATCAAAGACGACTACCACGGCGACACCTCTAAGATGTTCATCGTTGGCAAGCCGACGATTCTGGGCGAGCGTCTGTGCAAAGTGACGCAAGAGAGCCTCTACCTGGCGCTAAAAATGGTGAAGCCGGGTATCCGCCTGCGCACCATCGGCGCCGCAATCCAGAAATTTGTGGAAGCGAAAGGTTTCTCCGTGGTGCGCGAATATTGCGGTCACGGTATTGGTCGTGTGTTCCATGAAGAACCGCAGGTTCTGCACTACGATGCAGACGACGGCGGCGTAGTGCTGCAAAAGGGCATGACCTTCACTATCGAACCAATGGTCAACGCGGGAGATTACCGCATCCGTACCATGAAAGATGGCTGGACGGTAAAAACCAAAGACAGAAGCTTGTCTGCCCAGTACGAGCATACTATTGTGGTTACAGACAACGGCTGCGAAATTATGACGTTGCGCAAGGATGACACCATCCCGGCGATACTGACGAACATTGAGTGATAAGAAGCCGGCGAATGCCGGCTTTTTTAATGGCGATAGCTTTTTCTTATGGGTGGCGCACGATGAGTAATCTCTTACCCGAACAGTATGCTAACACAGCACTTCCCACCCTCCCCGACCAGCCTGATAACCCGGGCGTCTGGCCACCGCATGAGCTGACCTGCGCGCATATCAAAGCCCACATGGAGGTTTTCCATCGCTGGCTGGGTAGCGCATTTGACGCAGGCGTTTCAGCCGAGCAGCTCATTGAAGCGCGCACCGAATTTATCGACCAGCTCCTGCAACGTCTGTGGATCGACTACGGTTTCGGCCAGGTGAGCGACGTCGCGCTGGTTGCGGTCGGCGGCTATGGCCGGGGTGAACTACATCCGCTCTCTGATATCGACCTGCTGATCTTAAGCCGTAAAAAACTGCCGGACGATCGGGCGCAGAAAATCGGTGAACTGTTGACCCTGCTCTGGGACGTAAAGCTGGAAGTGGGCCACAGCGTACGCACGCTGGAAGAGTGTCTGCTGGAAGGGTTATCCGACCTGACCGTCGCCACCAACCTGATTGAAACCCGCCTGCTGATTGGCGACGTGGCGCTGTTCCTCGAACTGCAAAAGCACATCTTTAGCGACGGCTTCTGGCCTTCGGAAAAATTCTTCGCCGCGAAAGTCGAAGAACAAAACCAGCGCCACCAGCGCTATCACGGTACCAGCTATAATCTCGAACCGGATATTAAAAGCAGTCCCGGTGGCCTGCGCGATATCCACACGCTGCAATGGGTCGCCCGTCGCCATTTTGGGGCAACATCGCTGGACGAAATGGTCGGGTTTGGTTTTCTGACCGAAGCCGAACGTAACGAACTCAATGAGTGTCTGCATCTGCTGTGGCGCATCCGTTTTGCCCTGCACCTGGAAGTCACCCGCTACGATAACCGCCTGCTGTTTGACCGACAGCTCAGCGTGGCGCAGCGCCTGAATTACCAGGGCGAGGGCAACGAGCCGGTCGAGCAAATGATGAAGGATTTCTTCCGCGTCACCCGCCGCGTCTCTGAGCTAAACCAGATGCTGTTGCAGCTGTTCGATGAGGCGATCCTCGCGCTGACGGCAGACGAAAAACCGCGTCCGATTGATGACGAATTTCAGCTGCGCGGCACGCTGATCGATCTGCGCGACGAAACGCTGTTCATCCGCGAGCCGGAAGCGATCCTGCGAATGTTCTACACCATGGTGCGCAACAGCACGATCACTGGGATCTATTCTACTACCCTGCGTCATCTGCGCCATGCACGGCGTCATCTGAAGCAGCCGCTGTGTTACATTCCGGAGGCGCGCTCGTTGTTCCTGAGCATGCTTCGTCATCCGGGCGCCGTCAGCCGCGGTCTGCTGCCGATGCACCGTCACAGCGTGCTGTGGGCCTATATGCCCCAGTGGTCGCATATTGTCGGGCAGATGCAGTTCGACCTGTTTCACGCCTATACGGTGGATGAGCACACGATCCGCGTCATGCTGAAGCTGGAAAGTTTCGCTAAAGAAGAGACGCGATCCCGCCATCCGCTGTGCGTTGATCTGTGGCCACGTCTGGCGCACCCGGAACTGATCCTGATCGCTGCCCTGTTCCATGATATCGCCAAAGGTCGCGGCGGCGACCACTCCGTACTCGGTGCCCAGGACGTGCTGAAATTTGCCGAGCTGCACGGCCTGAACTCGCGTGAAACGCAGCTTATCGCCTGGCTGGTTCGCCATCATCTGCTGATGTCGGTTACCGCTCAGCGTCGTGATATTCAGGATCCGGAAGTGATCAAGCAGTTCGCCGAGGAAGTGCAAACGGAGAACCGCCTGCGCTACCTGGTTTGTCTGACGGTGGCCGATATCTGCGCCACCAACGAAACCCTGTGGAACAGCTGGAAGCAGAGCCTGCTGCGCGAGCTCTACTTCGCCACCGAAAAACAGCTGCGTCGCGGGATGCAGAACACCCCGGACATGCGCGAGCGTGTGCGCCACCATCAGTTGCAGGCGCTGGCCCTGCTGCGCATGGATAACATCAACGAAGAGGCGCTGCATCAGATTTGGGCGCGCTGTCGCGCCAACTACTTTGTGCGCCACAGCCCAAACCAGCTTGCCTGGCACGCCCGGCATCTGCTGAAGCACGACCTGACAAAACCGATGATTCTGCTCAGCCCGCAGGCCACGCGCGGCGGGACGGAGATCTTTATCTGGAGTCCGGACCGGCCTTATTTGTTTGCTGCGGTCTGTGCCGAGCTGGACAGGCGTAACCTGAGCGTTCACGACGCGCAGATTTTTACCACCCGCGACGGCATGGCGATGGACACCTTTATTGTACTGGAGCCGGACGGCAGCCCGCTGTCGTCGGACAGGCATGAGGGGATACGCTTTGGCCTCGAGCAGGCCATTACCCAGCGCAGCTGGCAACCTCCACAGCCGCGTCGTCAGGCGGCAAAACTGCGCCACTTTACCGTCGATACCGAGGTCAATTTCCTGCCGACCCATACCGACCGTAAATCGTTCCTTGAGCTGATTGCGCTCGACCAGCCAGGGCTGCTCGCCCGCGTCGGCCAGGTTTTTGCCGATCTGGGAATTTCGCTTCACGGCGCCCGAATTACAACCATTGGCGAACGAGTAGAAGATTTATTTATAATCGCGACGGCCGACCGGCGTGCCCTTAATAATGACCTGCAACTTGAAGTGCAACAACGGTTGACAGCAGCCCTCAATCCAAACGATAAAGGGTGACGTGTTTTTTAGTGAAATGGAAAGAGTAAACAATGCAGCAGTTACAGAACGTTATTGAGTCCGCTTTTGAGCGTCGCGCCGACATCACTCCGGCAAATGTGGATACCGTGACCCGTGAAGCGGTAAACCAGGTTATTTCCCTGCTGGATTCCGGCGCGCTGCGCGTGGCAGAAAAAATCGACGGTCAGTGGGTTACTCATCAATGGCTGAAGAAAGCTGTGCTGCTCTCTTTCCGCATCAACGATAACCAGGTTATCGACGGAGCAGAAAGCCGCTACTTCGATAAAGTGCCAATGAAATTTGCGGATTACGACGAAGCGCGCTTCCAGAAAGAGGGCTTCCGCGTAGTACCACCGGCGTCCGTTCGTCAGGGTGCCTTCATCGCACGCAACACCGTGCTGATGCCATCCTACGTGAACATTGGCGCCTACGTTGACGAAGGCACCATGGTGGACACCTGGGCTACCGTCGGCTCCTGCGCGCAGATCGGTAAAAACGTTCACCTGTCCGGCGGTGTGGGCATCGGTGGCGTTCTGGAGCCACTTCAGGCTAACCCAACCATCATCGAAGACAACTGCTTCATCGGCGCGCGTTCCGAAGTGGTTGAAGGCGTGATCGTCGAAGAAGGTTCTGTGATCTCCATGGGCGTTTATATTGGCCAGAGCACCCGTATTTACGATCGCGAAACCGGTGAAATTCACTACGGCCGCGTTCCAGCTGGTTCCGTTGTGGTTTCCGGCAACCTGCCGTCTAAAGATGGCAAATACAGCCTGTACTGTGCGGTCATCGTGAAAAAAGTGGACGCCAAAACGCGCGGTAAAGTGGGCATCAATGAACTGCTGCGCACCATCGATTAATCGGGTATAACAAAAAGCGGGGGCAACCCCGCTTTTTTTATATCCGAAGGTGGCGAAAATAGATTTTTTCGTTAATTATTCATAGGTTATGTTGAGATCAAAGGTACCGCTATGTACGATAATCTGAAAAGTCTGGGCATTACCAATCCTGATGAAATTGATCGTTATAGTCTTCGCCAGGAAGCCAATAACGATATTTTGAAAATCTATTTTCACAAGGACAAAGGAGAGTTCTTCGCCAAAAGCGTGAAGTTTAAATACCCTCGCCAGCGTAAGACCGTTGTCGCTGACGGTATCGGTCAGGGATATAAAGAAGTACAGGAAATCAGCCCTAACCTGCGCTACGTGATCGACGAACTCGATCAAATCTGCCAGCGCGATCGCAGCGAGGTCGATCTGAAACGTAAGATCCTTGACGACCTGCGTCACCTGGAAAGCGTAGTCACCAATAAGATCAGCGAGATTGAAGCGGATCTTGAGAAATTGACGCGGAAATAAAAGCAAAACGGCAATCCTCGATTGCCGTTTTTAATGTTTGCGCCCTCTCCCCGTGGGAGAGGGATGGGGTGAGGGCACCAGACCGCACTCAGTTATCTCTGTTCATCCAGCTGCAACGCCACATACAGCAGTAGCCGGTCGTCAAAATTCCCTAAATCCAGCCCCGTCAGTTCCGAGATCCGGTTAAGCCGATACTCCAGCGTATTACGATGGATAAAGAGCGCTTTTGACGTTGCCAGCGGCTGCACGTTATGTCGGAACCATGCCTGCAAGGTGCGGCGCAGCAGCCCGTTGTTGTCCATCGCTTTCAGACGCACAAGCGGACGCGCCAGCTCGTTGGCCTGCCAGCCACCGCGCAGGCTGTCGAGCAGGACCGGCAGCATCAGATCCTGATAGAAATAACTGCGGCTCTCCGGCATGCGCTGTTTCCCTACCATCATGGTGGTGCGCGCCGTTCGCCATGAACGGGCAATACTTCCCGGCCCGGTAAAGTAATTTCCCAGCGCGACGCGAAAACGGAGCTGTCCGTTCTCCTTCATGCGCTCGATGAGCAGCTCAACGCGGCGACGATGATCTTCCGCGTCCCAGCGACCAAACTGATTAAGCGCAGGCTTGAGCACCACCATTTCCGTCAAAGAGACAATCGCCACCAGGTTGTTACGCTCCGGCGTCGCCAGCATGTTTTGCAGCTGCTGTAGCTCCACCATGGCGCTGTCCACACCAAGCTGGCCGCTATCCACCTCTATTACGGCGACCACCCGCGGCTGATTCAGGTCGATACCCAGACGCTGCGCCCATTCGCTCAGGGCAGGCGTGTGCTCCTCAGCCTGAATCAAATTCATCACCAGCTCTTCGCGCAGGCGGCTGTCCTGGGCGAGCAGATGCATCAGACGCGACTGCTCCAGCATCATCTCCGCCGTCATGCAGACCAGCTCGCCGTATTTACGCAGCGATTCAGGATCGCCGGTCAGACCGATAACGCCAACAATCTCTCCTTCCAGACGCAGCGGCAGGTTGATCCCCTGACGGACCCCGTGGAGATGTTTCGCCACGGCGTCATCGATGTCGACCACGCGCCCCTGAGAGAGCACCAGCAACGCCCCTTCGTGCAATTCCCCAATACGCTCACGATCGCCGCTGCCGATAATGCGCCCACGGGCATCCATTACGTTGATATTTGTATCAATGATGCGCATGGTTCGCGCCACGATATCCTGCGCCATTTTGGTATCAAGATGCCAGCCAGCCATATAACCCTCCCGTGAGCAGAGCTCAAGCATAGAGAAGTTCCGTTATGGCTGCATTGTGCAGATGCCCAAAGGAAGAGAGAGATGTATGGAGTTGTGGGAAAGGTCACAGAAAAGAGAAAGCCCCTGCGAACAGGGGCTTAAGAAGATTACTGCATCAGGAGATAAATAGAGGTATCACCACGCTGAATATTCAGTGCCAGCACGGACGGCTTGCTGTCGAGAATTTTGCGCAGTTCAGCGATGTTTTTCACCGGCTGCTGGTTAGCGCCCATGATCACATCACCTTTTTTCAGGCCGATACGGGCAGCAGGTGAGTTCGCTTTCACGTTGTTCACCACCACGCCTTTATCTGCCCCTTTGTTGCTCATCTCGGCACCTTCAATACCGCTGAAGATGGTGCTGGAATCGACCTGATTCTGACTGCTCTGTTGCAGTTCCAGGCTCACGTTAACCGGCTTACCTTCACGCAGCAGGCCGAGGGTCACTTTACTGCCGATTGGCATAGACCCCACTTCCGCACGCAGGGCGGCAAAGCTGCTGATCGGCTTACCGTTCAGCGAGGTGATGACGTCACCCGCTTTAATGCCGGCTTTCGCCGCCGAGGAGTTCGGCATGACCTGGCTTACGAATGCGCCGCGCTGAGCGTCCACTTTCATCGCTTTCGCCAGCTCGGAGTTCAGCTCGGTACCCATGATACCCAGCTCACCGCGTTTCACCTGCCCATATTGCACCATCTGCGCAGTCAGGTTTTTCACCATGTTGCTTGGGATAGCAAAGCCGATACCGATGTTGCCACCGTCCGGTGCCAGGATAGCGGTGTTGATACCGATCAGCTCACCGTTCAGGTTAACCAGCGCACCGCCGGAGTTACCGCGGTTAATGGCCGCATCCGTCTGGATGAAGTTTTCATAGTTTTCCGCGTTCAGGCCGCTACGACCCAGCGCGGAGACGATACCCGAGGTCACGGTTTCGCCCAGACCAAACGGGTTACCGATGGCGACGGTGTAGTCACCCACGCGCAGCGCGTCAGAGTCGGCAAGCTTAATCGCCGTCAGGTTCTTCGGATCCTGGATTTGAATCAGCGCGATATCGGAGCGCGGGTCTTTACCAACCACTTTGGCATCGAATTTACGACCATCGCTCATCTGCACCTTAATGGTATTAGCATTATCTACCACGTGGTTATTGGTCACCACGTAGCCTTTCGCTGCATCAATAATCACGCCCGAGCCGAGTGCCATGAATTTCTGCTGCTGGCCGCCGCCCATGCCGTCATCCCCTGCACCGCCGCCCTGACAGAACGGGGAGCTCTGGAATGGCGAACCGTCCTGGCAGAATGGCGAATTGTCGCCGAAGAACTGCTGGAAATTACGCGGCATACGCGGCGTATTGACGGTTGTGCTGCCCTCAACGTTAATACTCACCACCGATGGCATCACTTTTTCGAGCATCGGGGCCAGGCTTGGCATCTGCTGCGCAGTCGCTGCCGAGGAAGCTGTCTCGGCCGCCATCGCCAGAGGGGACAGCGCTAAACCTAAACTCAGAGCCAGTGCACTCATTGCTAATGTGGTTTTTTTCATGTTTCTCAATCTCGATTTACCAGATAACGCAAAATTGCTGTGTAACTCAGATTCGTTTTATACCGCTTAGTTCCGGGATTAAGTTTATGGAAAAAGTAAAAATTTATTGGTCGTCTTTACAAAACTCATGGCTTATTCAACGGCCATAAGCTTGCGGTATTCATCCCAGGCATACAAATCTGTCATCCCGCTGATATAGTCCTGGATAAGACGACAGCGATAATAATATTCCATGACAGACCATTGGGAAGAATGGCGATCTATTTTACTGACGGCCTCAATGTATGCCAGCCGGTGGCGGGTTGAAAGCTTCTGATAGAGACGAGATTCAATCGGCAGGCGGCGAACACGTTCATTATCTGCCAGCTCACTGAACTCATCGACCGTCAGTTGGAGCAGCGGGCCATAAATCTCCAGCAACCCGCTGATAACCCGTTATCCTTGCAGCTCCAGCTGTTCGACATCCGGGTGGCTGAAAACATGGCGAACAGCCACGTTTTTATATAATTCAAGAAGCTGACTAAAACTGCTCTCATCTTCCAGCAGGGCGTGATTAAATTCCCCGCTAAATATCATCGGCAAATTATCAATGAAACGGGCGGCCGCATACGGCACCAGTTTATTCAGCGTGTTCACCCGCAAATACATAAAGAACTGATCTTCGGTACTGCGGCTCAGCGAATTTGAACGCGATTTATCCCAGGCATTCTCGACGACCTGCGCAAACAGAGAACCTTTTTCATGCTCTCCCCAGGCATCATGAAGATGCTGATACAGCTCCTCGACGCTGAATATTCTTTTTTCCACCGCGTCTTCCAGATCGGCCACGCAATAAGAAATGTCATCAGCCGCTTCCATAATCCATGTCAATGGAAAACGGCCATTGGGGGTCAGAGACAGTTCTTTACGCAACCGCGCGATGTATGCTTCTTCCGATAGGTAATAGCCCGGTTTTTTCATCAGGTAACTATGCGTGGCGGGCGTTTCTCCGGTCCACCATGCGGGACGCGTGTATTTAAGAATACAGCCCACCTGGGCCCAGGTCAGATTCATCCGCATCAGGGAGTGCACCAGACGGATCCCCTGCGCGTTACCTTCGAAATGACACAGATCCTGGCGCACCTTACGGCGCAGATCGTTCAGGCTATCTTCACCTTCACGCAGGCGTAAATCGCGTACCACACAGCGGTCATCGCTGAGCGGCTGGCTTATGGCGTCAGAGGGAAAAAGCCGCTGTTTAAACCAGTCATTGATGGCGGCCTCGCCGAAATGACCAAAGGGAGGATTGCCGATATCGTGCATCAGGCAGGCCATCTCGACGATGCTTTCGAACGGCCCGGTCAGTTCATCCAGTCCGTAGGTTTCCAGCAGACGTTGCTCTTTAAGGCGGCTGAGGATCTCTTTCGCAATGTAGCGCCCCACCTGCTGCACTTCCATGGAGTGCGTTAACCGCGTACGCACCGCAGCGTTACGCTCCAGCGGGAACACCTGGGTTTTTTGCTGTAACCGACGGATGGCGGGCGAGTTAATGATGCGTCCGCGATCGCTTTCGAAAATGCGCAGGATCTCATGTTCGCTCTTATCGCCCTGTGGCGAACGGAAACGTCGGTGCCAGTTAATTTTGGTGCGAAAATCGATTGGTGCCATGTGCTCCCCCGCGTGAGAATGCGTTTCCCCTTAACCGCATGATAGACTATGCATCTTAACAAGGCACATCGCGAGTAAATCTATGAAAATCGGCATTATTGGTGCAATGGAAGAAGAAGTTACGCTGCTGCGTGACAAAATTGAGAACCGTCAGACCCTCTCCCTCGGTGGCTGTGAGATCTACACCGGCCAGCTGAACGGTGTTGACGTGGCTCTGCTGAAATCAGGCATCGGTAAAGTTGCAGCGGCACTGGGCGCGACCCTGCTGCTTGAGCGCTGCAAGCCTGACGTTATCATTAATACGGGTTCTGCGGGCGGTCTGGCGCCGACGCTGAAAGTGGGCGATATCGTGGTTTCCGACGAAGCGCGTTACCACGATGCAGATGTCACCGCATTCGGCTACGAATATGGTCAGCTTCCGGGCTGCCCGGCCGGGTTTAAAGCGGATGATAAGCTGATTGCCGCCGCTGAAAGCTGCATTAACGAGCTGAACCTCAATGCGGTGCGTGGCCTGATCGTCAGCGGCGATGCCTTTATCAACGGCTCTGTCGGTCTGGCGAAAATCCGTCATAACTTCCCGCAGGCTGTGGCCGTTGAGATGGAAGCCACGGCCATCGCGCACGTATGCCATAACTTCAGCGTGCCGTTTGTGGTCGTTCGCGCGATCTCTGACGTGGCGGACCAGCAGTCCCACATCAGCTTCGACGAATTCCTGGCCGTTGCGGCGAAACAGTCCACCGTGATGGTGGAAACCCTGGTGCAGAAACTGGCGCGTGGGTAAGGTGTCATTCAGGGCGCTGGTCGCCCTGCTTCTGCTCGCTCCGGCCTGGCTCATCGCCGCGCCGCGGGTGATCACTCTCTCCCCTGCCAATACGGAACTGGCGTTTGCCGCCGGGATCACGCCCGTTGCGGTAAGCAGCTTTTCCGATTATCCACCGCAGGCCGCCCATATCGAACAGGTTGCTACCTGGCAGGGAATGAATCTGGAACGCATCGTGGCGCTAAAGCCCGATCTGGTCCTCGCCTGGCGCGGCGGTAATGCCGAACGGCAGGTGAACCAGCTCTCTTCGCTGGGAATAACGGTGAAATGGGTGGATGCGGTGAGCATCGAACAGGTGGCGCAAACCCTCCGTGACCTCGCGCCCTTCAGCCCTACCCCCCAACGCGCCGGGCAGGCTGCACAGCAGATGCTCAACGACTATGCCGCGCTAAAAGCCCGATACGGTACGCAACCGAAACAACGCGTTTTTCTGCAATTTGGCAGCCAGCCGCTGTTCACTACCGGTAAAGGTTCGATCCAGAACCAGGTGCTTGAGACCTGTGGAGGTGAAAATATCTTTGCCGAAAGCCGGGTTCCCTGGCCCCAGGTCAGTCGTGAGCAGGTTCTTGCCCGACAACCGCAGGCCATTGTGGTGGTCGGAAATGCGAGCGAGATTCCTAAAATAGAACAATTCTGGCATCGGCAGCTTAAAATTCCGGTCATCGCACTCAACAGCGACTGGTTTGAACGCGCCAGCCCGCGTATTATCCTCGCCGCAAAACAACTCTGCGCCGAACTGGCAGAGAGTCACTCAAACAGATAAATACCCCCTTCGAGGATTTAACGATGCTCGTGTATTGGCTGGATATTCTTGGCACAGCCGTTTTTGCTATCTCCGGCGTTTTGCTTGCCGGAAAACTACGCATGGACCCTTTTGGCGTACTGGTACTCGGCGTTGTTACGGCGGTGGGAGGCGGAACGATCCGCGATATGGCGCTGGCAAACGGCCCGGTATTCTGGGTAAAAGATCCCACGGATCTGGTGGTGGCGATGGTCACCTGCCTGTTAACCATCGTGCTGGTTCGTCAGCCTCGCAGACTGCCAAAATGGATATTGCCGGTGCTGGATGCCGTCGGTCTGGCGGTTTTTGTGGGGATAGGCGTGAATAAAGCCTTTATTGCCGGGACTGGCCCGCTGGTGGCGATCTGCATGGGCGTGTTAACCGGCGTGGGCGGAGGGATTATTCGCGACATACTGGCGCGAGAAGTCCCGATGATCCTGCGAACGGAAATCTACGCGACGGCCTGTATCATCGGGGGGATTGTTCACGCCACGGCGTATTACACCTTTGCTGTCCCGCTGGAGAATGCGGCGATGCTGGGGATGGTGGTCACGCTGGTGATCCGTTTAGCGGCGATACGCTGGCACCTGAAACTGCCGACGTTTGCGCTGGATGAAAATTCAAGATAGATATCGTTTATAAGCCCGGTAGCGCTTCGCTTACCGGGCCTACAATCTGCGTTCAGGCTTAAATACTGAACGAAGAACCACACCCGCAGGTGCTGGTTGCATTCGGGTTAGTCACCACAAAGCGCGAACCTTCCAGACCTTCAGTGTAGTCCACTGAACCGCCCACCAGATATTGCAGGCTCATCGGGTCAACCACCAGCGCGACGCCCTGTTTCTCGATAGTCATATCACCATCGTTAACCTGGTCGTCAAAGGTAAAACCATACTGGAAGCCGCTACAGCCGCCGCCGGTAATATAAACACGCAGTTTCAGATCCGGATTGTCCTCGTCGGCAATCAGGGTTTTCACTTTTTTCGCTGCTGCTTCGGTAAATTCCAGCGGCAACGCTACGTCATCACTCATCTTATGCTCCCATGAATACTGCGACTGCTATTGGGCAAAAATCACCCAATTCTTTTTGTCATTATCTAATACCCTGGTAATTCATTCAAGTATTCTGCTTCAGGGCCTGTTCAGCTTCCTGTTTCGCCAGGGTACGGGCAAGAATGGTGGAGTATAGCGGTTTTCCACCCAGGAATTGGGCTAATAGTGTCGCGCCGAGACAGGTAATGATCATTGGCAAAATGAGCTGGTAATTGTCGGTCATTTCCAGCACCAGTACGATCCCGGTCAGCGGCGCGCGCAGGGAGGCCGCCAGCAGCGCCCCCATTCCCGCCACCGCAAACGTCCCGGCATCCAGATGGTAGGCCGGGAAGCCTGCCGCCGCCGCCATCCCGAACGCCGTACCCAGCAGCGTCCCCAGCGCCAGCATCGGAGCGAAAATGCCACCCGGTGCGCCGGAGGAGAAGCACAATACCGTAGTGATGACGCGAGAAATAAACATAAACAGCAGCAGGCCTACGCTGAAATTCCCCGCCGCGGCAATGGGAATCAGGCCGAAACCGCCGCCCGCCGCATTCGGTTCGATAAAGCCGAGGATCCCGCACACGCCGCCAAGCAGGCCTCCCACCAGCACCCATTTCGTGGTATTTCCGCCATGGATGCGCTGAAACATATCCTGCGCCCGTAAAATCAGGGTGTTAAAAAGCGGGCCGACGACGCCAAAAATCATCCCAAGAACCAGATACAGCCATAAAGTATTGACCGGCGCAATGGTCAGCTTGCCAACTTCTATCACCGCCCCTTCGCCGTTAAAGACGCGAAAGACAATGCTCGACATAATCACGCCGGTAAACACCGCTTTAATGGAGATCAGGTTGTAGCGGAACTGGGCGCGCATCTCTTCGATGATAAACAGGATACCCGCCAGCGGCGCGTTAAACGCCGCAGACAGCCCCGCCGCCGCCCCCGTCGCCAGTAGCGTATGCCGAGCCTCGGCGCTGCGCATACGGAACAGATCGCCGACCATGCGCCCGACGTTACCGCCCAGCTGTACCGTTGGCCCTTCCCGACCGAGCACCATGCCCGCCCCGAGCGTTCCCATCCCGCCGATAAATTTTACCGGGAGCACCCGCCACCAGCGAACCGGGCGCAGCTCCTCGAGCGCCCCCTCAATTTCAGGGATCCCCGAGCCACCTGCTTCAGGGGCGAATTTACGCACCAGAAAATAGCCCACCATGGCAAACAGCGCCGAAAGGCCAAAGGCCCACAGCCAGACCAGCCATTCCCGATCGGCAAAGCTGGCGACGGTACCGATGCGCCAGTTGAGCACCGCATTGACCGCTTTCTCGAATGCGACCCCCACCAGCCCGGCCAGCGTACCGACCACGGCGGCTGCCAGCAGAATGGCTAACGGGGTTTTGTCACGGTTGAGCAGCCGCCGGATACTGACCCGGTGCTTCGCGCGCGTAAACTGTTGTTGTTCAAAAGAAGGCGTGTTCTCGTTCATTACCTGTTCTGTTTCGTCATACAAAAGGCCGCAGGGATTCTACCAGAGACAATCCCCTCGTCCCCTGAAAAATACTTAACAATTGTTAAGGCTTCTGAGGGGCAAAAATTTTATAACCTCTTCCGAATCACTTAGAATAGTTGCCTTAACTTATTTCTACGAACCAGGAACGACGCCATGAGCAAGTCTGAAAACCTCTACAGCGCAGCCCGCGAGCTTATCCCAGGCGGCGTGAATTCACCCGTGCGCGCCTTTACCGGCGTGGGTGGCACCCCGCTGTTTATCGAACGTGCGGATGGCGCATATCTGTATGATGTGGATGGTAAAGCCTATGTCGATTACGTCGGCTCCTGGGGCCCGATGGTACTAGGGCACAACCACCCGGCGATCCGCAACGCGGTGATTGAAGCCGCTCAGCGCGGCCTGAGCTTCGGCGCGCCAACCGAGATGGAAGTCAAAATGGCGGAGCTGGTCACCGAGCTGGTGCCAACGATGGACATGGTGCGTATGGTGAACTCCGGTACCGAAGCGACCATGAGCGCTATTCGTCTGGCGCGCGGTTTTACCGGTCGTGACAAGATCATCAAGTTCGAAGGTTGTTATCACGGCCACGCCGACTGCCTCCTGGTGAAAGCCGGTTCCGGCGCGCTGACCCTTGGCCAGCCAAACTCTCCGGGGGTGCCGGCTGATTTCGCGAAACACACGCTGACCTGCACCTATAACGATCTGAACACCGTTCGCGCCGCGTTCGAGCAGTATCCGCAAGAGATCGCCTGCATCATCGTTGAACCGGTGGCGGGCAACATGAACTGTATTCCACCGCAGCCGGATTTCCTGCCGGGCCTGCGCGCACTGTGCGATGAGTTCGGCGCGCTGCTGATCATCGACGAAGTGATGACCGGTTTCCGCGTCGCGCTGGCGGGGGCGCAGTCATACTACGGCGTCGAGCCGGATCTGACCTGCCTCGGCAAAATCATTGGCGGCGGCATGCCCGTCGGCGCGTTTGGCGGCCGTAAGGACGTAATGGACGCGCTGGCGCCAACCGGTCCGGTTTACCAGGCGGGTACGCTCTCCGGTAACCCGATTGCGATGGCGGCGGGCTTTGCCTGTCTGACCGAAGTGGCGCAGCCGGGTATCCACGAAACCCTGACGGACCGGACGACGCAGCTGGCAAACGGTCTGCTGGAAGCCGCAGAAGACGCGGGTATTCCGCTGGTGGTAAACCACGTCGGCGGGATGTTCGGGATTTTCTTCACCGATGCGAAAACCGTGACCTGCTATCAGG
Organism: Enterobacter cloacae complex sp. EB5; assembly: GCF_031432835.1. Lineage (NCBI taxonomy): Bacteria > Pseudomonadati > Pseudomonadota > Gammaproteobacteria > Enterobacterales > Enterobacteriaceae > Enterobacter > Enterobacter cloacae complex sp. EB5. Next base: position 1,128,922 of record NZ_CP133860.1, read on the forward strand.
ACGTGGTGAAATGCGACGTGGAACGCTTCAAACGCTTCTTCCACCTGATGCTGGAAGAAGGCGTGTATCTTGCGCCGTCAGCGTTTGAAGCGGGCTTTATGTCCGTGGCGCACAGCGAAGAAGATATCAATAACACCATCGACGCAGCGCGTAAGGTGTTTGCGAAGCTCTAAGGGCATTGCCGGGTGGCGCTAACGCTTACCCGGCCTACGATGTTCTCCATCTTCCCTTGGGAGAGGGAGCAAACACGAAAACGGCAATCCAAGGATTGCCGTTTACTTTTACTACCGACTCTGCTTTCTCAACAGATATATAAAGTACGGCGCGCCGATAAAGGTCGACAGCAGGCCCGCCGGGATCTGATACGGGAACAGCACCATCCTTCCGCACCAGTCAGCAAAGACCAGGATTACCCCGCCCGTCAGCGCAGAGATCACGATATGCGGCAAAGTCCGGCGGAAGCCCATCATACGGGCGATATGCGGCGCCATTAATCCGACAAAACTGAGCGGGCCGATAGTCATGGTGGCCGTCGCCGTCAGGCACGCGGCCAGCAGCAACAGGGCGATACGCGTTGGCGTCAACGCCAGCCCGACCGCGCGAGCGGTATCCCCACCCAGCGGCAGAATGGTCATCCAGCGACGGCACAGCGGCACAATCGCCAGCAGCACGATCATCACAATCCCGGTATGCACTACCTGACTGCCGGTGGCGTTATACGTTGAACCGGAAATCCAGGTCAGGATCTGCGCCATGCGCGGATCGCCGCTCGCCTGCAACATCATCAGCAGCATAGTAAACGCAGTGCTGAGCGCCATCCCGGCCAGCAGCATGCGGTGAGGTGAGAACCCCCCTCGCCCGGAGGCGATCAGGATAATCATCAGCGTGACTGCCGCGCCGATACTTCCGGCAGGCATCAGCCAGCCGAACGCATTTCCCGGCACGAGGAACAACATCAACACTACGCCAAACGCGGCCCCGGAGCTGATCCCTAATACTTCCGGGCTTGCCATCGGGTTGCCGGTGAGACGCTGGATAATACAGCCCGCCACCGCCAGCATGACGCCCGCAATCAGCGCGGAGAAGATCCGCGGCCAGCGCCACTGCATGAGTTCATGCAGCAGATCCCCCGTCGCCCAGTGCCAGCCCGTGGCGTCGCGTCCCAGCGAGAGTGCGGCAAACGAGGCGATAACCAGCACCGCCAGCCCGGCAAGGCTGAACCACACCACCGACTGACGTTCGGCATGAACTTTATCGCCGGTATCCATTGCCGGAGCGCTAATGCTGCGCAGGCGCGGCAGCAGCCACAGCAGCAGCGGCGCGCCGATCAGGGCCGTCACCGAGCCCGTGGAAACTTCCATCCAGACGCGCGCCAGCCAGAGAATGAGTTGATCGGAAAGCCAGAGGATCAGCGCGCCAATCAGCGGAGCCAGCATCAGCCGCGCCAGCAGACGGCGTGCGCCGAGCATTTTTGCCAGCAACGGCGCAAACAGGCCGATAAAACCGATGATGCCGACGGCGTTAACCAGTAACGCGCTCAGCACAATCGCCAGGGTCAGGGCCGCCAGACGCGCCAGCGACAGCGCCAGCCCCAGATTGCGCGCCACGCCGTCATCGAGGCCCATCAGCGTGAGCGGACGCAGCAGCAGCAGCGTCAGCACCACGCCGCCGAACAACTGCGGCCACAGGCGCTGGACGATACTCCAGTCGGTCTGGGTGAGCGTGCCGGTACTCCACATAAACATGCTTTGCAGCTGGTCGTGGTGAAACAGCACCAGCAGCTGGTTGATCGCCCCACAGTAGAGGCTGACGACCAGCCCCGCGAGGATCAGCGTGACCGGCGAGAGACGTTTTCCCCAGGCCACGCCAAAGACCAGCGCACCGACCACGCATGCGCCTGCCAGCGCGGCAAACTGCGAGGTTAACGCTCCCGGCAGGGTCCAGAGAGTGGTGATGGTGATCCCCAGCTGAGCCCCCGTCGCCACGCCCAGCGTGGTCGGTTCTGCCAGCGGGTTACGCAGCACCTGCTGAAACAGTACGCCCACCAGTCCCAGTCCCGCCCCGACCAGCAGGGAGATAGCCAGACGCGGCAGCAGGCTGTAGTGGAACAGCATTTGCTGAATATTATCGATATCCGGTGCGGCAAACGCGGCTGCCCACTGATCGCGCGGTAACGCCGTGGTCAGGTTAAAGCCGGTTAACGCCAGGGCAGCCAGAAAAATGAGCGCTAACAGTAACATCGGGAAACGGGCCATCCGCGTGCTCATGCCTTGCCTCCCAGTGCATTGTCCAGCACGCGGGCAAAATGCATTGCCGACAGCGTCGCGCCGTAGAACCATACCGCTGGCGCGCGCAGGAAGCGCTGCTCGCGGACGAACGGCATTGCCTGCCAGAGCGGGGTCGCCATCAGAGTTTGCATTTCGCGCTCGTTCCCGTGATCGAAGCACAGCACGTCCACATCACGAAACGCCGCCAGACGGTCAATCCCCACGGCGGTACTGCCCCAGAACGTCATCTCGCCTTCCCAGGCATTGCGAATGCCAAAGCTGTCGAGCACTTCCTGGAACAGACAGTTATTTCCAAAGACCAGCATATGGCGGGCATCCAGCAGGGTCACCATCAGCAAAGGCCGATCGCCACGGTGGGCAAAGCGCGGCTTGAGGGAATCAATCAGCGCATCAAATTCATCGAGATGTTTTTTCGCCTGAGCCTCACGGTTGAGGAACTGCGCCATCTCGTGGATGGAATTTTTTGCCATGGTCAGCGGCTTTTTGCCGTCGCTAAAGGAAAAGCCCCGTCCGGGCGCAATCTTCGCCATGGTCTCTTCCGACGGGCCATACCCCGCAGACCAGAATAAATAAGACGGTTTCATCTGGGTGAGAAGCTCAAGGTTCGGCTCCGTACGCAGGCCGATGTCGATGACGGAGTCCGGCAGTTTTGGCTCATTCACCCACAGGGTGTAGTTGGGAATATCGGCCACGCCGTAAGGCGTCACGCCCAGCGCCATCATCAGTTCGACGGGCAACCACTCCAGCGCCACGATGCGGTGCGGATCGATAGCGGCAGCGCGGGCCGGGCCCATCTTTAACAGCAGCGGTGAGAGCGCCATGGCCGTCAGCAGGCGACGGCGGCTAATGAATGTTGGATCCAGCATCAGTAGACAAAGCTCACGGGTGCAGCCCCGGCCGGGTGAGGCAGGATGCCCATAGGAATACCGTAGATATGTTCCAGTGTTTCGCTGCGCATCAGTTCGGCAGGCGTACCCTGAGCGATCATTTCACCGCCGCGCAGCGCTACCAGGTAGTCGCAATAGCGTGCCGCCATGTTGATATCATGCAGAACGGCAATCACCGTCAGGCCGCGCTGCTGGCTTAAGCGATGCACCAGCGCCAGGACGTCAACCTGATGCGCAATGTCCAGCGCCGACGTGGGTTCGTCGAGCAGCAGGCAGCGGCTGTCCTGCGCCACCAGCATCGCGATCCATGCGCGCTGACGCTCGCCACCGGACAGGCTATCCACCAGACGGTGCGCCAGCGGTTTTAACCCAACCAGCGCGATCGCCTCTTCCACTTTCTCTCTGTCAGCGACGCCAAAACGCCCGAGCGCACCGTGCCACGGATAACGTCCAATCGCCACCAGCTCGCGCACCGTCATCCCCTCCGCCTGCGGCAACTGCTGCGGCAGATAGGCCACCTTGCGGGCAAAGGCCTTACTGCTCCAGCTCGCCAGCGGCTGGTCATCCAGCAAAATGTCGCCCCCGGACGGCGGCTGATGACGACCCAGCATCTTCAGCAGCGTCGATTTACCGGAACCATTGTGCCCGATTAAACCGGTCACTTTACCTGCGGGAAACGTCAAAGAGAGCGGATGCAGCAAAGTGCGCCCGGGTACGCGAAAGGAGAGATTGTTGAGCGTGAAGGTGGAGTCGGATTGCGTTTTATTATCCTGCATGTCAGCCAACTTAAATAAAAAGGGCACGGCGAACCGTGCCCATAAAGAGGTTAGAAGCGGAAGGTCGCCGTGGCAACAACCTGGCGTCCTGCTCCCCAGTAGCATGCATACTCGCTGTAGCAGCTGGAGACGTATTCACGGTCAAAGATGTTGTTCACGTTGACGCCGACGGAAGATCCCGGCAGACCGAAGCGCGCCAGATCGTATTTCACGGTCGCATCCGCAAGGGCATAACCCGCGACGTTAAAGGACTCATAGGCTTTAGGCGACGCTGAGGAGTAGTACGTCACCGTGTTACCGATGTAACGCGCGCCCGCACCGACGGTCAGGCCACTCAGCGCCGTCTCGTGGAAGGTGTAATCCGCCCACAGGGATGCCATGTTGCGCGGTACTTCTGCCGGACGACGACCTTCATACCAGGTATCGTGGGTATATTCCGCATCGGTGTAGCTGTAGGCCGCCGTTACGTTCACGTTAGCCGACACCGCCGCTTTCGCTTCCAGCTCAAAGCCACGGGAGCGAATTTCACCGCCCTGCACGCTAAAGCCGCTGGTCGGGTTCGCCGGATCGGCGGTCAGGTTGTTGTTCTTGGTCAGCTGGTAGACCGCGGCCGTCACCACAACAGGCAGATCTTTCGGAACATACTTCACGCCCGCTTCATACTGCTTGCCGCGCGCCGGATCGAACGGTTTGCCGCCCTGGGTGGTACCAGAGAGCGGCTCAAAGGATTCACTGTAGCTGAAGTATGGGGTGATCCCGTTGTCGAACAGGTAGTTAATCCCCCCGCGCCAGGTAAATGCCTGATCGTTAATTTCCGCGGTGGTCCCGTTATTACGGTTAAAGGCAGACGTTTTCGCAAAGTCATAGCGCCCACCCAGGGTGAGTACCCACTTATCCCATTCCGCCTGATCCTGCGCATAGAGCCCGGTCTGCTCCTGGCGATTGAGCATGGCATACGGGAAGTTCACATTGACGTTCGCATTGCCGTGCTGCGGATTGTTCATGCTGATCGGATCGGCGGTACCGTAGTCAGCATCAATATCATTGCGCATACGAAGGTAATCCACACCCGTCAGCAGCGTATGGTCAACGGCGCCGGTCGCGAATTTCGACTGGAGCTGTGTATCAACCGTGAACGAGTTGAGGTCTTCATCTGAGCGCACGTACGCGCGGCTGATCTGGGCAGGGGCGATATAGCCGTTACCGTAAACTGAACGGTAAAGCGTGTTGATTTTGGTATAACGCAGGTTCTGACGCACGGTGAAGGTGTCGTTGAATTCATGCGCGAAGCTGTAACCCACCATTTTCTGACGACGAGAGATCTTATTGTCTTCATCGCCTTCGTTGAAGTCGGTCGGCAGTTTGTGCGCCTTTCCGTTAGCATCATAGTAAGGCACAACGGTACCTTCACGCGGCAACCAGCCGTAGTAACCCGCATCCGGATCGCTCTGGAAGTTGCTCAGGAAAGTGAAATCGGTTTTATCATCAGGACGCCAGCTGAAAGACGGCGCAATCGCGTAACGAGTAGACTTCACCATTTCCTGCTGCGCGTTCTCACTGCGTCCCAGGCCGGTCAGACGGTAGGACCACACGCCGTCATCGTCAATCGCGTCGCTGAAATCAAACCCAGTCTGCCAGAGGTTATCCGTCCCCATTTTGAACTGAATTTCTTTCAACGGTTCCGTGGTTGGACGCTTGCTGACCATACTCACCACCCCACCCGGGTGGCTTTTGCCATACAGTACGGACGTCGGGCCACGCAGCAGCTCTACGCGCTCAAGGAAGTACGGGTCCATGGACGCTTCAGAGTAGTTGTCTCCCTGCAACTTCATACCATCCAGATACTGGTTGGTATTCACGGTGCTGGAGGTCGTGAAACCACGAATCGAAACCACATCGTAAGTTGTTGATGCGCCGCGCGTTGCGAAAACGCTTGGGGTATAGGCCAGTGCCTGTTTAACCGTTCCCGGCTGTTTCATGTCCATCTCTTCACGTGTCACCACGGAAATAGACTGCGGGGTTTTCTCGATCGGTGTATCGGTTTTCGTCGCCGTTGCAGTGCGCTTTGCTGCAATCGTCGGTGCAGGACCCCAGGCACTTTCCTGCGCTGCCGGTGCGGCAGTCACGGTGATGGTTTCTTCTTTCTTGGGGGTTTCAGCGGCCTGTGCGTAAGCAGACATGCCGGCAACCGCTGTGGCTACGACGACTGCGAGTTTACGCAGCGACGTGTTAATTGGCTGAGCAGTATTGGAAAGCGCCATGATGGATCTCTGATGGAAAAGTGAATGATAACGTAAACGAGAATTATTATTATGACCGCAGAATAATATGCGAAACGCTGACGGCATAGCAAGCGATATGCGGCCCTACAAGAATTGAGGGTTTAAGAAATAATCAACGGAAAACGGGTCGTTAATAAGGATTGAAAACAGGGTTAAGGAAATGAGTTACTGAGGTGAAAAAAATACCCCCTTCCTGAGAAGGGGGTATCAGTAGGGTTAGTTCCCGCCGAACATATCCTTGATCCAGCCGGCGACGCCATCGCTGTCTTTCTTCTCTTCCTGCTGCTGCGGCTGTTGCTGCTGCGGCTGCTGAGGTTCAGAAGACTGATCGAACGGGTTACCTGTCGGTTCTTCTGGCTGGCTTTGCTGGCACAGCGCATCCGGGTTAGTCGTCCAGACCGGCAGCGTACGCACGCCACCGCCGCAAATGAAGTTACCCGAACTGTCCACGCCCATATCGACGATATCTTCCGGGGCAACGAGGTTCAGCGGCACCGGAGACTGATTCGCGAGGTAGCGCTGGTAAATCGACATCGCACCGCTCGCGCCATACAGTTTGGTCGGCTGGTTATTATCGCGACCCACCCAGGTGATCACCACTTCACGGCCATCAATACCGGCGAACCAGGTATCCACGTTGTTGTTAGTGGTCCCGGTTTTACCTGCCAGATGCAGGCCAGGATATTTCGCCCCCAGCTGACGGCCGGTACCACGCTGAACAACCTGCTGCATGGTCCACAGCGTCATATAGGCCGCCTGCGCCGGAACAGCGCGCTCAGCCTGTGGGAAGCTCTGATACAGCACGGAACCATCTTCAGCAATCACCGAACGCAGGGCGGAGAGCGGAGCACGGTTACCGCCGCTGGCGATGGTCTGGAACGCCTGCGCCACTTCGATTGGCGTCAGGTTAAGCGCCCCCAGGATCATGGCCGGAACAGGGTGCAGCTGATCTTTCGGTACGCCCAGCTTCTGCCAGGTGTCGGTGATGGCTGGCAGGCCCAGCGCCATCCCGAGGTTAACCGTTGGCACGTTCATCGAGCGGGTTAACGCATCCACCAGCATCACCTGGCCGCTGAACTGTCTGTCATCGTTCTGCGGTGACCATACCTGGCCGTTAGGCTGGCGCAGGGAAATTGGCGCATCGGCAATCCAGGTATTCAGGCGATAAAGATTCGGCTGGCTCAGCGCGGTCAGATAGGTCGCCGGTTTTGCCAGTGAACCAATCGAACGACGCGCCTGCATGGCACGGTTATAGCCCGCAAACTGCGGCTCAGCACCGCCCACCATGGCACGAACTTCGCCGGTGTTACGGTCAACCACCACCATCGCGGTTTCAAGATCGCTCAGCTTACGCTGCTTTTTCAGCGCCGGAATGCCTTCAACCGCCGCTTTTTCTGCCGCATCCTGCGCCACGGAGTCGAAGGTGGTAAAGATCTTCACGCCGGAGAGATCTTTGACCTTATCACCGAGCTTGCTTTGCAGCTCCTGACGTACCATCTGCATAAAGGCAGGCTGCGGAGAGATTACCCCACCGCGCGGCTGAACGCCCAGCGGACGCGCGCTCAGCATGTCGTATAGCTCCTGGTCAATCACCTGCTGTTGTTGCAGCAGACGCAGCACCAGGTTACGACGCTCCAGCGCCAGTTTCGGGTTACGCCACGGGTTGTAGATCGACGCGCCTTTCACCATGCCCACCAGCAGCGCCTGCTGGTCAAGGCTCAGCTCTTCTACCGGACGGCCAAAGTAGTACAGGCTCGCCAGCGGGAAGCCGCGGATCTCGTTATCGCCACTCTGACCGAGGTACACCTCGTTCATGTACAGTTCAAGGATACGATCCTTGCTGTAGCGCGCATCCATCAGCACGGCCATGTACGCTTCGTTGGCTTTACGCCAGTAAGAGCGCTCGCTGGAGAGGAACAGGTTTTTCACCAGCTGCTGGGTCAGGGTACTCGCCCCCTGCACCGTACGCCCGGCGGTCAGGTTCGCCAGTACCGCACGACCAATGGAGTAAAGGCTAATACCGTCGTGCTCGTAGAAGTGGCGGTCTTCGGTTGCCAGCAGGGTATCTACCAGCAGATCCGGGAAGCCGTTACGCGCCACGAACAGGCGCTGTTCGCCGTTTGCGGACGACAGCATGGTGATGAGACGCGGATCGAGACGGAAGAAACCGAACTGGCGATCGTTATCCATGTTCTCAATGGTTTCCAGACGATCGCCGTCAAAGGTCAGACGCGCGCGCACCTGCCCTTCTTTGCTGTCCGGGAAGTCGAATGGACGGCGGATCATCTCAATGCTTTTCGCCTGGACGGTAAATTCACCCGGACGGGTCATTTTCGTGACCTGACGATACTGCGTGGCTTGCAGCAGCTTCACCATCTCGTTCTTGCTGATAGACATGTCCGGCTCAAGGTTCACCATGCGGCCGTACACTGCCGCAGGCAATTGCCAGACTTTCCCGTCGATACGGCTGCGGATCTTCTGATCCAGATAAACGCCGTAAATCGCGATCAGGACAACAAAAACAATGAACAGCTTCAGCAGCAGCCAGAACCAGCCGCGCTTCCCACGAGGCTTACGCCCTTTGCCTTTCCCTTTACGCGGCATCGGTTCTTCATCCTCATAATCGTCTTCATAGTCATCGTCATACTCCTCATCTCTGAGGCGACGACGGCTTACCTTTTCTTTCGCCGGACGCGTCGGCTTTCCCTTACGTCCTATTGGCTCGCGGTCATTCCCCGCCATGCTTTTTCTCCGCAACATTCAGGCGCAAAGGCCAGATTTTCTTATCTTGCACAGGTCAGTGAAAGAAGAAATCTCTCAAAGTTTGTTTCTCCCTCTCCCACAGGGAGAGTGCCGGGGTGAGGGCATCAGGCCGCACTTTCCCCATTACGAATATTTCTTTGTGCGCCGTGTCGGCGCGGTATTCGCCGGATCGTCCGGCCAGACGTGTTTGGGATATCGCCCCTTCATCTCTTTCTGCACTTCACGATAGCTCCCCGCCCAGAACGCCCCCAGATCGCGGGTGATCTGCAAGGGACGATGCGCAGGCGAAAGCAGCTCAAGCACTAACGGCACACGCCCTTCAGCGATGGACGGCGTGGTGGCCTCACCAAACATCTCCTGCATCCGAACCGCCAGCGTCGGTGGATTATCCTCATGATAACGAATGGCAATCCGGCTTCCGGTTGGCACAGTGTAATGCCCAGGCAGTTCACTATCCAGACGTTGACGTAACGACCAGTCCAGTAAATTCTGTAACGCAGCCTTAACATCAAGCCCCTTCAGGGCGCGCAGCGAGTGTACGCCGCTCATCTGCGGCAACAGCCACTGTTCAAGCGTCGCGAGCAGCGTCTCATCATCCACCGCTGGCCACCCCTGTTCCGGCAGCCATTTCGCGGCGCAGTGCAGGCGAATGCGATATTGTTCGGCCTCCGGCGTCCAGTTCAGTACGCTCAGCCCTTTTTCCCGAATGCCGTTCAGCATCGCCTGGTGTAACTCGTCCTCCGACGGCTTCGCCAGCGGTTTCGTCCCGAGCGTCAGTTTACCAATCTGGCTACGACGGAACGCCTTCAGCGTGCCCTGGGCATCATCCCATTCCACGATGTCAGATTGCTGAAGCAGCTGAGGGCAGGCACGCGTCAGAGCGTCAATATCCACGGCAACCGCCTGTAAAATGCGCGCGTCCGGGGAGTGACTACCCTGGAGTAAGAGCGGCGCAATCAGCCATTCATGGCGCGTCAGGGCGTCATCGCTGTCCAGCATCGCGCCCATCCCATTTGCCAGCTGATAGCGACCATCCAGCCCGCGACGGCGCGCAATCCTGTCCGGGAAGGCCTGGGCCAGCAGAGGGGTAACTTTATCGCTGTCAGGCGATCCTCCCCGGCTCTTCAGGCGGTGACACAGCTGCTGCGCGCGCTGTTGCCAGTTTCCCTGATGGCGTGAAAAGGCCTGTCCCAGATCGCTGCTGCCACCGCGCGGCGGCTCCTCAAGAATAGCCGCCAGTTTTGCCGCCGTGGCAATTTCATCATCACCCTGTGCTGCCACCAGCATTGCCGCCAGACGCGGATCGTTGCCCAGCGCCGCCATTTTCTGACCGCGCGCCGTCAGTCGCTCGCCTTCCAGCGCGCCAAGCTGGGTCAGCAGACTGCGCGCGGCGGAAAGGTTGACGACAGGCGGAGGATTAAGCCAGGTGAGCTGGTCAGGGTCCGGACAGCCCCACTGCATCAGATCCATCACCAGCCCGGAGAGATCGCTTTGTAAAATCTCAGGCGTGCTCTGCAATGCCGCACGCTCCGCCTGCTCGGCGCTGGTTAAATGCAGGCAAATACCCGGCTCAAGACGCCCTGCTCGCCCTGCGCGCTGCACCATCGAGGCCTGGCTGATGCGCTGCGTCAGTAGCCTGGTCAGCCCGGTACGCGGATCAAAACTGGCTACCCTCTCCTGCGTACTGTCCACCACCAGACGAATGCCTTCGATGGTCAAACTGGTTTCCGCGATATTGGTCGCCAGCACCACTTTGCGCTGCCCCGCCGGTGCGGGAAGGATCGCCTTGCGCTGGTCAGCCAACGGCAGCGCGCCGTAGAGCGGGCACAGCATAACGTCACTGTTCACCCGGGATGCCAGCTGCTCCTGTACGCGCTGGATTTCGCCTGCGCCGGGTAAAAACAGCAGCAGCGAGCCGGGCTCCTGACGGAGCAATTCGGCGGTGGCGATGGCAACCGCTTCGTCAAAACGCTGATGGGCAGGCAGCGGCTGATAGCGGCGCTCAACCGGGAACGCACGCCCTTCAGAGGCGATCATCGGCGCATCAGGGAGCGTCTGCCGGAGCCGCTCGTTATCCAGCGTCGCCGACATAATCAGCAGCCGAAGGTCGTCGCGCAGCCCCTGCTGAACGTCGAGCAGCAGCGCAAGGGCCAGATCGGCCTGGAGGCTGCGCTCGTGAAATTCATCAAGGATCACCAGCCCGACGCCAGTCAGCTCCGGATCGTTTTGCAGCATACGGGTAAGAATACCCTCGGTGACCACCTCCAGCCGCGTGGACGGTCCAACGCAGGTTTCGGCGCGCATCCGGTACCCTACCGTCTCGCCCGGTTTTTCATCCAGCAGTTCCGCCAGGCGCTGCGCCACATTGCGCGCCGCCAGCCTGCGTGGCTCCAGCAGGATAATTTTCCCGCTGATGCTCCCCTCGCGCAGAATTTGCAGGGGCAGCCAGGTGGATTTACCCGCCCCAGTGGGCGCGCTGAGCAAAACCTGTGGCGCATGTTCTAAGGCTGCGAGTAGCTCAGGAAGGACGACGGCGACGGGCAAAGAGGACACTTACGGCTCCAGAGGGTTAACATTAATCGGCGTACATTGTAGCATCGGCGCATATCATTACCGAGTCTTGCGCATGTCTGAGTCAAAACGGCTATTCTTCGCCATTGAATTACCCACCACGCTTCAACGGCAGATTGTTCGCTGGCGCGCCAGCCACTTCCCCGCGGAAGCGGGCCGCCCCGTCGCCGCCGCCAATATGCACCTGACGTTAGCCTTTCTTGGTGAAGTAAGCGCTGAAAAGCAGCGCGCGTTAAGCGCAATGGCCGGACGCATTTCGCAGCCGGGGTTTACGCTGCATCTTGACGATGCCGGGCAATGGCTGCGCTCTCGGGTGGTCTGGCTGGGGACGCGGCAGCCCCCTCGCGGACTGCTACAGCTCGCCAACATGCTGCGGGCGCAGGCCGCGCGCAGCGGCTGTTATCAGAGCCCGCAGCCGTTTCATCCCCACATTACCCTGCTGCGCGATGCGGGTCAGGCCGTTGCCATCCCGCCACCGGGCTTTCACTGGTCCTTTCAGGTGAATGAATTTGCGCTTTACGAATCTGCCTTTTTACAAGGACGCACCCGCTATACTCCGCTCCAGCGCTGGACGCTGGGCGACACGTTAAGGAATCCTGATGAAGTTTAGCCCTGCACTCCAGCCCGCCACGCTGATCCAGCGTTACAAACGCTTTCTCGCTGACGTGATCACCCCTGAGGGCGAAACGCTCACGCTGCACTGCCCTAACACCGGCGCCATGACCGGTTGCGCCACGCCGGGTGACACGGTCTGGTATTCCACATCAGAAAATACTAAACGCAAATATCCCCACACCTGGGAAATGACCGAGACGCAAAGCGGGGCATTTATTTGCGTGAATACCCTGCGCGCAAATCAGCTGGTTAAGGAAGCCCTGACAAATGGAATCCTTCCTGAACTGGTGGGTTACGGCACGCAAAAAAGCGAAGTGAAATATGGCGATGAAGGCAGCAGAATTGATTTTATGTTACAGGCGGAAGACCGCCCTGAGTGCTATATTGAAGTGAAATCAGTGACGTTAGCGGAACAGGAAAACGGCTTCTTTCCGGATGCGGTAACGCTACGTGGCCAGAAGCATCTGCGAGAGCTAATGAGTGTAGCGGCGGCGGGCAAGCGCGCCGTGTTGCTGTTTGCGGTTCTGCATTCAGCCATTGAACGGTTTTCCCCGGCCCGTCATATTGATCCTAAATACGCGCAATTGTTGAATGAGGCACAAAAGCAGGGGGTAGAGATTTTCGCTTATAAAGCGGAACTTTCTGCCGATAATATGACTCTGAGATCCTCTCTTCCCATTGTCTTATAAGGGATTAGACGATTGACTAATAAGTGTTCTGGCCGCGTGCGCAAATACGCTTTTCCTCACAGGGTTGTCAAGTGTTACGTTTAGATAATTGCCATACGGAAAAGCATCTGCTATTTATAGCGACCTGATTTTTCCCCCAACACGGGGATCGATAGTGCGTGTTAAGGAGAAGCAACATGCAAGAAGGGCAAAACCGTAAAACATCGTCCCTGAGTATTCTCGCCATCGCTGGGGTGGAGCCGTATCAAGAGAAGCCGGGCGAAGAGTATATGAACGAAGCCCAGCTGTCGCACTTCAAGCGTATTCTTGAAGCATGGCGTAATCAACTCAGGGATGAAGTCGATCGCACCGTTACACATATGCAGGATGAAGCTGCTAACTTCCCGGACCCGGTTGACCGTGCCGCTCAGGAAGAAGAGTTCAGCCTCGAACTGCGTAACCGTGACCGCGAGCGCAAACTGATCAAAAAGATCGAAAAAACGCTGAAGAAGGTCGAGGACGAAGATTTTGGCTACTGCGAATCCTGCGGTGTTGAAATCGGTATTCGTCGCCTGGAAGCGCGTCCAACAGCCGATCTGTGCATCGACTGTAAAACGCTGGCAGAAATCCGCGAAAAACAGATGGCTGGCTAACGCCTGCCCTCTCACTACTCTGCTAAGGCGGGAGTCTCTCCCGCCTTGTTACCGTTGATATGTCTGAATCTCACTATATCGGGCGCTTTGCGCCATCTCCCTCCGGTGAATTACACTTCGGCTCATTAATTGCCGCGCTTGGCAGCTACCTACAGGCTCGCGCCCGTCAGGGTAAATGGCTGGTCCGAATTGAAGATATCGATCCTCCGCGTGAAGTTCCCGGTGCAGCAGAAACTATTCTGCGTCAGCTGGAACATTACGGTCTTCACTGGGACGACGACGTACTCTGGCAGTCTCAACGCCATGATGCCTACCGTGAACGTCTGGCGTGGCTTGCTGAACAGGGCCTTTCCTATAACTGCACCTGCACGCGGGCGCGTATTCAGAGCGTAGGTGGCGTTTATGACGGCCACTGCCGCACGCGGCACAACGGTCCTGAGAATGCCGCCGTACGGCTAATACAGCGTTCTCCGGTGACGCAGTTTACCGACGTTCTCTCAGGAACAATTCAGGCGGATGAACGCCTGGCGCGTGAAGATTTTATTATTCACCGTCGTGATGGTTTGTTTGCCTATAACCTGGCGGTGGTTGTCGATGACCATTTCCAGGGCGTCACGGAAATCGTGCGCGGGGCGGATCTGGTTGAGCCTACCGTGCGGCAAATATCGCTTTACCAGCAGTTTGGCTGGGCGGTGCCGGATTACATCCATCTGCCGCTGGCGGTCAATGAACAGGGAAATAAGCTGTCAAAACAGAATCATGCCCCGGCGCTGCCTGACGGCGATCCGCGCCCGGTTTTGATCGACGCGCTGCGATTTCTCAACCAGAATGTAACGCAGGAATGGCAGGATCTGAGTCTGGATGAATTGCTGAAAACGGCCATTGCTGACTGGACGCTTATGGCCGTGCCAAAAATCCAGCATTCTCAAATGCGTTGCGCTGAGCTATGATTAGCCGCTTTTTTGATAACAAAACACACTACGAGGTGTACTATTTTTACCCGAGTCGCTAATTTTTGCCGTAAAGTGCTGAGCCGCGAAGAGAGCATGGCGAACGACGCTATTGCACAGCCACACATGTCGGTCATTCCGCGTGAGCAGCACAATATTTCCCGCAAAGATATCAGTGAAAATGCCCTCAAGGTGCTCTATCGTCTGAATAAAGCAGGCTACGAGGCCTATCTCGTCGGCGGCGGGGTGCGCGATTTACTGCTGGGCAAAAAACCAAAAGATTTCGACGTGACGACCAGCGCCACGCCTGAGCAGGTGCGTAAATTATTCCGCAACTGCCGTCTGGTTGGCCGCCGTTTCCGTCTGGCGCACGTGATGTTTGGACCGGAAATTATTGAAGTGGCGACCTTCCGCGGTCACCACGAAGCGGGCGTCAACGATCGCACGACTTCCCAGCGCGGCCAAAACGGCATGCTGCTACGCGACAACATCTTCGGCTCTATTGAAGAAGATGCTCAGCGTCGCGATTTCACCATCAACAGCCTTTACTACAGCGTGGCGGATTTTACCGTGCGCGATTACGTCGGCGGTATGCAGGATCTGAAAGACGGCCTAATTCGCCTGATCGGTACGCCGGAAACGCGCTATCGCGAAGATCCGGTCCGAATGCTGCGCGCCGTGCGTTTCGCCGCCAAGCTGAACATGCGTATCAGCCCGGAAACCGCAGAGCCGATCCCGCGTCTGGCGACGCTGATTAACGACGTGCCCCCTGCCCGTCTGTTTGAGGAGTCGTTAAAGCTGCTCCAGGCAGGCTACGGATTTGAAACCTACAACCTGCTGCGTGAATACAACCTGTTCCAGCCGCTGTTCCCGACCATTACCCGCTACTTCACCGAAAACGGTGACAGCGCAATGGAGCGGATAATTGCGCAGGTGCTGAAAAACACGGATACCCGTATTCATAACGATATGCGCGTGAATCCGGCGTTCCTGTTCGCGGCCATGTTCTGGTATCCGCTGCTGGAAACGGCGCAGCGCATCACCCAGGAGAGCGGTCTCGCCTATTATGATGCGTTCGCGCTGGCGGCAAACGACGTGCTGGACGAAGGCTGTCGCACGCTGGCGATCCCGAAACGTATTACCACGCTGGTGCGTGATATCTGGCAGCTTCAGCTGCGTATGTCCCGCCGTCAGGGTAAACGCGCCTGGAAGCTGATGGAGCATCCTAAGTTCCGCGCCGCGTTCGATCTGCTCTCTCTGCGTGCTGAAGTTGAACGGAACCCGGAGCTACAGCGCCTGGCGCAGTGGTGGGGCGAGTTTCAGGTTTCTGCGCCACCGGAGCAGAAAGATATGCTTACGGATCTGGATGATGAGCCGGCACCGCGCCGTCGTCACCGTCGCCCGCGCAAACGCGCACCGCGTCGTGAAGGCACGGCATGACCCTCGCGTATATCGCCATCGGCAGCAATCTGGCCTCTCCGCTGGAGCAGGTTAACGCTGCCGTGCAGGCCCTGGGAGAGATCCCCCAAAGCCGCATTGTCGCGCTGTCCTCATTTTACCGTACGCCCCCGCTCGGCCCGCAGGATCAGCCTGATTATCTGAACGCCGCCGTGGTGCTGGAAACGACCCTTGACGCTGAAACGCTGCTGGATAATACCCAGCGTATTGAGCTACAGCAGGGTCGCGTCCGCAAAGCCGAACGCTGGGGACCGCGCACGCTCGATCTCGATATTATGCTTTTCGGTCACGAGGTGATTAACACCGAACGCCTCACCGTGCCGCATTACGACATGAAAAACCGCGGGTTTATGCTCTGGCCGCTGTTTGAAGTCGCGCCCGATCTCACCTTCCCTGACGGCGCCTCGCTGCACGCCGTTCTGCAAAATCTCAACGCGGATAAACCGGCCCGCTGGTAATCCCGCCTCTGCATCGATTAACCATTTATTATTTGCGGTTAATCGATTGCCTAAAATCATTGTTCCCTCGAATGTTACTGTTAGAATGCGCAAAGATTCGCTTTTGGGCCATCAGGAAACAGTATGAAACCAACCACCATCTCCTTATTGCAGAAATGCAAACAGGAAAAAAAACGCTTCGCCACTATCACCGCGTATGACTACAGCTTCGCAAAACTGTTTGCCGAAGAAGGGATCAACGTCATGCTGGTCGGAGACTCGTTAGGGATGACGGTACAAGGACATGATTCCACTCTGCCGGTCACGGTCGAGGATATTGCTTACCATACCCGCGCCGTGCGCCGGGGTGCCCCCGCCTGCCTGCTGCTTTCCGATCTGCCGTTTATGGCGTATGCCACCCCGGAACAGGCCTTCGAAAATGCGGCGACAGTGATGCGCGCTGGCGCCAATATGGTCAAAATCGAAGGCGGCGCCTGGCTGGTCGATACGGTGAAAATGCTCACCGACCGCGCCGTGCCGGTTTGTGGTCATTTGGGGCTGACGCCGCAGTCTGTCAACATCTTTGGCGGATACAAGGTGCAGGGCCGAGGCGATGCGGCGCAGACGCTGTTTGATGATGCCGTGGCGCTGGAAGCCGCAGGCGCGCAGCTGCTGGTGCTGGAGTGTGTGCCGGTTGAGCTGGCTAAGCGTATCACTGAGGCGCTGTCGATTCCGGTGATCGGCATCGGCGCGGGCAACGTCACCGACGGCCAGATTCTGGTGATGCACGACGCCTTCGGGATCACCGGCGGCCACATTCCGAAATTTGCAAAAAATTTCCTGACAGAAGCAGGCGACATGCGTGCTGCTGTGCGGCAGTATATTGCCGAAGTTGAGTCCGGCGTTTATCCGGGCGAAGAACACAGTTTCCATTAAGGAGTCCAGGTGTGCTAATCATAGAAACTCTGCCGCTGCTACGTCAGCATATCCGCCGTGCACGTCAGGAAGGTAAACGTATTGCACTGGTCCCGACCATGGGCAATCTGCACGACGGGCATATGAAGCTGGTCGATGAAGCGAGAGCCCGGGCAGATATCGTGGTGGTCAGTATCTTCGTTAACCCGATGCAGTTCGATCGCGAAGACGATCTGGCGCGCTACCCACGTACCTTGCAGGAAGATTGCGAGAAGCTCAAAAAACGTCATGCGGATATCGTCTTCGCACCGGCACCCGCAGATGTGTATCCCCAGGGCACCACTGAATCGACCTACGTCGACGTGCCAGGTATTTCGACCATGCTGGAGGGCGCCAGCCGCCCGGGCCATTTCCGTGGCGTCTCCACCATCGTCAGCAAGCTGTTTAACCTGGTGCAGCCGGACATCGCCTGCTTTGGCGAGAAAGATTTCCAGCAGCTGGCGCTGATCCGCAAAATGGTTGCCGACATGGGCTACGACATCGAGATCGTCGGCGTGCCGATTGTCCGTGCGAAAGATGGCCTGGCGCTCAGCTCCCGTAACGGCTATCTGACCGCCGAACAGCGTAAAATTGCGCCGGGCTTAAGCAAAGTCATGAATACCATGGCAGAGCAACTGCTGGCAAAAGCGTTAACAGCAGAAGAGATTATCGCCCTGGCTGAACAGGCGCTGAACGAGAAAGGTCTTCGTGCTGACGACGTTCAAATTCGGGATGCCGATACGCTTCTGGCGCTTACAGAGACCAGCAAACGTGCGGTAATTCTGGTGGCGGCATGGCTCGGCCAGGCCCGCCTTATCGACAACAAAGTGGTTGAGCTGGCGTAGTTTTACTACCCGGAAGATGAAAGGTAAACGTAATGATTCGCAAAATGCTGCAAGGTAAGCTTCACCGTGTGAAAGTCACTCAGGCCGACCTGCATTATGAAGGCTCCTGCGCGATCGACCAGGATTTTCTCGACGCGGCGGGTATTCTCGAAAACGAAGCCATTGATATCTGGAACGTAAATAACGGCAAACGCTTCTCTACCTACGCGATTGCCGCTGAGCGCGGGTCTAAAATCATCTCCGTCAACGGGGCGGCGGCACACTGCGCTGACGTGGGCGATATCGTGATTATCGCCAGCTTTGTCATGATGTCTGACGAAGAAGCGCGCCGCTGGCAGCCTAAAGTGGCCTACTTTGAAGGCGACAATGAGATGAAACGTACTGCGAAAGCCATTCCGGTACAGGTAGCCTGATATTATATACCCTATACATTAAAATATTATTTCAATGTATAGGGTGTGAAAAACCATTCACAATTTACCCCCTCATAAGTTCTTTTTTCTACCGTATCGCCCCCACAAATTATAATCATCTTAAATTTTCTAAATCACTCATTAAGTTTAAATCACTTCAATTAGCTATATTTCACGAAAATTATCAATATAATCCACGGCGAAATTTAATTTCATATAAAAAGCTTTATAGGCATTTATTATTTACTCAACGAATATGGATATTGAAATGATTTCTAAAAAATATGGTTTGGCAATTGCAATGGCAAGCGTTCTGGCTGCGGGTTCAGCGGTGGCAGCAGATGACACGGGCACCATCACTTTCCACGGCATGGTTTCTAACAATACTTGCCAGGTCTCCCTTGACCAGAAAATCGATCAAAACGGTAATGATTTTGACGTAACCCTGGACACTGTATTTGTACGTGATTTTGCAACCGCACTGGGTACTACCAGCACCCTGGGTGAAAAGAAATTTAGCCTTTCTCTGACCGGTTGTGATACCGAGACTGCGAAGAAAGCGTCTGCCCAGTTCTCTTCATGGGCGGGTTCTTCTTCTACAGAAGGCGGTCTGCTGGTGCCACCAAGCAATGCACAGGGTTCTGCTAAGAACGTTAACCTGGTGCTGTCAAACGACGGTAACTCAGCTACCGATCAGATTAAAATTGACCAGACCAACAACACTCAGAAAGCAACTATTGATGCAACTTCTGGCGCAGGAAACCTGTACTACCGCGTAGCGTACACCCAGGGTCAGGGTTGGGATGCAACAACTAACCCAGTGTCTGCTGGTACCGTGCAGGCACAGGTTGCCTTCACCATGATTTACGAATAAGAGATTCGTAAACTTTAAATTAAGCAATCCTTCATGATGAGTGAGGGATTGCTTGTGTAATTCCAAAAGGAAGTGGAAAAATGTCTCATTCAGTCTTCATTAAAATTTTTCAAGCCGTATTGCTCACAACTGCCTTTTTGGCCGCATCGAATGCAAGTGCGGATATTGTTATTTCCGGTACCCGCATTATCTATCCACAGTCATCGAAGGATGTCGTTGTTAATCTCGATAACCATGGAACCAAACCGCTCCTGGTTCAAACATGGCTTGATGATGGCCGTGATGGCGTAAACCCGGAAGAGTTAAAACTTCCTTTTATCATTACCCCTCCGGTATCCCGTATTGATCCGAAAAAAGGCCAATCCGTACGTATTACCTATACAGGTGCGCCTTTACCACAGGATCGTGAATCGCTTTTCTGGTTCAATGTCCTGGAGATTCCGCCAAAATCAAAAGCTGCGAATAAAGAGAATCTTAACCAGCTTCAGCTGGCATTCAGAACCCGTATTAAACTCTTCTATCGACCAGACGGGTTAAAAGGTTCAGCAGGTGAAGCAGCTGACCATTTGACATGGACGCAGAAAAAAGAGGGGAATGCAGTTAAGCTTGTTGCTCACAATAATTCACCCTATAACGTCTCCGTTTCGGCTGTAACCATTAAAACCAGCCAAAAAAAATACGACGTTATTCATCAGGCCGTTCCACCATTTAGTGATACCACAATGATGGTGAAAGGTTTAGCTTCTGCCGTAACGGGTAAAGTTGAGTTTGATACCATAAATGACTATGGCGGCACAGACCATCATGAAGCTGGACTAAAATAGAGCACTCTTTAATACATATAATAATTGATAGTATTAACTCTGTAGAGAGTATTTCTCTCTACACTGATTAAGTGGATGTGCCATGTTATTTAAACGTTCCCTTTTATGTCTTGCGATAAGCGCAGCATTGCCTTTTTATGCTTGCGCAGAAAATATCACACCAGCAACAGATCTGCCTGAAAATGAAGAAGAGGTCGAGTTTAACGATCAATTTCTTTTAAATGGCAGCGCTAATATTGATATTAATCGTTTTTCACATGGCAACCCTGTTTTACCGGGGACCTATCGCACTAAGATCAACCTGAACGGTAAACTGAAATCTACCGTGGAGGTCACGTTTAAAGATAACGGAACACCTCGTGCGACCCCGTGCATAACAAAACTGCTACTGTCTCAATCGGGTGTTGACACCAGCACATTACCTGACGGACCGGAAGACGATGAAACCTGCGTCGATATTAAGAAATCCTTCCCTGGCGCTACGGTTAGCTATGACAGCGGCAAGCAGACTATTGATTTTAATTTTCCACAGATTTATGTGCTGAAACGCCCGGCTGGTTATGTCGATCCGTCCTTGTGGGATAACGGAATTCCTGCCGCTCTGCTCTCTTATGACATGAACGGCTGGCGTAGCGAGAACAACGGCAGTACATCAGAAAGTGCATATATAGGATTACGCTATGGCCTGAATATGGGGCCATGGCGCCTGCGCTCGCGTGGAAACTTTAACTGGGACAAAGATAGCGGCACAAAATACTCCAGTCAGGATGTCTATTTGCAGCGCGATATCACGCCGTTGAGTGCGCAGTTCGTAATCGGTGACTCTTACACGCGTGGCGAGGCATTTAACTCTATGAGCCTTCGCGGTGCACGCATGTACAGTGACGATCGCATGCTGCCAATGGGTTCCACAGGCTACGCTCCTGTCATCCGGGGTGTCGCGAACAGTAACGCGAAGGTCAGCGTCACGCAGAGTGGCAATAAGATTTATGAAACCTCGGTGCCACCAGGCGCGTTTGAAATAAACGACCTGAGTACCACAGGTTACGGAAATGATTTACTGGTAACGATTGAAGAAGCGGACGGCAGCAAACGCTCCTTTACCGTACCCTTTTCATCCGTTACCCAGATGCTCCGTCCGGGAGCCTCTCGCTGGGACGTCGGTTTAGGTGAATTAAATGACGATTCACTGATTGATGCGCCTAAAGTGGGTTACGGTACGCTTTACTATGGCCTGAATAATACGTTCACGGGTTATATTGGCGCACAATATACCGATATGGATTTTTATGCCGGTATACTCGGCGTGGCAATGAACACCCCTGTTGGTGCGTTTGCATTCGACGTTACGCAATCTTATGCAGATATCGAGGAATTGGATACATTAAGTGGTCAAAGTTATCGTTTAACGTACAGTAAAATGATTGAGTCAACCAATACGTCCTTTAACGTTGCGGCGTATCGTTTCTCGACTGAAGATTATCTGACGCTTAACGATGCGGCGCAACTTCAGGACAGTATCAAACATCAGGAATACTCAAATCGTAGCTATGACTCAAACGCAGCGTTGTATGCAGACTATCAGCGTACCAAAAACCAGGTGCAAATTAGTCTTAACCAACCGCTAATATCCGGAGAAGACAATTTTGGCTCCCTTTATATAAGCGGTACCTGGCAGGATTACTGGAACGCTACGGGCTCAACTTCCAATTACAATATTGGATATAACAATAGCTTCACCTATGGCAGCTACAGTCTGTCATTACAGCGAACCTATGATCAGAACGGCAAGAAAGACGACAGCGTTTATCTAAGCCTCAGCATTCCATTAAGTGTATTCTCAAAAGATAGAGGAAACTCTGGTGGATTCTCGAACATCAACATGGGGTTACGTTCTGACCTTAAAGGCGGCACAAGCTTTAATACATCTGCGGGTGGAAATACCCAAGATAATAAAGTGAGCTATTCCGTTAGCGCCTCGTCAAACAGTGGTAATTACGGTGACCTTAATCAGATAAGTGGCTTTGGGTCCTATAACAGTGAATATGGCCCGCTGGGTTTATCTGCCTCTTTTGGTGATGACAACAGTAAACAATATTCTGCCTCCTATAGCGGTGGCATGGTATTGCATTCAGGGGGCATCGCATTTGCGCCAGGGAGTATTGGTGACAACGATGCGCTGGCGCTGGTCAAAGCGAGTGGTGCGAAAGGCGCCGGCATCGGTTTTGGTAGTAGCGAAATAGGCAGTTCCGGTTATGGCATTCTGCCTTATATGTCCGCCTACCGTGAAAACCGCGTATACCTTGATATCAGCACGCTGGAAAACGATGTTGAAATTAAAAACACCAGTGAAATTACGGTTCCCCGCAGTGGTTCCGTCGTGCTGGTTGATTTTGCAACCGATGAAGGTCGTTCATTAATTTTAGAACTTAAGCGCACCGATAACGGATTTATTCCTTTAGGCGCGGATGTTTTAAATGAAAAAAATGAATCAATTGGCACTGTGGGGCAGGCGGGGCAAGCCTATGTCCGCGGCGTTGAAGATGAAGGCACGCTTCATGTTGTCTGGGGAAGCGATAAAGACAGTAAGTGTGACGTGCATTATAACGTCTCATCACATGCTCAAAAAGTAGGACTTACAACGGTACTCAGCAATCAAGTGTGCCAGATGTAATTATTCGGGAAAATAGACGAGAGTTTGTATGAAAAAAAATCTTTATAGCCTGTCAGCCGTTGCCATGACGATGCTGGCGTTATCAGGTTCGGCGCTCGCCGAGGGCACTAATTTAGATGTTAACTTCACGGCTAATATCCGTGAAACTACCTGTGATATGAAACTGGTCGGTGGTACGGGTTCCGATACGCAACAAACGCTGACTATAGGAAATAATGGACAGGTGCGACTTGACGATGTGAAAGCCGGGACTGCAAACGCTACTTTCAAAATCGTGATCGTCGAATGTCCGGCATCTCTTACCTCACTGAAAACGACGGTAAAAGGATCCCCATCGGGTTATTTAGCTACCGGGCTTAAGAACCAGATCGTAAAAGAAAGCGGTGGTTCAGATTACTCTGCTGTCGAAATCGCCAGAGCCAGCTCACCGACCGCCCCGTTTACCATTAACTCTACCGTGGATGCGGAACGCCTGGTCTGGACCTCTACAGAAATCCAGAATAAGGAGGTTCCATTGGTGGCCACAATGCGTGAAACCAAAGCGAATAGCATGACCCTTGGTGATTTTCAGGCTGTGGCGACTTTTGAATTTAGCTACGAGTAATTGGCGCAGGAAAACGGAGCAACATTATGAAATTTAAATCAACTTTTATCGCCCTGTCCGTTTCTGCCCTTCTGTTCTCTGGAATGGCAAGTGCAGCAATTACAGGTACCAGCAGTGTTGAGATGACGATTAAAACCAAAGTTGTATCAGGTACATGTACAGCCAAAGTGCTCAACGGAGCAGGTACTGCATCCACTGAAATTGCGTTTGGCGATGTATACAAATCAGATCTGGTGAATAAAACCCGCGTCGAACCACTCAAAATTGTCTTCACCAACTGTTCTGGGGTAACGAAGGCAACGGTCGCTGCCGCGAAAGGCGCTGGCGGAGAATGCAGTGGCACAGATAAGAGCGGCGACTCGTTTTCTGGGGGCCTGGCAACGGGTTTTGAAATATGGTCTGGCGTTGTTGATACCGGTCTACTCTTGAGCTGTAACACCCCTCCGGCAGCACAAGAAGTCACCATTACTAATGGCACCGGCGAATTCCCAATGAATTCCCGTATTGTAGTCGGTAAAGGCAAAACCATTGCTGATGTTGGCACAGGTGCGGTTACCGCTCCGGTAACGTTTACCGTCACCTATCAATAGTATCAGGAATCACCATGCAACAATCACCGTTAAATTTACACCAGCCCGGTCTTGTGTTGCTTATCGGTCTGGCTGGTAGCACCCTGCCTGGCATATGCCAGGCAGGTTCAGGTGTGGATGTAAACCTGACAGCGAATATTGTTAATAATACCTGTCGGCTAAGCGTCGAAAATGGCGGAGAGATCTATTTACCGACCGTTGCACGAGACTGGTTTTATAACAGCGACAAGAGCGATCGTTTATCGCCAACCGATGATGAAGCAGGAACGCCTTTTACAATTCACGTGGATGACTGTTACGCGAGCGGTACAGAAGGCGCAACGATTAACCAACTCAAATTTAGTTTTGCTCCGCAAAATGGTTTCTGGAGTAATCATAACCAGGTATTTAAAAACGATGCCACAGCCCGTGCGGCTGAAAATGTAGGTATCGTTATTTTCTCTGAAAAATACAGAACGAACGTGTTGAAAAGTGATGGAACGTCTGGCGTTATTTACGATGTCAGTGGAAGTAGTGAGAACTATATAAAGGATTATGGATTTTACGCGCGTTATCAGAACGTTGGAGCGATCACCAGCGGCGCTGTGATGAGCAATGTTCTTGTTAATGTGAGCTACGAATAAAGGGATTTATGATGAAAAAATATGTCAATCTATTTGCATTCGTGATGCTGGGGATGTCTGGTGCAGCGCAAGCTTATGAATGTAAATTCTATGGTGGTACAGACAATGTGTTAATTATGTCTCCGGGTACGCAGCCGGTAATTACCCCCTTGCCCGTAGGCACGGTAACAACCCCAACGCAGATAAGCACCACGATCATTATGGAGACGACGCCAACATTAAAATCGCACTGTGCAGGTGGTGATGATGGCGGCGATGTTTATCAGTTAACCAATAATGCCATGTTGTATGGAGAAATAGATGGCAAAGCCACGTTTCGTACCAATATCCCTGGGATTATCTACACGCTGGCGTTTTTTCCTGATGGCAACGGCGTAACCGCATGGTTCCCACCAAACGCCAACGCATTTTATAGAACAGGCATCGTCGGTTATGACTATAGCATGCTAGATGAGAAAAACTGGCATGTTCGTATGGAGTTTTGGCAAACCAATGCATTTACCGGTGTGCCGCCCGACGAAGATTTCC
Organism: Enterobacter cloacae complex sp. EB5; assembly: GCF_031432835.1. Classification (NCBI taxonomy): domain Bacteria; kingdom Pseudomonadati; phylum Pseudomonadota; class Gammaproteobacteria; order Enterobacterales; family Enterobacteriaceae; genus Enterobacter; species Enterobacter cloacae complex sp. EB5. Next base: position 1,154,199 of record NZ_CP133860.1, read on the forward strand.
TGACCGCCAGCAGCGGCCCTATAGGTCAAATTATAATCGGAAAGCCTGATGGAACCACAAAGGAGGATCATCCACGCCCTCTGGTAAATATGTCTCAGATGTCGTTTAGCATTCCATTAAATCGCCCGACCTGTGCCTTACGTGCACCCACGACGGTAGACCTTGGGGACTGGTTTCCTGCGGAACTGGAAAACGGCAATACCCCAAAAGTTGAGTTTCATATTACGGGAACATGTGCAAATACCACGCTGGTTCAGTACTCACTTTCATCCACCCACACAACGGCAGATAAGAAATCTTTTACTAATTCCGTTCAGAGTAGTGGTGGTGTCACTGCGGCAGGCGGCGTCGGCGTTCAGATTTTCGATAATCCTAGCGATACTTATCCGGTCCCAGCAAATGGCGTAAAACGCGTCATTGCCATTGGAGAAATAGCCGGAGAGCCCACAGATAACGTTATAGACAAATCAGTTTGGGCCAGACTGGTTAAGCTCGGTAGCGACCCGGTCACCGTCGGCGTTTTTGGCACCACCGTGACCTTCCAGACCACGTACGAATAACTCACCCCTGTGGCTGATTACTGATCAGCCGCGACATGGTCTCCAGCGAATCCGTTCTTAAGATATACAGACGTTTCAGTAAGAACGGATTATCCCCCGGCTTCACCTTCCCTTTCACCGTTGTCACCGCCAGATGAAACCCTGCATCGTTCGCGGCTTTAATCGCTTTATTGTCATACCCGCCAAACGGGTACGAAACATACAGCACGCGCGGGTTGAACTGCGCCAGTGCACGCCGTGAGCGTTCAAAATCGAACAGGATCACGTGATAGCTGCGGCTCAATAAGATGGGGTGTTTATACCCATCCACGCGATGCAGGAAGTGGGTGTGAGACTGAATGTCGAACACATCCTGGATGCCCTTGATTTCCTGAACGCTCATAAACTGTAGCGATCGGGGATCCCACTTCTGTGGGTGGCCTTTAATACGGGATGAGATAATAAACGCCGTCGCGTTGAAGCCATACTGTTTCAGCACCGGATAGGCGTAGCGGCTCACCGATTTCAGGCCATCATCAAAGGTGATTACCACCGCTTTCGCGGGGAGGTTCATCTTGTTACGCACGTACCCTTCAAGCTGGTACATCGTCAGCGTGGTATAGCCTTGATCGCGTAACCAGGCCATCTGATTATTAAACGCACGTACGCTGGTCGTTGTGGAGGTATGTCGAAAACGGGTGTTCTCTTCATCACGCAGGATATGGTGGTAAGTCAGAACCGGTAGCCCGTTATCTTCCTGTGCATCAAGGCTGCTGATCCACGCCAGACGATTGCCGATGCGGATCTGAAACCAGGTCTGATTCAGGCGGTCTTTCAGCTTATTCAGAATCGGATAGCGAAGATTGGCGCTTAAGGTGCCAAAGGGCGCGCTTCCGCTGCTGGGGGCGTTATACACCGGCGTGTCTTTCCAGGTGATGAGGTTTTGATTGCTGAGCGGCTTGTTCAGATCGCCCAGGCTATCCTCAACGCGTTGCTTACCCTGCACGTTTTCCAGGTGGTCTTTATCAATAAACCCCGTACCGAATCCGAAACGAAATTCATAGTAATCCGCCGCGGCCGGAAAGACGGCGAGGATCTGCCCGGCGCGGACATTGCCCACGTTCACAACGGCATTTCCCACCTGCGCCCAGATGGCCGCATCTTCGGTAGTTTGCATATATTGAGCAGGAAGGCCTTGCTCACTGGTCAGGCTGGCAGACGCACCACCGGAAACCAGCAGCAGAAGGATAAAGATAACGCGCATGAGCATGGGATATAATCGATACGGAAAATCAGCCGACATTGTAGCAAAAGCGACATCAATACCAATGTTTAATGCTTATACAGATCGTGAAGCAGAACGAAAGGCGGATTCTTCTGCTGCTGGTGCCACAGGCTGCTCACGCCCGGCGAGCCCTGCGCCACAATGGCGTGGCGAAACTCAGCGCTGCTCAACGTTGCGCGCAGCGGATACATCGCTTCGAGTAAAGGCAGGCTGATACCGGAGATCACTTCACAGTTATCGTGCTTATGGCTCATTAACGCCGCTGAACGGTAAGGCGCCGCGCCCGATCTGTCGGTGAGAAAAATCACGCCATCACCGGAGTCGGTTTCATGCAGCGCGTCGCACATCATCCGGCTGAGCATATTGGTGCTTAGCCCTCGCCAGTAATTTACCGCACGACATTGCGCCAGAGGGCCAAATCGGGCCTCCAGCTTCAGGAGCATTTCCTGTGCCTCTTCATCGTGGCAGGTGATAACCCATCCCAGCATAACGTCTCTCCTTAGCAGGCGAGTAGTTTATCCAGGTGAAGGTTAGTTTACGGTGATAACTGTCAAAGAAAGTGCCCGGCAAACAGAACGTCGCCGGGCAGAAGGTTAGCTACGCAGCCCACGTCCACGCTGGATCAGATACCAGCACAGCAGATAGAACGCCACGATAAATACCACCAGCACCACAACGGTGGTGAATAGCGGGACATCGGTAATGCCGAGGAAACCAAAGCGGAAGCCGCTGATCATATAGACAATCGGGTTCAGGTGCGACAGCGCCTGCCAGAACGGCGGCAGCAGCGTCAGGGAGTAAAACACCCCGCCCAGATAGGTCAGCGGCGTCAGCACGAAGGTCGGGATCAGGCTGATGTCATCGAACGTTTTGGCGAACACGGCGTTCAGCAAGCCAGCCAGTGAGAACAGGATCGCCGTCAGCAATAACGTGAGCGCCACGAACAGCCACGAGTGCACCTGGAACGGCACGAAGAACAACGAAATCGCCGTCACCAGAATACCCACGCACAGCCCGCGCGCCACGCCGCCGCCCACGTAACCGGCGATAATGACATGCGTCGGCACTGGCGCCACCAGCAGCTCTTCAATGTTGCGCTGGAACTTGGCGCTGAAGAATGAGGACGCCACGTTCGCGTAAGCGTTGGTGATCACCGCCATCATGATCAGGCCCGGCACGATAAACTGCATATAGGTGAAGCCGTGCATCTCACCGATGCGGGAGCCAATCAGGTTGCCGAAAATGATGAAGTAGAGCGTCATGGTGATCACCGGCGGCACCAGGGTTTGCACCCAGATACGCATAAAGCGGTTAATCTCTTTCGCCCAGATGCTTTTCAGCGCGACCCAGTAAAGATGCGTCATGCCTTGTCTCCTTGTTTATCGTGCACCAGAGAGACAAACAGCTCTTCCAGTCGGTTCGCTTTGTTACGCATACTTAACACCTGAATGCCCTGCGCGCTCAGCTGGGAGAACACGCTGTTGATCCCCTGCTCGCGCAGCACTTCTACCTCCAGCGTCGAGGTATCGACCAGGCGATAGTTATACCCCTCAAGCTTCGGCAGGGCGCTTTTCGCCGCCAGATCGAGGATAAAGGTCTCTGATTTCAGCTTGGAGAGCAGATTCTTCATTGAGGTGTTTTCCACCAGCTCGCCGTGCTGAATGATGCCGATATTGCGGCACAGCATCTCCGCCTCTTCCAGGTAGTGTGTGGTCAGGATGATGGTGGTGCCTTTGTCGTTCAGATCCTTCAGGAAGCCCCACATGGAACGACGCAGTTCAATATCTACGCCAGCGGTCGGTTCATCGAGAATGAGCAGTTTTGGCTCGTGCATCAGCGCGCGCGCAATCATCAGGCGGCGCTTCATCCCCCCGGACAACATCCGCGCGCGCTCGTTACGCTTCTCCCACAGATCAAGCTGTTTGAGATACTTTTCGCTGCGCTCAAGCGCTTCTTTGCGCTCAACGCCATAGTAACCCGCCTGGTTAACAACAATCTGCTGCACCGTCTCAAACGGGTTGAAGTTGAATTCCTGCGGCACCAGCCCCAGCTGGCGCTTGGCGTTGACCACGTCTTTTTGCAGATCGTAGCCAAACACGCTGACGCGGCCCGAGGTTTTATTGACCAGCGAGCTGATGATCCCGATGGTGGTGGATTTCCCCGCCCCGTTCGGCCCCAGAAGCGCGTAGAAATCTCCCGCTTCGACTTTAAGATCTATCCCGCGCAGCGCCTGAACGCCCCCCGGGTAGGTTTTTTTGAGCTGTTCAAGCTCCAGTGCAATCGCCATGAATTCAACTTACCTTAAGTTCTGACACACGTTGTGTGGTTTCATTAAAAGTCGGGTTACCCTATAGTAGCGCAACGCAATCACTTGGTTACAGGTCGCTAACCTCCATGAACGACATAGATACACTCATCAGCAACAATGCACTATGGTCAAAAATGCTGGTGGAGGAAGACCCCGGATTTTTTGGAAAACTCGCGCAAGCGCAGAACCCGCGCTTTCTCTGGATTGGATGTTCCGACAGCCGCGTCCCCGCCGAACGTCTGACCGGTCTTGAACCGGGCGAACTGTTTGTTCACCGCAATGTGGCTAACCTGGTTATTCATACCGATCTCAACTGCCTTTCGGTTGTTCAGTATGCCGTTGACGTTCTGGAGGTTGAGCACATCATTATTTGTGGTCACTACGGCTGCGGCGGCGTACAGGCGGCGGTCGAGAATACAGAGCTGGGGTTAATCGATAACTGGCTGCTGCACATCCGTGATATCTGGTTCAAACATAGCTCACTGCTGGGCGAAATGCCGCAGGAGCGCCGTCTCGACACGCTGTGTGAGCTGAACGTGATGGAGCAGGTCTATAACCTGGGCCACTCGACGATTATGCAGTCTGCCTGGAAACGCGGGCAGAAGGTCTCCATCCACGGCTGGGCGTACGGTATTCACGACGGCCTGCTGCGCAATCTGGAAGTGACCGCCACCAACCGCGAAACGCTGGAACAGCGTTACCGCTCGGGAATTGCCAACCTCAAGCTTAAGCACGTTAATCATAAATAACAAAGCCGGGTGGCGGCTGCGCCTTACCCGGCCTACATGTGCCCATTCGTAGGCCCGGTAAGCGTAGCGCCACCGGGCAAAAGTACTATTCGTCCAGAATCACGACTTTCCCAACATACGGCAGATGGCGATAACGCTGCGCGTAATCAATGCCGTAACCCACCACAAATTCGTCCGGGATGGAGAAACCCACGAACTCCACCGGCACCTGCACTTCACGGCGCTCAGGCTTATCCAGCAGAGTACAAATCGCCAGTGATTTTGGTTCACGCAGGCTCAGGATCTCACGCACTTTAGAGAGCGTGTTGCCGGAGTCGATGATGTCCTCAACAATCAACACATCTTTGCCACGAATATCTTCATCCAGATCTTTCAGGATTTTCACATCACGGGTTGTGGACATGCCGCTGCCGTAGCTGGAGGCGGTCATAAAATCGACCTCGTGCGGCACCTGCACTTCACGGCACAGGTCTGCCATGAACATGAAAGAGCCACGCAACAGACCGACCAGCACCATTTCGCTGCCGCTGTCCTTGTAATGTTCGGTGATTTGACGACCCAGTTCGGCGATACGCGCTTTGATCTCGGCTTCCGGGATCATCACTTCAACAGTATGTTTCATATTACTAACCAAATGATTTTAGTGAAAATCTCTCAATGCGGATGACTCTCGCTCCGGCATCGATACGCAAGCCAGCCATTATACCAGTAAATGGATAAGCCTGGCGTATGAGTTATAAAAAGCAATATTTGTGATTCCGATCACAGTTGTTAATACCTATAATTAATTGCTAGCAAATAATTAACAAAACTGACGAGTACTTTTCTATGGCTGAAACAAAAACTAAACAGCCGCGTCTACTGGTGACATTAACAGCCGCGTTTGCCGCATTCTGCGCGCTGTATTTGTTAATCGGTGGCGTATGGCTGGTCGCGATTGGCGGCTCCTGGTACTACCCGATTGCGGGTCTGGTTATGGTTGGCGTAACCGTCCTGCTTTTACGCAGAAAACAATCTGCTCTGTGGCTGTACGCAGCGTTACTGCTCGCAACCATGATCTGGGGCGTCTGGGAAGTCGGGTTCGACTTCTGGGCATTGACGCCGCGCAGCGACATTCTGGTCTTCTTCGGTATCTGGCTGATCCTGCCGTTTGTCTGGCGTCGTCTGATCGTCCCTTCCAGTGGCGCCGTGGCCGGTCTGGTCGTTGCCCTGCTGATTAGTGGCGGCATCCTGACCTGGGCCGGTTTTAACGACCCGCAGGAGATCAACGGTACGCTGAACGCGGAATCCACGCCGGCTGCGGCTATCTCGCAGGTGGCGGACGGTGACTGGCCTGCTTATGGTCGTAACCAGGAAGGCCAGCGTTACTCCCCGCTGAAGCAGATCAATGCGGACAACGTGAAAAACCTGAAGGAAGCCTGGGTATTCCGTACCGGCGACCTGAAGATGCCAAACGATCCGGGTGAGCTGACCAACGAAGTGACCCCGATTAAAGTGGGCAACATGCTCTACCTGTGTACGGCGCACCAGCGTCTGTTCGCGCTCGACGCGGCCACCGGTAAAGAGAAATGGCACTTCGATCCACAGCTGAACTCCAACCCGTCGTTCCAGCACGTGACCTGCCGCGGCGTCTCTTACCACGAAGCACGCGCCGATAATGCCAGCCCGGAAGTCATTGCCGACTGTCCTCGCCGCATTATGCTGCCGGTGAACGATGGCCGCCTGTTTGCCATCAACGCTGAGACCGGCAAGCTGTGCGAAACCTTCGCCAATAAAGGCATTCTGAATCTTCAGACCAACATGCCGGACACCACGCCGGGTCTGTATGAACCGACCTCGCCGCCAATCATCACCGATAAAACCATCGTGATTGCCGGTTCGGTAACGGATAACTTCTCCACGCGTGAAACCTCCGGCGTTATCCGTGGTTTCGACGTGAACACCGGTAAACTGCTGTGGGCCTTCGACCCGGGCGCGAAAGATCCTAACGCGATCCCATCGGATGAACACACCTTTACCTTTAACTCACCGAACTCCTGGGCACCGGCAGCGTATGACGCGAAGCTGGATCTGGTTTACCTGCCGATGGGCGTAACCACGCCGGATATCTGGGGCGGTAACCGTACGCCGGAGCAGGAACGTTACGCCAGCTCCATCGTGGCCCTGAACGCAACGACCGGTAAACTGGCATGGAGCTACCAGACCGTTCACCACGATCTGTGGGATATGGATATGCCGTCCCAGCCGACGCTGGCGGACATTACCGTTAACGGTAAAACCGTTCCGGTGATTTACGCCCCAGCCAAAACCGGCAACATCTTCGTACTGGATCGCAGCAACGGTAAGCTGGTTGTGCCTGCACCGGAAAAACCGGTTCCGCAGGGCGCGGCCAAAGGCGACTACGTCACCAAAACGCAGCCGTTCTCTGACCTGAGCTTCCGTCCGAAGAAAGATCTCAGCGGTGCAGACATGTGGGGTGCCACCATGTTTGACCAGCTGGTGTGCCGCGTGATGTTCCACCAGCTGCGCTACGAAGGGATTTTCACCCCGCCGTCAGAGCAGGGTACGCTGGTCTTCCCGGGTAACCTGGGGATGTTCGAATGGGGTGGGATCTCCGTTGACCCTAACCGTCAGGTCGCCATCGCTAACCCAATGGCGCTGCCGTTCGTTTCCCGCCTGATCCCTCGCGGTCCGGGTAACCCAATGGAGCAGCCGAAAGATGCGAAAGGCAGCGGTACCGAAGCCGGTATCCAGCCGCAATATGGCGTTCCTTATGGTGTGACCCTGAATCCGTTCCTTTCTCCGTTCGGTCTGCCGTGTAAACAGCCTGCCTGGGGTTACATCTCCGGTCTGGATCTGAAGACCAACAAGATCGTCTGGAAGAAACGTATTGGTACGCCACAGGACAGCATGCCGTTCCCGATGCCTGTTCCAGTACCGTTCAATATGGGTATGCCAATGCTGGGTGGCCCAATCTCCACCGCCGGTAACGTGCTGTTCATCGCGGCAACCGCAGATAACTACCTGCGCGCGTACAACATGACCAACGGTGAAAAACTGTGGCAAGGCCGTCTGCCAGCCGGTGGACAGGCAACGCCGATGACCTATGAAGTGAATGGCAAGCAGTACGTTGTCATCTCTGCGGGTGGTCACGGTTCGTTTGGCACGAAGATGGGCGACTATATTGTCGCGTATGCGTTACCTGACGAAAACAAGTAACTGAAAAGCCCGGTGGCGCTAACGCTTACCGGGCCTACGGGTGCCCTATGCAGGCCGGGTAAGGCAAAGCCGCCACCCGGCTTTTTTATACGGTAAAACCGAGCATCATCCCCGTATCTTCATGTTCCAGCAGATGACAGTGGGCCATATAGGCAAACTCTTTCGGCGCGTCGTGGTCGAACTTCACCAGCACCTCACTGACGCCGCCTTCTACCCTCACCGTATCTTTCCAGCCCGCACGATGCGCCTCCGGCGCTTTACCGTTCTCAGTGAGAATACGGAACTGCGTGCCGTGGATATGGAACGGGTGCAGCATCATGTCGCCTTCGCCTGAAATCACCCAGCGTTCGAACTGCCCTTTCGTGGCAGCGAACATGGGCGTGTTCATATCGAACGCTTTGCCGTTGATGCGGTTGGCGTTGTGGAAATCGAAACCATGGCCTCCGTGATCCATGCCGCCCATATTGCCATGGTCCATATTCATATGGCCCATCATCTGGCCGTGATGCATTCCCGCCATAGCCTGATTGCCGTACTTCTTCATCAGCGCCTGCATGCCCATCATGTCGAGCATCGGGTCCATGGAGAGCTGAAGTTTACGCTGCGTAAGCCCGTCCAGCGACGGGAGCGCTGGCAGCGTGGTGAGGGTCTCCGGCAGCGTACCGGAGGCGGTGATTTGAAGCGGCTGAATGCGCAGGACCGGATGCGGCTTATCAAACGGCGCAACGGCCATCCCCATCTGGCTGACCGGCAGGGTCACGAGGTCAAACGCTTTGCCATCGCTGATATCCACCAGCACCTCGAAGCGCTCGCCCATCAGCATCGGCAGCTCACTCACCTTCACCGGCTCCGGCAGCAGGCCGCCGTCGCTTGCCACTACGTAAAGCGGGCGTTTATCGCTGGTGGCGAAGTTCAGCGAGCGGGCGTTACAGCCGTTAAGCAGACGTAAGCGCAGCCAGCCTTTTGGCGCGGCATGCTGCGGGTAGATCGCGCCGTTGGTCAGCAGCGTATCGCCAAACCAGCCTACCGCCGCGCTCATGACGTCCAGCTGATAGTCAATTTGCCCGTCAGCGTTGAATTTTTTGTCCTGCACAATCACCGGGACATCGTCGATTCCCCACTGTTTCGGCAGGCGCAGCAGGCGGCTTTCATCGTCTTCAATCAGCACCAGGCCGGCCAGCCCCATCGCCACCTGATGGCCCGTTTTGCCATGCTGATGCGGGTGGAACCAGCAGGTCGCCGCGCGTTGTTCCGGGGTAAAGGTTACGCTGCGTTTACCACCAGGCCTGATGATGCCCTGAGGCCCCCCATCCACTTCGCCCGGGACTTCCAGCCCGTGCCAGTGCAGGGTGGTCTCTTCCGCAAGCGTGTTATGAATGTCTACCGTCACCGCCTTCCCTTTGCGTAACTGCAACGCCGGGCCGAGCAGATTGCCGTTATAGCCCCACGTCGTGGCGTCGTGCTGACCGAACGTGGTTTTACCGGCCTGCACCACAAGCTGAATGCGGCTGCGGGCATCTGGGGAAAGTAATTCAGGAATGGGTAAAGCCGGTCTGTCGGCGGCAAATACGGCGCGGCTCCAGAGAGGTAACGCGCTGGCAACCCCCAGCGCGGCAGAAAATTTTAAAAAAATCACGACGTTGCATGTGCATTTCCTTATTTCCAGCAGGCGATCTTTTGAGCATAAACCCTCCCCTTACCGGAAGGTCAAGCACGGCGGCAATAATAAAGATCGTCGGCCTGGCATCAAGTATGCTAACGTTAATTTTCCGTGATGCAGTGGTAAAGGCAATGAAGACGTTTTTCAGAACAATTTTGTTCGCCAGCCTGATGGCGATGTGTGCGAACAGTTACGCGCTAAGTGAAAACGAAGCGGAAGATATGGCCGATCTGACGGCAGTTTTTGTTTTTCTGAAAAACGATTGTGGTTACCAGAATTTACCCAATGGGCAAATTCGTCGCGCACTGGTCTTTTTTGCCCAGCAGAACCAATGGGACCTCAGCAACTACGACAGCTTCGACATGAAGGCGCTCGGTGAAGACAGCTACCGTGATTTAAGCGGTATTGGCATTCCCACTGCTAAAAAATGCAAAGCGCTGGCTCGCGATTCACTCAGCCTGCTCGCCTACGTGAAGTAACCTTCCCGACGCCCCTTGTTGACCCGCTAACCGCCTCACGGCGGTGTTGTGTTGCGCCCATCTGCCGGATGTAATGGATGTTAACGAAGGAGGTGCTCCCCATGACCGAAAAAACGGTATGGCAAGAAACGCTGCATGACCAGTTTGGTCAGTATTTTGCCGTGGATAACGTGCTCTATCATGAGAAAACCGATCATCAGGATTTGATAATCTTCGAAAACGCCGCCTTTGGCCGCGTGATGGCGCTGGACGGCGTGGTGCAAACCACCGAGCGCGACGAGTTTATCTATCACGAAATGATGACCCACGTCCCGCTGCTGGCCCACGGCCACGCGAAGGACGTGCTGATTATCGGCGGCGGCGACGGCGCGATGCTGCGTGAAGTCTCTCGCCATCAGAATGTCGAAACCATCACCATGGTGGAAATCGACGCCGGTGTGGTGTCGTTCTGCCGCCAGTATCTGCCCAACCATAATGCCGGCAGCTATGACGATCCGCGGTTTAATCTGGTTATCGACGATGGCGTCAATTTTGTTAACCAGACCACGCAAACGTTTGATGTCATTATCTCTGACTGTACCGACCCTATCGGTCCGGGCGCGTCGCTGTTTACCTCGTCGTTTTACGAAGGCTGCAAGCGCTGCCTGAAGCCTGGCGGAATTTTTGTGGCGCAAAACGGCGTTTGCTTCCTGCAACAGGATGAAGCGCTTGATAGCCACCGTAAGCTGAGCACCTATTTTACTGACGTCAGCTTCTACCAGGCGGCGATCCCCACTTACTACGGCGGGATCATGACCTTTGCCTGGGCGACGGATAACGACGTCCTGCGCCATCTCTCTACCGAAATTATCCAGGCCCGCTTCCATCAGGCCGGGCTCCAGTGCCGCTACTACAACCCGGCGATCCACACCGCAGCCTTTGCGTTGCCTCAATATCTGCAAGACGCGCTGTCCTCAAAGGAGGTGAACTAATTGAAAAAGCTTAAACTGCATGGCTTTAACAATCTGACCAAAAGCCTGAGTTTTTGTATTTACGATATCTGCTACGCCAAAACAGCAGAAGAGCGCGATGGTTACATCGCCTATATCGATGAACTCTACAACGCCAACCGTCTGACCGAGATCCTGACAGAGACCTGCTCGATTATCGGCGCGAACATCCTGAATATCGCGCGCCAGGATTATGAGCCTCAGGGTGCGAGCGTCACCATTCTGGTGAGTGAAGAGCCGGTTGACCCAAAGCTTATCGACAAAACCGAGCACCCCGGCCCGCTGCCGGAAGTGGTTGTCGCCCACCTGGATAAAAGCCATATCTGCGTGCACACCTACCCGGAAAGCCACCCGGAAGGCGGGCTGTGTACCTTCCGCGCGGATATTGAAGTGTCGACCTGCGGCGTGATTTCACCGCTGAATGCGTTGAATTATTTAATCCACCAGCTGGAATCCGATATCGTCACTATTGATTATCGCGTGCGCGGTTTTACCCGTGATATCAACGGCATGAAGCACTTCATTGATCATGAGATCAACTCCATTCAGAATTTCATGTCCGAGGACATGAAGTCGCTGTACGACATGATGGATGTGAACGTCTATCAGGAGAATATCTTCCACACCAAAATGTTACTTAAGGAATTCGACCTTAAGCACTACATGTTCCACACCAGGCCGGAAGATTTAAGTGAAGAAGAGCGTAAGGTCATTACCGACCTGCTCTGGAAAGAGATGCGCGAAATTTACTACGGCCGTAACATTCCGACCGTGTAAACGTAACCCGGAGCAGGGACGCTTCGGGGAGTTACTTCTGTTTCATAAAATCGCGGTAGGCGTTCAACACGCTCAGGAAGTCTTCCACGCCGCACAGCGACAGACTCTCTTCGTCGTAGTAGCTCATCCCCTCTTCCATCTCATCACCCGAGAACTCAAGCTGGTTGGCGCGCACCATCACCTCTTCGCCATCCATCCACAGCGTGTATTCGTGCCCGGCGCGTTGCCAGGAGCGTTCACTGCCTTTCACCGTTTCCGCCGCCTGTTCGACTTCATCCAGCAGCGCGAGGTTCTCTTTCACCTCTTCGTTAAACCAGTGTCCAACGGCTTCGTGCCCCATCGACATTCGCACTTTCACCACGCCGGTGATGTCGCGCAAAAATTCGTAATCCATAGCGTTTTCCTCTGCAAAGCCATTAGGGTAATTATCGCAGCAGCGAGGAAGAAAAAAAGCGGGAGAGGCGGGAGGAATGAAAATAAAAAACCCACCGACGTTGCGATGGGTTTTGTAGGCCCGGTAAGCGTAGCGCCACCGGGCAATGGGTCAGGTGCGGAGCGGTCTGGTGCCCTCACCCCCAGCCCCTCTCCCACGGGAGAGGGTAGCATTTATACTGCGGTCTGGAAGATCACCCCGTCAGCCTTCTCGGTGTACTGAGAGAGCTGGTCGAAGTTCAGATAGCGATAGGTATCCACCGCCGTCTTATCTACCTGAGCCACAAAGGTCTGGTACTCTTCCGGCGTTGGCAGTTTGCCAATCAGCGCCGCAACCGCCGCCAGCTCCGCAGAGGCCAGGTAAACGTTCGCCCCGGTTCCTAAACGGTTAGGGAAGTTACGGGTTGAGGTGGAGACCACCGTTGCACCGTCGGCCACGCGCGCCTGGTTGCCCATGCACAGGGAACAGCCAGGGATTTCGATACGCGCCCCGCTCTTACCAAACACGCTGTAGTAGCCCTCTTCGGTCAGCTGTGCCGCGTCCATACGGGTTGGCGGCGCCACCCACAGACGGGTTGGCAGCTGGCCTTTATGGGTATCCAGCAGCTTACCGGCAGCACGGAAGTGGCCGATGTTGGTCATACAGGAGCCGATGAACACTTCGTCGATCTTATCGCCCTGCACGTCAGAGAGCAGACGCGCATCGTCCGGATCGTTAGGCGCACACAGGATTGGCTCTTTGATATCCGCCAGATCGATCTCAATCACCGCCGCGTACTCTGCGTCAGCATCGGCTTCCAGCAGCTGCGGATCCGCCAGCCATTTTTCCATGCCCTGGATACGGCGCTCCAGCGTACGACGGTCGCCGTAGCCTTCCGCAATCATCCACTTCAGCAGCACGATGTTGGAGGTCAGATACTCAATAATCGGCTCTTTGTTCAGCTTGATGGTACAGCCCGCAGCAGAACGCTCGGCAGAGGCATCGGTCAGCTCGAACGCCTGTTCCACTTTCAGATCCGGCAGACCTTCAATTTCCAGAATGCGGCCAGAGAAGATGTTTTTCTTGCCTTTCTTCTCAACGGTCAGCAGACCCTGTTTGATGGCATACAGCGGGATCGCGTGCACCAGATCGCGCAGGGTAATGCCCGGCTGCATTTTGCCTTTGAAGCGCACCAGCACGGATTCAGGCATGTCCAGCGGCATCACGCCGGTCGCTGCGGCAAACGCCACCAGACCGGAACCCGCCGGGAAGGAGATCCCGATTGGGAAACGGGTATGGGAGTCACCGCCGGTACCGACGGTATCCGGCAGCAGCATGCGGTTCAGCCAGGAGTGGATAACGCCGTCGCCCGGACGCAGGGAGACACCGCCACGGTTCATAATGAAATCAGGCAGCGTGTGGTGCGTGGTCACGTCAACCGGCTTCGGATACGCCGCCGTGTGACAGAAGGACTGCATCACCAGATCGGAAGAGAAGCCCAGGCACGCCAGGTCTTTCAGTTCGTCACGGGTCATTGGGCCAGTGGTGTCCTGAGACCCCACGGAGGTCATTTTCGGTTCGCAGTACGCGCCAGGACGGATACCGGCGACGCCGCAGGCGCGACCCACCATTTTCTGTGCCAGCGAGAAGCCGCGGTTGCTTTCCGCCACGTCTTTCGCCTGACGGAACACGTCGCTGTGCGGCAGACCCAGCGCTTCACGCGCTTTGGTGGTCAGGCCACGGCCAATGATCAGCGGGATACGGCCACCGGCACGCACTTCGTCGATCAGCACGTCGGTTTTCAGTTCGAAGCTGGCCAGCAGTTCGTTGGTTTCGTGGTTGCGCACTTCGCCTTTATACGGGTAAACGTCAATCACGTCGCCCATGTTCAGGTTGCTCACGTCCACTTCAATTGGCAGCGCGCCCGCATCTTCCATGGTGTTGAAGAAGATTGGCGCAATTTTGCCGCCGAGGCACAGGCCGCCGCCGCGCTTGTTCGGCACATGCGGAATGTCGTCGCCCATGAACCACAGCACGGAGTTGGTGGCGGATTTACGGGAAGAACCGGTACCGACCACGTCACCGACGTAAGCCAGCGGGAAGCCTTTCTTCTGAAGTGCTTCGATCTGTTTGATCGGGCCAACCACGCCCGGCTGATCCGGCTCAATGCCTTCACGGGCGTTTTTCAGCATCGCCAGGGCGTGCAGAGGGATATCCGGGCGAGACCATGCATCCGGTGCCGGAGAGAGGTCATCGGTGTTGGTTTCACCGGTCACCTTAAAGACGGTCACGGTGATTTTTTCAGCCAGAGCTGGACGGTTCAGGAACCATTCGGCATCAGCCCAGGACTGCATCACCTGCTTCGCGTAAACGTTGCCTGCTTTGGCTTTTTCTTCCACATCGTAGAAGTTATCGAACATCAGCAGCGTTGAAGAGAGCGCTTTGGCAGCAATCGGCGCCAGCTTGTCGTTATCCAGCGCGTCAATCAGCGGATGAATGTTATAGCCGCCCTGCATGGTGCCGAGCAGTTCAATCGCTTTTTCAGGAGTAACCAGTGGGGAGGTGGCTTCGCCTTTGGCAACGGCGGCAAGGAATCCGGCTTTTACGTAGGCAGCTTCATCTACGCCAGGCGGTACACGGTTGATCAGCAGATCTAACAGGAATTCTTCTTCGCCCTCAGGCGGGTTCTTCAGCAGCTCGACGAGCGCGGCCATTTGGGTTGCATCTAACGGTTTGGGTACAATTCCCTCGGCGGCACGTTCTGCTACGTGCTTACGGTATTCTTCTAGCACGACGGTTCTCCTCGCTCTCATTGTCATATGCGGCGGGCGTTCTCTTCACGCTCCTGTGAGACAGCAGTTTGTAGGGTAAATGCCCGATACCGCGTCGGGCAGCATAGCAGGATTTCTGCACAGTGTTAATCTGTTTACAAAAAAGCAACATTAAAAAATTTGCTGAATCGTTAAGCATGGTGTAGCAACCCGTCACCGGGCCCGGAAGCAGTTCCGTAAGTCTGTCGTCACCCCGACAACGCGCTGCTGGTCGCTCGCGCGGCCTTCTGAATTTCCGTCGCCGGTTCAGCCATCCGATATAATTGTGTAATAAATACTCACACTCTTTATCCGGACGCTTCGGATGGTTTCCCAATAAAAGTCAAAACTGTAAAACACGGGTGAATGATACTCGCGGCAACAGCAACGCCTCACGGCACTGCACTCGTCTCGTTGGAGTCAATCTATGAAGTTGCCTTTTAAACCACATCTTCTTGTTCTGCTTTGCAGTGCGGGGCTGTTTGCCGCCTCAGGCGTCATGTTCGTTAAAAGCCGCGCAACGGAACCCGCTCCCGCACCTGCACCTGCGCCGGTTGCCCCGCAGCTCCCCGCCCCGGCAGCACAGCCTGCCCCGGTGGCGACTCCGGCCTATACGGCCGCGCAGATCGATCAGTGGACCGCGCCCATTGCGCTCTACCCCGACGCGCTGCTGTCGCAAATTCTGATGGCCTCAACCTATCCGGCGAGCGTGATTCAGGCCGCCCAGTGGTCAAAGGACAACCCTAAAATGCAGGGCGATGCCGCCATTCAGGCGGTCAGCGGGCAGCCATGGGATGCCAGCGTAAAATCGCTGGTCGCCTTTCCGCAGTTAATGTCACTGATGGGGGAAAACCCGTCGTGGGTACAGAGCCTCGGCGACGCCTTTCTGGCCCAGCCAAAGGATGTGATGGATTCCGTGCAGCGTCTGCGCCTGCTGGCGCAGCAGACAGGCACGTTGCAATCCACCCCGCAGCAGACCGTCACCACCGTGAAAAAATCTGCGCCAGCCTCCACCAGTACAGCCGCGACGTCAACGTCGGCTAGTCCGACGGTGATTAAAATTGAGCCAGCCGATCCACAGGTGGTTTATGTCCCTACCTACAACCCTTCCACCGTTTACGGCACGTGGCCAAACGCCAGCTATCCGCCGGTGTATCTGCCCCCGTCTCCCGGCCAGCAGTTTACCAATAGTTTTGTCAGAGGCTTTGGCTATAGCCTCGGCGTAGCCACCACCTATGCGCTGTTCAGTAACATCGACTGGGACGATGACGACGATCACCATCACGATCATGATGACGATCACCACGGCGGTTATTCGCATAACGGCGATAACATTAATATTAATGTTAATAACTTCAATAAGATCACCGGCGAGCACCTCACCGATAATCATCAGGTCTGGCAGCATAATCCGGCCTACCGCAACGGCGTGCCCTACGCCAATAGCCAGCTTGCCAGCCGCTATCATCAGACTTCAGTGCCGGGCGGGTTGAGCGCTACCCGGCAGCAGCCGGTCAACCGTGATAGCCAGCGGCAGGCTGCGATGGCGCAGGTACAGCAGTCGACGGGCAAAACCCTCAAACAGCTACAGCATGGCGACGCGCATTTCCCGCAACATTCAGCGTCCGCGCAGCAGCTGAAGCAGCTCTCTCAGCGCAGCAACTATCGCGGCTACGACAGCGCGCGGCCCCACGCACAACAGATGAATAATACTCTTGCGCAAACCAGACGCCCGACGCAGGTTCAGCATCAGCCGCTGCGGGCAAACGCCCTGAGCGGCAACGACAGCCGTTCGGCCAGCTGGCAGGCCCAGCACCAGCGCGGGCTGCAAAGCCGCCAGCACGCGTCGCTGAACAGTGAACAGCGTGCCAGCTTCCGCCAGCAGCTGTCCGAACACCATACTGAACACCGTGAATTCCACCGTCGTTAAGGGAGCCGCTATGAACATGAAACCGATCGGTGGAATGCTGTTGTTGATGGTATCCACCTTCGCCTGCGCCCAGCAATCCTTCTCCACGCCTGAGCAGGCAGCCAATGCCCTGACGAAGGCCATCAGCGAGCAGAATGAGCGCGCGATGGCCGACCTGCTGGGGGATAACTGGCGCGACTATCTGCCACCTGAAGGAGTTGATCCGGAGGCGGTGGCTCGATTCCTGCGTGACTGGAAGATATACCATCGTACCGAAATCAGCGGCGATATAGCCCATCTGTCAGTTGGCGATAACGGCTGGCAACTCCCCATACCGGTAGTGAAGAAAAAAGAGGGCTGGCAATTTGATATGCAGAAAGCGGCGGATGAGATCCTGACCCGCGAAATCGGCCGCAACGAACTCGCGGCTATCGAAGCGCTGCACGCCTACGTCGACGCACAGCAGAGCTACTACGCCATGAACCACCGCTATGCGCAGAAGATTGTCAGCACGCCAGGGCTAAAAGACGGCCTGTACTGGCCCATCTCGCCGGGCGAAGCGCCAAGCCCGCTGGGTCCCGCCTTCAGCCCGCCGGAGCCAGGTATGGGCTATCACGGCTATCGGTTCCGCATTCTGCCGGATAAAAATGGCTTTGCGATGGTTGCCTGGCCCGTGAGCTATGGTCAGACGGGGGTAATGAGCTTTGTCGTTAATCAGGATGACAAAGTTTATCAGGCAAATCTCGGCAACGATTCGGCACAAAAAGCGCAGGCGCTCGCTGCATACCGCCTGGATAAAACCTGGCAGCCTGTCACCCCCTGAACGCGGCGCATAAAAAAAGCGGCCTGAGGCCGCTTTTTTCAAATGAAGAAACTTATTTCTTCTTCGCTTTCGCGTTTGGCAGGTCGGTGATGCTACCTTCAAACACTTCTGCCGCCAGGCCCACGGACTCGTGCAGAGTCGGGTGAGCGTGGATGGTCAGCGCGATGTCTTCCGCGTCACAGCCCATTTCGATAGCCAGACCGATTTCACCCAGCAGCTCGCCGCCGTTGGTACCGACAATCGCACCACCGATCACGCGGTGAGTCTCTTTGTCGAAGATCAGTTTGGTCATACCGTCTGCGCAGTCGGACGCGATAGCACGGCCAGAAGCAGCCCACGGGAAGGTGGCGGTTTCATAGCTGATGCCTTTCTCTTTCGCTTCTTTCTCAGTCAGACCGACCCATGCCACTTCTGGCTCGGTGTAGGCGATAGATGGGATCACTTTCGGATCGAAGTAGTGCTTCATGCCGGCGATAACTTCAGCGGCAACGTGACCTTCGTGAACACCTTTGTGCGCCAGCATTGGCTGACCGACGATATCGCCGATAGCAAAGATGTGCGGCACGTTGGTGCGCAGCTGTTTGTCAACGCGGATGAAGCCACGGTCGTCCACTTCCACGCCAGCTTTGCCCGCGTCGAGATTTTTACCGTTCGGCACACGGCCGATAGCCACCAGCACGGCGTCGTAACGCTGTGGTTCGGATGGGGCTTTTTTGCCTTCCATGGAAACGTAAATACCGTCTTCTTTCGCTTCAACGGCAGTCACTTTGGTTTCCAGCATCAGGTTGAATTTCTTGCTGATGCGTTTGGTGAAGACTTTAACGATGTCTTTGTCGGCAGCCGGGATAACCTGGTCGAACATTTCAACCACGTCGATCTCTGAACCCAGCGCATGGTACACGGTACCCATTTCCAGACCGATGATACCGCCGCCCATAACCAGCAGGCGCTTAGGAACGGTTTTCAGCTCCAGCGCATCGGTGGAATCCCACACGCGTGGATCTTCATGTGGAATGAATGGCAGTTCGATTGGGCGAGAGCCTGCCGCGATGATCGCGTTGTCGAAGTTGATCACGGTTTTGCCGTTTTCGCCTTCCACTTCCAGGGTGTTCGCACCGGTGAATTTACCCAGACCGTTTACCACTTTCACTTTACGGCCTTTGGCCATACCCGCCAGACCGCCGGTCAGCTGAGTGATAACTTTCTCTTTCCAGGTACGAATTTTGTCGATGTCGGTTTTCGGCTCGCCGAAGACGATACCGTGTTCAGCCAGCGCTTTGGCTTCTTCGATAACTTTCGCTACGTGCAGCAGCGCTTTAGAAGGGATACAGCCGACGTTCAGACAAACACCGCCGAGGGTGCTGTAACGTTCTACGATGACGGTTTCCAGACCTAAATCCGCGGCGCGAAATGCTGCGGAGTAACCTGCCGGGCCTGCCCCAAGTACTACGACCTGAGTTTTGATTTCTGTGCTCATCATGACCTCTTAATGTATACCCGTCGTCCACCGGGTCGTTCTATCCGCCCGTATTTTACAAAATTGTTAACAATTTTGAAACAACAAACGGCTCACGAATTATCGCTTTCACCAATAACCTCAAAAACCCCATGAGATTATCAGAAAAAAGCCGGCCGACTGGCCGGCTTTTCGATTACATCACCAGGCGGCGAATGTCGCTCAGCATGTTGTTGATGATGGTGATGAAACGCGCACCATCAGCCCCGTCGATCACGCGGTGGTCGAAGGACAGAGAGATTGGCATCATCAGACGCGGCACGAACTCTTTGCCATTCCACACCGGCTCCATCGCGGACTTGGACACACCGAGGATAGCCACTTCCGGCGCGTTCACAATCGGCGCGAAGTGGGTGGTACCCAGGCCGCCGATGCTGGAGATAGTGAAGCAGCCGCCCTGCATTTCGCCGGCAGTCAGCTTACCATCACGCGCTTTTTTGGAGATGGTGGTCAGTTCACGGGACAGCTCAGTGACGCTCTTCTTGTTCACGTCTTTGAAGACCGGAACAACCAGACCATTTGGCGTATCAACCGCAACACCGATGTTGATGTATTTCTTCAGCGTCAGCTTCTGGCCGTCTTCGGACAGGGAGCTGTTGAAGCGTGGCATCTGTTCCAGCGCCGCCGCAACCGCTTTCATGATGAAGACCACTGGAGTGAACTTCACGTCCAGCTTACGCTTCTCAGCTTCGGCGTTCTGCTGTTTACGGAACGCTTCCAGATCGGTGATATCGGTCTTATCGAAGTGGGTAACGTGCGGGATCATCACCCAGTTACGGCTCAGGTTCGCACCGGAGATTTTCTGGATACGGCCCAGTTCCACTTCTTCGATTTCGCCGAACTTGCTGAAGTCCACTTTCGGCCATGGGAGCATGCCCGGGATACCGCCGCCAGCGGCTGCCGCAGGTGCAGCTTCGGCGCGTTTCACCGCGTCTTTCACGTAAGCCTGAACGTCTTCGCGCAGGATACGACCTTTACGGCCGGTGCCCTTCACTTTCGCCAGGTTCACACCGAATTCGCGCGCCAGGCGACGAATCAGCGGAGTCGCGTGGACGTAAGCGTCGTTTTCAGCGAACTCAGATTTTTCTGCTTTAGCAGCAGGGGCAGCAGCCGGTTTAGCAGCCTGAGCCGGTGCAGCAGACGGTGCCGGAGCAGCCGCGGCAGCCGGAGCGGCGGCAGGTGCAGCGCCTTCCACTTCGAAGACCATGATCAGAGAGCCGGTAGACACTTTGTCGCCGGTGCTGATTTTGATCTCTTTAACGGTACCGGCGAACGGCGCAGGCACTTCCATAGAAGCTTTGTCGCCTTCAACGGTGATCAGTGACTGTTCAGCGGCAACTTTGTCGCCCACTTTCACCATCACTTCGGTCACTTCAACTTCGTCACCGCCGATGTCCGGTACGTTAACGTCTTTCACGCCGCCAGCCGCCGCTGGTGCAGCAGCCGGAGCCGGAGCAGCTTCCGCTTTCGCTGGAGCCGCAGCGCCTTCAGCGCCCGCCACTTCGAAAATCATGATCAGGGAACCCGTAGACACTTTGTCGCCGGTGTTGATCTTGATCTCTTTAACGGTACCCGCGAACGGTGCCGGCACTTCCATAGAGGCTTTGTCGCCTTCTACGGTAATCAGTGACTGCTCAGCCGCAACGGTATCGCCCACTTTCACCAGGATTTCAGTGACTTCAACTTCGTCACCGCCGATGTCAGGCACGTTCACTTCTTTCGCTGCCGCGGCCGCTGCTGGAGCAGCAGCAGGAGCGGCTTCTTTCTTCTCTTCCTGCGCAGGTGCAGCAGCTGCTGCACCGTCGGCGGAATCGAAAATCATGATCAGTTTACCGGTCTCGGTTTTATCGCCAACAGAGACTTTGATCTCTTTAACGATGCCAGCCTGAGGAGACGGGACTTCCATAGAAGCTTTGTCGCCTTCTACGGTGATCAGCGACTGTTCAGCTTCAACTTTGTCGCCTACTTTGACCAGGATCTCGGTGATTTCAACTTCATCAGCCCCGATGTCCGGTACATTGATTTCGATAGCCATTATTCTTTTACCTCTTACGCCAGACGCGGGTTAACTTTATCTGCATCGATGTTGAATTTGGTGATTGCGTCTGCAACCACTTTCTTATCGATTTCGCCACGTTTAGCCAGTTCGCCCAGTGCTGCTACAACCACGTAGGAAGCATCAACTTCGAAGTGGTGACGCAGGTTTTCGCGGCTGTCAGAACGACCGAAGCCGTCAGTACCCAGTACGCGATAATCATCAGCTGGAACGTAAGTACGAACCTGCTCAGCGAACAGTTTCATATAGTCAGTAGACGCCACCGCTGGCGCGTCGTTCATCACCTGAGCGATGTACGGAACGCGTGGGGTTTCCATTGGGTGCAGCATGTTCCAGCGCTCACAATCCTGGCCATCACGCGCCAGTTCAGTGAAGGAGGTAACAGAGTACACATCGGAACCCACACCGTAGTCTTTCGCCAGGATCTGCGCTGCTTCACGAACGTGACGCAGGATAGAACCGGAGCCCAGCAGCTGAACTTTACCTTTGCTACCTTCGATGGTTTCGAGTTTGTAGATACCTTTACGGATACCTTCCTCGGCACCTGCTGGCATTGCCGGCATGTGGTAGTTTTCGTTCAGGGTGGTGATGTAGTAGTAAATGTTCTCTTGCGCTTCACCGTACATGCGCTGCAAGCCGTCATGCATGATGACTGCCACTTCGTACGCGTAAGACGGGTCGTAAGAGATACAGTTAGGGATAGTCAGAGACTGAATGTGGCTGTGACCATCTTCGTGCTGTAGACCTTCACCGTTCAGGGTCGTACGACCAGAAGTACCCCCGATCAGGAAGCCGCGAGCCTGCTGATCGCCTGCCTGCCAGCACAGGTCACCGATACGCTGGAACCCGAACATGGAGTAGTAGATGTAGAACGGGATCATCGGCAGGTTGTTGGTGCTGTAAGAGGTCGCAGCAGCCAGCCAGGATGCGCCTGCACCCAGTTCGTTGATACCTTCCTGAAGGATCTGACCTTTCTCGTCTTCTTTGTAGTATGCAACCTGCTCACGGTCCTGCGGGGTGTACTGCTGGCCGTTCGGGCTGTAGATACCGATCTGACGGAACAGACCTTCCATACCGAAAGTACGCGCTTCGTCGGCGATGATTGGAACCAGACGATCTTTGATCGACTTGTTCTTCAGCATCACGTTCAGGGCACGAACGAAAGCGATAGTGGTAGAGATCTCTTTGTTCTGCTCTTCCAGCAGCTGAGAGAAATCTTCCAGCGCTGGCAGTTCCAGCTTCTCGGTGAAGTTAGGCTGACGAGCAGGCAGGTAGCCTTTCAGCGCCTGACGACGTTCGTGCAGGTACTTGTGCTCTTCAGACCCTTCCGGGAAGGTGATGTAAGACAGGTTTTCTACCTGCTCATCGGTCACTGGAACGTTGAAACGGTCGCGGATATAACGCACGCCGTCCATGTTCATTTTCTTAACCTGGTGAGCGATGTTTTTACCTTCTGCGGTATCACCCATGCCGTAACCTTTGATGGTGTGGGCCAGGATCACAGTCGCTTTACCTTTGGTTTCACGCGCTTTTTTCAGTGCAGCGTAAACTTTCTTCGGATCGTGACCACCGCGGTTCAGCGCCCAGATCTGCTCGTCAGTCCAGTCTGCAACCAGGGCTGCGGTTTCAGGATATTTGCCGAAGAAGTGCTCACGTACGTAGGCACCGTCTTTGGATTTGAAGGTCTGGTAGTCGCCGTCAACGGTTTCGTTCATCAGCTGGATCAGTTTACCGCTGGTGTCTTTACGCAGCAGCTCATCCCAACGACCGCCCCACATCACTTTGATCACGTTCCAGCCTGCACCTGCGAAGATGCCTTCCAGTTCGTTGATGATCTTGCCGTTACCGGTTACCGGACCATCCAGACGTTGCAGGTTACAGTTGATGATGAAGCACAGGTTGTCCAGCTTCTCACGGGTCGCGATGGTGATCGCGCCTTTAGATTCTGGCTCATCCATTTCACCGTCGCCCAGGAAGGCGTAAACGGTCTGCTCAGAGGTGTCTTTCAGACCACGGTGTTCCAGGTACTTCAGGAATTTAGCCTGATAGATCGCACCGATTGGACCCAGACCCATAGATACGGTCGGGAACTGCCAGAACTCAGGCATCAGTTTAGGGTGCGGGTAAGAAGACAGACCCTTACCGTGAACTTCCTGACGGAAGTTGTTCATCTGCTCTTCAGTCAGACGACCTTCCAGGAAGGCACGTGCATAGATGCCCGGAGAGATGTGGCCCTGGAAGTACACCAGATCGCCGCCATCTTTCTCGTTCGCTGCACGGAAGAAGTGGTTGAAGCACACTTCGTAAATGGTCGCAGAAGACTGGAAGGACGCCATGTGGCCACCCAGTTCCAGGTCTTTCTTGGATGCGCGCAGAACGGTCATGATGGCGTTCCAGCGGATAGCAGAACGGATACGGCGTTCCAGATCCAGATTGCCCGGGTATTCCGGTTCGTCTTCGACGGCAATCGTGTTTACGTAGTTGCTAGCCCCTGCACCTGAAGCCACTTTCACGCCGCCTTTGCGTGCTTCTGAAAGCAGCTGATCAATCAGATACTGAGCGCGCTCAACACCTTCTTCACGGATGACCGATTCGATCGCCTGTAGCCAGTCGCGAGTTTCGATCGGATCCACGTCATTTTGGAGACGTTCTGACATGGGGGTATTCCTTATCTATCTAATACGTTGATTTGTCTGGAACCTGTCCCATTGTATTTTCGCCGGAAAACACAATAAGACAGGTTCTGCGTTTAGTTGCCGCGCTCTAAAAGTACCTGGCGCTTAATCCTTTCGTTGCTGTATGCGGCGTAATGAACGTTCGCGACGCGATTGTTCACGGCTGCGGTCCAGCAAGATTTCCTCAATGAAAGCCAGATGGCGGTGCGACGCTTCGCGCGCCTGCTCCGGTTCCCCGGCCATTATCGCCTCGAATACTCGGGTGCGATGGTTGCTTACCAGCGGGAGCATCTCCCGACGGGCATACAACAATTCAAAATTCTGACGAACGTTCTGGGCCAGCATCGGCTCCATGCAGCGTAGCAGATGGAGGAGCACCACGTTGTGCGCCGCTTCGGTGACGGCAATTTGATACTGGACGACGGCATTGGACTCGGCGTCTAAATCGCCGGACTGCTGTGCCCGTTCAATGGCCTGATGCAGCTCGCGAATACGTACGCGGTCTTCATCAGTGCTGCGAAGGGCGGCGTAATAGGCCGCGATACCTTCCAGCGCGTGACGGGTCTCAAGCAGATCAAACTGGGATTCTGGGTGGTCAGAGAGAAGTTCTACCAGCGGGTCGCTGAAGCTCTGCCACAGGCTGTTTTGCACAAAGGTTCCGCCACCCTGGCGACGGAGCAACAGGCCCTTTGCTTCGAGACGTTGAATCGCCTCACGCAGAGAGGGGCGTGAAACGTCGAACTGTTTTGCCAGCTCGCGTTCTGGCGGGAGTTTCTCGCCCGGGCGCAGTGTCCCTTCGAGAATTAAAAACTCCAGCTGCTGCTCAATCACATCGGAAAGTTTTGGTTGGCGAATTTTGCTGTAGGCCATATTCCCTGTCTTACGCCTTTTTGCCCGGAGTCAATTGGTCTTACCAATTTCATGTTCGTATCGCTAAAGTAACAAAGTATTCACCTTCTGTCCATATTGGTTTTGATTGAAATCAGTAAACCCTGCACATTTTAACAACCTTACAGAACTAACGTTTCAGGAATGTAACTTTGCACAAATGAAATGGTTACTACCAAAGAGGCAGTTTTAACCATAATGAAACGAGGGTTTTTGCAATCTGAAGCGATTCAACAAGGCAAAAAATGAAAATTCGCCCTCTTCTGACGCATTTCTATTCTATAGGTTGGGGTATGAGGGGTTAACGTACCGATTTACAATTGGTTTCTTTTTATTCAAGTCGTCATCACCCCTTCATAAAGCAGGTGCATTCGCTGGCGCTTACCACTATTCTTGCGCTAACGGAAGCCATCTCCGCTTTTTTCGGTATCGTTAACCGTAAAGAAATAAATACAGAATATGGACTTTCATAATTACACACGCACAGCGTGAACATAACAACCACACACGAGGTTTCAAATGGAAGCTCAACAGCATGGCGATCAGCTAAAGCGCGGCCTTAAAAACCGCCATATTCAGCTCATCGCCCTGGGCGGTGCTATTGGTACTGGCCTGTTTCTGGGCAGTGCATCGGTTATCCAGTCGGCCGGTCCGGGCATTATTCTGGGGTACGCGATTGCGGGTTTTATTGCATTTCTGATTATGCGTCAGTTAGGGGAAATGGTTGTTGAGGAGCCGGTCGCAGGCTCATTCAGCCACTTCGCCTATAAATACTGGGGCAGCTTCGCAGGCTTCGCCTCCGGCTGGAACTACTGGGTTCTGTACGTTCTGGTTGCCATGGCCGAGCTGACCGCCGTTGGGAAATACATTCAGTTCTGGTACCCGGAGATCCCCACCTGGGCATCAGCGGCGGCCTTCTTCGTCCTGATTAACGCCATTAACCTCACCAACGTAAAAGTGTTCGGTGAAATGGAGTTCTGGTTTGCCATCATTAAAGTGATTGCCGTTGTAGCGATGATCATCTTCGGCGGCTGGCTGCTGTTCAGCGGCAACGGCGGCCCGCAGGCCACCGTGCGCAACCTTTGGGAGCAAGGCGGGTTCCTGCCTCACGGCATGACCGGCCTGGTGATGATGATGGCGATCATTATGTTCTCCTTCGGCGGTCTGGAGCTGGTGGGTATCACCGCCGCGGAAGCCGACAACCCGGAGCAGAGCATCCCGAAAGCCACGAACCAGGTTATCTACCGTATTCTGATCTTCTATGTGGGCTCCCTGGCGGTCCTGCTCTCCCTGCTGCCATGGACGCGCGTGACGGCGGATACCAGCCCGTTTGTGCTTATCTTCCACGAGCTGGGCGACACCTTCGTGGCGAACGCGCTCAACGTCGTGGTGCTGACCGCCGCGCTCTCCGTTTATAACAGCTGCGTTTACTGCAACAGCCGTATGCTGTTCGGCCTGGCGCAACAGGGCAACGCACCGAAAGCGCTGCTTACCGTTGATAAGCGTGGCGTACCGGTTAACACCATTATCGTGTCGGCGGTCGTGACGGCGCTGTGCGTTCTGATTAACTACCTGGCACCGGAAT
This sequence comes from Enterobacter cloacae complex sp. EB5, assembly GCF_031432835.1. Taxonomy (NCBI): domain Bacteria; kingdom Pseudomonadati; phylum Pseudomonadota; class Gammaproteobacteria; order Enterobacterales; family Enterobacteriaceae; genus Enterobacter; species Enterobacter cloacae complex sp. EB5. The sequence goes on from NZ_CP133860.1 coordinate 1,180,878, forward strand.
CTGCCTTCGGCCTGCTGATGGCGCTGGTGGTTTCCGCGCTGGTGATTAACTGGGCGATGATTAGCCTCGCGCACATCAAGTTCCGCCGCGCCAAGCAGCAGCAGGGCGTAACCACGCGCTTCCCTGCCCTGCTCTATCCGCTGGGGAACTGGGTTTGCCTGCTGTTCATGGCAGCCGTGCTGGTCATCATGCTCATCACCCCAGGCATGGCGATTTCCGTCTACCTGATCCCGGTCTGGATTGCGATCCTTGGCGTGGGCTATATGGTGAAACAGAAAAATGCCAAAACGGTAAAAGCGCACTAAGTGTTTTCTCGCTGTACTCGCGGTGGCGGGTACAGCGTCTTGTTACCTTCCTCACAAATTCGCGCCAACAGCAAAATCCTCCATATCACCGCCTTTATATTGCAACGCATATATTCGTTTGCCAGCGAATAATTCTCTCCATACCGAAACCCGGAGAGCTGTCGATGAATAACAACAAACTGTCAGTAAAAGAAAAGATCGGCTATGGCATGGGTGACGCCGGATGCAACATTATCTTTGGCGCCATCATGTTATTTGTTAACTATTTTTATACGGATATTTTTGGTCTGGCTCCTGCACTGGTTGGCGTTTTACTCCTGTCCGTACGCGTCATTGATGCCGTCACGGACCCGATCATGGGCGCGATTGCCGACCGTACCCGCAGCAAATATGGCCGGTTTCGTCCATGGCTTCTGTGGATTGCCTTCCCCTATGCGCTGTTCAGCATTCTGATGTTCACCACGCCGGAGTGGAGCTATAACAGCAAAGTTATCTATGCCTTTGTCACCTACTTCCTGCTGTCACTGACCTATACCGCCATCAACATTCCGTACTGCTCGCTCGGCGGCGTGATCACCAACGACCCGAAAGAGCGTGTTGCCTGCCAGTCCTACCGTTTTGTTATGGTTGGTATCGCCACGCTGCTGCTGTCGCTAACGCTCCTGCCGATGGCCGACTGGTTTGGTGGGGATAACAAAGCCAAAGGCTACCAGATGGCGATGACCGTGCTGGCGCTGATTGGTACCTGCATGTTCCTGTTCTGCTTCGCCACGGTGCGCGAGCGCGTACGTCCGGCGGTGCAAACCCATGACGAACTGAAAAACGACCTGAAAGACGTGTGGAAGAACGACCAGTGGGTGCGGATCCTGCTGTTAACCCTGTGCAACGTCTGCCCTGGCTTTATCCGCATGGCGGCCACCATGTATTACGTCACCTGGGTCATGGGGCAAAGCACCCATTTCGCCACGCTGTTTATCAGCCTGGGCGTGGTCGGCATGATGTTCGGCAGTATGCTGGCGAAAGTGCTGACCGACCGCTGGTGTAAGCTGAAGGTCTTTTTCTGGACCAACATCGTGCTGGCGATTTTCTCCTGCGCCTTCTACTTCTTCGACCCGAAAGCGACGACAACCATTGTCGTGCTCTACGTCCTGCTGAACATCCTGCACCAGATCCCATCCCCGCTGCACTGGTCGCTGATGGCCGACGTGGACGACTACGGTGAATGGAAAACCGGGAAACGCATCACCGGGATCAGCTTCTCCGGCAACATCTTCTTCCTGAAGCTGGGTCTGGCGATTGCCGGGGCAATGGTCGGCTTCCTGCTCTCCTGGTACGGCTACGACGCGGGCGCAAAAGCGCAGAGCGCGGACGCCATTAACGGCATCGTGCTGCTGTTTACCGTCATTCCCGGCATTGGATACTTAATTACCGCGGGCGTAGTACGTCTGCTGAAAGTGGACCGTGAGACCATGAAGCAGATCCAGTCCGATCTGGAAAAGCGTCGCACCAACTATCGCGAGCTGAACGATTATCAGGAACTCAAAGCCGCTGAGACTAAATAAGGAAAGCCGAATGCAAACCTGGCCAAACCCGTTTATTGAACAACGCGCCGACCCGTATATCCTGCGTCACGATGGGCAATATTACTTTATCGCCTCCGTGCCGGAGTACGATCGGCTGGCGATCCGCCGCGCGGACTCGCTGGAAGGTTTACGCGATGCCGAAGAGGTGATTGTCTGGCGCAAGCCCGACACCGGCCCGATGAGCCAGCTGATCTGGGCACCGGAACTGCATCATATCGACGGCAGGTGGTACATCTATTTTGCCGCCACGCATACCCAGGCGCTCGATCAGCTCGGGATGTTCCAGCATCGCATGTTTGCCATTGAATGCGCTGACGGCGATCCGCTCACCGGTACGTGGGTGGAAAAAGGGCAAATCAAAACCCCGTTTGACACCTTCGCGCTGGATGCCACCACCTTTGTTCATCAGGGTAAACGCTGGTATCTGTGGGCGCAAAAAGCCCCGGATATTTCCGGTAACTCCAATCTTTACCTGTGTGAAATGGAAAATCCGTGGACGCTGAAAGGCGAGCCGGTGATGCTCAGTAAACCGGAATATGACTGGGAGTGCCGCGGGTTCTGGGTCAACGAAGGCCCGGCGGTGCTGTTCCATGGCGATAAGCTGTTTATCAGCTATTCCGCCAGCGCCACCGACGAGAACTACTGCATGGGATTACTGTGGGCAGACCTGAATGCCGATCCGCAAAACCCGGCTAACTGGCATAAATCCCCGCGCCCGGTGTTCGTCACCAGCTACGAAAACCGTCAGTATGGGCCAGGCCATAACAGCTTTACGCAGACGCCGGAAGGCGAAGATGTGCTGGTCTACCACGCGCGAAACTACACTGAAATTGAAGGCGATCCGCTTTACGATCCCAATCGCCATACTCGCCTGAAACTCGTCCGCTGGAACGAAAACGGGATGCCTGACTTCGGCATCCCGCCCGCGGATACGCTGTAACGGCTTCGGCGCGCTGGCTTAGACCAGCGTGCCGTAAATCGTCAGCAGCGCCACAATCACCACCACCACAAACGACGTTTTCTTTGCCATCGAGACGGCAGCCTTTGGCGTTGCGACTTTGTCCGTGTGCGGCTCACGCGCCAGCGAGAACTGTGCCAGTCGGGTTAAAACCTGATACTGCGAGGTATGGCGGTCTGCAAGGGAGACAAACCACGCGGGCAGCGCCTTTTCACCGTGACCGATGAGGGCATAGACCACGCCTACCAGACGCACCGGAAGCCAGTCGAGCACGTGCAGGATGGCATCAATGCCGGACTGTAGACGTTCATGCGGCGTAAGATAGCGGGCAAGCCAGGTCTGCCAGGCACGCAGGAACGCGTAACCCATCAGCAGTACCGGCCCCCAGGGTCCGCCCACCACAAACCAGAACAGCGGCGCCAGGTAGTAACGGAAGTTGATCCACAGCAGCGCGTTTTGCAGCTCGCGCAGAAACTCGCGTTCATCGCAGTCCGGCGGTACGCCATGGATCATCGTCAGCTCGCTCGCCATCGCCCCACGCGCGTGGGCATCATCCCGGGAAGCGGCTTTCAGATACGCGTGATAGTGCAAACGCACCTTGCCCGCGCCAATACACAACACGCCGAGCAGGATCCACACCACCAGCAGCGGCACGTTGAAAAAGAGGCCGTAAAGCGAGCGCAGCAACAGGAACGTAATCGCCATCACGCCTGCCGCCATCAGCAGCGTGCGCAGCATGGAAAAATGCCTGATGCGGCGGAATAACACCTCCAGCCGATGATCCAGATGCCAGTGCTCGCCGAGCTTAAACAGGCGTTCAGCGATCATAACCAGCAGCATGGTAAACAACGTCATGTTATCTCCTTATCTGACGACGTGGTAAGCATGGCGTGAAACCGGGACCAGTCAAACGCCGGGCCGGGGTCGTTTTTTCTTTCAGGGGCGATGTCGCTGTGCCCTGTAATATTGTCTGCAATAGCGGGATAGCGCCCGATTAACGTTTGCGTTACAGCAACCAGTTTCTCATATTGCGCATCGGTGTAAGGCGTGGTGTCCGTTCCTTCCAGTTCAATTCCAATGGAGAAATCATTGCACCGCTCGCGCCCCTGATACATCGACACGCCGGCATGCCAGGCACGCTTGTCAAAAGGAACATACTGAACCACTTCGCCATCACGACGGATCAGACAGTGTGCCGAGACGCGCAGATGCGCAATCTCAGCAAAGAAGGGGTGGGCATCGGGATCTATCGTTCCAGTGAATAACGCATCGATCCACGGACCGCCAAACTCACCCGGCGGGAGACTAATATTATGAACCACCAGCAGTGTGGGCTTTTCATCCTCCGGGCGGCAGTCGTGGTGCGGCGACGGTACATGCCGCGCGTCCACCAGCCATCCGTTTTCTAACAACATGCTGGAACTCCTTATCTATGGTGCTGTTACTCGGTTCAGAGTAGCATGTTTCAATATTATGATTCGTTACCAATTTGGAGTTTTATCATGCCGCCTCGCCGCTATAACCCCGACCACCGACGTGACGCGCTTCTGGAACGTATTAATAGTGATATCCCGGCAAGCGTTGCCCATGCCCTGAAAGAAGATCTCGGCGGTGACGTCAGCGCCGATAACGATATTACCGCCCAATTGTTGCCAAAAGAGACACGCTCGCATGCGGTGATCATCACCCGCGAAGCGGGGGTTTTCTGCGGCAAACGCTGGGTTGAGGAGGTCTTTACCCAGCTGGCAGGCGACGAGGTGCAGGTAACATGGCACGTTGAAGACGGTGATGCGGTCACGGCGAATCAGCCACTGTTCGAGCTGGACGGCCCGTCCCGCGTCTTGCTGACCGGTGAACGCACCGCGCTCAATTTTGTGCAAACGCTCTCTGGCGTTGCCAGTGAAGTACGCCGCTACGTTGACCTGCTGGCAGGCACCCGCACGCAGCTGCTGGATACCCGTAAAACCCTGCCGGGCCTGCGCACCGCGCTGAAATACGCGGTACTCTGCGGTGGCGGCGCCAACCATCGTCTGGGGCTCTCCGATGCCTTCCTGATCAAAGAGAACCACATTATTGCCTCTGGCTCGGTGCGTCAGGCCGTGGAAAAGGCCTTCTGGCTGCATCCGGATGTCCCAGTCGAAGTGGAAGTGGAAACGCTGGAGGAGCTGGACGAGGCCATTAAAGCGGGGGCTGACATCATCATGCTCGATAACTTCGACACGGAGCAGATGCGTGAAGCGGTCAAACGCACAAACGGCCAGGCGCAGCTTGAGGTGTCCGGCAACGTGACGTTCGACACCATCCGCGAATTTGCTGAAACCGGCGTCGATTACATCTCCGTTGGCGCCCTGACCAAGCACGTCCGCGCCCTCGACCTCTCGATGCGCTTCAAATAAATTAGCCTCCCCTCTCCGCCCGGAGAGGGGAAATACGAAACCGCTCGCAATTACGCTGTCCTTCTCTGCAACACTGCATCATTTCCCTGAAAGCCCCTTCACGTTCACGCTTTTGCCCCTCGTTTCTGCGCGCAGTCATTGCCACAGTAGCGCCACTTAACATAAGGAGCAGACATGAACAGACAACAAGGATTTACCCTGATTGAGCTAATGGTGGTCATTGGCATTATTGCCATCCTGAGCGCGATTGGCGTCCCGGCCTATCAGAACTACCTGCGAAAAGCGGCGCTCACCGATATGCTGCAAACGTTCATCCCCTACCGCACCGCCATTGAGCTTTGCGCCCTGGATCGTGGTGGTGTGGATCGCTGCGACGCAGGCACCAATGGCATCCCCTCCCCGACAACCACACGTTACGTTTCAGCGATGAGCGTGGCGAAGGGGGTCGTATCGTTAACAGGGCAGGAAAGCCTTAACGGACTTGAAGTGCTCATGACACCGATCTGGAGCGACGGTAACGGAATGACGGGCTGGACGCGTGACTGCAAAATTGCGTCCGACACGGCGCTCAGACAAGCCTGTGAAGATGTTTTCCGCTTCGATAACAACTGACAGGAGTGGACAATGAATACTGAACAGCTTATGACGCTCTGTCAGCGCCATCACGCACTGCTACTCGCAAGCGACACCGACATGATCAGCATTGCGGTAGTGGGTAATCCTGCCTCTGAGCTGATGGAAGCGTTACGCTTCGCCACGCAGAAACGTATTGATATTGAGTGCTGGACGGCCGAACGGATGGAAAAACGGCTTCAGTCCCTCTCATCATCACACCTGCCGGGCATAGCGCCAAACTCAGCCGCTGACGTGCTCAGTACAACGTTGCAGCAGGCAGTGAACCAGCGGGCTTCTGATATCCATATTGAACCGACGGAGCACGGCTACCAAATCCGTTTGCGAATCGACGGTGTTCTCTACCCGCAACCGCCGATTTCCACCGCCCTCGGAACGACGCTTGCCGCACGCCTGAAGGTGCTGGGCCAGCTGGATATTGCGGAGCGCCGCCTGCCGCAGGACGGTCAGTTTACGGTGGAGCTGGCAAGCGTCCCCGTCTCTTTTCGTATCGCAACCCTTCCCTGTAGCGGTGGAGAAAAAATCGTGCTTCGTCTGCTTCACCAGGTACAGCAGGCGCTGGAGCTTGAACAGCTGGGGATGAGCGCAGACCAGCAGGCCCGTTTTGCCGCGGCGCTTAACAGCCCTCAGGGGTTGATTCTGGTCACCGGCCCGACCGGTAGCGGGAAAACGGTGACGCTGTACAGCGCGTTACAGGCGCGAAATACCCCTGACGTCAATATTTGCAGCGTGGAAGATCCCGTTGAAATCCCGCTTGCTGGTTTAAACCAGACGCAGATTAATCCGCGCGCGGGGCTGACCTTCCAGAGCGTGCTGCGTGCCCTGCTCAGGCAGGATCCTGACATCATTATGGTGGGTGAAATTCGTGACGGCGAAACGGCAGAAATTGCCATTAAGGCGGCGCAAACCGGGCATCTGGTGCTGTCCACCCTCCATACTAATTCGACGACTGAAACGCTGGTGCGGTTGCAACAGATGGGCGTCGCGCGCTGGATGATCTCGTCGGCACTCTCGATGGTGATTGCCCAGCGGCTGGTGCGCCGTTTATGCCCGTACTGCCGACAGGAAGCCAGCCGCCACACCGAATTACCCCGCACGCTGTGGCCCCGGCCGCTTCCTCGCTGGCAACCCACCGGCTGCGATCGCTGCTACCACGGTTTTTATGGTCGCGTAGCCATTTTTGAAGTGCTCGTCATCGACGACACGCTGCGGCAGGCCATCGCCAGCGGAGCAAGCACGGAGGTGATTGGGTCCAGCGCTCGTCAGGCGGGAATGACCTCTTTGTTTGAGCATGGCTGCATGGCCGTAGAGCAAGGGCTGACCACGCTCGAAGAGCTGTTGCGCGTTCTGGGAATGCCCGATGGCTGCTAATTCGCTCTGGCGCTGGCGTGCCCTGACCACCGAGGGGGAGGTGCAAACCGGCACCCTCTGGGCCATCGACCGTAACGCAGCTTACACGGCTCTGGTGCTTAAACAGCTGCACCCGCTGGCGCTGAAACGCTGCCAGCAGCGCCACCGATGGCAGGTGCAGCACTGCTACGATATTTTTCGCCAGCTCGCCACGCTGCTACAGGCCGGACTCACGCTGTCCCAAAGCCTGCACATGCTGGCGGAACAGCACCCTTTGCAGCACTGGCAGGCGCTGCTGCACTGTCTTGCGGATGATCTGAGCGAAGGTTGCGCCCTGTCAGAGGCCATGAAGAAATGGCCAGAGGTGTTTAGCCCTCTTTATGTCTCAATGGTGAAGACGGGTGAGCTGACGGGTAAGCTCGAAGCCTGCTGCCGTCAGCTTGCGCAGCAACAAAAATCCCAGCAGCAGCTCAGTGCAAAGGTGAAGAAAGCGCTGCGCTATCCGCTGATCATCCTGACGCTGGCCGTTTTCGTGGTGCTGGCGATGGTCACGCTGGTTTTGCCTGAGTTTGCTGCAATCTACAAAACGTTCAACACCCCGCTCCCTTTGCTCACGCAGGCAGTCATGGGGCTGGCGGCCCTGGTTCAGGCGCATATCCCCACCCTTTTGGCCCTGCTCGCGGCAATGGTTGTCATCGCCTGTAAGCTGCGGCGTCATCCACGCTGGCAGTATGTCTTGCTACACGTACCGGTGATGGGCACGCTGACGCGCGGGCAAAAACTGGGGCAGATTTTTACCGTGCTGTCATTAACCCAGCAGGCCGGAATTGCCTTTTTACAAGGACTGGAGAGTGTGGAGGAGAGCGTTGAGAGGGGCTACTGGCAGGAGAAAATCCGTGAGATACGCAGCGATATCGAACAGGGAATGCCCGTGTGGTCCTCCTTCCAGAAGGCCTCTGTTTTTACACCACTGTGTATTCAGCTCATTCGCACCGGAGAAGTGTCGGGTTCACTGGACGTGATGCTGATGAATCTGGCCCGCCATCATACGGAACAGACATTTCAGCAGGCAGACAATCTGGCGGCGCTTCTTGAGCCTTTGCTACTGGTCGTGACGGGACTGATTATCGGCACGCTGGTGGTGGCAATGTATCTGCCGATTTTCCATCTGGGGGATGCAATGAGCGTGGGGTAATGCTGGCGCACGGGCGCGCGCCAGCCGTAGCCGTCAGAGGCTATTGAATACGCGGTTTTCCTGCTCCTGAACGCGGATAAACGTCGTGCGTTTCGTCAGCTCTTTCAGGCGGGAAGCCCCAACGTAGGTGCAGGCAGAACGCAGACCGCCGAGGATATCGCGCGCCGTGTTTTCTACCGGACCGCGCAGTGGCAGCTTAACGGTTTTGCCTTCCGCCGCACGGTATTTTGCGACACCACCCACGTGACGGGTCATCGCAGATTCAGAGCTCATTCCGTAGAACAGCATGAATTTCTCGCCGTTCTCTTCCACCACGGTACCGCCGCTCTCTTCGTGGCCTGCCAGCATGCCGCCGAGCATCACGAAATCCGCGCCGCCGCCGAAGGCTTTCGCGACATCGCCTGGCATGGTGCAGCCACCGTCGCTGATGATCTGGCCGCCCAGACCGTGTGCAGCGTCAGCGCATTCAATTACCGCAGACAGCTGCGGATAACCCACACCGGTTTTCACGCGCGTGGTGCAAACGGACCCCGGGCCAATGCCCACTTTCACAATGTCGGCCCCGGAGAGGATCAGCTCTTCACACATTTCACCGGTCACCACGTTGCCCGCAATGATGGTTTTGGTTGGCCAGGCCTCACGTGCCTTGCTGACGAACTGAACGAAATGCTCGGAATAACCATTTGCCACGTCAATGCAGACAAAATTCAGCGCCGGATTGGCGTTCAGGATCTGTTTGGTTTTCTCGAAATCTGCATCAGACGTACCGGTCGAGACCATCACATGCTTCACCACGTCAGCCGAGGCGGAGGCGACAAACGCATCCCACTCTTCAGCGCTGTAATGTTTGTGTACCGCAGTAAGGATGTCGAATTGCGCCAGTGCGGTCGCCATCTCGAAGGTCCCGACGGTGTCCATGTTGGCCGCGATAATCGGCACGCCAGACCATGTCTGACCGGAATGCTTAAAGGTGAATTGACGTTCGAGTTCAACGTCTGAGCGACTTTTCAGTGTAGAGCGTTTAGGGCGGATAAGAACGTCTTTGAAACCTAACTTCAGATCTTCTTCGATACGCATGTGCGGATTCCTGGGGTTAGAGGCAAATATATTAAAAGCACAACTCCAGTGACGCTATCATACGCACTAATACCTGCTCCGCAAGACTGCGAAATTCTCTTTTTTTACGCTACAATCCTATAAATTTACCTGGTTAAAAGCGGGTAAAGAGAGCTAAACATTGGCTGTTGTAAGTTTGAATTTTAAGCAACTGATTTTAAAACTGAATAATTCCCAGGATCTGATTTAATGGGGTATATCGTCGCATTAACCGGCGGCATCGGTAGTGGTAAAAGCACCGTTGCGCACGCGTTTGCTCGTCTCGGCATCACGATTATCGACGCCGATATCATTGCCCGTCAGGTGGTAGAACCCAATACACCCGCCTTAAACGCCATCGAAGCGCATTTTGGTCGCCGTGTGATACAGGCTGACGGCACCCTGAATCGTCGGCAGCTGCGTGAGTGCATATTTTCTGATTCTTCGGAAAAAGCCTGGCTTAATGCCCTGCTCCACCCCATTATCCACCAGGAAACTCAGCGTCAGATTGCCGCAGCCCGTTCGCCCTATGTGTTGTGGGTGGTCCCGTTACTGGTGGAAAATCAGCTTCAGCATAAAGCAGACAGAACGCTGGTGATTGACGTTTCCCGCGAAACGCAAATCCAGAGAACCATGGCGCGTGACCATGTTTCACGCGAGCATGCTGAACAAATTCTTGCCGCACAGGCCACGCGCGAAGCGCGCCTCGCCGTTGCGGATGATGTTATTGATAATAACGGCGCACCAGATGCCATTGCATCGGATGTTGCTCGTCTGCACGCGCAGTATCTGACCTTCGCCGCGCAGGCCGTTGCACAGGAAAAACCATAATGTCGACTCATATCCTTTTTGAGCACCCGCTTAACGAAAAAATGCGTACCTGGCTACGCATAGAATTTCTTATTCAACAGCTTTCACAACATCTGCCTGTCAACGATCACGCCACCGCGCTGCATTTTTTCCGCAACGTGGGCGATCTGCTGGATGTGATTGAACGCGGCGACGTCCGCACTGAGCTGTTGAAAGAGCTGGAGCGCCAGCAGCGAAAATTACAGGCCTGGGCCGAAGTACCGGGCGTGGATCAAAGTCGAATTGACGCTTTACGCCAGCAGCTGAAAAACAGCAGCACGACGCTGATGGCCGCGCCGCGCGTTGGCCAGTTTTTACGAGAGGATCGTCTGATTGCGCTGGTGCGCCAGCGCCTGAGCATACCGGGCGGATGCTGTAGCTTTGACCTGCCAACGCTGCATATGTGGCTGCACATGCCACAGGAACAGCGCGATCGCCAGGTGAACAGCTGGCTGGGCAGCCTGGAGCCGATGAATCAGACGTTATCGCTGATCCTCGATCTTGTACGTAACTCGGCCCCGTTCCGCAAACAAACCAGTCTCAACGGTTTTTATCAGGATAACGGTGACGACGCCGATCTTCTGCGCCTGAATCTGTCTCTTGGCGAGCAGCTTTATCCGCAAATTTCCGGGCATAAAAGCCGTTTCGCGATCCGCTTTATGCCGCTGGACAGTGAACATGGCACCGTGCCGGAACGCCTCGATTTTGAACTGGCCTGTTGTTAAGGAGTGCCAATGTCTGACGTAACCACCGTAAACTGCCCAACCTGTGGGAAAACTGTCGTCTGGGGAGAAGTGAGTCCATTTCGCCCATTCTGCTGTAAGCGCTGTCAGCTTATAGACCTGGGTGAATGGGCGGCGGAAGAGAAACGCATTCCGAGCGAAGGCGATCTCTCGGATAGCGATGACTGGAGCGAAAACCAGCAGTAACCTTTGAAGCCTGCTGGCGCTTCGCTCAGCAGGCCTACAGGTTGCCCGTTAGCCGGGATATGACGGGCGCATTTGCCGGAGGAAATTTTTCGGCATCACTCGCGTGAAGCGTAACCCAGCCCCCCGGTTGCCCCTCTTTACCCCACGGTTCACCTTCCCAGCTTTCCACCAGCCAGAACCACAGCGTGATATGCCTGTCCGGAAACTGGTATTCAAGCTTATCAAACAGCGTTGCGCCAATCGGAGTAATGCCGACCTCTTCCTGAAGCTCGCGCACCAGCGCCTGCTCCGGCGTTTCACCGGATTCAATTTTCCCGCCCGGAAATTCCCATTTGTTCGCCATGTGCGCATCGGCGGCGCGTTGGGTTATAAAGATCTGATTTTGCGGGTTGCGAATAATCCCGACAGCAATTTGCAGTGTTTTCATCATGTCACTTCCATAAAAAAGGCGCAGATATCTGCGCCTTTTCAGTTTGTTATGTTCTTAGCTCAGACGGCCGTGGCACGCCTTGTATTTTTTGCCGGAACCGCATGGGCACGGATCGTTACGACCGACTTTACGATCGCCCGTCTGCGCTGCGATTGCCGCTGCGGCTTCGCTTTCATCGGTCTGATGGCTCAGCTGCTGCATCTGTGCCAGACGCTCAGCTTCTTCACGACGCTGCTGCTCCATCGCTTCCACTTCTTCCGGCATACGCACCTGAACTTTGCTCAGGGTGCTGATAACTTCATACTTCAGCGACTCCAGCATGGCGGCAAACATGGAGAAGGATTCACGCTTGTACTCCTGCTTAGGATCTTTCTGCGCATAACCACGCAGGTGGATACCCTGACGCAGGTAGTCCATTGCCGCCAGGTGCTCTTTCCACAGGGAGTCCAGGGTCTGCAACATTACGCCTTTCTCGAAGTGACGCATCATCTCTGCGCCAACCACTTCTTCCTTACGCTTGTAGACCTCCAGCGCGGTTTCGTAGATACGCTCGCGCAGGGTCTCTTCGTGCAGCTCAGGCTCTTTGTCCAGCCACTCTTTGATTGGCAGTTCGAGATCGAAGTCGTTTTTCAGACGTTCCTGCAAACCTTCGATATCCCACATCTCTTCCAGAGACTGCGGCGGAATGTGCGCGTCGATAGTGGCCTTGAACACATCTTCGCGAATGCTGTTGATGGTTTCACTCACGTCGGACACATCCAGCAGTTCGTTACGCTGGGTGTAGATCGCACGACGCTGGTCGTTGGCCACGTCATCATATTCCAGCAGTTGCTTACGAATATCGAAGTTACGGCTTTCCACTTTACGCTGGGCGTTGGCAATCGCTTTGGTAACCCACGGGTGCTCGATCGCTTCGCCAGGTTTCATGCCCAGTTTACGCATCATGCCGGACACACGGTCAGAGGCGAAAATACGCATCAGCGCATCTTCCATAGACAGATAGAAGCGGGAAGAACCGGCATCACCCTGACGGCCCGCACGACCGCGCAGCTGGTTATCGATACGACGAGATTCATGACGCTCGGTACCAATGATGTGCAGACCACCGGATGCCAGCACCGCGTCGTGACGCACCTGCCAGTCGGCTTTGATCTGCGCGATTTGCTCTGGGGTTGGGTTTTCCAGCTCCGCCACTTCGGCCTGCCAGCTACCGCCGAGCATAATATCGGTACCACGACCCGCCATGTTGGTGGCGATGGTTACGGCAGCCGGGTAACCCGCCTGCGCAACGATATCTGCTTCTTTAGCGTGGAACTTGGCGTTCAGAACGTTGTGTTTGATGCCTGCTTTGGTCAGCTCGTTAGATACCACTTCGGATTTCTCGATGGAGATGGTCCCCACCAGTACCGGCTGGCCCTTCGCGGTACGTTCGCGAATATCTTCGATGATCGCCTGAATTTTTTCCGCTTCAGTCATGTATACCAGGTCCGGCATATCCTTACGGATCATCGGACGGTTGGTAGGTACTACCACGGTATCCAGCTTATAGATGGAGCTGAACTCAAACGCTTCGGTATCTGCGGTACCGGTCATCCCCGCCAGCTTCTCGTACAGACGGAAGTAGTTCTGGAAGGTGATGGATGCCAGCGTCTGGTTTTCGTTTTGAATATCCACGCCTTCTTTCGCTTCCACGGCCTGGTGCAGGCCATCGGACCAGCGACGTCCCTGCATGGTACGGCCGGTGTGTTCATCGACGATGATAACTTCGCCGTCTTTAACGATGTAGTCAACGTCGCGGGTGAACAGGGCGTGCGCGCGCAGTGCAGCCGTTACGTGGTGCATCAGCATGATGTTGCTCGGGGAGTACAGAGACTCGCCCTCTTCCATAATGCCTTCAGCCACCAGCAGCTCTTCGATTTTCACCAGGCCGCGTTCGGTCAGGTTGACCTGACGCGCTTTTTCATCCACGGAGAAGTGACCTTCACCCTGGAAGGTATCGGAGTCTTCTTTCTCCTGACGCAGCAGGTGAGGAATGATTTTGTCGACTTTACGGTACATCTCGGAGCTGTCTTCAGCCGGGCCGGAGATGATCAGCGGGGTACGCGCTTCATCGATCAGAATGGAGTCAACCTCATCCACCAGCGCATAGTGCAGCTTACGCTGGACACGCTCTTCCGGGCTGAACGCCATGTTGTCACGCAGGTAGTCGAAGCCGTATTCGTTGTTGGTGCCGTAGGTGATATCCGCGTTATACGCTTCACGCTTGGCAGGTGCCGGCAGGCCGGACATGTTAATGCCCACGGTCATGCCGAGGAATTCGAACAGCGGACGGTTGTTTTCGGCGTCGCGCTGCGCCAGATAGTCGTTGACGGTAACAACGTGAACGCCCTTACCCGTCAGCGCATTCAGGTAAGCCGGCAGCGTTGCAGTCAGGGTTTTACCTTCACCGGTACGCATTTCCGCGATGCAGCGCTCGTTGAGCACCATCCCGCCCAGCAGCTGCACGTCGAAGTGACGCATGCCGAACACGCGTTTACTGGCCTCACGTACAACGGCGAAGGCTTCCGGGATCAGGCTCTCTAAGGTTTCACCTTTCTCCAGACGCGCGCGGAACTCCGCAGTTTTCGCTTTTAGCTCATCATCAGAGAGCTTCTCCATCGCCGGTTCCATACCGTTGATGACGTTCACAGCTTTGCGCATGCGGCGCAGGGTACGATCGTTACGACTACCAAAAACTTTGGTTAACAATTTGATTAGCATAATAAATTCTCAAACGCCCCAGTCGGGCAGATAAATTAAGGTATTGAAAAAGGTTAATTTAGCTGAGGCGTTGAGGCCCGGCACGGATGCCGTGAACCTGGCTAATCCATGTCGAAACAGAGAAGGATGCAGGGGAAACAAAATCCGTTTTCGCCGTCTGATTCACGGTCACTGGCGGCTGGTTGTCCTGCGTCAGCAGCGCATTAAGCGTATCGAGCAGGGCAAGATGCTGCGCCTGGACCGGCAGCGTTTCTTCCGCAACAGGCATCGTCTGCGGCGCCATCGCGAACGACAGATGGCGGATAACCGTGCGAATCGCGTGTTGCTGCCAGTAATCAACGGAGAAATTGGGACGACGGCTGGCTTCAAGCCATGCGAGATTAGTGAAGTTAACCCGCGTGGTGAGATCGTGTTTGGTCGTCGTGGAACGTGCTGGCGTGGCCGCGTCTGCGCTGTTGCTGAGCACAGGCAAGCCGAAACTCGCCGCGACCATCCCCAATAAGAGATGCGGCCAGAAGTAACGTCTGCCAAATTGTCGCCAGCGCGTCAGTATTCCGCTCACTTGCTCCACCACGTTCGCCCGCCAGTGCAGGCTGAGTTCAGTTATTCTTTTTTAGCGCCCAGATATTACCACTAAAGCCAATACACGACAGCAGGAATGACATCTTGCAGCAGGTAAAAACGGTCAATAATGCAGCGAACACACCGTTATTCGGCACCCGACACAAGCCAGGGGTGAGAGGGACAAATTAAAGAAGGGCAGAAATAAAAACGACTGGCTTCCCTGGTCGGAGAGAGTACCAGGTGAACCAGTCGCTTTTCTTACGAAACGGTTTTAACCGTTACGCCAGGACCATAGTCGGGGCTTTGAACGCCAGCGGCAGTTCAGCTTCGTCTTCGAAGGTCACATATTCCCAGGCTTCCTGTTTTGCCAGGACGGCCTGCAACAGTTTGTTGTTCAGTGCATGACCGGATTTAAACGCGGTAAAGGCACCAATGATGTTGTGACCACACATGAAGAGGTCGCCGATCGCGTCCAGCATTTTGTGACGAACAAATTCATCTTCAAAACGCAGGCCGTCTTCGTTCAGTACGCGATAATCGTCAACAACGATGGCACAATCGAAGCTGCCGCCCAGGCACAGGCCGCGGGATTGCAGATATTCGATATCACGCATAAAGCCGAAGGTACGTGCTCGGCTGATCTGACGCATGAACGCATCCGCAGAGAAGTTCATCGCATAGCGCTGGGTGCTGGAGTCAATCGCCGGATGGTTAAAATCGATGGTGAAGTCCAACGAGAAACCATTGTACGGTTTGAATTCAGCCCATTTGTCGCCATCTTCGACGCGAACGGTCTCTTTAATGCGAACAAATTTCTTCGCGCAGTTCAGTTCTTCGATGCCGGCATCCAGCAACAAATAAACGAACGGAGCAGCACTCCCGTCCATGATCGGGATTTCTGGCGCATCGACTTCAACCATAATGTTGTCGATACCCAGACCCGCCAGGGCGGCGTTCAGGTGCTCTACGGTAGAAATCCGCACGTCATGCTCGTTCACCAGACAAGTACAGAGCATAGTATCACGCACAGATTTGGCATCGGCCGGAAAATCTACCGGTGGATTCAAGTCGGTGCGACGATAGATGACCCCGGTATTGGCCGGCGCAGGGCGTAACGTCAGTGTGACTTTCTTGCCGGTATGTAAACCGACACCCGTCGCCTGAACGATACGTTTAAGTGTCCTTTGTTTGATCATCGTATAATCTCGCCAAATTAACTATCCAACCGAGAGTGTATATCACTAACGGTGGGCCAGTTTAGCACAAAGAGCGCAAATCCCCAAATTCCAGCCAATTCTTAGTCAGCTTGCTTACGCAGGAACGCCGGGATATCCAGATAATCTGGCTCTTTTGCCGTTTGTGGAGTCGGGTCGTTCACCACTTTCGCAGCGGGTTTTTGCTCCTGAGTCAGAGGCGCCATACCGTGCTGCTGGTAACGATCCATCACCGGCTGCTGAGTCTGTTTGTTAGTCACCAGGGTGATCTCAGGACGCTTGTCCATACCGATACCGGTGGCCACAACGGTCACACGCAGTTCGTCGTTCATTTCCGGGTCAAGGGACGTACCGATAACGACGGTCGCGTTGTCAGAGGCGAATGCACGGATGGTGTTACCCACGGTTTCGAACTCATCCAGACGCAGGTCAAAGCCAGCGGTAATGTTGACCAGCACGCCGCGCGCGCCAGACAGATCGATATCTTCCAGCAGTGGAGAAGAGATCGCCATTTCAGCGGCTTCTTCCGCACGGTCTTCACCGCTCGCCACGCCAGAGCCCATCATCGCGTAGCCCATCTCGGACATCACGGTGCGAACGTCTGCAAAGTCAACGTTCATCAGGCCAGGACGGGTAATCAGTTCAGCGATACCCTGAACTGCGCCTTTCAGCACGTCGTTTGCCGCGCCAAAGGCGTCCAGCAGAGAGATGCCGCGACCCAGCACTTTCAGCAGCTTGTCGTTCGGGATGGTAATCAGAGAGTCCACGTGCTTGGACAGCTCGGTGATACCCTGCTCCGCGAAAGCCATACGCTTCTTACCTTCAAAGTTGAAAGGCTTGGTCACGACAGCAACGGTCAGAATACCTAAATCTTTAGCGACTTCCGCCACAACGGGTGCTGCACCGGTACCTGTACCGCCGCCCATACCCGCTGCGATGAAGACCATGTCTGCACCGTCCAGTGCAGCGCGCAGCGCTTCACGATCTTCTTCAGCCGCGTTGCGGCCCACTTCCGGGTTAGCCCCTGCTCCCAGACCTTTGGTGATGCCACCACCGATCTGAATCGTCTGGCCAACAGCCGTTTTACGCAGTGCCTGCGCATCGGTGTTCACCGCGAAGAATTCAACACCTTCGATGCGCTCGCGCACCATGTGCTCTACGGCGTTACCGCCGCCGCCACCGACGCCGATGACTTTAATCACCGCGTCGTTGGTTAATTCCATAGGTTCAAACATAATCTCTCTCTCCGTTGTGCCTGTCGCCCGAGACCGCTAATTCTCTCCGGTCTCTTAAAAAAATTAAAATTCTTTTCGCAGCCAGGTGTTAAGTCGTTTGACCCACGACCCCACCGAGACGCGTTTTTCCACCTCTGCCTCACCACTTAAATGGGACTCTTTCCCGTAGTGCAGCAGGCCCACCGCCGTTGAATAGTACGGCTCCTGAGCATAATCCGTTAAACCGGTGATATTCAGCGGCGCACCAATACGCACCTGCGTATGGAACACGCGCTGAGCGCAGGCCGCAAGACCTTCAATTTGCGCTGCCCCGCCGGTTAATACAATCCCCGCCGCGAGATGATGTTTCACACCCTGCTGGCGAAGCTGTTCCTGTAACTGCAAAATCTCTTCGTTGACCAGGTTGAGCAGCTCGGTATAACGCGGCTCAATCACCTCTGCCAGCGTCTGGCGTTGCAGGCTGCGCGGCGGTCGTCCGCCTACGCTCGGCACTTCAACGCTTTCGTCTTTGCCGACGATAGAGCCCAGCGCGCAACCATGGCGCACTTTAATCGCCTCTGCATCGCTCGGTGGCGTACCAAAGGCGTAAGCGATATCGCTGGTCACCACATTCCCGGCGTACGGGATCACTTTGGTGTGGCGTAACGCACCGCCGGTATAGACAGCCATGTCCATTGTACCACCACCAATATCGACCACACAGACGCCCAGTTCACGTTCGTCTTCGGTCAGCACGGAATAGCTCGCGGCAAGACCGGCGAAAATAAGTTGGTCAACTTTCAGGCCACAACGTTCAACGGCTTTTACAATGTTCTTCGCCATATCGTTATGACATGTGATCAGGTGCACTTTAGCCTGCATACGCACGCCCGACAGACCGACCGGATTCTTGATACCTTCCTGGTAGTCGATCGCGTATTCCTGCGGGATCACATGCAGCACACGGTGCTCGTCGCGAACACGCACGGATTTCGCCGTGTGGACAACGTTCTCAACGTCTTCCTGCGTCACTTCTTCTTCGGAAATCGGCACCATACCGATTTCATTCTGGCAGCTGATGTGCTTACCAGAAAGGGCCAGATAGACAGAGGAAATCTGGCAATCTGCCATCAATTCAGCCTGGTCGATGGCGCGCTGAACGCATTTCACCACCGACTCAAGGTCGTTTACCCCACCTTTATCCATACCACGGGAGGGGCAGCTGCCCACGCCAATGATATTGACCATACCGTCGGGCAGAACTTCCCCTACCAAAGCGGCAACCTTCGCGGTGCCAATCTCCAGTCCTACTACCAATTTTCTGTCCGTCGACTTGATCATTGTTGTTCTGCCTGTACCTGTGCCTGATTTTGTTGCTGATTAGGTTCCTCGACCGGAGCCGGCTCCCAACCGACTGCTGCGCCTGAGTCATAGCGCAAATCAACGTAGCTTATCCGTTTGCCATCCGTCTGCGCCTGCTGCTGTAAAACCGGGTAAAGTTCTACAAAACGCGCCAGACGTTTCATTGTGTCGCCGCGGCCAAGATTGAGCTTAATGCCATTCGTTAAGGTCAACTGCCAGGAACGGCGCGCCGTCATCGCAGCATCTTTTAACGTAAAGCGATTCTTAGCCAGCACCTGCCCCATCTCACGAAAACCCTGCAATACTTCGTTTTCGCTGCCTTCCGGGCCATACAACATCGGTAAATTCTGCTTGTTGACACGATCGCTCGGGACGCTGAACGAATTTCCGTCTACGTCAACCATATGCTGATCATTCCAACGCGCAATCGGCACATATTCAACCAGATGAATCTTCAATTCATCAGGCCATTGCTTTCTGACACTCGCCTGTTTTATCCACGGCAGACGTTCAATCTGACTCTGAATAATGTTGACGTCCTGCGTCATAAAGGTGCCAGGCGACCCAAGCGCCAGAATCGACTGGCGAATGTCATCGTTACGCGTGTAGTGTCGCTCCCCGGTCACCACCAGCTTCGACAGCGGCAACCGCTGCGCGTCTTCCATCCAGCCCAGCACCATCCAGCCGCTGATAAACACGGTGCACAGCACCCCGAGCAGGAAGATGATCCCTGCAAGACGCGTTCCATTACTCCGGCGCGAAGAGGAATATTCTTCTTCGTCATCGCGGTTGCGCGTGTTCAATGCAGCCTGAGACATATCAGCCCGCCTGGTCCAGAATACGTACGACTAACTGCGAGAAGCTCATTCCCGCCTGACGCGCCGCCATCGGCACAAGGCTATGGCTGGTCATACCCGGAGACGTGTTTGCTTCCAGCAGATAAAATTGCCCGTCACCGTCAAGCATCACGTCAATGCGTCCCCAGCCACGACATCCCAGAACATTCCAGGCTTTAAGCACCAGAGACTGTAATTCGGCTTCACGCTCTGCTTCAAGACCCGCTGGGCAGAAATATTGCGTCTCATCAGAGAGATACTTCGCCTCATAATCATAGAAGACTCCGGCGGGTTGGATGCGAATTGACGGTAAAATTTCTTCGCCAAGCATCGCGACGGTAAATTCCGGCCCGCTAAGCCATTTTTCAATCAGAACTTCTACATCATGTTGAAATGCCAGTGCTAAAGCGTCAGCTAAATCTACAGCTTTATCGACTTTGGACATTCCCACGCTCGACCCTTCACGGCTCGGCTTAACAATAACCGGTAAGCCCAGTGCCGCAATGCGTGTATTAACGCTGTCCGACAGGCCCAATTCATATTCACGACGCGTCAGTGCAACCCATGGCGCAACAGGCAGTCCCGCCCCCTGCCACAGCAGTTTGCTGCGCAGTTTATCCATGGAGATGGCGGATGCCATTACGCCGCTGCCGGTGTACGGCATGCCGATCAGCTCCAGCAGCCCCTGCAACGTGCCGTCTTCACCGCCGCGACCGTGCAACGCGATAAAGGCTTTATCGAAGCCCATCGCTTTCAGCTGCGTGACGTCCACCTCTTTCGGATCAACCGGATGCGCGTCCACGCCGCCTTCACGCAGGCCCGCCAGCACGGCAGCGCCCGAATTCAGAGAAACTTCGCGTTCGGCGGAAGTGCCGCCAAACAGGACAGCAATCTTATCAGCCATGACGCTCGTCCTCCTGAGTTTGCGGCTTCAGTTTGATTTCAGCTAAGGTACGGGCGATTTTGCCGATATTTCCCGCGCCCTGAATCAGGATCAGATCGTTACCCGTCAGGACCGGGGCAAGCATCTCAGCTACCTGCGCCGGGTCGGGAACCAGAATAGGATCCACTTTACCGCGTCCACGGATGGTACGACATAAAGAACGACTGTCCGCACCCGGAATCGGCGTTTCACCCGCAGCATACACATCCAGCATCAGCAGGGTATCGACCTGCGAAAGGACGTTGGCAAAATCGTCATACAGATCGCGGGTACGCGTGTAACGGTGCGGCTGGAAAATCATGACCAGATTCTTTTCCGGCCAACCCGCGCGTGCCGCTTTAATGGTTGCGTCCACTTCCGTCGGATGGTGACCGTAGTCGTCCACCAGCATCGCTGACCCTGGCTTACCGTTTACCGGCTCCAGTGGGAATTCACCGAGGAAGTCGAAGCGACGACCCGTCCCCTGGAAGCTCTCCAGTGCGCGCAGGATCGCTTCATCGTCAATGCCTTCTTCTGTCGCAACAGCCACCGCCGCCGCCGCATTCAGGGCGTTGTGACGTCCCGGCGCGTTCAGGGTGACATGCAGCAGATCCTTATCCTGACGCGCCAGGGTGAAATGCCCCTGCGCACCAATCTGCTTGTAATCTTCTACGCGTACATCCGCGTCTTCGCTGAAGCCGTAGGTCGTAATTTGACGCCCGACGCGCGGCAGAAGTTCGCGAATAACCGGATCGTCCACGCACATCACCGCACGGCCATAGAACGGCAGGTTGTGCAGGAAGTTAATAAAGGTCTGCTTTAAGTTCTCGAAGTCGCCCTGGTAAGTGTCCATATGGTCAGCTTCGATGTTGGTGACGATCGCCACCATCGGCTGTAGATGCAGGAACGACGCATCGCTCTCATCTGCTTCCGCAATCAGATAACGGCTGTGGCCCAGACGCGCATGCACGCCAGCGGCTTTCACCAGACCACCGTTAACGAACGTCGGATCGAGACCCGCTTCCGCATAAATGCTGGAGACCATCGCTGTTGTGGTGGTTTTACCGTGCGTACCGGCCACCGCAATGCCGTGACGGAAACGCATCAGTTCCGCCAGCATTTCCGCGCGGCGGATCACCGGAATGCGCGCCTCATGCGCCGCAACGATTTCCGGGTTATCTGCGGAGATAGCGCTGGACACCACAACCACGCTCGCATCGCTCACGTTTTCCGGGCGATGATTGAAATAGATAGTCGCCCCCAGCGACGCCAGCTGCTGCGTAACAGGGTTTGGCGCCAGGTCAGACCCGCTGATCTGATAGCCTTCGTTAGCTAACACTTCGGCAATACCGCCCATGCCAGCACCACCGATGCCGACAAAGTGAATGTGCCGGACGCGACGCATCTCGGGCACGATAGAACGCAGTTTTGCCAGTTGTTGTGTATTCATTCTCTAAACGCCATCGACTACTTCAAAAAAATCGTGCAGCGCAACACGCGCTGCGAGAATTATGCCTGGGCTGCCAGGCTCACTTCTTTTGCCACCCGTTCCGTTGCATCCGGGATAGCGGTCGCGCGTGCGCGTTGCGCCATCTCCAGTAATACATCCCGGTTCCAGCCCGCCAGGGTAGTGGCGACCGCATCAGCGGTAAATTGTGGCTGCTCAAAAATCTTCGCGGCCCTCGCTTTCTCAAGCGGCAGCGCATTCCAGTACTGCTGTCGGTCTTTGTGCTGGAACGGCACAAACAGCGCCGGCAAACCGGCGGCGGCGATTTCACTCACCGTCAGCGCGCCCGAGCGACAGACCACGACATCGGCCCAGGCATAGGCTGCGGCCATATCATCAATAAATTCAGTCACTTTATGCTGCGGCTGACCTTCCTGCGCGTAGGCCTGCTCAACGGTCTGCTGAGCGCCCTTCCCGCTCTGGTGCCAGATGGTCACCGCATCACCCAGTTTTGCCGCAACCTGCGGCATCGTCTGGTTTAAAATACGTGCGCCCTGGGAACCGCCGACGACCAGCACGCGCACCGGCCCTTCGCGACCCGCCAGACGCGTATCTGGCAGCGGCAGCGCCAGCACGTCCACACGTACCGGATTTCCTACGACATCCGCTTTCGGGAATGCCCCGGGGAAGGCCTGCATAACTTTGGTGGCGATTTTTGCCAGCCATTTGTTGGTCAAGCCGGCAATACCGTTCTGCTCATGCAGAACAACGGGGATGCCCAGTGACCACGCCGCCAGTCCGCCCGGACCGGAAACGTAACCGCCCATGCCCAGAACGACGTCAGGCTTAAAACGCTTCATAATGGCGCGCGCCTGACGCCAGGCATTGAAAATGCGCACCGGCGCCAGCAGCAGCGCCTTGATCCCTTTGCCACGAAGGCCAGAAATACGAATAAAGTCGATCTCGATACCGTGTTTAGGTACCAGGTCGGCTTCCATGCGGTCTGCGGTTCCCAGCCAGCGTACCTGCCAGCCCTGTTCCATTAAATGGTGCGCAACCGCCAGTCCCGGGAACACGTGTCCGCCGGTACCGCCTGCCATCACCATTAACCGCTTCGGTTGATTCATCGTGAACCTCGTGTAAACGCCTGAGCTTTCTCCAGACGCGTTTCATAATCTATGCGTAACAAAAACATGATGGCCGTCGACATGATCAACAGACTCGAACCACCATAACTGATCAACGGCAACGTCAGACCTTTGGTCGGCAGCATACCCGCTGCCGCCCCAACGTTTACCAGTGCCTGGAAGCTAAACCAGATACCAATTGAGCAGGCCAGGAAACCGGAGAAGCGGTGATCGATCTCCAGCGCTTTCCGGCCAATCGACATGGCGCGGAAAGCGACGAAGAATACCATTAATAGCGCCAATACCACACCGATATAACCCAGTTCTTCCCCAATAATGGAGAAGATGAAGTCGGTGTGCGCCTCCGGTAAATACTCCAGTTTTTGCACCGAGTTGCCCAGGCCTTGACCCCAGACTTCGCCGCGGCCAAACGCCATCAGCGACTGCGTCAGCTGGTAACCGCTGCCGAACGGATCTTCCCATGGGTTCCAGAACGAGGTCACACGGCGGATACGGTAGGGTTCGGCGAGGATCAGCAGCACCACCGCCGAAATCCCCATCCCGATGATGGCAATGAACTGCCACAGTTTTGCGCCCGCCAGGAACAGCATCGCCAGCGTAGTGACAAACAGTACGACTACCGTACCGAGGTCGGGCTGCGCCAGCAGCAGGATCGCGAGGACCAGAATCACGCCCATCGGTTTTAAGAAGCCACGAAGGTTGTTACGAACTTCGTCAACTTTACGCACCAGGTAGTTAGCCAGGTAGCAGAACAACGACAGTTTGGTGAACTCCGCGGGCTGAATACGCAGTGGGCCAAAGGCAATCCAGCGTGATGCCCCGTTAACGGAGCTCCCGACAACCAGCACGATCAACAGCATGATGATTGAGGCGATGAGCATGGCCGTACTGTGCCGCTGCCAGAACGACATCGGCAGGCGTAAGGTGATCAGCGCCAGGCAGAACGCGAGAATGATGTACAGCCCGTCACGCTTGGCAAACAGGAACGGGTCGTTCGCCAGACGCTGTCCGACAGGCATTGACGCCGAGGTGACCATAATAAAGCCGATCGCTGCCAGCCCCAGCGTGAGCCAGAACAGCGTGCGGTCGTACATGATCAGGCTGTCGGAATCTTTATCCCGTGAAGCCATCACCCAGCCTTTCAGCGCCGTAAACAGCCATACCAGGATACCAAATCCTGGCAGGCGCGGCATTTTCAGGCGAGGGAGAGATAAACGCATCAGCCTAACTCCTTCGCCAGGCGGGTAAAGACATCACCCCGCTGTTCGAAATTCTTGAATTGATCGAGGCTGGCACAGGCTGGCGAGAGCAGTACCATATCGCCGGGCTTCACGCGTGGGGCGATGAGGCGCATCGCCTGCTCCATGGTCTCGGTTTGTTCGGCGACCTCAGGGCGCAACGCCACCAGCTCGCTACCATCGCGGCCAAAGCAATACAGGCGCACGTTATCACCGTTGAGGTACTGCTTCAGCGAGGAGAAGTCAGCCGATTTACCGTCGCCGCCCAGTAGCAGGTGCAGCGTGCCATCAACGTGCAGACCGTTCAGTGCCGCCTCGGTGCTACCCACGTTGGTCGCTTTGGAATCGTTAATCCAGCGTACGCCGTTGTGCTCCAGCGCCAGCTGGAAGCGGTGCGCCAGGCCGGTAAAGGTAGTCAGCGCCTTCAGGCTTGAAGATCGCGGCAGGCCAACAGCATCCGCCAGCGCCAGCGCCGCCAGGGCATTGGTGTAGTTATGCTGGCCGGAGAGCATCATCTCTTTCACGTTCAGCACCTTCTCACCTTTCACCCGCAGCCAGGTTTCGCCCTGCTGACGGTTGAGGTGATAGTCACCCATATTAATACCGAAGCTAATGCAGCGATCGTCTGCGCCGCGCACCGGCATGGTGAGTGCATCATCGGCATTCACCACGCAAACTTTGGCATTTTCATAAACGCGCAGTTTGGCCGCACGGTACTGCTGCAAGCCGAACGGGTATCTGTCCATATGATCTTCGGTGACGTTTAGGATCGTCGCCGCCGCCGCATGCAGGCTTGAAGTGGTTTCCAGCTGGAAGCTGGAAAGCTCAAGGACGAATAGCTCACACCCTTTATCAAGCAGCATCAAAGCGGGCAGACCAATGTTACCGCCCACGCCGACATTTTTGCCCGCCGCCTTCGCCATTTCCCCCACCAGCGTGGTGACGGTGCTTTTACCGTTTGAACCGGTAATGGCGACGATCGGGGCCTGCGCCTCCCGGCAGAACAGTTCGATATCGCCGACAATCTCAACGCCTGCATCCGCGGCGGCGCTCAGGGAAGGATGCGCCAGCGCCATACCGGGGCTGGCAACAATCAGATCGGCGTCCAGCAGCCACTCATCATTCAGACCACCCAGGTGGCGTTCAACCTGCTCCGGCAGCTTGTCCAGACCCGGCGGAGAGACGCGCGTATCCATCACGCGCGGCGTCACGCCACGCGCAAGGAAAAAGTCCACGCAGGAGAGGCCAGTGAGGCCCAACCCGATGATAACGACTTTTTTGCCCTGGTAATCTGCCATGATTAACGTACCTTCAGCGTTGCCAGGCCAATCAGCACCAGCATCAGCGAAATAATCCAGAAGCGCACAATGACGCGCGGCTCCGGCCAGCCTTTCAGTTCATAGTGGTGGTGAATCGGTGCCATACGGAAGATGCGCTGACCGCGCAGCTTGAAAGAACCGACCTGCAAAATCACCGACAGCGTCTCAACCACAAACACACCGCCCATGATCACCAGCAGGAACTCCTGACGCAGCAGCACGGCGATAATGCCCAGCGCGCCGCCCAGCGCCAGTGAACCGACGTCGCCCATAAAGACCTGCGCCGGATAGGTGTTAAACCACAGGAAGCCCAGCCCCGCCCCGACAATCGCCGTACAGACGATCACCAGCTCACCCGCGTGCCGCAGGTACGGAATGTGCAGGTAGTTTGCAAAGTTCATGTTACCGGTTGCCCACGCCACCAGCGCGAAACCGCCCGCGACAAACACGGTTGGCATAATCGCCAGGCCGTCCAGACCATCGGTCAGGTTGACGGCGTTGCCGGTGCCGACGATCACAAAGTAAGCCAGCAGAATGTAGAACAGCCCCAGCTGCGGCATCACGTCTTTGAAGAACGGCACCACCAGCTCGGTGGCCGGGGTGTCTTTTCCTGCCAGGTAAAGGGCGAAGGCCACCCCCAGCGCAATCACCGACATCCAGAAATACTTCCAGCGGGCGATCAACCCTTTAGTGTCTTTGCGCACAACTTTGCGGTAGTCATCAACAAAACCGATGATCCCGTAGCCAACCAGAACGGTCAGCACGCACCAGACGTAGGGGTTAGACGGATACGCCCACAGCAGAACGGACACCACAATCGCGGTCAGGATCATGATCCCGCCCATGGTCGGCGTACCGCGCTTGCTGAAGTGCGATTCCGGACCATCGTTGCGTACAACCTGGCCGAAAGAGAGTTTTTGCAGACGGGCAATCATGCGCGGGCCCATCCACAGCGAGATGAACAGCGCAGTCAGCAGGCTGACGATGGCGCGAAACGTCAGATAGGAAAAGACGTTAAAGCCTGAATAATATTTGACCAAATGTTCGGCCAGCCAAACTAACATGTCCCGTTCTCCTGTAATGCGTGCACAACCTCTTCCATGGCGGCACTACGTGAACCTTTAACTAAAACAGTCACAATCTGTTTTTCTGCAATCAATGCCTTCAGGCGTTCGATCAGTGCAGATTTATCGGCAAAATGTTCGCCAACTTCACTGGCATCGGAAATGGCCTTGCTCAGCGTGCCTGCGCTCAACACGCGGTCAAGCCCGGCGGCTTTCGCCGCTTCACCCACCTGAACATGGCAGGCTTCGCTTTCATCACCCAGCTCAGCCATATCGCCCACAACCATCACGCGATAGCCCGGCATCTCAGACAAGACCTGCACCGCCGCCGTCATGGAGCCGACGTTAGCGTTGTAGGAGTCATCCAGCAGGAGTTTGTTTTCAGCCAGCTGGATCGGGAACAGACGCCCCGGCACGGCTTTTAAATTTGCCAGACCTGCTTTGATCGCCGCGTGTGAGGCACCTACCGCCATTGAGAGCGCTGCCGCAGCAAGCGCATTGGCGATGTTATGACGACCCGGCAGGGGCAGCAGCACGTCGATGCCGCCCGTTGGGGTCGTGAGGGTGAACTCGGTGCCGTGTGACGTCACATGAATGTTGGTCGCCGAAAAATCACTGTTTGCCGCATTCGGTGAGAAGCGCCAGGTTTTGCGTGAACCAATGATGCTCTGCCAGTTCAGCCAGTCGTTGTTATCGGCATTCATAATGGCGATACCGTCATCCGGCAGGCCGGTATAAATTTCACCTTTCGCTTTCGCCACACCGGCCAGCGAACCAAAACCTTCAAGATGTGCCGCCGCCAGGTTATTCACCAGCGCCGCTTCCGGACGCGTCAGGCTCACGGTCCAGGCGATTTCGCCCTGATGGTTGGCCCCTAACTCAATCACCGCATATTCATGCTCGTGGGTCAGGCGCAGCAGCGTCATCGGCACACCGATGTCATTATTAAGGTTGCCCGCCGTATAAAGCGTGTTACCGCACTGGCTAAGGATCGCCGCCGTCATCTCTTTAACGGAGGTTTTGCCCGACGAGCCCGTCAGCGCCACGACGCGTGTTGGCACCTGCTGGCGAACCCATGCCGCCAGCTCGCCAAACGCCAGGCGCGTATCTTTCACCACAATCTGCGGCAAATCGATATCGAGCTTACGACTGACCAGCAGCGCGCCCGCGCCGTTATCTTTAGCCTGTTGCGCAAAATCGTGGGCGTCAAAACGTTCGCCCTTCAGCGCCACAAACAGGCAGCCCGCCGTCACCTTACGGGTGTCGGTGGTTACAGCCTCGATGGTCAGATCCTGACCATGCAGCATCCCCTGCAATACCGCAGCGGCCTGGCTTAACGTAATGCTAATCATGTCACCACTCCCAGCAGACGCGCTGCCGTCACCCGGTCGGAGTAATCCAGACGACGATTGCCGACGATCTGATAATCTTCATGACCTTTGCCGGCCAGCAGAACCACATCGTTCTCCTGCGCCTGCATAATGGCGTTAGTCACGGCCTCCGCACGGCCTTCGACCACGCGCGCACGACCCGCGTCCAGCATGCCTGCCAGAATGTCATTGATAATGGCCCGCGGCTCTTCGGTACGCGGGTTGTCATCGGTTACCACGGGAATATCCGCGAACTGCTCAGCGATGGCGCCCATCAGCGGACGTTTGCCCTTGTCGCGATCGCCACCGCAGCCAAACACGCACCAGAGCTTGCCTGCGCAGTGCAGACGCGCCGCTTCCAGCGCTTTTTCCAGCGCATCCGGCGTGTGCGCGTAATCCACAACCACCGTCGGCTTGCCCGGCGCGCTGAACACTTCCATGCGGCCACAGACCGGTTGCAAACGCTCAGACGTCTTCAGCAGATCCGCCATCGGGTAGCCCAGCGCCAGCAGCGTCGCCAGCGCCAGCAGCAGGTTACTGACGTTAAAGGCCCCCATCAGGCGGCTTTCAATTTCACCTTCGCCCCAGGTGGAAGCAAAGCGTATCGTCGCCCCACTATCGTGGTAGTTCACCTCGACCGCCTTCAGCCAGCGGCCGCGGCAGTTCGGATTAATGCGATCTTCCATCGACACCGCCACCGCATCCGGCAGTTTTTCCAGCCAGCGACGACCGACTTCATCGTCGGCGTTAATGATCGCCTGTCCGTGGTGGTGAGTGGAATAAAGCAGCCATTTCGCCGCTTCGTAGTGCTCCATATCACCATGATAATCAAGGTGATCGCGGCTCAGGTTAGTAAAGACAGAGGCAGCAAATTTCAGGGCCGCCACGCGGTGTTGTACCAGACCATGGGAAGAGACTTCCATCGCAGCGAAGGTCGCCCCCTGCTCAGCGAGGCCCGCCAGCACACGCTGCACGTCAACCGCCGAGCCTGTGGTGTTTTCCGTCGGGCTTACTTTGCCCAGAAGTCCGTTCCCCACCGTGCCCATGACGGCACCGGTTTCGCCCAGCAGCTGCGCCCACTGCGCCATCAGCTGAGTGGTGGTGGTTTTTCCGTTGGTTCCTGTCACGCCAACCAGCTTTAACTGGTCGGAAGGTTCGTTGTAAAAACGTCCTGCCAGCGCGGAGAGACGCTCATTCAGCTGGCTGAGATAGATGACCGGCACGCCGTGCATTTCACGGATCTCACCGTCTGTTGCCTCATCTTTGGCCTCAGCAATAATGGCAGCAACACCTTGCGCAATCGCCTGCGGGATATAACGACGCCCGTCCGCCTGATGACCCACCACTGCCACAAAAAGATCGCCAGCAGCCGCTACGCGGCTGTCCAGTACCATCTCTCGCAGTGCTCGCGCAGGTAGCATAGGCACCCACGGAGCAAGAAGGTCGCGCAAATTACGATCTGCCACCTGTTCCCTCGCCTTGATTAATTACAAATTCACTTTTTTCGCCCGTCGCCAGCGCATCCGGTTCAATGTTCATGGTGCGCAACACGCCGCCCATAATAGCCCCGAACACAGGCGCGGAGACGGCGCCGCCGTAGTATTTACCCGCCTGCGGATCGTTGATGACGACCACCAGCGCAAAACGCGGATTGCTTGCAGGCGCTACGCCTGCGGTATAGGCAATGTATTTGTTGATATAGCGGCCGTCCGGCCCCACTTTTTTCGCTGTACCGGTTTTAATGGCGATACGATAGCCCTTAATCGCGGCCTTCACGCCGCCACCGCCTGGTAACGCGACGCTTTCCATCATATGCACGACGGTACGAACGATAGATTCCGGGAAAACACGTTCCCCCGGAACCGGTGGATCAACTTTGGTGATCGACAGCGGGCGATAAATGCCATAGCTGCCAATCGTTGCGTAGACTCGCGCTAACTGTAAGGGAGTTACCATTAGCCCGTAGCCGAAAGAGAAGGTGGCCCTCTCTATGTCAGACCACCGTTGTTTTTGAGGATATAAGCCACTGCGTTCTCCGACCAACCCCAAATTGGTCGCCTTTCCCAGCCCAAAACGTGAGTAAGTATCTACTAACGCTGAGGACGGCATCGCTAACGCCAGTTTTGACACACCGACGTTACTCGACTTCTGCAAGACCCCAGTCAGGGTCAGTTCGCTGTAACGTGCCACGTCTTTGATTTCGTGACCGTTAATTCGATAAGGGATCGTATTCAGAACGGTATTTTCGTTGACGATGCCTCGCTGTAGAGCCGTCATCACCACCATAGGTTTTACGGTTGAGCCGGGTTCAAACACATCGGTGATGGAGCGGTTACGCATTGCATCTTTTGCTGTACCGGCAAAATTATTCGGGTTGTATGAGGGGCTACTGGCCATCGCCAGCACTTCACCTGTCGCCACATCCACCAGCACGGCACTGCCCGATTCCGCCTTGTTAAACGCGACGGCGTTGTTCAGCTCACGATAGACCAGCGCCTGCAAGCGCTCATCAATACTCAGGGCCAGGTTGTGCGCGGCCTGGCTGTCTGTCGAGGAAATGTCTTCAATGACGCGACCATAGCGGTCTTTACGCACGATTCGCTCGCCAGGCTGGCCGGTAAGCCACTTGTCGAAGCTTTTTTCAACGCCCTCAATCCCCTGGCTATCCACGTTGGTAAAGCCAATCAGGTGTGCGGTGACTTCGCCGGAAGGATAGTAACGGCGGGATTCTTCCCGCAGATGAATGCCGGGCAGCTTCAGTTTCTTAATGTAATCAGCCATATCAGGGTTCACCTGACGGGCAAGATAGATAAAGCGCCCTTTCGGGTTGGCGTTAACGCGTGACGCCAGCTGATCCAGCGGCATTTTCAACGCGTCTGACAGCGCCTTCCAGCGGTTATCAAGGGTGATCCCGCCAGCGTCGTGCAGCTCTTTCGGATCGGCCCAGATCGCCTTCACCGGCACGCTCACCGCCAGCGGACGCCCGGAGCGGTCGGTGATCATCCCACGAGAGGTGGAAACTTCCTGCACGCGCAGAGAACGCATATCCCCCTGACGCACCAGCATGTCAGGCGCGATGATTTGTAGCCACGCCACGCGTCCCAGCAGGAAACCCAGCGCCAGTAAAATGCAGCCGCAAAGCAACGCAAAACGCCAACTGACAAAGTTGGCCTGTTCTTCCTGGCGTTTTGGTTTTAGCGTTTTTGCCGCTGCTTTCATGCGTCGCGTTTTCCCTTATTTTTGTACTACGATATTTTCCTGCGAAGGATCAACATGCTGTAATTGCAGTTTTTCCGTTGCGATCCGTTCAACCCGGCTGTGATCGCCGAGCGCGTTTTCTTCAAGGATCAGATTTCGCCATTCAATATCCAGCGCATCGCGTTCCAGTACCATCTGTTCGCGCTGCGCAGTCAATAAACGGGTATGGTGAGCGGTGGTGACCACCATGACTGCCGTCACAATGATGCAAATGAACAAGCAGAGTGGCAGCTTCCCAAACCGCAAAAGATCGTCGCCGATCACGCCAGGCAAGGCATGGCGCTCGTTGCTTCCTAACGATCCCTTAACTTTGCTTAGGGTCTCTGTCACTCTGCTGATCATGCGTTCGTCCTCTCTGCAATACGCAGCACTGAACTACGGGCACGTGGATTCTCTGCCACCTCTTCTTCGCCCGGCATCAACTTGCCTAATGCTCGCAACTGACGGCCTCCCAGCTTTCTGAGTTGTTCTTCCGTCATCGGCAGCCCAGCTGGAACCTGCGGACCGCGGCTCTGTTCACGCATAAAGCGTTTTACGATGCGATCTTCCAGCGAATGGAAGCTGATGATGGATAACCGCCCACCCGGGGCCAGCACGTCGAGCGAGCTTTTTAGCGCCAGCTCTATTTCCTCCAGTTCACTGTTTACCCAAATACGAACCGCCTGGAAGGTACGGGTCGCAGGATGTTTGTGCTTATCCTTCACCGGCGTTGCCGCCGCGATGACTTCTGCCAGCTCTTTGGTGCGGGTCATTGGCTCAACGCGGTTGCGCTCCACGATGGCGCGCGCAATACGTTTGCCAAAGCGTTCTTCACCGAAGGTTTTGATTACCCAGGCGATATCCGCTTCGTCAGCAGTTTGTAACCATTCAGCGGCAGACTGGCCGCGAGTGGGATCCATACGCATATCCAGCGGCCCATCACGCATAAAGGAGAAGCCGCGTTCTGCATCATCAAGCTGTGGTGAAGAGACGCCAAGATCGAGGAGAATCCCGTCGATCTTGCCGGTCAGGCCGCGCTCAGCGACATAATCCGCAAGCGCAGAGAAAGGTCCATGCACGATGGAAAAGCGAGGATCATCGATGGTTTGCGCAACGGCAATCGCCTGCGGATCGCGGTCAATTGCCAGCAGGCGTCCTTCCGCTCCAAGCTGAGAGAGGATCAAACGCGAGTGACCACCGCGACCAAAAGTGCCATCAATATAGATGCCGTCTGAACGAATATTCAGGCCGTTAACGGCCTCATCCAGCAGCACCGTTGTATGTTTATAATTTTCCATCATATTTATAGAGACAAGTCCCGCAGCCGTTCCGATAATGTTGCGGAATCAGACTGCTCAGCGTCGATATCTTCCTTGACCTGTTGATACCAGGTCGTTTCGTCCCACAGTTCAAACTTGTTGAACTGCCCGACCAGCATCACTTCTTTAGTCAGACCGGCATGTTGCCGCAACACAGGCGCAATCAATAATCGCCCGGCGCTATCCATCTGACATTCACTGGCATGTCCCAATAACAGCCGCTGTACGCGGCGTTCCTGCGGGTTCATGCTCGACAGTCGCGACAGCTTTTGCTCAATGATTTCCCATTCAGGCAAAGGGTAAAGCAGCAGGCAGGGGGAGTTGATGTCAATGGTGCAAACCAGTTGACCCGAAGCGTTCTCAATCAGCTGGTCGCGGTATCGGGTTGGTACCGATAAACGCCCTTTACTGTCGAGATTGACTAACGTTGCTCCACGGAACATGCCAGCCTCACCCCTCCTCACCACTTTAACCCACAAATTCCCACCTGAAGGAGTTTACGGAGCGAGGGAAAAGCTTGTCAAGCCAGGACTCTCTCTATACCGGCGCGAAAGCACCGTATTTACAGAGCAAGAGTGACCTGGCTAATTACTACACAACTGGCGAGGCAAAATTAACGTTATGAATATTTGTAAGAAAAAAACCGAATATGCACACGAGCGTTAAGACTCACTCAATATCATCGCAGGGAAATATAAAGTGTCAGTTTGCGACGCGGGCAGCATTTTAAGGCATATTGCCGGGGGATAACAGCCTCAGATTAACCTCAAGGCCAGATGGATTCGTTCGTGTGCATAGAGGTCTGAAGGGAGGCGTAAAAAATGGCTGAATATTCATCGGCTGGCACCTGTTTGTAACAAAACAATACAAAGAAATGCCCAGTAAAAATTATAATTGCGCTTTTTAACGCCAAAATGGATTCAGAATAATAGCAGGCTATGAATCTTAGAGATAAATCCTAATTTTTATCCGGGAATTATTTCCCGCAATAAATGCGCTTCAAAAGGGGCAGTTTTACCGCCCCTGTGGAAATATTAATGGCGGCTCAAAATTCCGCGCCGATAGAGATTACGTTTGATACGCGTAAGCCCGGGTTTCGGTTTGCGGGGTTCATCCAGGCTTGCCAGAACAATCTCAAGCACGCGCTCGGCGACGTCGCGATGACGCTGGGCCACGGCTAACACCGGACATTGCAGGAAGTCGAGCAGTTCGTTATCGCCGAAGGTCGCAATCGCCAGATCGGATGGCAGTTTGCCATCGCGTCGTAACGTCACATCCATCACCCCCTGCAACAGGGCAAACGAGGTGGTAAACAACGCCTGCGGCATCGGGTGCGTTTCCAGCCATTTCTCGAACAGCTGGGCAGCCGCTTCACGCTCATAGCTGTTGGCATACAGATAATGAACGTCACGCGGATCGTCTTTCCACGCCGTACGGAACCCTTGTTCACGCAGGAAGCTTACGGACAGTTCAGGCAAAGCGCCAAGATAGAGCACCGTTTCCGCCGGGAAGGTACGCAGCTCGGCAGCCAGCATTTCTGCATCGTCCTGATCGGCACCGACGACGCTGGTGAAATGTTCACGATCCAGCGCACGATCCAGCGCCACAATCGGGAACGGATCGTTCGCCCAGCGCTGATAGAAAGGATGCTCGGGTGGTAAAGAGGTCGACACGATGATGGCGTCAACCTGACGTTGCAGCAGATGCTCAATACAGCGCATCTCGTTGTCGGGCTGATCCTCGGAGCAGGCAATCAACAGCTGATAGCCCCGCTGACGCGCCTGACGTTCCAGATAGTTGGCGATGCGGGTATAGCTGGTATTTTCCAGGTCCGGGATCACCAGGCCAATCGAGCGGGTGCGCCCGGCACGTAAACCAGCGGCGACAGCATTCGGATGGTAATTATGCTCACGAACGACTGCCATCACTTTCTCAACGGTCTTATCGCTGACACGATACTGCTTTGCTTTACCGTTAATCACATAGCTGGCCGTGGTTCTCGACACGCCGGCGAGCCGGGCGATTTCATCCAGTTTCACAATTGCCCCTCAAAAAAAGAAAAAAGTCCATGGCCCTGTCAAGGTTATGGTTAAATATTTTAACATCTAAACGCAGAATAGCTTTCACGGCAACCGCTTTTGTCCGCGTTGTCGGTGGATTACGCAAAAAAAAGCCCGGCTTTGGCTACCGGGCTGAAAGAGGCGAACCTTTTGCGCAACTAACGCATGATTTTATCGCCGCGCGAGAGGCCAACAACGCCAGAGCGCGCAACTTCAACAATTTTTGCCACATCCCTGACGGAGGCCAGGAACGCATCCAGCTTATCGCTCGTTCCGGCAAGCTGCACAGTATATATAGAAGGCGTGACGTCGATGATCTGCCCACGGAAGATATCCGTGTTGCGCTTGACCTCTTCCCGACCGTAACCGCTGGCCTGAATTTTCACCAGCATCACTTCACGTTCGACGTAAGCCCCCTGCCCCAGCTCGCTGACGCGCAACACGTCCACCAGCTTGTGCAACTGCTTTTCGATCTGCTCAAGCACTTTCGCATCGCCGACGGTCTGGATCGTCATGCGGGAGAGCGTCGGGTCATCGGTCGGCGCAACGGTCAGGCTTTCAATGTTATAGCCGCGTTGCGCAAAAAGCCCAATGACGCGTGACAGTGCGCCCGACTCATTTTCCAGTAATACAGATAATATCCGGCGCATATCAGGTTCTCTCCGTTTTGCTTAACCACATTTCATCCATACCGCCGCCACGGATATGCATCGGATAAACGTGCTCTGTGCCGTCGACGATGACGTCCATGAAGACGAGGCGATTGTTTTTAACGTGCTCAAGCGCTTCGCCGAGCTTCGCTTCCAGCTCTGACGGATCGGTTACTCGCATGCCAATATGACCATAGGCTTCAGCCAGACGGACAAAGTCCGGAAGTGACTTCATATAAGACTGAGAGTGCCGGCCAGAATAAATCATATCCTGCCACTGCTTCACCATACCGAGGTAACCGTTATTCAGGTTCAACACCAGCACTGGCAACTCATATTGCAGCGCAGTAGAAAGCTCCTGAATATTCATCTGTATACTGCCATCACCCGTCACGCAGATAACCGTTTCGTTTGGCAACGCCAGCTTCACCCCCAGCGCGGCGGGCAGACCAAAGCCCATCGTGCCAAGCCCGCCAGAGTTGATCCAGCGACGCGGTTTATCAAACGGGTAGTACAGCGCAGCGAACATCTGATGCTGGCCCACGTCAGAAGTGACATACGCATCGCCATTGGTCAGACGCCAGATCGTCTCGATCACCGCCTGCGGCTTGATGTTCTCACTCTGCGTGTCGTATTTAAGGCACTGTCGGCCACGCCATTGTTCGATTTGCTGCCACCAGTCGCGGATCTCGTCCAGCGGTTGAGACGCGGTCTCCTGCGCCAGCAGATCCAACATTTGATCCAGCACCTGTCGTGCATCCCCCACGATCGGCACATCCGCCGGCACCGTTTTAGAGATTGAAGTCGGATCGATATCAATGTGCAGCACCGTCGCATTCGGACAGTATTTCGCCAGGTTATTGGTGGTACGATCGTCAAAACGCACGCCGACGGCAAAAATCACATCAGAATGGTGCATCGTCATATTGGCTTCATAGGTGCCGTGCATACCCAGCATGCCCAGCGCCTGACGGTGGGTAGCCGGAAATGCCCCCAGCCCCATCAGCGATGACGCGACAGGAAGATTCAGCTTCTCAATCAGTTCACGCAGTTGCATTTCACAGGCTGCATTGACGGCGCCGCCCCCTACATAGACTACGGGCTTTTTCGCAGCCAGCAGCGTTTGTAGCGCACGCTTAATCTGGCCTTTGTGCCCTTGCGTCGTCGGATTATACGAACGCATGCTCACCGACTCAGGCCACAGATAAGGCAGTTTGTTCGCCGGATTGAGAATATCTTTTGGCAGATCGACAACCACTGGCCCAGGACGACCGCTGGCGGCCAGCCAGAAGGCTTTTTTCAGTACGCCCGGAATGTCTTCCGTTTGCTTAACCAGAAAGCTGTGCTTCACCACGGGGCGTGAGATCCCCACCATGTCGCATTCCTGAAACGCATCATAGCCAATCAGTGACGTCGCCACCTGTCCGGAGAGAATGACCAGTGGAATGGAGTCCATATACGCAGTCGCAATGCCGGTGATGGCATTGGTCGCTCCCGGTCCGGAAGTGACCAGCACAACACCCACCTCGCCCGTGGCGCGGGCCAGGCCGTCAGCCATATGCACAGCAGCCTGTTCATGACGAACCAGAACATGATCAATACCGCCTACCGTGTGCAGCGCGTCATAAATATCAAGAACCGCGCCTCCGGGATAGCCGAACACTTGCTTCACGCCCTGATCGATAAGCGATCGGACGACCATTTCCGCGCCAGACAACATCTCCATGCTTTGCCTCCAGGCTTTTGTTATAGACGGACAGCAGAATTCATTTCCGCGCCGTCTTCTGACAGGGTGAACCCATCTTATAATGTGCAGAGTGATGAATACCTTAACCGCTCGTTATGAGGCAGGCAATTAGCAAACGGAATGCGGGAATGGGCAATAAAAGCAGAAAAAACAGCTGTCAGACACGAATATGGTGAATTCGTCTGGTATAAGGGGAGACGCTAATAATTCATCTCTTAAAAAGAGGATGGATCAGGAAATCATCTATTTTTAAGCCGCCCTGAGCGTCTGGAAAAATGCGCACAGAACAAAATATTGCCTGCGTAAAAAATCACAGAATAAACCGCATGACACCATGCGGTTTATTCACCCTGACTTATCGACGACAAATATTGATCAGCAGTTCTTCCATCCACTGATGCCCTTTATCACGACCCGCGGCTTCATGCCAGGAAAGATAACAGGTACGGCTGTTCAGCTTGAGCGGCAGAGGTAAAATTTGCAGGCTCAGCGATTCGGAGAACTCTTCAGCAAGCCAGCGCGGTGCAATAGCGACTAGCTGCGTCTGAGAGACGACATTTAATACGCTGACCATCGCCATCCCCTGATAGGCCACGCTGGCTTGTTTATCGGCTGTGTCATACCACGGCTGGCTGAACGAAGCATATCTGTCCAGAGCAACAACGGCATGCTGCTCGCTGTAAACATCGCTTTCACGCAGCGGTGAATTCATGCGTGGATGTTTTTTGCTGGCGACTAGCACCATTTCATCTTTAAACAACGGAACACAGGCAAACTCTGGACGGCGAAACTCTTCATAGCCCAGAACGAACTCCGTTTCCTGATAACGTAGCTGGTGTTCGGTATTTTGATTTAATGATGATTTAAAAACGAGATGAATATTAGGGGCAATCTGTTCAACTTTATTATATATAACAGACGTCAAATAATTGTCTAACGGACTACAAACACAGAGATGGAAAACCCGTTCACTGCTTAAAGGTTCAAAACCCGAGCCGGGAAGCTCATTTTGTACCAGCTGTAGCGCCTGACGAATCGAACCGAATAGCTGGAATGCACGCGCCGTGGGCTGGATACCTCTTCCATACCGGACGAATAACTCGTCGTTAAACATCACCTTAAGTCTGGCTACGGCATTACTCACGGCAGGTTGAGACATTCCCAGAGATTGCGCTGCTCGCGTAATATTCTGCTCCTGCATAACGGCATCAAATACAGTTAACAGGTTGAGATCCACTGTGCGTAACTGAGGCTTAACCCCATCATAAGGCTGTGGTTGGTTAATATTATTTTCTGGCATTTCTGACTCCACTGTCACGCTAAATTCCCTTTGCCAAAGTACAGTAATAACTTCGAAAAATATGATTTACCATGCATATACAACAAGCGAAAGGGAATTATTTAAAATTCGGAATATATAAAGAACCCCCATTTAAGAGATGGCATTTCGCATCCCATAAATGAAGAGCTAAAAATCGTTCAAATGATATCTATAACTTTAATGCAGGCATGAAACCATAAACCAGGGAAATATACAATCACCGCCTTCGTTAATAATAACTTAAGTATTATTAAACTATGAAGGGCAGACACCGCGATTTCATTAACAAAATGATATCAATATTGATAACTTTCCCACCCGCAACTCATTCATGAAACTTATAACTCAATGAAATGAAACACATTCCATTTCACGGCATATCGGTAAAAATACTGTGTTCAATTGCTACCAATTATATTCAAATTATTCCAGAGATGAATCGCCAGTCCAATAATAGACAATTAAAGCGGTTAGCTACGTAAAAACCAGCACAATTAGCTAATGTGTTTATCCTGTGCTGAGTGGCCGTTTTGCCTGAGAGGGGTTGACATGCGTCGGCGTATCCAGTACCACTAAAAGCATATCGCATTCACCTGGAGCACGATTCATGATTCGCACCCTTCGTTTCACCGGTCTACTACTACTAAACGCATCCACTGTGCGCGGTAGACTGGCGGGCGAAATTCAGCGTTGAATCGTCTTCAGTAAAACTAAAAACCCGCGCCACTGCGCGGGTTTTTTTATGCTCGTAGCAAGGCGCCCTAAGACTGACAAGGACCTAACCCATGAGCCAGCAAGTCGTTATTTTCGATACTACTTTACGTGACGGTGAACAGGCATTACAGGCGAGCCTGAGTGTTAAAGAAAAACTGCAAATTGCGCTGGCCCTCGAACGCATGGGTGTAGACGTAATGGAAGTCGGTTTTCCCGTCTCCTCGCCGGGTGATTTCGAGTCAGTACAGACCATCGCCCGCACCATCAAAAACAGCCGCGTGTGCGGTCTGGCTCGCTGCGTAGAGAAAGATATTGATGTGGCCGCGGAATCCCTGAAAGTTGCAGAAGCTTTCCGTATCCATACATTCATTGCCACCTCCCCCATGCACATTGCGACCAAGCTGCGCAGTACGCTGGATGAAGTGATCGAACGAGCGGTGTATATGGTCAAACGCGCGCGTAACTACACTGATGACGTCGAATTCTCCTGTGAAGATGCAGGCCGCACTCCGATTGACGATTTGGCCCGTGTAGTGGAAGCCGCGATTAATGCCGGAGCCAGAACCATCAACATCCCGGACACCGTCGGCTACACCATGCCGTTTGAGTTCTCCAGCATCATCACCGGTCTGTACGATCGCGTGCCAAATATTGATAAAGCCATCATCTCCGTGCATACCCATGACGATTTGGGCCTGGCTGTGGGCAATGCCATCGCCGCCGTCCACGCCGGCGCGCGTCAGGTAGAAGGGGCAATGAATGGCATTGGTGAACGTGCCGGCAACTGCTCGCTGGAAGAAGTGATCATGGCGATCAAAGTGCGCAAAGACATTATGAACGTGCACACTCGCATCAATCACAACGAAATCTGGCGCACCAGCCAGACCGTGAGCCAGATTTGCAACATGCCGATCCCGGCGAACAAGGCGATTGTTGGGGCTGGCGCGTTTGCCCACTCCTCCGGTATTCACCAGGATGGCGTGCTGAAGAACCGTGAAAACTACGAAATCATGACTCCGGAATCCATCGGTCTGAACCAGGTTCAGCTGAACCTGACCTCACGCTCTGGCCGCGCGGCGGTAAAACACCGTATGGAAGAGATGGGTTATAAGGACAGCGATTACAACATGGATCAGCTGTACGACGCATTCCTGAAGCTGGCTGACAAAAAAGGCCAGGTCTTCGATTACGACCTGGAAGCGCTGGCATTCATCAATAAACAGCAGGAAGAGCCAGAGCACTTCCGTCTGGACTACTTCACCGTTCAGTCAGGTTCAAGCGATATCGCTACCGCCTCCGTCAAGCTGGCCTGCGGCGATGAAATTAAAGCGGAAGCCGCCAACGGTAACGGCCCTGTGGATGCCATTTACCAGGCGATTAACCGCGTCACTGAGTACGACGTAGAGCTGGTGAAATACGACCTGACGGCAAAAGGGCACGGTAAAGACGCCCTGGGCCAGGTTGATATCGTCGTCAACTACAACGGTCGCCGCTTCCACGGTGTGGGTCTGGCGACAGATATCGTCGAATCCTCCGCGAAAGCGATGGTGCATGTCCTGAATAACATCTGGCGCGCCGCCGAAGTCGAAAAAGAGTTGCAACGCAAAGCTCAGAATAAAGAGAACAACAAGGAAACCGTGTGATGTCGAAGAATTACCATATTGCTGTGTTGCCGGGTGACGGTATTGGCCCGGAAGTGATGGCACAGGCGCTGAAAGTACTGGAAGCTGTTCGTTCGCGTTTTGCGATGAAAATTACTACCAGCCACTACGACGTGGGCGGTATTGCGATTGATAACCACGGTACTCCCTTGCCGAAAG
Organism: Enterobacter cloacae complex sp. EB5; assembly: GCF_031432835.1. Lineage (NCBI taxonomy): Bacteria > Pseudomonadati > Pseudomonadota > Gammaproteobacteria > Enterobacterales > Enterobacteriaceae > Enterobacter > Enterobacter cloacae complex sp. EB5. The sequence goes on from NZ_CP133860.1 coordinate 1,221,927, forward strand.
AGACTGTAGAAGGCTGCGAAAATGCCGATGCCGTTCTGTTTGGCTCCGTGGGCGGTCCAAAGTGGGAACACCTGCCGCCAGCAGAGCAGCCGGAGCGCGGTGCGCTGCTGCCGCTGCGTAAACACTTCAAACTGTTCAGCAACCTGCGTCCGGCGAAGCTGTACCCGGGGCTGGAAGAATTTTGCCCGCTGCGCGCGGATATCGCGGCCAACGGTTTCGACATCCTGTGCGTGCGTGAGCTGACCGGCGGCATCTACTTCGGTCAGCCAAAAGGTCGCGAAGGCAGCGGTCAGCATGAGAAAGCGTTTGATACCGAGGTCTATCACCGTTTTGAAATTGAACGTATCGCCCATATCGCGTTTGAGTCAGCGCGCAAACGCCGCCGTAAAGTGACCTCGATTGATAAAGCAAACGTGCTCCAGTCGTCCATTTTGTGGCGCGAAATCGTCAGTGAAGTCGCTAAGCAGTACCCGGACGTTGCGCTGTCGCATATGTATATCGACAACGCAACGATGCAGTTGATTAAAGATCCGTCCCAGTTTGACGTGCTGCTGTGCTCCAACCTGTTCGGCGATATTCTCTCGGATGAATGCGCGATGATCACCGGCTCCATGGGCATGCTGCCATCCGCCAGTCTGAACGAAGAAGGCTTTGGCCTGTATGAGCCTGCGGGCGGCTCCGCGCCGGATATCGCAGGCAAGAACATCGCCAACCCGATTGCGCAGATCCTCTCCCTGGCTCTGCTGCTGCGCTACAGCCTGGATGCAGGCGAAGCAGCAACCGCAATTGAAAACGCCATTAACCGGGCGTTAGAAGAAGGCGTCCGTACCGGTGATTTAGCACGCGGCACGGCGGCAGTCAGTACCGATGAAATGGGCGACATCATTGCCCGCTATGTCGCTGAAGGGGTGTAATCATGGCTAAGACGTTATATGAGAAGTTGTTTGATGCGCACGTTGTCTACGAAGCACCAAACGAAACCCCACTGTTGTATATCGACCGTCATCTGGTACACGAAGTGACCTCTCCTCAGGCATTTGACGGCCTGCGCGCGCATAAGCGCCCGGTGCGTCAGCCGGGTAAAACCTTTGCCACGATGGATCACAACGTATCCACTCAGACCAAAGACATCAATGCATCTGGCGAGATGGCGCGTATCCAGATGCAGGAGCTGATTAAGAACTGTAACGAGTTTGGCGTGGAGCTGTACGATCTGAACCATCCCTATCAGGGCATCGTCCACGTAATGGGGCCTGAGCAGGGGATTACGCTGCCGGGCATGACCATCGTCTGCGGCGACTCCCACACCGCAACGCACGGCGCATTTGGCGCCCTGGCGTTCGGGATTGGCACCTCTGAAGTTGAACACGTTCTGGCGACGCAGACCCTGAAGCAGGGCCGCGCCAAAACCATGAAGATTGAAGTGAAGGGGAAAGCCGCGCCGGGTATCACCGCGAAAGATATCGTGCTGGCGATTATCGGCAAAACCGGCAGCGCAGGCGGCACCGGTCACGTCGTTGAGTTCTGCGGCGACGCTATCCAGGCGCTTAGCATGGAAGGTCGTATGACCCTGTGCAACATGGCCATTGAGATGGGCGCCAAAGCAGGCCTGGTGGCCCCAGACGAAACCACCTTCAACTATGTGAAGGGGCGTCTGCATGCGCCGAAAGGTCAGGATTTTGACGACGCGGTAGCCTACTGGAAAACCCTGAAAACGGACGAGGGGGCAGTTTTTGATACCGTTGTGACGTTGCAGGCGGAAGAGATCGCCCCGCAGGTCACCTGGGGAACCAACCCGGGGCAGGTGATGTCGGTCAACGACGCCATTCCCGATCCGGCTTCCTTCGCCGATCCGGTCGAGCGCGCCAGTGCGGAAAAAGCGCTGGCTTACATGGGGCTGAAACCCGGCGTGCCGCTGACCGACGTGAGCATTGATAAAGTATTCATCGGCTCCTGTACCAACTCCCGTATTGAAGATTTACGCGCTGCGGCAGAAATCGCTAAAGGCCGCAAAGTGGCGCCGGGCGTGCAGGCGCTGGTTGTGCCAGGCTCCGGTCCGGTGAAAGCCCAGGCGGAAGCCGAGGGTCTGGATAAGATCTTTATCGACGCAGGCTTCGAGTGGCGCCTGCCGGGTTGCTCCATGTGTCTGGCGATGAACAACGACCGCCTGAATCCGGGTGAGCGCTGTGCCTCCACAAGCAACCGTAACTTTGAAGGCCGTCAGGGCCGCGGTGGGCGCACCCACCTGGTCAGCCCGGCAATGGCCGCCGCTGCGGCAGTCACCGGTCATTTCGCCGATATTCGCAGCCTGAAATAAGGAGACAATCATGGCAGAGAAATTTACCCAACATACGGGCCGGGTTGTCCCGCTGGACGCCGCTAACGTCGATACCGACGCGATCATTCCTAAGCAGTTTTTGCAGAAAGTGACGCGCACGGGTTTTGGTGCGCATCTGTTCAACGACTGGCGTTTCCTCGACGATAAAGGCGAAGTGCCGAACCCGGAATTCGTCCTGAACTTTCCGGAATACAAAGGCGCCTCCATTTTGCTGGCGCGGGAAAACTTTGGCTGCGGATCGTCGCGTGAACATGCGCCATGGGCATTGACCGACTACGGCTTTAAGGTGGTTATCGCCCCAAGCTTCGCGGATATCTTCTACGGCAACAGCTTCAACAACCAGCTGCTGCCGGTGACGCTGAGTGACGAACAGGTCGATGAACTGTTTGCGCTGGTGCAGGCAAATCCGGGGATTTCGTTTGAAGTGGATCTGGAAGCGGAAGTGGTGAAAGCCGGTGACAAGTCCTACCGCTTCAGCATTGATGCGTTCCGTCGCCACTGCATGCTGAACGGTCTGGACAGCATTGGCCTGACGCTGCAACACGAAGAGGCTATCTCCGCCTACGAGAAAAAACAGCCTGCGTTTATGGGCTAAAGGCAATGGCCCGCAGGGCGCGGGCCATTGATAAGGGTGCGTTGAGGCTCAACCACCCTGGAGAGGCGGGGAAAAACCCCCGCCAATACCGCTAACGTTTCGCTTCGTAAGCCAACACTGCCGCCAGCTCTGTTTTCTCCTGTCTGAAGTGCAGCTCACACAGCGAGTCGCGCACCATCCAGGTGAAGATCAACAGCGTCGTACAGATCAGAAACAAACCTAACAGCAGAGTACGTTTTGGCATTCCAGCCTCCTTATTGCTTTTCGGCAATGAAGAGACTAACCTCGCAATGATCGTTGTGAAGTTGGTCTCCCCATCAGTTTTTTGATGTGGGACTCTCCACTGTTTGCCTCTTGCGAAAGCCTGAGGCAAACAGCCTCAAGCACCCGCCACGCACTCTATGCACCTTCTCGGCGCCTGTCAGAAAATCGTTTCATTTCGTGAAGCCGCCTTCCAGAATCAAACGTCTTTTACCCGGCACGTCAGCATCAGCGTGACAAGCGAAATCGCTGCGATCACCCAGTACACGGATGCATGCCCATAGCTTTGCGACAGCGCCCCCTGAATTACCCCTGCCAGAATCACGCCGGTAGAGATACTGTTGGTAAACAGCGTGGTCGCGGAGCCTGCGCGCCCCGGCATTAAATCCTGGAACCAGAGCATGCCGATCCCGGCAACGATGCCGATAAATACCGCGTTAAACAGCTGTAACGCCAGCAAGGCTTCACGCGAATGGAACAGGATCAGCCCCGCGTAGAACACCACCCCAGCCGCCACGGCGACGACCATCATCCGACGCTTTCCGAAACGTTTGACGTAGTAACCCGCCAGAATCATCGCCGGGATCTCCAGCCCGGCAGCGGTGCCCATCAGAATACCCGCGAGCTTGTCGGGCAGCCCCAGATCGCTGCTGATCCACAGCGGCATATCAATAATGTACATGGTGTTGCAGGTCCACATCAGCGTGGAGGCGATAAACAACATGCGGACATTTTTATCCTGCCAGCCGCTCACCTGGGTGATGGGCTTGTCCGTCACCTGCTCTACGCGCGCCACCGATGGCAGCGCAAAGGCTATCAGCGCCAGGCTGATGACAAAAATCCCCGCCGCGATGGAAAACATGGTGGTGAAGCCGTAGTTCAGCGCCAGCATAAACGCCAGCGGCGGACCGATGACCCACGCGAGAGAGAGCTGCGCACGCATCACCGAGCTGAACATCACCACTTCCCTCGCCGAGCTGTCGGCGTACTCCCGGGCCAGGGCGAACAGTTGCGGCATGGCGGTGTTCGCCAGAGAGGCCAGCAGCACGCCGCAGGTAATGAGCGTCAGGTAATGGCGGTTGAAGGCAAACAATAACGCGTTGCCCACGGCCATGGCGCAACAAAAGAGGATCAGCTTGCGGCGATCGCCCTGGCTGTCGGATCGTTTCGCCAGCCACAGGCTGACGAGGATCCCGGCAATGGCGTTGACGGTGTAGAACAGGCCCACCCAAAACGGCTGCGCCCCCACCTCGCGGCTGAGAAACAGGCTCAGCGTCGGCGCCTGAAGCGCGCCGGCCACGCCCATCATGAAGGCCACCAGCATAAAAGCGGCGTACACGCCATTCAGGCGTCGCCCCATCGTCATCAACCAGAGCATGCACAAGTCCTTATGAAAGCGAATCGAAATTGGGTGGAATAGTAAACGAAAAAAGCCAGCAAAAAACATTTTGCTGGCGGGTGATTAGCACCAATACTCAGTCACACATGATCGAGGCGAGTTAGCGAGAAGAGGTCGATTTCGTAACGTCCCACTGCATCAGATCTTCCAGTATTCTCAGCCGCTGCTCTGCGCACTGGCGGGCCAGCCAGGACACTCCCTTTGTCGCTGAAAAATAGTGCTGATAAAACTGACGTGCGGTAGACCTCTTCATAATTTACCTCCTCGCTTCATCGATAAGGATTATTGGCGTAATATAGGGATTAATAAATTGCTGATTTTTTGTCAGGAGTTCCCCTTTTATGCCTTCCGGTCGTCTGCAACAACAATTTATCCGCCTCTGGCAGTGCTGCGAGGGGCAATCGCAGGAGACCACGCTGAACGAGCTGGCTGAGCTCCTCAACTGCTCCCGGCGTCATATGCGCACGCTCCTTAATACCATGCAGCAGCAGGGCTGGCTAAACTGGGAGGCCGAAGCCGGACGCGGCAAGCGTTCGCGCCTGACTTTCCTTTATACCGGCCTGGCGCTACAGCAACAGCGGGCGGAGGATCTGCTGGAGCAGGACCGCATCGATCAGCTGGTCCAGCTGGTGGGCGACAAAGCCGCCGTGCGCCAGATGCTGGTCTCGCATCTGGGACGCAGCTTTCGTCAGGGACGCCACATTCTGCGGGTGCTTTATTACCGCCCAATGAAAAATCTGTTGCCCGGCACGGCATTACGTCGCTCTGAAACCCACATGGCCCGGCAGATTTTTAGCGGCCTGACGCGGATAAATGAGGAAAACGGGGAACTGGAAGCGGATATTGCCCATCACTGGCAGCAGGTATCCCCGCTGCACTGGCGCTTCTTTTTACGCCCCGGCATTCATTTCCACCATGGACGCGAGCTGGAGATGCGCGACGTTATCGATTCCTTAGAGCGCGCCCGCACGCTGCCGCTCTATTCGCATATCGCGCGGATCCACTCCCCAACGGCCTGGACGCTGGATATTGAGCTATCGCAGCCGGACAAATGGCTTCCGTGGCTTCTGGGCTACGTCCCCTCAATGATCCTGCCTGCCGAGTGGCGATCCCTGAACAATTTTTCCAGCCAGCCGATTGGTACGGGCCCTTACTCCGTTACGCGCAATAACAGTAATCAACTGAAGATCCGCGCCTTTGATGATTACTTTGGCTATAGGGCGTTGATCGACGAAGTGAACGTCTGGGTGTTACCGGATCTCAACGAAGAGCTGAGCGCAGGCCTGACCCTGGAAGGGCCAACAGCCGGTGAAAAGGCGTTCGAAAGCCGCCTGGAGGAGGGCTGCTACTACCTGCTCTTTGATAGCCGCAGCCATCGCGGGGCAAACCACGACGTCCGCAGGTGGATAAGTCATATTCTGGCGCCCGCTAACCTGATTTATCACGCAGAGGAGCAATACCAGACCTGGTGGTTCCCGGCCTATGGCCTGCTCCCACGCTGGCACCATGCGCAGCCCGTCCGCAGCGAAAAGCCTGCCGGACTGGAGACCATCACCCTCAGCTACTATCGCGATCACATTGAGCACCGTTTTCTGGCGAGGATCATGAGCACGCTGCTGGCAGCCGAAGGCGTGACGCTGGCGATACAGGAAGTCGATTATGATGAATGGCATCGCGGAGACGTAATCAGCGATATCTGGCTCAACAGCGCGAATTTTACGCTGCCGCTTGATTTCTCGCTCTTTTCTCACCTGTACGAGGTGCCCCTGATTCAGCACTGTATCAACCGGGACTGGCAGCAGGACGCCGCGCGGTGGCGGGCGGGAGAAATGGATCTGGCCGCCTGGTGTCAGGAATTACTGACCGGGCAGACGATCGTACCACTGATTCACCACTGGCTGCTGATCCAGGGGCAGCGCAGCATGCGCGGTCTGCGGATGAATACCCTCGGCTGGTTTGATTTTAAATCCGCCTAGTTTGCGCCGCCGGAGCCATAACGCTTTCGTAATATTCACTAAATCATTACAATAGCGCCGTTCTCAACGGGGTGCTGCATCACTGATGTGCGCTGAGATAATACCCGTCGAACCTGATCCGGATAACGCCGGCGAAGGGATTTGAGGCTGTCTCTCAAAATCCTTTGCCACTCAACCCTGAGGTGCAAAGTGTTAAAAAACGTTCTTCCTCTGCTGGCGCTGGTTGCGCTGCCTGTTTTTGCTAAGCCCGTTCTGACGGTCTACACCTACGACTCCTTCTCCGCCGACTGGGGCCCCGGCCCGGTCGTCAAAAAAGCCTTTGAAGCCGACTGCAACTGCGAGCTGAAATTCGTGGCGCTGGAAGATGGCGTCTCGCTGCTCAACCGTCTGCGCATGGAAGGCAAAAACAGCAAAGCCGACGTGGTGCTCGGGCTGGATAACAACCTGCTGGAAGCCGCCACCCAAACCAGACTGTTCGCCAAAAGCGGCGTGGCGGCAGATGCCGTCAACGTACCGGGCGGCTGGAAGAACGACACCTTCGTTCCCTTTGATTACGGCTACTTTGCGTTTGTCTACGATAAAAACAAGCTGAAGAATCCGCCCAAAAGCCTGAAAGAGCTGGTTGAAAGTGACCAGAAGTGGCGCGTAATTTATGAAGATCCGCGCACCAGCACGCCGGGTCTGGGGCTGCTGCTGTGGATGCAGAAAGTCTATGGGGATAAAGCGCCGGAAGCGTGGCAAAAGCTGGCCGCGAAAACCGTTACCGTCACCAAAGGCTGGAGCGAAGCCTACGGCCTGTTCCTGAAAGGCGAAAGCGATCTGGTGCTGAGCTACACGACCTCTCCGGCCTACCACATTATCGCCGAGAAGAAAGACAACTACGCCGCCGCGAACTTTGCTGAAGGGCATTATTTGCAGGTGGAAGTGGCCGCCCGCACCGCCGCGAGCAAACAGCCGGAGCTTGCCGAAAAATTCCTGAAATTTATGATCTCCCCGGCATTCCAGAACGCTATTCCGACAGGCAACTGGATGTACCCGGTCACTGACGTTGCGCTGCCGGCAGGTTTTGAACAGTTGAACAAGCCGCAAACCTCACTGGAATTTACGCCGCAGCAGGTTGCCGCCCAGCGCGCCGCATGGATAAGTGAATGGCAACGCGCCGTCAGCCGCTGATCCCCGGCTGGTTAGTTCCCGGGCTGCTCGCCGCCATACTGATGGTGGTCGTCAGTCTGGGTGCATTCCTTGCGCTGTGGTTTAACGCGCCCGAGAGCGATCTGCTCGCCCTCTGGCACGACAGCTATCTCTGGCACGTCATCCGTTTCTCCTTCTGGCAGGCATTTCTCTCCGCGCTGCTGTCGGCGATCCCGGCTATTTTCCTCGCGCGCGCCCTCTATCGCAGACGTTTCCCCGGCAGGCTTGCCCTGCTGCGGCTGTGCGCGATGACGCTGATCCTGCCCGTGCTGGTGGCGGTGTTCGGCATTCTGAGCGTATACGGTCGGCAGGGCTGGCTGGCATCCCTCTTCAACCTGCTTGGTCTGGAATGGACCTTCTCCCCTTACGGCCTGAAAGGCATTCTGCTGGCGCATATTTTTTTCAATATGCCGATGGCGACGCGCCTCTTTTTACAGGCGCTGGAAAACATTCCCGGTGAGCAGCGCCAGATTGCCGCCCAGCTTGGCATGCGCGGCTGGTCGTTCTTCCGCTTTGTCGAATGGCCATGGCTGCGACGCCAGATTGCCCCGGTGGCCGCGCTAATCTTTATGCTCTGCTTCGCCAGCTTCGCGACCGTGCTTTCTCTCGGCGGCGGGCCGCAGGCCACCACCATTGAGCTGGCGATCTTTCAGGCCTTAAGTTACGACTATGATCCGGGCCGCGCCGCGCTGCTGGCGATCGTGCAGATGGTCTGCTGTCTGGCGCTGGTGTTACTCAGCCAGCGGCTGAGCAAAGCGATCCCCACAGGCAGCAACAACTTGACGGGCTGGCGCGATCCGCAGGACAGCCTGCACAGCCGCGTCGCGGATTTTATGCTGATCGCGCTGGCACTCCTGCTTCTGCTGCCCCCGCTGCTGGCCGTTATCGTTGATGGCCTGAATCGCAATGTGTTGTCGGTACTGCAACAGCCTGTCCTGTGGCAGGCGACGTGGACCTCATTGCGCATCGCGCTGGCAGCCGGGCTCCTGTGCGTGATCCTGACCATGATGCTGCTCTGGAGCAGCCGCGAGCTGTACGCGCGTCATGCCCGTAAAGCCGGACACGCGCTGGAGCTGACGGGTATGCTGATCCTGGCGATGCCGGGCATTGTGCTGGCGACCGGATTCTTTTTACTGTTCAACAGCACCATAGGCCTGCCGGAAAGCGCCGACGGCATCGTCATTTTTACCAACGCACTGATGGCCATCCCTTACGCGCTCAAGGTGCTGGAAAACCCGATGCGCGATGTCAACAGCCGCTACAGTTTGCTGTGTCAGTCGCTGGGCATGCAGGGCTGGCAGCGTCTGAAGGTGGTCGAACTGCGCGCGCTAAAGCGTCCGCTGGCCCAGGCGCTGGCGTTTGCCTGCGTGCTGTCGATTGGCGATTTTGGCGTGGTGGCCCTCTTTGGCAACGAGGATTTCCGCACGCTGCCGTTCTGGCTTTATCAGCAAATTGGCTCCTATCGTAGCCAGGACGGCGCCGTCACGGCGCTGCTCCTGTTACTGCTGTGCTTTGCGTTATTTACCGTTATCGAAAAACTTCCGGGGCGTGATGTTAAAACTGACTGATGTAACCTGGCTTTATGAGCACCTGCCAATGCGTTTTACCCTCTCCGTTCGTCAGGGAGAGCGAATCGCAGTGCTTGGCCCCAGCGGGGCCGGAAAAAGTACCCTGCTCAATCTGATAGCCGGTTTTTTACAGCCTGCCAGCGGGTCGATCGTCATTGATAATGGCGAGTATACCTACGCTCCGCCGGCTAAACGCCCGGTGTCGATGCTGTTTCAGGAAAACAATCTGTTCAATCATCTTACGGTGTGGCAGAACATCGCGCTGGGTATGGATCCGGGGTTAAAGCTCAGTGCTGCGCAGCATCAGACGCTGGAGGCGATCGCCGAACAAATGGGCCTGGCTGCGTTTATCAACAGACTACCGGGTGAGCTTTCCGGCGGCCAGCGCCAGCGCGTGGCGCTGGCGCGCTGTCTGGTGCGCAAGCAGCCGCTGCTGCTGCTCGACGAACCCTTTTCGGCGCTCGACCCGGCCCTGCGTCAGGAGATGCTCTCGCTGGTTGAGGAGGTTTGCGAGCGCGAGCAACTGACGATGCTGATGGTTTCGCATAGCATCGAAGATGCCGCACGCATCGCGCCGCGATCGGTGGTGATCGCGGAGGGACGTATTCTGTGGGATGGAACAACCGACGCCTTGATGAGCGGGAAAGAAAGCGCGTCAGTATTACTGGGTATAAGACCGTAGGCCGGGCAAACGCAGTGCCGCCCGGCGTTTAACGGCTCACCACTTTCAACAGGATCTCGCCGTACACCGGCATCAGCGGGTGGCGTATCAGCGCGATCAGCGCCACCACGGCCACTCCCAGCGTCAGCGGGGCCAGCCAGAGCAGGCGCGTGCGCGGAAGATAGCGCGTCAGGCGATCAACACTGGCTTTCGCGCTGCGCCACAGGCGCCAGCAGAGCCAGACCGCCAGCCACAGCAGCACCGCCGTGCCCAGCAGCAGCCACTTGAACTCACCGCTTTGCATACCGTCAGGAATATCGATGGCCGCGCCTGCGAGGATCCCCGGCAGGAAGTAGAACGGCGGCCAGAAGACACAGCCGATGATGTTCGGCACCACAAACTTCGCGACGGGCAGATCCAGCATCCCGGCCACCATCGGCACCAGCGGGCGCGTTGGGCCAACAAAGCGCCCCACAAGGATAGTGAACATGCTGTGCTGGTGAAGCGCGTGCTCGGTTTTATCCAGCAGCGCTTTGTTCTTTTTCATAAACGACCAGCGGTGCAGCGGCTTCTTAAAGCGCCAGCCCAGCCAGAAGGAGATCCAGTCCCCCAGCAAACAACCGATAATACCGGCCATCCACGCCTGCCAGAAATTGACCTCGCCGCTGCCGATAAGCGCCCCAAGCCCCGCCATCATCACGGTGCCGGGCAGGATCAGCCCGACCAGCGCCAGCGACTCCAGAAACGCCACCAGCGCCACGGCGATGAGCGAATACATAACGGACTGGGTAATAAAATGTTCCAGCAATGCCTGCATAACTATTCCGGTCAGAAAACGAATCAGCGATTCTGCTTAGCGCCCTGCACCGCGTCAAGGCATCAATTGTCTGAATAGTTTACAAGATGCGCCTGAAGTTCACCTGAATGTTTACCGATTATTCACATCCCGCACGGAATTCGCTCGGGCTGGCACCGGTGCACTTCTTAAACACGCGAGAGAAATAGAGCTGATCTTCAAAGCCAACGTTACGCCCGACAGTGGCGATAGGCATTCGGGTGGTGCTGAGCAGCAGTTTCGCCTGGCTGATGCGCTGATCCTCACGCCAGCTGAGTACGCTCACGCCAAGCTGCTGGCGGAACAGATGAGAGAGCCGTGACGGCGACAGGCACACATGCTGGGCGACGCTGGCAATATCAAACTGGCTGTCGGCAAGGTGGTCGCTGATGTACTGGCAGGCGTCGCGGACGCGGTTGTCCAGCGGCGGATTAAGCGACTCGTTGATGGCCTCCATGCGGCGCAGCAGCACCTGTTCAAGCAGGTTGATCGCCAGCAGTTCGGCGTAGCGCCCGCCCGCCTGCCCTGCTTCAATAATCTGTGCGAACAGCTCACGGAACTGCGCCAGATGCGCCTCATCCGGGCGATATAAACCGGTATGGGCGAAAATGGCCGGCCACGAGAGCCACTCCTGCCAGTAGGCGCGCGGACGGAAATAGACCCACTGGTGATACCACTCTTTGGCATCCGGATGGCGCCCGTAGTGGTGGATCTCCCCCGGCGGGAACAGCAGCATATCACCGGGGCGGCAGATAAACTGCTGATCCCCGTTTTTGACGACCCCTTCTCCGCGTACGGTCAGGTTGAGGATATATCCCTTCATGCCAAGAGGGCGATCGACGTAAAAATCGAGATATCCCTCGGCCTCAATTGGCGTCAGCCCCGCCACCAGATGGGCGTTAAATGAGTAGCCCGGCAGTAAGGGATCGTTTTGCGGTTCGGCCATAGATTCAGTTCTCCCAAGGGTCCTGAAGGAAACCAATTGTCCATATCGATAAAAGCAGGTTAAAAATGGCCCGCGAAAAGATCCAAAAAGCATCACGCCTCTTTTACGTCCGCCATGTTTCAGCCTTTTCCCCTGATTTGTCCACCAGTACGGGCAGATAAGCAGTAACAAAAGTGTCTATAAGTGCGGCAGAAATGTCCACATAGAATATTTGCACGGCGTCACACTTTGCGTGGCTACAGCAATTTAGTCCATAAGATTAGCGGATCCTGCCTGACGATTTTTATCCCCAGTCTCTAATGTTCTTCCATACCTGTTTTTTGGATGGAGCAACACCATGGCAATTGCAATTGGCCTCGATTTTGGCAGCGACTCAGTTCGCGCGCTGGCAGTGGACTGTACGACTGGCCAGGAGATAGCAACCAGCGTTGAGTGGTATCCGCGCTGGCAAGAGGGGCGCTACTGCGATGCGCCGAACAACCAGTTCCGCCACCACCCGCGTGATTACATTGAATCAATGGAAGCGGCGATCAAAACCGTGCTGGCGGAGCTGACGGACGCCCAGCGGGCCGATGTCGTGGGGATTGGCGTCGACAGCACTGGCTCAACGCCTGCTCCTGTCGATGCCGAAGGCCGCGTACTGGCGCTGCGACCGGAGTTTGCCGACAACCCGAACGCCATGTTTGTGCTGTGGAAAGACCATACCGCCGTGGAAGAGGCGGAAGCCATCACCCGCTTATGCCATCAGCCGGGCAAAACTGACTACTCACGGTATATCGGCGGAATTTACTCCAGCGAGTGGTTCTGGGCCAAGATCCTGCACGTTACCCGTGCGGACGCGTCGGTCGCACAGGCAGCGGCGTCATGGATTGAGCTGTGCGACTGGGTTCCCGCCCTGCTCTCCGGCACCACGCGTCCGCAGGATATTCGTCGGGGCCGTTGCAGCGCCGGTCATAAATCGCTGTGGCATGAAAGCTGGGGCGGTCTGCCTCCGGCAGCGTTCTTCGATGAACTCGACCCGATCATCAACAAAAACCTGACATACCCGCTGTTTACCGACACCTTCACCGCTGATATTCCGGTCGGCACGCTCTGCGAAGAGTGGGCGAAACGCCTCGGTTTGCCGCAAAACGTGACCATTTCCGGCGGCGCGTTCGACTGCCATATGGGGGCCGTGGGCGCGGGTGCGCAGCCCAACACGCTGGTAAAAGTTATCGGCACCTCCACCTGTGACATTCTGACGGCAGATAAAGCCAGCGTCGGCGACCGCGCGGTGAAAGGCATCTGCGGTCAGGTTGACGGCAGCGTGGTACCCGATTTTATCGGCCTCGAAGCGGGCCAGTCCGCCTTCGGCGATATCTACGCCTGGTTTGGCCGCGTGCTCGGCTGGCCGCTGGATCAGCTGGCTGCCGCGCATCCTGAACTGAAAACGCAGATTACGGCGAGCAAAAAACAGCTTCTGCCGCAGCTCACCGACGCCTGGGCAAAAAATCCGTCTCTCGACCACCTGCCGGTGGTGCTGGACTGGTTCAACGGGCGTCGTACGCCGTTTGCCAACCAGCGTCTGAAAGGGGTGATTACCGATCTCAACCTCGCGACCGACGCGCCCGCGCTGTTTGGCGGCCTGATTGCCGCCACCGCGTTCGGCGCGCGCGCCATCATGGAGTGCTTCATCGACCAGGGCATTGACGTGAACAACGTGATGGCGCTGGGTGGGATCGCCCGTAAAAACCCGGTGATTATGCAGGCCTGCTGCGACGTGCTGAACCGGCCGCTGCAAATTGTGGCCTCCGATCAGTGCTGTGCGCTGGGCGCCGCGATTTTCGCTGCCGTGGCCGCAGGGGTCCATGCAGATATCCCGACCGCGCAACAGCATATGGCGAGCGCCGTCGAAAGTACGCTCCATCCGCAGACTCAGCAGGCACAACGCTTTGAACAGCTTTATCAGCGCTACCAGCAATGGGCAAAAAGCGCCGAACTTCACTATCTCCCTGTCGCCGCCCCGGCCAAAAGCACCGCGGACACTACGGCAACCCTGACACATTAAGGACATGATAATGACCATTTTTAATAATTATGAAGTGTGGTTTGTGATTGGCAGCCAGCATCTGTACGGACCGGAAGCGTTGCAGCAGGTGACGAAACACGCGGAGCACGTTGTGAATGCGCTGAACGCGGAAGCCAAACTGCCGTGCAAACTGGTGCTGAAGCCGCTGGGTACCACCCCGGACGAAATCACTAACATCTGCCGCGATGCCAATTACGATGACAAATGCGCTGGCCTGGTGGTGTGGCTGCACACCTTCTCACCAGCCAAAATGTGGATCAACGGCCTGGCTATCCTCAACAAACCGCTGCTGCAATTCCACACGCAGTTCAACGCCTCCCTGCCGTGGGACAGCATCGACATGGACTTCATGAACCTGAACCAGACCGCGCACGGCGGCCGCGAGTTCGGCTTCATCGGCGCGCGCATGCGTCAACAGCATGCCGTAGTGACCGGGCACTGGCAGGACGGTCAGGCACAAAAACGCATTGGCTCCTGGATGCGTCAGGCGGTCTCTAAGCAGGATACCCGCCACCTGAAAGTGGTGCGTTTCGGCGACAACATGCGCGAAGTGGCAGTCACCGACGGTGATAAAGTGGCCGCGCAGATTAAATTTGGCTTCTCCGTCAACACCTGGGCGGTGGGCGACCTGGTGCAGGTGGTGAATGACATCAGCGATGGCGACGTTAACGCGCTCGTGGACGAGTACGAAAGCAGCTACCGCCTGACGCCTGCGGCACAGATCAACGGCGACAAGCGCCAGAACGTGCTGGATGCCGCACGTATTGAGCTGGGCATGAAGCGTTTTCTGGAACAGGGCGGCTTCCATGCCTTTACCACCACCTTTGAAGATCTCCACGGCCTGAAACAGCTCCCGGGTCTGGCGGTACAACGTCTGATGCAGCAGGGCTACGGCTTTGCGGGCGAAGGCGACTGGAAAACTGCCGCTCTGCTTCGCATCATGAAGGTGATGTCGACCGGTCTACAGGGCGGCACCTCTTTTATGGAGGACTACACCTACCACTTCGAGAACGGCAACGATCTGGTGCTCGGCTCGCACATGCTGGAAGTGTGTCCATCCATCGCGGTTGAAGAGAAACCGATCCTCGACGTGCAGTACCTCGGCATTGGCGGCAAAGCGGATCCGGCCCGTCTGATCTTCAACACCCGTACCGGCCCGGCCATTAACGCCAGCCTGATCGACCTCGGCGACCGTTTCCGCCTGCTGGTGAACTGCGTCGATGCGGTTGAAACCCCGCATTCTCTGCCGAAGCTGCCGGTCGCTAATGCCTTGTGGAAAGCGCAGCCTGACCTGCCAACCGCCTCGGAAGCCTGGATCCTGGCCGGCGGCGCGCACCACACCGTATTCAGCCACGCGCTTGACCTGAACGATATGCGCCAGTTCGCCGAGCTGCACGACATCGAGCTGACCGTGATTGATAACGACACCCGTCTGCCAGCCTTTAAAGACGCGCTGCGCTGGAACGAAGTCTATTACGGTTCAAAACGTTAAGCCCTGAATGCCCGGTGGCACTTCGTTTACCGGGCCTACGGTTCTGTAGGCCGGATAAGCGCAGCGCCATCCGGCAGGAGACGACAATGTTAGAAGATCTCAAACGTCAGGTACTCGAAGCCAACCTGGCGCTGCCAAAACATAACCTCGTGACCCTGACATGGGGCAACGTCAGCGCCGTTGATCGGGAAAAAGGGGTGTTCGTGATCAAGCCTTCCGGCGTGGATTACACGGTAATGACCGCAGACGATATGGTGGTGGTCAGCCTCGAAACGGGTGAAGTGGTTGAAGGCAATAAAAAGCCCTCCTCCGATACGCCAACCCACCGCCTGCTCTACCGCTCATTCCCAACCATCGGCGGGATTGTGCATACCCATTCACGTCACGCGACCATCTGGGCGCAGGCGGGCCAGCCTATTCCGGCCACCGGCACCACCCACGCGGACTACTTTTACGGCACCATTCCCTGCACGCGTCTGATGACCGATGCGGAGATCAACGGTGAGTACGAGTGGGAAACAGGGAACGTGATTGTCGAAACCTTCGAAAAACAGGGTATCGACGCGGCGCAAATGCCCGGCGTGCTGGTGCACTCCCACGGCCCGTTTGCCTGGGGTAAAAACGCGGAGGACGCGGTGCACAACGCGATCGTGCTGGAGGAAGTCGCCTACATGGGGATCTTCTGCCGCCAGCTTGCGCCGCAGCTGCCGGATATGCAGCAAACCCTGCTGGATAAGCATTACCTGCGTAAGCACGGCGCGAAGGCGTATTACGGGCAATAGATTGTAGGCCGGATAAGCGCAGCGCCATCCGGCTAAACAGACACTGTATAAAACCCCAGCAAACACCCCTCAACCAGGCTATAATCAGGCCTGGTTTTGTTTTATGGGATATCGGCGTGACGCAGGCGCAAGAAGGCTTTTTACTGACCAGACACTGGCGGGATACCCCTCAGGGTACTGAGGTTGAATTCTGGCTGGCAACGGACAACGGCCCACTAAACGTTACGCTCCCGCCGCAGGAGTCCGTGGCCTTTATTCCTGAAGCTCACGTCGAGAAAGTGAAACAACTGCTGCGCGGCGAAAACAACTGGCGCCTTACGCCGCTTCAGCTGAAAGATTTCCATCGCCAGCCGGTTTACGGCCTCTACTGCCGCGCCCATCGCCAGTTAATGCGCTATGAAAAACTGCTCCGTGAAGCGGGCGTGACGCTTTACGAGGCCGATATCCGCCCGCCTGAACGCTTTCTGATGGAGCGGTTTATCACCGCCCCCGTCTGGGTAGATGGCGCCGCGCAAAACGGCAGGATCGTTAACGCGCGCCTGAAGCCTAATCCGCACTATCGCCCACCGCTCAAGTGGGTGTCGCTGGATATCGAAACCACCCGCCACGGCGAACTTTACTGCATCGGTCTTGAAGGCTGCGGGCAGCGGGTTGTCTATATGCTCGGGCCGCCGAACGGCGATGCGTCCGCGCTGGATTTTCATCTGGAGTACGTCAACAGCCGCCCGCAGCTGCTGGAGAAGCTTAACCAGTGGTTTGCCGAGCACGATCCGGACGTGCTGATCGGCTGGAACGTCGTGCAGTTTGACCTGCGCGTGCTGCAAAAACATGCCGAGCGTTACCGTATCCCGCTGATTCTGGGGCGCGGCAACAGCGAGCTGGAGTGGCGTGAGCACGGCTTTAAGAACGGTGTTTTCTTCGCACAGGCCAATGGTCGCCTGATTATCGACGGTATCGAGGCGCTGAAATCCGCCTTCTGGAACTTCTCTTCCTTCTCGCTGGAAGCGGTCGCCCAGGAACTGCTCGGCGAAGGTAAATCCATCGACAATCCCTGGGACCGAATGGACGAGATCGACCGGCGCTTTAACGAGGATAAACCCGCGCTCGCCACCTATAACTTGAAAGATTGCGAGCTGGTGACGCAGATCTTCCACAAAACCGAGATCATGCCCTTCCTGCTGGAACGCGCAACGGTGAACGGCCTTGCGGTCGACAGGCACGGCGGCTCGGTAGCGGCCTTCAGCCACCTCTATTTCCCACGGATGCACCGGGCGGGCTATGTCGCCCCTAACCTCGGCGACGTGCCGCCACAGGCCAGCCCCGGCGGTTACGTGATGGATTCACGGCCCGGGCTGTATGACTCGGTGCTGGTGCTGGATTATAAAAGCCTGTACCCGTCCATTATCCGCACGTTTCTGATTGATCCGGTGGGGCTGGTGGAGGGGATGGCGCAGCCAGACGATGCGCACAGCACCGAAGGTTTTCTTGGGGCACGCTTCTCGCGGGAAAAACACTGCCTGCCCGAAATTGTGGGAAACATCTGGCACGGCCGCGACGAGGCGAAACGCCACGGCAACAAGCCGCTCTCACAGGCGCTGAAAATCATTATGAACGCCTTTTACGGCGTGCTGGGTACCAGCGCCTGCCGCTTCTTTGATCCCCGTCTGGCGTCGTCCATCACCATGCGCGGGCACGACATTATGCGCCAGACCAAAGCGCTGATTGAATCCCGGGGCTATGACGTGATTTATGGCGATACCGACTCCACCTTTGTCTGGCTGAAAGCGGCCCATTCAGAGGACGCCGCCGCGCAAATCGGCAAAGAGCTGGTCGCCTACGTGAACGACTGGTGGCGCGAAAATTTGCAAAAAGAGCGGTTAACCAGCGCGTTAGAGCTGGAGTTTGAAACCCATTTTGCCCGCTTTTTAATGCCGACCATTCGCGGAACCGACCAGGGCAGCAAGAAGCGCTACGCCGGGCTGATTCAGGAAGGTGACACGCAGCGGATGGTGTTTAAAGGGCTGGAGACGGTGCGCACCGACTGGACGCCGCTGGCGCAGAAGTTCCAGCAGACGCTCTACCTGCGGGTGTTTCGCAACGAGCCCTATCAGGACTACGTGCGCGAAACCATTGCCAGCCTGATGGCCGGTGAGCTGGATGACCAGCTGGTATATCGCAAGCGCCTGCGCCGCCCGCTGGCGGAATATCAACGTAATGTTCCTCCCCACGTACGCGCCGCGAGGCTGGCGGACGAAGAGAACGTTCGCCGGGGCCGTGCGCCGCAGTATCAGAACCGGGGGACGATCAAATACGTCTGGACAACTAACGGCCCGGAACCCGTTGATTATCAGCAGTCTCCGCTTGATTACGATCACTACCTGACCCGCCAGCTTCAGCCGGTAGCGGAGGGAATTTTACCGTTCATCAATGACGACTTTGCTACACTAGTGACAGGACAACTTGGGCTATTTTGACGCGTGACGAAACCGTTGCCATCCAGTACCATAGCGCCCTTTCCATTCCCGGACCCATTTTTCGACGACCGTCTTTTTTGACGGGGTCGAACTATTGCCTGCAATTAAAGATTAGAGCCGAACAACTATGCCTTTTACACTTGGTCAACGCTGGATCAGCGATACAGAAAGCGAACTTGGATTAGGAACCGTCGTTGCCGTCGATGCGCGCATGGTTACCCTCCTTTTCCCTGCTACCGGTGAAAACCGCCTGTACGCTCGCAATGACTCCCCTGTTACCCGCGTAATGTTCAATCCGGGCGACACCGTGACCAGCCACGAAGGCTGGCAGCTGAAGGTTGAAGACGTAAAAGAAGAGAATGGACTGCTCGCCTACATCGGTACGCGTCTTGATACCGACGAGACGAATGTTATCCTGCGTGAAGTGCTGCTCGACAGCAAACTGGTTTTCAGCAAGCCGCAGGACCGTCTGTTTGCCGGGCAAATCGACCGAATGGATCGCTTCTCCCTGCGCTACCGCGCGCGTAAGTTCCAGAGTGAACAGTACCGCATGCCGTGGAGCGGCCTGCGTGGTCAGCGTACCAGCCTTATTCCCCATCAGCTGAATATCGCCCATGACGTGGGCCGTCGCCATGCGCCTCGCGTGCTGCTGGCTGACGAAGTGGGCCTGGGTAAAACCATCGAAGCAGGCATGATCCTGCACCAGCAGCTGCTCTCTGGCGCTGCCGAGCGCGTGCTGATTGTGGTGCCGGAAACGCTGCAACATCAGTGGCTGGTCGAGATGCTGCGCCGCTTTAACCTGCGCTTCTCCCTGTTTGACGACGAGCGCTATGCCGAAGCCCAGCACGACGCGGACAACCCGTTTGAAACCGAACAGCTGGTCATTTGTTCCCTGGACTTCGTGCGCCGCAGCAAGCAGCGCCTGGAGCACCTGTGCGACGCAGAATGGGATCTGCTGGTCGTCGACGAAGCACACCACCTGGTCTGGAGCGAAGATGCGCCAAGCCGTGAATACATGGCGATTGAGCAGCTTGCCGAGCGCGTACCGGGCGTTCTGCTTCTGACCGCCACCCCGGAGCAGCTGGGTCTTGAGAGCCACTTCGCCCGTCTGCGCCTGCTCGATCCGAACCGTTTCCACGATTTTGAGCAGTTTGTTGAAGAGCAGAAAAACTACCGTCCGGTGGCGGACGCCGTCGCGCTGCTGCTGGCCGGTAATCGTCTCTCTAATGATGAGCTTAACACTCTCAGCGATCTGATCGGCGAGCAGGATATTGAGCCGCTGCTCCAGGCCGCGAACAGCGACAGCGATAATGCGGGATCCGCGCGTAAAGAGCTGATCGACATGCTGATGGACCGTCACGGCACCAGCCGCGTGCTGTTCCGTAACACCCGTAACGGCGTGAAAGGCTTCCCGAAACGCGAGCTGCACACCATCAAACTGCCGCTGCCGACCCAGTACCAGACGGCGATTAAAGTCTCCGGCATTATGGGCACCCGTAAATCTGCGGAAGATCGCGCGCGCGACATGCTCTACCCGGAGCAGATTTATCAGGAATTTGAAGGCGACACCGGCACCTGGTGGAACTTCGATCCGCGCGTGGAGTGGTTGATGGGTTATCTGACCGCGCACCGTTCCCGGAAGGTGCTGGTGATCTGCGCCAAGGCAGCCACCGCCCTGCAACTTGAACAAGTGCTGCGCGAGCGCGAAGGTATTCGCGCCGCCGTGTTCCATGAAGGCATGTCTATTATCGAGCGCGACCGCGCTGCGGCGTGGTTTAGTGAAGAGGACAGCGGCGCGCAGGTTCTGCTGTGCTCCGAAATCGGTTCTGAAGGCCGTAACTTCCAGTTCGCCAGCAATCTGGTGATGTTCGATCTGCCGTTTAACCCGGATCTGCTGGAGCAGCGTATCGGCCGTCTGGATCGTATCGGTCAGGCGCACGATATTCAGATCCACGTTCCGTATCTGGAGAAAACTGCCCAGTCCGTTCTGGTTCGCTGGTACCACGAAGGCCTGGATGCGTTTGAACATACCTGCCCGACCGGCCGCACCATTTACGATCAGGTACATGCGGATCTGATCGGTTACCTCGCGGCGCCGGAAAACACCGAGGGCTTTGATGAGCTGATCAAATCCTGTCGAGAGAAGCACGACGCGCTGAAAGCTCAGCTGGAGCAGGGGCGCGATCGCCTGCTGGAGATCCACTCCAACGGCGGTGAAAAAGCGCAGCAGCTGGCCGAAAGTATCGAAGAACAGGACGATGACACCAGCCTGATCAGCTTCTCCATGAACCTGTTCGACATCGTCGGCATTAACCAGGACGATCGCGGCGAGAACATGATCGTGCTGACCCCGTCCGATCATATGCTGGTGCCGGATTTCCCGGGCCTGCCGGAAGACGGTTGCACCATCACCTTTGAGCGTGATGTGGCGCTGTCCCGCGAAGATGCACAGTTCATCACCTGGGAGCACCCGCTGATCCGCAACGGTCTGGATCTGATCCTCTCCGGCGATACCGGCAGCAGCACCATCTCCCTGTTGAAGAACAAAGCTTTGCCTGTGGGCACGCTGCTGGTGGAGCTGATCTACGTTGTGGAAGCGCAGGCGCCGAAACAGCTTCAGCTTAACCGCTTCCTGCCACCAACCCCGGTGCGTCTGCTGCTGGATAAAAACGGTACGAACCTGGCCGGCCAGGTGGAGTTTGAAAGCTTCAACCGTCAGCTGAGCGCGGTGAACCGCCATACCGGCAGCAAGCTGGTGAATGCGGTGCAGCAGGACGTGCATGCCATTCTGCAACTGGGTGAAGCCCAGGCCGAAAAAGCGGCCAGAGAACTGATCGATGCGGCGCGTAGCGAAGCCGATGAGAAACTTTCTGCCGAGCTGTCGCGTCTGGAAGCGTTGAAAGCGGTGAACCCGAACATTCGTGACGATGAGCTGGCCGCCATTGAGAGCAACCGCCAGCAGGTGCTGGAAAGCCTGAATCAGGCGGGGTGGCGTCTCGATGCCCTGCGTCTTATCGTTGTGACGCATCAGTAAGCGGAGCGCAAGATGGTAATGGAGCCCTACAATCCCCCGATGGATCCGTGGCTGGTCATTCTGTATCAGGACGAGCATATTATGGTGGTTAACAAGCCGAGCGGCTTGTTATCCGTGCCGGGGCGTCTGGAAGAGCATAAAGACAGCGTGATGACGCGTATCCAGCGTGATTATCCCCAGGCCGAGTCTGTCCATCGTCTGGATATGGCGACCAGCGGTGTGATTGTGGTGGCTCTGAATAAAGCGGCAGAACGTGAGCTGAAGCGTCAGTTCCGCGAGCGCGAGCCGAAGAAGCAGTATGTCGCCCGCGTCTGGGGCCATCCGGCGCAGGCGGAAGGGCTGGTGGATTTACCGCTGATTTGCGACTGGCCGAACCGGCCAAAGCAGAAGGTGTGTTATGAAACCGGCAAGGCCGCGCAAACCGAGTATGAAGTGCTGGAGTACGCGCAGGATAACACCGCGCGCGTTCTGCTGAAGCCGATTACCGGGCGCTCCCACCAGCTGCGTGTGCATATGCTTGCGATGGGTCACCCCATTCTGGGGGACAGATTCTATGCGCCGCCGGAAGCGCTGGCGTTAGCGCCGCGCCTGCAACTGCATGCGCAGACGCTCACCATCACCCACCCTGCTTTCGGCAACGCCATGACGTTCAAAGCCCCGGTGGACTTCTGAAAAAATGGCCCGACTGTGTCGGGCCATTTTTTTATTTAAAACCTTTCTGCTCTTTAATCAGCTCGTAGGCTTTCTGGATTTCCTGCGCTTTTTGTTTCGCCATTTCCATCATCTCTGGCGGCAGGCCTTTCGCCACCAGCTTATCCGGATGGTGCTCGCTCATCAGCTTACGATAGGCGCGTTTGATGGTCGTGACATCGTCAGACGGCTTCACGCCGAGGACGTTACAGGCATCTTCAAGCGTAGGGCCACGCTGCGCCTGCTGCCAGCCGCCGCCGGACGATTGCTGCTGATAACCGCCGCCAAAGTGCGCGCCGCCCTGCATCATGCGCAGGAACTGATCGAACTGCATGCGGGAAATGCCCAGCTCTTCAGCAATCACATACAGGACGTCCCGTTCATTCGGATGCAGAGAGCCATCCGCGAAGGCGGCCTGGATTTGAATTTCCAGAAACATCCGAATTAAATCAAAACGCCCGAAACAGATGCTACGGAACTGCCGCATTTTTTCACGCAGCGGGTAGTGATCTGATTTACCAATCCGGAACGCATTCTGCGCCGCGATGCGGGATTCGCCGTGCAGATTCATGCGATCCATAAAGACGCTGGCCACCTGAATATCGGCTTCCGTTACGCGTCCTTTTGATTTGGTTAAGTGCCCCATCACCTCGAAGGTGGTGGAGAAAAAGAGTGACTGGCGCTCGCGCTGGTTGGCAAACCAGGCCATTTTGCGGCTGCGTGCTTTATCAAACATATGGCCGATAATGAGGCCAAGAACGACGCCCCAGAATCCGGCACCCATAATAATTGCGAACGCAACGCCGATTATTTTACCCCAATACTGCATATACTCCCCGAATGGTCATGTTCCTGGCCGACGCAACGCCATCATTACAGTGGTCGCGCCACGGTCAATTGAGGGACATCGCCTATAATTTGCATTATCATACTCGTCATTCGATAGCGAGCCTAACACTCTGGCGCGCAAACGGGCAGGATTAACGCTGGTACTGCGCTGATGAGTAAGATAGTCTCTGAGCGTTTGTAAGCCGTAGCCACTGATGACGGAACAATAAAATACAACGTATGAAAAAACGTATCCCCACCCTTCTGGCCACAATGATTGGCACCGCCCTGTATAGCCAACAGGGGCTCGCAGCCGATCTCGCCTCGCAGTGTATGCTTGGCGTCCCAAGTTACAATCGCCCACTGGTGAAAGGCGATACGAATGACTTACCCGTCACCATTAATGCCGACAGCGCAAAAGGTAATTATCCTGACAATGCGACCTTTACGGGCAATGTCGATATTAACCAGGGCAACAGTCGCCTGCTTGCTGACGAAGTGCAATTGCACCAGAAGCAACCGGAAGGTGCTCAGGCGCCTGTCCGTACGGTGGATGCGCTGGGTAATGTGCACTATGACGACAATCAGGTCATCCTGAAAGGTCCGAAAGCCTGGTCGAATCTGAATACCAAAGACACCAACGTCTGGGAAGGTGATTACCAGATGGTCGGTCGTCAGGGGCGCGGTACCGCAGACCTGATGAAGCAGCGCGGCGAAAACCGCTACACCATTCTCGAAAACGGCACGTTTACCTCCTGTTTGCCAGGGTCAAATACCTGGAGCGTGGTGGGCAGTGAAGTGATCCACGACCGTGAAGAACAGGTTGCAGAGATCTGGAACGCCCGTTTTAAACTCGGCCCGGTGCCCATTTTCTATAGTCCTTACCTGCAACTGCCTGTGGGTGACAAACGTCGTTCAGGTTTCCTGATCCCGAACGCCAAGTACAGCACGTCGAACTACTTTGAGTTCTACCTGCCGTACTACTGGAACATTGCGCCCAACATGGACGCCACGATCACGCCGCACTATATCCATAAGCGCGGTAACATCATGTGGGAGAACGAATTCCGCTATCTGACCAAGGCGGGCGCGGGTCTGATGGAATTTGATTATCTGCCATCAGATAAGGTGTTCCAGGACGAGCATCCGAGCGAAGGTGATAAGCACCGCTGGATGTACTACTGGAAGCACGCCGGGGTATTGGATCAGGTGTGGCGCTTCAACATCGACTACACCAAAGTCAGCGATCCGTATTACTTCAACGACTTTGATTCTAAATACGGCTCCAGTACCGACGGTTACGCCACGCAGAAATTCAGCGTAGGCTACGCCATTGAGAACTTTGACGCGACGGTGTCGACCAAACAGTTCCAGGTGTTTGATACGCAATCGCGTAGTACCTATGGTGCCGAGCCGCAGCTGGACGTGAACTGGTACCAGAACGATGTGGGCCCTTTCGACACGCACGTTTACGCTCAGGCGGTCCATTTCGTCAACACCAACTCGGATATGCCGGAATCAACGCGTCTGCATATCGAGCCGACGATCAACCTGCCGTGGTCAAACGACTGGGCGAGTCTGAATACCGAAGCCAAAGTGATGGCCACCCACTACCAGCAGAAGAATCTGGACTGGTATAACAAACGTTATGGCACCGATCTTGAAGAATCGGTAAACCGTACGCTTCCGCAATTCAAAATGGACGGGAAGCTGATTTTCGAACGTGATATGGCTCTTCTCGCGGATGGATACACCCAGACGCTTGAGCCACGTATGCAGTATCTGTACGTGCCTTATCGCGATCAGAGCAAAATTCAAAACTATGACTCGTCCTTCCTGCAATCAGACTACAGCGGCCTGTTCCGTGACCGTACCTACGGCGGCCTTGACCGTATTGCGTCTGCTAACCAGTTAACGACCGGCGTCACAACGCGCGTATATGATGATGCTGCCGTTGAACGTTTTAACGTTTCTGTTGGTCAAATCTACTATTTCACCGAGTCTCGTACCGGTGATGACGACATTAACTGGGAGAAAGACAACAAAACGGGCTCACTGGTATGGGCGGGCGACACCTACTGGCGCATGACGGATCGTTGGGGTCTGCGCGGTGGTGTTCAGTACGATACACGACTGGACAATATCGCGACGGGCAGCGCTGCCATCGAATATCGTCGTGATGAAGACCGCATGTTGCAGTTGACGTACCGTTACGCCAGCCCGGAGTATATCCAGGCGACACTGCCAAACTATGCGAATACAGACCAATACAAAGACGGTATTTCACAGGTGGGTACCGCCGCGAGCTGGCCGATTGCCGATCGTTGGTCAGTCGTCGGAGCCTACTACTATGACACGAATGCCCAAAAACCTGCTGACCAGATGCTGGGTCTGCAATATAACTCCTGCTGTTACGCAATACGTGTCGGTTACGAACGCAAACTTAACGGCTGGGATACGCAAAACAGTCAGGGCAAATACGATAACGTGATTGGCTTTAATATCGAATTGCGCGGCCTGAGTTCTAACTACGGTCTGGGCACGCAGCAGATGCTGCGCTCGAACATTCTGCCGTATCGTAGTTCATTGTAATGTGCTTGATTTACAACGTAATCCGCTTTGCGGTTAATTGAAATGGAAAAAGTATGAAGAACTGGAAAACGCTGCTACTCGGTGTCGCTATGGTTGCGAATACCAGCTTCGCGGCCCCACAGGTTGTCGATAAAGTCGCGGCTGTGGTTAACAACGGCGTCGTGCTTGAAAGTGACGTTGACGGTTTGATGAAATCTGTAAAGCTCAACTCGGGCGAAGCAGGTCAACAGCTTCCGGATGACGCTACGCTGCGCCACCAGATCCTGGAACGTCTGATCATGGATCAGATTGTTCTTCAGATGGGCCAGAAAATGGGTGTGAAGATCTCTGACGAGCAGCTCGATCAGGCGATCGCCAACATTGCAAAGCAGAACAACATTACCCCGGACCAGATGCGTAGCCGCCTGGCCTATGACGGCATCAGCTACGCCACCTACCGTAATCAGATCCGTAAAGAGATGCTGATTTCAGAAGTGCGTAACAATGAAGTCCGTCGCCGCGTCACCATCCTGCCGCAGGAAGTGGATGCCCTGGCAAAACAGGTGGGGAATCAGAATGATGCCAGCACCGAGCTTAACCTGAGCCACATCCTGATCCCACTGCCGGAAAACCCAACCTCCGATCAGGCGGCTGAGGCGGAAAGCCAGGCGCGCGCTATCGTTGAGCAGGCGCGTAATGGCGATGACTTCGGCAAGCTGGCGATCACCTATTCCGCTGACCAGCAGGCGCTGAAAGGCGGCCAGATGGGCTGGGGGCGTATTCAGGAGCTGCCATCCCTGTTTGCCCAGGCGCTGAGCACCGCCAAGAAAGGCGATATCGTCGGTCCAATCCGTTCCGGTGTGGGCTTCCACATTCTGAAAGTGAACGACCTGCGCGGCCAGAGCCAGAACATTTCGGTTACCGAAGTGCATGCCCGTCATATCCTGCTTAAGCCGTCTCCGATCATGACTGACGATCAGGCCCGTGCGAAGCTGGAACAGATCGCCGCAGACATCAAGAGCGGTAAAACCACCTTCGATAAAGCAGCAAAAGAGTTCTCTCAGGATCCTGGCTCTGCAAACCAGGGCGGTGACCTGGGTTGGGCGGCAGCGGATATCTACGATCCGGCTTTCCGCGATGCGTTAATGAAGCTGAATAAAGGCCAGATGAGCGCGCCGGTGCACTCCTCCTTCGGCTGGCATCTGATCCAGCTGATGGACACGCGCAACGTGGATAAAACCGACGCGGCGCAGAAAGACCGCGCGTATCGCATGCTGTTTAACCGTAAGTTCTCTGAAGAAGCCGCAACCTGGATGCAGGAACAACGCGCCAGCGCTTACGTGAAAGTGTTGAGCAACTGATGAAACCGCATCGTGTTGTGATCACCCCCGGCGAACCCGCCGGGATTGGGCCTGACCTTGTGGTTCAGCTCGCCCAGCGCAGCTGGCCGGTAGAGTTGGTTGTCTGCGCAGATGCAACACTGTTACAAGACCGGGCAGCCTTGCTCGGTCTGCCTTTAACGCTCCTCCCTTACGTTGAAGGCCAACAGCCCGCACCGCAGCAGGCTGGCACTCTCACCCTGCTTTCTGTTCCGCTCCGTGCGCCTGTTGTCCCCGGTGAGTTACACATCGAAAACGGCCACTACGTTGTCGAGACGCTGGCGCGCGCCTGTGACGGTTGCCTTCAGGGCGAATTTGCCGCCCTGATCACCGGTCCGGTGCATAAAGGCGTGATCAATGACGCGGGCATTCCGTTTACCGGGCATACCGAATTTTTCGAAGAGCGTTCGCACAGCCCGAAAGTGGTGATGATGCTGGCAACCGAAGCAATGCGCGTTGCGCTGGTAACAACGCACCTGCCGATCAAAGCCATTCCGGATGCCATTACGCCTGAACTCCTGCGCGAGATCATCGGCATTTTGCATCACGATCTGCAAACCAAATTCGGCATTCCGCAGCCGCATGTGCTGGTTTGTGGCCTGAATCCGCACGCGGGTGAGGGCGGACATATGGGCACCGAAGAGATCGACACCATCATTCCGGTGCTTGAGGAGATGCGGGCGAAGGGGATGAACCTCAGCGGGCCACTGCCTGCCGACACCCTTTTCCAGCCCAAATACCTGGATAATGCCGACGCCGTACTCGCGATGTACCACGATCAGGGTCTGCCCGTGCTAAAATACCAGGGCTTTGGCCGCGGGGTGAATATCACCCTCGGTTTACCCTTTATTCGAACGTCCGTTGACCACGGTACTGCGCTGGATCTGGCAGGCCAGGGAAAAGCGGATGTCGGCAGTTTTATTACGGCGCTTAATCTCGCCATCAAAATGATTGTTAATACTCAATGACTAATCGAGTCCATCAGGGCCACTTAGCCCGTAAACGCTTCGGGCAAAACTTCCTCAACGATCAGTTTGTGATCGACAGTATCGTTTCTGCCATTAATCCGCAGAAAGGTCAGGCCATGGTCGAAATCGGCCCGGGTCTTGCCGCGCTGACCGAGCCGGTAGGCGAACGCCTCGACGAACTGACCGTTATCGAACTCGACCGCGATCTGGCCGCACGTCTGCAAACGCACCCGTTCCTCGGGCCGAAGCTGACGATTTATCAGCAGGATGCGATGACCATGAACTTTGGCGAACTGTCAGAAAAAATGGGACAGCCGCTGCGCGTGTTCGGTAACCTGCCGTACAACATCTCCACCCCGCTGATGTTCCATCTGTTTAGCTATACTGATGCCATTGCCGACATGCACTTCATGTTGCAAAAAGAGGTCGTTAACCGTCTGGTTGCAGGGCCGAACAGTAAAGCGTATGGTCGTTTAAGCGTGATGGCGCAATATTACTGCAACGTGATCCCGGTATTAGAAGTACCGCCTTCCGCGTTCACGCCGCCGCCAAAAGTAGATTCTGCGGTTGTGCGCCTGGTGCCACATAAAACGATGCCGTACCCGGTTAAAGACCTGCGCGTACTGAGCCGTATCACGACAGAAGCCTTTAACCAGCGCCGTAAAACGATTCGTAACAGCCTTGGCAATCTGTTTACCGTTGACGTATTAGCTGAGTTGGGTATCGACCCGGCAATGCGTGCGGAAAATATTTCCGTAGAGCAGTACTGCAAGCTGGCTAATTACATCAGCGACAATGCGCCGCCGAAGGAGAGCTAAGCCATGATTGATTCGCCCCGCGTCTGTGTTCAGGTTCAAAGCGTCTACATTGAGTCCCAATCCACACCGGATGAAGAACGTTTTGTCTTTGCTTATACCGTAACCATTCGCAATCTGGGGCGGATGCCTGTGCAACTGCTCGGGCGCTACTGGCTTATCACCAACGGCAATGGCCGTGAAATTGAAGTCCAGGGCGAAGGTGTGGTCGGTGAACAACCCCATATCGCCCCTGGCGAAGAGTATCAGTACACCAGCGGCGCGGTCATTGAAACGCCGCTGGGTACCATGCAGGGCCATTACGAAATGGTCGATGCCGACGGTAATGCTTTCCGCATTGCTATTCCCGTATTCCGTCTCGCCGTACCTACACTTATTCATTAATCTAATGTCTACATATCTGATTGGCGACGTTCACGGTTGCTACGATGAACTGATCGCATTATTAAAACAGGTCGACTTCACCCCCGGGCAGGACACGCTCTGGCTGACGGGCGACTTAGTGGCGCGCGGTCCCGGTTCCCTGGAAGTCCTCCGCTATGTCAAATCGCTGGGTGACAACGTGCGTATGGTGCTGGGCAACCACGATCTGCATCTGCTGGCCGTATACGCCGGGATCAGCCGTAATAAGCCGAAAGATCGCATTACCCCCCTGCTGGAAGCACCGGATGCCGATGAGTTGCTCAACTGGCTGCGTCGCCAGCCGCTGCTACAGATTGACGAAGAGAAAAAGCTGGTGATGGCGCATGCCGGCATCACGCCTCAGTGGGATCTTGAGACGGCAAAAACCTGCGCGCGCGACGCCGAAGCGGTGCTGGCGAGCGACTCCTATCCGTTCTTCCTGGATGCGATGTATGGCGACATGCCGAATAACTGGAGTGATGACCTCAGCGGCCTGGCGCGACTGCGTTTTATCACCAATGCCTTTACGCGCATGCGCTACTGCTTCCCGAACGGGCAGCTGGATATGTATTGCAAAGATACGCCGGAAAATGCCCCTGCACCGCTTAAGCCGTGGTTTGCCATTCCTGGCCCCGTGACTGACGAATACAGCGTGGTATTTGGGCACTGGGCATCGCTGGAAGGAAAAGGCACCCCGGAAAATATCTACGCGCTGGATACCGGATGCTGCTGGGGCGGGGATTTAACCTGCTTACGCTGGGAAGATAAAACCTACTTTGTGCAGCCATCCAACCGACAGCTGGACTTAGGCGAGGGTGAGGCGGTCGCTTCCTGAGGATGTTTATCCTCTCCCACCGGGAGAGGATAAAACCGTTAACGACGTTCCAGAATTTCGAAGCAGTAGCTGTGCGAGTTCTGCGCATCCGCATCGTGAAACTCACTGAATACAGACTCCCACTCGTCCGGATCGTAATCCGGGAAATGGGTATCCCCTTCCACTTCCGCATCAATGTGCGTCAGATACAGTTTCTGCGCTTTTGGCAGGAACTGCTCATACACACGCCCGCCGCCGATCACCATGATCTCTTCGGCATCTCCGCAGGCGGCAATGGCTTCATCAACGGACTTAACCCACTGAACGCGATCGTCAGTGCCCGGCTGGCTACTGATCACAATATTCTTACGACCCGGCAATGGACGACCAATCGACTCCCAGGTCAGGCGGCCCATCACTACCGGCTTGTTTAACGTAGTACGTTTAAACCATGCGAGATCGGCAGGCAGGTTCCACGGCATGGCGTTTTCCATGCCGATAACGCGGTCTACCGCCAGCGCTGCAATCAGACTGATCATTGAAAATTTCCCGGATGCAAAAAATTGCCGCCACTATACGGAAAGCTTAATCTTTCGTCGACTGGCGGCAGGGTAAAGAATTAGAAATTTTTTAATATTGCTGGCAACTCCACTTCACGCAGAGGGTTTACTCTCCGGTTCATCCGCAGGATCACCGGTATGCTTGCCCTCTTCCGTCCCTTGCCAGCCGTGGCGCTGAACCAGCGACAGGTGATTACGATCTTCGTTGATGATCTCCGTCAGCATGGTGCTGGTGCGTTTAAACACCGCAGCGCGTTCGGTTGCCGTACTGCTCGCCATCGCCACCATCTCTTCCACCATCTCATGATTAAAACGGCGGAACAGATCGGCACGCTCACGGGCTTCATACGCACCGAGTCCCAGGCTTTCCAGCGCCATGCGGCCAGATTTAAGCGCCCCTTCGAAGGTTTCACGTTCAGGGGCTGCCACACCCGCCTGACGCAGCTGGATGTAATGATCCACATCGCGCGCACGGGAGATAATGGTCAGATGCGGAAAATGCTCTTTGACCAGCTCAACCATCTGCATACTGGTTTCTGGATCGTCAATGGCATTAATCAACACCTCGGCTTTCGCCGCCCCGGCGGATTCCAGCAGATCAACCCGGGTCGCATCACCGTAAAACACTTTCATATCGAATTTACGCAGCGTATCGACATGGTCAGGATCGTGATCGAGGATAACCATTTTGACTCCGCTGGAGAGCAGTAAACGGCCGGTAATCTGCCCGAAGCGGCCAAATCCGGCGATGATCACCCGCGGCTGCTCCTCGTCGATCTCATCGGCTTCTCGCTCCTGTTCGCTTCCCGTTTTTTCCAGACGCGTCAGCAGCACCAGCAGGATCGGCGTTGCCGCCATCGACAGCGCAACCGCCAGCGTCAGCGCTTTTGCCCATTCCGGATCGAGTACATTTGCCATCTGCGCTGCGCCAAAGACCACGAAAGCAAACTCACTCCCCTGCCCCAGCAGCACGGCAAACCAGCGGCGTTGCGGTTTTGGCACGTTTAACGGGCGGGCAATCAGCCACAGCATCGCCATTTTAATGACCAGGAAACCCACCAGCAGAATGATGATACGCAGCGGATGGGTCACCAGCGTCCCGAAGTCAATAGACATCCCGACGCCGATGAAAAACAGCCCCAGCAGCAATCCCTTAAACGGCTCGATATCGCTTTCCAGCGCGTGACGGTATTCAGAGCTTGCCAGTAAGACCCCTGCGAGGAAGGCGCCCATTGCCATCGACAGCCCGGCCTCTTCCAGCAGCAATCCAAACCCAAACACCAGGAATAACGCAACGGCGCTGAAGACTTCGCGCAGGCCAGAGCGAGCCACAAAGCGCAGCAGCGGGCGCGTTACGTAGCGACCAAGCAGAACAACCAGCGCCAGCGCACCGACAACCTTCAGCGCGGATAAGGCAAATGCCCCCAGCGTCGTTGATGCGCCGCTGGCTGCCAGCAGCGGGATCATCGCCACCAGCGGGATGGCGGCAATATCCTGGAACAACAGTACGGAGAAGGTGCTGCGCCCCATTTGCGACACCGTCAGGTTACGCTCGTTCATTGCCTGCATGGCAATTGCCGTCGAGGAGAGCGCCAGCGTCATGCCGATCAGCTCCGCGACTTTCCACTCCATCCCCAGCAGAATGCAGAACCCGCCCAACAGCAGACCGCAGGCCAGCATTTGCAGGGCGCCTCCGCCAAACACCGAGGCGCGTAGCTTCCACAGCCGCTGCGGATCCAGCTCCAGACCAATCACAAACAGCATCAGCACCACGCCGATCTCCGCAAAATGCAGGATCGACTCGGCATCCGTCACCAGCCGAAAGCCCCAGGGGCCAATCACACACCCGGCAATCAGATAGCCGAGCACCGAGCCCAGCCCCAGGCGAACCGCCACGGGCACAATTAATGCCGCCGCGCCAAGATAAATCAGCGCCTGTATCAGCGTATGGCTATCCATTGTGCGCCTCCTGCCACTCAAGTAAGCGTTGTTTGTAGTGACGAGCCTGCGCCTGCAAGGTTTCATCGTCGCAGACAAAGGTACAGTGCATCGCAAAAGGCGGAAGCCAGTTCAGACCGCAGTACAGGGCAGTAGCCTGGAGCGGCTGCGCCAGCACGTCAAATCCGGGGAAGGCGCCAATCTCAAAGTGGCTTTCCCCCCCGCCGGTGGTAACAGCCCACATCAGGCTTTTGCCATGAAGCGCTTTGCCATTGTGTCCGTATGCCCAACCGTGGGAGAAAACTTTGTCGATCCACAATTTCAGCAGCGGAGGGGTGCTGTACCACTGCATCGGATGCTGCCAGACGATCAGATCGGCACGAGAGAGCGCCTCCTGTTCGGCGGCGACATCGATATTAAAATCTGGATAGAGTTGATAGAGGGAACGTATCTCTACGTTTTCGAGCGTCCTTGCCTGCTCAAGCATCCGCTTATTCGCATGCGAATGCTGCGGATAGGGGTGCGCATAAATTATCAGAACCATGAATATGCCTGTCTTCTGCTTTTCTTGTAGCAATGAGTGTAGACAGTTCCCCCCCCAACTGAAAGAGGCTAACGACCGCTTCAAAGTAAATCGCAAGGAATGGCAACCTTTGTCGCCATACAAACGCGACTGACGCGAAAGAAGAAGCACCACGCTAGCGACGAATTAACCCTGCAAAATGGTTATATACACTCATATCTTTTACAAATATTTTTAGATTATCTTAAGTTACATTTTAATAAATCAACCTGTACATAACTCATTGAAAAAATAATAATTTTATGCTTTTTGTTTTTAGCTCAATCTTAAATATAGTCAATATACGTGTTACACACGTTATCTGATGTTCCTTCTCACTCAAATGGATGTGTACATGAGCAAAAAATTCTTCAAATTAAATAATACAACCAAAACTCTGGGGAAGATATTTCCTGCTTTGTTAATATGCACCCCAGCGGTTGCGTTTTCTGCAATCATTGATCAATCAACCTCTGTCCCTCAAGATTTTTCAGCCGATGCTGAATATGTTATTAATCAAGATGTCACAATTTCCTCTGCTGACAGTGAGGCGGCCGTTTCTGTCTCAGGTTTTAAAGTCAACAATGCCACTAATAATGGGAACATTTCTGGAACGGGAAATGGCCTGAATATTAATACGGGTGTACAGAGCGTTGTCATTAATAACGGCATCGGCGCAACTATTTCCTCCACTACGGCAAACGCTGTGAATATTAAGTCATTACGCGGTGATTTTAATAACAGTGGAAGTATTATCGGTGCGGAAAATGGCATGTTTGTCAGCAAAGGTTCCTCCGCATTAAACATTACCAATACCAGCAACGGAATGATAAAAGGAAAAACAGGTCTGAGTACTCAGGCTGGTATTGGCATAAATAACTATGGCTCAATTATCGGTACAAACGGTGACGCTATTACGGCAGATTATGGCAACACTAAGGTTATCAACAGTTGCACTGTGCAGGGAACCGATAATGGCATCAGTTCAAAAGATACGGCAAATTTAGATATCTTGAATAGCGGAACTATCAGTGGTGAAACAAACGCCATTATGTTTGCCAGCAGTGAAATTAACACGCTGTTGCTCGACACTGGTTCCACCCTCATCGGTGACGTTATTTCCACAAATTCCAAGGGAAACACCCTGACACTGATCGGCACGGGCACGGAAGACAGTAACTTTATCGGCCTGAATGAAGGGGACGGTTTTGCCAGCGTCACAATGAACGGCGAAAGCTGGGCACTGTCGGGCAATATTGACATTATTGGCTCTGGCGACTCCTTGCTGGTAGAGACTGGCGCGTTAACCCTGGCGGGCGACGTATCCAACACCGGTAATACACGGGTGGCCAAAGACGCCTCTCTGCAACTGGGCGATGGCGAAAAAACTGCGACGCTCAGCGGTGGGCTCACTAACAACGGTACCGTCATTTTTAATCAGGGTAGCGATTTCACTTTCGCCACCGACATGACCGGTAGCGGTAACGTCGAAAAAGTAGACTCCAATACCCTGACCCTGACGGGCAAAAATAGCTACACAGGGGATACGGTTCTGCACGGCGGCACCACGCTGGTCTCCACCGGCGCAACGCTCGGCGTCAAGGGCAGTAACGCCACCGTTACCGTTAAAAATGGTGCGACCTTTGCCACCGCAGGCGAAGTAAACAACAACATCGCGGTTCTTAGCGGCGGTACGCTGGCGGCATGGAATGCCGTCCAGGGTAACTCCACGCTCAGCGCTTCCGGCGTCGATACCATCAACGGCAACGTGACTAATGGCGGCACGCTGTTACTCAGTGCGGCTGATAATAGCGTTGGCAATAATTTTACGATTAATGGCGACTACACCGGCTCTGACGGTAGCCAGATCGTGATGAACAGCACCCTGGGTGAAGATAATTCACCAACTGACCACCTCACTATTACGGGCAGCAGCTTCGGTCAGTCCGGCGTCAGCATTACCAACATTGGCGGCGCAGGCGCGCAAACCATTAACGGTATGGAAATTGTCAGCATCGGCGGCAGTTCCGAAGCCCAACTGACGCTGGCAAAACCGGTCGTCGCAGGCGCCTGGGAATATAACCTCTACCAGCACAGTGACGGCAACTGGTATCTGGAATCAAAGGCGACGCCTTCTGATGATCCTTCCGACGACACCGATGACGGTGGTAATACCGATGATGGCGGTAACACCGACAACGGCGGCAACACCGATGATGGTGGCAACACCGATGATGGTGGCAACACCGACAACGGCGGCAACACCGATGATGGTGGCAACACCGACAACGGCGGCAACACCGATAACGGCGGCAACACCGACAACGGTGGCAACACTGACAACGGCGGTAACACCGACAACGGCGGCAACACCGATAACGGCGGCAACACCGACAACGGCGGTAACACCGACAACGGCGGTAACACCGACAACGGCGGTAACAATGCGCCGGAAGTCATGGCGCCTGAAGTGGGTGCTTACTTAGGCAACTACCTTGCCGCTCAGGGCATGTTCCTGCATAAGCGTGACGATCGCGACCAGATCACCTTCCGCAATGAAGACGACCTGAACACCTGGATGTACGTTAAGGGTCGCTATCACGAGAACGATGCGGGTGGCGATAAAGTCAGCTACGACACCACCACCACCGTACTGCAAGTCGGCAGCGATTTCATGAGCAAGCCAATGGATAACGGTATCCTGCGTGCTGGCGGGATGTTCGGTGCAGGCCAGGCGAAGACCCACTCTGATGCGAAGCACAACGTGCGTGACGCACAGGGTAAGGTTGATGGCTTCAATGTTGGGCTGTACGCCACCTGGCAGGAAGATCAGAAATTACGTCTCGGCAGCTACGTTGATACCTGGGCCGCTTACAGCTGGTACAACAACAAGGTCACCAGCAACCGCAACGATGAAGACTACGATAGCGAAGGTTTCGCCGCGTCTGTTGAAGTCGGCCACGCGTGGGTTATCCAGTCTGAAAATGAACGTACCTGGAAGATCGAGCCGCAGGCACAGGTGATCTACAGCTATCTCGATCAGGAAAATCATACCGATCGCGACGGCGTACGCGTCACTACCCTGGACAATGACAGCGTCTTTGGTCGTCTCGGCGTTAAAGCAAGCTACTTCCAGCAGAAGGACGTCAAGGCCTGGCAGCCGTACGTCGCGGTTAACTGGTTGAAAGGTGCTGGTCAAAACGATCTGGCATTCAACGACGAGACCGTCAGCAACGATACGCCGGAAGATCGTGGTCAGTTAGAGCTGGGCGTAACCGGCAACCTGAACGAAACCACGACAATCTCCCTGCGTGCCAGCGGCGAGTGGGGTGAAAACAGCTATGCCGCCTACGGCGGTCATATTTTGTTAAACCATCGCTGGTAATCGATCATCCTGAAGCAAAAAAGCAGTGGCATGTGCCACTGCTTTTTTTTAGTTATCCAGCTCACCCATTGATTTAACCTGGTCACGGTTAATCTGTTCAGTTTGACCGGTTTCGGCGTTTTTGTACGATACCAGACCGGTATCGTCATCCACCTGCGGTTTCCCGTCAGTAACAATCGTTTTGCCATCGGTGGTTTTTACGGCCTGATTGGACGAACAGCCCGCCACGGTGAACATTGCGGTGGCAGCCAGAACGGAAGCGATCAGTAGTTTATTTTGCATGGTGTTTTCCCCTGCTCTCAGTTGAATTTTCGTTATCGACCTAACTATTTTAGGCTAACTGACTGAAAGCGGATGAAAAACCAGAAGGTTCTTAAGATGGGTAAAGAAAACCACAGGGCGGGTAAGCGAAGCGCCACCCGCCATTTGCCCGGCGGCGCTAACGCTTGCCGGGCCTGTGCAGATTACTTGCTAATCTGAGCGTGCATTTCCTGCACCGAAATCACCTTCTCGGTGGCATCCGCATTCAGCGCCATGGCCGTCGCGAAACCGCCGTTCAGGGTGGTGTCGTAATGCACTTTGTACTGGAGCGCGCTGCGGCGAATCAGCTTGGAGTCTTCAATCGCCTGGCGACCTGCGGTGGTGTTAATGATGTAGGTGTACTCGCCATTCTTAATGCGGTCCTGAATGTGCGGACGACCTTCATGCACTTTGTTCACCAGACGCGGGTTGATACCCGCTTCACCCAGCACAATCGCCGTACCGTGAGTGGCGTCCAGCTCGAAGCCCTGTTTCAGCAGCTTGGCGGCCAGGTCAACCACGCGCTCTTTATCGCCTTCGCGAACGGAGAGCAGCGCACGGCCAGATTTTCTCATGGTGGAGCTACTGCCCAGCTGCGCTTTGGCAAACGCTTCGGCGAAGGTACGGCCCACGCCCATCACTTCCCCGGTAGAGCGCATCTCTGGCCCTAACAGCGGGTCAACGCCCGGGAATTTGTTAAACGGCAGCACCACCTCTTTCACCGAGTAGTACGGCGGGATGATTTCTTTCGTGACGCCCTGCTGAGCCAGCGTCTGGCCTGCCATCACGCGCGCCGCCACTTTCGCCAGCGGAATACCGGTCGCTTTAGAGACGAACGGTACGGTACGCGCCGCACGCGGGTTGACTTCAATCAGGTAGACTTCGTTGTCTTTTACCGCGAACTGAACGTTCATCAGGCCGCGAACCTGAAGCTCGAAGGCCAGCTTCTGCACCTGCTGGCGCATCACGTCCTGAATCTCCTGGCTCAGGGTGTACGCTGGCAGAGAACAGGCGGAGTCACCGGAGTGCACGCCCGCCTGCTCGATGTGCTCCATGATGCCGCCAATCAGCACCATTTCGCCGTCGCAGATGGCATCCACGTCGACTTCAACCGCGTCGTCGAGGAAGCGGTCGAGCAGCACAGGCGCATCGTTGGAAACGCTCACCGCCGTCTGGAAGTAGCGACGCAGGTCCGCTTCGTCGTAGACGATTTCCATCGCGCGGCCGCCCAGTACATAGGAAGGACGCACCACCAGCGGGTAGCCGATCTCTTTCGCTTTCTCAACGGCCATTTCAATCGCGGTCACGGTGGCGTTCGCCGGCTGTTTCAGCTTGAGACGGTCAACCGCCTGCTGGAAACGTTCGCGGTCTTCCGCACGGTCAATCGCGTCCGGGCTGGTGCCGATAACCGGTACACCTGCTGCTTCCAGCGCGCGCGCCAGCTTCAGCGGAGTCTGGCCGCCGTACTGCACGATCACGCCTTTTGGCTTCTCGATGCGCACGATTTCCAGCACGTCTTCCAGGGTAACCGGCTCGAAGTAGAGGCGGTCGGAGGTATCGTAGTCGGTCGAAACGGTTTCCGGGTTACAGTTGACCATGATGGTCTCGTAACCGTCTTCACGCAGCGCCAGTGAGGCGTGTACGCAGCAGTAGTCAAACTCGATGCCCTGGCCGATACGGTTTGGACCGCCGCCCAGCACCATAATCTTGTCGCGGTCGACGGACGGGTTCGCTTCGCACTCGTCTTCATAGGTGGAGTACATGTACGCGGTATCGGTCGAGAACTCTGCTGCACAGGTGTCCACGCGCTTGTAAACCGGGTGCAGGTCATACTGGTCGCGCAGCTTGCGGATTTCCGCTTCACGCACGCCCGCCAGCTTAGCCAGACGCGCATCGGCGAAGCCTTTACGCTTCAGCATGCGCAGGAAGTCCGCGTCCAGGCCGTTGATGCCCAGCTCCGCCACTTTCTCTTCCAGACGCACCAGCTCTTCAATCTGCACCAGGAACCAGCGGTCAATGTTAGTCAGGTTAAATACGCCGTCGACGGACAGCCCCGCACGGAAGGCATCGGCGATGTACCAGATACGCTCTGCGCCCGCGTCTTTCAGCTCGCGGCGGATTTTGGTCAGTGCTTCCGGGTCGTCCAGGCTGACTTTCGGGTCAAAGCCGGTCGCGCCCACTTCCAGGCCGCGCAGCGCTTTTTGCAGGGATTCCTGCTGCGTGCGGCCAATCGCCATGACTTCACCAACAGATTTCATCTGGGTGGTCAGACGGTCGTTCGCGCCGGCGAATTTCTCGAAGTTAAAGCGTGGAATTTTGGTCACAACGTAGTCGATGGACGGCTCGAAGGACGCAGGGGTGCGGCCACCGGTGATGTCGTTCATCAGCTCGTCGAGGGTATAACCCACCGCCAGTTTCGCCGCCACTTTCGCAATCGGGAAGCCGGTGGCTTTGGAGGCCAGCGCGGAGGAACGGGACACGCGCGGGTTCATTTCGATAACAATCAGACGGCCGGTTTTCGGGTTCACCGAGAACTGCACGTTAGAGCCGCCGGTTTCCACGCCGATTTCACGCAGTACCGCCATCGAGGCGTTACGCATGATTTGGTACTCTTTGTCGGTCAGCGTCTGAGCTGGCGCAACGGTGATGGAGTCGCCGGTGTGGATACCCATCGCATCGAAGTTTTCGATGGAGCAGACGATGATGCAGTTGTCGTTTTTATCACGCACCACTTCCATCTCGTACTCTTTCCAGCCAATCAGCGATTCATCAATCAGCAGCTCTTTGGTTGGGGAGAGATCCAGGCCGCGCTCGCAAATCTCTTCAAACTCTTCGCGGTTGTAGGCAATGCCGCCGCCGGTGCCGCCCATGGTGAAGGAAGGACGGATGATGCACGGATAACCCACTTCAGACGCAACGGCCAGCGCTTCTTCCATATTGTGCGCGATACCGGAACGTGCGGTATCAAGGCCAATTTTCTTCATGGCCACGTCGAAGCGGCGACGGTCTTCTGCTTTATCAATCGCGTCGGCGGTCGCACCGATCATGGTCACGCCGAACTCTTCCAGCACGCCCTGACGCTCCAGCTCCAGCGCACAGTTCAGCGCCGTCTGGCCGCCCATGGTTGGCAGCACCGCGTCCGGACGCTCTTTCTCGATAATTTTGCGTACCACTTCCCAGTGAATCGGCTCGATGTAGGTCGCATCCGCCATTTCCGGGTCGGTCATGATGGTGGCCGGGTTAGAGTTCACGAGGATGACGCGGTAACCTTCTTCACGCAGGGCTTTACACGCCTGCGCGCCGGAGTAGTCAAATTCACAGGCCTGGCCGATGACAATCGGGCCAGCGCCAAGGATCAGGATGCTTTTTATGTCTGTACGTTTTGGCATGGTCTTCTCAGCTCCTGATTATTTAGCGGTCTTACGGTATTGCTCGATAAGTTCGATGAAGTGATCGAACAGCGGCGCGGCATCGTGTGGGCCCGGGCTGGCTTCAGGGTGACCCTGGAAGCTGAACGCAGGCTTATCGGTACGATGGATACCCTGCAAGGTGCCATCGAACAGTGATTTGTGCGTCACGCGCAGGTTAGCCGGCATCGTCGCTTCATCCACAGCGAAGCCGTGGTTCTGCGCGGTGATCATCACCGTGTTGTTGTCGATATCTTTCACCGGGTGGTTACCACCGTGGTGGCCGAACTTCATCTTGACGGTGTTCGCTCCGCTCGCCAGCGCCAGCAGCTGATGACCGAGACAGATGCCGAATACCGGGATATCGGTTTCCAGGAAGGCCTTGATGGCGTCGATAGCGTAGTCGCACGGCGCCGGGTCGCCAGGACCGTTAGAGAGGAAGATGCCGTCCGGGTTCATCTTCAGAACATCTTCCGCAGACGTTTGTGCCGGGACGACCGTCAGGCGGCAGCCACGGTCAACCAGCATACGCAGGATGTTGCGCTTGGCGCCAAAATCGTAGGCCACCACGTGGAACGGCAGCTCGCTTTCCGGTTTCGCTTCCGGCAGGTCGCCTTCCAGCGTCCAGCTTCCCTGCGTCCAGCTGTAGGCTTCAGCGGTGGTCACTTCTTTCGCCAGGTCCATACCGTTCAGTCCCGGGAAGGCTTTCGCTTTTTCCAGCGCCAGCGTCGCATCGAGGTTATCCCCTGCGATGATACAACCGTTTTGTGCACCCTTCTCGCGCAGCAGACGCGTCAGCTTACGGGTATCGATATCGGCAATCGCCACAATGTTATGGCGCTTCAGGTAAGAAGAGAGGTCTTCAGTGTTGCGGAAGTTGCTGGCAATCAGCGGCAGGTCGCGAATGACCAGGCCTTGCGCATGTACCTGAGAGGATTCTTCGTCAGCCGCATTGGTGCCGACATTGCCGATATGAGGATAAGTAAGAGTAACGATTTGGCGAGAATAGGAAGGATCAGTGAGGATTTCTTGATAACCGGTCATTGAAGTATTGAAAACGACTTCCCCAACCGCCGAACCCGTTGCCCCTATGGCCCGACCGATAAACTGGGTTCCGTCTTCCAGAACCAATAGCGCTGACTTAATCAAAACACCCTCCAGAGAATATTCACTCACTTTATTTGCATATTAATGCATAACCATGTCATGGATCAATGCAAATGTGTTGCCAGCGGATTTTTGGCAAACGGCGGCATTCTGGGGATTTGCTATGTAAAAGTCAACTTAAAACGG
Organism: Enterobacter cloacae complex sp. EB5; assembly: GCF_031432835.1. Lineage (NCBI taxonomy): Bacteria > Pseudomonadati > Pseudomonadota > Gammaproteobacteria > Enterobacterales > Enterobacteriaceae > Enterobacter > Enterobacter cloacae complex sp. EB5. The sequence continues at coordinate 1,263,459 of NZ_CP133860.1, forward strand.
GAGTTTTGTATATTCTTTTGCAAGCCTGGCGTCTGGAATGGGATTTAATGGACAAAAAGATCAGGTAAATCATTCCGGAAAACGCTTGCGCGGCAGGTTTGTTAGAATTTTAGGGAGGTGGGCGACAAAAAGTGGACCAGATGGTCAAAATTTACATATATTTCACAGAAAAATGGCACAACAGTAAGCTTTATGCCGCCTAAGCGTTATTTTTTATCTAAAACGGATAAAATAAGAGGGCAATAAATTATTGCCCTATGCAATCAAGTAATTACGACTGCAATAACCACATCACGATGGGTAATATCGCTTACAAATTATTGAGATCAAGCACATCTCGCATATCAAAAAGACCCTTTTCCTTGGCGTTAAGCCACAAGGCGGCACGAACTGCACCATTCGCAAACGTCATGCGGCTTGACGCTTTATGGGTGATCTCAACACGTTCGCCAATATCGGCGAACATCGCTGTATGTTCGCCGACGATATCGCCTGCACGAACGGTTGCGAAACCAATTGTCCCGGGTACGCGTTCGCCGGTATGTCCTTCACGGGTATAGACCGCGCACTCTTTTAAATCTTTATCAAGTGCATGAGCAATCGCTTCGCCCATCGCCAGCGCCGTGCCTGACGGAGCATCAACTTTATGGCGGTGGTGTGCTTCAACAATCTCAATGTCGGTATAGTTGCCCATCACCTTCGCTGCCTTTTCCAGCAGTTTCAGCGTGACGTTAACGCCGACGCTAAAGTTCGCAGCGAAGACAATCGCAATGTCGGTGGCTGCGTCCTGAATGGCCTGTTTACCGGCATCATCGAAACCAGTGGTACCAATCACCATCCCTTTACCGTGCTGACGGCAAAACGCCAGATGAGCCAGTGTGCCTTCCGGACGGGTAAAGTCGATGAACACGTCAAAGTCTTCTTTCACCGCCTCAAGGCTGCTCTGCACGGTAACGCCTGTCTTGCCCGCGCCCGCCAGCTCGCCTGCATCGGCTCCCAGCAGGGATGAACCTTCACGCTCCAGCGCCGCGCCGAGTGCCACGCCATTCATCTGTAGTGCTGCCTGAATCAGCTGGCGGCCCATACGTCCACCCGCGCCCGCAATAGCAACGCGGATCTGTGCATCATGCATAGTTATTCTCTTACGTTAAAATGATGTAAACCGTTTTCAGATTAACCAGCCTTGGCAAAGCCTGCCAACTGAAAACACCGATAATTAGAATTTAACGTGAAACCGGCTTAAATATCAGTAAAAGACATGATTTTGTCGTCACGATAAAGTTTGGGGCAAAAAAAAGGCCAGCACAGGAGGTGCTGGCCTTTCATCAGATAAAGAACTATTCCACTTCTCGCGCGTCAATACGCAGCTCTTTCGGCACTTCGAAGACAATGTTCTCTTCACGGCCTTCCAGCGGCACCGCTTCGCCACCGCCCAGCTCTTGCAGACGGGCAATGACGTTCTGCACCAGAATATCCGGCGCTGAAGCGCCTGCGGTAACACCGACGCAGGCCGCGTTTTTTACCCACGCTTCCTGAATGTCCGTTGCGTCGTCGATCAGAAACGCCGCTTTCCCCATACGCTGCGCCAGTTCGGCCAGACGGTTGGAGTTAGAGGAGTTTTTCGAGCCGACCACCAGCACCACGTCCGCCTGTTCAGCCAGCGCGCGCACGGCTTCCTGACGGTTGGTGGTTGCGTAGCAGATATCATCTTTGCGCGGCCCGACGATTTTCGGGAAGCGCTGGCGCAGGGCGTCAATCACGTCTGAGGTGTCGTCCACGGAAAGCGTCGTCTGGGTCATAAACGACAGACGCGCTTCGTTTTTCACGTTCAGCGTCAGGACGTCTTCCGGTGACTCCACCAGATACATGCCCCCTTCCGGGTTGCTGTACTGGCCCATCGTGCCTTCCACTTCCGGGTGACCGGCGTGACCAATCAGAATTGACTCTTCACCGCGACGGCTGGCGCGCGCCACTTCCATATGCACCTTAGTCACTAACGGACAGGTGGCATCGAATACGGTCAGATCGCGGCTTTTCGCCTCGTTGCGTACCGCCTGGGATACGCCGTGCGCGGAGAAAATGAGGATTGCGCCGTCCGGCACTTCGCTGATCTGCTCAATAAAAATCGCACCGCGCTCGCGCAGGCTGTCGACCACGTAGCGGTTGTGCACCACTTCGTGACGCACGTAAATCGGCGCGCCGTAAATCTCCAGCGCGTTTTCAACAATGCTGATAGCGCGGTCTACACCGGCGCAAAAACCGCGCGGGTTAGCCAACAGGATCTGCATTTCAGGCCTCCAGCGCCGGATCGATCTCCAGCACTTCTACATCAAAATGAACGGTACGCCCGGCAAGCGGATGGTTGAAGTCAACGGTAATGGAGTCACCGTTGATTTCGCGGATCACGCCAGGCATTTCGCTGCCGTCCATAGCGGTAAAGAGCATAATCGCCCCGATTTCCGGTTCACCCGCATCCATAAACTCACGGCGCGAGAAATACTGGATCAGATCCGGGCTTGGCACACCGAATGCCGCATCCGGCTCCAGTGAGAACGCTTTTTTCTCGCCCTCTTTCAGACCCAGAAGCTGCTGCTCAAGGCCTTCAGACAGGGAGGTGTCACCCAGACGAAACAGCGCCGGTTTGCCATTGTTGCGGGTGGATTCGGCCGTGGAGCCGTCATCCAGCTTCAGCGTGAAATGAACGAGAACCGCGCTGTTGCTCTGTACGGATTTAGACATGCAAATTGCTCGCTTGTTTTGGGTCACCTGTTGCCCGGTGGCGCTACGCTTACCGGGCCTACGGGGGGCCACAAATTCTGTAGGCCGGGATCGCTACGCGTCACCCGGCTGGTTTTGTTACGCCTGCTCTTTCGCGGCCGGTTTAGGCAAGAAGCCTTCCAGCACGATTAACGCCGCACCGATGCAAATGGCGCTATCGGCGAGGTTAAAGGTCGCGAAGTGCCAGTCGCCGACGTAGAAGTCGATCATATCGACCACAAAGCCGTGCCACAGGCGGTCAAACAGGTTGCCCAGCGCGCCGCCAATGATCAGCGCGTAGGCGATGTTATTCAGCTTTTGCGTGGCCTTCGAGCGGTACATCAGCACCACCAGCACGACGCAGATACCGATAGCGATACCCGCGAAGAACCAGCGCTGCCAGCCACCGCTGTCGGCAAGGAAACTAAACGCCGCACCGTAGTTGCGGGCGTAGTGCAGGTTAAGCGACGGGAACAGCGGGACCGTATCCCCCAGAGCGAAATTCTGGAGGATCAGGAACTTGCTGCCCAAATCAATAATCAGCACCACTACCACCAGCCACAGCCAGCGCAGTCCTGTTGAACAGAGAGTTTTACTCATCAGGCAAACTTACGTTTTTCGCCGTCACCGGCGACGTTGCTTACACAGCGTCCGCAGATGTCTGCGTGTTCCGCCACCTGACCGACATCGGTAGTGTAATGCCAGCAACGCGGGCATTTCTCACCGTCGGCTTTGCTCAGTGCGACCTTCAGTCCTTTGAGCAGTTCGCTCTGCTGAGCATCAGCAGACGCCTCGGCATAATCCGCAACTTTCGCACCGGAGGTCAACAGGACAAATCGTAATTCATCGCCCAGCGCGGTCAGCTTCGCGGCCAGCTCAGGCTCTGCGTACAGGGTCACCGTCGCTTCCAGAGAGCCACCGACTTTCTTGTCAGCGCGCGCCTGCTCGATAACCTTGTTCACTTCGCCACGCACTTTCAGCAGCTCGTCCCAGTAGGCATCGTTCATCGCTTCGGTGCTGGAGAGATCGAACAGACCTTCGTACCACTCGCCGGTGAAGACATACTTCTCGCGGTCGCCCGGCAGGTAACCCCAGATTTCATCCGCGGTGAAGGACATGATCGGCGCCATCCAGCGTACCAGCGCCTCTGCGATGTGGAACAGCGCAGTCTGGCAGCTACGACGTGCCACGCTGTCCGCTTTCGCGGTGTACTGGCGGTCTTTGATGATGTCGAGGTAGAACGAGCCCATCTCGATGGAGCAGAAGCGCATCAGGCGCTGCACCACTTCGTGGAAGTCGTAAGATTCGTACGCTTTAACAATGTCTTCCTGCGCCGCTTTCGCGCAGCCCACCGCCCAGCGATCGAGCACGACCATCTCTTCCGGCTTCACCATGTCTTTTACCGGATCAAACCCGTTCAGGTTCGCCAGCAGGAAGCGCGCGGTGTTACGGATACGACGATAGCTGTCAGCGGCACGTTTCAGGATTTCATCAGACACCGCCATTTCGCCGGTGTAGTCGGTCGACGCCACCCACAGGCGCAGGATGTCCGCGCCCAGTTTGTTCATCACGTCCTGCGGAGAAACGGTATTACCGATGGACTTGGACATCTTACGGCCCTGACCATCCACGGTGAAGCCGTGAGTCAGTACCTGACGGTAAGGTGCTTTACCCTTCATGGCGGTGGAGATCATCAGGGATGACATGAACCAGCCGCGGTGTTGGTCGGAGCCTTCCAGATACATGTCGGCAGCGTGACCGGCGAACTCAGGGCGCACGTCAACGACAGAGGCGTGGGTTGAACCGGAGTCGAACCACACGTCCAGGGTATCTGGCACTTTCTCGTAGCTGTCTGCGTCAGCGCCCAGGATGTCGCGGGCGTCGAGATCCCACCACGCCTGAATGCCGTCAACTTCGACGCGCTTCGCCACTTCTTCCATCAGTTCCAGCGTATTCGGGTGCAGCTCCTGCGTCTCTTTATGTACGAACAGCGACATCGGCACGCCCCAGGTGCGCTGACGGGAGATACACCAGTCAGGACGGTTAGCCACCATGGATTCGATACGCGCCTGGCCCCAGTCCGGGATCCACTGCACGCCTTTGATCTCTTTCAGAGACTGCTCGCGCAGGCCTTTCTGGTCCATGCTGACGAACCACTGCGGGGTCGCACGGAAGATGATCGGCGACTTGTGACGCCAGCAGCACGGGTAGCTGTGCTGCATTTTCTCAACGTGCAGCAGCGCGCCGCTGGTGCGCAGCATGTCAACGATGATGTCGTTGGCTTTAAAGACGTTAATACCGTCCAGGGCCGGGTAGGTGCCAGGAAGGTAAGAGCCATCCGGACCGACCGGGTTGGCGATTTCCAGACCGTATTTCAGGCTGATGTTGTAGTCGTCTGGACCGTGGCCACCGGCGGTATGCACCGCACCAGTACCCGCGTCCAGCGTGACGTGGTCGCCCAGGATCCCCGGAACGTCGAAGTCCAGGAACGGGTGTTTGAAACGCATCAGTTCCAGCGCGTCGCCTTTTACGGTGCCCAGCACGGTGTAATCGGTGATGTTCGCGCGTTTCAGCACGCTTTCGACCAGGTCTTTCGCCAGGATAACCGCACGGCCATCAATCTGCACCAGCGCGTACTCAAACTCACCGGACAGGGAAATCGCACGGTTGGCTGGCAACGTCCACGGGGTGGTGGTCCAGATAACCAGCGAGATCGGGCCACTTACCCCAGGCAGACCAAATTTAGCTTTGATCGCATCCTGATCGACCGCTTCGAAAGCCACATCGATAGAAGGCGAGGTTTTGTCGTAATACTCAACTTCCGCTTCTGCCAGCGCAGAACGGCAGTCGACGCACCAGTGCACCGGCTTAGCGCCTTTGTGCAGGTGACCGTTGCCGATGATTTTACCCAGCGCACGGATGATGTTGGCTTCGGTTTTGAAGTCCATGGTCAGGTACGGATGCGACCAGTCGCCCAGCACGCCCAGACGGATAAAGTCAGCGCGCTGACCGTCAACCTGGGTGGCAGCGTATTCGCGGCATTTCGCGCGGAACTCAGCGGCGGTGAACTTCTCACCCGGCTTACCGTACTCTTGCTCCACTTTCAGTTCGATTGGCAGACCATGGCAGTCCCAGCCCGGAACGTAAGGCGAGTCATATCCCGCGAGTCCTTTGGACTTCACGATAATGTCTTTCAGAATCTTGTTTACAGAGTGACCAATATGAATGCTGCCATTCGCATATGGAGGGCCATCATGCAGAATGAAGGTTTTTTTGCCTTTTTTGGCTGCACGAATGATGCCGTACAGGTCATCATCGGTCCAACGCGCCAGCATTCCCGGTTCACGCTTGGCGAGATCGCCGCGCATCGGGAACCCTGTTTCCGGCAAATTCAGGGTTGATTTATAGTCACTCATCAGATTCTCGGTTCCGTATTTATCACGTAGGCAGTTAAGCCGGTTCTAAAGCCCAAAAAACTCGCGGGCCGTTAATTCATCTCGCGCGATTTGCGCCTTAAGTTCATCCAGCGAAGCGAATCGCTGTTCATTGCGTATTTTTTTACGCAGTATCACATCTATATGGCGACCGTAGAGGTCCATTACAACGTCCAGCAGGTGTACTTCTAACTGTTGACGCACACCGGCAACCGTTGGACGTGTGCCAATGTTGGCGACGCCGTAGAAAGGCTTCTCGCCCAGTCCTGCCACTTCCACCGCATAGACCCCTTTAACCGGGGAGACCTGACGACGCAGCGGTATATTCGCCGTCGGGAAACCTATCGTGCGGCCCAGCGCATCGCCATGGACCACGCGACCTGAAATTGTGAACGGGTGACCCAGCAGCGTTTCTGCCGTGTCCAGTTCATCGTTCGCCAGCGCCTGACGTACCGCCGTGCTGCTGACGCGCACGCCGCCCTCACAGAAGGTCATCGTGCTGGTGACGTCAAACCCGTACTCCAGGCCAGCCTTCTGTAATAACAAGAAATCGCCCTGACGACCAGCGCCAAAGCGGAAATCATCGCCCACGGCGAGAAACTGCACGCCAAGCTGCCTGACCAACAGGTCGCTGACAAAATTTTGTGCGGTCAGCGCGGCAAAACGACGGTCGAACCGTACGCACAGCACGTAGTCCACCCCTGACTCCGCCAGGTAGCGCAACTTTTCGCGCAGACGCGTCAGCCGCGCGGGGGATTTCTCGCCTGCAAACAGCTCCAGCGGCTGAGGCTCGAAAATCATCACCACGACGGGCAGGCCTCGCGCCTCGCCTTCTTTACGCAATCCCTGCAACAGCGCCTGATGCCCACGATGCACGCCGTCGAAATTACCAATGGTCAGCACGCACCCGTGCGGGGCTTGACTGAGATTATGTATGCCGCGTATCAGCTTCATGACTGGCTCAAAACAGTGAAAATCGCCAAAGTATACCTTGTACAGCGGTTAAGGTTAACCGGCGATTGTTCACGCTAAACAGAAAGCCGTATGATTTCATCACGCTGACCTTTCACAGCAAAAAAATCTGCCCGCGAACTGCGATTTTTACGCCGAAAAGCTGTATTCACGAACGACAAGCTGGTAGAATCCTGCGCCATCACTACGTAACGTAGCGTCGCCACATTAACGGCGCTTATTTGCACAAATCCATTGACAAAAGAAGGTATAGAGGGCATATTCCTCGGCCTTTGAATTGTCCACATAGATCATATTTGGGAGTTGGACCTTGGCTAATATCAAATCAGCTAAGAAACGTGCCGTTCAGTCTGAAAAGGCTCGTAAGCACAATGCAAGCCGTCGCTCTATGATGCGTACTTTCATCAAGAAAGTATACGCAGCAATCGAAGCTGGCGACAAAGCTGCAGCGCAGAACGCATTTAACGAAATGCAACCAATCGTGGATCGTCAGGCTGCTAAAGGTCTGATCCACAAAAACAAAGCAGCGCGTCATAAAGCAAACCTGACCGCGCAGATCAACAAACTGGCTTAATCGCCACTTGTTGTTGCTTGTTTGAAAGAACCCGCTTAACGCGGGTTTTTTTATGTCTTCAGATTGCCGGCGGCGTAAACAGCGCCGAGTAGTCGCGGTTGCAGATTCGCTGTACCGCCGGATGCTGAATCATCCTTTCGGCGAATATGGCGTGATACTCTTCCATCACGTTATCCACCCTGCCAATCTCGGTAATCTTGTCGTCTGAATAGAGATCGTGCGCATACAGCGTCGGGGCAACGAAGATAGCGTTGTGCGCCTCGCCAAAGGCTTTCATCAGCGCCGCATCGTCGAACTCACCGAGAATTTCTACGTTCAGCCCCTGCGAGTTAAACCAGTTCAGCAGCTTACGTCCGAGCATGGATCGTCTCCCCGGCACCAGTAAGCGACGCTCTTCCAGGCAAGCCGGAAACGGTTTTTCCGGCGGCGGATTGATGCACCAGAAACTGACGCCGCATTCGCCAATTTTCACCGAGAACAAGCCTTCCTGCTGCGTGGAGTCGATTGGGCAATCCGAGATAATCATATCCAGCTTATGCTGGCTCAGCTGTTCCAGCAGCATCTCGTGGGTGGACTCAAAGCAGCGCAGATGAATTTGCTCATCCTCAACGACGGCGGCATCCAGCACGCCGCTTACCAGCCGTTTCGACAACGCATCCGCCACGCCCACGTCAAAGAGGAGGTTAGACTCTTTGCGATAGTTAACGATATCCAGCATCTCCTGGCTCAGGGTGAACATCTTGTCCGCATAGCGGAACACCAGCTCACCCAGCTCGCTCGGCTCAATGCCACGCCCTTTCCGCTTGAAAAGCTTTCCCTGCAAGCGCTCTTCCAGGGCTTTGATTTGCCCGGTGATAGTCTGTGGCGTCAGGTAGAGCGCCTCTGCGGCGCCCACGACCGAGCCCTGCTTGTAGACATGCCAGAAGTAATAGAGATGGTTGTAGTTCAAATGAGACATCACGTTTTCACTCCCTGATAGTTTATCGGGAGAAGGCTTCCCTCCTCCCGGTTTCCCGTTATGCCCGGACAGCCTGTCCGGACAACTTCACCTTCAACAAGGTATAGCCGATAACCGCGGCCAGCAGCGACCCGATAAGAATGCCGAGTTTCGCCCAGACGATAAGCTCAGGCGCGTTTGCGCCAAACGCCAGCGTCGAGATAAAGATCGACATGGTGAATCCAATACCGCACAGCACGCCGACGGCCATAATCTGGCTAAAGGTGGTTCCGTTTGGCAATGACGCCAGCTTAAGCTTCAGCGCCAGCCAGCAGAACAGGCTGATACCCAGCGGCTTACCAATAAACAGACCGGCGATGATACCCAGCGGCAGCACGGAGGTGAGTCCGTCTAGGGTAACCCCGGCCAGGGAAACACCCGCGTTGGCAAACGCAAACAGCGGCAGGATCATAAAGCCCACCCACGGATGAAGCACATGCTCCAGCTGTCTGGCAGGCGATTTGCCGTCCTGCTCCTTCAGCGGAATAAAGAAGCCAACGATGACGCCCGCCAGCGTGGCATGCACGCCAGACTTCAGCACCGCCGTCCACAGTACCATCCCCACCAGAATATAAATCCCCGTGCGTCGGACGTTGAAGACGTTCAGCAATGCCAGCACCGCAATAGCCACGGCCGCCACGCTCAGCGACAGAACCGACAGATCGCTGGTGTAGAACAGCGCGATAATCACGATAGCGCCCAGGTCATCGATAATCGCCAGCGCCATCAGGAAAATTTTCAGTGCTACCGGGACGCGGCTACCGAGCAAGGCTAAGACCCCGAGCGCAAACGCGATATCCGTTGCGGCCGGGATCGCCCAGCCGCCACGCGCAACCGGATCCTGCCACGCAAACGCGAGAAAGAGCAATGCCGGAACGATCATCCCGCCAATCGCCGCGATCACCGGAAACGCCGCGCGCTGACGGCTGGCAAGCGAACCGATCACCAGCTCACGTTTAACCTCCAGGCCCACCAGCAGGAAGAACACCGCCATCAGCGCATCGTTGATCCACAGCAGCATGTTCTTGTTAATTTCCAGCGCCCCGACCTTCAGCTCGACGGGCGTTTCCAGAAATGCGTGATAGAGATCGCGCGTCATGCCCATATTGGCGAGCAGCATGGCGGCCGCAGCAGCAATAATCAGGATGACGCCGCCGGATGCCTCACTGCTAAAGAAACGGTGTAGTAATTTCACGTTTAAACTCTCTTTTACAACAATACCTCGGTAAAACCATAATATCAGCGCAAACAGATCGGTAAAAACAGATTAATATTGGTTATAGATTCAGTTTAACCGAGGTATAACGCTATAAAGCAAAAAGCCCGGAATCGCTTCCGGGCTTTAAAGGATAGTAACCAGCTGGCGGGTTAGCGGGTTAAATCGTCGAAGAATTTTTTGACGCCATCGAAGAAGCTTTTGGAGCGCGGGCTGTTTTTCTCACCCGTCGGGCCGCCAAAGCTTTCCTGAAGCTCTTTCAGCAGCTGTTTCTGCTTATCGTTCAGGCCGACCGGCGTTTCCACGACCACGCGGCATAACAGGTCACCCTGCGCGCCACCGCGAACGGATTTAACGCCTTTGCCGCGCATGCGGAACAGCTTGCCGGTCTGGGTTTCGCCAGGAATTTTCAGGTTAACGCGACCGTCCAGCGTCGGCACTTCGATTTCGCCGCCCAGCGCCGCCATCGCAAAGTTGATCGGCACTTCACAGTACAGGTTGTTACCTTCACGCTCGAAGATGGCGTGCTGCTTCACCTGAACCTGAACGTACAGATCGCCTGCCGGTGCGCCGTGCTCGCCGGCTTCACCCTCACCTGCCAGACGGATGCGGTCGCCCGTATCCACGCCTGCCGGGATCTTAACGGACAGCGTTTTGGTTTTCTCCACGCGACCGTGACCGTGACATTTGGTGCACGGATCTTTAATCAGCGTACCGCGACCATGACAGTGCGGACAGGCCTGCTGCACCGCGAAGAAGCCCTGGCGCATCTGCACCTGACCGGAACCATGACAGGTTGGGCAGGTCTGTGGCTGAGTCCCCGCTTTCGCGCCGCTGCCGTGGCAAACGTCACACTCTTCCAGCGTCGGGATACGGATCTCTTTGGTTACGCCACGAACCGCTTCTTCCAGCGTCAGGTCCATGTTGTAGCGCAGGTCTGCGCCGCGCGCCGCGCGCTGACGACCACGCCCGCCGCCGAAGATATCGCCAAATACATCACCAAAGATATCGCTGAAATCAGCGCCGCCGCCGAAGCCGCCGCCACCAAATCCACCGCCGCCCATGCCGCCCTGTTCAAAGGCCGCGTGACCATACTGGTCATAGGCCGCACGTTTTTGTGCATCGGTCAGGACTTCGTAGGCTTCTTTAATCTCTTTAAATTTGGCTTCAGCCTCTTTGTCACCCTGATTACGGTCAGGGTGGAATTTCATGGCCAGGCGCTTATACGCCTTTTTGATTTCACGCTCTTCCGCAGTTTTCGGAACGCCTAAAATCTCGTAATAGTCTTGCTTTGCCATTGGTTTTTTTAAGCCCCTTAACATGCGAGCACGGGCGTGGAGAATTCTCCTACGCCCGTGCCGATTACTTACCCTGCATCAGGGCGATTATTTTTTGTCTTTCACTTCTTCGAACTCAGCGTCGACAACATCGTCGTCTTTCGCGTTGTTCTGGGAAGCCTCAGCGCCCGCCTGCTGCTGTGCGTGCTGCTGCTGAGCGATTTCCATCAGCTTCTGAGAAACCTGTGCCAGCTCCTGCATCTTCGCTTCGATGTCCGCTTTGTCTTCGCCTTTCAGAGACGTTTCCAGCGCGCTCAGTGCAGTTTCGATCGCAGTTTTGTCTTCCGCTGGCAGTTTATCGCCCGCTTCTTCAACCTGCTTACGGGTGCTGTGCAGCAGATGGTCACCCTGGTTACGGGTCTGAACCAGCTCTTCGAACTTACGGTCGGATTCCGCGTTAGCTTCGGCATCACGAACCATTTTTTCGATTTCCGCTTCGTTCAGGCCAGAAGATGCCTTGATGGTGATCTTCTGCTCTTTACCGCTGTTTTTGTCTTTCGCAGACACGTGCAGGATACCGTCAGCATCGATGTCGAAGGTGACTTCGATCTGTGGCATGCCGCGTGGTGCCGGGTTAATACCGTCCAGGTTGAACTGACCCAGAGATTTGTTATCCGCCGCACGCTTACGCTCACCCTGAATCACATGGATGGTTACCGCAGACTGGTTGTCTTCAGCGGTAGAGAACACCTGGCTGTGTTTCGTCGGGATAGTGGTGTTTTTGTTGATGAGCGGAGTCATCACGCCACCCATGGTTTCGATACCCAGAGACAGCGGGGTAACGTCCAGCAGCAGAACGTCTTTCACTTCACCGGTCAGTACACCACCCTGAACCGCAGCACCGATAGCAACCGCTTCGTCCGGGTTCACGTCTTTACGTGGCTCTTTACCAAAGAATTCAGCAACTTTCTTCTGAACCATTGGCATACGAGTCTGACCACCTACCAGGATAACGTCCTGAATGTCAGACACGGACAGGCCAGCGTCCTGCAATGCAACTTTCAGTGGCTCGATAGAACGGTTCACCAGGTCTTCTACCAGGCTTTCCAGTTTCGCACGGGTCACTTTGATGTTCATGTGTTTTGGACCGGTCGCGTCTGCGGTGATGTACGGCAGGTTCACGTCGGTCTGCTGAGCGGAAGACAGCTCGATCTTCGCTTTCTCAGCGGCTTCTTTCAGGCGCTGCATAGCCAGCGGGTCGTTACGCAGGTCAATGCCCTGATCTTTCTTGAACTCGTCAACGAGGTAGTTGATCAGACGGGTATCGAAGTCTTCACCACCCAGGTGGGTATCACCGTTGGTTGCCAGAACTTCGAAGGTTTTTTCGCCGTCAACATCGTCGATTTCGATAATAGAGATATCGAAGGTACCACCACCCAGGTCGTAAACCGCGATAGTACGGTTGCCGACTTCTTTATCCAGACCGTAAGCCAGTGCTGCTGCGGTTGGTTCGTTGATGATACGTTTTACTTCCAGACCTGCAATACGGCCAGCATCTTTGGTTGCCTGACGCTGAGCATCGTTGAAGTAAGCAGGTACGGTGATAACAGCTTCAGTTACCGGTTCACCCAGGTAATCTTCCGCGGTTTTCTTCATTTTCTTCAGCACTTCAGCAGAGATCTGCGGAGGTGCCGTTTTGGTGCCTTTCACATCAAGCCATGCATCGCCGTTATCGGCTGCGATGATTTTGTAAGGCATGATGGAAACGTCACGCTGAACTTCTTCGTCCTGGAAGCGGCGGCCAATCAGGCGTTTGATCGCAAACAGGGTGTTTTGCGGGTTTGTCACGGCCTGACGTTTAGCCGGCTGACCAACCAGAGTTTCACCATCCTGGGTATAAGCAATGATAGAAGGCGTGGTGCGATCGCCCTCGGCGTTCTCCAGCACACGTGCAGTAGTGCCATCCATAATCGCTACACAAGAGTTGGTAGTACCCAGGTCGATACCAATAATTTTACCCATCTAAACGTCTCCACTAAAAATTCAGTCAACATGTGGTTGTGTACCTGTAATAAGGGCAGAACGTGCTTTTTCAACTGCCCAGATTTGATTTTTTTCAGGTCCACACACTGCGGTTGCTTACAAGATGGGGTCACAACGGCATCCATCAAGGGGGAAGGATAAAAAATTTTTTAATTTCACCCCGATGAGATCATAGACGGCGTCGATGCCGCCCATTATGATGCCGCGCCCCGTCAGGGAGAACTGGCGCGGGTTTAACCATTTCACCATATTAATGATGATTTTTTGAGGACTTATGGGCAACACTAAGTTGGCTAATCCGGCTCCGCTGGGCCTGATGGGTTTTGGCATGACCACCATTCTGCTGAACCTGCACAATATCGGGATGTTCCCGATGGACGGCATTATCCTGGCGATGGGCATTTTTTACGGCGGTATCGCACAAATCTTTGCGGGCCTGCTGGAATATAAGAAAGGCAACACCTTCGGCTTAACCGCCTTTACCTCTTACGGTTCCTTCTGGCTGACCCTGGTCGCAATTCTGCTGATGCCTAAAATGGGCCTGGCAGAGGCGGCAAACGCCCATTTCCTGGGCGTGTACCTGGGACTGTGGGGCGTGTTCACCCTGTTCATGTTCTTCGGTACCCTTAAGGCGAACCGCGCACTGCAATTCGTCTTCCTGAGCCTGACCGTCCTGTTCGCTCTGCTGGCCATCGGTCACCTGGCGGATAACGAAGGCATCGTTCACGTTGCCGGCTGGGTCGGTCTGGTGTGCGGCGCAAGCGCAATCTACCTGGCCATGGGTGAAGTGCTGAACGAGCAGTTCGACCGCACCGTATTACCGATTGGTGAAAAACACTGATCCCTCTGTCGTGCCCGCGTCGCGGGCACGACGTCCCTCTGACTGGCGAAGCCACACTCCCAAAACCAGCCCCATCAGCGATAACGCCAGCACGTACCACGCAGGTGCAAGGGGTGACACCCCCATCAACACCGTCACCACAATCGGCGTCAGCCCACCGAAAATGGCATACGAGACGTTATAAGAGAAAGAGATCCCGGTGAAGCGTACCTCTGGCGGGAAGGCGCGGACCATCACGTACGGTACGGCACCAACGACGCCCACGCACAGCCCGACGACACCGTACAGCAGGAACAGCTGTTCAGGATGGGAGCCCGCAAGATGATAAAATGCCCAGCTCGACGCGGCCAGCAGCAGGCTGCCGACAATAAAGGTCGCGCTGGCGCCGAAACGATCCGCCGCCAGCCCGGCGGCCAGACAGCCAAAGCAGAGCATAATTGTCGCGATACTGTTCGCCTGTAACGTCACGGCAGGCGCAAAACCGTACTGTTTTTGCAGCCAGACCGGCGACATCAAAATGACCACCACGATACCCGCAGACAGCAGCCAGGTCAGAAGCATCGACACCACTACCGCTTTTTTATGCCGCACCACCACGGTTTTCACCGGCAGTTCTTGCGCCAGCGCCTTCCGCTGCTGCATTTCCAGAAATATTGGCGTCTCCTGCAACCAGCGTCGCAGGTACATTGCCACCAGCCCGAACGCCCCGCCCAGCAGGAACGGAATGCGCCAGCCCCAGTCGTGAACGGCCTGTTGCGTCATGCTGGTATTGATGATGGTTGCAACCACGGAGCCAAGCAGGATCCCGATCGTCAGCCCTGCGGTCAGCGTTCCGCACGCAATGCCGATGCGGCGCACCGGGACGTGCTCAGCGACAAACACCCACGCGCCAGGCACTTCCCCGCCGATGGCCGCGCCCTGGAGGATACGCATCAGCAGCAGCAATAACGGGGCGATAATGCCCATCGACTCATAGGTAGGCAAAAGACCAATCGCCAGCGTCGGCACGGCCATAAGCAGGATGCTGAGGGTAAACATCTTCTTGCGCCCGACCAGATCGCCAAAATGCGCCATGACAATGCCGCCCAGCGGACGCGCCAGATACCCGGCAGCGAAAATGCCGAAGGTTTGTACCTGACGCAGCCATTCCGGAATATCCGCCGGGAAAAACAGCGCCCCCACGACGGCGGCGAAGAAGACAAAGATGATGAAGTCGTAAAACTCCAGCGCGCCGCCCAGGGCAGCGAGCGTGAGGGTTTTGTAGTCCTGGCGATTCAGAGGTCGGGTGTTATGTGACATAGCGAACCATTGTGCATGTGTTGTGGATTATTTTTTACAGCAATCGTAAAGAAAAAATTACTATATCGTAAATCCATTTACACGCTACTGCGGCTGGCGCTAATGTCACATTTTAATGATTTTCAGGAGATTGTTTCGCGGCGAGCGCTTTTAGGGCGAAATGCTGCTACCACATTGCCGTCAGTTTCAACGTACGGACCGTCAAGCAGTTGTATACAATACGGTACACTTGCAAAGATACCGTGGACAATAACGCTGCCGTCTTCCGCTTTAAGCCCTTCGAGGGTCTCTTTGATCGACTTCGGCTGGCCCGGCAGATTCAGGATCAGCGCCTGTTTGCGGATCACCCCGACCTGACGGGAAAGAATGGCCGTCGGGACAAAGTGTAGACTGATCTGGCGCATCTGTTCACCGAAGCCCGGCATTTCACGATCGGCGATAGCCAGCGTCGCGTCCGGCGTCACATCGCGGCGCGCGGGGCCGGTTCCGCCCGTCGTCAGCACAAGGTGGCAGCTCATCTCATCCACCAGTTCACACAGGGTTTGCTCGATGATCGGCTGCTCGTCCGGGATCAGGCGAGTCTGGATCTCAAACGGGGTAGTGAGCGCGCTGCCCAGCCACGCTTCCAGAGCAGGGATGCCTTTATCCTGATAAACACCGCTGGAGGCGCGGTCAGAAATCGACACTAAGCCGATGCGTAAGGTATTCATATCCATTCCATTCAAAAAGTACTGATTAAAGGGAATGATACACGCAGAGAGAAAATTCAGACAGAGGCGGGGGAAAGACGCGTGACCGGGAACCCGGTCACGCAGAATGATTACAGCAGGTCGCCGATCATTTTTTCCAGTTTTTCCTGGTCGATAGCAAACTTACGGATACCGTCCGCCAGTTTATCTACGGCCATTGGATCCTGGTTGTGCTGCCACAGGAACTCGGACTCGGTGATGCGCTCAGGGCGCGCTTTCACTTCGCCGGTGTAGGACAGTTTACGCTCGATAGCACCTTCGCTTTCTGCCAGCTCTTTCAGCAGCGCAGGGGCGATGGTCAGGCGGTCACAGCCAGCCAGCTCAATGATTTCGCCGACGTTACGGAAGCTTGCGCCCATAACAACGGTCTCATAGCCGTGCTGTTTGTAGTATTCGTAGATTTCAGTCACAGAAATCACGCCTGGATCTTCAGACGCCGCGTACTCTTTCTTGTCGGTGTTGGCTTTGTACCAGTCCAGAATACGGCCCACGAACGGAGAAATCAGGTATACGCCAGCTTCGGCACAGGCACGCGCCTGCGCGAAGGAGAACAGCAGAGTCAGGTTACAGTTGATGCCTTCTTTTTCCAGCTGCTCAGCGGCGCGGATGCCCTGCCAGGTCGACGCCAGTTTGATCAGGATACGATCGTTGCTGATGCCCGCATCGTTGTACAGTTTGATCAGGCGTTTTGCTTTGGCGATAGACGCGTCGGTGTCGTAGGACAGGCGAGCATCCACTTCGGTAGAGATACGGCCAGGAACGAGCTTCAGGATTTCCAGACCGATGTTCACTGCCAGTTTGTCAGTGGCATCCACAACCTGCTGCGCGCGGTCATTGCTCTGTGCTTTTGCCCAGGTCACCGCCTCGTCGATCAGTTTGCGATACTCAGGGATCTGCGCGGCGTTAAGGATCAGAGAAGGGTTGGTTGTGGCATCCTGCGGCTGGTACAGCTTCATTGCCGCGATATCTCCGGTGTCAGCGACGACAGTGGTGAACTGACGAAGGGAGGTCAATTTATCCGTCATGATAGTGTTTCTCTTTTAACGTGCCTTGGATAATTCACACTACCGACAGCTTGCCAGCAGCGGAAAAATGACAGGTTTACTTGTTAGGGGGATGTAACCGGTCTGCCCTGATGATAACACGAGTGAGAGGCAGCGCAACCGCAGACAGTGCGCTTAGGCAGAGTATGATAAACTCAGAATATTAACAGGCTGCTAAGTAACAGCATGCACAATCAGTGGTAGCGCTTACATATTCACTTTGGCATCAACAAGAGGGACGTTAGTGCCTGATTTCTTTTTCTTTATTAACGAAGTCCTCTGGGGTTCGATCATGATATACCTGCTTTCTGGAGCAGGTATCTGGTTTACGTGGCGCAGCGGTCTGATTCAGTTTCGCTATATCCGCAAATTTGGCAGAAGTCTGAAAAACAGCGTCACCCCACAGCCGGGCGGCCTGACCTCGTTTCAGGCGCTCTGTACCAGCCTTGCCGCGCGCGTCGGCAGCGGTAACCTGGCCGGTGTCGCGCTGGCGATCGGCGCGGGCGGTCCGGGCGCGATATTCTGGATGTGGGTGACGGCGATTATCGGTATGGCCACCTCCTTTGCTGAATGCTCGCTTGCGCAGCTCTACAAAGAAAAAGACGGCAAAGGTCAGTTTCGCGGCGGTCCCGCCTGGTATATGGCTCGCGGGCTGGGAATGCGCTGGATGGGCGTCCTGTTCTCGATCTTTTTGCTGATTGCCTATGGCCTTATTTTCAATACCGTTCAGGCAAATTCCGTCGCCCACGCGCTGCGCTTTGCCTTTAATTGTCCGGAGTGGCTGACGGGCGGCGCGCTTGCCCTTCTCACCCTGCTGACCATTGTGACCGGGCTAAAAGGGGTTGCCCGCCTGATGCAGTGGCTGGTTCCGCTGATGGCGCTGCTGTGGGTGTCCACCAGCCTGATGGTCTGCGCGATACATATTGACGAGGTGCCGAACGTTATCGTCACCATTTTCCAAAGCGCGTTCGGCTGGCGCGAAGCGGCTTCCGGCGCGCTGGGTTACACCCTTAGCCAGGCACTCACTGCGGGTTTTCAGCGGGGTATGTTCTCCAACGAAGCGGGAATGGGCTCCACGCCGAATGCCGCCGCAGCCGCCGCATCATGGCCTCCGCATCCCGCTGCGCAGGGCATTGTACAGATGATTGGCGTCTTCACAGACACCATTGTTATCTGCTCCGCCAGCGCGATGATCATGTTGCTGGCCGGTGCCGCTGAACAACCGTCCGGTAGTACGGCAGGCATTCATTGGGTACAACAGGCGCTGGTCTCCCTCGTCGGCGGCTGGGGCGCGGGCCTTGTCGCACTTGTCGTGGGACTTTTTGCCTTTAGTTCCATTGCGGTGAACTATATCTATGCCGAAAACAACCTTATCTTCCTGAAAGTCGATTCGCGTCTGGCCCGCAACGTCCTTCGCGCGGGTGTGCTGGGAATGGTTTTCGTCGGCTCCCTGCTCAGCATGCCGTTGGTCTGGCAAATAGCGGACGTCATTATGGCGCTGATGGCCATCACGAACCTGACGGCGATTTTGCTTCTTTCACCGGTTGTGGCGCTAATTGCGCGCGATTATCTGCGTCAGCGCAAGCTTGGCGTACAGCCCGTCTTTGACGCCTCACGCTATCCCGAAATCGAGTCACAAATTGCCCCTGGCACCTGGGATGATTTGCCGCGGCAATAACAGCTATCGATCAATTCAGGGCGATTTTTTGTTAAAGTCGCTCTAAATTTCCTGCAAGGACTGGATATGCTGATTCTGATTTCACCTGCCAAAACGCTCGACTACCAGAGCCCGCTCGCCACTGAGCGTTATACCCAGCCGGAATTGCTGGATTACTCGCAACAGCTGATCCACGAGGCGCGTAAGCTTTCGGCTCCGCAAATCGCTTCGCTGATGAGCATCAGCGATAAACTCGCCGACCTGAACGCCACCCGTTTTCATGAGTGGCAGCCTGACTTCACGCCCGCTAACGCCCGCCAGGCGCTGTTGGCCTTTAAAGGTGACGTCTACACTGGCCTGCAAGCAGAAACGTTTAGCGAAGCCGATTTCGATTTTGCCCAGCAGCATCTGCGCATGTTATCCGGCCTGTACGGGGTGCTGCGCCCGCTGGATCTGATGCAGCCGTATCGTCTGGAGATGGGTATCCGCTTGGAAAACGCCAAAGGCAAAGATCTGTACCAGTTCTGGGGCGATGTCATTACCGACAAGCTTAACGCGGCGCTGCAAGCCCAGGGGGACAACGTGGTGATCAACCTGGCCTCCGATGAGTACTTCAAATCAGTGAAGCCGAAAAAGCTGGATGCGGACATTATCAAGCCGGTGTTCCTCGACGAGAAAAACGGCAAATTTAAAGTGATCAGCTTCTACGCCAAAAAAGCGCGCGGTCTGATGAGCCGCTTCATCATTCAAAACCGCCTGACGAAGCCAGAGCAGCTCACCGGCTTTAACAGTGAAGGGTATTTCTTCGACGAGGCATCGTCAGGAAAAAACGAGCTGGTGTTTAAGCGTCACGAGCAATAAAAGACAACCCCGCCAGCTGGCGGGGTTTGTGTTAATGGTGCTTCCGGTCCGGGCCCGGGCGGCGCTCGTCATGACGGTGGTGATCGTCACGATCGCGATGTTCATCGTGCGGACGCCAGTGGTTATCGCGCCAGTCATAGTGTGCTTTCCACCAGTCATGGTCGCGCCAGCGGCCGCCATCCCAGTAGTGCCCGTTATTATCCCGATCGCCAATTTGCAGTTTTACCGCGGGCACGAGGGTGATCTCAGCTGCCTGCACCGCCATGGGAGCGACCAGCATCAGTGAAAGCGCGATAAGTGCAGGTTTCAGGGTAGACATAGGTGACTCCTTATTCTTCTTGCCCAACGTGGGCCGATGTAAGGAGAGTACGTGATGGGAACGGGGGATGTTATTCTCTGCAATCCTAAACGCTAAGTGACCGCATTTATTGGGAATTTCTGCTTTTTTCCTGCTGTTTTTCTCCTTAATTTCTCCATAAAAAAGCCGGGTGGCGCTGCGCTTACCCGGCCTACGTTCTGAGCCGTTGTAGGCCCGGTAAGGCGTAACCGCCACCGGGCAACAAACTTACGCTCGGGTCATCATCAGCTTACGCAGCGCGGCAAAGTCTGCGGGCAGTTCATGAGACAGCAGCGGCAGGTCGGCACGCTCGGCCAGCTCTTTTGGCAGCGGCAGCGTTTCCCCCAGGATCGCTTCCACACTCTCTTTGAACTTGGCCGGATGGGCGGTGCCGAGGAACAGGCCATACTCACCCGGTTGAAGCTGATCGCGCAGGGCACGATAGGCAATCGCCGCGTGCGGCTCAGAGGTATAGCCCACCGCTTTCAGCTCGCGCATGGTGGCTTTCGTGGTTTCGTCCGTCACCGCTGCGTAACCCAGATCGCCCAGACGCCAGACCTTACGGCGGAACAGCTCTTCCACACGCGGCCAGTTGTTAGGCTGTGACACATCCATCGCATTGGAGAGCGTGGCCTGCGTCGCGTTTGGCGCCCACTTCCCGTCTTTCAGGAAGCGTGGCACGGTGTCGTTGGCGTTGGTCGCCGCGATAAAGCGTTTCACCGGCAGCCCCAGAGATTTAGCCAGCAGGCCCGCCGTCAGGTCGCCGAAGTTGCCGCTTGGCACGGAAACCACCAGCTGATTGCGCGCCTCCTGCGGCAGCTGCGCCACCGCTTCGAAGTAGTAGCAGATCTGCGCCAGCAGACGGCTGATGTTGATGGAGTTGGCAGAGTTCAGCCCCAGCGCCGCCTTCAGCTCTTCGTCATCGAAGGCCTGCTTCACCAGCGCCTGACAGGCATCGAAATCGCCGTCGATCGCCACGGTTTCAATGTTGCCCCCAAGGGTGCAGAACAGTTTTTCCTGAAGCGGGCTGATTTTGCCTTTCGGATAGAGGATCACCACGCGGACGTTTTTCAGGCCGTAGAACGCATGGGCCACCGCCGCACCGGTATCGCCCGAGGTCGCGGTCAGGATGGTCACCGGTTTGTCGCCGCTGATGTGGGTCAGCATCTGCGCCATAAAGCGACCGCCGAAATCTTTGAACGCCAGCGTCGGGCCGTGGAACAGCTCCAGACAACCAACGTCAGGCTTCACCTGCTTCACCGGCGCCGGGAAAGCAAACGCCGCACGCACGCGCTCTTCGAGCAGTTCCTGCGGGATTTCGTCGCCGATAAACGCAGACAGAATTTTGGTGCTGCGGGTGACAAAGTCCTGCTTCAGCAGCTCATCGATGTCGGTCAGCTGAAATTCCGGCAGGTCGTGGGGGAAGAACAGCCCCTGATTTTTGCCCAGCCCCTGCGTTACCGCCTGCGCAAAGCTGACCTGCTCGTTATGATCTTTAAGGTTGTAGAGTTTCATTCGTTATCCCAGTACTCGTGCGCCAGCCGTGTCCAGACGGCAAATATGAACAAAGCCTTCCTGATTTTGCAGGTAGTGTTTAGAGAGCCAGTCCGCCACGCGCTGCGCGGTGTCTGGCTTGTCGCATAAGGCGAACAGCGTCGGGCCGGAGCCGGAGATGCCGCACGCCTGTGCGCCGATATCCATGGATGCCTGTCGCGCTTCGTTAAAGCCTGGCAGCAGCTTCGTGCGATACGGCTCGGCAATAACGTCTTTCATCAGTTTCGCCGCCAGCTGCGGCTGACGGGTGTAGCAGGCGTGAATAAAGCCCGCCAGATGACGCCCGTGGGCGATACAGTCCTGACGACGATACTGCGCCGGCAGGATCGCACGCGCTTCGGCGGTAGACACTTTAATGCCCGGATAGGCCAGCACCCACAGCCACTCATCAAACCCTGGCACCTGCTGGCTGATGATGCCATTTTCTTCGATCATCAGCTGCATGCCGCCGAGGAAGCACGGCGCAACGTTATCGTAATGAATGCTGCCGGAGATGCGCCCTTCCAGCTCGCCCATCAGCGCCAGCAGACGGCTGTTGTTCAGCGGCTTGCCGCAGTGCTCATTCATCGCCACCAGCGCGGCGACCACCGAGCAGGCGCTCGAGCCCAGCCCCGAACCAATCGGCATGCTCTTTTCCAGCGTCATGGCGACCGGCACGTTTTTGCCGATCTCCTGACAGAAGCGTTCCCAGCACTGATAAACGATATTCTCGCGCGGTTCAGACGGCAGCTTACTGGCGAAACGGCCGATGTTATTCAGGCTGAAGCGCTCTGCCGCCTCAACCGTAACCGTATCGCCCAGCAGCGAACCGTCCACCGGCGTTACCGCCGCGCCCAGCACGTCAAATCCGACGCTCATATTGGCGCTGGAAGCCGGGGCATATACTTTAACCATCTTAAACTCCTAACTTCCATGACAGGGTACGCAGCAGATCGGCAAACACGCCTGCCGCCGTCACATCATTCCCTGCGCCATAGCCGCGAAGCACCAGCGGCAGTGGCTGATAATAATGGCTGTAGAACGCCAGGGCGTTCTCGCCGTTTTTCACCTTGTACAGCGGATCGTTGCCATCCACTTCGGCAATCTTCACCCGGCAGACGCCGTCTTCTTCAATGTTGCCAACATAGCGCAATACCTTACCTTCATCACGGGCTTTCGCAACGCGTGCGGCAAAGGCGTCGTCAAGCTGCGGCAACCTGGCCATAAAGGCGCTGACGTCACCGCTGTCATCAAATTCTGCTGGCAGCACCGGCTCAATCACGATATCCGAAAGCTCCAGCTCGCGGCCGGTTTCGCGCACCAGGATCAGCAGCTTACGCGCCACGTCCATGCCGGAGAGATCGTCGCGCGGATCCGGCTCGGTGTAGCCCAGTTCGCGCGCGGCGCGGGTGGCTTCCGACAAGCTCATCCCTTCGTCCAGCTTGCCGAAGATAAACGACAGGGAGCCGGAGAGGATGCCGGAGAAACGCTGTAGTTCGTCGCCCGCGTTCAGCAGGTTTTGCAGGTTCTCGATGACCGGCAGGCCTGCGCCCACGTTGGTGTCATACAGAAACTTACGGCGCGACTTACTCGCCGCCAGCCGCAGCTGGTGATAGTAATCCATCGACGAGGTGTTGGCCTTTTTGTTCGGCGTCACCACGTGGAACCCTTCGCGCAGGAAATCCGCGTACTGATCGGCCACCGCCTGGCTGGAGGTACAGTCGACGATAACCGGGTTAAGCAGATGATACTCTTTCACCAGGCGGATCAGGCGGCCCAGGTTAAATGGCTCTTTCGCCTCTTCCAGCTCCGCCTGCCAGTTTTCCAGATTCAGACCGTGGACGTTAGTCAGCAACGCTTTCGAGTTCGCAATACCGCAGACGCGCAGATCGATATGTTTCTTCTTAAGCCACTCCTGCTGGCGCTTCACCTGCTCCAGCAGCGCGCCACCGACGCCGCCGACGCCCACCAGGAACAGCTCAATCACCTGGTCGGTGTTGAACAGCATCTGATGCACCACGCGCACGCCGGTAGTGGCGTCATCGTTATCCACAACAACGGAAATTGAACGCTCTGACGAGCCCTGGGCAATCGCCACGATATTGATATTGGCCCGCGCCAGCGCGGCAAAGAATTTAGCGGAGATACCGCGCAGGGTGCGCATTCCATCGCCGACCACAGAGATAATCGCCAGACGCTCCTGAATCGAGAGCGGCTCCAGCAGCTCTTCTTTCAGCTCCAGGTAGAACTCTTCTTCCAGCGCGCGACGGGCGCGCAGGCAATCGCCCTGCGGGACGCAGAAGCTGATGCTGTATTCGGAAGAAGACTGCGTGATCAGCACCACGGAGATCCCGTTGCGGGACATAGCGGCAAAGACGCGTGCCGCCATGCCGACCATGCCCTTCATCCCCGGGCCGGAGACGCTGAACATCGCCATATTGTTGAGGTTGGAGATGCCTTTCACCGGCAGGTCATCTTCATCCGCGCTGGCGCCAATCAGCGTGCCCGGCGCCTGGGGGTTACCGGTGTTTTTAATCAGGCAAGGGATCTGGAACTGGGCAATCGGGGAGATGGTACGCGGGTGAAGAACTTTAGCGCCGAAGTAGGAGAGCTCCATCGCTTCCTGGTACGACATCGACTTCAGCAGCCTGGCGTCCGGTACCTGGCGCGGATCGCAGGTATAAACGCCGTCGACGTCAGTCCAGATCTCACAACAGTCTGCGCGTAAACAGGCCGCCAGCACCGCAGCGGAGTAGTCAGAGCCGTTACGCCCCAGCACCACCAGTTCGCCCTTCTCGTTCCCGGCGGTGAAGCCTGCCATCAGGATCATATGGTCAGACGGGATTTTGCTCGCCGCAATGCGGCGTGTCGACTCGGCAATGTCGACGGTGGATTCGAGGTAATGCCCCACAGCCAGCAGTTTTTCTACCGGATCGATGACCGTCACGTGGTGACCGCGCGCTTCCAGCACGCCGGCCATGATGGCGATAGAGAGTTTTTCCCCCCGGCAAATTAGCGCCGCGTTGATGCTGTCCGGGCACTGACCAAGCAGGCTGATACCGTGAAGAACGTGTTTAATCTGGGCAAATTCGAGTTCAACGGTGCTTTTCAGCTGCGCCAGCGGGAAACCAGGCTGAGCGTCGGCCAGCCCCTGAAGCAGATCGGCGAAGATACGCTCGGCGTCGCTGATGTTTGGCAGTGCATCCTGACCACCGATGGTTTTTTCAATCATCGCCACCAGGTGGTTCGTGATTTTGGCCGGGGCAGAGAGCACGGTGGCAACCTGCCCCTGCCTGGCGTTGCTTTCCAGGATATCGGCAACACGCAGAAAACGTTCTGCATTTGCCACTGACGTACCGCCGAACTTCAACACTCGCATGGTTCTACCTCATTTCCTTTAGCCGAAAAAAAAGCCCGCACTGTTCAGGTGCGGGCTTTTTTCTGTTTTTCCTGTACGCGTCAGCCCGCATCGTTACCTGTGGTAATGATGATGGTTGTAGTAATGGTGGTGATGCTGATGCGTTTCATGGATGTTGTGTACTCTGTCATTATTATCTGTCTGTGCTCTATTCTTTTAGGGTTAAAGGATCGAGCCCCTTAAGTCAATGAATTTTTAATTTGATCACAATTCGGGACATTCTCACGTCCCGCTGCGGGCAGATTTATTTTCATCGGAATACCCCAGATGCAACCCCAGACATCAGCAGGATCGGCCATAATAAAAACCTATGACACTATTTTACTCGGCTAATTTTTTTTCAATATCATGAAGCAATCGGTGCAGCATTGCCGTGTCGCGCTGTTCAAGACGCCCCAGGCGCTGCTGTAACCAGTCCACCATTTTTTGATCGTCAGCGACGCCCAACTGCTCAAGAAGCTTATCTGCTCGAACACGCAGTGCCGCCAGCTGGTTTTCATCCGAAACTGTCACCGGTGGCTGAGAAATTTGCATTAAGGATGCTAATTGATAGCAATAGACCATCACCGCCTGCCCCAGATTGAGTGACGGATAATCCGCCACCATTGGCGCGCCCGTCAGCACGTCAGCCAGCGCCAGCTCTTCGTTAGTCAGCCCGGAATCTTCTCGCCCAAACACCAGCGCGGCTTTCTCCAGCCACTGGCTTTTTTCTTCCAGCATCGGCACCAGTTCAGCAGGCGTGGCGTAATAGTGAAACTTCGCCCGGCTGCGCGCGGTCGTCGCGACGGTAAACGAAATATCGTGTAGTGCGTCGGCGAGCGTAGCGTAAGTGGTTATATTATCAAGAATATCACCCGAACCGTGCGCCACCCAGCGCGCAGCAGGCTCCAGATGTGCGGTGCTGTCCACAATACGCAAATCGGTAAAACCCATAGTCTTCATGGCACGCGCCGCAGCGCCAATATTTTCAGCTCTTGCTGGCGCCACCAGCACAATCGACAGATGCATTTACGTTCTCTTTTTAATCAGTTAGCAGGTAAAAATGTGATTCAGTTCAACATATTACGCAGCACGAATTTACAATTTTGCAACACAAATCACCGAAATAGCGTTTCACAACAATTAAAAAAAGCTAAACTATTTTGTGACTGAACAATCAGTTAGAATGTTAACAGAAGCCCATTATCCTTATGTTTTGTAATGATAATGACCATATGAATACTCTTTTCTGATTGGATTCGTACCGTTTATCAATCAATGTCCGCAACTAGTTGGTTTATTGAAAAATTGTGACAAAGGCTAGCATTCAGCTACGATGATTTCATCAAACTGTTAACGTGCTACAATTGAACTTGATATATGTCAACGAAGCGTAGTTTTATTGGGTGTCCGGTGTCACTTAGCCTGTTATGTTGCTGTTAAAATGGTTAGGATGACAGCCGTTTTTGACACTGTCGGGTCCAAAGGGAAAGTACCCACGACCAAGCTAATGATGTTGTTGACGTTGATGGAAAGTGCATCAAGAACGCAATTACGTACTTTAGTCACGTTAGGCCGATCATGTTAATTTGCGACATGCATCAGGCAGGTCAGGGACTTTTGTACTTCCTGTTTCGATTTAGTTGGCAATTTAGGTAGCAAACATGCAGACCCCGCACATTCTTATCGTTGAAGACGAGTTGGTAACACGCAACACGTTAAAGAGCATTTTCGAAGCAGAAGGCTACGATGTCTTTGAAGCGACCGATGGCGCAGAGATGCATCAGATCCTTTCTGAAAATGATATCAACCTGGTGATTATGGATATCAACCTGCCGGGCAAAAACGGGCTTCTTCTGGCGCGCGAACTGCGTGAACAGGCGAACGTCGCGTTGATGTTCCTGACAGGCCGTGACAACGAGGTTGATAAAATTCTTGGTCTGGAAATCGGCGCGGATGACTACATCACCAAGCCGTTCAACCCTCGCGAGTTAACCATTCGTGCACGCAACCTGCTGTCCCGCACCATGAATCTGGGTACGGTCAGTGAAGAGCGTCGTAGCGTCGACAGCTACAAATTCAACGGCTGGGAACTTGATATCAATAGCCGTTCGCTGATTAGCCCGAACGGTGAGCAGTACAAACTGCCGCGCAGTGAATTCCGCGCGATGCTGCACTTCTGCGAGAACCCGGGCAAGATTCAGTCTCGTGCAGAACTGCTGAAGAAAATGACCGGTCGTGAGCTGAAGCCACACGATCGTACCGTTGACGTAACCATCCGTCGTATTCGTAAACATTTCGAATCTACGCCTGATACGCCGGAAATCATCGCCACGATCCATGGTGAAGGCTATCGTTTCTGCGGTGACCTCCAGGAGTAATCCTCCCGTCACGCAGTAAAAAACGGCGCTTTTGCGCCGTTTTTTTTATCAATGCCACGGCATAATCGGCACCGCGCTAATCGCGTTTTTCGGTGAGCCTTCCACGACTTTGTCCGAGTAGGCCAGATAAGCCAGGGTGTTACGCTTCGCGTCATAAAAACGGACCACCTGTAGCTTTTTGAACACCAGCGAGGTTCGTTTCTGGAATACGACATCGCCCTGCGCTTTGCCGTTTTTAATTTTGTCACTCAATTCCACCGGACCAACCTGCTGGCAGGAGATGGCCGCGTCAGACGTGTCTTCAGCCAGTCCCAGGCCGCCTTTAATCCCGCCGGTCTTCGCCCGGCTGACATAGCAGGTGACGTTTTTAACGTCCGGATCGTCAAAGGCTTCCACCACAATTTTGTGGTCCGGCCCAAACATTTTAAACACGGTATCCACGGAGCCAATTTGCTCCGCCTGCGCCACGCGTCCTGCCATCAGCGCCAGTGCTGCAAAGACTAAAACCTTGTATTTCATATTGTTACCATTCATAAAAAATTACGCTGAGCGATTATTCAACAGGTTAGATAAAAATGTAGCAAGATCACAGGATTAGAATATATCCGCACATAAATCACCACAAAAAGCATTTATGCGCAAAAAAAACACTGAATGCTAAAACGTCAAAAAATGCTATTATCCGCTAACCTGTAAACAGGCACCTGCGGCAGTTTTAAGGATGAGGATAGTATATGGATCAGGCTGGAATTATTCGCGACCTGCTCACCTGGCTGGAAGGTCATCTCGACCAGCCATTGTCACTGGATAATGTGGCGGCAAAAGCAGGCTATTCCAAGTGGCATCTGCAAAGGATGTTCAAGGATGTCACCGGTCATGCTATCGGTGCCTATATTCGCGCACGTCGTTTATCAAAGTCTGCTGTTGCGTTGCGCCTGACCGCGCGACCAATCCTGGATATTGCCCTGCAATATCGTTTCGATTCGCAGCAAACCTTCACCCGCGCCTTTAAAAAACAGTTCTCGTTAACGCCAGCGCTTTATCGCCGCTCGCCGGACTGGAGCTCCTTTGGTATGCGTCCGCCGCTGCGTCTGGGCGAGTTCGCGATGCCAAAATATGAAATCATCACCCTGCCGGAAACGCACCTGGTCGGCACCACGCAGAGCTACTCCTGCTCCCTGGAGCAGATCTCCGAGTTCCGCCATCAGATGCGCGTTCAGTTCTGGCGCGAATTTTTAAGCCACGCTCCGGCGATCCCGCCGATTCTGTATGGCCTGAACGAAACGCATCCAAGCCAGGAAAAAGATGACGAGCAGGAGGTGTTCTATACCACGGCGCTGACGCCTGACATGGCGAACGGTTACATTCATGGCTCGAAGCCAGTCGTGCTGGAAGGCGGCGAGTATGTGATGTTCTCATACGAAGGTTTAGGAACGGGCGTTCAGGAGTTCATCCTGACCGTTTACGGGACCTGCATGCCGATGCTGAATCTGAATCGCCGTAAAGGTCAGGACATTGAGCGCTACTATCCGGCGCAAGATGCTAAACCGGAAGAAGGCCCTATCAATCTGCGTATGGAATTCCTGATTCCGGTACGTCGTTAACGCTGCAATTCGTCCAGTGCAGGGGCATCAAGATGCGAAATGTCCCCTGCCATCTCAACCACCCACCCCGATGCCAGCCAGGCACTTTCCTGATAGTCGATACGGGAAATGGAGCAGTTGCGCAGACGCAAACGGCGCTCGGCGTAAGCCGGCAGTCCCAGAATGGTGCTTACCAGGCAACCCAGCGCGATACCGTGGCTCACCAGCAGCGGTCGGCTACCTGCCGGGAGTTTCAGGCACTCGGCCAGCGCGGCATGCATGCGCACGCTCAGCTCCTGCATGGATTCCCCCTCAGGGATGCGACCATCTTCAGTGCCGTTCACCAGCGTGCGACGCCAGCCTTCTTCGGTTTCCGTCAGCGTATCGATAGGACGTTTTTCCAGCACGCCCATATCCAGCTCGCGCAGGCGCGGTTCGAGGATAACGTCGCAGCCACAGGCATCGGCGATGATGCGTGCCGTCTGCTGCGTGCGGCCTAAATCACTGGAGATGACGTGAGTGATACCCAGCGTTCTGGCGCGCTCCGCCACCTGCCACGCTTGCTGCACACCTTTGTCGGTGAGAGGACTGTCTGACTGGCCTTGAATACGTCGCTCGGCGTTCCACTGCGTTTCACCGTGGCGAACAAGGTATACCTGTAACATGCTTTTTTTCCGTTATACTGCGATGAATTTTTTTTAATCGAGCTTAATTATGCACCATGTTGTCTCTGCTACCACCAATCCTGCCAAAATTCAGGCAATTCTAAGGGCATTTGAAGAGATCTTCGGCGAAGGATCCTGCCATATTGACGCCGTCGGCGTCGAGAGCGGTGTGCCAGAACAGCCGTTTGGCAGCGAGGAAACACGCGCTGGCGCACGAAATCGCGTGGCGAATGCAAAAGCCGCCGCGCCAGACGCTGACTTCTGGGTCGCGATTGAAGCAGGTATCGACGAAGGGGCGACCTTCAGCTGGGTTGTCATTGAAAGCCGTGAGCAGCGCGGCGAAGCGCGTTCTGCCACGCTGCCGCTGCCGGAGGTCATACTGGAGAAAGTCCGCGCGGGTGAGGCGCTGGGGCCGGTAATGTCGCACTACACCGGCATTGATGAGATTGGTCGTAAAGAGGGGGCGATTGGCGTCTTTACGGGTGGCAAGCTTACGCGTTCAGGCGTTTACCACCAGGCCGTTATCCTGGCGTTAAGTCCGTTCCATAACGCGATTTATCGTTAAGTTTGTAGGCCGGATAAGGCGAAGCCGTCATCCGGCGTTTTTCAGCAATACCGCTTCCAGCCACTGGCGCAGTTCAACCGGCGCCGACTTCAGGCTGTTTGAACCCCGTGTGATGGTCGCGATACCCGCGCCCAGCTCGTTTTTCAGCTCGCGCTGGCTCATTTCGCCGCGCAGCAGTTCCTCAATAATACGTACCCGCGTGCCCAGCGCTTCACGTTCGTCTGGCGTCAGCATCAGCTGTAGCAACGGTAAATGCAGATCTTTGTCATAAGACTGGCGGAGCAACTCCACAAAACGAAGCCACTCCTGATGACGCTGTTCGGCCATGGCCGAGGAATACGGGGAATGCTGGGTCATGTTATGCTGCCTCTTGTACTCATTAGCGAGTACAGCATAACACAACCCGCGCCGATCAGTAACGTCTCTGCCACTCGGCATCGCTCATCAGGGTATCTTTCTGCCCCATGAAGTAGCGATAGTAGGCGTCATACGCCAGCACGTTCTTCACATAGCCGCGCGTTTCCGAGAACGGAATGCTCTCGACAAACGCCACGGCGTCGATACGCCCTGCGCTGTTGCCAAGCCATGTCCGCACGCGGCCAGGCCCGGCGTTGTACGCCGCTGACGCGAAGATACGGTTATTACCGAACTGCTGATAGACGTACTGCAAGTAGCTGGTACCGATGTTGATGTTAGTCTCCGGCTCCAGCAGCTGGGACGGGCTGCTGTAGCCTGGGATATTAAACATCTTCACCGTGTGCGTCGCGGTGCCCGGCATAATCTGCATCAGGCCGCTGGCACCCACCGGAGAACGCACTTTCGGGTTCCAGGCGCTCTCCTGACGGGCGATCGCCATCGCGTAGCTTTGCGGAATATCTTTGCCGCTGGTGTAGCGATCGAACAGATCCTTATAAGCCAGCGGGAAACGCTCTTCGAGATGATCCCACAGTTTGCCGGCGATCGTCGCCTGCACGCTCAGATCCCACCAGCGATTATCAAACGCATAGCGGGCAAGCTGCGCTTTCTCATCGGTGGTACGGCTGGTGACCAGATTAGCCCACTCGCTGCGCGCGGTATTATCCAGATTCCAGTACATCAGCTCGCGCACGCGCGCCATTTCCGGACCCTGCGTCAGCGCCGGGTTCGCGTTGGCTGGCGCTTTGTCGATCTTCAGGGTGTACTCCTCGCCCAGACGCTGCGCCGCCGCCATCGGGTAGAATCCGCGCTGCTGCATCAGGGAGTGGAGGATCTCTTTGGCTTCATCGTCACGACCACGCTCCAGCAGCAGGTCTGCCTGCCAGTAACGCCATTCATCTTTCTCTTTGGCATCCATCGGCAGACGCGCCAGCCAGGTATTGAGGCCACGACGATCGCCCGTTCCCAGCGCCATGCGCACGCGACGCTCCACCAGCGAGACAGAGTTTGAACGCATCACCGCATCGTCACGCCAGC
The DNA here is from genome assembly GCF_031432835.1 of Enterobacter cloacae complex sp. EB5. NCBI lineage: Bacteria > Pseudomonadati > Pseudomonadota > Gammaproteobacteria > Enterobacterales > Enterobacteriaceae > Enterobacter > Enterobacter cloacae complex sp. EB5. Next base: position 1,295,092 of record NZ_CP133860.1, read on the forward strand.
GCGCCTGTTCGTCAGTGACATCTGTTCCCATCAGTCGCCACGCCACGATATCGCGCAGCTCCTGGGTTTGATCGTCATTAAGCTGCTGGGCCTGCGCCAGCTGCGGGATCATCAGCCGTGCGTTTTCCACATCATCACGCGCCACGCTGGCAAAGGCCACCGCCGCCATCTGGCGGGTAAAATCGGTCGCGCCGGTAGTACGCGCAAACGTCAGCACGGTATTGGGATCGTTTGCCAGACTGATAACGGCCGAGGCAATGGTCTGATAATCCGCGGGCATCTGGCCCGCCAGCACGGAGACCAGCCGGGTGTTTCCGGCCTTCATCGCCAGGCGAATACGTTCCAGGTAAGAGAGCGGATCCTGCTTGCCCGAGGCGCGCCAGGCGCTGAACAGCGGGTCACAGGCGTTTGGCTGGCTTTTGCCCGTCAACCACAGCTCTTTCGCACCGGCCCAGGCTTCCTCCTGCTGACCAGTCGCCCATTTCGCATAATAGTAATTACACTGCGCTTCCGTTGCGCCCGGTTTATCCGGGCTGAAAGCCAGCAGGCCGCGCCAGTCTTCGCGACGGGCCAGCTCGTTCACAAACCGGGACTTCAGGGTGCGCGCAGGCGGCAGGGTCGGGTTCGCCTGAATGAAGTTATTCACGGTGACGGTCGGTTGATTCATGAGATCGTCCGTGATCTGGCGATACTCAAGATACGGATACAGCGGATAATCCTTCAGCGTCGGCATCAGCGCCTGAACGGTATCCATCTGCTTGTTGTCCCATGCCTGTTTAATCTGGGCATAGCGGTTACGTTGTTCATCCAGTGAATCGGCATGCACCGCCTGGCTTACCGCCATTACGCATACGCTGGCAGCCAGCAGACGCCAGACCACCCGTTTGGCTTTTTCCACAAGCTCTTCCTCATTGTTTTTCGTCAGTTGCAGCGTCTTGCCACGTCAAAGTTACATCAACTTATGCTAACCAGGCATCCCACAACGCGCCACGTCATGGACACTTTTTTACCTTTCTTGCGCGTTTTAACACTCCCGACGTTCCTGGCTGGGATTAGGGCGTGAAAAAGGCTACACTTCGAGGCTGAAATTCATTCTCATCACGATAAAAGAGGCGAAGTCCAACGTGGCTCAATTCGTTTATACCATGCATCGTGTCGGCAAAGTTGTCCCGCCGAAACGTCATATTCTTAAAAATATCTCGCTGAGCTTCTTCCCGGGCGCAAAAATCGGTGTTCTGGGTCTCAACGGTGCCGGTAAGTCCACCCTGCTGCGCATCATGGCCGGCATCGATACAGACATCGAAGGTGAAGCCCGTCCGCAGCCTGGCATCAAGATCGGCTACCTGCCGCAGGAACCTCAGCTGAACCCGGAACACACCGTACGTGAATCCGTTGAAGAAGCGGTATCCGAGGTGGTTAACGCCCTGAAAGGTCTGGATGAAGTGTATGCCAAATACGCCGAGCCGGATGCGGACTTCGACAAGCTTGCTGCACAACAGGGCAAATATGAAGAGATTATCCAGGCGCACGACGGTCACAACCTGAACGTGCAGCTGGAGCGAGCGGCCGATGCCCTGCGCCTGCCAGACTGGGATGCGAAAATCGCTAACCTGTCCGGTGGTGAACGCCGCCGCGTGGCGCTGTGCCGTCTGCTGCTGGAAAAACCAGACATGCTGCTGCTCGACGAACCTACCAACCACCTGGATGCCGAATCCGTGGCGTGGCTGGAGCGCTTCCTGCACGACTTCGAAGGCACCGTGGTGGCGATTACCCACGACCGTTACTTCCTTGATAACGTGGCAGGCTGGATCCTGGAGCTGGACCGCGGCGAAGGTATTCCGTGGGAAGGCAACTACTCCTCCTGGCTGGAGCAGAAAGATCAGCGTCTGGCGCAGGAAGCCTCTCAGGAAGCGGCGCGTCGTAAGTCTATCGAGAAAGAGCTGGAGTGGGTGCGTCAGGGCGCGAAAGGCCGTCAGTCCAAGGGCAAAGCCCGTCTGGCACGCTTCGAAGAGCTGAACAACACTGAATACCAGAAACGTAACGAAACCAACGAACTGTTTATTCCACCTGGCGCACGTCTGGGGGATAAAGTGGTGGAAGTGACTAACCTGCGTAAGTCCTACGGCGACCGCGTGCTGATCGACGATCTGACCTTTTCCGTACCGAAAGGCGCTATCGTCGGCATCATCGGTCCGAACGGCGCGGGTAAATCCACCCTGTTCCGCATGATGTCCGGTCAGGAACAGCCTGACAGCGGTTCCATCACCCTGGGTGAGACTGTGAAGCTGGCCTCCGTGGACCAGTTCCGCGACGCAATGGATAACAGCAAAACCGTGTGGGAAGAGGTTTCCGGCGGTCTGGATATCATGCGTATCGGCAACACCGAGATGCCAAGCCGCGCTTACGTTGGCCGCTTTAACTTCAAGGGCACCGACCAGGGCAAACGCGTGGGCGAGCTGTCCGGCGGTGAGCGCGGTCGTCTGCACCTGGCGAAACTGCTTCAGGTTGGCGGCAACGTTCTGCTGCTTGATGAACCTACCAACGACCTGGACATCGAAACCCTGCGCGCGCTGGAAAACGCCCTGCTGGAGTTCCCGGGCTGCGCGATGGTTATCTCGCACGACCGCTGGTTCCTGGACCGTATCGCAACCCACATCCTGGACTACCAGGACGAAGGTAAAGTGGAGTTCTTCGAAGGTAACTTCACCGAATACGAAGAGTACAAGAAACGCACGCTGGGCGCCGACGCGCTGGAGCCGAAGCGTATTAAGTACAAGCGTATTGCGAAATAAAAGCAAAACGGCAACTTCGGTTGCCGTTTTTTATGTTTGTACCCTCTCCCCGTGGGAGAGGGCCAGGGTGAGGGCATCAGGCCGCACAGTGTGTAGGCCGGGTAAGGCGAAGCCGCCACCCGGCTTTTTTATTTGCCCACGTAATACCGCTTCACCTCATCAAACTGCATCGCAAAGTCGATATAGCTCATCAGCGCAGGCGAATTGAGCTTACGGCTCGGGTAGGCCAGCCACAGATCGTTTCCCTCAACGCTCCACGCCGACAGCACCTTCACCAGCGCGCCCTTTTCGATCTTATCTTCCAGCAGGAATGCGGGTAATAGCGTGATCCCCGCCCCGGCAATGGCGCATTCCCGGGCGTACACCAGGTTATCCGTCATGTGGGCGTTATCCGGCAGGTAGCGGTAATCCTCATTCTCGCTTCGCAGAAGCCACTCCGACCATGACCGGTGCGTAATGCAGCGGTGATCCACCAGCTGTCGGGGATGAATTAACGGCTCCCGGCGTGCCAGGTAGTGGGGCGAGGCCAGCATATAGCGCGGACAGTGCCCAATCATGCGGCCAATCAGGGAAGAATCCTGCGGTTTGCCGGTGCGCAGCGCCACGTCAAAGCCAGACTCGACCAGATCCACCACATCGTCTGAGATCGACACATCCAGCGACACGTCCGGATAGCGAAGCTGGAACTCGGCATTCATATGCGCCAGCAGCGTCGCGCCAATTCCCGCCGGACAGGTGATCCGCAGCCGCCCGCTGGGGTTTTCGCGCAGCCGCTGAATGGCATACTCCGCGCGCTCACTGGCCGCCAGCATCTCGCGACAGTGCACCAGATAGTGCTCGCCCGCAAACGTCAGGCTTATTCTGCGCGTGGTGCGGTTAAGCAGACGGATCCCCACCTGCTGCTCCAGCTGGCTAATGCGCTGGCTGACGCTGGATTTCGGCAGTTCCGCCTTCTGCGCCGCCGCGGTAAAGCTGCCCATCTCCGCCACCAGCGCAAACAGCGCCATATCCTGAAGCTGTTTAAACATGTTTGTTCACCCTGTACGAACGCTGAGTTCTTGATTGTCCATCTTATCATGCAGCTGACCACTTAATAGACTAGCCTCAACAAAACGCATGCCATTGAGGAGCACACCATGTCAGTGAAAGCCATTGCCGTTAGCCCGGAAAATCCCTCCACCTTCGTTGAAATCACCCCGCCGATGCCGCAGCCCGGCGAACACGATCTGCTGGTGGAGGTGAAAGCCGTCTCCGTAAACCCGGTAGATACCAAGGTACATGCAGGCATTGCTAAAAGCGGACTGAAGGAGCCGCGCATTCTCGGGTGGGATGCCAGCGGTATCGTCAAAGCCGTTGGGGCTGGCGTCACCGGATTCAAACCGGGTGACGAAGTGTGGTACGCGGGGGACATCACCCGCCCGGGCAGCAATACCACGCATCAGCTGATCGATGCGCGCATTGTCGGGCACAAGCCTGCCAGCCTCGGCTGGGCGGCAGCCGCTGCACTACCCTTAACCGCGCTCACCGCGTGGGAAGGCCTGTTTGAACGGCTGAAGATTCAGGATGCCGATGCAGATAAAACGCTGCTGATTATTGGCGGCGCGGGTGGAGTCGGATCGCTGGCGATCCCGTTTGCGAAGCACAACAGCAAGGTGAAGATCGTCGCAACCGCTTCACGAGAAGATTCCGCCCGGTGGTGCCGCGATCGCGGGGCTGACATTGTTGTAAATTACCACGACCTGAAGGGAGAACTGGCGAAACAGGGACTCACCTTTGTGGATTACATTTTTATCCTCAACGACACCGACGAGCACTGGGATGCGGTCAGCGATCTGATTGCCCCTCAGGGACACATTTGTTCCATCGTTGAAAATGCGCATCCGCTGAACCAGGACAAGCTGAAATCTAAATCTGCCGCCCTGCACTGGGAGTTTATGTACACCCGCAGCATGTACCAGACTGCGGATATGGCGCGTCAGGGTGAGATTTTAAATGAGGTAGCGAAGCTGGTGGATAACGGCGTGGTGGAAAGCTCGCTCAGCGAAACGCTGCACGGGCTAAGCGTAGAAAGCATTACCGAAGCGCACCGCAAGGTGCTGGAGGGGCATATGCGTGGGAAGGTGGTGGTTGAGTATTGAACCCTCACCCCGGCCCTCTCCCAAAGGGAGAGGGAGATTAAAGTCCCCTCTCCTAGTGGGAGAGGGGAAGTTATTAACCCTGCTCCCCCATCATCTCCTTCACCAGCTCGACGCAGCGCAGGAAACGGGTGTCGTAATCCGACTCTTCCACATGCACAAACTCAACGTTGTTCTCATTGAGCATCTCCACCAGCATGGTCTGGAACTCACGCCTGTCCACCGAGCTGCCCAGGCTGCGCATGCCGTCGGCCACCCACGGGGTGTTGTTTTCCAGCAGGATCACCAGGTCAAAGCGGTATTCGTCAATCAGCGCCTGCACGAACGGGTGCTCGCGTCCTTCGTACTTTTTGCAGAACGCCTGCGTGGTGACGAAATCGGTATCAATAAAGGCGACTTTATTGGCATATTTCACCGCGAAATCAATGTACTGGGCATGACCGAGCGCGATTTTGTCGTAGTCGGAATACTGCAACGCCATCTCGTCGCCGCCAAGGTGTGAGAAGACGTAATCGCGGCCATACTCCCACGCGCTGGTGGTGTTGAAGATGTTCGCCAGCTTATTCACCAGCGTCGATTTCCCGCTCGACTCTCCGCCGAGGATCGCCACCGTACGCACGAAGAACGGCTTCACCTCGGTCGGGATGTAGTCCCAGTAGCGGAACGGGTTCTCGCGGATCTGCGCCCCGCTGATGTTCATGAAGGTGCGTTTAGGATCGATCAGCACCGTTTCGATGCCCAGATGCTCGCGGAACTGCGGCGCGTCAGACTCTTCAGAGGTGTAGATCCAGTTAGGCGCAATGCCCTTCTCTTCCATAAACGCTTTGATGCCGTTGCTCCACACGTCCCAGCCGTGCGGATAGGGCTCCATGCCCTCTTCGTTGAAAGCATGAATGCGTATATTTTTCTGGTACTTAAAGGTCTGAAGTAGCCAGCGCAGGCGGTCCGGCACGGTGGGCTGCTGCGACATGGCGCTGTCTTCAAACAGCTGGCGATCGCGGGTTTCATCATAACCCATGATGATATGCAGCTCGTCGACCTGGCTACAGGCGCGCTGGATCAGATAGATATGCCCGGTATGCAGCGGGTAGAACTTACCGAACACCACGCCGATGTTCTTTTGCATCCGCGGAAATTCAAGCCCCAGAAAACGGTGCAGCGCTTCCAGTTTCTGCGCGCTGGGGCTTTTGATTTTGGCGTTCAGCAGTTGGCTCAGGTAGCCCTTGGTCATGCCGCTGGCGTCCGCCACCTGCTGCAACGTGCAGCCCTTCTGGCGGATAGCGGTCTTGATGTAGTCAAATGATGACATAAATTACGGTGCCTCCTGCAAAATCGAATACGTAATTATAAGTCGTCAAAGACATTTAACGCATCTGCGAGTTTTTTAACGCCAAAAACCTTCATCCCTTCCGGGATTTTTTTCGGCACGTTGGCGGCCGGAACAATCGCGCGGCGGAAGCCATGTTTTGCCGCTTCGGAGATACGCTCCTGACCGCTCGGCACCGGGCGGATCTCGCCGGCCAGCCCCACCTCGCCAAATACCACCAGATCCTGCGGCAACGGTCTGTCGCGCAGGCTGGAGACCATCGCCAGCAGCAGCGCCAGGTCCGCGCTGGTTTCCGTCACCTTCACCCCACCAACCACGTTAACGAACACATCCTGATCCGCCATTTGCAGACCGCCGTGACGGTGCAGCACCGCCAGCAGGATCGCCAGGCGGTTCTGTTCCAGACCGACCGCCACGCGCCGCGGGTTGCCCATCATCGAGTGATCCACCAGCGCCTGAATTTCAACCAGCAGCGGACGCGTCCCCTCCCACAGCACCATCACCGAACTACCGGACGTGATCTCGTCGCCACGGCTCAGGAAGATGGCGGACGGGTTGCTGACTTCGCGCAGCCCCTGCTCGGTCATGGCAAACACGCCCAGCTCATTCACCGCGCCAAAGCGGTTTTTATGGCTGCGCAGGGTACGAAAACGGGAATCCGCATCGCCGTCGAGCATCACCGAGCAGTCGATACAGTGTTCAAGCACTTTCGGGCCGGCCAGCGAGCCGTCTTTGGTGACGTGGCCCACCATCACTATCGCTACGCCGCGCGTTTTGGCAAAGCGCGTCAGGTAGGCTGCGGTTTCACGCACCTGCGCCACGCTCCCCGGTGACGACTGAATGTCAGCCATATGCATCACCTGAATGGAGTCGATCACCATCAGCTTCGGCTGCTCTTCTTCGGCGATCATGCAGATCTGCTCGATGCTGGTTTCCGAAAGCATATTCAGGTTGCCGGTCGGCAGGCCGAGGCGGTGAGCGCGCATCGCCACCTGCTGGAGTGACTCTTCGCCCGTGACGTACAAGGTTTTCATCTGTTCGGCGAGCTTGCAGAGCGTTTGCAGCAGCAGGGTCGATTTACCCGCGCCCGGGTTACCGCCGATCAGAATGGCGCTGCCCGGCACTACGCCACCACCGAGCACGCGGTCAAATTCTTTGAATCCGGTGGAAAAGCGCGGCAGCGCCTCAAGGCTGATATCCGAAAGTTTTTGTACCTTCGACACGCCTGCATTGCCCGCATAGCCGCTCAGCCGTTCATTGCGGGCCACGCTCGGCGAAGCCGCCACACCACGCACTTCGGTGATGGTGTTCCAGGCATGACAGGCGCTGCATTGCCCCTGCCAGCGCGGATAATCCGCACCACATTCATTACAGACAAATGCGCGTTTTGGAGCTTTCGCCACGGTTTACCTCGTTATTTCTGTGCGGTCTGCGCGCCGGGTGGCGCTGACGCTTACCCGGCCTACAAAAGCAGGCCGCTATTTTTGATTAATGCTGCCGGAGAGAATGCAGAACACCCCCATCAGATCAGCATGACGGATAGTGACTTCCGTCTTTTCATTCACTTTCGGCTTGGCATGGTAGGCAATACCCAGCCCGGCAACTTTGATCATCGGCAGATCGTTCGCGCCATCGCCGATGGCGACGGTCTGCTCGACCGGAATGTCATATTTCTCCGCCAGACGCGTCAGCGTATTAGCTTTGTACTGCGCATCCACGATGTCGCCGATGACCTGTCCGGTGAGTTTGCCGTCCATGATCTCCAGCTCGTTTGCCACCACGGTGGTCAGACGCAGCTTGTCACGCAGGTAGTCGGCAAAGAAGGTGAACCCGCCGGAGGCAATCGCCACTTTCCAGCCGAGCGTCTCCAGCTTGAGCACCAGCTGCGTCAGCCCCGGCATCAGGGGCAGTTCATCGCGCACCTGACGCAAAATGTTAGCATCGGCCCCCTTCAGGGTCGCCACGCGCTGTCTCAGGCTGGCGGTAAAATCCAGCTCGCCGCGCATCGCGCGCTCGGTGACTTCCGCCACCAGCTCGCCGCTGCCCGCCAGTTTAGCGATCTCGTCAATACATTCGATCTGAATGGCGGTGGAGTCCATGTCCATTACCAGCAGGCCGGGCGTTTTCAGGTGCGGAATTTTGCCGAGCGGGGCAACGTCCAGCCCGGCGTCGTGCGCCAGACGCGTGGCGCGCTGCGTCAGGGAACCCGCCAGGCGAATGACCTGATAATCTTCCACGCACCAGGCCGCAACGATGACCATCGCTGCGCCCAGTTTGGTTTGATACTGGGTGAGGCGTTGCTTATCCAGGCCGCGTCCGTACAGCAGCCAGCCGCTACGGCCAGCGTGGTAATCGAGAGGCATCACCTCATCGCCACTTAAAGAGAGCGGCAATCCTGGCCATAAAGAGACATCCGTTGGCAGGTCGCACCAGGTAATGTTCGGCATTGAAGCTCCTGTAATTTCGTTCGCGCCGGAAGGTTCCAGAGGGAAAATAACGCATGAGGCTACCCTGTAACCATCACTTCTGGCAACATTAAGCCGTAAATTTTAAGCAGGTGGAATATGGCTCGCGCAAAACTGAAATTCCGGCTTCATCGCGCCGTGATTGTCCTGATCTGTCTCGCACTATTAGTGGCGCTGATGCAGGGGGCATCCTGGTTTAGCCAGAATCACCAACGACAGCGTAACCCGCAGTTTGAAGAGCTGGCCCGTACCCTGGCGCGCCAGGTGACGCTCAACGTTGCGCCGTCTATGCGCACCGAAACGCCGGATGATAAGCGGATAGCCCAGGTATTGCGCCAGCTTACGGAAAACAGCCGTATTCTGGATGCAGGCGTGTACGATGAACAGGGCGACCTGATTGCCCGCGCGGGTGAGCATGTCGACGTGCGCGACAGGCTGGCGCTGGACGGCAAAAAAGCCGGGGGTTATTTCAACCAACAAATCGTCGAACCTATTCAGGGCAAGAATGGTCCGCTTGGCTATTTACGTCTGACACTCGACACCCACACCCTGCCAACCGAAGCCAAACAGGTGGATAACACCACCAATATTTTGCGCCTGATGCTGCTGCTCTCGCTGGCGATTGGCGTGGTACTGGCGCGTACGCTGCTGCAAGGCAAGCGCACCCGCTGGCAGCAGTCACCGTTCCTGTTAACCGCCAGCAAGTCGGTGCCCGAAGAGGAAGAGAGCGATAAGAAAGAATAGTGGTAAAGTAGGCGGATGATTCGGAAAAGGAACTCTGCCATGACGACGTTACGCCTGCTTATCTCTGACTCTCACGATCCCTGGTTTAACCTGGCGGTGGAAGAGTGCATCTTCCGCCAGATGCCCGCCACCCAGCGCGTCCTGTTTCTCTGGCGCAACGCTGATACGGTCGTTATTGGCCGCGCGCAAAATCCGTGGAAAGAGTGTAACACCCGCCGTATGGAAGAGGACAACGTCCGCCTGGCGCGCCGCAGCAGCGGCGGCGGTGCGGTGTTTCACGATCTGGGCAACACCTGCTTTACCTTTATGGCGGGCAAGCCGGAATACGACAAAACCATCTCGACCTCCATTGTGCTTAACGCGCTCAATTCGCTTGGCGTGACGGCTGAAGCCTCGGGACGTAACGATCTGGTCGTGAAAACGCCTGAAGGCGACCGGAAAGTGTCAGGCTCAGCCTACCGCGAAACGATGGATCGCGGTTTTCATCACGGTACGCTTTTATTGGATGCGGATCTCAGCCGACTTGCGAATTACCTTAATCCCGATAAGAAAAAATTGCAGGCCAAAGGAATTACGTCGGTGCGCGGGCGTGTAACTAATTTAGTGGAATTATTACCGAATATTACGCATGAAAAAATCTGCCATGCTTTGCGCGAGGCATTTTTTACGTATTACGGCGAACGCGTCGAGGCGGAAATTATCTCCCCGCATCATACACCGGATCTGCCTAATTTTGCCGAAACCTTTGCCCGCCAGAGCAGCTGGGAGTGGAACTTCGGCCAGGCGCCTGCCTTTTCGCATCTGCTGGAAGAGCGCTTTACCTGGGGCGGTGTGGAGCTGCACTTTGACGTGGAAAAAGGTCATATTACCCGCGCGCAGATGTTTACCGATAGCCTGAACCCCGCCCCGCTGGAGGCGCTGGCCGCACGCCTGCAAGGATGTCTCTATCGCGCCGACAGGCTTCAGGAAACGTGCGATGCCCTGCTTAGCGATTTTCCCGCACAACAGACGGAGCTGCGGGAGCTCTCGGCGTGGATAGCGCATACAATCAGGTAAACGTGACGGGCAATGATACGCGCCCTGTTATTGCCCGCCGCCACGTCTCCAGTCCCTGTACACCGATCTTCTTCATTCTGTATTTGTATTCATTCCGGTTATTTTATAATTGGGAATTATAACATTCACTTCTTATTTTATTTCTTCTGAACTGCCCATTCACGACAATTAAATCGACTGTTTCGCGCACAACTAACAAAATAACGACTCTGGAAAGCTTTTTCCGCAAATAAAACGTTAAGGATTAACGATGAAAAAAATATTACTGGCAACCTCGGTTGCTTTGGCTCTGTCTACATCAGCCTATGCAGACTCAACGGCAGTGTTAAAGCTGACCGGCACGCTGACTAACGCAGCCTGCACCCCTTCTCTGAGCAATGGCGGCGTGGCGGATTATGGCCGGATCATGCTGAGCGATCTCTCTGCTACAGATACAAACCAGCTCGGTAATAAAGATATCACCTTCTCCATTAGCTGTACTTCTCCAACGAAAGTGGCCTGGACCATCGTTGACGATCGCGCTGATTCAATGCAAACGGGGATAACCCTCACTAATGTAGGCTGGAGTAATAGTACGTCGTGGAGCGATTCAAACCACTTTGGTGTAGGTAAGACGGCAGGCGGTGTCAACCTGGGCGTCTATGCAATCAATATCAATGCCAGTGCAGTCACGGCAGACGGCCTCATCGAACAAGGCCTGCATGGATGGACAGTTCCAGGCAATGGGAATGCCTGGGCCTATATGAACTCTTCAAACGAGCTGGTTAAACCGTCGGAATATATATATACCGTCGCGTTGAAATCGGACGCGTTAAGCCCGATGTCGTTCTCCAATGCCGTCTTCCCGTTACGCGTTTCCCTGGCAATCCAGGGCACCGACACGCTGGCGATTACGGATGATACAAATATTGACGGCCAGGCCACGATCAGCCTTGTCTACCTGTAAAACGCTGTGATGGCAGAAAAAAGAGTGTAGCGTTCGCTACACTCTTTTTTTATTTACGCTTTATCGCCCAGCAGAACGGATTCCAGCGCGATTTTGATCATGTCGTTGAAGGTGGTCTGACGCTCGGCAGCGGTCGTCTGCTCGTGGGTACGGATATGGTCAGACACGGTGCAGATGGTCAGCGCTTTCGCACCGAATTCAGCCGCCACGCCGTAGATACCGGCCGCTTCCATTTCCACGCCCAGAATGCCGTATTTTTCCATCACGTCGAACATGTCGCCTTCTGGCGAGTAGAACAGATCGGCAGAGAACAGGTTGCCCACGCGTGCGTCAACACCCAGCGCTTTTGCCGCGTCAACCGCGTTACGCACCATGTCAAAGTCAGCGATAGCCGCAAAGTCATGATCTTTAAAGCGGATGCGGTTGACTTTAGAGTCGGTGCACGCGCCCATGCCGATCACCACGTCACGCAGCTTAACGTCCATGCGCACCGCGCCGCAGGAGCCAACACGGATGATTTTCTTCACGCCGAAATCGGTGATCAGCTCTTTGGTGTAGATGGAGCAGGATGGGATACCCATGCCGTGACCCATCACGGAGATTTTGCGGCCTTTATAGGTGCCGGTGAAGCCCAGCATGCCGCGCACGTTGTTCACTTCACGCACGTCTTCGAGGAAGGTTTCTGCAATGTGCTTCGCGCGCAGCGGGTCGCCCGGCATCAATACGACGTCAGCGAAATCACCCATTTCTGCATTAATGTGAGGAGTTGCCATCTTCAGTTCCTTTTACATTGTTGTTTTTGCCGGGTGGCGGCTACGCCTTACCCGGCCTACATTCTGTTCTCCCTCTCCCACAGGGAGAGGGCCGGGGTGAGGGCATCAGGCCGCACCCAATCCGTTTAGAACATAGCCTTGCCATATTCCATGTCAGACGTACCAAAGTATTTCGCAATCGTCTGGCCGATGTCCGCGAAGGTTTCACGGTGACCCAGCGAGCCCGGTTTGACTTTCGGGCCGTACACCAGCACCGGAATGTGCTCACGGGTGTGGTCGGTACCGGTCCAGGTCGGGTCACAGCCATGGTCCGCGGTCAGGATCAGAATGTCATCTTCACCCACCAGCTCCATCAACTCAGGCAGACGGCGGTCAAACAGTTCCAGACCCGCAGCATACCCGGCGACGTCGCGACGGTGGCCCCAGGAGGAGTCGAAGTCCACGAAGTTGGTGAAGACAATGGTCTTATCGCCCGCTTCTTTCATCTCTTTGATGGTGGCGTCGAACAGCGCATCCAGACCGGTCGCTTTGACCTTTTTGGTAATGCCGCAGTTGGCGTAAATGTCCGCGATTTTACCCACGGAAACCACGTGGCCGTCTTTCTCATCGACGAGTTTTTGCAGCACGGTCGGCGCTGGTGGCTCCACGGCCAGATCGTGACGGTTGCCGGTACGCTGGAAGTTACCCGCTTTGTCGCCGATAAACGGACGCGCGATAACGCGGCCAATGTTGTAGCCGCCTTCGGTCAGCTCTTCACGGGCGATCTCGCACAGCTCGTACAGTTTATCCAGGCCAAACGTCTCTTCATGGCAGGCAATCTGGAACACGGAGTCAGCAGAGGTATAGAAAATCGGTTTACCGGTTTTCATGTGCTCTTCGCCGAGCTGATCCAGAATCACGGTACCGGAAGAGTGGCAGTTGCCGAGGTAGCCCGGCAGGTTGGCGCGCTTCACCAGCTTATCGAGCAGCTCCTGCGGGAAGCTGTTCTCGTGATCGGAGAAGTAACCCCAGTCAAACAGCACCGGCACGCCGGCGATTTCCCAGTGGCCGGACGGAGTATCTTTCCCGGAAGAAAGTTCGTGCGCCCACGCGTAGGCGCCCACCACTTCCGCGTTACCGTCCATACCGGCTGCGATCTTACCGGTAGAGCCTTCATGCGCTTTTACCAGCCCCAGACGGGTCAGGTTTGGCAGGTTCAGAGGGCCTTTACGACCGTTGTCCGCTTCGCCTTTTGCACAGGCTTCCGCGATGTGACCCAGGGTATCGGAACCCACGTCACCAAATCGTTCTGCATCTTCGGTTGCGCCGATGCCGAATGAGTCCAGCACCATAATAAATGCACGTTTCATAATTGTTCTCCGTACTTAGTGCTTCATAAAAATGCGATCAGATCAGTATACCGCTATTCAGTGATACGACGATAGACCGTCGGTGTGGTTTCCGGTGCTTTATCGTCAAGAGATATTGCCGCCTTCACTGCTTTCGCCGCGTCCTGCCAGCTGGCTTCGTCTTTCGCGTGGATCACCGCCAGCGGACGTTGGCCGTCAACGCTGTCGCCCAGACGGGCCATATCGGTAAAGCCGACGCTGTAATCAATGGTGTCCGATGCCTGACGACGACCGCCGCCCATAGACACGACAGCCATGCCGAGCGCGCGGGTATCCATAGCCGAGACAAAGCCTTCGCTGTCCGCATAGACCGCTTTGCTGAGCATCGCGGTGGGCAGGTATTTCGCGTAGTTTTCCACGAAGTCGGTCGGGCCTTTCTGCGCCGCCACCATCCGACCAAAGATCTCCGCCGCTTTGCCGTTGTCCAGCACCGCCTGAAGCTTCGCGCGGGCTTCCGCGTCGTCTTTGGCAAGCTTGCCGGAGATGAGCATCTCAACGCACAGCGCCATGGTGACGTCGAACAGACGCGGGTTACGGTATTCGCCTGTTAAGAACTGCACGGCCTCGCGGACTTCAACCGCGTTACCGGCGCTGGAGGCCAGCACCTGGTTCATGTCCGTCAGCAGTGCGGTGGTGCGCACGCCCGCGCCGTTGGAAACGCCAACAATCGCTTCGGCCAGCGCCTCAGAGAGTTCATAGGTCGGCATAAACGCGCCGCTGCCCACTTTCACATCCATCACCAGCGCGTCCAGACCTTCCGCCAGTTTTTTGGCAAGGATAGAGGCGGTGATCAGCGAGATAGAGTCTACGGTCGCGGTAATGTCACGCGTCGCGTAGAAACGCTTGTCTGCCGGAGCAAGAGAGCTGGTCTGGCCGATAATCGCCACGCCAACGTCTTTAATAATCTCGCGGAAGCGGTTGTCATCCGGGAAGATATCGAAGCCCGGAACGGCTTCCAGTTTGTCGAGCGTACCGCCGGTATGACCCAGGCCGCGCCCCGAAATCATCGGGATGTAACCGCCGCAGGCTGCCACCATCGGGCCAAGCATCAGGGAAGTCACGTCGCCCACGCCGCCGGTGGAGTGTTTGTCCACAATCGGGCCGTTGAGGTTGAGGCTTTTCCAGTCCAGAACGGTTCCTGAATCTCGCATCGCCATGGTCAGCGACACGCGCTCAGGCATCGACATATCGTGGAAGAAAATGGTCATCGCCAGAGCCGCAATCTGCCCTTCAGAGATGGTGTTATCACGAATGCCGTTGATAAAGAAGCGGATTTCTTCGTCGCTTAATGCATGACCATCACGTTTTTTACGAATAATTTCTTGTGCGAGAAACACGGTAACCTCCATGCGGAATCGGGTGAATGGCGGCGGGTATGTTGACCCGCCCCACGATCCTGTAGGCCGGGTTAGCGTAGCGCCACCCGGCAATTCAACTTAGTAGCTGCTTGCGCTCTTACCGTCACCGTGACCCAGCGCTTTCAACAGGCTGGCCAGCAGGCTGGACGCGCCGAAGCGGTAGTGGCGGGAGTCCGCCCAGTCGGCGCCGAACAGCTCGTCGGCAATCGCCAGGAACTGCTGCGCGTCTTCCGCGGTACGCACGCCGCCCGCCGGTTTGAAGCCAACGGTTTTGGACACGCCCATATCACGGATGACTTCCATCATGATGCGTGCGCTTTCCGGGGTAGCGTTGACCGGCACTTTACCGGTAGAGGTTTTAATGAAATCCGCGCCCGCTTTGATAGAGATTTCAGACGCTTTACGAATCAGCGCCTCTTCTTTCAGCTCGCCGGTTTCGATGATCACTTTAAGCAGCACGTTTGCCGCCGCACACGCGTCTTTACAGGCTTTCACCAGGTCAAAACCGACCTGCTCGTTGCCGGCGATCAGCGCGCGGTACGGGAATACCACGTCAACTTCGTCTGCGCCGTACGCAATCGCCGCGCGGGTTTCTGCCAGCGCGATCTCGATATCGTCATTGCCGTGCGGGAAGTTGGTTACGGTGGCAATGCGCACGTCCGGCGTGCCCTGCTCTTTCAGCGTTTTGCGGGCAATCGGGATGAAGCGCGGATAGATACAGACGGCGGCGGTGTTACCCACTGGCGTTTTCGCCTGATGGCACAGGGCGATGACTTTTTCATTGGTGTCGTCATCGTTCAGGGTGGTCAGGTCCATCAGTTTCAACGCGCGCAGGCTGCTTGCAGTTAAATCGGTCATAACATTCTCCAACGGCAGTGCCGTATAAATTTTACCTTGCGGGTCTGTGAGTATTCTAACATTCACCCGCATCCACACTTCGACATTCATCACAGTTAATGAAAACTGTGTGCAAATTTGCATTACTGTAATGAGATCTTCTTCAAATTTTAGTGCGTTAATTGCTGACTAAATCGGCGATATCCCCGTTCTGATCAAAAGCGCCACCAGGCTGGCTTCCTACAATTCGTTCACTATCCGCAGAACAACCAAGGAAGTGAACATGCCCGACGCCCTGCAACAACGTTGCCAGCACATTGTGACCAGCCCGATGTTAACCCCGGAACAAAAACGTCATTTTCTGGCGCTGGAAGCGGAGAACAATCTGCCCTATCCCGCCCTGCCAGAGGCGGCCCGCGCTGCGCTGGACGAGGGATTCATCTGCGACATGTTCGAAGGCCATGCGCCATACAAACCGCGCTACGTGCTGCCGGATTACGCTAAATTCCTGGCTAACGGCTCAGAATGGCTGGAGCTGGAAGGGGCGAAAGATCTGGATGATGCCCTCTCGCTGCTCACTATCCTTTATCACCATGTTCCGTCCGTCACATCGATGCCGGTCTATCTGGGCCAGCTCGATGAGATACTCAGCCCCTATGTTAAAATTCTAACACAGGATGAAATCGATAGCCGAATAAAACGTTTCTGGCGTTACCTGGACAGAACCCTGCCCGATGCGTTTATGCATGCCAATATCGGCCCGGCGGATACGCCTGTCACCCGAGCCATCCTTCGTGCAGATGCCGAACTGAAGCAGGTTGCGCCGAACCTGACCTTTATCTACGACCCGGATGTTACCCCCGGCGATCTGCTGCTGAGCGTGGCGAAAAACATTTGTGAATGTAGTAAGCCGCATATTTCTAATGGCCCGGTGAATGATAAAATTTTCACAAAAGGTCGCTATGGCGTGGTGAGCTGTTACAACTCCCTGCCGCTGGCGGGCGGCGGCAGCACGCTGGTGCGCCTTAACCTGAAGGCGATTGCGGAACACAGCTGCTCACCGGAAGACTTTTTCACCCGTACCCTTCCCCACTACTGCCAGCAACAAATCGCGATCATCAATGCGCGCTGCGATTTTTTATATGAACAATCCGGCTTCTTTGAGAATAGCTTCCTGGTGAAAGAGGGGCTGATTGATGCCGATCGTTTTGTGCCGATGTTTGGCATGTACGGTCTGGCTGAAGCGGTGAATGTGCTGTGCGAGAAAGCAGGTATTACGGGACGTTACGGTAAGAACGAACAGGCCAATGCGCTGGGCTACCGCATCAGTGAACAGCTTGCGGCGTTTGTTGAAAACACGCCGGTGAAACACGGCTGGCAGCGCCGCGCGATGCTGCATGCCCAGTCGGGGATCAGTTCCGATTCTGGCACCACGCCGGGTGCACGTCTGCCGTACGGCGACGAACCGGACCCTGTCAGCCACCTGCTGGCCGTGGCGCCGCACCATCAACACTATCATTCGGGGATCAGCGATATTCTCACCCTGGATGAGACGGTTAAACGCAATCCTCAGGCAGTGGTGCAGCTGTGCCTGGGGGCGTTCAACGCCGGTATGCGTGAGTTCACCGCGAATGTAGCCGGAAACGACCTCGTGCGCGTCACCGGGTATATGGTGCGGCTCTCCGATCTGGAGAAATACCGGGAGGCCGGCTCGCGCACCAACACCACCTGGCTCGGCGAGGAGGCCGCGCGCAATACCCGTATTCTGGAACGGCAGCCACGCGTGATAAGCCATGAACAACAGATGCGCTTTAGTTAGTCAGGTCATACCCTTCTCCTGCGTGGACGGGCCGGGCAGCCGCCTGGCGCTGTTCCTCCAGGGCTGTAACCTGCGCTGCAAAACCTGCCATAACCCGTGGACGATAGGGCGCTGCAACGACTGCGGCGACTGTGTGCCCCACTGTCCGCATGATGCGCTGACGATTCAGGCAGGGCGCGTCTGGTGGCAGGAGAGTCACTGTCAGCAGTGCGACACCTGTCTGCATCTGTGTCAGCAACAGGCGACACCGATGGCGCAGCGCTATAGCGTCGAGGAGATCCTCTCCCGGATTCGCACGTCCGCGCCGTTTATTGAGGGCGTGACCGTCAGCGGGGGTGAGGCCACCACGCAACTGCCGTTTGTGGTTGCGCTGTTCACCGCGATGAAAGCCGATCCGTCCCTGCGCCATCTGACGTGCCTGGTGGACAGCAACGGTCTGTTAAGCGAAACCGGCTGGCAAAAGCTGTTACCGGTGTTTGACGGCGCGATGGTGGATCTGAAAGCCTGGGGTAATGAACATCACCTTTTTCTGACCGGACGCGAAAATACGCTGATCAAGCAGAGCATCCGTTGGCTGGCCGATCGTCATCGCCTGACGGAGCTGCGCCTGCTGGTGATCCCCGATCGGTGTGATTATCTGCATCATCTGCCATCGCTGACCGCTTTTATCCACGCGTTGGGGAACGTTCCGGTGCGGATCAACGCGTTTCATGCCCATGGGGTTTACGGGGAGGCGGCGCGATGGCGGAGCGCCACGCCGGAGGACATCGAGCCGCTGGCGCAGGCCCTGGAACGGCAGCAAATCACGGTGATCCGCCCGGCCCTTTATCTATAGCGTGATGCCGAAGACCGCGCGGGTATTTTCCAGCAGCGCGCTGGCAATCACATCTTCAGGCTCCTGACGCAGCTCACACAGCACATAAAAAACGCGCGCCGCCTGCTCCGGGCGGTTGGGCTGGCCCTGAAAACCATTCAGCGGCATGTCAGGCGCATCCGTTTCCAGCAGGAGCGAGGTCAGCGGGAGCTGCGCCATCACATCACGGGTTTTGCTGGCACGCGGATAGGTGATGGTGCCGCCGACGCCAATCTTATAGCCCAGCTCGATAAAACGCTGCGCCTGCTGAAGGCTTCCAGCGAAACCATGGACCACGCCCCTGCGCGGCACGTCGATGCGCTTCAGGTGCATCGCCAGTTTGTCATGGGTACGTCTGGAGTGGAGGATCACCGGCAGATCGTGGCGCTTCGCCAGCCGGAGCTGCGCGTCCAGGATCGTCTGCTGGCGTTCAAACTGCGGATCTTCACGATAGAGATCGAGGCCGATCTCACCGATGGCGACCAGCTTCGTATCCGCGTTTTGCAGCGTGGCATCCAGCCTGTCGAGATGGTCATCAAGATGGTGCTCAATAACGATCGGATGCAGACCCAGCGCGGCATACAGCGCATCGTGCTCCCGGGCAAGCGCCATAACTTTGTCGAATCTCGCCGCTTCAATAGCGGGCACAATAATGGCTCTCACACCGGCCTCAGCCGCGCGCGCGATACTGGATGTTTCCTCCCCGCTAAACGGCGGGAAATCAAAGTGGCAATGGGTATCGATAAAGCAGTGCGTCACGCCAGATCCTCGTTATCGAGTAAGCCATCGTTGGCCTGCGGCGCGTCCACCAGCGGCATCGCCACCGCGTCATTGGCCACAACGGCAGGCGGCAAAATGATGCTTTTATGCCGATGAAGAGGCGGTTGCTCCGCCAGCATTTTCCCGACGGTCGCCAGGAAGTACCGCCCGCACAGCCGCCCCGTTTTGTAATCCATACGCAACGCAGGCAGCCGACTGCCCAGCGCTATGCTCAACAGCGGCTTAGGCGGATAAATTTCAAAGATGCGCAGCTTGCCCGGTGGTTTTTCAATAAAACGCTGCATCGCGCCGTAGGTGGTTTCATGCTGCTTCGCGATATTCACCAGCGGTTGCAGGCTGCTGTCGCCCAGCCAGCGTTCCATCCGCTTAAACCACTGTGGGGTGTAATACATCTGCGAAGGCACCGTGCGGATCACCACAATGGTTTTTGCCCCGCGCCGCGCCGCCTCCTGTACCGGCACCGCGTCGCTGATACCGCCGTCAAGATAGCTTATCCCCTCCAGCAGGGCGCCGGTGCGGTAGAATCCCGGGATCGCGCTGGATGCGCGGATGATATCCAGCCAGTTCTCTTTCTGCGGCGAAAAGTAACCCGGCGAATAGTCATCGCCACGGCTGGCGCACATCCAGAACTCTTTGCCGGTATCGAACAGTCGTGACGCGGTATCCATGGCCAGCGGCATCTGGCTGGAGGTGGCATCCAGTAACCAGTCGAGATCGATCAGGTTCCCGCCGCGCACGAAGCGTACCGGATTGAAGAATTCTTTCGAGGTGGTGTAGCGCATAATCACTTTGCGCGCATAGCCGGGCTGGTTGCAGACATAGGCGGAGAGGTTCTGCGCCCCGGCAGAGGTGCCGAAATAGAGATCGAACGGGTTGAATTGCGCGCGCATAAATTCGTCGAGCACGCCAGCGGTGAAGATACCGCGCTGCCCGCCCCCTTCACAGACCAGCGCAAGCTGGCCTGCATGAAACGGTTTTAACGTCAGCGGCGCAATATTGCCGAGCGTAACGGGAATTCGTTGCCCCACCTCTGCCTTCCTGTTTTCATTATTTTGATGAGACACAGTAACGCACTTTCCCGGTGGTTCTCAAACGAGAAAAAGCCAGTCACGAGGACTGGCTTGAGTTTGTTTAATAAATATTGCGTTTGCTACGGGCGACGTCGACCCGTAAACAGGCTGACCAGGAACAGAATAATACCGACGACGAAGACAATTTTCGCTGCCCATGCCGCGGTACCCGCCAGTCCACCAAAGCCCAATGCGGCGGCAATTAACGCGATAACCAGAAATATAATGCCCCAACGAAACATAAGCCTCTCCTTTACCATAGTTAATGTCGGCCGCTAAACGTGAGCGCTCAGGTCACTCACCGGCTTTTCCAGAATCGTTTTTATTTCGCCCGCGGTTTTCAGCCAGACGGGCGAGTGGTACTGCTTTACTTCGTTTTCAGATCGTTTTTGACGCTTTTCACACCATCAATAGCTTTCGCAATTGACTCGGCACGATCGCTTTGTGCCTGATTCTCAACCGTACCGGACAGCTGGACCACACCATCGGTGGTTTCAACTTTCACCATACGGGATGGCACGATGTCGTCAGCTAACAGTTTAGCTTTGATTTCGCTGGTAGTTGCTGCATCTCCGGCATAGCCCTTCACCGACGATTCTTTGCTGTCACGTACGTGCAGTTTGTCGCTGACGGAGCTTACGCCCTCAACGCCTTTCGCCACTTTAACGGCCTCTTCAGCCTGGGTCTGGCTTTCAACGAAACCGCTCAGGGTGACAACCTTGTTGTCGGTTTTAACAGAAATATCGGTGCTCTTAATGGATTCGTGATCCACCAGTGCGGCTTTCACTTTTGCTGTGATTGAGCTGTCATCCATGAAATTACCGACTTTATTCATAGAGCTATCGATTTTTTCCCCTGCGGTATTGGCGGAACTTTGCGCTTTATCCATGGTGCTGGATTCCGCCAGAGCAGAACCGCTTACCAGGACACTACCCAACGTTACAGCCAGCAGAGTTTTAGAAATCTTCAGTCTTGTCATATTCATCGATTTATTCCTGTGTTTTGCCCGTTATTTGGGCGACATACTTCCCTAAATCTTGGTTTTATATATTGCGAATTAACACCGGGACAAAATGGAGAACCAGTGGACATGCATTGAACAGTTAATTCATCCACGCCCGGTGCTAAACACTGAGTTAAATATAGATCACAATCAGAGGGGTGCATTCAGAATTGGGGAAAAAACGAACGAATAGCGAAAAATTGCGGTGAATTAAGAACATTCCGCAAGGGTTTAATAACACAGGAATTAAAGAAGAGCACGGCGGCAGCCGTGCTCTGAGAGGGAATTAATGCTCGCGCGTTTTGCGGAACTGAACATCAGGATAACGTTCCTGCGTCAGGTTCAGGTTAACCATAGTCGGGGCGATATAGGTCAGGTTATCGCCACCGTCCAGCGCCAGCTGAACTTCGTTCTTACGTTTAAATTCTTCGAATTTCTTCACGTCTGAACATTCAACCCAGCGGGCGGTCGCCACGTTTACCGATTCGTAAATCGCTTCCACGTTGTACTCGCTCTTAAGACGGGCAACCACCACGTCGAACTGGAGCACACCCACCGCGCCTACGATCAGATCGTTGTTGGCGATGGGGCGGAACACCTGTACCGCGCCCTCTTCGGAAAGCTGGACCAGGCCTTTCAGCAGCTGCTTCTGCTTCAGCGGATCGCGCAGGCGAATGCGGCGGAACAGTTCTGGCGCGAAGTTCGGGATACCGGTGAACTTCATCATCTCGCCCTGCGTGAAGGTATCGCCAATCTGAATGGTGCCGTGGTTGTGTAAACCAATGATGTCACCCGGATAGGCTTCTTCTACATGCGAACGGTCGCCCGCCATGAAGGTCAGCGCGTCGGAGATCACCACGTCTTTACCGATACGGACCTGACGCAGCTTCATGCCCTTCTCGTACTTACCGGAGACCACGCGCATAAAGGCGACGCGGTCACGGTGTTTCGGATCCATGTTGGCCTGAATTTTAAAGACGAAGCCGGAGAACTTCTCTTCCTTCGCTTCTACTTCGCGGGTGTCGGTTTTGCGCGGCATCGGCTGCGGGGCCCACTCCACCAGACCGTCGAGCATATGGTCAACGCCGAAGTTACCGAGTGCGGTACCGAAGAAGACCGGGGTAATTTCACCGCTCAGGAACAGCTCTCTGTCGAACTCGTGGGACGCGCCTTTAACCAGCTCCAGCTCATCGCGCAGCTGGGCGGCCAGCTCTTCACCGACAGCGGCGTCCAGCTCCGGGTTGTCCAGACCTTTCACAATGCGGACTTCCTGAATGGTGTGGCCCTTACCGGTCTGGTACAGGTAGGTTTCGTCTTTATAGAGGTGGTAAACCCCTTTGAACAGCTTGCCGCAGCCAATCGGCCAGGTGATTGGGGCGCAGGCAATCTTCAGCTCGTTTTCCACTTCATCCATCAGCTCCATCGGATCACGGATGTCACGGTCGAGTTTGTTCATAAAGGTGAGGATCGGCGTATCGCGCAGACGGGTGACTTCCATCAGCTTGCGGGTACGATCTTCAACACCTTTCGCGGCGTCGATCACCATCAGACAGCAGTCCACCGCCGTCAGCGTACGGTAGGTATCTTCGGAGAAGTCTTCGTGCCCCGGGGTGTCCAGCAGGTTCACCAGGCAGTCGTGATACGGGAACTGCATCACGGAGGTGGTAATCGAAATACCACGCTGCTTTTCCATCTCCATCCAGTCGGATTTCGCATGCTGGCTGGAGCCACGGCCTTTAACGGTACCCGCGGTCTGGATCGCCTGTCCGAACAGCAACACCTTCTCGGTGATGGTCGTTTTACCGGCATCCGGGTGCGAGATAATGGCAAAAGTGCGGCGTTTGGCCACCTCTTGCAGATAAGGAGACAACGTCATAATCAATTCTTCTTAGGTAAGCGCGGCAGCAGGCCGCGCATCATGGAATACGAAAAATGCGGCTATTTTACCCATCAACAGGGGGCAGGCAATCATTGTTTACACAGGAGCTGCTCCAGTTCGTTCAATGACGTTACGGTCCAGGTCGGTTCGATGCCTTCCGGCAGCGTGCGGCCATGCGCATTCAGCCAGACGGTCGACAGGCCCGATCTCATACCTCCCAGAATATCAGATTCTGCCGTATCCCCCACCATCAGCACGCGATCGCGGTCAGGATTGCCCGCTTGCGCCAGCGCATAATCGAAAATACGCGGATCCGGCTTCGGCACGCCCACCTCTTCGGAGATCACCAGCGCGTCGAAATGATCGCGCAGGCCGGTGCGTTCAAGGCGGATCTGCTGAAGCGCGGTAAAGCCGTTGGTGATGATCCCAAGCTTCACCTTCCCTTTCAGCGAATCCAGCAGAGAAACGGCGCCAGGCAGCGGCGCGCAGATATCTGCCATGGCATTCAGGAAGGCCTCATTCAGCACCCCAGGACTGACGTTTAACCGTTCAGCCCACACGTCAAACCGCTGATGCTGAAGCTGTAACGCGGTGATGGCTCCGTTCTGGTAATCCACCCACAGCGGTTTGTTCACCGCCTGATAGTCCTGAAAATCTTCCGCGGTGAACGTCACTCTATAGTCGAGAAACATCCGCTGTAGGCCGCCGAACGAGTCAAACGTAAACAGCGTTTCGTCGGCATCAAAGAAAATCCAGTCCCATTTCATCGTTACAACCTTATTTTCGTTATCCAATCGGCAGAGCCATGATAATGGCGTCTTCACGTCCCTCTGCGGTGGGGTAGTAGTTACGGCGGATAGTCGCCTCGTTAAAGCCTAAGCTTTCATAGAGCGCGATGGCGGCGACATTCGACGCGCGCACTTCCAGCCACAGGGTGAAAACGTCACGGGTTTCCAGCTCACGAATGAGGTGCTCAAGCAGTTCCCTGCCCAGCCCGCGGCGCTGGTAAGCGGGATCGACCGCGATATTAAACAGCGTCGCCTCGTCCAGAACGACCTGCGTGATGGCGAACGCAGCCATCGCACCGTCAACGTCCAGGCGGAGATTCAAATAGCGTTCGCCCTGATTGCTGGCAAACGTCTTTTCGCTCCACGGAAAAGCATGGGCGCGGGTTTCAATCGCGAACGCGGTGGTCAGATCAGCCGTCGTGAGGGAAGAAATCGTGTTCATATTCGCAAATTTGTTGCCATAGCGCGCTGCGCGCTTTTGGGTTGGCTTTCAGTTCGTCCAGCGCTGGCGAACTGATCTGGCTTCCTTCAAGGGGTAGCTCGTCCACCGCCCCGATTCGCCAGCTGTTACAGCGGCTGTCAGGGGGAAGCATCGCGACGCTTTCGGGCGCCAGCTGTAATACCTGATCGTGGGTCACCTTCAGGCTGCGAAGGACATCCTCAATCAGGGGCTCGTTCAGGGCAGGCGGCGCTTCTGCCACCATCACCAGGCGGACATGCGCAGGGATGGAGATGGCTATTTCGCCCCGCAACGCCGTCGGGCGACGCAAAGCCCACTGGGTGATGCCCAGCTGCTGCAACTGCCAGTCTCGTCGGGATGTCATAGCGAAAACTCCTGTCTCTCAGGCGCGCAAATATAGCAAATGTGTCGAAACTGCGCCATCTACCTACTATAATCCCCGCCTGAGTTTATTGAGGAACAATTCATGTCTGCATTTACCCCGGCAAGTGAAGTCTTGCTGCGTCACAGTGATGATTTCGAAGAAAGCCGTATTCTGTTTGCCGGAGATATGCAGGATGACCTGCCCGCGCGTTTCGACTGTGCTGAAAGCCGTGCCCACACCCAGTACTATCACCACTGGCAGGTGCTGAGCCGCCAGATGGGCGAGCGCGCGCGCTTTAGCCTGGCGGCGGAGCAGAGCGATATTGCTGACTGCGATACGCTCATTTACTACTGGCCGAAGAACAAGCCGGAAGCCCAGTTCCAGCTGATGAACCTGCTATCTCTGCTGCCGGTCGGCTGCGATATTTTTGTTGTCGGTGAGAACCGCAGCGGGGTGCGTAGCGCAGAGCAGATGCTCGAAGCCTGGGCGCCGCTGACGAAAATCGACAGCGCCCGTCGCTGCGGCCTGTACCATGGTCGTCTGGAAAAACAGACCACCTTCGATGCCGACGCCTTCTGGGACGAGTACCAGCTTGACGGCCTGACCATTAAAACCCTGCCGGGCGTGTTCAGCCGTGACGCGCTCGATACGGGCAGTAAGCTGCTGCTGTCCACCCTGACGCCTCATACCAAGGGCAAGGTGCTGGACGTCGGCTGTGGCGCGGGCGTGCTGTCCACGGTTCTCGCCAGCCACTCACCAAAAGTGCGTTTAACCCTGTGTGACGTGAGCGCCCCGGCGGTAGAAGCCAGCCGCGCCACGCTTGCGGCGAATGGCATTGAAGGCGACGTGTTTGCCAGCAACGTCTTCTCCGACGTGACCGGTCGCTTTGACATGATCATCTCTAACCCGCCGTTCCACGACGGAATGGAGACCAGCCTTGAAGCGGCGCAAACGCTGATCCGTGGCGCAACCCGTCACCTCAACAGCGGCGGTGAGCTGCGTATCGTGGCGAACGCCTTCCTCGCGTACCCGAAAGTGCTGGATGAAACCTTTGGTTTCCACGAAGTGATCGCCCAGACGGGCCGCTTTAAGGTCTATCGCACCGTGATGACGCGCCAGGCGAAAAAGTAACCCCCCCGGTCCGGCGATGGCTGACGCTGCCATCGCCCATTTTTGCAGCAATCAAAACAACGTGCGCAATTTTCTGTTGACGTAAAGCTGAAAACATCTAGAATGCGCCTCCGTGGTTACGATACTTTTACAGTGTCGATGGTATGCGAAGGTGGCGGAATTGGTAGACGCGCTAGCTTCAGGTGTTAGTGTCCTTACGGACGTGGGGGTTCAAGTCCCCCCCCTCGCACCATAAATCACGTTGATATTGCTCGCACTGGGCGAAGGTGGCGGAATTGGTAGACGCGCTAGCTTCAGGTGTTAGTGTCCTTAGGATGTGGGGGTTCGAGTCCCCCCCCTCGCACCAATGAGGCGATATCAAACCAGTAAGATGACTGTGCGAAGGTGGCGGAATTGGTAGACGCGCTAGCTTCAGGTGTTAGTGTCCTTACGGACGTGGGGGTTCAAGTCCCCCCCCTCGCACCAATTATCTTACATCCCCTCAGCAGTGCCTCTTCTTTTTCCCTTTTATTTCAAACTCATCATAATCACCAACAGTCCACTGATTAGCGCCACGCATGAAGGCAGCAGCACATAATGCCGTAACTGTTTGTGCCAGATCATCGCGGATGTCACCAGCAAGCCCGAAACAATCATTGCTTTCCAGACGTCAATGGGGAGATCGGCAAACATCAGCCCACCGATAATGGAACCAGGCAGTAATATCCCCCACCCACTTCCCAGCGCTTTGCTCAACATGGTTTCACCTCTCGCACTGATAATGATAACCAGTATCATATGATAGTAATTATCACTTGTCAGCATACGAGGTAAGAAATTGCGCCAGCAATTGCTTTCCCATAATGACAGAGAATGTGTAAGGTGATAAATTGCCCACCTGTTAACTTCCGATAAAGTTTTTCTGATAATAAAAATTCAATTTTGTAGCGACCAATATTACATAACAACACCTTGCTCATTGTTTTAATTGAGTTTTAATAAAAACGCACGCATATGACATCACAATCCTGGCTGTCTTTAGTCAACAAGAAATATCAGCTATCTTTACGTTTGTTTTTATTTCTGAACGCCGCATCAGCATTGTTCTCGGTAACAAACCCTCTCTATTCCGTGCGCGTGTTATCAGTCCCGCTCTTTGCCGTACTGACTATCAGCACAGGCTTACTTATCTGGCACTGGAAAAACAGCACGCGAAAAATAAATATCCCTGTTGTTTCAGCTATTTTTGGTCTTTTATGGGCCTGGCAGATCGTCTCTAAATTTCTGTTAATCACGCACGATCACGCGACCTATTTAATGATGGCGCTATTAACAGTGCTTTTTATAGGGTCTCTGGCGTTCGCGAGTAATATTAAAGCCTTTACGTTACATTCATTTCCCGCTTTTATATCCTGCCTGTGGCTTAGCCCGTCCGAAAACTGGCTGAGAATGGCCTATTTTTTCGCGCTGCCGGTGGTCGCCATTGGTATCCATCATGTTCTTCAGCGGCGCAATGACCGTTTCGCCCAGGAGCTGCTTTCCGAATTGCTGGAGGAGCGCGAAACCCTGACCGATCTCAGCATGATGGACCCGCTCACCGGCCTGTATAACCGTCGCGGGCTGCAAAGCCGACTGGAGAATCTTCCCAGGCCTGACGCTGGCGAGCACTTCGTGCTGCTGATGGATATCGACCACTTCAAAGCCTACAACGACCATTATGGCCATATGATGGGCGATCAGGCCTTGATCAGGGTCTCGGCTGCGATCCGCGACGCCGTGCGCTCACGCGATGTTGTCGCCCGGTTTGGCGGGGAAGAATTTATGGTGCTGTTGAGTAATATCCCGCTGGAGCAAGCGCGCCAGACGGCAGAACGCATACGTCAGAAGGTATACGATCTTAAAATCCCCCATATGTTTAACGAAAGCGTCGCCACTAACGTGACCATCAGCATCGGCATCGCCATGTTCGAGGGTGAAGACGTTGAAGGCGCGCTGGCGAAAGCCGATAAAGCCCTCTATGAAGCCAAGCATATGGGACGCAACAGCATTCTGCTGAGCGACGAGCTTCATACCGCCTGAAACCGCCCTCACAGCGCCAGGATAAAACGCTTGCGCTCGGTTTTATCTATAGTTAGGATTGGCAATCATTATCATTTAGATTTGTAATCCACACTATGGCGACTCGTACCGCACACATCGTTGAGCCCCTGCTCTGGCGAGCTCCACTCTCCGCCGGGGAAACGACGCTTGCGGATGCCATTCGGGAAAAAATTGCCGTAACGCGCGCCCATCTGCTGGATTTCATCAAACTGGATGAAGCGCCTCCGCATCATGCTCAGACGCTGACTGAGTGGCAACGCCCTGCCGAGCTGCGGTCACTGCTGGCAACCTATTCCGACCATATTTATCGTAACCAACCGACGCTGACGCGGGAAAACAAACCGCTGTTATCCCTCTGGGCACAGTGGTATATCGGACTGATGGTGCCGCCTGTCATGCTGGCCCTGTTGACCCAGGAAACGATGCTCGATCTCTCGTCGGAGCATTTCCACGTTGAATTTCATGAAACCGGGCGCGCTGCCTGTTTCTGGATTGATGTACACGAAGATCCGAGCGCGAGACACCTGTCAGCGCAGGCGCGTATGGAACGGCTGATTACAAGAGCGCTGGTTCCGGTCATTGATGCGCTGGAAGCGACGGGAGAGATTAACGGCAAACTGATCTGGAGTAATACCGGGTATCTTATCCACTGGTATTTAACGGAGATGAAACCGCTGCTCGGCGACGAGAAAGTGGATGCGCTGCGTCAGAGCTGTTTCTTTGCCAGACAGCTGTCGGATGGACGGGATAACCCTCTTTACCGCACCGTGGTTCCGCGTGAGGGACTTCTGGTACGTCGTACCTGCTGTCAGCGCTACCGTCTGCCGGACGTGCAGCAGTGCGGCGATTGCACGCTTAAGTAGTCTGGCCCCCTCTCCCGCAGGGCTAATGCCTGCACAGACGGCCCCCCTCTCCCTTGAGGGAGAGGGCTGGGGTGAGGGGGAACATACGGCTCTGGTGGTCATTAAACGGCAACTCGCGTTGCCGTTTTGCTTTTACCTAAGCGACCTGCTGATTTTCCTCTTCCTCATTACGCTGTGCTTCTTCCGCTTCCTGCTGAAGCAACTGTTTCTCGTACACCTTGAAGAACGGGAAATAGATAATGGCGGAAACGCAGGCCAAAACCAGCACCAGAATGGCTGCACGGAAATCCCAGCCCAGCGCCCAGGCGGCACCAACCGGAGCCGGTGCCGTCCACGGCACGACGGAAATCACGCGGCCAATCAGATCAAACTTCATCGCTGCCCATGCCAGCACGGCATTAACCATCGGCGCCAGCAGGAAAGGAATAAAGAACACCGGGTTCATCACAATCGGCGTACCGAAAATCACCGGTTCATTGATATTGAAAATGCTTGGCACCACGCTCAGGCGTCCAATGGAGCGCAGGTGTGCGGAGCGGCTACGCAGATAGCAGAACACCAGCCCCATCGTCGCCCCCGATCCGCCGATAACGATAAAGAACGTCCAGAAGGCTTCCATAAAGATGTGTGGCAAAGGCTGGCTCGCCGCCAGCGCGGTCTGGTTCGCCCCCAGGTTTGTCAGCCAGAACATTTGCAGCATCCCGGAGACAATCGCCGCGCCGTGGATCCCGGCAAACCACAGCAGGTGGCCAATCAGCACCGCCAGCAGGATCGCAGGCAGCGAGTCAGCCGCAGAGACCAGCGGTTTGAATATCGACATGATGGCCTGTGGGATCAGCATACCGAACTGCGACTGGATCAGCAGACTCAGCGGATAGAGCGTCAGCACCACCACCAGCACCGGGATCAGCAGGTCAAACGAGTTTTTGATCATCGGCGGTACCTGGTCTGGCAGGCGGATGCCGATATTGTGTGCTTTCAGGAAACGCATCATCTCAACGCAATAGATCGCCACCAGAATCGCGGTGAAAATACCGGTCCCTCCCAGGCTATCGACCGGCAAAGCGCCTTTGGTTTTAGGGGCGGCGACCAGCAGGAACGCCATCAGCGACAGCATCGCGCACATGAACGGATCCAGCTGATGGGTTTTAACGTAATGTTTGCCGAGGTTGTAGGCGATAGCCGCACAGATATAAAGGGACATCACCCCCATCGTCATATCAAACGGCGTCAGAATTTGACCTTCAAACTGCTTCGCCATATCCAGCCAGGCGCGAGCAAAACCCCAGGTGGTATCAGGCGAAAAAGGCGGGTAAGCGAACACTAATAAAAACGAGCCCACAATCATAAACGGCATCGCTGAGATAAATCCGTCACGAATAGCCATAACGTGACGCTGGGAAGAGATGCGCCCGGCAATAGGGCTGACATAATTTTCAACGAAGCGGAAAATCAGATTAAATGCAGCGTGGTTGGCAGACATAGCAGATCTCCTGTCAGACTTTCGTTTTGGACGCTCTCACGTCACACGTTGTTCCATACATCAGCGTCACAACCTTGCCGGATCGTGTACCTGCGGTACTGCTCAAACGGAATGGTTTCATAATTAGCTCTTATTATTAGATACAGGGGAAGTTACACACTTAGTATTAATCTCTGCATCACGCTCTGCAACCGGTTACTGTAACCGGTTTCTGTGAATGTGAAGGCGATCCATAAATCGCCCCAGACGGATATTTGTTACTTAAGGGATATTTACAGCGACTAAATTCTTATGACAGATTACGCAGGATATTTGTCAGGAGGAATCAATGAGTTTGCAGTCTGTACAGCAGTTTTTTGCCGAATACGCTCCGGATATAGAGATCATTGAGCTTAACCAAAGCACAGCGACTGTTGCCCTTGCTGCTGCCGCGCACTACGTTGAACCCGGCCAAATTGCCAAAACGCTGTCACTGAAAATTAAAAATGACGTGATTCTGGTGGTTGCAAAAGGCGATGCGCGTCTGGATAACAAAAAGCTTAAAGAGACATTCGGCGCAAAAGCCCGCATGCTCAGCAGCGATGAGGTCGTCACCCTGACGGGTCATCCTGTTGGCGGCGTCTGTCCTTTCGGACTGGAAAATCCGCTCTCTGTTTACTGTGACATCACATTAAAACAATACGCGGAAGTGTTACCCGCAGCGGGTGCCATCCACAGTGCGGTGCGTATTTCGCCCGACAGAATGGCGGAACTGACCGCAGCAAAATGGGTGGATGTTTGCATTTGAACGGTGCGCCAGAAGAACGCTGGCGCACCCTTTAACGCTAAGAGAAAGAAGGAACGGTGAGAGCGGAACGACGAACTTCCCGGGCAGGGAGATGCGCCAGGATATCCGCCGCATCCAGTAATCCCACGTCAGAATTGACGCCCAGCTTTACCATGGCGTTAAACTTATGCGCCCGGATAGTTTTAATATTACGTTCAAGCTGCGCCGCAATTTCAGGGATTGAAAAACCCGATGACATATAACGCAGAATCGCCCTTTCGGTTGGGCTTAACATACGATTCTGGCTCACACACCAGTGATTGTACATGTTGTCATTCACCTGATGCGTTTCGCTGAGTAATGTCTCCAGCCCTTCCATGAGCTGCTTTAGCGGAACCGATTTACTGATTATCCCATGCAAGCGAGAAGGCGAAAGATGGCTGACCAGCCTCGCCTCCATTTCGTCTGAGGCCAGCACGATACGCTGGACGTCGCTATGGGTGAAGGTGAGATCCCGTAAACAGGCCAGACAGTTTCTCCGCTCTTCACGCTCATCAGACAATGAATAGATAACCGCATAAAATGAGATATCCGAGAGCGCGGCTTTAAAACTGGCGAATCTGCTAAACAGGTGCACCTGGTAATGGCTCAGAGCGGGCATCGCAAAGAGATGCTTCAGCCCCACAGCGCTCATTGAGCAGCTTTCGATGACGGCGATATGTCTTGTTGCAGTGGTCTTTTCCATTCCTCAAACTCTCCATAAGCCGACATTAAACTGAGTTCTCGCATTCCCTGGGTACTGCTTATCCACGCGTACATATCGGCATTACTGCGAAGTGATAAGCGACGCATTGCACTGTTTTTCTGTGCACTGATCGTTTTATTACTTTTATTCAGCAGCGTGGCAATTTGGTTGATTCCCCAACCTTTACCGAGTAAACGCAACACCTTGCGTTCAGAGTGAGTGAGTGCAATCATTTGCTCACTCTCCTCTTCAATATCGGGCGTTTCCGGTATTAATAACGTCTGGCTTATTCGCTCGGCACGTTCACTGCCCGCGCGAATAGCGTTAATGACGCCTTCAATAGGCTCCATATCTGAAAGCAGCGTGCTTTCCGGGCGCATAAGAAGCTCTACTGCAAGCGGATAAAGGGGACGCGAAACAAGGAATATCCAGTGAATATCCCGATACTGATTCATTAATCCATAATACTGCTCAAGCGTGCCGCGAGGATTGCGATACTCACCCGAAATATCGGCAATAACGACCCCGGCGCGACGCAACTGAAGTAGCGTCAACTCCTGCATCGAACGGCAGTACGTTATCTCAAAATCGGGAAAATGACGCGACATGACGCCACCTAACCCATTTTGCATAACCGGCACTCTACTAATCACAACTCCGTGTTTACCATTCAATGGCAACATAGACCCTCCATGTCATGAATTCATTATTTAAGAACGAACTAACCCTACGACGTTAAACACGTTTGTATTCCTTAGTACAAAACGGCTTAATATTCGCAAACCAGAAAAATGTTACATGGGTTATGAAACGCCCAATACAGTCTTAATATCGCATAAAGACTACAAGAATTTAATTCTGATTGCGTGAAAAGATCGAAAATATGAAATTAGAAATACTTAATATATTGTTTTTATAAATTCCCGTTACATATTCATTAAATAAATAAAGATACGGCCGCTTCGCCATGCCGGACACGCAACTGATCGCACAAATGTTGATCTGGCCCAGCGCAAAGGGCCCTGCCCTTTGTGTTAAAAGTAAGCAATCTCTCTTCTCTTCAGGGCGTTTCATGCAGGCAGATCGGTCTACGCAACGTGCTACCACGCGGCTATGTATTCAGTGCGGGCTTTTTCTCTTACAACACGGGGCAGAAAGCGCCCTCGTCGAAGAACTTTCCACACGCCTTGGGCTGGCGCTGGGGATGGACAGCGTCGAGAGCTCCATCTCGTCAAATGCCATTGTACTGACCACCATTAAAGACGGACAGTGCCTGACCTCTACCCGTAAAAATCATGACCGCGGCATTAACATGCACGTCGTGACGGAAGTGCAGCACATCGTGATCCTTGCCGAACACAAGCTGCTCGATCTGCGGGAGATAGAGAAACGCTTCAACCAGATCAAACCTCTCCGGTATCCACGCTGGCTGGTTGTGCTGATGGTGGGACTCTCCTGCGCCTGCTTCTGCAAACTCAACGCGGGCGGCTGGGACGGCGCTGTCGTGACCTTCTTTGCCAGCAGCATCGCGATGTATGTCCGCCAGCTGTTGACGCACAGGCAACTGCATCCGCAAATTAACTTCTGCATCACGGCGTTCGTGGCGACAACCGTATCCGGCCTTCTTTTGCGCCAGCCTTACTTCGCCAGCACGCCTACTGTTGCGATGGCCGCCAGCGTATTGCTGCTGGTGCCGGGTTTTCCCTTAATCAATGCCGTTGCTGATATGTTCAAAGGCCACATCAACACCGGTCTGGCGCGCTGGGCGATAGCCAGCCTGCTGACGCTGGCGACCTGTATCGGAGTGGTAATGGCCATGACACTCTGGGGGTTACGCGGATGGGCGTGATGGATTTTCTGCTCGCACTGGCGCAGGACATGCTCCTGGCAGCCCTTCCTGCCGTTGGCTTTGCAATGGTGTTTAACGTCCCACAGCGTGCATTACCCTGGTGTGCGCTGCTGGGTGCCATTGGCCACGGCTCACGTATGATCATGATGACCGCAGGCTTTAATATCGAATGGTCGACGTTTATCGCCTCCATGCTGGTCGGCAGTATCGGTATTCAGTGGTCCCGCTGGTATCTGGCGCACCCGAAGGTGTTCACCGTGGCGGCAGTCATTCCTATGTTCCCGGGCATTTCAGCCTATACGGCGATGATCTCCGCCGTCAAAATCAGCCACTTTGGCTACAGCGAACCGCAGATGATCCTGCTTCTGAGCAACTTCCTTAAAGCCTCGTCGATTGTGGGCGCGCTCTCCATCGGCCTGTCGATCCCCGGATTATGGCTTTACCGCAAACGTCCACGCGTATAATAAAATCGCTTGCAATTGTATCGCGTACTATCTATATTCATTTCATGGACGCAAAAATGAACGACACCACCAACGCGCTTCTGCTGGATAACCAGCTCTGTTTTGCCCTCTATTCGGCAAATCTGGCGCTTAACAAGCTGTACCGGCAACTGCTGGCGCCGCTTAACCTGACCTACCCGCAATACCTGGTAATGCTGGTGCTGTGGGAGCAGGATGATATTACGGTGTCAGACATTGGCGAGCGGCTGTTCCTGATTCCGCCACGCTGACACCCCTGCTGAAACGCCTGGAAAGCGCAGGATTGATCTTCCGCCAGCGCTCCCGTCAGGATGAGCGTCAGGTCGCCGTCACCCTGAGCGACGCGGGCCGGGCGCTGCAACTGCAGGCCGTGACGATACCCCACGCCGTGGGTTGCGCAGCGCAGTGTGATACCGACACCATGCTGGCGCTCAAGCACCAGCTCGAACTTTTGCGCCAACAGCTGCATCGCGCGTAAGGCTATACTTTACGCGTCTGATTTTAACTTAATACATCGTGCGCTATTTAATAGCACACATAAACGTAAGATGAGGAACCTGCCATGTCTTTAGAAAAAGTTGTCTACACTGCCAAAGCCAAAGCAACCGGAGGCCGTGATGGCCGCGCAACGTCTTCCGATGGCGTTCTGGATGTCAAACTGGGTGTGCCAAAAGAGATGGGCGGCATGGGGGGTGAAGTAACCAACCCTGAACAGCTGTTCGCTGCGGGCTACTCCGCCTGCTTCCTGGGCGCAATGAAGTTCGTGGCGGCACGCGACAAATTCGCTCTGCCAAAAGACGCCTTTATTGAAGGCGAAGTGGGGATTGGCCCGCTGCCAACCGGTTTTGGTATCGAAGCGAAGCTGAACATCCACGTTGAAGGGATGGACGCAGCGGAAGCCAAAAAACTGGTGGATGCGGCGCATATCGTCTGTCCGTACTCTAACGCGACGCGCGGCAATATCGACGTGACGCTGAACATCATCGCGTAACAGCCCCTGTGATTTTAGCCCCGGTAAGCGTAACGCCACCGGGGAAATCCTCTCCTTACCTCTCCTCTCTCTGTGCTACCATAACCCTCAATCACGCCCGTAGTAATCAGTTGAGAAAGTGTTATGTCCTCCAGAATCCTGACCACCAGCATTGCTGGCATTGATGCCTTTATGCGCGATCCTCGCGGTGTGTTGACGCACGCCGAAGGCGGCACGCTCGCGGTATTTGCCGACAACGCCCCGGCGTTTTATGCGGTCACGCCTGAACGTCTGGCGCAGCTTCTGGACATTGAAGCGAAGCTGTCGCGCCCGGCGAGCGATGTCATGCTGGATAATCAGTTTTTTGACGAACCCACCAGCACTCCGGTGGCTGTTCCAATGGGGAAATTTCCCATGTACGCCGGTTGGCAGCCGGACGCCGATTTTCAGCGGCAGGCGGCCTTATGGGGAATAGCCCTCTCGCAGCCTGCGACGCCAGAAGAGCTGGCGGCCTTTACCGCTTACTGGCAGGCTGAAGGAAAAATCTTCCACCATGTTCAGTGGCAGCAAAAGTTCGCGCGCAGTCTGCAAATTAACCGCGCCAGCAACAACGGCCAGCCAAAGCGTGATATCAATGCCTTTTCAGAACCGGACAAAAAAATCCCTGATGGATTCCGAGGTGCGAAATGAAAAACGTCGGCGACCTGATGAAACGTTTGCAGAAGATGATGCCCGCCAACGTGAAACCCGCCTTCACCACCGGTGAAGAGCTGCTGGCATGGCAAAAAGAGCAAGGTAAAATTCGCGCCGCTGCCCTCGCCCGCGAAAACCGCGCGATGAAAATGCAGCGCACCTTTAACCGCTCGGGCATTCGCCCTCTGCACCAGAACTGCTCCTTCGAGAATTATAAGGTCGAGTCACAGGGGCAGATGAACGCCCTCAACCAGGCGCGCCAGTACGTGGATGAATTTGACGGCAACATCGCCAGCTTCATCTTTAGCGGAAAACCCGGCACGGGGAAAAATCACCTTGCGGCCGCTATCTGCAACGAGCTGCTGCTGCGCGGGAAGTCAGTGCTGATTATCACCGTGGCCGATATTATGTCCGCCATGAAGGACACCTTCAGCAACCGCGAAACCAGCGAAGAACAGCTGTTGAATGATTTAAGTAACGTGGATTTGTTGGTCATCGACGAGATCGGCGTCCAGACGGAGTCCCGCTACGAAAAAGTGATCATCAACCAGATTGTCGATCGCCGTTCGTCGTCAAAACGCCCAACCGGTATGCTGACGAACCACAATATCGACGAGATGACCCGACTTCTTGGCGAGCGGGTGATGGATCGCATGAAGCTGGGTAACAGCCTGTACGTCATCTTCGACTGGGACAGCTACCGCAGCCGCGTCACCGGCAAAGAGTATTAAGATATTTCCAGGGAGCGCCGGAAGAGCAGAGGTATATACTGAACCCACTTCTGGCCCAAAACGGACCTTGTTGAGTAAATCATTATGAAAAAACAGTTCCTTATCAGCATCCTTACTGGCGCCCTGCTGGTGACTGGCGCAGCGCAGGCCGCATCATGGCAGGAGTCGCTCTCCAGCGCAGCAAGTGAGTTAACCAAAGAGAGCGGCACTTCCCAGGGCGGGCTGTCGGCCTCGTCCCTCACCGGCCTGCTGAGTAACAGCTCTCAAAGCCTGAGCGCCGGCACGATGAACAACGCGGCGGGCATTCTGGAATACTGCGCGAAGCAGAAACTGGCTTCCGTCACCGATACCGAAAACATCAAAAACCAGGTGCTGGGTAAACTGGGTCTGGACACCCAGGAGCAGAAAGCGGACACCAACTATATGGACGGTATTCAGGGTCTGCTGAACGCGCAAAATGGCCAGCAGCTGAACCTCAGCACCCTTGGAAATTCATCTCTGGCGAAACAGGTGAAAACGAAAGCCTGCGATCTGGTGCTGAAACAAGGCGTTAATTTCCTCTCCTGATCGCCTCCCATTTTCTGCCACAACACGCCGGGTTTATTACGTTAGTCTTACACCGCGGCGTGAAGTGCGTTTTTTTATCCCCTGCCACCACCTCAGCCTCCGTATGCCACGATGCGACTGTATTCAAAAATCCGATTTTATAAACCAAATCCTAACAACAGCACACTTTCGTGACACTAAAATTGCAGCTAAGCGACATCGCAATTACATTGTATTACCCAAAAAATAAGCAATTAGCCGGCTAAGCGTCCGGCATGATGAGGATCTGCTGTTGTCAGAGTTAATGTCCCTTGTCCTTTTCCTGGCTTCCATCGGCGTTTATGCCTGGAAAGCCGGTCGTCACACCTGGTGGTTTGTGGCCACCCTGGTGGTGCTCGGCATTTTTATTGTTTTAAACATTACGTTATATGCCAGCGATTACTTTACCGGCGACGGTATTAACGACGCGGTGCTCTACACGTTGACCAACAGCCTGACCGGCGCTGGTGTGGGTAAGTACATCCTTCCGGGTCTGGGGCTGGTGGTCGCCCTTGTGGGTATCTTCGCCGCGCTGGCCTGGGTTCTGCGCCGTCGCCGTCACCGTCCGCATCATCATGGCTACAGCCTGCTGGCGCTGTGCCTAGCGCTGGCCTCCGTGGATGCCAGCCCGGCCTTCCATCAAATTACCGAGCTGGTAAAATCCCAGTCGCGCGATGGCGATCCGGATTTTGCGGCCTATTACAAAGAACCCTCGAAGAAGATCGACAATCCCAGACTCAACCTGGTCTATATCTACGGCGAAAGTCTGGAACGCACCTATTTTGATAACGATGCTTTCCCGAACCTGACGCCAGAGCTTGGCGCGCTGAAAAACCAGGGCCTCGACTTCAGCCACACCATGCAGCTGCCCGGCACGGATTACACCATCGCCGGGATGGTGGCCTCCCAGTGCGGCATTCCGCTGTTCGCCCCGTTTGAAGGCAACGCCTCCGCCTCAATGTCGAGCTTCTTCCCGCAGAACATTTGCCTCGGCGATATCCTGAAAAACTCGGGCTATGAAAACTACTTTATGCAGGGCGCTAACCTGCGCTTTGCCGGGAAAGATGTGTTCCTGAAATCCCACGGTTTCGATCACCTGTATGGTTCCGAAGAGCTGAAAACCACGGTGGCCGATCCGTCCTACCGCAACGACTGGGGCTTTTACGACGATACCGTTCTGGATGAAACCTGGAAGAAATTCGAGGAACATTCCCGCGCCGGTAAACGCTTCTCGCTGTTTGCGTTGACCGTCGACACGCATCATCCGGATGGTTTCGTCTCACGCACCTGTAAACGTCAGGGCTACGACATTGACGGTAAAAACAACAAGTCGTTCAGCGCCGTGACCTGTAGCCAGGAGCATATCGCGGCGTTAATCGAGAAAATCAAAGCGTCGCCGTATTTCAAAAATACGGTCATCGTCGTCTCATCTGACCATCTGGCGATGAAAAACAGCGCCTGGGATGAGCTGAATAAGCTGGATCGCAGCAACCTGTTCTTTGTGCTGCGCGGCGATAAACCGCAGCAGGAGATCGTTGCCGCTAAACGTAACTCGATGGATAACGGCGCTACCGTGCTGGATATTCTGGGTGGCGATAACTTCATTGGCCTGGGCCGCAGTACGCTTTCGGGCCAGTCCCTGTCGGAAATCTTCCTCAACATGAAGGAAAAAATCCTCGCCTGGAAACCGGATATCATTCGTCTGTGGAACTTCCCGAAAGAGATAAAAGACTTCACCATCGATCAGGATAAAAAAATGATCGCGTTCTCCGGCAGCCATTTCCGTCTGCCGCTGCTGCTGCGCGTGTCGGATAACCGCGTCGAGCCGCTGCCGGAAAGCGAATACTCCGCGCCACTGCGCTTCCAGCTGGCGGAATTTGCCCCGCGCGATAATTTCGTCTGGGTCGACAAATGCTACAAAATGGGCCAGCTCTGGTCGCAACAGCTGTCGCT
This sequence comes from Enterobacter cloacae complex sp. EB5, assembly GCF_031432835.1. Classification (NCBI taxonomy): domain Bacteria; kingdom Pseudomonadati; phylum Pseudomonadota; class Gammaproteobacteria; order Enterobacterales; family Enterobacteriaceae; genus Enterobacter; species Enterobacter cloacae complex sp. EB5. The sequence goes on from NZ_CP133860.1 coordinate 1,334,259, forward strand.
GTCCACCGACTGGTGCGTCTCTCAGGGGCAACTCGGCGGCGAGCAGACCGTGCAACACGTTGACAAACCGCAGTGGCAGGGAAAAACCGCGTTTAAAGATACGGTTATTGATACCGCACGCTATCAGCGCAACGTAGACCTGCTGAAAATCGTCGACAACGACATTCGTTATAAAGCAGACAGCTTCATCTTTAATGTTGCCGGCGCGCCGGAAGAGGTGAAGCAGTTCAGCGGTATTTCACGGCCGGAATCCTGGGGGCGCTGGTCTAACGCGCAGTTGGGCGATGAGGTGAAAATTGAGTATACCCATCCGCTGCCGGAGAAATTCGATCTGGTGATCACCGCCAGAGCATTTGGTCCCAACGCAAACCGTCCTATACCGGTGCGCGTCGGTGATAAAGAACAGACGCTGACGCTGAGCAATGACGTCACCACCAGCACGCTGCACTTCGATAACCCAACGCGCAGCAATACGCTGGTCATTGTGCCGCCCGATCCGCAGTCCACTAACGAAGGGAATATTCTCGGTCACTCTCCGCGCAAGCTGGGGATCGGCATGGTGGAGATTAAAATTGTGAGCAGCGCTGGCTGATGACGGCGTTCACCCTTCGCCCGACGCGCATCGACGATGTCTCTGCCCTGCCCGCCATCGAACGTGCGGCGGGGCAGCGGTTTCGCGACGTTCCTGAGCTGGCCTGGCTGGCAGACAATGAGGTTATTTCCGTTGAAGAACACCTCAGTTACGCCGGACGCGGATTAAGCTGGCTGGCGCTGGCTGACGACAGGCCCGTGGGCTTTATTCTCGCCGAAGCTCATCCATCGTCGCTGTTTATTGTGGAACTGTCGGTTCACCTGGACTGGCAGGGACGAGGTCTTGGACGCCAGTTAATCGCCCGTGCCGCCGCGCATGCCCGCAGTCTGGGGCTGAACTCGCTGACGTTAACGACGTTTCGTGATGTCCCGTGGAATGCGCCCTTCTACAGGCGATTAGGGTTTGAAATGATGACGACGCTGACGCCGGAACTGCGCCAGAAACGCGAGGAAGAGGCGGCGCACGGTTTAGCGTATGGTTCCCGCTGCGCCATGCGCCTGCCTCTGTAAAATCGCCCGGTGGCGCTGCGCTTACCGGGCCTACAAAACCCAATTCCGCAGGCCGGGTCAGACGCAGCCGCCCCCGACAAAACCCACAATCCGTAGGCCGGGTCAGGCGCAGCCGCCACCCGGCAAAACGCACCTCCCGTAGGCCGGGTAAGGCGAAGCCGCCACCCGGCGCAACGCACATCCCTCAGGCCAGGTCAGGCGCAGCCGCCACCCGGCAAAACGCACAATCCGTAGGCCGGGTCAGGCGTAGCCGCCACCCGGCAAAACGCACAGCGTCAGAACGTTTCCCAGTTATCGCCCGCGTCTGCGGTCGCCGGTTTACGCGCCACTACCGGTGCGGCAACGCTTTTCGCCGAGGCGAACTCGCGCGCCTTCATCTGTTCCTGCTGAATACGGAACACCGCAACGGCCTGCGTCAGACGGCTCGCCTGCTCTTCCAGTGCCGCCGCCGCCGCCGCAGACTCTTCCACCAGCGAGGCGTTCTGCTGGGTCACGCGATCCATCTCAGCCACCGCGAGCCCAACCTGGTCGATACCGCGGCTCTGCTCGTCAGACGCAGACGCGATTTCGCCCATGATATCCGTCACGCGCGTTACCGCATTCACGATCTCGCCCATGGTTTCACCCGCGCTTTCAACAAGCGTTGAACCAATTTCCACGCGCCCCACGGAGTCTTCAATCAGGCTCTTGATCTCGCGAGCCGCCTGGGCGCTGCGCTGCGCCAGGTTTCGGACTTCACCTGCAACCACCGCAAAACCACGGCCCTGCTCGCCCGCACGCGCCGCTTCTACCGCCGCGTTCAGCGCCAGAATATTGGTCTGGAAGGCAATCCCGTCGATCACGCTTATAATGTCGGCGATTTTCTGCGAACTGCCGGCGATGTCGCGCATGGTCTGCACCACGTTATCCACCACCTTCCCGCCTTTCTGCGCGGTTTCGGATGCGCTCAGGGCCAGGTTGCTCGCCTGACGGGCGTTCTCGGCGTTCTGCTTCACGGTGGCAGTCAGCTGTTCCATGCTGGCGGCGGTCTCTTCCAGAGAGGCAGCCTGCTGTTCGGTACGGGATGAGAGATCGTTATTGCCCATCGAGATTTCGCTCGCACCGCTGTAAATGGCGTTTGCGCCGTTACGCACGTCACCCACGGTACGCACCAGCTCGCCCTGCATGTGGCGCAGGGAGTCAGCCAGTTCCCCCATCTCGTTGGAGCCTTCCACGTCGATGCGCTTCACCAGGTCGCCGCTGGCGATATGTCGAATGCTGTCAATCAGACGGTTCAGCGGCGAAATCAGCGCCTGACGAATGCCCAGCCAGACGGCAACAATCACCACCAGCACCGCAGCCAGCACGCTAATCAGCACCCAGATAGCCTGGCGGTAAGAACTGTTGCTGTCTTCAACCGCGGTCTGATACAGCGCGTCGTTCTGTTGCAGGTAGGTGACGTACTGCTTCTCAAAGCCATCCTGATAGCTCTGGGTCGGCTGGTCGAAGAACTCGTTGATCTTGCCCGCCCCCAGCAGCTGGATCAGCTCAGCCAGCGCGCCATGGTAGATATCGTAATTACGTTTGATTTCCAGTGCCGCAGCGTCGCTCTGACGCGGGTCGCGCGGCAGCGCTTCGTAATCCGCCCAGTTTTTTTCCGCCTGTTTCAGAGACGCAGAGGCAATCTGCATCAGCTCGGCGACGGTTGAGCCGCTGCCGATATTGTTCTGATCCATCATATAGCGGATACCCGCGCGGTTCAGGGTGTTACGGGTTTGCAGCAGCGCCACCCAGCTACCGTTCAGGGTGGATTGTTGCTGGCGAATGGTTTGCAGAATGGTGAAATTCTCTTTGTCATGCTTCAGGGCATTGAAGAAAAGACCACCGGATGTGAGTTGTAAAAGGCCAAATATCGCTAAAACCAGCAGTAAGCTGGTGACAATCTTGATACGATTTAACATGTTTTCTCTTTCCTCAGACAGATACAGAATTTTCGGCCTGGAAAGGGAAAACTTTACGAAAATCATCCTGGAATTTAGGGTTTTTACTCTTCGTCCCGCGCGGCAATATGTCGGTTTCCGAGTTCAATAAACTCTTCCAGCAGCGCCGTGAGCTGCGTCATCTTCTCCGGGGTATATTCCGCCTCAATCTGCTGGTACGCCTCTTCCACCTGAGCCTGAGCACGCTGGTACAGCGCGTTGCCTTCTTTCGTCAGCGACACGTACAGCTTGCGCTGGTCGTTCACCGGCTTTAAGCGCAGCACCAGACCGTCGCGCTCCATCCGCGTCAGAATGCCGGTCAGGCTTGGGCGCAAAATGCAGGTGCGGAACGCCAGATCGTGAAAATCCATGGAGGGATGCTCGGCCAGCACGCGGACGATACGCCACTGCTGCTCGGTCAGATTATGCCGCTTCACTATCGGGCGGAAGTAGCCCATCGCCGCTTCACGCGCCTGCAACAGCGCGATGGTTAATGAGTCATGCATCATCTTCCCCTTACATCATTAACAAGTAAACAATTCAAAACAGATGCTTTTATAGACAACACGTTGTAACCCAAAAAGTCTAACAGAAACAACATCATTTTTTTAACAACTTGATTTAAATGATAATTCACCTGTTGATGTAAATTTATTGTTATTCGTATCACAAATTATTCACTTCTGATTGCGAAACGAACAGCAAAAGCATAAAACCAGATCATTAACATATTAATGAAATCAAAACCGGACAGTCGGTTTGAGGAGTATGGGAATGAAAGGTACTGTTTTTGCCGTAGCGCTAAACCACCAGAGCCAGCGTTCAGTCTGGGCTGAAGCGTTTGAAAAAGCCCCCTATAACGCGCCGCCAAAAACGGCGGTGTGGTTTATCAAGCCACATAACACCGTTATTCGCGCAGGCGAGCCGATTCCCTTCCCGCAGGGAGAAACCGTGTTAAGCGGCGCAACGGTGGCGCTGGTGGTGGGCAAAACCGCCAGCAAAGTACGCGTTGAAGAGGCGGCGGCGTACATCGCTGGCTACGCGCTGGCCAACGAAATCAGCCTGCCGGAAGAGAGCTTCTATCGCCCGGCGATTAAAGCCAAATGCCGGGATGGATTTTGCCCGCTCGGCGAACCTGTCGCCGTTGATAACGTGGACAACCTGACCATCATCACCGAGATCAACGGACGCGAAGCGGACCACTGGAACACGGCCGATCTGCACCGCAACGCCGCCGAACTGCTGAGCGCCCTGAGCGAATTTGCCACCCTGAACCCCGGCGATGCGATATTGCTCGGTACTCCGCAAAGCCGCGTCGCAATTCGCCCGGGCGATCGGGTACGCATTCTGGCAGAAGGATTTCCGCCGCTGGGTAACCCGGTGGTGGAGGAACGCGACGTTGCCATCGCTTCGCGCACGCCGCCGCACGCCACGCTGTTCGCCCTCGGCCTGAACTACGCCGACCACGCCAGCGAGCTGGACTTCAAGCCCCCCACCGAACCGCTGGTGTTTATCAAAGCGCCAAACACCTTCAACGGCGATAACCAGACCTCGGTGCGTCCAGACAACATTGAATACATGCATTACGAAGCTGAGCTGGTGGTGGTCATCGGCAAAACCGCGCGCAAGGTCAGCGAAGCCGAGGCGATGGACTATGTTGCGGGCTATACGGTGTGCAACGACTACGCCATCCGCGATTATCTCGAAAACTACTATCGCCCGAACCTGCGGGTGAAAAGCCGCGACGGGCTGACCCCCATCAGCCCGAACGTGGTGCCAAAAGAAGCCATCCCTGACCCGCACAACCTTCGTCTTCGCACCTACGTCAACGGTGAACTGCGTCAGGAAGGCACCACGGCAGACCTGATCTTCAGCATCCCATTCCTGATTGCGTATCTGAGCGATTTTATGACCCTGCAACCGGGCGACATGATTGCCACCGGCACGCCGAAGGGGTTGTCCGACGTGGTACCGGGCGATGAGGTGGTGGTGGAAGTGGAAGGCGTAGGCCGCCTGGTAAACCGAATTGTCAGTGAGGAGACTGCAAAATGAAAAAGATTAACCACTGGATCAACGGGAAAAACGTCGCCGGAAGTGAGTACTTCCACACCACTAACCCGGCCTCCGGCGAAGTGCTGGCAGAAGTCGCCTCCGGCGGTGAAGCTGAAATCCATCAGGCCGTTGCCGCCGCCAGAGAGGCCTTCCCGAAATGGGCCAACCTGCCGATGAAGGAGCGCGCGCGCCTGATGCGTCGCCTGGGGGAGCTGATTGACCAGAACGTGCCGGACATTGCCGCGATGGAAACCGCCGACACCGGCCTGCCGATCCACCAGACCAAAAACGTGCTCATTCCGCGCGCCTCGCACAACTTCGAGTTCTTCGCCGAGGTGTGCCAGCAGATGAACGGCAAAACCTACCCGGTCGACGACAAGATGCTCAACTACACCCTCGTGCAGCCGGTAGGCGTTTGCGCGCTGGTGTCGCCGTGGAACGTGCCGTTTATGACCGCCACCTGGAAGGTCGCGCCGTGCCTGGCCTTAGGGAATACCGCGGTGCTGAAGATGTCTGAACTCTCCCCGCTGACCGCCGACCGTCTGGGCGAGCTGGCCCTCGAAGCGGGCATTCCGGCGGGCGTGCTCAACGTGGTGCAGGGCTATGGCGCCACGGCGGGCGACGCGCTGGTGCGTCATCATGACGTGCGTGCCGTCTCCTTCACCGGCGGCACCGCCACCGGGCGCAACATCATGAAAAACGCCGGGCTGAAGAAATACTCGATGGAGCTGGGCGGCAAATCGCCGGTGCTGATTTTTGAAGATGCCGACATTGAGCGCGCGCTGGACGCCGCCCTGTTCACCATCTTCTCCATTAACGGCGAACGCTGCACCGCCGGCTCGCGCATCTTTATCCAGCAGAGCATTTATCCGGAGTTCGTCAAACGCTTTGCCGAGCGCGCCAACCGCCTGCGCGTGGGCGACCCGACCGATCCGAACACCCAGATTGGTGCGCTCATCAGCCAGCAGCACTGGGAAAAAGTCTCCGGCTATATCCGCCTCGGCATTGAAGAGGGAGCAACCCTTCTGGCGGGCGGCCCGGACAAACCGACCGATCTGCCTGCGCACCTGAAAGGCGGCAACTTCCTGCGCCCGACCGTGCTGGCGGATGTCGATAACCGCATGCGCGTGGCGCAGGAAGAGATCTTCGGGCCGGTGGCCTGCCTGCTGCCGTTTAAGGATGAAGCGGAAGGGCTGCGCCTGGCCAACGACGTGGAGTATGGTCTGGCATCGTACATCTGGACCCAGGACGTCAGCAAAGTGCTGCGTCTGGCGCGCAACATCGAAGCGGGCATGGTGTTCGTTAACACCCAGAACGTGCGCGACCTGCGCCAGCCGTTTGGCGGCGTGAAGGCCTCCGGCACCGGACGTGAGGGCGGCGAGTACAGCTTCGAGGTCTTCGCGGAGATGAAGAACGTCTGCATCTCCATGGGCGACCATCCGATTCCAAAGTGGGGGATCTGATCATGGGTAAATTAGCGTTAGCGGCAAAAATCACCCACGTACCGTCGATGTACCTCTCCGAACTGCCGGGAAAAAACCACGGCTGCCGCCAGTCGGCCATCGACGGGCATAAAGAGATCAGCAAGCGCTGCCGCGAGCTGGGCGTGGACACCATTATCGTCTTCGACACCCACTGGCTGGTGAACAGCGCGTATCACATCAACTGCGCGGACCATTTTTCGGGCGTCTACACCAGCAACGAGCTGCCGCATTTTATTCGCGACATGACCTACGACTACGACGGCAACCCGGAACTCGGCCAGCTGATCGCCGACGAAGCGGTGAAGCTTGGCGTGCGCGCCAAGGCGCACAACATCCCGAGCCTGAAGCTGGAGTACGGCACGCTGGTGCCGATGCGCTACATGAACGCGGATAAGCACTTCAAGGTGATCTCCATCTCGGCGTTCTGCACGGTTCACGACTTCGCCGACAGCCGCAGGCTGGGCGAGGCCATCGTCAGCGCCATCGAACAATACGACGGCACCGTGGCGGTGCTCGCCAGCGGCTCGCTGTCGCACCGCTTTATCGACGACCAGCGCGCGGAGGAAGGGATGAACAGCTACACCCGCGAGTTTGACCGCCAGATGGACGAGCGGGTGGTCAAGCTGTGGCGCGAGGGTCAGTTCAAGGAGTTTTGCAGCATGCTGCCGGAGTACGCCGACTACTGCTACGGCGAGGGCAACATGCACGACACGGTGATGCTGCTGGGGATGCTCGGCTGGGACAAATACGACGGTAAGGTGGAGTTTCTCACCGAGCTGTTCGCCAGCTCCGGCACCGGCCAGGTCAACGCTGTTTTCCCGCTGCCCGCGTAAGGAGCCACCATGCCGCATTTTATTGCTGAATGTACCGACAACATCCGCGAGCAGGCCGACCTGCCGGGGCTGTTCGCCAAAGTGAACGAGGCGCTCGCCGCCACGGGCATCTTCCCCATCGGCGGCATCCGCAGCCGCGCCCACTGGCTGGACACCTGGCAGATGGCCGACGGTAAGCACGATTACGCCTTTGTGCATATGACGCTGAAGATCGGCGCGGGGCGCAGCCTGGAGAGCCGGGAAGAGGTCGGTGAAATGCTGTTTGCGCTGATCAAAACGCACTTCGCAGAGCTAATGGCGGGCCGTTATCTGGCGCTCTCTTTCGCCATGGAAGAACTCGATCCGACGCTGAACTACAAACAAAACAACGTGCACGCGTTGTTTAAGTAGACATCTTTTTCGCCCGGTGGCGCTTCGCTTACCGGGCCTACAACGGCTCGAACGTAGGCCGGGTAAGCGAAGCGCCCCCCGGCAACAGCCGCACAAAGGATACGCCATGCTCGACAAACACACCCATACCCTGATCGCCCACCGTCTGCATCAGGCGGAACAATCCCGGGAGCAGATCCGCGCGATCTCGCTGGAGTACCCGGAGATCACCATTGAAGACGCCTACGCCGTCCAGCGCGAATGGGTGAGCCTGAAAATTGCCGAAGGCCGCGTGCTGAAAGGCCACAAGATCGGCCTTACCTCCAAAGCGATGCAGGCCAGCTCGCAGATCAGCGAGCCGGACTACGGCGCGCTGCTGGACGATATGTTCTTCCACGACGGCAGCGATATTCCCGTGGATCGCTTTATCGTCCCGCGCATCGAAGTGGAGCTGGCCTTCGTGCTGGCAAAACCGCTGCGCGGCCCGAACTGCACCATCTTCGACGTCTACAACGCCACGGATTACGTCATCCCCGCTCTGGAGCTGATCGACGCCCGCTGCCATAACGTTGACCCGGAAACCCAGCGCCCGCGCAAGGTGTTCGACACCATCTCCGATAACGCCGCCAACGCGGGCGTGATCCTCGGCGGCCGCCCGATTAAACCCGACGAGCTGGATCTGCGCTGGATCTCCGCCCTGCTCTACCGCAACGGTGTGATCGAAGAGACCGGGGTCGCCGCAGGCGTGCTTAACCACCCGGCGAACGGCGTGGCGTGGCTGGCGAACAAACTCGCGCCATACGACGTGCAGCTTGAGCCAGGCCAGATCATCCTCGGCGGCTCGTTTACCCGCCCGGTTGCCGCCAGCAGAGGCGACACCTTCCACGTCGACTACGGCAACATGGGCTCGATTAGCTGCCGCTTTGTGTAGGAGTGCACCATGGAAAACGCATTTAAGACCGCGCTGAAGTCGGGCCGTCCGCAAATCGGATTATGGCTGGGGCTGACCAGCAGCTACAGCGCTGAGCTACTGGCCGGGGCCGGTTTTGACTGGCTGCTGATCGACGGGGAGCACGCGCCGAACAGCGTGCAGACCGTCCTGACTCAGCTCCAGGCCATCGCCCCTTATCCCAGCCAGCCGGTGGTACGCCCGTCGTGGAACGATCCGGTGCAGATCAAACAGCTGCTGGACGTGGGGGCGCAAACCCTGCTGGTGCCGATGGTGCAAAACGCCGACGAAGCGCGGCTGGCGGTGAGCGCCACGCGTTACCCGCCCGCGGGCATTCGCGGCGTCGGCAGCGCGCTGGCGCGGGCGTCGCGCTGGAACCGCATCCCGGAGTATCTGCATCACGCTAACGACGCCATGTGCGTGCTGGTGCAAATCGAAACCCGCGAGGCGCTAAAAAACCTGCCGCAGATCCTGGACGTGGAAGGGGTGGACGGCGTGTTTATCGGCCCGGCGGATCTGAGCGCCGACATGGGCTTCGCTGGCAATCCGCAGCACCCGGAGGTGCAGGCCGCCATTGAACAGGCGATCGCGCAGATCCTCAGCGCGGGCAAAGCGCCCGGCATCCTGATGGCGAATGAACAGCTGGCAAAACGCTATCTCAGCCTCGGCGCGTTGTTTGTCGCGGTCGGCGTGGATACCACCCTGCTCGCCCGCAGCGCCGAAGCGCTGGCGGCCCGCTTTACCGACGTCACCACAGCAGTTGATAACAATAAATCCGTCTACTAAACGTACGATGTGGAGCGCAACATGACGACCTCAACCCTGCATAATAAAGCTGTTGAACATCGCGTTATTAATAAGCTGTTCCGTCGTTTGATCGTGTTTCTTTTTATCCTGTTTGTTTTCTCGTTTCTCGATCGCATCAACATCGGCTTTGCCGGGCTGACGATGGGCAAAGATCTGGGCCTCACGTCGACCATGTTTGGCCTGGCCGCGACGCTGTTTTACGTGACCTACGTGCTGTGCGGGATCCCCAGCAACATCATGCTGGCGAAGGTCGGCGCCCGCCGCTGGATCGCCGGGATCATGGTGGTGTGGGGCATCGCCTCCACCTGCACCATGTTCGCCACCAGCCCCGAAACGCTCTACGTCCTGCGCATGCTGGTGGGCATCGCCGAAGCCGGTTTCCTGCCGGGCATTCTGGTCTATCTCACCTGGTGGTTCCCGGTCTATCACCGCGCCCGCGCCAACGCGCTGTTTATGATCGCCATGCCGGTGACCATGATGCTCGGTTCGATCCTCTCCGGATACATTCTGGCGATGGACGGGCTGTGGAACCTGAAGGGCTGGCAGTGGCTGTTCCTGCTGGAGGGGCTACCGTCGGTGGTGCTCGGCGTGGTGACCTGGTTCTACCTTAACGACACGCCGGATCAGGCCACCTGGCTGGATGATGACGAAAAGCAGGCACTCAAAACGATGATCGCCCGCGAGCAGGAGCTGGCCATTGCGCACGCCGCCACGCCGCGCTCGACGCTGCGCGAGGTGCTGACGCCCGCCGTGCTGCTCTACACGCTGGCCTACTTCTGCCTGACGAATACGCTGAGCGCGATCAACATCTGGACGCCGCAGATCCTGCAAAGCTTCAACACCGGCAGCAGCAATATCGTGATCGGCCTGCTGGCGGCGATCCCGCAGTTTTGCACCATCCTCGGGATGATCTGGTGGAGCCGCCGCTCCGACAGGCTGAAAGAGCGAAAAAAGCACACCATCCTGCCGTATCTGTTTGCCGCGGCGGGATGGATGCTGGCCTCGGCGACCGACCACAGCCTGATCCAGCTGCTTGGCATCATCATGGCCTCAACCGGATCGTTTACCGCCATGGCGATATTCTGGACCACGCCGGATCAGGTTATTAGCCTGCAATCCCGCGCGGTGGCGCTGGCGGTGATCAACGCCATCGGCAACGTCGGGTCTGCCGTCAGCCCATTGCTGATTGGTATTCTGCGCGACGCGACCGGCAGCTTCAGCTCGGGGCTGTGGTTCGTGGCGGGTCTGCTGGTGGTGGGCGCGCTGGTGCTGACGCGCATTCCGATGACGCAGCGGGATCAACAGAGGAACGATCATGTGCCAGAGCCCCATCGCCAACATTGATATCAGCAAGGATTACGACGAAAGTCTGGGCACCGACGATGTGCACTACCAGTCGTTTGCCCGCATGGCGGCCTTTTTTGGCCGCGACATGCAGGCGCACCGCCACGACCAGTATTTTCAGATGCATTTTCTCGACACCGGGCAGATTGAGCTCCAGCTCGACGACCACCGTTACTCGGTGCAGGCGCCGCTGTTTGTGCTGACGCCGCCGTCGGTGCCGCACGCGTTTATCACCGAATCCGACAGCGACGGCCACGTACTGACGGTGCGCGAGGATCTCATCTGGCCGCTGTTAGAAGTGCTCTACCCCGGCACGCGGGAAGCGTTCGGCCTGCCGGGGATCTGCCTGTCGCTTGCCGACAAGCCGGACGAACTGGCGGCGCTGAAGCACTACTGGCAGCTGATTGCCCGGGAATCCACGGAACAACTGCCCGGTCGCGAGCATACGCTGGCCCTGCTGGCCCAGGCCGTTTTTACCCTGCTGCTGCGCAACGCGAAGCTCGACGACCACGCGTCAGGCGGCATGCGCGGTGAGCTGAAGCTGTTTCAGCGCTTTAACCAGCTGACAGATGCTCATTACCACGAGCACTGGACGGTGCCGGAATACGCCAGCGAACTGCATCTCACCGAATCCCGCCTGACCGATATCTGCCGCCGCTTTGCCAACCGCTCGCCGAAACGGCTGATCTTCGACCGCCAGCTGCGGGAAGCCAGACGCTTGCTGCTGTTTTCCGACAGCACCGTGAGCGAAATTGCCTGGCAACTGGGGTTTAAAGATCCGGCCTATTTCGCCCGTTTTTTTAACCGACTGACGGGGTGCTCACCCAGCGCGTACCGGGCGCAGAAAGTACCGGTATCGCCTGTTCCCCTCACCCCTGCCCTCTCCCAAAGGGAGAGGGAGTAACCGTCCCCTCTCCCTTTGGGAGAGGGTTAGGGTGAGGGAAATCACACTCTGCGATCTCTCGCGAAAAGTACCTGCCGTTGTCCCAATCGTCCCTTCACGTTCCGCCCCTCTCAAGCTTCAATTAAACAACAAAAACAAAACATAAATTTAACAATCATCTTCCGATACGAGGTCCCTATGAAGCCTGAAGATTTCCGCGCTGATGCCAAACGTCCGTTAACCGGTGAAGAGTATTTAAAAAGCCTGCAAGATGGCCGTGAGATTTATATCTACGGCGAGCGCGTTAAGGACGTCACTACCCACCCGGCATTTCGCAATGCGGCGGCGTCCATCGCCCAGATGTACGATGCCCTGCACAAGCCAGACATGCAGGATACCCTCTGCTGGGGCACCGACACCGGCAGCGGCGGCTACACCCATAAATTCTTCCGCGTGGCGAAAAGCGCCGACGATCTGCGCCAGCAGCGCGACGCTATCGCCGAGTGGTCGCGCCTGAGCTACGGCTGGATGGGGCGCACGCCGGACTACAAAGCCGCGTTCGGCTGCGCGCTCGGCGCTAACCCTGCCTTCTACGGTCAGTTCGAGCAGAACGCCCGCAACTGGTACACCCGTATTCAGGAAACCGGCCTGTACTTTAACCACGCCATCGTCAACCCGCCGATCGATCGCCATAAACCGGCGGACGAGGTGAAAGACGTTTACATCAAGCTGGAGAAAGAGACCGACGCCGGGATCATCGTCAGCGGCGCGAAAGTGGTGGCCACCAACTCGGCGTTGACCCACTACAACATGATCGGTTTTGGTTCTGCGCAGGTGATGGGCGAAAACCCGGACTTCGCGCTGATGTTCGTCGCGCCGATGGATGCCGAAGGGGTGAAGCTGATCTCCCGCGCCTCTTACGAGATGGTGGCAGGGGCGACCGGCTCTCCGTACGACTACCCGCTCTCCAGCCGCTTTGACGAGAACGACGCCATTCTGGTGATGGATGATGTGCTGATCCCGTGGGAAAACGTGCTGATCTACCGCGATTTCGACCGCTGCCGTCGCTGGACGATGGAAGGTGGCTTCGCCCGCATGTACCCGCTTCAGGCCTGCGTGCGTCTGGCAGTGAAGCTCGACTTCATCACCGCTCTGCTGAAGAAGTCGCTGGAGTGCACCGGCACCCTTGAGTTCCGCGGCGTGCAGGCGGATCTCGGCGAAGTGGTGGCGTGGCGCAACATGTTCTGGGCGCTGAGCGACTCCATGTGCTCCGAAGCCACGCCGTGGGTAAACGGCGCGTATCTGCCTGACCACGCGGCGTTACAGACCTACCGCGTGATGGCGCCAATGGCCTATGCGAAGATCAAGAACATCATCGAACGTAACGTGACCTCCGGGTTGATCTACCTGCCGTCCAGCGCGCGGGACCTGAACAACCCGCAGATCGACCAGTACCTGGCGAAGTACGTGCGCGGCTCTAACGGGATGGATCATGTCGAACGCATCAAGATTCTGAAACTGATGTGGGATGCCATCGGCAGCGAGTTTGGCGGACGTCATGAGCTGTACGAAATCAACTACTCCGGTAGCCAGGATGAGATCCGCCTGCAATGCCTGCGTCAGGCGCAAAGCTCCGGCAACATGGACAAGATGATGGCGATGGTTGACCGCTGCATGTCCGAGTACGACCAGCACGGCTGGACCGTACCGCACCTGCACAACAACACTGATATCAACATGCTGGATAAGCTGCTGAAATAACGCAGCGGGAGGTTTCAATGCAATCTGAAGAACGCCTGCGTTTTCGCGACGCGATGGCCAGCCTGTCGGCGGCGGTGAATGTGGTCACTACCGAGGGCGATGCGGGTCGCTGCGGCATTACCGCCACCGCCGTCTGCTCGGTCACGGACACCCCACCTTCGGTCATGGTTTGCATCAACGCTAACAGCGCCATGAACCCGGTCTTCCAGGGCAACGGCAAACTGTGCGTCAACGTGCTGAACCACGAGCAGGAGATCATGGCTCGCCACTTTGCCGGGATGACCGGCATGGCAATGGAGGAGCGCTTTGCTCTCTCCTGCTGGCAGAAAGGACCGCTGGCGCAGCCGGTGCTGAAAGGCGCTCTGGCAAGCCTGGAAGGTGAGATAACCCAGGTGCAAACCATCGGCACCCATCTGGTCTACCTTGTGGAGATTAAGAACATCATCCTCAGCAGCGAGGGGCACGGCCTGATCTACTTCAAACGCCGTTTCCACCCGGTGATGATGGAGATGGAAGCCGCAGTTTGATCCCGTTGCACAAAAAAACGTTAAGGTTTCCGCAAAGGTGCGCCGTTAACTATCCATAAGATAAATTTTCCGGGGCGGCTGGCGACGTCGTCAGCCGCCCCCTTAACGCTGGAAAGTCTTATGGCCCCTTCACCCCGAAGCCGCTCGGCTGAACGTCTGGTTGAAATCATTATTGCCCTGCACCGCAACGGAAGCGTTAATCGCCGCGATCTGATGCATAAATTTGGCATTACCGAACGCACGGTGTACCGCGATTTACAGGCGCTTTCCCCGATTATTGAACACGACGGCAAAGGGCGCTATCAGCTGCTGCCTGTGTATCAGCCCTGCCGCTGCGTGCACTGCCCTGAAGCGAACGACGAACCCCCCGCAGGGTTAGATTATTCTCAGTGATCTCAATCACATATTTTCTTCCACCGGGGATGAGCCTTAACCACTCACCCTCGCTTTTGACCGCTCACGCATCGCTTTCAACCACTCACCTATTTACCGTGCTTTACACGCGCGAGGATCTGGCACGATCGCTCCAGCATTAATCAACACCTCCTCACAACGAACCCTGACCCTTTTTTCTTTACATAAAAAACCAGGTCTTATTATGGATACTAAAAAACTACTTAAGCACGTGCCCTGGGCCATACTCGGGATCATCGGTGCTTTCTGTCTGGCGGTTGTCGCATTACGCCGGGGCGAGCACGTCAGCGCCCTGTGGATCGTGGTCGCGTCGGTTTCCGTCTATCTTGTGGCTTATCGCTACTACAGCTTGTACATCGCGCAGAAGGTCATGAAGCTCGACCCGACGCGCGCCACCCCGGCGGTCATTAACAACGACGGCCTGAACTACGTGCCAACCAACCGTTACGTGCTGTTTGGTCACCACTTCGCCGCCATTGCAGGCGCGGGTCCGCTGGTCGGTCCGGTGCTGGCTGCGCAGATGGGCTACCTGCCGGGTACGCTCTGGCTGCTGGCGGGCGTGGTGCTGGCGGGAGCGGTGCAGGACTTTATGGTGCTGTTTATCTCCTCGCGCCGTAACGGTTCGTCGCTGGGCGAGATGATCAAAGAGGAGATGGGCCGCGTGCCGGGCACCATCGCCCTGTTCGGCTGCTTCCTGATCATGATCATCATCCTGGCGGTGCTGGCCCTGATCGTGGTGAAAGCGCTGGCCGAAAGTCCGTGGGGGGTCTTCACCGTCTGCTCTACCGTACCGATTGCGCTGTTCATGGGCATTTACATGCGCTTCCTGCGCCCTGGCCGCGTTGGCGAGGTGTCGGTCATCGGTATCGTGCTGCTGGTTGCCTCCATCTACTTCGGCGGCGTGATTGCGCACGACCCGTACTGGGGCCCGGCGCTGACATTTAAAGACACCACCATCACCTTCGCGCTAATCGGTTACGCGTTCATCTCAGCGCTGCTGCCGGTGTGGCTGATTCTGGCCCCGCGTGACTACCTGGCGACCTTCCTGAAAATCGGCGTTATCGTCGGGCTGGCCATTGGTATTGTGATCATCAACCCGGAGCTGAAAATGCCGGCGGTGACCCAGTACATTGACGGCACCGGTCCGCTGTGGAAAGGCGCCCTGTTCCCGTTCCTGTTTATCACCATCGCCTGCGGCGCCGTATCTGGCTTCCACGCGCTGATCTCCTCTGGCACCACGCCGAAGCTGATGGCCAACGAAACCGACGCGCGCTTCATCGGTTATGGCGCGATGCTGATGGAATCCTTCGTGGCGATCATGGCGCTGGTTGCGGCATCGATTATCGAGCCAGGCCTGTACTTTGCGATGAACACCCCACCAGCAGGTCTCGGCATCACCATGCCAAACCTGCATGAGATGGGCGGCGAAAATACCGCGCTGATCATGGCGCAGCTGAAAGACGCCAGCGCACACGCGGCGGCGACCGTCAGCTCCTGGGGCTTCGTGATTTCGCCTGAGCAGATCATGCAGACCGCGAAAGACATCGGCGAACCGTCCGTGCTGAACCGCGCAGGTGGCGCGCCAACGCTGGCGGTGGGTATCGCACACGTATTCCACAAAGTGCTGCCATGGGCGGACATGGGCTTCTGGTACCACTTCGGTATTCTGTTTGAAGCGCTGTTCATCCTCACCGCGCTGGATGCCGGTACGCGTGCAGGCCGCTTCATGTTGCAGGATCTGTTGGGTAACTTCGTGCCATTCCTGAAGAAAACCGACTCTCTGGTGGCCGGTGTTCTGGGCACTGCGGGCTGCGTAGGCCTGTGGGGTTACCTGCTGTATCAGGGCGTTGTTGACCCGCTGGGCGGCGTGAAGAGCCTGTGGCCGCTGTTCGGTATCTCTAACCAGATGCTGGCGGCTGTGGCGCTGGTGCTGGGTACCGTTGTCCTCGTGAAGATGAAACGCACCAAGTACATCTGGGTCACCGTGGTGCCTGCGCTGTGGCTGCTGCTCTGCACTACCTGGGCGCTGGGTCTGAAACTGTTCAGCACCAACCCGCAGCTGGAAGGCTTCTTCTTCATGGCTAACCAGTACAAAGAGAAGATTGCCGCAGGCGGCGCGGATCTGACCGCGCAGCAGATTGCCAACATGAACCATATCGTGGTGAACAATTACACCAACGCGGGTCTGAGCATTCTGTTCCTGGTGGTGGTGTACAGCATTATCTTCTACGGCATCAAAACCTGGATGAAAGTGCGTAACGTTGAGGGCCGTACGGACAAAGAGACCCCGTACGTACCGGTGCCGGAAGGCGGCGTGAAGACCTCCTCACACCATTAATTAAGCATGTTACTGTAGGCCCGGTAAGCGTAGCGCCACCGGGCTTCTTCTATCTGGAACCCTCAATGTTTGGTAACTTAGGCGAAGCAAAAAAATACCTCGGTCAGGCGGCGAAAATGCTGATTGGCATTCCGGACTATGACAACTACGTTGAGCATATGAAGACCAACCATCCGGATAAGCCGTACATGACCTACACTGAATTCTTCCGCGAGCGTCAGGAAGCGCGCTACGGCGGAAGTGGAGAAGGCGGCGTCCGCTGCTGCTAAAGGAGAAACCATGACCCCGATTGCCGTCACCCTGCTGACCGGTTTCCTCGGCGCCGGTAAAACCACCCTGCTGCGCCACATCCTGAATGAACAGCACGGCTTCAAAATCGCCGTCATCGAAAACGAATTTGGCGAAGTCTCGGTTGACGATCAGCTGATTGGCGACCGCGCCACGCAGATCAAAACCCTGACCAACGGCTGCATCTGCTGCACCCGCTCTAACGAATTAGAAGACGCCCTGCTGGACCTGCTCGACAGCCGCGATCGCGGTGACATCGACTTTGACCGTCTGGTGATCGAGTGCACCGGCATGGCCGACCCCGGCCCGATTATTCAGACCTTTTTCTCCCACGAGATCATCTGCCAGCGCTACCTGCTGGACGGCGTGATTGCCCTGGTCGATGCGGTCCATGCCGACGAGCAGATGAACCAGTTCACCATCGCCCAGTCTCAGGTTGGCTACGCCGACCGCATTCTGCTGACCAAAACCGACGTGGCGGGTGAAAGCGAAAAACTGCGCGAGCGCCTGACGCGCATCAACTCGCGTGCGCCAGTTTACACGGTGACGCACGGCGATATCGATCTCGCTCAGCTGTTCAACACCAACGGCTTTATGCTGGAAGAGAACGTCACCGCGAAACCGCGCTTCCACTTTATGTCCGACAAGCAAAACGACGTGGCGTCGATTGTGGTGGAGCTGGACTACCCGGTAGACATCAGCGAGGTCTCCCGCGTGATGGAGAACCTGCTGCTGTCGTTTGCCGACAAGCTGCTGCGCTATAAAGGGATGCTGTGGATCGACGGCGAACCGAACCGCCTGCTGTTCCAGGGCGTGCAGCGCCTGTACAGCGCCGACTGGGATCGCCCGTGGGGCGATGAAGCGCCGCACAGCGTGATGGTGTTTATTGGAATACAGCTGCCGGAAGAAGAAATTCGGGCAGCGTTTGCGGGGCTGAAAAAGTAAGATACATCAGGGCCAATTTTTAATGGCCCTGATTTCATTACTGTCTCGCATTTTCTATTTTTTTATTCTCATCTCTCTGGCAGAGAAGTAATATTACAGCACAAGCACCAATCACCATTGCTGTATTTCGTTGGATGAAGAGGACATCTGTCAATCCCATAAGAAATAGCGCTGACATATAAAGCAGCAACCCAACATTAAACTTATTCTTTTTTTCGCAGGAAGCTAAAAAACCAGTGACATAAAATAATATAATAGCAATGACGCCAAAAAGTCCCTGTAAACTAAAGCTTTCAATGATATCGTTATGGAAATGATATTTTATAGCTCTGACCGCTTCTGCGCTTTTGTAGTTTTTTTCAATATACTGTCTTGCCTTATTATAACGCTGTTCTGCATCTTGACCAAAAAGTGAAAAACTCGCTACGTGCTGTCCTGCGTCAAGCATAACAAAACGTGCTCCTAAAGATGTGTTAGCATTATTTTTTTGTAATTGCTGGATGTTATCATAAGCCTCAACAATTCTCTTTTGCATCTTATAAGCTATACCTCCGCCAATTACGGATATTGCCAGTAATGCTAAAAACCAATAACGAGGCTTTACATTTCTCAATTCAAAACATGCCAGGACGAAGCAGACAATGAAAAAAGTGCCTATGGCGCCTCTGGTTTCTGTCATCAATAATAAATAAGAGAATATGAAAAATGTAGCAATGTAAAATACAGTACGGTAAAGCTGATTTGAAACTGCTTTTTTAATTAGAGAAAAACACAGAACTGACTGAACAACCATTATATAAGCAGTAGTCGTAGCAGCATCGGCTAGCAATTTAATTCTGTTTATACCAATCGCTTGCTCCTGGTAACCAAACCAAACGGTGAGTAAACCTAGCACAACGCTAGTGCAAGCAGCGAATTTCCAGCTTTGGAATGAAATTACACTTACGGATTTGAGCAAATAAAATGCCATTACTCCTGACAGGATGAGCAACTTTCCGCCAGCATAATAATTGTCTTTAATATCCTGTAAATGTGTCGACGGAAATATCATCGACCAAATTAGCTTACTGGCACCGAGAAGCACAATGCTCAATAAAAAAGCTATTGCGATTTTATTACTCAATAGCCATTGACGAAAACCCTTCCAGTTTTCCAAAAAAAGAAGGCCAAAAATAGAAAGATAACAACCAATGTAAAATAGTTTTCTTGGATAAGCCTCTATAAAAAGATCGCTTCCAATTGTAAACACAATAAGAATGAAAATAATGTTAACATTTAACCTTTTAATGTATTCACGACTTAACATGTTTAGTTTGCCTTTTTTCCAAGAAACGAGTCAAATGATAACGAACAAACATACAGAAAGCTGCAATAAACTGTTTATTATTATTAAGCATTTTATAGCATTTCTTTAGTTCTTTCGCACAACGAGGTCTAACATCTTCAACATCACACCAGGGTGACATTTTTTTATATTTACGATAGTGGGTGCTTATTTGCTGTTGATTCCATAACTGCCATGGTTTATCGCTACCAACATAATGTAACAAAATTGTTTCCTTAGGTGGCTCACGCATGAAATCTCCCTTTTTGTGTCCTGCCTTTATTTGGCAATTATACTTGCCATCTATAAACATTACTTTTTCGTTCAGGACAACATTAAGAGCATCTTGATCAAAATACTTAAAGTCAGCCCCGCGCTCCAGTAAACATTCAAAAACTTTATGCGATATTTTATTTTCATTCCACGTTCTGGCATCGACATAAAGAACGCCAGAATTAAAATAATCGCAACCAGAGATATTAATAGATTCTGAAAGAGCAGTCTGATGCTCCGGCTCCCTGACAGCACAACAAATATTATTTATTGGCTTATGGTTTTCTAATAGATCATAAATACTATTCAGCGCTATAATATCGGCATCAACATATAAAAAATAGCGATAGTTTTTAATTAAATACGGAGCCAGGAGACGAAAATATATTGAGACCGGGAAAATTGAATTTTTAGGAAAAACATCCAGAGCGTCAGCAGATACAATAATAATTGTCAGTGCATGTTGAGTATTCTTGATAATAGACTGCAATCTGGAAAACTCAACTTCATTGCTTTTATCTGTGATAATGAAAAAATGCAATGGAACTTCCGAAGTTTTTTCCATAATTGATAACATCGAGATGCCACAGTGCATTAGAAAATTTTCATCGACACCATAAACAACGGCTGAATATTGAACTTCAACATCGACATTAAAATTCGTTACTTGCACGCCCAATATATTTTCGTTTAAATTAAGAATGGTTGGGTTCATCATTATTTATCGAGCTCATGAATACTTATAATACATAAGATAACAAATAATAGCTGCCTTCCCCAGTACTTTCTCTAATTAGTTTAGCAATCATACAAAACATGATGACCTTGAAAAAATGCAAGGTTAACCTTTTGAATAATATACAAAAAAGCACTATACCCATAGACGCATGGGCACAGTGCTGCATTACTCCAAAAATGGTTGATTAACCATCCGCTCTCATTTCAACGCCTCCGGCAGCGTCACAATCCACAGCTCGCTGTCGGACTCCGGTTTCTTCAACGGCTTCACGCTGAGGGTGGTTTCAACCGGTTTGTCATCCAGCGTCAGCGCCCCCTGCGCGTTCACCCGATAATCCTTGAGCTTCTTGCCTTCGACTGGCTTCTGCATCGCCACCTTCACGCCAAAGTCATTATCGTTCGCTACCGCCAGCGTTTTACTGTCAATCAGCGCCAGTCCTTCGGCCTTTTCCTGCTGCCAGCCCAGCGCACGCAGATCGACTACCTGCGTTTTTTCCGCAAGGGTGATGCCGCGCTGCGCCAGCGTTTTCTCATCATCAAACTCCGGGTATTCGCCCGGCTTGTCGAAGGCGGCCAGATCGCTCGCCTTGCTCAGATCCACCCTGTAGATGAGGTTACGCATTGCGTCGTTTTTATCCTCACCCTGTTCTATCAGCAGGATGGTGTGGTTATCCAGCGCCACTATGTCGCCGATTTTGGCGTCGCTGTTTTTGCTGTAGGCCGCGCTGTCGATGGGGTAGCCGTACATCGCGGTTTTCCCGGTCGCCGGATCGAAGCTGACCAGACGCGTAAACAGCGCCTGTTTTTTGCTCTTCCCGTCGATATCCAGCGTGCTTTGCACGGCGGCGATAATGCGTCCGTCCGGCATGCGGGTCAGCCCTTCGAAGCCCCGGTTTGCCTGACGCCATTTGATAACGTTTGGCAGACCACCCGCGATGGACTTCTCCCCTTCCGTCGCCTGCGGGCCGTGGATCGCGAGGATTTTCCCTTTACTGTCGATGTTAATCAGGAACGGGCCATACTCATCGCACAGCCAGTAGCCGCCCTTCCCGTCCGGCGTGATGCCTTCCGTATCCAGCCCGCGGTTATCGCCTTTCAGCACTTTTAAGGTGTCGCTTAGCGCGATTTCATTGGTGGAGCCAATCACGCCGCTTTGCAGCGGCAGGCCGTTGATCTCGCCTTTATCGTCATGCAGCGGTCGCGCGTCCACGGCCTCCGCTTTACCGTTTTGCACGCGGATCGTCATCAGCAGCGGGGCGAAATTCGGGGTAACAAAGATTTTGGCATCGTTTTTCCCCATTTTTGGCGAATCCGCGTTAGGACCGCGATCGGTCACGGTCGTAAACGTCAGCGCATCGCCCTGCTTGCCCGTGAATAACAAACCCGAACCAATCCCCACCGGGAGCCCGTTCGGGAATGCGCTGGCAAACGCACCGCTGTATTTAACATGCGCGCCTTCGGGAAAGCTGACGACATAGCGCTCCGCGGTTGGCTGTGCCGCCAGGCCAGAGAAAGAGAGCGCACAACCGATTAGCACAGGAATAATTTTTCTTTTCATATTGTTAGCATCCAGTAAGTGAAGCCAACAACGTAATGAAGAAACGTGTCAGAAAAATGACATGTAAAGGCCCGGAGGGACGTATATCAATCACCAGAAATGTAAACCTCTGTCTTTATCTGTGTCAGCTGAAATACTTTTGGAAATTATTAGAAACCCAATTAATTCATGGCGAAGGACTATTTGCGCCTCGTTCATTTTACGTTTAGCCAGGAATGTAAACTGTCCCTAAACGCGAATGTATTGGGCATTGACGATTTGCCATATAAACAATCCACCAACATTTCTCATTCAAAAACCCAACATAAACAGCATAAAAATGCGAGACCTATCACATTTGCAGTCATAAACATCGCTTGTTAAGGTGCCCTCAGATTAATTTAATGACGAGGAAACACTCATGAAAAAACTTAACGTCCTGATCCTTTCTGCTCTGACCGCCGTATCGGGCTCCGCACTGGCCATGGGTGGCAGCATTGAGCAGGGTAAAAACTTTACTAACCTCAATCTGGAAATGGGGAAATCCTCATCCGGCCTGTATGCGGAGAGCAACTGGCTGAAAAACACCGATGATGGCACCCAGACCGGCGGCGTTGGGGCAGGCTACAACCTGGAAGTGGGTCCGGTGATGCTGAACGCTGGCGCGAAAGCCATCTACATTGGCCCGAAAAAAGGCGATAACGGCGTGGCGTTCCCGATTGGCGGCGGCGTTAACGTTGCGCTGACGGACAGCATTCACGTGTTTGGTGAAGGTTATGTGGCGCCAGACGGCCTGAACAACAGCGTGAAGAACTATGTGGAAGCTAACGGCGGCGTAAGCTGGACGCCAGTCAAACCTGTCACGCTGAAAGTGGGCTATCGCCACGTGAGCGTAGACGGTAAAGACGGTCGTCCAAACCACACGCTGATCGACGGCGCATATGTAGGTGGTGGAGTGTCCTTCTAAGCCTGTCTGCGCATTTCGCCCGGCGGCGCTACGCTTGCACGGGCCTACAATGAAGGGTGCAATGTATTAAAATTATTGCACTTTGTAGGCCGGGTAAACGCAGCGCCACCCGGCAAGAAAAGCGGTGCAACGGTTAATGGCAAACCTGCCGGATAGCAGGTTTTTTATTACCGCGTTACTTGCGAACGACCACCAGCTTCTGGTTCACAAACTCTTTGATCCCCAGGTCCGACAGCTCGCGTCCGTAACCCGAACGTTTTACGCCGCCGAACGGCAGCTCTGCCGCAGTGTCGGTGAGCCAGTTGATGTACACCATCCCGGTCTCAATGCGCGACGCCATTTTCTTCGCACGCTCGATGTTCTGGCTGAACACCGCTCCGCCCAGTCCGTAGTGGGAGTCGTTCGCCAGGGCAACCGCCTCGTCGTCGTTTTTCACCACATAAATCTGCGCTACCGGGCCAAAAAACTCTTCGAAATACGCCGGGTTATCGCGCGAGATATTGGTCAGGATGGTCGGCTCAAAGAAGCTCCCGTCACGCTGTACGGGCTTGCCGCCATAGTGCAGCTTCGCGCCATTTTTCACCGCCTCGTTAACCTGTTTAGTTAGCGTCTCCAGCGCGTCTTTGGATGACAAAGGCCCCAGCGTGGTGCTTTCGTCCAGCGGATCGCCAATTTTCACCTGCTTAAACGCCTCGGTGAATTTGCTCAGGAAGGCGTCTGCAATCTTTTCATGCAGGATAAAGCGTTTCGCAGCGGTACAGACCTGCCCGGCGTTATTAAGCCGCGCGTTAACGCCAATCTTCACGGCTTTCTCCAGATCCGCATCGTCCAGCACCACGAAGACGTCGTTCCCGCCCAGTTCCAGGGTCGATTTTTTGATGTGCTTCGCAGCCTGTGCCGCAACCACGCTACCCGCTTTTTCTGAACCGGTCAGCGCCGCTCCCTGTACGCGATCGTCGGCGATGATGTTCGCCACCTGCTCGGACGAGATAAACAGGTTGGTCCACGCCCCTTCCGGCGCGCCCGCCTCACGTACCAGCTGTGCAAAGGTCTCTGCACAGTGCGGCACAATGCTGGCATGCTTGGCGATCACCGGGTTGCCCGCTGCCAGGTTTGGCGCCAGAACGCGCATCAGCTGATAGTACGGGAAGTTCCATGGTTCGACGGCCATCAGCACGCCGATGGGGTGATGTTCAACCCATGCTTCCCCGAGTTCAGAATCATACTTCACCGGGGCCAGGAACTGCTTCGCGTTATCCGCATAGTAGCGGGCGATTTGCGCGCACAGCTTCACTTCGCCGCGGCTTTGTTCGATGAGCTTACCCATCTCCTGACTGGCGATTTTCGCCAGATCCTCCACGCGTTCGTCGATCAGGTCCGCCAGCTTATGCAGCACCGGCAGGCGCTGGCTTATGTCGCCCTTCGCCCAGTCGGAGTGATAGAGCGCATCGGCTGCCTTCAGCGCCGCTTCAACGTCTGCATCAGTGTGGGAGGGATATTCTTTGATGAGCTGGTTCGTGGCAGGATTTACTGTCTGGTAAGCCATATCGAATCTCCTTGTTTTACCGCTTAGGGTATTAAGGGTAGTCAATCTGACTGGCTTTGAAGGTAAAGTTGGGTATATACGGAGGGTTCTTAACAAGACGCTGCCAGGCGATGCGCAGACATGGTATAAAAAACGCTCACCACTGGAGTTCTTATGACCGATACCCGCCACATCCGCCAGACCTTTAACCGCGCAGCAGGCCTTGAGCTGCGTAGTACGTGGCAGAGCACCCGGGCATACAAACGTCATTGCCATCCACAGCTCTCCATCGGCGCGATTGTGGAAGGCCAGACCTGCTGCGTAAGTCACGGCAACGCGTACGTTCTTGAACCTGGTGATCTTATCGTGATCCCGGCTTATGCCCCGCACAGCTGCAACCCCGTTGTCGGGAAGCCGCGCAGTTACCATATGCTCTATATCGACACCGATCTTCCCCTGGGGCTACAGGTTATTCGCGATCCCACGCTCTTTAAGCACTTTCTTGCCGTTGTCGGGACGATGTCCTCCGCATCCGTGGAGACCCTGCTTTCTGCCCTTCCCCGTTGCGCGGGTGAGATGAATGCGCCTCGCTCAACCAGCCAGCAGATTCAGCAGGCGTTACTCTCCGACCTTGCCGCACCGCCTTCCCTTGACGAACTCGCCCAACGATTCTCGCTGCGCAAGGAGACGCTGATCCGCACTTTCAGGCAGGATACCGGCCTGACGCCGGGCAGTTTCCTCAATATTTCGCGCGTGGAGTACGCCAAAGCGCGGCTGCGCGCGGGGGATGATATCGCCGACGTGGGCTACCAGAGCGGGTTTGCCGACCAGAGTCATTTTCATAAGACCTTCGTGAACTATACCGCCGCCACGCCGCGCCAGTACGCCACGGGCCGATCAATATCAGACAATAATCAGGATACGTAACGTCGTAAGGTGACCTCAGATTTGTCACTGAGGTCGCTATGGAACTGTTATTTCCCTCTGCTTTTCTTGCCCTCGCGCTGGCGCATTTTGTTGCCCTGTTAAGCCCGGGCCCGGATTTCTTCCTGCTGGTGGGCTACGCCGCCCGCTACCGGCTGCGTGGCAGCGCCGGATTGTGTCTCGGCATCGCAGCAGGTAACGGGTTGTATATCTTACTGGTGATTATCGGCTGGAGCGCGCTGCGCCAGTTTGGGTGGCTGTTTACGCTAATCGAGCTTTGCGGGGCGCTGTACCTGCTGTGGATTGGCTCGCTCCTTGTGCGAAGCCGCCCGCAGCCGCTGACGCTGAATGAAACCCATCAGCGCTGCCCTTCGCTGCGCAAGCAGATCCTGCTGGGGCTGGGTTCGGCGCTGTTGAATCCCAAAAACGCGTTGTTCTACCTGGCGCTGATGACGGCGTTACTCGGGCCGGACGTCACGCTGCTTCAGCAGGCGACCTGCGGCGTCTGGATGGTGATGGTGGTGCTGATATGGGATTTTGCGCTGGTATCGCTGATAGGGTTACCGGCAGTTCAGCAAAAGCTCAGCCGTTCGCTCTGGCTGATAGAGCGCACGGCGGGGGTAGTATTGATGGGGTTTGGTGGGTGGGTGCTGTGGCGGTTTTTGCACTTTTCCCCCGTATCCCTCTATCCTTAACCCATGGAAAAACATACCGAACTCAAACGCGCCAAGCTTCTTGCGCTGTCGCTGCTGCTGATTGCCGTCGCAGCGTTTATCACCACCCTGTTCCTGCCGCAAACCTTCTGGGTGCGCGGCGTAAAGGCCATTGCCGAGGCGGCGATGGTCGGCGCGCTGGCGGACTGGTTTGCCGTTGTCGCGCTGTTCCGCCGGGTGCCAATTCCCTTTATCTCGCGCCATACGGCGATTATCCCGCGCAATAAAGACCGCATCGGCGATAATCTCGGCCAGTTCGTGCAGGAAAAGTTTCTCGATACGCAATCCCTTGTCGATCTTATCCGTCGCTACGAGCCCGCACAGATGATTGGGAGCTGGTTCAGCCAGCCCGATAACGCCCGGCGCGTGGGGCAGCATCTGGTACAGGTGATGGGCGGTTTTCTGGAACTCACTGATGACGGACGCATTCAGCGCCTGCTCAAACGCGCCGTCCACAAGGCTATCGATAAGGTTGACTTAACCGAAACCAGCGCCGTCATGCTGGAAAGCATGACCAAAAACAACCGTCACCAGGTGCTGCTGGACGCCATCATCAACCGCCTGATTACCCTGATTCAGCGGGAAAGCACGCGGGAATTTATTGCTGACCAGATCGTCCACTGGCTTAAGACCGAGCATCCGCGCAAGGCGATGGTGCTGCCCACCGAATGGCTGGGCGATCAAAGCGCAGAGATGGTGTCGAACGCGGTGAACACGCTGCTGGGCGATATCAGCCACGACCGCACGCACCAGATCCGTCAGGCGTTTGACCGCGCCACGATCAAGTTCATCGACAATCTGAAAAACGATCCGGAGATGACGGCGAAAGCCGAGAATATCAAACACTACCTGAAGAATGACGAGGCCTTTAACCGTTATCTGGGGGAAATGTGGGCTGACCTGCGCCAGTGGCTGAAAAATGACATGCAGAGCGACGATTCCCGCGTGAAGCAGCGTATCGCCAACGCCGGGCTGTGGTTTGGTGAAACGCTGACTAACGACGCCAGCCTGCGGGCGTCGCTGAATGAGCATCTGGAGCAGGCCGCGCACCGCGTGGCGCCGGATTTCGCCGCGTTCCTGACGCGCCATATCAGCGACACGGTGAAAAGCTGGGATGCCAAAGACATGTCACGCCAGATAGAGCTCAATATCGGTAAAGACCTTCAGTTCATTCGCGTTAACGGTACCCTGGTGGGCGGTACGATTGGCCTGATCCTGTTTCTGCTCTCGCAGCTGCCCGCCGTGCTGGGGCATTAATCCGCTTTTGGCGGCGCGATAACGTAGCGCGTCGCCTCGAAGCGGTTCAGGATCAGATGCACCAGAAAGACCATCGTCAGCGTGACCACCAGCGCGAAGGTGACGGAGGTGATGCGGTACAGATCGCTGAACACCAGGTCGCTGTCCGGGTGCATGTTCTGCCCGAACATAATGCCGATGGTGGTGATACTGGCGAAGCCTACCCCGGCGCCGACCTTCTCCATTACGTGCAGACGCGCGCCAAACGCCAGCCCAAGGCCAATCAGCGGCATCATCAGCAGCATATGGCTGCTGTGATCGTAGAGGATAAGCTGGACGACAAGGATATAGAGACACCCCAGCACCACGCCGACCACGCGCCAGATGGAGCTGATAACCGAGCCGCGATAGTGCATCGGGAACAGGATCAGAATGCCCGCCATCAGCGCCGAAAGCGAATCGCTTAAGTCGCTCATCTGGAACACCACGAAAATCAGCGTCGCCACGGTGCCGGAGAGCAGCGACTCGTGGCGCACGCGGGCGTCATCTTTCTCGATCAGCGGCGGCGGCTTACGCGGCTCCACGTCCGGCAGCAGGTAGTTCATCAGCGCGCTCAGGCACACCGCCATCACGCTCGCTTCGATGTTAGAGAATAAAAGCGTGTGCCAGTTGGTGGTGGGGTAGCTCATAAAGTTGAGCATTACGCTCTGGCAAACCACGCCCATCGAGCCGAACAGGAACAGCGGCCCCTTACTCATAAAGCGAAAACGCATCACGTACAGGGCAAACACCACCA
Source organism: Enterobacter cloacae complex sp. EB5 (assembly GCF_031432835.1). Taxonomy (NCBI): domain Bacteria; kingdom Pseudomonadati; phylum Pseudomonadota; class Gammaproteobacteria; order Enterobacterales; family Enterobacteriaceae; genus Enterobacter; species Enterobacter cloacae complex sp. EB5. The sequence continues at coordinate 1,362,345 of NZ_CP133860.1, forward strand.
GCGTCATAATGACCGGCCACTGGGACAGATAGCCGATGATAAACACCATTTCGACGCAGTTCAGCGAGGCGCTGAAAATAAACTGCTTCGCCACGTGGCGGTTAAACACCGGCACCAGCGACAGCAGCATGATCGGATAGACCACAAAAAACACGCCGTAGCTGGTGTTGTAGAAACTCGAAATACTGAGCGCAATCATCCCGGCAAAGACGATACGCAGGGTCTGGCGAAAGTCGTTTGCCGTATAGACGATGTTGCCGTGCGGGGTAAATACCCGCGCCAGGGTGCTAATAGACATAGTGAAGCAGGCTCACCAGATGGATTTGCATCCCGGAGAAGAATCGCGCAAACGGCCCTTCGCTGTTGTAGAGCTGCACGGTGGCGCGCGCGCCGGTCGGCAGCGGCTTCGGTAAGGCTTCGTCCAGCACCACGTGAATGCGCATACGCTGGGCATCACGCACCCAGCGGTTGGAGGTTTCCGGTTCAGAAAGTTGACCGTTTACGGCCTCCTGTCCGGCGAGGATCCCCGCGTCGCTGCTGGTGACGTGGGCACGGAAAACTTGCCCCGGGAAGGCGTCGAACACCACGGCGGCGTCGGTCCCCTGGTGGGTATGCCGCAGGCTCTTCTCGCGGAAATCCGCCACGATATCGATCCGGGTGTTCACCAGCGCCAGCGCTGCCGAACCGGACGAGGCGTAAAAACCGGGGCTTAATTGCAGGTTACTGACCGTGCCGTCCGCCTCGGCGTAGACCTTCGTCCAGCCAAGATTCAGCTCCGCTTCGTCCAGCGCGTTACGGTATTTTTGCAGCGTCACGTTACGGTGCTCATCCCGCTCGCCGCGCTGAATGCGCAGGTTATGAATATTCGCCTGAATCGAGCTGACGGACTGCTCACTGCTCTGCCAGGTGGTACGAACCTTATCCAGATCCGCCTGCGACACGTTCTGCAAGGTGCTCAGTTTCTGGTAGCGGTCGAAGGTCACTTTATCGTTACGCGCGGTCAGCACGGCGGTTTTCAGGCTGGCCTGCGCCGCGGCAATCTGCGCGTCCAGCTGGTCGTTAGACAGACGCGCCTGTTCCAGCGCGATCTGCGCCGCTTCGACCTTATTGCGAAACGGCGTGGCGTCGAGTTCAAACAGCAGATCGCCTTTCTTAACCTGGCTATTGTTGTGGACATGTACCGCCGCCACATACCCGGAGACGCGGGCAGACACCGGGGTCACCACGCGCATCACGGTGGAGTCCGGCGTCAGCGGGATCCAGATATCCGCGACGATAAAGTAGACAAACATCAGCAGGAAAGAGGCAATACTCACCCTTACCCAGCGGGCAAACTTTTGTTCAGGAGTCATTATTTTTCGGTCTTATTATCTTCTTCGCGGATTGTCCGCAAATTGCAGGCGATTTGATTGAGTGTGGCGCTGAAAATATCGAGATGTTCCGGCGCGATGTTTTGCGATACGCGCGCCTGATACGTCTCAATCACCTGAGAGAGCCTCTCAAGAATGGCTTTTCCCTCAGGCGTCAGCGTCAGCAGCCGGATACGCTTGTCATACGGCGAGACGGTGCGCAGCAGGTAGCCCTGCTTTTCCAGCTGTGTCAGCGTACGCATTAGCGGAGGCAGTTCAATCCCCTGCACTTCCGCCAGCTCGCTGACCGAGACGTTATCCCCAAGTTGATGGAGCTGCATCATCACCGTCCAGCTCGACTGGGTTAACCCGGTGTCGAGGATGGCGTCGTCGATGACTGCGCGCCACTGACGCACGATCATCGCCATCCGCATGCCCATCGGCCTGCGGTTAAACAGATCTTCTTCACTCATGGGGAGCCCTCTCGTAGTACGCCATTACGATAATAGTTATCAGGGTAAGTATCAAGAAACGAGAAGTTAAAGCGCAGGAATTGCGAAAGAGAGCTGAATGATATGCACAGAGCAGTCCCCTCGCCCCTTAGGGGAGAGGGCCAGGGTGAGGGGATAAGGCCAGAGTGCAGCGTTATCAGGATTACTCCAGGTTAGCCTTGTTCAGCCCATATGCCGCATCCAGCGAGCCCGGCTCCATGCGGGAGGTGATCCCCAGACGATTCCAGGCGTTGATCGCTACGATGGCGAAGTTCAGCTCTGAAATTTCCACGTCCGAGAAATGCTCCGCCACGCTGCGGTACAGCGCGTCGCTCACGCCGTGAACGCCAATCTGGGTCAGCGCTTCGGTGAAGGCCAGCGCGGCTTTCTCGCGGGCGCTGAACAGCGGGGACTCGCGCCATGCCGCCAGATGGTACAGGCGCAGCTCGCGCTCGCCAGCAATTTTGGCCTCTTTCGAATGCATATCCAGGCAGAAGGTACAGCCGTTCAGCTGCGACACGCGAATGTCGATCAGGTGCTTCAGCGCCGGATCAATGGAGGTTTTCGCCACTTCAATGCTCAGGGCGGAAAGCGCGTTGGCGAGTGCAGGTGTGGCTTTGTGGTGGTTTACGCGGGTGCTCATTGTCTTTCCTCTTTTTTGTGCGGTTTTTATCATGCGATGAGGCAAATCTACGCCGTTAATGACATAGTAAAAAGACACAAAAAACATGAAATGAGGTAGGACATGAAGCCGGGCTATCACGACATTTATACCCGCTACCGCGACAACATTACGCGCGGCGTACTGAAGCCCGGCGACAAAGTGCCTGCCATCCGCGTGCTGGCTGAAGAGCTGAAGGTGGCGCGCAAAACCGTCGAGACGGCGTATGCCATTCTGACGGGTGAAGGGTATCTGGTGAGTCAGGGTGCGCGCGGCACGCGGGTGAATCCGGATCTTCTGCTACCCGCGCAAAACGCCCCGGCAGAACAAGCGACCGGCACGCTGCCGGCGTCGTTGATTAGCCAGCGCGAACGGGCCGGTTTTCTGCGCCCCGGCATTCCCGCGCTCGACAGCTTCCCCTATAAAAAATGGCTGCTGCTGGCAGGCCAGGCGACGCGCGCCATGCGTCAGGATGAAATGCTCAACCCGCCGGTGCTGGGCTGGTATCCGCTGCGCGAGGCAATTGCCCGCTATCTCAATATCTCGCGCGGGTTATCCTGCACCGCAGAACAGGTGCTGATCACCAGCGGCTACAGCGGCAGCCTGCGCCTGATCCTCGACACGCTCGCCAGCCGCAGCGATAAGGTGGTATTTGAGGATCCGGGCTACTTTATGGGCCAGCAGTTGCTCAAGCGCATTGTGCCCCGCCTGCACACCGTGCCGGTCGATCGCGCAGGGATGGATACGGACTACCTGCTTCGTAATCACCACGATGCCCGCTTCGCCATCGTTACCCCGTCGCACCAGAGTCCGCTGGCGGTGACGCTCTCCCTGCCGCGCAAGCAGCAGCTGCTCGACTGGGCGTCACAAAACGAGGCGTGGATTATCGAAGATGATTATGACGGCGAATTTCACTACACCCGCAAAGTGCTGCCGTCGCTGAAAAGCCTCGACCAGCATGACAGGGTGATCTTTATGGGCACCTTCAGCAAAACCATCATGCCATCGCTACGCATGGGCTACGTGGTGATGCCCGCCAGCACCGTCGGCGCGTTTACCGACAGCGCGGACATTCTCACCAGCGGCCAGCCGGTGCTGACGCAAAAGATCCTCACTGCCTTTCTCAACGAGGGGCATTTTTTCCGTCATCTGAAAAAGATGCGCGCGCTCTATCAAACCCGCCGCGACTGGATGATTGCCGCCCTGCGTGAGGTCTATGGCGATCTGTTTTTCATCGAGCAAAACGACGGTGGAATGCATATTGTCGCGTTCCTCGCAAAGGGAAGCGCTGACCGGGAGATCGCCCGCTGCTGGCAGGAACAGCAATTGCAGGTAAACGCGCTTTCGGCGTGGTATCGCGGATCAGGAAAACGCTACGGGCTGGTGATGGGCTATAACAACGTGCGGTCATATCAGGAGGCGGTTGAGCTGCTGGAAAGGCCGAAACGGCAGACGCAAGAATTACTACTCTGAAATCAGATATCTGCCCAATTAGCACCGATTTAAGATATCGATATAATCTGATGGCTTTTTTTACATTTCTAAGGAAAAGAAAATGAAATCAATTTTGGGATTTGATTATTTATTAACGCCGCGCGTTCTGGTCCTGTTTTACTGGATCGCCATGCTGCTTATTTTTGCAGGCGGTGTGTATACCATGTTCAGTGACCGCCTCATCACTGGCTTTATCGGTACGATATGCAGCCTGGTCGGATGCCGAGTGATGTTCGAACTGATTATGGTGGCGTTCAAGAACAACGAATACTTACGCCGTATCGCTGAAAACACGTCAGTAAAATCCGCCGAATAATCCGCTTGTTATATGCCGGGTGGCGGCTTCGCCTTACCCGGCCTACGTTCTCCTGTAGGCCCGGTAAGCGCAGCGCCACCGGGCAACCCTATGCTCACACATCATGCCGCGACAACCCGACGTCCTTGAGCTGCTCGTCGCTCATCTGGCTCAGAATACGGCGGGTACGGTTGATGCGATACCAGTTACGCAGCGTTTTCGCTATCCAGACAAACGCGATAAACGGACGTTTTGAACGATTCTCGTAGAATTCCATGATGCTCTCCTCGCTGTGCCAGTGGGGTTATCATCATGGAAAACGGCCAGTACAATACAGATTCAAAAACTGCTTTTGTTTACCATACAAATCCGCTAAAACGGTATCTGCATGGTGGTTTAACCATCAATCTGTACTGGTTTAATGCTCTGTATGGTGAAAACAAAGGATACAGCATGACGCGCTATCAACATCTGGCCAACCTCCTGGCGGAACGTATTGAACAAGGGCTGTATCGCAGCGGCGAACGTCTGCCGTCGGTACGCACGCTGAGCCAGGAGCACGGCGTGAGTATCAGCACCATACAGCAGGCCTACCAGATCCTCGAAAATCTCCAGTTGATCACGCCTCAGCCGCGCTCCGGCTATTTTGTCTCGAAACGCAAAGCGCAGCCGCCCGTCCCGGCGATGACGCGCCCGGTGCAGCGCCCCGTGGACGTCACCCAGTGGGATGAAGTGATGATGCTGCTGGACGCCCGCGCCGACAAAGAGATGATCTCCTTTGGCGGCGGCTCGCCGGACATTAACCAGCCGAGTCTGAAGCCGCTGTGGCGCGAGATGAGCCGCATTGCGCAGCATAACCCGGGCGAAATGCTGAGCTATGACGTGCTCGACGGGCGGCTGGAGCTGCGCGAGCAAATCGCCCGCCTGATGCTGGATGGCGGCTCCACCGTCGCGGCAAACGAAATTGTCATCACCAACGGCTGCCACGGCGCGCTGTCGATCGCCCTGCTCTCGGTATGCAAGCCGGGTGACATCGTGGCGGTAGAATCGCCATCGTTTCATGGCACCATGCAGATGCTGCGCGGCTTTGACATCAAGGCCATTGAAATTCCCACCGATCCCGAGACCGGGATCAGCATCGAGGCGTTGGAGCTGGCGCTGGAGCAGTGGCCGATCAAGGCGGTGATCCTGGTGCCAAACTGCAATAACCCGCTCGGGTTTATCATGCCGGAGGCGCGCAAGAAACAGGTCTTAGCCCTGGCACAGCGGCACGATATCGTGATTGTTGAGGATGATATCTACGGCGAGCTGGCGGCGGAGTATCCGCGTCCGCGCACCATTCATTCTATGGACATTGATGGTCGCGTGCTGTTATGCAGTTCGTTTACCAAAACCGTGGCGCCGGGCCTGCGCGTCGGCTGGATTGTGCCGGGGCGCTATTATGACCGGGTGATGCACATGAAGTACGCCGCGGGCGGGTTTAACGTGCCGGGCACGCAGATGGCGGTGGCGGCGTTTATCCGCGACGGCCATTACCATCGCCACGTGCGCCGTATGCGCCAGATTTATCAGCAGAATATGGAGACCTACACCTGCTGGGTGCGGCAGTATTTTCCGGCAGAGATTTGCGTCACCCGCCCGCAGGGCAGCTTCCTGCTGTGGGTTGAGCTGCCGGAGACGGTCGATATGGTGTGCGTCAGCAAGCAGCTGTGTCGGCTGAAGATCCAGGCCGCGGCCGGGTCGCTGTTTTCCGCCTCCGGGAAGTACCGCAACTGCCTGCGGATCAACGTGGCGCTGCCGCCGACAGACAAAAATCGCGAGGCATTGAAAAAGATGGGAGAAGCGATTGTGATTGCGATGGAGGAGGGCTAGTGCGGCCTGATGCCCTCTCCCTCTCCCTCTCCCACAGGGAGAGGGAGAGGGAGAGGGAGAGGGAGAAAACCGTGCCGCACTACTCGTCGAAGTACCAGTAACCCTGGTTGATCAGCCCGGTCAGCTCTTCCACAAACGCCGGATTATTCAGCGCCTCGCCCAGTTCGGCCTGGCCGAGCTCGGTGTAGCGGCACAGCGCATCCGCCCCGTTCACATCCGCCGTTTCCAGCTGTTCGCTGTTGATAAAGAAGCTGCCGTTGATGTTCAGCACGCGCAGCCCGCTCAGGCGGGAGAGCGTCTCGCCCCCTTGCAGCGCGTCGAGCACCTCTTCTGCGGAATACGGCGGCTCGGCGGCGGCAATATCCAGCTCGTGACGCGGCGTGGAGACGAAGCTGCCAAACCATTTCGTGAAATCATCCGGCTTGTTAATCATGTCGATCATCATCTGGCGAATGCGATCAAGCTCGTACTGCTCCACGCGGCCAGGGTGTTCGCGGCAGGTCAGATCCGGATCGCTGTAGTGTTCGCCGCCCAGATCGTTCTCCAGCGCGTAGTCGGCAAAGCTGCTGATCAGATCGCGACCGTTCGGCCCGCGGAAGCCGACGGAGTAGTTGAGCGCGGTTTCATGGGTGAAGCCGTCATGCGGGAATCCAGGCGGAATGTAGAGGATATCGCCCGGCGCCAGATCTTCGTCGATGATCGGCTCAAACGGATCGACGTGCAGCAGGGCCGGATGCGGGCAGAACTGACGCATCGGCAGCTTGTCACCCACGCGCCAGCGGCGGCTGCCCATCCCCTGGATAATAAATACATCGTACTGATCGATATGCGGCCCAACGCCGCCGCCCGGGACGGAGAAGGAGATCATCAGGTCATCAAGACGCCAGTCCGGCAGGACGCGGAACGGACGCACCAGCTCTGCCGCGGGCATATGCCAGTGGTTCACCGCCTGCGCCAGCAGGGACCAGCCGGTTTCACCGAGGTTATCGAAATGCTCAAACGGGCCATTGCTCGCCTGCCACTTGCCGTTAGCGTGGCTTACCAGGCGGCTATCGACTTCCGGCTCCATCGCCAGACCCGCCAGCTCATCAGGGGTAATGGGGTCGACAAAATTTGGGAAGGCATTTTTCAGCACAACGGGTTGTTTTTGCCAGTATTTTTCAAGAAATTCCGGCCAGTTCAGGTTCAGTTGATACGCCATGGTTAGCACCAGTGAGAGGGTAAACAGGCGCGATTATAGGTAAGAAAGCAGAGGGGGAACTTGTCATGGGTCAATCGAGCGCGTGTAGGTCGGGTAAGGCGAAGCCCTCACCCGACGCACACGCGGGCTAAAACTTAATCCAGGTTCAGCTCGTCATAATGGGTGATCAGTTTGCCCACGATGCCGTAGTCCAGCGCTTCCGCCGGTGACATCCAGAAGTTACGGTCGGTGTCTTTCTTCACTTTCTCCAGCGGCTGGCCGGTGGCGTCGGCAATCAGCTTGTTCACGCGCTCCAGCATGCGGATGATCTCGCGCGCTTCGATCTCAATATCCGTTGCCTGGCCGCGCACGCCGCCCAGCGGCTGGTGGATCATAAAGCGGGTATTTGGCAGCGAGTAGCGGTGCTCTTTTTTCGCCGCCAGGAAGATGGTGATCCCGGCGCTTGCCACCCAGCCGGTGCCGATCACGTGCACTTCCGGACGGATAAACTTAATGAAGTCGTGGATGGTGTCGCCCGCTTCCACGTGGCCGCCCTGGCTGTTGATGTACAGCTTGATCGGATCGTTGCTGACGCTTTGCAGCAGGATCATCTGAGTGATGACTTTCTGGGCCAGCTCCTGGTTAATCTCTCCGGAGATGACAATCGAACGGGATTCCAGCAGTTTTTGCTGTAGAGCGCCCGCGCCGTTTGTTCCTTCCGCTTTTTCTTTATCGTCACTGCTTTTCAGTGTGTAGTGCATCGTTATGTCCTCAGCTTGTCGCGCTCAAAATCAGAGTGTAGCCTGTTTTACCCGTCGGCGTCCTCACACAAAACATCGCGTGCGTGCGCTGGCTTCGCCCCCGGAAAGGTCTCTAAAAACAGCGCACCACTCCTAACTAATTCGCCACATTTTTATTACACTTTCATATCATCTTCATATTGATAAATGATAATAATAATTAATGTGTTAGTATGAATGAGGATAGCAAACAGTCGCTTACGTTCAAAAAGGCGCTATTTTATTCTCGATGATTTACTGATCACACACCGGGGCGGTGAATGGAACACATTGTTTATGTGGTTGATGACGATGACACAGTCAGACAGTCCGTTGTCAGGCTGCTGGAATCCGCGGATATACACGCCCTTGGCTTTTCCTCAGCAGAAGCCTTTCTCAGCCATCCCTTTGAGGATCTGCCCTCCTGCGTGATCCTCGATATGCAGATGCCCACAATAACCGGGTTTGATGTCGCAGATGCGCTGAAAGCCAGCGGGCGGGAAATACCGATCATCTTTCTTACCGGTCACGGCACCATCCCTATGTCCGTCCGGGCGATCAAAGGCGGGGCCTACGAATTTCTCACTAAGCCCGTTGAATCCAGCGCGCTCATTGGCTCCATCGAATCCGCGCTCAGGCTGGCACAGCACAACGCCGCCCGCGTCAAAGAGCACTACGCCCTGAAACAGCGCCACATGTCCCTCACGCCGCGCGAGCACGAAGTGCTTGAGCTGGCCATCAGCGGCAAGCTCAACAAGCAGATCGCCGCCGAGCTGGGCGTCAGTGAGATTACGGTGAAAGTGCACCGCCGCCGGGTGATGGAGAAAATGCAGGTCCGCTCCGTGGCCGAGCTGGTCAGGGCCGTCGAGCGCCTGACCAAACATCAGCCAGCGGAATAACCGTTACTCCTCCTGTCCGGCAAGCGGCAACGCGAAGGTAAACACCGTGCCGTACGGCTCTCTGCGGCGCGCGCTCAGTTTCCCCCGGTGCCGTTCAATGATGCTGGCGCTGATGGTCAGCCCCATCCCCATTCCCTGCGCTTTGGTCGAATAGAACGAGTCAAAGATCCGCTCGGTGAGCGCCGGCTCAATGCCGCTGCCGGTATCGGCGATCTCGAAGATCACCTTTCCCTCGGCGCAGTTCGCGGTGGAGATCGTGATGCTGCACGGGCGATCCGTCACTTCCGCCATCGCTTCCATCGCATTCATCACCAGGTTAAGCAGCACCTGCTGGATCTGCACGCTGTCACCGATGATAAAGCTGTCGTGAGCGTTCAGGAGATAATCAACGCTTATGTGTCGCAGCTCAAGTTCGCTGCGGGAAAGCATAATGATGTGGTGGATCAGGAAGTGCAGATCGATTCGCGTAAACGTGGGGTCCTGTTTGCGCGTCAGAGACTGAATGCTGCGGATGATCTCCCCTGCTCGCTCGCCCTCGGCGGCGATCTCCTCCAGCCCCTCGCGCACCTTGTCCAGCCGCGCCGGATCGCGGTTGAGCCAGCGCAGGCTCGCGCCGGCGTTCGAGACAATCGACATCAGCGGCTGATTGATCTCGTGCGCGATCGAGGAGGTCAGTTGCCCGACGGTAGTGGCTCGTGAGACTCGCGCCAGATCCGCCTGCGCCACCCGCATCGCATCCTCTGCCGCTCGCTGGCTGGTGATGTCGGTAATGATGCCGTAATACTCATTCACCTCGCTGCCGACGCCCACCGGATCGCCAATCCCGAGGATGTAGCGAACGGAGCCGTCGGTGCGGATGATACGAAACTCCGCGCGCATCGAAAGCCCGTCACGCACGCTCTGATTAACGAGAGTGCTGATCCGCCCATAATCGTCCTCATGCACGAAGGTCAAAAACTCCGCCATTGAGATCATCTTTTGCTGCTCTGGCAGGCCAAGGATACGGGCGTACTCTTCGGACATAAACATCAGATCCTGCACTAGCTCCCAGCGCCAGCTGCCGGTATGGCTGATCTGCTCGCCCAGCATCAGCGAGGTCTGGCTGGCGCGCAGCTCTTTCTCCACCCGTCGGCGCTGGATGTTTTCCTCCAGCAGCTCGGCGTAGAGCCGCGCCGTCTCCAGCGAAACCGCCGCCTGCGCGCCCAGCAGGCTGACCACGCGCGAATGTTCGGCGGTAAACACTTCCGGCATCAGGCGGTTTTCCAGATACAGAACCCCCACCAGCCGCGCCTGTTTGAACATCGGCACGCACATCACGGCGGCGCCGGACGTCACCAGATACGGATCCTGGCTGAACGGGTGGAACTCCTCCGGTTTGCCGGTGCGGATCTCCTGCCCGGTGCGGATCACCGCGGCCAGCACCGACAGCGGCATGTCCGTCGCCATCGGTGACGCTTTCAGGATGCGCACCCGCACGCCGTCGGTACTGGTCCAGGCGCTGGCTTCAATCTCCGGGATGTGATTATCGCTGACGCGCAGCAGCAGGCCACGCTGCGCCCCGGCCCGTTCAAGCAGCAGCGTCATCAGGTTTTCGATTAAACGTTCAAGGTTGATCTCTTCGGACAAGGCGCGTGAGGCTTTGATGACGCTCTGTAAATCGCGGATCACCTCGTTCTGGGCAAACGCCGCCGTGTCATACGCGCGGCTCTGCCCGGAGGCCAGCAGATGCGGGAAATCCTGCTCCAGCTGGCGCACCTTGGCCTGCGCCCCGGCGCGCCCCCAGGCGGCAATCGCGCCGCGGAAATGGGCGTCGGAGGCGGTCGGGTAGCCGCAGGCCAGCGAGAAACGCCCTGCCAGCTCGTGCGCCAGGGCATTGATCGGGTTAAACCCGCCCTCCCGCGAGAGCCGCACCGCTTTTTCATACTGCTCCAGCGCGATGCTGTTCATGCCGTCCAGACGGACGATTTCGGCATAAATCAGCGCCTCTTTATCGGCAAACGTGCCCGGATTGATCCGCGCCCAGAGGGCAATTTTGTCGTAATGGTGATGAATACTGCGGCGATAATCCGCCGAAAAGGTTTCCGGGGTGAGCTGGCGGGAGAGCGCCAGCGCGCTGTAAAAATGGTAATCCAGCAGATGAATATGACCCGGCGCGGACCACGCATACCAGCCCGCCATTTCTAAATCCGCTTGTGCGTCGGCGTATTCGCCGCAGGAAAAGTGCGCCATCCCGCGATAGAGCCAGTACCAGAAGAGCATGGTCGAGGTCTGCTCGGGCGCCTGCTCCGGCGGCGCGGGCAGCAGATCGTCAGGCAGCGCCTGGGCGGCACTCCATGTGCCCGTCACTGGCGTGCGTAAAAACTCCACGTAGCGGCGCTGAATGTGCAGAACGGTTTCAATGTCCTGAAAATCCGTTTTGCGCACAAAGGCCAGACCGCGATCGATGCTGGTCAGCACGCCATCCAGATGATCCCCCCGGGAGAGGAAGTTAATGATCTGATGACAGGCCGCGAAGCAGGCCATCGTCATGTCGCCGTGGGTCACCGCTGAGGTAAAGCAGGCCTTGGCGCACTCGATAGTGTACGACAGCGGCTGGGTCCAGACGCTGAGCTGGTCGAGCGGCAGCAGGGTTTTGGCTTCATAGGCATCATAGCCGTGGCGGTTCACCAGCTCACGAGCCAGCGTGCCGTACTCAAACCCGAGACGGTATTCGGCGTAGCGGTGGCCAATCAGCACGCCAAACCAGGCCATCGCCGTGGTGGAGGCGCCGGTGATGCCGTGATCGAGCGTGAGGTGCATCATCCGGCACAGGAGTAAAAAGTGCAGGCGCGGGCAGGTAAAGCTGGCGAAAATACTGGCGCTGTAAAGCAGGTTCATCACCGCTTCGGTCTCTGCGTTCTCCATCAGCTTAAGCTGAGAAAACGGGTTCTGCGGCGCGTCGGCGGTGCGTTGACAGAACTGCTGCCAGGCCTCGTCACATTCGGCGTTTTCCGGGTAGCGGCTGATCTGGATCCCGAACACGCCCAGCCAGCATAACGACGCCTCCAGCGCCAGGCGGATCTCCGACTGGCGCATATAAACTTCCGCCAGCAGGTTGGCGGCCAGCGCTTTCTCCGTCAGCCCGCCCGGTGAACCGAGGATCGCATCGCACAGCGCACGCGTGCGCTCCAGGTGTCCGAGCGCAAACTCACAGCCCGCCTCTTCGATATCCAGCATAAAGTCCGAGACCGGGCCCGCATTCCCCAGCGCTCTGGCGGTCTGGATGTAGCTTAAGGCGGAAAGGTAATCGCCGGTACGCTTCGCACGCCGCGCGGCCTGAAGGCTCAGCTCCCGGAATCGCTGCCGCTGGGGTGCAGGCTGGATGCAGTCCAGCGCGGCGCTGACGTGGTGAACCGCGCGGAACAGCAGTTCGTTGCCCGCCGTCTGCCGCGCGGCATCCGCCAGCAGGCTGGCGGTGGTCAGGTGCAGATGGCTTTTCTCGCCCTCATCCAGCAGGGCAAAGGCGGCTTCCTGCACCCGATCGTGGGTAAAAGCGTACTCTTTCTCCGTCAGCACAATCAGTTGAGCAGTAACCGCCGGATGAAGCGCATAGCGGATTTCCGCCGCCGACCGCCCCACCACGCGGCACAGCATCTCCAGCTCGCCCGTGCAGCCGAGGCAGGCGATGCTGCCCAGCAGGCGGCGCGTCTCGTCGGGCATCTCCTCCAGCTGTTCAAGCACCAGCGTCACCACGTTCTCGGTGTAGTGCCGGGCGCGGATGGCCTGGAGATCGTAATGCCATTTCCCCTGATATTTGTTGTGCACCACCAGTCCGTCATCGACGATGCGGCGGAAAAATTCCTGCACGAACAGCGGGTTGCCGCCGGTTTTTTCATGGATCAGCGTGGCAAGATCGGCGGTGCCGGTACTGCGGGCATGAAAAATCTCCCCGAGCCAGCGCGCCACGGCCTTCACCGACAGCGGCTGCGGCACGATCGTCGTGGCATGCTGCGCCGCCTCCGGCAGGCTCGCCAGCGCGGTCTGCAAGGTGGGATCAGAAAGCGAACTGAGATCGCGGTGCGCCACCACCACCAGCAGCGGGATGGCGCCGCACGCGCGCAGCAGGTGATCGAGCGTTTGCAGGCTGGCAGCGTCGATCCACTGCACATCATCCAGCAGCACCAGCGGCGCGCCCTGGGTGGCGAAGGTTTTCACCAGCGCCAGCACCATATGGCTGAAGCGCGCCCGCGCGTCGATGGAAAAGGTATCCGCAGAGAAACGCGGTTTGTTCTCAAGGAGTAAATTCAGCTCCGGCACCAGACTGACGGCCAGCTCTTCGTAGCCTTCCAGCGCGCGCGACAGACGGATTTTCCACGTCGCTACCTCCCCGGCTGGCAGCCCGAGCAGGTGCAGCGTGAGCGTCCGAAACGCCGAACTCAGCACGCCGTAGGGCAGCGTTGGGGAATATTGATCGACCTTGCCCACCGCCAGCAGCACCTTGCGCTGTTGCAGCGATTTCAGCGTGGTGGCGATCACGGAAGATTTGCCGATCCCCGAAGGCCCCCCAATCGTCACCAGTTCCGGCGCACCGCTCTGGCTGACCCGCTCAAACGCGGCGATGACGTCGCTGGCCTGCGGATGCGCAGAGAAAAGCGAATCGGCAAGATGGATCGCCGGAGAGCGATCCTGCTGGCCGGGAATAAAGTCGACGATCTCACCTTCGGCGGTCAGCGTCGCCTGGCAGCGCCTGAGGTCGGCAATCAGCCCGTCGACGGTCTGATAGCGATTCTCCGGATTCTTCTCCAGCAGCTTAAGGATAATGGTCGACAGCATGCCGGGTACGTCCGGGCGCACCCGCCCCGGCGCAAGCGGCTCAGAGGCAATGTGGTAATGCGCCCAGTTGGTCTGGTCATCAGCGCTCAGTTCAAACGGCAATCGCCCGGTCAGAAGTTCATAAAGCACGATACCCAGACTGTAGAGATCGCTCCGGCTGTCGACGGCGCGCCGGGTACGCGTGGTGTGTTCCGGTGACATGTAGGCGGGCGTGCCGCCAGACGCGGCAAGCCGTGACTGGGAGAACGCGTCGGAGGTGCCGCAGGAAAGACCGAAGCTGCACAGACGGCAGGTGGCGTCGTGATGAACGAAGATCGCCCCGGGTTTGATATCGCCGTGGATCAGGTTGTGCAGATGCATCTGGCGCAGGGGACCGCAGATGCGGATCGCCATTTCGATAAAGCGGGCGATCCCGGAAATCGCCTTACCTGCCCGGCACGCCAGCAGTTCAAAGCAGAACGGCGCGTAGACCAGCGCAAAACGTCCTCGGTACTGGGTTGAAGCGACGGGCCGGATAGCCCAGCCGTCATGAAGCCGATCGCGCAGGGCAAACTCGTTTTTCAGCAGCCGCGTTGCCCGCTCCTCTTCTTCATCGCTGACCGCGGTGGCAATAATAAACGAACCGCCGGACTGGGGATGCCGCCCGTTCATCCAGGCGATGCCGCCCTCCTGCGCCAGCACGGTAAAAATGACATCCTCTTTCAGAACAAAAGCCCGCCCTTCATGGAGATTTCCCCGGGCGGGCCAAAATGCAGGCGACGTATGTTCGTTCATCCGCGATCCTTATTGTCGGCGGGTCAGCTCCCGCTGAATATGATCCAGCAGAATATCGATGTTAATCGGCTTACGCAAAAATGCAGCGGCGCCCAGACTGAGTGCATACCGCTGCATATTTTCATCAGCATGACCGGAGATAAACAGTACTGGCGGTGGCGGCGTGGCCAGCAACCGCAGCTTCTCAAACAGCTCGATGCCGTTCATGCCGCGCAGCTTGATGTCGGTGATCACCAGCGACGCGCCGGACAGGGCGAGAGGGTGGCTCAAAAACACCTCTGCCGAATCGAAGGTATCGGTAGCATACCCTTCCGATTGCAGCAGGTTACTGAGCCCGCTGCGAACAGAGCGTTCGTCATCAATGATGGCAATGCGCCACAGCAGCGTCATGCTGTCTTTCCTCAAACAAATCGTTACGCGTCGCGGCTTTCCTTCGCGGGCGCTGGGGGCGCGGTACCGCTGATCTTCGGTACGCATTCATGACGAAACCAGGCCAGGGTCAGCGGTTCGCGGCTCACCAGACGCCGTCCGATGGGGATCAGCTGTTCCCCCACCAGCATGCCGAACAGGCCAAGCAGCGCGACGACCGGCGGCGCCGGGGAATGCACGTCGAGCAGGGCGTAAAGTACCCCAGCCGCGACCCCGCACACCAGCGAAATAATCCAGGCCTTCATGTTGACGCTCCGGTCAGGTGCTGAACGTGGGGAACCGTCACCTGCACGCCCGCGGGATTGTCGCGGGATAAAAGATGACGCATTGCCTGTTCCCCCGCCAGCATCCCCAGCAGGCCAATCAGCGCCAGCGCGGGCGGCGCGGGGGAACGCACCTTCAGCACGGCATACATGAGGCCAATCAACACGCCTGCCGCGAGGGATATCAACCCTGTACTCATTGTGAACTCCAGAGAAAAAGGCAGCGGCGAGCCGGATGAGGGACCAGCCCGCCAGCGGGACTTAGCGTGCCGGAACCGGCGCTAAGGTGCGGTGCTCGCTCTTCTGACGAGACGGCGCTTTGTGCACCATGGTGTAGGCGTAATCCACACCCATCCCGTAGGCGCCGGAGTGCTCGCGCACGATATCCATCACCGCGGTGTAGGTCTCTTTGCGCGCCCAGTCGCGCTGCCACTCCAGCATCACCTGCTGCCAGGTCACCGGGATCACGCCCGCCTGGATCATGCGCTGCATCGCGAAGTCGTGGGCTTCTTTGGAGGTGCCGCCGGACGCGTCCGCCACCATATAAATTTCGTAGTCGCCTTCCAGCATCGCGCACAGGGCAAAGCTGTTATTGCACACTTCGGTCCACAGACCGGCGACCACCACCTTCTTCTTGCCGTTGGCCTTCAGCGCGTCGCGCACTTTCTGGTCGTCCCAGGAGTTCATGGAGGTACGCTCCAGAATGTCCTGGCCCGGGAACACGTCCAGCAGCTCCGGATAGGTATTGCCGGAGAAGCTTTCGGTCTCAACGGTGGTGATGATGGCTGGAATGTTGAACACCTTAGCCGCTTTCGCCAGCGCCACGGTGTTGTTTTTCAGCACCTGGCGGTCAATAGACTGCACGCCGAACGCCATCTGCGGCTGGTGGTCAATGAAGATGATCTGACAGTTGGCAGGGGTTAAGACTTCGAGCTTAGAAGTGGTCATAAGAGTATCCAGTGAGGTTAAAGGTTAAAATCGCCGCGAACAGCACGCCGATAAAATCGCGTTCATCCTATGACCCACATCGCCGTGGTGTAATTATCTCTTCGTATAGTTAACCTTAGGTATAGTTATACTTTGGTATACCTATCCTATTGTATAACTGGATCTTTACCGAAACCGGTTCCCATAATCCTGACCATTCCCCTCTGAGTCTGGAGCTATTATGGTTACCCTCGGTAAAGCCGATCTCATTCTGGTTAACGGCCAGTTTCACACCGTCGATCGCGAGAATCCTGTCGCGGAAGCCGTTGCCGTGCGCGACGGGAAATTTCTGGAAGTGGGTACCGTCGCCGAGGTGATGCAACACCACTGCGACGGCACTAAGGTGGTCGACTTAAAAGGCCACACCGCCATCCCCGGCCTGAACGACTCGCACCTGCACCTCATTCGCGGCGGGCTGAACTACAATCTTGAGCTGCGCTGGGAAGGCGTGCCGTCGCTCGCCGACGCCCTGCGGATGCTGAAAGAGCAGGCCCTGCGCACGCCATCGCCCCAGTGGGTGCGCGTGGTGGGCGGCTGGAGCGAGTTCCAGTTCGCCGAGCGCCGCATGCCGACCCTGGACGAAATTAACGACGCCGCGCCTGACACCCCGGTGTTTATCCTCCACCTGTACGACCGCGCCCTGCTCAACCGCGCCGCGCTGAAGGTGGTCGGCTACACCAAAGACACGCCAAACCCGCCGGGCGGCGAGATCCAGCGCGACGCCAACGGCAACCCGACCGGGATGCTGATTGCCCGTCCGAACGCCATGATCCTCTACGCCACGCTGGCGAAGGGGCCGAAGCTGCCGCTGGAGCAGCAGGTTAACTCCACGCGCCAGTTCATGCGCGAGCTGAACCGCCTGGGGCTGACCAGCGCCATCGACGCAGGCGGCGGCTTCCAGAACTACCCGGAAGATTACGAGGTGATTGCCGAGCTGCACGAGAAAAAGCAGATGACCATCCGCATCGCCTACAACCTGTTTACCCAGCGTCCGGGCCACGAGCTGGAAGACTTTGAAAAATGGACCGACATGCTTACGCCGGGCCAGGGCAGCGACTTCTTCCGCCACAACGGCGCGGGCGAGATGCTGGTCTTCTCCGCCGCCGATTTTGAAGACTTCCTCGAGCCGCGCCCGGATCTCGCACCGGGCATGGAGGACGAACTGGAGCGCGTGGTGCGCCATCTGGTGGAGCACCGCTGGCCGTTCCGCCTGCACGCCACTTACAACGAATCCATCAGCCGCATGCTGGACGTGTTCGAGAAGGTGAACCGTGACATTCCGTTCAACGGGCTGCACTGGTTCTTCGACCACGCCGAAACCGTGTCGCAGGCCAACATTGACCGCATCAAAGCACTCGGCGGCGGTATTGCCGTCCAGCACCGCATGGCCTTCCAGGGGGAATACTTTGCCGAGCGCTACGGCATCGAAGCCACCCGCCACACGCCGCCGGTGGCAAAAATGCTTGAGACCGGCGTGCCGGTGGGCTTAGGGACCGACGCCACCCGCGTGGCGAGCTACAACCCGTGGACCGCGCTCTACTGGCTGGTCTCCGGGCGTACCGTTGGCGGGATGCAGATGTACGACCACAGCGCCCGACTGGATCGCGATACCGCCCTGATGCTCTGGACCCAGGGCAGCGCGTGGTTCTCCAGCGAGCAGAACCAGAAGGGGCAGATCAAAGCGGGCCAGCTCGCGGATCTGGCGGTGCTCAGCAAAGATTACTTCCGCGTGCCGGAGGAGGAGATCAAGGGCATCGAGTCCGTCCTCACCGTGGTGAACGGCGATATCGTCTATGCCGCAGGCGCCTTTGGCCCACTCGCGCCGCCCGCCATTCCGGTCCTGCCCGAGTGGTCCCCGGTGGTGAAGGTGCCGGGCCACTACCGCAGCGCGCCGCCGCAGGCCGCACGCGTGGGTATGAGTGTGGCTCACCACTGTAGCGGCCCGTGCGGGGTTCACAGCCACCAGCATGATTTCGCCCGTACGTCAGCGATGCCGGTATCCGACGATAACGCTTTCTGGGGGGCGCTGGGTTGCAGCTGCTTTGCATTCTGATGAAACAAAATGACGTTTCGCCCCGGATCGATCCGGGGCTGTTTTTTCTGCGCCTGACCGGCAGCCTGCTGCTGCTTTACGTGCACGGCCTGCCGAAGGTGCTGCACTTCAGCGAAGAGCTGACGCGCATCGAAGATCCGTTTGGTTTCGGGCCGTATGCCAGCCTGATCCCGGCGATCGTCGCCGAGGTGATCTGCCCGCTGTTTATCATTGCGGGGGTTTACACCCGCCTGGCGTGCCTGCCGATTATTGCCGTGCTGCTGGTGGCGATGCTGGCGGTCCACCCGAACTGGTCGATTGCCGAGGGGCAGTTTGGCTGGCTGCTGCTGATTATCTTCACCACCCTCGCCCTTACCGGGCCGGGCCAGTGGCGAATGCAGCGTAAAACAACGGAGAGGTTCGCATGACCCAGGTTAACGACGTTCGCGACGCACACGTCGAGACGACGCCCGCCCCCGCGGTTTCACCCTGGCAGCCGCTGAGCCAGCCGGTGTTCCGCATGCTGTGGATCGCCACGGTGGTCTCTAACGTCGGCTCATGGATGAGCGACGTCGGTATCAACTGGAGCATGCTGACGCTCAGCGCCGATCCGCTGGATATCGCGCTGGTGCAGGCGGCGAGCAGCCTGCCGATGTTCCTTTTCGCCCTGCCGTCCGGGGTGATGGCGGACATCGTTGACCGACGTAAATACCTGCTCTTCTCCCAGCTGTGGGTGTTCATTGCCGCCGCCGGGCTGACGCTGCTCTCTTTTACCGGACACGTCACCCCCACCGTTCTGCTGGCGGCGACGTTTCTGCTGAGCGTGGGCGCGGCCATGAGTTCGCCGCCGTTTCAGGCGATTGTCCCTGACCTGGTGAGCAAGCCCGAGCTGGGTTCCGCCGTGGCGCTGAACTCGCTGGGGGTGAACATCAGCCGGGCGATTGGCCCCGCGCTGGGCGGTTTTCTGCTGTCTCTTGCCGGACCGTGGATGGTGTTTGCCCTCAACGCGCTGTCCGTGATCGGCGTGGCGTGGGTGCTGTGGCGCTGGCGTCCGGCGCCGTCCGTGCAGCGTTTGCCACCGGAGCACTTTTTCTCTGCGGTGCGCTCCGGGATTCGCTACGTGCACGCCGCGCCGGTGCTGCGCAACGTGCTGGTGCGCACCGTGGCCTTTTTTGTTTTCGGCAGCGCGGGCTGGGCATTGCTGCCGCTGGTGGCGCGCCGCGAGCTGGGCTTAGGCCCGGCGGGCTATGGCGTGATGCTGGCGTGTATCGGCCTTGGCGCCATTGCCGGGGCCATCCTGCTGCCGCGTCTGCGCCAGCGGCTGAACGCCGATCGGCTGATGGTGACCGCCAGCCTGACGTTTGCGATCACCATGCTGGCGCTGGCATTTGTACGTCACTTTTGGCTGCTAAACTTGTTTGAGTTCTTTACCGGCTTCGCGTGGATTGCGGTGCTCTCCACCCTCAACCTTGGCGCGCAGCGCAGCGCCGCACGCTGGGTAAAAGCCCGGGCGCTGGCGGTGTATCTGACGGTCTTTTTCGGTTCGATGACCGCAGGCAGCGCCGTCTGGGGCCAGATCGCCTCGCAGTTCGGCACGCCGGCTTCGCTGGTGGTCGCCACGCTGGGGATGGTGCTGGCGAGCATGACGGTGTTCCGCTGGAAGCTGGAGAAAGATCCGGATTTAAATCTCGACCTGAGCGGGCAGCCGCTGGACGGGGTGGAGATTGAACTCCCGAACGAGCGTGGCCCGATGCTGGTGTCGCATGAGTACATCATCGACCCGCAGAACGCGAAAGCGTTTTTGCAGGCCGTGCACGAGCTACGCCGGGTGCGCCGCCGCGCCGGGGCGATGAGCTGGGCGGTGTACGAAGATATTGAACGTCCGGGTCTGTTTATCGAGACCTTCCTGATGGGTTCCTGGATTGAGCATCTGCGCCAGCAGGAACGCCACACCATGAATGACCTCCTGTTGCAGAGCCGCGTTCTGGCTTTTCATCAGGGCACAACATCACCGGCAATTCGTTATCTGGTCGCGCCGGTCTGAACATAACAATCACCTTTAGAGGAACACACTATGGCAACGTTTAAGGCAAAAGATGGTACGCAGATTTATTACAAAGACTGCGGCGCGGGCAAACCGGTTCTCTTCAGCCACGGCTGGCCGCTGGACGGGGATATGTGGGACAGCCAGCTGAACTTCCTGGCCGAGCGCGGCTACCGCACCATCGCCTTTGACCGTCGCGGGTTTGGGCGTTCGGATCAGCCGTGGAACGGCTATGACTACGATACCTTTGCATCCGACATTAACGACCTGATCACCACGCTGGATCTGCGCGACGTGACGCTGGTGGGCTTCTCCATGGGCGGCGGCGACGTGACGCGCTACATCAACAACTACGGTAGCGAACGCGTGGCCGGTCTCGCCCTGCTGGGCGCGGTAACGCCCATTTTCGGCAAATCCGATAGCTACCCGGAAGGGGTCGATCAGAGCGTGTTCAGCGGGATTCGCGACGGACTGCGTAAAGATCGCGCCCAGTTCATCAGCGACTTCGCCACCCCGTTCTACGGCACCAACGCCGGGCAGACCGTTTCTGCCGGTGCCCTGACGCAGACGCTGAACATCGCCCTGCTGGCGTCCCTGAAGGGCACCATCGACTGTGTAACCGCCTTCGCCGAAACCGACTTCCGCCCGGATATGGCGAAAATCGACGTGCCGACGCTGGTGATCCACGGCAGCAACGACCAGATCGTGCCGTTTGAAACGACCGGCAAGCTGGCGGCAGAGATGATCAAAAACGCCACGCTGAAAGTGTACGACAACGCGCCGCACGGCTTCGCGCTGACCCACCAGGACCAGCTCAACGAAGATCTGCTGGCGTTTGTGAAGTCGCTGTAACATCGTCCAGGGGCATGTTGATTCGGCATGCCCTTATAGATCACTGTTTTAGGTAGTTATTCACTCAGGCTTGCAATCCCGTAAAATTCATTCGCCAGGTTACTGAAGCCTGTAATTTTACTGGAGAGCATATGGACGCAGTTGAGCAAGACGTCAGATTCGAATGGGCAGACTTTTATCAGGCTTTTGCCTCTCAGCTACTGACCTGGCGAAATCGAAGAAAGGAGTTGGTGGCGGGTATTCACCGCATTGCTGCTGAGATTGGTAGTATGTCACACCTACAGGACAAGCCCGCTAATGGCGTCCCCCATCCTTTGAAAGACATTTGTCCTTTCACCACTATGGGCTTGTTTAATCGCTCGCTTACCGTTACCAACCGAAGAAATATCGCAGCCAGCCTGGCAAAACTGATAGGCGTACGCGAAAAGGTTCCTGAATCGTTCGACGGTATTCCGCTACTGAACAATCAGAAATCTTGGTTCTTTGGCTATGAGAAATCACGTAAGCCTGAAGACATCGATACGCTGTGGGAAATGTTTTCTCAGGCAATCTCCTTCGCCGACACCCCAAACGCCGATCCCGCTGACTTCCTCTTTTCTTATGACGCCGCATCTAACGTGCGCAATGTGGGCTGGAACCTGACAATGGGATTGTACTGGCTACGCCCCTGGTTCTACCCTACGCTGGATAGCCAGTCTCAGTACTACATCCAGAAAGTCCTGAACATTAAAATCATTAAAAAAGGTGCCAAAGGGCGCTGTAGCGGACACAACTATCAGACCGTAGCCCTGGCGCTCAAAAAGGCTTTTACCCAGCCAAACTATCCGGTTCACTCCTTCCCTGAACTCTCTCTGGCGGCATGGAATATCGATTTGCAACAGTCAAATGATGAAGTCGAGCGGCTGACATGGAAAGCGTATTTGCTCAATAAGATCAAGGTGCTGTGCCTACGAAAAGACAGCCCCTTTTTCTCTTTGAGGGAGTTAAAAGAGGCCTATCTGGATGAGATTAAGGCGGATTATCCCAATAACAATACTATTGAATCATCCATTTCATATTATCTGCAAAAACTACGTGACGATGATGAACTGGAGTTTCAGACCCCCGGCAATTATGAATACCTCAACTTCGATAAAGGTGAATTGCAGAGCATCACCGAGGAAACGGTTGAAGAGAACGTGCCCGCGGAAATCCCCCACAAGCCTTACACGATAAGCAATTTGATCGATGAGGGCTGCTTTTTAGAAGAGGAAAAAATCCAATTCATCCTTCAGCGGTTACAGGCCAAAAAAAACCTGATCCTTCAGGGCCCGCCGGGAACCGGTAAAACCTGGCTTGCGCGCCGTCTGGCGTATTGTCTGATGGGCGAGGAAACCTCTAAGCGCATCAGCGCGGTGCAGTTCCACCCTACCCTCTCCTACGAAGACTTTATTCGAGGCTGGCGTCCTAACAATGAAGGACGTTTAGCACTGGTAGACGGGCCTTTTCTCCATGCAATCGACAAAGCAGTAAACGATCCGACAACTAAGTACGTGGTCATTATTGAGGAGATTAACCGGGGCAATCCTGCGCAAATTTTTGGCGAAACGCTGACGCTGATGGAGGCGGATAAACGTACGCCGAACGAGGCGCTTGAGCTCTCATATCGATCTGATATGGATGAAAAAACCTACATTCCTGAAAACCTGTATATCATCGGGACGATGAATATCGCTGACCGCTCGCTTGCCCTGCTAGACCTGGCATTACGGCGCCGCTTTGCGTTTATTGATCTAAAGCCCGAGTTTAACGACGCGTGGAAAAAATGGGTTAACCAACGGTTTAATGTGAGCCTGGAAACATTAGCCTTTATTGAATCCAAATTCACCGCGTTAAATGAAAAATTGTCCAGGGATGCGGCCCTGGGACCTCAATTTTGTATCGGGCATAGCTATGTTACCCCACCTGCGGGGTTGAAAATTGACGACGGGATGGCCTGGTACGAGCAGATTGTCGAAACCGAAATCTGCCCTTTACTTGCCGAATACTGGTTTGATGCGCCGGAGAAAGTCCAGGATTCCAGAAAGGAACTTCTCAGCGTATGACCGATCTTGCTGAACGTGACGATACGCAGGCTCGGGCAGCTGTATCGCGTATTCCTTTGCGGAATATCTGGCTATTGATGCTGTACGCCTCCAGCCTGTTTCGCCACCACGGGCGCAGCATGGTTGCCGCTGAAAACAACCCGGAGGAGATCCCGGCGCTGGTGGCCAGGATCCTGCTTCACGAAGTGGAGCAGCGGCTGTTAAGGCATTTAAGTATGGGATACCAAACTCGCCGCGCCACGCTTAACAGGGTAAGGGGACGCATTGATGTTCTGCGCACAACCAGTCGACAATTGCTTGAGCGGGCACAGGTAGCCTGCCAGTTTCAGGAAATGACGCTGGACACACCACGAAATCGCTATGTTCGCTCTGCGTTAGAGCACCTTGTTCCGCTGCTCAGCAACGGCCCGCTGGCTGCGCAATGTCGCGCAATGGCAATCAATTTGCGTCGTCGTGGTATTGAGGGGGGTATGCCCAGTAAAGGTGAACTGCCGTCAATCACACGTTTTGGCCGCCACGATGCGGCGGATAAAGCCATGGTCGATGCCGCGAAGCTGGCATTTGAATTATGGCTACCAACCCAAACTGCGGGGCAAAAACTGTTGCCAACGCCTTCTGATGACCCTTACTGGATGCGCAAGCTGTTCGAGAAAAGTATGGCGGGTTTCTATCACTTCCATCTTCCCAAAAAAGACTGGACAGTCGCTGCCGGAAAAGAGTTGAAATGGGGATTAACGTCTCAAAGTGCAGGGAGCGAAAGTATTTTCCCAACCATGAACTCGGACATTATTCTTGAGCACAAGCAACCTGCACAGCGCGTCATCATCGACACCAAATTCAATAACATTCTGACTAAAGGCTGGTATCGCGATAAGAGCTTGCGCAGCGGTTATATCTACCAGATTTATACCTATCTGCGAACGCAGGAGAACCGAACAGATCCATTATCTCTCCGTTCAGCTGGATTATTACTTCATCCAGCCGTCGATGTAATGCTCTACGAATTCGTTGAGGTACAGGGGCATAAAATCCACTTTGCCACCGTAGATTTAGCAGCAGATGCCGCCACAATGACTCAGCAATTATTGAAATTAGCGCGTGATTGCTGTGGGATAACTGACGTGAATTAAGTTCTGAAGTGGACGCCTGCATGACAGGCGCCCATTTCTCTTAGTTCGCCGGAGCCGGACGCTCCAGCCGCTCATTCTCTGCACGGCTATTTTCTACATGATGCCGACGCTCCGCCAGCAGCCGACACACCTCCGCATGCTTCTCCTCGGTAAAGGTGAAGCGCGACATAAACCCCATTCGAATCAGCGAGCCTATCGCCGGTAACAAACAAATCCCGAAGAACAGCCCCGCCAGCACGCTGTCGCTCTGGGCCTGCGCCTGCGGCACATAGTCGATCATCGTCAGAAACACGCCGATGAGCCCGCCGCCCACCGCCACCGACATCTTGCCGGTAAAGGTCTGCCCGGAGAAGGTGATCGCCGCGCAGCGCTTGTGGGTGTGGTATTCCGCGTACTCAATGGTGTCGGCAATCATCGACGAGGTGAGGATGTTGGTCATCATCACGAACAGCGTGCTCAGGCCGAGCAGGATAAACAGCAGCGCCGTGTGCTGATAGCCCGTGAACCACATCACCACGCGGACCGCCACGTCCAGCCCGCAGAGGATCATAAACAGCTTCCGCTTCTGCATCCGACGGGTCAGCAGCGGGGCGACCAGGCACAGCACCGCCGCCACTATTCCCATCACGCCAATTGCCATTTGCAGGCTGCCGTCGCCCATATTGTTGATAAAGAAGTAGATATAGAGCCCCCCCGCCACGTTATGGAACACGCAGAAAAAGAACGACAGCAGGACGATAAACAGCGGCTTGTTCTGGCGCAGGTTGTGGAAGGTGTCGCGCATCGTCACCTTTTCCGGGCTCGGCGGCACGCGCTCTTTGATCTGCATAAAGCCGTTGAGCATCAGCGGCAGGCCCACCAGCATCATCACCAGCGCCGCCATAAAGTAGCCTTTATCGTTGCTGTACTGGGCAAAGAACGCCGCCAGCTTCGGGAAGAAGATGCTGGCGCAGGCGATTCCGGCGTTTACCCCGAGCATCGCCGCCGTTACCACGCGGGTGCGCTGCCCGGAGTCGTTGGTCATCACCGACGACATCGACCAGAACGGGATATCGGAGATGGCGTACAGCGTCCCCCACAGGATATACGTCACCCCGGCGTAGAGGATTTTGGTGGTCATGTCCGCTTCGATTTTATAGAACGCCAGCAGGGTGACGCCGGTGATCAGCAGCGGCGCAATCAGTAAAAAGTGGCGAAACTTGCCGAACCGGCTGTTAATGGTGTCCATAATGCTGGCAAACAGCGGATCGTGAACCGCATCCCACGCGCGGGCAATCAGGAAGATGGTACTTGCCGCCAGCGCCGAGATCCCCAGCACGTCGGTGTAAAAATAGTTTATAAACGAACCCACTAAACCAAAGCTAAAACATTGACCTAAACCATAGCCAAAGTAAGACCACAACTCGCGAGACGGTATTTTCATTGTCATTGCCATAGTGCGTACCTGGTTGCCCGGCGACAGCGCGCCGGGTCATTATTATTAGCCCTGCGGATTCGGGGCGATTTTGCGCAGCTTCTTCATCAGCGCGATTTCAGCGCGTGAGAACGGGATACCGTTCTCCTCAAACACGTCGTGGAACCACAGGCGGCAGTAGTCCGTGGACTCCTTCATCACTACCGGCCACGGCAGCCAGGTCTGGGTTTTACCGCGCACCAGCCCCCACTGATACGGCGCGACCTTCGCCATGTACATCAGCGGGAGCTGCTCTTCGATGGTGCCGCCCACGTGACGCGCCAGCCATTCGGTGCAGAAGATCGGGCGGCCCAGCGCCTGAAGCTGCTGGATAATCGCCGTCATGCGCCCGGTATTGGTATAGGCGTGGTAGCTCACCACATCTGACAGCGCCAGCGCGGTCTGGTCCAGCGGGTGCTGGTAAAACGTCTCGCCCTCTTCTTCCGCCGGCAGACGCCACGCGCAGACGGTGAGCGGCTGGGTCGGATCTTCCTCACGCACCCAGCGGAACGCCAGCTTCATCAACTCATGCGCGCAGGTTTCCAGCTTCTCGTCGTACAGCACCTCTTCGGTGCCCGTCGCGAAAATGCCGCGGTTGCCCGGCTCGTTGTAGAGATCCCACAGCAATACACGCTTATCCTCGCGGAACTGGCGCACAACGTCGCGGATATAGCGCTCAATCTGTGGCCAGCAGTCGCGATCGCACACCTTATCGCGTCCCGGGCTCGCCGCCGCCTGGCTGTTGTGCTTGCCCGGTACGGGAGGCTTTTGCGGGCCGAGGTACGGCTCGTCGCCGGAGAACCCGCAGTCGTCCATCAGGGTCAGCATGGTGCTGAACCCGTGACCGTCGGCAATCGTCAAAAAGCGGTCGATGCGCGCCATCAGCCCGTCGCGGTCGTGCTCCCAGACGATGAACGGCAGGTTGATGCGCAGGGTGTTATAGCCCGCGTACGCCGCCCAGCCCAGCTCGCGGTCGATGGTGTCGGCATCGAAGGTCTCTTCCTGCCAGATATCGGTCCAGTTCACCGCCGTCGACGGCAGATAGTTAAACCCGCACAGCCAGCCTTTCTGCTGATACCACGCCTGTGCCTGCTCCCTGCTCCACTGCTCTTTCATTACGCGTCCTCTTGCTGATAATATTTAGCTAATAAATATTAGTTGCAGAATAAATGCGCAAACCGCGGCGCTCAGAAAAGCGACGCCTCTCACAAAGTTCACGCTTCGATGGATGAGAAACGTGATCGACGGCGCGGAAGTGCGCGGTTAGGGTATGATGCAAATTCGCGAAAGGGAGAGGACGGATGAAGCGAAAAACAAAAGTGACGATGAACGATATTGCGCGGGCGGCGGGGGTGTCGCAGGCGACGGTATCGCTGGTGCTCAACCAGTCCCGCAACATCAAGCTCAGCGACGACACCCGTCAGCGGGTGATCAACGTCGCCACCGAACTCGGCTATGACCGCCTCCCCGCCATTCACGCTCCGCGCAACCAGGAGGAGATCGCCCTGCTGGTCAGCTCATTGCAGAGCTTCGACCCGTTTATCGACGCCATCAGCCAGGCGCGGGAAGCGGCGTGGCGCAACGAGACCCTGCTCACCGTCTACGACTACGGCGACGACGTGGAACTGGCCCTGAACATTATCCGCCAGTTGGACAAGCGCAACTGCATCGGGATTATCCTTGCCTCTCCGGTCACGAACGTCGTCGATATGACGGCATTCCAGGACTGCACCCGCATCCCGCTGGTGCTGCTCAACCAGCGCGACCCCGGCTCGCCGCTGCTACCGTCGTTTATTCCGGACGACTACGCCAACGCTTTCCAGGTCACTAAACACCTCATCGCCTGCGGCGCCACGCGCATCGCCCACATCACCGGCGAGAGCTGGATGGAGGCCTCGCGCCAGCGTCTGGCGGGCTACCAGGCGGCGCTACAGCAGGCCGGACTCGCGTGCGACGACGGCCTGGTGCGCCAGACCAACTGGCAGTTCAGCGAGTCCTTTACCGCAACAGCTTCCCTGCTGGAACTGGCCGAGCGCCCGGACGCCATCTTCTGCGCCAGCGACTGGCTGGCGATTGGCTGCTATCAGGCGCTGGCGGTGAACGGCGTGCGCATCCCGCAGGACATGCTGCTGGCGGGCTACGACGACCAGAAGATTTCCGAGCAGCTCACCCCGCCGCTGACCAGCATCCAGCTGCCCTACAGCGAGCTGGGACGGCTGGCGGTGGAGTACCTGTGCAATCAGGAAGATGCCGCCACGCACGTGACGCTGGCGGGCAGGCTGAAGGTGCGCGCCTCAAGCAGCGGCGCCTGAGTCGCTTTACCCCTGCGTTTTTGCATGATAGGTTAATTCGATGAACACACGCTCCGCCGTACTCACCATTAAACGCTGGTGGCTGCCTTCTTAAAGGCGGCCCGGAGTTGTTTTCCCCATTTTCAGAGAGCCGCCGAAAGGCGGCTTTCACACATCCAGGACCCCTTTCGGCAATTGCACATTAAGGAGTCTTTATGAACGCACCAACCATCCTCACCGGCGATCGCCCAACCGGCCCGCTGCACCTCGGTCATTTCGTCGGATCGCTGCGCCAGCGCGTGGCGCTTCAGCACACGCACAACCAGTTTGTGCTGATTGCTGACCTTCAGGGGCTGACCGACAACGGCAGCAACCCGCAAAAAATTCGCGACAACATCCCCGAAGTGCTGGCCGACTACCTCGCCGCGGGCATCGACCCGAACCTGACCACGATCTGCCTGCAATCCGCCCTGCCCGCCCTTGCCGAGCTGACGATGCTGTATATGAACATCGTCACCGTCGCCCGCGTGGAGCGTAACCCGACGGTGAAAAACGAGATTGCGCAGAAAGGCTTCGCCCGCTCGCTGCCGGTCGGGTTTATGGCCTACCCCATCAGCCAGGCGGCGGACATCACCGCGTTTAAGGCCGAGTGCGTGCCCGTCGGCGACGACCAGCTGCCGATGATTGAGCAGACCAACGAGATTGTGCACAAGATGAACAGCCTGCTGCCCACCCCGGTGCTGCGCCACTGCAAGGCGATGCTGAGCGACACCAGCCGCCTGCCCGGCATCGACGGCAGCGCCAAGATGTCGAAATCGCTCGGCAACACGCTGCACCTTTCGGCCAGCGAAGAGACGATTCACCGTGCGGTGAGCGCCATGTACACCGACCCGAACCACCTGAAGGTGAGCGACCCGGGGCAGATTGAGGGGAACGTGGTGTTTACGTACCTCGACGCGTTTCATCCGGACAAGGAGAAAGTGGCGGCGATGAAGGCGCATTATCAGGCGGGCGGGCTGGGCGACCGGGCGTGTAAGAACGAGCTGGAGGCGTGTTTGCAGGAACTGATTGCGCCGATGCGGGAGCGGAGGGCGATGTACATGCAGGATAAAGGGGAGCTGATGGCGATGCTGAAGCGCGGAACGGAACGGGCGCAGGGGGTGACGCAGGCGACGTTGAGGGAGGTGAAGGTTGGGCTGGGGGTGCCGGTGTTTTAAAACGCAGCTTAAATAATAATCCCGGCGCAGGGCCGGGATATTTATCAGGCGTTGCGCTTAATCACCGGAATATCACCGGTGTCGTTCAACGCTCCTGGAAATGTATTTAACCATTGTGCGACTTTCTTTTTATTAATATTCACCACGCTCATACCTTCCAGGCATCCCCATAATTCTCTTGTATGTTGTGGCGTAATCACAATGCAGTCTTTCATCGCGCGGATTTTTACGGGCATGCCGTTGATAAAACCTGCGCGGGTTAACCATTCGCCGCCCAGAAGAAGATATTTCATGTCTATGCGCGCATACAGTTCGCAGCAGGCGGCGCTGTCCTGCGGCGTTTCCGCGCGAGGATGAATGGGTGCCGCGTTGGGCTGGTTGCCGTGCAGACGGCGGGCGCTGTTTTTGCGCACCAGCTCGCGGTTTTCAATCATGCCGGTGAAAGCGTCTGATTCTGTTTTGCAAACAGTAAACTCTGGCTTAAAATTCGTCGCAGCCATATACAACTCCTTACTAGTTGGTTGTGGTTAGCGGTATGGGGGTGTTGCAGCACCTTCATATCGCGAATTCTTCTTTAAATAATCTTCGATACTTCCTTTGCCGTTCGGCGTAATTTCTGATGACCATTATACAGGGCTGAATATAAATACAGCGGTTTTGGGTGGGGGAAATTTGGAATTTGCGAGGGGGATTCAGGAAATAGGGTTGGGTGCGGTAAAGTCATGTTTTATTGATTGCGGGTTGATTGGTCTGGGTTTTGCGAGCATCATCGCAATTATTTACCTTCTTCCGTAACGCGATGGCTTCCAGTAAAACTCTCGAACAGGCAATTGCCGACATCACCATCTGGCGCAAAGGCGAACAGCGTGCGCCGCACAAGCCTTTATTGCTTCTGTACGTGCTGGCGAACTATCAGCATGGGCATGCGCGATTGTTTGATTACGGTACGGAAGTACGCGATCAGCTGCACAGCCTGCTGGAACGTTTTGGACCACAGCGTGCACAGTACCGTCCTGATATGCCGTTCTGGCGTTTACAAGGTGATGGCTTTTGGGAACTACAAAATGCTGAGCGCTGTTCCACATCAGGTACCAGCAAACAACCTCCTGCGGGAGAGCTGGTTGAAAATCATGTTGCAGGCGGTTTTGACGAGCCGCATTACACTCGTTTGATAAACAGTAAGAATCTGATTAACTCTATAGCTCAGCAAATCCTCGAAGCACACTTTACCGAAAGCATCCAGGAAGAACTCGCCGACGAGTTGGGATTCGACCTCCTGCAAATTCGCAAACAGCGCGATCCCTTATTTCGACAGCAAGTACTGCGAGCCTATAACTATCAGTGCGCCGTTTGCGGTTTCAATATGCGGCATGATAATACCTCTGTCGCACTTGAAGCCGCTCATATCAAATGGAAGCAATTTGGAGGGCCATGTGAGATCGCGAATGGCTTAGCTCTCTGCTCAATCCATCATAAAGCCTTTGATAAAGGCTCTCTTGGAGTGGATGAAAACATGCGCGTTCAAATATCTTCCGCTGTAAATGGTAATAGCGTTGTATCCAGATTCTTTTGGGACTTCGCAGGAGCTCAAATTCACCTCCCACTACAGAAAGAAAATTATCCGCAGGATAGTTATATAGAGTGGCATATACGCGAAATTTTCAGAAAGTAACTTTTTCATTTTGATGGTGTTAAACATGGCATTCCCGAGTTATAAAGAAATTGAAATCCCCTTACTTTTGAATATTTATAACCGAGGGGGAGAAGTTAGTTCTTCCTCATGTTATGAACCATTGGGGAGGGAGTTCGGCCTTACCGATGAAGAAATGAGCATATTGCTTCCTGATGATAGCAACCGTCCCCAATGGAACAACATGGTCCAATGGGCGCGAAAAAAGCTTGTTGATTACAGGTATCTTCATAATGCCAGAGAATCAGGCCTTGGCATCTGGAAACTCACTCATGAGGGCATCAAAAAAGCAGAATCGCTTTCTTCCAAGTTAGATATCGATTATCCAGATGATGTCCCGGAAACCTTTTATGAAGGGGCCGTAAAACAGATCAAAGTTAACAAGTACGAACGGAGCAAAACAGCAAGAGACAAATGTATAGACCACTACGGCTGCCATTGCACCGTGTGCAATATGGACTTTGAGAAAACATATGGTGAAACCGGCAAGGACTATATCCACGTCCACCATATCACCCCTCTCTCTGAGATTGGAGAGCGCTACAAACTCGATCCTGTAAATGATCTTCGCCCTGTCTGTCCCAATTGCCATGCAATGATCCACAGGCAAAAACCCTCACTTACTATTGAGGAATTGAAGGTCTTGATGACCAAAGCACAAAAAGAAAATGAATCGGCACAGAGCAAGTTAACTCAGTAATTCATCACTTTGGTCAGCTCAACTTCACCCGTAGCGGCGTTAAAGTACAGATAGAAAATGTCCCCGTTTACCTGATCGGGTTTTGACCAGATTTCCTTTTCGCCGAGGCGACGCTTTTCCTTCGTGTATCCCACCGTTTCGAGATACGTACGCAATGGTGCAGCACCGGTATCTCCTTGCTATTTGAAGGGGCATAACCATCACCGGGATGCGCCTCGAAATAGTAATCGTCCGTTACACGCGGGGCGTTTTCAATATCCTTGCCAGTCAGCGTGTGGTAATGCAAAAAGCCATTTTCAGTGTAATTTGTCGTTTCATCCAAACCGATGCCACGAGCCAGACAAACAGCCATCCGAGGATAAAGACTGTGGCGACCGAGAGTGCACACCACTTCAGGACTTTTGAAAGTATTTTCATAGCTTAGCCCCCATGAATGAGAACGATGCTCCATCGTTTGTAATAGATAATTTTCAAGGGAAGGGCTGTTGAGTAAACTCGGAGAAAAGTGTTTAAGGAAACAAAACAAACACAGGATCCTTGTACAAGTGTTCTGCCACTCTGAAGTAATTAACTATATAATTCATTAGGATTATTAGTTTACAGAAAAAATTACAATCAATATAAACTCAAATAGCTGAGCACTTTCACTTCATAAATCGCAAAAATATATTGATATAGCATTAGGTTAAATATTATACTTTTAGCAATATTAATGTTATATAAACCAATGAGGTTCTTATGGAAAGAGATCTTACAATAATCTTAGCTGAGCGAGATGCTATTAAACATAAGATGGAGCTTGAAAAGCTTCGTGATGAAAATTTAAATCTAATGCAACAAATAAGAGACAAGATAGAAAATGCGAAAGTAGAAATAACAGAAAGCGCAATAGATAAGACGATGTCAATCCTAGAAAAGACACGACTCTGGTTAATCTATGGCTCTAGTTTTTTTGCTATATTCATAGGTATTGCAGGGTTTATAGGTTATAAGAGCGTTAACAAGGAAATTACAGATTATTATATAAACACTGTGCATCATTGGTTACGCTTCGATAGCCCAGAAAGTGGGGGAAGCCGAGTTCTCAATGATTTGCGAACTGAGGCCTTGCTCGATTCCTTAACATTGAAATATGAAAGAGAAAAAGTCAACTCAGGTCCGATAAATAATATTAATTTGAACACAGAGGAAAGACTGCGTCTGATGTCATTAATTTTAAACCCCGAAACGGATGAACAAAATTATAGGGATGCCTTACGCTTAATAACTATAAGCAGAGGACTCTATGGTAGATATTACGAAGATGACATCGAAAAAAAAATTGCAAGTATATTGGATAACAAAGAATTTAGTGATAGTAAAAAAATAGATGTAATAAATTACCTAAGTAAAGATCGCGCATTGTTCCCTTGGGCATTAGCAGTAATTAATGATAATAGTCCTCAAATGCATGAGGATTTTCAAATGAAAGCATTTGAAAATGTCAAAAACTTTAATAAAGAGTTAGCCATAAAATTTGCCGAAAGAAATATAACTGAATTTAAAGATATTAGCAATAGAATTCAATTAGGTGTTTTTTTAATTGAAAATGGCATGGATAATAAATCAATCAACAATTTAATCTCGGAATTAAAAATAACAAAAAAAGAAACATTCGCAAGTGACTATAGAGAATTGATTCTAGCAAGAATAAAGAAAGGGTTGGATGATAATAATAAAGAGTTCTTATCAAATTACATATCAGAGAAAATGAATGATAATTTAAGGATCGAATTATCTTCTTTCCTTAATAAAAAGCCTGTATTATCCTTTTCCTTCGGTGATATAACATTTCCTTTCAGAGAGCCCGATAAATTATTTGAAAATAATGCACTTATAGATTCCATTGTAAAAGAAGAATCTTTAACTCTTGATCGCCTTTTAAAATTAACGCAATTTTTTCAACTACAAGACCGAGGTTACTGGATAACAACATTTATGTTCAAACCAGCAGAAAATACAGAGATTATTTTCGACGGCAATGAAAGAATTAAAGGGAATGAAGTGCTTCAAAAAGTCTGGCTTCGAGCTCAAAAAAAAGCAGGAGCAATGACACTAACTGCCACTATGAGAAAAAAAGACGGCGAAATATTTGAGTCTCCTGTATTAAGCATTCGCAATTGTGACCAATGTCATTTTTTCGTTGACTATGACAAAGATCAACTAAGAAATTACACTTGGGTTCCTGACTATGATTACTTTAATTACTGAGAACGCAAGGTATAGAATGTAAAAAATCATCAAAATGCAAGTTTTTTATAACAATAAATGGCCTGTAAAAAAGGCCATTTATAGAAAATCAGTCATATGAATTAAATTAAAAATAAAGTAATAATTGATTTTCAAAGCAAAAGTGAATTTTAAGTTGCGGGATGAAATGTCATTTTTTACGTCTGACAAAACATCCCTTATTATGGCTGATAGTGAAACCTTATGCCCCTTTCAACATATCAAACACCACGCGGGCAAAGCCCTTCGCCAGTTCAGGATTAGAGAGATATTGCACCATCATCTCCTGCTGGGCTTCATTGCTGTCCATAACAGCGTCATCAATCGCCTTCGGGAAATCCCCCAACATCGCCTGTTCGCGCGTATTGTTCGCGATCTGGGTCATCACCGCCTGGTTTTCTGACAGCTTGTCGCGCACCGCAAAGGCATAATTGATCATGTCTTTATCGGTCAGATTATCGGTGACAAAAAGCTCGTTCAGACGAGCCAGGATATTTGAAAGAAACTCCTCTTTCTTGTCCTTTGGTTTCGCCGTTCCGACATCATTACCCGGTTTGATTTTGTATTCTTCAGCATCCTCTTGCAGCTTCAGGTGCTGTTCGTGGAGTTTTGACAGGCGATAATGGCTCATCTCCACATTACTTAAATCAATCTCATCTTCTTCAATACGCTGTTCATGCAGTAACGGACGCAAATGACGGGCGAAGAGACTCAGCTTTTCAAGGTTCTTGTCGTCATAATCTACGATTTGCGACATAAACTCGTAAAAGCGGACAAAACTGCCGAGATCTTTCTTGAAAATATCCAGCTTACTTTTTTCTTTCTCGCAGTCCTTAAAGGTGTTTTCCGCATTGGTGATCAGCACAACATCGCCGGTCTTCTTAGTGCGTTCAAACATCTCTTTGGCCAGCACATAGGCATCAATCGCTGAGGTGTAACGATGCTTCCAGCGCTCTACCGCAGGTTTGCAGATATTGCTAATGGCCGCGTTGGATTTGTTTTTGCTGAAGAACGCCTCACAGAACTGCTCCACTTCGTTCCACAGGAAAATACCGCTGGTACGCAGCTTTTCATAAAGCTCAAAGACTAACTGCGGATCGCTGACATCCATCAGCTCTGCTGTCTGGTAGTACGGCTGGAAAGCCCCCAAAATCTCGTCAGGTTCGTTGTAGAAATCGAGCACAAACGTGCCGGACTGTGCCTTCCCAGGATAGGTACGGTTCAGGCGCGAAAGCGTCTGTACGCATTCCACGCCGCCCAGCTTTTTATCCACATACATGGCACAGAGCTTAGGCTGATCAAAACCGGTCTGGAATTTGTTGGCCACCAGCATCACCTGGTAGTCGTCAGTATCAAACGCTGTACGCATATCCCGGCCTTTCAGGCCTGGATTCATATTGATCTCAGTGAATTTCTGGTTGAGCAGCGCAAGGCTGTTGTGGTCATCTTTATGGAATTCCACTTCCCCGGAGAACGCCACCATTGCGCTAATCTTGTCGTACTTATGCTCGGCAATGTATTTATCAAATGCCAGCTTGTAGCGCACCGCTGCTTTACGCGAACTGGTCACCACCATCGCTTTTGCCTGGCCGGCCAGTAAATGCATAACATGCTTGCGGAAGTGCTCAACAATCACCTTCACTTTCTGCGACACGTTATGATCGTGCAGCGACACCCACTGGTTCAGTTTGATCTTCGCTTTCTTGCTGTCCACTTCCCGATCAGGATCGTTCAGCTTTTGCAGCAGCTTGTACGCCACTTTGTAGTTGGTGTAGTTCTTCAGCACATCAAGAATAAAGCCTTCTTCGATGGCCTGACGCATGGAGTAAACGTGGAACGCTTCCGGTTTGTTCGTTTTCGATGCCGGTTCCTGCGGGTTAGGACGACGGCCAAACAGCTCCAGCGTTTTGGCCTTCGGCGTGGCGGTGAAGGCGTAATAGTTGAGATTGCTGCTGCCTTTACGCGCCGCGACGGTAGCATCCAGAATATCTTCTGAAGAAATCTCCTCATCGTCATCCACTTCTTCGGTCATCAGCACTTCTTTCAGCTGGCGCGCCGTAGAACCGCTCTGCGAGGAGTGCGCTTCATCGGCAATCACCGCGTATCTTCGCTGCTTCAGGCTGACGCTATTTTCAATCGCCTTCAGGACAAACGGGAAGGTCTGGATGGTGACGATAATGATCGGCTGCGAGTTTTCCAGCGCGCTGGCCAGCTTTTCTGATTTAGAACCGTCGCCTTCTTTGTTATTGATACGCCCGACCACGCCATCCTGATGCTCAAACTGATAGATGGTGTCCTGCAGCTGATCGTCCAGCACGGTGCGATCCGTCACCACAATCACCGAGTGAAACTGCTTCTCGCCATTTTCATCGTACAGTCGGGAAAGTTGGTGGGCCGTCCATGCGATAGAGTTCGATTTGCCCGACCCCGCGCTGTGCTGGATCAGATATTTATTGCCGGTCCCCCTCCACCGTGGCAGCGGTGATCAGTTTGTTCACCACGTCCCACTGGTGATAGCGCGGGAAAATCAGGCTCTCGCTTTTGTACTTCAGGCCAATGGCATCTTCTTTTTCGACGATTTGCAGATGCACAAAACTGGCGAGAATTTTCAGCAGGTTGTCCGGCAGCAGCACCTCGTTCCACAGGTAGCTGGTGGCGTAGTCGTTGGCATCTTCTGGGATGTCATTCCCCGCGCCGCCGTCATGGGTGCCTTTGTTAAACGGCAGGAAGAAGGTTTTATCACCCTCAAGTTTGGTCGCCATAAACACTTCGTACTGGCTGACGGCAAAGTGCACCAGCGCGCCGCGTTTAAAGGTCAGTAGCGGCTCGGGTTTATTAGTGCCTGGGTCCTTCGGCAAACGCGTTTTCTTATATTGCGTGATGGCG
Organism: Enterobacter cloacae complex sp. EB5; assembly: GCF_031432835.1. NCBI lineage: Bacteria > Pseudomonadati > Pseudomonadota > Gammaproteobacteria > Enterobacterales > Enterobacteriaceae > Enterobacter > Enterobacter cloacae complex sp. EB5. The sequence goes on from NZ_CP133860.1 coordinate 1,399,277, forward strand.
TTTTGCACCGTCTGCTTAAATTCAGACTTCAGTTCCAGGGTCGCTATCGGCAGGCCATTAACGAACAACACCAGGTCGATGCGCCATTTCTTCGCCTTCACGCCCGTTTCTTCAAATGCGGCGATCGACGCATGCGGGCTGTAAACCAGCTCCGGCACAATGCGGCAGATATTCTGTTTGTAGCGCGTCAGGGTTTCCGGGTTGAGGTTATGTTCCGGTTTAAACTGGCACAGGGAAAAACGCGCGTTATGGCTTTTGATACCATGACGCAGCACGCCGAGCGTACCGTAGGTGCGAGACAAAACATCGGTGGCATTGATATCCGCTTTTTTCAGCTGCGCCACCAGCGCATCGAGGAAATGACGCTCGGTATCGGTAGGATAAATTTTGGCAAACTTCTCCCACTCCTGCGGCTGTGTGGTCTGCACAAAGGTCAGTGCATCCTGCGAGTACAGCGCGCGTTCGCGATCGTAGCCGTCGGTTTTGCCACAAATCCAGCCTTTGGCTTCCATCTGAGCAATCATTTCATTCTGGAAAATCAGCTCTTTGGTGCTGTCCATGCTCATGCGATGGCCTCCTGTGGCTCCTCGAGATCCTGTGTGTCGGGGGCAACCCAATCGCGGACGTCGATTTTACCGGTGACGGCGGCGGAGATCAGGGCGGTGCGGCGTTCCTGGAGAAGTCGGATACCTGTTAATGCTTTTTCTTCCAATAACTCAAAGCGTATCATTTGGCCTGAGATGCTCTTAATTATCGAATGTTGCTCATCTATCGGTGGAACAGGGATCAATCCATTTGCAAGATACTCATGCTCAATGCTTTCGACAGTAGCCCCTTCTTTTGTCCATTCTAACAACAAAGAATTGATATTCCCGTTGATAAAATACGCGGCATAATGAGCCTTCATTCTTTCATTAAATCTTAACGCTTTCATATCCTGATTCATCGTAACCTTTACGATATTTATAGCCACAGGAATATTTCGCTGAAGAATTCCAGAACGAACTACCATGAGCAATGAACCTTCTTCAATATAGTTTGTTGAAGATTCACTTACTGCTTTTGGTGTAACATAATCTTGAGTTTCTGAAATCCAAAAAGACTTCATATCTTTCGGAGAAACCCATGGAACAGTCCCCCCTTGCCAATAAGATAAGTTATCTTTTGTCGGAGTCCCACCCCCACTAAAATTGCACAAGTATTTAAGTGGTACGAGTTCCCAATGATCCGGCACTTCCCCTAACCACTCAACACCAGAATCTTTCATCGGCACATCAGGGTTTAGTCCTTTGGTAACGGCATGACTAATCACTGCTTGGCGTTTTTCTTTCAGTAGTTCAATCAGTTGCTGTTGCTTCTCGATCAGGTTGTCGATTTTTGCGGTTTCGTGATCGAGGAAACTGTATATTTTTTCCTGCTCAGTCTTGTCAGGAAGCAGCAGCTCAATATTTCTAAACTCATCAGGATCTAGATCCCATTGATTGACGCGTATCCCCTTGGAGCGGCTCAGATATTGAGTAACGTAAATCGGGTTACGGAGTAAATAATGCACATACCTTGGGTATGCCAGTTCAAAAAGGACATTGTTGGGTTTATAGACAAAATATGCCGGACTAACTATTCCTTCATACTCTGAAATTGCGATTGAACCTTGCCAGGCTTTCATCTTATTCATAACCAAATCATTTGGCTCAACCAATTGATAGGGTGACAAATCCTCTGAAGGCTTATTATTGTTATCATCTCTGCTTGATTTTGGTATAACACCATAATCTCGATATACGGAAAGCAATTCTTTCTCTGTATATCCGGTACGCTTAATCCTGGAAAACAATCTAGATATGGATACAGTTTTCCAGTGATTCGGAACCTCCCCAAGCCATTCAACCCCTGAATCCTTATACTCCGGATACGCCTTATACTTAGCCATCAGGAATGTACCTCCTGCAGCAGCTTCATAATCTCAGCGCTGACCGCATCCAGATCGGCATCAATCTCTTCCAGCGGGCGCGGCGGCTGATAGACATAGAAATGGCGGTTAAACGGAATCTCGTAACCAACAATCCCCACCTCACAATCTTTCGCATCGCGCTTATCGGCGTTGATCCACGCGTCATTCACGTGCGGTAGTACTTCAGACTCGAAATAGTTTTCAATCAGGTCGCTGGAGGATACCGCCGGGTTCAGCGGCACGTTTTCGTTATCGCGCAGCTCGCCGTCCTGTTCGAACTCAACCACTTTGCCTTTGTATTCAAATGCACCATACAGCGGCTGAGCGGCTTCTTTCAGCACCTTCTTCACCACCGGCTCGGCATCCGGGTTTTTCGTGGTGATTGCATCGATAAACTGCTTGTTCTCTTTCGCATCCAGCTTCACGCCAGCGTTTTTGATGGCCCCTTTCAGGGTCAGTTGGAACTGGTTAAAGTCATTGCTTACCAGCGTCTTGCCACCCGCCTGCGAACCCAGAGCCGTCTGAATCTGCTGCGCTTTTTCCATCAAGGCGCGCTGAGCCAGCCACAGCTTGCTGTCGAGCAGGTCTTTAATCTGCTTCTCTTTCAACTCGGCAAATTCAGCTTTGATAATGGCGCGTGCTTCGGCTTCCAGTTCGGAGAAATCACCATAGCTATCTTCCTGCCATTGGGCTGCGAACTCTTCATACAGACGTTCCATCGGCGCGTTAAACGGCTTCGGTGCAAAGCGCAGAGCCGCAATCGCTTCATCTGTCACCTGAGCGGATAACCGCAGCGGACGTTCAATGGTCAGGCGACGATAGCCAAAGTCGGTACTGTTAAAGATTTTACTGGCGAAGGTTTTCGGCGCTTCGGTTTTGGCGGTGGCTGGCTGACGACCACGGCTGGATTTTTGCTCGGCAACTTTTTCCAGACCAAGCTCTTCCAGAGTTGTGGCATCTACCACTTTAAAATCACCGAAGGTCTGGGTGATCAGTTTGATATCATCTTCGCCCATCAGGTTGCGCTTGGACCCCAGCGATTTACGCATTTTTCCGCACAGGTTGGTGCCATCAATCAGCTGTACTTTACCTTTACGCTCAGGCGCTTTCTTGTTGGAGAGGATCCAGACGTAGGTGGCAATGCCGGTGTTGTAGAACATGTCCGTTGGCAGCGCGACAATGCCTTCCAGCAAATCGGCTTCCAGAATATAGCGACGGATTTCGCTCTCACCGCTGCCCGCACCACCGGTAAACAGTGGCGAACCGTTAAGGATAATCCCGATACGCCCGCCGTTGCTCACGGTGCCATCCACATTGTGGTTGTCGCGCATTTTGCTGATCAGGTGCATCAGGAACAGCAGCGAGCCGTCGGATACACGCGGCAGGCCCGGGCCAAAGCGACCGTTAAAACCTTTCTGCGTATGTTCGTCGTTAATCTCGCCCTCAATCTTCTTCCAGTCCACGCCAAACGGTGGGTTAGAGAGCATATAGTCGAACTGGTCCTGTGGCAGCTGGTCGTTAGAGAGGGTGTTACCCAGCTTAATACGGCTGACGTCCTGACCTTTGATCAGCATGTCGGCTTTACAGATAGCGTAGGATTCCGGGTTCAGCTCCTGGCCAAAAGCACGCATCACCGCGTTAGGGTTCAGTTCGTGCACATATTCCATGCCTGAAGAGAGGAAACCGCCGGTTCCGGCCGTCGGGTCATAAATGGTGCGGATGATACCGGGCTGCGTCAGGGCTTCATCATCTTCCATAAACACCAGCGAGGTGGTCAGACGCACAATATCGCGCGGGGTGAAGTGCTCACCGGCGGTCTCGTTAGAGCTTTCCGCGAAACGGCGGATAAGTTCTTCAAACACCAGGCCCATTTCATAGTTGGAAATCGCCTTCGGGCTCAAATCGGTGGTGGCGAATTTCTTCACCACTTTGAACAGCAGATTGGCGTCTTCCAGCAGGCCGACAAACTCGCTGAATTTGAAGTGTTCGAAGATTTCACGCGCGTCCGGGGAGAACGCCTGTACGTAGCTTTCAAGGTTGGCTTTGATGTCGTTTTGCCCCATCTTGCCCAGATCCATCTTCGAGGTGTTGAAGAAGGAGAGCCCGCTGGCGCGCAGCAGAAACTTCTCTTTGGCATCTTCCGGCAGTGGGCTCATTTTTAATTCATCATATTTCGCCACAACCGCGTCTTTGGTCTCCGCCAACACACATTCAAGGCGGCGCAGCAGCGTAAAGGGAAGGATCACGCGCCCGTATTGAGACTGTTTAAAATCACCGCGCAGCAAATCAGCCACCGACCAGATAAACGCAGCCGTTTGAGAAAAGTTAGTGTTAGTCATGAAGCCCTCGGGGAGATCGCAGCCATAATGCAAATGTGCACAGGCAAATATTCATTTTTGGAATCCAGTGCGCAAAATCATACCCGCTATAAAGGCTATCGCAAACGATACAGGGCAAAGAAATGAACAATGATATTGAATAACTGATTATCAGCAGAGTGAGTAATGTGGATTCTGCTTGCTATTCATGAAGGAACATAATTGGGTGGATAGGGAATTTCAGACACAAAAAAAGCCGCCTTTAAGCGACTTTGATTTGCATCTTTTGGTGCCGAAGGCCGGACTCGAACCGGCACGTATTTCTACGGTTGATTTTGAATCAACTGCGTCTACCGATTTCGCCACTTCGGCACTGAAGGGGATGCGGAAACGTTGTGGATTATACCTGTCGCGCGCCGCCATGCAAGCGACGACGCGCTAAACCCGCGCTAAGTGCCCAAAAAACCAGCGCCCTTCGTCAGTCCAGCTCAGACACCGCCAGCCGAATCACCCTCGCCGCCTTCTGCTCCGGCAGCGCCAGCACCTTCGCCCACATCTCCTGCACCATATCGCAAGAGAGCTTCTCTTTGCCCGCCGCCTTCTCCGGCATCTGCAGCAGCTGGATGTCCTCGCCGTACTTATCGGCAAGCGCCTTCATAATCGGCCGCACATCCTCGACAGCCGCCTCGCGTTCGGCCGGGGTCACGGTGTGGCGGTTTTTGCCGTAGGCCGCGCGCATCATGTCCGCGTCGGCCTGCATGCGCCGCGCCATCAGATCTTTATCCAGCATGCGCATCGGGTTGATGCCGCCCTTCACCATCGGGTAGAGGAAGCGGAAGCAGGCGTCGTCGCTCACCTTCTGGATGGCGGCGGTCTGCTCCATATTGATGGTCATGTAGTTCACCACGTTGGCGTCCGGGGCGTTTTGCAGGCGCGACATCTGCAAGTGCAGGATCTGCGGCTGGATGGTGTCGATAATCTGCTGCTCCGGCTCGCCCGCTTTTTGCAGAGCGGCCATCTGATCGAGAATGCGCTGATGGAGCGCGGGCTCCTGCTCCTTAATTACCTGCCAGGCAGGCATCGCGTTAAGAGTGGTATCAATCTGCGCTTCCGGAGCGCGTTGCCTGTCAAAGAACACCCAGAACGCCACGGCGGCGACCGCGACAATAACAACGACCGTACTGATCCACGTTTTTTTCATCTCGCATCCTTATCCTTGCGTTATGCCGGTTTACACCGGCACGCCGCTGTGGAAGCGAAACTCGTGGTCCGGTGTCGAGATAAGTGTGGCTTCAATTTCGCCAAAAAGCTGTATGCGCGGTGAGATATCGTCGTCGCTCACCTGCCGGGCCAGCGTCAGGTAGTCCTGATAATGGCGCGCTTCCGAGCGCAGCAGCGAGAGATAGAACTTCTGTAAGTCATCGTCGAGGAACGGGGCCAGCGCGGCGAAGCGTTCGCAGGAGCGGGCTTCGATGTAGGCCCCGCAGATGAGCTTGTCGATCAGCGTCAGCGGTTCGTGGGTGCGCACTTCCTTCAGCATCCCTCTGGCGTAGCGGCTGGCGGTGATTTTGACGTACGGAATATCACGGGCCAGCATCGCCTCGCGCACCTGCCAGAAATGGTGTAGCTCCTCTTTAATCAGCAGCACCATGCTGTCGATGAGCGCCTGGCCCCACGGGTCGTCGGTTTTGGGCATCACGCTTTTGCCAATCTGCCTGTGCAGGGCGATGAAGTCCGGCTCCGGGCCGTCGCGAAAGGTGAACTGTTCGTAGGGTTTGAGCCAGTCGAGCAGCGCGTCGGCACCGCTTTCGTCGGCGACGTATTTACGCACCAGCAGCAGCGCGGTCTGGGCGGCCTTGAGCTCGCACACCATGTGGTCGGTGAGCAGCAGCGGCAGGTTCGCCGGGTCGCGGGCTTTATCAATCCATGCTTGCGGGGTCGGGCACTGGAGGAAGTTGAGTACGGGGGCGAGTATCTGCGGGTAATCCATGGTTCTGCCTTGAAAAAAGCGGTGGCGCGCGCCACCGCCTGAAACGCTTAGTGACGCACGCCGTCGTCGTCTTCGTCGATGTAATTTTCGTCGTCGCCTTCTTCGCCGTCTTCACCGTTCGGATCTTCGAAGTAAGTTCCCCAGCCGTCGTATTCCACTTCAAACTTCTCGGCCAGGTTCATCAGCTGTTCGACCTGCGCGTCGATCAGCTCCGCCTTCAGCGCGCCTTCGCTCAGGATGTCGCAGCAGATGACGGTGTCGCCCTCTTCCACTTCCAGCTCTTCGGGCTCGGTCACTTCGTAACCCAGCTTGAAGGCTTCCACGGCCATTTTTTCCAGCGCTTCAAAGTCGTCCGCAGAGAAATGGTGCTCGATAGTGTACAGCGCGTCCGGATCGCTACCGTCTTCCAGCAGTTCTTCAATAATCAGACGCGTCTCTTCGCGTTGCTCTTCCAGTAATTCCGGGTTTGCCATGGGTCAATCCTCTTTAAAGTGCGGCAGATACTTCTATTTTCACACACGGACGGGTTTGCCTCCACCTTTGTTGGAAAGATTTGTGAAACGGGGTTGCAAATGAATAATTACACATATAAAGTGAATTTTAATTCAATAAGTGGCGTTTGCCATGCGAGGATAAAATGGCCGATTTGTATAAGAAACACTTTCTGAAATTGCTCGACTTTACCCCTGCACAGTTCACCTCTCTGCTGACGCTTGCCGCACAGCTCAAAGCCGATAAAAAAAAGGGCAAGGAAGTACAAAAGCTTACCGGTAAAAACATCGCGCTCATCTTCGAAAAAGACTCGACCCGTACACGTTGCTCTTTCGAAGTTGCCGCATTTGACCAGGGCGCGCGCGTCACCTATTTAGGGCCGAGCGGCAGCCAGATTGGGCATAAAGAGTCAATTAAGGACACCGCGCGCGTGCTCGGGCGGATGTACGACGGCATTCAGTATCGCGGGCACGGCCAGGAAGTCGTCGAAACGCTGGCGCAGTATGCGGGCGTGCCAGTATGGAACGGGCTGACTAACGAGTTCCACCCGACGCAGCTGCTGGCGGACCTGCTGACCATGCAGGAGCACCTGCCGGGCAAGGCGTTTAACGAGATGACGCTGGTCTACGCGGGCGACGCACGCAACAACATGGGCAACTCGATGCTGGAAGCGGCGGCGCTGACGGGGCTGGATCTGCGCCTGGTGGCTCCGAAGGCCTGCTGGCCGGAAGAGAGCCTGGTGGCAGAGTGCAGCGCGCTGGCGGAGAAGCACGGCGGGAAGATCACCCTGACGGAAGACGTGGCGGCGGGCGTGAAGGGCGCGGATTTTATCTATACAGACGTGTGGGTATCGATGGGCGAAGCCAAAGAGAAGTGGGCGGAGCGTATCGCGCTGCTGCGCGGGTATCAGGTGAACGCGCAGATGATGGCGCTCACCGGCAACCCGGACGTGAAGTTCCTGCACTGTCTGCCAGCGTTCCATGACGACCAGACCACGCTCGGCAAGCAGATGGCGAAAGAGTTCGACCTGCACGGCGGAATGGAAGTGACGGACGAGGTGTTTGAGTCGGCGGCGAGCATCGTGTTCGACCAGGCGGAAAACCGGATGCATACGATTAAGGCGGTGATGGTGGCGACGCTTGGGGAGTGATCCCCTCTCCCACGTTATTGATTCGGTGCGCTCTTCTTGCCGGGTGGCGCTGCGCTTACCCGGCCTACAAGTCCCGTAGGCCCGTGCAAGCGAAGCGCCGCCGGGCAAACCGGCTCCATTTCATTGATTTTTCACCCCGAAAAAGGTACGTTTTCGCCTTCATTCCAGCGTGGACATGCCAGCATTATGCCGATTATTCAGTCTGTTGAACGTGCGTTGCAGATCCTCGACCTGTTCAACGAGCAGGCCACCGAGCTTAAGATCACCGACATCAGCAAACTGATGGGGCTGAGCAAGAGTACCCTCCACTCGCTGCTGAAAACACTCCAGCTTCACGGCTATATCGATCAGAACCCGGAAAACGGTAAGTATCGCCTCGGCATGAAGCTGGTCGAGCGCGGGCATTTTGTCGTGGGCTCGATGGATATTCGCCAGAAGGCGAAAGGCTGGCTGACTGAGCTGTCACAGCGGACCGGACAGACCACCCATCTGGGGATCCTGGACGGTCGTGAAGGGGTCTATATCGAGAAGATTGAAGGCAAGCTCGCTGCCATCGCCTATTCACGCATTGGCCGCCGCCTGCCGGTTCACGCCACCGCCATCGGCAAGGTGTTGATTGCCTGGCTGGGCGAGGCCGAGCTGAACGCCCTGCTGGAGGGCTATCAGTACACCGCCTTTACGCCCGCTACCCTCGCCTCTCGTGAAACCTTAATGAGCGCCCTGGCGCAGACCCGCGAGCAGGGTTACGCCCTGGATAGCGAAGAGAACGAGCAGGGCGTGCGCTGCGTGGCGGTGCCGGTGTGGAACCACGAATCCCGCGTGATTGCCGCCCTGAGCCTGTCGACGCTCACCTCCCGCGTGGACGACGCCGAGCTGGCTAATTTCCGCGAGCAGCTTCAGCAGGCCGGGCTCCAGCTCTCACGCGCGCTGGGCTATACCGGCTCGTAGGTGAAGTAGTCGAAGTCCGCGTGGCAGCCGTCGCCGCTGATGTCCTCGCAGTGCAGCCCCACAAACGCGCCGGTGAAGAAGCCGCGCCCGCCGATGTAGTCGTCCGACAGCTTCCACGCCTCATACGTTACCGGCACGGTGTGCCACGTCTCGCCGTCGAACGAGTAGCTGTAGCGGTAGACCAGCCTATCCACATCCACCCGCAGCCAGACGCTCTCGGCCTGTTCCGGCACCGGAATCGGCTGCTCGTGCAGCGGCCATGACGGCACGTTGTGGTCAAGCTGGATCACCTTAATCGTTCTGCCCTGCCCCTCCTCGTAATCCACAAAGCAGTAGCTCCAGTTTTTGCTGTTGTAGTAGCAGGTCAGCCCCGCGCTCTGCTGGAAGTGGACCGGCGAGAACTGCATCCGCGTCTCGGCCCGGAAGGTGAAATGCTGCCACCGGCGCGCCACGGTCGACTGGGTAAAGGTCGAGTTGAGCGAGTCGTTGCCGTACAACCGTAAATAGCCGGGACGGGCGGTGAGCGAGCCGAGGATGTCGTCGAACGGAATGCGCAGGGTCTGCAATTCAGGGTCAAGCGAACTGGCGTCGAAATCATCCCGCCAGCTGCCCTGAGCGGCGGCGGGCTGCTCCGCCATCTGTGGGCCTTTCACGGTCAGCTGCGCGTGCTTGCCGCCCTCCACGTACGGCCAGCCGTCGCGCCATTCAATGCGGGCGATGCCGGTCTCGCGCCCCAGCGGGCAGTAGCCGCGTCCGCCGGAGGCCAGCAGCGGCACGCCGGGCAGGCGCAGCGGGCGGCTGGTAAGGTAGGCCATATACCACTCCCCGGTGTGGGTTTGCAGCAGCGAGCCGTGGCCGCTCTTTTGCAGCGGGTTCTCCGGCAGGTGCCAGCTGGTCATCATCGTCACGTCCGGGTGCAGCTCGTACGGCCCGTCGATGGTTTTTGCGCGCAGCACCACGACGGCGTGCTCGTAGCTGGTGCCGCCTTCGGCAACCATCAGGTAGTACCATCCCGCGTGGCGATACAGGTGCGCCCCTTCGGTGTAGCAGAGCGGCGTGCCGGTAAACAGCGTTTTGCGCTCGGGCGAGAGGGTGCCGGTCTGCGGGTCAAACGCCTGCATCACGATAGTGTTATACGGGTTGCTGTGGTGGCGCGGCCCCCACGGGCGGTAGAGGTAGTATTTGCGGCCATCGTCGTCGTGGAACAGGGACGGATCGAACCCGCCGTTGCCCATCGGGATCGGCTCGCTCCATGGCCCCTCAATGGACGGCGCGGTGACGAGGAAGTTGCGGCCATTTTTCCACGGCGAATCGACAATCTTCACGTCGGTGTAGAGCAGCCAGAATTTGCCGTCGGCGTAGCTCAGGCACGGCGCCCAGATGCCGCCGGAGTCCGGGTTGCCCTTCATGTCCAGCATCGACACGCGGTCCAGCGGGGTGCTGACCAGCGACCAGTTTTTCAGATCGCGGGAGTGATAGATGCGCACGCCCGGGAACCACTCGAAGGTCGAGGTGGCGATGTAGTAGTCCTCGCCCTGGCGGCACAGGGACGGGTCCGGGTTGAAGCCGGTCAGGATTGGGTTAGTAATTTCCATGTTGCCTCCGGTTAATGGGATGCGGCTGTCGCGGCGTCGGGAATGGCCTCGCCCTGCGCCGCGCGGTGCTTGATCAGCTGCTGGCTGATGGCCTCCACGCGGGCGTCGGTGAGCTTGTAGAACGACAGCATGATGAACATGCCCGCGTAGAGCACCACCGGCACCACGCAGAACAGAATTTTGATGGTGGTCAGCACCTCGACCGGCTGCACGCTACTGCTGGCGGAGTAGTTCACCCAGGCCAGGATCCAGCCCACCACCGCCCCACCAATCGCCAGGCCAATCTTCAGGCTGAACAGGTAGGTGGAGAACACCAGCCCGTCAAGGCGGCGACCACTGCGGCTCTCCTCGTAATCCACCACGTCAGAGGCCATCAGCCACTGTAGCGGCGTGGTGGTGTTAAAGACGAACAGGAACAGGATGTTGAGGGCGAAAATCAGGGCAATATGCTCTGCTGGCGTGACGAAAATCAGCAGGCTGATGAGCGAGTAAGCGACGATGATCCACTTAAAGGCGGTGACGCGGTCGAAGCGGCCCAGCAGACGAGACGAGCAGAGCGAGCCGAACATGGTGGCGAGGCTGCCGTAAAGTAAAAACTGGGTCGCCATTTCCGGGTGATCCATCACGTATTTCACGAAGTAGAGCGTCGCCCCGCCGCGCACCACGTTAGAGCAGGTCGCCATCATCTTGAAGGCGCACATGATCCGCCACTGGCCGTTGCCCAGCAGTAGCTTAAGATCTTTCGCCACCGACGAGCCAGGCTGCACTTCAAAGGTGTAGCGCTCTTTGGTGGTGAAGAAGCAGACATAAAGCAGGACCACGCCGGTCAACCCCAGCACGCACATGGCGCCGAAATAGCCCACCTGCTCGTTCCCTTTGCCGATGATGCTCACCAGCGGCAGCGCGATGCCGCTGATGGCGAGCGACCCCGCGGCGGCGAGGAAGAAACGCCAGGACTGAAGGGCATGACGCTCTTTCGGGTCGGCGGTGATCACCCCCGGCATGGCGCAGTACGGGACGTTAACGAAGGTGTAGACCAGAGTCAGCAGAATATATGTCACGCAGGCGTAGATGATTTTGCCCTGCGCGGAGAAGTCCGGCGTGTAGAAGGTTAGCATGCAGACGATGCCAAACGGGATGGCGCCCCACAGCAGGAACGGGCGGAACTGGCCGTGCCGCGTGCGGGTGCGGTCAACCAGCAGCCCCATCAGCGGATCGGTCACGGCGTCGAGCACGCGGGAAACTAAAAACAGCGTCCCCATTATGCCTGCGGAGAGACCGAACACGTCGGTGTAGAAATAGGCCAGCAGGAACATCGTGGCCTGCCAGACGAAGCCGCAGGCGGTATCACCCAGCCCGTAGCCAATTTTGTCTTTCATGGTTAATTGCGTCATCAGAATTACACCCTTATATAGTGTGCTGAATTACAACATCGTGTTAATGGAGTGTAATGAGCTGTTCAATTAATCAGCAATGGTCATATCTTATTTCTGAATTACGTTATTTCGCTTTTGTGACGCCAACGATATATCTCAACTCATTGTTTAAATTAGCAAATTAAAGACAAGCAAAAACCGCCCGCGGAATATTTTCCGTAGACAGTTTTCTCTCAAAAAATAATTAAAGGCCGAGCGCTTTTTTACCGGCGTTAATTACCTCAATGATTTTATCGGTGTCATAAATACAGCCTTTCCAGGTGCCGCCACTCACGGACTGTAATGCCGCCCACAGCCGGGTATCGTCCGGCAAAAAGTCGTGAGCGTGCAGGTCCGGGTGCGTCTGCCGCCGCGCCAGCTCGCGCGCCCCCTCTTCCGGCGTCAGCGGGTTGTCCGCGGTGCCGATAAAGTTCACGCTACCGGTCAGAGTCAGGCGGTCTACGGCAATCTCAATGATGTCGTTGTCGCGCAGCTTGCCAATCGGCCCGCCCGCCAGCGCCTCCGGCGATACGTGGCCGAAGCAGGCCCCCGTCGACACGCCCGAGAAGCGCGCATCGGTGATGAGCGACACCGTTTTGCCCCACGAGATATGCTTCAGCGCGGAGGTAAGCTGGTAGGTCTCCTCCATGCCGGTGCCGGACGGCCCGCCGCCGATCACCACCATGATATCGCCCTGCTGAATCTCTTCCCGCTTGATGGCCCTGATCGCCTGCGCCTCCGAAACAAACACCCGCACCCGGCCGGTGTGGCGGTAAACGCCATCTTCACCCACTACCGACGGGTCGATCGCCGTGGCCTTGATCACCGATCCTTCCGGCGCGATGTTGCCCGTCGGGAAGCAGACCGTCGAGGTCAGCCCTTTCGCTTTTGCCTTCTCCGGCGGCAGGATCACGTCATCCGGCTCCACGCCGTCCTGCTCACGCAGGCACTGGCGGAAGCGCTTACGGCGTTCGGACGTCTGCCACCAGTCGAGGTTCTCGCCCACCGTCTGGCCGGTGACGGTCATGGCATCCAGATGCAGCAGGCCGAGATCGCGCAGGTGGAGCATCACCTCCGGCACGCCGCCCGCGAGGAAGGCGCGCACGGTCGGGTGGTAGTCCGGGCCGTTGGGCAGCACGCTCACCAGGCGCGGCACCCTGCGGTTGACGCGCGTCCAGTGTTCAACGTCCGGGATCGTGCAGCCCGCCGCGTGGGCGATGGCCGGAATGTGCAGCAGTAAATTAGTGGAGCCGCCGAACGCCGCGTGGATCACCATCGCGTTTTCGATGGCTTTATCGGTGAGGATATCGCGCGTGGTGATGCCGCGGTTATCCAGTTCACTGACCGCGCGTGCCGACTGGCGGGCGATCTCCAGCCACACCGCCTGCCCGGAAGGGGCCAGCGCGGAGTGCGGCAGCGCCAGACCCAGCGCCTCCGCCACTACCTGCGAGGTGCCCGCCGTACCGAGGAACTGACACCCGCCGCCCGGCGAGGCGCAGGCGCGACAGCCCAGCTCAGCGGCCTCCTGCAAGGAGAGTTCATGGTTGGCGAAGCGCGCGCCGATGGTCTGCACCTTGCCCGCGTCTTCCCCCACGGTAGGCGGCAGCGTCGCCCCGCCCGGCACCAGAATGGTCGGCAGATCGTGCATGGAAGCCAGCGCAATCATGGTGGCGGGCAGCCCTTTATCACAGGTCGCCACGCCGATCACCGCCCGCCGCGTCGGGAGAGAGCGGATCAGACGGCGAAACACGATCGCCGCGTCGTTGCGGTACGGCAGGGAGTCGAACATACCGTGCGTGCCCTGCGAGCGACCGTCGCACGGATCGCTGACGAAGGCGGCGAACGGGATCCCGCCGTTGCGGGTGATCTCCTTCGCCGCCGCCTGCATCTGCATGCCGATCTCCCAGTGCCCGGTGTGGTAGCCCAGCGCGACCGGGCGCCCGTCTCCGGCGCGGATGCCGCCCTGGGTGCCGATGATCAGCACCTCTTTGCCGGTGAGTTTGTTGGCATCCCAGCCCATCCCGGCGTTCTGCGTCATACCGAACAGGTTGCCGCTGGGGGATTCCATCAGCATCTGCGGAGTCAGCGGCAGCGCGCCCTGCGGCCCCGCCGCGTGGGTGATCACCGCATAAAACGCGTCGTCCTGTGGGGTAAAAATTTTCTCAATGGTCATCGTTATCGTCCGGCTCAGCAGAGCTTGAGCTGTTGTAACAGGGTTTTCAGCTGCGCCTTACGCTGCTCGTCCAGCGGCGAGGCTGGCGGCAGGACGTGCGTAGAAATCGGACGACCGCAGAGCACGATCGCCTCTTTAATGACGTTCACAAACGGCGTATCCAGCTGATACATCTGCGGGATTTGCAGCAGGGTCTGATGATACTCAGCCGCTTTCGCCACGTGCCCGTCGCGCCAGGCTTTCAGAAGATTCACCGACACCTGCGGGGCAAAGTTGCCGCTGGCCGAGATTGCCCCGTCGCCGCCGAGCAGCAGGGTATTAAACAGATGATCGTCATAGCCGCAGAGCACGGTGAAGTGCGGATGTGCGGCTTTGACGGTATGGATCATGCTGCGCAGGTGGGCGACGGAATCGATGGTGTCTTTGATGCCGACGATGTTGCTGCGCGAGTCGGCGAGGGTTTTCACCAGCGCCGGGGTCAGATCCTGCCCGGTCAGCGCCGGGAAGTTATAGAGCATCACCGGCAGCGTGACGCTGTCGGCCACCTGTTCGAAATAGCGGATCAGGTTTGCTTCCGACACTTTCCAGTAGTAGGGGTTGATCACCACGATGCCGTCCGCCCCCGCCCCCTGCGCGTGCTGGCTCAGTTCAATGGTTTCCCGGGCGTTGGTGCCGCCGGTGCCGATCAGCACCGGCACACGACGATCGACATGATCGATCGCAAACCGGGCAATGGTTTTACGCTCTTCGCCGCTGAGCTGGGAGAACTCGCCGCCGCTGCCCAGGAAGAACAGGCCGTCGACGCCTGCTTTGATCAGATCGTCGATCAGCGCGGCGGTGCCCGACTTATCAAGCTGGCCATCGGCGGTAAAAATGGTGGAGACAGGGGGAATGATACCCGTGAACAACGCGGACTGCGGCATGTGATCTCCTTGCTGAATCATTTTGTTCTATATTATAGAACAGCGTTCATTAATTTAACGATCATACTATGACGCAGAAAAAGCGCAGGTAAATGGGAGATGAGGAGGGAGTGCGGGAAATTTAAGCTGGATCACATTATGCGTGGGTGCGGTCTGGTGCCCTCACCCCGGCCCTCTCCCACGGGGAGAGGGTGTAAAAGTTCCCTCTCCCCGTGGGAGAGGGTTAGGGTGAGGGGTAAGGGTTACTCTACCAGCATCTTCACCACAACCTTACGCACCTGCGCCGGCGCACCCACCGCGCACAGCGGCTTATGCACTTCGCCCGGCCAGAACACCACAAAATCTCCTTCGCTCAGCACCACGGTTTTCTCCTGCTCGCCTTCCGGCAGGAACGCGATGTCTTTTTCCGCCAGCCAGTCAGTGTCCGGCGTACCGTGCGGCAGGGTGCTGAAGGTCATCCCTTCCTGACCCTTCAGCACAATCTGAATATCCAGATAGCGTGCATGGTATTCAGCGCGACGCTCGGCGAACGGCTGGGTCATGTCCTCCGAAACCAGATAAAACAGGCTGTTGCCGTTGATGTCGTGCTTGCCGGTCGGCGTCGCGTCGCTGACGTGCGCCTTAACGTGCTCAATGGCCTGGCGCAGCTCTTCTGGCAGCCAGGACTGGAGATGATGAATATTGCCAATAATCATGATACGACCCTCAGATTAAAACATTGTTTCATTTTCATGTTTTATACGAGAATTGCCTCTTCCATACCAGCCCTTTTTAGACAAGATTTGCGTCAGCGCATGTTTATCGGGAAATGTGTTAATCCACTGTTAATTACACACAGGCATTTATGCAGTGGTTATGCATAACCTCATTTCATGCGCTTTGCACATAGGATCTAACCCACTGAATATACAAAGTAACTCACAAAACCTGTTGGTATATCACACTTTATCACTTCGGTTATTTCCTTTAAAAATCCATAATTATTTATTGATTTCTCTTAAGTGAAAAATAGTTAATTGTCATTATTGCATAGCTATTCCTGGGACTGAATTTTATTGTTTAAAATCAACAGCATAACCAAATATTTCAAAACATGTGATTCTACAAAATAATAACAACTTCAAATATTGCCACCCGTTCCTGCTTAGGTATTCATCCCTTAATAATATGAAATTAATCATTATCTGATACGAATCATGCAATTGAAAACAAACTCATCAATATCGGTTTTCGCGTGAGCAATGTCACAATAACCATTATTTAAGCGCCTACTATAAATCACGAAATCAATTGAGCTTAGCCGCCATGAAATTAAACACATCACATGGCGCATGCCCTTTTTATTCTGAAAAAAAAGTTAAAGGAATAATTATGGAAAAGCATTACGTCGGTTCTGAAATTGGTCAATTGCGTAGCGTTATGCTGCACCGTCCAAATTTAAGTCTGAAACGGTTAACCCCCTCAAACTGTCAGGAGCTCCTATTTGATGACGTGCTCTCGGTTGAACGGGCGGGTGAAGAGCATGACATCTTCGCAAACACGCTGCGCGAGCAGGGTGTGGAAGTCCTGCTGTTGACCGACCTTCTTACGCAAACGCTTGATATTGCGGAAGCAAAAGCCTGGCTTCTTGAAACACAAATCTCCGACTATCGCCTGGGGCCAACCTTCGCCGCCGACGTGCGCGGCTGGCTGGCGGATCTGCCGCATCGCGAACTGGCGCGCAGATTGAGCGGCGGATTAACCTACGGTGAAATTCCTGCGGCTATTAAAAATATGGTGGTCGATACCCACACGGCGAATGATTTTATTATGAAGCCGCTGCCGAACCACTTATTTACCCGCGATACCTCCTGCTGGATATATAACGGCGTCTCCATTAATCCGATGGCGAAACCTGCTCGCCAACGTGAAACCAATAACCTGCGGGCAATATATCGCTGGCACCCCGCATTTGCCGACGGCGAGTTTATTAAGTATTTCGGCGACGAGAATATTAATTACGACCACGCCACTCTGGAAGGCGGCGACGTATTAGTGATTGGCCGCGGCGCGGTACTGATCGGCATGTCCGAGCGCACGACCCCGCAGGGCGTGGAGTTCCTCGCCAACAGCCTGTTTAAACATCGCCAGGCCGAGCGCGTGATTGCCGTTGAGCTGCCGAAACACCGCTCCTGCATGCACCTCGACACCGTAATGACCCACATCGACGTGGACACCTTCTCCGTTTACCCGGAAGTGGTGCGCAAGGACGCCCAGTGCTGGACGCTCACCCCGGACGGGCGCGGCGGCCTGCTGCGTACCCAGGAAACCGACCTGCTGCACGCCATCGAGAAAGCCCTCGGCATTAACCAGGTCCGCCTGATCACCACCGGCGGCGATGCCTTTGAAGCCGAACGCGAGCAGTGGAACGACGCCAACAACGTCCTCACCATCCGCCCGGGCGTGGTGATCGGCTACGAGCGCAACGTCTGGACCAACGAGAAGTACGACAAAGCAGGCATTACCGTGCTGCCTATCCCAGGCGACGAGCTGGGACGCGGTCGCGGCGGCGCGCGCTGCATGAGTTGCCCACTGGAACGCGACGGAATTTAAAGGAGCCATCATGGAACGAAAACCCACTCTGGTTGTGGCCCTTGGCGGCAACGCGCTGCTCAAGCGCGGCGAGCCGCTTGAAGCGGACATCCAGCGCCAGAACATCGAGCAGGCCGCCCGCACCATCGCTGGCTTAACGGAGCAGTGGCGCGTGGTGCTGGTGCACGGCAACGGCCCGCAGGTCGGACTGCTGGCACTGCAAAACAGCGCCTATGACAAAGTCACCCCCTACCCGCTGGACGTTCTCGGTGCCGAAAGCCAGGGGATGATCGGCTACATGCTCCAGCAGGCGCTGAAAAACAATCTCCCGCAGCGCGAGGTCAGCGTCCTGCTCACACAGGTGGAAGTGGACGCCGCCGACCCGGCCTTCAGCAACCCGACCAAGTACATCGGCCCGGTCTACAGCGAAGCCCAGGCTAAAGCGCTGGCCGCAGAGAAAGGCTGGGTGTTTAAGGCCGACGGCAGCTACTTCCGCCGCGTGGTGCCGTCGCCGCAGCCGAAGCGCATCGTCGAGAGCGACGCCATCACGGCGCTGATTCAGCGCGACCACCTGGTGATCTGCAACGGCGGCGGCGGCGTGCCGGTGGTGGAACACGCCAACGGCTATCGCGGCATTGAGGCGGTGATCGACAAAGACCTCTCCGCCGCCCTGCTGGCACGTCAGATCGAAGCCGATGCCCTGCTAATCCTCACCGATGCCGACGCGGTGTATCTCGACTGGGGCAAGCCAACCCAGCGTCCGCTGGCGCAGGTGACGCCGGAGCTGCTCAGAGATATGCAGTTCGACGCGGGATCGATGGGGCCGAAAGTGGCCGCCTGCCGCGAGTTTGTTGAGGCCTGCGGCGGCATTGCCGGGATCGGTGCGCTGGCCGACGGCGCGGAGATCCTGGCGGGCGAGAAAGGCACGTTGATTCGTAACTGAGTCGTTTTCCCCTCACCCTAACCCTCTCCCAAAGGGAGAGGGAATGTACGCCCCCTCTCCCACAGGGAGAGGCCCGGGGTGAGGGCATCAGACAGCTAAATTTTAAAAAGGATTTCCCCATGACCATTAACCTGAAAAACCGCAACTTCCTCAAACTGCTGGACTACACCCCGGCAGAGATCCAGTACCTGATCGACCTCGCCATCGAGCTGAAGGCCGCCAAAAAAGCCGGACGCGAAAAACAAACCCTGGTCGGGAAAAACATCGCCCTGATCTTTGAAAAAACCTCCACCCGCACCCGCTGCGCCTTCGAAGTGGGTGCGTTCGACCAGGGCGCGCAGGTCACCTACCTCGGCCCAAGCGGATCGCAGATTGGCCACAAAGAGTCAATGAAAGACACCGCGCGCGTGCTGGGCCGCATGTATGACGGCATCGAGTATCGCGGCTACGGCCAGGCCATCGTCGAAGAGCTGGGTGAGTACGCGGGCGTGCCGGTGTGGAACGGCCTGACCGACGAGTTCCACCCGACGCAAATCCTCGCCGACCTGATGACCATGCTGGAGCACTCTCCGGGCAAAACCCTGCCGGAGCTGAGCTTTGCTTATCTAGGCGACGCGCGGAACAACATGGGCAACTCCCTGATGGTCGGCGCGGCCAAAATGGGGATGGATATCCGCCTCGTCGCGCCGAAATCCTTCTGGCCGGAGGCAGGCCTGGTTGAGCAGTGCCGCGCCATCGCCAAAGAGACCGGCGCGCGCATCACCCTCACCGACGACGTGGAGGAAGGCGTGCAGGGCACCGATTTCCTCTACACCGACGTGTGGGTCTCCATGGGCGAGCCGAAGGAGGCCTGGGCCGAGCGCGTCAGCCTGATGAAGCCGTATCAGATCAATGCGGACGTGATGAAGGCCACCGGCAACCCGAACGTCAAGTTCATGCACTGCCTGCCTGCGTTCCACAACGAGCACACTAAAGTGGGCCGCGAAATCGAGATGGCGTACGGCCTGAAGGGGCTGGAGGTGACGGAAGAGGTCTTTGAATCACCGAACTCCATCGTTTTCGACGAAGCAGAGAACCGCATGCACACCATCAAAGCGGTCATGGTGGCGACACTCGGCGACTAATCACCGCCCGGCGCGCCGCGGGGTGCGCCGGGTTCAGGAGAACATCATGGGCAAGTTCAAGTTTCCCTCCGCTTACACCATTCTCTTTTTTCTGATTGCCGTGGTTGCCGTGCTGACGTGGATTGTTCCGGCCGGGCAGTACCATATGGCGATGAACGAGGCGCTCGGCAAAGAAGTGCCGGTTGCTGGCACCTATGCACAGGTAGCATCACATCCGCAGGGGCTGGTTTCGGTGCTGATGGCGCCGATTGCCGGGCTGTACGATCCGGAGTCCGGGCAGGCCGGGGCCATCGACGTGGCGCTGTTTATTCTGATCATCGGGGGATTCCTCGGGATCGTCACTAAAACCGGGGCGATAGACGCCGGGATCGAGCGCGTCACCACCCGGCTGCGCGGCCGCGAAGAGTGGATGATCCCGATCCTGATGGCGCTGTTTGCCGCAGGCGGCACGATTTACGGCATGGCAGAAGAGTCGCTGCCCTTCTATACCTTACTGGTGCCGGTGATGCTGGCGGCGCGGTTCGATCCGGTGGTTGCTGCGTCCACCGTGCTGCTCGGCGCGGGGATCGGCACCCTCGGCTCCACCATCAACCCGTTCGCCACGGTGATCGCCGCCAACGCCGCCGGGATCCCCTTCACCAACGGCATCGCTCTGCGCCTGGCGCTGCTGGTGATCGGCTGGATCATCTGCGTGGCGTGGGTAATGCGCTACGCCCGCAAGGTGCGCAAGGATACGTCGCTGTCGATCGTGGCGGATAAGCAGGAAGAGAATCTCGCCCACTTCCTCGGCAACAAGGGCGAGCAGTCGCTGGAATTTACCCCGGTGCGCAAACTCATCCTGGTGATCTTCGCCCTCGCCTTCGCGGTGATGATCTACGGCGTGGCGGTGCTGGGCTGGTGGATGGCGGAGATCTCGGCGGTGTTCCTCGCCAGCGCGATTATCGTCGGGCTGATCGCCCGCATGAGCGAAGAGGAGCTGACTTCAACCTTTATCAACGGCGCGCGAGATTTGCTGGGCGTCGCGCTGATTATCGGCATCGCGCGCGGTATCGTAGTGATCATGGATAAGGGCATGATTACCCACACCATTTTACACAGCGCCGAGGGAATGGTCACCGGATTGTCGACGGTGGCGTTCATCAACGTGATGTACTGGCTGGAAGTGGTGCTGTCGTTTCTTGTGCCTTCTTCGTCCGGCCTGGCCGTTCTGACGATGCCGATCATGGCGCCCCTTGCCGATTTCGCTAACGTCAACCGCGACCTGGTGGTTACGGCTTACCAGTCGGCGTCCGGCATCGTTAACCTGATCACTCCCACCTCTGCCGTCGTGATGGGCGGGCTGGCTATCGCCCGCGTGCCCTACGTGCGCTATCTGAAATGGGTCGCGCCGTTGCTGGGGATTTTAACGGTGGTGATTATGGTGGCGTTAAGCCTGGGCGCCCTGTTGTAATTTGCCGGATGGCGCTGCGCTTATCCGGCCTACGGATCGGTGCGGTGCCACCGGTTATTTCGGGAACTGATATGGGAACTATGATGGATTACGAAGAGTACTCTCCCAAAGAGCAACTACAGCTAACGGTCTGCCAGCGTCTGATCGCGGAAAAGAGCTATCTCTCTCAGGAGGAGATCCGCCGCGACTTACAGGAGCGGGGTTTTGAGACCATCAGCCAGTCCACCGTTTCACGTCTGCTCAAGTTGCTCGGTGTCATAAAAATTCGCAATGCCAAAGGGCTAAAGATTTATTCGCTGAATCCCCAGCTGCGCCCGGCCCCCGACGCGGCGCGTACCGTCTCTGAAATGGTGGTGAGCGTGGAGCACAACAGCGAATTTATCCTTATCCATACCGTCGCCGGATATGGCCGCGCGGTGGCGCGTATTCTGGATTATCACCAGTTACCGGAAATTTTAGGCGTGGTGGCCGGAAGCAGTATTGTCTGGGTCGCGCCCCGCGTGGTGAAGCGCACCGCGCTGGTGCATAAGCAAATTAATTATTTACTCAGAACGCATTAATATTCATAAAGAACCGTTTGCATTGAGTAAAGCGTGCATTAAATCGCTTGATCCCAAAAGCGAGCTGCGTATAATGCCCGACAATTTGCCGGGAGGAAGCATGGTCAAGCGTGTACGACATAACGTCTTACCGCGTCTGAAATCAGACGCTGGCCTGCCGTTTTTCTTCCCGTTGCTAAACCTATTCCCAGAGCCCCTCATTTGAGGGGCTTTTTTTTGCCCGGCGTCAGGAGATAAACATGAATCCGCTTTATCAAAAACACATCATTTCCATAAACGACCTCAGCCGCGAAGAGCTGGAACTGGTTCTGGAAACCGCGGCAAAACTGAAGGCCAATCCGCAACCGGAGCTGCTGAAGCACAAGGTGATTGCGAGCTGCTTCTTCGAAGCCTCGACCCGCACGCGTCTCTCCTTCGAAACCTCCATGCACCGCCTGGGCGCGAGCGTGGTGGGCTTCTCGGACAGCAGCAACACGTCGCTGGGCAAAAAAGGCGAGACCCTGGCGGATACCATTTCAGTGATTAGCACCTACGTTGACGCGATTGTGATGCGCCACCCGCAGGAGGGCGCGGCGCGTCTGGCGACCGAATTTTCCGGCGGCATTCCGGTACTGAATGCCGGTGACGGCGCTAACCAGCATCCGACGCAGACCCTGCTGGATCTGTTCACCATTCAGGAGACGCAGGGCACGCTTGAGAACCTGAACATCGCCATGGTCGGCGACCTGAAATATGGCCGCACCGTCCACTCGCTGACCCAGGCGCTGGCGAAATTTAACGGCAACCGCTTCTTCTTCATCGCCCCGGACGCGCTGGCGATGCCGCAGTACATTCTCGATATGCTGGACGAAAAAGGCATCGCGTGGAGCCTGCACGCCAGCATCGAAGAGGTGATGGGCAACGTGGATATTCTCTACATGACCCGCGTGCAGAAAGAGCGTCTTGACCCATCCGAGTACGCCAACGTGAAGGCGCAGTTCGTGCTGCGCGCCAGCGACCTCGAGGGCGCGCGCGACAACATGAAGGTGCTGCACCCGCTGCCGCGCATCGATGAGATCACCACAGACGTGGATAAAACGCCGCACGCCTGGTACTTCCAGCAGGCCGGAAACGGCATCTTCGCCCGCCAGGCGTTACTGGCACTGGTTCTGAATCGCGAATTGGCACTGTAAGGGGAAACGACAATGACACACGATAACAAACTCCAGGTTGAAGCCATCAAGCGTGGCACCGTGATTGACCACATCCCTGCGCAGGTGGGCTTTAAGCTGCTGACGCTGTTCAAACTGACTGAAACCGACCAGCGCATCACCATCGGCCTGAACCTGCCGTCGGGCGAAATGGGCCGTAAAGACCTGATCAAGATCGAGAACACTTTCCTGACCGACGAGCAGGTTAACCAGCTGTCACTGTACGCACCGGACGCCACGGTTAACCGCATCGACGATTACGACGTGGTGGGAAAATCTCGCCCAAGCCTGCCGGATCGCATCGAAAGCGTGCTGGTCTGCCCGAACAGCAACTGCATCAGTCATGCTGAGCCGGTTTCCTCCAGCTTTGCAGTGAAAAAACGCGCCAATGACATCGCACTCAAATGCAAATACTGCGAAAAAGAGTTTTCTCATTATGTGGTGCTGGCCAACTAATTGAGGTTGGTAATGAAATCCCGGCTGTTATAATGGCCGGGAACATTCTTAACGCTGTAATTCTGGAGAAAAAATGAGCAAAGTACTCGCGACGGAAAATGCACCAGCGGCTATCGGCCCATACGTTCAGGGCGTTGATCTGGGCAGCATGATCATCACTTCTGGCCAGATCCCGGTGAACCCAAAAACCGGTGAAGTACCAGCCGACGTAGCGGCGCAGGCGCGTCAGTCGCTGGAAAACGTGCAGGCGATCGTCGAATCTGCCGGTCTGAAAGTGGGCGATATCGTCAAAACTACCGTGTTCGTGAAAGATCTGAATGATTTTGCGACCGTTAACGCTACTTACGAAGCGTTCTTCACCGAGCACAACGCGACCTTCCCGGCGCGCTCCTGCGTGGAAGTGGCGCGTCTGCCAAAAGACGTGAAAATTGAAATTGAAGCGATTGCCGTACGTCGCTAATTTATTTCAAGAAAGAGAAGGCAGCTCAGGCTGCCTTTTTTTATTTCGACTATTTTTACTCTCTCCGGGAAATGACGCATCCGCCACTCCATTAATAGACTGACGCTGCCTTGCTCTATTCTAATTAATGGATGATGAATGAAACTCTCTAAAATTGCGCTGGCGGTTACTACATTAACGGTTGCGTCTTCCGCACTTGCACACGGATATATAGAATCCCCCGCCAGCCGCACTTATATGTGTAAGCTCGGCAAGAATATTGACTGTGGCTCTGTACAATATGAACCGCAGAGCGTAGAAAAGGCCTCCGGCTTCCCGACGGGTGCGATGCCGCCCGACGGCCAGCTTGCCAGCGCCGGTATTACCAGCTACTCCCAGCTTGATAAGCAGAGCCTGAACGCCTGGACCAAAAATCCTATGACGGCAGGCCCGCATGAATTTGTCTGGCATCATACCGCGCCGCATAAAACCACCAACTGGCGTTATTACATTACCAAACAAAACTGGGACCCCAATAAACCGCTGACCCGTGACCAGTTCGAATTAACGCCGTTCTGTACTATTAACGGACATGGCCAGGCACCGGCGATGACAAAATCCATGACCTGTAATGTCCCGGAACGTACGGGCTACCAGGTTATTTATGGCGTGTGGGAAATTGCGGATACGGCAAACAGTTTCTATCAGGCCATTGACGTTGATTTCGGTAACGGCGGCAACGTCACGCCGGACGACACCCCAGCGGTGATCTCCCAGTGGAGTAAAACCCTGAGCGGACAGATTGCCGGGAATAACCTGAACACGGGCGATAAAGTGATTGCACGCTTCTTCGACGCCAACGGGGAAGTTGCCGCCCTGCGTACCGAGCTGACCATCGGCTCCGTTGCCCAGGGGGATGCGAACCAGTGGTCCTACGATCTGGCGCAGAAGATCAACGCCGCGCACAGCGATGTGCGTGTCGGGGTGAAGGATGAAGCGGGCGAAATTAGCCCGGTTCACGGCGCGAACAGCGTCTTCGTCAAAGACGGCAGCGCCCTCCAGTCCGTTGCGATTTCGTACGAAGAGCAGAAGGCGGAAGTGAATGAAACCATCGCGGTTTCTAACCTGCACTACAGCAAAATCGAGAATGGCAAGGCGACCGTCACCTTCCACGTGAACACCAAAGGCGATGTGAACGTTGAAGCGCACGTGATGAACCACAGCGGTGCGGAAAAGGGGTATCTGAAGCAGGAGATGAATAACGCCAGCCAGGACGTGACCATGACCCTGACTGACGTCACGGCGGGGCACCATATGCTGAAATACTACGCCACCAACAAAGACGGCACCCTGTTCGCGCAGGACGTGCTGGATCTGATGCTGGAAAGCGACGCGGCGGACAGCAACGGCCCGCATGACTTTATCTTCCCGGATAACGTCGCGTCCTACAAAGCGGGCACCGTAGTGCTACAGCCGAAAGACGGTAAGACCTACGAATGCAGGCCTGTCCCGTTCAGCGGCTACTGCGTGCAGTACAGCCCAACCGCAAACCAGTTTGAACCAGGCGTGGGCGCGCACTGGAGAGAGGCGTGGGTGTTGAAGAACTGAGTTGCCTTCACGCCCGGCGGCACTTCGTTTGCCGGGCCTACACGTCACGTAGGCCCGGTAAGCGTAGCGCCACCGGGCGCATTTGTTACTGATTCCGCGTCGCCCTAAGCAGCGTCTCCAGCGGGTACACCGCCGCAATCACCACCTCGTCCTGGATCGTCGCCGCGTTATCCAGTTCGCTCTGGATCGACGCGATCTCGTTGTCGTCCAGCGTGCCCTGACGCGCCACCAGATCCGTCAGCCTCAGACCAATCGAGGCCAGCTTATCCACCTCCTGGATCACCGGCTTTATGGCCTTCAGCTGATAGCTGTTTTCGCTTAGCGCCTGCGCATCGCTGGTGTTGTTCTGCCAGCGGTTAAAGACGTGGCGCAGCGCATCGGCGCTTTCCGTGTCCTCCGCGTCGCTCACCAGACGGTCCGCCCATTTATTCATCTGACGCACGGTGGCGCTTTCCGCGTTTAGCGCGTCAGCGAGCCGGTTGAGCGGCTCAAACTGATGATAGTTTCCGGCCTGGAACTTAAGATGCTGGCGGGTGTAATACTGCGCCGGTTCAAGCGCCTGGGCGAGAATTTGCAGCGGCAGGGTATCCGCATTGTTGGCGAGGCGCGTGAACTGCACCTGCTGCTGGGTATGCTGCTGTAGTCCAGCCGACACCGTCGACCAACTGTCCATCGCCTGGAGCCGGGTATACATGTTGTCGATGTCGTTGACGTCCTTCGCCGACCATAGCCGCTCCGCCACTGCAAAGGCGCGCGGCCACAGACGGATATCCAGCACCGGCGCGACCACGTTTTCCGCCCACAGCGCGGCTTCGCCGCCGAGCAGATTGGCCTCGTTCGCCGGGTCCGGCACCACCGGCGGTATGCCTTTTGGCACCGCGTCCAGACGCGTGCCGTCGATCGGGTAGCGGGCGTTACCCACCAGGAAATAACCGCTGAGCTTATCGTTCTCAACGGAAACGACCGGACGCGTTTCACCCATCCAGGTATCAACGGTAAACGTTACCTGGTTGTCGTCCCGCCACTGAATGTTATCCACCGCCCGACGCGATTTCCCGGCAAAATCAATAAATCCGCGCCAGCCGGCATCGCCTTTCACCAGCGTAAAGCTGCCTTCCACCGGCTTGCCTTTCAGGCGCGGCATAGAGAAAGCCCAGCTCTGGACGCTGTCGGTGTCCGCTATCACATCCACGCCGTTCAGCCCCTGCGGCACAATTTCATTGCGGTAGTGGTAGGCGGTGGATTGCGGCTGATCGAGGTAGAAACCGGTTGAAAGAATGCCCTTATAGCCGTTCTGCGCCACCTGCCCCAGCGCGTCCTGTCCCTGCCAGGACTGGATCAGAATGCTTTTCGGCAGATCGGGATGGTAGATCTCATCCCAGCCAACCATCTGCCGGTGATGCTTCTCAAGGATCGTCTCCAGCTTGCGGTTGAAATACGCCTGCAACGCGTGGCTGTCCGCCAGTTTGTTGTCGCGCATGAACGTCTGGATCGCAGCGTTCGCTTTCCACTGGCTGTCGTCAACCTCATCGCCGCCAATATGCAGATACGGATCCGGGAAGATCGCCGCCAGTTCGCTGACCATCGCGTCGGCAAAGGTATAAGTTGCCTCTTTGGTTGGATCCAGCACTGGCTTCAGCACGCCCCAGTGGCGCTCCATGGCGTACGGCCCCGGCGCGCTCATCAGCTCCGGGTAGGCGACGGCAATCGCCGAGGCGTGGCCCGGCATATCAATTTCCGGCACCACGCGTATGCCGCGCTCGGCAGCGTAACGCACAATCTCGCGCATCTGCTCCGGGGTGTAGAACAGCCCGTCGCTGGCAAGCTGGGTTAATTTCGGATAACGCTTCGAGGTAAAGCGCCAGCCCTGATCGTCCGTCAAATGCCAGTGCAGAACGTTGAGTTTTGCCGCGGCCATGCCGTCGATCTGGCGTTTAATATCCGGAATCGGGAGGAAGTGGCGCGCCGAATCGAGCAGCAGCCCGCGCCACGGGAAGCGCGGCGAATCTTCAATGGTCACCCACGGGATCGAGGTGTTTTCGACGCCGTTCTGCATCAGCTGAAGCAAGGTTTCCATGGCGCGCAGCGCGCCGAAGCGGGTGTTGGCGGAGATATTTACGCCGTTGGCGTCTACCGTGAGTTTATAGCTCTCATCGCTGTCCGGCAGCGGCTGCGGCTTCACCTTTTTGGCGATGGCGATGCGGATGGTCGGCTTGTCAGGTTTTTCGGCCTGCGGCTGAAGCGTCCAGCCGGTTTGCAGCGCAATGCGCTGGCGCAGGCGGTTGACCGCATCCCCCAGATCGTCGCCGCTGACGCTCACAGCGAGTTGATTGTTAAGCACCAGCGCGCCCTGAGTAGTCGGGCGTTCAACCTTCGCAGGCCAGGGCATTAAGGGAAGGTCGCCTGCCGGGGCGGCAAAGGCGGAAGCGCCGAGCATAAGCCCGGCGGTTAAGAGACTGTACCGTAACATGAATGTTCCTTATCTGACGGGCCAAATAAAGGCAAAACATTCTGTTAACATGCGCTCAAATTGTCGTCAAGCGAATGCGCCGACAGAGATCACAGGTTGTTGAATTTGGGAGGAAAGCTATTGCCCGGTGGCGCTGCGCTTACCGGGCCTACGTTTCGGGAGTAGGCCGGGTAAGGCGAAGCCGCCACCCGGCAAACATGATTTACTGCCACCCATACCGACGGCTATAGAACCCTTTCACCATCTGCGTCAGTACCATGTAGCCCGCGAGGATCGCCACCAGCCACGGGAAGTAGCTCAGCGGCAGCGCCTGAAGTTGCAGGTAGCTTGCCAGCGGCGAGAACGGCAGCGCGATCCCGAGCGCCATCACAATGCCCGTCATCACAATCAGCGGCCACGCGGCACGGCTCTGGATAAACGGAATGCGGCGGGTGCGGATCATGTGCACAATCAGCGTCTGGGACAACAGCCCCACCACGAACCAGCCGGACTGGAACAGCGTCTGGTGTTCTGGCGTATTCGCATGGAACACAAACCACATCAGGCAGAAGGTCAGAATGTCAAAGATGGAGCTGATCGGCCCAAAGAACAGCATAAAGCGCCCCAGATCGGCGGGGTTCCAGCGCTGCGGCTTCTGGATCTGCTCGTCGTCCACGTTATCAAACGGGATCGCCACCTGAGAGACATCGTACATCAGGTTCTGGATCAGCAGGTGCAGCGGCAGCATCGGCAGGAACGGCAGAAACGCGCTCGCCACCAGCACGCTGAAGACGTTGCCGAAGTTGGAGCTGGCGGTCATTTTGATGTATTTGAGCATATTGGCGAAGGTGCGACGCCCTTCGATGACGCCCTCCTCCAGCACCATCAGGCTCTTTTCCAGCAGAATGATGTCCGCTGCTTCGCGGGCGATATCCACCGCGCCGTCCACGGAGATACCGATATCCGCCGCACGCAGGGCTGGCGCATCGTTGATGCCGTCGCCCATAAAGCCCACTACGTGCCCTTCACGACGCAGCAGAGTGACGATGCGTTCTTTATGCATCGGCGTCAGGCGGGCAAACAGCGTGGTGCGTTGGGCAAGCTCGGCCAGCTCATCGTCGGACAGGTGCTCAATGTCGCTCCCCACGACGACGTCACCCGCGTCCAGGCCGACTTCGTGGCACACTTTGGCCGCCACCAGCTCGCTGTCGCCGGTCAGGATTTTGACGGTGATCCCGCTCGCTTTCAGCGCTTTCAGCGCGGGCGCGGTGGTCTCTTTCGGCGGATCGAGGAATGCGATGTAACCTTCGAGGATCAAATCGGATTCATCGATACGCTGGTAGTCCCCTTCCCGCGCGGGCAGGAACTTGCTGGCTACCGCCACCACGCGCAGCCCCTGACGGTTCAGGTTATCGGTGACGCGTTTGATGCGGCGCAGCATGGTCTCATCCAGCGGCACGATCTCCCCGTTATGGCGCACCTGCGTGGAAACATTCAGGATCTCCTGCAATGCCCCTTTGCAGATCAGCTGGTGCACGTCCGGCTGCTCGCTGACCACCACCGACATGCGGCGCCGTTCAAAGTCGAACGGAATTTCGTCCACCTTCTGCCAGCGGCCGGAGAGCATGCGGGCAGACTCCTCGTCCACCCCTTCCAGCACCGCCACGTCGAGCAGGTTTTTCAGCCCGGTCTGATAATGGCTGTTCAGCCACGCGCTGTACAGCACCCGTTCGCTGGTCTTTCCGGCGATATCGGTGTGGTTCTCCAGCACGATTTTGTCCTGCGTCAGGGTGCCGGTTTTATCGGTGCAAAGAATGTCCATCGCGCCAAAGTTCTGGATGGCGTCGAGGTGTTTAACAATCACCTTTTGTTTAGAGAGTTTGACCGCCCCGCGCGCCAGCGTGGAGGTGACAATCATCGGCAGCATTTCCGGCGTTAAGCCAACGGCCACGGAGAGCGCGAACAGCGCCGCCTCCCACCAGTCGCCTTTGGTGTAGCCGTTGATCAGCAGGACAATCGGCGTCATGACCATCATAAAGCGGATCAGCAGCATGCTGACGCGGCCAATGCCTTTCTGGAACGCATTCGGCTCGCTCTCCTGCTCGCTGACGCGTCCGGCAAGCTGTCCAAACCAGGTATTGCCGCCGGTGGCGGTGACAATCGCCTGCGCCGTGCCGCTAACCACCGTGGTGCCCATAAAGCACAGGGTGTCGCACTCCAGCGGGTTCATCTGCTGCGGATCGCGGGTCCGCGCCACCTTCTCTACGGGCAGAGATTCACCGGTGAGTGACGCCTGCGCGACGAACAGATCCCGCGCCTGGATGATACGTAAATCCGCCGGGATCATGTCCCCCGCCGCCAGCTTCACCAGATCGCCCGGCACCAGCTGGTCAATGGGAAGCTCAATCCAGGCGTTTTCGCCGAGGTCGTTAATCACGCGCGACACGGTGGCGGTATTGCTGACCATCGCTTTCAGCGCATCCGCCGCTTTGGTGGAGCGCGCTTCCTGAATAAAGTTCAGCAGCGTGGAGATCCCCACCATCAGGGCAATCACGCCTGCGGCAAACAGATCTTCAGTGGCGTAAGAGATAATCCCGAGCACCGTCAGCAGCAGGTTGAACGGATTGCGGTAGCAGAGCCACAGATGGACCCACCAGGGAGAGGGTTTCTGCGCCGGGATCTGGTTATCGCCATGTTCCGCGCGGATTTTTAACACTTCTTGCGCGTTCAGCCCTTCCGGGTGGCCGCCAAAGGCGCGCCAGACTTCGTTTTCATCCATCGCCGCCACGTTCAGGCAGCGCTCGGTCAGGGAAGCGGGGATTGCCGCTCCCGCCATGGTGTTGGCATTTGGCAGCGGATCGCGCGCAATCAGGCGATGTGGCAGGTGACGGCTCAGCAGCGCTTGCAGCTGCCGGGTGATATTTTTCAGCATAGTCATTCCCCCGCATCCGCAAAGGCGGACGCAGTTTTCCCGCAGGCGTGGCAAAGCCGTACCTGTCAGGCACTTTATTTATCAAGCAGGAACGTATGAACGTTGCTGCCTCACGCCGGTGAGACAGCAAAAAGCTGGCTTACCGGTAAGAAGGTTTTCTCCGTGTCAGGAGAGGTGTGGGATCGGGATCCATGTGGCCTCCGGTAAGTAAAAAGTTGGGTATCGGCGCGCAGTATAGAGATTTATCCATACCGTTTGTGACTAATCGGGCGGTATTATAACGCCCTGCAAATAAACCGAACGTAAACCAGACTTTGCCCATAGCGAATTCGCAGGATAGCATTAGGCTCAATTGATTATTTTATCGTTGTTACAGGGAATACAGCATGCAGAACCGCCTTACGATTAAAGACATCGCGCGTTTAAGCGGCGTGGGGAAATCGACTGTCTCACGCGTGCTGAACAACGAAAGCGGTGTCAGCGAGCGCACACGCGAGCGCGTCGAGGCGGTGATGAATCAGCACGGTTTTTCCCCTTCCCGCTCCGCGCGCGCCATGCGCGGGCAGAGCGATAAAGTGGTCGCCATTATTGTCTCGCGTCTGGATTCCCTCTCCGAAAACCTCGCCGTACAGACTATGCTGCCCGCGTTCTACGAGCAGGGCTACGATCCGATCATGATGGAGAGCAAGTTCTCCGCGCAAATGGTGGAGGAGCATCTCGGCATGCTTCAGCGCCGTAATATTGATGGCGTGGTGCTGTTTGGATTTACTGGCCTTAAGGAGGACGTGCTCAAACCCTGGCAGCCGTCACTGGTGCTGCTGGCGCGCGACGCCAGCGGGTTTGCCTCTGTCTGTTACGATGACGAAGGGGCGATCGTGATCCTGATGCAGCGCCTGTATGAACAGGGCCATCGGCATATCAGCTATCTCGGCGTGCCCCATGCCGACATCACCACCGGCAAGCGTCGCCATGAAGCGTACCTGGCGTTTTGTAAAAAACACAATCTCCCCGCCGTGGCCGCGCTGCCAGGTCTGGGTATGAAACAGGGATATGAACAGGTCGCCAGCGTGCTGACGCCACAAACCACCGCCCTGGTGTGCGCCACGGATACTCTGGCATTAGGTGCGAGCAAATATTTGCAGGAGCAGCGCATCGGGGAGCTGCAATTAGCGAGCGTGGGAAGCACGCCGCTGATGAAGTTCTTACACCCGGAGATTATCAGCGTTGATCCGGGTTACGCCGAGTCTGGGCGACAGGCGGCCGCGCAGCTGATCGAGCAGATTACCGGGCGTACCGAGCCCCGTCAGATCGTTATTCCTGCCCATCTCTCATAATTCTTTTGAATAGATTATTGTGATCTTCGCCCGATTTCGGGAACGTTCCCATTTTCGCCGTCACGTTGAAGGAGTAGGCTTGCGCACAGGTCATAACCCCTATCACCATCTGTCATGAGGTTTCATGATGAGTAAAGTCAAACAAACAGATATCGATCAGCTGATCGTCCTGGTCGGCGGACGCGATAACATCGCCACCGTCAGCCATTGCATTACCCGCCTGCGCTTCGTGCTGAACGATCCGGCAAAAGCCAACCCGAAGGCCATTGAAGAGCTTTCCATGGTTAAAGGCTGCTTCACCAACGCCGGGCAGTTCCAGGTGGTGATTGGTACCGAAGTGGGCGATTACTATCAGGCTCTACTGGCGACTACCGGGCACTCTTCCGCCGATAAAGAGCAGGCAAAGAAGGCCGCGCGCCAGAATATGAAATGGCATGAGCAGCTGATTTCCCATTTTGCGGAGATCTTCTTCCCGCTGCTGCCAGCGCTGATCAGCGGGGGCTTAATTCTGGGCTTCCGTAACGTCATCGGCGATGTGCCAATGAGTGACGGCAAAACACTGGCGCAGATGTACCCGGCGCTGCAAAGCATCTATGACTTCCTGTGGCTGATTGGCGAAGCGATCTTCTTCTATCTGCCGGTCGGGATCTGCTGGTCCGCGGTGCGCAAGATGGGCGGAACGCCAATTCTCGGTATCGTGCTCGGCGTGACGCTGGTCTCTCCGCAGTTAATGAACGCTTACTTACTTGGTCAGCAAACGCCAGAGGTGTGGAACTTCGGCCTGTTTACCATCGCCAAAGTGGGCTATCAGGCGCAGGTGATCCCGGCATTGCTGGCGGGTCTGGCGCTGGGCTTTATTGAGACGCGCCTGAAGCGCATCGTGCCGGATTACCTGTATCTGGTGGTGGTCCCGGTCTGCTCGCTGATCCTGGCGGTGTTCCTGGCGCATGCCTTTATCGGTCCGTTTGGCCGCATGATTGGCGACGGCGTGGCCTTCGCGGTCCGTCACCTGATGACCGGCAGCTTCGCGCCAATCGGTGCCGCGCTGTTTGGCTTCCTCTATGCTCCGCTGGTGATCACCGGCGTGCACCAGACCACGCTGGCGATCGATATGCAGATGATCCAGAGCCTCGGCGGTACGCCTGTCTGGCCGATCATCGCCCTGTCTAACATTGCGCAGGCCTCGGCGGTAACCGGCATCATCATCGTCAGCCGTAAGCACAACGAGCGTGAGATCTCCGTTCCGGCTGCTATCTCCGCCTACCTCGGCGTCACTGAACCGGCGATGTACGGTATCAACCTGAAATATCGCTTCCCGATGCTCTGCGCGATGATCGGCTCCGGTCTGGCGGGCTTGCTGTGCGGCCTGAACGGCGTGATGGCGAACGGGATTGGCGTCGGCGGCCTGCCGGGTATCCTCTCCATTCAGCCCGCGTTCTGGCAGGTATTTGCGCTGGCGATGGCGGTGGCGATTATCATCCCAATGGCGCTGACTACCGTGGTTTACCAGCGTAAGTTCCGTCAGGGCACGTTGCAGATTGTTTAATTCTCTCTTTCGGGGCGCAGTTGCGCCCCTTCGCATTTGCAGGAACGTACTATGAATACCCTTCCTCACTGGTGGCAGAACGGCGTCATCTATCAGATTTACCCAAAGAGTTTCCAGGACACCACCGGCAGCGGCACGGGCGATCTGCGCGGCGTGACGCAGCGCCTGGACTACCTGAAAACCCTCGGCATTGACGCCATCTGGCTGACGCCGTTTTATATCTCCCCGCAGGTGGATAACGGTTACGACGTGGCGAACTACACTGCCATCGACCCGACCTACGGCACGCTGGACGACTTTGACGAACTGGTTGCCCGGGCGCATGAATACGGCATCCGCATCGTGCTGGATATGGTCTTTAACCACACGTCCACCCAGCACGCCTGGTTCCGCGAGTCGCTGGATAAAGCGAGTCCGTACCGCCAGTTCTATATCTGGCGCGACGGTACGCCGGATACGCTTCCCAACAACTGGCGCTCCAAGTTTGGCGGCAACGCCTGGCGCTGGCACGCCGAAAGCGAGCAGTATTATCTGCACCTGTTCGCGCCGGAGCAGGCGGATCTCAACTGGGAAAACCCGGCGGTGCGCGCCGAGCTGAAAAAAGTGTGCGAGTTCTGGGCCGATCGCGGCGTGGACGGCTTGCGTCTCGACGTCATCAACCTGATTTCAAAAGATCAGGATTTCCCGGACGATACCCTCGGCGACGGTCGCCGCTTCTACACTGACGGGCCGCGCATCCACGAATATCTTCAGGAGATGAGCCGCGACGTCTTTACGCCGCGTAACCTGATGACGGTGGGCGAGATGTCCTCCACCTCGCTGGAGAACTGCCAGCAGTACGCATCTCTTGACGGCCGCGAGCTGTCGATGACCTTTAACTTCCACCACCTCAAGGTGGACTACCCCGGCGGCGAAAAATGGACGAAGGCGAAGCCGGACTTCGTGGCGCTAAAAACCCTTTTCCGCCACTGGCAGCAGGGGATGCACAACAAAGCCTGGAACGCGCTGTTCTGGTGTAACCATGACCAGCCGCGCATCGTGTCGCGCTTTGGTGACGAAGGGGAACACCGCGTGGCGGCGGCGAAAATGCTCGGCATGGTGCTGCACGGGATGCAGGGCACACCGTATATCTACCAGGGTGAAGAGCTGGGTATGACCAACCCGCATTTCAGCCGTATCACCGACTACCGCGACGTGGAAAGCCTGAACATGTTCGCCGAACAGCGGGCTAACGGTCGCGATACGGATGAACTACTGGCGATTCTGGCGAGTAAGTCACGTGATAATGGCCGCACGCCGATGCAGTGGGACGCCTCGCATAATGCGGGCTTTACCGAGGCCGAGCCGTGGATTGGCGTCTGCGACAACTACGAAACCGTGAATGTCCGCGCGGCGCTGGATGACCCCAATTCGGTGTTCTACACCTATCAGTCGCTGATTCGCCTGCGCAAAACCCTGCCGGTACTGACGTGGGGGGATTATGAGGATCTCCTGCCTGACCACCCTTCCCTGTGGTGCTACCGCCGCCAGTGGCAGGGACAAACGCTGATGGTGGTGGCGAATCTGAGTCATTCGCCTCAGGAATGGCAAGCGGACGCTCTCAGCGGCGAGTCGCAGGTGGTGATAAGTAACTACCCCGCCCCTCAAACCTCAACGCTTCGTCCGTTTGAAGCCGTGTGGTGGTTAAAGCAGTAATTCCTCCGCCGGGCACGATGCCGTGTCCGGCTTACTTTGCTGTTTTTGTTGAATAATTAATCAGATTTTTCCTTCGCGTCTTTACAATTGCCCCAGCGCCCGCCGTTTGTACTCTCGTCTTTTTACTTTGTTCTGCATCAAAAAAATCGCAAACTTGTTTGATGCAAATCACTATATGTAGCACTTAAAATGCACGCCGACCCAACATCTTGTATTTATCGTCTACTATTCCAACAACAAGACGGCGCTTACGCTGGCCGGAATTGTGGATAACACGGGCTGGGCACGCGGGAAGTCTTTGCCGCGGCGAGGAATACGCCCGGTGAATACTTCTCCACCTCTGTGGATAACCTGTTTTTAAAATGGAGTGATCATGACACCGCATGTGATGAAACGTGATGGCTGTAAAGTGCCGTTTAAATCAGAGCGCATCAAAGAAGCCATTCTGCGTGCAGCTAAAGCAGCGGGAGTCGATGACGCAGATTACTGCGCCACCGTCGCAGAAGTCGTTAGCAGCCAGATGCATGAACGCAGCCAGGTGGATATCAACGAGATCCAGACCGCGGTTGAAAACCAGCTGATGTCTGGTCCGTACAAGCAGCTGGCGCGCGCCTACATTGAGTATCGTCACGACCGTGACGTCCAGCGTGAGAAACGCGGTCGCCTGAACCAGGAGATCCGCGGCCTGGTAGAGCAAACCAACTCGTCGCTGCTCAATGAAAATGCCAATAAAGACAGTAAAGTGATCCCGACCCAGCGCGACCTGCTGGCCGGTATCGTCGCCAAGCACTATGCCCGTCAGCATCTGCTGCCGCGCGATGTGGTATCAGCGCACGAGCGCGGTGAGATCCACTATCACGATCTCGACTACTCGCCGTTCTTCCCGATGTTTAACTGCATGCTTATCGACCTGAAAGGCATGCTGACCCACGGTTTTAAAATGGGTAACGCCGAGATTGAGCCGCCGAAATCCATCTCCACCGCGACGGCGGTCACGGCGCAGATCATCGCCCAGGTGGCGAGCCACATCTATGGCGGCACCACCATTAACCGCATCGATGAAGTGCTGGCCCCGTTCGTGACCGAAAGCTTCAACAAACACCGTAAAACGGCGGAAGAGTGGCAGATCCCGGATGCCGACGGTTACGCCCGTTCCCGCACCGAGAAAGAGTGCTACGACGCGTTCCAGTCGCTGGAATATGAGGTAAACACGCTGCACACCGCCAACGGCCAGACGCCGTTTGTGACCTTCGGGTTTGGCCTCGGCACCAGCTGGGAATCACGCCTGATCCAGCAGTCAATTCTGCGCAACCGTATCTCCGGCCTCGGTAAAAACCGTAAAACGGCGGTGTTCCCGAAACTGGTGTTCGCCATCCGCGACGGCCTGAACCACAAGTTTGGCGATCCGAACTACGACATCAAGCAGCTGGCGCTGGAGTGCGCGAGCAAGCGTATGTACCCGGATATCCTCAACTACGACCAGGTGGTGAAAGTCACCGGTTCGTTTAAAACGCCAATGGGCTGCCGCAGCTTCCTCGGCGTGTACGAGGATGAGAACGGCGAGCAGATCCACGACGGGCGCAACAACCTGGGCGTCATCAGCCTGAACCTGCCGCGCATCGCGCTGGAAGCCAAAGGGAATGAAGCGGCCTTCTGGACGCTGCTGGATGAACGTTTACAGCTGGCACGTAAGGCGCTGATGACCCGCATCGCCCGTCTTGAAGGGGTGAAAGCCCGCGTCGCGCCAATTCTCTATATGGAAGGGGCCTGCGGCGTGCGCCTGAAGGCGGACGATGATGTGTCGGAGATCTTCAAAAACGGTCGCGCGTCGATCTCTCTTGGCTATATCGGCATTCACGAAACGATTAACGCGCTGTTTGGCGACAAGCATATCTATGACAACGACGCCCTGCGTGAGAAAGGTATCGCGATTGTGCAGCGCCTGCGCGATGCGGTAGACCAGTGGAAAGAGGAAACTGGCTACGGTTTCAGCCTGTACAGCACGCCGAGCGAAAACCTCTGCGATCGCTTCTGCCGTCTGGACACCGCCGAGTTCGGCATCGTGGAAGGCGTGACCGACAAAGGTTACTACACCAACAGCTTCCACCTTGACGTTGAGAAGAAGGTGAACCCGTACGACAAGATCGACTTCGAAGCGGCTTATCCGCCCATCGCGAACGGCGGTTTTATCTGCTACGGCGAGTACCCGAACATTCAGCACAACCTGAAGGCGCTGGAAGACGTGTGGGATTACAGCTATCAGCACGTGCCGTACTACGGAACCAACACGCCAATCGACGAGTGCTACGAGTGCGGCTTTACCGGTGAGTTCGAGTGCACCAGCAAAGGCTTCACCTGCCCGAAATGCGGTAACCACGATGCAGCTCGCGTCTCCGTGACCCGTCGCGTGTGCGGCTACCTTGGCAGCCCGGACGCCCGTCCGTTTAACGCCGGTAAGCAGGAGGAGGTGAAGCGCAGGGTGAAACATCTGGGGAATGGGCAGATCGGGTAAGTTCTGCGCAGGGTTTCCCCCTCACCCTACCCCTCTCCCTCAAGGGAGAGGGAACCGATCGAGCACATTGTTATTCCGGCCACCGGTTTTCTCCCTCTCCCTGTGGGAGAGGGCCGGGGTGAGGGCATCAGGTTAACGCTATGAACTATCACCAGTACTACCCCGTCGACATCGTCAACGGACCCGGCACCCGCTGTACCCTGTTTGTATCAGGCTGCGTTCACGAGTGCCCCGGCTGCTACAACAAAAGCACCTGGCGGCTGAACTCGGGTATGCCGTTTACCGCTGAGATGGAAGACCACATTATCAACGACCTGAACGACACGCGCATCAAACGCCAGGGGATCTCGCTCTCCGGCGGCGACCCGCTCCATCCGCAAAACGTGCCGGCGATCCTGAAGCTGGTAAAACGCATCCGCCGCGAGTGCGCGGGAAAAGACATCTGGGTCTGGACGGGCTATAAGCTGGATGAACTGAATGCGCAGCAGATGGAAGTGGTGGATCTGA
The DNA here is from genome assembly GCF_031432835.1 of Enterobacter cloacae complex sp. EB5. Taxonomy (NCBI): domain Bacteria; kingdom Pseudomonadati; phylum Pseudomonadota; class Gammaproteobacteria; order Enterobacterales; family Enterobacteriaceae; genus Enterobacter; species Enterobacter cloacae complex sp. EB5. The sequence continues at coordinate 1,437,548 of NZ_CP133860.1, forward strand.
TTAACGTTCTGGTCGACGGCAAGTTCGTGCAGGATCTAAAAGATCCTATGCTTATCTGGCGCGGCAGCAGCAATCAGGTTGTGCATCATCTGCGTTGAATGCAGGCGGATATCCTCTGTCCGCCTGAACGTCAAAACCGACTCAAACTCTCCATCGCCTCAGCCTTAAACGCCGCAAAATTCTCGCACTGGCACAGGCGCGCCATCGCGCGTTCACGCAGGAAGGTGACAAAGATGTCGTAAATCGCCATTGCCTCTTCGTACTCGCTTTTGCTGATGGCGAGCAGGAAGATGACATGGGCGGTTTCATCTCCCCACTGAATGCCCTGCGGCGCCAGCACGGTGTAGACCACCGTTTTTTGCGCCAGCAGGCCGAGGGAGTGCGGCAGCGCGATGCCGTCGCCGAGCATGGTGCTGACGATGGCTTCACGCTCAATAACCGAATCCAGAAACTCCGCGCCAACAAAACCTTCCCTTTCAAGCTGCCCGCACAGTTCGCGGAACAGCGTTTGCTGGTCGACAGGCTTGTCGAGAATGCGGAAATGGGCCGCGTCGAAGTATTTTTCCAGCATCCACGGGCGGGTGCGATCCACCAGCACCAGCTTGCCGATCTGCTCTAACTGATAATCGGTCGGGAACGGGGCGATCATCACCACCGGTTTGGATTTTTCGCTCACGCGGGCGGTGGAGATCACGAAGTCTTCGCCAATGGCATCGGCAAGCTCGTACTCGCGCAGGGTGAGCGTGCGCGTCACCTCAATCTGCGGGTATTTACGCTGAAGCACCGCCTCGATCATGCGCACCATCGCGTTACCGGCATCGCATACCAGCAGCACCCGCGGCTGGCGCTGGTAGCCGATGTTGTAATGGCGCTCCAGCCCAACGCCGATATGCAGCACCAGAAAACCAATTTCGTTTTCGCTGATCACATACGGCGTGTATTTGCCCCAGCTCGACACCGCCGCGAGGGTCATATCCCACGCCATCGGGTAGTGCTGCTTGATGTTATCCAGCAGCGGATTGGGGATCATGATTTGATACCGCACGCGGGTGATCATGGTTTTGATGTGCGTGAGCAGATCTGCATGCAGTTGCTCATCGCTGAGCAGGTTGTAGTTATAGTGGGTGTTGATGTAGCGCAGAATGTAGTTGACCAGGGCTTCGTCGTCGTCGGCGTTAATGGCGCTCGGGGCGATCTCCTGGATCTGCCGCGCCGCAATGTGCACGCACAGCCAGCTCTCTTCTGACGGCGACAGCGCTTTGCCCGCCAGCTCCTGGATAGCCACCGCGATATCTTTCGCCGCCTCACGCACGTTCTCTTCCACGTCTTCCGCGTGGAATTCCGGCAGCGGATACCCTTCGCTGATGCGCCGCACCGACACCGCGCAGTACAGGCGCAGGAACAGCTCGCCTTCATCGGTCAGGCGAATGTGATGGCGCGTCAGCGCATCGTGCAGCACCGGCACCATCTTTTCCGCCACGCCCGCGTTCAGCGCCACGTCGGTCACCAGCGGGTTCAGGCTGTCCTGCTGCGCCAGCTCCCACAGGAGGTCGGTCAGGCAGGCGCGGATCGCCATCTCGCTGCCAAACAGCTTCATGCCGTGGCGCGGGCGGGTTTCCAGCGTCAGGTTATAACGGTGAAACCACTCACGCACTTCCACCATGTCGCTCTGCAACGTGGCCCGGCTGACGAACCACTCATCGGCCAGATCCTCCAGCTTGAGGGAAAAGGCAGACGTCAGAAAACGCACCACCAGATAGTGCACGCGCTCCGGTCCGGTTCGCGGAATACGCAGCGCGCGCGGGTGGGACGCCTGCAATTGCTGATAGCGCGTCACATCATTGATTTTGAGCTGATAGCCGTTGCCCCGGCTCAAAATGAACTGCGCGCCGTGGCTGGCCAGCAGCGCGTTCAGGGCGGTGATATCCGCCCGGACGGTTCGCGTGGAGACCGACAGCCGCTGCGCCAGCTCGTCCTGCGGCAGCGTCTCGTTTTGCAACAGATCGAAAAGTTGCGCTAAACGTTGGTTCGGAAATCGCACATCGTTGTCCTCTTACTGCTCAGGGTGAAATGACCATCTGGGATGGGCTGCCGACCGGGGTATAGTCTGGCTCGGCGCTCAGCTTGCCGTCCGGCGCCACGCGGAAACGGGTGATGTTGTCGCTGCGCTGGTTCATGACGTACAGCCAGCGACCCTGCTTATCGAGCGTCAGGGTGCGCGGATAGTCGCCGCGCGTCCAGACATCATCCTGATGCGTCAGCGTACCCTCCGCCGTTACGGTAAAGTGACCGATGCTGTTATGCAAACGGTTAGCGACATACAGCTGTTTCCCGTCGGCGCTTAGCGCCAGCCCGGCAGCAAAACTGGTGCCTTTATAACCGTCCGGCAGGGCTGAAACCGTTTTACCCTCTTTCAGCCTGCCATTACTGTCCAGCGCATAATGGGTGAGCGTAGACGCCTCTTCGTTAATCAGCCACAGGGCATCGCCTTTCGGCGTAAAGACGAAGTGGCGCGGCCCGGCCCCTTTTGAGGAGGCGCTGATAAACGGCGGATCGTTCGGGGTCAGCTTTCCGGTTTGATCGTCTAAACGGTACTGATAGATGCGATCCAGCCCCAGATCGGTGGAAAAAACGTATTTCCCGCTCGGATCGGCGGCGATCATGTGCGCATGCGGGCCGTTATGATCGCTGATGGCAAAACTGCCCTTGACGGCAGCTTCCGGCTTCGCCGCGCCCGGTTCGCCTTTGTCCTGATGGGTGTCCGTAGCATCGCCCAGGCTGCCGTCTGCGTTAACGGGCAGCACCGCGACAGTTCCGCTGACGTAGTTTGCCGCCAGCAGATGTTTGCCGTTCGGCGTCAGGGAAAGATACACCGGCCCCGCGCCGCCGGAGGCCACCTGATTCAGCTCGCTCAGCGTGCCGTTATCGCCGATGCGCAACGCCTGCACCACGCCCTGCTCCACTTCGCTTGCCAGATACAGCGTTTTGCCGTCGTGTGAGACGGTTAACTGCGCGGCGTTCGGCAGTTTGCTCACCAGTGTTTTATCGTTCAGCGCACCGGTTTGCGGGTCGACGGTAAAGCGGTACAGCCCTTCACCGTTCGGATTATAGGTGCCCACCCAGGCGTACTGGGTTTGAGCGATTGCAGAGGTAGCAAGTAAAGAGAGTGAAGCGACAAGCAGGGTACGGGTGTGCATGGTGGCTCCTTCGGGTGTGTGCGGTTTGTTTTCCCTCACCCCGGCCCTCTCCCAAAGGGAGAGGGGGCAAAAGTTCCCTCTCCCTTTGGGAGAGGGTTAGGGTGAGGGCAGATACTACTTCACCAGCTTCTTCGTCATCGCCAGCAGCGTACGCACATCTTCCGGACGCGTATCGCCGCTGGCTTTATCGATAATCGAGCTGTAGATATGCGGGATGATTTTGCTCACGCCCGCATCCAGGGCGATCTGCAAGATCGCCTCGAAGTTCTCCAGATCGATTCCCCCGGTCGGCTCCAGCCAGAAGTCGTGACGGGCGCAGGCTTCCGCCACCGCCTGGTATTCGTCACGGCATTTCAGGCCGCCCATCGGGAAGTATTTGATGGAGCTACCGCCGAAATCTTTTAGCAGGGCGATAGCGGTTTCAACCGGTACGATGCCGTCAGGCGCGTTGCTGCTCAGCGGTCCGGTGGAGATTTTCACCATCCCGACGGTGCCGGTCGGGGAGACCAGACCGTTGACCACGGACTCATTCTGCCCCAGCAGCGCGCGGCTGGTGGCCACGCCGGTAAAGACCTGGTTAACGTGCTGCGGCTGTACCTGGCGGGAGATTTCACTCACCATCGCCGACTGGTTCGGATCGCCCGCGCCCAGCCCCACGGAGAGCGCGTTATCAATCAGGGCTGCGTACTCACGCATATCGGCAACGGCGCTCGCCACGTCCGGGTAATTTTTGGAGAGCACGCCCACCAGCACATGACCTTCCGCCGCCTCGTAAATGGCGCTGGCGTTGGTTTTCGATCCTGCCAGCACGTTCAGGCAGACGCGGTCACGGTAAAAGTTGGGGGTCAGTTTCATGCGTTTTTCTCCTGTCCTAATACTTCGCTAATGCGGCGGTACACGATGTTCAGCTGGTCAGCATTTACGCTGCGCACGTCCGCTTCGATAATCCCTTCGTTGGCTTTATAGCCACGGAAGTAAATGGCGTATTCGCCCTGCTTCAGCGCGTTCACCAGTTCACCGGTGCCAACGCCGGTGGTGGCTTCGTCGAACTTAATCTCGGTGCGGGCGATGTCACGCCCGGCGCTGTCCCAGACCACGCGCGCGGTAACGCCGTTCAGGGTGTTGAGCGCGTCGATAAATGGCGTCATCTTCGCCACCATCTCGGCCCCGCTCTCTTTGGTGGCCGTCAGGTAGTGTTCGATGGCGCAGGTCAGGCCAAGAATGCCCTCTTTGCCCACCTTCATCGCGCGGCCAATGCCCGCCGTCTGGCGCTTCACCCACTCAACGTACTGGGTTTTGCCGATCACCAGGCCGCTGGTTGGCCCTTCAATCGCCTTCGCGCCGCTGTAGATCACCAGATCGGCGCCGGATCGGTAATAGGTATGCAGATCTTCTTCCGCCGCGGCATCAACGATCAGTGGTAAGTCGTGTTTACGCGCCACAACCGCCGCCTGCTCAACGCTGAGCATGCTTTTCTGCACGCAGTGGTGCGATTTAATGTAGAGGATCGCCGCCGTGCGCGGGGTGATCGCCGCCGCCAGCTGATCGGCAGAGCATTCGTTGGCGTAGCCCGCTTCCACCAGCCTGCCGCCGCCCAGCGCCACCATGGTGCCCACCGGCGCGCCAAAGTTCACGTTGTGGCCTTTCGGCAGGACGATCTCGTTATTTTCAATCGGGGTGACGTGCAGGTTTTCCAGCAGCCAGTCGCTGTCTTTCACCAGCACCGCCGCCACGGACTGGGCAATGCCCGCCGACGCGCAGGAGACCACCGTCGCCCCTTCCACCTCCAGCAGCTTCGCGATGTATTCCCCGGTTTTATTGACCAGATCCTTCATCTCGAAGTAGTGATTCATGCCGTCCATCGCCGCCTGCACCACTTCCGGGCGCGGCGTGGAGACACCCAGCGCCGTCATGCGGCCAGAGGTGTTGATAACCTGCTTTAAGTTGTACTTCTCATAAATCGAAGGCATGTTCCGTGCTCCCTTGTTCGGTCATGTAGCCCTTGCCCGCGCGGATCGCGGCAAGCGGCACCAGAATGTGTTCAGCCTGTAGGCTGTCGTTTTCGGCATCCGTCAGCACCGTCGGCTGGCGCTTGAGGGTAAACAGCGTCAGATCGGCGTCGAGGCCAGACTGAATGCGGCCTTTGCGCGTCAGGCGCAGGCCGTCGGCGGCGTTGGCGGTGACGCAGTCAATCACCTGCGGCAATGACATGCCGATGGCGAGGAATTTTGACATCACGCTCGCCATCGAGCCGACCGGGCCGTTGATGCGGTTGCGGCAGTAGATATCCGAGCTGATGGTGTGCGGCAGAATGCCCATCGCGATGGCGCGTTTCGCCACCTCAAAGCTGAAGCTCGCCGTGCCGTGGCCGACGTCCAGACGCACGCCGCGCTTCAGGGCGGAGGTGATGGAGGCGCGCAGCTCGCCGGAAGGCGTCAGAATGCGGTTAGGCTTGCCGTTGTAGCAGTGGGTGATGATGTCGCCGGAGCTCAGCAGTTCGGCAATCTCATCGAGGTTCGGCGGGTTGTTGCCGATGTGGACCATCAGCGGCAGGTCGCCGTTCTCTTTCTGAATCGCTTTCGCCCGCGCCAGCGGGGTGATGCCGTTTTCACCGACCACGCTGCTGCTCATGCGCGCCTTCAGGCCAACGATAAAATCCGGGTGGCGCTTTACCGCCTGCTTCACCGCGTCGGCGTCAATATTGGCCATATTGGCCAGCTCGTTCTGGGCGATCAGCCCCACGCGGGAGATGTTCAGCAGGGCAAAAACCTCGGTGGAGGCCTTGCGGGTGATCTCATAGAAATCGTCCACGTCGTCGGCCCCGGTACTGCCCGCGTCCACCACGGTGGTGACGCCGGTGGCAATGCCCACGCTGTCCGGCTCGTCGTGGTAAATCGGGGAGTTCGGGTAGCAGTGGACGTGGGAGTCAATCCAGCCCGCGCTAACGAACACGTCACCGTTAAGCTCAACCGTTTTGCGGGCGGGAGCGTCAATATCGCCTGTCGCGGCGATCTTCCCGTCCTGAATGGCGATATCGGTCAGGGTATCGTCGGCGAGGCGCGCACGGCGCAGGAGTAAATCAAACATGAGGATCTCCTGATAAAGCGGGCACCGAAGCGCCCGCGGGTATTAAAGGGCGACCGGGAACAGCCAGCCCAAAATCATTGCGCCGAGGATGGCGCCACCGGTAATCGGCTTCTGCCAGATGTAGAACAGCAGCGCGCCCACCAGCGAACCGACGCCGATTGGAATGGAGGCGGTCATGGCGCTGAGGATAATCAACGGCCCGAGGAAGCGGCCGGAGGCGTTACCCGCACCCATCATCACGTCTGCACCGTAGGTGGAGTTGCTCTGGTTGATGGTGAACTTGCGCGCCAGGATGATGACGTAGCCAATCGCCAGGCCAATCACCAGGCCGGTAATCAGCGAAGCAATGAAGTTGGTCACCGGGAACATGATCCCCGCGCCCAGCAGCAGCGCCGGTACGCCGAGGCCTACGCCGGTCTGGATCGCCCCGCCGATATCAAGAATACCCACCAGCGACCCTTCGATAATACGGGCGAACAGGAAGCTCGCGCCAAATGCCGCCACCGCGCCGTAGACGCCGGTATCGATTCCCGCTTTCAGCATCGCCACAAAGGCCACTTCGTTAAACGCGCCGATGCCGTAGAGGTAGTACATGTGCGTCCCGGCAAACACGCCGGAGGAGAGCAGGCCAACGAAGATCGGGAACGACCAGTCGGCATACCAAAAACCTTTATTCTGTTCCATGTAGAGGCTCCTGTTATTTACCGCTGAGCGAGTTGTGGATCATGTCGAGCCAGTTCGGCACGGTCAGATGGAAGGATTCGATCATCTTCATGTCGAAACCGCGGAAGAAGCCGCTCAGCACGAAGAGCAGGACGATCGCCGCCATCATCACTTTGGTGACGTGGTTCCAGCCGCTCTCTTCCACGCCTTTACCAATCAGAATACCCAGTACCAGGCCCGGTACGGCGTTACCCATGATCAGCTGTGCCGCGCCGCCAAAGATGGTGGCCCAGAAGCCCGATTTTTTGCCCGCGTCGATGGCCGCCAGCCAGAAGATCACCGGCATGACGGTGTTGACCAGCAGGTTCGCCGCCGGTACCAGCACCTTCACAGCGGTGACCTGAAGCGCTGCCGGAACGGAGGAGGCGGTCAGGTTAAGGAAGGTCACGACAATCATGCCGATGATGCCGCAGGCAATCGCCATTTTGCGCGGATCATGCAGCGTTTCACCGACATTACGGTTTTTGATCATCAGTGCAGCAGCACCCCAGTTCGGGATGATGCGGTGGTCAACGTCCTGTGTGAAGGCACCTGCGGCCACGGAAGAGGCCCAGGCGTTAAAGAAGAAACCTAACCCAAAGGAGAAGTGGGACGCCGGATCCCCTTCGCAGGAGTTCAGTTCCCCCAACGTACGAAACGCGCCCATACCCTGAGTGGTAGGCGCATGAAACATGCGTGCAGCCCCGGCGCCAACACCGACGCCAACCAGGCCGCCAATGATGAGCGATTTTATTAATATAATTAAGAACATCAGTCTGCCCTTTTATGAATAATCAGCGTTGCGTGACGAAATCCACCTGGTCGAGATTGATGGCGGTCACGTTGACGGTCACATCCAGCTCCACGCTGTAGGTGCGTCTTTCCCGACGCAAAAAGAAGAACAGAAACGCTTCTTTTCGCACCGCTTCTTGCGCCTGAACAACCTGCACATCCTGTGGCTCAATACGCAGTAAGATATGCGGTGAGGCTTTCATCACCGCGGCCTGAACGTGGTTGAGGGCGTCGGCAAAGGCGCGCGCTTTGGCGTCGCCCTTCCCCTTCACTCTCACCGTGGTTGTGAACTGTTCTTTCATGCTTACGCGCCGTATTTCTTCTGCCACGCCTGTACCAGACGCTCGCCCAGCTCTTCTTTATCCATAAAGCCAAAGCCCAGCACGTTGCAGCCTTCGTTGATGGCGGTCACCCCCTCATCCACGGAGCGCATGCCGTATTTGGCCTTGTAGCCATATTTGGTCTGAGCGGTGATGGCGCCCGCGCCGCCGCTGCCGCAGAAGGAGATCCCGAAGGTGGCGTTTTCCGCTTTCATCACGTCACCGAGCTTCATATCCGCTGCCATGCCCGGTACGACAACCGCGCGTCCGCCGGCTTTTTCCACACCCGCAGCCACTTTCTGACCTTTACCCAGGCGATCGCCAATCACGACTGTAATCTGTTCCATGTGTTGCTCCTTAAAGGTTGTCTTTCGCGACTTCGAAGTGAACGGAGAGCAGCCAGGCCTCTTCATCAGGAAGGTTGCCGAACTGCGCTACCACTTCACGGGCAAGTTGCATTGAATCTGGTGAAATTTCGTCGAACAGCTCTGCTTCAACCTCCGGCAGCGGCTCGCCGGTCACGGACCGGTGCGCCATTGCGCGAACGTGGGAGGTCAGCATCTGCTCCTGTACCGCGTTGGGAATGATGTTGTGCCGGGCCAGCAGGGCGTAGACCTGCTGAAGCATGGTGTTCGCGAGCTGTTCTGTTTGCACCGCCTGTTCCCCAACGTCGTTCATTACCGCTCCGTTAATCACTCGTCTTACCCCGTTAATGGCTCTGGAATAAAACTAACGTCGAGGGGGAATTGTTTGTAGCGAGTTGTTTTCCACTTCGAAGTGGAAAGGCGAGCAGCGGCAGTGATCTGTGCCACATAAATGCGGTGAATCTGTATAAATCGCTGGATTTACGTGATGAATATCACGCTATTACGCGGCATTAGACTGCTAAGCGGAGTGGAAAAGATTACGAGCAGGCTCGTAGAAATGTGACGTGGATAAGGTTTTCTTATGGGGATTGGGTAGAGTGGCTGCGGGTGCTTGAGACTGACCGTCTCAGGCATGGGACGGAAAGTGGAAAGCCCCGCCTGATAAAAAATCAGGGCGGGGGCTCGAAACGACACGTCACGACCGTGGAGTTCGCTACCTCGCCCGCTTTAAAGCAAGGAGGCATCCATGAAACGCCAGTCCCCAATTATCCGGGTTTTGATGATTATTGCTTTGACGATAATCATCTTAACGCTGGTGACGAGGAAAACACTGTGCGAGATCCGCTATCGTAACGGCTCGCTTGAAGTGACAGCGCGGATGGATTGTCGCTCCGGCAAGTAGGGAGCAACGATGCGGGGGCGCATAATGCGCCTCCGCATACGAAGAGAGGACGTACAGCTCAGGCACCCAATTAACGATATTTTTTGTGGTACGTGTTGCGGGTCGCGACAAACTGATCGGCTGCCGCCTGGGCTTCCTTCACTTTGCCTTCGTTCGCCAGCTTCAGCGCGCCGTCAATCTGGCCGACCAGCACGTCAAAGCCGTGACGGTAGTCTTTCATCTCGGCGCTGTTCGCCGCTTTGCTTTCCAGCTTCGGCGGCGTCGCTTTTTGCGCATCCAGCGCGGCTTCACGCATCTTGGTCAGTGCGTCTTTCATTTCCGCCGCATTGTCGGTTTTCTGCACCACCTTCAGATTTTGACTGAGGATGTCCATGTTGTCTTCGAGATCGGCAGCAAACGCAGATGAGCCAAGAACCAGCGTTGAAGCCGCGACGATCGCTAACAGGTGTTTACGCATTGCTCACTTCCTTTTTTATTATTAATCACGCTCTTACAGGGATTATTGCCCGGCGATTTTCATCTCCGGCAGTAATACAGAACCACACTGAATATTGCTGCGTGTTTCAATATCGTTACCGACCGTAACAATATTGCGCCACATGTCCTTGAGGTTCCCGGCGATGGTGATTTCGCTCACCGGATACTGAATTTCACCGTTTTCAACCCAGAAGCCCGCCGCACCGCGAGAGTAGTCGCCGGTGATACCGCTCACGCCCTGCCCCATCAGCTCGGTGACCACCAGGCCGGTGCCCATCTCTTTCAGCATCTGTTCAAAATTCAGGCCCTGTCCGGCAATGCGCCAGTTGTGGATGCCGCCCGCGTGTCCGGTGCTTTTCAGCCCCAGCTTACGCGCGGAGTAGTTGGTCAGCAGCCACTGGGTCAGAATGCCGTCTTTAACGATATCCCGGCGTTCCGTGCGTACGCCTTCGCTGTCGAACGGCGTGGAGGCCAGCCCTTTCAGCAGGTGTGGGTGCTCTTCGATGGTCAGCCATTCCGGCAGGATCTGCTTGCCCAGCGAGTCGAGCAGGAAGGTTGATTTACGGTACACCGAACCGCCCGCAATCGCCCCCACCAGATGACCAAACAGACCGGTTGCCACTTCGTTGGCAAAAATGACCGGCGCTTTCATGGTGGAGAGTTTACGCGGCGACAGGCGTGACAGCGTGCGTTCGGCGCACGCTTTTCCCACCCACTCCGGAGACTGCAAATCCCCCAGCGCGCGGCCAATGGTATACGCGTAATCACGCTCCATATCGCCGTTTTCTTCGGCGATGACGCAGCTGGAAAGCGAGTGGCGGGTTGAGCAGTACCCCTGCAACATGCCATGGGAGTTACCAAACACTTTGATGCCGTAGTGGCTGTTAAAGCTGCCGCCTTCGGTATTGGTGATGCGTTTGTCAGCCTGCAAAGAGGCCTGCTCGGCTCGCGCGGCCAGCTCAATGGCTTCGTCCGGCGTCACTTCCGCGGGATGGAACAGATCGAGATCCGGCGCGTCAAACGCCAGCAGCTCTTTATCGGCCACACCAGCGTAAGGGTCCGGGGAGGTGTACCGCGCGATATCCAGCGCCGCCTGCACCGTACGGGCGATGGCATCCGGACTGAGATCGGTAGACGACGCGCTGCCTTTGCGATTCTGGTGATACACGGTGATCCCCAGCGCGCCATCGCTGTTAAATTCTACATTCTCCACTTCGCCATAGCGGGTGCTCACGCTAATGCCAGTGGTTTTGCTGACCGCCACTTCGGCGCCATCTGATTTACCTGAAGCGAGCGTCAGCGCGGTGGAGACGGCTTCTTCCAGGATCTTACGCTGCGCTTCAACTTGTGAGGTTACTTTCATCGCAAATGCCATACTGTAAGAGAGAGTTAAGTGAAGTCTAACAGAGAACCGTTTTTCAGTGCGCGTCTTAACTGGTAACATTAGCCTCTTTTTTTTAAGGAGCCTGACATGACTAAGCAGCCCGAAGACTGGCTCGACGACGTTCCCGGTGATGACATCGAAGACGAAGATGATGAGATCATCTGGGTCAGTAAAAGTGAAATTAAACGTGACGCCGAAGAGTTAAAACAGCTTGGCGCAGAAATGGTAGAACTGGGTAAAAACGCGCTGGATAAGATCCCGCTCGACCAGGATCTGCGTGATGCCATTGAACTGGCACAGAAAATCAAGAAAGAAGGGCGTCGCCGCCAGCTTCAGCTTATCGGTAAACTGCTGCGTCAGCGCGACGTGGAGCCGATCCGTCAGGCGCTGGACAAACTGAAAAACCGCCACAACCAGCAGGTTGCGCTGTTCCATAAGCTGGAGCAGATCCGCGATCGTTTGATCGAGCAGGGTGATGACGCGGTACCTGAAGTGCTGAACCTGTGGCCCAATGCCGACCGCCAGCAGCTGCGATCGCTTATCCGCAACGCGAAGAAAGAGAAAGAAGGGAATAAGCCGCCGAAGTCTGCGCGCCTGATTTTCCAGTATCTGCGCGAGCTGTCTGAGAACGAAGAGTAATCTGTGCGGGTTTGCGCCGGATGGCGGCGTAAACGCCTTATCCGGCCTACAAGGTCGTGCGAAAAAATGTAGGCCCGGTAAGCGCTAGCGCCACCGGGCTTTTTTTACTCTGCGGCCGCGGCTTTCTTAGCCAGACCGTCCAGCAGCTTCTGATGGATCCCACCAAACCCGCCGTTGCTCATCACCAGAATGTGATCGCCAGGCTGTGCGGCTTTCACCACCATATCCGCTAAGACATCCACGTCCGCACTCCAGTGCGCTGGCTGAATGCAGGCGTCTGCCACTTCGGCCACCTGCCACGGAATATGCTGCGGTTGCAGCAGGAAGACCTCGTCGGCACGCCCTAAGGACGGCGCGAGATCGTCTTTGCAGATGCCCATTTTCATGGTGTTCGAACGTGGTTCCAGCACGGCCAGAATGCGCGCGGTGCCGCCAACTTTGCCACGCAATGCGGCAAGCGTCGCCAGAATGGCCGTTGGGTGGTGCGCGAAATCGTCGTACACCGTCACACCGTGGGCTTCACCGCGCAGTTCCAGACGGCGACGGGCGTTGATAAACGAGCCCAGCGCATTGGCGGCATCCGCAGGCAGTACGCCCACGTGACGCGCCGCGGCGATCGCCATCAGGCCGTTGTGCATGTTGTGTTCGCCCACCAGGCCCCACTTCACCTCGCCCACTTTCTCACCGTCGAGCAGCACTTCCCATTCGGAGGCATCGGCGTTGAGCTTTTTCGCCTGCCAGTGCCCCTGCTCGCCCACCAGCTCCTGCTCGCTCCAGCACCCCATCGCCATAGTCTGCTTCAGGTTGATGTCGTTCTCCGGCAGGATAATGCGGCCCTGACCCGGAACAATGCGCACCAGATGGTGGAACTGTTTCTGAATCGCTTTCAGGTCGTCAAAGATATCCGCGTGATCGAACTCAAGGTTGTTGAGGATCAGCGTGCGTGGGCAGTAATGCACGAATTTAGAACGCTTGTCGAAGAACGCGCAGTCGTATTCATCCGCTTCAATCACAAAGAACGGGCTGTCGCCCAGACGCGCGGAGACGTCGAAATTGCCCGGTACGCCGCCGATCACGAAGCCCGGCTTGTAGCCGCAGGCTTCGAGGATCCAGGTCGCCATACCGGCGGTGGTGGTTTTGCCGTGCGTCCCGGCAACGGCGACAACCCAGCGGTCGCGCAGGACAAAATCATGCAGCCACTGCGGGCCAGACATGTACGGGATATTGCGTTCCAGCACCGCTTCAACGCATGGATTCCCACGGGTCATGGCGTTACCCACGATCACCAGATCCGGCTGCGGCTCCAGCTGGCTGGCGTCATATCCCTGAATCAGAGAAATTCCCTGCTTCTCGAGCAGCGTGCTCATCGGCGGATACACATTGGCGTCCGAACCTGTCACTTCATGGCCCAGCGAGCGCGCCAGCATTGCCAGTCCGCCCATGAAAGTGCCACAAATCCCCAATATATGAATGCGCATACGTCACTATCCTTCTTCAATGTGGCGCACATTTTACGCACATGTCAGCGGCTGTGAAACGCATTTCAGGTAAATCCGTATTTTGCTGGCGCGATTCACCTCTGCGCTAATATTTGAATGTTTGTTAAGATTGTTGGACATCAACCGCTTTACTCAACATAAGATGCAGGGAAAGTGTTATGAAAACGTTAGGTGAATTTATTGTCGAAAAGCAGCACGAGTTCTCTCATGCTACGGGTGAGCTCACTGCTTTGCTGTCGGCAATAAAGCTGGGCGCTAAGATCATCCACCGCGATATCAACAAGGCCGGTCTGGTCGATATCCTGGGTGCCAGCGGTGCCGAGAACGTTCAGGGTGAGGTTCAGCAGAAACTCGACCTGTTCGCCAATGAAAAACTGAAAGCAGCACTGCGCGCGCGCGACATCGTTGCGGGTATCGCCTCTGAAGAAGAAGATGAGATCGTCGTATTCGAAGGGTGTGAACACGCGAAATACGTTGTTCTGATGGATCCGCTGGACGGCTCCTCCAACATCGACGTTAACGTTTCTGTCGGTACCATTTTCTCCATCTACCGTCGCGTCACGCCGGTTGGCACACCGGTGACGGAAGAAGACTTCCTGCAACCGGGCAGTAAACAGGTTGCTGCCGGTTATGTGGTGTATGGCTCGTCCACCATGCTGGTGTACACCACCGGCTGCGGCGTACACGCCTTTACCTACGATCCGTCCCTGGGCGTGTTCTGCCTGTGCCAGGAGCGTATGCGCTTCCCGGAGAAGGGCAACACCTACTCCATCAACGAAGGCAACTACATCAAATTCCCGAACGGCGTGAAGAAGTACATCAAATTCTGCCAGGAAGAGGATAAAGCCACCCAGCGCCCGTACACCTCGCGCTATATCGGCTCGCTGGTGGCGGATTTCCACCGTAACCTGCTGAAGGGCGGTATTTACCTCTACCCAAGCACCGCCAGCCACCCGGACGGAAAACTGCGTCTGCTGTACGAGTGCAACCCAATGGCGTTCCTGGCCGAACAGGCAGGCGGCAAGGCGAGCGACGGTAAAGAGCGTATTCTGGATATCGTGCCGGAAAGCCTGCACCAGCGCCGTTCATTCTTCGTCGGCAACCGCCATATGGTGGATGACGTTGAACGCATGATCCGCGAATTCCCGGACGCGTAACGCATAGAAAGGGGAGCCCGTCAGGCTCCCCTTTTTTTCAGGCCGTTTGCGTCGTCAGCTTGAAGGAGGCCATCGCTTCCATCAGCTCGCGCGACTGCTCCTCCAGGGAACGTGTTGCCGCAGATGATTGCTGGACCAGCGCCGCATTTTGCTGCGCCGTTTCATCCATCTGGTTGACGGCGATATTCACCTGCTCAATGCCGCGGCTCTGCTCCTGAGACGCCGTCGCAATTTCACGCATCAGTTTGGTCATACGCAGTACTTCGGTGGCGATCTCGTCCATCGTCTCACCGGCCTGCTGCGCCAGCTCGCTGCCCTCGTTCACGTGGGTTTGCGAATCGCTGATAAGCGAGCGGATCTCTTTCGCCGCATCAGCACTGCGGCTGGCGAGATTACGCACCTCACCCGCCACGACCGCAAAACCTCGCCCCTGCTCACCCGCACGCGCCGCTTCAACGGAGGCGTTCAGCGCCAGAATATTGGTCTGGAAGGCAATGCCGTCGATGACGCTCAGGATATCGGCGATGCGCGCCGAGCTGCCGGAGATGTCGCGCATCTTCTCAATGACATAACAGACCATTTCGCTGCCGTGATCGGCGGTATCGGAGACCGACTTCGCCAGCTGGTGCGCCTGCTCGGCGTTATCGGCGTTAAGTCTCACCGTGGCGGTGATCTCTTCCATGCTGGCGGCCGTCTGCTCCAGCGAGGTGGCGGTGGATTCCGTGCGCTGGGCCAGGTTCATATTCCCGGCCGTCAGCTCGCGGCTGCCGGTATCAATCTGCGAGCTGGCGTCACGCACCCGCAGAACCGAGTCCATCAGCGACTGGCGCATCTCTTCGATCGCCGCGTTAAGGCGATTAAATTCCTGGCTCGCTGGCGCGTTCAGGGTATGGGTTAAATCCCCGGCCGCCACATGTTCCAGCTGGGCAATCGAGGCTGAAAGCGGCTTGAGCAGCATATGGCGCAGCACCAGCCAGGCCAGCACGATAATGCCAGCCGTCAGCAGCGCCGCAACGATAATCAGGATCAGCACGCGGGTTTTACTCGCCTGCACGGCGCTCACCTCCGCTTTGCCGCGCGCCTCGCTCCATGCCTGGAACGCCTGCATATCGTTATCAAACTGCTTCGCCACCGGGACCAGCTTGTTTTCCAGCAGATCGTAATAGCTGTCCGCGCTTTGCTCGTTCAGGGCTTTCAGCATCGGGCTGATACCCTGCTGGTTGTACACCGCCAGGCTCGCGGCGACGTTATCCAGCAGCTTTTGCCCCTGCTCATCCGCCACGCCGCTGCCGATCACGCCCTTCAGCGTTTTCTGTGCCAGCGCCACTTCCTGGTTAATGGTTTTGACCGCCCTGGCCGCATCGTCCAGCAGGCCGACCTCCATCATGCGGACGGCCTGCCCCGCTTCGTTTCGCGCGCGCAGGATCAGCGTATAGCCGGCATTCAGCTGCACCATCTGTTCACCCTGAAGATGATTGATGCGCTGGAGAGAAGCGGAACTTTGTGTAAGGGCATAAATGCCGATGCCGCTGACAATCAGCAGCAGAAGGGTCATAACGGCCAGTAAAGAGAGCAAGCCGGTACGAATCGATAGCGTTTTAAGCATGATGTTATTTCCGGTAGCGAGATATTTCTGGGCATAAAAAAAGAGTATCGGCCGCTACCGGAAAATGTTTAGAGTTTAAGCAATTTCAGCATGTTATCGTCCTGTTACAGAGGTATTCACCCGGGTAACAGGCGAGCTCTGGCGGTTCTCCCACAGCACCGTCAGGCCGCGCTGGAGCGCGATGAAAATAAACAGCAGAATGCCGATGGCGATTTTGGTCCACCAGGAGCTGAGCGTGCCATCGAAGTTGATATAGGTCTGAATCAGCCCCTGGATCGCCACGCCAAACAGCGTGCCGAGCACCGTCCCCACCCCGCCACTGAGCAGCGTACCGCCAATCACCACCGAGGCAATGGCGTCCAGCTCAACGCCCACCCCCGCCAGGGCATAGCCTGCCTGGGTATAAACCGAGAAGACAATCCCCGCGAGGGTGGCCAGCCCGGTCGAAAGCATGTAGATGCGAATAGTCGTGCTACGCGTGGAAATTCCCATCAGGTTCGCGGACGTGGCGCTGCCGCCAATGGCATAAACCTGGTTACCAAATCGGGTACGGTGGGCGAGGAAGATCCCGATCACCACCACGCCCAGCATCAGCAGCCCCATTGCGCTCAGGCGCCCCCCGCCGGGGATTTTCCACGCCAGACTGGAGAGCGTGTCGTAGATCGGATGGTTAATTGGAATTGACTCCTCCGACACCAGATAGCTCACGCCGCGCAGGAAGAACATCCCGGCGAGGGTGATGATAAAGGCCGGAATTTTCAGCGCATCGATCAAAAGCCCCATAAAGGCGCCGAACGCGCAGCCCATGACCAGCATCAGCGGAAAAGCCAGCAGCGGCGAAATCCCCCAGAAGCCAATCGCCTTGGCAAGGAACACGCCGGTAAAGGCGATCACCGACCCAACGGAGAGATCGATCCCGCCGGAGAGGATCACAAACGTCATGCCGACGGCGATAATGCCTAAAAAGGCGTTGTCGGTCAGGATGTTGCAAATCACCCGCGTGGAGGCGAAGCCCGGGAACTGGGTCAGGCAATAGAGGTACCCCAGCACGAACACACCCAGCGTGATCATTAACGGCAAATTACGTTTTATCATGACCGCGGAACCCCTTAATGAGAGTGATAAAGCGCGGCGACTGCACGATAAGCACGATAAGCACCACGACCGCTTTGACGACCTGATTCAGCTCCGGCTGGAACCCGGAGAGCAAAATACCGGTATTCATACCCTGAATAATCAACGCCCCCACCACCGAGAGCAGCAGATTAAAACGTCCGCCCATCAGCGACCCACCGCCGATAACCACCGCAAGGATCGCATCCAGCTCGAGCCAGAGTCCGGCGTTATTGGCATCCGCACCGCGAATATCAGCGGCCACGATCACCCCGGCAATCGCAGCACAGACGCCGCTCAGCACGTAAGTCAGCATCACCATCAGCCGCGTATTTACCCCGGCGTTTTTCGCGGCCCGAATGTTAATCCCCACCGCTTCGATGAACATCCCGAGCGCCGTTTTGCGGGTGAAAAGCCAGAACACCACCAGCGTTACCAGCGCGACGATCACTGGCGTCGGGAAGAACAGAAAATTACCGCTGCCGATCCACGCCAGGCTCGGGGAGTTAAAGGTGACGATTTGACCGGAGGTGATAAGTTGCGCCACACCGCGCCCGGCCACCATCAAAATCAACGTTGCGACAAACGGCTGGATCTTGAGCACCGCGACCAGAATGCCGTTCCATAGCCCGGCTAATACACCGGAGCCCAGCGCGGCCAGCAGAACCACCGGCAGGCTGTGCCCGGCGACGGTCATCGAGGCGGCGGTGGCGCCCGCAATCGCCATTACCGCACCGACGGAGAGGTCGATCCCGCCGGTGGCAATGACCAGCGTCATACCAATCGCCAGCAACGCCACGGGCGCGGCACGGTTTAAGATGTCGATTGGGCTACCAAACAGGCGGCCATCCTGCACGACAATCTGAAAGAAATGCGGAGCCACCAGGCTATCCACCAGCAGCACCAGCAGCAGCGCCACGATTTGCGGCGTGCCGGTCGGCCAGCTGAAGCGGCGCTTCGCTTCGCCAGTTTGCGAAAGAGAACGGGACATCACATTTGACTCCTTACGCCGCGATGGCATTCATGATCGCCGGAACCGACAGTTTATCCAGCGGGATCTCTGCCACCTGCCTGCGATCGCGCATGATGATGACGCGATCGGCATAGCCGACCAGCTCCTCCAGCTCAGACGAGATCACCAGCAGCGCCAGACCGTCGGCGCACAGCGTTTCGATAAGCCGGATGATTTCGGCGTGCGCGCCCACGTCGATACCGCGCGTGGGCTCGTCGAGGATCAGGAACTGCGGTTTAGTCAGCAGCCAGCGAGAGAGCAACACCTTCTGCTGATTACCGCCCGAGAGAAACTCGATGGGCTGTTCCGCGCTCGGGGTACGGATACCGAGCTGGCGGATGAAGCGCTCGGCAATCGCATTCTGCTCGCGCTTAGGGATCGGACGCAGCCAGCCGCGCTGGGCCTGTAGCGCCAGAATGATGTTTTCCCGCACCGAGGCGGCGGCAATAATCCCGTCCGTTTTCCTGTCCTCCGGACAGAAGCCCACGCCGAGGCACGACGCCTGATGCGGTGAACGTAGCGTTTGTGGTTTGCCTTTGATCAGCGCCGTTCCGCTGTCGGCAGGTTTGATCCCGAAGATAACTTCGGCGGTTTCGGTGCGCCCGGAGCCTAACAGCCCCGCCAGACCCACAATTTCACCGGGCCGTACCTCGAGGTTAAACGGCGCGATGGTCCCTTTTCTGCCGTAATCGTGAAACGCGGCGATCGGTTTTTCGCTCAGCAGCGTACGGCCCGCGCGCTGAAGCGCGTTGGTCTCCAGCTCGCGGCCCAGCATCATTTTGACCAGCTCTATCTGCGGCAGCTCGCGGGTTTCCCGGCAGCCGACAAAGCTGCCGTTGCGCAGCACCGTAATACGGTCGCTCACCTCGTAAACCTGATCGAGGAAATGCGTCACGAAAATCAGGCTAACGCCCTGATTACGCAGCTGGCGCATCAGGGTAAAAAGCATCTCCACTTCCTGGGTATCGAGGCTGGCGGTGGGTTCATCGAGGATCAGCACTTTCGCCGAGAGATCGATAGCGCGACAGATCGCCACGATCTGCTGCATCGCCACGGAAAAACGGTTCAGCGGTTCGCGCACGTCGAGAGAGAAGCCATACGATTCCATCAGCTTCGCGGCGCGCGCTTCCATCTCTTTGCGGCGCAGCAGGCCAAAACGTCTGGGTTCGCGGCCTATAAACAGGTTATCCGCTACCGACATGTTTGGCAGCAGGTTCACTTCCTGGTAGACCGTGCCGATCCCCAGTTGCTGCGCATGCGCGGTGTTTTTGGGCGAAATGGCGTTACCTTCCAGCCAGATAGCGCCGCGATCGGCGTGATAGACCCCGGTCAGGGTTTTAATCAGCGTCGACTTCCCCGCCCCGTTTTCGCCGAGCAACGCCATGATCTCCCCACGCCGCAGGCTGAAATCAACGTTATCCAGCGCCTTAACGCCAGGGAAAAATTTACTCAGGCCCTCTGTGCGGAGGATTTCCTGGTGTTGTTCGGTGGTCATGGTTCCCCCTGCATCAGGCCGGATGACGCTACGCTTATCCGGCCTACAAAAGAGCGTATCGTAGGCCGGGTAAGCGCAGCGCCACCCGGCAATTTCACTGGATCAGTAGCCCATATTTTTCTTCTTCTCTAACTCTTCTTTCGCCGTGTCCGGCAGGTAGAGCGTGGATTTGGTGATGGTCAACTTCTCAGGCTGGGTGCCGTCTTTCTTGAATTTCTCCAGCGCATCGAATGCCGGGCCCGCCATATTTGGCGTCAGCTCCACGCTGGCGTTCGCTTCGCCGTCAATCATCGCTTTGTAGATGTCCGGTACGCCGTCGATCGAGCCGGTGAGGATATCTTTGCCCGGCTTCAGGCCCGCTTCTTTGATGGCCTGGATGGCACCGATCACCATGTCGTCGTTGTGGGCATAAACCATGCAGATATTTTTGCCGTTATTTTCAGCCTTGATGAAGCTTTCCATGACCTCTTTACCCTTGCTGCGGGTGAAGTCGCCGGACTGAGAACGGATAATCTTAATGTTTGGTGCTTTGGCGATGGCCTCCGCGAAACCTTTTTTACGGTCGATAGCCACGCTCGCCCCGACGGTGCCCTGCAACTCAACCACGTTACACGGCTTGCCATCCACCTGCTTCACCAGCCAGTCACCAATCAGTTTGCCTTCCAGCACGTTATCGGCGGTGACGGTGGTCATATAGAGAGATTTGTCTTTTACGTCGATGGAACGGTCGAGCAGGAAGACCGGAATTTCAGCATCTTTGGCTTCCTTCAGCACCGGCTCCCAGCCCGTGGCGACAACCGGGGCAATAAAGATGGCATCCACGCCCTGAGCGATAAACGAGCGCACCGCTTTAATCTGGTTCTCTTGCTTTTGCTGACCATCGGCGATTTTCAGCGTAATACCGCGCTTTTCAGCCTCACTTTTCGCCACATTCGTTTCAGCGGCGCGCCAGCCGGATTCAGATCCGACCTGCGAAAATCCAACGGTTAAAGGTGCGGCCATCGCCATAGACGACATGGCTGCCGAAACTGCTGTAACAAGAAGTAAGCGCTTCCACATATGAACGTCCTCGTAGGGTAGGTTATTGTTGGTTAAAAGATGTTCCGCGGATGAACTATAGCCAATCGAATATGTTACGGATTGCGTTACATCACACTTCAGAAAAGTGAATAAAACGTTAATCACAAGTTTGTAATCGCTTTCATTTCAACATTTAAAATGCGGCTGAGTTTATGGATTATCCTGTCATGGAAACGGTCTGAAAAGTGAAGGCGCGAGGGAGAGAAGACGAAAACAGGCGGAGACTTTCAGCGCCAGTTGGCTATAATACCTGCCACTTGTTTACCATCCATTTTAAAGGACACCGACATGAGCTTACTCAACGTCCCTGCGGGTAAAGAACTGCCAGAAGACATCTACGTTGTGATCGAAATCCCGGCCAACGCAGATCCAATCAAATACGAAATCGACAAAGACACCGGTGCGCTGTTCGTTGACCGTTTCATGTCTACCGCCATGTTCTATCCGTGCAACTACGGCTACATCAACCACACTCTGTCTCTGGACGGTGACCCGGTTGACGTACTGGTCCCAACGCCATACCCATTGCAGCCAGGCTCCGTCATTCGCTGCCGTCCTGTTGGCGTGCTGAAAATGACTGACGAAGCGGGTGAAGATGCGAAACTGGTTGCCGTACCGCACACCAAGCTGAGCAAAGAGTACGATCACATTAAAGATGTGAACGACCTGCCAGAGCTGCTGAAAGCGCAGATCGCCCACTTCTTCGAGCACTACAAAGATCTCGAAAAAGGCAAATGGGTTAAAGTTGAAGGCTGGGATAACGCAGAAGCGGCGAAAGCAGAAATCATCGCCTCTTTCGAGCGTGCGGCTAAGAAGTAATTCTTACTGCTGAGACTAAGCCCCGCGCGTCGGGGCTTTTTTGTGCCTGTCGATGCCCCCGGCGGCGCTACGCTTGCACGGGCCTACAATCAGCAAGAGGCGCAAAACGACAACGCCACCTTACGGTGGCGTTGTCGTTTTTCAGAACTGGTCTCTGTCTAACCAGTTACCGCTTTCAATCAACGTTAACCCGTCAACCGAACGTTGGTACACGTACATCCATGCACTGCCGTAAGGCGTCTGGATCAACTGGCGAGCGTATTCACCGCCCCTGGTGCGCAAGGCATCAAGTTCGGCCAGCGTAGCATTATCAATACGATAAACCTCACCCTGTACCGTTCCGTTCCCCGGAACCGCGCCTGGATAGTGGCCCAGACTGTACAACTGGTAGTTTTCGATTGTGTAATTTCCCAGCAACTGGGCGTTGGTCATCCAGTGGCTGTTGCCTTGCCTGGTTCGTAAACTGCCGTAAACAAATATTCGCATTGCTAAAACTCAAACTGATAGAGCAGATCAAGTGCCTGGTCTACGCCGGACACTGCTTCCAGATATAGCTTAGGCATCAGGCGATAACGTAACGTGAGTGTAGCCAGTGAGTCAAAGATCCCCACGCCATATTTTACCTGTAGACCCGGCATTACATAGCCGCTGACCACTACCTGCGAAGAGTCACCCACGCCCTGAGTGTCCAGCGCCAGATTGCTTACGCCAAACGTCTCGCCGATTTTACCCACAACCTGACCACTTTGTGCAACCCCCAGACCGACTAACATTGATGTCATTGCCGCACCATCGCCCTGTTGGCTATCCAGACCCTGGCCGCGCAAGAGGTAAGAGAGCGCTTCCTGTTGCGACATGGCCGGGTCAGAGAAGATCTCTGCCTTAGGTTCATCGGCGGAGCCCGTCACGCGCACTCCCGCAATCACATCATCTTCGGTGGCTTCCGGGTTACGGATCGCTTCGATATTGAGTACCGGCTGATCCGGTGGACCGGAGAACAGCAGCTCGCCTTTACGCACAATCAAATCCTGACCGTAGGCATGGAAGCGCCCTTCAGGAATATTGATTTGTCCATTGAGGCCAAGCCCCTGTTGATCCTGCGCCACTTTCAGGTCACCCGTGAGTCTCGCCTTCAGCCCAAACGCGTCCAAACGCACGTTATTCCCCACGTGCACGATAAGATTACTATTGATCGGTATGCCAGCGCTCTTCTGTTCAACAGGTTTCAGATTTTCATTGAGCATAACTTCATCACTGGAGACGCCAACCGCGCTTTCCGGCACCTCGTGAACCACGATGCGCGCCCAAGGTACGTCAACACGGCCGTCCAGGGTGAAGAGACTCGGCGTTGCCTCAAAGACCACGTCTGGCGACACGTCCAGGCGCACCATCGGCGGTACCGTGATACGCACCCTGCTGCCTTTGGCCGCAATACGGGCGCGCCAGTTGTCGAGCTGGCTCCAGTCTGCGTCACCGCTCAGGTTGATTTGTCCCTGCTGCGTCAGCACTGAGCCACTGAGGGTTGAGCTTTGGCCGTTAAAGTTCATCGCCAGCTGGCTTGGCTGCATATCGAACGGCATAAAGTTACCGTCAATGTCCACGCCGTTTAACCGCATCTGGCCAAACAGCTGCGGGCTTTGCGCATCCCCCGCCAGACGCAGGTTGGCGCTGAGCATCCCCGCGGCCTTTTCTCCCCGCGAGAAGATCGGATTCACCATCGCCAGGTTGAAGTTGCGAATATTGACGTTGCCGCCGAGATTGCGCCGCCCTTGCGGATCGGTAATTTGCACCTGTCCGTCAAACTGACCGTTGTTGGTCAGGCGGATTAGCCATCCCAGTTCCGCACGATTGTTACGCAGGTCAGCGTTCACATTCAGGGTGTCGAACGCCACCGGCAGCGGCGCGTCATTGACCTCCTGCGTCACCTTCACGTTACGCCCGGAGAGGGTAACGCTGCCCTGCGGCAGTCCCTCTTTGGTGGTGTCCCACGCGACGTCCGCTTTACCGCTGAAGACCCCGCTGGCCTGGGTGGTTTCCGGCATAAACGGTTTCAGCATCGCCAGGTCGAAACGGTTGAGGTTGATCTGCGCGCGTCCTTCCGCGCCCGCATCAATGGTCTGCGGCACGCACAGCTCAGCATTCGGGTTGGTCCAGCAGTGTGGCCCAATGCTGATCTTTTGCTCCGCGTTGCGGTAATCCAGCGCAACAGACCGCGACAGCACCAGCGGGCCGACCGGCGTGCTGAAGCGGGTGTTATCCAGCACGCCTTTCCAGCGCGTCGCCTGGCGGTCAAAACTGCCCGTCAGGTGCAGCTGCCCGGAGACCGGCTCGCCCTGTACCCGTAGCTGGAGATCGTGCTGCTTTTCGTTACCTTTTGCCGCCAGCGTGACCAGACTGATGTTCACGTCCGGCTGAGAGATACGCTCCACGCGCAGATCCAGGTTTCCGCCGATCTGATCGGTGGATTTCACGTCCCCCTCGACGCGTACGCGGGCAATAGAAAGTTCCTGCCAGCGCAGGTTATTGGCGGTGATGTCCGCCAGCAGCTGCGGCGCCTCCACCGTACCGCGAACCTTCACTAACCCCTTCGCCGTGCCGCCAAGACCCGGCAGGGCGTTATCAAGATTTGGCGCGTCGATGGTGGCATCCAGATTGAGGTCTTTCACGCCCAGCTCGCCTTTAATATCCGCCGTGTTGCGACCCAGCGCCACGTGCAGGCCCGGGATCACCCACTGGAGATAGCTGTTGCCCTTAAGCGAGCCCTCGACGTTGACTTTGTTCTGCTTCACGTTGCCGGTGAGCTTGAGTTCCGGCACGTCCATCTGCCAGGTTCCACCGTACAGGCTACCGCGGGTTTTGATCAGGCCATCCAGTTTTGACGGCCAGTCCGGGACCTCTTTAGCGGTGTTGATCCCGGTCAGCTTCAGCTCGCCGCGCCAGCTGATCGCCTGCTGCCAGTCGAGCAGCGCGGTCAGCTCGGTTTTTCCTTCCAGCGCCGCCACGGTCAGCTTGTCGAGGTTAACCTGCAACTCGTTACCCTTCGCATCCAGGGTGATATCGGCGGGCGGTACCCCCTGCCCCTTCACTGCCGTGCGGAACGACAGCGTGTAGTCGGTCATTTTGCCACTTAGCTTCAGCTTCAGATCGTCAGCCTGGAACTGTTTTTCGCCGGTGAACGGCCAGTAAAGCTGCTTGCTGACCACCTCAAGGTTGAGCGGTAAACCGGCCTCTGCCAGCTGGGTTTGCCCGCGCAGCACCATATCCACCGGTCCGGAGAGGTTCACGCCGAACTCCAGCTTCTCGCGCAGCGCGCCGCCGACTTTCACCTTCACCTTTTCGCCTTTCAGCGGATCGATGTTCAGGGCGCTGTTCAGCGTAATGTCTACCGGCCAGTTGTCGCGCAGCAGCGCATTGCCTGAGGCGTTGACCGACCCCTGGTTAGTATCAATATCCAGCGCGTCGAGCTTCATGTTGCCGTCGATACTGCTGACTTTAAGCAGCATGTTGAAGACCGTCAGATCGGTATCGCCGGTCAGACGCAACTGCTCGCCTTTAAACTCTTCGATATTGAGGTTCAGCGGCAGATGCACGTCGGTCATCTCCGGCAGAACTGGTTTCGAGAAGAGATCTTTCAGCGTTTCGCCCAGCGGTTTTTCTTCCGGCTGCGGGTTCTGGATCTTCGGCTCGACGATCTCTTCCTGCGCCACGTCGGCCACCTTCGGCAGCGCAATCAGCAGCCCTTGCAGGGAGGTTGGGGTCAGGGTGAGGTTTTTCTCCTGCCAGCGCAGACCGGAGGTGAAATCCATCACGGATACCGTCGTGTCGTCGATTTTGATATTGACGTTATCCAGCGCGACCCGGTAGAGCGCAATCGGGTACGGCGTGGAGAGATTCAGCGGGCCGCTGTCCTCTTCTTCGACAGGCTCGGACTTCGGCATTTTTTTGGAATCTATCGCCACGTTAACGTCTTTTAGCGACAGATCGTTTACACATAGCTGGCTGTCACGCAGGCAGCCGAGCTTGACCGCCAGATGAAACTCGCCCGCGTTCACCGCCACGCCGGGCTGTTCGTAACGGATATTTTTCAGGCGCAGATCGCGCCAGCCGCCCGTTACCTGGCCGATTTCCAGCCCTGGCACCCAGCGGTTCGCGGCGTTAAACAGCAGATGCAGGCCCGTGGTGGTGCCCACCAGAAACGCCACCGTACCGAGCAGTAATACGATAAAAATCAGCACCCCGAGGCTTATCTTCTTCCATAAACTCATAATTCAGGCCCCAGACCGATGTAAAACTGTAAACCGTGTTCATCTTTGTCGCCCACCGGAACGGCGAAATCGAGCTTGATTGGCCCGACCGGTGACTGCCAGCGCACGCCCACACCCGCGCCGGTTTTGAAATCGCTGCGGCGGATATCGTTCACCGCTTCACCGCCGTCAACGAACATCGCGCCCCACCATTTGCCGCTGACGTTGTACTGGTACTCCAGCGAGCCGGTCGCCAGTTTTGACGCCCCGGTCAACTGGCCTTTGTCGTTTTCAGGTGAGATCGATTTGTACTTATACCCGCGGATGCTGCGGTCGCCCCCGGCGAAGAAGCGCAGATCCGGCGGAACGCGTTCGAAATCACCCGTCTCAATCCAGCCGAGGTTACCGCGCATCACAAAGCGGTGTTTGTCGTACAGCGTGCGGATCCAGACGTTTTGCGCCTGAAAGACGGAGAAGTCTACGTCGGAGCCCCAGGCGGTGTTGGAGTAATCGATGGAGTAGCGCTGAGAATCGCCCCAGGTCGGCATCAGGCCACCGCGCGAGCGGGTACGGCTGATCATCACGCCCGGATAAAGCAGCATGGTGGTGTTGGTGACGTTTGCCTGGGTAAAGTGGTCGAGGCTCCAGCGCAGGTTAATGGCGCGCTGCCAGCCGCTGGAGAGATCCCAGAAGCGTGATACCGCAAGCGTCGTCGAGTCCTGCTCGGTATCGTTCAAATCGGTACGCTTAAAGCCGCCCTGCACGAGGTAGTATTGCTCAAGCGGATTTTTCAGCAGCGGCATTTTATAGCTGAAGTCCAGCTGCTGTTCAGGTGCAGACAGGCTGACGCTGGTGGTCAGGCTGTGGCCGTAGGAGTTCATCCACGGTTTTTTCCATGAGGCTTTCACGCGCGGGCCGACGTCCGTGGAGTAGCCAACACCGGTCTCAATGGTGTTCTCGGTGCGCGGAGAGACCACGCCATGCAGCGGTAACACTTTCGTTTTACGGGATTTATCAAATTCCGGCGCTACCACCACGGAGTTAAACCAGCCCGTCGCGGACAAACGACGGTTCAGCTCGCCCAGGTCGCTGGACTGGTAGTAGTCGCCCTTTTTAAACGGCACCAGATTTTGCAGATACTCGTCACGGATTTGCGATCCTTCGAAGGTCACATCGCCAAACCGGTAGCGCTCGCCGCTGTCGTAATCGATATCCCAGAATGCCTGACGTCGCTCAAGCGCAACGCCAAGCTGGCTTTTGTTGAACTGGCTGTCGAAGTAGCCTTTGCGCAGCGAAACGCTGGTTAAGGATTTTTTAAAACGATCGTAATCCCCGTGATTGAGCACGGTGCCCACTTTCGGGCGGGTGCTGAGTAGATCCAGGTAGTCACGATCCGTGCGCGCACCGCCGCGCAGCACCACGTTCGTGCCGCCAATCAGGACGGGTTCGCCCGGCGAGACGCGGGCAATCAACACCTGGCGTCCTTTCGCCGGCGGCGGGCGTAAATCGAAATCGATGGTGGGTTCGTAGTACCCCAACGCCTTTAAGCCTTCGCGGATGGCGTCATCCACGCGCGCGCGAAAACGCCGATCCGGCGTGACCTCATCGCTCTGGATGGTAGAAAGCTGCGCACGCACGTTTTTTTCCAGCGCCCCGGATAACCCCTCAACCTGCAAACGGACATTCGCCGCGCTGGCAATCCCGCTGGTCAGCATTAAACTGACTAAACATAACTGGCGGATCTTTGTCACGTTTTCTCCTGAATATCCCTGTTTCCACCCTGGAAGCAAATGCAGTGCCGCTCCGCGGCAAAATACGGCCTGAAAGCCAAAAACCCAAATTACGGGTTGAAAAAGGGTGTAACACCCAAATATTTCTTATGATTAAATCTAGACTCATTCATCGCATTTATTGTGTTCAATTAAACGCTTCGTGACAACCTTAACCGAAACAACGCTACCCCGGAGGCCCCACCGTGAGTTTATTTGATAAAAAGCATCTGGTATCACAAGCCGATGCGTTACCGGGACGCAACACCCCTATGCCAGTGGCGACATTACACGCCGTAAACAACCATTCAATGACAAACGTTCCTGATGGAATGGAGATCGCCCTGTTTGCCATGGGCTGCTTCTGGGGCGTAGAACGCCTGTTCTGGCAGCTGCCGGGCGTGTACAGCACCGCTGCGGGCTACACCGGAGGATATACGCCTAACCCAACCTACCGCGAAGTCTGTTCCGGTGAGACCGGGCATGCTGAAGCGGTGCGTGTGGTGTATGACCCGAGCGTCATTAGCTATGAACAACTGCTCCAGGTGTTCTGGGAAAACCATGACCCGGCGCAGGGCATGCGTCAGGGTAACGATCACGGCACTCAATACCGTTCGGCCATCTATCCGCTCACCCCAGAGCAGGAGGCCGCCGCCCACGCCAGCCTGACGCGTTTCCAGGAAGCGATGCATGCGGCCGGTGATAAACGTCAGGTCACGACGGAAATCGCGACCGCGAAACCGTTCTACTATGCCGAAGACGACCACCAGCAGTACCTGCATAAAAATCCGTATGGCTACTGCGGCATTGGCGGCATCGGCGTTTGTCTGCCTCCACAGCAGGACTGATTACTGCATCAGCGCCACGCGAACCGCGTGGCGCGCAGCCTCTCCCTCCGGCCACTTTTTGCCGAAAACGTGACCTCTGGCAGGTTTACACGTCTTTACGCTATACTACCGCTGAAATAATCGGCTCAACGCTACGAGCTGAGTTCAATGTGTCTTCACACGAATGGTATCAACTCCCCTTCTGAGGATCTGGCGAGAAGCCGGATAAACTATGTTAAACAGTATTTTAGTAATACTTTGTCTTATTGCCGTCAGTGCATTTTTCTCGATATCGGAGATCTCGCTGGCTGCCTCCCGTAAAATCAAACTGAAGCTGCTTGCCGACGAGGGCAACATCAACGCATCACGCATTCTGAAAATGCAGGAAAACCCCGGCATGTTCTTTACCGTGGTGCAGATTGGCCTGAACGCGGTCGCCATTCTTGGCGGTATCGTGGGCGATGCAGCGTTTTCTCCGGCGTTTTATAGCCTCTTTGTTAAGTACATGTCCGTAGAGCTGGCCGAGCAGCTGAGCTTCATCCTTTCCTTCTCCCTGGTCACCGGCTTGTTCATTTTATTCGCGGACCTGACCCCGAAACGCATCGGTATGATTGCGCCAGAAGCTGTGGCTTTGCGTATCATCAACCCGATGCGCTTCTGCCTGTACGTCTTCCGTCCGCTGGTGTGGTTCTTTAACGGCCTGGCGAACGTCATTTTCCGCATCTTCAAGCTGCCGATGGTGCGTAAAGACGACATCACCTCCGATGACATTTATGCCGTGGTGGAAGCCGGGGCGCTGGCAGGCGTACTGCGTAAGCAAGAGCACGAGCTGATTGAGAACGTTTTCGAACTGGAATCCCGTACCGTGCCGTCCTCCATGACCGGCCGTGAAAACATCATCTGGTTCGATCTGCATGAAGACGAGCAGAGCCTGAAGACCAAAGTGGCGCAGCACCCGCACTCCAAGTTTCTGGTCTGTAACGAAGATATCGACCATATCATCGGCTACGTGGACTCCAAAGACCTGCTGAACCGCGTGCTGGCCAACCAGAGCCTGGCGCTGAACAGCGGCGTGCAGATCCGCAACACCCTGATAGTGCCAGATACCCTGACGCTCTCCGAAGCGCTGGAAAGTTTCAAAACCGCCGGGGAAGACTTCGCGGTGATCATGAACGAATACGCGCTGGTGGTGGGCATTATCACCCTCAACGACGTTATGACGACGCTGATGGGCGACCTGGTCGGCCAGGGACTGGAAGAGCAAATTGTGCAGCGTGATGAGAACTCATGGCTCATCGATGGCGGTACGCCGATTGAAGACGTCATGCGCGTACTCGACATCGACGAGTTCCCGCAGTCCGGTAACTACGAGACCATCGGCGGCTTTATGATGTTTATGCTGCGTAAGATCCCGAAACGTACCGACTCGGTGAAGTTCTCCGGCTTCAAGTTTGAAGTGGTGGATATTGATAACTACCGCATCGACCAGCTGCTGGTAACGCGTATTGATAGCAAACCGACCGTGCTGGTGCCGAAACTGCCGGATGCGGAAGAGAAGGTATCGGCGTAATTTTGTACGCCCCACAAACATCAACGGCTCCCATCGGGAGCCGTCTTTTTAACTACTACTGCATAGCACGTTGGTTAAGCCATCTCAGTTTGCAGACGCATAACCTGACGGTTGACTTCGGACATCACAGACAGGTGCTGTTTGTCCTTCACTTTCGGGATAAGGATTTTGCCCTTATCAAACTCAAAAGCGCCAACATCCTTGATGTACAACCGTCCACGGAACAGGATCTTCACGTACTTCGCCACCTGAAGCGGGTTGTAGCGTTGGAAAATTTTCATTCTTGTATCTCCTGCGAATCATACGCTCTTGCGGTGCCACAATCGGCCCGACTGTCCTGAGCGCAAATTTTGATGCCCAATGACTATAGACCAGAACCTCGTACTTACCCAGTGTGCATAAGTTTATTTACCGTTTGATTACAATTATTCAGAATAATCTTTGCAAAGCGTGATACAGCGCAGTATATGCCGTCGTTTTTGCATGGATATGTGCGTTCGCCCGCAAACTGGCATCGGGATTGCGGGAAAAGCCTATTGATCGCACTTATGATTAAAAGCGCATGACCAAGTGGTCGGATCACCTGCTAACAATAAGGAAACACCATGACCCTACGTAACCTCCTGGCAGCAGCTTGCCTGTTGCTGCCGCTAATGGCTTCCGCACACAACATTGAAAAAGGACAACGTGTCCCGCCGGTCGGCATTGCTGACCGGGGAGAATTGATTCTCGACAATGATAAGTTTAGCTATAAAGCCTGGAATAGCGCGCAGCTTGCGGGCAAAGTGAGAGTTGTACAACATATTGCCGGGCGTACATCCGCTAAAGAGAAAAACGCTACCCTCGTGGAAGCGATCAAGGCCGCAAAACTCCCGCACGATCGCTACCAGACCACCACCATCGTGAACACCGACGACGCGATTCCCGGCTCCGGCATGTTTGTGCGCTCAAGCCTTGAGAGCAATAAGAAGCTCTATCCCTGGTCGCAGTTTATTGTCGACAGCAACGGCGTGACGCGTAAGGCGTGGCAGCTGGAAGAAGAGAGTTCAGCGATTGTCGTGCTGGACAAAAACGGTCGCGTACAGTGGGTTAAAGACGGCGCGCTGACGCAGGATGAGGTGCAGCAGGTGGTTGCCCTGCTGCATAAGCTGCTGACTCAGTAAAGTGATACCCGGAAGCCCGGATTCAGGAATGACTCGCGCGGGGTGTAGTCCAGTGGCTTACCCTGCCAGTCATGCACATGCGCGCCAGCGGCCGCCGCCACCGCATGCCCTGCCGCCGTATCCCAGACGTTCGTCGGCCCGAAACGGGGGTACAACTGCGCCTGCCCTTCCGCCACCAGACAGAACTTCAGCGACGAGCCAATCGACGTCGTCTGGTGTTCCCCCAACTGTTGCAGATACTCCTCCAGCTCGCTGTCACTGTGCGAGCGGCTGATCACCACCAGCGGAGGACGGGCATCACGCACCTGGATCTGCTTACGCACGCCGCACTCTTCCTTCCAGGCTTTACCTTCCGCCGCGCTGTACATCACCTTCATTACCGGGGCGTAAACCACGCCAAGCACCGCTTTTCCTTTTTCAATCAGGGCGATGTTGACGGTGAATTCACCGTTACGCTTGATAAACTCTTTCGTGCCGTCCAGCGGGTCGACCAGCCAGTAACGCTGCCAGTGCTGACGTTCATCCCAGCTCTGGGGCGCTTCTTCAGAAAGGACCGGAATATCCGGCGTCAGGGCCTGCAACCCTTTCAGGATCACCGCATGCGCCGCGATATCCGCCGCCGTCACCGGGGAGTCGTCCGCTTTGCTGACAACATCCATTGGTTTCGCACCGTCGTACACCTGCATAATGGCATCACCCGCATCCCGTGCGAGCTGACAAATTTTATCTAACATTCTCCACCTCTTCGTTAACGCAGTGGGCATAACTTATTGTTTTAGTTATATCGTAATGTGAACAATTCCGCTATCTGTGAAGCAATTCTGGTTTCAGCGCCCTTTTTTCTGGCAGCATTCACACTTCTGTAAGCAACAAATACTACATACATATTCTTTTGTGGCTTGGATCGAAAAAAGGACTCCTCAGATGATTAAGTTTAGCGCAACGCTCCTGGCAACGCTGATTGCGGCAAGCGTTCAGGCAGCGACGGTGGATCTCCGTATTCTGGAAACCACCGATCTGCACAGCAATATGATGGACTTCGATTACTACAAAGATACCCCTACGGAAAAATTCGGACTGGTGCGCACGGCAAGTTTGATCAACGCCGCCCGCGGTGAAGTGAAAAACAGCGTGCTGGTCGATAACGGGGACTTAATTCAGGGCAGTCCGCTCGGCGATTATATGGCGGCGAAGGGGCTGAAAAAAGGCGAGGTCCACCCTGTCTATAAAGCGATGAACACCCTGGATTATGCGGTTGGCAACCTGGGCAACCACGAATTTAACTACGGTCTGAAATACCTGCACGACGCGCTGGCAGGGGCAAAATTCCCGTACGTTAACGCCAATATCATCGACGTTAAGACGCAAAAGCCGCTCTTTACCCCTTATCTGATTAAAGAGACCGAGGTTGTCGACCAGGACGGTAAAAAACAGACGCTGAAAATCGGCTATATCGGTTTTGTGCCGCCGCAGATCATGACGTGGGATAAAGCCAACCTCGACGGGAAAGTGACCGTCAACGACATTACCGAAACCGCGCGCAAATACGTGCCGGAGATGCGGGCGAAAGGCGCGGATGTGGTCGTCGTCGTGGCGCACTCTGGCCTCTCGGCCGACCCGTATCAGGCGATGGCTGAGAACTCCGTGTACTATCTCAGCCAGGTGCCGGGCATGGATGCGATCCTGTTTGGTCACGCCCATGCCGTCTTCCCGGGCAAAGATTTCGCTGATATCAAAGGCGCGGACATCGAAAAAGGGACGCTCAACGGTGTGCCATCGGTGATGCCGGGCATGTGGGGCGACCACCTTGGCGTGGTGGATCTGGTGCTGAATAACGACAGCGGAAGCTGGAAAGTCACGCAGTCGAAAGCGGAAGCGCGTCCGATCTACGACGCAGCGACCAAAAAATCTCTGGCAGGGGAAGATAAAAAGCTGGTCGACGTCCTGAAGCATGACCACGACGCGACGCGTGAATTTGTCAGCAAGCCGATCGGTAAATCGGCTGATAACATGTACAGCTTCCTCGCGCTGGTACAGGATGACCCGACCGTGCAGGTAGTCAACATGGCGCAGAAAGCCTATGCGGAGCACTATATTCAGGGCGATCCGGATCTGGCAAATCTGCCGGTCCTGTCTGCCGCGGCGCCATTCAAAGTGGGCGGACGGAAGAACGATCCCGCCAGCTACGTTGAGGTGGAAAAAGGCCAGCTGACCTTCCGTAATGCCGCCGATCTCTACCTCTATCCCAACACCCTCGTGGTGGTGAAAGCCACCGGGAAAGAGGTGAAGGAGTGGCTGGAGTGCTCTGCCGGACAGTTCAACCAGATCGATCCGCACAGCAGCAAACCGCAGTCGCTGATTAACTGGGACGGTTTCCGCACCTACAACTTCGACGTGATCGACGGCGTGGAATATCAGATTGATGTTACCCAGCCCGCGAAATATGACGGCGAATGTCAGGCCATTAATCCGCAGGCAGAACGCATCAAAAACCTGACCTTCAACGGCAAAGCGATTGATCCGAATGCCACTTTCCTGGTGGTGACCAACAACTACCGCGCCTATGGCGGCAAGTTTGCCGGTACGGGTGACAGCCACATCGCCTTTGCCTCGCCGGATGAGAACCGTTCGGTGCTGGCGGCGTGGATCAGCGCGGAGTCGAAAAAGGCGGGTGAAATTCATCCGGCGGTGGATAACAACTGGCGTCTGGCGCCGATCCACAGCGACACGAAGCTGGATGTTCGCTTTGAGACATCTCCGT
Organism: Enterobacter cloacae complex sp. EB5; assembly: GCF_031432835.1. Classification (NCBI taxonomy): domain Bacteria; kingdom Pseudomonadati; phylum Pseudomonadota; class Gammaproteobacteria; order Enterobacterales; family Enterobacteriaceae; genus Enterobacter; species Enterobacter cloacae complex sp. EB5. The sequence continues at coordinate 1,471,530 of NZ_CP133860.1, forward strand.
CCGATAAAGCAGCCGCGTTTATCAAGGATAAGGCACAATATCCGATGAAAAAGGTCGCGACGGATGATATTGGGTTTGCGATTTATCAGGTGGATTTGAGCAGATAGCGATGATTGTGCCGGGTGGCGGCTTCGCCTTACCCGGCCTACCCGCAATCCTCGATCCCGTAGGCCGGGTAAGCGCAAGCGCCACCCGGCATTTCATGCCGCACGCTCTTCCCGGTTTGCCAGCACCTGCGGCGTATTGACCTCAATCCAGTCGGCCAGCGCGGCCACCTTCTCGCTTACCTCCTGCCCCATCGGCGTCAGGCTATACTCCACATGCGGCGGCACGACCGGATACGACACGCGATCGACAAACCCGTCATGCTCCAGTGCCTGTAAAGACTGAGCCAGCATCTTCTCGCTGACGCCGCCCATCTTGCGGCGCAGATCGCTGAAGCGATGCGTCCCCTGACGTAACGCCACCAGGATCAGCACGCCCCAGCGGCTGGTTACGTGTTTGAGCACCTCCCGTGATGGGCACTGTTCCGCAAAGAGGTTGCCATCGCGCATTTGCTCGCTGAGCGTCGGTATTGTTGTTTTCATACTTACCTTTTTGTACGTACTTACTAAAAGTTAGTTATGGTGATAGTGTGCCACAACACCAGACAAACACGAAGGAGATTCATCATGATCGCGATTACCGGCGCAACCGGCCAGCTTGGCCAACACGTTATTGAAGAACTGCTGAAAACCGTTCCGGCCAGCCAGATCGTGGCTATTGTGCGTAACCCGGCGAAAGCCGAAGCGTTGCGTCAGCAAGGGGTCGTTGTGCGCCAGGCGGATTACACCGATGAAGCCGCATTTACCACCGCGCTGAACGGCGTGGATAAACTGCTGCTCATCTCCTCCAGCGAAGTGGGTCAGCGCGCCGTACAGCACCAGAACGTGATAAACGCCGCCAAAGCCGCCGGGGTGAAATTCATCGCCTATACCAGCCTGCTGCATGCTGACAAATCTCCGCTGGGTCTGCACGTGGAGCACGTCGAAACCGAAAATGCCCTGGCGGCCTCCGGCGTGCCTTACGCCCTGCTGCGCAACGGCTGGTACACCGAAAACTACCTGGCAAGCGCGCCGCCAGCGCTGGAACACGGCGTATTTCTGGGGGCCGCAGGCGAAGGCAAAATTGCCTCTGCGACCCGTGCCGATTACGCGGCGGCGGCAGCGAAAGTGATTTCTGAAGAGGGGCATGCCGGTAAGGTGTATGAACTGGCGGGTGATAATGCCTGGACGCTGAGCGAACTGGCTGCGGAATTGAGCAAGCAGAGCGGTAAGCCGGTAACGTATCAGAACCTCAGCGAAGCCGATTTCGCCGCTACGCTGAAGGGCGTTGGTCTGCCTGCCGGGCTGGCGGAGATGCTGGCGGACTCCGACACCGGCGCGTCCAAAGGCGGCCTGTTCGACGACAGCCGTACCCTGAGCAAACTGATCGGCCGCCCAACCACATCGCTGGCGGAAAGCGTCAAAGCCATCCTGTAGTTGTTAAAAATTGGTTATTTTTTGTGGCATCCCCTCGGGTCATCTCTGATAATGAAGCGATGACCCACAAGGAGGCTCACCGTGCAAGGCGTACCGGAACAGTTCACTGATGAGAGAGACAGCGCGCGCTTTCGCCATCTGGCGCAGCTGCCGGGCCTGGAGCTCTATCACGCCCATATCTCTGACTACGCCTTTGAGCCTCATACTCATGAAGCCTTCGGTATCGGCACCATCGAAACCGGTGCCGAACGCTTCCGCTATCGCGGCACCCAGCATCTTGCCGCGGAAAAATCCGTCGTGACCATGAACCCGGACGAGATCCACACCGGGGAATCCGCCACCGAAGGCGGCTGGCGCTACCGGATGGTCTACATCGAACCCGACCTGCTGGAAGAGGTCACCGGCCTGCGCCACTGGTGGTTTAATGATGTCACGCGCCACGACCCTTTGCGCTCGCAGCTGATTGGCCGGTTAATTTACGGCTTGTGGCACACCAACGATCCGCTGGCGCAGAAGGGGCTGCTACTGGATTTAATTCAGACTTTTCAGCCGCTGGCCCACCATGCGCCGGTGGTGCAGGAGGCCGCGCACCGCTTCGAACGCGTTCGCGACTATCTGCACGACAACTATATGCGCTCGCTGACCCTGGACGAGCTGGCTAACGTTGTCTCGCTCAGCCCGTACCATTTTCAGCGCCAGTTCAAAGCCCATTTCCACGTTACGCCCCACCAGATGCTGATGGCCATCCGGCTGTGGCGCGCAAAAGCATTCCTCACCCACGGCATGCCTGCCGCCGAGGTGGCCGCCGCGACCGGGCTGACCGATCAGTCGCACCTGACCCGCGCCTTCACCCGTCGCTACGGCATCACGCCCGTGCGCTACCAGAAGCAGGTTATGCCGCGCTAATGCGCAACCTCATACAATACGCGCGCGTTTTGCCCTCCTACACTGAGCGCAAAGTGAATCAAGATGGATGGAAAAATGATTAGCGGCGTGTTGTATGCCCTGCTTGCGGGTTTGATGTGGGGGCTGATTTTTGTCGGCCCGCTGATTGTGCCGGAGTACCCGGCAATATTGCAGTCGACCGGACGTTACCTGGCGCTGGGGCTGATTGCCGTGCCGCTGGCGTGGCTGGGGCGCGCGCGTCTGCGTCAGCTGGGCCGCCAGGACTGGCTCACCGCGCTGGCGCTGACCATGATGGGTAATCTGATCTACTACGTCTGTCTGGCGAGCGCCATTCAGCGCACCGGTGCGCCGGTGTCGACCATGATTATCGGCACGCTGCCGGTGGTCATCCCGGTGTTCGCGAACCTGCTTTACAGCCAGCGTGACGGCAAACTGGCGTGGTCAAAAATGGCGCCGGCGCTGGTCTGCATTGCCGTGGGGCTGGTGTGCGTGAATATTGCCGAGCTTCGCCACGGCCTCGAAAACTTCAGCTTGTGGCGTTACGGTTCAGGGATCTTTCTGGCGTTTATTTCGGTTGTCTGTTGGGCCTGGTATGCCCTGCGCAACGCACGCTGGCTGCGGGAAAACCCGGATAAACATCCGATGATGTGGGCGACGGCGCAGGCGCTGGTCACCCTCCCTGTCTCGTTGCTGGGCTATGTGGGCGCGTGTGTCTGGCTGGGTAGCCAGCAACCGGCATTTACCCTGCCCTTCGGACCGCGCCCGTGGGTATTCGTCGGGCTAATGGTCGCCATTGCCGTGCTCTGTTCGTGGGTGGGCGCGCTGTGCTGGAACATTGCCAGCCAGAAGCTGCCGACGGTGATACTGGGGCCGCTGATTGTCTTTGAGACGCTGGCCGGGCTGCTCTATACCTTCCTGATGCGTCAGAGCGTGCCGCCGCTGCTAACGGCCTGCGGGATCGCGCTGCTGGTCGTTGGGGTGGTGATTGCGGTGAGAGCGAAGCCGGAAAAACCGATGGTCGTTCCGGCGTCGGAGGGGTGATTTCTGCCGGGTGGCGCTGACGCTTACCCGGCCTACAAAATAACGCCTCGTAGGCCCGGTAAGGCGTAGCCGCCACCGGGCAAGCCTTTAGAACGTCTCCCAGTTCGCTTCAGACGCCGTTGCTACGGGCTGCGCCTTAGGCGCGTAAGCCTTCACGGGCGCGGCTTTAACCGCCTGGTTGCGGGTGATCTTAAACACCGCCACCGCGTCGTTCAGGCGTGCTGCCTGATCTTCCAGCGCCGCCGCTGCCGCCGCAGACTCTTCCACCAGCGAGGCGTTCTGCTGGGTGACGCGATCCATCTCCGCCACCGCCTGACCCACCTGGTCGATACCGCGGCTCTGTTCGTCGGAGGCCGACGCAATCTCACCCATGATGTCCGTTACGCGCGTAACCGCATTGACGATCTCCGCCATCGTCGCGCCCGCTTCATTTACCAGCTGAGAACCCGCGTTGACGCGTTCGCCGGAATCATCGATCAGCGCTTTGATCTCTTTCGCCGCCTGCGCGCTGCGCTGCGCAAGGGTACGCACCTCACCCGCGACAACCGCGAAGCCACGTCCCTGCTCGCCCGCGCGCGCCGCTTCTACCGCCGCGTTCAGCGCCAGGATATTGGTCTGGAAGGCAATGCCGTCGATCACGTTAGTAATTTGCGCGATTTTGCTGGAACTGGTGGCGATTTCATCCATGGTGCGCACAACGCCCTCGACCACGTTACCGCCCTTCTTCGCGGTGGAAGAGGCGTCCAGCGCCAGACGCGACGCCTGACGCGCGTTATCGGCGTTTTGCTTCACGGTGGCGGTTAACTGTTCCATGCTGGCTGCCGTCTCTTCCAGAGAAGCGGCCTGTTGCTCGGTACGAGAGGAGAGATCGTTGCTGCCTGCCGAGATTTCACCCGCGCCGGTGTAGATGGTATCTGCGCCTTCACGCACCACGCCCACCGTGTTGGCCAGCGCAGTCTGCATCTCCTGAACGTTGCGCGCCAGGATCGCCATTTCATTTTTACCCTCAGCCTGAATCGGCTGGGTTAAATCCCCTGCGGCAATGGCGCGGATATGGTTGATCACCTCTTCCAGCGGCAGCAGCAGCACGCGGCGCATCGCAATCCAGCTGGAAATAATCACCGCGATCACCAGCAGCATCACCGCAGAAAGGATCCACAGAATGCGTTTGTAGTCGCTTTCATTGTCCTGGATACCTTTGGCGGTCAGCGCGGCCTGCGCCTCACGCCACTCGCGATAAACCTTTTGCATCGCGGTCTGCTTCTGTTCGGCATTTTGTTTGAACATATCTTCCAGATTGCCCTGCCCCAGCAGAACGTTCATTTGCGTCAGCGTGGCGGAGTAGACGCGGTACTGCTCTTCCAGACGATCGGCCAGGTGCTCGTCCATACCCGGCGTTTCCGGCAGCGCGTAGTATTTATCGTAATGGGTCTGGGCATCGGCCAGCAGGTTTTTCGCGGTATTGACCAGCTCGTTCAGTTGCCCGCCGTTAATCTGCGACGCCATGCTGCTTTGCAGGCGCAGCATGCCGCGGTTGAGGGTGACGCGCGCCTGGTTCAGGCTGATCCAGGCGTCGGTAAACTCCGCGACGTTCTGGCTGGAAAGCTGAGAAACGGTGAAGTTCTCTTTATCGTTATTGAGCGCATTGATGAAAATGCCAGCGGAGATCAGTTGCATGATGCCGAGCACAAGCAGCACCGAAATCAAAAGAGTAATGACTTTTATACGTTTAAACATGCGTTGCCTTTTTTATATACAGGTATTGTCTGACCTGTATCTATCGGCACGTGCGGCAGGTTGTTTACTGTTTCTCCACCTTTAAAAACTTTCGAAAGCCCTTTTCTGCATTCAATCAGCAAGTTAAAAGCACGCTTTTTTTGTGATCCCCTTCTCATTTTCACCCTTGCCTCTAAAGGGTTATAGCATCCATTTAAAGATGCATTTAAAATGCATCTTATATTCCTGATGATGAGGTAACTGCTATGGCCTTCCGCGACCAACCCTTAGGCGAGCTGGCGCTCTCCATCCCTCGCGCTTCTGCGCTGTTCCGTAAATACGATATGGATTACTGCTGCGGTGGTAAGCAAACGCTGGCGCGCGCAGCGTCGCGTAAAGAGCTGGATGTGGAGGCTATCGAAGCGGAGCTGGCTCAGCTGGCTGAACAGCCCGTCGACAAAGACTGGCGCACCGCGCCGCTGGCTGAAATCATCGACCACATCATTGTGCGTTACCACGACCGTCACCGCGAGCAGCTGCCGGAGCTGATTTTACAGGCGACCAAAGTTGAACGCGTTCATGCCGATAAACCTTCCGTACCGCGCGGCCTGGCGAAATACCTGACCATGCTGCACGAAGAACTTTCCAGCCACATGATGAAAGAGGAGCAGATCCTCTTCCCGATGATCAAACAGGGCATGGGCAGCCAGGCCATGGGGCCCATCAGCGTGATGGAAAGCGAACATGATGACGCCGGCGAACTGCTGGAAGTGATCAAACACACCACCGACAACGTCACACCGCCGCCAGAAGCGTGCACCACCTGGAAAGCCATGTACAACGGCATTAACGAGATGATCGACGATCTGATGGAACACATCAGTCTTGAGAATAACGTTCTGTTCCCGCGTGCATTATCGGGTAAATAAAAAAGCCCGGTGGCGCTAGCGCTTACCGGGCCTACAACATCCGCGAACGTAGGCCGGGTAAGCGTCAGCGCCACCCGGCAACATGCTTAGCGCATGCCCGCCATACGTTTCTTACCGATAAACAACCAGCCCAGCCCCAGCGCGATAAACCACAGCGGCGTGACGATCAGCGCCTGTCGGGTATCTTCTTCCAGCGTCAGCAGCACCAGCACGAAGACGAAGAATGCCATGCACACCCAGCACATCAGCTTGCCCAGCGGCATCTTGTAGATCGACTTTTCATGCAGGTGTGGACGCTGTTTGCGGTACACCAGGTACGAGCAGAGGATGATGGTCCAGACGAACATGAACAGGATCGCCGACACCGTGGTGATCATGGTGAACGCGCCGATTACGCTCGGGTTGACGTAGAGCATCACCACACCGCCCAGCAGACAGATGCAGGAGAAGGTCAGCCCTTTCGCCGGTACCGCGCGTTTAGACAGTTTGGCAAACGCGCTCGGAGCAACGCCCTCCTGCGCCAGACCGAACAGCATACGGCTGGTGGAGAAGACGCCGCTGTTCGCGGAAGAGGCCGCAGAGGTCAGCACCACGAAGTTAATCAGGCTCGCGGCAGCAGGCAGCCCCACCAGCACGAACAGCTCGACGAACGGGCTCTTGGTTGGCACCACCGAGCTCCATGGCGTCACGGACATAATGACGATCAGCGCGAACACGTAGAACATGATGATACGCAGCGGAATGGAGTTGATCGCGCGCGGCAGGGATTTCTCCGGATCTTTGGTTTCCGCCGCCGTGGTGCCCACCAGCTCAATCCCGACAAACGCGAACACTGCAATCTGGAAGCCGGCAAAGAAGCCGCTGATCCCTTTCGGGAACCAGCCGCCGTCATTCCACAGATGGGCAAACGACGCCTGTACGCCGGTTGGCGACTGGAAGTGCGTCAGCACCATCACCAGCCCGACGACAATCAGCGCGATGATGGCGACGATTTTGATCATCGCGAACCAGAACTCCATCTCACCGAACATTTTAACGGTGGCGAGGTTCAGGCTCAGCAGCAGAACAATCACCGCCAGCGAGGCCACCCAGTCCGACAGGCCGGGGAACCAGAATTGGGCGTAGGCCGTAATAGCGACAACATCCGCCATGCCGGTAACCACCCAGCAGAACCAGTAGGTCCAGCCGGTAAAATAGCCCGCCCACGGGCCGAGCAGGTCTGACGCGAAGTCGCTGAAGGATTTGTATTCGAGATTCGAGAGCAGCAATTCACCCATTGCACGCATCACGAAAAAGAGCATAAAACCGATGATCATATAAACGAAGATGATCGACGGGCCGGCAAGACTGATGGTTTTGCCCGAGCCCATAAACAGCCCGGTGCCGATGGCTCCGCCAATGGCAATAAGCTGAATGTGACGGTTCGTGAGATTTCGCCGTAGCGACTGTTCAGACGTCGCCTCTTCTGCGGCGGCGACTTTGACCTGATCTACCATGTGATATTTTCCTGTTTATGCCTGTCTGTGTTGTTAAGGCTCTTCTGGCCTTTATTTACGCCAAATAAATGACGGCCCCTGTGTAAGGACTAATCGATAGTAGGTAAGAATCGGCGGGATGAATACTATGATTTGAATATTATGTTAATAATATGTTGAAAGTGAGTGTCATATCACTCATACAGCGCGAAACAGCTCACAAAAATACACGTAACAGTTTCGTTTGCAATACAAAATGTTGATTCCGTCGTAACTCCGGGTTTTATCGCTATTTTCCTCTCCCCGATCGGAGAGAGGAAAATAAGAAAAACCGATTACAGGATTTCCAGCAGCTCGACTTCAAACACCAGGGTGCTGAATGGCGGAATGGAAGCGCCAGCGCCACGCTCGCCGTAAGCCAGGTTGTGCGGGATAGTCAGTTCCCATTTGGAACCTACTGGCATCAGGGTCAGGGCTTCGATCCAGCCTGCGATAACGCCGTTAACCGGGAATTCAGCCGGTTCGCCACGCGCGACGGAGCTGTCGAACACGGTACCGTCGATCAGCTTACCGGTGTAGTGTACGCGAACGTGGTCGGTGCGCGCCGGGATTGCGCCATCACCCTGATTGATTACGCGGAACTGCAAGCCGGACTCGGTGCTGTTCACGCCTTCACGCTCACGGTTCTCTTCCAGATATTTCACGCCTTCTGCCGCCATCTCTTCGAAACGCGCGCGACGTACGGCGTCAGCACGTTCGTGGATTTCACGCAGCGCACGGTGCACAACGTCAACCGGCACAGCGGGCTGCTTGCCTTCCAGCGCGTCAGCGATACCCGCCACCAGCGCTTCCGGTAACAGACCTTCCAGGCCGGATTCGCTCAGCTGCTGTCCTACCTGCAAGCCGATGCCGTAGCTTGCCTGCGCTTCGATAGTGTCAAAAGTCGGGGTGGTCATGGGTTTTCCTTCCATCACATTTAAAGTAGCGGGCAGCATATCAGCCATGCCCTTATGGGTAAAACTTTGTCTTAAGTAAAGGTGACAAACTGCGACGAAACGGAAACAATAGTAGCCGTCAGGATTTTCCCTAATATATGTCACGAAAGCTGGCTTTGTTACGCCCATCAGGCAGTTAGCAAACTACACTTCTCAGGACAGGATAAAAAGACGCGGAGCAGGAGGAGAGCCATGCCCGGGCGATTTGAACTGAAACCTACCCTGGCGAAAATCTGGCATGCGCCGGATAACTTTCGCATCATGGACCCGCTGCCGCCTTTGCACCGCAGAGGCATTATCATCGGCGCGTTGCTGATCGTCATCGGCTTCCTGCTTCCTTCCGGCAGTGACAACGTTGATACCGCGCCGGTCAGCCGGAATGCTGAGCTCGATATCCAGTCGCAAAGCCAGCCGCAGCCTGATTCACAGCCGATGCAGACGCAGCTGGTCACACCGTCTAACGATCCGGGCCAGGTTGCGCCGGTTGAGCCTGAACCGGTTCAGGAAGATCAGGAGCAGGCCGCCGCCCCTTCAGAGCCACAGGCGCAACAGCCCACCGGCATTGAGCAGCAGTGGCGTTCGTATCGCGTAGAGCCAGGGAAAACCCTTGCCCAGCTGTTCCGCGACCACAATCTGCCAGCAACGGATGTGTATGCCATGGCGCAAGTCGAGGGGGCAGGCAAGCCGCTCAGCAACCTGCAAAATGGTCAGATGGTGCAGATCCGCCAGAACGCCAGCGGCGTGGTGACCGGGTTAACGATCGATACCGGAAACGGGCAGCAGGTACTGTTTACCCGCCAGCCGGACGGCAGTTTTATCAGAGCACGTTAATGGTCCAGGCCGGGTGAGGCGAAGCCGCCGCCCGGCACTTTTGTTCTCAGGCACGCCGTTTATTCACCCACCCGATCCCCGAGCAGACCAGCACCAGCGCAATCGCGTATTTGATGTCCAGAATGTTTTCGCCGAGGAAGATGGCGGAGAGCACCGTTCCTGCTACAGGAATGACAAAGTTGAACGGGGCAATCATACTCACGCGGTTCACTTTCAGCAGCGCGCTCCACAGGGCGAACGCCACGGATGAGAGCAGCGTCAGATACCCCAGCACGGCGACGGCTTTCATGCTGTGCACCTCCAGCGTCCCGCCCGTGGCATAGCCTCCCGCAACCAGTGCCGCCCCGCCAATCCCCAGCTGCCAGCCAGTCATCACCGTCGGGTCAACGGTCTGGGAAATGCGTTTCCCGTAAAGCGTGGCCGCAGAGAGAATAAAGGCCGCCAGCACCACAAATCCGTCACCTTTCCAGACAAACTGGAAATCGCTTAACCCGCTGTGGAAGTTCACCAGCATCACCCCGGCAAAGCCCAGAACACAGCCCAGCGTTTTGTTATAGCTGAGTTTGTCGTTGTGGTAGATAAAGTGTGCCAGCAGCACGCTGAAGAAGGTCCCGGTGGCATTCATGATGGAGCCGTTCACCCCGGTCGTGTAGGCCAGGCCGATATAAAAGAAGGTGTACTGGAGGGAGGTCTGGGTCAGTCCGAGGAGCGTGAGCTGGCCAAACTGCGTGGGCGTGAGCCTGCCAATCGGCTTTCGCTGGGCCAGGGCAAAAAGCAGCAGCAACGCACCGGCAAAAAGAAAACGGTATCCGGCAAAAACGACTTTGGAGGGGATATCGTCGGTCGCGATCTGAAAGAGTTCGTAGCCACTTTTAATGGCCGGGTACGAGCTTCCCCAAAGCAGACAGCAGAGCGTGGCGCAGGCATAGGCCACATGTCGACGGGCAAAGACGGGCGTGGGCAGAGCGGTATCCATGACAAATCTCATAAATAAAATTGCGTTTCAATTTATTATCAGAGAATGCGTCAGGAATAGCGACCTTACAAGAGCAAAAGATGACGTAGGGTCATGCTAAAAAGCAAAACGCCGGCACAAGGCCGGCGCTTCGACGTGAGCAGAGTAAAAAATTACTCAGCTACTACGTTAACAACCAGTTTAGCGAACACTTCGCTGTGAACCTGGAAGTCAACTTCGTGCTCACCAGTGGTACGCAGAACGCCGTTCGGCAGACGAACTTCGCTCTTAGCCACTTTAACGCCTGCCGCAGTAACTGCATCAGCGATATCGCGGGTACCGATGGAACCGAACAGTTTACCTTCGTCGCCAGCTTTAGACGCGATAGTAACGGTGCCCAGTGCGTTGATTGCTTCAGCGCGAGCGTTAGCAGCCGCCAGAACGTCAGCCAGTTTGGCTTCCAGTTCAGCACGACGTGCTTCGAAAAACTCTACGTTTTTCTTAGTAGCTGGAACAGCTTTACCCTGTGGAACCAGGAAGTTACGAGCGTAACCCGCTTTAACGTTTACCTGATCACCCAGGCTGCCCAGGTTTGCTACTTTATCAAGCAGAATAACTTGCATTACCTTATCCTCTTAAAGTCGTATTAATGGACCGTGCCCGATTACTGATGACGATCAGTGTACGGCAGCAGAGACAGGTAGCGAGCGCGTTTGATAGCGCGAGCCAGCTGACGCTGATATTTTGCACGAGTACCGGTGATACGGCTTGGGACAATCTTACCGCTTTCGGTGATGTAGTTTTTCAGCGTTGCGATATCTTTATAGTCGATCTCTTGAACGCCTTCCGCGGTGAAACGGCAGAACTTGCGACGACGGAAATAACGTGCCATATGGCTAGTCTCCAGAATCTATCAAATCAATCTGCTCGGCATGCAGAACCATTTTGCTCAGACCGTTCTTTGCCTTGTGGCAAGAAATGAACCCCTGAACGATTACTGCGCTACCGACCGTTAAACTGTGAGTAATGGCCTGGTTTTCGTGTCCGCTAATAATCACGGGCATTTGGCACCACGCCTGCCGGTGAAACCCGGCTTCCTCTTGCACAGAACGATGCTCAAGCACGAACTGGCAATGCGGAATTCCTGATGGGCTGACCTTTCGAAGGGGGGTCCTGCACACGGTGCCGGACAACACCAGACGGTTGGTCATCAGAAATTACTCTTCAGAATCCCCAGCATCAGAATCATCTGCGGTTTCGTTTGCGAAATCATCGCGACGCTCACGGCGCTCGTCTTTCGCTTTAACCATCGGAGATGCTTCGGTCACTGCGTGTTTGGTACGCATAACCATGCTGCGGATAACGGCATCGTTGAAGCGGAAGGTAGTTTCCAGCTCATCGATCACTTCCTGCGGAGCTTCAACGTTCATCAGAACGTAGTGTGCTTTGTGCAGTTTGTTGATCGGGTAAGCCAGCTGACGGCGGCCCCAGTCTTCCAGACGGTGGATCGTGCCTTCTGCACCAGTGATGGCAGCAGAGTAACGCTCGATCATGCCCGGAACCTGTTCGCTCTGGTCAGGGTGGACCATAAAAACGATTTCGTAATGACGCATCGAATTGCTCCTTACGGATTATTCAGCCTCCTGTCTGGGTCAGCCGAGGCCCGGGGAGGCAAGGAACGTGTTAAAGGTCGGCTGAAAAATTGACGCGTCATAATACTTGCGCCCCCCAGGAAACTCAAGCTGATTGCACAAATAATTCGCACAAAGGGTAAAGCTGTTCTAAGTGGGTGATTTAAAATCGCACTCATCAGAAGCGCTGTTTTTTTGAACAACACCATCAGAAATGGTCACCCATCGCTACCCGAGTAGCGATTACACTTTAATCAGAAACCCTGAACAGAGAAGGAGAGCATTACCCCGTATCACAGCACGTAGTCGTGGAGCGCATATCATGAAAAGAATCGCAATCGCCATTTTGGCTGCGCTTTTGCTCAGTGCAAACGCGATGGCAGCCATCAGAATAGACAGCCAACAGGCCAGAAACATGGATGATGTGCAGAGCTTAGGCGTTATTTACATCAATCATAACTTCGCCACTGAAAGTGAAGCAGATCAGGCGCTTAATGAAGAAACCGATGCGCAGGGCGCAAAATACTATCACGTCATGCTGACACGTGAGCCCAGCAGCAACGGTAATATGCACGCCAGTGCAGATATTTACCAGTAACGCTTTATTGCCAGCACCAGGAAAGCCAACGAAAATCAAAGCCATATATGATTTGCCCCCTGCCCGGGGGCTTTTTTTTATGAATGGCTCCGGAATACCACCGGTTACAACTGTTTCGGTATTCCAGAGCACTTATTCACTTCTGCCCGTAATAAGCATTCGGGCCGTGCTTACGCATGAAATGCTTGTTCATCAGGTAATCGTCAATGCCCTGAAGCTGTGGGTTAATGCCGCGCGCAATCCACGCCATTCGAGCCACCTCTTCCATCACCACCGCGTTATGCACGGCGTCATGCGCATCTTTACCCCAGGAGAACGGACCATGCTGGTACACCACAATACCCGGCGTATGCAGTGGTTCCGTCTCACCCAGCGTTTCGATAATGACCCTGCCGGTGTTAAGTTCGTACTCGCCTTCGACCTCAGCCTGCGTTAACGCTCGCGTGCAGGGAATATCGCCGAAGAAGTAATCTGCGTGCGTCGTACCCAAAGCAGGGATCGCCAGCCCGGCCTGTGCCCAGGCGGTGGCGTGCGTGGAATGGGTATGCACAACGCCCCCCAGGGACGGGTAACGCTGGTACAGCGCCAGATGGGTTGCCGTATCAGAAGAAGGTCGCCATTTGCCTTCAACGACGCGTCCCTCCAGGTCAACCACTACCATATCGTCCACTTTCATGGCGTCATAGGCCACGCCGCTCGGCTTAATGACCACCAGCCCCTGCTCGCGATCGATGGCGCTTACGTTGCCCCAGGTAAACGTCACCAGTCCATAGCGCGGCAGATCCATATTGGCTTCAAAGACCTGCTGTTTCAGCTTAAGCATGTTCCGCCTCCATCAGCCCTGCCCGCGCCATGCGCTCGCGCACCCAGTCCCGGGCTTTCGCCACTTCTGCCGCCGGGTCGTCCGCGGTTTCGCTCCACATCTCAATCAGGTAAGGCCCGCAATAACCTGTCTGTTTGAGCGTCTGGAAGCACCGTTCGAAGTCCACCACCCCGGTACCGAACGGTACGTTTTTGAACACGCCAGGACGGGTATCTTTTACGTGTACCGCCACGATATGCCCGATGCCCGCCTGAAGCTCCATCTGTACGTCGTTATCCCATGCCGACAGGTTGCCGATATCCGGATAAAGCTGGAACCACGGGTTATTCAGATAGTGCGCGTAGCCCAGCGCCTTGCTGATGGAGTTCATCAACGGATAATCCATGATCTCCATCGCCAGCGTCACCTGCGCACGGCTTGCCATCTCAACGCTCTCTTTCAGGCCGTCACGGAAACGACGGCGCGTTTCATCGTTGGCTTCCTGATAGTAAACATCGTAACCCGCCAGTTGGATCACGCGGATGCCGACATCCTGTGCAAAGCGAATGGCTTTACGCATGATCTCCAGCCCTTCGGCGCGTACGGCATCATCTTCGCTGCCAAGCGGAAAACGACGATGAGCGCTCAGGCACATGGATGGCACGCGCACGCCGGTTTCGGCAATGGCGCTCACCAGCGCCAGACGCTGGTCGCGGCTCCAGTCCAGGCGAGCAAGACGCTCGTCCGTCTCATCCACCGACATTTCGACAAAATCGAAACCCAGCTGCTTCGCCAGCTGTAACCGCTCCAGCCAGCACTCCCCCGCAGGGAGTGCCTTTTCATAGATGCCAAGCGGGACCTGTTTTGACAACATACCCGCTCCTTAACCCCAAAGCTGAGCGATTGAGCGTTTAAACTGACGCGCAGCTTCCACCGGAGATTCCGCATCGCGAATGCTACGACCGGCAATAAAGACGTGAATTGGAATCCCCTTGAACAGAGGCAGATCTTCCAGCGCCAGGCCACCGGTGACGGTCACTTTGAAGCCCATATCGGCCAGACGTTTGATCGCGCTGATATCGGCTTCGCCCCACGCCACGCCTGCGGCCTGCGCATCACGGCTGCGGTGATAAACCACCTGCTGGATACCCGCTTCGCGCCACTCCTGCGCCTGCTCCCAGGTCCAGAAACCGGTCAGTTCAATCTGCACGTCGCCGTTGAACTCTTTCGCCACGTCCAGCGCGCCTTTCGCGGTGTTGATATCCGCACAGCAGATCACGGTGACCCAGTCGGCGTTGGCTTCAAAGCACATGCGAGAGAGGATTTTGCCCGCGTCGGCGATTTTGGCATCCGCCAGCACGATTTTATGCGGATAGAGCGCCTTCAGGTCACGAACCGCACGAACTCCTTCGCCCACGCACAGAATGGTGCCGACTTCGATGATGTCCACCTCTTCCGCAATCAGACGGGTGGTTTCGTAAGCGTGAGACAGAGTCTGGTTATCCAGCGCGACCTGCAACATTGGTAATGACATTTTCAATTCCTCTTAAACGGCCGCCGCAGTGGCGTTATCAATTAAATCCAGCACGTCCTGCGCGGTACGGCAGGCGCGTAAACGGTCAAAATTAGCTTCATCATCAAACAGGTTGACGATCTGCATGATGCCCACCTCCTGGTGGGTGTTGGCATCGACAGCCGCCATAGTGATCAGAATGTCGACCGGGTCGTTATCTTCATGGTTGAACACCAGCGGGGTTTTCAGCGTCACCAGCGCAAAACCGGTTTTCTTGACACCCTCTTCCGGGCGGCCGTGCGGCATTGCCAGCCCCGGGGCAATCACAAAATAGGGACCGTGCTGCGCCACGCCATCCAGGATGGCCTGGTAATAACGCGGCTCGACAACGTCCGCCTTAACCAGCAGATCCACGCTCAGCTTCACCGCTTCCTGCCAGGTGCTGGCTTCGGCCTGTAAAAGGATGGAGTTATTCTCTGCCAGCGAATCACGTAGTTTCATGTGGCGTCCTCACTTCACGTCTTGTGGGAAGTGTTCTTTGATCACTTCCAGCAGTTTTGGCCCAAAATCCGCAGGCGACAGCATGTTGCGTACGCCTACCACATATTTGTTCCCCGAGACGCTAATCTCACCGGCAATGTGCGTTGAGGCGATGATGATGTCCGCGCCGTTCAGTTCACTTTTGTATTCACCCACTGCGCAGCTGTTCACCGTGTGGTCAATGTTTGACTGGGTTAAAAACTGATCCACTTTCATTTTCATGATCATGGAGCTTCCTTGCCCATTGCCACACACAGCCAGGATACGTACGGTCATAATCGAAACTCCTTAGTGAGCAGAAACTTCTGCTGTTTGTTTTTCCGCATCTTCTTCAGCTTGCAGCGAACGGCCAGCGAAGAACATATAAGTCAGTGCAATCAGGATGATGACGGCCATAAAGACCAGCCCGACGGAGGCAAAGCCCTGCATCATCGGCGGCGCCAGAATTGACCAGTCCGCCATGCCCATCCAGGCGCTCATGCCGGTGAGCTTGACCGCCCACACGCATCCGAAGATTTCAACCATGCCCATCACCAGACAGATTTTGAGCGCTGCGCGCCAGCCGCCGAAGTGGTTAGCGAACACGCCGATGGTGGCGTTGGAGAAGAACATCGGGATAAAGCCAGGAATAATCAGGATTGAGGAGCCGCAGCCCACCAGGATGCCGACCGCAATCAGCTGGCCGATGGTGCCCCACATAAAGCCCCAGACGACGGCGTTTGGCGCAAAGCTATAGATAGCCGCACAGTCAATCGCCAGCACCGCGCCAGGGATCAGGCGCTGGGAGATGCCGTTAAACGCTTCCGACAGTTCGGCGACGAACATACGCACGCCCTGGGTGATGATGAAAATGGCCACGGCGAAGGAGAAACCGGTTTGCAGGATATAGACCGTCCAGTGGGTTTTACCCGCCATCGCCTGCACCACGTCAATGCCAAAGGAGAGCAGGATGGCACCAAAGAAGATGGTCATCACAATCGCCGTGGAGACGATGTTGTCGTGGAAGATATTCAGCCAGCCAGGCAATTTGAGATCTTCAACACTCTCCTCTTTTTTGCCCAGGTACGGCGCGACTTTGTAAGCGATCCAGGAGGCAAACTGCTGCTGGTGACCGATGGAGAAGCCACAGCCGTCCGTAACGTCCTGCGTTGGCTTATACATCATGTTGGAGGTGATGCCCCAGTAAAGCGAGACCAGCACTGCCGTACAGATGACCGTGGTCCACATTGGGTAGCCGAAGATATAGAGAGAAACGGCAATCAGCCCCGCCTGCTGGAACATGATGTGCCCGGTGAGCATGATGGTGCGAATACCGGTAATACGGCGCAGGAGCACGTAAATGATGTTCAGCGCCAGCGCGAGCAGTACCGCATACCCAACCCAGCTGTACGCATCTCCCATGCGATCGATGGTGGCCATCATGGACGCGTAAGTGTCAGAGATGGCGCCGTTAATGCCGTATACCTCTGACATTTTGGCAACAACCGGCTTAAACGTGCTGGTCAGAATGCCAGACCCCGCCTGCAACAGCATAAAACCAATGATGGTTTTGATGGTGCCTTTGATAATCACGCTGACGCTTTTGCGCAGCAGGATGTACCCCAGGCACGTCACGATACCCAGCAACAGCGGGGCGTTGGTCATTACCTGATTAAAGAAAACGGTAAAGACGTTGTAGAGGATCTCCATAACTCTCTCCAGAAAATGAGAACACGAGGGGCAATCCCTGTGTGGTTGGTGTCATCACTCTATTAATCACAAATAATCATCACAAGATTGCATTTGATTATTTGTGACGGATCACGCAATTTATTTCCATGGTGTTAGTAATGATTTTCACTACCGATACAGCTCAACGAATAAATTCTTAAATTTCAATACATTAATCATTTGTAGCGGTTATCTTAACAACGTCATGATGTTTTTTCTGTGATGTGGAGAGGGGAATTTTCCGCAAATCAGCCATTGCAAATCGATTCAAACAGTGCCAGCATTAATCACAACAAGTCACAGTATGATTACTTTTGATTAAAACCAGGAGTCAAACGATGAGTAAAGTGAAAACCATCACCCGTGAATCATGGATTCTGAGTACCTTTCCGGAGTGGGGTAGCTGGCTGAACGAAGAGATCGAGCAGGAACAGGTTGCTCCTGGCACATTTGCGATGTGGTGGCTGGGCTGCACCGGGATCTGGCTGAAATCAGAAGGCGGCGCCAACATTTGTGTCGATTTCTGGTGCGGCACCGGCAAACAGAGCCACGGCAATCCACTGATGAAAAAAGGCCACCAGATGCAGCGTATGGCCGGCGTTGAAAAGCTCCAGCCGAACCTGCGCACCACGCCTTTTGTGCTGGATCCTTTTGCCATTCGCCAGATCGACGCCGTTCTCTCTACCCACGATCACAACGATCATATCGACGTGAACGTGGCGGCAGCGGTAATGCAAAACTGCGCGGACGACGTACCGTTTATCGGGCCGCAGACCTGCGTGGATTTGTGGATTGGCTGGGGCGTGCCAAAAGAGCGCTGCATCGTGATGAAGCCGGGCGACGTGGTGAAAATCAAAGACATTGAGATTCACGCGCTGGATGCCTTTGACCGCACCGCGCTGATCACCCTGCCTGCCGATCAGAAAGCCGCAGGCGTACTGCCAGACGGGATGGATGAGCGCGCGGTGAACTACCTGTTCAAAACGCCTGGCGGTTCCCTGTATCACAGCGGTGACTCCCACTACTCCAACTATTACGCGAAGCACGGTAACGAGCACCAGATTGACGTGGCGCTTGGCTCTTACGGTGAAAACCCGCGCGGGATCACCGACAAAATGACCAGCGCGGACATGCTGCGTATGGCCGAAGCGCTGAACACCAAAGTGGTGATCCCGTTCCACCATGATATCTGGTCAAACTTCCAGGCCGATCCGCAAGAGATCCGCGTCCTGTGGGAGATGAAAAAAGACCGCCTCAAGTATGGCTTCAAGCCGTTCATCTGGCAGGTTGGCGGCAAGTTCACCTGGCCGCTGGATAAAGACAATCTTGAGTACCACTACCCGCGTGGTTTCGATGATTGCTTTACGATTGAACCAGACCTGCCGTTCAAGTCCTTCCTCTGATACCGAGGCCCAATCGCCAGACCCTGCGTCTGGCGATGTCATTTTTATTTTAGTAATTTCACGCTATTTCAAATATCATCTTTTCAAATCAATTCTTATCGGAATAGCTCATGACGGAAGCGCAACGGCATCAAATTTTACTGGAACTCCTGGCGCAAACAGGGTTTATCACCGTCGAGAAAGTGATCGAACGTTTAGGGATCTCCCCCGCTACCGCGCGGCGGGACATCAACAAGCTGGATGAGAGCGGCAAGCTGAAAAAAGTCCGCAACGGCGCAGAGGCCATCAGCCAGCAGCGTCCACGCTGGACGCCGATGAACATCCACCAGGCGCAGAATCACGATGAAAAGGTGCGGATTGCCAGAGCGGCGTCACAGCTGGTGAATCCTGGGGAGAGCGTGGTGATCAACTGTGGTTCGACGGCGTTTCTGCTGGGCCGTGAGATGTGCGGCAAGCCGGTGCAAATCATTACCAACTATCTGCCGCTGGCCAACTATCTCATCGACCAGGAACATGAAAGCGTGGTGATCATGGGCGGCCAGTATAACAAGAGCCAGTCCATCACCCTGAGCCCACAGGACAGTGAAAACAGCCTCTACGCCGGGCACTGGATGTTTACCAGCGGCAAAGGTCTGACGGCGGATGGCCTGTATAAAACCGATATGCTCACCGCAATGGCAGAGCAGAACATGCTTAACGTGGTGGGCAAGCTGGTGGTGCTGGTCGACAGCAGCAAGGTCGGTGAACGCGCTGGCATGCTTTTCAGCCGCGCCGAGCAAATCAGCATGGTGATCACCGGCAAAAACGCCAACCCCGAGATCCTCAGCAAGCTCGAGGATCAGGGTGTCACAGTGCTGCGCGTTTAAAGGTGCTGACGTAAGAATTCCACGGTTGACTCCAGCGCGGCCGGGGTAATACGGTGCCGGACACCTGCTCCCCACAGGCAGGTCAGATTGCTGTCCAGCCCTTCGCGCTGTAGCGCCTGTTGCAGGCGGAACGTTTCACCGGGCGGTACGACGTCATCGGCATCCCCATGCCACAGCAGCAGCGGACGATCGGCCAGCTGTGAAAGCGCATGGCTGACGTCCCATTCAGACAACAGGGTCTCAATCTCCTGAGGGGCCTGCGGCGGGAACAGCGTCTTTGCCAGTGATGTAAAATAGCCCGATCCCATCAGGCAAGCCACGGACGTCACCTCCGGATGCCTGGCCATGATCCCCAGCGCCGTCATTCCGCCCATTGATGCGCCTGCGACCGCCAGCCGTTTCCCCTCCACCAGCCCGGCCTGCAAGAGCGCGTCACGCAGCCCGGCGAACTCGGTCAGATTGCCGTGCAGCGTTTGCCAGAACAGCCCCAGCCGCGCCTGCTCATCGCCCGTAAAGCGTGCCCCATGATTCGGCGCATCAGGCATGACCACCCGGAAACCGGCCTGCGCCAGCGCGACGGCAAAATAGCTGTAGACCAGCTTCGAGGAGAGAAAGCCATGATAGAAAACTACCGTCGGCAGCGGCTGTTCACCTTTACCAGCCGGAAAAGCATGGATGATTTCATGCTCACTCAGCTGGCGAGTTTCAATTTCAATCATTGTCGATCCTGTGCTGATGAATGATTCATAATGTTGAGAGCTGGATTACGGTTTCACGATATTTTCATTCGAAATCTACGTCCCAGATAACACTTCGGGAACATTCCCCCAAAACTAAATTCGCAGACAACTACACTATGGCTATCAGGAAAAGAGACAGGTTTATGCGCAGGCTTACGGCTTTATTGCTGGTCTCGCTGCTCAGCGGATGTTCCGTATTGCAGGGTACGCCAGAACCGGCGCCGCCGGTTACCGATCATCCTCAGGAAATTCGTCGTAATCAGACGGAAGGATTACAACGCCTGGGTACCGTATCCGCGATGGTTCGTGGTTCCCCGGATGATGCAGAAGACGCAATTGAAGCACAGGCCGTTGCCGCAAAAGCAGATTATTACGTCATCACGATGATTGATGAAACCATTATTACGGGACAGTGGTACGCCCAAGGAATTTTATACCGTAAGTAAGCATCATCATTTGAACGACTTTTACACTGCTTTGCGTCCGTAGACATTTTCCTGTCCACAATAAACTCCATGCCAGCAACAATGGAAATGAGTTTATTCGCGAAGGATTGCCCGGCGGATACCGGAGACACGTGAAAAGGAGCTGACGATGAAACGAACCCTTGCTTTAACGACGCTATTGCTTTCAGCGGGCCTGCTGAGCACCACGGCGCAGTCGGCCGAATTTGCCAGCGCGGATTGCGTCACGGGCCTGAACGAGATTGGTCAGATCTCCGTCAATAATATCACGGGGAGTCCGCAAGACGTTGAACGTGTCGTCGCCCTGAAGGCCGATGAACAGGGCGCATCCTGGTATCGCATCGTCCAGATGCAGGAAGATCACCATGTTAATCACTGGCGCGTGCAGGCCATTCTTTATGCATAATCCCTTCCGATAAAAGCCACTTAATTTTAGTGGCTTTTCACTTTTGCAAATTTTTTATCTCTCCCGAAACCTAACGAAAACAAACATGTAACATTCAGTTACATTAAACAGGTAAACGTTATCTCTGCTCTGCCGTTGAACAGCCATCACTTTTCAATAATGAGCAATTTATGATCACCTTTTTCCGCCGGGCAGGTCTGGGCACGAAGCTATCGCTGCTAACAGGTGCAAGTGTCGCCACGCTTTTTTTGCTGTTCACTTTTCTGTTGAGCCACAACGCCAGCCAGCAGCTTGAAGATCTTGCGGTTGAAGACCTGCACAACCAGTCCACCGGCATGGTGGATATGGTTGAGATGTTCAACACCAGCCTGAGCGAAGAGGTTGAAAGCTATACCCGTCTGTTCACGACCTTTTTGCCACAGCCGCTGAACAGCGACAGCAGCCAGAGCCGGACCATAAATGGGCTTACCGTTCCTCTGCTGAAAGGCGGCGAAACGGAGTTGCATGAAAACAATACGCTTTCTGATGACTTCCTGAGCCGAACGGGAGCCATCTCGACGCTATTTGTCCGCAGCGGTAACGATTTTATCCGCGTGGCCACGTCGCTGCGCAAAGAGAATGGCGACCGCGCCATCGGAACCGTTCTTGATACCACCAGCCCGGCATTTGCGGCTGTCACCAAAGGGGAGGTCTATCGCGGCCTCGCGCTGCTGTTCGGCAAGCGCTATATCACGCAGTACCAGCCTGTTAAAAATGCGGAAGGCCAGGTTATCGGGATTATCTTTGTCGGCGTGGACATCACCCATTCGTGGAACGTCATGCGCGAGAAAATCCTTAACCGTCGTCTGGGCGAGAGCGGTCACTTCTTTGTACTGGATCGCAGCAGCGGCAAAACGCGCGGACAGTATCTGTTCCATGCCAGCGAAGAGGGCAAACTGCCCAACTGGGACACGGCGACACAGCAACAGCTTCTGAGCGATAAAGCCGGCACGCTGGAACGCGTGAGCGCGGATGGCCGTACGCTCAAAGTCGCCTACACGCCGCTGCCGGGCTGGAACTGGACCATCGTGGGTGAAGTGGATAAAGCCGTACTGCTTTCAAGCGTCACCACGCTGCGCGATCGCTTCCTGATGGCGGGCGTGGTGCTATCCGCGCTCTTCGCGGGCCTGTTCGTTATCCTCATTCGCCGGATGCTAACCCGCCCACTGCGCGCAGTGATCGCGCTTGCACGGCAGTATGCCGCAGGCGATCTGCGCGCCAGCCTGCCGGTAACCCGCCAGGATGAAGTCGGCCAGCTGATTGATGCCATCAACGGGATCGGGGGCGGCCTGCAAAAAATTGTGTTGCAGGTCCGCGAGGCCGCAAGCGAAATCCATCTGGGGACTAACGCGCTGGCTTCAGATACCGGTGAGATCTCTGAACAGATCAACAAACAGGCCAGCAGCGTTGAGGAGACCTCCGCCAGCATGGAGCAATTAGCCGCCACCGTGCAGCAAAATGCCGCCAACATGGAGCAAACGCAGCAGCTGGTGGGTGAAACCTCGCGCGCGGTGCATCAGGGTGGAGAGACGGTGACCCACGCAGTTTCCACCATGGATGATATTCGTGATGCATCGAAACGCATTGAAGACATCACCCGCGTGATTGAGTCCATCGCTTTCCAGACCAATATCCTGGCGCTCAATGCGGCGGTTGAAGCGGCGCGAGCGGGCGAGCACGGGAAAGGTTTCGCAGTGGTGGCGCAAGAGGTGCGCGCCCTGGCCGCACGCAGCGCCAACGCGGTAAAAGAGATTGAACAACTGATTGGCGACACGCTGAACAAGGTGAGCGAAGGCCATGCGCTTTCTGAGCAAACGCGTCTGGCGATGGATGCCATCATTGTTCATATCGATAACATCAGCCAGCTTGTCACCGAGATCAACCACGCCTCCCGCGAGCAGTCTGCGGGGATTGGTCAGGTGAATCTGGCGATGACGCACATCGGTGAGGCATCGCACATCAATGCCGATCGCATCTCACGCAGCGAGCAGACGGCACAGACGCTGCGCGAGAAGGGTTCCCATCTCACCCGTCTGGTGAGCCTGTTCCAGCTAAAGGCTTAACCGACCCGGCCCGTGGCGCGCAGCAGCAGGTCGTTTTGCACCTGTTCGCTCATCAGCGTACCGCCACGGGCATCCAGCATCATGCGGCACCACGCCTGCGCCACGGGCGGCGATGCGTGCCGCAGCATCTGACTTCCAGCGCCCAGTAAAAAGAGCTGCTGCGCGATCTCCCTCCCCTGCGCCTCCTGCGGTTTACGCAGCTTCTGCTGTAACTGCCGCCAGCTGCGATCGAAGTGTCTGTCCTGTCCTTTGACCTGGGCAAATTCATCGGCAAGCAGGTCGTGGATCCCTGGCTGCTTCGCCAGCACGCGCAGCACGTCCAGGCACATGATATTTCCCGATCCTTCCCAGATGCTGTTCACCGGCATCTCGCGATACAGGCGGGGAAGCTCACTCTCCTCGCAGTACCCGATGCCGCCCAGCGCCTCCATCGCCTCCGCCACAAAGGGAATGCCCGCTTTGCACACGCTGAATTTTGCGGCCGGGGTAAACAGCCTTGCCCACGCAGCCTCCTGCGGGTCGGTGCGGTTATCCCACGCCCGGGCGAGTCGGAACAGCAGTGCCGTGTGTCCCTCCAGCACCAGCGCCATACGGCTTAGCACGTCGCGCATTAACGGCTGGTCGATCAGATTTTTGCCGAAGGTCTGCCGCTGATGGGCATGATAAAGCGCCACCGAGAGCGCACGGCGCATCAGTCCGTGGCTGCCAAGCGCACAGTCAAAGCGCGTCAGCCCGCCCATCTTCAGAATTTGCCGGACGCCTTCCCCCTCTTCGCCCAGCAGCCAGCCGGAAGCATCAAGAAACTCAGCCTCACTGCTGGCATTTGATCGGTTGCCGAGCTTGTCCTTCAGACGCTCAAGGCGCACGGCATTGCGTTGCCCGTCGGGTAAGAAACGCGGGACAAAAAAGCAGGAAAGCCCGCCCTTCGCCTGCGCCAGCACCAGATGCGCATCGCTCTGCGGCACGGAGAAAAACCATTTGTGCCCCACCAGCCGGTAACTGCCATCGCTGCATTTCTCTGCCCTGGTGGTATTGCTGAGTACGTCCGAACCGCCCTGCTTTTCCGTCATCCCCATGCCGATCAGCAGGCCGCGCTTTTGCGCCCCCGGTGCGAGATGGGGATCGTAGCGATCGCTCATCAGCGGCGTTAACCAGTCGTGAAACGGTTTGGGCAGCGACTGTAGCAACAGCGGCGTGGCCGCAAAGGTCATGGTCACCGGGCATAGCGTTCCCGCCTCCACCTGAGCATGAAGCACAAAACGCGCGGCCCGGGCGACGAACGATCCTTTCCGCGCCTCCTCCTCCCACGCCAGGTTGTGCACCCGGTTGGCGCAAAGCCCCTGCATCAGAAGATGCCATGCCGGATGAAAGCGGACGTCGTCCAGCCGCTCTCCCGTGGCGTCATAACGCAGCAGCTCCGGCGGATTAACGTTCGCCAGCCTGCCCAGCTCCAGCGACTCCGCTGTACCCAACTGCTGTCCGATGCTGGCAAGAAGATCCACATCCCACTCAGCCCCTTCGCGCGTTACCGCATCGCGCAGGGCGCAATCAGAGAGAAAAAGGTTGCTGTTCGATAGCGGTGCAGGTTGATTAAAAACGGTATGTGTCTGCCAGTGCATGCTGTCTCCCTCCTTTCATTGGCAATAAAGGTAAGTATGGACAGAGGGCATGCACGCTGCATGGGAGGGGGGTCACACGATGACGATCGTGTTGATATCATTCGTGAAATAGCTCACAGAACCTAAGAATAAACTATTTCATTACTTCACTAATGCTGAATAATTTATTCTTACCCCGTTTATGTGAGGATCGTTATGCAACAGGATGCGCACAAGCGTGCATTAATTGCAGGCTCCATCGGTAATTTCATCGAGTGGTATGAATTTGCGGTCTACGGTTTTCTGGCAACGGTGATTGCCAGAAACTTCTTCCAGCTTGAGGGGGAAGCGGAGCTCACCAGCCTGATCCTCACCTGGGCCTCGTTCGCCATCGCTTTCTTCTTCCGTCCGCTGGGTGCGGTGGTCTTTGGCCGCATTGGCGACAGAATTGGCCGCAAACCGACGCTGATTATTGTGCTGGTATTGATGACGCTCGCCACCGCTGCCATCGGTATGGTGCCGGTCTACGCCAGTATCGGGATTGCCGCGCCGCTGATCGTTACGCTCCTGCGTATTCTGCAAGGACTGTTCGCGGGCGGTGAGTATGGCGGTGCGGTCTCGTTGATGACGGAGTTCGCCCCGCGCGGCAAGCGCGGTCTTTACGGGGCATGGCAGTCCTTCACCGTGGCGCTCGGGCTGTTAGCGGGCGCAGGCATTGTCGCGTTGCTCTCTGCCCTTCTCTCCCCTGAAGCCTTGCACGACTGGGGCTGGCGCATTCCGTTCTTCCTGGCGTTGCCGATGGGTGCGGTCGCGCTATGGCTGCGGGTGAGCATGGAAGAGACGCCGAGCTTTGTGCAGCAACGGGAAAAACCGGTTGTTACTCAGGCCAGCACCGCCGCCACGTTCAAAACCATCCTGATGGGCATTGGCCGCGTGATGGTCTGGTCTGCGGCGGGTTATACCTATCTGGTGATTATGCCGACCTATCTGCAATCTGCGCTGCACACCGGTTTTAACCAGGCGCTGCTGATTGCGGTGATTTCTAACATTGGGTTTGCGCTCACGATCATTCCATCGGGTATGCTGAGCGACAGGATCGGGCGGCGGACGGTGATGATTATCGCCACCGTGCTCCTGCTGATCCTCGCCCTGCCGCTGCTGAAAATTTTGCAGGCGGAGTCCAGCACGCTGGCGGTTAAAGCGATTGTGGTGCTGATTGCGGGAGGTCTGGTGGGGATGCTGGCAGGGCCGGGGCCGGCAATGCTGTCTGAGATGTTCCCGACGCGCGTGCGTTATACCGGGCTGGGGCTGGCCTATTCTCTGTCGAATGCGATCTTCTCAGGCTGTGCAGGGCTGATCATTACCGGGCTGATTAAAGAGACGGGCAATCTGGATATTCCGGCGTACTACGTGATGGCAACGGCGGTGGTGAGTATTTTCGCGCTGATGACACTGAGGAAGGATGACCATTTGCGGTCTCTGGAGGAGTGAACCTCAGGGCTGGGGTTTTCACCCCAGCTCAAATTAACCCGCTATATAGTGCGGGATAAAACGCGAAGTATCTTTCGTGATCGACGATCCGTCTTCCCGAATACCGATTCCCGCAGGTTCATCATCGATCACCCAACTTCCTATCAAGGTATAGCTGTTGCCAAAACGCGGTAACGCCTGGAAACCCTGATAAATCATAGGTTCGTTTGCATAATCCCCTGCTTCACTCTCAATGATATTGCGCTGCGCGTCGAAAATAGTCACATTTCCCCCTTCCCGCGAAAACAAGGGCTTACGAACTATCGGAACGCCTTTTGGAATCGACGTTAACTCATTTTCAAACCACGCAGGCAGAAGGTTGGGGTGGCCCGTAAAAAACCGCCACAAGAGGGGCAAAATACCCTTATTACCGATGATGCTTTTCCAGAGCGGCTCCAGCCACTGTTCTCTTCTGGCGCAGAGAAGTGGACCATTTTCATCACGCATCATCCACTCCAGAGGATAGAGCTTAAACGCACGGCGGATCACGTTATCGTCAATGTCCGTTAAAAATCCGCCGGTGCCCAGGCCAATATCATCCATATAGATAAAGCGGGTGTTCAGCCCGGCCTGGACGGCACAATCTTCCAGATAAAGAAGCGTGCCGCGATCCTCCTCACTCTCTTTGCAGCAGCAGAAGTAAAGTGGAATATCGGTGGCTAATTCTTCAAAGCGAGCAACAAGCTTATCCTGAATGGAATTAAACTGATCGGCGTCACGCGGAATGATCCCGGAGCGACGAGCGTCCTCCATCCATTGCCACTGAAAGTAGGCTGACTCATACAAGGACGTCGGCGTGTCGGCATTGTATTCCAGCAGTTTGACGCTACCTTCTTCAGTCCAGACAAAGTCCATACGGCCATACAGTGAAGGATCCTGGCTGTGCCAGCTTTCCGCAATGGCATCCCAGTAAAGCGGCGGGATGGCCAACTGCGTCATCAGTTCTTCACTTTTTACCGCACGATCCACCACATCCAGACACATTTGATGGAGTTCAGCCGTGGGTTTTTCTATTCGTTCTTCAATTTGCTGTAACGTAAAACGGTAGGCACGGCTTTCATCCCAGTAAATTTCATCGTCGATGATATGAAAATGAAAACCATGGTCGTGGGCAATTTTGTCCAGCCCCGGACGAACGGGGACGTCATGACGTAACATAATTATCCCCCCCAACTTCCACGCGCACTGGATGAGCGCCCATATCCACCACGAGAAATGGTTGATACGCGTTTTGTTGTATAGCCCATTTGACTACTGGCCTGCTTACCGGAGTGCCAGACATAGGATGAAGAGCTTCGCCACACAGGACGGGAAGAGTAAAATGAACCTCCGCTTGTATACCTGTACCCTTCATCAGCGTCTTCTCTGACTTTTTTATTAAGTAAGAATCCTGACAGAACCGGTATCCAGCTGTTTTCGATATTGTCGTAATAGCAGTTCTCGAATTGACGTATACAGTCTTCCCTGGACATTTTTTTCGGCATATCTGCTTCAAATTTAGCTTTCGCATTGTTCCATGCATCGCTGCAAACCTGAGCGCTATTGCCACCGTCAACGCACGCTTGCGGCGATGCGTAAAACACGCCATCACCGTCATTATCATCAGCCGAACTATCGCACCCCTTCAGAGCGATAAATGCTGCACCGCCCATAATGGCCAGCGTCAAATACTTCCCGCTTTTGCGCTTTGAGGGTGAAGAGCGGAACGCTGCATTTTGGCTTCCTGATGCAGATCGAATCGGATTAGACTTC
The DNA here is from genome assembly GCF_031432835.1 of Enterobacter cloacae complex sp. EB5. Classification (NCBI taxonomy): domain Bacteria; kingdom Pseudomonadati; phylum Pseudomonadota; class Gammaproteobacteria; order Enterobacterales; family Enterobacteriaceae; genus Enterobacter; species Enterobacter cloacae complex sp. EB5. The sequence continues at coordinate 1,499,553 of NZ_CP133860.1, forward strand.
CGTGTTTTTTTCTTTTTAGCCATGTTCATTTATTACCATGTCATGCAGGCAGCATTTAAAATTCCGCCAGCCAGTGCGGCCATCCCCATAAATAAACCTGCGGCGTAGTGGCGGTTAACGATTTTTTCACTGATGTTCGGCATATAAATGCGCACGCAGCCATACACCAGTAACTGTACGACTAGCGCAACGCATCCCCATATCAGGTAATCCGGCATGCTAACCGAGTTTACGGCAGCGCTGGACAGAGGAATCACATACCCCAATAGCGTGCCACTGAATGCTGCCGCCGCCGCCAGGTTATTTTCTTTAATCAGTTTCCATTCATCATGTGACGTTATTCTTGAGTAGATGAATAAGAATATGACGGTCATCGCCAGACCGGTTAAGAAGTAAGAAAGAAAAGCAAATAATGAACCCAGCATGGTTTACATCCCCAGAAAGTTAACCAACAATATTTAGCGAAGTGAGTGGAATATCCACACCTACGGCATACGAAAAGATCCACTCTGGCTCGCTATTATTACAAAATGTCTCTTCGCCAGTAAGCAAAAGGTACTCATACAGATCGGCAGTCGCCTCCCTCTGATAGGCCATCATGAAATTATGCACATCCCATTTTTCGTTCTGGTTATTTTCAACGTGTTCCAGCAGGTAAACCGGCTCAACGTTCCCCACCTCATTCTCGTTAAATATTCTTGTCCAGTCTCGTTCATTCCATTGCAGACTGGGTCTGCCAATTAAAGCTGCACCGATCTCTTTTTGCCATTGTTTCTCCGACGTAATACCAAAGCTATCCTGATAAATAAAAAGCTTAATATCATCAATATGTTCCCTTTCCATACCACCAGTAGTATTTATCTGCAAAAACTCATCGCCAGACGTGTAATAACGATAAATACGACAACCCGCGCCAGCTTCAATCACGCTGCTAGCTGCAATGGTATATTCCTCTGCTGGTAGTTGCGTCAAAAAACGGGCGGACAGTCGAAATGTCAGCGTATCAAGTGTAAACGCCGCACGTTGATGTAATCCCAATGGGCCACGCTTCACTGGCTGAGGTGTTTTATTAAATAAATTAAAAAATAAGTTCCGCATGACTTTTCCCTATGTTCTGCCAGCACACCTCATTCGACGAAATGCGACTATTGCCGATTAAATGCAACCACATTCCTCCTCTTACCTCTGTGGAGATCACAGGGTTAAGCTCCATACCACGACCATTTTTACAGTGGCTAATCCCCAGCACCGTCGCATCATGTTGCAGTTTCATGTAATGCATTAACGCACCATAAGGAATACAGGAAACCGATGTGGGTACCATCAGCGCGTAGCCTGTATCACCCAGCATCGGGTTCATGATTGATGCTACGGATTGTGAAGAGCCAGGATCCTGGATCGAACGGGAAAGCTGTTCGGCTGAAAGATTGCGAACAATCTCAATTGTCGGGCAATGGGTCTCCAGTAAGCTTGCGTAGCGTTCATCCTCAAGATAAGCAACGATATGGCAATGCGCTGGCGCATCGTTTACCAGCGAGAGTGTGGCCGTAAAGGTTTGTTCATCGGTGCTGGCAAAAATGACTACACATGAACAATTTACTAACCCCATCCGTTTTTGCTCTTTCGGATCGCTGTAGTTACTTACTTTGAGAAAATCGACATATAAATTATCGGATAAAGGATGCGCTATATCCTGCTGCTCACACAACACTACGCGACTAAATACCCGCTGCTCATCATAAAGCAGCAATGAGATCATTTTCTCTGTCTGATGACCACGCCAGCCAATCACCAAAACATGATTACGTAGAGAATGAAAATCGCCCATTCCTGCTATTCCTTTAGCTAATAATTCCTGCACCAATGCAATGATTTTGCCCATCAGCGCGCCGAAAAGGCCAACGCCAATGGGGATTTGCCAGAGAGCTGTGAACAACTTCCCTGCTTCGCTCTGAGGACTCAAATCGCCAAAGCCAATCGTCGCCCCAACCACTGAGCTGTAATAAACAAAATCACTTATCCGGCCAATGAGGGTCGTCTCTCCCAGCCAACGAAAGACAACAAAGCAAAGCAAATAATGCCCGGCAAACAAGCACAGCAGCGCTGTCCAGGTAAGCCGGAATAAATGTTGCCTGCAAACATTCACGACCCAGGAGAGAAACATTACGGAGCCTGCGTAAGTTTTAACCGTTCAAGAACCGCCTGTGCGGAGCTTGTTCCTGTGGTACCCACGCCTGCCTGCGCGAGTTTCTCTTCAAGCTCACGTCCATCAGCCACTTTTTCCAGTTGCGCTGCCGCATCCAGTCTCGCCTGACGTTCAGCCTGACGCGTCTGAAGTCTTTTTAAAGACTCTGCGGCCGTCGTTACGTTCGATGTTGCTCCGATCGTTGACGTCGTCACGGCCTGTTGCGCCCGCTGCATGGCTTCCGTGGCTTTAACAACCTCCAGCTGCTGTTCAAACTGATTAATTCGTTGTGAAGTAATAGCTACGGCTTTTTCAATATTATTTCTTGAGGTTTCAAGAGACTCCAAAACCTGCGCTTCACGAGTAATGGTATTCTCAAGTCGGGCGATTTCCTCTGCAACCTCGTTTAGCAGCGCAGCATCAATATTCTTGCTCATTCCCTCTATCGCTCGTGACTCAAGATATTGCTTCCGCTCCCGCAACTCGGAAAGCTTGTCATTACTGAGCTTTACCCGGGCAAGCAGATCAACCCGGGATTTGCCTGCTTTATCAAGCTCAGCTTTTGCATCCCGGATGTGCTGCTCCAGCATCCGAACGCCCTGCGCTTCTTCTATCGCTTCATCGGCCTGATTGAGTAGTGATTTACCCAGTGTAAAAAGATTCTTCAAGATGCCCATACCTTTCCCTTATCTGTTAATTTATAAATTCTTGTGTAAGCTCAGCCAAATCCAGCGCATTCTCCGCAAGGGTTGTGATTTCCAGAATAATATCCTCAAGAGATGAACTTACGGATAAGGCACCAAAAGCGACATAATATTCATCATGTTGAATTTGCGAAATTCCAACAGAAGATAAGGGAAGCATTTTTTGATTACGTAATAAGAAGAGATTGAAATCAGCCTGGCGCTTAATGTCATTAACAGGACAAATATAGGCTTCAATGATAATTTGCTGGGATGTAATAAAAATACTTAATGGCAAATCGCCATATTCATTCATTTTTATAATAAGTACATCATTGTTATTTTTTAAATCAATATAAATATCGCGCTGGCGCGACAATTCATCGGCAAGCGATGAGAGAGACCATCTCATAATTTCATCCATGTGTTAGTTTTAAAGATATTTATAAAAGCCGAAATCACTTCGGCCGTTATATTACCAGCCAGGACATAAAAAAAGCCACCCGAAGTGGGTGGCTTTTTTTATAGTTTACTCGTTAGCTACGCTGACGCACCGCTTCAAACAGGCAGATACCCGTCGCAACAGAAACGTTCAGGGACGATACGCTGCCCGCCATCGGGATGCTGATCAGCTCATCGCAGTGCTCGCGCGTCAGACGACGCATACCTTCGCCTTCCGCTCCCATCACCAGCGCCATACGGCCGGTCATTTTGCTCTGGTACAGGGTGTGATCCGCTTCACCGGCTGTTCCTACGATCCAGATATTTTCTTCCTGCAACAGACGCATGGTGCGCGCCAGGTTAGTCACGCGGATCAACGGGACGTTTTCCGCCGCGCCGCAGGCGACTTTTTTAGCGGTAGCGTTAAGCTGCGCGGAGCGATCTTTTGGCACAATCACCGCATGCACACCTGCTGCATCGGCGCTACGCAGGCACGCGCCCAGGTTATGTGGGTCGGTTACGCCATCGAGGATCAGGAAGAACGGGTTCTCCAGCCCGGCGATCAGATCCGGCAGATCGTTCTCCTGATACTGACGGCCTGGCTTCACGCGCGCGATAATGCCCTGGTGTACAGCACCTTCGCTTTTCTCATCCAGATACTGGCGGTTCGCCAGCTGGATCACTACGCCCTGCGCTTCCAGCGCGTGGATCAGCGGCATCAGACGTTTGTCTTCACGCCCTTTCAGAATAAAAACTTCCTGAAAACGCTCCGGCGCGCGCTCCAGCAGGGCCTGCACCGCGTGGATGCCGTAAATCATTTCACTCATTGATGGTTCTCGTAATAAATATTTTCCCTCTCCCTGTCAGGGAGAGGGTCAGGGTGAGGGGAAATTACTCCGCCTGCTGTTTCTTCGCCGCGCGCTTCGCTTTGGTCGCCGCCGCTATTTTTTGGGTCTTGGTCGACGGTTTTTTCGCTTTACGAGCGTCTTTTTTCGCCGCCTTGGGCTTCTGTTTCTTCTCACCACGGAAAGCGCTGTCTGGCTCAAAGTTTACTCTTTTACCTGCCTGACGTCGCTTGCCGCCCGCTTTACCGTTGCCGCCTTTTTTTGCTTTCTCACGCTCGGTTTTGCCGACGTTACGCGGAGCACGTTCGCTGGAGATGAGGCTGAAGTCGATTTTACGGTCGTCCATATTCACGGCTTCAACCTTCACTTCCACCCGATCGCCCAGACGGTAGGTCTGGCCGCCGGATTCGCCGATCAGACGTTGTCCGACCTGGTCGAAGCGGTAGTAATCGTTATCGAGGCTGGAAACGTGCACCAGACCGTCGATAAACAGCTCATCCAGACGCACGAAGAAGCCAAAGCCGGTGACGCTGGCAATCACGCCTTTAAAGACGTTGCCCACCTGATCCAGCATAAAGTCACACTTCAGCCAGTCCGCCACGTCGCGCGTTGCTTCATCCGCACGACGCTCGGTCATGGAACAGTGCTGGCCCAGTTGCAGCATCTCTTCCATGGAGTAGTGATACCCTCCGGTTTCGGTCGTGTTGCCTTTATGACCCTGCTCGTGCGCCAGCAAATACTTGATCGCACGGTGCAGGGACAGATCCGGATAACGGCGGATCGGCGAGGTAAAGTGCGCGTACGACTGTAAGGCCAGACCAAAGTGGCCCCGGTTTTCCGGATCGTAAATCGCCTGCTTCATGGAGCGCAGAAGCATGGTTTGCAGCATTTCCGCGTCAGGACGATCGCTGATGGATTCCAGCAGCTCGGCGTAATCGCGCGGCTCAGGCTTATTACCGCCAGGCAGCTCCAGGCCGAGTTCAGCCAGCACGGAGCGGAACGAGGTTACGGCTTCCGTGGTTGGCTTGTCGTGAATACGGAACAGCGCAGGCTCTTTGGCTTTCTCAACGAAACGTGCCGCCGAGATGTTCGCCAGGATCATACACTCTTCAATCAGCTTGTGCGCATCGTTACGCTGGGTCTGCTCGATACGCTCGATACGACGCTCAGCGTTAAAGATAAACTTCGCCTCTTCACTCTCAAACGAGATCCCACCGCGCTCTTCGCGCGCCTGATCCAGCGTTTTGTAGAGGTTGTGCAGCTCTTCGATGTGTTTGACCAGCGGTGCGTACTGTTCGCGAAGATCCTGATCGCCCTGCAACATATGCCAGACCTTGGTATAGGTCAGGCGCGCATGGGAACTCATCACCGCTTCGTAGAACTTATAGCCCGTCAGACGTCCCTTGCTGGAGATGGTCATTTCGCAGACCATACACAGGCGGTCCACCTGCGGGTTGAGGGAACACAGGCCGTTAGAGAGCACTTCTGGCAGCATCGGTACAACCTGCGACGGGAAGTAGACCGACGTACCGCGGCTGCGCGCTTCGTTATCCAGCGGCGTGTGCGGACGCACGTAATAGCTCACATCCGCGATGGCCACCCACAGACGCCAGCCGCCACCGCGTTTTTTCTCGCAATATACGGCATCATCGAAGTCACGGGCGTCTTCACCATCAATGGTGACCAGCGGCAGATCGCGCAGATCCACGCGGCCTGCTTTGGACTCTTCCGGCACCTCTTCACGCAGGTTTTCAATCTGCTCTTCAACCGCTTTCGGCCAGACATACGGAATTTCATGGGTACGCAGCGCCATATCGACGGCCATACCGGTGCCCATGTTATCGCCCAGCACTTCGACGATTTTACCCACCGCTTTGGTGCGACGGGTTGGGCGCTGGGTAAGTTCCACCACCACCACAAAGCCCATGCGTGCGCCCATCACCTCTTCAGGCGGGATGAGAATGTCGAAGCTCAGACGGCTGTCATCCGGCACCACAAAGCCTACGCCCGCATCGGTAAAGTAACGGCCAACGATCTGGCTGGTTTTCGGCACCAGCACGCGGACCACGCGCGCTTCGCGGCGCCCTTTACGGTCTGCCCCCAGCGGCTGCGCCAGGATCTGGTCGCCGTGAATACACATCTTCATCTGTTCGGATGAGAGGTACAGGTCGTCTTTACGGCCTTCCACGCGCAGGAAACCAAAACCATCACGATGACCAATAACGGTGCCTTTCAGCAGGTCGAGGCGTTCTGGCAGCGCGTAGCACTGGCGACGAGTAAAGACAAGTTGCCCGTCACGTTCCATGGCGCGCAGGCGGCGGCGAAGGGCTTCAATTTGCTCTTCACCTTCAATGTTCAGTTCAACGGCAAGTTCTTCACGATTGGCGGGTTTTTCGCGTTTTGTTAAGTGTTCAATGATGAACTCGCGGCTGGGGATAGGATTCGCGTATTTTTCGGCTTCGCGTTCCTGGAAAGGATCTTGTGACATGTCGGTTCCTCCGTTGTCAGCTCCGGTGGAAATTTTCTTCATTCCACCAGCAATAATTTATAAAGCGGTTGATTCTCTTCAACCAAATCGGCCAGCGTGTAGTTATCCAGTTCCTTGAGAAAACTTTGCACGGCCTTTGAAAGCGCCTGTTTCAGGCGGCAAGCGGGCGTAATGTGGCAGAACGCGCTGCTACAGTTCACCAGAGAGAGCGGCTCCAGTTCACGTACCACATCGCCAATACGGATACTCTGCGCCGGTTTACCGAGACGGATCCCTCCATTCTTCCCGCGGACGGCAGCAACGTATCCGGCACGACTAAGTTGATTGATTATTTTGACCATATGATTACGGGACACACCGTACACCTCTGTGACTTCAGAGATGCTGGTCATCTTCCCATCGGGTAACGACGCCATGTAAATCAGCGCGCGTAAGCCGTAATCGGTGAAACTTGTTAACTGCACATCAACCTCAGGAAAAAGGGAAAACGCGGTCAAACCGCAGAGATATTCATTAATGATGATAAACCAGCCAGATAGTTAGCGGCTAATTTATTTGACAGACGGGGCGAAAAAGCGGAGATCCAGGAGCGGTCGCCGGATGGCGCTGCGCTTATCCGGCCTACGGGTTTCCCCGCAGGCCAGCAGTCACGAAGATTATGCGTCGAACGGGTCGCGCAGGATCATCGTTTCAGTACGATCCGGGCCGGTAGAAATAATATCGATCGGCACTTCGGTCAGTTCTTCAATGCGCTTGATGTAGTCCAGCGCGGCTTTTGGCAGGCCACTACGCTCTTTCACACCGAAGGTGGTCTCAGACCAGCCCGGCATGGTTTCGTAGATTGGCTCAATGCCTTCCCAGTCGTCAGCAGCCAGCGGAGTGGTGGTCACTTCGCGGCCATCTGGCATACGGTAGCCTACGCAGATTTTCACTTCTTTCAGGCCGTCCAGTACGTCCAGCTTGGTCAGGCAGAAGCCAGACAGGGAGTTGATCTGCACTGCGCGACGTACGGCAACGGCGTCCAGCCAGCCGGTACGACGACGACGACCGGTGGTCGCGCCAAACTCGTTACCCTGCTTGCAGAGGAACTCGCCGGTCTCATCAAACAGTTCGGTCGGGAATGGACCCGCACCCACGCGAGTGGAGTACGCTTTGATGATGCCCAGAACGTAATCGACATAACGCGGGCCCAGGCCGGAGCCGGTTGCCACGCCACCCGCGGTGGTGTTAGAGGACGTTACGTACGGATAGGTACCGTGGTCGATGTCCAGCAGCGTACCCTGCGCACCTTCAAACATGACGAAATCGCCACGCTTGCGCGCCTGGTCCAGCAGATCGGACACATCAACAACCATACCGGTCAGAATATCAGCAATCGCCATGACGTCATCCAGCACTTTCTGGTAGTCAACGGCTTCGGCTTTGTAGAAGTTCACCAGCTGGAAGTTGTGATATTCCATCACTTCTTTCAGTTTTTCAGCGAAGGTCGCTTTGTCGAAGAGGTCGCCCACGCGCAGACCGCGACGAGCCACTTTATCTTCGTAAGCCGGGCCGATACCACGACCGGTGGTGCCGATCGCTTTCGCGCCACGCGCTTTTTCACGCGCCACGTCCAGCGCCACGTGATAATCCAGGATCAGCGGGCAGGCTTCGGAGAGCAGCAGACGCTCACGAACAGGGATACCACGGTCTTCCAGACCTTTCATCTCTTTCATCAGCGCAGCTGGAGACAGCACAACGCCGTTACCGATGATGCTGGTGACGTTTTCGCGAAGAATGCCTGATGGAATAAGATGGAGGACGGTTTTTTCACCGTTGATTACGAGAGTATGGCCTGCGTTGTGACCGCCCTGGTAGCGTACAACATATTTAGCCCGTTCAGTCAGAAGATCAACAATCTTCCCTTTACCTTCGTCACCCCATTGGGTGCCCAGTACGACGACGTTGTTACCCATTTTTTCAAAATCACCGTTTGCTTAAAAATGGATTCTACCATCGCTTTTTCAGATATACAGCACTTTTTGACCCTAAAATATGCCAATTGCGGTTAGTTTTTGATCAGCCAATCGTTTTCCTCAACATGTAGTAGATAACGATACCGGCAACCACAAGACCACCGCCAAAACGACGCAAAATATTATCCGGGAGTTGGCTCATTGTCGCGATCATCCGGCGCCATGCGCGCGGATAGAGCATCGGGCCGAGGCCTTCCAGCACCAAAACCAGGGCCAGTGCGAGCCAGATCGTGGAGTTCATTTTTCATCCTTATAAAAGAAAACCACCGCTCCGTGAAGAGCGGTGGTTTGAATACTCAAACGAGCCTGAGTTTATCGCGTTGCGTTGGTCGGCGTCTTCATATAACGGAAGAAATCGCTGTCCGGACTGAGCACCATTACATCCTGGTTGCTCTTGAAGCTATTCTCGTAAGCGCGAAGACTACGGATGAAGGCATAGAAGTCCGGATCCTGGCTGAATGCATCAGCAAACAGTTTCGCCGCTTCGGCATCACCTTCACCGCGCAGGATACGACCCTGGCGCTCAGATTCCGCCAGCGTCTTGGTGACTTCATAGTCCGCTGCCGCACGCAGTTTTTCCGCTTCTTCCTGACCCTGTGAACGGTGACGACGGGCTACCGCTTCACGCTCGGCGCGCATACGGTTGTAGATCGCCTCGGACACTTCCGCTGGCAGGTTGATCTGCTTGATGCGCACATCAACCACTTCGATGCCCAGAGCAGCCATACTGTTCGGGTTGATCACTGGCACTTTACCGTTGGTTTCAGCCTGAACACGTTCAGCCGCTTTGGCAATGGCATCGTCTGCCGCCGGGGTTTCAACTTCATCTTCGGTGCCCGCAGAGCCGGAGTTCAGCGCATCACGCACTTCCAGCGTCAGACGACCACGGGAGTCGGTCACGATGTCTTTCACATCCAGACGACCAATTTCGGAACGCAGACGGTCAGAGAACTTACGTTTCAGCAGCACTTCTGCCTGAGAAACGTCGCCACCCCCGGTTGCCAGGAAGTAGCGGCTGAAATCGCTGATGCGCCATTTGATATAGGAATCGACGATCAGGTCTTTCTTCTCTTTGGTCACGAAACGATCGGCCTGGTTATCCATGGTCTGGATACGCGCATCGAGCGTTTTCACTGACTGAATGAACGGGATCTTGAAGTGCAGACCCGGCTCATAAATCACCGGACGCTTGTCGCCGTCACGCACGACGCTGCTGAACTGGAACTTGATCCCACGTTCGCCCTCTTTCACCACAAAGATGGAGGTGTAGAGCACGACCAGTACGATGATGATGATCGCAATAACTGACTTACGCATCCTTATTCCCCCTGACGCTGGTAGTCGTTACGCTGCGCGTTAGCACGGCGTTGGTCCATAATGTCACCATCGTTCGAAGAAGGCGTTGTGTTCGCGCTGGCGCTGCCAGACGAGGCCGGTGGCAGACGCAGCAGGTTGTTCGCACCGCTGTTGTCTTTTGCTGCCGGTGCAGAGCTGCCTTTCAGCATCTGATCCAGCGGCAGGACCATCAGGTTTCCGCCTTTGTTGTCGTTAACCAGCACTTTACGCGTATGGCTCAGCACTTTTTCCATGGTCTCGATATAGAGACGCTCACGGGTAATTTCCGGCGCGGCTTTATATTCCGGCAGGATCTTCGCGAAGCGAGCCACTTCACCCTGTGCTTCCAGGATGGTCTGGGTCTTATACGCACGCGCTTCTTCCAGAATACGCTGCGCCTGACCGTTTGCACGCGGCTGAACTTCGTTGGTGTACGCTTCCGCTTCACGGATGTACTGCTGTTCGTTTTCACGCGCGGCAATCGCATCGTCAAACGCGGCTTTCACCTCTTCAGGCGGACGTGCAGCCTGGAAGTTGACGTCCAGCAGGGTGATACCCATGTTGTACGGACGGATGGTCTCTTCCAGCTCACGCTGGGTATCGCTACGAATAACGGTACGACCTTCGGTCAGGATACGGTCCATGGTGTATTTACCGATCACGCCACGCAGGGCGCTGTCGGTCGCCTGACGCAGGCTGTCATCGGCGCTGGTCACGCTAAACAGATAACGTTCAGGATCGGTCACGCGGTACTGCACGTTCATCTCAACGCGCACCACGTTCTCGTCAGAGGTCAGCATCACGCCAGAGGCCGCCAGTTCACGGACGGACTCTACGTTGACCGCGGTCACGTCATCGATGAAGGTCGGCTTCCAGTTCAGGCCCGGCTCAACCAGATGGCTGAACTTACCGAAACGGGTGACCACGCCGCGTTCTGCTTCTTTAATGGTGTAGAACCCGCTGGCTGCCCAGATGATTACCACCGCAGCGGCGACAATGCCCACCACGCGGCCACCCATTGGCGGGCGCGGACTCTGAGTGGAATTGCCACCCGAGCCAGAACCTTTTCCTCCGCCAAGGCCACCAAGCTTTTTGCTCAGTTTGCGGAAGATATCATCCAGATCCGGCGGCCCCTGCTCGCGACCACCTTTGTTGCCATTTCCCCCAGAGTTGCCGCCTTGATTATTGCTGCTTCCCCACGGGTCGCGGTCTTGTCCGTTATTACCGGGCTGATTCCACGCCATGTATATGCTCCATATTTGTTATGCAAGGGCGAATTTTTCAGGCTTCCCCTTTCTGATCAGACGATATAGTCCGCCAGCGCAGGTTCTTGTTTACAGAGGCGACGCCAGTCAACGATCGGCATACGCACCTGCATCCCCACGCTGCCGTCATCCTCCATCCACTCTTTTTCTATCGCCTGAAGCTGATAAAACCGGCTGCGCAGCCTGCCTTCCTGTGGCGGCAGTCGCAGCGTGTGCTGAGCTACCTCACCGGAAAGACGTTCTGTCAAAGCCTGGAAAAGCAGTGGCACACCAATCCCGGCCTGAGCAGACAGCCAGACCCGAATCGGTTTGTTCTCTTCGTCTCGGTCAATACGCGGTTCGAAATCGTCCAGCATATCGATCTTATTCATCACCAACAGGGTGGGAATTTCGTGGGCGTCGATCTCTTCGAGCACCACGTTCACCGCGTCGATGTTCTCCTGCACGCGTACGTCCGCCGCATCAATGACGTGCAGCAGCAGGGTCGCCTGACGCGTCTCCTGCAACGTCGCTTTAAACGCCGCGACCAGATCGTGCGGCAGATGGCGGATAAACCCTACGGTATCCGCCAGCACCGTTTCACCCACGTCTGCGACGTCAATACGGCGCAGGGTTGGGTCCAGGGTCGCAAACAGCTGGTCTGCGGCATACACCTGGGCCTCGGTTATCTGGTTAAACAAGGTGGATTTACCGGCGTTGGTATAGCCCACCAGCGACACCGTTGGGATATCGGCTTTCGTTCGCGCCCGACGCCCCTGTTCGCGCTGTTTCTCTACACGTTCCAGACGTGAAAGGATCTGGGTTATACGCCCACGCAGCAAACGGCGGTCGGTTTCGAGCTGGGTTTCACCCGGGCCGCGCAAACCAATCCCGCCTTTTTGTCTTTCAAGGTGTGTCCAGCCACGCACCAGACGCGTCGCCAGATGGCGCAACTGCGCCAGCTCAACCTGCAACTTACCCTCGTGGGTACGCGCACGCTGAGCAAAAATATCTAAGATCAACCCCGTGCGATCGATTACACGGCATTCGCAGAGAGCTTCCAGGTTACGTTCCTGAGCCGGAGACAGCGCATGATCAAACAGCACAACGGATGCGCCGGTTGCTTTTACGGCATCCGCAATTTCAACTGCTTTACCTTCACCAACAAAGTACTTCGGGTGCGGCGCTTTACGGCTACCGGTAATCACCTGCATTGCTTCGACACCGGCGGAAGAGACCAGAGATTCAAACTCCTGGAGGTCTTCCATATCTTTGTCTTGCGAAAAATAGATGTGTACCAGCACCGCCTGCTCACCGGCGTCATAACGGTCAAACAAGCGTAAACCTCTCTAAAAAGATCAGCGGGGAACGCAGGATCCCTGGCTCCCCGTGTGGATAACAGCCCAAAACCTTATTCGGTTTCTTCGCTGTCCTGCGCTGGTGTTGAAGAACCCTGCGCGTTGCTGCCGTGATGGTAGTTACTGCCAGTGCCGCCGCCAGCGTTATTGCTGTGATGAGATACCGGACGGGACGGAACAACAGTAGAAATCGCGTGCTTATAGACCATCTGGCTGACCGTGTTTTTCAACAGGATCACGAACTGATCGAAAGACTCAATCTGACCTTGCAGCTTAATACCATTCACCAAATAAATAGAAACTGGAACACGCTCCCGACGCAATGCGTTCAGGAACGGATCTTGTAAAGATTGCCCCTTAGCCATTCTATCTTTTCCTTATATGCTTGTTTTGTACTTAGAACCTTGCGATTCTGAAAAATTGCGCACGATACGGCTTAATTGTACACATTCAGTCAGCGATATCACCAATAACCTCAATCACTTCGTTTAACGCCTGTTGTGGTTTTTCACTGTCTAACCAGTGAACCCCTTCCCAACCGCGTAACCAGGTGATCTGGCGCTTCGCTAACTGTCTCGTGGCGCAAACACCTCGATAAACCATTTCATCGTATGAAATCTCACCTTCAAGATACGACCACATCTGGCGGTATCCCACACAACGAATGGAAGGCATGTCCGTATGCAAATCTCCACGGGCAAAAAGCGCCCGCACTTCTGCTTCAAAATCTGAAGCCAACATCTGATGAAAACGCTGCTCAATTCGTTGATGGAGCAGTTCACGGCTCGCCGGGGCGATGGCGAACTGATGCACCTGATACGGCAGAGCGTCTCCTGACGTTTGCGTCAGTTCCGTTAAAGTTTTACCCGAAATGAAAAAAACTTCCAGTGCCCGGGAAAGCCTTTGCGGATCGTTTGGGTGGATCCGCGCTGCGGCAACCGGGTCAATCTCTTCCAGTTGCCTGTGCAAAGCGTCCCACCCCTGCTCTGCCGCCTGCCGCTCAATCTTCGCTCTCACTTCCGGATCGGCCGATGGCAGAGGCGATAACCCCTCCAGCAGCGCCTTAAAGTAGAGCATCGTGCCGCCAACTAACAGCGGTATGCGTCCCGCGGCGGTAATCTCGGCCATCTCGGCTAAGGCGTCGCGGCGAAAATCTGCCGCGGAGTAAGCCTGTGCCGGGTCGAGAATATCCAGTAAACGGTGCGGCGCCGCACGCAGTTCGTCTGCGTTGGGCTTCGCCGTGCCGATGTCCATCCCTCGGTAAATGAGGGCTGAATCAACGCTAATCAACTCTACTGGCAAAACTTTACGTAACTCAATGGCTAACGCCGTTTTACCGGAGGCCGTTGGCCCCATTAAAAAAATCGCCTTTGGCAGGCTCGCCTTACTTACATCAGTCATGTTTCAGGGCGGTCATCGCCGTTTGTAAATCAACAGGTTGTAACAAACCACCTGGAGGCGCTTTCACCAGCTGTGGACAGAGGCGCTCCACCTCCGCCAGAACGGTAATCGCCTGCGCCATACTCCACGGTGCATGTTCGCTGGCCAGGTGGCGGGCGATCCACTGCGCAGTATCGGCGGCATCAAACGTCGTTTGCTGCGCCAGGTAGCCTATCAGTTCAGGAATCAAGTTTTGTAAATTTTGTTGGCGTAAGGGTAAAGGCACTGCGCGAATTGTCACATGCTGCGCGTCCAGTACGATTTCAATCCCCATTTCGGCCAGTTGCGTCTGCACGCGCCGCAAAACCCCTGTTTCTTCAGGGGTTATTTTCAGGCGAACGGGGATCAACAGCGGCTGCGCGCAGGCGGCATTCACCCCCGGGGTTAACTGCGCCTGTTTGAGCCAGCGCTCCGCCACGGAAAGCGCCAGCAACAGGAGTTTACCTTCGCGTTCAAGCAATGCCATGTCGGGGGCAATAATGGTCAATACCCGACCAAAACTCTGGCTATGCCCATCCAGAGAAGGGGTTGAAACCGTGATGTGCTCTTTATGCTCCACCGCCGGCGTATCCAGCAGTTTGCGGTACAGCGCCCCCTGCTGTTTGTGATAGCCCGGCTGAGCGTTGGGATAGTTGGCGCCGGTTGGTCGCGGCGCGTTGCCCGCCGGGGATAAACGTGGAGCAGCCGGCTCGCGCGCGACCGCCGGTTCGGCAAAATGGTTACGCCCGGCCGCCACGCGGTTTTCCGGCAGTGGGCGCGGCGCGGGCTCTTCTTTTGCCAGCGGCAACTCAGGCTCTGCCTGCTGCTGCAATACAGCGGCAACGCCCTGGTAGATGAAATCATGCACCAGGCGCGACTGGTGGAAACGCACCTCGTGCTTCGCGGGGTGCACGTTAACGTCAACCTGATGCGGGTCGATCTCCAGATAAAGCACAAAGGCGGGCTGTTGATCGGCGCCGAGCTTATCTTCGCAGGCCTGTCGAATAGCGTGGTTAATCAGGCGGTCGCGCATCATGCGGCCGTTGACGTAGCAATACTGAATTTCTGCGAACGCGGCGCTGCTGGCGTTTGGATCGGCTACCCAGCCGCGCAGGGCCAGATCGCCATGCTGCCACTCAATGGCCAGCGCCTTTTCCAGAAACGGTGTGCCGCAGATGGCGCCCAACCGACGCTCCTTTTGTCCACCCTCCGCCACCGCGCGGTACTGGCGCATCACCTTACCGTTATGGCTGAGGTTGAGGGTGACATCAAAGCGCGCCAGCGCAATGCGGCGGATGATCTCGTCGATATGTCCGAATTCGGTCTTCTCGGTTCGCATAAACTTGCGCCGGGCGGGGGTGTTATAGAAGAGATCCAGCACTTCAAGCGTGGTGCCTACCGGGTGCGCCGCAGGTTTAACCGTGACGTCCATATCGCGCCCTTCGGCATAGGCCTGCCAGGCTTCCTGCTGGTCGGCTGTGCGGGAGGTCAACGTTAAGCGGGAAACGGAGCTGATACTGGCCAGCGCTTCGCCGCGAAAACCCAGGCTGATAATCGCTTCCAGATCGTCAAGTGAGGCAATTTTACTGGTGGCGTGACGCGCCAGCGCCAGCGCCAGCTCGTCCTTTTTGATGCCACAGCCGTTATCACGAATGCGGATAAGCTTTGCGCCCCCGCGTTCGATATCGATATCAATGCGGGTCGCCCCTGCATCGAGGCTGTTTTCCACCAGTTCCTTCACCACCGACGCAGGGCGTTCCACCACCTCACCGGCGGCGATTTGGTTCGCGAGCTGCGGCGGTAGAACCTGAATCGGCATGAACTCTCCTTAATTAGTCGCGGTCATCTCACCCGGCAGCGCGGCGCTTGCCGTCTGGGCTGCCCCGCCCTGCGGCGCAGACTGAAGCGGATGCGCGTCAAAGTATTTACGCAGGCCATTATAAATCGCTTCGGCAATTTGCTGCTGATAGCTGTCGCTGCCCAACAGGCGCTCTTCGCCGTTGTTACTGATAAAGCCCGTCTCCACCAGAATCGACGGAATATCCGGCGAACGCAGGACACCGAGGCTTGCATGCTCAGGGCGACGCTTATGCAGCGATCCAATGCTTTGCAGCTGGCTCAGTACGTTAGTGGCGACATCATACCCGACGCGCTGAGAATGACCGAACTGTAAATCCAGCACCGCCTGGCTGAGATACGGATCGGCCTGGCTGTTTGCCAGCACATCGCCTGCCCCGCCTAACAGTTCAGACTGCTTCTCGTGCTCTTCAAGCCAGTTCGCCATTTCACTGTTGGCGCGACGGTTTGACAGCACCCATACCGACGCGCCGGTGGCGTTACGGTTCGGCGCAGCATCCGCGTGAATCGACACCAGGAAGTTGGCGTTTTGCTTACGCGCCACATCCGAGCGTCCCATCACTGAAATAAAGTAATCTCCGTCGCGGGTCATGACCCCTTTAAACATCGGATCGTCATTCAGAAGCGCACGCAGCTTACGGGCAATGGCGATAGTGACGTTTTTCTCCCGCGTGCCGCCCGGACCAATCGCGCCAGGATCTTGCCCGCCGTGTCCGGCGTCAATGGCGATAATCACTTTGTCGCCACTGACCGGCGTACGCCGCGCGCTGACCGCCGGACGCGTCACCGTGTTGCTGCTGGTCACGGCGGTAAGTCGGTCATTTTGTGATTTAAACGGATTACGGGCTGGCTCAGACGGCCTTGGAGTATAAACCGGCGCTTCCACGCGTTTTGCTACAACAGGTGCAGGCGGTGGCGGCGGTGGAACATCAGCATTAATGGTAAAGACCACCGTATAATTGGCGCCGTTTTGCTGCTTAACCGCCTTCGTTTTGCCCTTTTCGGTGAGATCGACCACCAGACGCAGAGACTGCGCATCCTTCGGCGTTCCCGAACGGATGCTTTTCACCAGATTGTTGCCGCTGAACTGGAGCGGCAGCCCCTGGATCACCCCGGTCTGTTTAATATCGAGCGCCACGCTGCGGCTGTCGATTTGTGAGAAAGCATATTCAGGATCGCCCATAAAGCTGAACGTAATGCGGGCCTGGCTATCGCCATTCGACACCTGAATATCCGAGAGGCTGGCCGCCCCGGCCTGCGCGCACAGCAGGACCGTGGCAGCCAGCACCCAACCTTTAACGCGATTAATCATCCCGTTATCCCTACGCTCAACCGGCTAAACGCGCCAGTAAGGAACAGCCTGATGAGGAAACCGCACTGATGCGCGCCTCACGCCCTTGTGCCTGGTAATCTAAGTGAATTTCGACATCCGGGTCAGGCAGCACACCCGCACCTTGTTGCGGCCACTCCACCAGGCAGATGGCGTCGTTGGCAAAGTAATCGCGGATCCCCATAAATTCCAGCTCCTCAGGATCCGCAAGACGATATAAATCAAAGTGGTACACCATGTTATTTTCAAGCGTGTACGGTTCTACCAGCGTGTAGGTCGGGCTTTTTACGTTCCCGTTATGGCCTAACGCCTGCAAAAAGCCACGGCTGAAGGTTGTTTTACCCGCGCCTAAATCACCATACAGATAAATGACGGTCGCCCCCTGACAGGCCTGCGCCACGCGCTTGCCGAGATCTAAAGTGGCTTGTTCATCAGGTAAAGGAATCGCTCGATTAGTCATTTTCTACGTCAATCACATCCGGGTTAACAACACGCCGCAGCGTGCAAAAAAGATCGGTGGCCAGCATACCGCGCGTTCCGTAACGAGCAGCCAGCCTGTCAGCCGCCGCACCGTGGGCCACGCAGCCCGCACAGGCTGCATCATAAAGGGGAAGTTTCTGTCCGAGCAATGCGCCAATGATGCCAGAGAGCACATCGCCCATGCCGCCGCTCGCCATGCCTGCATTACCGGCATCAACGATGCCCATCGCATCATCGCTGGCGATAACGGTCCCCGCCCCTTTCAAAACGGCAACACCTCCGTAACGTTTTACCAGACGTTGGGCTGAAAGTAAGCGATCGCTTTCAATTTCTGCCACGCTACAGTTAAGCAGCCGTGCGGCTTCGCCGGGGTGCGGCGTCAGAATGCGATTGTGACGCTTATCCGGGTTTATTGCCAGAAGGTTAAGCGCGTCGGCATCCCAGAGCATCGGTTTACGAAAATTCTCGGCCTTTTGCAGGGCCTGTTTGCCCCACTCCTGCTGACCCAGGCCCGGACCAATGACCACCACGTCCGCCCACTCAAGACCCTCTTCAATCGCCTGCGGGGTAAGCTCGTGGACCATCAGCTCCGGCCGCGCGGTAATAATGGGCGGAATGTTTTCGCTGCGGGTCAGCACGCGTACTAATCCGGCGCCGCTGCGCAACGCGGCCTCTCCGGTCATACGAATCGCACCTGCCGTGCCGCGATCGCCGCCGATAATCAGCAGTCGGCCATGGTCGCCCTTATGGGAGGTGGGACGGCGCGGCGGCAGCCACTGTGCAAGCAGGGAGTCATCAAAGCGGGTAATGTGGGTATCCTGTCCGGCCAGCCAGTTTTCCAGCCCCAGGGCGTTGTGATGTAACGTGCCCACGACATCGCGCGCTTTCCCGGTAAGTAAACCCGGTTTCAGGGCGATAAAGGTCACGGTATGCGCCGCCTCAATCGACACGCCCGGCGTCGCGCCGGTTTGCGCCATCAGGCCGGAGGGAATATCCAGCGCTACCACCGGGGCGGGGTGCGCATTAGCGCGCGTAATCAGCGCGGCGACGTCATCGCGAGGCGCGCGCATCAGTCCCGTCCCCAGCAGACCATCAACAATCACGTCGACATCCTCGGGCCAGACAATAACAGGCGCATGAATAATGCCCCCCGCATTCAGCCAGGCCTCTCTCGCCATGCCCGCTTCTTCCGGTAACGGCTTGTCGCTCTCCAGCGCCAGCAGGGTGACGCGCAGCCCCGCCGCCACCGCAAGACGAGCCACCACATAGCCATCGCCACCGTTATTGCCGTGCCCGCACAGGATCAGATAGTGCGAGGCATCCGGATATGCCGTGCGCGCCACGTTAAACGCCGCCTCGCCCGCGCGCTGCATCAGTTCGTAAAGGGTAATGCCCAGGCTATCTGCGGCCTCTTTCTCGGCCCGACGGAGGTCATCCGCATGCCAGATGGAATGTGGTATACTTGCGGGGTTTTTCTTCACAGTATGGTCCGTCATGTCACAGCCCCTCGATCTCAATGAATTAGCGCAAAAAATAAAACAGTGGGGTGCTGAACTGGGCTTCCAGAAGGTCGGTATTACTGATACCGACCTCTCTGCCAGTGAGCCTAAGCTCCAGGCATGGCTGGATAAACAATACCACGGCGAGATGGAGTGGATGGCGCGTCACGGTATGATGCGTGCCCGCCCCCACGAGCTGTTGCCGGGTACGCTGCGCGTTATTAGCGTACGCATGAACTATCTGCCCGCTAACGCGGCCTTTGCGCGCACGCTAAAAAATCCTTCGCTGGGTTACGTCAGCCGATACGCGCTGGGGCGTGATTACCATAAACTTCTGCGCAACCGTCTAAAAAAGCTCGGGGAAACCATTCAGCAGCACTGTGTTTCGCTGAATTTTAGACCCTTTGTCGATTCTGCGCCTATTCTTGAGCGCCCGATCGCCGAAAAAGCCGGGCTTGGCTGGACAGGTAAGCACTCACTTATCTTAAGCCGCGACGCGGGCTCATTCTTTTTCCTGGGTGAACTGCTGATTGATTTACCCCTGCCGGTAGACGGTCCGGTGGAAGAAGGCTGTGGTCGCTGTGTGGCCTGTATGACCATCTGCCCAACGGGCGCGATTGTCGAACCGTATACCGTTGATGCGCGCCGCTGTATCTCTTATCTCACTATCGAGCTGGAAGGCGCCATTCCAGAGGAGTTTCGTCCGCTTATTGGCAACCGCATCTACGGCTGTGATGACTGTCAGCTGATTTGTCCGTGGAACCGTTATTCACAGTTGACGGACGAAGAAGACTTCAGTCCGCGCAAGGCGTTACATGCCCCGCAGTTGATCGAACTGTTCGCCTGGAGCGAAGCCTGGTTCCTGAAGGTGACGGAAGGTTCCGCCATACGTCGTATCGGCCACCTGCGCTGGCTGCGTAATGTGGCCGTTGCGCTGGGGAATGCCCCGTGGGATGAAGCAAATCTTCAGGCGCTCGAAAGCCGTAGAGGTGAGCACCCACTTCTTGATGAGCACATAGAATGGGCGATTGCGCAGCAAATTGAGAAGCGAAATGCCGGCGTGGTTGAAGTGCAGTTACCGAAGAAACAGCGTCTGGTCAGGGTGATTGAAAAAGGGCTGCCGCGGGATGTGTGATATATTCACAGCCTGTGAATAAAAATAAGAATTAAGGCGCCATCAGCTCTGGCAAACAGGTCAAGTGATCTCAATAACATTTTGAAATCAAATTTTCTTCATAATTTACAGTGAATTACGAAGATATTATTCACCCTGCTAACATTTCGTACAGACTGGTTTTATCACGGTTTCTGTGGATAACTCTGTTCACAAGAGTATTTCAGACATAATAGAAAACGTCCCCAACGAAGCACTTCGCTGTGGATAATCTGGAGATGAAGAAGAATTTGGAGCGGGAAACGAGACTCGAACTCGCGACCCCGACCTTGGCAAGGTCGTGCTCTACCAACTGAGCTATTCCCGCTTGGGTGTTCTGGTGCTATGCGTATCTTGCGATACTTTCAAATTTTGGAGCGGGAAACGAGACTCGAACTCGCGACCCCGACCTTGGCAAGGTCGTGCTCTACCAACTGAGCTATTCCCGCTTGGGTGTTCTGGTGCTGGCGTATCTTGCGATACTTTTCAAATTTTGGAGCGGGAAACGAGACTCGAACTCGCGACCCCGACCTTGGCAAGGTCGTGCTCTACCAACTGAGCTATTCCCGCAAATCTGTACTGCTTTTGTTGCTGTCGTAACGTGTAATTCTCTGTCGTTACGGGAGGCGCATTATACGAGAAATCCGTTTAGCTGCAACCCCCCTCAAAGCGATTTTTTTGAAATTCAGTTCAAGTGCTTATTTAATCGGCAAGCTGAACAATTTAGCGACAAAAACCCGGCCACGCAAGGCGCCGGATCGCAAAATCAGAGCTTAATAAAGTTTTCGCGATAGTACGCCAGCTCCGCAACAGACTCCCGGATGTCGTCCATCGCCTGGTGCGTCCCCTGCTTTGTAAAGCCGTCGAGAATTTCCGGTTTCCAGCGACGGGCCAGCTCTTTCAGGGTGCTCACATCCAGATAGCGGTAGTGGAAGTAGGACTCCAGCTCCGGCATGTACTTAAACAGGAAACGACGATCCTGACCAATGCTGTTACCACAGATAGGCGATTTTCCTGGCGGCACCCACTGCTTCAGAAATTCAAGCGTCGCCAGCTCCGCTTCGCGGTCGCCCAGGGTGCTGGCCTTCACGCGTTCCACCAACCCGCTGCCGGTATGGGTACGCACGTTCCACTCATCCATCAGCGCAAGCTGGTCATCGGACTGGTGCACGGCAATCGTTGGGCCTTCCGCCAGAATATTGAGGTTGGCATCGGTGACCAGTGTGGCGATCTCAATAATGCGATCGCGCTCGGGATCCAGGCCGGTCATCTCCAGATCGATCCAAATCAGGTTGTTTTCGTCCGCGCTCATGTTATTTTCCACCCTTCTCGCATAACCGGCAGTAGCAGGTTAACTAGTATTAATTAGAGTGTATCATAGAGGTTTTGCCCGCTACGGGCGACCAGGAGCCAGCGCGATTGAGTAAAAATAAACTCTCCAAAGGGCAGCAGCGCCGCGTGAATGCAAATCACCAGCGCCGTCTTAAAACCACTACGGAGAAGCCCGATTACGACGACAACCTGTTTGGCGAAGCGACAGAAGGCGTTGTGATTAGCCGCTTCGGCATGCACGCCGATGTCGAATCCGCCGACGGGGATATCCACCGTTGCAATATCCGTCGCACCATCCGTTCCCTGGTGACCGGTGACCGCGTTGTCTGGCGTCCAGGCAAAGAGGCGGCGGAAGGGGTAACGGTTAAAGGCATCGTTGAA
Source organism: Enterobacter cloacae complex sp. EB5 (assembly GCF_031432835.1). Lineage (NCBI taxonomy): Bacteria > Pseudomonadati > Pseudomonadota > Gammaproteobacteria > Enterobacterales > Enterobacteriaceae > Enterobacter > Enterobacter cloacae complex sp. EB5. Next base: position 1,521,598 of record NZ_CP133860.1, read on the forward strand.
GCCGTGCATGAACGCACGTCGGTTCTGACCCGTCCAGATTTCTACGACGGCGTGAAGCCCATTGCCGCCAACATCAACCAGATCGTGATCGTTTCGGCGATTTTGCCTGAGCTTTCACTCAATATTATTGACCGTTATCTGGTGGCCTGCGAAACGCTACAGGTTGAGCCGCTCATCGTGCTGAATAAAATCGATCTGCTGGATGACGAGGCCATGGCCTTTGTCAATGAGCAGATGGATATTTACCGCAACATTGGCTATCGCGTGTTGATGGTTTCCAGCCGCACCAAAGATGGCCTGAAGCCGTTAGAAGATGCGCTGACCGACCGCATCAGCATCTTTGCGGGGCAGTCCGGCGTAGGTAAATCGAGCCTGCTTAACAACCTGCTCGGCCTTCAGCAGGAGATCCTGACCAACGATGTGTCTGACGTCTCGGGCCTGGGCCAGCACACCACCACCGCCTCACGTCTCTATCACTTCCCGCACGGTGGCGATGTGATTGACTCCCCGGGCGTGCGTGAATTTGGTCTCTGGCACCTCGAGCCGGAACAAATCTTTAACGGATTTGTCGAATTCCATGACTATTTAGGCGCTTGCAAATACCGCGACTGTAAACATGACAACGATCCGGGCTGCGCCATCCGCGAAGCGGTGGAGAACGGTGAAATTGCGGAAACCCGTTTCGAAAATTACCACCGTATTCTCGAAAGCATGGACCAGGTAAAAACGCGTAAAAACTTTTCTGATTCTGATAACTGACAACTAAGCTAAGCGTCGCTAAAATCGTCCCCTTTTTTCAGGTTCCGGCAGCGTCATGCCGGATCAGGAACGACAAAACAATGGCCTGGAGGCTACCTTGTTAAACTCATTTAAACTTTCGCTTCAATACATTCTGCCGAAACTGTGGCTCACTCGCCTGGCGGGCTGGGGCGCGAGCAAACGAGCGGGCTGGCTGACCAAACTGGTCATCGACCTGTTTGTGAAATACTACAAGGTCGACATGAAAGAAGCGCAGAAGCCGGATACGGCAAGCTATCGTACCTTCAACGAATTTTTTGTGCGTCCGCTGCGCGACGAAGTGCGCCCGCTGAATACCGACCCGAACGTGCTGGTGATGCCAGCGGACGGCGTGATCAGCCAGCTGGGTAAAATTGAAGACGACAAAATTTTACAGGCGAAAGGCCATAACTACAGCCTGGAAGCGCTGCTGGCCGGTAACTACATAATGGCCGATCTGTTCCGCAACGGGACTTTCGCGACCACCTATCTCTCCCCGCGCGACTACCACCGCGTGCATATGCCGTGTAACGGTATTCTGCGCGAAATGATCTACGTGCCGGGGGATCTGTTCTCTGTAAACCACCTGACGGCTCAAAACGTTCCTAACCTGTTTGCCCGTAACGAGCGCGTCATCTGCCTGTTTGATACTGAATTTGGCCCAATGGCGCAGATTCTGGTGGGTGCTACCATTGTAGGCAGCATCGAAACCGTCTGGGCGGGCACCATTACGCCGCCACGCGAAGGCGTGATCAAGCGCTGGACCTGGCCTGCCGGCGAAGAAGAAGGTTCTGTGGCCCTGCTGAAAGGTCAGGAAATGGGCCGCTTCAAGCTGGGCTCAACGGTCATCAACCTGTTCGCGCCGGGCAAAGTTAATCTGGTCGACGAGCTGGAAAGCCTGTCCGTGACCAAACTCGGCCAGCCTCTGGCAGTATCGACGGAGGTCTTTGTAACGCCAGAGGTTGCGCCTGCCCCGTTGCCGGAAGAAGAGATCAAAGCCGAGCACGACGCCAGCCCGCTGGTTGACGACAAAAAAGACGAAGGCTAACAACAGAAGGATCGCTGACGTGCGCCCGATTATCGTATTACTGATGGCCTGGTGCCTCAGCATGGGGGCGTACGCAGCGACAGCTCCCGACGCCAAACAGATAACCCAGGAGCTGGAGCAGGCAAAAGCGGCGAAACCCGCTCAGCCGGAGACCGTTGAGTCACTCCAGTCTGCACTGAACGCGCTTGAGGAACGAAAAGGTTCCCTTGAGCGCGCGCAGCAGTATCAGCAGGTTATCGACAACTTCCCCAAACTCTCTCAGACCCTGCGCTCGCAGCTAAACAACCTGCGCGATGAACCACGCCAGGTCCCCGCGGGGATGACGTCCGAGGCGCTGAATCAGGAGATCCTGCAAGTCAGCAGCCAGCTTCTGGAAAAGAGCCGCCTGGCGCAGCAGGAGCAGGAACGGGCGCGTGAAATTGCCGATTCCCTCAGTCAGCTTCCACAGCAGCAAACCGATGCCCGCCGTCAGTTAAATGAGGTGGAACGCCGCATCGGGACGCAGACAGGCAGCACACCGCAGAATCAGGCGCAAAATCTTGGGTTGCAGGCGGAATCCGCCAGACTAAAAGCGCTGGTTGATGAACTGGAGCTGGCACAGCTTTCCGCTAACAACCGCCAGGAGCTGTCGCGGATGCGTTCCGAGCTGGCGCAAAAGCAGAGCCAGCAGCTGGATGCGTATCTCCAGGCGCTGAGAAATCAACTCAACAGCCAGCGTCAGCGTGAAGCTGAACGTGCGCTGGAAAGCACCGAATTACTGGCCGAAAACAGCGCTAACCTGCCCGACAGCATCGTCGCCCAGTTTAAGGTTAACCGCGAACTTTCTGCCGCGCTGAATCAGCAGGCGCAGCGCATGGATTTGGTGGCCTCGCAGCAGCGTCAGGCTACTAATCAAACCCTTCAGGTTCGTCAGGCGCTCAACACGCTGCGTGAACAGTCCCAGTGGCTTGGCTCGTCTAACCTGTTGGGCGAAGCGTTACGCGCGCAGGTGGCTCGTCTGCCAGAGATGCCAAAACCGCAGCAGCTTGATACGGAGATGGCGCAGCTGCGCGTTCAGCGTCTTCATTATGAAGATCTCCTCAACAAGCAGCCGCAAATCCGCCAGATCCGTCAGGCTGACGGACAGCCGCTCACCGCCGAGCAAAGTCGTATTCTGGAAGCGCAACTGCGCACCCAACGCGAACTGCTCAATTCCCTGTTGCAGGGAGGCGATACGCTGATCCTTGAGCTGACCAAGCTGAAAGTCTCGAATAGCCAGCTGGAGGATGCGCTGAAAGAGGTCAACGAAGCCACGCACCGTTACCTTTTCTGGACGTCCGACGTGCGGCCGATGACCTTCGCCTGGCCGATTGAGATCGTGCAGGATCTGCGCCGCCTCATTTCGCTGGACACCTTTAGCCAGCTGGGCCTCGCCAGCGTAATGATGATAACCAGCAAGGAGACCATCTTCCCGCTGCTGGGGGCGCTGATTCTGGTGGGCTTCAGTATTTATTCCCGTCGTCACTTCACCCGTTTCCTTGAGCGCTCCAGCGCCCGAGTGGGAAAAGTAACCCAGGATCACTTCTGGCTGACGTTGCGTACGGTGTTCTGGTCAATTCTGGTCGCGTCTCCGCTGCCGGTGCTGTGGATGACGCTCGGATACGGCCTGCGTGAAGCCTGGCCCTACCCGCTTGCCGTCGCGATTGGCGATGGCGTGACCGCCACCGTTCCGCTGCTGTGGGTGGTGATGATTTGCGCCACGTTTGCGCGGCCAAATGGTCTGTTCATCGCTCACTTTGGCTGGCCGCGTAATCGCGTTGCGCGGGCGATGCGTTACTACCTGATGAGTATCGGGCTGATTGTGCCGCTGATTATGGCGTTGATCATGTTCGATAATCTCAATGACCGGGAGTTCTCCGGCTCGCTGGGACGGCTGTGCTTTATGCTGATCTGCGGGGCGTTAGCGGTAGTGACGCTCAGCCTGAAACGCGCTGGGATCCCGCTCTATCTCGACAAGACCGGCAGCGGCGATAACATGTTAAACCGTCTGCTGTGGAACCTGCTGCTCAGCGCGCCGCTGGCGGCGATGCTGGCGGCGGCGGTCGGTTATCTCGCCACGTCGCAGGCGCTGCTCGCCCGACTGGAAACGTCGGTGGCTATCTGGTTCCTGCTGCTGGTGGTCTACCATGTTATCCGCCGCGGCATGCTGATCCAGCGTCGTCGTCTGGCGTTTGACCGTGCCAAACATCGTCGCGCAGAAATTCTGGCCCAGCGCGCGCGGGGTGAGGAAGAGCCGAACCACGTCAACAGCACCGAAGGGACCACAGACGCCGATGACGTCGAACTGGATCTGGATGCGATCAGTACCCAGTCCCTGCGGCTGGTACGCTCAATTCTGATGCTGGTTGCCCTGCTGTCGGTGATCTACCTGTGGTCAGAAATCCACTCCGCGTTTGGCTTCCTGGAGAACATCTCTTTGTGGGATGTGACGTCCACGGTGCAGGGGGTCGAAAGCCTTGAGCCCATCACCTTAGGGGCCGTGCTGATTGCGATTCTGGTGCTGATCATCACCACGCAGCTGATACGTAACTTCCCTGCTCTGCTGGAGCTGGCGCTGTTGCAGCATCTGGATTTAACCCCAGGCACGGGCTATGCGATCACCACCATCACCAAGTATTTAATCATGCTGTTTGGTGGGCTGGTCGGCTTCTCGATGATTGGTATCGAATGGTCAAAACTGCAATGGCTGGTTGCCGCCCTGACCGTAGGCCTGGGCTTTGGTTTACAGGAGATATTTGCCAACTTCGTTTCTGGTCTGATCATTCTGTTTGAAAAACCGATTCGAATTGGCGATACGGTGACCATCCGCGATCTCACCGGCAGCGTCACCAGGATCAACACCCGCGCCACCACCATCAGTGACTGGGACCGTAAAGAGATCATAGTCCCGAACAAGGCGTTTATCACCGAGCAGTTTATCAACTGGTCGTTGTCCGACTCCGTCACGCGTGTGGTGCTGACCGTACCCGCTCCGTCGGATGCCAACAGCGAAGAGGTGACGCAGATCCTCTATACGGCTGCTGAACGCTGTTCGCTGGTAATCGACAACCCGCCACCGGAAGTGTTCCTGGTTGATTTGCAGCAGGGGATCCAGATTTTCGAGCTGCGTATCTACGCCGCCGAGATGGGACACCGTATGCCGCTGCGCCATGAGATCCACCAGCTGATTCTGGCTGGCTTCCGCGAGCACGGAATTGATATGCCGTTCCCACCGTTCCAGATGCGTCTGGAAACGCTGGACGGACGTAAGACGGGAAGAACGTTGACGTCAGCGGCGCGTACGCGCCCGGCGGGAAGTTTGTAATCCTTTCCCCCTCCCCGTCGGGAGGGGGTCAATCCTTTATGCCACTTCTGCTACACAGGCCGTCGAGCGACGACGGTAATGCTCATAAATCCCCATAGCCAGCAGCGAGAAGAAGATCGGTCCGCCAACCATCCACAGCGTGCTGTTCCAGTCATTTGCCTCAACCACGGGCTGAATGACGGTAAAGATGTTGGCGAACGCGACGACCAGCACCACAACAGTGGTCGCCAGCAGCGTCGCCGCACGGGTTTTGAAGATCACAAATGGTCGCTCCAGATCCTGCTTCGCCTTGAAGAACGGGAACGCCAGGGTCAGGAACAGATACGGCAGCGTCATCGATACGTTCGCCATCAGGGTCAGCTTGTTATAGAACGCCGACGCGGTATCACCGCCGAAGGACACCAGCAGAATGAACACGCACACCAGCAGGCACTGCATCCACATCGCGTTGGCAGGCATACCGGCAGCGTTCAGCTGCGTCATACGTGCAGGCCACAGCGCCTTTGGCGTCCCCTGAATAATCGCTTTCAGCGGCGAGTAGATCAGCGTGAAGAACGCGCCAGTATAGGCGAGGAACATCGACAAACCGGTAATCCGCGCAAACCAGATCCCCAGGGTGGCCGACGTTTCCGGCGCGAGATCCATGGCGTTGCCCAGCGTCACCCCCAGGCTTTTCATCAGCACGTAGGTAATGTTGCCGAGGTTGGTGGTGTTATTACTTAACACCTGCTGCCAGTTGGTGCTGACGCCCCAGAGGAAAATCGCCAGTGAATAGCCAATGGAAATGACGATGGCGGCAAAGATAATGCCTTTGGCGAAGTTCTTTTCCGGATTTTCGGTTTTGTCGACCAGCCCGCCCACGGCTTCAATTCCACCGTAAGCAAAGATGGCAAACACCACGAAGGAGAGCATGGCCAGCCCGGACTGGTAACCCGGATTAGGCGATGAAACAAAGTTGACTTCCTGTGCGAAATGCCCGCCGTTCAGGCACAGAATGGCGATGCTGACCAGCAGCAGCACCAGGTTCAGGCACATCACGGAAATGCCGCCAACGGCAGTAATACGGGCAATCTTGTTGATGCCTTTCGAGGCCACCAGGGTGACCACCACCATCCAGCACACCGCCAGAATACCGACCACCTGCGTGGAGCTCAGCCCCGCCAGAGACCAGACCTGCGTTTTATCCGCACCGAAGAGAAACGTTGAGAACGGCACCCAGACCTTGGCCGCCGTGCTGACCATCCAGACGACGTAGGATGAAAACCACATGAACGTACCGATAAATGCATAACGGGGGCCGACGCTGTTGTTCATCCACGAATAGATGCCGCCCTCTTCTTTCCGGTACGCCGAGCCCATCTCCGCCATCATCAGCGCAAACGGGATAAAGAAGAACAGAGCGGAAACGATATAAAACGGCGTCGCGCTGTAGCCCATCAGATAAAACGCGGACGGGCTATTGGCAAAGCCAAAGACTGACGTAAAAATCATCAGGATGAGCCCGGTAAGGGTCATTTTTTTGAGTGAGTGAGGCATATAACCATCCGAAACGGAATTAAACTGCGCGGATGGTAGCAGATGACCAGACAAACAATGTGGCTATCCGAGTCAAATTAAGAAAAAGACCCGTATAGAGAGAAATGAGCAGTTTTTAATGTGGCAGAGTTAAATGACCGATTAGGCCGGGTAAGCGCAGCGCCACCCGGCATTTTTTCAGGCGCGATCGACCGTAAACGCAATCACATCGCCCAGCTGCTCGGCGCCCAGCGCCAGCATGACCAGACGATCCACGCCCAGCGCCACGCCGGAGCAGTCCGGCAGACCGGCCTTTAACGCTTCCAGCAGGTTGTTATCAATCGGCTGCTGCGGCAGACCGCGCGCGTTGCGTTTGCGGTTATCCTGCTCGAAACGCTGCTGCTGTTCGCGCGCGTCGGTCAGCTCGTGGAAACCGTTCGCCAGCTCAATGCCTTTGAAGTACACCTCAAAACGCTCCGCCACGCGGTGATCTTCGGTGCTGATCTGCGCCAGTGAGGCCTGGCTCGCCGGGAAGTGATAGACAAACGTCGGACGATCTTTGCCAATCTGCGGTTCAACACCAAAGGTGAACAGCAGTTGTAGCAGCGTGTCGCGATCCTCTTCGGTATCCGCCACGTTGCTCAGATCCAGTTTTGCCGCCACTTCACGCAGCTGTGTTTTATCAGCCGACAGCGGATCGATTTCCAGATGGCGCTGGAAGGCCTGCTGATAGGAGAGCGTTTCAGCTTCCGCGCAATCCAGCACCTGTTGCAGCAGATCGTCAACTTCGTTCATCAGACGATACATGTCGTAGTGCGGGCGGTACCACTCCAGCATGGTGAATTCCGGATTATGGTGTCGGCCCATCTCTTCATTACGGAAGCTACGGCACAGCTGATAGACCGGACCACACCCGGCCGCCAGCAGACGCTTCATATGGTATTCCGGGCTGGTCATCAGATACAGATTCATGCCCTGAGAGTGGCCTGGGCCAACAAAACGGGTTTCAAACGGGACCAGATGAATATCCGTGACCGTCGCCTGACTCATGCACGGCGTTTCCACCTCCAGGACGCCGCGATCCGCAAAGAAGCGGCGGATCTCCGCCATAATTGCTGCGCGCTTTAGCAGGTTTGGAATGGATGCGCTCGGCTGCCAGGTGGCCGTTTCGCTCATGAGTTATTTCTCCGTTTTCAGACAAGGGCACGAAGTCTACTCGTAAGCCGGGTCAGAGACAAATTTTGCACAGTAAAAGTCCCTTTTCATTGCACAGAGAAATACTGTGACGCCATTCATTAATCGCGATGATAAATCACCGCACAGAACAGCAAAAAAATCGAACACGTCAAATTTCCCTCACTTCTACGCGGTTATACTGTTTTACCCATAAAGGAGCAGTGGAATCGCTTCCGCAATCGCCCGTTCGGGCAGGTGAACGTCCTTTAGTTCATCCCGTTGCGGGAAAACAATAATCTGGAGGAATGTCGTGCAAACTTTTCAAGCCGATCTTGCCGTAATAGGCGCTGGCGGGGCTGGATTACGCGCTGCAATTGCTGCGGCACAAGCCAATCCGAACGCTAAAATCGCATTGATTTCAAAAGTCTATCCGATGCGCAGCCACACGGTAGCCGCAGAAGGAGGATCCGCCGCCGTCGCGCAGGATCATGACAGCTTCGAATACCATTTCCACGACACGGTTGCAGGGGGCGACTGGCTTTGCGAACAGGATGTCGTTGATTACTTCGTGCACCATTGCCCAGCGGAAATGACCCAGCTGGAACAGTGGGGATGCCCGTGGAGCCGCCGTCCGGACGGGAGCGTCAACGTCCGCCGCTTCGGTGGCATGAAGATCGAACGCACCTGGTTTGCCGCCGATAAGACCGGCTTCCACATGCTGCACACCCTGTTCCAGACCTCCCTCCAGTTCCCACAAATCCAGCGCTTTGACGAACATTTCGTTCTCGACATTCTGGTCGACGACGGTCATGCGCGCGGACTGGTGGCAATGAATATGATGGAAGGCACGCTTGTCCAGATCCGCGCTAACGCGGTGGTGATGGCAACGGGCGGCGCGGGCCGCGTATACCGCTACAACACCAATGGCGGCATCGTCACCGGTGACGGTATGGGCATGGCGCTCAGCCACGGCGTCCCGCTGCGTGATATGGAGTTCGTCCAGTATCACCCAACCGGCCTGCCGGGCTCCGGCATTCTGATGACGGAAGGCTGCCGCGGTGAAGGCGGTATTCTGGTCAACAAAAACGGCTATCGCTATTTGCAGGATTACGGCATGGGTCCGGAAACCCCGCTTGGCGAGCCGAAAAACAAATACATGGAACTCGGCCCACGCGACAAAGTCTCTCAGGCTTTCTGGCACGAGTGGCGCAAAGGCAACACCATCTCAACGCCGCGCGGCGACGTGGTGCATCTCGACCTGCGTCATCTCGGCGAGAAGAAACTGCTGGAGCGTCTGCCGTTTATCTGCGAGCTGGCGAAAGCCTATGTGGGCGTCGATCCGGTGAAAGAGCCGATCCCGGTGCGTCCAACCGCGCACTACACCATGGGCGGTATCGAAACCGACCAGCAGTGCGAAACCCGCATCAAAGGGCTGTTTGCGGTGGGCGAGTGTTCCTCCGTCGGTCTGCACGGGGCAAACCGTCTGGGCTCGAACTCGCTGGCTGAGCTGGTGGTCTTTGGTCGCATGGCGGGCGAACGTGCGATGGAGCGTGCCGCAACGGCAGGTGAAGCTAACAGCGCGGCGCTGGATGCGCAGGTTGCAGACGTCGAAAAACGCCTGAAAGACCTGGTGAACCAAGAAGGTAATGAAAACTGGTCGAAGATCCGCGACGAAATGGGGCTGTCGATGGAAGAAGGCTGCGGGATCTACCGTACGCCAGAGCTGATGCAGAAAACCGTCGACAAGCTGGCCGAGTTGCAGGAGCGCTTCAAACGCGTGCGCATCACCGACACTTCCAGCGTCTTCAATACCGATCTGCTTTATACCATTGAACTGGGCCATGGCCTGAACGTCGCAGAATGTATGGCCCATTCCGCCCTGGCGCGTAAAGAGTCCCGCGGCGCGCACCAGCGTCTGGATGAGGGCTGCACCGAACGTGACGACGTCAATTTCCTTAAACACACTCTCGCCTGGCGCGATGCGGATGGCACCACCCGTCTGGACTACAGCGACGTGAAAATCACCACGCTGCCACCGGCGAAACGCGTGTACGGTGCAGAAGCAGAAGCCGCCGATAAGAAGGAGAAGGCGAATGGCTGAGATGCAAAAACTGAAAGTTGAAGTGGTGCGCTACAATCCGGAAGTGGACGCCGCGCCGCACAGCGCTTTCTATGAAGTCCCTTACGACGAGCAAACCTCCCTGCTGGATGCGCTCGGCTATATCAAAGATAACCTGGCCCCAGACCTGAGCTACCGCTGGTCCTGCCGCATGGCAATTTGCGGCTCCTGCGGCATGATGGTCAACAAGGTGCCAAAGCTGGCGTGTAAAACCTTCCTGCGTGATTACACCAAAGGCATCAAGGTTGAAGCGCTGGGCAACTTCCCGATTGAGCGCGATCTGGTGGTCGACATGACCCACTTTATCGAAAGCCTCGAAGCGATTAAGCCGTACATCATCGGCAACCCGCGCACGCCGGATCAGGGGCCAAACACCCAGACGCCCGCGCAGATGGCGAAATACCATCAGTTCTCCGGCTGCATCAACTGCGGCCTGTGCTACGCCGCCTGTCCGCAGTTTGGCCTGAACCCTGAGTTTATCGGCCCGGCCGCCATTACCCTGGCGCACCGCTATAACGAAGACAGCCGCGACCACGGCAAAAAAGAACGTATGGCCCAGTTGAACAGCCAGAACGGGGTCTGGACCTGCACGTTTGTCGGTTACTGCTCCGAAGTCTGTCCGAAGCATGTCGACCCGGCTGCCGCCATTCAGCAGGGTAAGGTGGAAAGCTCGAAAGACTTTCTTATCGCTACCCTGAAACCACGCTAAGGAGTGCATGATGACGACTAAACGCAAAGCCTACGTGCGACCAATGCCGTCCACCTGGTGGAAAAAACTGCCGTTTTATCGCTTCTATATGCTGCGTGAAGGCACGGCTGTTCCCGCGGTCTGGTTCAGCCTCGAACTGCTGTACGGGGTTTATGCCCTCAAGCATGGCCCGGAAGCCTGGGCCAGTTTTGTGGGCTTCCTGCAAAACCCAATCATCGTTGTGTTGAACCTGATTGTGCTCGCCGCCGCGCTGCTACATACCAAAACCTGGTTTGAACTGGCACCAAAAGCAGCGAACATCATTGTAAAAGGCGAAAAAATGGGGCCAGAGCCGGTCATTAAAGGGCTCTGGGCAGTGACAGCAGTTGTCTCTGTGGTCATTCTGTTTGTCGCACTGTTCTGGTAAGGAGACTACTGTGATCAATCCAAATCCAAAACGTTCAGACGAGCCGGTCTTCTGGGGGCTGTTTGGCGCAGGCGGCATGTGGAGCGCCATTATTGCCCCGGTCATTATCCTGCTGGTCGGGATCATGCTGCCGCTGGGGCTGTTCCCGGGCGATGCGCTGAGCTATGAGCGCGTACTGGCCTTTGCGAGCAGCTTTATTGGCCGCGTGTTCATCTTCCTGATGATCGTCCTGCCGCTGTGGTGTGGTCTGCATCGTATCCATCATGCGATGCACGATCTGAAAATCCATGTGCCAAGCGGTAAATGGGTCTTCTACGGTCTGGCGACCATTCTGACGGTCGTCACGTTGATTGCCGTGGTCACCATCTGACTGAACAGGCCCGCCATCCGGCGGGCTTTTTACTTTTTCATCTTCTCCACCAGCCACCGGGAAAATTCGCGCATGGCTGGCGTTTCTGCCCTGGACTGCAATCGGGTCAGCCAGTAGCTGCCGAGCTCAACCTGCGTCGCAAAGGGCTGCACAATGCGCTCGCTGGCTAACAGATGGGTAAACATATCGACAGGCGCAATAGCAATGCCCACTCCTGCCTGAGCGGCCTCCAGCATGGTCACGGACGAATCAAATACCATCACGCGGTGCGTTGGTGAAGGGGGATGCTCGCCGGCCGCCTGCATCCACGCGGTCCATTCGTCGCGTCGGTAGGAGCGCAGCAGCGTAAACCTGAGGATGTCGGCCGGACTGTGCAGGCTGGCGGCGATATCGGGCGTACACAGCGGCGCGAGCGGCGCATGACAAAGGAATTCAGCCTCGGTGCCGTGCCACGCCCCGCCACCGTAGCGGATCGTATAGTCAAGCCCTTCGGCAGCCGGATCAACGCGGTTGTTATGGGTGGAAAGCTGAAGATCGATGTGCGGATAGCCACGGCGAAAATCCTCCAGCTGCGAGAATAAAACCCCGGTGGCAAACGTACCCACCACGCCGATTTTCAGCTTCTCCTGCGCACGATGGTTAGCGAAGCGATCCAGCATTCCGGCTATACGATCGAACGAATCATTCAGCACCGGCAGTAAATTTTCGCCCTCGGTAGTCAACATCAGCCCGCGCGACACGCGAACGAACAGCTGACAGTTAAGGTGCTGCTCCAGCGTTTTCACATGCTGGCTAATCGCCGAGTGCGTCACGTTCAGTTCAATGGCCGCATGCGTAAAGCTGAGATGTCTTGCGGCGGCCTCAAAAGCCCGAAGTGAATTGAGGGGGAGATAGCTTCGCGTCATGGTCGCTTCCGTTAGAAAAATTAACAGCTAATGCTAAATTTAACCGTTTGTCAGGCACAGTCAAATCCAACAGACTACGCCTGTCTGACGGGCCCGGACATCCCCTTGACTCGCTATTACGGAAGATTACTGATGATGAAAAAATCCCTTTGCTGCGCCCTGCTGCTCGGCATCTCTTGCTCTGCTCTCGCCGCGCCAGTATCAGAAAAACAGCTGGCGGAGGTGGTCGCGAATACGGTTACCCCGCTGATGAAAGCCCAGTCTGTTCCAGGCATGGCGGTGGCCGTTATTTATCAGGGAAAACCGCACTATTACACGTTTGGCAAGGCCGATATCGCGGCGAATAAACCCGTTACGCCTCAGACCCTGTTCGAGCTGGGTTCTATAAGTAAAACCTTCACCGGCGTTTTAGGTGGGGATGCCATTGCGCGCGGTGAAATTTCGCTGGACGATCCGGTGACCAGATACTGGCCACAGCTGACGGGCAAGCAGTGGCAGGGTATTCGTATGCTGGATCTCGCCACCTACACCGCTGGCGGCCTGCCGCTACAGGTACCGGATGAGATCACGGATAACGCCTCCCTGCTGCGCTTTTATCAAAACTGGCAGCCGCAGTGGAAGCCAGGCACAACGCGTCTTTACGCCAATGCCAGCATCGGTCTTTTTGGCGCGCTGGCGGTCAAACCTTCCGGCATGTCCTATGAGCAGGCCATGACGACGCGGGTCCTTAAGCCGCTCAAGCTGGACCATACCTGGATTAACGTGCCGAAAGCGGAAGAGGCGCATTACGCCTGGGGCTATCGTGACGGTAAAGCGGTGCGCGTTTCGCCGGGTATGCTGGATGCACAAGCCTATGGCGTGAAAACCAACGTGCAGGATATGGCGAACTGGGTCATGGCAAACATGGCGCCGGAGAACGTTGCTGATGCCACACTTAAGCAGGGCATCGCGCTGGCGCAGTCGCGCTACTGGCGTATCGGGTCAATGTATCAGGGTCTGGGCTGGGAGATGCTCAACTGGCCCGTGGAGGCCAACACGGTGGTCGGAGGCAGCGACAGTAAGGTAGCGCTGGCGCCGTTGCCCGTGGCAGAAGTGAATCCACCGGCTCCCCCGGTCAAAGCGTCCTGGGTCCATAAAACGGGTTCTACTGGCGGGTTTGGCAGCTACGTGGCCTTTATTCCTGAAAAGCAGATCGGTATTGTGATGCTCGCGAATAAAAGCTATCCGAACCCGGCACGCGTTGAGGCGGCATACCATATCCTCGAGGCGTTACAGTAAAACATTGCCGGGTGGCGCTGCGCTTACCCGGCAAAACCCCCTTGCACAATCTCCCGCATTTTCCCTGCTGTCATCTACACTTAACAAAAAACAGTAAGGAAACTCCTATGCGCATTCTGCCTGTTATTGCCGCAGTAACAGCCGCGTTTTTAGTGGTTGCTTGCAGTTCCCCTACTCCTCCGCCTGGCGTCACGGTAGTCAGTAATTTCGACGCACAGCGCTTCCTCGGCACCTGGTATGAAATCGCCCGAATGGATCATCAGTTCGAACGGGGCTTAGAGAAAGTCACGGTCAGCTACAGCGCGATGGATGACGGTGGGATCCGGGTCATTAACCGCGGCTATAACCCGGATCGCCAGATGTGGCAGCAGTCAGTTGGTCAGGCCTATTTCACCGGCGCGTCTAACCGCGCGGCCATGAAAATCTCTTTCATCGGCCCATTCTACGGCGGGTATAACGTCATTGCGCTTGACAGAGAGTACCGCCATGCGTTGGTCTGTGGGCCGGATCGCAACTATCTGTGGATCCTCTCCCGCACGCCAACGATCCCGGCGGAAATGAAACAGCAGATGCTGGACATAGCGACCCGGCAAGGGTTTGACGTGACGAAATTAATCTGGGTAAAACAGCCGCATTAGTGGGTACTGAGTTTTAACCCGATGATACCCGCGACGATTAACGCGAGGCTGGCGATGCGCGCCAGACTCGCAGACTCCCCCAGCAGCAGAATGCCGGTAATGGCAGCCCCTACCGCGCCAATTCCCGTCCAGACAGCGTAAGCCGTTCCGACAGGCAAGGTTCGCATCGCCCATGACAGCATGACGATACTGACAATCATTGCGGCGACAGTGATGACGCTGGGCGTCAGGCGGGTAAAACCGTGGGTATATTTCAGGCCAATTGCCCATACCACTTCGAGCAAACCGGCAATAACAAGAACGATCCAGGACATATCAGGCTCCTTAACTTAACGACAAGTTGGGGCCGTCCCCGATGAGTGAAGCGCTTACGGGTCGTCCCGCAAGGCTAAGGTTGCGCCTTATATTTTGGTTAGCGTGGAATTTTTTTTCAAACTTTTTCTGCTGAACACGTTAAGGCAAGAAATAGCCTCAGTAAGGCACGTAGTTCAGGCATTTATGACTCATCCGACTTCTCTATGATGATAGGCTTTCTGATGGCAGGAAGCCAAACCACTAGCCGACTGCGAAAATTTTATGTTCAAAATTCTTTTGATTGACCGTTGTCACTTCACCCGCACGGGATTTGAAGCCTGGGTCAATCATTCAGACCTGTTTTCGGGTCATTTCGTCGTAACCGGGGTGAATAATCTTTTCCTCGCCAGAGAGCATATCCTGCAATGGAAGCCTGCGCTGGTCATCGCTGATTTATCTGGCTTCCGGCAGGATTTACACCATTTTCAGCAGCTATCCTCCCTGCTGATTGCCAGCGAAACGCTGCCTTTTATTATGCTGCAATCGGGGCAGGAGCAGGAGATGACAGATTATCTGGCGCAGTTCCCGATATGGTCTTCACTTTCCAAAAATACCAATCTGGAAGGACTGGCGGCGGTGATAAACGACGCGCTAACGTCATGCGCAAGCACGGAGCTTCCGGCGATGGCGGCACCGTTACTGACGCGTCAGGAAGAGAGAGTTCTGACCCTGTGGATGGATGGTGCGAGCAACCAGAAAATTGCCAGCAATCTGCGCATTAACGGAAAAACGGTGTATACGTACAAACGCAATATCCGCATGAAGCTGCATATGGATACGCGTTACTCCCCGTTTTTATCGCTACAGGAAGTGGAGAATTGACGGTACGGTGAAATGACCTGCCGTACCGTCGCTTTCATTAGTTCTGAGCTTTAGTTGCTGCGCCAGAAATCGCGTTACCACCGTCGGAGATATCTTCCCCTACGCCACGGGTGGTGTTACATGCAGTCAGTACCGAAGAAAGCACCAGAACAGAAAAGATCGCTGCAATTGTTTTCTTAACCATAATATCTTCCTTTTATAGCCAAAGTTATTTTGTGTATAGCAACTTAAGAATAGACAAGATCTTGTCGTTTGACGGAAAAGGAAGAATTTTTAGGAAAATTAGACGGAATTAGCTGGCCGCATGGGAAATGATATGGCCGAGATCCTGGATATCTTCACCCACGCCACGCGCGGTGTTGCAACCGGAGAGAATTGCGCTGGAGAGCGCTAACAGAAGCAGAATTTTAACGGTACGTTTCATCTTCCCTGCCTGCAAAATCAGGCGCAGCGGGCGCTGCGCCTTTAATCATGACGTAAATTACTTCACGCGGGATACGTATTCGCCGGAGCGGGTATCCACTTTGATCACTTCACCGATCTGTACGAACAGTGGCACTTTCACCACAGCGCCGGTAGACAGGGTGGCAGGCTTGCCGCCAGTACCTGCGGTATCACCTTTCAGACCTGGATCGGTTTCAACGATTTCCAGCTCAACGAAGTTCGGAGGCGTAACCGCGATAGGCTGACCGTTCCACAGGGTCACGATGCACTCAGCCTGATCCAGCAGCCACTTGGCGTTGTCGCCAATCGCTTTTGCGTCCGCAGACAGCTGCTCGAAGGTTTCGTTGTTCATGAAGTGCCAGAACTCACCGTCGTTGTACAGGTAAGTCAGGTTCATATCGACAACATCAGCGCCTTCAGCGGAGTCAGTAGATTTGAAGGTTTTCTCAACACGGGTACCGGTCAGCAGGCGGCGCAGCTTAACGCGTGCGAATGCCTGGCCTTTACCTGGTTTAACGAATTCGCTGGCTTCAACCGCGTACGGTTCGCCGTCCATCATGATTTTAAGACCAGCACGAAAATCGTTGCTATAGTACGTTGCCATAAGGCCCTCTAAATTTGTTAACTGGTAGCTAAGCCACAAAATGGCGCATATTGTAACCCTAAACACCCCGTCCAGAGAAGATTGGTTATCGCAACTTGCCGATGTAATCACCAGTCCTGATGAATTGCTGCGTCTTTTAGACCTCGAACAGCATGAAGCGTTGCGTGCAGGTCGTGAGGCGAAACGCCTTTTCGCCCTGCGCGTTCCCCGTGCGTTTATTGCCCGAATGGAAAAGGGTAATCCTGATGATCCGTTATTAAAACAAACGCTTACCTCTCAGGATGAGTTTATTACCGCCCCCGGATACAGCACCGATCCGCTGGAAGAGCAGAACAGTGTCGTCCCGGGTTTGCTGCATAAATACCGCAATCGTGCCCTGCTGCTGGTTAAGGGCGGTTGCGCGGTAAATTGCCGCTATTGCTTCCGTCGCCACTTCCCGTACGCCGAAAACCAGGGCAATAAGCGCAACTGGCAGGTGGCGCTGGAGTACATCACGGCGCACCCGGAGCTGGATGAAATCATCTTTTCCGGCGGCGACCCGCTGATGGCAAAAGATCATGAGCTGGACTGGCTGCTGACTCAGCTTGAGACCATCCCGCACATTAAGCGTCTGCGCATTCACAGCCGTTTACCGATCGTCATCCCGGCGCGTATCACCGACGCCCTGGTCACGCGCCTGGAGCAGTCCCGTTTGCAGGTGCTGCTGGTGAACCATATCAACCACGCGAATGAAATTGACGCGGACTTTCGTGCGGCGATGACGCGTATGCGAAAGGCGGGCGTGACGCTGCTCAACCAAAGCGTACTACTGCGCGGCGTGAACGACAGCGCCCGCGTGCTGGCCGATCTCAGCAATGCCTTATTTGATGCGGGCGTAATGCCCTATTACCTGCATGTTCTGGATCGCGTCCAGGGCGCGGCGCACTTCATGGTGACGGATGAAGAGGCCCGGAAGATTATGCGCGAGCTGTTAACGCTGGTTTCAGGTTATATGGTGCCGAAGCTGGCTCGTGAGATTGGCGGAGAGCCGAGTAAGACGCCGCTGGATTTGCAGCTGCGTCAGCAGTAAAAAGGCAGGTGGCGCTACGCTTACCTGCCCTGGAGATAAAGCGGCAGCGCCATCAAAAGGCTATATCAGTTCGGGCACTTATAGACCTGGCCGTTCATCTGGCTGGCGGTTGGCACAAAGCTGGACAGCATCCCCTGCGTCGGGCTGCTCACCCCGTAAATCACGTTGCCGCCCATTGCCGCAGCCTGATTACGCAGGGCATTGGCCGCACCGCGCATAGAGCCGCCCTCTTCGCCGTGCTGCCCAGACATCCAGTTGCTTTGCTCGCCAGTGGCGGTGCCTAACAGCTGGCATTCGCTGCCCGGCTTATCTTCCACAAAGCGAACGCTCTGGCCCGCTGCCGTCAGCTCGTTGCTGGTGCTACAACCCGCCAGCAGCAATGCTGCACCTACAATCCCTGCACAGACTTTTATGCGCATGTTATTCCTCGTTTTCAATAAGCTGGACAGTAGTTGTCCGCGTGTAAACCTTATACTAAAAAGATGACCAAAAGAAAAATGCTGAGCATTTCTGCGAGCCCGATTCCGCTGGCACTCCTCCGACATCTTAAATGAATTCTGATAATAACCTTTGGGATATCGTGTTTTAGCCCCCGATCGTTTTTAGTGATGCGACGTACAACTTTTGTACGCGACTCAAAAAAGGGGGTTTCATGAGTGCATCATCCTCAGGAGAGGAAAAAGTAACCTGGGTGGGCTATCTGGCGTTCGTGCTCACCATCGTATTTTTCTCAGGTTTTTTCGCCAAAAGTACCGAATGGTGGCGCGTGCTGGATTTTACCGTCCTGAACGGCAGCTTTGGACCGGTGAACGGCGCGCTGACGTTTCGCGGCGAGGGCGGCACAGGAGCGAAAGACGGATTTTTGTTTGCCCTTGAACTGGCGCCCTCGGTCATTTTATCGCTCGGGATCATTGCCGTTACCGAGGGGCTGGGCGGGCTGCGCGCCGCACAACAGCTCATGACGCCCATTCTGCGCCCGCTGCTCGGCGTGCCGGGCATCTGCTCTCTGGCGCTTATCGCCAACCTGCAAAATACCGATGCAGCCGCAGGGATGACCAAAGAGTTGACTGACGAAGGGGCGATTACTGACCATGAACGCGCCATTTTCGCCACCTTCCAGACCAGTGGTAGCGCCATTATCACCAACTATTTTTCTTCCGGCGCCGCACTCTTTACCTTTATTACCGTCCCGGTGATCACGCCGCTTGCCGTCATTCTGGTGTTCAAATTTGTTGGCGCGAACTTCCTGCGACTGTGGATCGCCCACATGGAAGTTCGCCGCGTTCAGGAGGAAAAATGATCGCCCAGCCGCGTAAAAATATCATGGACCTGTTTATCGATGGCGCCCGCCGCGGCTTTACCATCGCCACCACCAGCCTGCTGCCGAACGTGGTCATGGCGTTTGTCATCATTCAGGCGCTCAAGGTAACCGGCCTGCTGGATATTGTCGGCAGGGTATGCGAACCCATCATGGCCCTGTGGGGGCTTCCGGGTGCGGCGGCAACGGTTCTTCTGGCCTCGGTAATGAGCATGGGCGGCGGTGTGGGGGTCTGCGCCAGTCTGGTCGCTGCCGGCACGCTCAACGGTCACGATGCCACCATCCTGCTGCCCGCCATCTATCTGATGGGTAATCCGGTGCAAAACACGGGCCGTTGCCTTGGCACCGCAGGCGTCAATCCGAAGTATTATCCGCACATCATTACGGTCTGCGTCATTAACGCCCTGCTCTCAATGTGGGTGATGCAGCTACTCTTCTGAGGAGATAAAAATGGATTTTTCAGTGCTGGAACCGCATCTTTTCCGCAATGCGCAGCTTTACGCTCCTGAGGATCTTGGACGTTGCGATCTGCTGATTGCCGGGGGAAAAATCGTCGCAGTCGAAAAAGCGGGCCACACAACAACGAGGCCAGACTGTCCTGAAAGCGATCTCGCCGGAGCGGTGGTTTGTCCGGGGTTTATCGATCAGCATGTACACCTGATTGGCGGCGGCGGTGAAGCCGGTCCCCACACCCGGACGCCAGAGGTGCGATTGTCTGCGCTGGTGGCGGCTGGCATCACCTCCGTTGTTGGCCTGCTGGGCACTGACGGCGTGACCCGCCATCCCGAGTCGCTGCTGGCGAAAACGCGGGCGCTTGAGCATGAAGGGATCAGCGCATGGATGCTGACAGGCGCATATGGCCTGCCTTCTCCGACGATTACCGGCAGTATCGAAAAGGATGTGGCGCTGATTGATAAAATCATTGGCGTGAAATGCGCGATTTCTGACCATCGCTCTTCCGCTCCGGCAGATGACCAGCTCGCGAATATGGCCGCCCAGTCACGCGTCGGCGGGCTGCTGGGCGCCAAAGCGGGGATATCCGTGTTTCACCTCGGCAACAGCCCTAAACTGCTGGAGCCGCTGCTTAGCATCCTGAATAACGCCGACGTGCCTCGCACGAAACTGCTGCCAACCCACGTCAACCGCGCCCAGGCACTGTTCCACGCCGCACTGGACTATGCCCGCGACGGGGGGTACATCGACATCACCACCAGCATCAGTGAGCCCATTGATGCCGCCACCGCCATCGCGACGGCCCGTGACGCGCAGGTGCCGTTTAACCGGCTCACGCTCAGCTCGGATGGCAACGGCAGCCAGCCGAATTTTGACGCAAACGGTAATCTTGTTGGCATTGGCGTGGCGGGTTTTGAGTCCCTGCTTGAGACGCTACAGCAGCTGGTCGGCCGATATCACCTGCCGCTGGAGGAGGCGCTTCTGCCGTTTACGCGTAACGTGGCGGAGTTTCTCGGTCTGGAGCATAAAGGGCGGATCGCGCCCGGATGCGATGCCGACTTCCTGGTGCTGACGGATGACCTGAAGATCCGTGAAGTCTGGGCGAAAGGCCGCCAGATGGTGCGTGAAGGCGTTGTGTGCGCGAAAGGCACGTTTGAGTAGAAGACAATAAAAAACCCCGGGCATTGCTGCCCGGGGTTCGTTCTGAGAGGTTCAGAACAACATGATTACATCATGCCGCCCATGCCACCCATGCCGCCCATACCACCAGCAGCACCTAAGTCAGGCGCGTCGCCTTTAGGCAGGTCGGTCACCATGCACTCGGTCGTGATCATCAGGCCAGCTACAGATGCCGCGTATTGCAGAGCAGAACGGGTCACTTTAGTTGGATCCAGGATACCGAAGTCGATCATGTTGCCGTATTCTTCAGTTGCCGCGTTGTAACCGTAGTTACCTTCACCCGCTTTCACCTTGTTCGCAACCACAGACGGCTCTTCACCGGCGTTGGACACGATCTGACGCAGCGGAGCTTCCATTGCGCGCAGCGCAACTTTGATACCCACGTTCTGGTCTTCGTTCTGAGCAGTCAGGCCAGCCAGTTTAGCGGCTACACGCACCAGCGCGACACCACCACCAGCAACCACGCCTTCTTCTACCGCAGCACGGGTCGCGTGCAGGGCGTCGTCAACGCGTGCTTTCTTCTCTTTCATTTCAACTTCGGTAGCCGCACCGACTTTGATTACCGCTACGCCGCCTGCCAGTTTCGCTACGCGCTCCTGGAGTTTTTCACGGTCGTAATCGGAAGTTGCTTCTTCGATCTGCTTACGGATCTGACCAACACGGCCCTGAATAGCGGCTTCTTCACCCACACCGTCGATGATGGTGGTGGTGTCTTTGTTGATCACAACGCGTTTCGCCTGGCCCAGGTCTTCCAGGGTCGCTTTTTCCAGCTCCATACCGATCTCTTCGGAGATTACGGTACCGCCAGTCAGGGTAGCGATATCCTGGAGCATCGCCTTACGACGATCGCCGAAGCCAGGTGCTTTAACCGCTGCCACTTTCACGATGCCACGCATGGTGTTAACCACCAGGGTCGCCAGCGCTTCGCCTTCAACGTCTTCAGCAATGATTACCAGCGGCTTGCCTGCTTTCGCAACGGCTTCCAGCACTGGCAGCATTTCGCGGATGTTGGAGATTTTCTTGTCAGCCAGCAGGATGAACGGGCTTTCCAGCTCAACAGCGCCAGTTTCTGGCTTGTTGATGAAGTATGGGGACAGGTAACCGCGGTCGAACTGCATACCTTCAACCACGTCCAGTTCGTCTTCCAGACCAGTACCGTCTTCAACAGTGATCACGCCTTCTTTACCGACTTTATCCATCGCTTCGGCGATCAGTTTACCTACGGTTTCGTCGGAGTTAGCGGAGATAGTACCAACCTGAGCAATGGCTTTAGAGTCAGAGCACGGTACGGACAGCGCTTTCAGTTCTTCAACAGCGGAAGCGACAGCTTTGTCGATACCACGTTTCAGATCCATTGGGTTCATGCCCGCAGCAACGGCTTTCAGGCCTTCGGTGATGATCGCCTGCGCCAGTACGGTCGCGGTGGTGGTACCGTCACCGGCAGCGTCGTTCGCTTTAGAGGCAACTTCTTTCACCATCTGTGCGCCCATGTTTTCGAACTTGTCTTCCAGCTCGATTTCACGTGCAACAGAAACACCATCTTTGGTGATGGTTGGCGCGCCGAAGGATTTGTCCAGCACTACGTTACGGCCTTTCGGGCCCAGAGTGACTTTCACTGCGTCTGCCAGTACGTTTACGCCGCGGAGCATTTTTACACGAGCGTCGTTACCGAATTTTACGTCTTTAGCTGCCATGTTCTTATTTCCTCAAATTCGTACAGTTTTCGTGTGTTAATTACGCTTCAACAATTGCCAGAATGTCGCTCTCGGACATGATCAACACTTCTTCATTGTCGATCTTCTCGGATTTCACGCCGTAGCCATCGTTGAAAATGACGATGTCACCAACTTTAACGTCCAGTGGCTGCACAGTTCCGTTTTCCAGGATGCGGCCCTTACCGACAGCGATGATTTCGCCACGCGTTGATTTTGCTGCTGCTGAACCGGTCAGAACGATGCCGCCCGCAGACTTGGTTTCAACTTCTTTACGTTTGACGATCACACGATCATGTAACGGACGAATACTCATTGATAGCTCTCCTTTGAGAAAGTCATTATCAGTTATGGATGACGCCGGTCCGCATGCGGTTTTCCGGCTAGTGCCCTGAGAGATGGGGATAGCTTTTTACCCCTTCAAGGGGTAATCGAAAAAAAATTTGCGAAAGTGTTACCATCCACTCTCTTTTGATGGTGGCGGGACGAGGTAAATGAGTGGACTCAGGCAGGAGTTGGGGCTGGCGCAGGGCATTGGCTTACTCTCAACGTCTTTGTTAGGCACGGGGGTATTTGCGGTTCCCGCGCTGGCGGCGTTGGTTGCCGGCAATAACAGTCTGTGGGCATGGCCGGTGCTGATCGTGCTGGTGTTTCCGGTGGCGATTGTCTTTGCCATACTCGGGCGGCACTTCCCGAGCGCAGGCGGCGTAGCGCATTTTGTCGGCATGGCGTTTGGGCCGCGGATGGAGCGCGTCACCGGCTGGCTATTTTTGTCGGTGATACCCGTTGGCCTTCCGGCAGCCCTGCATATCGCAACCGGCTTCGGACAGGCGCTGTTTGGCTGGCACGATGAACAGTTGCTGCTGGCTGAACTCGGTACGCTGGCGATTGTCTGGTGGGTAGGCTCGCGCGGGGCCAGCTCCAGCGCCAATCTGCAAACGCTGGTCGCCGTGTTAATTGTCGCGCTGATCGTCGCCATCTGGTTTGCGGGTGACATTACCGTGGCGGATATTCCTTTCCCCGCGATTAACGACATCGACCACGCACAGCTTTTCGCTGCACTATCCGTCATGTTCTGGTGTTTCGTCGGTCTGGAGGCGTTCGCTCATCTGGCATCCGAGTTTAAACAGCCCGAGCGTGACTTTCCCCGCGCCCTGATGATTGGCCTGCTGCTGGCGGGTACCGTGTACTGGGCCTGTACCGTACTGGTGCTGCACTTCAACGCGTTCAGTGAAGAGAAAGCCGCCGCCGCGTCGCTGCCGGGCATCGTGGTGCAGCTGTTTGGCGTTAAAGCCCTGTGGGTAGCCTGCGTGATTGGCTATCTCGCCTGCTTTGCCAGCCTCAACATCTATATTCAGAGCTTCGCCCGGCTGGTGTGGTCTCAGGCACTTTATAAACCGGATAGCCCCCTCTCCCGCCTGTCAAAGCGTCAGCTTCCGGTGAATGCGCTGAATACCGTACTGGGCTGCTGCGTGGTGAGTTCCCTGGCCATTTATCTCCTCGACATCAACCTTGACGCGCTGATTGTCTACGCCAACGGTATTTTCATCATGATCTACCTGCTGTGCATGCTGGCGGGCTGTCGGCTGCTGAAAGGTCGCTTTAAGGCGCTGGCGGCTGTCGGGTGTGTCCTGTGCCTGATGCTGCTGGCGATGGTGGGATGGAAGAGTGTGTACGCCATTGTCATGCTGGCGGGGCTGTGGGTGTTTTTACCGAAGCGGCAAGATCCTCAGGCCCGGTGAGCGAGCGCCACCGGGCCAGAAACTTACCGATCGTCTTTATGATCTAACCGGTCGCGCTGCTCATCCTTACGCTGGTATTCCCCTTCAAAGGTATCCCCCGGGCCGGAGCTGAAACCACCGCCTGGCATACGGCTGAAACGCAGATGCGGCAGCAGCTTCATGGTCAGGTGCTTCTGCACCGGCGGCAACAGCAACAGCAGGCCGAGGAAGTCGGTAAAGAAGCCCGGCAGGATCAGCAGCAAACCAGCAATAATCAGCGACACGCTTTTGATCATCTCGGCGGCCGGGCTTTCGCCTGCGGCCATCTTCTGCTGCATTAACAGGAAATTTTTGAAACCCTGATTGCGCACCAGCGACATGCCGATGACGGAGGTGAAGATCACCAGAATCAGCGTCAGCAGGACGCCCAGCACATGGGCAACCTGGATGAAAATCGAAATTTCAATGTAAACATAAAGAAAGAAAGCAATAAATGGTATCCAGCGCACTGGCATCTCCTGTATGGCAGGTGCCTTCTGGCCCCTGACTGAATGTGTTCGCGAAGCGCGTAGATAAGAGATGGTGACGGTTAGCCAAATTTCAATCGGTTTGCACGGATATTTTTTCTGGAAATATTAAAGCGGTGACATATTTCACAGATTAATAATTATCATGAAATCGGGTCGATAATAAGTGATCCAGCTTACGGCAATTCGCTATCATCAGCATATGATCTCGAACATCTGGCCGATTGAGGGAATAATCGTCGGTCATAAAATATTCAAAACCACATATATACTGTGTGTTTAGTACAATCCATCGGCAGCTTGAAAAGAAGGTTCACATGTTAAACAACATTCGTATCGAAGAAGATTTGTTGGGTACCAGGGAAGTTCCAGCGGATGCCTACTATGGTGTTCACACTCTGAGAGCGATTGAAAACTTCTACATCAGCAACAGCAAAATCAGCGACATCCCTGAATTTGTGCGTGGCATGGTGATGGTAAAAAAAGCCGCGGCTCTGGCGAACAAAGAGCTGCAAACCATTCCTAAAAGCGCTGCAAATGCGATTATCGCCGCGTGCGATGAGGTGCTGAACAACGGCAAATGCATGGATCAGTTCCCGGTTGACGTCTATCAGGGCGGCGCGGGCACCTCCGTCAACATGAACACCAACGAAGTGCTGGCAAACATCGGCCTGGAGCTGATGGGTCATCAGAAAGGTGAATACCAGTACCTGAACCCGAACGACCACGTTAACAAATGTCAGTCCACCAACGACGCCTACCCAACCGGCTTCCGCATCGCGGTGTATGCCTCTATCGTCAAACTGGTCGACGCGATTAATCAGCTGGGCGATGGCTTCCAGCGTAAAGCCGTTGAGTTCCAGGACATCCTGAAAATGGGCCGTACCCAGTTGCAGGACGCGGTGCCAATGACCCTCGGACAGGAATTCCACGCGTTTAACGTGCTGCTGAACGAAGAGACCAAAAACCTGCTGCGCACGTCCGAACTGCTGCTGGAAGTGAACCTGGGCGCAACCGCCATCGGTACACGCCTGAACACGCCAGATGGCTATCAGCAGCTGGCGGTACAGAAGCTGGCTGAAGTATCCAACCTGCCGGTTGTGCCTGCGGAAGACCTGATTGAAGCTACCTCAGACTGTGGCGCCTACGTGATGGTGCACAGCGCACTGAAACGTCTGGCGGTGAAACTGTCCAAAATCTGTAACGACCTGCGCCTGCTTTCCTCCGGTCCGCGCGCTGGCCTGAATGAAATCAACCTGCCAGAGTTGCAGGCGGGTTCATCCATCATGCCAGCTAAAGTGAACCCGGTGGTGCCAGAGGTGGTGAACCAGGTTTGCTTCAAGGTTATTGGTAACGATACGACCGTCACCATGGCCTCGGAAGCCGGTCAGCTCCAGCTTAACGTGATGGAGCCGGTGATTGGCCAGGCGATGTTTGAATCTATCCATATTCTGACCAACGCCTGCTACAACCTGCTGGAAAAATGCATCAACGGCATCACCGCGAATAAAGAAGTGTGTGAAGGCTACGTCTATAACTCCATCGGCATCGTCACCTACCTCAACCCGTTCATCGGCCACCACAACGGCGATATCGTCGGGAAGATTTGTGCCGAAACCGGTAAGAGCGTGCGTGAGGTGGTTCTCGAGCGAGGATTGTTGACCGAAGCCGAACTGGACGATATCTTCTCCGCCCAGAACCTGATGCACCCGGCATATAAAGCGAAACGATATACCGATGAAAGCGAACAGTAACCGTTCAGGCTAAGCTTCCGAAAGGCACGTCACTTGTGACGTGCCTTTTTTCTTTATGGGCGTTACCAAAACACAACAATTCAATATCAACTTGTTAATGAGCAAGGCAGGTCTTTATGTTTGGAGCAGAACTCGTCATCGTCCTGTTGGCGATTTATTTGGGCGCACGACTCGGGGGTATCGGCATCGGTTTTGCTGGCGGTCTCGGAGTGCTTGTACTTACCCTGATCTTTCAGATTAAACCCGGCGCAATCCCTTTTGACGTTATCGAAATCATCATGGCGGTTATTGCTGCTATCGCGGCCATGCAGGTCGCGGGCGGTATGGACTATCTGGTGAGCCTGGCGGAGCGTATGCTGCGTCGCCATCCGAAATACATCACCTTCCTTGCCCCGCTGGTGACCTGGTTTATGACCATCCTCGCCGGTACTGGCCATACCGCTTTCTCCACGCTGCCGGTAATCACCGAAGTGGCGAAAGAGCAGGGTATTCGCCCGTCTCGCCCTCTTTCTATTGCCGTGGTCGCCTCCCAGATTGCGATTACCGCCTCGCCCATTTCCGCGGCGGTGGTCTTCTTCGCGGGTATCCTTGAGCCGATGGGCGTAAGTTACCTGACGCTGCTGGCAATCTGTATTCCGGTGACGCTGATTGCGGTAATGATCACTGCCGTGCTGTGTAACTTCCTCGGCGCCGAGCTGAAAGACGATCCGGTTTACCAGGAGCGTCTGGCAAAAGGTGAAGTGAGCCTGCGCGGTAGCCAGGTCTTCGAGCTGAAGCCGCATGCAAAACGCTCCGTGCTGCTGTTCCTGATTGGTATCGTCGCCGTAATGTTCTACGCGACAGCCATCAGCGATACGGTAGGTCTGATCCAGAACCCGGTTCTGCCGCGTAACGAAGCCATTGTGGTGTTTATGCTGACCATCGCGACGCTGATCAGCATCACCTGTAAAATCGACACCAGCGAAGTGCTGAACGCCAGCACCTTCAAATCCGGTATGAGCGCCTGCGTGTGCGTGCTGGGCGTGGCGTGGCTCGGCGATACCTTTGTGAAAGCGCACATCAGCGATATCCAGACCGTTGCAGGCGACCTGCTGCACAACTATCCGTGGCTGCTGGCGGTAGTGCTGTTCTTTGCCGCGACGCTGCTGTACTCCCAGGCTGCGACCACCAAAGCGCTGATGCCTGCGGCACTGATGCTGGGCGTGACGCCGCTGACAGCGATTGCCTCTTTTGCAGCGGTTTCCGCCCTGTTCGTTCTGCCCACCTATCCAACCCTGCTGGCCGCGGTTGAGATGGATGACACCGGCTCAACCCGTATTGGTAAGTACGTGTTTAACCACGCGTTCCTCATCCCGGGCGTGGTGGCGATTACGCTCTGCGTGATCCTCGGCTTTATCATCGGCGGCATTGTGCTGTAAACGATTAGCCGTTGTAAAAATAGTTAAAATCGGGCCGCTCTGCGGCCCGTTTCATTAATGACCAACCGCCTTGCGTGATATAGTGAAGACTTTCGTGATGAGGAGGTCGACTTGTGAACACGCCTGATGCTGTTGTTGTACTGTGCACCGCCCCTGATGAAGCTTCTGCCCAGGATCTGGCCGCCAAAGTGCTGGCCGAAAAACTGGCTGCCTGTGTCACACTTCTTCCCGGCGCCACCTCCCTTTATTACTGGGAAGGCAAGCTGGAGCAAGAGTACGAAGTCCAGATGTTGCTCAAAACCAACCTGACAAACCAGCAGGCGCTCCTCAACTGCCTCAAGTCTCATCATCCATACCAAACCCCGGAGCTGCTGGTTCTGCCAGTGGTCCACGGCGATAACGATTATCTCTCATGGCTCAACGCTTCATTACGCTGATCCTGCTGCTGTGCAGCACGTCAGTTTTTGCCGGGTTGTTTGACGCACCCGGTCGTTCGAACTTTATTCCTGCCGACCAGGCGTTCGTTTTCGACTTTCAGCAAAACCAGCACGATCTCAGTCTCACCTGGCAGGTGAAAGAGGGTTACTATCTCTATCGCAAGCAGGTCAGCATCACGCCGGCAAAGGCGAACGTCGGCGCATTGCAGTTGCCCGCTGGCGAGTGGCACGAGGACGAGTTCTACGGTAAGAGCGAAATTTATCGCCAGCGCTTAAGCGTGCCCGTCACGGTGAACCATGCCGATAAAGGTGCCACATTAACGGTCACCTATCAGGGCTGCGCCGATGCGGGCTTCTGCTATCCCCCTGAAACAAAGGTCGTTCCGCTTAGCGAAGTGAAAGCGGCGGCCTCCCCTCACCCCTCAGGGGAAATGGCCAGTGTGAGGGGTGAAGGCGTAGCCGCTTCAGACCTTCCGTTCTCAGCGCTTTGGGCGTTATTGATTGGTATCGGCATCGCCTTTACGCCCTGCGTGCTGCCCATGTACCCGCTTATCTCTGGCATCGTGCTGGGCGGTAAACAACGCCTTTCCACTGCCCGCGCGCTGGTGCTGGCCTTTATCTATGTGCAGGGCATGGCGTTAACCTACACGGCGCTCGGCCTCGTGGTCGCCGCTGCCGGGTTGCAGTTCCAGGCCGCCCTTCAGCACCCTTATGTGCTTATCGGTCTGTCAGCGGTGTTTATTCTGCTGGCGCTGTCGATGTTTGGCCTGTTCACCCTGCAACTGCCTTCTTCCCTGCAAACCCGTCTGACGCTAATGAGCAACCGTCAGCAGGGTGGCTCTGCGGGCGGCGTGTTCACCATGGGTGCCATCGCCGGGCTGATTTGTTCCCCCTGCACCACCGCGCCGTTGAGCGCCATCCTGTTATACATTGCCCAGAGCGGCAACCTGTGGCTCGGCGGCGGCACGCTGTACCTCTACGCGCTCGGCATGGGCCTGCCGCTGATCCTGGTGACGGTGTTTGGCAATCGTCTGCTGCCGAAGAGCGGTCCGTGGATGGAGACGGTGAAAACCGCGTTTGGTTTTGTCATTCTGGCGCTGCCGGTATTTCTGCTGGAGCGCATCATCGGTGATGTGTGGGGTACGCGTCTTTGGGCGATGCTCGGCGTGGCCTTCTTCAGCTGGGCGTTTATCGTGAGTCTGGGGGCGAAGAAACCGTGGATGCGCCTGCTACAGATCCTTCTGCTGGCGGCCGCGCTGGTGAGCGTCCGTCCGCTACAGGACTGGGCGTTTGACACCCCGGCAGGTCAAACGCAGGCGCATCTGAATTTTATACAGATTAAGAACGTGGATGACCTCCACCGCGCTCTGGCGCAGGCGAAAGGCAAACCGGTCATGCTCGATCTCTACGCCGACTGGTGCGTGGCCTGCAAAGAGTTTGAAAAATACACCTTCAGCGATCCGCAGGTACAACATGCGCTGAGCGATACCGTTCTGCTCCAGGCGAACGTTACCGCCAACAGCGCGCAGGATAAGGCTCTGCTGAAGCAACTTAACGTGCTCGGGCTGCCTACCATCCTGTTCTTTAATGAACAGGGGGAAGAACAGCCGACGCAGCGTGTAACCGGGTTTATGGACGCGACTGCATTCAACGCGCATTTGCGCAATCGCCAACCGTAAACAACACTTTAGACGGGACAAACCGTTGGGAATAGCGGAGGAGATAACCGTGCAACGCGAAGACGTACTGGGACAAGCCCTGCAATTGCTTGAGATTCAAGGGATCGCCAGCACCACGCTTGAGATGGTCGCCGACCGTATCGATTACCCTCTGGATGAACTTAAGCGCTTCTGGCCGGATAAAGAGGCGCTGCTGTATGATGCCCTGCGCTATCTCAGCCAACAGGTGGATATCTGGCGCAGGCAGCTGATGCTGAATGAAGAGCTGACCACCGAGCAAAAGCTGCTGGCGCGCTATACCGCACTGACGGAGTGTGTTACCAACAACCGTTACCCAGGCTGTCTGTTTATCGCCGCCTGCACCTACTATCCGGATCCCGGGCATCCCATCCATCAACTGGCAGATCAGCAAAAACGTGCCGCGCACGAGTTCACACACGAGCTGCTGACCACACTTGAAGTGGATGACCCGGCAATGGTCGCGAAGCAGATGGAGCTGGTGCTGGAAGGTTGCCTGAGCCGCATGCTGGTGAACCGTAGCCAGGCGGATGTGGATACGGCGCATCGTCTGGCGGAAGATATTTTGCGGTTCGCGCAGTGTCGTATGGGTGGTGCACTGACCTAAGCCAGCATTCCCGTCCAGGCGGAAATAAACAAACACAGCGCCATCGCACGCTGAAATCGCACCATCGCCACGGTGGTGCGGAAAATCCGGTTCACCGCCTTCCCCAGCCACGCCCAGCACAACAAACAGGCCACGGAAATCGCCAGAAACCATAGCGCCATCAGCGCAATATCCCGTAATGCATGGTCGCTTGCCGGAGCAAACAGGCTGACAACTGCCAGCGCCATCATCCACGTTTTTGGGTTTACAATCTGTAATAACGCCGCCGCCCGCGCGGTAAACCGGACATGGCGTCTGGAGGAGAGGTTCGCGGCCGGGGCGCTAAACAGCTGCCAGCTCATCCAGGAAAGCCACAGCACGCCCGCCCAGCTCATTACCTGACGTATCAGCGGATACTGGCGTAACACTTCTCCTGCCCCAGCGCC
Organism: Enterobacter cloacae complex sp. EB5; assembly: GCF_031432835.1. Taxonomy (NCBI): domain Bacteria; kingdom Pseudomonadati; phylum Pseudomonadota; class Gammaproteobacteria; order Enterobacterales; family Enterobacteriaceae; genus Enterobacter; species Enterobacter cloacae complex sp. EB5. The sequence goes on from NZ_CP133860.1 coordinate 1,552,423, forward strand.
TGAAACCAGAACAATAGCGCTGGCGGCAATACACCCGCCCAGGATCGCAGGAACCGTATTTTTTACGCCAAAGTGCTGACTGTTAGCCAGTACCAGAATATTGGTTGGCCCCGGTGTAATCGAGGCGACAAATGCAAACAGCAGGAAAGGTAATAAATTCACAGGTGACTCCTTTTTTATTAGAGCCACGAATGTGCCGTTATTTTCTGGAAACGTCTGGAAGGTTTGTGCACAACCGACGGTAGTGTGCCGGAGAAATACGGTATGCCCGCTGGAACCAGCGACCAAGATGGCTTTGATCGGCAAAACCTACTGCCGTTGCAACATCGACAGGCAGTTCCCCACACGCCAGCATCTGTCGGGCCTTTGCTAGGCGCAGCTGGATAAGCCAGGCGTGCGGCGCCAGATGAAATTCGCGCTTAAAACAGCGGGTGAGCGTAAAGCGATCCGTACCCGTCTCACGGGCAAGGTCTGACAGCCCCACGTTCTCGCCGATATGCGCATAGAGATAGTCGCGGGCACGATGCGCCACAGCGGAGCTTTGTAGCTGAGACGGGAGTTTCTTACGCCAGTGGCAGTGGGCAGTGATCTGAGAGAGCAGGTTATCCATTGTGCTCTGTTGGACGATCTTCATCTCATCGTTATGCAACGAGGCAAATGTATCACCGATAGCACGCACCAACTGAGGCTCTCGCGTCAGCGTTTGGGCAAAGTGGAGGGTGTAGCTCCCGGGAGTAGAGTCGTACAGCCCTTGAAGCGTACGGGTGAGCCAGTGTTCATCCAGATAAAAGGTAAGATAAGTAAAGCCCCCCTCTACCGGTGCATCACCGTCATGGATCTCCCCGGGCTCAAGTAAAAAAGCATCGCCCGGCTGGCTACGGTGGCGTTCACGGCGACAGTGGAACTGCTGGGTGCCGGAAAGGGTTATTCCGACCAGATAGCTATCATGCCAGTGGGGATCAAAGGCATGTCCTTCGAAATGCGCCTTAATTGTCTCAATACCTGTTTCTGCATGCTGACGCAGCTCAAGCCAGTCGTTTGCCATACTGCCCTCCTCTTACCGTCAGCATTGTCACATCTTGCCTGAACTGTCTGGAAGATTTGTGCAATTCCAGGGCACAAACGGACAGATTGCCGCAAACTTAAGCAGTTGAACAGCTTTTCCCGAAATAATGTTGACGATCGCGCGCGATTGCGGTTTAATGCGCTCCGTTGCCCGGATAGCTCAGTCGGTAGAGCAGGGGATTGAAAATCCCCGTGTCCTTGGTTCGATTCCGAGTCCGGGCACCACTATTTAAAGAACCCAGCCTATAGCTGGGTTTTTGCTTTTCTGTATCCGCTACGCATTGAATTTTCCCTTCTGTCAGGTAATAGTGATTTTTTCCCCTGACAATGAAAATGATATGACCTTATCTGCTTTAAAAGTCGGGTCACTGCTCCTGCTGATGATCCTGTTTTATACCGGCCTGTTCACGAGCGATCGTGTCACCTGGCTGATGGAGGTGACGCCCGTCATTATCATCATCCCACTTCTGCTTGCCACGCACCGGCGATACCCCCTGACTCCCCTTCTCTATACCCTGGTTTTCTTCCACGCCATCATTCTGATGGTTGGTGGTATGTACACCTATGCAAAGGTTCCGGTTGGTTTTGAGGTTCAGGAGATGCTCGGGCTTAGCCGAAATCCGTATGACAAGCTCGGTCACTTCTTCCAGGGGCTGGTTCCCGCACTGGCAGCGCGAGAAATTCTGCTGCGCGGTGGGTATGTTCGTGGACATAAGATGACGGGATTTCTGGTGTGCTGTGTTGCTCTGGCCATTAGCGCCACCTATGAACTCATTGAGTGGTGGGCAGCTTTGGCGATGGGACAGGGTGCGGATGATTTTCTGGGGACGCAGGGCGATCCATGGGATACCCAGTCTGATATGTTTTGCGCGCTGCTTGGTGCGTTAACGACGGTGCTGATCCTTGGGCGTTTCCATCAGCGGCAATTGCTTCGTTTGAATATTTGTCAGGGATAGTACGCTCTGAGTTGCCGGGAGGCGGCTTCGCCTTACCCGGCCTGCCGTTTTTCAGCAAACAAACGCAAAAAGGCCATCCTTGCGGATGGCCTCTTCACTTGTTTGATGCCTGGCAGTTCCCTACTCTCACATGGGGAGACCCCACACTACCATCGGCGCTACGGCGTTTCACTTCTGAGTTCGGCATGGGGTCAGGTGGGACCACCGCGCTAAAGCCGCCAGGCAAATTCTGTTCATCTGTATCAGGCTGAAAATTTCGTCTCTTCGCCAAAACATCTTCGGCGTTGTAAGGTTAAGCCTCACGGTTCATTAGTATCGGTTAGCTCAACGCATCGCTGCGCTTACACACCCGACCTATCAACGTCATCGTCTTTAACGTTCCTTCAGGAGACTTAAAGTCTCAGGGAGAACTCATCTCGGGGCAAGTTTCGTGCTTAGATGCTTTCAGCACTTATCTCTTCCGCATTTAGCTACCGGGCAGTGCCATTGGCATGACAACCCGAACACCAGTGATGCGTCCACTCCGGTCCTCTCGTACTAGGAGCAGCCCCCCTCAATTCTCCAGCGCCCACGGCAGATAGGGACCGAACTGTCTCACGACGTTCTAAACCCAGCTCGCGTACCACTTTAAATGGCGAACAGCCATACCCTTGGGACCTACTTCAGCCCCAGGATGTGATGAGCCGACATCGAGGTGCCAAACACCGCCGTCGATATGAACTCTTGGGCGGTATCAGCCTGTTATCCCCGGAGTACCTTTTATCCGTTGAGCGATGGCCCTTCCATTCAGAACCACCGGATCACTATGACCTGCTTTCGCACCTGCTCGCGCCGTCACGCTCGCAGTCAAGCTGGCTTATGCCATTGCACTAACCTCCTGATGTCCGACCAGGATTAGCCAACCTTCGTGCTCCTCCGTTACTCTTTGGGAGGAGACCGCCCCAGTCAAACTACCCACCAGACACTGTCCGCAACCCGGATTACGGGTCTACGTTAGAACACCAGCCATTAAAGGGTGGTATTTCAAGGACGGCTCCACGCAGACTGGCGTCCACGCTTCAAAGCCTCCCACCTATCCTACACATCAAGGACCAGTGTTCAGTGTCAAGCTATAGTAAAGGTTCACGGGGTCTTTCCGTCTTGCCGCGGGTACACTGCATCTTCACAGCGAGTTCAATTTCACTGAGTCTCGGGTGGAGACAGCCTGGCCATCATTACGCCATTCGTGCAGGTCGGAACTTACCCGACAAGGAATTTCGCTACCTTAGGACCGTTATAGTTACGGCCGCCGTTTACCGGGGCTTCGATCAAGAGCTTCGCCTTACAGCTAACCCCATCAATTAACCTTCCGGCACCGGGCAGGCGTCACACCGTATACGTCCACTTTCGTGTTTGCACAGTGCTGTGTTTTTAATAAACAGTTGCAGCCAGCTGGTATCTTCGACTGATTTCAGCTCCGTCCGCAGGGACTTCACCTACACATCAGCGTGCCTTCTCCCGAAGTTACGGCACCATTTTGCCTAGTTCCTTCACCCGAGTTCTCTCAAGCGCCTTGGTATTCTCTACCTGACCACCTGTGTCGGTTTGGGGTACGATTTCGTGTTACCTGATGCTTAGAGGCTTTTCCTGGAAGCAGGGCATTTATCACTTCAGCACCGTAGTGCCTCGTCATCACACCTCAGCGTTAATAAGGTACCGGATTTACCTGGAACCTCCGCCTACATGCTTAAACCGGGACAACCGTCGCCCGGCTGACATAGCCTTCTCCGTCCCCCCTTCGCAGTAACACCAAGTACAGGAATATTAACCTGTTTCCCATCGACTACGCCTTTCGGCCTCGCCTTAGGGGTCGACTCACCCTGCCCCGATTAACGTTGGACAGGAACCCTTGGTCTTCCGGCGAGCGGGCTTTTCACCCGCTTTATCGTTACTTATGTCAGCATTCGCACTTCTGATACCTCCAGCATGCCTCACAGCACACCTTCAACGGCTTACAGAACGCTCCCCTACCCAACAACACATAGTGTCGCTGCCGCAGCTTCGGTGCATGGTTTAGCCCCGTTACATCTTCCGCGCAGGCCGACTCGACCAGTGAGCTATTACGCTTTCTTTAAATGATGGCTGCTTCTAAGCCAACATCCTGGCTGTCTGTGCCTTCCCACATCGTTTCCCACTTAACCATGACTTTGGGACCTTAGCTGGCGGTCTGGGTTGTTTCCCTCTTCACGACGGACGTTAGCACCCGCCGTGTGTCTCCCGTGATAACATTCTTCGGTATTCGTAGTTTGCATCGGGTTGGTAAGCCGGGATGGCCCCCTAGCCGAAACAGTGCTCTACCCCCGAAGATGAGTTCACGAGGCGCTACCTAAATAGCTTTCGGGGAGAACCAGCTATCTCCCGGTTTGATTGGCCTTTCACCCCCAGCCACAGGTCATCCGCTAATTTTTCAACATTAGTCGGTTCGGTCCTCCAGTTAGTGTTACCCAACCTTCAACCTGCCCATGGCTAGATCACCGGGTTTCGGGTCTATACCCTGCAACTTAACGCCCAGTTAAGACTCGGTTTCCCTTCGGCTCCCCTATACGGTTAACCTTGCTACAGAATATAAGTCGCTGACCCATTATACAAAAGGTACGCAGTCACACCACGAAGGTGCTCCCACTGCTTGTACGTACACGGTTTCAGGTTCTTTTTCACTCCCCTCGCCGGGGTTCTTTTCGCCTTTCCCTCACGGTACTGGTTCACTATCGGTCAGTCAGGAGTATTTAGCCTTGGAGGATGGTCCCCCCATATTCAGACAGGATACCACGTGTCCCGCCCTACTCTTCGAGTTCACAGCAAGTGTGCTTTCGTGTACGGGACTATCACCCTGTACCGTCGGACTTTCCAGACCGTTCCACTAACACACAAGCTGATTCAGACTCCGGGCTGCTCCCCGTTCGCTCGCCGCTACTGGGGGAATCTCGGTTGATTTCTTTTCCTCGGGGTACTTAGATGTTTCAGTTCCCCCGGTTCGCCTCGTTAACCTATGTATTCAGTTAACGATAGTGTGACGAATCACACTGGGTTTCCCCATTCGGACATCGCCGGGTCAAGGGTTCATATCACCTCGCCGGCGCTTTTCGCAGATTAGCACGTCCTTCATCGCCTCTGACTGCCAGGGCATCCACCGTGTACGCTTAGTCGCTTAACCTCACAACCCGAAGATGTTTCACTTCTGGTTGCGAAAATTTGAGAGACTCGAACACACATGAGCTGTGTGTCGTTTCAATTTTCAGCTTGATCCAGATTTTTAAAGAGCAAATATCTCAAACATGACTCGCAAGTCAGTTTTGAGATATGACGGCAGGTGACTTTCACTCACGAACCAGCAAGTGGCGTCCCCTAGGGGATTCGAACCCCTGTTACCGCCGTGAAAGGGCGGTGTCCTGGGCCTCTAGACGAAGGGGACGTACAGTCTCAATCGCAAGACGCCTTGCTATTTACTTTTCATCAGACAATCTGTGTGGACACTACAAAGGCAGGTTCTTTAAGGTAAGGAGGTGATCCAACCGCAGGTTCCCCTACGGTTACCTTGTTACGACTTCACCCCAGTCATGAATCACAAAGTGGTAAGCGCCCTCCCGAAGGTTAAGCTACCTACTTCTTTTGCAACCCACTCCCATGGTGTGACGGGCGGTGTGTACAAGGCCCGGGAACGTATTCACCGTGGCATTCTGATCCACGATTACTAGCGATTCCGACTTCATGGAGTCGAGTTGCAGACTCCAATCCGGACTACGACGCACTTTATGAGGTCCGCTTGCTCTCGCGAGGTCGCTTCTCTTTGTATGCGCCATTGTAGCACGTGTGTAGCCCTACTCGTAAGGGCCATGATGACTTGACGTCATCCCCACCTTCCTCCAGTTTATCACTGGCAGTCTCCTTTGAGTTCCCGGCCGGACCGCTGGCAACAAAGGATAAGGGTTGCGCTCGTTGCGGGACTTAACCCAACATTTCACAACACGAGCTGACGACAGCCATGCAGCACCTGTCTCAGAGTTCCCGAAGGCACCAATCCATCTCTGGAAAGTTCTCTGGATGTCAAGAGTAGGTAAGGTTCTTCGCGTTGCATCGAATTAAACCACATGCTCCACCGCTTGTGCGGGCCCCCGTCAATTCATTTGAGTTTTAACCTTGCGGCCGTACTCCCCAGGCGGTCGACTTAACGCGTTAGCTCCGGAAGCCACGCCTCAAGGGCACAACCTCCAAGTCGACATCGTTTACGGCGTGGACTACCAGGGTATCTAATCCTGTTTGCTCCCCACGCTTTCGCACCTGAGCGTCAGTCTTTGTCCAGGGGGCCGCCTTCGCCACCGGTATTCCTCCAGATCTCTACGCATTTCACCGCTACACCTGGAATTCTACCCCCCTCTACAAGACTCTAGCCTGCCAGTTTCGAATGCAGTTCCCAGGTTGAGCCCGGGGATTTCACATCCGACTTGACAGACCGCCTGCGTGCGCTTTACGCCCAGTAATTCCGATTAACGCTTGCACCCTCCGTATTACCGCGGCTGCTGGCACGGAGTTAGCCGGTGCTTCTTCTGCGGGTAACGTCAATTGCTGAGGTTATTAACCTCAGCACCTTCCTCCCCGCTGAAAGTACTTTACAACCCGAAGGCCTTCTTCATACACGCGGCATGGCTGCATCAGGCTTGCGCCCATTGTGCAATATTCCCCACTGCTGCCTCCCGTAGGAGTCTGGACCGTGTCTCAGTTCCAGTGTGGCTGGTCATCCTCTCAGACCAGCTAGGGATCGTCGCCTAGGTGAGCCGTTACCCCACCTACTAGCTAATCCCATCTGGGCACATCCGATGGCAAGAGGCCCGAAGGTCCCCCTCTTTGGTCTTGCGACGTTATGCGGTATTAGCTACCGTTTCCAGTAGTTATCCCCCTCCATCAGGCAGTTTCCCAGACATTACTCACCCGTCCGCCACTCGTCAGCAAAGCAGCAAGCTGCTTCCTGTTACCGTTCGACTTGCATGTGTTAGGCCTGCCGCCAGCGTTCAATCTGAGCCATGATCAAACTCTTCAATTTAAAAGTTTGATGCTCAATGTTTCTTTATTTCTAAAGAAAAGAACTTCGTAATGAATTACGTGTTCACTCGTTGAGACTTGGTATTCATTTTTCGTCTTGCGACGTTAAGAATCCATGTCACTTTGAGTGCCCACACAGATTGTCTGATAAATTGTTAAAGAGCAGTGCAACGCGGCTTTCGCTCACCGTTGCGAGGTGGCGTATATTACGCTTTCCTCTTTCAGAGTCAACCCGTTATTTCAGGATTTTTTCTCTTCAACCGACCGGGTTGTCTGTGAAGTGATTCACATCCGCCGTGTCGATGGAGGCGCATTATAGGGAGTTCCCGAGCGACCGCAACAGAAAAGTTGCAAAAAAATGACTGACTGCTGTATTCCCCAGCAAAACCCCGCTTTATACCTTTTTACGCACAGACTTATCCACAACCCACTGACGATCCCGGTGTGATCCAGCGATTTGAACACTATACTAGCGGCAAATATTTCTCTCGCGGGTCAACCTCATGACGACACAACGACTTCAACGTGACTGGCGTCTCCCAACCGCCGGGCTCGCCGTGCTGGCGTTACTTATGGCAGGTTTTGCACTGCATACACACTGGAATGCTTTTATTCAGTGGTGCCTCGCCACCCAGATCACCCTGCACCGATATCTGGTGATGTATCTGCTGCAACTTAATAATCATCAGTACAGCGGTGGGCTGTGGTTGTTAACCGGTGCGTTTCTTTATGGTGTCCTCCATGCCGTTGGACCGGGACACGGCAAATTCATCGTCACCACGTATCTCACTACCAATAAAGAGAGCCAGCTCGCGGCGCGCGTCGTACCGTTTATCGGTAGCCTGATGCAGGGCGTCAGCGCGATCGTCTTTGTCTTTATCCTGGCGGTTGGATTGAACCTCGCGTCAGGAGATATCAGCACCAGCCGTTGGTACGTCGAGAAAATCAGCGCCCTACTGATTGCCGCCTTCGGTGCATTTATCATTTATCAGGCGCTCAGCAGCCTGCGTCCGCGCAAAATGGCGATTAGCGCCATCAAGCCGCTTCACCAGCATAATGAACGCTGTGGCTGCGGCCATCACGGCGTAGGGGTGGATCTGGCTAAAAGCGACTGGAAAACCCGTCTGGGCGTGGTGCTGGCCATTGGCGCACGCCCGTGCAGCGGGGCAATTATGATCCTGATGTTCTCGAATGCGCTCGGCATTATTAGCTGGGGGATTGCTGCTGTGATGACAATGTCACTGGGCACGGCGCTGTCGATTATGGGGCTGTCGCTGGCAGTACGTTACGCGCGTGAACGCACAGTCGCCTGGTTTGGTGGCGGCACGTCCCTGAACTGGGTAATGCCGATGGTCAAAATTGCCGGAGGGATTGTTCTGATACTGTTCGCGACGATCCTGTTCCTGACAGTGATCCCCGTCAGCGCTGGCGGCGACTACATCGCCGCAGGATGCTAATAAAAGAAAACCCGCCAGCGGCGGGTTTTTTATCACTCGTTAATTCGTGGGTGCTGATCAACAAGGCGAGAACGTTTTTTCTGGAGCGCCTCAATCTCTGCGTCAATATCTTCAATCTTCTGCTCTACATTATCGTAGTGCTCACGCAGGATCTCTTTCGCTTCCTGAATATCAGACGCCGCAGGCGTTGCCCCTTTCAGCGGACGATTCGCCGTCTCCTTCATGGTAATACCGGTAATCAGGCCGATCACCGCAATGACCATCAGATAATAAGCAGGCATCATCAGGTTCTGCGTGCTCTCCACCAGTGAAGCAGCAAGCGTCGGCGTCAGGCCCGCAATCAGAACGGAGATATTAAAGGCTGCCGCCAGAGCACTGTAGCGAATATGCGTCGGGAACATTGCCGGCAGCGTAGAAGCCATCACCCCGATGAAGCAGTTGAGGATCACCGCCAGCATCAGCAGGCCGGCGAAAATCAGCCCCAGCACATTGCTGTTAATCAGAATAAAGGCCGGGATTGCCAGTGCGAACAGGGCGACGCTGCCGAGAATAATGAATGGCTTACGGCCAAAGCGGTCGCTCAGCAGACCCATAATCGGCTGCACAAACAGCATACCCACCATGATGGCGATAATAATCAGCACACCGTGGTCTTCCGAATAGTGCAGGTTATGCGACAGGTAGCTCGGCATGTAGGTCAGCAGCATGTAATAGGTGACGTTGGTGGAAATCACCAGACCAATACAGGTCAGCAGGCTGCGCCAGTGTTTGGTCGCAATCTCCTTGAACGATACTTTCGGGCCATCCTGTAACCCTTCACGGTCACCCTGCTCCAGCTTTTCAACGTGCTGCTGGAACGCAGGCGTCTCTTCCAGGGCGTGACGCAGGTAAAGCCCAATGATGCCCAGCGGCAGCGCCAGGAAGAACGGAATACGCCAGCCCCAGTCAAGGAAGTTCTCTTCACCCACTACGGTTGAGATCAGAACCACAACCCCCGCGCCCATAACGAATCCGGCAATCGAACCAAAGTCCAGCCAACTGCCCATAAAGCCGCGTTTACGGTCCGGAGAATATTCGGCTACAAAAATCGATGCGCCGGTATATTCGCCGCCAACGGAGAAGCCCTGCGCCATCTTACAGATCAACAGCAGAATCGGCGCCCATATACCAATAGTCGCATACGACGGAATAAGGCCGATACAGAATGTACTTATCGACATGATGACAATGGTAATCGCCAGGATCTTCTGGCGACCATATTTATCACCCAACATGCCGAAGAAAAGACCACCAAGAGGGCGAATCAGGAAGGGAACGGAGAACGTACCCAGCGCGGCAATCATCTGCAAGCTGGGATCGGCACCGGGGAAGAACACTTTACCAAGTGCATAGGCCACAAAGCCGTAAACACCAAAATCGAACCACTCCATCGCATTACCGAGCGAGGCCGCTGTAATCGCTTTGCGCAGTTTCGCGTCATCAATAATGGTGACATCGCGCAGCGTGATGGGTTTTACCTTTTTCCTTCTAAGCATAGCTTTCCTCGTAGACTCAGCCCCGTCCGTTTCACAGCGCATTTTGCAAGCTGTGAACCAGAGATCCGCTCCATGCGAATCTCCTTATTCAAGCGTAGCAGGTTTACTTACATTGACGTTTTACCTCAATACAACCGAACCTGTTGACGCCTGTCTGGGCAGTTAAAGACCTTTTTACCCTACCAGCGTTTATATATGTGATCAACTTCACATATATTTTTCCTGTTCGTAAGTTGCCTTCAGCTTTTGTCAATTCACGATTAATAAGGTCATTCTCAACCCCCTTATCAAACAGATCTTAACGCCCGTTATTATTCCTCCCCAAACAAAATGTAATCACATTTCTTCACAGCGAATTTACACAAAATTTAATTATTAACCGTGGGCAAACCTGTTTCCATTCAATATGTGACGAAGATAACTAAAACAATGTTTTATTTTCATTGAATCACAATTCCAAAGATCGCATGATAAATCCGAACACGATATCTCAGCGGCTTTCAAATGAAGGAATACTGAACGCCTGAATTTCGCTTTACAGCATAAGTAACGAATCGATTGGCCCCAGAAAAGGCAATCATTTGAATTTGTTGATCTAATTTTTGAGATTTCCGCCAGCCACGCGGGCGAGATGTGAGGGTTAATGATGAAGATTAAAGCAACTATAGAACGCATCCCGGGCGGGATGATGCTGGTCCCGCTGGTACTTGGCGCGATATTAAATACGCTGGCCCCGAATACCGGTGCTTATTTTGGCGGTTTTACAAAAGGTATGATCACCGGAACGGTACCGATTCTGGCAGTCTGGTTCTTTTGCATCGGCGCATCTATTAACTTGCGTGCAACAGGTACGGTATTACGTAAATCAGGGACGCTGGTCATTACTAAAATTGCGGTCGCCTGGGTTGTTGCGATGATCTGTGCGATGTTCATTCCGGAGAATGGAATTCAGACTGGCTTCTTCGCCGGATTATCCGTTCTGGCCATTGTCTCAGCAATGGATATGACCAACGGCGGTCTCTATGCCAGCCTGATGAATCAATATGGCACCAAAGAAGAATCGGGCGCGTTCGTGCTGATGTCCCTGGAGTCGGGTCCGCTGATGACGATGTTGATTCTGGGTTCTGCTGGCCTTGCCTCCTTTGAACTCCACCATTTTGTCGGGGCGATCCTGCCGTTCCTGATTGGTTTTGCGCTGGGTAACCTCGATCACGATCTACGCGATTTCTTCAGCAAAGCCACCCCGGTACTGATCCCGTTCTTCGGCTTCGCGCTGGGCAATACCATCAACCTGAATGTGATTCTGGAAACCGGCCTGCTGGGCATTGTGCTGGGTGTTGCCGTCATCGTCATCACGGGTATTCCGCTGATTATTGCAGACCGCGTCATCGGGGGCGGCAACGGAACCGCGGGTGTGGCCGCCTCTTCGGCCGCAGGCGCTGCGGTAGCCAACCCGGTGATTATCGCCCAGATTAACCCGGCCTTTGAACCCGTAGCCGCTTCCGCCACGGCTCTGGTTGCCGCCAGCGTGATTGTGACGGCAATTCTGGTCCCAGTCATCACGGCACTGTACGCCAGACGCTTTGGGCATGTGCCTGAGTCCCGGACAGAACCTGAAGCGGTAGAAATGCACCACTAACCCTTTCGCCCCCTCCTTACAAAGAGGGGGCAATCACGTACCAAATATCTCTTCCACCATGCCATCCACCAGCCGTTTTGCCGAACAGAGTCTCGGCATCCCCAGCGCGACCGTTTGCCAGCTCTGCGTCACTGACCAGCTCACCGGATGTTTATCCGCCTGACACCAGTCCCCCAGCCAGCCCAGCATATCTTTATAATCAATCAGACCGGGAGAAGCGGGCGTCGTCAGCCACTGATGGTAAAAATGCCGGGTGGTGGGAGAAGCATTAATCCCCTGAGCCAGATAGTTTGCGGCCATGCTGCGCAGATTATCTTTCAGCATGGCCGCCACATCGCTATTCGCCAGACGACAGGCATCGCCAAACGCCCCCCAGCGCAACTCTTCCAGCACGATAAAGCAGCGGCCAGCCAGCGACCAGCCGTCATACTGCCCGGCTCGCCAGCGGGTAAAAATTTGCTCGCTGTGCTCACCCGCCTGAACCGTAAGGCCGCGCTGCGCGAGCGCTTTCTCTTTATAGGCGGCACGCTGGTTGAAATGTGCGGAGAGCTCCTCGTACTGCTGCAACAATCCGGGTGGTTGAGGGAGGCGTGGATTCACCTGCTGGCGCAGGGCTACCAGCCTGTCGGACATACGGGTCAGCGCAAGGTGTCCGGGGTCGAGCATACCGGTCAGTTTCTCCGCCAGACCCAGCCGCAGCGCTGCATTTTCGTTGAGCATTCCCGCCATTGCCCACGGTCGCAGCCGGGTCTGCGTAATGATCTCCTGCGTCAAACGCTCACGAAATTGCAGTTGCTGTGGCCCCAGGAGGGCGTGACGTGCAGCGTCCGCCCCCTGGACCAAATCGACCATAAATTTTGGATGAATACACTCCAGCGTCCGCCCGGGACCGTCCAGTAGCTGTGTTGTCATGGTTGCTCTGCCGCGAATAAGGTTTGAATATCATCGCGTAACAGTCGGGTATCTTCCTGAATCCACGCCGCAGTGGTCATACTTTGCTTCAACAACTGGCTAAGCGCCCGGGTTGAATGCTCATTCTGTTGCCGCACGGCAAGGCTATCACGCAAGCTTTCCTGTAACCCGGTCAGGCACAACGAAAACTCTGCAAAGAACGTTGCCATACCTGCCGTAACAGAGACATCGACCTGCGCGGCCAAAGCTTTACGAATTTGATCGCAAAACTGATCGGTATGTTGCGTAAATTTGCCATGAAGCTGAGCGATGTCGATGACATAGCGTGTGCGCGTCACGACATACTCCTCCCAGCCCCAGCCGGGATTATTGAGCCAGCGCGAGACGGTATTACGTACGCTGCCTGCCCCTGCGGGCTGACTGGCGGGAGGGGTATCCTGCACAATGGCATCATTAAATAAGCCGCGCGTATTGAAATTAAGCTGGTTCGCCTGAAACGCCGGGAAGCTGATCCGCGCCCGAAATCCGGCATGACTGAGCTGCTCCTTGATTCGCGTCTCGATAGGGCGCATCGCCTCATTCAACGATCGGGCGAGCGTAGACTCCAGCTGATCGAAGCGTAACGCCAGCTCCCGGCCAATTCTGCTCTGCGCATTCAGCATAATCTGCTCGCATGACGATCGGATTTTGCTCAGGACAATCTGCGCCTGCCCTTCATCGTCAAGCACCAGCTGCTGGATCGCATCCGCGTCGTCTGCACGCAAACTGGATGGCTCGCGCCCTGCTAAATCAAGAATAGACGGACGGCTAAAAATGTCGCCCAGCGCCTGGTGAAGTTCACCTTTCTGGCGAAGCAGGAAAGCATCCGTTGCGTTGAGCGCCTCTTCAACTTCATGCTGGACCTCATCGCTCACCACGCTCTGCCGCTGACGCAGCATCGTCATATCCTCTTCCAGGCGCGTAATATTCAGCTCCAGCTCATCAAAAGCGACCGTCAGTCCCTGATGGCGAAAATCCAGGTATTCTCTGGCATTTTGCGCATAGTTCAGCAGCTTATGCGATGCCGATCGCAAAGCGAACAGCGAGGCGTTGGCGTAAGCCGCGTAAATAAGTTTGCGGATGGGTTGTTCGAACAGCGAATCCTCCCACAGCAGATCCGCCGCATGGCGAATATGGTCAATATCGTCCAGGTCGGCCGTTCGCCAGCGGCGGCCCAGCGCGGCCTCGGCAAAATCCTGTACCCAACGCTGATCCTGATGATCGGGAAGGCGCCCATGAACGTTCATCTCATAGCGGGCGCGGTTTGCCAGATAGGCCCACATGGAAGAGACCGGATAAATTTGCCCCGGAGAAATATTCCCTTTCATCAGCGTGCCGGAAATCATCGCCCGCACCTGCTCTTCATCGTCGCTGTTACGATCTTTCTGATCGAATTTATTGACCAGGGCATAAAGCGGCACGGATTTCCCGGCGGCCGAAATTGCCTGACGAACCTCCGCATCAGAAATGGATTTAAGCTGGGTGTAGTCCATCACCGCCAGCACGGCGGAGGCGCGCGCCAGCTGCTCACTGAGCATTTTTTGCAGGTGCGGCTGACCAGCCTCGTTCGGCCCCGGCGTGTCGAGCAGCGTCAGTTGCCCCAGGTGCGCATCCAGACCGGCGAGGTGCACAAACTCCACCTCAATCACCGGAATATGTTCAATCGCGGCATATTCAGAGAACGGAAACTCCACGCCCAGCGCCTGAGAAAGCCGCACCAGATCGTTCAGGCTTTTCAGACAATGAAAGATGGGCTCCGCGCCAAGGTGATGTTTTTCAAACGCCTCACCTCTTTCTATGCGCTCCAGCAGCGTATTCATGTCCTTGTCGATTTCCAGACGCCGCGCCAGCTTGCCGCGATCTTTATCGCACAGTTTTTTCTGCAACTGGGTAATCAGGGTATCGATGGGCGAAACGTGCAAAAAATGCAGCACCGGCTCCTTCTGGCCCGGCGTATGGCGGATCAGCGTGGGAAGCGCCGTCATCGGACGATTGCGGTTCGGCAGCACCTCCGTGCCCACAATCGCATTAATGGTGGTCGATTTTCCCGCTTTCATGGTACCCACAATCGCCAGTACCATTTCGAGGCGGGTTATTTTGCGTAATTCGTTATTCAGCATCGCCTGCTGAGCGTCGACACCCCGTGCGCTAAAATGTAATGGCAAAACGTTGTTATTAACGCCGCTCATGGCAGCGGTTGTGCTATCCAGCTTTGCAATCGGCATAGATTTTAATGAATCAAGATTGTTCAGCGCGAGCTGTAACAAACGTTCAGCTTCCTGGCTTAATTCAAATATGGTCTGTGTGTGCATGATAAAAGCCTTCCCTTAACGCAAATTTATTACTTTTATTAAGCCACGATGTTTTAATTATACTTTTCAGGCTTATATGATCACGTATGGAAAACATGTTCATTTAATACAACTAACTGAAGATAATGAGAATTTAAAACCCACTCTCGTAATACGTGTAAAACATCCCCTGGCCAGAAAGCCAAAAGTGAATAGACAAAACGCATTTTCAGGAAACATCAGGATATATCATCGTTATTTACCCACCAAAAAAGAGAGGTATTCCCTGACGCCAAAAGATGTATGTCGTCAGAAGAGGTAAGATAAATAACGGCTTGTTCCTTCACCTTATCCGAAATGGCACAGCGTAGCAATTTGCTGTAATAAAATATTCGATACATTTAGCATGA
Organism: Enterobacter cloacae complex sp. EB5; assembly: GCF_031432835.1. NCBI lineage: Bacteria > Pseudomonadati > Pseudomonadota > Gammaproteobacteria > Enterobacterales > Enterobacteriaceae > Enterobacter > Enterobacter cloacae complex sp. EB5. Next base: position 1,567,803 of record NZ_CP133860.1, read on the forward strand.
TTACGATCGCTGCCGTTCAGGGCATACGCTTCCCTTAATTCACTGACAGTTTGTGTCATCGCTTGCGCATTTATGCGCTATTTTTATAAAACAATATCACCGACAAAAGTGGGGATTTGCGTTATACTCGCTGCCTTTTTCGGCACACTGCCGTCATTTAGCTGGCGTTTTCCAGCGTGTTAACACTTTTGAGGATACCCACATGCAACTTCCACACTGCCCGAAATGCAATTCTGAATACACCTATGAAGACAATGGCATGTTCGTTTGCCCGGAATGCGCCCATGAATGGAACGACGCGGAGCCTGCACAGGACAGCGATGCGCTGATCGTGAAAGACGCGAACGGCAACCTGCTGGCAGACGGCGACAGCGTTACCGTTGTGAAAGATCTGAAGGTAAAAGGCAGCTCCTCCATGCTGAAGATCGGCACTAAAGTCAAAAATATCCGTCTGGTTGAAGGCGATCATAATATCGACTGCAAAATTGACGGCTTCGGTCCGATGAAACTGAAATCTGAGTTCGTGAAAAAGAACTGATTGACCCGCCCGGTGACGCTTCGCTTACCGGGCGTTCGGGAACTACACTTAACGGGCTTTTCTTACGTGAGGTAAAGATTATGCCGTTAAGTCCCTACATCTCTTTCGCCGGCAACTGTGCGGAGGCGACCGCCTTCTATCAGCAGGCCGTCGGCGCAGAGCTCCTCTACAAAATCACCTTCGGCGAAATGCCCAAAGACGAAAACAGCGAAAACAGCGAAGAAGGCTGTCCGTCAGGCATGAACTTCCCAGATACCGCCATCGCCCACTCTAACGTCCGCATTGCCGGCAGCGATATCATGATGAGCGATGGTCTGCCACCCGGCAGCAGCGCGCAGTACGCCGGATTTACGCTGGTGCTCGACACGCAGGACGTGGATGAAGGCAAACGCTGGTTCGACAACCTCTCTGATGGCGGCAATGTGGAAATGGCCTGGCAGGAGACTTTCTGGGCGCACGGATTCGGGAAAGTCACCGACAAATACGGCGTGCCGTGGATGATTAACGTCGTTAAGCAGCAGCACTAATTTTCGGGCGGTGGGCAGTCTGCCTCCGCCTGTCATCAAACTCCCCTCAACTCTTCAAATTCCCGCAACCGAGACTTAACCCAAATGTCATATTGATGCGCCAGCATGAGGCCACATTTATCGTGAGGCCCGGCACATGCAAACTGTCATTCGCGTCGAGAAACTGAGCAAAACCTTCCATCACAACAAGGCGCTGCATGCCGTTGATCTGACCGTCCAGCAGGGCGAAATGGTGGCGCTGTTGGGGCCGTCTGGTTCAGGTAAATCCACCCTTCTTCGTCACTTGAGCGGCCTGATTACCTGTGACAAAACGCCGGAAAGCCGCGTCGAACTGCTGGGTAACACCGTGCAACATGCGGGGCGTCTGGCGAGCGATATTCGCAAAAGCCGCGCCCAGACGGGCTATATCTTTCAGCAGTTCAACCTGGTGAACCGCCTGACCGTGCTCGAGAACGTGCTGATTGGCGCGCTCGGCAGCACCCCGTTCTGGCGCACCTGCCTGCGCTGGTTCTCCCCATCCCAGAAGCAAGAAGCCCTACAGGCGCTGACCCGCGTCGGCATGGCGCATTTCGCCCACCAGCGCGTCTCCACCCTCTCCGGCGGACAGCAGCAACGCGTCGCCATCGCCCGCGCCCTGATGCAGAAAGCCAAAATCATTCTGGCCGATGAACCTATCGCCTCGCTGGATCCCGAGTCCGCCCGCATCGTGATGGAAACCCTGCGCGACATCAACCAGAACGACGGCATCACCGTGGTGGTGACGCTGCATCAGGTGGATTACGCCCTGCGCTACTGCGAGCGCATCGTCGCCCTGCGTCAGGGCCATGTGTTCTTCGATGGCGCAAGCCACCAGTTTGATAACGAACGTTTCGATCATCTCTACCGCAGCGTAAACCGCGTCGAAGAGCGCGCGCAGGCTGCTTAACGTCCCCATAACGAGGAATGGACATGAACTACAAAGCCGTTGCCGCGCTGGCCTTCACCAGCATGTTCAGCATCAGCACCCTGCTAAGCCCTGCTTACGCAGAGGAACAGGAAAAAGCGCTGAACTTTGGCATCATTTCAACGGAATCACAGCAAAACCTGAAGCCGCAGTGGGAACCGTTCCTGAAAGATATGGAAACCAAACTGGGGATCAAAGTGAACGCCTTCTTCGCCCCGGACTACGCGGGCATCATTCAGGGAATGCGCTTCAACAAGGTCGACATCGCCTGGTATGGCAACCTCTCTGCTATGGAAGCGGTAGATCGCGCGAACGGCCAGGTGTTCGCCCAGACCGTTGCGGCAGACGGCTCCCCGGGCTACTGGAGCGTGCTGATCGTGAACAAAGACAGCCCGATCAACAACCTCAACGACATGCTCGCCAAACGCAAAGAGCTGACCTTTGGTAACGGCGACCCGAACTCCACTTCCGGCTTCCTCGTCCCTGGCTACTACGTCTTCGCGAAAAACAACGTCTCCGCCAGCGACTTTAAGCGCACGGTCAACGCCAGCCACGAAACCAACGCCCTGGCCGTGGCGAATAAGCAGGTTGACGTCGCCACCAACAACACTGAAAACCTCGACAAGCTGAAGACCTCCGCGCCGGACAAGCTGAAGGAAATCAAGGTTATCTGGAAATCGCCGCTGATCCCGGGCGACCCGATCGTGTGGCGCAAAAACCTCTCTGAGAATACCAAGGACAAGGTCTACGACTTCTTTATGAACTACGGCAAAACACCGGAAGAGAAAGCGGTTCTGGCGCGTCTGGGCTGGGCACCGTTCCGCGCGTCCAGCGATTTGCAGCTGGTGCCGATTCGCCAGCTGGCGCTGTTCAAGCAGATGCAGGGCGTGAAGGACAACAAAGGTCTGAAGGAAGAAGAGAAGACCAGCAAAGTGTCGGAAATTCAGGCGCAACTGGACGATCTCGACCGCCTGACCGCCGCGCTCGGTGCCATGACCAGCGTGAATAAAGCGGTGCAGTAACGTTTTTCTCCCTCTCCCTGTGGGAGAGGGCCGGGGTGAGGGCATCAGCACGTACATTTCCCCCTCACCCTAACCCTCTCCCTCAAGGGAGAGGGGACTAAACCCAAAGGAGCCAACATGCAAACCATCACCCTCCCGCCGCCAAAGCGCAGCTGGTTCTCGCTCATAAGCTGGGCCGTTCTGCTGGCGGTGCTCGTTATCTCCTGGAAGGGCGCGGAGATGGATCCGCTGCTGCTCTTCAAAGATTCCGGCAACATGGCGACCTTCGCCGCCGACTTCTTCCCGCCGGACTTCAGCCAGTGGCAGGACTACCTCGGTGAAATGGCGATCACCCTGCAAATTGCCGTCTGGGGCACCGCCCTCGCCGTGATCCTCTCCATTCCGTTTGGCCTGATGAGCGCCGAAAACATCGTGCCGTGGTGGATCTACCAGCCGATGCGTCGCCTGATGGACGCCTGTCGCGCCATCAACGAAATGGTCTTTGCGATGCTGTTCGTGGTCGCCGTCGGCCTGGGTCCGTTCGCGGGCGTGATGGCGCTGTTCATCCACACCACCGGCGTGCTCTCCAAGCTGCTCTCCGAAGCGGTTGAAGCCATCGAGCCCGGCCCGGTGGAAGGCATCCGCGCAACCGGAGCGAACAAAATCGAAGAGATCCTGTACGGCGTCCTGCCGCAGGTGATGCCGCTGCTCATCTCCTACTCCCTGTACCGCTTCGAGTCCAACGTTCGCTCCGCCACCGTGGTCGGCATGGTGGGCGCAGGCGGCATTGGCGTCACCCTGTGGGAAGCGATTCGTGGTTTCCAGTTCCAGCAAACCTGCGCCCTGATGGTGCTCATCATCGTCACCGTCAGCCTGCTGGATTTCCTCTCTCAACGTTTGCGTAAGCACTTCATCTGAGAAGCGAGGCTTTGATTTGTATGCACTTATCCAGACATCCGACCAGTTACCCCACCCGCTGGCAAGAGATTGCGGCCAAGCTCGAAGTGGAGCTGCGCACGCACTACCGCTGCGGAGACTACCTGCCTGCCGAGCAGCAGCTTGCCGACCGCTACGAAGTGAATCGCCACACCCTGCGTCGCGCCATCGATCAGCTGGTGGAGCGCGGCTGGGTCCAGCGCCGTCAGGGCGTCGGCGTGCTGGTGCTGATGCGTCCGTTCGACTACCCGCTCAATGCCCAGGCGCGTTTTAGCCAGAACCTGCTCGATCAGGGCAGCCACCCCACCAGCGAAAAGCTGCTGTCTGTCCTGCGCCCGGCCTCCCGCCACGTGGCGGACGCGCTGGGGATTCAGGAGGGCGACAACGTCGTTCACCTGCGCACGTTGCGCCGGGTAAACGGCGTGGCGGTCTGTCAGATCGACCACTACTTCGCGGACCTCACCCTCTGGCCCGTGCTGCAACATTTCGCCAGCGGTTCGCTGCATGATTTTCTTCAGGACGCGACGGGTATCGCGCTCAAACGCACCCAGACGCGCATCAGCGCCCGCCGCGCGCAGGCGAAAGAGAGCAAGGTGCTGGAGATCCCCAACATGGCCCCGCTGCTCTGCGTGCGCACCCTCAACCACCGTGACGGCGACGTCAACGCAACGGAATACTCCGTCAGCCTGACCCGCGCCGACATGATTGAATTTACCATGGAGCACTGAATGCACTTCGACACCTCCACTCGTCAGCGCTGGATGCGCGTGCTGGCCCACAGCCAGCCTGATGCGCTGGCTGCCCGCATGAGCGCGCTCGGCCTGACGCCGGACTACGACACGATCCGCGCGCCGGAGATCGGCCTGGTGCAGATCCAGGCACACATGGGCGGCACCGGCGAGCGCTTCTTCGCCGGCGATGCCACCCTCACCCGCGCGGTGATCCGCCTGAAAAGCGGCACGCTGGGCTACGGCTACGTACTTGGGCGCGACAAAACGCACGCCGAGCGCTGCGCAGCAATCGACGCGCTTTTACAGGAACAGCCGCATTTTCAGACGTTAATGGAAACCCTGATTGCCCCGCTGGAAGCTGACCGCGCCGCACGCCTTGCCGCGCGTCAGGCCGAAGTAAATACCAGCCGGGTCGACTTCTTTACGCTCGTTCGCGGAGACAACGCATGACGCTTCAACCTGCTTTTACCCTGGCCGTCCAGGATGCCCAACAGAGTTTCCGTCGCCTGCTGAAAGCCATGAGCGAACCGGGCGTCATTGTCTCGCTGCACCAGCTCTCCCAGGGCTGGCTGCCGCTGAACCTCGCCTCGACCAGCGTGCTGCTGACCCTGGCGGACAACGACACCCCGGTATGGCTGTCAGGCGCATTGCTGAACGATATCGCCAGCCAGAACCTGCGCTTTCACACCAACGCGCCGCTGGTCGAGCAGCCACAGCAGGCGGTCTTCGCCGTGGCCGACGAGCAAATCAGCCATGAACAACTTAACGCCCTGAGCGAAGGCAGCGCCGTCGCACCGGAAACCAGCGCCACGCTGATCCTGCAAGTCTCCAGCCTGAGCGGTGGCCGCATGCTGCGCCTGACGGGTGCAGGGATCGCCGACGAGCGGATGGTCGCCCCCCAACTGCCGGAGTGCATCATTCATGAGCTGACCGAGCGCCCGCATCCGTTCCCGCTCGGTATCGACCTGATCCTGACCTGCGGCGAGCGCCTGCTGGCGATCCCGCGAACCACTCACGTGGAGGTGTGCTGATGTACGTTGCCGTCAAAGGGGGCGAGAAGGCGATCGCTGCCGCCCATGCCTTGCAGGCGCACAGACGCCGGGGGGATGATGCCCTTCCTGAGCTGAGCGTCGCCCAGATTGAACAGCAGCTAAACCTGGCCGTCGACCGCGTGATGACCGAAGGCGGCATCGCGGACCGCGAACTGGCGGCGCTGGCGCTGAAACAGGCCAGCGGCGATAACGTGGAAGCCATCTTCCTGCTGCGCGCTTACCGCACCACGCTTGCGAAGCTGGCGGTAAGCGAGCCGGTGAATACGGCGGAAATGCGATTAGAGCGCCGTATTTCTGCGGTGTACAAAGATATTCCTGGCGGCCAGCTGCTTGGTCCGACCTACGACTACACCCATCGCCTGCTGGACTTCACTCTGCTGGCGAACGGTGAAACACCGCAGCTCAGCGCCTCTGACGCTGAACAAGACGCCTCCCCGCACGTCTTTAGCCTGCTGGCAAACCAGGGGCTGGCGAAGGCGGAAGAGGACACCGGCAGCGCACCGGATGACATCACCCGCACGCCGCCGGTCTATCCCTGTTCACGCTCGTCCCGCCTGCAACAGCTGATGCGTGGCGATGAAGGGTATCTGCTGGCGCTGGCCTACTCCACGCAGCGCGGCTACGGGCGCAACCACCCCTTCGCGGCAGAGATCCGCAGCGGCTATATCGACATTGAAATCGTACCGGAAGAGCTTGGTTTTGCGGTGAACATCGGCGAACTGCTGATGACCGAGTGCGAAATGGTGAACGGTTTTGTCGCACCAGAGAATGAAGATCCGCACTTTACCCGCGGCTACGGGCTGGTGTATGGCCTGAGCGAGCGCAAGGCGATGGCGATGGCGCTGGTTGACCGTGCGCTCCAGGCCCCGGACTACGGCGAGCATATTGCAGGCCCGGCACAGGACGAAGAGTTCGTGCTGGCCCACGCGGATAACGTTGAGGCCGCCGGCTTTGTCTCGCACCTCAAGCTGCCGCACTACGTCGATTTCCAGGCCGAACTGGAACTGCTGAAACGCCTGCAACGGGAGCGCGCCAATGACTAACTTAAGCGGCTACAACTTTGCCTATCTGGACGAACAAACTAAACGCATGATCCGCCGCGCCATCCTGAAGGCAGTGGCGATCCCCGGCTACCAGGTGCCATTCGGCGGCCGAGAAATGCCAATGCCCTACGGCTGGGGCACCGGCGGTATTCAGATCACCGCCAGCGTGATTGGCGAAGCGGACGTGCTGAAGGTCATCGACCAGGGGGCAGACGACACCACCAACGCCGTGTCGATCCGCAACTTCTTTAAGCGCGTAACGGGCGTCAACACCACCGATAAAACCGAAGACGCGACGCTGATCCAGACCCGTCACCGCATTCCGGAGACCCCGCTGACTGAAGATCAGATTTTGATTTTCCAGGTGCCGATCCCGGAGCCGCTGCGTTTTATCGAGCCGCGGGAAACCGAAACCCGCACCATGCACGCCCTGGAAGAGTACGGGATCATGCAGGTCAAACTGTATGAGGACATCGCCCGCTTCGGCCATATCGCCACCACCTACGCCTACCCGGTGAAGGTGAACGGCCGCTACGTGATGGACCCGTCGCCGATCCCGAAATTCGATAACCCGAAGATGGACATGATGCCCGCCCTGCAACTTTTTGGCGCCGGACGTGAAAAACGCATCTACGCCGTGCCTCCGTACACCCGTGTGGAGAGCCTGGATTTTGACGATCACCCGTTTACGGTGCAGGAGTGGGACGAGCCGTGCGCCATCTGCGGTTCGAAGCATAGCTATCTGGATGAAGTGGTGCTGGACGACACGGGCAAACGGATGTTTGTCTGCTCCGACACCGATTACTGCCGCCAACAGAGCGAGGCGAACAGCAAATGAAACCGCTGCTTTCGGTTAATAACCTGACTCACCTTTATGCGCCGGGCAAAGGCTTTAGCGACGTGTCGTTTGAGCTGTGGCCGGGCGAAGTGCTGGGCATTGTCGGCGAGTCCGGCTCCGGTAAAACCACCCTGCTGAAGTCCATCTCCGCGCGCCTGACGCCGCAGAACGGCGACATTTTGTATGAGGGCGTGTCGCTGTATGGCATGAGCGAAGCCGATCGCCGCCGCCTGCTGCGCACCGAGTGGGGCGTGGTGCATCAACACCCGATGGATGGCCTGCGCCGCCAGGTGTCGGCGGGGGGCAACATCGGCGAACGGCTGATGGCCACCGGCGCGCGCCACTACGGCAATATCCGCGCCACGGCGCAGCACTGGCTGGAAGAGGTTGAAATCCCCGCCTCGCGCATCGACGACCTGCCGACCACCTTCTCCGGCGGCATGCAGCAGCGTTTACAGATTGCCCGCAATCTCGTCACCCATCCGAAGCTGGTGTTTATGGATGAACCGACCGGCGGGCTGGACGTCTCCGTCCAGGCGCGCCTGCTGGACCTGCTGCGCGGCCTGGTGGTGGAGCTGAACCTGGCGGTGGTGATTGTCACCCATGATTTAGGCGTTGCGCGCCTGCTGGCGGACCGTCTGCTGGTGATGAAGCAGGGTCAGGTGGTGGAAAGTGGGCTAACCGACCGGGTGCTCGACGATCCGCATCATCCGTACACCCAGCTGCTGGTGTCGTCCGTATTGCAGAACTGAGGGCGCGGTTGTCGGGTGGCGCTGCGCTTACCCGGCCTACGAACACCGCACCTTGTAGGCCGGGTAAGGCGAAGCCACCACCCGGCAAAACGAATCGCGAGGCCAACATGATCCACGTACAAAACGTAAGTAAAACCTTTGTGCTCCACCAGCAAAACGGCGTCCGCCTGCCGGTACTGCAAAATGCCTCGTTAGAGGTCAGCAACGGCGAATGCGTGGTGCTGCATGGCCATTCCGGCAGCGGAAAATCCACCCTGTTGCGCTCCCTGTATGCCAACTACCTGCCGGACGAAGGCCATATCCATATTCGCCATAACAATGAATGGGTCGATCTGGTCCAGGCCCCGGCGCGCAAGGTGCTGGAAGTGCGCCGCTCGACGATCGGCTGGGTCAGCCAGTTCCTGCGGGTGATCCCGCGGATCTCCGCCCTGGACGTGGTCATGCAGCCCCTGCTGGATCTCGGCGTACCGCGCGAAACCTGCGCCGCTAAAGCCGCCAGCCTGCTGACGCGCCTCAACGTACCGGAGCGTCTGTGGCACCTCGCCCCGTCGACCTTTTCCGGCGGCGAGCAGCAGCGCGTCAACATCGCCCGCGGCTTTATCGTCGATTACCCGATTTTACTCCTGGATGAACCCACCGCCTCGCTCGACAGTAAAAACAGCGCAGCGGTGATGGAACTGATCGAACAGGCCAAAGCGCGCGGCGCGGCGATCGTCGGGATCTTCCACGACGAAAACGTTCGCAACCGCGTAGCCGACAGACTGCACCCGATGGGGACAAACGTATGATTATCAATAACGTCAGGCTGGTGCTGGAAAATGAGGTCGTGAACGGCTCGGTTGAGGTGCGGGACGGTGTCATCCGCGCCTTTGCCGAAACCCGGAGCCGCACTCCTCAAGCGATGGATGGCGAAGGCGGCTGGCTGCTGCCGGGGCTGATTGAGCTGCATACCGATAATCTGGATAAATTCTTCACCCCGCGCCCGAAGGTGGACTGGCCTGCGCATTCAGCGATGAGCAGCCACGACGCGCTGATGGTCGCCAGCGGCATCACCACCGTGCTGGACGCGGTGGCGATCGGCGACGTGCGCGACGGCGGCGATCGGCTGGAGAACCTGGAGAAGATGATCAACGCCGTGGAGGAGACGCAAAAGCGCGGCCTCAACCGCGCCGAGCACCGCCTGCACCTGCGCTGCGAGCTGCCGCACCACACCACCCTGCCGCTGTTTGAAAAGCTGGTGGGCCGCGAGCCGGTCTCGCTGGTTTCCCTGATGGATCACTCGCCGGGGCAGCGCCAGTTCGCCAACATTGAAAAGTATCGCGAATACTATCAGGGCAAATACGCGCTCAACGACGCGGAGATGGCGCGCTACGAAGAAGAGCAGCTCCAGCTTGCGGCCCAGTGGTCGCAGCCGAATCGCCTCTCCATTGCCGCCATGTGCCGGGACCGTAATATTGCCCTGGCCAGCCATGACGACGCCACGCACGATCACGTGCGTGAATCCCACCAGCTTGGCAGCGTGATCGCTGAATTTCCCACCACGTTTGAAGCGGCAGAGGCGTCGCGCCAGCACGGCATGAACGTCCTGATGGGCGCGCCGAACATCGTGCGCGGCGGGTCGCATTCCGGCAACGTGGCGGCAAGCAAGCTTGCCTCCCTCGGCCTGCTGGATATCCTCTCCTCTGACTATTACCCCGCCAGCCTGCTGGACGCGGCCTTCCGCGTCGCGGACGACGAGGGCAACAGCTTCACGCTGCCGCAGGCGATTCGCCTGGTGACGAAAAACCCAGCCAGCGCGCTTAATCTTCACGATCGCGGTGAAATTGCCGAGGGGAAACGGGCCGATCTGGTGCTCGCCCACCGTAAGGGCGAGCACGTGCATATCGACCACGTCTGGCGTCAGGGAAAGAGGGTGTTCTGATGGGAAAACTCATCTGGTTAATGGGCCCGTCCGGCTCCGGGAAGGACAGCCTGCTGTCGGCGTTACGGCAGCGGGAACATTCACAGCTGCTGGTGGCGCACCGCTATATCACGCGCGTTGCCAACGCCGGAAGCGAGAACCATATCGCCCTGAGCGAGCAGGAGTTTTTTACCCGTGCCGGACAAAACCTGCTGGCGCTGAGCTGGCATGCCAACGGCTACTACTATGGCGTCGGCATTGAGATTGACCTCTGGCTGCATGCGGGGTTCGACGTGCTGGTTAACGGCTCGCGGGCGCATCTCCCGCAGGCTCGCGCCCGGTACGAAGCGGCGCTGCTCCCGGTCTGTTTGCAGGTTTCCCCGGACGTTCTGCGTAGCCGGCTGCAAAAGCGGGGGCGCGAAAACGCGCGCGAGATCGACCAGCGGCTGGAACGGGCGGCGCGCTACACCCCGTCGGGTTGCCATCTCCTCAATAACGACGGAAGTTTGCTACAGTCAGTCGAGACCTTTCTATCGCTTATTCGCCAGAAGGAGAAACAGCATGCCTGACTGCCAGCTTCGCCCCGCCACCGCCGACGATGCGCCGATCGTTTACGCGCTGATCTGCGAACTTAAGCAGGCCGAGTTCGATCATCAGGCGTTTCACGCCGGGTATCTGGCCAACTTGCAGGATCACAATATGCGCTACCAGCTGGCCGAGCTGGACGGGCAGATCATCGGTATGATCGGCCTGCATATGCAGTTTCACCTGCATCACGCCCGCTGGATCGGCGAGATCCAGGAGCTGGTGGTGATGCCGCAGGCGCGCGGATTAAAAGTGGGCAGCCAGCTGCTGGCCTGGGCAGAGGACGTCGCGCGACAGGCAGGCGCCGAGCTGACCGAGCTTTCCACCAGCGTGAAGCGCGTGGACGCGCACCGTTTTTATGTACGTGAAGGGTATACGCAAAGCCATTTCCGCTTCACAAAACCGCTGTAGAGGTGCGTTATGAGTCTGACGATCACGCTGACAGGAACCGGAGGGGCGCAGCTGGTGCCGGTGTTTGGCTGCGACTGCGCGGCGTGCCGACGGGCGCGTTTACAGGAAAATTATCGCCGTCGCCCCTGTAGCGCGGCGGTGAAATTCAACGATGCGGTCACCTTGCTGGACGCGGGTATTCCACACCTGATGGACGACTGGCCCGCGGGGAGTTTCAGGCAGTTTTTGCTTACCCATTATCATATGGATCACGTTCAGGGGCTGTTTCCTCTGCGCTGGGGCGTGGGAGCGACCATTCCGGTTTACGGCCCGCCGGACGACGCAGGCTGTGACGACCTGTTCAAGCATCCGGGCCTTCTCGATTTCAGCCACACGGTGGAGCCGTTTGTGATGTTTGAACTTCAGGGCTTGCGGGTCACGCCACTGCCGCTCAACCATTCAAAACTCACGTTTGGCTATCTGCTGGAGTCCGCCCACAGCCGCGTGGCGTGGCTTTCTGATACCGCCGGGCTACCGGATAAAACGGTGACGTTTCTGCTAAACAATCAGCCGCAGGCGATGATTATCGACTGTAGCCATGAACCGCGCCCGGAAACGCCGCGCAACCATTGTGATTTGAATACGGTGATTGCGCTGAACGAGGTAATTGGCTGTCCGCAGGTGATCCTGACGCATATCAGCCATCAGTTTGACGTGTGGATGATGGATAACCCGCTGCCGTCCGGCATTGAAGCGGGGTATGACGGGATGGTACTGGTGCTGGATTAAATTTTGCCGGGTGGCGGCTGCGCCTTACCCGGCCTACGCGTTGCAATACCGGGGTTACCACCGATCGTAATCATCCTCTAACCGGCGCTCATCCTCTTCTAACCGACGCCGATCGTCATCCAGCTGCCGCTGACGCTCGTCTAAACGCTGGCGTCGCTCTTCTAACTGCCGACGACGATCGTCGTACTGGCGGCTGTCGGTTTGACGGCTGCGATCGTAACGATCGTCGTCATCATCATTACGGCTGCTGCCGGGGTTATAGGCGTCGTTGATCGCCTGCTGAATATTGCCAATGGCATCATCAATCACATCGGCATGCGCCAGTTGGCTGGTTAAAGTCAGCAGACCCAATAACAGAGCGGTAGAGTAACGTTTCATAAGGCCAGACTCGCAGGTGAACTGGCCTTAAAGTAATGACTGGCTGTTAGCGGGAGTAGCGGAGGAATCTCAAATTACCATCACCTTGCGCAGCGCCTGCGCCAGCTGTGCGCGGGTGAACGGTTTTCGCAGTAACTGAACGTCCGGCAGCTGCGGGTTATGCGCCGGGCGCAAATCCTGCCCGCTGATCAGCAGCACCGGCAACTGCGGATAGTGGCTGCGTACATGGCCGATCACCTCTGCACCGCTCAGGCCGCCCGGCAACATCAGGTCGCTGATAAACATGCCGATATCCGGCGACGCGTCCAGCATGTTCAGCGCCTGCTCGCCGTTTTCGGCTTCAAGCGTCAGGTAGCCAAGCTGGTGCAGTTGCTCGCACAGGGTCTGCCGCACGCCCGCCTCATCTTCCAGGACCAGCACAAGCAGCTCACTTTCTGCCGGGGCCGTGGCCGCCAGCGCGGCATCATCGGAGAACGCAGGCAGCGTCGAGCGCGGCAGCTGGAGCCGCACGGTGGTTCCCTGCCCCGGCGCGCTTTCGATCTCAACGCGCCCCCCGGACTGACGCACAAAGCCGTACACCATCGACAGCCCTAACCCGCTGCCGCTGCCGGTCTGTTTGGTGGTGAAGAACGGTTCAAAGACCTGCGATTTCACCTCCTGCGACATCCCGCAGCCGTGGTCAATCACCTCCAGCGCGACCATATCCTGCCTGCGCCCGTCGCTGCGGGTCACACGCTGGTTCCAGGTGCGGATTTTAATCACACCGTTTTGCCCCTCCATTGCATCACGGGCGTTCATTACCAGGTTGATAATGGCGTTTTCCAGCTGGCTGACGTCAATCCATGCGGGCCAGGCCGGGGTTTGCGCTTCAATATCCAGCGTCAGCGTGGCGGGAAGCGAGTGCCGCATCAGCTCGCTCAGGTTCTCCAGCAGCGGCTTCATCTCTACCGCATGGGGTTGCAGGGATTGCTTGCGCGAGAAGGCCAACAGACGCTGGGTGAGCATGGCCCCGCGTTCCGCGGCTTTGAGCGCACGAGTGATGCGCGGCGCGTCCGGTGACGCTGAATCGGTCAGCTCCAGACTGCCGATTATCACCGCCAGCAGGTTATTAAAATCATGCGCCAGCCCGCCCGTCAGTTGCCCGACCGCCTTCATTTTCTGGCTGTGCAGCAGCGCCTCCTCCAGCCCCTGACGTTCGATGCGGTCGACCTCCATCTGCGAGGTCTTCTCCTTCAGTAGCCGCGTGGTGTGCTCCAGCGAAGCGGTATTGCGGGCAAAAACGTTAAACGCGCGCGCCAGTTCCCCCAGCTCATCACGCCGCTGTAGCGCGGGCACCGACACATCCTGCTCGCCGTGAGCGAGGCGCGACATTGCCCTTGAGATAGCCGTCAGGTTGGAGCCCAGATTGCGGTAAATATACCAGCAGGCGCAGCCGGTGATGATCAGCGCCAGCACCGCGAAGACGCTGATAAACACGCTGATGGAGCGCAGCTCCTGGTGGCTTTGGGCGGTACGCAGCCGGGAGGCCTGCGCCACCTGTTCAACGTACTGATTGATGTCGCGGTTTAATATCGCCACCAGCGCCTTGATGTGGAACATGTACCAGCTGATGGACAGATCGCTCTCTTCCAGCTGCTTCGACAGTGGCGCGAGCTTGCGCAGCTCATCATTAAAATCCGGGAGCACCAGGTTGACCACCGGTTGCAGGGCGCTCGCGGGTAACATCGCGGTTACTGCATCCAGCTGCTGCACCGTGGCGCGCGGTGAAGGGGTATCAATGGCGGCAACGATCAGCCTGTCCATCTCTGCAAGCTGCCGGGCGTCTGGCACATTGCTCGCGTAACGGCGGTTGATATCCTGCAAATGACGCAGGTAGCTTTGGCTTTGATACAGCGCGCTGAGCAGCGCGTTACGCTCCAGATGCCGTTTTTGCCCGCGCTCCAGCATTCCCGTCACGCTCTGCTGTAACTCATTGCTCCTGCGAATAATACGCGCCACCAGCGCCGGCTCCTGCTGCGCCAGCGGCGCATCGGCAAGCTGCTCCAGCGAGTGGCGCAGCGCCATCTGCGTCTGTTTCAGCCGTTCAGCTTCGCCTTTGTACTCCAGCGCACCGACCACCTGCGACAGCCGCACCGCCGCCGTCGCCACATTCGCGGTATCACGCGCGAGGTTCATGCTGCCGGTCATGTCATCCAGCGTTTGCTGCTGCACCTGCTCCTGGATCTGGCTGGCATGACGAAAGCCGAGCACCGCCACGCCACTGACCATCAGCGTTACCGCCACCACCAGCAGGTTAAATATCAGCAGGCGACCGCGGGCGCTGGTGAAGAACGGGGGGCGTGAAGACATGTTGACTCCGTAACTGTGATCCACATTCGCTATTCATAACTATGACAAATATGAACAGCTTCTGACATTTTGCATTTACGCGCCTGTGATGAAGTGCAGATATCGACATTCACAGGAGATCCGCCATGAGCAGAACCCCGGTTTTAGAGATGCGCCACATTGCCAAGACGTTTGGCAATTTCCACGCGCTCAAGGGCGTGGATTTGACGGTTTTCCCCGGTGAGATCCACGCGCTGATGGGGGAAAACGGCGCCGGAAAAAGCACGCTGATGAAGATCCTCGCAGGTGCCTATACCGCCAGCAGCGGCGACATCCTCATCGACGGTAAGCCGTTTCACATCAAAGGGCCGAAGGATGCGCTGGCCGCAGGCATTACCCTGATTTATCAGGAGATGCAGCTTGCTCCTAACCTGACCGTGGCGGAAAACATTTTTCTCGGCAGCGAGTTGTCGCGCGGCGGGCTGGTCCAGCGCAAAGAGATGGCTGCCCAGGCCCAGGCGGTCATTGACCGACTGGGCGCGCAGTTCAGCGCCACCGACCTGGTCATGAAGCTGACCATCGCCGAGCAACAGCAGGTGGAGATCGCCCGCGCGCTGCACCGCAACAGCCGCATTCTGGTGATGGATGAACCCACCGCCGCCCTCTCCTCGCGCGAAACCCACCGTCTGTTCGAACTGATTTTGCGCCTGCGCGATGAAGGTATGGCGATTATCTACATCAGCCACCGGATGGCGGAAGTGTATGAGCTTTCCGATCGCGTCAGCGTCCTGCGCGACGGGCAGTACGTCGGCAGCCTGACGCGCGACAAGCTGAATGCCTCTGAATTGGTGCGCATGATGGTGGGCCGCCCGCTCAGCGATCTGTTTAACAAAGAGCGCGATATTCCGCTCGGCAGCCCGCGTCTGAACGTGCACCACCTGACAGATGGCAAAAAAGTGCAGCCGTGCAGTTTGCAGGTGCGCTCCGGTGAAATCGTCGGGCTGGCGGGGCTGGTCGGCGCCGGACGCTCCGAGCTGGCGCAGCTGATCTTCGGCGTGCGCAAAGCCACCGGCGGCATGATTGAGGTGGACGGCGAACCGGTGGTGATCCACTCCCCGCGCGCGGCCATTGAGAACGGCATCGGTTTTCTTACCGAGAACCGCAAGGAGCAGGGGCTGTTTCTGGAGCTGGCGGCGCAGGAGAACATCACCATGGCGACGCTGGAGCGCGACGCCACCTTCGGCATGTTAAACCGCAAAAAAGCGCAGTCTATTTCCGATGACGCCATCGCCCTGCTCAATATCCGCGTGCCGCATTCTCAGGTGCGCGCGGGCGGGCTCTCCGGCGGCAACCAGCAAAAGCTGCTGATCTCCCGCTGGGTGGCGATAGGCCCGCGCATTTTGATTCTGGACGAACCCACGCGCGGCGTGGACGTCGGCGCAAAAAGCGAGATCTACCGCATCATGAACCAGATGGCGCGCAAAGGGGTGGCGATTCTGATGATCTCCAGCGAGCTGCCGGAAGTGGTGGGCATGAGCGACCGGGTGTACGTGATGCGGGAAGGCAGCATCGCGGGTGAACTCCACGGACGCGACATCTCTCAGGAAAACATCATGACGCTGGCAACCGGCGTGAACGACACACATCATCAGGCGGTGTAATTATGACAACTCCAACCCATCCGCAGCAGGTGGCGAAATCCGCCTCCGCCAAAAAAATGCTGATGAGCGATCTGATGCAAACGATCGGTATTTTGCCGATTTTAATCCTGATTGTGGCGGTATTTGGCTTTATCGCCCCGAACTTTTTCACCGAGAGCAACCTGCTGAATATTACCCGGCAGGCGTCGATCAACATCGTGCTGGCGGCGGGGATGACCTTCATCATCCTGACCGGCGGGATTGACCTCTCCGTGGGCTCGATTCTGGGTACTACGGCGGTAGCGGCGATGGTGGTCTCGCTTATCCCTGAATTTGCGATGCTCTCCATTCCGGCGGCGCTGATGCTCGGTATGGTGCTGGGGCTGTTCAACGGCGCGCTGGTGGCCTTTGCCGGGCTGCCGCCGTTTATCGTCACCCTCGGCACCTATACGGCACTGCGCGGGGCGGCCTACCTGCTGGCGGACGGCACGACGGTCATTAACTCCAACATCAGCTTCGAGTGGATCGGTAATAACTATCTTGGTCCCGTACCGTGGCTGGTGGTGATCGCCCTGGCGGTGATTGTGGTGTGCTGGTTTATTCTGCGTCGCACAACCCTCGGCGTTCACATCTATGCGGTCGGCGGCAATATGCAGGCGGCACGCTTAACCGGCATCAAGGTCTGGCTGGTGCTGCTGTTTGTCTACGGCATGAGCGGCCTGCTCTCGGGATTAGGCGGCGTGATGAGCGCCTCGCGCCTCTACAGCGCCAACGGCAACCTCGGCACGGGGTACGAGCTGGATGCGATTGCGGCGGTGATCCTCGGCGGCACCAGCTTCGTCGGCGGGATCGGCACGATCACCGGCACGCTGGTCGGCGCGTTGATCATCGCCACCCTCAACAACGGCATGACGCTGATGGGCGTCTCCTACTTCTGGCAGCTGGTGATCAAAGGGGCGGTGATCATCATAGCGGTGCTGATCGACAAATACCGTACCCGACACCATCAAAGTGCATAACAACAATACCCTACGTGAGGAATACAGCATGAGATTGAAGCCCTTAGTGACCGCGCTCTGTGCTGGCGCGCTGCTGGCCGCAACCCCGTTTGCGCAGGCAAAAGATCTGAAGTCCATCGGCGTGACGGTGGGCGACCTGGCTAACCCGTTCTTCGTGCAGATCACCAAAGGCGCCGAGCTGGAAGCACGCAAGCTGGCGGGGGATAACGTCAAGGTGACGCTGGTCTCCAGCGGGTACGATCTGGGCCAGCAGGTGTCGCAGATCGACAACTTCATTGCCGCGAAAGTGGACATGATCATCCTCAACGCTGCGGATTCTAAAGGGATCGGCCCGGCGGTAAAACGCGCCAAAGAAGCGGGGATCGTGGTCGTGGCGGTTGACGTGGCGGCGGAAGGGGCCGATGCGACCATCACCTCCGATAATACCCAGGCGGGGGAAATGGCCTGTAAGTACATAACCGACCGCCTGAAAGGTAAAGGCAACGTGGTGATCATCAACGGGCCGCCGGTTTCTGCGGTACAAAACCGCGTGGAGGGCTGCCAGACCGAGTTCAGGCGCCACCCGGATATCAAAGTGCTTTCGGATAATCAGAACGCCAAAGGCAGCCGCGAAGGCGGGCTGGAGGTCATGACCTCCCTGCTGGCGGCCAATCCGAAGATCGACGGCGTATTCGCAATTAACGATCCGACGGCGATCGGCGCCGATCTGGCAGCGAAACAGGCGCAACGCAATGAATTCTTTATCGTTGGCGTGGATGGCAGCCCGGACGGAGAAGAAGCCCTGAAGCGCGAAAACTCCCTGTTTGTGGCGACGCCAGCGCAGGATCCGCAGGTGATGGCGGCGAAGGCGGTGGAGATCGGCTATGACATTCTTCAGGGCAAACCTGCGCCGAAAGAGCCTGTGCTGATCCCGGTGACGATGATCGATAAAAAGAACGTCGGCACGTATAAGGGGTGGACGGTTAAGTAACCCCGGTGCGGCCTGATGCCCTCACCCTAACCCTCTCCCACGGGGAGAGGGAACTTACTCCCCCTCTCCCTTGAGGGAGAGGGCCGGGGTGAGGGGGTGGCATAAAACGCAAGGAGTCCCCATGAAACGCTCCGACATCAATGAAATCCTCGGCCACACGCGGCAGTTCTTCTCCATGCACGACGTGCATCTCCCGCCGTTTGCCAGCTTTCCGCCAACAAAATGGCAGCAGCTTGACCAGGCCGCCTGGCAGGAGGTGTTTGACCTCAGGCTCGGCTGGGACGTGACGGCGTTTGGCGGTAACAATTTTGCCGCACAGGGGCTGACGCTGTTCACCCTGCGCAACGGCTCCCCCAACGGCGTGCCTTATGAAAAGTGCTATGCCGAAAAAATCATGCACGTCCGCGACGGCCAGGTGACGCCGATGCATTTCCACTGGCGCAAGCGGGAGGACATCATCAACCGCGGCGGCGGGAATCTGATTATTGAGTTATGGAATGCGGGCGCGCATGAAGAGACCGAAAACACCGACGTGATCGTCACGATAGACGGTTGTCGGCAGACGCACGCGCCCGGTAGCCAGCTGCGCCTCACGCCAGGGGAGAGCATCTGCCTGACGCCCGGCCTGTACCACAGTTTCTGGGGCGAACGCGGCTTTGGCGACGTGCTGGTGGGCGAAGTGTCGTCGGTCAATGACGATGAACACGACAACCACTTTTTACAGCCCATTGACCGCTACAACACCATCGAAGAAGACGAACCGGCGGTGCTGGTGCTGTGCAACGAGTACACCCTGTTTCGGATATAAGGAGTGAATGATGCCATTGATTTCTCTTGCCGACGGTCTGGCACACGCCAGAGAACACCGCTACGCCCTGGGCGCGTTCAACGTTCTCGACTCCCATTTTCTGCGCGCGCTGTTTGCCGCCGCGAAGCAGGAACGTTCGCCGTTTATCATCAACATCGCGGAAGTGCATTTTAAGTACGTGTCTCTGGAGTCGCTTGTCGAAGCGGTGAAATTCGAAGCCGCCCATCACGATATTCCCGTGGTGCTTAACCTCGACCACGGCCTGCATTTTGAGGCCGTCGTGCGCGCCCTGCGCTTAGGGTTCAGCTCGGTGATGTTCGACGGCTCGACGCTGAGCTATGAGGAAAATATCCGCCAGACCCGGGAAGTGGTGAAGATGTGCCACGCGGTGGGCGTCTCGGTGGAGGCGGAGCTGGGCGCAGTCGGCGGAGATGAAGGCGGCGCGCTGTATGGGCATGCGGATGAAGCGTTCTTTACCGACCCACAGCTGGCGCGCGAGTTTGTTGATTCAACCGGCATCGATGCGCTGGCGGTCGCCATTGGCAACGCGCACGGCAAATACAAGGGCGAGCCGAAGCTTGATTTCCCGCGTCTGGACGCCATTCGCCAGCAGACGGGCCTGCCGCTGGTGTTACACGGCGGCTCTGGCATCAGCGATGCTGATTTCCGCCGCGCCATCGAGCTGGGCATTCATAAAATCAACTTCTATACCGGCATGTCGCAGGCCGCGCTCGCCGCCGTTGAGCAGCGCATGGCAAACCGCCAGCCGCTGTACGATGAATTTGCCGAACTGCTGCTGGGTATTGAAGAGGCCATTACCGATACGGTCGCGGAGCAGATGCGCATCTTCGGCAGCGCGGGGCAGGCATAATGGAACGCAAAGGGATTATCGCTGCAGGCAACATGCTGGTGGATCACGTTCACCAGATCGTGCAGTGGCCGGAGCGCGGCTGGCTGGCGGAAATCACCCACAGTGAACGCTCAACCGGCGGTGCGCCGCTCAACGTTCTGCTGACGCTGGCGAAAATGCACGTCGGCCTGCCGCTACAGGCGGTGGGGCTGATTGGGGAAGACAGCGACGGAGACTATATTCTGGCGATGCTCGACCAGTATCACGTCAATCGCCAGCGCGTGCAGCGTACAACGTTCGCCCCAACGTCGATGTCGCAGGTGATGACCGACCCCAGCGGACAGCGCACCTTTTTCCACTCGCCGGGGGCCAACCGCCTGCTGGATCTTCCCGCCTTCGATCGTTTAGACGGATCGCTGAAGATCTTCCATCTCGGCTATCTGCTGCTGCTCGACAGCCTGGACATGCCGGACGAGGAGTTTGGCACCCGCAGCGCGCGGTTACTGGCACAGATGCGCGATCAGGGGTATGAAACCTCGCTCGATCTGGTCTCCCGCAAGGGCGATCCGCGCTATCAGCCGCTGGTGCTCCCTGCCCTGCGCCATCTTGATTATCTGGTGATTAACGAACTGGAAGCCGGTGAGTTTAGCGGGCTTGAGATCCGCGACGGCCATGATGCGCTGAACATGGCCCATATCGCCGACGCTGCCGCACAGCTGCTGGCGGCAGGCGTGCGGCAGCGGGTGGTGATCCACTGTCCGGAAGGGGCATGGGGGGAAGCGCCGGGTGAAAAAGGGCAATGGGTTCCGTCGTGGAAGCTGACGCAGGACGAGATTATTGGCAGCGTCGGCGCGGGCGACGCGTTTTGCGCGGGCTTTTTATACGGCTGCCATGAATCGCTGTCGCTTACCGAGAGTATTTATCTGGCGCACGCCTGCGCGCGGGCCAGCCTGCTGGCGGCCAATGCGATTGACGGCGCGAAAACGCTGGCCGAGCTTCAGGCGTTTATTCAGGAAAACGGTCAGGCGGCTTTCTCATGATGGGAAACGTCCGTGGCAAAAACATAGCCCAGACCGCGAATGGTTTTGATCAGCAAAGGCTGGTGCGGATTGACCTCAATTTTTCGCCGTAGCCGCATGATCAACACGTCGATAGTGCGGTCAAAGACCTCGGCGCTTTCGCTGTGGGTCAGCTCCAGCAGCTGTTCACGGCTCAGTACCCGGCGGGCGTTTTGCGTTAATGCCAGCAGCAGGCCGTATTCGCCCTGGGTTAACGGCACGGTATTACGCTGCGGATCGCTCAGCTCGCAGCGGGTGGTGTCCAGCGTCCAGCCGTTAAAGGCAATACCTTCAACGCGCGGCGCGGCAGGCTCCGCGTCCAGCGCGCCGGTACGACGCAGCACCGCCTTAACGCGGGCGACCACCACGCGCGGATTGAACGGTTTTCCGATGTAATCATCGGCACCCATCTCCAGCCCG
The DNA here is from genome assembly GCF_031432835.1 of Enterobacter cloacae complex sp. EB5. Classification (NCBI taxonomy): domain Bacteria; kingdom Pseudomonadati; phylum Pseudomonadota; class Gammaproteobacteria; order Enterobacterales; family Enterobacteriaceae; genus Enterobacter; species Enterobacter cloacae complex sp. EB5. Next base: position 1,589,299 of record NZ_CP133860.1, read on the forward strand.
ACGACCACATCTGATTCACTTCCCAGCCCCGTCAGCATCACCACCGGTAGCGCTGGTCGCTGCTTTTGCAGTTGCAGCAAAACCTGTAATCCGTTGATATCCGGCAGCATCATGTCCAGCAGAACCAGCGCAATGCCGGGGTCCTGCTGGACACGGTTCACCGCGTCCTGACCGGTGTGACACGTCAGCACGGTAAAGACGTGCTCGCTGAGCACATCCTGTAGCAGTTCGCAGACTGCGACATCATCATCAACCACCAGAATCGCCGGTTTCATCGCATGCTTCCGTCAGGGAATTATGTTAAGTCTGAACCATTCTGCCGCTGGCTCCAGCCGAATTGTTTTTTACGTGACGGAAATTCAATCCATGTCACATCCCCTGCCCTTTCGACACGTCAATTTTGACGATTGGCTGTTTTTCGTCAGGGTTTTGCCCCGCAAAGGGTCGTAAAGTCAGGAAATACCCATAGTAAAAACATGGCATAGAAGCTGCATATTGGGCAGGTAAGAACTGTTTAACTGGAGCAAAGTGATGAAAAAAGTCGTCACGGTTTGCCCTTATTGTGCCTCAGGTTGCAAGATCCACCTGGTGGTCGATAACGGCAAAATCGTCCGGGCGGAAGCGGCGCAGGGGAAAACCAATCAGGGCACGCTGTGCCTGAAAGGGTACTACGGCTGGGATTTTATTAACGATACCCAAATCCTCACCCCGCGCCTGAAAACCCCTATGATCCGTCGCGAGCGCGGCGGCAAGCTGGAAGCCGTCTCCTGGAATGAAGCGCTGGATTACGTCGCCACGCGCCTCAGCGCCATCAAGGCCAAGTATGGCCCGGATGCGATTCAGACTACCGGCTCCTCACGCGGAACCGGGAATGAAACCAACTATGTGATGCAAAAATTCGCGCGCGCCGTTATTGGTACCAATAACGTCGACTGCTGCGCTCGCGTCTGACACGGCCCATCGGTTGCAGGTCTGCACCAGTCGGTCGGTAACGGCGCAATGAGTAATGCCATCAATGAGATAGATAACACCGATCTGGTGTTCATCTTCGGCTATAACCCGGCGGATTCTCACCCTATCGTCGCGAATCACGTCATTCGCGCCAAACAGAACGGGGCGAAAATTATCGTCTGCGATCCGCGCAAAATCGAAACCGCGCGCATTGCGGATATGCACATCGCACTGAAAAACGGCTCGAACATCGCGCTGTTGAATGCAATGGGGCACGTCATTATTGAGGAGAACCTCTACGACCAGGCGTTTGTCGCGAGCCGTACGGAAGGGTTTGAAGAGTATCGCAAGATTGTCGAAGGCTATACGCCGGAGTCAGTAGAGGCGATAACCGGCGTCAGCGCACAGGAGATCCGCCAGGCGGCGCGGATGTACGCCGGGGCGAAAACCGCCGCCATTCTGTGGGGCATGGGCGTGACCCAGTTCTACCAGGGCGTGGAAACCGTGCGCTCGCTCACCAGCCTCGCCATGCTGACCGGCAATCTGGGTAAAGCGCATGTGGGCGTGAACCCGGTGCGTGGTCAGAATAACGTGCAGGGTGCGTGTGATATGGGCGCGCTGCCGGACACCTATCCGGGCTACCAGTACGTCAAATTCCCGGAAAACCGCGAGAAGTTTGCGAAGGCCTGGGGCGTGGAGAGTCTGCCGGCACACACCGGATACCGCATCAGCGAGCTGCCGCACCGCGCGGCGCACGGTGAAGTACGTGCAGCCTACATCATGGGTGAAGATCCGCTCCAGACCGACGCCGAACTGTCTGCGGTGCGCAAAGGCTTTGAGGATCTGGAGCTGGTGATTGTCCAGGATATCTTTATGACCAAAACCGCGGCGGCGGCGGATGTGATTCTGCCGTCAACCTCCTGGGGCGAGCATGAAGGTGTCTATACGGCGGCAGACCGCGGCTTCCAGCGCTTCTTCAAGGCCGTCGAGCCGAAGTGGGATCTGAAAACGGACTGGCAGATCATCAGCGAAATCGCCACCCGCATGGGCTACCCGATGCACTACAACAACACCCAGGAGATCTGGGACGAGTTGCGGCATCTGTGCCCGGACTTTTATGGGGCAACCTATGAAAAAATGGGTGAGCTGGGCTACATCCAGTGGCCGTGCCGGGATGAGTCAGAATCCGATCAGGGGACGTCATACCTCTTTAAAGAGAAGTTCGACACCCCGAACGGGCTGGCGCAGTTCTTCACCTGCGACTGGGTCGCGCCGATCGATAAGCTCACCGACGAGTATCCGATGGTGCTCTCCACCGTGCGTGAAGTGGGTCACTACTCCTGCCGCTCCATGACCGGTAACTGCGCCGCGCTGGCGGCGCTGGCGGATGAACCGGGCTACGCGCAGATCAACACCGCCGATGCCGAACGGCTCGGTATTGAAGATGAAGCGCTGGTGTGGGTGAACTCGCGTAAAGGCCGCATCATTACCCGCGCGCAGGTCAGCGACCGTCCGAACAAAGGGGCAGTCTATATGACCTACCAGTGGTGGATTGGCGCCTGTAACGAGCTGGTGACGGAGAACTTAAGCCCGATAACCAAAACGCCGGAGTATAAATACTGCGCCGTAAACGTGGAGCCAATAGCGGATCAACACGCTGCGGAACAGTATGTGATCGACGAATATAACAAGCTGAAAGCCCGCCTGCGCGAAAGTGCAATGGGATGAAGCCGTTAATTAATCGCTGACTAAATGGGGTGAGATATTCACCCCATTATTATTTATGGCATCGCTATTAATTACATCTATATATATTTCTGAAGGCGTCTCGCAGAAAAAATGTAATTTGCGCGAAAATTAATTACATCTTTGCATTTTAATTCAGCGAGATAAGATATGCGGCGGGTGCTTAAGACTTTCTGTCTTGAGCATTGTTGAGGGACAGAAAGTGGAAAGCCCCGGGAAATTTGCATTTACCCGAGGCTACCCCTCAACAACCAACAGGTTGAGAGTAGCCTCTTATTCTTTTTTTCACAAGGAGTAAAAGGCATGACGCCATTAAAAACTACGTTAGGCATCGTCTTTATTATTTGCCTGACGATAGTGATCTTTACCTTTATTACTCGCGATAAGCTCTGCGAGTTTTCAATAAAGAGTGAACATCAGGAGGTGGCGGCGAAATTAGCCTGTAACGCAGGCTAACCTCTTCGGGCGGAACGCGTGTTCCGCCCGGCTTGTGGGATGCTGAGGTCTTAACGCACCCGTTTTTTTCTTCTGTCACCGCGATTATACTGCGCGGCGTGTACCCAGATGATAAGAATCCATGAAAACCCTTTTTCTGATGTTGTTATTTTTAACCGCGTTTGCCCATGCCGATGAGATAGGCAGCCAGTATAAAAAGCAGGCTGAAGCGGGCGATGCGCGCGCGCAGTATTATCTTGCCGATACCTGGTTCAGTTCCGGCGACAGCGCGCAGGCGGCGCTGTGGGCGGAAAAAGCGGCAAAAGGCGGTGATGTCGACGCCATGGCGCTGCTGTCGCAAATCCACTTTTCGCAGGGTGACTATGCGCAGGCTAAAGCCCTGGCCCAGCAGGCAAACATTGCGGGCAGCAAACGCGGCGCGATCATGCTGGCGCGGGTGCTGGTGAACACGCAGGCGGGCAAAACCGACTACCCGCAGGCCATCGCACTGCTGCAATCGGCAACCGAAGACATCGATAGCGACTCGGCGGTAGACGCGCAACAGCTGCTGGGGCTGATCTATGCCAACGGCGTTGAAGTCCCTCAGGATGACGTGCAGGCCGCATCGTGGTTCAAGCGCAGTTCGGCTCTGTCCCGGACGGGCTATGCGGAGTACTGGGCAGGAATGCTGTTCAGGCAGGGTGAGAAAGGCTTTATCACACCGAATAAGCAGAAAGCGCTTTACTGGTTAAACCTGAGCTGTACCGAAGGGTTTGATACCGGGTGTGAAGAGTTTGATGCGTTGAGCGGGGAATAAGTTGTTGCCCGGTGGCGCTGCGCTTACCGGGCCTACGGCTTATGTAGGCCGGGTAAGGCGAAGCCGCCACCCGGCATTTTTACATCACTGGTCAGCCGTCTTATCAAAACGACCCAGCACCTCGCGTTCATACGCCAGCGCTTTTTTACGGTCGAACTTGTGTTCCCACTTGGAGATAACCAGCACCGCCAGGGCATTACCCACCACGTTCAGCGCGGTACGCGCCATGTCGAGGATTCGGTCCACACCGGCAATAAATGCAAGCCCTTCCAGCGGAATACCGACGCTGCCCAGCGTCGCCAGCAGCACCACGAAGGAGACGCCCGGCACGCCTGCGATGCCTTTGGACGTCACCATCAGCGTCAGAACCAGCACGATCTCCTGCCACAGCGACAGGTCAATGCCGTACAGCTGCGCAATAAAGATCGCCGCAATACTCTGATACAGCGTCGAACCATCCAGGTTAAAGGAGTAACCCGTTGGCACTACGAAGCTGGTAATGGACGCCGGCGCACCGTAGGCCTCCATCTTCTCAATGATACGCGGCAGTACGCTCTCGGAGCTTGCCGTGGAGTACGCCAGAATCAGCTCATCCTTCAGGATGCGGATCAGGATCCAGATGCTCAGGCCGCACAGCCGCGCCACAATGCCCAGCACCACCAGCGCGAAGAACAGGATCGCGAAGTGCACCAGAATCACCAGCTTCGCCAGCGGCCACAGGGAGGCAAAGCCGAAGTTCGCCACGGTCACTGCAATCAGCGCGAATACCCCGACCGGCGCATAGCGCATCACCATATGGGTGACTTTGAACATGGTTTCGGAGATAGATCGGAACACGGTGACCAGCGGTTCACGGTGCGTCGCGGGCAGGGAAGAAAGCCCCAGACCAAACAGCACCGAGAAGAAGATGATCGGCAGCATCTCGCCCTTCGCCATGGACGCGATAATGTTGGTCGGCACCAGCGACAGGATAGTCCCCATCAGCCCATGCGAATGGCTCTGCACATCGGCGGTTGTGCTTTGGTATTTCGAAATATCCACCGTCGCCAGCTGCGACATATCGATCCCGGCACCAGGCTGGAACACGTTCGCCAGGGTGATGCCAAGTACGATGGCAACCGTGGTGATCACTTCGAAATAGAGAATGGTTTTAACGCCGATACGGCCTAACTGTTTCGCATCACCGACACCCGCGATACCGACCACCAGCGTCGAGATCACAATCGGCACAACAATCATCTTGATCAGATGAATAAAGATATCGCCCGCAGGCGAGAGAAGGTTCGCAATCAGCCACTCGCGGCTGTCGCTATGATAATGGAGGTAACTGCCCAGCAAGATGCCCAGCACAAGGGCCAGCAGGATCTGCCAGGCCAGGCTGACTTTCAAATTTTTCATAGAAACTGACTTCCTCAATGAAATCTCCGTACCATCAAAACTGCATGAATATGGAGACATACTGAAAGGGTATGAATTGTGTTGCGTTGGTTTATGGGATTTTTTAACGCGCCGTATGAGTATCATTTGCACGGCATGCTGCGCAAGCCTTAAAGAACAAGGCATTTCACTGCAAAAAGCGTCATTGACGGTAATTTATAGCAATTCGCATAAATAACCGTTTGTTATACAAAATATTTTCACTTCAAAAAAGTGAATAATTCTTCAGATGAATTATTTCCCTTCAAAGTTTCATTCGCTCAATTTTCATACTCTTCAGACATTGCGTGATCTGTCGCCCAAATACTAAACAAAGCTTGTAAAGCCCCTACTATTAACGTTTTTGCGACATATTATTAACATCTTACAAGGAGAAAAAAAGCCATGAGCCAAATACACAAACACGACATTCCCGCAAACATTGCGGACCGTTGCCTGATAAGCCCGGAGCAGTACCAGGAGAAATACCAGCAGTCCGTTTCCAGCCCTGACGCGTTCTGGGGTGAACAGGGTCACATCCTCGACTGGATCAAACCTTATCAGAAGGTAAAGAACACCTCTTTCGCGCCGGGCAACGTCTCCATTAAATGGTATGAAGACGGCACGCTGAACCTGGCGGCGAACTGCCTGGACCGCCATCTTGCTGAACGCGGCAACGAAACGGCCATTATCTGGGAAGGCGACGATGCCTCTCAGAGCAAACACATCTCGTATAAAGAACTGCATCGCGACGTCTGCCGCTTCGCCAACGTGCTGCTGGCCCAGGGCATTAAAAAAGGCGATGTGGTGGCGATCTACATGCCAATGGTGCCGGAAGCCGCCGTGGCTATGCTGGCCTGCGCGCGCATCGGCGCGATCCACTCCGTGATCTTCGGCGGCTTCTCCCCTGAAGCGGTTGCCGGGCGCATTGTTGACTCGAACTCGAAGCTGGTGATCACCGCTGACGAGGGCGTGCGCGCCGGGCGCGGTATCCCGCTGAAGAAAAACGTTGATGAAGCGCTGAAAAACCCGAACGTAAAATCCATCAACAACGTCATTGTCCTCAAGCGCACGGGCGGCAAAATCGACTGGCACGAGGGGCGCGACCTGTGGTGGAGCGATCTGATTGAAAACGCGAGCGACCAGCATCAGCCGGAAGAGATGAACGCGGAAGATCCGCTGTTTATCCTGTATACCTCCGGCTCCACCGGTAAGCCGAAAGGCGTGCTGCATACCACCGGCGGCTATCTGGTTTATGCGGCCACCACCTTTAAATACGTCTTCGACTACCATCCCGGCGACATCTACTGGTGTACCGCCGACGTGGGCTGGGTCACCGGTCATAGCTACCTGCTGTACGGCCCGCTGGCCTGCGGCGCAACGACGCTGATGTTTGAAGGCGTACCGAACTGGCCGACCCCGGCGCGTATGTGCCAGGTGGTTGATAAGCATCAGGTCAACATTCTCTACACCGCGCCAACGGCGATCCGCGCGCTGATGGCGGAAGGCGATAAAGCCATCGAAGGGACCGACCGCTCTTCCCTGCGCATCCTCGGCTCCGTGGGCGAGCCGATCAACCCGGAAGCCTGGGAGTGGTACTGGAAGAAGATCGGCAACGAGAAGTGCCCGGTGATGGACACCTGGTGGCAGACCGAAACCGGTGGCTTCATGATCACCCCGATGCCGGGCGCCACACAGCTGAAAGCCGGTTCGGCCACCCGTCCGTTCTTCGGCGTGCAGCCTGCGCTGGTGGATAACGAAGGCAATCCGCAGGAAGGGGCCACCGAGGGCAACCTGGTGATCGTCGATTCCTGGCCTGGACAGGCGCGTACCCTGTTCGGCGACCACGAGCGCTTCGAGCAGACCTACTTCTCGACCTTCAAAAACATGTACTTCAGCGGCGACGGCGCGCGCCGGGATGAAGACGGTTATTACTGGATCACCGGACGCGTGGACGACGTGCTGAACGTTTCCGGCCATCGTCTGGGCACGGCGGAAATTGAATCTGCGCTGGTGTCGCATCCGAAAATTGCCGAAGCGGCGGTTGTCGGCATTCCTCACAACATCAAAGGCCAGGCGATCTACGCCTACGTCACCCTGAACCACGGCGAAGAGCCGTCGCCAGAGCTGTATACCGAGGTGCGCAACTGGGTGCGTAAAGAGATCGGCCCGCTTGCCACGCCGGACGTGCTGCACTGGACCGACTCGCTGCCGAAAACCCGTTCCGGCAAGATTATGCGCCGTATCCTGCGCAAAATCGCGGCGGGCGACACCAGTAACCTCGGTGATACCTCAACGCTGGCCGATCCTGGCGTGGTGGACAAACTGCTCGAAGAGAAGCAGGCCATCGCAATGCCTTCATAATCTTTTCTCCCTCTCCCTGTGGGAGAGGGCCGGGGTGAGGGCATCAGACCGCACCTTCCTCCCCTCACCCTAATCCTCTCCCCACAGGGGAGAGGGGATAAAACAAACCAACCTTACCTTTGGAGACTCTGTGATGAATAACGATATTTGTCAGCAGATAGAGAATAGTGCGCACTACAGGGAGCTCGTCGAAAAACGGCAACGGTTTGCCTTCATCCTTTCCATCATCATGCTGATTATCTACGTCGGCTTTATTCTGCTGATCGCCTTTGCGCCGCACTGGCTGGGCACCCCGCTGCATGAGGGTACCAGCGTCACGCGCGGTATTCCGATTGGGATTGGCGTGATCATCATTTCGTTTGTGCTGACGGGTGTGTACGTCTGGCGCGCCAACGGTGAATTCGATCGTCTTAACAGAGAAGTTCTGCGCGAGGTAAAAGCATCATGAAGCGAGTCCTGACGGCGCTAGCCGCCACACTTCCCTTTGCTGCCCATGCAGCAGATGCCATTACCGGCGAGGTTCAGCGCCAGCCAACCAACTGGCAGGCGATTATCATGTTCCTTATTTTCGTGGTGCTGACGCTATACATCACCTACTGGGCGTCGAAACGCGTACGCTCCCGTAACGATTACTACACCGCGGGCGGCAATATTACCGGCTTCCAGAACGGGCTGGCGATCGCGGGGGACTTTATGTCCGCCGCCTCGTTCCTTGGGATCTCCGCGCTGGTGTACACCTCAGGGTATGACGGCCTGATCTACTCCCTCGGCTTCCTGGTGGGCTGGCCAATCATTCTTTTCCTGATTGCCGAGCGCCTGCGTAACCTGGGGCGCTATACCTTTGCTGACGTCGCCTCCTATCGCCTGAAGCAGGGGCCGATTCGCTCCCTCTCCGCCTGCGGTTCGCTGGTGGTGGTGGCGCTCTATCTGATCGCCCAGATGGTCGGCGCGGGCAAACTGATCGAGCTGCTGTTCGGCCTGAACTACCACGTCGCGGTGGTGCTGGTAGGCGTGCTGATGGTGATGTACGTCCTGTTCGGCGGCATGCTGGCCACCACCTGGGTGCAGATCATCAAAGCGGTCCTGCTGCTGTTCGGCGCCAGCTTTATGGCCTTTATGGTGATGAAGCACGTCGGGTTCAGCTTCAATAATCTGTTCACCGAAGCGATGGCGGTCCACCCGAAAGGAGAAGCGATCATGAGCCCGGGCGGGCTGGTGAAAGATCCGATATCCGCGCTCTCGCTCGGTCTCGGCCTGATGTTCGGTACCGCTGGCCTGCCGCACATCCTGATGCGTTTCTTCACGGTGTCAGATGCGCGTGAAGCGCGTAAAAGCGTCTTCTACGCCACCGGCTTTATGGGTTACTTCTACATTCTGACCTTTATCATCGGCTTCGGCGCAATCATGCTGGTGGGGGCAAACCCGGCGTTCAAAGACGCGGCGGGCGCGCTTATCGGCGGTAACAACATGGCGGCGGTGCATCTGGCCGACGCGGTGGGCGGCAACCTGTTCCTCGGCTTTATCTCTGCCGTGGCCTTCGCCACTATCCTCGCGGTGGTTGCAGGGCTGACGCTGGCCGGTGCGTCTGCGGTATCGCATGACCTCTACGCCAACGTCTTCCGCAAAGGCGCGAGCGAGCGCGATGAGCTGAAGGTCTCCAAAATCACCGTGCTGGTGCTGGGCGTCGTCGCCATCCTGCTGGGGATTTTGTTCGAGAAACAGAACATCGCCTTTATGGTCGGGCTGGCCTTCTCGATTGCGGCAAGCTGTAACTTCCCGATCATCCTGCTCTCCATGTACTGGTCAAAACTGACCACCCGTGGAGCGATGATTGGCGGCTGGCTGGGCCTGCTGACGGCGGTGATTCTGATGATCCTCGGCCCGACCATCTGGGTGCAGATCCTCGGTCACGAAAGCGCGATCTTCCCGTATGAATACCCGGCGCTGTTCTCCATTGCCGTGGCGTTTATCGGGATCTGGATCTTCTCTGCCACCGATAATTCACCGGAGGGTAACCTGGAGCGTGAAAAATTCCGCGCCCAGTTTATCCGTTCACAAACTGGCCTGGGCGTTGAGCAAGGCCGCGCGCACTAAGCCTTTTCTCCCCGGTCGCTCTGGCCGGGGAGCTTAAAACATCACCCACGCCACCAGCGGTGCGATCAGCACCATCGTTACGCCCGAAAGCATCATCACCAGGCTCGCGACAACGCCCTCCTGCTGTCCCAGCTCGTACGAACGTGCCGTCCCCGCCCCGTGCGACGCCGCGCCAAACCCCGCCCCTTTCGCCATCCCTTCGCGAATGGAAAGCCGCAGAAACAGCACATCCCCCACTGCCATGCCGAATACGCCGGTGACGACCACAAACAGCGCCACCAGATCCGGCTGGCCGCCGAGCGGTTTGGCGGCTGCCAGCGCAAACGGCGTCGTGACCGATCGCACGGCCAGGCTGCGCTGAATTTCATCCGACAGGGTAAACAGCCGCGCCAGCCAGACCGAGCTGCACACCGCCACCACCGTCGCAGTGACGACGCCTGCGCTGAGCGACATCCAGTGGCGTCTGATAATGGCGAGGTTGTCATAAACGGGTACGGCGAAGGCAATGGTCGCCGGGCCGAGCAGCCACAGCAGCCAGTGGGATTCGCCAATGTAGTTCTGCCAGGAGATATGGCCGAAGACCAGCATCAGCACCAGCAGGATCGGCGTAAAGACCAGCGGCATCAGCGGCAGCGCGCGAAAGCGGCGATACAGGCGCTTGTTGGCAAAGTAGATGACGACTGTCGCAATCAGGCACAGCACGCTTATCTGAAAGTTAGTCATGCTTCTGCCTGCTGATTTCAAAGCGATACACTTTATCCACCACCCAGGCGGTGGCGCCCAGCACCATCAGCGTGCTCAGGGCGATAACCGCAAAGATGCGCCAGCCGTCGACCATCAGCAACTGGGCATAGTTCACCACCGCCACCACGGCCGGCACAAAGAACAACAGCATCTCCGCCAGCAGCCAGCGTGCGCCGGCCCGCACCCAGCTAAGGGGCAACGCGCGACAGAGGATCAGCGTCAGCATCAGCACCATCCCCACCAGGTTGGCGGGTAAAGGCAGATGCAGCCAGTCGACAAGATATTCCGCGAAAACAAACAGTCCCGCGTAGAGCAGTACCTGAACCGGTACCTGGAGTCGTTGCACAACGGCAGGCGTAACACGGCTTAACGCCACGGCCATGGGGGTTTTCCTCAGAAATGAGACGAGGCGCCAGTATAGTGAGCGTACGGTATCGACTGAAATGAATTAAAATCATCGAAGGTATAGTTTCGAGGAATAATCATGGACATAAGAACGCTGCGCTATTTTGTCGAGGTGGTTCGCCAGCAAAGTTTTACCCGCGCAGCGGAGAAGTTATTCGTAACCCAGCCAACCATCAGCAAGATGCTGAAAAACCTCGAAGATGAGCTGAACTGTACCCTGCTGATCCGCGACGGGCGCAAGCTGCTGCTGACCGATACCGGTCGCGTGGTGTTCGAGCGCGGGCTGGCAATTCTGGCGGAGTTCCGCCAGCTGGAGGCCGAGCTTGGGGACATCAACCACCTGACAAAAGGGCTGCTGCGGCTCGGCATTCCGCCGATGGTCGGCATGATGATGGCCGGGCCGATAAGCCTGTTTCGCCAGCGCTATCCCGGCGTTGAGCTTAAAATTTCTGAATTTGGCGGCCTGACCGTGCAGCAGGCGGTGATAAACGGTGAACTGGACGTGGCCATGACGGCCCTTCCCGTGGAGGAGGAAAGCGGCCTGGCGACGCTGCCTCTGTTCAGCCATCCACTGTGCGTGCTGGTGCCGCGCTCCGGCGACTGGCTGAAGATTGAGTCAGTAAAACCCGAGCTGCTCGGCGAACACCCGCTGCTGATTTACAACGAAGATTTTGCCTTAAGCCGCCAGCTGATGGCGCTGTTTAACCAGCACAACGTGAAGCCGCGCATTGCGGTGCGCAGCGGCCAGTGGGATTTTCTGGCGGCGATGGTACAGGCGGGCGTGGGGATTGCCATTCTGCCGCAGCCGATCTGCGAGCGGCTGGATAAAAATACGCTGCGCTGGATCCCGCTGGAGAGCGACCTGCACTGGCAGCTGGGGATGATCTGGCGTGAAGGGGTCTATCTGTCGCACAGCGCACAGGCGTGGTTGCAATGCTGTGAGGGGTTTTGGGCCCCCTCACCCTAACCCTCTCCCACAGGGAGAGGGAACCGATCGAGCACGTAGGCCCGGTAAGCGCAGCGCCACCGGGCAATTACAGCGCTACTGATTCTCTATCAACAACGCTTCCAGCAGGTCCAGATCGTGCAGCAGCTTTTGCAGCGTCTCGTTGCTGATCTGCCGCGTCGCGCGCAGGTGATACAGCTCGGCACGCTCGGAACGCAGCGCCGCCAGGCGGAAACGGCGTTCGAGGTTCTCTTCCTGCAACGAACTTTCCACGTCGTTACGTCCGTCAGCACGGCGACGCAAATTACCGATCACGCGTGAACTGACTTCCTTCAGCAGCTGATTATCAATGTTCTCTTCGGCATCGGCGGCCAGACGCTCCTCCATCTTCTCGATGGCGACAATCGCCACTTCCGCCGTCGCCGCACGGGCAATCCGCTCTTCTTTGTGCTGCTGCGAGGAGTCACCCGCGTCGATATGTTGCAGCAGAATCGGCAGCATAATCACGCCGACAAACAGGGAGAAGAGGATCACGCCCGCCGCCAGGAACACCAGCTCGTAGCGCGCCGGGAAGACGTCACCCGTCGGCAGCAGCAGAGGAATGGAGAGCACACCAGCAAGGGTGATCGCCCCGCGCACGCCCGCGAAAGAGGCAATCAGCAGCTCGCGCGTGGTCCACGAGCCAAACTCCATCGGCTTTTTGGTCAGGAAGCGAACGCTGAATTTCTTCATCGTCCACAGCCAGCCGAAACGCACCAGCATCAGCGCAAGGTAGATGAGCACGATATCGGTAAACAGCATCCAGACTTCAACGTTTGGATCCGCTTCGGCCGCAATCAGCGAGGATTCCATAATGCCCGGCAGTTGCAGGCCCAACAGCAGGAACACCATGCCGTTAAACACAAACTCGAGCATGGCCCAGGTACTGTTCGCACGCAGGCGCATCGCCAGCGGCGCGCGGCGCATAACGCCGGAGCGGGTGATGGTCATCCCCGCGGCTACCGCCGCCAGAATACCCGACACGCCGATGTGTTCGGCGATCAGGTAAGAGGCAAACGGCAGCAGGAACAGCAGGACGATCTGCGTAGCGGGTTCGTCGCCACCCCAGCGGCTGAGGAAGCGCAGCGAGCGTCCGTACAACCAGCTCACTACGAAGCCCGCGAGGATACCGCCAATCGCCACCTTGAAAAATTCCAGGGTCGCGCCGCCGACGGTAAAGACCATGGTGCCCATGGCAACCGCCACGGCAAATTTCAGGGCGACCAGGCCAGAGGCGTCGTTCATCAGCGCCTCGCCCTGCAAAATGCCCATGATTTTCTTTGGAATGCGCCCTTCGCCCACAATGCCGGACAGCGCCACGGCGTCGGTAGGCGACAGCACGGCGGCCAGCGCAAAGGCGGGTATGAGCGGGATCCCCGGTACGGCCCAGTAGATCAGGAAACCAATCCCGACCACGGTGACCACCACCAGCGCCAGCGCCAGGCCGAAGATCTCTCGCCCGTGCTCCAGAAATTCGCGCGTCGGCGTTTTCCAGCCATCGGCAAACAGCAGCGGCGGAATAAACAGCACGAGGAACAGTTCCGGATCGAACTCCACGTGCAGACCGAACGTCGGCCACGCCAGCAGCGCACCGATAGCTATTTGCATTAAAGGCAGGGGGACCTGGAAGGGCAGTACGCGTGTAACCACCCCGGATAATGAGACCACAAGGGTCATGATGAGTATTGTGAAGAAAATTTCCATGCGTTCCCTGTTTGCTGTGTTTCTTATATGCCAAACCTGAGGCGTCGTGCCTCTTATTCTATCCTCTCCAGAGTAACGTAAAAGGCAACAGGATGAGTCCTGAAAATAAAAACGGGCGGCCTGAGCCACCCGTTTTCGCATAAAAAGTCAATTCAGATGGCCCAACCGCCCGCGTAGAACGCGACCAGCGCAACGGCGATGACCACGGTCCCGATGTTCAGCTTACGCCACTCACCGGAGACCAGGCGCCCAATCACCAGCGAGGCGAAGCCGATCATAATGCCGGTCACGATGTTACAGGTCAGCACGATGAATACCGCAGTGATCAGGCCGGACATGGCATCAACAAAATCCGCGAAATCGATTTTCGCCACGTTGCTCAGCATCAGCAGGCCGACGTACATCAGCGCAGGTGCGGTCGCGTAAGCCGGCACCAGATAAGAGAGCGGAGAGAGGAACAGGATCAGCAGGAACAGCACGCCAACGGTGATGGCCGTCAGGCCGGTTTTACCGCCTGCCGCCGTACCCGCTGCGGACTCAATGTACACCGCCGCAGGCGCCGCGCCCACCAGACCAGAGAAGACGCTGCTCAGGGAGTCGGTGGTCAGCGCTTTGCCGCCGTCAATAATCTGTCCGTCTTTATCCAGCAGGTTCGCCTGACCGGCCACCGCGCGGATGGTGCCGGTGGCGTCAAACACCGCGGTCATTACCAGCGCCAGCACGCTTGGCAGGATCACCGGGTTCAGCGCGCCCACAATATCCAGGCTGCCAATCAGGGAGTTGCCTTTGTCATCGCTCAGCGACGGCATGGCGAAAATCCCGGAGAAATGAACGGTCGGGTCGAAGATCAGGCCGACGATGGACACGCCGATAATGGTCAGCAGAATGCCGCCCGGCACTTTCAGTTTTTCCAGGCCAATGATCACCGCCAGACCCACCAGCGACATGATCACCGGGAAGCTCGCGAAGTTACCCAGCGCAACCGGCAGGCCGTCCAGCGGGTTCTTGATGACCAGACCCACGCCGTTGGCAGCGATCAGCAGCAGAAACAGGCCAATACCGATACCGGTGCCGTGCGCCACGCCCTGCGGCAGGTTGCGCAAAATCCAGCTACGAATGCCGGTCGCTGAAATCACGGTGAACAGCACGCCCATCAGGAACACGGCGCCGAGCGCTACCGGGACGCTGATATGCTGGCCCAGCACCAGGCTGAAGGCGGTGAACGCGGTCAGGGAGATGGCGCACCCGATCGCCAGCGGCAGGTTCGCCCACAGGCCCATCACAATCGAACCCACACCCGCAACCAGGCAGGTGGCAACGAAGACCGCCGCTGGCGGGAAGCCCGCTTTGCCGAGCATGCCCGGCACCACGATGACGGAGTACACCATCGCCAGAAACGTGGTCAGACCGGCAACAACTTCCTGGCGCACGGTGCTGCCGCGAGCAGAAATTTTAAACATGGCGTCAAGTGAACCGCCGGTACGCGCAGATGGCGTAGACATAGAAAACATCCCCTGAAAATTTTTATTGAAAGTCCGTAAGCGTGGTGGAGACTCCACTGCCAGCGAAACGTCAAATCCTTGTGCTGCGTTTGCGACGAAAGGGGTGTCACAAAAAAAGCAAACGTTTAGCTCCGCGCTTACAAAACGGGTGGTCAAATGTAGGCAAACGATTATCTAGCCTAATACCCGCCCTTTTCAACTGAACTTTCTCGTTTTTCGCTAAAATTGCCTCATGACGATGAAGAATTAAGCAGAGGATGCGCAAACGTTATCGTCCATGCGCAATTTCGTTACATTTCAGCCTTCACCGGGGATCGTCAGTGGACCGCCTTTCGCAAGCGTTGTCTGCCAGCCCGGACGTGCCTCCACTCTCTGTTTCCACGCCGCTATGTGGTCGAGATTGTCGATGCCGCCTCTCGCCAGCAGGGCGAAGAGGGGAAAACTCATCTGGATATCAGCCATGGTCAGCGTGTCACCGGCAAACCAGCTGTTTTCGGCAAGATGATCGTTAATAAAGCGCGCATGCGTTTCCAGCTGGCGGTTGAGATACGCTTTTTGCACCCCCTGCCCCAGCGCCTTACCCAGCGTGCGCAGGCCAAACGGGACGGGTGGTTTACCGAGGCTGTTGAATACCAGCTTCATTAACAGCAGCGGCATCAAAGACCCTTCGGCGTAATGCAGCCAGAAGCGATACTGCACTTTATGGGTGGTATCTAACGGTTTAAATCGTGACGCCGAATCGTAGGTTTCCTGAAGATATTCCAGAATCGCGCCTGATTCGGCCAGCACCAGTCCGTTATCTTCCAGTACCGGGGATTTCCCCAGCGGATGCACTTTTTTGAGCGAATCAGGTGCAAGCATGGATTTTTCGCGCTGGTAGCGCACAATCTCATACGTCAGACCCAGCTCTTCCAGCGCCCAGAGGACGCGATGTGAACGAGACTGATTAAGGTGGTGGACCGTTAGCATGATGTTCTCCGGTGATTCATACTTTTTAACTATAGAAAACTGAACAACTTCACGAAAAAAATTCGGCTAAAATCTCACCGTCTCCGGTGGCAAAAACGGCGGCCGGGCATAGAATTAAAGTGTCAGTACAAACCGGAACCTCCTCCACAAGCTCGACACGAGGGGTACTGATGTCGGGGGAAACCCTCCCGTGAGCCAGCGGGATAGAGAGAAAGACAAAGACCGGAAAAAACTAAAGCGCCCTTAGTGGCGCTTTAGTTCTTTATGCTTGTTGCCGGGTGGCGGCTGCGCCTTACCCGGCCTACAAAACCGAGAGCGTAGGCCGCCGGGTAAGCGAAGCGCCACCCGGCAAACACCTCTCAATCCTCCTCCAGCAACCGCGCCCCCGTTCCCTGCTCGCCCAGCCTGTCACCCGGGTTACGCAGCGGACAATCGCTGCGTGATAAACACCCGCAACCAATGCAGCCGTCCAGCTCATCGCGCAGGGCCACCAGCGTATGAATACGACGATCCAGTTCTTCTCGCCACTGGGACGACAGCTGCTTCCACTCCTTCGCGCTCAGCGAGTGCCCTTCCGGCAATACGCCGAACGCGTCGCCGATGGTGGCCAGAGGAATGCCGATACGTTGCGCAATTTTGATAATCGCCACGTAGCGGAGCACATCACGAGTGTAGCGCCGCTGGTTTCCGGCGTTACGGATACTTTTTATTAACCCTTTGCTTTCATAGAAGTGGAGCGCCGACACCGCCACGCCGCTTCGCTTAGCCACTTCACCGGGGGTTAACAGCGCTTTGATGCGCGGTAATTTCTTTTCCATAAAACCTCTTTACCTCAAGTTAACTTGAGGAATTATACTCCCCCGCAGAGAAAACGACGAATCAACCAGGACAGATGTCTCCACAGAGGGGTAACCTTATGTCGCATCAGCAAATTATTCAGACGCTTATTGAATGGATTGATGAACATATCGACCAGCCGTTGAACATTGATGTGGTCGCCAGGAAGTCGGGCTATTCGAAATGGTATTTACAGAGAATGTTCCGCACCGTAATGCATCAAACGCTGGGTGATTACATTCGCCAGCGCAGGCTCCTGCTGGCGGCGCAGGCGTTACGCTCAACGCAGCGGCCCATTTTTGATATCGCCATGGATCTGGGCTATGTATCGCAGCAGACCTTTTCCCGCGTCTTCCGCCGCGAGTTTGACCGTACGCCGAGCGACTACCGCCATCAGCTTAATTAATGCGTGTTAACGCAAGGGTTGCTGCTGCCAGGCCATAAATGCCTGGGGCGGCATCGCTTTCGCGAAGTGCCATCCCTGACAATACTGCACGCCACGCTTCAGCAACCAGCTCACCTGCTCCCCCGTCTCGACCCCTTCGGCAATGGTTTTCAGCCGCAGGCTTTGCGCCATCTCAATGATGTGCTCGGCAATCAGGTGGCTGGTGCTGTTGGTGGTTAGGGTATCGATAAAGGATTTGTCGATTTTCAGGATATCGACGTTCAGCGAATAGAGATTATGCAGGTTAGAATAACCGGTTCCGAAATCATCAATCGCCACTTCATACCCCGCCTGGCGAAACGCCTGAATGACCGGCGTGGTTTTTGGCACGTCAATAAACCCCCGCTCCGTTACCTCAATTTTGATTTGCTGCGCGCGAACCGAGTAAAAGCGGGCTTTGTCGGAGATCAGGGCGATAAGACGCGAAGAGTGAAAATCCGACGCCGACAGGTTAATCGAGACATACAGATCGGGATGAGCGGCAAGAAAATGGCCCAGATCGCTGAACACCTCCTCCACGACGTAATCCGTAATGCGCTCAATCATCCCCTCTTTTTCTGCCAGGGGAATAAATTCCGCCGGGCTCATAACCTGGCCGTTGAATCCTGGCCAGCGCAACAACGCCTCTGCCCCCACGCACTGGTTATTTTTAATATCAATAATGGGCTGATAATGGACGCACAGCTGGCGTTTATTCAGCGCCCGGTGCAGAAGTCGGCCAGGCGAATTGAATTCACGGTGTGTACGCGACCACACCAGCAGAATAATAATGCTGCAAATCATCCCCAGCGGTAGCGTCAGGGTAGCCTGATGATAAAGCGTTTTATAAAAACGGGCGCTGGAGGTTGAAACGATGGCCGCAATGGGCCGCTGCCCGGATTTCACGATCGTATAAAAACGGTCATCTTTCTGAAAAGTCGTTTCCTGATGTCGAAGCATCGAATGCAATAAAGAAATATTGGCTTTCTGGCTTACAGAAAAAAATGCATTGCTGACGGTGTCATACACTCCCCACGACAGGGAACGATCGTCTGACATCACCTCACTGTACGAAAGCGGGTTGACCACTGCGACATAATTTCCGCGCTGCATATATATCATTTTATAACCATCAAAAAATGGTGTATCGCGAAAATAATAGATAGCAACGTCAGGTTTACGTGTGTAATTGGCAGCGGGGATGGTGTAAGGATGATCCGGCGTAAAAAGGGTCGAGCAGAGAAACGCCTGGCCTTCAGCATAAATTAAATCGGCAACAAAAAGACGACCGCGGGAAACGTTCAACATATATTGACGATGCTCCGGCGTACACACTTTTCCCTGATATTTTTCCGCGTCTTCCCGGGCCAGATCAACCTGTTGAATAACCCGTTCAGTTTTGTTTAAAGCAAGTTCAGCAAACGTGCGCAGCTGGGCGCTGATTTCCGACACGGCTCTAAGCTGGGCAAACCATAGCGCAAGCATCACCGGCAGCATAACTACCATGATAATCCCGACCACTTTGAGCATTTTGCGCCGCGCGCTACGATTCATTTCCCGCTCTGTATCCCTGCATGTTGTACGCCTGTAGCAATGAAGACCGGCTGCTTTGATAAACAGGTGATTACGTTGCATGAATCATGGGAAGTTAGCAACTGACTTTTAGTATTAAAAATCCTAAAATTCGTGATGCCGATAATATTTTCCCGTAAGCCAAACTAAAAGTATTCATTTCGTTTCTGATAAGGAAAATAATTACCCGCGACAGGTGTGGAAAATTCGCTGGCTGAAATAGCCTGCTCTTTGTTCTTATGCTGATTTATAAATAATCAGACGCCAGGACCGTTTTTCCTCTTCCCGTACGCTTGGCGTCATATAATGCCTTATCGGCACGCATCAGTATGGCAGAAGTATCCCGTTGCCCCTGACAGACTTCAACCACCCCGGCGCTGAAGGAGAGTACCAGCGTTTTATCGCCCACACGCAGCGGTTTTGAGATCAGCGCGGCACGCAGCCGGGAAGAGAGCAACGTAGCGGCCATACCATCCGTGCGCGCCAGCAGAAGAACAAACTCTTCGCCCCCCACCCGTCCCAGCGCCGACCCGGCCGGGCTTACCTCGCGAATACGGTCGCAAAAGTGGATCAATGCCGCATCGCCAACCTGATGTCCCCACCTATCGTTGATCTGCTTGAAATAATCGAGATCGAACATCAGGAGACAGAAGTGGCTACTGACATCCTGCGGCGAACTGGCTGCCAGCGCCATTTTGAGCCGCTGTAAGATTGTCGAGCGATTCAGACAGCCGGTCAGATCGTCCGTGGTGGCTTTGACGGTCAGCTGCTGTTCTGCTTTTTTACGTTCGGTGATATCCAGGCCAATATTGAGAATGGAGTTATCCGGTAAAAGGATGTTTGACCAGAGAATGGTTAACTGCGTCCCGTCTTTACGCACCGGATGCCATTCGTACATATCCTTAAGCGGTGCGAAACGAACCGACTCCTGCACGCGCTGTCGCTCCTCAGGATCCGGGTAAAACAGGGCCAGCGGATCGGGGTGCTCGCCGATTTCGGTCATACTCCAGCCAAAGACTTTTTCGCATTCGGCATTCCACAATACACACCGGTTATGCCTGTCAAAGGCGTTCATTAATACCGGAGCACGTTCAAATAAGGTTTTATATTGCGTGACGACGCGCTGCATTTCCTGCGCCGTTTTTTCCCGCACGATGATGTCATCAAAATAATCTTTTAGCTTCTCAACCAATACCACCACGATATTTTTCAGTATCGGCAACGAGGTCAGTTTTTCATTAAAAGCCAAAAAGAAATAACCACTGCACTGTCTGCCATGCGCTGAGAGTTTACACAGCACGCCGCTTTGCAGCCGCGAATAGCCCGGGTGCTGAGGGGAAAATACCGCCCGGCCAATATGCTCTTTCCAGTAGATAACCCGCCAGGCGCGGTGATGCCGCTGCAACAGGGTGCTGGCAAGAAAATCCGCCACGTTGAAGGCGTGACACGTCACGTCGCCGGCACAAACCACGCGCGGCCCGTCTGCGGATTCGACACTGACCCACGAGAGATTTGCCCCCAGTGCGCTGTTGATAATTTCCAGCATTTCAACCGGCGAACATTGCGCGTTGAGTTGCGGCATCAGCTTCGCCAGGGCGTGCAGCGCCTGCATGCTGTCGTTAATAATCTCGCGTCTTTTTTCTTTCATTATCTTTTCGCAGGTCATTAATCGAGAGAGCAACCGCAATAATTCATATCTGAATAAAAGAATAAGACCACGAAATCAAAGAGCATGCTGAGTGTAAAACAAAGAATATAAAATCCAAAAAAGCCAAACAATTCAATGCGATGAATTATTTTTGCGGGTACATTTATTGTTCCAGACAAGCATAATCCATAGATATACTGCTGTAAACGCTATACAGCCGATGTTGTTTTGCAAAGGTTTTGCTATCTGAATGAATTAAAAATAAAAATTCCGAACAGACGCGGATATGCGCGACGACGATATATTTTCCCTGGTAATAAACCCACTTTTACCCCACACGGATACTGGCGAATAAAACAGCAAATGTGATATAGTTCACATATCTTATGTAACGAGAAACATTGTTTCATTCCAGTTCGTCTGTTTTGTCGAGGATGAGTTTTATGGCAACCATTACCACCAGCATGGTACTCCTGCGCTGGCCGTTGTTGAGTGCGGTTTTGATGTTCCTGGCCAGCACGTTAAACATTCAGTTCCGAAAGTCCGACTACGCAGGTCTTGCTGTGATTAGCACCCTGTTAGGGTTAGGCGCCGCATGCTGGTTCGCGACAGGTTTGCTTGGCATTACGCTGGTGGATATAGCCGCCGTCTGGGAAAACATTAAAGTGGTGATGGTTGAAGCCATGAGCCACACCCCACCAGACTGGCCGATGGTGATTACCTGATAGCCTGTTATAAAAAAACCCAGACATTGTCTGGGTTTTTTGTGTTTCACGCGTCTGAATATCAGAACGGTTAGGTTTACCTGATATACCATTAATAATTTCATGGAAACGATAAATGCTTATATAGTAGAGAAAATTATCAAAATCTTTTCGACAAAACCTACAAAGCGTAATGTTATATGTAAAGTTTTTTATAACATACTCTGTGAAACATTACATTGTTATCAGCGACTACTAAGTGGATAGGTTAGGCTGTGTCCCTTAATCATCTGAGTTATAGTAACTATCTGTTTCCAGAATATGTTGAACTATGGCTCGCTACGTTCTACCCGATGATGCATGGACTCCCATTCAGCCCTTATTGCCTGCGCAACCGGATTCACCACGTGCAGGACGGCCATGGGCAGAACATCGCATGATCATCAACGGCATGTTCTGGATACTGTACTCAGGAGCGCCATGCCGCGATTTGCCTGAACGATACGGCCCATGGGAAACCGTTTACAACCGCTTTAATCGATGGTCAAAATCGGGAGTGATTAGCATTATTTTCAATAAGTTACTCTCATCTATTGACGCTCATGGACTCGTTGACTGGTCAGCAACGGCTCTAGAGCGCAAAAAACATCCCGATATCACCGGAGATAATAGCCGGGGTCGCTCTCGCGGCGGTTTGGCACCAAAATCCATCTGGTTACAGACGGAAGTGGCCTCCCGTTAACATCGTGCTGAGCCCCGGACAAGCCCACGAGAGTCAGTTCGCACAACGTCTTCTGGATAACATTGGCATTCAGCGCCAGACCGGTACTATGAAGCGCCGTGGTCATGCGGTACTGGCTGACAAGGCATATTCAGGGCATGCATTACGTTATGAACTGAAAAATAAAGGTATAAAGGCAGTTATTCCTCGAAAATCAAATGAAAAATGGCGTCGGATGGTCGTTCACAGCTCGATCGTGTTATTTACCGCAAGCGCAATGCTGTTGAACGATGTTTTGGCCGCCTGAAAGAATACCACCGCGTAGTAACACGTTATGACAAAACGGCGAGAAATTATCTGGCGATGGTGACACTGGGCTGTATCCGGCTCTTTTATCAACAGGTATGAAATTAAGGGACACAGCCTAGTCTGATGGACTGTGAAGTGCCTGTTAACCCCGAGCCTAGTCATTCGAAGATTGCGTTGAAACCTCTTGGAAACCGCACGCTGAATACTTTTTCACTTATTGAAACCATCTAAAGAACTGCTCAAAAAAACATCCTCCCCCTGCGAAATAAAGAAATCCGCGCCAGTGACTAACTTTTCATTTCTTATGCGTTCAACTCTGAGTTATAGTCAGTAACAGCGACATACTCAATCACTTAGGCAACACCAATAAGTGAGGGCGGTAGCATACCCTAGTCTTAAATTGATTAACCTATCGATAGTAAAATCAAAAAAAGTCTTAAAATTTTGCACTAAAACAATACGCTGCTGATCATCCTAACAGTTATATATTTCATAAAATCACTAAATTTCCGGCTAGACTAAATGAAAATATATTCCTTATGATTTATCTCCAAATTAGTAGATCCTATTACAAAAGGAATCATAATGAAAACGAACAAAAGATTTACCTCTGTGAGAAGCAAGATGGAAAGCCAAAAAAGAAAATTTGAAAAAATAATGAAGCAAAATAAAACAAATGAAGAAAAAACATCAATTATATTTAATGAATTATCACTACTAAGACAGACTTCTACTACAGCAGCAATACATGCCTACAAAAACTTCTTAAGCATTGAAGATGCCGATAAGTTAATGCGCGCAAGATATATATCCAATGACGAAAATATATTTAAAATCAGTCAGATACACACCATTGAAAAAGAAACAAGCACGGATGTTATAAATTGGGTAACAACCACATTATCATATTTCTCAAATGAAATTAATGAATTTCTAGTAATGAGAAATAAATTCGTTAAATCACTGATGAATTCATCATTTAGTGAAGCAGCAAAACTATTAGATGAAATAGAACATAAGTTTGGAAAAACTTTTTGGAGTTTAACAAACAAAATGATACTAGTCTATTTCAAAAAAGATTTGGCAGAATTCAATCGTATTTCTAAAGAAATGCAATTACTCGAACATTCATATTCTAAATCTCGCATAGGATATGAGGTGGTAAGATGCAACAGGAATATCTCGGCTGAAAGGTACGTTTTTTCAATTGGAAAAATGATTGAGGAAGTGAGGTTGGATGGCGTTTTTCATGCAATCGATACAATTTGCTACAGGCATTTATTCGACCCTTCAGCCAACTATGAATCAATAATTAACATATATAAAAATGATTATGACATAAGAATAATAGACCAATATATTTCTTATCTGAGATTTGTTCTATATTTGAAAAATTGTAATTTACTGTCCGATGAATCAGAATCTACCTTAGAACAATTAAATTTAATCATCGATGATAAAGAGCTAAAAAACTTAGTAAGTAACATGCGTAACTTTAATGGTAACAGAATAAATGAGGGTCAGGTTTTATACCAAAAAATCATAATGCTTTACCTTGAGGAGTCATATGAAGAAGTAGTAAATTTATGTGAGCGTACACTGGTTGAAGAACCTAACTTATCTGTTATTTATATTCCTTACGCGAAATCATTAATACAACTTGGGAAATACTGTTCCTTTAATAATGTCTTGGGTGAGGTTATCAATTTAATAATTAATATTACATTAGATAATGACACTGAGAACTCCTTAGCCCAGTTGATGAAAATAAGTCAAGTACTCAATGATTATAACTGGTCATTTATCCTGAACTGTGTTCTGGCAAGTTATAACGGTGAAGGTGATAGTAACACTCATAAAAAATACAGCTTTGTAGACTTATGTTCACTTAACAATAACATAATGGACCTTGATGAACTCAGCAAAGATATCATCAATAACGAGTCAATACCGGAGTGGCGAAAAAACAAATATACGGCTGATCACCTATATCACTTAACAGAATATGAGCAAGCACTAAAATACTATAAAATGCTAAATTCGCGTGATGAATCATATGCACGCTCTAAAATAATACAGTGCTATTACAAACTAGGCAATACTGATAAGGCTAATGAAATTATGGCCACGGAATTATTAAAGGAGACAAACCCTAAAACTTTACCAATAAAAATTATAGTTAACGACATTATAAAAAATCTTACCTTCACTACTGACAATAATAAACTATTGAACTCCGCTATAATCTTACACTATTACAACCAATATATTTCTAACGATTACACCCAACCCTTATCAGATATTTGCGAGAATTACTTTAATAATCTTGGCATTTTTGAACATCATGAAATTAAATTTGAAAATCCAAATATAAACACTTTTTTATTAGAGAGAATATTAAATTTAGAAGTGCTTGATGGCATGAGTACATTTTTCAACACTGATAGTGAAGTACTCTTATTTAGAGTATCCATAAATAGAATTTTGTTGTCTAATTTAGCCTCTTATAATATTGAAAAACGCAACTTCATTTTTGAGGAAGCACGATCTCTTCTGAATAAAATTGTTATTAACTTATGTTCCCATGAGGCTGGCGCCGGCAGAATATACATAGACAAAACCAGTATAAGAAACAAAATTAATGACGAAGTGAAAAATGATTTAGATATATTGAAAAAATATGAAGAACGTGATTTATCATATCAAATACAGGATGCAGATGAAGAATCTGATGCATTATTTTATAGTTCTGATAACGAATTTTTCAATGGCGTAATGGCATTATTATATAAAATTACAAATGCTTATACTTTGGATAAGCTATATGGCCTCGATCAGTCATTGAACATGGGAATAAGACATGGCGGATTTGTTAATTTACTTTGGGCGCCTCTCAAACGTAACAATATCTCAGCTAAAAAACATGATGAAAATAAATTCTCACCCAACCCAGTTTGGCGTACAGACTTTGGATATTTTAAGGATTCAATCCTTGATGGCATAGATAATGCTTTGGTAGAGTTTAATAAAAAGGCAAACGCAATAATCAACCAAGCAAAAAATAAAGTTCATATAGATACAGGTGAGTTTGGTTACAACTCTAAACTATTCGAGTTTTCGCTTGAACCTGACTATCAAGCATCTGTAGCAAGTAGAATCGACTCTCTATCTGCAGAAACGTTAATTGATGATGTATTCCTTTATCTTGACAAGCAGACGAATGAGAAAATGGCTATTGCAAGAGGAGAGTTCGTTGATTCAATTGAAAAGGACATGTTTGAAGAAATAAAAAATCTCAAGGATAAACTTGAGAGTGATGGATTAGATGTCATTGCAATTCAGCGCGCGGTCTCAAAATCAAAAGATGAGTTGAAAGAATCATTTATCCAATTAAGAACGTGGTTTGACTGGGCTAAACAAACTAAAACAAATTTCGATTTAAACGTTGCACTTAAAAAAGCAGAATCTGCTGCCAGTCAATACTACCCCTGGTTGAAATTCAATTTAAGTGGATATAACAACTCTACATCTAATTTTCTCGGTCAATATTTTACCGACACAGTTATGATTTTAACCTTAATTATAGATAATGCACTAAAACATTCAAATCCTCGTGATAATTATCACATCACTTACAATATTAATGAACATAATAATTCATTACAACTGAGTTTTACAAACACCTTAGATTTTGATTTACAAGAAGAACAATGCAAGAAAATCGTACAAATAAATGAAGATCTTGCTGAAAATCGGATTGATAATTCAACTAAAGATAATGGCAGTGGTATCTATAAAGTAAAAAAAATAATTACACATCATCTAAAAGTTGAAAATAAAGTTACCGTTGTATATTCGAATAAGAAATTTGAAGTTTTAATTATTATCGAAGACATTGAACCAATTAAGGAAAAATAATTGAAAATTCTTATTGCTGATGATAATATTTATAAACAAGACATCCTTAGTGCATATATAAAAAATAAATTCCCTGATGCGGATATAAGCCAGAGCTATTCATTTAATTCAACTAGAAAGCAAATATTTGAGAATGTCTTCTCATTAATCCTCTTAGATATGACCATGCCTACTTTTGATTCAAATGACAAGTCCGCTACAGTTAGTGAAAGCAGAAACAGGCCTTTAGCTGGTAAGGAAATAATTTCTTCTATGGCCTATAGAAAACTTTACTCGCCCGTCATACTAGTTACTCAATTTGAAGTTTTTGGAAGGCACAATCAACTAACTTCAATCGATGATATATTTGATGAAATAAATGGACTTTATCCAGATATTATAAAGGGCTCGGTTTTATTTGATTTCCAATCAGACTCCTGGAAGTCAAAATTAGATAACTTTATTTTAAACATGGAACTGAAATGAATATTCTCATTGTTGAAGATGATGATAATAAAGCACAGGACATAATAACCTTCTTAATCAAAGAAGGTGTCATGTCATTAAGTATTAAAACTGTTGATAATGTTAATGATGCACTTACTCTCTTAAGGGAAACAAAATATGACATTCTCTTACTTGATTTGAGTTTGCCGTTACGAAAATCAGGCCATCCAATCCCAGATGGTGGCTCCAAGATTTTATACAACTTGACGAGTCCATATTTTTTAACGCCCAGCCATGTCATTGGATTAACACAATTTTCAGATTTGTCAGACAATGAAAGACCTAAGTTCCAAAAATTTGATTTTAACATTTATGATTATAATATCGACATCTGGAAGGATGTCCTATCGCAAAAACTAAAATGGATACTTAAACACACTACAAGTGTAGCAGAGAGAGCTGGTCATGATAAAATCATCATATTGACTCATGGGATTATGACTAGTGGGAAATGGCAATCACAAGTAACCGAAATATTTAAAGATACAGCCAAAGATATTATTCCTTTCAGATATCCTCACTATTCAGCTTTTAAAATACTTCTGCCGCAGACTCGAAAAAAAATATTGGATGCCTATGTGGATTTTGTAATAAAAACATGCCAAGAACACCCGACTGCTGAACTTAATTTCATTTCACATAGTTTTGGAACATACATGACGATAACAGCTTTGAACAATGCTAATTTCTTGTTCCCTCCAGCAATTAACAATATAATTCTATGTGGCAGCGTTTTAAAACAAGATTACGACATTTCTGCTTTTATAGATAAAACGCAAACTCTGAAACTGATTAATGATTGTGCCTATGACGATAAAGCCCTTATATTTAGCAATATGTTTTGTTTTGGACTCGGTAATGCAGGTAGAATAGGATTCAATGGCTATCACGAGAAGTTAGTAAATCGTTTTTTTAAAGGTGGGCATAGTACTTTCTTTTCTGAAAAGAATAATATATTGCGCAGCTGGTTTAATGCAATAGAGAACTCAGAAGTTGATCTATTTGACATGAGGAGCACTAATATCTTCGCTGAGAGCATTGACTCCGTGATGAATTTAATTGCTCCATTAGTCAAGATTATATATATTCCTGTAATAATTCTAATATTCATTCTTTATTTGCAATGACAAAAATTAATGTTAGATGTATAATGTAAGCATAATCAATTTTGTTTGATAGTGATTAATATCATTGAAAAATTTAGAGGCATTAGTAAATAATCAGTTTGATATCACTCTCCAAAGACTGATAAGGGCGCGGTATGACGCCGCGCTAGAAAATTGGAGTAAATCTAAATGGTTAGAAGTCGGGCCTGGCGTCGCCATCACCTATTTCGTTTAAAATCCCAGCGAAATAGATATAGAAGTACGATAGCTAAGGCACCTAAAATTGTAGGGAAAATTTACCGTACACCTTGTGCTTGTTCTTGTTTTATGTGCGGAAATCAAAGAAAACACCATGATATAAACATTCAAGAGCACAGAGCATCATTGCTTTTCACTGATTGACTTGTTATAGTTTAAGCTAATAGATTATTAAAAGGCTCCAACGTTAGGGGCCTATGTTTAAATAAAATATTCATTCTAACTTTGTTATTTAAGCAAGCTATCCCTTGTAGCGTATAGCCCTAGCCAAGAACAAATCCTTCCCTATTAAAAGCCCAATTTTACCATTTTGTTTCTTATCTCTTTATTGTCTTAATTATCTCATCCTCTACTTAAGCTAAAAAAATTAACCTATACAAAACACAAAACTCGTCACCGGACTTAACAGTTATCTTTTTTCTCCATCAGAACGCTCACGGTCAATCTTTGTCAGCTGCGCATTAAGTTGATGTTCTGTCATTCCATGTTTGTATGCATTGTATTGCCAGATCACAAACTGTTGTTTGTACCTCCGGTTCTCTTCCTTAAGCTTTTCGATTTCGCTTTCAAGATTCACAATCCTAGCGGCTGCAATGTTCAAACTAGCTGGACGCGGATTTTTGGGGCCACGGCCTTTAAGCGCCTCTTTCTTTGTTTGATAGGCAGTCACTATTGCCTCATGTGCATTAAGGGACTGTCTTGACGGCAACTTTCCGACCAATGGTTCTGCCGCCTCACAAATTGCTGACCAGGACAGTTTTGGTTCCTGCCATCCTCGAATTAGATTCACGATGGCGTTAATGTCTCTATTATCCAGATGCTTAGCCAAGGCCACCTCCTAACAAAGTTGTCAAATCATCTAACATCACAGCTTCTTCACTTTCTTTGCCTTTTTGCTCGATGGTCACAATAGACGTCTTTGCGACAACACGGCGAAGCGGGCTGAAATCATTGCCCCGGAGCTTAATCTGGGCACCATTTTCAATGTCTGGATTCTCTAAAATAGCGACTAACTCACGAAGCCGGGTGACAGTTTTCTTGTGGTATTGATACCAGCGATCAGCCCCCATCTCGCCGCTTTCTACCGCTGCATCTGCAATAAAAAACATTCGTTCCGACTTCACCAAACGTTTCTTAATTCGATCCAATATTTCTGTATCCTCGCCTTTGATACAAACCTGCTCAGTACAATTGACGCAATCTCGGAACTTCTCGCAAGGACCCATGGTGTAATCATGCACGCAGTAGCCATACTCCGTCACATGGACTGCGGCATGATCTAACGTATTGAACTCTTGAATAGTCACAGGAAGGTGCTTAGCCACATCTCCAGCAGGCCCAAATAGACCTTTTGACGGTTCGAGGCGTTCAGACATGCCAACCAACTCATATTCAGTCATGTGGTTGTAAGCTCGATTCTGTTTCATATCTGCCCGACCAGACCACTTGGCAATTTCCAAGTTTGAGAGCCCACCACGCTGAGCTATGGTGTTAAGTAGGTGTCGAGCCTGGTGCGAGGTTAATTTCACCGGCTCTCCGTTTACAGCATGGTAACCATGGCGATCAAAGATACAGGCATGTTTTCCTTTCAAGGACAGACGAGGCGTCAGATCACTGTTGAAGAAATTATTGGTTGGCTTATGTAATTCAACTGGTATGCATCCTCTGTTCCCGTGGAACTGATTTGCGTTCAGTACAAACAAGGCATTGCTGTACCTAATTCCCTTGTCTTTATCAAACCACGGAAAGCCATCCGGTAAACGCGCCATTGTGTGCTGCCACAGGCTATTTAGCGTATGTACACCATCCTCTTTAGCTAGACCTCGATTACCAAGACACGACCTGCACGTCTTTTTAGAGTGATGTGCAAAACCGAGCGCCATACAAGCCTGCTTCATCGTCAATGGCTCATCATCAGCTACGCTGGGACAGTTAGCATGGCGGTAAAACTTATTCGGGTGTTTCTCGATCCACTTGGCCAGTTGTCGTGCATTTTCAGAGAGCACTCTAGCTCTAGCTACGGCTGTCTTAGCTATACCGACCATCACGGTGGGTATCCATTTGATATCACCCTCATAGCCTTTCCCCGCAAAAAAACGCCAACCATATCGTTCTATCCCTTCACGATCCGTTTCAAATACCTCGCAATCCACAGGCAGTGCTAACACCTCAGTAATACGTGAAGGTGCCGACATCAACATGGCAAAAACCGATGTTGTAAATATGTCTCGCTCATGAATTGGGTCGTTGGCAAAAATTTCCGCCAACGCATTAAGAGCAATATCACTCGGAAGTTTATCTTCCCTATTTTTCTTCGCCTCTCTGGTCGTTTTGTTCTTATCCTCTGCACGTTTAATTGGATTAACCCAATTTTGTACAGCACTTGATACAAGCTGGTTTTCAGCTACAAACTTAGCCAGCCGCTCAATCTCACGGCCACAATGATATGCGGAGCCATCGGAGTAGTAATGCTTCGCCAATTCAGCTGCTTCATCCAGCACAGAAATCGACAGGCCATCAATATTTGCGTTTCCGTTTACTTGAAGCAAAGCCGCCTCAACCGCACGGAGGGCTTTACTTTCATTCTTTGCCCTAGAGAGGCTATGCCCATGCTGGTAACGGAAATAGGCTTTGGCAAAATCAATGAAAGCAGGGTCTTGCGTCTCTTCCAGTATGGGTTTTCTCGTAATAATGCCCAACTTGGCAAATACAGTTATGTTTGGCCAAACAGGATCTTCCCAATTGAGATCAGAGCCGAATACAGTCAATTGATCTCGGCACTGGGATATGAATGCTTCAAGGTTTTCTGCTGCTGTCAGCGTAGCCTTTGGCTTAAACAGGAAAATCTCAGCCATTGGTTATTGCTCCTTGTTAACTAAGCTCTTCACGACGTTTTGCACAACGCATGATCACATCTGCCAGCGCGATAATACTGCGATCAAGTACGGCAGCAATCTGGATGTCGCCAGTTATCTCTTTCACCCGTTCACGTTCGTTGAGCAGTCGTTGATAGACATCTTCATGTGGGCCGTCCAGCCAAGGCTGAAAATGCATGCAGGTGTAGCAAGGAATAGGAACATTGGCACCACAAAAGCCATGTTCTCCACAAGTACCAACACCCTGACCCATCTCGGTCCGAATACGACTGGTAGGGTCATTACCTCGATGCGCGTCTCTCTCTGAATCGACAAGTACCCCGACAAAAGCCTGAGCGTATGGTGCTAATTGGAAGCCAACCGCCTCATCAAGCTTTTTCACATGCTCGGGGATATTCTTGATGTAAACGCCTGCGTTTTGGGTGTCCGCGTGGTCAAGCAGTTCCGCAATCACCAGCTCGCCAAAGCCTTCCCGGGCAGCTCGTGTGCCTGTGGTATAACGAAAACGACGAGCATTGATATGTAATAGCTCACCGGTACGTTCCGACCGGATGTCGGACTTTTCTACGATGTATTGGAGTGTGTCGGTTATCTCTGCGGCGGGAATGTGGAGTTTGTCGGTAGCAAGCAGTTGGCGGAATTCATAAGGAGATTGGAGGGCATCTAACACATCAAGATCAGGAAAAAGAGGGATTTGCTGCCGGTCATCGTCCTGCAATTCAAACCCCAAACGATTTTCAACCTGCGCAATCGCATTTCTTGCCTGAGCACTCAGGATTGCCCATAGTTCCAGTGATATTGCAAATGGCTTGAAGTTTATTCGGAAAGAGCTGCTGCGCAGCTTGGCTTGCGGCACATTCAACACATAGAAGGGCTCTCCCTTTTCATTTTTACCACAAAGGACATCGACCACACGAAGCAGCGAGATCTGAATGGGACGACGTCCTGTATGACTGGTGCCAAGTGCCATAGCCAGCTCAGCTATAGTAATTAAGCTCTTTTCATAAGCCCGAACAGCCCCCTCGTTAAACGCTGTCAGCTCATTATCCGTCAGTGGCCCCTCTTGAGGATCCATGCGTTTAACCGCATCCCCCTTACGATTACCCTTTAGCGTCCAGCCATCTAGCAAGCGGATCACCTCCTTACTGATGCCGGGATAGCCCAGTTCGTGCCAGGATCGAAGAAAGCCACGGATGGTTGCTAGATACCATTCTGTTGCAGGCGACAGCATCGACCGATAATTAATCAATACCGTATCAGTAATTTCTCTCGCGTCAGTCTCACGCAGCATGTGCTGAAATCGTTCAAGAATATTTTTTGTATGAGAAGAAGAACGATTGGATGCATAAAACGCCAGTGTGCGCAGGCAGCCATCTAGCGTCCCATCTGACAAATAATGGTGAATATCAGCAAGATTAATAGTGATATTTCTATCCAATGTCCACGATGTGTCATACAACAGAAAAGAGTAGCTATTGGCCCTGGCACGGATTCGTTCTGGTACTAACCCAAGTAAGAGGTTATTCATGGTCATCCTTGAAGTCCTCTGGCAAGCTAGTGCCGTTACCTGCTTGTAATGCCAAAGCGGCCTCAAAACCTTTTTGCCGAATGAAACGCTTGTTGTAAGTCGCTGCGGTTCCCGAGCCATCTCTCCAGCCCATTAAGTACGAACGAAGTTGCTCTTGGCGTTCCTCGCTGACTTGCTCATTCATGGCATCCATTCTTTCTGAAAACTTGCGATTCCAAGTGTGGCGGAGCGAATGTCCTGTCGCTGCATACAATTGCGGTGATATAGACCTGACTACGGAAAAAATTTTGTGATATCCCCCTTTGGAGATAGGATTTCCCAGAGTTGGTCCACTCTTGTAAGTTACAAACAGATAGTCATTTTTCTTCGCATTTCTGACTTTCCGGCGATCTTGAATGATATAACTATGCAGTTCTTGAGCTAAGGATTCAGCCAACGGTAAGAGCCGTTCTCTAGTTTTAGCATTAGGCTCATTGGTTCTAGAGTCAGCTTGTTCATCTGCTCTCCTAACGATACGGATCCTGTTAGCGCTAAAATCTATGTCCTGTATTCTTATATTTAATAATTCACCACCTCGGATGCCAAGATAAAACAGAAGCAAGATCATCAGCCGATTGCGGCGCTGCACATCTATTGAGAAAGGGTTTAACTCTGATCTAGGCTGGATGACTTCAAATAGCGCGTCCAATTGAACATCACTCAATGACCTGTCTTGTAAGTCGTGGTTTCTGCGCTTTTTAGATGGTCGGCGCGTCTTTATCTGCGCCGCCATAGCATTGATCTTTTCAACAACTTCCAGTTCTGTCGTCTTTAAGATATGCATCGCATACCAGTGTAAATAGTTGGCAAACGTTGTTAGCCGGGAATGCTGTGTCCCGTTATCAACGATATCGGTCATCGCATCTGCCAACCAAGAGGTAGAGGACACAGTTAATGGCCCCTTTCTTTGTTTGCACTGAGCAAAATCTCGCAGATCATCCAGCTCATGTGGCTTGAAGAAGTCTTTAGTCAAAAACCGCTGCTGAAGGTCAATGTCGCGACTCTCTACAAAGCGTAACAACATAACCAGGTTGCTAGCCGCCGCCAACATCGTTGAAAAAGCATCCTCTCTATTGCGGATTTGAGTTGTTAGAAACAGAGTGGGGTAATACATGGGAAGCCCAGAAGCATGATCCACTACCATGCAATAGCGCTCGCCACTATCCATGACAAATGTTGTAACTCTGTAGTTCTTTTCCATGCACTCACATCCCATAAACATTACACAATTACAAGGTACACTTTATGTGAAAAATCACCAATTTATACAAGACACTTTTTCCGACAATAGAAACAAAAAACCCCTGAATTAACAGGGGCCTGTGTATGAATTCTTTACAAATAACTCACAAGTTAACTCTAGAACGGGATATCGTCGTCGAAGTCCATTGGTGGTTCGTTAGACGGTGCCGGAGCAGACTGCTGCTGCGGACGAGACTGCGCGCCGCCGCTGAACTGATTGCCGCCCTGCGGCTGCTGAGGCTGACCCCAACCGCCCTGCTGCTGGCCGCCACCTGCCGGTGCGCCGCCGCCCTGACGGCCACCCAGCATCTGCATGGTGCCGCCAACGTTCACCACCACTTCCGTGGTGTATTTTTCCTGACCGGATTGATCGGTCCATTTGCGGGTGCGCAGCTGGCCTTCGATATAGACCTGAGAACCCTTACGCAGATACTCACCGGCCACTTCAGCCAGTTTGCCAAACAGCACAACGCGGTGCCATTCGGTCTGCTCTTTCATTTCACCGGTCGCTTTATCACGCCAGGATTCGGAAGTAGCCAGCGTAATGTTGGCAACTGCGCCACCACTCGGCATGTAGCGTACTTCCGGGTCCTGGCCCAGATTACCGACGAGAATCACCTTGTTTACGCCTCTGCTGGCCATGTTCGTGTCTCCTGAATACGTTTCTTAATAGTGTAAACGCGCGAGTGTACCATTTCCATGCGACACTTTGATAGTTGCGTAGCATGTTCCAGAGTTCTCTCGCGGACTCGACATTGTTACACAGTGAATCAGAAAATGCATTCCAATACTGTATATTCAAACAGGTCATTTTGTGTCATAATTAGCCGTTTCTGACAGCCGTTTGTCCTTCAAACAAATCAGGCAATCCGTGTTCCAACCGGGAAAGGTGAATGGATAAGATCGAAGTTCGGGGCGCCCGCACCCACAATCTCAAGAATATCAACCTGATAATCCCTCGCGACAAACTCATCGTCGTGACCGGGCTTTCGGGGTCTGGCAAATCCTCACTGGCTTTCGACACTTTGTATGCCGAAGGACAGCGTCGTTACGTTGAATCGCTCTCGGCGTACGCGCGTCAGTTCCTGTCGCTGATGGAAAAACCGGATGTCGACCACATTGAAGGGTTGTCCCCTGCTATCTCCATTGAGCAGAAATCCACGTCGCATAACCCGCGCTCCACGGTCGGTACCATTACCGAAATCCATGACTACCTGCGTCTGCTGTATGCGCGCGTGGGCGAGCCGCGCTGCCCGGATCACGACGTCCCGCTGGCGGCCCAGACCGTCAGCCAGATGGTGGATAACGTGCTGTCGCAGCCGGAAGGCAAACGCCTGATGCTGCTGGCGCCAATCATTAAAGAGCGTAAGGGCGAACACACTAAAACGCTGGAAAACCTGGCAAGCCAGGGCTATATCCGCGCCCGTATCGACGGCGAAGTGTGTGACCTGTCCGATCCGCCAAAGCTGGAGCTGCAAAAGAAACACACCATCGAAGTGGTGATTGACCGCTTTAAGGTACGTGAAGATCTGGCGACGCGTCTGGCGGAATCCTTTGAAACGGCGCTGGAACTGTCGGGCGGCACGGCGGTGGTGTCAGACATGGACGATGCAAAAGCGGAAGAGCTGCTCTTCTCCGCCAACTTCGCCTGCCCGATTTGCGGCTACAGCATGCGCGAGCTGGAACCGCGCCTGTTCTCGTTCAACAACCCGGCGGGCGCGTGCCCAACCTGTGACGGCCTGGGCGTTCAGCAGTATTTCGACCCGGACCGCGTGATCCAGAACCCGGAACTGTCGCTGGCGGGTGGCGCTATTCGCGGCTGGGATAAGCGTAATTTTTACTACTTCCAGATGCTGAAATCGCTGGCTGAGCACTATAAGTTCGACGTTGAAGCCCCGTGGGCGAGCCTGAGCGCGAACGTACATAAAGTGATCCTGTTCGGTTCCGGCAAAGAGAACATTGAGTTCAAGTACATGAACGATCGCGGTGACACTTCCGTGCGTCGCCACCCGTTCGAAGGGGTGCTGCACAACATGGAGCGCCGCTACAAAGAGACCGAATCCAGCGCGGTGCGCGAGGAGCTGGCGAAGTTCATCAGCAACCGCTCCTGCGCCACCTGTGAGGGTACACGTCTGCGTCGCGAAGCGCGTCACGTGTTTGTCGAAAACACGGCGCTGCCGACCATCTCAGACATGAGCATCGGCCACGCGATGGACTTCTTCAACAACCTGAAGCTCTCCGGACAGCGCGCGAAAATCGCTGAAAAAGTGCTGAAAGAGATCGGCGATCGCCTCAAGTTCCTCGTGAACGTCGGTCTGAACTACCTGACGCTTTCCCGCTCGGCTGAAACGCTGTCCGGCGGTGAAGCCCAGCGTATCCGTCTGGCGAGCCAGATTGGCGCGGGCTTAGTCGGCGTGATGTACGTGCTCGATGAACCGTCTATCGGCCTGCACCAACGCGACAACGAACGCCTGCTCGGCACGCTGGTTCACCTGCGTAACCTCGGCAACACGGTAATCGTGGTCGAGCACGACGAAGATGCGATCCGCGCCGCGGACCACGTCATCGACATCGGCCCGGGCGCTGGCGTGCACGGCGGACAGGTGGTGGCAGAAGGGACGCTGAAAGACATTATGGCGGTGCCCGAATCGCTGACCGGTCAGTACATGAGCGGCAAGCGCAAAATTGAAGTGCCAAAACAGCGCGTGGCGGCGAACCCGGAAAAAGTGCTGAAGCTGACCGGCGCGCGCGGCAACAACCTGAAGGACGTGACCCTGACGCTGCCGGTTGGCCTGTTTACCTGCATCACCGGCGTGTCCGGTTCCGGTAAATCGACGCTGATCAACGATACGCTGTTCCCGATTGCGCAGACGGCGCTGAACGGCGCGACGCTGGCCGAGCCTGCGCCGTACCGCGACATTCAGGGGCTGGAGCATTTCGACAAGGTTATCGACATCGATCAGAGCCCGATTGGCCGTACGCCGCGTTCCAACCCGGCGACCTATACCGGCGTCTTTACGCCCGTACGTGAACTCTTTGCCGGCGTGCCGGAAGCGCGTTCACGCGGCTATACGCCAGGCCGTTTCAGCTTTAACGTGCGCGGCGGCCGCTGTGAAGCGTGCCAGGGCGACGGCGTGATCAAGGTTGAGATGCACTTCCTGCCGGATATCTACGTGCCGTGCGACCAGTGCAAAGGTAAGCGTTATAACCGCGAAACGCTGGAGATTAAGTACAAAGGCAAGACCATCCACGAAGTGCTGGATATGACCATCGAAGAGGCGCGCGAGTTCTTTGATGCCGTCCCTGCGCTGGCGCGTAAGCTGCAAACCCTGATGGATGTGGGTCTGACCTATATTCGTCTGGGGCAGTCAGCGACAACGCTGTCCGGCGGTGAAGCGCAGCGCGTGAAGCTGGCGCGTGAGCTGTCCAAACGCGGTACCGGTCAGACGCTGTATATTCTGGATGAGCCGACCACCGGCCTGCACTTTGCGGATATCCAGCAGCTGCTGGACGTGCTGCACCAGCTGCGCGATCAGGGCAACACCATCGTGGTGATTGAGCACAACCTGGACGTGATTAAAACCGCTGACTGGATTGTCGATCTCGGCCCGGAAGGCGGCAGCGGCGGCGGTGAAATCCTCGTCGCCGGTACGCCAGAGACCGTTGCAGAGTGCGAAGCCTCGCACACCGCGCGCTTCCTCAAACCGTTGCTGTAATCGTCACACGGAGAGCTGCTGTCGGATCGTTTCCGGCAGCAGTTCAACCGCCTGTAGATACGACGCATCCACCAGGTAGTAAATTTGCGAATCGGGCAGCGAGCCGTCGAGAAACACCGTACTCCAGTGCGCTTTATTCAGATGCTTACTTGGCCTGACATCATCGTGCTGCTGGCGCAGTAAGTCGGCCAGTTCCGGACTGGTTTTCAGTGATGCCGCAGGCCGCGCATCCACCTCTTTCACCATCGCGAACAGCACATCACCCACTTTGATCTGCGTGGCTTTCCAGTCGCTGTGAACGCTTTGTTCCGCACCCGGCTTGTTCATGCAGTACTGAAGTATCTCCGAAATTGTCATCTTTATTCCCCTTGTAGCGTTGCGATAATTTTACGCGAACCACCGTGAATGCGATGTTCTCCCAGCCAGATCCCCTGCCACGTTCCCAGCAGTAGCCGTCCGTTGTGGATCGGCAGCATCAGCGAGACGCCCAGCAAAGAGGATTTGATGTGCGAAGGCATATCGTCCGCCCCCTCGTAATCATGCTCATACGGGGCGTTATCCGGGACGGTTTTCAGAAAATGCCGCTCCATGTCAGACCGGACGGTGGGATCGCAATTTTCATTGAGCGTGAGAGAAGCAGACGTGTGCTGAAGCAGCAGATGCAGCAAACCCGTTTTGACGCGCGACAGGTCGCGGATTTGCCCGATGACTTCGTCCGTCACAAGGTGAAATCCGCGTGGTTTTGCGCTTAAGGTCAGGGTCTGTTGGTACCACATGTGCTGCTCCATTATGAAAGGTGAATCTTTCTAAGTGTGCAGCAAGAAAGCGAAAGGTAAAACCCGCGCGGCGAGATTTGCTTAAAAAAGCATTCACCCCGCCGTTAATGCGTCAGTATTCAGAGTTAACGATCACCTCTTCACCAAATTTTCCGGCCATCGGCAGCGGTCGATAGGTAGAGTTCGAGGCGCGTAACACCCTGATGCCTCTGGCTCCCACGTCGTGCGCCGCGGTGATGTCGTTATCTGAATCACCGTAGAACACTTTGATATTTTTCTTTTCCAGCCACTGGGTTTTGGTGTTTTGCCCTTCCTGGTCCCCGGCAAAAATGACCGGGTTCATGCTGGCCGCTGGGATCAGGAAATCATCCTGTAGCGTTTTCGAGACGGTTTCGGTTTTGGTCTGGCTACGTCCGGTCACGAAATAAATGCTGTCGCCGCGCTTTACGTGCATGGCGATCAGCGCGCGGGCAACCTCTTTCGGGATACTGAACTCATCCCAGCCGTTGTTCATCTTTTCCCAGAATCCCGGGTTTTTCAGATAGGCTTCGCTGTCCGGGGAGTACGTTTTTTTGCCGCGCCAGAAACCGGGGCTGGAGAAGAGAACGGTATCGTCAATATCGAAACCCACGGCCATCGGTGGACGACCCGTCAGGCTATTTTCGATTTGTGCCACTGAAACCCAGTGAATGGGGGCCTGTTCGGCAAGCATGGCGGCGGTGGTGCCGGTGTAAAGCGGCGTGGGTGCAGAAGCCCGCGCAACAACGGTGCTATTAAGCGAGAACAATAAGCAGGCGGCGCTGAGCGCCAGTGTGATCTTGCGCATATTTTCCCCTGAATATTCAGTTTGTTATCGTTTTATTTTGAGCGGATGGTCAAAAAACTATCCGACCATAA
This sequence comes from Enterobacter cloacae complex sp. EB5, assembly GCF_031432835.1. Taxonomy (NCBI): domain Bacteria; kingdom Pseudomonadati; phylum Pseudomonadota; class Gammaproteobacteria; order Enterobacterales; family Enterobacteriaceae; genus Enterobacter; species Enterobacter cloacae complex sp. EB5. Next base: position 1,628,488 of record NZ_CP133860.1, read on the forward strand.
CCCCAGCGGGAGGGGAAGGAAAGGAGTTTTTACTTATGAAGCTGAATAAAAAGAAGACGATCACAAAGCGCAGAAGAAACGTGTAGGCCGGTAAGCGAAGCGCCACCTGGCAATGACTGGCACCGGCGCGAACAAAAAAGCCGGGTGGCGGCTACGCCTTACCCGGCCTACATATAGTATGCAAGTAAGTACTTACATTACAGATGCAAACGCCTGCGCCACGCGCTGGACGTTGCTGGCATTCAGCCCCGCCACGCACATACGGCCGCTGGCGATCAGGTAGACACCGAACTTTTCGCGCAGTCGATCGACCTGCGCTGCGCTCAGTCCGGTGTAGCTGAACATCCCGCGCTGCTTGAGAAGATAATCAAAGTTATGCCCGGGCACGGCCTCTTTCAGGACGTTAACCAGCTCCTGACGCATCGACAGGATGCGCTTACGCATCGCTTCCACTTCCGCAAGCCAGGACGCTTTCAGCGTTTCGTCACCGAGAACTGTCGCCACCACCTGCGCACCAAAGTTCGGCGGGCTGGAGTAGATACGGCGGACCGTCGCTTTCAGCTGACCGAGTACGCGTCCCGCGGCTTCGGCGTCTTCACACACCACTGACAGACCGCCAACGCGCTCGCCGTACAGGGAGAAGATTTTTGAGAACGAGTTGCTGACCAGAGCGGGAAGCCCCGCGCTGGCAATCGCGCGAATGGCGTAGGCGTCCTCCTCCATGCCCGCGCCAAAGCCCTGATAGGCAATGTCGAGGAACGGGATCAGGTTACGCGCCTTAAGCACCTCAATGACCGCATCCCACTGGGCATTGGTGAGGTCTGCACCGGTCGGATTATGGCAACACGGATGTAGCAATACGATACTGCGCTCCGGCAGGGTGTTCAGTTTTTCCAGCAGCGCATCAACGCGCACGCCGTTGGTTTCGCTGTCGAACCACGGATAGGTTTCAACCCTGAAGCCTGCACCCTCGAAGATCGCAACGTGGTTTTCCCATGTCGGGTCGCTGACCCACACGCCGGAATCCGGGAAGTACTTTTTCAGGAAATCTGCGCCTACCTTCAGCGCACCCGAGCCACCCAGCGTCTGGATAGTCGCCACGCGCTTTTGCGCGAGCACCGCGTGGTCCGCACCAAACAGCAGCGGCGCGATAGTGTTGCGGTAGGTGTTTAATCCTTCCATCGGCAGATAAAGCGAAGCACCGTGCGGGGTTGCGTTCAGACGCGCTTCAGCTTCGGCAACGGCTTTCAACTGAGGAATGATACCGTCTTCGTTGTAGTAAAGACCAATGCTGAGGTTCACTTTGTCGCTGCGAGGATCTTCTTTGAAACGCTCCATCAAGGAGAGGATAGGGTCGCCGGCGTAGGCGTCTACTTTCTGAAACACGCGATGTTCTCCGGATTATTGTGAGGCAGGGCATTCAACAATAAACCGGAAGCGGAAGAAGATCGAGGGGATGTTAACAGAAGCGGGATGCATCGCATCCCGCCCATGCTTAGTCGACGTATTTCATCGCGACCCTTGAGGTAAGACGCGTGATAAGTTCGTAAGCACTCACTTTTGTTATTTCAGCAATACGTTCTACCGGCAGGCCTTCGCCCCACATCACCGCATCGTCCCCCGCTTTATCCTGCGCGTCGGGCCCCAGATCAACACAAATCATGTCCATCGCCACGCGGCCGACAATCTTTACTTCGCGACCGTTGACCAGCACCGGCGTGCCCGTTGGTGCGGCGCGGGGATAGCCGTCACCGTAGCCCATCGCCACCACGCCAAGACGCGTATCGCGCTCGCTGATCCAGGTGCCGCCGTAACCTACCGGCTCTCCCGCTTTGTGCTCACGCACGGCAATCAGCTTTGAAACCAGCGACATCACCGGCTTAAAGCCAAAGTCCGGCCCCCAGGGTTTGTTCTCCAGCGGCGAAACGCCATAAAGAATGATGCCCGGACGCGCCCAGTCGAAATGCGACTGCGGCCACAGCAGAATACCGCCGGATGCCGCGATCGAGCGCATCCCCGGTTTGCCTTCGCAGAAGGTGTTGAAGATATCAAGCTGCTGTTCCGTTGCGCCGCATTCAGGCTCATCGGCGCGGGCAAAGTGGCTGACGATGTTCACCGGCTGACGCACATTTTTGCACTGACACAGACGCTGATAAAACGCCTCCGCGCTTTCCGGCCGCACGCCCAGACGGTGCATGCCCGTATCAAGCTTCATCCAGACGGTGACCGGCTCGCTCAGCTCAGCCCTTTCCAGCGCGGCCAGCTGTTCTTCGTTATGCACCGCCGTGTGCAGGTGCTGATCGGCAATGGTCGGCAGGTCCGAGGCTTCAAAAAAGCCTTCGAGGAGCAGAATCGGTTGCGTAATTCCACCTGCGCGCAGGCGGAGAGCTTCTTCGAGACGGGCGACGCCAAAAGCGTCGGCATCGGGGAGCGTTCGCGCGGTCTCAAGAAGACCGTGTCCGTAAGCGTTCGCTTTCACGACTGCAACGAGCTTACTGGCGGGCGCCAGTTCTCGCAGACGTTGCAGGTTGTGTCGCAGAGCGCGGCGGTTAATCACAACAGTTGCCGCTTGCATTTGAATTCCTTAGAAATTACTCATTATCATATTGAGGACCGGCATAGTTGTCGAAACGCGACCACTGGCCGTTAAAGGTCAGACGTACCGTACCGATGGGGCCGTTACGTTGCTTACCAATAATAATTTCGGCGATCCCTTTCAGATCGCTGTTCTCGTGATAAACCTCATCACGGTAGATGAACATGATTAAGTCGGCATCCTGCTCGATGGAGCCGGATTCACGCAGGTCGGAGTTGACCGGGCGCTTGTCTGCACGTTGTTCCAGAGAGCGGTTAAGCTGCGACAGCGCCACCACCGGCACGTGCAGCTCTTTGGCTAACGCCTTGAGCGAGCGGGAAATCTCGGCAATCTCCAGCGTACGGTTGTCGGAAAGCGACGGGACGCGCATCAGCTGAAGGTAGTCGATCATGATGAGGCCGATGCCACCGTGTTCACGGGCGATACGGCGCGCGCGGGAGCGCACTTCCGTCGGCGTCAGGCCGGAGGAGTCATCGATATAGATGTTCCGTTTTTCCAGCAAAATCCCCATGGTACCGGAGATCCGCGCCCAGTCCTCATCGTCCAGCTGACCGGTACGGATGCGGGTCTGATCCACGCGCGACAGGGACGCCAGAGAACGCATCATAATCTGTTCAGAGGGCATCTCAAGACTGAAGATAAGCACCGGCTTATCCTGCAACATCGCCGCGTTTTCGACGAGGTTCATCGCAAATGTCGTTTTACCCATCGACGGACGCGCCGCGACGATAATCAAATCCGATGGCTGAAGACCTGCCGTTTTCTTGTTGAGATCGTCATAACCGGTGTTCACCCCCGTCACGCCATCGTGCGGCTGCTGGAAAAGCTGCTCAATACGCGCAACGGTGGCGTCGAGCACGTCGGCGATGTTTTTCGGGCCTTCGTCTTTGTTCGCACGGCTTTCGGCGATTTTAAAGACGCGGGATTCCGCCAGGTCGAGCAGATCTTCGCTGGTGCGCCCCTGGGGATCGAAACCGGCCTCGGCGATCTCATTCGCCACCGAGATCATCTCGCGGACAACGGCACGTTCACGGACGATATCAGCGTAAGCGCTGATGTTAGCGGCACTTGGCGTGTTTTTTGACAGTTCTGCCAGATAGGCAAATCCGCCGACGCTGTCGAGCTGTCCCAGACGCTCCAGCGATTCTGCGAGCGTAATCAGGTCAATCGGGCTGCCCGACTCCTGCAACCGCGCCATTTCCGTAAAGATATGGCGGTGCGGGCGGGTATAGAAGTCTTCCGCGACAACGCGCTCGGCGACGTCGTCCCAGCGTTCGTTATCCAGCATTAAACCGCCCAACACCGACTGTTCCGCTTCAATCGAGTGCGGCGGGACTTTTAACCCGGCGACCTGATAATCACGCTCACGAGGTTCAGTCTGTTTGTTGAAGGGTTTGTTTCCTGCCATAGTGAATGGAGTTACCGAGATAAAGAGTGGGTCGAAAGATTACCACATTCTGGAGGAAGCATGGCAACACGTATTGAATTTCACAAGCATGGTGGCCCTGACGTACTCAAAGCGGTGGAATTTACCCCCGCTGCGCCTGGCGAGAACGAAATCCAGGTGGAAAACAAAGCGATCGGCATTAACTACATCGATACCTATATTCGCGGCGGCCTCTATCCGCCTCCGTCGATGCCGAGCGGACTGGGCACCGAGGCGGCCGGTATCGTCAGCAAAGTGGGCAGCGCGGTGAAGCACATTAAGGAAGGCGATCGCGTGGTGTACGCGCAGTCGGCGCTGGGCGCTTACAGCTCCATCCATAACGTTCCGGCCGAGAAAGCGGCGCTGCTGCCAAATGCGATCAGCTTCGAGCAGGCTGCCGCCTCATTCCTGAAAGGGCTGACGGTCTATTATCTGCTGCGCAAAACCTACGAAATTAAGCCTGACGAGCAATTCCTGTTTCACGCAGCCGCAGGTGGCGTGGGGCTGATTGCCTGCCAGTGGGCGAAAGCCCTGGGCGCGAAGCTGATCGGCACCACAGGCAGCGCGCAAAAAGCGCAGCGCGCGCTGGACGCGGGCGCATGGCAGGTGATCAACTACCGGGAAGAGAGCATCGTTGAGCGGCTGAAAGAGATCACTGGCGGCAAAAAGGTCCGCGTGGTGTATGACTCGGTGGGGAAAGACACCTGGGAATCTTCGCTGGACTGCCTGCAACGTCGCGGGCTAATGGTGAGCTTCGGTAACGCCTCCGGGGCTGTCACCGGCGTCAACCTGGGCATTCTGAATCAGAAAGGGTCACTGTACGTCACTCGCCCTTCCCTGCAAGGTTACATCACCAACCGGGAAGAACTTGAGGAAGCCAGCAACGAGCTGTTCTCGCTGATCGCCAGTGGGGTAATTAAAGTGGATGTGGCAGAGGCGCAGAAATATCCGCTGACCGATGCACAGCGCGCGCACGAGGTGCTGGAGAGCCGGGCAACGCAGGGATCAAGTCTGTTAATTCCCTGAGCCATAGAAAGAAATTGGGCTTCCCGTGGGAAGCCCTTTCTTTTTTTAGTTCGGCTGTATGTAGGGTACAGCTCGATGAATTCTTTAGCGGCAGCCATAGTGACAGATTCGATAAGTAAATCCTATTCTGTTCTAAGGATTGCTGCCGGAAAAGTTGCAGGTATGTGACGTACCCCTCAATACCTTAGTAACGGAAGCGGTTATTACGCTGATAAGTGGGCAGTTTTGGCGATTTAATCGCCCGTATCGCCCATACCACTGCAATCGCCAGAAGTAACCACGGCAAGAGTTTAATCGTCAGGGCAAATAAACCGCCGACAAACATCACCACCGTGGCCACAACGAGCGCGGCCAGAATACCGAGCAGCGACACGCCCGTGACCATCAGCATGATAAAGAAGCCAATCACAAAAAGTAGTTCCAGCATGGTGCTCTCCCACGAGTTCCCGAATGATGCTGCGATCATTACAAGAAGCATGCCAAAAATAAGTGTTGTTCTGAAAGCAAAACGCCCCGCAATGTTTTGCAGGGCGTGGCGTATTTGACCATCTTTTAGCGAAATTTAACGTTTATCCGCAACCAGACGCAGCGCGTGTTCCAGGACCTCAATATCCGCACCGGCTTTATGCGCGTTCTCGCTGAGATAACGACGCCACTGGCGCGCGCCAGGAATGCCCTGGAACAGGCCAAGCATATGGCGGGTAATGTGGCCCAGATAGGTACCATTACTCAGCTCGCGCTCAATGTACGGATACATGGCGCGCACTACCGCCACGGGATCGGTGTCAGCACCGTCAACGCCAAAGATTTCCCGGTCAACCGTCGCCAGAATGCCCGGATTCTGATACGCCTCGCGTCCGACCATCACGCCATCCATATGTTCGAGATGCGCTTTGGCCTCGTCCAGCGACGTAATACCGCCGTTGATCGACATGGTCAGGTGTGGGAAGTCGCGTTTAAGCTGGTACACGCGCGGGTAGTCCAGCGGCGGGATCTCGCGGTTTTCTTTCGGACTGAGGCCAGAGAGCCAGGCTTTACGGGCGTGGATGATAAACATCTCGCATTCACCCTTCCCTGATACCGTATTGATGAAATCACACAGAAACTCGTAGCTGTCCTGGTCGTCTATGCCGATACGGGTTTTGACCGTGACCGGGATAGAGACGACGTCGCGCATCGCTTTGATGCAGTCCGCCACCAGGTGTGCATTCCCCATCAGACACGCGCCGAACATACCGTTTTGCACTCGGTCGGACGGGCAACCGACGTTGAGGTTAATCTCGTCATAGCCGCGTTCTTCAGCCAGCTTCGCGCACTGCGCCAGCGCAGCCGGATCGCTGCCGCCCAGTTGCAGCGCAACCGGATGCTCCTCTACGCTGTACGCCAGATAATCGCCCTTGCCGTGAATAATTGCGCCGGTAGTGACCATTTCGGTGTACAGCAGCGTATGGCGGGAGAGCTGACGCAGGAAATAGCGGCAGTGTCTGTCCGTCCAGTCGAGCATTGGCGCAATGGAGAAACGGTGTGCAGAGAAAGCGGTCTGGAATTCTGACGACATGGCGAAGTTTTAAGCATCTGGTGGAAAAGGGGCGCTACTATAGCACAAAGAAAAGCCGGAGGCGCAGCGCCTCCGGTGTACTTTAGAACGTCATGCTCAACTGTGCCCCTGCGCCCCAGGTCTCGTCTTCGCCATAAAGCCCCATCAGGTCAACATGGACGGAGTTGAACGGCGCGAAACCGACACCGCCGGTAAAGACGTTGCTGTCGTTCCCTTTCATATCCGCACGATAACCGGCGCGTACTGCCAGCCAGCTCAGTGGCGTGACTTCGGCACCAACGCCAACGTACTGGGAGGTATCTTCGCTTTTAAAGCCCTTGGTTTCGGTCAGATCGCCGTCTGCGGTCAGTGTGACCAGATCGTTGTGCCAGGCGGCCCCGGCAGTGACCAGCGGACGGATCTGATAGGTGTCTTTATAACTCACCACCTCTCCCGTCCGCCCGTTGCGGATGCGGATATCTTTGGTATCGATATCGCGCGACATCAGGTTTTGCCCGCTCACGCCGACCGTCCAGTTTTCACCGAAATCAGCAGCAATACCGGCATCGACGTTGAATCCAGTGTCGTCGGTACGATAGCGGCTGTCGTTCCACTTATTACTGTCGTAATCGTAGATTGACGTGGTGTAGTTATAGAGCCAGGTTTTTTGCAGCTTCGGCGTGACGCCAAAGGAAACCGGAACGCCGCCAAGATCGAACTGACGGGCCACCGCAATACCGTAGTCGGATACAATCGCCGCCCGACCAGACGCCGTAGAGTTAAGGTTTTTGGTGATCTGATCGGTACCGTTTAGCGCGGCATCCAGCGCCACACCGGCAGCAATCGCATCACTTCGTTGTATACCACGCAGATAATCAATGTCCTGCTGATCGATTGAAGAGCTGACGCGGCCATGGGCATAGCCTTTTGCCATAAAGGCCACGGAAAGAACATCATTAGGGATACTGACGGCAATCCCCGCCCCTGCGGTGGCGTGTGCGGTTTTGCCTTTCAGGTAGTCCAGTTCATCAGCGAGATCTTTCGCTGCGCCCTGGAACTGATTGATCGAACCTAATGGATTGGTGATAACTTCAATAGGGGTCAGACTATCAACCACATCCTTGTAATGATTGATTTTGTCGTTAATGGTATCAATCTCGTCCTGAAGATTGTCTTCATCGGTCACCTGCACGCCAACGGACGGCAAAATAACCGTCACATCATCCTCGGGCTTAGATTTTGCCAGTAATGCGGGGTTGATTAACGCCCCACTGCCATAGCTCCCTGCCGCGACCCCCGTTCCGCCCATTGCGTCGCTACGCGCTTCCGTCCAGGTATTGGCTGCTCCCGCCTGATTTGCCATAAAAAAGGAGACAGCGATGCTAACCATCGAAAATTTAAAATGTTTTTTCACAGTGTGCTCGTAAATAGTTTGTTATTAGTTAACCCTGTCTGTTATCACCCAAACAGGAACGAACTATTGCTGTGAATAAGTACAAAAAGACCCGCTATTTCCCTAAGTTAAATTCCATCCCGGCCTGTTCTAATGTGTGACGACCATCAATATTTATAGAAGAGGAAATTATTTTCGCCCAGGTTTTCCATCGTGCGGCCCAAAAAACTGAGGCGGATGGTCTACCCAGCGGTCTTCGCGCGTTGCGGCATAAACCGGATTAAGCGGATAGTAGATGCGGTTGTGCTTTTTATTGGCCTCTCCCACCACCAGTAAGCGCACCTCTTCCTCGGTATTGTTGATAAAGGTATGACACACACCCGTGCCGGCAGGAAACCCGACGCTGTCGCCAGGTTCGAGCTTCCATAAATAGCCATTGATCCAGGCCTCAGGGTAACCCTCCAGAACGTAAACAAACTCCTCTTCGTCGCTTTCCGCATGCGGATAAGACGTACGGCGTCCGGGCGGCAGCCGTTCATGGTGAATACCAATGCGGCCGAGACCCAGCCTGCGGGCCAGCGGCGCGCCAATAGAAAAACGTTCGTTGCTGTCAGGATACGTTGCGTCATCGGCGCCTTCCACGTCCCGCCAGTGCCGAATACAGTCAGGTCTTTTCATCATGCGATCTCCCGATTTGCGATGCGTCAGGTATAGCACAGCCAGGGGATCTCGGTGTTTTTAGCAGAACATGATAAAGTGAAGGTTTTCACCCCTTACACATCCGAGGTGCCCGATGGACAAGTCCACAAAAGAGCTGTTAGCGCAAGCTGAAAAGCTGTGCGCGCAACGCAATGTGCGCCTGACCCCGCAGCGCCTTGAGGTACTGCGTCTGATGAGCCTGCAACAGGGCGCCATCAGCGCCTACGATCTGCTCGATCTGCTGCGTGAAAGCGAGCCGCAGGCAAAACCGCCGACCGTTTATCGGGCGCTGGATTTTCTGCTGGAGCAAGGGTTTGTGCATAAAGTGGAATCAACAAACAGCTATGTGCTGTGCCATCTTTTTGACCAGCCAACTCACACGTCCGCCATGTTTATCTGCGATCGCTGTGGTGTGGTGAAGGAAGAGGGTGCGGAAGGTGTGGAAGATATTATGCATACGCTGGCAGCCAGAATGGGCTTTGCGCTGCGCCATAACGTGATTGAAGCCCACGGCTTATGTTCTGCCTGCGTGGAGGTGGAGTCATGCCGTCATCAGGATGCCTGTCAGCACGATCACTCTATCCTGGTGAAGAAAAAGCCGCGTTAAAGCCAAAGAAAAAGGCGGCTCAGGGCCGCCCTTGGGGACAGTGCCGGTTACCAGCGGTAGTCGTTACGGGTTTCCCAGTCTTTGACTTCGTTTTCCGCCTTATCTTTTTCGTAACCGTAGCGCTCCTGGATTTTACCTACCAGCTGATCGCGCTTACCTTCAATGACGGTCATATCGTCATCTGTAAGCTTACCCCACTGTTCTTTCGCTTTACCTTTGAATTGCTTCCAGTTGCCGCCGATTTCGTCTTTATTCATAATCGTGTCCTCGTGTTAAGCGTCTATGAGTATCGCCCGCTACGTTCTTTTCTGCTGGACGTGATTATTATTGTAGTTAAGGATTCGGCGGTTGTTTTTATATTCGGAATCTTTAACCGTTACGATATATCGTGCGGGGCTGGAAACCAGGTATTGTTTCGCCAGTGACGATGCCAGATAACAGCCAGCGAAAGGCCACGCAGTGAGAGAAACACCGCCAGCGCCAGCCACAGACCATGATTGCCGAGATACGGCAGGGTCAGCAGCGTCAGGCCGAATCCCGCCGCCGCCACGGCCATGCTGTTGCGCATCTCCGCCCCTCGCGTCGCACCAATAAACATGCCGTCCAGCAAATAGCACCACACGCCCACCACCGGTAATACTACCTGCCAGAGGATGTAGCGATCGGCCAGCTCACGTAGCGCGGGCAACGAGGTGAGTAGCGCGACAATATGCCCACCAAAACAGGCGTACACCAGAGCAAAGACCAGCGCCACCAGGCCCGCCTGACGACAGGCAGCACGCCAGACCTCACGTAACTGGCCGCTTTCACGCGCGCCATAGGCCTGCCCTGAATGCGCCTCGACGGCGTAAGCAAAACCATCCAGCGCATAAGCGGTAAAGGTCAGTAACGTCATGAGCACTGCGTTGACTGCGACGATTTCAGGCCCAAGACGCGCACCAAAAACGGTTAAGGCGCCAAAGCAGAGTTGCAGCAGGAGCGAACGGAGCATGATGTCGCGATTAAGCGCCAGCAGCTTACGAATGTTGCCGCGCCAGGCCGATTTCAGCAGATCCAGGGTGATACCGCGCATCGCCAGTACGCGCCAGACCATTCCCAAACCGATCAGCAGCGTACCGTACTCGGCAATCGCCGTGGCCAGCGCCGCGCCCCGGACGTTCATGTGCAGCCCCATCACCAGCCAGAGATCGAGCACAATGTTAAGCAGGTTGCCCACCACCAGCAGGATCACCGGCGCGCGGGCGTACTGCACGCCCAGCAGCCAGCCCAGCAGGACCAGGTTTGCCAGTGAAGCGGGCGCGCTGAGCCAGCGAATTTCGAGGAACCGCCGGGCCTGTTCCAGTACGGCATCGCTGCCACCTACAATATGGAGCGCAAGATCAATCAGCGGCGTACGCAACAGAACGATTAACGCACCGGCACCGAACGCCAGAATGAGCGGCTGAACCAGCGCACGCGCCAGACGCAGAGGATCTTTTGCACCATACGCCTGGGCCGTCAGGCCTGTCGTACTCATGCGCAGAAAAAGCAGCAGCATAAAGAGAAAGCTGGTCGCCGTTGCGCCGATCGCGACGCCGCCGAGATAAATCGGCGAATCGAGATGCCCGATAACCGCCGTATCCACCAGCCCCAGCAGAGGAACGGTAATATTGGAAAAAATCATCGGTAGCGCAAGACGCCACAACGCCTTATCGGCAGAAGTCAGCAATGCCATGGAAATTACCGGAATCAGAAAACAGGCCAGGCTGTAGAGGAACTACAGCCTGTCAGGAAGAGATTACAGCCATTCACCGTTGCGGATAACGCCGACCGCCAGCCCTTCAATAGAGAAGCTCTGCTCGCGGAGATCCACCACAATCGGGGAGAATTCATTGTTTTCAGGCAGAAGCTGCACGGTATTGCCTTGTTTCTTCAGGCGCTTAACCGTCACTTCATCATCAATGCGCGCCACCACGACTTGCCCGTTACGCACGTCCTGCGTTTTGTGTACCGCCAGCAGATCGCCATCCAGAATACCGATATCTTTCATGGACATTCCGCTAACGCGCAGCAGGAAATCGGCGCTTGGCTTGAACATGCCAGGGTCAACCTGATAGTGCCCTTCGATGTGCTGCTGCGCCAGCAGAGGTTCACCTGCCGCTACGCGCCCCACCAGCGGAATACCGCTCTCTTCTTCCACCAGCAGACGAATGCCGCGTGAGGCGCCGGAAACAATCTCAATCACGCCCTTGCGCGCCAGCGCTTTAAGGTGCTCTTCGGCAGCATTAGGAGAACGGAAGCCCAGACGCTGCGCAATTTCTGCACGCGTGGGTGGCATACCCGTCTGGCCGATATGATCCCGAATGAGATCAAACACCTCTTGCTGCCTGGTCGTTAACGCTTTCATACCGCCCCCTGGGTGTATATACAGTTATGCTGTGAGTATATACAGTCAAAGGCGATTTTGGAACCAAAAACTGCACAAAAAACCAGGGACTTAATTATTCCTCGAGGCTCATCGGAAATGCGACCAAAGCAGCGTGACCCAGGTGATCGCCGCAGTGATAATCGCCAGCAGTACGGCAGCGGAACCCATGTCTTTCGCCCGGCCAGACAGTTCATGGAATTCCGACCCGATTCGGTCAACAACGGCCTCAATAGCGCTATTAAGAATTTCCACTATCATCACCAGAAGGACAGATCCGATGAGCAGTACGCGGGTGATAGCATCAACATCAAGGAAGCAGGCGATGACAACGGCAACGATTGCGGCAACCGCCTCCTGGCGGAAAGCGGCTTCATTAACCCATGCCGCGCGGAAACCTTTCCATGAATAACCGGCAGCTTTAATGATTCGAGTTAACCCAGTGGTATTATTGGCCATTAAAAGAACCTTTTATGATAAATAGCGTCTGTAACTAAAGCCGCAGCGCGTTTTGCTGCAACCTGAAGTATGACGGGTAACAACAGAAATTTTGCGCGCTTTCTGTTATCCTTGCGCCGCAATTGCATTATTAACCAGAGGCTTTACATCGTTTATGTCCGGCTGGCCACGAATTTACTACAAATTACTTAATTTACCATTAAGCGTACTGGTAAAAAGTAAGTCTATCCCAGCAGAACCTGCGCTGGAATTAGGGCTCGATACGTCGCGCCCTATTATGTACGTTTTGCCTTATAACTCGAAGGCAGACCTGCTGACGCTTCGCGCTCAATGTCTGGCGCACGATTTACCTGACCCGCTTGAACCGCTGGAAGTCGACGGTACGCTGCTGCCGCGCTACGTGTTCATCCATGGCGGACCGCGCGTGTTCACCTATTACACGCCGAAAGAAGAGTCCATTAAGCTGTTCCATGATTACCTTGATCTGCACCGCAGCAACCCCGATCTGGACGTGCAGATGGTGCCGGTGTCGGTGATGTTTGGCCGCCGTCCGGGGCGTGAAAAAGGGGAAGAGAACCCGCCGCTGCGTATGCTCAACGGCATTCAGAAGTTCTTCGCCGTCTCCTGGCTGGGACGCGACAGCTTTGTCCGCTTCTCGCCTTCCGTTTCACTGCGCCGCATGGCGGATGAACACGGCACTGACAAAATCATTGCGCAAAAGCTGGCGCGCGTTGCGCGTATGCACTTTGCACGTCAGCGTCTGGCGGCCGTTGGACCACGTCTCCCGGCGCGTCAGGATCTGTTCAACAAGCTGCTGGCTTCCAAAGCGATTGCCCGTGCCGTAGAAGATGAAGCGCGCAGCAAGAAAATTTCGCACGAGAAAGCGCAGCAGAACGCAATCGCGCTGATGGAAGAGATCGCCGCGAACTTCTCCTACGAGATGATTCGCCTCTCTGACCGTATCCTCGGCTTTACGTGGAACCGCCTCTATCAGGGGATTAACGTCCACAACGCCGAGCGCGTGCGTCAGTTAGCGCACGACGGCCACGAAATTGTCTATGTGCCCTGCCACCGCAGCCACATGGACTACCTGCTGCTCTCTTACGTGCTCTATCACCAGGGCCTGGTGCCGCCGCATATTGCTGCCGGTATCAACCTGAACTTCTGGCCAGCAGGCCCGATTTTCCGCCGTCTGGGTGCGTTCTTTATTCGTCGTACCTTCAAGGGTAACAAGCTCTACTCCACCGTCTTCAGGGAGTATCTGGGCGAGCTGTTCAGCCGCGGTTATTCCGTGGAGTACTTTGTTGAAGGCGGTCGCTCGCGTACCGGTCGTCTGCTCGATCCGAAGACCGGCACGCTGTCGATGACCATTCAGGCCATGCTGCGTGGCGGTACGCGTCCTATCACGCTGGTGCCTATTTACATCGGTTATGAACACGTGATGGAAGTGGGCACCTACGCGAAAGAGCTGCGCGGTGCGACCAAAGAGAAAGAGAGTCTGCCGCAGATGCTGCGTGGGCTGAGTAAACTGCGCAACCTCGGCCAGGGCTACGTGAACTTTGGCGAGCCCCTGCCGCTGATGACATATCTGAACCATCATGTTCCGGAGTGGCGCGAGTCTATCGATCCTATCGAAGCGGTACGTCCGGCCTGGCTGACGCCAACGGTCAACGGCATTGCATCCGAGCTGATGGTACGCATCAACAATGCTGGTGCGGCAAACGCCATGAACCTGTGTTGTACTGCGCTTCTGGCCTCCCGCCAGCGTTCACTGACCCGTGAGCAGCTGACCGAGCAGATTGATTGCTACCTGGATATCATGCGCAACGTGCCGTATTCCGTGGATTCGACCGTGCCGTCTGCCACCGCCAGCGAGCTGATCGATCACGCGTTGCAGATGAACAAGTTCGAAGTCGAGAAAGATACGATTGGTGACATCATCATTCTGCCGCGCGAGCAGGCTGTGCTGATGACCTACTACCGCAATAACATCACGCATATGCTGATGCTGCCGTCGCTGATGGCGGCCATTATTACCCAGCACCGCCGTATTTCGCGTCAGGAGCTGCTGCGCCATATTCAGGCCATCTACCCGATGCTGAAAGCGGAGCTGTTCCTGCGCTGGAGTAAGGATGAACTGGCGGCAGAGCTCGATAAAATGACGGCAGAGATGCATCGTCAGGGGCTGATTACCATCAGTGATGATGAACTGCATATCAATCCGTCACGTTCTCGTACCTTGCAGCTCCTGGCTTCCGGTGCGCGTGAGACGTTGCAGCGCTACGCCATTACCTTCTGGTTGCTGAGTGCAAACCCGTCAATCAACCGCGGTACGCTGGAAAAAGAGAGCCGGACGCTGGCCCAGCGCCTCTCTGTTCTGCATGGCATTAACGCCCCGGAATTCTTCGACAAAGCGGTATTCAGCTCCCTGGTGCTGACGCTGCGCGACGAAGGGTACATTAGCGATACGGGCGATGCCGAGCCGGAAGAGACGATGAAGGTTTACCAGATGCTGGCAGAGCTGATTACCGCGGATGTGCGTTTGACGATTGAGAGTTCGACGCAGGGCGAATGATGCTAAAGCCGGGTGGCGCTAACGCTTACCCGGCCTACATGTTCCGCTAAATCGTAGGCCGGGTAAGGCGAAGCCGCCACCCGGCTTTTTTATCACCAGTAACTCATCGCCAGGCCCAGAAACAGCACCAGCCCGACGTAGTTATTATTCAGAAACGCTTTAAAGCAGGCTTCACGCTCGCGCTTCGCAATCAGCTTCTGCTGATACGCAAACAGCAGCCCCGCCACCAGTACGGACCAGTAAAACTCCCAGTTCAGCCCGTTCAGGCGACCAATCGCCACCATCAGCGCCAGCACCGCCACCTGCAATATGCCGATGATCAGTTTGTCGTGACGACCAAACAGGATCGCCGTCGATTTGATGCCAATCTTGAGATCGTCATCGCGATCGACCATCGCGTATTGGGTATCGTACGCAACGGCCCAGAGAATATTCGCCAGGAACATCAGCCAGCAGCTGAGCGGAACGGACTCGCTGACCGCGGCAAACGCCATGGGAATCGACCAGCCAAATGCCGCACCCAATACCACCTGCGGCAGATGGGTGTATCGCTTCATGAACGGGTAAACCCAGGCCAGCGCCAGAGCAGCAACGGACAACAGAATGGTCATGGTGTTAAGGGTTAACACCAGCATGAAAGAGAGAAGCACCAGCACCACAAACAGAATGCGCGCCTCT
The DNA here is from genome assembly GCF_031432835.1 of Enterobacter cloacae complex sp. EB5. NCBI lineage: Bacteria > Pseudomonadati > Pseudomonadota > Gammaproteobacteria > Enterobacterales > Enterobacteriaceae > Enterobacter > Enterobacter cloacae complex sp. EB5. The sequence goes on from NZ_CP133860.1 coordinate 1,643,888, forward strand.
TTCCCGGTCACCTGACCGCTCGGCAGAGGACGATTCGCGGTGCGCTTAACATGTCCATCAAATTTCCGGTCAGCATAGTCGTTAACCACACAGCCCGCAGCGCGCATCAGCCAGACGCCCGCCACAAACACCGCCAGGATCCACAGCGGCGGCACCCCCGGCGTGGCAACCCACAGCGCCCATAAGGTCGGCCACAGCAGCAGCAGCGCGCCAATGGGTTTATCAGTACGCATCAGGCGGTGATAGGCCAGCAGCTTATTCTGCGTCAGACTCCACTCCATTTTTTCTCCCTCTTAGTACAACGGCGATGCTGGCAAAAAGAGTTCCGTCAGTATTAACGGCTTGCCACTCAAACGAAGGCGGGAACGGCGCCCCCACAAATCGGCATCGCAACCAATTTCAATAAAATCACGGGTCAGTTCAGACGAGGTGAATAGATAGCGCCCCAGGGGCGTTTTGCCGAGGCGTTGCAATGCCAGCTCCGGCCCGGAAAGTGTAGACTCAGGAACCACCGTCCGCCCGGCAAGCCACGGCTCGCCATCGGCACACAGTAAAATTTCACGCAGCCAGTAGCGTTCTTCCTGCGGCAGCAGCGGCAGCTCGCTGGCAATCTCCGCAGGCGAGACAAACCCTTCCTGAATCATCGTCACCGTGACCGTTTTACCCTGTTGCTCAAAACGTTTTGTCATGGAATCTTCCAGCAGCAGCCAGTCCAGTTGCTCCGGGTTAAGCGCGGGTATTTGGTCGAAATAGCGTAGCGCACGCAGCTGCGTGAGCGCGGGGTGTGACATGCCAGACTCTCCGATACATAACGTAAAGGCATTGTATCGCAGATTGGCAAAATGAGGACGGACAAACCAAATTTAGCGATCACTATCGCAACAATGGTGCAACTTAGCCAAAAAAAGTGCGCCCGTGAAGGCGCACTAAACGACTAACAAAATCAGCACTGTGGGGAGACGGTTACCCCTTGCCTTTTACACTGCTGATAAAGGTGGAACGGGCAGTGGTTGAACCTAAACGCTCGGCTTCATCAAGCAGTTTCAGCGCTTTATCGACATCGCCGTTTTTAACCGCCTGCTTGATGGCGTTGTTAAAGTAAGTTTCAGTATCGTTAAGCACCGGCTCGGCTTTTTTCGCCGGGGCCGGAGCTGCGGCCGGTGCTGCGGCAGGCGCGGCATATACAGGCGCGGCAGTATTACCCACCGTTACCGGACCCGGGCCAGATGAGCCAAACAGCGGGCCTACGAGTACGCTGGAGGCGCTGTTGGTGGAGACTTTCAGCTTGATCAGACCATCGGTAGTATGACGGGCAAGCGGGTCCGGAATATCCGGGACAGAGTTCCCCGTGCCTTTCGCATAGGCTTTTGCCGGATCGACCAGCTTCGTGGTTTGCTGCAAATCTTTTTCAGTCGTGAACACCAGAACATAAATCTTCTGCTGACCCAGGGCTGGCGTCAGGCGCATAACGCCTTCCAGCCGATCGGCGCTCATGACGCCAGGCTCCTGATAGCTGAAATAGTCGCTTGGGAAGAACGCGGATGGCGTCATGTTCTGATCGAGGATCAGCACGTTAGGCGCGAAGACGCTGGTCTGTTTATTGACTTCACTGGTCAACGTCAGGGTCAGCTCGCCGATATTCGCCGGCACGCTGAAAGCCGCGACCGGACCGCTGATACCCGGCACGTTCAGTGACTGGCCCCCCGCTGAAAGCTGGGTAGTTTGTGTTTTCGATTGATCAACTGGCGTCCACACCAGTTGCTGTAGTGCCGCAGCCGGAATAGCTGGCGCAGCGCTGGTATTTTGAGGAACAAAATTCACATCTGCAAAGGTGACCGCAGGCGCACAGGCCAACAGCCCCGCAGAGAGGCACAGCGCGACGAGACTTTTCTTCATTTTCATTGTTATTACCTCTGATAGCGTGAGCACTGCGGTGGCCAGGCAATAGCGCGCAGCACCCTAAGGAGAGAGGGGCTTGCGCCCCTCTTTTCAGGTCATTACGTCAGGCTTGACGAATTACCACCAGATTTCCATCTGGGCGCCGAAGGTCCACTCATCGTTATCGCCACGGCTGAAGGTTTTCGCGGAGGTGTCGCTATACGCTACGCCAGAGGTGTAGCCCGTATCGCCGTTGTTCGCGTAGCCCCATTTCTCATCCCACTTCGCGTAGGTTGCGAAGACGCGGATAGCCGGACGGGACCAGATGCTGTCACCTGCCTGCCATTGCTGTGCCAGGGTGATTTTGTACTGGCTGTTTTTGTCGTCAGTTTTCTGAGATTTAACGTTGTCGTAGCCCACTTCCAGCAAGGTGCTCATGATCGGCGTCCATTTGAACATTGGACGAACACCCACGGTCCACCACTCGGTACCGTTGTTGTTGTCACGATCGATGTTCTGGTACATACCGACGTACATCAGGTCCCAACGGTCTGCCAGGGTGATTGCACCGTGGTCCAGTACGCGCCACATAGAGCCGTCGTTATCGATGCTGCCGCCCTGTGGAATACCTTTACCGTTAGAGGTCATGGAGTCCGTACCGTATTGCAGCACGAACTTGTTGAAGCCTTTCATCATGCTCTGGGTGTGTTCAGCGGTGAACAGCCAGCCATCTTTAGAGGCGCCAGGTTGCAGGTAGTAGTCGTCAGGAATGTTGGTATGACCGTAGTCAACGCCCAGCTCCAGCGTACCGCCCGGGTTGGTTTCCAGACCGGCTAAACGCACGTCGAAGACATCGTTTGGTACCACGTTGTCATAAATACGGTCACCGTTCGCATCACGATCGGCGAAGGTTGCAGAACCGCCGGACTCAGAAGAACGGGTCGCTGCCAGAGAGAGTTTACCAAAGCCCAGATCGATGTTTTCAATACCGGCACCAGGACCAGAGATATCCCAGTAGTAGAAGTCGATCATGTGTACGTCATGACGCTGATAGAAGCGTTTACCGGCCCAGATGGTAGAGCCTGGCAGCCATTCAATCAGGTTTTTACCCTGCACGTTAGCTTCACGGAAGGCCGGGCTGGTGGATTCCCAGTCATTCTGCTGAGAAACGGAGTACGCTACGTTGGTGTCGAAATAGAAGCTCTTGTCGCCTTCTTTCCACACTTCCTGGCCCAGTTTCAGTTCGGCGTAGGTTTCACATTCGTTACCGAGACGGTATTTACTTTGTGCGCCTGTTGCCTGGAAACATTGTTGTTCACCGCCACTTCCGGTCCAGCCAATGCCGGAACGAGCATAACCTTTAAAGTCTACGGCGCCCGCCTGGGCAGACAGGATGCCTGCCGCAATGGCGACAGCCAGAGGGACTTTGCGCAGAGTAATCATTATTCTATCTCCTGAGATCATTGCTTTTCTTTGTAATTGGAATGCTTAAACGCCTGGCTCTTTGTGCAACCGACGACATGCAGTGCCATCCTCACGGAACAGATGGCAACGCTCTGGCGGCAAACCGATAGCGAATGTGGCACCCTCTTCTACCAACACCACGTCATTCTGGCGGTAGACCAGGTTCTGACGGATGGCGGGGATCTGGATATGAATCTGTGTTTCGTGACCAAGCTGTTCGACGACCTGAACTTCACCTTCCAGCGTCACATCAGCGATGTGGCTCGGCAGTAAATGCTCAGGGCGGATACCGAGGGACATATTGGCCCCCACCTGTACGTTGGCGCTGTCGACCGGCAGCCAGACTTGCTGACGGTTTGGCAGTTCCACCTGTACCTGTTCGATTGCCGTCGCGGTCACTTTTACGGGCAGGAAGTTCATCTTTGGCGAGCCAATGAAGCCCGCAACAAAGCGATCTGCCGGGTAGTGATACAGCTCCAGCGGTTTGCCCACCTGCGCCACGCGACCGGCGTCCAGCACCACGATTTTGTCGGCCAGCGTCATCGCTTCGACCTGATCGTGGGTGACGTAAATCATCGTGCGTCCAAGGCGTTTGTGCAGACGGGAGATTTCGATACGCATCTGGACGCGCAGGGCGGCATCCAGGTTAGAGAGAGGTTCATCGAGCAGGAACACGCGCGGCTCGGCCACCAGCGTACGGCCGATCGCCACACGCTGACGCTGACCGCCGGAGAGCGCCTTCGGTTTACGCTCCAGCAGATGTGCCAGCTGGAGCACTTCCGCCACCTGGGTGACGCGCTGGTTAATGGTCTCTTTTTTCGCGCCGGCCAGCTTCAGGCCAAAGGACATATTCTCGGCAACGGAAAGATGCGGATAAAGCGCATAAGACTGGAACACCATGCCCACGCCGCGTTCAGCTGGCGGGATGTCGTTCATTCGGGTATCACCAATAAACAGATCGCCACTGGTGATGGTTTCAAGACCGGCAATCATACGCAGCAGAGTCGATTTACCACAGCCTGATGGACCCACGAACACCACAAATTCACCTTCGTGGATGTCCAGATTGATGTCTTTTGACACCACAACGTCGCCCCAGGCTTTCGTTACATTACGCAGCTGTACGCTCGCCATGCCCTTCTCCCTTCGTTACAACCTGTCACCGACAGAAACATTCAAGATAAGTTCACTATGCGTGTTCCATTACTTTCGTGAATCCTCCACCCCCCGGCTTTTTTATGGGGGAGGAGGCGGGAGGATGAGAGAGCAGGCTCTGCGACCGCAGCGGAGGGGCTGAGGCGAAAATCGTGAAGCGGCCTGCAAAATTCAGTGGGTTTTTATGTGCGCCAGCACTCATAACTTAAATTTATGTTACAGGGATCACACAAACAGGGGGTGGGGCGTAGGGACTGGGAGGATGGAAAGAGGATGTCAAATAAGGAGACTGAGTCACGTTGAACCACCTTATGTATCCACGAGCACATCACCAATAAAGGATGGCAGATATGAAGATCAAGACTGGCGCACGCGTTTTCGCATTGTCCGCCCTCGCAGCAATGATGATTTCCGCACCGGCTCTCGCCAAAATTGAAGAAGGTAAGCTGGTTATCTGGATTAACGGCGACAAGGGCTATAACGGTCTGGCCGAAGTGGGCAAAAAATTCGAGAAAGACACCGGTATCAAAGTCACCGTAGAGCACCCGGACAAACTGGAAGAGAAGTTCCCGCAGGTTGCGGCCACGGGCGATGGTCCGGACATTATCTTCTGGGCGCATGACCGTTTCGGGGGCTACGCGCAGTCTGGCCTGCTGGCAGAAGTCACGCCAGACAAAGCCTTCCAGGACAAACTGTTCCCGTTCACCTGGGACGCCGTTCGCTATAACGGCAAGCTGATCGCTTACCCAATCGCGGTTGAAGCGCTGTCACTGATTTACAACAAAGACCTGGTGCCAAATCCACCGAAAACCTGGGAAGAGATCCCTGCCCTGGATAAAGAGCTGAAGGCGAAAGGTAAATCCGCTCTGATGTTCAACCTGCAAGAGCCGTACTTCACCTGGCCGCTGATTGCTGCCGACGGCGGCTACGCGTTCAAGTTTGAAAACGGCAAATATGACGTGAAAGACGTGGGCGTGGACAGTGCGGGCGCGAAAAAAGGCCTGACCTTCCTGGTTGACCTGATTAAGAACAAACACATGAACGCGGATACCGACTACTCCATCGCGGAAGCGGCGTTCAACAAAGGCGAAACCGCGATGACCATCAACGGTCCGTGGGCCTGGACCAACATCGACAAGAGCAAAATCAACTACGGCGTGACCCTGCTGCCAACCTTCAACGGCAAACCGTCTAAACCGTTCGTTGGCGTGCTGAGCGCGGGTATCAACGCCGCCAGCCCGAACAAAGAGCTGGCGAAAGAGTTCCTCGAAAACTACCTGCTGACCGATCAGGGTCTGGATGAAGTGAACAAGGACAAACCGCTGGGCGCCGTTGCGCTGAAATCCTTCCAGGATCAGCTGGCGAAAGATCCGCGTATTGCGGCCACCATGGATAACGCCCAGAAAGGCGAAATAATGCCGAACATCCCACAGATGGCTGCGTTCTGGTACGCCACCCGTACCGCCGTCATCAACGCTGCAAGCGGTCGCCAGACCGTCGATGCCGCGCTGAAAGATGCTCAGGGTCGTATTACTAAGTAAGTCTGAAAAACGGCGGGTAGCGCATGCGCTTACCCGCCCTACGACTACGGCACGATCCGTAGGTCAGGTAAGCGCAGCGCCACCTGACGATAAGTTTCCACCGTTGTAGAGGAAGAACCCCATGGATGTCATTAAAAAGAAGCACTGGTGGCAAAGCGACGCACTGAAGTGGTCAGTGATAGGTCTGCTGTGTCTGCTGGTGGGTTACCTTGTTGTTTTAATGTACGTGCAAGGGGAATACCTGTTTGCCATCATGACGCTGATTTTAAGCTCGGTTGGCCTGTATATTTTCGCCAACCGTAAAGCGTACGCCTGGCGCTATGTCTACCCGGGTGTTGCCGGGATGGGGCTGTTTGTCCTCTTTCCGCTGATCTGCACCATCGCGATTGCCTTTACCAACTACAGCAGCACCAACCAGCTCGCGCAGGAGCGCGCCACCCAGGTGCTTCTGGACCGTTCTTATCAGGCGGGTAAAACCTTTAACTTCGGCCTGTATCCTGCGGGAGATGAGTGGAAGTTAGCGCTCACTGACGGTGAGAGCGGCAAAACCTATCTTTCCGACGCGTTCAAATTTGGCGGCGAGCAGAAGCTGGCCTTAAAAGAGGCTGCGGCCCTGCCGGAAGGTGAACGTGCCAACCTGCGTATCATTACCCAGAATCGTCAGGCGCTGACCCAGCTCACCGCCGTGCTGCCAGACGAAAGCAAAGTGACCATGAGCTCGCTGCGCCAGTTCTCCGGCACGCAGCCGCTTTATACCCTGGCGGATGACGGCACGCTGACCAACAACCAGAGCGGCGTGAAGTACCGTCCGAACAACGATATCGGTTTCTATCAGTCGGTGAATGCCGACGGCAGCTGGGGCGACGACAAACTCAGCCCGGGCTACACCGTCACCATCGGCTGGGACAACTTCACCCGCGTGTTTACCGACGAAGGCATCCAGAAACCGTTCTTCGCCATCTTCGTCTGGACGGTGGTCTTCTCGGTGCTGACCGTGATCCTGACCGTGGCCGTGGGCATGGTGCTGGCCTGCCTCGTGCAGTGGGAGTCCCTGAAAGGCAAAGCGATTTACCGCGTGCTGCTGATTCTGCCCTACGCCGTGCCGTCGTTTATCTCGATTCTGATTTTCAAAGGGCTGTTTAACCAGAGCTTCGGTGAAATCAACATGATGCTGAGCGCGCTGTTCGGCATCAAACCGGCCTGGTTCAGCGACCCGACCACCGCCCGCTCGATGATTATCATCGTGAACACCTGGCTCGGGTATCCGTACATGATGATCCTGTGCATGGGGCTGCTGAAGGCTATCCCGGACGATCTGTACGAAGCCTCGGCGATGGACGGCGCGGGTCCGTTCCAGAACTTCTTCAAAATTACCCTGCCGCTGCTCATTAAGCCGCTGACGCCGCTGATGATCGCCAGCTTCGCCTTTAACTTTAACAACTTCGTGCTGATTCAGCTGTTGACCAACGGCGGCCCGGACCGCCTTGGCACCACGACGCCAGCTGGTTATACCGACCTGCTCGTGAGCTACACCTACCGCATCGCCTTCGAGGGCGGCGGCGGTCAGGACTTCGGCCTGGCGGCGGCGATTGCCACCCTGATCTTCCTGCTGGTTGGCGCCCTGGCGATTGTGAACCTGAAAGCCACACGTATGAAATTTGACTAAGGAGGGCACTGAACATGGCAATGGTACAACCCAAATCTCAGAAACTGCGCCTCCTCGCGACGCACTTAGGCCTGCTGATTTTCATCGCGGCGATCATGTTCCCGCTGCTGATGGTTATCGCCATCTCCCTGCGTTCGGGGAACTTCGCCACCGGGAGCCTGATCCCGGACGAAATCTCCTGGGAGCACTGGAAGCTCGCGCTGGGCTTCAGCGTGGAGCACGCGGATGGCCGCGTCACGCCGCCGCCGTTCCCGGTGCTGCTGTGGCTGTGGAACTCGGTGAAGGTGGCGACCATCACCGCGATCGGCATCGTGACGCTCTCCACGACCTGCGCTTACGCCTTCGCCCGCATGCGCTTCCCTGGCAAAGCGACGCTGCTGAAAGGGATGCTGATTTTCCAGATGTTCCCGGCCGTGCTGTCACTGGTGGCGTTGTATGCCCTGTTTGACCGTCTGGGCCAGTACGTGCCGTTCATCGGCCTGAACACTCACGGCGGCGTGATCTTCGCCTATCTTGGCGGCATCGCCCTGCATGTGTGGACCATCAAGGGCTATTTCGAAACCATCGACGGTTCGCTGGAAGAAGCGGCGGCGCTGGATGGGGCGACACCGTGGCAGGCGTTCCGCCTGGTGCTGCTGCCGCTGTCGGTGCCGATTCTGGCGGTGGTGTTTATTCTGTCGTTTATCGCGGCGATCACCGAAGTCCCGGTCGCCTCACTGTTACTGCGTGATGTAAACAGCTACACCCTGGCCGTCGGTATGCAGCAGTATCTCAACCCGCAAAACTACCTGTGGGGAGACTTTGCCGCGGCGGCCGTCCTCTCTGCCATCCCGATTACCGTGGTGTTCCTGCTGGCCCAGCGCTGGCTGGTCAACGGCCTGACGGCGGGCGGTGTGAAAGGTTAAGTTTCATTTGTTATGCCACTGCAACCCTCAACTTTAGACGTATTGTATTGAACCAACTTGTGACTGTTGTTAGGCGCTCTTCGGAGCGCCCTTTTTTTATTCGCGTTTCAGCCGCTTTGAGTTGCACAGCCAGAGGGTGATCACCAGCAGCAGGATCGCTGCCGAGTAGATCAGCACGTCGAGCGGGGATTTATGATCGACGATGATCAGCCGCACAATCGCGGTGATGCCAATGTAGACAAAATAGCGCAGCGGGAAGTGAAAGCCGGACTGAAAGTACTTCACAATCAGGGCGATAAATTCGAAGTAGAGAAAGTAGACCACCAGGCCTTCCACCAGCGCGTATTTGCTGGTTTGCTCAGGGGCGAACAGCACATCCGCCAGATGCACCGTCTCTTTACCCAGAAACACGACCAGGATCAGGCCAAGGCTCAGTAGACCGAGGTTCAGCACGGTCTGGAGTATCGTTGAGATAAACTCAACGCGCGGACGCGTCAGGGATGTCATACAGCACCTCATTCTCCAGGGCGAGGTTCCTGTATAACGCAAAAATGTGACGGGGATCTATATTTTTTGTTTATGTTTTGTCCAGATGAACATTCCTGCCGGTCGGCACTGCGTTTGCCCGGCCTACAAAAACACTCTCGTAGGCCCGGTAAGCGCAGCGCCACCGGGCAAATAAGCATCAGCGGAAGTTAATGTTCTTATCGCTGGTCATATCATACAGCTGGAACTTACGTCCAAGCTGCTGACCGCCGTCGCGCGTCAGCGGCGTCCAGCCCACTGCCGCACGGCTGCGGGTTGGGCCTGATGAGAACAGATCCAGCGGAATCGACACGTACACCCCTTTGGTGAAGTCCCCTTCCCCGTACTCGTCTGGCGAAACGTTGGTGATGGTGGCATAGCCGCCCACCACGACGCCGCTGTCGAAGTGTTTGGAGATATCCAGCGTGCCGCCCTTATCACCCGCCAGATACTGGCCGACGCTGGCTTTCACCAGCACGTCCTGCGCGAACGACGGCGTCCAGTAGGCGGTCAGGTGGCCGGTTTTGACGCTGTAGTCGGTGAACTTCATCATGTCCTGCGCGCTGCGCCAGTCACGCTGTTTCACGTAGTTGGCATCAATCCCAAACGCCCAGTTGCTGTCGACAGGACGATAAAGCACTTCTGCCCCGGCGCCGCCGAACATGGTTTCCAGATAGCCACCGTAAACCTGGCCGTAGAAGCCGTTGCCGAAGTACTGGAAGTAGTTGGCCTGGAGGTTATTCACGTAGATATCGTTCTGCACATATTCGCGAACGCGGGTACGCACGCGCGGCAGTTTTGAATCGTTCGGCGGGTTGGTGTAGTTAAATTTGTCGTAGTTGTTGGCAATGTTGCCGAACAGACTACCGGTGGTCAACAGGTGGTCGGTCACCCACAGATCCGCCGTCGCCATCGCCCCCAGCTGATACATGTAGAAGTTTTCTGGCCCACCCACGGACTGGTTCAGCACCGGATCGATATGGAAATCGAAGCGGGATTTATCGATATACCAGCCCTGCTCGGTGCTCTCTGGCACCACCGGCTCAACGCGTTTTTGCACCAGCTCGGTTTCATGTCCCAGCGGTTCGCCTTCAAGATGACGCTTAAGGCTGGCAACATCGGTTTCGGTTGTAACCTGCGGCAGGTTGAGACGGTTCTCCGTCACGCGGATCGTGCGGATCCCCTCCGGCAGATCGTTCATGACGATCCGGTTGGCGCGCTCGATCCCTTCGCGGGAGTCGCGGTATTTCACCTGCTCGCCGGTGACATACAGCGTATCGCCTTTGGTCTGGATCTTCGGATCCGCCAGGCCCGCGTTATATTTCAGCAGCGTCAGCTGGTTCGCTACCACGGAGTGCTGAAGAATCGCATCCTGCGGCTCCGGCTGATATTTTGGCCGCGGGTTGTCATTGTAGTGCGGCCGCATGTCGTTAAAGTTAGTGCGCAGGGTAAAGCCAAACATCAGGGTATTACCGCGCTCATAGCTGAGGTTAACGTCGGCCCAGTCGGTGACGCGGTAAATGGCGCCGACGTTAAACTTGCTCTTTTGCTCAATTTTCCCGGCGAAGTCCTGCGAGTAGTCGTTTCCTTCGTACTCCAGCTTCAGGCGTAATGGCTGCCACGGTGTTTGATACTCAACGCCGCCAAACAGCGAGGCCGGGCCGTGGAACATCTGGTCGCCGTTGATGGAGCCTGCTTTCTGGTAGCTGTTATCGCGGTAGCAGTATTTATCGCTGTAGGTACAGAACGGATTTTTGACGTTGCCGCTGGTACCCAGATAGCCCCAGCCAAGACCGAGTGAGAAATCAAACGGTCCCCAGGCTTTGCTGGCCACGATGTATTCCGCGTCAAACAGGCCGGTCCCGCCGATATCCTTCGCGCCAACGGAGACCTGCGGCATCCAGTAGCTCTCTTCCCACAGGCGCAGCTTCACGTCGAAGGCTTTGTCTTTGTAGGTCTGATCGCCGGAGAAGGATTCAACGCTGCTGTACTGTTTTGTACGCACGTCGGTGTAGCGCAGCGTGGTCTCCAGCCAGGGGAACAGCTGCACGGACGCAGAGTAGTAACGGTACTGATCGTTATCGCGATAGTTAAGGCTGATTTCCCCCTCGCGGGCCATACGCGCGGTTGGGGTTTGCAGTAAGCCCACGCCGCCAAAATCGGACTGCGATGGGCCGATGGGTGCCGGATACGTTTCTGCATGACAGGCGGCACTCACGCACAGTGCAAGCATGCTGTAGAGATAGGTTTTTTTCATTATTCCGGTATCCGCTGTATCAGGGAGCGAAGGATATCGGCATTAAGCCCGTCATACGCTTTCGTCCAGAAATGGTCGGCAAAACCGACAAAAATGATGCTGCCTGGCATAGGTTCGATATGGCGTTTATTCCAGTAAGCCACCGGCGCTTTCTGCGTATGCCCGTCCGGATAGACCACCCAGGCATAGCTGTTATCCGCTCCGCTGAGCAGACTTTGATCGTCGAGATAGCTCGCCACATCCCGGCCAGGCGTAAACGGCTTTTTGCCAGGGCTGCTGAGAAGCCCCATCACGGTGACGGTGGAAGGTTGAGCCGGAAGCCACAGGGTATAGTCCCCTTCCAGCGACGGATTGCCGTTTTCCGCAACGCGCACCTCATCCGGATCGAGATTCACCTTCTGGCGACCCGTCACCTTAACCGCCTGAAGCTGTTGACGCAGGCTAGTAATGGCCGCGGCATCGTCGGCATCTTCCTGTTGTGCCAGCCCGCTCAGTCGGGCGAGCAGCGCCTGATGTTTTTGTTCCGCGACGATCGTCGCCTGACGCTCGCTGATCACCGCCCCGGTCCACCAGCTTTTCGCCAGCCTCGGCTGCCCCACCAGATCGAGCAGATGCCCGGCATTGGTTAAGGTTTTAGGTTTTTCGCTGTCCGGAGTGTAGACCTGTACCGTTCCCGCAGACCACGCCAGCGACGAGGTCAGGCTGGCGAGAAGCGCAATGTGGATGAACATTTTCATGATTTCGCCGCCTTGATCAGGGTGGTCTTCACCGGGAAGAAACCGGCACCGAGATACTGTAAGGACTGGCGGATTTGCCCCTCTTCGTCCACCCAGAAGCGGTTATGCCAGGTGGCCTGATCGGTTGTCACCTCTTCATCCAGCACGCGCACCTGCGTTTCGTCGCTGCCCACTTTGACACTGTCCGTACCGTCCCAGCGGAAGGTGGAGCGGGCCGTGGCGTAGCGCACCTGTTTGTGCTCGGTCCAGCCCATCGTGCGCGTCCAGCTTGCGCCATCGACAATCTGATTCGGCTTGATAAGCGGATCTTCAGCCAGGTTGTTCACCTCAAGCAGGTTGTCGCCGCCGAGCAACGTTTTCACGATGCGGGAATGCTGCGTCACGATGGTGGCCTGATCCTGCGTCACCCATTTCTGCTGCCCGTTTTCATCGAAAGCGAGCACCACAAACAGTTGCGGACCATCGTTTAGCTGCATGTACTGGCTGGCATACGGCATGTTCTGAAGTTCGTCATCGGTCAGATGCACGCCCGGCGTGCCGAACATGCTGTCCCACAGTGAGTGGCCCAGCCCTTTGGTGGTAGCTGAGCACGCCTGCAACAGCAGGCAAATCAGGATGATTGCAGGTCGCTTCACGACTCTTCTCCGAAGGGGCGAAATAACCACACCGAAGTGTGGTTATGATTAAAACACCCGGTATTACTGGGTGCTGGTCGTCGTAGTGGTCGTGGTTCCGGTATTGGAGCCATCACCGCCACCGGTTGCCGCCAGCGCGACACCCACGGCTGAACTTACGGCGCTGGTGCTGGCTGCGGTAGAACTCCCCGCAGACGCAGACGTCGCTGCCGACCCTGCTGCTTCCCCGACCTGGACCGGAGCTGCATAGACAGACGTCGCCGCAAGCGCAGATATGGCAAAAATGCCATACAGTACTTTCTTCATAACAATTTCCCTTCAATGAATGAATGGAGATTTGCCCGAAAAGAAATTCAGGCGGATTCGAGTATACACAACTAAAGCAGTGGGTTTACCGTGGGGGTAAATAGGGATGAGGTTTTCAGACTAATGGTTAAAAATGAAAAGAAAAAAGAATCAAGGAAATATATAATCATTATAAATCAGCAATTTATAATATAATCACATTAAAGCATCACTCCGTATTTTCTTAAAATAAACCTCAGCAATTAACGGGATAACCGTCTTTTTCGGATTAAACTCAGATTCAGAATTTGAGATAACTAACAGACATCAGGAATTATCCGATAAAAAAATGCCGGCATATCGCCGGCATTGTTCATGACATATTTATTACGCACGCCAGGCTTTATAACGGTTAATCAGACCATTGGTGGAGCTGTCGTGGCTGTCGATCGCTTTATCGTCACCCAGCTCTGGCAGAATGCGGTTTGCCAGCTGTTTGCCCAGCTCAACGCCCCACTGGTCAAAGGTGAAGATGTTCAGAATAGCGCCCTGAGTGAAGATTTTGTGCTCGTAGAGGGCAATCAACGCACCCAGGCTGAACGGCGTGATTTCGCGCAGCAGAATGGAGTTAGTTGGACGGTTGCCTTCGAACACTTTGAACGGCACAACGTGCTCCAGCGTAGCCGGATCTTTACCCTGGTCACGGTATTCCTGCTCAACCACCTCGCGGGATTTACCGAACGCCAGCGCTTCGGTCTGGGCGAAGAAGTTAGACAGCAGCTTCGGATGGTGGTCGGACAGCGGGTTATGCGTAATCGCCGGGGCGATGAAATCGCACGGTACCATTTTGGTGCCCTGGTGGATCAGCTGGTAGAACGCGTGCTGACCGTTGGTGCCCGGCTCGCCCCAGATGATTGGGCCAGTCTGGTAATCCACCACATTGCCGTTACGGTCAACGTACTTGCCGTTGGATTCCATGTTTCCCTGCTGGAAGTAGGCCGCAAAGCGGTGCATGTACTGGTCGTACGGCAGAATCGCTTCGGTTTCAGCGCCGAAGAAGTTGTTGTACCAGATCCCGATCAGCGCCAGCAGCACCGGCAGGTTTTTCTCAGGCGCGGTGGTGGAGAAGTGTTTATCCATCGCGTGCGCGCCGGAGAGCAGCTCAACGAAGTTGTCGAAGCCCACGGACAGGATGATGGACAGACCGATCGCAGACCACAGTGAGTAGCGGCCGCCCACCCAGTCCCAGAACTCAAACATGTTCGCGGTATCAATACCGAACTCACCCACCGCTTTACCGTTGGTGGACAGCGCCGCGAAGTGTTTCGCCACGTGCTTTTCGTCGCCCGCGGTTTTCAGGAACCAGTCGCGCGCGCTGTGGGCGTTGGTCATGGTTTCCTGAGTGGTGAAGGTTTTAGACGCCACCAGGAACAGCGTGGTTTCCGGGTTCACCTTTTTCAGCACTTCAGCGATGTGGGTCCCATCGACGTTGGACACGAAGTGCATGTTGAGGTGGTTTTTGTACGGGCGTAGCGCCTCGGTCACCATGAACGGGCCGAGGTCAGAGCCGCCGATACCGATGTTTACGACGTCGGTGATCGCTTTGCCGGTGTAGCCTTTCCAGCTACCTGAGATGATCGCTTCAGAGAAGGTTTTCATCTTTTCCAGCACCGCGTTCACTTCCGGCATCACATCTTTGCCGTCAACGATAATTGGCGTATTGCTACGGTTGCGCAGGGCCACGTGCAGCACGGCACGGTCTTCGGTGCGGTTGATCTTCTCACCGGAGAACATGGATTTGATGGCATCTGCCAGCTCAGTCTCTTTCGCCAGATCTTGCAGCTTCGCCAGCGTCTCTTCGGTGATACGGTTCTTGGAGAAATCCACCAGCATCAGGTCATCGAAGGTGGCGGAAAACTTGCTGAAACGATCGGCATCTTTCGCGAACAGATCCGCGATAGTGACGTCTTTCATTTCATCAAAATGTTTCTGTAGTGCCTGCCATGCAGCGGTCTGCGTTGGGTTGATGTTTTTCATAGCAATACTCTTCTGATTTGAGAATTGTGACTGCGGTCGATTGTAGCGCCTGCAAATAAAAATTGTGATGGTTTTTATGCCATTGCCCTGGTCTGCATCAAACGCAGGTGAAAAGACCCGAAAAGTATAGCTGCTGTCGCGCCCTTCCGGCGTGGCGAAATGTCGGTCAAAAAGGGGGAAAAAGGAGCATAAAATATGGGCCTGTTATAAGTCCTGTTTCTGAGGGGTACCCCCCCATGAAAAATCCGCATAATCCCAGCATTGACAGGACCTCCCCCGCATTTTATTTATAGGGCCGTATTTTGCGCCTGCACCTGTTCTCGCTTCATTCTTGTGCCAAGGTCGCTCTATTCATTCCCTGACACGAGGTTGTTATGACGAGTTTTGTGGTCGCCAAGTTTGGCGGCACCAGTGTGGCAGACTACGATGCCATGAACCGCAGCGCCGATGTGGTGCTGGCCGATCCGAATACCCGCCTGGTGGTGCTCTCCGCCTCAGCCGGCGTGACGAACCTGCTGGTTTCTCTGTCTGAAGGACTGGAAGCGACAGAGCGTTTCGTGAAGCTGGATGCACTGCGCAAAATTCAGTTCGACATTCTTGAGCGTCTGCAAAACCCGAACGTCATTCGTGAGGAAGTGGAACGCCTGCTGGAAAATATCACCACCCTGGCTGAAGCCGCGTCGCTGGCCACCTCCAGCGCACTGACCGATGAACTGGTCAGCCACGGCGAACTGATGTCCACCCTGCTGTTCGTTGAGATCATGCGCGAGCGCAATATTCAGGCGCAGTGGTTCGACGTGCGTAAAGTGATGCGCACCAGCGACCGCTTTGGCCGCGCCGAGCCGGACGTGGAAGTCCTGGCAGAGCTGACCAACCAGCAGCTTGCCCCGCGCCTGGATGAAGGCATAGTGATCACCCAGGGCTTTATCGGCAGCGAAGCCAAAGGACGCACAACCACGCTGGGCCGTGGCGGCAGCGACTACACCGCCGCCCTGCTGGGCGAAGCCCTGCACGCCACCCGCGTGGATATCTGGACGGACGTGCCGGGTATCTACACCACCGACCCGCGCGTGGTCTCTGCGGCAAAACGTATTGACGTGATCGCCTTTGAAGAAGCGGCTGAAATGGCGACTTTCGGTGCGAAAGTGCTGCACCCGGCCACCCTGCTGCCCGCCGTGCGCAGTGACATTCCGGTCTTCGTTGGCTCCAGTAAAGATCCAAAGGCGGGCGGGACGCTGGTCTGCAAGAAAACCGAGAACCCGCCGCTGTTCCGCGCGCTGGCCCTGCGCCGTAAGCAGACGCTGGTTACCCTGCACAGCCATAATATGCTGCACTCCCGTGGATTCCTGGCGGAAGTGTTTGGCATCCTGGCGCGCCACAATATCTCCGTGGACCTGATCACCACGTCAGAAGTCAGCATCGCGCTGACGCTCGACACCACCGGCTCCACCTCTACCGGCGACACCCTGCTGACGCAGTCGCTGCTGATTGAGCTTTCCGAGTTGTGCCGCGTGGAGGTGGAAGAAGATCTGGCGCTGGTCGCCATCATCGGTAACAAGCTGTCGCGCGCGTGCGGCGTGGGCAAAGAGGTGTTCGGTGTGCTCGACCCGTTCAACATCCGCATGATTTGCTACGGCGCGTCCAGCTACAACCTCTGCTTCCTGGTCCCTGCCGATCAGGCCGAGCAGGTCGTGCAGAAACTTCATCAGAATTTGTTTGAATAAAATTCGTTAGCACGTTAAACAATATCGATAAGCCGGGCACAGACCCGGCTTTTTTATAACAAAACAACACGACAATACTGCAAGGAATTCACTATGCTCTCCGCTATCACCCGGCTGTTCCCGTTATGGGCGCTGCTGCTCTCTGTACTCGCGTATTACACTCCCACCACGTTCACGGGCATTGGTCCGTGGGTCACTACGCTACTGATGCTGATTATGTTCGGCATGGGCGTGCATCTGAAAATTGATGATTTCAAACGCGTGCTGTCTCGCCCGGCACCGGTTGCCGCAGGGATTTTCCTGCACTACCTGGTGATGCCGCTCGCGGCCTGGCTGCTGGCGATGGCCTTTAAGATGCCGCCCGACCTTTCCGCTGGGATGGTGCTGGTGGGGAGCGTCGCCAGCGGCACGGCATCTAACGTCATGATCTATCTGGCGAAAGGCGACGTGGCGCTTTCCGTCACTATCTCGTCCGTTTCCACGCTGGTGGGCGTGATTGCCACGCCGCTGTTAACCCGCCTGTACGTGGACGCGCATATCCAGGTGGACGTGATGGGCATGCTGCTCAGCATCCTGCAAATCGTGGTGATTCCAATTGCGCTGGGGCTGGTGATCCACCATCTCTTCCCGCGGGTGGTGAAAGCGGTTGAGCCGTATCTGCCCGCGTTTTCGATGATCTGCATACTGGCCATTATCAGCGCCGTGGTAGCCGGTTCCGCATCGCACATTGCTTCGGTGGGCTTTGTGGTGATCGTCGCGGTTGTGCTGCATAACACTATTGGTCTGCTGGGCGGTTACTGGGGCGGGAAGCTGTTTGGCTTTGACGAATCCACCTGCCGCACGCTGGCGATCGAAGTGGGGATGCAGAACTCCGGCCTGGCAGCGGCGCTGGGTAAAATTTACTTCTCACCGCTGGCAGCGCTACCGGGGGCGCTGTTCTCCGTCTGGCATAACCTGTCCGGTTCGCTGTTAGCAGGGTACTGGTCCGGTAAGCCGATTGATGACCAACCGAAAAAAGATGCGGTGAAACAGGGTTAATTGACCCGGCTTGCTTTACACTGAAGCCTCCCCATCAGGAGGCTTCAGCAATGGCTACACCACGTTTGACCCAGAAAGACATGTCGGAAGCCGAGCAGCGCGAACTGAAAACGCTACTCGACCGCGCCCGCATCGCGCATGGCCGCACGCTGACGAACGCCGAAACCAATCAGGTTAAAAAAGAGTACATCGATAAACTGATGGCGCAACGTGATGCCGCGGCGAAAAAAGCCCGCAAGCTGAAAAAAGAGCAGGCGTATAAACCCGATGCAGAGGCGACCTTCTCCTGGTCCGCCAGCACATCAACCCGTGGAAGGCGCTAATCAGCGCCCTTTCTTTTTGCGCCCCGGCTGGGTAAAGCGTTTTCCGTTGCCCGGCTTGCCTCGCCCTTTCTCTTCCGCCTGCGGCGCCTTCACCACCGGACGCTTAATCGCCTGCGTTTTCGGTTTCGCTTTAGCTTTCGGCTTCGCTTCGGACGAGGAGTTCTCGATAAGTTTGAACAGCTCGATCAGCTCGTCATCCGTTAAGTCACGCCACTCGCCCAGCGGGATCCCGGACAGGCTGACGTTCATGATGCGCGTGCGTTCCAGCTTCGTCACTTCATAACCGAAGTACTCGCACATGCGGCGGATCTGGCGGTTCAGGCCCTGCACCAGCGTGATACGGAACGCGAACGGCGCCTCTTTTTTGACCTTACACTTCTTCGTCACGGTGCCCAGAATCGGCACGCCTGCGCCCATTCCCCGGATAAACTCGTCCGTAACCGGCTTGTTCACCGTAACGATATACTCTTTCTCGTGGTCGTTCCCGGCACGCAGAATTTTGTTGACCAGATCGCCGTGGTTAGTCAGGAAAATTAACCCCTGAGAGTCCTTATCCAGGCGACCAATCGGGAAGATACGGCTGCTGTGGTTCACGAAATCAACGATGTTGTCCCGCTCGCCATCTTCCGTGGTACTGACAATCCCAACCGGTTTGTTCAACGCGATAAACACCAGGTCTTCGGCATCACGCGGTTCGATGACCTGACCATTCACTTTCACCACATCGCCAGGTACCACCTGATCGCCAATGGTGGCTCGTTTGCCGTTAAGAAACACGTTACCCTGTTCAATGTAACGGTCAGCCTCGCGACGTGAGCAGATCCCGCTCTCGCTAATGTATTTGTTTAATCGGGTTGATTGAGTTGGCAGCATAGTTTCTCCTGTGAAGGGCGAAATATACCTTAGGTTTGGGCTGGAAAAAAAGATTAGCCGACGGTAACTGAGACGGGTTTTTTAGTTTGCGAGACGCTTTCAGGATTTAGCGTCAGGCTATTTATCCTTGGGCTAACTCCTTTTAGCTTTACTCTCCAGAGACAATTGCTTGTAGTTTATAAATCACAGGGAGTAATATGAAGGAGATCGTTCAGACAGAATCCTTCCGACGCTGGGAGCAAAACTTAAAGGACAGGCGGGCAAAGACGATTATCGCTTCCCGCCTCTTTAGGCTGGCAAATGGCTTAGCGGGCGACATTAGACCCGTGGGGGAAGGTATCAGTGAACTGAGGATCCACTTTGGCCCGGGCTACAGAGTCTATTTTAAGGACCAGGGCAATTGCATCATCGTGCTGTTATGTGGTGGTGACAAAAGCAGCCAGGCCAGAGACATACTTATGGCAAAAATGCTGAGCAATGTATCCCAATGGCAGGAGTGAATGAGCATGCATAAATTAACACCCTACGATCCAGCCAACGCACTGGTGGATGACGAGGAAATCGCTGTGTTTATGGCTGATGCATTAGAAACGGGTGACTCAGCGTACATTGCTAAAGCGCTGGGCGTCATCGCCCGAGCGAAAGGGATGTCGACCATTTCCCAGCAAACGGGCCTGTCACGAGAACAACTGTATCGATCATTCAGTGATAAGGGGAACCCAACGCTCAAAACCACGCTGGCGGTCATGAAAGCATTGGGCCTTGGGTTAACAATCAAACCCTCTGGGGATTAATACTCATCCCGCTCGTCGTCTTCATCCGGCTGCTCCATCACGCTGTACGCCACCGCACAGAACAACGAGTTCAGGCGCTTCATATCGCCCAGCAGTCCCAGGTGGAGTGAGCTGGTCTCGATACTCTGCACGTTCTGCTGGTGCAGACGCTCAACGTGGGCGTGCGAGTAGCGGCGATTAAGGATGCGGAAACGATGCTTATTGCGGCGCAGGCGGCGCGCACTCGGCACGTCGCTGGAGAAGAAGACCGACATCGCCAGCTTCAGGTTGCTGACCAGCTGTTCGTGCAGCGCTTCCAGTTCTTTCAGCCCTTCAACAGAAAACGCCCGACGTGCGGCCAGGGATTTGTCCGCGATTTCACTGCCCATACGCTCGACAATATCCGAAGCCTGCTCCAGGTTAAGCGACATCTCGATGATTTCCGCCCAGCGGCGGGATTCCTCTTCCGCCAGCTCGTCCTGGGGGATCCGCGCCAGATAGAGCTTGATGGCGGTATAGAGCACGTTGATATCGTCCGCCAGCCTGCGCAGCTCTTTTTCTTCGCGCGGCTCGCCGTGCATCACCTTTTGCAGCCCTTCCAGCATGGTTTCCATCGCGTCGCCCATGCGCAACGTTTCGCGGGCGGCATTGGCGATTGCCAGTGCGGGCGTGTCGAGCACCGAGGTGTCCAGATGCTTCGGCTTGAGGCGCGCGTCCAGCTCCGGTTCATCACGAATAAGCCGCTCGCAGAAGCGGGCCATCGGCGCAGCAAACGGCACCATCGCCAGACAGCGCACCAGGTTGTAGAAGACGTGGAAGTAGATCACCAGCTCCGCTTTCGGCAGAGAGAGATTGTCCATCAGGTTCGCCAGCGGGTGCACAAACGGCAGAATGATCAGGCTGCCCACCAGCTTAAACAGCAGGCTTCCCAGCGCCACGCGGCGGGCGGCGGCATTAGCGGCGCTGTTGTTGAGCATCGCCAGCAGGCCAGAGCCGAGGTTGGCACCGATCACCAGGCACAACGCCACCGGGAAGGAAATTACCCCTGCGGCGGTTAAGGTCGCCGTCAGCAGGACCGCTGCCAGGCTGGAGTAGCTGACGATGGCAAATACCGCGCCGATCAGCGCATCCAGCATAATGTCGCCGGTTAACGAGGCGAAGATGACCTGCACACCGTTGGCCTGGGTGATCGGCGTGACAGCCTGCACAATCAGCTCCAGCGCCAGCAGGATCAGTCCGAGGCCAATACCGACGCGGCCAAGCTGCCCGGCACGGCTTTGCTTACGGCCGAGGAAGAAAATGACGCCGATAAAAATCAGCAGCGGCGACAGCCAGGAGAGGTCAAAGGTCAGGATACGCGCCATTAATGCGGTACCGACGTCGGCGCCAAGGACAATCACCAGCGCCGGGGCGAGCGCCACCAGATCCTGCGCCACGAACGAGGTGACGAGCATGGTGGTGGCGTTGCTGCTTTGCACCAGCGCCGTGACGCCAATACCCGCGCAGAAGGCGAGCGGCTTCTTCTCAACGCTGCCGCTGAGAACGGTACGTAAACGTGCGCCAAACACGCGCATCACGCCGGTCCGAACGATATGGGTGCCCCATACCAGCAGTGCGACTGCGGAGAGCAGATGTAACAACGTCAACACGGTAGGTTTTCCTCCTTATCGTTATCTGTTTTCCTGAGGCTTGTTGCGCGTTGTCTTGCCGGATGGCGGCTACGCCTTATCCGGCCTACGCGTAGGCCCGGTCAGCGCAGCGCCACCGGGCAATGTGGTAAGAACCTTCTTCCAGTATAAGGGTTTAAACGTAAGAAAGAGACAGGGCACCGTTGAGGTGCCCTGTTTGTTGTAAGGAAAAGTGACGTTAGTCTGCGTCGTAGCCCAAATTCGGCGCCAGCCAGCGTTCCACCTCTGACATGCTCATGCCTTTACGCAGGGCGTAATCCTCAATCTGATCGCGCTGTAGCTGCGCTACGGCGAAGTACTTGCTGTCCGGGTGGCTGAAATACCAGCCGGAAACGGACGCGCCCGGCCACATGGCGAACGACTCGGTGAGTTTCATCCCTGTGTGCGCTTCAACGTCCAGCAATTTCCAGATAGTGCCCTTCTCGGTGTGTTCCGGGCAGGCCGGATACCCCGGCGCCGGACGAATGCCCTGGTAGTTTTCGCGGATCAGCTCCTCGTTGCTGAGGTTCTCATTCGCCGCGTAGCCCCAGTACACCTTACGTACGCGCTCGTGGAGGTACTCAGCAAAGGCTTCCGCCAGGCGATCGGCGATCGCTTTCACCATGATTTTGTTGTAATCATCGTGCTGCGCGTCGTACGCATCCGCCAGCGCGTCTTCTTCCAGACCGCCGGTTACGGCAAACGCGCCAATATAGTCGGCTTTACCGGAGAGTTTCGGTGCGACGAAATCCGCCAGGCAGTAGTTGGCAAAGCCCACTTTCTCGGTTTGCTGGCGCAGGTGGTGGCTCACGGCCAGTACGTGGGTGCGGGTTTCATCGCGGTAGATTTCTATGTCGTCGCCCACGCGGTTCGCCGGGAACAGCCCCACCACGCCGCGCGGATTAAGGGCTTTCTCTGCGCTCAGCCTGTCGAGCATGTCGTTAGCATCTTTAAACAGGCGCTTCGCCTCTTCGCCCACCACCTCATCTTCAAGAATGCGCGGATATTTGCCCGCCAGCGACCAGGTCATGAAGAACGGCGTCCAGTCGATGTAGTTACGCAGCGTTTCGATGCTGGCCGTCACGTCCTGCACACCCAGACGGTGTGCGACCGGCGGCGTATAGCTGGACCAGTCGAACGCCAGATCGTTATCGCGCGCCGCCTGAAGCGAAACCGGCGGCGTGCGCGGTTTCTTACGTCCATGCTGAATGCGGACGGTTTCATACTCTTTGCGGGTGCGGGCGACAAAGTCATCGCGCTGGGTGTCGGACAGCAGCGCGGAGACCACACCCACGGTGCGCGAGGCGTTTTGAACATACACCGTCGGCCCACTGTAGTTCTGCTCGATTTTCACCGCCGTGTGGGCTTTCGAGGTGGTTGCCCCGCCAATCAGCAGTGGAATGGTGAAGCCCTGGCGCTCCATCTCTTTTGCCACGTTGACCATTTCGTCCAGCGACGGCGTAATCAGCCCGGAAAGACCAATCAGATCCGCATTCACTTCGCGCGCGGTCTTGAGGATTTTATCCGCCGGGACCATCACGCCAAGGTCGATAATTTCGTAGTTATTACACTGCAACACCACGCCAACAATGTTTTTGCCGATGTCGTGCACGTCGCCCTTCACGGTGGCGATAACCATTTTACCGTTACTGGAGCCCTTCTCTTTGCTGGCTTCGATAAAGGGTTCCAGATACGCCACCGCCTGCTTCATCACGCGGGCGGATTTCACCACCTGCGGCAGGAACATTTTGCCCTCGCCGAACAGATCGCCGACCACGTTCATGCCGTCCATCAGCGGCCCTTCGATCACTTCAATCGGACGGGCGGCCTGCTGACGCGCTTCCTCGGTATCCTGCTCGATAAACTCGGTAATGCCTTTTACCAGCGAGTATTCCAGACGCTTATTCACATCCCAGGAACGCCATTCGGCCTGCTGAACGTTGGCTGATTCGTCAGATTTACTGCCGCGGTATTTTTCCGCCAGATCCAGCATGCGTTCGGTGGCGTCGTCACGACGATTGAGGATCACGTCTTCTACGGCGTCACGCAGCTCGGCTGGCAGATCGTCGTAAATTGCCAGCTGGCCGGCATTGACGATCCCCATGTCCATCCCGTTGCGGATGGCGTAGTAGAGGAACACGGCGTGGATCGCCTCACGCACCGGGTCGTTGCCGCGGAACGAGAACGAGACGTTCGACACGCCGCCGGAGATCAGCGCATGCGGTAGTTCGCGTTTAATGTCTTCACACGCGCCGATGAAGTCCTGGGCGTAGTTGTTGTGCTCTTCGATGCCGGTCGCGACGGCGAAGATGTTCGGGTCGAAGATGATGTCTTCCGGCGGGAAGCCCACCTCTTCGGTCAAAATTTTGTACGCGCGGCGGCAAATCTCAATCTTGCGCTCGCGGGTATCGGCCTGGCCCACTTCATCGAAGGCCATCACCACCACGGCGGCTCCGTAGCGACGCACCATCTTCGCGTGGTGGATAAAGATATCGACGCCCTCTTTCATCGAGATGGAGTTAACGATGCCTTTGCCCTGAATGCACTTCAGCCCTTTTTCGATGACTTCCCATTTGGAAGAGTCAATCATGATCGGCACGCGGGCGATATCCGGCTCACCGGCAATCAGATTGAGGAAACGCACCATTGCCGCTTCGGCGTCGAGCATCCCCTCGTCCATGTTGATATCGATAATCTGCGCGCCGCTTTCCACCTGCTGGCGGGCGACGTCCAGCGCTTCGCTGTACTTCTCTTCTTTAATCAGGCGCTTGAACTTCGCAGAACCGGTGACGTTTGTACGTTCACCCACGTTCACAAACAGGCTGTCGTCGCCGATGGTCAACGGCTCCAGGCCGGACAGACGACAGGCTACCGGAAGCTCGGGTAGCTTGCGCGGTGGAAGCCCGGCGACGGCGCGGCTCATGGCGGCGATATGCTCCGGCGTGGTGCCGCAGCAGCCGCCGACAATGTTGAGGAAGCCAGATTCGGCCCATTCGCGGATTTGCGCCGCCATGGTGTCGGCATCCAGATCGTACTCCCCGAAGGCATTGGGCAGACCGGCATTCGGGTGGGCGGTGACGTAGCACTCTGCGATGCGCGAAAGCTCCTGCACGTACTGGCGCAGTTCATCCGGCCCCAGCGCGCAGTTCAGGCCGAAGGAGAGCGCGTCGGCGTGGCGCAGGGAGTTATAAAACGCTTCGGTTGTCTGGCCGGAAAGCGTGCGCCCCGAGGCATCGGTGATGGTGCCGGAAATCATGATCGGCAGGTCGACGCCCAGCGCCTCGAACTCCTCTTTCACCGCATAGATCGCGGCTTTGGCGTTGAGGGTGTCGAATACGGTTTCAATCAGGATCAGGTCGGAACCGCCTTCCACCAGCGCTTTAGTGGACTCACGATACGCGGCCACCAGCTGGTCAAAGGTAATATTGCGGAAGGCTGGATCGTTCACGTCCGGAGAAATCGACGCGGTGCGGTTGGTTGGGCCCAGCACCCCGGCTACGTAGCGCGGCTTGTCCGGCGTACGGGCCGTCCATTCGTCGGCGCAGGCGCGCGCCAGCTTCGCCGCTTCAAAGTTGATCTCCGCCGACAGGGATTCCATCTGGTAATCCGCCATGGCGATGGTTGTCGAGTTGAAGGTGTTGGTTTCTACAATATCCGCACCCGCTTCGAAGTAAGCGTTGTGGATATCCCTGATGACAGACGGTTTGCTCAACACCAGCAGGTCATTGTTTCCTTTCAGGTCACAAGGCCAGTCGGCAAAGCGCTCGCCGCGGAAATCGTCTTCACTCAGACGATAGCCCTGGATCATGGTGCCCATGCCGCCGTCCAGCACCAGAATTCGTTCATTTAACTGCGCACGCAGTTGCTCTACTTTGCTGCTCACACTTGCTCCCGACAACGCTCAACAAGGCCAAAAGGCTGCGTTCCATACTGGCATAATCTCGCAGGGTCGAAAAGTCACACAGCGGTAACATGAGACATGTTCACTATCACTCCTCCGATCAGTCAGGAAAGCAGTTGCAAAACCACCAAATAAAACGAAAATGATTTCCACGATACAGAAAAAGGAGTTCGTCATGGTTACGACCGTTCCCGCTAAACGCGGCAGAAAACCTGCTGCAACCACCGCTGCACAACCTGGCGGACAGGTTCAATCCCTGACGCGCGGCCTGAAGCTGCTGGAATGGATAGCCGAATCGCATGGTAGCGTGGCCCTGACGGAGCTGGCGCAGCAGGCTGGCCTGCCGAACTCCACCACGCACCGTCTGCTGACCACCATGCAGCAGCTGGGCTTCGTGCGTCAGGTGGGCGAGCTGGGACACTGGGCGGTGGGGGCGCATGCGTTTATTGTCGGCAGCAGCTTCCTGCAAAGCCGCAACCTGCTGGCGATTGTCCACCCGATTCTGCGCAAGCTGATGGAGGAGTCCGGCGAGACGGTAAACCTGGCCGTGCTGGATCAGAGCGATCACCAGGCGATTATCATCGACCAGGTGCAGTGCACGCAGCTGATGCGCATGTCCGCGCCGATTGGCGGCAAGCTGCCGATGCACGCCTCTGGTGCAGGGAAAGCGTTTCTCTCGCAGCTGAGCGAAGAGCAGGTAACGGGTCTGCTGCACCGTAAAGGTCTGCACGCCTACACCCACGCCACGCTGGTGTCGCCGGTGCATCTGAAAGAAGATCTGGCCCTGACCCGCAAGCGCGGCTATTCGTTTGATGACGAAGAACATGCCCTGGGCCTGCGCTGCCTCGCGTCCTGTATATTCGACGAGCATCGCGAGCCGTTTGCCGCTATCTCCATCTCCGGGCCGATTTCACGTATGACCGACGACCGCGTCACCGAGCTGGGCGCGATGGTGATTAAGGCGGCGAAAGAGGTGACGCTGGCGTACGGTGGGATTCGTTAAACGTGCATTGCCGCCTGATGCCCTCACCCCGGCCCTCTCCCACAGGGAGAGGGAGAAAAGCGGATGCAAAACCGCTGCTTGCGGCGGTAAGCGTAGACATCTTCCACGTGCCCATTTTTTATCCGCGTTTGCAGCCCGCGCCAGTAGCTGGCGCGAAACAGATCGGCATGCATCTCTTCAAATAACGGCCCGATACGCGGGTCAGCGCACAGCCAGTGGCGAAACTCCTCCGGAAACACATCGCCCGGCGATACGCTGTACCACGGCTCGCTGGACAGTTCATCTTCCGGATAGCGCGGCGGCGGGATATCGCGGAAGTTCACCTCGGTCATGTAGCAAATTTCATCGTAATCGTAGAACACCACCCGCCCGTGACGGGTGACGCCGAAGTTTTTAAACAGCATGTCGCCGGGAAAAATATTGGCGGCGGCGAGCTGGCGAATCGCATTGCCGTACTCTTCAATGGCGTCTCGTAAAGCCTGGCCTTCGGATTGCTCCAGCCAGATATTTAGCGGCACCATCCGGCGCTCGATATAGAGATGGCTAATCGCAATCTTATCGCCAAGATCGGTAATTTTCGTCGGCGCTTCCTGCATTAGCAGCGACATCAGCGCCGGATCGATCTGCTGCTTATCCAGCACAAAGTTTTCAAACTCCTGGGTATCCGCCATGCGCCCGACGCGGTCGTGTTCTTTAACCAGTTGATAGCAGGCACGAACGTGCGCGGCGCTCATCTCTTTCTGCGGGGCGAATTTATCCTTAATCACCTTAAACACCCGGTCAAAGCCCGGCAGTGTGAAAACCAGCATCACCATGCCGCGGATCCCCGGCGCTTCGATAAACTGCTCATCAGCCGTGGTGACATAACGCAGGTATTCCCGATAACTTTCCGTTTTGGCATGCTTCTGACAGCCAATCGCCATATACAGCTCGGCGGTGGTTTTGCCCGGCAGGATCTCGCGCAGCCACTCCACCAGGGCGGCAGGCAGTGGGGCATAGACCATGAAATAGGAGCGGGCGAAGCCAAATACGATACTGGCCTCAGCGCTGGTAGTCAGGCAGGTATCGACAAACAGTTCGCCGTCGTCGGTACGGTGAATGGGTAGCAGAAACGGCACGATAGCTGTCGGCGTAACCAGTTTGCCCACCAGCCAGGCGGCCTTATTCCGGTAGAAAAGCTCGTTGGCAACCTGCAAATGGCTGCGGCTGAGCACCGCCTCGCCGAAGGTTTCACTGAGATATGCGTGGATATAGCCGATATCCCGGGGTTTATTCTCCCAAGGCAGGCGCAGCGGCAAATCCGTTAAGACGCGGTGCAGGAGCTTTTCCCAACCGCGATCGGGAAAGAAGTCTTTCGCCAGCGGACGCGGAATGGTACGGAAGCGGCGCTCCGGCTGGGAGCTGAAGATAAATAACCGCTCAGGAGATAATGAGCGGTGGTCAAATAACCGGCAATAGACGGAGTTAAAAAAGCTCTCCGCAATCTCGAAGCGCGGGTAGTCGGGTAACAGATGGGTGTAGTGCTCTTTCACGCGCAGTAAAAATTCCGCATCCGGGTTTTTACCGTCGGTAATACAGCGCAGCTGTTCCACCACCAGACCTACGTGGTGATCATAAAGATGGATACGCTGCTTCATGGCCTGCTGAACCGCATGCCAGTCGGCGTGTTCGAAACGCTGTTGCGCGCCGGAGGTGACTTCCAGAAAGCGGCCATACTGGGCATCGAAGCCCTGCAAAATAGTTTGGGCAATCAGTAATTCCAGACCACGCGACATATATTCCCCCTCACCCCAACCCTCTCCCCGAGGGGGGAGAGGGGGAAAAGATTAGAACTGTGCTTCTTCCGTCGAGCCCGTTAATGCCGTGACGGAGGAGGTCCCGCCCTGAATAATCGTGGTCACATTATCGAAGTAGCCGGTCCCCACTTCCTGCTGGTGCGAAACGAAGGTATATCCCTCTTTGCCCGCCGCAAATTCTGGCTGCTGTACCTTCTCAACATAGTGCTTCATGCCTTCGCCCTGCGCGTAGGCGTGCGCCAGGTCGAACATGTTGAACCACATGCTGTGGATACCCGCCAGGGTGATGAACTGGTACTTGTAGCCCATATCTGACAATTGCTGCTGGAAGCTGGCGATGGTGGTATCGTCCAGATTCTTTTGCCAGTTGAAGGACGGCGAACAGTTATAGGCCAGCAGCTTGCCCGGATACTTCGCATGAATCGCATCGGCAAAGCGCTTCGCCAGCGCCAGATCCGGCGTGGAGGTTTCACACCAGACCAGGTCAGCGTAAGGGGCATACGCCAGGCCGCGGCTGATCGCCTGTTCAATACCGGCATGCGTGCGATAGAACCCTTCGCTGGTACGTTCGCCGGTAATGAATTCGCTGTCATACGGGTCGCAGTCAGAGGTGATCAGGTCCGCCGCGTCCGCATCGGTACGGGCAATCACCAGCGTCGGTACGCCGAGCACGTCAGCAGCCAGACGCGCAGCAACCAGCTTCTGGATCGCTTCCTGGGTTGGCACCAGCACTTTCCCGCCCATATGCCCGCACTTCTTCACCGACGCCAGCTGATCTTCAAAGTGTACGGCCGCTGCACCGGCCTCAATCATCGATTTCATCAGCTCAAAGGCGTTTAGCACGCCGCCGAAACCGGCTTCCGCATCGGCGACGATCGGCAGGAAATAATCGATAAAACGCGGATCGTGGGGTTCGATACCCGCAGCCCACTGGATCTGATCCGCACGGCGGAAGGTATTGTTGATCCGATCTACTACTGACGGCACCGAGTTCGCCGGATAAAGAGACTGATCCGGATACATGCTGGAGGCCAGGTTAGCATCCGCCGCGACCTGCCAGCCGGAAAGATAGATAGCCTCAATGCCGGCCTTCGCCTGCTGCAATGCCTGACCGCCAGTCAGTGCGCCGAGGCTATTGATATAGCCTTTTTTAGCTCCCCCATGGAGCAGATCCCACATTTTCGCCGCGCCGTTCTGCGCCAGCGTACATTCCGGGTTAACCGAGCCGCGTAACTTCACCACTTCCTCTGCGCTGTACGGACGGCGAATGCCTTCCCAGCGCGGTTGGGTCCACTCTTTTTGTAACTCTTCGATCTGTTGGGTACGGGTTTTCATGTGCAGATGCTCCATATTGTTATGTGGTGAATTACGCCAGGAAGCGGTAGCCCGGCAGGGTCAGGAAGTCGATTAAGTCATCAGAGGTGGTGATTTGCTCCATCAGACGTGCTGCATCGTCAAAACGCCCGCTGCTGAAGCGGTGTTCGCCCAGTTCGTCCTGGATGACCCACATCTCTTCGGCCAGCATCTGACGAAACAGGGCTTTGGTTACCGGTTTGCCGTTGCTGAGCGTTTTTTGATGATGGATCCACTGCCAGATGGAGGTACGTGAAATTTCCGCCGTGGCGGCATCTTCCATCAGGCCGTAGATAGGCACGCAGCCGTTGCCTGAGATCCATGCCTCGATGTACTGCACGGCGACGCGAATGTTGGCGCGCATCCCCTCTTCCGTGCGTTCGCCCGCACACGGCGCCAGCAACTGTTCTTCTGCGATTGGCGCATCGTCTTCACGGGTGACAAACAGCTGGTTTTTGTTGTCGCCGAGTACGCGGTTAAAGACTTCCATCGCCGTATCGGCCAGACCAGGATGGGCAATCCACGTCCCGTCGTGGCCATTACGGGCTTCCAGCTCTTTATCGGCTTTCACCTTGTTGAGCACCTGATTGTTACGCTCTGCATCTTTGCTCGGGATAAACGCCGCCATACCGCCCATCGCAAAGGCGCCGCGTTTGTGGCAGGTCTTAATCAGCAGGCGCGAGTAGGCGCTAAGGAACG
Source organism: Enterobacter cloacae complex sp. EB5 (assembly GCF_031432835.1). Lineage (NCBI taxonomy): Bacteria > Pseudomonadati > Pseudomonadota > Gammaproteobacteria > Enterobacterales > Enterobacteriaceae > Enterobacter > Enterobacter cloacae complex sp. EB5. The sequence goes on from NZ_CP133860.1 coordinate 1,674,123, forward strand.
GTTTATCCATAGTGACAACCTGGCGATCCGGCAATACCCGGTCGGCATGGTTTTTCAGCGTCTTGATGTAGCTGAAGATGTAATCCCAGCGGCCGCAGTTCAGGCCCACAATATGGTCACGCAGCGCATGGAGGATCTCATGCATCTGGAATACGGCAGGCAGGGTTTCAATCAGCAGCGTGGCCTTAATGGTGCCGCGCGGCAGGCCAAAGCGGTCTTCTGCGTAGCTGAAAACTTCACTCCACCACGCCGCTTCCTGCCAGGACTGGGTTTTCGGCAGATAGAAATAGGGGCCGCTGCCTTTCGCCAGCAGGTTTTTATGGTTGTGGAAGAAGTACAGCGCAAAGTCGAACAGGCTGCCCGGAATCGCTTCTCCGCGCCAGGTGACGTGTTTTTCTGGCAAATGCAGACCGCGTACGCGACAGATCAGCACCGCCGGATTCGGTTTGAGCTGGTATATTTTACCGGCTTCGTTGGTATAGCTGATGGTGCCGTTGACGGCGTCGCGCAGGTTGATCTGCCCGTCGATAACTTTCTGCCAGTCCGGCGCGAGGGAATCTTCGAAGTCCGCCATAAATACTTTGACGTTGGCATTCATGGCGTTGATCACCATTTTGCGCTCTACCGGACCGGTGATCTCTACGCGACGATCCTGTAAATCTTCAGGAATTCCGCGGATTTTCCATTCACCATGACGAATGGAAGCAGTTTCCGAAATAAATCCTGGCAACTTGCCGTTATCGATTTCCTGTTGTTGATGAATGCGTGCCGCCAGCAGTTTATTACGCTGTGGCGTAAAGCGCGTCACCAGTTCAGTCAGAAACTCTACCGCTTCTGCCGTCAAAACTTGCTGTTCTTGTTCACCATTCGGCTGGGTAAAGGTCAGTTCATCGACCGTTGTTGCCTGTTGAGTCATCGTTCTGCTCCTCATCAAAGATCCAAAATCACGCCCCCGATGCGAGCGAAAGATCGTTGTGTAGTTTTCGCTCAGCAGAATTAAGACTATCTATAATTTTTCCAAAATCAAAAACAATTTCCATTTTAATTTATATATAATCACAACCGATTGATTAATATGAAATTAAAGTTTTTCATGAGGTTGAGTTGGATTTCGGAAATAAAAAAGGCACCCGAAGGTGCCTGATCTGAATAGCTGAAACGCTTTAGGATCGTTTAATGCAGACGATTACTCCAGCGTCGGATTCATGTGGCGCAGATCGTACGGCGTAATCTGGTAAACGTAATAGTTGAGCCAGTTGGTGAACAGCAAATTTCCGTGACTACGCCAGGTTGCCCGAGGCGTGTTTTGCGGATCGTTTTTCGGGAAATAGTTGTACGGGACATCCGGATTCAGACCCGCTTCAACGTCACGAAAATACTCTGACGCGAGGGTATGCGGATCGTACTCAGGATGGCCGGTAACGAACGCGATGCGTTTGTCTTTACTGGCGAACAGGTAGGCATCGCCGTCTTCCGTTTCGGCCAGGATTTCCAGGTCGGTGTAATCGCGAATAAGCTGTGCCGGAAAATCGGCGTAGCGAGAATGCGGGGCCAGGAAAGTGTCATCGAAACCACGCGTCAGCAGCGCATGCGGGTGAAGAATGTGGTGTTCGTATACGCCAGAAAGTTTGTCGCTGCGGGTTTGCTTGGGAATGCCATAGAGGATATTCAGTGCGGCCTGTACCGCCCAACAGACAAACAAGGTGGACGTGACGTGATCTTTTGCCCACTCCAGCACCTGCCTGATCTGTGGCCAGTAGGCAACGTCATTGAATTCCACCAGACCCAGCGGTGCGCCGGTGACGATCAGCCCATCGAAATTCTCATCGCGAATATCTTCAAAATTACAGTAGAAGTTATTCAGATGCTCAGCAGGCGTGTTGCGTGACTCACGCGCGTCAATCCGCAGCAGCTGGATATCAACCTGAAGCGGAGAGTTGGAGAGCAAACGCAGGAACTGGTTCTCCGTTTCGATCTTCTTTGGCATCAGATTAAGGATCAGCACCTTCAGCGGGCGAATTTCCTGACCAGAAGCACGCGAAGTTGTCATTACGAAGACATTCTCTTCACGCAAGAAATTGACGGCTGGTAGCTCGTCCTGCACCCGAATCGGCATAACCTTAAATCCTCACAGCATACGTATAAACGTTTAGACATCCAGACAGCTAACGATACCCAGAAACGGGCTTAATGTCGAGTCTGCAAGCGAAAGGTGAGAAAGTTTCAAGGAGGGAAAGCTTGTAGGTCGGGTAAGGCTGGGCCACCACCCGACTTTTCAGAACGCACAAAGCAAAAAACCCCGCACCTTACGGTACGGGGTTCTTCTTGTTTGATGCCTGGCAGTTCCCTACTCTCACATGGGGAGACCCCACACTACCATCGGCGCTACGGCGTTTCACTTCTGAGTTCGGCATGGGGTCAGGTGGGACCACCGCGCTACAGCCGCCAGGCAAATTCTTGTGCTCTGTCCTGTGTCTTTCGCACTGATACTGCGTTGGCTGCTCTCGTAAAGTCAGTCACATACCTCAGTATGCTCCTTCCTTTCCTTCGTTTGCCGCCTTGTCTCAGCGCAAAATCCTTCGGACTCTGAATCTAAGCTGAAAATTTCGTCTCTTCGCCAAAACATCTTCGGCGTTGTAAGGTTAAGCCTCACGGTTCATTAGTATCGGTTAGCTCAACGCATCGCTGCGCTTACACACCCGACCTATCAACGTCGTCGTCTTCAACGTTCCTTCAGGAGACTTAAAGTCTCAGGGAGAACTCATCTCGGGGCAAGTTTCGTGCTTAGATGCTTTCAGCACTTATCTCTTCCGCATTTAGCTACCGGGCAGTGCCATTGGCATGACAACCCGAACACCAGTGATGCGTCCACTCCGGTCCTCTCGTACTAGGAGCAGCCCCCCTCAATTCTCCAGCGCCCACGGCAGATAGGGACCGAACTGTCTCACGACGTTCTAAACCCAGCTCGCGTACCACTTTAAATGGCGAACAGCCATACCCTTGGGACCTACTTCAGCCCCAGGATGTGATGAGCCGACATCGAGGTGCCAAACACCGCCGTCGATATGAACTCTTGGGCGGTATCAGCCTGTTATCCCCGGAGTACCTTTTATCCGTTGAGCGATGGCCCTTCCATTCAGAACCACCGGATCACTATGACCTGCTTTCGCACCTGCTCGCGCCGTCACGCTCGCAGTCAAGCTGGCTTATGCCATTGCACTAACCTCCTGATGTCCGACCAGGATTAGCCAACCTTCGTGCTCCTCCGTTACTCTTTGGGAGGAGACCGCCCCAGTCAAACTACCCACCAGACACTGTCCGCAACCCGGATTACGGGTCTACGTTAGAACACCAGCCATTAAAGGGTGGTATTTCAAGGGCGGCTCCACGCAGACTGGCGTCCACGCTTCAAAGCCTCCCACCTATCCTACACATCAAGGACCAGTGTTCAGTGTCAAGCTATAGTAAAGGTTCACGGGGTCTTTCCGTCTTGCCGCGGGTACACTGCATCTTCACAGCGAGTTCAATTTCACTGAGTCTCGGGTGGAGACAGCCTGGCCATCATTACGCCATTCGTGCAGGTCGGAACTTACCCGACAAGGAATTTCGCTACCTTAGGACCGTTATAGTTACGGCCGCCGTTTACCGGGGCTTCGATCAAGAGCTTCGCCTTACAGCTAACCCCATCAATTAACCTTCCGGCACCGGGCAGGCGTCACACCGTATACGTCCACTTTCGTGTTTGCACAGTGCTGTGTTTTTAATAAACAGTTGCAGCCAGCTGGTATCTTCGACTGATTTCAGCTCCGTCCGCAGGGACTTCACCTACACATCAGCGTGCCTTCTCCCGAAGTTACGGCACCATTTTGCCTAGTTCCTTCACCCGAGTTCTCTCAAGCGCCTTGGTATTCTCTACCTGACCACCTGTGTCGGTTTGGGGTACGATTTCGTGTTACCTGATGCTTAGAGGCTTTTCCTGGAAGCAGGGCATTTATCACTTCAGCACCGTAGTGCCTCGTCATCACACCTCAGCGTTAATAAGGTACCGGATTTACCTGGAACCTCCGCCTACATGCTTAAACCGGGACAACCGTCGCCCGGCTGACATAGCCTTCTCCGTCCCCCCTTCGCAGTAACACCAAGTACAGGAATATTAACCTGTTTCCCATCGACTACGCCTTTCGGCCTCGCCTTAGGGGTCGACTCACCCTGCCCCGATTAACGTTGGACAGGAACCCTTGGTCTTCCGGCGAGCGGGCTTTTCACCCGCTTTATCGTTACTTATGTCAGCATTCGCACTTCTGATACCTCCAGCATGCCTCACAGCACACCTTCAACGGCTTACAGAACGCTCCCCTACCCAACAACACATAGTGTCGCTGCCGCAGCTTCGGTGCATGGTTTAGCCCCGTTACATCTTCCGCGCAGGCCGACTCGACCAGTGAGCTATTACGCTTTCTTTAAATGATGGCTGCTTCTAAGCCAACATCCTGGCTGTCTGTGCCTTCCCACATCGTTTCCCACTTAACCATGACTTTGGGACCTTAGCTGGCGGTCTGGGTTGTTTCCCTCTTCACGACGGACGTTAGCACCCGCCGTGTGTCTCCCGTGATAACATTCTTCGGTATTCGTAGTTTGCATCGGGTTGGTAAGCCGGGATGGCCCCCTAGCCGAAACAGTGCTCTACCCCCGAAGATGAGTTCACGAGGCGCTACCTAAATAGCTTTCGGGGAGAACCAGCTATCTCCCGGTTTGATTGGCCTTTCACCCCCAGCCACAGGTCATCCGCTAATTTTTCAACATTAGTCGGTTCGGTCCTCCAGTTAGTGTTACCCAACCTTCAACCTGCCCATGGCTAGATCACCGGGTTTCGGGTCTATACCCTGCAACTTAACGCCCAGTTAAGACTCGGTTTCCCTTCGGCTCCCCTATACGGTTAACCTTGCTACAGAATATAAGTCGCTGACCCATTATACAAAAGGTACGCAGTCACACCACGAAGGTGCTCCCACTGCTTGTACGTACACGGTTTCAGGTTCTTTTTCACTCCCCTCGCCGGGGTTCTTTTCGCCTTTCCCTCACGGTACTGGTTCACTATCGGTCAGTCAGGAGTATTTAGCCTTGGAGGATGGTCCCCCCATATTCAGACAGGATACCACGTGTCCCGCCCTACTCTTCGAGTTCACAGCAAGTGTGCTTTCGTGTACGGGACTATCACCCTGTACCGTCGGACTTTCCAGACCGTTCCACTAACACACAAGCTGATTCAGACTCCGGGCTGCTCCCCGTTCGCTCGCCGCTACTGGGGGAATCTCGGTTGATTTCTTTTCCTCGGGGTACTTAGATGTTTCAGTTCCCCCGGTTCGCCTCGTTAACCTATGTATTCAGTTAACGATAGTGTGACGAATCACACTGGGTTTCCCCATTCGGACATCGCCGGGTCAAGGGTTCATATCACCTCGCCGGCGCTTTTCGCAGATTAGCACGTCCTTCATCGCCTCTGACTGCCAGGGCATCCACCGTGTACGCTTAGTCGCTTAACCTCACAACCCGAAGATGTTTCACTTCTGATTGCGAAAATTTGAGAGACTCGAACACACATGAGCTGTGTGTCGTTTCAATTTTCAGCTTGATCCAGATTTTTAAAGAGCAAAACTTCTTAATGCACTCAAAAGTACATTCAGAAGTTCATCATTCATCAGACAATCTGTGTGAGCACTGCAAAGGCAGGTTCTTTAAGGTAAGGAGGTGATCCAACCGCAGGTTCCCCTACGGTTACCTTGTTACGACTTCACCCCAGTCATGAATCACAAAGTGGTAAGCGCCCTCCCGAAGGTTAAGCTACCTACTTCTTTTGCAACCCACTCCCATGGTGTGACGGGCGGTGTGTACAAGGCCCGGGAACGTATTCACCGTGGCATTCTGATCCACGATTACTAGCGATTCCGACTTCATGGAGTCGAGTTGCAGACTCCAATCCGGACTACGACGCACTTTATGAGGTCCGCTTGCTCTCGCGAGGTCGCTTCTCTTTGTATGCGCCATTGTAGCACGTGTGTAGCCCTACTCGTAAGGGCCATGATGACTTGACGTCATCCCCACCTTCCTCCAGTTTATCACTGGCAGTCTCCTTTGAGTTCCCGGCCGGACCGCTGGCAACAAAGGATAAGGGTTGCGCTCGTTGCGGGACTTAACCCAACATTTCACAACACGAGCTGACGACAGCCATGCAGCACCTGTCTCAGAGTTCCCGAAGGCACCAATCCATCTCTGGAAAGTTCTCTGGATGTCAAGAGTAGGTAAGGTTCTTCGCGTTGCATCGAATTAAACCACATGCTCCACCGCTTGTGCGGGCCCCCGTCAATTCATTTGAGTTTTAACCTTGCGGCCGTACTCCCCAGGCGGTCGACTTAACGCGTTAGCTCCGGAAGCCACGCCTCAAGGGCACAACCTCCAAGTCGACATCGTTTACGGCGTGGACTACCAGGGTATCTAATCCTGTTTGCTCCCCACGCTTTCGCACCTGAGCGTCAGTCTTTGTCCAGGGGGCCGCCTTCGCCACCGGTATTCCTCCAGATCTCTACGCATTTCACCGCTACACCTGGAATTCTACCCCCCTCTACAAGACTCTAGCCTGCCAGTTTCGAATGCAGTTCCCAGGTTGAGCCCGGGGATTTCACATCCGACTTGACAGACCGCCTGCGTGCGCTTTACGCCCAGTAATTCCGATTAACGCTTGCACCCTCCGTATTACCGCGGCTGCTGGCACGGAGTTAGCCGGTGCTTCTTCTGCGGGTAACGTCAATCGACAAGGTTATTAACCTTATCGCCTTCCTCCCCGCTGAAAGTACTTTACAACCCGAAGGCCTTCTTCATACACGCGGCATGGCTGCATCAGGCTTGCGCCCATTGTGCAATATTCCCCACTGCTGCCTCCCGTAGGAGTCTGGACCGTGTCTCAGTTCCAGTGTGGCTGGTCATCCTCTCAGACCAGCTAGGGATCGTCGCCTAGGTGAGCCGTTACCCCACCTACTAGCTAATCCCATCTGGGCACATCCGATGGCAAGAGGCCCGAAGGTCCCCCTCTTTGGTCTTGCGACATTATGCGGTATTAGCTACCGTTTCCAGTAGTTATCCCCCTCCATCAGGCAGTTTCCCAGACATTACTCACCCGTCCGCCACTCGTCAGCGAAGCAGCAAGCTGCTTCCTGTTACCGTTCGACTTGCATGTGTTAGGCCTGCCGCCAGCGTTCAATCTGAGCCATGATCAAACTCTTCAATTTAAAAGTTTGATGCTCAATGAATTAAACTTCGTAATGAATTACGTGTTCACTCGTTGAGACTTGGTATTCATTTTTCGTCTTGCGACGTTAAGAATCCATGTCACTTTGAGTGCCCACACAGATTGTCTGATAAATTGTTAAAGAGCAGTTGCGACGCGCTTCAGCGCTCTGTCGCGAGGTGGCGTATATTACGCTTTCCTCTTTCAGAGTCAACCCGTTATTTCAGGATTTTTTCTCTTCAACCGACCGGGTTGTTTGTGAAGTGATTCACATCCGCCGTGTCGATGGAGGCGCATTATAGGGAGTTCTCCGCAGGCCGCAACCGCTAAATGACAGAAAAATGACTGACTGCTGCATTCCCCAGCAAAACCCCGCCTTATACCCTTTTACACACAGAGTTATCCACAGCACTGCGAAAAAGTGAAAATATGCGAGCGTTGCGCAAACGTTTTCGTTAAAATGCTCGCGCTTAACAAGGAGGCCTCGTCAGGTGTGTTAGATGAGTTTTTCGCTGGAAAATTCATCTAACGCTCTCTGTAATCGTGAAATCCAGGGGATTTACCATGCAACAACGTCGTCCAGTCCGCCGCGCTCTGCTCAGTGTTTCTGATAAAGCCGGTATCGTCGAATTCGCTCAGGCACTTTCTGCACGCGGTGTGGAGCTGCTTTCTACAGGTGGCACCGCGCGCCTGTTAGCAGAGAAAGGTCTACCGGTAACCGAAGTGTCCGATTACACCGGTTTCCCGGAAATGATGGATGGACGCGTCAAAACCCTGCATCCGAAAGTGCACGGCGGTATTCTGGGCCGTCGCGGTCAGGACGACGGCATTATGGAGCAGCACAATATTGCCCCCATCGACATGGTTGTCGTTAACCTCTACCCATTCGCCCAGACCGTCGCCCGTGAAGGCTGTTCTCTGGAAGACGCGGTTGAGAATATCGATATCGGCGGCCCGACCATGGTGCGCTCCGCAGCCAAGAACCATAAAGATGTGACCATCGTGGTAAAGAGCAGCGACTACAACGCCATTATTAATGAGATGGATGCCAACGACGGGTCCCTGACGCTTGAAACGCGTTTCGATCTCGCCATCAAAGCCTTCGAGCATACCGCCGCCTACGACAGCATGATCGCCAACTACTTCGGTAGCCTGGTACCTGCCTACCACGGTGAAAGCAAAGATCCCTCTGGCCGCTTCCCGCGCACCCTGAACCTGAACTTCATTAAGAAGCAGGATATGCGTTACGGCGAGAACAGCCACCAGCAGGCTGCCTTCTATATAGAAGAAGAGGTAAAAGAAGCGTCTGTTGCGACCGCACAGCAGGTGCAGGGCAAAGCGCTCTCCTATAACAACATTGCCGATACCGACGCCGCGCTGGAATGCGTGAAAGAGTTCAGCGAGCCGGCCTGTGTTATCGTCAAGCATGCGAACCCATGTGGCGTTGCCGTGAGCACCTCAATCCTTGATGCCTACGATCGCGCCTACAAAACCGACCCGACCTCCGCGTTCGGCGGCATTATCGCCTTCAACCGCGAACTGGATGCGGAAACCGCACAGGCCATCATCTCCCGTCAGTTTGTCGAAGTGATCATCGCGCCATCGGCCTCCGAAGAGGCGCTGAAAATCACCGCGGCGAAACAGAACGTGCGCGTACTGGTTTGCGGCCAGTGGGCAGAGCGCGTTCCAGGCCTGGACTTCAAGCGCGTGAACGGCGGGCTGCTGGTTCAGGACCGCGATCTGGGTATGGTGGGCGAAGCCGATCTGCGTGTCGTCACCAAACGTCAGCCAACCGAGCAGGAACTGCGTGACGCGCTGTTCTGCTGGAAAGTGGCGAAGTTCGTGAAATCCAACGCCATCGTCTACGCCAAAGAGAACATGACCATCGGAATCGGCGCAGGCCAGATGAGCCGCGTTTACTCTGCAAAAATCGCGGGTATCAAAGCAGGTGACGGAGGTCTGGAAGTCAAAGGCTCCGCCATGGCCTCTGACGCCTTCTTCCCGTTCCGCGACGGTATCGATGCGGCCGCTGCTGTGGGCATCACCTGTGTGATCCAGCCTGGCGGTTCAATCCGTGATGACGAAGTGATTGCCGCTGCCGACGAGCATGGCATTGCGATGATCTTCACCGACATGCGCCACTTCCGCCATTAATTCCCGGAGCAGAAAATGAAAGTATTAGTGATTGGTAACGGCGGGCGCGAGCACGCCCTGGCGTGGAAAGCAGCGCAGTCTCCGCAGGTTGAAACCGTCTTTGTGGCACCGGGTAACGCCGGTACCGCGCTGGAGCCCGCGCTACAGAACGTCGCCATCGGCGTAACCGATATCCCGGCACTGCTGAGCTTTGCCCAAAACGAGAATATCGATCTGACGATTGTTGGCCCGGAAGCACCGCTGGTGATCGGCGTTGTAGATGCCTTCCGCGCCGCGGGCCTGAAAATTTTCGGCCCAACGGAAGGGGCTGCGCAGCTGGAAGGCTCAAAAGCCTTCACCAAAGATTTTCTCGCGCGTCATAACATCCCGACGGCGGAATATCAGAACTTCACCGAGGTAGAGCCTGCTCTGGCTTACCTGCGTGAAAAAGGCGCGCCGATTGTGATCAAAGCCGACGGCCTGGCTGCCGGGAAAGGCGTTATCGTGGCGATGACTCTCGAAGAAGCGGAAGCCGCGGTGCAGGATATGCTGGCGGGTAACGCCTTTGGCGACGCGGGCCACCGCATCGTGATTGAGGAGTTCCTCGACGGCGAAGAAGCGAGCTTTATCGTGATGGTTGACGGCGAGCACGTTCTGCCGATGGCCACCAGCCAGGATCACAAGCGCGTAGGCAATGCCGACACGGGGCCAAACACCGGCGGGATGGGTGCTTACTCCCCTGCTCCGGTGGTCACTGACGAAGTACACCAGCGCACCATGGACCGCATCATCTGGCCAACCGTGAAAGGGATGGCGGCGGAAGGCAATACCTACACCGGTTTCCTTTACGCAGGCCTGATGATCGACAAGCAGGGTAACCCGAAGGTGATTGAATTCAACTGCCGCTTCGGCGATCCGGAAACCCAGCCGATCATGCTGCGCATGAAGTCCGATCTGGTTGATCTGTGTCTGGCGGCGTGCGAAGGCAAGCTGGATGAGAAAACCTCCGAGTGGGACGAGCGTGCCTCTTTAGGTGTGGTGATTGCTGCGGGTGGGTATCCGGGTAGCTACAACACCGGAGATGAGATCCACGGCCTGCCGCTGGAAGAGATTGACGGTGCGAAGGTGTTCCACGCCGGTACGAAGCTCTCTGAAGACGACCGCGTGCTCACCAACGGCGGTCGCGTGTTGTGTGCGACCGCGCTGGGCCAGACCGTGGCAGAGGCGCAGAAGCGCGCGTATGCGCTGATGGCGGATATTCACTGGAATGGCAGCTTTAGCCGCCAGGATATTGGCTACCGTGCCATTGCGCGGGAGCAGGGAGAGTAATTTCCCCCTCGCCCTCATCCTAACCCTCTCCCTCAAGGGAGAGGGGATTTAAATCAAAAACTCTTTTCTGTCGGCTGCCAGGTGCAGAAATCTTCATTCGCCACCAGCAACAGCTGAGAGCCTTCCGGCGCTTCCAGCCATGCCACACTTACCTCCACAGATGAATGCCGCTGACGACGCTGAATGTGTTCGGTTGCCCAGGATTCAAGCTCAGGCTTCATCGTCTGCCCTTCGCAGGTGGTCACCGTGCCGTCGGCATGCCAGCGCCCCTGACGCAGCACCACGCGGCCCTGACGCAGTGCATCGCTGGTCTGGCGGAGTTGTTCCGCACGGTAGCGGTAGAGGGCGACCTGATCGCTGGAAAGCTGCTGTTTCAGTCCACTGACCTCATGCTGCATAAAGCTCAGCTCGCCGTGGTCGTCGAAACGCACCTTCACGTGTTCGGGAGTCTTACTGTAGATATTCAGTTCAATGAGCGACAGCGCATCGCCCTGCCAGCGGTATTCTGCGGTCGAGGTGTTGCCGTTATGCCACGGACTGAACGCGGTGAGCATATGGACTTCATCGCTGGAATCTTTGCGCCAGATCCTGACCGCACCCTGGTTGTCAGCGTAGCCGCTGGCGGTAAACGGGGGGAGTGAGGAATCATGGCTACAGGCAGAGAGCAACAGTACGCCTGCCAGCGCGAGCGTTCCACGCCAGAATGACAAAAGGGGCGTTGCCGCCCCTTCGTTAAAACTGTTCACTGCCACGCGTCTTACTTAACTGCGTCTTTCAGTGCTTTACCAGAAACAAATGCCGGCACGTTAGCTGCGGCGATTTTGATTTCTTTACCGGTCTGCGGGTTGCGGCCAGTACGCTCAGCGCGGTGGTTCACTTTGAAGGTACCGAAACCAACCAGTTGTACAGCATCGCCTTCTTTCAGAGACTCAGTAATAGCAGCCAGGGTAGATTCCAGAGCAGCTTTAGCCTGCACTTTAGACAGATCAGCCTTGTCCGCAATTACATCAATCAGTTGAGTCTTGTTCATAAGTTATCCTTTCAATGTGTTTATCGCTTGCTAAGCATCGAGTGCGACGAAAATGCCAAAAAAGCACTCTCCTGCATACACGCACCGATAGCCACTTTTTTTCGCCCCCCAAATGTAGACCAGACGGGGGGCGAAAGGGAAGAGTCGAGGAGTGACAAAACAGGCGTTAAATCACGTTTTGTTGTCTCATTGGTTAAAAATTATACCAATATTGCTCTCGCCGGCCTCGCGCAGGTCCGCGCGCAGCCCTTTGATCAGCTCAATATCACGTTCTTCACACTCCGCCAGCAGACGGAAAATTTCCCACTGAATATCCCATTCCTGTTCAACCGCCGGGTTAGCGCGCAGCTCTTCGTCGGTCATTTCACGGCCTTCCTGGGTCATTTCCAGCATCGCCACGGTAGTGATAGAGGCCTTACTGACTTCAATGGCATGTTCCAGGGTTTCACCGCTCAGACGGGAGTGGATCAGCTCGCTCAACGCCACACAGGCATCAATAGCCGGGTAGACGCCATACAGGTCGAAATCATCCGCAGCCGGAATAGCCTCTTCCAGCTTTTCGAGCTGAGAGTCAAAATTTACCTTCGCGTCTTTGACCGTCAGCGTCTCCCAGATTAAATCCAGGATACGACGATAAATCTGGCCTTCGCCAAACGCCGTCTGCTTGCAGAACGCGGCATAGTTGGGATACATGCGCTCGCACAGGCAAGCCATAAACGTCACGTGCTGCCAGCTTTCCAGCTTCTCAAGGCGCAGATGAATCGGGTTTTGTAACATGATGATGTCTCGAATCGAAAATTAGCCGCAGTTTACCTGAATCACGGCTGAATTTCCTGCCAACGAATGAATGCCGGACGTGAAGAGGCCACGGCGTCAGCCCAGCGGGTTGGCTCCGGTAAACGGTAGCCCTTCATACAGCGTTGCACCCACGCCAGGGCGCTGTCCATGCTGACCCGATGCCCGGTGGCGATAAACAACGGGTTGCAGCGCGCTTTACTGCGCCAGACCCACGCCAGCTGCTCGCCTTTATGAATAAGCGGCGCCAGTGCGCCCGGTTCGGCAGAGAGCGGCTCAAACGCGCCGCACAGGCGTTTTTTCGCCACGCCGATGGTCGGCACGTCCACCAGCAGACCAAAGTGGCTGGCGACGCCTAAGCGACGCGGATGGGAGATACCATGCCCATCAACAAACAGCAGATCGGGTTTTTGCGAGAGTTGCTCCCACGCGGCCAGCAGCGCGGGATATTCGCGGAAGGAGAGAAAGCCGGGGATATAGGGCATGGTGGTGGCGATACGCGCCACCTTGTACTCCACCAGCTCCAGCGAAGGGTATTTCAGCACCACCATCGCCGCTCGCGTCACTTCACCGCCCTGCTCAAACCCGACGTCCGCCCCGCCAATGTACCGCGGAGGATCTGTATCCAGACGATCCTCGCGGATCACTGATGAAGCCAGTTCGATTTGCTGAGCGCGTAGCGACGCGAGATCCATAACCACTCCTTACTGATGATACTGGGCAGAAAGCCGATGCACCGCCTCCACAAATACGCCAGCGTGTTCTGGCGGTACATCCTGATGAATACCGTGACCGAGGTTGAAGACGTGGCCTTCGCCCTGGCCGAAACCAGACAGTATAGTCGACACTTCTTCTTCAATGCGGGCAGGCTGCGCATAGAGCATGGACGGGTCCATGTTGCCCTGAAGCGCCACTTTGTCCCCTACGCGACGGCGCGCATCGGCAATATCGGTGGTCCAGTCGAGGCCCAGCGCGTCGCAGCCGGTGGCCGCCATCGCTTCCAGCCACTGGCCGCCGCCTTTGGTAAACAGCGTCACCGGCACGCGACGGCCTTCGTTTTCACGCAGCAGGCCATCGACAATTTTGTGCATGTAGTACAGGGAGAACTGCTGATAATCACGTCCGGTCAGCACGCCGCCCCAGGTGTCGAAAATCATCACCGACTGCGCGCCCGCTTTAATCTGCGCGTTGAGATAGAGCGTGACGCTCTTCGCCAGCTTGTCGAGCAGGGCATGCAGGGCCAGCGGCTCGGCGTACATCATCTTTTTGATGACGGTAAAGGCTTTGCTGCTGCCGCCTTCCACCATATAGGTGGCCAGCGTCCACGGACTACCGGAGAAGCCAATCAGCGGCACGTCGCCTTTCAGTTCGCGGCGAATGGTGCGCACGGCGTTCATCACATAGCCCAGCTCGCCTTCCGGATCGGGGATCGGCAGCTTATCAACGTCAGCTTTGCTTTTGATCGGAGAGGTAAAACGCGGCCCTTCGCCGGCTTCAAAATAGAGCCCAAGGCCCATCGCATCCGGAATGGTGAGAATGTCCGAAAAAAGAATGGCGGCATCAAGCGGGAAGCGGCGCAGCGGCTGGAGCGTCACTTCACAGGCCAGCTCGGCGTTTTTGCACAGCGACATAAAATCGCCTGCCTGCGCGCGCGTGGCTTTGTACTCTGGCAGATAGCGTCCCGCCTGGCGCATCATCCACACCGGGGTGACATCAACGGGCTGGCGCAGCAGCGCACGCAGATAACGATCGTTCTTCAGTTCGGTCATTTTGCAGTTCCTTATTGCGTCAGTCCGTCAGTGTAACACTACTCATACTCGGCCCGACACATTGCCACGGTATCTTCTATCAGGCGACGCGCCACTGTTCCCGGCGGGGGCAGCAGCGGTAAATCGTCGTAGCGATACCAGTTCGCCTCCAGCAGCTCTTTCTGATCGATAACAATCTCGCCGCTGTCGTATTCCGCCATAAACGCGGTCATCAGGGACATCGGGAACGGCCACGGCTGCGACGTCACATAGCGCAGGTTTTTCACCTTAATGCCGCTCTCCTCCATCACCTCGCGCGCCACCGCCTGTTCCAGCGTTTCGCCGACCTCCACGAACCCGGCGAGGACGGTGTGAATGCCGTTACGATGACGAGTATGCTGCGCCAGCAGGATGGAATCATCACGGCGGATGGCGACAATGATGCACGGTGCGATTTGCGGGTAGTAGCGTTCACGACAGTGGCCGCAGAGCATTGCCCACTCGGTTTTGCTCGGGTGCATGGTATGGCCGCAGTAGCCGCAGTATTTGTGCGAGCGATAAAACTCCGCCAGCTGCACGCCGCGCCCCGCCAGCTGGAACAGGCCGACGTCCAGATCCAACACCTGACGAACGGATCCCATATCCTGACGACGAGCCTGTTGGATCAACCATACCGGATCGCCCTGCCACTCGCCGATCCGCAGCGCAGGTTGGCCGACGAGATCGAAGATGTCTGCCGCGCCGTAGGGTATCTCCCCACCGGGCAGCCATAATTTTTGTTCGTGACTGACGATCCACCAACCCAGATCTGATTTTTCAATAATACGATCCATATCTATTGCACTACCTTCGCTTCACTGACATGTTGTTAGCATTGTGGTTACATTTTGGATAAGCAGATCCCATTCTAAACCTTATGGAGTCGACCATGTTAAACCAGCTGGAAAGCCTGACTGAGCGCGTTGGAGGAAGTAACACCCTGGTGGATCGCTGGCTACATGTGCGCAAGCATCTACTCGTGGCGTATTACAATCTGGTTGGTCTTAAGCCTGGCAAAGAATCCTTTATGCGGCTGAATGAAAAAGCGCTGGACGACTTTTGTCAGAGCCTGGTCGACTACCTCTCCGACGGCCATTTCAACCTTTATGAACGCATTATCCGCGAAATGGAAGGGACAACGCCGTATTTAGCGGCCAGCAAACTCTGTCCGCTGCTGGAAGCCAACACCCAGCAGATCATGGACTACTACGATTCCACGCTGGAGAACGCTATCGATCACGATAACTATCTTGAGTTTCAGCAGGCGCTTTCCGACCTTGGCGAAGCGCTGGAAGAGCGATTCACGCTGGAAGACAAGCTCATCGCCCTCGTGCTGGACAACAACCTGAATATCAGCACCAGCGATAACGTTGCGCGCCCTGCTTGAGTTCTTAATCGTTAACGAGTAATTTACAACCATTCGCCCCTCTCACGAGGGGGATTTTTCTTGTCGGAGTGCCCAGTGTGAAAGCACGGGCTGAGACCGTTAATTCGGGATCCGCGGAACCTGATCAGGTTAATACCTGCGAAGGGAACAAGAGTCACACTGCTGTTGTATCGCCCCCCGGGCGATCTTCTCTTGCTTCATCCGTCGTCTGACAAGCCATGTCCTTCACATCTGGAATGAGCTATGTCTACTGCAAAACTGACCCGCCGCGAACAGCGCGAACACGCACAACGCTTCATCGACACCCTGGAAGGCACCGCTTTCCCGAACTCGAAACGCATCTACATTTCCGGCTCACAGGCTGATATCCGCGTCCCGATGCGCGAAATCCAGCTCAGCCCGACGCTTATCGGCGGCAGCAAAGAGAACCCGCAGTTTGAAGACAACGAAGCCGTGCCGGTATACGACACCTCCGGCCCGTACGGCGATCCTTCTGTTGCTATCAACGTGCAGCAGGGTCTGGCAAAACTGCGCCAGCCGTGGATTGACGCCCGTAACGACTGCGAAGAACTGCGCGTGCGCAGCTCGGCGTATACCAACGCGCGCCTGGCCGACGACGGTCTGGACGCGCTGCGCTTTACCGGCCTGCTGACGCCGAAACGCGCTAAAGCGGGCAAATGCGTAACCCAGCTGCACTACGCGCGCCAGGGTATCGTCACGCCGGAGATGGAGTTCATCGCCATCCGCGAAAACATGGGCCGCGAGCGCATCCGCAGCGAAGTGCTGCGCCACCAGCATCCGGGTGAAGGGTTTGGCGCTCGCCTGCCGGAAAACATCACGCCGGAATTTGTGCGTGATGAAGTGGCCGCCGGGCGCGCCATTATCCCTGCCAATATCAACCACCCGGAATCCGAGCCGATGATTATCGGCCGCAACTTCCTGGTAAAGGTCAACGCCAACATCGGCAACTCAGCGGTGACGTCATCCATCGAAGAAGAGGTGGAAAAGCTGGTCTGGTCGACGCGCTGGGGCGCGGACACGGTGATGGACCTTTCCACGGGCCGCTATATCCATGAAACCCGCGAGTGGATCCTGCGTAACAGCCCGGTGCCGATTGGCACCGTCCCGATTTATCAGGCGCTGGAGAAGGTCAACGGCATCGCCGAAAACCTCACCTGGGAAGCGTTCCGCGACACGCTGCTGGAGCAGGCGGAACAGGGCGTGGACTACTTCACCATCCACGCGGGCGTGCTGCTGCGCTACGTGCCGATGACGGCGAAACGTCTGACCGGTATCGTCTCACGCGGCGGTTCGATTATGGCGAAATGGTGCCTTTCCCATCATCAGGAAAACTTCCTCTACGAGCACTTCCGCGAAATCTGCGAAATTTGCGCCGCTTACGACGTCTCTCTGTCGCTGGGCGACGGCCTGCGTCCTGGCTCCATCCGCGACGCTAACGACGAGGCGCAGTTTGCCGAGCTGCACACGCTGGGCGAGCTGACCAAAATCGCCTGGGAGTATGACGTGCAGGTGATGATTGAAGGCCCGGGCCATGTGCCGATGCAGATGATCCGTCGCAACATGACCGAAGAGCTGGAGCACTGCCACGAAGCACCGTTCTACACCCTGGGGCCGCTGACCACCGATATTGCGCCGGGCTACGACCACTTCACGTCAGGCATTGGCGCGGCGATGATCGGCTGGTTCGGCTGCGCCATGCTCTGCTACGTGACGCCGAAAGAGCACCTCGGGCTGCCAAACAAAGAGGACGTGAAGCAGGGGCTGATCACCTACAAGATTGCCGCCCACGCGGCGGATCTGGCGAAAGGCCATCCGGGCGCGCAAATCCGCGACAACGCCATGTCCAAAGCGCGCTTTGAATTCCGCTGGGAAGACCAGTTTAACCTGGCCCTCGATCCGTTCACCGCCCGCGCCTATCACGACGAAACCCTGCCGCAGGAATCGGGCAAAGTCGCGCACTTCTGCTCCATGTGCGGACCAAAATTCTGCTCGATGAAAATCAGCCAGGAAGTACGCGATTACGCTGCCGCGCAGACCATTGAAGTCGGCATGGCGGACATGTCGGAAACCTTCCGTGCGAAAGGCGGCGAAATCTACCTCAAAAAGGAGGAGGCGTAATGTACCAGCCCGATTTCCCCTCCGTGCCCTTCCGCTTAGGGCTTTACCCGGTGGTGGACAGCGTGGAGTGGATCGCCCGCCTGCTGGAAGCTGGCGTTCGCACCCTCCAGCTACGCATCAAGGATAAACGCGATGAAGAGGTGGAGGCCGACGTGGTCGCCGCTATCGCGCTGGGACGTCGCTACCACGCCCGCCTGTTTATCAACGACTACTGGCGGCTGGCGGTTAAACACCAGGCGTACGGCGTGCATCTGGGACAGGAAGATCTGGAAACGACCGATCTCAACGCGATCCGTGACGCCGGTCTGCGGCTGGGCGTTTCTACCCACGATGATATGGAGATCGACGTGGCGCTGGCGGCCCGCCCCTCTTACATCGCGCTCGGGCACGTTTTCCCGACGCAAACCAAACAGATGCCGTCCGCTCCACAGGGTTTGACGCAGCTGGCGGCCCACGTTAAGCGCCTTGCCGATTACCCCACCGTCGCCATCGGCGGGATCAGCCTTGAACGTGCGCCCGCCGTGCTGGAAACCGGCGTCGGCAGTATCGCCGTCGTCAGCGCCATCACCCAGGCGGCAGACTGGCAGGCCGCCACCGCGCAGCTTTTACAACTGGCAGGAGCAGGCGATGAAAGATCGTGATTTTATGCGTTACAGCCGCCAGATCCTGCTGGAGGATATCGCCATCGAGGGGCAGCAAAAGCTGCTCGCCAGCCGGGTACTGATTGTCGGTCTGGGCGGATTAGGCGCCCCCGCCGCGCTGTATCTGGCCGGCGCGGGCGTGGGCACGCTGGTGCTGGCCGATGACGACGAGGTTCATCTCAGCAATCTGCAACGGCAAATTCTCTTCACGACAGAAGATATCAATCAGCCTAAAGCACACGTTACGCGCCAGCGGCTGAACCAGCTTAACCCCGATATCGAACTGGTCGCGCTCCAGATGCGGCTGAGCGGGGAAGATCTGCAACGGGAAGTGGCCGTTGCCGACGTGGTGCTGGACTGCACGGACAATATGGCGACGCGTCAGGCCATCAACGCGGTCTGTGTTGCGCAGAACACGCCGCTGATCACCGCCAGCGCGGTCGGTTTCGGCGGGCAAATAATGGTGCTTACGCCGCCGTGGGCACAGGGCTGCTACCGCTGCCTGTGGCCGGACGAGGCTGAACCGGAGCGAAACTGCCGCACGGCAGGCATTCTTGGGCCAGTGGTGGGCGTGATGGGTACCCTTCAGGCGCTGGAGGCCATAAAGTTGCTCAGCGGCATGGAGACAGAACGCAACACGCTGCGGCTGTTCGACGCCCGCTCCAGCGGCTGGCGTCATCTGGCGTTAAACCGCGCCAGCCACTGCCCGGTATGCGGAGGCCGCAATGCGCATTCTGTTTAACGATGAGCCGATGACGTGCGACGACGATCTCACCGTTGCCGCCCTGCTCGACACGCTGCGCCAGCTGAAGCCGGGAACGGCGCTGGCGCTCAATCAACAGATCCTGCCGCGCGAGCAGTGGGAACATCAGCAGGTCAATGAAGGCGACCAGATCCTGCTGTTTCAGGTTATCGCAGGGGGCTGAGATGTTACGTATTGCCGACAAAGTCTTTGATTCACATCTGTTTACCGGAACCGGAAAATTCGCCTCGCCGCAGCTGATGGTGGATGCCATTCGTGAAAGCGGCAGCCAGCTGGTGACGCTGGCGATGAAGCGCGTGGATTTGCGTCAGCACAACGATGCCATACTTGCGCCGTTACTGGAGGCAGGCGTGACGCTCTTACCGAATACCTCCGGTGCGAAAACGGCCGAGGAAGCAATTTTCGCTGCGCAACTGGCGCGGGAAGCGCTCGGCACCCGCTGGCTGAAGCTGGAAATTCACCCGGACGCCCGCTGGCTGTTGCCCGATCCGATCGAAACCCTGAAAGCGGCAGAGAAGCTGGTGCAGCAGGGATTCACCGTTCTGCCCTACTGTGGTGCCGACCCCGTGCTCTGTAAGCGTCTGGAAGAGGTCGGCTGCGCGGCCGTAATGCCGCTGGGCGCCCCCATTGGCTCCAACCAGGGACTGGAGACCCGTGCGATGCTGGAGATCATCATCGAGCAGGCGACCGTGCCCGTGGTGGTGGATGCGGGCATCGGCGTACCCAGTCACGCCGCGCAGGCGCTGGAGATGGGGGCCGATGCGGTGCTGGTCAATACCGCGATTGCGGTGGCCGACGACCCGGTGATGATGGCGCGTGCGTTCCGCCTTGCCGTGGAGTCCGGTCTGCTGGCACGACTGTCCGGCCCCGGCTCGCGCAGCGTTCAGGCGCAGGCCACCAGCCCGCTGACCGATTTTCTGGAGGCGCTCTGATGGTTACCTTTACCGATCGCTGGCGTCAGCTTAACTGGGACGATATTGCCTTACGCATCAACAGTAAAACCTCTGCGGACGTTGAGCGGGCATTAACAGCCAAACATTTGACGCGCGAGGATTTGATGGCCCTGCTTTCTCCGGCAGCCAGCGCGTACCTTGAACCGATGGCGCAGCGCGCGCAACGCCTCACCCGCCAGCGTTTTGGCAACACGGTGAGCTTTTACGTGCCGCTCTATCTTTCTAACCTGTGCGCCAACGACTGCACCTACTGTGGCTTCTCCATGAGCAACCGTATTAAGCGTAAAACGCTGGATGAGCATGAGATCGCCCGCGAGTGTGCGGCTATTCGTGAGATGGGTTTTGAACATCTCCTGCTGGTGACGGGTGAACATCAGGGCAAAGTGGGGATGGACTATTTTCGCCAGCATCTTCCGGCCATCCGCCGCGAATTTGCCTCGTTGCAGATGGAAGTGCAGCCTCTGTCGCAGGAGGAATATGCGGAGCTGAAAACCCTCGGGCTGGACGGCGTAATGGTTTATCAGGAAACCTACCATGAGGCGACCTATGCCCGGCATCACCTGAAAGGGAAGAAGCAGGATTTCATCTTCCGGCTGGAAACGCCGGACAGACTGGGGCGTGCCGGTATCGATAAAATTGGGCTGGGCGCGCTTATCGGTCTGTCCGACAGCTGGCGGGTGGACTGCTATATGGTGGCGGAGCATCTGCTGTGGCTACAGCAGCACTACTGGCAAAGCCGCTATTCCATCTCTTTCCCGCGGCTGCGTCCCTGTACGGGAGGCGTTGAACCCGCCTCGCTAATGGATGAACGCCAGCTGGTGCAAACCCTGTGCGCCTTTCGTCTGTTCGCGCCGGAAGTGGAATTGTCGCTCTCCACCCGTGAATCCCCCGCGTTTCGCGACCGCGCAATCCCGCTGGCGATCAACAACGTCAGCGCCTTTTCCAAAACGCAGCCGGGCGGTTACGCGGACGATCACCCGGAACTGGAACAGTTTGCACCGCACGACGGACGACGACCCGAAGCGGTGGCGGAAGCCCTGACTGCACAGGGGCTCCAGCCGGTGTGGAAAGACTGGGATAGCTGGCTGGGAAGAGCCTCGCATTAGCGCTGAAACTGTCTGCAAAAATGCGAAAAGGTTACGAGGCGGCTCGTAAGATCAACACCGGGCGATTGAGGCGATCTGCCCGGTTTTTTTATGCTTTACCACGTCAGCAACGGACGCTGACCAGGGTGAAAATGCTTCTTCCTCGTTTCGCCCTGCCCTCTGCCTCTTAAACAACATTTCAATTGATACAATAAATACGTCGTTTCTTATCTACGCTTAAGATAAATCATCTCGTCGGTAATCGCCTTCTGTATAATTTACTACCAGCAACCGGACAGCGACTATGCTGAGGGTATCGACAGACGCAACGCGTCTACCATCTGGATTGATGTACAACTCATGGCACTCCACAGTAAAAAGCTCTCTTTTACCCGGCCAATTATGGTCAGCTTCGCGGGGATCCTGTTCAGTTTCGCGCTGATCGCCATCCTGGTCATTCTTTCACAGAGAAAGGATTTTCTTGAGGATTATCATAAGATTAATGGTAACTTCACCCATAATCTGGCGGTGAACTATACCGAATCCATCCTGCGAGAAAATGACTATATACTTGGTCGCGCCGCGATGTACTTCGCCCGTAATGACAGAGTGAATCAGACAATTAATATCGACCCGACACACGGTTTACAGATGTTGATGCATTTGCAGAACCTGATGCCGACGGTGTCGTCTATCTCTCTGGCGGACACAGAAGGGCGCCATCTGCGCGCGCCGGAAGTGCTGCCAACGGAGAAGGGTAAGTCATTCGACGCCCGGACCCGCCCATGGTTTATCGGGCAAGCGGAAGCCAGCAACTTTCCTCACTACACCCGCCCCTATCTGGACTATTTCACCCAACATCCTACGGTCACCCTCTATAAGCCGGTCATTTCACCGGAAGGCCGTCTGAAGGGCACGCTCGCTTTCCATCTTGATTTAACGTCCATGGGATATACCCTGCGCCAGATGGTGGCGCCGGTTCAGGGTGAGTTTTTTGTGGTGGAGCGTGACGGCGCCGTTGTGCTGCATCCGGACACGGGGGCGCTCTTTAAGCAGTACGTAAGCGAAGCGCTGATGGACAAAATGACCAGCGGCGAAGGCCATCTTTTCGACCCCAAAAGTAAAACCTGGTATTACTACTACTCTTTCACCAATCCGGACTGGTTTGTGATTTATCGGGTCTCCGATGCCACGCTGACCGTCATCACCCGGCATGAAACCACCGTCGTCGGCTGGGGATTTGCGCTGGCGGCAATCATCATCATTCTGTTCGGGCTTTACCTTCGTCATGCCTCGCGTTCTGTGCTGATGAACATTATCAACGCCATCAAAACCGGCGACGTCAACCAGGCGCCACGCCTTGAAGCGATGCTCAGCCATACCATTCGAACCAATAAAGAACGCGAGCTGGCCTATGTCCGTCAGGCCACCCATGATGCGCTGACAGGCTGCAAAAACCGCCGTGCGTTCGACAACGATGTGGATGAGCTGCTGACCGCCCATCAACCCTTCGTTCTGGCGCTGATCGACATCGATAACTTCAAATCCATTAACGATACCTGGGGCCACCTGAGCGGGGATATTGTGCTGCGCAACGTGGCACGCGAAGGTATTCAGATCATGCAGCCACACCACGTTTCCGTTTACCGCTACGGTGGAGAAGAGTTCGGCGTGATATTCCCGGCCGAGCTGATGAACTCCGCGCACGCGCTACTGGAAGCCTGGCGTACCGCCGTTGAGAAGAGGACCTGGCGGGAAGAGAACCTGCGAGTGACCTTCAGCGCCGGGATGGGGGAGTGGCACTTCGAACCGCTGGAGCAGTTTATCGGTAGCGTAGATGAAGCGTTGTATACCGCTAAACAACAGGGTAAAAACCGCATCGTAAGCACGGCCAGCCGATAATACCCTTCCTCAAATTCTGCCCGATCTGACGGGCAGAATGCTCTCCGCTGTAAAATTGTAACCGGTTTCAGAAAAATGCCGATTTCTTTGTGATGCCTGACACACAATCGCGGTAAAGCGGTTGTTGAAGCGGTCTGCACGGGATAATTATCAATAAACACATGTAGATCGAGGCTGACTATGAAGAACATCGTTTTATGCTGTGCAGCGGGAATGTCAACCAGCATGCTGGTTCAACGTATGAAAGATGCCGCGCAGAAAAAAGGAGTCGAAGTAACCATTAAAGCCGTTCCGGTCGCGGAGTTTAAAGATAACATCGCGACGGCTGATATCGTATTGCTGGGGCCACAGGTTAAATACGAACAGGCAAAACTCCAGGCCCAGGCCGATCCGCTCGGTAAAAAGGTCGCGGTCATCGACATGATGGATTACGGCATGATGAAAGGTGATGCCGTACTGGAAAAAGCGCTCAAACTTCTGGAGTCATAATGGAAGACTTAGAAACCACGATTATGGAACTGCTGGTCAACGCAGGCGCGGCGCGCAGCGCGGCTCTGACGGCGTTACAGATGGCGCGAAAAGGCGACTTTGACGAAGCCGAGAAAGCGATGGAAGAGTCGCGTGAATATGTGAAACATGCGCATACGATCCAGACGCAGCTTATCGGTCTTGACGAAGGGACCGGGAAACTTCCGGTTAACCTGATCACCGTTCACTCTCAGGACCACCTGATGAACGCGATGGTTATTCAGGATCTGGCGGGCGATATGATTGAGCTTTATCGACGCATCCCGTTAGTGAATTGAAGACATACAGACGTAAAAAAACCCGCCGAGGCGGGTTTTTTATTTACGGCATCAACGATTACTCGTTGTCGGAACCGCCCAGACCTGCGTTCAGCAGTTCTGCAAGGCTCGCGGATGCATCTTCGGCAGTCACCTGCGGTGCAGCTGGCAGTTCGCCCGCTGCGCGACGACGCATACGATCCTGGTGGTACGCATAACCGGTACCGGCCGGGATCAGACGACCCACGATAACGTTCTCTTTCAGACCGCGCAGTTCATCACGTTTACCTGCAACAGCCGCTTCGGTCAGGACACGCGTGGTTTCCTGGAACGATGCAGCAGAGATGAAGGACTCGGTTGCCAGAGACGCTTTGGTGATACCCAGCAGATCGCGCGAGAAGGTCGCACCGATTTTGCCGTTCGCTTCCAGATCGCGGTTAGCGATCTTAACGCGTGAGTATTCAACCTGCTCGCCTTCCAGGAAGTCGGAGCTGCCCGCGTTTTCGATGGTTGCTTTACGCAGCATCTGACGAACGATAACTTCGATGTGCTTATCGTTAATCTTAACGCCTTGCAGACGGTATACGTCCTGTACTTCGTTAACAATGTAACGGGTAACAGCATGCACACCACGCAGACGCAGGATGTCGTGCGGCGCTTCTGGACCATCGGAAACCACGTCACCACGTTCTACGCGTTCACCTTCGAACACGTTGAGCTGACGCCACTTAGGAATCATCTCTTCGTACGGCTCGCTGCCATCTACTGGCGTGATAACCAGACGGCGCTTACCTTTGGTCTCTTTACCAAAGGAGATGATACCGCTGATTTCAGCCAGAATCGCAGGCTCTTTCGGACGACGTGCTTCGAACAGGTCCGCAACGCGTGGCAGACCACCGGTGATGTCCTTGGTACCGCCGGATTCCTGAGGAATACGCGCCAGGGTGTCACCAGAGCTGATCTGTACGCCATCTTCCAGCTGCACAATCGCTTTACCCGGCAGGAAGTACTGCGCAGGCATATCGGTACCTGGGATCAGAACGTCATTACCCTGAGCATCAACGATTTTCAGTGCAGGACGCAGATCTTTACCGCCGGTAGTACGTTCAGCAGAATCCAGAACCACCAGAGAAGACAGACCGGTCAGCTCGTCGGTCTGACGAGTAATGGTCTGGCCGTCGATCATGTCAGTGAAGCGGATGAAACCACTTACTTCGGTGATTACCGGCATGGTGTGTGGATCCCAGTTTGCAACGGTTTCACCGCCGGCAACCTGCTCGCCATCACCTTTCGCCATAACCGCACCGTAAGGCACTTTATAGCTCTCTTTGGTACGACCGAATTCGTCGATCAGCTTCAGCTCGGTGTTACGGGAAGTGATAACCAGTTTACCGCTGGAGTTCACAACCGACTTCGCGTTGCTGAGCTTGATGCTACCTTTGTTTTTCACCTGGATGCTGGATTCAGCAGCCGCACGAGATGCCGCACCACCGATGTGGAACGTACGCATCGTCAGCTGTGTACCCGGCTCACCGATGGACTGTGCCGCGATAACGCCGATAGCCTCACCTTTGTTGATGATGTGGCCACGCGCCAGGTCACGACCGTAGCAGTGCGCACACACACCAAAGTCGGTGTCACAGGATACAACGGAACGCACTTTCACGGAGTCAACAGAGTTCGCTTCCAGCAGGTCACACCACTGTTCGTGCAGCAGGGTGTTGCGTGGAACCAGAATGTCTGCGGTGCCCGGCTTCAGAATGTCTTCCGCGGTCACACGACCCAGTACGCGATCGCGCAGCGGCTCTTTAACATCACCACCCTCGATAACCGGGGTCATGGTGATACCTTCGAGGGTGCCACAATCGTCTTCGGTGACGACCAGATCCTGCGCAACGTCAACCAGACGACGCGTCAGATAACCGGAGTTCGCCGTTTTCAGTGCGGTATCCGCCAGACCTTTACGCGCACCGTGCGTGGAGATGAAGTACTGGAGTACGTTCAGACCTTCACGGAAGTTCGCGGTGATTGGCGTTTCGATGATGGAGCCATCTGGCTTCGCCATCAGACCACGCATACCTGCCAGCTGACGAATCTGTGCCGCAGAACCACGCGCACCGGAGTCGGCCATCATGTAGATGCTGTTGAAGGAGACCTGTTGCTCTTCTACGCCGTCACGGTTAATCACGGTTTCGGTTTGCAGGTTATCCATCATCGCTTTGGATACACGATCGTTCGCCGCAGCCCAGATATCGATAACTTTGTTGTAACGTTCGCCTGCGGTTACCAGACCAGACTGGAACTGCTCCTGGATCTCAGCAACTTCAGCTTCCGCTTCAGAGATGATCTCGTGTTTCTTCTCTGGGATGACCATGTCATCGATACCAACAGATGCACCTGAACGCGCTGCATAAGCAAAGCCGGTGTACATTGTCTGGTCAGCGAAGATAACGGTCGGCTTCAGACCCAGAATGCGGTAACAGGTGTTCAGCATTTTGGAGATCGCTTTCTTGCCCAGCGCCTGGTTGACGATGGAGAAAGGCAGACCTTTCGGTACGATCATCCACAGAATGGCACGGCCAACGGTCGTGTCTTTCAGGCTGGTGTGCGCAACGAATTCGCCGTTTTCATCTTTTTCGTATTCGGTGATACGCACTTTAACGCGCGCATGCAGAGAGGCCAGGCCAGCGCGATAAATACGCTCAGCTTCTTTCGGGCCAGTCAGCACCATGCCTTCGCCTTTGGCGTTAACACAGTCACGGGTCATGTAGTACAGACCCAGTACAACGTCCTGAGAAGGAACGATGATAGGTTCACCGTTCGCTGGAGACAGGATGTTGTTGGTAGACATCATCAGCGCACGCGCTTCGAGCTGGGCTTCCAGCGTCAGCGGTACGTGAACAGCCATCTGGTCACCATCGAAGTCGGCGTTATAGGCCGCACAAACCAGCGGGTGCAGCTGGATCGCTTTACCTTCGATCAGTACCGGCTCAAATGCCTGGATACCCAGACGGTGCAGGGTTGGTGCACGGTTCAGCAGTACCGGGTGTTCGCGGATCACTTCGTCCAGGATATCCCAAACGACAGCTTCTTCACGCTCAACCATTTTCTTCGCGGCTTTGATGGTGGTGGCCAGGCCACGCAGCTCCAGCTTGCCGTAGATGAACGGTTTGAACAGCTCCAGTGCCATTTTCTTCGGCAGACCGCACTGATGCAGACGCAGGTATGGACCTACGGTGATTACAGAACGACCGGAGTAGTCAACACGCTTACCGAGCAGGTTCTGACGGAAACGACCCTGCTTACCTTTGATCATGTCGGCCAAAGATTTCAGAGGACGTTTGTTAGAACCGGTGATCGCACGACCACGACGACCGTTATCCAACAGGGCATCGACTGCTTCCTGAAGCATACGTTTTTCGTTGCGTACGATGATGTCCGGCGCAGCCAGATCCAGCAGACGTTTCAGACGGTTGTTACGGTTGATCACGCGACGGTACAGATCGTTCAGATCCGACGTTGCGAAACGACCACCATC
The DNA here is from genome assembly GCF_031432835.1 of Enterobacter cloacae complex sp. EB5. Lineage (NCBI taxonomy): Bacteria > Pseudomonadati > Pseudomonadota > Gammaproteobacteria > Enterobacterales > Enterobacteriaceae > Enterobacter > Enterobacter cloacae complex sp. EB5. Next base: position 1,701,672 of record NZ_CP133860.1, read on the forward strand.
CAGCGGAACCAGCGGACGCAGATCTGGCGGCAGAACCGGCAGAACGGTCAGGATCATCCACTCTGGTTTGTTACCAGACTGAACGAACGCTTCCAGCAGTTTGATACGCTTGGTCAGCTTTTTACGCTTGGTTTCGGAGTTGGTTTCGTTCAGCTCTTCACGCAGAGTTTCACACTCTTGCTCCAGATCCATGCTCTTCAGCAGGGCCTGGATAGCTTCCGCACCCATCTTCGCGTCGAATTCGTCACCGAACTCTTCCAGCGCGTCCAGATACTGTTCTTCGGTCAGGATCTGGTTACGTTCCAGATTGGTCATCCCGCCTTCGATAACCACATAAGATTCGAAGTACAGAACACGTTCGATATCGCGCAGCGGCATATCCAGCAGCAGACCGATACGGGACGGCAGAGATTTCAGGAACCAGATGTGAGCGGTCGGAGACGCCAGCTCGATGTGGCCCATACGCTCACGGCGTACTTTGGTCTGGGTCACTTCAACGCCGCACTTCTCACAGATCACACCACGGTGTTTCAGGCGCTTGTACTTACCGCACAAGCACTCGTAATCTTTTACTGGCCCGAAAATACGCGCACAGAAAAGGCCGTCACGCTCAGGTTTGAACGTACGGTAGTTAATGGTTTCCGGCTTTTTAACTTCACCGAAAGACCATGAACGGATCATGTCTGGCGAAGCCAGAGCAATTTTGATCGCATCAAACTCTTCGGTTTTAGTTTGCGCTTTCAGAAACTTTAATAAGTCTTTCACGGATTTGCTCCCGTCGGAGTTAGCACACTCTGCTGTCGGGCGTTAACCCGACAGCAGTGACCTGTTTGAGCGAGAATTACTCGTCTTCCAGTTCGATGTTGATACCCAGCGAACGAATCTCTTTCAACAGTACGTTGAAGGATTCTGGCATGCCCGGTTCCATCTGATGGTTGCCGTCTACGATGTTCTTATACATCTTAGTACGACCGTTCACGTCATCAGACTTAACGGTGAGCATTTCCTGCAAGGTGTATGCTGCGCCGTATGCTTCCAGCGCCCACACTTCCATCTCCCCGAAGCGCTGACCACCGAACTGAGCCTTACCACCCAGCGGCTGCTGAGTAACCAGGCTGTAAGAACCGGTAGAACGAGCGTGCATCTTGTCGTCGACCAAGTGGTTCAGTTTCAGCATGTACATGTAACCTACGGTTACCGGACGCTCGAACTGTTCACCGGTACGGCCGTCAAACAGCGTAATCTGACCAGACGTTGGCAGACCACCCAGTTGCAGCAGCTCTTTAATTTCAGCTTCTTTTGCACCGTCGAATACCGGCGTTGCAATCGGCATACCTTTGCGCAGGTTCTCTGCCAGACGCAGCACTTCTTCATCGCTAAAGGTGTTCAGGTCGACTTTCTGACGAACGTCGGTACCCAGATCGTAGGCACGCTGGATGAACTCGCGCAGTTTCGCGACTTCCTGCTGCTGTTTCAGCATGGCGTTGATCTTATCGCCGATACCTTTCGCAGCCATACCCAGGTGAGTTTCCAGAATCTGACCGATGTTCATACGAGACGGTACGCCCAGTGGGTTCAGTACGATATCTACCGGCGTACCGTTAGCATCGTGCGGCATATCTTCGATCGGGTTGATCTTAGAGATAACACCCTTGTTACCGTGACGACCTGCCATCTTATCACCAGGCTGGATCTGACGTTTAACAGCCAGATACACCTTAACAATCTTCAGCACGCCTGGTGCCAGATCGTCGCCCTGAGTGATTTTGCGGCGTTTCGCTTCGAGTTTTTTCTCGAACTCGTGTTTCAGTTCGTCATACTGCTCAGCCAGCTGTTCCAGCTGATTCTGTTTCTCTTCGTCGGTCAGGCCCAGTTCCAGCCAGCGATCGCGTGGCAGTTTGTCGAGCTTCTCAGCTTCAACGCCACCGGCAACCAGCACCGCATAGATACGGCTGAACAGACCTGCTTCGAGGATTTGCAGTTCTTCAGACAGGTCTTTCTTAGCCTGTTTGAGCTGCATCTCTTCGATTTCCAGCGCACGCTTATCTTTCTCAACGCCATCACGAGTGAAGACCTGAACGTCGATAACCGTACCGGAAACACCGTTTGGTACGCGCAGAGAAGAGTCTTTAACGTCAGAGGCTTTCTCACCGAAGATTGCACGCAGCAGTTTCTCTTCTGGCGTCAGCTGGGTTTCGCCTTTCGGCGTGACCTTACCAACCAGAATGTCGCCGCCGGTCACTTCCGCACCGATGTAAACAATACCGGATTCATCCAGTTTAGAGAGCGCAGCTTCACCCACGTTAGGGATGTCGGCAGTGATCTCTTCTGGCCCCAGCTTGGTGTCACGGGACACACAGGCCAGTTCCTGAATGTGGATGGTGGTGAAACGATCTTCCTGAACCACACGCTCGGAGACGAGGATGGAGTCTTCGAAGTTGTAACCGTTCCACGGCATGAACGCTACGCGCATGTTCTGACCGAGCGCCAGTTCACCGAGGTCGGTGGACGGACCGTCTGCCAGCACGTCGCCGCGCTCAACTGGCTCACCCAGAGACACACATGGCATCTGGTTGATACAGGTGTTCTGGTTAGAACGGGTGTATTTGGTCAGGTTATAGATGTCGATACCCGCTTCGCCCGGATACATCTCGTCTTCGTTAACTTTGATAACGATACGGGATGCGTCAACGTACTGTACGGTACCGCCACGCTTAGCAACTGCGGTAACACCGGAGTCAACGGCAACAGCACGTTCCATACCGGTACCAACCAGCGGCTTATCAGCACGCAGAGTTGGAACGGCCTGACGTTGCATGTTCGCACCCATTAATGCACGGTTGGCGTCATCGTGTTCCAGGAACGGGATCAGGGACGCACCGACGGATACCACCTGCTGGGTGGATACGTCCATGTAGTCAACCTGGTCGCGGCTGAACAAGCTGGATTCGCCTTTGCTACGGCAGGTAACCAGATCTTCTACAAAGTGGCCTTCGTCATCCAGGTTGGAGTTCGCCTGAGCGATAACGTAGTTGCCTTCTTCGATAGCAGACAGGTAATGAATTTCGTCAGTAACAACACCGTCGGTCACTTTACGATACGGGGTCTCGAGGAAACCGTATTCGTTCGTCTGTGCGTACACGGACAGGGAGTTGATCAGACCGATGTTTGGACCTTCAGGCGTTTCGATTGGACATACGCGACCGTAGTGAGTCGGGTGTACGTCTCGAACTTCAAAGCCTGCGCGTTCACGGGTGAGACCACCTGGGCCGAGTGCGGAGATACGACGTTTGTGCGTGATCTCAGACAGCGGGTTGTTCTGGTCCATGAACTGAGACAGCTGGCTCGAACCGAAGAACTCTTTCACTGCCGCAGAAATCGGCTTGGCGTTGATCATATCCTGAGGCATCAGGGTATCCAGATCGCCCAGAGACAGACGCTCTTTCACCGCACGCTCTACACGTACCAGGCCAACGCGGAACTGGTTTTCCGCCATTTCGCCTACGGAACGGATACGACGGTTGCCGAGGTGGTCGATATCGTCCACTTCGCCTTTACCGTTACGGATATCGATGAGCTTCTTCATCACTTCAATGATGTCGTCTTTGCTCAGGATACCGGAACCTTCGATTTCGTCGCGCAGCAGAGAACGGTTGAACTTCATACGACCAACCGCGGACAGATCGTAGCGGTCTTCGGAGAAGAACAGGTTCTCGAACAGGCTTTCAGCCGCTTCGCGAGTTGGTGGCTCACCAGGACGCATCATGCGGTAGATTTCGACCAGCGCGCTCAGACGATCGTTGGTTGGGTCGACACGTACAGTCTCAGAGATGTACGGACCGTGGTCCAGATCGTTGGTGAACAGCGTTTCGATACGTTTGTGGCCAGCCTGGCTCAGCTTAGCCAGCAGATCCAGGCTCAGCTCCATGTTCGCCGGGCAGATCAGCTCGCCAGTTGATTCATCAACGTAATCTTTCGCGGCTACTTTTCCTGCAATGTATTCAACCGGAACTTCGATGTGTTTGATATCATCTTTTTCCAGCTGGCGGATGTGGCGCGCGGTGATACGGCGACCTTTTTCCACATACACTTTGCCGTCGGCTTCGATGTCGAACGACGCGGTCTCACCACGCAGACGTTCCGGCACCAACTCCATCTGCAACTTGTTGTCGCGGATTTCAAAGATCACTTTCTCAAAGAACAAGTCCAGGATCTGCTCAGTGGTATAGTTCAGTGCACGCAGAATGATGGTTGCAGGCAGCTTACGACGACGGTCGATACGGACAAACAGGTTGTCTTTTGGATCGAATTCGAAGTCCAGCCATGAACCACGGTAAGGAATGATGCGTGCGTTATACAGTACTTTACCGGAAGAGTGCGTTTTACCTTTATCGCTGTCGAAGAAGACGCCCGGGCTACGGTGCAGCTGGGAAACGATAACACGCTCAGTACCGTTGATAACGAAAGTACCGTTGTCCGTCATGAGTGGAATTTCACCCATGTAGACTTCTTGTTCTTTAATGTCTTTTACGGTGCCTTCCGGCGCTTCGCGCTCGTAGATCACCAGACGCAGTTTTACGCGCAGCGGTGCGGAATAGGTCACGCCACGGATCTGACATTCCTGAACGTCAAACACCGGTTCGCCAAGGCGGTAGCTGACGTACTGCAGCTCGGAATTACCGCTGTAGCTCTGAATCGGGAACACGGAACGGAAGGCTGCTTCCAGGCCGTACTGCCCTTCAGGATCTTGCTCGATAAACTTCTGGAACGAGTCAAGCTGGATAGAAAGGAGATATGGAATGTCCAGAACTTGTGGACGTTTACCAAAATCCTTACGAATACGTTTTTTCTCGGTATAGGAGTAAACCATAGGGTTCCTCAGCTCGCTGACAAGTCGACCCATCTGTCCGACGAAGGGACAGTTTGTGCAACACCATTTTGTGGACCGGAAAATTGAATACTTTCCGCAATACCTGTTGCTATCACGCTTAAACCATTTCATTGCGATTTACACAGAGCGAGCACCCTGTCGCAGTATATTAAGTCGTCGATAGAAACAAGCATTGTCAGGACAACCAGCAGTCAAACAGTGTGAAATGCTGCTGATGCCTTACAGCGCAAAAAGGCTGGTGACTAAAAAGTCACCAGCCATCAGCCTAATTGCTTAGGCTGCAACCAGAAAAGTTGGCTTATTTAACTTCAACTTCAGCGCCAGCTTCTTCCAGAGATTTTTTCAGTGCTTCTGCGTCGTCTTTGCTCACGCCTTCTTTCAGCGCAGCTGGAGCAGATTCTACCAGGTCTTTAGCTTCTTTCAGACCCAGGCCAGTTGCGCCACGTACTGCTTTGATTACAGCAACTTTGTTCGCGCCAGCAGCTTTCAGAATTACGTCGAATTCAGTTTTTTCTTCAGCAGCTTCAGCCGGGCCCGCAGCTACAGCTACAGCAGCAGCAGCAGAAACACCGAATTTTTCTTCCATTGCAGAAACCAGCTCTACAACGTCCATTACGGACATAGCTGCTACTGCTTCAATGATTTGATCTTTAGTGATAGACATTTAAATTGTTCCTGAAAATCAGAATAAGTTTATACGTAAGCAAATGCTTTATAAAGATAACTGCGATTAAGCAGCTTCTTTCGCATCGCGTACAGCAGCCAGAGTGCGAACCAGTTTGCCAGCCGCAGCTTCTTTCATGGTTGCCATCAGGCGTGCAATTGCTTCTTCGTAGGTCGGCAGGGTTGCCAGGCGATCGATTTGCGATGCCGGGATCAACTCACCTTCAAAGGCTGCAGCTTTGACCTCAAATTTTGCATTCGCTTTCGCGAACTCTTTGAACAGACGAGCAGCAGCGCCCGGGTGTTCCATAGAGTATGCAATCAGGGTCGGACCAACAAACGTGTCTTTCAGGCACTCGAACTGAGTACCTTCAACTACGCGACGCAGCAGGGTGTTACGAACAACACGCATGTATACGCCAGCTTCACGACCTGCTTTACGCAGTTCAGTCATTTTGTCTACAGTAACGCCACGGGAATCCGCAACTACTGCAGACAGCGCGCCTTTGGCTACTTCGCTGACTTCAGCAACAATCGCTTGTTTGTCTTGAAGATTTAAAGCCATTAGCTTTGCTCCTGGATGTTTGCCGGAACTCATGTTCCGGAACTCACTTCACTCGACCCAACGGGAAGAGCGTCTTAATACGGTGAGCAGAAACAAGCCAGAGTATTTAAAATAATCTTAGCGTTCTGTCACCGTCTACGCAGGGGATTAAGTTTCTTGCGAAACACCTGCGGTCTTCGACGGAGGCCTGGATAGGCCAGGCTCCAACGAACAATTCTTTTAGCCGCTAACTTTTGTTAGCAAACGTGGGGGTAAGATTGTAGACAAAATCACCGCCCACGTAAAGGCATTAGTTTGCAGCAGCGCTCAGGCCAGCCTGGTCAACTGCAACACCTGCACCCATGGTGGTGGAGATGCTAACTTTCTTGATGTACACGCCTTTCGCCTGAGTTGGTTTTGCTTTTTTCAGCGCAACCAGCAGAGCTTCCAGGTTTTCTTTCAGTTTGTCAGCGTCAAAGTCCACTTTACCGATGGTGGTGTGGATGATGCCGTTTTTGTCGTTACGGTAACGAACCTGACCTGCTTTAGCGTTCTTAACCGCTTCAGCAACGTTAGGGGTTACAGTACCCACTTTCGGGTTTGGCATCAGGCCGCGTGGACCCAGAACCTGGCCCAGCTGGCCAACAACGCGCATTGCATCTGGAGAAGCAATAACAACGTCAAAGTTCATTTCGCCTTTCTTGATCTGATCAGCCAGATCTTCCATACCTACCAGTTCAGCGCCGGCAGCTTTAGCAGCTGCAGCGTTTGCACCCTGAGCAAATACAGCTACGCGTACGGAACGGCCAGTACCGTGTGGCAGTACAGTTGCGCCACGAACGTTCTGATCGGATTTACGAGCGTCGATGCCCAGGTTAACGGCAACGTCAACGCTTTCAACGAACTTAGCAGTTGCCAGTTCTTTCAGCAGAGCGATAGCTTCGTTGATGTCGTACTGTTTGGTCGCATCAACTTTGTCACGGATCACGGACATGCGCTTGGTCAGTTTAGCCATTTCTTAGTCCTCCACTACCAGGCCCATGGAACGTGCAGTACCTTCGATGGAGCGAGTCATCGCTTCAATGTCGGAACCAGTCATGTCGGCAGCTTTGGTCTGCGCGATTTCCTGCAACTGAGCGCGGGAAATTTTACCCACTTTGTCTTTGTTCGGCTTACCGGAACCAGACTTGATGCCCGCTGCTTTCTTCAGCAGAACTGCTGCTGGAGGGGTTTTGGTAACGAAAGTGAAAGAACGGTCAGCGTAAACAGTGATTACAACTGGGATTGGCAGACCTTTCTCCATGGATTCAGTTTTGGCGTTGAACGCTTTACAGAATTCCATGATGTTCACACCCTGCTGACCCAGCGCTGGACCAACTGGTGGACTTGGGTTCGCCATACCTGCTGCAACCTGCAGCTTGACGTAGGCTTGTACTTTCTTAGCCATTCTAAAATCCTCTGATTGGGTAATAACGCCTCGAAGAGGCTCCCCGTGAATAAAATTCGTTTTACGGGTCGGGACCCATAAAAACAAAAGGCGCGAAATTGTATTCCAATCTCGCGCCCTGTGCAACGATTAAATCGTCGCTTTTTTGATCGCTGCTTAGGCTTTTTCTACCTGAGCAAAGTCCAGCTCTACCGGGGTCGCACGACCAAAGATAGAAACGGAAACTTTCAGGCGGGACTTCTCGTAGTCCACTTCTTCGACGACGCCATTAAAGTCAGCAAACGGACCGTCGTTAACACGAACCATCTCACCCGGTTCAAACAGCGTTTTCGGACGCGGTTTATCACCAACCTGCTGGAGGCGGTTCATAATCGCATCAACTTCTTTGTCGCTGATTGGCGCCGGACGGTCAGATGTGCCGCCGATAAAGCCCATCACGCGTGGTACGCTGCGCACCAGGTGCCAGCTCGCGTCGTTCATCACCATCTGAACCAGCACGTAACCCGGGAAGAATTTACGCTCGCTTTTGCGACGTTGGCCGCCACGGATCTCAACCACTTCTTCGGTCGGAACCATAACTTCGCCAAATAACTCTTCCATATTGTGTAATTTGATATGCTCACGCAGCGACGTAGCTACGCGGCCTTCAAAACCGGAAAACGCCTGAACGACGTACCAGCGCTTTTTAGGGGCTTCAGACATCTCAGAACCTCAGGCCAGTGATAAAGGATACCAGGCGAACCAGAATACCATCCAGTCCCCACAGGATCAGTGACATTACAGCGGTTACCGCCGCTACAATCAGCGTGGTGTGCAATGTTTCCTGGCGAGTCGGCCAAATGACCTTGCGGACTTCGGTACGCGCTTCGCGGGCAAACGCAACGGTCGCTTTGCCTTTCGTCGTCAACAGCGCGACACCACCCGCCGCAGCAATCAGAATTACCACTGCAAGCGCGCGTAGCGGCAGCATCATGTCACGATAAAGATAGTTGCCGACAATCGCCACAATCAGCAGCACGGCTACAACTACCCATTTCATCGCTTCCAGGCCGCGCCCGCTCCCTTGAGCTTCGGTATTCGCACTCATAAACCAACCTGTCAGAAGTATTCTACAAACATTTTCACCCCGCGAGTGCGAGGCAAACCAATCGAAATGCTATTCGCTTTTCGTATTATACGCTCTCCGCAGAGCCTGTCTCAGCAATGATTATGACAAAATTAATCACTGATGAGCCAGGTTCTGATGTGAAAGCGTGCAAAAAGGGCATCAAATGATGCCCTTTTATTGCGCATTGCGTCAAATGTTATCAGCGATTAGCCGAGAACTTTAGCAACAACGCCCGCGCCAACGGTACGGCCGCCTTCACGGATTGCGAAACGCAGACCGTCGTCCATCGCGATTGGGTGGATCAGCGTCACAACCATCTTGATGTTGTCGCCTGGCATTACCATCTCTACGCCTTCTGGCAGTTCGATGGTACCGGTCACGTCAGTTGTACGGAAGTAGAACTGTGGACGGTAGCCTTTGAAGAACGGAGTATGACGGCCGCCTTCGTCTTTGGACAGAATATACACTTCAGATTCGAACTTGGTGTGTGGCTTGATTGAGCCTGGCTTCGCCAGAACCTGACCACGTTCGATTTCTTCACGTTTGATACCACGCAGCAGAACACCAACGTTCTCACCAGCACGGCCTTCGTCCAGCAGTTTGCGGAACATTTCAACGCCAGTACAGGTAGACTTCGCAGTCTCTTTGATACCAACGATTTCAACTTCTTCGCCAACTTTGATGATACCGCGCTCTACACGACCGGTAACAACGGTACCACGACCGGAGATGGAGAATACGTCTTCGATTGGCAGCAGGAATGGCTTGTCAATCGCACGCTCTGGTTCTGGGATGTAAGAATCCAGGAAGCCAGCCAGTTCGATGATTTTCGCTTCCCACTCTGCGTCGCCTTCCAGCGCTTTCAGCGCGGAACCACGAACGATTGGGGTGTCGTCGCCTGGGAAATCGTACTGAGACAGCAGTTCACGAACTTCCATCTCTACCAGTTCCAGCAGTTCTTCGTCATCAACCATGTCGCATTTGTTCAGGAACACGATGATGTAAGGAACGCCTACCTGACGACCCAGCAGGATGTGCTCACGAGTCTGAGGCATAGGGCCGTCAGTCGCAGCAACAACCAGGATCGCGCCGTCCATCTGCGCAGCACCGGTGATCATGTTTTTAACATAGTCGGCGTGGCCTGGGCAGTCTACGTGTGCGTAGTGGCGAGTCGGGGTGTCATATTCAACGTGAGAGGTGTTGATGGTGATACCACGAGCTTTTTCTTCTGGTGCGTTATCGATCTGGTCGAAAGCACGAGCAGCACCGCCGTAGGTTTTAGCCAGTACGGTAGTGATTGCAGCGGTCAGCGTTGTTTTACCATGGTCAACGTGGCCGATAGTACCGACGTTAACGTGCGGTTTTGTACGTTCAAACTTTTCTTTAGACATCGATTGTCCCTCTAAGACACGGATAAATCGGTGATATCACCACATCAACCAGGCGAAAATGCCTGAACTGTTGAATACATTTACATTGAAACAGAGAGAAAGGGAGGGAGAAGTGAAGTGGTGCTGATACCCAGAGTCGAACTGGGGACCTCACCCTTACCAAGGGTGCGCTCTACCAACTGAGCCATATCAGCACGTATTGGAGCGGGCAGCGGGAATCGAACCCGCATCATCAGCTTGGAAGGCTGAGGTAATAGCCATTATACGATGCCCGCATCCTGAAACTCGGCTACCCAGTTCTTTCTGTAACAAAAAAAGAGATTTCTCTCTTTTCTGTTCGAGCTGGTCAATTTTTCCAACCAGCTCCGGCGGCGTTGACGCTGCCAGAAAGTGGTGGTGGGGGAAGGATTCGAACCTTCGAAGTCTGTGACGGCAGATTTACAGTCTGCTCCCTTTGGCCGCTCGGGAACCCCACCGGACTTGATGGTGCCGACTACCGGAATCGAACTGGTGACCTACTGATTACAAGTCAGTTGCTCTACCTACTGAGCTAAGTCGGCATCAAGTAGCGCGCATTCTATGGAGACCTGCGCAGTCATGCAACTAAAAAATTGCATAAAACGTTCTTTCGCTCACATTTTATTCGAAACCAGGGCTAACCGCTGTAAATTCATCCGCTCACGGTTAAAAATTCAACATGAACGCCTGATTTCGGCACGCTATAGCCCCAGGTGATGCCTGCCCGGTTAAGCATCGCTTTCCCATATTTTTTCTTATTATTCCTCTCATCTGGTGTTAACCTCCTGCCCATTGTCCAAAATTAACTATGTGATGAGCCCGCACCCGCCGTTTCGTGATGGTTCACAGAAGCATGCTTATGAGCAAAAAAGAGCAAACGTTAATGACGCCCTATCTTCAGTTTAACCGTAGCCAGTGGGCAGCCCTGCGTGACTCCGTCCCTATGACACTGACGGAAGGTGAAATCGCACGGCTAAAAGGGATAAACGAAGATCTCTCCCTGGAAGAGGTGGCAGAAATCTATCTCCCCCTCTCTCGCTTGCTTAACTTCTATATCAGCTCCAATTTGCGTCGTCAGGCCGTACTGGAACAATTCCTCGGCACGAACGGTCAACGTATTCCTTATATCATCAGTATTGCGGGTAGCGTGGCAGTGGGTAAAAGTACCACCGCGCGCGTGCTACAGGCGCTGCTGAGCCGCTGGCCGGAACACCGCAGCGTGGAGTTGATCACCACCGACGGCTTCCTGCATCCCAACGAGGTGTTGAAAGAACGCGGTCTGATGAAAAAGAAGGGCTTCCCGCTCTCTTATGATATGCACCGCCTGGTAAAGTTTGTCTCTGATTTAAAATCAGGCGTACCTCACGTCACCGCGCCGGTTTACTCGCATCTGATCTACGACCGCATTCCGGACGGCGACAAAACGGTTGTGCAGCCCGACATCCTGATTCTGGAAGGCTTAAACGTCCTGCAAAGCGGGATGGATTACCCTCACGATCCGCATCATGTATTTGTCTCTGACTTTGTCGATTTCTCAATTTATGTCGATGCGCCGGAAGATCTGCTGCAACGCTGGTATATCAACCGCTTCCTGAAGTTCCGCGAAGGGGCGTTCACCGACCCGGATTCCTACTTCCACAACTACGCCCAGCTCTCTGAAGAAGAGGCTATCAGCGTGGCGACCGGGCTGTGGAATGAGATCAACTACGTCAATCTCAAAGAGAACATCCTGCCGACGCGCGAACGCGCAAGCCTGATCCTCACCAAGAGTGAGAAACACGCCGTCGACCAGATTCGTTTACGGAAGTAGATCTCAGACGTAAAAAAACCGGCTTAGCGCCGGTTTTTTTCTTTATGCCTGCGGCCTTTCGCCGTTTTCATCCTGATCGACCGCGAAGCAGGCCACCAGCTGTCCACCATAATCCTTCAGCTGTGGCTGCAACTGCGTGCACGGACCGAAGCGGCGACGGCAGCGGGCGTTGAACGCACATCCCGGCGGCGGGTTAAGCGGGCTTGGCAACTCGCCGGTCAGCTTAATGCGCTCACGGCGGTCATCCGGGTTCAGCCGCGGCGTCGCAGACAGCAGTGCCTGGGTATACGGATGACGCGGGTTAGTAAAGATCTGATCTTTCGTCCCCTTCTCCACGCAGCGTCCCAGATACATCACCATCACCTCATCGGCAATGTGCTCAACCACGGACAGGTCATGGGAGATGAAGACGTACGACAGCCCAAGATCCTGCTGTAAATCCATCATCAGGTTAAGCACCTGCGCGCGAACGGACACGTCAAGCGCTGAGACCGGCTCATCGGCAATCACCACGTCCGGGTCAAGCATCAGCCCACGAGCGATAGCAATTCGCTGACGCTGACCGCCAGAGAACATATGCGGGTAGCGATCGTAATGCTCGGTTTTAAGCCCTACCTTCGCCATCATCGCCAGCGCTTTTTCACGACGCTGCTCTTTGCTCAGATTACTGTTAATCAGCAGCGGCTCTTCCAGAATTTGCCCGACTTTCTTCCGCGGATTCAGAGAGCCGTACGGGTTCTGGAATACGATCTGGATTTTCTGGCGGCGCAGCTTCTGCGCCTGCGGATCGTGCTTGAGCAGATCCTGTCCCTGATAGTAAAGCTCGCCGCCGGTTGGCGTTTCGATCATCGTCAGCAGACGGCCCAGCGTGGATTTCCCACAGCCCGACTCCCCGACGACCGCCAGCGTTTTACCGCGTTCAAGGCTGAAGGAGACGCCGTCCAGCGCTTTTACCAGGCGCTCGGGGGCAAAAATCCCCTTCTTCACCGGGTAATGTTTTTTCAGGTCGATAGCCTGCAACAGCGGCTGTTGCGTGGTGGCCTCGTGCGTACTCATAGTGTTGGCCTCCCGGCATCATCGAGTGGGTAGTGGCATTTTGACTGCCGACCATCGGCCAGCAGATTCAGCTCTGGCTCCTCGGCGCGGCATTTGTCCGTCGCATACGGGCAGCGCGGATTCAGCAGGCAGCCCTGCGGACGGTCATATTTACCCGGAACCACGCCCGGCAACGACGCCAGACGCGCTTTGTCCTGGGCAAACTCCGGCAGCGCACGCAGCAACGCCTGCGTATACGGGTGACGCGGCGCCCGGAAGATATCGTGCGAACTTCCGGTCTCCACCACCTGACCCGCGTACATCACGATGATTTTGTGTGCCGCTTCCGCCACCAGCGCCAGGTCGTGCGTAATCAGCACCAGCGCCATATTCTCTTTCTGCTGCAACTCCAGCAGCAGCTCGATGATTTGCGCCTGGATGGTCACGTCCAGCGCGGTAGTTGGTTCATCCGCAATCAGCAGTTTTGGTCGACAGGCAATCGCCATGGCGATCATCACGCGCTGGCTCATGCCGCCGGAAAGCTGATGCGGGTAAACGTCCAGACGCGATGCCGGGTCAGGTATCCCCACCTGGTTCAGCAGATCGATAGCACGCTGGCGACGGGTTTTCTTGTTACCACCCTGATGCACCTTAATGGCTTCCATAATCTGGAAACCCACGGTGTAGCACGGGTTCAGGCTGGTCATGGGGTCCTGGAAGATCATCGCCACTTCCGCGCCCACCAGCTGGCGGCGCTGTTTTTCGGAAATGCGCTTCAGATCCTGACCGTTGAACTCCAGATTTTCCGCCATCACGCGGCCGGGGTAGTCAATCAGCCCCATAATCGCCAGCGAACTCACTGACTTACCGGAGCCCGACTCTCCTACAATCCCGACCACTTCGCCCTGATTAACGCTGTAGCTGATACGGTCCACGGCGCGAAACGGTGTGCCTTCGTCGCCAAAGTGCACGGATAATTTATCTACATTTAATAACGCCATCTCGTGCCTCTTACTGCTTCAGTTTGGGATCAAGTGCATCACGCAGACCGTCACCCATCAGGTTAAATGCTAGCACCGTCAGCAGAATCGCCAGACCCGGGAAGGTGACGACCCACCAGGCGCTTTGCGCGAACTGCAACACGTCGGAGAGCATGGTGCCCCACTCCGGTGTTGGCGGCTGCGCACCCATGCCAAGGAAGCCAAGAGCGGCCATATCAAGAATGGCGTTAGAGAAACCGAGCGACGCCTGAACAATCAGCGGCGCAAGGCAGTTTGGGAAGATATTGATAAACATCTGACGCATCGCACCGGCACCCGCCACGCGAGAGGCGGTAACGTAGTCGCGGTTCACTTCCACCAGCACCGCCGCACGGGTCAGACGCACGTAATGCGGTAGCGCAACAAACGTCAGCGCAAGCGCGGCATTACCAATCGACGGACCAAAGATCGCCACCAGCACCAGCGCCAGCAGCAGGCTTGGCAATGCCAGCATAATGTCGACGACGCGCATGATGATGTTATCAACAATGCCGCCGAAGTAGCCTGCCACCAGGCCGAGTACGATCCCCATGATCAGCGACAGTACGACAACGAGGCAGCCAACCAGCAGCGACAGGCGTGCGCCGTACATCAGGCGCGACAGCACATCGCGGCCCACGTCGTCGGTGCCCAGCAGGTGCGCCAGGCTTCCGCCGTCCTGCCATGCGGGGGGTGCCAGCAGCGCATCGCGGAACTGATCAGCCGGGTTATACGGCGCAAGGACGTTCGCAAACACCGCAATCAGGATCATGATGGAAACATACACCAGCCCGACAACCGCGCCTTTGTTGCGCTTGAAGTAGTGCCAGAACTCCTGCATCGGCGTCATTGGCACCGGTGCGGTGACCACTTTATTTTGAGTAACTTGTGACATGATGGCCCCTTACTTCTTATGACGAATACGCGGGTTCACCACGCCGTACAGCAAATCGACCAGCAGGTTGACGAGGATAATCATCGTCGCGACCAGCAGTACACCGCCCTGCACAACCGGATAGTCACGGCGTTGCAGCGCATCAATCAGCCAGCGTCCAAGACCCGGCCAGGAGAAGATGGTTTCAGTCAGGATCGCCCCCGCCAGCAGCGTACCAACCTGCAAACCGATAACGGTTACCACCGGCAGCATAGCGTTACGCAGGGCATGAATGATAATGACGCGCATACGGGTCAGGCCTTTCGCGCGGGCAGTACGAATATAATCCTCGCCCAGCACTTCCAGCATGGAGGAACGGGTCATACGCACGATCACCGCCAGAGGGATGGTGCCCAGCACCATTGCAGGCAGGATCATGTGCGCAACCGCATCAATGAAGTTGCCCTCTTCGCCCCAGATCGCCGTATCAATCAGCATAAAGCCGGTTAACGGGTTGGTGTCGTCAAGGAAAACCATATCGCTGACGCGTCCGGAGACCGGCGTCAGGTTCCACTGCACCGAGACCAGCATGATCAGCATCATGCCCCACCAGAAGATAGGCATGGAGTAGCCGGTCAGTGCCAGGCCAACAGCGGTGTGGTCGAAAATAGAGCCACGCTTAACGGCAGCCAGTACGCCAACGGGGATCCCTACCGCGGTCGCGAAGATCATGGCGCAGATACCGAGTTCCAGCGTCGCTTTAAAGCGCGGTACGAACTCGTCCCACACCGGAAGACGGCTTTTCAGTGAAATCCCTAAATCGCCGTGCAACACACCCCAGATATAGTGGAGATACTGCTGCCACATCGGCTTATCAAGGCCGAGTTCAGCCAGCAGTTGCGCATGACGTTCAGGGGAGATACCACGCTCGCCCGCCATAATCATTACCGGGTCACCCGGGATCATATGGACGAAGGCAAAAGTGAGAAGGGTGATACCGATAAACGTCGGGATAACCAGTCCCAGACGTCGGAGGATGAACTGCAACATAACCCGGATTCTCTCTGATGACGCACGCCCAGTGGCATGACGTCTGTATTGCTCACAAATGTAGATTCCCTCTCCCTTCGGGAGAGGGTTAGGGTGAGGGGATGCATGCACGACCCTCACCCCTGCCCTCTCCCAAAGGGAGAGGGAGAACACCCTACTTATTATTCAACAGACACGTTTTCGAAGTGGTGTTTGCCCAGTGGATCGACCACGTAGCCCTTCACTTCTTTACGCACTGGCTCGTACACGGTGGAGTGAGCAACAATCAGCGCCGGAGCCTGATCGTGCATGACAACCTGAGCTTGCTTGTACAGTTCGATACGTTTGTTGTGATCGTCGGTCGCACGCGCCGGCTGGATCAGATCTTCAAACGGCTTGTAGCACCAGCGAGAGTAGTTGGAACCGTCTTTCGCTGCCGCACAGCTGAACAGGGTCGCGAAGAAGTTGTCCGGATCCCCGTTGTCGCCGGTCCAGCCCATCATGACCGCCTGGTGTTCGCCCGCTTTGGCGCGCTTCAGGTACTCGCCCCACTCGTAGGTCACAATCTTGGCCTGTACGCCAATCTTCGCCCAGTCAGCCTGAACCATTTCCGCCATACGGCGTGCGTTCGGGTTGTAAGGACGCTGTACCGGCATCGCCCACAGCTCAACGGTAAAGCCTTTATCCTGGCCCGCTTCTTTCAGCAGCGCTTTCGCTTTCACAGGATCGTAGGTGTAGTCCTTAATGTCGTCGTTATAGCCCCACATGGTTGGTGGGATCAGGTTCTTGGCCGCAACGCCCGCGCCCTGGTAAACGGCTTTGATGATCGCTTCTTTGTTCACCGCGTAAGTCAGCGCCTGACGCACTTTCACGTCATCGAACGGTTTCTTCTCGGTGTTGAAGGAGAGATAACCCACGTTCAGGCCCGCCTGCTCCAGCAGGTTGATATTTTTGTCCTGCTTCATGCGCGCGATGTCAGCCGGGTTTGGATACGGCATCACCTGACATTCGTTTTTCTGCAATTTTGCGTAACGCACGGATGCGTCAGGCGTGATGGAGAAGACCAGACGGTCGATCTGCGGCTTGGTGCCCCAGTAGCCCGGGAAGGCTTTATACAGAATACGGGAATCTTTCTGGTACTGAAGCAGCTGGAACGGGCCGGTACCGATTGGGTTCAGGTCCACTTTTTCCGGCGTGCCGGCTTTCAGCATGTTGTCCGCGTACTCTTTAGAGAGAATCGAGGCGAAGTCCATCGCCAGGTCAGCCAGGAATGGCGCTTCCGGACGCGTCAGCACAAACTGAACGGTTTTATCGTCCACTTTTTTCACTTCAGCGATCAGGTCTGGCAGACCCATCCCTTCGAAGTATTCATAGCTGCCGCCAGACACTTTATGGTACGGGTTCTGGGCATTTTTCTGACGGTCGAAGGAGAACACAACGTCGTCGGCGTTAAAGTCGCGCGTAGGTTTAAATTCTTTGCTGTCCTGCCACTTCACGCCCTGGCGCAGGTGGAAGGTATAGGTTTTACCGTCTTCGCTGATATCCCACTTTTCAGCCAGGCCAGGAATCACTTCCGTGGTGCCAGTTTTAAATTCAACCAGACGGTTATAGATCGGTACAGAGCTTGCGTCGTAAGTCGTACCAGAGGTAAAGAGCTGTGGGTTAAAGCCTTCCGGAGAGCCTTCAGAACAGTAAACCAGGGTTTTTGCCTGTACGCTTGCTGCAACGGTCATGGCCACCAGGCTCAGACCAAGCTTCAGCATCCCTGACTTCTTCAAGGAAATACTCATTATTGTGCTCCAATGTGATGTTTTGCTTTGTTGTGTTACGCCGCCTGACCTTTATTTATTTTTTACCCGGTCTGGTCGGTGATGCCCGAAGGCGTTAAAAGGGATAGAGAATCCTTTCAGAAGAGCGTTTGAGTTGCAGCGCAGATCCTCCCTGAAATGCCCCTCGTGCCCTACAATCTGTCAACAGAATGTGAAAACGTCAATACAGGTGGCGGGGATTTACGTGGAGTGTGAGAAACCGCAAACAAAGATTAAAAAAACCCTGACCGTGAGTTTTCAGCAGAGAAATTTATGCTACTCGCCATGATGCAGCACAATTATCTTCATATTTCGCAACACTCAGTGATTAAGTTTTATTCAGAATGGGTAAATTTTCTTACAGAATGGTGATTATCTGAGCACTAAATACCGCGAACGTTAAAACGCACAGCGAAAAATGCTGAGGTTATCCATAAGCAACGCGAAAAAAGATCAAACTATATATAAAAAAATACAATGGATTATGTCACAAAACCGCAAGCAGGCAGGGGGAAGCAGGGCTAAGGGGTATTTTGAAGACTTGTACGGGGTAACGCGTTAATGCAAAAAGGGCTAACCTTGCGGTTAGCCCTTTTTAGAATGTGGTCGGCGAGAGAGGATTCGAACCTCCGACCCACTGGTCCCAAACCAGTTGCGCTACCAAGCTGCGCTACTCGCCGAATGCGGAGCGCATCTTACTGCTGAGGTGCGCCCCCGTCAATCCCTTATTTTCAAAAAGCCATTCAACTGGCGATATTCTCGCCAGACCAGCTACTGCGCGGCTTTTGTGGTGTTATCAGGGAGTTTACACCAGTTGTTGTTTTCGTTAATCCCACCGTTCGGTGAGGTATAGCCGAGACAACCCATAATGGTGTCATACAGCTCAACGTGACGGCGCGGCACCTTGATCTCTGCCTGCTGTTTCAGATGGGCAAACATTTTGGCTTTGTCCGGGTTTTCCAGGTACTTATCCGACATCCACATGATCATCGGCACGCGGAACTGCTCAGGCGGGGCCAGCTTACGCGGCGTACCGTGTAAATGCTCTTTCTCATTGATGGACTCGCCGTGGTCGGCCGCGTAAATCACAATCGCTTTCTTATCGCGAAGCTGGTCGATCACCCGACTGAGGAAGGTATCCACATACAGAATCGAGTTATCGTAGGCATTGATCAGCTCCTGCTTGCTACAGTTCTTGTTAATGCCGACGCACTCAGGCGTCCATTTGGCGAAATCGCGCGTATAACGCTGATAGTAGCTGTAGTGTGACCCTTTGGTATGCAGAACAATAAGGTGCTTACCCTGCGGATGGTTTTTCAGCGACTGTTCCATCTCAGAGAGCAGCAGCATGTCATCAACGTTCTTTCCGCGGTTACGCGGCTCGGCGCCAATCTGCTCGCGGTAGGCGATGTTATCCGCCATGGTGTTGGTGTAGAACCACATCTCACTTTGCATGGCGAACAGATCGGAGCTAAACCCAAGCTGCTTCAGAACAGCAAACACGTTTTGCTCTTTGAGAGTGCGCTGAGGGTTATCACTCGCACCGCCCTCACGAACAAACATACAGCGCAACGAGAGCTTGGTGGCGGTATCGCAGGAGTAGCCGCGGTATGCCACCAGGTTCTTTTCCTGCGCCAGTTTCGGGGTAGTATCGCGGTCATAACCGAGAATACCCATATGATCCCAGCGCGTCGTTTCGCCGATAACGAAGACCACGTAAGTATCATCCAGCCCGTCAGCCGGAGCCTGGTAGGTGAACTTTTTGGTTGGGTTAATCAGCGATTTCACATCGCTGGATTCGTCTGCCTGAGCCCAGGCATAGAGACCTAACGCCGACAGCCAGTTAGACGGCAGATACGAGTTAGCCACCACGCCGCCATAGCTTGGCATATCTACGCCTGTCGCTTTTTCGATCCGTTTTTGCTGTTTTTCCATCAGGCGAATAGGGGCCCATACCAGCAGACCCGCCAGAAGAACGACGGCGACGTTGCGGATGCGTTGTCCACGAGTACGCAGCTGGCGTAACAGGGTATAGCGACAGGTATTACTCCAGATAAAGAAGAGCGGGATCAGGCAGGTCAAAATTGTCCACATGATGAACCCTTTTCCCACCACCTCTTTCGAGAGGTCGATGTCCGTGGTCATCACCGAAGCCACAATACCGTAGCCAATGACCACGTTCATGAATGTCATGTAATAGCTTGCGGCGGCAGAGATAATCACCACCAGCGAGGCCAGAACCTGCCATGTACGTCTGCCAAAAAGCGAGAGCAGGCGTAGCAGGAAGAAGGTCGCCAGAATTGAGCCAAATACTTCAATCGCGGCGAAAATCCCGTTTCTTACGGTGAGGTGTTCAAAATAACCTTCCACTCTTCTGAACAGCACCGCGCCATTCAGAAACAAACCGATATAGACAGCCAGCATCAGACACAATCTTTGCTGGGTAAGAGACCTGATATATTTCATGCAAACAACCCTGGGGGAAGGGGTATAAAGACCCGTCGAATCTCATTGAGAAAGCAGACAGAGTAAGTAGGTGCGAGATAAACCGTTATCAGAAACGTCTACAAGCGCGATAAGTAGACCACAGCGGGGAAGAAAAGTGGCAACTGAGAGTGCGATCGCTACAGTTTTTTACAAAAAAAAGCGAGTCTGAAAGCGGAATCGATGGAGTGAGCGCAGCGTTAATAATGGGCCAGTGAACTGGCCCTGATTGATTATTCGTATGTGATGCTAAAATTTATGGTCGCGTTCGCCTTACCCACCGTGACTTCCGGTTTAACAGGCACATAGCTGGCGACATAGTTCAGTTTGTTCGTCCCATCAAACCAAATCAGGTGTCCCACGGGCGTACTGTCGGTGCTGAAAGGGTACTGCTGTACACCATCACGCGTTTTGATTTTCAGGGCAATGCCTGTCGCGCCACCACTGTCCAGGGCAAAAAGTGACGAATCAGTTGCGTCTGCTGTACCATCCATCGTCACGTAGGCCTTCGCGGCATACGCACAATTTTTCAAGTCAATCCTGAAGCTCTTCTGGTTGAGTTCTTTACCCACCTTCACAGGCCGTTGCAACACCACACTGCCCATATCGACGTCAATGTTATCCTTTTCAAGCTCACAGGTTGCCGCCATAACATTGAGGGTGAAGTGAATATCCCCAACGGAACCGATATTTGTCGGTACCGCCATCGCCGGAGCCGTGAACAGCAGATTCGCTGTTATAAACGCATGAACATATTTCATCCCGCTTACTCCACATCAATACGCATAGTGGCAATTCCTTCGTACTTCCCTGCCTTCGGCACTTTACCGGTGGTACTGATCGGGTAAGCCGTAATCGTCGTCTTGGCAAATCGATGCGTTTCATCGACCAGGCCAAACACCTCCAGCGCCTGATTCGAGCTAGTATCATTGGGTATAAGAATGTTGCCATTCATGCCTGCAATCACAGCCCCGATATCCGGATTCCCCATATCAATGGCATTCGAATCATTGGCGTTTGGCGTCCCCTCAATACGCAGAAAGATCTTCACGCCATCGGAAATATTGGTGCATTTAAACTGCAAATCTTTAGTAAAAGTCATGGCACCTTGCGGAATTTGGCCTTTACGATCTTTGAAATCGCTGCCCTTAAAGTCACCAAACGGGATTTCCAGAGTACTTCCGGTGTCGAGTTCACAGCCCTGAGGCACGATTATATGTCCACTTATAAATACGGATGACAGTGGAACTGCTCCATAAGCTCCCGCTTTACGGGCACCATAAACGTCGAGAATTTTTGTATTCGGAATATCAAGCATTCCGACAAAGGGATGGTTAATGTACAGGCTTAATTTCCCCTTACTGCCTGTTCTAAATCTAGTCTGGACTCCACAAGCATCATGATCAGAAACGTCATTAGTCTTATTTTCAAACGGTACCGTGAAATAATTTTTACGTTTCCCCTCAATCCAAACATCAGCTGAAAACTGAATATTATTATTGATCACATAATATTCGCGTCCTCCTTCTACATGGCCCAGTGGAAGCGTTGATGTGGCTTTGTAATAATAAGATTCCTTTGATTCTGGATCGTCCGGGCATTCACAGCTCGCATAATAATCTCCCCCCAAATCCCACGACCAAAAATCCTGGAAAACCGTACCCGCCGCATTCTTAGAAGTGTCCGTCACTGTTTTATCCAGCACTGAAGAAAAGCTGTGCGTCCCTCCCTGCGGTAAACACGGCCCCCAATCCCCCGCCGCTTGCGCCTGTCCGGAAAACAATACTGCCCCACCCATCAGGCCGACAATTGAAAGTACTTTTTTCAACATAATATATTCTTCCCTGTTACTGGCAGACGGCATTTGCCATCACTACGCCAGCATTATCCTGTTGTTCGGGTAGCGTAAACGCCACGCGGCATTGCTGTGTCTGGTCTTTACCCCATTTCACCTGTAGCGCGCCTTTCTCTGGCATCCCGCTGATATAGAGCTGTCCATCTTCTCCGACGATGCTGCTGGACTCTTTTTTGGTATCCAGAAGTGTGGCGGTGGCGCCAAACGGCACGGCCCTGCCATTGCTCTGGGTAAGGTTCATCAGCACGCGATAGCCCACGCGGGTATCAAAGCGGGCCCGAACAATCGCGCCGCGCGTCGGTACCACACTGACGGAGGCGGTATCCAGGTCAACCTGGCTGTTAAGACTGTCGCTTCGCAGTGAGACTTCCGTTTCGCGATACGGCGTGAGATACGGCACGACCGCGTTACCCATCCAGTCTACTTCCACGCCGCCGTTGTTAATGACGTGCGCACCACGCGCACCTGGTGCGGAAATAATGGCCATGGACTCACCCAACGGCTGGGAAAGCGTAATGCCTTCGCTGTGGGCAATCACGCCGCCGCGCAGACCGTAGTTCAATTGCTGACCGTCGCGGTTGTAGTTGTAACCCATGCTGGCACTCCCCACACCGCCCTGGTAATCCAGGTTCACGCTGCCGCTGTTACCCACCCCATTGCTGCCATAGCCTTCCTGCACGCTATAGTTCAGGTTGTGGTCTTCCAGCGCGGTACCGCTCACACCCAGTTGCTGGTTGGTGCGGCCATGCTGATCGGTTGTAAGGTGGTAGTTACTCCACATGCGTCCCAATGGAATAGAGAGGGAGAATGACAGCAGACGATCGCTCTCATCCCACTCCGGGCTTTTCGTCCAGGTATAGGCAACGCTGTAGTTCACGCGACCAATACGGCCGTTATAACCGGCATTCAGCGAGCGCTGTTTGCCTTCATCGTTCCAGTAGTCCTGCTGCGTGACGTTAAAATAGACCGAGCCCCAGGTGCCTAACTGCTGCGTCACGTTGCCCTGGATCTGGCTGCGTTTGTGGTACTGGCTGTAAGTACTGTCCGCATCGCTACGGACATCCGTCGCTTCCTGGAAGGTGTAATAACCGCTGGTCGAATACTTGTAACCCAGCAGACGGAAATCGGTGCCGCTGTTAAAGCTCTTGGAGTAGAGGAAGCGGTAAGATTGCCCTTCCGCACTCTCTTCGTTCGCCAGATTACTTTTGGCCTGCGTTACATCAATAGAGACAGCACCGATGTAGCCGAAGTTTTTACCGACACCACCCGCCAGCGCATAATAGTCGTCCGAGAAGATCGAACCACCGTAAACGGTCACCCCGTACGGGAGACCATACATGGCATCCAGTTGCCAGAATTTAGGCTCGGCGCTGTTATAGTTCCCGGCCTGGTATTCCCCTGCCGAAAGACTGTACTTCAAATGGCCTTCACGCTGGAGGATTGCCACCGCAGAGAACGGCTGTACGAACTTTTGTTCGCTGCCATCCGCTTCTTTAATAGTGACCGTCAGGTCACCGCTGTTTGAAGTTGGGTACAGATCATTAATTTCGAATGCGCCCGGCTGAACAAACGTACGGTAGATAACGTAGTTGTTCTGCTCAACGGTCACTTCGGCGTTACTTTTAGCAATACCGCGAATAACTGGCGCAAAACCACGCTGACTGTCCGGCAACATCTCTTCGTCAGAAGTTAACTGCGCACCACGCATCTGTACGCTGTCAAAAATATCACCCGACGTCGAGGTATCACCCAGCGTCAACTGGGATTTCAGCGGCACAATCGCCCGGCTTAAAGAGGTGCCGATGTTGTCCCATTGGTTATTGCCATCGTTTCGCGTCCAGGTGCTGTAGTTACGTAGACGCCATGCCCCAAGGTTCATACCGCTGCGCAGGTTCAGGTAATAACTGTCGCTGTCGTAGCTGGTATTACCGTCGTGCGCATCGTAGCTGGCATTGCTGCCGCTAAAGTTATAATCCAGCAAAAGGGCATTCACCCCTTCGTCCCACTGGGATTCCGGTACCGTACCGCGCGCCGTCTGCTTCATCGCAGCCTGCGGGAAGCTCATGATCAGCGTCTGGTCAGCAAAATCGAAATGGCTGGCGGCCTGCGGAATAATCTCGTCAAACGGCACACACGCTTCCGGCGGCGCCATTTTCAGCGCAGGGAAGCTCTCAATACGCACACCCATATCTTCAAGCTGCACACGGCTTAAGCACGGAACCAGGGTTTCCCCCATTTTTGCGCGCTGGGCCTCTGTCGCTGCCTTAAATTCCAGGGTGCGGGACTCCATTTTTTTATCATTGACCATCACCGACACACGGTATTTACCCGGCAGCTGATCGGCTTTGTTGGATTCATACATTGAAAGGTCAACGTGCTGGTCAATACCCGGCACATCTTCCAGAAAGCGCGGGTTAAATGTTCCCGCATATGCGGGGAGCGTGCCCGCAATCATCAGCGCAAGCGCGGACAGCGGGAAACGCGGGGTCTTATTGACCGGAGGAAGATGCGTCCATGGCATAGTAATAAACCTTCAAAAAAATTAATTAACGTGCTGTGTCAGCATGTCGCCAGCCGTTCCGAAGTCATTAATGATGTTGTATTTAACTTCGCTTACCTTGCCTGTACCGGCTGGCAGTTCAATATTCAGCGCGCCTTTTGCTGGTACCATTCCAGCTTTTTCTATGTTTTGGCCGTTGGCATATAACTTATTGAATGTCAGATTAAAGGCAGATGGATTTTCGACTTTTATCTGATTATTACCTACGCGGGTAAACTGCAATTTGCTCCAGCCGTCCATACTGTTACCTTTCAGACCCGCCGGGCGATAGAAAAGTTTTAAACGGGTGCGCACCGCAATTTGTAGGACGTTTTTATTTTCTGCGTCTTCACTTCTGGCAGGAATAGATTTCACGTTAACCCAGTAAACGGACTCACGATCCTGCGGTAAGGCATCAGACGTATTCACGATACGTAAAACGTTATTCTTCGTCGGACTTAGCTTGAATAAGGGCGGGGTGATGATAAATGGCGTTTTTTTATTGCCATTTACATCATCTATCCATGACTGAATCAGAAATTCATCGGTTGTACTTTTATTATGTACCGTCAGAGAAGCTTCCTTTCTGCTGCCGTCATAAATAATACGCGTGCTGCTTAATGCCACGCCGCCTGCAAAACTGTGTTGTGAAATCAGTGCCAGTGCCAGTGCTGCGCAAGATGCCAAACGTAAGCGGTTCATGCTTCTCTCCCTGAGACTCCGCTGGAAAAAATGGCAACGGGGTCTCCGTTGCCATTATGTTTATCGTAGACTTGTGAAAAACGATTATTCGTAAGTCAGGTTGAAGTCTACTTCTGCGTTACCATAACCCGTGGTGACTGCGGCTTTAGTCGCAACATAGTTAGCGGTGTAGTACAGCACGGTCTGACCAGCAGCCAGAGTGGTAGTAGATTTACCGGTGTTCATGTCTACCGCTTTGTTAGCGTTGTCGTAGATACCAATGCCCACGCCAGTTGCCGCGCCTGCTTCAGTATTAACAGAAAGCAGTTTCGCGTCGTCTGCATCCGCAACGCCATTGAAGCTCACGTTAACTTTACTTTTAGAAGTGATATCACAGTCTTCCAGTTTGATCTGGAATGGCTTGGAAACAGATTTGTCGCCAACAGCTTTGAAGATAGATTTCTTAACCTGACCCAGCACAACTTCCTGGTTCTGAGAGTCAGTGGAAACTACGCATGGCGCGTCAACGATTTCACCAGTGAATTTAACGGTGCCGTCACCCGATCCAGCAGCGAAAGCGGAAATGGAAACTACAGCGAGAGCAGACAGTGCAAAAATAACCTTTTTCATTAAAAACTCCATTTACGACGGTAGATGACAGAATGCATCCTTAGGATTAACCTGCATTTTGCCTGGAAACGGAGTATATAAGGGAGGTGGGTTTATTAAATTTAGTTAAAATAAAGACGGCTTTTAGCCACAATTAAACAACAACAAAATCAAGGTGATACATTAACGCTCACATCACCGTGTTTTATATTAAGAATATATCAATATAGTATATATATTATTTCTTTATTTCTATAAATCATCTGAATAAATCAACATCTCAATTTAATATAGAATTCGTCAGGATTGATTATGTATTCGTGCTATAAAAAAACGCCCGGAGGGCGTTTTATGTTACTCGTATTATACGTTCGCATGTGCTTCTTGGAATATCTCGCGCTGCGGCTGACGAATCGTGGTGGACAGCGCCAGCGAAATAATCAGCAAGGCAAATATCACGCAGAATGTCACGTAGAAGCCACCAAACAGCGAGGCAATCAGCGACCCGCAAATACTGCCGATACCGAAGCCGAGATAAATCACACCGTAGTTTTTCGCCAGATTGTTCAGCCCGAAGAACTCGCTCACCAGCGATGGGAAGACGGTAATGGTGCCGCCAAAGTTAAAGGCTACGCAGGCTATCGCCGCAAAGAATGTCGCTTCGTTCAGCGGAGCGAACAGCAGCGCCGCCATGCCCACCAGGGAGATCACCTGCCCCAGCGTAATCACGCGGATCCGGGCGATTTTGTCAGACAGGATACCCAGTACCAGACGACCCGAGAGGTTAGCGATGGAGATGACCGTTACCGCGTTCGCCGCCGTCGCCGCGTCCAGTTTCACCATTCCCTGCGCGATATCTTTCGCCACGCCGATGACATACAGACCGCTCATGCAGGCCGTCAGGAACATCACCGCCAGCATCCAGTACTGCGGTTTACGCATGGACTGTGCAAGGGTGAAATCATTCTCCACCACACCGTTAACGGTTTTCACTTCCTGCTGCGGCGCGTCTTTCATCAGCGTTGCGCCGAAGAGGATCATCACCAGCACAATCACGCCCCAGATCATAAAGGTTTTCTCAAGCCCCACCGAGGCCAGCAGATGCGCATCGATGAATTTGAAGCCGAGGCTGCCCAGGCCATATGAACCAATGGCAAACGCGGAGATAAGCCCTTTACGCTCCGGGAACCACTTCACGCAATTAGACAGCGTCAGCAGGTAACCTGCGCCGTCCGCCAGCCCCACCAGCACCCCGGCGCTCAGCCACAGCATCATCAGGTTGTCGGAATATGCCGTCAGGAAGAAGCCCACGCCCAGTAAGATCCCGGAGGCCATGGTTACACGCTTCACGCCGAAGCGCTCCTGAAGTTTACCCGCCACGGAAGAGGAAATTGCTAACCCAAGACTCAGCAAGCCGAAGGAGAACGCCACCTGGCTTATCGGCGCGCCGAGCTTATCAGACAGGGCGCTGTTAAACAGGCTCCAGGTATAGACCGATCCCAGTGCGAACTGAGTAACGATGGTGCCGAATAGCGTCAGCCAACGCGTGCGGTTATAAGTTGATGTGTTCATGGCAGTGTCCTGCAAGATAAATTAAGGAAATTCGCTGAGGACACGATAAACAAAACCTTAGTAGCGCTGGGGGAAAATGGCATGAAATGCAGGAGAAGCGGAATGAAATGCCTGGGAACCGGAATGAATGACCTTGCCGGGGAATGAAGCGCTGTCCTGTTAGTGAGTACTATCGCTCCAGACCCCGTCATCATTGTATGAAATATGTTATCGTAGCGTTTAAAAAAATAACAAACTTAAAATTTGGCGCTCAATCCCAGCGTATATAAATATTCTTCTTCAGCTTGCTGGTTATAGCTGATCTTCGCCCAGGGATGTAAATCACCATACTGCGTATCGACACGCCACCCCAACGAGTTAACGCTGGCATGCCAGAGTGGATCGGTAAGCGACTGCGTGGTGGTTGTATCCTCAAACGCATTCACCGGTACGGGGGGAGCGCCATCAGTGCGCCACGCCATGACGGGCCCGGTGGTGAAATGTTCCGCCACGGGAAAATTCCAGCCAACGCTCAGAACGGTTTCCGCATCTGAACCGGATGGGTCGTTCAGGGCAAACCCCGCAGCATTCTGCGAATGGTTAATACGCTCCGCGAGAATATCTTCATAACGAGGTTGGTGATCGGCGTCCCATGTATAGCGTTCCGTCGTATTACTTTGTGCATCTGAAACGATATATTCCTGTTGCCACGCAAAAGCGGTGTTACAAAAAAGCAGGCAGGCTGAAACACCCACCAGGCCAGAAGCAGCATGGCGACCACTGATTTTTTTTATCATCATCAAAGCGACTCCAGAAAGAGCCGAGTTCGGCGATATATGTCATTGTTCGAAGAGGTATTAGGGCGTATAGCCCTGTATTAACTATTGTCTCTTTAGCAGACACGTCAAGCCGGGCAGATTGAAATTTTTGCGTTTACCGTATCAGGAAGGGAGATGACCTATGCAACGTTGCGGCTGGGTAAGCCAGGATCAGCTTTATATCGATTATCACGACAAGGAATGGGGCGTACCGGAAACCGACGGTAAAAAACTGTTTGAAATGATTTGCCTTGAAGGCCAGCAGGCCGGACTGTCGTGGATCACCGTTCTGAAAAAGCGTGAGAACTATCGCAAAGCCTTCCACCAGTTCGATCCAGTAGCGGTTGCCGCCATGACCGACGACGACGTGGAAAGGCTGGTTCAGGATACCGGTATCATCCGCCATCGCGGTAAAATTCAGGCCATTATTGGTAACGCGCGTGCTTATCTGGCGATGGAGCAAAACGGCGAACCCTTCTCAGCATTCGTCTGGTCGTTTGTGGATAACGAGCCGAAGGTGACGCAGGCCGCCACGCTTGCAGAGATCCCAACCTCGACCCCCGCCTCAGATGCCCTGTCGAAAGCGCTGAAAAAACGCGGCTTTAAGTTTGTGGGCACCACCATCTGTTACTCTTTTATGCAGGCATGCGGGCTGGTCAATGACCACATTACGGGCTGCTTCTGCCATCCGGAGGGCCACCATGATCCGCAAATGGCAAAGTGAGAACACCGCGCCGCTTTTGAGTCTGTGGCTGGAGAGCACCACCGAGGCGCATCCGTTTATCGACGCAAGTTACTGGCAAGCGAATGAAGCGGTAGTGCGGGATGAATACCTTCCCGCCGCCGAGACCTGGGTCTGGGAGGAAAGCGGTACCCTGTGCGGTTTTATCAGCGTCATGCAGTTCCAGTTCGTGGGGGCGCTGTTTGTCGCCCCGGCGTTCATCGGAAAGGGGATCGGGCGTGCGCTGCTGAACCACGTTCAGCAGCACTACCCGTATTTAACTCTGGAGGTGTACCAGAAAAACGTGCGGGCGGTGAATTTCTATCATGCTCAGGGTTTTCGCATCGAAGACAGCGCCTGGCAGGATGATACCCAACACCCGACGTGGATCATGAGCTGGCAGGCGGATCAAACGCCGTAAGGGTAAGCGCTGGTCCCTCATATTTCTCCACCCATGCCAGCGCCGTATTCCCCGCGCAGCCATTCCCCAGCTTCGAGCTGGGGAGATCTTTGGTCAGCACGTTTACGGCGCCGTTCTTACAAATACCGCCCTCGTCCAGCGCCAGATCCGGCCATGCGCCCTGATGAATACAGAAAACGCCAGGGCGGATCCCGTCACTCACCACGGCGCCTGCCAGCACCTGCCCGCGCGCGTTCCAGACCCGAACGAGATCGCCGTCGTTAATCCCCCGCGCCTTTGCGTCATCGCTATTCAGCGCGATCGGCTCACGACCGGACACCGCATACTGCTCGCGCAGAGCCGAATAGTTGAGCTGGCTGTGCAGACGATGGGCAGGATGGGCAGACAGCAGCTGAAGCTGCCCCGGCTGCGCATTGCCATGCCATTCGTCCGGCTCCAGCCACGCCGGATGCGGCGGACAGTCCGCGTAGCCAAAGCTGGCGATGCGTTCGCTGTAGATCACAATCTTCCCGCTTTCGGTTTTTAACGGGTGATTCTCCGGATCGCGACGGAAGTCAGCAAAGCGCACAAACCGCGCGTTCTGCTCGCTTTCCGGCATTTCGAAGAGTTGATTCGCCTCCCAGAATTCAG
Organism: Enterobacter cloacae complex sp. EB5; assembly: GCF_031432835.1. NCBI lineage: Bacteria > Pseudomonadati > Pseudomonadota > Gammaproteobacteria > Enterobacterales > Enterobacteriaceae > Enterobacter > Enterobacter cloacae complex sp. EB5. The sequence goes on from NZ_CP133860.1 coordinate 1,731,618, forward strand.
CAAATGGCGGCAGCGTCACGCCCTGCGCAGCCCCGCGCTGGCTGGCAATCTGGTAAAATGTTTCCAGCCATTGCAGATCCGTTTTGCCCTCGGTGAATCGCTCCCGCCCGCCCGCTTCCCACATTTCACTCAGGTCGGCAAAGACGTCAAAATCATCCCGCGCTTCATCCCGGGGAGCCACGACGCGCTTCATCGGCACCATATGCTGGTTGCTGTAATCCCCCGTCATGGTGAGATCGTTACGCTCGAACGAGGTCGTGGCGGGCAAAACGATATCGGCATGTTTCGCTGACGCGGTCCAGAAACACTCCGAGATCACCACCAGCTCCGGTTTCTGCCAGGCGCGGATCAGGCGGTTAGTATCCTGGTGATGGGTGAAGTTGGCCCCACCCGCCCACCAGACAAACTTAATATCCGGGAAATGGCGATCCTGACCGTTGTGCTGATAAAACCCGCCAGGGTTCTCCAGGGCTTCAACAATGCGTGCCACCGGAATTTTATCCACAGCGTCCACGCCACCCTGCACCGAGCCCTGCATGGAAGCCAGCACCGCAGCTTTACGCGTCGGGTTGCCGCCGTTAGCAAAGTGATAGGAAAGGCCAAAACCGCCGCCGGGCGTGCCAATCTGTCCGAGCATCGCGGCGAGCGTCACCAGCATCCAGTGCTTCTGCTCGCCAAACTGCTGGCGCTGCATCCCCCAGCCGGACATGAGCATCGTGACATGGCTATGGAATAACGCCGCCAGTTCGCGGATTTTAGCCGCATCAACGCCGCAAATCGCCGCGGCCCACTCTGCGGTTTTGGCAATACCGTCGGTTTGTCCCGTCAGGTAGTCAGCAAATTTATCGAAGCCCGTGGTGCAGCGCGTCAGAAATTCCGTATCGTGCCAGCCGTTCTCCACCAGGGTATGGGCGACACCCAGCATCATCGCCACGTCGGTGCCCATATGGGGCGCGATCCACTCGGCGCTGTCGCCGAAGAAATCCAGCGTTTCAGAACGCATCGGATCGATGCAGATGATGCGCTTGCCGCTTTTGCGCAGCGCATCGAAGTAGGAAACGCCCTGCTCGTCGGACGCATTCCAGGCAATTTTTAGGGTGTTGAGCGGGTTGGCGCTCCACAGCACCACCACCTCCGCATGCTCCAGCACCAGCGGCCAGCTGGTCTGCTGCTGATAAACCTCATTCCCGCCCACGACATACGGCATGATCGCCTGCGCCGCGCCGGTCGAGTAATCACCCAGATGGCCGGTGTAACCTCCGGCCAGGCTCATATAGCGTTGCAGCAGGGTGGACGCCTTATGCAGCACGCCGTTCGAGCGCCAGCCATAGGAGCCGGCAAAAATAGACGACGGGCCATAGCTGGCGCGAATGCGTTTATGCTGGGTATGGATCAGCGCCAGCGCGTCGTCCCAACTCACGCGAACGAACTCATCCTGCCCGCGAATACCCTGCGGCTTATCCGGTGACGCCAGAAAGCCTTTTCGCACCATCGGCCAGCGGACGCGGGTTTTGCTGTGTACCTGATCGCGAACGACGGTCTGTAAAGAGTTGAGATGGCGCGAAGGCAAAGCCCCGCGAGACGACAGCACAGTGTCGCCATCGGTTTCGACCAGCATCGGCCCCCAGTGGGCGGCGGTCAGAATGGTTTTTGTTGAGGTGCTCAAAGCGTGCGCTCCTGGTTGCGTGCAGGTGTTTCGGCCTTTCATTGAGGCAATTTATCGTTTGTGACAAATTTCAGAGTTATACACTGAATTTTCTCCGTATCCGGACGTCATAATCCACTGCCACGTCCGTCGTGGCAAAGAATAAAAAGGATTAAGGAAATAAGATGAAAAAACGCGTACTCGTTATTGCCGCTCTGGTGAGCGGCGCACTGGCTGTTTCAGGCTGCACAACCAACCCTTACACCGGCGAACGCGAAGCGGGCAAATCCGGCATTGGCGCGGGTATTGGTTCCCTGGTGGGCGCTGGCGTTGGCGTACTCTCCTCCTCCAAGAAAGATCGCGGCAAAGGTGCGCTGATTGGCGCAGCGGCAGGCGCAGCCCTGGGCGGCGGCGTGGGTTATTACATGGATGTGCAGGAAGCAAAACTGCGTGACAAAATGAAAGGTACGGGCGTGAGCGTGACGCGCAGCGGTGACAACATCATCCTGAACATGCCAAACAACGTGACCTTTGACAGCAGCAGCGCGACGCTGAAACCCGCAGGCGCGAACACCCTGACCGGCGTGGCCGCGGTGCTGAAAGAGTACAATAAAACTGCCGTGAACGTGATTGGTTACACCGACAGCACCGGCAGCCAGGATCTGAACATGCGTCTGTCGCAGCAGCGCGCCGATTCCGTGGCCAGCTCGCTGATCACCCAGGGCGTAGAAGCGAACCGCATCCGCACCAGCGGCATGGGTCCGGCTAACCCGATCGCCAGCAACAGCACGGCGGAAGGCAAAGCGCAGAACCGCCGCGTTGAGATTACGTTGAGTCCTGTGCAGTAGGTAAAAGCAAAACGGCAACCCCGTTGCCGTTTTTAGTGTTTACGCCCTCTCCCACGGGAGAGGGTTGGGGTGAGGGCATCAGACCGCCACCCGGCAAATAGCTTGATTCGCCAGATTTTCCCGCTAAGGTATTCTCACTAAATTCAGGGAAATCAGCGATGATCAAACCAACCCGGGCCACCATCAGCGACGTGGCGAAAGCCGCCAAAACCGGTAAAACCAGCATTTCACGCTACCTCAACGGCGAGAAACACCTGCTTTCCGATGCGCTGCTGGCGCGAATTGAACAGGCCATTGCCGATCTCGACTACCGTCCCAGCCTGATGGCGCGCGGTCTCAAGCGAGGTCGCACCCGTCTGATTGGCCTCATCATCGCCGATATCACCAACCCCTACTCCGTTAACGTCCTCAGCGGCATCGAAGCGGCGTGCCGTGAGAAAGGCTTTACCCCGCTGGTCTGTAACACCAATAACGAGGTTGATCAGGAGCTGCATTACCTCGATCTGCTGCGCAGCTATCAGGTGGAAGGGATTGTGGTGAATGCCGTCGGGATGCGCGAAGAGGGGCTAAATCGCCTGCAACAATCCTCTCTGCCGATGGTGCTTATTGACCGCAAAATCCCGGAATTTGCCTGCGATGTGGTCGGGCTGGATAACACCCAGGCGGCCACCACCGCCACCGAGCACCTGATTGAACAGGGTTTCGAAGCCATTCTGTTCCTGAGCGAACCGCTGGGCATGGTTAATACCCGCCGCGACCGCCTGGCTGCATTTCGAGCCACGCTGGCGCGATATCCCGGCGTGATCGCCGAGAATGCCGAAATCCCCCTGCATGAAGCCGGGCAGCTGGATAATACCCTGCGCCAGTTCCATACCCGCCATCGGGGAATGCGCAAAGCGGTGATCTCCGCGAACGGGGCGCTGACGCTTCAGGTTGCCCGCTCGCTTAAACGCATTGGCCTGCACTGGGGCAGCGACATCGGCTTACTCGGCTTTGATGAACTGGAGTGGGCAGAACTGGCTGGCGTAGGCATCACCACCCTCAAACAACCCACCTGGCAGATCGGCTATGCCGCGGTTGAACAAGTGGTTCGCCGCATTGAAGGCACCCGCGACGCCGTACGCGAGCAGGTTTTTTCCGGCGAGCTGATCGTTCGCGGTTCTACTGCCCGTTAATTTTCCCTTCGTGACAGCGATCATAAATTCAGCATCCCGATCTTTTCTTTGGAACCGGTTCCATCTAGCGTAATACTATCGATTACGCTCTGGAGTCAGGAAATGAGCAGGAAAATTATGGTGGTCACCGCCGCGTATGGCGCGGATCAGGTGCGACAGGCAGGCGGTCAACGGGCGATGCTTCCCGTTATTGCCGGCGCAGGGGCTGATGGCGTTGAAATCCGCCGCGAGCTCTTCAGCAACGACGAGTTAATGGCCCTGCCTGCGCTCGGCGAGTCCATTGAACTGCTGGGTTTACTGGCGTGCTACTCCGCCCCGGCCCCCCTGTTTATGCCCGATGGCACCCTCAACCCGGATCTCCCGCGCTACCTTAGCGAAGCCAGCGCCCTGAACGCGCTGTGGCTTAAAGTCTCGCTGGGTCATTTCAGCGACAAACAGCCGCTTGAAGCCCTGCGCACACTGCTGGATGAAAGCGGCATGACGCTGGTGGTGGAAAACGACCAGACCGACTGCGGGCAGCTCGCGCCGATGCAGCGCTTCAAAGCCGCCTGCCGGGTAATGGCGCTGCCGGTCACGCTGACGTTCGATATGGGCAACTGGCTGTGGGTTGGCGACTCCCCGGAAGAGGCTGCACGTCAGCTGGCTCCCGCCGTGAGCTATATTCATGTGAAGGCCGCAGTCCCACATAAGGCGCAGTTCCGCGCCGTCGCGCCGGATCAGGCCGATTCTCGCTGGCGGGATCTGCTTAATCAGCTGCCTGCCGATGCGCCACGCGGCATCGAATTTCCGCTGGAAGGGACGGATCTCACCGCCGTCACCCGCCATTACGTCAACCTGCTGCGCGAGGAGTAAACCATGCACAAGACGCTGGATGTCATCACCATTGGCGAGGCCATGGCGATGTTTGTCGCCACCGAAACGGGCGAGCTGAGCGCAGTGGAGCACTTCATTAAACGCGTGGCGGGCGCAGAGCTGAACGTCGCGACGGGACTTGCGCGGCTGGGGCTGAATGTCGGCTGGGTAAGCCGCGTGGGAAATGACAGCTTTGGCCATTTCGTTCTCGACTCGCTGAAAAAAGAGGGCATTGATGCCGCAGGCGTGACCCTTGACGGACGCTTCCCGACGGGCTTTCAGCTGAAATCTAAAGTTGAAAATGGAACCGATCCCATCGTGGAATATTTCCGCAAAGGCTCAGCGGCAAGCCATCTCTCCGTGGATGATTATCACGCCGCGTATTTCTCCTCCGCGCGCCACCTGCACCTGAGCGGCGTGGCGGCGGCGCTCTCGGCCAGCTCGTACGATTTACTGGATCATGCGGCTTCGGCAATGAAAGCGCAAGGCAAAACGCTCTCCTTTGATCCTAACCTGCGCCCGGTGCTGTGGAAAAGCGAAGCGGAGATGGCTGAGAAACTCAACCGACTGGCGTTTCAGGCGGACTGGGTTCTGCCGGGCATAAAAGAGGGAATGATCCTCACTGGCGAAAGCACGCCCGAAGGCATTGCTGATTTTTACCTCAACAAAGGGGTAAAAGCCGTGGTGCTAAAAACCGGTGCCGACGGCGCATGGTTTAAAACTGCCGACGGTGAGCAAGGCGCTGTCGCTGCGGTAAAAGTCGACAACGTGGTCGATACCGTGGGCGCGGGCGATGGGTTTGCCGTCGGGGTTATCAGCGCCCTGCTGGAGGGCAAACCACTGTCGCAGGCCGTGGCGCGAGGCAACAAAATTGGTTCGCTGGCGATTCAGGTGCAGGGCGACAGCGAAGGATTACCAACACGAGCAGAGCTCGGCGTCTAAATTCCCTCTCCCCGTGAGAGAGGACCAGGGTGAGGGCAGCAATCCGCACCAGATAATTAAGCCACCGTGTACCCTACAGACAACGGCGGCAACAACCTCAACAACAGAGGCAAGCCTATGAACAGTTCGACCAATGCAGTAAAACGCTGGTGGTACATCATGCCAATCGTGTTTATCACGTACAGCCTGGCGTACCTGGATCGTGCCAACTTCAGTTTCGCATCCGCCGCCGGGATCAACGAAGACCTTGGGATCACCAAAGGGGTCTCCTCCCTGCTGGGTGCCCTCTTCTTCCTGGGCTATTTCTTCTTCCAGATCCCCGGCGCGATTTACGCTGAACGCCGCAGCGTGCGAAAGCTCATTTTCATCTGCCTGATCTTGTGGGGTGCCTGTGCGTCGCTTACTGGCGTGGTGAATAACATACCTGCTCTGGCGGCCATTCGCTTTATTCTCGGCGTGGTTGAGGCGGCCGTCATGCCAGCAATGCTGATTTACATCAGTAACTGGTTCACAAAATCTGAGCGTTCACGTGCTAATACGTTCCTGATACTCGGTAACCCGGTCACCGTGCTGTGGATGTCGGTGGTTTCCGGCTATCTGATCCAGTCCTTCGGCTGGCGCGAGATGTTCATCATCGAAGGGGTTCCCGCGATTATCTGGGCATTCTGCTGGTGGGTGCTGGTGAAAGATAAGCCAGCCCAGGCGAAATGGCTTTCTGAGGACGAAAAAGCCGCACTCCAGGCGCAGCTGGATAAAGAGCAGCAGGGGCTGAAAGCGGTGCGTAACTACGGCGAAGCCTTCCGCTCCCGGAACGTTATTCTGCTGTGCGCACAGTATTTTACCTGGAGTATTGGCGTGTACGGCTTTGTGCTGTGGTTGCCGTCAATTATCCGCAGCGGCGGTGAAAACCTTGGCATGGTGGAAGTGGGCTGGCTGTCATCCGTGCCTTACCTGGCTGCGACCATCGCGATGATTATCGTCTCCTGGGCATCGGACAAGCTGCAAAACCGTAAGCTGTTCGTCTGGCCGCTGCTGCTGATCGCTGCTTTTGCCTTCATTGGCTCCTGGGCCGTAGGCGCAAACCACTTCTGGGCTTCGTATACGCTGCTGGTGATTGCCGGTGCGGCCATGTATGCCCCGTATGGTCCGTTCTTTGCCATCATCCCGGAAATGCTGCCGCGTAACGTCGCCGGGGGCGCGATGGCGTTGATCAACAGTATGGGGGCGCTGGGTTCGTTCTTTGGCTCGTGGTTTGTGGGCTATCTGAACGGCGCCACCGGCAGCCCGTCGGCCTCTTACATCTTTATGGGGGTGGCGCTTTTTGCCTCGGTATGGCTTACTCTGATCGTTAAGCCTGCTAATAATCAACAGCTACCCGTTGGCGCACGCCACGCCTGAATCCTTTTAAAAACAACGGAGATTAGCATGAAGCCGTCCGTCATTTTGTACAAAGCACTGCCTGAAGACCTGCAAAAACGCCTGGAGGAACACTTTACCGTTACCCGGGTCAAGAACCTCAGCCCGGAAACCGTGGCACAGAACGCCGACGCGTTTGCCAGCGCTGAGGGCCTGCTGGGTTCGAGCGAAAAGGTGGATGCAGCGCTGCTGGAGAAAATGCCGAAGCTTCGTGCTACCTCAACCGTTTCGGTGGGATACGACAATTTCGACGTGGATGCGCTAAACGCGCGCAACATCCTGCTGATGCACACGCCGCATGCCCTGACGGAAACCGTCGCCGACACGCTGATGGCGCTGGTGCTCAGCACCGCCCGTCGCGTGGTGGAAGTAGCCGAGCGCGTGAAAGCGGGCGAATGGACGAAAAGCATTGGCCCGGACTGGTTCGGCGTGGACGTTCATGGCAAAACGCTGGGGATTGTTGGGATGGGCCGTATCGGACTGGCGCTGGCACAGCGCGCGCATTTTGGCTTCAACATGCCCATCCTGTATAACGCACGCCGTCACCACAGTGAAGCTGAAGAACGTTTCAATGCCCGCTATTGCGAGCTTGATACGCTGTTGCGGGAAGCCGACTTTGTCTGCCTGATCCTGCCGCTGACGGATGAAACGCGTCATCTCATCGGCAAAGCGGCCTTTGAAAAGATGAAGAAGTCGGCCATTTTCATCAACGCGGGTCGTGGTCCGGTGGTCGATGAGAAGGCGCTGATTGAGGCACTGCAAAACGGTGAGATCCACGCCGCCGGTCTGGACGTGTTTGAACAGGAGCCGCTGCCGGTGGATTCTCCGCTACTGACCATGCCGAACGTCGTCGCCCTGCCCCACATCGGCTCTGCCACTCATGAAACACGCTACAATATGGCGGCGACCGCCGTGGATAATCTGATTGCCGCGCTCGGCGGTAAAGTGGATAAGAACTGCGTTAACCCGCAGATACAACAGTAGAAACGAAAAAACCCGCCAGAAGGCGGGTTTTTGAATTTTGTGCTACTGGGTTGGAAGCTTACAGGCTTACAACGTTACCAGCTGCTGGGCCTTTAGCGCCGCTTTCGATGGTGAAGGAAACTTTCTGACCTTCATCCAGAGATTTGTAGCCATCGTTCTGGATAGCAGAGAAGTGTACGAACACGTCTTTAGAGCCATCGTCAGGAGTGATGAAGCCGAAACCTTTATCAGCGTTGAACCATTTTACCAGACCAGTCATTTTAGCAGACATAGAAATTACCTTATTAAAAATATATTGTGCCTTCCGGCTTGATGGATTGCGTTACAGATTTTTAAGCGATGAAGGAAGGGTCACTACGAAGGGTATCTATGGATAACAATCTGGACTGCTTTACTAAACTGCTTTAGGTCTGTGTAACAAACCGACGAACATAGTTATACCGATGTGGTAGATGAATGACAAGCGTTATTTTCATCAAGCATAAAAAAAACCCCGCCGAAGCGGGGGTTTTTCTTATTCCGTAGCAGCGACCGCTGCGCTCCAGGCCTGGCTAAAGGCCTGATGCTGGGACGCGAGCGGCCCGATCAGCGCGTTATACTGGCTCGCCTGCTGGGAGGTCGGGAACTGGATACCGTTAGAGACGAAGCTCACCTGCGTACCTTGTTCACTAATAAAGTCACCCACCTGAACCAACTGCTGAGTAAAGACCTGCGCCGCCGGGATCAGCGGTTGCAAGGCGTTTGACGGCTTGGTCACGACTTTCTCATACACCTGGTCATAGACCGGTTTGAGATCCTCGCCCTGCTTCAACGCGGAACGCGACGCATCAGCCTGCATTTTGGCATTTTGCAGCTGCTGGCTCAGTACCCCAAGCGCGCCATTTGACTGGCGCAGCGGTTCGCGTCGGGTCATATAATCCTGTGGAACGCGAATAGCATTCACGCTATCCACTACCGGGCGAATACCGGAATCCATCGCCTGGCTTACCTGCTGTGAATAGCCATACAGAATGGCGTAATCCGACACGAATGGACCAAACTGTTTTTTCTGATCCGCAGTCAGCGTTGGTAAACGCTCGCCGCTACGCATCACTGTATTCTGTAAAAAATCGATAAACGCTTTGCGCTGATCGCCTTCTTTATCGAAACACCCACTCAGGCTAACAACCATCAACAACGCCGCAATAGGCGCAAACCAGCGAGAGCAGGACTTTCCTGTCGCCATTTTATTACTCCTTTCACCCAAAAAGCGCACACCGGCACACGCGTGCCCAACGCTGACAAGGATAGTCCAGGTCAGCCTTGCAAGATAGAGTTTTCATGCAAAACGGGTATTCCCGTTTTTGTACTGACTATTTACAAAAAAATACCTGTGCATCCCTACATATGACTAATCAGGTAATTAGCATAACTATCCATATAGCTGAAACGCGTAAAGCGATCGTTATCGCACAATTAATCACAGCCGTGACGATCCTGTGTCTGGTTTAGGGACTATTCTTAACAGGCTCTCTGATGTTCATGATCCCGATGTGTGATTTATGAGGAGTTCTCAATGGAATTAAAAGATCCTGAGTTTGAGCTGCTGAGCAGCCTGGAACAGATTATTTTTAAAGATGTACCGCCGACGGTTACCCTGAATCAAAAGTCCAATCCTTTTAGTGAATTTGAGCGTTTACGTAAAGGATCGGGCCTGAAAACAGATGAATTCGCAAGAGCGATGGGTGTCAGCGTAGCGATGGTGCTGGAGTGGGAGTCAAAACGTGAAAAACCTACCCCAGCCGAGCTAAAGCTGATGCGCCTGATCCAGGCAAACCCTGACCTTCGCAAGCAGTTAGCCTGATAAAGTTTGTTTGCCCCCGCCCTTGCGGGGGCTTGTGTTTACAGGCTTTCACATCGCAATCCCATCTCTTCCCACACCAGTTCATGCGTCAGCTTCAGCCCTGCCAGAAAGGCTTCATCGTGCGACACCACCAGCAGCGCGCCGGGGTAATCGGCTAAGGCCGCTTCAATGGCCTGAACAGAGGCCAGATCAAGATGGTTGGTCGGCTCATCCAGAAGCAACAGCTGCGTTGCCGCTTCACGCCACAATACGCAGGCCAGCGCGGCCTTCAGGCGCTCGCCGCCACTCAGTTCGGCCAGTGGGAGTGTCACTTTCTCTGCGCCCAGCTGAAGCTGCGCTAAACGGGTACGCAGCGCCCCCTCTTCGAGCGGCGTATTGCCCAGGCTAAGGTGCGTCATCACCGACTGCGACAGATCCAGCCGGGAAAGATGCTGATCGAGATAAGCACACCTGACGGAGACCTTACAGGTTCCCGTAACAGGGGCGGTTTCGCCCAACATCACTTTCAACAGCGTGGATTTTCCGCAGCCGTTCGGCCCGCGTAGCGCCACGCGCACCGGGCCATCCATTCGCCAGTTTATCGGGCAGACAGGCACGTGCGGAAGCACCAGTTCTTCCAGCACCAGCACCTGTTTTCCTTCCGGGATTTCACTGCCCGGCAGGGTAAACATCACCGCGTTATCCTCTTCAACCCGCTCGCGTGCCTGGTTGACCGCAGCGTTCAGAGCATGATTTTGATCGCTATGCTGTTTTTTCCAGGAACCAATACGCTCTTTCGCCGCCCCTTTGTATTTGACCCGTTCAAACGAGGCGATGTTAAGGCTGTCGACCGTGCGAAGCGTTTTGGCTGAACGCCGCAGGCTGTCGTCATGCTCTTTATGCATACGGGCGCGGGTACGCTTGCGCTCGGTGGCAGCATGCTCCAGCGCGGCGCGGGCAGCCAGCTGTTCAGCATCACGCTGGGTTCGATAGTCAGCATAATTCCCCCCGTAGCTGCGCAAGCCCAACGCGCTCAGTTCAAGGATACGCGGTACCTGGGCCAGCAACTCACGGTCGTGGGAGGCCACCAGCACCCCGCCCTGATACCGGGATAGCTGCTCGTAGAACCACACGCGGCCTTGCCTGTCGAGGTGGTTGGTCGGTTCGTCCAGCAGCAGGTAGTCAGCATCCGCGGTGAATGCGCTGCACAGCAAGGCACGAATGCGCTCACCGCCGCTCAGCTCTGCCGCGCGTTTATTCGGGTCAAAAGGGGGAAGTTTTGCAGCAATAAAAGCCTGGCTCAGCCGTTCAGCCAGATCCCAGTAACCTTCGAGCGTGTCGAGATCGTCGGGTTCATAATGACCGCTGTCGATGCGCGTGCGCGCCGCAAAGATCGCGTCGTAACCAAGCAGCCCGGCAAGCGTGGTATCCGCAGAAATATCCTGCTGCTGCGCCACATAGACGTGTGTACCAAAGCGCTCAATATGACCGCTGGCGGGTTCATCAACCCCTGCCAGCAGCCGCAGAAGGCGTGTTTTACCGCTGCCGTTGCGGCCAACCAGCGCGCACACTGACGCATCCAGAGAAAGATTCAGTGGACCAAAAAGGATATCGCCCGTCGCAAACTGACAGGTGACCTGATGCAAAATAAAAGAGGGGGACTGCGCAAAATGAGCCATAAGCACTCCTGAATGAAATCAAAACATCCCCTGCCGACGCGGTGCGTTGAGCAAGGATCGAAATTCATCAGTCGTGTTTGTTCATTTTTGGGGGGCGCTCCTGAGGGCGAAATTTAACGGGAACAAGAATAACGGCAATGCGCCGCCCATTTCAAGGTTAAATTTTCACCAGGCTATTGCCCGAGCGTAAAAACCCGCCGAAGCGGGTCTCTCAATCAGATAAACGCAAACGCATCGCCAAACAGACGATCTTCCCGCGCGTCACGCTCGTTGCAGAACAGGTCGCGGGCAATTTTTGCCATTTCAAAGCGACCGGCAATGTAGATATCGTGCCCGGCCAGCGTCCCGTGATCCTGCAATACCGCAGTCAGCACCGTACCGCTACGCCCGCGCCAGCCCTCTTCCGGCTGCTCGACAACCGGCTCAATGCGCAGGTTTGGATGATTCACGCTCAGCGCTTCCAGCTCAGACAGATCGTAAAGGTGCTTCTCTTCACGGCCGCCCCAGTAGATGGTGATATCGCGATTCGGGTTGCGCGCCAGCGCGGTCAGCAGAATAGAGCGGACATATGAGAAGCCCGTGCCACCGGCAATCAGGATCAGCGGACGGTCTTCGTCTTCACGCAGCCAGGCCTCGCCATGAGGAATATCGACCACGATTTCACGCTCTTTCAGGATGCGGTCCATCACGGCCATCGCGTACAGGTTAAGCTCAGACGCACCAATATGCAGCTCAATAAATTCCTTCTCTGCTGGCGTTGAGGCCATAGAGAAAGGACGCTTATCACGCTCGTCCATCACGACCATCAGGTACTGACCGGCACGGAATGAGAAGGCCGCTTCAGGAACCAAACGGACGCGATATACGGTGTCGGTAATAGCATCTACCGACGTCACTTTACAGCTTAAGGTTGTCATTCGCTCTCTCTGTCGGGAAGTCTATAGGGCTAAACGGTCTTATTCTGCCTTACCGTTATTCATTATGGCCAGCTCGTCCCAGATCGCGTCAATTCGCGCGGTCACGGCAGGATCTTTTTCGATCGGGCGACCCCATTCACGGTCGGTTTCGCCAGGCCATTTGTTCGTGGCATCCAGTCCCATTTTTGAGCCAAGGCCGGAAACCGGCGAGGCAAAGTCCAGGTAATCAATCGGCGTGTTTTCCACTAACACCGTATCACGCGCCGGATCCATACGCGTGGTGATGGCCCAGATGACGTCATTCCAGTCGCGGGCATTGACGTCATCATCGCAGACAATCACAAACTTGGTATACATAAACTGGCGCAGGAAAGACCATACGCCCATCATCACGCGCTTAGCGTGACCGGCATACTGCTTCTTCATCGTCACCACCGCCAGGCGATATGAACACCCTTCCGGCGGCAGATAAAAATCAACAATTTCCGGGAACTGCTTTTGCAGGATCGGCACGAACACTTCGTTCAGCGCCACGCCAAGCACCGCCGGTTCATCCGGTGGACGGCCGGTATAGGTGGAGTGATAGATGGCATCTTCACGCTGGGTAATGTGGGTGACGGTGAACACCGGGAAGTTATCCACTTCGTTGTAATAACCGGTGTGGTCGCCGTACGGCCCTTCGGGTGCCAGCTCGCCCTGTTCAATGTAACCTTCCAGCACGATCTCTGCGCTGGCCGGTACTTCCAGGTCATTGGAGATGCACTTCACCACTTCGGTTTTGGTGCCGCGCAGCAGCCCTGCAAAGGCATATTCAGACAGCGTATCAGGAACAGGCGTCACCGCGCCCAGAATGGTTGCCGGATCGGCACCCAGCGCGACGGAAACCGGGAAGCGTTCGCCCGGATGGGCCGCGCACCATTCCTGGAAATCCAGCGCCCCACCGCGATGGGACAACCAGCGCATGATGAGCTTGTTCTTGCCAATCAGCTGCTGGCGGTAAATGCCGAGGTTTTGACGCTCTTTATGCGGCCCACGCGTCACGGTGAGGCCCCAGGTGATCAGCGGTGCGGCATCTTCAGGCCAGCACTGCATGATGGGAATTTTGGTCAGATCCACCGCATCGCCTTCCAGCACTTTTTGCTGGCATGGCGCACCGCGCAGGCGTTTGGTGGGCATGTTCAGCACCTGCTTAAACTGCGGCAGCTTGTCGAACAGGTCGCGGAACCCTTTTGGCGGCTCCGGCTCTTTCAGAAAGGCCAGCAGTTTGCCCACTTCACGTAACGCCGTGACATCTTCCTGTCCCATCCCCAGCGCCACGCGGCGAGGTGTGCCAAACAGGTTGCACAGCACCGGCATGGCGTAGCCTTTTGGGTTTTCAAACAACAACGCCGGGCCGCCCGCGCGCAGGGTGCGGTCAGCGATTTCTGTCATTTCCAGATACGGATCAACAGGAAGCGTAATGCGTTTGAGTTCGCCCTGCTTTTCCAGCAGCGCCAGGAAGTCGCGTAGATCGTGGTATTTCATGCAGTTAATCATGGCCTCTCTGTAAGCGCTTCATTATACGGCGTAAGACCGCGTGATGCTGTAATTTTGTTAAATTAGCGTGAACTTCCACGACTTACTCTCTTTTTCGCCATTATAATCACCTTAGCGATCCCGCCAGGGTTTTGGTATGCTTGCGCCCCGAACAATGGGAAGAGTGATTATGCAGGCCTGGTATTTACTGTATTGCAAACGCGGGCAACTTCAGCGCGCGCAGGAACATCTTGAACGTCAGTCTGTTAACTGCCTGACACCCGTGATCACGCTTGAAAAAATGCAGCGTGGAAGACGCACGACCGTCAGTGAGCCTCTGTTCCCGAATTACCTGTTCGTTGAGTTCGACCCCGAAGTGATCCACACCACGACGATCAGCGCCACGCGCGGCGTCAGCCATTTTGTGCGTTTTGGCGCCCATCCGGCAAGAGTACCGTCATCGGTTATTCATCAGCTTTCTGTCTACCAGCAGCCTGAAAATATTACCGATCCGGAAACCCCTTATGCTGGCGACAGCGTGGTGATCACCGAAGGCGCCTTTGAAGGCTTACAGGCCATCTTCGCTGAGCCGGACGGTGAAGCGCGCTCCATGCTGCTGCTCAACCTGCTGAATAAAGAGGTGTTGCAGAGCGTTAAAAACACCGATTTCCGCAAAGTTTAGAACTGCACGCCGAACAGACGACGCACGTTATCATCGGTTTGTGCCGCCAGCCACTGCGCATCTTCTCCGCGCCAGTGCGCCACTCGCTCAGCAATATGCCCCAGGTAGGCCGGTTCATTACGTCGTGATGGCGGTTTGGGCTGCATATCCCGGGGCAACAGATACGGCGCATCCGTTTCCAGCAGCAAACGATCGGCCGGGATAACAGGTAACAGCTCACGCAGCTCCAGCCCACGACGCTCATCGCAGACCCAGCCCGTGATACCCAAATACAGCCCGCGGTTCAGGCAGTCCAGCGCTTCCTGACGGGAGCCCGTAAAGCAGTGCAACACCGCGCCCGGCAGTTTCTCCAGCCAGGGTTCCAGAAGCGCCATAAAACGTTCATGCGCATCGCGACAGTGCATAAACACCGGCATCTCCAGCTCTGCTGCCAGCGCGAGCTGGGCGGTAAATGCCTTCTCCTGCTCTTCAGGCGTTGAGAAGTTACGGTTGAAATCAAGCCCGCATTCGCCAATGGCAGCCACTTCTGGCGTTTGTGCCAGACGATGTAGCGCCTCAGCGCTTTCATGCGTCCACTGGCTGCTGTCATGAGGATGCACGCCTGCGGTGGACCAGCAGTGTTGATAGCGTTGCGCCAGCTGCCGTGCCTGCTCACTCTCATGCAGATTCGTTCCCGTCAGTAGCAGCCCACCCACGCCGGCGGCAAAGGCGCGCGCCACCACCTCATCGTGGTCTTTCGCAAACTGGGCGCTGGTCAGGTTAAGCCCGATATCAAACATACGTATCCCCATATGACAACCGCCCTGACGGGCGGTTGGTTTTATTCTTTAGTGGTCTCTTCAGACGGCTCGTCTTCTTCGTCCCCGGTACGCCCCTTTCCGACGTAGAAACGAGCGAAGAACACGCCGACTTCAAACAGGCAGTACATGGGTATCGCCAGTAAGGTTTGCGAGAAGACGTCCGGTGGCGTTAACAGCATACCTACAACAAATGCCCCCACCAGGATGTACGGGCGCTTCTTACGCAGATCGTCAGGCGTGGTCACCCCCACCCAGCAGAGCAGGACAATTGCTACGGGCACCTCGAAGGCGACGCCAAAGGCCATAAACAGCGCCATCACGAAGCTGAGGTAGCTGGCGATGTCCGTCGACACCTGTACCCCTTCCGGTGCGGTATGCGTCAGGAAACCGAAGGCCAACGGGAAGACAACGAAGTAGGCGAACGCCATGCCGATATAAAACAGCAGCGAACTGGACACCAGCAGCGGAATAACCAGCTTGCGTTCATGCTTGTACAGCGCGGGCGCCACAAATGCCCAGACCTGATACAAAATGACCGGCGCAGAGGCAATCAACGACACCCAGAAGGTCAGCTTGATCGGGGTAAAGAACGGCGAAGCAACGTCTGTTGCAATCATCGTCGCGCCCAGCGGCATCTGTTTAATCAGCGGCGCGGAAACCACCTGATAGATATCGTTGGCAAAATAGACCAGACATAAAAAAATGAGGAAAACCGCAATAATGCAGTTTAACAGGCGCTTACGCAGCTCAATGAGGTGCGTAATAAGCGGTTGAGTATCATCTACTGCCATGTTTACGCTTTATCACTCGACGAGGGGGATGATTCGGAAACGGGCGCGGCGGGTTTTACCTCAGCCGTTTTGACCACGGGCTCTTCCGGCGGCACCTGCTTTTTCACTTCGGGCTCCTGCGGCGATTGCTCTGGCGAAGCAGCCTGATGCTCCGCGCTGGAAGGCGTTACACCCTCGCGCTGCTCTTCGCTACCCTTCACTACCGGATTGTGGATGGTGTTTGCTTCATCGCTCGCCTTCTCAGGATCGTTAATGCTGTAAGAGCGCTTCATGGATTCCGCCGCTTCGCGCAACTCATCCATTGATGCTTTCAGCTCCGGCGTCAGGTTGTCCATGCTCGCCTTTTCAACTTTTTTCAGGCTGTCCTGAAATTCCTGAAGCTTCAGCTCCTGCGCCAGCTCGTTCTGCACGGTAGTTGCCAGCGAGCGAAGCGCCCGCACCCAGCCCACGACGGTTTTCACCGCAACGGGTAAACGCTGCGGCCCCAACACAATCAGACCAATCACAAAGACCAGCAGTAACTCACCAAAACCAATGTCGAACACGAATTACACCTGCTCTTTATCGTGACGTTTAGCCTCTTCCTTTTTGGCTTCGTCCTGCTTATCGGCGATGGATTTAGCGGTAAAATCAGCATCCTGACTGGTTTTTTCCTGCTTATTCTCATCATCGCTCATGGCTTTCTTGAAGCCTTTGATTGACGCGCCCAGGTCGGAACCAATCGATCCGAGTTTTTTCGTGCCAAACAGCAGCACAACGATGACGGCAATGATCACTAACTGCCAGATACTGATACCACCCATGCGTGTTCCCCAGTGATAGATGATTAATTAGTCAGATCGCATTATACGTATGCAATCTCTCGATAGCGACGCTAATTCAGCGCGTTTTTCTCCAGCCAGCAAGCCAGACAACCACACCGGCAGCCATAATCCAGGCTGGCATCATTTCCCAGTCCGGACGATTGATCAACAGCAACGTGCCGCTTATCAGCAGCGTCGCGCCAATTCCGAAGAGATAGCGGGACTGCCCCTGACGCACGCGACTGGATTGAAGCTCGTGCGCGATTTTATCCATGCTGTGCTGAAGGTTCTTGCTCTGACGCAAACTGTCGTAAACCAGTTCAGGAATTTCAGGCATTTTTTCAATCCAGAACGGGCCTTTCTCTTTAAGCGAGCGAACCAGGGCTGGAATACCGACCTGATCCTTAATCCAGGATTCGAGGAACGGTTTCGCGGTTTTCCACAAGTCTAACTGAGGATAGAGCTGGCGGCCTACGCCCTCAACGTAAAGTAATGTTTTCTGAAGTAAAACTAATTGCGGCTGCACTTCCATATTGAAACGGCGTGCGGTGTTGAACAGGTTGAGCAGGACGTGTCCGAAAGAGATCTCCGAGAGCGGCTTTTCAAAAATCGGCTCACAGACGGTGCGGATCGCAAATTCAAACTCTTCCACGTTGGTATCTGGCGGAACCCAGCCTGAATCCACGTGCAGCTCGGCCACCTTACGGTAGTCGCGATTGAAGAAAGCGATAAAGTTCTCAGCGAGATAACGCTTATCCTCTTTATTCAGCGAGCCGACAATACCGCAGTCGATGCCAATGTATTTCGGATCTTCCGGGTGCTCATAGCTGACGAAAATGTTGCCCGGATGCATGTCTGCATGGAAGAAGCTGTCGCGGAAAACCTGAGTAAAGAAGACCTGCACGCCACGTTCGGCCAGCAGCTTCATGTTGGTGCCCTGCTTTTCCAGCGCGGCCACGTCCGAGACCGGAATACCGTAGATACGTTCCATCACCATCATGTTCTGACTGCAATAGTCAGAATAGACTTCAGGAACATACAGCATCGGGCTGTCTTCAAAGTTTCGACGCAGCTGAATGGCGTTCGCCGATTCACGCAGCAGGTTAAGCTCATCAATCAGCGTTTTTTCGTATTCCCGAACCACTTCCAGCGGACGCAGACGGCGCCCATCCGGCAACAGACGCGGCACCCAGCGAGCCAGGCGATAAATCAGCTTCATGTCTGCTTTGATAACCGGCAGGATATCCGGACGAATCACTTTGATGACCACCTCTTTGCCATTTTCCTTCAGGCGCGCGGTGTGAACCTGCGCAATAGAGGCAGAGGCCAGAGGCTGAATATCGAAATCATCAAACCAGGTCTCGATGGGGATATTGCCCATCGCTTCTTCGATTTGTTTCTTCGCTCTCTCTCCGTCAAACGGAGCAACGCGGTCCTGCAATAGCGCGAGCTGATCGGCAATCTGCGGTGGGAAAAGGTCGCGACGTGTTGAGAGCATCTGTCCAAACTTGATCCAGACCGGTCCCAGCTCCTGCAACGCAAGACGCAGGCGTGCGCCCAGCTCCTGATCCTTATGGCGATTCGGCATCCAGAACAGCGTGCGACGCCAAAGCCGAAGCGGCAGGGTGATACGCATTCTGGGGATAAGCTCGTCGAGCCCGTAGCTCAAAAAGGTGCGAACGATAAAATAGAGGCGCCGAATTTCACCAGGCGTCATTTGCCCTCCAGTTTTTCCAGCCGTTTGGTTAACGCATCAACTGCGCGCTCAACTGCCGCGGTCTCTTCTGCAAACCAGGCGACTTCTAAAGGCCCTGGCGCCATACGCCACTCTTCGGTCAGCACCTCGGCAGCGTAGCGCTGTTGACGGAGCAGACCTTTACGCAGGAAAGCGGAACCCGTGCGCAGCGTTTTGCTTATACCTTCAGCCGCGATGTCGCCGATATAGGGCGCCAGCAGTTCCGCCGGGTCGAATTCAGCCTGATCGCTGAGTGCAACGAAGTTCTGTACCACCTGAATATCGCCTTCGACCTCCAGCTCACCGCTGCGAATAAGCGCCGTCATCTGCTGACGGTTACGCAGTTTTGGCAATACGCTCATGTGCGTAATCACCGAGCAGTCCGCCTCGCCTTCCCACTCCCCCAGAACGTCAAGCTGGCGTTCGCTGAAGACCAGCACAAGCGGCGTCGAGAACTCCTTTAAAACGATGCGCAGCACCTTTCCGTTAAGCCGCTGACGTGCGGTTTTCAGCGCCGGAGCGCGATACAGAAAGGCATTCAGTACATTCTCGATGCCTGCGGTGACTAAGGGTTTAATGGGCACGGGAAACCTCCACTCAGAACTTGTAACCACGATGCAGCGCGACGACACCCGCCGTCATATTGAAGTATTCCACGTTTTCAAACTCCGCATCCTGCATCATCGCTTTCAGCGTGTCCTGATCCGGGTGCATTCGGATGGATTCGGCCAGATAACGGTAACTTTCTGCATCGTTTGCCACCAGCTCGCCGATGCGCGGCAGAACGTGGAAGGAATAGGCATCGTAAGCTTTGCTCAGCGGGTCGATAATCGGTTTAGAAAACTCGAGTACCAGCAGTCGACCGCCCGGCTTAAGCACGCGGTACATGGAGCGCAGCGCTTTATCTTTATCGGTCACGTTACGCAGACCGAAAGAGATGGTGATGCAGTCGAACGTATTATCCGGGAACGGCAGCGCTTCGGCGTTGGCCTGAACATATTCAACGTTGCCTACCACGCCGATATTACGCAGCTTTTCGCGTCCCATTTTCAGCATGGAGTCGTTGATATCCGCCAGCACCACGCGGCCGGTTTCGCCAACCAGACGGGAGAATTTAGCGGTCAGATCCCCTGTGCCTCCGGCTAAATCCAGCACCGTTTGTCCACGGCGCACGCCGCTGCAATCAATAGTGAAGCGCTTCCACAAGCGATGAATGCCGAATGACATCAAATCATTCATCACATCGTACTTCGCCGCCACGGAATGAAATACGTGGGCCACCATGTCAGCTTTCTGCGCTTTGGCGACAGTCTGAAAGCCAAAGTGCGTTGTGTCTTGTGAATCGTCAACCATCTCAGAGCCTGCTAATCAGTCAAATGTTCGTGAAGTGTAACAGATTGGGCGCATTTGCCCTACGTTTCAACCACCGTGAAAGAAACGCGCCGGCTGCGCTTCGGGAGATAAACTCGCCGCTAAATCGTTGTCTTCATTGCGGCTATTTTGCTCACCGTCGCCTTCACGCAGACGAAACTCTTCGTCCTGAGCGGTAGCCTGCTCCACCAGTTCCGGATTAATCTCGCGTTTAACTTCCACCCCCAGGCTGCGAAACGCCTCCGCCTGCGCCAGCAAATTGCCGCGCCCGGAGGAGAGTTTTTTCATCGCCTGGCGGTAATTATCCTGCGCGCGATCCAGGCTTTGCCCCACCGAGGACATATCGTCCACAAACAGCCGCATTTTGTCGTACAGCTTGCTGGCGCGATCGGCAATCTGCTGCGCGTTACGGCTTTGGTGCTCATAGCGCCACAGGTTGGCAATGGTACGTAACGCCACCAGCAGCGTGGTGGGGCTGACCAGCATAATGTTATTTTTCAGCGCTTCGGTGATCAGTTCGGGCTGTCTGTCGAGCGCCAGCAGGAACGCAGGCTCGACCGGAATGAACATCAGCACATAATCCAGCGATCGCAGCCCCGGCAACTGCTGATAATCTTTTCTGCCCAGCAGACGGATATGGTTACGCACGGAGGCGATGTGCTCCTGCAACGCTGTTTCGCGGGTGTAGTCATCCTCAGCGTTGAAGTAGCGCTCATAGGCCACCAGCGTCATTTTGGCGTCGATAACCACATCTTTGCCCTGTGGCAGACGAACAATGACATCCGGCTGCATCCGCGAGCGCGCATCGTTCTCAATGCTGACCTGCGTTTCGTATTCGTATCCTTCGCGCAGACCAGAGGCCTCCAGCACGCGCGTCATGACCACTTCGCCCCAGTTTCCCTGCGCTTTGTTATCACCTTTCAGTGCGCGCGTCAGGTTAACCGCCTCCTGCGCCATCTGCGCATTCAGCTGCTGGAGATTACGAATTTCATGCGCCAGCGTGTGGCGTTCGCGGGCCTCCTGACCAAAGCTGTCCTGTACCTGACGGCGAAAGCCGTCCAGCTGTTCACGCAGCGGCGTCAGCAGGCTGTTCAGGCTCTGGCGGTTCTGCTCATCCACGCGGCGATTGCTGTGCTCGAAAATGCGGTTCGCGAGGTTCTCAAACTGCTCGCTAAGACGCTGCTCGCTGTTGATCATCTGACGGATTTTGTCTTCGGCGTGCAGTTGGGTGGATTCAAGTCGGGTAGTCACTTCCCGGAGATCGGCCTCCAGCGAGGTGTTGATATCACGCAGATTGCGCAGTTCGTTATTGAGCAGTTCGCACTCGTCGCGCCAGTGGTCACTCAGCGCAAGCTGTTGTTTCGTCGCGCTGAGTTCAGCGACGATCTCTTCGCGCTCTGCCAGCTGCTCGGCTTTCTGCTGCGCATGCTGGTAGCCGGAAATGAGCCAGCCAATCCCCACGCTCACCAGCGCAACTACCGCATAAACCAGGATTGAGATATCCACAATGCCCCCTGCATCCACGTCTAACCCGCACAAAATAGAATTGTGCTGTATGAACGTCCAGTTTGAAAGGGTTTTCCTGCGAGGCGTTACGCAAAAAGAAAAGGCCGAGCATGTCGGCCTTTCAGCAATGAAGAGAGAATTAGATCAGGCGGCGCGCCGCTTCAACCACGATTTTTACCGCATGGCTTTCAGTCTGCTTCATGGTTTCAGCGTTCGGGATCTCCTGCTGGGTGCGGTTGACGATAACGCCCGCCACCATACCGGCACGCAGACCCTGGCTTGCGCACATGGTCAGCAGCGTCGCAGATTCCATTTCGTAGTTCATGACGCCCATCGACTGCCACTCTTCCATGGAGCCTTTGAAACGGCTCACCACGCGACCAGAGAAGGTGTCGTAACGCTCCTGGCCCGGGTAGAAGGTGTCGGAAGAGGCAGTTACGCCCACGTGGGTGGTGGCGCCCACGGACTTCGCGGCCTCAACCAGCGCGGTGGTGCATTCGAAATCGGCCACTGCCGGGAATTCCATCGGTGCAAAGTGCAGGCTTGCCCCGTCCAGACGCACGGATGCGGTGGTAACCAGCACGTCGCCCACGTTGATGTGCGGCTGAATGGCGCCGGTGGTGCCGATACGCAGGAAAGTACGAATGCCCAGCTGCGCCAGCTCTTCAACGGCGATAGAGGTAGACGGGCCACCAATACCGGTAGAGCACACGATCACCGCTTTACCGTCCAGCTCTGCGCGCCAGGTGGTGAATTCGCGATGGGCTGCCAGCTTAACCGGCTTATCCATCAGCGCGGCGATCTTTTCCACACGCTCAGGATCGCCGGGGACGATAGCAAGCGTAGCCCCTTGTAAATCGTTTTTAGTGAGGCCGAGATGAAAAACATCAGACTTAGACATAGGTGACTCCTCTGTGGGTCGGTTTGTCAGAAGAAGTAAAACGGTACTTTACAGAAGCAATGCGCATCATTTCGTGACACACCTCACCATGAATGAAAATGATTGCAGTTAATTTCCATAAAATAGTGATTCACATCACATTAACAAGTTATATCGCCGGGTGCTGCACAAAAGATAGACGCTATAAGGCACTGTGGGTTGTTAACCTGGTGTCTATATTTATCTTTGCGCTAATCCATTCATTGGTACGGAGAATGCCATGACTGAAAAAACCGGTTTTGCACCTGCTGCGGCCCCGCACGCTTCAACCATCGTCTCAACCCCTGAAGAAGCCATTACCGCAGGCGAGACCTCCATTCCCTCCCAGGGGGAGAACATGCCAGCGTACCACGCGCGGCCAAAATCTGCCGATGGCCCGCTGCCCATCGTGATCGTGGTGCAGGAAATATTTGGTGTTCATGAACATATTCGCGACCTCTGCCGCCGACTGGCGCTGGAAGGTTACCTGGCCGTTGCGCCGGAACTCTATTTCCGTCAGGGCGATCCGAATGATTACAGTGACATCCCGACGCTGTTCAGCAACCTGGTCAGCAAAGTGCCGGACGCACAGGTGCTGGCCGATCTCGACCACGTTGCCAGCTGGGCGGCGCGCAACGGTGGCGACCCGCACCGTCTGATGGTGACCGGCTTCTGCTGGGGCGGACGCATTAGCTGGCTGTATGCCGCGCACAACCCGCAGCTGAAAGCCGCTGTGGCCTGGTACGGCAAACTGGTGGGTGAAAAGACTCTGAACTCGCCGAAGCATCCGGTTGATATCGCCACCGATCTCAATGCCCCGGTGTTAGGGCTGTATGGCGGCCAGGATACCGGCATTCCGCTTGATACCGTCGAGACCATGCGCCACGCGCTGCGGGCGGCAAACGCGAAGGCCGAAATCGTGGTGTACCCGGATGCGGGACACGCGTTTAATGCCGATTATCGTCCGAGCTATCACGCAGAATCGGCGAAAGATGGCTGGCAGAGAATGCTGGCGTGGTTCAGCCAGTACGGCGGGAAGAAAGCGTAATACAAAAAGCCCGGTGGCGGCTGCGCCAACCGGGCAATCCAGCCCAACTACGCCTGACGCAAATTCTGCGCCGCCTGCACCATGTTCGCCAGCGCCGCGCGGGTTTCAGGCCAGCCGCGGGTTTTCAGGCCGCAGTCCGGGTTTACCCACAGACGTTCCGCCGGGATGCGCTGGGCCGCTTTTCTCAGCAGCGCTTCAATCCACTCCACGCTCGGCACGTTAGGAGAGTGAATGTCGTACACGCCCGGCCCGATTTCGTTCGGGTAGTCGAACTCTTCGAACGACTCCAGCAGCTCCATGTCTGAACGCGAGGTCTCGATGGTGATCACATCGGCGTCGAGCGCGGCAATGGCGTCCATGATGTCGTTAAATTCGCAGTAACACATGTGGGTGTGGATCTGCGTGTCGTCCTTCGCGACGGCCGCGTTGAGGCGGAACGCCTCCACGCCCCACGTCAGATAAGCATCCCAGTCGCTGCGACGCAGCGGCAGGCCTTCACGCAGCGCCGGTTCGTCGATCTGAATGATGCCAATCCCCGCCGCTTCCAGATCCGCCACTTCATCACGCAGCGCCAGGGCGATCTGTTTGGCGATGGTTTCCCGGGATACATCTTCACGCGGGAACGACCAGCAGAGAATGGTCACCGGCCCCGTCAGCATGCCTTTTACCGGTTTGTCGGTCAGAGACTGGGCATACTTCGCCCACTCCACGGTGATCGCTTCCGGGCGGCTGACGTCGCCGATCACCACCGGCGGCTTCACGCAGCGGGAGCCGTAGCTTTGCACCCAGCCGTTCTGAGTAAAGACGAAGCCGTCCAGGTGTTCACCGAAGTATTCCACCATATCGTTACGCTCGGCCTCGCCGTGCACCAGCACGTCCAGACCCAGACGTTCCTGCTCGACGATTGCCTGTTTGATGTGTTCCGCAATGCCGGTGCGGTAGTGATTCGCATCCAGATTGCCCTTTTTGAAGTCCAGACGCAGGCCGCGGATCTCGGTAGTCTGCGGGAAGGAGCCGATGGTTGTGGTCGGCCACGCGGGCAGGTTAAAGCGCGCACGCTGGGCTTCGGCGCGCACTTCATACGGGCTCTGGCGCTGGCTGTCCCGGGCAGTGATGGCCGCCAGACGTTTTTCCACCACAGGGTTATGCACGCGCGTCGAGTGACGGCGCGCCTGGATCGGCGCGCTCCAGTCGGTAATCGCTGCCGTGTCGCCGCTGTTTAACGCGTCGCGCAGCAGAGCCAGCTCCTCACATTTTTGCAGGGCGAAGGCAAACCAGCTTTTCACCTCAGGGTCGAGTCGGGTCTCCACGCTCAGGTCGATCGGGCTGTGCAGCAGGGAACAGGAAGAGGCTACCCACAATTCACGTTTACCGACAATATCCTTAATTTGTGCATATTTCTCAGTGAGATCGGCGCGCCAGACGTTACGACCATTCACCAGACCGGCAGAGAGCAGCCACTCCGCAGGCAGACGCTTGTGCAACTCTGCCACATCGTCTTTGCCGTGAACGAGATCAACGTGCAGACCCTGAACCGGCAGCGCAGTAATGGTGTCGAGGTTAGGCGTTACGCCCTCGAAATAGGTGGTCAGCAGCAGCTTCACCTGGCCCGTGAGCGCGTCATACGCCGGTTTGAAGGCATCCAGCCACGCCTGCGGCAGCTCAAGCACCAGCGCCGGTTCATCGATTTGCACCCACTGAATACCGCGCTTACCCAGCTCAATCAGAACCTGCTTATAAACCGGCAGAATAGCGTTCAGCAGGCTGAGGCGGTCGAACTGCTCGCCTTTCACTTTGCCCAGCCACAGGTAGGTGACCGGCCCCAGCAGCACGGGTTTCACCTGGTGACCCAGCGCCAGCGCTTCGTCCACTTCATCCAGAAGCTGGGTCCAGGTCAGTTTGAACTGCTGGCCCTTAACGAACTCCGGCACCATATAGTGATAGTTGGTGTTAAACCACTTGGTCATTTCCGCCGCTGCCGCTGGCTCACCCGTTGGCGCGCGGCCACGGCCGATGCGGAACAGGGTATCGATATCCACCGATCCATCGTTGTTCTGATGACGAGCCGGCACGTTGCCAAGCAGCAGGCTGGTGGTCAGAACATGGTCGTACCAGGCGAAATCGCCCACCGGCAGCAGGTCTACGCCCGCCTGTTTTTGCTGATCCCAGTGACGGGCGCGCAGCTCGCGTCCCACGGCCAGCAGTTCTTCGCGGGTGGCGTTACCCGCCCAGTAGCTTTCTTGCGCTTTTTTCAGCTCGCGACGCAGGCCAACGCGAGGGAAACCGAGAGTGTGAGTGCGGATTGTCATGGCATACCCCTTGTAGAAATTCGTTATTTAGACGTCCAGATGTTTACACTTCTATAATTGGCAGGTACTGTATATTCCTCAAGCGCAAAATGTTCATGCCGAAGTGAAGGACTTTCATGATCGAGATTAAACACCTGAAAACGCTACAAGCGTTGCGGAATTGCGGTTCTCTTGCGGCGGCAGCGGCCACGCTGCACCAGACTCAGTCTGCCCTTTCTCACCAGTTCAGCGATCTGGAACAACGCCTCGGCTTTCGTCTTTTTGTGCGTAAGAGCCAGCCTTTGCGCTTTACGCCGCAGGGCGAAATTTTGCTTCAGCTGGCGAACCAGGTGCTGCCGCAGATTGCCAGCGCGTTGCAGTCCTGCAACGAGCCGCAGCAGACCACCCTGCGCATCGCCATTGAGTGTCACAGCTGTATTCAGTGGCTGACCCCCGCGCTTGAGAACTTCCGCCAGAAGTGGCCGCAGGTGGAGATGGACTTCAAATCCGGCGTCACGTTTGATCCGCAGCCGTCGCTTCAGCAGGGTGAGCTGGATCTGGTGATGACCTCAGATATTTTGCCGCGCAGCGGTCTGCACTATTCGCCAATGTTTGATTTTGAGGTGCGTCTGGTGCTGGCCCCGGACCATCCGCTGGCCGCCAAAACGCGCATCACGCCGGAGGATCTGGCAACGGAGACGCTGCTGATTTACCCGGTACAGCGCAGTCGTCTGGATATCTGGCGCCATTTCCTGCAACCCGCGGGCATCAGCCCACAGCTGAAAAGCGTGGATAACACGCTGCTGTTAATTCAGATGGTGGCGGCCAGAATGGGGATTGCGGCGCTGCCGCACTGGGTGGTCGAGACGGTTGAACGCCAGGGTCTGGTGGTCACCAAAACCCTGGGGGAAGGACTGTGGAGCCGGCTGTACGCCGCCGTGCGCGACGGCGAACAGCGTCAGCCGATTACGGAAGCGTTTATTCGCTCAGCGCGGAACCACGCGTGCGACCATCTTCCGTTTGTGCGGAGCGCGGAGCGACCCAGCGGCGATGGACCCACAGCGAAGCCAGGATCACCGTTCCCCCAATAAGAAAGCTCGGCCAGTGCGGCTGCTCCTGCCAGATGGCGAGGTTCACCAGTAGCCCCGCCGGAACATGCACGTTGTTCATGATCCCCAGCGTCCCGGCGTCTACCTGCGTAGCGCCGTAGTTCCACATGAAGTACCCCAGCCCCGACGCCACCACGCCCAGCCAGACCAGAACGCTCCACTGCACGGGGGTGGTCGGCAGCTTTTGCGGATTACCGAGCATAAACCACGCCGCTACCGCGACAATCGCCGCGCCCATATAGAACCACGCAAACGCGTTATGCTGCGGCATCGGGCGGGTCTCCATCAGGCGTTTGTAACCCACCATCCCGATGGCGAAGCTGATATTGGCCAGCTGGACGAACATCAGCCCGGTCCAGAAGTGATCGCTTACCTTGTCATAGCGAATAATCGCAGCGCCAATGACTGCCAGCGCAGCGCTCAGCAGATATCCCCAGCGCAAACGGCGCCTGCTGAGCAAGTCATAAATCAGCGTGATGTAGAGCGGCGTCAGCACGGTGAAGAGCAGAAATTCCGAGACGGACAGGTAAACGTAGGCCCGGAAGCTGAACAGGTACATGATGCCGAGCTGCATCGCGCCTACCAGCATGTACAGCAGAATGGTTTTTAGCGACTGCCCGCGGGTACGCAGGAACGGCAGGAACACCAGCGCCGCCAGCCCCACGCGCATCAGCACCGAGAAGTAGCTGTCGACCGATCCGGCAAGGTATTCGCCAATCAGGCTAAAGGAGAAGGCCCACAGGATAGTGGTGATAATGAGTAGCGCCACAATGCTTGTCTCTCAGAAAGAAGGAGAGGCATTGTAGCGAACTCTTTAGTTGACATCTGAACAATAAACAATCAATTGAAGATTATTCAAGGAACAGTTTACGCAGATACATAGGCACGGCGTTATCGCCGTTGGTGCCGATCACTTCCAGCTCCGGGTGCAGATCTTTCAGGCGCTGATGCGCGTTCTGCATGATGCAGCCTTTACCCGCCATGGAGAGCATCTCGGCATCGTTCATGCCATCGCCAAAGGCAATACAGTCTTTCAGATCAAAGCCCAGCCGTTTCGCTACCGCTTCCAGCGCGTGACCTTTGGACACCCCGCCCGCCATCACTTCCAGACAGGTCAGTGTGGAGAAGCTCACGTTCACGCGGTCGCCCCAGCGGGCGTTGATCGCCTGCTCCAGCGGCAGTAACTCCTCATGATTTACACAGGTGAAGAACACCTTACTGATCCCTTCCGGCTCCAGCAGACCCGGCTCGTACAGTGAGTACTGGAATACGGCTTCCTTGAAAAAGCGCATCTCTTCCGGGCGGTGGCGGTTCATAAACCACTCGTCGTCGCGGTAAACGTTAGTGACGATATCCGGGTTGTTATGCACAATGCCGAACAAATCGGTGGCGATGTCGCGATCGAGATTGTGGGTAAAAATCAGGTTGCCGTCCGTGTCATGTACGCGCGCACCGTTGGAGGTGATCATGTACGACTTGATCTCCAGGTTATCGCGGATCTGCCCCACGTCCACGTGGTGGCGGCCAGTGGCGAACACAAAGTTCACGCCACGGGCAGTCAGGAGTTTTAAGGTCTCTTTCGCATAAGGCGACAGGGTGTGGTCGGGGGAAAGCAGCGTGCCATCTAAATCAGATGCAACAACCTGGTACATAGGGATTTCAACCTCTGGTGGAAAACAATAATCAGTTATGCCTGTTGAAAAATTCAACAATGGCGTTGAGCGCGACTGAGCGCATAGCGTCCTTTTCAAAAAGGATCTCATGGTACGCACCGTTGATGACCAGCGGTTTACCCCCTTCACAGGGATGGCCCGCAGCGGCGCGAAGTTCACAATAGCGGTCATGCATGCGGTTATCCACCACACGCTCTTCTTCCGCCTGGATCAGGAGCGTCGGCGTGTCATCATCGCCTACGCCCGCCAGCACCTGCTCACCGGCATGAATACCTTCCCGCACCCAGTGCCAGGTGGGGCCGCCGACCCGCAGACGCGGTTCATCGGCATAAAAACGCAGGTTGCGGCGATAACGCTGCCGACTGTGGGTTAAAACGTTGATGGCAAACGGCAATGCCCGCCAGCGTCCTGTTCCGATGGCATAGCCTTCTCGAATGCGCTGATGGCCCTCAGCCCAGTCGAGAAGATGGCGCACCATCCAGTCAGGAAAACGTATCACAATGCCGTACATCGGCGCGGTCAGCGCAATGGCGTCGCACTGGTGCTTATGGCGCTGCAAAAACAACGTCGAGATCGCGCCCCCCATGGAGTGGGCAAGAATATAACGCTTGCGCCACGGTCCGGGCTGCACTTCCTGCTGCCAGAACGCGGCCAGATCGTCGACGTAATCGCTGAAGTTATCCACGTGGCCGCGATGGGTATCCGGCAACATCCGGCCGGAAAGCCCCTGCCCGCGATGGTCGATAATTAACACATCAAAGCCCAGATGGAACAGGTCATACGCCAGCTCGGCATATTTGATATAGCTTTCGATGCGCCCGGGGCAGACCACAATCACCCGGTCATTTTTTTCATCACGGAAACGAACGAAGCGTACCGGGATTTCCCCGACGCCCATAAACTCATCTTCCTCACGCTGGCGCCAGAAATCGGTCAGCGGCCCCATGGAGAAAGCAGCAAATGCGTTTTCTCGTGTTTCCCAGTCCTTTTTCTGCTGAAACATTGGGTTTCCACCCCCCGTAATTCAGGGAATATCGTTTTTTTCGTCACCGGTCACAAAATGACTCAACAATAGCGTATTGTGGCATAAAAACAGACGATCCGGGAGTTTCAAATGACCTTCGAGTGGTGGTTCGCTTACCTGCTGACATCCATCATCCTCAGCCTTTCACCTGGCTCGGGCGCAATCAACACCATGAGCACCTCCATTAATCACGGCTATCGCGGCGCGGCGGCGTCAATCGCCGGTTTACAGACCGGGCTTGGCATTCACATCGTGCTGGTGGGGATTGGTCTGGGCACGCTGTTCTCCCGTTCGGTGCTGGCCTTCGAGGTGCTGAAATGGGCTGGCGCAGCGTATCTTATCTGGCTGGGTATTCAGCAGTGGCGCGCCGCAGGCTCGATTGATCTGCATACGCTCTCCCGGACGCAAACGCGCGGCCACCTGTTTAAGCGCGCGGTGTTCGTTAACCTGACCAACCCGAAAAGCATCGTGTTCCTCGCTGCCCTGTTCCCGCAGTTTATCGTGCCGCATCAGCCACAGGTGATGCAGTACGTGGTGCTGGGCGCGACCACCATTATTGTCGATATCATTGTGATGATTGGTTACGCGACGCTGGCGCAGCGAATTGCGGCGTGGATCAAAGGGCCTAAGCAGATGAAGGCCCTGAACAAAGTCTTTGGTTCGCTGTTTATGCTGGTTGGCGCGCTGCTTGCGTCAGCGCGTCATGCTTAGCGAGAAATGATGAGATGAATGCCGAAGCCGGCGAACAGCGCGCCGGCAAAGCCGTCGATCCACTTCGCGATGCGCTGGTAGCCGCGACGCATCGCCGGTAAGGCAAACAGGCTTGCCACAACGGTAAACCAGGCGAACGTCTCAACAACGATCAGCAGGAAGATCCCCCAGCGCGCGCCCGCGCCGACGTTATCCCCCACAAACAGCGAGAACACAGAGCCGAAGTAGATAATCGCTTTCGGGTTCGCCAGGTTGGTCAGCAGCCCCTTCACAAAGCTGCGGCCGCCCGTTGCCAGCTCAACCTTTGGCTCTTCCGGCTTTTTCTCTTCTTTCTTCAGCGCCCCGCGCAGCATCTGGTAGCCCATCCAGCACAGGTACAGACCGCCGCCGACCATGATGATGTTATGCAGCCACGCCATTTTCGCCAGGATCAGGTTCAGACCGAGCAGCGCAACCGCCG
Source organism: Enterobacter cloacae complex sp. EB5 (assembly GCF_031432835.1). NCBI lineage: Bacteria > Pseudomonadati > Pseudomonadota > Gammaproteobacteria > Enterobacterales > Enterobacteriaceae > Enterobacter > Enterobacter cloacae complex sp. EB5. The sequence continues at coordinate 1,762,333 of NZ_CP133860.1, forward strand.
CCCAGACCATGACGCCCATGGTAATACCGAGCACACCCATCATCGCCTCTTTGCGGGAGCGGCTGACGGCCGTTTGCGACACGAAGAAAAAGTCAGGGCCAGGGCTCATCAGCGCAACGATGTGCACTAACGCCACGGTGAGAAATAGCATTAACATAATTAGCTCGCGGGGAAATAATACAGTGAGTCACCATCCTGGCACTTTTTCGCCCGGCTGACTACTCCTCATCATCACCATCAGCGTGGGAACGGATGAGCGCCATAAACTCTTTACCAAAGCGCTCCAGCTTACGCGTGCCGACGCCGTTGACGCTGAGCATCTCGCTGGCGCTGAGCGGCATTTGCTCGGCCATCTCGATAAGCGTCGCGTCGTTGAACACCACGTATGGCGGGATGTTCTCTTCATCGGCAATGGCTTTACGCAGCTTACGCAGCTTGGCGAACAGCTTGCGGTCGTAGTTGCCGCCGTAGGATTTTTGCATCACGCGCGGCTTCAGGGCGACGACGCGCGGAACGGCGAGCTTCAGCTCCACCTCGCCACGCAGGACCGGTCGCGCCGCTTCGGTCAACTGAAGCGCGGAGTGCTGGGCAATATTTTGCGTGGCAAAGCCGAGATGGATCAGCTGGCGGATGATACTCACCCAGTGCTCATGGCTCTGGTCTTTCCCGATGCCGTAAACCGGCAGCTTGTCGTGACCCATATCGCGGATACGCTGGTTGTTAGCCCCGCGCAGCACTTCAACGACGTAGCCCATCCCAAAGCGCTGGTTCACGCGTCCGATAGTCGAGAGCGCCTTACGCGCGTCCATCAGGCCATCGTACTGCTTCGGCGGGTCGAGGCAGATATCGCAGTTGCCGCACGGCGCCTGACGCCCTTCACCAAAGTAGTTGAGCAGCACCAGACGGCGGCAGGTTTGCGCTTCGGCGAAGGCACCCATCGCGTTAAGCTTGTGCCGTTCGATATCCTGCAACTGCCCCTGCGGTTTCTCCTCAAGACAGCGGCGCAGCCACGCCATATCCGCCGGATCGTAAAACAGCATCGCTTCCGCAGGCAGGCCGTCACGCCCGGCGCGGCCGGTTTCCTGATAGTAGGATTCGATATTGCGCGGAATGTCGAAATGCACCACAAAGCGCACGTTGGGCTTGTTGATTCCCATCCCGAACGCTACCGTTGCGACCACGATTTGCAGGTCATCGCGCTGGAATTTCTCCTGCACGTCGGCGCGGATATGGTTCTCCAGCCCGGCATGATAGGCCGCGGCGCTAAAGCCACGGTTTTGCAGACGCGCGGCGGTGTCTTCCACCTTCGCCCGGCTGTTGCAGTAGATGATGCCGGACTTACCGCGCTGCTCCTGCACGTAGCGTAAGAGCTGATCCAGCGGCTTGAACTTCTCCATCAGCATATAGCGGATGTTGGGGCGGTCGAAGCTGCTGACCTGAATATACGGGTCGTTCAGCCCCAGCAGGCGAACGATGTCCTGACGCGTGGTGTCGTCCGCCGTGGCGGTAAGCGCCATAAACGGCAGCTCGGGAAAGCGCTGACGAAGCTGACCAAGAGCGGCATATTCCGGGCGGAAATCGTGCCCCCACTGGGAGATACAGTGCGCTTCATCCACCGCCAGCAGCACCGGGTTCCAGTGCGCCAGATGATCGAGGAAGTTGTCCAGCATCAGGCGTTCTGGCGCGATATACAGCAGGCGGATCTGCCCGGTACGACACCCGGCCATTACTTCTTGCTGTTGCTCGCGGGTCTGCGTCGAGTTCAGACAGGCCGCCGCCACGCCGTTGGCAAGCAGCTGGTCGACCTGGTCTTTCATCAGGGAAATAAGGGGCGATACCACGACCGTCAGGCCGTTAAGCACCAGCGCGGGCACCTGATAGCAGAGCGATTTACCGCCGCCGGTCGGCATGACCACCAGGCAATCGCGGCCTTCCAGCACGGTTTCAATGATGGTTTCCTGGCCGGGGCGGAACTGCTGGTAGCCAAAGGTTTCATGCAAAACCTGTTTAGCCAGCGATTCCTGATTCAATACTTCCGCCTGCGCCACGTTAACCCCATATGCCAGAAATGAAACAGGCGCTATTTTCAGCGCCTGAGAGAGAAACTTCAACGTTTAACGCAAAAACATTCGAGCAGCTTAGAAAATATCGTTCAGCATCACGCCCACACCGACGCGGGTCTGGTTGAAGTTGTAGTCGATCAGCGATTCGCCATACCCGCTATACACCTGAGTATAGAGACGAACGTGTTTCGTTACCGGGTAGCTCAGGCCCAGCTCTGCGCCGCCGTAGCCGGTATTCCAGTTGTACTGGCCTTTGGCGCTCAGCACCGCGTCACCCAGCTGATAGCCCACTTTAAGCTGATAGTAGCCCATGTATTTGGTGATATCCGGGTTGTCATCGGTGCTGCCTACCACGTACCACGGCTTCACTTCCACCATGAAATTGCCGTTCTGCGCCATCAGACGCGTATAGATGCGGTTCCAGCTGCGTGAGGTTGGGTCGGAACGACCGTTGGAATCGTGGTTATAGCCCACCTCCACGTCTCGCAGCGTCCAGCCTGCAAACTCATAATCGGTGGCGAAACCGAGGAACAGCTGCGGTTCATAGTTGGTTTCGCGGAACGGTGAAGATTCCCCGCTGTTGGAGAGCTGCCACCATGACTTCTGCGTGTAAGACGCGCCAAGTACCGAGTTCGGCCCCAGGATGCCGCGCCAGAACGGGAAGGCGAGGCTGAGCTGGAACTTCACCTCATCTTTACGCGCATTATCAGACCAGTTATAGGAGCTTATCGCCTCTTTGTTGAGATCGCTGGTCTGGGTGTAGATCACGTAGTTTGTGTCATACGGGTACAGCGTGAACGGATTGTCATGCTCCTGAAGCATATTGGCGATGATGCTGCCCTTAACGGCAGGTTTATCATGCACCTCTTTGATCGTCGCTTCCTGCGCATATGCTGTGAGGGGCAGCGCAACCGCCGCCAGTAACCAACCCAGATACGTCCGCATCGGTGGTGTTCTCCTGAAATGGTGACATTTAATGAATAGTTTTGTCCGGGCATTCTACAGACTTCTGCGATAACTTCCGCTTCCTCGTTTCTTAAAGTGGCATTCCTTTATCCTGAAGCATAAAATCAACATTTTGTTAACAACAAGGATGCCACGTCAGATGTCAGCGACACTCACCGCCGAAGAAACCTTAAAGCTCGTGGGCGAGATTTTTGTGTACCACATGCCGTTCAACCGTGCACTGGGTCTTGAGCTGGAGCGATACGAAAAAGACTTCGCTCAGCTGAGTTTCAATAATCAGCCAATGATGGTCGGTAACTGGGCGCAAAGCATTTTACACGGCGGGGTGATTGCCTCCGCGCTGGACGTGGCGGCCGGTCTGGTGTGCGTGGGCAGCACGCTGACGCGCCATGACACCATCAACGAAGATGAGTTACGCCAGCGCCTGTCGCGCATGGGCACCATCGATTTACGCGTCGACTACCTGCGTCCGGGACGCGGAAACCGCTTCACCTGCACCAGCAGCCTGCTGCGCGCCGGGAATAAAGTTGCCGTCGCCCGCGTTGAGCTGCATAACGAAGAGCAGGTTTATATCGCCAGCGCAACCGCCACTTATATGGTGGGTTGAGACGGCAAATTCGGGTAAAATTACTTCACTTTTTTGTAACGGATTTTCCCGATGGATGCTAAACAGACGCGGCAGGGCGTTTTACTCGCCCTTGCCGCTTATTTTATTTGGGGTATCGCACCGGCGTACTTCAAACTTATCGCCTATGTCCCGGCGGACGAGATCCTCACTCACCGCGTCATCTGGTCGTTTTTCTTCATGATTGCGCTGATGAGTATCAGCCGTCAGTGGTCAGGCGTCAAAACGCTGCTGAAAACCCCGAAGAAGGTCTTCCTGCTCGCTCTCTCTGCGGTGCTGATTGGCGGAAACTGGCTGCTGTTTATCTGGGCGGTGAATAATCACCACATGCTCGAAGCCAGCCTGGGCTACTTTATTAACCCGCTGGTCAATATTTTGCTGGGGATGATTTTCCTCGGCGAGCGCTTTCGCCGGATGCAGTGGGTGGCGGTGATTCTGGCCTTCTGCGGCGTGCTGGTACAGCTGTGGACCTTCGGCTCACTGCCGGTTATCGCCCTGGGGCTGGCGTTCAGCTTTGCCTTCTACGGCCTGGTGCGTAAGAAGATTGCCGTGGAAGCGCAGACGGGAATGCTGTTTGAAACCCTGTGGCTGCTGCCGGTGGCGGCGATTTATCTCTTCGGCATCGCCGACAGCCCAACCAGCCATATGGGCAGCAACCCATGGTCGCTGAACCTGATGCTGATGGCCGCGGGCGTGGTCACGACGATCCCCCTGCTGTGCTTCACCGGCGCGGCAACGCGTCTGCGCCTCTCCACGCTGGGCTTCTTCCAGTACATTGGCCCGACGCTGATGTTCCTGCTGGCGGTGGTGTTTTACGACGAGGTGCCGGGTGCGGATAAGATGGTGACGTTCGCCTTTATCTGGGTGGCGCTGGCCATCTTTGTTGCGGATGCGATTTATACCCAGCGCAGGGTGCGCAAAGGGCTGTGATGTTGCCCTCACCCTAACCCTCTCCCACAGGGAGAGGGAATTCGATCGTAGGGCGGGTAAGCGCAGCGCCACCCGCCAGATTTTTAAAGCCAGTTCTTCCGCTTGAAGTACAGATACGGCGCCAGCCCGGCGAGGATCATAAAGATAATCGCCCCCGGGTAGCCAAAGCTCCACTTCAGCTCCGGCATAAACTCGAAGTTCATCCCGTAGCTGGACGCCACCAGCGTCGGCGGCAGGAACACCACGGACACCACCGAGAAGATCTTGATGATGCGGTTCTGCTCGATGTTGATAAAACCCATCGCCGCCTGCATCAGGAAGTTGACCTTCTGGAACAGGGATTCGTTGTGCGGCAGCAGGGATTCGATATCGCGTAAGATCTCACGCGCCTGCTCCAGCTGACCGCCCGGCAGACGCGCCTTGCGCACCAGGAAGTTCAGCGCGCGCTGGGTATCCATCAGACACAAACGCACCTTCCAGCCGATATCTTCCAGCTCTGCCAGCGTGGACAACGCTTCGTCGTACTCATCGCCCTGATGGCCTTCCATGATCACGCGGCTCAGCTTTTCCAGGTCGCTGTAGATGTTTTCGATTTCATCCGCCAGCTGTTCGATTTTGGTTTCGAACAGATCCAGCAGCAGCTCATAGGCGTTGCCGTCCATCATCGCCTGGCTGCGGGCGCGCATACGGTAGAGACGAAACGCAGGCAGTTCGCGCTCGCGCAGGGTGAACAGGCGGCCATCGCGGATGGTAAACGCCACGGTGGAGTTCCCCGCGTGGTCTTCGGCATCTTCGAAAAAGAAGAAGGAGTGAATGTGCAGGCCGTCTTCGTCTTCAAAAAAACGGGCGGATGCTTCGATGTCTTCCAGTTCCGGGCGTGTCGCCAGGCTTTGCCCCAGTTCAGATTGTACGCGAAGGCGCTCATCGTCGTCCGGCTCGACCAGATCCACCCATACGGCATCAATGAGGGGCTGTGACTCTTCGGCTTCAAGCCGAGTCAGTCGGTTATTTTCGAGTTGAAATGCGCTCAACATGACCGGGACTCCCAATGCAAAAAATATCGGACAGTTCGGTGGGCACACAGAAACAAATTGGGTTTCAGACCATTAAACAGCCTGACTCAGCGCGACGGGAATGATGCAGTCGCTGACAACCACTAAGGCCATCAGCAAGAGGAGATAGCCTTAGGAGTTGTTCCTGGATGACAGGGAATTGAGCCAGTATCTACTGGGTGTGTCCAAGGCGAATGTCCTCTTAGCGTAATCGTGCGCGCATGTTACGCCAGCAATAACTGTGGCGTCAACACGCAACGGAACGCTGAAGGGCATTAATTGACCTTCAACGTATAAGGCTAGCAGATTATTACAAAATAGTGATATTTTTCTGAAAGTTACACACTTTCCAGCTTGGCATAGGCTGCCACCAGCCATTTGATCCCCTGCCCCTGGAACGCTACCTGCAAACGGCTGTGCTCGCCGCTGCCTTCCAGGTTGACGATGGTGCCTTCGCCAAACTTCGAGTGGCGCACGCGCTGGCCCAGCTTGTAACCGGTGTCGGTTTCAGAGATCGGCGAGCCCATACGCTGATGGCTGACCGGACGGCTGATGCTGGCGCGCAGGCGCACCTCTTCCACGCACTCTTCCGGCAGCTCGCCGATAAAGCGTGACGGACGGTGATACACCTCTTTCCCGTACAGGCGGCGGGTTTCCGCGTAGGTCAGAGTCAGTTTCTGCATCGCACGGGTCACGCCCACGTAGGCCAGACGACGCTCCTCTTCCAGACGCCCGCCTTCATCCAGCGACATCTGGCTCGGGAACATCCCCTCTTCCATCCCGACGATGAACACCTGCGGGAACTCCAGACCTTTCGCGGAGTGCAGGGTCATCAGCTGAACCGCATCCTGCCAGGTATCGGCCTGCCCTTCACCCGCCTCCAGCGCGGCGTGAGAGAGGAATGCCTGCAACGGCATCAGGTCTTCGTCTTCTTCGTTGTAGCTGAACTGGCGCGTTGCCGTCACCAGTTCCTCTAAGTTCTCAATACGGGTCTGGCCCTTCTCGCCTTTTTCCTGCTCGTACATGGTGCGCAAGCCGGAATCTTTGATCACCCGGTCGGTCTGGACGTGCAGCGGCATGTCGGCCGTTTCCTGCGCCAGCGCGTCGATTAACTCCAGGAAGCGCTGCAATGCGCTGGCGGCGCGCCCGGCGAGGGCTTTTTCCTGTAACAGCTCGCGGCACGCCTGCCACAGCGTAAGCTGACGATCGCGCGAGGCCTGACGCACCACGTCCAGCGTACGATCGCCGATGCCGCGCGTCGGCGTGTTCACCACGCGCTCAAACGCCGCATCGTCGTTACGGTTGGCAATCAGACGCAGATACGAGAGCGCATCTTTGATCTCCTGACGTTCGAAGAAGCGCATACCGCCATAAATGCGGTACGGCATGCTCACCTGCAACAGCGCCTCTTCCAGCACGCGCGACTGGGCGTTGCTGCGATAGAGAATGGCACACTGCTCCAGCGCGCCGCCGTTCTCCTGCCAGGTTTTAATGCGGTTCACCACGAAGCGGGCTTCGTCGAGCTCGTTGAAGGCGCAGTAAATCGAAATCGGTTCGCCGTCGACGCCATCGGTCCACAGCTTTTTACCCAGGCGCCCGTTGTTGTTCTCAATCAGGGCGTTGGCCGCGCTCAGAATGTTGCTGGTAGAACGGTAGTTCTGCTCCAGTCGGATGGTTTGCGCGCCGGGGAAATCGTTGAGGAAGCGCTGGATGTTTTCCACCTGCGCGCCGCGCCAGCCGTAGATAGACTGATCGTCATCGCCAACGATCATCACTTTGCCGGTATCCCCGGCCAGCAGGCGGATCCAGGCGTACTGGATGTTGTTGGTATCCTGGAATTCGTCCACCAGGATGTTGGTAAAGCGTTCACGGTAGTGTTGCAGGATATGCGGTTTGTTCAGCCACAGCTCGTGGGCGCGCAGCAGCAGCTCGGCGAAATCTACCAGACCGGCGCGATCGCACGCTTCCTGATAGGCCTTGTAGACGTTCTGCCAGGTCTGCTCGACCGGGTTACCGAAGCTCTGAATATGATGCGGACGCAGCCCTTCGTCTTTTTGACCGTTGATGTACCACATCGCCTGACGCGGCGGCCACTGCTTCTCATCGAGATTCATCGCCTTGATCAGGCGTTTCAGCAGACGGAGCTGGTCTTCGCTGTCGAGGATCTGGAAATCCTGCGGCAGGTTAGCGTCCATATGGTGCGCGCGCAGCAGGCGGTGCGCCAGGCCGTGGAAGGTGCCAACCCACATGCCGCCCTGGCTGGTGCCCATCAGCTGGGCGATACGGTGGCGCATCTCCGCCGCCGCCTTGTTGGTGAACGTCACGGCCATAATCGAGTACGGCGAGCAGTTCTCCACGCTCTGTAGCCAGGCGATACGGTGAACCAGCACGCGCGTCTTACCACTGCCCGCTCCAGCCAGTACCAGCAGGTTTGTACGCGAGGCGGCAACCGCGTCACGCTGTTTATCATTAAGGCTGTCGAGCAGGTAAGAAACGTCCATTGGCACCGTCACGTCATGGCGGGCAGGCAAATGTTTCCATTCGCCAAAACCCTGTTAATTTATACAGAACAATTGATGATTATATCAGCGTCGTGAGGGATGCCAACCGTGAAATTTCCACGTGCGGCAGAAGACGGCTATCCGGGGTAGTCATCAGATCGGCATTTTCCGGCTTGATCCAGCAGGCCTGCATGCCGCAGCGGATCGCCCCGGCGACGTCCGTGGTCAGGTCGTCGCCCACGTGCAGGATCTCACCGAGCGGCAAATCCAGTTTTTCCGCTGCCAGATGATACATATCGTTGAACGGCTTCGAGCGTCCGTGCGGGCCCGCGCGCAGCACGAACTGAAAATAGTTCCCCAGACCAAACAGTTCAGGCTGAGCGTTGCCGTTGGTGATGGCCACCAGCGGCCACTTTTCGGCGAGCTTCGCCAGCGTGTCGTGGGTCTCCTGCGGCACGTCGATCCGACTGCGCCATTTGGCGAAGTTTTCCATGGCCGCTTCGGCACCCGTGGCCGCGTCCTGCGCGCTCAGGCCGGCATTAAGCATCGCCTGCTCAACCGCACGGCGGCGCCATTCGGTCACGTCGTGGTAAATCTCCGGTTCGGTTTCCCGCAGGGACTGACGCAGCTTCTGGAAGTCTTTGTTCTGCATTGTTTTCAGCGCAGGATGGTAGTTTTGCACAAACGTCAGCGACTCCTGCTCGGTACGCAGGATCACCGGACGATTGTCGTAAAGGGTGTCATCAAGATCAAACGTCAGGGCTGAGATCTGACCGAGTGGGCGGTAAAAACGCATTATTTCCCCCGTTTGGCGCGTGGATGCGCCGCGTCATACACCGAGGCAAGGTGTTGGAAGTCTAAGTGGGTATAGATTTGGGTGGTCGACAGATTCGCGTGACCAAGCAGCTCCTGTACGCCGCGCAGGTCGCCGCTTGATTCCAGCATGTGCGTCGCAAAGGAGTGGCGCAGCTTGTGGGGGTGAACGTGGCTGTTCAGCCCCTGCTTAATGCCCCACTCCGCAAAGCGCTTCTGCACGTTACGCGCCGAGATCCGCTTGCCGAGTTTCGACAGGAACAGCGCATCTTCGTCGGCGCCAAACAGCCCGCGCAGATCCAGCCAGTGCTCAATCCAGGAGACCGCGTTGCGGCCGATCGGCAGGCGGCGCTCTTTGTTGCCCTTGCCCATTACCCACACTTCGCCCGTTTCCAGGTCGAGATGTTTTAAATCGAGATTGACCAGCTCAGAGAGACGCAGGCCCGCGCCGTACATCACCTCCAGCATCGCGCGGTCGCGCACGGCCAGCGGATCGTTAAGATCGATATCCAGCAGGCGGTTTACGTCGTCGACGTCGATATTTTTCGGCAGATGGCGCGGAGCTTTCGGCGTGGCGATCCCTTTCGCCGGGTTGGCTTTCAGACCGCCCTGACTGACCAGCCAGTCGAAGAAACTGCGCAGGGCAGAGAGCCGGAGCGCCAGGCTCGCCGGGCTGAGATTTTTTTTACGGCTACGCACGACGAACCCGCGTACCGTGGCGGCGTCACATTGTTGCCAGCTTTTCAGGCCGATTTCATCGGCAAGCTGCATGATGGCATCAAGCTGACGCTGATAGTTGAGCAGCGTAATAGGGCTGAGCTGGCGTTCCACACCCAGATAGCGCAGAAAGCGGTTGACGTCAGTGGCGAGCAGTCCGTCCGTCATACGCGCTCAATCCAGCGCTCCAGCAGCTCAGGCAGCATCAGGGCGATCTCCTGCAACAGTTGCGTGCCCTGCCCCTGTTCATAATGATGCGCATCGCGGCTGGTAAATAACATCACGCCCAGGTCACCATCGCGCCCCATCAGCGACATCGCCACCGAGCCGATAGCTTTGGCTTCCGGCAGCACCACCAGCAGTTCTGGCCCGTTAAGCGGCCCCAGATAGTGGTGCTCATGGCCCAGACGCTGAATGCGCAGCGGCTCAAACGCCTGACGGCTCAGCGCCAGATGGGTAAACCCGGACGGCGCGCCAATGCGCCAGCGGTCAGGGAAGAGGCGGATAGTTGCGCCTGCCAGCCCCAGCTCGCGCGCCCAGCGGTGGAAGCGATTGAGGAACTCTTCGAGACTGTGCGCGGAAGCCAGACGCGCCTGAAGGTGCAGAAGACGGTAGAACAGGCTTTCGTTATTGCTGGCCTGCTCCATCAACAGCGTCATGTTCTCTTCGAGCTGATTGATGTGGTTGCGCGAGCGCGCCATGTGCCATTCAACCAGCGACACGGTCTCGCGAACCGGATGCGGCACGCGCATCCGTTCGACGACGCGTGCATTGCGGATAAAAAACTCAGGATTGTGCAGCAGGTAATCCACAACGGCGCTGTCGTCCAGCTCCGTTACAGGTTCCCGCAGTTCTTCCCCTGGTTGCTTCATAGATGGATAAACCCGTCATAAACATGTGTCGCCGGGCCAGTCATGTACAGTGGATGACCCGCTCCTTTCCAGGCGATATCAAGCCGACCGCCTGGTAATTCCACGCGAACCTCTTCTGCCAGTAACCCCTGTGAGATACCGACGGCCACCGCCGCACAGGCACCGCTTCCGCAGGCCTGGGTTTCGCCCGCGCCGCGCTCGTAAACCCGCAGGCGAATGTGTTCACGCTTCACCACCTGCATGAAACCGATGTTCGCCCGCTCCGGGAAGCGCTCGTGGCTTTCCAGCACCGGGCCGAGCGTTTCAACCGCCGCGGTTTGCACATCATCCACCTGAATCACGCAGTGCGGGTTACCCATCGAGACGACGCCGCACAATACTGTCTGCTCGGCGGCACGCATAATATAGGTCTTTTCCGCTTTGTTGGCGCGAAACGGCACGGCAGAGGGGTCGAAGTTCGGCTCGCCCATGTTCACGCGCACCAGTTCGTCGTCGGTGACGCTGAGCACCATCCGGCCATTGGCGGTGCTGACGCGGATATCGCGCTTATTGGTCAGCCCTTTCAGCCGAACAAAGCGGGCAAAACAGCGCGCGCCATTGCCGCACTGGGACACTTCGCTGCCGTCGGCGTTAAAAATGCGGTAGTGAAAGTCCAGGTCAGGATCGTAAGGCGGCTCCACCACCAGCAGCTGGTCAAACCCCACGCCCACGTGTCGATCCGCCAGGCGACGGATCAATTCCGGGGAGAAAAAGACATTCTGCGTTACCGCGTCGACGACCATAAAGTCGTTGCCAAGGCCATGCATTTTAGAGAACTGCATCATTTGCTCCATTGCGCGGGTACAGAACGTAATTGTCAGAGATTGACCTGAGTCGGGCCGCCGTTATTGCCGCGATCGTTGGTATCCGGCGTAGATGACTCGATACCACTTTGCACCGGTTTTGTCGGCGGTGGTGCGTTTTTATCCTCTGGCGGGAAGTACAGTGGTCCCTTCAGTCCACAGCCGGTCAGGCTAAACAGAGTGACAAGAACGACAAGCGTTCGGAAGACGTTTTTCATGTAGAGGTTGCCCGTAAGTTCAAATCTGTTTCTATCATCGCAGGAGAAGACACAAAAGCAAGAGTTTGCCGCTTTCCTGCAACGGGAATTATTTAGCGTTATACTGCCGCCATCACGAAAAACAGGAATAAAACCATGAACGACAGTGAATTTCATCGCCTTGCCGATACCCTGTGGATGACCATCGAAGAGCGTATCGACGACTGGGACGGCGACAGCGATATCGATTGTGAAATCAACGGCGGGATCCTGACCTTAAGCTTCGAAAACGGCAGCAAGATTATTATTAACCGTCAGGAGCCGCTTCACCAGGTGTGGCTGGCGGCGAAACAGGGCGGTTATCACTTTGATCTGAAAGGTGACGAGTGGGTCTGCGATCGCAGCGGCGAAACGTTCTGGGATCTGCTGGAACAGGCGGCGACGGCGCAGGCGGGTGAGGCAGTGAGTTTCAGGTAGTTCTGTTGCCCGGTGGCGGCTACGCCTTACCGGGCCTACAACGGCTCAAACCGTAGGCCGGGTAAGCGTTAGCGCCACCCGGCAACAGCGGCTCAAACGTAGGCCGGGTAGGCGTCAGCGCAACCCGGCAACAGCGGCTCAAACCGTAGGCCGGGTAAGCATTAGCGCCACCCGGCAACAGCGGCTCAAACGTAGGCCGGGTAAGCGTTAGCGCCATCCGGCAACAGCGGCTCGGACCGTAGGCCGGGTAAGCGTTAGCGCCACCCGGCGAAAAGCCTCAGGAGAAATACTGCTGCAACAGCGGCGCAGTTTCCTGGTTAGCAGGCGCCGCAGGGGTAATCGCCTGCGTACGGAACGGGATCACCTGCGCTCGCCCATCCACATTCACAATCTGGTAGAACTGCGGCAGGTTGAAGTTGATAAAGCTTGAGCCGTAGGTAAAGCGATCGTGCGAGGACGAATAGAAGCGGCTGACGTCGCGCACCAGCTCCTCTTTGCTGCCTTCGCAGTGGTGATACACCTCGGCACGGTTGGTTTCATCCAGAATGTAGATGTTAAACCCGGCGTTATCGCCCGACTCTTCGAAGAAGAACTGAATAATCCCTTCACTCGCAAAGCCATCCACTACCTGCGGCAGCTTAACGTGATTGGTTTCCACCTGAACCGACAGGCCATGCAGTTTGTTGTGTGAAATCGCGCCGTAGAATTCAATGGCGTTCTCCAGCTTCTGCACCGACACGTTCAGGCGCTCAAAGAACAGCCCCCAGGTCTGGCCGGAGACGCGCAGCGCTTTAAAGCGCCCGGTTTCCTGACGGGTGCTCGAGAGACGCAGTTCAATGCACTCAGACACCAGCTGCTGCACGCGGGTACGAATCAGGCCGCGCAGGTGCTGGCTGTAGCAGAACACCTCCACGCTGTCCGGCGGCGCGGCGTCCTGGTGCATCTTGCCGAGGATCGTTTTCAGCGCCTCGATCATCGCCTGCTCGCCGTTAAAGTGCAGGGTACGCACTTCGTTCCACGAGTTGCGGTACAGCAGATCCACGCTGCCCACCAGGCAGTTTTGCTGCTCACCGAAGCTAAAGACGTCCAGCTTGCGGAAGTCAAAGTGAACCACCTGATTGCGGAAGGCCGCCGTCGGGTCGTATTCCAGGTTGACGATGATCGCCAGATGGCGAATCTCACACGGGCTGTAGAGCGCTTTTGGCGTCGGCGCAGGCAGACGCAGCGGGAAGTGGTGCGAGACATCCGCCACCATCTCCTGCAACTTGGCTAAATCGACCACCTCGTTGCCTTTGATAAACAACCGGGTGCGTGAGGTGAGAAGGCCGTTAAACCAGGCCCAGGCCACCAGCTTGTTCAGGTAGCGGTTATACTCCAGCGGCTGATGGCTGATGATCGAATCCATGCTTGGCGCACGGTTGTACAGATACCACCCGGTGCGGTTCGCGCGGCCCGGCGGTACGTAGATAAAGGTCAGATTCGGTTCAGACAGGTCAGGCGAAATCTGTGGGTTAACCAGCGTTACCTTGCCCGGCAATGCTTCAAACGCGGCGTACAGTTTACGGGTCAGCACCCCGATATCCTGTGGGCTGGCAGAAACGCTAAGGTTGTTACGGCGGGCAAAGCGGATCAGGTTGCGGTAGCTCTGCATCATCGCATCAAGCAGTTCGTTGTGCGCCTCACGCACCTGATCGATCTTCCAGTTGGCGCGGTTGTCGAGCATGGCGAGACGCTCTTCGTCCCATCCCCACTCTTTGACTAACTGGCTGACGACTTCACGACGCCAGCCCACGCAGGCGCGTTCGCGGCTCAGTTTTTCACAGACTTTGAGATAGAAACATCGACGCACCAGGTCAAGACGCGTGGCGTCCTCAATGGCTGTCAGGTATTCGGTGACGCGTTCCAGCATCATGCAGTAGGCATCAAGCCCGTAGGAGACGATCTCCCCGTCGTGCAGACGCTGTTTGATATCTTTCGCCAGCAGGCGCGGCGTGGGGTATTCCCAGGAGTAGGCTTCCAGCAGCAGGGTTTTCAGCACCGCTTTGTACGGTGAATCAATGCTTTTATAAAGCTGCCAGAGGCTTGCGCCAAAGTACTCTTCGGCGGACAGGGAGCTCAGGCCGCCCAGATCCAGCCACTCGTTTGGCGTCAGAACACCCTGCGAGTAAAGCGACATGACGTAGTCGTCATAATTCTCTTCTTCATCACACGGCACCATATTCCACAGAATACGTTTCCCGGCCAGGCGAACGGCAGTACGGTAAAACTCATCCAGCAACAGGATGTGCTGAGTCGAGCCGCAGTCTTCACCACCCAGACTGCCGCTTTCGTTATGGCGGAAACGGTTTTCATCAATCAGGAAGAAGCTCACTTCCACGCCGAGCGACGCCGCCCAGCTCTCCAGCAGGCTGCATTTACGCTGCAACAGCTGGCGCTCTTCATTGTCGAGCCAGGACTGATGACAGACCCAGATATCCAGGTCAGAAGAGCAGCTTTGCCCAACCGATGACGTGCTGCCCATGGAGTAAACCCCGGTAATCGGCAGCTCACCTTTCGGCGAATCCTGCGGCGGCATACCACGGTAGAGTTCAAGTTCAGTCAGGTAGTGCTGTTGGGTTTCATCAGGCGTGAAGAGGCAAATGCCCTGGGGAACGTTACCATCGAGGTAACCCGGCATTAGCGGATGGTGATAGTGCAACAATGTCGGCAGTAGACTGTATACCTGCTGGAAAGCAGGGCCCATGGCAGCAAGCGCGCGATCCACACGCAATTGATTGATGGCATCCAGTCTCTGTTTCAGAGTCTCAATATAGAGGTACAAGACGTATCGCCTGATGTTTCCGGGTGTCGCACGCCAGTCAGAACAGAAAAAGCAGCGGACCCGCAGTATTTCAAAAAATAACCGTTACCCTTTTTTCGCCTTTTGCTTTTCTGGTGGTACAGACGAAAAAATGGTCTAAAACGTGATCAATTTAACACCTTGCCGGTTGACCGTAAAGAAAGATGCGCTACATACAAGTGTAGCACCGTTCTGTACGTGTAAATTCCTGAATACGGCGATGGCTGACGAGTACGCCGCCCTGTCCCTCTCACTCTTCATCAACCGTAAAACTGCCATCCGAGTGTCAACAATGTTAGGATGGTTAGCGATTGATAATGACGGTAACAAGCATGTTAGACAATGTTTTGAGAATTGCCACACGCCAAAGTCCTCTTGCACTCTGGCAGGCACATTATGTTAAGCAGCGCCTGGAAGCCTGCCACACCGGATTACGCGTTGAGCTGGTGCCAATGGTCACGCGTGGCGATGTCATTCTTGATACGCCGCTGGCCAAAGTGGGCGGAAAAGGTCTGTTTGTCAAAGAGCTGGAGCTGGCATTGCTTGAGAACCGCGCCGATATCGCCGTGCATTCGATGAAGGATGTGCCCGTTGAGTTCCCGGAAGGGCTGGGGCTGGTGACCATCTGCGAGCGCGAGGATCCGCGCGATGCGTTTGTCTCTAATCGCTATGACTCGCTCGATGCGTTGCCGGCAGGCAGCGTGGTCGGCACGTCAAGTTTACGCCGCCAGTGTCAGCTGGCTGAACGTCGCCCGGATCTGGTGATCCGTTCGCTGCGTGGGAACGTCGGCACACGCCTTGGCAAGCTGGATAACGGCGACTACGATGCCATTATTCTTGCGGTTGCGGGCCTGAAACGCCTGGGGCTGGAAGAACGCATTCGCGTGGCGTTGCCGCCGGAGCTGTCGCTGCCCGCCGTCGGCCAGGGTGCCGTCGGCATTGAGTGTCGTCTGGATGATGCGCGCACTCAGGCACTGCTCGCGCCGCTGAATCATGACGATACCGCCGTTCGCGTAAAAGCCGAGCGCGCGATGAATACTCGCCTCGAAGGAGGCTGTCAGGTGCCAATTGGCAGCTATGCTGAATTAACTGACGGTGAGCTGTGGCTGCGTGCGCTGGTTGGCGCGCCGGACGGCTCGCAGATGGTTCGCGGTGAACGTCGCGGCAAGCCGCAAGATGCCGAGGCGCTTGGCGTATCGCTGGCGGAAGAGCTGCTGAATAACGGCGCGCGTGAAATTCTGGCCGAGGTCTATAACGGAGAGCCCCCTGCATGAGCATACTTGTCACCCGCCCTTCTCCCGCAGGAGAGCAGTTAGTGAGCCGTCTGCGCGCACTGGGGCAGGTGGCCTGGAGTTTTCCGCTGATTGAATTCTCCCCCGGACGCGAGCTGCCTACGCTCGCTGACCAGATGCGTCTCTTGCAGGAAGGCGATCTGCTCTTTGCCCTGTCGCAGCATGCCGTGGAGTTTGCCCATGCGCAGCTGCAACAGCATGCCGTTAGCTGGCCTCACGCTCCCCGCTATTTCGCCATCGGGCGCACCACGGCGCTGGCCTTACATACCGCGAGCGGAATCGATGTTCGTTACCCGTTAGATCGGGAAATCAGCGAAGTCTTGCTACAATTACCTGAATTACAAACCATTGCCGGAAAGCGCGCGCTCATTTTGCGCGGCAACGGTGGCCGCGAACTGCTGGGCGAGACGCTACGCGAACGCGGCGCAGACGTGACGTTTGTGGAGTGCTATCAGCGCTGTGCGAAACACTATGATGGCGCGGAAGAAGCAATGCGCTGGCACGCGCGCGGCATTAATACGCTAGTGGTCACCAGTGGTGAAATGTTACAACAGCTTTGGTCGCTGATTCCGCTTTGGTATCGCGAAAACTGGTTACTCCGCTGTCGGCTTCTGGTCGTCAGTGAGCGTCTGGCGAACCACGCCCGGGAACTGGGCTGGCAGGATATTCGGATCGCTGAAAACGCCGACAACGATGCGCTGCTGCGCGCATTACAATAACTCTCAAATGGGAAGCCATAATGACGGAACACGAAAAATCCTCCGCCGTGGTTGAAGAGACCAGGGAGACTGTGGACACCACGTCACAGCCAGAGACGACAGACACAACCGTTGAGAAGAAAAACGGCAGCAATAAAACCAGCCTCACGCTGAGCGTGATTGCCATCGCGATTGCGCTGGCCGCAGGCGTGGGTCTCTACGGACTGGTGAAGAAACAAGGCACCAACCAGACGGCCACCAGCGACGCGCTGGTTAACCAAATCACTGCCCTACAGAAAGCGCAGGAGACGCAAAAAGCTGAGCTGGAAGGCGTGATCAAACAGCAGGCTGCCGCCCTCGCCGACGCGAACAGCAAACGTGAAGAGTTGACCAAACAGCTGAGCGAAGTGCAGGAAAAAGTCGCCACAATTTCAGGAACCGATGCCAAAACCTGGCTACTCTCACAGGCCGATTTTCTGGTGAAACTGGCCGGGCGCAAGCTCTGGAGCGATCAGGATGTCACCACCGCCGCCGCGCTGCTGAAAAGCGCCGACGCAAGCCTGGCTGACATGAACGATCCGAGCCTCATCAACGCACGCCGCGCTATTACTGAAGATATCGCCAGCCTGTCCGCGGTTTCTCAGGTCGACTACGACGGTATCATCCTTAAGGTGAATCAGCTCTCGAACCAGATTGATAACCTTCAGCTGGCCGATAACAACGACGATGACTCCCCGATGGATTCCGACGGTACCGAGCTGTCCAGCTCCCTGAGCGAATGGCGTGTCAACCTGCAAAAGAGCTGGCAGAACTTTATGGACAGCTTTATTACCATTCGCCGCCGCGATGAAACTGCCGTGCCGCTGCTGGCGCCGAACCAGGACGTTTATCTGCGCGAAAACATTCGTTCCCGCCTGCTGGTGGCTGCCCAGGCCGTGCCGCGTCACCAGGAAGAGACCTACAAACAGGCGCTGGATAACGTTTCAACCTGGGTACGTGCTTACTACGATACCAATGACGCCACCACGACCGCGTTCCTTGAGGATATCGACAAGCTGAGCCAGCAAAACATCACCATGAACGTGCCGGACAAGCTGGAAAGTCAGCCGATTCTGGAGAAGATCATGCAGACACGCGTGCGTAACCTGCTGGCCCAGCCGGGCGTACCGGCAGAGCGTCCGGCTGAAGCACCTGCCGCCGCGCCAGCGCCTGAAAGCGCGCCGCAAGGAGAGTAATGATGCTAAAAGTCTTCTTACTCTTCATCCTGCTGATCGCCGGGATTGTACTGGGGCCGATGCTCGCGGGTCACCAGGGTTATGTATTGATCCAGACCGATAACTACAACATCGAAACCAGCGTAACAGGGCTGGTGATTATCCTGATCCTGGGTGTGGTCGTTCTGCTGGCCGTGGAGTGGCTCCTGCGTCGTATTTTCCGTACCGGCGTACATACGCGCGGCTGGTTCGTTGGCCGTAAGCGCCGTCGCGCCCGTAAGCAGACCGAGCAGGCATTGCTGAAGCTGGCCGAAGGCGACTATCAGCAGGTTGAAAAGCTGATGTCGAAAAATGCCGACCATGCAGAACAGCCGGTTGTTAACTATCTGCTGGCCGCTGAAGCGGCGCAACAGCGAGGCGATGAGGCCCGCGCCAATCAGCATCTTGAACGCGCGTCTGAGCTCTCTACTAAGGATCCGATTCCGGTTGAGATCACCCGCGTTCGTTTGCAACTGGCGCGCAATGAAAACCATGCCGCACGTCACGGCGTTGACCGTCTGCTGGAAATTACCCCTCGTCACCCGGAAGTGCTGCGTCTGGCTGAGCAGGCATACATCCGGACCGGTGCGTGGGGCTCGCTGCTGGACATCATCCCTTCCATGGCGAAAGCCGACGTGGGCGATGATGAACATCGTGATGAACTTCAGCGTCTGGCCTGGATTGGCCTGATGGATCAGGCGCGCGCCGATCTCGGCAGCGACGGCCTGAAAACCTGGTGGAAAAACCAGAGCCGCAAAACGCGCCAGCAGGTTCCTCTTCAGGTGGCGATGGCAGAACATCTGATTGAGTGTGATGACCATGACACCGCGCAGGAGATCCTCCTCGACGGTCTCAAGCGACAGTATGATGACCGCCTGGTGATGGTCATCCCGCGTCTGAAAACCAACAATCCGGAACAAATTGAAAAAGCACTGCGCCAGCAGATCAAAACCGTGGGCGATCGTCCGCTACTGTGGAGTACGCTGGGCCAGTCTCTGATGAAACACGGCGAGTGGCAGGAGGCGAGTCTCGCCTTCCGCGCCGCGCTGAAGCAACGTCCGGACGCATTTGATTACGCCTGGCTTGCTGATTCGCTGGACAAGCAGCACAAGCCGGAAGAGGCCGCAGCCATGCGCCGTGATGGGCTGTTATTGACGTTGCAAAATAACGGAACGCAGCAGTAATTAACAGGAGGCCAGATGGCCTCCTTTTTTTATCTCATTTCTCCTGCTACATTCTTTTAACACTCACCTGCAAACGAACCCGCCAATGTAACGATGTCTTTTCTTTAACTTTTTTGCACACGCGCTTACCCGCGTGGACTAAACCGTTTCTGAAAGGATATCGTCATGAACTCGCTTTTATATGCGCTTTTCGAAGCGCTGCGGTGCCATCGCTGGCTCCGCCTGCTGGCCTGCGCCTTTATCTTTAGCTCCCTGGGCAATGGCTTAACTCAGGTTGTTGTTTTCGGATTACTGTTACAGTGGTCAGCCCCGTCAGCGTTGTTAACCCTCGCCTTCCTTTTTGCTACGGTGCCCGGTTTTATCGGCAGCCTGATTGGTGAAAAGCTGTGCCAGCGGTTTTCACCTCTCTACCTGCTGATGCTGACCGAATGGCTGGGCTTGCTCGCCCTGCTCTTTCCCCTTTCAGGCGCACATTACCACAGCATACCGGCGCTGCTTGCGGTGCAATCCACAGAAGCATTGCTGAGCGGGATGAGCTGGCCTGCGTTAACGCTGCTGTTTAAACGCGGACTGCATGAGGCAGAACTGCCTGCGGCAACGTGTCTGGAAAATGTGATTTTTGCCTCTCAGGTTTTGTTAGGAACCGGGCTGGGTGTGGTGTTGTTCCAGCGCATCCCGGTCTTCGCCTTACTGGTCATCGACGCCGCCAGTTTTATGGGATCGCTGGTCATGCTGTTTCTCGCTGAACGCCAGTATGTAGCGCGTACAGCACCGTTGCCTGTCGGGGATCCTCAACCTGTGGCATTGCGCTGGCAAACTCTGACCCTTCGACAAAAACGCAGTTTGCTGATTTTGCCTGCCCTTGCCGCTGTAGGCTCGCCTGCAATGGCGTTGCTGCCAGCACTGGCGCAGCAGATCAACCCCGAGAATGCCGCCGGGCTTGCGCTGCCCTTGCTTTTTGCCAGAAGCCTGGGGCAGCTTTGTGGTCCCTTGCTGCTCAGAAAAGAGAGTCTGACGCGCTTTGCAGCAAGAACGCCTTTGCTACTTAGCTGTCTTGCCCTTTTTCTGGCAGCCTATGGTTTGCTTCCGTTTTTATCCGCATGGGTGGTGCTTGCGCTGGGGATGATCTTTATCGCGCATCTGGCGTCGAATATCGTTTTTGCGGCGGGTACGTTTGGGGTACTGAGTAATTTTCAGGCTATACAGATATCCGCTGCCAGCGGTAAGGCCTGGCGCTGGCAAACGTTGAGCGCTTCCCTTTTTACGGGCCTCGCCGCAATGACGGCGACGATAATGGGAGCGGCTCAGACGCTATATGCTGTCTCTGCTATCGCTCTGCTGTTAGTGGCGCTGGTACTGGCTCGTTATCGTGAATAAGGCATAAAAAAACGCCTGCTATAAAAGCAGGCGTTAAAACAGGTCTGTAAGACAACATATTTGGTGCTTCACTCAACGTTGTGTCCATGGTGTCTGATGAGGCCGAAGCGACATCTGTCAGTGGACGATAAGCACCGTAAACGGCTCTGCGTCATTCCTGAGTTTATGAGGCCTTAAGGCGAACATAAGAGATGGAATGAGCATCTACACGCATATTATTGCATGTAATGTGCCAGGTTTACACGCAGAACTTTTACATCGCGCAACATTTTAAGATAAAAGGAAATTATGCTGTTAAGAGCCGCCTTACGCCATACAACATCGCGCTAAAGACGGTGATCTGTCGTCACCAGGAGACAGGTTAAGAGGTAAAATAATAAACTCTTTAATATTAACGGCTTATATGTCGCTGAATCGCGACAAGGATGTAGAGTGTTGTCGGGGAATGGCTACAGGATAAAAAAACGCAGAAAACAAAAAACCCCGCCGAAGCGGGGTTCAAAATTGGTCGGCGAGAGAGGATTCGAACCTCCGACCCACTGGTCCCAAACCAGTTGCGCTACCAAGCTGCGCTACTCGCCGATGTACTGCTTTTTTGAATTTTTAGTTCAACTCATTAAAAGTCGTGGTGCGAGGGGGGGGACTTGAACCCCCACGTCCGTAAGAACACTAACACCTGAAGCTAGCGCGTCTACCAATTCCGCCACCTTCGCAATTCACAACTCTTTCAATAATGGGGTGGCTAATGGGATTCGAACCCACGACAACTGGAATCACAATCCAGGGCTCTACCAACTGAGCTATAGCCACCACTGTATTCTTTCACGCGGTTCTGACTACTTCTCAGACCACCGCAGCTCTAGCGCCGGGACTAAAATGGCGCGCCCGACAGGATTCGAACCTGAGACCTCTGCCTCCGGAGGGCAGCGCTCTATCCAGCTGAGCTACGGGCGCTTAGCGCCGTTGCGGGGCTGGATATTACGTACCTCCGTCCCCGCTGTCTAGTGCTTTTTTGAAAAAAATGCGCGTTTGGTTATGGTTTGCACATTTTGCCGCTTATTCCTCCACCTTATGGGCGGAGCCACGGCGACCCAGGCCAAAAAGTTTATATGCAGCTGTGACGGCAGCCAGGAAGATCACCCCGACAAACAGCGACATGCGGGTATCTTCATTAAAGTACATTCCAATTAATACGCAAATCAGGAACGCCATCGTCAAATAGTTCGCATACGGGAACAGAATGGAGCGGAACGGATGGCTGGCGATCGCTTTTTTATGCGCCTGTCGGAAACGCAGCTGGCTAATTAAAATGACAAACCACGGTACCATCCCCGGCAGCACGCTGGCGCTATAGACGTAAACAAACACGCGCTGCGGATTCGGGATGATGTAGTTCAGGCAAGAGCCAATCAGCAGAATCACAATCGACACCGCTACGCCCGCCACCGGTACACCCACGCGGGAGACTTTACCCATCACCGCCGGCAGTTGTTTGTTTTGTGAGAGCGCGTAAAGCATACGCCCGCAGCTGTACATCCCGCTGTTACAGCCGGAGAGCGCCGCCGTCAGCACCACAAAGTTGATAATGGCGGCTGCCGCCGTGATGCCAATCTTAGCGAAGGTTAAGACAAACGGGCTGCCGGTGGTGCCGATCTCGTTCCATGGGAAAATGGTCACGATAACGAAGATCGCGCCCACATAGAAAATCAGGATACGCCACAGCACCTTGCCTACCGCGCTACGCAGCGTGACCTGCGGGTTTTTCGCCTCACCGGCGGTAATGCCGATCAGCTCAACGCCCTGATAGGAGGCGACAACGATACAGAGCGCCGTCAGGAAGCCTTTCCAGCCGCCGGCAAAGAAGCCGCCGTGCCCGGTCAGGTTACCGAAACCAATCGCGTGCCCGCCGTTACCGAAACCAAAGAAGATGACGCCCAGACCCACAACAATCATCACGATAATGGTGGTGACTTTGATCATCGCAAACCAGAACTCGATTTCACCGTAAAGGCGAACGGCGGCAAGGTTCGCCAGCGCCACCAGCCCTACGGCGATGAGCGCGGGTATCCACTGGGCCATCTCCGGGAACCAGAACTGCACGTAGACCCCGATGGCTGTGATCTCCGAAATCCCGACGGCCATCCACATAAACCAGTACGACCAGGCCGTGAGATAGCCAAAGAACGGGCTCATATAACGGTGGGCGTAAACGGCGAAAGAGCCCGTTACCGGCTCCAGAAACAACATTTCGCCCATTGAGCGCATGATGAAGAAGACGAACAGTCCGGCAATAATATACGCCAGCAGAACGGAAGGCCCCGCCCATTTCAGCGTGCTTGCCGAGCCCATAAACAGGCCAACGCCAATAGTCCCGCCCAGCGCGATCAATTCAATATGTCGAGCTTCCAGCCCACGCTGAAGCTCCGGTTTTTTCTCTGCCATAATTCCTCGGTTGTGTTTGCTGTTTCCCGACTTATTGCCGGGTATTGTTTTGAGGGGTACTGAAATACGGAGCGAATGGTTTCTTAAATTCTGGCAAATGGCAAACAATGCATTAAAAAAATGAATGCATTGCACAGAAATTCAGCAGCTTTGCAGGGGGCGTTGCAGCGCGAACAGCAGAACGCGCTGCATATTGATTACATTTTCCCGGTGTAGTGCCAGGCGAGGTAGCGCAGCAGACGAATCTGTCGTTTGATACGCGTCGGTTGAGAAAGCAGGCGGTAGAGCCACTCCAGCCCCAGGTTTTGCCAGACTTTGGGCGCACGCTTAACGTGGCCGGTAAAGACGTCGTAGGTGCCGCCGACACCCATATAGAGCGCATCCGGGCTGACCAGACGGCAATCGCGCATCAGAATTTCCTGCCGCGGCGACCCCATGGCGACAGTGACAATTTTCGCCCCGCTGTCGCGCACGCGCTCATATAACGCCTGGCGATCTTCCGGCCTGAAATAGCCATCCTGACTGCCCACGATGTTAACATTCCACTGGCTACGCAGCTTTTGTTCGGTCTGCGCCAGCACCTCTGGTTTGCCGCCGATCAAAAATACCGGCGTGCCTTCAGCGCCTGCGCGTTCCATAAGCCGTTCCCAGAGGTCAGCACCCGCCACGCGAGACACATTAGCGTCTGGAAACTTTTTACGAATTGAACGCACCACGCTAATACCGTCCGCGTATTTAAACTCCGCGGCTTCAATCAGGCTTTTCACTTCCGCATTATCTTCAACCGCCAGCATCTTTTCTGCGTTGATGGCCACCAGCGTGCCCGATTTCATCTGCCCGTCCGCGAACAGGAAATCCAGCGCGTGTTGCATGTCACGCCAGCCAATAAGCTGTAGCCCACGCAGCGCGTAACGCGGGGCTGAAGTTGTATCCGTCATGATAATCCCTACTCAGACTTGCGACAGCGTTGTGCTGCCCTGTGGCTCACGTCTGTGCACAAGCCCTGCACTGTCAAACAACCAGTACAGCAGTTTTGCCAGCAGCAGACAGAGACCGAAAACGACCATAAAGAACACCACGCGTGAGACGAATGAATCCAGCCCCTCGCGCGCCAGAACGATCATATTGAAAATGGCACCGAAACAGAAACTGTGCAAAACAGCGGCTTTGTAGCGGTTGGTCTCTTCGTTACCCAGCGTATATAGCCAGTCGAACCATTTTATGATCAGCCCGACCGCGATCGCGCCAGGCAGGATAAACCACGTTCCGCCCATCACTACCAGCGAGCCAATCAGGGTTGGGGAAATTGCCAGTCCCGAATGGTTGTTCAGCACTTCCCAGGTGAAGTAGTTCGCCGTGTTCAGGACAATACCGGGACGATCGGGCCACAGCCACGTCGGTATAAAGACATAGAAATCGCGAACAATCGGCGCCAGCCCCTGGAATTCGATTTTGTCGTAGTTTTGCAGCAGTAATGCCAGGTTTTCCCACGGCGAGAAGGTGTCGCGCGTCAGATACAGGAAGGTATAAAACGCTTCGTCGCCCGCCACGTTCAGTCCGTAGCGCTTCAGCGCCAGCCAGAACATCCCCACAATGCCAAAGACCCCTGCCGCCGCCAGCATCCACAGCGAGATCCAGCCGCGAATAATGCCGATAAACAGGAAAATCGCGAAGGCGATAATGATGTTGGCGCGGGTGCCGCCGACGATCATGTAGGTCAGAATGCCAAATGCGACGGTGCTGACCAGGAAGAACAGCCAGGCTTTGCTGTCCTGACGCAGGAAAAAGACCACCAGCATCGCCGGAATGAAGAAATAGAAGAAACGCTTGAGCGCGACGCCGGAGACTTCGGCGGAGAAAATCTGGCTATAGGACTGCAACTTAAACAGTAAAAAGCCATTATGCATGAAGAAAATCGCCACGCTGACGAGGGCGATAGTCATCAGCATAACCCACGTCAGATGGGTTTCTACCCGGTTCATGGTAAACAGTGGACGACGGGGTGTGGTGTCTTTCGCCGCGCGCAGGCGCGTTTTATAGGTGACGTAATACACCGCGTAAAAGCAGGTCGCAGAGAGCAGCGCCTGCAACAAGATTTCCGGCGGAGCGACGCCAACATCAAAGCGGAACACGAGGATGCTGGTCAGCGGGAAGCCAAAGAAAAAGGTCAGCAAAAACAGCAGCGAGAAAAATACGTTGAAGTTAAAACGTACGCGCCGGAACTCAAACCAGGTGAGCGTGGCGATAAACAGCGTGCTCAGCAGCCAGACCACCAGCAAGCCGCTAAATTGCAACTGGCTCATGCGTTGTCTCCTGAAGCAATACGCAGCGCGCGATGCCACGGCGTGAGGTAGTTCGGGCTGAAAAAGTCGATGCTGTTTTTATCCACCAGCGTGAGCTGACGCTGCGCTTCCCGTACCACCTCGACATTAAGCGTGTCAGAGGTAAACAGCACCGGAATATGCTGTTCGGCCATGTCCTGCCAGAACGGGTTTTCGCGGTTGAGCACGCACGGTACGCCCGCCTGAATCAGCAGACACAGCGTACCAATCCCCTGCTGACGGGCAAAGATGAAATAGCCCAGATCGCATTTTCGCAGCAGCGCGAGATAGTCATCAAATTCCAGCTTATCGCTGAGAATGTGCAGATTTTCCGCGCTAAACAGCGCAAGCCCCTGCTGGCGAACGTCATCGATGTAGGCGTCGTTATTGGCGGGATAGCCCATCGGCACCACCACGTTCACCGTATCGCCAAACTGCTGATGCACCGCACGCAGCGCCGCGACATGCTCGTTACTGCGATCGCCGGAATTTCCCACCAGGATAGTCAGTTTGCCCTCACGAACCGCGTCATTCGCCAGGGAGTTCAGCGCCGGATCCATACGGGTTGGGAAATAGAGCAGCTCCCCGCGAACCTTTGGGTGCTGTTTAGCAAAATAGTTGAGATCGCCACGGGTAGCAAAAACACAGCCCACGCGCGCCTGCGCCAGACGACGCAGCGGATAAAAAAGACGGAATTTCCAGCCACGGGAGACTTCGTAGAGATCCGCTCCCCAGATATGCCAGTTGAACTGGGAAGGTTTTATCCCGCCGCTTAACAGCGCCAGCCACAGGCCGGTATTGAACTGTCCGTGAAAGAAGAAACGCTGGCTTCGGTCCGCTTTGGCTTTCGCGACAACGGCTTTGGTCAGCGCCGCTTTGTCTGGCCAGAAGGTGATGTGCAATGCCGGACACGCCGCGCTCAGGCCGTTATCGCGTCCAACGACCATAAACTCGCGCGCATCGGGCGTGCCGGATGCCAGTTCATCGTTGAAGAACCGCAGAACGGTCTGGTTGTGATGCGGGATATCCGATCCCAGTATGTGTATCAGTGCAGTCATGCGCGTTTACGCCAAAGTAAAAATACGCCGCAACAGGCAGCGAAATAAACGATATAAGTTGCCATATAGGCCTGAGCCGCCCCCAGCGCACCGTGGGTGGGGATCAGCCAGTGAGAAAATGCCGTCAGCAGCGCAAATTGGCCGATCTCTGCCAGGATATACAACCGCAGCGAAGCCTTCGCAATCACCAGATAGCCGAAAACGTATGCCCCAACTTTCAGCACATCGCCGACCAGTTGCCAGGCAAACAGATCGCGCATGGCGCTAAACTTCGCCGAAAACAGTAGCCAGATGGCGAAATCACGCAGTAACCAGACGGTAAAGCTGGCGATCGCAACCGCCGGCAACACAAAACGCAGGGAGCGAAAAATCTCGCGGGTAATATCCTGCCTGGAAGTCAGGCGCGATAAGGTTGGCAGCAAATAGACGCTAAAGGAAGCCGTAATAAATTGGAGGTAAGCATCTGAAATGCTGCTCACGCCCTGCCAGATCCCTACTTCATCCCAGCTGTAATGCGCTGCCAGCAGGTTTCGCATCATCACGTAGGCAACGGGAAGCGTTACCGAAGTGATGAGCGCCATCAGGGTAAACTTACCGAGCTGCCCCGCCAGCATCTTGTCCCACTGCGGTTTCAGGTAACTCAGCGGGACATTGCCTCTGCGCATCAGCATAAACGCAGCCGGAATGACAACAAGCGCAGGCACCAGCGCCAGCCCCAGCAGCGCGCCTTCATAGCCGCCCAGCCGATAGCAAAAGTAGTAAGCGACAACGCCGATAATGCTGCCGAGGATCAGCGCCAGCGCATTCCCGGCGGCATCACGGAAGCCTTTCATCAGCGCCAGCAGCAGGTTCGCCCAGGCGATCCCCATCTGAACGAGCGCCACCAGGCGCACCAGCCCCTGATAATGCGTGTGTCCGAACAGCCCCTGGCTGATGGGTGCCGCCGCCAGCAAAAAGACGACGGCCAGCAACGTAGAGAAGCCCAGCACCATAGCAGAGGAGGTG
This sequence comes from Enterobacter cloacae complex sp. EB5, assembly GCF_031432835.1. Classification (NCBI taxonomy): domain Bacteria; kingdom Pseudomonadati; phylum Pseudomonadota; class Gammaproteobacteria; order Enterobacterales; family Enterobacteriaceae; genus Enterobacter; species Enterobacter cloacae complex sp. EB5. The sequence continues at coordinate 1,789,857 of NZ_CP133860.1, forward strand.
CCCACCACCGTGCGGAGCTTTTCGGCATCGTCATGATGCTGCGCGACGTATTTGGTGACGCCATTGAATATCCCGGCACCCGCCAGCACGCCAAGCACCGTGACCAGCTGGCGGAAGTTCCCTGCCAGCCCAACGCCTGACGGACCAAATGAGACGGCCAGCAGCTTGACGACCAGTAACCCGGCGCCAATTTTTACTAGCGTGGACGCTGCCGTCCACACCGACGCTTTTGCCAGAGACATATCAGGCGAAATAACTCAGAAGCGAATTGATCACCGTACGCTGGTTCACCGGCGCGAGGTTGTAGAACAGGGGCAGGCGGAGCAGACGTTCGCTCTCTTTGGTGGTGTAGCGGTCTTCACCGGCAAACATCCCGAAGGCTTCGCCAGCCGGGCTGGAGTGCAGCGGAATATAGTGGAATACCGCCATAATTTCCGCCTCTTTCAGCCAGGCAATCAGCTTGCTGCGATCGTCGTTATCGCGCAGCTTGATGTAGAACATGTGAGCGTTGTGGATGCAGTCTGCCGGAATGGTCGGCAGTTCAATACGTCCGGCGTTTGCCAGCGGCTCCAGCGCGTCGTAGTAGGTTTGCCACAGGGAGAGGCGTTGCAGATTGATGCGCTCTGCCGCTTCCAGCTGCGCCCAGAGATACGCGGCCTGCAAATCCGCCATCAGGTAGCTTGAGCCGATATCGCGCCAGGTGTACTTATCCACCTGACCGCGGAAGAACTGGCTGCGGTTGGTCCCCTTTTCACGGATCACTTCCGCACGCTCCACCAGGGCACGATCGTTAATCAGCGTCGCGCCGCCTTCGCCGCCTGCGGTGTAGTTTTTGGTTTCGTGGAAGCTAAAGCAGCCGATATGACCAATGGTGCCCAGCGCGCGCCCTTTGTAGGTGGACATCACGCCCTGCGCGGCGTCTTCCACCACAAACAGGTTGTGCTTTTTAGCGATGGCCATGATGGTGTCCATCTCACAGGCTACGCCCGCGTAATGCACCGGCACAATCGCCCGCGTTTTATCGGTGATCGCCGCTTCAATCAGCGTTTCGTCGATGTTCATGGTATCCGGACGGATATCCACAAACACGATTTTCGCCCCGCGCAGGACAAACGCGTTCGCCGTGGAGACGAAGGTGTAGCTCGGCATGATCACTTCATCGCCGGGCTGGATATCCAGCAGCAGCGCCGCCATCTCTAGCGATGCGGTACAGGACGGCGTCAGCAGTACCTTGGCACTGTGAAAACGTTGCTCCATCCACTGCTGGCAGCGGCGGGTAAAACCGCCGTCGCCACAGAGCTTGCCGCTGCCCATAGCAGACTGCATGTAATCAAGTTCAGTGCCCACGACGGGAGGCGCGTTAAATGGAATCATCTTGTCACCTGTATAACCAGTAGGCGGTGGCGTCGATGCTGGCACCACTCGCAATATAACGTTTAAGCGCAGCGGTGTTGCCCATCTGGGTTGCGACCCGCAGCGTCGATACCTGTTGTTGCTCCGCCCAGTGCAGCGCCGCCTGCATGAGTTTCTCGCCCATGCCACGCCCGGCTAACAAACCGATGCGCGCCTCGTGCTCGTTGAGCCTGCGAAGCGAAACAAAACCCTGAATCTGCCCCCCGGCAGTACGGAACACCAGACAGACGTGGTCAAACGTGCCTTTAACCGCATTCTCTATCCACTGAGCATAAAAGCGACCGCTGTCATCGGGCGCATACCAGGGCGCCCGGAAACGGCTCTGAGCGAAGGCCAGCGCCGCCATCTCGCGCAGCGCGGGGATATCCTGCTCCGTTGCAATTTCCGCGCCCGGTGAGGCGTGGCGAGCCACGGTAACAGAGAGATCAACCTCACCCTCGACCAGCCGGAATCCGTGCTGCTGGAGGGCGTCCAGCAGATCGGCGCGGTTCGCCGGGATCTTAGCCTGTACGCGCTGCCAGGCGCTGAAGTCTGCTTCCTGCAATGCAGGGGCATTGTCGCGCAGACGCACTATCGCTGAGGGACGCGCAAAGAATGCGCTTTCCCACTCAAGGGACTCCAGCACGCCGTTGAGGATACTCAACGCCACACGCCTTTGGTATCAACAACATACTGCTGACGTACTGCATCACTGGAGACCGCTTTAAACGCATTGTGATCCACCAGCAGCACCAGCACATCCGCCGTCGCCAGCGCGTCATCCAGGGCGGTAAGAGTGCAGTGACCGGCAAGTTTTGCCGGCAGCGCATGAATATTCGGTTCCACCACCAGCGTTTCACCGCTGTGCCAGGCAGCAATCATTTCGGCAATTTCCATCGCCGGGCTTTCGCGCAGATCGTCAATATTCGGTTTGAATGCCAGACCAAAGCAGGCAATTTTCAGCTCACTGGCGCGTTTGCCGCTGTCGGCCAGGCAATCCGCGACCGTGGCTTTGACCTGGTTGATGACCCAGTGCGGTTTGTGGTCGTTTACTTCGCGCGCGGTGCGAATCAGGCGTGCCTGTTCCGGGTTCTGCGCCACGATAAACCACGGATCGACCGCGATACAGTGCCCGCCCACGCCCGGCCCCGGCTGAAGGATGTTCACCCGCGGGTGACGATTAGCAAGACGAATAAGTTCCCAGACGTTAATCCCCTGATCGGCGCAAATCAACGACAGTTCATTCGCAAACGCGATGTTAACGTCGCGGAAGCTGTTTTCGGTCAGTTTGCACATCTCGGCGGTGCGGGAGTTGGTCACCACACATTCGCCTTCAAGGAAAATTTTATACAGCTCGCTGGCGCGCGCGGAGCAGACTGGCGTCATGCCGCCAATCACGCGGTCATTTTTAATCAGTTCCACCATCACCTGGCCGGGCAGTACGCGCTCAGGGCAGTAGGCGATATTGATATCGGCCTGGTCGCCCGCCTGCTGCGGGAAGCTAAGATCGGGACGCGCCTCGGCCAGCCACTGCGCCATCTGCTCGGTAGCCCCAACAGGTGAAGTGGACTCAAGGATAACCAGCGCCCCTTTCTTCAGCACAGGCGCAATGGATTTTGCCGCCGCCTCGACGTAAACCATGTCAGGCTCATGATCGCCTTTAAAGGGCGTTGGAACCGCAATCAGGTACGCATCGGCTTCTACCGGCGTGGTGCTGGCGCGCAGGAAGCCACCGTCCACCGCCTTTTTCACCACACGATCGAGATCGGGCTCCACGATATGAATTTCGCCACGGTTGATGGTTTCCACCGCGTGCGCGTTGATATCTACGCCAACGACCTGCTTTTGACGAGAGGCAAAGGCCGCCGCAGTAGGCAGCCCGATATAGCCAAGACCAACAACAGAGATGGTAGAAAAACTCATAGCGTTACCCGATTGTGTTTAAGTGCGTGCAAAATACGACCACAAGCCTGCCCGTCACCGTACGGATTGTGGGCCCGGCTCATCGCCTGATACTCTTCATCGTCATGCAGTAAGCGCGTGACCTCTTCGACAATACGACGCGGATCCGTTCCCACCAGACGCACGGTACCGGCAGTGACCGCTTCCGGGCGTTCGGTGGTTTCACGCATCACCAGTACCGGCTTACCGAGTGAAGGCGCCTCTTCCTGAATGCCGCCTGAATCGGTCAGGATCAGCCAGGCGTGGTTCATCAGCCAGACAAAGGGCAGATAGTCCTGCGGCTCGATCAGGAGCACGTTTTCCACGTGGCCGAGGATACGGTTGACCGGTTCGCTGACGTTCGGGTTGAGGTGCACCGGATAGACGATCTGCACATCCTCGTTCTGCGCGGCGATTTCAGCCAGCGCGTGGCAGATTTGCTCAAAGCCACGGCCAAAGCTTTCGCGGCGGTGGCCCGTCACCAGAATCGTTTTCTTGCCGTTGTTCAGGAACGGATAGCGCGCAGCAAGTTCTGCCTGAAGCTCGCTGTTAGCCAGCACGCGGTCACGCACCCAAATCAGCGCATCAATGACCGTATTGCCGGTGACGAAGATCTTGCTGTCGCTGATATTTTCGCGCAGCAGGTTCTGACGTGAGTTCTCGGTTGGCGCAAAATGGTACATCGCCAGGTGACCGGTGAGCGTACGGTTGGCCTCTTCCGGCCACGGGGAATAGAGATTGCCGGTACGCAGACCCGCTTCAATATGACCAACGGGGATACGCTGATAGAACGCAGCCAGGCTGGTTGCCACGGTGGTGGTGGTGTCGCCGTGCACCAGCACTACATCCGGCTTGAACGACTCCAGAATAGGCTTTAATTCTTGCAGAATACGGCAGGTGATTTCCGTCAGTCCCTGTCCCGGTTTCATTATATTGAGATCGTAATCCGGGACGATAGAAAAGAGGGTTAAGACCTGATCGAGCATCTCACGGTGCTGGGCAGTCACGCACACTTTCGCTTCGATATCAGGATCTCTGGCCAGCGCATGAACCAGAGGCGCCATCTTGATGGCCTCCGGCCTGGTGCCAAATACGGTTAGTACTTTCACATCGATTCTCTTCGATTAGACGATGAAGGCCGCAGCCTTCATCGTAGACGGCGTTCTTAGTTTGTGCGGCGACGCAATAACGCTACGCCAGCGCCAGTCAGTGCGCCCACAATCCCCCACATGATCATCAGGAATGCGCGACGCGGACTATCGCGTTTTACAGGCTCTTCAGGCGTTCTTAAATAACGATAGGTCTGAAAACGCGGGTCCAGCGTTGGACCGACGTTGAGCGTATTGAGCATGGCGCGGTTTTGGTCGTAATCAAGGTCAAAGTCAGGGCCAACGGCCTGGATATTTTCCAGACGCGCCTGAAGCATTGGGCGACCAAGAAGGAACATTTCTGAATCCGGGAGCTCGTCAGCCGGAACATCCGTTTCGCTACGGGAAATATTGTGCTGTTCCGCAATCTTGAGCGCCTGCTCAAGATTATGCACGCGACGGGCGAAGATGGCCTTAGCGACCTCTTCCTGACGTTTGACCTGCGCTTTCATCTGGATAGTACGCGCAGCCCAGGCGCCTTTCAGCTCGTCATTCAGATGACTGGCCGCGCGCTGGCTGGCAAAAGCAACGTACTGACGCAACAGGTTATTGGCGTCCGGCGCCGTTTCCGCAATCAGCTTCACGCTGTCGCTAACGTTACGGAGCACATCGCCAGGCATAAACTGAATGTTATTAATCAGGTCATCAAGCAGCGCGGCATCCGCTTTGCTGTTACCGACCATGCGCTGCTTGTAGTAGTCCGTCTGGGACCAGAAATCGCGACGTGTATCCCACGACGCCAGCTGCATCACAAACTCTTTGTAGGATTCATCCATCACCGAGGCCTGATCCGGGGTCGCCAGATTGGCCTTGATATCAAGATTACGCAGGAATTGCTGCTGGGAGTAGTAGCCTCCAAGCATATTCACCGTTGGTCGGTCTGTGATCGCCGTGGCGCTCCACTCTTGTTTTGCAAAGAAGGTGTAGGCAAGCGCTAACAGCGCGAACCCCAGGGCAATTCCCACAATCCACAGTTTGCCCTGCCATAACACGCGAAACAAACCACGAATATCCAGCTCGTTCTCAGTGCCCACTGATTTCGCTCCCGCCAACGGTTGAGTCATCATAGTCCCGGTTTTACTTAGTTAATGTTGTGTTTTTGCCACTGTTCCGACGCATCCTGCGTTTTAAACGTTTAATAAAACGCGCGACTTTCCATGCACGCTTGATGCAGTAACCGTACATGAAAAATGCTAGCAAGAATAATACCAACATTACCCATTCAGGAATGAAATGTGCGTATTCCGCGGCAACGCCAATCGCAGCCAGAATAGCAGCCGCAAGCGTAATCAACACAAATGCCTGACGAGACGTGAAGCCGGCGCGCATAATCAGATGATGAATATGCTGCCGATCGGGAGAAAACGGGCTCATCCCTTTACGCAGACGGCGGTACATAATAGCGACCATGTCCATCAGCGGGATGGCGATAATCCAGAGAGCCGTTACCGGGCTGATAGGGTGCGTTTTACCCTGCGTGGTTTCCAGCAGGACCCAGATAACCGTAAAGCCAATCAGGGTACTGCCCGCATCGCCCATAAAGACTTTATAGCGACGCCCTAATACGCCCAGGTTCAGGCAGATGTAAGGCAGGATGGCGGCAATCATGGCAAAGCACCACATTGACAGGCTGTACTGGCCGTCAAACCATAAAATGATGCCGATAGCGCCAAACGAAACAGAGGACAGCCCACCGAGCAGACCGTCTATACCGTCAACCATGTTAAAGGCGTTGATAGCCGCCCACACGGCAAACAGCGTCAGGAAGAAGCCGAATGGCCCAAGCACCAGCTCCCAGGGACCAAACACGTAGCCCAGGCTTCTGAGATAGAGGCCGCCTACCACCATCATAATGATGCCAATGGCCGCCTGTACCGTCGCGCGGAACTTCACGCTGATATCAAAACGATCATCAAGGGCGCCGACCAGTACCAGCACACCGGCACATGCCAGGTAGAGTGCGGCATGGGGGATATAGTAATCCGCGATCCCGAATGTGAAACAGATGCCTGCGTATACCGAAATGCCGCCCACCAGCGGAATAAGCCCCTGATGACGTTTACGGAAGTTCGGTTTGTCCACTAACCCAATTCTTTTTGCTACCTTGCGCGCAATGAACAAAAAACAGGTTGTGAATAAAAAAATACTGATCAGCTCAGTTACTGCAGTGAGTAGATTCACAATGGATTGCTCTCAACAAATGTTAGTCCCGGAAGTATAACCATGAAGCCTCTGCCTCAGAAGGATTAAAGATGGCTTCTCACAACTCCCTTTGTATGTTTTTCAATCAATTATTTCTTTGACTGTGCAAACCTTCTTATTGTCGCACCGACAGGTCAAAATTGGGAGTGTGTGGTAATAGCGTATAGTCCATAAATAAAAAACGCCACGTAAAAACGTGGCGTTTACTGGGATTATTTGCGTTACGAGCGTTTCATCATGTCGAAGAAATCGTCGTTCGTTTTGGTCATCGCCAGTTTGTTAATGAGGAATTCCATTGCGTCGATTTCGCCCATTGGATGGATGATTTTCCGCAGGATCCACATTTTCTGAAGCTCTTCCTGAGTGGTAAGCAGCTCTTCTTTACGGGTACCGGAACGGTTGTAGTCGATCGCCGGGAAGACGCGTTTTTCTGCGATTTTACGAGAAAGGTGCAGTTCCATGTTGCCTGTACCTTTAAACTCTTCGTAGATAACTTCGTCCATTTTGGAGCCGGTATCGATCAGCGCCGTCGCGATAATGGTCAGGCTACCGCCCTCTTCCACGTTACGCGCAGCACCGAAGAAACGCTTCGGACGATGCAGGGCGTTGGCATCCACACCACCGGTCAGTACTTTACCGGAAGCAGGCACCACGGTGTTGTAGGCACGCGCCAGACGGGTGATGGAGTCGAGCAGGATGATCACGTCTTTCTTGTGCTCAACCAGGCGTTTCGCCTTCTCGATAACCATTTCCGCAACCTGAACGTGGCGAGAAGCAGGCTCGTCGAAGGTAGACGCAACCACTTCCCCTTTCACCAGACGCTGCATCTCGGTCACTTCTTCCGGACGTTCGTCAATCAGCAGCACCATCAGCACACAGTCTGGATGGTTGTAAGCAATGCTCTGCGCGATGTTTTGCAGCAGCATGGTTTTACCGGCTTTTGGCGGCGCCACAATCAGACCACGCTGGCCACGACCAATTGGCGATGCCAGATCCAGCACACGCGCAGTTAAGTCTTCAGTAGACCCGTTACCACGCTCCATGCGCAGGCGAGAGTTCGCGTGCAGCGGCGTTAAGTTCTCGAACAGGATCTTATTGCGGGAGTTTTCCGGTTTGTCGTAGTTAACTTCGTTAACCTTCAACAGCGCAAAGTAGCGTTCACCCTCTTTTGGAGGACGAATCTTACCTGAAATGGTGTCACCAGTGCGGAGGTTGAAACGGCGGATTTGGCTAGGGGATACGTAGATGTCGTCAGGGCCGGCGAGGTAGGAGCTGTCTGCGGAGCGGAGGAAACCAAATCCGTCTTGCAGTATCTCCAGCACACCGTCGCCAAAGATATCTTCGCCACTCTTAGCGTGCTGCTTCAGGATGGCGAAAATGATGTCCTGCTTGCGCATACGAGCCTGGTTTTCCAGTCCCATATTTTCGCCGAGAGTGATCAGCTCAGAAACCGGCGTATTCTTTAATTCGGTAAGATTCATAATGGTGTGGGTTCTTAAACTCGGGGTGATTCTCGAACTTAATGTTGTGAATGGTATGGCAGGGTCATCCATGCCTGTTTAGCGGCCATCACCTCATGTCTGTTCGCTGTCTGGTCACAGGGAAAGAACGCAGAACTGAAACGACAAGACGGATTGAGTGACAAGCCCGGAATCTAGCAACTTCACGCACTGTTTAAGTTAACAACGGGAAGTATCGGGTAAAACAAGATTCAAACAACAAGATATGTTTAAAACGTAGTCATAGCTAACTTAGCACGACTAAAGCCGGGCGTCCAGATCTCGCCGTTAATTAGGCGCTCTGGACGCTCAGCTGAGAAACCTTACGCCAGGTTAGCGTCCAGGAACTCTTTCAGTTGACCTTTGGACAGTGCGCCCACTTTAGTCGCCGCCACGTCACCGTTCTTGAACAGCAGCAGGGTCGGGATGCCACGGATACCGTATTTTGGCGCGGTGCCCGGGTTCTGGTCGATGTTCAGCTTGGCAACGGTCAGTTTGCCCTGATATTCGTCAGCGATTTCATCCAGAATCGGAGCGATCATTTTGCAAGGACCACACCATTCAGCCCAGAAATCAACGAGGATCAGCCCGTCAGCTTTAAGTACGTCCGTGTCAAAACTGTCGTCAGTCAGGTGAATAATTTTATCGCTCATATATAACTCCACAGGAATAAGCCTGGTACGTTGGTTTTGTCTCCACCAACGACGTGTTGATGTCGCATTAACCAACTAAAGGTTGACTTTATTTCACCGGATACGCTTTCGTAAAGCAATAGTAAGCTGATATTCTACCACACTATGAGCAAAACACATTTAACAGAACAGAAGTTTTCCGACTTCGCCCTGCACCCAAAGGTGATCGAAGCCCTTGAAACTAAAGGGTTTCATAACTGCACGCCCATTCAGGCTCTCGCCCTGCCGCTGACGCTGGCCGGTCGCGACGTTGCAGGGCAGGCGCAAACCGGTACTGGCAAAACGATGGCGTTTTTAACGTCAACGTTTCATTATTTACTTTCTCACCCGGCGATTGCAGACCGCAAAGTTAACCAGCCGCGCGCGCTAATTATGGCCCCGACGCGAGAACTGGCGGTACAGATCCACGCAGACGCTGAGCCCCTGGCGCAAGCCACCGGCCTGAAACTTGGCCTGGCCTATGGTGGCGACGGCTACGATAAACAGCTGAAAGTGCTGGAAAGCGGCGTCGATATCCTGATTGGGACCACCGGCCGTCTTATCGACTACGCCAAACAGAACCATATCAACCTCGGCGCAATCCAGGTCGTGGTGCTGGATGAAGCAGACCGCATGTACGATCTGGGCTTCATTAAAGACATCCGCTGGCTGTTCCGCCGTATGCCTGCGGCAAACCAGCGTCTGAACATGCTGTTCTCCGCAACCTTGTCATACCGCGTACGTGAACTCGCATTCGAGCAGATGAACAATGCGGAATATGTGGAAGTAGAACCGGAGCAGAAAACCGGGCACCGCATTAAAGAAGAGCTTTTCTATCCTTCTAATGAAGAGAAAATGCGCCTGCTGCAAACCCTGATCGAAGAAGAGTGGCCGGATCGCGCGATTATCTTCGCGAACACCAAACACCGCTGTGAAGATATCTGGGGTCACCTGGCGGCAGATGGTCACCGTGTGGGCCTGCTGACCGGCGACGTGGCGCAGAAAAAACGCCTGCGCATTCTCGACGAATTTACTCGTGGCGACCTTGATATTCTGGTCGCGACCGACGTGGCGGCCCGTGGCCTGCACATTCCAGCCGTGACGCACGTCTTTAACTATGACCTGCCAGATGACTGTGAAGACTACGTACACCGTATCGGTCGTACCGGTCGTGCCGGCGCAAGCGGTCACTCCATCAGCCTTGCGTGTGAAGAGTATGCGCTGAATCTTCCGGCCATTGAGACCTACATCGGTCACTCTATTCCACAGAGCAAATACAATCCGGACGCGCTGTTGAGCGAGCTGCCGCCACCTAAGCGCCTTACCCGTCCACGCTCCGGCAATGGTCCGCGTCGTTCCGGCGGTGCACCGCGTAATCGTCGTCGTTCAGGTTAAGAAAATATGCTCAGCTCCACCTCGCTTTATGCGGCAATTGATCTCGGTTCGAATAGTTTTCATATGCTGGTTGTGCGCGAGGTGGCGGGAAGCATACAAACGCTGACGCGCATTAAGCGCAAGGTCCGCCTCGCGGCGGGCCTGAGCAGCGACAATCACCTCTCCCCGGAAGCCATGGAACGTGGCTGGCAGTGTCTGCGTCTGTTTGCAGAACGTTTGCAGGATATCCCGCTCAGTCAAATTCGCGTTGTTGCCACGGCGACCCTTCGTCTGGCGGTTAACGCTGGCGATTTCATTGCCAGAGCACAGGAAATTCTGGGCTGTCCGGTGCAGGTCATCAGCGGTGAAGAAGAAGCGCGTCTGATTTATCAGGGTGTGGCGCACACGACCGGCGGCGACGATCGCCGTCTGGTGGTCGATATCGGTGGTGCCAGTACCGAACTGGTCACGGGTACAGGCGCGCAGGCGACGTCGCTCTTCAGCCTGTCGATGGGCTGTGTGACCTGGCTGGAACGCTACTTTACCGATCGAAACCTTGCCAAAGAGAATTTTGACGAGGCGGAAAACGCGGCGCGCGCGGTCCTGCGCCCGGTCATGGACGAACTGCGCTATCACGGCTGGAAAGTGTGTGTCGGCGCGTCCGGGACCGTTCAGGCGTTGCAGGAAATCATGATGGCACAGGGAATGGACGAGCGGATCACGCTTGCCAAACTCCAGCAGCTTAAACAGCGCGCCATCCAGTGTGGTCGTCTGGAAGAGCTTGAAATAGAAGGGCTGACGCTCGAACGCGCGCTGGTTTTCCCCAGTGGGCTCGCCATTCTGATCGCCATTTTTACTGAACTGAATATCCAGTGTATGACTCTGGCAGGCGGTGCGTTGCGCGAAGGTCTGGTCTACGGAATGCTGCACCAGTCGGTCGATCAGGACATCCGTAGCCGTACGCTGCGTAACGTTCAGCGCCGCTTTATTGTGGATACCGACCAGGCACAGAGAGTGAGTCAACTGGCGTCACAGTTTGCCGATCAGGTGAAAAAAAGCTGGGATATTGAACCGTTAAGCCGCGATCTGTTGCTAAGCGCCTGTGCGCTACATGAAATTGGTCTCAGCGTGGAGTACAAGCAGGCACCGCTGCACGCGGCCTGGCTGGTGCGTAATCTCGATTTGCCGGGCTATACGCCCGCCCAGAAGAAGCTGCTGGCTACCCTGCTGCTAAATCAGACTAACGCCGTCGATCTCTCTTCCCTTCACCAGCAGAACGCTGTGCCGCCGCGCGTGGCGGAGCATCTGTGCCGTCTGCTTAGGCTGGCGATCCTGTTTGCCAGCCGGCGTCGTGATGATTTGCTGCCAGCCATTACGCTGGCGGCAGACGATGAGAAACTGACGCTGACGCTGCCGGAAAACTGGCTTGAGGATCATCCGCTTGGGGCGGAACTGATTGAGCAGGAGTACCAGTGGCAGAGCTATGTGCACTGGGCGCTTGATGTGAAGTGACCCTTTGAAGCGTGCCGGGTGGCGGCTTTGCCTTTCCCGGCCTGCAAATAGTTATCCCTTCTCTTTGGCTTTTGCCAGCATTGCGCGAATGTTTGCCACGTTTGCCTGCCCTTTGTGCATACGCTCTTCAGCGGTAATGACTTTACGCTCCTGCTCCCAGATAAGATCGTCCTGAGGCAACTCAAGCAGAAAACGGCTCGGCTCCGGGCGCACCAGCTCACCATACTGACGGCGCTCTTTGCACAGCGTAAACGTCAGCTCTTTCTGCGCACGGGTGATCCCCACATAGGCCAGACGGCGCTCTTCGTCGACGTTATCTTCATCAATGCTGCTCTGGTGCGGCAATAGGCCCTCTTCCATCCCCACCAGATAGACATACGGGAACTCCAGCCCTTTCGAGGCATGTAACGTCATCAGCTGAACCTGATCGGCCTCTTCTTCGCTTTCGCCGCGCTCCATCATATCGCGCAGCGTGAAGCGGGTGACCACCTGCGTCAGGGTCATGGGCTCGTCAATCTCAGATCCTTCAAGCATTTCGGTCATCCAGCTGAAGAGCTGGTTAACGTTTTTCATGCGCATCTCGGCTGCTTTCGGGCTGGCGGAGGTTTCATACAACCAGGATTCGTAATCAATGCCGTGGATCAGATCGCGCACAGCTGCCACCGGCTCGCGCTCAGCCAGACGCTGCACCTCACCCAGCCAGTGGGTAAAGCGGGTTAAGGCGTCATAACCGCGCCCAGTCAGGGTCTGGCTCAGCCCCATATCGAAGCTGGCGGTGAACAGGCTTTTGTTGCGGGTCATCGCCCATTCACCCAGCTTTTGCAGCGTCGCAGAGCCAATCTCACGTTTCGGCGTATTCACGATGCGCAGGAAAGCGCTGTCGTCATCCGGGTTGGTCAGCACGCGCAGATAGGCCAGCAGATCCTTGATTTCCGGACGCGAAAAGAACGACGTACCGCCGGAGATTTTGTAGGGAATGCGGTTCTGCATCAGCATCTTTTCAAAGACGCGCGACTGGTGGTTTCCGCGATAGAGGATCGCGTAATCCTTGTATTCCGTTTTGTTGACGAAGTGATGGGCAATCAGCTCGCCCGTTACGCGCTCCGCTTCGTGCTCTTCGTTGTTGGCGCTGAGCACTTTCAGCTCTGTACCGTAACCCAGTTCGGAGAACAGGCGCTTCTCAAAGACGTGCGGGTTATTGGCAATGAGGATGTTCGCCGCCTTCAGGATACGCCCGGAGGAACGGTAGTTCTGCTCCAGTTTAATCACCTGCAACGCCGGGAAGTCTTTGCTCAGCAGCACCAGGTTTTGCGGACGTGCGCCACGCCAGGAGTAAATCGACTGATCGTCATCGCCTACGACGGTAAAGCGTGCACGCAGCCCTACCAGCAGCTTCACCAGCTCGTACTGGCTGGTGTTGGTATCCTGGTATTCATCCACCAGCAGGTAACGAATTTTATTCTGCCAGCGCTCGCGTACCTCTTCATTCCGCTGAAGCAGCAGCGTCGGCAGCAGGATCAGATCGTCGAAATCCAGGACGTTGCAGGCTTTCATGTGCGCGTCGTACAGACCGTAGCAGTGGGCAAAGATGCGGTCGCGCTCGCCTTTAGCGCTTGCCGCTGCCTGGGCCGGCGTCATCAGATCGTTTTTCCAGTTCGAGATCGTCGAGATCAGCTGTTGCAACAGCACTTTGTCATCTTCGATCAGCCCTTCCGTCAGCTCTTTAAGCAGCGCCACCTGGTCGGTGTCATCAAAGAGAGAAAAGTTGGACTTCATGCCCAGCGCCGCGTATTCGCGCTTGATGATATCCAGACCCAGCGTGTGGAAGGTAGAGATCATCAGCCCGCGCGCCTCTTTACGGCCCAGCGTCTGGCCGACGCGCTCTTTCATCTCACGCGCCGCTTTGTTGGTAAAGGTGACCGCCGCGATATGGCGCGCCTGGTATCCACAATCCCGAATTAAGTGGGCGATTTTGTTGGTGATCACGCGTGTTTTACCGGATCCCGCTCCCGCCAGCACCAGGCAGGGTCCGGTGACGAATTCGACAGCTTGTTGTTGTCCGGGGTTTAAACGCATAAATGATCACTCAATGAAAGTCGGGAGAGGAGGAAAAACGCGTGGTAGTATACCGATCGTAAACTAGTCGACTCAAGGCACGATCATGGCAAAAACAGCAGCAGCACTGCATATCCTTGTTAAAGAAGAGAAACTGGCACAGGATCTGCTCGAACAGATTAAAAACGGCGCCGACTTCGGCAAACTGGCGAAGAAACACTCGATTTGCCCGTCAGGCAAACGCGGTGGTGACTTAGGCGAGTTCCGCCAGGGCCAGATGGTTCCGGCGTTTGATAAAGTGGTCTTCTCCTGCCCGGTGCTGGAGCCAACCGGCCCACTGCATACGCAGTTCGGCTATCACATTATCAAAGTGTTATACCGCAACTAATCAAAAGCCCGGTGCATTGACTCACCGGGCTTTTTTATTTGGCTGTTCCGGGGTTCAGATGCCGTCGCCGTATTCGAAGGTGTGGTGAATACCGTTGAAGTGCTGATCCATATCCATCGACGGCTTATCGCTGTCTGGCTTACCGACGATGCGCGCCGGGACGCCAGCGGCGGTGGTATGCGGCGGTACGGGCTGAAGCACAACCGACCCCGCGCCAATCTTCGCGCCGCGTCCGACTTCAATATTGCCGAGGATTTTAGCGCCTGCGCCAATCATCACCCCTTCACGAATTTTCGGATGGCGATCGCCGCTGGTTTTACCGGTACCGCCCAGCGTAACGGATTGCAGGATCGACACGTCATCTTCGATCACCGCCGTTTCCCCGACAACAATGCCGGTGGCGTGATCGAGCATGATCCCGCGGCCAATTTTCGCCGCCGGGTGAATATCGACCTGGAAGGTCACGGACACCTGGTTTTGCAGGAAGATGGCCAGCGCGCGGCGTCCCTCATTCCATAACCAGTGGCCGATGCGGTACGCCTGTAAGGCATGAAAGCCTTTGAGATACAGTAGCGGCGTGGAGTATTTATCCACCGCCGGGTCACGCGTGCGCACGGCCTGAATGTCGCAGGCGGCAGAAGCAATCATTTCCGGATCTGCGGCGTAGGCCTCTTCCACCACCTCGCGAATCGCAATAGCAGGCATGATAGGGGAAGCCAGTTTATTGGCGAGCATATAGCTCAGGGCGCTGCCGAGATTTTCGTGCTTGAGTAGCGTCGCGTGATAGAAACTGGCCAGCATGGGCTCACAGTCGGCCAACGCTCGGGCTTCGGCTTTAATATTATTCCAGACGATATCCAGTTCTTCACACGGCATTGCTTGCTCCAGACGATAGTTAATGACCAGCCACTTCTGCGCTGGCTGGGTCATTCAGGTGACGATACTTCCCGGCTAATTGCTGCTGCGCTCGTCCTTGCGCGCACGACCTAATAAGGTCAATGCTGCCTCGCGCGCATTTTTTCCGCAATACAATACCTGATAAATTTCCTCGGTTATTGGCATTTCGACACCGAAACGGTGCGCCAATTCGCGAACTTCTTTGGTATTGCGATAGCCTTCAACCACCTGACCAATCTTCTCCTGCGCGCTTTTTACATCGCTGCCCTGTCCGAGCATCATGCCAAAGCGGCGGTTACGCGACTGGTTGTCGGTGCAGGTCAGCACCAGGTCGCCCAGCCCTGCCATCCCCATAAAGGTGGCCGGATCGGCACCCAGCGCTTCGCCCAGGCGGGACATTTCGGTCAGGCCACGGGTGATCAGCGCAGTACGCGCATTCGCGCCGAAACCGATGCCGTCAGACATCCCGGCCCCGATGGCAATGACGTTCTTCACCGCGCCGCCCAGCTGCACGCCGATAAAATCGGGATTGCTGTACACGCGGAAGCTTTTGCCGCAGTGCAGCAGTTGCTGAAGATCGTCGGAAAATGCCTGGTCGGTGGACGCCAGCGAAATCGCCGTCGGCAAGCCCGCAGCCAGCTCTTTGGAAAACGTCGGCCCGGAGATCACCGCCAGCGGGATCGCTGTTCCCAGCGCTTCGCGGGCAACGTCCTGCAACAGACGTCCGGTTTCCGCTTCCAGCCCCTTCGTCGCCCATACAATACGCGCATCCGCACGCATCAGCGGCTTAATCTGACGCAGGACTTCGCCAAACACGTGGCTTGGCACCACAATCAAAATATTGCGGCTGGCCGCCAGCGCGGTCGCGAGGTCGCTTTCCAGATACAGAGAGTCAGGGAACGGAACGTCCGGGAGAAACGCCACGTTGCAGCGGTCGTGTTGCAACGTCGCGATATGTTTTGGATCGTGGCCCCACAGGACCACGTCGTGACCATTTCTTGCCAGCGTGATGGCAAGAGCGGTGCCGTAAGAGCCGGCACCGATCACAGTCATTGACGCATTAACAGTGCTCATCAGGCATCCTGATGTTGTTCGGCACCTTCGCCAGCCTGCTGCTGTAGATAGTTCATGAACAGCGCATCAAAGTTTACTGGCGCAAGGTTCAGTTGCGGGAATGTACCGCGAGAAACCAGGCTGGTGATGCATTCACGCGCATACGGGAACAGGATGTTCGGGCAGTATGCACCCAGGCAATGTGCCATCTGGTTGCCTTCGATGCCGCCGATGGAGAAGATACCGCCCTGCTGAACTTCGCACAGGAATGCAGTCTCTTCGCCCAGAGAGGCGGTCACGGTGACACGCAGTACGACTTCATACACATCATCCGCCAGCTGGGTGGATGCGGTATCCAGATCAAGTTTAACCTCTGGCTGCCAGTCTTTCTGGAAAACGTGCGGCGCATTTGGCGCTTCGAAAGAGACATCCTTGGTGTAGATGCGCTGGATCTGGAAAGTCATCTCGGTGTTATTTTGTTCTGACATGGAAAAACCCTTTTTAATTGTCCTAAAGTCTCTAGCTCAGCAGCGGATCGAGTCCACCACGGGCGTCGAGCGCATACAAGTCATCACAGCCGCCAATGTGCTGCGCATCAATAAAAATCTGTGGAACCGTTGTGCGACCACTGCGTTGGATCATCTCTTCGCGTTTAATCGCGTCACCATCGATCGGCAGTTCCTTGAACGTTACGCCTTTGCTGGACAGCAGCGCTTTCGCTCGGTGGCAGAACGGGCACGTTGCTTTGGTGTAGATCTCAATATTGGCCATCACTTAACTCCTTATTTACCGCGCACTAAAGGAAGATTTTCCCCGCTCCAGCCGGAGATGCCTTCTTTCAGCACCGTTACGTTTTCAAAGCCTGCTTTATGCAGTGCGTTGGCAGATTCCTGCGCCTGCATGCCTGTGCCGTCAACAACGATAATCGGCTGGGCTTTATGCTTCTCCAGCTCACCAATGTTGTTCGCTTTAATTTCCGCTGGCAGCAGGTTGATAGCACCTGCAATATGGCCCTTGCGGAAATCGTCGCGCTGACGCAGATCGACAACCACGGCGTCCTCTTTGTTGATCAGACGTGTCGCTTCACCGCGGGTGATCACCTTAATTTTAGACGTCAGTCCCTTAAATGTGGTGAACAGTACAGCGACCAGCAGGCCAATCCACGCGATGCTCAGAACCGGGTGGCGGCTAACGAATTGCATAATTTCTTGCATGGGGGGTAACAACTCCCGACTAAGTGATTAAAAAAACCAGGACAGGAGTATACCTGTGCGCTGTGGCAAATACAGCCAGCGACATAAAGCTAATCTATTTTCTGCGGCATGCCACGTAAAAAAAGCCTCAAAATGGCCTGAGAACAGCCTTGCCCCCGCGCTTTCTTTGATCTTCTGCGGCTATTTTATCGATTCAGCTGTAGTAAAATTACGCAAATTTTTTGTCTCTTGAGCATGAGGTTGTCGCAATGTCGGTTTCTAAAAAACCTATGGTACTGGTGATTCTGGATGGCTATGGCTACCGTGAAGATCAACAGGATAACGCCATTTTCAACGCCAAAACCCCGGTTATGGATGCGCTATGGGCAAAACGTCCCCACACCCTGATTGATGCGTCTGGCCTGGAAGTGGGTCTGCCGGATCGTCAGATGGGCAACTCAGAAGTGGGTCACGTTAACCTGGGTGCGGGCCGTATCGTTTATCAGGACCTGACGCGCCTGGACGTTGAAATCAAAGAACGTACATTCTTTGCCAACCCAACGCTCACCGGAGCGGTTGATAAAGCCGTTGCCGCAGGCAAGGCCGTTCACATTATGGGTCTGCTCTCTGCGGGCGGCGTTCACAGCCACGAAGATCACATCATGGCGATGGTAGAACTGGCCGCTGAGCGCGGTGCGGAAAAAATCTATCTGCACGCTTTCCTAGATGGTCGCGATACGCCGCCACGCAGCGCAAAAGGTTCTCTTGAAGCGTTTGAAGATAAATTTGCCGCACTGGGCAAAGGCCGCGTGGCGTCCATCATTGGCCGTTACTATGCCATGGACCGCGACAACCGCTGGGACCGCGTTGAGCAAGCCTATGATCTGCTGACCCTGGCAAAAGGCGAGTTCCAGTTCCCGACCGCCGTTGAAGGCCTGGAAGCGGCTTACGCGCGTGATGAAAACGACGAATTTGTGAAGGCAACCGTGATCCGCGCTGAAGGCCAGGCCGATGCCGCCATGGAAGATGGCGATGCGCTGATCTTCATGAACTTCCGTGCTGACCGCGCGCGCGAAATCACCCGCGCCTTCGTCAACAGCGATTTCGACGGTTTCGCCCGTAAGAAAGTGGCGAAGATCGATTTCATCCAGTTGACCGAGTATGCAGCGGATATCAAAGCCCCATGCGCGTATCCACCCGCTTCCCTGGAAAATACCTTCGGTGAGTGGATGGCGAAAAACGACAAAACGCAGCTGCGCATCTCCGAAACGGAGAAGTATGCGCACGTGACCTTCTTCTTTAACGGCGGTGTAGAAGAGCCGTTTAAAGGCGAAGACCGCATCCTGATTAACTCGCCGAAAGTCGCCACTTACGATCTCCAGCCAGAAATGAGCTCTGCGGAGCTGACCGGAAAACTGGTGGCCGCGATCGAAAGCGGTAAATACGACACCATCATCTGTAACTATCCGAATGGCGACATGGTGGGCCACACCGGCGTGATGGAAGCAGCCGTTAAAGCGGTTGAAGCGCTGGACCACTGCGTTGAGCAGGTTGCGAAAGCGGTTGAATCCGTGGGCGGCCAGCTGCTGATCACCGCTGACCACGGTAACGCAGAACAGATGCGTGACCCGGCAACCGGTCAGGCGCATACCGCCCATACCAACCTGCCTGTTCCACTGATTTATGTGGGTGATAAATCAGTGAAAGCAGTGGAAGGCGGCAAGCTTTCTGACATCGCGCCAACCATGTTGTCGCTGATGGGTATGGAAATCCCTGAAGAGATGACTGGCAAGCCGCTGTTCATCGTGGAATAATCGCTCCCCATGAGGGGAAAGGCGATTTTTTCAATCACATGGGTCGTGAAGCCGCTTCGGTTATCAGTCAGACCTCTGCTTTGCGCCAGCGCACTCAGCGCTGGCGTATTGCTGTGCGCCGCATCCGCCCACGCGGATGACCGCGATCAGCTTAAATCCATTCAGGCCGATATCGCCGCCAAAGAGCGTGCGGTACGTCAGCAGCAACAGCAGCGCGCCACCCTGCTCGCCCAGCTTAAAAAGCAGGAAGAGGCCATTTCCGCCGCCGCGCGTAAGCTGCGTGAAACACAAAACACCCTTGCCCAGCTCAATAAGCAAATCGATGAAATGAACGCGTCGATTGCGAAACTGGAGCGTCAGCGCGATGCCCAGGAGCGGAACCTTGCTGCACAGCTTGATGCCGCTTTCCGTCAGGGTGAGCACACAGGCCTTCAGCTGATCCTCAGCGGTGAAGAGAGCCAGCGTGGTCAGCGTTTACAGGCCTATTTCGGCTATCTAAACCAGGCGCGTCAGGAGACCATTGCGCAGCTGAAACAGACGCGCGAAGAAGTCACCACGCAAAAAGCCGAGCTGGAAGAGAAGCAGAGCCAGCAGCAAACGCTGCTCTACGATCAGCAGGCGCAGCAGGAGAAGCTTGAGCAGGCGCGCAATGAGCGTAAGAAGACGCTCGCCGGGCTGGAGTCCTCTATCCAGGCAGGACAAAGCCAGCTGAGCGAAATGCGCGCCAACGAATCCAGACTGCGTAACAGCATTGCCCGGGCAGAAGCCGCGGCCAAGGCGCGCGCCGAAAAAGAAGCGCGCGAAGCGCAGGCGGTGCGTAATAAGCAGCAGGAAGCCTCCCGGAAAGGCACCACCTACAAACCGACTGAAAATGAACGTTCCCTGATGTCGCGTACCGGCGGCCTCGGCTCCCCGCGTGGTCAGGCTTACTGGCCCGTTCGCGGTACGATCCTGCATCGCTATGGCGAACAGTTGCAGGGTGAGCTACGTTGGAAGGGGATCGTTATCGGTGCGTCTGAAGGTAGCGAAGTGAAAGCCATCGCCGATGGCCGCGTGATCCTGGCCGACTGGCTACAGGGTTACGGGCTCGTGGTGGTGGTTGAACACGGTAAAGGCGATATGAGTCTTTACGGCTACAACCAGAGCGCGCTGGTCAGCGTTGGCACTCAGGTGCGCGCGGGTCAACCCATTGCCCTTGTGGGCAGCAGTGGCGGTCAGGGCCGCCCGTCACTCTATTTCGAAATTCGTCGTCAGGGTCAGGCGGTCAATCCACAGCCGTGGTTGGGAAGATAGGTTTTGCTTCAATTTCGTCGAATTGTTGTTTCCGTAGTCAGCGCACTGGCGCTGGCTGCACCGGTTTATGCAGGCAAACTCGCGATTGTGATTGATGACTTCGGTTACCGACCACACTATGAAAATCAGGTGCTGGCGATGCCGCCTGCCATCTCTGTCGCCGTCCTGCCTAATGCGCCTCACGCGCATGAAATGGCGACCAAAGCTCACAATGGCGGCCATCAGGTCCTCATCCATCTGCCGATGGCCCCCCTCAGCAAGCAACCGCTGGAAAAAGATACCCTGCGCCCGGACATGAGCAGCGACGAGATCGATCGCATCATCCGCGATGCGTACAATAAAGTGCCGTATGCCGTGGGTCTGAATAACCATATGGGCAGCGCGATGACCTCCAGCCTGTACGGTATGCTGAAAGTGATGCAGGCGCTGGAACGTTACAATCTCTATTTCCTCGACAGCATGACCATCGGCAACAGCCAGGCGATGCGTGCCGCTCAGGGGACGGGCGTGAAAGTCATCAAGCGCAAAGTATTCCTGGACGACTCCCAGAACGAAGCGGATATCCGCGTGCAGTTCAACCGCGCGGTACAGCTGGCGCGCCGTAACGGTTCGGCGATTGCCATTGGGCATCCGCATCCGTCTACCGTTCGCGTTTTGCAGCAAATGTTGCCGGACTTACCCGCCGATATCACGCTGGTGCGTCCGAGCGATCTGCTCAATGAACCTCAGGTGGATACTTCTCGTCCGGGTAGCGCGCAACCACCCGCAACGCAGCCGCGCAATCCATTCCGCGGCGTGAAGAACTGCACGCTGAAAAAGCCGCCTGAACCGGTCTATGCTACCCGCTTCTTCACGGTGATTGGCGAAAGCATCAGCAGCAGTACGCTGGTTAAATACGTCCAGCAACAGTGGCAGGGTTGGGGGAAAAAAGCCTGATCGGATAACGCCTATTCTGCTATGTAAGAGTCCGACTGCTCTTTTGCAACGGACTCTTTCTTTTCCCGATCCTGATACCAGGCCTTGAAATATTTCAAAAAACTGTACGCCGTGGCATAAAACCCTGTCACCACACCCACTTTTCCCTGACGCCAGGCACCGCTAAACAGATACCATTTGAAAAATGCGCCGATAGCGCTGATCGCTCCGCGACCAAGAGAGGGACGTATCGTCTGATATTGAACCAGGCGAGTGGTATATCCATTTAATTTATTAAAAAGTTCATGCAGCGAATGAAACGTATCATGTCTGACATAACCAGGAATACGTTCAGAGCGGAGAAAACCTTCAACCTGATCGTCTACGGGCCGGTTATTAAATCGCGACTGCGTACGGTTAAAAAGACGCACCGGATAATCCGGTGATGAGACGGGATAAATCGTTCGGACATTTTCTCCCAGAACAAACCAGTGACGACATATCCGCCACGCCATATCCGGTTCGGGTTCATCGCCCATTTTTAATTTTAAAATAGCATCAACGGTTTCTTGATCGAGTATTTCGTCGCTGTCCATGCACAGCACCCAGTCGTTGTGCGCATGGGATACGGCATGGTTCATCTGCTCGCCGTGCCAGCTATATTTTTTGAATACGGGCGACAATCCATAACTCTGGCAAATATATATCGTTGAGTCTGTACTTCCGGAATCAACTACAACGAATTCATCCGCTATTTTTAAAAGAGGAGGAATAACATCGTGCAACGTTCTTTCGGAGTTAAACGTTAATAAGCAGACCGTTATTTTAAACATATTCTCACTCTCTCAATAACAACATAAATTTTTGCGCTAATAGTATCTAATTGAGAAGAGGCGATTAAAGTCTTAAATCACACTTTTAAAATAAGCGTGTTTAAAATGTTTTCTTATAAAAAGACAAAGAAATACAAAAAATCTATTTTATTTCAACAAATTCTCTATAATGCGGTCAGATGAAGGGTAGCATACGGATTCAGACATGCCGCAAAAACGTAAAATCCTCCTCCTGGACACGGGCAAAGAATGGGGGGGAGGTACCAACAGTATGCTTGAGCTTCTGAAGCGAATCAACCGCGATAAATTCGACATTACTTGTTGTTTTTACAGTGATTATAGTCGTGCTGAAGGTGAAACGATAGGCCAGGTGCTCAATACCATTGGGATCCCGCTACTGGTTATCCCCCAACGTAAGCAACCGGCATGGGCAAAACTCCTGAAAGAAGCGGGACGTGGTCTGCTGTTTTTCTCGCGTTCAGCGCGCAAAGCATTTACGCGGCATATTGATACCCTGTGGCGCATTCGCCCCAACGTCAGCAAAATCGAGACTATTTTTAGAGAAGGTGGTTTCGATACGCTGTATATGAACAACCAGCCAGGCTCTAACGAAGAAGGGTATCTGGCGGGCGCAAACCTGCATGCGCGGATAATCCAGCACTGCCGGATTGAACCGGTGCTGACCCCGCCGCTGGTGAAGCTGGTGAATACCCATGCCACAAAAATTATCGCCGTCTCGCACGGCGTTGAACGCGTGCTACTTCAGCATGGCGTCCGGCCCGAGCTGTGTACCACGGTCAACAACGCCATCGACATCCACCAGCCTTTGCCCGACCGACGCGCGATGCGCCAGCGCCTGAACATTGATGACGACACGTTTGTGTTCGGCAGCATTGGCTCGCTAATCCCTCGCAAAGCCAACCACCATACGCTGGAGGCGCTGGCACAGTTCAGCCAGAGGCACCCGCAGGCAAAATGGAAGATGGTGCTGGTCGGTGAAGGGGCTGAGCGCGGCGCACTGGCGGCACAGGCTGATGCGTCAGGTATTGCTGAACACGTCATTTTTACCGGTTTCCAGAACACGCCTTTTGACTACCTTGCTACCTTTGACGCGTTTATTCTTGCCTCGAAGAGCGAAGGCCTGCCGCGCGTCGTGCTGGAAGCGATGCTGCTGAATATTCCCGTGATTGGTTCAAAAGTGACCGGCACGGCAGAATTGATCGATCATGAGTCAACCGGCCTGCTGTTCCCCTGGAGCGACGTGTCGCAACTTGCTCAACATCTGGATAATATCTGGCAGGATCCTGCTCTGCGCGCCCGGCTCGCCGCTGCCGCACACCAGAATGTCTGCAACATGTATGCCATTGAAAGCTATGTTAACGGTGTCGAGGCCGTTCTTGGCGCGCAATAACCAAACGAGAAGAACATGTTTAAATTCCTGAATGCTCGCTACCGCCACATTACCGGGCGTCATAACATTCCTTACGCTTCCCTTCCGGTCACGCGCGATCTCGTTGCGGTGGATTCCATTGTGATCCCGTGTACGGGCGCGGATTTCGTCGAAGAGGCGTTATTGTCAGCGACCTTTGCAGAGCGTTATGCCACCGACGTCAGCGAGATTGTTATCGTCAGCGATCAGCCTGAATCCGCTTTCGGCGAACTGCCGCCAAAAACCCGCGTTGTTACCCTCACGCTTCCAAAACGTGAAGAAGGTTACCGCTATAAGCAGATCTACCTCAGTCGTCTGGTGAAGCTTAACGCTCCGTTGCAGGCGCGCGGTGAAGGTGTGCTGATGATCGACTCCGATCTCAACCTGCTTAAAATGCCAGAGATCAAGATGGCGGATATGCACATCTACTCCAGCTTCCGTCAGGGCAAAATGATTGCCAAGTTGGACGGTGCGCCAGCGGAGAAAGTGCCAGCGTATTACAAAGAAACGGTGCGTCCGTATCTGGTCGATCACGTTAACGGCGCGTTTCTTGCCGCCACCAAAAAGACCTGGCGCCGTATCTGCCCGCTGTGGCTGACGCTGTTCCAGGATACCTGGGAGCTGATGGACGATACGCAGCCGCCGACCGATCAGCTGCCGCTCGCTGCGCTGCTGGACATGCTGGATGTTAAAACGGTTAACCTGGGCGACTGGATGAACTGGCCGGTCTCCAAGAAGATCGGCGGTCAGGAAGCCGTTGTACCGAAAGAGGTGATTGGCGCGCACGGTGGTTTCCCGCTTTCCGAATGGCAGAAGTATCTGGAATCGCCGGATAACAAACTGCTGTTCAAAGGCCAGGATTACACCCGCAAGGTGCGTTACCTGACGGACGAAGAGAAAAAGAATCAGTAAAAAAGGGGCCGCTGGCCCCTTTTTAATTACTTATCCCAGCTCAGGATCACTTTCCCTGACTGGCCCGAACGCATCGCGTCAAAGCCCTGCTGGAACTCATCGATGGAGAAACGGTGAGTGATAATCGGGGACAGGTCCAGACCAGACTGGATCAGCGCGGCCATCTTGTACCAGGTCTCAAACATCTCGCGGCCATAGATGCCCTTAATGAACAGCCCCTTGAAGATGACTTTGTTCCAGTCAATGGACATATCTGACGGCGGAATACCCAGCATCGCGATACGCCCACCGTGGTTCATGGTGTCGAGCATGGTGCGGAACGCCGGTGGCGCGCCGGACATCTCCAGACCCACGTCAAAGCCTTCGGTCATGCCCAGCTCTTCCATCACGTCGGTCAGGCTCTCTTTCGAGACATCCACCGCGCGGGTGACGCCCATTTTGCGCGCCAGCGACAGGCGGTATTCGTTCACGTCGGTGATCACTACATTACGCGCACCCACGTGCTTCGCCACGGCTGCCGCCATAATGCCGATGGGGCCCGCGCCGGAAACCAGCACGTCTTCACCCACCAGGTCGAAGGAGAGCGCCGTGTGTACCGCGTTGCCGAACGGGTCGAAGATGGAGGCCAGATCGTCAGAGATATTGTCCGGGATTTTGAACGCGTTAAACGCCGGGATCACCAGGTATTCCGCGAAGCAGCCCGGACGGTTTACACCCACGCCGACGGTGTTGCGGCACAGGTGGGTACGCCCACCGCGACAGTTACGGCAGTGACCGCAGGTAATATGGCCTTCACCGGAGACGCGATCGCCAATCTTGAAGCCTTTTACTTCCTGGCCGATGCCGACCACTTCGCCGACATATTCGTGACCGACAACCATCGGTACCGGAATAGTTTTCTGTGACCACTGGTCCCAGTTGTAGATGTGAACGTCAGTACCGCAGATGGCGGTTTTACGAATTTTGATCAGCAGATCGTTATGACCGACTTCCGGCTCCGGCACGTCGGTCATCCAAATCCCTTCTTCCGCTTTCAGTTTGGATAACGCTTTCATCACACGTCCTCAGGCAATTACGCCCAGCTGTTTGCCGATGCGGGTAAAGGCTTCCACCGCACGTTCAATTTGTTCAGGCGAGTGCGCCGCAGACATCTGGGTGCGGATACGCGCCTGACCTTTTGGTACCACCGGGAAGAAGAACCCGGTCACGTAAATCCCTTCTTTCTGAAGCTCACGAGCAAATTGCTGCGCGACAACCGCGTCGCCCAGCATCACCGGAATGATCGCGTGGTCAGCGCCAGCCAGGGTGAACCCTGCGGCGCTCATTTTTTCACGGAACAGGCGGGCGTTAGCCCACAGGCGGTCGCGCAGCTCAGCTCCGGATTCCACCATCTCCAGCACTTTAATGGAGGCAGCCACAATCGCCGGCGCCAGGGAGTTGGAGAACAGATACGGGCGGGAGCGCTGGCGCAGCCACTCGACCACCTCTTTACGCGCGGCGGTGTAGCCGCCAGACGCGCCGCCGAGCGCTTTGCCCAGCGTACCGGTGATGATATCCACGCGGCCCATTACGTCGCAGTATTCGTGGGAGCCACGACCGTTTTCGCCGACAAAACCGACCGCGTGAGAGTCATCCACCATCACCAGCGCGTCGTATTTATCCGCCAGATCGCACACGCCCTTCAGGTTGGCGATCACACCGTCCATGGAGAACACGCCGTCGGTGGCGATCAGCACGTGGCGAGCCCCCGCTTCACGGGCCTCTTTCAGGCGCGCTTCCAGCTCAACCATGTCGTTGTTGGCGTAGCGGAAACGCTTCGCTTTGCACAGGCGTACGCCATCGATGATGGAAGCGTGGTTCAGGGCGTCGGAGATAATCGCGTCTTCTGCGCCGAGCAGGGTCTCAAACAGACCGCCGTTGGCGTCGAAGCAGGAGGAGTACAGAATCGCGTCTTCCATTCCGAGGAAGCTCGCCAGCTTTTGCTCAAGCTGTTTGTGGCTGTCCTGCGTACCGCAGATGAAGCGTACGGAGGCCATGCCGAAACCGTGGGTATCCATGCCGTTTTTTGCAGCGGCAATCAGCTCAGGGTGATTCGCAAGACCTAAGTAGTTGTTCGCACAAAAGTTGATCACATGGCTACCGTCGGCAACGGTGATGTCCGCCTGCTGGGCAGACGTGATAATACGCTCTTCTTTGAACAACCCTTCCGCACGTGCGGTGTCGAGGTCGCTGTTTAACTGTTTGTAAAAATCACCACGCATTGCAATTCTCCAGACTCGGCAAATTTTGGCACATATTACCCAAACCAATAGTTCATGACGAGATGACGCAGTATCTCTTCTCGTTTTTGCAGCATAAATCACGCGTACCCCTGCTGCATATCGGTGAATGGCTGAAGCCTGAGCATTGTGATGATATGATAAAGAGATTAGCGTTCGGGATATTCCCCGACTCATACTTCAAAGGTTACAGTTATGATCATCGTTACTGGCGGCGCGGGCTTTATCGGCAGCAATATTGTTAAGGCCCTCAATGACAAAGGCATCACCGACATTCTGGTGGTGGACAACCTGAAAGACGGCACCAAGTTCGTGAACCTGGTGGATCTGAACATCGCTGACTACATGGATAAAGAAGACTTCCTTATCCAGATTATGGCGGGTGAAGAGTTCGGCGAGATCGAAGCCATCTTCCACGAAGGGGCGTGCTCTTCCACCACCGAGTGGGACGGCAAGTACATGATGGATAACAACTATCAGTACTCCAAAGAGCTCCTGCACTACTGCCTGGAGCGTGAAATTCCGTTCCTGTACGCCTCTTCCGCGGCAACCTACGGTGGGCGCACTTCAGATTTCATCGAATCCCGCGAATATGAGCAGCCGCTGAACGTTTACGGTTACTCCAAGTTCCTGTTTGATGAGTACGTGCGTCAGATCCTGCCAGAAGCGAACTCGCAGATTGTCGGCTTCCGCTACTTCAACGTCTACGGGCCGCGCGAAGGTCACAAAGGCAGCATGGCGAGCGTGGCGTTCCACCTGAACACCCAGTTAAATAACGGCGAAAGCCCGAAACTGTTCGAAGGCAGCGACGGCTTCAAGCGTGACTTCGTCTACGTGGGCGATGTGGCGGCAGTAAACCTGTGGTTCCTGGAAAATGGCGTGTCCGGCATTTTCAACCTGGGCACAGGCCGCGCGGAATCCTTCCAGGCGGTGGCAGACGCGACGCTGGCGTACCATAAAAAAGGCAGCATCGAGTACATTCCGTTCCCGGATAAGCTGAAAGGCCGCTACCAGGCATTCACCCAGGCGGACCTGACTAACCTGCGCGCCGCAGGCTATGACAAGCCGTTCAAGACCGTTGCCGAAGGCGTAACGGAATATATGGCCTGGCTGAACCGCGACGCATAAGTATGAAAATTCTGGTGATCGGCCCGTCATGGGTGGGCGACATGATGATGTCGCAAAGTCTCTATCGCACGCTCAAGGCGCGTTATCCCCAGGCGATAATCGACGTGATGGCACCCGCATGGTGCCGTCCGCTGTTATCGCGTATGCCGGAAGTGAACGAGGCGATCCCGATGCCGCTCGGCCACGGGGCGCTGGAAATCGGTGAACGCCGCAAACTCGGCCACAGCCTGCGCGAGAAACGCTATGACCGCGCGTACGTGCTGCCTAACTCCTTCAAATCCGCCCTTGTGCCCTTCTTTGCGGGCATCCCGCACCGTACCGGCTGGCGCGGTGAAATGCGCTACGGCCTGCTGAACGACGCCCGGGTGCTGGATAAAGAGGCCTGGCCGCTGATGGTGGAACGCTACGTGGCGCTGGCCTACGACAAAGGCGTGATGCGCAGCGCGAAAGATCTGCCGCAGCCGCTGCTGTGGCCGCAGCTCCAGGTAAGCGACGGGGAGAAATCCCACACCTGCAACGCATTTGGCATTTCGTCCGAACGCCCGATGATTGGGTTCTGCCCTGGCGCAGAATTCGGTCCGGCAAAACGCTGGCCGCACTATCACTATGCAGAGCTGGCGAAACAGCTTATCGATGAAGGCTATCAAATTGTGCTGTTTGGCTCGGCGAAAGATCACGAGGCGGGCAATGAAATTCTCGCCACGCTGAGCACCGAGCAACAGGCATGGTGCCGCAACCTGGCCGGGGAAACGCAACTCGAGCAGGCGGTTATCCTCATTGCCGCCTGTAAGGCCGTGGTCAGTAACGACTCTGGCCTGATGCACGTCGCCGCCGCGCTGGACCGCCCGCTGGTCGCGCTGTATGGCCCAAGCAGCCCGGACTTCACGCCGCCGCTGTCGCACAAGGCGCGCGTGATCCGTTTGATCACCGGCTACCACAAGGTGCGTAAAGGCGATGCCGCAGAAGGCTATCATCAGAGCCTGATCGACATCACGCCGCAGCGCGTCCTTGAAGAACTCAACGCACTGCTGTTGAGCGAAGAAGGATAACGGATGCGGGTATTGATCGTTAAAACCTCCTCAATGGGTGATGTTCTGCATACGCTGCCGTCGCTGACGGACGCCATGCGGGCCATTCCCGGCATCCGTTTTGACTGGGTGGTGGAAGAAGGCTTCGCGCAGATCCCCACCTGGCATGAAGCGGTTGATCGCGTGATCCCGGTGGCCATTCGCCGCTGGCGCAAAGCGTGGTTCTCCGCACCGATTAAAGCCGAACGCAAAGCCTTCCGCGAAGCAGTGCAGGCCCGGCGTTACGACGCGATCGTCGACGCCCAGGGGCTGGTGAAAAGCGCCGCGCTGGTCACGCGTCTGGCGCACGGCGTAAAGCACGGCATGGACTGGCAAACCGCCCGCGAACCGCTGGCGAGCCTGTTCTATAATCGTCGCCACCATATTGCGAAGCAGCAGCACGCCGTGGAACGTACCCGCGAGCTGTTCGCTAAGAGTCTCGGCTATGCAAAACCCGACCTCCAGGGTGACTACGCCATCGCACAGCTTTTTCTGCGCGAAACGGACAGGGATATCGCGCCGTATCTGGTCTTCCTGCATGCCACAACGCGCGATGATAAGCACTGGCCGGAAACGCACTGGAGAAGGCTGATTGAACTAATGCAACCTTGCGGTATCCATATTAAACTCCCGTGGGGCGCTGAACATGAGCGGCAGCGTGCGGAGCGTCTGGCAGCCGGTTTTTCCCATGTCGAGGTGTTACCCAAACTCACGCTGGCGCAGGTTGCCGCACAGCTGGCGGGCGCTAACGCCGTCGTTTCTGTGGATACAGGGTTAAGCCATTTAACCGCCGCACTGGATCGTCCTAATATCACGATTTTCGGCCCGACCGATCCGGGGTTGATCGGGGGTTACGGTAAAAACCAGCATCAGATGGTCAGCCCTACGCACCAAACGAAGGATATTAGCGCAGATGCTATTTTTTCATATTTACAGGGCAGCCATCGGCTTTCCAACAGGGATATTTAACCCATGAGTTATGTATTTCTGCTGATTTTACTCTTTCCGGTGAAACTCATCCGGAAGCTGTTTCGAAAGGACACGGGCAAGAACCTTGTCATTCAGACAGCCAAAATCGGTGACTTTATTAATGCGACGCCTCTTCTGGCCTGGCTGCAAAAAAGCGATGTGTTGATCAGTCGCAGCGTTGGCGCGCTGGCGAAGCATGATGAGACTATTGAGCAGATCTATTTTATCGAGCAGCATAAGCGCAACCTGTGGCGTAAGCTGTGCTTCGCGTGCAGGATCATGAACCGCTACGACAACGTCTACCTGCTACAGCCCAACAGCGTGAACCTCTTTTTTGCCGCCGTCTGCAATGCCAAAAACAAACAATTTTTAAGCATTTACACGCGCAGGTGGTATCACGGGATTTTCTATCTCGCGGCCGACGGTACCGTTGAGCATGGCAAAAAAACGCTTTCGGTGACGAACTACCTGAAACTGGCAGACCGCTCGCTCACGTGGCAAGACTCTCCCAAGCACGCCACAAAGCCACTCTTCAAGCCGACCACCTGGCCGGCCATTCTTGATAAACCTGGCGTTATCCGCATCGGCATCAGTATTGCTGCGGGCAATAAAGCCAAAACCGTCCCTCCGGTTATCTGGAAGCGGATTGTTGATCAACTCGCTGATTTACCCTGCGAGTTTTATGTCTTCGGCGCGCCAAACGAACAGTCGTGGATGGACGATATCACCCGCCTTTACGGTGACATCCCCAATTTTACCAATCTTATTGGCAAAATTTCGCTGGAAGAGCTTCCCTGGGCCATTTCTAAGATGGACTGCTATATCGCGTCTGACTCGGGGAATGTCTACATCGCTGACGCCGTCGGCGTGCCGGTGGTCCTGCTGTTTGGACCGTGTTGTCACTATGAACAGCGTCCGCTTGGCAATGTGATGCTGATCGGGAATGACGACAACATTTGTTCTTATGTGTTTGAAACGCGCTATTACTTCCCGCAAGAACGGGAAGCGCTATTCTCTGTCACTGACTCCGCGTTACACGATCTTCAGCAGTTTATCCGTACATTACCAAAAGCCCGCTCACTGGCTAGCGCTCCCGACGCTCAAGGAAATTAATTTTTATGGCTTTTTTAAGCGTCATTATTGCTGCGCATAACGCTGAAGCTACGCTGCACGCCACGCTTTCAAGCCTGCTGACAGCAACCGATCAGGATACTGAAGTCATTATTTTCAATGACAGTTCTGAGGATGCCACGCAGGCAATAATTGAAGAGTGGACGCCGAAATTTCCTCAGATCATAACGCGCACCGTGAACTTTCGTAACGTTGGCCGGGTACGAAACAGTGCTGTCGCACTGGCATCGGGTGAGTATATTACGATGCTCGACAGTGACGATTGCTTAAAGCCGGGCAGCCTCAGGGACGCAATGACCTACCTGAAAGCACAACGTCCGGATATGTTACTGACACGTTTGCTTGAGATTCGTGATCCCAAGAAAATGAATTCAGACTGGCAGGGATTTAATCCTGTGCCATTGTCACGAAATGAAGCAGTCGCTCGTTTCTTACGCCATAAAGACTTTCAGGCACATCTCATTGGCCAGTTTATTCATCGTAGCCTGTACGAGAGTAACCCTATTCCTCCGATGTTATGTTATGAGGATTTCGCTGTCTTCCCGGGAATGTTGATGCAATCGAGCAAAATAGCCTATCAACGCCAGGGGCATTATTATTACATCAAGCGTCGCGACAGTTTGTCGAGCAGTCTGGACGCCAGCAAAATTTCAACGCTTGTCGAATGCACGTTACAGATGGAAAGAACATTTCCGTCAAGCTACAGGCATCTCGTCAATTGCCATTGGTTTGATATTTACAGCAACCATCGATCCTGTCTTACAGACCAACAATTGCAGCTCGTGAAACAACGCGTAAAGGCCATGTATACATTGTCTTTTTTCCTGTCCACCGATGTTCGTTTTAGCTACAAAAAAAGGGTTATTGAGGCGTTATGGAAAAAATAAAACCACGCCTAACGACTCAATACGCCTGGCGGGCATAACTATTTTTTGTACTGGTAAAACTCCGCCAGCGTCATCCCCACGGTCTTATCTGATAACCAGGTAAAGAGCTGCTCCAGATCCTGATACAGCCCCTCAATCGCGGCCTCGTCTTTAAAAGTAGGGCTCCCGCCAGGCATAAATTCCGACGAATGCAGCATGAATTCCACGTAGTCATTCCCCTGAGCCAGGCACTGCTGCGCAACCTTAATCATCTCCGCCGCATTTCCTCCGGACGGACGTAACCAGTTAACTGACGGAGAACGGTATTTACCGCGCAGACGATCATAACCCTGCTTCAGGGAATTCAGCCATGCCGGGTGTTTATAC
This sequence comes from Enterobacter cloacae complex sp. EB5, assembly GCF_031432835.1. NCBI lineage: Bacteria > Pseudomonadati > Pseudomonadota > Gammaproteobacteria > Enterobacterales > Enterobacteriaceae > Enterobacter > Enterobacter cloacae complex sp. EB5. The sequence goes on from NZ_CP133860.1 coordinate 1,822,205, forward strand.
TGGATGCTCATCGGCACTTCGAGGAGAGGGCTGTTTCCCGGCCGGGAAATGTCGTCTACGCCCAAAAAGTAGGCACGATCGGGAAAATGCTGGTAATTCGTTCCGCCATTACCCTGCGGAGCGCCTTTCGCGTTGCGCCAGTTCACGCGCGGCGTAACGGAACAATCTACCTGATACCCCAGCTCAATCAGCAACTGGGCGTAACGGCTGTCGAATGCCCAGCGCCCGGCGCGATGGCTGAGCATTTTTGTCTGGAAAGTCTCTTCCAGTAAGCGGGTCATGAAGAGTACTTTCTCACGCATGACCTCGTCTGAGAACTCAATCAGATAAGGCTGCCAGCGCCAGTCATCACCGGTCAGATCGTGCTCCGGAGGGCTGTTCCAGGCATGGAGATGCATTCCCACCTCACCCTGGCCGCGCGCTATGACCTCTTTCGCGAACTCAATGAATACCGGTTCGACGGCCATCTCGTAGTTGGTCAGCCAGACGGGCTTAAAGCCGAAACGTTCACAAAGCGCCTGAAACCGCGCCAGGTAGCGCGCGTTTTCCGTTTTGATCACCCGGTGGTTCTGCCAGAGATTATCCCCTTCGGTATCGATCGTGATGATAAACGCTGGTTTTTTCATAATGAGCCCGCAAGACAAAATAGTTAGCGCTATGTTACGCACGCCCGAAAGCAGGAGTAAACCCTTCCAGGGAAATTCCTGACATTATGGAGAAAGAGTGCAAGTCGTTACCAGGTCTATTAGAATTGCCAATAGTACAACGCCGATAAGATGATGATGAATAACTTACCTGACACGCCTGATTTGCGCATTTTACTGATCAAACTTCGCCATCATGGCGACATGTTACTCACCACCCCCGTCATCAATTCATTACGCCAGAAATGGCCTGAAGCCCAAATCGACGTGCTTCTCTATGAAGAGACGCGAGACATGCTCGCCGCGCATCCGGCAATCGGGACGATCTATGGTATCGATCGTAAATGGAAGCAACTGGGGACGCTGAAGCACCTGCAAAAAGAGTGGCAGTTGCTTCGTGCTTTACGCGCTCAGCATTATCATCTGGTGATCAATCTTGCCGATCAGTGGCGCAGCGCGATTGTCACCCGCTTCACCGGCGCACCGGTTCGGCTCGGGTTCGCCTTTAACAAGCGCAATAATGCCTTCTGGCGTTTTTGTCACAGTGAACTGGTCTCGGTCGCCAGTCATCAGTCGCTGCACACCGTTGAACAAAATCTCTCCATACTGTCAGCGCTGCCGGTAATGGCCAACCCTACCGTGACCATGGCTTACAGCGCGGATGACTGGCGTCATGCACACCAAAAGCTGACGCAAAAGGGCGTGGGAGACCGCTACATCGTTATTCAACCCACTTCACGCTGGTTCTTTAAGTGCTGGGATGAAGGCAAAATGGCGCAAACTATCGCCGCGTTGCAGCAGGACGGCCACACTATCGTCCTTACGGCGGGACCGGATAAGAAAGAGCTGGCGATGATTGACCACATTCTTGCCGCCTCCCCGCAGACGGGTGTTGTATCGCTGGCCGGGCAGTTAACCCTGCGCCAGCTGGCCTCGCTAATCGATCACGCGATCCTGTTCATTGGCGTTGACTCCGTACCCATGCACATGGCCGCCGCCCTTCAGACGCCCTGCGTGGCGCTGTTTGGCCCGTCAAAATTGACGTTCTGGTCGCCATGGCAAGTTAACGGCGAGGTCATCTGGGCAGGTAACTACGGCCCGCTTCCCAACCCTGACGCCATTGATACAAAAACGACGGAACGTTATCTCGACGCCATCCCCGTTGATGCTGTCGTCTCCGCCGCAAGGAGAAACCTGCAATGAAGCTTCATCGTCTGGCCATTGTGCGCCAAAAATATCGTCCGGATGGCGGAGCAGAACGTTTTGTCTCCAGGGCACTTACCGCGCTGAGCAATCAAAATCTTGAGCTCAACGTCATCACCCGCGAGTGGCAGGGCGAAAAGCAGGACGACTGGCATATTCATATTTGCGATCCCCGAAAGTGGGGCCGCATCAGCCGTGAGCGCGGCTTTGCGCACGCCGCACGCGCGCTGTGGCAGCAACAGCAGTTTGATATCGTACAGAGCCATGAACGTATTCCGGGCTGCGATATTTACCGCGCCGGGGATGGTGTACATCGACGCTGGCTGCTACAGCGTACGCGTATTCTCCCCGCCTGGCGCGCGAAGCTGCTTATGCACGATCGCTATCACCGCTACGTGATGCACGCAGAACGTGAAATGTACCAGGCTCCCGAGTTGAAAGCCGTTATCTGTAATGCGGAGATGATCAAGCGCGAAATCGTCGAAGACTTTGATATTGACGCAAAAAAGATACATGTGATTTATAATTCAATAGATTCCAGCCGCTTCGTTCCGGCAGAAGAGAGTCAGCGCGCAGTACTGCGTCAGCAATTTGGCTTACCCGCTGATGCCGTCATTTTCTGCTTCGTGGGTTCAGGGTTTGAACGCAAGGGGCTGGCAAGCGCTATTCGGGCTATAGCAGGAACATCGGCGTGGCTGGTGGTGGTCGGTCAGGATAAAGCGGAAAGCCGTTATCGCGACCTCGCCCGTTCATTAGGCTGTGAGGGGCAAATCCGTTTCCTGGGGATGCAAAAAGAGACGCTGCCATTTTATCAGCTTTCTGATGGTTTACTGCTGCCGACGCTGTATGATCCTTTCCCTAACGTCATACTTGAAGCAATGGCCTGTGGATTGCCCGTCATTACGTCAGAGAGTTGCGGTGGTTCAGAATTTATTGAGCAAGGCCAGAACGGGTTTTACTGTGATGCACTTGATATCCACACATTGAAGGAGGCCGTCATGTCCATTCCTTCACTGGAAAAAAATAACAATATGGGGCTTGCGGCGCGTGAACGCGTCAGAGAAGCAACCCCTGAAAAACTATCAAGTCAGCTTATTTCGCTTTATCAAAAATTACTGGATTAATAATGCGCATCCTAATGATTATTGATGGTTTACCCGGTGGAGGAGCCGAAAAAACGGTTCTCACCCTCTCCAGCGGACTGACAGAACTGGGGCATCAGGTCACCCTTTTCTCCTTACGGAAGGTGTGCGACTACGCCATTCCGGAAGGCATCGATTTTCAGATTGTGCAGGATACCTGTAAAAAACCCTGGCGGAAGCTGACCGAGATCCCGCGTCGCGCCCGTTTGCTGGATCGCGCCATCGAGCAGGCAGAACGCAGCGGTAAATTTGACGTCGTGTTCTCGCATCTGCATAAAACCGACCGTATCGTGGCGCACAGCCGCGTGCTGGATCGGGATAAAGTCTGGTTCTGCGTACACGGGATGTTCTCCTTCTCCTATTTGCGCCATCGCAGCGGGCTTTCTCGCTGGTTTAAGCATTATAAAATTCGTCATACCTATGAAAACCGCAACGTGGTGGCGGTTTCCGGCGCTGTGCTGCACGATCTGTCTGAAGTACTCGCGATCCCCCTGCGGCGCAAAGCGGTTATCCATAACCCCTTTGATATCCCTGAAATTCAGCGTCTGGCGGAAGCGCCCTTCGAGATGCAGGGGCAGGATTACATTATCCACGTTGGCCGTTTTCATGAACATAAACGTCACGACCGGCTGCTGCGGGCGTTCGCGCTGAGCAAGATCGACGCATCACTGGTGTTGATGGGCAAAGGTTCTGACGCGAAAATAAACCAGCTCAAACAGCTTGCCGCTAAGCTGGGAATTGAAAACAAGATCGTCTTCCGCCCGTTCGAAACTAACCCCTACCCGTGGATCAAAGGGGCACGCCTTTTAGTGTTAAGTTCCGACTGCGAAGGTTTTGGTAACGTACTGGTAGAGTCCATTATCTGTCAGACCCCACCGGTGAGTACAAACTGCCCTGGCGGCCCTGCTGAGATCCTTACTGGCCCCCTGGCGCGTGGTCTGACAGCGTTAACCGACGAATCACTGGCGAAAACACTGGCAGAACTGTATGCCTCTCCGCCGGTTGTTGATCGCGAAACGATCGCATCGTTCGGTATCAACGCCATTTGCCAGCAATACATTGCTTTGGTCGACAACCAAAAATAATCAGGTTTCATATGCAAAATTCAGCGCCTTTATTAAGCGTGGTGGTTGCCGTTTATAACGGTGAAGCTTTTCTCGATCAGTTCTTTACCTGCCTTGTAAATCAACACATCGACAGTATGGAAGTCATCATCGTGAATGACGGCTCCACTGACCGCTCGATGCAGATTGTCGAAAAATGGCGCGAACAGCTGCCACAGATGCAGGTTATTGAACAACCTAATCAGGGCGTGTCCATCGCGCGTAATACTGGCCTGGCGGTTGCGACCGGCCAATATCTCTCTTTCCCGGATATTGATGATGTCTTCAAACCCGGCATGTACCAGCGTCTGCTGGATATGGCCGTCACGCAGAATCTGGATGTCGCCACCTGCAATGGCAACTACGTCTGGGAAAAGAACAAAAAACCGTCTCGCCCTATTTTCCCTGAAGATAAGCTCGCCTCAACGGGCGTCATGAATGGCGCGGCATGGTTAAAAAAGGCGCTGGATTCACGTAAGTTCCTGCATGTGACCTGGCTGAATATCTATCGTCACGATTTTATTCGTCAGCACGGCTTCCGTTTCGAGCCTGGCCTGCGCCATCAGGATATCCCGTGGACGACTGAGGTGCTGCTTGCCGCGGAACGCGTTCAGTACACCAGCGAACGCTTTTACGACTACTACATTCACTCCGCCTCGGTATCGCACACCCCGGATAATGACGACACGCTGATTCGCTCTGCGCGCCATTACATGAAGATCCTGAAGATGCTTGATGCCATTAACCAGCGCTACCCGGATAAAGTGAAAAATATCCCGGCCTGTTACTGGCAAATCGCTAAAGAGGGTCTGGGAATTATTCATACCTTCGACAACATGAAGGATGAGGCGAAGAAATCAATGATAATCAAAGAGTTCTTCGACACCGGGATCTGGAAGCTCATCTGGAAAAGTGCCAAAAGCCCGCGTTTGCGCTGGCGCCTGGGCCGACGCTACTTCCGTTTAAAACGGTATCTGGCATAAGAGATAGCTTTAGCACGCTTAAATGCTTAGAATTTCCCGGCCGAAACTAAAAAAACGGATAATCGCTTGGAATTGTTGTATACCGCCCTGCTCTACATCATTCAGCCACTGGTGTGGCTGCGACTGTTGCTTCGTAGCCGTAAAGCGCCTGCGTACCGTAAACGCTGGGCCGAACGCTATGGCTACTGCCGCAATAAAGTGGCGCCGGACGGTATTCTGCTGCATTCCGTGTCAGTCGGGGAAACGCTGGCCGCCATTCCACTGGTGCGTGCCCTGCGCCACCGTTATCCGTCCCTGCCCATCACCGTCACCACGATGACGCCAACCGGCTCAGAGCGCGTGATGTCTGCCTTCGGTAAAGACGTGCATCACGTCTACCTGCCGTACGATCTCCCCTGCGCCATGAACCGTTTCCTGAATACCGTGCGTCCTAAACTGGTGATCGTCATGGAAACCGAACTCTGGCCGAATATGATTTCTGCCCTGCATGCCCGTAAAATTCCTTTGGTTATCGCCAACGCGCGTCTGTCAGAACGCTCGGCGAAAGGGTATGGCAAGCTGGGTAAATTTATGCGTCGCCTGCTCAGCAAAATCACGCTGATCGCCGCGCAGAACGAAGAAGATGCCGCGCGCTTTATCGCCCTCGGCCTGAAGCGCAACCAGCTTGCGGTCACGGGTAGCCTGAAGTTCGATATTTCCGTCACCCCTGAACTCGCCGCCCGTGCGGTAACGCTGCGTCGTCAGTGGGCGCCCCGTCGCCAGGTCTGGATTGCCACCAGCACCCATGACGGCGAAGAAGCCATTATTCTTCAGGCTCACCGCCAGCTGCTGGAAAAATTCCCTGATTTACTGCTGATTCTGGTTCCTCGCCATCCTGAGCGTTTTAAAGATGCCCGCGAGATGGTGCAAAAAGGCGGTTTCAGCTTTACCCTGCGCAGCAGCGGCGAAATCCCCTCTGGCAGCACGCAGGTGGTGATTGGCGATACGATGGGCGAACTGATGCTGCTGTACGGGATCGCCGATCTTGCTTTCGTTGGCGGAAGCCTGGTGGAGCGCGGTGGTCATAACCCGCTGGAGCCGGCAGCCCACGCCATTCCCGTGCTGATGGGACCACACACGTTTAACTTCAAAGATATCTGCGCGAAATTGCAGCAAGCCGATGGCTTAATCACCGTGACCGACGCGGATTCGGTGGTCAAAGAGGTCTCAACCCTTCTGACTGACGAAGATTACCGCCTGTGGTACGGTCGTCACGCCGTTGAAGTCCTGCATCAGAACCAGGGCGCACTGACCCGTCTGCTGCAACTTCTGCAACCTTACCTGCCGCAGCGGAGCCACTAATGTCAACGCGTCTGTCGGTCGTGATGATCGCCAAAAACGCCGCCGACCTGCTTCCGGATTGCCTGGCCTCTGTTGCCTGGGCTGACGAAATCGTCATTCTCGACTCCGGAAGTACGGACAATACGGCGGACGTTGCCCGTGCAGCCGGGGCAAAAGTCTTTACCGACACCGACTGGCAGGGCTACGGTATTCAGCGTCAGCGTGCGCAGGGTTACGCCACGGGCGATTACGTGTTGATGATCGACACCGACGAGCGCGTCACCCCGGAACTCCGACAGGCCATTCAAACGGTGCTTGCCGCGCCACAGCCTGGCGCGGTCTACAGTATCGCGCGTCGTAACTATTTCCTGGGCCGCTTTATGCGCCACAGCGGCTGGTACCCCGACCGCGTGATGCGCCTCTATGCGCGCGAGCGTTATCAGTACAACGATAACCTGGTTCATGAGTCTCTGGCCTGCGATAACGCTCAGGTCATCCCCCTGACGGGCGATCTGCTTCATCTGACCTGCCGCGATTTCGCCAGCTTCCAGCGTAAACAGCTGAACTATGCCACCGCCTGGGCACAGGAGCGGCATGCGCGCGGCAAGAAGGCCACGCTGACCGGCATCTTCACCCACACGCTGGGCGCGTTTCTGAAAACGCTGCTGCTGCGTGGCGGCGTGCTGGACGGCAAACAGGGCTGGTTACTGGCCGTAGTGAATGCCCAGTATACTTTCAACAAATACACCGAGCTGTGGGCGCTGAACCGCGGCTACTCAGAGAAAACGTGAGCCATGAGCACAAAAGCGATTTATCCGGGTACCTTCGATCCGATCACTAACGGCCATCTTGATATCATCACCCGTGCGGCGTGTATGTTCGACAAGGTGATTCTGGCCATTGCCGCCAGCCCGAGCAAAAAGCCGATGTTCGACCTGAACGAACGCGTGCAGCTTGCCACCGATGCGATTTCGCATCTGTCGAATGTTGAGGTCGTCGGATTCAGCGACTTGATGGCAAACTTTGCCCGTGACCGGCAGGCCAATATCCTGATCCGCGGTCTTCGCGCGGTAGCAGACTTCGAATATGAAATGCAGCTGGCACACATGAACCGCCATCTTATGCCGGAGCTGGAGAGCGTATTCCTGATGCCCTCCAAAGAGTGGTCCTTCATCTCTTCTTCGCTGGTGAAAGAGGTGGCGCGCCATCACGGGGACGTTACCCACTTCCTGCCGGTTAACGTCCACCAGGCGTTGATGGAAAAGCTAAAGTAACCCTACTTCTGGCACTGACGGCAGTAAAACGTGGCGCGCTGTGCGTGCTTCGTGGCAATAATCGGCGTCCCGCAGGCTCTGCACGGCTCACCCTTACGGCCATAAACCTGCAACTCCTGCGCAAAATAGCCCGGCTTCCCGTCGCTTTGCAGGAAATCCTTCAGCGTCGTCCCACCCTGCTCAATTGAACGCAGCAGTACCGCTTTAATTACTCTGACCAGCAGCTCGCACTCCTGCGCCGACAGCGAGGAGGCCAGCCGATTGGGATGGATCCCGGCGGCAAACAACGATTCGCTGGCATAGATATTTCCCACGCCCACCACCAGCTTGTTATCCATCAGCCAGGGTTTAATCGGGGTTTTCTTTTTCGCGCACTTCTCTTTGAGATAATCCGCGTTAAACGCCTCTGACAGCGGCTCAGGTCCGAGATGCGCCAGCACGTTGTGTCCTTCCAGCTCTTTGGTCCACAGCCATGCGCCAAAGCGACGCGGGTCGGTGTAACGCAGCACTTTGCCGTTACTCATTACCAGGTCAACGTGGTCGTGCTTTTCCGCAGGCAACTCTTCGGTGAGGATGCGCAGGCTTCCCGACATGCCCAGATGGATAATGATCCAGCCGTCAGGCAGCTCCAGCAGCAGGTATTTCGCGCGGCGCTGCACGCTCAGCACGGGTTTGTCGCTTAACGCGTGGATCTCATCGGACACCGGCCAGCGCAGACGCCCGTTGCGAACGACAGCATGAAGAATAGTCGCGCCGACCAGATGGGGCTCAATGCCGCGGCGGCTGGTCTCTACCTCAGGTAATTCAGGCATGGTTCCTCCGTTGAGATGCAGAATGCAAAAAACCCCGCAGTTGCGGGGTTTTTCAATACAAGGAGACTAAAATTATTTGATTTTAGCTTCTTTGTACAGTACGTGCTGGCGTACAACTGGATCGAATTTTTTCAGTTCCAGTTTTTCCGGCTTAGTACGTTTGTTCTTCGTGGTGGTGTAGAAGTGACCTGTACCAGCAGAAGAAACCAGCTTGATTTTCTCGCGAATACCTTTAGCCATGATTTATTTCCTCTTTAAGTACTTAGTACTTTTCGCCACGGGCACGCAGTTCGGACAGAACTGTATCGATGCCTTTCTTATCGATTACACGCATACCTTTAGCAGATACGCGCAGGGTGACAAAACGCTTCTCGCTCTCAACCCAGAAACGGTGAGAGTGCAGGTTCGGCAGGAAACGGCGTTTAGTCGCGTTCAGTGCGTGGGAACGGTTGTTACCGGTCACCGGACGCTTGCCAGTAACTTGGCAGACTCGGGACATGTCTATTCTCCAAAAATCAAATTAGCTCGAGCTTCGTATGGGGTATCGGCGCCTCGTCAGGCTTTACAGCCCGGTCATCGCATAGTTCTATTGAACTCTCGATTGCCAGGCCCAAATGCCAAACCCGAGATTCTCAAAGGTGGCGTAGTATACGCTGACTCGGCGGTGTGCTCAAGTCCCGAACAGACAAAGATCCCGATGGATCGCGAGAAAAGGCCTAAATCCAGCCACGTTCGGCAAAAGAAATGTACTCTCCGCGGCCAATTATCAGATGGTCCAGCACACGAATGTCCATGAATTGACAGCATTTGATAATACGTTCGGTAATTGCTTTGTCAGCTCTGCTTGGTTCTGCACAGCCAGAGGGGTGATTATGCGCGAGGATCACGCCGGCTGCATTCACTTTTATCGCTTCCCGCACAATTTCACGCGGATGCACCTCAACGTGGCTCAATGTTCCCGAAAAAAGGCGGGTATGTTTCAGTACCCGGTTTTTGTTATCGAGAAAGATCACCATAAAGATCTCCCGCTCCAGATCGGAGAGCTGGCTTTGCAGAAATTCGCGGGTCATGTCGGGGGTGAGGATCGGGTCTTCTTCCTCCATACGCACGTTGTAAAATCGCCGGGCCAGCTCGGCAATGCCCCGTAACTGGGCATATTTCGCCACGCCAATGCCCTCAACGTGCGTAAACGCCTCCAGCTCAGCGGTCAGCAATCCATACAGTGAACCGAAATGGTCTATCAGTTCTTTCGCCAGCGTAAATACCGTTTTCCCCGGCGTGCCTGTGCGTAAAAAGAGCGCCAGCAGCTCGTCGTCCTTTAACAACGTGACGCCATGACGCAGCATTTTTTCACGCGGTAGCAGCAGTTCAGTCTCTTCCATGCCCGGCCTCCTTCTGTTTGCCATTATGCTGCCACAGGCAAATTCGGGGCTCGACGCTGGCGTTTCGTTCTTGCGTAACGCCTCGCAAAGTGAATTAAGGACATCATCACCCCGTTTTAGGGATTGTGATAAAATGCCCGCTCTCTGGTGAAACCCAACAGGAAAGAATCATGATGAGCCTGGCCGGTAAAAAAATCGTTCTTGGCGTTAGCGGCGGTATTGCTGCCTATAAAACGCCAGACCTGGTGCGTCGTTTGCGCGAGCGCGGGGCCGACGTACGGGTCGCGATCACCGAAGGCGGCAAAGCCTTTATCACTCCGCTGAGCCTGCAAGCCGTCTCGGGATACCCGGTATCCGACAGCCTGCTCGACCCGGCAGCCGAAGCCGCAATGGGCCACATTGAGCTGGGGAAATGGGCCGATCTGGTTATCCTCGCACCCGCCACGGCAGATGTAATTGCCCGCGTGGCAGCCGGTATGGCGAACGATCTGGTAACGACCATTTGCCTCGCTACGCCTGCGCCCGTCGCGGTTGTGCCCGCAATGAACCAGCAGATGTACCGCAACGCCGCTACCCAGCACAATCTGGACACGCTGGCCTCGCGCGGCCTGCTGATTTGGGGACCGGACAGCGGCAGCCAGGCCTGCGGCGATGTGGGGCCAGGGCGTATGCTCGACCCATTGACGATTGTTGATATGGCCGCCGCCCATTTCTCCCCTGTCAACGATCTGCAACATCTCAACATCATGATTACCGCGGGCCCCACGCGCGAGCCGCTGGATCCGGTGCGTTACATATCCAACCACAGCTCCGGCAAAATGGGCTTTGCGATTGCTGCCGCGGCAGCCAAACGCGGCGCGAACGTCACGCTGGTGAGCGGCCCGGTGTCGCTTGCCACCCCTGCGTTTGTGCAGCGTATTGATGTAACGACCGCGCTGGAAATGGAAGCCGCGGTACAGGCGCATGCTCAACAGCAGCATATTTTTATCGGCTGTGCGGCCGTCGCTGATTACCGCGCCGAAACCATTGCCGACGCAAAAATTAAAAAGCAAGGTGATGAATTAACAATAAAAATGGTGAAGAACCCGGATATCGTTGCCGGTGTCGCCGCATTGAAAACTCATCGTCCTTACGTTGTTGGGTTTGCCGCAGAAACGAATAATGTGGAAGAATATGCCCGGCAAAAACGTACCCGCAAAAACCTCGATTTGATTTGCGCGAACGACGTATCGCTGTCCACGCAAGGATTTAACAGCGACAGCAACGCATTGCACCTTTTCTGGCAGGATGGAGATAAAGTCTTACCGCTTGAGCGCAAAGAACTCCTGGGCCAACAATTACTGGACGAGATCGTTACCCGTTATGATGAAAAAAATCGACGTTAAGATTCTGGACCCGCGCGTTGGCGAGCAATTTCCGCTGCCAACGTATGCCACCTCCGGCTCTGCCGGTCTTGACCTGCGCGCCTGTCTCGATGACGCCGTAAAACTGGCGCCGGGTGCAACGACCCTGATCCCGACCGGGCTGGCGATTCACATTGCTGACCCGTCACTGGCAGCGGTGATCCTGCCGCGCTCTGGCCTGGGCCATAAGCATGGCGTCGTGCTGGGTAACCTGGTCGGCCTGATCGACTCTGACTATCAGGGTCAGCTGATGGTATCCGTCTGGAACCGTGGCCAGGACAGCTTCACCATTGAGCCGGGCGAGCGTATCGCGCAGATGGTGTTTGTACCGGTGGTGCAGGCAGAATTTAATCTGGTGGCAGACTTCGACGCTACCGACCGTGGCGAAGGCGGCTTCGGCCATTCCGGGCGCAAATAACTGCCCGACAAACACGCATCTCACAGCGCCATAATGCAATAACAAACCGCAAACGTCAGTTTGCGGGTCGCTGTGTGGTTGCCAGCCTGACAAGTGCTTATTTTCAGGGGTATTTTGTAACATGGCAGAAAAACAAACCGCGAAAAGGAATCGTCGCGAAGAAATACTTCAATCTCTGGCTCTGATGCTTGAATCCAGCGACGGCAGTCAACGCATCACCACCGCAAAGCTGGCGGCCTCTGTGGGCGTGTCAGAGGCGGCGCTGTATCGTCATTTCCCGAGCAAAACCCGGATGTTTGACAGCCTGATCGAGTTTATCGAAGACAGCCTGATCACGCGCATCAACCTGATTCTGAAGGATGAAAAAGACACCAGCACGCGTCTGCGTCTGATTGTGCTGCTGATTCTGGGCTTTGGTGAACGTAACCCGGGTCTGACCCGTATTCTGACCGGCCACGCGCTGATGTTTGAACAGGATCGTCTGCAAGGCCGTATAAACCAGCTTTTTGAGCGTATCGAAGCCCAGCTGCGTCAGGTTCTGCGCGAGAAGAAAATGCGGGAAGGCGAGGGATATAATACGGATGAGACCCTGCTGGCAAGCCAGATCCTGGCATTTTGCGAAGGGATGCTCTCCCGGTTTGTGCGCAGCGAGTTTAAATATCGACCAACGGACGATTTTGACGCCCGCTGGCCGTTAGTGGCTGCTCAGTTACAGTAACGCCATCGCCGGATGGCGGCTTCGCCTTATCCGGCCTACGAACGGGTAGGCCCGGTAAGCGTAGCGCCACCAGGCAATTGAATTATACGCCAAACTCTTCGCGATACGCTTTTACCGCCGCCAGATGATCCGCCATCTCAGGCTTCTCTTCCAGATACGCAATCAGCTCTTTCAGCGTGATAATCGACGTGACCTTGCAGCCATAATCGCGCTCCACTTCCTGAATAGCAGAGATGTCGCCGCGCCCGCGCTCCTGACGATCGAGTGAAATCAGCACACCCGCAAGCGTTGCGCCGTTAGCCTGGATAATCTCCATCGATTCACGGATCGCGGTACCTGCGGTGATCACGTCATCCACCAGCATCACACGCCCCTGCAACGCACTGCCTACCAGATTGCCGCCTTCACCGTGGGTTTTGGCCTCTTTACGGTTAAAGCAGTACGGTACGTCGCGGTCATGGTGCTCCGCCAGCGCCACCGCCGTGGTGGTTGCAATTGGAATGCCTTTGTACGCGGGGCCAAACAGCAGGTCGAAATCAATCCCGGAATCCACCAGCGCTTCGGCATAGAAACGGCCTAACAGTGCCAGGTCGCGCCCGGTATTAAACAGTCCGGCGTTGAAGAAATACGGACTTTTACGCCCGGATTTCAGCGTGAACTCGCCAAACTTAAGTACCTGCTTGTTAAGCGCAAACTCAATAAACTGGCGCTGATACGATTTCATGGATTTGCTCCTTTGTCTTTTCAGTCTTACAGGCAAAAAAAAGGCGACTCATTGGTCGCCTTAAAATCAATTTTCTAACGCCGCTTTCTGCGTCGCTACAATAGATTCGATACCCCCTCGGGCCAACGCCAGCAAGGTGAGCAGTTCTTCGTGGGTAAATGGCTCGCCTTCTGCCGTACCCTGCACTTCAATGATGCGGCCATCTTCGGTCATCACCACGTTCATGTCGGTTTCTGCGGCAGAATCTTCAACGTATTCCAGATCGCAAAGCGCTTCGCCGTTAACGATACCAACGGAGACAGCAGCAACCATCCCTTTCATTGGGTTGGTTTTCAGCTTACCGGCGGCAACCAGCTTGTTCAGGGCATCTGCCAGCGCCACACAGGCGCCGGTAATAGAGGCCGTACGCGTGCCACCATCGGCCTGGATCACGTCGCAGTCCAGCGTGATGGTGAACTCACCCAGCGTTTTCAGGTCAACCGCGGCGCGGAGCGCACGCGCGATAAGGCGCTGGATCTCCATTGTACGGCCGCCCTGCTTACCTTTTGCCGCTTCACGGGCATTACGGGTATGGGTTGCGCGCGGCAACATACCGTATTCGGCGGTGATCCACCCCTGGCCCTGACCTTTCAGGAAGCGAGGCACGCCCTCTTCAATGGACGCGGTGCAAAGCACTTTGGTGTCACCAAACTCAACCAGCACGGAGCCTTCAGCGTGTTTTGTATAGTTACGGGTCAGGGTGACGGGACGCACCTGGTTGGCGCTACGACCTGCTGGACGCATGATGGATTCTCCGGCTTGAAACGAATGTGGCTGCGCATTATACGGATAAAGGACGCTTATTCCTATCCTGAGAAGCCCCTGAAAGCTATAATCCCCCCATCTCTCCTTTAAAAACGGGAATGTCTATGATCCGCAGTATGACCGCCTACGCCCGGCGTGAAATCAAGGGTAGCTGGGGTAGCGCTACCTGGGAAATGCGCTCGGTAAACCAGCGCTATCTGGAAACGTATTTCCGTATGCCGGAACAGTTCCGCAGCCTGGAGCCTGTGGTGCGTGAGCGTATCCGTACGCGTCTGACCCGCGGGAAAGTGGAATGTAACCTGCGTTTTGAGCCCGACGCCAGCGCGCAGGGCGAACTGATCCTGAACGAAAAGCTGGCAAAACAGCTGGTTAATGCGGCGAACTGGGTCAAAATGCAAAGCGATGAAGGCGAGATCAACCCGGTTGATATTCTGCGCTGGCCTGGCGTGATGGCCGCCGGAGAGCAGGATCTGGACGCGATTACCGCTGAGATCCTGGCTGCACTCGACGGCACGCTGGATGACTTTATCGTTGCCCGTGAAACCGAAGGCCAGGCGCTGAAAGCGATGATTGAGCAACGCCTTGAAGGCGTGAGCGCCGAAGTCGCTAAAGTGCGCGCTCATATGCCAGAAGTGCTGCAATGGCAGCGTGAGCGTCTTGTCGCCAAACTGGAAGAGGCGGAAGTCCAGCTGGAAAACAACCGTCTGGAACAAGAGCTGGTGCTGATGGCACAGCGTGTGGACGTGGCTGAAGAGCTGGATCGTCTGGAAGCGCACGTTAAAGAGACCTACAACATTCTGAAGAAGAAAGAAGCGGTAGGCCGCCGTCTCGACTTTATGATGCAGGAGTTCAACCGCGAGTCGAACACGCTGGCGTCTAAGTCTATCAATGCAGAGGTAACCAATTCAGCGATTGAGCTGAAGGTCCTGATTGAGCAGATGCGCGAGCAGATCCAGAATATCGAGTAATTCCTTTCAGGGTGGTGTTGCCTCGCACACCACCCATTAGTTTTTCTAATCCTTATTTAGCCTTACTTTCTTTTCCTCCCGCCTTATCACAAGCCCGCCATGCATGCGTTGATAAATTTCTGTAGGGCAAACCCCCTCGCCTTAGAAAATCTCAATCGTGATCTTCCGCACAAATCGCTACTCTCCTCCTCTTCATTCCGGAGGGTTTATGCTGCTTCACATTCTCTATCTTATTGGCATTACCGCAGAAGCCATGACCGGCGCGCTCGCCGCCGGACGTCGCCGTATGGACACCTTCGGCGTGATTATCATTGCCACAGCCACCGCGCTCGGCGGCGGGTCTGTACGCGATATCCTGCTTGGCCATTATCCGCTCGGCTGGGTCAAAAACCCTGAGTACGTCATTATCGTGGCAACGGCAGCCGTGCTAACCACGATTGTGGCCCCGGTGATGCCACATCTGCGCCGCGTGTTTCTGGTGCTGGATGCGCTTGGGCTGATTGTTTTTTCCATCATTGGCGCACAGATCGCTCTCGATATGGGTGAAGGCCCGGTTATCGCCACCATTGCGGCCGTGATCACGGGCGTGTTTGGCGGGGTGCTGCGGGATATGTTCTGCAAACGTATCCCGCTGGTTTTCCAGAAGGAACTGTATGCCGGCATCTCCTTTGCCGCGGCGGTGCTTTACGTCGCCTTGCAGCACTATGTCACCAGCCACGATGTGGTGGTTATCTCCACCCTGCTGTTTGGTTTCACCGCACGTATGCTGGCATTGCGCCTGAAGCTGGGTCTGCCCGTTTTTCATTACAAACACAATGCGCATTAATGTCAGAACGGGCAGGCACCGGATAATCAGTTACTCGAATAGTTGTAACCGTAATGATGATAGCCGTAGCCGTAAGCGTTGCTTGCCCGCTTAACGACGCCATTGAGAATCACCCCTTTGGTATTGACGCCACTCTGCTCCAGACGCTGTACACAGACCAGCATCTCCTTCACGCTGTTCATCCCGAAGCGGGCGACCAGCAGTGTGGTGCCTGCGCGACGGCCGATAACCGCCGCGTCGGTGACCGCCAGGATCGGTGGCGTATCGATAATCACCAGATCGTAGCGTTCATTCGCCCAGTCCAGCAGCTGCTGGAAACGCGTATGCATCAGAAGCTCCGCCGGATTAGGGGGGATCTGCCCGCGCACGATGGTATCGAACCCGCCTTTATCGAAGGTCTGAACGCCCTGGGTAAACTCCGCCTTACCGGACAACATCTCCGATAAGCCGCAGGTATTGTCGAGCTTAAACAGATCATGGGCATACCCGCGACGCATATCCGCATCAACATAGAGCACTTTCTGGCCCGCCTGCGCCACGACGGCCGCCAGAGTACTGCTGACAAAGGTTTTACCACTGTCAGGCGTGGCGCCAGAGATCATCAGTATATTGTTCGCTGACTCCATCATCGCAAAATGCAGACTGGTGCGCAGGCCGCGAATTGCCTCCACGGAAAGATCGACCGGGTTATCCGCCGCCAGGAAGGGGATATGTTTGGTCTTATGGCGCAGCCCTGAGGACATAAAGTCTTTTTTGCGCAAACGCATCTTTTTAGCCAGCCATTCCGACAGCGGTACGGTGGCATAGACGTTAATCCCGTGCTCCTCCAGCTGCTCCGGCGTTTCAATGCCCATACGCAGCATACTGCGCGCCAGGATCCAGCCCGCAGAGACGAACAGACCCAGGAGAACCCCCAGAACGACGACCAGCGCTTTTTTCGGCTTGACTGGCTGCGGCCGGGTCACGGCCGGATCGATAATGCGGACGTTACCAATTGCGCTCGACCGGGCGATGCTCAGCTCCTGTTCGCGGTTAAGCAGCTGCTGGTAGATAACGCGTCCCGACTCCACATCACGGCTCAGGCGCAACACCTCCTGCTGGGTTGACGGCATGGACGATACCCGTTTATTCAGGCGGTTTTTTTCCTGCTCCAGCGTCTGGCGTTTCTCAATCAGCGCCCGGTAGGTGGGGTGATCTTTTTTGTAGAGCTGCGAAATTTCCGCTTCCCGGAAGGTCAGTTCATTGAGCTGATTGTCCGCATTCACAATCTGCTCCAGCACCGCTTTTGCCTCCAGGTTCAGGTCAACGGAGTCGTTTTGCTGACGATAGCGATTGAGCTTCTCCTCGGCCTGGTCCAGCTCGCTGCGCACCTGCGGAAGCTGCTGCTTCAAAAATTGCAGGCTTTTCGCATCCTGCGCCGCCTGGCGAGCCACGTTCTGTTGTAAATAGTTGTCGGCGATGCAGTTAAGCACGCGGGCTATCTCGTCAGGATCTTCCCCCGTGATGGTCAGGCCAAGCATCCCGCTGTCCTTGCTGCGCTCGCTCACGGAAAAACGCAGCTGTAGCGCGTCAATGGCCTCCAGCTCGCTCTGCTGTGTAATCGTAAATTGCGTACCCGGCTTCGCCTGGATATCGGCAATGGTAATGGCGATATTCGCCGCGCTCAGCGGCTGTCCCACAACGCCCTGTAACGTCACGTTATCGCCTTCCAGCTGATAGTGGCCCTTCTCGCCGACGGTCAGCGTCAGCTTTTGCGCCCGGCCCGCGACAGGGGGAAGATTGAGCATACTGACATCGACGATGCCAGGCTGTTGTCCGGTGAGCCGCGCCCAGCCGCGTCCGACAAGGGGAAAATAGTCTTCACTTACCTGCGTGCGCAGGTTCAGGTCATCAATCGTTTTACCGAGGATCATGCGCGACTGGAGAAGCTGAAGCTCCGGCGCCGACTCCGGCGAGGAGTCAGGGATGAACTCGCTAAGGTTACTGAGTAGCGCGTTGCCCTGCTTCTGTTCCACCTGTATCAGCGCATCGGCCTGATAAACCGGCGTGGCAAAGAGCGCATAAAGCAGTGCCGCCAGCGTGAACAGCGCGGTAAGGATGAGAATAAATTTTCGGTGGTCGAGCAGCTCACCCAACAGGCGCACAAGATCGATCTCGTTATTCGCGGCAGACGCATCATGGGCGTGAAGGTTATTTGTTGACATAAAACGTAACTATCCCGTGTGATTAACTGAGCCGTTTCGCCCATTCCAGACTGGCCTGCTCCAGCAGCCCATAAACATATTCAAATGCGTCCCGGTTTTTACGGTAGGGGTCCGGGATCTCTTTTCTGCCCGTCCAGTGACCAAAGAGCATCATTTTGCCGCGCGCCTCCGGTGCGATAGCCGTGACCTGCTCGATATGTTCCAGCTCCATCGCCAGAATCAGATCGTAGTCGCGCACCATGGCGGCGGTGAGCCTGCGCGCAACGTGGCCCTCAAGCAGGGTGCCGCGTTCGGCGGCGATCTCTGTCGCCTGTGAATCGGCGGTGCGCCCTTCCAGGCCACAAATTCCCGCTGAATCGACCCGGGCGGTGGGAAGCAGCCGGCGCAGCAGCCGTTCTCCAATGGGGGAGCGGCAGATATTGCCGGTACAGATCACCAGGATGGCGTTAAACGTTAGTTTGGCCATGTTCTGATATATCTCCCTGTTTCAGTCAGGTCATGTACGCCGGTAATGGTCGGCACAAGCTGAGAGATCACGCGGTTCCAGCGCACCAGCGGCGCGGTGGTGACATAGACGATGTCGTAAGGCTCAAGCTGAAATTCGGTGCTCAACACCATCGCGGTGGCATCCCGGGCGTTAAGCTGGTAGATGTTGGCGATTTTGCCGTTCTGCTTGCCCTGCAACGGACGAATCACAAAGATTCCGGTGGCGTCGGCCATATCCTGATTCACGCCCTGGGCATTACCCAGCGCTTCCGCCAGCGTCATGCCGCTACGGTCCATCTTCAGGGTGCTCTGTTTACCCACCTCGCCCATGACAAACACTTTCAGGTCGTCATTACGGGGAATGAAGAGAATATCGCCCGGATAGAGGAGTTTGTTCTGGGTGAGATCGCCGCGCTGCATCAGCGCGTAGAGCGAAATGTGCGTATCCTGGCCGTTATGGGTCAGCACCACGTGGCGCCAGTCCGCCTCTGACGTCAGGCCGCCTGCCGCATTGATCGCATCCATTATCGTCAGCGGAATGTTGGTGATGGGCTGCTGGCCAGACTTAGCCACTTCGCCCGTCACGTAGGCTTTTTGCGAGCGGAACGCCGCGACGCTGACATCCACCTGCGGGCTCTCAATCACCGAGTCCAGCCGGGCGGCGATCTCATCGCGCACCTGGGCCAGCGTTTTGCCGACGACGCGAATTTTGCCGATATAGGGATAGAAGATCGTGCCATCGGCATTCACCCAGTTGCCCGTATCGCTGGCGCTACGGTACTGACCTGCGGGGGTGGTCAGCTCCGGGTGGTCCCAGACGGTCACCATCAGCACGTCGCCGACGCCGATGCGATATTGGTAGTTCTGGAGCTGGCGATCCAGTTCAGGATTCGCGCGGGAGTCGACTTTGCCAGGCAGCAACTGCTCCACCAGCCCCGGCGTGAGCGGATAGACGTTGACCATCTTATTCAGATCGTAATTGCTGTCAGGCAGATCGATAATATCTTTGCCCTGGGTGCTAAGTCCCTGGCCCGGTACGATAGTACAACCGCTTAACGCCATCATAGCCAACGCAAGCACGGAAAATTTAACGTTTTTCATTCAGGAAAATCATCTGGTTAAGTAATGCCTGTTTCATCCGGTAATACTGCCCTACCGGGGTTTCGCGTTCTGACGTCATGTCATAGAGCTGATATTTACGGCCTAACATCTGGCCGCCATCACGCGTGAGAGGCGTCCACGAGACCACCGCCCGGTTGCGATTTGGGCCGATCGTCATCAGATCAAGCGGGATCGAGATGTAGAAGCCTTTGCTAAAGCCACCTTCGCCATAATCCTCTTTCGAGACGTTGGTCAGCGCCGCCCAGACGCCTACCGTCACGCCGCTGTCAAATCGCTTCGCGACGTCGAGGGTGGCGCCTTTATCCTTCGCCAGGTACTGCCCGACGCTCAGCTTCATCAACACACTGTTGAGCTTCGCCGGGTTCCAGTAGGCGGTGATAAATCCGGTTGGCGCGCTGTAGTCGGTAAAGCGCATCATGTCGTCCCAGTCGCGCTGCTTGACGTAGTTCGCATCCACGCCCAGCGCCCAGTCGCTATCCAGCGGGCGCCAGAGCGCCTCTGCTCCCACGCCGCCGTACATGGTTTCGAGGTAGCCGCCATAAATCTGGGCATAGAAGCCGTGCCCCAGCGCATCGACATAGCTGGCCTGTAAGTTGTTGATGTGTAAGTCATTTCTGACATAGTCGCGAATATGGGTTCTGACGCGCGGCAGGCTGGAGTCAGCGGGAAGCAGCGAGGATTTGAACTTGTCGTAGTTGTTATAGAGGTTGGCGAACACGCCGCCGTCGAGCAGCAGACGATCGGTCAGCCAGTAGCTGGCGCTGGCCATCACCCCCACCTGGAACATATAGAAATCTTCCGGACCGCCCAGCGACTGCGCCAGCGTCGGTTTGACGCTGTAGCTGAAGCGATCGGCGCGAATACGGTAGCCGCGCCCGAACACTGTGGTATCCACAGGCTCGACGCGCTGCTGCCTGAGCGCCTCCTCCTGGCCGAGCGGCTGTCCCGCCAGCTGTTTGCGCAGGCTGGCGACATCGGTTTGCGTCGTGACCAGCGGCAGATGGTCACGCTGCTGGGTGATAGCGATCGTGTCGACCCCGTCGGGCAGGTTATTGATCAGAATACGGTTGGCGCGATCCACCGCTTCGCGCGGATCGCGATAGCGATACTGTTCGCCGGTCATGTATAAGGTATTGCCGTGCTGAAGGATCTCCGGCGCATCGAAGCCTGCGTTGTACTTAAGCGCGGTGAGCTGGTTTGCCGCCGAGGTATAGTCCAGCGTCTCGCCTGCCGGTGCCGGTTGCCAGGCCGGTTTCGGGTTATCACGCAGCGCGGGGCGCAGATCGTTAAAGTTGGTCCGCAGGGTGAAGCCAAACATCAGCGTATTGCCGCGCTCGTAGCTGAGGTTGAGATCGGCCCAGTCGGCAACGCGATAGACCGCCCCCACGTTAATATGGCTCGACTGCTTAATGGAGCCGGCAAAATCATCGGCATAATTGTTGCCGTCATACTCGATCTTCAGGCGCAGGGGCTGCCAGGGCGTCTGATACTGGAGGCCGCCAAACAGCGACGCCGGGCCACG
This sequence comes from Enterobacter cloacae complex sp. EB5, assembly GCF_031432835.1. Taxonomy (NCBI): domain Bacteria; kingdom Pseudomonadati; phylum Pseudomonadota; class Gammaproteobacteria; order Enterobacterales; family Enterobacteriaceae; genus Enterobacter; species Enterobacter cloacae complex sp. EB5. The sequence goes on from NZ_CP133860.1 coordinate 1,843,263, forward strand.
AAACATATCGCTAAAGCTGATATCTCCGGCATCATGCGACTCGCCGCGGGTGCAATATTTATTGTTGTCGTGGCAAAGCGGGTTGCCCACGTTGTCGCTATTACCGGGATATCCCCAGGCTATTCCAAAGGTAAAATCGACCGGTCCGGCCATTTTGCTGGCAACCAGATATTCACCGTCGAACAGGCCGGTACCCGCAATATCGCGCTTGCCGAGCGCTACCTGCGGCAGGCTATAGTCCTCTTCCCACAGACGAACCTTAAAGTCGAACGACTTATCCTTGTAGCTTTGATCGCCGCTGAAATCCTCGTCGCTGCTGTATTTGCGGGTGCGGACGTCGGTATAACGAATTGTCCCTTCCAGCCACGGGAAGAGCACGACCGAAGAGGAGTAAAAACGGTACTGGTTGTTATCGCGGTAGTTGACGCTGAATTCCCCTTCCCGGCCAAAGCGCGCGTCGGGCATTTGCATCAGGCCGGTGCCGCCAAAGTCGGACTGTGACGGTCCGGTCGGATCGGGCCAGGTACGCAGCTCCGCGTGGCAGGCAGAAGAGATCGCCAGAGCAAGGCCGCTCAGTAAAAAAAGTTTGTTCATCAGTCAGGTATCCGCCGCGTCAGAAGCGCAACGATTTGCTCATTCAGACCGGTAAAATCGTCCGGCACCGCCCGGGGATCAAACCCCACCCACAGAACAGCGCCCGGCTCTGCTTCAATATGGCGTGCATTCCAGTACGCCACTGGCGCAACAACCGTACTGCCGTCAGGATCGATAACGGTCACGTGATTCCTGTCGGCGCCAGCCAGCCGCAGCTGCCCCTGTAAGTAATCCCTGATGCTTGCGCCCGGTCGCCAGGCCAGTTTCCCCGGCGTGGCGACCGCCCCCATCAGCGTGACAGTGCGGGGCGCAGGCGAGAGCCACAGATCGTAACGGCCCTCAAGGGAACGATCGCCGCGGGCGTCGGTACGCACGGCGTCTGGATCGAGGCTGACAAACTGCCGCCCGACGATCCGCAGGGAGCGGATCTGTGCAGCGACAGCGTGAATGGTCGCGATCCGCTCGTCATCGGCGCGATTCTGCCAGGCTGAAAGCGACGCCAGCACCTGCTGTTGCGTCTGTTGCGCGCGCCGCGTGGCGGAAGGGGTTGCGATGACAGCGCCCTGCCACCAGACGTTGCTCAGCTGCGGCTGGGTGACCAGCCGGGAGAGCGTATCGGCCGGTTCAGCAGACCACGTTTTGCCCGGCTGATGCACGGTAACGACGCTTGCGCATGAGGCGGACAGGCTGAAGAGAGATAGCCCTACGCCAGGTAACCATTTTCTGAGTCTGTTCATGGGGCGGGCTTCAACATCGTCATGGCGACAGGGAATACGCCCGCGCCGAGCATCTGTTCGCTCTGGCGTACCTGCCCGGTGGCGGAATCAATCCAGAAGGTGTTATACCAGCGACGATTGAGGCCATCGGCCTGCACCATCTCCTGCCAGACCTGACAACGTAGCGTGTTTCCGGCAAGGGTCAGGTTTTCAATCCCGCTCAGGGAGAAGCGCGAGGTCAGGTGTGCGGAGCGATACCGCCCCTCTTCCTGCCAGCGCACATCGCGCGACCACTGGCTGCCGTCGCGGAGCTGCGGCGTGTGGCGCAGCGGATCGTGCTCAAGGTTGGTTACCTCAAGCAGGTTATAAGGAAGCTTGAGCGTGTGGATAAGGCGACCGTTATGCGTGACGATCATTGCATTATCCTGCGATAACCATTTACTGTTTCCCTGTTCGATGTATCCGAGAACCACCAGGATCCTCGGGCCATTATCCAGACGCAGGTACATGGTTGAGTATGGGAGCGCCTGAATCTGCCCGTCCGTTACCGTCACATCCTGGCGCCCGTCCAGGCTGGCGTTAAAGGTCTCAATAATGCTCTGCTGGCTCGGCGTACATCCCTGGATCAGCAGAGTCATGATGAGCAGAATAAACAGTCTCACCAGAAATCCTTGATTAAATAACATTGAAATCAATTAAATACCCGGCTTTGCTGTCGCCACCGGGTCAAGTCGTTGCGCTGTTCAGCGCAAGGCTATATCGCCTTGCGCACCAGCCTTAGCGGGTAACTGTCGTCGTGGAAGTACCATTGCCTGAGTCATCGCCACTGTCGCTTGCCGCGACAACGGCTAACGTCGCTACGCCGGCAATCGCAGCGGTGGTGACAACAGCGGTTGTCCCAATCGCGCCTGCCGCCAGTCCTCCCGTAGTGCCAGCGGTAGTTCCCACCGTTGCTCCGGTTGTTGTACCGGTTGTTGCTGCGCTGGTGCTACCTGCTTCGGTGGTAGCGCCTATAGCAGGCAGGGCAGTCGCCAGCGTGAGTGCCGTCAGCACTGTACAAAGCGTCCTTTTCATTTTTGGTCCTCATTCAAATGAAGGAAAATATGAGCACCTGGAAACCAGGTCCCGGTTAACGGGCATAAAGCCCGGGGCTGAATTCCGGCCCGACAGGGACGGAAAATCATCCATGTAAAAGCCCTGGGCTCTGAACACCAGCGCATATAAACCGCCAGGATATATTTCGGTACCCTTAATTGCTTCAATTGGAGTTCAGGTAGTTAACTCCCTCACGGGGTGCAAAAAGAAAGGAAAACGCAGAAGTGATGCGAAATGCACCCCAGCGGTAACTACCTTAAAAATTTTGGATAAGATAATTCTTATAATAATTTGACGCAATGATTTCCGGCAGAATAAATATGACCAATTGTTAACCAGGAAAAACTCAACATATTATTAATAAAACAGTTAAGTGACTGAAATTAAAAACAACACCTCGTTCAGCATACAGGCTACATTACCCATAACCCCTTCATTCCCGACTATTGCTCTCAATTAAAAGTGATTGAGATCAATTAAGCCGATCTCTCGAAGAAAATAAAAACGCAAGCAGAGCAAATCCTGAAATCGGGATCGGGAATAATATTTCCTAAAAATATATTCATCATGAATGATTCATTTACATTCATAATTATTGCGTATATAAACCGCGTCTCATAAATACGCTATTTCACGGCAGCGAAAGTGTTTGCCCCCTCACCAGTTTGTTCAGGAGCGCATGCCGATTAAAATCCACCGATGTGCTCTGCGGCCAGCCATTTTGCCAGGGCATCAATCTGAGGCTGATGTAGCCAGTTTACGATCTGGCGGGCCTTCTCCTGCCCGACACCCGGCAGCATCCGCCACTCCGCTTCGCTTCGCTGACTCAGCGCCTGCCAGGTGCGATCCCCTGCCGCCTTGAGCGTCGACCGGGCCAGCGGTATTCCCATCGCGGTGATCCAGCGGATAAAAGGACGCTCCCGCGCCAGGTTAAACTGATGCCACAGCGCAGCGCCATGCGATGCCGATATCCCCGGCGTCGCGGTGAGCTGCGCCTGCGTGAGCTGTAGCCAGGAGAAGAGGTGCTCAAACCGATGCGCCTGATAGAGGGTCCGCCATCCTGATTCGCCCACTCCTTCGATATCTAACGCCTGCCTGGAACTTAGCCACGTCAGCCGGGCAAAAAATTGCTCCATGCACTCCGGGGAGGCATAGAAACAGGTTAAGCCGTTATAGCGCGATGAGGGCGGCTGCGGTTTACTGCGATCCACATTGCGCCACACCACGTTATCCAGCCGGGGAATACCTTGTCCCGCCAGGCTTACCAGCACCTGATCGCCGGGGGCAATATCCAGCCTCTGCCAGCGGTTAACCGACCCTAAGCTGACGCGCTGTACACGTTTATCGTCGAGCATCAGCGGCTCAAGCTGCGCAATCGCGGTGATCCGCCCGGTACGGCCAACGGTAAAGTGAATCGCTTTGACTTCCGTCACCTGGGCCACAGGAAGGTATTTCCATGCGACGACCCAACTCCCTTCCCCCGGTAGCCATCGCTCGCCCGGCGGCTCTGCCGAGGCGCGGACCACAATGCCATCCGTGGCGAAGGGCAACGAAGCCTTAAACCAGGCCGTCCGCTGCGCCTCCACGTCAGCCGCGTTTTTAACCGGCAGGGTATAGCGGGCCGTCAGGGTAAAACCTGCCTCCGCCAGCGCGGAAAGGCGTGCTTTCATCGCTTTTGGGCCGTTCGGCCAGGCCCAGATAAAAATGCCTGTCTGCTTCAGCGCTGCGCGATCGGTCGCGCGCATCATCGCTCCCGCTACCTTCGCACGCGCGTTCATCCCCCCCATCCGCTGCTGGATATGCCCCTCGCGCAGCAGAAAAAGTTCACCCTGCAACACGCTGTTGGCAAGCGGCCCGGCCAGCGTTTGCGGAATAGCGGGGATCATTCGCGCCTGTGCCGTCCACTCTTCCCCCTGTAAGCCGTCGCCCCGGCTAATCGCCTGCGCCAGCTTGCCGTTTTTGTAGATCAGGGTGACCGCAACACCATCCACCTTTGGCTGTACCCAGAGATCCTGCTGCGTCGCCATCCAGCGGCTAAGCGCCTGCTTGCTTTCTACCTTATGCACGCCGGTATGGGCGAAGGGATGTTTCACCGTCCCACTGGCGGCTGGAAGATCGTCGTGCAGCGGTTCATCGTGAAAACAGCGCTGCCACTGTTTTAAGCGGGCGTTAAGCCTGTCGTAAACGTCGTCACTCACCTCGCTGCTGCCCTGCTTCCAGTAATCTTCATTCCAGCGGGTCAGCTGCGCCTTCAGGGCCGCGATCTCCTGCCCGGCTTTAGCCGGTGACCAGACCGGGCAGATTGCCATCGCCCCGCTGCTTAAGAAGATCATCAGTATGCTTATCCATTTCACCATTATTACCCCTCCCTGTTTTGCGAAGGGTATACCCTGCCCGGGAGCCGCAGACCAGCTGCAAAATTGCATTTTACGAGCGCGCTTCAGCGCATTGTTTTTATTGCAGCAAAAGGAAGGTAAAAGCTGAAAACGGCACGCAAAATTTAATCATCCAGGGGAAAAAGTGTGACAAAGGCTACGTCACACAGCGGCGACGTGTATAATAAGCCCGTATGTAGGACTTCTTCGTTAACACATACAAAAGACTCTCATGGCTCAAGGCACGCTTTATATTGTTTCTGCCCCTAGTGGCGCGGGTAAATCCAGCCTTATTCAGGCACTGTTAAAAACCCAACCGTTGTACGATACGCAGGTTTCTGTTTCTCACACCACGCGAGCACCGCGTCCGGGTGAAGTGCACGGTGAACACTATTTCTTTGTGAATCACGACGAATTCAGAGCGATGATTGGCAGAGACGCGTTTCTTGAACACGCAGAAGTTTTCGGTAACTACTACGGTACTTCGCGTGAAACCATTGAGCAGGTTCTGGCGACCGGCGTGAACGTGTTCCTGGATATCGACTGGCAGGGCGCGCAGCAAATTCGTAAGAAAATGCCTGATTCGCGCAGTATCTTTATTTTACCGCCATCGAAAGATGAACTGGATCGCCGCCTGCGTGGTCGCGGCCAGGACAGCGAAGAAGTTATCGCGAAGCGTATGGCGCAAGCTGTTGCAGAAATGAGCCATTACGCGGAATATGATTACCTTATTGTGAATGATGATTTTGATGCCGCGCTGAGCGATCTCAAAACTATCCTTCGCGCAGAACGTCTGCGTATGAGCCGCCAGAAGCAGCGACATGACGCATTAATCACCAAACTGTTGGCAGACTGAACCCACTTTCAGTATCATGCCCAGTCATTTCTTCACCTGTGGAGCATTTTAAGTATGGCACGCGTAACTGTTCAGGACGCTGTAGAGAAAATTGGTAACCGTTTTGACCTGGTGCTGGTCGCCGCGCGTCGCGCTCGTCAGATGCAGGTAGGCGGTAAAGATCCGCTGGTACCGGAAGAAAACGATAAAACCACCGTTATTGCACTTCGCGAAATCGAAGAAGGTCTGATCAACAACCAGATCCTCGACGTGCGTGAGCGCCAGGAGCAGCAAGAGCAGGAAGCCGCTGAATTACAAGCTGTTACCGCTATTGCTGAAGGTCGTCGTTAATTAAACCTGCGGGTCGCCCTTGTATCTGTTTGAAAGCCTGAATCAACTGATTCAAACCTACCTGCCTGAAGACCAGATTAAGCGTCTTCAGCAGGCGTATCTCGTTGCACGTGACGCTCACGAGGGCCAGACACGTTCAAGCGGTGAACCCTATATCACGCACCCGGTAGCGGTGGCCTGTATTCTGGCCGAGATGAAACTCGACTACGAAACGCTGATGGCCGCCCTGCTGCATGACGTGATTGAAGATACCCCTGCCACCTACCAGGATATGGAACAGCTGTTTGGCAAAAGCGTTGCCGAGCTGGTGGAAGGGGTCTCTAAGCTTGATAAGCTGAAATTCCGCGACAAGAAAGAGGCGCAGGCCGAAAACTTTCGCAAGATGATCATGGCGATGGTGCAGGATATCCGCGTCATTCTCATCAAACTTGCGGACCGCACCCACAATATGCGCACGCTGGGCTCACTACGCCCGGATAAACGTCGCCGCATCGCCCGTGAAACCCTCGAAATCTACAGTCCGCTGGCGCACCGTTTAGGTATTCATCACATTAAAACCGAGCTGGAAGAGCTGGGTTTTGAGGCGTTGTACCCGAACCGCTATCGCGTAATTAAAGAGGTGGTGAAAGCCGCTCGCGGTAACCGTAAAGAGATGATTCAAAAGATCCTCTCTGAAATCGAAGGGCGTTTGCAGGAAGCGGGTATTCCGTGCCGCGTGAGCGGTCGCGAAAAGCATTTGTACTCTATCTACTGCAAAATGGTGCTCAAAGAGCAGCGTTTTCACTCGATCATGGATATCTACGCGTTCCGCGTGATCGTCCACGACTCAGACACCTGCTATCGCGTGCTGGGGCAGATGCACAGCCTGTACAAGCCGCGTCCGGGGCGCGTCAAAGATTACATCGCCATTCCTAAAGCGAACGGATACCAGTCTTTGCATACCTCCATGATTGGCCCGCACGGTGTTCCTGTTGAGGTGCAGATTCGTACCGAAGATATGGATCAGATGGCGGAGATGGGTGTCGCGGCGCACTGGGCTTATAAAGAGCACGGCGGCGAAAGCAGCACCACCGCGCAAATCCGCGCCCAGCGCTGGATGCAGAGCCTGCTGGAGCTGCAACAGAGCGCAGGTAGCTCGTTTGAATTTATCGAGAGCGTTAAATCCGATCTCTTCCCGGATGAGATTTACGTTTTCACACCGGAAGGGCGCATTGTCGAACTGCCTGCGGGCGCGACACCGGTCGACTTCGCTTACGCCGTGCATACCGATATCGGCCATGCCTGCGTAGGTGCCCGCGTCGACAGGCAGCCTTATCCGCTGTCGCAGCCGCTTTTCAGCGGACAGACGGTGGAGATCATTACCGCGCCGGGGGCACGTCCTAACGCCGCCTGGTTGAACTTTGTCGTGAGCTCAAAAGCGCGCGCAAAAATCCGCCAGCTGCTTAAAAACCTCAAGCGCGACGACTCCGTTAGCCTGGGGCGTCGTCTGCTCAATCACGCGCTGGGTGGTAGCCGCAAACTGGCAGAGATCCCGCCAGAAAACATTCAGCATGAGCTGGAGCGTATGAAGCTCGCCTCGCTGGATGACCTGCTGGCAGAGATTGGCCTCGGCAACGCCATGAGCGTGGTCGTGGCGAAGAACCTGCAACAAGGCGAAACGACAGCCGTTCCTGCCACCACGCAAAATCATGGTCACCTGCCGATCAAAGGCGCTGACGGGGTGCTCATCACCTTCGCCAAATGCTGCCGTCCTATCCCGGGCGACCCGATTATTGCGCACGTCAGCCCAGGTAAAGGGCTGGTGATCCACCACGAATCCTGCCGTAACATCCGTGGCTATCAGAAAGAGCCTGAGAAGTTCATGGCAGTCGAGTGGGATAAAGAGACGGCGCAGGAATTTATCACTGAAATCAAGGTGGATATGTTCAACCACCAGGGTGCACTGGCGAACCTGACGGCAGCGATCAACACGGCCTCGTCCAACATTCAAAGCCTGAATACGGAAGAAAAAGATGGCCGCGTTTACAGCGCCTTTATTCGCCTGACCGCCCGTGACCGCGTGCATCTGGCGAATATTATGCGCAAGATCCGCGTGATGCCGGATGTCATTAAAGTCACCCGAAACCGAAACTAGCATTATGAATTCAAAACGTTACGAGCGAATCTGCGAAATGCTCGCCAGGCGTCAGCCTGATCTGACGGTCTGCATGGAGCAGGTCCATAAACCTCATAACGTCTCTGCTATCGTCCGCACCGCAGATGCCGTCGGCGTGCATGAAGTCCACGCCGTCTGGCCAGGTGCACGTATGCGCACCATGGCCTCCACCGCCGCAGGCAGCAACAGCTGGGTATCCGTGAAAACTCACCAGACTATTGGTGAGGCGGTCTCGCACCTGAAAGGGCGTGGCATGCAGGTTCTGGCAACCAACCTCTCTGCTAAAGCCGTGGATTTCCGTGAGATCGACTACACCCGTCCAACCTGCATTTTAATGGGCCAGGAGAAAACGGGGATCACGCAGGAAGCACTGGATTTGGCCGATCGGGACATCATCATTCCAATGATCGGCATGGTCCAGTCACTCAACGTGTCGGTCGCCTCGGCGCTGATCCTGTATGAAGCGCAGCGCCAGCGTCAGAATGCCGGAATGTACGAGCGCAGCAACAGCATGCTGCCGGAAGAGGAGCAGCAGCGCCTGCTGTTTGAAGGTGGCTATCCGGTGCTGGCTCGCGTTGCGAAGCAGAAGAAATTGCCTTACCCCCACGTCAACGCGCAGGGCGAAATTGAAGCCGATGCCGAGTGGTGGTCCACCATGCAGTACGCGGGGTAAATCATGAAAGGCCGCCTGCTGGACGCCATACCGCTCAACAGCCTGACGGGCGTGGGCGCGGCACAAAGCAGTAAACTGGCGAAGATAGGCCTGCACACCGTGCAGGATCTCCTGCTCCACCTCCCCCTGCGTTACGAAGACCGTACCCAGCTTTATAAAATTGGCGATCTGCTGCCCGCTATTTACGCCACCGTTGAAGGGGAAGTGCTGAACTGCAACATCACCTTTGGCGGACGCAGAATGATGACCTGCCAGATCAGCGACGGCACCGGCATTCTCACCATGCGCTTTTTCAACTTCAATGCGGCAATGAAAAACAGCCTTGCCACTGGACGACGCGTACTTGCGTACGGTGAAGCCAAACGGGGCAAATACGGCGCGGAGATGATCCACCCGGAATACCGCGTGCAGGGCGATCTCAGCTCACCTGAGCTACAGGAGACGCTCACGCCGGTCTATCCAACCACTGAAGGCATTAAGCAGGCTACGCTGCGCAAGCTCACCGACCAGGCGCTGGAGCTGCTCGATACCTGCGCCATTAACGAGCTGCTGCCGCCGGAGCTGGCACAGGGCATGATGAGCCTGCCGGAGGCGTTGCGCACCCTGCACCGTCCACCGCCAACGCTTCAGCTTGTTGATTTAGAAAGCGGTAAACACCCCGCCCAACGGCGTCTTATCCTTGAGGAATTACTGGCTCACAACCTGAGCATGCTGGCTCTGCGCGCAGGTGCGCAGCGTTTCCACGCGCAGCCATTAAGCCAGCGTGATGAGCTCAAAGATAAGCTGCTGGCCTCACTGCCGTTTAAACCCACCGGCGCCCAGGCGCGGGTGACTGCCGAGATCGAACGCGATATGGCGCTGGATGTGCCAATGATGCGCCTGGTGCAGGGCGACGTGGGTTCCGGGAAAACGCTGGTCGCCGCGCTGGCCGCTTTGCGCGCCATCGCCCACGGTAAGCAGGTGGCGCTGATGGCGCCGACGGAACTGCTGGCCGAGCAGCACGCCAACAATTTCCGTAACTGGTTTGCCCCGCTGGGAATTGAAGTGGGCTGGCTGGCCGGGAAGCAGAAGGGCAAAGCGCGCCTTGCGCAGCAGGAAGCCATTGCCAGCGGGCAGGTGCAGATGATTGTCGGCACACACGCCATTTTCCAGGAACAGGTGCAGTTTAACGGCCTGGCGCTGGTCATTATCGACGAACAGCACCGCTTTGGTGTTCATCAGCGTCTGGCGCTGTGGGAGAAAGGTCTGCAACAGGGCTTCCACCCGCATCAGCTGATCATGACCGCCACGCCGATTCCGCGCACCCTGGCGATGACGGCCTACGCCGATCTGGATACCTCCACCATCGACGAACTCCCCCCGGGCCGTACGCCGGTGACGACGGTCGCCATTCCGGACACGCGCCGCAGCGATATCATTGACCGCGTGCGCAACGCCTGCACCCAGGAAGGGCGTCAGGCTTACTGGGTCTGTACCCTGATTGAAGAGTCTGAGCTACTGGAAGCGCAGGCTGCCGAAGCCACGTGGGAAGAGTTAAAGCTCGCCCTGCCGGAGCTGAACGTCGGTCTGGTTCACGGACGCATGAAGCCTGCCGAGAAGCAGGCGGTGATGCAGTCGTTCAAACAGGGCGAGCTGCATTTACTCGTTGCGACCACGGTCATCGAAGTGGGCGTGGACGTGCCGAACTCCAGCCTGATGATTATCGAAAACCCGGAGCGTCTCGGCCTGGCGCAGCTCCACCAGCTTCGCGGGCGCGTCGGCCGTGGCGCGATCGCCTCTCACTGCGTGCTGCTCTACAAAGCCCCGCTGTCGAAAACCGCGCAGATGCGTTTGCAGGTATTACGCGACAGCAATGACGGCTTCGTGATTGCGCAAAAAGATCTGGAGATCCGTGGCCCGGGCGAACTGCTGGGCACGCGTCAGACGGGTAACGCCGAATTTAAAGTGGCGGATTTGTTGCGCGATCAGGCCATGATCCCCGAAGTACAACGCCTTGCACGTCATATTCATGAACGCTACCCCGAACAGGCGGCAGCGTTAATTGAACGCTGGATGCCGGAAACCGAGCGGTATTCCAACGCCTGACGGTCAGCCAAACATCGGCAGCATCAGGTAGAGCTTAATGACCAGCGCGTTGACGATATCAATGAAGAATGCGCCCACCATCGGCACCACCAGAAACGCCATGTGCGACGGGCCGAACCGTTCGGTGATCGCCTGCATATTCGCGATGGCCGTTGGCGTCGCTCCCAGACCAAACCCACAGTGGCCCGCAGCCAGTACCGCCGCATCATAGTTTTTGCCCATCATGCGCCAGGTAACAAAGATGGCATACAGCGCCATGAACACGGCCTGTACCGCCAGGATCGCCACCATCGGCAGCGCCAGCGAGGCCAGTTCCCACAGCTTGAGGCTCATCAGCGCCATCGCCAGGAACAGCGACAGGCTGACGTTCCCCAGCACGGACACCGCGCGTTCGAAGACGCGGTAGAAGCCCATCTGCGCCAGACCGTTGCTCAGGATCACCCCGATAAACAGCACGCAGACAAAGGTTGGCAGTTCGAAAGCCGTTCCCGCCAGCCATTGCGCAACAATTTTGCCCACGGTAAGGCAGATGGCAATCATGGCGATGGTTTCAATCATCACCAGCGAGGTGATGCTGCGGCCAACGTCCGGTTTTTCAAATGCCGTCGGCACCATTTCATCGTCTGGCCTGCCTTCCGGCGTGGTGGAGTGTTTCACCAGATAGCGCGCCACCGGGCCGCCAATCAGCCCGCCAAGTACCAGGCCAAAGGTCGCGCAGGCCATTGCCACTTCCGTTGCGTTTTCAAAGCCATAGCGTTCGATGAACAGCTTGCTCCACGCCGCGCCCGTTCCGTGGCCGCCTGACAGGGTAATCGACCCCGCCAGCAGACCCATCAGCGGATCCAGCCCCAGCAGCGACGCCATACCGATGCCGATGGCGTTTTGCATCAGCAGCAGGCCCACCACAACAATCAGAAACACGCCCAGCACCTTGCCGCCCGAACGCAGGCTTGCGAGGTTAGCGTTCAGGCCGATAGTGGCAAAGAAGGCCAGCATCAACGGATCTTTCAGGGACATATCAAAATCGATTTCCCAGCCCATGCTTTTTTTCAGCACCAGCAGGGCCAGCGCCACCAGCAATCCACCGGCGACAGGTTCAGGAATGGTGTACTTTTTCAGAAAGGAAACACTGTGTACCAGCTTGCGACCAAGCAAAAGAACCAGCGTTGCGGCAACAAGGGTCGACAACGTATCGAGATGAATCATAAAAGGCTCCTGTTATGCGCGTGTTCCATACACACGCGGCGTTATCCTGGGCCGGGTGATGCTCGTCATGAGCCGCCGGCGCGAAAAGTGTAATTTTTTTTTCCTGTTCGTTGTAGAAAACCTGCTCACACCGGCAGATTTTCTCTCTTTTTTTTGCTGGCAATCGTTTGCTTTTACCAGGTGGTCAGATAAAATGCCCGCTTTTCCACCGTGGGATTGCCGCCGATGTCTGTTAACACTCTGGAGTCTGCTGATGCGCAACCGATTGCGCAGAAGCAAAACAGCGAACTGATTTACCGCCTTGAAGATCGTCCCCCGCTGCCTCAAACCCTGTTTGCCGCCTGCCAGCACCTGCTGGCGATGTTCGTTGCGGTCATCACGCCGGCTCTGCTGATTTGCCAGGCGCTGGGGTTACCGGCGCAGGATACGCAACACATCATCAGTATGTCTCTGTTCGCTTCCGGCGTGGCCTCCATCATTCAAATTAAAGCCTGGGGTCCGGTGGGTTCAGGTTTGCTGTCGATTCAGGGCACCAGCTTTAACTTTGTGGCGCCGCTGATCATGGGCGGTACGGCACTGAAAACCGGCGGCGCAGATGTCCCGACGATGATGGCGGCGCTTTTCGGCACCCTGATGCTGGCAAGCTGCACAGAGATGATCATTTCCCGCGTTCTGCACCTGGCGCGCCGGGTGATCACCCCGCTGGTCTCCGGTGTGGTGGTGATGATTATCGGCCTGTCGCTGATTCAGGTGGGTCTGACCTCCATCGGGGGCGGCTACGCGGCAATGAGCGACCATACCTTCGGCGCGCCGAAAAACCTGCTGCTGGCAGGCGTCGTGCTGGCAATCATTATTCTGCTTAACCGCCAGCGTAACCCGTACCTGCGCGTGGCATCGCTGGTGATCGCCATGGCCGCCGGTTACCTGCTGGCGTGGGCGCTGGGCATGCTGCCGGAAAACACCACCCCAACCAACAGCGCGTTGATTACCGTGCCAACGCCGCTCTACTACGGCCTGGGCATTGACTGGAGTCTGCTCCTGCCGCTGATGCTGGTCTTTATGATCACCTCGCTGGAAACCATTGGCGATATCACCGCCACCTCCGACGTGTCCGAGCAGCCGGTCTCCGGCCCGCTGTACATGAAACGTCTGAAAGGCGGCGTGCTGGCGAACGGACTGAACTCGTTTGTCTCGGCGGTGTTCAACACCTTCCCGAACTCCTGCTTCGGCCAGAACAACGGCGTGATCCAGCTGACCGGCGTGGCCAGCCGCTACGTGGGCTTCGTGGTAGCGCTGATGCTGGTGGTCCTCGGCCTGTTCCCGGCGGTGAGCGGGTTTGTGCAGCACATCCCTGAGCCGGTGCTGGGCGGCGCGACGCTGGTCATGTTCGGTACCATCGCGGCCTCCGGCGTGCGTATCGTCTCCCGCGAACCGCTGAACCGCCGCGCAATCATGATTATTGCGCTGTCTCTCGCCGTAGGGCTTGGCGTCTCCCAGCAGCCGATGATTTTGCAGTTTGCCCCGGACTGGGTGAAAAACCTGCTCTCTTCCGGCATCGCCGCGGGCGGTATTACCGCTATCGTGCTGAATCTCATTTTCCCGCCTGAAAAGAACTGATCCCCACACGGCAGGCTGTCAATGCCTGCCGTGACATCTCTTTACACCATTCCCGCCTTGAGCATTGCGCATAAATCGTGCATAACACCCTTATGTGCGTTTCGCGGGAAGGAAGACCATGAAATTTATTGGAAAGCTGCTTATCTATCTTCTGGTAGCCCTGCTCATTGTAGTGCTCGCCTTTTATTTTCTGCTCCAGACCCGCTGGGGCGCATCGCAGGTCAGCAGCTGGATCACGGTGAATACCGATTACGAGCTCAACTTTGACCTGATGGATCACCGCTTTTCATCCCCTTCTCACATCCTTCTGGAAAACGTTACCTTCGGACGAGATGGCAAACCGGCCACGCTGGTCGCTAAAAAAGTGGATATTGGCTTAAGCAGCCGCCAGATCACCGACCCGCTGCATATGGATGCCATCACCCTGTTCGATGGCACACTGAATTTATCGCCGCAGACGGCGCCGCTGCCGTTCCAGGCCGACCGTCTGCAACTGAATAACATGGCCTTTAACAGCCCGAATACGGAGTGGGATCTCAGTGCGCAAAAGGTGACCGGCGGCGTCAGCCCGTGGCAGCCCGAGGCGGGGAACATACTCGGTAAAAATGCGCAAATCCAGATGAGCGCCGGGTCGCTCACCCTCAACGGCATACCGGCCAACAACGTGCTGATTCAGGGACAACTCAACGGCAAAGAGGTGGTGCTGAATACCATCGGTGCCGATATGGCGCGCGGCTCGCTGACGGGCTCGGCTCTGCGTAATGCCGACGGTGGTTGGGTTATCGACACCCTGCGGCTGAATGAGATCCGCCTGCAAAGCGACAAATCGCTGCTGGATTTCTTCGCCCCTCTCTCCACCCTGCCTTCGTTACAGATTGGGCGGCTGGAAGTGACCGATGCCCGTCTACAGGGGCCAGACTGGGCGGTAACCGACCTCGATCTCAGCCTGCGTAACCTCACCCTGAGTAAAGGGGACTGGCAAAGCCAGGAGGGACGGTTATCCATGAACGCCAGCGAATTTATCTACGGCTCGCTGCATCTGTTTGACCCTATCCTGAATGCGGAATTCTCCCCGCAGGGCATTGCGCTGCGTCAGTTCACCTCCCGCTGGGAAGGAGGTATGGTGCGCACCTCCGGCAACTGGCTGCGCGAGGGTCAGGCGCTGGTGCTGGACGACGTTGCCATTGCCGGGCTGGAATATACGCTTCCGGAAAACTGGAAAACGCTGTGGATGGACCCGCTCCCGGCATGGCTGAACAGCGTGACGCTAAAAAAATTCGGCCTGAGCCGTAACCTGGTGATCGACATCGATCCGGCATTCCCGTGGCAGATCACCTCCCTCGACGGTTATGGCGCTAATCTGCGGCTGGCGCAGGATCACAAGTGGGGCGTGTGGGGCGGTAACGCAACCCTCAACGGGGCGGCAGCAACCTTTAACCGCGTCGACGTGCGTCGCCCGTCGCTGGCGCTGAATGCCAACGCCGCAACGGTAAATATTACCGATCTGAGCGCTTTTACCGAGAAAGGTATTCTGGAAGCGACCGCCACCGTGTCACAGCTGCCACAGCGACAAACCACCGTGAGCCTGAACGGGCGCGGCGTACCGCTCAATGTCTTGCAGCAGTGGGGCTGGCCAGCGCTGCCGATTGCGGGCGACGGCAATATTCAGCTTACCGCCAGCGGCAGCGTGCAGGCGAATGCGCCGCTGAAGCCGACGGTGAACGGGAAGCTGAGCGCGGTGAATATGGATAAACAGCAGGTGCAACAGACCATGACCGCCGGGATGGTGTCGACGGTGGCTCCGGCACAGTAAAAAGCCGGGTGGCGGCTTCGCCTTACCCGGCCTACGATCTAATGTAGGCCCGGTAAGCGAAGCGCCACCGGGCATTTTTACGGCTCAGAGGTGAACCACCACCTCATCCCCGTCGGCTTTCACCACCACACCCCACTCGCTGCCCACATGTGAACCGCCTTTTACGCCGCCGACCTTCTGCACGTTGCGCAAGCACACCGACCAGTTTTGCGCATCTCCCGCGCCGGTAAAGGTCACGACGTCGCCCTGACGTGACGCCTTCAGCGTAAACACCACAGAGCCGTCCGCCGCAGGCACTTCACTCACCGCCGTTGCGCCATCGCTCAGGTTGAAGAGCTGGAAGGCCGTCCCCTCGTGCCACGCATAGTCTGGCTTCTGGTTATTGTTACCCAGCGCCAGCAGCGTGTTGTCGCGCACATAGACCGGCAGGCTCATGAAATCGTGCTGCTGCTTATGCCAGCGGCTGCCCTGAATTTCATCGTTGTGCCACAGGTGCGTCCAGTGCCCTTCCGGCAGGTAGAACTGCACGTCACCCGCCTCGGAGAACACCGGGGCCACCATCATTGCATCCCCGAGCATGTACTGGCGGTCGAGGTAATCGCACGCCGGATCGTCCGGGAACTCCAGCATCATTGCCCGCAGTATCGGCGTGCCGGACTCGCGCGCCAGCGCCGCCTGACGATACAGGTACGGCATCAACTGACACTTCAGCTGCGTGAAGTGGCGCACCACGTCGCAGGACTCGTCATCGTACGCCCACGGCACGCGGTAGGATTTGCTGCCGTGCAGGCGGCTGTGGCTGGAGAACAGCCCGAACGCGCACCAGCGTTTGTAGACGTGCGCCGGAGCGGTGTTTTCGAACCCGCCGATATCGTGGCTCCAGAACCCGAAGCCGGACAGGCCAATCGACAGCCCGCCGCGCAGGCTTTCGGCCATCGATTCGTAGTTGGCATAGCAGTCGCCGCCCCAGTGTACCGGGAACTGTTGCGCCCCGACGGAGGCAGAACGGGCAAACAGCACCGCCTCTTCTTCTCCCACCGTCTCTTTCAGCACGTTCCACACCAGTTCGTTATAAATGTAGGCGTAGTGGTTGTGCATCTTCTGCGGATCGGAGCCGTCGAACCACTGAACGCCCGTCGGGATACGCTCGCCGAAGTCGGTCTTGAAGCAGTCGACGCCGATCGCCACCAGGCCTTTCAGCTTGTCGGCGTACCACCTGCACGCGTCCGGGTTGGTGAAGTCGTAGATTGCCAGCCCCGGCTGCCATTTGTCCCACTGCCACAGGGAGCCGTCCGGGCGCTTCAGCAGGTAGCCCTTCTCTTTCAGCTCCCGGAAGATCGGCGATTTCTGGCCGATATACGGGTTGATCCACACGCAGACCTTCAGCCCTTTCTCTTTCAGGCGGCGGATCATCCCTTCCGGATCCGGGAAGGTCACCGGGTCCCAATCGAAGTCGCACCACTGGAAGGCCTTCATCCAGAAGCAGTCGAAGTGGAACACGTGAAGCGGCAGGTCGCGCTCGGCCATACCGTCGATAAAGCTGTTCACCGTCGCTTCGTCGTAGTTGGTGGTGAACGAGGTGGTCAGCCACAGGCCGAACGACCACGCAGGCGGCAGCGCCGGACGGCCGGTGAAGCGGGTATAGCGGTTCAGCACTTCTTTCGGCGTCGGGCCGTCGATCACGAAGTACTCCAGATACTCCCCTTCCACGCTGAACTGCACTTTGGAGACTTTTTCGGAGCCGACTTCAAACGAGACGTTCTCGGGGTGATTCACCAGCACGCCGTAGCCGCGGTTGGTCAGGTAGAACGGGATGTTTTTGTAGGACTGCTCGGTGCTGGTGCCGCCGTCGCGGTTCCAGGTTTCGACCGTCTGGCCGTTGCGTACCAGCGCGGTAAAGCGCTCGCCCAGGCCGTAGACCGTTTCCCCCACGCCCAGATCCAGACGTTCAAACACATAGTTGCGATCGGTATTGCTGTCCTGCACGTAGCCGTTGTTTTTCAGCTGGCTGCCGGTAATGCGCTGGCCGTTGCGCAGGAAATCCAGCGCCCAGAACTCGCCTTTGGTGACGCGCACGCTGACGCTGCCGCTTTTCAGATCGGCAAATTCGGCGTTGTTTTCAATCTCAACTTTTACATCCTTCAGAACGTTCAGCGGATAGTGCGGGCCGTTATTCAGCGCGCCCTGGAAGTGCTCAATGCGCACCCCGACAATCCCCTCCTGCGGTGCAAACAGGCGCACCGTGAACATCAACGTGTCGAGCTGCCAGGTGCGTTCGCGCACGTCACGCGGCGCGACGTACACCACCAGGTCATTGCCCTGCTGCTCCACGTCGAACACCTGCACCGGATACGTCACGTTCAGGCCCGGTTGAATAAGCCAGTTTCCATCACTGATTTTCATGCTTACGTCCTCTTAGTTCTGCAATTCTTTGCTGACTGGCAGGTTTTCAAACTCCTGCTGATTGCGGCGCGCGCCCTGCGCCAGCTCGCGCAGGATTTTGGTCAGGAAGGGGGTTTTCAGCGTGTAGTAGCGTTTGGCGATAATGGCGCTCAGCACGTAGCAGATCGCCGGAGCCAGCGTAAACAGGCCGATGATGATGCTGATGGTCGCGCTGTTCTGGGTTTTGGCTGCCGCGTCGTAGCCGCCGCCTGCCATCATCCAGCCGATCATCGCCCCGCCCAGCGCCAGGCCGAGCTTCAGCACGAACAGCGTGCCCGCGAAGCTGATGCCGGTCAGACGTTTGCCGTTGGTCCATTCGCCGTAGTCGACGGTATCGGACATCATCACCCACTGAATCGGCGTCACCAGCTGGTGCAGCACGCCGATAACGAAGATGAAGCCGAACATCAGCACGGTGGCATGCATCGGCACGAAGAACATCGCCACGCTGACCACCGCCAGCGCGGCGTTGGTCCACCAGAAGATGCTGACCTTGCACTTCCAGTCGGTGAGCGGTTTCGCCAGCGCGGAGCCGATCAGGTTGCCGACGCAGTAGGTCGTCAGGAAGGCGACGAACACCTCCGGCGAGCCCATGATCCAGGTGCAGTAGTACATCATCGCGCCGCCGCGCACGCAGACGGCGAGGATGTTGAGGATGGTCAGCACGCCGACGATGCGCCACTGGTCGTTTTGCCAGATATCACGCAGATCTTCACGCATGGAGGTGGTGCTCGGCGGCACCTGGATGCGCTCTTTGGTGGTGAAGAAGCAGAACGCCAGCATCAGGAACGCGACCACCGACAGCACGGCGATCCCGCCCTGGAAGCCGAACGCCTTATCGTCGCCGCCAATCAGGTTCACCAGCGGCATCATCAGCACCGTGGAGAGCATGCCGCCCGCCGTCGCCAGCACAAAGCGCCAGGACTGGAGGGAGATACGCTGCGTCGGGTCGTTGGTGATCACGCCGCCCAGCGCGCAGTAGGGGATGTTGACCACGGTATAGAGCAGGGTCAGCAGGGTGTAGGTGATGGCGGCGTAAACCATTTTACCGTTGAGGCTGAGGTCCGGCGTGGTATACGCCAGCACGCAGACGATGCCGAACGGGATCGCGCCGAACAAAATCCACGGGCGGAACTTGCCCCAGCGGCTGCGGGTGCGGTCGGCAATCAGCCCCATGCACGGGTCGGAGATCGCATCCAGCGCGCGGGCCAGCAGGAACATGGTGCCGACAAACCCGGCGGGAATACCAAAAATATCGGTGTAGAAAAACATCATATAAAGCATGACGTTATCAAAAATGATATGGCTGGCGGCGTCTCCCATGCCGTAGCCAATCTTCTCTTTTACTGACAGGACTTCGCTCATATTTTTATCCTTCACGCTGTAGGGGGCGCTGAGACCGGTTACCGTTTTTTAAACCATTGTTTCAGGGGCGGGTATTGCGTTTTCTGGTTAAGAGATTACGTTTCTTGTTTTTTGTGATCGGGATAAAAGTTGATGAGCACGAAATGCTAACCTGAGGATTTTCTTAAGAATTAGCTGAAACAGGGGGATTCAGGTCAAAAGAGAGGTGAAAAAAGTGGTGTGGGGTATGTGGTAAATGCCTGAAAGTAGCTATAATGCGCCCCGCCTCCATGTAGCAATGCAGGCGCGGAAGATCGTCATCTCCGGTGAGGTGGCTGGACTTCAAATCCAGTTGGGGACGCCAGCGTTCCCGGGCAGGTTCGACTCCTGTGATCTTCCGCCAATTAGCCTCTACTGAACTCCACTGTCTCAAGTAAATCCCCTATAATACCCGCAATTAAAGCTGATTATGTTCTCCCGAGGTCTACTGTCTCTACCAGAATCAAGTGCATTCTGGGGGCATAATGGGGGGCATGATTTATAGTCCCATTTTGAGATGCCCCCAATGAAGCTAACAGTCAGACAAATCGACACAGCCAAGCCTAAAGAGAAGCCGTATAAGCTATCTGATGGTGGAGGCCTCTACCTTGAAGTAACTACCAACGGCTCACGTTACTGGCGTTTAAAGTATCGCTACGCAGGTAAAGAAAAGCGTCTTGCTTTCGGCGTTTATCCCGAGGTTTCTCTCGCCCAAGCGCGCGAAAAGCGTGATGCTGCGAAAAAGCTGCTGTCTGCTGGAAGCGATCCCGGTGAAGTAAAGAAAGCAGAGAAAATTGCCCAAAAGCTTAACTATGAAAATACCTTCGAAGCTATTGCACGTGAATGGCATCAGTTGAGAGCGGATCGTTGGTCATTACGCTATCGCGATGAAATTATTGATACCTTTGAAAAGGATATTTTCCCCTACATCGGTAAGCGCCCTATAGCTGAAATTAAGCCCATGGAATTGCTGGAAACCCTTCGTCGTATGGAAAAGCGTGGTGCATTAGAAAAGATGCGCAAAGTCAGACAGCGCTGCGGTGAAGTATTCCGTCATGCGATTGTGACCGGACGCGCTGAATACAATCCAGCACCCGATCTCGCCACAGCCCTCGCAACACCAAAGAAAACACATTTTCCATTCCTAACAGCCGAAGAACTCCCTCACTTTCTTAGGGATCTTGCCGGTTACACCGGTAGCGTTATTACCAAGACTGCGACTCAAATCATCATGCTTACAGGGGTACGAACTCAGGAATTACGTTTTGCCCGCTGGGGGGATATCAATTTTGAAAAGCGGCTTTGGGAGATCCCTGCTGAAGTGATGAAGATGAAACGACCACACATCGTTCCGATGTCGGATCAGGTTGTCGAGCTCTTTGAGTCACTTAAACCTATTACCGGGCTATACCCACTGGTATTCGTCGGACGTAACGATCGAACGAAGCCGATCTCAAAGGAAAGCGTTAATCAGGTTATTGAGTTATTGGGATATAAAGGAAGGCTGACAGGACATGGTTTCCGCCACACGATGAGTACCATCCTCCATGAAGAAGGTTTTAACTCGGCATGGATTGAAACGCAGCTTGCGCATGTGGATAAGAATGCGATACGTGGGACTTACAACCATGCTCAGTATTTGGAGGGACGTAGGGAGATGATGCAGTGGTATGGGAACTATCTTGACAACCTTATTGTTGATAGAGATAGTTCAATATACTTTCCAGACCTAAAAACCATTAATATGTAATGTGTTAATTATCTTTATTAATGTATAAGCCATTGTGGGTATTTAAAGCAGATAAGAACAAATATGGTGCATATTAAAATATGCACCAGTATTTCCTAACGATAAAGACCCTCTAGTTGGGGCAATTTAAAAAAGTAAGATGCTTCAGACTTCTTAAATGCACCAGTCGAGTTTTGGCGTAACTCTGCATTAATTAATACGCAGCATTTCTCAGCTCTTGTAATACCAACGTAATGAAGGTTTATTTCTTGTGGAAGACTGGGATAAAGTGCTATATTTCTATCAACCTCATTTACTAATCTATATGGAAAAGACCATTCATCCATATCCAAATGTAATACTATTTTAAATTCAAGTCCTTTAGACTTGTGAAGTGTCATTACTTGAACTTCATTTTTATCTAATGGCATAAACTGCTTTAAGTACATACTATCTGATATAATTTCCAAAACTGCATTATCATTAGATTCAGTAAACTGAATGTTTAGCATTCCAGCGATTTCATGGAAGTAATTAATTAGTTCCTCATCTGTTAGATTACTCCTGAGAATTTTAATTTTTTTCCTTAATGAAAACTGATGGTTGTCATTCATGATTAAGCCATCAAATACTTTATTAATTAATTCTTGCGCAGTACCTATTGCCTTGTATCTATACGCTAGAAGATCTTTATATAAATCTGAACATTCTGTGCCCAATTTATCTAATGGCGTATCAATATAAACCCTAAAATTTGATGTCAATCCCGAGCATAGCAATAGTAATGACTGTTCTTTTCTTGCAAAAATAGCTATTTGGCTTGCTTGGTCCACGCCCCATTGACCTACATTTAACCATTTTGAAATCCATGATGATAATGTCATCGAAACATCTTTAAGATTTCCAGGCAATCTCTTCCTATAAACATTAATACTTTCACTTGGCAATAATACGAAATTTGAATCTAGTAGTCGAGATGCATAATTAATTATTGATGAATGACATCTATGATTTAAATTTATCTCAAAATGTTCAAAAATACTTTTATCTCTAACCAAGTCAAGTAACAACTCTGCATTTCCACCTCGAAACTCATAAATTGATTGCCAAACATCACCAACAGCAATAGAACATAAACCGATCTCATTTATTTTTAAAAATAATTGATGCTGTGATAAGGATGAGTCTTGATATTCATCTATAAATATATGGCTATATCTCGCTTTTATATATCGTTGTGCTGCAGGAGATTCATTAAGTATTTTTAAAGATAAGGCAGCAAATGAACTCATCCACAGCATTCCCTCATCATACAGTCTCTTATAGCCAGCGTCTTCATTGACATTAACAATTGATGGTGTTCCAAAAAAATCCTCCTTTAAGTAATATTTATATGGAGAATCTAATTTCTTAAGTACTTTACATTCTGTTAGTTTGCCACCCCATATTTTGGGAAGAAACGGAATGATTATTTCATTTAAGCAAAAGCTATCAATCGTACCAAAAAAACTATGTTTTATATCGTGCCCATCGGCCTTACATCTACGCTCCAGTTCTGCACTTGCTTTCCTTGTGAAAGTAATAGCAATGACTCCTTTATGCTCAGGAAGACAACCAGTAATATTTCTAATTTTCTCTTTTATAACTGTAGTTTTACCGCTACCAGGGCATGCTGTTATTACCATACTTTTAGGGTAATCAATGGCTAATGCTTGCTGAGTGGTTGGTGAAAAAACGCTCATTTCATTCACCTTTAACTATTTTTACAAGATGGTGTAACGGTTTAACCAAATCACCCATACTAAGTTTATCAAGGTCATTTTTAATTTTCTTAAGAAGTATGCGCATTCTTATTGCTTTTTTCTTTTGTAAATATTCTATTGCGCTTTGGTTATTTTTTTTATCTAGTGCATCTAATATTGAAGCACCTAATTCTTCTACAAGAATCAGTTTCCAAATCAATTTTTGATAAATATATTCCAGATCTATTCACTTCATCAGAAACTCTTTGCCAATCACCGTTAGCAAGAGTATCTTGAGAAGATATTTTTTTGTCGCTATGCTCAAACTTTTCTATACCAGCTATATCTAAACATCGATTAATACCTGCATAGTGCCACTTTTCTTTATCTTTTAGCTTTGATACATCGTTATCAGTGCGCATTACCCATGGAATTTCTAAAGCATCTAGAATTGCTGCGTATATTTTAAATGATATTCCATCAACTGAAATCAATGAAATATTCAAATAATCTAGGTCAATATTCAAACTTTTAGCTAAGGAATGATAAAACAAAATTTCGGATGGCCCTTCGATTAAGAAAACGCCATTTGAAAAAAATGATTCTGCTGGTAATATACTCATCCGATAGCTCATATCCTCCCAGCCATCTGAAATACCTTTTGAGCATCCTTCACTTGCGGCTACAGTGTGTCCCCCCACGGTCAAGCAATCTTATTATAGAGTCTGGCTCAAAGTTTACCGCTATTTGGGGAGAATGTGATGAAATGATCGTTTGACCTGGGATTTCAGCTATCAAATAATCAGCCAATTTTCTTTGTTGGTGAGGGTGTAGGTGTGCTTCAGGTTCTTCGATAACATAGAAGATGACTTCGTTATCGATATCATGTTCCTTAATACTTTTCGCTTTCCATAATGCTAATAATATTTGATTGTTCCGTCCGTCTCCTCCAAGCATTACGTTAGAACCATTTGTATTAGCTCCAAGTTGTAGATTATCAATAAAATCATTTATTCCAATTGCCCCAGTATCTAGTTGCACAGAATACTCTGAATAATGATGTGCAAGTTTTTTCAACTCATCGTTGATTTCTTTTGTAGCTCTTTCTACATATACAAGCTGAGATATCTTATCATTGATCAACTGCAAATCTGTACTTATCTCTCCTAATAAATCTTCATCTTCTTTTCTTTCATCAGAGTTCAATGATTGTTGGGCAATTTTTAAGAGTTGTCTTTTTTCTTTGCGGATAAATCTTTCTAAATCTCGTTGTGACTGAATGTATTTTAGATTAACGAACTTAAGATAATAACGAGAGTTAATTTCTTGTAAAGACTCTAAAGAGTCACCTATAAAAAGTTTGTAGCTGAGATCAGATTTTTGTGCAACATACTTGATAAAAGATTCACCAGAGTCACTGACATTACCTTTCAAAATTGAAAGGACCGCATCTTCATTGATATCTTTAAAATGAAGAATAATCTCAAACTCTTCACATGAATTTCCATTTTCTAAATGGAAATCAAGCTCATTTGGTTCAATTCCTGAATCTGATACACTTTTATCTAATAGCATTCTTAGCGAATGCAGCATATTACTTTTGCCAACATCATTAGCTCCGATAATCAGAGTGTTCGAATTAAAATTGATATGTGCATCTTTAAAATTTCTAAAACCTTTAAGTTTCAGATATGATATTTCCAACTTAAAATCCCTCTTTAAAGTAAAAAATCATATTTATAATGAGGTTTCACGTAAAGTATGCAACCTAATTTTGCTCATTTTTTGCAGCAGATCTATTAGTTGATTTGGTGAAACGAAGGGTCTACTATGATTATAAATATATGATTTACCATATGCATTGATTCTGTTCTTTAAGCAACACAATTTCAAGGCCTCGTTAAATTTAATGAAAATCATAGCATTACAACTGTTCAAAAATCTCTCCGATGAAACCCGCTTGGGCATTGTGCTTCTGCTCAGGGAGATGGGAGAGCTGTGCGTGTGCGATCTCTGCGCGGCGCTGGAGCAGTCGCAGCCCAAGATCTCCCGTCATCTTGCAATGCTCCGGGAAAGTGGTCTATTGCTGGACCGTAAACAGGGCAAGTGGGTTCACTACCGCTTATCCCCGCATATTCCTTCCTGGGCCGCTCAGGTGATTGAGCAGGCCTGGTTAAGCCAACAGGACGACGTACAGGCCATCGCCCGTAAGCTGGCATCGTCAAACTGCTCAGGTAGCGGTAAGGCTGTTTGCATCTAAAAAATTTGCCTGAATATATATGATTTTTCGAATGTGAGGTATTCAGAATGAAAACGTTAAAGGTGTTTGACCCGGCAATGTGCTGCAGTACCGGCGTATGTGGCTCAGATGTCGATCAGGTTCTGGTTGATTTTTCTGCTGATGTGCAGTGGCTGAAAGGACGTGGTGTACAGGTTGAACGTTACAACCTGGCGCAGCAGCCCATGAGCTTTGTTCAGAATGAGAAAGCGAAAGCATTCCTCGAAGCATCTGGAGCAGAAGGGCTTCCGCTACTGCTGTTGGACGGTGAAACGGTGATGGCAGGGCGATACCCAAAACGCGCTGAGCTGGCTCGCTGGTTCGGTATACCGCTGGAGAAGGTAGGGTTAGCTCCCACCAGCTGCTGTAGTGGTGGTAATACTTCCTGTTGCTGAGTATGTCAGGAGGACATATGAAATTCTTACAGAATATCCCGCCTTACCTGTTTTTTACCGGTAAGGGAGGCGTAGGAAAAACTTCTATTTCCTGCGCGACGGCAATCCGCCTTGCTGAACAGGGTAAGCGGGTTTTGCTGGTCAGTACCGATCCAGCCTCCAATGTCGGCCAGGTATTCGAACAGGCTATCGGTAACACCATTCGCCCTGTGGCAGCAGTTCATGGACTTTCCGCTCTGGAAATCGACCCGCAGGAAGCCGCCAAACAATACCGCTCCAGAATCGTTGATCCTATCAAAGGTCTTTTGCCTGATGACGTTGTTAACAGTATCAGCGAGCAGCTTTCAGGAGCCTGTACCACTGAGATTGCAGCGTTCGATGAATTCACTGGCTTGCTAACAGACGCTTCCCTGCTGACCCGCTTCGATCACATCATTTTTGATACAGCGCCGACGGGCCACACGATTCGCCTTCTCCAGCTTCCCGGTGCCTGGAGTAGCTTCATTGAAAGCAATCCAGATGGTGCTTCCTGTCTTGGCCCAATGGCCGGGCTGGAAAAGCAGCGTGAGCAGTATGCTCATGCGGTAGAGGCGTTATCCGATCCTGAACGTACCCGCCTGGTTCTGGTTGCGCGACTACAAAAATCTACGCTGCAGGAAGTCGCCCGCACTCATGAAGAACTCGCCGCAATTGGCCTGAAAAACCAATATCTGGTCATTAATGGTGTGCTGCCTAAAGCCGAAGCTGAACATGACGCCCTGGCAGCTGCGATATGGCAACGTGAGCAGGAGGCACTGGCAAATCTTCCTGCCGGTTTATCTGGGCTACCGACAGATACCCTATTACTACAGCCAGTCAATATGGTTGGTGTTTCAGCATTGAAGGGACTGCTGGATACCGGTTCTGAGGCATTACCGATCCCGGTAACGAACATCCAATACACGCCTGAAAACTTATCGCTCTCTGGCCTGGTCAATGATATCGCTCGCAGTGAACACGGCCTGATTATGCTGATGGGCAAAGGTGGCGTAGGGAAAACCACAATGGCTGCTGCCATCGCCGTAAGGCTGGCAGACATGGGATTTGACGTGCATCTCACGACCTCTGATCCTGCTGCGCACCTGAGTACAACGCTGAACGGCAGCCTCAAAAACCTTCAGGTCAGCCGCATCAACCCTCACGATGAAACCGAACGCTATCGCCAGCATGTTCTTGAGACGAAGGGAAGAGATCTGGACGAAGCAGGGAAACGGCTACTGGAAGAGGATTTGCGCTCTCCCTGTACTGAAGAGATTGCCGTGTTTCAGGCCTTTTCCAGGGTGATTCGTGAAGCGGGTAAACGGTTTGTTGTCATGGATACCGCCCCTACCGGACACACGCTGTTGCTGCTGGATGCGACCGGGGCTTACCACCGAGAGATTGCCAAAAAAATGGGGAATAAAGGTCATTTTACTACCCCAATGATGCAGCTTCAGGATCCGGATAGAACCAAAGTTCTGCTTGTTACGCTTCCTGAAACCACACCGGTTCTGGAAGCGGCAAACCTGCAGGTTGACCTTGAAAGAGCGGGGATTGATCCGTGGGGCTGGATTATCAATAACAGCCTTTCCATTGCGGATACGCGTTCTCCGTTGCTTTGCCAGCGCGCCCGGCAGGAATGGCCTCAGATTGAGGCTGTTAAGAATCAGCACGCTGAGCGTATAGCGCTTGTTCCGGTGCTGGCGTCAGAGCCCGCCGGTATTGAAAAGCTTAGAGAGTTGATGAATTAATTTTTTGGCATATACAGGGCGGCAAAGTCGCCCTGTCAGGAGGTTTTATGTTACTGGCAGGCGCTATTTTTGTCCTGACCATTGTTTTGGTTATCTGGCAACCGAAGGGATTAGGGATCGGCTGGAGTGCAATGCTGGGCGCGGGACTGGCTCTGATATCAGGCGTTGTGCATGTGGGCGATATTCCGGTGGTGTGGAATATTGTCTGGAACGCGACGGCGACCTTTATTGCCGTAATTATTATCAGCCTGCTGCTTGATGAGTCCGGTTTTTTCGAATGGGCAGCGCTGCACGTTTCCCGCTGGGGTAACGGTCGTGGACGTTTGCTCTTTACGTATATCGTTCTGCTCGGTGCGGCGGTGGCGGCACTGTTTGCCAACGATGGTGCGGCACTTATTCTGACGCCGATAGTCATCGCCATGCTGCTGGCATTAGGGTTCAGCAAAGGCACCACGCTGGCATTCGTCATGGCTGCCGGTTTTATTGCCGATACGGCCAGCCTGCCGCTTATCGTGTCGAACCTGGTGAATATAGTCTCGGCGGACTTCTTTGGACTGGGCTTCACTGAGTATGCGTCGGTAATGGTGCCGGTGGATATTGCCGCTATTATCGCCACGCTGGTGATGCTGCATCTGTTCTTCCGCAAAGATATTCCACCGACTTACGACCTGGCTCTCCTGAAAGCACCGGAAAAGGCGATTAAAGATCTGGCAACCTTCAGAACCGGCTGGATAGTTTTAATTTTACTGCTGGTTGGGTTCTTTGTCCTCGAGCCGCTCGGTATTCCCGTTAGCGCGATTGCGGCTGTTGGAGCTGTGATCCTGTTTGCAGTAGCTAAACGAGGCCATGCCATTAACACCGGCAAAGTGCTGCGCGGTGCGCCATGGCAGATCGTCATCTTCTCATTGGGGATGTACCTGGTGGTCTACGGTCTGCGCAACGCCGGGCTAACCGAATACCTTTCCGGTGTGCTGAACGTACTGGCGGATAAAGGGCTCTGGGCTGCGACGCTGGGTACTGGCTTCCTGACGGCTTTCCTGTCTTCCATCATGAACAACATGCCTACCGTGCTGGTTGGCGCTCTTTCTATCGATGGAAGCACCGCAACAGGAGTTATCAAAGAAGCGATGATCTACGCCAACGTGATTGGCTGCGATCTGGGCCCGAAAATTACACCTATTGGTAGCCTGGCAACGCTGCTCTGGCTGCATGTTCTTTCACAGAAGAATATGACCATCACCTGGGGATACTATTTCCGCACCGGGATCGTCATGACTCTGCCTGTGCTGTTTGTAACGCTAGCCGCGCTGGCGCTACGTCTCTCTTTCACTTTGTAATGAGATACCGATATGAGCAACATCACCATTTATCACAACCCAGCCTGCGGCACGTCGCGTAATACGCTGGAGATGATCCGCAACAGCGGTAATGAACCGACCGTCATTCATTACCTTGAAAATCCACCGTCACGCGATGAGTTGGTCAAACTTATCGCAGATATGGGGATTACAGTACGGGCGCTGCTGCGTAAAAATGTCGAGCCTTATGAAGAACTGGGGCTTGCCGAAAACAAGTTTACTGACGATCAGTTAATCGATTTTATGCTTCAGCATCCGATCCTGATTAACCGCCCGATTGTGGTGACACCGTTGGGAACGCGCCTTTGCCGCCCTTCCGAAGTGGTACTGGATATTCTTCCGGATGCGCAAAAAGGCGCATTTGCTAAGGAAGACGGCGAGAAAGTCGTTGATGAAACAGGTAAGCGATTGAAATAAACATAAAGGGGGCAGACGCCCCCTTATTCCTGCCTCAGAGCATAAGATCTGAATCTTCTGGCAGAGTACCATTCCCTTCACCAAGTTTCATTTGCAGCAAAACCGTGTCAAGCCAGCGGCCATGTTTGAAACCAATGTCCTTTAATGTGCCTATTTCAGTAAATCCTGCGCGGATATGCAGCGCAACAGAAGCGACGTTAGCGCTGTCACCCACAACAGCAATCATCTGACGATATCCCTGAGATTCGGCCCATTTTAATGCATGATCGAGCAGTGCTTTTCCGACGCCCTGTCGCTGATAAGCCGGATCAATATATATCGAATTTTCGACAGTAAACCGATAGGCATGGCGTTCGCGGTAACGGGAAATATAACAGTAGCCGATGACCGTATCGCCCTGTAGAGCGACATACCAAGGGAATCCCCGAGACTGAATGCTCCTCAGCCGGTTAAGCATTTCCTGCGTATCCGGAGGTTCGGTTTCGAAGCTACCTGTACCATGCATAACATGGTGAGCATAGATATTGCGTATCGCGGTAATGTGCTGTTCTTCAGCTTTAATAATGTGCATCGAATTGCTCCAGTAATGGTGTTTTACAAACTACCGGAATTCGCGACAGCAGGTTAAGCACTTAAACTTATAATCTGTATAAGCAAAAGTTTGGCTGCAGTAAATGGGGCCGCAGCCCCATCTATTAGCCCGCCATTTCTGCCAGCAAAGCCGTACCCACGGGCTCTTCATTCTGCAGTGGCGTTAATGCAATACGCTTTGCATACTGCTCTGTAACTTCATTTATCAGCGGCAGTTCGCGACTGGCTCGGGTTACAAGGAACGGTGAGGACGGTTTCGCAGCAGCCAGACTGCTATTGATTACCCATGCCCATGGTTCAATTCCGGCCCGGCGCAAATCCTGCTGCAGATTTGCCGCTTCCAGTACAGGTGTCGTTTCGGCAAGCGTCACGATAATCACCTTCGTCTTCTCCGGGTCCTGCAATTGCGTCATTGGCGTCAACACATGGTCATGCGTTTGCCCCATCTGGCGCACCATTTCCCGGTGATAGGCTCCTGTTGCATCCAGTAGCAGAAGAGTGTGACCTGTTGGCGCAGTGTCCATAATGACAAAATGATCGTCTGCCTCTTTGATGATCCGCGAGAATGCCTGGAATACCGCGATCTCTTCAGTACATGGCGAGCGGAGATCTTCCTCCAGCACCGCCAGCCCTTCTGCATCTAACCCTTTCCCCTGATTTTCCAGAACAAAGCGACGATAGCGTTCTGTCTCAACTTTCGGGTCAATACGGCTGACCTGAAGGTTTGGTAACGAGCCATCCAGCGTATAAGACAGATGTGCTGCCGGATCGGACGTGGTCAGATGAACTTTATGGCCTCGTTTTGCCAGCGATACAGCCACCGATGCTGCAACAGTCGTTTTGCCCACACCGCCTTTACCCATCGTCATTACCAGACCTTTACCTGCCAGGCTGAGTTCATCTACCAGAGAGGCAAGTTTCGGTAAATCCAAAGTATCCAGCGTGGTAGCAGGGAGCGGCAGCGAGGCTTTGTTCTCCGTAAATAACTGACGCAGGGCTTCCAGACCGACCAGATTAAATGGCTTCAGATACAGCTGCGAGCGGGGAAGGTTCGCCAGGTTCTCTGGCATTGCCTGTAATGCTTTTTCTTCTCGAGCCAGAATACTTTGCGCCAGTGGATCATTTTCACCCGCAAACGGCGGCAGCACGCCATTAATGGCAAGGTGTTGATGCTGCAAACCGATAGCAGAAAGCTCATCGTGCGTATGAGAGACTTCTTTCAGTGTTGAAGCTTGGGCTCGGGCAACCAGAACCAAGCGCGTGAGAGCTGCATCAGACAGCGCCTTAACCGCGTCTGAGTACTGGTGCTGTTGTTTCTCCAGCCCCACCAGCGGCCCGAGGTTAGCGGCGGCATCAGGGTTCGCTTCGAGATAACCGCTCCAGGCCCCCGGCAACTCAAGCATACGGATGGTATGACCGGTTGGCGCAGTATCAAATACGATATGGTCATACTTTTCCCGCAACTCATGGTTGGTAAGAAGACCAGTAAACTCATCAAATGCCGCGATTTCCGTAGTGCATGAACCGGAGAGCTGTTCTTCAATGCTGCTGACCACATCGGCTGGCATCAGCCCGCGAACCGGGTCGAGTACTCGGTCACGATATGCCTGTGCTGCAGCCATCGGATCAACTTCCATCGCGGCAAGATTTTCTACGGTACTGATATCTGTGATTCGGTGGCCGATAGTCTGGCTAAAGACTTGGCCGACATTGGAAGCCGGATCGGTACTCACCAGAAGCGTTCTCTTACCCTGATCGGCCAGCCATACCGCAGTAGCACAGGCCAGGGATGTTTTACCCACGCCACCTTTGCCAGTGAAGAAGATGAACGGGGGAATGTCTTTCAAAAATGGCATATTCATCAGTGATTGCTCCTCTGGAATTAAGGCATACGTGGAATGCTGCAGCAGCGTGGTTGCGTGCTGTCTTCACTCCAGTCCTGACTAAGCGGAATACCTGCCCAACGGGCGATATCTTCACGAGTCGGGAGTTTGCCTGCCATCACGAGTTTGCCGTCGAGCAATGTGACAGGGAGAGACTCCATCCCTGATGTGTTCAGAAACTCTTTAATGACCGGCGAATTCAGGAACTGCTGCGGGTTCTTCGCAAGGCTGTAGCGCTGTATATCAACGCCATTCTTTTTCGCCCATTCGGCGCTGGCGTTCCATTTGACGGCTTCGTCACTGACTACAACGCTGCTGGTTGCACAGCAGCCTGCTGCTTCAAAGATCTCAATTTTTGACATGGACTGTTTACCTCAGTGTTTAGTCATTTGGCTTTACACTGAGGTAAACGAAGGTGGTGGGGAAAAGATGCGCGATTAATTCATTTTTTTGTGGCAGCAGACGGAAGACGTGTCATCCGCCTCAATCTGACAAAGTTCTGTCATCGTCTCTTTCAGGTGTTTTCTGGCCCGAAGTAGTCGGGATTTAAACGCCGTAAGCGTGATTCCCAGTTCATCGGCCAGGGACTGCTGGGGACGCCGGTTAAGGTCGGATTCTTCAATCAACCACCGCTCATCTTCAGGTAATGCCTGCAATGTTTCAGGCAGGCAAATATCCAGCGTTGAGATTGCATCAGGGGATGCATCAGTTAATGGGGCATCATCTTCCAGCTCAACGAATTCCCTGGTGGTGCGGTACTCATCAATCAGCAGATTCCTCGCCGCCCGATACAGCCAGGCTCGCGGATTCTCCATTTCGCAGAAACTGTCTGAATGAGCGCGGGCACGCAGGAATAGCTCTTGCAGAAGGTCTGCTGCTTTTTCGCTATCACCTGTCTTCGATGTCAGAAAGCGAGATAGTTCTGCTTCATGTAGCCGCCAGAACACGCTCATGCAGTTGTTGAATGCCGTTACATCACTCATACCAGCCCTCAAATTTTGCTCTGATTAACCCGCCGTGAAAGTTCTTCTGCAGACTCTTTTCGTTCGCTGTAGCGATCAACGAGATAGGCGGAGTTACCTCGGGTCAGCAGAGTAAATTTCACCAGTTCTTCCATCACATCCACGATCCTGTCGTAATAAGACGACGGTTTCATTCGTCCATCTTCATCAAATTCCTGCCAGGCTTTTGCCACAGAGGACTGATTCGGGATGGTGATCATCCGCATCCAGCGGCCAAGAATTCGCATCTGGTTTACGGCATTGAAAGACTGAGAGCCACCGCAGACCTGCATAACGGCCAGTGTCTTACCCTGCGAAGGGCGAACAGCGCCTTCTGATAACGGTATCCAATCAATCTGGGCTTTCATGATGCCGGTCATCGCACCATGGCGTTCAGGGGAACACCACACCATCCCTTCGGACCAACGAACCAGCTCGCGCAGTTCCATGACTTTAGGATGCGAGTCAGGCGCATCATCAGGAAGAGGCAAGCCTGAGGGACTGAAGATCCGAACCTCTGCGCCCATGGCTGTCAGCAATCTTGCCGCTTCTTCCGTTGCCAATCGGCTGTAAGAGCGTTCACGTACAGAGCCGTATAGCATGAGGATTCGCGGCGGATGAGGAACGGCAGGAACACCGAATCTTGCTTCTGTGATTGAGGTGTCGAACAAACCCGCATCAACATTCTTAAGATCACCTGTCATTTTACTTCTCCGTTTTCTGGGGCATGGTGAGGCAGTTGTCAGTCCCTGAGCAGCATTCTTCTGTCAGGAAGGTAATCAGAGCTTCAAGGTTTTCATATCGAGCGTGGCAAAAAAGCGTTCTGCCCTGACGTTCCTGGCGTACCAAAGAAACTGATATCAACGAGGAAAGATGATGGCTCAACGTAGACGCTGGGATTTCGAGCCGCTTCTGCAGTTCACCAACCGGTAACCCTTCATGTCCGGCTTTAACCAATTCTCTGTACACGCTCAGGCGCGTAGGATGCCCCAGCTCCTTCAGGGTATCTGCTGCTTTTGAAAGCTCCATTTGTATCTCATTTCTATATTTCCGGAATTGTAGAAATATATCTAATTTCCTTCCCTGGTAAAAGAGGGGCAATGGTCGATGTCGGCACGCTCAGATTTAATCTACGAACTCTACCGACCGAAACTGTCTCTTAAACGTCTAACACATAAATCAAGTCGCTACATTTCGGACAAACCTTGTCCCCATGCCAGCCAATATCTCACCAGCAGCATCGCCATTGCCGTATCGTCGTGTTAGTAGGGGTCAGTTTGGATATCGAAAATTATTGTACGTTAAGGTGATTTTTTGTACTCCTGAGCTGTGGTAGGGGCTTGATCACGTTAAACTCACCGCGAAAAGCGGACGTTCGGATATTCCATCAAGCTCTGGAGTGCCTGGATTATCCATGCGATTTACACCTTATTCAGAATCGAATTTTACTGAATTCACTGGTCTCATGTACCGCGTCGGCCTAGAAGTTTATATCCGGCACATCTGCTTTGATGCGGGTTGCGAGCAGGCTGGCACTGACAATGTAAATCAGACAGAGCATCGCCTGCAGTCGCAGCGTCACTTGGTGGTCAATGAGCACGCCCATAATTACCGGTGATGCCCCGCTGACTACTACCATCCCGGCTTCAACCGCCGATCGCACCCTCGCCAGCTGCGCCGGACCAAAGAGCTGTACCCAGAGCGCGGTGGCGAGCGTTGAGGCGATCGCCGAGGATATGCCGGTCATGATGAGGTAAAAAGGCGTCACCCACTGGCCGTTGCTGAGCCAGAGCGCAGACATGGCGACCGCCTGCGGCATCAGGAACCAGGGGAGCAGCCGGCGCGGCGTCAGTCTGTCGATCATAGGTCCGAAAGAGAGCAGCGATACGGCCTGAGTCAGAGCGTAGGCGATAAACCACACTGCCACCCACGACAGTGCCCAGCCCTTTTCCTCTGCAAGCCTGGCCTGATGAAAAAAGAAGCCGGTGGTGATAAATGGCGAGGCGAGAACGACCGGCAGCGCCAGCAGGAGGTTGCGGTTTTTCCATATGGACGCTTCCTTTATCACCGCCTCGCCCCGATTTCTGAAGTTTCGCAGCGGGGCTTCCCGACCGCGCGGCAGGAACATCAGCGCGATCGCGATGCCGGCGATAAGAATGGCGGCGTTGAGGCTCCATGCGAGACGCCAGCCTGTCAGATTACTTATCTGCACCGCCACGACAGGGAAAACAGCCTGCGCCAGCGATAATCCCAGCGCAATGGCCCCGAGCGCCTTGCCTGCATCGAGTGGAAACTGGCGCGCCGTCGCCGTAAGCGCGGTATGCACCATCAGGCCCTGACCACCAAAACGAAGAAAATAAAAACCAATGCCGAGCATCCATGCCGCCTGCGCACCTGATATCAGCAGGCAGGCAATGGTCAACAGCAGAGTAACGGCCAGCGTAAAACGCCGGGTGGTCGTGTAGTCAATCAGCCTGCCTGCCCAGGTCAGCGTCACCGCGCTCATCACGGTGCCGATGGCGTACAGCCCGCCCAGTCCGCCATCGCTGAGTCCAAAAGTCTGCCTGAATTCCTGACCGTAAAGCGAAATAAAGTAGGTCTGTCCAAAGCTCGACATGGCCATCAGGATCGCGCCAAAAATCAGATGGCTGCCGTGCTGAAACATAAAACGAAATAGCTGACGCATATTTTCCCTGTGTACTGGCTCTTATCCCGTAAAGCCCGCGTATTAATCAGGCACGCTGATCCAGCCAGCCTGATTACTGCGGCTTTTACAGAGCCTGAATGATAGCTAACGCAGGCGCAGCGGGCTGCGCCGCACTTCTTTCAGATGGCATAAGACGGGCCTGAAAGACAGGCCCGTGCGCTTCATCGCAGCATCAGCAGAGCCTGGCGACTTTCTGAGAGCATCTCAGTGGTGTGGCTGCCGATAAAGAATCGCCGCAACCGTGAATGCCCATAAGCCCCCATCACCGTCAGGTCGATGCCATTCTCATCGGCATACCGGCATAACGCGCCGGTGACAGATTTATCCTCCAGTAGCTGGGCTGCCGTGACGATACCAGCCTCCTGCAGGATCGCCTGTGCATCCTGCAGCGTCGACGCTTCGCCGTTAACCATGACAAGATGGCAGGTCAGACCGCTCAGGAGCGGGCTGACGGTCAGGCGCATCAGGTTTTCCCGGCTCGCCTCACTGCCGTCATACGCAAACATGACCCGTGACGGCGTCGAAAAGGTTTCCGGCACGACCAGCACCGGTCGCTTCTGCAGCCGGATGACGCTTTCCAGGTGGCTGCCAACCGGATTCCGGGAGCCTCTGCGGCCCAGCACCATCAGACGGATATCGCCCAGCTCTGCCAGGATCTCATCCAGCGCGCCGTTCTTTTGCATCAGCTGGACCTCCGGCTGTCCGGCCTGCTTCAGCAGCGCCGCACAGTCAGTCAGCACGGCCTTTCCCTGTGCCATCATCAGGCGGCTGCGCTCGCCCTCGATGCGGACCAGCTCTTCAGTCAGCTGCTCCCGGCTGTCGATACCGATGGTGCCGGTCAGGTCGGACACAGCGGGAGGGTCATTTTTTTCCAGCACGTGCATCAGGGCAAGGGGCACGTCCAGTTTCCCGGCCGCCCAGGCCGCATACTCACAGACCGAACGGGTTGACGGCGAACCGTCCACGCAGGCAATAACGGTGTTATTCATGATGAATTCTCCTGTGGATTAATGGCCGCCCATCAGCTTTTCAACTTCTTCGGGCTTGTCATGCACGCCAAAGCGGTCAACGATAGTGCGGGTTGCGTCGTTCATGCCCCTGATTTCCACCTCCGTGCCCTCGCGGCGGAACTTGATCACGATGCGGTCCAGGGCACTGACCGATGTAATGTCCCAGAAGTGGGCGTGCGTCACGTCGATCACCACGCGCTCCAGCGCCTCGCGGAAGTCGAAGTGGCTGGTAAACCGGTCAGACGAGGCAAAGAAGACCTGGCCAGTCACGGTGTAGGTC
This sequence comes from Enterobacter cloacae complex sp. EB5, assembly GCF_031432835.1. Taxonomy (NCBI): domain Bacteria; kingdom Pseudomonadati; phylum Pseudomonadota; class Gammaproteobacteria; order Enterobacterales; family Enterobacteriaceae; genus Enterobacter; species Enterobacter cloacae complex sp. EB5. The sequence goes on from NZ_CP133860.1 coordinate 1,879,763, forward strand.
CGGGTATCGCCCTTCAGCTCAGAGGAGACTGCCATGAAGCGGGCGACCTTGGTGGCGAAGTTCAGCGCGGCAATCAGCACGCCGGTCAGCACGCCAAATGCCAGGTTATCGGTGGCCACCACCACCACCACGGTTGCCAGCATCACCACGCTGGTTGAGAACGGATGAGAGCGCAGGTTGCTGATGGAGCGCCAGGAGAAGGTGCCGATGGAAACCATAATCATCACCGCAACCAAGGCCGCCATCGGTATCTGTGACACCCACTGGCGCAGAAATACCACCATTAACAGCAGCACCACGCCCGCCGTGAGCGTGGAAAGACGCCCACGTCCGCCGGACTTCACGTTAATCACCGACTGACCAATCATGGCGCAGCCCGCCATGCCGCCGATGAACGAGGTGCAGATATTGGCAATACCCTGCGCCTTGCACTCACGGTTCTTGTCGCTTGGCGTGTCGGTCATGTCGTCCACGATGGTTGCGGTCATCATCGACTCCAGCAGCCCCACCACGGCAAGCCCGGCTGAATACGGCAAAATAATCCGCAGCGTGTCAAGGTTAAGCGGGATGTCAGGAATGAGGAATACCGGCAGGCTGTCCGGCAGTTTGCCCATATCGCCCACGGTGCGCACGTCGAGGTGCAGCCACATGGAAATGGCGGTCAGCACGATGATGCAGACCAGGGGAGAGGGGATGGTTTTATTCAGGTACGGGAAAAGATAGATTATACCAAGACCGGCAGCGGTCAGAGCATATACGTGCCAGGTTACGTTGGTGAGTTCCGGCAGCTGCGCCATAAATATCAGTATCGCCAGCGCGTTCACAAAGCCGGTGACCACCGAGCGGGACACGTAGCGCATCAGGCTGCCGAGCTTCAGGTAGCCGGCAATCAGTTGAAGAACGCCGGTCAGTGCCGAGGCGGCAAGCAGGTACTGCAGGCCGTGGTCTTTTACCAGCGTAATCATCAACAGCGCCATCGCACCGGTGGCGGACGAAATCATCGCCGGGCGGCCACCAAAGAAGGCCATAACCAGGGGAATACAGAAGGCGGAGTAGAGACCGACCTGCGGATCTACGCCAGCGATGATGGAAAAGGCGATCGCTTCCGGAATAAGCGCGAGCGCGACCACAATACCGGCGAGGACGTCACCACGGACGTTACCCAGCCAGTCCTTACGCGTCGAGGACAGCAACATAGTAGTTTCTCAGTTTTTGAAGACAGTCAGCCCGTGAAGGCAAAGTTTATGTACGAAAAAGCACATCCGCAGACGGGATGCTTTTGAGTGCGCGACTGAGGTCACTCAGTGCGACAGAGAGGGGGACGACTTATGGTGGCGTAATACGCATGATGGTTTTTTTATAACTCCTTTACGGGGGGCTTATGCACCTTAAGGAACCAGAAAGACCGGCTGCATGAGCTTTCAGCACTGGTCACGAATGCCCGCCGGGCTGATAAAAATCAGACATTCCCCGGCTAAAAGCCTTTTTACTCTACACGAAACGTAAACGGGGTCAATGTTCGGAAGATAAAGGATGCCCACAAAGCACGCTATAACCGGTATAAATCAGCACCATTTCGCTTCCTTTTGTCAGGTATTGCCGGTCATTTCAATATGCCTGACATGAGAGATACAGGAATTGAAGTTTAGTGTTGCGTTGACCCATTGAACTTACAGCCCACAACGGACGTTTCGTCGGCTAAGGCCAGCTAAAGTAGTAAGGCCAAAAAACACCCTTAACGTACAATAATTTTCGATATCCAAACCGACCCCTAGTAGGTCGAAGGCGCATTTCTGAAGGCGGGATAGTTTTTGGCGAGTTTTGTTCTGGTACTGTTTGGAGCTTGCTAAATCGACATGTTTTAAGCCGAGCAACATTGTTGATATGCCTCGGTATGTGCACAAACGTTCTTGTAGATGTGACCTGCTCCCCGTTGATTAGTACACCCCGATGTTAGTAATGTCTTCATAAGCCACATGAGGACATCCCCATGAAGAAGCGTTTTTCCGACGAACAGATCATCAGTATTCTCCGCGAAGCCGAAGCTGGGGTACCCGCCCGTGAACTCTGCCGCAAGCATGCCATTTCCGATGCCACGTTTTACACCTGGCGTAAGAAGTATGGCGGTATGGAGGTGCCTGAAGTTAAGCGCCTGAAGTCGCTTGAGGAAGAGAACACCAGACTCAAGAAGCTGCTTGCCGAAGCCATGCTGGATAAAGAGGCGCTTCAGGTGGCTCTTGGGCGAAAGTACTGACGACAGACCAGAAGCGGGAAGCCGTGATGTTGATGTGTGATGCGACCGGTCTGTCGCAACGTCGTGCCTGCAGGCTTACAGGTTTATCCCTGTCGACCTGCCGCTATGAGGCTCACCGTCCGGCTGCTGATGCGCATTTATCAGGGCGCATCACTGAGCTGGCACTGGAGCGCAGGCGTTTTGGCTACCGTCGTATTTGGCAGTTGCTGCGCCGTGAAGGGCTTCATGTTAATCATAAGCGCGTGTACCGGCTTTATCACCTCAGTGGCCTGGGCGTAAAACGCAGAAGACGTCGTAAAGGGCTGGCAACAGAACGTCTGCCGCTGCTCCGTCCGGCGGCGCCCAATCTGACCTGGTCGATGGATTTCGTCATGGACGCACTTTCCACCGGTCGCAGGATCAAGTGTCTTACCTGCGTCGATGATTTCACAAAGGAATGCCTGACGGTCACTGTTGCCTTTGGGATTTCAGGCGTTCAGGTCACGCGTATTCTGGACAGCATTGCACTGTTTCGAGGCTATCCGGCGACGATAAGAACTGACCAGGGGCCGGAGTTCACTTGCCGTGCACTGGATCAATGGGCCTTTGAGCATGGTGTTGAGTTGCGCTTAATCCAGCCGGGCAAGCCAACGCAGAACGGATTTATTGAGAGCTTTAACGGACGATTTCGCGATGAATGTTTGAATGAGCACTGGTTCAGCGATATCGTTCATGCCAGGAAAATTATTAATGACTGGCGGCAGGATTATAACGAATGCCGCCCGCACTCCACGCTGAATTATCAGACACCGTCTGAATTTGCAGCGGGCTGGAGAAAGGGTCATTCTGAGAATGAAGATTCCGACGTTACTAACTGAGTGTTGTATCTAATCGTGGGGGCAGGTCAGAGCAGGCGAATTTATTTATGATGTAAGGTTAACAGATATGCTTAATAAACAAATACATACCATACACGGGAAATATGATAATACTTGTGATTATATTGATAATGAATTTACAAAATACATTGATGGCAAATTTATGTCAAAATACACTGATAGATTACATATACACACTATTGATCAAGATGACTTTATAGAAGCTACATCTGTTTATATTTTATATGAAATTACTTAACATACTAATAAGGCAATAAAATAAGTTTATTGCCTATAGTTAACTATTTTTTTCTAGCTCTTTTCGTCCTAATGATTTAAGCCAATTCCCCAAACTCATCCCTTCAGCCTTCGCCGCAGCCTCAAACTGTGCCTTCAACTCCGGCGTAATACGAATTTGAAAAGTTGGTGCTTTTCCGGATTTAGATTTATTAGGGTCGCGTTTAGCTGTTGACATGTACGTACCTACAAGAGCAAGATATCTTCACTGAGGTACGTACCTTAACATACGAAAACCTCAAATTGAAACGCCCTCGCCAGGTGCTCGCAACACCGGACGAGAGCTAACCTCACCAACTATCAAGGAGTTGATTATGGCTGATTCGCATTCTACCCCAGACACCGACCAATCCGGAACCGAGCGTTCATTAATTGTGGGATACCGCCCGAATGTTTACGACAAATCTACGCCAAAAATCATCCTTTCCGGCAAGTGGCTGCGCGCGGCGGGGTTTGATACTGGACAGCAGGTCACGGTAAAGGTCATGAAAGGATGCATCGTTCTGGTGGCGTATAACGAGCAGGAGCAACGTTTGCAGGATGATTATAAACGGACGAAAGCAAAGCTTATTGAGATAGAGGACGCGCTTGCAGCGATCCAAATTCCACATGCTGGAAAGCGCCTCGCAAAATCAAATACAAACCATCTGGCTTAGCGGCTGTTTCTGGCGCGCAAACCGTCTTGTGCAACAGGCGTTTGAGATATGGAAACGACATGGCTGATAAGACGTAATCCAATCTCCGACAGGTGATTTGTTATGTTTGCCTGTGATGACGGAACCGCTCGCATCACATGTCGCTTTAAACATGAAACACTCTGGCTGTCGCAAGCAGCCAGAGCGGCTCTTTTTCAGGTCACACCGCAAGCCAAAACTCAGCATATCAAAGCCATTTACGAAGAAGGTGAGCTTGAATAAAAAGCAACTTGTAAGGCTTACTTACAGGTTCAGCAAGAAGGACAATCGCAACACATTTCACTATTGCCTTCCCGGCTTCCTCGCTTTCGGTTAGGGCAGACCAGGCGCTCCAGGTATAACTGGTAAATGGCTTTGTTATGGATAACAAGTGCCTGAAGAATCTCCCAGTCGGATCATCCGCCCTATATGTTTATTTCGAAGAAATGCTGGAAAGCGCCTCGCAGTTTCTCACTTGCACCATCCGTTTGATATCTCTTCTTTGTCATACTCCTGCCACTCACGCCCTGGCTGCCACTGACAGCCATTGCATTTATTAACTACAGCTTATATTCTTTTTATAAGCTACAGCTTATCATGGACGAAAGCATGTGGACGGTACTGTTTAGTAAGGTATTCGAGCAATGGTTGCTTGAACAGGAAGATGGGTTGCAGGAAAAGGTATTGGCAGACCTGTTAAATCTACAGAATTATGGACCGCGTCTTCCTCGTCCCTATGCGGATACCGTTAAAGGGTCACAGTATAAGAATATGAAAGAGTTACGTATTCAATATGCGGGTCGCCCGGTTCGTGCGTTCTTCGCGTTTGATCCTGTACGTCAGGCCATTGTGCTTTGCGCGGGCGATAAGCGTAATGACAAAACCTTTTATGAAAAACTGATTCGCATTGCAGATGCCGAATTCACCCTTCATCTGACAAGCCTGGAGGCAGCCAAGTGAAAACCTTAAATGAAGTGATTGCGTCACGCTCACCGGAAAGCCAACAGCGCATTCAGGAGATGGCAGAGGAAATGTTCCTCGAAACCGGTCTGCAACTTCTGCGTGAAGAGCTCCAGCTTTCGCAAAAACATGTCGCCGATCTTATGGGCGTAAGTCAACCTGCGGTAACACAGCTGGAGCAGCGTGGAAACGATCTTAAGATTGCTACGCTTAAGCGTTACATCGAAGCGATGGGCGGAAAACTTAGCATTAACGTGGAACTTCCCACTGGCAAGCGGGTTGCGTTTCATCTCTAGCGCGATTGTATCCGCAGTTGATGGCGCAACTACATAAACCGCATTTTACATCCACCTCAGAAAATTAACTCTGCGACGTGCGCCACACCCCAGGCGTACAACCATACTCCGTCTGAAAATGACGAATAAAGTGCGCGCAGTCGCTGAACCCCATCCGCTGTGCAATATCCGTCACGCTCTGCTGTGAGTTCTTCAGCAGCCAGCAAGCATAGCGCAGTCTGGCGCTGCGGATAAATTCGCGAGCCGTTTTGCCGAATTCTGCGTGGAACAGACGGTTGAGCTGGCGTTCACTCAATGCCACTTCTCGCGCTAGCCCGGCTGTGGTGAGCGGCCGGGTCAGGAACTGTTCTATCAGCATGACGGCGCGGCGCAGTCGCGAGTCAGGGATGAGCGCAAGATTGGCCGGTCGCGGGGTGGCAATTTCATGCGGAACGAGCGACAAACGCTGACAGGTGGTGCTGGCGATATCATCCCCGGCATGGGCGCGGATAAGCTCAGTTGCCAGCGTCAGGGTGGAAATACCGCCCGGGCAGGTCAGCACATCGCCATCGTCGATGAAATCATATCCTTGCTCAGCATAAACCTGCGGGAAAGACTGCCGAAATGCATCAAGGTGGAAAGGATGGATGGATGCTCGCCGTTCATTCAGCAGTCCTTCCTGTGCGAGGACAAAACTGCCGGTGCCAATGCCAATGAGCGGAACCCCGGCATGGTGGGCATGTGCCAGATACGCTTTATCCCCCTGATACCCTAAGTCCAGATACTGCAATTCACCGCCGATAACAGCAAGGTAGTTAAAACTGTCCGGCGGCGCATGGGAGGAATCTGGTCTCATGCTAATCCCCGCATTGCTGATAATCGGGATATCAGGAAATTCACTTATCAGGCTGATTTTAAATGCTAATTTATCCTGCGCTTTCGCTGCATAACGCAGCGCCTCCAGCAACCCGGAGACAGCCAGGAGTGAATAGCGGGGCCATAATATCAACCCAATATGCAGACACTTTTCCGGTACTGATTTCCCCCCATCGGATGAGTCAAATACACTTTTCATTTACTTGCCAAATTTAAAATTAATTACATTATCGCAACATGATCTGTCGCACTTTATATTTCTAAGATAATCCTGATATTTTAAATCAAGCATAAATGAGACGGGAGGAAAATATAATGTTTTTCTCGTTTATATCATTCTTTTTTTGAACCACGACACACATATGTCGGTAATGTTCCTAAGGTAAAGATATAGTTACCATTATGTTGTTCATTGATCCGCATATAAATACTCTTGCCCGGATAGACAAAAAATTGCGGTTCATATTTTTCCAGCCAGCTGTCGTCGACATTATCGTCCGGGAACGTCATATTTTTTTCTGACGTCAGCAAATAGAGATGATCCTGTCTCTCCACGCGAAAGGAAATTTTCCTGTCGATGGTTTTACCCGGATCGCTCTTTGCCCGGCCATTCATGCTCAGGGTGCCGAATTTCCCGTCGAAGGTGTAATTCAGCCAGACCGTCAGCGTCTCATCCGGATGGTGCTGTACCAGATTGGCCTGGCATGACAAAGGCTGAACGTAAGTTCGGTGCCACAGGTAATAGCCCGTCAGCACGCCTGCCGTGACGAGGCCCGCCACGATGATATACAGCATCTGCCGAAAACGAGTCATGCTAGCTATCCTTCAGGAAATAATCAGATATACAGCGGTTCGGTTCTTTCATTGGCCGGTCGCAGCGAATAACCGACGCACGAGGAAGCAGAGCGTACCAGCTGATGTAAACCCAGGGATATTGCGCGCATTCAGCCTTGAATTGTTCCACATAGGTCAGCGCGGAAGCGCGTTCAGCGTGGGTCTGGATGTCGTTCGCAAGATAAACGCGACAGGCCCCGACGGATGCCGCAAAACGGTAATCCTCAACAAACCGGTTTTCTGTGGCGTTCATATATCCCGTCACGCCTGCCCCGGCCAGGATGATCAACAGCCCCATGACGACAGCCAGCCAGCGCGTGGGCTTCCTGACAACGGGCGCTGCTGGCGCGGAAGTTGTAGATACCTCCTCGATCGCTGGCGCCTCCACACATTGTTCCTCTGCGGGTTGAGGCGCGACGGGTGAAGACTCTCTGACGGTTATTTGCGTGTCGCTTGCCAGCGTCAGCCCAATCCGGGGAATGGTAACGATAGGGTCAGTTTCAAAACCAATCTTTTTGAGCCCTTTGCGCAGGATGGAGATGTTCTGGTAATAGGTATTGGAGGAGACAAGCATGCCGCGGCTTTGCCAGACAATATCAAGGAACTCTTGCTGAGTGACAATCGACCCCGCTCTGTCGATTAATAACAACAGGCATCGGCCTGCTGGCGAATTTAACACAACCACACGGTCAGGATTGTTGATATCACGCAACGTGCTGGCCGCAGGATGAAATTCGACGATATTATTTATTATGTAATGCTTATGCATAGGGGCAGTATGAATTCTCCGGTTAACAGATGTTGAACCTGAGTCACCGCATGTATGGGATGACATTCACGTCGGGATTAATGTGACTGATTACCGGCATGCTGTATATCTTCGCCGTTGGCGAAAAATCTTAATTTATATTTCACCCCTTAAGCTTCACTGAACCTGCATAAGAACTCAACCCTTGTAGAATGCGGCGTGCAGAGCCGTTTCATCCGCGATCAATCTCATTATGATGTTTTGTGAAGTGAATTTCCGCTCCACAGAAGTATCTGACTATCGGCAGCATCTCATTTATCAGAACCTCTCCTTTTGGCGCACTCCTCGCCTCTTGACATTGACAAATCTCTACATAAAAAAACATTGTATGCCACGGACATGCGTGTCTGAAATATTCAGCACTCTTAAGCCTTAAGTTTTCTTAACCTGACTCATATCAATAACTTCGATGGTTTTTGTATACTTTTCAGTCACCTTTCTATCAGTTTTTATCGATGATAACATTCGTAAATTGTTATTCCCCGTCAGCAACTTCACACCCGCGCTGACACCAGACGACAAACTCCTTACAAAACATTTATCAAAGCTAAATTTTCATTAAAAATAGCGGCTATCATAATTTACAGAAAGCGAAGCGGAATAAGACCAATCAGAGGGAAGCGTCGTAACCGGTCTCGATCTTAGTAATTAATACAATTTTAGATTAATTCAGATTACCTCTTTATTGGCCGACGTATAGTAGGCCTACACTATGCAATACGTCATTGCTTCGAGAATACTGGCGATAACCTTATAAATAATTCGCCTGATTACTATTATAAATCGAGGAATAACATGACGAACAACAGCCAAATAACACAGCATATTACTGTTGCATTGATGGGCGGCGATCATTATGCAAGAAACGGCATTAAAACGTTATTACGCAGCATCCGCGACGACCTTCACATCATTATCATCGAAGGAGGTTATCAGGAACTGGATAAGACGTTGTCGTCGATTCGTATCGATATCTTATTTATATCCGGCGCAGAGAAATACCATACAGGGTATGACTCACTGAAATATTTAAAAAAAATCAAAGCCACGCATCCTGAGGTGATTATCTGCCTGTACTCAACCTCTGCCCATTCCCTGTTATGGGTCCGGGAAGATATTGATGCCTATATCTCGCTACAGAACACGGTTTATCAGTGGCGGATAAAGCTAGCAAAAATGGTCGATAGCCATTATCGGCCCCAAAAGCAGCCAGCGGCGTTATCGCTGACGCCTGGAGAAAGGAGGGTATTAAAGGAACTCAGGAACGGACTGGATATACGTTACATCGCAGAACTGGAGAAACTTTCTTATCGCCGCGTGAGCGCCTTAAAAAGCTCAGCGATAAGGAAACTCGGGCTCAGGAATAAGACAGATTTGCTGGTCTTTTTAACCAGTTAGACCTGCCGCTTTCAGAGCAAATCTCGTAATAAAAAAACCAAGGAACTATGAAATGAAAGCACGCCTTACTTGCCATTCTCTGCTGGCATTAAGCATTGCCGCCCTGCTGCCAGCGGGCTCAGCACTGGCCGCCACCACCAGCGGCGGCACGGTTAACTTCAGCGGTAAAGTGGTGACCTCCGCCTGTGCCATCAGCGCCGGTAGCGCCAATATCGACGTCGACATGGGTGAAGTGCGTACCGCCACGCTGGCTGCCGCAGGCAGTGAAGCCAGTACCGCAAAAGCCTTCTCCATCACCCTGGAAGATTGCGAAATCGCCGATACCTCCGCGTCCACGGAAGATAACCCCATTGCCGCAACGACCGTGGCTATCACCTTCACCGGTACGCCGGACAGTACCGATGTGAATAGCCTGGCCGCGGGCGTAAACGGCGGCGCGGGCTCGGCGCAGCATGTCGCTATCCGTCTTTATGACGAACAGGGCAACGTCGTCAGGCTGGGTGAGCCGGCAGCAGCGATCCCCCTGCGTGCGGGAGCGAACACCCTGAACTTCAGCGCGAAATATTACTCCCCACTGGGCAACGCCACGGCGGGTGATGCCAGCGCGGTCGCCACCTACACCGTGACCTATTCGTAATCTTCAGGCCCGGTCTGCTGGCCGGGTCTGACTCAGCTTTCAGGAGACGCACAATGCGCGTAAACACATGGATTTGTCTGGCTGGCACGTTATGTTCATCCGCCGTGTACGCAGGCGGCGTGGGGTTAGGCGCAACGCGGCTGATCTACACCGGCGCGGCAGCGCAGACGATGATGCAGGTAAGAAATACCCATCCTGATGCCACGTTTCTGATCCAGTCATGGATGGAAGACGAGAAAGGGAGCCGTACCAACGACTTCGTCATCACGCCGCCGCTGTACGTCATGAAGCCCGCCAGCGAAAGCGCGGTGAAAATCATGTTCAGCGGCAGCGCCCTGCCAGCCGATCGCGAAACGCTGTACTGGATGACGGTCAAAGCTATCCCACAGCAGGTTAAAAACGGTTCCGGCAATTCGCTGCAATTCGCCTCTGCCAACCGCATCAAGGTCTTTTATCGCCCGGAGCAGCTCAGGGAGGGCGCAGGGGAAGCATGGAAAAACCTTGCTGGCGCCTACCGCGCGGGCAAGGTCACGCTGACCAACCCAACGCCGTATTACCTCACCACCATTAACGTGAAAATTGATGGCAGGCCGGTGTCGCCCGTCATGGTGCCGCCGAAATCCAGCGTGACGCTGGCAGACACCTTCAGCCATGCGAGCAGCATGAGCTACCAGACGATTAACGATTATGGGGCCTGGACGCCCGTCACCCGCACGTCATTGTCCCAATAATAAAAACAGTAAGGCGTGACCACATGAAAATTAAAATCCTGTGCGCCACGGCGATCGCCCTGGTGATTCGGCAAGCCGTGGCTGCCGAAAGCGAGCTGCAATTTAATCCTGCGTTTCTCAACGGCGAGCGCGCCAACAGCGCCGATCTCGCCTGGGTCAACGCCGGGAGCGCGTTGCCGCCGGGCGAGTACAATCTTAACGTGTATATCAACACCCAGTTCGCGTTCACAGGTAACGTCACGTTTCGCGTGGCTGAAAACACCGCCGGTGAAGCCCTGCCGTGCCTTACGCCTGCGCAATTCGCCGCACTTGGCATCGACAGCCGTCAGGCTAAAGGGGGTGAGCTGCCGCCTGCGCAGCGCTGCATTTTTTTAACCCGGTCATTCGCCGATACCCGGTTTGATTTTGACCAGAGGACGCTTACCCTCAACTTCACCGTACCGCAAAGCGCGATGCGCGCTCTGCCGCGCGGGTACGTCAGCCCGGAGAGCTGGGAATCCGGCATCCCTGCCGCGTGGCTGAACTATGTGGTCAATGGCGCGAATAATGAATACCGGGGCGAGACGCGCACGCGGGAACAACAGCTGTTTGTGAGCCTGAACAGCGGCGCCAACCTGGGCGCATGGCGGCTGCGTGATTTCACCACGTGGACCAAAGAGAGTAACGAGCTCACCCACGTCCAGACCTGGCTACAGCGGGATATCCGCGCCCTGCGTGCCCAGGTTTATGCCGGTGAAACGTTCACCTCCTCACAGGTGTTTGACGCCGTTGGCCTGCGTGGGATTGCCCTGAAGACCGATGACAATATGTTGCCCGCCAGCCTGAGCGGTTACGCGCCTGAAGTGCGCGGCATCGCGCGCAGCAATGCCACGGTGACGGTTCGCCAGAACGGTAACGTTATCTATCAAACCTCCGTTCCGCCGGGGGCGTTTGTGCTGAAAGATCTCTATCCGACCTCTTCCGGCGGCGATCTCGCGGTCACCATTCAGGAGAGCGACGGCAGCCAGACGCAATACACCCTGCCCTTTGCCAGCGTGCCGAATCTGGTGCGTAACGGTCAGGTCAAATATGCTCTGGGGGCGGGGAAATACCGCCCTGCGGGCGATCAGATCTCGCCCTCCTTCGCGCAGGGCGAGCTGTTCCTGGGCTGGCGATACGGCCTCACGTTTTATGGCGGGGCGCAGTTTTCCGATCGCTACAACGGCCTGGCCTTCGGTATCGGGCAGAATCTCGGCCGCTTTGGCGCCTACTCCCTCGACCTCACCCATGCCCGCAGCCAGCTGGCTGATAATCAGCACTACACCGGTGATTCGGTGCGCCTGCGGTACAGCAAGCTGCTGAACGATATCGGTACGCGGGTCAATTTCTTCTCGCTGCGTTACTCAACGGCAGGGTTTTATACCCTCAGCGATACCACTTACAAAGGCATGGCGGGCGGCGCGCCAAAACAGACCGTGGAAGACGATGGCACCGTCACCACTCACTACGACACGGTTTACAACCTGCATATGTCGCGTAAGGCAAAAAATCAGCTGCTGTTGTCGCAGCCGATGGGCGAATACGGCGCGCTGTCGCTGTCCTGGGATCAACAAACCTACTGGAATACGTCAAAAACCACGCAAAGTTTGCAATTCGCGTGGAACGCGACGTTTCGTAACCTGTCGCTTGGCATCAGCGCCCAGCGTAGCTCAAGCCTGTACGACAACAAGAAAGACAATATCCTCGCGTTGTCCCTTTCTGTGCCGCTGGGTAACCCGGCGCTGTCGACCCGTCTCCGTTTTACCGCTACCCATGCGGATCCCGCCGGCACCACCGCCAGTACCGGTGTCAGTGGTTATCTGCCGGGGCAGGAGAATCTTTTCTATAGCGTCAACCAGCGCTACAGCGCGCAGCAGCACTACGGCGGGGATGCCGCGCTGCAATACGAGGGCGCGTGGGGAGACTATAACCTGGGCTACAGCTACGCCGGTGACTCCCGCAACCTCAGCTACGGGATGAGCGGCGGTGCGGTGCTGCATGAGGATGGTCTGACGCTGAGCCAGCCGCTCGGGAACACCAATATCCTGGTGAAAGCCCCGGGCGCCAGCCATGTCGCCGTGCTCAACCACAAGGGCATCAAAACCGACAGCCGGGGCTATGCGGTGATCCCGTACGCCACGCCGTATCGCGTTAATCAGGTTGCGCTGGATGTCACCACCGTGGGCAATGACGTGGAACTTGAGAACGCCATCGCCAATAAAATCCCCACCGACGGGGCACTGGTTCGCGCCACCCTCACCACGCGTCAGGGGGCAAAAGCGATGTTTATCGTACGTCACGCTAAAGACGTGCTCCCCTTCGGCACGCTGGTCTCGTCAGAGGATGACAAAGCCAGCGGTATCGTCGGCGATGGCGGCAGCGTGTATCTGACCGGCCTGTCAGCGGAGGGAACATTGCATGCCGTATGGGGGCGCGACAGCGCCCAGCGCTGCACGATCCGCTATGCGCTGAACCCGCAGACTTATCACGCCCGCACCGGGCTTTATTCCCAGGAGGTCATATGTCAGTAACCGTCCGGTTCCTCCCCCTGATCCTGCTGATGGTCCTCACCGTTCCCGCGCGCGGCTATGACGTGCTGGTTTCCGTGACCGGCAACGTGATCGGCAATACCTGCATTGTCTCGGAAGATTCGAAGGAGCAAAACGTGCCGCTGGGCACCCTCGGCGTGAAGCAATTTAGCGAGGCGGGGGCGGTCAGCAATATCAAAACGCCCTTCACGCTCACCCTTGAAGCATGCGGCCCCACCTTTGCTGGCGTGAAAATCCGCTTCAGCGGTACGCCGGATGACGAGAACCCGCAGCTTCTGAAAGTCGCTGACGGCGGCGCGACCGGCGTGGCGGTGCAGATTCTGGATAAAGACAGCGTACTTATCCCGCTGGACACCCAAACCGCTGCTTACGGCGCGGCGGGGGATGACAGCGTAAAAATGACCTTCTATGCGCGACTGGCCGCCACGGGTGCGCCGGTCAATGCCGGAGACGTTTCGGCAGTGGCGACCTGGACGACGGAGTATCAATAATGCGTTTACTGTTTATAGCCCTGTTTTTCATGTCCTCTCAGGCACTTGCCCTCTCCTGGACATCGGATATCACCCTTTCGCCAACGCCCATGTCGTGGTCCGGCCCGGCAGATTCCATCGTGCCTGGAAAGACAATCGGCTCTGAATGGAGCGCCACTGCGAGCGTCGCGGAAGTGTTCTGGTGCGGCCTGGTATTTACCTGCTCCAAAGGGACGCTGGAGCCGAGCAGCAGTATAACCGCCACCGGCATCACGGTTATTCTCGATGGCGCAAATTACATGGTATTTGAAACGGGCGTGCCCGGCATCGGCTTCATTCTTGGGCTCAAAGATTATAACGGCACCACCTATGTCCCGATGCAGACGGGCATTACGCAGAGCTATCCGGCGGATGGGACGAGCGGGTACGCCACCGCACTGGGCTGGTCGGCAAAAGTGACGTTTATCAAGACCGGCGTTCCGCTGAAATCCGGCGTATACCAGACCCCGACCATTAACGCGGCGATCCTGACGGCCTATAACAACGAAGTGAAAACCGCGCAGGTGATCATCAACCCCACCACCATCACGGTGACGGCAAGCGGCTGCACGGTAGGCACAAAAAGCGCCAACGTCGACCTGGGCTCCATTGATATTCACACGCTCCCCAGCGTAGGCAGCACCTCGCCGTCGGGGGAGTTTAACGTCAGCCTGACCTGTGATGAGAACGTGGCGGTTAACGCAGTAATGACCGATCAGACCACACCGTCAAATACCTCGTCGGTCGTGACGCTGACCGGGGACTCCACGGCCTCCGGCATTGGCGTGCAGTTTTTCTATAACGGTACCGGGCCGCTGATGATGGGGCCGGACAGCTCGGCCGCAGGCACGACGGGACAGTTTTTCATTCAGACCACCAGCTCGGCACAAACGCTGTCCCTGCCGTTCCAGGCGCAGTACATCCGAACCGGAGACCTGGTCCCCGGTTCGGCCAACGCCCTGGCAAGCATCACCTTTTCGTATCAGTAGGTTAGTGCTTCACCCACACCAGCTGATCGACCCGGAAGCCCAGACCGCGTGCGGTGTTCAGGTAGTCCTGTTTCACCGCATCCGGAATGGTCGGGGTGCGCGATAAAATCCACAGGTAGTCACGGTTCGGGCCGCTGACCAGCGCGTACTGGTACTTATCATCCAGCTTGATCACGTTATAGCCGCCGTAGAACGGGCCGAAGAACGATACCTTCAGCGCAGCCGTGGTCGGTTCGCCGGTAAAGTACGCCTTTCCTTCGCTCTCATTCCATTTTTTCTTCACCGGATCGTAGCCGCGGTTCAGTACGCTGATACCGCCGTCACTGCGCTTGCCATACGTCGCGGTGACCTGTTCCAGACCGCGCTCGAAGCGATTTTCCAGTCGGGCGACTTCATACCATTTGCCGAGATAGCGGCTGGCATCAAAGCCGGTAATGGGCTGCACGCCTTTCGGCGGCGTGGGAGATTTACAGGCAACCAGCGTCAGCGCAATGGCGACACCGGTAACGACAGGCCATAGCCTCATGAGAACTCCTTTCATTTACGCGGTTGGACGTTAAGTGTAGCGCACCCGTGCGGCGCTTCATCCCGTCGGGGAATATTCGTAGTATATTGAGACAACTCCTTCTCTTCGGATGCAGACATGGCTTACTCCATCGGCGAATTCGCCAGACTCAGCGGCATCACCGCCACCACGCTGCGGGCGTGGCAGCGACGCTATGGCTTGCTCAAACCCGAGCGTACGGACGGCGGTCACCGCCTGTACAGCGATGAGGACGTTCAGCAGGCGCTGAAAATCCTCGACTGGGTAAAAAAAGGCGTACCCATCGGTCAGGTAAAATCACTGCTGGAACGCCCTGCGCCGCGCCGCGCCAATAACTGGCAAACCCTGCAACAGGCCATGCTGCAAAAGTTGCAGGAGGGGAAAATTGAATCCCTGCGTCAGATGATTTACGACGCCGGACGCGAATACCCAAGGCCAGAGCTGGTCACTAACGTGCTGCGTCCGTTGCGCAGCCAGATTTCGGCGAACGTCGCCGCCGCCATGACGCTGCGTGAGATCCTCGACGGCATCCTCATCGCCTATACCTCGTTTTGCCTTGAGGGCGATAAAAAAGCGCCGGGCGATAACATCCTCATCAGCGGCTGGCATCTGAACGACCCGTGTGAGATCTGGCTTGAAGCTCTGACGCGCACCGGCCAGGGCCACCGCATCGACATACTGCCGGTTCCCCCTGCCGCGCTGGCCCCGGAAATTTTCCCGGACCGCAAATGGCTGCTGGTCACCAGCGGTAAACTTACCGCCGCGCGGAAAAAGCAGGTTGCACAGTGGCAGCAGCAGGTTTCCCTTGAGGTGATTATCCTCTGATTATTTTCTGCTGTGGCAATCTTCACGAAAAGTTGAATATTTTTTCGCGCAGCGAGTGCTAACGTTTTCCTGTCACCGACAACTCAACAGGAAAACACGATGAAAAAGACACTCCCTCTGATGATGCTGGCTGCAATGGCTTTCGCGCCTGCCGCGTTCAGCGCCCCGGCAGGCACCCTGAGCGTTCACGTTCTGGACCAGCAAACCGGTAT
Source organism: Enterobacter cloacae complex sp. EB5 (assembly GCF_031432835.1). NCBI lineage: Bacteria > Pseudomonadati > Pseudomonadota > Gammaproteobacteria > Enterobacterales > Enterobacteriaceae > Enterobacter > Enterobacter cloacae complex sp. EB5. The sequence continues at coordinate 1,896,010 of NZ_CP133860.1, forward strand.
GCCGCCAGCGGATGTGACCGTCACGCTGGAGAAGCAGGAGCAGGACAAGTGGACCCCGATTGCCAGCGGTAAAACCGACCACGACGGGCGCATCAAATCGCTCTATCCGCAGGATCAGGATATGGCGCCTGGCGTGTATAAAGTGACCTTCAAAACCGCAGATTACTTCCACGGCAAAAAGCTGGACTCCTTCTTCCCGGAAGTTCCGGTGCTGTTCACCGTCACCCGCACCAATGAAAAACTGCATATCCCGCTTCTGCTCAGCCAGTACGGTTACTCAACCTACAAGGGCAGCTGATTGCTCTTGATTTTAAAGACGATTAAAAAATAACTCCGCCAATACTTGGACAAATACGCATTGTTGTGTAACTTTTAGATATGAGATCGGGAGGTGCACACCATGACAACAAAACCTGTGCTGGGTATTAGCGGATGTTTGACCGGTTCCGCCGTTCGCTTTGACGGCGGGCATAAGCGTATGGGCTTTGTGATGGATGAGCTGGCGCAGTGGGTCGCTTTCCGTCCGGTATGCCCTGAAATGGCTATCGGCCTGCCCACGCCTCGTCCGGCGCTGCGCCTGGTGATGACCACCGGCGGCGAGACAGAAATGCGGTTCAGCAAAGCGCCGCACGATGACGTCACGCAGAAGATGGCCGCATTTACGGCGGATTATCTACCGAAAATCGGCGATCTGTCGGGTTTTATCGTCTGTGCAAAATCCCCCAGCTGCGGCATGGAGCGCGTGCGGCTGTACGACGAAAACGGCAACCGGGGCCGCAAGGAGGGTGTCGGGCTGTTCACCGCCGCCCTCCTTGAAACTTATCCCTGGCTGCCCGTCGAAGAAGACGGTCGCCTGCACGATCCGGTACTGCGGGAAAACTTTGTTGAGCGCGTTTTCGCTCTCCACGAACTGAACGTAATGCGTAAAAATGGCCTGACGCGCCGTGCTCTGCTGGACTTTCACAGCTGCTATAAGCTTCAGCTTCTGGCGCACCATCAGGCAGGCTACCGTGAAATTGGCCCGTTCGTGGCATCACTGCACGAGTGGGACGATCTGGACGCGTTTTTCGTGGCCTATCGCGACAAGCTGATGACCATCCTGAAAAAACCCGCTTCGCGGAAGAATCACACGAACGTGCTGATGCACATTCAGGGCTATTTCCGTAACCAGCTGAACAGCCGCCAGCGCGGAGAACTGCGTGATGTGATCCTGCATTACCGGGACGGGCTGCTGCCGATCCTCGCGCCGCTGACGCTGCTTAAACATTATCTGGCTGAATACCCTGACCGGTATCTGATGACGCAAAACTACTTTGATCCCTATCCTGATGATTTGGGTCTGCGTCTGGCCGTTACCTGATAAGAAAGAAGCGAAGGCCCCATTGACCCACAGAGGCCCAAAGCTGTACCCCGTTTAGACGACACCCTCACTGTCGTCTTTTTTTTGCGCTCAGCGTAAAATACTGTAATTCTGTACAGGTTAATCGTGCACAGCGGAGTACCCCGATGATCAAAAATCTGCATATTCAAAACTACCGCTCAATTCGCGATATGTCGCTTGAGCTGGAACAGCTCAATATCGTGTTCGGCCCCAACGGCACCGGAAAATCCAATATTTATAAAGCGATTTACCTGATGCACAGCGCGGCGCAGGGGCAATTCTCCCAGGCGCTGGCGAACGAGGGCGGCATTTTGAAAGTGTTCTGGGCGGGCAAAACCCGCAGCGACCAGCTGCGGCGCATGAACCTGGCGGTGGAAACGGAAACCTATGAATATGAGCTTCAGGTCGGGTTCGTGGAAAAGCTGCCCTACCCCTCACAGTTTCAGCTCGACCCGGTGATCAAAGAGGAATCTATCTGGCTGAGCGGCCAGCACCGTCGTCCGTCGTCACAGCTGATGAAGCGTAAGAACCAGGCCGTATTCCTCAACAACGTGCATCACGAAAAAGTGACCCACAGCGGTACGCTGTATGAGAACGAGTCGGTGTTCGGGCAGCTCGGTGAACCGCACCTCTACCCCGAAGTATCGCAGATGCGCGAGTCCCTGCGTAACTGGCGGTTTTATCATGAGTTTTCCGTCTCATCCGGCTCGGCGATCCGTGCGCCGCAGGTAGGCTTTCGTTCCCCGGTGCTGGCCAGCGACGGCGCGAACCTGGCCGCCGCGTTTCAGACCATTGTCGAAATTGGCGACGAGCTGCTGCTGATGCGCATCCTCGACCAGGCCTTCCCCGGCTGCGTGTTTTACAGCGATAACACCGGCGGGCGCTTCCGCATGATGATGCAGCGCGAGGGGCTGAGCAGGCCGCTGGAACCGGCAGAGTTCTCCGACGGCACGCTGCGTTTTTTGTGCCTGGCGGTGGCGCTGTTAAGCCCGCGCCCTCCCGCATTCATCGCCCTCAACGAACCGGAAAACAGCCTGCATCCGCAGATGCTGCCCGCTCTGGCAAGCCTCATTGCCGAAGCCAGCCGCTATTCGCAGATCTGGCTCACCAGCCACTCGCCGGAGCTGGCGCAGTTGATTGAGAAGCACCGATCGTTTTCGCTGTATCAGCTGTCGATGGCGGAGGGGGAAACGAGGATGGAGCGGCTGGGGTAATTGCCAGGTGGCGCTACGCTTACCTGGCCTACGGGTTTATGGCTTAAGGTCGACGGTGGTGCATTAACCGGCAAAATAACCGGTACACGTATGCATTCCCCTATGCTGATCATTAAAGAATTCGACTGCTCTACCGGTTAAAAAGGTCGAGCAGCATCTCCTCCAGATCTTCAGGGACGAGGTTAAAATGCTCCTGGAAGGTCCATTCCTTCAGGGCAGGACGCTTACGTTCACTGTAATTTTCAGTGATGTAATCTAAAAACTCTTGCTCATCCGGCAACAACATTAGAAATAAGTCCAGGCAATCCGATCTTTCGGTCGGAATAGAAAAATTGCACGAAGACAGTTGTGCGTCGGTAATTCAGTAGTGATATCGGCACGCAGCTATGAGGATCGCTTCTTCTGTGATGGCATAGACCATGCGATGCTCAGAGGTGATTCGGCGAGACCAGAAGCCAGCCAGGTTATGTTTTAATGGCTCTGGCTTGCCGATCCCCTCAAACGGAGTGCGACAGGAGATTTTGATAAGCTCATTGATTTTCCTCACCATGCGCTTATCGGTCTCCTGCCAATAGAGGTAGTCTTCCCATGCCTCTTCAGACCATGTGATCTTCACTCAATAATGTCCCTTTCCTTCCCGCTACCAGATTTCAAGCTCTCGATAGAGTTCATCAGACGTTTTGCGTTTGCCGGGGAGCGCATCAGGTATGCGGTTTCTTCAAGCGAGTTGTACTCTTCCAGCGACATCAGAACACAAGATTCACCGTTCTGGCGCGTAATAAGCACCGGCGCGCGGTCTTCCGTCGTCTGAACCATGGTTGCCGACAGGTTTTGTCGGGCTTCACTGTAACTAATAACACGCATAAGTACCTCCAAATGCATTGTACTAATTATTGTACAATGTATGGAATCCAATGCAAAGTCCAACCGTAAACCATACATGGTTGTACCGGCTCATATATGCCATGAATTAATTACGCGTAGGGCATCAGCTGGGTGGCATTGCGAATTTGCGTAATGTTCATGGGCTATCCTCCGGTTGGTATGAGAAGGAGAATAGCCCCAGGGTGCCGTTAAGAATGTGGGCTAAAGGGCGATGATCGATGAAATCAGGTCAATCGATAAACCGCTTGCGCACCCTTTCCAGCGGCGCAATCAGCAGATTGATAAGCGGCTTACGATCGATAACGATATCGGCGTTCACCGTCATTCCGCCCATCAGCATGCGCTTTTTCTTGTCCGGGTCGGTAAACCAGGAGGGGACGCGCACTTTAGCCAGGTAGTAGTTCTGCCCTTCCTGGAGCGGGATCAGCGCCGAATGGGCATCAATGTTTACCTCATAGAAATCGGACAGCGTTGCCTCCACGGAACCGTATTTGTCCACGGGCCAGGAGTCGAAGCGCAGCTTAACTTTATCGCCTTTCGCCACGCGACCCACCCCCGTTGCCGGCACATACAGATACCCCTCCATCGTCGCCGCGGTATTTTTCCGGATCACCACCACCACCTCGCTGTTTTGCGTAATGGCCCGGCCAAGCGGGAAGTTAATCGCCACCACGTAACCATCGGAAGGGGCCAGCATCGCCATGGTGGAACTTCCCCGGCTGGACAGGTTGCGGTCAATTTCGCTGATACGGTTTTTCACATACAGCTGCTCTTCGCTCAGAGAGTCAATTTGCGACTGGGTGCTGTCGGTCAGGCTGGTTTTTCGTGCCTCAAGCTCAAGAATCGTGCTCTCCTCCAGCGTCAGGTTGAGCTGCGCATTAAGCACATCGTTGTGGCTTTTATCGAGATCCACTCTGGAGACATAGCCCTTCCCGGAGACGGATTTCCACGCCTCGTAGGTGTCGGTGCTGTTTTTTAACAGCGCGCGCAGCTTCTTCACCTTATCGCGGGAAACGGCGATCTGCTTGTCGGTGAGAGCCAGCTGCTGCGCCAGATTTTTGCGATACGACGCAATCGAGTCCTCAATGGCCTGAATGCGCTGCTCGCTGCGCTTTTTCTCCGCTTCCATCTGCTGGCGGTCAAACTGCACCACCGAGCCCTGTTTGCCGCCATAGTCCTGGGACACGGTGAACAGCGGATCGTTTTCCTTCACGTACTGACCCGGCCGTACGGCAAAATCCACAAGCGTACCGGACTCTCTGGCGCGGACTTCCACATCGCCCTGCGCCGGGATCAGCACCCCGCGTGCCAGCGTGGTTTCCGAAAAATTAAAGACGATGGCAAAGACCAGCAGGCAGAGAAAAAAGGCGATGAACAAGGTCAGCACGGCTTTCAGCCGTGGCGCGTTGATGTGATAGCTTTTTGAGAAGTGATGCGGGATCAGCGCCCGCCGCTGTCGGCTTCGGTTTTTTAATTTCACGATATGTCATCCATGATAAATCACTGAAAGATCGTCCCATGCACTCCAGAGCGTGGGGGTTTTGCGCAGCGCGTTCAGCGTGTCGGCGGCGGCCTGGCGGTAATCCTCTGGCGCATACGCCTGACTCTCCAGCCCAAACTCCGCCGCGTGCAGCGAACAGATCGGCAGCAGCGTTCGGACGCCGTAGCCATAGCGCGATAAAAACCGCGTTGAGACATCCGTTAACCACGCCTTTTGATCTCCTGCCTGGGTGGAGAACAACGGCGCATCCGGCAGGCGTTCGTCCATCAGCAACACCGTCACCAGGCGGTGAGGGGCGAAAAACGAGCTGGCGCGTCGGCCTTCGTGCGCGGCCATCAGCTTATGCAGCGCAGGGTGACGGGTAATAAACTGAAAGCGCACATCGGCTGGCGCGGTGGCGAGCAGCGCATCCACGATCAGACCAAAGCCCGCCCAGCGCATGCCCAGAAGCAGGGTGCGCGGCGAGCGGTAAAATGCCTGCTCCTGCGTCCACTGCGCCACGTACCCGTGCAGATCGAAACGAACGTTGCGAGCCCAAAGCGTGGTCGGGAAGATCTGCTCCACGAAGTTAAACCCGCTCAGCTCATGGGCGTTCTGATGCAGAAAATCAGCCGGGACATCGGCCTCCGGGCAGCGCATAAACTGGCTGTAGTTTTGTGTGATCCGGTTTGCCAGCAGCGTGCGTCCGGCCTGGCGCGCGCAGAGGCGAGCATAGAGACGCGGCAGAAACATCATGGCGCATTCTCCCGCAGGGTGCCGTTTTCCATGGTATAGAGACGCCCCTGGCAGCCCACCACGTCCGGCGAGTGGGTGACAAACACCAGGCCAATCCCCAGGCTACGCAGGTTCGCCAGCACCTTCTGCGCGGTCGTTTTATCCAGGTTCGCCGTCACTTCGTCGCAGAGCAGCAGCTTAGGCTGGCTGTACAGGGCGCGCGCCAGAACCAGACGCTGCATCTCCCCGGCAGAGAAAAAGGTATTCCCCGGCAGCATCTCCGTTTCGTAGCCGTGCGGCAGCCGGGCGACGACGTGGTCCACTTCCGCCAGCCGACACGCGGCAATGACCTGCTCTTTATCCGGCGCACTGTCAAAGCAGGCGATGTTGTCCAGAATCGAGCCGGTAAAGAGAATATCGTCCGCATGGACGATGCGGATGTGCTGACGCAGCGAGGAAAGATCGCATTCCTCAATGGGGATCTTATTGATCCGCAGCGTGCCAGACGTTGCCAGCAGCATGCCGGAGATCAGACGCAGCAGCGTGGTTTTTCCCGACCCGCTCTGGCCCACAATCACCGCTTCTTCGCCCTGCTTCAGGGTCATATTGATATGCTGTAGCGTGGCCTCCCGGCCAGGATAGGCAAATGAGACATCCTCAAATTGCAGACAGACCGGCGAGGTGACAATCCGCTTCCCAAACTGGCTGGTTTCCGAGGGGGCAAACAGCAGATCGCCCACGCGATCCAGCGGCCCCTTGAGGGCATTTTTATCCAGCAGCTTCTGCGCCACCTGCACCATGGCATCGGAAAAATAGCGCTTATAGCTGATATAGGCGTACAGCATCCCGATGCTCATCTGCCCTTCCAGGATCAGCCACGCGCCAAAGCAGACCACCAGCAGCTGCTCGGCATTGATCACCAGCAGCGAAGCCACGTCAAAGCGGGCCAGCAGCCGCTCTTTACGCATCAGTCCGGCGATGTGTTCGCGCTGGGATTTATCCATCACCGCGTCCCGGGCCTGCTCCATGTTGTTCGCTTTGAGCGTAATGATCCCTTTCTGCGTCTCCACCAGCAGGGATTCATACTGGGCGGTGCGCTCGATGGAGTCATCCACCGCCCGTTGATAGGGGCCGATCAGCGAAAAGCGGATCAGGAAAAACACGCCCATCAGCAGCATCGTCAGCAGCGCAATTTTGACGTTATACAGCAGCATAAACAGCAGGCTGGTGACGGCGATCAGGCTGGAAAAGAGAATTTGCACGTAACCATTGCTGATGAACTCCGCGCAGGCGTGGAGCGATTTCTCAATAGCCAGCACGATGCCCGGCGGGCGCGAGCGGAACCAGCTGGTCTGGGTGCGCAGCATGTAGTGGCGCACGGACTGGCTTAAATCGTCATAGGCAATGTTACGCATCAGGATCTCAAGCAGCTGCTTGAGGAATTTACCGATGACTTCAAAGATAAAGACGATAGCGAAGATCGCGGTGAGCAGGATCACCAGATCGCTGTCGCTGCGGGAAATGGCCTCATCCATAATCAGCTGCACGTAGGTGGGGCTCGCCAGCATGGTGATGAGGGTAAAAATACAGAGCACAAACAGCAGCAGCTGGCGCTGGAACAGGCTCGGGGATTTATTGGCTAACCGGCCAAGCGTAAGCTTTTCATCCGGGGATTTCTTTTCGAAGCACGGCGTGGGCTTAAGCTCAAGCACATAGCCGGAAAAGAGTTTTTCCGCCTCTTTCAGACGGTAACGACGCACGCCGCTGGCGGGGTCGTGAACGGTCACGCTGCGGCTGTCGATCTTCACGATGACCACGAAATGGTTACCGCGCCAGAAGGCGATGAGCGGCAGCTCAGACGTTTCTATTTCAGTGATTTCGCCTTTAAGCACCCGGCCAGACATATTTTTATCGCTGGCAAGGGTCATCAATTCCGCCATTGAGGTTCCCGCATCGGCGGAAACGGAAATCTCCCGGCGCAGCTGGCTGACGGAGACATGGTGGTCGTAGTGCCCCAACACCATCGCCAGGCAGGCCAGTCCACATTCGGTAAATTCATGCTGGCGAATAACAGGGGTCTTACCCTGTTTTTTATACTGAAAGAGCGAAAACATAATGATCCGTGGCTGAAATAAAAAAATGGCCCGGCAATGCGGGCCATGCGTACAACGTGCTTCTCGCTTAGGCGCTGAAGAAACCGCCGATGAAGCCGCCCACCAGGCCGAATACGCCGCCGATGGTGCCGCCCAGCGCGCCTAACATCTGGCTGCCCGCGTTATAGCCCGCGCTTGCGCCCTGAATAGCGGCAGCAAACGGATCCCAACCACCGATGATGGCCTGTGCTTTTTTGAAATCGATAACTTGCATGAGTCTTTTCCTGTTAACGTGAATTAGTTGTAGCTACCAACCAGCGCGCCCAGGAAGCCCATTGCGCCACCCAGAACTCCGCCAACCACACCGCCGACCATGCCCATGATGCTGGCGCCGGTGTCGTAACCCAGCTGTGCACCTTTAACCAGACCAGCGAACGGGTTTAACGCGCCGCCAATAATGTCTTTCGCTTCTGTGAATGAAATCGCTTTCATTTTTATCTCCTGTAGTGATGGATCTTTAGCATGATGCTAAAGGCTAATTTCCTTTTATGAAGGAAAGCGGTTGCTACGGGCAGGTGGTCAGCGGAATGATTTTATTGCCATAAATAATCATTCGTCTTGCAGCCTGCCCGGCATTATCTATTTCCAGCCGTTGCCCCGGTGGAATATATTTTGAATTGTTGTATTGCGTACTGCACCCGACCGAGGAAACATATTTAAAATAGGTATTCCCGGTATTACTCACCACCCCGTTGCTAAACGCATAATCAAAATGTCGTGTCCATGGGCGGACAATCAAAATAGCCTCAAGCGAGACCACCACATCCGACTGGATGCGCTGGCCTTTGCGCGTGATAACCTTTGCCTGGAGCGGCGTCTCGGTGAATTTTACGCGATAGTATCGCTCTTTGTTGTCATGCGGGCCGGTATAATAAAATTTAAAACCCGCGCGTTCACCGCTCCCCAGTATTAATTGCTTAGGCGAATACATGACTTCGCCGTCTTTTATTTCGGTTTCTTTTCCCTTCTCTTTAGGAACGTCTACCTGAATAAGCGAAACGGTATAATTCTGACGCTCGCTGGTATCGTTTTTTATCGGCTGAAAAACAACTTCTTTCTCAGGCAGAAAATCAATATTCAGACTTTCGATAATTAAAGCATTTGCCCCTGTGGAAATGAAGCAATTTATTGCAAAAATAGCCAGGAATTTTCCAGTCATGGTTGATTAATTCCAGGATGCGCTAACATCTATTCTTCCCTGCGCGGTCACTTCGCCAAACCAGCTATTTCCGTCATAGGTGGTTTTCGATACCGGATTATCCATAACGAACTGGAGGATCAGCGGCGTTTTCCAGAGCCACATATCGGTCACGCCGGAGCTCATTTTGTCCCACTCTTCCGCATGGGTGGCCGGCGCCGGGATCGACAGTACTTCGCCTTTACAGTTGTGCGCCATCAGCGTCTGGCTTTTCCCCACCAGCACGTTGCCCGGAATGGGAACCGTGAAGCCGTTACCGCTGAAGGCGCAGTAGTCCACCCCATTCAGGCTTTGGGTAGGCCCGGTGACTTTTACCGTGACCGCAATCGCCGCATCTTTTTGCGCCCCGCTGTAGGTGATGGTGTAGGGGATCTCAATGGGCGTTTCGCCGATGGCGCCTTTCCCGGAGCCGCCCAGACCGTCAGGATCGAGGGTGTAATCCGGGCTGTCTGGCACAATCTCCAGCCCGGGCTCGATAGGGTTTATCACCAGGCCGCCCCCCGGCTGGAAGCAGAAATCCGCCGCCAGCGAACTGTTGCCGGGCGTCAGGCACAGGCTGACGATATTGCCAATGCTGCTGCCGTCCCCCGCCTGCGCCACGCTCAGAATCAACGCTTTCGGCAAAAAGATTTTAAGGGACGCTTTGCCGCCGTTTTTCTGCGGTGCCGCGAGGAAGGTGTTCGCCAGGACACGCGTATCGCTCAGGATACCGCCGGAGATGCTGTACCAGGTGTTTTCATCGAAGGTCAGCTCGGCGGCAAGCCCGGTGCCGCCGCTCATGTGCGATTGCAGCACGCTGTTGACGCGGGAAGAGGTGAGCGCCAGCCCCCCGTTGTAACCGGAGATATCTTCCCCAACAAACGTGTATTCGAGCAGGTCGCACAGGACGCCAGAGACCGTGTTGCGGGTGTATTTGGTGCAGGTGGCCCCCGTTGATCCATCGACAATCGTCACCTCACCGCTGATCGGGTCAATCCCCAGGTTGAGCGCCCTGGCGTTGGTCATGGTCAGCGTGCCCACCTTGTGAAGCGTATTGGTGGTTGTCACTTTGTTGATGGAGCTGATTTGCGGCGTGGAGGTGATGGTCACTTCATCCCCTGGCGCGGCGTTGAGCAGATAGTTAAAGAACGGATCGCCCAGGACCCAGCGCCCGTATGACGTGCCGGGCTCCATCACCGGCGGCTTAACCACCATCGACGTGTCGGTATAGCTGGTCGTCGGGGTGTACCCCGTGTTGCCGCAGGACGAGGAACACGCCGTCCCTTTGAAGAACGGAGAGGCGCTGGAACCGGTCACCGAAAAGTCGATGGTCAGCGCGCTGCCTGCTGGACCGCTGTAGCTGTTGTCCGGGATGTAAGTGGCGATACCGTTATTCGTTTTCGCACTCAGGGTCGGCCATTCGCGCGAACCGTGTAAAAACGCGGTCGACGTGCTGTTCAGACTAAACAGCCCCGCGCTGTTTCCCGTCCCGTTATTGTCCGGGTTATTAATGGCGAAATAGGGTAGCTCCTGCGCCTGGGCCGCCGCGCTCATCAGCAGTAAATTAAGAGCGAATATCTTTTTCATCGTCACGTTCCTGCGTTCCTTTTGCTTCCTGCCAGACGAAATCGCCTTTTTCGCAGGAGATGTCCCCGAGCCACAGCGCACCGCGGTTAGACTCAATGTCCAGGCGCACTTCGCAGACGCTGTCGTCCGGCGTGGCGATACTCAGGACAGGGTTGTTCTTATCAACGTCGATCACGAAGCGTCCGTCGTTTTCCGTCCGGGTCAGCCCGACGTGGTTTTTGATCTGCATGGCGCCAACCGGGGCCCCGTTTGCATCCACAAGACGACCAAACAGGGTGACGATTTTCTTCACCTGCGGCTTCATCACCACGGTATTGCCCGGGTAAACCGTGATATGGCGACGCGCATTCGCGCCAATCTCATAGCTTTCCGTACCGGTTTCACTGTTCATCACTTCCAGGTCATAAGCCTGGTATGCCGGCAGCGACAGCCAGGTTTTATCCCCTTTGATGCGTTCCGCCCGGCCGTTAAGCTTCAGGGTCAGCGCTTCATCAGATTTGAGACCGGTACTGACAATCACCCCTGCGCTTTCGGTACCTTTCCCGGCGGCGATGGCCTCTTTGGACCAGCCCACGCTGCCGTCACTGGTCAGCGTGGAGTTCCAGCCTTTACTCATGCCGCTCTGGACGCTGAGGATGTTGCTGTTCCACGGCGTGTCGAAGTTCACGCTGCCGCCGCCGCTTACGCTGCGATCCTGGCGGCTGTTAAAGGCTTTCGAGACGTTGGCGGTAGCCGATTTCAGGTAATCGCCCTCAAACTGGCGGCTGGCGCTGACGTTCAGCGCCGTGCCGGTATCGCGATTGTGGGAAACGCCAACCGACACGGTATTGCCGAGCGGTATGGCGAAATCGAGCATCACGTAACGATCTTTCTCTTCGTAATACCCGTCGTATTTGTTGCGCGACATCCCCACCCGCAGGCGCGCCGTACCGTAGCGACCGGCGTATAACCCCTGGGAGTAGTCCAGCTGATAGCGTTTGTAGTGGTAAAGGTCGTCCTCCTGGCGCATCAGGCTCAGGTTGCCCGCCGAGGGCAGGCCGAACGACGGCAGGCTAAAGGAGGCGCCCCAGGTGTTGCCCTTGCTCTCATAGATATCGAGGAACTTGCCGCTGGAGAGCTGTTCATGGGAGTACCACACCGAGCCGATCTGCCACGGCAGGCTGAGATTCGCCCCATAGTTGGCGCGGTACGTTCCGTCGGAGGCAGCCATGGTCTGGGTATTCACCGAGAAATAGCCCGTCAGGTTCAGGGAGGCCCACAGCTCGCTGACGATATGTTCCCGCATCATGTAGGTAGAGGCGTTCCAGTCGACCATCCCGCTACGCTTGCTGAACGAGGCCCCCACCAGCGACATGGTGTCTTTATGTTTGGTGTCGTAATCGTAGTAGTAGGTGTTGTCCTGCTCGTTTTTGCGTTTCGCGTATTTTTTATAATTGACGACGGATTTATCGCGGCTATACATCCCGCCCCACATCTGCCAGCGCAGCGTTTCCGACACGTTGCTGGAGAACGGCTTATTTACGGTGTACATGCTGCGCGACACGGTGCGGCTTCCGCTCACCACTTCAACTTCGACGCTGTAGATCCCGTAGGGCAGGCTGCTGGTGTCAATTTCATGGTTGCCGACGTCAAAGCGCTGAATGCCGATAAGCTGCCCGTCACGACGAATACGGGCCTCGCCCGCCGTGGGGAAATAGACCACCACCGGCGTCAGAGAGAGCGTGTTATCGCGCTTGCGGGAGTTGGCCTGGTTGCCCATGGAAACGCCGTAGACTTCCCCGCCGGAAATCCCGCTGACGCTCGCCAGAGACTGCATCGCCCAGCCGTTCAGCATGCCTGCGGCGTAGCGCATCCCCTGATAGTCGCGCTCCCACATGACCGCGTTCATCTGGGTATCGCTGCTGCTCTCGTTGACGTAGCCAGAGCCGTCGATCAGCACATGATCGACACCCATTGAGATCCAGTTTCTTGCGTTCAGATAGCCCGACGACCAGCTGTCACCGTAGCCGCTCTCGGTGTGATACGCCCCGAGGTTGTAGGAGAACGTGCCGCTCAGGTCGTCGGACGTCGGGGCATCAATGTCCACCTCACGCGGGCGAATATTCACCCCGTAGTCGTTCTGCGACAGATTCAGCAACAGGCGCATTTTTTTCTGATCCAGCTCGAACGCCGAACCCGCACTTACGGGAATGCGCATCTGGTCATCGAACTGCTTGTCGTTAATGCTCTGCAATAACGTTCGCATCTCTTTTGACAGACGAATGCCGTTATCAGACTCCTGGACCTGAACATCCCTCAGCCCCAGCTTCAGATCTTTTGCAAAGAGCGTCACGTCACCGATACGAACGTATTCGCTCGCCGTGCCTTCGTGGTTGCCTTGTTGTGCTGAGTGTGGACGCGTATTCACCAGATAGACGGGAATTTTGATCCCCTGCTCCAGCAGTGCATAAAGCGAGTCGGGAAAACGGTAATTAGCGATAACCACGGAGCTTGAGGCTGCATGCGCAAGCGCGGGCAGCGTGCCGGATGCGCAAGCCATCATCACCGGCAACACTAATTTATTTTTCACCATGCATCCTTACTTAACAGGAATGAACTGTTTCAGGTCCCATATTCCGAGATGAAAATGGTTATCCGTAACGTTGATATCCTCGATAGCGCGCGAGGTCTCTGGCATCAGGTAGAAGTTTTTGCTACACGGCGTGCTCGGGGATTCCGGATTCGGCTTCAGGCAGGTCCCGGTCGCATTGACGCGGAACGAGGTGTTCCCTTTATTGGTTATTTTTCCCGCCACATAGACGAAGTCGATCTTCTTATCCCGGGGCTGAACCACCAGAATGGTGCTCACCACCGCGCGCGTCATCCCGGTGCCGTTTTTTGGCGAACCGCTGTCCACCTCTTCGCTTACCCCTTCATCCGTGAAGGTAATGCGGTAGTAACGCTCTTTGTTATCGGCGTTCCCGTGATAGTAAAATTTGACGATATTGCTGGTACCGGCGGGCATCACCATGCGCGTGGGCGTCAGCAACAGCTCGTCCACTTTCTCCGGATTAATGACGATCCCTTCATCCATTGGGCTGCTGATCCGCTGTGCGCGAACAGAAACAATACGCACGCTGTCTGCTTCGTTTTTTATTTCCTTGGCGGTGGAGTCAGCATCCGCAGGAATAATGGTGGTGACTTTTCCCACATTAATGGCCAGCGCGGAGGAAGAGATAAATAATAAAAATAAGAAGGCGGATTTGAGGTTAAACATGCTATTTCCCTAAACAGGGGCTTGCGCCCCTGGATCGATCAGGCCTTAGCCCCAGGTTGCGCGGAACGCAACAGACACGGTCCCTTCCCACAGGCTGTTGGTCAGGTCTTTGAACTCTTTCGCCGTACCGGCGTTGTCCTGAGCGGAGTCAACGTAGAAGACAAATTTGTCCTGGCCGGTAATTTCGGTATCTGCCGCCGCGCCTGCGCTGGTGGTCAGGTTCCACAGGCCAGAAGAGACGCCGGTGTTAGAAGAGGAATCAACCAGCGTGGTCCATGCGGTTGATTTCGCCCCCACGGTGCCACCGATAGAGCCCAGGTCGTTACCGCCCCAGCGCGCGCCTACCTTCAGTTTGGTCGCTTCACCACCCACGCTGAACAGCGTGTTGTTTGAATCGTCGAGGATAGCTTCGAGTTTGAAGCTGGTCGCCGTAGAGTGATCGCCACGGATAGCCACATCAAACAGACCGGTATCGGTGTTGAAAGATTTGGTATTGGCGCTGTAAACGAAGTTCAGAGCACGCGTTGGCGTAACAACCAGATCGGATTCGCTGTCTTTGGTCGCGGTTGCCTGCCAGGTGGCAGAAGCCGTCGTTTCTGCTGCATTAACTGCGCTCAGGGCAGAAACAGACAGCAGGGAGCCCAGAACGATAGCGTTCAGTTTGTTCATTTATTTAGTCCTTCAAAAAAGAATCCACGAGTATAAAAAGGGGAGCCCCTTTTTCGAGGCGGAGTATAGACAGCCGCAAAATAACGAGGCAATACAGAAAAATTCACTCGACGAAGAGCAACAATAAAAATATAAATAAATTTCTCGTATCTTATTGTTACGTATTGAGTAAATTACTCAATTTCCCGAGTAATAGATAAATATCGATTTTTCAATAAAGAGAAATATCAGGACGTCGGGACAGCCACGCACATCATTACAGGCAACACCAGCCCCTTAATTAACCACGCATGTTTTTTTACGCTGGTAATATAGAAGAAGTTGATATTATCAAGTAACATTTCGTTTACAACGCCATCCGGTGCCGCATCATCTTCAGATTTATTCAGCTTTTTATCCTTAATATAAAAGATATTGCTTCCGTCGACTTTTTCCACGCTGAGCGTGTAATTTCGGTCAATCAGGTAGCTTTTGCCCTCTTTCTTGAGTACGCCTTTATGAATAACCGTCACAACATCTTTGTTGTTAAACAGGAAAAGCGTGGTTAGCGACATATCGGTTGACTCACCCGTGGAATAGGTTTTCCAGGAAATGGTATCTGACTGGCAGCCAAACCCCTCATCCTGCGTTCTGGTAAAATAGACCCATAACAACGCTATGACAGACAGCGTCAGTACGATACTGAACAGTACACTCATTTTAGTCCTTGACATATTTTAACTCCCGGTCAGGCTTCTGTAAGAAATGCAGTTCTTATAATCGTCGATACTGTCCTGCTGATAACAGATGGCCAGGAAATAATTTTCTATCTGCGACTTTTTAAACCTGGAATAGTAAGCATCTGCAACCTGGTGTTGACAGTCGATATGTTGACTGGCAATGACCTCTTTTACGTGATTAAAGTAGTGCTGTCGCGGCTGATACATATTCTTATCGATCAGGTATACCGTACACCGGTCCACTTTACCGAGCAGATGCATATCAGAATATTTCAGGCTCTCGGCATAGGAATCCCTTTGGTGCAACAGTAAAACAGCGGTGCCGATAACGGTAATCAGTAATAACGTGCAGAGAGAAATAAAGAGTCTGTGCAGCGATATTAATTGTTTAGGCGGATCGGCATCTTTCTTATGCGCAAGCGTATCGAATGCGTCAGAGGCAGATTGTTCGCTAACCGTTGAAACAACCGGCGGCCTGACCGTGTGATGTTCAATATGCGCGGCAAGGCTAAATCCCTTGCCACGTATCGTTTTTATCAGTAAAGGGTCGCATCCTAATGTACGAAATGCTTTTCTGATTTCACTTATGGCAACATTCAGACTCACCGAAGAACCGGAGAAACCATGATCCTCCCAGACCTTCTTTATCAGGTCATCTCTGTCGAGTGTTTTACCATTATTGATGATAAGTTCATAAAGCAGACGACCCGCCTGGTTAGATAACTTAATGGATGACTCTTCCTCTCCATTAATCATGATCATACCGGTGTCGACTTCATAAAGCATTGTGAGATCAATGAGATACTTCATATTATTATTACGCCATTGTTAAAATTTTGTGCATTTGCCAGGCAATAATAAGTCTAAAGTTTGTGTGGTCAAGTCGCGTGATATTAATTAAGAGATGAATTCATAAAGCTTCATTAATTAACGATTATTAAATCATTAATAAAAATCTTCGAACTTCCGCATTTAGGTTAAAACATTAAAAAAAACGCCACCGCAAGATTATAATCTTAAACTTTCGAAGTTGTTGGAATAATGTTTTGTTATGTACTTTTTTAGTGCAACATAATATCGTCAAAGCATTTTCCCGAGTCGCCATGCGTCTAGCCGGTACATCAGGGACATGTGTAGCCGTTTAACATTCATTTTAAATAACACAAATCTTTATGGAGTTTATCATGTTCAAATCGATCATGACCGTATCACTGCTGGCCGCCGCTATTGCTTCTACCAGCGCAATGGCCGCAGACAATTCGGCGGGTGGTATCATTAACTTTACCGGCGCAATTACCGATACAACCTGTACCATTAACGGCGGTAAAAGCGCGGACTTTACCGTTGCGCTTTCCCCTATTTCGGTAAAAGATGCAGGCACCACGGTTGGCCTGATCACGAAGAATAAAAAATCTATTGCGCTGACGTTCTCTGGTTGTTCACCAGCAGCCGGGACGACCGGTACCCCGCTGAAAGTGTATTTCTCCAGCGCGGATAATATTTCCACTGACGGTAAATACCTGCTGAATAACAGCGTGAACGAAAGCGATGCCAGCGTGGCACGTAATGTCGGCTTTGCGTTAGTGGAGCCAGGTTCGTCTACGCCTATTACCCTGAACCAGCCTTACACGACAAATATTATGGGTACAGCGACCGCGCCAGATTCCGAAACGCTGACGCTGGATGTTTATTACTATAAAACGAACGCCGCTGCCGCCACCGTGGGCGAGTTAAGTTCCAACGTAACGTATACCATTTCCTACCTGTAATAGTGATTATTCAGGCTCTGTTTTCGCAGAGCCTGTATTTAAGGTTGCAATCATGCGCAAGGCAATTTTGCTGGCAGGCTTACTGCTAAGCACGGGTCACTCATGGGCCAATATTGTCATTAATGGCACCCGTGTCCTTTATCCTGAAAATAACAAAGAGGTGATCGTCCAGTTAATGAATACGGGCGATGCACCCGCTCTGGTGCAATCCTGGATAGATGACGGTGATATAAATTCTACGCCGGAAACAGCCAATGTGCCGTTTCTGCTGTCGCCGCCGGTGATAAAGGTTAACGAACATAATGGTCAACAGCTTCGTATTAAAAAGCTGCCGTCCAGCTTGCCTGCGGATCGCGAATCCGTCTTTTTCCTGAATGTCCTCGACATTCCGCCCAGACCTGAAAATCTGCAAAACCAGAATACCGTCCAGCTGGCAATTAAATCCCGTATCAAACTTTTTTACCGGCCCGCTGCGCTGAAAGGCACGCTGGATGACGCGGTGGCGAAACTGACGCTCGACGCCGACGGCGATCGCTTTCGCATTACAAATAACAGTCCGTTCCATATTACGGTCGCCAATGTTTCGCTGGGTAAAACGAAATTGCTCCAGGAGTCCCCGATGGTTTCCCCGTTTGGGCAGCTGACGGTCGCCGCCAAAAATACGGTTAAGCGCGGACAGACCTTCCAGCTGATGTATGTGGACGATCTTGGCGCGTATAAAACCCGGACTTTCACCAGTCAGTGATCGGAAAGACTCACCATGAAAATGAAACAAAACAGACTCTGTCTGCTGGCAGTCTGCACGCTTCTGCTTTCGCATAAATCAGGGGCCGTCTCGTTTGATCCCTCCCTGCTTGCTGGCGCATCCGGTGAGTCCGATCTGTCTCGCTTTTCCGAAAACAACGCCATGCCTGCCGGCAGTCAGGAGATGGATATCTACGTAAACGGCAGCTGGAAGGGACGTTATACCGTCATCTACGGCGAGCAGCGTGACGACATCCGCCTTGCCTGGAAAGATGCCCGGTCGCTGGGCATCAACACCACGTCCGTGCCTGCGCCCGCCATTGCGCACGGGCAGGTCCAGCTGCGCGATCTGGTTCAGGGCGGTGAAGTCAAAACCGATACCAGCACCCTGAGTCTGGCGCTTACCGTTCCGCAGGCGGCCGTGCTGCGTACTGAAGAAGGTTACATTGCCCCCCAGTTCTGGGACGAGGGGATACCGGCGCTGATGCTCTCGTGGAACACGACCTGGTACAACACCCGCGCGAAAGGCACTGCGAAAGACACAAATGATGATTTTTATGCCGGGCTGGATTCCGGCGCCAACCTGTTCGGCTGGCAGTTTCGCGACAGCAGCGCCTGGCGGAAAACGGCCAGCGGAGAGAGTAGCTGGCAGAATAATACCCGCTACCTGCGCCGTCCCCTGGCCTCGCTGAAATCCAACCTGACGCTGGGTGACTTTTATATTCCTGGCGATCTGTTTGATTCCCTGCGCGTGCGCGGCGTGTCGCTGGCGTCGGACATGAAGATGCGCCCAAATTCACAGCAGGGTTTTTCACCGGTGGTTCACGGCGTGGCGCGGACGAACGCCCTGGTGAAAGTTATCCAGAATGGCAACGTGATCTATCAGGAGAACGTGCCGCCGGGCCAGTTTACCCTCGACAGCATTCAGCCTACCGGCTCCGCGGGCGATTTGCTGGTGGTGGTGCGTGAGGCGGACGGTTCACAGCAGTCCTTCACGGTGCCGTTTTCCGCCGTGCCCGGGATGCTAAAAGAAGGGGTGAGTCAGTACAGCGTGGTGGCGGGTAAAGTGCACCAGAACACGCTCGATGCCGAACCCGCATTCATGCAGGCCACGCTGCGCTACGGGTTTAATAACCTCATCACCGGGTATACCGGGACGATTATTAGCGATAACTACCAGGCCGGGCTTGTCGGTACCGGGTGGAACCTTCCGTTTGGCGCGGTTTCGTTTGATGTCACCCACGCCAAAACCACCCTACAGGATCGCACCAGCAGCGGTCAGAGTTATCGCGTGTCGTACAGCAAATTTATCGATACCACCGCCACCAACTTCACCCTGGCGGCCTATCGCTATTCCACTAAAGGCTATTACAGCTTCAGCGACGCGCTCTATTCGCGCGAAGGGTATCAGCGCCTGAGAGCGCAGTACGACGACTATGAAGATCGGTTTGGCGTTGCGCCCGACATGTCGCTAAGCACCTGGGACGCCCTGCGCGCGGCGCAGCCCAAGAATACCTTTACGCTTAACCTTAATCAGCGCCTGCTCGATAACTGGGGCACGGTGTTTGTCTCCGGCACACAACGCGATTACTGGAACTCACAGCAAACCACGCGCGAATACCAGATGGGCTATTCCAACGCCATCGGCCGCGCCAGCTATACCCTGTCGGCCAGCCGGGTACGGAACAGGGACAGTGAAGAAGAGACGCGCCTTTACCTCTCCCTCAGCCTGCCGTTCTCGCTGTTTGATAATAATGCGTGGATCACCTCCAGCCTGACGGCCAGCGATTCGCATTACGAACAGAGCAATATCAGCATGAGCGGAAACGCGCTGGCGTCGAACCGCCTGAGCTACACCCTCTCCGGCAGTAATGCGCGGGGGGGTAAAAATGCGGCAAGCGTTAACGCCGCGTACCGTTCGAACTTCGCGACACTCGGTGGCTCTTACAGCGAATCCTCCGACTACCGCCAGACCGGGCTCAGCGGACGCGGAAGCCTGGTGGCCTACCCGTGGCACGTTCTCGCCTCAAACGAAACCGGCACAACCATGACTATCGTCGATGCGCCAAAGGCGGAGGGGCTGATGGTGAACGGCGATGAAAGCATTATGACGAACCGCGATGGCGTGGCGCTGGTGCCTTACGCCACCCCGTATCGCAAAAACGCCATTACGTTAACTGAAACGGAAAACAGCGCTGGCGCGGAGGTGATCGGCAATATGGCTAACGTGGCCCCTTACGACGGGGCGGTGAGTTATATCCGCTTCGAAACCGACAAGCGCCAGTCATGGGTACTTCATGCGACGCGCGCCGACGGCAAACCGCTGCCCTTTGGCACCGAAGTGCTGGATGAACACGGTGGATCTGTCGGGTATGTCGGCCAGGCCAGCGTACTGTATATCCGCGCTGAACAGCCGCCACGCACGCTCAACGTGCATCTCCGCGGCGGAAAGTGCGAAATCTCCTCCCCGGCCTGGGGGCTGAACAGCCCCTCATCGGTTTGCCATTAATTACGGATTATCAAAATGTTACGATCATTCATGTTCCTGCTCCTCACCAGCGTTAGCGGGATGAGCTATGCCACCTGCTCCGGCAGCAGCATCGTTTATGGCACACCGATTACTATTGATTTATCGGATAAGCTGAGCCCGGCCACGCCCACATGGACCGGCAGCTTCACCACCCAGTACAGCGGCTCGTTCAACTGTACGACGGGTAACAGTGAATTTTCTTACACGCCGATACTCTCGACCGACAGCAAATACGCCACCATCCTCGGGTTCAGCAACAACAAGTATATGGTGCGGGCGGAGATCACCAATCCCCCGGCCAATAAAACCCTGTCTGCCAGCGGTAGCCATACGGCGTCTGAGCTGAACACACCGTTTACGGTTCGCTTCACCCTCGTTAACCAGAGCGGCACCACCCTGACGGGGGATACGGCGAACATGAGCGACGTTCTGTTCGTCAGCGACATGAGCGGATTGTCGATTTTGGAAATCATCCTCTGGCCAATTAATCAGGTCATCAAAATCGCCCAGTGGTTATTCAGCGGGTTCAAGTGGCCTTACGACAACCGTGATATGTTTGGTCAGCCGATGATCATCAAATACGCGCCAAAACTGACTACCTGTTCCTTTGATAATGCGGGGCTGACCGTGGCGCTGCCGACGCTCGGCATTCCCCAGCTCAGTGCATCCTCACAGCCGGGGCTGACGCCTTTTTCACTGAACATGAGCTGTCAGAACGTCGGGGTTAACGGCAATTCCGATCGGTCAATTGAGATGTTTCTGTCCAGCACGCAGCTGCTTTCGACCGACAGCTCGGTGCTGATCGACAGCAGCAGTAGCGCGGCGCAGGGCGTGGGGCTACGCCTGATAAAACGTGACGCCCCGCAAACGCCGGTGACCTTCTCTACCTCGACCACCAGCCGTGGCAACGCCACAATGATTTTCAGCGTGGCGGCTGGCGCGGCGCTGGACGAACATTTCACCCTTCCGATGGCGGCGTATTATTACGTGTGGGCGCCCGCCCAGGTGAGCCAGGGTAAGATCAATACATCGGCTACGCTGAATATTATCTACCCCTGATGTGGACTATTCCTCCATCTTTCCAACCGTTTGCACATACTTAATCAGTTCGCTGTGGTTGGAAAGATTCAGCTTTTTCATCGCATTATGCTTCTGCGTCGCAATGGTACTGACCGAACGGTTTCGATGACGGGCAATCTCCGTCGTTGAAAATCCTTCCACAATAAGATGAAGCACCTCCCACTCTCTGGCCGAGAGGATGGAGCGCGCCCGGGAGCCGGACCGCATTACCCGCCTGAGCCACGAAGAGATCGACGGTTTTTGCCCGTCCGCCGTGAGCAACGCGGGTAATTCCTTTTTCAGTTCAGTCAATTCATCCTGCTGACTGATGGTTAATTCAAATTTCATCTCCAGAACTTTTTTTAACAGCCCGTAAGGCAGCTCGGGCACCAACAGAACACGCCTGACGTGATGGGTTTTACATAAAGATGTAAAACGGCTGCTGACCTCCGCACTCCACTCTTTATGATTAAGCAGATAATTAAATTCAGTGAAGAAAACATCCACGTTATTATCCGCCACCGCCGCCAGCGCCTGTTCAGTGGAATCGACCTGAGTAATGTTCAGTACGTAATCGGGTAAAAGATCATGGAGCGCCCGGAATATTATCTCTTTAAATATATTTATTTTGTAAAACACCATTACCCTTACGATACGTTCAGTATTATTCATGTCTTTTCTAAATTCTCGTGACCGGAGGAAAATGATAATAGTTTATGTACTCACCACTCACAACCTCTTCGCGCCAGGATTTTATCCTTCTCAGGCCTAAAAATCTGAACAAGGACATTAAATTTATAGAAAAAATTCTATTTTATTCTGCACCCCGTTTCCTCTCGCATATTAAGCCCTGTCGATAATCCTGCCACGATCACAACTTTTCTCACAGAAACAGCAATAACCCACTGATAAAACAGTGTATTAACTCCATTAATCAACTACCTGACACTTAATATCCACTCCTTTACAGAATAAAAACCTGTCATGAATATTATTAGAAGATTAAAACAATTACATATACCATTAAAACCATTTTTCAATTTTATCTTCTTCTAATAATTGGCATCAGCTTTACTCGACGGTTTGTATTGGCTTACATTGATGCCATCGCATCGCGTTATTTAAAAAAGTGCTCGCCATTCTTTTAATAAGAGAGTGCGAACCGCCATTTTCTCTTATATGGACTGTTTACTCAGCGAAAGGAGAATGCCAATGCAAAATAAAAAAACAATTCACGTTGCCGTTGTTGACAGCTGCGAATTCACGATGATTGGCCTGCAATCGCTTGGAAAGCGTGAGCCTGATGAAAAACATGACATTATTTTCCATGGGTTTACCCATATCGAAGAACTTGCTTTGAGTGAACAACTCTTTGATATCATCATTTATGATCCGTTGAATACGCGTCATTTCCGGGTGACGACGAATGACGACATTCTCTGCATAAAACAGAAACAAGTGACGGCGAAGATCTATATCTATTCGTTATCCGCCGGCTATTTGAAATTCAAACATGTTGATGGGGTAATCAGCAAAAGAGTCTCCCTGGGGGATATCAAAGCGCTGTGGCAGATACTGATGAGCCAGACGCCGCAAGAGTCTGGCCGTTACAACGTAGGCATGACGACCCGCTTACGCACCCCGGCGAGGCTGTCCAGCGAGGAGGCCAGCGTATTGCGCGGCTATTCCTGTAATCTCAAAACCAAGCAAATCGCCCGCCAGCTGGGGTGTAACGTCAGGCTGGTTTACTTCTATAAGAACAACGCCATGAACAAGCTTAAGGCCGTGCGTGGCCCCTCGTTTTACCAGAGCATTCGCTGGATCCTGAATTAAGAATTTGACCGTGTGTCGTTTGCCTTTTGTTCCCGTGTCCGCGGGAACCTTTTTTCATTTCCTGAAGGCTGTTCCATGTATACCGTTCTTCCCTCTCCCCTGTTGCAACGTATCTCAGGGCTGCGATTCCAGCCGCTTGTCGATCTTCATTCGGGCCAGGTGTTCGCGCATGAAGTTCTCGTGGAGATCCATAACGTCAATCTTGAGGTGCTGTTTGCCTCGCTACCCTCGCGCAGCGCGCTGCAAATCTTCTTCTGGCAGGCCAACACCCTGTTACAGATACCCGCCCGGGACGCTTACTGGCTAAACCTTCCGGCAGAACACCTTCTCGACGAACGCGCTATCCGGTTGTTGCTGGCGTTACGCCATCAGCAGCGGTTAACGATTGAAATTCAGGATCCCCTCACCATCACACGGCTGAGCGAGGCTGAGCAACGTCGTCTTCATGCCACGCTTGTTCGGTTAAAAGAGGTGGGATGGCAAATCTGGCTGGACGATTTAACCCGGGAGTTGGCTGAGGCGTTCGCGCGGCTTGCGCTGCCGCTGGATGGGGTAAAAATTGACCGCTCAGCGCTGCGCGAGCGCGCGCCGCTTGCCCCGTTTGTGCAGCAGGTCAGGGCAGGTATCGCGCAATCTATTCTTATCGAAGGCATCGAGAATTCGCGGGATCTGGCGCGCGCCCGCGCGTCCGGCGCACAGTCGGGTCAGGGTTTTCTGTGGCCCGAAAGCCGAACCGATGCCCGCGTTACGCTTTGACGGCCAGCGGAGCGCTGGCCTTTTTACCGGGGCTTACCAGCCCGGCACCGCGCCACCGTTAAAAAGGGTCTCCGCCGCTTTCGCCACTTCCGGCGACTGATAGGACTGGATAAATTCCTTCACGTTTTCGGCGTCTTTGTTGTCCTCACGCGTCACCACAATATTCACGTAGGGTGAGTTTTTGTCTTCGATAAAGACGCTGTCGTGTACCGGAGAAAGCCCCGTTTGCTGGAGATAGGTGGTACTGATGATGGCCACATCCACTTTCGGATCGTCCAGCACGCGCGGCAGCTGCGCCCCTTCCAGCTCCATAATCTGTAAGTTTTTCGGGTTCGCAGTAATATCCAGCGCCGTTGGCAGCAGGCCAACATCCGGTTTAAGGGTAATCAGCTTCTCTTTTTGCAGCAGCAACAGCGCGCGACCAAGGTTGGTGGGATCGTTTGGAATCGCAATGGTTGCGCCGTCCTTCAGCTCAGACACCGATTTAATCTTTCGGGAGTAACCCGCCATCGGGAAGACGAAGGTATTGGCCACGGCGACCAGCTTGTAATTGTGCGCCTTGTTATCTTCTGCGAGGAACGGGCGATGCTGGAAGACGTTGGCGTCCAGTTCGCCCTGGCTGGTGGCATCGTTGGGTAGCAGCGAGCCGCTAAAGCCCACCAGCTCAACATCCAGACCGTATTTCTCCTTTGCCACCTTTTTGGCGACTTCCGCCACGTCCTGCTCAGCGCCATTGATCACGCCGACTTTAATGTGTCTGGCATCATTGCCGCCCTGGTCACAGCCCGCGAGCAGCAGGCCAGTCAGGAGAAGCGCACCCAATCGAAGTTTCACGAGACAGTTCCTTTTGATAGACGTTTTGAAGACTATATCGACAACGAGACGGCAGGCTAAAAAACGAAAAGGAATCAGTAAGACGGATAGGTTATATGAAAAGCGCAGAACAGCCAAACAAATTGCCAGCATGAATAAACAACAAAACACACAAAAAGCCAATGAATAAAAAGCAAATATAATAATTTAGCGAAAAAATACAATGTCGCTTATGAATTCGATACACAAATAGATCAATGAACACCCTGATCAAAAATAGCAATACTAGATAGCAAATTGATATAACTCAATCTTTTTGCGCCCATTTAAATTAATCTACGCATCGAACACCTCATTTGAAAATTCATTATGAAACAGTTAAATTGGCTTAAGGAAGTTGAAATGAAAGATCAAGGCATCAATGATTTTATTTCTATATGTGATGTAGTGAAAAAGCGAGGAAGAAAAGGAGGGCGGCAACCATACAGTAACAAATTAAGTATATCACAAACATGCCGTCGCATTAATGATCAACAGGTACGCTTTATGAATATAAATATCCCTGAGGATATAATGTCAAAAGCTCGACTCAAAAAAGGAGATCGTATAGATATTGCATTTACAGCAAATGGGATGAAATGGAGGTTAAAGGTAGTGCCTAATGGAGAGCAAGGTTACAGCATAACGACTCCTTCAACAAATTCAAAACGTGGACAAATCAGATTAACTTGGTGCGAAGGTATACCAATCATAGGTGGAGATGAAGCAATTCGTAAGGCGCGAGCAATTGCAGTTGAGGAAACAATGAGAGTATCTCCTGCGGAGTTAATCTTCGAGCTTGGAGAGATATCAGTCGAAGCCAAGCGCGAATCTTAATATTAAGTAAAAGTTGTTTATTTTTTTGAAGGCGACCTGTTCATGTAGAAAGGTCGCTTCTTATTGATTTATTGAGTCCAGTCCTCAACCGTAAGATCCTGTACCATCCCGAACGCATGATCGTTCGTGACAATCGTCGTGCCCCGGCTGATAGCATGTGCGGCAATCAACTGATCGAGATCCCCCATCACTTTCCCTTTCTTTTCCATTGCCGCACGCAGTTCACCGTAGATGGCTGCGGCTTCGCTATCCCAGGCGCAGACAGTGATGGTTTTAAGAAATTCCATTATGGTTTCGTGCAGCTTGTTGTTTTGCTTTTTGGCTACGCCGTAAAGCAATTCCGCTTCCGTTACGCTTGAAATACACATCTTTTCAGGCGTAATTTGCGAATATCGGTTTACAACTTCAGGATGCTGCCTCACCAGATGGCTTACGATGTTAGTGTCCAGCATATGCAGCATCTTCTACAGCCCTTCAAGAGGGTTTCTTGTCGTATAGCTCTGATTGCGCTCCTCTTTACTTAGAAAGGTATCAGGCACATGCGTTTCTTTTAACATGCGCAAAAAGTTATCCCTGTGCCGTGCTTTCTCGGACCTTGCCGTCAAAACCACATTCCCCTCGTCATCCCGGCGGATATAAACACTCTCCGTTTCAAACGCAAATTCCGCAGGCAAGACCACGGCCTGGTTTCGTCCTTTTTTGAATAGTTTCGCTGTGCGTTCCATGGCAACCTCTGTCGGTTTATTGACCAGCCCACAGCATGCGCTAACGCCCCGGAAAGCGACAAGAGAGACATTGAAAAATCAGAAAGCGACTCGCAATAAATAGCAGAACCGCTAACCTCATGCCTGCCGACGCAGCGGCGCTTCGCGCAAAAACCACGACAGCGCGAACGCCAGCACCATAATCCCCGCCGCCAGCATGAACACCGCATGGATCGCCGAGCCGAACGCATCCAGATAGTCCAGACGCAGGGCATCAGGCAGATGGTGAATGGCAACGGGATTAAGCTCGCGCGGCAGTTCCGCCCCTTCCGGCAGCCTGTCGATCAGGCCTGATTGCAGAATATGGGTGAACACCGCGCCAAACAGCGCAACGCCAATCGCCCCGCCAATGGAACGGAACAGCGTCATCCCAGACGTCGCGACGCCGTATTGATCGGCTGACACGCTGTTCTGCACCGCCAGCACCAGCACCTGCATCACCAGTCCCAGTCCCATGCCCAGCACGCCGGTAAACAGGTACAGCTGCCAGGTTGGGGAGGTGATTGAAATGCGCGTCAGTAACACCATCCCCACCACGCCGAGCAGCGTGCCGAGGATCGGGAACAGACGATATTTCCCGGTACGGCTGATGATGCGCCCGCTGATAATGGAGGTTAGCAACAGCCCCCCCATCAGGGGGATCAGCTGCAAACCGGCCTGCGTCGGCGTGGCGTCTTTTACCACCTGTAAATAGAGCGGCAGGAAAGTGACGGAGCCAAACAGCGACATGCCGATAATAAAACCGATCAGGCTACAGAGCAGGAAGCTGCGGTCGCGGAAGAGCGACAGCGGGATAATTGGCTCCCACGCCAGCCGCTCTTCGTAGATAAACCCGGCGATCCCCGTCAGGCCGAAGGCCAGAATGCACCACAGCTGCGGGTCGCTCCATTGGCGGATCGTCCCGCCCTCGGTGGTAAACAGAATGATGCACAGCAACGCCATGCTGAGGTAAATCGCCCCAAGGTAATCAATCTCATGCTTGCTGCGCCGCGCACTGCCGTGGAAAACCGCGCCAATGACAAGCAGGGCAAACAGCCCCAGCGGCAGGTTGATGTAGAAAATCCAGCGCCAGGATGCGTGCTGAACGATAAACCCGCCGATCAGCGGCCCTATCACCGTCGCCAGGCCAAACACGCCGCCAAACAACCCCTGATAGCGACCCCGATCGGCAGGCGGGATCACGTCCGCCACGGCAGCCATGCTGATCACCATCAGACCGCCGCCCCCCAGCCCTTGCAGGGCGCGCATCAGCACTAGCTGGGTCATGTTCTGCGCCAGACCGCACAGCGCGGACCCTACGAGGAATAGCACAATCGCGATTTGCAGAACGATTTTTCGGCCAAACAGATCGCCGAATTTGCCGTACAGCGGCACCACGATGGTCGAACTGAGGATATAGGCCGTTACCACCCACGAGAGCTTATCCAGCCCGCCCAGCTCACCCACGATAGTCGGCAGCGCGGTGGAGACAATGGTCTGATCCAGCGCCGAGAGCAGCATCACCAGCAGGAGTGCGCTGAACAGCAGCTTAATCGACGGCGCCTTTTTCGCAGGTTGAGTCATTACGTCGGACTCCATGAGACATCACTTGAAATTAATTAATCGTATAATTAATATTTGTGGAAGTGATGAATAAGATCAAGAGATACGGTGACCATGCCAGCACAAAAGGACAATTCTGAACCCCGCCGCCCCGGTCGGCCACGCGGCGGCAAGCGCGTTACCGCCAGCCGTGAACAGCTGCTGGATATCGCCCTGAACCTCTTTTCCCGCCAGGGGATCGCCAATACGTCGTTGAACGCCATCGCCCGCGAAGCAGGCGTGACGCCCGCCATGCTGCACTACTACTTCAACTCCAGAGAACAGTTACTGGATGCGATGATTGAGGAGCGCTTCCTGCCGTTACGCGAGCGGATCGGGGCGATTTTCGCCGACAACCGGGATTCGCCGGTGGATGCCCTGACGGAAATGGTCAGGGTGCTGGCCGAACTGGCGGAAAAGTATCGCTGGTTTGCCCCGCTGTGGATGCAGGAGGTGATTGGCGAGATGCCGGTACTGCGCACCCATTTGCAGGCACGCTTTGGCGATGAGAAATATCACACCACGCTGGCAACCATCAAAGGCTGGCAGCAGGAAGGAAAGCTGAATCCGGCGCTGGCCCCCGAACTGCTGTTCACAACGCTGCTGAGCCTGGTGCTGGTGCCGTTCTCCCGCATGCGCAATGACGAGAGGCTTAGCGCCCTCTCGCCGGAGATCGTGGTGCGCCACGTGTTAGCCGTGATAGGCACCGGGATCGGCGGTTAAAGATTTTTGGACAGATAGTGTCTCTGCATTCCCTGATAAGGGTAATTCTGCAAGGACATCTGCACCTGATAACCCTGTTTTTCATAGAACGGACGCGCTTGGAAGCTGACCGTATCCACCAGCGCGTGACGACAGCCTTTGCGACGGGCCTCCTCTTCAGCCGTTTTGATAAGCTGGCTTCCCACGCCCGTTCCCCGCACGCTGTCGCTGACCCACAGATAGTCGATGTTCAGCCAGTCGCCTTTCCGTACGCCGATTAACCCGCCCAGCATGACGCCATTGTCGTCTCGCATATATACGCCAATATCGCCGCCAAACGTCGCCAGATCTAAAAACTGCGCGTTATAGGCTCTTAGCCCCGTTAATAATTCTTCTTTTTCTTCGGCTGTGACATTATCTGTAATGCTCAGATGCATAATTCTCTCCTTATTTTCAGCGCAATCTGAATATCTCACAGCTTAACCTTCATAAAAACTCCTTATTTTCTCCATTGTTTATAGCTGGAAATATTCATTCAATATGTAAATAAAAAAAGCCTTTCCAATAGTCTCCGAAAACGTATAATGAGAACGATCATTCTCACTTTTTACGGTAGCCGACAATGAGTACAAAGCTGGAAGAACGACAAAAACTGCGGCAGGACGAAATCATCACCGCCGCGCGCCGCTGCTTTCGCGCCAGTGGATTTCACGCTGCCAGCATGTCGCAGATCGCCAGCGAAGCCAGGCTCAGCGTCGGACAAATCTATCGCTATTTCAGTAACAAAGACGCGATTATTGAAGAGATGATCCGGCGCATTATCGACTCACGTATCGAGGAGATGCAGGGCAAAACCCTGGTTGAAGGGATGCCGCAGGCGCTTGCCTGGCGCCAGACGCTTAAAGAAGACGATGACGCGCTGATGCTCGAAATGTCCGCAGAGGCCACGCGCAATCCGCTGGTGGCAAACATGCTGATCGAAGCCGAAGCCCGCATGTTCGCCAACGCCTGTGAGCACCTGAAAAAGCAGTTCCCTCACCTGAGCGATGAGCATATTCGCTGCTGCGTGGAGATTACCGCCGTGATGATCGAAGGCACGATTTACCGTCGACTCACGCCTTTAAAAGTACCGTCAGAACAATTAGAACCTATATACCAGAATATTTTAAATATGATTTTCTCTGCGAAGTAATCGCATGTGAATAATTAGCGGAAATAAGTAATTTCCCTTTTTTCATTTCTGGCTCAGCCAGAGATGCGGGATCGCTGTGCTTTTAATTAACCCTCCTCCCTGTTAAGCAATTAACAGGGCAGGCTTCGTTCACCCTGGAAAAAGATTATGAAAACCATAACAACCTCCATCGCGGCATTACTCCTCCTGACAGGGTGCGATAATGCGCAAACATCTGCTCCCCAGCGTCCTCTTCCGGAAGTGGGGATTGTCACACTCATGAGCCAGCCGGTGTCCGTCGTCAGCGAGCTGACCGGACGCACCGCCGCCGCAATGAGCGCCGAAGTGCGCCCCCAGGTAGGCGGCATTATCCAGAAGCGCCTGTTCACCGAAGGCGATACGGTCAAGGCCGGGCAGGCGCTGTATCAGATCGATCCTTCCAGCTACCGCGCCGCGTATGATGAAGCCGCCGCCGCACTGAAACAGGCGCAGGCGCTGGTGCAGGCCGACTGCCAGAAAGCCCGGCGCTATGCGCAGCTGGTGAAGGACGACGGCGTATCACGTCAGGATGCGGAAGACGCGAAGTCCACCTGCGCGCAGGACAAAGCCAGCGTCGAGTCAAAGAAAGCCGCGCTGGAAAGCGCCCGCATTAACCTCAACTGGACCACCGTCACCGCGCCAATTGCCGGACGTATCGGCATCTCCTCTGTAACCCCCGGCGCGCTGGTGACCGCCCAGCAGGATACCGCGCTGGCCACCATTCGCGGGCTGGACAGTATGTACGTCGACTTAACCCGTTCCAGCGCCGATCTGCTGCGATTACGCAAGCAAACCCTCGCCAGCAACAGCGATACGCTGAACGTGTCGTTGATCCTCGAAGACGGCAGCAGCTACAGCGAAAAAGGCCATCTGGCGCTGACCGAAGTGGCGGTGGATGAGTCTACCGGCTCCGTCACCCTGCGCGCCGTCTTCCCGAACCCGCAGCATCAGCTTCTGCCGGGCATGTTCGTCCGCGCCAGAGTGGATGAAGGCGTCATGAATGACGCGATCCTCGCCCCGCAGCAGGGCATCACCCGCGACGCCAAAGGCACCGCCACCGCGCTGGTGGTGAACGCCAGCAACAAGGTCGAGCAGCGTCAGCTGGAGACGGGCGACACCTACGGCGACAAATGGCTGGTGCTGAGCGGCCTGAAGGCGGGCGATAAGCTGATTGTGGAAGGCACCGATAAAGTCACCGCCGGGCAGGAAGTGAAAGCTGAAGAGATGAAAACCAACGGAGGAAACGCCTGATGTTTTCCCGTTTCTTCGTGCGTCGCCCGGTCTTTGCCTGGGTTATTGCCATTCTCATCATGCTCGCCGGGATGCTGGCGATCCGCACGCTGCCCGTTGCGCAGTACCCGGACGTGGCTCCGCCGTCGATCAAAATCTCCGCCACCTACACCGGCGCTTCTGCGCAGACGCTGGAAAACAGCGTGACGCAGGTGATCGAGCAGCAGCTCACCGGGCTGGATAACCTGCTCTACTTCACCTCCACCAGCAGCTCGGACGGGTCGGTGAGCATTACCGTCACGTTTGAACAAGGAACCGATCCGGACACCGCTCAGGTGCAGGTGCAGAACAAAGTCCAGCAGGCGGAATCGCGCCTGCCAACCGAGGTGCAGCAGTCCGGGATCACCGTTGAAAAATCCCAGAGCAACTTCCTGCTGATCATGGGCGTGTATGACAAAACCGACACCGCCAGCAGCTCGGATATCGCCGACTGGCTGGTGAGTAATATGCAGGACCCGCTGGCGCGCGTGGATGGCGTCGGTAGCCTACAGGTGTTCGGCGCGGAATACGCGATGCGCATCTGGCTCGACCCGGCGAAGCTGGCGTCGTACTCGCTGATGCCCTCCGACGTGCAGAGCGCGATTGAAGCCCAGAACGTGCAGGTCTCCGCCGGTAAAATCGGCGCACTGCCCTCGTCGAACGCCCAACAGCTGACCGCCACCGTCCGCGCTCAGTCGCGTCTGCAAACGGTCGATGAGTTCAAAAAGATCATCGTCAAGAGCCAGTCCAACGGTGCGGTGGTGCGCATCAGCGACGTCGCGCGCGTGGAGATGGGCAGCGAAGATTACACCGCCACCGCGAAGCTGAACGGCCACCCGGCGGCGGGTATGGCGGTGATGCTCTCACCGGGCGCCAACGCGCTTAACACCGCCACGGCGGTAAAAGACAAGATCGCCGAGTTCAAAAAGTCGATGCCGGAAGGCTACGACGTGGCCTACCCGAAAGACAGCACC
Source organism: Enterobacter cloacae complex sp. EB5 (assembly GCF_031432835.1). Classification (NCBI taxonomy): domain Bacteria; kingdom Pseudomonadati; phylum Pseudomonadota; class Gammaproteobacteria; order Enterobacterales; family Enterobacteriaceae; genus Enterobacter; species Enterobacter cloacae complex sp. EB5. The sequence continues at coordinate 1,928,146 of NZ_CP133860.1, forward strand.
GAGTTCATCAAGATCTCCGTTGAGGACGTGATTCAGACCCTGTTCGAAGCCATTATCCTCGTGGTGGTGGTGATGTACCTGTTCCTGCAAAACATCCGCGCGACGCTGATCCCGGCGCTGGCAGTGCCAGTCGTTCTGCTGGGTACCTTCGGCGTGCTGGCGCTGTTCGGTTACTCCATCAATACCCTGACGCTGTTTGCGATGGTGCTGGCGATAGGGCTTCTGGTGGATGACGCCATCGTGGTGGTGGAAAACGTCGAGCGTATTATGCGCGACGAAGGGCTGCCCGCCCGGGAAGCGACCGAAAAATCGATGGGCGAAATTTCCGGCGCGCTGATCGCCATTGCGCTGGTGCTCTCTGCGGTATTTCTGCCGATGGCCTTCTTCGGCGGCTCAACCGGGGTGATTTACCGTCAGTTCTCGGTCACCATTATTTCGGCGATGTTCCTCTCCGTGGTGGTGGCGCTGACCCTGACGCCCGCGCTGTGCGGCTCGATCCTGAATCACACCGCTCCGCACAAAAAAGGTTTCTTCGGCGCGTTTAACCGCTTCTACAGTAAGACCGAGCACGGCTATCAGAATAAGGTTCTGCGCGCCCTGCGCCGTTCCGGCGGCATGCTGGTCATCTACGCCCTGCTCTGCGGCGCGATGGGGTTCGCCATGCTAAAACTGCCGGGCAGCTTCCTGCCAACCGAAGACCAGGGTGAAATCATGGTGCAGTACACCCTGCCTGCCGGCGCAACCGCGGTGCGTACCGCCGAGGTAAGCCGCCAGGTACGCGAGTGGTTCCTCACCAAAGAGAAAGCCAATACCGACGTGATCTTCACCGTTGAAGGCTTCAGCTTCAGCGGCAGCGGCCAGAACGCCGGGATGGCGTTCGTCTCCCTGAAAAACTGGTCAGAGCGCAAAGGCGAGGAAAACACCGCCCAGGCCATTGCCCTGCGCGCCACGCAGGAGCTGAGCACCATTCGGGATGCCACCATTTTCGCCATGACGCCCCCGGCGGTGGATGGTTTAGGCCAGAGCAACGGTTTTACCTTTGAGCTGATGGCCAGCGGCGGCACCGACCGCGACGCGCTGCTGAAACTGCGTAACCAGCTGATTGGCGAAGCCAATCAGGACAGCTCGCTGCACGCCGTGCGCGCCAACGATCTGCCGCAGATGCCGCAGCTTCAGGTGGATATCGATAACAACAAAGCCGTGTCGCTGGGGCTCTCCCTGAGCGACGTGACCGACACCCTCTCCAGCGCCTGGGGCGGCACCTACGTGAACGACTTCATTGACCGTGGCCGCGTGAAAAAGGTCTACATCCAGGGCGACAGCGACTATCGCGCGGTGCCGTCGGATCTTAACAAATGGTATGTGCGCGGCAGCGACAGCACCATGACCCCGTTCTCCGCCTTCGCCACCACCCGCTGGGAGTATGGCCCGGAAAGCCTGGTGCGCTACAACGGCTCGGCGGCGTATGAAATTCAGGGCGAGAACGCCAGCGGCGCCAGCTCCGGTACGGCGATGAGCAAAATGGAGCAACTGGCGAATGACCTGCCGTCCGGCAGCACCTGGGCATGGAGCGGTTTGTCGTTGCAGGAAAAACTGGCGAGCGGTCAGGCGATGAGCCTCTATGCCCTCTCCATCCTGGTGGTGTTCCTGTGCCTGGCGGCGCTGTATGAGAGCTGGTCGGTGCCCATTTCGGTCATCCTCGTGATCCCGCTTGGGGTGCTGGGCGCGGCCATTGCCGCCTCCCTGCGTGGCCTGAGCAACGACGTCTACTTCCAGGTGGCGCTGCTGACCACCATCGGTCTGTCGTCGAAGAATGCCATTCTGATTGTCGAGTTTGCCGAAGCCAAAGTCGCCGAAGGCTACTCCCTGACGCGCGCCGCCCTGCGGGCCGCCCAGACGCGTCTGCGTCCGATCATCATGACCTCGCTGGCGTTTATCGCAGGCGTGACGCCGCTGGCGATTGCCACCGGCGCCGGGGCCAACAGCCGCGTGGCGATCGGTACCGGCATTATCGGCGGGACGCTGGCCGCGACGCTGCTGGCCATCTTCTTTGTTCCTTTATTCTTTGTACTGGTGAAACGTCTGTTCTCCGGTAAGCACGCAAACCGGAGGTCATAATGTTTCGTGTAACTGTTTTAGCGTTAGCCCTGCTGAGCGCAGGCTGTGTGTCATTAGATCCCACGTATCAGCGCCCGGACGCGCCCGTTCCGGCCACCCTGCCCGGCGCGCACGGCGAAGCCAACGCCGTGGTGAGCCAGTGGCAGCAGGTGATGAATGATGCGCGGTTGAAAAGCGTGGTGACGATGGCGCTCAACAGCAACCGCGACGTGCAGAAAGCGATAGCGGATATCGACGCCGCCCGTGCCCAGTATGGCGAAACGCGCTCGTCCCTGTTCCCGACGGTGGACGCGGAACTGAGCCACACCCGCAGCCGCACGCTGGCGAGCGGCGTCGCGACAAGTGACGAAGCCAACGGCGCGGTCTCCAGCTTCGAGCTGGATCTGTTTGGCCGCAACCAGAGCCTGTCGCGCGCCGCGCGTGAAACCTGGCTTGCCAGCGAATTCACCGCGCAGAACACGCGCCTGACGATGGTCAGCGAGCTGACCACGGCCTGGGTGACGCTGGCGGCGGATAACAGCAATCTGGCGCTGGCGAAGTCCACCCTGGAGAGCGCCGCAAACTCGCTCAAGATTGTGAAGCGCCAGCAGGAAGTGGGCGTGGCGGCGGCAACGGACGTCAGTGAAGCGATGGCGGTTTACCAGCAGGCGCGCGCCAGCGTGGCGAGCTACCAGACGCTGGTGATGCAGGACAAAAACGCTCTCAACCTGCTGGCGGGCGATACGGTGCCCGAGAACCTGCTGCCCGGCACGCTGGAGAGCCTGAGCGACAACGCCATCACGCTGATCCCGGCGGGCGTCAGCTCCAGCGCGCTGCTGCGTCGTCCGGACATTCAGGAGGCGGAACATAACCTGCTGAGCGCTAACGCCAACATCGGGGCGGCGCGCGCCAACTTCTTCCCGACCATCTCGCTCACCGCCAGCGCGGGCGTCGGCAGCGATTCGCTGTCGTCCCTGTTCAGCCACGGGATGAAGGTCTGGTCGTTTGCGCCGTCCATCACCCTGCCGCTGTTCAGCGGCGGCAACAATATGGCGCAGCTGCGCTATGCGGAAGCCGAGAAAAAAGGGTTAATTGCGACCTATGAGAAAACCATCCAGAGCGCGTTTAAGGACGTGGCCGACGCGCTGGCCCGGCGCGAAACGTTGAGTGAACAGCTTGATGCCCAGCGTGAATACGTGGCGGCGGAGCAAAAAACGCTGGATGTGGCGACGCGCAGTTACAAGGCTGGCGCGGGCGATTATCTGACGGTGCTCACCGCGCAGCGGTCGCTGTGGTCGGCGCAGGCATCACTGATTGCCTTGCAGCAAACCGACCTGGAAAACCGCATCACGCTGTGGCAGTCGCTGGGCGGCGGGATTCAGTAACATCACTGCCGGGCGGCGCAACGTTGCCCGGCCAACAGAGTAAATACCTATGGCAAAACTCTCTTTTTCTTTCGCGGCCATCCTTGGCCTGCTGACGGCGATCGGGCCGCTGTGTTCCGATTTTTATCTTCCGGCGCTGCCGGAGATCGCCACCCAGCTCAATACCTCCACAACGCTGACGCAGCTTTCTCTTACCTCGGCGCTGATTGGCCTGGGGCTGGGACAACTCTTTTTCGGCCCGCTAAGCGATCGCATCGGACGTAAAACGCCGCTGCTGTTCTCACTTTTGCTGTTTGTACTGGCTTCAGTGCTTTGTGCCAGCACGCAGAATATTTACGCCCTGATCGGCTGGCGATTTGTGCAGGGCGTTGCCGGGGCGGGCGGCTCCGTACTTGCCCGCTCCATCGCCCGTGATAACTATCATGGCACGATGCTAACGCAGTTTTTTGCCCTACTGATGACGGTCAACGGCATCGCGCCCGTGGTGTCCCCGGTACTCGGTGGCTATATCGCGTCGCATTTCGACTGGCGGATGCTGTTCTGGGTAATGGCAGGGGCGGGTCTGGCGCTGCTGATCGCCAGCCAGCTTTTTATCCGCGAGTCCCTCACAGAGAAACAGGGCGGGGGATCGCTGACGCAAACCGCCAGGACGGTACTTAAAAATCGTCGCTTTATGCGCTACTGCCTGATCCAGGCCTTCATGCTGGCGGGGCTGTTCGCCTATATCGGGGCATCTTCCTTTGTGATGCAAAACGAGTATGGCCTGAGCGCCATGCAGTTCAGCCTGCTGTTCGGTGTGAACGGTATCGGCCTGATCGTCTCAGCGCTGATTTTCTCCCGTCTGGCACGCCGCCATCTGGCGGAAAGATTGATGCGAACAGGCCTCGTTCTGGCGGTGTCCTGCGCGGGGCTGACGTTGCTCTTTGCGTGGATGCAGCTTTCCGTTCCGGCACTGATTGCACTCTTTTTCACCGTCGCCTTTAACAGCGGGATCAGCACCCTTGCGGGTTCAGAAGCGATGAGCGCAGTCGACACGAAGGAGTCCGGCACAGCGTCAGCCATTCTGGGCATGCTGATGTTTTTATTCGGTGGGATCGCAGCGCCTCTTGCCGGTATCGGCGGAGAAACGATGCTGAAAATGAGTCTCGCGGTGTTAGTAAGCTATGGCATTGCACTGGCGATCGGATCCCGCACGCAGAATGCGTAAATTCATACTTTTGGCTTGAATCGCGTTGATGAATGTAACGATATATTTCAGGGGAAGCATGTGACGTTCAAAGGAGGTTTCGATGAAATCTGCACACCTGGTTTGCCTGCTCGTTTGCCTGATTTTCGCTGCGTTTGTTCACGCGCAGGAGAAGAGCGCTCCGGAGAAAGAGGCGCAAATAAAACAGCAGGTCCTGAAAGATGTGAAGAAAACCTGTACCCCGCAGAAAAAGCAGAGCGATAAGGCCTGGCAGGCGATGATTTTGTCGTCTGAGGCCAATCAGCTGCTGATCAAAAACGCCATCACCGCCGTGAAGCGTGACAACCTGGACGCCTACTGGGATGCAGTCAGTCAGGTGGATTGTATGGAAGATTACTGAGGGTTGAGCGCCGGGTGGCGCTGCGCTTACCCGGCCTACATCACACGTTTAACGCTTCCGCACATCAGGAATAATCAAATCCCCGCGCAGAACGTAGGACCCGAGCATCTGCGTTTTCTCTGTCAGCCAGCTCACGATGCGCGCCGCCATGGCGTCCATGGAATACTCAATGGCCGGGATCACCGGAATACCCGGCAGATGCAGCGAACCGCCGAGGCTAAAGACCATGATGTCTTCCGGTACCGATTTATTAAACGCCTGTAACTGCGGGATCACCCGCTGGGCTTCCTGCTCATCCGCCACCAGCAGCGCGTTAAAGTTCAGCGTGGACGCGTTGTTGAGTAATTCCTGAAGCGCAACGGACGATGAAGTTGCGTCCATAAACACGAGGTTGCGATTAAAGGGCAGGAAGTTTTTCTCCAGCGCGTGTTTGTAGCCCAGCAGCACCTGATCGGCAAAGCCGCTGCCGTGCGGGTGGATCAGCGCTATCTGGCGACGCCCCTGGCTGGTGAGATAGTTACAGGCCGTTTCAGCCGCGAACGCGTGATCGAATTGAATGCTGTTGGCGTTATCGGCTTCCATACAGTCGACCAGAATCACGTTGTCCATCTCCACGTCCAGCGGGAAACGCGCGCCAATCACCAGAATGTCATCACATAAGCCGCAGGAGAGTTCTTCAAGGGCATTCATCACTTCTGTTTTTGTGTGTGCGAAACGCAGCAGCAGATGTTTTTGATGCTGGCTGAGGTGTTTTTCCAGCGCGTACAGGTAACCGGTGGTCTGGTTAATGTTTTCCTGCGCGCAAATCACCCCAATGCAGCCCGTCGACTGGCTGAGCAGCGACTGGGCAATCACGTTGGGACGATAGTTCAGCTCATCCACCGCTTTCAGAACAGCCTGGCGGCTGGCTTCTTTAACGCCACGCGACCCGCTCAACACCCGTGATACCGTGGCTTTGGACACCCCGGCCAGACGCGATACATCGTTGATTGTAGACATCTCTCTCCCCTGTCAGACGCAACTGGCGTCTGTAATTTCCATCACCGCTACGGCTCACATTATAGCCAGAACGGAGTATATCCGTTTCCGTTTTCCATGGAAACCGATTTTCCGTTTCCACTCAATTTGATGCCAAAACAGCCGAATTATGTGACCCACATCCGGTTAATTAGCCTCATAAGTATTGGATCTTGATGGTTGTCACACTTCTGTCTTTTATAAATGGAAACCGGTTTCCGTATCATGTCCAATCATCCTCGCAATAACTTTTTACATTTTGAGGATGGTTGTCGATGTTCAAGATTATGCTGTGCTGCTCTGCCGGGATGTCCACCAGCCTGCTGGTCAGCAAAATGATCGATGTTGCAAAAGAACGGGGCTTGCCCGTGAAGATAGATGCGTATGGCGTATCCGAATTTGATACGCAGTTTCCGCACTATCAGGTGGTGCTTCTCGGACCGCAAGTGAAATACATGTTAAAGACGCTCTCAGACAAGGCAGCGACGCAAGGCATTCCGGTGCAGCCCATCGACATGATGGATTACGGCATGCAGCGTGGCGATAAAGTACTGGACTATGCTCTGTCGCTCATCGAAGCGGCACACTAAAAGGTGTTCACATGAGTTCGTTATATCAATCCATGGTCGCGGTGATTGAGCAGTCAATTACGCCGCTGGCCGCGAAGCTCGGTCAGCAAAAGTATGTGATTGCCATCCGCGACGGCTTTACCGCCGCGCTGCCGTTTATGATCATCGGCTCGTTTATGCTGGTGTTTATCTTCCCGCCGTTTTCGGCGGATACCACCAACAGCTTCGCCCGCGGCTGGCTGGATTTCTCCGAGACCTACCGCGAACAGCTGATGCTGCCGTTTAACCTCAGCATGGGCGTGATGACCTTCTTCATCTCGGTGGGGATTGGGGCAAGCCTGGGGCGTCAGTTTAACCTCGATCCGGTGATGTCCGGCCTGCTGGCCTTTATGGCCTTCCTGCTGGTCGCCGCGCCCTATGCCGATGGCAAAATCTCGACCCAGTATCTCTCCGGCCAGGGCATCTTCACTGCGCTTATCACCGCGATCTACTCCACCCGCGTCTATGCGTGGCTGAAGCAGAACAACGTGACTATCCGCCTGCCGAAGGAAGTGCCGACCGGCGTGGCGCGTTCGTTTGAGATCCTGATCCCGGTGATGGTGGTGATCGGGACGTTGCACCCGCTGAACCTGTTCATTGAAGCGCAGACGGGGATGATCATCCCGCAGGCGATCATGCACCTGCTGGAGCCGCTGGTGTCGGCGTCTGACTCGCTGCCCGCCATTCTGCTCTCCGTGCTGCTGTGTCAGATCTTCTGGTTCGCCGGTATCCACGGGTCGCTGATTGTCACCGGCATCATGAACCCGTTCTGGATGGCGAACCTCTCGGCAAACCAGGCGGCGCTGGCGGCGGGCGCGGCGCTGCCGCACGTTTATCTGCAAGGTTTCTGGGATCACTACCTGCTGATTGGCGGCGTAGGCTCCACCCTGCCGCTGGCTTTTCTGCTGCTGCGTAGCCGCGTTACGCACCTGCGCACCATCGGCAAAATGGGCGTGGTGCCAAGCTTCTTTAACATCAACGAACCGATTCTGTTCGGCGCGCCGATCATCATGAACCCGATGCTGTTTATCCCGTTCGTATTCGTTCCGCTGGTCAACGCCTGCCTGGCGTACGGCGCAACCAAGCTCGGCTGGCTGGCTCAGGTGGTTTCGTTAACCCCGTGGACCACCCCCGCGCCGATTGGCGCCTCGTGGGCGGCGAACTGGGCGCTCAGTCCGGTGGTGATGTGCCTGGTCTGCATGGTGATGTCCGCCCTGATGTACCTGCCGTTCCTGCGCGCCTATGAGCGTACGCTCATCAAAAATGAAGAGCAGAAAGCTCAGGCAACCGTCGGCACCGCTGAAACAGTCAGTAATTAAGTCAAAGAGGAAGGGTCATGAAATACGCATTTCCCGATAACTTCTGGTGGGGCAGCGCAAGCTCCGCTCTCCAGACGGAAGGGGCAAGAGAGGGCGAAACCACGTGGGATTACTGGTTTGCCCGCGAGCCGAACCGTTTTCACAACGGCGTGGGGCCGCAGCACACCTCCACGTTTTATCAGCACTGGAAAACGGACATTCAGCTGTTAAAGCAGCTGAACCACAACAGCTTTCGTACCTCGATTAGCTGGGCGCGCCTGATCCCCGACGGTATCGGTGAAGTGAACCCGGACGCGGTCGATTTTTATAATCAGGTCATTGATGAGCTGAATGAACAGGGCATCACGCCGTTTATCACCCTGTTCCATTTCGACATGCCGATGGCGATGCAGGAGATTGGCGGCTGGGAAAACCGTGACGTGGTGGACGCGTACGCCCGCTATGCGCAGATTTGCTTCGAGCTGTTCGGCGACCGCGTGCTGCACTGGTTTACCTTCAACGAGCCGATTGTTCCGGTGGAAGGCGGTTATCTGTACGACTTCCACTACCCGAACGTGGTGGATTTTCGTCGGGCGGCGACCGTGGCGTATCACACCGTGCTGGCCCACGCGAAGGCCGTTCAGGCTTACCGCGCCGGACACTACGCGGGTGAGATCGGCATCGTGCTCAACCTGACGCCGTCGTACCCGCGCTCCCGGAACCCGGCGGACGTGAAGGCGGCGCACATAGCGGACTTGATGTTTAACCGCAGCTTCCTCGACCCGGTGCTGCGCGGGGAGTATCCGGCGGACCTGGTGGCATTGCTGAAATCTTACGATCAGCTGCCCGCCTGCAAGCCGGAAGACGGCTTCCTGATCGCGGAAGGGAAAATCGACCTGCTCGGCGTTAACTACTATCAGCCGCGTCGCGTGAAGTGTCGCGACAGCGCGGTGAACCCGCAGGCGCCGTTTATGCCGGAGTGGTTCTTTGATAATTACGAGATGCCGGGCCGCAAGATGAACCCGTACCGCGGCTGGGAAATCTACGCGCCGGGTATTTACGATATTCTGGTTAACCTGCGCGACAATTACGGCAACCCTCGCTGCTTTATTTCGGAAAACGGCATGGGTGTCGAAAACGAGCAGCGTTTTATTGAAAATGGCCAGATTAACGATCAATACCGCATTGAGTTTATTTCTGAGCATTTATCGTGGCTGCACAAAGGTATTAGCGAAGGCTGCAATTGCCTTGGCTATCATATGTGGACGTTTATTGATAACTGGTCGTGGTGTAATGCGTATAAAAACCGCTACGGTTTTATTCAGCTCGATGTAGAGACGCAGCAGCGCACCATCAAAAAAAGCGGAGAGTGGTTTGCCGCCACCGCCTTAAATAATAGCTTTGATAAAGAGTAAAGATAATGATCGCACTAGAAGAAGCCGTAATGGAAATTATCGTCAACGCCGGTCAGTCCCGCAGCCTGTGCTTTGAAGCCCTGCACGCGGCGCGCCAGGGCAACCTTGACGAAGCCAAAAGCCTGCTGCGCGAAGCCGACGGCTACGCGCGCCAGGCGCACAAGATGCAGACCAAACTGATCGAGCAGGATGCGGGCGAAGCCCGCCAGCCGATGACCTTAATTATGGTGCACGCGCAGGATCACTTAATGAATTCCTTATTAGCGCGCGAGTTATCCGAAGAAATTATTCATTTATATCAGAGATAGTCTATGGCGAAATAATTACTGCAATACCTCTGCACCCTAAATAGAGATCCACTTGTTCTGATGATAGCGACATACTCTGTCAGATCGGAGCGGGATGGTTATTGTCTGAATAAAATTAAACTATATTGAGATAACCATGAATACGATTAAAAAACTTCCATTAACCATGGCGGTTATCGCCGCGCTTTGCCCAATTTCCGTCCTCGCTCAGGAATTCACTCAGGAGCAAATCGACGCCATTGTGGCGAAAGCGGTGGATAAAGCCCTGGCCGAGCGTCAGGCCAAAATGGATGCGGCGGTCGCGAAAAAAGCGGACGTGGTGACCGAGCCGCAGAGCGCGGCGCAATCTCCGGATATGGCGATCCCGTTCGGGGTTAAATTTACCGGCTACGCCCGCTACGGCGCGCACTTCCAGGCCGCCGATCAGAAATACGTGGCGGTGGACGGCTCTTACAACGGCGCGTCCGCCATTGGTCGTCTGGGTAACGAAGGCAACGGCGGCGAGTTCCAGCTCTCTAAAGCCTTCAAGGGCGAAAACGGCGCCATCTGGGACATCAACGTGATGATCGACCACTGGGGCGACGAAGTTAACCTCAAGAAAGCCTACGCCGGGGTGACCAACATTATGGCCTCCAACCCGAACGCCTACTTCTGGGCGGGTCGCGACTTCCACCAGCGTCCGCAGCAGGGCATCAACGATTACTTCTGGATGAACCACGACGGTCAGGGCGCCGGGGTGAAGAACTTCGATATCGGCGGCGTGCAGTTTGACGTGGCCGCCGTGGCAGCGGTGGAATCCTGTAGCCCGGAAGTGATGGAAGACGAAGCGAACCCGTCGCGCATCACCTGTACCGGCGGTTCCGGCACGGGCGACAAGGGCAACTACGCCGCCACCTCCAAAATCCACGGCATGAAGCTCGGTCCGCTGGATCTGGAGCTGTACGCCAACTACGGCTTTGACTCGAAAGCGGTGGAGAGCGACGAGCGTCTGAACGCCTGGCAGGGTGGCGTGGTGCTGAGTCATACCAACGACAGCGGCGTGAACAAGGTAATTGCCCGCTACTCCGATAACTCGGACAACAGCGTGTTCAACAAAACCGAGGATCTGACCACGGTCTACGCCAGCTTCGAAGGGCTGTACAAATTCACCCAGGCGACGCAGGTGGAGTACCTCCTCGCCTTCCATGACTACGACAACAGCCGCGATAAGACCGACAACCGCAAGAACTACAACGCCATCGTGCGTCCGATGCACTGGTGGAACGACGTTCACTCCACCTGGCTGGAAGCGGGCTGGCAGCACGTGGATTACGACAACGGCGGCGACAACAAGGGCTGGAAGCTGACCCTGTCGCAGAACATGTCTATCGCCATGGGGCCGGAGTTCCGCCCGATGCTGCGCTTCTACGTGACCGGCGGCAAAGTGGATAACGAACGCACTGCGCGCGTGAACAATACCAAAGATGAGACGCTGGACGACTTCAACGTCGGCGCGATGTGGGAGGCGTGGTTCTAAGGTAAAAGCAAAACGGCAACGCGAGTTGCCGTTTTTAGTGTTCGCTCCCTCTCCCCGTGGGAGAGGGCCGGGGTGAGGGCACCAGACCGCACCCTACAAGGTTTTGTAGGCCGGGTAAGCGTAGCGCCACCCGGCAAGATCCCATGTTATGCTACAAAAAAACCAACATAACAGGGGAGAACATGGGTTCCACACGCAAAGGGATGCTCAACGTCCTGATCGCCGCCGTTTTATGGGGCAGTTCCGGGGTTTGCGCGCAGTACATCATGGAGAAAAGCCACATTTCTTCACCTTACCTGACCATGGTTCGTCTGCTGTTTACCGGCGTGATCCTGCTGACGCTCTCCTTCGTTCACGGCGACAAGATTTTCTCGGTCATCAAAAACCGCAAAGACGCCCTCAGCCTGCTGTTTTTCTCACTCGTCGGCGCGCTCACCGTACAGCTCACCTTCCTGCTGACGATTGAAAAATCCAACGCCGCGACGGCCACCGTGCTCCAGTTTCTTTCGCCGACCATTATCGTGGCGTGGTTCGCCCTGGCGCGGAAAACGCGTCCCGGCATATTTGTCTTATCCGCGATTTTCACGTCGCTTGTGGGTACCTTCCTGCTGGTGACCCACGGCGACCCGACGTCGCTCTCCATCTCGCCTGCCGCGCTGTTCTTCGGCATCGCCTCGGCGTTTGCCGCGGCGTTTTACACCACCTATCCATCGACGCTGATTGCCCGCTACGGCACGCTGCCGATTGTCGGCTGGAGTATGTTGATTGCGGGATTAATGCTGACGCCGTTCTACGCCGGACGCGGCACCACCTTCGTGATCGACGGCGGCCTGCTGCTGGCGTTTTTCTACCTGGTGGTGATTGGCACCGCGCTGACGTTCAGCCTGTATCTGAAAGGCGCACAGATGATCGGCGGGCCGAAAGCGAGCATTCTGAGCTGCGCCGAGCCGCTGAGCAGCGCGCTGCTGTCGGTGGTGTTGCTGGGGGTGGCATTCACCCTGCCGGACTGGCTGGGGACGCTGTTGATTGTGTCGTCGGTGGTGTTGATTTCGATGGATTCGAGAAGAAGGGTTAAGGCATCGGCGTAGCCTGATGCCCTCACCCCAACCCTCTCCCACGGGAGAGGGAGAAAAGCACTACTTCGCCTTCACCTTCCCCGCCACCAGCAGCGCGGTCAGCAGCATCAGCGTGCCGGAAATTACCAGCGGCGAGGTCAGCCCCAGGTGGTCGAGCGCTACGCCACCCACCGCCGCGCCGCAGGTATTCGCCAGCTGGATCACCGCCACCTGAATCGACCCGGCTTTTTCCGCCTGATCGGCAAGCGAGCGGGTGATCCACGTCGACCAGCCCACCGGCACCAGCGCAAAGGCAAAGCCCCAGATAATCGCGATCGCCGAAGCCACCCACTTATCGCTGCCCCACAGCACCAGCACTGCGGCGCTGATCGCCAGCACCAGCGGGGCACCCGCCAGCGCGACCTTCAGGGAGCGCTTCAGGAACTGGGACGACAGCGAGGTGCCGACAAAGCTGGCGATACCGAAGCTCAGGAGCACCAGCGTCAGGCCGTCCACGTCAAAGCCCGCCATGGTCATATACACCGGACGGATATAGGTGAAGAAGGCAAACTGCCCGGCAAAGGCCATGAAGATGGCGGTCATCCCCGCCAGCACGCCCGGGCGCTTCAGCAGCGCGAACATGTTCTGTTTGTGGTGCGCCGCTTCCCCCGGAAGGGACGGCAGCGCCTTCCACACCCAGATAATGCACAGCACGCCCATCACCGCCGCCGCGTTGAACACGTTACGCCAGCCGATAATCCCGCCGAGGAAACTGCCCAGCGGCGCGGCAATCACCAGCGCGATCGAGACCGCGCCGAAGATGACGGACAAGGCTTTTGGCACGGTGCGCGCGGGCACCAGGCGCATGGTCAGCGAGGCCGACATCGCCCAGAAGCCGCCTAATCCCAGCCCCAGGCAGGCACGGCCGAGCAGCAGCAGGGTGAAGCTTTCAGCGAAGGAGACCAGCAGGCAGGAGAGCGTCAGCAGCACGCTGAACAGAATAACCACCTTGCGACGGTCAATGGTGCCGATCGCCTGCGTGATAAACAGGCTGGCGAACATCGCCACAAACGCGGTGACGGTCACCGACTGCCCCGCCACGCCCTCGGAAATGCCCAGATCCTGTGCCATCGGCGTCAGCAGGCTCACCGGCAGGAACTCGACGGTGATCAGGCAGGCGACGCAAAACGCCACGGAGAAAACCGCCGACCAGTTGGGGCGTGAAACCTCTTTGGCCTGCGGTGTGGTCGTGGGCTGGGTATGTTCTGTCATGGCATCACCTGAAGATAAAAACGTGCGGAAAAGTCGCGCAGTTTATCATCAAAAGTGTGACGAATTTAACGTTTCGACAACTTTTGTCGTTTTTAATGCCGGGCGGCGCTGCGCTTGCACCGGCCTACGGGCTTGTAGCCCCGGTAAACAAAGCGCCGCCCGGCAAAATTACCCGCGAGCCTTAAGAGCGGCATTCGCTAATCCCACGATCCACTCCTGATGCCCGTTAATCATTGGGTTCGGCACGGTGCGCGCAAGTTCCTGCGCCGGCACGCCTTTCTGCGACTCCTGAGTCAGAATGCGCACGCGGTTTCCCGGCAGGTCTTCAAACAGCCAGGCGTGGATCACGTCCAGACGCGAATTCGCATCCCCTTCTACCCAGCCGTGCCACGCGATACGCGCGGCTTCGCCCTCCACGGGCGGAACATACTCCGTCACCTGCGCTTCAACCGGGAAGCCGAAGGTGGTGAAGCGAAAGCGGGCGTTGGCGCTCAGCGCCGGGCCGCTGCCGTCGTGAAAACGGATATCTTCGGCGTTGCTGTAGTAGTTCGGCCACAGGGTGGTGTCGTTAAGCTGCGCCCAAATCTCTTTTGCGCTCAGCCCGGCGACGATGATTTCGTTGGATGCAAAGTTATCGGTGGTGCCGGGCAGGTAGTCGTTCGGCCAGATAATGGCGGATTGTTTCATGGTTCACCTCATCGGTTAGTTGATAAGGTGATGGTGCGCCTGCGGGTGATATAAATCTAATGACGATGCTTTATACTCTTCATCACGTTTCGTGATATCAGTGCAGGTAAAACACGCCCTCTTCCGGCAGGAAAAGCTGGTTGTAGCGCAGCTGGAAGGCGTTAAGCTCCTGCGGGTCAGGCTCTATCTCGCGCATAAAGCCGAGCGCGAGGCGGATTTGCGCGTCGGTGATCGGCGCGGCCAGACGGGCTTTACGCAGCATGCGGTGCCAGGTATGCAGATTCTCTTCGCTGGCGTCGACGATGCAGACCTGCCAGATCAGCAGCACCTGAGCGGCATTTAGCAAATGCGCCTCGTCGGGGCGTTCAAGATAGCGGATAAACTCATTGCCCGGCGTTTTACCGAACTGGTCAATCATCGACTCGACCGGCATCGGGGTGATCCCCAGCCGCTCGCTTAAACGTTTGATGGCGCGGCGGGAGTCTGAGGTCAGGACACGAAATCCAACCACAAACACCACGGCAAGCGTTGCCAGCATTATCCAGACCATGCGTTCTCCTTAGACTAGCCGCCCATCATAGCGGGAAACGCAGCGCGTCAACAGCGGGCAGCGCCATAATAGTAAACGGAAAAGAGGTGGAAAAACGTCATGAAAGCGGATCTGCGCACGCTGGATCTTAACCTGCTGAAAACGCTGGATGCCCTGCTGGACGAACGCAGCGTCACCCGCGCGGCGGCGCGTCTTGCCCTGACCCAGCCAGCGGTAAGCGGCATGCTTAACCGCCTGCGGGATTACTTTGAAGACCCGCTGTTTATCCGCGCGCCGCACGGCATCGTGCCTACCACCCGGGCGGAAGCGATGGCGGCTCCCGTCAAACGCATTCTGGCAGATATCGACGAGCTGCTTCAGCCGATCGCCTTTGATCCGCTCACCGCAACGTTCACCTTCACGCTTGCCGCGACCGACTACGCCCTGCGCGCGGTCGTCGTGCCGTTTATCGCTGCGCTTAAGGTGCAGGCGCCGGGGATTCGCGTGCGCGTGGTGCCTGTGGAATCCGACCGTCTGGTCAGCCAGTTCGAACAAGGCTCTGTCGACGTGGCGCTGATCACCCCGCACACCACGCCAGATGAGCTTCACAGCCGGGCGCTTTATGATGAACGGTACGTTTGCATGATGCGTGCTGACCATCCGGATGCCGGACAGCCCATGACGTTAGACCGGTTTTGCGCCCTGGAGCATGTGCTGGTCTCTTACGAGGGCGACGGTTTTCGCGGCGTAACGGATGGCGCGCTGGAGAAAACTGGCCGAACGCGGCATGTTGGCTTATCGGTGAGTAACTTTTTAGTCCTGCCGGACGTGCTGGCCCTCAGCGATATGATTGCCGTTGTGCCATCACGCATAGCGGAAAAGCAGGCGGGGATGTTCGTCTGCGAGACGCCGGTTCCCGTGCCCGGTTTTACCAAAAGCATGGCCTGGCACGGCAGAACGCACCGCAACCCCGCGCAGGCGTGGCTGCGCGGGCTGTTGCTGGAGACCAGTCAGCGCGCCTGAAGTCCTTTCAGCAGCGCCTCGTGGAAGCGGGCTGGATCCTGCATCTGCGGCGCGTGGCCCATGTCGTTAAATTCAACCAGCGTCGCGTGCGGGATACGCTTCGCCGTCTCTTTGCCCAGCACCGCGTAGTTACCGAGCGTCTTGCGGATCTCCGGTGGGGCGAGATCTTTCCCGATGGCGGTGTTGTCCTTCGTGCCGATCATCAATAATACTGGCATCTTCAGCTCGTTAAATTCATAGACGACCGGCTGGGTATAAATCATGTCGTAGAGCAGCGCCGAGTTCCACGCCACGCGCGCTTTGCCCGGCCCGTTGTTCAGCCCGGCAAGCATGGTGACCCAGCGCTCGTACTCCGGCTTCCACTCCCCGGCGTAGTAGGTGTTTTTCTCGTACTGACGAATACCGTCGGCGCTGACTTTCAGCTCGCGCTGGTACCACTGGTCGACCGTAATATGCGGCACGCCGCGCGCTTTCTAGTCTTCAAGCCCTATTGGGTTCACCATCACCAGCTGCTCCACCTGCTGCGGCCACATCAGCGCGTAGCGGGTCGCCAGCATGCCGCCGGTCGAATGGCCGATAACCGTGACGCGATCGACGCCCAGCGTTTTCAGCAGCGCGTGGGTGTTATCCGCCAGCTGCTGGAAGGTGTACTGATAATGCTCCGGCTTGGTGGATTTGCAGAAGCCGATCTGGTCGGGTGCGATCACGCGATACCCGCTGGCTGAAAGCGCGCGGATCGTGCCGTCCCAGGTGCCGGCGCAAAAGTTTTTGCTGTGCATCAGCACCACGGTGCGGCCGTTGGGTTTTCCGGCTTCACGTCCAGGTAAGCCATATCCAGAGGCTGGTTCTGCGAGGTAAAGGTAAAGTGTTTTACCGGCCAGCCGTAGTCAAAACCTTCCAGCTTCTCGCCGTACGTGGGGGCATCCGCGGCCATTGCGGGGGAGGCCAGCGCCATCAGCAGCGCCAGGCAGGACAATCGTCGGGTCAACATGCAAGCTCTCCGTTAGCAAAAGGGGCTAAGGCTGCACGAAAGGCGGCAGCAAAAACACTGTAGAGCATGGAGAAGGGTGAGTGTGTAAAGCGGGGTAAAGGTAAAAGGCAGACCGTGAAAAATAAAAAAGCCCGGCATCACACACCGGGCAAAGAAGTTACCTGCACACTCAGGCTACTTTTAATTTCTGCGCACGATTCTCGCGGCGGATCTTACGCTCTTCCAGCACCGCAACCATCGCCATAAGGACGATACAGCCGATCGCGGCGGCATCCAGCGCGGCGAAGGTGCCCGCCCAGCCGGTGAGGCCGAAAATCGGCGTACCGTCGGCGATCATGCCCAGGCCCAGCTTGGCGAAGCTGTCGCCGATCAGGTAGGCGAAGGTGCCTTTAATCCCATCGGCGGCGCCGATCGCTTTTTTCGGCACGAAGCCAACCGCCGCCACGCCGATCAGCAGCTGCGGACCGAACACCAGGAAGCCGAGCGCAAACAGCGACGCCAGGTAAACGTACTGGTTGCTGGCGTGCTGATAGACGCCGAGGGTAGCGATAATCAGCGCCAGCGCGACGCAGGCCACCAGCGCGCGACGGCCGTTGGCGAGATCCGAGAGCCAGCCCCACAGCAGCGTGCCGACCAGCGCGCCCACTTCAAACAGGGTGAAGCCCTGAATCGCCACCTCTTTCGAGAGCTTCAGCTCCTGGAAGGCATACACGGTGGACCACTGGTCGATACCGATACGCACCACGTACAGGAAGATGTTCGAGAAGCAGAGCAGCCAGATCACTTTGTTTTTCAGCACGTACTCAACAAAGATCTGCCATTTGGACATCTCGCTTTCTTCAGTCTCTTTGTCCTCTTCGCTGATCTCCTCCCCGAACAACTCTTCAGCTTTGCCGAGGCCGTACGATTCCGGGGAATCGCTGCCGTAGCGCAGGCCGATAAAGCCGACAATCAGGGCGATAATCGACGGGAAGATAAACATGCCGATCACGTGGCCGTCGAACAGGTAGTTCGCGCCAAACAGCGCCACGCCTGCCGCACCCGCCCCGCCGAGGTTGTGGGAGATGTTCCACATACCGAGGTACGAACCCCGCTTGCGGCGCGGCGTCCATTTGGTGATGGTGGAGTAGCTGCACGACCCGCCGGTACTCTGGAAGAAACCGCTCAGGGCGTAGAAGGCGATCATCAGGAACAGGCTGACGGAGCCCGCGCCCATGCTGGCGCTGAAGCCGAGCATACAGATGGCGGAGAGGATCAGCATAAACGGCAGGAACTGCTTGGTATTTTTGCCGTCCGCGTAGTAGGAAACGACTGTTTTCCCCACGCCGTAGGTGATGGAGAAGCCCAGGCCAATCATCCCCAGCTGCGTCATGCTCAGCCCGTAGGTGGAGATCATGTCGTTCTGCGCGATGTTAAAGTTTTTGCGGATCAGGTACATGGTCAGGTAGCCAATGAAGACCACCAGATAGGACTGCATGAACGGTTTGAACCACATCTTGCGCCGCACGTCGAGCGGCAGATCCAGGGTCGGCTTGCGCACCTGATTTAAGAAGGCCAGCATGACTGAGTTACTCCTGAGCTGATTTTTGCAGCATTGTAAAAACCAGCCAGGAGAGATGCCTGAGACAGCGTCCAGGTGAAACCGGGAAAATTTCTTAGTTTTGCGCGTCTCGGCAGCAAAAGGTGAGGCGCGTCACGCTTCGCGCGGTGCCTGCGCGTGCAAAAACGGCAGCAGCAGCAGGGCGGAGATGCCCGCCGCGATGGCGATCACTGCGAAGAACCCGCTCCAGTGCCAGATGTCGATCACCCGCGCCAGCGGCCAGCCGGAGAGCGATGCGCCAAGGTAGGCAAACAGCCCGACAAAGCCCGTCGCCGCGCCAGCCGCCTCTTTGTGGGAGCACTCCGCCGCCGCCATGCCGATCAGCATCTGCGGGCCAAAGACGAAGAAGCCGATGGTGAAGAAGCACGCCGCCTGCATCACGTAGCTGGCGAACGGCATCAGCCACAGCGAGCCGACGGAGAGTAAGATCCCGGCAGCAAAAATCAGGTTCATCGGGCCACGGTTGCCGTTGAACAGCTTGTCCGAGCCCCAGCCCGCCACCAGCGCGCCGATAAACCCGCCCAGTTCAAACATGGTCACCGCCGAGTTGGCGGTCACCAGATCCACGCCGAGCGTCTCGGACATGTACAGGTTGCCCCAGTCGTTGATGGCCGCGCGCACCACGTAGACCAGCACGTAGCAGAGCGACAGCAGCCAGATGTACGGATTTTTCAGCACGTATTTGGTGAGGATCTCCTGGCGGGACAGCCCGGCCCCTTCCTGCTGCTGGGCGATCTCCATCTCGTCGTGCCGCCAGTCGCCCACCGGTGGAAGGCCGACGGTTTGCGGCCTGTCGCGCAGGCGCCAGCAGAGGAACAGCCCGGCGACAATCGCGAGGCCACCGGCAATCATCATCCCCGCGCGCCAGCCGTAGTGCAGCGCCGCCGCGCCGACCACCATCGGGATCAGCGCCCCGCCGACGTTATGCGCGGTATTCCATATCGCCCACCAGCCGCCGCGCTCGTTGCGTGAGTACCAGGCGGTGAGCAGGCGAGCACAAACCGGCGCGCCCCAGCCCTGGAAAAAGGCGTTCAGCGCCCACAGCAGGGCAAAGGCCCATAGCGACGTCGAGAAGCCAAACAGGATGTTCACCACGCCGGTGGCGATCAGCCCAACGCCCATAAAATAACGCGCGTTCGAGCGGTCGCTGACGATGCCGGAGAAGAACTTCGACAGGCCATAGGTGATGTAAAACAGCGTCGCCAGCAGGCCGATATCGGTACGCGCCATCACGCCGCTGGCGAGGATCTCCGGCGCGGCGGCGTTGAAGCTTTTGCGGGTGAAGTAGAACAGGGCGTAGCCGAGCCAGATGGTGATCAGGATATGGCGACGCCAGTAGCGGTAGCGGGCGTCGATTTCCGCTTTGTTGCTTAGCGGGGCGGCGCTGGCGGGGGTTTTAAACATGGTGCGTCCTTAACGGCAAACTGACGCTGACGCGCGTCCCGTGGGTGCAGGAGATCGTCAGCGTGCCGCCCAGCGCCTTCACGCGCTCGCGCATGCCCGCCAGGCCAAACCCCTGCTGGCCGGAGCCCGGCGGCAGGCCGCAGCCGTCGTCTTCAATCACCAGCATCAGGCGCTCGTCCTGCTGCCAGCTCTGGATCGTTACCGCGCTGGCGCTGGCGTGCTTGACGATGTTGTTCAGTCCTTCCTGGCAGACGCGGAACAGCGTCACACGCTGGCCTTCGCTCAGCGCAGGTTCGTTAATGCGCCAGTCGAGATGGCTGACAATCCCGCGGCTCTCCAGCTCCATCTCGCGCATCAGAGAGCGTATTGCCTGCTCGAGCGAGAGATCGTCAAGCTGGCGCGGGCGCAGCCGTCCTAACAGGCGACGAACGGAGTCATAGACCCCCAGCGAAAGCTGTTCGATATGCGCCCCGCCCTGCTTCACGCCCGCATTTTCTGCCGCCAGGCGCTGAACAATGCCCGCCTGGGTGCGGATGGCGGTGATCGTCTGGCCGATATCATCGTGCAGCTCGCGGGCGACCTCCTGCCGCACGCTCTCTTCCGTCTCCAGCAGACGCTCCGCCAGACGGCGGTTGCGCGCCAGCTCGGCTTGCAGGGACTGGTTCAGCTCGCGCAGGCGCTGTATGCCCGCGCCGAGCAGCAGCCCGGTGAGGCTCTGAGCCAGCAGCGAGAGCAGCAGATCTACCGGGTGATCGTGCCAGGTCTGGCTGGCAATCAGCGCGATGGCGTTCATCAGCGTGGCGATCAATGCGCCCTGCCAGCCGTAGTGCCAGGCCAGGGCGATGATCGGCAGCGCCAGACAAAACGGCGTGAAGCGTGATAATTCAGCGGGCAGACCAAGCTGCAACCACAGGCTCACCACAAACAGCAGCAGATACCAGATCAGGTGCCGGGCGCGCCAGTTCACCGGCTGGGAGACCAGCGCCGGGCCGAGCGGCTGCCAGACGGTGCTGGTAAGGTAATGCCAGATCACAAGGCAGGTCGGGGCCAGCGTCAGGCCGCCGGTAAGGGTCAGCAGCAGAGCGTTAAGCACCTCCTTTTCACCCAGCCACGGCAGGGACTGCAACAGCGCGGCGGCAATCAGCGCCGCCCCCTGACGCAGCAGCGTGCGCCAGTCGCGCTGGTGACGGTAGCGGGAAATCAGGGCGACCGGGATAAGCGTGAGCAGGCTTCCGGTCATCAATAACGGCAGGTGCGCGAGCGCCACTTCCTGCGCCAGCCAGATCAGCATCAGCCACTCTGCGCCCAGCAGCACCGGCCAGTAGCCGCGCGGGCATTGCAGCATCAGCCCCAGACGCAGGCCAAAGGGGAACAGCAGCACCGCCAGCTCCGGGCGCTCGACAAGATGCAGGCTGATACTCCACAGGCAGAACCACGCGGCGGAGAAGATAAAAAAGCTGGCAACAACGGCGATCAGCCGCGAAAACAGGGAGTTCATTGCCAGCTGTCGAACATGCGGCGCGCCAGCTCGACATCGTTACTGACGTTGAGTTTTTCCATCAGGTTGGCGCGATGAACGTGAACGGTCTTTGGCGACAGCCCCAGCTCTACGGCAATCTCTTTCACCGACATGCCCTGGGCAAGTTTCTCTGCCACCTGGCGCTCGCGTCTGGTGAGCGGATCCTGCCGTCCCGCCGCCAGCTTGATGGCAATATCCGGCGTCAGGTAGCAGCCTCCGGTGGAGACGGTGCGCACGGCGGCGATCAGCTCGTCCGGACTACAACGTTTAGAGAGAAACCCTCGCGCCCCCGCGTTGAGCGCCTGCTCGACCAGCGCCGGGCTGTCGTGGACCGAGAGCATAATCGTCGCCATTCCTTTCGGCAGCTGGCTTAACAGCTCAAGCCCGGAGAGATCCGGCATGGAGATATCGCAGATACAGACCTGCACCCCGCGTCCCGGCAGGCCCGCCAGCGCCTCGCGCCCTGAGCCAAACTCGGCCACGACCTGAAAATCCGGTTCGAGGTTTAAAAGCTGGGCAAAGCCGGAGCGGACGATAAGGTGGTCGTCGATAAGGGCGATGGTGGTCATGGTTTGATCCTGATGCGTGAACGCGCCGGATGGCGGCGCAAACGCCTTATCCGGCCTACGTGTAACGTCCTTGCAGGCCGGATAAGCGCAGCGCCATCCGGCAAAAGCCTCTTACCTTAAGTGATTTACTCAAAAAACACCGCAATTTTGTTAAACATGGTGGGATCGGACTGGTTGCGTGCCACTTTGGTGACATCCTCCAGCTTGTCGATCTGCGCCATCATCTGCTCCAGACGCTGGTCGTCGTTCACCAGTAGCCAGATGCGGCTGTGCTCGCTGCCCTGAATCGGCAGACACAGAATACCTTCCACGTTAAACGCGCGGCGAGCAAACAGCCCGCAGACGTGGGTCATGACGCCTGGGTGGTTACGGACGGTGAGTTCCAGAATGACGTTATCACATTGTTTCTGCATGGCTTATTCCCCCACCATCTCAGTATTTGCCGCACCCGGCGGCACCATCGGATACACTTTTTGTTCAGGGTCGATACGCACGTGGATCAGCGCCGGACCAGGGCGAGAAATCGCATCCTGCAACGCCGCGTGGGCATCTTCTTCGGCGTTCAGATCGCAGGTGTGCAGGCCAAAACCAGCGGCAATCTGCATGAAGTTGATCATCCCCGGATAGGTCGCCGCAAACACGCCCTGCTTATAGAACAGGCTCTGCTGCTGGTGTACCAGACCCAGCGCCTCGTTGTTCATCAGAATGATTTTAACGTCTAACTGGTTTTCGGCCGCCGTCGCCATCTCCTGAATATTCATCATCAGGCTGCCATCACCGGAGAAGCAGATCACCTTGCGGTCCGGGTTGGCGAGCGCCGCGCCAACCGCTGCTGGCAGGCCGAAGCCCATGGTGCCAAGGCCACCGGAGGTCAGCCACTGGCGCGGGCGGTTCAGCGGATACGCCTGGGCGGTCCACATCTGATGCTGGCCGACGTCGGTGGTGATAATCGCGCTGTCATCCACGCAGGCGGCAACGGCATTGATAAGACCATAGTGGCTCAGCGGGTCGCCCTCGGTTGGGATAGCGCCCGGGAACTCACGTTGCAGATCGGCCACCAGCTGGCGCCAGTCGGCGCGGTCGGTTGCCTCCGTCTGCGGGATCAGCTGCGCCAGCACCTCGGCCACGTCGCCCTGGATCGCCACGTGCGGCTGCTTGATTTTACCCAGCTCGGCGCGGTCGATATCCACGTGAATGATTTTGGCGTTCGGGCAGAACTGCTCGGTTTTGCCGATCGCCCGGTCATCAAAACGCGCCCCCATAACGATCAGCAAATCCGCTTCTTGCAGGATGTAGTTGGTGCTGCGCGCACCGTGCATACCCAGCATGCCGAGAGAGAGCGGGTGCGCTTTTGGCAGCATACCCAGCGCCATCAGGGTCATGGTGGTGGGCAAATTAGCTTTTTCAGCGAACTGACGGATTTCATCCGCGGCGTTGATCGTCCCGCCGCCAAGATAGAGCACCGGGCGTTTGGCGGCGTTGATCATCGCCGCCGCATCGCGCACGCTCTCAGCGCTGAATTCCGGCGCGGGGGCACGCTCACCCGGCTCCGGCAGCACGTCGATCTCAATTTCTGCGGTCTGGACATCCTTAGGAATGTCTATCCACACCGGACCCGGGCGGCCAGACTGGGCAATGCGAAACGCATCGCTGATCACCTGAGGCAGCTCGCTGATATCGCGAACTAAATAGTTATGTTTGGTGATGGGGATAGAGATGCCGTAGGTGTCCACTTCCTGGAACGCATCGGTGCCGATCATCGAGGACGGCACCTGGCCGGTAATGCAGATCAGCGGAATGGAGTCGAGACGTGCGTCGGCGATGGCGGTCACCAGGTTGGTGGCGCCCGGCCCGCTACAGGCCATACAGACAGCCGGTTTACCCTGGGTACGCGCCATGCCCTGAGCGATAAAGCCTGCGCCCTGCTCGTGGCGCGCAAGCACGTGACGGATCTGTGTGCTTTGACTTAACGCATCATACAGCGGAAGCACGGTCCCACCCGGGATGCCCGCAACGGTGGTGATGCCCTGTCGTTCCAGTAAATGAACAATCAGCTGCGCGCCTGTAAAACGCGTCTTGGTGGATGTTGTGCCCGAACTTGCCATGCTCCAGTCCTTTTCTTCTGAGCCAGCCTTCCGGAGAGGGTCCTAAACGAAAAACCCCGCCCGGTTTGCGCCGGCGGGGTTTTGGATTCGTGTGTTGATCCAGTCCCTACGGCGCATTGCCGACGACCACCACCACACGCACGACGACCACTGCGGCAGGTTGCGCAGTTTTTAGTAGGGTCGAAGTGAAGATGGATGAAGTCATTGGGGACCTGTGTTTGGAATCATTGATTGAATTTATACAAACACAGGTTTTCGGATGTGACAATGGAAATATTTTCATCTGCGCAAAAATGCGTCAGGGATCACGTTTCGTTTGTTGGGTGATGACACTCAATAAATAGCGCAGGTGATACCCCAAATCTGGCCGCCAGCTTTTTAATATGGTTCAGAGTAAGCTGTCTCTGACCATTCAGAACCCGTGAAACCATCGATTTACTACCAATTTCATCCTGAAAATCCGATATCGTCAGATTGTATTGATCCATCAATGTTCTTAAAACTGCAATTCCGACAGGAACAGACTCCATCTCCTTGCGTAATGCGACTATCTCTGGCCGATTAGCTTCGTAACGGCTAATTCTGGCGCACACAATATCCAGCAAGGGGCTATTGGGCTCGTTCATAAGGAGATACTCAACCAGCTCAAGCGCATCCTTATAATCTTTCTCGCTCGGCTGTTCACCCAGTAAAGGAACGGCCGCAACAAGGGCGTGCGTAGCTTTCATTGCATCAGCGACGATCATCATTTCTTCCCCTTAGTGCGATGTTTCTCCGTAAAACGGTCATATTCCTTATGAGTAAAAACATGGCGCATAAAACTTTTGGCTTTCAAAGAATATGAGAGCCACTACTCTGTGATTGTTATTTGCAATATCAATAACATAATGCTTATCAAGATACTTGAAGTTATCCAGCGTTGGGAAAAGTTTTCTCAGTGCAGCGGGCGTCGGGCAGTGGCTCTTTTCAATAACTCGTCCTAAAAAGAGAAGCTCTTCTCTGTGTAGCGGGAACTGGCTTACCGCATCCAAAATTGCCTTCATTGAGATTAAATGCATCCTGCTTGCCTGCCACGTCCGTTGACTTATTGGCAACGATAACATCTATTGCCAATAAGTCAACGGAGGAGACTATTTTCACTTCGTCAGAAAACAAAAAACCCCGCCTAAGCGAGGTTTTTATCAGGGTTTTGCGGTTGGTTGCCGCAGAACACACTGTGTTACGTCAACGCGAAAAGTATACGCGATCGAAGACGAACGCGCAATTCCGGCACGGATTTTGACGTTTTTGAGTATGGATCGCCTTCCAAAATTTGTCCATAAAATACTGTTCATGCATACAGTATTTATCTATACTGAGGGTGTTCGCAGTGAGCGAGGGGGCCGCAGTTTACCGGCGCAACGAAGTCCTGGCTGAAACGGGTGGTGCCGTCAGTGCCTTAACCCCTGAAGTGAGCACACTGTGTTACGTCAATCCAGGTGCTGGCCACAGGCGGCGGAAAGGTACGCCAGCATCGTGCTCCTTTTAACCAAAAGGAGACGCGTATGAGCGTCGTGGATATGGTCATACTTGTCCTCAAACTCATTGTTGCTGTATTGCAACTGCTTGATGCTGTCCTGAAATACGTTCGGTGATTCAGGTTCAAGTCGCACCTGAGAGGGGCGGGCAACCGCCCCTCTTTAATAACGAGGGAATGCTATGTCGCGTCTGTTAATTGAGCCTGTCACGCCCGATGAACCCGGGTATATCGCCCTGAAGGCGGAGAGTATCGCGTTGAATTTCAATATGCTGCGCAGGCTGGAAGAGAACTGGCAGCGGGGTGAAAACCGCTTTAACGCGCCGGGTGAAAAGCTGCTGGGGGCGTTTCTTAACGGCAGGCTGGTGGGCGTGTGCGGCCTTAATCGCGATCCGTTCAGCCAGCAGCCGCGCGCCGGACGTATTCGTCATCTCTACGTCAGCGAAAAGTGCCGTGGGCAAGGCATAGGCAAACAGCTTTTGACCGTGGTGATGGCGGATGCCAGCATCTGGTTTGATTTTCTCAATACCCATGCGCCGGAAACCGCGTACGGATTTTACCATCGGGCGGGCTTCAGGCTCGTGTCAGACGAACCCCGGGTGACGCACCGCCTTTTTTGCGCAGTGTAAGCGGCTGGCAGCATCGACAGGTGAATGTTACAGTTGGATGACATTTCACCAACCGATACGCCATGACCATCACCGTTTTCTGCATTTTACTGTTCGCCGCACTGCTGCATGCCAGCTGGAACGCCATCGTTAAAGCCGGAACGGATAAGCTCTATTCGGCGATTGGGGTCAGCGGTTCAGCCGCGCTTATTGCCCTGATTTTAATGCCCTTCTCTCCTCAGCCAACTGCCGCAAGCTGGCCATATTTGTTCGTCTCCTGTGCGTTACAGGTGGTGTATACGGTACTGGTGGCAAAAACCTATCAGGTCTCCGACATGAGCCAGACCTACCCGCTGATGCGCGGGACGGCCCCTCTGCTGGTGGCGCTGATCAGCGTATTGGTGCTCGGGGATCATCTCTCCTGGCTTGCCTGGTCCGGCATTGGGGTCATTTGTCTTTCGATTCTGGCCATGGCGATGAATGGCCGCATGCAGTCACGCAAGGGGATCTGGCTGGCGCTGCTGAACGCCTGTTTTATCGCCGGGTACACCCTGGTGGACGGCACCGGTGTGCGACTCTCGGACACTGCGCTGGGCTATACGCTCTGGACCTTCTTCATGAACGGCTTCTGCCTGCTGAGCTGGGCAAT
The DNA here is from genome assembly GCF_031432835.1 of Enterobacter cloacae complex sp. EB5. Classification (NCBI taxonomy): domain Bacteria; kingdom Pseudomonadati; phylum Pseudomonadota; class Gammaproteobacteria; order Enterobacterales; family Enterobacteriaceae; genus Enterobacter; species Enterobacter cloacae complex sp. EB5. The sequence goes on from NZ_CP133860.1 coordinate 1,954,903, forward strand.
GGTGGCGCGGCGTCGCGAAGCGTCCAGCTACCTGTGCCTGCACTGGAAAAAAGGGCTGCTCGGCGGCGTCGGGACGATGGGATCTTACGGTCTGGCACTCTGGGCGATGACCCAGGCGCCGCTGGCGGTGGTCGCAGCGCTGCGTGAAACCTCTATTCTCTTCGGCGCCTTAATCGCATTTGTGCTTTTAAAAGAGAAGGTTGCTGGCCTGCGCATCGCGGCGGCACTGGGCATTGCTGCCGGTGCGGTCCTGCTGCGCCTGGCGTAATTCGCTGGCAACATTAGTTGCCGATCTTGTTTACAAATCCTGCCTTCACGCCTTCTGTCATTCATCACAGTAATGCTTAAATTGTCATCTCTCTGTGGTAGATTCCTCGCGCATTTATGGGAATGCGTAGTCACTTATTCTTTATTTATCTCTTTTGGCAAAAGTATTCAGCGACATGAAAAAGCAACGGAACGTGAATTTATTGTTGATGCTGGTGTTACTGGTGGCCGTCGGGCAGATGGCGCAAACCATCTACATTCCGGCGATTGCCGATATGGCAAAAGATCTGAGCGTCCGCGAAGGTGCGGTACAGAGCGTGATGGCAGCCTATCTGCTGACCTATGGCGTTTCACAGCTGGTTTATGGTCCCCTGTCCGATCGCGTCGGGCGTCGTCCGGTCATTCTGGTGGGCATGAGCATTTTCATGGTGGCGACGGTGATTGCCATTACCACGCACAGCCTGACCATACTGATTGCCGCCAGCGCCCTCCAGGGCGTGGGCACCGGCGTTGGCGGGGTCATGGCGCGTACCCTGCCGCGTGATATGTACCAGGGCACACAGCTTCGTCACGCCAACAGTCTGTTAAATATGGGCATTCTGGTCAGCCCGCTGCTGGCCCCGCTGATTGGGGGGCTGCTGGACACCGTCTGGTCCTGGCGCGCCTGTTACGCCTTCCTGCTGGTGCTGTGCATTATTGTCACCTTCAGCATGGCGCGCTGGATGCCGGAAACCCGCCCACAGGACGCGCCGCGCACGAAGCTCATCGCCAGCTACAAAACGCTGTTCGGTAATGGGTCGTTTACCTGTTATCTGTTGATGCTGATCGGCGGCCTGGCGGGCATTGCGGTGTTTGAAGCCTGCTCCGGCGTGCTGCTGGGCGCAGGCCTTGGTCTGAGCAGTATGGTGGTGAGTATTCTGTTTATTCTGCCGATCCCAGCGGCGTTCTTCGGCGCATGGTTCGCCGGACGTCCGAACAAGCGTTTCTCCACCCTGATGTGGCAGTCGGTGATCAGCTGTCTGCTGGCCGGGCTGATGATGTGGATCCCGGGGCTGTTTGACGTGATGTCAGTCTGGACGTTGCTCATCCCGGCGGCGCTGTTTTTCTTCGGCGCGGGCATGCTGTTTCCCCTCGCCACCAGCGGCGCGATGGAGCCGTTCCCGTTCCTCGCAGGCACGGCAGGCGCGCTGGTGGGCGGTTTGCAGAACATCGGTTCCGGCGCGCTGGCCTGGCTTTCGGCTATGATGCCGCAGACCGGGCAGGCGAGTTTAGGCTTACTGATGACCCTGATGGGGCTGCTGATTTTGCTGTGCTGGCTGCCGCTGGCGTCGCGTGTCCCGCATCACGAACAGCCGGTTTAACCGCATGATGGCCCGGCTTCTCGCCGGGCTTTTCACACCCAGGCGCAATCATCGCCTGCAATAACGGCTCCGGTCCAGGCCGCCACGCCCCCTCTTCCCCATCATAAAACTGAACATCGGCGTTTATCGCATACGGGATGTTGGCCTGTTGCAGCTCGCACGCCATAAACGTGGCAAACGCCATCTGCGAGGCGGTTGGCGTCAGGCTTTTCGATTCGCCCACGCCCCAGCCGCCAACCCAGCTCACATGCCCGGTTTTTTGCTGCCAGTGCAGCGCGGCGTTGATTCGGTTACGAATAGCCGCTTTCTCAGCCGCGGTTCCGGACGTCCAAGGGTATTTACCGTTCGTTTTCAGCGGACCCCAGGGGAAAATATGCCACTCCGCCAGCAGGTAATTCTGGCTGTGCGCGGGCAGCTTCAGGCTGGATAAATCCTCCGGCGCGGCGCGCAGACGAGGGGCGATAAAAATCATGCGGCTGGCATCAATGGCGTGAATGTCTTTGATCGCTTTCTCATACAGCCGGTTGAGCGAAGCAAGGTTGTGGTTGAGCTTGTCCGCCGGTTCGTAGATCAGGTCGAAGCCCAGCAACGGCGAGCGCTGACCAAAATAGTGCGCCACGGCAATCCACCAGTTAATCACCTCTTTTTCGGTATCCGCTTTCGGGTCGTTTTTATATTCATCGGCCTGATAAGCGATGATGGGGATGACGCCGTATTGCTCGCAGGCCTCCACCAGCTTACGCAGGTGAATCAGCCGCGCTTCCGTCGGTTCGCCCGCCACCCGAATACGGACATGACGTATGCCTTTCGCCTGGAAATCACGGACCACCAGCGGGTCAAATTCGCGGATACCGCGCTCGGTGCGTGCCCAGTCGACATCCATCCCGACGCCCAGCATCTGCGCGTAACGGGCAGCCGTCAGCGGCGGCTCAGCGGCACAGGCCCAGCCGGAAGCGATCGCTAACACGGTGACAATCAACGGCTTTAACACGATGCCCCTTGCAAATTATCAAATGCTTTACTCTGTATTTAGCATGCTTTTTCACAATTGGTGTAGAGTCAGAACGAACTAAATTCTGAGACAGATTATGAAAACGACTGACCTGACCAGCCTCATTGACCGGTTTCCGCTGCTGGCGGATTTGATTGCCCTGAAAGAGATCACCTGGCTTAATCCGCGCACCACGACGCTGGCGGAAGGGTTGCCGTATGTCGGGCTGACCAAAGCCGACGTGGACGACGCGCATGCGCGCCTGAAACGCTTCGCGCCGTATCTGGCGAAAGCCTTCCCGGAAACGGCGGCGACGGGCGGGATTATCGAATCCGAACTGGTCGCGATCCCGACGATGCAAAAGCGGCTGGAGAAAGAGTCCGGCAAGGCCATTCCAGGCGCGCTGCTGCTAAAAAAAGACAGTCATCTGCCGATTTCCGGCTCCATTAAAGCGCGCGGCGGTATCTATGAGGTGCTGGCCCATGCGGAAAAACTGGCGCTGGAAGCCGGGTTGCTGCGCCTCGAAGACGACTACAGCATTCTGCTGGAGCCGCGCTTTAAGGACTTTTTCAGCCAGTACAGCATTGCCGTGGGTTCAACCGGCAACCTGGGGATGTCTATTGGCATTATGAGCGCGCGCATCGGCTTTAAGGTCACGGTGCATATGTCCGCCGACGCCCGCGAGTGGAAGAAAGCCAAACTGCGCAGCCACGGCGTGATCGTCGTGGAATATGAGCAGGATTATGGCGTGGCGGTGGAGCAAGGGCGCAAAGCGGCGGAAAGCGATCCGAACTGTTTCTTCATTGACGATGAGAACTCCCGCACACTGTTCCTGGGCTATGCGGTTGCAGGTGAACGCCTGAAAGCGCAGTTTGCCGCGCAGGGCCGCGTGGTGGATGCCGATCATCCCCTGTATGTCTACCTGCCGTGCGGCGTCGGCGGTGGCCCCGGCGGCGTGGCGTTTGGCCTGAAGCTGGCCTTTGGCGATAACGTCCACTGCTTCTTCGCGGAGCCCACGCACTCGCCGTGTATGCTGCTGGGTGTTTATACCGGGCTGCACGATGAAATCGCCGTGCAGGATCTGGGTATCGACAACGTGACGGCGGCAGACGGTCTGGCGGTAGGTCGCGCGTCCGGCTTCGTGGGCCGCGCGATGGAGCGTCTGCTTGACGGGTTCTATACGCTGTCCGACCAGAGCATGTACGACATGCTCGGCTGGCTGGCGCAGGAGGAAGGCATTCGCCTGGAGCCGTCGGCGCTGGCGGGGATGGCCGGGCCGCTGCGCGTTCATTCGGATACCAACGTTACCCACCTGGTGTGGGCGACCGGCGGCGGCATGGTGCCGGAAGACGAGATGGCGAAATATTTAGCGAAAGGGAAGTAATTATGCCGGGTGGCGGCTACGCCTTACCCGGCCTACAGGTGCAAAATTTGTTGAATGTGGGTTACCGCAAACAGCAGCGACAGCGACAGCACGGCCAGGGCGATGAGGAACTTATCCCGCACCGCTTTCGGCTGCGCAAAGTCGTTCTGCGACACGTCCATCAGGTTACGGCTGCGGGTGTAGCGCCATAAAATGATGGCTACCAGCGCCAGCACAACAATGGAGATCCAGAATGGCGCCCCCGTGCGGTGCCAGTTGTGCTTAATGGCAAGAGCGATCAGCGCGCCATACCCCAGCAGCGTGCGCAGCCAGGCCAGCGAGGTTCGCTCCGGCTGAAGGCCGGGGTCCGCTTCCCGCCGCGCTTTGCGGCTATCCGGCATACAGCACCAGTAGCATCACTACGCCCGCAACCATCAGCAAAATCGTACTGATAATGAGCAAGCCGCGCGTGTAGGGGAGATCCTGCTTCAGACGCATCGCCTTTTCATTTCTCAGCCAGCGCAGATAGCCATAAATCGCCAGCACGCCAGCAATCAGGCACAGCAGCAGGGCCAGCACTTCGCGAATCAACGGGGTGGCAAAATCGGGGGCGAGCTGATCAAGGCCGACGCCTGCGGCCAGAAAGCCCAGGGCGGTGCGGATCCACGCTAAGAACGTGCGTTCGTTAGCCAGTGAGAAGCGGTAGTCCGGCGCTTCACCGAGGCGGGAAATATTCATGAAGATTCCTTGTCGTGCAGCATGCAGGCTTCAGCATAGCGTAATTCAGCCAGGACAAGGAGACCGGCATCTGGCGATGCCGGTCAGAAAGATTAGTGCAACTCTGGCCAGTAATCCTTATTCGCTTCAATCAGATCGTCCAGAATCGCCTTCGCCACCGATGCGCTCGGTACGGTTTTCGACAGGGTAATCGCCTGCCACAGTTTCTGATACGAGCGCTGCTCCCAGGCGTCCACCACCAGTTTTTCCACCGCTACCTGCTGGCTCATGAGCCCTTTCTGGAAGTGCGGAATATCACCCACGGTCAGCGGCTCCGGTCCGTTGTGGCCGACCAGACAAGGGATTTCTACCATCGCGTCAGCGTCAAAGTTATGGATAGCCCCATTGTTAGGCACAATCAGCAGCATGCGTTCCTGGGTGTTAAAGGCAATCGCGGTCGCCAGATCGACGATGTACGACGCATGTTCGTCGATTTCCAGTTCACCGGCAGAAGAATGACCGGCTTCGATAATCGCCCGGCATGAACTGAATACATGCTTCTCACGGTGATCCATCACTTCATTGGCGCGGGTACGCTCCGGGTTGGAATGGGCGACCACATAGTCCGGGAACAGGTAATACTTCAGGTAGGTGTTCGGCATGGTGTCCGGATCCAGCGCCTGTACGTCTTTGGCCTTGGCGAAGGTATCGTTCCAGCTCGCTTCAGTATGCGCATCTTCCGAAGGCGGCACATAGCCGTTTTTCGCCACGTATTCGCGCAGTTTCGGCATCAGATCGTTGCCGTTCAGATCTTCAATCGACGTCCACCAGCCGAAGTGGTTCAGACCGTAGTAGCGCACGCGCATCTCTTTGCGGTCTTTCAGGCCGACGATTTGCGCCATACGCCCTTCAATGCCGATCGGCATATCGCAGATGTTGAGGATTTTCGCGTTCGGACGCAGGCGGCGCGTGGCTTCCGCGACAATCGCCGCCGGGTTGGAGTAGTTCAGCATCCACGCGTTCGGGGAGTACTGCTCCATGTAATCCACCAGCTCCAGCACGCCGCCGATGGAGCGCATGCCGTAGGAGATGCCGCCCGGCCCGCACGTTTCCTGGCCCAGCACGCCGTGACGCAGCGGGATTTTTTCATCTTTTTCACGCATCGGGTATTTGCCCACGCGAATATGCGCCATCACGAAATCCACATCGGTAAACGCCGCTTTCGGATCGGTGGTGTAACTAAATTCAATCTCCGGCGCCTGCTCCTTAAGGATGATTTTGCACGCCTCGGCGATGATCTCCTGACGTGCTCCGTCATTGTCATAGAACTTCAGCGCACGCAGCGGGAAACGGTCACGGTTGGCTAACAGCATCAGGACGATACCAGGCGTGAATGTACTGCCGCCGCCTGCAATAACAACTGAGAATTTTTTCATGATATAGCCTCTGTCAGAGTGGTTTGTTCGTTTGTTAAAGGGGTTTTCATCAGCGATTCCAGCTGGTCGCGCACCTGAGGAACGTGCAGACCGACAATCACCTGTATGCCGTTGCCGCGCCGCACCACACCGTGTGCGCCCAGGGCTTTGAAGACGTCGTCGCTTTGGGTTTTCGTCATATCCACCAGGGCGATACGCAAGCGGGTGGCGCAGTTATTGATACTTTCGATGTTTGCTGCGCCGCCGAGCGCCTGTAAGAACCCAGCGGCCTGCCCGACCTTCTGGCTGGCTGCCGCCGGAGCAGTAGTTTGCCCGCGCGCGGCCTTATAGTCGGCCTTGTTGTAGAGTTTGATTTCGCTCTCTTCCCGGCCCGGCGTTTTAAGATTCAGACGTTCGATGAGCGTCCTGAAGACTACGAAATAGAGAGCGGTGAAGCAGAGGCCGATGCCAATCTGGGTGAATACCGTCGAGGCGTGGTTATGGAACATCGGGATCCAGTTTTGCGGCAGGAACTGGTCCAGCAGACCGCCCCCCATGTTGCCCACCACCCCGAAGGTATACATCACCGTCGCCATCGTTGCGGCCAGCACGGCGTGGATGGCAAACAGCAACGGCGAGATAAACAGGAAGGTGAACTCCAGCGGTTCGGTAATGCCCACCAGCACGGCGGTAAGCGTGGCCGGGATCAGCAGACCTGCCACTTTGACGCGGTTCTCCGGCGACGCGGTATACCAGATAGCCAGCGCAATACCGACTGAGCCAAACACCTTAGAGTTGCCGTGCAGCGCGAATCCGCCCTCCGGGAACAGCGTTTTCAGCGGCACAGTGCTCTGGCTGAATTCCTGAAGGTGCTGTGCCCAGTAGACCTGAATGCCGCCTTCTACCGCAGCCGGGCCGAAGATAAACGGACCGTAGACAAAGTGGTGTAATCCGGTTGGGATCAGAATGCGTTCCAGGAAGGTATAAACCCATACGCCCAGCGCGCCAGCGGTACGGAGAAAGGCCTGCAACGACTCAATGCCCATCTGCACTTTCGGCCATCCCAGCAGCGTCAGCCAGGCGCAGGGGATCATGACGAAGAACGCAAGGATAACGACAAACGAGGTGCCCTGGAAAATCCCCAGAAAGACCGGCAACGGCTTGTCGAAGAATCGGTTGTGGATGGCGGTAACAATGCCTGAAATCACGATAGCGCCGATGATGCTGGTATCAAGCGTTTTGATCCCGGCAATCATCGCCAGCCCGCTGCCGGCAGTGGGTTCAGCAGAGAAGTCGACGCCAAAGAAGTGGCCCCAGGTCATCCCCATCGCGTTGATAAAGTAGTTCCAGGTCAGGAAGCTAATCAGCACCGCCAGACAGGCGCGGCCCTGCGCCTGCTTTGCCAGGCCAATCGGTAAGCCGACAGCAAAAATCAGCGGCATATTACGGAACACCGCCCAGCCGCCCTCTTCGATGATGTGAACAATTTGCGCGAACAGATTATCAGGCGCGGTTAAGGCCTCGCCGACAAACAGCGGGTTGCGAAGCATGATGGCGATCCCAACCACGATCCCGGCAAAGGGAAACAGCAAAACCGGGGTGAACATGGCGCCGCCAAAGCGTTGTATTTGACTGAGCATTTTTAAATCCTCATGAAACAACCTGTAGGGGATAGAGGCCTTTATGGTTTTTTACTGGCCTGAGGTGAGCATAAGAACTTACTGATGCGGCAACATGGTATGCCGCTGCGATTCGTGATCGCATTCATGGTTTTAATTTGACCAATCAGGTCTACTTTTTAAACTAAACATGGACAAGTTAAGACGTATTCCACGCCATGATGGGCGCAGAGAGGTCTACTGGTGATCTACAAATCAATTGCCGATCGGCTACGGCTGCGGCTGAATTCCTCGGACTTCAACATTGGCAGTCCGTTACCCGGAGAAAAAGCGCTGGCAAAAGAGTTTGGCGTAGCCCGGATGACCATCCGCAAGGCGCTGGATCTGCTGGTAAGCTGGGGGCTGGTTGAACGTCGACACGGCAGCGGGACGTTCGTGGCGCGCAAAGACGTTCATCATGAAACGACTAACCTGACCGGGCTGGTGGAGGTATTGCGCCAGCAGGGGAAAGAAGTGCAGAGCAAGGTGTTGCAGTTTGAAGTGATGCCCGCGCCGCCCGCCATCGCCAGCCAGCTGCGGATTCAGGTTGATGAGCGGATCTATTTTTCAAGGCGGGTGCGTTACGTTGACGGAAAACCGCTGATGCTGGAGGACAGCTTTATGCCGGTGAAGCTGTTCCGCAATCTTTCCCTGGCGCATCTCGAAGGGTCTAAGTTTGATTACATTGAGAAGGAATGCGGGATCACCATCAGCGGCAACTACGAGAGCCTGACGCCGGTGCTGGCAGATAAACAGCTGGCCGGTTATATGAATGTGCCGGAACAGACGCCGCTGCTGCGCATCACCTCCCTTTCCTACAGCGACAGCGGCGAATTCCTCAATTATTCCGTGATGTTCCGGAACACCAGCGATTACCAGGTGGACTACCATTTGCGGCGTATCCACCCGGAAGACTTATTAGCCCATCCCCCAGAACAGCACCGCCAGTAGCTGCGGGGTGATAATGCGAAGAAACATCACCAGCGGATAAACCGTGGCGTAGGACAACGCCGCCGCGCCGCTGGTGGCGTGCAGGTTATTGGCGAACGCCAGCGCGGGTGGATCGGTCATGGAACCGGCCAGCATGCCGCACAGCGTGAGATAGTTCATTTTAGCGAAGATACGCGCCAGTAATCCGACCGTTATCAGTGGGATAGCGGTAATAAATATGCCGTATCCTACCCAGCTCATCCCTTCGCCGTTCACCAGGGTATCGACAAAATCGCCGCCGGATTTCAGCCCCACCACCGCCAGAAACAGCACGATGCCCAACTCCCGCAGCGCCAGGTTAGCGCTCGGCGGCATAAACCAGTAGAGCTTACCGATGGAGCCGATACGCCCGAGGATCAGCGCCATAATGAGCGGCCCGCCTGCCAGACCCAGCTTCAGTGCCACCGGGAAGCCGGGCACGTACAGGGGGATGGAGCCAAGTATGACGCCAAGCCCGACGCCGATAAAGACCGGCAGCATCTGCACCTGCTGGAGTTTTTGCTGTGCGTTGCCCACCATGTCTGCTACGGCATCAATGGATGAGGGACGCCCGACGAGGTTGAGAATATCACCGAATTGCAGGCTGGCATCCTGGCTGGCCACCAGCTCGACACCGGCGCGGTTAAGCCGGGAGATCACCACGTCATAACGCTCTTTAACCTGCAAATCGCGTATTTTCTTGCCCAGAACTTTCTCATTGGTCACGACCACGCGCTCCACGCGCATGTCCGTTCCACGGGTTGAGAGTGAGGTATCCACCTCCTGACCAATTACCAGCCGGGCATTGTTTAAATCCGCCGGTTGCCCTACCAGATGCAGGAGATCGCCGTGCTGGATAAGGGTGTCCGGTGAAGGCACCTTCAGCGTGTCATCACGTTTCAGGCGGGAACAGATAATGGTCGCGCTGTTCAGAATGGGAACATCCTGAATCGCCATATTATTCAGGTTGGGGTTTTCGACGCGAATGTTGATGGTTTTAATGAGCGCATGGCCGTTGGTCAGCGTGCTTTCATGCTCTTTTGCCTCCTGCTCGACGTTAACGCGGAACAGCACGCGCACCAGCCACATCGAGAGCAAAATACCGCAAATGCCAAACGGATAGGCCATGGCGTAGCTCATTCCCATCTGATCGACGACATCAGCAGGGATACCGAGATCGCGCAGAATTTGCTGGCCCGCCCCGAGCGCAGGCGTATTCGTGACGGCGCCGGAGAAGATGCCCAGCACGACGGGCAGCGGAATCGCGAAGAGTTTATGCAGAATGGCGGTAACCAGCCCACCCATCACGACGATGCCGAAGGCAAAGAGATTAAGGCGTAAACCGGAGACGCGCAGGGAAGCGAAGAAGCCCGGCCCCACCTGAATACCGATGGTATACACAAAGAGGATCAGGCCGAACTCCTGGATGAAATGCAGCATATCGGCGCTGAGCACCCACCCAAGCTGGTCGGCAAAATGGCCGACAAAAATCCCGCCGAACAGCACCCCGCCAATCCCAAACCCGACGCCGCGGATTTTGATATTCCCCAGCCATAGCCCCACTACCGCGACAAGGGCCAACACGCTAACGGTTAACGCGATATCACTCATGATCCACATCCTGTGTATAACCATAGTTATGCTAAGGATTCTCTCAGAGCTGACGGCGGTTGTGTGGGCGCTGGCGCACAAAAAAGCCCTGCCGGGGCAGGGCTTCATGGCATCTGTGAGCGAGTCGGGTGGCGGCTGCGCCTTACCCGACCTACAGGATCGGCAGGTTTGCCTCGCGGCAAAAACGTGGATTAGCTGTTCAACGCCGGGCGTTCGCTAATGGCGATGCGCTGAGGCGCAATGGCTTCCGGCACGTTACGGGTGAGGTCAATATTCAGCAGCCCGTTAGTGAACGTCGCGCCAGAAACTTCCATATGATCTGCCAGGGTAAAGCTCAGGCTAAACGGCTGAGTGACAAGCCCCTGATGCAGCCATTTGGTCTCGGTGTCTGGTTTTTCCGGCGACCCTTTCACGGTCAGGCGCGTACCCTCAAGCTGGATGTCGAGATCTTCCTGGCGGAACCCGGCCAGCGCAAGCGTGATACGGTAGTGGTTATCATCGCTTTTTTCGATGTTGTACGGCGGAAACGTCTGCTGTTCGGTTGCGCTTTGCAGTGCGTTAGCCAGTTTGTCAAAACCGATCCACTGACGCAACAGGGGGGAAAAATCATAGTTACGCATACTAAATCTCCTTCTGAGAAGCGAGTTCGGCACAGTTTAATTTTGTGCACAGTTGTACCTGCAAACCCTTGCGGATTCGCATATGCTCCCGTTACGGCAAGCAATTTCAGATGGGCCGCAGCCGCGACCCGCGTAATTAGTTGATTTCGATACGACGCGGTTTTTTCTCTTCCGGAATCACACGTTCCAGTTCGATAAACAGCAGGCCGTTCACCAGGTTCGCGCCCTTGACGTGGATGTTCTCAGCCAGCTGGAACTTGCGCTCAAAGTTGCGCTCTGCGATGCCCTGGTAGAGGTAGGTTCGTTCTTTCTGCTCGCCCGCATGGGAGCCTTTCACCACCAGCAGATTGTCCTGCGCGGTGATCTCCAGTTCGCTCTCTGCGAAACCGGCAACAGCAATCGCAATGCGATAGCGGTTTTCGTCAACCAGTTCAACGTTGTAAGGAGGATAGCCGTTGCTCTGGCTCTGGTTGTTTTCTAAGTGGTTGAACAGACGATCGAAACCAATGGCAGAACGGTATAGCGGAGAGAGATCGAAATTACGCATAGATAAATGCTCCTGAAATCAGCGAGAAAATGTAGCCTTCCACCATGGACAGGCTTCTGCTTCCCCGAACACCCATCAGGCGTGTCCGTTATCGGGTTACATTCTTAAAATGGGTCTGGATACGGCCTTTTCAAGACTGTTGATGTGAGATTTTTTTGCACTTTGCTGGTTGTCGCATAGACTCAGGGGCACAGCACAAAGGGTTAAATTGCGATGACGACCACAGTGCGGGAGTTTTGAGCTATCCATTTTGGACGCGCCTCGCTATAACCCTGAGTTGCAGGTCAATGCCGTGCTACTAATGATGACTGAGTGATGATGAGAAATGTTCTGATTAAGCTGGCGACGTTCAGCGGGGTTGTTTTACTTTGCGGGTGTTCGAGCGTGATGTCGCACACCGGCGGTAAAGAAGGAACATATCCGGGGACGCGCGCCAGTGCCGCAATGATCTCTGATGATGAGACAAACTGGGGTACCAAATCTCTGGCGATTCTTGATATGCCGTTTACGGCGGTTGCCGATACGCTTCTGCTGCCGTGGGATATGTTCCGCACCGACAGTTCAGTGCGTTCGCGCGTTGAGAAAAGCGAGCAGGAAAAGCTGGCGACCAATTCCGTCATCCCGCCCGCAGCGATGCCTCCACGCTAATTCTGTGCGGTTTCCGTTAGCCACAGCTGGCGGAAACCGTCCTTCTCTTCCATCCATGCAATAAATCGTCCGTCCGGGGAAAACACCACAGCGTCAGCAGACGGCGGATTGCCGTGATCGGACGTCAAAAACGTCACCTCTCCGGTCTGCGCATCGCAGCAGGCAATGCGCCCTGCAAGCACAAATCCCAGCCCGTTGCCGGAAGGATGCCAGTTAAAGGCTGACTGAATATCACGCTCAGCGTGGGTCAGCTGGCGCGGCTCGCCGCCCTCAGGGGAGATAAGCCACAGCTGCACAACGCCGTTATCGTCCCGCATTAAAAACGCAATCTGCGTCCCCTGTGGATTGCTGCGCACCCAGTGGCGCGGCACGTTCACCAGCCCCGGATACGCCTTCTGGTGGGTGAAGGTAAGGCGGCGTTGCATGACGCCCGCAGGCGGCGCGGGCATTGTATCCGGCGTCCCCTGCAACGGCGCATCACCCTCCCGTTTCCAGCCCTGCTCGTCTTTGGGGAGATCGACAATAAACAGTTCGGGCACTTTCTCGCCTTTCGCAGACACCGTATCGCCGATAAACGCCAGCCTGTCGTTGCCCACCCAGCCCTCTTCGTAGGCGCGGTTGATCTCATCGCTGCACGGTTTCGGGTTCGGCGTTGTACGGCTTACCAGTACGCTCCAGAAGGTTCCGGCATATTCCCGCGGATGGTTCCCCTGTGGGTTTACCGGACCAAAAGGCGCCGCCACCCCGACGTTACGCAAATCCAGCTGCGGATCGCGCGCGTGCAGCACATGGTCGTTGTAGGTAAAGCTGACGAACTGCCCGTTCGGGCTAAAAACGTGGACGTGGCTGCCGCCACGCAGCGCGCCTGCGGTGTAAGGCGCGGTGATATCCATCGCATCAAGATTGCTCACCTGACCATTGTGCGCAATCACCCCCTGGCGATGATGAAAATCGTAGTGCCAGTCTGCATCCGGGTGTTTCGGGCCGTGGATAAAAACATATTTTTCCTGCACCGGATGAACGGTCACCACGCCGACATGCGCGCCGTCAGTCGCACGGTAGATCGCCTCAACCTCGCCCGTACTGACATTGACCCGCTCAATGGTTTCACCGGTAAACGACGCGCCGGACGGGCGGACATCATAGACAAGCCACTGGCTGTCAGGCGTCCAGGTGTTGATGTTAGTGAGCTGGTGGTTGCGGAAAGCGAAGGTGATTTGTTTCATGGAAATACCCTGATGCGCGGTTATCGCATCAGGGTAAAACATCCGAAGGGATTAGCCTACTCGTTTAACGTCGCCGACCAGCAGGATGTAGGAGAGCGCGCCGATCAGCGCCACGGCAGAGATATACACCAGCGCCGGACCAAAGCCGTAGTCCTGCGCCAGGTAACCGATGACCAGCGGTACGGTGATCCCGCCCAGGCCGCCAACAAAGTTAAACACGCCACCGGTCAGGCCGATCAGACGCATCGGCTCCAGCGACGACACCAGCGACCAGGTGATAGAGGCAAAACCGTTTCCGAAGAACGCTACCGCCATCAGGGTCATGATCCACACCGGATCGTTGGTGTAGTTCGCTCCCATGATGCAGGTAGAGATCAGCAGTCCGCAGATAATCGGCGTTTTACGCGCAACGCCCAGTGAGAAGCCTTTTTTCACCAGTTTGTCCGCCAGCCAGCCCGAAAGCAGGACGCCGAAAAACGCCGCAAGGAACGGTACGGTGGTCATAAAGCCCGCCTTCAGCGCGGTAATCCCCTTCTCCTGCGTCAGATAGTTCGGGAACCAGGTGAGGAAGAACCATAGCGTGGAGGTCACCGCGAACTGGCCCAGATATACGCCCACCAGCTTACGGTGGAAGACCAGCTTCCAGTCCGCTCTGGTCAGCGGCTGGCGCGCCTCTTTTTTCACTGGCGCATCGCCGTCCACCAGGCCACCGCCGTCGCGGATGTAGTCCAGTTCGGCTTTGGTGATGCTTTTGGTCAGGCGCGGCGGCTGATACACCTTAAACCAGATTAACGACCAGATAATGCCGATCCCGCCGGTGACGATGAACACCCAATGCCAGCTCAGCAACTCCTGGATCCAGATTAACAGCGGCGTCAGAAACGCCAGACCAACAAACTGCCCGGAGGTGTAAAAGCCGACGGCAGAGGCTCGCTCATGTTCCGGGAACCAGCTGGTCACCATGCGGTTGTTGGTCGGAAACGCGGGCGCTTCAAACACCCCGGTGATGGCGCGCAGGCCAATCAGCGACATCAGCCCGGTGGCGAAGCCCTGGAACAGAGTCGCCACGGACCAGCCAAAAATAGCGATAAAGTAGGTCAGACGTGAACCCACGCGGTCAAGGAACCAGCCGCCCGGGATCTGGCAGAGCGTATACAGCCAGGCAAACGCCGAGAAGACGTAGCCCATTTCCGCTTTGGTGATGCCAAACTCTTCCTGAATATGGGCCGATGCCACGGCAAGGTTGGCGCGGTCGACATAACAGATGACCACGGTAATAAAGATCATGATCAGCGTCAGGTAACGACGACGCCCGGTTTTTGCAGCAGTAACTGGAATATCCATCGCAATCTGTCTCCAGATTTTGGGCATAGCGAAGCCGCTCACCATGCCCTGTAATTTACAGAGGGTTATATTTTTTCTATGTACGTTTTTTTTGCCCGGTGGCGCTTCGCTTACCGGGCCTACGAGAGAGTAGGCCGGATAAGCGTAGCGCCATCCGGCGATTTACCACTCGGCTACGGAACCGTCTTCATGACGCCACAGTGGGTTACGCCAGTCCGGCGCACTTTTACTCAGCTCAATGACTTTGGCTTCATCGATCTCCACGCCAAGGCCCGGCTTCGTTAACGGTTTAAAGAAACCGCCTTCCATGCTGAAGTCTTCTTTGTTTTTCACAAAGTCGAGCAGCTCCGCGCCCTTGTTATAGTGAATGCCCATGCTTTGTTCCTGGAACACCGCATTGCGCGAGACGAAGTCGACGTGCAGGCAGGCCGCCAGCGCAATCGGTCCAAGCGGACAGTGCGGCGCCAGCGCCACATCCCAGGCTTCTGCCATTCCGGCAATTTTGTAGCATTCGGTGATGCCGCCCGCGTGGGAGAGGTCCGGTTGCAGGATCGCAATGCCGCCCGCCTCCAGCACGCGTTTAAACTCGAAGCGCGAGAACATGCGTTCCCCCGCCGCGATGGGAATGTGCGTCTGTTCAGCCAGTTTCGGATAGTATTCCGCCTGCTCGGCCAGCACCGGCTCTTCGATAAACAGCGGGCGATACGGCTCCAGCTCTTTAATCAGCACTCTGGCCATTGGCGCGCTGACGCGGCCGTGGAAATCCAGACCAAACTCAATCTCGTTGCCGAAAGCCTCGCGGATTTGCGCCACGGTGTTCACCGCCCGGTCTACCGCGCGCGAGTTGTCTATAACGCCCATCTCTTCGCAGCCGTTGAGTTTGAAGGTGTCAAAACCGATGTTGCGCAGTTGCCGGATACCGTCGATCACTTCCGCAGGGCGGTCACCGCCTACCCAGCTGTAGGCTTTGATTTTGTCGCGCACCAGGCCGCCCATTAATTGCCAGACCGGGGCATTCAGCACTTTGCCTTTGATATCCCACAGCGCCTGATCAATACCGGCGATGGCGCTCATCAGGATCGGACCGCCACGGTAAAATCCCGCCCGGTACATGACCTGCCACAGGTCGTTGATGCGCGCCGGATCCTGGCCAATCAGGTATTCGCCCAGCTCGTGCACCGCGGCTTCAACGGTGCGCGCACGGCCTTCAATCACCGGCTCGCCCCAGCCAACCACGCCTTCGTCGGTTTCGATTTTCAGGAACATCCAACGCGGGGGTAAACGGTACGTGGTGAGTTTGGTTATTTTCATTGCACTGCCTCTCGATACGCTTTCACAAATGCTGCCGCCTGCTGTGCGGTACGCTCAACGGGCTGACCGGCACGATAGAGATCGCTGCCCAGCCCCGCGCCCACACAGCCCGCGCTCATCCACTGGCCCAGGTTTTCCGGCGTGACGCCGCCCACGGCAAAGACCGGCACGCTGGCGGGTAAGACCGCTTTCAGCGCTTTGATGTAATCCGGACCAAAGGCCGACGACGGGAAAATTTTGAGAGACTGTGCGCCCGCATCGAGGGCGGCAAAGGCTTCTGTGGCCGTGGCACAACCCGGGCAAACGGTCATGCCGTACTCCACCGCCCGGCGGATCACCTCGGGGTTGATATTCGGTGTGACGATAAGCTTGCAGCCCATCTTCGCCAGTTCATCCACCTGCTCCGGCTGTAATACGGTGCCAGCGCCAATCAGCGCCTTATCACCAAACGCCTTCACAACTGCCGGAATGCTTTTTTCCCACTCCGGGGAGTTGAGCGGGATTTCCACCGCGTCGAACCCGGCGTCGATCACCGCGCCAACGTGCGCTAAGGCCTCACCGGGCGTGATACCGCGCAAAATCGCGATCAGGGGAAGTTCAGTTTGCCACTGCATGAGCGATGCTCCTTATGCCTGCCTGAAATGCCGTGTCGCCTTCCACCGCAGCAACATCCCGTCCGATAGCGTGGAACGCCTGGCGGTAACGAGACGTCAGCGATGAACCCGCGACGAGCGTGATGGCCTGCTGCCCGGCGAACGCGTCGCTCAGGGTGGCGACTTCTGCGCCAATCAGCAGGCCGGACAGAAATTCGCTGACCTGTTCGCGCGGAAGATTTCCCAGCACGTGCGAGGCGCGAACCTCAAAAAGTTGCGGCAAAACGACAGGGGAGGCGATCCCGCGCTCAAGCCCGGCGGCAAACGCTTCCGGCGAAGGGGTCTGCTCCGGCAAACCGGCCCCCACCAGCGAATGCTTAAGCAGCAAATGGTGCAGTTCGCCGGTCATCACGGTGCGGAAATCATGAATTTGCTCAGCATCCGCCAGGACCCATTTGCAGTGCGTCCCGGGCATGACGTAGACAGAAGAAGGAGAAAGGGTGCGCGCCCCGAGCAGCTGCGTCTCTTCGCCGCGCATCACGTTATGGTTATCGTCGCGAGAGACGCATAAACCGGGAATAATCCAGACATTGTCGTCAACGGACGTTAACTGCTCGCCAACGGCGGTGAAATGCACCGGAACCGACAGGTAAGGCGCGACCTTCCAGCCCACGTTACTGCCGACCATTCCGGCCATCACCACTGGCGTTGTACCGTCGCGCCAGTTTTGTGTCACCTCTGCTAACACCGCTGCGGGGGATTTACCGTTCAGGCGCGTCACACCTGCTTCTGATTGCCTGCTTTCCAGGCACTGCTCACCCTGGTAGAGCCAGGCGCGCAGATTGGTCGATCCCCAGTCAATTGCGATGTAGCGTGATGTCATGTGATTTCCTTCAACCTTCGTGTCGAGCTGGCGATCATGGTCAGCGCCGCCTGCTCTGCCGCATCGCCGTCCTGATGCCGTATCGCATCGAACAGCGCTTTATGTTCCTGAAGCGTTTTCGGCATGTTGGCCTCATCGCCCATCCAGGTACGTTCAAATACTGCTCGCTGTAGCGAGCTGATCGCCACGCTAAGCTGCTGTAAAACCGGGTTATGCACCGACTGCAATACCGCTTCGTGGTAACGAATGTCCGCTTCGTTGAACGCCTCCCGATTCTGGTTATTGGCGATCATGTCGTTTAAAGCCGACTCAATCTGTGCCAGGTCACCTGACGTTGCGCGCTCTGCCGCCCAGCGGGCGATGGCCGGTTCCACCAGATTTCGGACTTCGCTCATCGCGCCGATGAGCCGTGGGTCGTAGTCGTTTTCCAGTACCCATTGCAGAACGTCAGTATCGAGGTAGTTCCACTGGTTACGCGGCGCCACAAACGCGCCGCGATAGCGCTTCATTTCAATCAGCCGCTTCGCCATCAGCGAGCGGAACACTTCCCGGATGATGTTGCGCGAGGTTTCAAACTCCTCGCACAGTTCCGCCTCTGCTGGCAGCGGCGAACCGGGAACGTATTTGCCACCCACAATCTGGGTGCCCAGCGTGATGACAATGCGATCGGTTTTATTGAGTGTCATGGAGAGTCCTTGTGCTCTGTAAGTCCATCACTACTTTACCGCGACCGCTGAATTTCGCCTCACTTTTGCAGTACAAACGTGAGGCCTTTCGTCTTTGCCGTGGTGGCAATGTAGTACAATCAGTTAATGTTGTACTACAATCCAGATCACAAAAAGAACAATTCGATAAATTCAGGGCCAAAAAAAGCCCCGGTTAATAACCAGGGCTAATCTTTCAAAGCACTTGTTACGACAGAACGAATTTCTCGATCGCCCAGGCAACGCCGTCTTCCAGGTTAGATTTGGTCACGAAGTTCGCCACTTCTTTTACCGACGGGATGGCGTTATCCATCGCCACGCCCATGCCCGCATATTCGATCATCGCAATATCGTTTTCCTGGTCGCCCAGCGCCATGATCTCCTCAGGCTTGATGCCCAGCGCATCGGCAAGCGATTTGACGCCCGTGCCTTTATTGACGCGTTTATCGAGGATTTCGAGGAAGTACGGCGCACTTTTCAGCACGGTATATTTCTCTTTTACCTCAGCCGGAATGCGTGAAATGGCTTTGTCGAGGATCGCGGGTTCGTCGATCATCATTACTTTCAGGAACTGGGTTGCCGGGTCCATGTTTTCCGCTTCGCAGAACACCAGAGGAATGGTTGCAACGTAGGACTCGTGCACCGTGTAGTAGCTGATATCGCGGTTGGCGGTGTAAAGCGTATTGCGATCGAGCGCGTGGAAGTGAGAGCCCACGTCGCGGGAGAGTTTTTCCAGGAAACGGTAGTCATCATAGCTCAGTGCAGTTTGCGCCACCGTGCTGCCATCGGCTGCCTTTTGCACCAGCGCGCCGTTATAGGTGATGCAGTAATCGCCAGGCTGGTTCATGTGCAGCTCTTTCAGGTAGCTGTGCACCCCGGCATACGGGCGTCCGGTGGTGAGCACCACGTTCACGCCTTTTTCGCGTGCGGCGGCGATCGCATTTTTAACGGCAGGAGAGATAGTGTGGTCCGGCAGCAGCAGCGTGCCGTCCATATCGATTGCAATGAGTTTGATAGCCATGAGGTCCCCGGGATAAATGAGTGATACCTCATGCTAACGCGATTAAGCACACAAAAATAGAGCTACCTTGCGCAACAAAAAGCCCCTTTTACGTTTATCCCGGGAACGGGAACTCACTCGCGGGTGAGAACGATTTTGCCAAACGCACCGCGATCCAGATGTTCAAGCGCCTGTTCCAGCTCGTCAAAGCGGTAGCGATGCTCAATCACCGGTTTTAACTCCGTGATATCAACAGCACGGACAAAATCTTCCAGCGCCCGGCGGTGTCCAACCCCAATCCCCTGAATGACGGGAGATTTCAGCAACAGCTCGCTTGCAGGCAGAGAAATTTCTGTCCCGGCCAGCACGCCAATGACCGATATCCGCCCATGAACGGCAACGGCGCGCAGGGAATGTCTCAGGTTCTCCCCACCCACCGTTTCGATAATATGGTCGATGCCGCGATCCTGCGTCAGTGCCAGCGTATTTTCAGCCCAGTCGCCTTTCAGTCGGTTGATACCCTGGCTGGCCCCCAGCTTTTTGGCCCGCGCCAGTTTTTCATCACTCCCCGACGTAACAATAACTTCTGCGCCGTGCGCTTTTGCTATCTGCAAAGCGAATAGCGCCACACCGCCCGTCCCTTGTACCAGCACCGATTGCCCGGCGCGCAGCTGACCACGTTCCACCAGCGCAAACCAGGCGGTGAGCCCCGCGCAAGGAAGCGTGCTGGCCTCAGCGTCATCCAGGCTTTCCGGGGACGCCACCAGCGCGTTTTCACTCACAATCACATATTCGGCCAGCATGCCCTGGAAGTATCCACCGGACGTTTTATAGGGCAAATCGCGCGCGTCTGCCTGCGGCTTGCCGTCGATCCATTCCGGGAAGAAGGTTGAGATGACGCGTGCGCCGGGCTTGAAACGCGTAACGCCTTCGCCGATGCTGTCCACCACGCCTGCCATGTCAGATGCTGGGGTAAACGGGAAGGAAAGCGGAATCGGCATCGTGCCTTCAATCACCATTTTATCCCGGTAGTTGAGCGCAACGGCATTAACCCTTACGCGAACCTCACCCGGGCCTGGCTGTGGAACAGGCTCCTGAACGAGCCTGAGGCTTTCACGACCAAGGGCATCCATTGACCAGCGTTGCATTGTTTCAGTCATTTTTTTCTCCTGTCATCAGATGATTTTCAGTTCTGACAGTCTACCGTTGACTCAGCGTCGCCAGTGGCGATAAGTTTTCCCTTCATTGATGACCAAATTGACACAATCCGTCCATGACCGATACGCTGAAAGATATTCCCGTTTTCGTTGCCTCCGTTGAGGCAGGAAGTTTTGCCCAGGCCGCCGTCCGTCTGCATTTGTCGCGCTCGGCGGTAGGAAAAAGCATTGCTCGTCTTGAAGAGAGGCTGGGGGTTCGTCTGTTTCATCGGACCACCCGCAGTCAGAGGCTGACCGATAACGGCGCACTTTTTTATGAACGCTGCCTGCGCGCGCTGGAGGAGATCCGTGGCGCTGAATCGCAGCTTGAAACCGGAAAACATCAGGTCAGCGGTCGGCTGCGTGTTGCCGTGCCGGTGCTGTTTGGTCGCCAGTGTATCGCCCCGCTGCTAATAGAGCTGGCGCAGGAGCATCCCGGGCTTGAGCTTGAAATGTCCTTCAGCGACCGCGTCGTGGATCTCGTGGAAGAAGGGTTTGATATGGCGGTGCGCAATGGCGCTCTGGCTGACAGCAGCGTGCTGGTCGCCAGAAGGCTGGGGGAGCACCGGATGGTTCTGTGTGCCGCGCCGGATTATCTGTTTAAGAATGGCCAGCCGCAAAGCGTTGATGATTTACGCCAGCATACGGCCATTAACTACACGCGTGCGGGCAGAGTCCTACCCTGGCAGCTGATGGATTACGATGGCACGTCGCGCACGTTTATTCCCCGCTCATCGCTCAATATGGATGATTTGCAGGCAATCTGCGACGCGGCGCTGGCCGGCCACGGCCTTGCATGGTTACCCTGCTGGATGGTCATCAAAGAAATTCAGCAGGGGAACCTTGTCCCGCTCTTAGATCAGGCCCCGGATGTACGCTTCGACGTTCATGCCGTCTGGCAGCAGACGCCACACCTGCCGCTAAGGGTAAGAATTGCCATAGATATGCTGGTCAAACGTTTACCGGCAGTGATGTCGCTGGAGTTTCCTGCGTCCATAAAAAAGCCGCGCTAAAGCGCGGCTTTTATCGCTGTGTCACGATATTAGATATCGATGTTCGCCGCTTTCAGGGCGTTCTCTTCGATGAAGGCGCGACGTGGTTCAACCGCATCGCCCATCAGGGTCGTGAACAGCTGATCCGCTGCGATTGCGTCTTTAACGGTGACGCGCAACATGCGACGGCTTTCCGGATCCATGGTGGTTTCCCACAGCTGATCCGGGTTCATTTCGCCCAGGCCTTTATAACGCTGAATAGAGAGACCACGACGGGACTCTTTCACCAGCCACTCCAGCGCCTGTTCGAAGCTAGCTACCGGCTGACGACGTTCGCCACGTTCGATGAACGCGTCGTCTTCGATCAGACCGCGCAGCTTCTCGCCGAGCGCGCAGATACGGCGGTATTCCGGACCGGTAACAAACTCGTGCTCCAGCGGATAGTCGGTGTCGACGCCGTGGGTACGCACGCGGACGATCGGCTCGAACTGCTGCTCAGCGTTCTGCTGAACGTCGAACTTCCACTGGCTGCCATGCTGCTCTTTCTCGTTCAGCTCGCTCACTAGGGTGTTCACCCAGCGGGTGACGGTCTGCTCGTTGCTCAGATCGGCTTCGGTCAGGGTCGGCTGGTAAATCAGCTCTTTCAGCAGCGCTTTTGGATAGCGACGCTCCATACGGCCAATCATTTTCTGCGTGGCGTTGAACTCAGAGACCAGACGCTCCAGCGGCTCACCGGCCAGCGCTGGCGCACTGGAGTTTGCGTGCAGGGTCGCACCATCAAGGGCGATCGCGATTTGGTACTGATCCATCGCGTCGTCATCTTTAATGTACTGTTCCTGCTTGCCTTTCTTCACTTTGTACAGCGGCGGCTGGGCAATGTAGACGTGGCCGCGCTCAACGATTTCCGGCATCTGACGATAGAAGAAGGTCAACAGCAGCGTACGAATGTGCGAGCCGTCGACGTCCGCATCGGTCATGATGATGATGCTGTGATAGCGCAGTTTGTCCGGGTTGTACTCGTCGCGACCAATGCCGCAACCGAGCGCGGTGATGAGCGTCGCCACTTCCTGAGAAGAGAGCATCTTGTCGAAGCGCGCTTTCTCAACGTTAAGGATTTTACCCTTCAGCGGCAGAATCGCCTGGTTCTTGCGGTTACGGCCCTGCTTCGCAGAACCGCCCGCGGAGTCCCCTTCCACAAGGTACAGTTCAGACAGCGCCGGGTCGCGTTCCTGACAGTCAGCCAGTTTGCCCGGCAGGCCTGCCAGGTCCAGCGCGCCTTTACGACGGGTCATTTCACGCGCTTTACGCGCCGCTTCACGGGCACGCGCCGCATCGATAATTTTACCCACCACGATTTTCGCGTCGGACGGGTTTTCCAGCAGGTATTCGCTCAGCAGCTCGTTCATCTGCTGTTCAACCGCCGATTTCACCTCAGAAGAGACCAGCTTGTCTTTGGTCTGTGAGGAGAACTTCGGATCCGGCACCTTCACGGAGACCACGGCAATCAGGCCTTCACGGGCATCGTCGCCGGTGGCGCTGACTTTCGCTTTTTTGCTGTAGCCTTCTTTGTCCATGTAGGCGTTCAGGGTACGGGTCATCGCCGCGCGGAAGCCCGCAAGGTGCGTACCGCCGTCGCGCTGTGGAATGTTGTTGGTGAAG
Organism: Enterobacter cloacae complex sp. EB5; assembly: GCF_031432835.1. Lineage (NCBI taxonomy): Bacteria > Pseudomonadati > Pseudomonadota > Gammaproteobacteria > Enterobacterales > Enterobacteriaceae > Enterobacter > Enterobacter cloacae complex sp. EB5. The sequence continues at coordinate 1,977,978 of NZ_CP133860.1, forward strand.
CAGTAGATGTTTTCCTGGAAACCGTCGTTCCACTGCAAGGCCACTTCCACGCCGATACCGTCTTTTTCAGTGGAGAAGTAGAAGATATTCGGGTGAATTGGCGTTTTATTCTTGTTCAGGTACTCAACGAACGCCTTGATACCGCCTTCGTAGTGGAAGTGGTCTTCTTTGTTGTCGCGTTTGTCGCGCAGACGAATCGACACGCCGGAGTTCAGGAACGACAGTTCACGCAGGCGTTTCGCCAGAATGTCGTACTCGAATTCGGTGACGTTGGTGAAGGTTTCAAGGCTCGGCCAGAAACGCACCATGGTACCGGTTTTCTCGGTATCGCCCGTGACGGCCAGCGGCGCTTCAGGCACGCCGTGCTGGTAGATCTGACGGTGAATTTTGCCTTCGCGCTGGATAACCAGCTCCAGCTTCTGCGACAGGGCGTTTACTACGGATACGCCTACGCCGTGCAGACCGCCGGAAACTTTATAGGAGTTATCATCGAACTTACCGCCTGCGTGCAGAACGGTCATGATCACTTCCGCAGCAGATACGCCCTCTTCCGGGTGAATACCGGTTGGGATGCCACGACCGTCATCGGTAACGGACACGGAGTTGTCCGCATGGATCGTGACCACGATGTCTTTACAGTGACCCGCGAGCGCTTCGTCGATAGCGTTATCTACCACCTCGAATACCATGTGGTGCAGACCGGTGCCGTCATCCGTGTCGCCGATATACATACCCGGGCGCTTACGCACCGCATCCAGCCCTTTCAGGACTTTGATACTGGAGGAGTCATAAGAATTCGACATCAACGTTTCTCGCTCATTTCAACTTGGGTTAATCCGTTATTTTACCCTTTTCCACGGTAAACATCTTCGAATTTTCGTCCGACATGTCCATAACGTGTTCAGCGCTAATGGCGCTGACGAAAACCTGCGACTGCGTGGCTTTTAAGCGGCTGGCAAGCAGCCCGCGCCGCGCGTCGTCAAGTTCCGAGGCAAAATCATCTATCAGGTACAGGCAGCGTCGCCCACTTTCGCGGGTGAGGAATTCCCCCTGCGCCAGGCGCAGCGCGCACATCAGGAGCTTCAGCTGCCCGCGCGACAGCGTGTCTTCCACCGGCGCACCGTCGGCACGAATGCGAAAATCCGCCTTGTGCGGGCCGTGCGCGGTGTAGGTCAACATGCGATCGCGCTCGAAGCTTCTCTCTAACACCTCGGCATATTCCGTCTCTTTTTCCCAGCCACGCTGGAAAGAGAAGGTGAGAGAGAACTCGGGTAAAAACTGTTTGCAGGTGTCGGCCATGTCTTCGGCGATACCTGCGCTGTATTCGGCACGCCAGCGGCTGATTTGTTCCGCAAGAGGAATGAGTTCCATGTCCCACGGACGCAACTGGGCGTAGCGCGTGACCTGGCGCAATGCGGCGTTACGCTGTTTAAGCAGACGCTTCAGGTTGCTCCAGGCGTTAAAGAAACCGGCTTCATTGTGAAAGCATCCCCAGTCCAGGAACGCTCTTCTGTATTTGGGGCCGCCGTTGAGTAAAGTAAACCCCTCGGGCGTAATCAGCTGCATCGGCATCAGCAGCGCCAGCTCCGCCACCTTGTGGCCATCGGTGCCGTCAATGCGCACCTTGCTGTCGCCCTGCTTGTCTTTGGTCAGGCCAATGGCGGTTTCCCGCTCTGCGCCCTGCAAACGCCCGTGCAGAACAAAAGAATCCTGCTCGTGGCGAATCACGCGACCAATCTGCAAACTGCGAAACGCCCGGCCGTGGCCGAGCGTATAGATGGCTTCCAGCACGCTGGTTTTGCCGCTGCCGTTCGCGCCAACCAGGAAGTTAAAGCCAGGGGATAAAGCGAGATCCGCGCTTTCGATATTGCGAAAGTCGCGGATCAACAGACGGGTGAGCGACATTACAGTCTCATTGGCATGACAACATAGGCAGCCGACTGTGATGCGGCATCTTCAATCTGTACGCTCGAAACGGAGTCAGTCAGCAGGATGCGAACGTTCTCGCATTTCAGTGCATTCAGCACATCCAGCACATAGCTGACGTTGAAGCCGATTTCCATCTCAGCCCCGGCGTAGGTGACGTCCAGAATCTCTTCTGCCTCTTCCTGCTCCGGGTTGTTGGCGGTGATTTTGATCTGGTTTTCACTCACGTACAGACGTACGCCGCGGAATTTCTCGTTGGAGAGAATAGCGGCACGCGCGAACGCCTGCTTGAGGATGTCGCAACCCGCCTCCAGCGTTTTATCCGGGTTCTTCGGCAATACGCGGCGATAATCCGGGAAACGACCGTCTACCAGCTTCGATGTGAAGACAAAATCGCCCACATGGGCACGAATATTGTTGCTGCCAATTTGCACGCGCAGCGGCGTGTCGCCGCCGTCGAGCATACGCATCAGTTCAATCACGCCTTTACGCGGCACGATCACCGAATGGTTCGGCAGTGAATCACCAATCGGCATAGAACAGACCGCCAGACGGTGACCGTCGGTCGCCACGGTACGCAGCTCTTCACCTTCGGTTTCGAACAGCATGCCGTTTAAGTAGTAACGAACGTCCTGATGCGCCATGGAGAACTGCGTGGCTTCGATCAGACGCTTCATCGTCGCCTGCGGCAGAGTAAATTCAACTTCGCTCTGCCAGTCATCCAGGTTCGGGAAGTCCGCAGCGGGCAACGTGGAGAGGGAGAAACGGCTGCGGCCAGAGCGCACCAGCATGCGGTCGCCCTCCAGCTGCACGGCGATTTCAGCGCCTTCCGGCAGCCCACGGCAAATATCAAAGAATTTACGTGCCGGAACCGTGGTCGCTCCCGCGTCGTGCGGCTGAGTCAGCGTAACGCGCGCGATCATTTCCATTTCCAGATCTGTGCCGGTCAGCGACAGCGTACCGTCCGCGACCTGAAGCAGCAGGTTTCCAAGAATAGGCAGCGTAGGGCGGCCGCCTAATGGGCCACTCACCTGTTGCAGCGGTTTTAATAAATGTTCACGTTCAACGGTAAATTTCATAGCGTCACGATGATAATGTTCTGATTAAATTGGAAAAATCTTCTTTTATGTCGTGGCTTTCTTCGCGTAACTGCTCGATCTTGCGACAAGCGTGCAGCACGGTCGTATGGTCACGGCCACCAAACGCATCGCCGATTTCCGGCAGGCTGTGGTTGGTTAGCTCTTTTGCCAGCGCCATCGCCATCTGACGCGGACGCGCCACCGAGCGGGAACGACGTTTAGACAGTAAATCTGCCACTTTGATCTTGTAGTACTCAGCCACTGTCTTCTGAATATTGTCGATAGTGACCAGTTTTTCCTGCAAAGCCAATAAATCGCGCAGCGCTTCACGCACAAAATCGATGGTGATCGCACGACCGGTGAAGTTGGCGTTGGCGATAACGCGGTTCAGCGCCCCTTCCAGTTCACGCACGTTGGAACGCAGGCGCTTGGCAATGAAGAACGCCACTTCACCCGGCAGGCGAATGTCGTTCTCGTCGGCTTTTTTCATCAGGATCGCGACGCGGGTTTCCAGCTCCGGCGGCTCAATCGCCACGGTCAGGCCCCAGCCGAAGCGGGATTTGAGACGATCTTCAACGCCGTTGATCTCTTTTGGATAACGATCCGAGGTCAGAATGATCTGCTGATTGCCTTCCAGCAGGGCGTTAAAGGTATGGAAAAACTCTTCCTGCGATCGTTCTTTATTGGCAAAGAACTGAATGTCATCGATCAGCAGCGCATCAACGGAACGGTAGTAGCGTTTAAACTCTTCGATCGCATTGTTTTGCAGGGCTTTTACCATGTCCTGAACGAAGCGTTCGGAGTGCATATACACCACTTTCGCATTCGGCTTACGCGCCATAATGCCGTTACCCACCGCATGCAGCAGGTGCGTTTTACCGAGACCCGTGCCGCCATACAGAAACAGCGGGTTGTAAGCGCCACCGGGGTTATCGGCTACCTGGCGAGCCGCCGCGCGCGCCAGCTGGTTCGACTTACCTTCAACGAAGTTATCGAACGTGTGTTTCACGTTAACGTTAGAGCGGTAGGTAGGCTCAGCGGGGGCCGGAACGTTATCCCAACCCTGACGAGCCGGTGCAACGCGAGGCGCTGGCGCGGGCGCCGCCTGTGCAGGGGCTGCCACATTGACAACTTCACGAACGGTTTGGGTGACCGGCTTTGTGCCCACTTCAAAACGCAGCTGTGGGGCATCTGACCCGCAGAAATCGTTCAGCAGTCCATTGATGTTATTAAGGTATTTATCCCTTACCCAATCGAGCACGAAACGGTTTGGCGCATACAAAGCCAGCGTGTTATCGCTCAGTTCCGCCTGCAACGGGCGGATCCACATACTGAATTCTGTGGCTGGTAACTCATCCTGCAATCGGGCAAGACACTGCTGCCAAAGCGAAAGTGACACGGCGGACTCCACTCGAACAATAAAAGAAAACTATTGAATATTCATGATTGTTGGCGCACATCGACATGACCCTGTGCAAAAGGGTGATGTGCGAACCGCTATCTGCGGTTATACCCGGCCTGGATCGCTGGATCCCGATCGGGACCGCGGATCATAGCCTAAACTGAGCCAGAGATCTTCTGTTTCTCACAGATTCTTCCCGATTTATCCACAGGAAGATCCGGAATCGGGTAAGTGTAAACGATCCTGACGCGAGTGCCTCGCGATTTAGGCCGCATATTGGAAAATTTAATGAGTACAGACAATTTTTGGCTTAAATGATCTAACGAAGATCCGGGACGATCCTTGCGCTTTGTTGGCGAGCCCGTATAATCCTCGACCCGGCGCGTGATGCTCATCTTCCTGCGTCGTCCGTTGCTCATTTTCCACGCGAAATCGTGCGGAAATACGCGGGAAATAAGGAAAGAGAATTGACTCCGGAGTGTACAATTATTACAATCCGGCCTCTTTAATCACCCACGGCTTCGGCGTCCGTCATTCGAAACTCGGTCGGGCATCCGCAAAAGTCATGAATTTTTTCAAGTTTAGGTAGAAATCGCCATGAAACGCACTTTTCAACCGTCTGTACTGAAGCGCAACCGTTCTCACGGCTTCCGTGCTCGTATGGCTACTAAAAATGGTCGTCAGGTTCTGGCACGTCGTCGTGCTAAAGGCCGCGCTCGTCTGACCGTTTCCAAGTAATAAAGCTAACCCCTGAGTGGTTAAGCTCGCATTTCCCAGGGAGTTACGTTTGTTAACTCCCACTCATTTCACTTTCGTCTTCCAGCAGCCACAACGGGCTGGCACGCCGCAAATCACCATCCTCGGCCGCCAAAATTCGCTGGGGCATCCCCGCATCGGTCTCACAGTCGCCAAGAAAAACGTTAAGCGTGCGCATGAACGCAACCGGATTAAACGTCTGACGCGTGAAAGCTTCCGTTTACGTCAGCACGAACTGCCTTCAATGGATTTCGTGGTGGTGGCTAAAAAAGGGGTTGCCGACCTCGATAACCGTGCTCTCTCGGAAGCGTTGGAAAAATTATGGCGCCGCCACTGTCGCCTGGCTCGCGGGTCCTGATAGCCCTCATTCGGGTCTATCAACGCCTGATTAGTCCGCTACTCGGGCCACACTGCCGTTTCACGCCAACATGCTCAAGCTACGGAATTGAGGCATTGCGCAGGTTTGGAGTGATAAAAGGCAGTTGGTTGACGGTGAAACGCGTATTAAAATGCCACCCTTTACACCCAGGTGGAGACGACCCCGTCCCTCCAGGACCTTTTGATACCAGAGAACACTAACGATGGATTCGCAACGCAATCTTCTTATCATCGCTTTGTTGTTCGTGTCTTTCATGATCTGGCAGGCATGGGAGCAGGATAAAAATCCTCAACCCCAGCAGCAGACCACGCAGACCACGACCACCGCAGCGGGTAGCGCCGCCGACCAGGGCGTACCGGCCAGTGGCCAGGGGAAACAGATTACGGTTAAGACCGATGTGCTTGAGCTGACTATCAACACCCGTGGTGGTGATGTTGAGCAGGCGCTGCTGTTGACCTACCCGAAAGAGCTGAAGTCTACCGAACCGTTCCAGTTACTGGAAACCACGCCTGAATTTATCTACCAGGCGCAGAGCGGCTTGACCGGTCGTGATGGCCCGGATAACCCGGCTAACGGTGCGCGTCCACTGTATAACGTCGAGAATGACACGTTTGTGCTGGCTGATGGTCAGAACGAACTGGTTATCCCGATGACCTACACCGACGCGGCAGGCAACACCTTCACCAAAACCTTCACCCTGAAACGCGGTGAATATGCGGTGAACGTGGGCTACAGCGTACAGAACGCCGGTGCGAAACCGCTGGAAATCTCTACCTTTGGTCAGCTGAAGCAGTCCATCAATCTGCCGTCTCACCGTGATACCGGAAGCAGCAACTTTGCGCTGCATACCTTCCGTGGCGCGGCTTACTCCACGCCAGATACCAAGTACGAGAAATACAAATTCGATACCATTGCCGATAACGAAAACCTGAACGTCAGCTCTAAAGGCGGTTGGGTCGCAATGCTGCAACAGTATTTCGCGACGGCGTGGGTACCGAATAACGACGGTACGAACAACTTCTACACCGCGAACCTTGGCAACGGTATTGCAGCCATCGGCTACAAATCTCAGCCAGTTCTGGTGCAGCCGGGTCAAACCGGTAAACTGGCAAGCACCCTGTGGGTCGGCCCGGAAATCCAGGACAAAATGGCTGCCGTTGCGCCGCACCTGGATCTGACCGTCGATTACGGTTGGTTGTGGTTCATCTCTCAGCCGCTGTTTAAGCTGCTGAAGTTCATCCACAGCTTCCTGGGTAACTGGGGCTTCTCCATCATCGTTATCACCTTTATCGTTCGTGGCATCATGTACCCGCTGACTAAAGCGCAGTACACCTCCATGGCGAAGATGCGTATGCTACAGCCGAAGATTCAGGCTATGCGTGAGCGTCTGGGCGATGACAAACAGCGTCAGAGCCAGGAGATGATGGCCCTGTATAAAGCAGAGAAAGTAAACCCACTGGGTGGTTGCTTCCCGCTGCTGATTCAGATGCCAATCTTCCTTGCGCTGTACTACATGCTGATGGGTTCCGTTGAGCTGCGCCACGCGCCGTTCGCCCTGTGGATCCATGACCTGTCCGCACAGGACCCGTACTACATCCTGCCGATCCTGATGGGCGTGACGATGTTCTTCATTCAGAAGATGTCGCCGACCACCGTGACCGACCCGATGCAGCAGAAGATCATGACCTTTATGCCGGTCATCTTCACCGTGTTCTTCCTGTGGTTCCCGTCAGGTCTGGTGCTGTACTATATCGTCAGCAACCTGGTGACCATCATCCAGCAGCAGCTGATTTACCGTGGTCTGGAAAAACGTGGCCTGCATAGCCGCGAAAAGAAAAAGTCCTGATTCGGTAAGTTAACGCTAAAATAAGGGCGGTCGATTGACCGCCTTTTTTATTTGTATTGAACGAGAGCAACCATGAGCCATAACGACACTATCGTCGCCCAGGCAACCCCACCGGGACGCGGTGGTGTAGGCATTCTGCGCATCTCCGGCCTGAAGGCGCGTGAGGTGGCCGAAGCGGTGCTGGGTAAACTGCCAAAGCCGCGCTACGCTGATTATCTGCCGTTTAAGGATGCCGACGGCACACCGCTGGACCAGGGCATCGCGCTGTGGTTCCCCGGCCCAAACTCCTTTACCGGCGAAGACGTGCTGGAGCTTCAGGGTCACGGCGGCCCGGTGATCCTCGACCTGCTGTTAAAACGTATTCTGACCCTGCCAGGCCTGCGCATTGCAAAGCCGGGTGAGTTCTCCGAGCGTGCCTTCCTGAACGATAAGCTCGACCTGGCGCAGGCCGAGGCGATTGCCGACCTAATCGACGCCAGTTCCGAACAGGCAGCCCGCTCCGCGCTGAACTCGTTGCAGGGGGCATTTTCCGCACGCGTGAATCACCTTGTGGAAGTACTTACTCACCTGCGAATCTATGTCGAAGCGGCTATCGACTTCCCGGACGAGGAGATCGACTTCCTCTCAGACGGTAAAATTGAAGCTCAGCTCAACCAGGTGATGAACGATCTCGATGCCGTCCGCACCGAAGCGCGCCAGGGCAGCCTGCTGCGTGAAGGGATGAAGGTGGTGATTGCTGGTCGCCCTAATGCCGGAAAATCGAGCCTGCTGAACGCCCTGGCGGGCCGTGAAGCGGCGATCGTGACCGACATAGCCGGTACCACCCGCGATGTCCTGCGCGAGCATATACACATCGACGGCATGCCGCTGCACATCATCGACACCGCTGGTCTTCGCGATGCGAGCGATGAAGTCGAGCGTATCGGTATCGAACGCGCCTGGCAGGAGATCGAGCAGGCCGACCGCGTGCTGTTTATGGTGGACGGCACCACAACCGACGCCGTTGATCCGGCTGAAATCTGGCCAGACTTTATCGCCCGTCTCCCGGCTAAACTGCCGATCACCGTGGTGCGCAATAAGGCAGACGTGACCGGCGAAACGCTGGGTATCAGCGATGTGAATGGTCACTCACTGATTCGCCTGTCGGCCCGTACCGGGGAAGGCGTGGAAGCCCTGCGTAGCCATCTCAAACAGAGCATGGGCTTCGACACCAGCATGGAGGGCGGCTTCCTGGCGCGTCGTCGTCACTTGCAGGCGCTGGAAGAGGCGGCTCGCCACCTTGAGCAGGGTAAAGCCCAGCTGATCGGCGCGTGGGCCGGTGAACTGCTGGCGGAAGAGCTGCGTCTGGCGCAGCAGAATTTGAGCGAGATCACCGGGGAGTTTACGTCGGACGATCTGCTGGGCCGGATATTCTCGAGCTTCTGTATTGGTAAATGACGCCAGGTTCATAAACGCCCACTTACCTGCATTAACTTCCTGTTAATGCAGGTTTTTATTATCCTCTTATCATTCTCTGGCCGACACCCGAGTCGTTTCAGGCATTGCCATTACCCCCCCAGACTGCTAAAAGTTAATTTTTTGTTAATGGTAATAATCATGACTGCCGAATACACCGTCGTTGAATCTGTTCCTTCAGTCGAAGATTTTTGTCGCTTACGTAGCATATCGGGCTTGTCAGCACGACCGCCAGAAGCAGCCAAAGTGGGTTTGCCACGAAGCTGTTATGGCGTACACATTCTCTGGCAGGGAGTGCCTGTCGGTATGGGACGTATTGTTGGCGACGGAGCATTAAACTTCGAGATAGTCGATATTGCCGTCGATCCCGCTCATCAGGGGCGTGGCCTTGGCCGGCTCATTATGGAAAGCATTATTCACTGGCTGGACCGTCATGCTTACAAAGGCGCTTATGTCTCTCTGGTGGCTGATGTACCGGCACTCTACGCAAAGTTCGGTTTTGAATTAGTCCGGCCGGAAAGTGAGGGAATGGCGAGAGTCTGGGGGTAGTTGCAAGCCTCCTTGTTTAGCAACCCATAGCCGTGTTCAGACGACAGATCATCGAATACAGTAGCTCACTTATTCAGCTCCGTTATAGTGATGTCCTGCCAGGAAATCACCATTATCCAAATGGCAACTCGCGTAATCGCCCCATGCCCCCTATCCTGCTTGCCTGCATCTATGGGGGATTTATGGCTCGTTTTCTGTTTTGTAGTTTTGCGCTGGTTCTGCTGTATCCGTCCGGCATTGATATGTATCTGGTGGGGCTACCGCATATTGCCCGCGATCTGGGTGCCAGCGAGGCGCAACTGCACATCGCGTTTTCGGCCTACCTCGCGGGATTGGCGTCGTCGATGGTATTTGCCGGGAAAATCGCGGATAAAGCAGGCCGCCAGCCCGTCGCGATTACGGGTGCAGTTATCTTTGCGCTGGCATCAGTACTCTGTTCAGTGGCGCAGGAAAGCACAATGTTCCTGTCAGGACGTTTTATCCAGGGCATTGGCGCAGGCGGCTGTTACGTGGTGGCCTTTGCCATTCTGCGCGATACCTTGAGCGCCCAGCGCCGCGCTAAAGTGCTGTCGATGCTGAACGGCATTACCTGCATCATCCCGGTGCTGGCACCGGTTGTTGGCTACCTGATTATGCTTAAATTTCCGTGGCAGAGTCTTTTCTGGACCATGGCCGCAATGGGCGCCATCGTCTTTATCCTGTCCGTGACGGTGCTGAAAGAGACCCATCCCGGTTCGCAACAGCCATATCACACCGCAACCCTCCATCCGGCTGAAAAGCTGATGAATCGCTTTTTCCTGAGTCGACTGGCAATCACCACGCTTAGCGTGGCGGTGATCCTTACCTATGTAAACGTTTCCCCGGTGTTGCTGATGGAGACGATGGGCTTCGATCGCGGTGAGTATTCGACGGTGATGGCGCTAACCGCGATGGTGAGCATGGCGGTCTCATTCTCCACGCCCTTTGCGCTCAACATCTTCCGCCAGCGCACGCTGATGCTCACCTCACAGACGCTATTCCTCGCCGCAGGCGTGATCCTGGCGACTGCCACCTCACACGCTGTGATGCTGGTGGGCATTACTCTGATCTGCGCCGGATTCTCCGTCGGCTTTGGTGTGGCGATGAGTCAGGCACTTGGCCCGTTTTCATTGCGGGCAGGCGTGGCAAGCTCGGTGCTGGGCATTGCGCAGGTCTGCGGTTCGTCACTATGGATTTGGCTGGCGGCGGTGATCGGCCTTAACGCGCTGAATATGCTGATCGGGGTTCTGATTGGCTGTAGCATACTCTGCATTACCTTACTTATGGTCATCCAGCCCGCGGCGCACTATGAAGAAGCCCATCAGCAGTCTCGATCTTAATCTTTTACTTTGCCTGCAACTTTTGTTGCAGGAGCGCAGCGTCACCAAAGCCGCGAAGCGGATGAACGTGACGCCGTCCGCGGTGAGTAAATCGCTGGCGAAGCTGCGCGACTGGTTCGACGATCCGCTGTTTGTGAAAACGCCTTTAGGGCTATTGCCCACACCGCTGACGGTGAGTCTGGAACAGGATTTGGCCGACTGGATGCAGATTGGCAACCAGATCCTCGATAAATTCCACCATAGCTCTCCAGGCGGGCTTAAGTTTGTGCTCGCCGCCGAAACACCGCTGATGCTGATCCGCTTTAATACCCTGCTGGAGCAGGTGAATCAGCGTTATCCACAGGCGACGGTGAAGCTGCGCCAATGGGATTACGATTCGCTGGACGCCATTACGCGCGGAGAAGTGGATCTGGGCTTCACCGGGCGTGAAACGCACCCTCGCTCGCGCGAACTGCTAAAGCTGATGCCGTGGTTTATCGACTACGAAATCCTGTTCAGTGACCGTCCGTGTGTGTATTTGCGCGAGGATCATCCCGCGCTCCAGGAAGCGTGGGATCTGGAGACGTTTCTGCGCTACCCGCATATCAGCATCTTCTGGGAACGCAGCGACACCTGGGCGCTCGACGAGGTGCTAAGGGAGATGGGGCGGGAGCGTAACATCGCCATGAGTTTGCCCGGTTTTGAGCAGTCGATGTTTATGGCGGCCCAGCCGGATCACAACTACATTGCCACTGCGCCGCACTACTGCCATCACTACAATCAACTCCACCAGCGTAATCTGGTCTGTCTGCCCATTCCCATCGATGAGGCGCAGGCAGAAAAGCTCACCGTCCCCTTCACGCTGATCTGGCATAAACGGAACAGCCATAATCCGAAAATCCTCTGGCTGCGTGAGACGATTAAAGCGCTGTATACCGCACCAGGTCAGGTTTTTGCCTAAGATAATGTAAAGTTCGGTGCTCAGGCTTCTCTTATTTCCATTTACTGATTAAAACAGAAGCTGAGTTAAGCGATAATCATGTAACCGTTTAACCGACTACGACCATTATCAAGGAGCGAAAAATGGCTACGCATTTTGCACGAGGAACATTAACGGAAGGGCATCTCGTATCGGCCAGAATATCTTCAGCCTGTCACAGTGAGGCGCTCAAACTACCTGAACACCGCAGGACGCGGTTTTTAGCTTCCAGAGCGCTCCTCGCAGAACTGCTTTTTATGCTGTACGGCACCAGCGAATTACCGGACATACTCACCCAGCCAGAAGGTCGCCCGGTTTTTGCTGACCCGGCACTCCCCCATTTTTCCATTGCGTACACCGGCAACATTGTTGGCGTCGCGCTGACGACTGAAGGTGATTGCGGCCTGGATATGGAGCTGCAACGCGTCACGCGCAGCTTCCATGGTGCGAACGCGCTCGATGAATACCCGCTCTCCAGCAATGAAAAGCTGTGGATACGTAACCAGAACGACCCCGTTGAAGCCAGAGCGCAGCTCATCACCCTTCGCCAGAGCATCCGCAAACTGAGCGGCGCGGCGTCAGACGACGCCAGCCTGTTGCAGCTGCTCCCCGGCTCCGGACGCCTGCGCGCAACAAAAGCCTCGCTGGTAGAGGCGCTCAGCGACGCTGAGGACGTACTGATCTGGTCCGTTGCGGTGACCCCCGCCATCGAACGGCTGAAAATCTGGGAGTTTGACAGCACTCGCGGTTGGCGTAGTCTTCCGGATGTACCTGAGCGCGCCAACGAGCCCGCCGCGCGCCTGATGCGATTAACCAGTTTACCGGCAGAAAAAGCATACACCCATAGCTGATCCGTCCAGGGTCATCATGATGAAACAGGAGTAATCATGTCTGATACGTTGAAAGTTGTTACGTTACTGGGAAGCCTGCGCAAAGGTTCTTTTAACGGGATGGTTGCCCGTACGCTGCCGCAGCTGGCGCCTGCGGGAATGGAGATCAGTGCCCTGCCATCCATTGGCGACATCCCGCTTTATGATGCTGACGTTCAGCAGGAAGAAGGGTTCCCGCAGAGCGTGGAAGCGATAGCCGAGCAGATCCGTCAGGCTGACGGCGTGGTGATTGTGACGCCTGAGTATAACTACTCGGTGCCGGGTGGTCTGAAGAACGCCATTGACTGGCTGTCCCGTTTACCGGAGCAGCCTCTGTCTGGTAAACCAGTGCTGATCCAGACCAGCTCAATGGGCGCCATTGGCGGCGCGCGCTGCCAGTATCATCTGCGTCAGATCCTGGTGTTCCTGGATGCAATGGTGATGAACAAGCCGGAATTTATGGGCGGCGTGATTCAGAACAAGGTCGACCCGCAGACGGGTGAAGTGGTGGATCAGAGTACGCGTGACCATCTCTCTGGCCAGCTGACCGCGTTTGGGGATTATATTAAGCGGGTTAAAACCTGATAAAAAAGCCCGGTGGCGCTAGCGCTTACCGGGCCTACACTCGTCAGTAGGTCAGGTAAGCGAAGCGCCACCTGACACCACCAGCATCTTAGTGTGCATCAATAAACACAATCTTCAGCACAAACAGCAGCGCCACAATAATCACGCACGGGCTGAGTTCGCGGAAGCGGCCAGTACCGATTTTCATCACGCAGTAAGAGATAAAGCCCAGCGCGATACCTTCGGTGATCGAGAAGCTGAACGGCATCATCACCGCGGTAATAAATGCCGGAACGGCTTCCGTCAGATCTTCCCACTTCACGCGCGCCAGGCTTGAGGTCATCAGCACGCCGACGTAGATCAGCGCGCCGGCTGCCGCGTATGGTGGCACCATCCCCGCCAGCGGAGAGAGGAAGATCACCAGCAGGAACAGCAGACCCACAACTACCGCCGTCAGGCCGGTACGACCGCCCACGGACACACCGGAAGAGGATTCAATGTAAGCGGTAACAGATGAGGTGCCAATGAAAGAGCCAGCGACGGACGAGATGCTATCCACATACAGCGCCTGCTTCATGCGCGGGAATTTGCCTTTTTCATCCGCCAGACCCGCTTTGTCGGTCACGCCAATCAGCGTACCGGAGGAGTCAAACAGGTTGACCAGCATGAAGGAGAAAATCACCCCGGCCAGTCCCAGGTTCAGCGAGCCCGCCAGATCAACGTGACCAATCACGGTAGAGACGCTCGGTGGCGCAGAGACGATACCGTTGTAATGTACGTCACCCAGCATCCAGCCCAGCAGCGTGGTCACAATGATAGAGACCAGCACCGCAGCATGGATGTTGCGCGATGCCAGGATCGCGATGATGAAGAAGCCCAGCACGCCCAGCAGCACGCTGTGAGAGGTCAGGTTACCAATGCTCACCAGCGTTTCCGGGTTCGCCACGATAACGCCAGCGTTTTTCAGCCCCATCATGCCGATAAACAGACCGATACCGCTGGTGATGCCCACGCGCAGGCTCACGGGAATGTTCGCAATCATCCAGTAGCGCACACGGAAGATGGTCAACAGCAGGAGGCCGACCGCGCCCCAGAAAATGGCGCCCATCCCAACCTGCCACGGCAGGCCCATCGCCTGAACCACCACGAACGCAAAGAACGCATTCAGACCCATTGCCGGGGCCAGCGCCACGGGCAGATTAGCGAAAACACCCATCAGGATGCTGCCTAGGGCTGCGATCAGACAGGTGGTTACAAAGACGGCGCTGGTGTCCATGCCAGCCACGCCCAGAATTTGCGGGTTAACGAAAACGATATAGACCATCGTCAGGAAGGTAGTAAAACCGGCGATCACTTCGGTGCGTGCCGTTGTGCCGTGCTCGCGCAGTTTGAACACGCGCTCAAGCAGCCCCTGACCAGACGTCTGGGTAGTGTGTTGTTGACTCATCATCAATTTCCGAACAAGGAGGGAAAATTCGTCGCTATCCTATACCAAAATGCGACAATAGTGGCGGTTACGGGATACTTTTTTCATTGATTTTGCTTATACGGCAACGATTGCGTCCCGGTGAACTGCCGTACGAAAACGTTAAACTTGTTAAAAGGGAAAGGCATGTCCGGAATTGAAGCGGTATTTTTCGACTGTGACGGTACGCTGGTCGACAGTGAGGTCATTTGTTCCCGCGCGTATGTCGCCATGTTCCAGGAATTTGGTATTACGCTCGATCTCGAAGAGGTGTTTAAACGCTTTAAGGGCGTGAAGCTGTACGAGATCATCGACATAATTAACGAAGAGCACGGGGTGGATCTGGCAAAAGCGGATCTGGAACCGGTGTACCGCGCCGAGGTCGCACGCCTCTTCGACGCCGAGCTGGAAGTTATCGCTGGCGCTAACACGCTGCTGGATGCGATGACAGTGCCGATCTGCGTGGTCTCAAACGGCCCGGTCAGCAAAATGCAGCACTCGCTCGGCAAGCTGGAGATGTTGCACCACATCCCGGAAAAACTGTTCAGCGGCTACGATATCCAGCGCTGGAAACCCGATCCGGCGCTGATGTTCCACGCGGCGAAGGCGATGAACGTCAACGTGGAGAACTGCATTCTGGTGGATGACTCGTCTGCGGGCGCGCAGTCGGGGATTGATGCGGGGATGGAGGTGTTTTACTTCTGCGCCGATCCGCACAACAAGCCGATCGATCATCCAAAAGTGACGACCTTTACCGATCTGGCGCAACTGCCAGCGCTGTGGAAGGCGCGCGGGTGGGATATTACACGTTAAATTAACGTAGGGCGGGTAAGCGTTAGCGCCACCCGCCACACACATCACTCTTTCGGATCTTTACCCGCCAGCAGCTTGTCCAGCTCGTCGCCGCCCACGTGTCGGAAATCCTGCCCCTTCACGAAGTAGAAGATGTATTCGCAAATGTTCTGGCAACGGTCACCGATACGCTCGATGGAGCGCGCACAGAACAGCGCGGTCAGTACGCTTGGAATGGTACGAGAATCTTCCATCATGTAGGTCATCAGCTGACGCACAATGCCTTCGTATTCCTGGTCAACTTTCTTGTCTTCACGGTAGATACGGACCGCTTCGTCCAGATCCATGCGCGCGAAAGCGTCCAGCACGTCGTGCAGCATCTGCACGGTGTGGCGACCGAGAGACTCCAGGCTCACCAGCAGCGGCTGGTGCTGCTGGGAGAATTTCTCCAGCGCGGTACGGCAGATTTTATCCGCCACGTCGCCGATACGCTCCAGCTCGGCGATGGTTTTGATGATCGCCATCACCAGACGCAGGTCGCTCGCCGTCGGCTGACGCTTCGCAATGATGCGCACGCAGGCTTCGTCGATGGCGACTTCCATCATATTGACGTTGTGGTCGCCTTCAATAACGCGCTTCGCCAGCTCGCTGTCCTGGTTGTGCATCGCCGTGATCGCATCAGAAAGCTGCTGCTCGACCATGCCGCCCATGGTCATCACCTGGGTGCGAATGCTTTCCAGCTCTGCGTTAAACTGGCCGGAAATATGTTTATTAAGATTGAGGTTGTCCATGGTTTCTCCACATGCACTAAGGCAAATCAACCGTAGCGGCCAGTAATATAATCTTCGGTTTGTTTCTTCGCCGGACGGGTGAACAGCGCGTCCGTATCGCTGAACTCAATCAACTCGCCCAGGTACATAAACGCCGTGTGGTCAGAACAACGTGCAGCCTGCTGCATGTTGTGGGTCACGATCACCACGGTGTAATCCTGCTTCAGCTCGGTGATCAGCTCTTCGATACGCCCGGTTGAGATCGGGTCCAGGGCTGAGCACGGCTCATCCAGCAGCAAGACTTCCGGGCGAATGGCGATACCGCGCGCAATGCACAGTCGCTGCTGCTGACCACCGGAGAGAGAGTACCCGCTCTGGTGAAGTTTATCTTTGGTTTCGTTCCATAATGCGGCCTTGGTCAATGCCCACTGCACGCGCTCGTCCATATCCGCACGGGAGAGCTTCTCAAACAGACGCACACCAAAGGCGATGTTGTCATAGATCGACATCGGGAACGGCGTGGGTTTCTGGAACACCATCCCCACTTTCGCACGCAGCAGGGCGATATCCTGGGTATTGGTCAGGATGTTGTCACCGTCCAGCAGAATTTCACCTTCTGCGCGCTGCTCCGGATAGAGCGAATACATTTTGTTAAAGGTGCGCAGCAGCGTGGATTTGCCACAGCCGGACGGACCGATAAATGCCGTTACCTGGTTCTTTGCGATATCCAGGTTGATATTCTTCAGGGCATGGAATTTGCCGTAGTAGAAGTTCAAATCACGAACCTGAATCTTACCCGGGGCAGTATCAACCATACTCATTGACTCATTTCCTCATTCGGCGCCGCGAGCTGCCGCGCCGTAAAAATTTAACCGTGTTTCTTCTTCGCGAAAATGACGCGCGCCAGAATGTTCAGCAACAGTACGCAAAGGGTGATGATCAGCACCCCGGCCCAGGCCAGCTGCTGCCATTCCGCGAATGGGCTCATCGCAAATTTAAAGATCGTCACCGGCAGGTTGGCGATCGGCTGCATCATGTCCGTGCTCCAGAACTGGTTGGAGAGGGCGGTAAACAGCAGCGGTGCGGTTTCACCGGCGATACGGGCGATAGCCAGCAGGATACCGGTCATGATCCCCGAGACGGACGCTTTCAGGGTGATCGCCGAAATCATCTTCCATTTTGGCGTGCCCAGCGCGTAAGCCGCTTCACGCAGGCTGTCCGGTACCAGTTTCAGCATGTTTTCAGTGGTACGAATAACGATAGGCACCTGCAACAGCGCCAGCGCAATCACACCCGCCCAGCCGGAGAAGTGTTCCATTTGCGCCACCACGATGGTGTAAACAAACAGACCTACCACAATCGACGGGGCAGAAAGCAGAATGTCGTTAATAAAGCGGATGACTTCAGCGATCCAGGACTTGCGGCCATACTCCGCCAGATAGATACCCGCCATGATGCCCAACGGCGTACCGAAAACGGTCGCCCACAGGATCAGCAGGCCGCTGCCCGCAAGGGCGTTTGCCAGACCACCACCCGCCGTGTTCGGCGGCGGCGTCATCTCGGTGAACAGCGCCAGTGACATTCCATCAATACCCCGGGTGATGGTGGACATCAGGATCCAGATCAGCCAGAACAGGCCGAACGCCATCGTCGCCATGGAAAGCGTCAGCGCAATGCGGTTTTTAATCCGGCGCTTTGACTGCATTTTGCGACGGGATTCCGCAAGCTGAGCGGTGTTTTGCATGTCGAGAGTCGCCATTAGCGTGCCCCCTCGTTTTTAGCCAGACGCATAATCATCAGCTTGGAGATAGCCAGCACAATAAAGGTGATAACAAACAGGATCAGGCCCAGTTCCATCAGCGCCGCGACGTGCAGCCCGGATTCCGCTTCGGCAAATTCGTTCGCCAGCGCGGAGGTAATACTGTTCCCCGGCATATAAAGCGAGGCGCTGTCGAGCTGGTAGGTGTTGCCGATGATAAAGGTGACCGCCATGGTTTCACCCAGCGCGCGGCCTAAGCCCAGCATAATGCCGCCAATCACCCCATTTTTGGTGAACGGAAGGACGATGCGCCAGATAACTTCCCAGGTGGTGCAGCCGATGCCGTAGGCCGACTCTTTCATCATCACCGGGGTTTGTTCGAAGACATCGCGCATGACCGCCGCAATGTACGGAATAATCATGATGGCGAGGATCACACCTGCCGCCAGAATGCCGATACCGAATGCCGGGCCGGAGAACAGCGCTCCCACAAACGGAATGGCAGAGAGAACGTTACCGACCGGCTCCTGGAAGTACGTCGCAAACAGCGGCGCGAAGATAAACAGGCCCCACATGCCGTAAACGATACTTGGGATGGCCGCCAGCAGTTCAATGGCGATACCCAGCGGACGTCGCAGCCAGCCTGGCGCCAGTTCCGTCAGGAACAGGGCAATACCAAAGCTCACCGGAACCGCAATCAGCAGGGCGATAAAAGAGGTCACCAGCGTGCCGTAAATCGGCACCAGCGCACCGTAAATATCGTTCGGCGCATCCCACTCTTTGGTCCACAGGAAGGCGAAACCAAATTTTTGAATGCTCGGCCAGGAGGAGAAAATCAGGGACACGATAATGCCGCCCAGCAGCAATAGCACAATCAGCGCAGCCAGTTTCACCAGCGCGCTGAAAATCATGTCACCTTTTTTACCCGGAGGGTTAAATGCAGGCTTGGTTGCAGCCATAAATTACTCTTCTGTTTGAGACGTTTTTACGAATATGCCCGGTGGCGCTGACGCTTACCGGGCCTACAGGATGAACCGTAGGGCGGGATCGCTGCGCGCCACCCGCCATCTTCGTTAAATATATCCTGTTAGTACAGTGCTTTACCGCTGCTGTCTTTCACGTTGGTTTTCCATGCAGCACGGATCTGCTCAACCACGCTGTCTGGCAGGCTGGCGTAATCCAGATCGTTAGCCTGTTTGCCGCCATTTTTGTATGCCCAGTCGAAGAACTTCAGCACTTCAGCACCCTGCTCAGGCTTCTTCTGCTCTTTGTGGACCAGAATGAAGGTGGTAGACGTGATAGGCCATGCATCGTCGCCTTTCTGGTTGGTCAGGTCCTGCGCGAAGGATTTGCTCCAGTCAGCGCCTTTCGCGGCGTTGGCGAAGTTCTCTTCGGTCGGGCTAACCGGTTTGCCGTCGGCAGAAACCAGTTTGGTGTAAGCCAGGTTGTTCTGCTTAGCGTAGGCATACTCTACGTAGCCGATAGAGCCAGGCAGACGCTGTACGAAGGCTGCGATACCGTCGTTGCCTTTACCGCCCAGACCGGTTGGCCAGTTAACGGTAGAGCCGGAACCGACTTTAGATTTCCACTCTTCGTTCACTTTCGCCAGGTAGCTGGTGAACACGAAAGAGGTACCAGAGCCGTCAGCACGACGAACCACCGCGATATTCTGCGAAGGCAGCTTAACGCCCGGGTTCAGCTTAGTGATGGCTTCGTCATCCCATTTTTTGATTTTGCCCAGGTAGATGTCACCCAGGGTTTTGCCGTCCAGCACCAGCTCGCCTGATTTCAGGCCAGGGATGTTAACAGCCAGCACAACGCCGCCGATCACGGTCGGGAACTGGAACAGGCCTTCCTGATTCAGTTTTTCATCAGACAGCGGAGCATCGGATGCGCCGAAATCAACGGTATTCGCAGTAATTTGTTTTACGCCACCGGAGGAGCCGATACCCTGATAGTTGACCTTGTTACCGGTCTCTTTCTGGTAGGTATCCGCCCATTTGGCATACACCGGCGCAGGGAAGGTTGCACCAGCGCCAGTCAGGCTTGCTGCTGCAAAGGCAGAGAAAGCGCTCATCGATAAGGTCGCGGCGACAACAGTTGCGACAGTGGTACGCATAACTTTCATAATGTCTCCTGCAAGGATTTCGTAAATCATTGTTTAAGTGGCTACGATGAGCAAAATAGGACAAACAGGTGACAGATAAATGTACGAAATATGACAGTTTTATGACAAAGCCAGCGACAGATGTAACCACTTGAAAAATATAGCCATTAATTCACGACATGGTCATATTTTTGTCATCTTTTTTGTAATGAAACAGTTTTAGCGTAGCTGATATGACAACGGCTGTCATAAACAGCCGTTGTCATTTTAATGTGCGATTTCAATCGTCAGAGTTGCCGTTGCATTGAACTGGCCTGGTTTGGGTCTCGCTCCCGTTGCGCTGGCAGGCGCGCTTGAAAACGTCAGCGATCCCAGCGTATCCCCCATGATGTCGGGAATTTTAGTCGTTTCCGCTTCAAGGGTGCCGCCATTCGTATTCACTTCCCGATTGTATTTGTCGTAGACCTTAATTCCTACGTCTTCGTTGTCCGTCGCAATCATCGAATTATCAGAAGCCACGGCTGAGGCATGCAGGGTTGCGCCGAGCTTGTCGTAGAACATCATATTGGTGCATTTGATGTTCACGGTACGCGTGATTTTGCGATCGGTCAGCGCTTTCCCTTTCGTCGACGAAAACTCTGACGCCAGGATTTTATTGAAATCAAAAACAATGGCCTGCCCCTCGTCAATCTCACAGGATTGAGGAACCGTCACTGTTCCCTGAACAATCACATCAGAAATAATCTCATTCGAGACGGTACGCGGATCGATCGTGGCATAGATATTCGCCACCACCGTCGCCGGGATCGTCATCACCCCGGTGAAGGCTTTTTTAACGTACAAATAGATCTGCCCCGAGCCGCCGCTATAAAACGTGGTGGCGGAACTTACGCCGTTGTGACATTGATAGGGAGTACCGGTTTTATTAGGCAGATGATCAAAGGGCACGGCCGTATAACCGACACCGAGTATGTAAACAAGCAGGCCGATATCAACGTTATCATTCAGGTTAAAATAGGCGACATTGTTCCTGCTTCCCGCAGGCACCAGCGCCGGATTAACGACGCTGGTGATATAGGTATGATCGTAACTCTGATTCGGCCCGGTCAGACAGTAGCAGGTACCTTTAAACGAGGTATTGTTGTTATTCACATTAATAAGCGTTGACGTTCCGGCTATATTGTCCGTAATGGAAAACTGCTCTGTAAAATTCAGGTAGTTATGATATTTGCCATTGTCTGGCGCGCAGTAGCCGGTTGGGGCCGCATGCGCATAAAAGACGCAGGTCAGTAAGGCTAAAAGACCGTATTGCAGTTTCATTTTAATCCTTTATCGACACGTGACGGGCATCTGCACCAGTCCAGCGTCAGGCTGTTGTTGAAGCGTGTATTCCGCCCGACAGGTTGCGCCGTCGTTGAGCGTCAACGTAAATTGTCCCTTTTCCGGCATGCCTGAGAGATAGAGTTCGCCCTCTTCTCCGACAATGCCCGTAACGCTTCCGGTATCCAGCGTTGCCGATCCCGTTGCCCCAAAAGGCGCAGGTTTGCCATTGCTGAGATGAACATTGAACAGAATGCGGTAGCCGATATGCGTAACGAATTCCGCTTTTACTACCGCGCCACGCGTAGGAACCAGATTCTGGACGCTTTTTTCCAGTTCAACATTGCCAGAGGCAAAGTCGCTGTCGCCAATTGCGATACGATTTTCATCATAGGGTGACAGCTGCGTTTTTACGGTGTAGCCGCGCCAGTCCGTTGCGATGCCGCTGCTGTTTTCCACCGCCAGGCCCACCGCCCCGGGAGCTTTCACCAGCGCGACGGTTTCACCCATTTCCTGTGAGAAGGTGACACCTTCTGAATGCAGTAAAATGCCGCCGCTGACGCCGTAATTGAGACTTCGGGCTTCGTTGCTCCAGGCATAGTTACCTTTCATGGAGCCATAAGTAGCGTCCCAGGCCAGTCCAGCATTCCCCCCCGTACTGCCGCCACTTTCATCAACGGATTGCTGTATGTTCCAGTTCAGGTTGTTGTTCTGAAGCAGTCTTCCGTTCAGGCCGACCTGATGGGAGACGCTGTTTTTATTGTTGCCAGTAACGTTATAGTTGGCATAGGTGTTCGGTAACCACTGGGAAAGCGGAAGCGAGAGTGTCAGCATGAAAACGTGTTCGTTTTCGCCACCCTCTTCCCAGTCACCATCGTGATGATTCGCAGTATCGGTATAGTTCCATGACGCATTCCACGTCATCTGTTTCCAGCTGTTGCTGTAACCAATCTGGATCAGCCGTTCAACGTTATCCGTTCGCCAGTACTGTTCCCGACTCAGCGTCAGATAAATATTTCCATACCCCTGCGCAAAAGGTTGTGTCCACGTTCCCTCCAGACGGCTTCTGCGGTTACCCGTTTGCCAGAACGTCTCGCTATCGCTCCTGCGGGAAGCCCACTCATCCAGGGTGTAGAATCCTTCCGTTGAATAGCGATAGCCTACTATTCGCAGGCTGGTATTACTTACATCGAACGTTTTGGAATAGAGAAAACGCCAGGATTGCCCCTGCTCCGTGTCATCGACAAAACGAGACGCCGCATGGGTGACATCCATTGATATTGCCCCGATCTCGCCGAGATCCTGACCAATACCAGCCGCTATGGCAGTGTAATTCTCAGCTAACTGTGTGCCGCCATAAAGCGTCATTCCCCCTTGCATGCCACGTAAAAGTTGAGCCTGCAATAAGTCAGGTGAATAGCGATCGCTGTTGTTCAGTTCGCCAATGCTGATATCAAAGTCCGTCTGGCCTTCACGCCGCAATATCGCCAGGGAAGCATAAGGCTGGGTAAAATGCTGCTCACTACCGTCTTCTTCTTTGATCGTGACGTCGAGATCGCCCCCACTGCTGGTAGTGTTGAGATCGGTCAGGGCGAACGGCCCCTGAGGAACAGCAGACTGATAGATAATGTAGCCATTCTGACGAATGGTGACGACGGCATTACTTTTAGCAATGCCCCGGACGACGGGTGCGAAGCCATTCAGACTATCCGGCAGCATGTCATTATCGGTATACAGGCGCACGCCGCGCACCTGGCTGCTATCGAACAGATCATTTGCCGTCCAGGTATCCCCTATCATTATCTGGCTACGCAGGCTGGCAATATCACGTTGTAAATAAGTACTCGCAGAATGATAACTGCCGTTGCTGTTGACTGCGTTGAAGGTGCTGTAGTTGCGAAGTCGCCAGCTGCCAAGGTTAATACCGCTACGCATGTTCAGATAATACAGATCGTCACTGTCATAGTCTGATTTCAACGTCTGGGTGGTCGAAAAATCATAGTTCACCATCAGGGCATTAATACCCTGATCCCAACGTGAAGGCGGAATGGCGTCACGCGCTGAAGAATCCATATAAATCTGCGGGATAGAGACTCGTAACGCGAGCTTTTCGTCATCCAGAACCCATGTAGCTCCCGTAAGCGGTGGAACGGGCTCGCAGCGGCTGGCGTTAACCGTAGCCAGCGCTTTTATGGCATCCACTTTTATGCCAAACGTAGCCAGCGTATTTTTTAAGTCGCGGAAACAGGGCTGGAGTGCGCTCTCGTTATTTGTTCTAAAAAAATGGATTTCACGGCGCTCAAAAAAGCGCTCGTTGATATAAATATCAACCTGATAATCCCCTTCAGGGAGATTATCGGGCCGGCTAAACTGACTGATATCAACGTCGACCGGATGTCCAATTTCTAACAACCGTGCGTTAAAGGTTTCACCAGCAGCGTGCCCGCTGACCCACAGCGATGCCAGGGATAACATAAAATAGATGCGCTTCAACGTTAACCATCTCGCCTGAGTCAAAGGGGTTGCTTGATGACGTCGCTTATCGAGCCATAATCGTTGATGCTATGCCAGGTGAGCGTCTTACTCGCGACACCAGCGGGTAAGGGAATGTTGAGCGTCTCAAAGGGCTTAATCATCGCCAAATCCAGCGGTTTGCCGTCTACAGCAACATCGATAACGTTGATATGAATAGTCGTAGGATTATTCACCATCAGGGTATTGCCTTGTTTGCGCCAGATAACTTTCAGGCTGGCGGTTTCAGGCTTTTCAGTAATGCTGGCAGGCCGCCAGAATAACTTCATGCGCGTTTTAATCGCGATTTCCAGCTTGCTGGACTGTTTATCCGGCGTGGGAGGAATATTCTTTACGTTCAGCCAAAAGACGGATTCCCGATCGGTGGGTAAATCGCCTTTTGTTTTAATAATGCGCAATACGCGCTCCTGTTTTGGCTCCAGCCTTGAAACAGGAGGAATAACGGTAAACGGTGATTTCGTTTTGTCTGTGGACAAAAAAGGATCAACCCATGCCTGAATCAGATAGGGTAAGGAAGCATCATTATTTATTACAGAAATAGTAGTGTCTGTTTTATTGCTGGGAAAAATAACCCGCGTGCCACCAATAATAATTCCACCCCAGGAGGGAGAGGCACACACGACTAAAAAAAGAATAATAAAAATGTCGATAAAACGCCTGCGCATATCATATCCTGTGACAGGCCTGTGAGGTTTCGCTGTCCATTAGACGTAAAGAAACCTGCCTTGCCAGGCCTGATTATATTTTGGAAATCTAGAAATTAATTACTGTAAGTGATAGTAAATTCAGAATCCGCATTTGCCACACCTGACGTTACGGTTGCAGAAGTAGCAATATAGCGAGCCATGAACGGCAGTGTCGCCTTGCCATCAGCGCCGATATCTACACTGGCTGACTGGTTGTAGAGTTTCAGCAAGCTGTTGTCAGCACGGTTGTAGATGGCTACGGCAACCCCTGTTGCTCCACCAGCGTTCAGTTTAAGGTAACCGTCTCCATCTTCTGTACCATCGAAGCGAGCGGTGGCTTTTTTATATGTATCAGGGCAATTTTCAAGATCGATCTGGAAAGCCTGTACGGAAGCCGTCGAGCCTACACCAGAAAAGGTGGATTTATTGACTTTACCAAGGTCAACGGTTTGATTTCGTGTTAGCGTAGAAACCTCACAGGCGCTGTCAATAATTTCGCCTGTGAAGTGCACAGTACCATTGCCGTTCCCCGCGTGCGCCTGCAAACCAAAAAGCAAAGATGAGCAAACTAATGCGCTTTTAAAAAGTTTTCCATTCATTATGACACTATCCTGAAGTTATAAATAATCATGTTTCATTATTAAAACTGATATTGCCGAACTATTCCGGCCAGGAAATAGTAAACTGATAAATAAAAATAACAAGGAGAAAAAATATTTTATTAATTATCATTAGTGGAATAAAAGAATAAATATAAGCGTAACTGTCACTTAATATAAATTTATATCACATGAAAAGACGGCACACTGTAATTAGTTTTTATTTAATAAGAAGAGGGAAAGGTTGTTTTTCAGAAAATATTTATGTTTTGAACTAAAAATAACCCCGCAATCATAAATTAACGGGGTTATTCCTAAGAGATATATAATATTATTCTACGGTAACGGACTTCGCCAGATTTCGCGGCTGGTCAACGTCGGTGCCTTTGATCAGCGCGACGTGATAAGCCAGCAGTTGCAGCGGTACGGTGTAGAAGATCGGCGCAATCACCTCTTCCACATGCGGCATCTCAATGATGTGCATGTTATCGCTGCTGGCGAAACCGGCATCTTTATCCGCAAAGACGTACAGAACACCACCACGGGCGCGCACTTCTTCGATGTTAGATTTCAGTTTTTCCAGCAGTTCGTTGTTCGGTGCCACCACGATAACCGGCATATCCGCGTCGATCAGCGCCAGCGGGCCATGTTTCAGTTCACCTGCCGCGTAAGCTTCAGCATGAATGTAAGAGATCTCTTTCAGTTTCAGCGCGCCTTCCAGCGCAATCGGATACTGATCGCCACGCCCCAGGAACAGGGAGTGATGTTTGTCAGAGAAGTCTTCAGCCAGCGCCTCAATGCGTTTGTCCTGAGACAGCATCTGCTCGATACGGCTCGGCAGCGCCTGAAGGCCATGCACGATGTCGTGTTCAACGGAGGCATCCAGACCTTTCAGACGCGCCAGTTTCGCCACCAGCATCAGCAGAACGGTCAACTGAGTGGTGAACGCCTTGGTGGAAGCCACGCCAATTTCAGTCCCGGCTTTGGTCATCAGCGCCAGATCGGATTCACGTACCAGCGAAGAGCCCGGCACGTTACAGATGGCCAGCGAGCCCAGGTAACCCAACTCTTTAGACAGACGCAGCGCCGCCAGGGTATCAGCCGTTTCGCCAGACTGAGAAAGGGTGATCATCAGGCTGTTACGACGCACCGCAGATTTGCGATAGCGGAACTCAGACGCGATTTCCACATCACACGGCACACCCGCCAGGGATTCAAACCAGTAGCGCGAGACCATACCGGAGTTATAAGAGGTACCGCAGGCCACGATCTGAATGTGCTCGACTTTGCTCAGCAGTTCGTTGGCATTGGCGCCCAGCTCGCTCAGATCCACTTCACCATGGCTGATGCGACCGGTCAGGGTGTTTTTAATGGCGTTTGGCTGTTCGTAGATCTCTTTCTGCATGTAGTGACGGTAAGCGCCTTTGTCGCCCGCGTCGTATTGCAGGTTTGATTCGATCTCCTGACGCTTAACCTGCTCGCCTTTGGTGTCGAATACGGTGACGCTGCGACGTGTCACCTCGGCAATGTCTCCCTCTTCCAGGAAGATAAAGCGACGGGTAACCGGCAGCAGCGCCAGCTGGTCGGAAGCGATAAAGTTTTCACCCATGCCCAGACCAATCACCATCGGGCTACCGGAACGCGCGGCCAGCAGCGTGGACGGGTCGCGGGAATCCATGATCACCGTACCGTAAGCACCACGCAGCTGAGGAATAGCGCGCAGCACCGCATCACGCAGTGTACCGCCCTGTGCCAGCTCCCAGTGCACCAGGTGAGCAATCACTTCGGTGTCGGTTTCAGAGACGAAGGTATAGCCGCGCGCTTTCAGTTCTTCACGCAGCGGTTCGTGGTTTTCGATAATGCCGTTATGCACCACCACGATGTGTTCAGACACATGCGGGTGTGCGTTGCCTTCAGATGGCTCACCGTGGGTCGCCCAGCGGGTATGCGCAATACCGGTGCCACCGTGCAGCGGATGTTCTTCCGCAGCCTGGGCCAGCATCTGCACTTTACCGAGACGGCGCAGACGGGTCATATGACCTTCTGCATCAACGACAGCCAGACCGGCAGAGTCGTAACCACGGTATTCCAGACGACGTAAACCTTCGAGAAGGATTTCAGCAATATCACGCTGCGCAACTGCGCCAACAATTCCACACATAGTTAGATTTCCTGATTATGGCGTTATGCCATGCGTTGTCGCTGACCTGTATTTGCCCTTTCCGGGCGCCCCGAGCCTTGTAGAGAGTGGGGTTATTTTTATGGGTACTGCTTGTGGGGGGAGATATATATTTATCTCCTCACCCGGGTTTGCCTGATGACGGCTACGCCTTATCAGGCCTACTCAATCGTAGGGCGGGTAAGCATAGCGCCACCCGCCTTGTTGTTACTTCTGCTTCACCGGGCGTTTCCAGCCCTGCTTGCTGACCTGCGGAACGCGGCTTAACACCAGCTCATTCTCGGCCACATCGCGCGTAACGGTTGTCCCGGCGGCAATGGTCACGCCTTTGCCCACGGTGACAGGCGCCACCAGCTGGGTATCGGAGCCTACAAACACGTCATCACCGATGATGGTTTTAAACTTATTGGCGCCGTCATAGTTACAGGTAATCGTCCCTGCACCAATGTTTACGTTGTCGCCAATTTCCGCATCGCCCAGATAGGTCAAATGACCGGCTTTAGAGCCCTTACCCAGACGCGCTTTTTTCATTTCCACGAAGTTACCTACATGAGCGCCTTCCAGCAGCTCAGCGCCCGGGCGCAGACGCGCAAACGGGCCAATGGTACATGCCGCCTCAAGATGGGCATCTTCCACCACGCTGTACGGGCTGATTTCGCAGTCGTCACCGATCACGCTGTTTTTAATCACACAGCCGGCGCCGATTTTGACGCGGTTGCCCAGCGTGACGTTACCTTCCAGGATAACGTTAGTATCTATTTCAACGTCACGTCCGTGGGTCAGCGTGCCACGCAGATCGAAACGCGCCGGATCGCGCAGCATAACGCCCGCGAGCAGCAGCTTTTCGGCCTGCTCGGACTGATAAATACGCTCAAGACGGGAAAGCTGGAGGCGATTGTTCACGCCGTCCGTTTCGCTGATGCGCGCCGGATGAACGGCGGCAATTTCACGCCCTTCGTGGTACGCCATCGCAATAATATCGGTGATGTAATACTCACCCTGCGCGTTGTTATTATTAAGCTTAGACAGCCAGCGCTTCATATCCGCACCGTTCGCAATCAGGATGCCGGTGTTGATCTCCTGAATCTGGCGCTGTTCGTCAGTGGCATCTTTATGCTCAACAATCCCCGTCACGTTGCCGTTTTCACGCGTGATGCGGCCATAGCCGGTTGGATCGTCCAGCACGACGGTCAACAAACCGATGCCGCCCTGCGGTTTGGCTTCACGCAGGCGAGTGAGGGTTTCAACGGAGATCAGCGGGACGTCGCCGTAGAGCATCAGGATATCTTCATCATTAGCGAAGAAGGGTGCAGCCTGCTGCATTGCATGACCTGTACCCAACTGTTCTGCCTGTAGCACCCAGTTGAGATTGTCGTCACGCAGCGTTTTTTTCAGCAGATCGCCGCCATGTCCATAAACCAGATGCACCTGGCTGGCGCCTAATTCATTAGCTGCATCAATAACATGCTGCACCATTGGCTTTCCTGCCAGCGTGTGGAGCACTTTAGGCAGATCGGAATACATGCGGGTACCTTTGCCTGCGGCAAGGATCACCACGCTCATCGCACTGTTTAACATACGCATCCTGACGGTAGTTTGTGTGAGAAGTAAAAACGTTTGATGCTTAAAATTCTACATCTTTTTCATCATGAATTAAGGCCGAAAAAAAAAGCCAGCCTGGGATCCAGACTGGCTTTTGTGCTTTTCAAGCCGGTGTTACATCGCTTTTTTGGTCAACTCGATAACGCGCAGTTTCGCGATCGCTTTGGCCAGCTCCGCAGACGCCTGAGCGTAATCCACGTCACCATGAGAGCTGTTAATGTGCTCTTCAGCCTTACGCTTCGATTCCAGGGCTCGCGCTTCGTCGAGATCCTGGCCACGAATAGCGGTATCGGCCAGAACGGTCACACTGCCTGGCTGCACTTCAAGAATGCCGCCGGACAGATAGATAAACTCTTCATGACCGAACTGTTTAACGATGCGGATCATACCAGGCTTAATGGCGGTGAGCAGCGGTGCGTGACCCGGGAAAATACCCAGTTCACCTTCACTACCCGTTACCTGGATTTTCTCGACCAGACCAGAGAACATTTGTTGCTCTGCGCTGACGACGTCCAGGTGGTAAGTCATTGCCATATCACCCTCCGATTAAGGCGTTAAAGTTTTTTGGCTTTTTCCACGGCTTCTTCGATGGAACCAACCATGTAGAACGCCTGCTCTGGCAGGTGATCGTATTCGCCTTCCATGATGCCTTTAAAGCCACGGATGGTGTCTTTCAGGGAAACGTATTTACCTGGAGAACCGGTGAATACTTCCGCAACGAAGAACGGCTGGGACAGGAAGCGCTGGATCTTACGCGCACGTGCTACCACCAGTTTGTCTTCTTCAGACAGCTCATCCATACCCAGGATGGCGATGATGTCTTTCAGTTCCTGATAACGTTGCAGCAGGGACTGTACGCCACGCGCGGTGTCGTAGTGCTCCTGGCCAACAACCAGTGGATCCAGCTGACGGCTGGTGGAGTCCAGCGGGTCAACGGCCGGGTAGATACCCAGAGACGCGATCTGACGGCTCAGTACCACGGTTGCATCTAAGTGAGCAAAGGTGGTGGCTGGGGATGGGTCAGTCAAGTCATCCGCAGGTACGTATACCGCCTGAACGGAGGTGATAGAACCGGTTTTGGTAGAGGTGATACGTTCCTGAAGAACACCCATCTCTTCCGCAAGCGTAGGCTGATAACCTACCGCTGAAGGCATACGACCCAGCAGTGCAGATACTTCAGTACCGGCCAGGGTGTAACGGTAGATGTTATCAACGAACAGCAGAACGTCACGGCCTTCGTCACGGAACTTCTCAGCCATCGTCAGGCCAGTCAGCGCAACGCGCAGACGGTTTCCTGGTGGCTCGTTCATCTGGCCGTAAACCAGGGATACTTTATCCAGAACGTTGGAGTCGGTCATTTCGTGGTAGAAGTCGTTACCCTCACGAGTACGTTCACCCACGCCCGCAAACACAGAGTAACCGGAGTGCTCGATCGCGATGTTACGGATCAGCTCCATCATGTTTACGGTTTTACCTACACCCGCACCACCGAACAGACCAACTTTACCGCCCTTCGCGAACGGACACATCAGGTCGATAACTTTGATGCCGGTTTCCAGCAGTTCCTGAGAGCTGGACAGCTCTTCGTAGGAAGGTGCCGCGCGGTGGATAGCCCAACGCTCTTCTTCACCGATGTCGCCTTTCATGTCGATTGGCTGACCCAATACGTTCATGATACGACCCAGTGTTGCTTTACCTACCGGGACTTCGATCGGGTGCTCAAGGTCTTTTACTTCCAGACCACGACGCAGACCGTCGGAAGAACCCATGGCGATGGTACGCACGATACCGCCGCCGAGCTGCTGCTGAACTTCCAGCACCAGGCTCTCGTTACCATTCTGTACCTCAAGCGCGTCGTACACGCGTGGTACGGCGTCCTGAGGGAACTCGACGTCCACCACGGCGCCGATTACCTGGACAATCTTTCCAGTAGCCATCTTGAATCCTCTACGTAATTCGTAAACCTGGTTAAACCGCGGCGGCCCCCGAGACGATCTCGGTGAGTTCCTGAGTAATGCTGGCCTGACGAGCTTTGTTGTAAACCAACTGCAGCTCTTTAATCAGGCTGCCGCCATTATCGGTCGCGGCTTTCATCGCCACCATTCGTGCGGCCTGCTCGCTGGCCAGGTTTTCTACAACGCCCTGATAAACCTGAGATTCAACGTAACGACGCAGCAGGGTATCCAGCAGCGGTTTCGGATCGGGTTCATACAGGTAATCCCAGGCTTTCTGTTTCAGCTCGTCATCTTCTGATGCCGGTAACGGCAGCATCTGAGTGAGCGTAGGCACCTGAGACATGGTGTTAATAAATTTGTTGCTGACAACGTACAGTCTGTCCAGACGGCCTTCATCGTAGGCCTGCAACATCACTTTAACCGGGCCGATCAGTTCGGACAGGGACGGGTTATCACCCATACCGGTCACCTGAGCGACAATGTTGCCGCCAACGGAGTTAAAGAAAGAGACGCCTTTAGAGCCAATCAGTGCCAGATCGCACTGAACGCCTTTATCGGACCAGCCTTTCATATCCGCCAGCAGTTTTTTGAACAGGTTAATGTTCAAGCCGCCACACAGACCACGGTCAGTCGACACCACCAGGTAGCCCACGCGCTTAACGTCGCGTTCTTCCAGGTAAGGGTGCTTATATTCCAGATTACCGTTTGCAAGGTGACCAATCACTTTGCGCATGGTCTCTGCATAAGGACGGCTGGCCGCCATGCGATCCTGCGATTTACGCATTTTGGAAGCGGCGACCATCTCCATCGCTTTAGTGATCTTTTGCGTGTTCTGGACGCTTGCGATCTTACTACGTATCTCTTTTGCGCCGGCCATGAGCTTCTCCTCAATGCCAGACGGCTTGTCCTGAGACAAGCCGCCGGACGATTACCAGGATTGGGTTGCTTTGAAGGAATCGAGGATAGCTTTCAGCTTGCCTTCGATTTCGTCGTTATAGCCACCGGTCTGGTTGATCTCTTGCATCAGCGGAGCGTGATCACGGTCGACGTAAGCCAGCAGAGCGGCTTCGAAGCTACCGATTTTCGCCAGTTCCACATCTTCGAGGTAACCGCGTTCAGCCGCGAACAGTACCAGGCCCTGCTGAGCAACAGACATTGGCGCGTACTGTTTCTGCTTCAGCAGCTCGGTCACTTTCTGACCGTGGCTCAGCTGTTTACGGGTTGCTTCGTCCAGATCGGATGCGAACTGAGAGAACGCAGCCAGTTCACGATACTGTGCCAGCGCGGTACGGATACCACCGGACAGTTTCTTGATGATCTTGGTCTGAGCAGCACCACCCACACGGGATACGGAGATACCCGGGTTAACCGCCGGACGAATACCGGAGTTAAACAGGTTGGTTTCCAGGAAGATCTGACCATCGGTAATGGAGATTACGTTGGTCGGAACGAACGCAGAAACGTCACCCGCCTGGGTTTCAATGATCGGCAGAGCGGTCAGAGAACCTGTTTTACCCTTCACTTCACCTTTAGTGAAGTTCTCGACGTATTCCGCGTTAACGCGGGAAGCACGCTCCAGCAGACGAGAGTGGAGGTAGAATACGTCGCCAGGGAATGCTTCACGTCCAGGTGGACGACGGAGCAGCAGGGAAACCTGACGATAAGCAACGGCCTGTTTAGACAGGTCATCGTATACGATCAGCGCATCTTCACCGCGGTCACGGAAGTATTCGCCCATTGCGCAACCGGCGTATGGCGCCAGGTATTGCAGTGCAGCAGATTCAGACGCGGTTGCTACCACAACGATAGTGTTAGACAGTGCGCCGTGCTCTTCCAGTTTACGAACCACGTTGGAAATGGTGGACGCTTTCTGGCCGATAGCCACGTACACACATTTGATGCCGGAATCACGCTGGTTGATGATGGCGTCGATAGCCATCGCGGTTTTACCGGTCTGACGGTCACCGATGATCAGTTCACGCTGACCACGACCGATTGGGATCATGGCGTCAACGGACTTATAACCCGTCTGCACTGGCTGATCAACGGACTGACGGTCGATAACGCCTGGTGCGATAACTTCGATTGGGGAGAAGCCATCGTGCTCAACCGGACCTTTACCGTCGATTGGCGCACCCAGGGTGTTAACAACGCGACCCAGCAGGCCACGGCCAACCGGTACTTCCAGAATACGGCCAGTACACTTAACCTTCATGCCTTCGGCAAGGTCAGCGTATGGACCCATCACAACGGCACCTACGGAGTCGCGCTCCAGGTTCAGTGCGATAGCGTAACGGTTACCCGGCAGGGAAATCATCTCACCCTGCATACAATCGGCCAGGCCGTGGATGCGGATAACACCGTCACTTACAGAAACAATAGTACCTTCGTTGTGAGCTTCACTCACAACATTGAACTGAGCAATGCGCTGCTTGATCAGTTCGCTGATTTCGGTGGAATTCAGTTGCATGCTCCAGTCCCCTTAAGACTGCAAGACGTCTGCAAGGCGCTCAAGACGGCCGCGTACGCTGCCATCAATGACCATATCACCCGAGCGGATGATTACGCCTGCCATTACAGACTTATCGATTTTGCAATTCAGCTTAACTTTGCGTGACAGACGTTTTTCCATCGCGGCGGTGATTTTCGCAAGCTGTTCGTCACTCAGTTCAGTCGCGGAAGTTACTTCAACTTCAGCGGTAGCTTCACTAAGGGCACGTAAGTGCTCAAACTGCTCGAGAACATCCGGGAGCACACGGAGACGACCATTTTCCGCCATCACCTTAATCAGGTTCTGGCCGTTGGCATCCAGTTGCTCTCCGCACACGGCGATAAACGACGCGGCGAGGGTTTCAGGCGCTAACGCACCAGAAAGCAACTCGGCCATTTGTTCGTTTTTCGTCACCTCAGCGGCAAACGCCAGCATATTCTGCCAGCGATCGACATTTTGGTGTTCGACAGCAAAGTCAAAAGCTGCTTTGGCGTAGGGGCGAGCTACCGTAACAAATTCAGACATCAGCCCCTCCCTCCTTACAGTTCAGCGACAAGTTTGTCCACGATGTCGCTGTTAGCAGCTTCATCCACGGAACGTTCGATGATCTTCTCGGCGCCAGCAACAGCCAGAATCGCAACCTGCTTACGCAGTTCTTCACGAGCACGTTTACGCTCAGCTTCAATTTCAGCCTGAGCCTGTGTCACGATCTTAGTACGTTCCTGTTCTGCTTCAGCTTTTGCTTCGTCCAGGATCTGAGAACGGCGTTTGTTAGCCTGTTCAATGATTACCTGAGCTTCAGCTTTCGCTTTTTTCAGCTGGTCTGTCGCGTTGGCCTGTGCAAGGTCCAAATCTTTCTTAGCGCGTTCTGCGGAAGCCAGACCGTCAGCAATTTCTTTCTGACGTTTTTCGATGGCAGCCATTAAAGGCGGCCATACATACTTCATGCAGAACCAGACAAAGAGAATAAACGCGATGGCCTGGCCGAGGATTGTTGCGTTCATGTTCACAGCACAATACCTCTTAAATTTCTGTGGCTTGGGGTTTTAAAACAACTACTACGCGACAGCAAACATCACGTACAGACCCAGACCTACAGCGATCATTGGGATTGCATCCACCAGACCCATAACGATAAAGAACTGAGTACGCAGCAGAGGAATCAGATCAGGTTGACGCGCTGCGCCTTCCAGGAATTTGCCCCCGAGGATGCCGATACCGATCGCAGCACCGATAGCCGCCAGACCCATCATCACAGCGGCAGCCATGTACAGCAGATCCATATTCAGGTTTTCCATGACAGTCTCCAGTTTGTTTCAATTAAAACGTAGTAGTGTTGGTAAAAAATCAGTGCTCTTCAGACGCCATCGACAGATAGACGATCGTCAGAACCATGAAGATAAAGGCTTGCAGCGTAATGATCAGGATGTGGAAAATGGCCCATGGCACATTCAGAATCCACTGTGACCACCACGGCAGAAGACCCGCGATCAGAATGAAAATCAGCTCACCCGCATACATGTTGCCGAACAGTCGCAGACCCAGTGAAACAGGTTTGGACAGCAGGCTAACGCCTTCCAGGATCAGGTTGACCGGAATAAACGCCCAGTGGTTGAACGGCTGCAAGGTAAGCTCTTTCACAAAGCCGCTTACGCCTTTCATTTTGATGCTGTAGAACAGAATGAGGATAAATACGCCCAGCGCCATCGACAGGGTGATGTTCACGTCGGCAGACGGAACCACGCGCAGTGCAGGCAGGCCGAGTACGTGCTCACCGATCCAAGGTAAGAAATCGATAGGCAGGAGGTCCATCAGGTTCATCAGGAAGACCCAAACGAACACGGTCAGGGCCAGCGGAGCAATCAGCTTGCTCTTACCATGGTACATGTCTTTTACGCTGCCATGGACGAAGCCGATGATCATCTCGATGAACGTCTGGAATTTCCCTGGAACACCGCTGGTCGCCTTTTTAGCAACGCTGCGGAACATGGCCAGGAACAGAAGACCCAAAACCACCGAGAAGAACATGGAGTCGATGTTGATCGTCCAGAAGGTGGCCGGGGGGTTATGTGGATCCACCAGCGAGAATGTACGCAGGTCCAGCTGAAGGTTATTCAGATGGTGACCTATGTAATCCTGCGGCGTCATATTTTCTGAAGCCATGATGCCTTTTACCCTTTGTTATTGATTACAGCTGGAGCCAGAACTTGTACCACCAGCACCAAAACCCACGTTGCTATCAGCGGCATGAATACCACTTTCAAAACCGCCAGCGCCATCACCAGTAGAGCAAAGGTCAGCAACACCTTACACACTTCGCCGAGAGCGAAGGACCAGGCCACGCGGCCTTTGGCGGGTGTATGCGCCTGATGACGCCAGGCAAAAATCATAAACAACACGTTTGGCAGAACCACCGCCAAACCCCCGCACACGGCGGAGATGCCCCAGAAGGGGTCTTTGAGGCTAAACAGCAGTCCACTTGCTATCACAGCCAGAAACTGAATGAACAGAAGCTTACGAGCAACGTTTCTACTCAAGAGCGACACAGACATCACGTTTTTACTCCTGCTCCCTTCGAGGTATGCCGCGTGTCGTATAAAACGTCCTTTAAGGCTCAGAGTCAAGCATCAAAAAGCGGTCAAATTATACGGTGCGTACCCGTGATTTCAAACATTAAGTAGCGAAAAGGTGAATAAATGTTTAAATATTTTTCCCCAGTCCTATTTTTCAACTTTTGACCTAAGTGTCGACCTTCAGGCAAAACTGCAAACAGCGCGGAAACGTTGGTGATAAAGCGTGCACGAGATCACAAAATACACATTTGCGATAAAGTGGTATTTATCAAAGACGTAAAACGATTAATTTCATCTGCATGAAATTAAAGCAAAAAAACCGCAACTATTTTTAAAACAGAGCCGTATACAACAAAAACCTTTTATTGACATTCTTAATAAATATTTAACATTCCATTCTTGTTGCTTTCACCCACTTTTAGCAGGCTGATAATTTCATGGTTGACTATCCTCTGGGTGAACGAATCACGTCAGGTTAACCATAAGAAAATCCACGGTAACAACAAGGTTAAATTAACCACGACCAAATCTGACTGGATGTGCTGCTTTTTAACACGATCAGAACAGCACAAATTCCACATTTTTTATTAATTTTTTAAAAAGTGTTTGGCTTAATTATCACCAGATGACGCTCACCTTCGAGCTGAGGGATCTGGAGTTTCTCAATAGATTCGACAGCAAAACCGTCCGGAAGCTGCTCGATTTCGTCCCCCGGAAGTTGCCCTTTCAGCGCATAAAAACGCCCTTTCTCCGCTGGCAGGTGTTTGCACCAGCTCACCATGTCATTGAGTGAGGCAAACGCGCGGCTGATAACACCGTCAAACGGTGGCTCTGCCGGGAACTCCTCTACCCTGCTCTGCACGGGC
This sequence comes from Enterobacter cloacae complex sp. EB5, assembly GCF_031432835.1. Lineage (NCBI taxonomy): Bacteria > Pseudomonadati > Pseudomonadota > Gammaproteobacteria > Enterobacterales > Enterobacteriaceae > Enterobacter > Enterobacter cloacae complex sp. EB5. The sequence goes on from NZ_CP133860.1 coordinate 2,014,815, forward strand.
GTGATGTTTTCCAGCTTCAGCTCATGCTGAACCTGGCGTAAAAAGCGTACGCGCTTGCCCAGGCTGTCCAGCAGCGTGAAATGACTCTCCGGTCGAACAATAGACAACGGAACGCCCGGCAAGCCCGGACCGGTGCCCACGTCGATAAAACGTTCACCGTTCAGGTAAGGCGCCACGACGATGCTATCGAGAATATGGCGAATCAGCATCTCGTTGGGATCGCGTACGGAGGTGAGGTTGTACGCTTTATTCCATTTGTTCAGCATATCGACATAGGCCACCAGCTGATTTTTCTGGTGATCGGTGAGCGAAATACCTGCCTGTTCCAGCAGACGAGAGAGTTTATTGAGCACGGTGGATACCTGTTGAGAAACTTAAGTGGCGGGTGGCGCTTCGCTAACCCGCCCTACGGGTTCAGTAGGCCCGGTAAGCGCAGCGCCACCGGGCAATTTTCAGAGCATTACGCGCTGCGGCGCAGCATACCCTGCTTTTTCAGCCACACCAGCAGAATCGAAATCGCGGCAGGTGTGACGCCGGAGATACGTGAGGCCTGGCCAATCGACACAGGTTTGTGATCGTTCAGCTTAGCGATCACTTCGTTGGAAAGCCCCGTCACCTGACGATAGTCCAGCATTTCCGGCAGCAGCGTGTTTTCGTTGCGCTGCTGTTTTTCGATCTCATCCTGCTGACGCGCGATGTAACCTTCGTATTTCACCTGGATCTCGACCTGTTCAGCCGCTTCAGCGTCTTCAAGGCCCGGTGCGAACGCGGTCAGTTTGACCAGATTCTCGTAGGTGACTTCAGGACGGCGCAGCAGATCTTCCCCGCTGGCTTCGCGCGAAAGCGGTGCTGTTAAGTGAGCATTCACTTCAGCAGCAGTTTCCGCCTGCGGATTCACCCAGGTGGTTTTCAGGCGCTGACGTTCCTGTTCGATACGCTCGAGCTTATCGTTGAAGCGCGCCCAGCGTTCGTCATCCACCAGTCCCAATTCGCGGCCTACCTCGGTCAGACGCAGATCGGCATTGTCTTCGCGCAGCATCAGGCGATATTCCGCACGAGAAGTAAACATGCGGTACGGTTCTTTGGTCCCCAGCGTGCAGAGATCGTCGACCAGAACGCCCAGGTAAGCCTGAGAACGCGCCGGTGCCCAGCCCTCTTTCTCGGCAGAGAAGCGAGCAGCGTTCAGACCGGCCAGCAGCCCTTGCGCGGCAGCTTCTTCGTACCCGGTGGTGCCGTTAATCTGGCCTGCGAAGAACAGACCCTGGATGAATTTGCTTTCCAGCGTCGGCTTCAGGTCACGCGGATCGAAGAAATCGTACTCAATAGCGTAGCCAGGACGAACGATCTTCGCGTTTTCCATGCCCTGCATCGAACGCACAATCTGCATCTGCACGTCGAACGGCAGGCTGGTGGAGATGCCGTTCGGGTAAATTTCGTTAGAGGTCAGCCCTTCCGGCTCGAGGAAGATCTGGTGCTGATTACGATCGGCAAAGCGCATCACTTTGTCTTCGATCGACGGGCAATAACGTGGGCCGATCCCTTCGATCACACCGGCGTACATTGGGCTGCGATCGAGGTTATTGCGGATCACGTCATGGGTTTTTTCATTGGTGTGCGTGATGTAGCACGGCACCTGCTGCGGATGTTGCGCCGCATTGCCCATGAACGAGAACACCGGCATCGGGTTATCGCCGTGCTGCTGTGCCAGCACGCTGAAATCAATGGTGCGCGCATCAATACGCGGCGGCGTACCGGTTTTCAGGCGGCTTACGCGCAGCGGCAACTCACGCAGGCGACGAGATAACGGAATCGACGGCGGATCGCCAGCACGGCCACCGCTGTAGTTGTCCAGACCAATATGGATTTTACCGTCCAGGAATGTCCCGACCGTCAGCACCACCGCTTTTGCGCGGAACTTGAGACCCATCTGGGTCACGGCGCCAACAACACGATCGTTCTCCACGATAAGATCTTCTACCGCCTGCTGGAAGATCATCAGGTTCGGTTGGTTTTCCAGCGCGGTGCGCACAGCCTGACGGTAAAGCACGCGGTCTGCCTGTGCACGGGTGGCGCGAACAGCCGGACCTTTACTCGCGTTTAGTATCCTAAACTGGATGCCTGCATGATCGATCGCTTTCGCCATCAGGCCGCCAAGTGCATCCACTTCTTTTACCAGGTGTCCTTTCCCAATGCCGCCAATCGCCGGATTACAGGACATTTGTCCCAGCGTGTCGATATTGTGTGTCAAAAGCAGGGTCTGCTGACCCATTCGCGCTGCGGCCATTGCGGCCTCAGTGCCTGCGTGACCCCCGCCAATGATGATGACGTCAAAAGGATCCTGATAAAACATGGTGGTCTGCCTCGCGTAAAGCGGTATGAAAATGGATTGAAGCCCGGGCCGTGGATTCTACTCAACTTTAGTCTTTCGAGAAAGCATTGGGATCTTGGGCTATTAAAAAGAAGATCTTTTTATTTATAGATCTGTTCTATTGTGATCTCTTATTAGGATCGCAGACCTTTGTGGATAAGTCCGATCCCATAAATAAGATCATGCAGTTAGGAAGGATCGTTTGCTGTGAATGATCGGTGATCCTGGACCGTATAAGCTGGGATCAGATCGCTACTTTATACACAGGTCAAAAACTAAACCAACGTTGTTCTTTGGATAACTACGGCTTAATACGAGCTTTTAACCAGAGTTATCCACATCTGATCGCACGATCTTTAATCGTTTTTGAGTAAATTTTTCCATTCCGCGAGCCAGATCTCGGCTGGATCTTCGGGAATGTCATGATCGAGGATGTTGATCTTCAGCGTTTCACCCAGCTGTTTTGCTCCGCAGGCGGTCACCGCAGCTTCAACTTTCTCTATGGCGCCACAGAAAGTGTCATATTCACGGCTGCCGATCCCCACAGCGCCAAACCGGACGTTTGACAGATCGGGCTGTTGTTCCAGCAGTTCGTCATATAAAGGTTGCAGGTTATCCGGCAGATCGCCCGCGCCGTGCGTGGAGGTGATCAGCAGCCAGACCCCGTCAGTCGGGAGATCTTCCAGCAGCGGTCCGTGCAGCGTTTGTGTAGAAAAGCCCGCGTCTTCCAGCTTCTCAGCCAGATGTTCCGCTACATATTCCGCACCGCCCAGGGTGCTGCCGCTGATAAGAGTAATGTCCGCCATTGATCGCTCGCTCAGATAAAGAGGCGGCCATTGTACGCTGTGAACGAGCTGGGATCTACCTGTGGAAAATGTGGGAATGAATTTGCCCGATCACGGGCGGATAGTACGCATGATCGGGTTTTGCAGGGAGATCAGGGTTTCGGTGGACTGAATTTCATCGATTGTTTGGATCTTGTTGATAAGTACCTGCTGGAGGGCGTCGATGGATCGGCACATCACCTTTATAAAGATGCTGTAATGCCCGGTGGTGTAGTACGCCTCGGTGACTTCATCCAGCGCGTTCAGTTTCTCCAGCGCGGAAGGGTAATCTTTGGCGCTTTTCAGAATAATGCCAATAAAGCAGCAGACGTCGTAGCCGAGTTGCTTCGGGCTGACATCAATGCGTGCGCCGGTGATGATCCCGGCCTGCTTCATTTTCTCTACGCGAACGTGAATGGTCCCCGGGCTGACGCCAAATTGTTTCGCCAGTTCGGCATACGCAGTGCGTGCGTTGGCCATTAGCGCTTCCAGAATGCCGCGGTCCAGATTGTCGATCTGATAATTTTCCATAGGTTTTTCTTATGAAGATTAATGATTCCTTCTATTCTAGCGTCTTATTTTAACGAATCAAAAGTGAAGGCGACTTTTTGTTGATGGGTTATTGAATTAAGCGCCTGTTCTGTTGCTTAATCAGTATCAACAGGACGCAGGAGTATAAATAATGAAAACCGCTTACATCGCAAAACAACGCCAGATCAGTTTCGTTAAATCCCATTTTTCCCGCCAGCTGGAAGAGAAGCTTGGCCTTATTGAAGTTCAGGCGCCGATTCTGAGCCGCGTGGGTGACGGGACGCAGGATAACTTGTCTGGTTGCGAAAAAGCGGTACAGGTAAAAGTGAAAACACTGCCAGACGCCCAGTTCGAAGTGGTTCATTCCCTGGCGAAGTGGAAGCGTCAAACCCTGGGACAACACGACTTCAGCGCGGGCGAAGGGCTTTACACGCACATGAAAGCCCTTCGCCCCGATGAAGACCGCCTCTCCCCGATTCACTCTGTCTACGTTGACCAATGGGACTGGGAGCGCGTAATGGGAGATGGCGAGCGTCATGTCGGTACGCTGAAATCCACCGTTGAGGCGATCTACGCCGGGATCAAAGCAACCGAAGCGGCCGTGAGCAAAGAGTTTGGTCTGGCACCGTTCCTGCCGGAAACGATCCACTTTGTCCATAGTCAGGAATTGCTGAGCCGTTTCCCGGATCTGGATGCCAAAGGCCGTGAACGCGCGATCGCCAAAGAGCTGGGCGCGGTATTCCTGATCGGCATTGGCGGGAAATTGTCTGATGGTAAACGTCACGACGTCCGTGCGCCGGATTACGATGACTGGAGCACCGTGGGTGAAAGCGAATATGCCGGTCTGAACGGCGATATTCTGGTCTGGAACCCGGTTCTGGAAGATGCATTTGAACTCTCTTCGATGGGGATCCGCGTGGATGCTGAAGCACTGAAGCGTCAGCTGGCCGTGACCGGTGATGAAGATCGTCTGCAACTGGAGTGGCACCAGGCGCTGCTGCGCGGTGAAATGCCGCAGACCATCGGCGGTGGGATTGGCCAGTCTCGTCTGACCATGCTGCTGCTGCAACTCTCTCACATTGGTCAGGTACAGTGTGGGGTCTGGCCGCAGCAGGTACGTGAGAGCGTCGGTTCTCTTCTTTAATTAACGTCTCCAGCGTCTGAGCAGGCGGCTACGCAACCCGGTATCAAAGCGCCAGATGTGATCGAAGATGCGCATGATGCCGGGTTTTCCATGTGCAGACATCGCCACGGCATGAAAACGGTGCTGGTGCACGCGCTGCATCTCCTTCACTTTATTCACGACATCGTCCGGCAGCCGCTGGGCAATAAAATCGGAAATCACCACCGCATCCGCGTCGTACCAGTCTCCGCCCTGCATGCGCTCAATGATGCTGCGAAAACAGCTGGCCAGATCGGTGCCGCCGCGAAAGCGCTGGCTTAAAAAGCGGATCGCCTGCTCCAGCCCCTGTGGGCTGGTCAGTTCATACCCCACCACTTCGCTGGAAAAGAGCATGATGTAGCAGCGACGACGATCGGCGAGCGCCACGCGCATCAGGGCCAGGCAGAACGCTTTTGCGCACTGTTCATTAAAGCCCCCCATCGATCCGGACGTATCGACGCAAACAATGAATGGGCCGCGCGGTTGCTCATCAAAATCCTGGTGCACCACCGGACGCTGGCTGATCTTCTCGCGCCAGGCTTCGCCATGCAGTCGATAGGTAATGAGCTGTTTTTCCACCAGCCGACGATAAAACTCATACTCCAGTTCGGTCATTCCCAGCGTGCTGAGTTCCGTAGGCAGCAGGCGCAGGATGTCATCGCTTTGCTGTAACCCGTCCACCTGCTCCGGTACGGTGGAGGGTTCACGTACCAGCGTACGAAAGGTCTCCATCGGCGCATCTTTCTTTGGGACCGACCGGGCCTCCCGGGAACGGCCGAGCTGTTCTGCGAGCTTCATCAGCTCCGGCTGTTGCGCCAGAAAGTCGCCGTACTTCACGATCAGCTGATAATCACCCCGCTTTAGCTGGCCGGCACTCATATCCCAGAGTCGACCGGCGGCGTTTTCATTCTCCACCAGCACCTGTTCTAACTGGCCGCTCAGGGTCATTCGCTCCTGGACCTCACTGAGCAACTGTTCGCGCTCTTCGTCCAGCAACTGCTGATTAAGGGCCGTGGCCTGGACCACAAGGCTCAGTCGCCAGCGCTGTAAAAACAGCGTATGCAGGGCGGGAGTAAAGCTGGGGTTGTCCGTGACCAGCGCTCTGGCCTGGCTGGCAAACGGGGAGTGAACGTTATCAAGCAGCGTCAGGGTTTGCTGTAGCTGGGCAATAAACTGCGGCGTTGAAAGCCGCTGGCACTGCTGGTAACCAGCCACTTCCTCTGTCAGTTCCGGCGGGACTTCCGTCTCCTTAAACCGCTGGCGCAGGTTATCGCGCCAGCGGGGAAGATCGTCCGTCATTGCTTTTCGGAGCTTCGGGAATTTTTCAAAAAAGGCTGCCAGCTGCGGTGAAGCGAGCAGGGTAATAACGACCTCTTCGATCAACCCTTCCTCGCTAACCGCCAGCATGACGTTAAGCGTGTCCAGCGTTAGCATTGACGCGCCTGTTTGATCTGCGCGCTGACATCCTGCAAGCTGGCTTCAATGCGACCTAACCAGTCGCTATGGATAAAGAGGCATTTCTGCTGCTCGCTGAAGCGCGTGTGCTGCTGATGCCATTCGTTATCCAGCGCGTCGAGCTGCTGTTTGATCTCCTCCGGAACAGTATCGGAGGCCGTGCCCGGCAGCGCCAGGCGCGATCCCTGAAGGCTGACGTCGCGGATCACAAGGTGCTGGCTGCTGTCGACTTCCATCGACAGCGGCTGTGCAAAGCCGATACCGTTGAGTTTACCGCGGATCTCACCGCCTTTATCCAGCCACTGAACCAGCGCAACGCGTTCGATTGTCACGTGCACAACCTGCATATCATGCAGCTTCAGCGGCTGCTGAAGAAGAAGCGTGAGCGAGGCGTCAGTCAGCCCGGCGGGCAGTTCGTAGTGCGGTTTACGGGCAAACATCCCGCCAAGACGGTTCACCTTCAGCGCGGTTTTATCACTTTGCTGCTGCTGGAGCTGAAGGCGACGTTGGGCAATCGCGCCCAGTTGATTAAGCATGGACTGCTGACCCCACGCGTGTCCGGTCATCAAAACGTCCAGCTGCTGTTGCATCAGATTCATCCCTTCTGCGTCGTGCCACAGGCAGTCTTTCAGCAGGATCAGATCGATTGGGGCGACAGCATCGCGGCCGCTAAACAGCGCGCTTGCCTGGAGCAGGCGAATGGCTTTTTTCCAGCGACGATCGGAGACGTACGGTGCGGAGGGCAGTAAATCAAGCTGCTGGCGCAGCATGAAGATCAGCTCAAAAACGGGATCGGGCAGTTTTATCTTGCCGATCTCCTCCTGCCACTGGTGGTATTCCTCGTCCGTGACCTGCAATGACGCTGCCACCGGGTTTTCGTTTTCATCCTGCTGGCTCACCAGCATAGAACGGAAGTTTGATTTATCCTGGACTTTATCCAGCCACAGGCGGATCAACATACGGTCATACAGCGCTTCCAGGCTGCTGTCGGCTTCGGGCAGTTCGTTTGACGCGGCCACCAGCAGGCGCATGGGGATCTTCTCTTCGCTGGCGCCGTTACGGAAGCGGCGTTCGTTAATTGCCGTCAGCAGGGTATTCAGAATGGCCGGGCCGGCTTTCCAGATCTCATCAAGAAAGACGATTTCCGCTTCCGGGAGATAGCCCGCCGTCAGACGTTCATAGCGTCCCTCATCTTTTAGCGCCTGAATGGAGAGTGGGCCGAAAACTTCTTCCGGCGTGGAGAAGCGCGTCATCAAATACTCGAATGCGCGCGCGTTCTGGAAAGCGAATTTGAGGCGGCGTGCAATCAGACTTTTGGCAATGCCCGGCGGGCCCAGCAGAAACACGCTTTCCCCGCTCAGCGCCGCCAGTAAGCAGAGGCGAATGGCGTGGCTACGCTCGTAAAGGCCTTTCTCCAGCGCACTGCTGAGGCGGGAAATTCTTTCTGCTAATAAATGTGAGTGAGCCATAATAGTTTTGCATCCTTTCGCCGTCGTGGCGGCCAATTGAAGCGAGTATAGACGTTTCGGTCTGGCCTGGTAATAGGCTGAAGTGCGGCGCTATTTTCTTTGCGCTACATTAATGCGGCTGCATTTAGGGGTACGATTTTGCATTGAATCGTGCATACTGTGCGCTTTTTGTGGGCCAAGGGACTAAGCACACATTTGTTATTCAAACGAAAAGACTAGTCTATGAGCACTGATAATAAGCAATCATTACCCGCAGTAACGCTTGCGGCGATCGGGGTTGTCTACGGTGATATCGGCACCAGCCCGCTTTATACGCTTCGTGAATGTCTGTCCGGTCAGTTTGGTTTTGGTGTAGAGCGTGACGCCGTATTTGGTTTCCTCTCGCTCATCTTCTGGCTGCTGATCCTGGTGGTCTCCCTTAAGTATCTCTCTTTCGTTATGCGGGCTGATAACGCGGGCGAGGGCGGTATTCTGACCCTGATGTCCCTTGCCGGGCGCAATACGTCTGCAAGAATGACCTCCGTGCTGGTCATCATCGGCCTGATTGGCGGCAGCTTCTTCTATGGAGAAGTCGTGATTACGCCGGCGATTTCGGTAATGTCGGCCATAGAGGGGCTGGAGATTGTCGCGCCACAGCTTGATACGTGGGTGGTGCCACTCGCTATTATCGTGCTGACGTTGCTGTTTGCCATACAAAAACACGGTACCGGGCTGGTGGGTAAGCTGTTCGCGCCTATTATGCTGGCCTGGTTCCTGATCCTGGCGGCGCTGGGCTTACGCAGTATTATCGCCAACCCGGATGTCCTGCACGCGCTGAACCCAATGTGGGCGGTGCATTTCTTCCTGGAATATAAAGTGGTGTCGTTTGTGGCGCTGGGCGCGGTGGTGCTGTCCATTACCGGTGTTGAAGCGCTGTATGCGGATATGGGCCACTTCGGGAAACTCCCTATTCGCGTCGCCTGGTTTAGCGTGGTCTTGCCTTCACTGGTGCTGAATTACTTCGGTCAGGGCGCGCTGCTGCTTGCACACCCTGAAGCGATTAAAAACCCGTTCTTCCTGCTGGCGCCGGACTGGGCGCTGGTTCCGATGCTGATCCTGGCGACGCTGGCGACAGTCATTGCCTCTCAGGCTGTCATTTCCGGCGTATTCTCCCTGACGCGTCAGGCCGTGCGTCTGGGGTATCTCTCCCCAATGCGCATTATCCATACCTCAGAGATGGAGTCTGGCCAGATCTACATTCCGTTCGTCAACTGGCTGCTCTACTTCGCGGTGGTAATTGTTATCGTCAGCTTTGAGCACTCCAGTAATCTGGCGGCGGCGTACGGTATCGCGGTAACCGGAACGATGGTGTTGACCTCTATTCTCTCCACTACCGTGGCGTACCGTAACTGGCACTGGAATAAGTTCCTCGTGGGGCTGATCCTGGTTGGCTTCCTCTGCATCGACGTGCCGCTGTTCTCTGCGAACCTCGACAAGATTGTCTCCGGTGGCTGGCTGCCGCTGACGCTGGGTCTGGTGATGTTTATTGTGATGACGACGTGGAAGAGCGAACGTTTCCGCCTGCTGCGTCGTATGCACGAGCACGGTAACTCTCTGGAGGCGATGATCGCCTCGCTGGAGAAATCCCCACCGGTGCGCGTGCCGGGCACAGCGGTGTATATGTCTCGCGCGCTGAACGTGATCCCGTTTGCGCTGATGCATAACCTCAAGCACAACAAAGTGCTGCACGAGCGCGTGATCCTGCTGACGCTGCGTACCGAAGATGCGCCGTACGTTCACAACGTGCGTCGCGTACAGATTGAACAGCTGTCCCCAACCTTCTGGCGCGTGGTGGCAAGCTACGGCTGGCGCGAAACGCCGAACGTGGAAGAGGTGTTCCACCGCTGCGGTCTGGAAGGCCTGAGTTGCCGCATGATGGAGACGTCATTCTTTATGTCCCACGAGTCGCTAATCATCGGCAAGCGCCCATGGTATCTGCGCCTGCGCGGCAAGCTGTATCTCATTCTGCAACGTAACGCCCTGCGTGCGCCTGACCAGTTTGAGATCCCGCCTAATCGCGTGATTGAGCTGGGGACGCAGGTCGAGATTTAAGTCCTTCTGAATATGCCGGGTGGCGCTGCGCTTACCCGGCCTACCAGATCCTCAACATACCCGCCAAAATCACCTCAATATTTCACTTAGCGAAACGTTTCGACGTTGATCACAAATCCGTTACGTCATGATGGTTTTCTGAACACTTCTGCGGCTACACTGTTTTTAGCGAAACGTTTCGCTAGTGGAGCAAGAAAATGAAGAAAGGCACGGTTCTTAACTCAGAAATCTCATCGGTTATTTCCCGTCTTGGGCATACCGATACGCTGGTAGTTTGCGATGCAGGCTTACCGGTTCCGCGCAGCACAACCCGTATTGATATGGCGTTAACGCAGGGTGTTCCTTCGTTTATGCAGGTACTGGAAGTCGTGACGGCGGAGATGCAGGTTGAGGCGGCCATTCTCGCGGCGGAAATCAAACAACATAATCCGCAACTCCACGAAACGTTGCTCAGCCATATTGAGCAACTGCAACAACACCAGGGAAACACCATAGAAATTCGTTACACAACGCACGAGCAGTTCAAACAACAAACCGCAGACAGTCAGGCGGTGATTCGCAGCGGGGAGTGTTCCCCGTATGCGAATATCATTCTCTGTGCTGGCGTCACCTTCTGAGGCCATCATGGACGCATTACTGCAACTCAAAGGGATCGATAAGTCGTTCCCGGGCGTAAAAGCCCTCTCCGGCGCGGCGCTGAACGTCTATTCCGGGCGCGTCATGGCGCTGGTGGGCGAAAACGGCGCGGGCAAATCCACCATGATGAAAGTGCTGACCGGTATCTACCAACGCGATGCCGGTTCGCTGCTGTGGCTGGGTAAAGAGACCACCTTCAACGGCCCGAAATCCTCTCAGGAAGCGGGCATCGGCATCATCCACCAGGAGCTGAACCTGATCCCGCAGCTCACCATTGCGGAGAACATCTTCCTCGGCCGTGAGTTCGTGAACCGGTTTGGCAAAATCGACTGGAAAACCATGTATGCCGAAGCGGACAAACTGCTGGCGAAGCTGAATCTGCGCTTTAAGAGCGACCGACTGGTGGGCGACCTTTCCATCGGCGATCAGCAGATGGTGGAAATCGCGAAGGTGCTGAGCTTCGAGTCGAAGGTCATCATTATGGATGAACCGACCGACGCCCTGACCGATACCGAAACCGAATCCCTGTTCCGCGTGATCCGTGAGCTGAAATCGCAGGGCCGCGGCATTGTCTATATCTCTCACCGCATGAAAGAGATCTTCGAAATCTGCGACGACGTCACCGTGTTTCGCGACGGGCAGTTTATTGCCGAGCGCGAAGTAGCAACCCTGACCGAAGATTCGCTGATCGAAATGATGGTGGGACGTAAGCTCGAAGATCAGTATCCGCATCTGGATAAAGCGCCGGGAGAGATCCGCCTGAAGGTGGATAACCTCTGCGGGCCGGGCGTGAATGACGTCTCCTTTACCCTGCGCAAGGGCGAGATCCTTGGCGTCGCAGGCCTGATGGGAGCGGGACGTACCGAACTGATGAAAGTGCTCTATGGCGCACTGCCGCGCACCAGCGGCTACGTTACCCTCGACGGCCATGAGGTGGTCACCCGCTCGCCGCAGGATGGCCTGGCGAACGGCATTGTCTATATTTCCGAAGACCGTAAGCGCGACGGCTTAGTGCTGGGCATGTCGGTGAAAGAGAACATGTCCCTGACTGCGCTAGGCTATTTCAGCCGCAGCGGCGGCAGCCTGAAACACAAAGATGAGCAGCAGGCGGTCAGCGATTTTATCCGTCTCTTTAACGTTAAAACCCCATCGATGGAGCAGGCGATTGGCCTGTTGTCCGGCGGGAACCAGCAGAAAGTGGCGATTGCCCGCGGGCTGATGACGCGCCCGAAAGTGCTGATCCTGGATGAGCCTACCCGCGGGGTGGACGTGGGCGCGAAGAAAGAGATCTATCAGCTGATTAACCAGTTCAAGGCCGACGGTCTGAGCATCATTCTGGTCTCTTCCGAGATGCCAGAGGTATTAGGCATGAGCGATCGCATTATCGTCATGCATGAAGGGCATCTCGGCGGTGAATTCACTCGCGAGCAGGCCACCCAGGAAGTTCTGATGGCTGCCGCTGTGGGCAAGCTTAATCGCGTGAATCAGGAGTAAGAAGATGACTACCCAGGCTGTTTCTGGTCGCCGCTATTTCACAAAGGCATGGCTGATGGAACAAAAATCGCTGATTGCCCTGCTGGTGCTGATCGCGATTGTGTCGACCATGAGCCCGAACTTTTTTACCGTCAATAACCTGTTCAACATTCTTCAGCAGACCTCCGTCAACGCCATTATGGCGGTGGGGATGACGCTGGTGATTTTGACCTCGGGTATCGATCTGTCCGTCGGTTCCCTGCTGGCCCTCACCGGCGCGATCGCCGCGTCGATTGTCGGTATCGAGGTCAACGCGCTGGTGGCCGTTGCCGCTGCGCTGGCGGCAGGTGCGGCAATTGGCGCCGTAACCGGCGTGATTGTGGCGAAAGGTCGCGTTCAGGCGTTCATCGCCACGCTGGTGATGATGCTGCTGCTGCGCGGTGTGACCATGGTGTACACCAACGGCAGCCCGATTAATACCGGCTTTACCGATAACGCCGATCTGTTTGGCTGGTTTGGTATCGGTCGCCCGCTGGGTGTCCCGACCCCGGTCTGGATCATGGCTATCGTTTTCCTGGCGGCGTGGTACATGCTGCACCATACCCGTCTGGGTCGTTATATCTATGCGCTGGGCGGTAACGAAGCGGCAACGCGTCTGTCCGGTATCAGCGTTAATAAAGTCAAAATTATCGTTTACTCCCTGTGCGGCCTGCTGGCGTCTCTGGCGGGCATCATCGAAGTGGCGCGCCTCTCTTCCGCGCAGCCAACGGCGGGTACGGGCTATGAGCTGGATGCCATCGCGGCAGTGGTTCTGGGCGGTACGAGTCTTGCGGGCGGTAAAGGTCGCATTGTTGGGACATTGATCGGCGCACTGATTCTTGGTTTCCTGAATAATGGTTTGAATTTGTTAGGTGTTTCCTCCTATTACCAGATGATCGTTAAGGCAGTGGTGATTTTGCTGGCGGTCCTGGTAGACAACAAAAAACAGTAACTGACGACACTACAGGACATCTTAGATATGAACATGAAAAAACTGGCTACCCTGGTTTCTGCTGTCGCGCTGAGCGCAACCGTAAGTGCTAACGCCATGGCCAAAGATACCATCGCGCTGGTTGTCTCTACCCTGAACAACCCGTTCTTCGTCTCCCTGAAGGATGGCGCGCAGAAAGAAGCCGATAAACTGGGCTACAACCTGGTGGTGCTGGATTCTCAGAACAACCCGGCGAAAGAGCTGGCTAACGTTCAGGACTTAACCGTTCGTGGCACCAAAATTCTGCTGATCAACCCAACCGATTCCGACGCGGTCGGTAACGCCGTGAAGATGGCAAACCAGGCGAAGATCCCGGTCATCACCCTGGACCGTCAGGCAACGAAAGGGGATGTGGTCAGCCACATTGCGTCTGATAACGTCCTGGGCGGTAAAATCGCTGGCGACTACATCGCGAAGAAAGCAGGCGAAGGCGCGAAAGTGATCGAGTTGCAGGGTATCGCCGGGACTTCCGCGGCCCGTGAACGTGGTGAAGGCTTCCAGCAGGCTGTAGCGGCGCACAAATTCAACGTGCTGGCGAGCCAGCCGGCAGACTTCGACCGTACAAAGGGCCTGAACGTCATGCAGAACCTGCTGACCGCGCATCCTGATGTGCAGGCGGTATTCGCACAGAACGACGAAATGGCGCTGGGCGCGCTGCGTGCGCTCCAGACTGCGGGTAAATCAGATGTGATGGTTGTCGGATTTGACGGCACGCCGGATGGTGAAAAAGCAGTAAATGATGGCAAACTGGCTGCGACCATCGCTCAGCTGCCTGAGCAGATTGGCGCGACTGGCGTGCAAACTGCCGATAAAGTGCTGAAGGGTGAAAAAGTTCAGGCCAAATATCCTGTTGACCTGAAACTGGTCATTAAGCAGTAAAGGCGATTCAGGCAGTCGCTGGCTGCCTGAGGGACACCAAATAAAAGAAAAGTGTGGCATACGCCACCGGGTAAGACCGGTGGCGCTCTCAGATGGACACCTCAATACATGAAAACCGCAGGCAACCTCGTCGTCCTTGGCAGTATCAATGCCGATCACATTCTTAACCTTGAAACGTTCCCCACTCCGGGCGAAACCGTCACTGGCAATCAGTATCAGGTGGCGTTCGGCGGTAAGGGCGCAAACCAGGCAGTTGCAGCCGGACGCAGCGGGGCGAATATCGCGTTTATCGCCTGTACGGGTGATGACGATACCGGCGAGCGTGTACGCAAACAGCTGGCAAGCGACAACATCGACATTGCACCCGTCAGCGTGGTTGCAGGGGAATCTACCGGCGTGGCGCTGATTTTCGTCAATGCGGAAGGTGAGAATGTCATCGGTATTCATGCAGGGGCTAATGCCGCGTTAACGACTGAACGCGTCGAAGCGCAGCGTGGAATCATCGCCGGAGCGGAAGCCCTGCTGATGCAGCTGGAGTCACCGGTTGAAAGCGTGCTGGCCGCCGCGAAAATTGCGCATGAAAATCATACCTCTGTCGTACTTAACCCTGCGCCTGCCCGTGTATTATCAGACGAGCTGCTGGCGCTGGTGGATATCATCACCCCGAACGAAACCGAAGCGGAAAAGCTAACGGGTATCCGTGTCGAAAATGATGACGATGCAGCGCGTGCCGCGCTTGCGCTGCATGATAAAGGCATCGGCACCGTAATCATCACCCTCGGCAGCCGTGGGGTGTGGGCTAGCGTCAATGGCGAAGGCCGTCGCGTGCCGGGCTTTAAGGTCAAAGCCATTGATACCATCGCCGCAGGAGACACCTTCAACGGTGCGCTGGTAACGGCGCTGCTGGAAGGAAAAGCAATGGATGACGCGATCCGCTTCGCGCATGCCGCCGCTGCGATTGCGGTGACGCGTAAAGGCGCTCAGCCTTCTGTTCCATGGCGTAAAGAGATTGATGAATTCTTAAGTCAGCAGGGGTAACGCTTGGCCACAATGAAAGATGTCGCCCGTATGGCGGGCGTTTCTACCTCGACTGTTTCCCACGTTATCAATAACGATCGCTTCGTCAGCGAGGCGATTCGGGAGAAAGTTGACGCTGCAATTAAAGAACTCAACTATGCGCCGTCTGCGCTGGCCCGCAGCCTGAAGCTCAACCAGACGCGCACCATCGGCATGCTGATCACGGCCAGTACCAACCCTTTTTATTCTGAACTGGTGCGCGGCGTGGAGCGCAGTTGCTTCGAACGCGGCTATAGCCTGGTGCTATGTAATACCGAAGGCGATGAGCAGCGCATGAACCGAAACCTGGAGACGCTGATGCAAAAACGCGTCGACGGGCTGCTGCTGCTCTGTACCGAAACGCATCAACCTTCGAAAGAGATCATCCAGCGCTACCCTTCTATTCCCACGGTGATGATGGACTGGGCGCCGTTCGACGGCACCAGCGATCTGATCCAGGATAACTCGCTGCTGGGCGGCGATATGGCGACTCAGCATCTGATCGATAAAGGACATACCCGCATTGCCTGTATTACCGGCCCGCTGGATAAAACCCCGGCGCGCTTGCGTCTGGAAGGCTATCTTTCGGCCATGGCACGGGCGGGGCTTGCCATTCCTGATGGCTATCGCATCACCGGCGATTTCGAATTTAACGGTGGATTTGAAGCAATGCAGAAACTGCTGGCGCAAGAGCCGCGTCCGCAGGCGGTGTTTATCGGTAACGATGCGATGGCATTCGGAGCTTATCAGGCGCTGTATCAGGCGGGATTACGTGTTCCGGACGACATGGCGATCGTCGGTTACGATGATATCGAACTGGCGCGCTACATGACGCCGCCGCTGACCACCATCCATCAGCCGAAAGATGAACTGGGTGAGCTGGCCATTGATGTGTTGATCCACCGCATGGCCCAGCCCACGCTGCAACAGCAACGTTTGCAGCTTACTCCTGTTCTGATGGAACGCGGTTCGGTTTAGCCTTCTCTTTGTGACGCTCTTTAATCAGGTTCCGGCCGTCTTTTGGTTTTAACAACATAAAGACCACCGCCGATACCACGGTAAGCGCGCCCATGGTGATAAAGGTATAGTGGAACTGCTCAACGGTATTAGTTCCCTCGAACCCTTCATAAAACCGCAGTACCGCCGCGCTCACGGCAACCCCGAGGCTGATCGACAGCTGTTGAGTGACCGCCAGTACGCTGTTGCCGCTGCTGGCATTCTCGTCGGTGAGGTCCGCAAGGGTGATGGTGTTCATCGACGTAAACTGCGTCGACATGGCCATACCCAGCACAAACAGCGGCAGGATCAGCATCCAGATTGGTAACGCCGCAGATTGCAGGGAGAACTGCGCAATCATCAATCCGATAAAGATCGTCACGCCAACCAGCGTCTTACGATAGCCAAACCAGCGCAGCACCTGCGTGACCGTCGATTTTGCCAGAATTGAGCCCATCGCCGTGGGCGCCATCATGCAGCCAGCAATCAGGGCCGGATAGCCGAAACCGACCTGGAGCATCAGCGGCATCAGGAACGGTACGCAGCCCGTGCCCAGACGCGAAGCAATATTGCCCGCGATCCCGACGGAGAACGTTCGGGTGTTAAACAGAGATAAAGAGATAAGCGGTGTCGGATGGCGACGCGCATGACGTATATATAGAAGGAACAGCAGAATACCGCTGAGGATGACGGCCAGCGCCAGCCACGTCGCTACGATTTTCTCGCCAAACAGCTCCATCCCGCTGGAGAACAGGACCAGGCTCAGGCCAAACAGGAAGAAACCACCCATATCGAAGCTGCGTCTTGGCGTGGTGAAGTTCGGCATATATTTGCGGGCATAAATCAGCCCTGCCACACCAATCGGAATATTAATCAGGAAGATCCAGTGCCAGCTTGCCCAGGTCACCAGTACGCCGCCGAGAACCGGGCCAAGTATCGGACCGACCAGCCCCGGCATAGTCACAAAGTTGAGCACCGGGAGCAGTTCGCTGCGCGGATAGGCGCGCAATAACGCCAGACGCGCGACGGGCATCATCATCGCGCCGCCTATCCCCTGTAGAACGCGGAAGATAACCAGTTCCGTCAGAGAGGTGGAGAGAGCGCAAGCCAGAGAACCGAGCGTGAACAGCGTCACCGCCAGCATGAACACTTTGCGTGTGCCGAAACGATCGGCCAGCCAGCCGCTGACCGGAATAAGCATCGCCACCGTCAGGGTATAACTGATGATGGCGGATTGCATCGCCAGCGGGGAGCGGTTAAGGCTTTGGGCGATGGCGGGAAGGGCGGTATTGAGGATAGTGGCATCCAGTGCCTGCATAAAGAACGCCATGGCTGCAATCCACGGCAGTCCGGCCATACTGCGTGCTTTTTTCTCTGTCATTTATTTACCTGCTGGTGGGTTGGCGCGGCCAGCAACGCCTGGCACGCACTCAGGGCTCGCTGCCCGTCGCTCTCCTGAATGGCATCGACTATCGCCTGATGCAGATCCAGCTTCACCACCTCATCCTGTGTGATAGAGGTAAAGTAAGTGTGGTACACAGAATGGAATAAAGAAGCAAAGGAGGTCAGGAAAGGATTTCCGCTCATATTATAGATATGTTCATGCCAGGCCATATCGACCGCTATCCAGCGTTCGCGGTTAAAGTGCTTTTTCAGATCCACCATCTCTTCCATCAAAGTATTGAGCTGCGCTTTTTGCTCTGCTGTGCCGAGCGTGGCGGCAAGCAGACAGGCCTGAGGTTCAAGACTGCTGCGCATAACCAGAAAGTGATCGACGACCTGATTAAAGTTATCTTCGGTCATCCACCAGGTGAGCAACTCCTGATCGAGAAAGTTCCAGTTTCCCTGAGGCATAACGCGGGTGCCAATGCGCGGGCGTGGAAGCACCATCCCTTTCGCCGTTAATGTTTTTACCGCTTCGCGAACGGCGGTACGGCTAACGCCAAACTGATCTCCCAGCTCCATCTCGCTGGGCAGGATGCTACCTGGAGCATATTTACCCGCTAAGATCAGCTGCGCCAGTTTCTCTGCCAGCACATAGGACAGGTTTTTTTGAGCTGCCAGCTGTTGTGCGCTTAATGGCATCGCTTTTATTCCTTAAATATTGATGCGGCTAATTATGCCATCTCAGGTGTGATTGTGGTTGCAGATACATCAAATAGAACAATTTGTAGCTGGATCTCATCGCTTTTGGTGAAAAAAAACACGGTCAGAAACTTTTTTTAAATTTCCTCTTGTCACTTCAGAAGAACTCCCTATAATGCGCCTCCACTGACACGGAACAACGGCACGCAAGCCGCCGGGTCAGCAGAGAAAAGCAAAACAAACGCTTGACTCTGAAGCGGGAAAGCGTAATATGCACACCCCGCGCCGCAGCGAAAACGAAGCGGCACTGCTCTTTAACAATTTATCAGACAATCTGTGTGGGCACTCAAAGTGACATGGATTCTTAACGTCCTCGGACGAAAAATGAATACCAAGTCTCTGAGTGAACACGTAATTCATTACGAAGTTTAATTCACGAGCATCAAACTTAAATTGAAGAGTTTGATCATGGCTCAGATTGAACGCTGGCGGCAGGCCTAACACATGCAAGTCGAACGGTAACAGGAAGCAGCTTGCTGCTTCGCTGACGAGTGGCGGACGGGTGAGTAATGTCTGGGAAACTGCCTGATGGAGGGGGATAACTACTGGAAACGGTAGCTAATACCGCATAACGTCGCAAGACCAAAGAGGGGGACCTTCGGGCCTCTTGCCATCGGATGTGCCCAGATGGGATTAGCTAGTAGGTGGGGTAACGGCTCACCTAGGCGACGATCCCTAGCTGGTCTGAGAGGATGACCAGCCACACTGGAACTGAGACACGGTCCAGACTCCTACGGGAGGCAGCAGTGGGGAATATTGCACAATGGGCGCAAGCCTGATGCAGCCATGCCGCGTGTATGAAGAAGGCCTTCGGGTTGTAAAGTACTTTCAGCGGGGAGGAAGGCGGTGAGGTTAATAACCTCATCGATTGACGTTACCCGCAGAAGAAGCACCGGCTAACTCCGTGCCAGCAGCCGCGGTAATACGGAGGGTGCAAGCGTTAATCGGAATTACTGGGCGTAAAGCGCACGCAGGCGGTCTGTCAAGTCGGATGTGAAATCCCCGGGCTCAACCTGGGAACTGCATTCGAAACTGGCAGGCTAGAGTCTTGTAGAGGGGGGTAGAATTCCAGGTGTAGCGGTGAAATGCGTAGAGATCTGGAGGAATACCGGTGGCGAAGGCGGCCCCCTGGACAAAGACTGACGCTCAGGTGCGAAAGCGTGGGGAGCAAACAGGATTAGATACCCTGGTAGTCCACGCCGTAAACGATGTCGACTTGGAGGTTGTGCCCTTGAGGCGTGGCTTCCGGAGCTAACGCGTTAAGTCGACCGCCTGGGGAGTACGGCCGCAAGGTTAAAACTCAAATGAATTGACGGGGGCCCGCACAAGCGGTGGAGCATGTGGTTTAATTCGATGCAACGCGAAGAACCTTACCTACTCTTGACATCCAGAGAACTTTCCAGAGATGGATTGGTGCCTTCGGGAACTCTGAGACAGGTGCTGCATGGCTGTCGTCAGCTCGTGTTGTGAAATGTTGGGTTAAGTCCCGCAACGAGCGCAACCCTTATCCTTTGTTGCCAGCGGTCCGGCCGGGAACTCAAAGGAGACTGCCAGTGATAAACTGGAGGAAGGTGGGGATGACGTCAAGTCATCATGGCCCTTACGAGTAGGGCTACACACGTGCTACAATGGCGCATACAAAGAGAAGCGACCTCGCGAGAGCAAGCGGACCTCATAAAGTGCGTCGTAGTCCGGATTGGAGTCTGCAACTCGACTCCATGAAGTCGGAATCGCTAGTAATCGTGGATCAGAATGCCACGGTGAATACGTTCCCGGGCCTTGTACACACCGCCCGTCACACCATGGGAGTGGGTTGCAAAAGAAGTAGGTAGCTTAACCTTCGGGAGGGCGCTTACCACTTTGTGATTCATGACTGGGGTGAAGTCGTAACAAGGTAACCGTAGGGGAACCTGCGGTTGGATCACCTCCTTACCTTAAAGAACCTGCCTTTGCAGTGCTCACACAGATTGTCTGATGAAAAGTAAATAGCAAGGCGTCTTGCGATTGAGACTGTACGTCCCCTTCGTCTAGAGGCCCAGGACACCGCCCTTTCACGGCGGTAACAGGGGTTCGAATCCCCTAGGGGACGCCACTTGCTGGTTCGTGAGTGAAAGTCACCTGCCGTCATATCTCAAAACTGACTTACGAGTCACGTTTGAGATATTTGCTCTTTAAAAATCTGGATCAAGCTGAAAATTGAAACGACACACAGCTCATGTGTGTTCGAGTCTCTCAAATTTTCGCAACCATGAAGTGAAACATCTTCGGGTTGTGAGGTTAAGCGACTAAGCGTACACGGTGGATGCCCTGGCAGTCAGAGGCGATGAAGGACGTGCTAATCTGCGAAAAGCGCCGGCGAGGTGATATGAACCCTTGACCCGGCGATGTCCGAATGGGGAAACCCAGTGCAATCCGTTGCACTATCGTTAACTGAATACATAGGTTAACGAGGCGAACCGGGGGAACTGAAACATCTAAGTACCCCGAGGAAAAGAAATCAACCGAGATTCCCCCAGTAGCGGCGAGCGAACGGGGAGCAGCCCGGAGTCTGAATCAGTTTGTGTGTTAGTGGAACGGTCTGGAAAGTCCGACGGTACAGGGTGATAGTCCCGTACACGAAAGCACACTTGCTGTGAACTCGAAGAGTAGGGCGGGACACGTGGTATCCTGTCTGAATATGGGGGGACCATCCTCCAAGGCTAAATACTCCTGACTGACCGATAGTGAACCAGTACCGTGAGGGAAAGGCGAAAAGAACCCCGGCGAGGGGAGTGAAAAAGAACCTGAAACCGTGTACGTACAAGCAGTGGGAGCCTCTTTATGGGGTGACTGCGTACCTTTTGTATAATGGGTCAGCGACTTATATTCTGTAGCAAGGTTAACCGTATAGGGGAGCCGAAGGGAAACCGAGTCTTAACTGGGCGTTAAGTTGCAGGGTATAGACCCGAAACCCGGTGATCTAGCCATGGGCAGGTTGAAGGTTGGGTAACACTAACTGGAGGACCGAACCGACTAATGTTGAAAAATTAGCGGATGACCTGTGGCTGGGGGTGAAAGGCCAATCAAACCGGGAGATAGCTGGTTCTCCCCGAAAGCTATTTAGGTAGCGCCTCGTGAACTCATCTTCGGGGGTAGAGCACTGTTTCGGCTAGGGGGCCATCCCGGCTTACCAACCCGATGCAAACTACGAATACCGAAGAATGTTATCACGGGAGACACACGGCGGGTGCTAACGTCCGTCGTGAAGAGGGAAACAACCCAGACCGCCAGCTAAGGTCCCAAAGTCATGGTTAAGTGGGAAACGATGTGGGAAGGCACAGACAGCCAGGATGTTGGCTTAGAAGCAGCCATCATTTAAAGAAAGCGTAATAGCTCACTGGTCGAGTCGGCCTGCGCGGAAGATGTAACGGGGCTAAACCATGCACCGAAGCTGCGGCAGCGACACTATGTGTTGTTGGGTAGGGGAGCGTTCTGTAAGCCGTTGAAGGTGTGCTGTGAGGCATGCTGGAGGTATCAGAAGTGCGAATGCTGACATAAGTAACGATAAAGCGGGTGAAAAGCCCGCTCGCCGGAAGACCAAGGGTTCCTGTCCAACGTTAATCGGGGCAGGGTGAGTCGACCCCTAAGGCGAGGCCGAAAGGCGTAGTCGATGGGAAACAGGTTAATATTCCTGTACTTGGTGTTACTGCGAAGGGGGGACGGAGAAGGCTATGTCAGCCGGGCGACGGTTGTCCCGGTTTAAGCATGTAGGCGGAGGTTCCAGGTAAATCCGGTACCTTATTAACGCTGAGGTGTGATGACGAGGCACTACGGTGCTGAAGTGATAAATGCCCTGCTTCCAGGAAAAGCCTCTAAGCATCAGGTAACACGAAATCGTACCCCAAACCGACACAGGTGGTCAGGTAGAGAATACCAAGGCGCTTGAGAGAACTCGGGTGAAGGAACTAGGCAAAATGGTGCCGTAACTTCGGGAGAAGGCACGCTGATGTGTAGGTGAAGCCCCTGCGGGCGGAGCTGAAATCAGTCGAAGATACCAGCTGGCTGCAACTGTTTATTAAAAACACAGCACTGTGCAAACACGAAAGTGGACGTATACGGTGTGACGCCTGCCCGGTGCCGGAAGGTTAATTGATGGGGTTAGCTGTAAGGCGAAGCTCTTGATCGAAGCCCCGGTAAACGGCGGCCGTAACTATAACGGTCCTAAGGTAGCGAAATTCCTTGTCGGGTAAGTTCCGACCTGCACGAATGGCGTAATGATGGCCAGGCTGTCTCCACCCGAGACTCAGTGAAATTGAACTCGCTGTGAAGATGCAGTGTACCCGCGGCAAGACGGAAAGACCCCGTGAACCTTTACTATAGCTTGACACTGAACACTGGTCCTTGATGTGTAGGATAGGTGGGAGGCTTTGAAGCGTGGACGCCAGTCTGCGTGGAGCCGCCCTTGAAATACCACCCTTTAATGGCTGGTGTTCTAACGTAGACCCGTAATCCGGGTTGCGGACAGTGTCTGGTGGGTAGTTTGACTGGGGCGGTCTCCTCCCAAAGAGTAACGGAGGAGCACGAAGGTTGGCTAATCCTGGTCGGACATCAGGAGGTTAGTGCAATGGCATAAGCCAGCTTGACTGCGAGCGTGACGGCGCGAGCAGGTGCGAAAGCAGGTCATAGTGATCCGGTGGTTCTGAATGGAAGGGCCATCGCTCAACGGATAAAAGGTACTCCGGGGATAACAGGCTGATACCGCCCAAGAGTTCATATCGACGGCGGTGTTTGGCACCTCGATGTCGGCTCATCACATCCTGGGGCTGAAGTAGGTCCCAAGGGTATGGCTGTTCGCCATTTAAAGTGGTACGCGAGCTGGGTTTAGAACGTCGTGAGACAGTTCGGTCCCTATCTGCCGTGGGCGCTGGAGAATTGAGGGGGGCTGCTCCTAGTACGAGAGGACCGGAGTGGACGCATCACTGGTGTTCGGGTTGTCATGCCAATGGCACTGCCCGGTAGCTAAATGCGGAAGAGATAAGTGCTGAAAGCATCTAAGCACGAAACTTGCCCCGAGATGAGTTCTCCCTGAGACTTTAAGTCTCCTGAAGGAACGTTGAAGACGACGACGTTGATAGGTCGGGTGTGTAAGCGCAGCGATGCGTTGAGCTAACCGATACTAATGAACCGTGAGGCTTAACCTTACAACGCCGAAGGTGTTTTGGCGAAGAGACAGACGATATTTTCAGCCTGATACAGATAACAGAATTTGCCTGGCGGCTTTAGCGCGGTGGTCCCACCTGACCCCATGCCGAACTCAGAAGTGAAACGCCGTAGCGCCGATGGTAGTGTGGGGTCTCCCCATGTGAGAGTAGGGAACTGCCAGGCATCAATCAAGTGAAGAGGCCATCCGGAAGGATGGCCTTTTTGCGTTTGTTTACTGAAAAACGGCGGGCCGGGTAAGGCGAAGCCGTCACCCGGCAGATCTCAGACTGCATTCCACGCCAAAATAAACTCTGCAATCCCCTCCACATTATTCAAATCCAGAACCGGTACTTCCAGCGTCAACGCAACGTCACTGGCCACGGCAATCACATGTTCATCCAGCGTTAACTCACTTACGTCATGTCCGGCATCGCTTCTGAATAGCAGGATCTTCGCAACAGCCTCATGCTTAAACCCCTCAACCAGCACCAGATCCAGCGTGGAGTGATCCATCCGGCTGACAAGATAAGCGAGATCCAGCGGTGCTTCATCCGGTGTTTCTGTCATTAACGCCCAGCGCTGGTTACTCGCCACCATCGTTTGTGCAGCGCCAGCCTTACGCAGCTCATAGCTATCTTTCCCCGGCTTATCGACATCCATATTATGGTGCGTATGCTTAATCAATCCGGGCCGAATGCCTTTAGCGCAAAGTGCAGGTATCAGTTTTTTTAGCAGCGTAGTCTTCCCGGTGCCACTCCAGGCTGAGATCGCTAATACGGGTATCATTTCTTCTCCTGCATCATCTGCAAATCTTCCGTCGTGTTTACATTCACAAACGCCGATTTCATGTCGCTGAAATCAACGGAATGCCCTCCGGACTGACGCATAAATACCATGACGCGTCGCTCTCCTGTGGCCAGGTAATCTTCCAGCGCCGATATTAACGAGCGATTAATCAATGCGATCGTTGGATGGTCGCGTTCACCGTCGTGTACCCAGACGACGGGAGCATCACCGCGCCGCTGCACCAGACGTTCAACCAGACAGGACGGGATGAAGGGCGTATCACAGGAACAAAAGAGAAACCACTCTCCGTACGACTGCTGCATAACGGAAAGCATTCCCGCCAGCGGACCGGGGTAGTCCACCAGGTTGTCCTGATAAACCGGATACCCGCTGCGCTGATAAATAACCACATGTCGGTTAGCGCTGATCGCTATCGACGACACCTGATCTGCAAGCGTATCAGCAACATGCTGCCATAATGGTGTGTTGTTCAGGAGCTGAAGCCCCTTATCCTTTCCGCCCATTCGCGTTGCTCTGCCCCCGGCCAGAACAACTCCGATGATTTCCTGGCATTGATTCACGAATATCGCCTCTTTTATTGTGGGATTGACCCTGCTAACGTGTCTCTCTAAATGAAAGGAGCACTACCATGAAATGTAAACGTCTTAATGAAGTCATTGAGCTTCTCCAGCCGGCCTGGCAAAAAGAGCCAGAGCTGAATCTGATGCAATTTTTACAGAAACTGGCGAAAGAGTCAGGTTTTGATGGCGAACTGGCAGACCTTTCTGACGACATCCTGATCTACCACCTGAAAATGCGTGACTCGGCCAAAGATGCTGTTATTCCTGGCATTCAGAAAGATTATGAAGAGGATTTTAAAACCGCATTACTGCGCGCCCGAGGCGTAATTAAAGAGTAAAAGCTTGTAAGCGGAGCCACCGAAATCGCCACAAGATGATATCCTGAATCATTCGTATAATTTCCGGATGATCGGATGAACGACCAGGCTTTTACTTTCCAGACACTACACCCGGATACCATTATGGATGCGCTGTTCGAGCAGGGTATTCGGGTGGATTCCGGGTTAACCCCTTTAAACAGCTACGAAAACCGTGTCTACCAATTTCAGGACGAAGAGCGCCAGCGCTTTGTCGTTAAGTTTTACCGTCCACAACGCTGGTCCGCAGAACAAATTCAGGAAGAGCATCAGTTTGCCCACGATCTGCTGGATGACGATGTTCCCGTTGCGGCACCGATTAAATTCAATAACCAAACGCTGCTGACCCATCAGGGCTTTTACTACGCGGTATTTCCGAGCCTGGGCGGAAGACAGTTTGAGGCAGATAATATCGATCAGATGGAATGGGTTGCCCGCTATCTGGGGCGCATTCATCAGACGGGACGTAAAAAACCGTTTGTTGCCCGTCCGACGATTGGTGTTCAGGAATATCTTGTTGAGCCGCGACAGGTATTCGAAACATCGGCGCTGATCCCGAATGCGCTAAAGGATAATTTCCTCACGGCGACCGATAAGCTTATTGATGCTGTAAAAGCCTGCTGGCGGGATGATATTACTACTCTGCGCCTGCACGGTGACTGCCACGCCGGGAATATTCTCTGGCGTGATGGGCCGCTATTTGTCGATCTTGATGACGCACGTATGGGACCCGCTGTGCAGGATCTGTGGATGCTGCTCAACGGTGATAAAGCCGAGCAGCGCATGCAGCTTGAGACCATAATTGAAGCTTATGAAGAATTTAGCCCCTTTAATTCAGACGAAATTGCCTTGATAGAGCCTTTACGTGCGATGCGATTTGTTTATTATCTCGCGTGGTTAATCAGGCGTTGGGAAGACCCGGCTTTTCCCCGAAATTTCCCCTGGCTTACCGGGGAGGATTACTGGCGCAACCAGATATCCACATTTACCGAGCAGGTTAAGGTTCTACAGGAACCCCCTCTGCAATTAACGCCGATGTATTAATTGGACACACCCAGGAGAGAGTTGATCATGAAAAAAATTTGGCTGGCGCTGGCTGGTATGATTCTGGCATTTAGCGCAACTGCTGCGCAGTTTACCGACGGCAAGCAGTACATAACGCTGGACAAGCCTGTTGCTGGCGAGCCTCAGGTGCTGGAGTTCTTCTCCTTCTACTGCCCGCACTGCTACGAGTTTGAGCAGGTACTTCATGTTTCTGACAACGTGAAGAAAAAGCTGCCGGAAGGCACCAAAATGACGAAATACCACGTTGAGTTCCTTGGCCCACTGGGTAAAGACCTGACTCAGGCATGGGCGGTCGCGATTGCGCTGGGTGTGGAAGATAAGATCACCGCGCCTATGTTTGAAGCCGTACAGAAAACCCAGACCGTACAAACTACGGCAGATATCCGTAAAGTATTCGTGGATGCCGGTGTGAAAGGTGAAGACTACGACGCTGCCTGGAACAGTTTCGTGGTGAAATCTCTCGTGGCACAGCAGGAAAAAGCTGCCGCTGACCTCCAGTTGCAGGGCGTGCCGGCGATGTATGTTAACGGCAAATACCAGGTGAATATGCGTGGTATGGACACGACCAGCATGGATATCTTCGTACAACAGTACGCTGATACCGTGAAATACCTGGTTGAGAAAAAGTAACAACCACAAAGAAAAACGCCGGTCACTGACCGGCGTTTTTGTATGAAGATTTAATCTTCGCTATCTGCTCGTCTTTCTCTTTCCAGAGTGTATTAAGCCAAAGCTGGAAACGACGTTTGAAGTTTTTATCGTTGACGTAATCCCCGTGCAGTTCAGTATTGACGGGCACCAGATCAACGCGGACAACGATACGCGTCAGCCTGCCGCTGAGCATATCGTAGAACGGCGTCCTGTCGTTTTCCGGATAGCAGAGCGTTACGTTCAACAATTTATCGAACTGCTCACCCAGCACGTTGAGCGCCATTGCGATACCCGCAGCCTTTGGCGGCAACAGGTTCTGATAATGAGAGCGAGTTTGCTGGCGCTTCTCTTCGGTAAAGCGCGATCCTTCGACGAAGTTAACAATGGTGGTGGGATGCGCGCGAAACTTCTCGCAAGAACGGCGCGTGGTTTCCACGTCCTTACCGCGGCGTTCCGGATGACGAATCAAATAGCTGCGTGAATAGCGTTTCATAAACGGCATATCCAGCGCCCAGCAGGCCAGACCAATGAAAGGCACCCAGGCCAGCTGCTGTTTCAGAAAGTATTTGTTCATCGGAATGTGTTTGCGAAACAGTACGCACAATACAACGATGTCGGCCCAGCTGTGGTGATTACAGATCAGCAGATACCAGTTCTTTTTGTTCAGCTTCTCCAGACCCTGAACGTCCCACTTCAGCCAGGGGTTCAGATGCAACAGGATCGCCAGGCCTTCACACCAGCAGTACATCATAAAATTACAAAAAGCAGACACCGCGCGCCATACCGGAGGGACAGGCAGCAGGAGCTTAATTATTCCGGCAACGATGATTGGCACAGAACAGGCGATGGTAACCAGAATAGTTAAAATGACGCTTAACAATAATGTTATCGCAGCGAGTATTCTCGACATGATGAATTTTTTCAGATAGTTAGCTGTAATTGAGCAGCCGGCTATCCGGTGCTGGGCGCCGATCTTATCAGAAATTCGCTCAGACCAGGGCGCTTTCACACCAGGAGGCCGCGGCTTTTCCTGCCAGGCCGCGAATTTTTCCCTATAGACAGGGTGCTTAAGTCTTATATCCACATAGACTAAATAACCATCAGTGAGGCGCGATCTTAATTGATCTCGTGTTAATGCTTTGATTTAACTAGATAAATAAGTTTTTGGTGTCACTTTTATAAAGCTGTTATTCACCTGCATTAAAAATATGCACAAACTTATCCACAGTTTTGTTTTGCGAGCGATCTTCCCGATCGCAAAATCTTTTTCTGTATAAAGCGCTAAAACCTGATGTTTTCATCCTTCTGTGGCATCCTTTACCCATAAATTCATAAAAGGCACGGACATTATGGTTCAGATCCCAGAAAACCCACTTATACTCGTCGATGGCTCTTCTTACCTGTATCGGGCGTATCATGCGTTTCCTCCTCTGACCAACAGCGCAGGGGAACCTACCGGCGCAATGTACGGCGTGCTGAATATGCTGCGCAGCCTGATTCTGCAATACCATCCAACCCATGCGGCCGTGGTGTTTGATGCGAAGGGTAAAACCTTCCGCGATGAATTATTTGAGCATTACAAATCTCACCGTCCCCCTATGCCTGACGATCTGCGCGCGCAGATTGAACCGCTGCACGCTATGGTGAAAGCGATGGGGTTGCCACTGCTCGCGGTCTCAGGCGTTGAAGCTGACGACGTAATTGGTACCCTGGCGCGCGAAGCGGAAAAAGCAGGCCGCCCGGTTCTGATCAGTACCGGTGATAAAGATATGGCGCAGCTGGTAACGCCAGGGATCACGCTGATCAACACCATGACCAACACCATTCTTGGCCCGGAAGAAGTGGTCGCCAAATATGGCGTGCCGCCAGAGCTCATTATTGATTTCCTCGCCCTGATGGGCGATTCCTCGGATAACATTCCTGGCGTGCCGGGCGTGGGTGAAAAAACAGCTCAGGCGCTGCTGCAAGGGCTGGGCGGGCTGGATACGCTGTATGCAGAGTCCGACAAAATTGCCGGTCTTACCTTCCGTGGCGCAAAAACCATGGCCGGAAAGCTTGCCGATAACAAAGAGGTGGCTTATCTCTCCTATCAGTTAGCTACCATCAAAACTGACGTAGAGCTGGAGCTTACCTGCGAGCAGCTGGAAGTGCAGGAACCCGCCGCCGACGAACTGCTTGGCCTGTTCAGAAAATACGAATTTAAACGCTGGACCGCGGATGTTGAAGCCGGGAAATGGCTTCAGGCGAAAGGGGCTAAACCTGCGGCGAAGCCGAAAGAGACCATCGTTGTCGATGCCGAAGAGCAGGCAGAAGAAGAGGCAATAGCGCTCTCCTTCGACAACTATGAAACCATCCTTGAAGAGTCACGGCTCGTCGCCTGGATTGAAAAGCTAAAAAAAGCGCCAGTATTTGCTTTCGATACCGAAACGGACAGCCTCGATAACATTACGGCTAATATGGTGGGCCTGTCATTCGCGACGGAGCCGGGTATTGCCGCCTATGTTCCGGTGGCTCACGACTATCTGGATGCGCCGGAGCAAATCTCCCGCGAGCGCGCCTTAGAACTGCTAAAGCCGATTCTGGAAGACGAGAAAGCGCTGAAGGTCGGGCAAAACCTGAAGTATGACCGCGGTATTCTGCAAAACTACGGCATTGAGCTGCGTGGTATCGCTTTTGACACCATGCTGGAATCTTACATTCTGGACAGCGTGGCGGGCCGCCATGATATGGATTCCTTATCCGATCGTTGGCTGAAACACAAAACCATCACCTTTGAAGAAATTGCCGGTAAGGGCAAAAATCAGCTGACTTTTAACCAGATCGCGCTGGAAGAAGCAGGCCGCTACGCTGCGGAAGACGCTGACGTCACGCTACAGCTGCATCTCAAAATGTGGCCGAAATTGCAGAAGCACGAAGGGCCGCTGAATGTGTTCCAGAACATTGAGATGCCGCTGGTGCCTGTGCTGTCTCGTATTGAGCGTAACGGCGTTAAAATCGACCCAACGGTGCTGCATAACCACTCTGGTGAGCTGGCGCAGCGCCTGACCGAGCTTGAACAGAAAGCGCATGAGCTTGCTGGCGAGGCATTTAACCTGTCGTCACCGAAACAGCTGCAAACTATCCTGTTTGAAAAACAGGGTATCAAGCCGCTGAAGAAAACCCCAGGCGGCGCCCCTTCAACGTCTGAAGAGGTGCTGGAAGAGCTGGCGCTGGACTATCCCCTGCCAAAAGTTATTCTGCAATACCGCGGTCTGGCTAAGCTGAAATCGACCTATACCGATAAACTGCCGTTGATGATCAACCCGAAAACGGGCCGCGTGCACACCTCCTATCACCAGGCTGTGGCGGCGACCGGGCGACTTTCGTCAACCGATCCTAACCTTCAGAACATTCCGGTGCGTAATGAAGAGGGCCGCCGTATTCGCCAGGCTTTCATTGCGCCAGAGGATTATCTGATTGTCTCCGCGGACTACTCGCAAATCGAACTGCGTATTATGGCGCACCTGTCACGCGACAAAGGCCTGCTGACGGCCTTTGCCGAAGGCAAGGACATCCACCGGGCAACCGCTGCCGAAGTGTTTGGGCTGCCGCTGGAGAGCGTGACAAACGAGCAGCGTCGTAGCGCAAAAGCGATCAACTTCGGTCTGATTTACGGCATGAGTGCCTTTGGTCTTTCACGCCAGCTCAATATTCCGCGTAAAGAGTCGCAGAAGTATATGGATCTCTACTTCGAGCGGTATCCGGGCGTGCTGGAATATATGGAACGTACCCGCGCCCAGGCGAAAGAGAAAGGCTACGTTGAAACGCTGGATGGGCGTCGTCTCTACCTTCCGGATATCAAATCCAGCAACGCCGCGCGTCGCGCGGGTGCTGAACGTGCTGCGATCAACGCCCCCATGCAGGGCACTGCGGCGGACATCATTAAACGCGCAATGATCGCCGTCGATGCCTGGCTCGAAAAAGAGAAGCCGCGCGTGAAAATGATCATGCAGGTACACGATGAACTGGTCTTTGAAGTTCATAAAGACGATCTGGAAAAGGTCTCTCAGAAGATCCATGAACTGATGGAAAACAGCATGAAGCTGGACGTTCCGTTGCTGGTGGAAGTGGGTAGCGGCGAAAACTGGGATCAGGCTCACTAAGGGTTAACGGAATAACGCGCGTTTTATGTAAGTAAGCAACATAAGTACGCGCGTTTTGTGACGATCATTAGAATTCCCTATGTAAAGAATGAAAAAAAACTACAAAAAGTGCTTTGTCCAGCGATAAAAAAAGAGTAGAGTTAACGACGTAGGGTACAGAGGTAAGATGTTCTATCTTTCAGACCTTTTACTTCACGTAATCGGATTTGGCTGAATATTTTAGCCGCCCCAGTCAGTAATGACTGGGGCGTTTTTTATTGCGGCAAAGAAAGTTTCAGGCGAAAAAAGCGCGGTCATCGCCGCGCCTGTTGTTACTCTGCTTCCGCTTCTGTCGCCGGTTCCAGATCGTTAAACCAGCTGTCGAGCTTCTGTCGCAGTTTATCCACGCCCTGCTTTTTCAGCGAGGAGAACGGTTCAACCTGCACATCACCGTTGAATGCCAGCACCGCTTCACGAACCTTGTTCACCTGCGCCTTGCGCGCGCCGCTCGCCAGCTTATCCGCTTTTGTCAGCAGCACCAGCACCGCAATATCGCTTGCCACCGCCCAGTCAATCATCTGCTGGTCGAGATCTTTTAGCGGATGACGAATATCCATCAGCACCACCAGACCTTTCAGACACATGCGTTTTTCCAGGTATTCACCCAGCGCACGCTGCCATTTGATCTTCATCTCTTCCGGTACCTGCGCGTAACCGTAGCCCGGTAAATCGACCAGGCGTTTGCCTTCAGCCACTTCAAACAGGTTAATCAGCTGAGTACGGCCAGGTGTTTTTGAGGTACGCGCCAGGTTTTTCTGATTGGTGAGCGTATTCAGGGCACTGGATTTTCCCGCATTGGAGCGGCCAGCAAATGCCACTTCAATCCCTGTGTCTGAGGGCAGGTGGCGAATATCGGGCGCACTGGTGACAAA
Source organism: Enterobacter cloacae complex sp. EB5 (assembly GCF_031432835.1). Lineage (NCBI taxonomy): Bacteria > Pseudomonadati > Pseudomonadota > Gammaproteobacteria > Enterobacterales > Enterobacteriaceae > Enterobacter > Enterobacter cloacae complex sp. EB5. The sequence continues at coordinate 2,046,603 of NZ_CP133860.1, forward strand.
ATGCGTCTGTTGGTAGTTCCAGGTAGTCACGTGGTCGTCTCCAAAAATCGTAATCTGCGGGGATTATACCTGAATGCGGGCAAAAGGCTTTTCCCTTCGTCATTGACATGTAAGTGAAAGCCCTACGGAATGTAAGAGATCTGCCCTTAAGCGTATGAGAAATTTAAGAGAAATCGCAGGCGCTAAAAAACTCAAAATATTAAAATTCAAAGAGTTATTAATGAGTAATTATCTGAAAATCCGGTTTTGTACCTTTTCGTTGCTTGTTAGTTTAAAGGAACAAGGTAAAGTGTGTGCCACGGCGAGGATGCCAACAGGATAACGACTTAAGGATAAGGGTCAGGAGCGCCAGGAGGCGAAGACTCAGGATTGTCAGGACGACCGGCGCCTGGAGGCGTTTTTAACAGGAAACGGAACCGTATCACGGACGGTAGTAGCCAAGGGATAAACAGGGTTTGTTGCAGGCAAACAGGGAATGTCTGACCCGTTAAGGGTTGTGAGTCAGGAAAAAAGGCGACAGATTGCTCTGTCGCCTTTTTTCTTTGCTTGCTTTCTGCTAGATTTCGCCGCAATTCTATACTGAAGAAAACGACTTAAAGATAAAACATCATGAAAAAACCGACCTCCGCTGCGGGCGCGAAACGCCCTGCAAAAGCACGCCGCAAAACGCGCGAAGAATTGAATCAGGAAGCGCGCGATCGCAAACGCGATAAAAAACATCGTGGTCATGCTGCGGGTAGCCGTGCTAACGGTGGCGGTGCCGCAGGCGCTTCTGCAAAAGGCAAACAGCAGAAAGATCCTCGTATCGGCAGTAAAACTCCCATTCCACTGGGCGTGACAGACACGCCGGTCACTAAGCAGCACAAACCAAAGAGCGAGAAACCTATGCTTTCACCGCAGGCTGAGCTGGATATGCTGGAGAACGATGAGCGCCTGGACGCGCTGCTGGAACGTCTTGAAGAGGGTGAAACCCTGACTGCTGAAGAGCAGTCCTGGGTGGATGCCAAACTGGACCGCATTGATGAACTGATGCAGAAGCTGGGTCTGTCCTACGATGATGAAGAAGACGAAGAGGAAGACGAAAAGCAGGAAGATATGATGCGTCTGCTGAAAGGTGGAAACTAACATTTGCACCCGGCAGGTACACTCGTCCTGCTTATAACCCTTCCGGTTATATGTTATCTGGTGTGGTTATTCGTTAAACTACGGCGGTTGTCGCGGCGACAGAAGTGGCTGCGCACCCGAATGATGGCCCGCAACGGGACCAGAACGGGCCGCCGTATACGAACGCGACACCAACGGAAGGAGTGAGCATGTCTGTACCATCTATCGACTGGGATTTGGCCCTGATCCAGAAATATAACTATTCCGGGCCGCGTTATACCTCATACCCCACCGCGCTGGAGTTTTCTGACGCTTTCGGCGAGGCGGATTTTCAGCAAGCTGTGGCGCGCTATCCCGAGCGCCCGCTGTCGCTCTACGTCCATATTCCGTTCTGCCATAAGCTCTGCTACTTCTGTGGCTGCAATAAAATCGTTACCCGCCAGCAGCACAAAGCCGATCAATACCTCGATGCGCTCGAACAGGAAATTCTGCACCGCGCACCGCTGTTTAAAGGCCGTCACGTCAGCCAGCTTCACTGGGGCGGTGGTACGCCAACCTATCTGAATAAAGCGCAGATCAGCCGCCTGATGGCGCTGCTGCGCGGCAATTTTAGTTTTAACGACGACGCTGAAATTTCGATCGAGGTCGATCCGCGAGAAATCGAGCTGGATGTGCTGGATCATTTACGCGCCGAAGGCTTCAATCGCCTGAGTATGGGCGTACAGGACTTCAACAAAGAAGTACAGCGCCTGGTTAACCGCGAGCAGGACGAAGCGTTTATCTTTGCCTTACTCAACCATGCGCGTGAAATCGGCTTTACCTCAACGAATATAGACCTGATTTACGGCCTGCCGAAGCAGACGCCGGAGAGCTTCGCCTACACGCTTAAACGCGTGGCTGAGCTTAACCCGGACCGTCTGAGCGTCTTTAATTACGCGCACCTGCCGACGCTGTTCGCCGCTCAGCGCAAAATCAAAGATGCGGATCTGCCTTCCGCCCAGCAGAAGCTGGACATTTTGCAGGAGACCATCGCCTCGCTGACCGAAACCGGCTATCAGTTTATCGGGATGGATCACTTTGCCCGCCCTGACGACGAACTGGCGATTGCCCAGCGCGAAGGTGTTCTCCACCGTAACTTCCAGGGCTACACCACCCAGGGCGATACCGATCTGGTCGGAATGGGCGTCTCCGCCATCAGCATGATTGGCGACTGCTATGCCCAGAACCAGAAAGAGCTGAAGCTGTACTACCAGCAGGTTGATGAAACGGGTAATGCATTGTGGCGCGGCATTGCGTTAACGCGCGACGACTGCATCCGTCGTGATGTGATTAAGGCGCTTATCTGCAACTTCCGTCTCGAATTCCGCGAGGTGGAGGCGCAATGGGATCTGCAATTCAGCGATTACTTTGCCGAAGACCTGAAGCTTCTGGCGCCGCTGGCGAAGGACGGGCTGGTGGATGTGTCGGAGAGCGAGGTGGTCGTCACGCCGAAAGGGCGTCTGTTGATTCGTAATATCTGCATGTGCTTTGACGCCTATCTGCGTCAGAAAGCGCGTTTACAGCAGTTCTCGCGGGTGATTTGAGCTGCAATGCCGGGTGGCGCTTCGCTTACCCGGCCTACATCTCGCACTTATGTAGGCCGGGTAAGGCGAAGCCGCCACCCGGCTTTTCATCAATAGCTCGTTAGCTAAACAGCCCAACCAGCGCCGCACACAGCACCGCCGCAACGGCAGTTTGTGGCGTGTGGCTTTCTGCTGCTCCGCTCGAAAGCAAAGTCACTAATGATTCCAGCATGATGCTCCCCCCTGTTTCCGGGCACGATCATACAAAACTCATCGGAACAGTAAAGCGCAAAATAACGGCACTTTGCGCTCAATTAGTAACCTTTACACAGCGGAGTAAGATCACTCCATTCCCAGCTCTTTCAGCTTGCGCGTCAGGGTGTTTCGACCCCATCCCAACAGGCGAGCCGCTTCCTGTTTGTGGCCCTGGGTATGACGAAGCGCGGTAGTTAACAGCGTGCGCTCCATCTCAGGCTGCGCTTCGGAGAGCAGATTTTGATGACCGGAACGCAGCGCGCGATCTGCCCACTGCGCCAGCAGCGTCGCCCAGCTGTCTGGCAGCGCATGTCCGGTGGTGCTTTCGGGCACGGTGGCTTCAAACAGCTCAGCAGGGAGATCCTGAATCAACACTTCTTGTCCGGCGGCCATCACGGTCAGCCAGCGACAGGTGTTTTCCAGCTGACGCACGTTGCCCGGCCACGCCAGACGGGTGAGGGCGGCATCCGTTTCCGGATGAAGCTGCTTGGCTTCCACGCCCAGCTCGCGGGCCGCCACTTGCAGGAAATGGCGCGCCAGACGCGGGATATCTTCCCGACGTTCGCGCAGCGGCGGGAGGTGGACGCGGATCACGTTCAGACGATGGAATAAATCCTCACGGAATTTCCCCTCCTGCACGCGCAGCTCCAGGTTCTGGTGCGTCGCGGCAATAATACGCACGTCCACCTTCACCGGCGCATACCCGCCCACGCGGTAAAACTGGCCATCTGCCAGCACGCGCAGCAGTCGGGTCTGAACATCCAGCGGCATATCGCCGATTTCATCCAGGAATAGCGTTCCGCCGTCAGCCTGTTCAAAGCGTCCCTGACGAATGGTATTTGCCCCGGTAAACGCCCCTTTTTCGTGGCCGAACAGCTCAGATTCAATCAAATCTTTGGGGATCGCCGCCATGTTCAGGGCGATAAAGGGGGCTTTCGCCCGCGGGCTGTGGCGATGCAGGGCGTGCGCAACCAGCTCTTTACCGGTCCCTGATTCACCGTTAATCAAGACGCTGATAGACGAGCGCGACAGACGCCCGATGATGCGAAACACGTCCTGCATGGCTGGCGCTTCACCGATGATGTCCGTCGTAGGCCCGAAATCCGGCGCGTGACGGGGCTGCTGTTGCTCCTGATAGTGGCTGATGGCGCGTTCGACCAGGGCAACGGCTTCGTCGATATCAAACGGTTTTGGCAGATAATCAAACGCCCCCTGCTGGTAGGCGCTAACGGCGGCATCCAGGTCGGAGTGGGCGGTCATTATGATGACCGGAAGCATGGGGTGGCGCTGTTTGATCTGCTTTAAGAGCGCCAGTCCGTCCATGCCCGGCATGCGAATATCCGAGAGCAGAACGTCCGGCGTTTTGGTGGTGAGTGCGTCGAGCACCTCGCTGCCGCTCTCAAACGTCGTGCAGCTTAATCCCGCTCCTGTGAGCGCGCGTTCAAGCACCCAACGGATGGAGCTATCGTCATCGACTACCCAGACTATCCCTCGTTGCATAAACGTCACCTTTATTTTTTAATCGGCAGGAAAACCGAAAACTCGGTATGTCCCGGCCAACTGGTAAATTCAATTTTGCCGGAGTGTTGGTCAATCAAATTACGGGCGATGGATAACCCCAGCCCGGTGCCGCCTTCGCGACCGCTGACCATCGGGTAGAACAGGGTATCCTGGAGATGCGGCGGGATCCCCGGCCCGTTATCTTCCACATCAATACGTGCCGCCAGACGATAACGCACGCCGTGCAGCGTCAGCTGGAACGCGGTGCGGGTACGCAGAATAATTTCGCCACCCTCCGGGCCCAGCGCCTGCAACGCGTTACGCACAATGTTCAGCAGCACCTGTTCAATCTGGTCCGGATCGTGCGCCAGCTCCGGCAGGCTTGGGTCGTAATCACGCACCAGCGTGACGTTATCTGGCAGCTCCATAGAGACGAGTTTCACCACCCGCTCCGCGACCTTATGAATGCTTTCTGAAACATGCATCCCCGGCTGCTGCGGCCCGAGCAGACGATCGACCAGATTACGCAGACGGTCCGCCTGCTCGATAATGACGTTGGTATACTCTGCCAGGGCAGGGTCAGGCAGCGCTTTGGTCAAAAGCTGTGCCGCACCGCGTAAGCCGCCCAGCGGGTTTTTAATTTCATGAGCCAGCCCGCGCACCAGGTCGCGCGCCGCAATCTGCTGCGCATGCTGAAGCTGCTCCTGGCTGAGACGACGCTGGTTATCCATCGGCGCCATTTCCAGCAGAATCATGCCATCCGGCAGGCGCTGTGCGGTGAGGGACAAAATATGCGAGCGTCCGTCAATCACCAGCGTCACTTCGTTATCGGTGAAGCCCTGACCCGCCTGCAAACTCTCCTGCATCAGGCCAATATTCAGTGAGAAATAGCTCAGCAGTTCAGGCAGCGGCGTGCCAAACAGTTTACGGGCGCTTTGGGCGAGCAGTTGCTGCGCCGCCGGGTTGGCGTAATGCACCGCCAGCTCGTCGTCGACCAGCAAGATACTGTTAATCAAAGAATTGAGGATCTGCCCAGCATCGGGCAGCGTGCCAGTTGCCATTCAGCAGTCTCCTGGAGTCGTTGCACTATTTTAGTGCAGTATAGCGTTTTAGAGGTAAAAAGCGCGTGAGATCAGGTTGTTGGTGGAGAAAAAAGCCCATCCGAAGATGGGCTAAAGTTTCCACGGCAACTACTCCCGACGCGTATGCGCCGGGTAAAACAAATCAATTAAACGCTGTAGTACAGTTCGAACTCAACCGGGTGCGGCGTCATGCGAACGCGGTCGTTTTCTTCGGTACGCAGCGCGATGTAAGCGTCGATTGCTTCATCGGTGAACACGCCGCCAGCGGTCAGGAACTCACGGTCTGCGTCCAGCGCTTGCAGGGCTTCTTCCAGAGAGCCGGCAACCTGTGGGATCTCTTTCGCTTCTTCTGGCGGCAGGTCGTACAGGTTTTTGTCCATGGCTTCGCCCGGGTGGATCTTGTTCTTGATACCGTCCAGACCGGCCATCAGCAGTGCTGCGAAGCACAGGTATGGGTTAGCCGCCGGGTCCGGGAAGCGCACTTCGATACGACGCGCTTTCGGAGACGCCACCACCGGGATACGGATAGAAGCAGAACGGTTACGGGCAGAGTACGCCAGCATCACCGGTGCTTCGTAGCCTGGGACCAGACGCTTGTAGGAGTTGGTGGTCGGGTTCGCCAGGGCGTTGATCGCTTTAGCGTGTTTGATAACACCGCCGATGTAGTGCAGCGCCTGCTCAGACAGACCCGCGTATTTGTCGCCAGAGAACAGGTTGGTGCCGTTCTTGGACAGGGACATGTGGCAGTGCATGCCGGAACCGTTGTCGCCGAACATGGGTTTTGGCATGAAGGTCGCGGTTTTACCGAAACGGTGCGCAACGTTGTGCACAACGTATTTGTAGATCTGAATCTCATCCGCTTTCTTAGTCATGGTGTTGAAGCGGGTTGCGATTTCGTTCTGGCCAGCCGTTGCCACTTCGTGGTGGTGCGCTTCAACAACCAGGCCCATCTCTTCCATAATCAGACACATGGTAGAACGGATGTCCTGTGAAGAATCGACCGGAGGAACCGGGAAGTAACCGCCTTTCACGCCCGGACGGTGACCTTTGTTACCACCTTCGTATTTGGTGGAAGAGTTCCATGCGCCTTCGATGTCATCGATAGCGACGTGGGAACCAGAAATGGAAGCGCCAAAACGGATGTCGTCGAACAGGAAGAACTCTGGCTCTGGCCCGAACAGAACGGTGTCTGCGATGCCGGTAGAACGCAGGTACTCTTCAGCGCGTTTTGCGATGGAGCGTGGGTCACGGTCATAGCCTTGCAGCGTGCCAGGTTCCAGGATATCGCAGCGGATGATCAGCGTAGGTTCTTCGTAGAACGGGTCAATGAGCGCAGTGGTTGCATCTGGCATCAGAACCATGTCGGATTCGTTAATGCCTTTCCAGCCGCCAATGGAGGAGCCGTCAAACATTTTGCCTTCTTCAAAGAATTCGGCGTTCACCTGATGAGCAGGGATCGTGACGTGCTGTTCTTTACCTTTGGTATCGGTGAAGCGCAGATCAACAAACTTCACTTCATGTTCGTTCAGCATCGTCAAAACGTGTTCAGCGGACATACTTAACTCTCCAGATTGGTCATTGTCGTCGTGGTAACGAGGTCTTCAAATCGGCTGGGCTGCCATATTTTTACTGTATTTCTGTAAAGCGAAATCTGTGCCAACTTTTAAAACACCCCAAAAAGGCGTTATCATGCGCACCATAGTGCAGAAGGGCTGCACCACATTGGATTTGTTGCACCATTATAGTGCTTCTGTGTGAACATAGAGCACCATATTGGTGCAATTTACGTTAAAGTGCCCTTTTACCGCTCCGTGAAAGCGATCACAAAGCATCTCTGCAATACTTGTTTGCGGGGGATGTTTGTGATCCTGTTTTGTAGTGCGATTAATCCGTGTACAATAACGCGCTATTTCTAAATGCCTGAGGCAAAGTTGTGATCGAAAAATTGCGTAATATCGCCATCATCGCGCACGTCGACCATGGTAAAACTACCCTGGTTGATAAGCTGCTACAGCAGTCCGGTACGTTTGATGCTCGTGCCGAAACTCAAGAGCGTGTGATGGACTCCAACGATTTGGAGAAAGAGCGTGGGATTACCATCCTCGCCAAAAACACCGCTATCAAATGGAATGACTACCGTATCAACATCGTTGATACCCCAGGGCACGCCGACTTCGGTGGTGAAGTTGAGCGCGTGATGTCCATGGTGGATTCCGTGCTGCTGGTGGTTGACGCATTTGATGGCCCTATGCCGCAAACGCGCTTCGTGACCAAAAAAGCATTTGCCCACGGCCTGAAACCTATCGTTGTGATCAACAAGGTTGACCGTCCTGGCGCGCGTCCTGACTGGGTTGTTGACCAGGTCTTCGACCTGTTCGTTAACCTCGACGCGACCGACGAACAGCTGGACTTCCCTATCGTTTATGCGTCTGCGCTGAACGGTATCGCCGGTCTGGATCACGAAGACATGGCGGAAGACATGACTCCGCTGTACCAGACGATTGTGGATCGCGTTCCTGCGCCAAACGTTGACCTGGAAGGCACCCTGCAAATGCAGATCTCCCAGCTCGACTACAACAACTATGTTGGCGTAATCGGCATTGGTCGTATCAAGCGCGGTAAAGTGAAGCCTAACCAGCAGGTCACTATCATCGATAGCGAAGGCAAAACCCGTAACGGTAAAGTCGGTAAAGTTCTGACTCACCTGGGTCTTGAGCGTATCGAGAGCGACATCGCTGAAGCGGGCGACATCATCGCCATCACCGGTCTGGGTGAACTGAACATCTCCGACACCATCTGCGATCCGCAGAACGTCGAAGCGCTGCCAGCCCTGTCCGTTGATGAACCAACCGTATCCATGTTCTTCAACGTCAACACCTCTCCGTTCTGTGGTAAAGAAGGTAAGTTTGTTACCTCTCGTCAGATCCTTGACCGCCTGAACAAAGAGCTGGTGCACAACGTTGCGCTGCGCGTTGAAGAAACCGAAGACGCTGATGCATTCCGCGTTTCGGGTCGTGGTGAGCTGCACCTGTCTGTTCTGATCGAAAACATGCGTCGTGAAGGTTTCGAGATGGCGGTTTCCCGTCCGAAAGTTATCTTCCGCGAAATCGACGGCCGTAAACAAGAGCCATTCGAAAACGTAACGCTGGACGTTGAAGAGCAGCACCAGGGTTCTGTGATGCAGGCACTGGGTGAGCGTAAAGGCGACCTGAAAAACATGAATCCAGATGGCAAAGGCCGCGTACGTCTCGACTACGTGATCCCAAGCCGTGGCCTGATCGGCTTCCGTTCTGAGTTCATGACCATGACTTCCGGTACTGGTCTGCTGTACTCCACCTTCAGCCACTACGACGACGTTCGTCCGGGCGAAGTGGGTCAGCGTAACAACGGCGTGCTGATCTCTAACGGTCAGGGTAAAGCGGTTGCGTTTGCGCTGTTCGGTTTGCAGGATCGCGGTAAGCTGTTCCTGGGTCACGGTGCTGAAGTTTACGAAGGCCAGATCATCGGTATTCACAGCCGTTCTAACGACCTGACGGTAAACTGCCTGACCGGTAAGAAACTGACCAACATGCGTGCGTCCGGTACTGACGAAGCAACGGTTCTGGTTCCACCGATCAAGATGACGCTGGAGCAGGCTCTGGAATTCATCGATGATGACGAACTGGTAGAAGTGACGCCTCAGTCAATTCGTATCCGTAAACGTCACCTGACCGAGAACGATCGTAAACGTGCAATGCGCGGTGCGAAAGAAGACTAATTCGGTTATGCCGTAGGCCGGGTAAGCGCAAGCGCCACCCGGCAACGAAAAAGCCGCTGAGCGATCAGCGGCTTTTTTTATTAGAACGAATACCGCAACCCTAACCGGATCCGGTACTGCTCGCGGTTGTAATCATTCCATCGGTCCAGCCACTGTAGCTCAAGATACGGCAGCCAGTTTCTGTCGATTTTATAGCTGAACTTGTTAGTAATTTCCCAGTGATGATCTTTGCCATTTTTGCTGTGGTAATCATTCACCCGCTGGAAAAAGTGCGGTTCAAAGGTGTAGAAAAACGCATCCGTCACTTTGAAATTCCAGTAGTTGGCGAATTCATGCGTGTCGTTCTTATCCATCTGCCCGTTATAGTCCGGCGTATCGTAATTGTTATGGTTATAGCGATAGCGGAACGTCAGATTAAACCAGTCCGTAAATTTGTAATTGGTATCTAAATAAACCGCGCCACCTGATCCTGCGCTGCTGTCATTAATTAAGCCGCCGGGCTGGAAGGTCAGTTTGTCGGTCGGTTTGAAGAGCGGATACCACCCCTCGATTTCGTTATAGCTGTGCTTCAGTTCGTCCCATTTCCCCACGTTATAAGCGTTGGTGAACATCAGTCCCGCGCCCATATCGAAGTTATAGCCCGCACGCAGGATCACTTCGTGCAGCTCAGAGGCGGTGTTGTAGGCTTCGCGCGTTTCGACATAGGCCCCGGCAAAAACCGGGCAGGACACAGACGACACGATCAGTACAGTAATGATTCTTTTCATAATTTGTCCATGTATCAGGTACAGAAAGGCCTCCCTCCTGATAAACAGGAAGGACATAGTGGCCGGATTTATTGTTATAAAGTGACTGCTGACGCTTTATTGTTGGTGGTTATCTCAGGGGTATTTGCTGTCTGTTTTTAATGAGATGGTCACTCCCTCCTTCCCGGTACTATGCTGAGGACAGGCTTTCATTCGGAGAACTATCATGGAAAACATTGCGCTCATTGGTATCGATCTGGGTAAAAACTCTTTCCATATTCATTGCCAGGATCGTCGCGGGAAGGCTGTTTACCGTAAAAAATTTACCCGGCCAAAGTTGATCGAATTTTTGGCGACATGCCCCGCTACAACCATCGCAATGGAAGCCTGTGGCGGTTCTCACTTTATGGCACGCAAGTTGGAAGAGTTGGGGCATTCCCCAAAGCTGATATCACCACAATTTGTCCGCCCGTTCGTTAAAAGCAATAAAAACGACTTTGTCGACGCCGAAGCTATTTGTGAAGCTGCATCGCGTCCGTCTATGCGTTTTGTGCAGCCCAGAACGGAATCTCAGCAGGCAATGCGGGCTCTGCATCGTGTCCGTGAATCCCTGGTTCAGGATAAGGTAAAAACAACCAATCAAATGCATGCTTTTCTGCTGGAATTTGGCATTAGCGTTCCCCGAGGAGCTGCCGTTATTAGCCGACTGAGTACCATTCTTGAGGATAATAGTTTGCCTCTTTACCTCAGCCAGTTATTGCTGAAATTACAACAGCATTATCACTATCTTGTTGAGCAGATTAAAGATTTGGAATCCCAGTTGAAACGAAAGTTGGACGAAGATGAGGTTGGACAGCGCTTGCTGAGCATTCCCTGCGTCGGAACACTGACAGCGAGTACTATTTCAACTGAGATTGGCGACGGGAAGCAGTACGCCAGCAGCCGTGACTTTGCGGCGGCAACAGGGCTTGTACCTCGGCAGTACAGCACGGGAGGTAGGACGACATTGCTGGGAATTAGTAAGCGAGGTAATAAAAAGATCCGAACTTTGTTGGTTCAATGTGCCAGGGTATTCATACAAAAACTGGAACACCAGTCTGGCAAATTGGCCGATTGGGTCAGGGATTTACTGTGCCGGAAAAGCAACTTTGTCGTCACTTGTGCTCTGGCAAACAAGCTGGCCAGAATAGCCTGGGCCCTAACGGCACGACAGCAAACTTATGTAGCATAACGGCAGAAATACACCGGTTTAAAGAATTACTGATCTGGTTTTGCGAATACTGATATTGATGATACTAACGGCCCACCGGCCTGTTGAGGAACCTGTAAAACGGAAAGGCTCATTGAAGCCGTATATTTTCTGGAGGTTCATCAGGCGCGGAACTCATCAAGGCGCGGGAATAAAATCCCATTCAGACGCCGGATAGATTCAAGCAAGCCAACTTGTCGTCAAAATCGGTGTTGCAAAAACGGGAGTGACCATAGATTCCGTTTTCCAATCTCCTCGATAATAAAGGCGAAGCGCGCTTCGTTGAGTTTATAAAACAGCCCCATGGTCACGGCGGCAACGATCGCCAGGCCGCACGGCCAGAGGAAAATAAGCTGACGCAACCCAAGCAGCGTGCCCGCGCTCTGCACGGCATGGGGAACGTAGCCAATCTGGGTCAGCATGATGCCGGGCAGAAAACCGGCCAGCGCCGCGGAGATTTTGCGCGAGAAGGTATAGCCGGTATACACCGACCCTTCGGCGCGGATCCCGGTTTTCCACTCGCCGTAATCAACCGTATCCGGCACCAGCGCCCAGTTCAGGCTGTTCACAAACGCGGTGCCGAAAAAGGCCATGCAGGAAAAGAGCACGAACAGCAGGGAACTGGTCCCCCAGACGAAGTTCAGCACGTCGCCCACCGCCCACAGCGTCAGCCCGCCCAGATAGACCGGTTTCTTGCCAAAGCGCTTCACCGCGCCAGGCACCAGAAACACGCCAATCAGAATGCAGCCCATGCTGAAAAAGCCCATCCACGACAGGAGATGCAGATCGTTCAGCACGTACTGGGTGTAATAGACCTGAATCGCCAGCTTGATGTTAAACGCGGCGAGGGTACACAGGTTGGCGATGCACAGCACCAGCAGCGGCGGGTTACGGAAAATCGCGCAGAACGATTTCAGAATGCCGGGCTTATGGTGATCGGGCGTAAGCTCGACGTAGCGCTCTTTCACCCCGCTGTAGCACCACCACATGCAGAACAGCCCCCCGGTGACAAACACCAGCGCGGCCACCAGATAGCCGAGTGAGGGCTGGCTGACGAACAGCGCCTGGATCGGCATAAAGCCGACGGTGCAGAGCAACAGCCCTACCGTTGCGCCGCCCTGACGCCACGCCGCAAGCTGCGCGCGCTCGTTCGGGTTTTTGGTGATGGCCGGAACCATTGCACCGTAGGCACAGTTCATCAGGCTGTAGCAGAGGCCAAACATCATGAAGAGCACGGTGGCGAGAGCCGTTTTCACCGTCAGGCTAAAGTCGTTGGCCATAAACTGCGCCGTGGCCACCAGCGCCACAGGAACGGAGGCGTAGAGAATGAATGGCCGGAATTTCCCCCGCGCGCCGATGTTACGCCGGGAGTCCAGCAGCACCCCGGTCAGCATGTCGGTAAAGGCGGTGAAAAACTTCGCGACGAGGAAAATAATGCCGCCATAGAACGCCGGCATGCCCAGTTCATCGGTGTAAAACTTCAGCAGGTACAGCGTGCCAATACACAGCATCAGATTCGAGCCAAAATCGCCCATCCCGTAGGCGCACTTCTCTCGCAGGCTCAATTTCAGGGTTAACGGATCAGTATTATGTGTCATGGTCGATCCTCAAAGCGCCCCGCAGGGCGCTCAATCACGTCATTTATGCCGTACGTTTGCGCAGTTCGATCTCTTCCACGATGCGCACATACATCTTCTCGTTAAGGTTGTAGAAGCAGCCCATCGCCACGATGGTGATGACCGCCAGCAGGCTCGGATAGATAAATATCAGCTGCCGCAGCCCTTCAACCGTGCCGGCGGATTGCACCACGTTGGGCACATAGCCGATCTGCGTGAGCATGATCCCCGGGAAGAAGCCCGCCAGCGCCTGCGATACCTTACGGAAGAAGGTAAAGCCGGTATAGACCGTCCCCTCTGAGCGCACGCCGGTGCGCCACTCGCCGTACTCCACGGTATCGGAGACCAGCGCCCAGTTCAGGCTGTTCACGAACGCGGAGCCGAAGAACGCCAGGCAGGAGAACGCCACGAAGCTCACCGAGCCGCCGCCGAAGAAGTAGTTAAGCAGATCGCCTGCCACCCAAATCGTCAGCCCGCTGATGTAGACCTTTTTCTTGCCGAAGCGCCGCACCGCGCCGGGCATCATAAAGACGCCGATAAAAATACAGCCCATGCTGAAGAAGCCCATATACGACAGCAGGATCGGGTCGTTCAGCACGTACTGCGTGTAGTAGACCTGAATGGCGAGTTTGACGTTAAAGGCGCCCAGCGTGCACAGGTTAGCGATGCACAGGATAAACAGCGGACGGTTCCCGGCGATGGCGCGAAACGACTGCAACAGCCCCGGTTTCTGCGCCGGGTTAGCAGGCTGCGTCTCGACGTAGCGCTCGGTTACGCCCTTATAGCACCACCACATAAAGAACAGCCCGAACAGCGAGAAGAGGGTGGCGGCAAAGATGTAGCCTAGTTGGTCATTGCCCTCAATGAGATTCATCACCGGGACAAAGCCGACGGTACAGAGCAGCAGGCCCAGCGTAGCACCGCCCTGGCGCCAGGCGGCCAGCGAAGCACGCTCGTCCGGGTTTTTGGTAATGGCGGGCACCATCGCGCCGTAGGAGCAGTTCATCATGCTGAAGAACAGGCCGTACAGCATAAACAGCACCGTCGCCATCACCGTTTTACCGGTGATTTCAAACGGTGTGCCGACGAAGTTGGCAATCGCCAGCAACGTTACCGGGAAGGCTGCATACAGCACGAACGGGCGGAATTTCCCTTTCGGGCCGATTTTGCGCCGGGAATCGAGCATGATCCCGGTGCCCATGTCGGTGAAGGCGGTAAAAAACTTCGCAATCAGGAAGATAATCCCGCCGTAGGTGCCCGGCAGCCCCAGCACGTCGGTGTAGAACTTCAGCAGATACAGCGTGCCAATATCAAGCAGGATGTTAGAGCCGAGATCGCCCATCCCGTAGGCGAGTTTTTCTTTAAACGGCAGGCGCAGGGTTGCCGGATCAGAAGTATGTTGACTCATTATTGTTCTCCGTCTGCCCGCAGGTTTCCCTGCGGGCGAGCCTTATCAGATATGACGTAAGGTGCTAAACAGATCTGCCCATTCGCTTTGCTGGCGATAGAAGACCGGCGGTTTGCCGAGCGGGGCATCAACGGTGATGTCACCGCCCTGGCAGGTTTCCCCGGTCCACGCATTGACCCAGATGTCCTGCGGCAGATAGAGCGACCAGTCGCGGCGTCCCTCTTCATGAACCGGCGCCACCAGCAGATCGCGGCCAAACAGGTACTGGTATTTCAGCGTGTAGGCTCGCGCGTCGTCCTCGTAGTGCAGGAACAGCGGACGCATCACCGGCAGGCCACTTTTCGCGTTCTGCGCAACCGCAGCTTTGATATACGGCTTCAGGGTGGTGAAGACGGTGGTCATGCGCGCGAAGTGGGCGATGGTTTCCGCGTCGCCGTCGAACTGCCAGTTATCGCCAGGGCGGTTGCCCTCGTGGGTACGCATCATCGGCGTAAAGGCGCTGAAGTCGCACCAGCGCAGCAGCAGCTCTTTGCTGCGCTTCATCTCGAAGAGGGTCGTATAGCCGCCAATGTCGCTGTGGTGCAGCCCGTGCCCGGTCATCGCCAGCGACAGCGCCGCCGGTACGACGGACGCCAGACCATCGTCCAGGCTCCAGTCGACGTTCTGATCCCCCGCCCACATCATCACCGAGTGCTTCTGGCTGCCGGTGTAGCCCGCGCGCATGAAGAACAGGATCTCCCCGAGCTTGCCGGCCTCCTCCAGCGCTTCGTAGTTACATTTCGCCCACAGGGCAGGCCAGGCGTTATGCATGATCTCCGCGCTCACGCCGTTGTGCAGGAAAGTATCGGTCGGCAGATATTCCCCGAAATCGGCCATCCAGCCGCCGCAGCCCAGTTCGATCAGGTTCTTTTTGATCACCTCTTTGTACCAGCGGTAGGCTTCCGGGTTGGTCAGGTCGATAACGCCTGCGTAGAACTCGCCGAATTCAACGTGGTAATCCTTGCCGTCGGCATCTTTGGTCAGATAGCCGCGCTTCGACGCCTCTTCGCAGAGATCTTTATCGCTGGCGACGTACGGGTTGATATAGGAGAGGAACTGCACGCCTTCCTCTTTCCACTGCGCAATCCGCTCATCAAGCTGCGGATAGAGCGTGCTGTTCCACTTCCAGTTCCACATTACGCGTTTGCCGAAGGAGGTCATGCGGATGCCGGACCAGTCCTGCGCCCAGATGCCGTTCACCTTCACGCCGCCCTTGCGCATGGCGTCGAGCTTCTGCTGACACACCTCGGTGCCGCCCTGAATACCCAGCGTCACGCCATCGTAAACCCAGTCCGGCAGCTCCGGTTGACGCCCCAGCAGGCCGGTCAGTTTTTCCAGCAGATCGACGTAGGTTTCTGCGCATTCGAAGCGCAGCGTGGCGTTATCTTCCCAGAACGCCAGCTCGTGGAAATCCGGCGCGCTGAAGTCGAAGTTCATGTAGCAGCTGTTATCCACGTGGCAGTAATACTTCTGGGTGCTCACGAAGGTAGGCTGCGGGAAGAAGGTCCAGTAGTAATCGCCGCCCGCGTTCTCTTTGCAGTCGGCCTGCCAGGTGACGTAGGTCTGCTTATTGCGGCCCACGCCCTGCTCGCTGGTCCACAGCGGGAAAGGCTTACCGCGCAAATCGAAATACGAGAACTGCTCGCCGCAGCCGTAGATATGATCGTCAGGCTGAGCTGCCAGCCGCAGCCAGATGCGGTTATGGCTGGCGGCGTCATTTTTCAGCTTCAGCTCCAGACGGCCCTCCGCATCCACGCCCACCAGCAGCGTCGCGCTCACCGCGTCGCCGCGGGTAAAGCGGATCGCCCAGCCCGCGCTTTGCTGCGTAACGGTCGCGTTCGTCAGGGCAATCTTTTCGTTGAGCTTGTCTTTGATGCTGAAATTGCCACGAAACATCTCGATATCCGCCTCACCTGCGCCGATCCACAGGCAAGGGGCATCCGCGGTGTGGGATAAAATCAGACGGTCCTGCCAGCGCAGGGTGAAACCACTTTCGTTATTTTTCAGGTCAATATTGTGTAGGGTACGCATAAAAACTCCGTCTTTATTATTTGGCCAGGCTATCCAGTAATCCGGCGGCGACGGCAGGGGCTAAGCCCGGCGCCAGCGGCAGGCGGGGGATCACCAGGCAGTGCAGCAGATGGTAAATATCCTGCTTGCCGTCCCAGACTTTGGTGGTCACTTCGTTATTGGTGTCCAGCTCCTGCCACCAGGAACCGTTTTCGTAATCCATCAGATACTTGATGCAGTAATCCCACCATTTCTGATACCAGGCTTCGTACTGCGCCTCACCAGTGACGGTGTAGAGCGCGTAAGCCGTGCCCATCGCCTCGACGATTGGCCAGCGCACGCGTTCGCGCACGATAGGCTTGCCGTCCCAGCCCACGGAGTAGACAAAGCCGTCCGCCCCGTCGGGTGCCCAGGCGTCGCGAATAGTGGCGTGAAACAGGCCTTTCGCATCTTCCAGCAACCATTCCGGCGGGGTTTCAAAGCGGGCTTCCAGCGCGGCACGCAGGTGCAGCATCAGGCGGCCCCACTCGATCCAGTGCCCCGGCGTGCCGCCGTAGGCGCGGAAGCGGTGGGCAGGGTTATCGATGTTGTAATCGCGGATCGGGTTCCAGTTGGTGTCGAAATGCTCGTTAACGCGGTACTCCCCTTTGCGCGCCACGTCGTGAATAATCACCGAGGCGATGCGCAGGGCGCGGTCGAGCCATTTACGGTCGTGGGTCACGTCATAGACGATGAGGAAGGCTTCCACGGCGTGCATGTTGGCGTTACCGCCGCGGTAATCTTCCGTTTTGCTGAAGGCCTCATCCCAGGACTCCAGGCACATCTGCTCCTGTTCGCTCCAGAAGTAACGCTCTATCACCTCGATGGCGTCGTCCAGCAGCTTGCGCGCCTCGGGGTGGCCGGTGGTGACGGCGCTCGCCGCGCCCAGCAGGACGAAGAAATGCTGATAGCCCTGTTTGGACGCATCAATCACGCCTTCATCGTTTACGCAGGCGTACCAGCCGCCGTGCTGTTTGTCGCGCAGCGGACCGTTCAGGGCATTAATGCCGTGCTCAACCAGGGCGTACGCGCCGGGACGCCCCATGTTCGCCGCCACCGCGTAAACGTGCAGCATGCGGGCGGTGATCCACAGATGGGTACCCATATCGCTGCGCACCTGCCCGTTATTGCCCAGCCAGCCAAAGCCGGTTGGTACGGCGGCGTTTTTACCGAAATCGAGAATGCGGTCGGTCTCTTGTTCGAGCCAGCGGTTATGGCTCAGGGTGTTAAACCATTTCATGTTCGGGTCCTTTCTTAACGGCGAGCCATCATTTCGTCGACGATCTCACCCAGACGCTGAAGTTTTGGTACGGAAATATCACGCAGCATCAGCTCGGTGTCCGGCAGGCCAATCACCGATGACCAGACGGCGCGACCGGCTAAAAAGCCCGATGCCCCCGCCTGCATCGCGACGCTTACGGCACGCGGGAATAACTTATCGTCCACGCCGGAGGAGAGGATCACCCACGGCATGGCGATGTTCTCGTTCAGCTTCTGCGAGGCCGTCAGTAGCTCGTGCTGCGTGCCCTTACCAAACAGCGGCATTTCCACTTTGTAGAGGTCGGCACCGCTGTCGCCCAGCTCTTTGGCCGCATCGATAATCGCCTGCTCGCGGTCAAATGCGGCGCCGCGGCGCGGTGGACGCACAACCGGCTCGATAATGCTCAGCAGACCGTTGTCGTGGCACAGCGTATTGAACGCCTTCACCATCTCCAGGCGCTGCTGTGGATCTTCATCGCTGCGCCACAGCACCAGCAGCTTCAGCGCCTTACCGCCATCGCGTTTGACCGCCTGCGCGTCGACGTTCTTGTCGATCACCACGCTGTCGACCGGAATGCCGTTCCCCGGAATAAACTCGTCGGCGGCGACAATCATTGCGCAGCTTTTGGCCACGGCCTGCTGCTCGACAATCTGGCGGTAGCAGAACTGCTGGTCGACGAGGATCGCAGAGGCGTACGGCGACAGAATTTTCGCCGCATTGACTTTAAAATCCGTCAGGTGCTGGTCGGTTACCGGCACCGGCGCGCCTGCGGCAGCAAACATCAGGCGCATCGCTTCGCGCTGATCCACGGCCAGCATCGCAAAACCGCCGGAAGGTCGGGTGATATCTTTCAGGGTGTACATCGTCATTCCTCAGTCCTTTCGTATCAGTGTGATTTTTTCAGCCCGGCAGAAGCGCGAACCTGTTCAAGAATGGCTGTCCAGTCTTCGCGCCCGCGCCCGGCGGCGCGTGCCTGGTTGTAAACTTCGCGGGACGCCGCGCCCAGCGGCATCGGAACGTGGAGCTGGTTGGCTACGTCCAGGGCGATCCCCAGATCCTTATGCGCAAGGTCGATCATGAAGGCGGGTGAAAGATCCCCTTTCAGCACCTTGTTCGGCCATGACGTGGTGAAGTGGCCTTTACCCGCCGGTGTGCCGCTCATCACCTTGAGCGCCACATCAAAGGAGAGGCCAAGCGCTTCGCACAGTACGGCGGCCTCGGCGGAAAGGGCGTTCAGGGCGATGCTCATGTAGTTATTGATGAGCTTCACGCGGATGCCCATGCCCGGCCCGCCAGCGTTAATCAGTTCATTGCCCATCGCCATTAAGACGGGGGTGGCGCGCTCAACCTGCTGCGCCGTACCGCCCGCCAGCAGGAGCAGCGTACCGGCGATGGCATGGTCAGAGGTGCGTCCGACGGGCACGTCCATCAGGCTGAAGCCTTGCTCAGCCATGTCACGGATCAGCGCGTCGGTTTGCAGCGGGTGAATGGTGGACATATCAATGACCAGTGCGTCGCGGGATAACCCTTCGCACACGCCGTGCTCGCCGAACAGCACGCTGCGCACCAGGTCGCCGTTTGGCAGCATAGTGATCACGAATTCGGCATCCGTTGCTGCCTGTGCGGGCGTAGCCGCCGCCCGGGCGCCGCTCTCTACCAGCGCCTGAACCGCCTGCGGGTTCACATCAAAAACGTTAAGCTGGTGGCCCTGTTTCAACAGATTCTTCGCCATGGGCGCGCCCATCTGTCCTAAGCCGATAAATGCGATTGCTGACATGCCTCTCTCCTGTCACATCGTGTCAATTTTTGCGCGTTTGTGGTGTCTGTTTTTGATCGTATTTGTAATTTATAGTCAAAAAATTGACACGGGTCACTTTTTAAACATTTGGTGAAATTAAAATGAAGGCATCAGAAATCGCAGAAGGAATCACCATGACTCGCATCGTTTGTGTCGGCATTACCGTGCTGGATCGCATCTGGTATCTCGATGATTTACCGAAAGAAGGTGGGAAATATGTCGCAAAAGATTATACGGAAGTGGGCGGCGGCCCGGCGGCAACGGCGGCGGTGGCAGCCGCGAAACTGGGTGCGGAAGTGGATTTTATTGGCCGGGTGGGGGACGACGATACCGGCAGACGGCTGCTCGCGGAGCTGGAATCCCTGGGGGTGAATACCCGCTTTACGCGCGTGTTTAAGGGGGCTCGTTCATCACAGTCGGCGGTGCTGGTGGACGGCAGCGGGGAGCGCGTTATAGCGAACTATCCCAGCCCCGATCTCCCTGCGTCGGCAGACTGGCTGCAAGAAATCGACTTCTCTCAGTGGGACATTGTCTTAGCCGACGTGCGCTGGCATGACGGGGCAAAACAGGCATTCACCCTGGCCCGTCAGCAGGGTGTTCCGACGTTGCTGGATGCGGATGTCACCCCGCAGGATATCGCGGAGCTGATCGCCTTAAGCGACCACGCGGCCTTCTCCGCGCCGGGACTGCGGCGGTTAACGCAGCGGGATGAAACCGAAGATGCGCTGAAGAAAGCACAAACGCTCACAAATGGACATGTGTATGTCACGCAGGGGCGAGACGGCTGCTTCTGGCTGGAAAATGAGACGCTATGTCATCAGCCTGGTTTTGAAGTGAACGTCATTGATACCACCGGGGCGGGCGACGTGTTCCACGGTGCGCTGGCGGTCAGCCTGGGGCAGAAATTGCCCGCCGCAGACGCCGTACGTTTTGCCAGCGCCGTCGCAGCACTGAAATGCACAAAGCCCGGCGGGCGCGCGGGTATACCCGACTGTGATCAAACCCGCTCTTTTTTGTCACTTTTTGTATAAAATGCGGGGCGTGATGGTTTTCAGAGGACAGCCCATGAGCCTTACCGAACTGACCGGCAACCCGCGTCACGATCAGCTGCTGACGCTGATTGCCGATCGCGGCTATATGAACATTGATGAACTGGCGCAGCTGCTGGATGTGTCGACACAAACCGTGCGCCGGGATATCCGTAAGCTCAGCGAGCAGGGGCTGATCACCCGTCATCACGGCGGTGCGGGCAGGGCATCCAGCGTGGTCAACACGGCGTTCGAACAGCGTGAAGTCTCGCTTACCGAAGAGAAACGGGCGATTGCCGAAGCCATTGCGGACTATATTCCCGACGGTTCGACCATCTTTATCACTATCGGGACGACCGTGGAGCACGTTGCCCGGGCACTGCTTAACCATAATCATCTGCGCATCATCACCAACAGCCTGCGGGTGGCGCACATTCTTTATAAGAACCCGCGCTTTGAGGTGATGGTGCCTGGCGGTACGCTGCGCCCGCACAACGGCGGCATTATCGGGCCTGCGGCAACGGCGTTTGTGTCGGGCTTCCGGGCGGACTACCTCGTGACCAGCGTGGGGGCGATTGAACACGACGGTGCGATGATGGAATTTGACGTTAACGAAGCCAGCGTGGTGAAAACCATGATTGCCCATTCCCGCCACATTTTACTGGCGGCCGATCATACGAAATACCATGCCTCTGCGGCGGTTGAAATCGGCAACGTGGCGCAGGCGACGGCGCTGTTCACCGATGAGCTGCCCGGCCCGGCGCTGCAAAACCACCTCAAATCCAGCAAGGTTGAGGTTGTCGAAGTCAATTCCGGAGAAGAGCAGCAGGCTGGCTGATCCTCTTATGGCCCGATATTGCGATTCGGGCCTTTCCTTTCTCTAAGCTGAATCTGGCGCATAGCTAAAGTTTCTCTTTCCCGCTACAGTTACTTTTCCACGGCGAAAGGAGATAAACATGCTTTATATCTTTGACTTAGGAAATGTAATCGTCGATATCGATTTTAACCGGGTGCTGGGTGCATGGAGCGATTTTAGCCGTGTTCCGCTGGCGACGTTAAAGCAGAATTTCGCGATGGGGGAGACTTTCCATCTGCACGAGCGCGGTGAGATCAGCGACGAAGCGTTCGCAGAGCGTTTCTGTCAGGAAATGGGTCTCTCGTTAAGCTACGAGCAGTTTTCCCACGGCTGGCAGGCGGTTTTTGTCGCGATCCGCCCGGAAGTGATCGACATCATGCACAAGCTGCGCGAGCAAGGGCATCGCGTCGTCGTCCTGTCGAATACCAACCGCCTGCATACCACCTTCTGGCCGGATGAATACCCGGAAATCCACGCAGCGGCAGATAAGGTGTATCTCTCCCAGGAGATGGGGATGCGTAAACCTGAGGCGCGCATCTATCAGGCAGTATTGCAGGAAGAAGGATTCACGGCGGCGGATGCGGTCTTTTTTGACGACAACGCCGATAATATAGAAGGGGCTAATCAGTTAGGTATCACCTCCATTCTGGTGACCGGAAAAGAG
This sequence comes from Enterobacter cloacae complex sp. EB5, assembly GCF_031432835.1. Classification (NCBI taxonomy): domain Bacteria; kingdom Pseudomonadati; phylum Pseudomonadota; class Gammaproteobacteria; order Enterobacterales; family Enterobacteriaceae; genus Enterobacter; species Enterobacter cloacae complex sp. EB5. Next base: position 2,068,577 of record NZ_CP133860.1, read on the forward strand.
ACGATACCGAACTACTTTGCGAAGCAGTTATGCTAAAAACCGTTCATCAAAAAGCCAATCACCACACGCGCCCGCTGAGGGCGTGGCTGAAACTCCTCTGGCATCGCATTGACGAGGACAACATGACCACGCTGGCGGGCAATCTCGCTTACGTGTCGTTGCTCTCGCTGGTGCCGCTGGTGGCGGTGATTTTTGCGCTTTTTTCGGCGTTTCCAATGTTTGCCGATGTGAGCATGCAGCTTCGCCATTTTGTTTTCGCGAACTTTATTCCGGCCACCGGCGATGTGATCCAGAACTACATTGAACAGTTTGTCGCAAACTCCAGCAAGATGACGGCGGTGGGAGCGTGTGGGCTTATTGTTACCGCGCTGCTGCTGATGTACTCCATCGACAGTGCGCTCAACACCATCTGGCGGAGCAAAAAAGTCCGCCCGAAGGTTTACTCCTTTGCCGTCTACTGGATGATTTTAACCCTTGGCCCATTGCTGGCGGGGGCAAGCCTGGCGATCAGTTCCTACCTTCTTTCGCTGCGCTGGGCGACAGACTTAAACAGCGTGATCGATAACGTGCTGCGTATATTCCCGCTGATTTTATCGTGGCTTTCGTTCTGGCTGCTCTACAGCGTGGTGCCAACTACGCGCGTACCCAACCGGGATGCCGTGGTGGGTGCGCTGGTCGCGGCGTTGCTCTTTGAGCTGGGTAAGAAAGGATTCGCGCTTTATATCACCATGTTCCCCTCTTATCAGCTGATTTACGGCGTGCTGGCGGTGATCCCCATTTTGTTTGTCTGGGTCTACTGGACGTGGTGTATCGTCTTGCTTGGCGCCGAAATAACTGTCACTCTCGGGGTCTACCGCGAACTCAAAAAAGCAGCAGAAGCTGAAAAACAACAAGAAGCAGACCAACCATGATTGCATTGATTCAGCGTGTAACCCGTGCCAGCGTCACCGTGGCGGATGAGGTGACGGGTGAGATTGGCCCAGGACTTTTGGTGCTCCTGGGTGTCGAAAAGGATGACGATGAACAAAAAGCCAACCGCTTATGTGAGCGCGTGCTGGGCTACCGCATTTTCAGCGATGCGGAAGGTAAGATGAACCTGAACGTTCAGCAGGCGGGCGGCAGCGTGCTGGTGGTTTCCCAGTTTACGCTGGCTGCGGATACCGAACGCGGCATGCGGCCGAGTTTTTCGAAGGGCGCGGCACCGGATCGCGCAGAAGCCCTATACGAGTACTTTGTTGAGCGCTGTCGCCAACAGGACATGAATACACAAACCGGACGATTCGCTGCGGATATGCAGGTTTCGCTGGTGAACGATGGCCCCGTCACATTCTGGCTCCAGGTATGAGCCAACTGGCGGCATGGCCGCGGGTAACAAGAGAGAGTACAGCTATGTATCACCTTCGAGTACCGCAAACGGAAGAAGAATTAGACGCTTACTACCATTTCCGCTGGGAAATGCTGCGCAAGCCACTGCATCAACCGAAAGGGTCTGAACGCGACGCCTGGGACGCGATGGCGCACCACCAGATGGTGGTTGATGAAGAGGGCAACCTCGTTGCCGTGGGACGTCTGTATATCAATGCCGACAACGAAGCTTCAATCCGCTTTATGGCCGTTCACCCCTCCGTGCAGGACAAAGGCCTCGGAACGCTGATGGCAATGACGCTGGAATCCGTCGCCCGTCAGGAAGGGGTCAAGCGCGTCACCTGTAGCGCCCGCGAAGATGCCGTTGAGTTCTTTGCCAAGCTTGGTTTCGTGAATCAGGGGGAAATCACCGCCCCGCAAACTACGCCGATTCGTCACTTTTTGATGATCAAACCCATCGCCACCCTGGACGATATTCTCCATCGCGCCGACTGGTGCGGTCAGCTCCAGCAGGCGTGGTATCAGCACATTCCGCTTAGTGAAAAAATGGGTGTGCGTATTCAGCAGTACACCGGGCAAAAATTTATTACCACCATGCCGGAAACCGGCAACCAGAACCCGCACCATACCCTGTTTGCCGGAAGCCTGTTTTCACTCGCCACGCTCACCGGCTGGGGGCTGATCTGGCTGATGCTGCGCGAACGTCATCTCGGCGGCACCATTATTCTGGCCGATGCCCATATCCGCTACAGCGCGCCGATCAGCGGCAAGCCGAGCGCGGTAGCTGACCTGGGCGCACTGGGCGGCGATCTCGACCGTCTGGCGCGTGGACGTAAAGCGCGCGTACAGATGCAGGTTGAGCTGTTCGGCGATGAAACGCCAGGCGCGGTGTTTGAAGGCACTTATATCGTTCTGCCTGCGAAGCCGTATGGCGCGTATGAAGAGGGCGGGAACGAGGAGGAGTAGTCTCCTTCTCACTCTCGCCCGGCATGGTTAATGCGCCAGGCAATATCTCGCATAACGTCTCGCGCTGACTGGCTAATTCCACCCAACTGGAAGAAGCCGTGAATTACACCCCGCCATCGTTGAGCGGTACACTTCACGCCTTGCTCCGTGAGGCGCTGATAAAGCGCCTCGCCTTCGTCGCGTAACGGGTCATACTCAGCGGTAACAATGTGGACCTTTGGCAGACCGCTAAAGTCGTTGCGCCACAGTGGGCTGACGTCAGGATGCTGACGGTCGGCTCCAGCCAGATACATTTCATAGCCGCTCAAAAGGGTATCGCGAGTAATCACGTAATCCATGCCATTGAGGGTATAGCTTTCAAAACTGGCCGTAGCGTCGAGCATGGGGTAGATAAGAATGAGCTGCGCGGGCTCCCAGAGACCTGTGGCCTTAAGCCGCAATGACGTTACCAGCGCAAGATGACCTCCCGCGCTGTCTCCACAAAGTGTAATCCGGTTTTTATCCACGCCTAATAGTTCTGCATTTTGCCAGACAAGATCTGCCGCTCTCTCTGCATCGTCATGCGCTGCGGGGAAAGTATGCTCGGGTGCGAGTCTGTACTGAACCGCAATGACCCGGCAGTTACCGTAAAACGCCAGTTGGCGAAGCTGATTATCATGGGTTTCAAACCCACCGCTGACAAAAACAGCCGCCATGATAGTAGAGGGCAGAAGGTAACATTTCAGGGGCATTGAAAGGCGAAAAGACCCGAAAGGTCATATTCTCAAGAACAAGCGTTTCAACCTGGATACGCTTTTCTGTTTCCCCGGCCAGCGCTGTGCTGGCGACATACCCGCTTCTCCGGTCATCAATACTCTGCTTTCGCGAGGAAGGTCGTCCTGCGGTAATAAACTCCTGTACCAGCTTATCAATACCCTTCTCCAGAGCCATGGTTACGTCCTTTTACTGTGTGTTTATACAGTTTATAGCCTGGTTTAGAGCGGATGAAAACAGTGAAATGTTAAGAGCCGAATATTGTGGAAAGCGGCTCGCAAAATCGATCATTCCCTAAAAAACGTCCTTTCACCCTAAATTGATAAAGAGTATTTTGCCTGAAAATTAACCAAGGATGATATACTAAGGTGATATATGAGCGTTTTGGCGGAACTTGATATGGGCAGAATACTTATCGATTTGTCTGATGACGTGATTCAACGTTTGGATAACCTCAAGCAATTGCGAAATCAACCACGTGCTGAACTGCTTCGGGAAGCGATAGAACTGTATCTCGACCAGCAGAGTTCTTCTGTTATCCGAAATGCGCTTGGTCTGTGGGGAGACAGAAAAGAGGACGGGCTTGAGTATGAACGCAAGCTGCGTGAGGAGTGGTAATCATGGAGCACATGGCAGTGTTTGATACCAATATTCTCATTGATCTCTTCAACAACCGTGTTGAAGCTGCGGATGCGATTGAGCATACCGCGTCGCATCGTGCCATCAGCTTAATTACCTGGATGGAAGTAATGGTGGGCGCTCGCAGGCATGGTCATGAAGCGAAAACGGCAGCCGTGATGGGCGCTTTTGAAATTATTGATGTGTCTCGGGATATTGCGGAAAGAAGCGTTTTACTACGTGAGAAGCATGGAATGAAACTGCCTGATGCTATCATTCTGGCCACAGCGCAGAGCAGAAAATGTCCGTTGATTTCTCGCAACACGAAAGATTTTGCGGGTATTGACGAGGTCCTTACGCCTTACCAGGTATAGGCCGGGCAAGCTCGCGCCGCCCGGCACTCTCACAGGAGATTACTCCCCTTCACCCGGGAACAGGAACGGGTTGATCGAGCTGCGGGCAAAGCCCTCCTGTTCCATCTTCGCGTCCAGAATCAGCGAGGCGAGATCGTCGGCCACGGCTTCGACTTTCGGGTCTTTTTCCTGATACAGAATCTTCAGGTAGGTCCCGCAGTCGCCGCAGCTTTCGGCCTTCACCGCCGCGTCTTCATTTTCCAGCGACCAGTAGTTGAGATCGCGCGTCTGCTCGCAGTTGCTGCACTTCACGCGCACCACGTGCCACTCGGTTTCACACAGGTTGCAGTGCAGATAGCGCAGCCCCTGCGTCGTACCAATCTGTACCATGCTGGAGACCGGCATTGAACCACACACCGGACAGAACTGGCGCGCTTCGCCGTATTCGGCGCGGGCTTTGCCTGGGATCAGGCTCGCCATTTGCGCCCAGTAGAGCGACAGCGCAGCCCAGATGAACGGGGCTTTATCGCTGCTCACCAGCGAGAAGTCGGAGGCAAACAGCGCGCTCGCCATCTCTTCCAGCTCCTGATCGGAGGCTTTTTCCAGGTTCTCAATGACCGCCAGCGCCGTGCCGCTCATCTCGGGCTTCAGCTCGGCGATCAGGGAATGCAGCAGCTTATGCCAGTGCTTGTCGCGCGGCAGGACGTGAATATCCAGCGGCGGCTTACCCTGCTCGTTGGCTTCTTTGATGCGTGCGGTCAGGTCCATTTGCAGCGGATGGTCGTACAGCACCACTTCCTGCGCATGGGCGACCAGCGCGGCAAAACGCAGAAAATCGCCCAGCGGGTTGTTCTCTGCCAGCTCGCGCAGACGCTCTGCGCGGCGGTTGTAGAGGTTCTTGAGTCTGGGGAATAACAACGGCGGAATATACTCCGCCGTACGTTTCTCGCTCGACCCCAGCTCATCTTGCGGGATTATGCGAATACTCATTCAGATGACTTTTCCTGTTTCTGGCGGACTTCTCGGTACCAGCGCGGGTGATGTTTCTTCGCCCACGTTTTGGTGACCCAGCCTTCCACCATCGCGGTAATGGTGCCTTTCACCCAGAGGGCGGCGTAAATATGCACCATGATAACCACAATTAACGCCACTGCGGCAAATGAATGCAGCATTAGCGCAAATCGGATCACCGGGATTGAGAAAGCAGGCGCAAAGTACGGACGCCAGATGATCACGCCGCTCACCAGCAACAGGACCAGGAAGATAATCGCCGCCCAGAATACGCATTTCTGGCCGAAGTTATAACGCCCGGTATCACCCACTTCCTCGTTGACGACGATCTTACGAATATTCTTCGCCCAAAAGATATCATCCCGATTGATTAGGTTATGGTGCCAGTAACGGAAAAACATGATGATGAACGACGCGAACATGATGACGCCCACAAACGGGTGCAGTATACGCGCCAGCTGTGGTGTCCCCATGATCTGCATCAGCCAGTTGAAGGACGGGAAGAAGAACCCCAGCCCGCTTATCGCCGCCAGCATGAAGCAGAAGGCGGTGACCCAGTGGTTGATGCGTTCCGGCGCGGTGTAGCGCACGATGGTGTCACGTTTTCTCATTTGCGCACCTCGTCTTTCTCTTCATGCAGGTTGTCGTCTTCCTCTTCCGCGCGGTTCGGACCAACGCCGACGTAGTGGAAGATGCTCGCTGCGAAGGTGGCCGCAAAACCGACCGCGGCCAGCGGTTTCCAGATGCCTTTCCAGAACTTCACGGTGGCGCTGATTTCCGGGTTCTCCGGCAGGCCGTGATACAGGTTCGGCTTGTCGGCGTGGTGCAGCACGTACATGACGTGCGTACCGCCAACCCCGGCCGGATCGTACAGGCCCGCGTTATCGTAACCACGGGTTTTCAGCTCGCCCACGCGCTCTGCCGCCAGCGTTTTCATATCCTCTTTAGAGCCAAAGTGGATAGCGCCGGTTGGGCAGGTCTTCACGCACGCTGGCTCCTGGCCCACGTTCACGCGGTCAACGCACAGCGTACATTTGTAGACGCGGTTGTCTTCCGGGTTCAGGCGCGGCACGTCAAACGGACAGCCCGCGATGCAGTAGCCGCAGCCGATGCACTGCTCGGACTGGAAGTCGACGATGCCGTTGGCATACTGAATGATAGCCCCTTCTGACGGACACGCCTTCAGGCAGCCCGGATCCGCACAGTGCATACAGCCGTCTTTGCGGATCAGCCATTCCAGTTTGTCGTTCTGCTCCACTTCCGAGAAACGCATTACCGTCCAGGACTTGGCGGTCAGGTCCGCCGGGTTGTCGTACACCCCGACGTTGTGACCCACTTCGTCACGGATGTCGTTCCACTCTGAACAGGCCACCTGACAGGCTTTACAGCCGATACAGGTGGTCACGTCGATAAGCTTGGCCACTTCCTGCTGGTGGTCCCGCGCCTGAGGCGCGGGCGTGAAACCGTTAGTCGCGGAACGACGGATAATATCCTGAGATTGATAAGCCATAAGTCGTCTCCGTTACACCTTTTCCACGTTCACGAGGAAGGCCTTAAACTCCGGCGTCTGCGTGTTCGCATCACCGACGAACGGCGTCAGGGTGTTCGCAATGAACCCTTTCTTCGCCACGCCCTCATAGCCCCAGTGAATCGGGATGCCGATGGTATCCACCTGCTGACCGTGAACGTTCAGCGTGCGAATACGCTTGGTCACCACCGCCTTGGCTTTGATGTAGCCGCGGTTAGAGGAGACCTTCACGGTATCGCCATGGGCAATGCCGAGTTTGTTCGCCAGCTTCTCACCGATCTCCACAAACTGTTCCGGCTGCGCGATGGCATTTAGCAGCGCGTGCTTGGTCCAGTAGTGGAAGTGCTCGGTCAGACGGTAAGTGGTGCCGACATACGGGAACTTGTCCTTTTTACCCAGCGCTTCAAAGTCGCCCTTGAAGATACGGGCTGCCGGGTTAGAGACCACGTTCGGGTGCAGCGGGTTAGTACCCAGCGGCGTCTCAAACGGCTCGTAGTGTTCCGGGAACGGCCCTTCCGCCATCTTATCGATAGCAAACAGACGGCCCATCCCTTCAGGCTGCATGATAAACGGCCCGACATCGCTGCCTGGTGCGGCAGTGCTGTAATCCGGAATATCCACGCCGCCCCATTTCGCGCCGTCCCACTTCAGCAGCTGACGCTTCGGATCCCACGGGTTGCCCTGCGGATCAGCAGAGGCACGGTTATAGAGGATGCGGCGGTTAAGCGGCCACGCCCATGCCCAGCCCAGCGTATTACCGAGGCCCGACGGGTCGGCGTTATCGCGGTTGGCCATCTGGTTGCCTTTCGGCGTCCAGCTACCGGCAAAGATCCAGCAGCCGCTGGAGGTCGTACCGTCATCGCGCAGGTGCGCAAAGGTGCTGAGTTGATCGCCTTTCTTCGCCAGCACCGCACCGGTCGCCGGGTCGATAACGTCCGCCAGCGCCTTACCGTTGCTCTCCATCGCCACTTCTTCCGGAGATGGATTCTCTGGCGTCGAGTAGTTCCAGGTCATGTTCAGCACCGGCTCAGGCGTTGCGCCGCCTTCAGACGCGTACATTTTACGCAGGCGTAAGAAGATACCGGCCAGGATCTCGCCGTCGTTCAAGGCGATGCCCGGGGCATCCGCGCCTTTCCAGTGCCACTGCAACCAGCGGCCGGAGTTGACGATAGACCCGTTCTCTTCCGCGAAGCAGGTTGACGGCAGACGGAACACTTCGGTCTGAATCTTCGACGGATCGACATCGTTCGACTCACCGTGGTTCTGCCAGAACGTCGACGTTTCGGTATTGAGCGGGTCAATCGTCACCAGGAACTTCAGCTTCGACAGAGACTCGACAACCTTGTTCTTGTTCGGGAACGACGCCACCGGGTTAAAGCCCTGGCAGATATAGCCGTTGACCTGGCCCTGGTGCATCATTTCGAAGTACTGAAGTACGTCGTAACCTTTGTCCCACTTCGGCAGCCAGTCAAAGCCCCAGCTGTTTTCCGCCGTCGCCTTGTCGCCGTAGAAGGCTTTCATCAGCGAGACGAAGAACTTCGGATAGTTGCCCCAGTAGTTCACCTGGCCTTCGAGCAGCGGTTTTGGCGTGCTGGCCGTCAGGTAAGTTTGCAGGTCAGTCTGTTTCTCGCTCGGCAGGTTCATGTAACCTGTCAGGCTCTGAGACAGCAGGCCGAGGTCGGTCAGACCCTGAATGTTGGAGTGACCGCGCAGGGCGTTCACGCCGCCGCCTGCCATCCCCATGTTGCCGAGGAGCAGCTGAACCATCGCCATGGTGCGGATGTTCTGCGCGCCGATGGAGTGCTGCGTCCAGCCGAGCGCATACAGGAACGACGCGGTTTTATCTTTCGCGCTGGTTTCCGCAATCAGCTCGCACACCTTCAGGAAGTCCGCCTTCGGCGTCCCACAGATGTTTTCGACAACCTCCGGCGTATAGCGGGACACGTGCTCTTTCAGCAGGTTCCACACACAGCGCGGGTGTTGCAGGGTGGTGTCGCGCTTCGCAAAGCCGTTTTCGTCCAGCTCGTAGTTCCAGCTGGTTTTGTCGTATTTGCGTTTTTCGGCGTCATAACCGCTGAACAGGCCATCTTCGAAGTGGTAATCCTCACGCACGATCAGGCTGGCGTTGGTATAGGCTTCGGTGTACTCGCGGTTATATTTTTCGTTGGTCATCAGGTACAGCAATACGCCTGACAGGAAAGTGATGTCAGTACCTGAACGAATAGGGGTGTAGAAATCCGCCACTGACGCTGTACGCGTAAAGCGGGGATCGATCACAATCAGCTTCGCGCCGTTGTGGATTTTGGCTTCCATCGCCCAGCGGAACCCGACAGGGTGCGCTTCAGCGGCGTTACCGCCCATCACCACAATGAGGTTGGCGTTTTTGATGTCGACCCAGTGGTTGGTCATCGCACCGCGACCAAATGTTGGAGCAAGACTTGCTACCGTTGGTCCGTGTCAGACACGCGCCTGGTTGTCGACCGCGAGCATACCGAGTGCGCGCGTAAATTTCTGGGTTAAATAGCCGGTTTCGTTACTGGACGCAGAAGCACACAGCATGCCGGTGGAGAGCCAACGGTTAACGGTGGTGCCTTCGGCATTCTTCGCGATAAAGTTGGCATCGCGGTCTTCTTTCATCAGCTTAGCGATGCGATCGAACGCTTCTTCCCAGCTGATTTGCTGCCATTTGTCAGAGCCGGGAGCGCGATACTCAGGAAACTTCAGGCGGCTTTCGGAGTGGATAAAATCTACCAGACCGGCCCCTTTCGGACACAGCGCACCACGGTTGACCGGGTGATCCGGATCGCCTTCGATGTGGAAAATGGATGCTTTGGCGTTTTTCGCACCGTCGCCGAGGCTATACATTAACAGCCCACAGCCGACGGAGCAGTACGTACAGGTGTTACGGGTTTCGCGGGTGCGCAGCAGTTTATACTGCCGTGTTTCCGCCAGCGCTACACCGGGCGCAAAGCCCAGTGCCGCCGCCGTGGTGCCTGCCATACCGCCAGCGCAGATCTTAAAGAACTGCCTTCTGCTGACCTGCATGGGTCACTCCTTGGTTCATTACGACATTGCTATGTAGTTTTACTCTGCGGTTGAGAATTAACCGCAAAGGAGAAAAATTTGCGTTAATCCCTCATTTCTCCGAGGGATAAGCCCAGAATACCACAATGTCGGTACGCCTGTTCCAACGGCGTTAAAACAAAGTGAACGTATTATCACGGCATTGATTATAAAATGTGATATCAATCACATTTTACCCCATGCATGTTAAAGAGGTGTAGCAGGTGATCGGTTGCACCTCTCCGGATTGAGTAGGAGAATGGTTGCTGAAAAGTTGATCCATACTATGCGTAAGGCCTGCCGTTTGTGTTGCAATAGCAGGCTCACTTCCGTGGTTGTTCAGGAATACCGTTGTGTCTAAACAAAACCGTGCTGCCCACGCGTCGCCACTGCCTGCGGGCAGTGTGGAACTGTCGGTGCACAGACCGCCTCACATTTCACATGCCACGCCGGATTTTCTGGCGGAAGAGGTCCCCGTTGCCCTGGTTTACAACGGTATTTCGCATGTGGTGATGATGGCCTCGCCGAAAGATCTGGAGCTGTTCGCCATAGGTTTTTCCCTCTCGGAAGGCATCATTGCGCATCCACAGGAGATCTACGGCATGGATGTGGTTCATGCCTGTAATGGTCTTGAAGTGCAAATCGAACTCTCCAGCCGTCGCTTTATGGGGCTGAAAGAGCGCCGCCGGGCGCTGGCCGGACGTACCGGCTGCGGCGTGTGCGGCGTTGAACAGCTTAATGATATCGGCAAACCCATTATCCCGCTGCCGTTCACCCAGACGTTTAACCTGGCGCATCTTGATCGGGCGCTTGAGCACCTGAACGATGTGCAACCCATCGGTCAGCTCAGCGGCTGTACCCACGCGGCGGCATGGGTATTGCCGTCAGGCAACATTGCCGGCGGTCATGAAGACGTGGGCCGCCACGTCGCGCTGGATAAGCTGTTAGGTCGCCGCGCTCGTGAAAGCAACGTCTGGCAGCAGGGCGCGGCGTTAGTCTCCAGCCGCGCCAGCTATGAGATGGTGCAAAAGTCCGCCATGTGCGGCGTGGAAATTCTGTTTGCGGTGTCAGCGGCAACCACGCTGGCGGTGGAGGTGGCGGAGCGCTGCAACCTGACGCTGGTGGGGTTCTGCAAGCCGGGAAGGGCGACAATTTACACCCATCCGCAGCGATTGATAATTGATCAGTAATTTTGAATGAGTATAGCAAATCCTTCCGCTTTTAGTTGTTCATGATGAGGTCTAATATTTATCTCATCAAGGCACGGCGCCTTATCTAAACAACTTAACGAAAGGGTTTATCTCATGAAAAGCATCAAAACTTTTGTCGCTGTAATTGCTCTGGCTACCTCTTTTGGTTCTTTCGCTGCGCAGACAGTGACCGCATCCGCCTCTACGCTGGATGGTGCAGAAGCTAAAATCGCTGCACAGGCTCAGGAAGCGGGCGCGTCATCCTACAAAATTACCCAGGCATTCACCGGTAACCGCGTACACATGACCGCTGAACTGAACAAATAAGTTGTGTTGCCGCTGTCCCTTGCCCTCCCGGGCAGGGACAGGTTATTTTCCGCTACCTCTCGCCAAAATTCCCCCTTCAACTCTCCTGAATAATCCTGCCTGCTGAAATAATCACTGGCAAATTTCCCTTTTTCTGGTTATTTCATTTGTGGTAGTGCAATTCTATACACAGCCTAAATGCAAGGTCAGACCAGTAAAAATCATACATTTTTAAAACTAATGTGTTGTGCTTTTTTTATTCTAAATTACCGGTTTCATATTTTTTGTGAATATAAATGATCTTGAGTTTTTGGGATTTCCTTAGGCGTTAATCCTAAAACATTTTTGAAGCATTGATCAGGTTTATCTGTGATGCTATTTTCCAGAAATAAGTTATTTTTAATAATAACCACCAGACCAGATATTTATTATCTGGTTATTTTTGTATTCCACTTATATAAGGAAATTAAATGAACGCGATGTTTAAAAAAGGAGTGCTGGCGTCCGTACTGGCAGTGGCGACGTCCTCTGCAATGGCAGCTTCCAGCGTTGATATTCAGGTTACCGGTAAAATTGTTCCGTCATCCTGTACACCGGCATTTATTAGCGGCGGCGGGATTGCCGATTTCGGCACGATAAAAGTCGCTTCCCTGAATTCTACCACGCCAACGCCGCTGGCCGATGTTAAAATTATCCCGATCTCAATTACCTGCGAAGAAGCAACCCGTATTGCCGTAACCTTCAACGATGCACACGCTGACTCTGCGCCAACGGAGACCTACTCTATCAATTATGTAGACCTGGATTTTATTACGTCCCCGGAATATACCGCCGGCCTGGGCATGTATAACGACAAGAAAATTGGCGCGTATTCATTAGGTATTCAGCAGACGAAGGGCGCAGTAACAAACGATGCCGGTGATGATCTATATCCGACCGTTTCGGCAGATAACGGTGGAAGCTGGGGTAGTAAAGCTGGGATTCGTTATTTACAGGTTAAAACCAACAAAAGCGAACTCTATTCTTTTAGTACAGAACTGGGCGGCACGCCTGTCGCACAAACCAAGGTCAACTTTAACGTGGGCGTCGCCGCGATTATTAACCCAACCAACGATTTGCACGTGACGGATGAAGCCACGCTGGACGGCTTAACCAACGTTGAGCTGGTTTATCTGTAATCGCCCTCACGCATCATGAAATACCCGGCACCCCACTTCGATGGGGTGTCATTTAACAATATTAATGGACTAATATTATGCTGCTTTTAAAGAGAACGCTGATCTGCGCCTGCCTGTTAGCCTCATGCAACAGTATGGCTGCCGGAATGGTGCCGGAAACCTCGCTGCTTATTGTCAATGAAGACCAGCAGGGAGCCAGCATGGATGTCAAAAACACCGATGCAGAAGCGCAGCTGCTCTACACCAAAATTGTTGATTTACCGGACGATCCAAAACCGGGACTGATTGCCACGCAGCCGGTTGTGCGCGTCGATGCGGGTAAAACCCAGCGCGTGCGTTTTGTACTGAAAAATAGCGCTGAGCCACTGAAAGTGGAACATTTCAAGCGCGTCATTTTTACCGCCATCCCACAGCGTGAAAAGAACAAAGTTAAAGTGGTGTTTAGCCAGAACCTTCCGGTTATTATTCATCCGACCGGTCTGGCAGTAAATATTGAGCCCTGGAAGGGACTCAGCTGGCAGATTAAAAATGGTAACGTGACGGTTGAGAATAATACGCCTTATGTGGTCCGACTGGAGCAAAAGGTGAAGTTAATGGCGTCAGGGACGGTCGCGAAATTAAATAAGACCTATATTCTTCCCGGCGAGAAAATGACGGCTAACGCGCCAGCTAAAATATCTGCCTCCGAAAAGAAAATCGAAATATACCCGGCAACGCGCTATGGCTATAAGGCTGGCAGTTATATTGCTGATCTGAAGTAATAACATCACTTAACAGCACATGGAGTAGTTATGTTAAACGATTCCTGTAAAAAGGGAATGCTCGTGTTTTGCCTTAGCGCGCTGGCATTTAATATTCGGGCTGAAATTTCCTCTCCTGCGAATGATTCTCTGGAACTGGCACGCGCCGTATTTGATACGGATGCGTTAAAAAACAATGGCCTTGATCCAGCGATTGCGGATTACTATTCGCTGGCTCCCCGTTTTACCCCTGGCTACCATAATGTGACTGTTAATATTAATGGTAAGCAGCGCAATATAATGCCTGTGAAATTTGATGAAGAGGGTACGCCCTGTATTGATAAAGCATTTCTGGAAAACGCGGGCCTGATTAAACAGACGAAAAGAGGCGCCTGTCCGAAGATTTATCAATACTGGTCCGGATCAACGATTCAGACTTCGCCGGATATTGATGAAATATCGGTTGTCGTTCCGCCTGAAGCGCTCGACCCGAATTATGGCCGTCAGTTCGCCGAGGTGCAGGGCGGACGTGCAGCCATGCTGAATTACTCCATGTTCGGCACGCATAACCAATATGATGATGAAAACGCTGACCGTTTCCAGTCGACCTTTGAAATGGGTTTTAACGCCGGAGACTGGATCGTGCGCAGCACGCAGTTGATTAGCGACGGCAGCGATCAGGATTTTGACGTCGAATCCCTTTACACCTATGCTCAGCGTACCTTTACCGATTATGGCGTGATGGTGCAGGGCGGCCAGATCAACGTCGCCAACAGCCGTTTTAGTATCCCGAGTATTTACGGGGTGCAGATGATGCCGGATACCGCGCTCTTGCCTCAGGCGGGGACAGGCGTCGAAGTCAGCGGTATTGCCCGCACTCCGCAGGCGCGCGTTGATATCCGCCAGGGCGGACAGCTCATTTACTCCACGCTGGTCCCCGCCGGGCCGTTCAGCCTGGATGATGTGCCGCTGGCCAACCTCAACACCGACCTGAACGTCACGGTGACCGAGACGGACGGCAGCGAAAACCGGTTTACCGTCTCCGCGAGCACCTTCCGCAGTAACCACGTAGGCCGTGCGCCGGGCTTTACGCTGGCGGTGGGGCGCGTTGAAAACATGGACTCACGCTTTGTAAACCCGTGGGTGGTGTCCGCCAACAACGGCTGGTCCATCAACAAGCGCGTGAATTTCCTGGCCGGTATGGTGATGGCGGATAACCACTATTACGGCTTCTCCGGCAACCTCGATACCGTACCGATGCAGAACCTGTATGCCTCGTTGGGTTTTCTGGCGTCAATAGACAACCAGACGCAAACCGACGGCAACAAAACGACGCTGGATCTGGGTTACGCCCTGCCGTGGGGCATTGGGCTTTCGCTGGGCGGCAGCTACGGCACGCCAGATTATCGTGAGATGCAGGAGCTCTATGGTGATGACGATGATATGTCGCAAACCAAATACGACACCAGCGTCGGTATCAACTGGTCGAGTACCACGCTGGGCCGCTTTTCCCTTAGCTATTATCGCAACGAGAGCTGGAATAGCGACTATGACAGCCGCCGGTTTATCTCGTCGTGGTCACAGTCGTTTAAATACTTCAACGTGAGCGTGAACTGGGAGTCGGATGTCAGCCGGCACGACAGCAGTGACAATGATCAGTTTTACGTGAACGTGTCGATCCCGCTGGGACGCTCAGGCGTGACAACCAGCTCCTGGTATCGCGAAAGCGAAGGTAAGCGCTCCTACGGCACGCGGGCGATGGGCTCGTTCAACGCCGAGAACCAGTACATGGTGGGGGTCGCTCAGGATCATGAAGAGAACACCACCAGCTGGGATAGCTCGCTGAACAGTAATCTGCATTACACCAACCTGGCGCTGGCCGCGGGAGGAGATAACGACAACAACACCAACTTCTCCGCAGCGTTAAGCGGCGGGATTGTCGCCCACAGCGACGGAGTGACCTTCTCGCCTTATCGCGTGACCGATACGTACGCCATTGCCAGACTGGATAAACCGGTGGCTGGCATCGAGATAGGCACCTCGCGCGGCGCGGTATGGACCGACAAATGGGGCCAGGCGATTATTCCTGCGCTGTCGCCGTTCCGTGAAAGCACGATTGAGGTCAACACGGAAAGCCTGCCAGGTAATCTGGACGTAAGAAATGGCAGAACGGCGATCAAAGCGTCTCACGGCGCTGTGGCGAAGTGGGAGTTTGCGACGTTAAGCCAGCGCCGCGTGCTGCTCAGTATCAGCCGTGCGGACGGTACGCCGCTGCCGGAAGGCGTCTCGATTGTGGACGCCTCAGGGGAGTATGTGACGAGCGCGCCTGAAGACGGCGTGATCTTCCTGAACGATATCTCCGCCAGCCAGCAGCTGTATGCGAAGCTGGATGAAGGGCGTTGCAGGCTGACGTACACCCTGCCGGAGGCAGAACCGAATAAATTCTATGAAGAGGTGACAGGGAAATGTCTCTGAATAACGTTCGTCAATACGCGCTGATGCTTATGTTGCTCTGCGGTGCAGCGGGACTTTCGGGTGTGGCGCAGGCCGATGACGGCGCCTGTGAAATAATGTCGGCGGTGAAGAAAGTCGACTACGGGCGCTACCGTAAAGAGGATATGCGGCAAACGTCCGCTGAGCATATTGGCAAAGTGTATAACGGTTATGCTTCTGTGACGCGTGAAGTTCAGGTTTCGGTGCTGTGTCCGGATGTGCGCAAAATGCGCATCTCCGTAGACGGGACTGCCCGACAGAACCTGGCGTATCGCTTTACGGATAACGGCGCGATGAAAATCGAATTTAAAGATGGGCGGGTAGACGGGAACCCTGTACAGCTGGCCGCGGTCGATACTGGCGCGGTAGCCGTTCAGGGAGGCGCTTCTCAGGTGACGCTGAAGCCGGAAAAAGCGCTGGCTGCGGTTAACGGTACGGAAGTGGCGGGCGAGCAGTTTGTCGCCACCATGATGATCACGACCTACCTTTCAGACAAGGCATTTAGCGTTACTAACACAACGGATTTTGAAGAAACGCTGACGCTCAATGTTGATACGCTTCCTGCGCGATAATCTCTGTTATGCCCGGCAGACCTGTTATGTCGGGCATATTTTCTAGTGGATCCCCGCCAGACGCAGCAGCGCCGTCACCACCGCCGCCGCGACGATCACCACAATTAACGGCATTTTGCGCCAGGCCAGAAACACCGCGAACCCCACCCCCAGCACGCGCGCCATCCCGGCAAAATGGTCCCCTTCATAAAACGTGGTCGCCAGCGCGACGGAGAACAGCAAAACGGTAGCCGCGTCTGAAAGCAGCGCCTGCGACCGTTCTGAAAGCGCCAGTCGGTTGCCAAGCTTCGCTCCGCCAAGACGCATCAGATAGGTTCCGGCAGAAAGAATGGCGATGCCGAGAATAAAGACCGTCATGTTTTCCATTATTTTTTCCTCGCGGCAAGGCCGAGCAAAGAGAGCAGCACCGGCAGACCCACCGGCGCAAACGGTACGGCGGCCAGCGACAACACTGCGCCGCTACAGGCGCGGATCAGCGTGGTACGGTTTTTAAATGCCGGCACCACTAACGCCAGCAGGATCGCCGGGAACACCGCGTCCAGCCCGATGGTTTCCGGGTCCGGCAGCAGCTTGCCGACCATCGCGCCCAGCACCGCCCCCAGCGGCCAGATGATTGCCACGCCCAGGCCGCACAGCCAGTAGGCCGCTTTACGCTGCTCGGCGGTTTTTTGCGACAGGCCGAACACCACGCTTTCATCGTTCATGATATGACAGCCCAGAAAGCTCAGGCCGCGCTTGCCCACCAGGTCACGCACCGTTACGCCGAACGGCACATGGCGCGCGTTAACCAGTAAACCGGCTGCGGCCGCTGCCAGCGGATTGCCGCCGCTCGCGACGATGCCGATAAACATAAACTCGGATGCGCCTGCCAGCACCGTGAGGGAGAGGACAAACGGCACCCACAGCGGGAAACCGTAGGCCATCGCCAGTGAGCCATAAGACATGCCGACCACGCCCACCGCGAGGCAGACCAGGACGATCGCTTTTATCGTGTCGCCTTTCAGGCAAGAGAGGTGATTCTTCATACCATTTTAGCCATATCGAACGTATTTCCATTATAATGAACGCATCAGAAACGTTTTACAAGACGAACGATTCGTTCGTTATAGAGAGACAGAGGCCGTTATTATGACGCAGCCAATCAGCGTGATCGCCAAAAGCCTGGTACGAGAACGCCTGCGAACCGGGCTCTCACTGGCGGAAATTGCCCGCCGTGCCGGGATCGCCAAATCCACGCTTTCACAACTGGAATCTGGCAACGGCAATCCTAGCCTGGAAACGCTGTGGTCGCTTTGCGTGGCACTGGATATTCCGTTTGCCCGGTTACTGGAGCCGCAACAACCCGTCACGCAGGTGATCCGCCGCGGCGAGGGCACAAAAGTGGTTGCCGGGCAGGCGAACTACGAGGCGATTTTGCTCGCGGCGTGTCCGCCGGGGGCGCGTCGGGATATCTATCTGCTGCTGACTCAGCCGGGGGCAGACCGTATTTCCCAGCCCCATCCGCCTGGGTCGGTTGAGCATATTATCGTGACCCAGGGGCGGGCGCTGGTCGGCCTGATCGACGCGGCGGAAGAGCTCGGCCCGGGAGATTACATTTGCTACCCCGCTGACCAGCCGCATATCTTTAAGGCGCTGGAGCCGGATACGCACGCGCTGCTGGTGGCGGAACAAAACTAACGAAGATACGGAAAATCATGTCGCTTAAAGCCATTGCCAAAGAACTGGGGCTGTCTGTTACCACCGTCAGCCGCGCCCTCAACGGGTATGACGACGTTTCTGCTGAGACGCGGGCCCGCGTGGAAGCGGAGGCCCAGCGCCGTGGCTACCGACCAAACACCTTTGCCCGCCGCCTGAAGATGGGAAAAATCGACGCCGTCGGGCTGGTGTTTCCGGTGCATCCTGTTCCGCTCAATAACAGCGTTTTTATGGACATGGTCGGCGAAATTAGCCACGAACTGGCGCGACATGAGATTGACCTGCTGCTCATCGCTGACGACGATCTGGCGGACAAACACAGCTATATGCGCATGGTGCAGAGCCGACGCGTGGATGCGCTGATTGTGGCGCATACGCTGGATCACGATCCGCGTCTTGAGCAGCTTCAGGCCGCCGGGTTCCCGTTCCTGGCGCTCGGACGCAGCCAGCTCCCGCAGCCGTACGCGTGGTTCGATTTCGACAACTATGCCGGTACGTATCAGGCCACCCGCTGGCTGATCGAGAAAGGCCATCAGCGCATTGCGCTGCTGGGCGAAAGCAACAACCAGGCATTCATCACCCAGCGCCGCCAGGGCTATCTGGACGCGCTGCGGGAAGCCGGACTTTCCAGCGAATGGCTGCGCGCCATGCCCCCTTCGCGCCGCGTGGGGTATGCCACCACACAAGAACTTCTCTCCCTGCCGCAGCCACCCACGGCCATCATTACCGACTGCAACACCCACGGCGACGGCGCAGCGATGGCCCTGGCGCAGATGGGGCGCTTAACCGGTGAAAATGCCGTCTCTCTAGTGGTCTATGACGGTTTACCGCAGGACAGCATTGTCGATATCGACGTCGCGGCGGTGATCCAGTCTACCCGTCAGGGCGTCGGGAAACAGATTGCCGATATGGTGCGCCAGCTGATTAACGGCGACGACATCGACAACCTTCAGGTGCTCTGGCAGCCGGAATTTTCCCCAGGCCAGACAGCCTGATTACACCAAAAATTCAAAACCCGATCACAGATCCGAAACGTTTTGGTTTGTATCCGAAACGTTTCGGATTAACACTCAGGACATCCCGATGACAGGAGATGTCCGATGCAAGATGCCATTTTTCGACTTGAAAGCAATACGGTTGACGTGGTGCTAAAAACCCACCCGTTCGCTGAAATTCTCTACTGGGGGCCGCACCTTCAGCACTTTTCGCCGCAGGATGCGCTGAGTATTGCCCGCCCGGTTGCTAACGGCAGGCTGGACGTGGACTCCCCCGTCACGCTGATGGCAGAGCTGGGGCACGGTCTGTTTGGTTCGCCCGGCATCGAGGGGCATCGCCAGGGGCTGGACGGATCGCCTGTCTTCACCACCACAGGCGTACAACAGCAGGGGCAAACCCTGACG
The DNA here is from genome assembly GCF_031432835.1 of Enterobacter cloacae complex sp. EB5. NCBI lineage: Bacteria > Pseudomonadati > Pseudomonadota > Gammaproteobacteria > Enterobacterales > Enterobacteriaceae > Enterobacter > Enterobacter cloacae complex sp. EB5. The sequence continues at coordinate 2,087,808 of NZ_CP133860.1, forward strand.
GTAACGGCAGAAGATAAACAGGCGGGCCTGCGCCTGACCAGTGAATTAACGCTGGATGCCAGCGGCGTACTGGTGGTGCGCCATGGCTTAACCAACCTGAAAACGCAGGCGTGGCAGGTGGATCGCTTTGCCGTGACGCTGCCGGTGGCTGAGCGCGCGCAGGAGGTGATGGCCTTCCACGGACGCTGGATCAGGGAGTTTCAGCCGCACCGCGTGATGCTTGAACATGACAGCTTTGTGATTGAAAACCGCCGGGGTAAAACCTCCCATGAACATTTTCCGGCGCTGATTTCAGGTACGCCGTCATTCAGTGAAATGCACGGCCACGTCTGGGGCGTGCATCTGGGCTGGAGCGGCAACCACCGCCTGCGCGCGGAGGCGAAAACCGATGGCCGCCGCTATATGCAGGCCGAAGCGCTCTACCTGCCGGGTGAAAGGGCGATTGAAGAGGGTGAAACGCTCTGGACGCCGCGCCTGTATGCCAGCCACTCCCCGCACGGGCTGAATGGCATGAGTCAGCAGTTCCACCGCTACTTGCGCGATAATGTTATCCGCTTCCCGGAAGATAAACCGCGCCCGGTGCATCTCAACACCTGGGAGGGGATCTACTTCAACCACGATCCGGACTACATCATGCGCATGGCCGACGAGGCCGCCGCGCTGGGCGTTGAGCGCTTTATCATTGACGACGGCTGGTTCAAAGGCCGCAACGACGACCACGCCGCGCTGGGCGACTGGTATCTGGACGAGAAAAAATACCCGAACGGCCTAAAGCCGGTGATCGATCACGTTAAACAGCTCGGCATGGAGTTTGGTATCTGGGTTGAGCCGGAGATGATTAACCCGGATTCCGATCTGTATCGCGCGCACCCTGACTGGGTGCTGGCGCTGCCGGGCTACGCCCAGGCGACCGGGCGACACCAGCTGGTGCTCAATCTCAATATTCCGCAGGCCTTTGAATATCTGGTCGAACGCATGAGCTGGCTGCTGGGCGAACACGCGGTCGACTACGTGAAATGGGATATGAACCGCGAGCTGGTGCAGCCAGGGCACAAGGGCAAAGCCGCCGCCGACGCCCAGACGCGCCAGTTTTATCGCCTGCTGGACGTGCTGGGCGAGCGCTTCCCGCACATTGAATTTGAATCCTGCTCCTCCGGCGGCGGGCGAATCGATTATGAAGTGCTGACCCGCTGCCACCGCTTCTGGGCGTCCGACAACAACGACGCGCTGGAGCGCAACACTATCCAGCGCGGCATGAGCTACTTCTTCCCGCCGGAGGTGATGGGGGCGCATATCGGTCATCATAAATGTCATGCCACCTTCCGCCAGCACAGCATTCAGTTCCGCGGGCTGACGGCGCTGTTTGGTCACATGGGGCTGGAGCTGGATCCGCTCACCGTCGACGCGCAGGAGCGTGAAGGCTATCGCCATTACGCCGCGCTGTATAAGCGGTGGCGCGAGATCATTCATCGCGGCACCCAGTGGCGCGTGGATATGCCGGACGCCAGCACCCTGGCGCAGGGTATAGTGAGCGAAGACAAGACGCAGGGGCTGTTTTTGGTCAGCCAGCTCGCGATGCCGGATTACACCCTGATGATGCCGCTGCGCATGCCGGGGTTAGACGCCAGCGCGCAGTACCGCATCACGCTGCTCGATCACCCGAACATTCAGATTACGGGCGAGGGCGGGCACACCATGCGCAAGCTCCCGGCGTGGATGGACGCGCTGCAAACGGTAAGCGGTGAGTGGCTGATGCAGGCGGGTATTGCGCTGCCGATTCTGGATCCGGAAACCGCCATTCTGATTGGTGTGGAACGCGTGTAAGGGTGACGGGCCGGGCAACCGGCCCTCCGTTGAGGATAAAAATAATGAACACAACAACCTGTACCCACAAAGACAACCCTAACTTCTGGATCTTCGGGCTGTTCTTCTTTCTCTACTTCTTCATCATGGCCACCTGCTTTCCGTTCCTGCCGATCTGGCTGTCGGACATCATCGGCCTGAACAAAACCCATACCGGGATTGTTTTCTCCTGCATCTCGCTGTCGGCCATTGCCTTCCAGCCGGTGCTGGGGGTCATTTCCGACAAGCTGGGGCTGAAAAAACACCTGCTTTGGATCATCTCGGTGCTGCTGTTCCTGTTCGCGCCGTTCTTCCTGTACGTCTTCGCCCCGCTGCTGAAAACGAATATCTGGCTGGGCGCGCTGAGCGGTGGGATCTATATCGGCTTTGTCTTCTCAGCGGGTTCGGGGGCGATTGAGGCCTACATTGAACGCGTAAGCCGCAACAGCTTTTTTGAGTACGGCAAGGCGCGTATGTTCGGCTGTCTCGGCTGGGGGCTGTGCGCCTCAACGGGCGGCATCCTGTTCGGCATCGATCCGTCGTACGTCTTCTGGATGGGGTCGGGAGCGGCGCTGTTGCTGATGCTGCTGCTGGTGGTCGCGAAACCGAAGCCCAACCAGACGGCGCAGGTGATGAATGCCCTGGGTGCGAATCAGCCGCAGATCACCGCTAAAACCGTCTTTACCCTGTTCCGCCAGCGCAGAATGTGGATGTTCATCCTGTACGTGATTGGCGTGGCCTGCGTGTATGACGTCTTCGACCAGCAGTTTGCCACCTTCTTCAAAACCTTCTTCGCCACGCCGCAGGAGGGGACCCGCGCCTTTGGTTTCGCCACCACGGCGGGGGAAATCTGTAACGCGATCATCATGTTCTGCTCGCCGTGGATCATTAACCGTATCGGTGCGAAAAACACGCTGCTGATTGCCGGGGTGATCATGGCGACGCGCATTATCGGCTCGTCGTTTGCCACCACTGCCGTGGAGGTGATTGCCCTGAAGATGCTGCACGCGCTGGAAGTCCCGTTCCTGCTGGTGGGGGCATTCAAGTACATCACCGGGGTGTTTGATACGCGCCTGTCGGCCACCATCTACCTGATTGGCTTCCAGTTTGCCAAACAGTCGGCGGCGATCTTCCTCTCCGCCTTTGCCGGAAATATGTATGACCGGGTCGGCTTCCAGGAGACGTATCTGATTCTGGGCTGCTTCGTGCTGGCGATCACGGTGGTGTCGGCGTTTACGCTGAGTGGCAGGCGGGAGATTGCTGCTACCGCAAGGGCAGCAGCGTTAACACATCAGTCCAGGTAAAACACCTCTTTCAGCGCCGCACTCACCGGGCTGTGATCCGGGTTCGACGGCATAACGTCGCCCATATATTTCCACCAGCGCTGGCAGACATTGGTGTTTGCCACCGCGTTCCAGCGCTCTTCCGATTCAATCTCCACGGTCGCAAACAGCAGGTTGCGGGCTTTGTCGAGGTAAATGGCGTAGTGGTGCGCGCCATGGGCTTTCAGTACCGCCTCCAGTTCAGGCCAGATCGGGTTGTGGCGGCGCGCATACTCCTCGTGCGCGTCCGGGTTTACCTGCATCACAAACGCTTTGCGGATCATAATGCCTCCAGGTACAGCTCGCGGACCTCGTCACGGCTCGCGGTGCGTGGGTTGCATGGGGCGCACGGGTCGGCGAGCGCTTTATCCAGCCAGCCTTCAATATCCGCTTTGGTGACGCCAAGCTGGCTGAAGCCGGACGGAATGCCGACCCGGGCGCTCAGGTCACGAATCGCCTGAATGGCTGACATGCTGGCCGCTTCATCGCTCATGCCGCGCGTGTCAACGCCCATCGCCTGCGCCACGCGGGCAAATCGGGCGACCGCGTTCGGGCGGTTAAAGTTTTCGATGATCGGCAGCAGGATGGCGTTGCACACGCCGTGCGGCAGGTTGTGCGTCGCGCCCGGCTGGTGCGCCAGAGCGTGTACCAGACCCAGACCGGCGCTGTTAAACGCCATGCCCGCCAGATACTGACCAAAGGCCATCTGCTCGCGCGCTTCCAGGTTGTGACCGTCGTCGACCGCTTTCGGCAGCCAGAGGTTGATCAGGCGAATCGCCTCCAGCGCGTTGGCATCGGTCAGCGGGTGCGCACCGACGGACACGTAGGCTTCAATGGCGTGGGTCAAGGCATCCATGCCGGTTGCGGCGGTCACGGAGGCCGGAATATCAAGCATCACGCTGGCATCGTCCACGGCGATATCCGGGATGATGTTCGGGTCGATAATCACCTCTTTCACCTGTCGCGCGGCGTCAATGATCACCGCGTTGCTGGTCATCTCCGCCGCCGTGCCTGCGGTGGTGTTGATCGCCACCAGCGGCACGCCCGCGTTTTTCACCTTGCCGACGCCGGAGTAATCGGTTGACGGGCCCGGGTTGGCGGTGAGGATTTTTATCGCCTTGGCGGTATCAATCGGGCTGCCGCCGCCAAAGGCAATCAGGTAATCACACTCCGCATCCTGATATGCCGCATAGCCTTTTTGCACCAGCGCTTCCGTCGGATTCGGGAATACCTCATCGAACAGGTGATACGTCATCTGATGGGCGTCGAGCGCGGAAAACAGGCTGTCGAGCAGGCCCAGCTTCACCAGCTGGCCATCGGTGACAATCAGCGCTTTTCCCCACTGTTTGTTTGCCACCAGATTGACCATATCGCCGATCGCGCCCGCGCCGTGCAGGCTGATTTTTGGAAGCGCCAACATAAAGCTCATGATAATTCTCCTTAATTGCTGTGATTTTTATGCCCGGCGGCGCTGCGCTTGCGCGGGCCTACGGTTAAGCAGGCCGGGTAAACGCATTGCCACCCGGCTATGAGATCCGTCTTCGCTGCATAATCCGGCGGGTAATAATCGGCAGCGAAATCACCACGATCAGCATCGCGCCGATAATCACTGACATCACAATGCCGGGCACGTTGAGCAGGCTCAGGCCGAAGGTCACCAGCCCCATCAGGAAGGCGGCGATAATCACGCCCACCATGCTGCCGGACCCGCCGAGAATATTGACGCCGCCGAGCACCGCCATCGTCACCACCGCCAGTTCCCAGCCCATCGCGATGGTCGGGCGGGTGCTGCCCAGACGCGAGGTGAGCAGCACCGACGCCAGGCCGGACATCAGTCCTACCAGCGCAAACAGGATCAGGTTGTGGCGCTTCACGTTGATGCCGGAGTACCACGCGCCAGTCGGGTTGTTGCCGATGGCATACGTGCGGCGGCCAAAATTGGTACGGTGCAGCACAAAGGCAAACAGAGCGGCCAGCACGATAAACAGCGCGAACTCAAACGACAGCGCGCCCCAGACGTAGCCCTGGCCGAACCAGGCGAAGCTCTCCGGGTAGCTGTTCAGCGCCTGGTCCCCGAGCAGGATGTAGGTGATCCCGCGGTACAGGCTCATGGTGCCGATGGTGATGACGATGGACGACAGGTTAAAGCGCGTCACCAGAATGCCGTTGAACAGCCCGCACAGCAGCCCGACGCCTAATCCCACGCACACCAGCAGCGGCGTATCGACGCCCGCCGCCGCGCAAAAGCCCATCACCGTGGAGCTAAGTGCGATGGTGGAGGCCACCGACAGGTCAATTTCCCGGGCGATAATCAGCATCGCCATCGGCAACACGATGATCGCCTTTTCGGTGAAGTTGAACGTCGCGTCGGAGAGGTTCCAGATATTGAGGAAGTAGGGCGAGGCGAGCGCGTTCACCACAAACACCGCCAGCGTCACCGCCAGCAGGAAGCCCTCCCAGCACAGCAGGCGCTGGAAGATGCCCGTCGCAGAAGTGGGTTTAAACTCTTCAGATGTCATCATTTTGCTCATGGTTTCACCGCCAGTTTCTGACGTGCCAGCGCCGCGTCGCGCAGGATCAGCCTGCCTTTGCGCTTGTTGCCGCGCTCGTTCAGCAGCACAGCGATGACAATGACCGTGCCGGAAATCGCCATCTGCCAGAACGGGGAGACGCCGATCACCGGCAGGGCGTTGTTGATGACGCCAAGGAACAGCGCCCCGAACAGACATCCGAGCACGCGGCCGGTGCCGCCCATGGTGCTGATCCCGCCAATCACACAGGCTGCCACCACCTGCAATTCAAAACCGTTAGCGACGTCAACATACGCAACGGCAAAGCGCGAGATCCACAGGTAGCCGCAGAACCCGGCCAGCAGACCGGAAAGGCAGAAGCTGATGAACTGCATTTTCCCGGCGTTGATCCCGGTGTAGTACGCTGCCGTGGCGTTCCCGCCTGCGGTGTAGAGCGCCCGTCCGGTGCGGCTGTAGCGCAGGAAGTAGCCCACCAGCAGCAGTACGGCGATGGCGCACCAGCTCAGCACCGGCAAGCCCAGCACTGACGCACGCGGCAGGCCGAGGAAGTCTGCACCCATCTGGTTGGCGTTCACCCAGCCGCCGCCGGAGAGCAAAAAGATCATTCCGCGGTAGATGCTCATGGTGCCGAGCGTGACCACAATCGCCGGAATGCCCAGCTTCCACACCAGCAGGCCGTTAATCGCGCCCATCAGCAGCCCAAGCGCGCTGGCAAGGATCAGCAGCGCCCAGACGGGCACGTCCGGGTAATGGAAATTAATCAGGGCGACAATCATCCCGGTCAGGGCCAGATTAGCCGCCATCGACAGGTCGATGCCTTTAGTGAGCAGCACCATCATCTGCCCGAGCGCGAGGACGATCAGAATGGCGGTGTCGTTAAACATCTCCACCAGGTTGCCCGGTGCGATAAACGATGGCACGCGGCTGCCAATGGCGACGACCATCAGGACAATCACCGCGCCAAGCAGCGCCTCGCGGTGTTTTAAGAGTGAGCTAAGCATTATGCCGCCTCCTGTTTTGCACCGCTGGCGGCGCTGACGATGGTTTCCGCCGTCGCGTCTCCCGCCTGGTATTCGGCCACCATCAGCCCCTCGTGCATGACGATAATGCGATCCGCCATGCCCATCACTTCCGGCAGTTCGGACGAGACCATAATCACCGCCAGCCCCTGACTGACCAGCTCGGACATAAACTGATGCACGGCTGCCTTTGAGCCGATATCGATGCCTTTTGTTGGCTCATCGAGGATGATCACGTCAGGGTGCGTCGCCAGCCATTTGCCGATCACCACCTTTTGCTGGTTGCCGCCAGAAAGGGTCTCCACCGCCTGCTTCCAGCTGAAGGCTTTCACTTGCAGGCGTTTGGCGTACTCGTCTGCCAGCTTCCATTCGCGGTCGTCATGCAGCACGCCGTTCGGATTGAGCGTGCTGAGCTGAGGCAGGCTGATGTTCTGGGCAATCGGCAGGGCGATAATCGCCCCCTGTTTCTGCCTTTCTTCTGGCACACAGACGATACCGGCTTTGATCGCATCCGCAGGCTGGCGGAAGCGCCGGGGCTGTCCGTTGAGGATAATTTCCCCGGACGATGGCCGCGTGACGCCGGAAAGCGCCTGCATCAGCTCGGTACGCCCGGCACCCACCAGCCCGTAAAAGCCGAGGATCTCCCCTTTACGCAGGGAGAACGAGATATGCGCAAACTCGGTCGGATGGCAGAGGTTTTTCACTTCCAGCACCGTCTCGCCTTTTTCGCAGTCGATTTTCGGGAAGGTTTGGGTAATGGCGCGCCCGACCATCATCGACACCATCCGCTCCTCGGTGATCTCATTTATTGCCCCTGCACCGACGAACACGCCGTCGCGCAAAATGGTGTAGTGATCGGCCAGCTCAAAAATCTCGTCGAACTTGTGGGAGATAAACAGGATGGCTTTGCCCTCCTGCTTTAAGCGTTCCACAATCTGGTAAAACTCGAGGATTTCATGCTGTGACAGCGCCGCCGTCGGTTCATCGAGGATCACCACCTGCGCCTCAAACGACAGCGCGCGGGCAATCGCCACCATGTGACGCTGGGCGATGCTCAGGGTTTTCAGCGTTGCGCGCGGGTCGATTTGCACCTCAAGGCGGGCAAGAATAGCCTGCGCCCGGCGGTGCATTTCCGGCCAGTCGAGCTTTTTCAGGAAGCCTTTGTGAAGGTACTGACCAACAAAGATATTTTCGGTGACCGAGAGTTCATCAAACAGCACGGTTTCCTGGTGAATGGCGGTGATGCCCATTTTATGCGCCGACTCCGGCGTCGGAAGGTGAACGGGGATCGCCTTGTAAAGAATTTCGCCCTCGTCGGGCTGGTATATACCGGTCATCACTTTGACCAGCGTCGACTTGCCCGCGCCGTTTTCGCCGATAAGCGCCGTCACTTTGCCGGGCCACAGCGCAAGCTGCACGTTCTCAAGAGCACGCACGCCGGGGAACATCTTGGTGATGCCAGAAAGCTGTAGCAATGGGGTCATGATAGTTCTCCGTTTGGTTCACCCTCACCCCGACCCTCTCCCAAAGGGAGAGGGGGTTAACGTTCCCTCTCCCTGTGGGAGAGGGCTAGGGTGAGGGGGGAAAGGATCAGAAAATTTTCGAGAACTTATCAATATTGCTGGCATCGTAGACGAACGGCTCGGCCATCGCGCCGTTGCCGTCGGCATCCAGCTTCACTTTGCCCAGCTTGCCCATGCTGGCTTCGTTTTTGGTGGCTGTGCCTTTCACCAGATCGTCCGCTAAGTAAGTCGCGGCATAGCCGAGGTCAATCGGGTTCCAGATGGCAAAGCTCTTGCTTGCGCCGGACTTCACCGCGCCCGCCATCTCAGACGGCAGGCCTAAACCGGTGACGTACACTTTGCCAATCTTGCCCTGGTCCTTCACCGCCTGCGCGGCGGCCACAATGCCCACGGACGATGGCGAAACAATCACTTTCAGGTCCGGGTAGGTTTTCAGCAGGCCGACCGCTTCGCGGTAGCTCTTGTCAGAGAGATCGTCCCCGTAGGCCACGGTCACCAGATTGACGGACGGGTACTTCGGCAGCACCTTTTTCATCTCCGCAATCCAGGTATTCTGGTTGGTGGAGGTTGGCGTGGCGCTCAGCACCGCCACATCGCCCTTCTCCACGTTCAGCGCTTTCAGGGCATCGGCGGCGAGCTTGACGTTGGTTTCGCCAATCAGGGCGTTATTGGACGGGTTGAGGTGGATCTGACGCCCGGCTTTCGCCACCCCGGAATCCCACGACACTACCTTAATGCCGCGCTGCATCGCTTTTTTCAGCACCGGCACGACGGCGTCCGGATCGTTCGCGGAAATTGCGATCGCATCCACGCCCTGGGCGATCAACCCGTTCAGCACCTCGATCTGCGCTTCCGCCGTGGTGGTGGTCGGGCCGGTATAAATCACTTTTACATCGCCTAACTCTTTGGCCGCCTCCTGCGCGCCGACGTTCGCTGCCTCGAAGAATCCATTCCCTAAGGACTTCGCCACCAGGGCGATTTTCACTTCTGCTAAAGCGGAACCGGACAACGCCAGAGCGGCAACGGTGAGGATCAAGCTTGCTTTTATTTTCATTGCTTTTACTCCACTGACTTGAGTTAGTTGTAGGGATTGCAGGTGGTTTTCGCCCCGTCTCAATGAGCGGGGCGCGATGTTGTTATTGGTACAGATCTAACGCCGACTGCATCGGGGTAACGCCAAAGCGTTTGCCCAGGGCAATCAGCTCTTCCCGGGTGATGGTCTGCTTCATGCCGCCCATGGAATAGACCTTCACCAGCACTTCCGCGGATTTCTCGGCGGTGTCGATCAGGCCGAAGGTTTCATCCAGCGTCGGGCCGCTGCCGAAGACGCCGTGGAACGGCCACAGCACCAGTGAGTGCTTCTGCATGTCCGTCGCGGTCGCCTGGCCGATTTCGTCGGTGCCCGGCACCATCCAAGGCAGAATGCCGACGCCGTCCGGGAACACCACCAGACACTCGGTGCTGCCTTCCCACAATTTGCGGGTGAAGAAATCAGAATTGTTTTCCAGCACGTAGGTCAGGGCGATCAGGTTGGTGGCGTGGCAGTGCATGATCACGCGGTCCTTGCCATTGGTCGCTTTGATGCGCTCGCAGTGGGAGAGGAAGTGCGCCGGCAATTCTGAGGTGGGCACCGCCTCATCCGTCAGCCCCCACAGAATGTGGTAGCCCGCGCCGTCGCTGTCCACTTTTACCACGCCGAGGTTGGCCTGCGGGTCGAGCTGGACGTTGCGGAAAAACTTCCCGGAACCGGTGACGATAAACGGCGTGTTGGCGAGCAGCGGCATCGGCTGGCTCAGGGCGATATAGCGCGGCTTCTGGTGGAAATCGGCTGCGAACGGTTCGATATCCGCATCGTCCAGGCGTAGCGTCAGGTTGCCGCCGTTGCGCTCGTCCCAGCCCTTCAGCCAGGCATCGGAGGTGGCTTTGATCATGCCCTGGACGAACCAGGAGGTGGTGATGGTCTGCATACTGTGTTTCCTTTGAAAATGCCGGGTGGCGCTACGCTTACCCGGCCTACTTTTACCTGTAGGCCCGGCAAGCAACGCGCCGCCGGGCAATGTTTTTTACTGACGAGCGGCAAGAACGTCTTTCTCATATGCCCGCACGTTGTCCAGCCACTGGCTGCCCGCAGGCGCATCGTGACGCTGGCAGTACATCTCCCACACCGCCTGCCACGGCAGGGATTTCTGCTCTTCCAGCAGCGCCAGGCGCGCGGTGTAGTCGCCGTTTTCTTCCAGCTGTTTCAGCGCGGCGACAGGCTCCAGCAGCGCGCGCAGCAGGGCTTTCTTCATGTTGCGGGTGCCGATAACCCACGCCGCGATGCGGTTGATGGAGGCGTCGAAGAAGTCGAGGCCAATGTGTACGCGGTCGAACAGATCGTGGCGGATGATTTCGCTGGCAATCGCCTGGGTTTCGTCATCCAGCAGCACCACATGGTCGCTGTCCCAGCGCACCGGGCGGCTGACGTGCAGCAGCAGGCGCGGCACGAAGAGCATGGCGGCGGAGATCTTGTCGGAGATCACCTCGGTTGGGTGGAAGTGGCCTGCATCCAGGCACAGCGCGGTCTGGCGGCTGGTGGCGTAACCCATGTAGAACTCGTTTGAGCCCACGGTGTAGCTCTCTGCGCCAATGCCGAACAGCTTGCTCTCGACGGCGTCGATGTGGTGCGCCGGGTCCAGCTTTTCGCTGATGGCTTCATCCAGCGCGGCCAGCAGGCGCTGACGCGGGGCCAGTCGGTCGACGGTGATGTCCTTCATGCCGTCCGGGATCCAGATGTTCATCACCGACGGCGTGCCAAGCTGCTCGCCGAAATACGCAGAAACGCGGCGGCTGGCTTTGACATGGTCGATCCAGAACTGGCGGATTTCGTCGTTGGCGTGCGCAAGGGTAAAGCCGTCCGCGCTCAGCGGGTGCGAGAAGCAGGAGGGGTTAAAGTCCAGACCCAGCTTGTTGGCTTTCGCCCACGCCACCCAGTTCGTAAAGTGCTCCGGTTTGATTTCGTTACGCGCCACCGGCTCGTCGGATTCGAGATAAATGGCGTGCAGATTCAGGCGCTTTGGCCCGGGGATCAGGCTCAGCGCCAGCTCCAGATCCGCACGCAGTTCGGTGGCGTTGCGCGCTTTGCCCGGATAGTTACCCGTGGCCTGAATACCCCCCGTCAGGGAACCGCCCGGGTTCTCGAAGCCAGCGACGTCATCACCCTGCCAGCAGTGCATGGAGACGGGCAGACGGTCGAGCTGGCGCAGCGCCTCTTCGACATCCACGCCGACGGCGGCGAAACGCTGTTTAGCCAGGTCCCAGGCTTGTTCAAGTTGAGTGGTCATGCGCAAAGCTCCTTAGTCAGTCGTTTTTGCTGAAACTGCGCCCGGTAGCGGGCAATTTCATGGCAGGGATGGGGGGTGAAGGTGGTCAGGCTGTTATTCGCCGTCACCACCGAACGGAAATCGTCAACGTTGGACAGTTCGTCCAGGGTCATCAGCTGAATGCCGATATTGCCGAGCGTGGAGGCTTCAATCGGACCTGCCACCACGGTAATGCCGCAGGCATCCGCGCAGAGCTGGTTCAGCAGCTGGTTCTGGCAGCCGCCGCCCACGATATGCAGCTGCGTGAACGGTTTGCCGCGAAGGTCAGCCAGCTCGCTCAGGATGTCGGCATAGAGCAGGGCGAGACTGTCAAAAATGCAGCGCGCCAGCTCGGCGGGGCGGGAAGGTACCGGCTGCCCCGCTTCAAAACAGGCGGCCTGGATTTCGGCGCTCATGTGCACCGGATTGATAAAGCGGTCGTCGTTCGGATTAATCAGGAAGGTGCAGGCTTTCAGCGTTTCGGTTTCCGCGATAAGCGCGGGCAGGTCGGTGATGTTCTGCTCTTTCAGCACCCGCTGGAGCAGCCACAGGCCCATGATGTTCTTCAGCACCCGGTAGCGCCCTTCCGCGCCACCTTCGTTAGTGATGTTCGCCGCCAGCGCAGCATCGCTGATGTACGGGGTTTTGCTCTCAAAGCCCATCAGCGACCAGGTGCCCGAAGAGAGGTAGGCCGCGTCTTTGCTGGCGAGCGGCGAGGCAATGACCGCGCTTGCGGTGTCGTGACTGGCGACGGCGACAACAGGAATTTCATTCCCCTGCGGGCAAAGCCAGTGACCAATCACATTGCCCGGATGGGTTGGCGCGCCAAACCAGGACGGCGAGGCGCCCGTCCAGGCCAGCAGGTGTTCATCCCAGTTATCGGTGTTGATGTTGACCAGCTGCGTGGTGGTGGCGTTGGTATATTCCCAGTTCATGTTGCCGGTCAGACGGTAGCTTAAGTAGTCCGGGATCAGCAGCGCATGCGCCACCTTTTCGACCAGCTCTGGCTGTTGCTCCACCAGCGCGCGCAGCTGATACAGCGTGTTAAACGGCAGAAACTGAATGCCGCTGCGACCATAGATGTTCTCCTTGCCAAGCTGCGCGATGGCGTGCGCCATCAGCCCATCGGTGCGGCTGTCGCGATAGGAGACCGGCAGGCCGACGCGTTCGCCGTGACTGTCCAGCAGCACGTAATCCACACCCCAGGTATCAATGCCGATACTGTCGATGCGAATACCGTCTTTGCAGACGTTGTGAAGTCCGGTGCGGATCTCTGCTTCCAGGGCGTCGATATCCCAGGTAACAAAACCGTCCTGTTTTTGCAGACAATTGGCGAAACGGTGCATTTCGCGAAGCGTAAGGGTGTGCAGGTCGCAGTCCCAGGTGGCGAGCATTACACGGCCGCTGGATGCGCCTAAATCGACAGCCACACAATGGCGAAAAGTCATGGTCGGGTCCTTTCTTAAGTCATTAGCGAGGAGTGTAAGAAAGGGAAGAAATAGCCACCTTCTCGCCACTGACAGCCCAAATCTCGCGCTGGCAAGAAAGCAAAGGTGAACGTGAGGGAGTTCACAGTTTCCAGTAATGGCGGGGTTTGCAGGCAGTGTGACGCTGACCGCATTTCCTGATCTTTCCGTCTGTTTCTTGAAAAACCGACAGCTTTTGCGCGGTTTGCTGTCAAAAATTTAAGGTGAGCGTGGAAGGCCTTAATTACTATTTTGAGAACTTTTCTCATTGGTGGGGGCCGTTATGACCGTACTGCACAGCGTCGATTTTTTTCCTTCGGGGGCTTCGCCGGTCGCGATTGAGCCACGGCTGCCTCAGGCTGCGTTCCCGGAGCATCATCATGATTTTCATGAAATTGTGATTGTTGAGCACGGAACGGGCATTCACGTATTCAACGGTCAGCCGTATACCATCAGCGGCGGTACGGTGTGCTTCGTGCGCGATCACGACAGGCACCTGTATGAACATACCGACAACCTGTGCCTGACCAATGTGCTCTACCGTTCTCCGGATGCGTTCCAGTTTCTTTCCGGGCTGAATCAGCTGTTGCCGCAGGAGAAGGACGGCCACTACCCCTCGCACTGGCGGGTGAATCAGTCCACGTTGCAGCAGGTGCGTCAGCTGGTGAGCCAGATGGAGCAGAGCGAGGATGGACAGGAGACGCACGCCATTGCCACCCGCGAGCTGCTGTTTATGCAACTGCTGGTGCTGCTGCGGCGCAGCAGCCTGGTGGAAGGGCTGGAAAATAACGACGCGCGCCTGAATCAGCTGATGGCCTGGCTGGAAGATCATTTTGCCGAAGATGTCTGCTGGGAAACGCTGGCGGATGACTTTTCGCTCTCGCTGCGCACGCTGCATCGTCAGCTCAAGCAGCATACCGGGCTGACGCCGCAGCGCTACCTGAACCGTCTGCGCCTGATCAAAGCGCGTCACCTTTTACGTCATACCGACGAAAGCGTCACCGATATCGCCTATCGCTGCGGTTTCGGCGACAGTAACCACTTTTCGACGCTGTTTCGCCGGGAATTTAACTGGTCGCCGCGCGATATTCGTCAGGGGAAAGACGCGTTGCTTCAGTAACGCGAGGGCAGTCACCGTTTTTTTGCTGTAAAAAGGCTAATAATGTCCGGTTATTGGCCGTAGAGGTTGTGGTGTGGCTGCTCAGCTCATTCTTCGCAAAGATGATTTTTTTGCCTCCGCGAGTCAGGCCGTCGCGGTGGCCGACCGCTACCCGCAAAACGTCTTTGCCGAGCACACCCACGAGTTTTGCGAGCTGGTGCTGGTGTGGCGGGGCAACGGCCTGCACGTCCTCAACGACCGTCCCTACCGCATCACGCGCGGAGACCTGTTTTACATTCGCGCTGAAGATAAACACTCCTACGCCTCGGTTAACGATCTGGTGTTGCAGAACGTCATCTACTGCCCCGACAGGCTTAAACTGAATGTCGACTGGGCGGGCAATATCCCCGGTTTTCATGATGCCAGAGGCGAACCGCACTGGCGCTTAAGCAGCAACGGCATGGCTCAGGTGCGCCAGACGATTTCCCAGCTGGAGCAGGAGAGCCAGAAGAGCGATCCGGTGGCAAACCAGATGTCGGAGCTGCTTTTTGCCCAGCTGGTGATGACCCTGAAGCGGCATCGTTACGCTACGGATAATCCCTCTGCTACCACGCAGGAAGCGCTGCTGGATAAGCTCATCACCCGGCTTGCGGGCAGTCTGAACAAGAGTTTCGTGCTGGAAAAATTCTGCGAGCAGGAGCAGTGCAGCGAGCGCGCGCTGCGCCAGCAGTTCCGCACCCAGACGGGGATGACGGTCAACCACTATCTGCGCCAGCTGCGCATCTGCCACGCCCAGTACTTGTTACAGCATACGGAGCTGATGGTGAGTGAAGTGGCGATGCGCTGCGGCTTTGAGGACAGTAACTACTTTTCGGTGGTGTTTAACCGTGAGGTGGGGATGACGCCGGTACAGTGGCGTCATCGCAGTCGAAAGGCAGCGTAATCAGTTCGCCATGCCGAGGCCGACGATATTGGCCGCAATGATAATCACCACGCAGCCCAGGCTCAGCACGCCAACCGGACGACGCCCGGCGTTGTTCCACTCTTTCAGCACCAGCCCAACCAGCCCGCCGCACAGCACGTAGAAGCTCATGTGCAGCATCCAGCTCATGTAGTCATACTGCGCCGGAATACTGGCGTGACCCCAGGCGTAAAAGAAGAATTGCAGATACCACATCAGGCCGCCGAGGGCGGAGAGCAGGACGTTGGTGACGATCAACGGTTTTGCCAGCGAGAAGTCGGCTTTTACCGACAGATTGTTAACTTTTGCCAGACGAATGAAGCAGAAGCCGAGGTTTACCAGCGCGCCGCCGCCCATGATCACCACGTAGCTTGGCAGGGCAACGTACAGCGGATCGACGCCCAGCGCCGCAGCGGCGTCGTGCATTGGTTTGGCGGCGTTCATGGCGAACGACATGCCCGCCGAAAAGACGCCGCACATCACCGCCAGCAGCAGCCCTTTCTTCAGGTTGAACTCTTCGGCTTTGATGCCCATCTTCCGTTCTTTCAGCTGGCCTGCGCGGGTGACGATGCCCACGCCGATCACCGCCACCAGCACGCCCAGCAGCGTCATTCGCCCGCCCTGGGTGTTGATCAGCACGTCGAAGTGGCCGTTGAGGATTGGCGTCATCAGGGTGCCAACAATCAGCGTAATGCCAATCGCGATGCCAATCCCCATCGACATGCCGAGGTAGCGCATGGTGAGGCCGTAGTTGATATTACCGATGCCCCACATCGCGCCGAACAGGAATACCGGCAGCAGGGTGGAGGCGTTGAAGGAGGAGAAGTAGCCCCAGAAATCGGGCAGCAGCATGGCGCTGATTGTCCACGGCAAAATCAGCCAGGACACGGTACCGCCAACGGACCACATGGTTTCCCATGACCAGCCTTTCACCTTTTTAAACGGGGCATAGAAACAGGCTGCACTGGCCGCGCCTATCAAATGCCAGAAGATACCCATCGTAATCGCATGATTCATTTTTACATCCTCATCGTTTTTATAGCCGGAGGCTTCCCGCCGACTTGATGAGTGTAAAAATGAGGCGGTTTGGTAACCTTCAGAAGGTTGCCGCACTTTTGTTCAGGATGGCAATCAGCACGTTAAGCACGTGAGCAGACTCACAATTTTGCCATTTATCAAAAGTCGAATAACCTTATAAAAACTACGGCATTGATAATCATTTTCAATATCATTTAATTAACTATAATGAACCAACTGCTTACGCGGCATTAACAGCTGTGCCGCCCGACAATAATGGAGAGGATTATGAGTTATACACTGCCATCCCTGCCGTATGCCTACGACGCACTGGAACCGCATTTCGACAAGCAGACGATGGAAATCCATCACACTAAACACCACCAGACCTATGTGAACAACGCGAATGCTGCGCTGGAAAACCTGCCAGAGTTCGCTAATCTGCCTGTTGAAGAGCTGATCACCAAACTGGACCAGCTGCCAGCAGACAAGAAAACCGTGCTGCGCAACAACGCGGGCGGTCACGCTAACCACAGCCTGTTCTGGAAAGGCCTGAAAACCGGCACCACCCTTCAGGGCGACCTGAAAGCGGCTATCGAGCGTGACTTCGGTTCCGTTGACAACTTCAAAGCGGAATTCGAAAAAGCCGCTGCAACCCGTTTCGGCTCTGGCTGGGCGTGGCTGGTCCTGAAAGGTGACAAACTGGCGGTGGTTTCTACCGCTAACCAGGACTCCCCGCTGATGGGTGAAGCTATCTCTGGCGCATCCGGCTTTCCAATTCTGGGTCTGGACGTGTGGGAACACGCTTACTACCTGAAGTTCCAGAACCGTCGCCCTGACTACATCAAAGCCTTCTGGGATGTAGTGAACTGGGACGAAGCAGCAGCGCGTTTCGCCGCTAAAAAATAAGGTTGCATTGACGCCTGTGAGAAGCGAGTCTGATGACTCGCTTTTTTTGTATCTGAAGGAGTGGAGATGCATTACCCGGTGAATGTGTTTACAGGCAAGGTAAGGGAGTACGAAGGCAGCCGCCCGAGCGCCATCGCCAAAGTGCAGGTCGACGGTGAGCTGTCGCTGACCGAGCTCGGGCTTGCGGGTGACCAGCAGGCTGAAAAGAAAATCCACGGCGGGCCCGATCGCGCGCTGTGCCACTATCCGCGCGAGCACTATCAGCACTGGAAAGCCGAATTTCCTGAACAGGCGGACCTCTTCGTCGCCCCCGCGTTTGGCGAAAATCTCTCAACGGAGGGGCTGACGGAGAAGAACGTCTTTATCGGCGATATTTACCGCTGGGGCGATGCTTTGATTCAGGTCACCCAGCCGCGCTCGCCGTGCTTCAAGCTTAACTACCATTTCGGCATTCAGGATATGTCGGCCCAGCTGCAAAGCGCGGGTAAAACCGGCTGGCTGTATCGCGTTGTGCAGGCGGGACAGGTTTCGGCGGATGCGCCGCTTGAGCTGGCTTCGCGCCTGAGTGAGGTGTCGGTATACGAGGCCTGCGCAATTGCCTGGCATATGCCGTTTGATGACGAGCAATATCACCGCCTGCTGTCGGCGGCGGGATTGTCTACCAGCTGGACCAGAACGATGCAGAAGCGGCGGATAAGCGGCAAGATCGAGAGCAGTTCGCGGAGATTGTGGGGGAAATAGCGCTCTACAAATAGTAGGCCGGGTAAGGCGAAGCCGCCACCCGGCACATACGGTTACGAACGCTTATACAGCGGCAGCCACAGCGTTAACCGCAGCCCGCCCAGCGGGCTGTCATCGGCTTTCACCCAGCCACGGTGCTGTTGCATGGCGGTTTCAACAATCGCCAGACCCAGCCCCGTACCGCCGGACTCGCGGTCGCGCGCCTCGTCGGTGCGGTAGAACGGACGGAAAATCTGCTCGCGATCTTCCGGGCTGACGCCGGGACCATCGTCATCGACAATGACCGTAATCCCGTCTTTATCCACCGAAAACGCCACTTCAATCTTCGTGTGCGAATAGCGCAGGGCGTTACGCACGATATTCTCCAGCGCGCTTTCCAGCGTGTTGGGGTTACCGTAGAGCGGCCACGGGCCCGGCGGGAAGTTGACGGTGAACGATTTGCCCATCTGCTCCGCTTCGAACGCCGCGTTGTCCAGCACCTCATGCCAGAGGTGATTGGCTTTCACCGTTTCGCTCACCAGCGCGTTTTTCTGCTGATTGCGCGACATCACCAGCAGATCGTTGATCATGCTGTCCAGGCGATGCGCTTCCGTCTCAATACGCTCCAGCTCTTTGCTCTCACCGCTGCGGCGGCGCAGCAGGGCGGTACCCAGCTGTAAGCGCGTGAGCGGCGTCCGCAGTTCGTGGGAGATATCCGACAGCAGACGTTGCTGGGCCGTCATCATCCGATCAAGCGCGCTGACCATCTGGTTAAAGCTAGTTCCGGCGGCCAGGAACTCCTGCGGCCCGGATTCCAGCTCCGGATGCTGCCTCAGGTTGCCCTGCGCCACTTCGTCCGCCGCGTTTTTCAGCTTACGCGCCGGTTTCGCCAGGCTCCACGCCAGCCATAACAGCAGCGGGGAACTGACCAGCATCGTGACAATCAACAGCAAAAGCGGACGGTCAAACAGCAGGTTGATGAAGTCGGACTGGGAACTGCTCGCAGGGCGAATCAGATAGAGCTGGTAATTGTCTTCCCCATCCCGCACCGAGAAAGGACCGACCATCTCTACCCGACCATATTTCTTTTTCTGTGGGTGATCGGCGTTATCCGCCTGGCCAATAAAGTTGCGGATAATCTGCATTTCATTGCGATCGGCCCCAATCACGCGGCCTTCGCTGGTGACCAGTAAAAGACGTTGTCCGGGGGGCGCCCACTTGTCGATAGCGCGAAACAGCCTGCGCCACCACATTAAATCGTTTGGCGGATCGTTTGCCAGCTCCGCTTCCACGTGCTGCTCGATCATCACGCCCTGACGTTGCTCGCTGTCGAGCAGCTCCGTCATCTGGCGTGAGTCGAGTTTTGGCAACATCAAAACGAGCATTAAAACCAGTGCCAGCGTCAGCCAGAAGATGGCGAAGATGCGGGCGGTTAAGCTGCCTATCATGAAGCGGAAACCATCAGATAACCGCGACCACGCAGGGTTTTAAACCAGGGGTGACCGTCTTTACGCTCCGGCAGCTTACGGCGCAGGTTCGAGATATGCATGTCGATGGCGCGGTCAAACGGGGTGAGGCGTTTGCCGAGCACTTCCTGGCTTAAGTGTTCACGCGACACTACCTGGCCAAGATGCTGCGCCAGCAGATACAGCAGGGTGAACTCGGTGCCGGTTAGCTCCAGCGTTTCACCGTCGAAGCTCGCTTCCTGGCGGCCCGGGTTCAGGCTCAGGGAGTCCACTTCCAGCGTAGGCGAGCTGTTGTCGGTATTCTGCTGCTGCTCGCTCCAGTGAGAGCGGCGCAGGATCGCGCGAATACGGGCCACCAGTTCACGGTCGTTGAACGGCTTAGGTAAATAGTCATCCGCACCCAGCTCAAGGCCGAGTACGCGGTCAAGCTCGCTGCCGCGTGCGGTCAGCATAATGACGGGGGTCTGGTGTGTCTGGCGAAGCTCTTTCAACGTATCAATACCGTTTTTCTTCGGCATCATGACGTCGAGCAAAAGTAAATCGATGCTGTCGTCAAGGAGACTCAGCGCCTGTTCCCCATCATGGGCAACCAGGACGTTGAAACCTTCCATGTCGAGCAACTCCTTTAAAAGAGATGTGAGCTCTCGGTCATCATCAACTAACAGGATTTTATTCATTGTTTAAATACCTCCGAGGCAGAAATTACGACATCAAGGCTATCTAATCCATGACTTTACGTTGTTTTACACCCCCTGACGCATGTTTGCAGCCTGAATCGTAGACTGTCTCTCGTTGAATCGCGACACGAAAGATTTTGGGAGCAAGTGATGCGCAAAGTTACCGCTGCCGTCATGGCCTCAACGCTGGCCTTCAGTGCGTTTAGCCAGGCTGCTGTAGCTATCATCAGCGATAACGGTTCCTCAGCAGAGGGCGCAACGCAGCACAGCAGCCAAAGCCATATGTTTGACGGCATAAGTTTAACCGAACATCAGCGTCAACAGATGCGAGATCTGATGCAGAGGGCAAGACACGACCAGCCCCCTGTTAATGTTAGCGAAATGGAGACAATGCATCGCCTTGTCACCGCAGAAAATTTTGACGAAAGCGCTGTACGCGCTCAGGCCGAAAAAATGGCGCAGGAACAGGTTGCCCGCCAGGTAGAGATGGCGAAGGTTCGCAACCAGATGTTCCACCTGCTAACGCCCGAGCAGCAAGCGGTTTTGAATACCAAACATCAGCAACGGATGAACCAGTTGCGTGAGGTTGCACGGATGCAGCGAAGCTCAGATATGACGCTTTTCAGTAGCAATAGCAGTACCCGTAGTAACCAGTAAACCCTGTTTTCCTTGCCATAGACACCATCCCTGTCTTCCCCCACATGATGTGGGGGTTTTTTTTGCCCATCGTTCAGGTTTGTTAACGCTTTATTCATCCTTTCACTCCACCACCATCCGTTATACTAGCGCCATGGCATGACAGGAGTGTTTATGAATCAATCCTATGGACGGCTGGTAAGCCGGGCCGCAATAGCCGCGACGGTGATGGCGTCGTGTTTGCTGATCATTAAAATTTTCGCGTGGTGGTACACCGGGTCGGTCAGTATTCTGGCGGCACTGGTGGATTCACTGGTGGATATTGCCGCCTCGCTGACCAACCTGCTGGTGGTGCGCTACTCGCTGCAACCGGCGGATGAAGAGCATACGTTTGGCCACGGCAAAGCGGAATCACTGGCTGCGCTGGCACAAAGCATGTTTATTTCGGGCTCCGCCCTTTTCCTGTTTTTGACCGGCATTCAGCACCTTATTTCGCCTTCTCCGATGAACGATCCGGGCGTTGGCGTGGTCGTAACGGTAGTTGCACTTATAAGCACACTTGTTCTTGTAACGTTCCAGCGCTGGGTTGTACGCAAAACACAAAGCCAGTCTGTACGGGCCGATATGCTTCATTATCAGTCTGATGTTATGATGAATGGGGCTATTCTTATTGCGCTCGGTCTGGCCTGGTATGGCTGGCATCGGGCCGATGCGTTGTTTGCGTTAGGGATAGGGATCTATATTTTATACAGCGCGTTGCGGATGGGGTATGACGCGGTGCAGTCGCTTCTTGACCGTGCGCTTCCGGACGCAGAACGTGATGAAATTTATGCCATCGTGACCAACTGGCCCGGCGTCAGTGGCGCTCACGATCTTCGTACGCGGCAGTCAGGGCCGACCCGCTTTATTCAGATTCATTTGGAAATGGAAGACAACCTGCCACTGGTTCAGGCGCATATGGTCGCTGAACAGGTGGAGCAGGCGATTTTGCAGCGTTTCCCTGGGTCAGACGTCATTATTCATCAGGATCCGTGCTCTGTCGTACCCAGGGCGTTTTGAGCTTTCGTAATTCGTTGTAAAAAAGTGAGCCAGAGCAGCATTTTGTGGATAAATTACCACCATATGGCCTGACCTGAATCAATTCAGCTGGAAGGGATTGATATACTATTTGCAGTATTCGACGGTTGAACAGTTTCTTCCGGCAGCAGATTTCAATTTTGCATTCCTAAGTTCAGAGGTAGTCATGATTAAGAAAATCGGTGTGTTGACAAGCGGCGGTGATGCGCCGGGCATGAACGCGGCAATCCGTGGGGTTGTCCGTGCAGCGCTGACGGAAGGTCTGGAAGTTTTTGGTATCTATGACGGTTACCTGGGTCTGTATGAAGACCGCATGGTTCAGCTCGACCGCTACAGCGTGTCTGACATGATCAACCGTGGCGGTACTTTCCTCGGTTCTGCACGCTTCCCGGAATTCCGTGACGAACACATCCGTGAAGTGGCTATCGAAAATATGAAAAAACGGGGTCTGGATGCGCTGGTGGTTATCGGCGGCGACGGCTCCTACATGGGTGCAAAACGTCTGACTGAAATGGGCTTCCCGTGCATCGGCCTGCCTGGCACCATCGACAATGACATCAAAGGCACCGACTACACCATCGGTTACTTCACCGCGCTGGGTACCGTTGTGGAAGCGATTGACCGCCTGCGTGACACCTCTTCCTCTCACCAGCGTATTTCTATTGTTGAAGTGATGGGCCGTTACTGCGGTGACCTGACTCTGGCGGCGGCAATTGCCGGTGGCTGTGAGTTCGTGGTGGTGCCGGAAGTGGAATTCAGCCGTGAAGATCTGGTCGCTGAAATCAAAGCCGGTATCGCGAAAGGTAAGAAACACGCCATCGTTGCTATCACCGAGCACATCTGTGACGTTGACGAGCTGGCGAAGTACATCGAAACCGAAACTAAACGCGAAACCCGCGCGACCGTTCTGGGTCACATTCAGCGTGGCGGTTCCCCAGGCCCGTACGACCGTATCCTGGCGTCCCGCATGGGCGCGTACGCGATCGAGCTACTGCTTCAGGGCCACGGCGGCCGCTGCGTTGGTATTCAGAACGAAAAACTGGTTCACCATGACATCATCGACGCCATTGAAAACATGAAGCGTCCGTTCAAGGGTGACTGGCTGGACTGCGCGAAAAAACTGTACTGATTGGCGTCTGTATTGCGCCGGGTGGCGGCTTCGCCTTACCCGGCCTACAAAAGCACGGTTCGTAGGCCCGGTAAGCGAAGCGCCACCGGGCTTTTTTTATGCGCCCACCCTTTCTTTTATTCCTCCACGTTATAGCCAATCTTTTTTTATTCTTTAATCATCGGTTAGCTTTCTGGCACGCTGCATTCATCAAAACACTACACAAGAGAACTGGGCGATGAATAAATGGGGCGTGGGGTTAACATTATTGCTGGCATCGACCAGCGTTCTGGCAAAGGACATTCAGTTACTGAACGTGTCGTACGATCCGACGCGTGAACTGTACGACCAGTACAACAAAGCTTTCGCGGCGCACTGGAAACAGGAAACCGGCGATAACGTGGTGGTTCGCCAGTCTCACGGCGGTTCCGGTAAGCAGGCGACATCGGTGATCAACGGTATTGAAGCCGATGTGGTTACCCTGGCGCTGGCTTATGACGTGGACGCGATCGCGGAGCGTGGCCGTATCGACAAAAACTGGATCAAGCGCCTGCCGGACAACTCTGCGCCATACACCTCGACCATCGTCTTCCTGGTGCGTAAAGGCAACCCGAAACAGATTAAGGACTGGAACGACCTGATTAAGCCGGGCGTGTCTGTCATCACCCCGAACCCAAAAAGCTCCGGCGGCGCACGCTGGAACTATCTGGCAGCCTGGGGCTACGCGCTGCACCACAACAACGGCGATCAGGCCAAAGCACAGGACTTCGTCAAAGCACTGTTTAAAAACGTCGAAGTGCTGGACTCCGGCGCGCGCGGCGCAACCAACACCTTCGTCGAACGCGGCATTGGCGACGTGCTGATCGCCTGGGAAAACGAAGCCCTGCTGGCGACCAACGAGCTGGGTAAAGACAAGTTCGAGATCGTCACCCCGAGCGAATCCATCCTCGCTGAGCCGACCGTCTCCGTCGTCGATAAGGTTGTTGATAAGAAGGGCACCAAAGCGGTGGCGGAAGCCTATCTGAAGTACCTCTACTCACCGGAAGGGCAGGAAATTGCGGCGAAAAACTTCTACCGCCCGCGCGATGAGGCCGTCGCGAAGAAATACGAAAACGCCTTCCCGAAACTGAAGCTGTTTACTATTGATGATGTGTTTGGCGGCTGGACCAAAGCGCAGAAAGAGCACTTCTCTAACGGCGGCACCTTCGACCAGATCAGCAAGCGCTAAGCGTTTTACAAAGAACGACACGGTAACCCGGTGTGAGAAATCCGCCGGGTTTTTTATTTGGTCATCATTTTGCGTTACTCTTTTGCCTCTATTGAAAACAGGGAACGCGTTGTGAAAAAAATTATCTTACTGATTCTGATCGTTATCGCCCTTGCCGCAGGCGGCGTGTACTGGATGAAAGCGGGTAATCCAAATGCGTTGCGTCATATCGTTCTCGACCAGTGTGTGCCCAACCAGCTGCATAACCGTAACCCGGCACCGTGTGCGCAGGTGAAGCCAGATGCGGGCTACGTGGTGTTCAAGGACCGCAACGGGCCGCTGCAATACCTGCTGATGCCCACGTACCGTATCAACGGCACCGAAAGCCCGCTGCTGACAGAGCCGCAGACACCGAATTTCTTCTGGCTGGCATGGCAGTCTCGTCATTTTATGAGCATGAAACGGGGGGCCGACGTGCCTGACAGCGCCGTTTCGCTGACCATCAACTCCCCGACCGGGCGCACGCAAAACCATTTTCATATCCACATCTCCTGTCTGCGCCCAGACGTGCGCGAGAAGCTGAACGCGTCGCAGGGGCAAATCAGCACCCAGTGGTTACCGCTTCCGGGCGGGCTGGAAGGGCATGAATACCTTGCCCGTCGGGTGACGGAGAACGAACTGGTGCAGCGCAGCCCGTTTATGATGCTGGCGGAAGAGCTGCCGGAAGCCCGCGATCATATGGGACGCTTCGCGCTGGCGATGGCGCAGCAGTCGGACGGCTCGTTTGTCTTGCTGGCGACAGAGCGTAACCTGCTTACCTTTAACCGCGCGTCGGCTGAGGAATTGCAGGATCATCAATGCGATATCCTGAAGTGACCCCACCATAAATAGCGTTTACTCGCCCTGCCTGTCGCCGTAGACTTGCTGAAAAATTCTACAGGAGACAGGTATGTCGCTCTGGTTATCGCATCCTCTGCTGCTTCCCTCGCTGATCGTCGGCGTCACCATCGTGCTGTGGGCGACGTCGCTGTTGCCGGAATTTATCACCGCGCTGCTGTTCTTTACGGCGGCGATGACCGCCAGAATCGCCCCGCCGGAAGTGATCTTCGGCGGCTTCGCCTCGTCTGCCTTCTGGCTGGTGTTCAGCGGCTTTGTGCTGGGCGTGGCGATTCGGAAAACCGGCCTGGCGGACAGGGCCGCCCGGGCGCTGTCGGCAAAGCTTACCGACTCCTGGGTGCTGATGGTGGCGAGCGTTGTGCTGCTGAGCTATGCCCTGGCATTCGTGATGCCGTCGAACATGGGACGTATTGCGCTGCTGATGCCGATTGTCGCCGCGATGGCGAAGCGGGCCGGCATTCCTGATGGCTCGCGGGCCTGGTTTGGCCTGGCGCTGGCGGTCGGGTTTGGCACCTTCCAGCTATCCGCCACCATCCTGCCCGCCAACGTGCCCAACCTGGTGATGAGCGGCGCGGCGGAAGGCTCATACGGTATCCACCTCAACTATGTCCCGTATCTGCTGCTGCACACCCCGGTGCTGGGTATTCTCAAGGGCCTGATTCTGATTGGCCTGATCTGCTGGCTGTTCCCCGGCAACCCAAAACCGGCGAAGGATCTCGCGCCATCGGAACCGATGGGGCGTGACGAAAAACGACTCGCCTGGCTGCTGGCGGTGGTGTTGACGATGTGGGTGACGGAGAGCTGGCACGGCGTGGGGCCAGCGTGGACGGGGCTGGCGGCCTCGGTCATCGTTATGCTGCCGCGCATCGGTTTTATCACCGGGGAGGAGTTCTCGGCGGGGGTGAATATGCGCACCTGTATTTACGTCGCGGGTATACTCGGGCTGGCCATTACGGTGACGCAGACCGGTATCGGTGCGGCCGTAGGCGAGGCGTTGCTCCATATCATGCCGCTGGATGCAGACCGCCCGTTTACCAGCTTCCTGGCGCTGACGGGGATCACCACGGCGCTCAACTTCATTATGACCGCCAACGGCGTTCCTGCGCTGTACACCACGCTGGCGCAGAGCTTCTCGGACGCGACCGGCTTCCCGCTGCTGTCGGTGATCATGATTCAGGTGCTGGGATATTCCACGCCGCTGCTGCCGTATCAGGCGTCGCCGATTGTGGTGGCGATGGGCTTAGGTAAAGTGCCTGCGAAGGCGGGGATGCTGCTCTGTCTGGCGCTGGCGATTGCGACGTATCTGGTGCTGCTGCCGCTGGATTATTTGTGGTTTAGCCTACTGGGACGGCTGTAAAAAAGCCCGGTGGCGCTGACGCTTACCGGGCCTACAGAACCGTAGGGCGGGTTAGCGAAGCGCCACCCGCCACAAAGGCAATTACGCCTGCTTAGCCGCTTCTGCCGCTTTAACGATCACCGCGAAAGCGTCTGCTTTCAGGGATGCGCCGCCAACCAGTGCGCCATCGATGTCTGGCTGGGTGAACAGCTCAGCTGCGTTTGATGCGTTAACGGAACCGCCATACTGGATGATGACCTGCTCAGCCACTTTCGCGTCTGCTTTTGCAATGTGGTCACGGATGAACTTGTGCACCGCCTGTGCCTGCGCTGGAGTTGCAGATTTGCCGGTACCGATCGCCCAGACTGGCTCGTAAGCGATAACCGCGCCTTCGAACGCTGCCGCGCCCTGGGTTTTCAGTACAGCGTCGATCTGACGTGCGCACACTTCTTCGGTGTTGCCTGCTTCGTTTTCTGCTTCGGTTTCACCGATGCACAGAACCGGGATCAGACCCTGCTCTTTCAGCACAGCGAATTTCTTCGCGATGAACTCGTCAGATTCTTTGTGGTAGGTGCGACGCTCAGAGTGGCCGATGATGATGTATTTCGCGCCGATGTCTTTCAGCATTTCAGCAGAGGTTTCACCGGTGAATGCGCCAGACAGGTTAACGTCAACGTTCTGCGCGCCCAGAATGATGTGGCTGCCGTCAGCGGCACGTTTAGCCAGATCCAGGTACATATCCGGCGGAGCGATAGCAACCGCGCAGCCGGTCACGCCAGCCAGCTCTTTACGCAGGTTAGCAACCAGTTCGTTTACCATGTGGCGGCTGCCGTTCAGTTTCCAGTTACCCATCACTAAAGGATGTCGCATTTCAATTCTCCACGCTCAATAAGCGAATTAAGGAATATGGCCACCCTTAAGGGCAGCATGGTCTGTGAATCAGTATAGAGATTTTCCCTCGAAAGGCTTTGCTTTTTGTCATTAATTCGCCCCCTCGAGTGCGTCTGATAGGGCCAGCTTAATCGGTTCAACCGCGAAGGTCAGCCCCTTTTCGCCGTTATCTGCGACGACATAGCGAACGGCACCTTCCGTATCGGCGTAATAGCGTTTGTTTTTCCCGGCGGTAAGCAGTTTTTGCAGCTTTTGCTGGCTTTGCGCTTTCGTGAAGGTGGGGGTAAAGGCGCGCAGAATAGCGCTCATGTACTCCAGCGCTTTCGCTTTCGCCGCTTTTTGCTCTGGCCCCTGAATCGGCAGCCAGGTGATCTGCATACTTTTGATTTTTAACGTTCCGCGCTCAAGGGCGGTAGAGGCATACAGATTCTCGTTAATTTTGCTGGCCGCGCGGGTCAGGGTCGGCGTATCGCGGGCGCTGTCAATCGCACGGAACTCTCCCAGCGGAAGTGAGGGGTTTTCTTTGTTGAAGGCTTCGCGGAACTGGCTGATAGATTGATCGAAAGAGGGTGCGCCCGCCAGAAGATAAGGGGCGGTGACCGGGGAAGCCGTTTCCGCGGCGTACAGGGAAAAACTGGCGCTCAGCATCGCTAAACACAAATAAAGAGAGTGTGCCGAACTTTTCATCAACATTGCCCCTGGCCGTCATTGCCCATGATTAAAACGATATCTGGTCGGCTTGTCAAAAGGTCACAACTCCAGGGTAAAATGCGGGCTAAACAATAATAAGGAACCTTACATGACCATACAGCAGTGGCTGTTTTCATTCAAAGGGCGTATTGGACGCCGTGACTTCTGGATCTGGATTGCAACGTGGGTTGTCGCCATGCTGCTTCTGTTTTTTGTTGCCTACAACGCATGGCTGAGCACGCAAACCGCGGCATTTGCGCTGGTCTGTTTACTGTGGCCAACCGCCGCCGTGGTGGTGAAACGTCTGCACGATCGTGGCCGCTCCGGCGCATGGGCTTTTCTGATTATTCTGGCGTGGATGCTGGTGGCGGGGAACTGGTCAATGCTGCCCTCAATCCTCCCGTGGGTGGTGGGCAGACTGCTGCCGACGGTTATCTTTGTGATGATGGTTGTCGAACTGGGCGCGTTTATCGGCACCCAGAGCGAGAACAAATACGGAAAAGATACTCTTGAGGTGAAGTACCGCTGATCACCAGTAGTGTTCGGCGGTCATGTGGCCCGGTCGGCGGCGAAGGTGCTTCGTCATCTGCCGGGTATCCTTCAGCAACTGCTGCGTATCGCGTACCATCTGCGGATTACCGCACAGCATCACATGGCTGGTTTCGGTATTCATCGGTAAACCCACCGCCTCTTCCAGCGCGCCGCTTTCAATCAACGCCGGAACGCGACCGGTTAACGAGCCGGCTGCGGTTTCGCGGCTGACCACCGTCTGAATTTTTAACTTCCCGCCATATCGCTGTTCCAGCGCCTGCATCTGCGGCAAATAGCTCAGGTCTGCGGCGTAGCGCGCGGCGTGAACCAGCACGATATTTTTAAAGCGCTCCAGATCTTTGCCGTATTGCAGAATGGAGAGATACGGGCCAATGGCCGTGCCGGTCGCCAGCATCCAGAGCGTGTCACAGTCGGGGATTTCATCCAGCACGAAGAACCCCGCCGCGTCGGAAACAATCTGCACTTCATCGCCCGGCTTCAGCGCGGCGAGGCGCGGGCTGAGCTTACCGTCCGGGACGGTGACCAGATAGAACTCAAGGTCCGGGTTATCAGGCGCATTAACGTAAGAGTAGGCGCGCTGTACGCGTTCACCGTCGATATCCAGCCCGAGTTTGGCAAACTGCCCGGCAGTAAACGGATGAACGGGAGCGTGCAGCGTGAGGCTAAATAGCGCATCGGTCCAGAACTGTACCTTTGTGACTTTACCTGTTACCCAGTCCGCCATGATCTTCTCCTGTGCTGTTTCTCTCTTCTATCTTCCGTACTTGTGGGAAACATTTCCAGCCCATTCGGGCCGGAAAGCTCTATCGATCAAATGGTTTTACAGAATGTGCGTCTGTACGTCCGGATCTTTACGATCGAGATAATGAATGGACTTAATGCGGCGAATGGTGCGGGATTTACCGCGGATCAGCAGGGTTTCAGTGGTGGCCATGTTGCCCTTGCGGGTGATGCCGTCCAGCAGATCGCCTTTGGTGATGCCGGTTGCGGAGAAGACCACGTTATCGCTGCGGGCCATCTCGTTCAGCGCGAGCACTTTATTGGCCTCGATGCCCATCGCCGCGCAGCGCGCCAGTTCGTCTGCACCAATGCGAAGGTTCTCGTCGCTGTCGCCTTTGACCTCATGGCGTGGCAGCAGACGCGCCTGCATATCGCCGTCCAGCGCGCGGATCACTGCCGCAGAGACCACACCCTCCGGCGCACCACCGATGCCGTAAAGCACGTCGACTTCGCTGTCTGGCATGCAGGTCAGAATAGAGGCGGCAACGTCGCCATCCGGAATAGCAAATACGCGCACGCCGAGCGCTTGCAGGTACGCGATGGTGGCGTCGTGGCGCGGTTTCGCCAGAATGGTTACGGTGAGTTCGTTGAGCGGTTTACCCAGCGCCGCGGCGATATTGCGCAGGTTGGCGTCCAGCGGCAGGCTAAGGTCGATAGCGCCTTTAGCGCCAGGACCGACGATCAGCTTTTCCATGTACATATCGGGCGCGTTGAGGAAGCAGCCCTTATCGCCCACCGCCAGTACCGCCAGCGCGTTGGCCTGGCCCATCGCCGTCATACGGGTGCCTTCAATCGGGTCGACCGCGATATCCACGGCATCGCCTTTGCCCGTCCCGACTTTTTCACCGATGTAGAGCATCGGCGCTTCGTCGATTTCGCCTTCGCCAATGACGATAGTGCCATCGATATTGACCTGATTAAGCACAATGCGCATGGCGTGGACGGCTGCACCGTCTGCGGTATTTTTGTCGCCACGGCCCAGCCACTTGTAGCCTGCGAGGGCGGCAGCTTCGGTGACGCGGGAAAACTCGATAGCAAGTTCACGTTTCATGAGGTACTCGTACAATCAAAAGGAATTGCACGAAGTTTATCACAGAGTGGGGAGGGGCGAGGGGACCGGTGCGGTCGGAGCCCCTCACCCTAACCCTCTCCCAGGGAGAGGGAATATAGGTTTACTCGTCGTGCTCTTCCCACGCCAGGGCACGTTTCACCGCTTTCTTCCAGCCGCTGTAGCGGTAGTTGCGCTCGGTGGTTTCGATGCCAGGACGGAATTCGCGTTCGATAACCGCTTTTTCCTGAAGCTCGTCGAGGTTTTGCCAGAAGCCAACCGCCAGACCTGCCAGATACGCTGCGCCCAGCGCCGTCACTTCTCGTACCTCAGGACGTTCAACGCGGGTGCCCAGAATGTCGGACTGGAACTGCATCAGGAAGTTGTTGGCTACCGCACCGCCGTCCACGCGCAGGGCGTGCAGACGGATGCCGGAGTCCGCCTGCATCGCTTCTAGCACGTCGCGCGTCTGGTAGGCGATGGATTCCAGCGTCGCGCGAATGATGTGGTTTGAGTTCACGCCGCGCGTCAGGCCGAAAATCGCGCCGCGGGCATACGGATCCCAGTACGGTGCGCCCAGACCGGTAAACGCTGGCACCACGTACACGCCGTTGGTGTCTTTCACTTTGGTCGCGAAGTATTCGGAGTCAAACGCGTCGCTGATCAGCTTCATCTCGTCGCGCAGCCACTGAATGGAGGCACCCGCCATGAATACCGCGCCTTCCAGGGCATAGTTCACTTCACCGCGTGGGCCGCAGGCGATGGTGGTCAGCAGACCGTTTTCTGATTTCACCGCTTTCTCGCCGGTGTTCATCAGCATAAAGCAGCCGGTACCGTAGGTGTTCTTCGCCATCCCTTCTTTGACGCACAGCTGGCCGAATAGCGCCGCCTGCTGGTCACCGGCGATACCGGCGATAGGAATACGCGTGCCGCCTTTACCGCCAATGTTGGTCTGGCCATACACTTCTGAAGATTTACGCACGTCTGGCAGCATCGCACGCGGAATGTCCAGCGCGTCCAGCATCTTGTCATCCCACTCCAGGGTGTTGATGTTGAACAGCATGGTGCGCGAGGCGTTGGTGTAGTCAGTAACGTGAACGCGTCCCTGAGTCATCTTCCAGATAAGCCAGGTATCGACGGTACCGAACAGCAGCTCGCCACGTCGTGCACGCTCGCGTGAACCTTCCACGTGGTCGAGGATCCACTTCACTTTGGTGCCCGAAAAATACGGGTCAACCACCAGGCCGGTGGCGTTGCGCACGTACTCTTCCATCCCGTCGCGCTTCAGCTGTTCGCAGATCTCTGACGTACGGCGGCACTGCCAGACAATGGCGTTGTAGATGGGCTTACCGGTTTCGCGCTCCCAGACCACAGTCGTTTCACGCTGGTTGGTGATACCGATAGCGGCAATCTGGTCAGAACTGATGTCGGCTTTCGCCAGCACTTCCACCAGCGTGGAGCTTTGTGACGCCCAGATCTCCATCGGGTCGTGTTCAACCCAGCCTGGACGCGGATAAATTTGCTCAAATTCGCGTTGAGACACGCTGACAATGTTCGCGTCATGATCCATTACGACAGCGCGGGAGCTGGTAGTGCCCTGGTCGAGCGCAACGATATATTTTTTTTCGGTCATGGTATGTGTCCCGTAGTCAGATTACAGCGAAGCTTTTTGTTGTGTGGTGGACGTTGTCTCTTTTTCCTCTTCCACACAGGTGTCGCACGGTAAGTGGCGACCAATTAATTTGCGATAGCCGAATGCGCCCAGCGCCGCCCCTACAATTGGCCCGAACAGCGGAACCAGGAAGTAAGGAATGTCTTTGCCGCCCGTGAAGGCGACATCGCCCCATCCCGCAAAGAAGGCGAAGGTTTTTGGACCCAGGTCACGCGCCGGATTCATCGCAAAGCCGGTCAGCGGACCCATGGATGCGCCGATCACCGCAATCAGAAGGCCAATCAAAAGTGGTGCCAGCGGGCCGCGCGGAATGCCGTTTCCGTCGTCGCCCAGCGCCATAATGACGCCCATCAGAATAGCGGTAATCACCATTTCAACTGCGAACGCCTGCACAAAATTGATATGCGGATTCGGATACGTTGAGAAAATGCCTGCCAGATCCAGACTTTCGACACTGCCACGCACCATATGATGCGTCTGTTCGAAGTCGATGAAAAGATTGTAATAAAGCCCGTAAACTAACGCCGCTGCGCAAAAGGCGCCGGCAAATTGCGAAATGATGAAAGGAACAACTTTGCGTCCGTCAAAGCACGCGAATAGCCACAACGCGATGGTCACCGCCGGGTTAAGATGTGCGCCGGAAACCCCTGCGGTCAGGTAGATGGCCATCGCCACGCCCAGACCCCAGATAATACTGATTTCCCACTGACCAAAACTGGCACCCGCCACTTTCAGTGCAGCGACACAGCCTACTCCGAAGAATATCAACAACCCGGTACCCAGGAACTCGGCAATGCACTGGCCTTTTAAGGTTGATGTCTGACTCATAATCGGAATCCTGCAAAAGAGTAATGTTTATTGTTTGCGTGACCGCCCGTGACAGTCACGATGCCCTGTAGACATAGTGTTAATTTATCGTTAACGAGCACAAACGAGAAATATCGAAATCGAAATGTGTGGTCTGCGTCAATAAAATGAGCGTTTTCGCGCCATAAAGCGCGTTTTTGCATCAGATAATGATTATGGGCTGAATCATTTCTTTAACTTATGGGTTAACAACTTAGGGGTATATGCGGCGAACGCACCAGGACGAGGCCGAA
Organism: Enterobacter cloacae complex sp. EB5; assembly: GCF_031432835.1. Lineage (NCBI taxonomy): Bacteria > Pseudomonadati > Pseudomonadota > Gammaproteobacteria > Enterobacterales > Enterobacteriaceae > Enterobacter > Enterobacter cloacae complex sp. EB5. The sequence goes on from NZ_CP133860.1 coordinate 2,120,695, forward strand.
AAGTGTTGCAAACCGCGATCTGCGTGGCATGCCGCTGGACAGGGGCGACGGCGCTCCATACAATCGGAACATATGTTGTGCGCGTTTACGTTAAAGCGTCGCCTTGCAATTCAGGAGAGGTAGGATCATGTCTTTAGAAGTGTTTGAGAAACTGGAATCGAAAGTACAGCAGGCGATTGACACCATCACGCTGCTGCAAATGGAAATTGAAGAGCTGAAAGAGAAGAACAACTCCCTGTCACAGGAAGTTCAGAATGCTCAGCACAGCCGTGAAGAACTGGAGCGCGAAAACAACCAGCTGCGCGAACAGCAGAACGGCTGGCAGGAACGCTTGCAGGCGCTGCTGGGACGTATGGAAGAAGTTTGATTTCCTTAGGGAATGAATTGAACAGGCCGGGTAAGGCGAAGCCGCCACCCGGCTTTTTTATGGTTTTCGCTAACCGACCTCAAACCATAAAAAAGGCCGCCCAAGGCGGCCTTAACGCTACTTGTCCTGCGCTGTCGTAACTAAAGCAACTAACTCAACAGGTTCATCGCTCTTTACAACGAGTACGCTGGCGACAATGAACGCGATACATAAATAGCGTTTCATTATGCGGTCCTTGCTGCTAACCGCTCCACCGTTCACCACCGGTGATAAGTCGGTGGACACAAGCCCTGGTGTTAGCCTGCTTTACGGTAGTGAATACACCTTTCCCTGGACCGATGCCCATTTGCGAGATGGCGGAAAGGGACGCGGTATCATAAAGAGCATCAACCGTGGCGTTAAGGTTTTCATAGATAATTAGGATTTTATAAAGGTTCTGAGAGGTTGCCCAAGGTTTAGACGAGAGTATGATGAAGTTCCTTGGTGTTAGTCTGTAAGACGTCCCAACGGACCGCGAATCCCGAGGGACAAAAAAACCGCCACATTGCTGTTGGCGGTTTTTTTATGAATTTTACTCATCGATTAACTACTCGATGTCCAGCGCATCCTCGGAAAGGATAATCCCGGTATTGTCAGCATAAAGGTGGTCACCCGAGAAGAAGGTCACGCCGCCGAAGTTAACGCGCACGTCACTTTCGCCGATGCCTTCACCCGCTGCGCCAACCGGAATGGCGGCAATGGCCTGAATACCGATATCCAGGTCTTCCAGATCGTCCACCTGGCGCACGGAACCGTAGACCACAATCCCTTCCCACTCGTTTTGCACCGCAAGGCGGGCGAGGTCCGCATCGATCAGTGCACGGCGCACTGAACCGCCGCCGTCCACCAGCAGGACGCGGCCACGGCCGTTCTCTTCGAGCAGATCGTACAGCAACCCGTTGTCCTCGAAACATTTCACCGTGATGATTTGTCCGCCAAACGACGACCGTCCACCAAAGTTGGAGAACAGGGGTTCAACGACGTTGACATCTTCCTGGTAGATGTCACAAAGCTCGGAGGTATCGTATTTCATAGGTTTAACGCTCTGTTGCTGCGAATGTGTTCAGTATATCGTGCGAAATGCGTTGTTGGCAAAATCATCAATTGTTAATTGATATTTGTCAGCTAACGCAGCGTCTGGCTTAAGACAATCCCGATGACGAACAGCAGGTTAGTCAGCAACGCGCCTTTTACCGTACGTTCCAGCATCGGTGGCATGGCGGCCGGGCTGAGTTCACGCATGACGTAGCGGGCCTGCTTAATCAGCAGCGGTGCGGCGAGCACAAACAGCCAGCCCCACAGGCTGTGCAGAGAGATCAGATTGAACAGCGCCAGGCAGACCAGCGCGCCGATGAGCAGGCAGGCATGATAGCGGCGTGCATTCACCGGACCCAGACGCACGGCCAGCGTGTTTTTACCGTTTTCGCGGTCGCTGTCGATGTCGCGCAGGTTGTTGATATTCAGCACCGCCGTCGCCAGCAGACCGCAGGCGGTCGCCGGCAGGAACAGGGCAGGGATCACCGTATGCGCCTGCAAGTACCAGCTTCCCATCACGCTCAGCCAGCCGAAGAACACCAGCACGGAGATGTCGCCCAGGCCAATATACCCATAAGGACGCGTCCCGACGGTATAGGTAATGGCTGCAATAATGGCGAGCAAGCCCAGCACCAGGAAGCCAATGAAATCACTGGTGGTTTTCGAGGCGACCGTCACCAGCGCCAGCCCGGACAGGCAAATCAACACCACGGTGATAATCAGCGCCCGTTTCATCTGTGCCTGGGTAATCACTCCTTTTTGCATCCCGCGCAGCGGCCCGATACGGTCAGGCTTGTCGCTGCCTTTAACCGCATCGCCGTAATCATTGGCGAGATTAGAGAGGATTTGCAGCAGCCCGGCGGTGACAAGCGCCAGACCTGCTACCAGCGGATCGAAATGACCCTGCCACCAGGCAAGCGTGGTACCGACGATAATGGCGGCAAAAGCCAGAGGAAGCGTTTTAGGGCGCAGACTTACGAGCCACGCCTGTGTACGGCTGATATCAGTCATAGTTATTTAGCCAATAAAAATGGGGGCCATAGCCCCCATCAACAGTGATGAAAATGCATTGAACGCGATTATAGAATAAAACGGCTCAGATCTTCATCTGCCACTAACGCATCCAGGTGTTTGCCCACATAGTCTGCGTCAATGGTAATGCTTTGACCGTTAAGGTCGCTCGCATCATAAGAGATGTCTTCCATCAGGCGTTCCAGCACGGTGTGCAGACGACGCGCACCGATGTTCTCGGTGGTTTCGTTGACCTGCCACGCGGCCTGGGCGATGCGCTTGATACCGTCATCGGTAAATTCAATGTTCACGCCTTCAGTCGCCATCAGCGCTTTGTACTGTACGGTCACAGACGCGTTTGGCTCAGTCAGGATACGTTCGAAATCTTCGGTGGTCAGCGCCTGCAACTCAACGCGGATTGGCAGACGACCCTGGAGTTCCGGGATCAGGTCAGACGGGCTGGCAATCTGGAACGCACCGGAGGCGATAAACAGAATGTGGTCAGTTTTAACCATGCCGTGCTTGGTGGAGACGGTGCACCCTTCTACCAGCGGCAGCAGGTCGCGCTGAACGCCTTCGCGGGAGACATCCGGGCCGGACGCGTTGCCGCGCTTACAGATTTTGTCGATTTCGTCGATAAACACGATACCGTGCTGCTCAACCGCGTCGATAGCGTCCTGTTTCAGCTCTTCCGGGTTAACCAGCTTCGCGGCTTCTTCTTCAATCAGCAGCTTCATCGCGTCTTTGATTTTCAGCTTACGCGCTTTCTGCTTCTGCCCGCCCAGGTTCTGGAACATGGACTGCAACTGGCTGGTCATTTCTTCCATTCCCGGAGGCGCCATAATTTCCACGCCCATTGGCGCGGCAGCGAGATCGATCTCAATCTCTTTGTCGTCCAGCTCGCCTTCGCGCAGCTTTTTGCGGAATGCCTGACGCGCAGCAGATGGTTCAGACTGCTGTTCAGCCTGTCCCCAGTTGTTTTTTGCCGGTGGGATCAGCACGTCGAGAATACGCTCTTCGGCCATCTCTTCGGCGCGATAGCGGTTTTTCTCAATCGCCTGGACACGCACCATCTTAATCGCCGAGTCGGTCAGATCGCGGATGATGGAGTCCACTTCTTTACCCACATAGCCCACTTCGGTGAACTTAGTGGCTTCAACTTTGATGAACGGCGCGTTAGCCAGTTTGGCCAGACGACGGGCGATTTCGGTTTTACCCACACCGGTCGGGCCGATCATCAGAATATTTTTTGGCGTCACTTCGTGGCGAAGCTCTTCGTCGAGCTGCATGCGGCGCCAGCGGTTACGCAGTGCGATAGCCACGGAGCGCTTGGCGTTGTCCTGGCCGATAATGTGTTTGTTCAGTTCGCTGACAATTTCGCGTGGGGTCATTTCAGACATGGGCGATCCTTACGCTTTAGACGGTAATTCTTCGATGGTGTGATTGTGGTTGGTATAGATGCAGATATCACCTGCAATATCCAACGCTTTCACCGCGATATCGCGCGCGTTCATGTCGGTATTTTCCAACAGCGCACGGGCTGCGGCCTGGGCGTACGGGCCGCCAGAGCCGATGGCAATCAGGTCGTTTTCAGGCTGAACCACGTCGCCGTTACCGGTGATGATCAGCGAGGCGTTTTCGTCAGCCACGGCCAGCAGCGCTTCGAGCTTGCGTAGCATGCGGTCGGTACGCCAGTCTTTTGCCAGCTCAACGGCGGCTTTCACCAGATGACCCTGATGCATTTCCAGTTTGCGTTCAAACAGTTCAAACAGCGTGAAGGCATCAGCCGTGCCGCCTGCGAAACCGGCGATCACTTTGTCGTTATAAAGACGACGTACTTTCTTCACGTTGCCTTTCATGACGGTATTACCCAGCGTGGCCTGGCCATCACCGGCAATTACCACCTGGCCGTTACGGCGTACACTTACTATTGTTGTCACGAGCAGACCCCCTGGTTACAGATTCGGGAAACAGAAGCCCTGAGCCTGTGCTCAGGGCTGAATTAAATGATAGATGGGGGGGAATTTGGGGGTTTCAACCCCCGGAGGCGAGTCGAATGCAGTTTGTGTGGCCAGCCACTTTCAAACGGGAAATGGTGCCGTCTGCGTTTTCTTTGCCTTTGACCGGTCCAATCACTACGCGATTCCAGCCGTTATTGGTGGTAATGCGTGAGTCAAATCCTTCAAATGCCAGCTGAGCACGCACCGTTTCTGCCTGTTCGGCGCCTTTAAACGAACCGCACTGAACCATCCAGCGGCGTTCATCTTTTTTCTCAGCCGTCTGCTTCGGCGCCTCGGTCTCTTTGGTGACCGGCGCAGCCTGCTGCGTTTTTGGCTGTTGCGCAGTGGTATGAGCAGGCGTCTGCAACAGATCCTGATACGGCTGTGCCGTTTGCTTCTGCGGCTGCGCCTTCGGTTGCTGCTGGACAGGCTGAGTTTGTACGGTACGCGTCTGCTGCTGCGGTTGTGTACGCGGCTGCTGTACCGGCTGCGTCTGCGTCCACTGCTGCTGTTGCGTTTGCTGCTGAGCCTGACGCTGGCGCTGCAACGTTTGCTGACGCTGCGCCGGAGTTTGTTCGTTCCACGGCACTTCGTTCAGCTGCGTAGGCTGCTGGCGCATGTCCGCCTGCATCTGAGCGAGCAGTTGACGCTGTTCGTCCGTCAGCTGATCGGCATTCTTCACTTCACCCCCGGCAGAAGGCTCGGTAGGCGCACGTACGCCAGGCTGGCGGCTTTCCAGCTCTTTAATGTAGCGCCAGCGCTCTTCAGGCTTCGGCGGCAGGCCGTTGCCGACGACCTTGTTACCCTGAAGGGCTTCAGACTCTTCTTTTTTATGATGCGTAATGAAGTAGAGGCCGCCAATAAAGGCCACCAGCACGGCCGCAGCAATGGCGACCATGGCTGGGGAGACAGCAGACAGGCTACGTTGCTTGCTTTTTGAACTACTCTTTTTGCGTCGCGAAGGTGCCGGCTGGCCGCGACGTACATAATCTCGTTGTGCCACTATCGTTTCGCTGTATTTATTCGTTCGTCAGCCCGCCATGTTACTTAAGCGACGGGGCTTTGACCAGATAAGGGTGTCGAAAGGTATTTACTTTAAGTTAATGCCTGGGTAGAGCCGCGCACAATCAGCTCACAATCCAGTAGCCGTGACCCACTGCTAACTGTTTGACCGTGCAGCTGATCCAGCAAAAGCAGCATCGCTTCCCGGCCAATGTCATACCGCGGCTGGGCAACGGTCGAAAGCGGCGGATCGCAAAACTCCGAAAGCGAAATATTATCAAAACCGATAATCGACAGGTCCTGCGGCACGCGCAGGCCGTGACGTTTGGCGTAGGATAACGCCCCCAGCGCCATCACGTCGCTGTGGCAGAAGACCGCGGTAGGCGGTTCTGGCAAGGCCAGCAATTTTTCCAGCGCCTGCCCGCCCGCTTCAAAGGTGAAATCACCGCGCGCAATGTAGTGCGGATCGACGATAGCCCCGGTACGGCGCAGCGCCTGAACGTAGCCCTGCAAGCGGTAATGACACAGCGGCATCTCTTCTGGTCCGGCGATACAGCCGATACGCTTATGCCCCAGTTCCTGAAGATAGTTCACGGCGTTGAACGCGGCGGTGAGGTTATCGATATGAACGGTTGGCAGCTCCAGCTCCGGCGCGAATTCGTTCGCCATGACCATCGGCGGTAAATTGCGCTGTTCTTCAATGCTGGCATCAAACGGCAGGCGTGAGCCAAGCAGCAGCATGCCATCAATCTGCTTGGTGATGATCAGGTCGATGAACGTTTTTTCCTGCTGGTTCTGATGAGCACAATCGCCAATCAGCACCAGATAGCCCTGGGCGGCGGCAGTGACTTCAATGCCGCGGATGATTTCGCTGAAGAAGGGATCGCAGATGTCCGGCACGATCACCAGGATGGTGCGGGATTCGTTGCGTTTTACGTTACGCCCCATGGCTTGCGGGAAATAACCGACCTCAAGCGCTGCCTTTTCAACCCGGTTTCGGGTCGCCTGGGAGACTTTGTCAGGGTTCATCAATGCGCGGGACACGGTTGCTGTTGAGACTTGTGCTTTCTCGGCAACGTCTTTCATGGTCGCCGAGGCAACCTCTTTCCTGGACTTCAACGTCTTCTCCTCGCCTGAACACCGAACAGCACCATTTTTACAGATAGTTAATGGAATCGGTTACAGAATTTTCATAAAAAGTGTGAGGCGCATTAAATTTTTCGATCCGTCTTCAGCCTTCAATCGGATCGACGTCAAGAACCCACTTCACTTTTCGCGCTTCCGGTAGGGTATTGATCAGCGCCAGCGTGCCGCTGACGATCTGCTGTAAACGGATACGCGAGGGGTGCTGAAGTAACAGTTGCCAGCGGAAACGGCCGCCGCGTTTCGGGGCGAGCGCGGGTACCGGGCCTAAAATCCACAGCTGATTATCCACCAGCGGGCTGGCTTGCAGGAGGTTTCTCAGCTGTTGCAGGAACAGCGGGGCCTGTTGGTTGTTATGATCTTCCGCACGGATGATAACGTGGCTGGTCCACGGGGGAAGCTGCATCGTCTGGCGTTCGGCCAGCGCCTGGTCCGCGAAGGCGTCATAGCCTTTGTGCAGCAGAGTTTGCAGCAGCGGATGTTCAGGGTGGTGCGTTTGCAGCACCACCTCGCCCTGCTTACCCGCCCGACCAGCGCGACCGGCAACCTGGGTATAAAGCTGGGCGAAACGCTCGGCGGAGCGAAAATCCGCGGAGAACAGCGCGCCGTCGACGTCCAGCAGGGCGACCAGCGTCACGTCCGGGAAGTGGTGCCCTTTCGCCAGCATCTGAGTACCAATCAGGATGCGCGCGCCGCCGCGATGCACTTCCGCCAGTTGCTGCTCCAGCGCCCCTTTACGGCTGGTGGTATCCCTGTCGATACGGGAGATGGGTACGTCCGGGAAGAAGGGCGCGAGCGCCTGTTCAAGCTGTTCCGTTCCCAGACCGACCGGCACGATGTGCGTTGAGCCGCAGGACGGGCATTGACGGGGGACCGGACGCTGGCTGTCGCAGTGGTGGCAGCGTAAATGGCGCTGAGCCTGGTGGAAGGTGTAGTAGTGATCGCAGCGCGGGCACTCCGCGATCCAGCCGCAGTCGTGGCACAGCAACGCAGGCGCGAAGCCGCGGCGGTTCAGGAACAGGATCACCTGGTTGCCCGCCTGCAAATGCTGGCGCATGCGGCTAATCAGCGCAGGCGCTAACCCGGCCTGCACCTGCTGGCCTTTCAAATCCAGCACATGCTGAATGGCCGGGCGGGCATTTCCCGCACGGCGCGTCAGGCGCAGCATGTGGTATTTACGCTGGCGAACGTTGTGCAGCGTTTCAAGCGCGGGGGTGGCGGACCCGAGAATAATGGGGATTTGCTCGCTGTGGGCGCGGTACACGGCTAAGTCGCGGGCGTGATAGCGCCAGCCTTCCTGCTGTTTATAGGAGCTGTCATGCTCTTCATCGATTACGATAACGCCGAGATTTTTAAAGGGCGTAAACAGCGATGAACGGGTGCCGATCACAATTGCTGCTTCGCCGTTTTTCGCTTTCAGCCAGGCGCTGAGGCGCTCGCTGTCGTTCAGGCCGGAGTGCAGGACCTCAACGGGCGCATTAAAGCGTTCACGAAAACGCGCGATGGTTTGCGGCGTCAGGCCGATTTCCGGCACCATCACCAGCGCCTGTTTGCCCTGCGCGAGCACGTTTTCCAGCACGCTCAGATACACTTCGGTTTTACCGGATCCGGTGACGCCCGCCAGCAGCCAGGCGGAAAAATGGTCGGCGGCGCTGTGAATCGCGCCTACGGCGGTGGCCTGCTCGGTATTCAGACGCAGGCGATCGCCCGAGACGGAAAAGCCGTCGCGCCAGTCGTGAAGGGCAGGGGCTTCACTGGCCAGCTCGCTCAACCCTTTCTTCCTTAATGCCTGCAACGCGGTTTCGCTTACCTCAAGCTCGTCGACCTGATGGCGCCAGATTTTTCCCTGGCGCAGCGCGGCCAGCGCCTGCTGCTGTTTCTGCGAGCGCTTCAGGCTGTTAATGTCCACAGCCTGGCCCTGCTCGGTGGCAAACCAGTACCACATTGGCGCGTGGCTGGCGCTCTTGCCCTGGCGCAGCATAATGGGCAGGGCATGGAACAGCACGTCGCCAATCGGATGATGATAATAATCTGCCGCCCACAGCAGCAGTCTCCAGGTGCTGGTGGAGTAAACCGGCTCGCTGTCCAGCACCTCAACAACCGATTTCAGCTCGTTAAGCGGCAGTTCGCTTTTGTCGCTGACGGACACCACGATCCCCACGCGCTGCTGTTTGCCAAACGGCACGGTCACGCGACAGCCCGCTTTGGCGCTCATGCTGTCGGGCAGCAGGTAGTCAAAGGTGCGGGGAAGCGGAACGGGCAGGGCAACGTGAGCGACGGGCATCGAATCTTCCTGACTTGAAAAGTGGCGCGTTAGTATACACATTAGTGAAAGCGGCGTGCGGATCAGTTTGCATACGTTGGTCAAATTCTGTATGATTCGCCGCCTTTGGTGTATTTTACGCCAAAGAACTTACATTCAACATCGCGTGGTGTCTGGCGTTAGGGCTGGAAGAGCGACGCGGCCTTAACTGAGGTTCTCCCATGAAAAAAGATATTCACCCGAAATACGAAATGATTACTGCAAACTGCTCTTGCGGTAACTCTATCCAGATCCGCTCTACCGTGGGTCACGATCTGAACCTGGACGTGTGCGGCAAATGCCACCCGTTCTACACTGGTAAGCAGCGTGATGTTGCAACCGGTGGCCGTGTTGACCGCTTCAACAAGCGTTTCAGCATCCCGGGCGCTAAATAAGCATCCAGAAGAAACCGCCTCCGGGCGGTTTTTTTGTGCCTGTAATATCTCTCCTGAATTAATTCTGTATTTATATTTCCTCTTCAAATATATATTTTAATTTTTCCGAAAAATAATCACCGTGTCTTAATATATTCCTATTTATACGGATAGTGAGCTTTATCTCTGTATTCTTGGCCTGTTTGCCATTTTATTGTCGGATATGGCAATAAATAAAAGGTTTCCCTCCGGGTGTAAAATTACACTGCGCTCGACATAAATTCTTATTTGCCATTTCAACAGCGATGGCTTTCAGGGTGTATTTACGTTGAGGGAAAAAAGATGAAACTGAAGCAACTTTTATTCGTGCTTCCATTACTATCGTGCGCAGCGCAGGCGGGATATGTTGATTACCGACACGAGTATTACGACGATGGACGTAACTATGACCGTGTGTACATGTCACACCGTTTCGGGACGGGCTTTGGTGTGGCTGTAGAGGCCGTCTCACGCTCAGACGAAAAGCAATCTAATGATGCGCTCAATAATATGGAGAGTAACAGCAACGAATATACTGCCAGCTACCAGTTTACCTGGCAGGGATTTATCTGGCAGCCGGGTGTCGCGGTTGAAATAGGTGACGACATGGCTATTTATAAACCCTATTTACGCGTACAGTATAATATTAATGACAACTGGTGGACGGCGTTCCGTTATCGTACCGAATATACCCGCCGTAATGCAGACGGTAAAGATGACAGAATGGTATATCGCCCGGAAATGTGGCTGGGATATAATATTGATAACTGGATGTTTGAACTGAACGGAATTTATAAATTCGCCGACAACGAAGATCTGTATAACAACAAAAAAGAGGATTACGAATATAACTTCCGCGTGGCGTATAACATCGATTCGTGGGTGCCATTCGTGGAGGTGGGTAATGTCTCTTCCGGCTATAACACCGCTACCACTGACGACCGACAAACGCGTCTGCGCGTCGGCTTAGGCTACAACTTCTGAGAAACCATCCCGCTGAGCACCCTCAGCGGGACCGCATCGCTGTTAGTATTCCCAGGTCTCCGGGTCGATACCCAGTTCACGCATGATCACCTTCGCCTCTTCCGGGATTTCGTCACTGCGCTCTTTGCGCAGATCGTCATCGTTCGGCAACGGTTGGCCGGTAAACGCATGCAGGAACGCTTCGCACAGCAGTTCGCTGTTGGTGGCGTGACGCAGGTTGTTCACCTGACGACGCGTACGTTCATCGGTGAGGATCTTCAACACCTTCAGAGGAATGGACACCGTGATTTTCTTGACTTGCTCACTCTTCTTACCGTGCTCAGCGTATGGGCTGATATATTCGCCGCTCCATTCAGCCATGAGATACCTTTAATCCTCTCAGTCATTAATCTAAAGGTGCAAAACCCGTAACCATCAGTTTTGAACCGTAATCTTGCGTAGTTTACCGTAGAGACGATACCGAGGCACGGATATTGCCGCTGTAGCGTGTCCTAAAGCATATAATTTTAACGGCTATTTGCGCATTGCTCAATCTATACGCAAAGAAGTTTAGATGTCCAGATGTATTGACGTCCATACTTTCAATGTTTACTCTGGTGCCTGACTTTTCACCTCATTCGCCAGGAAGCCTCACCATGACGCGTAAACAGGCCACCATCGCAGTGCGTAGCGGATTGAATGATGACGAGCAGTACGGCTGCGTTGTCCCGCCAATTCATCTCTCCAGTACCTATAATTTCACCGGATTTAATGAACCTCGCGCGCATGACTACTCGCGTCGCGGCAATCCTACACGCGACGTCACCCAGCGCGCGCTGGCGGAACTGGAAGGCGGCGCAGGGGCGGTATTAACCAATACCGGCATGTCTGCCATTCACCTTGTGACCACAGTGTTCCTGAAACCTGGCGATCTGCTGGTGGCGCCGCACGACTGTTATGGCGGCAGCTATCGTCTGTTTGATAGCCTGGCGAAACGTGGCTGCTACCGCGTGCTGTTTGTCGATCAAAACGACGAACAGGCGCTGAAACAGGCGCTTGCCGAGCAGCCGAAGCTGGTTCTGGTGGAAAGTCCAAGCAACCCATTGTTGCGCGTTGTCGACATTGCGAAAATTTGTCAGCTCGCAAGGGATGCGGGAGCGATAAGTGTAGTGGATAATACGTTCCTCAGTCCGGCCCTTCAGAACCCACTGGCACTGGGTGCCGATCTGGTGTTGCATTCATGCACGAAATATCTGAACGGCCATTCTGACGTGGTGGCGGGCGTGGTGATTGCCAAAGATCCTGATGTTGTCACCGAACTGGCATGGTGGGCCAATAACATTGGCGTCACCGCGGGCGCGTTCGACAGCTATTTGCTGCTGCGCGGTATCCGCACGCTGTCTCCGCGTATGGACGTGGCGCAGCGTAATGCCCAGGCGATCGTGGATTTCCTGAAAACCCAGCCGCTGGTGAAGAAGCTTTATCACCCGTCGCTGCCGGAAAACCAGGGGCACGAGATTGCCGCGCGCCAACAGAAAGGATTTGGCGCGATGTTAAGTTTTGAACTGGACGGTGACGAGCAAACGCTGCGTCGCTTCCTGAGCGGGTTGTCATTGTTTACGCTGGCGGAATCCTTAGGGGGAGTAGAAAGCTTGATCTCCCACGCCGCAACCATGACGCACGCAGGTATGGCACCCGAAGCACGTGCCGCCGCCGGGATTTCCGAGACGCTGCTGCGTATCTCGACCGGTATTGAAGATTCTGAAGATTTAATTGCCGATCTGGAAAATGGCTTCCGGGTCGCAGCCAAGGGGTAATCATGAGTGTGATAGCGCAGGCAGGGGCGAAGGGTCGTCAGCTGCACAAGTTTGGTGGTAGTAGTCTTGCTGATGTGAAATGTTACCTGCGTGTCGCAGGGATCATGACCGAGTATTCACAGCCGGGGGACATGATGGTTGTCTCTGCGGCGGGCAGCACCACCAACCAGTTGATTAGCTGGCTGAAACTGAGCCAGACCGATCGCCTCTCTGCGCATCAGGTGCAACAGTCCTTACGTCGTTACCAGAGTGAACTGATTGCCGGTTTGCTGCCTGCGGACGTGGCGGACGGGCTGATTAGCGCTTTTACGCACGACCTTGAGCGTCTGGCCGCTCTGCTGGACAGCGGCATTACCGATGCGGTGTATGCGGAAGTGGTTGGCCACGGTGAAGTGTGGTCTGCGCGCCTGATGGCCGCTGTGCTGCAACATCTTGGTGTGGATGCCGCCTGGCTCGACGCGCGTGATTTCCTGCGTGCCGAACGCGCCGCACAGCCGCAGGTGGACGAAGGGCTGTCTTACCCGCTGCTGCAACAGCTGCTGGTGCAGCATCCGGGCAAACGCATTGTCGTCACCGGCTTTATCAGCCGCAGCAATGCTGGCGAAACCGTTCTGCTCGGCCGTAACGGCTCTGACTACTCGGCAACACAGATTGGCGCCCTGGCGGGCGTGTCCCGCGTCACTATCTGGAGCGACGTGGCCGGTGTGTACAGCGCGGACCCGCGCAAAGTAAAAGATGCCTGTCTGCTGCCGCTGCTGCGTCTCGACGAAGCGAGCGAACTGGCGCGTCTGGCGGCCCCGGTGCTGCACGCGCGCACGCTACAGCCGGTTTCAGGCAGCGACATCGACCTGCAACTACGCTGTAGCTACACGCCGGATCAGGGTTCCACCCGCATTGAACGCGTGCTGGCATCCGGTACGGGCGCGCGCATTGTCACCAGCCATGATGACATCTGCCTGATTGAGTTCCAGGTGCCTGCGGGCCAGGATTTCAAACTGGCGCACAAAGATATCGACACCATCCTGAAACGTGCCCAGGTGCGTCCGCTGGCCGTTGGCGTACATAACGATCGTCAGCTGTTGCAGTTCTGCTATACCGCTGAAGTGGTGGACAGCGCCCTGAAAATTCTGGATGAAGCGGGCCTGCCGGGCGAGCTTCGCCTGCGTCAGGGGCTGGCGCTGGTGGCGATGGTGGGCGCGGGCGTCACCCGTAACCCGCTGCACTGCCACCGCTTCTGGCAGCAGCTGAAAGGTCAGCCGGTGGAGTTCACCTGGCAGTCGGAAGAGGGCATCAGCCTGGTTGCTGTGCTGCGTAAAGGGCCAACCGAAAGCCTGATTCAGGGTCTGCACACCTCCCTGTTCCGCGCGGAAAAACGCATCGGGCTGGTGCTGTTCGGGAAAGGGAACATCGGTTCCCGCTGGCTGGAGCTGTTCGCCCGCGAGCAGGTAACGCTTTCGGCGCGTACCGGGTTTGAATTCATTCTCGCAGGCGTGGTGGACAGCCGCCGCAGCCTGCTGAACTACGAAGGGCTGGACGCCAGCCGGGCGCTGGCCTTCTTTAATGATGAAGCGGTTGAGCAGGACGAAGAGTCGCTGTTCCTGTGGATGCGCGCGCACCCGTACGACGATCTGGTGGTGCTGGACGTGACCGCCAGCGAGCAGCTGGCCGATCAGTATCTGGATTTCGCCAGCCACGGGTTCCACGTCATCAGCGCCAACAAGCTGGCGGGCGCGAGCAGCACTGACAAATATCGCCAGATCCACGACGCGTTTGAAAAAACGGGTCGTCACTGGCTGTATAACGCCACCGTTGGCGCGGGCCTGCCGGTTAACCATACCGTGCGCGATCTGATTGAAAGCGGCGACAGCATTCTGGCGCTGAGCGGGATCTTCTCCGGCACGCTCTCCTGGCTGTTCCTGCAATTTGACGGCACCGTACCGTTTACCGACCTGGTGGATCAGGCGTGGCAGCAGGGCTTAACTGAACCGGATCCGCGCGTTGACCTTGCCGGTAAAGACGTGATGCGCAAGCTGGTGATCCTGGCGCGTGAAGCGGGCTACGACATTGAGCCGGGTCAGGTACGCGTTGAGTCGCTGGTGCCTGCGGGCTGCGAGGAAGGGTCCGTCGATCACTTCTTCGAGAACGGCGACGAGCTGAATGAGCAGATGGTGCAACGTCTGGAAGCGGCTAACGAGATGGGCCTGGTGCTGCGTTACGTGGCGCGTTTCGAGGCGAACGGTAAAGCGCGCGTGGGCGTGGAGGCGGTGCGTCCTGAACATCCGCTGGCGGCGCTCCTGCCGTGCGACAACGTCTTCGCCATCGAAAGCCGCTGGTATCGCGATAACCCGCTGGTGATCCGTGGCCCGGGCGCGGGACGCGATGTCACCGCCGGGGCGATCCAGTCTGACATTAATCGTCTGGCTAAGCTGCTGTAATTTCGCTTGTTCCCTCTCCCCGTGGGAGAGGGTTAGGGTGAGGGCGGCAGACCGCACTCACCCCCATCATGAACGCCCTTCATCTTGCCTGAACAAACCTCACCGTTATTGTTGATTATTTCTGTTGACGTCATCCCGCTTTTCCGTCATTTTTACATCTGGACGTCTAAACGTATAGAAGTTCACAACACAACAAACATCGACACGCGAAAGATAGAGGTAAGGTATGAGCTTTTTTCACGCCAACCAGCGGGAAGCCCTGAATCAGAGCCTGGCCGAAGTAAACGGCCAGATTAACGTCTCTTTTGAATTTTTCCCGCCGCGCACCAGTGAAATGGAGCAAACCCTGTGGAGCTCTATCGATCGCCTGAGCAGCCTGAAGCCGAAGTTCGTCTCCGTAACCTACGGCGCCAACTCCGGTGAGCGTGACCGCACGCACAGCATCATTAAGGGCATTAAAGATCGAACCGGTCTGGAAGCGGCACCGCACCTGACCTGTATCGACGCCACCCGCGATGAACTGCGCGCCATTGCCCAGGACTACTGGAATAACGGCATTCGCCACATTGTGGCCCTGCGCGGCGACCTCCCGCCAGGCAGCGGCAAGCCGGAGATGTATGCCACCGATCTGGTCGGGCTGCTGAAAGACGTTGCCGACTTTGATATCTCCGTGGCCGCCTACCCTGAAGTTCACCCGGAAGCCAAAAGCGCCCAGGCGGATCTGCTCAACCTCAAGCGTAAAGTGGAGGCCGGTGCTAACCGCGCGATTACGCAGTTCTTCTTTGACGTGGAAAGCTATCTGCGCTTTCGCGACCGCTGCGTCTCGGCGGGTATTGATGTCGAAATCATCCCTGGCATTCTGCCGGTCTCGAACTTCAAACAGGCGAAGAAATTCGCGGATATGACCAACGTGCGCATTCCGCTGTGGATGTCCAAAATGTACGAAGGGCTGGACGACGACCCGGAAACCCGCAAGCTGGTGGGGGCCAATATCGCGATGGACATGGTGAAGATTTTAAGTCGCGAAGGGGTGAAAGATTTCCATTTCTATACCCTGAACCGCGCGGAAATGAGCTATGCCATTTGCCATACGCTCGGCGTTCGCCCGGCGCTGTAAAGTAAAAAGCCCTCATAAAACGAGGGCTTTTTAATCGAACAGAGAGTTAAAAGGTATTAGCTATCGAATCTGTGGATTAATTCAACTATCTCTTATCGCTAGTGGTGTATATCGTAACGGTAACACTGTAAAGGGAGCATAGCGATGAGCACGTCAGACGAGACCAATAACGCGGCATCCGCCGGCAAATGTCCGTTCCACCAGGGCGGCGTCGATCACAGCGCGGGTGCAGGTACCGGCAGCAAAGAGTGGTGGCCTAAACAACTCCGCATCGATCTTCTAAACCAACATTCCAACCGTTCGAACCCGCTGGGTGAAGACTTCGACTACCGCAAAGAATTCAGCAAGCTCGACTACTCCGCCCTTAAGGGCGATCTCAAAGCCCTGTTAACCGACTCACAACCGTGGTGGCCTGCCGACTGGGGCAGCTATGCGGGCCTGTTTATCCGTATGGCCTGGCACGGTGCGGGTACCTATCGCTCCGTTGACGGTCGCGGCGGCGCCGGACGCGGTCAGCAACGCTTTGCACCGCTGAACTCCTGGCCGGATAACGTCAGCCTGGATAAAGCTCGCCGTCTGCTGTGGCCAATTAAGCAAAAATACGGACAAAAAATCTCCTGGGCCGACCTGTTTATCCTCGCGGGTAACGTGGCGCTGGAGAACTCCGGCTTCCGCACCTTTGGTTTTGGTGCCGGGCGTGAAGACGTATGGGAACCGGATCTGGACGTGAACTGGGGCGATGAAAAAGCCTGGCTGACCCACCGTGACCCGGAAGCGCTGGCGAAGCGCCCGCTTGCGGCCACCGAAATGGGCCTGATTTACGTTAACCCGGAAGGGCCAAACGCCAGCGGTGAACCGCTGTCTGCGGCGGCGGCGATCCGCGCTACCTTTGGCAACATGGGCATGAACGACGAAGAGACCGTCGCGCTGATTGCGGGCGGCCATACGCTCGGTAAAACGCACGGCGCAGGTGAAGCCACGCACGTGGGCACTGACCCGGAAGCGTCGCCGATTGAAGCGCAGGGCCTGGGCTGGGCCAGCACGCACGGCACCGGTATTGGCGCTGACGCCATCACCTCCGGGCTGGAAGTTATCTGGTCTCAAACCCCGACCCAGTGGAGCAACTACTTCTTCGAGAACCTGTTCAAATACGAATGGGTGCAGACGCGTAGCCCGGCAGGCGCGATTCAGTTTGAAGCCGTGGATGCGCTGGAAATCATGCCTGACCCGTTCGACCCGTCGAAAAAACGCAAGCCAACCATGCTGGTCACCGACCTGACGCTGCGTTTTGATCCGGAATTCGAGAAAATTTCCCGTCGCTTCCTGAACGATCCGCAGGCCTTCAACGAAGCCTTTGCGCGCGCGTGGTTCAAGCTGACCCACCGCGATATGGGGCCGAAATCCCGTTACATCGGCCCGGAAGTACCGAAAGAAGATCTGATTTGGCAGGATCCGCTGCCTCAGCCGGTGTTCCATCCGACGCAGGAAGATATTGAAAGCCTGAAAGCGGAAATCGCGGCCTCTGGTCTCTCCGTGAGCGAACTGGTTTCCGTGGCCTGGGCGTCGGCATCGACCTTCCGCGGCGGCGACAAGCGTGGCGGCGCTAACGGCGCGCGTCTGGCGCTGGCGCCTCAGCGCGACTGGGATGTGAACGCCGCGGCGGTGCGGGCGTTACCGGCTCTGGAAGCAATCCAGCGCACCACGAATAAAGCCTCTCTGGCCGATATCATCGTGCTGGCAGGTGTTGTGGGCGTTGAGCAGGCGGCGAAAGCGGCAGGCGTTTACGTTAACGTACCGTTCACCCCGGGCCGCGTGGATGCGCGTCAGGACCAGACGGATATCGAGATGTTTAACCTGCTCGAACCGGTTGCCGACGGTTTTCGCAACTACCGTGCGCAGGTGGATGTGTCCACCACGGAGTCGCTGCTGATCGACAAAGCCCAGCAGCTGACCCTGACCGCGCCGGAACTGACGGTGCTGATCGGCGGTCTGCGCGTACTGGGTGCAAACTTCGATGGCAGCAAGAATGGCGTGTTTACCAACCGCGAGGGCGTGCTGAGCAACGACTTCTTCGTTAATCTGCTGGATATGAACACCCAGTGGAAAGCGACCGACGACTCAAACGAGCTGTTTGCCGGTAGCGATCGCGCCAGCGGTGAAGTGAAATACACCGCCACCCGCGCCGATCTGGTCTTCGGTTCAAACGCCGTCCTGCGTGCGCTGGCCGAAGTTTACGCCAGCAGTGATGCACATGAGAAGTTCGTTCGTGATTTCGTTGCCGCGTGGGCGCGAGTGATGGATTTGGATCGGTTTGACGTGAAGTAGCCCTTGTGCCGGGTGGCGCTGCGCTTACCCGGCCTACGAATGACACGCTTTTGTAGGCCGGGTAAGGCGTAGCCGCCACCCGGCTTTTTTATTACTCCCACTCCTGAAGGAAACGCTGTCCATACTGGTCCGCCACCAGCAGCGCCGCATAGACCTGATCCGGCGTGACGCCGCCAGGCATGTTGTGGATGGTTTCCCCTTCGGCACAGGACGCCTCCGCGATCAGCCGCATTTTGGCCGGAATATCCTCTTTGATATTCAGCTGCGCCAGCGTGATCGGCAGCCCAACGCTGTGGCAAAGCGCGGCGACGGTCTCAATTTCTTCAACCGGCGCGTTCTCCAGTACCAGTTGCGTCAGCGTGCCGAACGCGACCTTTTCACCATGGTAGAAATGATGCGCATCCGGCACCGCCGTCATGCCGTTGTGAATGGCATGCGCCGCCGCCAGCCCGCCGCTTTCAAAGCCCACGCCGCTCAGATAGGTGTTGGCTTCAATAATGCGTTCCAGCGCGGGGGTGACGACATGCTGCTCTGCCGCCAGCATCGCTTTCTCGCCCTCTTCAACCAGCGTGTTGTAGCACAACTCTGCCAGCGCTAGCGCTGCCTGCGTGCACTTGCCGCCCGCCATGGTCGTGGCGCCGCTACGCGAACAGGCACGCGCTTCAAACCAGGTTGCCAGGGCATCGCCAATCCCGGCGGCCAGCAGGCGCGCAGGTGCGCCCGCCACCACTTTGGTATCGACAATCACCATGTTCGGGTTGTGGGGCAGCATCAGGTAGCGATCGAACTCGCCGCTGTCGGTATAAATCACGGAGAGGGCGCTGCACGGCGCATCGGTGGAGGCAATGGTCGGGGCAATGGCCACCGGCACGTCCATAAAGTGGGCCAGCGCTTTGGCAGTATCCAGCGTTTTTCCGCCGCCGATACCCAGCACCGCCAGACAGTCAGTGCTGTCGGCCAGCTTTTTCAGGCGATCGATTTCATTTTGCGAACATTCGCCACCAAATGGTGCAATTTCGGCATGGAGTCCGGCTTTTTTAAAACTCTGGCGCAGGGTTTCTTCAGCAAAACCCAGCACAAATTTATCGCCCACTACCAGCCAGCGGTTCGCCAGCGGCTTCAGGTAGTCGCCGAGGCGAGAAAGAACATCCGCGCCCTGGATGTATTTCCCCGGGGATTGAATAACACGGTCCATAACATTACTCCCTTAGTGTTTGAGGTAAATCCTGCCCTGTTCGTACTGCACTAAGAGTGACTCTACTCCCGGCGTGCCGGTCATTTGTTGCGCTACGTCTAAGGGAAACGTGATTGCCTTACCGGAGGTAAAGATTGAGAGGGAAATCACGGAAGGGGGAAGATCAAGAAGTGCCCGGCAAGCGTAGCGCTGCCGGGCACTGAGCATTAACCGGTGTTGCGCATACCTGCCGCAACGCCTGCTATCGTTACCATCAGCGCCTGTTCAACGCGCGGATCCGGCTCTTTACCTTCCTCCTCCGCCAGACGCGAACGGTGTAGCAGTTCAGCCTGTAAAACGTTCAGCGGGTCGGTGTAGATGTTACGCAGCTGGATAGACTCGGCGATCCACGGCAGGTCTTCCATCAGGTGGGAGTCATTAGCGATATCCAGCACCACTTTAATATCGCCTTCCAGCAGCTCGCGCAGCTCTTTACCCAGCGCCCACAGCTCTGGTTTCACCAGACGCTGATCGTAGTATTCCGCCAGCCACAGGTCGGCTTTCGAGAAGACCATCTCCAGCATGCCCAGACGGGTAGAGAAGAATGGCCAGTCGCGGCACATGGTTTCCAGTTCGCTCTGCTTACCGTCTTCCACCACTTTTTGCAGCGCCGCACCGGCACCCAGCCAGGCGGGCAGCATCAGACGGTTTTGCGTCCAGGCGAAGATCCACGGAATGGCGCGCAGGGATTCAACGCCGCCGGTCGGACGACGCTTGGCAGGACGTGAGCCCAGCGGCAGTTTACCCAGCTCCTGCTCAGGCGTGGCTGAACGGAAGTAAGGCACGAAATCTTTGTTTTCACGCACATAGCCGCGGTACAGATCGCAGGAGATGTCTGACAGCTCATCCATGATGCGGCACCAGGACTCTTTTGGCTCCGGCGGTGGCAGCAGGTTGGCTTCCAGGATCGCGCTGGTATAGAGCGACAGGCTGCTGATGGTCACTTCCGGCAGGCCGTACTTGAAGCGGATCATCTCGCCCTGCTCGGTCACGCGCAGGCCGCCTTTCAGGCTTCCTGGTGGTTGAGAGAGCAGCGCTGCGTGTGCAGGTGCACCGCCACGACCAATGGAGCCGCCGCGTCCGTGGAACAGGGTCAGTTCAATACCGGCTTTTTCGCAGGTTTTGATTAGCGCATCCTGCGCCTGATACTGCGCCCAGGAGGCTGCCATCACGCCCGCATCTTTCGCGGAGTCGGAATAGCCAATCATCACCATCTGTTTGCCCTGAATAAAGCCGCGATACCAGTCGATGTTCAGCAGCTGGGTCATCACGTCATTGGCGTTGTTCAGGTCGTCGAGGGTCTCAAACAGCGGGGCCACTGGCAGGGCATAGTCGATGCCCGCTTCTTTCAGCAGAAGATGAACGCCCAGCACGTCGGACGGGGTCTTCGCCATGGAGATCACATAGGCGGCCACCGATCCTTTCGGCGCATCCACGATCGCTTTACAGGTGTTGAGTACTTCGCGGGTGTCGTTGCTTGGCTCCCAGTTGCGCGGCAGCAGCGGGCGCTTGGAGTTCAGTTCGCGGATCAGGAACGCCTGTTTGTCGGCTTCTGACCAGCTTTCATAGTCGCCGATGCCGAGGTAGCGGGTCAGCTCGCCCAGCGCTTCGGTATGACGGGTACTTTCCTGACGAACGTCGATACGCACCAGCGGCACGCCGAAACACTTCACGCGGCGCAGGGTGTCGAGCAGTTCGCCGTTGGCAATGATGCCCATCCCACAGGCCTGGAGCGATTTATAGCAGGCGTACAGCGGCTCCCAGAGCTGTTCGTTCTGGCTCAGCAGACCTTCCGGCTTCGGCAGGCGCTGGCCTTTCAGGCGCGCTTCCAGCCAGGCCTGAGTGGCCATCAGCTGACCGCGCAGTTTTTTCATCAGGAAACGGTACGGCTCGCTGGCGCCTTCTTCACCGGCCAGCGCGCGCAGTTCCGGCGTGGCTTCCACCATCGACAGCTCGGAGATCAGCACCTGAATATCTTTCAGGAACAGGTCGGTCGCTTTCCAGCGGCTCAGCAGCAGGACGTGGCGGGTGATTTCCGCCGTCACGTTCGGGTTGCCGTCGCGGTCGCCGCCCATCCAGGAGGTGAAGCGCACCGGAACAAAATCAACCGGCAGGCGATAGCCCAGATTTTCTTCCAGCTGTTCGTTCAGCTCGCGCAGGTAGTTGGGTACCCCTTCCCACAGGCTGTTTTCCACCACCGCAAAGCCCCATTTGGCTTCGTCGACCGGGCTTGGGCGATGTTTACGAATTTCATCCGTGTGCCAGGACTGGGCAATCAGCTGGCGCAGACGGCGCATAAGCTGGTTACGCTCGTAGTCGGCAATGTCTTTGTTATCCAGCTGCTTCAGACAGTTGTTCACTTCCACCATTTTGTGGATCAGCGTACGACGGGTGATTTCGGTTGGGTGTGCGGTCAGCACCAGCTCCAGCGAAAGGGATTCCACCGCTTTTTTGATGGTCGCTTCGTTGAGGTCGGGCTGGTCTTTGAGTTTACGAAGGGTGCGGGCAATGACTTCCGGGTTGCTGGCCGCTTCGCCTTTTGGCGAAATGCTGTGGTATTGCTCAGCGGTGTTTGCCAGGTTCAGGAACTGGCTGAAGGCGCGGGCAACGGGCAGCAGCTCATCGTTGGAGAGGTTCTGCAAGGTGGTGAGCAGCTCCTGACGATTGGCCTCGTTACCGGCGCGGGAAGATTTGGACAGCTTGCGGATGGTTTCAACGCGGTCGAGGATGTTCTCCCCCAGTGCGTCTTTGATGGTATCTCCAAGCACTTTGCCGAGCATACTGACATTACTACGCAACGCGGAATATTGTTCGTTCATAAAAACCCAGTCACCCCATCATTTTTGTTTATGCCCATGCGAAAATCTTCTGGACATTATTTTGTCATCTCCCTTTATAAAGCCACGTAAAACCCCCGTCGTCAATTGCTGCGAAAACGGTTCAGCAAACGAATAAATGTGGGCAATTTACGAAATTTAATTCGTATTGCGTCAGATAAGAGATGCTTATGGGAATGTGACGAAGATCATGCGATTTGTTGCCCTAACCCTAACCCTCTCCCACAGGGAGAGGGGACTGTTCGGTGCGTTTTTAATGCCAGCAGAAGTGATGCACAACCTGGGTAATGAGTTCGCGAGTGGGCTTGATGAAGCGGGTTTCGAGATATTCGTCCGGCTGGTGGGCCTGGTTGATGGAGCCAGGGCCCAGAACCAGCGTCGGGCACAGCGTCTGAATAAACGGCGCTTCGGTGCAGTAGTTCACCACGTCGGTTTTCTCGCCGAGCAGTTTTTCCACTACCTGAACCAGCTGGTGGTCAGGCGGACATTCGTAGCCTGGAATCGGCGGATGCAGTTCGGAGACCGTCAGACGGCCCGGCCAGCGCTCGCTGACCGGCGCCAGCGCTTCGTTCAGTAAGCCATCCAGATCGCTCAGCGTCATACCCGGCAGCGGACGGATATCCATATGCAGTTCGCAGCAGGCGCAGATACGGTTGGACGCATCACCGCCGTGCAGGCTGCCGAGGTTAAGCGTTGGGTAAGGCACGGTGAACGCCTCGTAGTGATAGCGCTCTTTCAGATCGTCGCGCAGGGTCATGATGCGGCCAATCGCGTCATGCATCAGCTCAATGGCGTTCACGCCGCGCGCCGGATCGCTGGAGTGGCCGGACTGTCCGAGCACGCGCACCGCGGTAGAAATATGGCCTTTATGCGCCCGAATCGGTTGCAGAGAGGTCGGTTCGCCGATGATCGCGCAGTCAGGACGAATCGATGTATCTTCAGAGAAATAACGTGCGCCCGCCATGCTGGTCTCTTCATCGGCGGTCGCCAGAATGTAGAGCGGCTTTTTCAGGGTTGTCACGTCCACGTCACGCAGCGCGTCGAGGATAAAGGCGAAAAAGCCTTTCATGTCGGCGGTGCCCAGACCATAAAGCTTGTTGTCATGCTCGGTCAGCGTGAACGGATCGCGCGTCCAGCGGCCATCATCAAACGGCACGGTGTCAGTGTGGCCAGCCAGCAGCAGGCCGCCCGCGCCATGTCCGGTACTGGCGAGCAGGTTAAATTTATGGCGTGTTCCGGGGACGGGCTGAACCTCAACGTTAAACCCAAGATCGCTAAACCAACCCGCCAGCAGATTGATTAAAGACTCATTGCTCTGATCCAGGGCTTCTTCCGTCGCACTGATGGACGGTGTGGCAATCAGGGCGCGGTAGATCTCGATAAATGGCGGTAAGTTCATTTTCATTGTTGACACACCTTAGGTCGTGATAGTATCAATATTCATGCAATAAATGTGAATAAAAATACATTAACGTTGAGCATAAAGGAACCCGATGTTGAATACGCTGATTGTAGGCGCTAGCGGTTATGCGGGCGCAGAGCTTGTAAGCTACGTAAATCGCCACCCTCATATGACCATAACCGCTTTGACCGTGTCAGCGCAAAGCAATGATGCCGGAAAGTTAATTTCCGATTTGCATCCGCAGCTTAAAGGCATTGTCGATCTGTCTTTGCAGCCGATGTCCGACATCAGCGAGTTCACCGACGGCGTTGACGTGGTGTTTTTAGCCACGGCGCATGAAGTCAGCCACGACCTGGCACCGCAATTTTTAGCGGCCGGCTGCGTGGTCTTTGATCTCTCCGGCGCGTTTCGCGTTAACGACAGCGCGTTCTACGAAAAATATTACGGTTTTACCCATCAGCACCCGGATCTGCTCGAAAAAGCGGTGTACGGCCTGGCGGAGTGGAGCGCTGAGAAACTGAAAGAAGCGGATCTAATTGCCGTGCCGGGCTGCTACCCGACGGCGGCGCAGCTTTCCCTGAAGCCGCTGATCGACGCCGGTCTGCTGGATCTGAACCAGTGGCCGGTGATCAACGCCACCAGTGGCGTGAGCGGAGCCGGGCGCAAGGCGGCGATCTCCAACAGCTTCTGCGAAGTGAGCCTTCAGCCGTATGGCGTGTTTAATCACCGCCATCACCCTGAAATCACGACGCATCTGGGCGCGGACGTGATTTTCACCCCGCATCTGGGCAGCTTCCCGCGTGGGATCCTCGAAACCATTACCTGCCGCCTGAAGCCGGGTGTGACCAAAGAACAGGTGAGCGAGGTCTTCACGCAGGCGTATGCGGATAAACCGCTGGTGCGCCTGTATGACAAAGGCGTGCCGGCGTTGAAAAACGTGGTTGGCCTGCCGTTCTGCGACATCGGCTTTGCCGTGCAGGGCGAGCATCTGATTGTGGTCGCCGCAGAAGATAACTTACTCAAAGGCGCTGCCGCACAGGCAATGCAGTGTGCAAATATTCGTTTCGGCTTCCCTGAAACGCAGGCTCTTATTTAAGGTGTGATGATGAATCCATTAATTATCAAACTCGGTGGTGTACTGCTGGACAGCGAAGAAGCGCTGGAGCGCCTGTTTACCGCACTGGTGAACTATCGTGAATCACACCAACGTCCGCTGGTGATTGTGCACGGCGGCGGCTGCGTGGTGGATGAGCTGATGAAAGGGCTCAACCTGCCGGTGAAAAAGAAAAATGGCCTGCGCGTGACGCCTGCGGACCAGATTGACATCATTACCGGCGCGCTGGCGGGCACGGCGAACAAAACGCTGCTGGCGTGGGCGAAGAAACACCATATTGCGTCCGTTGGCCTCTACCTGGGCGATGGCGATAGCGTAAAAGTGACCCAGCTCGACGAAGAGCTTGGCCATGTTGGACTGGCGCAGCCTGGTTCGCCTAAGCTGATTAACACCCTGCTGGAAGGCGGTTTCCTGCCGGTGGTGAGCTCAATCGGCGTGACCGAAGAGGGCGAGCTGATGAACGTCAATGCGGACCAGGCGGCAACCGCGCTGGCGGCCACGCTGGGCGCAGATCTGATCCTGCTCTCCGACGTGAGCGGCATACTGGACGGCAAAGGCCAGCGTATTGCGGAAATGACCGCCGCAAAAGCCGAGCAGCTGATCGATCAGGGCATTATCACCGACGGCATGATCGTTAAAGTGAACGCCGCGCTGGATGCGGCACGCACGCTGGGTCGCCCGGTGGATATCGCCTCCTGGCGTCACGCGGAGCAACTCCCGGCGCTGTTTAACGGTACGCCGATTGGTACGCGTATTCTGGCTTAAGTTTCTGTGCCGGATGGCGCTTCGCTTATCCGGCCTACGTGAATTTTGTAGGCCCGGTAAGCGCAGCGCCACCGGGCAAAAATATCATCATTAAGGAAATTCGTTATGGCACTTTGGGGTGGGCGTTTTACACAGGCAGCGGATCAGCGGTTCAAACAGTTCAACGACTCTTTGCGCTTCGACTACCGCCTGGCCGAACAGGATATTGTCGGCTCTGTGGCCTGGTCCAAAGCGCTGGTGACCGTTGGCGTGCTGACCGCAGACGAACAGCAGCAGCTGGAAGAGGCGCTGAACAACCTGCTGGAAGAGGTGCGTCTGGATCCGGAGCAAATCCTCCAGAGCGATGCCGAAGATATTCACAGCTGGGTGGAAGGCAAACTGATCGACAAAGTCGGCCAGTTGGGTAAAAAGCTCCATACCGGGCGTAGCCGTAATGACCAGGTGGCGACCGACCTGAAGCTGTGGTGTAAAGAGACCGTCGGCGAACTGCTGGCGGCGAATCGTCAGTTGCAGAGCGCGCTGGTGGACACCGCGCAGAACAATCAGGACGCCGTGATGCCGGGTTATACCCACCTGCAACGCGCGCAGCCGGTGACCTTTGCGCACTGGTGTCTGGCCTACGTTGAGATGCTGGCGCGTGATGAGAGCCGTTTACAGGATACCTTAAAGCGTCTGGACGTCAGCCCGCTGGGCAGCGGCGCGCTGGCCGGTACGGCGTATGAAATCGACCGTGAGCAGCTGGCAGGCTGGCTGGGCTTTGCCTCCGCCACCCGCAACAGCCTGGACAGCGTCTCTGACCGTGACCACGTGCTGGAGCTGCTTTCAAATGCCTCTATCGGGATGGTGCACCTGTCGCGCTTTGCCGAAGACCTGATCTTCTTTAACTCTGGCGAAGCCGGGTTTGTGGAACTGTCCGACCGTGTGACGTCCGGCTCCTCCCTGATGCCGCAGAAGAAAAACCCGGATGCGCTGGAGCTGATCCGCGGTAAGTGTGGCCGTGTGCAGGGCGCGCTGACCGGTATGATGATGACCCTGAAAGGGCTGCCGCTGGCATACAACAAAGACATGCAGGAAGACAAAGAGGGGCTGTTCGACGCGCTCGACACCTGGCTGGACTGTCTGCATATGGGCGCGCTGGTGCTGGACGGCATTCAGGTGAAACGTCCGCGCTGCCAGGAAGCGGCGCAGCAGGGGTATGCTAACTCTACCGAGCTGGCGGACTACCTGGTGGCGAAAGGCGTACCGTTCCGCGAGGCGCACCATATTGTGGGTGAAGCGGTGGTGGAAGCGATTCGTCAGGGTAAAGCCCTTGAAGAGCTTGCGCTTGCCGACCTGCAAAAATTCAGCGCGGTTATCGGGGAGGATGTCTACCCGATTCTGGCCCTGCAATCCTGCCTGGATAAGCGTGCAGCGAAAGGCGGCGTGTCGCCGAAGCAGGTAGCGCAGGCGATTGCGGATGCGAAAAACCGGTTGGTTTGAATTGGTTTGAATAGTGCGGGCTGGTGCCCTCACCCCGGCCCTCTCCCACAGGGAGAGGGAGAAAAACGGAGCCTGGCTTAGCGCTGGGCTTTTTTTTACGCAAAAAAAAGCGGACCACGGGGTCCGCAAAAGTTCACGTTGGCTTTAGTTTTTCGAGTTTTGAGAGAAACTCGCTGACGGTGCGGGGACGTCAAGGGTCAAACACGTGCCGCCTCGTCTATGTGATGTATTATTCAACAGAATGCTTGATAGGGATAATCGTTCGTTGCTATGCTATCTATCGCCATGAACTATCGTGGCGACGGAGGATGAATAATGAATATTCGTGATCTTGAATACCTGGTAGCGTTAGCTGAGCATCGCCATTTTCGCCGCGCGGCAGACTCCTGCCACGTCAGCCAGCCAACGTTGAGCGGTCAGATCCGCAAGCTGGAAGATGAGCTGGGCGTGATGCTGCTGGAGCGCACCAGTCGTAAGGTACTGTTCACGCAGGCAGGTCTGCTGCTGGTGGATCAGGCGCGCACCGTACTGCGCGAGGTCAAAGTGCTCAAGGAAATGGCAAGCCAGCAGGGGGAAGCGATGTCCGGCCCGCTGCATATTGGCCTGATCCCAACCGTTGGCCCGTACCTGTTGCCGCAAATCATTCCGATGCTGCACCAGACGTTCCCGAAACTCGAAATGTACCTGCATGAAGCGCAAACCCATCAGCTGCTGGCGCAGCTGGACAGCGGCAAGCTCGACTGCGCGATCCTGGCGCTGGTCAAAGAGAGTGAAGCGTTTATTGAAGTACCGCTGTTCGATGAGCCGATGATGCTGGCGATCTATGAAGATCACCCGTGGGCGAACCGCGATCGCGTGCCGATGGCCGATCTGGCCGGTGAAAAACTGCTGATGCTGGAAGACGGCCACTGTCTGCGCGATCAGGCGATGGGCTTCTGCTTCGAAGCGGGTGCCGATGAAGATACCCATTTCCGCGCAACCAGCCTGGAAACGCTGCGTAATATGGTGGCGGCGGGAAGCGGTATTACGCTGCTGCCTGCGCTGGCGGTGCCGCACGAGCGTAAACGTGATGGCGTGGTCTATCTGCCGTGTATTAAGCCGGAGCCGCGTCGCACCATTGGTCTGGTTTATCGTCCGGGGTCACCGCTGCGCAGCCGCTATGAGCAGCTGGCAGAGGCCATCCGGGGTGCGATGGATGGCCATTTCGACAGCGCGTTAAAACAGGCGGTTTAAGCCGTTCAGCGCAGCTACCCGATAGGCTTCCGCCATGGTCGGGTAGTTAAAGGTGGTGTTAACGAAGTACTCAATGGTGTTGCCACCACCTTTTTGCTCCATGATCGCCTGGCCGATATGAATGATTTCCGCCGCGCGTTCACCGAAGCAGTGAATACCGAGGATCTCTTTCGTCTCGCGATGGAACAGGATCTTCAGCGTACCCACGCTCATCCCCACGATTTGCGCCCGCGCCAGATGTTTAAACTGGGCACGACCCACCTCGTAAGGCACCTTCATGGCCGTCAGCTGCTGCTCGGTTTTGCCGACAGAGCTGATTTCCGGAATGGTGTAGATGCCCGTCGGGATATCTTCAATCAGATGCGCCGTCGCTTCACCTTTCACCAGCGCCTGTGCTGCGATGCGGCCCTGATCGTACGCGGCGGAGGCCAGGCTTGGGTAACCAATCACGTCACCGACCGCGTAAACGTGCGGCAGCGCAGTCTGGTACATGCTGTTGACCTTGAGCTGACCGCGGCTGTCGGTTTCAAGCCCGATATTCTCCAGCTGCAATGAATCCGTGTTGCCGGTACGGCCGTTGGCGTACAGCAGGCAGTCTGCCTTCAGCTTCTTACCGGATTTCAGGTGCATGATCACACCGTCGTCGCAGCCTTCGATTTTCTCGTACTCTTCGTTGTGGCGAATCACCACGCCGCTGTTCCAGAAGTGGTAGGAGAGGGAATCTGACATCTCCTGATCGAGGAACGCCAGCAGCCGGTCGCGGGTGTTGATCAGATCAACTTTGACCTCCATTCCCCGGAAGATCGACGCATATTCACAGCCAATCACCCCCGCACCGTAGATGATCACATGGCGTGGCTCGTGGTGCAGGCTGAGGATGGAGTCGCTGTCGTAAATGCGCGGGTGCGAGAAATCCACGTCTGCCGGATGGTAAGGACGGGAACCGCAGGCGATCACAAATTTTTCAGCGGTGAGCGTCTCAACCGAACCGTCGTGGCACTCCAGCGCCAGGGTGTGTTCATCCACAAAATGCGCGTTCCCTTGCAGAATTTCACAGTGGTTGCGCTCATAGAAACCCTGACGCATGCGCGTCTGCTGGTTAATGACCGTGTCTGCGTGATTCAGGATATCGGCAAAGGAGGAGCGAAGAAGTCGGGAGTGGTCGCTGTAAAGAGGGTTCTGGTTAAATTCGATAATGCGGCTAACGGCGTGGCGGAGGGCTTTCGAAGGGATGGTGCCCCAGTGGGTGCAACCGCCGCCGACATTATGGTAGCGCTCAATAACCGCTACTCTGGCTCCCTGTTTTACCAGACCCATAGCAGCACCTTCGCCGCCGGGGCCGGAACCAATAACTATTGCGTCGTAATCGTAGGAATGTGGCATGGCAAGGCTTACCTGTTCTTATACATAAAAGCAACAGAATCATAACATCATTGCCTGGGTAACCCAATTATCGTTGTGCTTTTTTCGGGCAGTGGAGCACAAACCGCCCGTAAACAATCATTCACAAAGCCAGGTAAACAGATTAATTTTATTCTCTGGTATAGTGCCAACGGGCCTTTGGAAGGATTCAACTATCGTGATGGGCGTAAGAGCACAACAAAAAGAGAAAACCCGGCGTTCGCTGGTGGAAGCCGCATTCAGTCAACTGAGTGCTGAGCGGAGTTTTGCCAGTTTGAGCCTGCGTGAAGTGGCGCGCGAGGCCGGGATTGCGCCAACGTCCTTCTATCGTCATTTCCGTGATGTGGATGAACTGGGCCTGACCATGGTCGACGAGAGCGGTTTAATGCTGCGCCAGCTTATGCGTCAGGCGCGTCAGCGTATCGCCAAGGGCGGCAGCGTGATCCGCACCTCTGTGTCGACATTTATGGAATTTATCGGCAATAACCCTAACGCGTTTCGCCTGCTGTTGCGTGAACGTTCCGGGACGTCAGCCGCGTTTCGTGCCGCCGTCGCGCGTGAAATTCAGCATTTCATCGCGGAACTTGCCGACTATCTTGAACTCGAAAACCATATGCCGCGTGCGTTTACTGAAGCACAGGCCGAGGCGATGGTGACGATTGTTTTCAGCGCGGGTGCCGAAGCGCTGGATGTCGGCATTGAACAACGTAAGCAACTCGAAGAGCGACTGGTATTGCAGCTGCGGATGATTTCTAAAGGTGCGTACTACTGGTATCGCCGTGAACAAGAGAAGTTGGCACATCAAAACGATGAGTGAAGGTGAGTAATGAAACAGTCAGGTCAGGATAAAGGAACGCTGTTGCTGGCATTGATCGCTGGCTTATCCATTAATGGTACGTTTGCGGCGATTTTCAGCTCAATTGTACCGTTCTCGATTTTCCCGATTATCGCGCTGGTGCTGACGGTGTACTGCCTGCATCAACGTTATCTGAACCGCACCATGCCTGTCGGATTACCGGGGCTGGCCGCAGCCTGCTTTATTCTGGGTGTACTGTTGTACAGCACTGTGGTGCGCGCGGAGTATCCGGATATTGGCTCTAACTTCCTGCCTGCGGTGCTGTCTGTGGCGCTGGTGTTCTGGATTGGCTCGCGTATGCGTAGCCGCAAGAGCCAGTTGCCGGAGTAATGAATTATTTGTAGGGCAGGTAAGCGAAGCGCCACCTGCCAAAAAATGCCGGATGGCGCTACGCTTATCCGGCCTACAGATCACCGTGCGGTAAGTAAAACGCCGCACTCCATATGGTGTGTATACGGGAACTGATCGAACAGCGCCAGACGTTCAACCTTGTGCGTCTGGCTTAATGTTTCCAGATTCTTGCACAGCGTCTCCGGGTTACAGGAGATGTACAAAATACGCGGGTACGCCTGCACCATCTTCTCGGTTTCGCTGTCCAGGCCACTGCGCGGCGGATCGACAAAAATTGTCTCACACTGGTAGCTCTTCAAATCAATCCCTTGCAGGCGGTTAAACTCGCGTACGCCGTTCATCGCCTGGGTAAACTCTTCTGCCGCCATACGAATAATTTGTACGTTATCAATATGGTTAGCGGCGATGTTGTACTGCGCGGCGGCCACCGACGGTTTGGCGATTTCCGTCGCCAGCACGCGTTCGAAGTTACGCGCCAGCGCCAGCGAGAAGTTGCCGTTACCGCAGTAGAGTTCCAGCAGATCGCCCGTCGACCCTTCCGTCGCGTTCAGCGCCCACTCCAGCATCTGCACGTTCATGGCGGCATTCGGCTGGGTGAAGCTGTTCTCCACCTGACGGTAAACCATCTCTTTTCCTGCTACCGGCAGACGCTCGTCGATGTAATCCTGGTCCAGCATGATTTTGGTTTTGGTCGCGCGGCCAATCAGGTGCACGTTGATGTTCTGCGCGCGCAGCGCATCGCGCAGGGCTTCTGCCTGCTCGCGCCACTCGTCGGTCAGCGCTTTGTGATAGAGCAGAGAAACAATGGCCTGATTGCTTTGGGTGGTCAGGTAGTCAATCTGGAACAGCTTGTTGCGCAGTACCGGATTGTTGCGCACGCCTTCAATCATTAGCGTCATCAACTGGTTGATGAGCTCACTCGCCGCCGGGAAACTGTCTACGCGAATGCGGGATTTCGTCTGCTGATCGAAAATGATGTGGTACAGGTCATCGCCATCGTGCCAGATGCGGAACTCAGCGCGCATACGGTAGTGGCTGACCGGAGAACGAAACACCTCGGGAACGGGCGCGTTGAAAGGCGTCATCATACTTTGCAGGCGGACAACTTTTTCTGCCAGCTGTGCGTCGTACTG
This sequence comes from Enterobacter cloacae complex sp. EB5, assembly GCF_031432835.1. Taxonomy (NCBI): domain Bacteria; kingdom Pseudomonadati; phylum Pseudomonadota; class Gammaproteobacteria; order Enterobacterales; family Enterobacteriaceae; genus Enterobacter; species Enterobacter cloacae complex sp. EB5. The sequence continues at coordinate 2,152,469 of NZ_CP133860.1, forward strand.
TTCTGTCGGGAGGTGTTCGGGGGTCATGATGCGTCCTGAGTGATAAAGAATTACGCGGGGATTGTAGGGATTGTGCAGTGGATGTCCAGATTTAATGGCTAATAGCTATCTGGACATCTATACGTGTCTAATTGTAGCATTCTGTTTCCGGTCTCCTGAGAGTGAAAAGGGAATCCAGTGCAAATCTGGAGCTGACGCGCAGCGGTAAAGACTGGCGGGATGAGAGTTGTAGACACTGTGAAAATGGGAAGTCTTCATCCGTATAACGCCACCCAGCCCGAAGACCTGCCGGGATCACGTCGCATTTGGTTTCATCATCGCGTGCTATCGATGAGGCCTGCGGCATCCTTCTTATATTGTGGATGCTTTAACAATGATTAAAAAAGTATCGCTGTTGACGGCGTTTTCCGTCACGGCATTTTCGGGCTGGGCGCAGGAAAGCGCCGACTCGTTGGTGGTGACAGCAAACCGTTTCGAACAACCTGAAAAATCTGTTCTGGCTGCGACTTCTGTCGTGACGCGGGCCGATATCGACCGCTGGCAATCCACCACGGTTCTGGATGTCATGCGTCGCCTGCCCGGCGTAGATACCGCGCAAAATGGCGGGATGGGGCAGCTCTCTTCTCTCTTTATACGCGGTACGAACTCCAGCCATGTCCTGATTCTCGTCGATGGGATCCGCCTTAACCAGGCGGGCGTCACGGGGTCGTCCGATCTCAGCCAGTTTCCGATCTCCCTGGTGCAGCGCATCGAATACATTCGTGGACCGCGTTCGGCGGTGTACGGCTCGGATGCGATTGGTGGCGTAGTCAACATTATCACTACGCGTGCGAAGGATGGCACAACGCTGAATGCTGGCGTTGGGACACACGGCTTCCAGAATTATGGTGGCAGCACCCAGCAAACGTTGGGTGACAGTACGCGCGTTACGCTGGCAGGGGATTACACCTACACAAAAGGTTTTGACGTCGTTGCTGACGGTAATAACGGCGGCCTTGCCCAGACCGATCGCGACGGCTTTATGAATAAAACGCTCTATGGCGCACTGGAGCATGCTTTCTCCGAGCAGTGGAGTGGTTTCGTTCGCGGCTATGGTTACAGCAACCGTACTGCCTATGACGGCTATTACAGTTCATTTACCCCTGATGTACTTGTCGATACCCGCCAGCTCTATAGCCAGACCTGGGATGCCGGATTGCGGTTTAACCGGGATATTTTCCATTCACAGTTGCTCTCCAGCTACAGTCACAGCAAAGACTACAATTACGATCCGCACCTTGGACGCTATGACTCCACGGCTACCCTGGATGAAATCAAACAGTACAATGTTCAGTGGACCAACTCTGTTGACGTGGGGCATGGCAATATCGGCGCGGGCGTTGACTGGCAGAAACAGAGCACCGAGCCGGGTACCAACTACGTCACCAACGCCTATGACCTGCGTAACACCGGCGTCTACCTGACCGGGTTGCAGCAGTTTGGCGATTTCACTCTGGAGGCGGCGGCCCGCAGCGATGACAACTCTCAGTTTGGTCGCCATGGTACCTGGCAAAGTAGCGCAGCCTGGGAGTTCGTTGACGGTTACCGCTTCATAGCCTCTTATGGCACGGCCTATAAAGCGCCGAATCTGGGTCAGCTCTATGGTTTCTACGGCAATACCCATCTTGATCCTGAAGAGAGCAAGCAGTGGGAAGGGGCGTTTGAAGGCCTGACGGCAGGCGTGAGCTGGCGCGTATCCGGCTATCGTAATGACGTTGATAATCTCATCGACTTCAACAATAACCTCCAGCAATATTACAACGTCGGCAAAGCACGCATTAAAGGTGTAGAAGCGACAGCGTCGTTTGATACGGGTCCGTTGACGCATACTGTGGGCTACGACTATGTGGATGCCCGCAATGCGGCAACCAACCAACTTCTGGACCGTCGTGCTAAACAGCAGGTGAAGTATCAGCTCGATACGCAGATCGATGATTTCGACTGGAGCCTGACGTATCACTATCTCGGCACGCGCTACGACACCGATTTTGGAACCTATCCGTCAGAGAAAGTCAAAATGGGCGGCGTGAGCCTGTGGGACGTCGCGGTTTCATATCCTGTCACCTCTCATCTCACAGTTCGTGGTAAAATAGCCAACCTGTTCGATAAAGATTACGAGACAGTTTATGGCTACCAAACTGCAGGACGGGAATACACCTTGTCTGGCAGCTACACCTTCTGATCCGCGTCCCACCGTGCTGGTGTTTGATTCCGGCGTCGGTGGGCTTTCGGTCTATGATGAGATTCGGCAGCTCCTGCCGGATCTCCATTACATCTACGCCTTCGATAACGTCGCGTTCCCGTATGGGGAAAAGAGTGAAGACTTTATTGTTGAGCGTGTGGTTGAAATCGTCACCGCGGTACAAAAGCGTTATCCCCTGGCGCTGGCGGTCATTGCCTGTAATACGGCAAGCACGGTCTCTCTTCCTGCCCTGCGCGAAAAATTCCCGTTCCCGGTTGTGGGCGTTGTTCCGGCAATCAAACCTGCGGCGCGTCTGACGGCGAACGGCATTGTGGGGTTGCTGGCTACGCGCGGTACGGTAAAACGTCCTTATACGCGTGAGCTTATTGAACGCTTTGCCAATGAATGCCAGATCGCTATGCTCGGCTCCGCGGAGCTGGTGGAAATGGCGGAAGCGAAACTGCACGGCGAGACGGTATCGCTTGAAGAGCTGCGTCGTATTTTGCGTCCATGGCTGCGGATGCAGGAACCGCCGGATACGGTTGTTCTTGGCTGCACCCATTTCCCGCTATTACAGGAAGAGCTGTTAAAGGTTCTGCCTGAAGGGACCCGGCTGGTGGATTCCGGTGCTGCGATTGCGCGTCGGACGGCCTGGTTGCTGGAACACGAGGCGCCGGATGCGAAATCCGCGGATGCGAACATCGCTTTTTGTATGGCGATAACAAAAGAAACCGAACAACTTTTGCCCGTTTTACGTCGTTATGGCTTCGAAACGCTCGAAAAACTGGCGCTGTAGCACGGTTTTGAGCAAAAAAGAGACGGTTGAACGTTTTTTTTCAAAGAGGGGTTGTCAACGTCTGAGAACTCCCTATAATGCGCCTCCACTGACACGGAACAACGGCTTACAAGCCGCCGGGGCAGCGGGGTTCAGAGATGAACGCCAACAGAGAAAAGTGAAAATAATTGCTTGACTCTGAATGAGGAAAACGTAATATACGGGACCTCGCAACGGTGAGCGAAAGCCGCGTTGCAACTGCTCTTTAACAATTTATCAGACAATCTGTGTGGGCACTCAAAGTGACATGGATTCTTAACGTCGCAAGACGAAAAATGAATACCAAGTCTCAACGAGTGAACACGTAATTCATTACGAAGTTTAATTCATTGAGCATCAAACTTTTAAATTGAAGAGTTTGATCATGGCTCAGATTGAACGCTGGCGGCAGGCCTAACACATGCAAGTCGAACGGTAACAGGAAGCAGCTTGCTGCTTCGCTGACGAGTGGCGGACGGGTGAGTAATGTCTGGGAAACTGCCTGATGGAGGGGGATAACTACTGGAAACGGTAGCTAATACCGCATAACGTCGCAAGACCAAAGAGGGGGACCTTCGGGCCTCTTACCATCGGATGTGCCCAGATGGGATTAGCTAGTAGGTGGGGTAACGGCTCACCTAGGCGACGATCCCTAGCTGGTCTGAGAGGATGACCAGCCACACTGGAACTGAGACACGGTCCAGACTCCTACGGGAGGCAGCAGTGGGGAATATTGCACAATGGGCGCAAGCCTGATGCAGCCATGCCGCGTGTATGAAGAAGGCCTTCGGGTTGTAAAGTACTTTCAGCGGGGAGGAAGGCGATAAGGTTAATAACCTTGTCGATTGACGTTACCCGCAGAAGAAGCACCGGCTAACTCCGTGCCAGCAGCCGCGGTAATACGGAGGGTGCAAGCGTTAATCGGAATTACTGGGCGTAAAGCGCACGCAGGCGGTCTGTCAAGTCGGATGTGAAATCCCCGGGCTCAACCTGGGAACTGCATTCGAAACTGGCAGGCTAGAGTCTTGTAGAGGGGGGTAGAATTCCAGGTGTAGCGGTGAAATGCGTAGAGATCTGGAGGAATACCGGTGGCGAAGGCGGCCCCCTGGACAAAGACTGACGCTCAGGTGCGAAAGCGTGGGGAGCAAACAGGATTAGATACCCTGGTAGTCCACGCCGTAAACGATGTCGACTTGGAGGTTGTGCCCTTGAGGCGTGGCTTCCGGAGCTAACGCGTTAAGTCGACCGCCTGGGGAGTACGGCCGCAAGGTTAAAACTCAAATGAATTGACGGGGGCCCGCACAAGCGGTGGAGCATGTGGTTTAATTCGATGCAACGCGAAGAACCTTACCTACTCTTGACATCCAGAGAACTTTCCAGAGATGGATTGGTGCCTTCGGGAACTCTGAGACAGGTGCTGCATGGCTGTCGTCAGCTCGTGTTGTGAAATGTTGGGTTAAGTCCCGCAACGAGCGCAACCCTTATCCTTTGTTGCCAGCGGTCCGGCCGGGAACTCAAAGGAGACTGCCAGTGATAAACTGGAGGAAGGTGGGGATGACGTCAAGTCATCATGGCCCTTACGAGTAGGGCTACACACGTGCTACAATGGCGCATACAAAGAGAAGCGACCTCGCGAGAGCAAGCGGACCTCATAAAGTGCGTCGTAGTCCGGATTGGAGTCTGCAACTCGACTCCATGAAGTCGGAATCGCTAGTAATCGTGGATCAGAATGCCACGGTGAATACGTTCCCGGGCCTTGTACACACCGCCCGTCACACCATGGGAGTGGGTTGCAAAAGAAGTAGGTAGCTTAACCTTCGGGAGGGCGCTTACCACTTTGTGATTCATGACTGGGGTGAAGTCGTAACAAGGTAACCGTAGGGGAACCTGCGGTTGGATCACCTCCTTACCTTAAAGAACCTGCCTTTGTAGTGTCCACACAGATTGTCTGATGAAAAACAGCAGTAAAAAACCTCTACAGGCTTGTAGCTCAGGTGGTTAGAGCGCACCCCTGATAAGGGTGAGGTCGGTGGTTCAAGTCCACTCAGGCCTACCAAATTTTTGCTGATGCTGCGTTGCGGCGACACTCACATACATAAGTATGCTTCGTGTCACCACGCCTTGCCTCAACAAAAATTACCGGTACAGAGGTGACTACGATGGGGCTATAGCTCAGCTGGGAGAGCGCCTGCCTTGCACGCAGGAGGTCTGCGGTTCGATCCCGCATAGCTCCACCATCTTTTACTGCGAACACAAGAAAACTTCAGAGTGAACCTGAAAAGGTGCACTGCGAAGTTTTGCTCTTTAAAAATCTGGATCAAGCTGAAAATTGAAACGACACACAGCTCATGTGTGTTCGAGTCTCTCAAATTTTCGCGACCATGAAGTGAAACATCTTCGGGTTGTGAGGTTAAGCGACTAAGCGTACACGGTGGATGCCCTGGCAGTCAGAGGCGATGAAGGACGTGCTAATCTGCGAAAAGCGCCGGCGAGGTGATATGAACCTTTGACCCGGCGATGTCCGAATGGGGAAACCCAGTGTGTTCCGACACACTATCGTTAACTGAATACATAGGTTAACGAGGCGAACCGGGGGAACTGAAACATCTAAGTACCCCGAGGAAAAGAAATCAACCGAGATTCCCCCAGTAGCGGCGAGCGAACGGGGAGCAGCCCGGAGTCTGAATCAGCTTGTGTGTTAGTGGAACGGTCTGGAAAGTCCGACGGTACAGGGTGATAGTCCCGTACACGAAAGCACACTTGCTGTGAACTCGAAGAGTAGGGCGGGACACGTGGTATCCTGTCTGAATATGGGGGGACCATCCTCCAAGGCTAAATACTCCTGACTGACCGATAGTGAACCAGTACCGTGAGGGAAAGGCGAAAAGAACCCCGGCGAGGGGAGTGAAAAAGAACCTGAAACCGTGTACGTACAAGCAGTGGGAGCACCTTCGTGGTGTGACTGCGTACCTTTTGTATAATGGGTCAGCGACTTATATTCTGTAGCAAGGTTAACCGTATAGGGGAGCCGAAGGGAAACCGAGTCTTAACTGGGCGTTAAGTTGCAGGGTATAGACCCGAAACCCGGTGATCTAGCCATGGGCAGGTTGAAGGTTGGGTAACACTAACTGGAGGACCGAACCGACTAATGTTGAAAAATTAGCGGATGACCTGTGGCTGGGGGTGAAAGGCCAATCAAACCGGGAGATAGCTGGTTCTCCCCGAAAGCTATTTAGGTAGCGCCTCGTGAACTCATCTTCGGGGGTAGAGCACTGTTTCGGCTAGGGGGCCATCCCGGCTTACCAACCCGATGCAAACTACGAATACCGAAGAATGTTATCACGGGAGACACACGGCGGGTGCTAACGTCCGTCGTGAAGAGGGAAACAACCCAGACCGCCAGCTAAGGTCCCAAAGTCATGGTTAAGTGGGAAACGATGTGGGAAGGCACAGACAGCCAGGATGTTGGCTTAGAAGCAGCCATCATTTAAAGAAAGCGTAATAGCTCACTGGTCGAGTCGGCCTGCGCGGAAGATGTAACGGGGCTAAACCATGCACCGAAGCTGCGGCAGCGACACTATGTGTTGTTGGGTAGGGGAGCGTTCTGTAAGCCGTTGAAGGTGTGCTGTGAGGCATGCTGGAGGTATCAGAAGTGCGAATGCTGACATAAGTAACGATAAAGCGGGTGAAAAGCCCGCTCGCCGGAAGACCAAGGGTTCCTGTCCAACGTTAATCGGGGCAGGGTGAGTCGACCCCTAAGGCGAGGCCGAAAGGCGTAGTCGATGGGAAACAGGTTAATATTCCTGTACTTGGTGTTACTGCGAAGGGGGGACGGAGAAGGCTATGTCAGCCGGGCGACGGTTGTCCCGGTTTAAGCATGTAGGCGGAGGTTCCAGGTAAATCCGGTACCTTGTTAACGCTGAGGTGTGATGACGAGGCACTACGGTGCTGAAGTGATAAATGCCCTGCTTCCAGGAAAAGCCTCTAAGCATCAGGTAACACGAAATCGTACCCCAAACCGACACAGGTGGTCAGGTAGAGAATACCAAGGCGCTTGAGAGAACTCGGGTGAAGGAACTAGGCAAAATGGTGCCGTAACTTCGGGAGAAGGCACGCTGATGTGTAGGTGAAGCCCCTGCGGGCGGAGCTGAAATCAGTCGAAGATACCAGCTGGCTGCAACTGTTTATTAAAAACACAGCACTGTGCAAACACGAAAGTGGACGTATACGGTGTGACGCCTGCCCGGTGCCGGAAGGTTAATTGATGGGGTTAGTGGTAACACGAAGCTCTTGATCGAAGCCCCGGTAAACGGCGGCCGTAACTATAACGGTCCTAAGGTAGCGAAATTCCTTGTCGGGTAAGTTCCGACCTGCACGAATGGCGTAATGATGGCCAGGCTGTCTCCACCCGAGACTCAGTGAAATTGAACTCGCTGTGAAGATGCAGTGTACCCGCGGCAAGACGGAAAGACCCCGTGAACCTTTACTATAGCTTGACACTGAACACTGGTCCTTGATGTGTAGGATAGGTGGGAGGCTTTGAAGCGTGGACGCCAGTCTGCGTGGAGCCGTCCTTGAAATACCACCCTTTAATGGCTGGTGTTCTAACGTAGACCCGTAATCCGGGTTGCGGACAGTGTCTGGTGGGTAGTTTGACTGGGGCGGTCTCCTCCCAAAGAGTAACGGAGGAGCACGAAGGTTGGCTAATCCTGGTCGGACATCAGGAGGTTAGTGCAATGGCATAAGCCAGCTTGACTGCGAGCGTGACGGCGCGAGCAGGTGCGAAAGCAGGTCATAGTGATCCGGTGGTTCTGAATGGAAGGGCCATCGCTCAACGGATAAAAGGTACTCCGGGGATAACAGGCTGATACCGCCCAAGAGTTCATATCGACGGCGGTGTTTGGCACCTCGATGTCGGCTCATCACATCCTGGGGCTGAAGTAGGTCCCAAGGGTATGGCTGTTCGCCATTTAAAGTGGTACGCGAGCTGGGTTTAGAACGTCGTGAGACAGTTCGGTCCCTATCTGCCGTGGGCGCTGGAGAATTGAGGGGGGCTGCTCCTAGTACGAGAGGACCGGAGTGGACGCATCACTGGTGTTCGGGTTGTCATGCCAATGGCACTGCCCGGTAGCTAAATGCGGAAGAGATAAGTGCTGAAAGCATCTAAGCACGAAACTTGCCCCGAGATGAGTTCTCCCTGAGACTTTAAGTCTCCTGAAGGAACGTTAAAGACGATGACGTTGATAGGTCGGGTGTGTAAGCGCAGCGATGCGTTGAGCTAACCGATACTAATGAACCGTGAGGCTTAACCTTACAACGCCGAAGATGTTTTGGCGAAGAGACGAAATTTTCAGCTTAGATTCAGAGTCCGAAGGATTTTGCGCTGAGACAAGGCGGCAAACGAAGGAAAGGAAGGAGCATACTGAGGTATGTGACTGACTTTACGAGAGCAGCCAACGCAGTATCAGTGCGAAAGACACAGGACAGAGCACAAGAATTTGCCTGGCGGCTGTAGCGCGGTGGTCCCACCTGACCCCATGCCGAACTCAGAAGTGAAACGCCGTAGCGCCGATGGTAGTGTGGGGTCTCCCCATGTGAGAGTAGGGAACTGCCAGGCATCAAATTAAGTAGTAAGCCGGTGCATTAATCCGGTGGTTACAGAAGTATTCGGTGGAGCGGTAGTTCAGTCGGTTAGAATACCTGCCTGTCACGCAGGGGGTCGCGGGTTCGAGTCCCGTCCGTTCCGCCACTTATTAAGACATTAAGCCTGCCCTTTCGGCAGGCTTAATGGCAAAAACTTTAGGGGCGTAGCTCAGTTGGTAGAGCACCGGTCTCCAAAACCGGGTGTCGCGAGTTCGAGTCTCTCCGCCCCTGCCATATAGAATCCTTTGCTTCGGCAAAGGATTTTTTTTGCCTGTAAAAAAGCTCAACACCTTCCTGAAGAATAAGCAGCCTGCGTTTCCGCAGGCTTTTGCGTTAATCCAGTACGCTGGTTTTTAACAGATCTTTTATCTGCGACTGCTTATCGCTGTTTTGCAGCCAAATGGCATAAAGCGGCCTGGAGAGCGTTGTCGAATCGGTGACAACATGGAGTGCAGGTTTATTATCCGCCCAGCGAACAGGTAACCATGTACAGCCTTTCAATGCGGGAAGATGCTGGCATGCGATCTCCGCAGAGCTTGTCGTGAGCTGCGGGATATCATCGCTGGCAATTAACCCCGTCTCGTGTTGCTGAAAATCAGGCCCCCATTCCAGGCGTAAATAATTGAGGTCGGCCTTCATCATTGCAGGCTCCGATGCATAGAGCGCCAGGCTAAACTGTCCAACAATCTGGCTGCTAAATTCGTCCATCTTGGGGGCTTCTGTGGTGATCAGCAGATCAAGCTGTCGCTCGTGGAGTTGCTTAACCAGCGACTGACGTTGCGCAATCCTCGCCTCAAATTGCAGATGGTTGTGTGTACGATATAGCCGCATAAGCCACTGGCTGAGCATGCATTCCCATAGTGAGGCGCTGGCACCGATCGAGAATTCATTATGCCGGGAGGTGTGCGCAACCTCCTTTCGCGCTGCCTGCCAGGTATTCATCAGGGTTTCTGCATAAGGCAACAGCTTTTCACCGGCCGGGGTTAAACGAATATTGTTACGATGGCGGGTAAAAAGGTTCACACCCAGTTGATTTTCCAGCTGTCGAATACGAAAACTGACTGCTGACTGCGTCAGGTAGAGGGCTTCAGCTGCTCGCCCAAAGTGTCGCGTTCTGCTCACTTCGAGGAAAGTTTTTAGCAATTCCGTATCCACATCTTTCTCCACAAAATTATTTGTCGTTATGATTTAAATGTTTTGTTTTACACTCTGTCAAGCGTAACTAATACTCCGCGCCATAAATAGCTCGGCCAAAGAATTAGGAGCGTGTAGGATGGCGGAAAGCTTTACGACGACTAATCGTTTTTTCGACAATAAACATTATCCGCGCGGGTTCTCTCGTCACGGCGATTTCACTATCAAAGAAGCTCAACTTCTTGAGCGCCATGGTTATGCCTTTAACGAGCTGGATCTGGGTAAACGTGAACCGGCAACCGAAGATGAAAAACAGTTTGTCTCTGTTTGCCGTGGTGAGCGTGAGCCGCAGTCTGATGCAGAACGTGTATGGATCAAGTATATGGCTCGCATTAAGCGTCCTAAGCGTTTCCATACGCTGTCTGGCGGCAAGCCGCAGATGGAAGGTGCAGAAGACTACACCGAGTCTGACGATTAAGAAGAGAAGGGGCTACGGCCCCTTTTTTTACGCCAGCATTTTTTGCAGATGCAACAGCAGCCGATCGATCGCACGGTAACTTAATGCCTCCTGCAAATGCCGCCTCTCTATTCCGGGGCAGCCCTCCACGTCGGCGACCGTGCGCGCAACTTTCAACAAACGCTGCCACGCGCGAATGGATAGCCCAAACCGCGTCAGTGTCTCTTCCAGCCAGCCTGCATCTTCAGCGTTGAGAGAACAAAACTGTCGGATCCCACTGTTATCCAGCCGGGCATTCAGCCTGTTTTGACGAGCATACTGCCGCGCCTGCGCCGCAATAACCCGTTCACGCACAGCTGCTGAGCTTTCGCCTTTGATACCGGTTTGCCTCAGCAGACCGGGTGGGGGCAGGGGGATCTCGAGAGATAAATCAAAACGGTCGAGGAAGGGGCCGGACAGCTTACTCAGATAGCGCAGCGTCTGCTCTGGCGTACAGCGGTTATGGTTGCCCTGATAATGACCCGTAGGGCTAGGGTTCATCGCGGCGACCAGCTGAAACTGCGCAGGGTAGCTTATTTTGGCCCGTGTACGAGACAGATGGATTTCGCCGGATTCAATCGGCTCCCGCAATGCATCCAGCACGCGGCGTTCAAACTCTGGCAATTCATCCAGGAAGAGAATGCCGTTGTGCGCCAGTGAGATTTCACCCGGACCGGGGATCGAACCCCCGCCCACCATCGCGGTAAGAGACGCACTGTGGTGTGGAGAGCGGAAAGGACGGCGGCGCCACTGTTTATGCAGCGACGTAGAACTGACCAGGCTAAATATCGCGGCGCTTTCCAGCGCTTCGTGATTATTGAGGGGTGGCAACAGGCCGCTCAATCTGCTCGCCAGCATCGTTTTCCCCGTGCCTGGCGGACCTATCAGTAACAGGTTATGCCCACCCGCGGCCGTTATCTCTAACGCCCGTTTACCCTGTTCCTGACCCATAATATCGCTGAGATCCTCGGGCGAATCTGGCGCCACCTCGTCATTCTCCTGCGGCTCGGCAAGCTCGTGTCGGCCTTCCAGCCAGGCGCAAACCTCCTGCAAATGTCCCGCGACAAGACACCCCTTTTCGGCAATAAGGCTAACTTCAGAGGCATTTTCATTGGCCACAATGATTTGTCTTCCCGCGCGTATGGCTTCAAGCGCACCCGAGATTGCTCCGGGAACGCCTCTTAACGCGCCTGTAAGCGCTAATTCACCCACGAACTCGCACGAGCCTAGCCCTGGCGTATTGAGCTGTTCAGAAGCCGCGAGAAGCGCTATAGCAATAGGTAAATCATATCGCCCTCCCTCCTTTGGCAAATCGGCGGGCGCAAGGTTGATGGTGATCTTCTTCGCCGGAAAAGCATAACCGCTATTAATAATTGCGCTGCGCACGCGATCCCTCGCCTCTTTGACGGTCGTTTCTGGTAAGCCGACCAGCGTCAGTCCGGGCAGTCCATTACTTAAATGAACCTCTACAGAAATAAGCGGTGCCTTCACGCCGATGGCCGCGCGTGTATAAACAACTGACAGTGACATAAGCCCTCCTTGGTGGTGACTATGCCAGTATCATTTTTTCCTGTTTAGCGCTAATGCACTGATTTACGGCGCTCGTTCCAGCCTTTTAGCGGCAAAATGCAATCATTACATGTGGGTGGAATTGGCCTCGCAGAAAAGAAATCATGCGCCCCTTGCCTGATGAAACAGGACAAAAAAATGAAAAATCTTCATTTCTATTTTTTCCCTATATAAAACAACGATTTTGAAAGAAATAGTTCGCCTGCTACAGAAATAGGTCATAAAAAAATCTTGTGTCAGATGAAATATCTGTGGTAACTCTTTAGGTATTCCTTCGAACAAGATGCAAAAAGAACTGAAAATGACAGCCCTTCTACGAGTGATTAGCCTGGTCGTGATTAGCGTGGTGGTGATTATTATCCCACCGTGCGGGGCTGCACTTGGACGAGGAAAGGCTTAGAAATCAAGCCTTAACGAACTAAGACCCCCGCACCGAAAGGTCCGGGGGTTTTTTTATGACTAAAAAACTTAAATGAGGAGCAGAGAATGACGACTAGCACAAAATTCTGTTTCTCCAGATTTATGACGGGGAACTAACTATGAATGGGGCACAATGGGTAGTACATGCGTTGCGCGCGCAGGGAGTCGAAACCGTATTCGGTTATCCGGGTGGCGCAATTATGCCGATTTACGATGCACTGTATGACGGCGGCGTGGAACACCTCTTGTGCCGACACGAGCAGGGCGCAGCGATGGCCGCCATCGGTTATGCCCGTGCAACCGGTAAAACCGGCGTCTGTATGGCCACCTCCGGTCCGGGCGCAACGAACCTGATCACCGGCCTGGCTGACGCGCTGCTCGACTCCGTACCCGTGGTGGCGATCACCGGCCAGGTGGCCTCTCCGTTCATCGGCACCGACGCTTTCCAGGAAGTGGATGTGCTCGGTTTATCGCTGGCCTGCACCAAACACAGCTTCCTCGTTCAGTCTCTCGAAGAGCTGCCGCGGGTGATGGCCGAAGCGTTCGAGGTTGCCAGCTCTGGCCGTCCTGGCCCGGTTCTGGTTGATATCCCGAAAGATATCCAGGTTGCACTCGGCGATCTGGAGCCACATTTCTCTACCGTGGAAAGTGATAATGCGTTCCCGCATGCAGAGGTGGAAGAGGCGCGTCAGATGATGGCGCAGGCCAAACAACCGATGCTGTACGTAGGCGGCGGCGTGGGTATGGCGCAGGCTGTTCCGGCGCTTCGCGCGTTCATTGCGACCACGCAAATGCCCGCCACCTGCACGCTGAAAGGTCTCGGTGCGGTAGAGGCGGATTACCCGTACTACCTCGGCATGCTGGGGATGCATGGTACCAAAGCGGCAAATCTGGCGGTGCAGGAATGCGACTTGCTTATCGCCGTCGGCGCCCGTTTTGACGACCGCGTTACCGGCAAGCTGAATACCTTCGCGCCGAACGCCAAAGTGATCCATATGGACATCGACCCGGCGGAGATGAACAAACTGCGTCAGGCGCATGTCGCGTTGCAGGGCGATCTTAACGCGCTGTTACCGGCGCTGGAGCAGCCGCTGGATATCAACCCATGGCGTCAGCACACTGCTGATATGCGTACTGAACACGCGTGGCGTTACGATCACCCAGGCGACGCCATCTATGCGCCGCTGCTGTTGAAACAGTTGTCCGACCGTAAACCGGCAGACAGCGTGGTGACGACGGATGTCGGCCAGCATCAGATGTGGTCAGCCCAGCACATGACCTACACTCGCCCGGAGAACTTCATCACCTCGAGCGGCTTAGGCACCATGGGCTTCGGCCTGCCTGCCGCTGTGGGTGCTCAGGTTGCCCGCCCGAACGATACCGTGATCTGTATCTCCGGTGACGGCTCCTTCATGATGAACGTCCAGGAGCTCGGCACCGTGAAGCGTAAGCAGTTACCGCTGAAGATCGTCTTGCTCGATAACCAGCGTTTAGGCATGGTTCGCCAGTGGCAGCAGCTGTTCTTCCAGGAACGTTACAGTGAAACCACCCTGACCGATAATCCCGATTTCCTCACTCTGGCCAGCGCCTTCGGCATTCCTGGCCAGCACATCACCCGTAAAGACCAGGTTGAAGCAGCACTCGACACCATGCTGTCAAGCGAAGGGCCATACCTGCTTCATGTCTCAATCGACGAGCTTGAGAACGTCTGGCCGTTGGTACCGCCCGGTGCCAGTAACTCACAAATGCTGGAGAAATTATCATGATGCAACATCAGGTCGCCGTGCAGGCTCGCTTCAACCCGGAAACGTTAGAACGCGTATTGCGCGTGGTTCGCCACCGTGGCTTTCAGATTTGCTCTATGAATATGGAAACGGCCACCGACGCGCAGAACATCAGTATCGAATTAACCGTTGCCAGCCCGCGGCCGGTCGACTTACTGTTTAGTCAGTTATCAAAACTGGTAGACGTTGCCCATGTTGCCATCTGCCAGAGCACAACCACATCACAACAAATCCGCGCTTAAGCGTGACAGGACGAAAAAATGACGACAAAAAAAGCTGATTACATTTGGTTCAATGGTGAGATGGTTCGCTGGGAAGACGCGAAAGTTCACGTGATGTCCCACGCGCTGCACTACGGCACCTCCGTGTTTGAAGGGATCCGTTGCTACGACTCTCACAAAGGGCCAGTGGTGTTCCGCCATCGCGAACACATGCAGCGTCTGCATGACTCAGCCAAAATTTATCGTTTCCCGGTCTCTCAAAGCGTTGATGAGCTGATGGAAGCCTGCCGCGAGGTGATTCGCCAGAACAAACTGACCAGCGCCTATATTCGTCCGCTGGTCTTCGTGGGGGATGTCGGCATGGGCGTCAACCCGCCCGCTGGCTATAACACCGATGTGATCATTGCTGCGTTCCCGTGGGGCGCCTACCTGGGCGCGGAAGCGCTGGATCAGGGGATCGACGCAATGGTTTCTTCCTGGAACCGCGTGGCGCCAAACACTATCCCGACTGCGGCTAAAGCGGGCGGTAACTACCTTTCCTCACTGCTGGTCGGCAGCGAAGCGCGCCGTCACGGCTATCAGGAAGGTATCGCGCTGGATGTGAATGGCTACATCTCCGAAGGCGCAGGTGAAAACCTGTTTGAAGTGAAAGACGGCATTCTGTTCACCCCGCCGTTCACCTCGTCCGCGCTGCCGGGCATCACCCGCGACGCCATCATCAAGCTGGCGAAAGATCTGGGTATCGAAGTGCGCGAGCAGGTGCTGTCCCGCGAATCCCTGTATCTGGCTGACGAAGTGTTCATGTCCGGTACCGCGGCTGAAATTACGCCGGTGCGTAGCGTTGACGGCATTCAGGTGGGCGAAGGCCGCTGTGGCCCGGTGACCAAACGCATTCAGCAAGCCTTCTTCGGCCTCTTCACCGGCGAAACAGAAGACAAATACGGCTGGTTGGATCAGGTTAATCACTAAGTATAAATGTGGGACGGCACGCACCGTCCCATTAAATAGTCAGACGGGAGTAAATAAAGCATGCCTAAGTATCGTTCAGCCACCACCACCCACGGCCGTAATATGGCGGGTGCCCGCGCACTGTGGCGCGCCACCGGAATGACCGACGCCGATTTCGGCAAGCCAATTATCGCCGTGGTGAACTCCTTCACCCAGTTTGTGCCGGGCCACGTGCACCTGCGCGATCTCGGTAAGCTGGTTGCCGAGCAAATCGAAGCCTCCGGCGGCGTGGCGAAAGAGTTCAACACCATTGCGGTGGATGACGGTATCGCAATGGGCCACGGGGGGATGCTCTATTCACTGCCGTCGCGCGAGCTGATCGCCGACTCGGTGGAGTACATGGTTAACGCCCACTGCGCCGATGCGATGGTCTGTATCTCCAACTGCGACAAAATCACCCCGGGGATGCTGATGGCTTCCCTGCGCCTGAACATTCCGGTGATCTTCGTCTCCGGCGGCCCGATGGAAGCGGGTAAAACCAAGCTTTCCGACAAAATCATCAAGCTCGACCTGGTCGATGCGATGATTCAGGGCGCGGACCCGAAAGTCTCTGACGAGCAGAGCGACCAGGTGGAACGTTCCGCGTGCCCGACCTGCGGCTCCTGTTCCGGGATGTTCACCGCCAACTCCATGAACTGCCTGACCGAAGCGCTGGGCCTTTCTCAGCCGGGCAACGGCTCGCTGCTGGCAACCCACGCCGATCGTAAACAGCTGTTCCTTAACGCCGGTAAGCGCATCGTTGAGCTGACCAAACGCTACTACGAGCAGGACGACGCCAGCGCGCTGCCGCGTAACATCGCCAGCAAAGCGGCGTTCGAAAACGCCATGACGCTGGATATCGCCATGGGCGGTTCCACCAACACCGTTCTGCACCTGCTGGCCGCCGCGCAGGAAGCTGAAATCGACTTCACCATGAGCGACATCGACAAGCTCTCCCGCAAAGTGCCGCAGCTGTGTAAAGTCGCGCCGAGTACCCAGAAGTACCACATGGAAGATGTCCACCGTGCGGGTGGCGTGATTGGTATTCTCGGCGAGCTGGATCGTGCCGGGCTGCTGAACCGCGACGTGAAAAACGTGCTCGGCCTGACGCTGCCGGAGTCGCTGGAGCAATACGACGTGATGCTGACCAAAGACGACGCGGTGAAAAACATGTATCGCGCCGGTCCGGCGGGCATCCGTACCACCCAGGCGTTCTCGCAGGATTGCCGCTGGGACACGCTGGATGACGATCGCGCCGAGGGCTGCATTCGCTCGCTGGAACATGCCTACAGTAAAGACGGCGGTCTGGCCGTGCTGTACGGTAACTTCGCGGAAAACGGCTGCATCGTGAAAACCGCAGGCGTGGACGACAGCATCCTCAAATTCACCGGTCCGGCAAAAGTGTATGAAAGCCAGGACGAAGCGGTAGACGCCATCCTCGGCGGCAAAGTGGTGGAAGGCGATGTGGTGGTCATTCGCTACGAAGGGCCGAAAGGCGGTCCGGGCATGCAGGAGATGCTCTACCCGACCACCTTCCTGAAATCGATGGGCCTCGGCAAAGCCTGCGCGCTGATCACCGATGGTCGTTTCTCTGGCGGCACGTCAGGCCTCTCCATTGGCCACGTCTCGCCAGAAGCGGCAAGCGGCGGCAATATCGCGATCATTGAAGATGGCGACCTGATCGAAATCGACATTCCGAACCGCGGCATTCAGCTGAAGCTGAGTGACCAGGAGATTGCGGCCCGTCGTGAGGCGCAGGAAGCCCGCGGCGACAAAGCCTGGACGCCGAAAGATCGTCAGCGTGAAGTCTCCTTCGCCCTGCGCGCTTACGCGAGCCTTGCCACCAGTGCAGATAAAGGCGCGGTGCGCGATAAATCTAAACTTGGGGGCTAATGATGGCCGAGTCACAACCCTTATCCGCCGCCCCGGAGGGGGCGGAATACCTGAGAGCGGTGCTACGCGCGCCGGTCTATGAAGCGGTGCAGGTCACGCCCCTGCAAAAAATGGACAAACTCTCTTCGCGTCTCGACAACGTCATTCTGGTGAAGCGTGAAGACAGGCAGCCGGTGCACAGCTTTAAGCTGCGCGGCGCCTACGCGATGATGGCCGGGCTGACGGACGAGCAGAAAGCCCGCGGGGTGATTACCGCCTCGGCGGGCAACCACGCGCAGGGCGTGGCGTTCTCCTCGGCGCGTCTGGGGCTGAAGGCGCTGATCGTGATGCCGGTTGCCACCGCAGATATCAAGGTTGACGCGGTGCGCGGGTTCGGCGGCGAAGTGCTGCTCCACGGGGCCAATTTTGACGAAGCGAAAGCCAAAGCGATTGAGCTGGCGCAGCAGCAGGGCTTCACCTGGGTGCCGCCGTTCGACCACCCGATGGTGATTGCCGGGCAGGGTACGCTGGCGCTGGAACTGTTGCAGCAGGACGCCCATCTCGACCGCGTTTTCGTCCCGGTGGGCGGCGGTGGCTTAGCCGCAGGTGTGGCGGTGCTGATCAAACAGCTGATGCCGCAGATCAAAGTGATTGCGGTTGAAGCGGAAGACTCTGCCTGCCTGAAGGAGGCGCTGGACGCTGGCCATCCGGTGGATCTGCCGCGCGTCGGGCTGTTCGCCGAGGGCGTGGCGGTGAAGCGCATTGGCGATGAAACGTTCCGTCTGTGCCAGGAGTATCTCGACGATATCGTCACCGTCGACAGCGACGCTATCTGCGCGGCGATGAAAGATCTCTTCGAGGATGTGCGTGCGGTGGCGGAACCGTCCGGCGCGCTGGCGCTGGCGGGAATGAAAAAATACATCGCCCAGCACAATATTCGTGGCGAGCGTCTGGCGCACGTGCTTTCCGGCGCCAACGTGAACTTCCACGGTCTGCGCTACGTTTCCGAGCGCTGCGAACTGGGCGAACAGCGTGAAGCGCTGCTGGCGGTGACCATTCCGGAAGAGAAGGGCAGCTTCCTGAAGTTCTGTCAGCTGCTGGGCGGCCGTTCGGTAACGGAGTTCAACTACCGCTTTGCCGACGCCAAAGATGCGTGCATTTTTGTCGGCGTGCGTCTGAGCCGGGGCGTGGAGGAGCGTAAAGAGATCCTCAGCCTGCTGCATGAAGGCGGCTACAGTGTGGTCGATCTCTCCGACGACGAGATGGCGAAGCTGCACGTGCGTTACATGGTCGGCGGCCGTCCATCCAAGCCGCTCAAGGAACGCCTGTTCAGCTTCGAGTTCCCGGAATCGCCGGGCGCGCTGCTCAAGTTTTTGCACACGTTGGGCACGCACTGGAACATCTCTCTGTTCCACTACCGCAGCCACGGCACCGACTATGGCCGCGTGCTGGCGGCGTTCGAACTGGGCGAGCACGAGCCGGATTTCGAAACGCGCCTGAACGAGCTGGGCTATGAGTGCCATGACGAAACCCACAACCCGGCGTTCCGTTTCTTCCTGGCGGGCTAAGGGTTGAACTGCGTGTAGGCCGGGTAAGCGCAGCGCCACCCGGCTTTAGTGGTTCGGCAATATCTTCCAGAACGCATCAATAAGCGGCTCATGCAGCCGCTTTTTTTGTGCGCACACGCCTAGCTCGAACGGCGTTTTCTCGTCGCTGCGTTCTAAAATCATCACGCGATTGCGCACTGGCTCCGGGCTGTTTTCCAGCACCACTTCCGGCAGCAGCGCCACGCCGCAGCCGAGCGCCACCATCGATACCATCGCCTCATGGCCGCCGACCGTGGCGTAAATCGACGGGTTGCTGATCTTCTGGCGGCGGAACCACAGCTCGATGCGGCGACGCACCGGCCCCTGATCGGCCATGATAAACGGCACCGTCGACCAGTCCGGTTTCTCCACCGAGACCTGGTTGCGCACCGGGCAGGGCAGCGCCGGGGCAATCAACACTACCGCCAGATTCTCAAGCATCGAGAACGCCACCGCCCCCGGCAGCGTTTCCGGTTTTCCGGCAATCGCCAGATCCGCTTCGCCCGTTACCACTTTTTCCATCGCGTCGGCGGCATCGCCGGTGGTGAGCTTAATTTCAACCGACGGATGTTCCGCACGGAAGCGGTCGAGAATGGGGGGAAGATGGCTGTAGGCAGCGGTCACGGAACAGAAAATATGCAGCTCGCCGGAAAGCGACGGCCCCTGCTGGTCGATGGTGTGCCGCAGCTGCTGATACTGTAATAACGTCTGCTGAGCAAAGATGCGCAGCTCTTCACCGGCTTCCGTGAGAGTGACGGTGCGGTTATCGCGCACGAACAGCGGCTGGCCGAGGTCTTCCTCAAGGCGCTGGATCTGGCGCGACAGCGTGGAGGGGCTGACGTGCATCGCCCGGGCGCTGCGGCCAAAGTGACGGCTTTCCGCCAGGTGCAGGAACATTTTCAGATCGCGTAAATCCACCGATTCCACTCCCTCTTTTTACATTGCAAAAATTGCAATGTGACGTTGTGAATATATCAATTTCCGCAATAAATTTCCTGTTGTAATGTGGGTACATTCTCGCTGAAACGCGAACCGAACAATAAGACACACAACATCACGAGGTATCACCCATGGCTAACTACTTTAATACACTGAACTTGCGCCAGCAGCTGGCGCAGCTGGGCAAATGCCGCTTCATGGCGCGCGATGAATTTGCCGATGGCGCGAGCTACCTTCAGGGTAAAAAAGTGGTCATTGTCGGCTGTGGCGCACAGGGTCTGAACCAGGGCCTGAACATGCGTGACTCCGGGCTGGATATCTCCTACGCCCTGCGCAAAGAAGCGATTGCTGAAAAGCGCGCTTCCTGGCGTAAAGCGACCGAAAACGGCTTCAAAGTGGGCACCTACGAAGAGCTGATCCCGCAGGCGGATCTGGTGGTTAACCTGACGCCAGACAAGCAGCACTCTGACGTTGTGCGTTCCGTACAGCCGCTGATGAAAGACGGCGCCGCGCTGGGTTACTCCCACGGCTTCAACATCGTTGAAGTGGGCGAGCAGATCCGTAAAGACATCACCGTAGTGATGGTGGCACCGAAGTGCCCGGGCACCGAAGTGCGCGAAGAGTACAAACGTGGCTTCGGCGTACCGACGCTGATCGCCGTTCACCCGGAAAACGATCCGAAAGGCGAAGGCATGGCGATTGCCAAAGCCTGGGCAGCGGCCACCGGCGGTCATCGTGCGGGCGTGCTGGAATCTTCCTTCGTTGCGGAAGTGAAATCTGACCTGATGGGCGAGCAGACCATCCTGTGCGGCATGCTCCAGGCCGGCTCTCTGCTGTGCTTCGACAAGCTGGTGGAAGAAGGCACCGACCCGGCATACGCGGAAAAACTGATTCAGTTCGGCTGGGAAACCATCACCGAAGCGCTGAAGCAGGGCGGCATTACGCTGATGATGGACCGTCTGTCCAACCCGGCAAAACTGCGCGCGTTCGCACTCTCTGAACAGCTGAAAACCATCATGGCGCCGCTGTTCCAGAAACATATGGACGACATCATTTCCGGCGAGTTCTCTTCCGGCATGATGGCGGACTGGGCGAATGACGATAAGAAACTGCTGACCTGGCGCGAAGAGACCGGTAAAACCGCGTTCGAAACCGCACCACAGTATGACGGCAAGATCACCGAGCAGGAGTACTTCGATAAAGGCGTCCTGATGATCGCGATGGTGAAAGCGGGCGTTGAGCTGGCATTCGAAACCATGGTGGATTCGGGCATCATTGAAGAATCTGCGTACTATGAATCGCTGCACGAGCTGCCGCTGATCGCGAACACCATCGCCCGTAAGCGTCTGTATGAGATGAACGTGGTGATCTCCGATACCGCCGAGTACGGTAACTACCTGTTCTCTTACGCCTGCGTACCGCTGCTGAAAGAGTTCATGACCACCCTGCAAGCGGGCGATCTGGGCCAGGCGATTGCGGAAGGTGCGGTTGATAACGCGCAGCTGCGTGACGTCAACGAAGCGATTCGCAGCCACGAAATCGAGAAAGTGGGCCAGAAACTGCGCGGCTACATGACCGATATGAAACGTATCGCGGTAGCAGGCTAAACATGACGAATCGGGTGGCGTAAGCCACCCGAACTGTTTTAGCTACGCAGTATCGCGCCGGGATAACCCAGCTGGCGCCACGCCTCATACACCACCACCGACACCGCATTCGACAGGTTCATGCTGCGGCTGTCCGGCATCATCGGAATACGAATTTTCTGCTCAGCGGGCAGGGCATCCAGAATGGTGGCCGGCAGGCCGCGGGTTTCCGGACCAAACATCAGATAATCCCCGTCCTGATAGCTTACGGCGCTGTGCGCTGGCGTACCTTTGGTGGTCAGGGCGAACATGCGCTGTGGTTTTTCGGATCCCAGAAACGCGGCGTAATCGTGATGACGAACGACGGCGGTAAACTCATGGTAGTCCAGCCCCGCGCGGCGCAGACGTTTGTCGTCCCACGTAAAGCCCATCGGCTCAATGATGTGCAGACGAAAACCGGTGTTGGCGCACAGGCGGATAATATTGCCGGTATTCGGCGGAATTTCTGGTTCGAATAAGACGATGTTAAGCATGCTGCCCCCTTAATTGCGGGGGCAGAATAGCAGAAAAGAGAGGGACTAGGCGACGCCCGGCTCCTGCGCGCGGCTATACAGCATTTTGTAGACGGTTGCCGCCGCGGCCACGAGAGCAGGCACACTGAGGATCATTAAAATACTGTCCGCCTGCCACTGCATGGAAAGAAGCTGGGCGCTGGTCATGGTGCCCGCCACGCCGCCGAAGCGGCCGATCCCCTGCATCCAGGCGATACCCGTCGCTCGGCACTCGGTAGGGTAAAAGGTGGCGGCCAGGGTCTGCATGCCCGACTGCGCGCCGTTCATCGCGATCCCCATCAGGAAAATTAACCCGCCAAACAGGGCGATATGGTTATGCTCAATGCCGAGTAAAAGAATCAGGCCCATCGTCAGCACGAAACCACACGCGACCACCTTGTGCGCTTCCCAGCGGTCCATCATCCAGCCCGCGAGCAAAATGCCAGCGGTGCCGCCGAAGGTGAACAGCGAGGTGAGCCAGGCGGACTCCGCCAGCGCATACCCCATCCCCTGCATCAGCGTTGGCATCCAGCTCAGCAGGACGTAATAAATTACCAGTCCCATAAAGTAGGTAACCCACAGCATCAGGGTACCGGGCAGCCAGGGCATGGAAAACAGCTGCGACACACTCCCTTTTTTAGACGCGACTTTCTCCTCAGCCAAGAAAAAGCCCGTGACGCTCTCCAGCGTGCTGCGGGCGAACCGGCTGGCAATACGGCGAACCTGCATGACGTCCTTCCCGCGCTGCACCAGAAACTTCACCGATTCCGGCAACAGCAGCGCCAGCAGCACGGTTAAAATCAGCGGCGCAATTGCGCCGGTCAGCAGCACGCTTCGCCAGCCATGATGGGGGATAAGCCAGGACGAGATCGCCCCGCCGCCCGCTGCACCCAGCGGAAAGCCGCAGTACATGGTATTAATCGCCATGGCGCGACAGCGCTGAGGGGCAAACTCGGAGATAAGCGTAATGGCGTTAGGCATGGCGGCGCCGAGGCCGAGTCCTGTCAGAAAGCGCCACAGCGTCAGGGTATTCAGGCTTTGCGCCCAGGCCGTGCCCAGACTCGCCAGGCCGAAGAACAGGCATGAAAAGACCAGCACGCGCTTGCGTCCCATCCGGTCCGATACCGGGCCTGCAATCAGTGCTCCCAGCGACAGCCCCAGCAGCGCCGCGCTCAGCACCGGCCCCAGATCCTGTTTGTGTATTCCCCATTCTGCCGACAGCGTAGGCGCAATGTAGCCCATCGCTGCGGTATCGAAACCATCGATCGCCAGAACCAGAAAGCCCAGCACGATAAGAAGCCAGTGAAACCGTGAAAAAGGACTCTCGTCGATCACCTGCTGAATATCCACTTTACCTGAATACGCCATATGCTCCACTCCGATCTGATGTTGTTTTTGTGTTCTTGTATTTGCTTGTCTATACAATTGCGAACGGGCGGGGTGTGTCAAATTTTCTTATCAAGAATGTTACGCAGGTGTTATTTTCAACAAAAAAAGCGCCCGAGAGAGAAGTCGGGCGCCTGCGAAAGGGATTTTAACCGGAGGAGATCAGGCCGCGTTTCCCTGAGAAAGGGGCGCCAGCGCCGCAGGCAGCTTACTCAGTTCCTGCACAAGCGAGTCCTTGCTGATTTCGCTGATCGACTTCGCACCGGTCAGCGTCATCGCCACCTTCATCTCTTTCTCGATCAGATCCAGCAGGTTCGCCACACCCGCCTGGCCGCTGGTGGCCAGCGCGTACAGATACGCACGCCCCAGCAGCACGCTGTCGGCGCCCAGCGCAATCATGCGCACCACGTCCAGCCCGTTGCGGATGCCGCTGTCGGCAAGGATGGCGATATCGCCTTTCACCGCATCGGCAATGGCGGGCAGCGCGCGGGCAGAAGAAAGTACGCCGTCGAGCTGGCGTCCACCGTGGTTAGAGACCACGATCCCGTCCGCGCCAAAACGCACCGCGTCGCGGGCATCTTCCGGATCGAGGATCCCTTTGATCACCATCGGGCCGTCCCAGAATTCGCGGATCCACTCCAGGTCTTTCCACGAGATGGATGGATCGAAGTTGTTCGCCAGCCAGCCGATGTAATCCTCCAGCCCGGTCGGTTTACCGAGGTAGGCCGAAATGTTCCCCAGATCGTGCGGACGACCGTTCAGCCCGACATCCCACGCCCACTGCGGGTGGGTCACGGCCTGCCAGTAACGACGGAGCGCAGCGTTCGGGCCGCTCATGCCGGAGTGCGCATCGCGGTAGCGCGCGCCGGGGGTCGGCATATCGACGGTAAAGACCAGCGTGGAGCAGCCCGCCGCTTTCGCGCGCTCGAGCGCGTTACGCATAAAGCCGCGATCCCGCAGGACGTACAGCTGGAACCACATCGGGCGCTTGATGGTTGGAGCGACCTCTTCAATCGGGCAGACGGACACGGTGGAAAGGGTAAACGGAATGCCTTTGGCATCTGCGGCGGCGGCGGCCTGCACTTCACCCCGGCGGGCATACATGCCGCATAAGCCGACGGGCGCGAGCGCCACCGGCATGGACAGCGTTTCGTTAAACAGCTTTGTCTCAAGGCTCAGGTCGGACATATTCTTCAGCACGCGCTGGCGCAGGGCCACCTCCGACAGGTCTTCCACGTTGCGGCGCAGGGTGTATTCGGCATAGGCCCCGCCGTCGATATAGTGGAACAGGAACGGGGGCAAAATGCGCTGCGCTGCGGCGCGATAGTCACTGGCTGCTGAAATAATCATGCTTTGTTCTCCCTGGAAATATCACTGTCGCCAGGCAGACGGGTAATACGCGCCTGTCGGGCCTGGTCTTCATCGAATCGTTTAATGGTGGTGTGCACGAAGCCGAGATGCGCCATCATCGCCTTGCGCGCGGCCTCGGCATCACCGGCCAGAATGGCGTTGAGCACCGCCTCGTGCTGTTCGGTCAGCTGGGCAAAGACCGGCGGAACCAGATACATGCGCTGGCGGCTCTGCTTCACGGAGGATTGCAGCAGGTCGAAGAACCCGCGCATGGTTTGCAGCAGCACCACGTTGTGCGAGGCCTCGGCAATCGCCAGATGGAACCGCACGTCCGCCTGGGAGGCGATGTCCGGGTCGCTGCTTTGCGTGGCTTCAAAACAGGCTTTGAGCTTCTCTTTGTCGGCGTCGGTTGCCCGCATCGCCGCGTGCCACGCGGTGCTGGTTTCGATGGCGTGACGCGCTTCGAGGATGTCGAAGCTGTAGTCCGGGTCGTTTTCCATCAGCGTCTTCAGTGGCTGCACGATGTTTTGTTCAGACCAGTCGTCATGCTGCCAGCGCACGAAGGTGCCGCCGCCGCGACGGCTCAGCAGCACCCCTTCGCTGACCAGCGTCGCCAGCGCTTCGCGCAGTGAATTGCGCGACACGCCAAGCTGAGCGGCAAGCTGACGCTCGGCGGGCAATCTCATGCCCGCTTCCAGCTGTTGTTCTTCTATCAGCGCTCGTACGCGAGTGGCAATCTCGTCGGACAGGCGTCTGGGCATCACTATCATGGAATCATCCAGGTTAAGACATAGGCCTGCAATGTGGTGATCACGCCCACCATGCAGGTAAATATCAGGCTGTGTTTCACGGTAAAGCGGAACAGATCCGACTCTTTGCCTACCAGCCCCACCGCGGCACAGGCAATGGCGATGGACTGCGGCGAGATCATCTTCCCGGTCACGCCGCCGGTGGTGTTCGCGGCGACCAGCAGCACGTCCGAGACGCCAATCTGCTGCGCGGCCGTGGCCTGTAGGGCGGCAAACAGGGCATTAGATGACGTATCTGAACCGGTCAGGAACACCCCCAGCCAGCCGAGGAACGGCGAGAAGAAGGTAAACGCGTGGCCGGTATGCGCCAGCGCTAACGCCAGCGTCGACGACAGGCCGGAGTAGTTCGAAATAAACGCGAACGCCAGCACCATGCCGATGGAGTAAATCGGCAGCATCAGCTCTTTAATCGTTGCCGCAAAGGTCTGCACCGCGGCGGCTGGCTTCATGCGCAGCCACACTACGGAAAGGATAGCGGCAAACAGGATGGCCGTGCCGGTGGCTGAGAACCAGTCGAACTTAAACACTGCCGCATACGGCGTGGCGTCGTGCACCACCGGCGGCATACGGGCGACCATTTTGTCGAGGAACGGCACGGAGATATTAATCACCATGTCGTACAGCGCGCCGCCCGGGGCGAACAGGGCTTTAAACGGCGGAATGCTCCACAGCGTCACGGTGGCGGTCAGGAACAGGAACGGTGACCATGCGCGCACAATCTGTCCGGCGGTATAGCCGGTGCGCGCCAGCGTCTGATCCACATGCGATGCGCCCATGTCAGCAAAGCGGAAGATACGTACCGGCTGCCAGCGTTTCAGGAACAGCGTCAGACAGACCAGAGACACCAGGGAAGAGATGATGTCCGGCAGTTCCGGGCCGAGGAAGTTGGAGCTGAGATACTGGGCAATGGCGAACGAACCGCCCGCCACCATCACCGCAGGCCAGGTCTCCTTCACGCCGCGCCAGCCGTCCATAATCGCCATGATCCAGAACAGCACGATAATGGTCAGGAACGGCAGCTGGCGGCCCACCATCTGGCCGATCTCGAAGCTGTCCAGCCCGGTCACCTGGCCCGCCACCAGAATCGGAATGCCCATCGCGCCAAACGCCACCGGGGCGGTGTTCACAATCAGGCACAGGCCAGCGGCATACAGCGGGTTAAAGCCCAGCCCGACCAGCAGAGCGGCGGTGATCGCCACCGGCGCGCCGAATCCTGCCGCCCCTTCAAGGAATGCCCCGAAGGAGAAGCCGACAATCAGCATCTGTAAACGCTGGTCTGGCGTAATAGAGAGAATCGACGAGCGAATAATGTCGAACTGCCCGGTTTTCACCGAGATTTTGTAGACAAAGACGGCGGCGATGATGATCCACGCAATCGGCCACAGGCCGTAGAAGAAACCATACACCACGGAGGCCAGCGCGCGATCGACCGGCATTTTATAGAAGAACAGCGCCACCAGCAGGGCGATGGCAACGGTGTACGTTGCGGCAAGGTAGCCCTTCAGCTTGAGCTTTATCAGCGCAAAGAAGAAGAACAGGATCGGTAGCGATGCGATCAGGCTCGACAGCCAGATATTCCCGGCCGGATCGTAGTTTTGTTGCCAGAGGCTCATGCAGGTCTCCTGAGGACCACACAGGTGTTCGTCGGGTGAGTCTCTGCTCATCTCAGCGTCACACTTCGTGTAAAAGTGGTCCTTCCAATATTGTGATGTAGGGTTAATGGCAATAAATGGTTAACCAAGTGTTGCTATTCAGCAATGGTTTTGTGAAGTGGCGCATCGAAACTGTGAACGATGGATAGCTTTACGCATGATTGGTAGGACCAAACCCGCAAAATCAACTCACCGTATGCGTTGGCAGCGTTAGTCAGGTGGAGAACATTACACTCGCCTTCTGAGCAGATACGGCGCGTAAAAGTGGTTATATAAAAAGGGGAGTTGATAACGTTGCGTGAATCGAATGAGGTTTGTTTGTTTTATTTGTGTTTTTGAAAAGCTATATATGTGTGAGCAGAGTGATATATTTCCTATAAATAAAAATTTTTTTTGGTTAAAAATGCGAAATCGAAGCTGTAGCAAAAAATTTTAATTAAGGTATATTTCACATATAGATTTTAACAGTGTATTACAAACGATCAATTGCTGATCGATAAAGAAATATCCTGTTCAATTGCGGTTTTCCAGGATAAAGGATAAGAATTTTGCGCTGAACAGACATTTTTTGGCTAATAATATTCTGAAATAAATTGATCAAACAATGATCAGTTAACTCTCTTGTAATTTAGTTACGGTATTAAAAGCAGATTAATAATTATTAGCGCAATGGAAAGGGGTTAAATTTGTTAGCTGAGTGTTAATTCCAGAGTGTTTACAGACGCGGCATATTGCTTTTCAATACGTAGACGTTAAAAGGCATTTGATTTACTATTTATTCAGAAGCAACGTAACAGAAGATTTTAAATTTATTACTAACCACAACGTATTCAGTGTTATTTTCGGCCAGAAGTCATTCCTCAGTTGAAGGATATCTGTGTATGGCCTTCTGAAAATATACGGATTATCACCATGGGATGGACCCTGCTTTATTCTATAAGGTCGCGTCACCCATTCTGCTAAAACCCTTTCGGTGGCGTTTTTAAATCCTTATAGCGGTTATTGTACCTGGTACAACAAGTCTATATCTGTTTAATTTACAGAGGGGAAAGTGTTCCAAATGAAAATCAAAAATGTGGCGCTGGCGATTGCCGCGGCGGGGCTGCTGTTATCTTCTCAATCGGTACTGGCAAGCAGTGATTCTGGCGTTAATGCTTCTCTGGATACCGGTGCGGGTTCGCAAAGCACGGGCGGGGTGATCAATTTTACAGGGAAGATTACCCTTATTTCCTGTGATATTACTCCGGCCTCTAAAAACAAAACGGTAGACCTTGGGGCGTGGGCAAAAAGCTACTTTGACGATCACAACGAAACGACGCCGCGCGAGTTCAAAATCAACGTGGAAAACTGCCCGGAGACGGTTGAATCGGTTGCGGTACTGTTTGACGGAACCAAAGATACGGTGAATGACACACTGCTTCAGGTTACGCCAGGTGAAGGTATGGCGACGGGTGTCGGCGTGAAGCTTTATAACAGCGATCGCAGCACCGCGATTAAACCGGGTACGGTATCTGAAACAACCGCACCGGATGATGAAGGCAATGCTGAATTAACTTTCTATGCCGCACTTGACAAAGATGGCACGGAAATCAACGCCGGCGATGTTAACGCCGTATCCAACTTCCTGATGGTTTATAACTGATTTCACTGTCAGCCACCTCCAGAGATAATAATGATGAAACGTTTATCGTATATTATGCTCACTGCATTAATGGTTAGTTCTGCGTCAGTTTCCGCTGGCGTTGTAATGGGGGGAACACGGATCGTATACCCACAACACAGCAAGGAGGTGGCATTTTCTGTTTCTAATATGGAAAGTGCGGTTCCCTATCTTATTCAGTCGTGGGTTGAAGGCGATGGGCAGGGTAAAAATAACGCTGCGCCATTTATTGTCACGCCACCTCTGTTCAGACTTGATCCGGAGCAGACCAACACGCTGCGTATTCAATATACCGGCGCTCCGCTGCCCACAGATCGTGAATCTGTATTCTGGCTCGATATTAAAGCGATTGCGCCAAAGCCAAAAGAGAGCAGCAACGAATTACAAGTTAACGTTAAATCGAAATTTAAAATTTTCTATCGCCCGGACAATCTGAAAGGGGACGCTGCCACTGCCTGGCAGAAAATAACGTTTTCGCGGACGGGAAAAGGGCTTAAGGCCGCCAACCCGACGCCATACTACGTCTCTTTTTATCGGCTGTCCGTTGGCGGGCATAAAATTGAGCAGCCGGGCATGATCGGTCCAGGGGAAACCCGTGAATGGCCTGTGTCCGCCTCCGGGGGCGTAAGCTGGTCGGCTATTAATGATTTTGGTGCCATCACCGCCACCCACACCCAGCCTCTTTAAGACCATGCCTTTTCGCCTGTTTCGTTACGCGCCGCTTTCGGTGTTGCTGCTTAGCTTCAGCCGCGCGGGGATGGCCGAGGATTACTTTGATCCCGCCGCGCTGGAGCTTTCCTCTACCGAACAGAAAACGGCGGATCTGCACTATTTCTCTGAAAAGGGCGGGCAAATGCCAGGCACCTGGCTCGTGACGCTGGAGATTAACGGACGCGAGGAGCGACATCAGGAGATCACCTTCGTCAATGAGAAAGGCAACCTGCAACCCGTTTTTAGCGTATCGCTGCTGGAAGCGCTTGGCGTAAATGTAGGGGCCATTCCTGCATTCTCCCGGTTGCAGGAGGGAGAAACGTTCACGCACCTCGAGGATTTTATTCCGGCAGCGCGAACCTCTTATGATTTCAATCAACAGCGTCTTTTTCTCAGCCTGCCGCAGGCGGCGATGAAACACCGCAGCCGTGGCTACGTGCCGCAGTCGCAGTGGGACGATGGTATCCCGGCGGCATTTACTGATTACAGTCTGTCGGGCGGTCAGGCCCGTCATCAGAGCGGGGTCACGACATCCAGCTATCTGAGCCTGCGTAACGGCATCAATCTGGGGGCGTGGCGGTTGCGCAATACTTCGGCCTGGAGTCACAGCGACGCGGGCGGCGACCATTTTCAGTCGCAAAGTAGCTGGCTGAGCCGGGATATTCGCCGTCTTAACAGCCAGCTACGGATCGGCGATGCCTGGACCGCAGGCGACGTCTTCGATAGCGTGGCGTTTCGCGGGGTACAGCTCTCATCAAGCGAAAGCATGTTGCCCGACAGCCAGCGCGGCTTCGCACCAACCATCCGCGGCGTCGCACACAGCTTCGCTAAAGTCTCCGTTTCGCAAAATGGCTATGTGATCTATGAAACCTGGGTGGCCGCCGGGCCATTTATCATTAACGATCTGTTCCCGGGTGCACAAAGTGGCGATCTACAGGTTACGATCACGGAAAGTGACGGCTCAACGCGCGTCTTTACCCAACCCTATTCTGCGGTGCCGTTTATGCGACGCCAGGGCAGCCTGAAATACAGCCTCAACGCCGGACGATTTCACTCCGGCTCCGGCGATGCGCGTTCGCCTGAGTTTGTTGAAGGCGCTTTCTTCTACGGTCTGCTCTCCAGGATGACGGTGTATGGCGGCTTTCGTACGGCGAGCAACTATCAGGCCGGTGCAATTGGCGTAGGCAGAGGGTTTGGTGCATTTGGCTCGCTGGGCATTGACGATACGCTGGCAAAAAGCCGTTTACCCGACGGCAAAAGCGCGATGGGGCAGGCGTGGCGCATTCAGTACCAGAAAGATTTCAGCGCTACCGGCACCGCCTTCAACCTGGCGAGTTATCGCTATGCCTCGCGCAATTACTATGAATTTAGTGAACTGAATCAGTCTGACAGCCAACAACTGCAACTCAATAATCGCCGTAGCCGCTCACAGGTCACCTTTTCACAGACGCTGGGTCAGTTCGGCAGCCTCAGCGTCTCGGCATGGATGCAGGATTACTGGCATACGTCCGGGCAGGATAAAACCATCCACATTGGCTGGTACACCAGCTGGCGGGGCATTACCTGGGGCGCGGGGTATGACTACACCGACTCAGCGCTTGAGCAGCATCCCGATCGTACCGTGTCGTTTAACGTCAATGTTCCGCTTGGTCACTGGTTACCGGACAGCTCGGTCAGTTACTTCATCAACCACAACAATCGTGGGATGACCACGCAGCAGGTGTCACTCAACGGCAGTGCGCTGGCGAACCGCAACCTGAATTACAGCGTTCAGCAGAGTAAGGCCAGCGAGGGACAAGCCGACAGTACCAGCCTGGCGCTGCAATACAACGGTGGCTACGGCAACGTCAGCCTCGGTTATGACCACAGCCGAAGCGGTAGCAACGCGAGCCTCGGACTCGCCGGAGGCGTTATCGCCACGCAGTATGGCGTCACGCTTAGCCAGCCGCTGGGCGATACCGTCGCCCTGCTGCGCGTGCCCGGTGCGGCGAACGTTGAGCCGGAGGGCTACAACGGGATCCATACCGACAGCCGCGGCTGTGCGGTCATGCCAACGCTCTCGGCGTATCGCAAAAATACCGTCAGTCTTGATACGGCGACGCTGGGTGAGAACGTCGACGTTGAGCAGAGCGGTCTGACGCTCATTCCCACCAGCGGCGCGGTGGTACTGGCCAATTACAAAACCCACATTGGTTATCGCGTTCTGTTTTCCCTGCGCTACCACGGCGAACCGTTGCCGTTTGGCGCGCAGGCTGAAGTGGTGGAGCAGAACCGCCATTCTGCAAACCGAAGCATGGTCGCTGACGGCGGTCAGGCCTACCTGAGCGGCGTACCAGAGCGCGGCACCCTGCGCGTCACCTGGTATCAGGACGGGGAGCAGCAGCAATGCCAGACACCTTTCAGACTGGGGAAAACTCATATGGCCCCCGGTATCGCCACGCTGTCCGTTGAGTGCCATTAGAGGAATATCATGCGTCGTTTAATTCACTGGTTTTTCTATCTGAGCCTTCTTTCGCTTTTTGGCATGCTGAGTTTTCATGCCCATGCCCAGACTTCAACCTGCCGCACCACGCGCGATCAGTGGGTCGTTCAGGTGCCTTATGCCATTGGGTATGCGCCCGGCACGGCGGACTGGACGCCGATATCTGCGCCGATACAGTCTACCGGGGCGGATTTCTACAGCTGTGATGGCGGGAATGATGCCTGGCGTAGTATCGGCTTTGTCGACGTGGATAACCCCGTCGGCACCGTGGTGGGTGAAGACGGCGCGTCACGTCACGTCTATAAAACTCAGATCGACGGCATCGGCTACGCGCTGGGATTCCGGGAACAGCAGTACTGCGGCGCCGATGCGATACGCTATATTGACGGCACAAGTCTGGTGAATGGCAATGAGTCCCGGCGCATTTGCGACGCATCGCAAAACCCCGCTTTTGCCAGCGCCTCAATGTACAAAATGCAGTTCTGGGTGGTGTTTTACAAAATTCCGACGACCAGCGCCATGCCTGATGATAACGCCAATTCCCAGGAGCAAAATGTCGGATCGCTGATATTGCAGGCGGGAGAAAATCAAGCCAGCGCCACCAACGTGGCGACACCGGTACAGATCCATCTCGCCAGCTTCACCGTCAGGCGTACCAGCTGTTCAGTGGGCTCTCGCAGCATTCTTGTTCCCATGGGGAGCGTGAGCCAGCGTGAATTTCACGGCATCGGCTCCCGCGCCGGAGGCGGACGCTTCAGCATTCCGGTGACCTGCGAAAATAACACGGCGGTGAAGATGGGTTTCTTTGGCGATACCACGCCGGGCAACGATCGGGCGCTGGCGTTGACGAAGCAGGAGGATAGCGCCAGCGGTGTCGGGATCGAACTGCTTTACGGTGACAATACCGGTTCGGTTCAGGGGCAGGTGGTGTCGTGGAACACCCCGCAGGTGTCGGCGCTTGGGCAAGTGGGGGATAACCAGACGCAAACCTTCTGGTTTGATGCGCATTACCTTCAGACGGAAGAGAACGTGACGGCGGGAAAAGCGGATGCGATGGCGACGTTTAACCTGATTTACAACTGAGTTTCCCCTGCCGCAGCGGCAGGGGAGGACGATCAGAACGCGGTCTTACAAAAACCCGTCATCTCTTTCAGGCCCATTTCGCGGCCAAGCTCAGTCATCGGGTGCACCACCACCAGGCCACGGACGCTTTTCTTCAGCTTACCCATATCGGCCTGCTCTTTTTTGGTGATCGCGCGGCGATGCGGCATGTTCATCAGCTTCTGCGCTTCTTTACTCAGCTTCTGGCCTTTCACTTCGCGCAGGCGCTCAATTTCCGCCTCCAGCTTCACGGACTCTTTTTCCAGCTCGGCATATTTCTCGGCGGAATCGACCAGGGAGAGGCCAGCCATCTGATGGCGGATCAGATCCAGACGGTCGCTCAGGCGTTTAATTTCGTTCTTTTCGACTTCTTTCATGACAAATAACTCTGAAAACGGGGAATTTACAGGGAAGGATACACCAATGTGTGCGGGCTTACTTCTGAAACGCTTTTTTTAAGCTGATTTTAGAAATCAGCTCAGTCAGGGAAAGCACCATGGTGGAGCGCACAACCTGTTGATAACGCAGCTTTTGCATCGCGTACAGCTCAGGGTCGCTGTTATCAAACTGAGGTGCGGGAGGGAGCGCGGATACGCAGTGCAGTTCGCCGAAGGGCCCCAGTATCTCATCATCGGTAAAGGTGTACTCATTACCGTCATGATTGAGCTCTTCGCGCAGCGCCATTAACAGCTCGGCGTCTTCATACTCCTGGCGGTTCAGCACGCCAAGACCGTAAATCAGCTTCAGCCGTACCGATAAATCGCCCAGCGGTCCGTCTCCGTCCAGTAACGGTTCTACAGCATACTTTACCGCGTAGTCGTCTTTGCGAAACACCTGAAGCACCAGAATGTTCACCGCCTCGGTTAACAGCTCGACGGCGGCAATCAGGAAACTTCGTACGGTTTTGCCAGCATTCAGACGCTCAAGCACACGATTTTCAAAGGCCTGGGTTTGTTCCATTATTGCCTGCATATCTGACAATCTGTTATTCGGGCGCAGGCTAACCTGCGCCGGACTCTGCATCATTTGGTTGCGTTGTATGCGCTGACCGCCTCCGCAATTACGTCACTGTTGGCATCCAGACCGGAGATCTGCGCCAGCGCAGCCTGCGCGCCTTTGTCATCAATCAGCTGAGCCAGCTCAATCGCCTGCGGGTCCTGCTCGCTGCGGTAGTGCATGGCGGCGGCAATCCCTTTCACCAGGTTAGCGTGCGGCAGGCCGTATTCCAGCGTGCCCAGCAGCGGCTTAATCAGGCGATCGCCCGCGCTCAGTTTGCGTAGCGGCTGACGACCCACGCGCTCAACGTCATCTTTCAGATACGGGTTTTCAAAACGACCGAGGATTTTCTGGATGTATGCTGCGTGTTTATCAGCATCAAAACCGTAGCGTTTGATCAGCACCGCGCCGCTCTCTTCCATTGCCCCTTTGACCACCGCACGGATGTTCTCATCGAGGATCGCGTCACGAATCGTCTGATGACCGGCCAATTTTCCGAGGTACGCGGTTATAGCATGCCCGGTGTTCAGCGTGAAGAGTTTACGTTCGACAAATGCCATCAGATTATCGGTTAATTCCATTCCCGGAATGGTCGGCAGCGCCCCCTTAAACTGGGTTTTATCGACGATCCACTCGCTGAAGGTTTCCACGGTCACTTCCAGTGGGTCGTTGGTGGCGGATTCTGACGGCGGAACGATGCGATCCACGGCGGAGTCCACAAAACCGACGTGCGCTTCAACCCAGGCTTTATCTTCGTCGGCAACGGCTGCCATAACGTGGCCTTTCAGCTGCGTGGTGCCGCGCACCATGTTTTCACAGGCGATGATGTTCAGCGGCGTTTCAACGCCCTGTGCTTTACGTTTCGCCAGGCCTTTCGCAACCGCCGGGGCGATGCGCTCAAGCACCACCGGACCCACGGCGGTGGTGACCAGATCAACGCTCGCGATGAGGTCAATCACGTCGTCGCCAATGCTGCTTACCGCGTTGACGCCAGAGACCGTTTCAACCTGTTCGTTTTCACCCACCACGTGAACCTGATAGCTATGACGGGCATTCAGGGCATCCAGAACCACCTGATTCACATCGGCGAATGTCAGGGTAATGCCTGCGTCTGCCAGCAGTTTACCGATAAAGCCACGACCGATATTACCTGCGCCAAAATGTAATGCTTTCATAGTGTTAACCTTCATCAATGTTTTTACCCGAGAGGGCTGGGGTGAGGAACGTTTTCCCCTCACCCTAGCCCTCTCCCCGGGGGGAGAGGGAAGAGGCGCTGTTACTTGTTCAGCAATGCCAGAACTTCTTCAACGCTGGTGGTGTTGGCCAGACGCTCAATAACCGTTTCGTCATCCAGCGCGTTGGTCAGGCTGGTAATCACCTGGATATGCTCGTTGTTGCGAGCGGCGATACCAATCACCAGACGGGCGATGTCGTCCTCTTCTTCACCGAAGCGTACGCCATCAGGATACTGACAGAACACCACGCCGGTTTTCAGCACGCGGTCTTTGGCTTCCACCGTACCGTGTGGCACCGCGATGGATTCACCCAGGTAGGTTGGGGTCAGCTTTTCGCGCTCCAGCATCGCTTCAACGTACTCAGGCTGAACGTAGCCGCCTTTCACCAGCTGCTCACCGGCGAAGCGAATGGCCTCTTCTTTATTGGTCGCCGTGCGGCCAAGGAAGATGTTTTCAGCGCCCAGTTTGAACAGATGCGCGTTGCTCTCGTCGAAGCTGTCTTGCAGGCTGGTGCGCACTTTCACTTCGTTATCTTCATGGCGCTGCGCCGCCACCAGGCGTTCGGTCAGGCTGGCGTACAGGCCGCTGTCGAGGAAGTTGGTCAGGGAAATGTGCTGCGCCTGCGGTACCTGACGCATAGCGCGTTCGGTCAGATCGCGGTGCGTGATCACCAGGTCAACGTCCGGCGGCAGGCTGTTAATCGCGCTGTTGGTGACGGAGATGTTGGTCAGACCCGCATCCTGCACTTTCTTACGCAGTACGCCCGCACCCATTGCGCTGGAGCCCATACCGGCATCACAGGCCACGATGATTTTACGCACGTGGCTCAGGTCGTTAGAGACATCGCCCGCCGCCAGCGGCGTTGCGCCTTTGGATTCGGCTTTCATGTCATGCATACGACGGGTTGCCGCTTCGATATCGTCGTCTTCTTTCACCTTGCTGGTTTTCAGCAGGATAGCGGAGGCCACGAAGGAGACCGCCATGGCCGCACAGATAGCCGCGATGTTCGCGAAGTAGGCGCCTTTCGGGGTCATCGCCAGCACCGCCAGGATAGAGCCCGGAGAAGCAGGAGACACCAGACCACCGCCCAGCACGCTCAGGGTGAACACGCCGGTCATACCGCCAAGGATAACGGCCAGGATCAGACGTGGGTTCATCAGCACATACGGGAAGTAAATTTCGTGAATACCGCCCAGGAAGTGAATGATCGCCGCGCCGCCAGCAGACTGTTTCGCGCTGCCGCGACCAAAGAACATGTATGCCAGCAGAACGCCCATACCCGGACCCGGGTTCGCTTCAATCAGGAAGAAGATGGACTTGCCGAGATCGTGTGACTGCTGAATACCCAGCGGTGAGAAGATACCGTGGTTGATGGCGTTGTTCAGGAACAGGATTTTCGCCGGTTCAACGAAGATAGACGCCAGCGGCAGCATGTCGTGCGCCACCATGAAGTTAACGCCCGCCGCCAGCAGCTTGGAGAGCACTTCAACCGCCGGACCAATGCCGAGGAACGCCAGAATCGCGAGGATCATGCCGATGATGCCCGCAGAGAAGTTGTTCACCAGCATTTCGAAGCCGGATTTGATCTTGCCATCAACCCAGACGTCGAATTTCTTGATCGCCCAGCCGCCGAGAGGACCGGCAATCATCGCACCGAGGAACATCGGCATATCCGCACCGACGATAACACCCATGGTTGTGATGGCACCCACGACGCCACCACGATCACCGCCCACCAGACGACCACCGGTATAACCGATGAGCAGCGGCAGCAGGTACGTAATCATTGGGCCAACAAGTTTCGCCAGCGTTTCGTTAGGCAACCACCCTGTCGGAATAAATAATGCGGTGATAATACCCCACGCGATAAACGCGCCGATATTTGGCATCACCATGTTGCTGAGGAAACGACCAAAGCTTTGCACTTTGATCTTGAAATCGGATGACATAAAACACCCCTTCTTATGTTTACGCTTAGGCTTGTGGCCCGAGGTTTATCGTTAATGTGCGGCGGCAGAGGTAGCCGGGCCCTGTTCTGATGCTGTGAAATCTGGCACTGAATTGTTCAACTGTCCAGACAGTGAAATTTTGTGTGATCTGAATCACATGAATGTAGGGGGTGAGGACATTAATGAAGTGATCGCGATCACATAACGAGTGTGTAAAAAAAATACATCGCTCAGAATTACGCCAAAATGGGCGGTGTTTTGTGATTTGCATCACAATGTTACGTTGGCTGTTTGTTTCCAGATTGTGATTTGATTCACAAAATATTTTTATGCAGATTTCTCCCGTATCCCCTCACGGCAGGAATGCGATACGCACACCTGCCTTTTTCCACGGCTTGATCCATACTGACCTCTTTGTGGGCATTAAGGATAAGCAATGAAACTCATCGGCAGTTATACCAGTCCTTTCGTGCGTAAGATTTCGATTCTCCTGCTGGAGAAAGGGATTGAATTTGAATTCGTGAATGAACAACCCTACAACGCAGAGAACGGCGTTGCGCAGTACAACCCGCTGGGGAAAGTCCCGGCGCTGGTAACGGACGAGGGCGACTACTGGTTTGATTCCCCGATCATTGCGGAGTACATCGAGCTACTTGGCGTTGCGCCAGCCATGCTGCCGGCGGACCCAAAAGCAGCGCTGGCGATGAAGCAAATTGAAGCCCTGGCGGATGGCATTATGGATGCGGCATTAACGTCCGTACGCGAGCAGGCAAGGCCCGCCGCCCAGCAGTCAGAAAATGAGCTGCTGCGCCAGCGCGAAAAAATCAGCCGCAGCCTGGATATGTGCGAACAGCTGATCCGCGACGGGAAAATTCAGAGCGATAGCCTGAATCTGGCGACGATCGCCATCGCCTGCGCCATTGGCTACCTCAATTTCCGCCGCGTCTCGCCGGGCTGGTGCGTGGATCGTCCGCTGCTGGTCAAACTGGCGGAAACGCTCTTCCAGCGCGAAAGTTTTGCCCGGACTGAACCGCCAAAGGCTTGATGCGGGTTATAACACTTCCTGGCGGGAGGCGGTACAATCCCCCCACATGTTAACTCCCTCTCCCGTCGGGAGGGGGGAAGATATTTACTCGCCAGGCGCATTCATGACTACTCATCATTCCCTCTACAGCCAGATCCCCGCTACCGATCGTCTGCTTCGTGACCCGCGCATCACTGCGGTGCTGGAGCAGTTTGGCCATACTGCAACGGTCGACATGCTACGCCAGCTTCAGGACGATGCGCGTCGCCATATTCAGGCTGAGAACGCGCTACCCGGCTGGTGCGAGGCGTGGGAGCAGGAAGTTGAACGCAGGCTGAGCAAGCACGGGCAAAGCGCGTTGCGCCCGGTTATTAACCTGACAGGCACGGTTCTGCACACCAATCTGGGCCGGGCACAGCAGGCCGAAGAGGCAACAGAGGCCGTCACCCGGGCCATGCGCTCGCCGGTGACGCTGGAGTACGATCTGGACGGCGCCGGGCGTGGGCATCGCGATCGCGCACTGGCGGATCTTCTCTGCCAGATCACCGGCGCGGAAGATGCCTGCATTGTGAATAACAACGCGGCGGCGGTGCTGTTAATGCTGGCGGCCACCGCGAGCGGAAAAGAGGTTGTCGTCTCTCGCGGCGAACTGGTGGAGATCGGCGGGGCGTTTCGTATTCCGGACGTCATGCGCCAGGCGGGCTGCACGCTGCATGAAGTGGGCACAACCAACCGTACCCATGCAAAAGATTATCGCGCGGCAGTGAATGAAAACACCGCCCTGCTGATGAAAGTGCATACCAGCAATTACCATATTGAGGGGTTCACCAAAACGGTGGAAGAGGCTGAACTGGCCGCCATCGGGCGCGAGCTAAACGTGCCGGTGATTGCCGATCTCGGCAGCGGGTCGCTGGTGGATATGCGCCAGTACGGTCTGCCGAAAGAGCCCATGGTGCAGGAGATGATCGCCGCGGGCGTCAGCCTGGTCAGTTTCTCTGGCGATAAACTGCTGGGCGGGCCGCAGGCGGGGATTATCGTCGGCAGGCGCGAGCTGATTGCGCAGCTACAGCAGCACCCGCTGAAGCGCGCCCTGCGTGCCGATAAAATGACGCTGGCCGCGCTGGAAGCCACGCTGCGGCTCTATCTCCACCCGGAGAAACTGGCTGACCGCCTGCCCACGTTGCGTTTGCTGAGCCGTGATGCGGCCTCCATTCGCGCGCAGGCGGAAGCGCTACTGCCGCAGGTTGCTCCTCATTACCCTGAGTTTGACGTTCGTATCGAGCCTTGCCTGTCGCAAATTGGCAGCGGCTCGCTGCCGGTGGACAGGTTACCGAGCGAAGCGCTGACGTTCACCCCGCGCGACGGACGCGGAAGCCAGCTTGAGGCGCTGTCGGCGCGCTGGCGCGCATTACCGACGCCGGTGATAGGCCGGATCGGTGACGGGCGCATGTGGCTGGATTTACGCTGTCTGGAAGATGAAGTGCGGTTTCTGGAGATGATGTTGAAATGATTATTGCCACCGCCGGTCACGTTGACCACGGCAAAACCACGTTATTGCAGGCCATTACGGGCGTGAATGCCGATCGCCTGCCGGAAGAGAAAAAGCGCGGCATGACCATTGACCTGGGTTACGCCTACTGGCCGCAGCCCGACGGTCGCGTGCTGGGCTTTATCGACGTGCCCGGCCACGAGAAGTTTCTTTCCAATATGCTCGCGGGCGTGGGCGGGATCGATCACGCCCTGCTGGTGGTCGCGTGCGATGACGGGGTGATGGCGCAAACGCGCGAGCATCTGGCGATCCTCCAGCTGACGGGAAACCCGCAGTTGACCGTCGCCCTCACCAAAGCGGACCGTGTGGATGAGGCGCGAATCGACGAGGTGCGTGAAGAGGTGCTGGCGGCGCTGAGTGAATACGGTTTTAAGGATGCGTCACTGTTTGTCACTGTGGCGACAGAAGGCCGCGGTATCGACGCTCTTCGCGACCATTTGCAGCAGATCCCGTCTCGTGAACAGGCCAGCCATCACCGCTTCCGTCTGGCGATCGACAGGGCGTTTACTGTGAAAGGGGCTGGGCTGGTGGTGACCGGTACCGCGCTGAGCGGCGAAGTGAACGTGGGCGATACCCTGTGGCTGACGGGCGTGAACAAACCGATGCGCGTGCGCGGGCTGCACGCGCAAAACCAGCCGGTGGAACGGGCCCACGCCGGGCAGCGTATCGCGCTGAATATTGCCGGTGATGCCGAAAAAGACCAGCTTAACCGCGGCGACTGGCTGCTGGCCGACGCGCCGCCGGAGCCTTCTGAACGGATCATCGTTTCACTCCAGACCCACACGCCGCTGACCCAGTGGCAGCCGCTGCATATCCACCACGCGGCCAGCCACATCACCGGACGCGTGTCGCTGCTGGAAAACGATCTCGCCGAACTGGTGTTCGACTCCCCGCTCTGGCTGGCGGATAACGACCGCCTGGTTCTGCGCGATATTTCGGCGCGGGAAACGCTGGCGGGCGCGCGCGTGGTCATGCTGGATCCGCCCCGTCGCGGCAAGCGTAAGCCCGAGTATTTACAGTGGCTGGCCGCGCTGGCCCAGGCCCGCGATGATAAGTCTGCGTTAGATATCCACCTTGAGCGTGGTGCGGTGGATCTGGCGGCGTTCGCCTGGGCGCGCCAGCTCAGCGGCGAAGGATTGCGTCTTCTGACGCAGGAGCCGGGTTTTATTCAGGCCGGGAACAGCCTGCTGAACGCACCGGTGGCGGCGCGCTGGCAGCGCAAAGTGCTGAGCACGCTGGCGACCTACCATGAACAGCATCAGGATGAGCCCGGCCCGGGCCGTGAACGTCTGCGGCGCATGGCGTTGCCCATGGAAGACGACGCGCTGGTGCTGTTGCTGATTGAAAACATGCGTGAAAGCGGCGTGATTGCAAGTCATCACGGTTGGCTACACCTGCCGGAACACAAGGCTGGTTTTACCGCTGAGCAGGACGCGGTCTGGCAAAAAGTGGCAGCGCTTTTTGGCGATGAACCGTGGTGGGTGCGCGATCTGGCGCGTGAAACCCATACCGATGAGCAGCTGATGCGTCAGGTACTGCGCCATGCGGCGCAGCAGGGGATGATTGTGGCGATCGTGAAAGATCGTTATTACCGCAACGATCGGATCGTGGCGTTTGCGAACCTGATCCGGGAGCTGGATCAGGCGCGCGGATCAACCTGCGCCGCAGACTTCCGCGATCGGCTGAACGTGGGACGCAAACTGGCGATTCAGATCCTGGAGTATTTCAACCGCATCGGGTTTACGCGTCGTCGTGGCAATGACCATGTGCTACGCGACGCGCAGTTATTTCCGTAAACGTTAAGCGCTGCGCGCCTGTTTCTGCTTAGCCAGCCAGACCGCGCCCAGCCTTCCCGCCTGGTTACCCAGCTCGCAGGGAAGGATGGGCACCCGGAGCGCCTCCCACTCCTCGAATCGCTGTAGGTATTTATCCAGCAGGAGATAGATTTTCTCCTGCTCGCTAATGCCGCCGCCAATCAGCACCGCCTGCGGATCAAACATGGAGATCACGCTGTAGATGCCGCGCGAGAGGAAATGCGCCCACTCTTCTATGGCCTCACGCAGATGCACGTCGCTGTCCATGCGTTTAAACAGCTCCTCACCGTCAGGCATCTCATCTTCCGACACGGCCAGCGCGCGGCGGCAGGCTTTCATCAGGCCGCTGGCGGACGCCACTTCGTGCATCGGCTCGCCGTTGTTGCCAACGGGCAGCACGCCAAACTCACCCGCCCGGTAGTGCGACCCACGGTAGAGATCGCCCTCCATGACGATACCGCCGCCGATGCCGGTGCCGATGGTGATGCAGACAAAATGCTCATAGTCCTTGCCGGCGCCCTGCCAGCGTTCGCCCAGCGCCGCGCAGTTGGCGTCATTTTCGGTTGTTACGGGGAGATCGGTCAGTTGTGCGAAAAGCTCGCACAGGTTTTCACCGTCAAGGTAATCCAGCGCCCCGGCCTTGGCCGCTTCGCCGGTATGGTGATTGATGTGGCCCGGAAAGCTCACGCCGATGCCGACGATCTCGTGGTCCTGGCGGTACTTATCCACCACCGCTTTCCACTTCTGTTTGAAGGTGCTTTCATCGTCAGGCGTATCATATTCATCGGATGTCAGTTCTTCGCCGTTTTCGTTGATCACGCCGTGTTTGATGTGGGTTCCGCCCACGTCAAAGCCGATAAATAGCTGCATTGCATCGTTCCTCATGAGCCCCTGAGCTATTAAGTATGGCTCCGGCGGCAGAAACGAAACGTAAAGTACGGTAATCCGTGATACGGCTCGTAAACCCGTTACCGGCTGGCGAGAAAATCACCAGCCGGAACTACCCTTGTTGTACACCTACTGCAAGGAGACGGTCATGACAAACAATCCTCCCTCAGCGCGTATCCAGCCAGGCGAGTATGGTTTTCCCCTTAAGCTGAAGCCCCGCTATGACAACTTTATCGGCGGCGGCTGGGTGGCGCCCGTCGACGGCGAATACTATTCCAACCTGACGCCCGTCACCGGCCAGCCGCTGTGTGAAATTGCCAGTTCGGGCAAACGGGATATTGATTTAGCGCTGGATGCGGCGCATAAGGCGAAAGATAAGTGGGGGCAAACGTCCGTTCAGGACAGAGCGGCCATTTTGTTCAAAATTGCCGATCGGATGGAGCAGAATCTGGAGCTGCTGGCGACCGCAGAAACGTGGGACAACGGCAAGCCGATCCGGGAAACCATGGCGGCGGACGTGCCGCTGGCGATTGACCATTTCCGCTATTTTGCGTCCTGCATTCGTGCCCAGGAGGGGGGAATAAGTGAAGTTGACAAAGATACCGTGGCGTATCACTTCCACGAGCCGCTCGGCGTGGTGGGGCAAATTATTCCGTGGAACTTCCCGCTGCTGATGGCGAGCTGGAAAATGGCGCCCGCGCTGGCGGCGGGTAACTGCGTGGTGCTGAAACCTGCACGCTTAACGCCGCTTTCGGTACTGCTGCTGATGGAGGTGATTGGCGACCTGTTGCCGCCGGGGGTCATTAACGTGGTCAACGGGGCCGGGGGAGAGATCGGCGAATATCTGGCTACCTCAAAGCGTATTGCCAAAGTGGCGTTTACCGGCTCAACGGAAGTGGGTCAGCAGATCATGCAGTACGCGACCCAGAACATCATTCCGGTGACCCTGGAGCTGGGCGGGAAATCGCCGAACATCTTCTTTGCCGACGTGATGGATGAAGAGGACGCCTTCTTCGACAAAGCGCTGGAAGGGTTTGCGCTGTTCGCGTTCAACCAGGGTGAAGTTTGCACCTGTCCGAGCCGCGCGCTGGTGCAGGAATCCATTTATGAGCGCTTTATGGAGCGAGCGATCCGGCGCGTGGAGTCGATTCGCAGCGGTAACCCGCTGGATAACGTCACCCAGATGGGGGCGCAGGTATCGCATGGCCAGCTGGAAACCATCCTCAACTATATTGATATCGGTAAAAAAGAGGGGGCCGATGTGTTGACCGGCGGCCGCCGTAAGGTGCTGGGCGGCGATTTGCAGGAGGGTTACTACCTTGAGCCGACCATCCTGTTCGGTAAGAACAACATGCGCGTTTTCCAGGAGGAAATTTTTGGACCGGTGCTGGCCGTCACCACGTTTAAAACCATGGACGAGGCGCTGGAGCTCGCCAACGACACGCAGTATGGCCTGGGGGCGGGCGTCTGGAGCCGTAACGGTAATCTGGCCTATAAAATGGGCCGCGGCATTCAGGCCGGACGCGTATGGACAAACTGCTATCACGCCTATCCGGCTCATGCGGCATTTGGCGGCTACAAACAGTCGGGCATCGGGCGTGAAACCCATAAGATGATGCTGGAGCACTACCAGCAAACGAAATGTCTGTTGGTTAGCTACTCCGATAAACCGCTGGGGCTGTTTTAATCTCCGGGCTCAGGCCGTCCCGGGTAGGGTGACCTGAGCCGGGTTAAAGCCGGGTGGCGGCTTCGCCTTACCCGGCCTACTTTTTACTCCCTCTCCCGTGGGAGAGGGCTGGGGTTAGGGCAACAGGCCGCAGTTATTCAGCCCTCATCCACCCATATCCGCATTTCCCCTTCTCCCCGGTTTGCCCAGCTAAACCACGGAATAAAGGTCAGCGTCCGGGGCTGACGTTCTACCGGCGAGTGGTCGTACTGCCACAGGGCATCAGTGTCCTTCGCCTGACACCCGATCCCTTCCGCCTGTATCAGCATCTTGTGCGCGAAAATGCCTTTGCCTTCAAATACCCGAAACGGGCTGTCATGAGGCAAAGAAAGGTTATGCAGATTTGCGCCGTTATCGGCTTCTTCCAGGCAGTAAATCAGCGGTCCACGCTGCAATGCGACTTTCCCCGCCTGCTGGCGCACCTGCGGGTTGCCGTACACGCGGCGGACCGGCATCGGTAACGTCAGCGTCAGCGTGTCGCCTTCCTGCCAGCTGCGGTTGAGGTATAAGTATCCACGGGAGACCTCGCCTGTAATGGCCTGACCATTGAGCGAAACAGCCGGTTCCGCGCACCAGTCCGGCAGCCTCAGGGCCAGCGTGTGAGTCACCGGAACTGGTGAGGTAATCTCGATTTTCACCTGCTCATGCCACGGATAGTTCCCGCTAATCCGCAGCTGGAGGATGTTATCCCCAACCGGAATGGCGACGTCGTTCCCCACGTACAGGTTGATCAACAGCGCGTCCGGGCGAACAGTATAAATGTAGTGCCCCAGCGAGGTCAGCACGCGCGCAATATTTGGCGGGCAACAGGCACAGCCGAACCAGCGCTGGCGCACCGGTTTAA
The DNA here is from genome assembly GCF_031432835.1 of Enterobacter cloacae complex sp. EB5. NCBI lineage: Bacteria > Pseudomonadati > Pseudomonadota > Gammaproteobacteria > Enterobacterales > Enterobacteriaceae > Enterobacter > Enterobacter cloacae complex sp. EB5. Next base: position 2,197,468 of record NZ_CP133860.1, read on the forward strand.
CGTGGTCATAGATATGGTTAAAGGCCAGGGTTTTCGGGTGCACTTCCAGCGGATTCACATAAAAGAAATGCTTACCGTCCAGCGCCATGCCGCCCAGCACCGTGTTGTACAGCGCGCGCTCCATCACGTCGGCGTAGTGGCCGTCCGCCTCCATCTCCAGCATCCGGCGGGCAAACATCATCAGGCCGATGGAGGCGCAGCTTTCGGCGTAGACCGTATCGTTGGGCAGATCGTAATCGCTGCTGAACGCCTCGCCGCTGCTTTGCGAGCCAATCCCGCCGGTGATGTACAGCTGGCGTTGTGCCATGTTGTTCCACAGCCGCAGGCAATCCTGACGTTTCCCCTCGTCGTTGCTCAGGCGCGCCAGATGCGCCATGCCTGCCATCAGATAGACAAAACGCACGGCGTGGCCGATGGCCGTTTGTTGTTCGGCAAGCGGCTGATGCGCCTGACTGTAGGCTTTGTCCTTGACCATCCACGCCGGGCCATAGGTGTTCCAGTATGACGTTCTGCCGCGCTTCTCGTATTCGATATCGTAGAAGTGAGGCTGCGCGCCGCGTTCCTCAATAAAGTATTTCACCAGATTGAGATAGCGTGGCTCCTGCGTGACGTCGTACAGCCGCATCAGCGCCAGCTCGATTTCCGGGTGGCCCGGATAGCCGTGCAGCTGGTTTTCGCCCGGGCCAAACACGCTGTCGATATGATCCGCCAGCCTGCACACCACGTCCAGCAGGCGGCGCTTTCCGGTTCCCTGGAAATACGCCACACCCGCTTCAATCATATGTCCGGCGCAGTACAGCTCGTGGCATTCGGCCAGATTGGTCCAGCGCTCGGCCGGGGCTTTCACCGTGAAATAGGTATTGAGATAGCCATCTTCGCACTGCGCCGCTGCGACCAGCTCGATCACCTCGTCGGCGGTTTTTTCCAGTTCAGCATCCGGCTTCTGGCACAGCGACCACGCCACGGCTTCGAGCCATTTCGCCACGTCGCTGTCCTGAAAGACCATCCCGTAGAACTCCCCCTGTTCCAGACCGGCCGCAATGCGGAAGTTGGCGATGGCGTGGCTGGGTTCGGCCTCCGCCACGCGATCGTTAAGCGCCTCCCACTGGTAGGGGATCACCACATCGCGGACCAGCCGTTGGTACTGACCAAGAAACGGGTCGTTGATTTTCAGCTGATGCAGGTCGGCTTCCATTATGGTCATATCGTTCTCCTCAGGACTGTACATGACGCTGGCGCAAATCGGTGGCAATGCGCGACATCACGGAATTGTTAAGCCTGCACCAGCGGATAGCGACCGCCAGCAGCAGGTGGAAAAGGGCAGGGAGCAGCGTCTCCATGGCGGTGATGCCCTGCAATGAGGCGGGCGTCTGGTTACCCGCGCCTGGCTGATAGGCCACGGCAATAAACACCAGGCTGATGATCCCGGCGCTGGATGCCCACGCGAGCTTGATGAAAAACAGATTGAAGGCGAAGTTCATCCCCGATGAGCGCACGCCGGTTTTCCATTCGCCGTAGTCATCGGCAAAGGCCATCAGCGAGAAGTGCAGCGGCAGGGTGAAGCCCAGGATCACGCCGTTACTTAAAATCACGATCAGCCAGAGCGTCTGGTGCGCCGGGCCACCCGGCAGGAACCACATTCCCACCGCAAGCGCAGCGAGTATCAGGTTGGTGTAGTAGTAGAGTTTGACGGTATCAATCCGCCGCGACAGCGGGCTGACGATCACCGCGCCCAGAATGGCGGCAAAGGTCACCATGGTGAAAAACAGCGAGGTGTACGCCGTGCTGCCCTGAAGCACGTAGGTGATGAAGTACATGTATCCGCCGCCGCGAATGTTGAAGACGTTGATCAGCAGAAACGACATCACCAGCATCAGCAGCAGCTGATCGTTTTTCCGCAGGCCCGCCAGGTGCTCGCGCAGGGTGAATTTACCCATCAGCGCAAGCGGGACGCGCTCGCGCACCCAGAAGAAGCAGCACAAAAACATCACCACGGCGATGGCGCACAGCACGCCGACGCCCAGCTGATAACCCCGGGCGGCATTGCCCTGTCCCAGCTCTGACACCAGCCACGGCAGGCCAACGGAGACCAGAAAACCCGCCACGCCGCACAGTACGAAGCGCCAGGACTGGCAGGATATAACCTCGTTGTGACGGGTGGTCATGGTGTTGATCAGCGCGCAATATGGCACGTTGATGGCGGTATAGCCCACTGAAAGCAACAGATAGGTGCCGAACGCCCAGGCGATTTTCACGCCCATGCTGGCGTCCGGGACGGTGAAGGTCAGTACGCCGACGATCCCGATGGGAAGTGCGACCCACAGCTGCCAGGGACGAAAACGCCCCCAGCGGCTCTGCGTGCGGTCGGCAATCACGCCCATCACCGGATCGGAAATCGCGTCAAATACCCGAAGGGCAATAAACAGCGTGCCCACCAGCGCGGGCGTCAGGCCAAATACATCGGTATAGAAAAAGGTCAGAAAGTTCATGATCAGGCAGGTAATTACCGTGCCGCCCGCGTCGCCCAGGCCGTAGCCAATTTTCTCGCGGACTGACAGCTGGTCATCGGCTGCCTGTTTTGCAACTTCTGCGTCTGTAATCGGTGTGGAAGTCATGGGGTAACTCCTCGATAAACGATTTTTTTATCGTATTTGTGCAAGGTACCCCATTTATTCTGCATTCAACGGGCAGACCAACAAGGGAAGGGAAAAGTATAAAAAGGTGACGATTCCGACTTGATGGTAAAACTGTGAGTTTGATCGAGCCGTTCTGCTGATATTTATTAATAATCAAGGGATAAAGACAATATCAGCCACCATAAAAGCGGAAAAATGAATATCCATGCTTGAATTATCCATAGCACTTCCGATCAGGGTTCAAAATGGCGGGTTATTTATCTCCCGGGGCGTGGGCCGTCATCCCGCACGAAAATTATCTTCGTGGGAGATAATTTTTGTCGAAAAAGGGACATTAACGATCCAGGAGGAAAATACGCTGTTTGAGGTAAACGCTGGCGAGAGTTTATTACTTTGGCCGAAGCGACGGCATGTCGGCGTGGAAGATTTTCCGGGCGATCTCAAATTTTACTGGCTGCATTTTGAGGTGGATGAACGCTTGCCTGCGTTGCCAGGCGCGACGCCGCTGTCGATTGAGCAACACTGTAGCGTGCGGGATCCGCAATATGTTATTGCATTATTCCGTCAGTTTTTAAGCGAGCAGGAAAAATTACAGCGTAGCCAGGCGCTGGAGATAATTTTGCTGTTAATTTTGCAGCAGATATCGCTCTCGCCGGGATATGAAGATAAAGCGGATGATGCGGGCGCGGCAATGGCGTGGAAGGCCAAGCAGCTTATCCGCACGCACTTTCATTTGCCCCTGTCCACTTCACAGCTGGCGAAAGAGCTGCACTGCAACGCCGATTATCTGGGGCGAGTATTTCGCCGGACGTTTCACTTAACCCTGACGGAGGCAATTCACCGCCAGCGCGTCAGGGCCGCTGAAAAACTGCTGCTGAACGATGCGGCCTCATTAACTGAAGTGGCCGCCCGGTGCGGTTTTAATGACGTGGGTTATTTCCGGCAAATATTCTCCAAACATACCGGGTTAACGCCCGCCGTCTGGAAACGGCGGTACTGTAAAGAGCATATTAATTCCGGATGATCACTGGCCGTAATAGGCATTTGCGCCATGCTTGCGCAGGTAATGCTTATCCAGCAATTCCTGCTGCATAACCGGAAGCTGAGGTGCAAGCTGGCGCGAGAAAAGCCCCATATAGGCGCACTCTTCCAGCACCACGGCATTGTGTACCGCATCGGCAGCGTCTTTGCCCCAGGCAAACGGGCCGTGAGAATGAACCAGCACCGCCGGGACCTGCATCGGGCTTATGTCGCGCTCCTCGAAGGTTTTGATAATGACTTCCCCCGTCTGGTATTCATATTCACCCGCGATTTCAGCCGGGGTCATCAGCCGCGTGCAGGGGATCGCACCGTAGAAATAGTCCGCGTGCGTCGTGCCCCACGCGGGTAAATCCTGCCCCGCCTGCGACCAGATGGTGGCGTGGCGGGAATGGGTATGCACAATGCCGCCAATTTCCGGGTAACGACGATACAGCGCGAGATGGGTCGGGGTGTCGGAGGAGGGCTTTTTACTCCCCTCGACCACTTTACCCGTGGCGATATTTACCACCACCATATCTTCTGCGGTCATCACGTCGTACTCCACGCCGGATGGTTTGATCACCATCATGCCGCTGTCACGGTCAACCGCGCTGACGTTGCCCCAGGTGAACGTCACCAGCTGGTGGGCGGGCAGAGCGAGATTTGCCGCCAGCACCTCGGCTTTGAGTTGTTCTAACATGTCATGCCTCCTTCCTGCATTCGGGCTTCAATCCAGCGGCGCGCCTGGATGATCTCCAGCACCGGCTCTTTGGCTTTCTCGGTCCACATTTCAATCAGAAATGCGCCGCGATAGTTAAGTTGATTCAGTGTGTTAAACACGCCAACGAAATCGACGCAGCCCTCGCCAAACGGCACATCGCGGAACTGTCCGGGGCTTTGCTCGGTCACGGGCCGGGTGTCTTTCAGGTGGATAGCGGCGATGCGGTCAATGCCCAGCGTCAGCTCGGCGGTGACGTCGTTGCCCCACGCGCTCAGGTTGCCGACGTCCGGGTAAACGCTGAACCACGGCGAGGCGAGCATGTCGTCCCACTTTTTCCATTTGCTGATGGAGTTCATAAACGCGGTGTCCATGATCTCTACCGCCAGCATTACCTGCGCGGCAGCGGCCTGCTCTACGGCCCACGCCAGCCCTTCGGCAAAGCGCTGTTGCGTGCCCTCGTCGTGCTCCTCGTAGTACACGTCATAGCCCGCAAGCTGGATGGTGCGAATACCCAAATCACGGGCCAGCCGGATGGCTTTGGTCATGATCTCGCGGGCGCGTTCGCGCACGAGCTCATCACGGCTGCCAAACGGGAAGCGACGATGGGCAGACAAGCACATCGACGGGATGGCCACGCCGGTCTCCAGCATCGCTTCCACCAGAGAGGCGCGCTGCGTGGTACTCCATTCAAGGCGCGATAAACGCTCGTCGGTCTCATCCACCGACATTTCCACAAAATCGAAGCCGCAGCTTTTTGCCAGAACCAGGCGCTCCGGCCAGGAGAGATCTTTCGGCAGCGCTTTTTCGTAAATGCCTAACGGATGCTGACGCATGGTTACTCTCCCCAGATGTCGCGGATTTGCGAATGGAATGCCTGTGCCACCTGCGGCGGATTATCGGCGCCTGCCAGCGCGCGACCGGCAATGAAGGCTTTGACGTTGATCTGCTTAAACAGCGGCAGGTCAGCGGGGGTGATGCCGCCAGTGATGGAAAGCTGCAAACCGATATCGGACAGCGCCTTCATTTTGCTGAGATCCGCCTCGCCCCACTGCTGGCCGCTGGCCTGTGCGTCGCGCCCGCGGTGGTAAATCGCCTGCTTCACCCCGATGCGGTGCCACGCGCGGGCGTCGTCCAGCGTCCAGTTGCCAAACAGCTCCATCTGGATCTCGCCGCCGCCGCGCAGTGCGACCTCGTGGCCACGTTCAACGGTGGCCAGCGGGGCGGCACAGATGATGGTCATCCAGTTTGCGCCTGCGCCAAACGCCTGCTCAGCCAGCGTTTCTCCGGCATCGGCGACTTTCCAGTCCGCCACGATAATTTTATCCGGACACTGCGCACGCAGGGCGCGAACGGCGTTTAGCCCTTCGGTCAGGCACAGGATGGTGCCGGCTTCGACGATGTCGACGTGATCGGAAAGCGTCGCGACATCGCGCTGCGCGGCCTGAAGCGAGGTGTGGTCGAGCGCCAGCTGCAATAATGGTCGGCTCATAGGTCGTACTCCTTAACACGGGCGTGATAGCCCTGTAATGCTGAAATCAGTAGCTGGTAACGGTGATATTTGCGCTGGTACGCGGCATGGGCACGCATGTCAGGTTCAATCATCCGGATGTCATGCCTGAGAGCGCGCTGAGCGGCGTAAAAATCGGGATAGAGGCCTGTACCGACGAGCGCGGCCAGCGCCGCACCGGAACAGCCGGTCTCTTCCACCTGCGGGAGTTCAATCGCCAGGCCGCTGACGTCCGCGAGCATCTGCATCCACACGTCCGAATGGGTGGGGCCGCCCGTCACGCGCAGGGTCTGCACGTGGGGAAAGCGTTCGAGCATACGGTTGAGGTGGGTCATGTGGCTGAATACCACCCCTTCATAAACCGCCTGGAGGAGGTGCGCGCGGGTATGCAGCGCCTGCAAACCATAGAAACCGCTGGTCATCTCCAGCCCGGCGTTGCTGCCGTAGAGGAAAGGCAGGAAGAACACATCGCTTTCAGCTTTTGGCAGGCTGGCCACGGCGTGGTTAATCTCATCGAATGACATATCGCCCCATTGGGCCGTCAGCCATTCCAGGTTGCCGGACGAGGTGGGGCTGGCTTCATGAACGATGAACTGCTGCGGATGGACGTAGCGGCCATAGACGTAGGGAAACGGCTCGTTGTCGCGGATGCCGTGGGCAATCCCACTGGTTACGGCCCAGGTCCCCATTACGGCATTCAGCGTATGTTCGTCATGCAGCCCGGCGCAGATCGCGGTGGAAACCACATCAAACAGTCCACCAACGACGGGAGTACCCGCCGTGAGACCGGTCAGTGCGGCTGCCTGAGCGGTGATTTCCCCGCAAATTTCTGCTGAACCGATAATGGACGGCAGGGCTCCGTCAATGTCGCTGATGCCGAGCCAGCGCGTGAGCTGCGGATCGTACTGCCCGGTATTCATGTTGTAGAGATTGGATTCCGAGATGTTGCTCTCTTCGCAGCCTTTGACCCCGGTCAGACACCAGCGCAGGTAATCGTGCGCCATCATCACGCTGCCAATTTGCTGATACCGCTGCGGCTCGTTCTCTTTAACCCAGCGCAGGAGTGAGGCCGGATGCCCCGTCCACAGCGTCTGGCGAGTATGCGGATAGAGCTTTTCGGGTATACCGTCCTGCTGCCAGCGTTGCACGATCTCCAGCGCACGGCGATCGGAGGAGAGTATGGCGTTACCCAGGGGGCGATCCTGTTTATCGAGCAGAAACAGCCCCTTGCCCTGGGCTGAAATGCCAACGCCTTTGATCTGACCGCCGTCAGCGCCTGAATTTTTAAGCAGCAGGGCGACGGTTTTGTGGCAGTGCTGCCAGAGCTGGTGCATATCCCGCTCGGCGTACCCGGCGCGTGGGCTGAGCGTGGCCACTGAGCGGCGTTCAATACAGACTTCTTTGCCCTGGCTGTTGTATAAACCGGCTTTCAGATAAGTACCGCCACAATCGATACCCAGCCAGAAGGGCTCTTTTTCACTCATCTTCTTCTCGCTTAATTGCCGGGTGGCGCTTCGCTTACCCGGCCTACGGTTTGGTTTAGTGGGTCAGGTGAGGGCCTCAGGCCGCACGCTTATGCGAGTTCACCGTGGGGTTGGGCTCTGCTCCGGCATCGCATTTCGCCGGTAACAGCAGGGCCAGCAGCGATGCCAGCGCCAGCGAAACTGCCAGGCAGTAAACGCCTGCGTCTTTGCTGTACAGGGTGATCAGTACGCCTACCGCATAAGGACCGCAGAACCCGCCGAGGTTGCCCAGGGCATTGATCACGCCGCGAGCGCCACCCGCCATCTCAGCGCTGAACAGACGCGCCGGGATGGTCCAGAACACGCCCGCTGCGGATTGCAGGAAGAAGCCACAGCCCACCAGTGCGGCATAGGCCAGCCAGGTGTGCTCTTTCAGCGCCACGGAGAGGAACATGCAGAGCGCAAAGCCAATCAATGGCAGGGAGACAAACAGCTTGCGCTTGCCGGTGCGGTCAGAGAGCGAAGAGAACAGGAACATACCGGCAATGGCGCCGATGTAAGGCAGAATGGCGAGCATTCCCACCTGGCCGATGCTGGTGTGCGTCAGTTCTTTCAGAATGGTGGGCAGCCAGAGGGTGTAGCCGTAAATGCCGGTCTGATAGAAGAAGTTGAGGGCGATCAGCTGCCACATGGTTTTGTCAGACAGCACCGCGCTGAGCGAGGCGTTTTTCACCTCTTTACCCGCAATGGCTTGCTGCTCTGCCGCCAGGGTTTGTACCAGATAGTTTTTCTCGGCCTCTGAGATCCAGCGTGCTTCCTGCGGGCGGTCGTAGACGGTGAATGCCCACAGCACCAGCACAACAACGGACATCAGACCTTCAATAATGAACAGCCAGCGCCAGTCGAGGGCGGTGATAATCCATCCCGACAGCGGGGCGGTGATGATCCCGGCGATGGGCACGAACATGATCACAATCGCGTTGGCGCGCCCGCGCTCGGCATCCGGGAACCAGTTACTGATCATCGTGAGCACAACGGGCAGCATCCCGCCTTCCGCCACGCCGAGTAAGAAGCGCAGCACCAGCAGCTGATACTGGTTGGTCACAAGCCCGGTCAGAACCGAGATCACCGCCCAGGCAACCAGCGACCAGCCGATAAACTTCTTACCGCTGCCGTGCACGGCAATTTTGCCGCCGGGAACTTGCAGGAATAAATAGCCAATAAAAAAGATCCCCCCCGCCAGGCCCGCCATCGTAGCGGAAATGCCCAGCTCTTCATCCATACCGCCGGGCATCGCAAAGGCAATATTTACGCGGTCCATATAGGAAATAATGCAGGCGATAAGAATAGGGGGAATGATCCTTAGCCAGCGCTGGCGCGGAATGTCCGCGTGTAGAGCATTAGAAGAAATATTCATAGTTAATATCTCAGTGAAGGTAACCGGAAAATGTATTCTTTATTTTTATTGTGACGCTTTATTCATAGCGCTAATGCCGTCGCGCAAAATAGCGATGCGATGGCTGACGTCAGCATTAGCATTTATTTCCAGTAATTTAATACCGGAGAATTTCAATGTTGCGGCGCTCGCCGCAGTAAATAGCGTTTTTACATGTTCAGTGGACATGAGACTGTCGGCGCAGAACGAAGAAAACGGCGCGTGCAGATCCTGCCATTCTCCATACTCACCGTGAGGGGTCGTGCCCGAAAACATCAGCGCCCCCAGTTTCCCGGCAGCGAGTGCCGCCTGAACATGTTCCAGTGGAAGGGTGGTATTGCGACCTTCGATAGCCGAACGTGCCCAGTTGATACAGACGCTGATATCGGTCTCTTTCACAACCTCCAGCACCTGCTCTAAGGGCAAGAACCCTTTACGCGGCGCCGGACCGGTCATCGCATCACAGTGTTCCAGCACCAGATCGCAGCCCCAGTCCCAGCTCGCGATTTCCCGTACCGAGCGGGAGAATGCTTCTGTCGCTTGCTCGACAGAATCATTACCCGCCTGCGGTGCGGCCTGCATTTCCAGAGCGATCACTTTCCCGGGAAAGCGGGTATTAACGGCATCAATCTTTTGATGCAGATGGCGGTAATATTCAATGCACGCTTTACGCTGTTCTTTGTCCGCGGACGCCAGGCCAAACGCGCCGTTGCTGCCGCGGCGGCGCATGGTTTCCATAACGGCTGTGACAACGATCTGCCAGTCGCCCGGCGTATGACGAAACAGCCATTCATCACCAAACGGATGGAGGTTTTCAAGGCAAGGTTGTTCCAGCCCGCGAATATTTGGCGTGTCGGAAAGTTCCCGCCAGAAGGCGTGTTCTTCCTGCTCCCCTTTCTGGTGAAACGAAGGTGCGCAGGGGTACGCACCAATAATAAAACCGGTGTTGGTCATTTCGCATTCCTGTATTTATCAGAAAATTAATCTAATTCGCTGATGGCCACTTTCACCACAATTTTACGAATTGCGGATCCCTTGTTTTTAATACAGGCAGGACGATGCACATCCTGCGGGAAAAATATGGCGTAACTGCCAGGTATCATTTCGATAAATGACTCATGTTCACTGTCGTGATAAAAAATAATATCCCGCTGCTCCAGCAATGATTCGCTGATTTTGTTATTCCCGGTATCAATAGCAATACCGATTTTTTCTTCGCCCCAGGCCAGAAACTGGATATCCAGATAGCGGCGATGGACTTCAGGGCGGTTCTCGTGCTGTTCCTTTGTGGTGAGGTCGAGAACCTGGGCAAAAATGTTGCGGCCTTCAATTTCGATCACGCCCGGCGCCAGGGTGGTGAAATCCGTGGTACGCAGAAAATTAAGCGCCTTTTCTATCGCCAGCGGCAGGCGACATGGATTTGGCTGTGCAATATGTCCGAATATCATGACCCACTCCTTACAGAGACTGGATTTTCGCCCACACGCTGTCGTCAATGGTGATGCCGTTGCGGCGGTTCTCCTCCAGCAGGCGTGTGAACTCATGGCCTGGCAGACGGACGGCGACGTTTTCATCAGCGCGTTCTGCGGTGGTGATGAAGTCCATGGTGCGCTGTAGTTTGGCATCGCGGGTTGGACCGTCGATCAGGCGATCCACTTCGATGGCGATAAAGATCTGCGATACGCCGTATTCGTCGCTGTTGTCCTGGGTCACTTCCGCAACGGACGCGCCGTCAGAGAGCAGGGTGGCGATCATGTCGAGCACAATCGACAAGCCGGAACCTTTCCAGTAGCCCATGGGCAGAATGCGACGGTTTTTCTCAATCACGCCCGGCTCTCTGGTCAGATTGCCTTCATCGTCAAAGCCGCCGTCGACCGGTAATTCGCGTCCGGCCAGGCGATTCACCTCCAGCATGCCGTAGGAGAACATCGACATCGACATATCGACCATGGTGATTGGATTCGACGGAATAGCGACGATCAGCGGGTTTGTGCCGATGCAGCATTCTTTTGATCCCCACGCGGGCATCACGGCAATAGAGTTGGTCCAGCAGATGCCGATATAGCCTTTCTCCGCCGCCTGCCAGCCGTAGCTGCCGCCGCGCATCCAGTGGTTAGCGTTACGCAGCGCCACCAGGCCGATACCGTGATCGGACGCCAGCTCGGTAGCACGGTCCATCATCTTCTTTGCCGTCAGGTTGCCGATGGAACGCTGGGCATCCCACTGTTCGATGGCGCCTAATGTCGTTACGCGTTTCGGCTGGGCGTCAGGGAGGATGTCGCCTGCGTCAAGCTGCTGAATAAATCGCGGGAAGCGGTTGACGCCGTGCGAATAAACGCCGGACTCCGTGGTGCGGGCGAACATCTCGGCGCAGGCGTCTGCGGTATCCGCTTTTACACCGCGATCGAGCAGAACCCGATTGAACGCCGCTTTCAACTCTTCGAAGGTCACTTTCATCCCTGTTCTCCTGTTTTTCTAGGGGCAAGTGCGAGTGCTTTTTTATCGCTAAATTTCACTATACGAAATCTGATTTCAAATATAACGATCAAATTTTGTCAGATCAACGACATTCACGTTTTTCAAAATCGATTAAAATCAAATGGTTGTGTTTTTTCTGTTGAGATCGTGAACTAAACCACACTTTGCGCTACCATCAGGGCGCGATAAACAGGAGCCATTTGATGAGCATAAAAGAGAGCGAAATGACGCAAGAAAAAGAGAGGCCAGCAGGTAGCCAGAGCTTGTTTCGCGGCCTGATGCTGATTGAAATCCTCAGTAACTATCCGAACGGGTGTCCGCTTGCGCATCTATCAGAACTGGCGGGGCTGAATAAAAGCACCGTGCACCGGTTATTGCAGGGGTTGCAGTCGTGCGGGTACGTGACGCCGGCGCCGGCGGCAGGGAGCTATCGTCTGACCACCAAATTTATCGCCGTCGGGCAAAAGGCGCTTTCATCGCTCAATATTATTCACGTGGCGGCGCCGCACCTCGAGGCGCTGAACATTGCCACCGGCGAAACGGTCAACTTCTCCAGCCGTGAAGATGACCACGCGATCCTGATTTATAAGCTTGAGCCGACAACCGGTATGCTGCGCACGCGCGCATATATCGGCCAGCATATGCCGCTCTATTGTTCTGCGATGGGCAAAATCTATATGGCGTTTGGTCATCAGGATTACGTGGCGAGCTACTGGGAAAGCCACCAGGAACAGATCCAACCTTTGACCCGCAACACCATCACCGAACTGAGCGCGATGTATGATGAGCTGGCGGAAATTCGCGATCACAGCATGGCGATGGACAAAGAAGAGAACGAGCTGGGTGTGTCATGTATCGCCGTGCCGGTCTTTGATATTCACGGGCGCGTGCCCTATGCCATCTCCATTTCACTGTCGACGTCGCGCATGAAGCTGGTGGGCGAGAAAAACTTGCTAAAACCGCTGCGTGACACGGCGGAAGCTATCTCGAAAGAACTGGGGTTTAACGTGCGCGAGGCGTAACTGATGAACCAATTTATCCTGGCGGATCCTGAAAAATGTATCGGGTGCCGCACCTGTGAGGTGGCGTGCATGATGTCGCATCAAAGCAGCGCCACGCCAGCAGCGTTTACGTCACGGATCCGCGTGGTTAAGGGGGCAACCTTCACCACGGCCGTGGGCTGCCACCAGTGTGAAGATGCGCCCTGCGCGAATGTCTGCCCGACGGGGGCCATTCACCGCGCTGCGGGAGCCTGGCTCGTTGAGCAGGCCCGCTGTATCGGCTGCAAAAGCTGTATGGTGGCGTGCCCGTTCGGGGCAATGCAGGTTCGGGTTGTGGAAGATCGCGTTCAGGCGCTGAAATGTGATTTGTGCGCGCATCGCGAGAGTGGTCCCGCCTGCGTCGAAGCCTGTCCCACCCACGCGCTGCGCTGCATAGACCCCGCCAGATTACGCGCGGAACGGCTGCGTAATCTGGCCTGAGGTTTTATTAACCGGCCTCGCGCCAGGCGTTCTCAATCTCCTCGGCGAGAATTTTCACACCCGCTTCGATTTTTTCCGGGTCCGGGACGTAGTTCATGCGCATGCACTGGTGCGTGTGCGGCCACGGCTTATCCAGCCCCGGGAAGAAGTAATCCCCTGGCACCATTAGCACGCCACGCTTTTTCAGACGCTGATAAAGCAGCTCTGTCGTAATGGGCAGATCCTTAAACCACAGCCACAGGAAAATTGCCCCTTCCGGTTTATGGATCAGGCAGCGTTCTTCCGGTAAGTAGCGGCGAAGGATGGCGATGGTTTCCTGAACGCGCTGAGAGTAAAACGGCTTGATCACCTCATTCGACAGGCGCAGCAGGTCGTTACGCCTGATCATCTCGCACATCATCGCCGGGCCGATGCCGCCAGGGGAAAGGCTGATAATGCCGTTCATGTTGGTAATGGCGGTGATGATTTTCTCGTTAGCAATGATAATGCCGCAGCGGCTGCCCGGCAGGCCCAGCTTGGAGAGGCTCATGCAGAGGATGATGTTCGGGTTCCACAGCGGACGCGCTTCGCTGAAGATGATACCCGGGAACGGTACGCCATAGGCGTTATCGATCACCAGCGGGATGCCGTGCTGATTCGCCAGCGCATCCAGCTTCATCAGCTCGTCGTCGGTGATCACGTTGCCCGTCGGGTTGGTGGGACGCGATACGCAGATCATGCCCGTCTCTTCACCGATATGCAGATGTTCAAAATCGACGTGGTATTTGAACTGGCCCTCTGGCAGCAACTCGATATTCGGACGTGCGGAAACAAACAGGTCTTCTTCGAGGCCGGCATCGGCATAGCCGATATACTCCGGTGCCAGCGGGAACAGCACTTTTTTCGTGGTGCCGTCGGCGCGGCGTCCGGCGAACAGATTGAATAAGTAGAAAAACGCGCTCTGACTGCCGTTTGTCAGTGCAATATTCTGTGGTTCGATATCCCAACCCAGCGCTTCCCGCAGCATTGCCGCCAGAAGCGTCAGTAGTTCTGTTTTACCCTGAGGGCCGTCGTAATTACATAGCGCATCGGTTGCTTTACCGTTTTCCAGCATCTCTGCCAGCAGCGTCTGGAAGTAGGTGTTCATCTCCGGAATTTGAGCCGGGTTTCCGCCGCCAAGCATGATAGCGCCTGGGGTGCGCAGCCCGTCGTTGAGGTCCTCCATCAGGCGGGTAATGCCTGAATGGCGGGTAAATTTGTCGCCGAATAGTGAAAACGTCATAGCAGGTGATCTGTCGGGCTTAATATGAAAGGCAGTAACCATAACGCCAGCACCGTGTTGGTGCAAATCGGCGGATGTGGTCGGATTTGTTGTTTTATGTGGCGGGTTTGTATTTGTGTGGTGAATTGTTCTGGTGAATGCCCCTCACCCCGGCCCTCTCCCCCTGGGGCTGAGAGTTCCCCACAAAATAATGCCTGCACAGACGGCCCCCTCTCCCTTGAGGGAGAGGGCTGGGGTGAGGGGGAACATACGGCTCTGGTGGTCATTCCGTTCACGTTATGTTCCTTGCTACTCTGTCACGACATAACCGGTGAACGTGCCAGGGTGGCTCAGTCGCCACCACCCTGGCGACCCGGGCTTCCGGCGGTAAATCGCCGCTTCGCGGTGCCTTCGGCTTATTCCTTCCGGCTTATCGGGGACGGGCGGAGGTAACATCCCTGTAAAGCCCGCCCTCTCGGCGCATCCCTGCGCCTCGCCCCGGCCTACAGGAAACGCCTCAGCGATTTACAGCCGGACCGAGGCATCGCTGAAAGCCCTCAGTTATTCTGAGGCAACGTTATAGCTTTTGCTTTCAAATTACTGGGGATCCCTCAGCCCCTGGGGAGAGGGTTAGGGTGAGGGGGTCTATTGATTGCCCGCCCACACCACCATCACCTTATCGCCCTTGTGCTCGCGCACAAAGCCGTAGCCCTCTTTCATTGACAGCGTTGTTTGCTTGCCTTCACCCACCGCCGGATGACGGGCGCGGAACTGCCCCAGAAGCTGCCAGTGGGCGACAGTTAACGCCTGTTTACCCGTGACGTCCTGCCAGTTCATATCCGAACGGGTTCCCTGTAGCGGATCGGAGCCCGTCGGGCCGAATGGACGCTCTGATTCATCGCCGTAATAGATCTGCACGCTTCCCGGCGCCAGCAGCAGTAACTCAGCGGCGCGCTGGCCCCCTTCCCGGAACAGACGCGTATCGTGGGAGGAGAGATAGCTCAGCACATTAAAACTTTGCAGCTTTTCTGCCATTTGCTGCCAGGTTAAATCCATATCGGCCAGACAGTCCACCGCTTTCGCCGCCTGCTCCTGATAGTCAAAGTTGATCATCGCATCGAAGCCGTGGCGGTAATAATCGCTCTGCATCACGCCGTGGCCCCAGGATTCACCGGTCATCCAGAAGGGCGCATTGTCGAGTTTTTTGTCCGGGTTGGCGGCTTTCCACGCGGCCAGCGCCTGGCTTGCCTGGTTTTTCAGTTGCTGCCAGGCTTCAGGCTCAACGTGCTTAGCGGTATCGACCCGGAAGCCGTCGATGCCGTAGTCACGTACCCACTGACTGAGCCAGTGAGTCAGGTAATCTCGCGGCGTGAAATTCGTCATCACTTTCGCGTTGGTGTCGGGCTTGTGTTGATAAAAGTTCGGCAAACCTGACGGGATCGTAGATTCCGTTTTCAGATCAGGCAGGAAGGCCAGCGACATGGTCAGATCGTCAAAGCCCGGGTTGTCGTAATCACCGATATCGGTACGGATCCATTTTTTACCCCACCATTTTTCCCATGCGGCTTTGTCACTGAAGTTGATGTAATCGTTGAAGCTGTGCCAGCTTTGCCCCGCGCCTGGCTTCCAGTCAGACCAGCGCTCGCCGAGGTTTTTTTTCAGCTCATCGCCCTGCAAATAGAGCGCGCCAAACTGATACTCTTGCATATCTGCAAGCGTCGCATAACCCGCGTGGTTCATGACAATGTCAAACAGGACGCGGATACCACGCCTGTGCGCGTCGTCGACAAGCTGGCGTAAATCATCTTCGTTGCCCATGTTGGCGTCGAGTTTCGTCCAGTCCTGGGTGTAATAGCCGTGATAGGCGTAGTGGGGGAAATCCCCTTTGGTGCCGCCGCCAACCCAGCCGTGGATCTGCTCCAGCGGCGAGCTTATCCAGAGCGCATTCACGCCCAGATGCTGAAGGTAATCCAGTTTGCTGGTAAGCCCTTTCAGATCGCCGCCGTGGAAAGTACCAATCTCCTGCATACCGTCTTTATGACGGCCATAGCTGTTGTCGTTGGTGGGGTCGCCATTCACGAAGCGATCGGTCAGCACGAAATAGACGGTGGCGTTTTGCCAGCTGAACGGCGCGGGTTTGTCCGTCTCGGCGCGCTCAAGCAGCAGCAGGCCATTGCTGTTGGCGGCTGGCTGAAGAGTCACTTTGCCATTTTGAACGGTCGCGGTCTGTTTGCTGTAAAAATCACGCACCACCGTGCCTTCCGGGAAGGTGTTAACGACGTCGATTGTCAGCGGTTTGCCGTCCCACTTCGGGCACTGGCGGGTGACGTTTGCGACAGGCTGTGGCGCCGCACTTTGCACCGTCAACATCAGCGTCGGCGTTCCCGAGCGCGTATCAATACGCATCTGGTAAACACCGTCACGGAATAACCGCCACTGCGGTGGGGCGCCTTCGCACGGTTTGAGCGACAGCATCTCGTTGAGCTTAATGGCACCTGTCGGCTGCCAGCACGCGTTGTCAAGACTCAACGTCAGCGGGCGGGTACCCTTCGCAAGCGTTGCCTGGCTGGTAAAGACGCCGGTACCTTCAGCGCTAAACGCGCTAAATCCCGGTGATGACCAGTCGGCATGCGCGAATGCGGGTAACATCAGAACAGCTAATGCAGTGCGTTTCATTCCATTTTCCTGTCGCGGCATTTTTGACCAGTGTGCCACTCGGCTCAGGGGAAAAACTCCTCCTCTGAGGCTTTCTGCCAGGAGGACGCGAAGGGATGAGTGATCCCGCGCAAAATTAGGCAGTTATCTGCGATATCGCGCACATTTTTCCAGCGTTGATGCTTTAATGAGCATGTTCCGGATGACATAGTTTCGGAATTGGACTATTTGTATACGTGCTCTTGAGGACTATTTTTGGTATGATTTGAGATTCCGCTCTCAAATTTTTGAAGAAAATAAGGTGTTGGAATGTTTATATCCGACCAGGAGACCTAATGATATCGACTCCCATTCGACGATATGGGGCCGCGATACTCATGTTACTCACCATGGCATTTTCAGGTGAGGTGCTTGCAAAGACGCACACGGATACAACGAGTAAGAAAGCCCACGTAATAAAGACGACAAGCAGTAAGGTTAGCAGTAAACAAGAGTATTCTCGCAATAGTGCAAAGAGTAGTTCACTTCCTGATTTGCGAAAATACCCTTCCGGAACACCAAGGAAAAAAGCGTTTCTCCGGACGGTAATGCCTTACATTAAAAGTCAAAATGCCGCGATTACTGCGGATCGTAACTGGCTGATCTCCAAACAGTACGATAGCCGCTGGTCGCCGTCTGAGCGCACTCGCCTGAAAGACATCGCCAAACGCTATAAAGTTAAGTGGAGCGGGAACACGCGTCGCGTGCCGTGGAACTCACTGTTAGAGCGTGTGGACATCATCCCAGGCAGTATGGTCGCGACAATGGCCGCCGCCGAAAGCGGTTGGGGCACCTCGAAGCTGGCGCGCAACAACAACAATCTGTTTGGCATGAAATGCACAAAAGGTCGTTGTACTAATGCACCCGGCAAGGTGAAGGGCTATTCACAGTTTGAATCGGTGAAAGATTCCGTGAATGCCTATGTGGTGAACCTGAACACCCACCCGGCCTACTCCTCGTTCCGTAAGTCACGCGCTCAGCTGCGTAAGGCGGATCAGGAAGTAACGGCTACGGCGATGATCCACAAGCTGAAAGGTTATTCCACTCAGGGACAGCGTTATAACAATTACCTGTTCTCCATGTACCAGGATAACCAGCGCCTGATTGCCGCACATATGTAATGAAAAACGCCTTCCACTGGAAGGCGTTCTTTTTTCTAGAGCAGGACTTCACTGTACCGTTCCCGGTACTCCTTCGGCGTGGTGTCATACTCTTTTCTGAACACCGAATAGAAATACTGAAGCGACGGATAGCCGCACATCTGTGAAATCTCGTTGATCGACAGCGAGGTGGAGATCAGCAGACTGCGCGCTTTCTCCAGCTTTTCCGCATGGATCACGGCGTGTATCGTCTCACCGACTTCCTCTTTGAACCGCTTCTCCAGATTCGAACGTGAAATCCCGACCGAATCCAGCACCTGATCGACCTTAATCCCTTTGCAGGCATGATTGCGAATGTAGTGCATCGCCTGAATCACGGCCGGATCGTTTAAGGAGCGGTAGTCAGTTGAGCGACGCTCGACCACGCGAACGGGCGGAACCAGCAGACGCTGGAGCGGCAGGGATTCGTTGTCTAACAGTCTGTGCAGCAGCTTTGCGGCCTGATAGCCCATCTGACGGGTACCCTGAGCCACGGATGAGAGCGCCACGCGCGACAGATAGCGCGTAAGCTCTTCGTTATCAATACCAATCACGCACAGCTTTTCAGGCACCGGAATATGCAAATGTTCGCACACCTGTAATACGTGGCGGGCGCGGGCGTCCGTCACGGCGATAATCCCTGTCTGGGGCGGCAGCGTTTGCAGCCAGTCAGCCAGGCGATTTTGTGCGTGCTGCCAGTTTTCTGGCGCGGTTTCCAGCCCCTGATAAACGACGCCGCGATACTTCTCCTGGGCAACCAGCTGGCAGAAGGCATATTCACGCTCCATTGCCCAGCGCTTTCCGCTGGTGGCGGGCAATCCGTAAAACGCAAAACGATGTACGCCTTTCTCCTTTAAATGGAGGAAGGCGGTCTCGACCAGAGCATGGTTATCCGTGGCGATGTAGTGTACGGGGGGGTAATGTTCCGGTGTATGGTAAGAGCCGCCAACGCCCACGATAGGCACGTCGACGCCACTCAGCAACTGTTCAATCACGGGGTCGTCAAAGTCAGCGATGACCCCGTCTCCCAGCCAGTCTTTGATGTTCTCCAGACGGGTACGGAAATCTTCTTCGATGAAAATATCCCATTCGGATTGCGACGCCTGCAAATATTCGCCAACCCCTTCAACCACCTGCCGGTCATAGGCTTTGTTGGCATTGAATAACAACGTAATGCGGTGACGCTTTTCAAACATGGCTCATATCCCAAATTAGTCACGATACTGTTATCAGGCGCGCCGCTTGGTGGCAGAGTCCATCCAGACTGCCAGCAAAAGAATGGCACCCTTGACGATATACTGCCAAAACGTCGGCACGTCCATCATACTCATCCCGTTATCCAGCGAAGCCATAATAAATGCGCCCATCACCGCACCCGCCACGCTGCCAATGCCCCCGGCGAGGCTGGTCCCGCCAATCACGCAGGCGGCGATGGCGTCCAGCTCGGCAATATTACCCGCAGAGGGGGAGCCCGCACCCAGACGTGAGCTGAGGATCAGCCCCGCGATGGCCACCATCAGGCCGTTAATGGCAAAGACGGCGAGTTTGGTGCGTTCTACGTTAATGCCAGATAAACGCGCGGCTTCCAGATTGCCGCCGATGGCATAAATACGGCGACCGAATGCGGTACGTGTGGCCATAAACATCCCACCTAACAGCAATAGCGCCAGCAGCAGAACGGGCGTTGGGACGCCGCGATAATCGTTTAACAGCCAGATGGCGCCCAGCACAATCACCGCAGTAAGCGCCTGACGGCCGACAACCGAGGTTGAAGCAGGCGAGGCCAGCCCCAGCGCCTGGCGACGCATGCGTCCTCGCCATTGCCACGCGACAAACGCCATCAGCCCAACCACGCCGATCGTAAAACCGACGCCATCAGAGAGGTAGCTTTGGCCAATCTGGGACATCGAGGCGCTGGTCGGGGAGACGGTAGTGCCGTTGGTGATCCCAATCAGAATGCCGCGGAAGGCCAGCATCCCCGCTAAGGTGACGATAAACGACGGGACCTTACGGTAGGCCACCCACCAGCCATTCCACGCCCCCAGCAGCAGACCCAGTACCAGCGTAACCGCAATCGTCAGCGGCAGCGGCCAGCCGAGCCAGACGTCAAAAATTGCCGCCACGCCGCCGAGCAGACCCATCATCGACCCTACCGACAGGTCAATTTCCGCTGAGATAATCACAAAGACCATCCCCACCGCCAGGATCCCGGTGATGGCGGTCTGACGCAGCAGGTTAGAGACGTTACGTGCGCTCAAATAGGATCCATCGGTCATCCAGGTAAAGAACAACATGATCACGATAATGGCGGCAATCATTACAAAAACTTGCAGATTCAGCGATTTAAGTCCTGCGAACGCACCGGGCGTCGGAACAGCGACTTTGATATCAGACGGGTTGCTTTTCGACATGGCGTTCGCTCCTTAAGGCAGCTTCCATCACCTGCTCTTGCGTCAGGTTCTGGTTGTTCAGGTTGGCTTTGAGTTTCCCTTCATGCATGACCAGCACGCGGTCGCTCAGCCCCAGCACTTCAGGCAATTCGGACGAGATAACAATGACGGCTATCCCTTGCTGCACAAGCTGGTTGATCAGCTTGTAGATTTCATACTTCGCGCCGATATCGATCCCGCGGGTGGGTTCGTCCAGAATTAAAATGCGCGGATTAAGCAGCAGGCAGCGCGCCAGAATCGCTTTCTGCTGGTTGCCGCCGCTCAGGCGTCCTATCGCCAGCTCCGGCGAGGAGGTTTTCACCTTAAGCCGGGCAAGCGACTGGAGAATACACTGCTGTTCTGCGGCATCATCCAGGCTGCTCAGCGCACCGGAAAACTGGCTGAGCGCCGCCAGCGTGATATTTTTTCCCACCGCCATTACCGGCACGATGCCGTCTTTTTTGCGGTCTTCTGGCACCATGGCAATGCCCTTAGCAATAGCCTGCTGGCAGTTGTCGATTTTTACCGGCTGACCGTCGATATAAATTTTGCCTTCCCAGCGCCCCGGCCAGACGCCAAAGAGACACTGCACGGCCTCGGTTCTTCCCGCACCCACTAAACCCGCAATGCCGAGAATTTCGCCGCGGTGCAGCGAGAAGGAGAGGTTATCCACGCGCTTGATATGGCGGTTAACGGGATGCCACGCTGTCAGGTTTTCCACGCGCAGGAGCTCTTCGCCGATGGTGTGCGGTTCGTTGGGATACAGCGCGGTGAGTTCGCGACCCACCATCATGGTGATGATGTCATCTTCGCTCATGCCTTCTGCTTCACGCGTGCCGATGTGCTGCCCGTCGCGGATGACGCAGATGGTGTCGGAAATGGCTTTCACCTCATTGAGCTTGTGCGAAATATAGATGCAGGCGATGCCGTGGTTTTGCAGGTCGCGGATGATATTGAGCAGTACGGCCGTTTCCTGTTCGGTGAGTGAAGCGGTTGGCTCGTCGAGGATCAGCAGGCGCACTTGTTTGTTCAGCGCCTTGGCGATCTCCACCAGCTGCTGCTGGCCTAAACCTAAGTCGCCCACGCGCGTATCCGGTGAGATAGCCAGGTTCACCTGAGCCAGCAGTTTTTCGCAGCGCAGCGTCATGGTGTCGTAATCCAGTACGCCGTGGCGTGAGAGTTCGGCGCCGAGAAAGATATTTTCCAGCACGGTAAGGTGCTTCACCAGCGCCAGCTCCTGGTGAATGATAGCGATGCCTTTACGTTCGGTATCTCGAATGTGCGTGGCCTGGAGCACCTCGCCGGCAAAGACGATTTCGCCCTCGTAGCTGCCGTGCGGATAGATCCCGCACAACACTTTCATCAGCGTGGATTTTCCCGAGCCATTTTCGCCGCACAGCGACATCACTTCGCCGGGATTCAGCCGCAGGCTTACGTTGTCGACTGCTTTCACCGCCCCGAAGGCTTTGGTGATGCTTTTCATTTCAAGTAAATAAGACATAACTGCTCCGCATAGCCCGACAGATGAACAGGGCAGGTCAATGCGCCCCTGCCGGGCAGGGGCTGCGCTGGATTACAGTTCACTCTTCTTATGGAAACCGTCTTTCACCACGGTGGCGTCAATATTCTCTTTGTTGACTTCGATAGGGGTAAGCAGGCGAGCAGGTACGTCTTTCAGGCCGTTATTTAACGTCGCGTCTGCTTTAGGTTGCTGACCATTGCCCAGCTCAACGGCAATTTCGGCGGCCGTATTGGCAAGCTCGGTAATGGGCTTATACACCGTCATGGTCTGGGTACCCGCGATGATGCGTTTTACACCCGCAAGGTCGGCGTCCTGTCCGGAAATAGCGACTTTCCCGGCCAGACCCTGCGCGCTCAGCGCCTGAATGGCGCCACCCGCAGTGGCATCGTTAGAGGCCACCACCGCATCGATTTTGTTGTTATTTGCGGTCAACGCGTTTTCCATAATTTTCAGCGCGTTTTCCGGTAACCAGCCGTCAGCCCACTGGTCGCCAACGACTTTAATTTTACCCTCGTCGATATATGGCTTCAGCACTTTCATTTGTCCCTGGCGGAACAGTTTGGCGTTGTTATCCACGGGCGAGCCGCCCATCAGGAAATAATTCCCTTGTGGCACTTTTGCGACCAGGCTTTTAGCCTGTAATTCACCCACCTTTTCGTTGTCGAACGAAATATAATAATCAATGTCGGCATTATTAATCATGCGGTCATAAGCCAGGACTTTTATCCCTTCCTGTTTCGCTTCTTTCACCACGTTGCTTAATACCTGGCCGTTATACGGGATAATGACCAGCACATCGACGCCACGGTTGATCATATTCTCGATTTGCGACATTTGTGTCTCTTCGTTGCCGTTAGCGGACTGAACGAACACCTCCGCGCCGAGAGATTCCGCTTTTTTAACAAAGATATCGCGATCTTTTTGCCAGCGCTCCAGGCGTAAGTCATCAATCGCCATGCCGATTTTGACCTCTTTGGCGTGGCCGGCAAAGCTTGCAAGCAGGAGAGTAGTGCAGAGCGTTAGGGTCAGGTTCTTTATCTTCATAATTATTAGGCCTTTTTGTAGGGGTATGTGTAGCTGAGATAAAAGAAACGTTCACTGCTGAGACGCAGCAAATTTTTAACGTGGAAAGGCCTGCTGGCAATTACAGATTTTTATCTTCTCATTACGATATTTGGTTTATTTCTGAATTTATGACCGCGATCGGATTTTAAAAAGCGTAACCTATTAATTACATTTGATTCTGGAATGCGCGCCGAAAAATAGTTTGTCTGCGCATTATTTTGCGAGCCAGCGCACAGTTGTGCATTCTCTCAATAGCAGTGTGAAATAACGTAATTGAGCAACCCAAAATGTCTATTCACTATTACTCCTGAATCAACGACTCGCCGCATACCCTGATTATGGAGCTCAATATGCAAGCTTATTTCGACCAACTCGATCGCGTTCGTTACGAAGGCCCAAAAACGACCAATCCTTTAGCATTTCGTCACTACAATCCGGATGAGCTGGTGCTGGGTAAGCGCATGGAAGATCATCTGCGCTTTGCCGCCTGCTACTGGCACACCTTCTGCTGGAACGGTGCTGATATGTTCGGCGTGGGCTCTTTTGACCGACCATGGCAACAGCCGGGCGAGGCCATTGAGCTGGCGAAGCGTAAAGCCGACGTCGCGTTCGAGTTCTTCCATAAGCTGAACGTGCCGTACTACTGTTTCCACGATGTGGACGTGTCGCCGGAAGGGGCATCGCTGAAAGAGTATCTGAACAATTTCGCGCAGATGGTCGACGCACTGGCTGAAAAACAGCAGCAAAGCGGCGTGAAGCTGCTCTGGGGTACGGCTAACTGCTTTACCAATCCTCGCTATGGCGCGGGCGCGGCAACCAACCCGGACCCGGAAGTCTTCAGCTGGGCGGCAACCCAGGTTGTGACTGCGATGAACGCCACGCATCAGCTGGGCGGTGAGAACTATGTACTCTGGGGCGGTCGTGAAGGTTATGAAACGCTGCTGAATACCGACCTGCGCCAGGAGCGTGAGCAGATTGGTCGCTTTATGCAGATGGTGGTGGACCACAAACACAAAATCGGTTTCCGCGGCACGCTGCTGATTGAGCCGAAACCACAGGAGCCAACCAAACACCAGTACGACTACGATGTCGCCACCGTGTATGGCTTCCTGAAGCAGTTTGGTCTGGAAAAAGAGATCAAAGTAAATATTGAGGCTAACCACGCTACCCTGGCGGGCCACTCGTTCCATCACGAAATTGCCTCTGCGATTGCGCTGGGCATCTTCGGCTCTGTCGATGCTAACCGTGGTGATCCACAGCTGGGCTGGGATACCGACCAGTTCCCGAACAGCGTGGAAGAGAACGCGCTGGTGATGTACGAAATTATCAAAGCGGGCGGTTTCACCACCGGCGGCCTGAACTTTGACGCCAAAGTGCGTCGCCAGAGCACTGACAAATACGATCTGTTCTACGGGCATATTGGCGCGATGGACACCATGGCGCTGGCGCTGAAGGTGGCGGCCCGTATGATTGAAGACGGTGAGCTGGATAAGCGCGTCGCGAAGCGCTACAGCGGCTGGAACAGTGAGCTGGGCCAGCAAATTTTGAAAGGTCAGTTATCGCTTGCGGAGATCGCGAAGTACGCTGAACAGCATCAGCTTGCGCCGCAGCATCAGAGCGGCCATCAGGAGCTGCTGGAAAACCTGGTTAATCACTACCTGTTCGATAAATAACAGCATCCATGCCCGGTAAGCACAGCGCCACCGGGCATTTCTGTCAAAGGAGTCACCACATGTATATCGGGATCGATCTTGGCACGTCGGGGGTGAAAGCCATCCTGTTAAGCGAGCAGGGCGATGTGTTAGCCACGCGGACTGAAAAGTTGCAGGTTTCACGCCCGCATCCGCTTTGGTCGGAACA
Organism: Enterobacter cloacae complex sp. EB5; assembly: GCF_031432835.1. Classification (NCBI taxonomy): domain Bacteria; kingdom Pseudomonadati; phylum Pseudomonadota; class Gammaproteobacteria; order Enterobacterales; family Enterobacteriaceae; genus Enterobacter; species Enterobacter cloacae complex sp. EB5. The sequence goes on from NZ_CP133860.1 coordinate 2,222,158, forward strand.
AGATCCGGAGCAGTGGTGGCAGGCGACGGACCGTGCGATGAAAGCCTTAGGCGAGCAGCACAGCCTGCGCGACGTGAAGGCGCTGGGCATTGCCGGGCAAATGCATGGCGCAACGTTGCTGGATAGTCAGCATCGCGTTCTGCGCCCGGCTATTCTCTGGAACGATGGCCGCTGTGCGGAAGAGTGCGCGATCCTTGAGGAGCGTGTGCCTGCGTCCCGCGAAATTACGGGCAACCTGATGATGCCCGGTTTTACCGCGCCAAAACTCCTGTGGGTGCAGCGCCATGAGCCTGAGATTTTTCGTCAGGTGGCGAAGGTTCTGTTGCCGAAAGACTACCTGCGTTTTCGCATGACGGGGGATTTTGCCAGCGACATGTCTGACGCCGCGGGCACGATGTGGCTCGACGTGGCGAAACGGGACTGGAGCGAGGCGATGCTGGATGCCTGCCAGCTGACGCGCGACCATATGCCTGCGCTGTTTGAAGGCAGTGAAATCACGGGGGCTTTGCAGCCTTCTGTTGCTGAACGCTGGAATATGCCAGCCGTACCTGTCGTCGCCGGTGGCGGCGATAATGCGGCGGGGGCGGTCGGCGTGGGGATGGTCGAGGCAGGACAGGCTATGCTCTCGCTCGGCACCTCCGGCGTCTATTTTGCCGTCAGTGACGGGTATCGTAGTAACCTTGAAAGCGCCGTACACAGCTTCTGCCACGCGTTGCCGGGTAAATGGCATTTGATGTCGGTGATGCTGAGCGCGGCTTCCTGCCTCGACTGGGCGGCAAAGCTAACCGGAATGGCGGACGTCCCGGCGCTTATCGCAGCGGCACAGCAGGCGGATGATAATGCCGGTGCGGTCTGGTTTTTACCGTACCTTTCCGGCGAGCGGACGCCGCATAACAACCCGGAAGCGAAAGGGGTGTTCTTCGGCCTTACCCATCAGCACGGCCCGGCAGAGCTGGCGCGCGCGGTGCTTGAAGGCGTTGGCTATGCTCTGGCGGACGGAATGGATGTCGTGCATGACTGTGGACTGACGCCATCCAGCATTACGTTAATTGGCGGCGGTGCGCGAAGCAGCTACTGGCGGCAAATGCTTTCCGATATCAGCGGGTTGCAGCTGGACTATCGTACGGGAGGCGATGTCGGCCCGGCGCTCGGTGCGGCACGGCTGGCGCAAATGGCGCTGAACCCGGATAAACCACTGCACCAGCTTTTGCCCCAGCTGTCGCTTGAACAGCAGCATCGTCCTGATGCGAAAAATCATGCTCGCTATGCTGAAAGACGAGACGTGTTCCGTAAAATCTATCAGCAGCTTTTGCCGCTAATGTCATAAACAGGAGCCGGGTGGCGCTAACGCTTACCCGGCCTACCAGCCTTCAACCGGGCTAGCTCACAAACCGGCGCGTATCGATTCTTTGCAGCAACATTGACAGCAGCAGGCTGACAACCAGCGTAACGGTAAATATCCAGACAATATCCAGCACCGGCCAGCTTTTAAGCTCAACGCCGCGGGTGCGCAGGGCGTGGATCACCAGCGCGTGAAAACCGTAAATGCCCAGCGAGTGGCGAGAGATAAACCCCAGCACCGGAAGCGGGCGGGCATTCAGGGTGTTTTTAACCAGCGTCAGCAGAGAGATCGCGCAGATAAAGACCATCGGCCCGCAGTAGAGATACCAGGTATCGGCAAAGTTGCCTCGCCATTGCAGCTCATGCAGCGTCCCGCGAGAGATAATAAACACACCGACGAGAAACGCGGCCGCGCATAGCCAGTTTATTCCTCGCTTTTGTGTCTCCATCATGCCAATGGCGCGCCCCAGCATGCCGTACAGCACGTAATAAAACGTATCCCCGGTGATATAAAGGTTAACGGGCAGCCATTCAAAGCCATCAATTTTCTGTGAAACGGTATTCGGGTTGGCCACGATCCCGATTATTACCATCAAGGCCAGCAGCATTTTACCGCTGACGTTTTTTACCTGAATTAACGGCGAAACCAGATAGATAACCATTATCGCGAAGAAAAACCACAGATGATAGAACACCGGTTTTTGCAACAAGTTGAGCAGGGAACGTTCAGCGTTAATTGAAGTGAACAGGACGATATAGAGCAGCGAAATGGCGCTGTAAAACAGCAGACAGGAGACAATACGGATGAAATGTCTCGGCTGTGCGCTACGCTCGCCAAAAAAGAGAAAACCGGAAATCATAAAGAACAGCGGGACACTCACGCGGGAGGCCGAGTTCAGAACATTGGCGACATCCCAGTTAACGGGGCTGATACTGTGCGCGTTCGTGACATACCAGGTCGTTGTGTGGATCATCACCACCATCAGACAGGCTATTCCCCGCAGGTTATCAATCCAGTTAATTTTTGACTGCATCAGTTCCTCTGTATTCCTGATAAAGAAAGTGTGACTGCGATTGTGAAAAACTTTTCCCTTGGAAAATTCTGAGATTAGCCAGGCTAACTTGTAGGGAGCTGGCGAGATTCGCAGAATGACGGACATTAATCTATAAACGTGTTGCTACTAAAAATAACAGCCACTGACCAGGGCGGTAATAAAAATGATGATGAAGCGTGGGGTGTCACTCTTTCTGCTGCTCTTATTAACAGGATGCAGTGCTTCTGAGGAGATACCTGTCCAAAAAGCGCAGCAGGGGAAAATGAGCCCGGAGCGTTCCCTGAATATGGAACAGTTGTGCAGGGATCAGGCGGCTCACCGCTACAATTCCGAAGCACAAAAAATTCATATAAACGGTTTCGAACGCTTTCAGGGCAGCTATGAGCTAAAAGGCTATACGGCGCGTAAAGAGGGCTTTGTCTGCTCTTTTGATGCAGACGGCCAGTTTTTACATCTCTCAATGCGCTAAATTGCTCGTATAAGCAGCAACCAGAGCCTTCGCAGGTTCTGGCTGTAGGGCTTATTCCCCAATTTTCCCTAAACAACCCCGTTTCGTACTGTATATCTTGCAGCCAGCGGGTATACTGATCCCTTCCATTTAAAACCACACGTATCCAGCACGAAATACTATGCAAAAGTTTGATACCAAGACCTTCCAGGGCCTGATCCTGACCTTACAGGATTACTGGGCTCGTCAGGGCTGCACCATTGTTCAACCTTTGGACATGGAAGTTGGCGCAGGCACCTCGCACCCGATGACCAGCCTGCGCGCGTTAGGGCCAGAGCCAATGGCGACCGCCTATGTGCAGCCATCCCGTCGTCCGACCGATGGCCGTTACGGCGAAAACCCGAACCGTTTGCAGCACTACTATCAGTTCCAGGTGGTGATTAAGCCATCACCCGACAACATTCAGGAACTGTACCTCGGGTCACTGAAAGAGCTGGGTATGGATCCGACCATTCACGACATTCGTTTCGTGGAAGATAACTGGGAAAACCCAACGCTGGGTGCCTGGGGTCTGGGTTGGGAAGTGTGGCTGAACGGCATGGAAGTGACCCAGTTCACCTACTTCCAGCAGGTTGGCGGTCTGGAATGTAAACCGATTACCGGCGAAATCACCTATGGTCTGGAACGTCTGGCCATGTACATTCAGGGCGTAGACAGCGTTTACGACCTGGTCTGGAGCGACGGCCCGCTGGGTAAAACCACCTACGGCGACGTGTTCCATCAGAACGAAGTGGAGCAATCCACCTATAACTTCGAATACGCGGACGTGGACTTCCTGTTCACCTGCTTCGAGCAGTACGAGAAAGAAGCCCAGCAGCTGCTGGCGCTGGAGACTCCGCTGCCGCTGCCTGCCTACGAGCGTATTCTGAAGGCTGCCCACAGCTTCAACCTGCTGGATGCCCGCAAAGCGATCTCCGTGACTGAACGTCAGCGCTACATTCTGCGTATTCGTACCCTGACCAAAGCCGTTGCAGAAGCTTACTACGCGTCCCGTGAAGCCCTTGGCTTCCCGATGTGCAACCGAAACAAATAAGAGGCGGCCATGTCTGAGAAAACTTTCCTGGTGGAAATCGGCACTGAAGAGCTGCCACCAAAAGCCCTGCGCAGCCTGGCTGAATCTTTCGCTGCGAACGTCACTGCTGAGCTGGATAACGCTGGCCTGGCGCACGGTAAAATTGAGTGGTTTGCTGCGCCGCGTCGTCTGGCGCTGAAAGTGGCAAATCTGGCGGCGTCCCAGCCGGATCGCGAAGTTGAAAAACGTGGCCCGGCCATTGCTCAGGCGTTCGACGCGGAAGGCAAGCCGAGCAAAGCGGCAGAAGGCTGGGCGCGCGGCTGCGGCATCACCGTTGATCAGGCCGAGCGTCTGACCACCGACAAAGGTGAATGGTTGCTGTATCGTGCCCATGTGAAAGGCGAAAGCGCCGAAGCGCTGCTGCCTGACATGATCGCGACCTCGCTGGCAAAATTGCCGATTCCTAAGCTGATGCGCTGGGGCGCGTCCGACGTACACTTTGTGCGTCCGGTTCACACCGTGACCCTGCTGCTGGGCGATACCGTTATCCCGGCGACCATTCTGGGCGTGGCGTCCGATCGCGTGATCCGCGGCCATCGCTTTATGGGCGAGTCGGAGTTCACTATCGACAATGCTGACCAGTACCCGCAGATCCTGCTGGAGCGCGGCAAGGTCATTGCTGACTACGAACAGCGTAAAGCCAAAATCAAAGCGGACGCAGAAGACGCGGCGCGCAAAATTGGCGGTAATGCCGATCTGAGCGACAGCCTGCTGGAAGAGGTGACTTCGCTGGTCGAATGGCCGGTTGTACTGACCGCGAAATTCGAAGAGAAATTCCTGGCCGTTCCGGCAGAAGCGCTGGTTTACACCATGAAGGGTGACCAGAAGTACTTCCCGGTTTACGCCAACGACGGCAAGCTGCTGCCAAACTTCATCTTCGTGGCGAACATCGAATCGAAAGATCCGAGCCAGATTATCTCCGGTAACGAGAAAGTGGTGCGTCCGCGTCTGGCGGATGCCGAGTTCTTCTTCAATACCGACCGTAAAAAACGTCTGGAAGACAACCTGCCGCGTCTGCAAACCGTGCTGTTCCAGCAGCAGCTGGGTACGCTGCGCGACAAGACCGACCGTATCGCGGAGCTGTCCGGCTGGATTGCCCGTGAAATTGGCGCCGACGTTAACCACGCTACCCGCGCGGGCCTGCTCTCCAAGTGCGACCTGATGACCAACATGGTGTTCGAATTTACCGACACCCAGGGCGTGATGGGCATGCACTACGCGCGTCACGATGGCGAAGCGGAAGACGTGGCGGTAGCGCTGAACGAGCAGTATCAGCCGCGCTTTGCCGGTGACGATCTGCCGTCTAACCCGGTTGCTTGCGCCGTGGCGATTGCCGATAAGATGGACACCCTGGCGGGTATCTTTGGTATCGGTCAGCATCCGAAAGGCGATAAAGACCCGTTTGCGCTGCGTCGTGCTGCGCTGGGCGTGCTGCGAATCATCGTAGAGAAGAACCTCAACCTCGATCTGCAAACGCTGACCGAAGAAGCGGTACGTCTGTACGGCGATAAGCTGACCAACGCGAAGGTTGTGGATGATGTTATCGACTTTATGCTCGGTCGTTTCCGCGCGTGGTATCAGGACGAAGGTTACTCCGTTGATACCATTCAGGCGGTGCTGGCGCGTCGTCCGACCCGTCCGGCAGATTTCGATGCGCGTATGAAAGCGGTATCCCACTTCCGTACGCTGGAAGCGGCGTCTGCGCTGGCCGCGGCCAACAAGCGCGTATCCAACATCCTCGCGAAATCCGACGAGACGCTGAACGAGCGCGTCAACGCTGCAACCCTGAAAGAGCCGGAAGAGATTTCTCTGGCGATGCAGGTTGTGGTGCTGCGCGACAAGCTGGAGCCGTACTTCGCGGAAGGTCGCTACCAGGAAGCGCTGGTGGAGCTGGCGGAGCTGCGTGACGTCATCGACGCCTTCTTCGAGAAGGTGATGGTGAACGTGGAAGATAAAGAGCTGCGGATCAACCGTCTCTCGATGCTTGAGAAACTGCGTGAGCTGTTCCTGCGCGTGGCGGATATTTCGCTGCTGCAATAACGTAAAAAACCCGCCCCTGACAGGCGGGAAGAACGGCAACTAAACTTTTTCTCTTCGTAGGCCGGGAAAGCGTAGCGCCTCCCGGCAAAAGCCCGATGGCGCGATGCTTATCGGGCCTACGTTACTTTGAGATACTTTTCCTTATTTACACCCTCTCAAACACCGTCGCGATACCCTGACCCAACCCAATACACATCGTTGCCAGTCCGAACTGGGCATCTTTGCGTTCCATCAGGTTAATCAGCGTGGTACTGATACGCGCCCCGGAGCAGCCCAGCGGGTGACCAAGGGCGATCGCGCCGCCATTGAGGTTAATCTTCTCGTCGATCTGATCCATCAGCCCCAGATCTTTAATGCACGGCAGGATCTGCGCGGCGAACGCTTCGTTCATCTCAAAGAGGTCGATATCACTTGCGCTCAGCCCCGCTTTTTTCAGCGCCAGTTTTGACGCCGGAACCGGGCCGTAGCCCATGATGGAAGGATCGCAGCCCACGACCGCCATCGAACGCACGCGGGCGCGTGGCGTCAGGCCTAATTCGCGGGCGCGGCTTTCGCTCATCACCAGCATCGCGGCGGCACCGTCGGACAGGGCAGACGAGGTACCCGCCGTTACCGTGCCGGTGACCGGATCAAACGCCGGACGCAGGGTAGAAAGCGCTTCAACGGTGGTTTCCGGGCGGATAACTTCGTCGTAGCTGAACTGCTTCAGTACGCCGTCTGCGTCGTGACCGCCGGTTGGGATGATCTCATTCTTAAAGGCACCAGACTGCGTGGCGGCCCAGGCGCGGGCATGCGAGCGCGCGGCAAACGCATCCTGCATCTCACGGCTGATGCCATGCAGACGGGAGAGCATCTCGGCGGTCAGGCCCATCATACCGGCGGCTTTCGCCACGTTGCGGCTCATGCCTGGATGGAAATCGACCCCGTGGCTCATTGGCACGTGGCCCATGTGCTCCACGCCGCCCACCAGACAGGCCTGCGCATCGCCGGTCATGATCATCCGCGCCGCGTCGTGCAGCGCCTGCATCGACGAACCGCAAAGACGGTTGACGGTGACGGCCGGAACCGAATGCGGGATCTCCGCCAGCAGCGACGCGTTACGGGCGATGTTGAAGCCCTGCTCCAGCGTCTGCTGGACGCAGCCCCAGTAAATATCGTCCAGCGCTGCCGGGTCCAGCGCCGGGTTACGCGCCAGCAGGCTACGCATCAGGTGCGCGGAGAGGTCTTCCGCGCGCACGTTACGGAACGCGCCGCCTTTTGAACGGCCCATCGGGGTGCGAATCGCATCAACAATGACAACCTTTTCCATTGTGACTCCTTAAGCCGTTTTCAGTGCGCCAACCGGACGGGCTGGCTCAACTGCTGGATAGTAGGGTTCGTTATGGCGCGCTTTGTTACGCAGCCCTTCCGGCACCTCATAAAGCGGGCCGAGGTGCTGATACTGCTGAGCCATATCGAGATAGCGGGCGCTGCCGAGCGTATCCAGCCAGCGGAACGCGCCGCCGTGGAACGGAGGGAAGCCGAGGCCGTACACCAGCGCCATATCCGCTTCTGCCGGGCTGGCGATAATGCCTTCTTCGAGGCAGCGCACCACTTCGTTGACCATCGGGATCATCATCCGGGCGATGATCTCATCGTCGGTGAAGTCGCGTTTTGGCTGACTGACGTCGGCCAGCAGGCCATCCACCGCCGGATCTTCTTCTTTTTTCGGTTTGCCTTTGCTGTCTTCTTTATAGCGCCAGAAGCCCAGACCGTTTTTCTGACCAAAGCGGTTGGCGTCGAACAGGGCGTCAATCGCGTCGCGATAATCTTTCTGCATGCGCTGCGGGAAGCCCGCCGCCATCACCGCCTGCGCGTGATGGGCAGTATCGATGCCGACAACGTCCAGCAGATACGCCGGGCCCATCGGCCAGCCGAACTGTTTTTCCATCACCTTGTCGATTTTGCGGAAGTCTGCGCCGTCGCGCAGCAGCTGGCTGAAACCGGCGAAGTAGGGGAACAGCACGCGGTTAACGAAGAAGCCCGGGCAGTCGTTAACGACGATCGGCGTTTTGCCCATCTTGCTCGCCCACGCCACCACTTTGGCGATGGTTTCGTCGGAGGTTTTTTCCCCACGGATCACTTCAACCAGCGGCATGCGATGCACCGGGTTAAAGAAGTGCATCCCGCAGAAGTTTTCCGGACGCTTCAGCACACTCGCCAGTTCGCTGATAGGAATAGTGGAGGTGTTAGAGGCCAGCACGGTTTCCGGACGCACCTTGTCTTCGGTTTCGGCCAGTACCGCTTTTTTCACTTTCGGGTTTTCAACGACCGCTTCAACCACCACGTCCACACGGTCGAAACCGCTGTATTCCAGCACTGGCTGGATGGTGGAGATCACGCCTGCCAGCTTCAGACCGTCAATTTTGCCGCGCTCAAGCTGTTTATTCAGCAGCTTGGCCGCTTCGGTCATGCCCAGCGTCAGGGATTTCTCGTTGATGTCCTTCATCACCACCGGCACGCCTTTCCAGGCAGACTGGTAGGCGATGCCGCCCCCCATAATGCCCGCGCCGAGTACCGCCGCGTGTTTTGGCGTTTCAACGTTTTTGGTGAGTTGTTTAGCTTTGCCCTTCACAAACTGATCGTTAAGGAAGATACCAACCAGCGCGCGGGCTTCGTTGGTGTGCGCCAGCGGGACAAAGCTCTGGTTTTCCAGCTTCAGGGCGTCATCACGGCCCAGACGGGCTGCCGCTTCAATGGTTTTCACCGCCGTGATCGGTGCCGGGTAGTGTTTACCCGCCGTCTGCATAACCATGCCTTTGGCGATGGTGAAGCTCATGGTGGCTTCAATTTTGCTGAGCTTCAACGGCTCCAGTTTCGGCTGACGTTTGGCTTTCCAGTCGAGATCGCCGTTAATCGCCTGACGCAGAATGGCGACAGCGCCTTCAATCAGTTTTTCAGGCTTAACCACGCCGTCCACCAGGCCGATTTTCTGCGCCTGTTCTGCGCCGACATCTTTACCCGCGGCAATGATCTCCAGCGCGCTGTCGGCACCCAACATGCGCGGCATACGCACCGAGCCGCCAAAGCCCGGCATGATGCCCAGCTTGGTTTCCGGCAGGCCGATGCGCAGGTCCGGGGTCGCCAGACGGTAATCAGTGGCTAACACGCATTCGCAACCGCCGCCCAGCGCGTAACCGTTAACGGCAGAAAGGGTCGGGACAGGCAGATCTTCCAGACGATTAAAGACGCTGTTGGCGAAGTGCAGCCACTGGCTCAGCTGTTCTTCGGGCACCAGGAACAGCGACAGAAATTCGGTGATATCCGCGCCAACGATAAAGGCCGCTTTGTTGGAGCGCAGCAGCAGCCCTTTTAAATCTGATTGCTTTTCAAGTACATCCAGCGCCTGGCCAAGACTGGCCACCGTCGCGGTATCAAGCTTGTTCACTGAGCCGGGGGCATCGAACACCAGTTCGGCAATGCCATCTTCCAGCCAGTCTACGTACAGGGTGTCGCCTTTGTAGAGCATGTCGGTCTCCTGAATCCAGCAATTGGATCTGGTCATACCAGATGAGACGGAGTGTGGAATTTATGTTAATAAAATGCAAATTAGTCATTAAGAAATTGCTGCGCTGATCACGGTCGGTGGAAATCACGCAGCCGCAGTGAGGTGTGCTAAGATGCGATGACTTGAGGTCAAAAAAACGAAAGGAAGAATGATGGACTCACTGGCTTCGCTTTATAAAAATCATATCGTTACCCTACAGGAACGTACCCGCGATGTACTGGCCCGCTTCAAGCTGGATGCCCTGCTGATCCACTCCGGCGAGCTGATGAATACTTTTCTTGATGACCATGCTTATCCCTTCAAGGTTAACCCGCAGTTTAAAGCCTGGGTGCCTGTCACGCAGGTTCCAAATTGCTGGCTGCTGGTGGATGGCGTGAACAAGCCGAAACTGTGGTTCTACCTGCCGGTCGATTACTGGCACAACGTGGAGCCGCTGCCGACCTCATTCTGGACCGAAGAAATTGACGTGATTGCGCTGCCAAAAGCAGACGGCATTGGCAGCCAGCTGCCAGCGGCGCGCGGCAACATCGGCTACATTGGTCCGGTTCCTGAGCGTGCGCTGGGTCTGGATATTCCGGCAGATAAACTCAACCCGAAAGGCGTGCTGGATTATCTGCACTACTATCGCGCCTACAAGACCGACTACGAACTTTACTGCATGCGTGAAGCGCAAAAAACGGCGGTGAATGGCCACCGTGCGGCGCATGAAGCGTTCCAGTCCGGTATGAGCGAGTTCGATATTAATCAGGCCTACCTGACGGCGACCGGCCACCGCGATACCGACGTGCCGTACAGCAACATCGTGGCGCTGAATGAACATGCCTCGGTTCTGCACTACACCAAACTGGATCATCAGGTTCCGGCTGAGATGCGCAGCTTCCTGCTGGACGCGGGGGCTGAGTACAATGGTTATGCGGCAGACCTGACCCGTACCTGGGCGGCGAATGCGGACACTGATTTTGCGCAATTGATCAAAGACGTGAACGACGAACAGCTGGCGCTAATTGGCACCATGAAGGCCGGAACCAGCTACGTGGATTATCACATCCAGTTCCATCAGCGCATCGCTAAACTGCTGCGTAAGCATCAGATTGTCAAAGACATGAGCGAAGAGGCGATGGTTGAGAACGATCTGACCGGGCCATTTATGCCGCATGGTATCGGCCACCCGCTGGGGTTGCAGGTTCATGACGTCGCGGGCTTTATGCAGGATGATACCGGTACGCACCTGGCGGCACCGTCTAAATATCCTTATCTGCGCTGCACCCGCGTTCTGGCGCCGCGTATGGTATTGACCATCGAGCCGGGCATCTACTTTATTGAATCCCTGCTGGCGCCGTGGCGCGAAGGGCAATTCAGCAAGCACTTCAACTGGGAGAAAATTGAAGCGCTGAAGCCGTATGGCGGCATTCGTATCGAGGATAACGTGGTTATTCACGAGAACAGCATTGAGAACATGACGCGAGATCTTAAGCTGGCCTGATGGAAAGCTGGCTGATACCGGCCGAGCCGGTCACCTTTGTTGAGGAGATCAAGAAAAGCCGCTTTATCACGCTGCTGGCGCATACCGTCGGCGTGGAGGCGGCGAAGGCGTTCGTCGAGTCCGTCCGCGCGCAGCACCCCGATGCCCGCCATCACTGCGTGGCGTGGGTCGCCGGGCCGCCAGACGACTCACAGCAGCTCGGATTTTCTGACGACGGTGAACCGGCGGGTACGGCCGGAAAACCGATGCTCTCCCAGTTGATGGGCAGCGGCGTGGGTGAAATCACCGCCGTCGTGGTCCGCTACTACGGGGGCATTTTGTTAGGCACCGGAGGGCTGGTTAAAGCCTACGGAGGTGGTGTCCAGCAGGCGCTTAATCTGCTGATAACAACCCGCAAAACGCCACTTACGGAATATACTTTGTTATGCGATTACGCCCAGCTATCGGGTATCGAAGCACTGCTTAAACAGTTTAACGGTGTCATCGCACACAGTGATTATCAGGCAATGGTGCAATTACGCGTGGCGCTTCCTCAGGCGGAACTGGCTGCTTTTTCAGCAAAACTCGCTGATTTTAGTCGCGGTTCATTGCAATTACTGCCGATTGAAGAATAATCCCCACCTCACAATTTTGAATACCTAAGGAAGCGGCAGAGATGCATTTTCGTGCCATTACCCGAATCGTTGGATTGCTGGTCATACTTTTCTCCGGGACAATGATCATTCCCGGACTGGTGGCGCTCATCTACCGGGACGGTGCGGGGCGTGCATTTACGCAAACCTTTTTTGTCGCGCTGACGATTGGCTCCCTGCTGTGGTGGCCAAACCGCCGTGAGAAAGGTGAACTGAAATCCCGGGAGGGGTTTCTGATTGTGGTCCTGTTCTGGACGGTACTGGGAAGCGTGGGTGCGCTGCCGTTTATCTTCTCCGAACAACCGAATCTCACCGTCACGGATGCGTTTTTTGAATCGTTCTCCGGATTAACGACCACCGGGGCCACCACGCTGGTGGGGCTGGATTCGCTCCCGCATGCGATTCTCTTTTACCGGCAGATGCTCCAGTGGTTCGGCGGTATGGGGATCATCGTCCTGGCGGTGGCTATCCTGCCCATTCTGGGCGTCGGGGGGATGCAGCTCTACCGGGCGGAGATGCCCGGCCCGCTGAAAGATAACAAGATGCGCCCGCGTATTGCGGAGACGGCGAAGACCCTGTGGCTTATCTATGTCCTGCTGACGGTGGCCTGCGCGCTGGCGCTGTGGTTTGCCGGGATGCCTGCGTTTGATGCCATCGGGCACAGCTTTGCGACTATTGCTATCGGCGGGTTCTCCACTCACGATGCCAGCGTCGGCTACTTCGACAGCCCGACAATCAATACCATCATTGCCATCTTTCTGCTGATTTCAGGCTGTAACTACGGTCTACACTTCTCGTTGCTTAGCGGACGGAGCCTGAAGGTGTACTGGCGCGACCCGGAATTCCGGATGTTTATTGGCGTCCAGCTGACCCTGGTGGTTATCTGTACCCTGGTACTGTGGTTCCACGATGTTTATAACTCGGCGGTCACGACCCTGAACCAGGCCTTCTTCCAGGTGGTATCGATGGCAACAACCGCCGGTTTCACCACGGACAGTATTGCGCGTTGGCCGCTGTTCCTGCCGGTGCTGCTGTTGTGCTCTGCGTTTATCGGCGGTTGCGCCGGGTCAACGGGCGGCGGTCTGAAGGTGATCCGCATCCTGCTGCTGTTCAAGCAGGGGAATCGTGAGCTGAAACGTCTGGTCCACCCGAATGCGGTTTACAGTATTAAGCTGGGGAACCGCGCGCTGCCGGAGCGCATCCTCGAAGCAGTGTGGGGATTCTTCTCCGCTTATGCACTGGTCTTTATTGTCAGTATGCTGGCGATTATCGCCACGGGCGTGGATGATTTCTCTGCCTTCGCCTCTGTGGTGGCAACGTTAAACAACCTGGGGCCGGGGCTGGGCGTCGTGGCGGATAACTTCGCCAGTATGAACCCGGTGGCGAAGTGGATCTTAATCGCCAATATGCTGTTTGGGCGTCTTGAGGTCTTTACGCTGCTGGTGCTGTTTACCCCAACATTCTGGCGTGAGTAAGGAGACATTGGTGAAAACGTTAATTCTTTTCTCAACGCGTGACGGGCAAACGCGTGAGATTGCTTCATATCTGGCTTCCGAACTCAAAGAGCTGGGCATTTATTCTGATGTGGTGAACCTGAATCGCACAGAGCAGATTGCCTGGCAGGATTACGACCGCGTGGTCATTGGCGCTTCAATTCGCTACGGCCATTTCCATCCGGCGCTGGATCGCTTTGTGAAAAAGCATACGGCGGAACTCGCTCAGCTGCCTGGCGCGTTTTACTCGGTCAACCTGGTTGCCCGTAAAGCGGAGAAGCGTACGCCGCAGACCAACAGCTATACGCGCAAGTTTTTGCTGAGTTCGCCATGGCAGCCCGATATCTGTTCTGTCTTTGCTGGCGCGCTGCGTTACCCGCGTTACCGCTGGTATGACCGCTTTATGATCCGCCTGATCATGAAAATGACGGGCGGGGAAACAGATACGCGTAAAGAAGTGGTGTATACCGACTGGGCTCAGGTCGCCAGTTTTGCCCGTGAAATTGCGCGTTTAACGGACGATGCGCGGGTTAAATAAGCGTTGAGTTTGAAAAGTGAGCGAACGAAAAGTTTTTTGTATTTAGTGCTTGTCACTTCAGAAGAACTCCCTATAATGCGCCTCCACTGACACGGAACAACGGCACGCAAGCCGCCGGGTCAGCAGAGAAAAGCAAAATAAACGCTTGACTCTGAAGCGGGAAAGCGTAATATGCACACCCCGCGCCGCAGCGAAAACGAAGCGGCACTGCTCTTTAACAATTTATCAGACAATCTGTGTGGGCACTCAAAGTGACATGGATTCTTAACGTCGCAAGACGAAAAATGAATACCAAGTCTCAACGAGTGAACACGTAATTCATTACGAAGTTTAATTCATTGAGCATCAAACTTTTAAATTGAAGAGTTTGATCATGGCTCAGATTGAACGCTGGCGGCAGGCCTAACACATGCAAGTCGAACGGTAACAGGAAGCAGCTTGCTGCTTCGCTGACGAGTGGCGGACGGGTGAGTAATGTCTGGGAAACTGCCTGATGGAGGGGGATAACTACTGGAAACGGTAGCTAATACCGCATAACGTCGCAAGACCAAAGAGGGGGACCTTCGGGCCTCTTGCCATCGGATGTGCCCAGATGGGATTAGCTAGTAGGTGGGGTAACGGCTCACCTAGGCGACGATCCCTAGCTGGTCTGAGAGGATGACCAGCCACACTGGAACTGAGACACGGTCCAGACTCCTACGGGAGGCAGCAGTGGGGAATATTGCACAATGGGCGCAAGCCTGATGCAGCCATGCCGCGTGTATGAAGAAGGCCTTCGGGTTGTAAAGTACTTTCAGCGGGGAGGAAGGTGCTGAGGTTAATAACCTCAGCAATTGACGTTACCCGCAGAAGAAGCACCGGCTAACTCCGTGCCAGCAGCCGCGGTAATACGGAGGGTGCAAGCGTTAATCGGAATTACTGGGCGTAAAGCGCACGCAGGCGGTCTGTCAAGTCGGATGTGAAATCCCCGGGCTCAACCTGGGAACTGCATTCGAAACTGGCAGGCTAGAGTCTTGTAGAGGGGGGTAGAATTCCAGGTGTAGCGGTGAAATGCGTAGAGATCTGGAGGAATACCGGTGGCGAAGGCGGCCCCCTGGACAAAGACTGACGCTCAGGTGCGAAAGCGTGGGGAGCAAACAGGATTAGATACCCTGGTAGTCCACGCCGTAAACGATGTCGACTTGGAGGTTGTGCCCTTGAGGCGTGGCTTCCGGAGCTAACGCGTTAAGTCGACCGCCTGGGGAGTACGGCCGCAAGGTTAAAACTCAAATGAATTGACGGGGGCCCGCACAAGCGGTGGAGCATGTGGTTTAATTCGATGCAACGCGAAGAACCTTACCTACTCTTGACATCCAGAGAACTTTCCAGAGATGGATTGGTGCCTTCGGGAACTCTGAGACAGGTGCTGCATGGCTGTCGTCAGCTCGTGTTGTGAAATGTTGGGTTAAGTCCCGCAACGAGCGCAACCCTTATCCTTTGTTGCCAGCGGTTAGGCCGGGAACTCAAAGGAGACTGCCAGTGATAAACTGGAGGAAGGTGGGGATGACGTCAAGTCATCATGGCCCTTACGAGTAGGGCTACACACGTGCTACAATGGCGCATACAAAGAGAAGCGACCTCGCGAGAGAAAGCGGACCTCATAAAGTGCGTCGTAGTCCGGATTGGAGTCTGCAACTCGACTCCATGAAGTCGGAATCGCTAGTAATCGTGGATCAGAATGCCACGGTGAATACGTTCCCGGGCCTTGTACACACCGCCCGTCACACCATGGGAGTGGGTTGCAAAAGAAGTAGGTAGCTTAACCTTCGGGAGGGCGCTTACCACTTTGTGATTCATGACTGGGGTGAAGTCGTAACAAGGTAACCGTAGGGGAACCTGCGGTTGGATCACCTCCTTACCTTAAAGAACCTGCCTTTGTAGTGTCCACACAGATTGTCTGATGAAAAACAGCAGTAAAAAACCTCTACAGGCTTGTAGCTCAGGTGGTTAGAGCGCACCCCTGATAAGGGTGAGGTCGGTGGTTCAAGTCCACTCAGGCCTACCAAATTTTTGCTGATGCTGCGTTGCGGCGACACTCACATACATAAGTATGCTTCGTGTCACCACGCCTTGCCTCAACAAAAATTACCGGTACAGAGGTGACTACGATGGGGCTATAGCTCAGCTGGGAGAGCGCCTGCCTTGCACGCAGGAGGTCTGCGGTTCGATCCCGCATAGCTCCACCATCTTTTACTGCGAACACAAGAAAACTTCAGAGTGAACCTGAAAAGGTGCACTGCGAAGTTTTGCTCTTTAAAAATCTGGATCAAGCTGAAAATTGAAACGACACACAGCTCATGTGTGTTCGAGTCTCTCAAATTTTCGCGACCATGAAGTGAAACATCTTCGGGTTGTGAGGTTAAGCGACTAAGCGTACACGGTGGATGCCCTGGCAGTCAGAGGCGATGAAGGACGTGCTAATCTGCGAAAAGCGCCGGCGAGGTGATATGAACCTTTGACCCGGCGATGTCCGAATGGGGAAACCCAGTGTGTTCCGACACACTATCGTTAACTGAATACATAGGTTAACGAGGCGAACCGGGGGAACTGAAACATCTAAGTACCCCGAGGAAAAGAAATCAACCGAGATTCCCCCAGTAGCGGCGAGCGAACGGGGAGCAGCCCGGAGTCTGAATCAGCTTGTGTGTTAGTGGAACGGTCTGGAAAGTCCGACGGTACAGGGTGATAGTCCCGTACACGAAAGCACACTTGCTGTGAACTCGAAGAGTAGGGCGGGACACGTGGTATCCTGTCTGAATATGGGGGGACCATCCTCCAAGGCTAAATACTCCTGACTGACCGATAGTGAACCAGTACCGTGAGGGAAAGGCGAAAAGAACCCCGGCGAGGGGAGTGAAAAAGAACCTGAAACCGTGTACGTACAAGCAGTGGGAGCACCTTCGTGGTGTGACTGCGTACCTTTTGTATAATGGGTCAGCGACTTATATTCTGTAGCAAGGTTAACCGTATAGGGGAGCCGAAGGGAAACCGAGTCTTAACTGGGCGTTAAGTTGCAGGGTATAGACCCGAAACCCGGTGATCTAGCCATGGGCAGGTTGAAGGTTGGGTAACACTAACTGGAGGACCGAACCGACTAATGTTGAAAAATTAGCGGATGACCTGTGGCTGGGGGTGAAAGGCCAATCAAACCGGGAGATAGCTGGTTCTCCCCGAAAGCTATTTAGGTAGCGCCTCGTGAACTCATCTTCGGGGGTAGAGCACTGTTTCGGCTAGGGGGCCATCCCGGCTTACCAACCCGATGCAAACTACGAATACCGAAGAATGTTATCACGGGAGACACACGGCGGGTGCTAACGTCCGTCGTGAAGAGGGAAACAACCCAGACCGCCAGCTAAGGTCCCAAAGTCATGGTTAAGTGGGAAACGATGTGGGAAGGCACAGACAGCCAGGATGTTGGCTTAGAAGCAGCCATCATTTAAAGAAAGCGTAATAGCTCACTGGTCGAGTCGGCCTGCGCGGAAGATGTAACGGGGCTAAACCATGCACCGAAGCTGCGGCAGCGACACTTATGTGTTGTTGGGTAGGGGAGCGTTCTGTAAGCCGTTGAAGGTGTGCTGTGAGGCATGCTGGAGGTATCAGAAGTGCGAATGCTGACATAAGTAACGATAAAGCGGGTGAAAAGCCCGCTCGCCGGAAGACCAAGGGTTCCTGTCCAACGTTAATCGGGGCAGGGTGAGTCGACCCCTAAGGCGAGGCCGAAAGGCGTAGTCGATGGGAAACAGGTTAATATTCCTGTACTTGGTGTTACTGCGAAGGGGGGACGGAGAAGGCTATGTCAGCCGGGCGACGGTTGTCCCGGTTTAAGCATGTAGGCGGAGGTTCCAGGTAAATCCGGTACCTTATTAACGCTGAGGTGTGATGACGAGGCACTACGGTGCTGAAGTGATAAATGCCCTGCTTCCAGGAAAAGCCTCTAAGCATCAGGTAACACGAAATCGTACCCCAAACCGACACAGGTGGTCAGGTAGAGAATACCAAGGCGCTTGAGAGAACTCGGGTGAAGGAACTAGGCAAAATGGTGCCGTAACTTCGGGAGAAGGCACGCTGATGTGTAGGTGAAGCCCCTGCGGGCGGAGCTGAAATCAGTCGAAGATACCAGCTGGCTGCAACTGTTTATTAAAAACACAGCACTGTGCAAACACGAAAGTGGACGTATACGGTGTGACGCCTGCCCGGTGCCGGAAGGTTAATTGATGGGGTTAGTGGTAACACGAAGCTCTTGATCGAAGCCCCGGTAAACGGCGGCCGTAACTATAACGGTCCTAAGGTAGCGAAATTCCTTGTCGGGTAAGTTCCGACCTGCACGAATGGCGTAATGATGGCCAGGCTGTCTCCACCCGAGACTCAGTGAAATTGAACTCGCTGTGAAGATGCAGTGTACCCGCGGCAAGACGGAAAGACCCCGTGAACCTTTACTATAGCTTGACACTGAACACTGGTCCTTGATGTGTAGGATAGGTGGGAGGCTTTGAAGCGTGGACGCCAGTCTGCGTGGAGCCGTCCTTGAAATACCACCCTTTAATGGCTGGTGTTCTAACGTAGACCCGTAATCCGGGTTGCGGACAGTGTCTGGTGGGTAGTTTGACTGGGGCGGTCTCCTCCCAAAGAGTAACGGAGGAGCACGAAGGTTGGCTAATCCTGGTCGGACATCAGGAGGTTAGTGCAATGGCATAAGCCAGCTTGACTGCGAGCGTGACGGCGCGAGCAGGTGCGAAAGCAGGTCATAGTGATCCGGTGGTTCTGAATGGAAGGGCCATCGCTCAACGGATAAAAGGTACTCCGGGGATAACAGGCTGATACCGCCCAAGAGTTCATATCGACGGCGGTGTTTGGCACCTCGATGTCGGCTCATCACATCCTGGGGCTGAAGTAGGTCCCAAGGGTATGGCTGTTCGCCATTTAAAGTGGTACGCGAGCTGGGTTTAGAACGTCGTGAGACAGTTCGGTCCCTATCTGCCGTGGGCGCTGGAGAATTGAGGGGGGCTGCTCCTAGTACGAGAGGACCGGAGTGGACGCATCACTGGTGTTCGGGTTGTCATGCCAATGGCACTGCCCGGTAGCTAAATGCGGAAGAGATAAGTGCTGAAAGCATCTAAGCACGAAACTTGCCCCGAGATGAGTTCTCCCTGAGACTTTAAGTCTCCTGAAGGAACGTTAAAGACGATGACGTTGATAGGTCGGGTGTGTAAGCGCAGCGATGCGTTGAGCTAACCGATACTAATGAACCGTGAGGCTTAACCTTACAACGCCGAAGATGTTTTGGCGAACGAGAGACAGACACGATTTTCAGCCTGATACAGATTAAACAGAATTTGCCTGGCGGCTTTAGCGCGGTGGTCCCACCTGACCCCATGCCGAACTCAGAAGTGAAACGCCGTAGCGCCGATGGTAGTGTGGGGTCTCCCCATGTGAGAGTAGGGAACTGCCAGGCATCAAACAAGTGAAGAGGCCATCCGCAAGGATGGCCTTTTTGCGTTTCTGCACCTGCTTCCTTTCCATAAACAAATCACCTATCCCCCCATATATACGGTAAACTATCCCGGTTTTTGCATCAGGATAGCGTCTATGAATCACTCCCTTAAGCCCTGGAATACCTTTGGTATTCAACGGAATGCTAATCAAATTGTACGTGCCGACAGTGCTCAGCAGTTGCTGAATGCATGGCAAAACGCAACAGAAAACGGTGAACCCGTACTTATTCTGGGCGAAGGAAGTAATGTCCTGTTTCTCGATGATTTTGCGGGGACGGTAATCGTCAATCGCATCATGGGGATTGGGTGTAAAGAGAGCGCTGACAGCTGGCATTTACACGTGGGTGCTGGCGAGAACTGGCATCATCTGGTGCAATATACCCTTGAAAAAGGGATGCCCGGACTGGAAAACCTGGCCCTGATCCCGGGCTGTGCAGGATCATCTCCTATTCAAAACATCGGTGCCTACGGCATCGAACTGAAACACGTCTGCGAATATGTCGACTGCATCGAACTCGCGACCGGAACGGCGAAGCGCCTGACCGCAGAGCAGTGCCGCTTTGGCTATCGCGACAGCATTTTCAAGCACGACTATCAGAATCGTTTCGTCATTGTGGCCGTTGGTCTGCGCCTGGCGAAAACCTGGAAACCCATTCTGACATACGGCGATCTGACCCGTCTTGACCCGGCTACCGTCACACCGCGTGAGGTATTTGATGCCGTTTGCCATATGCGAATGACCAAGCTCCCGGACCCGAAAGTTAACGGAAATGCGGGTAGTTTCTTTAAAAACCCGGTGATCAGCAGCGAAAATGCAAAAGCGTTTCTCGCTGGCTGGCCAACGGCCCCGCATTATCCTCAGGCGGACGGCAGCGTGAAGCTGGCCGCAGGCTGGCTTATCGATCAGTGTGAATTAAAAGGTACTACTCTTGGTGGCGCTGCTGTTCATCGTCAGCAGGCGCTGGTACTGATCAACCAGTCCAACGCGACGAGTGAAGATGTCGTCAACCTGGCGCATCATGTTCGCCAGCGCGTGGGCGAAAAATTCAATGTCTGGCTGGAGCCTGAAGTTCGCTTTATTGGCCGAACGGGCGAAGTGAATGCCGTGGAGACCATTGCGTGAAGGACAATACTATTCCGTTAACTCTCATCGGTATCCTTGCTGATGGCGAGTTTCATTCTGGCGAGCAGCTGGGCGAACAGCTGGGCATGAGCCGTGCTGCGATCAATAAGCATATTCAAACGCTCCGCGACTGGGGCGTGGATGTGTTTACGGTGCCGGGAAAAGGCTACAGCCTGCCGGAACCGATCCAGTTACTGAATGAAGAGATCATCCGCAGCCAGATTGGGCACGGTAACGTCGCGGTATTGCCGGTCATTGATTCGACGAACCAGTATCTGCTGGATCGCCTGAGCGAGCTGAAATCCGGTGATGCCTGCGTTGCCGAGTACCAACAGGCAGGACGTGGCCGCCGGGGGCGTAAGTGGTTCTCACCATTTGGCGCCAACCTCTACCTGTCCATGTACTGGCGGCTTGAACAGGGGCCAGCTGCGGCCATCGGACTGAGCCTGGTCATCGGCATTGTTATGGCAGAGGTGTTGCACGATCTGGGTGCCGACCAGGTGCGGGTAAAATGGCCCAACGATCTGTATCTCAACGATCGAAAGCTGGCGGGCATCCTCGTCGAACTGACGGGAAAAACAGGCGATGCCGCACAGATCGTCATTGGCGCGGGGCTGAACATGGTGATGCGAAACGTGCAGAACGATGTCGTGAACCAGGCCTGGACCAACCTACAGGAAGCGGGGATCACCATCGATCGCAATACGCTTGCCGTCCGCATGATCAATGAGTTGCGTAGTTCGCTGACGCTCTTTGAACAAGAGGGGTTAGCGCCATTCCTGTCTCGCTGGGAAAAGCTGGATAACTTTATTAACCGACCGGTGAAGCTGCTGATTGGGGATAAAGAGATTTACGGCACGTCACGCGGCATTGACGCGCAGGGCGC
Organism: Enterobacter cloacae complex sp. EB5; assembly: GCF_031432835.1. Lineage (NCBI taxonomy): Bacteria > Pseudomonadati > Pseudomonadota > Gammaproteobacteria > Enterobacterales > Enterobacteriaceae > Enterobacter > Enterobacter cloacae complex sp. EB5. The sequence goes on from NZ_CP133860.1 coordinate 2,243,407, forward strand.
GTTGCTTCTTGAACAGGATGGCGTGATTAAGCCCTGGGTGGGCGGTGAAATTTCGTTACGAAGTGCGGAGTAACCCTCTCCCCACAGGGGAGAGGGTGTAGCAGGTCACTGCGGATACGGCACCCAATCCCCGGCATTCAGTCGGACATAAGGCTTATTCTGATACTGGATCACCACCGCATTGGCGTTTTCCGATACCTCCGCCGTCTGCGGCAGTCCGCTGGTGAGCTGATCCCAGTTCACGCTATCTTCCACAAACAGCTTACCGTCTACAGCGCGAGCAACCAGTTCCGAGATAGCCAGATAGCTGCTTGGCTGGGTGATTTCAATGGGCGCTCCCTGATGCGGCGCCTTCATACCAAAGAACTTAATCCCGGCCGGAACGTTAGTGATGGACGGGCTTGGGATATCGCGCAGACCAGACACCTGCATCCTGTCGCCTTTCAGCGCTCCCCCATGTTCCGGTACGACCACCACCATCACTTTACGGCCTGATTTTTCCAGCTCGTTGAAGAACGCGTTCAGCTCGTCAAAGAACTTCTGCGCACGGGCCTTATAATCGGCCGTTTTACTTACGCCGGGATAATGGTTTCCGTCGTGCAGCGGCAGCGTGTTATAGAACGTCGCACTACGTGTCCCTTCCTCTTTGCCGACGGTATCTAACCAGCGCTGAAGCACGGCGGTATCGTCATACACCGGCGAGCCATCAAAGCCCAGCAGCGTTACCGGCAGCCCTTTCTGGTCCATCAGCGGGGCCTGCATGCCTCCCTGTTCACGCACTTCTTTCAGGAAGTTACCGAACTGACCGTTATGGCCCATCATCAGATGCTGGGTAAAGCCCAGTTTTGCCAGGTTATCAAACAGGTAACACTGGTTAGCTGCCGGCTGGTAGAGGTTCTTATGCGAAGGCTGTCCGCAGCTGGCGCGTAGCAGGCGGATAGCCGCCGGGCCGCTGTACGACGTGGCCGAGTTGAAGTCCTTGAATTGAATATCGAAATGCGACCACAGCGGGTGCGACATCAAACCAGCCGCGTCAACGTCAGCCCAGGACAAAGAACAGATGTTAATGACCAGCAGCTCAAACGGCTGAGCATCGGCAGGCAGCGCGTCCGGGAATTTCGTCTGACGCTTATCTTCCGCAGCGTAAAAACTGGAGAGCCACGCGTTCAGGTTAGTGGATGTCGGCGGTGCAGTCTGCGCTGGAATATCCCCAACCACAGGCGTATCCCCTGCTGTCGCAACGGTCGCGGCGGCGGAACCGCCCGTGGTGGTCACGGTTGTCGTCGGCTGACCGGCTGGCCACAGCGAGAAGCTCGGACCCGTCAGCGTCAGAACGTTAAGCCAGATCATAATCGCGACGACAAACACCGTCACCCGGATCCACTGAGACAGGAACAACCAGGCGACCAGCAGGACAAATACCGCGCCAATCATCTGCCAGTTAATAAAGCGCTCAACCAGATCGAGCATATAGTCCGCACTGAAACCTGCGACCTGGGAGCCCTGGCTCATGATGCTTTCAGGGCCGGGCAGCCAGGTATCATGCCAGAACAGGGCGAAACCGATGGGAATAGCGACCCAGTGACGTATACGGTGCAGCCTGAAGTTCGGGATTGGCATCAGCAGGAATGCCATAAACACCAGGTTAAGCAGAGGGTGGAAATTAAGATAGCCTGCCCACAGCAGACCAAACTTCACCAGAAAGTAGAAATTCCAGCCGGACAGGCCGCGCCAGTATTGCCAGAGTGGCGATGGCGCCGAAGAGGTATAGGTAGAATTAGTCATGTTTTCGGTTTGCCTTGACGTTCGGAGCGCGAGTCAGTGTTCCGGCGGGTTTAATATAGCGAGGTTTGACGAACAGTAATCTGACCGTATCGCGAATACGGCGCAGGGAATGGCGTGCATAGTAGCCAAGCGGCAAAAAAATCAGCGCGCACAGAACAACCAGTTGGATGATATCGCTGATATTCATAATGGCGCGCTCTCCTTGTTCTCATCCAGTAAGCGTAGCGGCTCAGGTACCCGACGCCAGACATGCCCGTCATGTTTCGCATTGAGTACCGGTTTGGCACCGCTGGTGACAGGCAACGGTTTGGCCCACTTTTCAGGAGCCAGGGCACGCATCTGGACAAGCTCAGCGCTGATCAAATTATCTTCAAACCAGACCATGCGGTTCGAGAAGATATCCCCGGTAGGAAGCGGGAAGATATGGTTAAGCGCCGTATCCAGATCGTTCACCCGGCAGAAGGAGAGGAACAGCACCAGGCGGTTATCGCCAATGGTCATGATGTCCCCGATACGGTTAGGGCGGCACAGAGTAAGTGCCTGCTCAACGCGAATGCCCGGCACGGGGCGCAGGGCAACCATCACCCCTTTTCCGTCTGCCGGTAACAGCGTATTGCTCATCATGTTGCCCACTGCATCGCAGAAGGTGTCCCATTTCTGGTAGCCGCGCAGTTTCATCGGCTGCGTCATTGAAAGCAGGGTGCTGATATCTTCCGGAACATGTCGATTAAACTGCTGACCCTGGATGCTTTCGATCAGCGTCAGACAGCGCGACAGGGGAGCATTCCACGGGATGACCATATTCGCGCCGCAGCCCAGTAATAAGCGCTCATCGGTGGCGCGCAGGCTGGTATTATTTTCACGCACCACAATTTTTAACGCGCTCCCGCGCTGGCGACGTAATGTGTGAATGTGTCTTGCCAGCGTTTCGATTTGGTTATTTTGGATCAACGAGAAGATAATGGTCGCCGCCTGCGTGGTGCGCGCCTCATCAAATAAGGCTTCATTGGTATCGAACAGTGACCAATGCTCAGACAGTGCAGGCGCACCTTCCAGTACCGCAATATGGCTCAGAACGCGTTTTTCATCACTGCGTGGCTGAACTACCGTCTCTTCCTGTTGAGCAAGATGCCACTCATCCCCGACATGTTTAAGGGTAAGTTGTTGTCGGGAGCTCACCCCTTTTTCATTGCACCAGAAAGCCACGTCGTAAAGATGGCTGTCGGTCTGGACACGAATACTGGCCAGGCCATAGAGGGAACGGTATTCACTCATTAAAAGTGAAAAAAGCTTGTCATTATTACTGCCTGGGTTAACAACCAATAAGGTGCAATTTTGATTTTTTGCCCATCTGTTGATTCTTTCCAGCCATTTCAGCAGTTTTTCAGACGGGATATTTTGCAGGCCGTTATTAGAGCATTTTAGAATCAGTAAATAGTGTTCGGGAACAATAGAACACTGAATATCGCGGGGTAAAAAGGATAGACTGTCAGCCTCCGCAGGCATGGAAAATAATTGTACTGTCTGGGGTCCACGGTCACTGTCGAGCCTGATGATTGACTTCGGCTCTTCGCCCATCGTAATGACGGCCACGCGGGAATCCTTCCCCTGCGCCGCTATCGTCTGGTTTACCAGACTGATGGCATCTTCATTACGATCCGTATTAACCCACCAGACTCCTCCGACTGGCATGTGGCGCAATTCGTCCCATAATGACTGGATGCCAATAGAAAATATGGAGTCCACGGTGTCCCTCTTTTCGTCGAATTTCTATGTCTCTCAGTTTACTAGCGAAAGCGTAGAAATAAACCTAACATTGAAATTAAAGAACATCAGATTTAGCATGTAAATGAAATTTAGTGGGCAGGACGCCTCGCTGCATCTGAATCTTATGATTTTACTCAAAGGGATGAAAAAAGAATGCAAAATAACGAACCCGCAACCCCAGTCGACTCAAGTCTGGGTTACACATTCCAGAACGATTTTTTGGCACTCACGCAGGCTTTTTCTTTGCCTGAAATAGATTACACCGATATTTCCCAGCGGGAACAGTTGGCGGCGGCTATTAAACGTTGGCCGTTATTAGCTGAGTTTGCCCAACAACAATAAGGAAGCCATTGATGGCTGTACTAGGATTACAGGGCGTCCGTGGTGGGGTAGGTACAACTTCCGTTACCGCGGCGCTGGCGTGGTCATTGCAGGTATTAGGTGAATCGGTACTGGTCATTGATGCCTGTTCCGATAATTTGCTGCGCATGTCATTCAATGTCGACTTTACGCATGCAAACGGCTGGGGACGTGCGCTTCTGGACGATAAAGACTGGCGGGATGCGGGTTTGCGTTATACCTCCCAGCTCGATTTGCTTCCCTTTGGTCAATTGACCGAAACCGAGCGCGGGAATGAAGCCGCGTACCAGCGCCTGTTCTCTCGCTTCATCACCGCATTGCAGAGCCTGAAAGAGAGCGGGCACTATCAGTGGATCCTGCTGGACCTGCCGCACGGTGCCGCGTCGCTGACCCGCCAGCTGCTGGCGCAGTGCGACCATGTGCTCTCCATCGCGAACGTAGATGCGAATTGTCATATCCGTCTGCACCAGCAGCCGATGCCTGCCAATGCCCATATACTGATCAACGATCTGCGCATTGGCAGCCAGATCCAGGACGATCTCTACCAGGTCTGGCTCCAGAGTCAGCGCCGCCTGTTGCCGATGGTGATCCATCGTGACGAAGCGATGGCGGAGTGTCTCGCGTCGAAACAACCCCTCGGGGAGTACCGTAGCGATTCACTGGCGGCGGAAGAGATCCTGACGCTGGCCAACTGGTGTCTGCTGCACTTTGCTAAAAGGCCGGAGCCTGCCGGGAGTTCAGTATGAGCCGCCTGACTAACTGGCTGCTCATCCCGCCGGTCAGTTCGCGCTTAAGTGAACGCTACCGCCATTACCGTCATCACGGCGCCTCGTCGCTGAGCGCAGCGCTGGGCTGTTTGTGGATGATTCTGGCGTGGATGTTCATCCCACTTGAGCATCCCCGCTGGCAACGCATTCGCGCGCGCCACGGTGAACTCTATCCGCATATCAACCCTGACAAGCCGCGTCCGCTGGATCCCGCGCGCTACGCTATTCAGTCCATCTGGCTACTGACGACCTCAACGGGCGCGGAGAAAAAAACGTCCCGCTGGCGCAGCTTCGATCGCGTGCAGAACCTGCGTGAACACTACCACCAGTGGCTTGACCGGCTACCCGACCGGGTGGGCCACAGAACGGGTCATTTAGATAACCACAAAGAGCTCGGGCACCTACACCCGGGCTTGCGGCGTTTTATTCTCGGCGTGGTTGTGGTGTTCTCGCTGATTCTGGCGCTGGTCTGTATTACCCAGCCCTTCAACCCGCTGGCGCAGTTCACCTTCCTGATCCTGCTGTGGGGCGTGGCGCTGCTGGTGCGGCGCATACCAGGGCGTTTTTCTGCCCTGATGCTGATTGTGCTGTCGCTGACCGTCTCCTGCCGCTACATCTGGTGGCGATATACCTCAACGCTGAACTGGGACGACCCGGTCAGCCTGGTGTGCGGCTTAGTGCTGCTGTTTGCTGAGACTTACGCCTGGATCGTGCTGGTGCTGGGTTACTTCCAGGTTATCTGGCCGCTGAATCGACAGCCGGTGCCGCTGCCAAAAGACACGACCCAGTGGCCTACGGTGGACCTCTTCGTGCCGACCTACAACGAAGACCTGTCGGTGGTAAAAAACACCATTTACGCCGCGCTGGGTATCGACTGGCCGAAGGATAAAATCAAAATCTGGATCCTCGATGACGGTGGCCGCGCCGAGTTCCGCCAGTTCGCGGACGAAGTGGGGGTAGAGTACATCGCCCGTACCACGCATGAACACGCGAAAGCCGGTAACATCAACAATGCGCTGAAATATGCCAAAGGGGAGTTCGTCTCTATTTTCGACTGCGACCACGTGCCAACGCGCTCGTTCCTGCAAATGACCATGGGCTGGTTCCTGAAGGAGAAAGAGCTGGCGATGATGCAGACGCCGCACCACTTCTTCTCGCCGGACCCGTTTGAACGTAACCTCGGCCGTTTCCGTAAAACCCCGAACGAGGGCACGCTGTTCTATGGACTCGTGCAGGACGGCAACGACATGTGGGACGCCACGTTCTTCTGCGGCTCCTGTGCGGTGATCCGCCGCAAGCCGCTGGATGAAATTGGCGGGATCGCCGTCGAGACGGTCACGGAAGATGCGCACACCTCGCTGCGTCTGCACCGTCTTGGCTATACCTCCGCCTACATGCGCATTCCTCAGGCGGCGGGGCTGGCCACGGAATCCCTGTCGGCGCACATCGGCCAGCGTATTCGCTGGGCCCGCGGCATGGTGCAAATTTTCAGGCTCGATAACCCGCTGATGGGTAAAGGGCTGAAGCTGGCGCAACGGCTGTGCTACGTCAACGCCATGTTCCACTTCCTGTCGGGTATTCCACGGCTTATCTTCCTCACTGCGCCGCTGGCGTTCCTGCTCCTTCACGCTTACATCATCTATGCGCCTGCGCTGATGATTGCCCTGTTCGTTCTGCCGCACATGATCCACGCCAGCCTGACGAACTCGAAGATTCAGGGGAAATATCGCCACTCCTTCTGGAGTGAAATTTACGAAACGGTGCTGGCCTGGTACATCGCGCCGCCAACCATGGTGGCGCTGATTAACCCGCATAAAGGGAAATTCAACGTCACCGCGAAGGGCGGGCTGGTGGAAGAGGAGTATGTCGACTGGGTGATCTCCCGGCCCTATATCTTCCTGGTGCTGCTGAATATTGTGGGGGTGATTGTTGGGATCTGGCGTTACTTCTACGGCCCGGAAAACGAAATTCTGACGGTCTTCGTGAGTATGGCGTGGGTGTTTTATAACCTGATTATCCTCGGTGGCGCGGTGGCGGTATCGGTGGAGAGCAAACAGGTTCGCCGCGCGCATCGCGTCGAAATCAGCATGCCAGCGGCCATTGCTCGCGACGATGGACATCTCTTCTCCTGTACCGTACATGACTTTTCGGATGGCGGTCTGGGTATCAAGATCAACGGTCAGGCGAAGGTGCTGGAGGGGCAGAAGGTCAACCTACTGCTTAAGCGCGGCCAGCAGGAGTATGTCTTCCCGACGCAGGTGGTGCGTGTGAGAGGAAATGAAGTGGGTCTGCAACTGATGCCGCTGACTAAAAAGCAACACATTGATTTTGTGCAGTGTACGTTTGCCCGCGCGGATACGTGGGCTCTCTGGCAGGACAGCTTCCCTGAGGATAAGCCTCTGGAAAGCCTGCTGGATATTCTTAAGCTGGGGTTCCGTGGCTATCGTCACCTTGCAGAATTTGCCCCGTCGTCGGTGAAATTAATTTTCCGGTCACTTACTTCACTGGTTTCCTGGGTCGTGTCGTTCATTCCGCGTCGACCTGAGCGAGATGAAGCGAAGCAGGCGGACCCGGTTATGGCTCAACAATGATGATAACGCGATGAAAACAAAACTTTCCTGGTTATGTGCAGTGGCAATGGGGATGAGTGCGCTCCCTGCAACAGTGGCTAACGCAGCGCCTGATAACGCAGCGACCACGCCCGCGCCAACGGTGCCTGTCGTCGCGCAAGCGACCGATCCGGTTGTGACGGCCGCGCCGGGGCAGACGGAGAACGTCGTCCCGAATCAGCCGACGACGGGGAATACGCTGCCCGCCGACAACCCGGTGGTTGGGCAGGTCATGCCTGGCGTGCCGGGAGCCAGTGCGCCGGTGGTTGCCGAAAATACGCCGTCGCGTGACGTTAAGCTGACGTTTGCCCAGATCGCGCCTCCTCCGGGCAGCATGGTTCTGCGCGGCATCAACCCAAATGGCGGCATCGAATTCGGTATGCGCAGCGATGAAGTTGTGTCGAAAGCGATGCTCAACCTGGAATACACCCCATCGCCGTCGCTGCTGCCGGTGCAGTCCCAGCTTAAGGTCTATCTGAATGACGAGCTGATGGACGTCCTGCCCGTCACTAAAGAGCAACTGGGTAAGAAAACCCTGGCTCAGGTGCCGATTAATCCGCTGTTTATCACCGACTTTAACCGCGTGCGTCTGGAGTTTGTCGGCCACTACCGCGATGTCTGTGAAAACCCGGCCAGCAGCACCCTGTGGCTGGATGTCGGTCGTAACTCTTCGCTTCAGATGACCTATCAGCCGCTGGCGTTGAAAAACGATCTCTCCGCCTTCCCGGTGCCGTTCTTCGACCCGCGTGATAACCGTCCGCTGAATCTGCCGATGGTCTTTGCCGGCTCTCCTGATGTGACCGAACAGCTGGCGGCCTCTATCGTGGCATCCTGGTTTGGTTCCCGCTCCGGCTGGCGTGGTCAAAGTTTCCCGGTCATGTACGACAAAATGCCGGACAAAAACGCGATCGTGTTTGCCACCAACGCCAAACGCCCGGCATTTCTGCGTGACCATCCGGAGGTGAAAGCGCCCACCATCGAGATGATCAGCCATCCGGACAATCCGTACGTGAAGCTGCTGGTGATCTTCGGCCGTGATGACAAAGATCTGGTGCAGGCGGCGAAAGGCATTGCGCAGGGGAATATCCTGTTCCGCGGCAACAGCGTTGTGGTGGATGAGGTGAAACCGCTGCTGGCACGTAAGCCTTATGATGCGCCGAACTGGGTACGTACCGACCGGGCCATCACCTTTGGCGAACTGAAAACCTATGAAGAGCAATTGCAGTCAACCGGGCTTGAACCGTCTCCTGTCAGCCTGTCGCTGAACCTGCCGCCGGATCTCTATCTGCTGCGCACTAACGGCATTGATATCAACCTGAACTACCGTTATACCGCGCCGGCAACCAAAGACAGCTCGCGCATGGATATCAGCCTCAACAACCAGTTCCTGCAATCATTCAGCCTGGCCAGCAGCCAGGAGACAAACCGGTTGATGCTTCGTCTGCCTGTATTGCAGGGGCTGCTGGACGGCAAAACCGATGTGTCGATCCCGGCGCTTAAGCTCGGTGCGGTGAACCAGCTGCGGTTTAACTTCCAGTATATGAACCCCATGCCGGGTGGATCGGTGGAAAACTGTATTACCTTCCAGCCGGTGCAAAACCACGTGGTGATTGGTGATGATTCCACGATCGACTTCTCGAAGTATTACCACTTTATCGCGATGCCGGATCTGCGTGCCTTTGCTAACGCCAGCTTCCCGTTCAGCCGCATGGCAGACCTCTCTGAATCGATTGTCGTGATGCCAAAAGCGGCCAACGAAGGCCAGGTTACCACGCTGCTGGACACCATGGGCACCGTCGGGGCGCAAACCGGCTTGCCGGCTATCAACGTGACGGTGACGGATGACGGGAGCCAGATCCAGAACAAAGATGCCGATATCATGGTCATCGGCAACATTCCGGACAAGCTGAAAGACGAGAAGCGCGTCGATCTGCTGGTGCAGGCGGCTCAGTCGTGGGTCAACACGCCGCTGCGTCAGACCGAGTTCCCAAGCATCATGCCGGACAGCGGCGATCGTCAGGCCAATATCAGGACGACCGTAAGCTCAACGGGTCCGATGGCCGCGATTGTCGGCTTCCAGTCGCCGTACAACGACCAGCGTAGCGTTATCGCCCTGCTGGCGGACAGCCCGCGCGGCTATGAGCTACTCAACACGGCCATGAACGACAGCGGTAAACGGGCGGCAATGTTCGGTTCCGTCTCGGTGATCCGTGAGTCGGGCGTAAACAGCCTGCGCGTGGGGGATGTCTACTACGTCGGTCATCTGCCATGGTTCGAACGGCTGTGGTACGCCCTGTCTAACCACCCGGTGCTGCTGGCCGTGCTGGCTGCGCTCAGCGTCGTACTGCTGGCGTGGGTACTGTGGCGTCTGCTGCGAATCATCAGCCGTCGTCGTCTAAACCCGGACCATGAGTAAGCGGTGATGAAAATCTTTCGCGGGTGTGTAGTCGCAGCGTTGATGCTGGCGGCGGCGAATCTTCACGCCGCCTGCCGCTGGCCTGCCTGGGAGACGTTCAAGCAGGATTATATGAGCGAAAGTGGACGCGTCATTGATCCCAGTGACGCGCGCAAAATCACCACCTCCGAAGGGCAAAGCTACGGACTGTTCTTTGCCCTCGCGGCAAACGATCGCAAGGCGTTCGATCTGCTGCTGGCATGGACGCGCGATAACCTTGCCGAGGGAGATTTAACCCAACATCTCCCGGCCTGGCTGTGGGGGAAAAAGGACGACGAAACCTGGGCGGTTATCGACCCTAACTCCGCGTCTGATGCCGATATCTGGATTGCCTGGTCGCTGCTGGAAGCCGGGCGGCTGTGGAAAAATCCCGATTACACGCGCACGGGTAAGGCGCTGTTGACGCGCATTGCCAGTGAGGAAGTGGTGAAGGTGCCGGGGCTGGGTTCTATGCTGCTGCCGGGTAAAGTCGGTTTTGCCGAAGAGAGTGTCTGGCGCTTCAACCCCAGCTACCTGCCGCCGCAGCTTGCGAGCTATTTCACCCGTTTTGGCGCGCCGTGGACGACGCTCCGTGAAACTAACCTGCGTCTGCTGCTGGAGACCGCGCCTAAAGGATTTTCCCCGAACTGGGTGAAATACCAGAAGAAGGGTGGCTGGCAGCTGTCGCAGGATGCGTCCCTGATCGGCAGCTACGATGCAATTCGCGTCTATCTGTGGGTAGGGATGATGAACGATAACGATCCGCAGAAAGCCCGGCTACTGGCGCGTTTCAAGCCCATGGCGACCACCACAATCAAACAAGGCTTGCCGCCGGAGAAAGTGGACGTCGCGACCGGGAAACGCACCGGAAATGGGCCGGTAGGGTTTTCTGCCTCCCTCCTTCCGTTTTTACAAAACCGGGACGCGCAGGCGGTGCAACGCCAGCACGTCGCCGATCGTTTTCCCGATAACAATGCTTATTACAGCTACGTTCTGACCCTCTTTGGACAAGGGTGGGATCAGCATCGTTTTCGTTTCACCGTGCAAGGTGAATTACTACCGGATTGGGGCCAGGAATGCGCACGTTCACACTGAATCTACTCACCTTATCGCTTGGTCTGGCGCTAATGCCCCTGGCCCAGGCCGCCAACTCCCCGCAGCAGAGACAGCTGCTGGAACAGGTCCGTCTGGGGGAATCCACCCAGCGTGAGGATTTAGTGCGCCAGTCGCTCTATCGCCTTGAGCTGATCGACCCCAACAACCCGGACGTGATTGCCGCGCGCTTCCGCTACCTGTTACGACAGGGCGATACGGCGGGCGCGCAAAAAGAGCTGGATCGCCTGAAAGGAATGGCACCCGATTCCAGTGCCTACCAGTCATCCCGTACTACTATGCTGCTCTCCACGCCGGATGGTCGCCAGGCCCTCCAGCAGGCTCGCCTGCTTGCCACCACCGGGCACACCCAGGAAGCCATTGCCGCGTATGACAAACTGTTTGACGGTAAGCCGCCCAGCGGCGACATCGCGACGGAGTACTGGAACGTGGTGGCGAAAGAGCCAGCCCGCCGCAACCTGGCCATTAATCAGCTTAAGAAAATAAACGCCAGCAGTCCGGGCAACGTCCCGCTACAGTCCTCGCTGGCACAGCTTTTGTTCCAGAGCGGACGGCGTGATGAAGGGTTTGCGGTGTTGCAGGAGATGGCCAAATCGAACAATGGCCGCAGTCAGGCGTCGGACATGTGGTACCAGCAGATCAAAGATCAGCCGGCCAGCAGCGCCAGCGTTACCGCGCTGCAACAATACCTGAGCGTGTTCAGCGATGGCGATAACGTGACGGCGGCGCGCGCCCAGTTTGAAGCGCAGCAAAAACAGCTCGCCGATCCGGCGTTCCGCGCCAAAGCCGAAGGGTTAGCCGCAGTGGATGCCGGGCAGGGCAGTAAAGCGGTAACGGAGTTGCAGAAAGCAGTCAGCGCCAACCACGCCGACAGTGAAGCCGTAGGCGCGCTGGGGCAGGCTTATTCTCAGAAAGGCGATCGCGCGCGTGCGGTTGCGCAGTTTGAAAAGGCGATCGCCATCGATCCGCAGAGCGATAACCGGGGTAAATGGGACAGCCTGCTGAAGGTCAACCGATACTGGCTGCTGATCCAGCAGGGGGATAACGCCCTGAAAGCCAACAATACGGCCCAGGCCGAACGCTATTACCAGCAGGCGCGCAATATCGACAATACCGACAGCTACGCGGTTCTGGGGTTAGGTGATGCGGCGGCGGCGCGCAAAGATAACGACGCGGCCGAACGCTATTACCGCCAGGCGTTGCGGATGGACAGCAGCAACAGTAACGCGGTGCGCGGTCTCGCCAATATTTATCGCGCGCAGTCTCCGGAGAAGGCGACGCAGTTTATTCAGTCGCTCTCTGCCAGCCAGCGCCGCAGCATTGATGATATTGAACGTAGCCTGACGAACGAGCAGCTTTCAGCCCAGGCCGAACAGCTGGAAAGCGAAGGGAAATATGCGCAGGCCGCAGAAATTCAGCGCCGACGCCTTGCGCTTTCCCCGGGCGACGTGTGGATCACCTACCGACTGTCACGCGATCTGTATAGCGCGGGTCAGCGCAGCCAGGCGGATAACCTGATGCGTCAGCTGGCAAGCCAGAAACCGGGCGATCCGGATCAGGTTTACGCCAGCGGGCTGTACCTGTCCGGTAACGATCAGGACCGGGCGGCGCTGGCGCATCTGAACACGCTGCCGCGCGACAAGTGGAACGGCAACATCCAGGCGCTGGCAGACCGCCTGCAAAGTAACCAGGTGCTGGAAACCGCCAACCGCCTGCGCGACAGTGGAAAAGAGCAGGAAGCGGAAACGTTGCTTCGCCAGCAGCCTCCGTCCACCCGTATCGACCTGACGCTGGCGGACTGGGCTGAACAGCGAGGCGATCATGAGGCCGCGAAAACCGCCTACAACACCGTCCTGCAACGCGAACCGCAGAACGAAGACGCGATCCTCGGCCTGACCGAGGTTTACCTTGCCCAGGGCAACAAGGACGCGGCGCGCGCGGCGCTGGCGAAGCTGCCCGCGGCACAGAACGGCGAACCGCTCTCCATCAATATGCAGCGACGGCTTGCCATGGCGCAGGCCGGCCTGGGCGATCGTGCCGCGGCAGAAAAGACCTTCAACGCCATTCTTCCGCAGGCCAAATCGCAGCCGCCTTCGATGGAAAGTGCGCTGGTGATGCGCGATGCCGCCCGTTTCCAGGCACAAAATGGTCAGCCTCAGCAGGCGCTGGACACCTGGAAAGATGCGATGGTCTCATCGGGCATCACAACGACCCGTCCGACCGATAACGACAGCTTTACGCGGCTCACGCGTAACGATGAGAAAGATGACTGGCTGAAGCGCGGCGTGCGCAGCGATGCAGGCGATCTTTATCGTCAGCAGGATCTGAACGTCACGCTGCAACACGACTACTGGGGTTCCAGCGGCACGGGAGGGTATTCCGACCTGAAAGCGCATACCACCATGCTCCAGGTTGATGCGCCGCTGTCGGACGGACGTATGTTCTTCCGTAGCGATCTGGTCAATATGAACGCCGGTTCCTTTGACACCGATAACGGAACCTACGATCCGACATGGGGTACCTGCGCCGAAACGCCATGTCACGGCAGCACGAACCAGTCGGCCAACGGCGCCAGCGTGGCCGTCGGCTGGCAGAACAAAACCTGGGCGTGGGATATCGGTACAACGCCGATGGGCTTCGACGTGGTCGATGTGGTGGGCAGCCTGAGCTACAGCAACGATTTAGGGCCGATTGGCTACACCCTGAACGCCCATCGCCGTCCGATTTCCAGCTCGGTGCTGGCCTTCGCCGGGCAAAAAGATCCCAATACCGACACCACCTGGGGCGGCGTGCGTGCCACCGGTGGTGGCGTGAGCATGAGCTACGACAAAGGCGAAGCTAACGGGATCTGGTCAAGCCTGAGTGCCGACAGCCTCACCGGGAAGAATGTCGAAGATAACTGGCGCGTCCGCTGGATGACCGGCTATTACTACAAGCTCATCAATCAGAACAACGAACGCCTGACGGTGGGCGTGTCCAACATGCTCTGGCATTACGATAAGGATTTAAGTGGTTATTCGCTGGGCCAGGGCGGTTACTACAGTCCCCAGGAGTATGTGTCGTTCGCCTTACCGGTGAACTGGCGTAAACGCACAGAGAACTGGTCATGGGAGCTGGGCGGCTCCGTCTCCTGGTCCCATTCAAAAACAAAAGATGTGATGCGTTATCCGTTACAGGGGCTGATCCCGGACAATGAGCCAGGCCGTTATACCGATAAAGGTGTAATGGAAACCGGAAGTAGCTCGTCAGGAACGGGTTATACCGCAAGGGCGATTGTTGAACGCCGCGTGACGTCCAACTGGTTTGTCGGTCTGGGCGTCGATATTCAGGAAGCAAAAGACTATACCCCGAGCCATGCGCTGCTCTACGTTCGGTATTCTGCCGCGGGCTGGCAGGGTGATATGGACTTACCACCGGAACCGCTGGTGCCTTATGCAGACTGGTGATCGGATTTTTACTTAATCTAATTGTAAGTCTCTCTTAAAAGTGCAGCTATCGGGTATACTCGGACGCACCAGGTTTACACCCTGGTGCGCCCTGCGCTTCGAGTTTTGTGGAGAGTCATTTTGCGTGTCAGCCGTTCCTTAACGATCAAACAGATGGCGATGGTGTCTGCCGTCACAATGCTGTTTGTCTTCATCTTCTGCGTCATTTTGCTGTTTCACTCCGTACAGCAGAACCGCTATAACACGGCTTCGCAACTGGAAAGTATTGCCCGCTCGGTGCGGGAACCCCTGTCGGCCTCGATCCTGAAAGGGGATATCCCCGAGGCGGAATCCATCCTGAAGCGCATTCAGCCCGCCGGTATCGTGAGCCGCGCGGATGTCGTGCTGCCGAACCAGTTCCAGGCGCTGCGGATGAGCTTTATCCCGGAGCGTCCCGTCCCGATGATGGTGATGCGCCTGTTTGAACTGCCGGTGCAAATTTCCCTGCCTCTCTATTCCCTGGAAAGACCGGCTAACCCGCAGCCGCTGGCCTACCTGGTGCTACAGGCTGACTCGTACCGCAGGTATAAATTCGTCATGAGTTGGGTTGCTACGTTAGTGACTACTTACTTACTTTTGACATTAATGCTGAGCGTGGCGCTGACGTGGTGCATCAACCGCTTAATTGTGCATCCGTTGCGCCGCATAGCCCGGGAGCTGAACGACCTCTCTCCTCAGGAGCACATGGGGCATCAGCTTCCGTTGCCGCGCCTGCATCACGACGATGAAATTGGCATGCTGGTCCGGAGTTACAATATCAACCAGCAGCGTGTCCTGCGTCAGCAGGAAGAGCTCAGTAGCAATGCCACCCGTTTTCCGGTATCCGATCTGCCAAACAAAGCGTTTTTAATGGCCTTGCTGGAGCAGACCGTCGCCCGCCAGCAGACCACCGCGCTGATGGTGATTGCCTGCGAAACCTTGCAGGACACGGCGGGCGTGCTGAAAGAGAGCCAGCGCGAGATGCTGTTGCTGACGCTGGTGGAAAAGGTGAAATCCGTTCTGGCGCCGCGCATGGTGCTCACCCAGGTCAGCGGTTATGACCTGGTGGTGATCGCGCACGGTGTTAAAGAGCCGTGGCACGCCATTACGCTAGGTCAGCAAGTACTCACTGTCATTAATGAGCGGCTGCCCATTCAGGGTATCCAGCTTCGCCCGAGCGCCAGCATCGGTATTGCGATGTACTACGGGGGGCTGACCGCCGAGCAGCTTTATCGTCGGGCCTTCTCGGCCGCGTTCACCGCGCGCCGAAAAGGCAAAAACCAGATCCAGTTCTTTGATCCGGAGCAGATGGAAAAAGCCCAGCAGCGCCTGACGGAAGAGAGCGACATTCTGACGGCGATGGATAATCGCCGGTTTGCGCTCTGGCTACAGCCGCAGGTCAATTTGCGTACGGGTGAAGTGACCAGCGCCGAAGCGTTGCTGCGTATGCAACAGCCGGACGGCACGTGGGAGCTGCCTGAGGGGATGATCGAACGTATCGAGTCCTGTGGCCTGATGGTCACCGTCGGCTACTGGGTGCTGGAAGAGTCGTGCCGCCAGCTTGCGGCCTGGCAACAACGGGGCATCACGCTGCCGCTGTCGGTGAATCTCTCTGCGCTACAGCTGATGCACCCGACCATGGTGCCGGAGATGCTCGAGTTGATCCACCGCTACCGCATCCAGCCCCACACGTTGATCCTGGAAGTCACCGAGAGCCGTTGTATCGATAATCCTGACGACGCTGTCGCCATTCTGAAACCGCTGCGTAATGCCGGGATCCGCATTGCGCTGGACGATTTCGGTATGGGGTATTCCGGCCTGCGTCAGCTCCAGCACATGAAAACCCTGCCGGTGGACGTCCTGAAAATCGACAAAACCTTTGTGGAAGGGCTGCCGGAGGATTGCAGCCTGGTACAGGCCATTATTCAGATGGCGCACAGCCTGAATCTGCACGTCATTGCCGAGGGTATTGAAACCGACGCCCAGCGTGATTGGCTGGCTGCGGCGGGCGTGGAGAGCGGACAGGGCTTCCTGTTTGACCGCGCCGTACCGACGGATATCTTTGAGCAACGCTATCTCTCCGACGCTGGCAATAACGCAAAAGTGTAATTTTGTTGCTGGCTTGTGCGAGCCAGCTCAAAGTTCTTAACATTTGTGTTTCAAATTTGAA
The DNA here is from genome assembly GCF_031432835.1 of Enterobacter cloacae complex sp. EB5. Classification (NCBI taxonomy): domain Bacteria; kingdom Pseudomonadati; phylum Pseudomonadota; class Gammaproteobacteria; order Enterobacterales; family Enterobacteriaceae; genus Enterobacter; species Enterobacter cloacae complex sp. EB5. Next base: position 2,259,876 of record NZ_CP133860.1, read on the forward strand.
CCCCGTTTATTTCTGTCCTGTTATGTGGGTGTTATTTTAAAGCCGCAGGTTAACCATAACCTTACAAAGCCTGTAGTTTTTCTTTCCAGGGACACCCTATGAAAACCTCACTCTTCAAAAGTCTTTACTTCCAGGTCCTGACAGCCATCGCCATCGGTATTCTGCTCGGTCACTACTACCCGGAGCTGGGCGCGCAGATGAAACCGCTTGGCGACGCGTTCGTTAAGCTCATCAAAATGATCATCGCGCCGGTCATTTTCTGTACCGTGGTGACCGGTATCGCTGGCATGGAAAGCATGAAGGCGGTCGGGCGTACGGGGGCGGTTGCCCTGCTGTACTTCGAGATTGTCAGTACCATCGCGCTGATTATCGGCCTGATAATTGTCAACGTAGTACAGCCTGGCGCGGGCATGAACGTCGACCCGGCCACGCTGGATGCGAAAGCGGTGGCGGTTTACGCTGAACAGGCGAAAGATCAGGGGATTGTTGCCTTCCTGCTGGACGTGATCCCGAGCAGCGTGATTGGCGCGTTCGCCAGCGGAAACATCCTCCAGGTGCTGCTGTTTGCCGTGCTGTTTGGCTTTGCCCTGCACCGTCTTGGCAGCAAAGGTCAGCTGATTTTTAACGTCATTGAAAGCTTCTCGCAGGTGATCTTCGGCATCATCAACATGATTATGCGTCTGGCCCCGATTGGCGCCTTTGGCGCGATGGCCTTCACCATCGGGAAATACGGCGTCGGCACGCTGGTACAGCTGGGCCAGCTGATCGTCTGCTTCTACATCACCTGTATTCTGTTTGTGGTGGTGGTGCTCGGCTCCATCGCCCGTGCGACCGGCTTCAGCATCTTCAAATTTATCCGTTACATTCGTGAAGAGCTGCTGATTGTCCTCGGCACATCCTCTTCGGAGTCCGCGCTGCCGCGTATGCTCGATAAAATGGAAAAGCTGGGCTGCCGTAAGTCAGTGGTGGGGCTGGTTATTCCTACGGGCTATTCCTTTAACCTGGACGGCACCTCGATATACCTGACGATGGCGGCGGTCTTTATTGCCCAGGCCACTAACAGCCACATGGATATCTTCCATCAGATTACGCTGCTGGTGGTGCTTCTGCTCTCTTCAAAAGGGGCGGCGGGCGTAACGGGCAGCGGATTTATCGTGCTGGCGGCCACCATTTCGGCGGTGGGCCATCTGCCGGTGGCGGGCCTGGCCCTGATCCTCGGTATTGACCGCTTTATGTCTGAAGCCCGTGCGTTAACCAACCTGGTCGGCAATGGCGTGGCGACGATTGTGGTGGCGAAGTGGGTGAAAGAGCTGGATCACAAGAAGCTTAACGATACGCTGAATAACCGCACATCTGAGGACAAAACCCCCGGTTTATCCTCTTAATCCCTCATAAATGCCCGTATTCCCTTGTGGGGATGCGGGCACCTGCGCATAATAACCGTTCATACCTGTCATAATTCGACAAGATTTTTTTTGGGTATATTTCACTTCCGCCCGTGACGTTTAGCCGAACACGCTGTCTAATCGGAAGGTTTTCATCGTCATCTTTGAGTGCTCACGTCGCGAGACACTCTCTTTAACCAGGAATGTTGATCAGGGGTTCACATGCAGGGCACAAAAATTCGACTCTTAACCGGCGGTTTGCTGATGATGGCAGCAGCCAGTTATGTGCAGGCAGATGCGCTCCAGCCAGACCCGGCCTGGCAACAGGGAACACTGGCGAACGGTTTCCAGTGGCAGGTATTATCCACTCCGCAACGTCCGAGCGATCGCATTGAAATCCGTCTTTCTGTGAATACCGGCTCCCTCACTGAAAGCACCCAGCAGACCGGCTTAAGCCACTTTATTCCTCGACTGGCGCTCACCCAGAGCGGCAGTTTGCAGGCGGTTCAGGTGCGTTCTTTATGGCAACAGGCCATCGATCCGAAACGCCCGCTGCCTCCGGCTGTGGTCTCCTATGACTACACCATGTTTAACCTGAGCCTGCCCAACAACCGTAACGATCTGCTTAAAGAAGCCCTTACCTATCTTTCCGATGCCACCGGCAAACTGGCGATTACGCCTGAGACCGTTAACTATGCGTTGAGCAACAGCGACATGGTGGCGACCTGGCCGACGGATACCAAAGAAGGCTGGTGGCGCTACCGCCTGAAAGGGTCAACGCTGCTTGGCCACGACCCGGCAGAGCCGCTAAAACAGCCGGTTGATGCCGCGCAGGTGAAATCTTTCTACCAGCAGTGGTACACCCCGGATGCCATGACCCTGATTGTGGTGGGCAACGTGGACAGCCGTACGGTGATAGAACAGATCAACAAAGCATTTGGCGATCTGAAAGGGAAGCGTGAAACGCCCGCCCCTGTTCCTACCTTGTCCCCGCTGCGTCCTGAGACGGTCAGCATCATGACGGATACCGTGCGTCAGGATCGTCTTTCAATGATGTGGGATACGGCCTGGCAGCCGATCCGCGAGTCTTCTGCGCTGTTGCGTTACTGGCGTGCGGATCTCGCGCGTGAAGCGCTGTTCTGGCACGTTCAGCAGACGCTCAGCAAGAACAACGTGAAAGATATTGGCCTGGGCTTTGACTGCCGTGTGCTGTTCCAGCGCGCCCAGTGCGCCATTAACGTGGAATCGCCGGGCGATAAGCTGAATGCCAATCTCGGCGTGGTGGCGAAAGAGCTGGCTAAAGTGCGTAAAGAGGGCCTGTCTGAAGAGGAGTTTAACGCGCTGGTGGCGCAGAAATCCCTTGAATTGCAGAAACTGTTCGCCACCTATGCCCGCGCCGATACCGATATCTTAATCAGCCAGCGCATTCGCTCCTTGCAGAATCAGGTGGTGGATATCGCGCCGGAGCAGTATCAGAAACTGCGTCAGGACTTCCTGAACGGTCTGACCGTGGAGATGCTGAATCAGGATCTGCGTCAGCAGCTGTCGCAGGATATGGCGCTGATTCTGTTGCAGCCGAAAGGTGAGCCGGAATATGACATGAAAGAGTTGAAGGCCACCTGGAACGCCATCATGGCGACGCCGCCGCAGCCAGCGCAAACGGCAGCCGATGATTTACATCAGGATGCGAGTGATATTCCGCAGGGCCAGTAAGCCCTGCGTTCCCAGAGGGTTAGGGTGCGGGCAAGCAGCCCGCACAGTCCTTAGGCAGGCATCGCCTCGCGCGGAATAATCGCTCCGCGATACTGAATCACCGTGCTGGCCGTTAAATGACCGCGCTGCGCCGCCGTTTCCGACGTACCCCCTGTCAGACGTACCGCCAGATACCCCGCGCTGAAAGAATCTCCCGCCGCCGTGGTATCGATCACTTTCTCTTTCGCCAGCTTCACCGCCGGGACCTCTTTTACGGCTTCACCTGCAACCGCCACCAGGCAAGACTCCGCCCCGCGCTTGATCACCACTTCGCTGACCCCGGCAGCCTGCGTCCGGGCAATGACCTCATCAACCGGTTTTTCGCCCCACAGGGCGTCTTCATCATCCAGCGTCAGGAAGGCGATATCGGTGCATTCGAGCATCTGCTGGTAGACCTGCTGCGTCTCTTCGCGGCTGGCCCACAAACGCGGACGGTAGTTGTTATCGAAAATCACCTTACCGCCATTGGCACGGCATTCGCGCAGCAGTGACAGCAGCTTTTCACGGCTCTCCTGGCTCAGGATCGCCAGACTGATCCCGCTCAGGTAGAGATAATCGAAGGTGGCCAGTTCTTCGCAAATGGCAGCGGCGGCCTCGCTTTCCAGCCAGAATTTGGCGGCCGCTTCATTACGCCAGTAATAGAAGGTGCGCTCGCCGGTGCTGTCGGTTTCGATGTAGTACAAACCCGGCAGGCGGTTTTCCATTCGCTGGATCAGCGAGGTCCCAACGTGTTCACCCTGCCAGGCTTCCAGCATCTGCTGGCTGAAGCTGTCCGTTCCCAGCGCGGTAACGTAGCTCACGCTCAGCGCGTCGGGGGAGACCTGACGGGCAATGTAAACGGAGGTGTTCAATGTATCGCCACCAAAACCGCGGCTGACTTCCGCGCCTTTCTGGGACAGCTCAATCATGCATTCGCCAATCACGGCAATTTTTTTAGACATAGTCGTGAACCTGAACAAAGTAATTAAGGGTAGTGTGCGCTGTGTGTTTTTTATGGTCAACTATATTAAAACGACGTTCCATTATTTTTTTTGAGCCAGCGCGTATTCCGGCATATTTCTGTCATCTTAATTTCATTTTCCCGGTGAATTGAACATAAAGTTCTCACCTGGCGGGCCGATAACTCAGTGACGAGTCCAGAAAGGCTATCCCATACAACAGGACATCCGAAATGAAGTCAGAGCAGGTTATCCAGCGGCTGAGCACTACGCCTGAGGCAAGTATTGAGAACTTGCAGGAGCATCGCTACTGGCTGCAATGTGAGCGAGCATACACCTATCAGCCCATCTACCGTACCGACGGTCGGTTAATGGCGATTGAGGTGTTAACGGTCGTCACTCATCCATCGAATCCTTCCCAGCGTATTGCGCCGGACCGCTATTTTGCGGAGGTTGCCGTGCGTCAGCGTATCGACGTGCTGGAAGAGCAGCTGAGAATGCTGGCGACGAAGCAGGCGTTCTTCGAGCAGCACGGTATTCTGGCGTCGGTGAACGTGGATGGCCCAACCCTGATGGCGTTACGTCAGAACGCGACATTGCAGGCGCTGATTGCCACCTTGCCGTGGATGCGCTTCGAGCTGGTGGAACATGTTCAGCTGCCGCAAGACTCCTCGTTTGCCTCGATGTGTGAGTTTGGCCCGCTGTGGCTGGATGATTTCGGTACCGGTATGGCCAACTTCTCCGCCCTGAGCGAAGTGCGTTATGACTACATCAAAGTGGCCCGCGATCTGTTTATCATGCTGCGCCAGACGCCGGAGGGACGGAACCTGTTTACGATGCTCCTGCAACTGATGAACCGCTATTGCCAGGGCGTCATTGTGGAAGGCGTAGAGACGCTGGAGGAGTGGCGCGACGTGCAAAATTCTCCGGCAGCGGCGGCACAGGGTTATTTCCTCTCTCGTCCTGTCCCCATGGATACCCTGGAAAAGGTGATAACCAGCCTCTGATCTGCCCGCTTCCCTTTGTCTGAACTATAGTTTTAGAGGCAAGTTCATCAGGAAAGGGGACAACAATGACAAAAACAACCAGGGTGATTTCCTGGACAGCAGGGATTTTCTTGTTGCTGATCGTGGTCTTAATCATCATTATCGCCACGTTTGACTGGAACCGCCTCAAACCGACCATCAACCAGAAAGTCTCAACCGAGCTGAACCGCCCCTTCGCAATACGTGGCGATTTGGGCGTCGTGTGGGAGCGCCAGAAAGAGGAAACCGGCTGGCGGAGCTGGGTGCCCTGGCCGCACGTTCACGCCGACGATATTATTCTCGGCAACCCGCCCGACATCCCCGAAGTAACCATGATCCACCTGCCGCGCGTGGAAGCCACGCTGGCGCCGTTAGCCCTGTTAACCAAAACGGTGTATCTGCCGTGGATCAAACTCCAGCAGCCCGACGCGCGGCTGATTCGCCTGTCAGAGAAAAACAACAACTGGACGTTCGATCTCGCCAGCAGCGGCGATAAAGATCAGAATGCGCAGCCCTCTTCGTGGTCTTTCCGCCTCGACAATATTCTGTTCGATCGGGGGCGGATCGCCATTGACGATAAGGTGAGTAAGGCTGACGTGGAGATCCTCGTCGATCCGCTGGGCAAGCCGCTGCCGTTTAGCGAAGTGACGGGCAGCAAAGCCAAAGGCGATGACAGCAAAGCGGGCGATTACGTCTTCGGCCTGACGGCGAAAGGGCGCTACAACGGCCAGCCGCTGACGGGGAAAGGCAAAATCGGCGGCATGCTGGCGCTCAGGAGCGAGGGCACGCCGTTCCCGGTGCAGGCGGATTTCCGCTCGGGCAATACCCGCGTGGCGTTCGTGGGCACGGTTAACGACCCGATGAACATGGGCGGCGTCGACCTCCAGCTTAAGTTTGCCGGTGATTCGCTGGGTGAACTGTACGATCTCACCGGCGTGCTGCTGCCGGATACCCCGCCGTTTGAAACGGACGGGCACCTGGTTGCCAAAATCAACACCGAAAAATCGTCCGTCTTTGACTACCGGAATTTTAACGGCCGCATCGGCGACAGCGATATCCACGGCACGCTGACTTACACCACCGGTAAACCGCGCCCGAAACTGGAGGGGGACGTTGAATCCCGCCAGCTGCGTCTGGCCGATCTTGGTCCGCTGATTGGCGTAGATTCGGGCAAAGGCACGAAGTCAAAAGAGGTTAAAAAGGACGTTCAGCCTGCGGGTAAAGTGCTGCCCTATGACCGCTTCGAAACCGACAAGTGGGACGTGATGGACGCGGATGTGCGCTTCAAAGGACGTAAAATTGAGCATGGCAGCACGCTGCCGCTGAGCAACCTCTCGACCCATATCATCCTGAAAAACGCCGACCTGCGCCTGCAACCGCTGAAGTTTGGCATGGCCGGGGGAACCATTTCATCGAATATCCACCTGGAGGGGGATAAAAAGCCAATGCAGGGAAGGGCGGAGATCCAGGCGCGTCGGCTGAAGCTGAAAGAGCTGATGCCGGACGTGGAGTTGATGCAGAAGACCCTCGGTGAGATGAACGGCGACGCGGACATTCGCGGCACGGGTAACTCGGTAGCGGCGCTGCTGGGCAGCGGAAACGGCAACCTGAAGCTGCTGATGAACGACGGGCTGGTGAGCCGTAACCTGATGGAGATCCTGGGGCTGAACGTCGGGAACTTTATCATCGGGCAAATCTTCGGTGATGACGAAGTACGCGTTAACTGCGCGGCGGCAAATCTGGATCTGGTCAACGGCGTGGCGCGTCCGCAGATTTTCGCCTTCGACACGGAAAACGCGGTTATCAACGTCACCGGTACCGCCAGCATGGCGTCCGAGCAGCTGGATTTAACCATCGATCCGGAAAGTAAAGGCATTCGTATCATTACCCTGCGCTCGCCGCTGTACGTTCGCGGGACCTTCAAAGATCCGCAGGCGGGCGTGAAGGCCGGGCCATTGATTGCGCGTGGTGCGGTCGCCGCCGCGCTCGCTACGCTGGTCACCCCTGCGGCGGCGCTGCTGGCGTTGATTTCGCCGTCAGAAGGCGAAGCGAATCAGTGTCGGACGATTTTATCGCAGATGAAGAAGTAGTCCCGTTTCTCCCTCTCCCTGTGGGGAGAGGGGGCTCCAGTAATTTGAAAGCAAAAGCTATAACGTTGCCTCAGAATAACTGAGGGCTTTCAGCGATGCCTCGGTCCGGCTGTAAATCGCTGAGGCGTTTCCTGTAGGCCGGGGCGAGGCGCAGGGATGCGCCGAGAGGGCGGGCTTTACAGGGATGTTACCTCCGCCCGTCCCCGATAAGCCGGAAGGAATAAGCCGAAGGCACCGCGAAGCGGCGATTTTCCGCCGGAAGCCCGGGTCGCCAGGGTGGTGGCGACTGAGCCACCCTGGCACGTTCACCGCTCATGTCGTGACAGAGTAGCAAGGAACATAAAGTGAACGGAATGACCACCTGAGCCGTATGTTCCCCCTCACCCCAGCCCTCTCCCTCAAGGGAGAGGGGGCCGTCTGTGCAGGCATTATTTTGTGGGGAGCCCTCAGCCCTGTGGGTGAGGGCTGAATCGTAGGCCGGGTAAGGCGTAGCCGCCACCCGGCATTCACTTACAGCGCCTGATGCTTCGTCTCATGCGTCAGCAGCAGCGCAATCAGCGTCAGCGCTGCCATTGCCGCCAGATAGACACCCACATAGAACAGGCCATAGTTCGCCTGAAGCCATGTGGCGATATACGGGGCCACCGAGGCGCCCAGAATCGACGAAACGTTATAGGAGAACGACGCGCCGGTGTAACGCACTTCAGTCGGGAACAGCTCCGGCAGCAGCGCGCCCATTGGGCCAAAAGTCAGCCCCATCAGGCTCAGGCCAATCAGCAGATACGCCATCACCAGCGCAGGGCTACCTGAACCCAGCAGCGGCGGGAAGACAAACAGCGCGAACAGAATAATCAGCGAGGTGATGACGATCATGCTTGAACGACGGCCAAATTTATCCGCCAGCAGGCCCGCGATGGGCACCATCACACCAAATCCGATGACCGCCATCATCAGCATCCACAGCACTTCGTTACGCGGCAGGCCCAGGCCGACCGGCGCGGCGGCGGTACTGAAGGTCATGGAGTAAACGGTCATGATGTAGAACAGCGTGTAGGTCGCCAGCATGATGAACGTGCCCAGCACGGTCACGCGGAGGTGTTTGGTCAGCAGCGTCCCCAGCGGAACTTTAACCTGCTTTTTCGCCGCGGCGACTTTAGCAAAGACCGGCGTCTCGTGCAGCGACACGCGCACGTACAGGCCAATCAGCACCAGCACGGCAGAGAAGACGAACGGAATACGCCAGCCCCAGTTCATGAACTGTTCATCGGTCAGCAGCCAGGAGAGGAGCAGGAAGGTGCCGTTAGCAAAGAAGAACCCAATCGGTGCGCCCAGCTGCGGGAAAGAGCCATACAGGGCACGCTTGCGCGCCGGGGCGTTTTCGGTCGCCAGCAGTGCCGCGCCGCCCCATTCCCCGCCCAGCCCCAGACCCTGCCCAAAGCGCGCTAGCGCCAGCAGCACAGGCGCCAGAATGCCAATAGTTTCATAGGTCGGCAGCAGGCCGATGGCGACGGTGGAGATCCCCATCGTCAGCAGCGAGGCAACCAGCGTCACTTTACGGCCGACGCGATCGCCAAAATGCCCAAAGACCGCTGAACCAATCGGACGCGCAACGAAGGCAATAGCAAAGGTGGCTAAAGACTGTAGCGTGGCTGCCGTCGGGTCGCCCTGAGGGAAGAAAATATGCGGAAAGACAATGACCGCAGCGGTGGCGTAAATATAAAAGTCGAAGAACTCAATGGCGGTGCCAATCAGCGATGCGACGACGACTTTATTGCGCGAGTTGACCGGAACGTGTTCCGCCCCTTCGTTAAGTGTGGTGGCTGTTGCTTGCATACTATTTTCTTATTTTTGGACGAACGAAGGGCCATATTAGGCATAGCAAAAGCGACATTTCAATCTGTAACAAAGGCGTGGCGTGGTCATAAAAGCAACAAAAAGCGGATAATTTTCAGACCAGCGAAAACACTTCTATGAAATGCTTCACACTTTTTAGATATCAGTCATTAAAACTGGTTTTGCGTTAAATAAAAGTTACGGCCTGGATTTATATGCTGAAATGGCGGATCGGGCTGAAATATCAGCCCGACAGGACATTAGCGGTGGGTTTTACCCGGCATGCGCGGGTCATCTTTATACTCTGCCGTGGCGATCCACGCGGCGCAGAACAGCGTCAGGCGAGCGAAGAAATAGAAGAACGCCATCAGCCCCAGCACCGAACCAAAGGCCGCGCCGGAGGGCGACTTCACCAGCGACGGCAGCGTATAGGTCATCACAATCTTGATCACTTCAAAACCAATGGCGGCAATCAACGTCCCGCGCATCAGCGCCTTCTTGCGCGGACGATGGCGGGGCAAACGCCAGAAGATCCAGAAGAACAGCAGGTAGTTAGCAAAGATGGAGATGGCCAGCCCAATGCCGCGCCAGGCCGGTTTCAGCCATTCAATGTAATCCAGGTACAGCGCGGAGATAATCATCTGCTGCGCGGAACCGGCGACCGAGGTGATGGAGAGCGTAATGACCAGCGCCACCAGCAGCCCAATCAGCGAAATAAAGTCGCGCAGATACTTCACCCATATCTTCTCCTGATCCTGCGGCCTACGCTCCCAGACGTCACGCGACTGGGCGCGAATAGCCTCACGCAGGTTGCCCATCCAGTTCACCCCGGAATAGAGCGCAATCAGCAACCCGACGATACCCACGGTGGTACGCTGCTGCACGGCGGTGTTGATGGTGCTTTTGAGCGTCGTGGCGAGCGTCTGGTCGCTGACGTTGGTCAGGATCTTATTGAAGATGTCCTGCAACAGCGTCGGGTGAGACGCCAGCACAAAACCGGCGGCGGCAAACGACACCATCAGGATGGGGATCATCGACAGGAAAGAGAAGTACGTGATCGCCGCGCCAAACTGATTTCCCATGCGGTCGTTAAAGCGCTCAGCGGCGCGTATCAGGTGAGCAATCGCGGGTATCTGCTGAATTTTTTCGGCTATGCCGGTCACGGTGCCCAGCGCTTTGCTGGCCGTTCCAGGCTCTTTCGGCGCTTCAGGCTCGTTATCCATCTTTTTGATGGGTTCATAATCTAAATGTTGAGTCGGTCGTTGCGGGTTATTTTCCGGCGTCACGCGCATTTTCCTTTTCGTTGAGCTGGATGTTACTGAATTATAGCTTGCGACTAGTCCACGTAACCTTTTGTGAGTTCGGTAAGCCACTCCATAAACACATGCACCCGGCGGGAGAGGTTACGGCGGTGGGGATAAATGAGGGAGACGGGCATCGGTTCAGCCCGGTATTGCGGCAGGATCTCAACGAGTTTTTTCGTGCGCAGGGCATCACGCACCCCGACGCGCGGGACCTGAATAATGCCAAGCCCGGCGATACAGGCGGCCTGGTAGGTTTCCGTGCTGTTAACCGTCAATACGCCTCCCGTTTTCACCCACTGGGTCGCGCTGCCGTTGTAATACTCAAAACCCTGCGGACGGGTGCCCAGCGTGGCGGAGTAGTGAATGAGGGCATGCGAAGCCAAATCGTCCAGCGTCTCAGGGTAGCCGAATCGCGTCAGATAATCCGGGCTGGCGCAGTTAATCACGGAGAGTTTCCCAAGGGGGCGGGCGATAAGCCCGGAGTCCTTTAAGTTTCCCACGCGAACCACGCAGTCAAATCCTTCGCGGATGACATCGACCAGACGATCGCTGCTACTCAGCTCCAGCTCAATACCGGGAAACTGTTGCAAAAATGCAGGCAGTTTCGGAATGACTACATTTCGCGCAATGGCAACGGGCATATCCACACGTAGCCGACCGCTGATGGTTGAAGGGTCGTGCAGGAACATGCCGTCCAGTTCGTCCAGATTCATCAGCAGATCTTTAGCGCGCTCGTAGTAAACCATGCCGTCCTGCGTCAGGCTGACGCGGCGGGTAGTGCGGTGCAGCAGCTGCGTACCCAGCGCGTTTTCCAGCGCCTGGATCTGTCGCGATACGCTCCCCTTCGGCAGGCTCAACGTCTCCGCCGCGCGGGAAAAACTCTCCAGTTCCGCGACCCGAAGGAAAAGCTGCATTGCGTGTATTTTATCCATAGATGTGGGTCATTGTTGTTATGAATGAAACAGTGAAGCGCTGACGGCACTATTTATTGATTTTCTACCATCTAATAAGCTCTTTCTCAATCTTCATCACAGCCGAAACGAGGTGAATTATGAGTGAACGTATTGCTTTAGTGACGGGCGGTAGCCGCGGCCTGGGTAAAAATGCCGTTTTGAAGTTGGCCGCGGAAGGGACAGGCATCATTCTGACCTGGAATAACAGCCAGCAGGAGGCGCAGGACGTTGTACGCGAAATCGAGGGAAAAGGCGGAAAAGCGGCAGCATTGCAGCTTAACGTCGGCGATACGGCAAGCTTTTCGCGCTTTGCTCAGCAGGTGAAGGATACCCTCAAACACGTCTGGCAACGTGACACCTTTGACTATTTAGTGAACAACGCAGGTACGGGGTTATACGCACCCTATACCGAGACGACGGAGGCGCAGTTTGATGATGCGCTGAACATTCACTTCAAAGGGCCGTTTTTCCTCACGCAACAGCTGCTGCCGCTCATAAAAGACGGAGGGCGGATCCTGAACGTCTCCAGCGGACTGGCCCGTTTTACTCAGCCCGGTTCAGGCACCTACGCGGCAATGAAAGGTGCGATGGAGGTGCTGACCCGCTATCAGGCAAAAGAGCTTGGCGCGCGCGGGATTTCCGTCAATATCATCGCGCCTGGCGCGATTGAAACCGACTTTGGGGGCGGACGCGTGCGGGATAATGCGGAGCTTAACCAGCTGCTGGCCTCGCAGACGGCGCTGGGACGCGTGGGCCTGCCCGATGATATTGGTGATGCCATTGCGGCGTTGCTCAGTGACAAACTGGGCTGGATGAATGCGCAACGTATTGAAGTTTCAGGCGGTATGTTCCTGTAATGTTCAGTCTTAAGGGGGAGGGAACCCTTTTAAGGAAATCCTTAAAACAGGTATGTCTAAATGCTGGAAGATATAAAGAGAGCTGGGTGATTTGTAACCTCTCCATTCATTGAGTTTTTTCTTAAAAAATGCCTCTGTAGAATCCCCCTTCGCTATTCTCAGAGGAGTAAAACGATGCGAGTAATCATGTTTGACAGGCAGTCATTATTTATTCATGGAGCGATGTACAGTTTGCAGAAGTTAATTCCGAAAATAGATATGACAGGGGCTCGTCAGACTGATGAATTATGGGCGCAATTATCCGCGTCACCCTCCGCTATCGTCATGATAGATGGGTATTTAATTCGTGATAATGGTGTGGCTTTACTGGAAGAGATTATGGATCGTTTTCCAGCGTCGCGCGTGGTGTTGGTGTTAACGAAAAAAGAGCGACGTTGGGTTGAGCAAATGTTTCAGCGCAACGTGGTAGCGATAATTCCCCGCAATGCGAATCCCGAACGCTTTTCCGCAGTGCTGGATTCCGTATCGCGTGGAATGGTCTGTTTTCCCGGCGAGTGGCTGAAGCAGCACTCCTCTCAGGATGAACTGGCAGTGTTAAGCGAGCGCCAGCGTGAGGTATTGAAGTTACTGGCGGCCGGAGAGTCCAATAAAGAGATTGGTCGTAATCTCAATATCAGTGCGGCAACGGTAAAAGCCCATCTGGAGACGCTTTTCCGGCGTCTTGATGTCAAAAACCGGACGCAGGCCGCGATGTACTACACCCGGGCGACGGCCTGAAGGATCTTCTCTGGCAGAGGGGACTCTTCCCCAAAACTGAAGAGGGTTAATATCAGTGCGTCATGCTGCTGTTGGGTTAATGGGCGTTTGTTCATTTCCCGCAGCAGCGCCTCACATAACTGAATATCATTAAAAAGCAAATTCTCCGCCTCAGTCGGCGTGATGAGACCGTTAAATTTTTCCCACTGGCGAATCACGTGACCATAACCAATAACCCATATTCCCTTTTCGTCACGGTATTTCTCCAGGGAAAGACCCTGTTGTTTTTTAATTAATGCGATTGCAGCAGAAGATATCTGCATTGCATAACCCGTCATAAGCGTTTCCTCTTAATGGCGCGACTATAGAGGAAACGCCGCCGGGGAAATATCCGCCAAATGGCTGTTGATCAGGTTTAACTGAACGGGAATTCCTTTTTCAGTAAACCGAATAGCCAGTCGTTATGCCATTGCCCTGAAAGGAAATAACTCTCGCGCAACTCACCTTCCAGCTGAAAACCTGTTTTTTCCAGCAGTCGCCTTGAGGCGATATTTCCCGCCGTCACGGTGGCGGTGAGCCGACGGATATTGCCCTGAGTCAGCGCGAAATCACACACAACCCGCAGAGATTCAAAACCGTAACCTTTACCCTGCGCAGAGGGCGCAAAGAGAAAACCGACTTCAGCACAATCTGCTTCCCGGTGCACATAGCCGGTTACGCCCAGCGGCGTCTGGCTGGCCGTCTCACGCACCACAAGGCAGAGCCAGTGCGAGCTGCCCGGCGTCCACGGCAACAGACGAGACTCAAAGGCTTCCCGAATGTCCGCCTCGCTACGCGCAGGGGCGACAAAACGCATCACCTCAGGATTTTGCTGTAGCGACAGAAAAAAGGGCCAGTCTTGCTCTTGCAGCGGCGAGCAGATGAGACGCGCGGTGGTTAAGGCGGGCATGACGATCCTCCGGAGACATTGCAAATGATTATAAGGTTGTCACTTTATTTCAACAGAAAGTCAGGTATGTTTAACCTCATATAAATAAAAAGAAAAACGACTTTTAATGCCGCTTTAGCGGTACTCATTGTCTCTCAAGGAAAACAATGATGATTAGCTCATCGCATCATACCCGCGAACAGTTTGAACACTGTCTGGCGGCGATCCGTCAGGCGTCTGTTGAAATTTTACTTCTGTTGAATGTACATGTTTCTGAAGGAAAAGATCCACGCTGGTTTCTGGAGCAACTGGATAGCGCCCGCCTGGGGCTGGGCGGGTGGGGCGCCGTAGCCAGGAAGCTGAACCTGAATGATGCGGAAATGACGGTCTTTACGCTGCAATTACGCTTGCTTCAGCAGCGCGTTCCCCAGTATGAAAGCGGGCAGGATGTCAGCGAAAACCAGCTGATTGCGGCGATGCGCTTCGTCACCTCCCTTGAGTATCTGCGTCTGCAACAGCCTCTGCTGACCTACGAAACCGGGAGAGTGCCAGAGAAGGAGAGCCAGCTTCAGGCGCAGAAACAGGTGCGTGCCATTGAGCTGATGATTAAAGGGCTGATACAGCAGGCGTGGCCCGATCCGGTGCGGCTGAATAATCATCTTAAGACCTTGTTTAACGCTGAGCGCGTGCGTCGCTGGCTAAAAAACGGTGAGATTAATGATGTTCTGAGCGGCATGTTGTTCAGCGAGCTGGCCCAGCTGCTGGTGGATAAAAAAGAATTTAGCCGCTACTACGCGCCGCTGTTTAATGCCCCAGACATGCTGACGCTGCTGGTAGAGCCCCGCAAAACCCTGCAAACCTTCCTCGAAGATATTCGGCAAATCCGCAACAGCATCACCGTGCAGCAGCCGTTAAGCGGGGCGCAAATCCAGCTGCTCGACTGTTATTACATGCAGATCACCCGCTCCGTTCAGCGCGCGTTTGAGGAAGGGCGGACACGCGTTAACCCGGCGGCGCTGATGGCGGTGGACGAAAGCGCGCTGCACGCGTTCTGGGAAAAGGCGCAAAAAATAGACCGCACCACAGGCGGCGATCTTTTTGAAGTGCGCGACAGTATAGAAAAACCGACTCAGCGCGCCGCGCGTACGCCAGAGCAGCGCGAACAGCTGATTTCCGGCGTGCTGTGGGGAGCGGTTGGCGTGATGGTTATCGCGATTGTCGCGGGGGGATTCTGGCTGGTGACCAGCAGTAAACCGCAGCCAGCTGTTGCCAGTACGGCATCTCCCGCGCCGGTGCAGGAGATGCGCGAAACGCCTTCCTCGCGAGAAACGCTGACGCGCATGGGTGTCACCTGGGATGAGAATAATTTCCGCTCGGCCATCAATCGCAATGACACCCGCGTGGCGCTCCTGTTTTTGCAGGGCGGGATGGACTGGAAAATGTCATGGACGGAGGAGGCGTTGTCGGCAGGCTACGACGACGTGCTGGAAGTGATGTTGCGCTACCGCCTGCAAATGACAGAGCAAAAGCCCTGCCGACGCTTTATTAATACGCTTAGCCATGCGATGGCGAACGGCGAATCGCTGACGTCGATGCGTAAGCAGTACCTGCAAGCATTCTGTACCGTCCCGGCGGTAGTGAAACGTCAGCAGCACGACGCCGATATGGCAACGCGCCGCGCGAAGACGCAGCCCGATGCCAGCACAAAAAAATGGCAGTCCATCCAGACTGCCATTTATGAGGTGATCCGCTGATTATTTTTCCCCCTCACCCCAAAGGGGCGAGGGAGAAAAGGCCGCACCGTTACGTCCCCCTCTCCCCTTTGGGGAGAGGGTCAGGGTGAGGGGCAAGGCTCAGGGCTCCCCATACAGCCCAATCAACCGCCGCACCACGCCATTCGTCCAGCCGAAGCCATCCTGCAACGGATACTCCCCCCCGCCACCTTCGCGTGGCGTGCTGCTGGCGATGTGGTACTTCTCAATCAGCTTATGATGGGTTTTGTAGTAATGGTTCACCGTGTGCAGCCAGCTCCAGGCGATCTCATCTCCCAGCGAGTCGTTACCGTACTGCTTGAACCCTTGGATCGCCATCCACTGGAGCGGCGCCCAGCCGTTCGGCTTATCCCACTGCTCACCTGTTTCATATTCGGTGGCGAGAATACCGCCCGGCGTGAGGAGACGGGCTTTAACGGCATCGGACAGCCGTTCAGCCTGCTCATGCGTCGCCATGCCCACATACAGCGGCACAATGCTGGCCGCAGAGAACAGCGCCAGGGCTTCACGCCGCCAGTCGTAATCACGATAACAGCCGTTCTCTTCGTCCCACAGATAGCGGTTTACCGCTGCGCGCCGATCGCTGGCTTTCTGGCGGAACAGCTCAGCCGTCTCTTTATCCCCTTTCGATGCTGAGATATTGGCGATAGCGCTCTCCAGTTTGAACAGGAATGCGTTCAAATCGATGGGGATAAATTGTGTCGTGCGGATGCTGGCCAGCCGCGCAGGATCGCGCAGCCAGCGGGATGAGTAATCCCATCCTGAGGCTGCCCCGGCGCGCAGGTCGCGATACACTTCGTTCGGCGGACGACCAGAATGACGGGCGGTTTCCACGTCCTCAATCCACGATTCATCTCGGGGCGTGTCGCGATCGTCCCAGTAGCGGTTGAGCAATGAGCCATCCGGCATGCGAACCGCACTGCGATAGGCCTGATTGAGTAGCAGCGATTCCGCCCCGTCCATCCAGAAGGCATACTCCATCTTGAGGTGCTCAAGATAGCGCTTCGCCCCGCGCACGCCGTCCTCTTCAAACAGCTCCACCATCAGGGCAAAAACGGGCGGCTGGGAGCGGCTGAGGTAGTAGGTGCGGTTGCCGTTCGGGATATGGCCGTAGCGCTCAATCAGCCAGGCGAAGTTATCGGCCATACATTTCAGCAGATCGTCACGACCGCTTTCTGCCAGCCCCAGCATGGAGAAGTAAGAGTCCCAGTAGTAGGTCTCGCTGAATCGCCCGCCGGGCACAATATAGGCCTGTGGCAGCGCCAGCAGCGACGACCACGGGATGTGATCCTGCGGCTCGCGCGTCAGCACCGGCCACAGATTATCAATATGTTCTTTCAGGGACAGGCCGGGGTCAGAAACGTACTCTTTGCTGTAGTCCTCCGGCAGCCAGAAGTGATTCTCCACAAAGCGCGCCAGGTCAAAATCACGGTGGCGGCGCACCTTGCGATAGCGGATCAAAATATCCAGCGGATCCATCTTCGGCGCACAGTCGGGAAAGGTTTTGCTGTCCGCAAACAGCCGCGACGACTGGACGTGTTCAAACAGTTCAAGGTAGCGGTCTGCGGGCGTAAGGGCATCGGACGCCGGCAGCCCTTCAATCATTTCCGGTTCCGGCTCTGCCTCGATCATCTCATCCAGTTTTAACTCACAGGGATCGGTTTCGTAGCGCAGCTCTTCTGCAATCTCGAACTCGATATCCTCGGCAGTCTGTAGTTTCTGGTTGAACATGGTGTTCAGGACCTCCGGTTTTTGTCGTAACAAATACGGGTTTTTCCCGGCTATCTTTTAAGCGTAGACATTCGCTTCGGTTAATGCGGTGCGAAGTGTGCGGTAGATCACGCTTTCAAATTGGATTTAAACACGCTGAAAATCAGATATCCCTTTGATTATGAAATTATTAAATCAGAATCTTTGAAAACAGAGCAGGAATAAAATTCAGAGCATTCGGTATTCTGCATATAAGCACGGATTAGTGTGCCTGACGCGCATCGCCCTGAAGGCTGTTGGCGGTTTGATTGGCTTTCTGGCTGGCGCCTTCGCTTTTATCCATCGCCTTGCTGGCCGCTTTTTCCGCATGGGCGGCACTGTACGCAGCCAGATGGGAAATCACGATGGCGTAAATGCTCATTAACGACACCCACAGAATGCTGTTTTTCCACCACAGCAGGGTAGGAATCGTCAGTATCGCCCATACCAGCGCGAGAACAAGGTGCATTTTGGCCATCAGTTTTGCGGTGATCTTTACGTGCATTTTCATATCTCTAATCTTTTTCCGTAGTAACAGGCGAACGCGTAGCGCTTTCTAAGATTAGTTAATTCCACCGCGGGTAGCGGGTTATTTTGTTACCGTTTGTACAGCCGTTGGGTTTACCTGCCCAGGGCATAAAAAAACCGGCCAGCTGGCCGGTTTTGTTGCGGATCAGACCGATCAGCGCATGGTCACAAACTCTTCCGCCGCCGTCGGGTGGATCGCCACGGTGTTATCGAAGTCTTTCTTCGTTGCGCCCATCTTCAGCGCCACCGCGAAGCCTTGCAGGATCTCGTCCATGCCGAAGCCAATGCCGTGGATGCCGACGATCTTCTCTTCCGGGCCCACGCAGACCAGCTTCATGCGGCATGGCTGACGGTGCGAGGTGACCGCGGTATACATCGCGGTAAACGCCGATTTATACACTTTCACCTGGTCATCGCCGTACTGCTCACGCGCCTGCGGCTCGGTTAAGCCGACGGTACCAATTGGCGGGTGGCTGAAGACCACGGTCGGGATGTTGCTGTAGTCCAGATGTTCGTCCGGCTTGTTGTTAAACAGACGCTCGGAAAGACGACGCCCCGCCGCCACGGCAACCGGCGTCAGCTCTACGGCGCCGGTGTTATCACCGACGGCATAAATGCCCGGTACGCTGGTGTTCTGGAACTTATCAACGACGATGTAGCCTTTTTCATTGGTTTTCACCCCGGTTGCGGCCAGGTTGAAGTTGTCGGTGGCCGGTTCACGACCAATCGCCCAGATCAGGCAGTCAACGGTCTGGCTGCGGCCATCTTCCAGCTCCAGGGTCAGGCTACCGTCCGCATTTTTCACCACCGCTTTTGGCACGGCGTTGGTGTGCAGGGTTGGGCCTTCGGCGTTCATCACCTCGACCAGCGTGTCGACGATCAGCGGGTCAAAGCTGCGCAGCGGCGCGTGTTTACGCACGAACAGGTGCGCTTCCGCTCCCAGGCCGTTAATCACGCCGGCCAGCTCAACCGCGATGTAACCTGCGCCCACAATGGCAACGCGTTCTGGCAGAGCAGGCAGCTCGAAGAACCCGTCGGAGTCGATACCGTATTCCGCACCCGGAATGTTCGGGTGGCTCGGACGGCCGCCGGTGGCGATCAGGATGTGATCGGCGGTGATCGTCTCGCCGTTCACTTCGATCGTCTTCGCATCCACGAAACGGGCGAAGCCGCGGATCACGTCGACGTTATTCTTGCCCAGCACGTTATCGTACGAGGTGTGAATACGGTCGATGTAGGCGGTACGGCTGGCGATCAGTTTATCCCAGTCGAAGTGGTTGATGGTGGTGTCAAAGCCGTAGTCCGGGCCATACATATGGATAGCTTCACGGATTTGCGCGGCATGCCACATCACTTTCTTCGGTACACAACCCACGTTCACGCAGGTGCCGCCGAGTTCTTTGGCTTCAATCAGCGCACACTTCTGGCCGTACATGGCCGCACGGTTGATGGAGGCGATGCCGCCGCTGCCGCCGCCGATTGCGATGTAGTCATAATGCTTAGTCATAGCGTTGTCCTTAATCGTGAATTGCCGCGATTGTATACCTGAAATCAATAGTTTCCACCGATGGCTGCGATTACTCCGGCACGATCCAGCTCACGGTGGCGTGACCCGTACCGGCTGGCACCAGCGTTTTGTGCAGCCACGGCAGCACGTTGTTCATCTGCGCTTCGAGCTTCCACGGCGGGTTAATGACGATCATGCCGGACGCGGTCATGCCGCGCTGGTCGCTGTCAGGGCGCACCGCCAGCTCAATTTGCAGGATTTTACGAATGCCGGTCGCTTCGAGGTCTTTGATCATGCGTTTAATTTGCGCGCGCAGCACTACCGGATACCACAGGGCATAGGTGCCGGTCGCAAAGCGTTTGTAACCTTCGTTAATGCCGGTTACCACCGCCTGATAGTCGGTTTTGATTTCGTACGGCGGGTCGATCAGTACCAGGCCGCGACGGGAAACCGGCGGCAGTTTGGCTTTCAGCTGCTGGTAGCCATCGGCTTTGTCGACGCGGGCGCGGTTATCTTTCTGAAACTCAGAACGCAGCAGCGGGAAGTCGCTCGGGTGCAGCTCTGTCAGCTGGAGGCTGTCCTGCTCGCGCAGCAGCTGGCGGGCAATCAGCGGTGAACCCGGGTAGTAACGCAGTTGGCCGTTGCGGTTGAAGTGATTCACCACGCCAATGTACGGCTCCAGCTCGGCAGGCAGATCGTCCTGCTGCCAGATACGCGCAATCCCTTCCAGATATTCACCGGTACGCTCGGCATGCTCGCCGCTCAGCTGATAACGGCCCGCGCCCGCGTGGGTGTCCAGATAAAGGAACGGTTTATCCTTTTCTTTAAGCGATTCGATGATCAGGCTCTGAACGGTGTGTTTGAGGACGTCGGCGTGGTTGCCTGCGTGGAAGCTGTGGCGATAACTGAGCATGGGTAATGATATTCCGCTGAATTGACGATTTGCCACAGTTTACAGCAGAACGGCACAGATTACCCGCAGGCCCGGTAAGCGCGGCTATTGAAATCCTCTACACTTAACCCCATTACTGAACAATATGCACAGCGCCGGATGCGCGCTTCATTCATCTCTTTCAACAGGACAGCGTTTATGACCAATCCATTACTGACGCCTTTTTCGTTGCCACCGTTTTCTAAAATCCTCCCTGAGCATGTGGTTCCAGCCGTTACCCAGTCGCTGGAAAACTGCCGTGCGGCGGTAGAAAGCGTGGTCGCGCAGGGCGCGCCGTACACCTGGGAGAATCTGTGTCAGCCGCTGGCCGAAGTGGACGACGTGCTGGGGCGTATCTTCTCCCCGGTAAGCCACCTGAACTCGGTGAAAAACAGCCCGGAGCTGCGCGAAGCCTACGAACAAACCCTGCCGCTGCTCTCTGAGTACAGCACCTGGGTGGGTCAGCACGAAGGGCTTTACAAAGCTTACCGCGACCTGCGCGACGGCGACCACTATGCCGAACTGAACACGGCGCAGAAAAAATCGGTCGATAACGCCCTGCGTGATTTCGAACTGTCCGGGATTGGCCTGCCAAAAGAAAAACAGGTGCGCTACGGCGAAATCGCCGCGCGCCTGTCCGAGCTGGGCAACCAGTACAGCAACAACGTCCTCGACGCCACCATGGGCTGGACGAAGCTGATTACCGATGAATCTGAACTGGCGGGTATGCCGGAAAGCGCGCTGGCGGCGGCAAAAGCCCAGGCCGAAGCGAAAGAGCAGGAAGGCTTCCTGTTAACGCTGGATATCCCAAGCTATCTGCCGGTGATGACCTACTGCGACAACCAGGCCCTGCGCGAAGAGATGTACCGCGCCTACAGCACCCGCGCCTCCGATCAGGGGCCGAATGCGGGCAAATGGGACAACAGCCCGGTGATGGCGGAGATCCTCGCCCTGCGCCACGAACTGGCACAGCTGCTGGGCTTCGACAGCTACGCGGATAAATCCCTCGCCACCAAAATGGCTGAGAACCCACAGCAGGTGCTCGACTTCCTGACCGATCTGGCGAAACGCGCCCGTCCTCAGGGTGAAAAAGAACTGGCTCAGCTGCGCGCCTTTGCGAAAGCGGAGTTCGGCGTGGACGAGCTTCAGCCGTGGGATATCGCGTACTACAGCGAAAAACAGAAACAGCATCTCTACAGCATCAGCGACGAACAGCTGCGTCCGTACTTCCCGGAAAACAAAGCCGTTAACGGCCTGTTCGAGGTGGTGAAACGCATCTACGGCATTACCGCGAAAGAGCGTACCGACATCGACGTCTGGCATCCGGACGTGCGCTTCTTTGAGCTGTATGACGAGAAAAACGAGCTGCGCGGCAGCTTCTATCTGGATCTTTACGCGCGTGAAAACAAACGTGGCGGGGCGTGGATGGACGACTGCGTGGGCCAGATGCGTAAAGCGGATGGTTCCCTGCAAAAACCGGTCGCTTACCTGACCTGTAACTTCAACCGTCCGGTGAGCGGCAAACCTGCGCTGTTTACCCACGATGAAGTGATCACCCTGTTCCACGAGTTCGGTCACGGCCTGCACCACATGCTGACCCGCATCGAAACCGCTGGCGTCGCCGGTATCAGCGGTGTGCCATGGGATGCGGTCGAGCTGCCAAGCCAGTTTATGGAAAACTGGTGCTGGGAGCCGGACGCGCTGGCGTTTATCTCCGGCCATTACGAAACGGGCGAACCGCTGCCGAAGGAACTGCTGGATAAAATGCTGGCGGCGAAAAACTACCAGGCGGCGATGTTTATCCTGCGTCAGCTGGAGTTCGGCCTGTTCGATTTCCGCCTGCACGCCGAGTTCAGCCCGGAGCAGGGGGCGAAAATCCTCGAAACCCTGGCTGAGATCAAAAAGCAGGTCGCGGTTATTCCAGGCCCGACCTGGGGACGTTTCCCGCACGCGTTCAGCCATATCTTCGCAGGCGGGTACGCCGCAGGCTACTACAGCTACCTGTGGGCCGACGTGCTGGCGGCGGATGCCTTCTCGCGCTTCGAAGAAGAGGGGATTTTCAACCGCGAAACCGGTCAGTCGTTCCTTGATAACATCCTGACGCGCGGCGGTTCAGAAGAGCCTAGGGAGCTGTTCAAACGCTTCCGTGGCCGCGAGCCGCAGCTGGATGCGATGCTGGAGCATTACGGAATCAAAGGCTGATTGCTACGTGAAGATCTGCTTAGTAGATGAAACAGGCGCCGGGGACGGCGCCTTATCTGTTCTGGCGGCCCGCTGGGGGCTGGAGCACGATGAAGAAAACCTGATGGCGCTGGTGATGACGCCGGAACATCTGGAGCTGCGCAAGCGCGACGAACCGAAGCTCGGCGGAATTTTTGTCGATTTTGTTGGCGGCGCGATGGCGCACCGGCGCAAGTTCGGCGGCGGTCGCGGGGAAGCGGTGGCCAAAGCGGTCGGCATTAAAGGCAGCTATCTGCCGGACGTGGTGGACGCCACGGCGGGGCTGGGGCGCGATGCCTTTGTGCTGGCGTCTGTCGGCTGTCGGGTGCGGATGCTGGAGCGTAATCCGGTTGTCGCCGCGCTGCTCGACGACGGGCTGACGCGGGGCTACGCGGACCCGGAAATCGGCCCGTGGTTACAGGAACGTTTGCAACTTATTCATGCCTCCAGCCTGACGGCGCTGACCGATATCACCCCGCGCCCGCAGGTGGTCTATCTCGACCCCATGTTCCCGCATAAGCAGAAAAGCGCTCTGGTGAAAAAAGAGATGCGTGTGTTTCAGTCGTTGGTGGGGCCAGATTTAGATGCCGATGGCCTGCTGGAACCGGCTCGTCAGCTGGCGACGAAGCGGGTGGTGGTGAAGCGGCCGGACTATGCGCCGCCGCTGGCGGACGTTGCGACCACTAACGCGGTGACCACGAAAGGGCATCGGTTTGATATTTATTCGGGTACGCCAGAATAGAAAAAGCCGGGTGGCGGCTTCGCCTTACCCGGCCTACATTCAGTGCCGCTTGTAGGCCCGGTAAGCGTTAGCGCCACCGGGCTTTTTTGCACTTACTCGTCTTCTTCGTCACGCAGTGGAACAATCAGCATATCCACGTGAACGGTGTTAATCAGCTGGCGCGCGGAAGACATCAGCTTGCTCCAGAAGTCCTGATGGTGACCGCATACCACCAGGTCCATATCGTATTTCTTAATCGCATCAACCAGCACCTGGCCCAGATCGCCGCTACCGCTTAAGGTTTCAGTGATTGGATAGCCCGCGTTGGTAGAAAGCTCGCTCAGCGCGTGGTGAGTCTCTTCGGAGATGCGTTTCTGCATATCGCCGAGATTCACGTCGATCAGACCGGTGTAGAGGTCGGAGTAATTCACGTCAACGTGAATCAGCGAAACTTTCGCGTTGTAGGGACGTGCCATGGATACTGCTTTATCAACCAGCACTTTACTCTCCGGGGAGAGGTCTACCGCGATAAGAATGTGTTTGTAAGCCATAGTGTTACTCCTTCCTTAAGTTATCGATGACTAAATGGGAAAGCCGTCGTCTGATGCTTTCATTACGGCCCAGTTAAACATATTTTTCAAGCTTTGGTGTTGATAACGATTAACCTTGTGGCAAAAAAATTAACGGATCTCCTACACTATTTAATGAGCCGTTCGGATATTAAAACGCGAACCGGATCGACTTTTGGTCATTCTTTCACTGAACTGTCTGTCAGGGCATTGGGGTGCGGTAGCTCAGGAGCCTTGCTTCGTGGGCGGACGCCGGGGAGGATGTATGATTAGCACCGTCGCATTGTTTTGGGCGTTATGCGTGGTTTGCATAGTGAATATGGCGCGCTACTTCTCATCGTTACGTGCGCTGTTAGTGGTACTTCGTGGTTGCGATCCGTTGCTTTATCAGTATGTGGACGGTGGAGGATTCTTCACCTCGCATGGACAGCCCAGCAAGCAGATGCGTCTGGTGGGGTATATCTACTACCAACGCTACCGCGATCACCACGATGAAGAGTTTATCCGTCGCTGCGAGCGCCTGCGTCGTCAGTTCATTTTGACCAGCGCCCTGTGTGGCCTGGTTGTGGTGAGTATGATTGCGCTGATGATTTGGCACTGAGCATAAAAAAAGCGGGCCAGTTTCCTGACCCGCTTTTTTGTCGCCTTCAGCCGATTAAATCAGCTTCAGCGAAATCCAGTACAGACCGCCAGACAACAGGATGGACGCCGGGAGGGTGAACACCCAGGCCATCAGGATGTTGGTCACGGTTTTACGCTGCAAACCGCCGCCGTCAACAATCATGGTACCTGCCACGGACGAAGAGAGTACGTGGGTGGTGGAGACTGGCATACCGGTGTAGCTCGCCAGACCGATAGATACCGCCGCCGTCATCTGCGCGGACATACCCTGCGCATAGGTCATGCCTTTCTTACCGATCTTCTCGCCGATGGTGGTCGCCACACGACGCCAGCCAATCATCGTACCGATACCCAGCGCCAGCGCGACCGCCATGATGATCCAGATTGGCGCGTACTCAATGGTGTTGAGCATATCGCCTTTCAGTTTCTTCAGCAGACGCTGGTCGTCAGCATTAACCTCTGGCAGCTTCGCGACTTTATCGGTCACGTCGGAGATACAGAGCATGATGCGACGCAACTGACCACGCTGTTCAACAGCCAGTTTGTCGTAGCTTTCGATATCGGCCAGCATGCCTTTCGCACGTTCCAGCGCGTTAATCGCGTTTGCCGGATGGCAGTGGAACTCGCCCGGTGCCGTCGTTGCGCCTGACTCCGGCGACGGAATCAGCTGGTCCACGCCGGTCGCTTTCTTCAGCAAATCAGGATGCTGCTGGAAGTAAGTCTCAACGTTGTTTACCGCATCACGGGTACGGGTGATTTCGTAGCCGGAGGCGTTCATGTTAACCACGAAGCCCGCCGGTGCGACGCCAATCAGAACCAGCATCACCAGGCCGATACCTTTCTGACCATCGTTCGCGCCATGAGAGAAGGCGACGCCGATAGCGGAAATGATCAGCGCGATACGCGTCCAGAACGGCGGCTTTTTCTTGCCGTCTTTCTTCTCACGCTCTGCTGGCGTCAGGTGGATACGCGCACGTTTTTTCGTGTTGCTCCAGTAGCGACGCAGGATGAAAATCAAGCCACCCGCCACCACCAGACCGACGATAGGGGAGATGATCAGAGAGCCGAAAATACCGAGAACTTTCGGGATATTCAGCGCATCAACGACGGAGGTCCCGGTCATCAGGGCATTGGTTAACCCGATACCGATAATCGCGCCGATGAGGGTGTGAGAGCTGGATGCCGGCAGGCCGAAATACCAGGTACCGAGGTTCCAGATAATCGCAGCAAGCAGCATAGAGAACACCATGGCCAGGCCATGACCGGAACTCACGTTAAGCAGCAGATCCGTTGGCAGCATATGCACAATGGCATACGCAACGCTCAGTCCGCCCAGGAGGACACCAAAAAAGTTAAATACCGCCGCCATAACGACCGCAAGCTGCGATCGCATTGCGCGAGTGTAGATAACCGTTGCTACTGCGTTTGCAGTGTCGTGGAAGCCGTTGATCGCTTCGTAAAACAGCACAAAAACCAGAGCAAGCAATAATAAAAGCCCGGTATGTAAATCCAGGCCGGCAAACAAATGTAGCATAGGACGTTACGCCATTTTGAGGACATGAACGCGGCGCATTATCCAGGACAAATGCGCAACGGGCAAAGTGAAATATAGACTTTTTTTGACATACCACCTTATTTGAGAAATGTGCCTGAAAGGATAATCTTTAAATATCAATGAAATGGCTTTGTAATATCTTTTTACGCTGGTGCGACCACTGAGGAAACTTTACAATCCGCGGCAGTTAACGAAGAGGGTTTTGACGTGGAAAGGTTTGATGCCGTAGTAATTGGCGCCGGTGCGGCGGGTATGTTTTGTGCGGCGATGGCCGGACAAGCGGGTCGTCGCGTGCTGCTGCTGGATAACGGAAAAAAGCCTGGCCGCAAGATCCTGATGTCTGGCGGCGGGCGCTGCAACTTTACTAATCTTTATGTCGAGCCTGCGGCCTATTTGAGCCAGAACCGTCATTTTTGCAAATCTGCGCTGGCGCGCTACACCCAGTGGGATTTTATTGAGCTGGTGGGTAAACACGGTATCGCATGGCATGAGAAGACGCTGGGGCAGCTGTTCTGCGACGACTCCGCGCAGCAAATCGTCGATATGCTGGTGGCCGAGTGCGAGAAAGGCGGCGTTGTAATGCGCCTGCGCACCGAAGTGCTGGACGTCGCCCGTGACGAGCAGGGCTACACGCTGCAACTCAACGGTGAAACCGTCAGCGCCGATAACCTGGTGATCGCCAGCGGCGGCCTCTCGATGCCGGGGCTGGGCGCCTCACCGTTCGGCTATAAAATCGCCGAGCAGTTTGGCCTGAAGGTACTGCCCACCCGCGCCGGGCTGGTACCGTTCACGCTGCATAAGCCGCTGCTGGAACAGCTTCAGACGCTCTCCGGCGTGTCTGTGCCGTCGGTCATTACGGCCGAAGACGGCACGGTGTTCCGCGAAAATCTGCTCTTTACCCATCGCGGACTCTCGGGCCCGGCGGTATTGCAGATCTCCAGCTACTGGCAGCCGGGGGAGTTTGTCTCCGTAAACCTGGTGCCGGACTGCGATCTGGACGCCTTCCTCAACGAGCAACGCGCCGCGCACCCGAATCAAAGCCTGAAAAATACCCTGGCGATGCAGCTGCCGAAGCGTCTCGTGGAGTGCTTGCAGGCGTTAGGGCAAATTCCGGATGTTGCGCTCAAGCAGCTCAACAGCCGCGAGCAGGAAACGCTGGTGGAGACGCTGACGAACTGGCGCGTACAGCCAAACGGCACCGAAGGCTACCGCACGGCGGAAGTGACGCTCGGCGGCGTGGATACAAACGAACTCTCATCCCGCACGATGGAAGCCCGCAACGTGCCTGGTCTTTATTTCATTGGTGAAGTGATGGACGTGACCGGCTGGCTCGGCGGGTATAACTTCCAGTGGGCGTGGGCCAGTGCCTGGGCATGCGCGCAGGCACTCGCTGATGTCCGAGGACAATAAAGTTGTACACAAAGCACTAAAGTTGTAACCATTCTCAAAAAACGACGCTAATGTTGTATACTTACTGAATGTGTGGTTATAGGGTTGGAGACTATAAAATGCACATATAGGTACGTATCAATGTCGTTTTTAGGGTACGATCATGGCTAGGGGTAGGCGTCTCAAATCCTATTTGGATTATGAAAATGCGCTAGGTGACGGCATAGGAGTGGGCTATGGCCAAAGTTATCAGCCCTGGCTTAGAGCTCAGGACGTTAAATCCCGTGGAAACCGTTCGATAGTCTTTGGCCTTAAGACGTTTCGAAACCATCATCTCCTTTCTTCTGTCGAAAGTAACTTTTTCTATCTGGCTGAGTTTAATGACTCGGTGATTGATATCCGGGAACAATTCCCACTCTTTCCTCTCCGGCTTACCCAACAAATAGCAAATCATCTACATTTTCAACATCCTATGGTGAGGGGAGTAAGAGGAGTACCTGTCGAAGTTCTGAATGTTATGACAACCGATTTTTTACTGACCTTGAGAACTCCTGAAGGCGGACTTCGATACAAAGCTATAGCAGTAAAACATAACGAGAGCATACCTGAACGCGAAGCCCAAAAACTTGAAATAGAGAGGATGTTTTGGCAGTTGATTGATGTTGAGTTTCAAATTTATGTTGGCTCGGAACTCAATAACGTCGTCGGTAAAAACATTTGCTGGGCTACTTCTGTATTAAGAGATGGTTCTGAATTTTATGATAAATATCCTCTTGATAAAATCCTATGGAAGCTTAAACCAGATGTTTATCCCATAGTAGGACTACGTGCAATGATTTCATCAATCTTTGGGGTAGATGCACAAGAAGCGATGATGTTATTGCAGGCAATGATTGGATTAAAAATGATAAATGTTGATTTATCATATCCAATACTCGAAACCGGTCTGATAAAGATAATTTCCAATGACCACTATATAGGACTGAACTCAAATGGATATTATTAGGAATTCAGTCTGGCTCTCTCAAGGCACTGATTTGCTTGCAGAGGGACTTTACCGTGTTTTGGATTTTGACAGAAAGGTCGATTTGTTAATTTTGTTTAAAATAAAATCAGAAAGAACGGGTAAGCCAATCCCTTTCTCATTTTCAATGTTTAAATATTATATTGAATCAAATAGCATAACTTGTAAAGATTATATATATCCTTCATATATGTTAGTAGATGAGAAAGAATTAACAGATAAAGACAGAGGAAGGCGAGATGAAAATTACAATATCATTAAAGATCTTGTAGATGACAGAATGTTTCTGTTCGACTATGCATTACATAAAAAGTCGCACCTTTTAATGGATTACTCAAGAAATAAAAAAATATCACAATATACTATCAGAACGCTTCTGGCGTTGTATTGGCGACATGGGCAGGATATTTATGCATTGCTACCCGCATTCTCGAACTGTGGCGCCGCTGGGAAAAGTAGAATCAAACATGAAATTAAACTTGGGAATTCCAAAAAAAACAGAGCATTACCTAATGAACGATCACGTGTTTTCATTCTTAATGAAAGAGATATAAATAATATTAGAAAATCTCTCATTACGTATCATTATAAAGTTAACGGAGATACGATAAAGAAAACATTAGAGAGACATATTGATTTGTATTTTAGGGATGAAATTAAAACAGCAAACCTAGAAAATAGAGCTCCATATGTTCCTTCTTTAAAACAATTTTCATACTGGAATAAAAAACTCTTCACTAAAGATTTCTCGATAAATAAGAAGAACACGAAAAAAGAAATAGACCTCAAAATGCGGGCGCTTTTAGGTAGTGTGGCTAATACAACTGTTTTGCCGGGTGATGTTTTCGAAATAGACTCAACTGTCGCTGATGTACATCTTATTTCGAGTTTAAACAGACGAAAAGTCATTGGGCGTCCTACTATTTATACAGTGGTGGATCGTGCAACAAGAATGATTGTTGGCCTTCATGTTTCTTTATACCATGCTTCATGGCGAGCCGCCCGACAAGCGTTAGCAAATTGCTTTATGCCAAAAAAAGAATATTGTAGATTATTTGGAATCTCTATTACTGATGATGATTGGCCTTGTTCTCACATTCCATTAACATTGATGTGTGACAACGGGGAGATGATTGGTCTTAAACCTCAGGAAGAGATGACCCCCCTGACAAAACTTGAGTTTGCGCCAGTCGGTAGAGGCGACAGAAAAAGCATTGTTGAACGCTGTTTCGGCATTCTGAATGATGAGGTTATTCATAGGCTTATTGGAACAACACGAAGGGGAAAGATTGTTAAAGGAGAGCCAACACCGCAATCCAGGGCTTGTTTAACGATTCAGGAGGTCACGTCTTTACTGATTCGGGAGATACTTGCACATAATCAGAGAACGTATGAGGAACTGGCTTATATCAATCCCTTACTGATTGAAAATGATCTCGTAATATCACCAAAAAATAGTTGGATGATAAGCTTAAAGCACGGGAGATTCAGCGCAAGAGCCGTTGGGGCCGACGAAGTGATCGCACGATTGTTAATCCCTGTGAACGCTAACATTACCGCCGGT
This sequence comes from Enterobacter cloacae complex sp. EB5, assembly GCF_031432835.1. Lineage (NCBI taxonomy): Bacteria > Pseudomonadati > Pseudomonadota > Gammaproteobacteria > Enterobacterales > Enterobacteriaceae > Enterobacter > Enterobacter cloacae complex sp. EB5. The sequence continues at coordinate 2,289,847 of NZ_CP133860.1, forward strand.
GGGATTCAGTACAATAATCTTTTTTATGAATGTGATCCTGAAATTGCATCAGGTGTCAGAGTATTTGGAAGAACCACTTGTGAAGCAAGAATAGATGACAATTGCGTAGATTATATATATGTAAGATTTGACAAAAATAGCATTTTCAAAAAACATTACCTACTTAAGAAAAGAGATGTATTTAAAGGGAAAGCTCATCTTGATACAGATGTAATGGCTGATTGGGTAGATACTCAAAAAGAAATTAATTTATTTACTCTGGATTCGCTCAGCAATATCAATAATAAAGATGAATTTAACAGGAAAGGTAACGAAAGATTAAATGAAATATACGAATCTCGCCGGGTACATGGTAAAGATATTAAAAAGAACAGGAAAAATGAACTTGATTCATTAGGGCGAACTCATGTTGCTAATGGAAGATCTGAACCCCTACTTCCTTCATCCAGTAATGTTCTGCTTTTGCCTGGCCGGGAGGAGAAACAAAGATGGTTAAAAGGTAAGAAGAAGACTGAGGACGCAGAATAATGAACCTTATACGGCGCGTTTCAGCGATATATAAAGAACAGGAGTTACCTGAGTATCGTGGCAATCCCTTAATTGAAGCACTTCCTGAAGCGCTTACGGAAGATGAAGTACTTCTGGAAATGAGTTATTTCCCCGAAATTGACGAAAAAATCCGCTGGACTGCCCCGGCGAATGTTAGAGAGCAGTATGTCGAACGTATAAAGAAATTCCGTTGCCCTCAAACCAATCTTATCCAGGCTTATAAGATGATCTTACGGGCACTTAGGGAAAGCTATGCAGCTCGTAATCCTTTAAAAAGCGGAACAATTCAATATCTTCATTACTATGGAAATGAGCGTCCTGATATTGAGCCAGAAAGTGGATATTTTAAATCCCAGGCTGAAACTATTACGATAGTTGGAATGAGTGGTTCTGGAAAAACTACCATGATTGAGCAAGTCATGGATCATTTCCCTCAGATTATAGAACACAGCAGCTATAAAGGAGTTTTTCCCGGCTTCAGTAAGCAAATTGTATGGGTAAAGATTAATTGTCCATACAATTCAAGTGTGAGAGACCTTTGTGAAGAGATTTTACAAAAATTAGATGATGCAATTGGTATTGAACGAACTACACCTGAGATTAGAAATGGTGCTCTGGCTCGCCAGATTGCACAAAGAATTAAATCATCATTTTTGGGTATCCTTGTTATTGATGAAATGCAGAGGCTTAAATTTTCAAGAACCGGGGGTGAGAGTAAGTTGATTGATTTTTTACATGAAATTGTAGATTCCATGGGGGTATCTATGGTTTTTTGTGGAAATCATCCTTTTGACGAGACGCTGACAAAGAAAATGAGAATTGCCAGGCGGGCAGAGTCTGGTGGTTACATGAAAATTAAGAATGTTAGATACGATTCACAAGACTGGCAATCGTTTATTCATTATTTATGGCCATTACAATGGACAAATGTTGAAACTCCATTAAATGATGAGTTAAACGAAAAATTATTCATTTTATCTAAAGGCAATATTGGATTGGCTCAGATGATTTATCGGGGGGCACAATTAAAGGTTATCGGTAGCGGCAATGAAATCATCACTGGCGCAGTCTTGTCGGCCTCTGTACCGGTACTCGTGAGTCATACGGAGGAATATAAGGATACTCCACTCCCGGGGGCCGCGACTGAAGATGAGGAAGCTAAATGGCTCTCTGCATCTAATGAGGGTGATGCTTCGGCTAAAATCATGGCAGAGAAGTCCCTAAAGTCTTTGATCCCTGGGGATATAGACAGGCCACAGCACAAGGAATTCGTAGGAAAAATAGACGAGGTTTTGCGCAATTTCGACGAGAAAATACTGTCTCTTGACCACGATCTTGTTATCAACAGGACAGCTGAAAAGAAAAATACCTACGATGCTCTTCAGCGTTGCGGGCTTATAAATATAGATCCACTTAATAAATTGTAATGAGGTAACAGTTCGTAACGGTCAAAGAGAGGTGTGGGAAATGAGAATGTTGCCTGTTTTGCCTGATGAATCCTTGTTCAGCCGGTTTTGTCGGACAACTACCGTGTACGGTATGTCCCCATCTTCTCTGTTAACGATCATTTTCAACAAACCTGATATGAACGTCCATCCAATTCTCAATTCAGGATTAAAGGCTATTTCTCTTCATACATCCGAAAGTGCAGATCAGCTCTGGCATGAACAGACTTTACTCCCTCTTTTTGCCTGGGCACTACCAATCAGTCGTAATGAAATTATGGATTTCAACACGACCCCTGCCAGGCTTAATCTGACCTGCCCCCACGATTAGATACAACACTCAGTTAGTAACGTCGGAATCTTCATTCTCAGAATGACCCTTTCTCCAGCCCGCTGCAAATTCAGACGGTGTCTGATAATTCAGCGTGGAGTGCGGGCGGCATTCGTTATAATCCTGCCGCCAGTCATTAATAATTTTCCTGGCATGAACGATATCGCTGAACCAGTGCTCATTCAAACATTCATCGCGAAATCGTCCGTTAAAGCTCTCAATAAATCCGTTCTGCGTTGGCTTGCCCGGCTGGATTAAGCGCAACTCAACACCATGCTCAAAGGCCCATTGATCCAGTGCACGGCAAGTGAACTCCGGCCCCTGGTCAGTTCTTATCGTCGCCGGATAGCCTCGAAACAGTGCAATGCTGTCCAGAATACGCGTGACCTGAACGCCTGAAATCCCAAAGGCAACAGTGACCGTCAGGCATTCCTTTGTGAAATCATCGACGCAGGTAAGACACTTGATCCTGCGACCGGTGGAAAGTGCGTCCATGACGAAATCCATCGACCAGGTCAGATTGGGCGCCGCCGGACGGAGCAGCGGCAGACGTTCTGTTGCCAGCCCTTTACGACGTCTTCTGCGTTTTACGCCCAGGCCACTGAGGTGATAAAGCCGGTACACGCGCTTATGATTAACATGAAGCCCTTCACGGCGCAGCAACTGCCAAATACGACGGTAGCCAAAACGCCTGCGCTCCAGTGCCAGCTCAGTGATGCGCCCTGATAAATGCGCATCAGCAGCCGGACGGTGAGCCTCATAGCGGCAGGTCGACAGGGATAAACCTGTAAGCCTGCAGGCACGACGTTGCGACAGACCGGTCGCATCACACATCAACATCACGGCTTCCCGCTTCTGGTCTGTCGTCAGTACTTTCGCCCAAGAGCCACCTGAAGCGCCTCTTTATCCAGCATGGCTTCGGCAAGCAGCTTCTTGAGTCTGGTGTTCTCTTCCTCAAGCGACTTCAGGCGCTTAACTTCAGGCACCTCCATACCGCCATACTTCTTACGCCAGGTGTAAAACGTGGCATCGGAAATGGCATGCTTGCGGCAGAGTTCACGGGCGGGTACCCCAGCTTCGGCTTCGCGGAGAATACTGATGATCTGTTCGTCGGAAAAACGCTTCTTCATGGGGATGTCCTCATGTGGCTTATGAAGACATTACTAACATCGGGGTGTACTAATCAACGGGGAGCAGGTCAAGTGGAGTAACTGACCTCAGAGAATTATCCATCCATGTTATCGAGATGGTGATAGAAGAAACTGATGTGGGTATTAGCTGGATTGTCAGGCTCTGTGCCCTGTTTACCACACTCGGTGCTTTGTTCCTTTACACTAATAAGAGAGTATTGTCCTGCCTGCTGATGACGATGAGTGGGGGCGTGGCGCTGGCTACACTTGCCTGGGGAGGACACGCCGTTATGCATGACGGTCTGCATTACTATCTCCATTTACTGAGCGATCTGACCCATCTCGGCGCTGCAGGTGCCTGGACAGGTGCTCTGGTTGCATTTGCTATCCTGCTGATGCGCAGAAACGAGCATAATGCACAGAGCGTCATTGTGATATCTGACTCCCTGGCAAAATTTGCCACGGCAGGAACGGTGATTGTTGTAGCCCTGATCCTGAGTGCGCTGGTCAACTATCTGTATATTGCTGAGGGTAACTTAACTCCCTTATTCAACAGTTCCTGGGGGAGGATATTGCTTGCCAAGACGGCTCTGTTTGTTCTGATGCTTCTTCTGGCTGCAGCAAACCGGTTTCACCTGGGTCCCCGGCTTGAAGTTATGGTCAGGGAAGGGAATTATGATCGCAGCGTTGCCCTGATGCGAAACAGCATCCTGACAGAATTCGTTGTTGCGATTATCATTCTGGGCGCCGTAGCGTGGCTCGGAATGCTTGCTCCGTCTCAGGTCAGCTAGGGGACAGCCAAAGCTCATGCGTGAGATTTTTACTTTCATATCAGCGAGTTGACCATGCAGCGTATTTTAATCGTTGAAGACGAACAAAAAACAGGTCGTTACCTGCAGCAGGGACTGGTTGAGGAAGGCTATCAGGCCGATCTCTTTAATAATGGCCGCGATGGTCTCGGGGCCGCGTCGAAGGGACAGTATGATTTGATAATACTGGACGTGATGCTGCCTTTCCTCGACGGGTGGCAAATCATCAGCGCACTGAGGGAGTCCGGGCACGAAGAACCGGTCCTGTTTTTAACCGCAAAGGACAACGTGCGGGACAAAGTGAAAGGACTGGAGCTTGGCGCAGATGACTACCTGATTAAGCCCTTTGATTTTACGGAGCTGGTTGCACGTGTAAGAACCCTACTGCGCCGGGCACGCTCGCAGGCCGCAACAGTCTGCACCATCGCCGATATGACCGTTGATATGGTGCGCCGGACCGTGATCCGTTCGGGGAAGAAGATCCATCTCACCGGTAAAGAATACGTTCTGCTTGAGTTGCTGCTGCAACGCACCGGAGAAGTGTTACCCAGGAGTCTTATCTCGTCCCTGGTCTGGAACATGAATTTTGACAGTGATACGAATGTGATTGATGTCGCCGTGAGACGTCTGAGAAGTAAAATTGATGATGACTTTGAGCCAAAACTGATCCATACCGTTCGCGGTGCCGGATATGTCCTGGAGATCAGAGAAGAGTGAGGTTCAAAATTTCCCTGACCACACGCCTGAGCCTGATTTTTTCTGCGGTGATGCTTACGGTATGGTGGTTATCAAGTTTTATCCTGATTAGCACCCTTAATGGCTATTTCGATAATCAGGACCGCGATTTTCTGACAGGTAAACTTCAGCTCACCGAAGAGTTTCTTAAAACAGAGACGTTCCGGAACAAAACGGATATTAAGTCATTATCAGAAAAAATAAACGATGCGATGGTAGGGCACAATGGTTTATTCATTTCTATAAAAAACATGGAAAATGAAAAAATTGTTGAACTCTATGCCAAAAATTCTGTTGTTCCAGCGGTCCTGCTTAATAAGTCGGGTGATATTCTCGACTATATGATCCAGACGGAAGAAAATAACACCGTGTACCGCAGTATCTCGCGGCGGGTTGCCATGACGCCGGAACAGGGTAAAAGCAAACATGTCATCATTACGGTTGCCACGGATACTGGGTATCACACCCTGTTTATGGACAAACTCAGTACCTGGCTGTTCTGGTTCAATATCGGTCTGGTCTTTATTTCTGTTTTTCTGGGCTGGCTGACCACACGTATTGGTCTGAAACCGTTACGGGAAATGACCAGTCTGGCTTCCTCCATGACTGTACACAGCCTGGATCAGCGTCTAAATCCCGATCTGGCTCCGCCGGAAATCTCTGAGACCATGCAGGAGTTCAATAATATGTTTGATCGCCTGGAGGGGGCATTCCGGAAACTGTCAGATTTCTCGTCTGACATCGCGCATGAGCTGCGCACACCAGTCAGTAATCTGATGATGCAGACGCAGTTTGCACTGGCTAAGGAAAGGGATGTTTCGCATTACCGCGAAATTTTATTCGCTAACCTGGAAGAACTGAAAAGGTTGTCACGAATGACCAGTGACATGCTTTTTCTGGCACGTTCAGAGCATGGTCTGCTGCGGCTGGATAAACATGATGTGGATCTGGCAGCCGAACTGAATGAATTACGTGAGTTGTTCGAGCCCCTGGCAGACGAAACAGGAAAGACAATCACGGTTGAAGGAGAGGGCGTTGTTGCCGGAGACAGCGATATGCTCCGACGTGCTTTCAGTAACCTGCTTTCCAATGCAATCAAGTATTCTCCCGATAACACCTGTACAGCGATACACCTTGAGCGTGACAGTGACTGTGTGAACGTGATGATTACGAATACGATGTCCGGCCAGGTTCCCGCTAATCTGGAACGTTTGTTTGACCGGTTCTATCGCGCAGACTCATCAAGGTTCTACAATACGGAAGGCGCGGGGCTGGGATTATCAATTACAAGGTCGATCATTCATGCTCACGGCGGCGAGCTGTCAGCAGAACAGCAGGGGCGTGAAATTGTGTTCAAAGTGCGCCTGTTAATGGATTAATCCCGTTGTTCAGGAGAAACCTGGAAGGTGACAAAATTGTCATCATTCAGTCACGCGATAAACAGAGGCGGTTTTTTATAATTATTCATAAATCAGGAGCAGCGTGATAACACAATCACCTGGTTCCTGGAGTGATGATTAACCCGCCCTGAGATCAACTGCTTTCTCTGTTATAAGCCATTGATTGTTTGGGTATGTAAACACCGGAGACCCAACCATGAAAAAGATTCTCGTATCATTTGTTGCCATTATGGCTGCCGCTTCATCTGCCATGGCTGCAGAGACAATGAACATGCATGACCAGGTAAATAATGCACAGGCACCTGCCCACCAGATGCAGTCATCTGCTGAAAAAAGTGCAATTCAGGGAGACAGCATGACAATGATGGATATGAGCAGTCACGATCAGGCCGCAATGTCCCATGACATGATGCAAAACAGCAATTCTGCTGCCCACCAGGACATGGCTGAAATGCATAAAAAAATGATGAAAGCTAAACCCGGAGCTACCAACGAAACAGCAAAGTCATTTTCTGAAATGAGCGAGCATGAGAAGGCCGCAGCTGTACATGAGAAGGCGAATAATGGTCAGTCTTCCGTTGTTCACCAGCAGCAGGCTGATAAGCATCGCAGTCAGATCACCCAGAATTAACCCGCAGCTCCACTTGTTAGACCCTCATTTGACGCCGAAGTCACTGGCTTACGCTCCCGTCCGGGAGCGTTTTTTTTCCCATATATCAAACTTTAACTCTGAAGAGGTGGAAGTATCTGACCAACACTGTCACGTAACGCCAGATAACTACAAAAACACCTTTTTCCTCCTGTAAATTGCAGTTCCTGCAAGAACATCAAGGCATAATGTTGGAACAGCGTGTGATACACACTTAGCATCATGTTTTGTATGTGTTTTTTTTAAAACTTTACAACTTTAAAGTCTTTTTCAGGTTAAAGGATACAACTTTAATGTCTCTACACAGCTGAGGGTAAATGACAAGCGGGCGCGGTCATTCATCATTGCATTTTAGGGGCTGACGGCGTCGTCAGTCAGGCGTACAACCTCCAGAATATTGCTGGCGGCCACGGTTCCCATCTTGATGTATGACGCTGCGCTGACGCCGCCAATATGCGGCGAAATGATGACGTTATCGACGGTCTGCCACAGGTTCGGGGCGGTCAGCGGCTCGCAGGTAAAGCTGTCGAGTGCCGCGCTGTGCAAGGTGCCATCCTTCAGCGCGTGTAACAGGGCTTCATCGTTAATTAACCCGCCGCGCGCCGTGTTCACCAGGATCGCGTTACGTTTACAGTACGCGAGCGTGTCTGCGTTGATCATTCCTCTGTTGTCGTCTGTGAGCGGACAATGCAGGGAGATAACATCGGCACGGGATAAAAGGCCGGGTAAGGTGTTTGCCCGTTCACAACCAGAAGGCATCGTTTTAGCGTAAGGATCATACGCCACAACCTGCATGCCGAATGCCTGCCCCACCAGCGCAACCCGCGAGCCAATCGCCCCCAGACCGATAAGCCCCAGCGTCATGCCTTCCAGCTCGATCGATTTGTGCGTGGCTTTATCCCAGTGCCCGTCACGCAGGCGTTTATCAAGGGTGACCACGGATTTGGCACAGGCAAGAATCAATGCCCAGGTATGTTCTGCAACCGCTGCCGCATTGGCGCCGGGGGCGGAACGAACGGCGATATTACGCGCCGCTGCCGCTGGCTGGTCTATCACGTCAATGCCGCTTCCGTGTTTCGATATAACCTGTAATGCAGGGGCTGCATCCATGATCCTTGCGGTTATTTTGCCGTAACGCACCAGGATGGCCACAGGATTGTGCCGTTCGCACAGCGTAACCAGCTGATCTTCAGTGGGCTGATGACCGGCATACACCACGTCAAAGTCTCGCAGCATGTTGACAGCCTGGTCCGCCAGGTCGCATCCCGTGACCAGTACAACGCGTTTGCCTTCCATTACAGCGTCTCCCCGTCAGATAACATGCCCGCCTTACGCAGCGCGTCGTTAAGCCAGTGTGGACGTAAATCGCCCTCACGAATAGCAGCAAGACGACGGGTCTCTGTTTCGAGTTTCCCTTTGGCCATGGCGATAACGGCCTGCACTTCATCACGCGGGATCACCACCACGCCGTCGATATCCGCCACAACCAGATCCCCGGCTCGTACCGTTGCGCCAGCGACAGAGATGGGGTGATTAACCCGGCCAGGAATTGATTTTGTCGGGCCACACGGGTTAAGACCGGCGGCGAAGACGGGGTAGTGACCTTTACTCAGGGTATCGGCATCACGTACCGCCCCGTCAATGATGATGCCCGCAATACCGCTTGCCTGGGCCTGCGTCGCCATAATCTCACCGAGCAGCGCACAGGTCAGGTCGCCTTTCCCGTCAACAACCAACACATCGCCAGGCTGTGCTACGGCCATTGCGGCATGGATGGCCAGATTATCGCCCGGGCGCACCTCCACGGTGACTGCCGGGCCCGCAACGGCCATGTGAGGCGCGAGCGGTTTGATACGACCATGCAGTGTACCGCGGCGACCGGCAACATCCGCCAGAATGGCGGCCTGATATTCGGCAGCCTGGTGAACCTGTTCAGCCGATACGCGTTCGACCTGACGATTAATCAATGATTTTTCAGAAATAGGCATATATGCCTCCATATTGTTTTACTGTGTACAATGCAGGTGTACAATACAAAACAACTATAGCGGTGTTGCTTTCCCTTTAGCCAGATCTGCGATGGCGTTTGTGATGTAAACACGAAGTGACTCACAAAAATTGAGGTACACTCACTGCCGAGCAGAAAAGGAGATGATGATGGGTAACGAAGGCGTTGTAGCGGTCGAAAAGGCGCTGGCTTTACTGGATTGCTTCCGTCCCGGCGAGGAGAGCCTGACGCTGACCGCGCTGGCGCAGCTATCGGGTTATCACAAAACCACGGTTTACCGGTTAATGAATTCGCTTGAGCGAATGAACTATGTCGTCAGGCATGATGACGGCAATTATGCGCTTGGCCCACGTCTGCTTTACCTTGGCAAACTTTATGAACAATCTTTCCATCTTTCCCGGGTGGTGCAGCCTGAGCTTCAGGCGTTATCACAGGCCTCTCAGGAGAGCGCCAGCTGGTATGTGTTAGAAGGCGGGCAACGTCTGTGCCTGTTCCGGGCAGAAGCATCGCACGGGTTGCGTCACAGCAATCTGCCGGGTACTCAGTTTCCGCTGGACGATTCTGCCATCAGTAAAGTGCTTCGCCACTGGGGTCTTAATGACGCGCTGCCAGAGGGGGAGCCCGCTGTTCCACTTTATACCGCAGGCGCTCGTGACCCGCATACCGCGGCGTTCGCGATGCCCGTCTTCGGCGTCAATGACAAGCTGATTGCGGCGCTGGCGTTGACCGGGCCCATCTCCAGACTGACTGAAGATCGCCGTGAACAGGGGATCAGCCAGCTAATGCATGCCACCGCCAGCCGCCTGTCGCAGAAAATGGGGGCCAGTAAGCCTTTCTGCCAGCAGTTTTATGGGGAAACGCAGGATACTGCGGAAGAGAGTCTCTAAGCATAAAGCGGGACGTGCGTCCCGCTTTAGTTGTGTCTAATGGGTGACCTGCTTTTCATGCAACTGAGCATTGCGGGCCTGGCGTCCCATCACCAGCACCGCGATCCCCCCCGCGACGCACAACGCCGCCAGAGGAAGCATGGCCAGCGTGTGGCTTCCCGTCCGTTCGTTGATAACACCGTAAGCGTTGACCATCACCGCGCCGCCGATAAGGTTAGCGATGGCGCCAATTGCGGCCAGCCCCGCAGCCGCCGACGTGCTGCTCATCCAGCCTGAGGCCAGCGCCCAGAAAGGCCCCTTCATTGAATACGCCCCTATCAGCATGATGCTCAGGATAACAATGGTGGCGGAAAGAGAGACGCTGACAAAGGCGGCAAATACGCCTGCGGCAATCATGAAAAGGGTCAGAGCGGTATGCCAGCGGCGTTCGTTGGTTCGGTCAGAACTGCGTCCCCACACAATCATCAGTACGGATGCCAGACCGTAAGGAATGGCGTTGAACAGACCCGTCTCCAGATTATCAAGGTGGAACGATTTCAGCAGCTGCGGTGACCAGACGCTGATGGTGGTGCCCGCTGATGACGCGCCTGCGTAAATCAGCGCCAGCAGCCAGATTTGACGATGCCTGAGCAGCTGCCATGTCGTCTGGTGTCCGATATTTTTTTGCTGTTGACGCTCGGTTTCAAGCGTCGTTTCCAGCCACTTTTTCTGTTCCGCATTAAGCCAGTTAGCCTGGTGCGGACGATCGCGAAGAACAAACCAGGCGGCAATACCCAGCAGGACGGCGGGTAAACCTTCAATGATAAACAGCAGATGCCAGCCGCGCAGACCCAGCCAGCCATCCAGCGACAGAATCAACCCGGACAGCGGCGAGCCGATAAAATTGGCCAGCGGGATCGCGACCATAAAGGACGCGATAATTCGCGCACGGTAGCGGGAAGGGATCCACCAGGTCAGAAAGAGTACGACGCCGGGGAAGAAGCCCGCCTCCGCAGCACCCAGCAGAAAACGCACGATATAAAGCGACGTCGTGTTTTGTACCAGTGCCATACACATGGACACCACCCCCCAGCTGATCATAATGCGGGGGATCCACAGACGTGCGCCAACTTTCTGCATCGCCAGATTGCTTGGAACTTCAAACAGAAAATACGCCACGAAATAGAGGCTACTGGCGAAGCCAAACGCCGCTTTGCTGAGACCGAGATCCTCATTCATCTGTAGCGAAGCCATGCCGATATTGCCGCGATCGATAATAGAGACCAGATAACTGACTATCAGAAACGGGAGGATACGCCAGATCACCTTGCGCATAGTCTCTCTTTCTATGTCCTCAGTGGCGGCAACGCCATTACGAATATGTTCTGTCATGTGTTCCTCGCAGGGTCTGTTCTTGGTTTTATCAGGTACAACTCAGTTTTATTAAACAAAACCACTATAGCGTCGGCGCCTTCTTTTTATCCAGTTAATGGAAGGTATAAATGATGTAAATAAGACGTGACTCACAGTTAACGGGCTTTACGTCATGAGCCGAAACGACAGATGCGCCACCCCCCGTTGTGAGGTAAAGTACACACCTTGCGCAGCCACAGAGCTGCGGTTTTGTGGGGTACAGGCGAATAACACGTTCCCCCATTCTCACTTCTGGTTTACGCCAGCCTGCATGGTGTTGTGGTTTGTTTTCTTAAAAGGGTTGTCTATGTCTGCTGCTCATCTCGGTTTCCCGACGGAAACCGTTGTTGTCTTCGTGGTGATGGCCGTTGGGGCGATGTTTATCGACCTCTTCATGCACCGTCACGATAAACCGATCTCGCTGAAAAGCGCGGTCATGTGGTCCATCTTCTGGGTCATGATGGCGATGGCCTTCGCCGGATTCTTATACGTGCACCACGGCGCGGAGATGGCCAGTCTGTTCCTCACCGGCTATGCGCTGGAAGAGGTGCTCTCCGTCGACAACCTGTTTGTGATGATGGCGATCTTCGCCTGGTTTGGCGTGCCGGATAGATATCGTCACCGCGTGCTCTACTGGGGCGTGCTCGGGGCGATTGTGTTCCGCGGTATTTTTGTCGCCATCGGCACCAGCCTGCTGAGCCTGGGGCCGTATGTTGAGGTCATTTTTGCGCTGGTCGTCGGCTGGACGGCGGTGATGATGCTGAGACGCAATGAAGAGAGCGATGAAGTCGAAGATTACTCCAACCATCTGGCGTACCGCCTGGTGAAACGCTTCTATCCGGTGTGGCCAAAAATCAGCAGCCATGCGTTTATCCTGACCCAGAAAGAGGTGGATGCCGAACTGGAGAAGCCTGAAAACAAGGATGTGATGGTAGGCCGCGTGAAGAAGGCGAAGCGCTACGCGACGCCGCTACTGCTCTGCGTCGCGGTGGTGGAGTTGTCCGACGTGATGTTCGCCTTCGACTCCGTACCCGCAATCATTGCCGTCAGCCGTGAGCCGCTGATTATCTACAGCGCCATGATGTTCGCGATCCTCGGCCTGCGTACCCTCTACTTCGTGCTGGAAGCGCTGAAGCAGTATCTGGTGCATCTGGAGAAAGCGGTGGTGTTACTGCTGTTCTTCGTGGCGTTCAAGCTGGGGCTGAATGCGACCGACCATTTCTGGCATCACGGTTATAACATCGGCGCCACGGCAAGCCTGTTTGTGGTGCTGGGGGTACTGGCGCTGGGGATTATTGCGAGCGTGATGTTCCCGGGAAAACGTGAAGCCTGATGTACCGCTTTTCTCCCTCTCCCTGTGGGAGAGGGCCGGGGTGAGGGCATCGGGCCGCACCTAACCCTTAATTGGTGAATTTCGGCGCTTGCTCGGATGATGAAAATGCCGCCAGTGCGGATCCTGCGCCGCCGCCAGCAACTCGTGGTCGCCACGCGTGTCGCCCCAGGCGCGCAGATGATACGCATTCAAATCCCCATACACCTTCTCCAGCCTCGCCACCTTCTGGGCACAACGGCAGTTGTGGCCGGTGATCCGCCCGGTCAGCTTGCCGTCTTTCACTTCCAGCTGCGTGCCAATCAGCTTAATGCCGAGCTTATCGGCCCACGGCTGCAATACCAGCGCCGGGGAAGCAGAGCAAATCGTCACTTCCGCACCGGAATTGACCTCGTTGGCGACGGCCAGCACACCTTCCGGGCGCATCAGCTTGTTCCAGTATTTTTCACAGAAGGCTTCCGCCTGCTGACGTAACCAGTGCTCATCCACCCCCGTCAGGAAGGTTTTGATCAACACCTCTTTCAGCTCATCTCGCGTCAGCTTGCGGCGCACACAGTGCAGCGTAGGCAGGGCCATGCGCACCAGTCGGCCAGCAAAGTAGCGCTTGCCAAAGGCAAAGCGCAGGAACGGGATAAAACTGTCGTGGTGCGTCAACGTACCATCAAAGTCAAAGACAGAGAGCACGCTGGACTTCGCCACGGCTTCGTCGGCAATCATATTGGTCATAAATACGTCTTAGCTGAAATACACATTCTGTTCACTAGTTTACCTGCTTTACCTTCATAGTCCTTATATCAGGTCGCATTTTTTCCTGAACCTGTGGCCTGACGGGTCAAACAATGTCATCCACCACGCCGCCGTCAACGCGCAGCGCCGCGCCGGAAGTCGCGGAGGCCTGCATGGAACAGACATACACCACCATATTCGCCACTTCTTCCACCGTGGCGGCGCGCTGGATCACCGAGCTGGGGCGATTCGCCATCACGAACTCTTTCGCCAGCTGCTCCAGCGATTTACCGGTTCTTTCGATCTCGTCTTTCATCATCGCGGCAAAACCGTCCGACATTGTCGGGCCCGGCAGCACGCTGTTCACCGTCACGCCGCTGCCTGCCACGAACTTCGCCAGACCGCGCGCCAGCGAGAGCTGGGCGGTTTTTGTCACGCCATAGTGGATCATATCCGCAGGAATATTGCAGGCCGATTCTGATGAGATAAACACCACGCGACCCCAGCCCTTTTGTACCATGCCGGGCAGCAGGGCACGAGAGAGGCGCACGCCGGACATCACGTTGGTTTGCCAGTAGCGTTCCCAGGTCTCGTCGTCGGTGGAATAAAAATCCTGCTGGCCATAGATCCCGGCGTTATTCACCAGAATATCGACGTGCGTGGCGACCCTGAGCAGTTCGTCAACGCCCTCCTGCGAGCTCAGATCGGCGATGGCGGCACGGACCTGTACGCCAGGCACCACCTGCTGTAGCGCCTGAATGCCTTTGTTCACCGAGTCGACGCTGCGCCCGTTCACGATCACTTCCGCACCGCTCTCCGCCAGCCCGCGGGCGATGGCAAACCCAATACCGCCGGTGGACGCGGTCACCAGCGCCACTTTCCCCGTTAAATCAATTTTCATCATTCGCTCCTTGTCATCTTTTGGTTCAAAACTTAAAGCGTAGCAGTTGACGATGACGGCTCCTGTTTAAAAAGGCGCAACAGCGTCTCAACCTGCTCGTCCAGCGGGCTGAGGGAGCGTTTGACGATGAGGTGCAGCGGCGTGGCGCGACGTACGCCGTGGCTGAGCGGCAGCGTTTTAAGGATGCCCTGCTGGAGCGGGGTCTGAATGCGTTCTTCCGGTAACCAGCCGTATCCAACCTGATACATCACCGCTTCGATCGCGGCATCGATGGTGGAGAAGGTCCACGACTCCCCGGTGGGGTGAGCGGTGGGCTGGCTGTCTGCGATCTGAATGCGCGGCCACGGTCGTAGCATCTCGTCGTTAAGCGGTGTATCCAGCGCAAACAGCGGGTGCGCGTGATGCGCGACGGCAACAAAATCGATATTCATCAGCCATTCGCCCAGGCCGGTAATGTCCTGGCGGCGGGTTAAGACCATCACGTCGGCTTCATCATTGAGCGCATCCGCGCGGCTGTTTTCCAGCACCTCGGTAAGCCGCACCTGCGTTTGCGGGTACAGCTGCTGAAACTGGCGCAAAATCGCGAACAGCCGGCTGCGCGGAAAAATACTGTCTACCATCAGGTCGATACGGGTTCGCATCCCGCTGCGCAGGGTCGCAGCGCGCGTTTCCACATAGGCGAAGGCTTTCAGCAGCGGTTTAACCTGATTCAGCAACAGCTCACCCGCCGGGGTCAGCACGGCACGCCGTCCCTCTGTCATCAGAAGCGCCACGCCCAGCCGCTCCTGCAAAAGCGACAGGTTATAGCTGACCGAGGACTGGCTGCGGTGGGTCTCTTCCGCCGCCTTAGCGAAGCTGCCCGCCTCGATGACTCTCTCAAGTAAGGCCCACTGTTCGAGCGTCGTCTTGTGCATAATTAATCTAAATTTTGGATGAATTTGATTCAAACATAGCGTTATTCATTCATTTTTTGAAGGGGTACGATCGTCTCATCAAAACAAAGGAGACATCTTATGAGCACCTTCGACAAACATGATTTAAGCGGCTTCGTCGGTAAACATCTGGTATATACCTACGATAATGGCTGGAACTATGAAATTTACGTTAAAAACGAAAACACCCTGGACTACCGTATTCACAGCGGTCTGGTGGGCAACCGTTGGGTGAAAGATCAGCAGGCCTACATTGTCCGTGTTGGGGAGAGCATCTATAAAATTTCCTGGACGGAGCCAACCGGTACCGACGTGAGCCTGATCGTGAACCTGGGCGACCGCCTGTTCCACGGCACCATCTTCTTCCCGCGCTGGGTCATGAATAATCCGGAAAAAACCGTCTGCTTCCAGAACGATCACATTCCGCTGATGAATAGCTACCGTGATGCCGGGCCAGCGTATCCAACCGAAGTGATTGATGAATTTGCCACCATCACCTTCGTGCGCGACTGCGGTGCGAATGACGATAGCGTTATTGCGTGCGCGGCCAGCGAGTTGCCAAAAAACTTTCCGGAAAATTTAAAATAAGATCGGGAACACGTGAACGAGACATCGGCCATGTTGGTTTAACCGGCATGGCCGTTTTTTATGCCGCAGAAATACCGGAGTAAGTAACCGCTTCCGCCGTTAAGGTGAAAGGCGTAGGGGTACAGACCGCCAGGCTCAGCGAGCCGAAGCGTAGCTGGCTGACCGGGAGCGACTGGGCGGTGCTGTCAATACTGACAATCTGCCACGCGCTGCCGCCACGCTGTTTGACGATCGCCTCTTTGCGTGTCCAGATGCGCCAGAATGCGGAAAGCTGCTCTTCCGGCGCTTCACGTTCCAGCTCGTCATGTTCGGTGAGGCTGAAAACGGCATTCGCCAGCGCCTGCCAGTTCTCCCGCGGGCGGATCACTTCGATATCGCAGCCCACTTCACCTTCATCGCTCATCAGCAGGGCAATATCGTCCCCGCTGTGGCTCAGGTTAAACCACAGCGGATGGCCGTTAGCGAAGGCCGGTTTTCCCTGCTCGCCGTAAATTATCTCGGGAAGCGGTGAGGGGGATAACGTTCTGGCGAGCAGCGTCCGGCCTGCAAGCCAGGAAGCGTGTCGTGCACCCTGAGGTGCCATGTCTGCGAGCGTTGACGCCAGCGGGTCCGCGCTAAGGGTGGAGATCTTTCCCAGTACAAACTGGTACATAGTTACGCCCAGCGTTTAATGATTATCGAGGTATTGATGCCGCCAAAGGCAAAGTTATTGCTCTGAATAAATTCGCAATCAATCGGGCGGGTTTCCCCCATAATATAATCTAAAGCGCCGCATTGCTCATCCGGTTGTCTTAAATTGAGCGTCGGCGTGAACCAGCCCTCCCGCATCATGTGCAGACTCAGCAAGGCTTCCAGCGCGCCGCAGGCGCCCAGGGTATGGCCGAAATAACTCTTTAAGGATGAGATGGGCACGCTGTCGCCGAAAATGGCGGCGGTCGCCTGACTCTCGGCGATATCCCCGCGATCGGTTGCCGTGCCGTGGGCAGAAATATAACCAATCTCCTGAGGGCCAAGGCCCGCCATCACCAGCGACTGCGCCATACACACCTGCATGGTTTCACGCTGGGGCTGGGTGATGTGCGCCGCATCGCAGTTGGTGGCAAAGCCCACGATCTCGCCATAGATTGTCGCCCCGCGCGCTCTGGCGTGATCCAGCGCTTCCAGCACCAGCGTGCCCGCCCCTTCGCCAATCACCAGGCCATCGCGCTGAACGTCAAACGGCGACGGCGTGGTTTTTGGCGCGTCGTTACGCTGGCTGGTGGCAAACAGGGTATCGAAAACCGCCGCTTCCGACGGGCACAGCTCTTCCGCGCCGCCTGCCACCATCACCGTCTGGTAGCCGTGACGAATCGCTTCCCAGGCGTAGCCAATCGCCTGGCTGCCAGAGGTACAGGCGCTCGAGGTGGGGATCACCCGTCCGCGCAGGCCAAAGAACAGCCCGGTATTCACCGCCGTGGTGTGCGGCATCATCTGCACGTAGGTGGTGCCGGTGATGTTGTGGGTGTGCTTTTCGGTGAGCATGGAGGCAAACTCGCTGACCGGCCCGGTGCTGCCGGTCGACGAGCCGTAGGCGATGCCGGTCTGACCGTTGGTCAGCACCGCGTCGTCGATCAGCCCCGCCTGCTCCAGCGCCAGCTCGGTGGCGCGGGTAGAGAGCAGCGACACGCGGCCCATGGCGCGAATGCGCTTACGGGTATAGTGAGCGGGGAGAGTGAAGTCTTCAATCGGCGCGGCGAGCAGGGTTTGCAGGCCGTCATACGCCTGCCACTCCGTCATGGTACGCACCGCATTTTCATATTCGCGCAGACGGCGCGAGATGGTCGGCCAGTCCTCGCCGAACGCGGTGACGCCGCCCATGCCCGTAATCACTACCCGGCGGGTCATAGCATGCCTCCGTTAATCGAAATCACCTGACGCGTCACATAGCCTGCTTTATCCGACATCAGGTAACTCGCCAGTCCGGCGACCTCCTCGGCCTGGCCCATGCGCTGCATCGGGATCATCGACATCGCCGCGTGCAGCGCGGCTTCGTCCATCTCGATCATGCCGGTATCGATCAGCCCCGGCGCGATGCAGTTGACGGTGATTTTGCGTTTTGCCAGTTCGGTGGCGAGCGCTTTGGTGGCGCCGATGATCCCGGCTTTCGCCGCGCTGTAGTTCACCTGCCCACGGTTGCCCATAATGCCTGACACCGACGACAGGGTGATGATCCGCCCGCCCTTGCGGGTGCCGATCATCGGCATAATGCAGGGATGAATGACGTTATAAAAACTGTCGAGATTGGTGTGGATCACGCTGTCCCAGTCATCGTCGCTGAGCGCCGGAAAAGCACCGTCGCGGGTAATACCGGCGTTACTGACCACGCCATACCACGCGCCGTGGTCAGCGATCTCCTGTTCCAGCACCGTGCGGCACTGCTCGCGGTTGCCCACGTCGAAGGTGAGTAAACGGCCCGCGCCGCCTGCCTGGACAATCGCTTCCAGCGTCTCCTGCGCGCCCGCTTCATCACGATGGTAATGCACGCCGACGGTGAAACCGTCCGCCGCAAGCTGAAGGGCGATAGCGCGGCCAATGCCTTTGCTGGCGCCGGTGACCAGTACGGATCTCATGATGGTGTTCCCTGGTTAAAAAGTGTGGTTAATTCGTCCTCGCTCGGCTGGAAGGTGTTCACGCGGCCCGTGGCGAGGGAGACATTATCCGCATGAATGGCGCACTCGAAGCTGCCAAAGCGTTCATCCTGCATCAGACGTTCGATGGTGATGGTCAGCGTGCAGCCTGCGGCAAAATGCCCTGCGTCGCACACCAGCTCGCGCGCGCCCAGCACCATACCCAGCGCACAGTGCGGCAGCCCTTTTTGCATCCGGTGCCATTCAGACCAGACGCCCACGGTCTGGGCCATCAGCTCCAGCGCAAACCAGCCAGGCAGGTTGCCGTCCGCGTCCAGAAACGGAGCCAGAACGCCCCGATCGTTCACCGTCACGCTGCAAACGGCGCGGTCATCGGTAACGCTTTCCACGCTCTCAAGCAGCAGCATCGGCGTGTCGTGAGGAAGATAATCCCCGGGAGGTAAGTAGCGCATCATACCCTCCCCAGCAGAAGGCTGGCGTTGTTGCCGCCAAACGCGAAGGAGTTTGACAGGATCGCCGGTTTATTCAGCGGTGCGCTCTGGTGCAGCAGGCCGAAGGCGGGCAGGGTGTCGTCCGGCGCGTAGCGGGAAAAATCCTGCGGCGGCAGCGGCAGGTCTCGGGTCAGGATCAGCCAGCTCAGGGCGGCCTCGGTGATCCCCGCAGCGCCCAGCGTGTGGCCGGTAAGATGTTTCGTGGAGCTGCACGGCACGCGGTCGCCAAAGAGATCGTGGATCACCTGCGCCTCAATGCGATCGTTCAGCGGCGTGGCGGTGCCGTGCAGGTTGATATAACCGACGTCCGCCGCCGTCATGCCCGCCTCGTTCAGCGCCTGGTTAATGGCGCGGATCGCCCCTTCACCCTGCGGATGCGGGGCGGAAATATGGTACGCATCGCTGGATTCCCCCGCGCCCAGGAGCGCAACCTCGCCCGGCTCGCGGGTCAGCACCATCAGTGCCGCCGCTTCGCCAATGGTGATCCCCCGACGGTGGCGGCCAAACGGTTCGCACAGGGTTGGGGAGAAGGACTCCAGGCTGTTGAAGCCGTTGACCGGCATACGGCTCAGGCTGTCGGCCCCGCCGACGATGGCGACGTCCACCAGCCCGGCGTCAATCAGGCGCCGACCGCTGATGATCGCCCGCGCGCTGGAGGAGCAGGCGGTTGAGATGGTATACGCCGGGCCGTCCAGCGCAAGCCAGCGGGCGAGAAAGCGCGACGGATCGCCCAGCTCCTGCTGCGGATATTGCCACTGCGGGCTACTCTCGCCGTTCTGCGCGCGGCGCACGTACTCATCACCCTCGTCCAGCCCGGAGGTGCTGGTGCCCAGCACAACCGCCACGCGGTCGCGTCCCACGCGCGCAATGGCCGCATCGACGGCGGGCCGGATTTGCGCCAGCGCCGCCAGCAGCAGCTGGTTGTTGCGGCTGCGATGCGCAGAAAAAGACCCGGGGACAGGGGGAAGTTCACCCTCCACGCCTCCCAGCACGGCCTCGGGTAAGCCCTGTAGCCAGCCCGCACGCTGACGCATCCCGGGGGCCACACCAGCGATCAGGTTCGCCGCTATTTCATCAGCCGAGTTGCCGAGCGCGTTGACCATGCCAACGGCAGAAAGGTAAATCATCTCAGTCACCCAGATATTGAATGGTGATGTGGTAGTGAAAAGCGTGCTGCACAATGCTAATCGGTTCGCGCCTGCCGTTACGGTTCAGGTAGACAATTTCCGTGACCAGTTTGCCCTCGGGGTTGCGCAGTTCGCGTCTGGTGTCAGTATCGTTCAGCGTCCAGCCTTTCGGCAACTGCGGCTGCCAGGCGCTGAGCGGCCAGTGGCTCAGCATCACGTCGGCCAGCACCTGGCTGGCGGGCGGCAGCTGCGGCATCACAACCGACTGCTCGGTGTGGATCCCGGTGTTGTCGTAGGTGGCGAGGAACAGGCGGATCCCGACGGAGGAGAGGCCGGCAAGCGCCACTTTATTTCCATCGGCGTTCAGCATCACCAGCAGCGACTGGGTCTGGCCTTTAAAACTGCCGGTAAGCAACTGCTGCACGCGGATGGCAGGCGTGATGCCCGGCGGGGGCAGCGTGACGCGGGTGCCGGGCTGGAGCCAGGCCTGAGGGCGCGCGTCATCGCGGTTCGTCGTATGGCTACACCCCGCCAGCAACAGGGCCATCATCACTGCCGCCAGGCGAATGAAACGGGTCATGGTAAGTTCTCTTTGTTAGACGGCATCGCCAGCGGGGCGAGCAGGAACGCGGTGAAGATACCGCTCACCAGCACAATGCCAAAGCTGCTGATGGCCTGAGTGGTGCTGAACACCAGCATCCCCAGCGTCAGCAGGGTAGTCATCATGGCGAGGGTAATCGCCAGCATGGAGGTCAGCGGCGTGCCGCGCGGGTTGCTGAAAAACAGCGTGTAGTTAATGCCAATGCCGAGGACCAGCACCAGCGCCAGCAGGGAAAACAGGTTCACCGGATGGCCCGTCATGGCCAGCGCCGCCAGCCCGCCGCCCAGCGACAGCACGGACGGCACCAGCGCCACCAGCCCTTTTCGCCAGCCGAGGCGTAGCATCGCGCCGCAGGCAATCACTGCCAGCGCCACGCCCAGCAGCCCCGTCAGCAGCGAGCGGTAGAGCGCAAACAGGCTGTCGAAGCTGGCCTTACGGTCAACCCAGACGACCCCGGGATGGCGGGCGGCCAGCTCACCGAGCGCGGCGCTGTTTCTGACGCCATCGACCGGAACCAGAACACCGCTTTTGCCGTCCGGCAGCGTCAGCCACAGCAAACGCCAGCCCTCGCTGGCCGGGCTGGCGAGCCACGCTTCCACGCTGACAGGCATGGCGTTCAGGTTCGGTTCACTGGTCTTCAGCCCCGTGCTTTGCAGCATTTTCATCACCGTCGGCGCGGCGTTACGCAGCAGATGCAGATCGCTGTTCTGCCGCGCCAGCGAGTTCAGCGGCAGGGTGCGCCAGCGGGTTAATTCGCCAGCTTTTTGCGCCTGCGCCAGCGCCGGGGTAAACGCCTCCAGCCGCTCCAGCGTTTCCTGAGCCGACGCGCCGTACACCACGAACCACTTCTGATCGACATTTTGCCCGGTCAGGGCGGTGATGGTTTTTTCCTGCGCCAGAATGTCCTGCGGCAGCGCCTGAAGCCGGGCGATATCGTCATCCACCCGCAGGCTGGCGATCCCGATGGCGGAGAGCAGCGCCAGCGCTACCGGCAGCCCGACAGAGAGGGCTTTACCGTCGCGCCAGGCGTTCAGCCAGCGCTGCATCATCCCGCTCAGGGGGACCGGGCGGACCGGCATGCCCCGGCACAGCCACGGATGCCAGAACATTACCGTCAGGCACGAGGCGCTCAGCCCTGCGGCGGCGAACACCGCCATCTGACGAATGCCGGGGAAGGGGGCCAGCATCATGAAGAGATACGCCACGACGGTGGTCAGCAGCGCCAGCAGCAGCGCGTTACGTACCTTCGCCAGGCTTTGCCAGGGCGAGTGCTCCGCGCCGTGCACCATCCGCTCCGTGAGGTAGTAAATCGTATAGTCCGCCGAGATGCCGATAATGCTCATGCTCATCACCAGCGTCATCAGGTGCAGTTCACCGAACAGCAGCAGCGTCACGACCGTCCCCGCCAGCGCGCCGATGGCAATGGAGAGCAGGCTCAGCAGCAGCGGACGCACGGAGCGAAACACCGACACAATCAGCAGGATCACCCCGAGCACCGTGGCGACGCCAAGCGTGGAAATATCTTTTTTAGCCTGCTGGCTGGCGTAATCGCTGTAGAACACCGTCCCGCGCGAGAGCAGCTGCGCCTGTGGATACTGGCTTTTCAGCGTCTGCTGCAACGCGTTAAGGGTGGTCACCAGCTGGTGGGTTTGCTGCATATCAAACGACGAGCCCGCCAGCTCGCCGTGCAGCAGATACCAGTAGTTCCCGGCCGTATCTTTTGTCACCAGCCAGCCGTCCATCAGCTGCATCTTCTGGCTGTTCTTCGCCAGTGCGAGCTGCGCGCCGCGCATCAGCATCAGCGGATCGTTTTGCAGCTCCTTGCCGCTCACGCCGGAAAAGGCGGAGTAGAGCTGGGACAGGACCCACTGTGCCTGCGCTTCACCGCCGTTTTGCAGGCGGGCGCGGGTGGCCGGATCGACCAGGCCATTGCGGTGTTGCCAGAAGAATTCACCCCAGGCCTGTTGCCCGGCGGCATCCAGCGGACCTTTTACGACACTTAACGCCTGGCTGCGTTGCAGCAGGGTTAACCACTGCTTCGCCACGCGCGGGTCCGGCTGTTTACCGGGGCTGACCAGCCAGATGAGCTGGCGGTCGAGGCGCTGCATAAATCCGTCGTTGAGAGCGGGAGGGATCGCGCCGAGCGTCTGTTTCGGCAGCATGGCGAGCACGCTGCTGTTCAGCCGCGCGCCGGGCAGCAGCGACAGCAGCACGCCCAGCAGGATCAGGCATACCGCGGCCCACAGCAGCGCCGGGCGCAGGGCGTTACGGTGCGGCAAAGCGCTGGCGTTCTGCATCGGTCAGGCGGGCGGGCGTCAGTTGGTGGCGGGAGAGGGCGATATCCGTCGTGTCGCCCTGCTTATCGTTCAGGCGAATGTATTCCAGATAGATCGCGCCCTTCAAATCAAGGGTGGAGAAAATCTTGTCCAGCGGCGTGGTGACGGGCGTCAGCACCAGTGACCAGCGGCCTTCGCCCAGGTCTTTGAAATCGACGCGGAAGTTCTCTTCCAGCACCTTGCGGTCGGCCTGGAACAGCGCCCGCAGCAGATGGTTGAACTGGAACATCTGCGGGTTAGTGTCGGCGGTAATGGTCTGCGGCGACTGACCGTTGACGATCTGCACCATCCGTTTGTCATCCAGCAGCAGCGTCATCGGGAACGGCGCTTTTTGATCCCACAGCAGGCCATTGTCACGGGCGATCAGCATCTCCCCCTGCGAGCGCAGGGGCTGAGGCATGTCCTTGATCGTGCGGGTCTGTTCGAAGTGTGCGCGCACCACCGGTTGCTCCGCAAACCGCTGTTGCAGTTCATCCAGCGTGACCGCGTTCACCAGCGGGCTTACCAGCACCGCGAGTAGCGTTATCCATTTCATGGCGCGATCCCCATGCGTTCGAACAGAATGGCCGGGCTGACAAAGCACATCTCCCGGCTTGCTTCTTCCACCGCCACCTGAATGGTGTAGCCGGTGGTGGTGCGTTTCCCGGTTTGCGCGTCGAAGATTTGATAGGCGATGCGCAGACGGTTTTCAACCTCTTCAATGTGGGCGCGGATGCGAATGCGCTGCTCGAAGGTCACCGCGTCGCGGTATTTCACCCGGGTATCCACCACCGGCCAGACGTAGCCGGACGCTTTCATCTGGCGATAGCCGTAATCAAACTGGTTGAGCAGCGCTTCGCGGGCAATCTCAAAGTAGCGGAAGTAGTTGCCGTGCCACACCACGCCCATCATATCGACGTCGTGGAACGGAACGGTGATTTCAACTTCAGCCGTAAAGCGGGGATCGGTCAGCACCCTTTACTCCTTCTCGTTGACCTCTGGCAGCTGCCAGAAATCGAAAAAATTAAACCAGTCGAGCGGCGACAAGAGCGCATAATGCTCCAGCCGCTGCGCATAGCGGTCGACGGTCTGCTGTAGCGCCTGCTGGCGCTCGCCGCGCGGCAGCAGCAGCGGGTCGGCAAACGGCTCGCAGTGCAGGGTCAGCTTTCCCTGCTGGCTGAGGGCAAAAATCAGCACCACCGGGCAGCGCAAAATGGACGCCAGGATAAACGGCCCCTGCGGGAACGGCGCGGGCTGGCCCATAAATTCGCTCCATATCACCCGCCAGCTGCCGCCGCGCTGCGGGGTGACGGCGATGCGATCGCCCACGATCGCCACCCATTCGCCGCGATCCAGCTTCTCTTTAATGAGGATCGCAGTCTCCGGGCCAATGTCGGTGACCGGCATCAGGTGAATGCCCGCCTGCGGCGCCATCTCCTCCATCACCTGCTTAAAGCGTCTGGCGTTGTCGCTAAAGACCAGCGCGTTGATGGTTTTCGCCCCTTCGCGCTGGGCCAGCGCACGGCAGGCTTCCACATCGCCAAGATGGGACGCGAGCAGCAGTTTGCCCTGAGGATCGTCGAGCCCCAGCGCCTCCTGCGCGCCTGGCGCAAAGACCAGATCGCGATGGAGTTTCATTTCGCCGCGCCAGCTGGCCACTTTGTTCAGCATGGCATGACCGAAGCGCAGGAAGTGGGAAAAACTGTTAAGCCGCGCGGGTTGCGGCATTTGCCGCTGTGCCATCACCGTTTTAACCCGCGTCAGCCACTGCTGCGACGCCTGACGCGCAGCGCGGGCGGTCAGCCAGTAGACGGCGGTAACCGGCCACAGCAGGGCGGTAAACGCCTTTCGCCCCAGCAGCTGCCAGACGCGCAGCATCAGACGCATGCCCCATAATCCTTTCACCTCCTGCTGCTGCGCCCAGTGCTGCGAGCGGCGACGCATCAGCAGGGAAGGAATGCGCGGCAGCATGCCGAGAAACAGACGGGTATGCATCAACGAGATGCGCACGTTGTCTTTCAGGGCATCGAAATGGGATACCCCGTCCGGCGGATAGGTCACGCGGGTGGGCAGAAAATAGCTGGTGTTGCCCTGCCAGTAGAGGCGCACCATCACTTCGGTATCAAAATCCATCCGCCTGCCGAGCGGCGTGGTTGCTGCAAGGCGCAGAACCGGGGCTATCGGGTAAACGCGAAACCCGCACATGCTGTCTTTCAGTTGCAGGGAGAGGGTTTCAATCCAGACCCAGACGTGCGTTATCCAGCGCCCGTACAGGCGCGAACGGGGGATCGAGTCATCGTAAACGGGCTGCCCGGAAATGAGCGCATCGGGATGACGCCCGGCCAGCGCCAGCAGTTTGGGAATGTCCTCGATAGCGTGCTGGCCGTCAGCGTCCACCTGAACGGCGTGGGTGAAGCCGCGATCGGCGCAGGCTTTCAGCCCCTGCATCACCGCCGCGCCTTTGCCGCTGTTTTCGGCCAGCCGCAGCAGCGTGACCTGCGGACGATCCGCCGCCAGCGCTTCAAGCGTGCGGCGCGTGGTTTCATCGCTGCCGTCGTCCACCACCAGACAGGGCAGATCGAAAGGCGCCAGGCGCGCCAGCACCGAAGCCATCATCGCCCCGTGGTTGTAGCAGGGGATCAGCACGCAGGGACGGAAGGTTACTGACATAAGCGAATCTTCCCGCTGCTGGCGGTGTGGCGCTCGTTACCCGCATGGCGCTGGTAGCTAAAGGTCAGCAACTGGCGTTCAGGCTGCCAGGCAAGGAGCAGCGTGACCGTGTTCTCCGGTAACAGCGGGGCGGCGAACTTCACGTTCTGAATACTGTGAAAACGGTAGCCCGACGCCAGCGCGGCGGCGTAATGCATTACCCAGTCGAGCTGGGCCACGCCTGGCAGCAGCGGCTGTACGGCGAAATGTCCCTTAAACCAGAGCAGGTCAGGATCAAGATAAAAGGTTATCTCCAGATGCTGTGGATCGGGCTGGAGGCGCCCGATTTCAGGGATCTTCATGAAACAACTCCTGTAGCTGCGCAGTCACGCGCTTGTTCATGCTGTTGACCGGGATTTCATCAACGATCCGCCAGTAACGCGGCACAGCAACCGGTTCAAGCCAGGGGCGAAGGGCGCGTCGCCAGGCGAGCTCCTGCGCTGTTTTGCTCTGTTCGTGTTGCTGACGCACCGCTTCATTCAGCACCAGCAATACGCCAATGCCCTGACGCCCGCCGCGCGTCACCGTCAGCGCGGCGGCCTCGCGGATGCCGTCCAGCGCCAGCAGGCGGTGCTCAATGTCATCGAGTGAAATGCGCTTATCTTCAATTTTGACCACCCGACCACGACGCCCGACGAGGCTGAACTGCCCGTCAGCCGTGAAGTGCAGAATATCATCCAGCACGACCCCCTCCGCCTCGGGGATCAGCGGCGATATCACGCGATCGCCGTGAAACGTCACGCCGCGAAAAGGCTGCCAGCGCGTGCTTTCCTCCTGACGGTAGCGCCAGGCCATTACGCCTGTTTCCGTGCTGCCGTATATTTCATCCGGCCAGACGTTGAGCCAGGCCTGAACCGCGGCGACCTCCTGCCAGGGCAGCGCGCCGCCGGCGGAGACGAGCAGGTTAACGGGGGGCGGCGTCAGCGACGCGTCCAGCCGCTTGAGAAACGCCGGACTGCTGATGAAAAGATAGCGTTTATCGTCGGGAAGGGCAGAGAGCTGCTCGGCATAGTTGAGCAGGCTGGCATGCAGCGGCAGGCCGAGCGCCATGGGTAAGACAACACGAAACGTCAGGCCATACAGGTGGTGCAGCACCACGGAAGCCACGACGTGACGGCCCGCCAGACGCTCGCCAAAATGCGCCGCCAGTAGACGAGCCTCACGATCGAGGCTGACCACCGGCTTACTTACCCGCTGCGGCGTGCCGGTCGAGCCGGAGGTGTAAAGCTCGATCGTGCGCATCTCACCGATGGCAGGCAGCGGTGAAAAGGGATGGCCTGCCCGCTGCGCGGAAGCCACCCGCAGCTGTCGCCCCTGAAAATCGAGCGTGGTGTCGCTCAGGACGCCGCTGAACAGCGCCCGCTGTTCGTTAAGCTGCGCCGCCCGGCTGTGCCCGGGGAGGACCGGCGTTTTACCCGCATGCAGCGTCGCCAGCAGCGCGACAATAAACAGATAGCCATTTTCGATGCACAGCGCCCAGCGCTCGCCATCTTCACGACGCAGGGTGTCGACCAGCTGGGTCACGTCGTGGCGCAGATCGCCAAGCGTCCAGAGGCGGTCGTCCTGCCAGGCGACAGGGGTGTTGTCAGGGCGGGGCGCACTGAGCCACTGGCTAAGCGGAAGAGGGTTAAGCATCGTTTTTCATCACCCGTTGTCGCACCAGCCACTCGCCAGCCATCAGCGTGCCCATCAGGAGATAGGCAATCATCCCATTCCACAGCGTCCACAGACGGATATCGGCGTGTAATACGGTAAACAGCGCGATCGCCCCGTTAATAATAAAAAAGCCGCACCAGACCTGGGTAACCCGGCGCGTGTAACGTACCCCGACGGGGGAGAGATCCGGTTCACGCAGGCGCGCCAGCCGTTCAACGACAGGCATTGACGTCCACAGCGAACCGCCAAACACCACCAGCATCACCAGATTCACCACCACCGGATATAACAGCACCCACTGGTGCGCGTGCAGGACGTAGCTCGCCGCGCAAAGCGCTATGCCAGCCAGCGCCACGCTCACGAACAGATAACGCAGGGGGCCGCCCTGCCGACGGGCCTGGCAGACGCGCAACAGCAGCACCAGCGCCATCACGGGCAGTATCACGTGCAGGCTATTATTCGCCAGCCCGAAGCCGATCAAAAACGGCCATGCCAGCAGCGTCAGCCCCGTCAGGGCGGGAAGAACTGGAATCGAACGCACGTTACGCGTCGCGCTGAAGCTGTTCCACAACGTCCACGACGTCCTGCACCGTGCGCACCGCTTTGAAGGTTTCGGGCTTGATTTTATGGCCCGTTTTCTTTTGCAGGTGCACCACCATATCGACGGCATCAATGCTGTCGAGATCCAGATCCTCGTAAAGACGTGCCTCAGGGGTAATATCCTCCGGGGCGATTTCAAACAGCGTAATAAGAAGCGCAGAGACTTCCTGATAAATCGTTTGTTGTTCTGTCATAGCGGTCATTCTCAGGCGCGTTGTTGATGGATAAAAGCCGCGAGCGTGGCAACGGAATAGAAGTGCTGACGCATCTC
This sequence comes from Enterobacter cloacae complex sp. EB5, assembly GCF_031432835.1. Classification (NCBI taxonomy): domain Bacteria; kingdom Pseudomonadati; phylum Pseudomonadota; class Gammaproteobacteria; order Enterobacterales; family Enterobacteriaceae; genus Enterobacter; species Enterobacter cloacae complex sp. EB5. The sequence continues at coordinate 2,318,056 of NZ_CP133860.1, forward strand.
GTCACTTTCGGCAGAAAGCACTACGCCGTACTGATTTTTTACCGCCAGCCCCAGCTCAAGGGCGTCGATTGAGTCCAGACCGAGGCCGTCGCCAAAGAGCGCGGCGTCTGTATCAATATCCTCTGGGGTAAGTTCTTCCAGATTCAGCGTAGAGATAATGAGATTCTTAATTTCAAGATAGAGCGCTTGCATCTTTCGTTCCTGACAAAGATTGAAGACCGGTTGTTAACTGATGCTGCATATGCCGGTTTAACTGCCTTGCTGCCAGCGCGGGTTCGTGCTGACTCGCATCATAAAAATCATGAATGTTGATGCGTTCGCGAACATCCACGGTGAAAACAGGTTTGTTGGTGGGCACGTTATACCAGCTGCTCTGTTTATCCAGCATCCGTTCGCTACAGTGGATCACCACCACGCGCACGGCGCTGTTGCAGCGAACGGCGATATTCGCCGCCCCACGTTGCAGGGTCATGGCTTCCCCCACCCGGGTGCGGGTGCCTTCGGGGAAGATAAGCAGGGTGTCGCCCTGGGACAGACGCTGCTGGCTTGCGGCAAGCAGCGTGTCGGCTTCGCTGTTAATCAGATAGTCAGCCGCGCGGATCACGCCGCTGACGAACGGGTTACGCAGCAACGCGCTTTTCACCAGACAGTCGGTTTCGTTCATCACCGACGCCAGCAGAACGTAGTCCAGCAGCGAGGGATGATTCGCAATCACCAGACAGCCCCGCTCGGCGCGCAGAACGTCCAGGTTGTTGAAACGGTAATCCAGTACCCCTGCACCGCGTACCACCGCGAGGAACAGGCGAAAACTGGCAGAAATAGTGCGGCGTGCCAGGCGGCGACGTTGAGTGCGGTCGCGCTGGAAAATCAGCAGCAGGTTAAACCACACCAGCGACAGCGTCAGCCCGCCGAGGCCGAACAGGGCGAAGCACAATCCGGTCATTAGCATGCGCCATACCCGATCGAGGCGGGAACGAAACCCTCTCATTGGCGCGTCCATTGCCACAGCAGGCGCTCGCCCGGCAGGGTAAATTGGCGCTCGTCCCGCAGGTAATGGCGCAGGAACTGGAGGCTTTGCGGCAGCGCGGGCTCTTCAGGCGCGCGGTTGACGTGCGTTTCACAGCTGAGCGTATTTCCGGCCTCAATCACCAGCGCCAGCGCGTAGGGCCAGACGGGCATCTGCGGCGGCAACCCGGCGTGATAAAAATCAGGCAGCAGACCGTCGAAATCCACCAGCAACACGCGGGAGTAGCCTGCATGCAGCAGGCTCAGCACGTCGCACAAGCTCTGCTGGAAGGTATCCATACCGGCGGAGACCGACGAAGAGACAACAGGCTGACGCGCGGCGATAGTGAGATTGCCGACCGCCGAGTTGTGTACCGACATGGCAAAATCGGTGGGGGAAACGGGCTGTTCTGCCGCCAGGGCCTGGAGAATACGGAAATTGCGCTCCAGCTCCCCATGACGGCTGCTGTAGACGACGGCGTCGATGCGGTGTTTGCGCAGCATCATCAGGCCAAGATCGACGGCCAGCCTGCTGCCTGAATTCAGGCGGCGGGCGGTCATCATCGGCAGATCGGTCAGTTTCGCCAGCGGTGCAGCGGGATCGATGGCGTCAGACCGGCGTGACCATGCCTGCCATTCGTCGGCATCGCTGAGTCCTGGCGCTCTTGCCTGCCAGTCGATAAGGGTAAGTGTAAATTTCATCTACGCGCGTCCGCGATAAACCTGTTTCTGTGACTTTTTCTTCGCCAGCGCGATTTGCTGCGCACATCGTACAATGTTGTCGTCGCGCTGGCGAATAAACGTCACTTTTGACCCTTTCCACCCGGTTATCCCGGCAAACGGCTTTTTGGCCGACCCGGACCCAGAAGAATGGCGAGTTTACTGCCTCCTTTCGTGGTTTCCATCCAGATTTTACAGACGCTGGTGAGCGGCACGGAGAGCAGCATGCCCACAGGTCCCAACAGCCATCCCCAGATCAGTAACGATAAAAAACACCACCATCGTCGACATGCCCAGACGGTGGCCCATCATGCGCGGCTCGAGAATGTTACCCAGCACCATATGCACGACGAGGAACAGCGCCCCTACCAGCATGCACTCATAAAAACCGTTAAACAGGAACGCCTGGATCATCGGTGGAACGGCGGAAAGCACCGCGCCGATATTGGGTACGTAGTTCAGTAAAAACGCCAGCACGCCCCACATCAGCGCGAACTGCACGTCCAGCAGTACCAGCCCCAGCCAGACGATCACGCCGGTCCACAGGCTTAACAGCGTTTTCAGCGCCAGATATTTGGATACGCCCTTCAGCGCGCGGTGCAAGCCGGCAATGTGGATCTGCGGATTGTTCAGGGCAAAACGCAGTTTATACGGCACGTGGCGCACTTCGAACAGCATAAACACCACCGTCATCACCAGCAGCAGAATGCTGGCCATTGCCCCGGAAAGCCCGGTCATCAACGTGGTGGCGTAGGTCATCACCTTCTCGGAATCCATCCGGCGCAGCATCCGTTCCGGTGAGATATGCAGATTCACGAACGGCAACATGCGCTGAAGATCGACCAGCTTGCGCGTCAGCTCTTTATTGTACTGCGGCAGCATGGTGGAAAATTCGCTCAGCGAGGCGGCGAGTACGCCAAACAGCGCCGTCAGGACAACCAGCATCACCATCACCACAATGGTAATCGCGACCGGGCGGCTGATGCCGCGGCGTAAAAACCATGTCACCAGCGGGTTGAGCACAATGGCGAAAAACAGCGCCAGCAGAAGCTGAACAATGATATCCGCCGCCGCGTGGATACCCGCAAGGATAACCACCAGGCAGGCAAGTTTTAATAAAATATGAAGTCCGGCTTTGTCGGGCGGGCTGGCAGTCATAAGAATTCCTTTTTCCGGGGGGCGTGTTAATTGTAGTGCGCCGGATGGGCTTCGTCTGGAGCGTTAGTCTGAAAGTCGTGGCAAAAAAATGGCCCCCGGCGCAAGCGACGGAGGCCACGGCATCCTGGTGAACGATTACTGGATCACGAGGGTGTTAATGATGTTTTCAGCGGCGGTCTGCGCTTTCTGCTGATTGTCTGCCGGCAGGGTGATCTGCATGGTCAGCAGTTTATTGTCCACCTTGCCGAGCACCACGGAGGAGTAGGCGGTCTGGCCTTTGGCAGAGATGATGCTGTCCAGCTGTTGCAGCGTGTGGCCTTTCAGTTCAACAGACTTGTTGGTGACCACCTGAAGCTGCGGGTCGCGGCTGCGCTGCTGATCTTCCAGGCGTTTGGCCAGCACGCCCAGATCTTCGCTGGTATCGTCACCGACGATCACAATCACCGCTTTTTGGCCGGTGGCATCGGAATAGACGTGCATGTTGTTCGCCTGGGTGCCCAGCTTACCGCTCTGGTCGGTCATGTCCGCGGGCAGAGAGAAACTGAGTTTGCCATCCATCAGGCTCACCGGCTGACCGGTGGCGTTGCTTTCTGCTGACGCGCCCTGAGCAGGCGTTTTGGTGTCGCTGTTATCACAGGCTGCAAGGCCAACAACCAGCAGGCCAATCCCGACATATTTAACCAGATTGCGCATTGACTTCTTCCTTTCGATAAACGGCCATAACGGCTCATTCGTTCATCTTATCACAACTGATAAAGCGAACCCTTAACCTGCCTGCAATGCGGAGATTTCAGATTTATCTGCCAGCCTTTTCAGCAGCATATTCAACAGTACGCCGTACATCGGCAGGAAGAAGACCAGGCTGATAAGCACCTTAAAGGCGTAGTCCACCAGAGCGATTTCCATCCAGTGTTCTGCCATGAAGGCGTCCGGGCTGCGCCAGAAGGCGATGAAGAAGAAGGCCAGCGTATCGCTCACGTTACCGAACAGCGTGGAAGCCGTTGGCGCCATCCACCAGCGATGGTTCTGACGCAGGCGGTTAAACACGTGGACATCGAGGATCTGCCCCAGGGCATAGGCCATAAAGCTGGCGGCGGCAATACGCGCGACAAACAGGTTGAAGTGCATTAGCGCGTCGAAGCCCTGCCAGCTGCCCATGTAAAATAGCGAGGAGATGGCGTAGGAGACAAACAGTGCCGGGATCATCACAGCAAAAATAATCCGCCGCGCCAGCGGTGCGCCAAAAATACGCACGGTTAAATCCGTCGCGAGGAAAATAAACGGGAAACTGAACGCGCCCCAGGTGGTATGAAAACCAAAAATAGAGATGGGGAGCTGTACCAGATAGTTACTGGAGATGATCACCAGCAGATGAAATAGCGAAAGCCAGAACAACGCCTTGACGCGCTGCGATTGTGTAAAGGAGTTCATATTGTACCTTTTTGATTAATATTTGGGGTGAGGGAACCCAATAAAGCCGCCGCATGATACTGCTTTGACGACACTTTGCAATGGCTAATTTTCACGCAATCGTTAACCTGGTTTGCATTGGCGATAGCGGGGCGTAAACTACAGCCGTTTTTACCTGAACGAGAAGAAAATGACCGACCTGTTTTCCAGCCCAGACCACACGCTTGATGCTCAGGGCCTCCGTTGCCCGGAGCCGGTAATGATGGTGCGTAAAACCGTCCGTAACATGCAGAGCGGCGAAACGCTGCTGATCGTCGCCGATGACCCGGCTACCACCCGCGATATCCCCGGTTTTTGTACCTTTATGGAACATGAACTGGTGGCGCAGCAAACCGAGACCTTGCCGTACCGGTATTTGATTCGTAAGGGGTAAGTGCGGCCTGATGCCCGGCGGCGCTTCGCTTGCACGGGCCTACGGGTGTAGTAGGTCGGGTAAGGCGCAGCCGCCACCCGACAAGTACCCATCACAATTTCGAACCATCGTTTCAAAATTTCGCGCTTTTTGTGAGGCGCTTCACCCTCCCTTTTCCAGCCGTAGTCTAATTTTTAAGCGTCAAAAACTAAAACATCGTTTTAACGCTTATCTCACTACCCTGGAGTTGACTCAATGAAAACGACCCTCAAGCCGTTACTGGCCGCGCTGTGTCTGTCTGCTTTCGCCTGCACCGTTTCTGCCCAGACCATTAAAGCCGCCGATGTGCATCCCGAAGGCTACCCGAACGTGGTGGCGGTTCAGCACATGGGTGAAAAACTCAAACAACAAACCGATGGCAAGCTGGAGATTAAGGTCTTTCCCGGCGGCGTACTGGGGGATGAAAAGCAGATGATTGAGCAGGCGCAGATGGGGGCGATCGACATGATCCGCGTCTCTATGGCGCCGGTGGCTGCCATCCTGCCGGATATCGAAGTGTTTACGCTGCCCTACGTATTCCGCGATGAAGACCACATGCACAAGGTGATCGACGGGGATGTCGGCAAGCAGATTGGCGACAAACTCACCGCCAACCCGAAATCGCGTCTGGTCTTCCTTGGCTGGATGGATTCCGGCACCCGCAACCTGATCACCAAAGAGCCGATCGTCAAACCGGACGATCTGAAAGGGAAGAAAATTCGCGTGCAGGGCAGCCCGGTGGCGCTGGCCACGCTGAAAGCGATGGGGGCGAACTCGGTGGCGATGGGCGTCAGTGAGGTTTACAGCGGCATGCAGACCGGGGTGATCGACGGCGCGGAGAACAACCCGCCAACCTTTATCGCCCACAACTACATGCCTGTCGCCAAAAACTACACGCTGAGCGGCCACTTCATCACCCCGGAAATGCTGCTCTACTCCAAAGTGAAATGGGACAAACTGAGCGCTGACGAACAGCAAAAGATCCTGACGCTGGCTCGCGAAGCGCAGTTCGAGCAGCGCAAGCTGTGGAATGCGTATAACGACCAGGCGCTGGCGAAAATGAAGGCCGGCGGCGTGCAGTTCCACGACATCGATAAAACGGTGTTTATCAAGGCGACAGAGCCGGTGCGCGCGCAGTATGGCGACAAGCATCAGGATCTGATGAAAGCCATCGCTGACGTTCAGTAAGCCGGAGTACGTATGTCCGAACTCTATCTGAAGTGGATGGACCGTCTGTACCTGCTCGCCATGGTGGTGGCGGGTCTCTCGCTACTGGTGATGACGATTGTCATCCCCATTGGCATCTTCTCTCGCTATGTGCTCAATCGCGGCGAATCCTGGCCGGAGCCGATCGCCATTATCTGCATGGTGACGTTTACCTTTATCGGCGCGGCGGTGAGCTACCGCGCCGGGTCGCATATTGCGGTCAACATGCTCACCGACCGCCTGCCCGCGTCGCTGCAAAGAGTGTGCGCGCGGGTGGTGGATCTGCTGATGCTGCTCATCTCCGGCCTGATGTGCTGGTACAGCTACTGGCTGTGCGTCGAGCTGTGGGAGCAGCCGGTGGCGGAGTTTCCGCTCCTGACCTCCGGCGAAAGCTATCTGCCGCTGCCTGTCGGGTCGGCCATTTTGATCCTGTTTGTGCTTGAACGCCTGCTGTTTGGCTCGCAGGAAAACCGTCCGGTCGTGCTGATCGGCAATCACAGTTAAGGGGTGAACAATGGATGCGTTTGTTTTGTTATTCACCCTCGCCATTTTGCTGGCGCTGGGGATGCCGGTGGCCTTCGCCGTCGGCTTAAGCGCCGTGGCGGGCGCGCTGTGGATTGACCTGCCGCTGGAGGCGCTGATGATCCAGATCACCAGCGGGGTGAATAAATTTACCCTGCTGGCGATCCCGTTCTTCATTCTTGCCGGGGCGATCATGGCGGAAGGGGGCATTGCCCGACGGCTGGTTAACTTCGCGTACGTTTTTGTCGGCTTTATACGCGGCGGGCTGTCGCTGGTGAACATCGTGGCATCAACGTTCTTCGGCGCGATTTCCGGCTCGTCGGTGGCGGATACGGCGTCTATCGGCAGCGTGATGATCCCGGAGATGGAGAAGAAGGGCTATCCGCGCGAATACGCGGCGGCGGTGACGGCCAGCGGGTCGGTGCAGGCGATCCTGATCCCGCCCAGCCACAACTCGGTGATTTACTCCCTGGCGGCGGGGGGAACGGTCTCCATCGCCACGCTGTTTATCGCGGGCGTGCTGCCGGGCCTGCTGCTGGGCGTGAGCCTGATGGTGCTCTGCCTGTGCTTCGCCCGCAAGCGCGGCTATCCGAAGGGGGACAAAATCCCGTTCAGGCAGGCGCTGAAAATCATGCTCGATGCCCTGTGGGGGCTGATGACGGTGGTGATTATCCTCGGCGGGATCTTGTCCGGGATATTCACGGCGACCGAATCTGCCGCCGTGGCCTGCCTGTGGGCGTTCTTCGTCACCATGTTCATCTACCGCGACTACAAGTGGAATGAACTGCCGAAGCTGATGTGCCGCACGGTGAAAACTGTCACTATCGTGATGATTTTGATTGGCTTTGCCGCGGCGTTTGGCGCGGTAATGACCTACATGCAGCTGCCGATGCGCATCACCGAATTCTTCACGTCGCTCTCCGATAACAAATACGTGATCCTGATGTACCTCAATATCATGCTGCTGCTGATTGGCACGCTGATGGACATGGCGCCGATCATCCTGATCCTGACCCCGGTGCTGCTACCGGTGACCAACTCGCTGGGGATCGACCCGGTGCATTTCGGGATGATCATGATGGTGAACCTGGGGATTGGGCTGATCACGCCGCCGGTCGGGTCGGTGCTGTTCGTGGCGAGCGCGGTGAGTAAGCAGAAGATCGAGCACGTGGTGCGGGCGATGCTGCCGTTTTACGGTATGTTGCTGGTGGTGCTGGGGATGGTGACGTACATCCCGGCGATTTCATTATGGTTGCCGGGGTTGCTAGGGATGCAGTGACGCCGTTTTTTGCCGGGTGGCGGCTGCGCCTTACCCGGCCTACGGTTCAGAGCCGTTGTAGGCCCGGTAAGGCGCAGCCGCCACCGGGCGTTTTTACCGACGGCGCAACAGCCGCAACGCGTTCGCCGTGACCAGCACCGTCGCCCCCGTATCCGCCAGTACCGCCAGCCACAGTCCGGTCATGCCGAGCAGCGTGGTGACCAGGAAAATCCCCTTCAGACCCAGCGCAATGCCGATGTTCTGCCGAATATTGGCGCGCGTCGCCCGCGCAAGATCTATCATCTGCGCCAACCCGGTCAGGCGGTTGTGCGTCAGCGCCGCGTCGGCGGTCTCCAGCGCCACGTCGGTGCCGCTACCCATCGCAATGCCGATGGTGGAAGCCTTCATTGCCGGGGCATCGTTTATCCCGTCCCCGACCATCGCCAGCGGGGCATGACCGTTCAGCTCGGTTACCGCGCTGACTTTATCCGCAGGCAACAATCCGGCCTTACACTCCAGCCCCAGCTCACCGGCAATCGCCGCCGCCGCGCGCGGGTTATCACCGGTCAGGATCACGCCCTGTACCCCCAGCCTGTGCAGCGCGTCGACGGCGGCTTTCGCATCGTCACGCAGGGTGTCGCGCAGCGCCAGCATGCCCATCGGCACACCGTCCTGCATCACGGCAACAACCGTCTGCCCGGCCTGCTCTAATGCCTCAACCTGTGGATTCGCGAACGCGCCTGCTGCGGCGATCAGCACTTTTTTGCCTTCGACCACAGCCTCAATCCCCGACCCGACCAGCGCTCTCTGGGCGGTTGCCGGAGGGATGTTCAGCCCGCGCCCCTTCGCTTCACGCACAATCGCCTGCGCCAGAGGGTGAGTGGAGCCCTGCTCCACGGCAGCGGCCAGCGTCAGCAGGGCGTTTTCACTGATGTCCTGCAGATACACGCCGGTTACCTGCGGCTTGCCGACGGTCAGCGTGCCGGTTTTATCGAAGGCGATGTGCTGAACCTGGCTCAGCTGTTCCAGCGCCGCGCCGCCCTTAATCAGCGCCCCGCGCCGTGCCGCCGCCGCCAGCCCTGAGGTAATCGCCGCCGGGGTGGAGATCACCAGCGCACACGGACAGCCGATCAGCAGCAGCGTCAGCCCTTTGTAAATCCAGCCCTCCCACGGCGCGCCGAAGAACAGCGGCGGGACGACGGTGACCAGCAGCGCCACCAGCATGATGGCGGGGGTGTAAATCCGGCTGAAGCGATCGATAAAGCGTTCGACCGGCGCGCGGCGCTCCTCGGCCTCTTCAATCAGCCTGAGGATGCGGTCGATGGCGCTGTCGCCCGGTTCAGAAAGCACGGTGAGCTGCACCAGCCGGTCGACGCTGGTGGCGCCCGCAGGCACTTTTTCACCCGCCGCACGCGCTACCGGGATGGATTCCCCGGTCAGGGCGCTTTCGTCAAAGCTCGCGGTGGCGGTAATGAGGGCCCCATCGGCTGGCAGACGTCCGCCTGCGGGCACTTCAATCACGTCGCCCGGGCGCAGGGTATTGATGGCGACCGTTTCACGCTGACCATGAATAACCCGCGTGGCGGTTTCCGGCTTCAGCGCCATCAGCGCGCTCACCCCTTTACGCGCCCGACTCGCCGCCCAGCCCTCAAGGCGTTCGCCAATTAAGAACAGCAGCAGCACCATCGCCGCTTCCGCCGTCGCGCCAATAAACAGCGCCCCGATAGCCGCCACGCTCATCAGCGTTTCGATGGCAAACCAGCTGCCGCTTCTCATCAGACGCAGCGCCTGACGCGCAATCGGGAACAGGCCAACCAGCGTGGTGGCGATAAACGCCAGGTTGCCGAACGGGTGGTTGATTTGCTCCAGCCCCCAGCTCAGGGCCATCATGATGATGAGGGTAATGAGCGGCAGATTTTCTTTTAGCGGGGACGTTTTTTCTGCGGGCGCCGTTTCGCTGCGCAGGGTATAACCCGCTTTGCTGACGGCGGCTTCAACCTGTCTGCTGACGTCGTTTTCGGCGCTGACCAGCAGCTTTTCGGTAGCGAACAGCACCTGAACGTGGTTCACACCCGGCACCTGCTTCACTGCATTTTCCACTTTGCGGGCGCAGGCCGCGCAGTCCATGCCGTTGACCACCCAGCTGTAGTGATTGCCGTTTTCAGGCAGCGCTTCGGTCCGGGTTTCGCACGCGCCCTCGCAGCAGCAGTCCTCTTTTGGCGGAACCGGGCTGAGCTTAAGTGCCGAGAATTGGGGAACTTTTTTAGGTGTTTCTGGAGTCGACATGGCAGTCTCCGGTAATGATAATTTTCTCATTAACCGCAGCATACACTCTGGAGTCGACTCCAGAGTCAAGCGTTATTTAGATATACAGCGAACGCACAATCAGGAAGTGTCCGGCAAAGTAACAGGCGGCGGAAATCGCATTATCCGCACGGAAGCGGCGGCGATAGTGGCTGCCCAGCCAGACGATATTACCCAACAGCAACAGTGCGGCACCGAAGAACGCAGACATCGCAGGCGCCGTCGGACGGAAGAACCACAGCTCGCCCGCCAGCCACACCATCACCAGCGTCATGGCGATAAACGTACAGACCGGCAGACGCATCTCTTCCAGACGCGACCAGATCACCACGATCAGCAGGGCGCCAATCACCAGCAGCACCAGCGGCAGCGGCCAGAAGAAGGAGAGCGTCATCTGGCTGGCAAAGTAGATGGTATAGAGCAGATGCGACAGGAAGAATGCCCCCACGGCGTACAATAGGCGCTGGCGCGGCAGCAGGGTTAAGGCATCGCCAATCAGGGAAGCACACAGCCCCGCGAGGACAAGATAGCTAACGGCGTTAAACATCGGGGCCTGCCAGGCAAGCAACAGCAGGAGTAATAGCGTGACGGGTTTAAACAACCAGCGCTGCCAGGCTGGGCCACGGTAGGACGCATCGACGTAAAGCCATGCGGAAAAACAGACAGCGATAAATGACCAAAGCATATTAACTCCCTGTAACTGTTGAGGCTGAATGATCAGTTCCTGATCCAGTGTAGTGACGCGAGCGGGCGTTTGGCAATGCCGGGGCTGGCGAGGTATCCTGAATTCCGCATAATCTGATGGGATTTTTCAATGAGCAAGATGCCGCTGTTTTTCATTATCGTGGTGGCGATTATCGTCATTGCCGCCTCGTTTCGCTTCGTGCAGCAGCGCCGTGAGAAGGCCGACAACGACGCCGCGCCGCTGATGCAAAAGCGCGTGGTGGTGACGAACAAGCGTGAGAAGCCGCTTAACGACCGCCGCTCCCGCCAGCAGCAGGTGACGCCAGCGGGCACAACGATGCGCTATGAAGCGAGCTTTAAGCCGGAAACCGGCGGGCTGGAGATGACTTTCCGCCTGGAGACGCAGCAGTACCACCAGCTGACGGTGGGGGAGAAAGGCACGCTGAGCTACAAAGGGTCGCGGTTTGAAGGATTTGAACCGGAGCTGTAGTTTTCCCCTCACCCTAACCCTCTCCCAAGGGGAGAGGGTGTAATCGTCCCCTCTCCCCTTGGGAGAGGGTTAGGGTGAGGGGCCTACTTCTTCACCTGCGCCTTAAACTTCTTCATCCACACCAGCAGCTCAAACACGCCGAAAATAAACACCCGCAGCTGCTGCCAGCCGGTCATCGGTGGGCCATCTTTCGGCAGACCGTTTTTCAGCATCACCATCTGCAAGGCATGCATGAACGCGGTAAAAATCAGCGCCACGTTAATAAAGATATTCAGCGGACGCGGGAACGGGTGCACCAGATTCAAAATCAAAAATGCCCAGACGCCCAGCATCAGCACGCGCCCTACGTTAATCAGTACTGGCATCGGATCCTCCTTGTGCCTGACGGTGATACAGACGATAAGCCACCTGGCCGGCGACCTTCTCGCGGTGCAGATCCCAGTGAACGGGAACGGGCGGCAGGCCATTTTCCACTTCGCTTTCAACGTAAATCAGCGCGTCGTCTGCCAGCCAGCCATTTTTTTCCAGCAACGATAATGTCTCTTCCAGCAGCCCTTTACGGAACGGCGGGTCAACAAACACCACGTTGAACGGCGTCCCCTGTTGGGCGAGGAAGCTCAGCGTGTTGGTATTCACCACTTTCGCGTTGGTGGCCTTCAGCGTAGCCAGATTTTGCTGCAACGTCTGCGCGACGCCGCGCTCCATCTCCAGCAGCGTGGCGCTGGCGGCATAACGCGACAGCGCTTCCAGCCCCAATGCACCGCTTCCGGCGAAGCAGTCCAGGCAGTTGGCGTCTACCATAGACGGGGCGAGCCAGTTAAACAGCGTCTCGCGAACGCGGTCCGTGGTGGGGCGTAAACCGGGGCTGTCCGGCACCGGTAATTTCCGGCCTCGCCACTGGCCGCCGATAATGCGAATTTGACCGGCCGGGGCGCGGGTGGGTTTCTTCATCTCAGGAAAGCTCTGTTAACAATGCCCTGCGATTGCGGGCGGTGATGTCAATTAAGTAAAGTGTTAGACTATTTCATCATTTTTTTAGCTTCCCTGTATATAGCGCCGCGAGGAGTGTAGTCGCAGATGGCAAAACAAAAAAAACGTGGCTTCTTTTCCTGGTTGGGTTTCGGTGAAAAAGAGCAAGAAACAGAACAGAAAACCGAAGAACAGCAGGTTGTAGAAGAGTCGTCACAGCCTGAAACGCCTGTCGAAACCGCTGCGGTTGTCGAAGCGGAAGAGCCAGCCCACAGCAAAGAAGAGATTGAATCCTTTGCTGAAGAGGTGGTTGAGGTTACTGAACAGGTTCAGGAGAGCGAAAAACCAGAGCCGGTTATCGTTGAAACCCTTAACGAAGCGCCGCAGGCCACTATCGAACACGAAGAACTGCCGCTGCCGGAAGAGGTGAAAGCCGAAGAGGTTTCTGCCGAAGAGTGGCAGGCCGAAGCGGAAACCGTTGAAATTGTTGAGGCGGTGGAAGAAGAAGCGGCCCTTGAGCCAGAGCTGACCGACGAAGAGCTGGAAGCCCAGGCGCTGGCGGCGGAAGCGGCTGAAGAAGCGGTCATCGTCGTGCCGGTGGAAGAGCAGGCCGAAGAAGAGATCGTTCAGGAGCAGGAAAAACCGACCAAAGAAGGTTTCTTCGCGCGCCTGAAGCGCAGCCTGCTCAAAACCAAAGAAAACTTAGGTTCCGGATTTATCAGTCTGTTCCGCGGCAAAAAGATCGACGACGATCTGTTTGAGGAGCTGGAAGAGCAGCTGCTGATTGCGGACGTGGGCGTGGAAACCACCCGGAAGATCATCGCCAACCTGACCGAAGGGGCGAGCCGCAAACAGCTGCGTGACGCCGAGGCGCTGTACGGCCTGCTGAAAGACGAGATGGGTGAAATTCTCGCAAAAGTTGACGAACCGCTTAATATTGAAGGCAAAATGCCGTTTGTGATCCTGATGGTGGGCGTCAACGGCGTGGGTAAAACCACCACCATCGGCAAGCTGGCGCGCCAGTTTGAGCAGCAGGGCAAATCGGTGATGCTGGCGGCGGGCGATACCTTCCGTGCGGCAGCGGTGGAACAGCTCCAGGTGTGGGGCCAGCGCAACAATATTCCGGTCATTGCTCAGCACACCGGCGCGGATTCCGCGTCCGTGATTTTCGATGCCATCCAGGCGGCGAAGTCGCGTAACGTGGACGTGCTGATTGCGGATACCGCGGGGCGTTTGCAGAACAAATCGCACCTGATGGAAGAGCTGAAGAAAATCGTTCGCGTCATGAAGAAGCTGGACGAAGATGCACCGCATGAAATTATGCTGACTATCGACGCCAGCACCGGACAGAACGCCATCAGCCAGGCGAAGCTGTTCCATGAAGCGGTAGGCCTGACCGGGATCACGCTGACCAAGCTGGACGGCACCGCGAAAGGCGGGGTGATCTTCTCCGTGGCCGACCAGTTTGGCATTCCTATCCGTTACATCGGTGTGGGCGAGCGTATTGAGGATTTACGTCCGTTTAAAGCGGACGACTTTATTGAGGCACTTTTTGCCCGAGAGGACTAACAATGATTCGCTTTGAACACGTCAGCAAGGCCTATCTCGGCGGGAGACAAGCGCTACAGGGGGTTACATTCCACCTCCAGCCAGGCGAGATGGCATTCCTGACCGGCCATTCCGGCGCGGGGAAAAGTACCCTGCTCAAGCTGATCTGTGGGATCGAGCGGCCAAGCGCCGGGAAAATCTGGTTCAGCGGCCATGAAATTAGCCGTCTTAAGAACCGTGAAGTGCCGTTCCTGCGTCGTCAGATTGGCATGATTTTCCAGGATCACCACCTGCTGATGGATCGCACGGTTTTCGATAACGTCGCGATCCCGCTGATTATTGCCGGCGCCAGTTACGATGATATCCGCCGTCGCGTCTCTGCGGCGCTGGATAAGGTCGGGCTGCTGGACAAAGCGAAGAACTTCCCGATCCAGCTCTCCGGCGGTGAGCAGCAGCGCGTGGGCATCGCCCGTGCGGTGGTGAACAAGCCAGCCGTTTTGCTGGCGGATGAACCGACCGGTAACCTGGACGATGCCCTCTCTGAAGGGATCCTGCGTCTGTTTGAGGAATTTAACCGCGTGGGGGTCACGGTACTGATGGCGACGCACGACATGGGGCTGATCTCCCGCCGTTCGTACCGCATGCTGACCCTGAGCGACGGGCATTTGCACGGAGGCCACGGTGAATAAGCGTGATGCAATGAACCAGATTCGGCAGTTCAGCAACCGGTTTGACCGTTTCCGCAAGCCTCAGGGCGGCGGGGACGGCAATCGCAATGCGCCTAAGCGTGCCAAAGCGGCACCGAAACCGAACTCCCGCAAAACCAACGTCTTTAACGAGCAGGTGCGGTACGCCTTCCAGGGCGCGTTGCAGGATCTGAAAAGCAAACCGCTGGCGACGTTCCTGACGGTGATGGTGATTGCCATCTCCCTGACGCTGCCCAGCGTCTGCTACATGGTTTACAAAAACGTAAACCAGGCGGCGTCCCAGTACTATCCGTCGCCGCAGATCACCGTTTATCTGGATAAAGCCCTCGACGATAACGCGGCGGCGCAGGTGGTGGGGCAGATTCAGGCCGAGCAGGGTGTGGAGAAGGTGAACTACCTTTCCCGCGATGAAGCGCTGGGTGAGTTCCGCAACTGGTCCGGGTTCGGCGGCGCGCTGGATATGCTTGAAGAGAACCCGCTGCCCGCCGTGGCGGTGGTGATCCCGAAACTCGATTTCCAGGGCACGGATTCGCTCAACACCCTGCGCGACCGCATTACCCGCATCAACGGGATTGATGAAGTGCGCATGGACGACAGCTGGTTTGCCCGTCTTGCCGCCCTGACCGGGCTGGTAGGACGCGTGTCGGCGATGATCGGCGTGCTGATGGTGGCGGCGGTGTTCCTCGTCATTGGTAACAGCGTGCGCCTGAGCATCTTCGCCCGTCGCGATACCATCAACGTGCAGAAACTGATTGGCGCAACGGATGGTTTCATCCTCCGCCCGTTCCTTTACGGCGGCGCGTTATTAGGTTTTTCTGGTGCATTTCTTTCATTGATTTTGTCAGAAATTTTGGTGATGCGGTTGTCGTCAGCCGTCACCGAGGTGGCGCAGGTTTTCGGAACTAAGTTTGATATCAGTGGTTTAGGTTTCGATGAGTGCCTGCTGTTGCTGCTGGTGTGCTCCATGATCGGCTGGATTGCCGCATGGCTGGCAACGGTTCAACATTTACGCCACTTTACTCCCGACTAATAAAAGCGTGATATAATCTTTCCCTGCACCGAGATGTTCGCTTGCAGGGAAAGCGTCCCTGTTGTCTCTTCCCCTGCAATCATCTTCATGTCACATTTTGTGCGTAATTTATTCACTGTTGCACCTGGAACTTGTGGATAAAATCACTGTCTGATAAAAGAGTGAATGCTAATCTCGTTGCTCAAACGCTTTGGCATGGTTGTTGCCTGACGGGGACAACCTGGACCAGAAGAAACATTGAGAGGAATGAATGACCAAAGAAATGCAAACTTTAGCTTTAGCCCCTGTTGGTAACCTGGAATCTTACATCCGGGCTGCGAACACCTGGCCGATGTTAACGGCTGAGGAAGAAAAGGAGCTTGCTGAAAAGCTGCATTACCAGGGCGATCTGGAAGCAGCTAAAACGCTGATCCTGTCTCACCTGCGCTTTGTTGTTCACGTTGCTCGTAATTATGCGGGCTACGGCCTGCCGCAGGCGGACCTGATTCAGGAAGGTAACATTGGCCTGATGAAGGCGGTACGTCGCTTCAACCCGGAAGTGGGTGTGCGACTGGTCTCCTTCGCCGTACACTGGATCAAAGCGGAAATTCACGAATACGTCCTGCGTAACTGGCGTATTGTGAAAGTCGCCACGACGAAAGCGCAGCGCAAACTGTTCTTTAACCTGCGTAAAACCAAGCAGCGTCTGGGCTGGTTCAATCAGGATGAAGTGGAAATGGTGGCGCGCGAGCTGGGCGTTTCCAGCAAAGACGTCCGCGAGATGGAATCCCGTATGGCCGCTCAGGACATGACGTTTGATATGTCTGCCGACGATGACGCGTCCGACAGCCAGCCGATGGCCCCGGTTCTGTATCTTCAGGATAAAACCTCTAACTTTGCTGACGGCATTGAAGAGGATAACTGGGAAGACCAGGCGGCGAACAAGCTGACCTTCGCGATGGAAGGCCTCGACGAGCGTAGCCAGGATATCATCCGTGCCCGCTGGCTGGACGAAGATAACAAGTCCACGTTGCAGGAGCTGGCCGACCGCTACGGCGTCTCCGCTGAACGTGTGCGTCAGCTTGAGAAAAACGCCATGAAAAAACTTCGCGCCGCTATCGAAGCGTAATTTCCGCGAAGTACACCGAGAACCCTCGAATG
Organism: Enterobacter cloacae complex sp. EB5; assembly: GCF_031432835.1. Lineage (NCBI taxonomy): Bacteria > Pseudomonadati > Pseudomonadota > Gammaproteobacteria > Enterobacterales > Enterobacteriaceae > Enterobacter > Enterobacter cloacae complex sp. EB5. Next base: position 2,334,658 of record NZ_CP133860.1, read on the forward strand.
CAAATTCGGGGGTTTTGTTTTTTTAGCGCCCGCTCTGGCGAATTCCCTGCCCCTGGCAAACACTTACTGATGCGCTAAGCAGGCGACTTTCAGAGGGTGACAGGGTGAAAAATAACGAACTGAACGACCGGCGTTTACAGGCGACGCCGCGCGGTATCGGCGTCATGTGTAACTTCTATGCCGATAAAGCCGAAAACGCCACGGTGTGGGACGTGGAAGGTAATGAGTATATTGATTTTGCCGCCGGGATCGCCGTGCTGAATACCGGGCATCGCCATCCTAAAGTTATCGCCGCCATCGAAAAACAGCTTCACGCCTTTACCCATACCGCTTATCAAATCGTCCCCTATGAAGGCTATGTGGCGCTTGCCGAGCGCATCAACCAGCGCGTACCCATAGAGGGGCCAGCCAAAACCGCCTTCTTCTCAACGGGGGCGGAAGCGGTCGAAAACGCGGTGAAAATCGCCCGCGCGTACACCAGACGTCCCGGCCTTATCACCTTCGGCGGCGCGTTCCACGGCCGTACCTTTATGACCATGGCGCTGACCGGCAAAGTGGCGCCCTATAAGCTCGGCTTCGGCCCGTTCCCCGGTTCGGTTTACCACGCGCAATTCCCCAACAGCCTGCACGGCATCAGTACCGCCGAAGCGCTAAAAAGCCTGGAACGCATCTTCAAAGCCGATATCGCGCCCGATCAGGTGGCGGCAATCATTATTGAACCGGTTCAGGGCGAGGGCGGGTTCAACGTCGCGCCCGCTGATTTTATGCAGGCGCTGCGTGCCCTGTGCGATACCCACGGGATTTTACTCATTGCCGACGAAGTACAAACCGGCTTCGCGCGTACCGGCAAGCTGTTCTCCATGGAAAATCACTGCGTGAAGCCCGATCTGATCACCATGGCGAAAAGCCTGGCGGGCGGGATGCCGCTCTCTGCCGTCTCTGGCCGGGCGGAGGTGATGGATGCGCCCGCCCCGGGCGGGCTTGGCGGAACTTACGCGGGTAACCCGCTGGCGATTGCGGCGGCCCATGCGGTGCTGGATGTGATTGACGAGGACGATCTCTGCACCCGCGCGTCTCATCTCGGGCATCATCTGGTCGAGGTGTTGAATAAAGCGAAGGATGGTTGTCCGTATATCGCCGATATCCGTGGGCAGGGCTCGATGGTGGCGGTGGAATTTAGCGATCCGCAAACCGGACAGCCGTCGCCGGAATTTACCCGTCAGGTTCAGGAGCGCGCGTTGAACGAAGGGCTGCTGCTCCTGAGCTGCGGCGTTTACGGCAACGTTATTCGCTTCCTCTACCCGCTCACCATCCCCGAAGCGCAGTTCCGTAAAGCGCTGGATATTATTTCCGCCTCGCTGACACGATAAAGCCAAAAGCCCGGCTGAAATGACAGTTGGGCTTATCATATTTTCATTTCAAATTAGCTATTCCAAAATCATAAAAATGGGGTATGTTTTAGCAGAGTATGCTGAAAAAGCGCGAACAGCACGCCTATAACTGAAATAAAGCGCTACACAACAACATCACAACAATCGTTATAACCATAATAATGGGGAATCTCAGGATGAACATGAAGGGTAAAGCGTTACTGGCAGGATGTATCGCGTTGGCATTCAGCACTATGGCCCAGGCCGATATTAAAGTGGCCGTGGTGGGCGCGATGTCCGGTCCGGTAGCACAGTACGGCGACCAGGAATTTACCGGCGCGGAACAGGCGGTTGCAGACATTAATGCTAAGGGCGGCATCAAGGGCGAAAAGCTGCAAATCGTAAAATATGACGATGCCTGTGACCCGAAACAGGCGGTCGCGGTGGCGAACAAAGTGGTAAACGACGGGATCAAATACGTTATCGGTCACCTGTGCTCCTCTTCCACCCAGCCCGCGTCTGACATCTACGAAGACGAAGGCATTCTGATGATCACCCCGGCCGCGACGGCGCCAGAGCTGACCGCGCGCGGCTATAAGCTGATCCTGCGTACCACCGGTCTGGACTCCGATCAGGGGCCAACCGCCGCGAAATACATCGTGGAAAAAGTGAAGCCGCAGCGCATCGCGATTGTTCATGACAAACAGCAGTACGGCGAAGGCCTGGCCCGTGCGGTGCAGGATAACCTGAAAAAAGCGAACGCCAACGTGGTGTTCTTTGACGGTATCACCGCCGGTGAGAAAGACTTCTCGACCCTGGTCGCGCGTCTGAAGAAAGAAAATATCGATTTCGTTTACTACGGCGGCTACCACCCGGAAATGGGGCAGATCCTGCGCCAGGCGCGTGCGGCGGGTCTGAAGACGCAGTTCATGGGGCCAGAAGGTGTCGCGAACGTTTCCCTGTCTAATATCGCGGGTGAATCCGCTGAAGGGCTGCTGGTGACCAAACCGAAGAACTACGACCAGGTGCCTGCGAACAAACCTGTTGTCGATGCCATCAAGGCGAAGAAACAGGATCCAAGTGGTGCGTTCGTCTGGACCACCTACGCAGCGTTGCAGTCTCTGCAAGCGGGCCTGAACCAGTCAGCCGATCCGGCGGGGATTGCCACCTGGCTGAAAGCGAACTCGGTAGAAACCGTGATGGGGCCGCTGTCCTGGGATGAGAAGGGCGACCTGAAGGGCTTTGAGTTCGGCGTGTTTGACTGGCATGCCAATGGCACGGCGACAGACGCCAAATAAAAGCAAAAAGGCAACGCAAGTTGCCTTTTTTAATGTTTTCTCCCTCTCCCCGTGGGAGAGGGCCGGGGTGAGGGCATCAGGCCGCACACATCAACTCTGGCGCTTCTCCCACCCGTTCGCCTGCGCCGTAAACCCTAACGCCTGCATAAACGCCGCCATCACGCCGCGATCCTCTACGCCCACGTCGGCCATCCACCAGGAGGTTATGCTCGGGTTTTCACGGATCACCTCTTCAATCAAATACTGCCCGACCCCGCGACGACGGGTCACGTCGCGCACGCGCAGGGAATCCAGCGCCCCTTCCGTGCCGCTCAGCGTTACGCGGACGGCGGCCAGCAGACGTTCATTAAAACGCGCGGCATAGATGCGGTGGTTTTCATCGACGGCCAGCGATGAAGGGGAATATTCCGGCCAGATCTTGCCCAGGTCGATATGATCCTGGTCGCTAAAGGTCACCAGACGCACGATAGTCAGTTTCATTAGCTGCTTGTCCAAATCAAAAAGAGTAGGGCCAGTGTACTCAATTTATTTGCTCAGGCGCTTTCTCTTTTTCTTCCCATTTACCAGGTGATTAGTTTTTTGGCAGCGCGATGGGCAGTTTGAAAACACATGGATCGAAAAATAAGCAGAATTTTAACCTGAAGGGCAGTGATTTATTCGGCGCTTTGTACCGTTATTTTATGCTGCAAACTGCGCTTTTATTTGTTTATCTCCGCCTGATTTCAGAATATTATCTTTGCTTAATCGCCTGAAAAATAGAGATTTTAGTCTGGTTTTTGACAAAAAACTGCGCTAAACCATTAAAGGCACTGGTAAAAATAGCGTTGTTCATTAAAAGTACAGAATGCTTTTTAACCATAATAAAACAAAATATAAACACGACATCACGAATGGGGATTCAGAGATGAAAAGGAACGCGAAGACGTTAATCGCGGGGATGGTCGCACTGTCGATCTCGCATGCCGCTATGGCAGACGACATTAAAGTTGCGGTAGTGGGGGCGATGTCCGGCCCTGTTGCCCAGTGGGGTGACATGGAGTTCAACGGCGCGCGTCAGGCCATCAAAGATATCAACGCCAAAGGCGGCATCAAAGGCGACAAGCTGGTAGGCGTGGAGTATGACGACGCCTGCGATCCTAAACAGGCCGTCGCGGTCGCCAACAAAATCGTTAACGACGGTATCCAGTACGTCATCGGGCACCTGTGTTCCTCCTCCACGCAGCCCGCATCTGATATCTACGAAGACGAAGGCATTCTGATGATCACCCCGGGTGCCACCAACCCGGAACTGACCCAGCGCGGCTACCAGCACATCATGCGTACCGCCGGTCTGGACTCCTCTCAGGGGCCAACCGCCGCCAAATACATCCTCGAAACCGTTAAGCCGCAGCGTATCGCCATCATCCATGATAAGCAGCAGTACGGCGAAGGCCTGGCGCGTTCCGTGCAGGACGGCCTGAAAAAAGGCGGCGCAAACATCGTCTTCTTCGACGGCATTACCGCTGGTGAGAAAGACTTCTCCGCGCTGATCGCCCGCCTGCAAAAAGAGAATATCGACTTCGTTTACTACGGCGGCTACTACCCGGAAATGGGGCAGATGCTGCGCCAGGCGCGCGCCACCGGCCTGAAAACCCAGTTTATGGGGCCAGAGGGCGTCGGTAATGCCTCCCTGTCCAACATCGCGGGCGATTCTGCCGAAGGCATGCTGGTGACGATGCCAAAACGCTATGACCAGGATCCGGCGAATAAGGCTATCGTGGATGCGCTCAAGGCGCAGAAGAAAGATCCGAGCGGTCCGTACGTCTGGATCACCTACGCGGCCGTGCAGTCTCTTGCCACCGCGCTGGACCGTACCGGCAGTAAAGAGCCGCTGGATCTGGTGAAAGATTTAAAAGCACACGGGGCGAACACCGTGATTGGGCCGCTGAACTGGGATGAGAAAGGCGATCTGAAGGGATTTGAATTTGGTGTCTTCAAGTGGCACGCCGACGGGTCTTCCTCGGTCGCCAAATAATCATCCCACCGCCCGGCTCACCGGGCGGGTATAAAAAGGTTTTCTTATGTCCGAGCAGTTTCTCTACTTCTTGCAGCAGATGTTTAACGGCGTCACGCTGGGAAGCACCTACGCGCTGATCGCCATCGGCTACACGATGGTTTACGGCATTATCGGCATGATCAACTTCGCCCACGGCGAGGTGTACATGATCGGTAGCTACGTCTCCTTTATGATCATCGCCGCGCTGATGATGATGGGCATCGACAGCAGCTGGCTGCTGGTGGCCGCCGGGTTTGTCGGCGCAATTGTGATCGCCAGCGCCTACGGCTGGAGTATCGAACGGGTGGCCTACCGGCCGGTGCGCAGCTCCAAACGCCTGATCGCGCTGATCTCCGCCATCGGTATGTCCATTTTTCTGCAAAACTACGTCAGCCTGACCGAAGGCTCGCGCGACGTGGCGCTGCCTAGCCTGTTTAACGGCCAGTGGATTGTGGGGGCCAGCGAAAACTTCTCCGCCTCTGTCACTACCATGCAGCTGGTTATCTGGGTGGTGACCTTTATTGCCATGCTGGCCCTGACCCTGTTCATCCGCTACTCCCGCATGGGACGCGCCTGCCGCGCCTGCGCGGAAGATCTGAAGATGGCGAGCCTGCTCGGGATTAACACCGACCGCGTGATTGCCCTGACCTTCGTGATCGGCGCGGCGATGGCAGCGGTGGCTGGCGTGTTGCTCGGCCAGTTCTACGGCGTAATCAACCCGTACATCGGCTTTATGGCCGGGATGAAAGCCTTCACCGCGGCGGTACTGGGCGGCATCGGCAGCATTCCCGGCGCGATGATCGGCGGCCTGATCCTGGGCGTGGCCGAAGCGCTCTCCTCGGCGTACCTGAGCACCGAATATAAAGATGTGGTGTCGTTTGCCCTGCTGATTCTGGTGCTGCTGGTCATGCCTACCGGTATTCTGGGCCGTCCGGAGGTAGAGAAAGTATGAAACCGATGCATTTTGCGATGGCGCTGCTCTCTGCCGCCATGTTCTTCGTCCTGGCGGGCGTCTTTATGGGCGTCCAGTTAGGACTGGACGGCACAAAGCTGGTGGTGGATACCGCTCCCGACATCCGCTGGCAGTGGGTGTTTATCGGCACCGCGGTGGTGTTCCTGTTCCAGCTGCTGCGTCCGCTGTTCCAGAAGACGTTGAAAAACGTCTCCGGGCCGAAATTCGTCCTGCCGGCGATCGACGGTACAACGGTGAAACAGAAGCTGTTCCTTGTGGCGCTGCTGGTGGCTGCCGTGGCGTGGCCGTTTATGGTATCGCGCGGGACGGTGGATATTGCCACCCTGACCATGATCTACGTGATTCTGGGGCTGGGTCTGAACGTGGTGGTGGGGCTGTCTGGCCTGCTGGTGCTGGGCTACGGCGGGTTCTACGCCATCGGCGCGTACACCTTCGCGCTGCTGAACCACTATTACGGCCTCGGCTTCTGGACCTGTCTGCCGCTGGCGGGGCTGGTCTCTGCCGCGGCGGGCTTCCTGCTCGGCTTCCCGGTGCTGCGCCTGCGCGGTGACTACCTGGCGATTGTGACCTTAGGCTTCGGCGAAATCGTCCGTATTCTGCTGCTCAACAATACCGAAGTGACCGGCGGTCCGAACGGCATCAGCCAGATCCCGAAACCGACCTTCTTCGGCCTTGAGTTCAGCCGTACCGCCCGTGAAGGCGGCTGGGATACCTTCAGCAACTTCTTTGGCATCAAGTACGATCCGTCCGACCGCGTGATCTGGCTCTACCTGGTGGCGCTGCTGCTGGTGGTGATTACCCTGTTCGTGATTAACCGTCTGCTGCGCATGCCGCTGGGCCGCGCGTGGGAAGCGCTGCGCGAAGATGAGATCGCCTGCCGCTCCCTGGGGCTGAACCCGACCCGCATCAAGCTGACCGCATTTACCATCAGCGCCGCGTTTGCCGGTTTCGCCGGGACGCTGTTTGCCGCGCGTCAGGGCTTCGTCAGCCCGGAATCGTTCACCTTTGCCGAATCCGCCTTTGTGCTGGCGATTGTGGTGCTCGGTGGAATGGGCTCGCAGTTCGCCGTGATCCTCGCGGCTATCCTGCTGGTGGTCTCCCGCGAGCTGATGCGCGACTTTAACGAATACAGCATGTTAATGCTGGGTGGTTTGATGGTGCTGATGATGATCTGGCGTCCGCAGGGTCTGCTGCCGATGACCCGTCCACAGCTGAAGCTGAAACGCACACAGGCGAAAGGAGAGCAGGCATGAAGCCTTTATTATCCGTTAACGGCCTGATGATGCGTTTTGGCGGCCTGCTGGCGGTCAACAATGTGAATCTGAATCTGCACAAGAAAGAGATTGTCTCCCTGATTGGTCCGAACGGCGCGGGAAAAACCACGGTCTTTAACTGTTTGACCGGCTTCTACAAGCCGACGGGCGGCACCATCATGCTGCGCGACCAGCATCTTGAAGGGCTGCCGGGCCAGCAGATTGCCCGCATGGGCGTGGTGCGTACCTTCCAGCACGTACGTCTGTTCCGCGAGATGACGGTGATTGAGAACCTGCTGGTGGCGCAACATCAGCAGCTGAAAACCGGCCTCTTCTCCGGCCTGCTGAAAACCCCGGCCTTCCGCCGCACGCAGGAGGAGGCGCTCGACCGCGCCGCGACCTGGCTCGACCGTATCGGCCTGCTCCAGCACGCCAACCGTCAGGCGAGCAACCTCGCTTACGGGGATCAGCGTCGCCTTGAGATCGTGCGCTGCATGGTGACCCAGCCGGAAATTCTGATGCTCGACGAACCGGCGGCGGGCCTTAACCCGAAAGAGACCAAAGAGCTGGACGAGCTGATTGCCGAGCTGCGCGATCATCATGACACCACCATCCTGCTGATTGAGCATGACATGAAGCTGGTGATGGGCATTTCGGATCGTATCTACGTGGTAAACCAGGGCACGCCGCTGGCAAACGGCACGCCGGAAGAGATCCGCAACAACCCGGACGTGATCCGCGCATACCTTGGTGAGGCATAAGATGGAAAAAGCGATGTTAACGTTCGACAAGGTCAACGCGCACTATGGCAAGATCCAGGCGCTGCACGACGTCAGCCTGCATATCAATCAGGGCGAAATCGTCACCCTGATTGGCGCCAACGGCGCGGGGAAAACCACGCTGCTCGGCACCCTGTGCGGCGACCCGCGCGCCACCAGCGGGCGGATTGTGTTTGACGGCAAAGACATTACCGACTGGCAGACGGCTAAAATCATGCGTGAAGCGGTGGCGATTGTCCCGGAAGGGCGCCGCGTATTCTCCCGCATGACGGTGGAAGAGAACCTGGCGATGGGCGGTTTCTTCGCCCACCGGGATGAATACCAGACCCGCATCAAGTGGGTGTACGAGCTCTTCCCGCGCCTGTGGGAGCGTCGTATTCAGCGTGCGGGCACCATGTCCGGCGGCGAGCAGCAGATGCTGGCGATTGGCCGCGCGCTGATGAGCCAGCCGCGCCTGCTGCTACTGGATGAACCGTCGCTTGGTCTTGCGCCGATTATTATCCAGCAGATTTTCGACACTATCGAGCAGCTGCGCAAAGAGGGGATGACCATCTTCCTCGTCGAGCAGAACGCTAACCAGGCGCTGAAGCTCGCTGACCGTGGCTATGTGCTGGAGAACGGGCGCGTGGTGCTCTCCGATACCGGCGACGCGCTGCTGGCGAACGAAGCGGTGCGGAGCGCGTACCTGGGCGGCTGAGCCGTCTGTATTGCCCGGTGGCGCTTACGCTTACCGGGCCTACGGATACCATGTAGGCCGGGTAAGGCGCAGCCGCCACCCGGCTTTTTTCATATTAACCCCCCTTCACACAACCATCATCCCCCTGACGCCTGGCTGTCACTTATCTGTAAACAAACAGTTATTTTTCTGTCATTCGAGCATGTCATGTTACCTCGCGAGCATAAAACGCGTGATATCGCGCATCCGGCACAATAAGAGAGATGACAATGACATCGTTACGACACACAGCTTTGGGTCTGGCACTGGGTCTGGCTTTTGCGACGAACGCAATGGCTGTGACCACCATTCCGTTCTGGCATTCCATGGAAGGGGAGTTGGGTAAAGAGGTTGACTCCCTGGCGCAGCGTTTCAACGACACCCACCCGGATTACAAAATTGTGCCGGTGTACAAAGGCAACTACGAGCAGAGCCTGAGCGCGGGCATCGCCGCCTTCCGTACCGGTAACGCGCCTGCGCTGTTACAGGTTTATGAAGTGGGCACCGCCACCATGATGGCCTCCAAAGCCATCAAACCGGTCTATGAAGTGTTCAAAGAAGCGGGTATTAACTTCGATGAATCCCAGTTTGTACCGACCGTAGCGGGTTACTACACCGATTCCAGAACCGGACATCTGCTGTCTCAGCCGTTTAACAGCTCCACGCCGGTGCTGTACTACAACAAAGACGCCTTCAAAAAAGCCGGTTTAGATCCGGAGCAGCCGCCAAAAACATGGCAGGACCTGGCCGAGTACACCGCGAAGCTGAAAGCGGCGGGGATGAAGTGCGGCTACGCCAGCGGCTGGCAGGGCTGGATCCAGATTGAAAACTTCAGCGCCTGGCACGGCCTGCCGGTTGCGACCAAAAACAACGGTTTCGACGGCACCGACGCGGTGCTGGAGTTCAACAAGCCGGAGCAGGTGAAGCACATCGCGCTGCTTGCCGATCTGAACAAGAAGGGCGACTTCAGCTACTTCGGGCGTAAAGACGAATCCACCGAGAAGTTCTACAACGGCGACTGCGCCATTACCACCGCCTCGTCCGGCTCGCTGGCGGATATACGTCACTACGCCAAATTCAACTACGGCGTGGGCATGATGCCGTACGACGCTGACGTTAAAGGCGCGCCGCAAAACGCCATCATCGGCGGGGCGAGCCTGTGGGTGATGCAGGGTAAAGACAGCGGCACCTACAAAGGCGTGGCTGAGTTCCTCGACTTCCTGGCGAAGCCGGAAAACGCCGCCGAATGGCACCAGAAGACCGGCTACCTGCCGATCACCAAAGCCGCGTACGACCTGACCCGCGAGCAGGGCTTCTACAGCAAGAACCCGGGCGCAGACATCGCGACGCGCCAGATGCTGAACAAGCCGCCGTTGCCGTTCACCAAAGGCCTGCGTCTGGGCAACATGCCGCAGATCCGCACCATCGTCGATGAAGAGCTGGAAAGCGTCTGGACCGGGAAGAAAACCCCACAGCAGGCGCTGGACGCTGCGGTAGAACGCGGGAATCAGCTGCTGCGCCGCTTTGAGCAGTCGACCAAATCGTAATCCGTGATTCGCCCGGTGACGCGTAGCGATCCGGGCCTACGGGGATCGTGCGGGCTGATGCCCTCACCCCAACCCTCTCCCACGGGGAGAGGGAGAAATATTTGTAGGCCGGGTAAGGCGTAGCCGCCACCCGGCACTGTTCAGGAACCTAATCTCAATGTCATCATCCCGTCCGGTGTTCCGTTCCCGCTGGCTGCCGTACCTGTTGGTCGCGCCGCAGCTGGTCATCACCGTTATCTTTTTTATCTGGCCTGCGGGCGAAGCGCTGTGGTACTCGGTACAAAGCGTCGATCCGTTCGGGCTTTCCAGCCAGTTTGTCGGGCTGGACAACTTTACTGCGCTGTTCCACGACAGCTACTACCTGGACTCCTTCTGGACGACGATCAAATTCAGTACCCTGGTGACCGTCAGCGGCCTTTTAGCCTCGCTGTTTTTCGCCGCGCTGGTGGATTACGTGGTGCGCGGCAGCCGTATTTATCAAACGCTGATGCTGCTGCCCTACGCCGTGGCTCCCGCCGTGGCCGCCGTGCTGTGGATCTTCCTGTTTAACCCGGGGCGCGGGCTGATTACCCACTTCCTGGGCGAGTTTGGCTACGACTGGAACCACGCCCAGAACAGCGGTCAGGCGATGTTCCTGGTGGTGTTCGCCTCTGTGTGGAAGCAGATCAGCTATAACTTCCTGTTTTTCTTTGCCGCGCTACAGTCTATCCCGCGTTCGCTGGTGGAGGCCGCCGCGATTGACGGCGCAGGGCCGGTGCGCCGCTTCTTCCGGCTGTCGCTGCCGCTGATCGCCCCGGTGAGTTTTTTCCTGCTGGTGGTGAACCTCGTGTACGCCTTCTTCGACACCTTCCCGGTGATCGACGCCGCCACCGCGGGCGGCCCGGTACAGGCAACCACCACGCTGATTTACAAGATCTACCGCGAAGGCTTTGCCGGGCTTGATCTCTCAGCGTCTGCCGCGCAGTCCGTGGTGCTGATGTTCCTCGTCATCATCCTCACGGTGGTGCAGTTCCGCTATGTCGAAAGTAAGGTGCGCTACCAATGATTGAGAACCGTCGCGGGCTGACGATTTTCAGCCATACCATGCTGATTTTAGGGATTATCGTCATCCTGTTCCCACTGTACGTGGCCTTCGTCGCCGCCACGCTGGACACCAAAGCGGTGTTCGACACGCCGATGACGCTGATCCCAGGCGGGCATCTGTTCGAGAACATGAAAACTATCTGGACCCAGGGCGTGGGCGCTAACAGCGCGCCGTTCTGGCTGATGATGCTCAACAGCTTCATCATGGCGTTTGGCATTACGGTCGGTAAAATTACGGTGTCGATGCTCTCAGCGTTTGCCATCGTCTGGTTCCGCTTTCCGCTGCGTAACCTGTTTTTCTGGATGATTTTCATCACCCTGATGCTGCCGGTAGAGGTGCGTATCTTCCCGACGGTGGAAGTGATCGCCAACCTGAAGATGCTCGACAGCTACGCGGGCTTAACCCTGCCGCTGATGGCCTCGGCGACCGCCACCTTCCTGTTCCGCCAGTTCTTTATGACCCTGCCGGACGAGCTGATTGAAGCCGCGCGCATCGATGGGGCCTCGCCGATGCGCTTCTTCCGCGACATCGTGCTGCCGCTGTCGAAAACCAACCTCGCGGCACTGTTTGTGATCACCTTTATCTACGGCTGGAACCAGTATCTGTGGCCGCTGCTGATCGTTCAGGACGTCAACCTCGGCACCGCCGTGGCAGGCATCAAAGGCATGATCGCCACCGGCGAAGGCACCACCCTCTGGAACCAGGTGATGGCGGCGATGCTGCTCACCCTTATCCCACCCGTAGTCATTGTTTTAGCCATGCAGCGCGCGTTTGTCCGCGGCCTGGTCGATAGCGAGAAATAAGATGGCAGGTTTAAAATTACAGGCAGTTACCAAAAGCTGGGACGGTAAAACCCAGGTCATTCAGCCGCTGACGCTCGACGTGGCGGACGGGGAATTTATCGTGATGGTCGGCCCGTCCGGCTGCGGCAAATCCACGCTGCTGCGTATGGTGGCCGGGCTGGAGCGCGTAACGTCCGGGGATATCTGGATTGACCGCCAGCGCGTCACCGAGATGGAACCCAAAGATCGCGGCATCGCGATGGTGTTCCAGAACTATGCCCTCTATCCACACATGAGCGTGGAAGAGAACATGGCCTGGGGGCTGAAAATTCGCGGTATGGGCAAAGGTCATATCGACGAGCGCGTAAAAGAGGCCGCGCGCATTCTGGAACTTGACGGCCTGCTTAAGCGCCGCCCGCGAGAGCTTTCCGGCGGCCAGCGTCAGCGCGTGGCGATGGGGCGCGCCATCGTGCGCGACCCGGCGGTATTCCTGTTCGACGAACCGCTGTCAAACCTCGACGCCAAACTGCGCGTGCAGATGCGCCTTGAGCTACAGCAGCTGCATCGCCGCCTGAAAACCACGTCCCTCTATGTGACCCACGATCAGGTTGAAGCCATGACCCTCGCCCAGCGCGTAATGGTGATGAACAAAGGCATCGCCGAGCAGATTGGCACCCCGGTGGAAGTCTACGAAAAACCGGCCAGCCGTTTTGTGGCGAGCTTTATCGGCAGCCCGGCGATGAACCTGCTGGACGGGCGGATCAATGCGGCGGGAACCCATTTTGAGCTGGAAAGCGGGATGGCGTTGCCGATCAACTGGTACTATCGTGGCTACGCCGGGCGTAAGATGACGCTTGGTATCCGCCCGGAGCATATTGGTTTGACGTCTCAGGCGGACGGCGGCGTGCCGCTGGTGATGGACACGCTGGAGATGCTGGGCGCAGACAACCTGGCGCACGGGCGCTGGGGCGAGCAAAAGCTGGTGGTGCGCCTGCCGCATCAGGAGCGCCCGAAGGCAGGCAGCACGCTGTGGCTGCATATGCCGGAAAATCACCTGCACTTATTTGACGGTGAAACAGGACAACGAGTATGAGCAACTGGCCTTACCCCCACATCGTCGCCCACCGTGGCGGCGGTAAACTGGCGCCGGAAAACACCCTGGCGGCAATTGACGTTGGCGCGCGCTACGGCCACACGATGATCGAGTTCGACGCGAAGCTGTCCAAGGACGGCGAAATTTTCCTGCTGCACGACGACAATCTCGAACGCACCAGCAACGGCTGGGGCGTGGCGGGCGAACTGCCGTGGCGTGACCTGCTGAAGGTGGACGCCGGAAGCTGGTACAGCGGCGAATTTAAAGGCGAGCCGCTGCCGCTGCTTGCGGAAGTGGCGGACCGCTGTCGTCAACACGGCATGATGGCCAATATCGAAATCAAACCGACCACCGGCACCGGGCCGCTGACGGGTAAAGTGATTGCCCTTGCCGCGCGCGAGCTGTGGGAAGGGATGACCGCACCGCTGTTATCGTCGTTTGACATCGACGCGCTGGAAGCTGCACAGGCCGCCGTTCCGGAGTTGCCGCGCGGGCTGCTGCTGGATGCGTGGCGAGAAGACTGGCGCGCGCTGACGACCCGCTTACGCTGCGTGTCGATCCACCTCAACCATAAGCTGCTGGATGAAGCGCGCGTGACGCTGTTGAAGGAGGCCGGTCTGCATATCCTGGTGTATACCGTCAACAAACCCCAGCGTGCAGCCGAGCTGCTGCGCTGGGGCGTGGACAGCATCTGTACCGATGCGATTGACCAGATCGGGCCGAACTTTATTTATTAAGCATACTGCCGTTCTGCTGGGTCGGCAGCATGTGCTGCTGACCGCTGCTTTGCGATACCCCGCCTCCTAACATCCCACCGTTTGAGTTTGGCAGCGGCTGTTCAAGCATCTGGCCCTGCTGCACGCGCTGGGTGTTGGTATTCATCTGGTTTTGCAGGTGCTGCTGCTGCACCTGGGTCTGCGTCTTTAACTGCTGATTGAGCATCCCTTTCTGCTGCTGTTGCTGGCTCATCATCTCCGTCTGCATACGCTGCTGGCTCGGTATGACGTAGCCCGGCTGGTTCGGGTTGTTCAGGGTGTTGATTGGCTGTGCGAGCGCGGCGAACGGAAGCAGCGCGGTCAGGATCAGTAATCGTTTCATGGTTATCTCCTCCTTTGAGGCTTCTCTTAAGTTTACCCTGATTCCGGCATAACGATGATTTTTTAAGAGTTGTGAACCAGGCTTAAGCGGGGAATATGGACCCCTTCACCTGGAGAACAATAATGATGAAACCAACCTTTTTGCGCTGGGTCGCCATCGCTGCGCTGATGGCAGGCGGCACATTTACCGTGGCGGCCAACCCGCCCGCCGCTCCACCGGTCTCTTACGGCGTGGAGGAGGATGTTTTTCACCCCGTGCGGGCGGCGCACGGCATGGTGGCCTCGGTGGACGCGCTGGCAACGCAGGTGGGCGTCGATATTCTTAAGCAGGGCGGTAACGCGGTGGATGCGGCGGTCGCGGTGGGATATGCGCTGGCGGTGACGCATCCACAGGCGGGGAACCTGGGCGGCGGCGGGTTTATGATGCTGCGCACCAAAGACGGTAAAACCACGGCCATCGACTTCCGTGAGATGGCGCCGAATCAGGCCTCCCGCGATATGTTCCTCGACGATCAGGGCAATCCGGACAGTAAAAAATCCCTGACCTCGCACCTTGCCTCCGGCACGCCGGGCACCGTTGCGGGCTTCTCGCTGGCGCTGGAAAAATACGGCTCGCTGCCGCTGAATAAAGTGGTGCAGCCTGCCATCAAGCTGGCGCGCGACGGCTTCGTCGTCAACGACGCGCTGGCGGACGACCTCAAAACCTACGGCAGCGAAGTCATTCCCAATCATGAAAACAGCAAGGCTATCTTCTGGAAAGACGGCGAGCCGCTGAAGAAGGGCGATAAGCTGGTGCAGAAGAACCTCGCAAAAAGTCTCGAACTGATTGCCGAAAACGGTCCGGACGCCTTTTATAAGGGGCCGATTGCCGATCAGATTGCCGATGAGATGCAGAAGAACGGCGGGCTGATCACCAAAGCGGATCTGGCGGAATATAAGGCGGTGGAGCGCGAGCCGATCAGCGGCACCTATCGCGGCTACGAGGTCTTCTCCATGCCGCCGCCGTCCTCCGGGGGGATTCACATCGTGCAGATCCTCAATATTCTGGAAAACTTCGATATGCACAAGTTCGGCTTCGGTAGCGCCGATGCCATGCAGGTGATGGCGGAGGCGGAGAAGCGCGCCTACGCTGACCGCTCGGAATACCTTGGCGATCCGGACTTCGTTAAGGTGCCGTGGCAGGCGCTGACCAACAAAGCCTATGCCAAATCGATTGCCGACGAGATCGACATCAACAAGGCTAAGCCGTCGAGCGAGATCCGCCCGGGCAAGCTGGCGCCGTATGAAAGTAACCAGACCACCCACTTCTCGGTCGTGGACAAAGATGGTAACGCGGTGGCGGTAACTTACACGCTTAACACCACCTTCGGCACCGGGATTGTGGCGGGCAACAGCGGCATTTTGCTGAACAACGAGATGGATGACTTCTCCGCCAAACCGGGCGTGCCGAACGTCTACGGGCTGGTCGGCGGCGATGCGAATGCGGTCGGGCCGAAGAAGCGCCCGCTGTCGTCCATGTCGCCCACCATCGTGGTGAAAGACGGCAAAACCTGGCTGGTGACCGGCAGCCCTGGCGGGAGCCGGATTATCACAACCGTGCTGCAAATGGTGGTGAACAGCATCGACTTTGGGATGAACGTCGCCGAAGCGACCAATGCGCCGCGTTTCCACCACCAGTGGCTGCCGGATGAGCTGCGCGTGGAGAAGGGCTTTAGCCCGGACACCCTCAAGCTGCTTGAGCAGCGCGGGCAGAAGGTGGCGGTGAAGGAGGCGATGGGCAGCACCCAGAGCATTATGGTCGGGCCGGACGGGGCGCTGTTTGGTGCGTCGGACCCGCGTTCGGTGGATGATTTAACGGCGGGGTATTGATTTTGTTGCCCGGTGGCGCTGCGCTTACCGGGCCTGCAACGGCACGAACGTAGGCCGGGTAAGGCGAAGCCGCCACCCGGCAACAAACTACTTCACTCTCGCCATATAATACGCGTCCACATACTCGCCGTTGCGCAGGGCGTAGCGCCTGCCGGTGCCTTCAATCTCAAACCCGTGCTTTTTGTACACCGCGATTGCCGGTTCGTTATCCACAAACACCGTTAACTCGATGCGGTCGACGCGCAGCCAGTTGTCGCACATATCGATCATGGTGCGAATCAGCGCGCTGGCCACGCCGCGGTTATGCCACTGCGCGCCAACGCAGATACCGAAATCGGCAACGTGGCTGCGGCGTGGTCGCTGGGCGACATCAATGGTGAGGTGGCCGACCACGATATCATCAATGCAGGCAACCAGCTGTTTAACGCCCGGCTGCTCGCCTAGCCGCATTTGCCACATTTCCATTGAAGGATGAGGAACCTGTAGCGTGTTGTGGTACACCTCCGGCTGGGCGTGGATCTGACGAATGGCGTCGTAATCTTTCGGTTCAGCGTGGCGTATCACTATCTCACTCATTCCTTGTTCCTCAGTCAGTTAAAAGTCCCCTCCAACATCAGTGACTTTAAAAGTTGAGTCAATCGCTATTTTTTGCAAAAAGTGTTGGACAAGTGCGAATGAGAATGATTATTATTGCTTTGCATTCAGGAAGACCTCCTACGGGAACCTGAAAGCACGACATTGCTCACATTGCTTCCAGTATTACTTTAGCCAGCATCTCGCTGGCTTTTTTTTGCCCTTTTACGCCCTTTCCCCGTGGGAGAGGGCTGGGGTGAGGGCAAAACATGCGCTATGGTAAAACCCAGTAACCTTCCAAAAGGACTGAGCCATGACACTACATTGTGCATTTATTGGATTTGGCAAAAGCACCACGCGTTACCACCTTCCGTATGTTCTTAACCGAAAAGAGACCTGGCACGTGGCCCATATCTATCGCCGCCGCGCGAAGCCAGAAGAGCAGTCTCCGCAGTATTCCCATATTCATTTCACCAGCGATCTTGATGAGGTGCTTAACGACCCGCAGGTGAAGCTGGTGGTGGTCTGTACCCACGCCGACAGCCACTTTGACTACGCGAAACGCGCGCTGGAAGCGGGTAAAAACGTGCTGGTGGAAAAACCGTTCACCCCGACCCTCGCCGAAGCGAAGGAGCTGTTCGCGCTGGCGAAAAGCAAAGGCCTGACCGTCACGCCGTACCAGAACCGTCGCTTTGACAGCTGCTTCCTGACGGCAAAAAAGGCAATTGAAAGCGGCAAACTCGGCGAGATCGTGGAAATCGAAAGCCACTTCGATTACTACCGCCCGGTGGCGGAAACCCAACCCGGACTGCCGCAGGATGGCTCCTTCTACGGTCTCGGCGTGCACACCATGGACCAGATCATCTCCCTGTTTGGCCGCCCGGACCACGTGGCGTATGACATCCGCAGCCTGCGCAATAAGGCCAACCCGGACGATACCTTTGAAGCGCAGCTGTTCTACGGCGACCTGAAAGCCATCGTAAAAACCAGCCATCTGGTGAAAATCGACTACCCGAAATTTATCGTTCACGGCAAGAAAGGCTCCTTTATCAAGTACGGTATTGACCAGCAGGAGACCAGCCTGAAGGCCAATATCATGCCGGGTGAACCGGGCTTTGCGGCAGATGATTCCGTGGGCGTGCTGGAGTACGTGAACGACGAGGGCGTGACGGTCAGGGAAGCGCTGAAGCCGGAAACGGGCGACTATGGACGCGTCTACGATGCGCTGTATGAAACCCTCACCAACGGTGCGCCGAATTACGTCAAGGAATCTGACGTTCTGACCAACCTGGAAATCCTCGAACGGGCCTTCGAACAGGCTTCTCCTGCCACGGTAACCCTCGCCAGATAAGCAAAAATGGCTCCTCTGAGCTTGTTCTAAATTTTTGAACAGAGGAGTCAATTTTCACCCTCTATGATCCCAGGGCGTTTGCGTCCACACTTACTCCATCGAAACGAACTGAGGGTGAAAACAATGATCTACTTACGCAAAGCAAACGAACGTGGTCACGCGAATCATGGCTGGCTGGACTCATGGCATTCATTCTCGTTTGCCGACTACTACGACCCGAACTTTATGGGCTTCTCCGCACTGCGTGTCATTAACGACGACGTGATTGATGCAGGCCAGGGCTTCGGTACCCACCCGCACAAAGACATGGAAATCCTGACCTATGTGCTGGAAGGGGCGGTTGAGCACCAGGACAGCATGGGCAACAAAGAGCAGGTTCCGGCGGGCGAGTTCCAGATTATGAGCGCGGGTACCGGGGTGCGTCACTCGGAGTACAACCCGAGCAAAACGGAAAAACTGCACCTGTATCAAATCTGGATCATTCCAGAAGAGACCGGCATCACGCCACGCTACGAACAGCGCCGCTTCGACGCGAAACAGGGCAAACAGCTGGTGCTGTCCCCGGATGCGCGTGAAGGTTCCCTGAAAGTGCATCAGGATATGGAGCTGTACCGCTGGGCGCTGGCGAAAGATGAACAGTCTGTACACCAGATTGCCGCTAACCGCCGCGTGTGGATCCAGGTTGTGAAAGGTGAAGTGTCCATCAACGGCACCAAAGCGACAACCGCCGATGGCCTGGCAATCTGGGATGAGCAGGCGCTCTCCGTGCATGCCGACAGCGAAAGTGAAATTCTGCTGTTTGACCTGCCGCCGGTCTAAATAATTTCTCAACCTTCCCTTTAAACGGGGAAGGTTGAGCTTTGTCCGTGATAAACTGAGCAAATCTCTCACTTCAAGATTTCTCAGGACGATGAAAAAGAAACGCCCCGTACTTCAGGATGTCGCCGATCGCGTCGGTGTGACCAAAATGACGGTCAGCCGTTTTTTACGTAACCCGGAACAGGTTTCCGTGGCGTTGCGTGGCAAGATTGCCGCCGCCCTTGATGAACTGGGTTATATCCCCAACCGCGCGCCCGATATTCTCTCCAATGCGACCAGCCGTGCGGTGGGCGTCCTGCTTCCTTCCTTAACCAACCAGGTATTCGCCGAAGTGCTGCGTGGCATTGAAAGCGTCACCGATGCGTTTGGCTATCAGACCATGCTCGCCCACTACGGGTACAAGCCGGAACTGGAAGAGGAACGTCTTGAATCGATGCTTTCCTGGAACATCGACGGCCTGATTTTAACGGAACGTACTCACACCCCGCGCACGCTGAAAATGATTGAAGTGGCAGGCATTCCGGTGGTGGAACTGATGGACAGCCAGTCGCCGTGCCTCGACATCGCCGTGGGGTTCGATAACTTTGAAGCGGCGCGTCAGATGACGGCGGCGATCATCGCCCGTGGTCATCGCCATGTGGCCTATCTGGGTGCGCGTCTGGATGAACGTACTATCATCAAACAGAAGGGATACGAGCAGGCGATGCTCGACGCCGGTTTAACCCCGTACAGCGTGATGGTGGAGCAATCTTCTTCTTACACGTCGGGTATTGAGCTGATGCGTCAGGCGCGACGCGAGTATCCGCAACTGGACGGTATTTTCTGTACCAACGATGACCTGGCGGTCGGCGCCGCGTTTGAGTGCCAGCGTCTGGGTTTAAAAATCCCGGATGATATGGCGATTGCCGGCTTCCACGGCCACGACATTGGCCAGGTGATGGAGCCGCGTCTGGCGAGCGTCCTGACCCCGCGTGAACGCATGGGCCGCATAGGTGCAGAACGCCTGCTGGCGCGCATTCGTGGTGAGGCAGTTACTCCTAAAATGTTAGATTTAGGTTTCACCTTGTCACCAGGTGGATCTATTTAATCCGACAAATTTGAAGTAGCTCACACTTATTCACTTCGCGCACGTTTGGATATTGCTTCTCATATGCCCCGGCAGGACAATGTTACCGATAACTGTTACCCGTAACAATTGACTGAGGGACACCCTTTGAGCACGACTAATCACGATCACCACGTTTACGTCCTGATGGGCGTGTCCGGTAGCGGTAAATCTGCCGTGGCGAGCGAAGTGGCGCATCAACTCCAGGCTGCGTTTCTTGATGGTGACTTCCTCCATCCGCGCAGCAACATCATGAAAATGGCTTCCGGCGAGCCGCTGAACGACGACGACCGCAAACCGTGGTTGCAGGCGCTGAATGACGCCGCGTTCGCGATGCAGCGCACCAATAAAGTCTCCCTGATCGTCTGTTCCGCGCTGAAAAAAACCTATCGCGACCTGCTGCGCGACGGCAACCCGAACCTCTCTTTCATCTACCTGAAAGGTGATTTCGGGGTGATTGAAAGCCGCCTGAAGGCGCGTAAAGGCCACTTCTTCAAAACCCAGATGCTGGTAACGCAGTTCGAGGCATTGCAGGAGCCGGGTGCTGACGAACAGGATGTCTTAGTGGTTGATATCGATCAGCCGCTGGAAGGTGTTGTAGCCAGCACCATCGAGGTTATTAATAAAAGGCAGTAAGTTTTGAGTACATTAACGCTAGTTTTGACAGCAGTGGGTTCCGTATTGCTGCTGCTGTTTTTAGTGATGAAGGCACGTATGCACGCCTTCGTGGCTTTGATGGTGGTTTCTATTGGTGCCGGTCTCTTTTCCGGCATGCCGCTCGACAAAATCGCGGCGACGATGGAAAAAGGGATGGGCGGCACGCTCGGCTTCCTGGCCATTGTGGTGGCGCTGGGCGCAATGTTTGGCAAGATTTTGCACGAGACGGGCGCGGTCGATCAGATTGCGGTCAAGATGCTGAAATCCTTCGGGCACAGCCGTGCGCACTACGCGATTGGCCTGGCCGGTCTGATTTGCGCGCTGCCGCTGTTCTTTGAAGTGGCCGTTGTGCTGCTGATTAGCGTGGCGTTCTCCATGGCGCGGCATACTGGTACCAACCTCGTGAAGCTGGTCATTCCGCTGTTTGCGGGCGTGGCGGCGGCGGCGGCGTTTCTGCTGCCGGGGCCTGCGCCGATGCTGCTGGCCTCCCAGATGCATGCTGACTTTGGCTGGATGATCCTGATTGGCCTGTGTGCGGCAATTCCGGGGATGATTATCGCCGGTCCGCTGTGGGGCAACTTCATCAGCCGCTACGTTGAGCTGCACATTCCGGATGACATCACCGAGCCGCACCTGGGCGAGGGCAAAATGCCATCCTTCGGCTTCAGTCTGTCGCTGATCCTGCTGCCGCTGGTGCTGGTGGGCCTGAAAACCATCGCTGCACGCTTTGTGCCGGTGGGGTCAACCGCTTACGAATGGTTCGAGTTTATTGGTCATCCGTTCACCGCGATCCTGGTGGCGTGTCTGGTCGCGATTTACGGCCTGGCGATGCGTCAGGGTATGCCGAAAGACCGCGTGATGGAGATCTGTGGTGCCGCGCTGCAACCGGCGGGGATTATCCTGCTGGTGATCGGGGCGGGCGGCGTGTTCAAGCAGGTGCTGGTCGATTCCGGCGTTGGCCCGGCGCTGGGTGAAGCGCTGACCGGGATGGGGCTGCCGATTGCGGTCACCTGTTTCGTGCTGGCCGCAGCGGTACGTATCATTCAGGGCTCCGCGACCGTAGCGTGCTTAACCGCCGTGGGTCTGGTGATGCCGGTGATTGAACAGCTGAACTACTCCGGCGCGCAGATGGCAGCGCTCTCTATCTGTATCGCGGGTGGCTCAATTGTTGTTTCTCACGTGAACGATGCAGGCTTCTGGCTGTTCGGTAAATTTACCGGCGCGACCGAAGCGCAAACCCTGAAAACCTGGACGCTGATGGAAACCATCCTCGGCACGACCGGTGCGATTGTCGGGATGATTGCGTTTACGTTGCTGAGCTAATCCCGGTTTTCTCCCTCTCCCGGTGGGAGAGGGCTGGGGTGAGGGCATCAGGCCACAGAGGTCTTAATTTGTCGGGTGGCGGCTTCGCCTTACCCGACCTACAAAAACCTCAGGTCCCGTAGGCCGGGTAAGCGTAAGCGCCACCCGGCTTTTTTACAGCGGCACGATGCCTTCCTTTGTGCGCAACCAGCGCGGCGCTTTCAGCGTATCACTGTAAAACCCCACTAAATCCTGCAACAAATCTCCTGCGACTCTTTCATCGCTCGCCGAGAGCGTTCGAGCCAACAGCATTTGCGTTAGCAGCTGGCAATACCGTCCTAACTGATCCACTTCCGGCTCGAAGACCGGCACGTCCAGCGGCAGGTCATCCACCGTCAGGTTGGCTTTTAGATATTCCGGAACAGGTTCAAGCAGCGTGGGCTGGAGCAGGGCGAGGCAGGCGGAAAGCCGTCCGCATATCGCCATCTTTTGTGCTGGATCGTCACATTCAACCAGCACGTCTACGAATCGCTCGCAGTTGTCTGCCAGTTCGGTGAAATCGGTAGTGTGATCGAACGGTGTGGTGAATAAAGCGTGAGAAAAGTTAGGGGGAGTAGTCATAAGACAGCCTCTGATGAGTTGAGTTGACCATCTTTGGAGGGACCAACCTCACTGGTGATGGACTGAACGGAGTTGGTCCTACCGGCCTCATCAGCTACCGGCGCGCCTTGCGGCGCCACCGTCCAGCCCACCATTGAAGTGTAACTGACTGCGCGATAAAAAGAGATTCATCGCGGATGAGGATAACAGGGGACCAACCCTGACGCCTGATTTTGCAGGCGCGGCAAGAAGATACTGCGTTGGGGGCGGAGTGGCAAGAGAGGCTCTGGAAGGCGGCTCGCAAAACAAAATATTATTTTAGGGTGCGGGCTGATGCCCTCACCCCGGCCCTCTCCCACGGGGAGAGGGGGCAAACACTAAAAACGGCAATCGAAGATTGCCGTTTTGCTTTTACCTACCCTTTCATCCACGCCCGGATCCCGTCCAGGAACATCTGCGTTGCCATCATCACCAGAATCAGCCCCATCAGGCGCTCCAGCGCGTTCACCCCTTTCTCACCCAGCAGGCGCAGGAACAGCGACGACTGCAACAGGATAATAAATGTCCCGCCCCAGGCGATCAGCAGGGCAATCACCAGATGGCTCATCTGATTTGGATACTGATGCGACAGCAGCATCAGCGTCGCCAGAATCGTTGGCCCGGCGACCAGCGGGATCGCCAGCGGCACGATAAACGGCTCTTCACCCGCAGGCAGGCCGCTGCTGCTGCCCTCCGCGCTCGGGAAAATCATCTTAATGGCAATCAGGAACAAAATTATCCCGCCGGAAATGGAGACCGTTTCGGCGCGTAAGTTCAGGAAAGCGAGGATTTTTTCCCCGGCGAACAGGAAGATAAACATCACCAGCAGGGCGATGAGCAACTCGCGGATCATGATCGCCCGACGGCGCTTCGGCTCGGTATGCTTCAGCACCGACATGAAGATCGGCAGATTACCGAGCGGATCCATAATCAGGATCAATAAAACCGCTGCGGAAATGATTTCACTCATCTTAAATTATCCCTGATACTTATTGTGGTCATTGCGATGATTAGCACTTTTTCTGATTGCCGGGCAATCATCGATTAATTTCGCTTGCGACTTTGGCAGCATTTTGTAATGTGAAGCATATCCCAGTTCAATACTGGCTTGCACAATCAGCACACACCCCTTGCAGGAAAAAAATGCTATGAAAAACGTTGGTTTTATCGGCTGGCGCGGTATGGTCGGCTCTGTACTCATGCAACGCATGGTTGAAGAGCGCGATTTCGACGCCATCCGCCCGGTCTTCTTCTCCACTTCCCAGCTCGGCCAGGCTGCACCGTCCTTTGGGGGTACCACAGGCACGTTGCAGGATGCTTACGATCTGGAAGCGCTGAAGGCACTCGACATTATTGTGACCTGCCAGGGCGGCGATTATACCAACGAAATCTATCCGAAGCTGCGTGAAAGCGGCTGGCAGGGCTACTGGATTGACGCGGCGTCTTCACTGCGCATGAAAGACGATGCGATCATTATTCTCGACCCGGTTAACCAGGGCGTCATCACCGACGGCCTGAACAACGGCGTGAAAACCTTTGTTGGCGGTAACTGCACCGTCAGCCTGATGCTGATGTCCCTCGGCGGCCTATTCGCGCAGGATCTGGTGGAGTGGGTCTCCGTGGCGACCTACCAGGCGGCCTCCGGCGGCGGCGCGCGTCATATGCGCGAGCTGCTGACCCAGATGGGCCAGCTGCACCAGAGCGTCGCTGCCGAGCTGGCAGACCCGGCGTCCGCCATCCTCGACATCGAGCGTAAAGTCACTCAGCTCACCCGCAGCGGCGAGCTGCCGGTGGATAACTTTGGCGTACCGCTGGCCGGTGGCCTGATCCCGTGGATCGACAAACAGCTGGATAACGGCCAGACCCGCGAAGAGTGGAAGGGCCAGGCTGAGACCAACAAAATCCTCGGCACCGCGAACACCATTCTGGTTGACGGTCTGTGCGTGCGTATCGGCGCGCTGCGCTGCCACAGCCAGGCCTTCACCATTAAACTGAAAAAAGATGTGTCTATTCCGACCGTGGAAGAGCTGCTGGCCGCGCACAACCCGTGGGCGAAAGTGGTGCCAAACGATCGCGATATCACCATGCGTGAACTGACCCCGGCAGCCGTGACCGGCACGCTGACCACCCCGGTTGGTCGTCTGCGCAAGCTGAACATGGGGCCGGAGTACCTCTCCGCGTTCACCGTTGGCGACCAGCTGCTGTGGGGTGCAGCCGAGCCGCTGCGCCGCATGCTGCGCCAGCTGGCGTAATAATTTGTTAAACACGGGGGGTGATTGTCACCCCCTTTTTTTGCGTACTACATGGAGTAAAACGCAGATGTCTTATTTTTTATCAGGAGGACCCACGACGTTGGCTATGCTTTAAGGAAGATTTATTTCTCACCTGAGGGTAGGGCGGAGCAGAGAGGATTAACTGCACCGTTTAGGTCACATTAAAAGTCGTCCCGGAGCGCGTAAAAAGGGCGACATAAAAAAACAGGATGAATACCATGTCCGATCGTATTTCGAGAGACGTGATTAATGCGCTTATTGCGGGTCACTTTGCCGACCCCTTTTCTGTGCTAGGGATGCACCGTACTGACGCCGGGCTTGAAGTCCGGGCGCTGTTACCGGATGCAACAGAAGTGTGGGTTATCGAACCCAAAACCGGCCGCAAGGTGGGTAATCTGGAATGCCTCGACTCGCGTGGCTTCTTCTCGGGTGTCATGCCCCGCCGTAAAAATCCTTTTCGTTATCAGCTTGCCGTTATCTGGCACGGTCAGCAAAACCTGATTGACGATCCCTATAGCTTCGGCCCGCTCTTAAAAGAGATGGACGCCTGGCTGCTGTCCGAAGGGACCCATTTACGCCCCTACGAAACGCTGGGTGCCCATGCGGATACCATGGACGGTATCACCGGCACGCGTTTTGCCGTATGGGCGCCAAACGCCCAGCGCGTCTCCGTCGTCGGGCAGTTCAACTACTGGGACGGTCGTCGTCACCCCATGCGCCTGCGCCGGGAAACCGGCATCTGGGAGCTGTTTATCCCCGGCGCGCACAACGGTCAGCTCTACAAATTCGAGATGATCGATGCCAACGGCAAGCTGCGCATTAAATCCGACCCGTACGCCTTTGAGGCCGAACTGCGCCCGAATACCGCCTCGCTGATTTGCGGCCTGCCGGAGAAGGTTGTCCAGACGGAAGAGCGCAAGCAGGCTAACCGCTTCGATGCGCCGATCTCCGTTTATGAGGTGCATCTCGGCTCGTGGCGTCGCCACACCGATAACAACTTCTGGCTGAGCTATCGCGAGCTGGCGGACCAGCTGGTGCCGTACGCGAAATGGATGGGCTTTACCCATCTGGAGCTGCTGCCGATCAACGAACACCCGTTCGACGGCAGCTGGGGCTATCAGCCAACCGGGCTGTATGCGCCCACGCGCCGCTTCGGCACGCGCGATGACTTCCGCTATTTCATCGATGCCGCGCACGCCGCCGGGCTGAACGTGATCCTCGACTGGGTGCCGGGCCACTTCCCGTCGGACGATTTTGCGCTGGCAGAGTTCGACGGCACAAAGCTGTACGAGCACAGCGACCCGCGCGAAGGCTATCACCAGGACTGGAACACGCTGATCTACAACTACGGTCGCCGTGAAGTATCGAACTACCTGGTCGGGAACGCGCTGTACTGGATCGAGCGCTTCGGCATTGATGCCCTGCGCGTGGATGCGGTGGCGTCGATGATCTACCGCGACTACAGTCGCAAAGAGGGGGAGTGGATCCCGAACGAGTATGGTGGCCGTGAAAACCTCGAAGCGATTGAGTTTCTGCGCAACACCAACCGCATTATCGGCGAGCAGGTGGAAGGCGCCGTGACCATGGCGGAAGAGTCCACCGACTTCCCGGGCGTTTCCCGTCCACCGTCAATGGGCGGACTGGGCTTCTGGTACAAGTGGAACCTCGGCTGGATGCACGACACGCTCGACTACATGAAGCTCGACCCGGTTTATCGTCAGTATCACCACGATAAGCTCACCTTCGGGCTGCTCTACAACTACACCGAAAACTTCATGCTGCCGCTGTCGCACGATGAAGTGGTGCACGGCAAAAAATCCATTCTCGACCGCATGCCGGGGGACGCGTGGCAGAAGTTTGCCAACCTGCGCGCCTACTACGGCTGGATGTTCGCCTTCCCGGGCAAAAAGCTGCTGTTTATGGGCAACGAATTTGCCCAGGGGCGCGAATGGAACCACGATACCAGCCTTGACTGGCATCTGCTGGAAGGCGCGGACAACTGGCACCATGGCGTACAGCGTCTGGTCCGCGACCTGAACCTGACCTATCGCCACCATAAAGCGCTGCACGAGCTGGACTTCGATCCGTACGGCTTTGAGTGGCTGGTGGTGGACGACCACGAGCGCTCGGTGTTTGTCTTTGTGCGCCGCGACAAGGCGGGTAACGAGATCATCGTCGCCAGCAACTTCACGCCGGTGCCGCGCGAACACTACCGCTTCGGCATTAACCAGCCGGGCAAATGGCGCGAAATTCTCAATACCGACTCCATGCACTACCACGGCAGCAACGCCGGTAACGGCGGCCTGGTGCAGAGCGATGCCATTGAAAGCCACGGCCGTCCGAACTCCCTGAGCCTGACGCTGCCGCCGCTTGGCACAATCTGGCTGGTGCGGGAGGGAGAATGACGCAGCTCACGGCAGGTAAACCCGAACCGCTCGGGGCGCGCTTTGACGGAAAGGGGGTGAACTTTACGCTCTTTTCCGCTCACGCGGAGCGGGTGGAACTCTGTGTGTTTGACGGGGAAGGTAACGAGCACCGTTACGATTTACCGGCGCGCACGGGGGATACCTGGCATGGCTACCTGGCCGGAGGACGGCCAGGGATGCACTACGGTTTTCGCGTACACGGCCCCTGGGAGCCCTCTCAGGGGCACTGGTTTAACCCGGCGAAGCTGCTGATTGACCCGTGCGCGCACCGCGTGGACGGTGAGTTTAAAGATGACCCGCTGTTCCACGTTGGCTACGGCGAACCTGACCACCGCGACAGCGCGCCCGTCGCGCCCAAAAGCGTGGTGGTGCACGATCTCTACGACTGGGAAGACGATGCCCCGCCGCGCACGCCGTGGGGTAACACCGTTATTTATGAAGCCCACGTCAAAGGGCTGACGTATCTGCACCCGTCAATTCCCAAAGAGATGCGTGGCACCTACAAAGCGCTTGGGCATCCGACGATGGTCGCGTACCTGAAGCACTTAGGGATCACCGCGCTGGAGCTGTTGCCCGTGGCGCATTTCGCCAGCGAGCCGCGGCTACAGCGTCTTGGGTTAAGCAACTACTGGGGCTACAACCCGCTGGCGATGTTCGCCCTCGACCCGCGCTACGCAGTGCAGCCGGAGAAGGCACGGGATGAGTTTCGCGATGCGGTGAAGGCGCTTCACGCGGCGGGTATCGAGGTCATTCTGGACGTGGTGCTGAACCACAGTGCGGAAAGCGATCTTGACGGCCCGACGCTCTCACAGCGCGGAATCGATAACCGTAGCTATTATTGGATCAGGGACGACGGCGATTACGAGAACTGGACCGGGTGCGGTAACACCCTCAACCTCAGTCATCCGGCCGTTACGCATTACGCGTACGAGTGCCTGAAATACTGGGTTGAGACGTTCCACGTGGACGGTTTTCGCTTCGACCTGGCGCCGGTGATGGGGCGCACCCCGGCGTTCAGCCAGCAGGCGCCGCTGTTTGAGGCCATCAAAAACTGCCCTGTGCTCTCAAAGGTGAAGCTGATTGCGGAACCCTGGGACATCGGCGAGGGCGGTTATCAGGTGGGGAACTTCCCGCCGCTGTTTGCCGAGTGGAACGACCACTACCGCGACGCTATCCGCCGCTTCTGGCTGACGCGCGATCTGTCGCTGGGGGAGTTTGCCGGACGCTTTGCCGGCTCCAGCGATCTCTTTAAGCGCGACGGCAAACGCCCGTCGGCCACCGTTAACCTGGTGACGGCGCACGACGGTTTTACGCTGCGCGACTGTGTTTGTTTCAATCAGAAACACAATGAGGCAAACGGCGAAGAGAATCGCGATGGGACTAACAATAACCATAGCTTTAACCATGGTATAGAAGGGTTAGGCGGAAGTCTGGATGTGATCGAGCGGCGACGCGCCAGCGTTCATGCGCTGCTGACGACGCTTTTGTTGTCGCAGGGCACGCCGATGCTGCTGGCGGGCGATGAGCACGGCCACAGCCAGCACGGCAACAACAACGCCTATTGCCAGGACAACACCCTGACCTGGCTCGACTGGGGAGAAGCGAACAGCGGGCTGACCCATTTCACCGCGGCGCTGATCCATCTTCGCCAGCGCATCCCCGCGCTCACCGCCGACCGCTGGTGGGAAGAGGGCGACGGCAACGTTCGCTGGCTGAATAAAGACGCGCAACCGTTAAGCGCGCAAGAGTGGCAACACGGCATACCCTGTCTGCAAATCCTGCTTTCGGATGCGTGGCTGGTGACGCTGAACGCGACGGATGACGTCGCAGAGATTGTTTTACCTGACGGGGAGTGGCGAGCCATTCCTCCCTTTGCCGGAGCGGATAATCCGGTTGTTATGGCTGTCTGGCACGGGCCTGCGCACGGAGTGTGCGTATTCCAAAGATGATAAAAAAGGAGTTAGTCATGGTTAGATTAGAGAAGAACGATCCGTTAATGTTGGCGCGCCAGCTACCATTAAAAACAGTTGCCCTGATACTCGCGGGCGGGCGTGGTACCCGTCTGAAAGATTTGACCATCAAGCGCGCCAAACCGGCCGTTCACTTTGGTGGTAAGTTCCGTATTATCGATTTTGCACTGTCCAACTGCCTGAACTCAGGCATTCGCCGTATTGGCGTCATTACCCAGTATCAGTCGCACACGCTGGTGCAGCACATTCAGCGCGGCTGGTCATTCTTCAGCGAAGAGATGAACGAATTTGTCGATCTGCTCCCGGCGCAGCAGCGCGTTCACGGGGAGAACTGGTACCGCGGCACGGCGGATGCCGTGACCCAGAACCTCGACATCATTCGCCGCTATAACGCGGAATACATCGTTATCCTCGCCGGGGACCACATCTACAAGCAAGATTACTCCCACATGCTGATCGACCACGTCGAAAAAGGGGCGCGCTGCACCGTGGCGTGTCTGCCGGTGCCTGTTGCGGAAGCAACCGCGTTTGGCGTGATGCATGTAGATGGCGACGACAAGATTATCGACTTTGTCGAAAAACCGGCGAACCCGCCAACCATGCCGGGCGACGACACCAAATCGCTCGCCAGCATGGGGATCTATGTCTTTGATGCCGATTACCTTTATGAACTGCTGGAAGAGGACGACAAAGACGAGAACTCCAGTCACGACTTCGGCAAAGACATTATCCCGAAAATCACCAAAGCTGGCATGGCGTATGCACATCCCTTCCCGCTGTCCTGCGTGCAGTCCGATCCGAATGCGGAACCTTACTGGCGCGATGTGGGAACGCTGGAAGCGTACTGGAAAGCCAACCTCGATCTGGCGTCCGTCACGCCTGAGCTGGATATGTACGACCAGAACTGGCCGATTCGCACCCATATGGAATCGCTGCCGCCAGCGAAGTTCGTCCAGGACCGCTCCGGCAGTCACGGCATGACGCTCAACTCGCTGGTCTCTGGCGGGTGCATTATCTCCGGTTCGGTGGTGGTGCAGTCCGTGCTGTTCCCGCGCGTGCGTATAAACTCATTCTGTAATATCGATTCGGCAGTCCTGCTGCCGGATGTCTGGGTAGGGCGCTCATGTCGTCTGCGTCGCTGCGTTATCGACCGTGCCTGCGTCATTCCCGAAGGGATGGTGATTGGGGAAAACGCGGAAGAAGATGCGCGTCGTTTCTACCGTTCGGAAGAGGGGATCGTGTTAGTAACACGGGAAATGTTGCGGAAGCTGCAAATCAAACAGGAGCGATGATGCAGGTTTTACACGTATGTTCTGAGATGTTCCCGTTGTTAAAAACGGGCGGACTGGCGGATGTTCTTGGTGCACTACCGGCGGCGCAAATTGCCGGAGGGGTGGATACCCGTGTGTTGTTGCCCGCTTTTCCGGATATCCGGCGTGGTATTCCCGATGCAAAGGTTGTTACCCGTCGCGAGACCTTCGCGGGACGTATCACCCTGCTGTTTGGACATTACAATGGCGTAGGGATTTACCTGATTGATGCCCCGCATTTATACGATCGACCCGGCAGCCCGTATCACGATACCAACCTGTACGCCTATACCGATAACGTGCTGCGCTTTGCCCTGCTCGGCTGGGTGGGGGCGGAGATGGCCGTCGGGCTGGATCCGTTCTGGCGTCCGAACGTGGTGCACGCGCACGACTGGCATGCGGGGCTGGCTCCTGCGTATCTGGCGGCGAAGGGGCACCCGGCCAAATCGGTGTTTACAGTGCACAACCTGGCGTATCAGGGCATGTATTACGCGCATCATATGAATGACATCGATCTGCCATGGTCGTTCTTTAACATGCACGGGCTGGAGTTTAACGGACAGATTTCGTTCCTGAAGGCGGGTCTGTACTACGCCGACCACATCACGGCGGTCAGCCCAACCTACGCGCGGGAAATTACCCAGCCGGAGTTCGGTTACGGTATGGAAGGGCTGCTGCAACAGCGCCACCGTGAAGGTCGTCTGTCGGGCATTCTGAACGGCGTGGATGAACAGATCTGGAATCCGGAAACGGACCTCCTGCTGGCGGCGCGCTATGGGCGCGACTCCGTGGAGGACAAAGCGGAGAACAAGCGCCAGCTGCAAATTGCGATGGGGCTGAAGGTCAACGACAAGGTACCGCTGTTTGCGGTGGTCAGCCGCCTGACCAGCCAGAAAGGGCTGGATCTGGTGCTGGAAGCGCTGCCGGGATTATTGGAGCAGGGCGGCCAGCTGGCGCTGCTCGGCGCGGGCGACCCGGTATTGCAGGAAGGTTTCCTCGCGGCCGCGGCGGAACATCCGGGGCAGGTGGGCGTGCAGATTGGCTATCACGAAGCGTTCTCGCACCGCATCATGGGCGGCGCGGACGTGATTCTGGTGCCGAGCCGCTTCGAACCCTGTGGCCTGACGCAGCTCTATGGTCTGAAATACGGCACGTTGCCGCTGGTGCGCCGCACGGGCGGGCTGGCGGATACGGTGTCTGACAGCTCCCTGGAAAACCTGGCGGACGGTATCGCCAGCGGGTTTGTTTTCGAGGACAGTAATGCCTGGTCGCTGCTTCGGGCGATCCGGCGTGCTTTCGTCTTGTGGTCCCGTCCATCCCTGTGGCGTTACGTACAACGTCAGGCGATGTCCATGGACTTTGGCTGGCACGTTGCGGCGCAGTCCTACCGCGACCTTTATCAACGCTTGATGTAACGAGGCGAAGTTACTGATATGAATGCTCCATTTAGCTACTCTTCCCCCACGCTCAGCGTTGAGGCGTTGAAACACTCCATCGCCTATAAGCTGATGTTTACCATTGGGAAAGATCCCGTTATTGCCAACAAACATGAGTGGCTGAACGCCACGCTGTTTGCGGTGCGCGACCGTATGGT
Organism: Enterobacter cloacae complex sp. EB5; assembly: GCF_031432835.1. Taxonomy (NCBI): domain Bacteria; kingdom Pseudomonadati; phylum Pseudomonadota; class Gammaproteobacteria; order Enterobacterales; family Enterobacteriaceae; genus Enterobacter; species Enterobacter cloacae complex sp. EB5. Next base: position 2,366,572 of record NZ_CP133860.1, read on the forward strand.
CGAACGCTGGCTGCGCTCTAACCGCGCCCAGCTTTCGCAGGAGACGCGACAGGTGTATTACCTGTCGATGGAGTTTCTGATTGGTCGCACCCTCTCCAATGCGCTGTTATCGCTCGGGATTTATGACGACGTCAAAAACGCACTGGAAGAGATGGGGCTGGATTTAGAAGAGCTGATTGACGAAGAGAACGACCCGGGGCTGGGTAACGGTGGTCTCGGGCGTCTTGCCGCCTGTTTCCTCGATTCACTGGCGACGCTGGCGCTGCCCGGGCGCGGCTACGGTATTCGCTACGACTACGGTATGTTCAAGCAGAACATCGTGGATGGTCGTCAGAAAGAGTCTCCAGACTACTGGCTGGAGTACGGTAACCCGTGGGAGTTCAAGCGCCACAACACGCGCTACAAGGTGCGTTTTGGCGGGCGTATTCAGCAGGAAGGGAAAAAATCCCGCTGGGTGGAAACCGAGGAGATCCTCGCCGTGGCCTATGACCAGATCATCCCCGGCTACGACACCGATGCGACCAATACCCTGCGCCTGTGGAACGCGCAGGCCAGTAGCGAGATCAACCTGGGTAAATTCAACCAGGGTGACTACTTCGCGGCGGTGGAAGATAAAAACCACTCCGAGAATGTGTCACGCGTCCTGTATCCGGATGACTCGACCTACTCAGGCCGCGAGCTGCGCCTGCGTCAGGAGTATTTCCTCGTCTCGGCAACGATTCAGGATATCCTCAGCCGTCATTATCAGCTGCACAAGACCTATGCGAATCTGGCGGAAAAAACCGCCATTCACCTCAACGATACCCATCCGGTGCTGTCGATCCCTGAGCTGATGCGCCTGCTGATTGACGAGCATAAGTTCAGCTGGGATGACGCGTTTGAAGTAACCTGCCAAGTGTTCTCGTACACTAACCATACGCTAATGAGTGAAGCGCTGGAGACGTGGCCGGTGGATATGCTCGGCAAAATTCTGCCGCGTCATCTGCAAATCATCTTCGAGATCAACGACTACTTCCTCAAGACCTTGCAGGAGCAGTACCCGAACGATACCGGTCTGCTGAGCCGCGCCTCGATCATTGATGAATCCAATGGTCGCCGCGTACGCATGGCCTGGCTGGCGGTGGTGATCAGCCACAAGGTGAACGGCGTGTCAGAGCTGCACTCGAACCTGATGGTGCAGTCGCTGTTTGCGGACTTCGCGAAGATCTTCCCGACGCGTTTCTGCAACGTGACCAACGGCGTCACCCCGCGCCGCTGGCTGGCGCTGGCGAACCAGCCGCTCTCCGACGTTCTGGATGAGAACATCGGCCGCACCTGGCGCACCGATTTGAGCCAGCTGAGCGAGCTTGAGCAGCACATTGATTTCCCGACGGTGAACAAAGCCGTGCGCGAAGCCAAGCTGCTGAACAAGAAACGTCTGTCGGTCTGGCTGGCGCTGCATCTGAACGTGGTGGCGAACCCGAAAGCGCTGTTCGACGTGCAGATCAAACGTATCCACGAGTACAAGCGTCAGCTGATGAACGTCCTGCACGTCATTACCCACTACAACCGCATTAAGGCTGACCCGACGGCGGAGTGGGTGCCGCGCGTGAAAATCTTTGCCGGTAAGGCGGCGTCCGCGTACTACATGGCGAAGCACATCATCCATCTCATCAACGATGTGGCGAAGGTGGTGAATCACGATCCGGACATTGGCGATAAGCTGAAGGTCGTGTTTATCCCGAACTACAGCGTAAGCCTGGCGCAGCTGATTATTCCGGCGGCGGATCTCTCTGAGCAGATTTCCACGGCGGGGACGGAAGCATCCGGCACCAGCAACATGAAGTTTGCCCTGAACGGCGCGCTGACTATCGGCACGCTGGACGGCGCAAATGTCGAGATGCTGGAGCATGTGGGCGCGGAGAATATCTTTATCTTCGGGAATACGGCGGAAGAGGTGGAGGCGCTGCGCAAGCAGGGCTACTCGCCGCGTGAGTATTATGAAGAGGATGACGAGTTACGCCAGGTGCTGACGCAAATCGCCACCGGCGTGTTTAACCCTGAGGAGCCCGGACGCTATCGCGATCTGGTGGACTCGCTGATTAACTTTGGCGATCACTATCAGGTGCTGGCGGATTACCGCAGCTACGTGGATTGTCAGGATAAGGTGGACGAACTGTACCGTCAGCCGGAGAAGTGGACCAGCGCCGCGATGCATAACATCGCCAACATGGGATACTTCTCGTCAGACAGAACCATCAAAGAGTATGCCGAGAACATCTGGCATATTGATCCGGTGCGGTTGTAAAACAAAGCCGGGTGGCGGCTCCGCCTTACCCGGCCTACTCGATCCTGTAGGCCCGGTAAGCGCAGCGCCACCGGGCATTTTTTGTCACCCTCAGGACGCCAGTGACAATTCACGCTTTCCCGCATGCTGCTGCAACCACTGCGCCACGCGAGACTGCTGCTCGGCATTCAGCCACATCCCTTCTTTAGTACGACGCCAGATGGCATCGTCCAGACGGCGCACCCATTCGTGTTCCACCAGGTAGCGCAGTTCCGCTTCGTACAGCTCATGGCCAAAATGCTCGCCCAGATCGGCAATCTCTTTCGCGTCGCCGAGGAACAGTTCGGTGTTGCTGCCGTAGGTACGGGCGTAATGGCGCGCCATTCCTTCGGTAATGAACGGGAAGCGACGGCGCAGCTTCGCGGCGTAATCGTCGCGGTTTCCGCCAATATCGCCGCCAGGCAACACGGCGCCTTTCGTCCACGCCGGGCCGATGCCTTTGTAATACGGTGCCAGTTTCTCCAGCGCGTGCTCTGCCAGTTTACGGTAGGTGGTGAGCTTACCGCCAAACACCGACAGCAGGGGCGCCTGACCGTCCACGTCATGAATATCAAGCGTATAGTCACGGGTGATGGCCTGCGGTGAGTCAGACTCGTCATCACACAGCGGACGCACGCCGGAGTAGGTCCAGACCACGTCATCGCGCGCCAGCTGTTTCTTAAAGTGCGCGTTGTACACTTTCAGCAGGTAGCTGACTTCACTCTCGTCGATCTCTACGTTTTTCGGATCGCCTTTGTACTCTACGTCGGTGGTGCCGATGATGGAGAACTCGTCCATCCACGGGATCACAAACACGATGCGCTTGTCTTCGTTTTGCAGGATATAAGCCTGTTTCTGGGTATGCACACGCGGCACCACAATGTGGCTGCCCTTGATCAGGCGGATGCCGTACGGAGAAGGCAGGTGCATACCGTCATCGAAGAATTGTTTTACCCACGGGCCGGTGGCGTTCACCAGGCCGCGCGCTTTCCAGCTGAACTTCTCGCCGGTATCCACGTCTTCCGCTTCCACAATCCACAGGCCGTTTTCGCGGCGTGCGGCGGTCGCGCGGGTACGGGTTTTCACCTCGCCGCCTTTCTTCTCGACCATCTGCGCGTTAGCCAGCACCAGACGCGCATCGTCCACCCAGCAGTCGGAATATTCGAAACCGCGCACGATTTCAGGCTTAAGGACCGACTCTGAGCCAAAACGCAAACCAGTCGAACCCGGCAGGCTGGTGCGTTTACCCAGATGATCGTACATAAACAGACCAATGCGGATCATCCACGCCGGACGCAGATGCGGGCGATGTGGCAGGCGGAAGCGCATCGGGATCGCCAGATGCGGAGCCATTTTCAGCAGTACTTCGCGTTCGGCCAGCGCTTCGCTGACCAGGCGGAATTCGTAGTGTTCCAGGTAGCGCAGGCCACCGTGGATCAGCTTGGAGCTGGCGGACGACGTCGCGCAGGCGAGATCGTTAGCTTCCAGCATCAGCACGGATAAACCGCGTCCTGCGGCATCAACCGCAATACCGGCACCGTTGATGCCACCGCCTATCACAATCAGATCTTTGGTTTCCATAACACCCTCATGCACTTTCGTTAAAGCTCAAAAATGTTCGATATCGCTCATAATAGCAAAGGAACGCGCTTTTGGTAACATCAAAAAAACAATTTAGAGTGATATGGATAACATAATGGCGTTTACCCGCCGCCAGGACGTACACTACGGGGTAAAATAGTGCGGTCTGATGCCCTCACCCCAGCCCTCTCCCACGGGGAGAGGGTGATCCGTTTCCCTCTCCCTCCGGGAGAGGGTAGGGTGAGGGGAAAACCGCACCACACCTGAATATAAGATGAGAACACCATGGATCAGTTTGAATGTATTAACGTAGAAGAAGCCCACCAGAAGATGCACCAGGGAAAAGCGGTGCTGGTGGATATCCGCGATCCGCAGAGCTTTGCGATGGGCCACACGCCGGGCGCGTTCCATCTCACCAACGACACGCTGGGCGCGTTTATGCGCGATAACGACTTCGATACCCCGGTGATGGTGATGTGCTATCACGGCAACAGCAGTAAAGGCGCGGCGCAGTATCTGCTCCAGCAGGGTTACGACGCGGTGTACAGCGTCGATGGCGGCTTCGATGCCTGGCATCGTCATTTCCCGGCAGAAGTTGAATACGCGTTTGAGCGCTGATCCCGCTATACTGTCCCCTTTTGTGTGGAAATAAGCGACCGCTGCCCATGTTGATGATCACCTCTTTTAGCAACCCGCGCGTCGCCCAGGCGTTTGTCGACTATATGGCGACGCAGGGCATTATCCTGACTATTCAGCAGCATACACAGACGGATGTCTGGCTGGCAGACGAAAGCCAGGCCAGCCGCGTGAACGACGAGCTGGCGCGTTTTCTGGAAAACCCGGGCGACCCGCGTTATCTGGCGGCAAGCTGGCAATCCGGCCAGACCGGCAGTGGCCTGCACTATCAACGTTTTCCGTTTCTCGCCACCCTCCGCGAGCGCGCAGGACCGTTTACGCTGCTTTTGATGGCTGCCTGCATCATCGTCTTCATTATTATGAGCGTGGTGGGCGACCAGAGCGTGATGATTGCCCTCGCATGGCCCTACGATCCCTCCCTGCAATTTGACGTCTGGCGCTACTTCACGCATGCGCTGATGCACTTCTCGGTGATGCATATCCTCTTTAACCTGCTGTGGTGGTGGTATCTCGGCGGGGCGGTGGAGAAGCGGCTCGGCAGCGGCAAGCTGATTGTGATCACCCTTATCAGCGCCCTGTTAAGCGGCTACGTTCAGCATAAATTCAGCGGTCCGTGGTTTGGCGGGTTATCCGGCGTGGTGTACGCCCTGATGGGTTACGCCTGGCTCAGAGGCGAGCGCGACCCGGATAGCGGCATCTATTTACAACGTGGATTAATAACCTTTGCGTTAATATGGCTTATTGCCGGATGGTTTGATCTGTTTGGTATGTCTATCGCCAATGGTGCGCACGTTACCGGCCTGGCGGTCGGGCTGGCGATGGCGCTGGCCGATACGCTCCATGCGCGAAAACGAACATAATTCCCAGGGACATTTGATGAAACAAACACAACGTCATGACGCCATTATCGAACTGGTAAAAAAACAGGGATACGTCAGTACTGAAGAGCTGGTGGAGCAGTTTGCCGTCAGCCCGCAAACCATCCGTCGTGACCTCAACGACCTGGCCGATCAGAACCGTATTTTGCGTCACCACGGCGGCGCCGCGCTGCCGTCCAGCTCGGTGAACACCTCGTGGCATGACCGTAAGGCGACGCAAACGGCAGAGAAAGAGCGTATCGCCCGTAAAGTGGCGAGCCAGATCCCGAACGGCGCGACGCTGTTTATTGATATCGGCACCACCCCGGAAGCGGTCGCCCATGCGCTGCTGAACCATGAGAACTTGCGCGTGGTGACCAACAACCTGAACGTGGCCAACACGTTGATGCAGAAAGACGATTTCCGCATCATCCTCGCGGGCGGCGAACTGCGCAGCCGCGACGGGGGCATTATCGGCGAAGCGACGCTCGATTTTATCTCTCAGTTCCGCCTCGACTTCGGCATTCTGGGGATCAGCGGCATCGACACCGACGGCTCGCTGCTGGAGTTTGATTACCACGAAGTGCGCACCAAGCGCGCGATCATTGAGAACTCACGTCACGTAATGCTGGTGGTGGATCACTCCAAGTTTGGTCGTAATGCGATGGTGAACATGGGCAGCATCAGCATGGTGAATGCGGTCTACACCGACGTGATGCCGCCGGCGGGCGTCATGCAGGTGATTAAAGATAATAATGTGCAGTTAGAGTTGTGTTGAAAAGCTGTTCTCCCTCTCCCTGTGGGAGAGGGCCGGGGTGAGGGCATCAGACCGCAGAGGATCTACACTCCATATCCCATCATCTTCAACAGCTGCTGCGCATGCTGCACCGCGTCCTGACGGTGCGCCACGCCCAGCTTCTGATACAGATTGCGAATGTGCGTTTTAATGGTGGTCGCCGCCACCGCCAGCTCACCGGCAATCTGCTCGTTGCTGTAGCCTGAGTAGATCAGCCCCAGCACCTGCCATTCACGCTGGGTGAGCGGGCTGGTGCGGATAAGCTCCGGCACTTCCGGATGGTTCAGCAGACGTTCAACAAAGTTTTCATCGAAGTGCGCAAACTTGTGGCGATGATGCTGGTTGATCTCGCGCAGAATGCGCTGGGCGCGATGCTGATCGAGTTCCGGCAGCGTGTTGAGCTGAATCAGCTGGCGCAGCTGCTGGGCCATCACTTCACCCTCAATCACAAAGTGGCTGATAAACCCGGTGCGGTTCGCCAGCTGTAACGCCTCCAGCAGTACGCGCTGGGCATCGTTTTTACGTCCCGCCTGCCAGTAAAGCTGGTTTAACAGCAGCAGGTTGCGGTTTAAATCGCTCATCAGGCGCAGGCTGCGGGCGTTTTCGTTTAACTCTTCCAGCACGATCTCGGCAGGCTCAAAGTCACCCAGCAGGATCTGCACGCGGGCGATGTTGCGCCACTGGCTTTGCAGGAAGTGGTTATTGGCAAATTCCGGTTTAGGCGTATGACGCAGCCAGTTGGCGGCGGACTTTTTATCGCCGGTCATCTGCCAGTAAATCACCCGGACCTTATCGGCGTTGGATACCCAGTCGCTATGGTACTGCCCGTTGCCGAGCAGATTTTCCAGGCGGTTAAGGTGATTGCGGGCATTATCCAGGTCGCCGCGCGCCAGCGAGCACTGCACCAGCAGAGCCAGACACTGGAGCTGCTGCTGCGGCTGGAAGCTCGAAAGGACATTCAGACCCTGGCGGGCGCAGCTTTCCGCTTCATCCAGACGCGACCATGCCCACAGCAGCTGAGCGCGAATACGCAACAGGAACTCGTGCATCGGCAGCTGTTCCAGATGCTGTTCACGGATCAGCTGGAACGCTTTCTCCTGGTTTTCCCAGGCGGCTTGCAGGAATCCCTGAGCAAATAAAATCTCGCTTTGCTGGATCAGGCTCCACAGGGCGTAATGCCAGACATCGTGTCGGCGCGCCATCTGTTCGGTTTGCTGCATGAGTGAAAGCGAACGCGTGAGATCGCCCTTACAGTGCAGCACTTCGCCGTGTACCGAGGTGGCGACAATACGGCTGTAAAAATTCGCCAGCGGCAGCTCATCCAGCGCGACCATCGCCAGCCGTTCGGCTTCATCCGGATCGCCGTCGTTAATCGCCACCTGCGCACGCAGGGCGTTAAATTCGCCGTGCAGGGTGGTATCCATCTCACTTTCCATCTCCTGCTCGGCGCGCGCCAGCAGGGTGTTCACTTCGCTGTAGCGATGCTGGCTCTGCATCAGCCAGGCCTGGAGCAGCACCAGACGCGGGTTCTCCAGCAGGCTTTCCCACGGCAGCGCTTTTAACGACTCTTCCAGCAGCGTCAGTTCGCTGTGGTTGAACAGTCCCCACGCGTGGTTGAGCAGAATATCGCGCAGCATACCGGCATCCCCGGCGGCCAGCGCATGGTGGATAGCCTCGCTCGGGAAACCTTGCGCCATCCAGCTTTCGGCGGCGGCGCGGTGAATGTCAGGCAGCTCTGCGGCCAGTTCCCACTGGCAACGCTGGCGCAGGAAGCTGCCAAACAGCGGATGGTAGCTAAACCATTCGCCGTGATCGTCCATGCGCGTCAGGAACAGACCCTGACGTTCAATCTCTTCGAGCTGAAGCTGCCCGTTTTCAATGCCGGTGACACGCACGATCAGCGCATCGTTCATGGAACGCAGCAGGGAGCTTTTCAGCAGGAAATGGCGGGTGGAGAGGTCAACGCTGTCGAGTACTTCATCCACCAGATAATCCGACAGGTGGCTGGCGTTGATGCCCGCCAGGCGGCGTGCGGACTGATGCGTCGGGCTGTTGTTTTGCCGCGCGGAGAGGGCAATCAGCTGAAGCGCCGTGGCCCAGCCGGCAACGTCATCGCACAGGCGGCTGCTTTCCGACGCCTCAATCGGAGACGTCAGGCGGCAGTCAAAGAACTGCTTCGCTTCCTGATGGGTAAAGGCCAGCTGCTGACTGCCGATTTCCAGCAACTGATCGCGCACGCGCAGGTTGGCAATGCCCAACTGCGGAAGGTTACGCGACAGGACAACCAGCGTCAGGTTTTCCGGCTGATGGCGCAGGAAGAAACGCATGGATTCGTGAATAACCGGGTTGGTGATCAGATGATAATCATCAATCACCACATACAGCGGGCGATGCCATTCGGCCAGCTCAATAAATAGCTGGGAGAAAAGAGAGGACAGGCTGGCGTACTGGCGCTTTTGCACCATCACCTCGCTGGTGACGCAGTGTCCGTTGGTTGCCTGCTGAATCGCGGCAATTAAATAGCTGGCAAAGCGCTCCTGCTGGTTATCACCTTCATCCAGGGAGTACCAGCCAAGATCGCTTTTACCTGCCGCCCATTGCGAAATGAGCGTTGTTTTTCCATAACCCGCAGGACTCGTAACCAGCGCCAGTCGGAAATTATGCGCACCGGAAAGTTTAGCCAGCAGGCGCTCGCGGACCACAGTATGGTCAAGACGAACCGGGCGACTTAATTTGGACGGAATCAACATAGTTTTCACTTCACTGTGGGGAACGAGAGAATTTATTTTTTTGCGCTTCGTAATTAATATCTATAAGTTCGGCCAATAGAGGAACTATTGCAAGTTATGTCTGGGTTTGGAGGCTCTGAATTTGCACTCTGTCACAAAACATTCTCATCACTGATGGAACTTTCCGTAATTGGCTGGATGCCGCGCTGCTTCTGGCTTGTCTGCATAAGTCGCAGTTGCGCTGAAACTGGTTTCAGAAAGAGATAATGACGCTGAAGTTAATTAACTTCAGGGAAAGTTGCATGGGCTTAATAGTGGTGCTGAATAATCCCGACACGTGGAAATATTATTCTACGTAAGTAATCATTTCAGCGATGATAACTTTCCTCCGAAACTGCATTTCATTTCTTTGACGCTCTTCCGGGATCGCTTTTTCCGCGAAGCGCACACTTACACAGTGGCCTCGATCACACTTTTATGCTCATCCCCGCTACTCCTCCCTGCCTAATCCCCGACAGGAGGAGGAAGAGGCGCAATGAGCCAGGCACACTAGCGCCAAATGTGTTTTCTCTCTACAGGATGCCGATTCCCTATGTCACAGCCTACTTTCAACAAAGCTCAATTTCAGGCTGCCCTGACGCGTCAGTGGCAGCGTTTTGGCCTTCATGCTGCAAACGAGATGACGCCTCACCAGTGGTGGCAGGCGGTGAGCGGGGCGCTCGCAGAGCAGCTGGACGCTCAGCCTGTGGCGAAGCCTGTGAAAGGCCAGCGTCACGTCAACTACATTTCGATGGAGTTCCTGATTGGTCGTCTGACGGGCAACAATCTGCTGAACCTTGGCTGGTATCAGGAGGTCGGTGACGTGCTGAAAGAACACGACATCAACCTGACCGATCTGCTGGAAGAAGAGATTGACCCGGCGCTGGGCAACGGCGGCTTGGGACGTCTGGCAGCCTGCTTCCTGGATTCCATGGCAACCGTGGGTCAGTCGGCGATTGGCTATGGCCTGAACTATCAGTACGGCCTGTTCCGTCAGTCATTTGCCGACGGCCATCAGATGGAAGCGCCGGACGACTGGCACCGCAATACCTATCCGTGGTTCCGCCACAACGCACAGTTGGATGTGCATGTGGGCATTGGCGGGAAAGTGACAAAGCAGGGGCTCTGGGAACCGGCGTTCACCATCACTGGCGAAGCCTGGGATCTGCCGGTACTCGGCTACCGTAACGGCGTGGCGCAGCCGCTGCGTCTGTGGCAGGCGAAGCACGCGCATCCGTTTAACCTGACCAAATTCAACGACGGTGATTTCCTGCGCGCCGAGCAGCAGGGGATCGACGCCGAGAAGCTGACCAAAGTCCTCTACCCGAACGACAACCATCTGGCGGGTAAAAAACTGCGTCTGATGCAGCAGTACTTCCAGTGCGCCTGCTCCGTGGCGGACATTCTGCGTCGCCACCACCTGGCGGGCCGCAAGCTGGCACAGCTGCCGGACTTCGAAGTGATTCAGCTTAACGACACGCACCCGACCATTGCCATCCCGGAACTGCTGCGCGTGCTGATCGACGAGCATCAGCTGAGCTGGGACGACGCCTGGGCCATCACCAGCCGCACCTTCGCCTACACCAACCACACCCTGATGCCGGAAGCGCTGGAGTGCTGGGATGAGAAGCTGGTGAAAACGCTGCTGCCGCGCCATATGCAGATCATCAATAAGATTAACGACCAGTTCAAAACGCTGGTGGAGAAAACCTGGCCGGGCGACAAAGCCGTCTGGGCGAAGCTGGCCGTGGTACACGACAAACAGGTGCGCATGGCGAACATGTGCGTGGTCAGCGGCTTTGCGGTGAACGGCGTTGCCGCGCTGCACTCGGATCTGGTGGTGAAAGATCTCTTCCCGGAATACCACCAGCTGTGGCCGACCAAATTCCATAACGTGACCAACGGCATCACGCCGCGTCGCTGGATCAAGCAGTGCAACCCGCTGCTGGCCGGCCTGCTGGACAAGACCCTGAAGAAAGAGTGGGCCAACGACCTGGACCAGCTGATCAACCTGGAAAAACAGGCTGACGACGCGAAGTTCCGCGAGCAGTACCGCGCCATTAAGCTGGAGAACAAGGTTCGTCTGGCCGAGTTCGTGAAAATGCGCACCGGAATTGAGATCAACCCGAATGCGATTTTCGATATCCAGATCAAACGTCTGCACGAGTACAAACGTCAGCACCTGAACCTGCTGCACATTCTGGCGCTGTACAAAGAGATCCGCGAGAACCCGCAGGCCGACCGCGTCCCGCGCGTGTTCCTGTTCGGTGCGAAAGCGGCGCCGGGCTACTACCTGGCGAAAAACATTATCCTCGCCATTAATAAAGTGGCGGCGGCGATCAACAACGATCCGAAAGTGGGCGACAAGCTGAAGGTGGTGTTCCTGCCGGACTACTGCGTCTCTGCGGCTGAAATGCTGATCCCGGCGGCGGATATTTCCGAGCAGATCTCTACCGCCGGTAAAGAAGCGTCCGGTACCGGCAACATGAAGCTGGCCCTGAACGGCGCGCTGACCGTCGGCACGCTGGACGGTGCGAACGTCGAAATCGCCGAGAAGGTCGGCGAAGAGAACATCTTTATCTTCGGCCATACTGTTGAAGAAGTGAAAGCCATCAAAGCCAAAGGGTATGACCCGGTGAAATGGCGTAAAAAAGATAAAGTGCTGGATGCGGTGCTCAAAGAGCTGGAAAGCGGGAAGTACAGCGACGGCGACAAGCACGCCTTTGACCAGATGCTGCACAGCATGGACAAACACGGCGGCGACCCGTACCTGGTGATGGCTGACTTCTCGGCTTACGTTGAAGCGCAGAAGCAGGTCGACGTGCTGTATCGCGACCAGGATGCGTGGACCCGCGCGTGTATCCTGAACACCGCGCGCTGCGGTATGTTCAGCTCTGACCGCTCAATCCGTGATTATCAGGCTCGTATCTGGCAGGCAAAACGCTAAGGAAGCGCGATGGAGAGTAAACGTCTGGACAGTGCCGCGCAGGCGGCGGGAATTAGCCTCAGTTACATCAATGCGCACGGCAAACCGCAGTCTATTGGTGCGGACACCAAAAGACGTTTGCTGGATGCCATGCACAAAACCGACGCGAAAGCGTCGGGTGCGCCGGTGCCGAACGTGAAGGTCTTTACCGCGGGCAAAAAGATGCCGCTGGCGGTGGAAGGGCGCGGCGAGTTCAGCTGGCTGCTCACCACCGAAGAGGGGCATCAGCACAAAGGCCATGCCACCGGCGGCAAAACCCTCAACCTTCCGGCGAAACTGCCGGAGGGCTACCACACGCTTACGCTCACCCAGGACGACCAGCGTTTTCACTGCCGGGTGATCGTGGCGCCAAAGCGCTGCTATGAGCCGCAGGCGCTGCTGGAAGGCAAAAAGCTGTGGGGCGCCTGCGTGCAGCTCTACACCCTGCGCTCGGACAGCAACTGGGGAATCGGCGATTTCGGCGATCTGAAAAAGATGCTGGCATCTGTTGGTGAGCGCGGCGGGGCATTTATCGGCCTTAACCCGATCCACGCGCTCTATCCGGCGAATCCGGAAAGCGCCAGCCCGTACAGCCCGTCGTCCCGCCGCTGGCTGAACGTGATTTACATCGACGTTAACGCGTTAGACGATTTCAAAAACAGCAAAGAGGCCCAGGCGTGGTGGAAACTTGAGACCACGCAGCAGTTGCTGAAACAGGCCCGCGATGCGGACTGGGTGGATTATGCCTCCGTGACCGCGCTGAAAATGGCGGCTCTGCGTCTGGCGTGGAAAGGCTTTGCGAAGCGTGACGACGAGCAGATGGCAGCCTTCCGCCAGTTTGTGATGCAGGAAGGTGAGAGCCTTTACTGGCAGGCGGCGTTTGATGCGCTGCATGCGTATCAGGTGCAGGAGGACGAGATGCGCTGGGGCTGGCCGGTGTGGCCGGAAGCCTATCAGTCCGTGGATACCCCGGAAGTGAAGGCGTTCTGTGAGACGCATGCCGACGAGGTGGATTTCTATCTCTGGTTGCAGTGGCTGGCGTACAGCCAGTTTGCCGCCTGCTGGCAGGTGAGCCAGGGCTATAACATGCCGATCGGGTTGTATCGCGATCTGGCTGTCGGCGTGGCGGAAGGCGGGGCGGAAACCTGGTGTGACCGTGAACTTTACTGCCTGAAAGCTTCTGTGGGTGCGCCGCCGGATATTCTTGGCCCGCTTGGTCAGAACTGGGGCTTACCGCCGATGGATCCGCACGTGATGGTGGCGCGTGCCTACGAGCCGTTTATCGACCTGCTGCGCGCTAACATGCAGAACTGCGGCGCGTTGCGTATCGACCACGTGATGTCCGTGCTGCGCCTGTGGTGGATCCCGTACGGTGAAACGGCTGACCACGGGGCGTACGTGCAGTATCCGGTGGACGACCTGCTTTCAATCCTCGCGCTGGAGAGTAAACGTCATCAGTGCATGGTGATTGGCGAAGATCTCGGTACCGTGCCGGTGGAAATTGTCAGTAAGCTCCGCGACAGCGGGGTTTACTCCTACAAAGTGCTCTATTTTGAAAACGACCATGAGAAAACCTTCCGCGCGCCGAAAGCGTACCCTGAACAGTCAATGGCAGTCGCGACGACGCATGATCTTCCTACGCTCAGAGGCTACTGGGAAAGCGGCGACCTGACGCTCGGCAAAACGCTGGGTCTCTACCCGGATGAAGAGGTTCTGCGTGGGCTGTATCAGGATCGCGAGCTGGCGAAGCAGGGGCTGCTGGATGCGCTGCATAAGCATGGCTGTCTGCCGAAGCGCGCCGGGCATAAGGCGTCGCTGATGTCGATGACGCCAACGCTTAACCGTGGCTTACAGCGCTATATTGCCGACAGCAACAGCGCGTTGCTCGGTCTGCAACCGGAAGACTGGATTGATATGGCGGAGCCGGTAAACATCCCCGGCACCAGCTATCAGTACAAAAACTGGCGTCGCAAGCTGTCCACAACGCTTGAAGCGATGTTCGCCGATGACGGGGTGAACAGGTTGATTAAGGATTTGGACAAGCGGCGAAAAGCGGTGGGTAAGAAGCGGTAGTTTCACCCTCACCCTAACCCTCTCCCAGAGGGAGAGGGAATAGAATGTAGGCCGGGTAAGCGTCAGCGCCACCCGGCTTTTTTACATCAAACCACCATATTCAACAGCAGCACCCCGACCAGACCGCACACCGAAATAATGGTTTCCAGCGCGGACCAGGACTTGATGGTTTCACCGATGGTCAGGTTGAAGTACTCCTTGAACAGCCAGAAGCCCGGATCGTTCACGTGGGAGAAAATCACGCTACCGGAACCGACCGCGATAACCATAAGCTCAGGGCTTACGCCCGTGGTCGCAATCAGCGGCGCAACGATACCGCCTGCGGTAATCGCCGCAACGGTCGCAGAGCCCAGCGCAATACGCAGAACGGCGGCGATAGACCACGCCATCAGCAGCGGGGAGACGTTGGTTTCATGCATCATGGCCGCGATGTATTTGTCCACGCCGCTGTCGACCAGCACCTGCTTGAACGCGCCGCCACCGCCGATGATCAGCAGCATCATGGCAATGATTTTGATGGAAGAGGTCAGCGTGTCGTTGATCTGATCCATGGAACGACCACGGTTAAGACCGAAGGTGAACATGGCGATCAGGACCGCAATCAGCGTTGCCATCACCGGGTCGCCCAGGAACTCCGCAACGGACAGGAACGCGTGACCTTTCGGCAGAATCATCTCTGCTATGGCACGCATCGCCATCAGGATCACCGGTACCAGTGAGGTCCAGACGCTGACGCCAAAGCCTGGCATCTCTTCTTCAGTAAAGGTTTTGGCGCTGTACAGCCCTTCCGGGATAGGCTTATCAATGCCTTTCAGGAAGCGGGCGTACACCGGGCCTGCCAGAATCACCGTCGGGATCGCCAGAATCGTACCGAACAGCAGGGTTTTACCCATATCGGCGTGGAAGATGGTGGCGATAGCGGTTGGACCCGGGTGCGGCGGCAGGAAACCGTGGGTGACGGACAGCGCCGCAGCCATTGGCACACCGACAAACAGCAGCGGGATGTTGGCGGCAGCGGCGATGGTGAACACCAGCGGCAGCATCAGCACGAAGCCCACTTCATAGAACAGCGCGAAACCGACGGTAAAACCGGTTAACACCACCGCCCATTGAATGTTCTTCTTACCAAATTTGTCGATCAGCGTGGTGGCAATACGCTGTGCGCCACCGCAGTCCGCGAGCATTTTACCGAGCATGGCGCCGAAGCCCATGATCAGCGCCAGGCTGCCGAGCGTACCGCCGACACCGGCTTTAATGGAGCTGATAACTTTAACCAGCGGCATTCCCTGCATCAGACCGACTGCAAGTGCCACCAGAACCAGAGCGATAAATCCGTTCATTTTGAAACGGATCATCAAGAGCAGTAATAACACAACACCGATAGCGACGATGACTAATGGCATGATTGACCTGGCCTTTGAATTGTTATGGGTAACGTCATTGTTTCAACGACAAATTCCGGTTGTCCCAACTGGGAACAGAGTGTTAACGGCACTCATACTGATGCCTGCGAAAACGTTAAGTTTAGTCGGCTGTTATAAGGGTGTTGAGTGCACATGGGAATGATACGGGTAACATGACGTGATTGAGAATCACCCAGAGAGGCAAAATTTGAATTATGAGACGCAGGTCAACATATAGAGGGAGAGGCAAGAAAAAGTAGGCCCGGTAAGCGCAGCGCCACCGGGCAATACAGACGGGTACTGAATCAGTAGTAGGAGTGCTCGCCGCGCTGGTGCTCGGTCAGATCGCGTACGCCTTTCAGTTCCGGGAATTCGTTCAGCAGCTGCTTCTCGATCCCTTCTTTCAGGGTTACATCAACCATGGAGCAGCCGTTACAGCCGCCGCCGAATTGCAGGATAGCCAGACCATCTTCGGTGATTTCCATCAGGGAAACACGTCCCCCGTGGCCGGCCAGCTGCGGGTTGATCTGCGATTGCAGCAGATATTCCACACGCTCCATCAGCGGGGCATCGTCGGAGACTTTACGCATCTTGGCGTTTGGTGCCTTCAGCGTCAGCTGAGAACCCAGCTGGTCAGTGACGAAATCAATCTCCGCATCTTCAAGATACGGCGCGCTCAGCTCATCAACGTACGCGGTGAGCTGTTCAAATTTAAGGGCAGTGTCAGTTGCTTCCACAGCATCCGGAGGACAATAAGAGACACCACATTCTGCATTCGGAGTGCCTGGATTGATCACAAACACGCGGATCTGCGTCCCTTCTTCCTGATTTGCCAGCAGTTTGGCAAAGTGCGCTTGTGCAGAATCGGAAATACGGATCATAGCTTTGGCCTAATAGTTGACTAAATTACCTGGGTATAATCATACGCCCATTGAAGAAGGGCTACAAGGTACGGCACAGACACCATACCTGAACTGACGCGGCGCCGCTTTGCAAAAGCAGTCGGGAAAGTTCAGCCACGGTACTGCCCGTGGTGACGACATCATCCACAATCGCGATATGGAGGCCGTTGACCGGCAATTCAAGGCGAAAGGCGTTTTTCAGGTTCCTTTTGCGCGACCGGGCGTTGAGCCGGTGCTGAACGGCAGTGGCATGAGTACGTTTCAGCGCAGAGGCGGGGTACCGGCAACCCAGCCAGCGGGCAAGCGGACGACACAGCAGGTCGCTCTGATTGTATCCCCGCCGCCAGTGCCGACGCTGAAACAGTGGCACGTTCACAAGCGTGTCGACCGGCGGCAGCCCGCGCGTTCTTCGCGCCTGTAATACCGCCAGTAACAACAGACGTGCCAGGGGCTGCGCCAGTGCAGTCTGGCTGGAAAACTTGAACTGATGAACCAGACGACTCAGCGGCAAAACGTAATCATCCACCGCCACCAGCGCGCTCCACGGCGGCGCTTTTTTCAGGCATCGGCCGCAGGGGAGCGTCTGGCTTACGGCAGGCAAGCCGCATTGCGGACAGCCCTTCAGGAAACCCAGCGCTCGCGTGCAAACGGAACAGACGCCCCACGCGCTCAACGCAAGTGGCATTCGGCATAGCCAGCACAAGCCGGGCACTGTTAGCATACGCAACCTCCATGTGAAAAAAGAGAACGTTAACTGATGAAGACGCTGTGGTGGCAGACCGTTGGGACGGGAAATTGTCATCTTGTGCTGCTGCACGGATGGGGACTGAACGCCGAAGTGTGGCGTTGCATAAGTGAGGAATTGGCCTCGCAATTCACGGTACACCTGGTGGATCTACCGGGCTATGGCCGCAGCCGCGGCTACGGCGCGATGACGCTTGACGACATGGCGGAGCAGGTTCTGGATGCCGCGCCGCAAAAAGCCGTCTGGCTCGGCTGGAGCCTGGGCGGGCTGGTGGCAAGCCAGATTGCGCTGCGCCATCCTGAGCGGGTCCAGGCGCTGATCACCGTTGCCTCATCACCCTGTTTCAGCGCCCGCGAGGCGTGGCCGGGCATCAAACCTGAGGTGCTGGCCGGGTTCCAGCACCAGCTGAGTGAAGACTTCCAGCGGACGGTGGAGCGTTTTCTGGCGCTACAAACCATGGGAACAGAAACCGCCCGTCAGGATGCGCGGACGCTGAAGCAGACGGTGCTTTCTCTGCCGATGCCGGAGGTTGAGGTGTTGAACGGTGGACTGGAGATCCTGAAAATGGTCGATCTGCGCGAGCCGCTGGCGTCGTTAACGGTGCCGCATCTGCGTATTTATGGCTATCTGGATGGACTGGTTCCGCGCAAGGTGGTTCCGCTGCTGGATGCGCTGTGGCCGGAGAGTAAATCAATGGTGGTTGCCAAAGCGGCACATGCGCCGTTCATCTCTCATCCTGCTGAGTTTTGTTCGGCGCTGTCCGGTTTTATCAGCGAAGCGTCCACCACTCCCTGAGACAGGCTTTACCTTCAGGACAACTCTTACAACTGCCGGACAGACAACCGTCCGGCTCTTCCTGAATGCGCACGGCTTTCCCCATCGCCTCCAGCCTTTCCAGCATGGCATCGATCATCGGCTGCGGCGTATGCAGGCTGAGGCTAACCTGCTTCGCCTCCATTCGTCCCTGTAACGCCAGTAAGTCACGAATCTGAATCAACGATGCCATCTTTCTTCCCCTCAGTGACAGTCGCCCGCAGGGCTGCTACAGCAGGTCGTCGGGGTTTTGCGCGTTGCCAGCAGGTTTACGTCAACGCGGCTACGCGCCCGGCGCAGCAGGCCAATCACCATTACGTTAAACAGGATCACTGCGAGGATACAGACCAGGCTGTAGCGCGGATGTTGGCTGTAATTGACGGCCTGATAAAACACGGTCGCCAGCGAGTAGGCAATGTTCAGCCCCCACAGAATGGAGAAGCCCATCCAGCCGCGGCTGGACTCACGGGCAATGGCGCCCATGACCGAGATGCACGGAATATAGAGCAGGACGAAGATCAGGTAGCTGTAGGCCGCCGACGCGCTGCCAAATTTTTGGCCCATCACGCCCATTGCTCCGGTCGCCATTTCGCCGTCACCTTTGCTGGCTTCAATCGGGTTCGCCAGTACGCTCAGGCTGAAGGTGTCTTTCAGGCTCTGCCAGGTCTCTTCCACCGCGCCAAGCAGTTCATCGCCGAGGTGGAACGCTGCCGGGTTAAACTCCTCTTCCTGAATATTCTCAGCGGTGTAGAGCGTGTTCAGGGTGCCGACCACCACCTCTTTCGCCATCGCGCCGGTGAACAGGCCCACGGTTGCCTGCCAGTTGTCTTCCTGAACGCCAATCGGTTTGAAGACCGGCGTAATGATCCGGCTGACGGAGGCCAGGGCAGAGTCATTAATGTTGTCCGCGGCCTGGCCGCTCAGAGTGAAGCTGTTCAGGGCGCTCAGGAAAATGCTGACCACCACAATCACCTTACCAGCGCGCAGAACGAAACCCTTCAGGCGCTGCCATGTCTGAATAATCAGGCTTTTCAGATGCGGAACGTGATAAACCGGCAGTTCCATCACGAACGGCGACGCTTCGCCACGCATGATGGTGTGCTTCAGCATCAGGCCGGTGAGAATAGCCATCACGATACCCAGCACATACAGGGAGAAGACGGCCAGCGCCCCTTCCTGACCAAAGAACGCCGCGGCAAAGACCGCGAAGATCGCGAGCCGCGCGCCGCAGGACATGAACGGCGCCATCATGATGGTCATCAGGCGTTCGCGCGGGGCATCCAGCGTACGCGCGCCCATGACTGACGGCACGTTACAGCCAAAACCGACAATCAGCGGCACGAAGGATTTGCCCGGCAGCCCCAGCGCCTGCATCAGGCGGTCCATCACGAAGGCGGCGCGCGCCATGTAACCGGAATCCTCAAGGAAGGAGAGGAACAGGTACATCATGCCGATCTGCGGCACCAGCGGCAGGACGGTGTTGATCCCGCCGCCGATCCCCTGCGCAAGGAAGATGGTCAACCATTCCGGGAAGTGGAGGGTGTAGCCCAGCCACTGAATACCGTGCACGAAGATTGCGACAGAGCCGCCATCAAAGATAGGTTGTAATGCACCGCCGATGTTAATGGCGAGCAGGAACATCACGTACATCACCAGTAAAAAGATCGGCAAACCGAGGAAGCGGTTGAGCACAATCTTATCCACAGCGGCGGTGAAGCGGCTGGGTTCAGCGGTTAATGCATTGCTGACCACGTCACAGATAGCGGCGATGGCCTGATAGCGCGCATCCGCAATGTGCAGGGCTGGGTCATCCAGCTCGTCGCTCAGGCGAGCCTGTGCGACGCCCAGCTTATCCGCCGCATTGCCTGCGTAGGCGCGGCTGTAGATATCGCCTTCCAGCATTTGCAGGCCAAGCCACAGACGTTGTCTGGCGGGCATGCTGTTGTCCATCTCCTGCGCCAGCTGCCCGGCTTCGCGCAGCAGCGGCTGGGCATAGTGCACCAGTTCGACGTCGGCATTGCCCGTGTGGCGGTCAATCGCCAGCTTCAGGGCGTCAATGCCGCGCGCGCGGGTAGAAACCAGCGGAACCACCGGGCAGCCCAGACGGGCGGAGAGGGCATCGACATCGATGCGCAGCTTTTGCTTCTCCGCGATGTCGAGCATGTTAAGCGCCACGATGCAGGGAATACCCAACTCCAGCAGCTGTAACGTGAGATACAGATTTCGTTCGAGGTTGGAGGCATCCACCACGTTGATAAGCAGATCCGCGTCGCCGCTCAGAATATAGTGGCAGGCAATTTGCTCATCGAGAGAGGTCTGGGATGAAATCGTGGTGAGGGAATAGGTCCCCGGTAAATCAACCAGCGTGACCTGATTATCTGTCGTGGTGAACTGGCCTTCTTTGCGTTCCACCGTCACGCCTGCCCAATTTCCCACACGCTGGCGTGCGCCGGTTAACTGATTAAATAAGGTTGTCTTGCCGGAATTAGGATTGCCAATTAAGCCAATAGTTAATTTTTTCATTGTAATAGACTCACTGAAACCGCTGGCTTGTTAACGGGATAAAGATTCAACTTCAATTAATGCGAGGTCTTTTTTACGCAGAACCAGATTAACGCGTCGGGTTTCGATATGAACAGGATCGCCCAACGGCGCAACGCGCACCACCTGGAACGATGAGCCGGGTAGCATGCCCAGGGACAGCAGCTTCTGCCGATAGGCCGGGCTTATCTCACGGGTAAAACCGATAATTTTCCACGCACTGTCTGGAGTGAATTGCATAGCGCCTGATTCCACGAGAGGTTAAATAATCTACACTGCGATGATAATGAGAATAGTTTTTATCAGCAATAATAAAAATGTGACGGGATGTTGTTAATCGTATTAATTTGCGGTCTGCTTGACCTTGCTCAATATTTTCGAAATTGAGGTGAAAATAAAAAGAGGGCTATTTGTTAATGAGGTGATAATTCGTGGTTTAAATATGGATACAACATATTTATTTTAATTCCCTGCGGCCTGCTTGCCGGGCGGCACTGCGTTTGCCCGGCCTACAAAACCGTAGGCCCGGTAAGCGTCGCGCCACCGGGCATTTACAGCATTAGCGTTTCTTACCCATCGCCGCTGCCAGCGCATCCATCATCGCGCTGTTGCCTGCTGGCTGAGCGTCACGTCCGCGTGGCTTCGCGGCTTTCGCTGCCGGACGCTGCTGTTCACGGCCTCCGCCATTACCGCCACGGCGCGCGTTAGTGTCGCCCGGCTGCTCGTCCAGACGCATGGTCAGGGCGATACGCTTGCGCTGGAGATCCACTTCCAGCACTTTCACCTTCACGATGTCGCCCGCTTTGACCACGGTGTGCGGATCTTCAACGAACTTGTCGGCGAGGGAAGAGATATGCACCAGACCGTCCTGATGCACGCCGATATCCACAAACGCGCCAAAGTTGGTGACGTTGGTTACCGCCCCTTCCAGCACCATGCCCGGCAGCAGGTCGTTCATGGTTTCCACGCCGTCAGCAAAGGTCGCGGTTTTAAACTCAGGACGCGGATCGCGGCCCGGTTTTTCCAGCTCTTTGATGATGTCAGTGACCGTCGGCACGCCGAACTGTTCGTCGGTGAAATCCACCGCTTTCAGGTTACGCAGCGCGCTGCTGTCGCCCATCAGGTCTTTCAGCGCCTGCCGGGTGGCGGCCAGAATACGCTCAACAACCGGATAGGCTTCCGGGTGAACGGTAGAGGCATCCAGCGGGTTATCGCCGTGGTTGATGCGCAGGAAGCCCGCGCACTGCTCAAATGCTTTCGGCCCCAGACGGCTCACCTTCAGCAACTGCTGGCGGTTCTGGAACTGACCGCTCTCATCACGCCAGGCGACGATATTCTGCGCCATCATACGGGTCAGGCCCGCCACGCGGGTCAGCAGGGGAACGGAAGCGGTGTTCAGGTCCACGCCGACGGCGTTAACACAGTCTTCCACTACCGCATCCAGCTTGCGCGCCAGCTGCGTCTGGCTGACGTCGTGCTGATACTGGCCCACGCCGATGGATTTCGGGTCAATCTTCACCAGCTCCGCCAGCGGATCCTGCAAACGACGGGCGATAGAGACCGCGCCGCGCAGGGAAACGTCCAGATCCGGGAACTCCTGCGCTGCCAGTTCTGAGGCGGAGTAGACCGATGCCCCCGCTTCGCTGACGATCACTTTCTGCGCCGTCACTTTCGGGAACTGCTTCTGCACGTCGAGATAGAAACGTTCGGTTTCGCGGGACGCCGTACCGTTACCGATGGCAACCAGCTCCACGTTGTACTTCTCGCACAGCGCGGCGACGACGACAGCCGCTTTCGCTGCCTGACCGGTGTGCGGGTAAATGGTGTCGGTGGCAACCAGCTTACCGGTGCCGTCAACCACGGCCACCTTCACGCCGGTACGCAGACCCGGATCGAGACCCATGGTGGCGCGCAGGCCAGCTGGCGCAGCCATCAGCAGGTCGTGCAGGTTACGGGCGAAGACGTTGATCGCTTCGTCTTCGGCGCGCTCGCGCACGGTGCCCATCAGCTCGGTTTCGAGGTGCATCAGCACCTTAATGCGCCAGGTCCAGCTCACCACGCCTTTGCGCCAGCTATCCGCCGGGGCGTTGTTCAGGCGCAGACCGAGGTGATCGATAATGATCTGCTCGCAGTGACTCTCTTTTGGCGGCTCGTCAAACTGCGGGTCGGCATTCAGGGAGAGTTGCAGCACGCCTTCGTTACGGCCGCGGAACATCGCCAGCGCGCGGTGAGACGGCGCGGTAGAAATGGGTTCATGGTGATCGAAGTAGTCGCGGAATTTCGCGCCTTCTTCCTCTTTGCCGGACACCACGGTGGAGACGATATGCGCGTTCTTCCACAGGTAATCACGCACTTTGGCCAGCAGCGCCGCGTCTTCGGCGAAGCGCTCCATCAGAATATAGCGCGCGCCGTCCAGCGCGGCTTTGGTGTCCGCTACGCCTTTATCGGCGTCGATAAATTTGGCGGCTTCGGTTTCCGGATCGTGGGACGGCTCGTTCCACAGCAGATCGGCCAGCGGCTCAAGGCCGGCTTCGATCGCAATCTGCCCGCGCGTGCGGCGCTTCGGTTTGTACGGCAGATAGAGGTCTTCGAGCTCGGTTTTACTCAGGGTACCGTTAATGGCTTTTTCCAGGTCACTGGTCAGCTTGCCCTGCTCGCCGATAGATTTGAGGATCGCCTGACGTCGGTCTTCCAGCTCGCGCAGATAGCCCAGACGGGACTCCAGGTTTCGCAGCTGCGTGTCATCCAGACCGCCGGTGACTTCCTTACGATAACGTGCAATAAACGGCACGGTGTTCCCTTCATCAAGCAGGCGAACGGCAGCTTCTACCTGTTCGGCTCTGGCCTGAAGTTCACCCGCAATAATGCGGCAGAGCGACTCTTTCATCATGGTCAGTTCATCTTGTGGATCGAAAATCAGGGGGATAGTTATACGGGCTGACACCAAAAAATGCCAGCCGGGGAGGGCGCTCTCGGACTATTTAACATACTCGATTTCGTTGACGTACCAGCTTGCTTCACCCGCAGGCGTCTGGACAACGGCTAAATCGCCCACCTCTTTTTTCAGCAGGGCGCGGGCCATGGGTGAGTCGATAGAAATGTAATCCTTACGCCCGAAAATTTCATCGTAGCCGACGATACGAAAACGCAGGGTGTCGCCGCTGTCGTTTTCAATTTCGACCCACGCGCCGAAGAAGACTTTACCTTCCTGCTGCGGGGAGTAATCGACAATTTTGAGATTCTCGAGGCACTTCGTCAGGTAGCGTACCCGGCGATCGATTTCGCGCAGCCGCTTTTTATTGTACTGGTAGTCCGCATTCTCGCTGCGGTCGCCCAGGCTTGCTGCCCAGGTGACTTTTTTGGTCACTTCCGGACGCTCTTCGCGCCACAGGTAATCCATCTCTTTTTTGAGTTTCTCGTACCCTTCACGGGTGATCAGAGGCGTTTTCATGGTGCAGCCTTTAATGCCGGTTAACTGTCTTTGCGCACAATACGTAGCGCACAGTGTAACAGACAAGATTAATAATGATTTATGTGATGAAATGAACAGATAAGCTGCTGTTAAATATGCTTTGTAACAATTTCGTCTAGAATTTATACCAGAATTTGCTGGTCGAACCCGTGCACTTTTTTAGAATACGCTGTTCCAGGCTTATCCGAACCTTTGGGAGTACACACAATGCAAGAGAACTACAAAATTCTGGTCGTAGATGACGACATGCGCCTGCGTGCGCTGCTGGAACGTTATCTGACCGAGCAGGGCTTCCAGGTTCGTAGCGTCGCGAACGCGGAACAGATGGATCGTCTGCTGACGCGTGAATCTTTCCACCTGATGGTGTTGGACCTGATGCTGCCTGGCGAAGACGGGCTCTCTATTTGCCGCCGTCTGCGCAGCCAGAGCAACCCGATGCCGATCATCATGGTGACGGCGAAGGGTGAAGAAGTCGACCGTATTGTCGGCCTTGAGATTGGCGCTGATGACTACATTCCAAAGCCGTTTAACCCGCGTGAACTGCTGGCGCGTATTCGCGCCGTGCTGCGTCGTCAGGCGAACGAACTGCCGGGCGCGCCGTCTCAGGAAGAGGCCGTCATTGCATTCGGTAAGTTCAAGCTGAACCTCGGCACCCGTGAGATGTTCCGTGAAGATGAGCCAATGCCGCTCACCAGCGGCGAGTTCGCGGTGCTGAAAGCGCTGGTCAGCCACCCGCGTGAGCCGCTCTCCCGTGACAAGCTGATGAACCTGGCGCGTGGTCGTGAATACTCCGCGATGGAGCGTTCTATCGACGTGCAGATCTCTCGACTGCGCCGTATGGTGGAAGAAGATCCGGCGCATCCTCGTTATATTCAGACCGTGTGGGGTCTGGGCTACGTGTTTGTCCCGGACGGCTCTAAAGCATGAGGCGAATGCGCTTCTCGCCGCGAAGTTCGTTTGCCCGCACGCTGTTATTGATCGTCACCCTGCTGTTTGTCAGCCTGGTGACGACCTACCTGGTGGTGCTGAACTTTGCAATCCTGCCGAGCCTTCAGCAGTTTAATAAGGTGCTGGCATACGAAGTGCGTATGCTGATGACCGACAAACTGCAACTGGAGGACGGCACGCAGTTGGTTGTTCCCCCGGCGTTCCGTCGGGAAATCTACCGTGAGCTGGGCATTTCTCTCTACTCGAACGAAGCGGCGGAAGATGCCGGCCTGCGCTGGGCGCAGCACTATGAATTCCTCAGTCAGCAGATGGCGCAGCAGCTTGGCGGCCCGACGGAAGTGCGCGTTGAGGTCAATAAAAGCTCGCCGGTTGTCTGGCTGAAAACCTGGCTGTCACCCAACATTTGGGTGCGTGTTCCGCTCACCGAGATTCATCAGGGCGACTTCTCGCCGCTGTTCCGATACACCCTGGCGATCATGCTGCTGGCCATCGGCGGCGCATGGCTGTTTATTCGTATCCAGAACCGACCGCTGGTCGACCTGGAGCATGCGGCATTGCAGGTCGGTAAAGGTATTATCCCGCCGCCGCTGCGCGAGTATGGCGCATCGGAAGTGCGCTCGGTAACGCGTGCGTTTAACCACATGGCGGCAGGCGTTAAACAGCTGGCGGACGACCGTACGCTGCTGATGGCCGGGGTCAGCCATGACCTTCGCACCCCGTTGACGCGTATCCGGCTGGTAACAGAGATGATGGGCGAGCAGGATGGTTATCTTGCAGAGTCCATCAACAAGGATATCGAAGAGTGTAACGCCATCATCGAGCAGTTTATCGACTACCTGCGCACCGGGCAGGAGATGCCGATGGAGATGGCGGATCTGAATGCGGTTCTGGGCGAAGTGGTTGCTGCCGAAAGCGGCTACGAACGTGAAATTGCGACCGACCTTCAGGCAGGTGAGATTCAGGTACGTATGCACCCGCTCTCCATTAAACGCGCGGTGGCGAATATGGTGGTCAACGCGGCGCGCTACGGCAACGGCTGGATCAAAGTCAGCAGCGGTACGGAACTCAACCGCGCCTGGTTCCAGGTGGAAGACGATGGTCCGGGCATCAAGCCTGAGCAGCGTAAGCACCTGTTCCAGCCATTTGTGCGCGGCGACAGCGCGCGCAGCACCAGCGGAACCGGCTTAGGCCTGGCGATTGTGCAGCGTATTGTTGATAACCATAACGGACTGCTGGAAATTGGCACCAGCGAGCGGGGTGGTTTGAGCATTCGTGCGTGGTTACCGGTGCCGGTTTTACGGGGGCAGGTGAAAGAGAGTTAAAAAAGGGTGGCCTGATGCCCTCACCCCGGCCCTCTCCCACGGGGAGAGGGAGAAAACATTAAAAAAGGCAACTTTCGTTGCCTTTTTGCTTTTACCTTGGTCCCGCACTCACCAGCGCAGCACCGGCCGGGGTGTCGGTATACTTCTCGAAGTTCTCGATAAACAGCTTCGCCAGCGATTCAGCCTTCTCACGCCACTGTTCCGGTGAACCGTAGGTGTTACGCGGATCCAGGATACGCGTATCCACGCCCGGCAGCGCTGTTGGGATCGCCAGATCGAACATCGGCAGCGTAAAGGTCTCGGCGTTATCCAGCGAACCATCCAGAATCGCGTCGATGATGGCGCGTGTATCTTTGATGGAGATACGTTTGCCCGTACCGTTCCAGCCGGTGTTCACCAGGTACGCCTGGGCGCCGGATGCCTGCATGCGTTTCACCAGCACTTCCGCATACTGCGTTGGGTGCAGCGACAGGAACGCCGCGCCGAAGCAGGCGGAGAAGGTTGGGGTGGGCTCGGTCACACCGCGCTCGGTACCCGCCAGTTTAGCGGTAAAGCCGGAGAGGAAATGGTACTGCGTCTGGCTGGCGGTCAGGCGGGAAACCGGTGGCAGCACGCCGAACGCATCCGCGGTCAGGAAAATCACCTTCGTGGCATGACCCGCCTTCGACACCGGCTTGACGATGTTCTCGATGTGGTAGATCGGGTAAGAGACGCGGGTGTTTTCCGTTTTCGAGGCATCGTCGAAGTCGATAGAGCCATCGGCACGCACGGTGACGTTTTCCAGCAGCGCATCGCGGCGAATCGCGTGGTAGATATCCGGCTCTGCCTCTTCCGACAGGCGAATGGTCTTCGCGTAGCAGCCGCCTTCAAAGTTAAACACGCCGTCATCATCCCAGCCGTGTTCATCGTCGCCAATCAGACGACGTTTTGGATCGGTGGACAGCGTTGTTTTACCGGTGCCGGAAAGGCCGAAGAACACTGCTACATCGCCTTTCTCGCCGACGTTCGCCGAGCAGTGCATGGAGGCGATACCGCGCAGCGGCAGCAGGTAGTTCATGACCGAGAACATCCCTTTCTTCATTTCGCCGCCGTACCAGGTACCGCCGATCAGCTGGATACGCTCGGTCAGGTTGAAGGCGATGAAGTTTTCGGAGTTCAGACCCTGCTCTTTCCACTGCGGGTTGGTGCATTTCGCGCCGTTCATCACGATAAAGTCAGGGGTGAAGTCTTGCAGTTCTTCATCGGTCGGACGAATGAACATGTTCTTCACGAAATGCGCCTGCCAGGCCACTTCGGTGATAAACCGTACGGAGAGACGGGTGTCGGCGTTAGCGCCGCAGAACGCATCAATAATAAACAGACGCTTGCCGGAAAGCTGATGGGTGACAAGTCCTTTCAGATGCTGCCAGGTTTCCGGGGAGAGCGGTTTGTTATCGTTCTTCCCTTTGCCCTTATCAGCCCACCACAGCGTATCGCGGGTGGTGTCATCTCGGACGATATACTTATCTTTCGGCGAACGACCGGTAAAAATACCCGTATCGACGGCGATAGCACCCAGGTTCGTCAACACACCGCGCTCGTATCCTTCCAGTGCCGGATTGAGCTCTTCCTGATACAGCGTATCGTAATCGGGGTTGTAGACCACTTCCTGGACGTCGTGAATACCATAAGCCTTGAGATCTTGCGGGGTTAAACCATTAACACGCATATCACTGCTCCTTAGCCAATATGTACTGCCTGAAATTGTAGGGTTTTTCTGGGGATGTTAACCGCGACGGGGCTCATAGATTTACGTATCTGGTCAAAACCCTTACTAACGGAAAACGCTGCGACTCCAGTCACAGGGCGGGCAGATTATCGCAGGAATCGCTTTTTGGATGGGGAAAATGTTCTTAAAAGGTTAATCTCTGGTGAATTTATCCAGAAGAATGTGAATGTAATCGCATACATGTAAGAAAATTACGTAAGGGTTACACTGGCAAAACGATTCAGGTCTCTTGGGTCAGCTATTTTCAGAGTTTGAGGTGGGGGCCAGAGTTTTGCTTTGATGAGACAATAGATTTTTCATGAACAAGGGATGAGAAATGGAAAACCGTGAGACGTTATCCCCTTCAACGCGCGTAGCCGTCGTGCTGGCGGGGGCCCTACAGGGCGTAATTTGCTATGTAATCACGTGGTATATCGAGTACGCAAAATTGCCATCGGATACGCTGTGGCTGATGTGTGTAGTACCTGCCACCGTGGTAATGACAACCACATTGTCGCTTGCCATGACGTCATTCAGAAAGCCATTTTTGTGGCTGTCACTCGGGATGATTGGCGCGGCAGTCGCGGGGATGGGCGGCTGGCTTAAGTGGAGCGTTGCGGGGCTGGACAACTGGGATACCAGAAATGCGGTGCTCCTTTTCGGTTTTCATCTGCTCCTGATGACGCTTCTCCTGTTGCCATGGCTTCAGCGACGCCTTGAGACCGCACCGACGGACGCTTTCTACCGCGATTTCAACGATAAAAACTGGCATAACGCGCTGACATTTCTTCTTGTTTTTGTCTCGAATGGGCTGTTCTGGCTGGTGCTTTTCCTCTGGGCTGAGCTTTTTAAACTCATTGGCATCTCTTTTTTTGATCGGCTTTTCTTTAATTCTGACTGGTTTATTTCAGTGGCGATTGGCGTGGTTTCAGCCAGCGCGGCAGTACTTGCGCGTATGCAGGTTCGGCTGATTCTTGCATTGCAAAATCTCCTTACGCTTATCGCGACAGGTTTGCTTCCACTGATGGCTGCGCTGGCGCTGCTCTTTATAGGCATATTGCCCTTCGTTGGCTTAGAGGCTGTTTCAGCACGGATCTCGGCTGCGGGCTTACTGACGACGCTGGCGTTGTTGCTGTTATTGCTGGTGACTGTCGTATGGCACCCACAACGTCAAAAGCTGCCTTACTTCTCTCCCCTGCGAGGAATGATTCATCTTGCCGTGATTATCGCTCCTGCGTATCCCGTCCTGGCGGGCTGGGCGCTCTGGCTGCGCATCGCACAGTATGGCTGGTCACCGGAGCGTCTGTACGGTGTGCTGATTACGATAGTGGCGCTGGTCTGGACGGTAGGATTCTGTCTTAGCGTACTTTTTTACCGTCGGGATCCGCAAAGGCTCCAGGCTCATATCACTCCGGCTACCGGATTACTGGCGCTGATTTTCCTGGTGTTGATCCATACACCGGTGCTTGATCCCTGGCGTATCAGCGTTGAAAGCCATATGGCGCGTTATCAGGATGGCAGAATAAACGCAGACCAGGTAAGCCTGTATATGCTCAGCAATACCGGACGAAAGGGGCGAGAGGCGATGCAAATGCTGCAAAACGATCCACAGTTTATCTCAAACCCAAAACGCCAGCGTGAAATAAATGGTCTTCTCTCCGGGAACGCTGGTGAAGCAGGTAAGATGACCGCCGCGATGCTGGAAAAACAGATCCAGCTCGCACCGGGAATGGCTCGTCCTGATAAGGCATTGTGGCAAGCCATGCTCAGCAATCAGTATCGCTTTGAGAGCTGCGATAGCGCCCAGAGTAACTGTTTACTCATGCCGCTGGATCTTAACAGTGACGGCAAGCCGGAAGCCGTGCTATTTCAATTTACCGATCGCACGATCGTGGCTTACACACAAACCAACACGGGCTGGAGGATAGCCGGGGACGCGTGGAAAATGCCGGAGGCGTTGACCAGAGAAGAACTTGACCGCGCATTAAGGCAGAGGAAAGTGAAATCTGTCGTGAAGCCCTGGGCGGATATTGAGATTTTTGGGGAGCGTGTCGATATGAGCTACGACAGTTACAATAATGCGCAGTGGCGTTAGTGCTTTTTCTTGCCGGGTGGCGCTACGCTTACCCGGCCTACAATTAGCAATCATATCAAAAAATTGCACAATTCATTGTAGGCCCGTGCAAGCATAGCGCCGCCGGGCAACAGGCTCAGAGCTTAGTGAACCTGCGGGTCCGCCGGAGAGGCGTTATTGCGGATCTCCGCGATATCCATGGAATTGAAAACGTAGTGCGTACCGCAGTAATCACAGTGCATATCGATCTCACCGTCTTCCGCCATGATGCTGTCGATCTCTTCATCCGGCAGCGTTTTCAGGGCGCCAGCACAACGCTCGCGAGAGCAGGTGCACTTAAATTCCACCGCCTGCGGATCGTAAACCGTCACTTCCTCTTCGTGGTACAGACGCCACAGCACGTCGGTCGCCGACAGGGTGAACAGCTCTTCCGCTTTGATGGTTTCCGTCAGCGTTGCCAGATGCTCGAAATCATTGGTCTGCGCATCCTGCGCAGGCAGAACCTGAAGCAGCATACCACCGGCAGCTGGCTGACCATCCACTTCACCGGTGCGGATGAACAGACGGGTTGGCAGCTGTTCGGAACGCATGAAGTAATCTTCCAGGCAGGCGGCAAGCGTATCGCCTTCCAGACCGACAACGCCCTGATAGCGCTCACCCTCTTCAGGCGAGATCGTGATAACAAGGTAGCCATTTCCGACCAGCGTTTTCAGATCCGCATTTTCAGGGATATCGCCCTGAACGCGCGCCACGCCGCGCATCTGCTGCTGGTTATTGCCGTTGATCACCGCCAGTGACATCGGGCCATCACCCTGCAACTGAACGGTAATATCGCCAGCGAACTTCAGCGTGGCGGTCAGCAGGCTGGTGGCAACCAGCAGTTCGCCCAACAGGGTTTTCACCGGCAGCGGGTAGTTGTGGTTTTCCAGAATCTGTTTCCAGGTTTCGGATACGGTGACCAGCTCGCCGCGCACGGCGAATTGTTCAAACAGATAGCGGTGTAATTGGTCGTGTTGGGCCATTTTCATCTCTCGTGCAGGTGAGGGTTACTCGCTCTCACCGTGTTTAAATTTCATCAGATCGCGGCGCTCTTTTTTATCCGGTCGCCGGTCCGGGTGAGGCATGGTCAGCGCATTCATTTTGCGCGCCAGCGCGGTTTTCTCGCGCTTCTCTATGCTTTCGGCCGTCTCTTCATACAGCAAAACGGCTTCGGTTGCGGGCCGCCGCTGCTCGGTAATGGCTTTCACCACCACCGTTTTCTCATCGTTGCCCTGGCGAAGCGTTAACGTGGCATTCAGTTCAACCAGCTTGCTCGGTTTGCTGCGCTGGCCGTTGTAATGCACCTTTCCGCCATCAACCATTTCACGGGCAAGGGCGCGCGTTTTGTAAAAACGGGCGGCCCACAGCCATTTATCCAGTCTTACCCCATCAGAGGGTTTTTCTTTCATGGCGTCTCCTTCACGGTGAGTGAGGGGATCATCCGGCGATAGTCGTTCAGCCCCGGATGTCGCAGATAGCTTTTTTCAGCCAGGCCGGAATCCGGATTGGTCACGCCAAGACAATAGCGAATGCCAAAAGCGGCCGCAGAATCCAGAATCGGCTCGCTGTCGTCAATAAACAGCGTGCGTTCCGGCTGTAAACCGGTCTCTTCCACCACGGCATGCCACAACCGCTGATCCTCTTTCGGATAACCAAATGTGTGGGTGGAAAGCAATAAATCAAGGTGTGAAGCAAGCCCGGTATGTTCCAGCTTCACGGCCAAGTTATGGGGATGCGCATTCGTCAGCAAAATGCGGCGCTTACCGCAGGCTTTCAGCGCGTCCAGGAACGGGACCGTATCGTCGCGCAGTACGGCGCGTGCGCCCTGGGCGGTGGTCATGGCACAAATATCCAAACCAAGTCGCTCGCTCCAGTAGTCAAGACAGTACCAGTTTAGCGTATGCTGCACCGCGCTATATTGCGAACGAATGAATT
The DNA here is from genome assembly GCF_031432835.1 of Enterobacter cloacae complex sp. EB5. Lineage (NCBI taxonomy): Bacteria > Pseudomonadati > Pseudomonadota > Gammaproteobacteria > Enterobacterales > Enterobacteriaceae > Enterobacter > Enterobacter cloacae complex sp. EB5. Next base: position 2,398,494 of record NZ_CP133860.1, read on the forward strand.
CCTGCGCTTTCGCCGGGGAGATCCCCTGCTGTTCACCGTATGTTTCCGGGACCAGCTTTTGCCAGAAATAATTATCAAAGGCGAGATCAAGCAGCGTGCCGTCCATATCAAGCAGGACGGTATCGACCGCCTGCCAGTCGATATTAAGATGCATAAGGGGGAACTCCAGCCAGAAGAAACGTGCGCGACAGGGTAGCACAACTTGTCGCGCAGGGACGTTATCCGATCAGGCTCTCGGAAGAGGAGATCAGTTTCGGGTTAAGGCAATTTTCGTAGTAGGCCTGGATTTCTGCCAGCCGTGTGCGGGAACGCTGATAGCGGCGTACGGCCTGATAACCGTTCCAGACAATGCACGCCAGCATTGCAATCAGCAGCAGGGATGTCCCTATATAGCGCCACAGGCCAGCGCTATCCGGCATACGGTGCAGGCCAATATGACGCGTGCCGTTGGCGTCGGTAAAGAGGGTGGTGACGATCCCTTCCGCGCTGAATGGCGTCTGCATCAGCATCTGCGCCAGACGCTGGAATTCGCTCCACTGCTCCTGGGCAGGATAGTCATACAGCGAAACCTGCGGATAAGGTTGATCCACCAGGTCACTGCCTTCATCGCTGGCAATCACAAAACCGCCAGGCGCCGGGCTGTTAAGCGCCTGGGCGGCACGGGTGGTTTCACGCATCACGAAGGGAGCGGTAGAGGTCGCCACCAGGTTATCCAGCGACTCGGCGCTGACCGGACGCAGAAGCACGTTCACACCGTCCAGGCGTCCCGCTTCGGCGCGTTTCACCAGCGCGTCCCAGTCTTTGCTGTTGCCGAGGTTGACCAGCGCGTTCTTCAGCCGGATACAGTCATCCTGGGCGGAACAGAGATCCTCTGTTTTCAGGACGATTTCGCCAAAGTCATCCAGCAGTACCATGCCCGACTTCTGAATAGCCGAACGCAGGGCAGGGCTGACGCGAGAATCATCATCCGGTTTCGGATGGAGCTGGCGATTAATCGTCTGGGTGAGCGCGGTGGCCTTATTGACCACATCCGATTCCGGCAGCGGCAGCGGAGAGGCGTCATTCCAGATGATCTGAGAGCAGTCGAACGGCGCGAACGGCGAGTTCTGGCGCGTGTTCCAGGCGCCCGGCGTGTGGATATTACACATCCCGGTGCCTTTGAGGCGCAACGTATCCCCCACGCGTACCCCCGCTTCTTCGAGCTGCTGTACGCTGGTGGCTTCCACAGTTTGCGCCCCTTTGATCCACGACAGGGTAAATTTAATCGGCATATCCAGCGGCACGAAGAGCAGCAGCATGATGAAGATTAACGCGGCGCCACCGGCAATCACCGCGCTGCGGAGCCAGTGCTGAAGCGGGAAGTTTTTCACTTCGTCGTGCAGGGATAAGTAGCGCCCCTGGCGGACAACGTGGCGGTCGAGATAGATATCAATATCCGTTTTATGGCCCAGGTCCTGCGCAATCCACGGCTGCCAGTGGCGCGGATAGATAAGATCGATGATCCCGAGCGAGATATTGTTGATATGTTCCTGATCGTTCTCACCGAACAGTCCCCAGCGTTTTGGGGTTCCGCGCAGGCAGTGAATTTCGCGTAATGACGTTTTTGCCGGCGGAGCAAATATGCCCCACAGCCCGGCGGCCAGAAGCAGTACTGCGCCACCCGCGAGCCACGGAACAAACACGTCCGGCGTCAGCAGGCAGATGAAAAAGAGCAGGAACGAGGCGACAATCAGCACCGCTTCGCGAATGCCATCCGGGCGGCTCAGGACGTACTCTTCATGCGTCTCCTGGCGGATGTTCAGCAGTTCAATCTGCTCTGTCTCTTCACCGCGAATAGAGGCCTGCGTTCCGCTTGCGCGTTCCAGCGCAAAGCGTGGCGCTTCCTGAACATATTCGCTCAGCGTATGACCATTGAGGGAGATAACCAGCGGCAGCGTATCGGTATGGATGAGCTCGACGCTGTTTTCGTCGTTGATATATTGCTCCCAGAAGGGAGGCAGGTGCACTTCAACAGAGTCGAGATAGTAACGCCACTTGTTGGGATCGTCGGTTGTAATGCCGTAGCGGGTAATGGAGCGCGTCACGCACAGAACGGTGTCGCTTTGGGCGTTAAGGTTGAGCGATACGGGGGCGGCGCTGGCGCCGGTAGGGCCAGGCGAAAGCCGGGATCGGTTCAGCGTGTCGAGATACTGCTCAACGGTGCTGCGTTCCTCTGGCGAAAGCTTGCGCGTGTTTGCCCCAGCGAACGCGTTCAAAAAGGGCAGCCGATAACGGCGATGTACGCGGCGCCTGAATACCCACACCGCAATCGACGCGCAGGCCAGCACAGCAGCGAGAAAAATCAAAATGGTGCTCATGCTTTCCCCATCTTACTTATCTTCTTACAGGTGTTGTCAGTCGCACCTTTTGTACAATGAATGAGATTCTGTGGTCGGCTATCGGCAAGTATGGAGTCTAACTTGAGCATGTTGACGCGCATCCCAGTGACCGGTAATGATAACAAAGCCTGTTCCGGCGCGATATCAGCAAATTCCTGGAAACATTTCAACCTCTTGACATTTGTTTTGAAATGAGAATCGCATTCAATTACGTTGCATAAATGTAAATAAAGAGCAATTGACATTGCCGAAACCGTGCGGCGTATCGCACAATAAAGCCAGTTCACCCAGCAAAGACCCGTCAAGATGACCAAACCCTTACAAAAGCCCACCATTCTGAATGTTGAAACCGTCGCGAAATCGCGTCTGTTTAATGTCGAAAGCGTGGATCTGGAGTTCAGCAACGGTGTGCGTCGTGTTTATGAGCGTATGCGCCCCTCCTCGCGTGAAGCGGTGATGATTGTGCCCATCGTCGACGAGCACCTGATCCTCATTCGTGAATACGCCGTGGGCACAGAATCGTACGAGCTGGGCTTCTCCAAAGGACTGATCGATCCGGGCGAAACGGTGTTTGAAGCGGCAAACCGGGAGCTGAAAGAAGAGGTCGGTTTTGGCGCGAAAGAGCTGACGTTCCTGAAAAAGCTGAGCATGGCGCCGTCCTATTTCTCCAGTAAAATGAACATTGTTGTCGCAGAAGATCTCTATCCTGAATCGCTGGAAGGAGACGAGCCGGAACCGCTGCCGCAGGTTCGCTGGCCGCTGGCTCATCTGATGGATTTGCTGGAAGATCCTGACTTTAACGAGGCGCGCAACGTAAGCGCACTGTTCCTGGTGCGGGAGTGGCTGAAGGGGCAGGGGCGTTTGTAGCGCCACCATTAAAAACGGCAACCGAAGGTTGCCGTTTTGCATTGACGTTGTAGGCCGGGTCAGGCGTAGTCGCCACCCGGCTTTTTTGTTGGCGTCAGAACAGTTCGTGCGTCTCGCCGTTATCAATGATCTCTGTACCCACCTCATGCACTGCCTGCGTGGTTGGCTGCGTGCCCTCGATGAAATACTCGGCACGGCTGTTACCGCCATTCGCGAGCTGTCCGGTGCTGCGGTCGATATTCACCGTCACCACACCCGGCGGAGGCGTTAGCGGCTGCTCTGGTACGCCCTCGAGAACGGCCTTCATGTAAGCATCCCAGGCAGGTTGCGCACTCTTCGCGCCGCCTTCATATCCGGAAATCTGATCTTTAATCGCGCCAGAGGCGGTGGTGCGCCCCAGATCGCGGCGGTGATCGTCAAAACCAATCCAGACGGAGGTGACAACCCCCGGGCCATAACCTGAGAACCAGGCATCTTTTGAACTGTTGGTTGTCCCGGTTTTGCCGCCGATGTCGTGGCGCTGCAAATCGCGGCCCGCTCGCCAGCCGGTGCCTTGCCAGCCCGGTTCACCAAAGATGTTGGTGTTCAGTGCGCTCTTAATCAGGAACGACAGCGGCGTGCTGATCACGTGCGGAGCATACTCCTGCGCGCCACTCTGGGCGACCAGCGCCTGATTGGCCTGTTCCAGCTGAGGCTGCGGCACCGCCAGATTCTGACGTTCCTGAGAGATCGCCACATCTTCCATATCCTTGTTTTCCAGGACATTGGATTTTGGCGTGTCGCCGTAAATCACCGGAATATCGCATTCAGGGCAGGCAATTTTCGGTTTCGCTTCAAACAGTACGCCGCCCTGATCGTTCTCGATTTTGCTGATGAAATACGGATCGACCAGGAAGCCGCCGTTCGCCATCACCGAGTAGCCACGCGCAACCTGGAGCGGCGTAAAGGACGCGGAGCCGAGCGCCAGAGATTCAGTATGAACGATGTTTTGCGCCGGGAAGCCGAAGCGTTGCAGATACTCTGCCGCATAATCCACGCCCATCGCACGCATCGCGCGAACCATGACCACGTTCTTCGACTGGCCAAGGCCCTGACGCAGACGGATAGGGCCAGCGTATTGCGCCGGAGAGTTCTTCGGCTGCCAGTCAGAGCCCGCACCGGCATCCCAGCGGGAAATTGGCACGTCGTTGAGAATGCTGGCGAGAGTCAGCCCCTTATCCATCGCCGCGGTATACAGGAAGGGTTTGATGTTAGAACCAACCTGACGCAGCGCCTGGGTCGCGCGGTTAAATTTGCTCTGGTTGAAATCGAACCCGCCAACCAGCGCCATCACGGCGCCGTTCTGCGGATTGATGGAGACCAGCGCAGAGTTTACGTCCGGCACCTGCGCCAGCCACCAGGCATCACCGACCTGACGCACCCAGATTTGTTGTCCGGTTTGTACGACATCGGTCACTTTACGTGGCGTAGGCCCCTGAAGGGTGTCAGAACGGTATGGACGCGCCCAGCGGACACCCTCCATGCGCAGCGAAACGGATGTGCCATCGGCCATCATCGCCACTGCTTCCTGTGGATCGGCCTGGGTGACGACCGCCGGACGCAGCGGGCCATAGGTCGGCAGCGCTTTCAGGGAATCCGTGATTTTTTTACTGTCCCATGCGCCTTCACCCACTTTCCACAGCACGTTGGACGGGCCGCGATAGCCGTGACGCATATCGTAATCCATCACGTTATTACGCACCGCCTGCTGGGCAGCCTGCTGCACCTTGCGGGTCACGGTGGTATAGACGCGATAGCCATCTTCATACGCTTTATCACCGTAGCGACTCACCATCTCCTGGCGAACCATTTCAGTGAGATACGGTGCAGAGAAGGCGATTTCCGGCGCATGGTAATTGGCGTCAATAACGTCGCTGCGCGCCTTATCGTACTCAGACTGGCTGATATAGCCTTCGCTCAACATACGCGACAGCACCACGTTACGGCGTGCGGTGGCGCGGTCCAGCGAGTAGAGCGGGTTAAACGTGGATGGCGCTTTCGGCAGACCGGCAATGGTCGCCATTTCACTCAGCGTGAGCTGATCGATCGGCTTACCAAAATAGACCTGAGCCGCAGCCCCTACACCATAGGCGCGGTAGCCCAGATAGATCTTGTTGAGGTAAAGCTCAAGGATCTCGTCTTTGCTCAGCAGTTGCTCAATGCGGATCGCGAGGAATACCTCTTTGATCTTACGCATCAGCGTCTTTTCCGGGCTGAGGAAGAAGTTACGCGCCAGCTGCTGGGTAATGGTACTTGCCCCCTGAGAGGCATGACCGGAGAACAGCGCCACGCTTGCCGCACGGAAAATACCGACCGGATCGACACCGTGGTGCTCGTAAAAACGGCTGTCCTCGGTGGCGATAAAGGCCTTCACCATCACGGGTGGAATTTGATTTAAGGTCAGAGGGATACGACGTTTCTCGCCGTATTGCGCCATCAGTTCACCATCGGCGCTATAGACCTGCATAGGGATCTGAAGCCGCACATCACGAAGCGTGGCGACATCAGGGAGTTGCGGCTCGACATATTTGTACAAACCAATAATCGAGCCTGCTCCCAGCAGAATGCAACAGACTGCAAGGATCAATAAATACTTTACGAACTTCACCGGAGATTTCCCATTTGGTTTAGCCTGGGCAGTTTCTAAACAATCGCGCGGTAGTATAAAGGCAAGCCTGATTCATTGATATAGCCGTCACTCCGACGGGCGATAAGGAGATCGTGAAGCATGGCTTTTAAAACGTGGCAGACAGGCGTTCATATTCAACAGGATAAGGTGGTTGCGGTAGCGCTGACCAGAGAGCGGGCCGGCTGGCGTTTACGGCGCTGGTGGGCGGTGCCGCTGTCGGACGGCGTTATCGGGGAAGGCAAAATACTTAAGCCAGAACAGCTGGTTAACGCATTACGTGGCTGGCGGAAAACATTGCCGCACTCGCATCGGGTATTTCTCTCATTTCCGGCGACGCGCGTTCTGCAACGCGCGTTGCCCCGTCCATCCGTTATCTTGCGTGACAGCGAACAGCTCACCTGGGTAGGCGCCGCATTAGCGCGTGAGCTGGAGATGCCTGCCGATACGCTCTGCTTTGACTACGCGCAGGATACGTTCAGCAACACTTTTCAGGTTACCGCAGCGCAAAACAGAGAGGTCGATACCCTGTTGACGCTGGCGAACGCGCTGCGTTTGCGTCTGGCAGCAATCGCCCCGGATGCCGGCGCACTGGCTAATCTTCTCTCTGCTGTTGCCCCTGCCCGGTGCGTCGCCTGGAAAGATCAACACCAGTGGCTATGGGCGATGCGTCACCAGTGGGGGCGGCGCTACACCACAGAAGCGGCGACGGTGAATGAACTGGCGGCGCTGCTTGCGCTTTCTCCTTCTGATATCGCCGTGTTTGATACTGCCCGCGATCCCTGGGAAGCGGTGACGCTGTGTCAGCCGCCGCTGCCGGAATGCGGTGCTGATTACACCGTCGCCCTGGCGCTGGCCATGAGCGAGGCGCCGTAATGAGCATACCCAATCTTTTACCCTGGCGTCGGCAGCAACGTAATCAGCGCCTGCGTTTCTGGGGGCTGCTGTTTGCCGCCTCATTGCTGGTGATGCTGGCGGGAGGCGTAAGCCTGCGGGCGACGCAGAGTCTCGCGTTACAGGCGTTGCAGAGCGAACTGGCGGGGACGCGTGCGGTGCAGAAGGTATTGAGAGCCCGTCAGCCGCAGTCAGCGGAGCTGAAAACCCCTTCGCCGCCGTCCGATCCGGCCTGGCAACCCGCGCTGGAGTCCCTTGCCAGCGCAATGCCCCGGCAGGCGTGGCTGACGGCGCTACGTTATCAGCCACCCTCGCTGACCCTGACCGGCTATACCACCTCACTGCCAGCGCTCTCCGCCATGACCGATGCCCTGAAAAGGGTGACGGGATTTAACCCCGGACCGGCAGGCGAACTGCAACAGGATAGCCAGGGGCGATGGATGTTCTCTTTTCAACTGCATAGCCGGAGGTAGCAGGTGGGTATCTGGTATCAACGCTGGACTGATGCACGTCCCTCCCGGCGCGTCCTTTGCTGGTTGATTGCGTCGGGGCTTGTTGCGTTGGCAATTTGGGGACTGCTGCTCAGGCCCGCTGCTCTGCGTTACGCCGATATTCAGGCGCAGGCCATCAGTGCGAAGCGAATCAACGCCTCGCTGTGGCCAGAGGCCGGACGGCGAGCAGTGGTTACGCAAGTGACGCCCTCGCGGCCCTTTTCTCCCCTGGCATTTCAGCGTGAGGACGCAAGGCTGGTGTACTGGAAGCCGCAGCAGAGTGGGGGAGAGCTGGCGCTGGATGCCTCCTGGGGCGCGGTTCCGGCGCTCTTTTCCCGGCTGGCGCTTGAGAACGTGCGGGTGAGTGCGTTTTCCATCATCCCACAGGGCAAACAGTTACGCCTCAGCCTGCAACTGGAGATCGGTCATGCGCAGTAAAGCCCGTTTGCTGATCCTGCTTTCTCCGCTTTTCCTGACCGGGATGCGGGATCCCTTCTCTGTACCGGAAGAGCGTTGCGCAGCCGGGCAGCTCAGCCAGTGGCGGTATCAGGGGGTAGTCAGCGGCAGCAGGGATATCGGCCTTATGCAGGACGGGCAGAAGCGTTGGTACCGGGTAAAAACGCAGATGCTGTTACCGACAGGCTGGCGGGTGAGTGTGATAGATAAACAACAACTGACCGTTGATGTCGGCGACATGTGCGAGCCGAAGCGATGGACATGGCAACGAGAAGGAACGAAAAAAAGTGAAGATAAGGATAGGGCTGTTACTGGCGGCACTCAGCCAGCCCCTGTGGGCCGCGACGCCAAAACCGGTCACCCTGCTGGTGGATGATGTCCCGGTGGTGCAGATATTACAGGCGCTGGTAGCGCAGGAGGATCGCAATCTGGTGGTGTCGCCGGATGTCAGCGGTTCGCTTTCGCTGAATTTAACGCGGGTGCCCTGGAGGCAGGCGCTTCAGACGGTAGTGAACAGCGCCGGGCTGGTATTACGGGAAGAGGGCGGCATTTTTTATGTGCATACGGCGGCCTGGCAACGGGAGCAACAGACGCGTAAAGAGCAGGAGCGGGCCCAGCGTCTGCTCGACGCCCCGCTGCACTCTCACAGCATTCCGTTTGCTTATGCGGATGCGGCCGAATTGCAAAAAGCGGCGGAAAAGCTCTTAAGCCCGAAAGGCAGTCTCTCCGTCGACAAGCGCACCAACCGTTTTCTGGTCAGGGATAACCAGACGGTGGTGGATATGCTCCAGCGCTGGGCTGTGCAGATGGATCTGCCCGTCGAGCAGGTGGAACTGGCAGCGCAGATTGTGACCATCAGTGAAAAAAGCCTGCGTGAACTGGGGGTGAAATGGAACCTCGCTGACGCAACGGAGGCCGGTAAGGTGGGTCAGGTCACGACGCTGGGGGCGGACCTGTCGGTGGCCAGTGCAACCACCCACGCAGGGTTTAACATCGGGCGCATCAACGGCAGGATGCTGGATCTTGAGTTGTCGGCGCTTGAGCAAAAGCAGCAGGTGGATATCATCGCCAGCCCGCGGCTGCTGGCGTCGCACATGCAGCCGGCCAGCATCAAGCAGGGCAGCGAAATTCCGTATCAGGTTTCCAGCGGCGAGAGCGGGGCGACATCCGTTGAATTTAAAGAGGCGGTATTAGGCATGGAGGTCACGCCGGTGGTCCTGCCGGGCGGTCGCGTGCGCCTGAAACTGCATATCAGTGAAAATATGCCCGGCCAGGTGCTGCAACAGGCAGACGGCGAAACGCTGGCGATCGATAAGCAGGAGATCGAAACGCAGGTTGAGGTAAAAAGTGGGGAAACGCTCGCGCTGGGCGGGATCTTTTCGCAAAAGAATAAAACCGGACGCGACAGCGTGCCCGTGCTGGGCAACATTCCGTGGCTGGGGCAGCTGTTCCGCCATGACGGAAAAGATAACGAACGGCGCGAGTTAGTGGTGTTTATCACGCCACGTCTGGTCAGTATTCAGTAATGGGTAACGATCCCCGCAATGATTTTGCATTCAGTTTGTTGCAGATGTTTGACGTGGGGCATGAATTAGCATACAAGGAGTACCGATTTGAGTTGGACTTACGTCTTATTTCCTTATGCGCCGGGAACGGTGATTTAATCAGTTGCCAAACAAGCCGGAGTATTGAGATAATTTTTCGTCTGACTCTCGCTCTATTGCAAATGAGGTTTCAGTTCATGTCCTGCTACGCCGGGTGTCTGCGCAGCGGGGATTACCATTAACGAATAGTCTTAGTAGTACCGAAAAAATGGCAGAGAAACGCAATATCTTTCTGGTTGGGCCTATGGGTGCCGGCAAAAGCACTATTGGGCGTCAGTTAGCTCAACAACTCAATATGGAATTTTACGATTCTGATCAAGAGATTGAGAAACGAACCGGAGCGGATGTGGGCTGGGTCTTCGACGTAGAAGGCGAAGAAGGTTTCCGTGACCGAGAAGAAAAAGTGATCAACGAACTCACGGAAAAACAGGGCATTGTGCTGGCAACTGGCGGCGGCTCTGTAAAATCTCGCGAAACCCGCAACCGTCTCTCCGCCCGTGGCGTAGTGGTCTATCTTGAGACGACCATCGAAAAACAGCTGGCACGCACGCAGCGTGATAAAAAGCGCCCGTTGTTGCAGGTTGAAACACCGCCACGTGAAGTTCTGGAAGCTTTGGCCGATGAACGCAATCCTCTGTACGAAGAGATTGCTGATGTGACCATTCGTACTGACGATCAAAGCGCTAAAGTGGTTGCAAACCAGATTATTCATATGCTGGAAAGCAACTGATTCTGGCTTTATATACACTCGCCTGCGGGTAAAAGCATTTAAGGTGGATGTCGCGTCATGGAGAGGATTACAGTTACTCTCGGGGAACGTAGTTACCCTATCACCATCGCGGCTGGTTTGTTTAACGACCCAGCTTCCTTCTTACCACTGAAAGCGGGTGATCAGGCGATGCTGGTCACCAACGAGACGCTGGCTCCGCTTTATCTCGACCGTGTACGTCACCTGCTTGAGCAGGCGGGCGTGAAGGTCGACAGTGTGATTCTGCCCGATGGCGAGCAGTACAAAAGCCTGACGGTACTGGATACCGTCTTTACCGCACTTCTGCAAAAACCGCACGGTCGTGATACAACACTGCTTGCCCTGGGCGGCGGCGTTGTGGGCGATCTGACCGGTTTTGCAGCCGCCAGCTACCAGCGTGGCGTGCGCTTTATTCAAATTCCAACCACGTTGCTCTCACAGGTCGATTCTTCTGTGGGCGGTAAAACGGCGGTTAACCATCCGCTCGGCAAAAACATGATTGGTGCGTTCTACCAGCCTGCCTCGGTGGTGGTGGATCTCGACTGTCTGAAAACCTTGCCAGCGCGCGAACTGGCGTCCGGCCTTGCAGAAGTGATCAAATACGGCATTATTCTTGACGGGGAGTTCTTCACCTGGCTGGAAGAGAATATGGATGCGCTGCTGCGCCTCGACGGGCAGGCAATGGCCTACTGTATTCGCCGTTGTTGTGAGCTGAAAGCAGAAGTCGTTGCCGCAGATGAGCGTGAAACCGGCTTACGTGCTTTACTGAATCTGGGGCATACGTTTGGTCATGCGATCGAAGCCGAAATGGGTTACGGTAACTGGCTTCACGGTGAAGCTGTCGCAGCCGGAATGGTTATGGCGGCGCGGGCCTCTGAACGTCTGGGGCAGTTCAGGCCGGAAGAGACAGCACGTATCATCGCGTTGCTTAAACGTGCTGGCTTGCCGGTAAGTGGTCCGCAGGAAATGTCTGCGCAGGCGTACCTTCCCCACATGATGCGCGATAAAAAAGTATTGGCAGGTGAGATGCGTCTGGTACTCCCGCTTGCAATAGGGAAAAGTGAAGTGCGCGGCGGAGTGCCGCACGAAGTCGTACTTGGCGCTATTGCTGATTGTCAGCAGGCGTAACAACTAGAAAGGTCAGACCGCTGTAACAGGTGGTCGTTTTAGCTTCAGGTAAATGCAGAGTCGTTGGCAGAAGCCTTTGAGTGGGGTGTTAAATGGATGAATTCAAACCAGAAGACGAGCTGAAACCCGATCCCAGCGATCGTCGTACTGGTCGTTCTCGTCAATCTTCAGAACGTGATAACGAGCCGCAGATCAACTTTGACGATGTCGATCTGGATGCAGACGAACGTCGCCCTTCGCGTAGCCGTAACGCGCGAAATGAGCGTGAAGACGAGGAGTATGAATCCGAAGAAGAGTTAATGGATGAACAGCCTGTTGAACGTCGTCCACGCAAACGTAAAAAAGCGGCAGCGGCAAAACCGGCCTCCCGTCAGTACATCATGATGGGCCTTGGCGTTCTGGTGCTGGTCTTGCTGATTGTCGGCATTGGTTCCGCGCTAAAAGCACCTTCTACCAATTCTACCGAGCAGACAGCGTCTGCCGAGAAGAGCATCGACCTGTCTGGTAACGATGCGAGCAACCAGGCGAATGGCGCTCAGCCTGCGCCGGGCACCACTTCCGCAGAGCAGACCGCAGGTAACACCAGCGCGGGTCAGGATATCTCTCTGCCGCCTGTCTCAGCCACCCCGACTCAGGGCCAGGCGCCTGCGACGCCTGAAGGCCAGCAGCGTGTTGAAGTTCAGGGCGATCTGAATAACGCGCTGATGCAGCCGCAGAATCAGGAGCAGGTTAACGCTGCCGTGGTGAACTCCACGCTGCCAACTGAACCAGCCACCGTTGCGCCAGTTCATGGCAGCAATGCCCAGCAGCAAACGGCGACAACGGAAACCAAACCGCGCCAGACGCAGACTGCGCCACGCCAGGAGCGTAAGCAGGCTGTGATTGAGCCGAAGCGTGAGACGAAACCGCAAACCGTGGCAAAAGCGCCAGAAACGAAAGCGCCAGCGCAGACAAAACCTGCGGTGAGCCAGCCGGTTAAAGCGCCAACGCCTGCGGCAACCACTGCACCGAAAGCAACGGCGACCACAACCGCGCCTGCTGCAACAACGCCTGCTGCAACAACCCCTGCGACTCCCGCAGCCAAAACGGGCGCTGCATCAGGTAAAACGACGGGTAACGTGGGTTCTTTGCAGTCGGCCTCTTCCAGCAACTACACCCTTCAGCTGAGCAGTTCGTCTAACTATGACAACCTCAACGCCTGGGCGAAGAAATCGAATCTGAAAAACTACGTGGTTTATCAGACGACCCGTAACGGTCAACCGTGGTATGTGCTGGTGAGTGGTATTTATGCTTCCAAAGATGAAGCAAAACGTGCCGTTTCCACGCTGCCAGCCGACGTGCAGGCGAAAAACCCGTGGGCGAAGCCGATTCATCAGGTGCAGGCCGATCTGAAGTAATGTTTAAAGCGCAGGATGCTGTCGGAGCTTTCTCCACAGCCGGAGAAGGTGTAATCAGTTAGTCAGCATGAAAAAAAATCGCGCTTTTCTGAAATGGGCAGGGGGGAAATACCCCCTGCTCGACGATATTAAAAAGCACCTGCCGAAAGGCGAGTGTCTTATCGAGCCCTTTGTGGGTGCTGGATCGGTGTTCCTGAATACCGATTTTTCTCGTTATATCCTGGCGGATATCAACAGCGACCTTATCAGCCTCTATAACATCGTCAAACTGCGTACCGATGAGTATGTGGAAGAGGCGCGGAAGCTGTTTACGCCAGAGAACAACAACCCGGACGTCTACTATCAGTTCCGCGCTGAGTTTAATCAAAGCCAGGATCCGTTCCGTCGCGCGCTGTTGTTTCTTTATCTCAACCGCCATGGCTACAACGGTCTGTGCCGGTATAATCTGCGTGGCGAGTTTAACGTGCCGTTTGGCCGCTATAAGCGCCCCTATTTCCCGCAGGACGAGCTGTATCACTTTGCTGAAAAAGCGCAGAATGCCGAGTTCTACTGTCTCTCCTATGAAGAGTGCATGGAGCTGGCGGGCGTAAACTCGGTGGTCTACTGCGACCCGCCTTACGCGCCGCTATCTGCCACGGCAAATTTCACCGCCTACCACACCAACAGCTTCAGCCCGGCCGAGCAGGCTCGTCTGGCTGAGATGGCGGAAAAGCTGGTCAGCAAAAGAATTCCGGTGTTAATTTCGAATCACGACACGCCTGATACACGCGAATGGTACAAAGCCGCGAAGCATTTTCAGGTAAAAGTGCGGCGTAGCATTAGCAGCAACGGCGGCACACGTAAAAAGGTGGACGAACTTCTGGCGCTTTATCGACCCTGAGCCTTTGCCCGCCGGTAAACACATTTCAAGGAGATGCGGATGAAACAGTTTTTGATTGCCCCCTCAATTCTGTCGGCCGATTTTGCCCGCCTGGGTGAAGACACTGCCAAAGCTCTCGCGGCTGGCGCGGATGTCGTCCATTTCGACGTTATGGATAACCACTACGTTCCCAACCTGACCATCGGTCCGATGGTGCTTAAAGCGCTGCGTAACTACGGGATCACCGCGCCCATTGACGTGCATCTGATGGTGAAACCGGTTGACCGCATCGTGCCTGATTTCGCCGCGGCGGGTGCCAGCATCATCACTTTCCACCCGGAAGCCTCCGAACATGTTGACCGCACGCTTCAGCTGATCAAAGAGAACGGCTGTAAGGCGGGACTGGTCTTTAACCCGGCGACCCCGCTGAGCTATCTCGACTACGTGATGGACAAGCTGGACGTGATCCTGCTGATGTCCGTCAACCCAGGCTTTGGTGGTCAGTCATTTATCCCTCAGACCCTCGACAAACTGCGTGAAGTGCGCCGCCGTATCGATGAGTCTGGCTATGATATTCGTCTGGAAGTGGACGGCGGCGTGAAGGTCAATAACATCGGTGAGATTGCGGCGGCAGGGGCGGATATGTTCGTCGCAGGCTCCGCCATCTTCGATCAACCGGATTACAAAAAAGTCATTGATGAAATGCGCCGTGAACTGGCGAAGGTAAGTCATGGATAAATTGCAGGCTATTCGGGGTGTAGCATTTGACCTCGACGGCACGCTGGTCGACAGCGCGCCAGGATTAACCAGCGCCGTCGATCAGGCGCTGTATGCCCTTGAACTGCCCGTTGCGGGCGAAGAGCGCGTGGTGACGTGGATTGGTAACGGTGCAGACGTGCTGATGGAGCGCGCGCTGACCTGGGCTCGTCAGGAGCGTGCCTCTCAGCGTTCCGCGCAAGGGAAACCGAGTGTCGACCACGCGGATATTCCCCAGGATGAGCAGCAGCGTATTCTGCGCAAACTGTTCGACCGTTTCTACGAAGAGACCGTCGAAGAGGGCAGCTTCCTGTTCCCGGATGTCGCTGAAACGCTGAGCGCGCTACATGCCAAAGGCATCCCGCTGGGGCTGGTGACTAACAAGCCGACACCGTTCGTTGCGTCTCTGCTGGAAGCGCTGGATATCGCGAAATACTTCTCCGTAATTGTGGGCGGCGATGACGTGCAGAATAAAAAGCCGCATCCGGAACCGCTATTGCTGGTGGCAGGAAAATTATCCTTAGCGCCTGCGGAGCTGCTCTTTGTCGGGGATTCCCGCAATGATATTCTGGCTGCCAGAGCGGCAGGTTGCCCGTCGGTTGGGTTGACCTACGGCTACAACTACGGTGAAGCCATTACGCTGAGTGAGCCGGACGTTGTGTTCGACCACTTCAAAGATTTGTTGCCCGCACTCGGGCTCTCGCACAGTGAACATCAGGAATTGAATAATGACTAAGCCCATCGTTTTTAGTGGCGCACAGCCTTCAGGTGAACTGACCATTGGTAACTACATGGGTGCGTTACGTCAGTGGGTGAGCATGCAGGATGACTACCACTGCATTTACTGCATCGTGGATTTGCATGCTATCACCGCGCGTCAGGATCCCGAGAAGCTGCGCAAAGCAACGCTCGATACGCTGGCGCTGTACCTGGCGTGCGGTATCGATCCAGAGAAGAGCACCATTTTCGTTCAGTCTCACGTGCCAGAGCACGCGCAGCTGGGCTGGGCGCTGAACTGCTACACCTATTTCGGCGAGCTGAGCCGCATGACCCAGTTCAAGGATAAGTCTGCGCGCTACTCTGAGAATATCAACGCCGGTCTGTTTGATTATCCGGTGCTGATGGCGGCCGACATTCTGCTGTACCAGACCAACCAGGTGCCGGTGGGTGAAGACCAGAAGCAGCACCTGGAGCTGAGCCGCGATATTGCCCAGCGCTTCAATGCGCTTTACGGTGACGTGTTCAAAGTGCCTGAGCCGTTTATTCCGAAATCCGGCGCGCGCGTGATGTCCCTGCTGGAGCCGACCAAAAAGATGTCCAAGTCTGACGATAACCGCAACAACGTTATCGGCCTGCTGGAAGATCCGAAATCGGTGGTGAAAAAGCTCAAGCGTGCGGTGACCGACTCCGACGAGCCGCCAGTGGTGCGCTACGACGTGCAGAACAAAGCGGGCGTGTCCAACCTGCTGGACATTCTCTCCGGTGTGACCGGACAGAGCATCCCTGAGCTGGAAAAACACTTTGAAGGCAAGATGTACGGCCACCTGAAAGGCGAAGTGGCAGACGCGGTTTCCGGCATGCTGACCGAGTTGCAGGAGCGCTATCACCGTTACCGTAACGACGAAGCTTTCCTGCAAAAAGTGATGAAAGAGGGCGCGGAAAAAGCCAGCGCGCGCGCCTCCGAAACCCTGAAAGCGGTGTATGACGCGATTGGGTTTGTGGCGAAACCTTAAGCCGCTTTGCCGGGTGGCGCTAACGCTTACCCGGCCTACGGGACTGTGCAGGTCGGGTAAGCGTTAGCGCCACCCGACAAAACTGACAAAAAAACCGGGACATCCCCGGTTTTTTTACGCCTGAAAAACGCTTACTGCTGTGCCGCCGGGCCGCAACCGCCGATGATCTTCGAAATGGAGATCGCCGGGTGTAGCAGGTAATCGTAGCTGCAATTATTTTTAGTATTTTGAACGTGACCGGTGCAGGCCGTCAGAGTTGTTAACAGGCCGACCAGTACGGCAGCTTTTGCCAGTTTGAACATACGCATTCCTTGTCAAAAAATCGAAAATTGGATGTAACACGAGGGAATAAATGGAAAAGTTCCATTATGCGGGCGGTATGTTATCGACTGAGGTAAGAAGGGAGTAGTCCGCTTAAAGACTACTCCCGGGAGAGATTATGCGTTAGTGGCTGGAGAACCAGTTCAGTTTTTCGCGCAGGGCTACCACGCGACCCACCACGATCAGCGCCGGGCTTTCAACCTGCTGCGCCAGCTCACCCAACTGCGTCAGCACGCCATCGACCACGCGCTGGGTAATGGCGGTGCCGTTTTCCACCAGCGCGACCGGCATATCTGCTTCCATGCCGTGCTCCAGCAGTTTCGCCTGAATCGTGGCTGCCTGATTTAGCCCCATATAGAACACCAGCGTCTGCTTTTCAGCGGCCAGATTATGCCAGTCCAGTTCGCTGCCGGTTTTCAGGTGGCCCGTCACCAGGCGCACGCTCTGGGCATAGTCGCGATGGGTTAACGGAATGCCGGAATAGGCAGAACAGCCGGACGCCGCCGTAATGCCCGGCACCACGGAGAACGGAATACCCGCGTTGCACAGGGTTTCCAGCTCTTCGCCGCCGCGACCAAAGATAAACGGATCGCCACCCTTCAGGCGCACCACGCGCTTACCTTTTTGCGCTTCCCGTAGCAGGATCTGGTTGATCTCCTCCTGCGGTACGCAGTGATAACCTGCCCGTTTGCCGACGAACACGCGGTCAGCATCCCGGCGCACCAGATTCATGATGTCATCAGAGACCAGACGGTCATACACCACGATGTCCGCCTGCTGGATCTGCTGGAGACCCTTCAGCGTCAGCAGGCCCGCATCGCCGGGACCAGCGCCCACCAGTACCACTTCACCGCGATGGTCCAGCGGCTCGCTCAGGAGCTGTTCGGTCGTCTCTTCAACGGCTTTGGTGTCCTGATTGGCAAGGGACTGCGCCAGCCTGTCGTTGACAAAGAACTTCTCCCAGAAGCGACGGCGTTCGCCCACGGTTGCGAAGGTTTGCTTCACGCGGGAACGCAGCTGCCCGGCGTAGTGGGCAATCTGACCAAGATGCTGCGGCAGCACGGCTTCCAGTTTTTCCCGCAGCAGACGGGCAAGAACGGGTGAGCGGCCACCGGACGACACCGCAATCATCAGCGGTGAACGGTCGATAATCGACGGCATGATAAAGCTCGCCTCTTTCGGCGCATCCACCACGTTACAGAAGATGCGGCGCGCTTCGCAGGCGTCGCTGACGCGCTGGTTAACGTCATCGTTATCCGTTGCGGCGATGGTCAGCCAGCAGGTATCCAGCAGGGATTCATCAAATTCGCCCTGCACCTGGGTGAGCATCCCTTCCTGCGCCCAGACGTCAAACTGTGGGGCGAAGGTGAGGGCATTAACGGTCAGTCGGGCGCCCGCCTCTAACAGCAGGCGCGCCTTGCGTTCAGCCACATCGCCGCCGCCCACGAGCAGGCAGTCGCGGTTGCGTAATTGACAAAAAATCGGCAGGTGATCCACGACGTTACCTCACAGCATTCATGGCGGGGGAAGAATTGACGTCAGGATAACAGCAGGGATCGTACAGAACATACGGTTTTTCCTGCTGCTACCCACAAGAGGTCATAAGCCTTTCCTATTGGAAAGGCGAGGGGTTACGCTTTCAGCTGCACCTCGCCATCCTTCACGCGGACGTCGTAGTGTTTGACCGAGAAGCTTTCATCTTCCATGCAGAGTCCGTCGGTTAAGCGGAAGCGCTGCTTTTTCAGCGGGCTGGCAACCCACAGCTCGCCCTGGTGCTCCGCAATCAGACCGCGGGAGAGCACGCTGGCCTCGAAGAACGGGTCGATATTGCTGATGGCATAAACCTGTTCATCGTGGCGAGGGCGGAAAATCGCCACCTGCTCGTTACCCAGCAGGGCACAGACGCCGGTTGCTGGCAGAATGTCGTTAATGTTGCAGATGTTTACCCACTGGCTCATGCGTTTTCCTCCACCAGCATCACCGGAATACGTTCATACGGGGTCGCTGGACGATGCTGTTCGCGCTCCGGCACCACCTGCACGTTCGGGTCGCGCTGGGTGCTGTTGATAAAGTGTCTGAAGCGCGTCTGCGCCGCTGGGGTGTTCACGGTTTCGGTCCACTCGCAGATCACCGCCTCGCGCAGGCGAGTCATCTCGGATTCCAGCTGTTCATTCAGGCCCAGCTTGTCGTCGATAATGACCGACTTCAGGTAGTCGATGCCGCCTTCGAGATTATCCAGCCAGGACGCGGTACGGGTCAGCTTATCGGCGGTACGAATGTAGAACATCATGAAGCGGTCGAGGTATTTGATCAGCGTATCGCGATCGAGATCGGCGGCCAGCAGATCCGCATGGCGAGGTTTCATCCCGCCGTTACCGCACACGTACAGGTTCCAGCCTTTCTCCGTGGCAATGATACCCACGTCTTTCCCCTGTGCTTCCGCACATTCACGGGTACACCCTGAGACGCCGAACTTCATTTTGTGCGGCGTACGGATGCCTTTGTAGCGGTTTTCCAGCTCTACGCCGAAGCCCACGCTGTCGCCCACGCCGTAGCGGCACCAGGTGCTGCCCACGCAGGTTTTCGCCATGCGCAGCGCCTTGGCGTACGCGTGACCGGTTTCAAAGCCCGCTTCAATCAGCTGACGCCAGATTTCCGGCAGGTCATCTTTCTGCGCACCGAACAGGCCGATACGCTGGGAACCGGTGATTTTGGTGTACAGATTAAACTCACGGGCGATACGACCCACGGCGACCAGCCCTTCCGGGGTGATTTCCCCTCCGGCAGAACGCGGGATCACCGAGTAAGTCCCGTCTTTCTGAATATTGGCCAGGAAGTTATCGTTGGTGTCCTGAAGCGGAGTGTGTTCTGGTTTGAGCACATATTCGTTCCAGCAGGATGCCAGCAGGGAACCGACGGTAGGCTTACATACTTCACAGCCATAGCCCTGGCCGTGTTTCTCCAGCAGTTCGTCGAAGGACTTAATGCCTTCCACGCGGATCAGGTGATACAGCTCCTGGCGAGAGTAAGCGAAGTGCTCGCACAGGTTGTTGTTCACTTCAATGCCCTGTTTTGCCAGCTCGGCGTTCAGCACCTGGGTGACCAGAGGAATACAGCCGCCGCAGCCGGTCCCGGCTTTGGTTTCCGCCTTCAGCGCCGCAACGGTGTGGCAGCCTTTGTTAATGGCGGAGATCAGCATGCCTTTGGTGACGTCGAAGCAGGAACAGATTTGCGCGCTGTCCGGCAGTTTATCCACGCCGATGGACGGCTTACCGCTGGAGGCGTGTGCCGGGAGGATCAGCGCATCTGGGTTTTCCGGCAGCTCAATGGCGTTCAGCACCAGCTGGAGCAGGTTACCGAAGTCGCTGGTATCGCCCACCAGCACCGCCCCGAGCAGGGTTTTGTTGTCCTGGCTGACGATGAGGCGTTTGTAGACCTCTTTGCTTTCGTCCAGATAAACATAGCTGCGGGAGTTCGGGGTGCGGCCATGCGCATCGCCAATACCGCCCACGTCTACGCCCAGCAGCTTCAGCTTGGCGCTCATGTCTGCGCCGATGAAGGCGTTTTCGTTGCCGAGGATATGGTCAACGGCGACCTGCGCCATTTTGTACCCTGGTGCAACCAGGCCGTATACGCGGTTATTCCAGCTGGCGCATTCGCCGATAGCGTAGATATCCGGATCGGAGGTCTGGCAGGTGTCGTTGATCATGATCCCGCCGCGCTGCGCCACGGCCAGACCGCACTGGGTGGCCAGCTTGTCGCGCGGGCGAATACCGGTGGAGAAGACGATGAAATCCACTTCCAGCTCGCTGCCGTCTGCAAAGCGCATGGTTTTACGCGCTTCGGTGCCTTCCTGCACGATCTCTTTGGTGTTCTTGCTGGTGTGAACCTTCACGCCCATGCTTTCGATTTTACGGCGTAGCTGGTCGCCACCCATATGGTCCAGCTGTTCTGCCATCAGCATCGGGGCAAATTCGATGACGTGGGTTTCAACGCCGAGGTTTTTCAGTGCGCCTGCCGCTTCCAGACCCAGCAGACCACCGCCGACAACCGCGCCGCGTTTGCTTCGACGTGCGCAGGATTCAATGGCGTTGAGGTCTTCAATGGTACGGTAAACGAAGCAATCCTGGGTTTCCGACCCTTTGATAGGCGGGATCCACGGATACGAGCCCGTCGCCATGATCAGCTTATCGTAAAAAACCGTACGTCCGGCGCTGGAGTGGATCACTTTCTCCTGACGGTTGATGGTGATAGCACGTTCGCCCACCAGCACTTTTACGCCATGCTTCTCGTAGAACCCTTCACGCACCAGAGAGAGCTCTTCGGCGGTATGGTGAGAGAAGTAGGAAGACAAGTGCACACGGTCGTACGCCTTGCGGGGTTCTTCACAGAACACGGTAATATCGAACTGCTCAGCATCGGCTTTATCGAGAAGATCCTCAATAAAGCGGTGGCCGACCATGCCGTTACCGATGATAGCGAGTCTGACTTTGCTCATTTTTGCCTCGATTTCTTTTCTATTACTGCCTACCTTAACGATTCAGCAGGGGCACTTATTGATGCAAATCAAATACGCCTTCACCTACCCCTTAGTGGGTATATCTATGATTTGTCAGGATTTTTATAAGTGACGGATATTGTTTGATTTTTATGCTTGCTCGTTTTTTGCACAAAATTAGTGGGGTTTTTACCCATCGGCGGGCAGGCGGGTGAGCAGGGAGAAACCCCTTTGCAGCACGCAAAGGGGTTATGGCGATTAGTGGGTAGCTGTTGCCGGGTTGTGTTGACGGTGACGGGTAACAAAGCCCAGCACGAAGCACATGATGAACACCACGGCATACAGACCGTTAGCGGTATGCAGCGCCGCCAGCGGACCGCTGTGCGCAACAATCGGGCCCGTGACCACGAAGGTCAGCATGGTGCCGATGGTGCCGCAGGTCAGCACGAAGTTCACCAGCTTTGGCGAGGCCACTTTGGTCTGAAGAGAGCCAAGGGTGATAATCGAGGTGTAAATCGCGCTGGAGAAGAAGCCCAGGGTCAGGATGAACCACGGCATATGCTCCGGGGAACCGTTGATGAACAGATACATCAGCACGGTCGCCAGACCCGCCAGAACGGTCAGGATCCGTTGCAGGTCGAAGAAGCGCAGGATAAAGCTAAACGCCCACATGCCGAACATGTAAGACATCCAGAAATCGCTCACCAGTTTACCCGCGTCGTTCAGGCTCATGCCCAGTCCTTTCGCGTATTCAGGAACCCAGGAGATAAAGCCCAGCTGGCCGAGGATGTAACACAGCGCGGCGATGGAGAGGAACAGTACGCCGATACCCCATTTTTCTTTCGCAACCGGCTCGGACGTGGTCTGCGCTTTTTTGCCCAGCACCGGGAACTCGCAGCCGAAGGTGAGAATAAAGATCGCGACATAAACCAGACCAATGCAGGCGTACACCCAGTACCACTCAATGCTGCGCGCCAGAAGATACGCGGCGACCATCGGGAAAATCATCCCGGCCATGCTGAAGAAGGAGTCGGTGAACAGTAGACGCGCGCCGCGCTGGCGGCCTTCATACATATGCGTAATCAGGAATGTACCGATCGACATGGTGATCCCGCTCACCAGGCCCAGCACGAACATGGCGGCAGAGAAGAGGGCGATGCTGTGGCTCAGCATCAGGCCCGCCACGGCGGCAACCATCAGCACGAAGCCGAAACGCAGCTGCGTTTTCAGCGGCACGATTTCCATCAGCCAGGCATTCAGGAAAATAGAGATCAGGATCCCCGCGTTCAGGAAGGTGAAGGTGTTACTCATGCTGGAAACGGGCAGCTGGAAGTAGTCTGCGATATTTCCCATCACCATCCCGGTGACGATCACCAACGCGCCGGTCAGGGCGTAAGAGAAGAAGCTGATCCATGTGAGCTTGATGCGATTGCTGTTAGTCATGTCTGGCCTGTTAAAAGTAAAGAAAAACGCAATGACTGCGTTTGAGCGGGCAGATTTTAGTCGCGAAAGTGATCTAATTAAATCTTTTCAGAAAATTTTGAGCACAATTGCAGGCTTTAACGTGATGCAGATCACATTGCGTTGCGGGCTGAACAATCGTTTGCGCGGTAATAATTGTTTCAATTTGGTAAAATTAGGTAAAAGACTGGTCTGGGTTCATACTGCTCTTTAGAATCAAGCCATTCGCTTTTTATACTGCGCTTTGTTAAGGAATTCTCATGCTCAAATCAACACTGGCGGCTGTCGCAGCTGTGTTTGCTCTTTCTGCCGTTTCCCCTGCTGCGCTGGCAGCCAAAGGAGACCCTCACGTCCTGCTGACTACCTCTGCGGGGAATATTGAGCTGGAGCTGGATAGCCAGAAAGCCCCTGTTTCGGTGAAAAACTTCCTCGACTACGTGAACAGTGGTTTTTATAACAACACCACGTTCCACCGCGTGATCCCGGGCTTTATGATTCAGGGTGGCGGTTTTAACGAGCAGATGCAGCAGAAACAGCCTAACCCGCCCATCAAAAATGAAGCAGACAACGGCCTGCTGAACAAGCGCGGCACCATCTCCATGGCGCGTACGGCGGACAAAGACAGCGCCACCAGCCAGTTCTTCCTCAACGTGGCTGATAACGCCTTCCTGGACCACGGTCAGCGCGACTTTGGCTACGCGGTGTTCGGCAAAGTGGTGAAAGGCATGGACGTGGCGGATAAGATCTCTCAGGTTCAGACTCACGATGTCGGTCCATACCAGAATGTGCCGACTAAGCCTGTCGTCATTCTCTCCGCGAAAGTGCTGCCGTAATCGTTCTTCCACACGGGCATATCCTGCCCGTGTCTTTCCGCCCTCCCTGCGAAAGCGCGTTTTGCTGCTTATACTTGTGGCAAACGGACTATTCAGGGAGGCGTAGTGAAAAAACTCACCGACAAGCAAAAATCCCGTCTCTGGGAGCAACAACGTAAGGTCAATTTTCAGGCCAGCTGCCTCCTTGAAAAAGGCAAGGGTCCCGCTAAACCTGATATCGAGACGCTGGAACTGGGGCCTTCCGCTCCGGGTTTACCCCATCTGTGTCTTATTCACCGCCATTTATTCCGCAACGAAATGAAAGGCGCGGGCGAGCTGCGCACCGCCGATATTTCCAAGGGCGACATTCCTTTTTGCCATTTCGAGTACATCGAGAAAGTGGGTAATGAGCTGATGGCTTCGCTGGAAAGTGATAAATATCTGGTGGGCCTTCAGAAAGAAGAGTTTACAGACAGAATCAGTCATTACTACTGTGAAATCAATATGCTACATCCGTTTATGAGCGGTAATGGCGTGGCCCAGCGGATCTTCTTTGAACAACTGGCTATTCATGCGGGCTATGTGCTGAACTGGCAGGGGATCGACCCGGACGACTGGGCCGCCGCCAACCAGAGCGGGGCAATGGGGGATTTGACCGCCCTGAACGCCATCTTTGCCAAAGTTGTGAGCGAAGCGCGGGAATCTGCGTAAAATAGGGCGGCCATTTTTTCAGGAGCCGCCATGATTCTGCTGATTGATAACTACGATTCCTTTACCTGGAACCTTTACCAGTACTTTTGTGAGCTGGGGGCAGAGGTGGTTGTCCGCCGTAACGATGAGATCGCGCTGGCTGACATTGACGCGCTGGCGCCCCAGAAAATCGTGATTTCGCCCGGGCCGTGTACGCCGTCGGAATCCGGCATCTCGCTGGAGGTCATCCGCCACTATGCGGGCAAACTGCCGATTCTGGGCGTCTGCCTGGGCCATCAGGCCATTGCGCAGGTCTTTGGCGCCACCATTGTCCGTGCCGCGAAAGTCATGCACGGCAAAACCTCACCGATCACGCACACCGGTACCGGCGTATTCCTGGGGCTAAACAATCCGTTAACCGTGACGCGCTACCATTCTCTGATCATTGATCCGCCGACCCTGCCGGCCTGCTTTGAGGTCACCGCCTGGAGCGAGACGCAGGAGATCATGGGCATTCGCCACCGCGAGTACGATCTGGAAGGGGTGCAGTTCCACCCGGAAAGCATTCTCAGCGAACAGGGTCACGCGCTGCTGGCCAATTTCCTTAATCGCTGAATATCTGTTGCCTTGTTGTGATTTTTTATGCATATTTTGTGATTATATTTTCACAATCAATGTGACATAAAAATGGATGGTCATGACATGGCAACTGAACAACCAGCAATTACCCGCGCGACATTCGATGAAGTGATCCTACCGATTTATGCACCGGCTGAGTTTATCCCGGTAAAAGGGAGAGGCAGCCGCGTCTGGGATCAGCAGGGCAACGAGTATGTTGATTTCGCAGGCGGTATTGCGGTGACGGCGCTGGGCCATTGCCATCCTGCGCTGGTGGACGCGCTGAAAACGCAGGGCGAAACGCTGTGGCACACCAGCAACGTATTCACCAACGAACCGGCGCTGCGTCTGGGGCGTAAGATCATCGATGCCACCTTCGCCGAACGCGTGCTGTTTATGAACTCCGGCACCGAAGCCAACGAAACCGCCTTTAAGCTGGCGCGCTACTACGCAACCACGCGTCATAGCCCGTACAAAACCAAAATCATCGCCTTCCATAACGCCTTCCACGGTCGCTCCTTCTTTACCGTTTCCGTTGGCGGCCAGCCGAAGTATTCCGACGGCTTTGGTCCGAAACCTGCGGATATCATCCACGTGCCGTTTAACGATCTGCACGCCGTTAAAGCGGTGATGGACGATCACACCTGTGCCGTGGTGGTCGAGCCCATTCAGGGGGAAGGCGGCGTCACGGCGGCCACCCCGGAATTTCTGCAAGGGCTGCGCGAGCTGTGCGACGAGCACCAGGCGCTGCTGGTGTTTGATGAAGTGCAGTGTGGGATGGGGCGTACCGGAGACCTGTTTGCTTATATGCACTACGGCGTAACGCCGGATATTCTGACCAGCGCGAAAGCGCTCGGCGGCGGTTTCCCGGTCAGTGCGGTGCTCACCACCCAGGATATCGCTTCCGCATTTCATGTGGGCTCACACGGCTCCACCTACGGCGGTAATCCGCTGGCGTGCGCCGTGGCGGGTGCGGCGTTCGACATCATTAATACGCCGGACGTCCTGAAGGGCGTGAATGCGAAACGCGACCTGTTTGTGAAACATCTTCAGCAGATTGACGAACAGTTTGATGTCTTCAGCGAAATCCGCGGGATGGGGCTGCTGATCGGCGCCGAACTGAAGCCGCAGTACAAAGGCCGCGCGCGCGATTTCCTGCACGCCGCCGCGCACGAAGGCGTCATGGTGCTCAACGCCGGGCCGGACGTGATGCGCTTTGCGCCATCGCTGGTGGTGGAGGACAAAGACATCGAAGACGGATTAACCCGTTTTGCCGCGGCGGTCGCGAAGATCGTCAGCGGCTAATACGCGGTTCGTTTTAACCGGCGCGTTAACCAAATCCCGTGATGCGGGCGCTGACGCCATGCCACCGACGAAATGGTGTGCATGGTGTTCAGGTGCCCGAGAACACGCTGCAAATGCTGCTCAAGGGTGCTCATCGGCCCGTGGGTCAGCGTCTCCGGCGCTTCCAGAATGTTCGAATCCCCTGACTCGCCCGGCGCGTCATACTCCAGACGCTGCTGACAGCGCTGCAACGCAATTTCACACGACTGCAAATAGCGCTGCGCCAGATCCGGCGTCAGCATCGTGTGCTCCCGCGCCAGCGTGGTCATGGCATTGATGTGCTCGACGATAAACTGGCTGTGCGTGACCCACAGCTTCATATCCGCCAGGTAGTGCGCGTTAAAGCCCGGCTCCTGCATGGCCTGGTTAAGGGAGTTGAACAGGGCGTTATGCGCCTGGTTGACCTTCATGCGCTCGTAGGCCAGCGGAGAGGGCTGCGGGTCATCGCTCAGAATAAGACGAATGGCCTGCTGGTCAGCTTCCAGCGCGTCGTGGGCGTTCTGCCTGAGCAGCCCGCTCTGCCACTGCGGCCACAGCCAGACCATGCCGCCAAAGGCGATCAGGCAGCCAATCAGCGTATCGACCAGCCGGGCAATAATAAACTGTTCCCCGTTAAGCGTGAGCAGTTGCAGGGTATACACCGCCGTTACCGTAAAGCCCACCATCGCCCAGCCGTAGTTTTTGCGGATGATCAGGTAGCTCACCAGCGTGATCGCCAGCATACCGGCCAGGGTATAGCCTTCCGGCACATGGAAGTGCAGCGTCACGCCCGCGATAATCAGCCCCGCCATCGTACCGCCCGCCCGATGCAGAATGCGCACCCGCGTTGCGCCATAGCCGTTCTGGGTGACAAACAGCACGGTCATTAAGATCCAGTAGGGTTTTGGCAGGTGCAGGGCCATTCCCATCAGGCTGGCGATGCTCAGCATCACACTGATCCGCGCGGCATTGCGCAGGGCGGAAGATTTCAGTGAAAGATAGCTTTTGAGCGCGGGCAGCAGCGGCAGCCGTTTTTGCTTATCGGCCATCAGGTCCCGGGCATAAAGCGGGCGCTGGGTGCGTAACACCCGGGCGATGCGGCTGAAATGCCAGGCAGCAAATTGCCCGACCGGGTTATCCGCGTGCTGACGCGCAATCTTTTCCAGCGCGCCGAGCTGTTTGTCCATGTTAAAGCGCGTCGGGTAGCGGTGATAGAGGATATCGTCAGCCAGCACCCGCAGGCGGGCCGCGACGGTCTGCGCGTTCCAGCGGATCACCGCTTCCGCATGGCTGCGCTCCACCAGCTTTTGCACCTCTTCCGGATTATGAAGGCTGACGGAGATATGCTCCTGCAAATCCAGCCCGACCTGGAAGGTACGCAGCAGCCGCTTGTATTCATGATTTTTGTTGGCGGCAAGCATGTGCAACTGCTGATAGCACTGGCTGATCAGATCCACCACTTTTTGCTGGCGCGCCAGCAGCGGCGGCAGGGATTTTTCCGGGTCGGTATGTTGAGTGAGCAGGGTGTATTTTGCTTCGCAGTATTCAGCAAGCTGCACGTAGAGCAGGCTCAGGGATTCGCGCAGCGGCTGTTCCCGCCACAGCCAGAACCAGAACCAGTTAAACAGCCCGTACCACAGCGTGCCGAGGGCGTAGATCAGCAATGGCTCCCACACCGGCATATTGCCCGCAAGGCTTAAGGTGAAGATGGCGGCAATCAGCGACGCGGGAAGCAGGCGGGCGTGCAGCGAGCTGATTTCGGCGGTGACGCCGAGCGTCATCGCCAGCACGGTCAGGATCAGCGGCAGAGGAATGTCGCGGGCCAGTAAGAGTTGTACGGCAAGGCTACAGCCGGCAAACAGGCAGCCGCCAATAATCAGACGTTTGAAAAAGCGTTTATGCGGCGTATCCAGACCGGCAATGTTGCAGCAGGCGGGCACGAGGGAAAACAGCAGGCCTTGCTGAAGATGTCCGAAGATCAGGCCCACGGCCACGGGAAGACACAACACCAGCGTTTGTCGCAGTGCGTAGTTAACTTCCGGGTGATAGATCAGCCTGCGCCACATGAGGAGTAGAGACAAAAACGGCGTGCCACCCTGCGGCGGCACGCCGTTTGACCGAAATTAACGGGTTCCGTAGACCACGATAGTTTTACCGTGGGCAGAGATCAGGTTCTGGTCTTCCAGCATCTTCAGGATACGGCCCACTGTTTCACGGGAGCAGCCGACGATCTGACCGATTTCCTGGCGGGTAATTTTAATTTGCATACCGTCAGGGTGGGTCATGGCGTCTGGCTGTTTCGCCAGGTTCAACAGCGTCTGCGCGATACGACCGGTCACGTCCAGGAAGGCGAGGTTACCCACCTTCTCAGAGGTCACTTGCAGACGGCGTGCCATCTGGGAAGAAAGACGCATCAGGATGTCAGGGTTGACCTGAATGAGCTGACGGAATTTCTTGTAAGAAATTTCAGCCACTTCACATGCTGTTTTTGCACGAACCCAGGCGCTACGTTCCTGGCCTTCTTCAAACAGGCCCAGTTCACCGATAAAATCGCCCTGGTTCAGATAAGAAAGGATCATCTCTTTCCCTTCTTCATCTTTGATCAGCACGGCCACCGAGCCTTTAACGATGTAATACAACGTTTCCGCTTTTTCACCCTGGTGAATCAGCGTGCTCTTTGATGGGTACTTATGAATGTGGCAATGAGACAAGAACCATTCGAGAGTCGGGTCTGTTTGCGGTTTGCCAAGCACCATGCGCTGTTATCCTCTGTTATAAGCTGTCACCAGAGTCATAAGATGCATCCGGACTCTGGGGTTGCAATCGAATTCTTACCCATACCTGGGAAGTCGGCTGTCGTAACGTTTCGCAGCCAGTAAAGTTTGATGTCCTCTGCATACATGTGTAACGTCAATGTATTACTGTAGCATCCAGAGTGTTTTAGCATAGCTTTCGCCGCGTGTCTCCTGGTGTCTCGCTTCAGCATGACGCAGGTCGCCTTCCGTTGCGAGAAATTGAACGTACACGTAATCTGTCATAAAAAATGCAACGTTGGAGTGAGTGAATATGCAAGCGCGTGTGAAATGGGTTGAAGGGTTAACGTTCCTGGGCGAGTCTGCTTCCGGGCACCAGGTTTTGATGGATGGCAACTCCGGCGATAAAGCGCCAAGCCCAATGGAAATGGTGCTGATGGCGGCTGGCGGATGCAGCGCGATCGACGTGGTGTCGATCCTGCAAAAAGGCCGTCATGACGTGACCGATTGTGAAGTGAAGCTGACGTCAGAACGTCGCGAAGAGGCGCCACGCCTGTTTACGCATATTAATCTGCACTTTATCGTCACCGGCAAAGAACTGAAGGATGCGGCGGTCTCGCGTGCGGTTGACCTGTCTGCGGAAAAATACTGCTCTGTGGCGTTAATGCTGGAGAAAGCGGTAAAAATCACCCATTCGTACGAAGTGATCGCGGCTTAATTTTTTGGCGGGTGGCGCTTCGCTGACCCGCCCTACAAAAGCTACAACTGCACGAACATAGGCCGGATAAGCGAAGCGCCATCCGGCAACAGGCGTCACGCGATCTGCTTTCCTTCCATCAGTCGCTGCACCAGCGGTGTCATGATCAGCTCCATTGCCAGCCCCATTTTTCCGCCCGGTACCACTAACGTATTCATGTGCGAAATAAACGAACCCTGTAGCATCGCCAGCAGCCAGGGATAATCAATGCCTTCCAGGTTGCGGAAGTGGATCACCACAAAGCTCTCGTCCAGCGACGGGATGCTTTTTGCAGCGAACGGGTTAGAGGTGTCCACGGTGGGGACGCGCTGGAAGTTAATGTGGGTTCGGGAGAACTGCGGCGTCAGGAAGTTGATGTAATCTTCCATGGAGCGCACCACCGAGTCCATGACCGCTTCTCGCGAATGGCCGCGCTCGCTCATGTCACGCGTCAGCTTCTGGATCCACTCAAGGTTAACAATCGGCACCACCCCCACCAGCAAATCCACGTGGCGCGCCACGTCGTGCTGAGGCGTTACCACGCCGCCGTGCAATCCTTCGTAAAACAGCACGTCAGTCGGTTCCGGCAGCGGCTGCCAGGGCGTGAACGTGCCGGGGACCTGGTTCCAGGGCACGGCTTCATCGTAGGTGTGGAGATACTTGCGGGACTGCCCGGTACCGCTTTGCCCGTATTCACGGAAGGTTTGCTCCAGCAGGCCGAAGTCATTGGCCTCCGGGCCGAAGTAGCTGATGTGTTTACCCAGATCGCGCGCCTTGCGGATGGCCATATCCATCTCCGGGCGCGTGTAGCGGTGAAAGCTGTCGCCTTCTACCTCTGCCGCCCGTAAGTTAAGCTGGGCGAAGATCTTGCGGAAGGCGAGGCTGGTGGTAGTGGTTCCCGCCCCACTCGAACCCGTAACGGCAATAACCGGATGTCTGGCAGACATAGCAACTCCCTGACTGGAAAAGTGTAAAGATCAGCCGTGAAACGCGTTGCGGGGCATGATATTGACCGTCTCATGCAGTTCGGACCATACCAGCACCACGTCGCCGCTTTTAAGCTGGCGCTTAACATCGTTGACCTTTTGTTCAAGCGAACGTTCATGTTCACCATAATCGGTGCCTTCGCGCAAGACAAAGCTTTCAATCAGATTATCGAGCGTGTCGGGAGAGAGATCCTGCCAGGGAATAATCATTTTTTACCGTCCAGATAAGCCGTTAACCAGTCGGGAATACGCGTCTCAAGCCACATTTTGGGCCGACGCAGCGTGCCGCCGACAAAGCCGACGTGTCCGCCGAATTGGGTGAGCTGATACTCCACGTTGGCCGGCAGATGATCGGGCGCCGGAATCGAGTGATGATCCATAAACGGATCATCTTTGGCGTGGATAATCAGCGTAGGTTTCGTGATTTGGTTCAGTAAAGGCATGGCGCTGCACTGACGGTAATAGTCAATCGCATCGGCAAAGCCGTGAATTTTCGAGGTGATCAAATCATCAAACTCGCGCAGGCGCTTCACGCGTTTGAGCTGTTGCAGCGTTACAGGCAGCGTATCCGGATAAGCCTTCAGCTTGCGCGCGGCGTTGGCTTTCAGCAGGTTGAGCAGGTAGCGCTGGTAGACCCGCGAAAACCCCTTTTCCATATGATAGCTGCACTGCTCCAGCATAAAGGGCGCAGAGACAATCACCGCCGCATCCAGCGGTACGGCGTCGCTCTCCTTCGCCAGCAGGCAGGCCAGCATATTGCCGCCCAGCGAATACCCCACCGCTGCCGTTGGCGCCTCGCCGAAATGGTCTCTTAGCCAGCGCAGGAACCAGGTGCCGTCCTCGGTTTCACCCGAGTGATAAATGCGTTTCTGACGGTTAGGCTCGCCGCTGCATCCGCGAAAATGCATCACCACCCCAAGCCAGCCGCGGGCTTTCGCCGCCTCAATGAGACCGTGTGCGTAAGGGCTGTGCAGGCTGCCTTCCAGACCGTGAAACACCACCAGACGGGGTTTATGTCTGGCCCGATCCGGATCTTCGCTCCAGGCGAGATCCAAAAAGTCGCCATCCGGCAAATCCAGGCGTTGCCAGTGCGGGGTGAACTGTACCTTGCGGCGGATCAGGCGCGGCAGCATGGTTTGCAGGTGAGGGTTAGCCACACCGCGCATGGGCACGAACTCTGCGCTCTCTTCGGCTGCAATGTCGAAGTCTGAGGGAATGATTTGGGTCATAAGGGCGATGCTGATTCTTGTCAGAAATTAACTATACCTTCCGAATTGTACCCCGTTTAGCCCGTTTTTCCGAAACATGAACTGATCCCGATCACATTTCTTTACCTTGATTATTACTCTCAGGCTAATGATTACGTCCTACGCTTAATTGATGCCTTTCTCACCAGAGCGCACACTTTACTCAACGTTAAGCAAATCAGAATGATGTGCTGAATCAGGAGGTTAATAATGTTATCTGGGCAAACACCCACCCGGCAATGGAACACCCGACGCAGTGAGAAAGCGCGTCGTCTGGCGTCCGTACCGGTGCAGGGCAAGGTACTGCCAACCGGCGATCTTGTCGCCATGCTGGAAAAACTGATCGCACCAGGCGACAAAGTCGTTCTGGAAGGCAACAACCAGAAGCAGGCGGATTTCCTTTCCCGTTCACTGGCGGAAGTGAACCCGCAAATCGTACACGATCTGCATATGATCATGCCGAGCGTGGGCCGCAGCGAGCATCTGGACATCTTTGAGAAAGGCATCGCCCGCAAGCTGGACTTCTCCTTCTCCGGTACGCAAAGCCTGCGAATCTCCCAACTGCTGGAGGATGGTCAGCTCGAAATCGGGGCGATTCACACCTACATCGAACTCTACTCACGTTTATACGTCGACCTTTCGCCAAACGTGGCGCTGATTGCCGGTTTTAAAGCGGACCGCAAAGGCAACCTCTATACCGGGGCGAGTACCGAAGATACTCCGGCGCTGGTGGAAGCCGCCGCGTTCCATGACGGCATCGTCATCGCGCAGGTGAACGAGCTGGTGGACGACGAGTGCGACCTGCCGCGTGTGGATATTCCGGGCTCGTGGATTGATTTTGTGGTGGTTGCCGACAAGCCGTTCTTTATCGAACCGCTCTTCACCCGCGACCCGCGCCTGATCAAACAGGAACACATCCTGATGGCGATGATGGCGATTAAAGGCATCTACGCTGAACACCAGGTGCAGTCCCTGAACCACGGGATTGGCTTTAACACCGCAGCGATCGAGCTGCTGCTGCCAACCTACGGCGAACAGCTCGGACTCAAAGGCAAAATCTGTAAACACTGGACCCTGAACCCGCATCCAACGCTGATCCCGGCCATCGAAAGCGGCTGGGTGGAGAGCGTCCACTGCTTCGGCGGTGAGCTGGGAATGGAAGAGTACATCCGCGCCCGTCCGGACGTGTTCTTTACTGGTGCCGACGGCTCCATGCGCTCTAACCGCGCCTTCTGTCAGCTGGCTGGGCAGTACGCGGTCGATATGTTTATCGGCTCCACGCTACAGGTCGACGGTTACGCTAACTCCTCAACCGTGACCCGCGGTCGTCTTTCCGGCTTCGGCGGCGCGCCAAACATGGGCCACGATCCGCACGGTCGTCGCCACGCCACACCGGCCTGGCTGAACATGATCACCGAGCCTGACCCGATGCAGCGCGGTAAAAAGCTGGTCGTGCAGATGGTGGAAACCTTCCAGGCGGGCGTGAAGCCAACCTTCGTGGAAAAACTCGACGCCGTTGACGTCGCGAAAGCCTCCGGTATGCCGCTGGCGCCGGTCATGATTTACGGCGATGACGTCACCCACGTGCTGACTGAAGAGGGGATTGCTTACCTCTACCGGGCGAAAGATCTGGAAGAGCGTCGCGCCATGGTCGCCGCCGTGGCGGGGATCACCGATATCGGTCTGGGCGTTGACGCCAAACGTGTGGCGGAACTGCGCCAGAGCGGCAAGGTTGTGTATCCGGAAGATATGGGCATTCGTCGTACCGACGCCACCCGTTCGCTGCTGGCGGCCGGTAGCGTCGCGGACCTGGTGGAATGGTCCGGCGGTCTTTACAACCCACCTGCGAAATTCCGGAGCTGGTAATGAAACTTCTGCCCCAGATCCAGGTTGAAGGCGGTGCCGAATGGCTGGCGCGAACCGCCACGCAGTGTCTGATTGACGAAGCACGTTTAAGCCCGAAACCCGGTCTGGTGGACAGCCGGGGGAACGGCGCGCACCACGATTTATCGCTTGCGCTGATGGAGCGCTCCGCTCACAGCCTGACCCCCACGTTTCAGGCGCTGGCGCAGCAGAGCTGGCAGCGTCCGGCGGATATTGCCCTCCGGCAAACCGTTGGCCGCCTGGGTCGCGAAGGCGAACGGCAGATGATGGCCGCTACCGACGGCGTGAACACGCACCGTGGCGCGATCTGGGCGCTGGGATTGCTGGTGAGCGCGGTGGCGATGCTGGGCGGCGATGCCCGGGCGCAAACCGTCGCGAACACCGCCGCTCAGCTGGCGAAGCTGCCGGATGACGCGGCGCCGAAAGTGTTTAGCAAGGGGTTACGCGTCACGCACCGCTACCGCGTGCCGGGCGCGCGTGAAGAGGCTCAGCAGGCGTTTCCGCACATCATGCAGCGCGCGCTGCCTCAGCTTCGCCTCAGCCGTCTCAACGGCAGCAGCGAAACGCAGGCCAGACTCGACGCGCTGATGGCGATCATGACCTCGCTCACCGACACCTGCGTGCTGTCGCGCGCCGGCATGGAGGGGCTGGACGCCATGCAGAACGGCGCCCGTGCGGTGCTGAACGCCGGAGGATGCGCAACCCTCGCCGGGCAGCAGGCGCTGGCGCGGTTAGACCGTCAGATGCTGGCGCTTAACGCCTCGCCGGGCGGAGCCGCAGACCTGCTTGCCGCCACGCTGTTTCTTGACCGCGTCGAAACGCCCTATTCAAAGCATTAAGAGGATGTTATGGAAAAAATCACATTGACCGTGCCCGCCAGCCGCGAAGTAAGCGGCAGGGCGCTGGCAGGGGTAGTCGGTTCCGGGGATATGGAGGTGCTTTTCACCGCCGAACCGGGCCAGACCTTAACCATTGATATCACCACCTCCGTCGACAACAGCCGCGGGCGCTGGGAGGCATTGTTCATCCGCCTGCAAACCGTCAGCAGCCTGCCCGCAGGTAAGCTGACCATCCACGACTTCGGCGCGACGCCGGGCGTGGCACGCATTCGTATCGAACAGGTTTTTGAAGGGGTGAACCATGCGTGATGACAGCAGCTTTATCGAATTAAAAGCGCGCCAGCGTGCGCAGGCGCTGCTCGACGACGGCAGCTACCGCGAACTGCTGGATCCGTTTGAAGGCATTATCTCTCCGTGGCTTGGGCCACAGGGGATTGTTCCTCAGGCCGATGACGGCATGGTGGTCGCGAAAGGGACCATCAACGGCCAGCCTGCGGTGGTGGTGGCGATTGAAGGCACCTTCCAGGGCGGCAGCATGGGCGAAGTGTCCGGCGCCAAAATGGCGGCGGCGCTGGAGCTGGCGGCGGAAGATAACCGCAACGGCATTCCGACTCAGGCGGTGCTGTGCCTCGAAACCGGCGGCGTACGATTGCAGGAAGCCAACCTCGGCCTGGCGGCGATTGCCGATATCCACGCCGCGATCGTTGACCTGCGTCGCTATACCCCGGTCGTCGGGATTGTCGCCGGGACCGTGGGCTGCTTCGGTGGGATGTCTATCGCCGCGGCGCTGTGCAGCTACCTGATTGTGACCCGCGAAGCGCGGCTCGGCCTCAACGGTCCGCAGGTTATCGAGCAGGAAGCGGGCATTGAAGAGTATGACTCCCGCGATCGTCCGTTTATCTGGAGCATGACCGGCGGCGAAGTGCGCTATGAAAGCGGGCTGGTGGACGCGCTGGTGGGCGACGGCGTGAACGCGGTGAAAGCCGCGATGAACGAAGCCATCGCCAAAGGCGTACCGGCGAAACATCGCACCGATAACTACGACGATTACCTTAACCGTCTGACGAATTTCGACACCCGCAAACAGGCCGATGCCGAACAGATTAAAGCGCTTTTTGCCCGGGAGGTGAAATGATGACTAACTCAATTAGCCGTGGCGAACTCTGGCTGGAAACTCTGGCCCCGAACGCGAAACGTCTGGAGGGGTTATGCCCGTCCGTGCAGGCCGCAGACGGCGAGCTAAACGGTGAAACGGTGCGTTTTGTCGCCGTGGTGCCGGACGCCAACAACCACTTCCCGCGCGCGGCGCAGGGTGAAGTCGGCCTGCTGGAAGGATGGACGCTGGCAAAAGTGGTCAGCGAAACCGTCGCCGCCGACGCAGACAAAGCCGTGAAGCGCCCGATCGTGGCGGTAATCGACGTCCCCAGCCAGGCCTATGGGCGTCGCGAAGAGGCGTTTGGCATCCACCAGGCGCTGGCCGGCGCCGCTGCCGCCTACGCTAACGCGCGGCTGGCGGGTCATCCGGTGATTGGTCTTATCGTCGGTAAGGCCATGTCCGGCGCGTTTCTGGCGCATGGCTACCAGGCTAATCGCCTGATTGCCTTCAACGATAAAGGCGTACTGATCCACGCCATGGGCAAAGAGTCTGCGGCGCGCATTACGCTGCGTACCGTTGAGGCGCTGGAAAAACTGGCAGCAACCATTCCGCCAATGGCGTATGACATCAGCAACTACGCCACGCTGGGGCTGCTTTCCGACCTGCTGGATATCAGTAATCCGGATGCCCCTTCCGAAAGCGATCTGACGCGGGTGAAAACCACCCTGCAACAGGCCATCAGCGACGCTCGTCAGGACACCACGTTGAAAAACCGTCTGGGTGCTGACAACCGCCGCAGCTCGGCGCTCGTACGTGAACGTATGCGAGCCAGCTGGTAAGTAAAAAGAGACCTGCCAGATGCATCACCCCGTGGGCGCGCCCGTTGCGTCCACGCGGGAACCTGCATCCTGAAAATAATAAACATCGCGCCAGTGCTTAAACTTTTTTACTACAGGTGATTTATGACTTACGTAATTGTTCATGCTCTTGCACCGATTTTCGTCATCATGCTGCTGGGATTCTGGGCCGGTAAGGCAAAGATGGTCGATAACAAAAATGTTTCCCTGCTGAATATCTTCGTGATGGATTTTGCACTCCCGGCCGCGCTGTTCAGCGCCACCGTGCAAACCCCGTGGACCGGCATCGTGGCGCAGTCGCCGCTGATCCTGGTGCTCACCCTGGCGATGTGGATCACCTATGCGGTCATCTACTTCCTCGCGACAAAAGTGTTTAAAAAATCCCCGCAGGATGCGGCCGTGCTGACGCTTACCGTCGCCCTGCCAAACTACGCGGCGCTTGGCCTGCCGATTCTGGGCAGCGTGCTGGGCGAAGGCCCTTCAACCTCACTGTCCGTGGCAGTCTCCATCGCCTGTGGTTCAGTGCTGATGACCCCGTTCTGCCTGCTGATTCTGGAGCGTGAGAAAGCGCGCGCCGAAGGCAATAACTCGGGTTCAACGCTTTCCATGCTGCCGGTGCTGATGTGGCGCTCCATTAAAAAACCGATCGTGATGGGCCCGCTGCTGGGTGTGATCCTGTCCGCTATCGGCATCAAAATGCCGGAGCTGGTGCTGGCGGCGATTAAACCGCTGGGACTGTCTGCGACCGCTGCGGCGCTGTTCCTGACCGGGGTGATCCTCTCCGCGCGTAAACTTCAAATTAATACCATGGTGATCACTTCCACTATCGCCAAGCTGCTGATCCAGCCAGCGATCGCCTGGGGTATCGTTTTAATCTTCGGTCTGCACGGCTCCGTGGCGATCACCGCCATCCTGATGATTGCGCTGTCCGCGGGCTTCTTTGGCGTGGTGTTCGGTAACCGCTTTGGCGTGCAGTCGCCGGATGCTGAAGCCGTGCTGCTGTTAAGCTCCGTACTGTGTATCCTGTCGCTGCCGCTGTTTATCTCGCTGACTTCAGGAATGTAATCATGACCACAACATTACGCCCACACGACCTCATCTGGCTTAGCGCGCGCGACGCCCTGGAAGGGATTACCGAATCCTGGGTGGACGCGGCCTGGCATACCGGACTACCGGTAGTGGTGCGGCGTGATGTTGATAATGAAGGCCGTATTCCCGTTGGCGTGCGCGGATTGCGCCGCGACCAGCGGGCGGCCGGATGGGTGAAGCCTGAGAACGTGTTGCGCGTGGTGTCGCCCGAAGATTTGAGCGTTGCCGCCGACCTGCTGCGTTCGCCGTTTATCACTCAGCCGCCGGTTCAGGTGGCGCTTCAGCTTGCGCAGCAGTCGTGGCCGTGGACGTGGGGGATAACCGGCAGTACGGGTTACGCGCTGGCGACCGGCATTCCGGTGATCCACGCCGACAGCGATCTCGATCTGCTGATCCGCGCCCCGCGTGCCGTTTCCCCTGAGGCGTTTACTGGCTGGCAGGCTCAGCTCAGCCGTGCGTTGTGTCGGGCGGATACGCAGGTGGACACGCCCGAGGGCGGATTCGCGCTGGCGGAATGGTTGCGCGACGGCAAAACGCTGCTAAAAACGCAACGTGGACCACGCCTGGTGGCGGATCCATGGCGCAGGGAGGAGTAATGAAAATACTGTTTACCTTTCCAGGGCAGGGCACGCAGCATGAAGGTATGCTGCAAAACCTGCCGGGAACGGAGCTGGAGCAGGCCCGTGCTGCGCTGGGGGCGGAAGTTGATACCCTGGACAGCGCATCCTCGTTAACCCACACCCGTGCGGTTCAGCTTTCGCTGTTGATTGCAGGCGTGGCGTGGGCGCGCGAGCTGGAACGTCGCGGCGTGTCGCCGGATATCGTCAGCGGGCTGTCCATTGGCGCTTATCCTGCGGCGGTTATCGCCGGTGCGCTGGACTTTACGGACGCGCTGAAGCTGGTGGCGCTGCGTGGCGATCTGATGGAGCAGGCGTATCCCCACGGCTACGGCCTGACGGCGATTATGGGATTGACCCTGCCGCAGGTGGAAAACCTGACTCAGGGGACTGGAACCTATATCGCTAACCTGAACGCCGAAACGCAGATTGTGATTGCGGGAACCGATGACGGCATGGCGCAGGTGGCGGAGCGCGCGCTGGCGAAGGGCGCAAGCAAGGCTAAGCGGCTGGCGGTGAGCGTGCCGTCGCACTGCGCGCTGCTGGCGGAACCAGCGAAGAAGCTGGCAGCAGCGTTTGAATCGGTCACGCTTTCACGTCCGCGCTGTGCGTACCTGAGCGGCAGTACCGGGCGCGTGCTCTGGCAGCCGGAAAAAATTGCCGACGATCTGGCGATGAATATGGCGCGAACCGTGCGCTGGCAGGAGGCGGTGATTTCCGCTAACGAGCGCGAAGCGCGTCTGGCGATTGAGATGCCGCCAGGGGGGATTCTGACCTGTCTGACGCGGCAGGCGGCGTGGGAAGGGGAATCCATTTCGCTGGAGCGCAGCGGGGTGGACGTGGCGGTGCATCTGGCGGGTCGGCTTCGTGCGTAATTTTTTGCCCGGTGGCGGCTGCGCCTTACCGGGCCTACGGGTTCGATTGCTTTGTAGGCCGGGTAAGACGCAACGCGTCGCCACCCGGCAAGACCTCAGGCTCCGTCCTGCAAACTTCTGGCATACATCCGCCCTTCCGCGGCCAATGCCCGCAGGCTCGGATCCTGCTCGCGGTTGCGGGCAAAGACGATTGCAATCAGCTGCTGCATCTGGTACGGCTGCGCCAGCTTCAGTAGCTGCACCGAATTTTCATACACTTTCTTCATCCTGCCCGGCATCAGCGTAAACCCGACCCCTGCCTGAACCAGGCTCAGCATCGAGAAAATATCGTTCACACGCGTCACAATCTCCGGCTCGAAACCGGCGATATGAAACGCTTCCTGAAACCCCGCATAAGTGGCGAACCCTTCCGCGAGGGCGACAAACTTCTGATCTTTGTAGTCACGCAGATCGGCGGGGCCGCTGGTATTCAGCGTGGCAGAGGCCGGTGCGGCAAGGAAAATATCGTCATGGAACAGGGGCAGCACTTCGAGGCTGTTACGGTCGATATCGCTTTCGGAGATAGAGATTAAAATCGCATCCAGCGACCCCTCATCCAGCATATGGAGCAGGGTTTCGTTCGAGCCCATCGTCAGATCCATCTCCAGATCCGGACGGCGCAGCTTCATGCCCATTATCAGGCGCGGCACGGTTTCCAGCGTCAGCGAGTAGAGCGTGCCGACGCGCAACCGTCCCTGGCCGATACCGGCGATCTTGCGCGACTCTTCCAGCCCGCGCTCCATCACCTGCATCACCTCCTGGCAATACTCCAGCAGCGTCCACGCGGAGGGGAGGGCAATCAGATTACGCCCTTTGTGAGCAAAGAGCGGGCAGCGGACGTTCTCTTCGAGGGTATGCAGCGCACGGTGCACGCTGACACCGCTCAGGCCGAGCGTTTCGGCGGTACGTGCGATATTGCCCTTCTCCATGAACGTCATGAAGATGCTGAGCTTACGGAATGTAATCTCGCTCGTGGTATCGAAGCCCATAACCCTCCCGGCGTGTTAGTCGGCTTGCAGCATCGCTTCCAGCTGTTCCTGCGCGTCCAGCCACGCCATTTCGCACTCTTCGAGGCTGGATTTGGTTTTCGCCTGAGTTTGCAGACAGTCCGTCAGCTCCGCTTTGCGGCTCTGATCGTACAGTTCGCTGTCGCCCAGCTTCTCTTCGACGGCAGCAAGCGTGGCGTTGAGCTTTTCCATCTCTTTTTCGAGACGGGCAATCTCTTTACGCAGCGGCTGCGTCTGGGTGCGCAGTTCCGCTTCACGGCGCTTCTGGTCTTTACGCGCCTGGGCGCTGTTGACGTTGTCTTTCGCTGACTCTTCCGGCTGGTTTTCCTGCTTCTGCACGTCCGTCAGCCACTGTTGGTAATCTTCCAGATCGCCGTCGAACGGCTCCACTTTGCCGCCGTGCACCAGGTAGAGATCGTCGGTGGTGGAGCGAATCAGGTGGCGGTCGTGCGATACGACAACCAGCGCCCCTTCGAACTCAATCAGCGCTTCGGTCAGCGCCTGACGCATGTCGAGATCGAGGTGGTTGGTTGGTTCATCAAGCAGCAGCAGGTTTGGACGCTGCCAGACGATCAGCGCCAGCACCAGACGGGCTTTTTCACCGCCCGAGAAACGCTCGGTGTTTTCAGTCACCTTATCGCCCTGGAAGCCAAAGCCGCCGAGGTAGTCGCGCAACTTCTGCTCCATCTCCTGCGGCGCCAGGCGCGCCAGGTGCTGGATCGGCGATTCATCCGCGCGTAAAAATTCCAGCTGATGCTGGGCGAAGTAGCCAAGCTTAATGCCTTTCGCCAGGCCAATTTCGCCGCTGACCGGGTTAAGCTCGCCCGCCAGCAGCTTGATCAGCGTCGATTTACCGGCGCCGTTACGTCCCAGCAGACCAATGCGTGAACCTGGCACCAGGTTGAGCTTGATAGAGTCGAGAATAATGCGATCGCCATAGCCCGCGCTCACTTTTTCCATTTTCAGCAGCGGGTTCGGCAGGCTCTCCGGCTCGCGGAAGCTGAAGTGGAACGGGTTATCCACGTGCGCGGGGGCAATCATCTCCATGCGTTCCAGCATCTTGATGCGGCTCTGCGCCTGCTTGGCTTTTGACGCCTTCGCCTTGAAGCGATCCACAAAGCTTTGCAGGTGCGCCACGCGCTGCTGCTGGCTTTCATACATCGCCTGTTGCTGGGCAAGGCGCGTCGCGCGCTGGCGCTCAAAAGAGCTGTAGTTGCCGGTGTACTCGAACATGCTTTGCTGTTCGATATGAATGATTTTATCCACTACAGGATCGAGGAAGTCGCGGTCGTGGGAGATCAGAATCAGAGTGCCCTGATAGCTCTTGAGCCACTTCTCCAGCCAAATAACCGCATCAAGATCGAGGTGGTTGGTGGGTTCATCGAGCAGCAAAAGGTCGGAGCGGCAGATCAGCGCCTGCGCCAGGTTAAGGCGCATACGCCAGCCGCCGGAGAAATCGCTCACCGGGCGTTCAAGCTGTTCGTTGCTGAAACCCAGGCCGTGCAGCAGGCTGGAGGCGCGGGAGCGAATGGTCCAGGCATCGATGGCGTCCAGCTTGCCGTGGACGGTGGCGATGGCGTGGCCGTCGTTACGTTCGTTGGCGGCGTTGAGCTCCGCTTCGAGCTTGCGGTATTCACGGTCGCCGTCGATAACATAGTCGAGCGCGGGTTCGCTCAGCGCGGGCGTCTCCTGGTTCACCCAGGCGAGCTGCCAGTTGCCCGGGAAGGTAAAGTTACCGCCATCCGCGCTTATCTCGTTTTTCAGCAGCGCCAGCAGGGTGGATTTACCGCAGCCGTTTTTGCCGACCAGCCCCACTTTCTGGCCCGGGTTGATGGTAGCAGTCGCGTTATCCAGCAGGACGCGCACGCCGCGACGAATTTGTAACGAGGAGAAAACAATCATAGAAGCGCCGTATGTTCCGACTATGTTAATTTGTCATTATGATAATGTAAGGTGTGGGCCATTTTCCCCACCGGGCCGCCATGGTAGCCCAAAACGACAACAATACACAAAAACAGAACCGGGAGGGGAGTGATGTCTCAGACAGCGAAAGTGCTGCTGCTGTATGCCCATCCGGAATCACAGGACTCGGTGGCGAACCGGGTGCTGCTTAAGCCGGCCACACAGCTCAGTAACGTAACGGTGCACGATCTCTACGCGCATTATCCCGATTTTTTTATCGATATTCCTTACGAGCAGGAACTGCTGCGTCAGCACGACGTGATTGTGTTCCAGCATCCGCTTTATACCTACAGCTGTCCGGCGCTGCTGAAAGAGTGGCTGGACCGCGTGCTGAGCCGGGGTTTCTCCAGCGGGGTGGGGGGCAACCAGCTGGCGGGAAAGTACTGGCGGAGTGTCATTACCACCGGTGAGCCGGAAAGCGCTTACCGTCACGACGGGCTGAACCGTTACCCCATGAGCGACATTCTGCGGCCGTTTGAGCTGACGGCGGCGATGTGCCGTATGCACTGGATGAGCCCGATTATTATCTACTGGGCACGGCGGCAGGATCCGAAAGCGCTGGCGAGCCATGCCAGGGCCTATGGCGAATGGCTGGCGTCACCGATTCCGGCGGGAGGACGCTAATGGACGGTTCGAATTTACTCCTTGCCGGGGTGCTGTTTTTGTTTGCCGCCGTCGTCGCGGTCCCGCTTGCCGCGCGTCTCGGCATTGGCGCGGTGCTGGGCTATTTGCTGGCGGGGATCGCCATTGGCCCCTGGGGGCTTGGGTTTATCAGCGATGTGGATGAAATTCTCCACTTCTCCGAGCTGGGCGTGGTCTTCCTGATGTTCATCATCGGCCTGGAGCTGAACCCCTCCAAGCTGTGGCAGCTGCGGCAATCTATTTTTGGCGTCGGGGCGGCGCAGGTGTTGCTCAGCGCGGCCATTCTCGCGGGACTGCTGATGTTGACGCAGTTTTCCTGGCAGGCCGCGGTGATTGGCGGGATCGGTCTTGCGATGTCGTCGACGGCGATGGC
Organism: Enterobacter cloacae complex sp. EB5; assembly: GCF_031432835.1. Classification (NCBI taxonomy): domain Bacteria; kingdom Pseudomonadati; phylum Pseudomonadota; class Gammaproteobacteria; order Enterobacterales; family Enterobacteriaceae; genus Enterobacter; species Enterobacter cloacae complex sp. EB5. Next base: position 2,441,195 of record NZ_CP133860.1, read on the forward strand.
GCTTCAGCTGATGCGCGACAAAGGGATGAACCGCAACGAGGCGGGGCAACTGGGTTTTTCGGTGCTGCTGTTCCAGGATTTAGCGGTGATCCCGGCGCTGGCGCTGGTGCCACTGCTGGCAGGATCCGGAGACGATCATTTCGACTGGATGAAGATCTCCATGAAGGTGTTGGCCTTCGCGGGGATGCTGATCGGCGGACGGTTTTTACTTCGGCCGGTGTTCCGCTTTATTGCCGCATCCGGCGTGCGCGAGGTATTCACCGCCGCAACGCTGCTTCTGGTGCTTGGCTCAGCGCTGTTTATGGATGCGCTGGGGCTGTCGATGGCGCTCGGGACGTTTATCGCCGGGGTGCTGCTTGCGGAAAGTGAGTACCGCCACGAGCTGGAGACCGCCATCGATCCGTTTAAGGGGCTGCTGTTAGGGCTGTTCTTTATCTCGGTGGGTATGGCGCTTAATCTTGGCGTGCTCTATACCCATCTGCTGTGGGTTATTGCGAGTGTCGCCGTGCTGGTGGCGGTCAAAACGCTGGTGCTGTATCTCCTCGCGAGGATTTACGGGCTGCGCAGCTCGGAAAGAATGCAGTTTTCCAGCGTGTTAAGCCAGGGCGGAGAGTTTGCGTTCGTGCTGTTTTCCACGGCGTCGTCTCAGAAGCTGTTCAAAGATGACCAGATGGCGCTGCTGCTGGTGACGGTCACGCTGTCGATGATGACCACCCCGCTGCTGATGAAGCTGGTGGACAAACTGCTGTCGCGCCGCCTGAATCCTGCGGACGATGAAGACGAAGCGCCGTGGGTGGAAGATGATAAACCGCAGGTGATCGTCGTGGGCTTTGGCCGCTTCGGACAGGTGATTGGTCGCCTGTTGATGGCGAATAAAATGCGCATTACGGTGCTGGAGCGCGATATCAGCGCCGTCAACCTGATGCGTAAATATGGTTATAAGGTGTACTACGGCGATGCGACGCAGCTTGAGCTGTTGCGCTCGGCGGGGGCAGAGGCTGCGGAGTCCATCGTCATCACCTGCAACGATCCGGAAGACACGATGAAGCTGGTGGAGCTGTGCCAGCAGCATTTCCCGCATCTGCATATTCTGGCGCGTGCGCGTGGACGTGTGGAGGCTCACGAACTTTTGCAGGCGGGTGTGAAACACTTCTCCCGCGAAACCTTCTCCAGCGCGCTGGAGCTGGGACGCAAGGCGCTGGTTTCGCTGGGTATGCATCCTCACCAGGCGCAACGCGCCCAGATGCATTTCCGCCGGCTGGATATGCGAATGCTGCGTGAACTGATGCCCGTGCACAGCGACACGGCGCAGATCTCCCGCGTGCGGGAAGCGCGTCGCGAACTGGAGGAGATCTTCCAGCGTGAGATGCAACAGGAACGACGCCAGCTCGACGGCTGGGATGAATTTGAATAAAGGGTAACGAAAGATGGCTGTACGTAAACGCTTTATCGCGGGCGCAAAATGCCCATCCTGCCAGGCGCAAGATACGCTGGCCATGTGGCGTGAAAATAATATCGATATCGTTGAATGTGTTAAGTGCGGTCACCAGATGCGTGAGGCCGATAAAGAAGCCCGCGATCACGTTCGCAAAGAAGAGCAAGTGATCGGCATTTTTCATCCAGACTAGCGATATGCTCTGAGTTTTTTTAAGCTTAAGGGTACACGGGGGCAGATTTCCGCTACAATCTGCGCCAGCAATTTTCCCACGCTCAGGAGATATCATGAAAGTAGCAAAAGACCTGGTGGTCAGCCTGGCCTATCAGGTACGTACAGAAGACGGTGTGTTGGTTGATGAGTCTCCGGTGAGTGCGCCGCTGGACTACCTGCATGGTCACGGTTCCCTGATTTCCGGCCTGGAAACGGCGCTGGAAGGCCATGAAGTTGGCGACAAATTCGACGTTGCTGTAGGCGCGAACGACGCTTACGGTCAGTATGACGACAACCTGGTTCAGCGCGTTCCTAAAGACGTATTCATGGGCGTTGACGAGTTGCAGGTTGGCATGCGCTTCCTGGCGGAAACTGACCAGGGTCCGGTTCCGGTTGAAATCACTGAAGTTGAAGACGACCACGTTGTGGTTGACGGCAACCACATGCTGGCGGGTCAGAACCTGAAGTTCAACGTAGAAGTTGTTGCGATCCGTGAAGCGACCGAAGAAGAGCTGGCTCATGGCCACGTTCACGGTGCGCACGGTCACGACCATGACCACGATCACGGCCACGACGGCTGCTGCGGTGGTCACGGCCACGACCATGGTCATGACCACGGCCACGGTAAAGGTGGTTGCGGTAACGGCGGCTGCGGTTGCCACTGATTCCGTACTCCGGAAAATAAAAAAGCGGGATAATCCCGCTTTTTTTACGCCTCAATAATGAGGTGGTGGCGTCTCTTCTGACTGAGAGGCAATGTTTGACGGCTGCGTGGCCTTTAGCTTTTCCGTCAGCAGGCGCATGTGATCGCGCAGTTTTGCCATTTCAAGCTCATGGGCCGTCACGGTCTGGTTCAGTTCTTCGATGGTGATGTCCTGAAAAGCCAGGCGGCTTTCCAGCTCAGCCAGTCTCGCTTCGATCGTTGTATCCTTCATCATTCACCTCGTTTATCTCTCATTCGCCATAATGGACCAGCGGCGGCGAAGTTTAGCTGACTTTTTCCTTAAGTACAGTATCCATCTCCCTGACAAGAAACTTATTTAAACAAAAATAGTCTGAAAAGAAGCGACATTCGGGGGAGTCTGTCTGTAGATTTCTTCCACAACGTTTTATAGTACGTCACTCATTTACGTTTAACACTGGGGTGAGAGACCTCAGGTCCTGGAGATATGGATGAAATCACTGTTTAAAGTTACGCTGCTGGCGACCACTATGGCTGTAGCGCTCAATGCGCCGCTGTCTTTCGCTGCTGATACTGCTGCGAAGCCTGCTGCGACTACAGACAGCAAAGCGGCATTCAAAAATGACGACCAGAAATCCGCCTACGCACTTGGCGCGTCTCTGGGTCGTTACATGGAAAACTCTCTGAAAGAACAAGAGAAACTGGGCATCAAACTGGACAAAAACCAGCTGATCGCAGGGGTTCAGGATGCGTTCGCAGACAAGAGCAAACTGTCTGACCAGGAAATCGAGCAGACTCTGCAAGCGTTTGAAGCGCGCGTGAAAGGTGCCGCTCAGACCAAGATGGAAGCAGACGCTAAAGATAACGAAGCGAAAGGCAAAGCCTACCGCGACAAGTTCGCTAAAGAGAAAGGCGTTAAAACGTCTTCTACTGGCCTGATCTATAAAGTTGAGAAAGAAGGTACCGGCGACGCGCCTAAAGACAGCGACACCGTTGTGGTGAACTACAAAGGTACGCTGATCGACGGTAAAGAGTTCGATAACTCTTATACCCGTGGTGAGCCTCTCTCCTTCCGTCTGGACGGTGTGATCCCGGGCTGGACCGAAGGCCTGAAGAACATCAAGAAAGGCGGTAAAATCAAGCTGGTCATCCCACCGGATCTGGCTTACGGCAAAACCGGCGTTCCGGGTATCCCGGCTAACTCCACGCTGGTATTTGATGTAGAACTGCTGGACATCAAACCGGCGCCGAAAGCGGATGCGAAAACAGACGCACCGGCTGACGACAAAGCCGCAGCAGCTAAGAAGTAATGCTGAAAAAAACCGCCGCCTTTACAGGCGGCGGTTTTTTTATTGTGAGGCAGATATAATTAACACTGGAAAGCGTTATACACGCTGTATTAATTTAGTTGTCCGTGTAGATAATGAGCCTGCCCTGAAAACCTAACGACAGGCTCCTGAAAAGGAGTGTTTTTTTCATGTCCAGGTCGCTTTTAACCAACGAAACCAGTGAACTAGATTTGCTGGATCAACGTCCATTTGACCAGACCGACTTCGATATTCTGAAATCCTACGAAGCGGTAGTGGACGGGTTAGCGATGCTCATTGGTTCCCACTGCGAAATCGTATTGCATTCCCTGCAAGATCTTAAGTGTTCCGCTATCCGCATTGCGAATGGTGAGCACACTGGCCGTAAAATTGGCTCGCCAATCACCGACCTTGCATTGCGTATGTTGCATGACATGACCGGCGCGGACAGCAGCGTCTCAAAATGCTATTTCACCCGCGCCAAAAGTGGCGTGCTGATGAAATCAGAAACGATCGCGATTCGAAATCGCGAACACCGGGTGATCGGTTTGCTGTGCATCAACATGAACCTTGATGTGCCATTCTCGCAAATCATGAGCACCTTCATCCCGCCAGAAACGCCGGACGTGGGCTCATCGGTGAACTTTGCTTCTTCGGTTGAGGATCTCGTGACCCAGACGCTGGAATTCACCATTGAAGAGGTGAATGCCGATCGCAACGTATCCAATAACGCCAAGAATCGTCAGATCGTCCTGAACCTCTATGAGAAAGGGATTTTTGATATCAAAGATGCCATCAACCAGGTGGCCGATCGCCTGAATATCTCCAAACACACGGTTTACCTCTATATTCGCCAGTTCAAAAGCGGCGACTTCCTGGGACAAGACAAGTAATGCGTTTTGCGTTAATGGTGACGGGCCCGGCGTACGGTACCCAGCAGGCCAGCAGCGCGCTACAGTTTGCCCATGCGCTGCTTGATGCCGGTCATGAACTGGCAAGCGTCTTCTTTTATCGCGAAGGCGTCTATAACGCGAACCAGTTTACGTCTCCGGCGAGCGATGAGTTTGACCTCGTGCGCGCCTGGCAAAAATTAAACGAAACGCAGGGCGTCGACCTGCATATCTGCGTCGCGGCGGCACTGCGTCGCGGCGTGACGGATGCGACCGAAGCCGAACGCCTTGGTCTGGCGGGGGCTAACCTGCAACCGGGCTTTTCGCTCAGCGGACTAGGTGCCCTGGCACAGGCGGCATTGACCTGCGACAGAGTGGTGCAATTTTGATGAAGCGCGTAGCGTTTGTTTTTACTTCTGCGCCGCATGGCAGCGCTTCAGGCCGGGAAGGGCTGGATGCATTGCTCGCGACATCGGCTTTAACCGAAGATATTGGCGTCTTCTTTTTAGGCGATGGCGTATTCCAGCTTCTGGCAGGCCAACAACCGCAGGCCATTCTTGCGCGCGACTATATTGCGACCTTTAAAGTTCTGCCGCTCTATGACATTGAAACCTTCTATGTGTGCGCCGACTCGCTGGCCGCGCGTGGGTTAAACGAGAAAACACCGTTCGTGCTGGACGTGACGATCCTGACCTCTGCTGCGCTGCGCGAACAACTCTCTCACTACGATACCGTTCTGACTTTCTGAGGCTGTCATGCTCCATACCCTGAGCCGTTCACCGTGGCAATGCGATATCGACACGTTACTGAGCATGCTGCGCGAAGGTGATGATCTGCTGCTGATTCAGGATGGCGTGCTCGCGGCGCTTGAAGGCAGCCGTTTTGTTGAAATCCTCGCGAATGCCCCCATAACAGTCTCTGCGCTGAAAGAGGATCTGGATGCGCGGGGTCTTTCTGGTCAAATTTCAGCCAAAATTGACGTGGTTGGCTATACTGATTTCGTCAATCTTACTGTGACGCACGCCAGTCAAATGAACTGGTGATTTGAGATCGCTGTATATTTCTTGACACCTTTTCGACGTAGCCCTAAAATTTCGCGTCCTCATATTGTATGAGGTCGTTTTATTACGTGTTTACGAAGCAAAAGCTAAAACCAGGAGCTATTTAATGGCAACAGTTAACCAGCTGGTACGCAAACCACGTGCACGCAAAGTTGCAAAAAGCAACGTGCCTGCGCTGGAAGCCTGCCCGCAGAAACGTGGCGTATGTACTCGTGTATATACCACCACTCCTAAAAAACCAAACTCCGCACTGCGTAAAGTATGCCGTGTGCGTTTGACTAACGGTTTCGAAGTGACTTCCTACATCGGTGGTGAAGGTCACAACCTTCAGGAGCACTCCGTGATCCTGATCCGTGGCGGTCGTGTTAAAGACCTTCCGGGTGTTCGTTACCACACCGTTCGTGGTGCGCTGGACTGCTCAGGTGTTAAAGACCGTAAGCAGGCTCGCTCCAAGTACGGCGTGAAGCGTCCTAAGGCTTAATGGTTCTCCGTTAAGTAAGGCCAAACTGATTTATCTTAATGTCAAACTAAACTCGTAGAGTTTTGGACAATCCTGAATTAACAACGGAGTAATCCCATGCCACGTCGTCGCGTCATTGGTCAGCGTAAAATTCTTCCAGATCCGAAATTCGGATCAGAACTGCTGGCAAAATTTGTAAATATCCTGATGGTAGATGGTAAAAAATCTACCGCAGAAGCAATCGTATACAGCGCGCTGGAGACCCTGGCTCAGCGTTCTGGTAAAAATGAACTGGAAGCCTTCGAAGTCGCTCTCGACAACGTGCGCCCGACTGTAGAAGTTAAGTCTCGCCGCGTTGGTGGTTCTACTTATCAGGTTCCAGTTGAAGTTCGTCCGGTTCGTCGCAATGCTCTGGCAATGCGTTGGATCGTTGAAGCTGCTCGTAAACGCGGTGATAAATCCATGGCTCTGCGTCTGGCGAACGAACTTTCTGATGCTGCGGAAAACAAAGGTACCGCAGTTAAGAAACGTGAAGACGTTCACCGTATGGCAGAAGCCAACAAGGCGTTCGCACACTACCGTTGGTAATCCCTTCGGAGTCGTAGTCACCAGGCGGGCGCTTCAGAGAAGCCGCCCGCTCTGGGTAACTTAACTGAACGCCTAAAGATATAAACGAGGAATCAAATGGCTCGTACAACACCCATCGCACGCTACCGTAACATCGGTATCAGTGCGCACATCGACGCCGGTAAAACCACTACTACCGAACGTATTCTGTTCTACACCGGTGTAAACCATAAAATCGGTGAAGTTCATGACGGCGCAGCCACCATGGACTGGATGGAACAGGAGCAGGAGCGTGGTATTACTATCACCTCCGCAGCGACTACTGCATTCTGGTCAGGTATGGCTAAGCAGTACGAACCGCATCGCGTAAACATCATCGACACCCCAGGGCACGTTGACTTCACCATCGAAGTAGAACGTTCCATGCGTGTTCTTGACGGCGCGGTAATGGTTTATTGCGCAGTTGGTGGTGTTCAGCCACAGTCTGAAACCGTATGGCGTCAGGCAAACAAATATAAAGTTCCACGCATCGCGTTCGTTAACAAAATGGACCGTATGGGTGCTAACTTCCTGAAAGTTGTTGGCCAGATCAAAACCCGTCTGGGCGCGAACCCTGTTCCGCTTCAGCTGGCAATTGGTGCTGAAGAAGGTTTCACCGGCGTTATCGACCTGGTGAAAATGAAAGCCATCAACTGGAACGAAGCAGATGCGGGCGTTACCTTCGAATACGAAGATATCCCGGCAGAGATGCAGGACCTGGCTGACGAATGGCACCAGAACCTGATCGAATCCGCAGCAGAAGCTTCTGAAGAGCTGATGGAAAAATACCTGGGTGGTGAAGAACTGTCTGAGCAAGAGATCAAATCTGCTCTGCGTCAGCGCGTTCTGAACAACGAAATCATCCTGGTAACCTGTGGTTCTGCGTTCAAGAACAAAGGTGTTCAGGCGATGCTGGATGCGGTAGTTGACTACCTGCCATCCCCGATTGACGTTCCTGCGATCAACGGCATCCTGGACGACGGTAAAGACACTCCGGCTGAGCGTCACGCAAGTGATGAAGAGCCGTTCTCTGCACTGGCGTTCAAAATTGCTACCGACCCATTCGTGGGTAACCTGACCTTCTTCCGCGTTTACTCTGGTGTGGTTAACTCCGGTGACACCATCCTGAACTCCGTGAAAGCGGCGCGTGAACGTTTTGGCCGTATCGTACAGATGCACGCTAACAAACGTGAAGAGATCAAAGAAGTTCGTGCGGGCGACATCGCTGCTGCTATCGGTCTGAAAGACGTGACCACTGGTGACACCCTGTGTGACCCGGATCACCCGATCATTCTGGAGCGTATGGAATTCCCTGAGCCGGTAATCTCCATCGCAGTTGAACCAAAAACCAAAGCTGACCAGGAAAAAATGGGTCTGGCTCTGGGCCGTCTGGCGAAAGAAGACCCATCATTCCGCGTATGGACTGATGAAGAATCTAACCAGACCATCATCGCTGGTATGGGTGAACTGCACCTGGACATCATCGTTGACCGTATGAAGCGTGAATTCAACGTTGAAGCGAACGTGGGTAAACCTCAGGTTGCTTACCGCGAAGCGATTCGCGCGAAAGTTACCGACGTTGAAGGTAAACACGCTAAGCAGTCTGGTGGTCGCGGTCAGTACGGTCACGTTGTGATCGACATGTACCCACTGGAGCCGGGCTCTAACCCGAAAGGTTACGAGTTCATCAACGACATCAAAGGTGGTGTAATTCCTGGCGAATACATCCCTGCCGTTGATAAAGGCATCCAGGAGCAGCTGAAAGCTGGTCCTCTGGCTGGTTACCCGGTTGTAGACATGGGTGTTCGTCTGCACTTCGGTTCTTACCACGACGTTGACTCCTCTGAACTGGCGTTTAAACTGGCTGCGTCTATTGCCTTTAAAGAAGGCTTTAAGAAAGCAAAACCAGTTCTGCTTGAGCCGATCATGAAGGTTGAAGTAGAAACTCCTGAAGAGAACACCGGTGACGTTATCGGTGACTTGAGCCGTCGTCGCGGTATGCTGCGTGGTCAGGAATCCGAAGTAACTGGCGTTAAGATCCATGCTGAAGTTCCGCTGTCTGAAATGTTCGGATATGCAACTCAGCTGCGTTCTCTGACCAAAGGTCGTGCATCATACACTATGGAATTCCTGAAGTATGATGATGCGCCGAACAACGTTGCTCAGGCCGTTATCGAAGCCCGTGGTAAGTAATCCACAGGATTAAAACCTAAGTCCCGTGCTCTCTCCGAAGGGGAGAGCACTATAGTAAGGAATATAGCCGTGTCTAAAGAAAAATTTGAACGTACAAAACCGCACGTCAACGTTGGTACTATCGGCCACGTTGACCATGGTAAAACTACCCTGACTGCTGCAATCACTACCGTACTGGCTAAAACCTACGGCGGTGCTGCTCGTGCTTTCGACCAGATCGATAACGCACCAGAAGAAAAAGCTCGTGGTATCACCATCAACACCTCTCACGTTGAGTATGACACCCCGACTCGCCACTACGCACACGTAGACTGCCCAGGCCACGCCGACTATGTTAAAAACATGATCACCGGTGCTGCGCAGATGGACGGCGCGATCCTGGTTGTTGCTGCGACTGACGGCCCTATGCCTCAGACTCGTGAGCACATCCTGCTGGGTCGTCAGGTAGGCGTTCCTTACATCATCGTGTTCCTGAACAAATGCGACATGGTTGATGACGAAGAGCTGCTGGAACTGGTAGAGATGGAAGTTCGTGAACTGCTGTCTCAGTACGATTTCCCAGGCGACGACACCCCAATCGTTCGTGGTTCCGCGCTGAAAGCGCTGGAAGGCGAAGCAGAGTGGGAAGAGAAAATCATCGAACTGGCTGGCTTCCTGGATTCTTACATCCCAGAACCAGAGCGTGCGATTGACAAGCCATTCCTGCTGCCAATCGAAGACGTATTCTCCATCTCCGGTCGTGGTACCGTTGTTACCGGTCGTGTAGAGCGCGGTATCATCAAAGTTGGCGAAGAAGTTGAAATCGTTGGTATCAAAGAGACTGCGAAGTCTACCTGTACTGGCGTTGAAATGTTCCGCAAACTGCTGGACGAAGGCCGTGCTGGTGAGAACGTTGGTGTTCTGCTGCGTGGTATCAAACGTGAAGAAATCGAACGTGGTCAGGTTCTGGCGAAGCCAGGCTCAATCAAGCCACACACCAAGTTCGAATCTGAAGTGTATATTCTGTCCAAAGACGAAGGCGGCCGTCATACTCCGTTCTTCAAAGGCTACCGTCCACAGTTCTACTTCCGTACAACTGACGTGACCGGTACCATCGAACTGCCAGAAGGCGTAGAGATGGTAATGCCAGGCGACAACATCAAGATGGTTGTGACTCTGATCCACCCAATCGCGATGGACGACGGTCTGCGTTTCGCAATCCGTGAAGGCGGCCGTACTGTTGGCGCGGGCGTTGTTGCTAAAGTTCTGGGCTAATTAATTATCCCTGAAATAAAAAGGACGCTTCGGCGTCCTTTTTTGTTTTCTGCCGTAAAGTCGCTGTCATAAAAATTCGCATTTTTTGTCTTCTCCCGCCCCGTATTCCGGCGCCTGTGCTATTGTAATCATAACCATTCTCACTTACACTTTGCGCATATTTTGAACGGGAGTCTTTATGTACGTTTGTTTATGTAATGGTGTAAGCGACAAAAAAATTCGTCAGGCCGTTCGCCAGTTTCAGCCACAATCTTTCCAGCAGCTTCGCAAGTTTGTTCCGGTGGGAAATCAATGCGGTAAATGCGTTCGCGCAGCGCGTGAGATCATGCAGGACGAACTGATGCAGATCCCGGAATTCAAAGAGATCGCGTAAGCCCCTATCTTTTTTTTGACATCCCCGTAGCCCGATCTACGCTTCAATGAGTGGAAGCGGAGGGACTATATAATGAAAGGTGATGTTAAAATCATAAGTTATCTCAATAAATTATTGGGAAATGAGCTTGTCGCAATCAATCAGTATTTTCTCCATGCAAGAATGTTCAAAAACTGGGGACTGACTCGCCTCAACGATGTTGAATACCATGAGTCGATTGATGAAATGAAACACGCCGATAAATACATTGAGCGTATTTTATTCCTCGAAGGCATTCCTAACCTACAGGATCTCGGAAAACTGGGCATCGGAGAAGATGTCGAAGAGATGCTGCGTTCTGATCTCCGGCTGGAGCTGGAGGGTGCAAAAGACCTGCGTGAAGCCATTGCCTATGCGGACAGCGTACATGACTACGTCAGCCGCGATATGATGATCCAGATCCTGGCCGATGAAGAAGGGCACATCGACTGGCTTGAGACCGAACTGGATCTCATTAGCAAAATTGGCCTACAGAACTACCTTCAGTCTCAGATCAAAGTGGAAAATTAATCAGGCTTTCCCAGCCAACGCATAAACCCGCTGCCGCCAGAAATGGCCCAAAAGGCAGTGGGTTTTTTAATGCCTGCTTATCAGGAGTAAACAACGAGAAAGCAACCAGATAGAGCAGAGCCATTAACGCGGCTACGAGTGCCAGTACTGGCAGTACACACCAGCCATGCCATGCCCCCAGCGCCGCCAGATATTTTATGTCCCCATATCCCATCCCTTCACGTCGGCAGATGAGCCGATATCCCCAATAGATAACAGCGAATCCGGCGTATCCTGCCATCGCACCCACTACCGCGCTCGGCAAAAAATCAGGATGGAGGCAAAGCTGGTAAAGCAGGCCCGTCCATAGCAGCGGGCAAAGAAATTTATCGGGAAGAAGCCCCGTACGAATATCGGTGCGAACAAGCAAGGCCGATAACGCAAAATAGATCAGCAGAAAGGGGAGGGACAGTAGCATAGCGAGAGCCTCAAAACGGTTTGAGCGCATACTCGTAATAATCTGCATGTCCGGCAATGTGCAAAAACAGCAATTGCGTAGCGGCTTCAGACAAAGAGTTGAGAAGGGATACTTTGCATAAAAAAATGCGAGGCCTTACGCAGAGTACGTCTTTAGCGCTTAATTTCTAAACGGCACTTGCGTCTTCCCCAGATTTACGTATAATGCGCGGGCTTGTCGTAATTGACGGCGGGTTCAATCTGAACCAGAGTAGCTCACTTTGTTACTCAACAATGCTCCCAATTGGGGAGCTACGTAAGAACGGTTACACTCTCCCATCAATCGTAATGGGTTTGAGGAGTAATCATTTTCGTTTATAAAATAATTGGAGCTCTGGTCTCATGCAGAACCAAAGAATCCGTATCCGCCTTAAAGCGTTTGATCATCGTCTGATCGATCAATCAACCGCGGAAATCGTCGAGACTGCTAAGCGCACTGGTGCGCAAGTCCGTGGTCCGATCCCGCTGCCGACCCGCAAAGAGCGCTTTACCGTTCTGATCTCTCCGCACGTTAACAAAGATGCGCGTGATCAGTACGAAATCCGCACTCACAAGCGTCTGGTTGACATCGTTGAGCCAACTGAGAAAACCGTTGATGCTCTGATGCGTCTGGATCTGGCTGCCGGTGTAGACGTGCAGATCAGCCTGGGTTAATCAGGTCATCGAGCGATTGAGAGGTTGAAACAATGATTGGTTTAGTCGGTAAAAAAGTGGGTATGACCCGCATCTTCACTGAAGATGGCGTTTCTATCCCAGTAACCGTAATCGAAGTTGAAGCAAACCGCGTTACTCAGGTTAAAGATCTGGCTAACGATGGCTACCGCGCTATTCAGGTTACCACTGGTGCTAAAAAAGCTAACCGTGTAACCAAACCAGAAGCGGGTCACTTCGCTAAAGCTGGCGTTGAAGCTGGCCGTGGTCTGTGGGAATTCCGTCTTGCTGAAGGCGAAGAGTTCACCGTAGGTCAGGACATTAGCGTTGAGCTGTTTGCTGACGTTAAAAAAGTTGACGTAACCGGTACCTCTAAAGGTAAAGGTTTTGCTGGTACCGTTAAGCGCTGGAACTTCCGTACCCAGGACGCTACTCACGGTAACTCCTTGTCTCACCGCGTTCCGGGTTCTATCGGTCAGAACCAGACTCCGGGCAAAGTGTTCAAAGGCAAGAAAATGGCAGGTCAGCTGGGCAACGAACGTGTAACCGTTCAGAGCCTGGACGTAGTACGTGTTGACGCTGAGCGCAACCTGCTGCTGGTTAAAGGTGCGGTCCCGGGTGCAACCGGTAGCGACCTGATCGTTAAACCAGCTGTGAAGGCGTAAGGGGATAGCAATGGAATTAGTATTGAAAGACGCGCAGAGCGCGCTGACTGTTTCCGAAACTACCTTCGGTCGTGATTTCAACGAAGCGCTGGTTCACCAGGTTGTTGTTGCTTATGCAGCTGGTGCTCGTCAGGGTACTCGTGCTCAGAAGACTCGTGCTGAAGTAACTGGTTCAGGCAAAAAGCCATGGCGCCAGAAAGGTACCGGCCGTGCGCGTTCAGGTTCTATCAAGAGCCCGATCTGGCGTTCAGGTGGCGTGACCTTCGCTGCGCGTCCACAGGACCACAGTCAAAAAGTTAACAAAAAGATGTACCGCGGCGCGCTGAAAAGCATTCTGTCCGAACTGGTACGTCAGGATCGTCTGATCGTTGTCGAGAAGTTCTCTGTTGAAGCGCCTAAAACTAAGCTGCTGGCACAGAAACTGAAAGACATGGCTCTGGAAGATGTGCTGATCATCACCGGTGAGCTGGACGAGAACCTGTTCCTGGCCGCGCGTAACCTGCACAAGGTTGACGTACGCGACGCGACTGGTATCGACCCGGTTAGCCTGATCGCCTTCGACAAAGTCGTAATGACTGCTGATGCTGTTAAGCAAGTTGAGGAGATGCTGGCATGATTCGTGAAGAACGTCTGCTGAAGGTGCTGCGCGCACCGCACGTTTCTGAAAAAGCGTCTACTGCGATGGAAAAAACAAACACCATCGTTCTCAAAGTTGCTAAAGACGCGACCAAAGCAGAGATCAAAGCTGCTGTGCAGAAACTGTTTGAAGTCGAAGTCGAAGTCGTTAACACCCTGGTAGTTAAAGGGAAAGTTAAACGTCACGGACAGCGTATCGGTCGTCGTAGCGACTGGAAAAAAGCTTACGTCACCCTGAAAGAAGGCCAGAACCTGGACTTCGTTGGCGGCGCTGAGTAAGTCGGAGGAGTAATACAATGGCAGTTGTTAAATGTAAACCGACATCTCCGGGTCGTCGCCACGTAGTTAAAGTGGTTAACCCTGAGCTGCACAAGGGCAAACCTTTTGCTCCGTTGCTGGAAAAAAACAGCAAATCCGGTGGTCGTAACAACAATGGCCGTATCACCACTCGTCACATCGGTGGTGGCCACAAGCAGGCTTATCGTATTGTTGACTTCAAACGCAACAAAGACGGTATCCCAGCAGTTGTTGAGCGTCTTGAGTACGATCCGAACCGTTCCGCGAACATCGCGCTGGTTCTGTACAAAGATGGCGAACGCCGTTACATCCTGGCCCCTAAAGGCCTGAAAGCTGGCGACCAGATTCAGTCTGGCGTTGATGCTGCAATCAAAGCAGGCAACACCCTGCCGATGCGCAATATCCCGGTTGGTTCTACCGTTCATAACGTAGAAATGAAACCAGGTAAAGGCGGTCAGCTGGCGCGTTCCGCAGGTACTTACGTTCAGATCGTTGCGCGTGACGGTGCTTATGTCACCCTGCGTCTGCGTTCTGGTGAAATGCGTAAAGTCGAAGCAGACTGCCGCGCTACTCTGGGCGAAGTTGGCAATGCTGAGCATATGCTGCGCGTTCTGGGTAAAGCTGGTGCTGCACGCTGGCGTGGTGTTCGTCCTACCGTTCGCGGTACTGCGATGAACCCAGTCGATCACCCACATGGTGGTGGTGAAGGTCGTAACTTTGGTAAGCACCCGGTAACTCCGTGGGGCGTTCAGACCAAAGGTAAGAAGACCCGCAGCAACAAGCGTACTGATAAATTTATCGTACGTCGCCGTAGCAAATAATTTTAGAGGATAAGCCATGCCACGTTCTCTCAAGAAAGGTCCTTTTATTGACCTGCACTTGCTGAAGAAGGTAGAGAAAGCGGTGGAAAGCGGAGACAAGAAGCCCCTGCGCACTTGGTCCCGTCGTTCAACGATCTTTCCTAACATGATCGGTTTGACCATCGCTGTCCATAATGGTCGTCAGCACGTTCCAGTCTTTGTTACCGACGAAATGGTTGGTCACAAACTGGGTGAATTCGCACCGACTCGTACTTATCGCGGCCACGCTGCTGATAAAAAAGCGAAGAAGAAATAAGGTAGGAGGAAGAGATGGAAACTTTAGCTCAACATCGCCATGCTCGTTCTTCTGCACAGAAGGTTCGCCTTGTTGCTGACCTGATTCGCGGTAAGAAAGTGTCGCAGGCCCTGGACATCCTGACCTATACCAACAAGAAAGCTGCGGTATTGGTCAAGAAAGTACTGGAATCTGCCATTGCTAACGCTGAACACAACGATGGCGCTGACATCGACGATCTGAAAGTCGCGAAAATTTTCGTAGATGAAGGCCCAAGCATGAAGCGCATTATGCCGCGTGCGAAAGGTCGTGCAGATCGCATCCTGAAGCGCACCAGCCACATTACTGTGGTTGTGTCCGATCGCTGAGACTCTGGAGACTAGCAATGGGTCAGAAAGTACATCCTAATGGTATTCGCCTGGGTATTGTAAAACCATGGAACTCTACCTGGTTTGCGAACACCAAAGAATTCGCTGACAACCTGGACAGCGATTTTAAAGTACGTCAGTACCTGACTAAGGAACTGGCTAAAGCGTCTGTATCTCGTATCGTTATCGAGCGTCCAGCTAAGAGCATCCGTGTGACTATTCACACTGCTCGTCCTGGCATCGTTATCGGTAAGAAAGGCGAAGACGTAGAAAAACTGCGCAAGGTCGTAGCGGATATCGCTGGCGTTCCTGCACAGATCAATATCGCTGAAGTTCGTAAGCCTGAACTGGACGCTAAATTGGTTGCTGACAGCATCACTTCACAGCTGGAACGTCGTGTTATGTTCCGTCGTGCTATGAAGCGTGCTGTACAGAACGCAATGCGTCTGGGCGCTAAAGGTATCAAAGTTGAAGTTAGCGGCCGTCTGGGCGGCGCGGAAATCGCACGTACCGAATGGTACCGCGAAGGTCGCGTACCGCTGCACACTCTGCGTGCTGACATCGACTACAACACCTCTGAAGCGCACACCACTTACGGTGTAATCGGCGTTAAGGTATGGATCTTCAAAGGTGAGATCCTGGGTGGTATGGCTGCTGTTGAACAACCGGAAAAACCGGCTGCTCAACCTAAAAAGCAGCAGCGTAAAGGCCGTAAATAAGGAGCGTCGCTGATGTTACAACCAAAGCGTACAAAATTCCGTAAAGTGCACAAAGGCCGCAACCGTGGTCTGGCGCAGGGTACGGATGTTAGCTTCGGCACTTTCGGTCTGAAAGCTGTTGGCCGTGGTCGTCTGACTGCACGTCAGATCGAAGCAGCACGTCGTGCAATGACCCGTGCAGTTAAGCGTCAAGGTAAGATCTGGATCCGTGTATTCCCGGACAAACCGATCACCGAGAAGCCACTGGAAGTTCGTATGGGTAAAGGTAAAGGTAACGTGGAGTACTGGGTTGCCTTGATCCAACCGGGCAAAGTCCTTTATGAAATGGACGGTGTTCCGGAAGAGCTGGCCCGTGAAGCCTTCGGCCTGGCAGCAGCGAAACTGCCTATCAAAACCACCTTTGTAACTAAGACGGTGATGTAATGAAAGCAAAAGAGCTGCGTGAAAAAAGCGTTGAAGAGCTGAACGCTGAGCTGCTGAACCTGCTGCGTGAGCAGTTCAACCTGCGTATGCAGGCTGCAAGTGGCCAGCTGCAACAGACTCACCTGCTGAAGCAAGTGCGTCGCAATGTTGCGCGCGTTAAGACTTTACTGACTCAGAAGGCGGGTGCGTAATGACCGATAAAATCCGTACTCTGCAAGGTCGTGTTGTTAGCGATAAAATGGAGAAATCCATTGTTGTAGCTATCGAACGTTTTGTGAAACACCCGATCTACGGTAAATTCATCAAGCGTACGACCAAACTGCACGTACATGACGAGAACAACGAATGTGGTATCGGCGACAAGGTTGAAATCCGTGAATGCCGTCCACTGTCCAAGACTAAGTCCTGGACGCTGGTTCGCGTTGTAGAGAAAGCGGTTCTGTAATAGAGTACGCATTCTCAATACGAATAAACGGCTCAGCGATGAGCCGTTTATTTTTTCTACCCATATTGCAGAAGCGGTGTTATAATGCCGCGCCCTCGATATGGGGCTTTTTAACGGCTCTGATTTTAGAGTCTCAGGTAGTAGTTGACATTAGCGGAGCACTAAAATGATCCAAGAACAGACTATGCTGAACGTCGCCGACAACTCCGGTGCACGTCGCGTAATGTGTATCAAGGTTCTGGGTGGCTCGCACCGTCGCTACGCAGGCGTAGGCGACATCATCAAGATCACCATCAAGGAAGCAATTCCACGTGGTAAGGTCAAAAAAGGTGATGTGCTGAAGGCGGTAGTGGTGCGCACCAAGAAGGGTGTTCGTCGCCCTGACGGTTCTGTCATTCGCTTCGATGGTAATGCATGCGTTATTTTAAACAATAACAGCGAGCAGCCTATCGGCACGCGTATCTTTGGGCCGGTAACTCGTGAACTTCGTACTGAGAAGTTCATGAAAATTATCTCTCTGGCACCAGAAGTACTCTAAGGAGCGAATCATGGCAGCGAAAATCCGTCGTGATGACGAAGTTATCGTGTTAACCGGTAAAGATAAAGGTAAACGCGGTAAAGTAAAAAATGTTCTGTCTTCCGGCAAACTCGTCGTTGAAGGTATCAACCTGGTTAAGAAACATCAGAAGCCGGTTCCGGCCCTGAACCAACCAGGCGGCATCGTTGAAAAAGAAGCTGCTATTCAGGTTTCTAACGTTGCAATCTTCAATGCGGCTACCGGTAAGGCTGACCGTGTAGGCTTTAGATTCGAAGACGGTAAAAAAGTCCGTTTCTTCAAGTCTAACAGCGAAACTATCAAGTAATTTGGAGTAGTACGATGGCGAAACTGCATGATTACTACAAAGACGAAGTAGTTAACAAACTCATGACTGAGTTTAACTACAATTCTGTCATGCAAGTCCCTCGGGTCGAGAAGATCACCCTGAACATGGGTGTTGGTGAAGCGATCGCTGACAAGAAACTGCTGGATAACGCAGCAGCTGACCTGACAGCAATCTCCGGTCAAAAACCGCTGATCACCAAAGCACGCAAATCTGTTGCAGGCTTCAAAATCCGTCAGGGCTATCCGATCGGCTGTAAAGTAACTCTGCGTGGCGAACGCATGTGGGAGTTCCTTGAGCGCCTGATCACTATTGCTGTTCCACGTATCCGTGACTTCCGTGGCTTGTCCGCTAAGTCTTTCGACGGTCGTGGTAACTACAGCATGGGTGTCCGTGAGCAGATCATCTTCCCAGAAATCGACTACGATAAAGTCGACCGCGTGCGTGGTTTGGATATTACCATTACCACTACTGCGAAATCTGATGAAGAAGGCCGTGCTCTGCTGGCTGCCTTTGACTTCCCGTTCCGCAAGTAAGGTAGGGTTACTGAATGGCTAAGCAATCAATGAAAGCACGCGAAGTAAAGCGCGTAGCTTTAGCTGATAAATTCTTCGCTAAACGCGCTGAACTGAAAGCGATCATTTCTGATGTGAACGCTTCCGACGAAGATCGTTGGAATGCGGTTCTCAAGCTGCAGTCTCTGCCGCGTGATTCCAGCCCGTCTCGTCAGCGTAACCGCTGTCGTCAAACAGGTCGTCCACATGGTTATGTGGGCAAGTTTGGGTTGAGCCGTATCAAACTGCGTGAAGCCGCCATGCGCGGTGAAGTACCAGGCTTGAAAAAGGCTAGCTGGTAATTACCAATTGAATCACGGGAGTAAAGACAGATGAGCATGCAAGATCCGATCGCGGATATGCTGACCCGTATCCGTAACGGTCAGGCCGCGAACAAAGTTGCGGTCACCATGCCTTCCGCCAAGCTGAAAGTGGCAATTGCCAACGTGCTGAAGGAAGAAGGTTTTATCGAAGATTTTAAAGTTGAAGGCGACACCAAGCCGGAACTGGAACTTACTCTCAAGTATTTCCAGGGTAAAGCTGTTGTAGAAAGCATTCAGCGTGTCAGCCGCCCAGGCCTGCGCATCTATAAGAAAAAAGATGAGCTGCCAAAAGTAATGGCTGGTCTTGGTATCGCAGTTGTTTCTACCTCTAAAGGTGTTATGACTGATCGTGCAGCGCGCCAGGCTGGTCTTGGTGGCGAAATTATCTGCTACGTAGCCTAATCGGAGGAAAGAATGTCTCGTGTTGCTAAAGCACCGGTCGTTATTCCTGCCGGCGTTGATGTAAAAATCGACGGTCAGGTTATTACGATCAAAGGTAAAAACGGCGAGCTGACTCGTACCCTCAACAATGCTGTTGAAGTTAAACATGCAGATAACGCTCTGACCTTCGGTCCACGTGATGGTTTCGTGGATGGATGGGCTCAGGCTGGTACCGCGCGTGCCCTGCTGAACTCAATGGTTGTTGGTGTTACCGAAGGCTTCACTAAAAAGCTTCAGCTGGTTGGTGTAGGTTATCGTGCAGCTATCAAAGGGAATGCAGTAGGCCTGTCTCTGGGCTTCTCACACCCTGTTGAGCATCCGCTGCCGGCCGGTATCACTGCAGAATGTCCGACTCAGACTGAAATCGTGCTGAAAGGCGCTGATAAACAGCTGATCGGTCAGGTTGCAGCAGATCTGCGCGCCTACCGTCGTCCTGAGCCTTATAAAGGCAAGGGTGTTCGTTACGCCGACGAAGTCGTGCGTACCAAAGAGGCTAAGAAGAAGTAAGGTAACACTATGGATAAGAAATCTGCTCGTATCCGTCGTGCGACCCGCGCACGCCGCAAGCTCAAAGAGCTGGGTGCAACTCGCCTGGTGGTACATCGTACCCCGCGTCATATTTACGCACAGGTAATTGCACCGAACGGTTCTGAAGTTCTGGTAGCTGCTTCTACTGTAGAAAAAGCTATCTCAGAACAATTGAAGTATACCGGTAACAAAGACGCCGCAGCAGCTGTAGGTAAAGCTGTCGCTGAACGCGCTCTGGAAAAAGGCATCAGCAATGTTTCCTTTGACCGTTCCGGGTTCCAATATCATGGTCGTGTCCAGGCACTGGCAGATGCTGCCCGTGAAGCTGGCCTTCAGTTCTAAGGTAGAGGTGTAAGATGGCTCACATCGAAAAACAGGCTGGCGAACTGCAGGAAAAGCTGATCGCGGTAAACCGCGTATCTAAAACCGTTAAAGGTGGTCGTATTTTCTCCTTCACAGCTCTGACTGTAGTGGGTGATGGTAACGGTCGCGTTGGTTTTGGTTACGGTAAAGCGCGTGAAGTTCCAGCAGCGATCCAGAAAGCGATGGAAAAAGCCCGTCGCAATATGATTAACGTCGCGCTGAACAACGGTACCCTGCAACACCCAGTTAAAGGTGTTCACACGGGTTCTCGTGTATTCATGCAGCCAGCTTCCGAAGGTACCGGTATCATCGCCGGTGGTGCAATGCGCGCCGTTCTGGAAGTTGCTGGAGTTCATAACGTTCTGGCTAAAGCATATGGTTCCACCAACCCGATCAACGTGGTTCGTGCAACTATTGATGGCCTGGAAAATATGAATTCTCCAGAAATGGTCGCTGCCAAGCGTGGTAAATCCGTTGAAGAAATTCTGGGGTAATTGACCATGGCAAAGACTATTAAAATCACTCAAACCCGCAGTGCAATCGGTCGTCTGCCGAAACACAAGGCAACGCTGCTTGGCCTGGGTCTGCGTCGTATTGGTCATACCGTTGAGCGCGAGGATACTCCTGCTGTTCGTGGTATGGTCAACGCGGTTTACTTCATGGTTAAAGTTGAGGAGTAAGAGATGCGTTTAAATACTCTGTCTCCGGCCGAAGGCTCTAAAAAGGCGGGTAAACGCCTGGGTCGTGGTATCGGTTCTGGCCTCGGCAAAACCGGTGGTCGTGGTCACAAAGGTCAGAACTCTCGTTCTGGCGGTGGCGTACGTCGCGGTTTCGAGGGTGGCCAGATGCCACTGTACCGTCGTCTGCCGAAGTTCGGCTTCACCTCTCGCAAAGCAGCGATCACAGCGGAAATCCGTCTGTCTGACCTGGCGAAAGTTGAAGGCGGCGTTGTAGACCTGAACACGCTGAAAGCGGCTAACATTATCGGTATCCAGATCGAGTTCGCGAAAGTGATCCTGGCTGGTGAAGTTTCTACTCCGGTAACTGTTCGTGGCCTGCGTGTTACTAAAGGTGCTCGTGCTGCTATCGAAGCTGCTGGCGGTAAAATTGAGGAATAAGTAGCAGATGGCTAAGCAACCGGGATTAGATTTTCAAAGTGCCAAAGGTGGATTTGGCGAGCTGAAACGCAGACTGCTGTTTGTAATCGGCGCGCTGATTGTGTTCCGTATTGGCTCTTTTATTCCGATCCCTGGTATTGATGCCGCTGTACTTGCCAAACTGCTTGAGCAACAGCGAGGCACCATCATTGAAATGTTCAACATGTTCTCTGGTGGTGCTCTCAGCCGTGCTTCTATTTTCGCGCTGGGTATTATGCCGTATATTTCGGCATCGATTATTATCCAGCTGCTGACGGTCGTTCATCCGGCCCTGGCAGAGTTGAAGAAAGAAGGGGAGTCTGGACGTCGTAAGATTAGCCAGTACACCCGTTACGGCACTCTGGTGCTGGCAATATTCCAGTCGATCGGTATAGCTACCGGTCTTCCGAATATGCCTGGTATGCAGGGCTTGGTATTAAACCCAGGCTTTGCATTCTATTTCACCGCTGTTGTAAGTCTGGTCACAGGGACCATGTTCCTGATGTGGCTCGGCGAACAGATTACTGAACGAGGTATCGGTAACGGTATCTCAATCATTATCTTCGCCGGTATCGTTGCGGGTCTCCCGCCGGCCATCGCCCATACTATCGAGCAAGCGCGTCAAGGCGACCTGCACTTCCTCCTGTTGCTGTTGGTTGCAGTATTAGTATTTGCAGTGACGTTCTTTGTTGTCTTCGTTGAACGTGGTCAACGCCGCATTGTGGTGAACTACGCTAAACGTCAGCAGGGTCGTCGTGTCTATGCTGCACAGAGCACACATTTACCGCTGAAAGTGAATATGGCGGGGGTTATCCCGGCTATCTTCGCTTCCAGTATTATTCTGTTCCCGGCAACCATCGCGTCATGGTTCGGGGGCGGTACTGGTTGGAACTGGCTGACAACAATTTCGCTGTATTTGCAGCCTGGGCAACCACTTTATGTGTTACTCTATGCGTCTGCGATCATCTTCTTCTGTTTCTTCTACACGGCGTTGGTCTTCAACCCGCGTGAAACAGCAGATAACCTGAAGAAGTCCGGTGCATTTGTACCAGGAATTCGTCCGGGAGAGCAAACGGCGAAGTATATCGATAAAGTAATGACTCGCCTGACTTTGGTTGGTGCGCTTTATATTACTTTTATCTGCCTGATCCCGGAGTTCATGCGTGATGCAATGAAAGTACCGTTCTACTTCGGTGGGACCTCACTGCTTATCGTTGTGGTCGTGATTATGGACTTTATGGCTCAAGTGCAAACTCTGATGATGTCCAGTCAGTATGAGTCTGCATTGAAGAAGGCGAACCTGAAAGGCTACGGCCGCTAACTGGTCGCCTGAGAAGTTACGGAGAGTAAAAATGAAAGTTCGTGCTTCCGTCAAGAAATTATGCCGTAACTGCAAAATCGTTAAGCGTGATGGTGTCATCCGTGTGATTTGCAGTGCCGAGCCGAAGCATAAACAGCGCCAAGGCTGATTAATTCGCATATTTTTCTTGCAAAGTTGGGTTGAGCTGGCTAGATTAGCCAGCCAATCTTTTGTATGTCTGTACGTTTCCATTTGAGTATCCTGAAAACGGGCTTTTCAGCATGGTGCGTACATATTAAATAGTAGGAGTGCATAGTGGCCCGTATAGCAGGCATTAACATTCCTGATCAGAAACATGCTGTGATCGCATTAACTTCGATCTATGGCGTCGGCAAGACCCGTTCTAAAGCCATTCTGGCTGCAGCGGGTATCGCTGAAGATGTTAAGATCAGTGAGCTGTCTGAAGAACAAATCGACACGCTGCGTGACGAAGTTGCCAAATTTGTCGTTGAAGGTGATCTGCGCCGTGAAATCAGCATGAGCATCAAGCGCCTGATGGATCTTGGTTGCTATCGCGGTTTGCGTCATCGTCGTGGTCTGCCAGTGCGCGGTCAGCGTACTAAGACCAACGCACGTACCCGTAAGGGTCCGCGCAAACCGATCAAGAAATAATCGGGGTGATTGAATAATGGCAAAGGCACCAGTTCGTGCACGTAAACGTGTAAGAAAACAAGTCTCTGACGGCGTGGCTCATATCCATGCTTCTTTCAACAACACCATCGTTACTATTACTGATCGTCAGGGTAACGCATTGGGTTGGGCAACAGCCGGTGGTTCCGGTTTCCGTGGTTCTCGCAAATCCACTCCGTTCGCAGCTCAGGTTGCAGCAGAGCGTTGCGCTGAAGCCGTAAAAGAATACGGCATCAAGAATCTGGAAGTTATGGTTAAAGGTCCGGGTCCGGGTCGTGAATCTACTGTTCGCGCTCTGAACGCCGCTGGTTTCCGCATCACGAATATTACTGATGTGACTCCGATCCCTCATAACGGTTGTCGTCCGCCGAAAAAACGTCGCGTATAACGCTCGTTTTTTAGGTTAGTTGGAGATAGAAAATGGCAAGATATTTGGGTCCTAAGCTCAAGCTGAGCCGTCGTGAGGGCACCGACTTATTCCTTAAGTCTGGCGTTCGCGCGATCGATACCAAGTGTAAAATTGAACAAGCTCCTGGCCAGCACGGTGCGCGTAAACCGCGTCTGTCTGACTATGGTGTGCAGTTGCGTGAAAAGCAAAAAGTTCGCCGTATCTACGGTGTGCTGGAGCGTCAGTTCCGTAACTACTATAAAGAAGCAGCACGTCTGAAAGGCAACACAGGTGAAAACCTGCTGGCTCTGCTGGAAGGTCGTCTGGACAACGTTGTATACCGTATGGGCTTCGGCGCGACTCGTGCTGAATCACGCCAGCTGGTTAGCCATAAAGCAATCATGGTAAACGGTCGTGTTGTTAACATCGCTTCTTATCAGGTTAAAGCGAATGACGTTGTTAGCATTCGTGAGAAAGCGAAAAAGCAATCTCGCGTGAAAGCCGCTCTGGAGCTGGCTGAGCAGCGTGAAAAGCCAACCTGGCTGGAAGTTGATGCTGGCAAGATGGAAGGTACGTTCAAGCGTCAGCCAGAACGTTCTGATCTGTCTGCGGACATTAACGAACACCTGATCGTCGAGCTTTACTCCAAGTAAAGCTTAGTACCAAAGAGAGGACACAATGCAGGGTTCTGTGACAGAGTTTCTAAAACCGCGCCTGGTAGATATCGAGCAAGTGAGTTCGACGCACGCCAAGGTGACCCTTGAGCCTTTAGAGCGTGGCTTTGGCCATACTCTGGGTAACGCACTGCGCCGTATTCTGCTCTCATCGATGCCGGGTTGCGCGGTGACCGAGGTTGAGATTGATGGTGTACTTCATGAGTACAGCACCAAAGAAGGCGTTCAGGAAGATATCCTTGAAATCCTGCTCAACCTGAAAGGGCTGGCGGTGAGAGTTCAGGGTAAAGATGAAGTTATTCTTACTCTGAATAAATCTGGCATTGGCCCTGTGACTGCAGCCGACATCACCCACGACGGTGATGTTGAAATCGTCAAGCCGCAGCACGTGATCTGCCACCTGACCGATGAGAACGCAGCTATTAGCATGCGTATCAAAGTTCAGCGCGGTCGTGGTTATGTGCCGGCTTCTGCCCGAATTCATTCGGAAGAAGATGAGCGCCCAATCGGCCGTCTGCTGGTCGACGCATGTTACAGCCCTGTAGAGCGTATTGCCTACAATGTTGAAGCAGCGCGTGTAGAACAGCGTACCGACCTGGACAAGCTGGTCATCGAAATGGAAACCAATGGCACAATCGACCCTGAAGAGGCGATTCGTCGTGCGGCAACCATCCTGGCAGAACAACTGGAAGCTTTCGTTGACTTACGTGATGTACGTCAGCCGGAAGTGAAAGAAGAGAAACCAGAATTCGATCCGATCCTGCTGCGCCCTGTTGACGATCTGGAATTGACTGTCCGCTCTGCTAACTGCCTCAAGGCAGAAGCTATCCACTATATCGGTGATCTGGTACAGCGTACCGAGGTTGAGTTGCTGAAAACGCCGAACCTGGGTAAAAAATCTCTTACCGAGATTAAAGACGTGCTGGCTTCACGTGGTCTGTCTCTGGGCATGCGCCTGGAAAACTGGCCACCGGCAAGCATTGCTGACGAGTAACCGGATCACAGGTTAAGGTTTTACTGAGAAGGATAAGGTCATGCGCCATCGTAAGAGTGGTCGTCAACTGAACCGCAACAGCAGCCATCGCCAGGCTATGTTCCGCAACATGGCAGGTTCACTGGTTCGTCATGAAATCATCAAGACGACCCTGCCTAAAGCGAAAGAGCTGCGTCGCGTAGTTGAGCCGCTGATTACTCTTGCCAAGACTGACAGCGTTGCTAATCGTCGTCTGGCATTCGCCCGTACTCGTGATAACGAGATCGTGGCAAAACTGTTTAACGAACTGGGCCCGCGTTTCGCGAGCCGTGCCGGTGGTTACACTCGCATTCTGAAGTGTGGCTTCCGTGCAGGCGACAACGCGCCGATGGCTTACATCGAGCTGGTTGATCGTTCAGAGAAAGCAGAAGCTGCTGCAGAGTAATCTGTAGTAACGTAAAAAAACCCGCCTCGGCGGGTTTTTTTATATCCGCAGAATCTCCACTTATCTACAATGTCTGTATCTTTTCTGCTCATCCCCTGGAGTTCATTATGTGGTTGCTCGATCAGTGGGCTGAACGCCATATTTGCGATGCCCAAAACAAAGGCGAGTTTGAAAATCTTCCCGGTAGCGGTGAGCCGCTGATTCTGGACGATGATTCACATATTCCCCCTGAATTACGGGCCGGTTATCGCTTACTGAAAAACGCAGGTTGTTTACCGCCTGAACTTCAGCAACGCAATGAAGCCGTCGAGCTTGCCGATCTGCTTAAAGGTATTCATAAGAATGACCCACGGTACTCCGAAATCAGTCGTCGGTTGGCGCTCATCGAGCTAAAACTGCGCCAGACGGGAATGAATACTGACTTTTTACATGGTGAGTACAGTGAAAGGTTAATGAAAAAAATAAACGAGGAGTAGCCATGTACCGCATAGGTGAACTTGCGAAGCTTGCTAACGTAACGCCGGATACTATCCGCTACTACGAAAAACAGCAGATGATCGATCATGAGGTCAGAACGGAAGGTGGATTTCGCCTTTATACGGATAACGACCTGCAACGCCTTCGTTTTATCCGCTATGCACGGCAACTCGGCTTCACGCTGGAGTCGATCCGTGAACTGCTGTCGATCCGTATCGATCCTGAACATCACACGTGTCAGGAATCTAAAAGCATCGTTCAGGCTCGGCTGGATGAAGTTGAAGGACGCATTCAGGAGCTGCAAGCCATGCAGCGATCTCTGCAAAGGTTAAATGACGCGTGCTGTGGTACTGCTCACAGCAGTGTTTATTGCTCAATACTGGAAGCACTTGAACAGGGTGCCAGTAGTGAAACTCAGGGTTGTTGATTTTTTATCAGCCAGGGACTAGACTCCCGCCGACATTAACTATGCTCAGGAGAAATGATGAGCCGCTATCAGCATACTAAGGGACAAATTAAGGATAACGCCATTGAGGCATTGCTTCACGACCCGCTTTTCAGACAGCGTGTTGAGAAGAACAAGAAAGGAAAAGGGAGTTATTTACGTAAAGGTAAACATGCACAACGGGGTAACTGGGAGGCCAGTGGCAAGCAAGCTAATCGCTTTTTTACCACTGGCCTTTCTGTTTCTGTCGCCTGATTAAACGCGGTTATTCTGCTCTTTTAACAGATCGCGAATTTCAGTCAGTAAGACTTCTTCTTTAGTGGGTGCTGGCGGGGCAGCAGCCGGTTCTTCTTTTTTACGGTTAAGTCTGTTGATAAGTTTGATCGCCATGAAAATGGCAAATGCCACGATCACGAAATCAAATACGTTCTGAATGAATACGCCATAGTGCATTACAACCGCAGGGATATCGCCCTGAGCTTCCCGTAGGGTGAAGGCGAATTGTTTGAAATCAATGCCTCCAATCAACAGTCCTAACGGCGGCATAATAATGTCGGCGACTAATGATGAAACGATCTTACCGAACGCCGCACCAATAATGACACCCACAGCCAAATCCACCACATTCCCGCGCATCGCAAATTCGCGAAACTCTTTAATAAAACTCATTATGTTCTCCTTGTGCCAGCTGACGCCTATAAGTTTAACAAATGATTAGCTAATTGCCATTGGGGATAAATAATCGTTATGAAAAATAAAAGGCATGAAAATTAGAAGGTTAATATTTGGGTGCTCTTGTCTGAGCACCCAAATCATTACAGGAAGAACGGGCTTGGCTGGAATAAACGCTCGACGTCGGTAATAAATTTTTTATCGGTCAGGAACATAATAACGTGGTCACCCTGCTCGATACGTAAATTATCATTGGCGATCATCACATCGTTACCTCGCACTACGGCGCCGATAATGGTGCCTGGTGGAAGTTTAATTTCATCTATCGCACGACCAACAACGCGCGACGTCGTTTCATCCCCGTGAGCGACGGCTTCAATGGCTTCAGCAACACCACGACGAAGAGACGACACGCCGACAATATCCGCTTTACGCACATGGCTTAGCAGGGCAGAGATGGTGGCTTGCTGGGGTGAAATAGCAATATCAATTACGCTACCCTGCACCAGGTCGACATAAGCCTTACGCTGGATAAGCACCATTACTTTTTTCGCCCCCATACGTTTAGCGAGCATGGCGGACATAATATTCGCTTCGTCGTCGTTGGTGACGGCAATAAAAAGATCAACCTGATCGATATGCTCTTCGGCCAGCAATTCCTGATCCGAAGCATCGCCATAAAACACGATAGTATTCTGAAGCTTTTCAGCCAGCTCCGACGCGCGCTGTTGATCTCGTTCGATCAGCTTCACGCTGTAGTCTTTTTCCAGCCGTCTCGCCAGACCTGCGCCAATATTACCGCCGCCAACCAGCATAATACGTTTATACGGTTTTTCGAGACGCTGAAGTTCACTCATCACCGCACGGATATGCTGAGAAGCCGCAATAAAGAAGACTTCATCCCCGGCTTCGACAATAGTGGAACCTTGCGGACGAATAGGTCTGTCGTGACGGAAAATCGCCGCAACACGCGTATCGATATGTGGCATATGCTCGCGCATTGTCGACAGGGCATTACCAATCAGCGGGCCGCCGTAATAAGCCTTCACAACCGCCAGGCTTACTTTTCCTTCAGCAAAGTTCACAACCTGCAACGCACCCGGGTACTCAATCAGACGATAAATACTGTCGATAACCAGCTGTTCAGGCGCAATAAGATGGTCGATAGGTACTGCTTCGGAATTAAACAGCTTTTCCGCATCCCGGACATAGTCCGGGGAGCGAATACGGGCGATGCGGTTCGGTGTGTTGAAAAGCGAGTAGGCCACCTGACATGCAACCATGTTGGTTTCATCAGAACTGGTTACTGCAACCAGCATGTCGGCATCGTCCGCGCCCGCCTCCCGAAGCACGCGTGGATGCGAGCCGTGCCCCTGTACAACACGAAGATCAAACTTGTCCTGCAAAACGCGCAGGCGATCGCCATTGGTATCCACAATGGTGATATCGTTGTTTTCGCCCACGAGATTTTCCGCCAGCGTTCCGCCAACTTGCCCTGCGCCCAGAATGATAATTTTCATCTTTCGTGACCTGTTCTCAACATCACTCTTTGATTAGCTTAGCGTAAAAGAAGCCATCACCCTCTTCTGCGCCCGGCAGGTTTTGCAGACCTGGGTGCTCAGGCGTCCCCGTATCATGCAGCGTCGCGTCCGGGGTGCGTTTCAGGAAAGCCGCAATTTGCTGACTGTTCTCTTCCGGAAGAACAGAGCAGGTTGCATATACCAGGGTTCCGCCGGGTTTGAGATGCGGCCAGATGGCATCCAGAATTTCGGATTGCAACTGGGCAAGCTCCTTGATATCACGATCGCGACGCAGCCATTTGATATCGGGATGACGACGAATCACGCCGGTTGCAGAGCAGGGGGCGTCCAGCAAAATACGATCGAACCGGGTATCACCACACCAGTCTGCGGGTTGACGTCCATCGCCTTGCTTAACCTGTGCTTTCATACCCAGACGCTTGAGGTTGTCATAGACGCGTGAAAGACGCTGCTCATCAACATCCACGGCCATCACGCTGGCCTGCGGCGCCACTTCCAGAATGTGCGTTGTTTTCCCCCCTGGCGCTGCACAGAGATCAAGGATCTGCTCTCCGTCTTTCGGTTCAAGCCAGGTCATGCAGCCCTGAGCGGATGCGTCCTGTACCGTTACCCAGCCCTCTTCAAAACCGGGTAATGCATGTACCGGTGCAGGGGAGGCTAAACGAACCGCATCAGGATAAGCAGCGTGTGTGAAGCCGCTCATTCCGGCCTCTTCCAGCAGGGCCAGCCATGCGTCGCGGGTATGATGGTTACGATTGACGCGTAACCACATCGGCGGACGTTGGTTATTGGCATCAGCAATGTCTTGCCATTGCTGTGGGTAGGCTTTTTTAAGGCGATTCAGCAGCCATTCAGGATGCAGGAAGCGCGCTTCGCTTTGCGCAAATTCTGCCAGCAGTTCGTCCTGCTGACGCTGGAACTGACGCAGCACGCCGTTAATCAATCCTTTCAGCTGGGGACGTTTAATCGCAACGGCACCCTCCACTGTCTCAGCCAGCGCAGCATGAGGTGGAATGCGGGTATGAAGAAGCTGGTAGAAACCGACCATGATCAAATAATGCACGGTACGCTGCTTGCCGCTCATCGGGCGTGACACCAGCTTATTAATTAACCACTCAAGCTGAGAGAGGGTGCGCAGCACGCCAAAGCACAGCTCCTGAAGCAGGGCTTTGTCTTTATCGGAAACCTTTTGTTGCAGTGCAGGCAGGACATTACTCAGTGACTGGCCCTGCTCAATAACCTGCTCAACGGCCTGAGCCGCCATAGTGCGTAGATTTTGTCTTTTCATAACCGTAAAAATAAAAATGCCCGGAAACTCCGGGCCTTAAGAGTAAATTTGTTCAGGCAAGGCGATTGCCAGGGATGAACCATTCACGACGGGAATTTAATAGATCCTGCGCGCTCATTGCCTTTTTACCAGCCGGTTGCAGCGATTCAAGATTCAGGATCCCTTCTCCGGTCGCAACCTGGATACCGTTTTTGCTGGCGTCGATAATCGTACCGGGCTCTGCCGATGTATTGCCGTTAATAACTGAAGCTTTCCAGACTTTCACTGGCTGCTCATCAATCATCAACCAGCTCATCGGCCACGGATTAAAGGCGCGGATGCAGCGTTCGAGTTGAGCTGCTGACAGGGACCAGTCGATCCGGGCTTCTTCTTTACTCAGTTTTTCAGCATAGGTCACCTGCGCCTCATCCTGCTCTTCAGGTGTCGCTGTATTGTCAGCAAGCTGTTGCAACGTCTCAATCAGCCCCTGCGGACCGAGATCCGCCAGCTTGTCATACAGCGTGGCGCTGGTATCTTCTGCGGTAATGGGACACGCCAGTTTATACAGCATGTCGCCCGTGTCTAAACCTACGTCCATCTTCATGATTGTCACGCCAGTTTCAGCATCGCCTGCCCACAGAGCGCGCTGAATAGGGGCTGCACCGCGCCAGCGTGGGAGCAAAGAACCATGAACGTTAACACAGCCCAGGCGGGGCATATCGAGTACCGCTTTTGGCAGAATGAGGCCGTAAGCCACAACTACCATCACGTCAGCGTTCAGATCTGCCACTAACTGCTGGTTTTCCTCGGGTCGTAATGACGCTGGCTGGAATACCGGTAAACCATGCGTTTCTGCCAGCACTTTAACCGGGCCTGGCATCAGTTTTTTACCGCGGCCAGCCGGACGGTCCGGCTGAGTAAATACGCCAACAATCTGATGACCAGACGATAGCAGCGCGTCGAGATGACGCGCTGCAAAATCAGGAGTACCCGCGAAGATTATACGTAGTGATGTAGACACGTTATTCCTTGTATCCGGGGGGCGTTATGCGCGAGAACGCAAACGATCCAGTTTCTCTACTTTCTGACGAATACGCTGTTGCTTCAGTGGTGAGAGGTAATCGATAAACAGTTTACCGACCAGGTGATCCATCTCATGCTGAATGCAAATCGCCAGCAGATCGTCGGCTTCCAGTTCAAACGGATTGCCGTCACGATCCAGTGCGCGGATTTTAACTTTTTCGGCACGTGGCACCAAAGCGCGCTGTTCAGGGATAGACAGACAGCCTTCCTCAATACCTGTTTCGCCGCTTTTTTCAAGCAGTTCTGGGTTGATCAGCACCAGGCGCTCATCGCGATTTTCAGAAACGTCGATCACGATAATACGCTTGTGAATGTCTACCTGGGTCGCGGCAAGGCCAATGCCTTCTTCAGCGTACATGGTATCGAACATATCATCGACGATACGCTGAATTTCTGCATTCACTTCTTTAACCGGTTCCGCGACGATGCGAAGGCGCTCGTCAGGAATATGTAACACTTGCAAAACTGCCATAAATTTCCAGAGTCGTGTTCAGGAGTTGATAAGAATATTACTTCTATTCTAGACAAATCCCCGGTCGATTGACAGCATCAGTGACCAATCGCAAAGATTGCTGAGGCTGCTTATGGCAGGGAAAAGGATGACGTCCACAGAGATATGGTTACGGCTTATAAACATCGGGTCCTTATACGGTGACGCGATGCTGGAGATTGCGCAGAGGCTGCTTCGCCAGGCAACCGTCGATGCTGAAGCTGTCAACGCGTCAGGGCTTTCGCCCAAACATGCCGTAAAGTTTTTTTCGTTCAGCGAGAGTGAGCTTGAACGTAGTCTGGAATGGCTGGAACACGCCGACAACCACCTTCTCACGGCGGATGATCCTCGCTTCCCGCCATTGTTGCGTTCTATATCTGATTTTCCCGGGGCGCTCTTTGTGCGAGGCCGCGTCGACGTGCTTAACAGCATGCAGCTTGCGGTTGTGGGCAGCCGTGCGCCCTCGTGGTATGGCGAGCGTTGGGGGAAAATGCTCAGTGAACAGCTGTCCCAATGTGGCTTTACGATCACCAGTGGCCTGGCTTGCGGCATCGACGGTGTGGCACATCATGCGGCGTTGTCAGCAAAAGGGCGAAGTGTCGCCGTGCTTGGCAATGGTCTTTTTAGTCTCTACCCGCGTCGTCATCACATTCTGGCTGAGCAACTTATCGCTTCAGAGGGGGCGATAGTGTCTGAGTTTTCACTTTCGACATCGCCCAGACCGGGTAACTTTCCCCGGCGTAACCGGATCATCAGCGGGTTGAGCCAGGGCGTGCTGGTGGTCGAAGCTGCGATTCGGAGTGGATCGCTGGTTACCGCACGATGCGCACTGGAGCAGGGGCGTGAAGTTTTTGCACTACCTGGCCCGTTGGGGAACCCTGGCTGCGAAGGCCCTCACTGGCTGATAAAACAGGGAGCGACGCTGGTGACCTGTAAAGAGGATATCCTGGAAAATTTGCAGTATGGATTGCATTGGTTGCAGGATGATCTCCAAAAGCGACATATTTCATCGGATCAGGAGGCAGTAGCATTGCCATTTCCCAAGCTCCTGGCTAACGTAGGAGATGAGGTAACACCTGTTGACGTTGTCGCTGAACGTGCCGGCCAACCTGTGCCAGTAACGGTAGCACAGCTACTCGAACTGGAGTTAGCAGGGTGGATCGCAGCTGTACCCGGCGGCTATGTCCGATTAAGGAGGGCATGCCATGTTCGACGTACTGATGTATTTGTTTGAGACTTACATCCACAACGAAGCAGAAATGCAGGTGGATCAGGACAAATTAACACGGGATCTGACCGACGCAGGTTTTGAGCGGGAAGATATTTATAATGCGTTGATGTGGCTGGATAAGTTAGCTGATTATCAGGACGGCCTCGCCGAACCGATGCAGCTTGCTTCTGACCCATTGTCTGTGCGCATCTATACAGCTGAAGAGTGTGAAAGGCTGGATGCCAGCTGCCGGGGATTCATTTTATTCCTCGAGCAGATTCAGGTGCTAAACCTCGAAACGAGAGAGATGGTGATAGAGCGCGTCATGGCGCTGGATACTGCTGAGTTTGAACTGGAAGATCTGAAATGGGTGATCCTGATGGTTCTGTTCAACATTCCAGGCTGTGAAAATGCCTATCAGCAAATGGAAGAATTACTCTTTGAAGTGAATGAAGGTATGCTGCATTAATTCTATGTGCAGCAAAAAGAGTTGTTATGGCCAAATCAGCACTCTTCACGGTGCATAAAAACGAGCCCTGCCCACAGTGTGGGGCTGAACTTGTTATTCGGTCCGGGAAACACGGTCCGTTTCTCGGCTGTTCACACTATCCGGAATGTGATTATGTCCGTCCCCTGAAAAGCCAGGCGGATGGACATATCGTCAAAATTCTGGAGGGCCAGCTTTGTCCGCTCTGCGGTGGTGAACTGGCGCTGCGGCAGGGGCGGTTCGGGATGTTTATCGGATGCAGCCGCTACCCGGAATGTGAACATACGGAACAAATTGATAAACCAGATGAAACGGCAATTGCCTGTCCTCAGTGCCAGCGTGGTCAATTGGTGCAGCGCCGCTCTCGTTATGGCAAGACCTTCCATTCGTGCGATCGCTATCCTGAATGCCAGTTCGTTATCAATTTCAAACCAGTAGCGGGCGTCTGCCCTTATTGCGATTATCCGTTACTTATAGAAAAGAAAACCGCGCAAGGCCTGAAACGCTTTTGCGCCAGTAAACAATGTGGAAAGCCGGTTTCGGCGGATCAAATCAGTGAATAATAACCTGCCATCAGGCTCCATCGCGCAGGCGGTGGACATCCTGAAAAAAGAAGAAGTCATCGCCTATCCAACAGAAGCCGTTTTCGGGGTCGGGTGCGATCCTGACAGCGAAGTCGCCGTTAATCGTCTGCTGGCGCTAAAACAGCGGCCTGTCGAAAAAGGATTGATTTTAATCGCTGCGAACTACGAGCAGCTTAAGCCTTATATTGATGATTCCATGCTGACGCCTGCACAGCGGGAAACCATTTTCTCTGCGTGGCCTGGTCCCGTGACGTTTGTTTTCCCTGCACAACCGACAACGCCGCGTTGGTTAACCGGGCGTTTCGATTCACTCGCGGTACGCGTTACCGACCATCCGCTGGTGGTGGAGTTATGCCAGGCATTTGGTAAACCTCTGGTTTCAACCAGCGCCAACCTGACCGGGCTTCCCCCTTGTCGGACAACTGAAGAAGTTCTGGCGCAGTTCGGGAGTGATTTCCCGGTAGCCGTCGGTGAAACCGGTGGCCGTCTTAACCCGTCAGAAATTCGCGATGCCTTGACCGGCGAACGTTTTCGCCAGGGATAATGTGATGGAAACCTATGCTGTTTTTGGTAACCCGATCGCGCACAGCAAGTCGCCTCTGATCCATCAGCTGTTTGCAGAGCAATTGCATATAGATCACCCGTATGGTCGGGTTCTTGCGCCTGTTGATGCATTTATACCGACGCTGAATAGCTTTTTTGATGCGGGTGGTAAAGGTGCGAACGTCACGGTGCCTTTTAAAGAAGAGGCTTTCGGGCGCGCGGATGAACTGACCGAGCGTGCCTCGCTCGCTGGTGCCGTCAATACCCTTAAGCGGCTTGAAGATGGTCGCCTTCTTGGCGATAACACCGATGGCATAGGTTTACTCAGCGATCTGGAGCGACTGTCGTTTATTAAACCAGGATTTCGGATCCTGCTGATCGGCGCGGGTGGCGCGTCGCGCGGCGTATTGCTTCCTCTTCTTTCGCTGGATTGTGCGGTGACAATCACCAACCGTACTTTCTCCAGAGCAGAAGAGCTGGCGGCGTTGTTCGCACACACAGGCAGCGTAACTGCGGTAGCACTTGACGATCTCGCGGGTCACGAATTTGATCTTGTGATTAATGCCACCTCAAGCGGTATTAATGGAGAGATCCCGGCGATTCCTGCATCCCTGGTTCACTCCCACATCTACGCCTATGACATGTTTTATCAAAAAGGGAAAACGCCATTTCTTACCTGGTGCGAACAACAGGGGGCAAAACATATGGCTGATGGTCTGGGCATGCTGGTGGGGCAGGCGGCTCATGCGGTGCTACTCTGGCATGGCGTGTTACCTGCTGTAGAACCGGTGATCGAAAAGCTGAAACAGGAACTGATGGCGTGAATCAGGCGATTCATTTTCCCGACAGAGAAATCTGGGATGAAAATAAGCAAGCGGTTTGTTTCCCGGTGCTGGTGCAGGGAATGCAGCTCACCTGTGCGATTAAAGGGGAGACGTTGCATCAGCGCTTTGGTGGTTCAGATCCGTTAGCGGTCTTTTGCGAAAATCGCTGGGATCTGGAAGAGGAAGCCAGCGATTTGATCCGCGATCAGCAGGAAGACGATCAGGGCTGGGTCTGGTTATCCTGATCCAGATAGTCATTCTTCCATTTAACGTAATTGTTCGCTGAGTATTTCAATCCTTCGATCTCCGCTTCTTTTAGGGGGCGGATCTGTTTAACCGGACTGCCTAAATAGAGATAGCCACTTTCCAGGCGTTTGTTTTGCGGAACTAGGCTTCCTGCGCCAATCATTACGTCATCTTCTACTATGACGCCATCCAGTAAAATCGATCCCATCCCAACGAGAACCCTGTTACCGATTGTGCAGCCGTGGAGCATCACTTTATGACCGACCGTAACATCTTCTCCAATGATGAGCGGATTGCCCTCAGGGTTATAAGATGACTTATGAGTTACATGCAGCACGCTGCCGTCCTGAATATTGGTGCGTGCACCGATTGCAACGTAGTTAACATCGCCCCGGATCGCGACGAGTGGCCAGATGCTGACATCATCGGCCATGCGAACATCACCAATGACCACGCTGCTGGCATCGATCATCACGCGATCGCCTTTTTGGGGGAACAGATCTTTATAAGGACGTAATACTGCAAACATATCTACCTCGATACAGATGAGCGCTATTAAAGAAGACTTTGATCGTATTCCTGGATCGAGGCAAGGCAAAATGCGTCAATTTTTAAGCGGATCGGGTGGGTTTTCAGCGAAAAGCACGGAAAATCATCAGTTGGAAAAAAAGATCTAAAAAATACTTGTGCTAAAAACTGGGATCCCTATAATGCGCCTCCATCGACACGGCGGATGTGAATCACTTCACAGACAACCCGGTCGGTTGAAGAGAAAAAATCCTGAAATAACGGGTTGACTCTGAAAGAGGAAAGCGTAATATACGCCACCTCGCGACAGAGCGCTGAAGCGCGTCGCAACTGCTCTTTAACAATTTATCAGACAATCTGTGTGGGCACTCAAAGTGACATGGATTCTTAATGTCCTCGGACAAAAAATGAATACCAAGTCTCAACGAGTGAACACGTAATTCATTACGAAGTTTAATTCATTGAGCATCAAACTTTTAAATTGAAGAGTTTGATCATGGCTCAGATTGAACGCTGGCGGCAGGCCTAACACATGCAAGTCGAACGGTAACAGGAAGCAGCTTGCTGCTTTGCTGACGAGTGGCGGACGGGTGAGTAATGTCTGGGAAACTGCCTGATGGAGGGGGATAACTACTGGAAACGGTAGCTAATACCGCATAACGTCGCAAGACCAAAGAGGGGGACCTTCGGGCCTCTTGCCATCGGATGTGCCCAGATGGGATTAGCTAGTAGGTGGGGTAACGGCTCACCTAGGCGACGATCCCTAGCTGGTCTGAGAGGATGACCAGCCACACTGGAACTGAGACACGGTCCAGACTCCTACGGGAGGCAGCAGTGGGGAATATTGCACAATGGGCGCAAGCCTGATGCAGCCATGCCGCGTGTATGAAGAAGGCCTTCGGGTTGTAAAGTACTTTCAGCGGGGAGGAAGGTGTTGAGGTTAATAACCTCAGCAATTGACGTTACCCGCAGAAGAAGCACCGGCTAACTCCGTGCCAGCAGCCGCGGTAATACGGAGGGTGCAAGCGTTAATCGGAATTACTGGGCGTAAAGCGCACGCAGGCGGTCTGTCAAGTCGGATGTGAAATCCCCGGGCTCAACCTGGGAACTGCATTCGAAACTGGCAGGCTAGAGTCTTGTAGAGGGGGGTAGAATTCCAGGTGTAGCGGTGAAATGCGTAGAGATCTGGAGGAATACCGGTGGCGAAGGCGGCCCCCTGGACAAAGACTGACGCTCAGGTGCGAAAGCGTGGGGAGCAAACAGGATTAGATACCCTGGTAGTCCACGCCGTAAACGATGTCGACTTGGAGGTTGTGCCCTTGAGGCGTGGCTTCCGGAGCTAACGCGTTAAGTCGACCGCCTGGGGAGTACGGCCGCAAGGTTAAAACTCAAATGAATTGACGGGGGCCCGCACAAGCGGTGGAGCATGTGGTTTAATTCGATGCAACGCGAAGAACCTTACCTACTCTTGACATCCAGAGAACTTAGCAGAGATGCTTTGGTGCCTTCGGGAACTCTGAGACAGGTGCTGCATGGCTGTCGTCAGCTCGTGTTGTGAAATGTTGGGTTAAGTCCCGCAACGAGCGCAACCCTTATCCTTTGTTGCCAGCGGTTAGGCCGGGAACTCAAAGGAGACTGCCAGTGATAAACTGGAGGAAGGTGGGGATGACGTCAAGTCATCATGGCCCTTACGAGTAGGGCTACACACGTGCTACAATGGCGCATACAAAGAGAAGCGACCTCGCGAGAGCAAGCGGACCTCATAAAGTGCGTCGTAGTCCGGATTGGAGTCTGCAACTCGACTCCATGAAGTCGGAATCGCTAGTAATCGTGGATCAGAATGCCACGGTGAATACGTTCCCGGGCCTTGTACACACCGCCCGTCACACCATGGGAGTGGGTTGCAAAAGAAGTAGGTAGCTTAACCTTCGGGAGGGCGCTTACCACTTTGTGATTCATGACTGGGGTGAAGTCGTAACAAGGTAACCGTAGGGGAACCTGCGGTTGGATCACCTCCTTACCTTAAAGAACCTGCCTTTGTAGTGCTCACACAGATTGTCTGATGAAAAGTAAATAGCAAGGCGTCTTGCGATTGAGACTGTACGTCCCCTTCGTCTAGAGGCCCAGGACACCGCCCTTTCACGGCGGTAACAGGGGTTCGAATCCCCTAGGGGACGCCACTTGCTGGTTCGTGAGTGAAAGTCACCTGCCGTCATATCTCAAAACTGACTTACGAGTCATGTTTGAGATATTTGCTCTTTAAAAATCTGGATCAAGCTGAAAATTGAAACGACACACAGCTCATGTGTGTTCGAGTCTCTCAAATTTTCGCAACCAGAAGTGAAACATCTTCGGGTTGTGAGGTTAAGCGACTAAGCGTACACGGTGGATGCCCTGGCAGTCAGAGGCGATGAAGGACGTGCTAATCTGCGAAAAGCGCCGGCGAGGTGATATGAACCCTTGACCCGGCGATGTCCGAATGGGGAAACCCAGTGTGATTCGTCACACTATCGTTAACTGAATACATAGGTTAACGAGGCGAACCGGGGGAACTGAAACATCTAAGTACCCCGAGGAAAAGAAATCAACCGAGATTCCCCCAGTAGCGGCGAGCGAACGGGGAGCAGCCCGGAGTCTGAATCAGCTTGTGTGTTAGTGGAACGGTCTGGAAAGTCCGACGGTACAGGGTGATAGTCCCGTACACGAAAGCACACTTGCTGTGAACTCGAAGAGTAGGGCGGGACACGTGGTATCCTGTCTGAATATGGGGGGACCATCCTCCAAGGCTAAATACTCCTGACTGACCGATAGTGAACCAGTACCGTGAGGGAAAGGCGAAAAGAACCCCGGCGAGGGGAGTGAAAAAGAACCTGAAACCGTGTACGTACAAGCAGTGGGAGCACCTTCGTGGTGTGACTGCGTACCTTTTGTATAATGGGTCAGCGACTTATATTCTGTAGCAAGGTTAACCGTATAGGGGAGCCGAAGGGAAACCGAGTCTTAACTGGGCGTTAAGTTGCAGGGTATAGACCCGAAACCCGGTGATCTAGCCATGGGCAGGTTGAAGGTTGGGTAACACTAACTGGAGGACCGAACCGACTAATGTTGAAAAATTAGCGGATGACCTGTGGCTGGGGGTGAAAGGCCAATCAAACCGGGAGATAGCTGGTTCTCCCCGAAAGCTATTTAGGTAGCGCCTCGTGAACTCATCTTCGGGGGTAGAGCACTGTTTCGGCTAGGGGGCCATCCCGGCTTACCAACCCGATGCAAACTACGAATACCGAAGAATGTTATCACGGGAGACACACGGCGGGTGCTAACGTCCGTCGTGAAGAGGGAAACAACCCAGACCGCCAGCTAAGGTCCCAAAGTCATGGTTAAGTGGGAAACGATGTGGGAAGGCACAGACAGCCAGGATGTTGGCTTAGAAGCAGCCATCATTTAAAGAAAGCGTAATAGCTCACTGGTCGAGTCGGCCTGCGCGGAAGATGTAACGGGGCTAAACCATGCACCGAAGCTGCGGCAGCGACACTATGTGTTGTTGGGTAGGGGAGCGTTCTGTAAGCCGTTGAAGGTGTGCTGTGAGGCATGCTGGAGGTATCAGAAGTGCGAATGCTGACATAAGTAACGATAAAGCGGGTGAAAAGCCCGCTCGCCGGAAGACCAAGGGTTCCTGTCCAACGTTAATCGGGGCAGGGTGAGTCGACCCCTAAGGCGAGGCCGAAAGGCGTAGTCGATGGGAAACAGGTTAATATTCCTGTACTTGGTGTTACTGCGAAGGGGGGACGGAGAAGGCTATGTCAGCCGGGCGACGGTTGTCCCGGTTTAAGCATGTAGGCGGAGGTTCCAGGTAAATCCGGTACCTTATTAACGCTGAGGTGTGATGACGAGGCACTACGGTGCTGAAGTGATAAATGCCCTGCTTCCAGGAAAAGCCTCTAAGCATCAGGTAACACGAAATCGTACCCCAAACCGACACAGGTGGTCAGGTAGAGAATACCAAGGCGCTTGAGAGAACTCGGGTGAAGGAACTAGGCAAAATGGTGCCGTAACTTCGGGAGAAGGCACGCTGATGTGTAGGTGAAGTCCCTGCGGACGGAGCTGAAATCAGTCGAAGATACCAGCTGGCTGCAACTGTTTATTAAAAACACAGCACTGTGCAAACACGAAAGTGGACGTATACGGTGTGACGCCTGCCCGGTGCCGGAAGGTTAATTGATGGGGTTAGCTGTAAGGCGAAGCTCTTGATCGAAGCCCCGGTAAACGGCGGCCGTAACTATAACGGTCCTAAGGTAGCGAAATTCCTTGTCGGGTAAGTTCCGACCTGCACGAATGGCGTAATGATGGCCAGGCTGTCTCCACCCGAGACTCAGTGAAATTGAACTCGCTGTGAAGATGCAGTGTACCCGCGGCAAGACGGAAAGACCCCGTGAACCTTTACTATAGCTTGACACTGAACACTGGTCCTTGATGTGTAGGATAGGTGGGAGGCTTTGAAGCGTGGACGCCAGTCTGCGTGGAGCCGCCCTTGAAATACCACCCTTTAATGGCTGGTGTTCTAACGTAGACCCGTAATCCGGGTTGCGGACAGTGTCTGGTGGGTAGTTTGACTGGGGCGGTCTCCTCCCAAAGAGTAACGGAGGAGCACGAAGGTTGGCTAATCCTGGTCGGACATCAGGAGGTTAGTGCAATGGCATAAGCCAGCTTGACTGCGAGCGTGACGGCGCGAGCAGGTGCGAAAGCAGGTCATAGTGATCCGGTGGTTCTGAATGGAAGGGCCATCGCTCAACGGATAAAAGGTACTCCGGGGATAACAGGCTGATACCGCCCAAGAGTTCATATCGACGGCGGTGTTTGGCACCTCGATGTCGGCTCATCACATCCTGGGGCTGAAGTAGGTCCCAAGGGTATGGCTGTTCGCCATTTAAAGTGGTACGCGAGCTGGGTTTAGAACGTCGTGAGACAGTTCGGTCCCTATCTGCCGTGGGCGCTGGAGAATTGAGGGGGGCTGCTCCTAGTACGAGAGGACCGGAGTGGACGCATCACTGGTGTTCGGGTTGTCATGCCAATGGCACTGCCCGGTAGCTAAATGCGGAAGAGATAAGTGCTGAAAGCATCTAAGCACGAAACTTGCCCCGAGATGAGTTCTCCCTGAGACTTTAAGTCTCCTGAAGGAACGTTGAAGACGACGACGTTGATAGGTCGGGTGTGTAAGCGCAGCGATGCGTTGAGCTAACCGATACTAATGAACCGTGAGGCTTAACCTTACAACGCCGAAGGTGTTTTGGCGAAGAGACAGACGATATTTTCAGCCTGATACAGATAACAGAATTTGCCTGGCGGCTTTAGCGCGGTGGTCCCACCTGACCCCATGCCGAACTCAGAAGTGAAACGCCGTAGCGCCGATGGTAGTGTGGGGTCTCCCCATGTGAGAGTAGGGAACTGCCAGGCATCAAATTTAGCGTGCTGATATGGCTCAGTTGGTAGAGCGCACCCTTGGTAAGGGTGAGGTCCCCAGTTCGACTCTGGGTATCAGCACCACTTTATACTTAGGTTAAAGTTCGGCAAGAAGTAAAAGAATTTGTCTGGCGGCTTTAGCGCGGTGGTCCCACCTGACCCCATGCCGAACTCAGAAGTGAAACGCCGTAGCGCCGATGGTAGTGTGGGGTCTCCCCATGTGAGAGTAGGGAACTGCCAGACATCAAACAAGTAGAAAGGCCATCCGAAAGGATGGCCTTTTTGCGTTATCTATCCAGCTAAACCAATTCTCTCATTCGATGTTTTCACTGGTGCCGTTAATACTTTACGGACGTAGCGCTTTACCCTACTGAAACTAAAGTGGTGAAATGCATCCTGCTGGCTCGCAGTAGCGTTAAATGAATTAAATGTTATGCCAAATACTGTACAGGTAAGGGATATAGCGAGGAGTAAGGTAGCGTATTGAATTTAATTAATATCTGATGCTATTCGTGATGGGGAATATACGTTTCTTATATCAGGTAAAAATAAAAGCGCGGCCATCACCGCGCTTTTAGAAGCCTTATTTAGTCAGGGCGACAATACCGAGTGTCAGGCCAGCGATTGCCGCGGCGCCACCAGCAATCGCACCTGCTGTTTCCCAGTTATCCTGGGTAGTGCCCTTCATACAGGTATTGGTGTGAACCAGTCGCCCCTGATCGTCGTATACCGGTACACATGGAGAGTCGTGCGCGCAACCAGCCAGCAGCGCAGCGAGAAGTGCAACGGAAAGGAATCTTTTCATGATGTTACCTCAATATGATCACCTATTCGCTAAAGAGCCGATGCGGCAATTAACGAATCGATGATTATTTTACCACCGCACTAATACCATGCAGCACGGGGAATAATCTCAATTTGTGTGGATTGTAAAAATTATGAAGAAAAAAGCGCGGGCACTGATTATTAATGGAGGAAATGTGAAGAGGCGGCGTTTTATTACATTGTTTTCAGGAAATAAAAAAGGCACCAGAGGTGCCTTTATGATTTTCATTAATCCTTGTGCTTTGTAAATCGTCTCCGGACAACCACAAAGAAAACAGGAACAAAGAATATGGCCAACAGGGTGGCTGACAGCATCCCGCCCATCACGCCCGTCCCGACCGCATTTTGTGCCCCACTACCTGCACCGCTGCTGATGACCAGAGGCATAACACCAAGGATGAATGCCAGGGAAGTCATCAGGATAGGACGCAGACGCATACGCGAGGCTTCAAGCGTAGCTTCGATAATCCCTTTACCTTCTTTATCCATGAGATCTTTGGCGAACTCAACGATCAGTATGGCGTTCTTGGCTGATAAACCAATTGTCGTAAGCAGACCAACCTGGAAGTAAACGTCATTGTTCAGCCCTCGCATTGATGCAGCCAGAAGCGCGCCGATCACCCCCAGAGGCACAACCAGCATGACCGAGAAGGGAATAGACCAGCTTTCATAGAGAGCCGCCAGACACAGGAACACCACAATCAGTGAAATGGCGTACAGCGCCGGAGCCTGATTCCCGGAAAGTCGTTCCTGGTAAGACATCCCCGTCCAGTCGTAGCCGATGCCGGAAGGCAGTTTTGACGCAAGGCTTTCCATCAGCGCCATTGCCTCACCGGTACTTTTGCCTGGTGCAGACTCACCGAGGATCTCCATTGATGGCATCCCATTGTAACGTTCCAGACGCGGTGAACCGTACACCCAGTGAGAGCTGCTAAAGGCAGAGAAAGGTACCATTTCGCCGTTAGCGCTACGCACATACAGGCCGTTAATGTCTCCGGGTAGCATACGGAAGCGAGCATCAGCCTGGACATAAACTTTTTTCACCCGTCCGTGATCGATAAAGTCGTTCACATAGGTGCCACCCAGCGCTGTTGAAATCGTCTGATTGACGTCAGACACGCTCACACCCAGCG
Organism: Enterobacter cloacae complex sp. EB5; assembly: GCF_031432835.1. Classification (NCBI taxonomy): domain Bacteria; kingdom Pseudomonadati; phylum Pseudomonadota; class Gammaproteobacteria; order Enterobacterales; family Enterobacteriaceae; genus Enterobacter; species Enterobacter cloacae complex sp. EB5. The sequence continues at coordinate 2,484,520 of NZ_CP133860.1, forward strand.
CCTGTGCCTTCTCCTGATCGACGTCCAGCTTGAACTGTGGCGTATCTTCCAGTCCGTTAGGACGCACGCGGACCAGTAAGTCAGGATGTTCTCTCACCATGCCCAGCAGCTGGTTACGCGCCTGCGTTAACTGCGTATGTCCCAGGTTTGCCTGGTCAATCAGTTCAAAGTCAAAGCCTGTTGCGGTACCCAGTTCAATAATGGCAGGCAGGTTAAACGGAAATACAAGACCGTCTTTGATCTGGCTGAACGCTTTCGTCGCGCGGCTGACAATCGCCTCAACGCCGTTTTCCTTGCCCGGACGCTCTTCCCATGGCTTCAGGCTGACGAAAGCGATACCGGAGTTCTGACCCTGTCCGCTAAAGCTAAACCCGTTTACGGTAAAGACCGATTCAACGTTCGCTTTCTCTTTCGTCAGGTAATAATCCTGAACCTGATCGAGTACCTGCTGGGTACGCATCTGCGTCGCCCCTGCCGGCAACTGAACCATCGTCATAAACACCCCCTGATCCTCTTCCGGCAGGAAGGAGGAAGGCAGGCGCAGGAACAGAACTGCCATGCCGCCGACGATGATGACGTAAACCAGCAGATAGCGGCCGGTCTTACGTAAAATGCCGCTTACGCTGTTGCTGTAGTGCTCCACACTCTTATCAAAGAGCGCGTTAAACCAGCCGAAGAAACCACCTTTCTTTTCATGATGTTCGCTGGAAACCGGTTTGAGCAGCGTGGCACAAAGAGCAGGTGTTAATATCAACGCCACCAGTACCGACAAGGCCATCGCAGAGACAATGGTCAGCGAGAACTGACGATAGATAGCCCCGGTTGAACCGCCAAAGAATGCCATCGGAATAAATACCGCCGAAAGCACCATGGCAATGCCCACCAGAGCGCCCTGGATTTGCTCCATCGACTTCTGCGTCGCCTCTTTTGGCGGCAGCTTGTCCTCAACCATGACGCGTTCTACGTTCTCGACCACCACGATGGCGTCATCGACGAGAAGACCTATCGCCAATACCATCCCGAACATCGTCAGGGTGTTAATGGAGAACCCGAACGCAGCCAGTACCGCAAAGGTGCCCAGTAACACTACGGGCACGGCGATAGTGGGAATAAGCGTTGCCCGCAGGTTTTGCAGGAACAGGTACATCACCAGGAACACGAGAACAATCGCTTCAAAAAGCGTCTTCACCACTTCATGGATGGAGATCTTCACGAAAGGTGTGGTGTCGTACGGATACACGACTTTCAGACCCTGAGGGAAGAAGGGCTGCAACTGCGCCAGTTTACTCTTGATGGCGGCAGCGGTATCCAGCGCGTTTGCGCCAGTCGCCAGCTTGATCCCCAGCCCCGTTGCTGTCTGGCCATTGATTTTGGTGACCATGTTGTAGTTTTCGCCACCCAGCTCAATGCGGGCTACATCTTTCAGGTGGACCATTGAGCCGTCCTGGTTCACCTTCAGCGTCACACGACCAAACTCCTCCGGCGATTTCAGGCGCGTTTGAGCAATAATTGAGGCGTTCAGTTGCTGCCCAGGTACGGACGGCGTTCCTCCTAACTGGCCCGCAGCAATCTGGTCGTTTTGCGTTTTCAGCTGGTTAATAACATCCAGCGGCGTGAGCTGATATTTGTTCATCGCGTTGCTGTCCAGCCAGATGCGCATTGCATACTGGGCACCGAACAGCTGCACGTCACCGACGCCGGAAGTACGGCTGATCGCATCTTTTACGTTAGAAGCAACATAGTCGGAGATATCATCCTGCGTGAGGTTTTTATTGTCCGACACAAAGCCAGCAACCAGCAGGAAGCTGCTGCTGGATTTCTCCACGCCGATACCTTGCTGCTGCACTTCTTGCGGTAGCAGCGGCATGGCGAGCTGGAGTTTGTTCTGAACCTGCACCTGCGCGATATCAGGATCCGTGCCAGACTGGAACGTCAGCGTAATGGTGACATTACCGGCGGAATCACTGGTGGACGACATGTACATCAGATTATCGATACCGTTCATGTTCTGTTCGATAACCTGAGTTACGGTGTCCTGTACCGTCTGGGCATCAGCGCCAGGGTAGGTTGCTGTCACTGCCACCGCCGGCGGCGCAATGGTCGGATATTGTGCGACCGGCAGTTTTAAAATGGCCAGCCCGCCCGCAATCATCAGAATGATGGCGAGTACCCAGGCGAAAACAGGCCGTTGAATAAAGAAATTAGCCATGTCGTTATTCCTTAACTGGCTGGAGTCGCGGCGGTATCAGGAATAGCCACGACGGTAACGCCAGGGCGAACTTTTTGCAGGCCGCTGATAATGACGCGGTCGCCGTTTTTCAGGCCTTCCGTGATCAGCCAGCGATCGCCAATCGCCTGCGGTGCAACGACAGTGCGTGATTCCACCTGGTTTTTATCGTTTACCACAAGCACGGTGGCATCCCCGCGTGGTGTACGGGTTACTCCCTGCTGGGGAACAAGAATGGCATCAGGCTGTGTACCCTCGTCAATGCGCGCACGGACAAACATACCCGGTAACAGCATATGCTGTGGGTTAGGGAAGAGGGCGCGAAGGGTGATTGAGCCGGTACTTTCATCTACCGTGACATCAGAGAACTGAAGCGTTCCTTTCAGCGGATAAGGCTGACCATTTTCCATCAGTAACTCGACGCTGCTGGTGTCTCCTTTTTGCAGGCTCGTCTGCTGCTTCAGGCGCATAAAATCGCTGCTGGATTGCGTCACATCGACATAAATGGGATCGAGTTGCTGAACCGTCGCCAGTGCAGTTGCCTGACCATTAGTGACTAACGCCCCTTCGGTGACGCTGGATTTACCAATACGCCCGTTGATTGGGGAGGTGACTTTCGTATAAGCCAGGTTGATCCGCGCGCTTTCAACGCCAGCCTTCGCGGCAACGACGCTCGCATCCGCCTGCTGGGCGGTTGCCACCGCCTGATCGTACTCCTGCTTGCTCACGTATTGCGTACCGACCAGCGGAACGTAACGTTTCACCGTCAGATGAGCGATATTGGCCGCCGCCTGTGCTTTTACCAGTTCACCTTTCGCATTGTCGTAGGCTGCCTGATAGGTGGCCGGATCGATCTGATAAAGGGAGTCACCCGCTTTGACGTCGCTGCCTTCGGTAAAATTACGGTGCAGAATGATACCACTTACCTGGGGACGAACCTCCGCAACACGATACGCGTCAGTTCTGCCAGGCAATTCTGTCGTTACGGCCAGTGGCGCGCTTTTAACAATATGAACACTGACCTGAGGAGCTTGCGCATGCTGCTGTGGGTTTTCTTGCCCATCGCACCCGGTGAGCAGAGCGGCACAGACAATGAAACCGTATAAGGGTAAGCATCTGAAGTGATTCGTCATTACTGTTCCTTAAACTACCCCTGAACCGATATTTGTCATGAATCGGTGAAAGGGTGTGAGGCAAAAAAAAGAAATGTAGCTGCGTATAATAATGAGGGTATTTAATGTTTTTTAATTTATACGTGCTGATGGAGCTTTTAAAAAGTAAAAATCGGAATCTGGCCCAGTGCATTCGACACGCTATTTCTGTCAGGATAATCAACGAAATGCTTTTTGGTGAATGCCATTCATACCTTTTATGTATTTAATGTATTCAATGTATTCACGAGATTTATAAATTAAATGAATTGACTTTTTTTGTGCAAAACTAATACGGATTTTGGTTAATACTTTGTCGGGCACGACCACGGCAATATCCTTTGATAACGTATCAATCTTGTAAGTGACGAGTAGCAGGTTATGGCGCGCAAAAAGAAAGAAGAGGCACAAAAGACCCGCCAGCAGCTGATTGAAGCCGCTATCAGGGTATTCGCGACGCGTGGCGTGGCCAGCACCACGCTTACCGACATTGCCGATGCTGCTCAACTCACTCGCGGGGCGGTTTACTGGCATTTCTCGAGTAAAGCGGAAATATTTAACGCAATATGGGAACAGCAATTGCCGCTGCGTGAAATCATTCGTGACAGGCTAATGCTTTCCGAAAATGACGACCCTTTGTTAATGCTTCGTGAACAATTTATTGTCGCGTTGCAATATATTGCGAGTGAACCCCGACAGTATGCGCTTTTACAAATTCTGTATCATAAGTGTGAATTTCATGACGATGTGATTTCAGAATGTGAAATACGCAAACGGATCGGTTTAAACGATGATTATCTTCGCAAGACGCTAAAGCGATGCATTGCTCATAACATTATCTCTTCACAAACTAATATTGAACTGGCGCTGATTGTTTTCCATGCCTTTTTTAGCGGAGTCATTAAAAACTGGTTAATGGATAACACCCGTTTTAATCTGTACAAACAAGCACCGGCGCTGGTGGATAATATTCTGGCGACACTAAATATCACCCGAGTGGCGCCAGTGGTTTACGATACAGCCTTATGACTGCGCCCGGGGTGGCGACATCTCCCCGTGCTGGCACTGTTCCATAATAGCTTGCGCGGTAATTGGTTTGCCCAGCAGATAACCCTGTAGCGTATTGCATCCCAGTTCTGTCAGAAAGGTCTGCTGCGCTGCGGTTTCTACCCCTTCCGCCACGACCTTCAGATTCAGCGTTTTTGCCAGGGCGACAATCGCCGAGACAATTGTCGCATCTTCGCTCTCTCCGCTTAACTCTTTCACAAAAGCGCGATCGATTTTCAACTCGCAGGCGGGGAGCCGCTTAAGATAGAGAAGACTTGAGTAACCTGTACCAAAATCGTCTATTGAGGCTTTTACTCCCGCATCCGTCAGCGCGGTCAGGACGCGTACGCTTTCGTCCGGATTGTTCATTGCCGTGGTTTCAGTCACCTCAAGAATCAACATGCCGGGTGGCACGCTATGGCGCGTCAGACAATCGAGAACCGTTTTAACCAGCGACGGCTGTTCGAACTGCAACGTAGAAAGATTCACCGCCATTGACCAGTCCGTGTGGCCCTGAAGATGCCATTCACGCAGCTGGCGGCAGGCCTCGTCGATTACCCAGTTTCCAATGGGAATAATCAGCCCCGTTTTCTCTGCCAGCGGTAGAAACAGGTCGGGGGGGAGTAACCCCTGTTTGGGATGCTGCCAGCGTAACAGCGCTTCGAACCCGAGGACAGGTCCGGCAGGGGCGTGGAATTTAGGTTGATAAAGCAGGCGTAACTCATTACGGTCGATGGCCTGCCACAGATCATTCATCAGCTGTAGATGCGTCTGCGCCAGCGTATTCATTGACGGCTGGAAGAAGTGATAGCCGTTACGACCCATATGTTTTGTGTGGTACATCGCAGCATCGGCGTTAAACATCAGTTCACGATCGGTTTTGCCATCGTGTGGATAGAGCGCAATGCCAATGCTCAGGGTGACCATCAGTTCGTAAGGATCGAGATGGAACGGGCTATCAATGACGCGCACCAGTGAATTTGCCAGTGAGGCAGCATCATCCGGAGTGGCGGTTTCGGCCAGCAGGACGAATTCATCCCCACCGATACGCGCCAGCGTGTACTGGCCTTTCAACTGCAACAGCAAACGCTGAGTCACCGCTACCAGAAGCTTGTCACCGACATCATGACCATAGGCATCGTTGACGGTTTTAAAGCCGTCGAGATCCATAAACATCAGCGCGAAAGGGCTTCCTTCGCGATCGGCCTTGCTGATGGCCTGATCGAGGCGATCCTCAAGCAGAATACGATTGGGTAATCGCGTCAGCGTATCATGTAACGCCAGCTGTGCGAGTTCACGGTTAGCTTCTGCCAGTGATGAGGCCAGCAGCGAGGTACGAGCCTGAAGGCGGGCATCGAACATCGACACCAGCAGCGTAATCCCCAGAATAGCGAGCGCGACCACGCTAACCAGTATCGCCAGCCAGCTCCCGTTAATGCCATGATGGTGGACCATCGTCGACATCGGAAATTGTGCTGCTTCCATGCCAGCGTAATGCATGCCAGCGATAGCGATGCCCATGGTGATCGCCGCCCCCAGCCGCATCAACGCCATTCGTGCAGCTTCCTGACGTAAACGGAACGTCAGCCAAAGAGCGGCCAGTGAAGCGGCAAGGGCAATGACCACAGAGATAGCCACCCACGTTTTATCCCAGACAATACCCGGTGTGACCTCCAGGGCAGCCATACCGGTGTAGTGCATGGCAACAATGCCCGTTCCCATCACGACGGCGCCAGGCAGTAACCGACGCAAACGTAGCTGCTCGCCGCTAACAAGCCACAGGGCGAACATTGACGAGCTGATGGCGATAACCATCGAAAGCACGGTCAGGGCCGCGTTGTAACTCATGCTCATGGAAAGATCCATCGCCAGCATACCGATGAAATGCATCGCCCACACGCCAATCCCCATCGAAACACCGCCACCTGCCAGCCAGACGCGTGCAGCGACGCCCTGGCTTCCGGCAACGCGCGCAGCCATATTCAGCGCGGTGTAGGCGGCAAGAATGGCAACGATAAAGGAGATGACTACGAGGATTTGGTTGTATTGGCTAACCAGCATGGTCTGTTCACTCGTTGTGAGACGTTAAGCAAGAGCGGTTGGAAAGGGCACAGACATTATCATCGTCAGGAAATGACGAAAAGTGATTTAAATCCCTGTTTTTATTAGGTGTTAACAGGGGTTTTACAGGATGGAAGCGGTTAGTCCAGCTCTGAGCAGTTGACCAGTTTAAGCGGGTTCACGGAATTCATATTGCGACATTTATCGGTTTCAGTGCTCATCAGTTCAATCCACTGCATCAGCAGCGCATCGAAAATGAAAACAGAGACAGCAAAAACGACCAGCCACCAGTATTTACGAATCATGTGTCATTCCGCGAAAAGAGAGCCTGTAAGTTGGTGGAAATATACACGAAAAGCGGGCGTTGAAAAGTGGGGAAAGGGAAGGTTTACAAAGCGTTGACGGTTGCCCGTCCGGGCGATAAAAAAGGCGCTTCCCCATGCCGAAGAGCGCCTTTTTAAACAAGCAGTTAGCTAATCGAAATTAGTTCATGCCGTATTTTTTCAGTTTCTTACGCAGGGTACCACGGTTGATGCCCATCATCAGGGCAGCGCGGGTTTGATTACCACGGGTGTATTGCATCACCATGTCCAACAGTGGCTGTTCAACTTCAGCCAGTACCAGCTCATACAGGTCATTAACATCCTGACCGTTCAGTTGAGCAAAATAGTTCTTCAGTGCCTGTTTAACCGAGTCACGCAGGGGCTTTTGAGTCACCTGATCCTGAGAGTTAACGGTAGAAACGGTCAGTACGTCAGAATTTACGCGTTGTTCGAACATAGTTCTGTCAGCTCTTTATTTCATTACGCAAGATTTTCGAAGTATGCCTCCAACGCCTCCAGCTGTTCGCTGGCATCCTCAATGGCGTTGAATGTGCGCCGAAACTGGTCATTTGGAGCGTGCTCCTGGAGATACCAGGAGACGTGTTTACGCGCAATTCGGTACCCTTTTGCCTGGCCGTAGTGGTCATGCAATTCCCGAACATGCGAACAAAGCAAGCGCTTGACCTCTGCCAGAGGCAGCGGGGCAAGCAGCTCCCCAGTGTCCAGATAATGCTGGATTTCCCGAAAGATCCAGGGTCTTCCCTGAGCGGCACGTCCTATCATCAGAGCATCAGCTCCCGTATAGTCGAGCACAGCTCTGGCTTTAAGCGGGTCAGTAATGTCGCCATTCGCGATAATCGGAATGGAAACTTTCTGCTTAACTGCCCGAATGCTGTCGTATTCAGCTTCACCGTTGAACAAACAGGCGCGAGTGCGTCCATGAATGGTCAGGGCCTGAATGCCACAGTCTTCGGCCAGTTGGGCAATCTCTACGCAGTTACGGTGTTCCGGCGACCAACCCGTGCGAATCTTCAACGTAACAGGAACGTCCACTGCGCTGACAACCGCCGTCAGGATTGACTTCACCTGGTCGGGGTATTGCAGAAGGGCTGAACCTGCAAGCTTGCGATTCACCTTTTTGGCCGGGCAACCCATATTGATATCAATAATCTGGGCGCCACTTTCCACGTTAATACGCGCGGCATCTGCCATCTCTTCAGGCACGCTTCCGGCAATTTGCACGGTGCGGATACCTGGTTCATCCACGTGCACCATCCGAAGGCGGGACTTATCGCTTTCCCAAACCTGCGGGTTAGACGACATCATCTCGGAAACGGTTAATCCTGCTCCCATCTCGTAGCACAGCGTCCTGAACGGCCGGTCGGTAATACCTGCCATTGGGGCTGCGATCAGGCGATTTCTGAGCTGGTGGTGTCCGATGCGCATGAGTTAAGAAATGACCATACTGTGACTGCAAGGCGGCGTATATTACGCATTTTTTGCACGAGATGAAAGGCCAAACTTTGAACAATCCTCTGTTGTAGATCAAGGAATCGCCAGTCATTCTTTTCGGATAAGATTATTCGCTATTTAAATCATTGTGTTATGAATAAATGAACATTTTGTGGGCGCTTACAATTTCCCGTAACTTCTCATCATTTCTGAATAAATGGATCAATTGTCCGGGATAATCTGCTGCTATAAGCAGCAGATTATGGCGCTTCTTTGCGATCTGCGTCGCATTTCAGCACAGGATATCAACGTACAAAATCGACTTATTCAACAACCAGACGGCCATGAAGCGGCTGAACCGGTCGGCTGTTTTCGTGATGCATGGTGTGAGTGAATTTTTGCAGCTGTTCAGCAGAGACGGTCAGCGGATGCTTGAGCACCAGCCACGTTACCCCTTCTGAACACGGTGGCGTGGTCAGAGAGCCGCTAAAACGCCAGTAGGTTTTATCCGCGGGCAGTAATTTATTCACATCGAGGGTTGGCTTAATCGTGACGTTCTGGTCAACCTGTCCTGGCATCACGCCCCAGAGTTTATCCAGTTCAGTGTTTGCCGCGCCCTGATCGAACATAACGGCAACGACCGTCAGTTCGCCGTCAGCGTTTTTATGGACCAGATGCATTTCCATTGCGTATTTTTTACCGTGCACCGTGTTTTCGGATGGTGCATGGAAATGGAACTGCTGTAACGTCCAGCGCTGTTTATCAAGCGTGATGCTGTCGCGTGTATCGGCATTTTCACTCGCCTGGATAGTATGGCCGTTGTTTGTCAGAATGACCGGGCCGTCGATATAGTGCGTTTCCAGCGGAGAGATGTGGGCTTTGACCGTGTTGTCTATGTTGACCGGCGACTGATACATCCCGCTTTTACACGTCTTGTACGCCTCGTCCAGTTCGCCCCAGTGTTCCGGTGCGTCTTTACCCTGATAGCTCCAGTGTGATGCGTAAGCCGTAGCCGAAATCATGCTCAGCGCCAGCAGCGCTGCCTTGCCTGAAATGTGTTTCATCATATTCTTCCTGTGAATTTTATTATCCAAATCAATAATTAACATTATGATTTGTGCGGTTATTTTATCGAAGAAAGGAAGAAGGCGGGAGAAAAAACCGAAGGGAAAAGGCGTGGTCAGACGACCACGCCAAACGCTTATTTTTTACGGCCGGTGATGCGACACCACTCTTCTTTCTCGACCACCGGGTCGAGCGCAAAGAGATCGGCGTAGGCTTCACAGACGCTGTCTGCCTGGCTGGCAAGGATACCGGACAGGCCCAGCAGACCGCCTTCAACCGGCAGGACGCTGATTAACGGCGCCAGCTCGCGTAACGGGCCAGCCAGGATATTCGCGACCACCACATCGGCTTTCATCGCCTCTGGCTGGGCGTCCGGCAGATACAGTTCAAGGCGATCGGAAACGCCATTACGCTCGGCATTATCACGGCTGGCCTGAATCGCCTGCGGATCGATGTCGATCCCGATGGCTTTTGCCGCGCCCAGTTTCAGTGCCGCGATAGCAAGGATTCCGGAACCGCAACCGAAGTCGATCACGGTTTTGCCTTCCAGATCCAGGCCATCCAGCCATTGCAGGCACAGGGAGGTTGTCGGGTGAGTACCGGTGCCGAACGCCAGGCCCGGATCCAGCATCACGTTGACGGCGTTTTCATCAGGCACTTCACGCCAGCTTGGGCAGATCCACAGACGCTGACCAAACTGCATCGGATGGAAGTTGTCCATCCACTCGCGTTCCCAGTCTTTGTCTTCCAGTTGTTCAATTTTATGCGCGAAACCCGCGCCCAGCAGCGGATGGTTTTCCAGAATCGCCACGACCTCTTTCATGTCGGTTTCTGCATCGAACAGGCCGATAACGTCCGTATCACCCCACAGGCGCGTTTCGCCTGGCAGCGGCTCAAAGACAGGCGTGTCATGCGTGTCCTGGAAGGTGATAGAGACCGAACCGGCCTCCATCAGCGCATCACTCAGTTCTTCGGCGTTCGCGCCGGTTGTGTTCAGTTTTAATTGGATCCACGGCATGGCAAAACTCTTTATTTGTCAGTAGAAATCAGGGCAGTTTGTGGCACCGGTCGACCAAAACGGTTTCCCACCACAAACGCCAGTAAACTTAACAGTAACGAAGGCACGATCGGATGGAAGCCCAGATACTGAATTTTAAACGTGGCGAGAACGGCATACAGGACGCCCCCGACAATCATACCGCTTAATGCACCCGCGGCATTCGCGCGTTCCCAGTACAGCCCCAGCACCAGCGGCCACAGGAAAACGGCCTCCAGCCCGCCAAAGGCGAGCAGGTTCAGCCAGATGATCATCTCCGGTGGACGCCATGCGGCCAGCAGCAGCAACGCCCCCAGCACCAGGGTAATCACCGCCGACATACGCTTGAGGCGTCGCTCATTTTCGACCTGTTCAGGGCGCAAATTCAGATAGAGATCTTTAATGATCGTAGCGGAACTTTGCAGCAACTGAGCGTTGATGGTCGACATAATGGCCGCCATGGGTGCGGCGAGGAAAATCCCGGCGGCAAACGGCGGAAGCACTTTCACCATCAGGGTCGGAATGACCAGATCCGGTACGGTAAGGTCAGGGATCACCGCGCGTCCCAGCGCGCCCGCCAGGTGCATACCGAACATCAGGATCGCCACCACAATTGTCCCGATAATGATCCCGCGGTGCACCGCTTTGCTGTCTTTATATGAGATGCAGCGCACGGCGGTATGCGGCAGGCCAATCACGCCAAAGCACACCAGCACCCAGAACGAGGTCATAAAGGTTGGCGAGAGGATGTCATCCGCCCCCTGCGGCGAGACCAGTTTCGGATCGATCGCTTCCAGGGTTTCAACCGCATGGCTCAGGCCTCCTGCGGCATGCACGATACCTACCAGCAGAACGAGGGTGCCAATGAGCATCACCATCCCCTGCATCGTGTCGTTGAGTACGCTGGCGCGGAACCCGCCAAACGCGGTATACAGCGCGATACTCACACCGAAAATGACCAGACCTGTCTCATAGGGGATACCGGCTGCCGTCTCCAGCAGACGTGCGCCGCCGATAAACTGCACCGTCATTGCGCCAATAAACGCCACCAGCAGACTCAGGCTTGCCAGCCATACCAGCAAGCGACTCTGATAGCGGGCAAACAGCATATCGTTCAGCGTTACGGCATTGTAGCGACGGGCCAGAATGGCAAACTTTTTACCCAGTATGCCCAGAGAGAGCCAGATGGCAGGCAGCTGGATCATGGCCAGCAGTACCCAACCCAGCCCGTACTTATAAGCGGCGCCGGGGCCACCAATAAACGAGCTGGCGCTGATGTACGTAGCGGTCAGCGTCATGGCCAGCACGACGCCACCCATTGAGCGGCTCCCGAGGAAATACTCGTTCAGAAAGGTGCCGGTCGAACGTTTACGCATCGCATAAACCGACAGGCCAAACACCAGGAACAGGTAAGCGATAAGGGGCAGAATGACTTCAAGCTGCATCATCGTCCTCCAGTGAAATATCGCGATAGATGAATTTCACCATCGCCCAGCACAGCAGGATAAACACCAGCGGCAGCAGCAGGCAGGCCATTTCAAACCAGTGCGGGAGGCCGGTAATGCCAATCGCCGAATCAGGTAAGTAAGCAGTTACTAACCATGCAGCGAGATAGAGAAGGGTCAGCCACAGCGCCCAGCGCGCTTCTTTATGGGCCTGAACAAAACGTTTGTCCATTTTTTGTCCCTTGTGGATGAAGAAAGCGGGGATTGTACATGATGGGGCTTAGCGATCCCCAGAAATAAAAAAGGCCGGATAATCCGGCCTTTTAGCAACACTGGTCTCTTACTTCTCGTTCAGACCGAGTTTTTTCTCCAGGTAGTGGATGTTAGTGCCACCATTCTGGAAGTGCTCGTCGCTCATAATGCGCATCTGGAGATCAACGTTGGTTTTGATCCCGTCAATGATCAGCTCCTGAAGGGCGTTCTTCATGCGGGCAATGGCCACGTCACGGTTTTCGCCGTAGCAGATCAGCTTACCGATCATTGAGTCATAGTACGGCGGTACGGTGTAACCGGCGTAGATATGGGACTCCCAGCGCACACCAAAGCCACCCGGCGCGTGGAAACGCGTGATTTTACCCGGGCTTGGCAGGAAGGTGTTCGGGTCTTCGGCGTTGATACGGCACTCTACCGCATGGCCTTTCACCACAACTTCTTCCTGTTTGATGGACAGCGGCTGACCGGCTGCGATACGCAGCTGTTCTTTGATCAGGTCAACGCCGGTGATCATTTCGGTAACCGGGTGTTCAACCTGAATACGGGTGTTCATCTCAATGAAGTAGAACTCGCCGTTTTCGAACAGGAACTCAAAGGTACCCGCCCCGCGATAGCCGATATCGACACACGCTTTGGCGCAACGCTCACCGATGTAGCGACGCAGTTCCGGCGTAATGCCCGGCGCTGGCGCTTCTTCGACGACTTTCTGGTGACGACGCTGCATGGAGCAGTCACGTTCTGCCAGATAGATTGCGTTACCCTGACCGTCAGCCAGCACCTGAATTTCGATGTGGCGTGGGTTTTCCAGGTATTTTTCCATGTACACCATGTCATTGCTGAAAGCCGCTTTCGCTTCCGCTTTGGTCATGGAGATGGACTGCGCCAGTTCAGCATCGCTGCGTACAACGCGCATACCGCGACCGCCGCCGCCGCCGGACGCTTTGATGATCACCGGGTAGCCAATGCGTTTAGCATGGGCGCGGTTAGCATCCATATCGTCGGTCAGCGGGCCGTCAGAGCCCGGTACGGTAGGCACGCCAGCTTTTTTCATCGCGGTGATGGCAGACACTTTGTCACCCATCAGGCGAATGGTGTCGGCTTTCGGGCCAATGAAGATAAAGCCAGAGCGTTCAACCTGCTCAGCAAAGTTGGCGTTCTCGGAGAGGAAACCATAACCCGGGTGAATCGCGACCGCGCCAGTGATTTCGGCGGCGCTAATGATAGCCGGGATGTTCAGATAGCTTTTTACGGACGGAGCCGGACCGATACAGACCGTCTCATCCGCCAGCAATACGTGTTTTAAATCGCGATCCGCGCTTGAGTGCACGGCCACGGTCTTGATGCCCAGTTCTTTACAGGCACGAAGAATACGCAGTGCAATCTCGCCACGGTTGGCGATAACAATTTTATCCAGCATGTTCGCCTCGTTACTCGATGACGACCAGCGGCTCGTCAAATTCTACCGGCTGACCACTTTCGACCAGGATCGCTTTCACAGTACCTGATTTGTCTGCTTCGATCTGGTTCATCATTTTCATGGCTTCAACGATGCACAGGGTATCGCCTACGTTGACTTTCTGACCCACTTCGATGAACGCCTTCGCGTCCGGGCTCGGGGTGCGGTAGAAAGTACCAACCATTGGGGAACGTACGATGTGACCACTGATTTCTGTTGCAGCCGCAGGTGCCGCTTCTGCTGCCGCTGGCGCAACGGCTGCGGAGAGCGCAGGCTGCTGCACTGGCGCAGCGTAAGCTTGCTGCATTACCGGGAAGCTAGCGGCTGGGGCTGCACGGCTGATGCGTACAGACTCTTCGCCTTCAGAAATTTCCAGTTCGGAGATGCCTGATTCTTCAACCAGCTCGATCAGTTTTTTAATCTTACGAATATCCATGAGTGGGTTCCGTACTCTTGTTTAGTGTGATTGTGACAAGCGTTTTACCGCTGTCTGTAAAGCGTATGAATAGCCGTCTGCACCCAGCCCACAAATCACGCCAGCGGCGATATCTGACAGGTAGGAATGGTGGCGGAACGGCTCGCGGGCGTGCACGTTACTCAGGTGGATCTCGATAAACGGGATACTCACCGCGAGCAGTGCGTCGCGTATAGCAACACTGGTGTGCGTAAACGCGGCCGGATTGATCAGGATATAGTCCACAGTGTCTTTAGCCTGATGAATACGGTCGATGATTGCGTACTCCGCGTTTGACTGAAAATGGTCCAAATCCACATTCAGCGACGCTGCTTCCGTACTCAGACGGTTAACAATTTCGCTCAATGTCAGCGTGCCGTACTTCTCTGGCTCACGGGTGCCGAGCATGTTCAGGTTCGGTCCGTTTAAAACTAAAATTTGGAATTTATCAGCCATTGTGCCGCTATCTCCTGCGATTTTCGGGTAAAAAACAACATATACCCTCAAAGCGCAATTGTCACCCTTTCAGAGGCCTAAAACCCCTGTCGGGAAAACCGAAGTCGCACATTATAACGATTTCGTAGCATTTGGCAGCTAAATACTGGTCTTATCAGGGAAGATTATCAACCGCTATCCGAAAAAGATTCGCGGTTGATAAATAATCTGCGGGAAAACGCACAGTTTCGTGAACTATCGCAACCACTGGCGGAACTTCTTGTAACGCCACGCTAAAAGGGCCAGGGCCAGCAGAGCATAGATGACCGGCTGAGGGGATAAAATCTTCACCGACCACAGGTAATGAATGGGGGCGAGGATCGCGACAAGATAGACGAAGTTGTGCAGCAGTTGCCAGCGTCGACCCAGTTTTCGCTGCACATACTGCGTGGAGGTCAGCGTCAGCGCCAGTAAAACCAGCCAGCTTACGATACCCAGCGTCAGATAGGGACGCGTCACCAGTTCGCTGCCAAGGAGTGCCAGGTTGTTAATGCCCAGTTCCAGCAGGGCGTAGCTGGTGAGATGCAGCGTCGCCCAGGCAAAACACCATAGCCCTAAAAGCCGACGGGTACGTATCAATAATGGCTGTTTAGCGTAGCGCGCCAGCGGTGAGACGAGCAAGGTCGCCAGCAAAAATTTCAGAGCCATCCGACCCGTAAAATGCTGAATATCTTTCGCCGGATCGGCACTGAACTGTCCCTGGCTGGCTGCCCAGAAGAGCCAGATAAAAGGGAGCAATCCGGCTAAATGCAGGAGTACCTTCAGCCAGGTTATCTGCTTTGCCGTTAAACGCACTTAGAAGTTCTCCCGTAAGTTCAGCCCACGGTAGAGGGATGCCACCTCATCCGCATAGCCGTTAAACAGCAGCGTTGGCTGGCGTTTAACATCCAGCGCGCCGCCGGAACCGATAAAACGTTCCGTTGCCTGCGACCAGCGCGGATGGTCAACGTGCGGGTTAACGTTGGCAAAAAAACCATACTCGTCAGGCGCTGCCAGGTTCCAGGTGGTGGGGGGGCGTTCACGGGTGAGCTTAATGCTGACGATCGATTTGATGCCCTTGAAACCGTATTTCCACGGTACGGTCAGGCGAATGGGCGCCCCGTTTTGCGGCGGCAGCGCTTTGCCATAAACCCCGACGGTGAGCAGCGTAAGCGGATGCATGGCTTCGTCGAGACGTAAACCTTCAACGTAGGGATACTCCAGCCCGCCGCCGATAAACCGATCCTTCTGGCCTGGCATCTCGTCCGGGGCATAGCGCGTCTGGAAGGAAACATACTTCGCGTTGCTGGTGGGCTCAACCAGCGCCAGCAGTTTGTGCAAAGGGAAACCTACCCACGGCACCACCATCGACCAGGCTTCCACACAGCGCATACGGTAAATGCGTTCTTCAAGGGGGAAGCGGGTGGTGAGGTCATGATGATCCAGCGTCAGCGGTTTTGCCACCTCGCCATCTATCTTCAGCGTCCAGGGATCGGTTTTCATGCTCCCGGCGTTGGCGGCAGGATCGGCCTTATCAAGACCAAACTCATAGAAGTTGTTATAGCCGGTGACTTTGTCTTCCGGCGTTAGCGTCAGTTTATTCTGCCACTGCGCTGGTTTCGTGAAGTTAAGCGGTGCGCCGGAGGGGGCTTTCGGGCGATCGTTGCCCTTAAACCAGTCGAGCAGATCGGCATGGGCCGCAGGGGTGAGCGTCAGGGCGGTGGCGCTGATGCCAAGCATTTTCAGGATCTGGCGGCGCTGTAGCATAAAGACAGATTCAGACGTTACGTCGGCTTCCGTCAGTTTTCGGGTTTTCATGGCATCCTCCGTCAGGCGTTTTTCTAAGCATGACGGAGGAGGAGGGTTAGCGCGAATATGTCACGAAAATTTGAAGATTAGGCGATTTTAACCAGCGCACGACCGTGGAACTGGTTGTCCATGATTTTACTGGCGAACTCTGGCGCCTGGCTCAGGGTAATCTCCGTGGCGCTCTGCTCATAGAATGAGGCTGGCAGATCCTGCACCAGACGTTCCCAGGCCTCAGCCCGCCGCTCGGCTGGGGCCATGACCGAATCGACACCCTGAAGACGCACGTTACGCAGAATAAATGGCATCACCGTTGTCGGCAGGGCAAAACCACCCGCCAGTCCACAGGCCGCCACGCAGCCGCCGTAATTCATTTGCGCCAGCACCTTCGCCAGCACTTTGTCGCCGACGGTATCTACTGCGCCAGCCCAGACCTGTTTTTCCAGCGGGCGGGTCTCGGTAAATTCGTCGCGGCTCAGAATGCGGCTTGCGCCCAGCTGACGTAGATAATCATGCGTACTTTCGCGGCCAGAGACGGCGGCGACCTGATACCCCAGCTTGTGCAGCAGCGTGACGGCCGTGCTGCCCACGCCGCCGCTGGCGCCGGTGACGACAATTTCGCCCGACTCAGGACGGATCCCGGCCTCTTCCAGCGCCATCACGCACAGCATGGCCGTGAAACCTGCCGTGCCGATGATCATCGCCTTACGACCGTCCAGACCTTTGGGCATCGGGACCAGCCAGTCACCTTTTACGCGCGCCTGCGCTGCCAGTCCGCCCCAGTGGTTTTCACCTACTCCCCAGCCGGTGAGCAGCACCTGCTGTCCGGCGTGAAAACGCGGATCTTCACTGGTATGCACGCGGCCTGCAAAGTCGATTCCTGGCACCATCGGGAAATTTCGGATGATTTTACCTTTTCCCGTAATCGCCAGTGCATCCTTATAGTTCAGGCTGGACCAGTCGATATCTACGGTCACGTCGCCCTCCGGCAGGCGGCTCTCCTCAATGGTTTGCACCGAGGCAACGGTTTTGCCGTCCTGCTGTTCTAAGATCAAAGCCTGCATACAGGGTCCTCACTAGGTTTGATGATGGGAAAATATGTTCTGATGACTATACTCGCTCAATGAAACGCAGTGCCGATTTAACGCAATAAATTGCCAGATACACCAGGTTTGGTAGTATGTCGCATTTGAAATGCAAGTTAGTGCTCACTTGCACCCCCCTTCAACCCACGGAGTAATCTCAAGGATGCGATTAACGACGAAGTTCTCAGCTTTTATTACCTTGCTGACGGGGCTGACCATATTTGTCACGCTAATTGGCTGCTCGCTGAGCTTTTACAATGCCATCCAGGATAAGCTGATTAACCGGGTTGAATCGGTTGCATCGGTTATCGACACTCGCCTGATTACAACCTCCTTCCCGGCGCTTTCGCGTGAGCTGGATGAGTTAATGGTGCCTGTGGATATAGTGCAGATCGACATTAAACAGGGGAAGCAGACCGTTTTCAGCCATACCCGCCAGGGCAGCTATCGTCCTGCCGGCACGGTAGATCAGTATCGGGACGTTACGGTTCATTCGCTTAAACATCCGGGTATGACAATTCATCTGATGTACCAGGATCCGATGAGCAACTATTTACGCTCGCTCATGACCACCGCGCCCTTAACCATCGCCGTTGCCTTTATCGTACTGCTGATTTTCCTCGCGGTTCGCTGGCAGCGTCGTCAACTTTCCGGCCAGGAACTGCTGGAAACACGCTCCGTGCGGATACTGAATGGCGAGCGGGGTCCGCAGGTGCGGGGATCGGTTTATGAATGGCCATCACGCACCAGTAGCGCCCTGGACGTGCTGCTCTCCGAAATCCAGTTTGCCAGCGATCAGCGTAGCCGTATGGACACGTTGATTCGCTCTTACGCCGCGCAGGATAACAAAACGGGCCTGAACAACCGTCTCTTCTTTGATAATCAGCTGGCTACGCTTCTTGATGACCCCGAAAAGGTGGGTACGCATGGCGTGGTAATGATGATTCGCCTGCCCGACTTCGATCTGCTCCGTGATACCTGGGGCCAGCGCGTGGCGGAAGAGAACCTCTTTACGCTGATTAACCTGCTGTCCACCTTTATTATGCGCTACCCCGGCGCGTTACTGGCACGCTACCACCGCAGCGACTTTGCCGTCTTGCTGCCGCATCGCACCTTAAAGGAGTCCGAGAGTATCGCCAGCCAGCTGCTGAAAGCCGTCGATGCGCTGCCCCAGAGCAAAATGCTCGACAGAGACGACATGGTGCATATGGGCATCTGTGCCTGGCGCGGCGGTCAGTCGACGGAGCAGGTGATGGAACATGCGGAAGCGGCCACGCGTAACGCCGTATTGCAGGGGGCGAACGGCTGGGCGGTCTATGATGATACGCTGCCGGAGAAAGGGCGTGGCAACGTGCGCTGGCGAACCCTGATTGAACAGATGCTGAGCCGGGGCGGACCGCGCATCTATCAAAAACCGGCGGTCATGAAGAGTGGTCATGTCCATCATCGTGAGTTGATGTGCCGTATTTTTGATGGCACCGAAGAGGTTATCTCCGCGGAATATCTGCCCATGGTGTTGCAATTCGGATTGTCCGAAGAGTATGACCGTCAGCAAATCACCCGCCTCATTCCGTTTTTATCGTACTGGCCTGAAGAAAATCTGGCTTTGCAGGTGACCGTCGAATCGCTGATCCGTCCGCGCTTCCAGCGCTGGTTACGTGACACGTTAATGCAATGCGAAAAATCGCAACGCAAACGCATTATTTTTGAACTTGCAGAGGCAGATGTAGGTCAACACATCAGCCGGTTGCGCCCGGTGGTGCGTTTAATCAATGCGCTTGGGGCTCGCGTGGCGGTAACCCAGGCGGGTCTGACGCTGGTGAGTACCAGCTGGATCAAAGAGCTGGATGTTGAATTATTGAAGCTGCATCCGGGTCTGGTAAGGAATATTGAAAAACGCACCGAAAACCAGCTGCTGGTACAAAGCCTGGTGGAAGCGTGCAAAGGAACGCAAACGCAAGTATTTGCCGCAGGCGTACGTTCACGAAGTGAATGGCAGATGTTGACAGAGCGCGGCGTGACGGGCGGTCAGGGGGATTTTTTTGCCGCCTCTCAGCCGCTTGACACCAATGTGAAAAAATATTTGCAAAGATACTCTGTTTGACCTGCCGTTTACTTTGTTTTCACGTAGAATATCGCGCCTGTAGCTTTGAGCAAGACGAGCATAAAAGCCAGTGAACGACCTTTAATGGGTTACAAGTGAAAGTGAGGGACGCTGCTGTTTACTCAGCCCTGAGGGATTCAGGGGATGAATTTGTAACAAAGGAAACGTGCTGCACTAATTTTCACCGTAGCAGACGATTTTTGCGCCTTGTCGCTGCTGCGTGTGGTTGGTAAAGTAAGCGGATTTTGTTTTCCGCCCCAGCTTTCAGGATTATCCCTTAGTATGTTGAAAAAATTTCGTGGCATGTTTTCCAATGACCTGTCCATTGACCTGGGTACCGCGAATACCCTTATTTATGTAAAAGGACAAGGCATCGTATTGAATGAGCCTTCCGTTGTGGCCATTCGTCAGGATCGTGCCGGCTCGCCAAAAAGCGTGGCCGCAGTAGGTCATGATGCGAAGCAGATGCTGGGCCGTACGCCGGGCAACATCGCCGCGATCCGCCCAATGAAAGACGGCGTTATTGCTGACTTCTTCGTGACCGAAAAAATGCTTCAGCACTTCATCAAGCAGGTTCACAGCAACAGCTTCATGCGCCCAAGCCCGCGCGTGCTGGTGTGTGTGCCGGTTGGCGCAACCCAGGTTGAACGCCGTGCGATCCGTGAATCCGCTCAGGGTGCCGGTGCGCGTGAAGTGTTCCTGATTGAAGAACCGATGGCTGCGGCAATTGGTGCGGGTCTGCCGGTTTCTGAAGCTACCGGTTCTATGGTGGTGGATATCGGTGGCGGTACCACTGAAGTGGCCGTTATCTCCCTGAACGGCGTAGTGTACTCCTCCTCCGTACGTATCGGCGGTGACCGTTTCGACGAAGCCATCATCAACTACGTTCGCCGTAACTACGGCTCTCTGATCGGTGAAGCGACCGCAGAGCGCATCAAGCACGAAATCGGTTCTGCCTATCCGGGTGATGAAGTTCGCGAGATCGAAGTTCGCGGTCGTAACCTGGCGGAAGGCGTGCCACGCGGATTCACCCTGAACTCCAACGAAATCCTGGAAGCGTTGCAGGAGCCGCTGACCGGCATCGTGAGCGCAGTGATGGTTGCGCTGGAACAGTGCCCGCCAGAGCTGGCCTCCGATATCTCCGAGCGCGGTATGGTTCTGACCGGTGGTGGTGCACTGCTGCGTAACCTCGACCGCCTGTTAATGGAAGAGACAGGTATTCCTGTCGTAGTTGCAGAAGATCCACTGACTTGCGTCGCCCGTGGTGGTGGCAAGGCGCTGGAAATGATCGACATGCACGGCGGCGACTTGTTTAGCGAAGAGTAGTCGGGTGTGAGAGGGTAGCAATTTGCTACCCTTTCTCTCTGACGCGAGAATACGCATAGCCTATGAAGCCAATTTTTAGCCGTGGCCCGTCGCTACAGTTTCGCCTGATCCTGGCGGTTCTGGTTGCGCTCGGGGTCATTATTGCCGATAGCCGCCTCGGTACGTTCAGCCAGATCCGAACGTACATGGATACCGCCGTCAGTCCTTTCTACTTTATTTCAAATGGTCCCCGTGAACTGCTCGACTCCGTGTCGCAAACGCTCTCATCGCGTGACCAGCTCGAACTTGAAAACCGTGCGTTACGCCAGGAGCTGCTGCTGAAAAACAGCGAGCTGCTGATGCTGGGGCAATATAAGCAGGAAAACGCACGCCTGCGTGAACTGCTTGGCTCGCCGCTGCGCCAGGATGAACAGAAAATGGTCACCCAGGTGATCTCCACCGTAAACGATCCGTACAGCGATCAGGTGGTGATTGATAAAGGCAGCGTGAACGGCGTATACGAAGGTCAGCCTGTCATCAGCGATAAAGGCGTCGTGGGCCAGGTTGTGGCGGTTGCCAAACTGACCAGCCGCGTGCTGCTGATTTGCGATGCCACCCATGCACTGCCGATTCAGGTGCTGCGTAACGATATTCGCGTGATTGCCGCCGGTAATGGCTGCACGGACGATCTGCAACTGGAACATCTGCCCGCCAACACGGATATCCGCGTGGGCGACGTGCTGGTGACGTCCGGTCTGGGCGGTCGTTTCCCTGAGGGCTACCCGGTTGCGGTTGTCTCTTCCGTGAAGCTCGATACTCAGCGTGCCTATACCGTGATTCAGGCGCGTCCAACGGCTGGCTTGCAGCGTTTGCGCTACCTGCTGCTGCTGTGGGGCGCCGATCGTAACGGCGCTAACCCGATGACCCCGGAAGATGTGCATCGCGTGGCCAATGAACGCCTGATGCAGATGATGCCGCAGGTGCTGCCTGCGCCGGATGCGATGGGACCACCTGCACCCGTACCGGCTCCGGCGACGGGGTTAACGCAGCCGCTGCCGGACGCGCCGCCACCGCCGCAAGTCTCGGGTGGAGGGCAGTAGTGGCCAGTTATCGTAGCCAGGGGCGCTGGGTAATCTGGCTCTCATTCCTCGTTGCACTGTTGCTGCAAATTATGCCCTGGCCGGACGACATTCTTGTTTTCCGGCCAAACTGGGTATTGCTCATTTTGCTCTACTGGATCCTCGCCCTGCCGCACCGCGTAAATGTCGGCACAGGTTTTGTGATGGGTGCCATACTGGATCTTATCAGTGGCTCTACGCTTGGCGTCCGCGCCTTATCCATGAGCATTATTGCGTATCTCGTCGCACTCAAATTCCAGCTCTTTCGTAACCTTGCGCTCTGGCAACAGGCGCTGGTGGTGATGTTGTTGTCGCTCGCTGCGGATATCGTTGTTTTCTGGGCAGAGTTTTTAGTGATCAACGTCTCTTTCCGACCGGAAGTGTTCTGGAGTAGTGTAGTAAACGGTGTGCTCTGGCCGTGGCTGTTCCTGCTGATGCGTAAAATTCGCCAGCAGTTTGCCGTGCAATAAAAGGTTTCTATGACGTCTTTGTATCTTGCCTCCGGTTCTCCGCGTCGCCAGGAACTGCTCGCGCAGTTGGGTGTCTCCTTCGAACGCATCGTTACCGGTATTGAAGAAAAACGTGCTGAGGGTGAAAGCGCTCAGCAGTATGTCTCTCGTCTGGCACGTGAAAAAGCGCAGGCGGGCGTGGCATGCGTGCCGCGTGACTTACCGGTACTGGGTGCGGATACCATCGTCATTCTCAATGGTGAGGTGCTTGAGAAACCCCGCGACGCAGACCATGCGGCGCGGATGCTGCGTAGCATGTCCGGACAAACCCATCAGGTGATGACGGCGGTAGCGCTGGCAGACAGCCAGTACGTTCTGGATTGCCTTGTGGTAACGGAAGTGACGTTCAGAGTCCTCACCGACGAGGAGATCGCCGGCTATATCGCCAGCGGTGAACCTATGGATAAAGCAGGTGCATACGGTATTCAAGGGTTGGGTGGCTGTTTTGTCAGGAAGATAAATGGCAGCTATCACGCCGTAGTCGGCTTACCGCTGGTGGAAACGTATGAGTTGCTGAGCAATTTTAACTCACTGCGTGAGGGAAGGGATAATTATGACGGCTGAATTGTTGGTAAACGTAACGCCATCGGAAACCCGTGTGGCCTACATTGATGGTGGCATTCTCCAGGAAATTCATATTGAGCGTGAAGCGCGACGCGGAATCGTAGGCAATATCTACAAAGGTCGTGTCAGTCGTGTCCTGCCGGGTATGCAGGCGGCTTTTGTAGATATTGGGCTCGATAAGGCAGCGTTTTTACATGCCTCCGATATCATGCCGCACACCGAATGCGTGGCAGGCGAAGAGCAAAAGCAGTTTGCCGTGCGCGACATCTCTGAGCTGGTGCGTCAGGGCCAGGATCTGATGGTGCAGGTGGTAAAAGATCCGCTGGGCACCAAAGGCGCGCGTCTGACCACCGACATCACCCTGCCTTCACGCTATCTGGTCTTTATGCCGGGGGCGTCGCACGTCGGCGTGTCACAGCGTATTGAGAGCGAAAGCGAGCGTGAGCGCCTGAAAAAGGTGGTCAGCGCCTACTGCGACGAGCAGGGCGGGTTTATTATCCGTACCGCGGCGGAAGGGATCAGCGAAGAAGATCTGGCCTCGGATGCGGCCTACCTGAAGCGCGTCTGG
Organism: Enterobacter cloacae complex sp. EB5; assembly: GCF_031432835.1. Lineage (NCBI taxonomy): Bacteria > Pseudomonadati > Pseudomonadota > Gammaproteobacteria > Enterobacterales > Enterobacteriaceae > Enterobacter > Enterobacter cloacae complex sp. EB5. The sequence continues at coordinate 2,508,043 of NZ_CP133860.1, forward strand.
ACCAAAGTGATGGAGCGTAAAAAACGCAACCAGACCCGCTACCGGCTGTACGGTGAGCTGGCGCTCGCTCAGCGCGTATTACGCGATTTCGCCGACGCCCAGCTTGACCGCATCCGCGTGGATTCCCGTCTGACGTACGAAGCCTTACTGGAGTTCACCGCCGAGTACATCCCGGAAATGCCGGGTCTGCTGGAGCATTACACCGGACGCCAGCCGATATTTGACCTCTATGACGTTGAAAACGAAATCCAGCGTGCGCTGGAGCGTAAGGTTGAGCTGAAATCGGGTGGCTATCTGATCATCGATCAAACCGAAGCGATGACCACCGTCGATATCAACACCGGCGCGTTTGTCGGCCATCGCAACCTCGATGACACCATCTTCAACACCAACATCGAAGCGACGCAGGCCATCGCGCGCCAGCTGCGCCTGCGTAATCTGGGCGGCATTATCATCATCGACTTTATCGATATGAACAATGAAGATCACCGCCGTCGCGTGCTGCACTCCCTGGAGCAGGCGCTGAGTAAAGATCGCGTGAAAACCAGCATCAATGGCTTCTCGCAGCTCGGTCTGGTGGAAATGACCCGGAAACGGACCCGCGAAAGCGTGGAACATGTCCTGTGTAATGAGTGTCCAACCTGCCATGGACGCGGAACGGTAAAGACGGTGGAGACGGTCTGCTACGAGATCATGCGTGAGATTGTCCGTGTCCATCATGCCTACGACTCAGACCGTTTTCTGGTCTATGCTTCCCCTGCGGTGGCGGAGGCCCTGAAAGGGGAAGAGTCGCACGCGCTGGCGGAAGTGGAAATCTTTGTCGGCAAACAGGTAAAAGTGCAAATTGAGCCGCTCTATAACCAGGAGCAGTTTGACGTCGTCATGATGTAAACGCAGTTCGCTGCGAGATTTAAGGCTGACAAGGAGAGACGCGTGAGGCGATTGCCGGGGATTTTACTGCTTACAGGGGCAACGCTGGTCGTGATTGTCGCGTTGCTCGTGAGCGGGCTGCGTCTCGCCTTGCCGCATCTGGACAGCTGGCGTCCGCAGATCCTGGCAAAAATCGAATCCGCCACCGGCCTGCCAGTGGACGTGAGCCATATCGAGGCAAGCTGGCAGAACTTTGGCCCGACGCTTGATGCGCGCGATATCCGCGCCAGCCTGAAAGATGGCGGCAACCTCAAAATCAAACGCGTCACCCTGGCGCTGGATGTCTGGCAAAGCCTGCTGCATCTGCGCTGGCAGTTTCGCGATCTCACCTTTTATCAACTTCAGTTTCTGACCAATACTCCGCTGACGGGCGGTGATAATAATCAGGGTCTGGAAGCCAACCGCTTCAGCGATCTCTTCCTCCGCCAGTTCGATCATTTCGATCTGCGCGACAGCGAAGTGAGCTTTATTACCCTTTCCGGGCAGCGCGCTGAGCTGGCGATCCCACAGCTGACCTGGTTAAACGGGAAAGATCGCCACCGCGCCGAGGGGCAGGTGAATCTCTCCAGCCTGAACGGGCAGCACGGCGTTATGCAGGTGCGGATGGATCTGCGCGACGACAATGGCCTGCTGAACAACGGCAGGGTGTGGCTACAGGCGGACGACGTGGACGTGAAGCCGTGGCTCGGTGAGTGGCTACAGCAGAACATGCAGCTGGAAACCGCGCGCTTCAGCCTGGAAGGCTGGATGACCCTGACGAACGGGGCGTTCGCCAGCGGCGATATCTGGCTTAAGCAGGGGGGCGCGAGCTGGAAGGGGGAAAACCATCAGCATCAACTTTCCGTCGATAACCTCACCGCACACGTGACGCAGGATAAAGGCGGCTGGCAGTTCGCTATCCCGGATACGCGCATCTCCATGGATAACAAACCCTGGCCGCGCGGCGCGCTGACGCTGGCGTGGATGCCGGAGCAGGACGTCGGCGGGATAAACGGTAAACGCAGCGACGAGTTGCGTATCCGCGCCAGTAACCTGGATCTGACGGCGATCGAAGGGCTGCGTTCAATGGCCGCAAAACTCTCCCCGGAGCTGGGCGAAATCTGGCTGGCGACGCAGCCGAGCGGGCAGATAAACCGGCTGGCGCTGGATATTCCGCTCCAGGCCACGGAAAAGACGCGTTTTCAGGCGGCATGGAAAAATCTCGCATGGAAACAGTGGAAACTGCTGCCGGGTGCCGAGCACTTCAGCGGTAAACTGGAAGGAAGCGTGGAAAACGGCAGGCTGACGGCAGAAATGCAGGACGCGAAAATGCCGTACGAAACGGTCTTCCGTGCGCCACTGGAGATCGAAAAGGGAAATGCCACCCTCAACTGGCTGAAGAATGACAAAGGTTTTCAGCTCGATGGCCGCGATATTGATGTAAAAGCCAAAGCGGTCCACGCGCGCGGTAATTTCCGTTATCTACAGCCTGAAGGCGATGAGCCGTGGCTGGGTATTCTGGCGGGCATCAGCACGGATGACGGTTCACAGGCGTGGCGCTATTTCCCGGAAAACCTGATGGGGAAAGCGCTGGTGGACTATCTCAGCGGCGCCATTCAGGGCGGCCAGGCGGATAACGCCACGCTGGTCTACGGCGGCAACCCGCACCTGTTCCCGTATAAGCACAACGAAGGCCAGTTCCAGGTTCTGGTGCCGCTACGCAACGCCACCTATGCCTTCCAGCCGGACTGGCCGGCGCTGAAGAATCTGGATATTGAACTCAACTTCCTGAATGACGGCCTGTGGATGAAGACGGACAGCGTTGCGCTGGGCGGCGTAACGGCAAGCAACCTGACGGCAAACATCCCGGATTACTCCAAAGAGAAACTGCTGATTGATGCGGATATTAAGGGGCCGGGTAAAGCGGTTGGCCCGTACTTTGAAGATACGCCGCTGAATGACTCCCTGGCAGCCACCCTTCAGCAGTTGCAATTAGATGGCGATGTGAATGCTCGCTTACATCTGGATATCCCGCTGGACGGTGAAATGACCACCGCCAAAGGTGACGTTCGCCTTAATAACAACAGCCTCTATATCAAGCCGCTGGACAGCACGCTGAACAACCTCAGCGGTCAGTTCAGCTTTGTTAACGGCACGCTGAAAAGTGAGCCGCTGAAAGCGACCTGGTTCAATCAACCCGTCAATATCGATTTCTCCACCATTGAGGGCGATAAAGCCTACCAGGTGGCGGTCAATATGGACGCGAACTGGCAGCCGTCACGCATGGATGTTCTGCCGAAGCCGATTGAGAATGCGGTGGACGGCGCGGTGTCATGGAATGGCAAGGTCGCCATCGACCTGCCTTATCATGCCGGTGCGCGCTATAACGTCGACATTACGGGCGATCTGAAAAACCTCAGCAGCCAGATTCCCGCGCCGCTGAATAAGAAAAGCGGTGAAGCATTGCCCGTCAACGTTAAGGTTGTGGGCAACCTCAACAGCTTCGATTTAACCGGAAACGCTGGCGGAACAAACCACTTCAACAGCCGCTGGCTGCTTAACCGCAAGCTGACGCTGGACAGGGCGATCTGGACGACGGACAGCCGTACCACGCCGCCGCTGCCGGAGCAGGCGGGCGTTGAACTGAATCTCCCGCCGATGGATGGCGCAGAGTGGCTGGCACTGTTCCAGAAAGGTGTCGGGCAAAACGTCGACCAAACGGCGCAGTTCCCGCAGTCCATTACCTTGCGCACGCCTGCGCTGAGGCTGGGCGGGCAGCAGTGGAACAACCTGAGTATTGTCTCCCGGCCGACGGTAAACGGCTCAAAGGTCGAGGCGCAGGGGCGTGAGATCAACGGTTCGTTGACCATGCGCGATCACGCGCCATGGCAGGCGGCTATCCGTTATCTCTATTACAATCCGACCTTTACGGCGTCTAAAGCACAGTCGACAAGCGCTTCTCCTGTCAGTGGCAGTGGAACGTCGCGCGTGGATTTCAGCGGCTGGCCCGATCTCCAGCTGCGCTGTGCGGAGTGCTGGCTGTGGGGGCAAAAATATGGCCGTATCGACGGTGATTTTGCTATTCAGGGCAATACGCTGAGCCTCACTGGCGGGTTGGTGGATACCGGCTTTGGCCGCATGACTGCCGCTGGCGAATGGGTGAACAAACCGGGTGAACAGCGCACCTCGCTGAAGGGCGATATTAAAGGCAACAAGCTGGACGCCGCGGCTAACTTCTTCGGCATCAGCACGCCGCTGCGCGGATCGTCCTTCGATGTGAATTACGATCTGCACTGGCGCGCTGCGCCATGGACACCCGATGAAGCTTCGCTTAACGGCATCCTGAAAACCAACTTCGGTAAGGGTGAGATTGCCGATGTGAGCACGGGGCGCGCCGGGCAGATCCTGCGTCTGCTGAGTTTTGACGCGCTGCTGCGCAAGCTGCGCTTCGACTTTAGCGACACCTTCAGCGAAGGTTTCTATTACGATTCCATTCGCAGCACGGCGTGGATCAAAGACGGCGTTCTGCACACCGACGACACGCTGGTGGACGGCCTGGAAGCGGATATCGCGATGAAAGGGTCAGTGGATCTCGTGCGCCGCGAGCTGGATATGGAGGCCGTGGTGGCGCCGGAAATTTCCGCAAGCGTGGGCGTGGCGGCGGCCTTTGTGGTTAACCCGATTGTCGGTGCGGCGGTGTTTGCGGCCAGTAAAGTGCTGGGGCCGCTCTGGAGCAAAGTCTCGATTCTGCGCTATCGCATTACCGGGCCGGTTGATAAACCACAGATTAATGAGGTGCTGCGCCAGCCGCGCAAAGAAGCACAGCAATGATTTGACGTGGGCATGTAATTGCCTCACTCTCAATAAATACGATCTTTATACCGCCACGGGCGGCAACGAACGAGTAGCAATACGATGAGTCTGAACCTGGTAAGTGAACATTTGCTCGCAGCGAACGGCCTGAGCCATCAGGACCTGTTCTCAATTCTTGGTCAACTGACCGAACGCCGCCTCGACTACGGCGATCTCTATTTCCAGTCGAGCTATCACGAATCCTGGGTTTTAGAAGACAGCATCATTAAAGATGGCTCTTATAACATTGACCAGGGCGTCGGCGTGCGCGCCGTCAGCGGCGAAAAAACCGGTTTTGCCTATGCAGACCAGATAAGCCTGGCCGCGCTGGAGCAGAGCGCGCAGGCGGCGCGAACCATTGTGCGCGATACGGGCGACGGACGGGTGAAAACGCTGGGTGAAGTGCAGCACGCTGCGCTCTATACCAGCATCGACCCGCTGCAAAGCATGAGCCGCGAGGAGAAGCTGGACATCCTGCGTCGCGTGGACAAAGTGGCTCGCGCGGCGGACAAGCGTGTGCAGGAAGTCTCTGCCAGCCTGACCGGGGTTTATGAACTGATCCTGGTGGCGGCGACGGACGGTACCCTGGCGGCGGATGTTCGCCCGCTGGTGCGTCTCTCTATCAGCGTGCAGGTTGAAGACGACGGCAAGCGCGAGCGCGGCTCAAGCGGTGGCGGCGGTCGTTTTGGCTATGACTGGTTCCTGGGCGATGTTGACGGCGAAGCCCGCGCGGATGCATGGGCAAAAGAAGCCGTGCGCATGGCGCTGGTCAACCTGTCTGCCGTGGCTGCACCCGCCGGTACGTTGCCGGTGGTACTGGGCGCAGGCTGGCCGGGCGTGCTGCTGCACGAAGCGGTCGGTCACGGCCTGGAAGGTGATTTCAACCGTCGCGGGACGTCCGTATTCAGCGGTCAGATGGGGCAGCTTGTCTCCTCCGAACTGTGTACCGTGGTGGATGATGGCACCATGCTCGACCGTCGCGGCTCAATTTCTGTCGACGATGAAGGTACGCCGGGTCAGTACAACGTGCTGATCGAAAATGGCGTACTGAAAGGCTACATGCAGGACAAGCTTAACGCACGGCTGATGGGCGTAGCGCCAACGGGTAACGGCCGTCGCGAATCCTACGCGCACCTGCCGATGCCGCGCATGACCAACACTTACATGCTGCCGGGCAAATCCACGCCGCAGGAGATTATCGAATCCGTTGATTACGGTATCTTCGCGCCAAACTTTGGTGGCGGTCAGGTGGATATCACCTCCGGCAAATTTGTCTTCTCTACCTCAGAGGCGTATCTGATTGAGAAGGGCAAAGTGACCAAAGCGGTGAAGGGCGCAACCCTGATTGGCTCCGGTATTGAGGCCATGCAGCAGATCTCCATGGTTGGTAACGACCTGAAGCTGGATAACGGCGTGGGCGTTTGCGGCAAAGAGGGCCAGAGCCTGCCTGTGGGCGTCGGTCAGCCGACGCTGAAAGTGGATAATCTGACGGTGGGCGGCACGGCCTGATCTTAGGATGCATAAAAAAGGCGCTACATCGGTAGCGCCTTTTTTTTAACGTAAGTTACCCAGCGGGATCTCGGGATCAGGCTCGTGAGTAATGCGGTTACGCAAGTCACGACGAATAATTTCGATCGACCAGAACCAGACCAGATGTCCCACGATCTCTGACACGTGTTCATACCACGGCAATTCAAACAGCGGTGGCGTCAGACCCATCAGCGGGAAGGAGATCATATGCACAAAAAGCTGGGCTAACGCACCCGCCAGCAAACCTTGCCAGAGTTTAATTTTCGGGAAGACTTCCGCAACGACGCAATACCCCACAGCGAAGACGATTGAGAAAATAATATGGGTTACGCCGACCCAGTTAAATATATGTCCGGCAAATGTATAAACTGCTGCGTTAGGATCAACAACGCCCAGCCAGTCACGTAAAAATACATAGGGAGGGTTTAAAAAATTGCGGGAACAGTCAATCTGACTTGCGGCTCTTATTAATTGCTCAGGTCCGCATGCGGCGGTGAATAAATCGGTGGGACTGCGTGGCGGAAGTGGCACTTCGGCTCCCCATTTGACAAAAGCGGAGACGATCCCTGCTATTAAACCGATGAACGCGGCGAGTCCATAGCGCCTGCGTGAAGGCGGTGTTTGTTCAAACAGATTCATTTTTTTTCCTTGTTTAACGTCATCCTGCGGAATGCATTTTATTATTCATATCAGCAACAAATTAATAACAGTCTGACGAGCAGACTGCATATAAAGTAATGGGGTGACGGCGGGAGTGTCAATTATCGATTCCTGATAGTGGCGAAAGAATATTCCTGAATGAACAAGGGATTCATCCTGTTTATATTCATCTGTCATTTACGTTCAGGAATAAAGTGATTATTCCTTCCTTCTGCCCCGCATGCCCTGAAACAGCTCCGCCACTTCCACAAAATAGTCCGTCAGATAGTTAATACAGACCTGCACCTTCAGCGGCAGCTTGTCCTTTTCGGTATAGAGCGCGTACACCGGACGCGGATCGGACTGGTAGCGCGGGAAGAGGATCTCCAGCACGCCGCTGTTGATCTCGTTGATCACCCACATCAGCGGTACGTAGGCGATCCCGGCCCCGGCCACCAGCCAGCGTGAGATGGTCATCGGATCGTTGGTCACGAAGCGGCCTTCAGGCAGCAGTTTAGTGGAAAGCCCTTCCGGGGCGATCAGTTCAAATTCGTTATCTGGCCGAACGCTGTATTCCAGCCACGAGTGGTTGCTCAGGTCGGCAGGTTTTTCCGGCACGCCATACTGTGCCAGATAGCTTTTCGACGCGCAGACCACCATCGGCATGCTGCCCAGTCGACGCGAGAACAGGCTTGAGTCCTGCAACGCGCCAACGCGGATCACCACGTCTAACCCATCGGCAATCAGATCCGGTGCCGGAATGCCCGTAACCAGATTAACGGTTAAACCGGGGTACTCTTTCAGCATTTCCGCCGTCATGGCAGCGAGAACATTTTGTGCCATAGTTGAAGAACACCCGATACGCAGCGTGCCGATAGGGGTGTTGTTAAAGGCATAGAGCTGCTCGTGAACGTCCTGCACCTCATGCAGCATTCGACGGCAGCCCTGATAGTAAATTTTACCCGCTTCCGTCAGCCCAATGCTACGGGTGCTGCGGTTGAGCAGCTTCACCTGAAGCTCATCTTCCAGTTTTGACACTGTCTGGCTAATGGATGAGACGCTCATTTGTAGCTGACGTGCTGCGGCGGTAAAAGAGCCTTGCTCAACCACTTTCGCAAAGACGGACATGCGTTTTAGACGTTCCATTATTCACTCTGGCTTAAAAGTGATTTAGATCACATATGATAGATAACAGCATAACAGTTACGTTAATATATTATTAATTACATAACGGCTGCGCCACTCTCGCCCGGCAATTCTTGCTCTCCTGCGGCGGCGCGAGCTTAAAAATCCAGTAACCTGCACTCTCTTTAATCAAGGTCAACATGAGTCTGTTTCCCGTTATCGTGGTGTTCGGTTTGTCGTTCCCACCGATATTTTTCGAGCTTCTTTTATCACTGGCGATCTTCTGGCTGGTGCGCAAGGTGCTGGTCCCTACCGGGATTTATGATTTCGTCTGGCATCCTGCATTGTTCAATACCGCGCTGTATTGCTGTCTGTTCTATTTAATATCGCGCATGTTTGTCTGAGGTTGATGTGAAAACGCTAACAAGAAAAATCTCCCGCACTGCCATCACTATGGCGCTGGTCATCCTGGCGTTCATCGCTATTTTTCGCGCCTGGGTTTATTACACCGAATCCCCGTGGACGCGCGATGCGCGTTTCAGCGCGGAGGTGGTCGCGATAGCGCCCGATGTCGCCGGTCTCATTACGGCGGTCAACGTCCACGATAACCAACTGGTGAAAAAAGATCAGGTACTGTTCACCATCGACCAGCCGCGCTATCAAAAAGCGCTGGAAGAAGCGGAAGCCGACGTGGCGTATTACAACGCGCTGGCCTCTGAAAAACGCCGTGAAGCAGGTCGCCGTAACAAGCTGGGCATCCAGGCCATGTCCCGGGAAGAGATTGACCAGTCCAATAACGTGCTGCAAACCGTGCTGCATCAGCTGGCAAAAGCGCAGGCGACGCGCGATCTGGCGAAGCTCGATCTGGAACGTACCGTTATCCGCGCCCCGTCCGATGGCTGGGTGACCAACCTCAACGTCTATGCGGGTGAGTTTATCACGCGCGGTTCTACGGCCGTGGCGCTGGTGAAACAGAACTCTTTCTACGTCCTCGCCTATATGGAAGAGACCAAGCTGGAAGGCGTGCGTCCGGGCTATCGCGCCGAAATCACGCCGCTCGGCAGCAACCGGGTCCTGAAAGGAACCGTGGACAGCGTGGCCGCGGGGGTGACCAACTCCAGCAGTACCAATGATTCAAAAGGGATGGCGACCGTCGATTCTAATCTCGAGTGGGTACGCCTGGCGCAGCGCGTACCGGTACGCATTCGTCTGGATGAGCAGCAGAGCAACCTCTGGCCCGCAGGCACCACGGCGACGGTGGTGATCACGGGAGAAAAAGACCGTGATGCCAGCCAGGATTCGATCTTCCGTCAAATCGCCCATCGCCTGCGCGAGTTTGGTTGATCGCTATGGGCATTTTTTCCATCGCCAGCCAGCACATCCGCTTCGCCGTGAAGCTGGCATGCGCCATTGTGCTGGCGCTGTTTGTTGGCTTCCATTTCCAGCTTGAAACGCCGCGCTGGGCCGTTCTGACCGCCGCGATCGTCGCCGCCGGTCCAGCCTTCGCGGCGGGTGGCGAACCTTACTCCGGGGCAATTCGCTATCGCGGGATGCTGCGTATTATCGGCACCTTTATCGGCTGTATCGCCGCCCTGACCATTATCATCCTGATGATCCGCACGCCGCTGCTGATGCTGATTGTGTGCTGTATCTGGGCGGGTTTTTGCACCTGGGTCTCTTCGCTGGTGAAGGTGGAGAACTCGTACGCCTGGGGTCTGGCGGGATATACCGCGCTGATTATTATCATCACTATTCAGAGTGAACCGCTGCTTGCTCCGCAGTTCGCCGTGGAACGTTGCAGTGAGATTGTCATTGGTATCGTCTGCGCGATTGTCGCAGATCTGCTTTTCTCTCCGCGATCCATCAAGCAGGAAGTCGATCGTGAGCTGGACGCGCTGATTGTTGCCCAGTACCAGCTTATGCAGCTGTGCATTAAGCACGGCGACAGCGAAGAGGTCGACAAGGCCTGGAGCGCGCTGGTGCGCCGCACGCAGGCGCTGGAAGGGATGCGCAGTAATCTCAACATGGAGTCTTCCCGCTGGGAGCGGGCCAATCGTCGTCTGAAAGCGATCAATACCGTCTCGTTAACGCTGATCACCCAGGCGTGTGAAACCTACCTGATTCAGAACACCCGCCCCGAAGTGGTAACGGATACCTTCCGCGAACTGTTTGATGAGCCCGTGGAGACGGTGCAGGACGTGCATCGACAGCTCAAACGCATGCGTCGTGTGATTGCCTGGACGGGAGAACGGGATACGCCAGTCACCATTTATACCTGGGTAGGCGCCGCAACGCGCTACCTGCTCCTGAAACGCGGCGTGATTAGCAACACCAAAATCAGTGCGGCGGAAGAAGAGGTGTTACAGGGCGAAGTGGTGATCAAACCGGAATCCGCCGAGCGCCACCATGCGATGGTTAACTTCTGGCGTACCACCCTGGCCTGTATACTCGGCACGCTGTTCTGGCTGTGGACCGGCTGGACGTCCGGCAGCGGCGCGATGGTGATGATTGCCGTCGTCACCGCGCTGGCGATGCGTCTGCCCAACCCACGCATGGTCGCGATCGATTTTCTGTACGGCACCATTGCAGCGTTACCCATTGGCGCGCTCTACTTCCTGGTGATTATTCCCTCGACGCAGCAAAGCATGCTTTTGCTCTGCATCAGCCTGGCGGTGATGGCGTTCTTTATCGGGATCGAGGTACAAAAACGCCGTCTGGGATCGTTAGGCGCGCTGGCGAGCACGATTAACATCATCGTGCTGGATAACCCGATGACCTTCCATTTCAGCCAGTTCCTGGATAGCGCATTAGGTCAGCTGGTGGGCTGTTTCCTGGCGATGATGGTGATCCTGCTGGTGCGGGATAACTCTCAGGCGCGGACAGGGCGCGTACTTCTGAATCAGTTTGTGTCGGCCGCCGTATCGTCCTTGACCACCAACACCGCGCGGCGCAAGGAGAACCACCTGCCGGCGCTCTATCAGCAGTTGTTCCTGTTGCTGAATAAATTCCCGGGCGATGTCGCCCGCTTCCGCCTGGCGTTAATCATGATTATCGCGCACCAGCGTCTGCGGAACGCGCCAGTGCCGATCAACGATGATTTGTCCGCCTTCCACCGCCAGCTACGGCGAACGGCGGACCATGTGATATCGGCATCGAGTGATGACAAACGTCGCCGCTACTTTAAGCAACTGCTGGAGGAGCTGGATATCTACCAGGAGAAACTGCGGATCTGGGAAGCGCCGCCGCAGGTTACCGAGCCGGTAGAGCGGCTGGTGTTTATGCTGCGCCGCTACCAGAATGCGCTGACAGACAGCTAACGAAGAGAAAACCGACGCCAAAAGCGTCGGTTTTTTTGTGGCTATACTTATTCTTGCAGGTTCAAACATTCAGGAAGGGAGGACACATGACAACCCAGGCTCTTCAGGACAGTATTCTTTTTCAGACCGGGTATCTGGTTAACGGTATCTGGAAAACACTCGACACCACGTTTGATGTGCTAAACCCGGCCACGGGTGAGGTGGTTGCGAAAGTGGCGAAAGCAGGGAAAGCCGAAACCGAAGAGGCCATTGCGGCCGCGACGAAGGCCTTTCCCGCATGGCGCGCAAAAACGGCAAAAGAGCGTTCCGCGATCCTCTATCGCTGGTATGAACTGATTATCGAGAACAAAAGCTGGCTCGGGCGGCTGATGACCACCGAGCAGGGCAAGCCGCTGAAAGAGGCTGAAGGTGAGGTGGACTACGCTGCCAGCTTCATTCAGTGGTTTGCCGAGCAGGCCAAGCGCGCCAATGGTGAAATCATTCCTCCGGTTAAACCCGGCTCCCGTATTCTGGCCACTCGTGAACCTGTCGGGGTGGTTGCTGCTATTACGCCATGGAACTTCCCGATGGCTATGCTCACCCGTAAGCTTGGCCCGGCGCTGGCAGCAGGATGTACCGGCGTCATCAAGCCTGCAAACAACACGCCGCTGAGCGCCTTTGCGCTGCTGACGCTGGCGAAGCAGGCCGGTGTGCCGGACGGTGTGCTGAATGCGGTCGCGGGGAGCACCTCAGAAATTAGCGACGCCATTATGGCCAGCCATGACGTGCGCAAAATCTCATTTACGGGGTCAACCGCCGTCGGGAAAACGCTGGTTCGCAATTCCGCAGAGACCATGAAAAAAGTATCGATGGAGCTGGGTGGTAATGCGCCGTATATCGTTTTCGAGGACGCGGATATTGAAGCCGCCGTCAAAGGGGCGATCGCCAATAAGTTCCGTAACGCCGGGCAGGTCTGCGTCAGCGTAAACCGTTTCTATATTCAGGAGACGGTCTATGACAAGTTCGTCAATCAACTTGCCGATGCGGTGAAGGCGCTGAAGGTGGGTAACGGTCTGGACGAGGGCGTCGTTGTCGGCCCGCTGATTGAGCCTTCGGCTATCGAGAAAGTGCGTGAGCACGTCGAAGATGCGGTAGCGAAGGGCGCCACGGTGCTGGCTGGGGGTAAACCGCACGAACTTGGCGGCAACTTCTGGATGCCAACCGTACTCGGTGACTGCCATGAAGGCATGAAGCTGGCAGAAGAGGAGACCTTTGGTCCCGTTGCCGCCTGCTTCCGCTTCACGTCGGAAGACGAAGTGGTTATGCGCGCTAACAATACGCCTTACGGGCTGGCAGCCTACTTTTATACCCAGAATCTTTCGCGCGTGTTCCGCGTCTCACAGGCCATTGAGAGCGGCATGATCGGAATTAACGAATGTGCTGTGTCGACCGAGCTGGGTCCGTTTGGGGGCGTAAAAGAGTCCGGGCTGGGCCGTGAGGGGTCCGTGCTGGGGCTGGAGGAGTTTCTGGAAGTCAAAACCCTGCATATTGGGGGATTATAATAGACAGGGCGGCATTTGCCGCCCGCCTGTACCGGGTGGCTGGCAATGAAAATTTATACCTTTGATTTTGACGAAATTGAGAGTCAGGAAGACTTCTATCGCGAGTTTATTCGGGCGTTCGACCTGGAGCGGGGCAGCGTAAGCAATCTTGATATGCTGTGGGATGTGGTTACCGGCGATCATCTGCCGTTACCGCTGGAAATCGAATTTACCCATCTGCCTGAAAAACTGCGCAGACGCTTTGGCGCATTGATTTTACTGTTTGATGAAGCGGAGGAGGAGCTGGAAGGGCAACTGCGTTTCAACGTGCGCCAGTGATAAAAAAGCCCCTGACCGGGAGGTCAGGGGCAAGTCGTATGATGAGATACGACGAGGGTTTATTTGTACAGTTCTGCGGTAGCGTGCCAGTGGTCGCCACTGCGCGCTTCGATGATGCGATAGGATGACGCACCCTGTTCTTCCGCTTTTTTGTTCAGCATTTCGTGCATGTCCATCGGAGACGTACCGATGGCGCCAACAGAAACAGTCCCGATAGCCTGACGGGATTGTGCCTGTTCAGCATTAATAGTGTCGGCTGCAAACGCACCGAATGACAGGACTGACAGTACGCTCAGGGCAGCTACAGTGGTTTTAATTTTCATGATTATTTACCTCGTCAATTATTTTACTGGGGTCTTTGTTCTGTGACCCTCATCACAAAATCAAGTATACACTAATCACGCAAAAAATTAATACCAGACTAATGGTTTCGTCTGTTATTACGTGTTAAAAAAATTAATTTTTATAACGAGAATGCATAAAAAAGGGCGCTAAAGTGCGAGGTTTGTGGTTTTTTAATCTGTAAATCAAATGGATAGGCGAATTTGATTTTTTGTGCGATCTTGCGGCAGATCATTCACTGAATGAATGTTAACAGGCGGTAAAAAGCACTATTTGCAAAAGCAGCAGGCAGAGAAAAGCAGGGTAAAACGCGGAAACAGCAGAATGATCCCCGTAGCCAGGCGCTACGGGGCAGACAATTACAGCTCCTGTTCGAACAGAACCAGAATCGCTTCGTAGAGGTCTTTCACCGAGAAACCATTTGCCGGAGTGGTAAAAATGGTGTCATCACCCGCGATGGTCCCGAGGATCCCCTCTGCTTTACCCAGCGAATCCAGCAGGCGGGCAATCAACTGGGCTGCGCCCGGGCTGGTGTGGATCACGACCACGGCATCGTTATAGTCGATGTCCAGAACCAGGTTTTTCAGCGGGCTGGAGGTCGTTGGCACGCCAAGCTCAGCAGGCAGGCAATAAACCATTTCCATTTTGGCGTTGCGCGTACGCACCGCTCCAAACTTGGTTAACATGCGAGAGACCTTCGACTGGTTGATGTTGTCGAAGCCTTGTTCCTGCAACGCCTGAACAATTTCTCCCTGAGAACTGAATTTCTCTTCTTTGAGTAGCGCTTTAAACGCTTTCACTAATTCTTCTTGCTTAGACGAGCTTCGCATAAGTCACCCGGAATATGACGATAGAAACAACATTATTATGCATGTGGATGAATTTTTATGCAAATTATCTGCCTGGCGGCAGGCTGAAATAATGTTATGAAAGGGAGAGATTTTATCAGATTTCGTTATCGGAAAACATGCCTGGGTCACGCCGCGCAAATAACCTTAAAAGTAAATTAAATGTTATCAAAATGATGTTGTTTTGGTGGCGTGGCAGGGTGTATTGTAACCCCCTCTTAATTCGTTGTTGCCTACAGCCCGATAGCATTCAGGTGAAGGCGAAAGACGTGCGACCTCAAATTCTTTAGCGATGAAAATTGTAATTAATGACGTGCTGAATTATGGTCGCCGCAACGGAGTTACAGATACTTAAGTTAACCATAATAAGGAGTTTAGGATGAAAGTCGCAGTCCTCGGCGCTGCTGGTGGTATCGGCCAGGCGCTTGCCCTACTACTGAAAACCCAACTGCCTTCAGGCTCAGAACTCTCCCTGTACGATATTGCTCCGGTAACCCCAGGTGTGGCGGTTGACCTGAGCCACATCCCGACAGCTGTGAAAATCAAAGGCTTCTCCGGTGAAGATGCGCGTCCTGCGTTGCAGGGTGCCGACGTGGTGCTGATCTCCGCGGGTGTTGCACGTAAACCGGGTATGGATCGTTCAGACCTGTTCAACGTCAACGCGGGCATCGTGAAAAACCTGGTTCAGCAGATCGCTGAAACCTGCCCGAAAGCGTGCATCGGGATCATCACCAACCCGGTGAACACCACCGTTGCCATCGCAGCAGAAGTGCTGAAGAAAGCAGGCGTTTACGACAAGAACAAACTGTTCGGCGTAACTACGCTGGATATCATCCGCTCCAATACCTTCGTGGCTGAGCTGAAAGGCAAGCAGCCAACGGAAGTGGAAGTGCTGGTTATCGGCGGTCACTCTGGCGTGACCATCCTGCCTCTGCTGTCGCAGATCCCGGGCGTGAGCTTTACCGAGCAGGAAGTGGCTGACCTGACCAAACGTATTCAGAACGCAGGCACCGAAGTGGTGGAAGCGAAGGCGGGTGGCGGTTCTGCAACCCTGTCTATGGGCCAGGCGGCGGCACGTTTCGGCCTGTCTCTGGTTCGCGCGTTGCAGGGCGAAAAAGGCGTTGTTGAATGCGCCTATGTTGAAGGCGACGGTGAACACGCGCGCTTCTTCTCTCAGCCGCTGCTACTGGGTAAAAACGGTGTTGAAGAGCGTAAGTCTATCGGTACGCTGAGCGCGTTTGAGCAAAACGCGATGGAAGGCATGCTGGATACGCTGAAGAAAGACATCACGCTGGGCGAAGAATTCGTTAACAAGTGATCTTGTCCCGGTAAAAAAAACGGAGCACTAAGCTCCGTTTTTTTATGCCCGTCAGTTAGTGGCCGGGTATTCCTGAATGGTGACCTGAATCGTCAGCTTCTTGTCATTACGCATGACTTCAACAGGGATGATGGAGCCCGGGCGAATCTCAGCCACCTGGTCCATGGTTTCCAGCGCAGAGACCGCTGGCGTACCGTTGACGGAAAGGATAACGTCGTTCACCTGGATACCTGCATTGGCCGCCGGGCCGCCGGGCGCCACTTCGTTGACCACAATCCCCTGGATCTGATCGATACCACCGCCCTGCGTATGCATCGGCGCGATTTCACGCCCGCCAATACCGATGTAGCCACGGATCACGCGGCCATCGCGGATCAGCTTGTCCATGATCTTGGTCGCCAGCTGGAACGGAATGGCAAAGCCAATCCCTTCCGGCGTTTCGCCGTCGTTGCTCTTGTCGAAGGAGAGGGTGTTAATGCCCATCAGTTCGCCCAGAGAGTTCACCAGCGCACCGCCGGAGTTACCGTGGTTGATCGAGGCGTCGGTTTGCAGGAAGTTCTGCCGCCCTGACGGGTTCAGGCCGATTCGACCGGTCGCGCTGATGATCCCCTGAGTGATGGTCTGGCCCAGGTTGTACGGGTTACCGATCGCCAGCACCACATCGCCGATGTGCGGCGTTCGTTTGCGATTAATCGGGATAGTCGGCAGACCGCCCGTGGCGTTGATCTTCAGCACCGCCAGGTCGGTCAGACTGTCCGACCCCACCAGCAGGGCTTCAAACACGCGGCCATCCTGCAAGGCGACGATAATCTGGTCGGCATCGTTAATGACGTGTTTATTGGTGATGATGTAGCCCCGGTCATCCATGATCACACCGGAACCGAGCGTGCGGATCTCCAGCTGGTTATGAGCGGAACTGTTAAGCCCGCGGTTATAGACGTTAACCACGGCGGGGGCGGCACGGCGTACCGCCTGATTGTACGTCGCAGGCGTTTCATCCGTGCTGTCGAACTGAGGAGCCGACAGTTTGTTGAACTGGCGTAAAGATGGCATAGCCACCAGCAGCAGACCGGCAACGATCAAACCAATGACAATTGAACGAAAGAGCTTTAAAAGCATGATGCGTGTGTCGTTAAAAAAGGAACGGTTTGCAGCATAACATGAGTTATCCGGACATCACACGCAGCGGCGATGCCCGGAGTCGCAAATGGTTAACGCAGTAAAATGTAGAGGGTATCGTTGCCACGGATAATTTGCAGGGCAATGACCGCCGGTTTACTCTCCAGCACCTTACGCATTTCGGCAATAGACTGCACGCGAGTGCGGTTCACGCCCACGATCACGTCGTCCTGATGCAAACCTGCCTGCGCGGCCGGGCTGCTCTTTTCAACGGTAGTGACAGAAATGCCTTTCGTGCCGTTTTTAAGCTGACCGTCGCTCAGCGTAGCGCCCTGTAGAGCCGGGGAGATCTGTTCTGCGCTGGCGGAAGAGGAGGTGCTCTTATCCAGCGTCACTTCCACGGTCAGCGGTTTGCCCTCGCGGATCAGGCCCAGCTTCACTTTAGCGCCCGGCTCCGTGGTGGCAATGCGTGACCGTAATTCAGCGAAGCTGCTCAGTGGTTTATCGTTCAGGCTGACAATAACATCGCCGGATTTCACGCCCGCTTTTGCAGAGCCTGAGTTGGGCAGCACTTCGCTGACAAACGCCCCGCGCTGGACGTTGAGCTTAAAGGCTTTGGCGATATCGGCGCTCATCTCCATGCCTTTGATGCCCAGCAGACCGCGCTTAACCTCGCCAAACTGAATCAGCTGTTGAGACAGGGTTTTCGCCATGTTACTCGGAATGGCAAAACCAATCCCGATGCTGCCGCCGCCTGGCGCGAGGATAGCGGTGTTGATGCCGATCAGCTCGCCGTTCAGATTAAGCAGCGCACCGCCGGAGTTGCCCCGGTTGATGGAGGCATCGGTCTGGATGAAGTTTTCCAGCCCTTCGAGATTCAGGCCGCTGCGCCCCAGGGCGGAGACAATCCCGGAGGTGGCGGTTTGGCCTAAGCCGAACGGGTTACCGACCGCGACGGCAAAATCACCGA
This sequence comes from Enterobacter cloacae complex sp. EB5, assembly GCF_031432835.1. NCBI lineage: Bacteria > Pseudomonadati > Pseudomonadota > Gammaproteobacteria > Enterobacterales > Enterobacteriaceae > Enterobacter > Enterobacter cloacae complex sp. EB5. Next base: position 2,525,871 of record NZ_CP133860.1, read on the forward strand.
CGCGTAGCTTATCGGAATCTGCAATGGCGATCTGGGTCAGATTGCTGGGGTTTTGCACCTGTAGCAGGGCGATATCACTCTGATCGTCACCGCCGATCAGTTTGGCGTCAAACTCCCGGCCATCGTTCAGCTGAACGCTGATTTTATCGGCCTGGCTGATCACGTGGTTATTGGTCAGGATATAGCCCTTGGCCGCGTCGATAATCACCCCTGAGCCCAGACCTTCAAACGGCTGAGCCTGCTGATCCGGCGCGTCTTCGCCAAAATATTTCTTCAGCTCTTCGGGAATACGCTGGCTTTGGCGTGCCGTCCCTTCCACCTGAACGCTGACTACCGCAGGCAGGACTTTTTCAAGCATCGGCGCAAGGCTGGGAATGGCTTCTTGTCCAGGCACCTGCGAAGGCAGTGCCGCACTGGAGGGGAAGGACGCCGAGAGAGATAACCCGACACTTAACGCTAAGGCGCTCAACAGCTGGTTTTTTTTCTTCATCGATGCTGACTCTCGTATCCTGGAATGAAAAAGAACGGCCCCAAAAACATCTTGATGTTATTGAATTTTCAACCGCTGAACAATGAGGTGTTTGACTAAATAATAGCTGGGGACGGGAAGAAAGGACGGGCGCATAAGGTGCGCCCGTAAAATTTATTCAGGTTGTGCGATTAATCGCGTTTTACGCCACCGCGCAGCAGGCCGGACGCGCCGTCTGAATAGTCGCGTGGCATCTGAACCGGTGCCTGATCGTTTCCGGCTTCAGAATCCGCCAGACGATTGCGGAAGGGGTTGGTCTCCGCGGTCATTTCCGGCAGCAGGCTGCTGGAGCTTTTCGCCATGTGCTGGTAGAGCTGGCGATAATCTGTCGCCATGTTGTCCAGCAGCTCAGCGCTACGGGCAAAGTGGCTGACCAGCTCTTCGCGATACTCTTCCAGTTCGGCTTTGTTCTTTTCCAGTTCGTATTGCAGTGACTGCTGCTGACGCAATTTGCGGTTACCGAAACGCATGGCCACAGCACCAATGATGATGCCGACGACTAAACCGATTAGCGCATATTCCCAGGTCATGAACTTCTCCCGTTGTCTTGTTGTTCCGTAGGGTGTTGGCTCGGCTCCTGCCTGTGCCTGATTATGCCACTATAACCGCTATTTCCGCAGAAGTGGAATCCTGACGTATCATCGCGTAGTGTAGAACGGCCTTTTTTTCATCAGCCACGCGCGCTGGTGAGGTTTAACTAAAGGAATAACAACAACATCATGCAAAACCTGTCCCCTTCATCGCGTTATCAACTGGCCCTGAGCGAGGGCACACACCAGCCGGATGATGTCCAGCGTGAAGCGGTTAACCGCCTGAACACGATTTATCAGGAACTTCTGGCGAAACCCGCCGATGCGGTGCAGAGCAGTGGGCTGAAGGCGGCATTCGGCCGTTTGCTGGGCAAAAAAGAGCCCACGGTAAACGCACCGGTTCGTGGCTTATATATGTGGGGCGGCGTTGGGCGGGGTAAGACCTGGCTGATGGACATGTTCTACCAGAGCCTGCCCGGCACGCGTAAGCAGCGTCTGCACTTTCACCGTTTTATGCTGCGGGTCCATGAAGAGCTGACGGCGCTCCAGGGCGAAACCGACCCGCTGGACATCGTGGCCGATCGCTTTAAGGCGGAAACGGACGTGCTCTGTTTCGACGAGTTCTTTGTTTCTGATATTACGGACGCCATGCTGCTGGGGGGACTCATGAAAGCGCTGTTTGCGCGTGGGATCACCCTAGTGGCGACCTCCAATATCCCGCCGGATGAGCTTTATCGCAATGGTCTCCAGCGGGCGCGTTTCCTGCCAGCCATTGATGCTATCAAACAGCACTGCGACATCATGAACGTCGATGCTGGCGTCGATTATCGTCTGCGCACATTAACGCAGGCACACCTGTGGCTTTCGCCGTTGAACGCCGACACAGCCCGCGAGATGGATAAACTGTGGCTGGCGCTGGCGGGGGCGCCGCGGGGTAACGCGCCAGCGCTGGAGATTAATCATCGTCCTTTGCCGACGCTTGGCGTAGAGAATCAGACGCTGGCCGTCTCGTTCTCTACGCTCTGCGTGGACGCCCGCAGCCAGCATGACTACATTGCGCTTTCGCGTCTGTTCCATACCGTTATGTTGTGGGATGTGCCCGTCATGACCCCACTCATGGAGAGCGAAGCGCGCCGCTTCATCGCGCTGGTAGATGAGTTTTACGAGCGCCACGTTAAGCTGGTGGTCAGCGCCGAGGTGCCTTTATATGAGGTTTATCAGGGCGAGCGCCTGAAGTTTGAGTTCCAGCGCTGCCTGTCGCGCCTGCAAGAGATGCAGAGCGAAGAGTACCTCAAGCGTGAGCATATGCCATAATAAATGCTCCCCTCTCCCCGTGGGAGAGGGGCCGGGGGTGAGGGCATCAGGCCTTAACAAACGCTACCCTCTCCCTGTGGGAGAGGGGCTGGGGGTGAGGGCACCAGACCGCACAATACCTGACCCCGAAAAACCCATTCCAAATCACATTTAAGGGTCGATCTTTGACCTCAACTTCTCTATAATCTTGCGACCCCACGTTACGAGAAGGTTTTTTTCCCGAAACTTTCTATGTGTCGGCATGTGCTATTCGAAGGGGTAGGTTTGCCGGACTTTGTCGTGTGAACCTCAACTGACTAAACGTTTGGGTGTTCACCAACGTGTAACTTATTATTTGGGTAAGCTTTTAATGAAAACTTTTACAGCTAAACCAGAAACCGTACAGCGCGACTGGTATGTTGTTGACGCGACCGGTAAAACTCTGGGCCGTCTGGCTACTGAACTGGCTCGTCGCCTGCGCGGTAAGCATAAAGCGGAATACACTCCGCACGTTGATACCGGTGATTACATCATCGTTCTGAACGCTGACAAAGTTGCTGTTACCGGCAACAAGCGTACTGACAAAATGTACTACCACCACACCGGCCACATCGGTGGTATCAAAGAAGCGACCTTTGAAGAGATGATTGCCCGCCGTCCTGAGCGTGTGATTGAAATCGCGGTTAAAGGCATGCTGCCAAAAGGCCCGCTGGGTCGTGCTATGTTCCGTAAACTGAAAGTTTACGCAGGCAACGAGCACAACCACGCGGCACAGCAACCGCAAGTTCTTGACATCTAATCGGGATTATAGGCAATGGCTGAAAATCAATACTACGGCACTGGTCGCCGCAAAAGTTCCGCAGCTCGCGTTTTCATCAAACCGGGCAGTGGTAAAATCGTAATCAACCAGCGTTCTCTGGAACAATACTTCGGTCGCGAAACTGCCCGCATGGTAGTTCGCCAGCCGCTGGAACTGGTTGATATGGTAGAAAAACTGGATCTGTACATCACCGTTAAAGGTGGTGGTATCTCCGGTCAGGCAGGTGCGATCCGTCACGGTATCACCCGCGCGCTGATGGAGTACGACGAATCCCTGCGTTCTGAACTGCGTAAAGCTGGCTTCGTTACTCGTGACGCTCGTCAGGTTGAACGTAAGAAAGTGGGTCTGCGTAAAGCACGTCGTCGTCCACAGTTCTCCAAACGTTAATCCATTCTGCTTACGCAGAACGATTGGCGAAAAACCCGCTTCGGCGGGTTTTTTTATGGATAATGCGCAGGTTATCCACAGTAACATTTCATATATCTTCTCTTTTTCCACATTTCCGGAATCCCCTCACCACAAAGCCATCAAAATCTGGTAAACTATCATCCAATTTTCTGCCCAAATATCGGTGAATACTCGATTTTTGTTCGATTCTTGAACAATGTGTCTTCTCTGGGATGGGCGATACATCATCTGGCTGGCCCCGTTGGGCTGGTAGCAGTAAAAATTCTGAATATACCTGGAGGTTTTCATGGCTGTCGCTGCCAACAAACGTTCGGTAATGACGCTGTTTTCTGGTCCTACTGACATTTATAGCCATCAGGTTCGTATCGTGCTGGCCGAGAAGGGTGTCAGTTTTGAGATCGAGCATGTGGAAAAGGATAACCCGCCTCAGGATCTGATCGATCTCAACCCGAGCCAAAGCGTACCGACGCTGGTGGATCGCGAGCTGACCCTGTGGGAATCCCGTATCATTATGGAATACCTGGATGAGCGTTTCCCGCATCCGCCGCTGATGCCTGTTTATCCTGTTGCGCGTGGTGAAAGCCGCCTGTACATGCAGCGTATCGAGAAAGACTGGTACTCGCTGATGAACGTTATCGTCAACGGTTCCTCTTCTGAAGCGGATGCTGCACGTAAACAGCTGCGTGAAGAGCTGCTGGCGATTGCGCCGGTATTTGGTCAAAAGCCTTTCTTCCTGAGCGACGAGTTCAGCCTGGTGGATTGCTACCTGGCTCCGCTGCTGTGGCGTCTGCCAACCCTGGGCGTAGAGTTCAGCGGCCCTGGCGCAAAAGAGCTGAAAGGCTACATGACTCGCGTCTTTGAGCGCGACTCTTTCCTGGCATCCTTAACTGAACCGGAACGTGAAATGCGTCTCGGCCGAGGCTAATGACTGTGGAAATGTCACAACTTTCACCACGCCGTCCGTATCTGCTGCGCGCCTTCTATGAATGGCTGCTGGATAACCAGCTCACGCCGCACCTGGTTGTGGATGTGACGTTGCCGGGCGTGCAGGTTCCAATGGAATACGCGCGCGACGGACAGATCGTACTGAATATTGCGCCACGCGCAGTGGGTAACCTGGAGCTGGCGAATGACGAAGTGCGCTTTAATGCGCGCTTCGGCGGTGTGCCGCGTCAGGTTTCCGTTCCGCTGGCAGCGGTGCTGGCCATCTATGCCCGTGAAAACGGCGCCGGGACAATGTTTGAGCCGGAATCGGCTTACGACGAAGACGCTATCAGCCTGAACGATGAAGAGGGTGGCGTTGGGAGCGAAAGCGAAACGGTGATGTCTGTAATTGATGGCGATAAGTCCGATCGCGAAGATGATAACGATCCTGATGACGATCCGCCGCCGCGCGGGGGACGTCCGGCATTGCGCGTTGTAAAATAACGCAACTCAGTTTGACTCTCTACGGCCAGGCATACGCCTGGCCGTTTTTTTTGGAGAAAATTATATATTTTTTAGATTGATTGAAATGTCAGACTGTAGGAATACTTTTTTTGTTATCTTTAACAGATAAAAATAGGGTTACAATAATAAATTCAATGAATAAATTGTAGGGGTAAACTTGCGTAACCCGCCATTTAATAATTCATGATTATTATATCAGGCAAACTAAAAGTAAAAATTAAATTTGCTAAATTGCATATATTTATAAAAATAATATTATAAGATCCGCCAGTAACGACTAATATTATAAATATAGTTTTGTTGCTGAAGGAAAAAATATTTTTTAATAATCATATGTTAAGGATTAACAAATGAAAAAAGTTATTCTTGCGACTGCGCTGTCTCTTTGTGTTGCGTCAGCGTTTGCTGCTGATACCGCAGTGTTGAAGGTAACCGGTAAGCTGACAAATGCTGCATGTACGCCAGTATTAAGTAAAGGTGGCATTGTAGATTATGGCTCTATCCATTTAGGCGATCTTTCCCCAACCGCAGTAAACCAGCTGGGTCAGAAAAATATCGACCTGACTATCAACTGCACCGCTGCAACGAAAGTAGCGTGGAATATGGTTGACGATCGTGCTGATTCCAACGCAGGTGTCACTATTGAAAAGGGTCAGTATAATGGTGGCGACATTATCAGCTACTCTGATACCGATCAGACCTACGGCGTAGGTAAAACAGCGGGCGGCGTGAAAATTGGTGACTACTCCATGTTTGTCAATATTGCTAGCGTTGTTGCTGATGGCAAAAATGTTGATACCATTTTAATGGACAAGGGCGCGACTGCCTGGGCAAAGAGCTCGGGCCAAACCCGTGCTGCTGGCATTCGTGACATGAGCGTTGCGACAACTGGCACCCTGGAGCCGCTGGCATTCATCACTGCAACCTTCCCACTGGTTACTGCGTTGGCTATTCAGGATACCACCAAACTGGCTATTACTGACGATACCAAACTTGATGGTCAGCTGACTATCAGCCTGAAATATTTATAATATTTTAACGTCGATTTTTTAATTAATAAAGGAATAGATACCTCGTATTTATTCCTTACTAACTACACGCGAACATGGAATGTTGTGTTGTGAATTTAAGGAGTGATAATTATGTCTTATTTAAAAAAAGCCTTAGTTAAATCGTTTATTGCTGCGGCTCTGTTTTCAGCACAATTTTCGACATATGCCGCAGGAATGGTTCCTGAAACCAGTTTGCTGGTGATTGATGAGGCGACGCACAGCGGTACAATCAACGTCAAAAATACGGACAGTTTTCCGGCGCTGTTATATACCAATGTTCTCGATTTACCTGACGATCAGGGTTTAAAACTGATTGCCACCCAGCCAGTGGTGCGACTGGAGCCTGGCCAGACCCAGCAGCTTCGTTTTATTTTACAAAATAAAGAGCCGCTGGACGTTGAACACTATAAACGTGTGACGTTCGAGGGTATTCCGCCGAAAAGCGATAACAAGAACATTAAGATCGGATTTAATCTTCGTCAGGATTTGCCAGTGCTTATCCGTCCGGCGAAACTGGCGGTTGTTACCGATGCATGGAAGTACCTGGAATGGAACGCAACGGGTACAACGCTTACGGTGAAAAACCCAAGCAAATATGTTGTGCGTCTGGCGCAAAACGTCGTGACACAGCCATCGGGCACTGCGGGCAATCTGCCTAAAACCTATATTTTACCTGGCCAAAGTATGACCGCAACGCTGAAGAAAGCGGTAAGCGGCGATAATAAAGTTAAATTTTTCCCGGCCAGCCGCTACGGTGTGGAAGTACCGAGCTTTGTTTCAGAATTAAATAAATAACACTCAGTAGGGATATGACGGTGTGTAAAAAAAGCCGCCTTGCACTTTGTGTCCGCGCTATTCTTTGCGGCACGTTACCTCTGGTATTACTCGCGTCACCCTCTTTGTATGCAAGGGAAGTGACGTTTGATACGGGCATTATCCAGTCACGCGGATTAAGCCCCGATTTAAACCGTTACTTTGCACAAGCGCCACGATTCCTACCCGGTACACACTCTGTACAGGTTAAAGTGAACGGGAAAGATCGCGGTACGGCCGCTGTACGTTTTAATGAAGACGGCGTGCTCTGTATTGATAAAGATTTTCTGGATTTTGCCGGTATTATGCCTGTCCCGCTCAAGGCTGACGAGACGTGTCATGATATCCGCAGCGATTATGCGCAGGCGGTCGTCAACGCCTTACCAAACCAGGACGCGGTAGAGCTTTATTTACCCCAGGAAGCCATTAACAGCTTAACCTCCAATATTACGCACTTTCAGCAAGGTGGCACGGCGGCGTTACTCAATTACTCATTATTCAGTACGCGTAACGAGTATGACGACAGCGATAACAGCCGCTATTCGCAGGCGAGCCTGGAGGCCGGTTTTAATGCGATGGACTGGTCTGTACGCAGCCGCTATATCCTGACGGATGATGATGGCGATAAAAATGCAGAAAGCATTTATACCTACGCCGAGCATGTTTTTGTTCCCCAGCGTCTGACCATGCAGGTGGGTGAAATCAACGCCATGTCCGGCGTATTAAGCGGTGTACCGATTACCGGTGTGCAGCTTATGCCTACCAATGGTCTGGAAAGGGACGGGACCGGCGTAAGCGTATCGGGTATCGCCCGTTCCTCGCAGGCACGCGTTGAGGTGCGCCAGAGCGGACGTCTCGTCTTCAGTACGTTAGTACCAGCGGGGCCTTTCACCCTGGACGATGTGCCTGTTGTCAGAAATAACGTCGATCTCGACGTAACCGTCGTGGAATCGGATGGCTCTTCCAGCCACTTTATTGTGCCTGCTTCCGCCGTCAGAGCCCGCAAGCTGGGGCGCCCGCAGGGGTTGACCATGTCTATGGGACAGGTACGGAGTATTGACAGCGATTATAGCGATCCGCTGGTAGCGAACGTCTCTGACGGCTGGCGTATTACGCCATGGATGAACGTGCTGGCATCTGGCGCGGTGGCAGAAAAGTACCAGGCTGCGGGCGGCAGCGCGGAGTTTATGCTCTCCGACATTTGGGGCATCACCACTACCGCTGCGGCAAGTAAAGAGCAGTTTGGCGACAGTAATACCGGGCTTAAAACCGAGCTGCAAAGCGATTTAACGCTGAGCGAGCACGTGAGCCTTTCCGCCAGCGCAACGCATTTTAGCAACGGTTACCGCGAGCTTGCCGATGCGCTGGATGACGAATTTCAGCCTAATGATAATACTTACAGCGGCAACGTAAGTTTTGCTTCCGGGATTGCGGGCACGTTTAGCGCAGGGTTTAACTACAACCAGAGCGCAAACTATGAGGACAGCCGCTACCTGCTGCTCTCGTGGGGGAAAAGCTTTAAATATGCCAGCATCACCGTGAACTGGCAGAGCGCCGTCGGAAACACTGATGACGAGCAGGATGACGATATGCTCTACGTCAACCTGAGCATTCCACTCGGCGGCTCGCAAAGCCTGAGCAGTTATATGCGCAAGCAGGGTGACAGCACCAGCTACGGCGTTGCGAACAGTGGGGCTATTGGCGATAACACCAATTATTATATCTCAGCGGATCGTGATAACGATGACAATGAGAATAGCTTTAACGGCAACATCAACACTAACTTGCACTATACACAACTGAGCATCGGTGGGGGCAGCAGCGGTAATAACCAGCGCAACTATAGCGCAACCCTGGCGGGTGGTATTGCGATGCATAAGGATGGCGTGACCTTCTCGCCGTACTCTATTAAAGATACTTTCGCCATCGCTAAGCTGAATGAGCCGAAGAGCGGCGTAGAGATTTCAACCCCGCAGGGCACCATCTGGACCGATCACTGGGGACAGGCTGTCGTGCCGGGCTTGAATGAGTGGCGCAACTCCCGCATTGAAATTGATGCCAATAAACTTCCGCCAAGCATGACGCTGGCAAACGGCATTAAATACGTTGCGGCAGGGCATGCTTCCGTGAGTGAAGTCAGCTTTAAAATCCTTAATAGCCGTCGCGTGATGCTGCGGGTGAAGAGAGCGGATGGCACACCGCTGGCGAAGGGGATATCTATTGTTGATGAGAAGGGCAACTATATTGTCACCAGCGTGGATGATGGCCATGTGTTTATCAACGATGCCGAGCAGTTAAAAGGCCTGTATGCCATGGATGACAATAACAACCGACTTTGTCAGATTCACTACGCCTTAAGTGATAAAAAAGATGACGAGGCATTCTATGAAGAAGTAAACGGAGTATGCCGATGAAGATTCAGCGCGTAATAAAAATAGCGGCGCTTCTGGCGCTTTGTTTACCCGGCCTGACGTTTGCCGAGGATTGTCAGATCACGCTTTCTCAGCCCGTTGTAGATTATAAACAGTTAAAGCGTGACGATATTGTCACGTCGCAGCAAAGCTGGCACAAATTGCCGGAGCGGGAAGTTACCGTGAATGTGTTTTGCCCGGACAAACAAAAGCTGGCAGTGCTTTTACAGGGTAATGCAGGAGAGAAGGGTCGCTTCCGTTTTGGTCAGAATGGCGGTGTCGCGGTAAAAATTGATGATATGAATGTAGATGGCAAAAGCTATACCGTGGGTAAGACGGTTGATCAGCTTAACTTTACGCCGGAAAGCGGGTCGCCTTCACCATTCTATTTACGGAATAACGAAGCCGTCGTCGCGGTTGAAAATAACCAGGCCGTAGCGGGCCAGCAGATGACATTTACAGCCACGATATTCCCAGTGCTTAATGAAAGTGCGTTCAGTAATAATGCCGATCAAACTACGCTGGAAAGCGATTTGAGCTGGAAAATACTGGGCGCTAATCCATAAGCTACATGATACGTAGTTAATATTTTAAGGATATTAATATCCCGTCAGATTGTTGTGTGAAAACAATGACAGCGATTACGCTTAAGACGGTTATCTGAGGTTTTAAAAAGGACAGCATGCTCGCATTCCTTTTTGAAAAAAAAGATTCTTTATAATAGTGGGAATTATCTTTGCTATTAAAAGAAGTAAATAAATTTTATTTAAACTAATGTTAAGGATTAACAAATGAAAAAAGTTGTATTGGCTTCTATGCTTGCTATGTGTGTATCATCTGCTTTTGCCGCAGACACCGCCGTACTGAAAGTTACGGGCGTTCTGACAAATGGCGGTTGCACCCCTGAAATCAGCGGCGGCGGCGTGGTGGATTACGGCACAATCCACCTGTCAAGCCTGAACGCCGCTACGATTAACCAGTTGGGCCAGAAAGATTTCTCTCTTTTCTATTACCTGCCCTGCGCTGACCAAAGCGGGCTTTAGCGTTTCTGACGATCGCAGTGGCACTGCGCCAAATATTGCGGTTCAAAATGGCGCGGGTAACGGGAATGATATTGTTCAGCCGGGCAATATGTTTGGTCTGAACCAGACCGCAGGGAAAGTTAACATTGGTAACTACACTATTTACGTGAAAAACAGTACGATTACTGCGGATAGCACCACCGTATCGGCGATCTTTAGTTCTGACAATGGCACCTCCTGGTCCAACACTGGTGCACTGATGGATAATAATGGTACTCAGGTTGTCTCCGTTGCTACCACGGGTACTACTACTCCAGTTGCGTTTAAAAATGTGGTAATCCCGATGACCGTTGCCGCTGCGATTCAGGATACCAATACGCTGGCTATTACTGATGATACCAACATGGATGGTCAGGCAACGTTTACCATCAAGTATCTGTAATATTCAGAAACTGGCAGAGTATAAAAATAACGCCCGGCATTGCCGGGCGTTCTTATTTACACTTCGAGGAAGTTCATGATCCCGTCGGCCGCTTTACGGCCTTCGGCAATCGCCGTGACCACCAGGTCAGAGCCGCGAACGATGTCGCCACCGGCGAAGATTTTCGGGTTGCTGGTCTGGAACGCGTTATCGCTGCCTTCTGGCGCAATGATGCGGCCCTGAGAGTCCAGCTCTACGCTGTGCTTCGCCAGCCACTCCATGCTGTGAGGACGGAAACCAAACGCCATCACCACGGCATCAGCCGGGATCACGTGTTCAGACCCGGCCACGATCTCCGCACGACGACGGCCTTTCGCATCCGGCGCACCCATCTCCGTGCGCGCCATCTTCACGCCGCTCACTTTACCGTTGGCATTCACTTCAATACCCAGAGGCTGGATGTTGAACTGGAACTCGACGCCCTCTTCACGCGCGTTTTTCACTTCGCGCTTAGAGCCCGGCATGTTCTCCTCGTCACGACGGTAGGCACAGATGACATGCGCCGCATTCTGACGAATGGAGGTACGCACGCAGTCCATCGCGGTATCACCGCCGCCCAGCACCACCACGCGTTTGCCTTCCATGCTGACGAACGGCTCATCGGCGGTCTCGCCGTAGCCCATTAGCTGTTTGGTATTTGCAATCAGGAACGGCAGCGCGTCGTACACGCCTGGCGCATCTTCATTCTCCAGACCACCGCGCATGGACTGATAAGTGCCCACGCCCAGGAACACGGCGTCGTAATCCTTCAGCAGGTCGTCGAGCTGCACGTCGCGGCCCACTTCGGTGTTGAGTTTGAACTCAATGCCCATGCCGGTGAAGATTTCGCGGCGGCGGGTCATCACCTCTTTCTCCAGCTTGAAGGCCGGGATACCGAAGGTCAGCAGGCCGCCAATCTCAGGGTGGCGATCAAAGACCACCGCCTTCACGCCGTTACGGGTCAGCACGTCCGCACAGGCCAGGCCTGCCGGGCCCGCGCCAATAATCGCCACGCGCTTGTCGGTTTGACGCACACCGGTCATATCCGGACGCCAGCCCATCTCGAACGCTTTATCGTTGATATAGCGTTCGATGTTGCCGATGGTCACCGCGCCAAACTCGTCGTTCAGCGTACAGGAGCCTTCACACAGACGATCCTGAGGACACACGCGACCGCACACTTCCGGCAGGGTATTGGTCTGGTGAGACAGCTCGGCGGCCTCAAAAATACGCCCTTCGTTGGCCAGCTTCAGCCAGTTCGGAATGTAGTTATGGACCGGACACTTCCATTCGCAGTAAGGGTTACCGCAGGACAGGCAGCGGTCTGCCTGTGCTTTGGCCTGGCCTTCTGAAAACGGCTCATAAATTTCAACAAATTCAATTTTACGGATCTTCAGCGGTTTCTTTGGCGGATCAACACGCTGAAGGTCGATAAACTGGTAAACGTTCTGGCTCATCTGAATTCCTTACTGCGCCTGCACGCGCAGCTCTGCTGCGCTACGACTACGGTGACCCAACAGGGCTTTAACATCGCTGGACTTCGGCTTCACCAGCGCGAATTTCGCAGAGAACGCCGGCCAGTTCGCCAGGATCTCTTCGCCGCGCGAAGAACCGGTATGCTGCACGTGTTCGGTAATTAAGCCGCGCAGGTGTTCTTCATGGATGGCCAGCGTATCAACGTCCAGCACTTCCACCAGTTCCGGGTTCACGCGTTTGCGGAACTCACCGTCTTCATCCAGGACGTAGGCAAAACCGCCCGTCATGCCCGCGCCAAAGTTCACGCCGGTTTTACCCAGGACGCACACAATTCCGCCCGTCATGTATTCACAGCCATTATCGCCGATGCCTTCCACCACGGTGATGGCGCCGGAGTTACGCACCGCAAAACGTTCTCCCGCACGGCCCGCGGCAAACAGACGGCCGCCGGTTGCGCCGTACAGACAGGTATTGCCGATGATGCTCGCTTCATGGCTGCGGAAGGCTGAACCAACCGGAGGACGCACCGCCAGCAGACCGCCCGCCATGCCTTTTCCAACGTAGTCGTTGGCATCGCCGGTCAGGTATAACTCAACCCCGCCTGCGTTCCACACGCCGAAGCTCTGACCCGCGGTACCGCTGAAGTGGGCGGTAATCGGATCCGACGCCAGGCCCTGATCGCCGTGCGTTTGCGCGATGTAACCGGAGAGAGACGCACCCACGGAACGGTCGGTGTTGCGGATATCAAACCAGAACGTTTTACTCTGCTTCTCATCCACATACGGCTTCGCCTGTTGCAGCAGCTGTGCGTTCAGCACGCCGTTGTCGAACGGCGGGTTGTTCTCGGTACAGTAAACCGCTTTGCCAGGATGCGGCTGAGCGGTTTCCAGCAGCTTAGACAGCTCCAGCTTCTGCTGCTTGGCCGTGAAGCCCTCAAGCTCTTTCAGCAGGTCGGTACGGCCAATCAGGTCTACCAGACGCTTCACGCCCAGCTGCGCCATCAGCTCGCGGGTTTCACGGGCGATGAAGTCAAAGTAGTTAGTCACTTTGAACGGCAGACCGTGGTAGTGATTCTTACGCAGCTTTTCGTCCTGGGTAGCAACGCCCGTTGCACAGTTGTTCAGGTGGCAAATACGCAGGTATTTACAGCCGAGCGCAACCATCGGGCCGGTACCAAAGCCGAAGCTTTCCGCTCCCAGAATCGCCGCTTTGATGATGTCGAGGCCGGTTTTCAGTCCGCCGTCCACCTGCAAACGGATCTTGTGACGCAGGCCGTTAGCGACCAGCGCCTGCTGGGTTTCCACCAGGCCAAGCTCCCACGGACAACCTGCGTATTTCACGGAGGAGAGCGGGCTTGCGCCGGTGCCGCCGTCGTAACCGGCGATAGTGATCAGATCCGCATAGGCTTTCGCCACGCCGGTGGCAATGGTGCCAACGCCCGGTTCGGAAACCAGCTTCACGGAGATCATCGCTTTCGGGTTGACCTGTTTCAGGTCGAAAATCAGCTGCGCCAGATCCTCGATAGAGTAGATATCGTGGTGCGGCGGCGGGGAGATCAGCGTCACGCCCGGCACTGAATAACGAAGCTTAGCGATGTATGGGGTGACTTTATCACCCGGCAGCTGACCGCCTTCACCCGGTTTCGCCCCCTGCGCGACTTTAATCTGAATCACATCGGCGTTGACCAGGTACGCTGGCGTTACGCCAAAGCGACCGGACGCCACCTGCTTGATACGGGACACTTTGTTGGTGCCGTAGCGGGCCGGATCTTCACCGCCTTCGCCGGAGTTGGAGTTGCCGCCGATGCTGTTCATGGCTTCCGCCAGCGCTTCGTGGGCTTCCGGGCTCAGCGCGCCGATGGACATCGCCGCGGTGTCGAAACGTTTGAACAGCTCAGACGCGGGCTCAACCTCGTCAATGCTGACCGCTTCATCACCCGGATTGAGGGCAATGAGATCGCGCAGCGTCGCTGCCGGACGGTTGTTCACCAGCTCTGCATACTGCTGATAATCGCTGTACTCGCCGCTCTGCACCGCCTGTTGCAGCGTGCGCACCACGTCCGGGTTATAAGCGTGATACTCGCCCCCGTGGACATATTTCAGCAGGCCGCCCTGTTCCAGCGGCTTACGTGCCAGCCAGGCGCGCTTCGAGAGGTTCACCAGATCCTGCTGGAAGTCAGCAAAACCGGCGCCGCCGATACGGCTGACCACGCCCTGGAAGCAGAGATTAGCGACCTCGTCATGCAGGCCGACCGCTTCAAACAGCTTCGAGCAACGGTAAGAGGCGATGGTCGAGATGCCCATTTTGGACATGATCTTGTACAGACCTTTGTTGATGCCGTTACGGTAGTTCAGCATCACAGCACGGTAGTCTTTGTCGATTGCGCGGGTATCCACCAGGCGGGCCAGCGTTTCGTAGGCCAGGTACGGGTAGATCGCCGTCGCGCCAAAGCCTAACAGCACCGCAAAGTGGTGCGGGTCGCGCGCGCTCGCGGTTTCAACAATGATGTTGGCGTCGCAGCGCAGGCTCTTGTCCACCAGACGCGTCTGGATAGCCCCCACCGCCATGGGGGCAGGCACCGGCAGACGGTTTTTGGCGATGTTGCGGTCAGACAGCACCAGCAGAACGGTGCCGTTACGCACCATCTGCTCGGCTTTGTCGCACAGCGCGTTCACCGTCTCTTCGAGGCTCGTTTCAGTCACGTCGAAGGTGATATCGAGCGTGTCGGCGCGATAGTGCTCCTCAGTCATGGTGGTGAGCTGTTTGAAATCGGAGTACAGCAGGATCGGTGATTTAAAGGTCAGACGATGCGCCTGGCCTTCGGCTTCACAGAAGACGTTCATCTCACGGCCGATGCTGGTGGCCAGCGACATAACGTGGGCTTCACGCAGCGGATCGATTGGCGGGTTGGTGACCTGCGCAAACTGCTGACGGAAATAGTCGTAAATAATGCGTGGCTGGCTGGAGAGCACGGCGAACGGGGTATCGTCACCCATTGAGCCGACCGCTTCCTGGCCGTTTTCGCCGAGCACGCGAATAACCGAGTCCAGCTCTTCCGCGCTGTAGTTAAACTGCTTCTGGAAGCTCGCGAGAGTGTCATCGTCCAGCTCGCGGCTGCCCACGTCTTCGTCCGACAGATCTTCAAACGGCACCAGACGACGCACGTTTTTCTCCATCCACTCTTTGTACGGATGGCGGCTCTTCAGATCGTTGTCGGTTTCGGCGGAATGCAGAATGCGTCCACCGCGGGTGTCGATCACCATCAGCTCGCCCGGACCGACGCGGCCTTTCTCGACCACTTCGTCAGGCTGGTAATCCCAGATCCCGACTTCAGAGGCGCAGGTGATGAGCTTGTCTTTGGTGATGACGTAGCGTGCCGGACGCAGACCGTTACGGTCCAGGTTACAGGCGGCAAAACGACCGTCGGACATCACGATGCCTGCCGGGCCGTCCCACGGCTCCATGTGCATGGAGTTAAAGTCGAAGAACGCGCGCAGCTCAGGGTCCATATCCGGGTTGTTCTGCCAGGCCGGTGGCACGAGCAGACGCATGGCGCGCACGATATCCATCCCGCCTGCCAGCAGCAGTTCCAGCATGTTATCCATGGAGCTGGAGTCTGAGCCGGTTTCGTTCACGAACGGCGCGGCATCGTGCAGATCCGGGATCAGCGGCGTCTGGAATTTATAGGTACGGGCGCGGGCCCACTGGCGGTTACCGGTAATGGTGTTGATCTCGCCGTTATGCGCCAGGTAGCGGAACGGCTGCGCCAGCGGCCAGCGTGGAACGGTGTTGGTGGAGAAGCGCTGGTGGAACAGGCAAATGGCCGATTCCAGACGCAGGTCCGCCAGGTCCAGGTAGAAGCGCGGCAGGTCAGCCGGCATACACAGGCCTTTATAGATGTTCACCAGGTTAGAGAGGCTACAGACGTAGAACTCTTTATCGTCCTGAAGACGTTTTTCAATGCGGCGGCGGGCGATAAACAGACGGCGTTCCATATCACGCGGACGCCAGCCCGCAGGCGCGTTGACGAAAATCTGTTCAATACGAGGCAGCGAGGAGAGGGCGATTTCACCGAGCACCCCTTCGTTGGTTGGCACATCGCGCCAGCCGACAATCGACAGGGTTTCACGCTGAAGTTCTTCTTCAACGATGCGGCGTGACGCGGCAGCTTTTTCAGGATCCTGATTCAGGAACAGCATACCGACAGCGTAGTTTTTGGCTAAACGCCAGCCGCGCTCTTCCGCCACGATGCGGAAGAAACGATCCGGTTTTTGCAGCAGCAGGCCGCAACCGTCCCCGGTTTTACCATCGGCAAGGATGGCGCCACGGTGCTGCATACGGGCCAGTGCGTGAATAGCAGTACGCACTACCTTGTGGCTAGGTTCGCCTTCTATGTGGGCGATCAGGCCGAAACCACAGTTATCCTTCTCAAGGGATTTATCGTACAACATATCAGTGAACCTCCCCAGGCTCGTCGGGCTTCCCACTGAACTTTACCGTGGCGCACAGGCGCAGAAAGAGCATGGCGACGGGGTTAGCGTTTCATACGCGGACCTCGCATTCGCCCTCTTTTTCATCCTTTCGCGCAGGTAAACAAGTTTGAGGACTTGCTTCAGAGGGAATCTCAATTACTGCATAAATATGATGAGCAGGCCGCTCATCCAGAAAGCTTCCAGCGGATTTCCAACTTATCGGGAATTGGTACACAGGTCAAATGGCAATCTTATTTATACAAAAATGTGCTAAAGCGTGGTTATCTTTTTGTTTTTATTGTCTATTTAACTATTTTTACAACCACTTAAAGCGTCGGGAAGGTGTATGGGAGTGTGATCTGACTCACTATATGAAAGCGGTATTATCGATGCAGCGTGCTGAAATGCGGATTTATAGCAGAATAATAATCTGGCGTGGCATTCAAACCCGCATAAAATCACTGTTTTTCAGTCCTGGCGCTATAAATGAAAAAAACCATCAGAACATAAGGAAAAGTAATTACGTGCAAGATGAATGAAATCTCGGTAATCGTGATTATTTATTCAAATAGATAAAGGCCGTCCAGGGCGATTGATCCAGGTCATCGCCGACAGAGGCTAAAAATGGCAGGCTTGTCCCCTTTCTTCGGGACGGTCTATCAGATTATGCAGTTACAGAAATTAGTCAATATGTTTGGTGGGGATCTTTTGCAGCGCTACGGACAAAAGGTTCACAAACTGACGCTGCACGGCGGCTTTAGCTGCCCGAATCGCGATGGCACCATCGGGCGTGGTGGCTGCACCTTCTGTAACGTGGCCTCGTTTGCTGACGAAGCCCAGCAGCATAAATCTATCGCTGAACAGCTCGCCCATCAGGCGAGTCTGGTGAACCGCGCGAAGCAATATCTGGCCTATTTCCAGGCCTACACCAGCACGTGGGCTGAGGTGCAGGTGCTGCGCTCGATGTATCAGCAGGCGGTTGCTCAAGCGAACATTGTCGGGCTGTGCGTGGGGACGCGTCCGGACTGCGTGCCGGACGCCGTGCTGGATTTACTTAGCGAGTACAAAGAGAAGGGCTACGAGATCTGGCTGGAGCTGGGCTTGCAGACCGCGCACGACAAAACCCTGCACCGTATCAATCGCGGGCATGATTTCGCCTGCTACCAGCGCACCACGCGTCTCGCCCGCGAGCGTGGATTAAAAGTCTGCTCGCATCTGATTGTCGGCTTGCCAGGAGAAGGGCAGCAGCACGGGCTGGAAACGCTCGAAAAAGTCGTCGAGACCGGCGTGGACGGCATTAAGCTGCACCCGCTGCATATTGTGAAGGGCAGCATAATGGCGAAAGCCTGGGAAGCGGGGCGGTTAAGTGGTATTGAACTCGACGACTATACGGTGACGGCGGGGGAGATGATTCGCCACACGCCGCCGGAGATTGTTTACCACCGCATCTCGGCCAGCGCCCGCCGTCCAACGCTTCTGGCACCGCTCTGGTGTGAGAACCGCTGGACGGGAATGGTGGAAATTGACCGTTATCTACAGGAGCACGGCGTACAGGGGTCGGCGCTGGGCCGCCCGTGGGTTCCCCCGCTACCGACGACGGCCGCCTAGCAGACTTCCCAGCATGCCGCGCACTATCTGGTTGGTAATCTGACGCGTCGCGCTTTTTGCCATGGTCTGAACCACACCATCGCGTTTGCCGCCGCGTGGCCCGGTGCTGCCGAACAGAATATCTTTCAGCCCGCCGAGAATGCCGTCGTCCACGGCAACAGATTGCCCTTTGGCGGCAGGCGCATCCTGCGATTCAGCAGTCGCCTGCACCCCTTTTTGCAGCATCTCGAACGCGGATTCGCGATCCACCTCGTCTTCATACTTCCCGTACACCGGGGAGTGGTTGATCAGGCCGTTGCGTTCATCGTCCGTTACCGGCCCCATGCGCGAGCAGGGCGCAATCACCATCGCACGCTCGACAACTGTCGGGCTGCCTTTTGCATCGAGGAACGAAATCAGCGCTTCACCGGTGCCCAGCGCCTGAATGGCGGTTTCGGTATCAAAGGCCGGATTGGCGCGCATGGTTTGCGCCGCGGCTTTCACCGCTTTCTGATCTTTCGGCGTAAAGGCGCGCAGGGCGTGCTGCACGCGGTTACCCAGTTGCCCCAGTACGTTGTCCGGAATATCCGAAGGGTTTTGCGACACAAACCAGACCCCGACGCCTTTGGAGCGGATCAGGCGGATAACCTGTTCAATTTTATCCAGCAACACCTGCGGCGCGTCGTTAAACAACAGGTGCGCTTCGTCAAAGAAGAACACCAGTTTGGGTTTTTCCAGATCGCCTGCTTCCGGCAGTTGTTCGTACAGTTCAGAGAGCATCCACAGCAGGCTGGCGGCGTAAAGCTTCGGCATCTGGTAGAGCTTCTCTGCGCTCAGAATGTTGATAATGCCTTTGCCGTTGCTGTCGGTACGCATCCAGTCTTTGATATCCAGCATTGGCTCGCCGAAGAAGTGTTCGGCCCCCTGTTGCTCCAGCGTCAGGAGCCCGCGCTGAATGGCGCCCACCGAGGCGCTGCTGATATTGCCGTACTGGTTCTGGAAGGATTTGGCGTTATCGCCAATGTACTGGGTGATGGCGCGCAGATCTTTGAAGTCGAGCAGCAGTAGCCCCTGATCGTCGGCGATACGGAAGATAATGTTCAGCACCCCGGACTGCACGTCGTTGAGGTTAAGCAGACGAGCCAGCAGCAGCGGGCCGAGGTCGGAGACGGTGGCACGCACCGGATGCCCTTTTTCGCCGAAGATATCCCAGGCCACCACCGGATTGCCGTGCGGCGTCCAGTCCGTGATGCCGATATTTTTCAGGCGCTCGAGGAGTTTTTCTGACGCTGCGCCTTCCTGAGCCACCCCGGTTAAATCGCCCTTCACGTCAGCCATAAAAACCGGCACGCCAGTCTCTGACAGCGACTCAGCCAGCTTTTGCAGGGTGACGGTTTTTCCCGTCCCGGTCGCGCCGGTGATCAGGCCATGACGGTTCGCCATCGCGGGCAGTAAAAACAGCTCTTTTTCCAGCGTCCTGGCGATTAACAATGGTGTACTCATGATGCACGTCCTCTCGTAGTCCTGGGTGGAGTATAGGCAACCTGACGGTAAAATGTCTGCGTAAATTCCTCACTTTGCGGCGCATTATCCAGTGCGGACTATGCTTTTGCATACGGTAAACAAAATTTTGGGAAACTATGTCCAGATTCTTTTTTAACGACCGCAAACAGCTTGTCAACGATGCCATAGAAGGCATACTTCTCTCCGCGCCGCACGGTAATCTCGTCAAACTGGATATCGATCCGGCCATCCGCGTGGTGGCACGCGGCGACTGGGACAAAAGCCGCGTGGCGGTGATCTCCGGTGGCGGCTCCGGCCATGAACCGGCACATGCCGGGTTCGTCGGTAAAGGCATGCTTACCGCAGCGGTGTGTGGCGATCTGTTCGCTTCCCCAAGCGTGGATGCGGTCCTCAATGCCATTGTGGCGGTGACGGGCGACCGTGGCTGCCTGCTGATTGTGAAAAACTACACCGGCGACCGGCTTAACTTTGGCCTGGCGGCGGAAAAAGCCAAACGCTACGGCCTGAAGGTCGAGATGGTTATCGTGGCGGATGATATCGCCCTGCCAGATAACAAGCAGCCGCGAGGTATCGCGGGAACGGCGCTGGTGCATAAGATTGCGGGATATGCGGCAGAGCAGGGGAAATCGCTAAACGACGTGCGGGATATTGCGCAACAGGCCTGCGATAACCTCTGGAGCCTGGGGGTTGCGATGCAAACCTGTAACCTGCCGGGTAGCGACGATGAAGAGGGGCGCATTAAACAAGGCCATGTCGAGCTGGGGCTGGGTATTCACGGCGAGCCGGGAGCATCCGTCGTGGATACGCAAAACAGCAAAGCCATTATCGACACGCTGGTGACGCCGCTAAAAGCCCAGGCGGGTGACGGGCGCTTTGCGGTGCTGATCAACAACCTCGGCGGCGTATCAGCGCTGGAGATGGCTCTGCTCACCAAAGAGCTGGCGCATTCGGCGTTGAAAGAGAACATTGCGTATCTGATTGGCCCGGCGCCGCTGGTGAGTGCGCTGGATATGAAAGGCTTTTCGCTAACGCTGTTAAAGCTCAACGATTTCTTCGAGAAGGCGATTCACGCCGGGGTCGAGACGCTGGGCTGGCAGAAGCCAGTCGCGTTCGCACCCCTGCGTACCGTCCCCCATAGCGCCCTTCATGATCGCGTGGAATATACCCCGTCGGACAATCCGCAGGTGAGCGAGGCCGTCGCCTCGGTAACGAAAACATTGATCCAGCTGGAAAATCGCCTTAACGCGCTGGATGCCAAAGTAGGCGATGGCGATACGGGCTCCACCTTTGCGCAAGGGGCGCGGGATATTGCGCAGCGACTTGAGGAGAACAACCTGCCCCTTAACGACGTGCCGACATTACTCCTGCTGGTAGGCGAGCGGCTGGCAACGGTGATGGGCGGATCGAGTGGGGTGTTGATGTCGATCTTCTTCACGGCGGCAGGACAAAAGCTTCACGATGGACAGCCGCTACCTGAAGCATTGCTGAGCGGACTGGCGCAGATGAAGCAGTATGGCGGCGCAGATCTCGGCGATCGTACGCTGATCGATGCCCTGCAACCGGCGCTGGAGGCGTTACAGAAAGGCAATATTCAGGCAGCAGCGCAGGCTGCGCAGCAGGGCGCCGAAGCAACGGCGAAAATGGCGAAAGCGGGAGCGGGGCGCTCGTCGTACGTGAATAAAGAGAATCTGGACGGGGTGATGGATCCGGGAGCGGTCGCGGTGGCGGAAGTGTTTAAGACCATGATAGATGCAAAACGGTAACAACCGTTACCGTTTTTAGTGTTTGCGCCCTCTCCCTGTGGGAGAGGGTTGGGGTGAGGGCATCAGGCCGCACATTCCCCGGCAAACTTACATCAGAAATCCGCTTTCAACACCACGCGGTAGCGGGCTTTGCCGTCGCGCACGTGCTGGATCGCTTCGTTGATTTTTGACATCGGATACAGCTCGGTGGTTGGCGTCACTTTTGTGCGTCCGGCAAACTTCATCAGCTTGCGCAGCTCGTACGGTGTCCCGGTCGCGGAACCTGACACGCTGCGATCCCCGCCGATCAGGGTAAACGCCGGAACCGGCAGCGGCTTCATCACCGCACCCACGGTGTGGAAGTTACCGCCGTAGGCCAGGGCTTCAAAGTACGGCTGCCAGTCGAGATCGACGTTCACGGTATTGATGATCAGATCAAACTGACCCGCCAGTGCGGTAAGCGCCTGCGGATCGCGGCTGTTCACCACTTTATCCGCACCCATCGCCAGCACTTCCTGTTCTTTCGCCGGGTTAGAGCTGAACGCCGTCACTTCACAGCCCATCGCGTGCAGCAGCTTGATGGCAATATGCCCCAGCCCGCCAATCCCGATCACGCCCACGCGGCTGGTGGCGGTAATGTGATGCATCAGCAGCGGTTTAAAGACGGTGATACCGCCACACAGCAGCGGACCGGCGGATTCGATATCAATGCTGTCCGGCAGCGGGATAACCCATTGCCAGTCGGCGCGCAGCTTATCGGCGAAACCGCCCTTGTTCAGGATGGTCGGCGTTGCGCCCTCAAGGCAGTTGATCTGGTTGCCGCTGATGCAGGCGTCGCAGTGGCCGCAGCTGCGTGCCGTCCAGCCGATACCCACGCGCTGGCCCACTTTCAGCCCTTTGTCCTGCGCGGCGCTGCCGAGCGCCACGACGCGACCAATGACTTCGTGCCCGGCCACCAGCGGATAGCTGGAGAAGCCCCATTCGTTATCGATCATCGAGAGATCTGAGTGGCAGATCCCGCAGTAATCAACCTGTACTTCGACGTCTTCCGCTTTTAGTTCGCCCGCATCGTACTCGTACAGCTCAAGTTCTGCACCCGCCTGCGGTGCGGCGTAGCTTTTTATCTTCGACATCGCATTTCCCCTGTTTTGGTGTGAACTGTGAGTGTAGAGCATTCAGTTTACAGACGCTTAACAGAAGACGGCAGGAACGAAACTTACAGACTTTTCAGCATCCTGACTTCGCAGTCCACGTGGCCCGTGCAGCCCAGTGGCGCATCGATATGCTCAAAGCCGAGATGTTCATACAGGCCAATGGCCTCTTTAAGGAAAGCGGTGGTTTCAAGGTAGCAACGTTTAAAGCCCTGTGAGCGTGCATGTTCCAGGGCGACCAGCGCCAGCTTTTTCGCCAGGCCTTGTCCGCGTATCGTTGGCAGGAAATACATTTTCTGGAGTTCACAGATATCCGGCTCGCTGCAAAGCAGTGGGGCAATGCCGCCGCCGCCCACGACCTGGCCGTCCTGCTCGATGACCCAGTAGGCATGGCCCGGCTGGCTGTACAGCTGAAAAAGTTCGTCCAGATTGGGGTCGGCCACGGTGTAGCCTTTGTCGGCGGTCAGGCCATATTCGGCAGAAACCGTTCGGATAACGGCGGCGATAGCCGGGTTGTCTTGCTCAGTGATCCGACGCAGTGTCGTCGCGACGGGGGTAATCACGCTCATAGCATTACTCATAACAAAAATTGACACGCAACTGCTGTTAATAGCACCGCAGAAAGGGGAGTGCAAGCGAGGAGTTTTCAGGAAGGATACCCCTTACGCCCTGAAGCGTAAGGGGTAAAAGCATTACAGGGCTGCGATAACCGCCTGCTGCTCGATCAGTTTGGTCTTCGCATCGGCGAAGGCAACCAGACGCTCACGCTCTTTGGCGATGACCGCTTCCGGCGCGCGGGCCACAAAGCCCTCGTTCGCCAGTTTGCTTTCGATTTTGCCAATTTCCACGTCGACTTTCGCCACTTCTTTCGCTAGGCGCGCCAGCTCCGCGTCTTTGTCGATCAGACCCGCCATCGGGATCAGCAGCTCCGCGCCGTCGATGATTTTGGTCACGGAAACCGGACCTTTGTCATCGGCAGGCAGCACGGTGATGCTTTCCAGACGCGCCATGGTTTTCAGGAAGGTGTTGTTCTCGGTGACGCGACGAACGGCAGCTTCGCTGCAACCGCGCAGCAGCAGCTCCAGTGGTTTACCCGGCGCGATGTTCATTTCCGCGCGGATGTTACGTACCGCAACAATCGCCTGTTTCAGCCACTCGGTATCCGCAGACGCGGCTTCATCCACTTTCGCGGCGTCGAATGCCGGGAATGGCTGGAGCATGATGGTATCGGCGTTAATACCGGCAATCACCTTCACGCGCTGCCAGATGGTTTCGGTGATGAATGGAATGATCGGGTGCGCAAGGCGCAGCAGACCTTCCAGAACGGTAATCAGCGTATTACGCGTGCCGCGCAGTTCCGCTTCAGAACCGCCGTTCATGACCGGCTTCGCCAGCTCCAGGTACCAGTCACAGAACTGGTTCCAGGTGAATTCGTACAGGATGCCTGCCGCGATGTCGAAGCGGTAGCTGTCCAGCGCGTCGCGGAATGCTTTCACCGTCTGGTTAAATTCCGCCAGGATCCAGCGGTCTGCCAGAGACAGGGTCATTTCGCCGCCGTTAAAGCCGCAATCCTGATCTTCGGTGTTCATCAGCACGAAGCGGCTGGCGTTCCACAGCTTGTTACAGAAGTTACGGTAACCTTCCAGACGCTTCATATCCCAGTTGATGTCACGACCGGTGGAGGCCAGCGCCGCCAGGGTGAAGCGCAGGGCGTCGGTACCGTGAGATTCGATCCCGTTCGGGAACTGCTTCTCGGTACGCTTGCGGATTTTCTCCGCCAGCTGCGGCTGCATCATGTTGCCGGTACGTTTTTCCAGCAGCTCTTCCAGAGAGATACCGTCCACCATATCCAGCGGGTCGATAACGTTACCCTTGGATTTGGACATCTTCTGGCCTTCGTCGTCGCGGATCAGGCCGGTCATGTAGACGGTATGGAACGGAACCTGCGGCTTGCCGTCTTCGTCTTTGATGAAGTGCATGGTCATCATGATCATGCGGGCAATCCAGAAGAAGATAATGTCGAAGCCGGAGACCATCACGCTGGTTGGGTGGAACTGACGCAGCGCGTCGGTGTTTTCCGGCCAGCCGAGGGTGGAGAAGGTCCACAGCGCGGAGGAGAACCAGGTGTCCAGCACGTCTTCGTCCTGGCGCAGGGCAACGTCAGCGCCCAGGTTGTTTTCCTGACGCACTTCCTCTTCGGTGCGGCCAACGTAGACATTGCCTTCGTTGTCGTACCACGCCGGGATACGGTGACCCCACCACAGCTGACGGGAAATACACCAGTCCTGAATATCGCGCATCCAGGAGAAGTACATGTTTTCGTACTGCTTCGGCACGAACTGAATGCTGCCGTTTTCAACCGCTTCCACAGCCGGTTTCGCCAGCACGTCGGCACGCACGTACCACTGGTCGGTCAGCATTGGCTCGATAACCACGCCGCCACGGTCGCCGTACGGCACGGTCAGATCGTGAGGTTTAATCTCTTCCAGCAGGCCGAGCGCGTCAACGGCGGCTACGATGGCTTTACGCGCGGCAAAGCGCTCCAGCTTCTGGAACTCAGCCGGGATGTCGCTGGAATAAACGTCGGATTCGTTGCCTTTGGTGTCATACACTTCTGCGCTTTCGCGGATATCGCCGTCGAAGGTCAGAATGTTGATCATCGGAAGTTGATGGCGACGACCGACTTCATAGTCGTTGAAGTCATGCGCCGGGGTGATTTTCACGCAGCCGGTGCCTTTTTCCATGTCGGCGTGTTCGTCGCCCACAATCGGGATACGGCGGTTCACCAGCGGCAGCACCACGAATTTGCCGATCAAATCTTTATAACGCGGATCTTCCGGGTTAACGGCCACGCCGGTATCGCCCAGCAGGGTTTCCGGACGGGTGGTCGCCACCACTAGGTAATCTTTACCGTCGGCGGTTTTTGCACCGTCGGCCAGCGGATAGCGGATGTGCCACATGGAGCCTTTAGACTCGCGGTTTTCCACTTCCAGGTCAGAGATGGCGGTACGCAGTTTCGGGTCCCAGTTGACCAGGCGTTTGCCACGGTAAATCAGGTCTTCTTTGTACAGGCGCACAAAGACTTCTTTCACGGCGTTGGACAGGCCTTCATCCATGGTGAAGCGCTCGCGCTCCCAGTCTACGGAGTTGCCGAGACGGCGCATCTGACGGGTAATGGTGCCGCCGGATTCTGCCTTCCACTGCCAGATTTTGTCGATGAACGCGTCGCGACCGTAGTCGTGGCGGGTTTTACCCTCTTCAGCGGCAATTTTACGCTCAACCACCATCTGGGTCGCGATACCCGCGTGGTCAGTCCCCGCCTGCCACAGGGTGTTTTTGCCCTGCATGCGCTGGTAGCGGATCATGGTATCCATGATGGTCTGCTGGAAAGCATGCCCCATATGCAAACTGCCGGTGACGTTCGGCGGCGGGATCATGATGCAGAAGGACTCTTTGCTTTCGTCGCCGTTAGGCTTGAAATAGCCCTGCTGTTCCCAGTGCTCGTAAAGCGGCTGTTCGATATCGCGTGGGTTATATGTCTTTTCCATTATTTCCAGGTTGCCGTATTCAGGTTAAAACCGGCCAGGCGGTACGCTTTGTAGCGTTCGCGCGCCAGTTGTTTCAAAGATTCTTCGTAAGGGACAAAGTCTACCACTTCTGTGAAAGCGGTGGCAAAATCTGCAAAATCTGTCCGCAGGCTAATGAGAATGTCGCGCGCGCTGCTGTTGCGTTTTTGCGGCCAGGCAATCTCCACCGGTGCCCCGCCGCGTGGACCTTCGCCCGACAGGTTATGCGGAACAAAACTCTCCGGCGGGCGCGCCCATAGCGCTTCATCCAGGCGAATCGCCTGCTGCTCATCTTCACAGGCAATCAGGACGCGTTTACCTGCGCGCCAACGTTCTGCGGCAATTTCACACACCAGCTGTTCAACGGCGCTGAGGCCATCCTGATGGGTGTCGTTGTCCAGAAGGTAGAACGTTGCATTCTTCATATATGGGGCTTCTTGTCGTGGATTTAAATGCAAAGCCGGGTGGCGCTACGCTTACCCGGCCTACGGTTGAGTGACGCTGTAGGCCGGGTAAGGCGTAGCCGCCACCCGGCGTTTTCATCACTCGTCGCCGTTAAAACCCGCACGATTGAGCAGGAACTGCGACAGCAGCGCCACCGGACGTCCGGTCGCGCCTTTGGCTTTGCCGGAGCGCCATGCGGTCCCCGCGATGTCCAGGTGCGCCCAGTTGTACTTGCGGGTGAAGCGCGCCAGGAAGCAGCCCGCGGTAATCGCCCCGCCAGGACGACCGCCGATGTTCGCCATGTCTGCGAAGTTAGACTCCAGCTGTTCCTGGAACTCGTCCCCCAGCGGCAGGCGCCACGCGCGGTCGCCGGCCTGTTCGGACGCGCCGATCAGCTCATGCGCCAGCGGGTTGTGGTTCGACATCAGGCCGGTGATGTGATGCCCCAGCGCAATCACGCAGGCGCCGGTCAGCGTTGCTACGTCTATCACCGCTTCAGGTTCGAAACGCTCAACGTAGGTCAGCACGTCGCACAGCACCAGACGGCCTTCGGCGTCGGTGTTCAGCACCTCAACGGTCTGGCCGGACATGGTGGTCAGCACATCACCCGGACGATAAGCGCGGCCGCCAGGCATGTTTTCGCAGCCCGCCAGCACGCCGATCACGTTGATGGGCAACTGAAGTTCCGCGACCATGCGCATAACGCCGTAAACCGCCGCCGCGCCGCACATGTCGTACTTCATCTCATCCATGCCTTCTGAAGGCTTGATGGAGATACCGCCGGAGTCGAAGGTCAGCCCTTTACCGACGAGCACGATGGGACGCGCATCTTCAGACGGATTGCCCTTGTACTCAATGACCGACATCAGGGATTCGTTCTGGGAGCCGTTACCGACCGCCAGATAAGAGTGCATCCCCAGCTCTTTCATCTGCTGTTCGCCGATAACGCGGGTGATGACGTTCTTGCTGTAGGCGTCAGCCAGCTGGCGCGCCTGAGACGCCAGGTACGCGGCGTTACAGATGTTTGGCGGCATATTGCCAAGATCTTTTGCCGCTTTAATACCGGCGGCAATGGCCAGACCGTGCTGAATGGCGCGCTCGCCGCTGGTCAGCTCGCGACGGGTCGGCACGTTAAAGACCATTTTACGCAGCGGGCGACGCGGCTCGCTTTTGGTGGTCTTCAGCTGATCAAAGCTGTAGAGGCTCTCTTTTGCGGTTTCGACGGCCTGGCGCACTTTCCAGTACGTGTTGCGGCCCTTAACGTGCAGCTCCGTCAGGAAGCAGACGGCTTCCATCGAACCAGTATCATTCAGTGTATTAATGGTTTTCTGAATAACCTGCTTGTACTGGCGCTCATCAAGCTCACGTTCTTTACCACAGCCAATCAGCAGAATACGCTCGGACAGGACGTTCGGAACATGGTGCAGCAACAAGGTCTGCCCTGGTTTGCCTTCCAGTTCGCCACGGCGCAGCAGGGCGCTGATATAGCCGTCGCTGATTTTATCGAGTTGCTCGGCGATCGGGGAGAGTCGGCGTGGTTCAAAGACGCCCACAACGATGCAGGCACTCCGCTGTTTCTCCGGGCTACCGCTTTTTACACTGAACTCCATGCACTACGCTCCTGAATCTTAAAGACAACGGCGGCGGCTACGGATAGAATTGAAACCTTTCGTAACTCATGTCCGCCGTTGTGGTGACTTCGTGTTAATCTTACGTTACTACGGTTTCGACACGTCAATAAATGTCATGAAGCGCGAATCCGCCGGCTTTTTTAATCTTAGCGATGATTTCGACGACTCAAGAGAATAAATGACGTTTAAGCCATGAAACAAGCTAAATTCCTGCATAAGACGAGTTTTAACGGGCGTATTTAAAGTGATAATCATAAGATATCTGGTTCGGGAGACGCTGAAGAGCCAACTGGCGATCCTCTTTATCCTCCTTCTGATCTTTTTCTGTCAGAAGCTGGTCAGGATCCTCGGCGCGGCGGTTGATGGCGAAATCCCAACGAATCTGGTGCTTTCCCTGCTCGGGCTTGGCGTGCCGGAAATGGCGCAGCTTATCCTGCCGTTAAGCCTGTTCCTTGGTCTGCTGATGACCTTGGGTAAGCTCTATACCGAAAGCGAAATCACCGTGATGCATGCCTGCGGCCTCAGTAAAGCCGTACTGGTAAAAGCAGCCATGGTGCTGGCGCTGTTCACGGGCATAGTTGCTGCGGTTAACGTCATGTGGGCGGGGCCGACCTCGTCCCGTCATCAGGATGAGGTGCTGGCGGAAGCAAAAGCTAACCCGGGGCTGGCGGCGCTGGCGCAGGGGCAGTTCCAGCAGGCGACCGACGGTAACTCCGTGCTGTTTATCGAAAGCGTCGATGGCAACCGCTTTAATGACGTGTTTCTTGCTCAACTGCGCCCGAAAGGTAACGCTCGCCCTTCTGTGGTGGTAGCGGACTCCGGTCAGCTGGCGCAGCGTAAAGACGGCTCTCAGGTTGTCACGCTGAACAAAGGAACGCGTTTCGAAGGCACGGCTATGCTGCGCGACTTCCGTATTACTGATTTCCAGAACTACCAGGCCATCATTGGTCATCAGGCCGTCGCGCTCGATCCCACGGATACTGAGCAGATGGATATGCGCACCTTAATGAATACCGATACCGATCGTGCGCGTGCTGAACTGCACTGGCGTATCACGCTGGTATTCACCGTATTTATGATGGCGCTGATGGTGGTTCCGCTGAGCGTGGTGAACCCGCGTCAGGGCCGCGTGCTGTCGATGCTGCCTGCGATGCTGCTGTATCTGGTGTTCTTCCTGCTGCAAACCTCAATCAAGTCTAACGGCGGGAAAGGAAAAATTGACCCGATGATCTGGACCTGGGTCGTGAATGGTTTGTATCTGCTGCTGGCAGTCGGACTCAACTTGTGGGACACGGTGCCTGTGCGTCGTCTTCGTGCCCGGTTTACGCGTAAAGGAGCCATCTAATGCAGGCGTTTGGCGTACTTGACCGCTATATCGGTAAAACGATTTTCACCACCATCATGATGACCCTGTTCATGCTGGTGTCGCTCTCGGGCATTATCAAATTTGTCGACCAGCTGAAAAAAGCCGGGCAGGGGAGTTACGACGCGTTGGGCGCCGGGATGTATACCCTGCTCAGCGTACCAAAAGATGTGCAGATCTTCTTCCCGATGGCGGCCCTGCTGGGTGCGCTGCTGGGCCTGGGGATGCTGGCTCAGCGTAGCGAGCTGGTGGTGATGCAGGCATCGGGCTTTACCCGTATGCAGGTTGCGCTGTCGGTGATGAAAACCGCGATCCCGCTGGTGCTGTTGACCATGGCGATTGGCGAATGGGTCGCACCGCAGGGCGAACAGATGGCGCGTAACTACCGTGCTCAGGCTATGTACGGCGGTTCACTGCTCTCCACGCAGCAGGGGTTATGGGCGAAAGATGGTCAGAACTTCGTCTATATCGAACGCGTGAAAGGGGACGATGAACTGGGCGGCGTGAGCATCTATGCCTTCAATAACGATCGTCGTTTGCAGTCGGTGCGTTATGCCGCCTCCGCTAAATTTGATGCGAACAACAAGCTGTGGCGGTTATCCCAGGTTGATGAATCTGACCTGACGAACCCGAAACAGATCACCGGTTCGCAGACCGTGAGCGGTACCTGGAAAACCAACCTGACGCCGGACAAGCTTGGCGTGGTAGCGCTCGATCCCGATGCGCTCTCCATCAGCGGTCTGCATAACTACGTGAAGTATCTGAAATCGAGCGGACAGGATGCGGGGCGTTACCAGCTCAACATGTGGAGCAAAATCTTCCAGCCGCTGTCCGTGGCCGTGATGATGCTGATGGCGCTATCGTTCATCTTTGGACCGCTGCGTAGCGTGCCGATGGGGGTTCGCGTAGTAACCGGTATCAGCTTTGGTTTCGTGTTCTACGTCCTCGATCAGATTTTCGGTCCGCTGACGCTGGTGTATGGCATTCCGCCAATTATCGGCGCGCTGTTGCCGAGCGCCAGTTTCTTCCTGATCAGCCTCTGGATGCTGCTAAAACGCTCCTGATAAACCTTCTTCCTCGCTCCCGGTTGCCCGGGGGCGAGGCTAATCTCCTGTTTCACCCCGCACTTTTTCTCACAACCTTCAACGCCTCGCCGTGAATTTGAGTATTATTGAGCGATAAAGTCGTGAAGGGATCCTCTATGAAGCAAATTCGAATGCTGGCCCAGTACTACGTCGACCTGATGATGAAGCTCGGGCTGGTGCGTTTTTCCATGCTGCTGGCGCTGGCGCTGGTCGTTCTGGCCATCGTCGTGCAAATGGCCGTAACCATGGTTCTGCATGGTCAGGTCGAGAGCATCGACGTGATCCGCTCTATTTTCTTTGGCCTGCTGATTACCCCATGGGCGGTCTATTTCCTCTCCGTGGTGGTTGAGCAGCTGGAAGAGTCCCGACAGCGTTTATCGAAACTGGTGGATAAGCTGGAAGAGATGCGCGAGCGCGATCTCAAACTCAACGTTCAGCTTAAGGACAACATTGCCCAGCTGAATCAGGAAATTTCAGACCGTGAGAAGGCGGAAGCCGAGCGTCAGACCACGCTTGAGCAGCTGAAAGTTGAGATGAAAGAGCGTGAAGTGACGCAGATCCAGCTTGAACAGCAATCCTCTTTCCTGCGCTCGTTTCTCGATGCGTCGCCGGATCTGGTGTTCTACCGTAATGAAGATAAAGAGTTCTCCGGCTGTAACCGGGCCATGGAACTGTTGACCGGAAAAAGCGAAAAGCAACTGATCCACCTGAAACCTCAGGATGTCTATTCCGAAGAGGCGGCAGCAAAAGTGATGGAGACGGATGAAAAGGTCTTCCGTCATAACGTTTCGCTGACCTATGAGCAGTGGCTGGACTACCCCGACGGGCGCAAAGCCTGCTTTGAGATCCGCAAAGTGCCTTATTACGACCGGGTGGGTAAACGTCATGGGCTGATGGGCTTTGGCCGTGATATCACCGAGCGTAAGCGCTATCAGGATGCGCTGGAGCGCGCCAGCCGGGATAAAACCACCTTCATCTCCACCATCAGCCATGAACTGCGCACTCCGCTGAATGGCATTGTGGGGCTGAGCCGCATTCTGCTGGATACCGAGCTGACCAGCGAGCAGGAAAAATACCTCAAAACGATCCACGTCTCGGCGGTCACGCTGGGTAATATCTTCAATGATATTATCGACATGGATAAGATGGAGCGCCGTAAAGTTCAGCTCGACAACCAGCCGGTTGATTTTACCGGTTTCCTCGCGGACCTGGAAAACCTGTCAGGTTTACAGGCTCAGCAAAAAGGGTTGAGCTTTGTGATGGAGCCAACGCTGCCGTTGCCGCATAAAGTGGTGACGGACGGCACGCGTCTGCGGCAGATCCTGTGGAACCTCATCAGCAACGCCGTGAAGTTTACCCAGAAGGGGCAGGTTGCGGTGCGCATTCGCTATGACGAAGGGGACATGCTGCACTTTGAAGTTGAGGACTCGGGTATCGGCATTCCTCAGGAGGAGCAGGATAAGATCTTCGCCATGTATTATCAGGTTAAAGACAGCCACGGCGGTAAACCGGCGACCGGTACGGGCATTGGCCTGGCGGTGTCGAAACGTCTGGCGAAAAGTATGGGCGGGGATATCACCGTTGCCAGCCAGCCGGGTAAAGGCTCCACCTTTACGCTTACCGTCCACGCGCCTGCCGTGGCGGAAGAGGTAGAAGATACGTTTGAGAACGACGATATGCCGCTGCCAGCCCTGCAC
This sequence comes from Enterobacter cloacae complex sp. EB5, assembly GCF_031432835.1. Lineage (NCBI taxonomy): Bacteria > Pseudomonadati > Pseudomonadota > Gammaproteobacteria > Enterobacterales > Enterobacteriaceae > Enterobacter > Enterobacter cloacae complex sp. EB5. The sequence goes on from NZ_CP133860.1 coordinate 2,558,396, forward strand.
GTCCTGCTGGTGGAAGATATTGAGCTGAACGTCATTGTCGCCCGGTCGGTACTGGAAAAACTCGGTAACAGCGTGGATGTGGCGATGACCGGCAAAGCCGCGCTGGAGATGTTCACGCCGGGCGAGTACGACCTGGTGCTGCTGGATATTCAGCTACCGGACATGACCGGGCTGGATATCTCCCGCGAGCTGACGCGCAAATATGCTCCTGACGAGCTGCCGCCGCTGGTGGCGTTGACCGCAAACGTGCTGAAAGATAAAAAAGAGTACCTCGAGGCCGGTATGGACGATGTGCTCAGCAAGCCGCTGGCGGTACCTGCCCTGACGGCGATGATCAAGAAGTTCTGGGATACCTGTGATGAAGAGGAGAGCACCATGACGTCTGTTGATAGCGCCAAAGCCCAAACGATACTGGATACCGCCATGCTGGAGCAGTATATCGATCTGGTGGGACCAAAACTGATCACCGATGGCCTGGCCGTGTTCGAAAAAATGATGCCGGGCTATCTGAACGTGCTCGAATCCAACCTGACGGCGCGTGACAAGAAGGGCATCGTCGAAGAGGGACATAAAATCAAAGGCGCGGCAGGATCGGTCGGGTTACGCCATCTCCAGCAACTGGGCCAACAGATTCAGTCGCCTGATTTACCTGCCTGGGAAGATAATGTAGGTGATTGGGTCGAAGAGATGAAACAAGAGTGGCAAAACGATGTGGCAGTGCTGAAAGCCTGGGTGGATGCCAGAAAAAAATGACCCCGGCTATACCGGGGTGCGCGAATACTGCGCCAACACCAGGGAAATCGTGGCTGCGCCTGATTTTTATGGGTTGTTTTCGCATGGACGCCGCCTGAAAATTGAGGCCGCACGCAGATAAGATAGCAAATCTTAAACAGTTTGTTACATGAATCAGTGAAATGTGTGAAGCATAGCGTTTTAATCAGAATTTTTAATGTGCTTCAGCGAGTTGCATAGAAGGATCGTCAGAATGAAAAAGATTGGTGTCGTGCTGAGCGGATGTGGTGTTTACGATGGTTCAGAGATACATGAAACCGTATTAACGCTGCTGGCATTATCGCGCCAGGGGGCAGACGTTATCTGCTTCGCCCCGGATAAAACTCAGGCAGACGTGATTAATCATCTCACCGGCGAGTCAATGGCGGAAAGCCGTAACGTGCTGATTGAAGCGGCGCGTATTGTGCGCGGCGATATTCACCCGCTGGCACAGGCCGATGCCGCTGAGCTTGATGCGCTCATCGTGCCGGGCGGTTTTGGCGCGGCGAAAAACCTGAGCACGTTTGCAACGGAAGGCGCGGCGTGTCATGTCGATCCCGATTTGAAAGCGCTATCGCTGGCGATGCATGCGGCAGGTAAGCCGCAGGGCTTTATCTGCATTGCGCCGGCCATGCTGCCGAAAATTTTTGATTTCCCGCTGCGGCTCACGATCGGAACCGACATTGATACCGCTGAGATTGTCGAGGATATGGGCGGCGAACACGTGCCATGTCCGGTAGACGACATTGTGGTGGACGAGGATAACAAGATCATCACCACGCCAGCGTATATGCTGGCGCAGAACATCGCCGAGGCTGCCGCAGGCATTGAAAAGCTGGTGGACAGAGTGCTGGTCCTGACCGAATGAGTCGTAAATTCTCCCCCGGCGGGTGGTTAAAACGGATCCTGCTGCGTATTGTGCTGGTCCTGGCCGTGTTCTGGGGCGGCGGTATTGCGCTGTTCAGCATCCTGCCCGTCCCGTTCTCGGCCGTGATGGCAGAGCGGCAGATTAGCGCCTGGCTCTCAGGGGATTTTGGCTATGTTGCCCATTCTGACTGGGTCAGCATGGATGCCATCTCGCCGTGGATGGGGCTGGCGGTCATTGCCGCAGAAGATCAGAAGTTCCCGGAGCACTGGGGTTTTGACGTGGCGGCTATCGAGAAGGCGCTGGATCATAATGAGCGTCATGAAAACCGCGTCCGCGGTGCGTCAACGCTTTCTCAGCAGACGGTAAAAAACCTGTTCTTATGGGACGGTCGCAGCTGGGTAAGAAAAGGACTGGAGGCCGGGCTGACGCTGGGGGTCGAGACGGTGTGGAGCAAAAAACGCATTTTAACCGTCTACCTGAATATCGCGGAATTTGGTGACGGCGTATTTGGTGTCGAAGCGGCATCGCAGCGCTATTTTGGCAAGCCCGCCAGCAGGCTGACTATGTCCGAAGCGGCACTGCTTGCCGCCGTGCTGCCGAACCCGCTGCGTTTTAAGGCCAGCGCCCCGTCAGGCTATGTGCGAAGCCGCCAGGCGTGGATTATGCGCCAGATGCGCCAGCTGGGTGGGGAAGGGTTTATGGAGCGAAATAATCTTATGTAGGGCGGGTTAGCGCAGCGCTACCCGCCGACATGGCGAACGTTAGTCTTCGTCAAACCCGGCGTTGAACAGGGCAATCACTGCCGCCAGCGCTTCTTCTTCCTGCGGGCCGGTGGCTTCAACTTCAATCTGACGGCCTTTGGCAGAATCCAGCATCAGTAGCGCAATCACGCTGTTGGCTTCTGCCTCGGTTCCCTCGTCGTTGCGCAGCAGCACCTCAGCATCAAAACCCTGCATCAGTTCAAACAGCTTCATCGCCGGGCGCGCATGCATGCCCAGCTTGTTGGTGATTTCGACGGTCTGTTTTACGGTCATGTTTTACGTTTTTCCAGCGTGCGATGACGGGACTGAACGTTCTTCCCGCGTGAGCGGAAGTAATCGGCCAGCTGTTCGGCAATGTAGACCGAACGATGTTTACCGCCGGTACAGCCAATCGCCACCGTCAGGTAGCTGCGATTGTTTGTTTCCAGCATAGGTAACCATAGCTCAAGGTAGCTTCGCGTCTGGTAGATAAAATTGTGTACTTCTGTGTGTCTGTCGAGGAACGCCGCCACCGGCTTATCCAGACCGGTCATCGGACGCAGTTTCGGATCCCAGTGTGGGTTCGGCAGGAAACGCACATCAAAAACGTAATCCGCATCGATAGGTATGCCGTGCTTAAAGCCGAAGGATTCAAACACCATCGTCAGTTCGCGCTCGCGCTTGCCGAGTAAGCGCGTACGCAGCATTTCCGCCAGCTCGTGGACGGACATTTCAGAGGTGTCGACAATCAGATCGGCCCGGGAACGCAGCGGCTCAAGCAGATCGCTCTCTTTATCGATGGCGCTTTCCAGCGAAAGATTTTTACTGGAGAGCGGATGCAAACGACGTGTATCGCTGTAACGGCGGATCAGCGTGTTGCGGTCAGCGTCGAGGAACAAGAGCTGAGGCGAGAAGCATTCCGGCAGGCTGTTCATTGCCTGCTCGAAGATTTCCGGCGATTCCGGCATGTTACGCACGTCAATACTGACGGCGGCAGAGATTTGCCTGTCCGCCAGCGTCCGCGCCAGATCGGGTAACAACACTACCGGCAGGTTATCTACACAGTAAAATCCCATGTCTTCCAGCGCGCGCAGGGCCACGGACTTCCCGGACCCCGAACGACCGCTGACGATCATCAGCACCATGTTCCGTTTCTCCTCAGGGCAGCCGTTCTGAAGGCCCTTTCCCGATTATGCCTCATCCTGATTGCCTTCTGCTTCAGTGATAATTTGATAAAGCTCTTCATCACTTTGGGCTGAGCGCAGTCGACGACAAATGGTTTTATCCGCCAGACGTTTGGCAACCAGCGACAGAGTGTGCAGGTGGGTCTTGGTCTGATCGGCAGGCACCAGCAGCGCGAAGAGCAGATCCACAGGCTGGTTATCGATGGCGTCAAAAGCGATAGGCGTTTCCAGTTGCACAAACACCCCCACGGCACGCAGCGTATCTTCTTCCAGCTTGCCATGCGGGATCGCAATGCCATTGCCGATGCCAGTACTGCCCATTTTTTCACGGGTCAGAATGGCTTCAAACACGATCTGCGGCGGCAGACCCAGCTGTTTTGCGGCCAGCTCACTGATGATTTCCAGCGCACGTTTTTTGCTCTGGCAGTGAACGCCACTGCGGGTACAATCCTGGTTAAGGACATTGCTCAGTTGAAGAGCGGAATCGTTGTTTATCATAATTTCACCTAAGCGCTAACTGTACAAATGGCCTGTTGTGTTTCACAACAGGCCGTCCTGCACCCGTTAACTGCCCGGACAATTAGTGTTGTTTCAGTTTATCTTTATGTTTATTGAGCTGTCTCGCAAGCTTATCAATCAAGCCGTCGATAGCCGCGTACATGTCTTGCCCTTCCGCACTGGCATGGAGTTCCCCTCCGTTGACGTGCAGGGTCGCATCCGAGATATGCGTCACTTTCTCCACTTTCAACACAACATAGACCTGGTTGATCCTCTCGAAATACTGTTCGAGTTTCGCAAACTTAGTGTTTACAAAATCGCGTAAAGCCTCAGTAATCTCGACGTTATGTCCGGTGATATTGAGCTGCATAGTGTCTTCCTTATCGGTTGTGTCAAACCAGTTGTTTACGCTGGTTAGACGGCGGAATGGATAAAGACTCTCGATACTTCGCGACAGTACGACGTGCCACCATAATACCCTGATCGGACAGCATGGTGGTTAACTTACTGTCACTGAGTGGCTTCGCGGGGTTCTCCGCGGCGATCAACTTCTTCACCAGTGCGCGAATGGCCGTTGACGAGGCTTCGCCGCCGCCTTCGGTGTTCACGTGGCTGGAGAAGAAATACTTAAGCTCAAAAATACCGCGTGGGCTGTGCAGATACTTCTGCGTGGTCACGCGGGAAATGGTTGATTCATGCATCTCGACGGCCTGGGCGATGTCCGCCAGCACCATCGGTTTCATAAACTCTTCGCCCTGCTCAAAGAACGCCTGCTGCTGTTCGACAATACAGCGGCTGACGCGCAGCAGCGTGTCATTACGGCTCTCCAGACTCTTGATCAACCAGCGTGCTTCCTGAAGGTTGCTGCGAATATATTGATTATCAGCGTCATTACGTGCGCTGGTGCACATGGAGGCGTATTGCTGGTTGATTTGCAGGCGAGGAATGCTGTCGGCGTTCAGTTCAACGACCCACCGGCCATTGTGTTTTCTCACCAGCACATCAGGAATGACATATTCCGGTTCGCTGGTCTGGATCGACTGCCCCGGACGCGGATCGAGGGACTGGATCAGATTCACCGCTTCCTTCAGCACCTCTTCTTTCAGGCGCGTGACGCGCATCAGGGTGCGGAAGTCGTGATTCGCCAGCAGATCCAGATGATCGCTGATGATGAGCCGGGCTTCGTCAATCCACGGTGTCTCTTTGGCAAACTGCGAAAGCTGGATCAGAAGGCAGTCGCGCAGATCTTTCGCGGCGACGCCAATTGGGTCGAAACGCTGAACGCGTTTCAGAACGGCTTCGATCTCTTCCAGTTCAATCTCGTCATCGCCGATGCTTTCCAGAATCTCGTCCAGCGTCACGGTCAAATAGCCCGTGTCGTCAACGGCATCGACAATCGAGGTGGCAATGGCGCGATCGGTATCGGAGAAAGGGGTCAGCTCTACCTGCCACATCAGGTAGTCCTGAAGCGACTGGGTGGTTTCGCCCTGGTAGACCGGGAGTTCATCGTCCTGGTAGTCTGCACGCGTCCCGGAAGGGGTACCCGCGGTGTAGATTTCGTCCCAGCTGGCATCCAGCGGCAGTTCGTCCGGCATCTCTTTCTGTTCGAGCGCATCTACGGAGTCTAGCGTTTCTGTGTCCTGCGTCTGCTGGGCGTCTACCTCGTCATGAAGATCGGTTTGCTCCAGCAGCGGATTACTGTCCAGCGCCTGCTGGAGCTCCTGCTGGAGTTCTAACGTGGACAGCTGCAACAGACGGATTGCCTGCTGTAGCTGCGGCGTCATGGCCAGTTGCTGGCTGAGCCGTAATTGCAAACCTTGCTTCATGTTCAGAGCGTTTTTCTCCGGTTCGGCGTGACTTAACCTCTACCCTATCAGAGTCTGAAGTCTTCCCCAAGGTACACGCGCTTAACATGCTCATCTTCGAGGATTTGCTGCGGCGTACCGTGGGCAATCAGATGGCCCTGGCTCACTATGTAGGCGCGCTCACACACGGCCAGCGTTTCACGAACGTTGTGGTCCGTGATCAGTACGCCAAGCCCGCTATCGCGCAGGTGCTCAATAATACGTTTGATATCGATAACGGAGATGGGGTCAACGCCCGCAAACGGTTCATCCAGCAGGATGAATTTCGGGTTTGCTGCCAGCGCGCGCGCAATCTCAACGCGGCGGCGTTCACCACCGGACAGCGCCTGGCCGAGGCTGTCACGCAGATGTTCGATATGAAACTCTTCCATCAGCTCGTTCGCACGGTCAGTGCGCTGCTCGCTGGTCAGATCGTCACGGATCTGGAGCACGGCCATCAGGTTGTCGAACACGCTTAGGCGGCGGAAGATAGACGCTTCCTGCGGCAGATAGCCGATACCACGACGCGCGCGGGCATGCAGCGGCAGCAGGCTGATATCTTCATCATCGATGATAATGTTGCCGGCGTCACGCGGGACAATGCCCACCACCATGTAGAAGGTCGTGGTTTTACCCGCCCCGTTAGGGCCAAGCAAACCCACGATTTCGCCGGAGTTGACGGTCAGACTGACATCTTCGACGACGCGGCGGCCCTTATACGCCTTCGCGAGGTTTTTTGCAGTTAAAGTTGCCATAACGAATTAGTTACTCTTTTTCTTTGCCGGAGCCTGACCGTTGTTCTTGTCCTGCAACTGCGAAGGCACAAGCACGGTCGTGACGCGTTTGCCTTTTTCGCTGGAGGCCTGCATTTTCTGCTCTTTCACCAGATAGGTGATCTTGTCGCCTTTGATATTGCTGTCCAGCTGTTCCAGGTAAGCATTACCGGTCAGGATGACCAGATCCTTCGCCAGTTCATAGTGCATATGCGAGGCATGGCCTTTCACCGGCTTGCCGTTGTCCTGCATCTGGTAGAAGGTGGCCGGGTTGCCATAACCATCGATAATCTCTTTGCCCTGCTCGCCGCCCGGACGGGTAACGACCACTTTGTCGGCGTTGATTTTGATGGTGCCCTGGGTCATGACGACGTTGCCGGTGAAGGTGACGACGTTACCCTGCATATCCAGAGACTGGGTATCGGATTCAATATGAATCGGCTGTTCGGTGTCGCCAGTCACAGCAAGCGCGGGAAGACTGGCCGCCAGCAGCGCGCTGGCGATAACAACTTTAAGGCTGAGTTTGTTTGTTTTGAATTTCATAGGAGGTTCTAACCTTTTCAATCAGCTCGGCGTTTTTGCTGCGTAAGTTCCCGCGCATTCTTAAACCGCTGGAATTAAATGTTGTGCCATACAGGGTGACGAGATCCTGCGACGTGACATCCTGGGTGACCAGGTTGATCTGGGCGTTATCCGTCGTAATTTTTCGCAGTTGCGCGTCAGCGGTCAGGGCGTTGACTTCAACGTGACCATACAGGTAAAGCATACGGTCATTTGTCAGTTTTGCCCGGTCAGACTTGATAGACCACGTCGGCACTTTGTCCGTATCAAAGGTGGTCATGACCGGTTGGGTAAACCACGAGGTACCGTCATCTGAAAAATATTCTACATGCTGAGCAACGAGGCGATAGTTCAGCGCGCCTTCCGGGCTATAGACCACGGTGTCGCTGTGATCGCTTTTATAGGTCGGGTCGCTCGTGTTAACCACTTCCGCTTGCGTATCATCGCGGTCAGCGAGGTTGACGCCAATCAGTACCAGGGTGACAAGCGCAAGCAGAATGATAACCCAACGTCTGGTTTTACTCATATCGATTGCCCTTTCGCCTCATCAAGCTTGCCCTGCGCCAGCAGAAGCAGATCGCAAACTTCACGGACGGCGCCGCGGCCACCGTGAATATGGGTAACGTAATCAGCACGCGGGATCAGCAGCGGGTGCGCGTCAGCCACCGCGATGCTCAGACCCACCTCCGCCATCACTGGCCAGTCGATCAAATCATCCCCGACGTATGCCACATTCTCTGGTGCAATGGCCAGTTTTCCCAGCAGATCCCGGAAGGCTACCATCTTATCAGACTGCCCCTGATAGAGATGGGTAATTCCCAGCGTTTCACACCGATCTTCTACCAGTTTAGCTTTCCGCCCGGTGATGATAGCAACTTCAATACCGGACGTGAGCGCACAGCGGATACCGTAACCGTCGCGAACGTTAAAGGCTTTCAGCTCTTCGCCGTTATTGCCCATATAAATCAGACCGTCGGAGAGCACACCATCCACATCGAGGATCAGCAGGCGGATATTTTCCGCCTTTGCCATCATCTGGGCGCTCACCGGGCCATAACAGGTTGCAAGGGATGCACCCGCATTACTCATTGTCTTATCCTTCATTACACTACGCCAGCGCGCAGCAGATCATGCATATGTACCACACCCAGCAGTTGGTCGCCATCGGCAACCATCACTGAGGTAATATGACGGGACTGCATCAGGTTCAGTACATCGACCGCCAGCGTGCCCGGACGGACGCGGATCCCGCCTGGCGTCATCACATCAGCGATGCCCAGCGTTCGGACATCCACACCCATATCGAATACCCGGCGCAGGTCGCCGTCGGTGAAAATGCCCTGAATCTTCATCAGATCGTCGCAGATAACCGTCATGCCCAGGTTTTTACGGGTGATCTCCAGTAACGCGTCGCGCAAAGAGGCCTCTTTGCTGACGTGCGGGATCTCATCCCCGGTGTGCATAATATCGTTAACCCGCAGCAGCAGTTTGCGCCCGAGCGCGCCGCCGGGGTGAGACAGGGCGAAATCTTCAGGCGTAAAACCGCGCGCTTCCAGCAGCGCAACGGCAAGGGCATCGCCCATCACCAGCGCGGCGGTTGTGCTGGAGGTCGGCGCCAGCCCCAGCGGACAGGCTTCTTTAGGCACCTTCACGCACAGGTGAATATCCGCTGCACGCGCCATACTGCTTTCCGGGCGGCTGGTCATGCAAATCAGCGGTACGTGCAGACGCTTGAGCACCGGGATCAACGCCAGGATTTCATTCGATTCCCCGGAGTTGGACAGCGCAATAACCACGTCCTGCGGCGTAACCATGCCGAGGTCACCGTGCGCGGCTTCACCGGGATGGACGAAGAATGACGACGTGCCGGTACTGGCAAAGGTCGCCGCCATTTTACGTCCGATATGGCCGGATTTGCCCATCCCCATCACCACGACTTTGCCGGCACAGTAGAACATCTTCTCACAGGCCAGACTAAAATCCTGATTAATGTACTGATCTAACTGCGCCAGACCTTCACGTTCAATCTCCAGAACGTCTTTGCCTGCTTTCTGAAAGTCAAAACCCGGCTGCAATTCTATTTGCGACATAATGCGTTTCCGTTTACCCAGAGAGAAGCGGCGAAAGCCAGTACAGCATCGCCAGCCATACGATAAATCCACCCGTCAGCAGCGCGCCTGCGCCTTTGCCGATCTGCTCTTTTCGCCGCCAGCAGAGCAGGGCGAAAATCACGCTGACCAGCAGCATTACACCGTAATCGCGCGTGAAAACCATAGGGTTAAACGGCCCCGGCGAGATTAACGCCGGCAGCCCCGTCACGATTGCGATATTGAAAATATTCGAGCCAATGATATTGCCGATGGCGATATCATCCTCCCCTTTACGCGCCCCGGCGATGGCGGTAGCCAGCTCTGGCAGGCTGGTGCCGATGGCGATTACCGTCAGACCGATTGTCAGTTCGCTCATCGCAAACGCGTTCGCCAGCACCGTCGCGTTATCGACCACCATCCGCGTGGCCATTGGCATGATGATCAGCGCGACGCCCAGCCACAGCAGGGCGACGGGTAAGGTCCCTTCCCGGGGCAGCTCGGCGAGATGCTCACGCGTGAGGCTATCGTTGCCCTGTTTTTCCGCCAGACGTGCGATCTTCACGCTGTAAAGCAACCAGATCACGGCCAGGGCGAGCAGGAATATACCGTCATCGACGCTCAGCACCCCGTCATAAAGTACGTAGCCTGCCAGCAGACTGACGACTAACATTAACGGCAATTCCCGGCGCAAAACATCAGAATGCACGCGAAATGGATGCAATAATGCGGCTAAGCCTAAAATCAGTAAGATATTGACGATGTTAGAGCCAATCGCGGTGCCGATAGCGAGGTCGACCTGCCCATGCAGCGAGGCTGAAACAGAAACGATGATTTCAGGAAGCGATGTGCCTACACTGACCACCGTCATGCCGATAATGATGGGCGGCATGCCAATGAGTCGACAGAGAATGGATGCGGCAAAGACCAAACGGTCAGCACTGTAGACCACCAACAGTAAACCAATTATTAACAGTGCTGTTGCTAAAAGCATCAAAAGTCCTTTCTTCAGGTATACTCGCTGGTCCACTGCGCACGAATGTTGGCGCCAGATGAAGTCTGAGACGTAACGAATTCCTAATTTTGACTTTATGCGCCGGAAAAGTAAAACAAATGCCAGCTTTCGCTAACCCCAATAGTGAATATTCTGTAAAAATGCGGGGTTTAGGGCTGATTTACGCTTCATGCCAGCCGTGAAGCAAGGTAAGTAAGGAACCATAAATGAGCCAAACGATGGCGAATATAGTCGATGTCCGGGGCGTCAGTTTTTCTCGCGGCAACCGGTTAATATTTGATGATATTTCGCTGACCGTGCCGCGCGGTAAAATCACCGCCATCATGGGGCCGTCAGGGATCGGTAAAACCACGTTGCTGCGCCTTATCGGCGGGCAAATCCCCCCTGACAGCGGCGAAATTCTCTTCGACGGCGAAAATGTCCCGGAGATGTCTCGCTCGCGCCTCTACACGGTTCGCAAACGGATGAGCATGCTCTTTCAGTCGGGCGCGCTGTTCACGGATATGAACGTTTTTGACAACGTGGCCTATCCGTTGCGTGAGCACACCCATCTTCCTCCTGAGCTGTTGCACAGCACGGTGATGATGAAGCTTGAAGCCGTGGGGCTGCGGGGGGCTGCGAAACTCATGCCGTCCGAACTCTCGGGTGGGATGGCGCGCCGCGCCGCGCTGGCGCGTGCTATTGCCCTGGAACCCGATTTAATCATGTTCGATGAACCGTTCGTCGGGCAGGACCCCATCACCATGGGCGTGCTGGTGAAGTTAATTTCGGAGCTGAACAGCGCCCTTGGCGTCACCTGCGTGGTGGTTTCCCACGACGTGCCGGAAGTGCTGAGTATCGCTGATTACGCCTATATTGTGGCTGACAAAAAAATCGTCGCCCACGGCAGCGCCCAGGCGTTGCAGGAGAATGGCGATCCGCGCGTGCGGCAGTTCCTGGACGGTATCGCAGATGGGCCGGTGCCTTTCCGCTATCCGGCGGGCGACTATCATGACGATTTACTCGGAATAGGGAGTTAAGCCACTCATGCTGTTAAATGCGTTGGCGGGTCTTGGACACCGTGGCCTAAAAACCATCAGTACGTTCGGGCGTGCCGGATTAATGTTGTTCAACGCGCTGGTCGGCAAACCGGAGTTCCGTAAGCATGCGCCGTTACTGGTGCGGCAGCTTTATAACGTCGGCGTGCTGTCGATGCTTATTATCATCGTGTCGGGTCTGTTTATTGGCATGGTGCTGGGGTTGCAGGGGTATCTGGTGCTGACAACCTACAGCGCGGAAACCAGCCTTGGCATGCTGGTGGCGCTCTCGCTGCTGCGTGAACTCGGGCCGGTGGTTGCCGCGCTGCTGTTCGCCGGGCGTGCCGGGTCAGCGTTGACGGCGGAAATTGGCCTGATGCGCGCCACCGAGCAGCTCTCCAGTATGGAGATGATGGCAGTCGATCCGCTGCGCCGGGTGATCTCGCCGCGCTTCTGGGCCGGGGTTATCTCCTTGCCGTTACTGACTATCCTCTTTGTGGCGGTAGGTATCTGGGGAGGCGCGCTGGTTGGCGTTAACTGGAAAGGCATTGATGCCGGGTTCTTCTGGTCTGCCATGCAGGACGCCATCGATCTGCGGATGGATCTGGTGAACTGTCTGATCAAGAGCGTGGTTTTCGCTGTGACGGTTACCTGGATTGCGTTGTTTAATGGTTACGATGCCATTCCGACGTCGGCGGGCATTAGCCGTGCAACGACGCGTACTGTCGTACATTCGTCGCTGGCCGTTTTAGGTCTGGATTTTGTGCTCACCGCACTGATGTTTGGGAATTGAGTTCATGCAAACGAGAAAAAATGAAATTTGGGTTGGCGTGTTTCTGCTTCTGGCGCTGCTGGCCGCGCTGTTCATCTGCCTGCGAGCGGCGGACATCACCTCTGTTCGCGCCGAGCCGACGTACCGTATCTACGCGACTTTCGATAACATCGGCGGCCTGAAAGCGCGCTCACCGGTGCGTATTGGTGGCGTCGTTATCGGACGTGTCGCTGACATTACGCTTGATGAGAAAACCTATCTGCCGCGCGTCGCGATGGATATCGAAGAGCGCTATAACCACATTCCGGACACCAGCTCGCTTTCTATCCGCACCTCTGGCCTGCTGGGGGAGCAATATCTGGCCCTTAACGTTGGTTTTGAAGATCCTGAGCTGGGAACGACTATCCTTAAAGACGGTAGCGTAATCCAGGATACCAAGTCAGCGATGGTGCTGGAGGATATGATTGGTCAGTTCCTTTACAACAGTAAAGGGGATGATAAAAAGTCTGACGATGCCCCTGCGCAGAGTGAAGACCACACCAACGTCGAACCGACGCCAGGCGCGACGAATTAATTTCAGGAGAAGTTATTCATGTTTAAACGACTGTTAATGGTTGCCATGCTGGTCATTGCCCCTCTTACCGCGGCGCACGCTGCGGATCAGAGTAACCCGTACAAACTGATGAATGAGGCCGCGAAGAAAACCTTCGACCGTCTTAAAAACGAACAGCCAAAAATCCGTTCTAACCCTGATTATCTGCGTGATGTGGTGGATCAGGAACTGCTGCCGTATGTGCAGATCAAGTATGCGGGTGCACTGGTGCTGGGCCGTTACTACAAAGACGCGACCCCGGCACAGCGCGAGGCTTACTTTGCGGCGTTCCGTGAATACCTGAAACAGGCTTACGGCCAGGCGCTGGCGATGTACCATGGGCAGACCTATCAGATTGCCCCTGAACAGCCGCTGGGCGATGCCACTATCATTCCTATTCGCGTGACGATTATCGATCCAAACGGTCGTCCACCGGTTCGTCTGGACTTCCAGTGGCGTAAAAACAGCCAGACCGGAAACTGGCAGGCGTACGATATGATCGCTGAAGGCGTCAGCATGATCACCACTAAACAGAACGAGTGGAGCGATCTGCTGCGCACTAAAGGCATCGATGGCCTGACGGCTCAGCTTCAGTCCATCTCTCGTCAGAAAATTACCCTGGACGAGAAGAAGTAATGTCACAGCAGCTTAGCTGGGCGCGTGACGGCGAGACGTTGACGCTGACGGGAGAGCTGGATCAGGATCTGCTTAACCCGCTGTGGGACGCTCGCCATGACGCGATGCAGGGCGTGACGCTGATTGATCTTCATGGTGTTACGCGGGTAGATACCGCCGGTATCGCCCTGCTGGCGCACCTGGTGGCCACGGGCAAAAAGCAGGGCAGCAGCGTCACCCTGACGGGGGTAAGCGATAACGTGATTACCCTTGCACAGCTTTACAATTTGCCCGAAGACGTATTACCTCGTTAATTTTTTCAGTACGTTACTTCTGAAAGCCCCGACAGTTTACGCGTCGGGGCTTTTTGCTTGTTTAAGACCGCGCCACTTTGCTCTAAGATGTTGAGCTTGTTTTCACTATCAGATGATGTAGACCCCATGGAAAATAATGAAATCCAGACTGTGCTGATGAATGCACTCTCCCTTCAGGAAGCCCACGTCTCTGGCGATGGCAGTCACTTCCAGGTTATTGCTGTGGGTGAGATGTTCGACGGAATGAGTCGCGTGAAGAAACAGCAGGCTGTGTACGCGCCGCTGATGGAATACATTGCGGATAACCGCATCCACGCCCTGTCGATTAAAGCGTTCACCCCACAGGAGTGGGCACGCGATCGCAAACTAAACGGTTTTTGAGCTGAGGGCGAAACGCCCGCAGCACGGTTGAATTTATAAGAGAGCAAACGATGGATAAATTTCGTGTACAGGGACCCACGCGTCTCCAGGGCGAAGTCACAATTTCTGGCGCTAAAAACGCCGCGCTGCCCATTCTTTTCGCTGCGTTGCTCGCAGAAGAGCCGGTAGAGATCCAGAACGTACCGAAGCTGAAAGATATCGACACGACCATGAAGTTGCTCGGCCAGTTGGGCACCAAAGTGGAGCGTAACGGTTCCGTCTGGATCGATGCCAGCAACGTGAACAACTTCTCAGCGCCGTATGAGCTGGTGAAAACCATGCGTGCGTCCATCTGGGCGCTTGGCCCGCTGGTGGCGCGTTTCGGTCAGGGACAGGTTTCACTGCCGGGCGGATGCGCTATCGGCGCGCGTCCAGTCGACCTGCATATCTTCGGCCTGGAAAAACTCGGCGCGGAGATCAAGCTGGAAGAGGGTTACGTTAAAGCATCCGTCAATGGTCGTCTGAAAGGCGCGCACATTGTCATGGACAAAGTGAGCGTGGGCGCAACAGTCACCATCATGTCGGCTGCTACGCTGGCAGAAGGCACTACCATCATCGAAAACGCCGCCCGTGAGCCGGAGATCGTGGATACCGCGAACTTCCTGGTCGCGCTGGGGGCGAAGATCAGCGGGCAGGGCACAGACCGTATCACCATCGAAGGCGTTGAACGTCTGGGTGGCGGTGTGTACCGCGTTCTGCCGGACCGTATCGAAACCGGTACTTTCCTGGTGGCCGCAGCCATTTCTGGCGGTAAGATTGTCTGCCGTAACGCCCAGCCGGATACCCTGGATGCGGTGCTGGCGAAGCTGCGCGATGCGGGTGCGGACATTGAAATTGGTGAAGACTGGATCAGCTTGGATATGCACGGGCAGCGTCCTAAAGCCGTTAACGTGCGTACTGCGCCACACCCGGCATTCCCGACGGATATGCAGGCACAGTTCACGCTGTTGAACCTGGTGGCCGAAGGCACAGGCTTCATCACGGAAACCATCTTCGAAAACCGTTTCATGCACGTACCGGAACTGATCCGTATGGGTGCGCATGCTGAGATTGAGAGCAACACGGTAATTTGCCACGGCGTTGAAAAACTGTCCGGTGCGCAGGTGATGGCGACCGATCTGCGCGCGTCTGCGAGCCTCGTGCTGGCAGGTTGTATTGCGGAAGGGACTACCGTTGTCGATCGTATCTACCACATCGATCGTGGTTACGAGCGTATTGAGGACAAACTGCGCGCGCTGGGTGCAAATATCGAGCGTGTGAAGGGCGAGTAATCGTTCCGGCACCCCCCTGCCAGAACAGGCCGGGGGATTGCTGTTCCTGTCAATCCTGGTGCATCAGTCCTGATGCGCTTTCTTCGTTTTACTCTGGCGCATCATGCGCGTTCTGTCGATAAATTCATGAGTAACAGGATCATGATAACGTGACGGCCATATCACCCACGGATGCGTATCCAGCGCCGTCGCGATAATCAGTTCCCCCTTTGGCCATGGGCGGGTCAGGGCGTTTGCCAGCGTCGACGAGCTTAGCCCATGACGACGTGATTCGGCAGCCAGCGATGTTCCTTTTTTACGCAGTGCCGCAATAATGTCAGCAGAATGCCAGTCGATGAATTTTGTATCCATAATGCTGTCCTTGTGTTCGTTATCGTCCACGTCGTTTCGTGTGAAAAGACAGCATTACTATACTCACTTCGAACATGTGTTCTAAAAAGTTCATGTTACGAGAAGCAATATTCAGAATAAGGCACGGCTTTATACATGCGGCCTGTAACCCGATGGGCTTACGCGGGAATGTAATTTATTGGTGCGTACTGGAATCTCCCTGCGTGGGCGCAGGGAGATGAGGAGGGGATTAACGGTCGCGCTGGACGGCGATGTGCGCGAGGCCGATTAGCGCATCACGCCATGGGCTGTCGGGAATGACCTGAATGGCGGCAATGGCTTTGTCCGCTTCTTCTTCAGCGCGCTGACGCGTCCATTCCAGGGAGCCGCAGATTGCCATTGTTTCCAGTACCGGTTCCAGAAGATGGCGTCCATTTCCCTGCTCGATAGCCTCCCGGATCATTTTCGCCTGCTCTGGTGTACCATTGCGCATCGCGTGGAGCAGCGGCAGCGTTGGCTTGCCTTCGTTCAGGTCATCGCCGACGTTTTTACCGAGCGTTTCGCCATCCGCGCTGTAGTCCAGCAAATCATCAATCAGCTGGAACGCGGTGCCGAGGTAACGGCCATAGTCCTGAAGCCCCTTTTCCTGAGCTTCGCTACAGCCAGCCAGAATGCCGGAGCATTGTGCGGCGGCTTCGAACAGACGTGCGGTCTTGCTGTAAATCACCCGCATATAGTTTTCTTCGGTGATGTCCGGGTCGTTGACGTTCATCAGCTGTAGGACTTCACCTTCAGCGATAACGTTCACGGCTTCTGACATCACTTCCAGCACCTTCAGCGAGCCAAGGCTGGTCATCATCTGGAAGGCTCGGGTATAGATAAAATCGCCTACCAGAACGCTTGCCGCATTACCAAACGCGGCGTTGGCGGTGGCTTTACCACGACGCATGTCTGATTCATCCACAACATCGTCGTGAAGCAGGGTGGCGGTGTGGATAAATTCGATCAGCGCCGCGATCGTGACGTGGGCATTTCCCTGATAGCCAACCGCGCGCGCAGCCAGAATGGCAATCATCGGACGAATACGTTTACCGCCGCCGCTGACGATATAATAGCCCAACTGATTGATCAGCTGAACGTCAGAGTTGAGTTGCTCCAGGATTGCTGCATTCACACCCGCCATATCTTGCGCGGTTAACTCATTGATTTTTTCTAAATTCATCGCAAAAGCCGGGCTTTTTATCCTGTTTATCCCACACGAGATGGGTACACAAAGGGTTTCGGTTTATAAATAGTATTGCTGATTGTACTGAAAAAACGGCTCAGATAAACGTTACCGTACGTGTTGTGTTTTTTTTCTTCATGTATTGATGGTAGCACTTGTCAAAGGCTCGCGTTTTGCGTAATATTCGCGCCCTATTGTGAATATTTATAGCGCACTCTGAATCATACGAGGATGTGCGCGGAAGCGGAGTTTATATGTACGCGGTTTTCCAAAGTGGTGGTAAACAACACCGAGTAAGCGAAGGTCAGACCGTTCGCCTGGAAAAGCTGGACATCGCAACTGGCGAATCTGTTGAGTTCGCTGAAGTTCTGATGATCGCAAACGGTGAAGAAGTCAAAATCGGCGTTCCTTTCGTTGATGGTGGCGTTATCAAAGCTGAAGTTGTTGCTCACGGTCGTGGCGAGAAAGTTAAAATCGTTAAGTTTCGTCGTCGTAAACACTATCGTAAGCAGCAGGGCCACCGTCAGTGGTTCACTGATGTGAAAATTACTGGCATCAGCGCCTAAGACCTGAGGAGAGATTTAAATGGCACATAAAAAGGCTGGCGGCTCCACACGTAACGGTCGCGATTCAGAAGCTAAACGCCTGGGCGTTAAGCGTTTCGGTGGCGAATCCGTTCTGGCGGGTAGCATCATCGTTCGTCAGCGTGGCACCAAGTTCCACGCGGGTACCAACGTAGGTTGCGGTCGTGACCACACTCTGTTTGCTAAAGCAGACGGTAAAGTGAAATTTGAAGTTAAAGGCCCGAACAACCGTAAATACATCAGCATCGTTGCTGAGTAAGGTTTTCTCGGTCCGGTAACGGATTAAAGCCCCGCAACGTGTTGCGGGGCTTTTTACATTGGAAACCCGGAAAATTTTCTGTAGGGAAAACGGGCATGAAGCAGCAGGCCGGCATTGGTATTCTTTTGGCGCTCACTACCGCAATGTGCTGGGGTGCGCTGCCAATTGCAATGAAGCAGGTACTGGAAGTTATGGAGCCACCGACGGTGGTGTTTTATCGCTTCCTGATGGCAAGCATAGGCCTGGGCGCCATTCTGGCCGTTAAAGGTAAACTGCCACCGCTGCGCATCTTCCGAAAACCGCGTTGGCTGGTGTTACTGGCTATCGCGACGGGCGGTCTGTTCGGTAACTTCATTCTGTTCAGCTCTTCCCTGCAATATCTTAGCCCTACAGCGTCGCAGGTGATTGGTCAGCTTTCACCGGTCGGCATGATGGTCGCCAGCGTATTCATCCTCAAGGAGAAGATGCGCGGCACGCAGATCATCGGGGCATGCATGCTGCTTTGCGGGCTGGTGATGTTCTTTAACACCAGCCTGATTGAGATTTTTACCCGCCTGACGGATTACACCTGGGGTGTCATTTTTGGGGTGGGCGCAGCAACGGTCTGGGTGAGTTATGGCGTCGCGCAAAAGGTGTTATTGCGCCGTCTTGCCTCACAGCAGATCCTCTTTTTGCTGTACACTTTGTGTACACTGGCATTATTGCCGTTAGCGAAGCCGGGTGTAATTACCCAGCTCAGCGACTGGCAACTGGCGTGCCTCATTTTTTGTGGGCTGAATACGCTGGTCGGTTATGGCGCGCTGGCTGAAGCCATGGCGCGCTGGCAGGCAGCACAGGTGAGCGCCTTAATCACGCTAACCCCGCTGTTTACGCTGTTATTTTCAGATTTGTTATCAATGGCCTGGCCCGATGTCTTCGTCAAGCCGATGCTCAACCTGTTGGGCTATCTCGGTGCGTTTGTCGTGGTTGCGGGCGCGATGTATTCCGCCATTGGTCATCGTCTCTGGGGGCGTTGGCGCAAAAATGAAGCGGTTGTAATAGTCCCCCGCTCAGGCGAATGAGTTACGGAGAGTAAAATGAAGTTTGTTGATGAAGCGACGATTCTGGTCGTGGCAGGTGATGGCGGTAACGGTTGTGTAAGCTTCCGCCGTGAAAAATATATTCCTCGTGGCGGTCCTGACGGCGGTGACGGTGGGGACGGTGGCGACGTGTGGCTGGAGGCGGATGAAAACCTCAACACGCTGATCGACTACCGTTTCGAAAAATCTTTCCGCGCAGAGCGTGGCCAGAACGGCCAGAGCCGCGACTGTACCGGTAAACGCGGTAAAGACGTGACGATCAAAGTGCCGGTAGGTACGCGTGTCATCGATCAGGGCACGGGCGAAACCATGGGCGATATGACCAAACACGGTCAGCGCCTGATGGTGGCGAAAGGCGGCTGGCACGGTCTGGGTAACAGCCGTTTCAAATCTTCCGTTAACCGTACCCCGCGTCAGAAAACCATGGGTACTCCGGGTGATAAGCGCGACCTGCAACTGGAACTGATGCTGCTGGCGGATGTGGGGATGCTGGGTATGCCAAACGCCGGTAAATCGACGTTTATCCGTGCGGTCTCTGCGGCGAAACCAAAAGTGGCGGATTATCCGTTTACGACGCTGGTGCCGAGCCTGGGCGTTGTCCGTATGGATAACGAGAAGAGCTTCGTGGTCGCTGACATCCCGGGTCTGATTGAAGGAGCAGCAGAAGGCGCCGGTCTGGGTATTCGCTTCCTGAAGCACCTTGAGCGTTGCCGCGTACTGTTACACCTCATCGACATCGATCCAATCGACGGTTCCGATCCGGTTGAAAACGCCCGTATCATTATCGGCGAACTGGAGAAATACAGTGAAAAACTGGCGCAAAAACCGCGCTGGCTGGTATTTAACAAGATCGACCTGATGGACAAAGCGGAAGCTGAAGCGAAAGCTAAAGCGATTGCCGACGCGATGGGTTGGGAAGATAAGTACTATCTGATCTCTGCCGCCAGCCAGGTTGGCGTGAAAGATCTCTGCTGGGATGTGATGACCTTTATCATTGAGAATCCGGTTGTTCAGGCAGAAGAGGCGAAACAGCCTGAAAAAGTCGAATTCATGTGGGATGACTACCACCGCCAGCAGCTCGAAGAGCTGGAAGCGGAAGAAGATGATGAAGACTGGGACGATGACTGGGATGAAGACGACGAAGAAGGCGTCGAGTTCATCTACAAGCACTAACCCCTGTATAAAGCCCCTTAACGGGGCTTTTTTTTATCCTATTTTCGTCGGTAACCAACAGCTGGCGATGAGGCCGCCCTCAGCGCCGTTCTCCAGCGTTAAATGGCCATGATGGAGCTGTACGATACGCTGTACGATGCTCAGCCCAAGGCCGCTGCCGCCGTAGCGCTGGTCGAGACGTCGGAAAGGTTCGGTGATCGACTGGCGGTGCGCCTCATCAATACCCGGCCCCTGATCGGTAACGCTCACCCGGGTACCGCCCTCCGTCGCTGTTAATGCCACTTCAATGGTTGTGCCTGCCGGGCTGTAGCGGGCGGCATTCTCCAGAAGGTTCCTTAGCATCAGACGTAACAGGACGGCGTCCCCCTGTACCGTCAGCGCGCTGTGGGCCGGCCAAATTACCGTATGCTCTTTGGCTTCATGCTCCAGGCTGAGCGGAGCAATGATCGTCTCTGTCCAGTTCACGGTATCGTAATGGCCGCTGGCCATCGCCTGTCCGGCACGCGCCAGCATCAGCAGCTGTTCCACCGTGTGCATCAGCTGATCGATACGGCTTATCAGTGGCGTGGCCTGCGGGGAACCGGACTGAGCCATCAGTTCCAGATGGAGCCTGATCCCCGCAAGCGGCGTACGTAACTCGTGTGCCGCATCGGCGGTAAACAGACGTTCCTGTTGAATAGTGTGGTCCAGCCGGGCGAGGAGTTGGTTGAGCGACGCGGTCACAGCGCCGATCTCTTCCATATCAGAATACATAGGCAGGGGAGTCAGATTATCCGCCGAACGGTTCGCAAGGCTGGCGCGAAGTTTGTTGAGTGGTCGGGTGATCCAGGTGACTGCCCAGAATGAGAAGAGCAAGGTAAAACCGACCATTACCAGAGAAGGGACCAGCAGGGAGGCAATGGCTTCGCGGATCTCTTTTTCGACATGGTTGTTGCGCGCTTTGGCGGACAACGTTTCGTTCACCAGAAAACCGATCTGCTCGCGGCTCTCATGCCACAGCCAGACTACGCTAATGAGTTGAAAAAATAGCAGAATAACCGCCAGCAACACCATTAATCGCCGGCGCATACTGTTCATTTCTGGCTCTCCAGACGGTAACCCACGCCGCGTACGGTTTTGATGCGATCTTTACCAAGCTTGCGCCGCAGATTATGAATGTGAACTTCAAGCGTGTTTGATCCTGGATCGTCCTGCCAGGAGTAGATGTCCTGTTGCAGCGTTTCGCGGTGCACGGTCTGCCCGCTGCGCATGATCAGGCGCGTCAGCAGAGCGAACTCTTTTGGCGTCACTTCCACAGGCTGAGACTGGCGCAGCACCTGCTGAGTTTGCAGATTGAGGGTGATATCTCCGTCCGTCAGCAGGTTGTCGCTGTGGCCCTGATAGCGGCGGATCAACGCCCGCACGCGAGCCTGTAGCTCGGCAAGGGCGAAGGGTTTTACCAGATAATCGTCAGCGCCAGAATCCAGCCCGTTAATTCTGTCTTCAATGGCATCGCGAGCAGTGAGAATCAATACGGGATTCTCCACCCCACGACGACGCCACTGGCAGAGCAGCGTCGCGCCGTCTTTATCCGGCAGCCCCAAATCCAGGATCACCAGGCTGTATTCACCGCTCTGGATCAGGGCATCTGCTTCAGCGGCCGTGGCGGCACAATCCAGGGCGTAGCCTTCATTCCCCAGCGCCAGCGCTAACCCTTCCTGCAATAACAGATCGTCTTCAACTATCAGTAGTTTCATCGCTAGTTATTCTGGTAGATGTCCTTATAGAGCCTGCTTTCGAAACGCACCAGTGGAATACGGCGATTGCGCTGGTCAGCCGGTTCGACGGCATAGCCGGAAAGATACTGCACAAATGCCATGCGTTGTCCGCTGGCGGTGGTGATAAAACCGGCAAGGTTGTAAACGCCTTGCAGGGAACCCGTTTTGGCTGACACTTTGCCATCCACGCCCGCAGCGTGAAGGCCCGCGCGGTACTGAAGAGAGCCGTCGTGTCCGGCAAGCGGCAGCATCGTAATAAAGTTTAGCTCAGCGTCATGCTGAGCAATGTACTGCAACACCTGCATCATGGTGGCCGGCGAGATCAGGTTATGACGCGATAAACCGGAACCATCAACGGCGATCGTATTGCCCAGATCGATACCCGCCTGCTGGCGCAGGATCTGTCGTACGGCATCAGAACCGGCCCGCCAGGTGCCCGGCACACCAAAGCGCGCGTGCCCAATCATGCGGAACACCGTGTCGGCAATCATGTTATCCGACTTTTTCAGCATAATCTTAAGCAAATCATGCAGTGGCGCGGACTGTTTGCTGGCAATCACCGTGCCTGGCTCATTTACCTGCGTCTGGCGCAGCAGCGTTCCGGTGTAGGTTATGCCCGCCTGCTTCAGTTCATCTTTAAAAATGGCACCGGCATAGCCAGCGCCATCCTGAATGGCGAAGGCCAGCGGGAGGGGATCGGCCCGCTGGGTCAGGCAGCCGGTGAGCGTATAGCGGTTGAGATCGCCCGGTACCACGTCCAGCTCGCAATACTGCGCCTCCGGGGAACCTTTCGCCAGCGTCCGCACCTGGCTGAACATCGTGACCGGGTAGTATGAGGCCACGCGGATAAAAGCTAAGTCATTTGGTTTTGGCGCGCTGTAAAGCGATACGGAGAAGCAGTTACGGTCAACGATGGCGGCGGCTGGCGGGGCGCTAAAGCACTGCGTCATGTCGTTCCACGGCCAGCCAGGCGCTTTATCGTGGCTGGCGAAAATGGAGGTGTCGATCAGCACGTTGCCATCAATTTTTGTTACGCCGGATTTTTTCAGGACCGCCACCATGTTGCGGACATCCTGGCGCTTAAAGGTGGGATCGCCACCAAAACGGGCGATAAGATCGCCTTTCAGTTCGCCACCCTCAACGTTACCTCTGGTTTCAAGGGTGGTAGTAAAACGGAAGTCAGGCCCGAGCTGGAGCAGGGCGGCGAGGGCAGTGATCACCTTCTGGGTACTGGCAGGCAGCGCCATCTGTTGACTGTGATAGTCAATCTCGGGAGCCTGCGCGCCAACCTTCTGCACCATCAGGGCAAGGTTCGCGCCGGCGGGCAGTTGATTAATGTACTCATCAACATTCGCGGCCTGAACGGTGAACGTTATACTGGTAGTCAATCCGATGATAAAACTGGAAAATCGCATAATCTCGCGCTAACAACCCGAAAACAAACCGTCATACTACGGTGCATGGCACTGTAAAGTAAACGATGACCCATAGTGAACTTCGCGGTAAAATGCGTATCAAATTGAAAAATTGCTGCTGACCTGGGGCGTTGCTCCCGGGTCGGTTTTCTTTTTGCTTCTGGCCTGTTCAGGTGGGCTGGAGCAGGGAACACTGCTCCCAACAGGAATGTTTAAGAGGTATAACAAATGCAAGCTATTCCGATGACCTTACGTGGTGCCGAAAAACTGCGCGAAGAGCTGGATTTTCTCAAATCCGTGCGTCGCCCTGAAATCATCGCCGCTATCGCGGAAGCGCGTGAGCATGGCGACCTGAAAGAGAATGCTGAATACCACGCGGCGCGTGAGCAGCAGGGGTTCTGTGAGGGGCGCATTAAAGATATCGAGGCAAAACTGTCTAACGCGCAGGTTATCGATATCACCAAAATGCCAAATAATGGCCGTGTGATCTTCGGCTCTACCGTCAGCGTCCTGAATCTGGACAACGACGAAGAGCAGACCTATCGCATCGTGGGTGATGATGAAGCGGACTTCAAACAGAACCTGATTTCGGTGAACTCGCCGATTGCTCGCGGCCTGATTGGCAAAGAGCAGGACGATGTAGTTACCATCCGCACCCCTGGTGGTGAAGTGGAATACGAAATTATTAAGGTTGAATACCTGTAATTCGCTTCTCTACTAAGATGTTGATACATTGTAAAGAAAAGAAAAAGGCCGCATAGCGGCCTTTTATCAACTCAAGGAGCATGGCATTTTGCTCGCCTGCTGAAAGAAATCCCTCGTTTCACACAGAAAATGTGTTCGATTCAGGATATCCTTAACGTGGCAGCGAGATTTTGCGCTCTTTAGATGGGCGATAGAGCACCAGCGTTTTACCGATGACCTGTACATTACAGGCGCCGGTTTCGCGCACGATGGCTTCCACGATCAGGTTTTTAGTGTCTCTGTCTTCAGAGGCGATTTTCACCTTGATCAGCTCGTGGTGTTCCAGCGCTTGTTCAATCTCGGCAAGCACCCCTTCGGTCAAACCATTGTTGCCAAGCATCACTACAGGCTTGAGCGGATGTGCCAGACCTTTAAGGTGCTGTTTTTGTTTAGTACTCAGATTCATCGTATATTTTTGCTTACGTTGGGATTGAAAACGGTTCATTCTACCGCCATCTCCCTAATATCGCCAAATAGCTGCGTAGAAATTTACGTCACAGGCAAGCAACGATGAACCAGGACGGAAATGTTAAATGACAGGTAAAAAGCGTTCTGCCAGCTCCAGCCGCTGGCTTCAGGAACACTTTAGCGATAAATATGTTCAACAGGCGCAGAAAAAGGGGTTGCGTTCCCGCGCCTGGTTTAAACTTGATGAAATACAGCAAAGTGACAAACTTTTTAAACCGGGAATGACGGTGGTCGACCTCGGTGCGGCACCTGGCGGATGGTCCCAGTATGCGGTTACGCAGATCGGCGGAACGGGCCGAATCATTGCATGCGATCTTTTACCAATGGATCCCATCGTCGGTGTCGACTTCCTTCAGGGCGACTTTCGTGATGAATTAGTGCTTAAAGCATTACTTGATCGTGTAGGTGACAGTAAGGTCCAGGTTGTCATGTCGGATATGGCGCCAAATATGTGTGGAACACCGGCGGTGGATATCCCCCGCGCCATGTATCTGGTGGAACTAGCGTTAGAAATGTGTCGTGATGTACTAGCGCCTGGTGGTAGTTTTGTTGTGAAGGTGTTTCAGGGCGAAGGTTTCGAGGAGTATCTTAAGGAAATTCGCTCCCTGTTTGCGAAGGTCAAAGTTCGTAAGCCGGACTCTTCCCGGGCCCGTTCCCGTGAAGTGTATATTGTAGCGACCGGGCGAAAATGATAACCGGTAGATTTCAGGCGAAAGTTTGAATGAAACTGGATATAGAGTATCCTGACGCTGTTTTTAACACAGTTGTAATATGAGGTTAATCCCTTGAGTGACATGGCGAAAAACCTAATACTCTGGCTGGTCATTGCCGTTGTGCTGATGTCAGTATTCCAGAGCTTTGGGCCCAGCGAGTCGAATGGCCGCAAGGTGGATTATTCTACCTTCCTGCAAGAGGTCAATCAGGACCAGGTTCGCGAAGCGCGTATCAACGGACGTGAGATCAACGTTACCAAGAAAGATAGTAACCGTTACACGACTTACATCCCGGTGAACGATCCTAAGCTGCTTGATAACCTTCTGACCAAAAACGTCAAAGTGGTAGGCGAGCCGCCGGAAGAACCAAGCCTGCTGGCTTCTATCTTCATTTCCTGGTTCCCGATGCTGCTTCTTATCGGCGTCTGGATCTTCTTTATGCGCCAGATGCAGGGCGGTGGTGGCAAAGGTGCCATGTCGTTCGGTAAGAGCAAGGCGCGTATGCTGACGGAAGACCAGATCAAGACCACGTTTGCTGACGTAGCAGGTTGTGACGAAGCAAAAGAAGAGGTGGGTGAACTG
This sequence comes from Enterobacter cloacae complex sp. EB5, assembly GCF_031432835.1. Taxonomy (NCBI): domain Bacteria; kingdom Pseudomonadati; phylum Pseudomonadota; class Gammaproteobacteria; order Enterobacterales; family Enterobacteriaceae; genus Enterobacter; species Enterobacter cloacae complex sp. EB5. The sequence goes on from NZ_CP133860.1 coordinate 2,584,066, forward strand.
GTTGAATACCTGCGCGAGCCGAGCCGTTTCCAGAAACTGGGCGGTAAGATCCCGAAAGGCGTCCTGATGGTCGGCCCTCCGGGTACCGGTAAAACCCTGCTGGCAAAAGCCATCGCGGGTGAAGCGAAGGTGCCGTTCTTTACTATTTCAGGTTCTGACTTCGTTGAAATGTTCGTGGGTGTCGGCGCATCTCGTGTGCGTGACATGTTCGAGCAGGCTAAGAAGGCAGCACCGTGCATCATCTTTATCGATGAAATCGACGCCGTAGGCCGCCAGCGTGGCGCAGGCCTGGGTGGTGGTCACGATGAACGTGAGCAGACCCTGAACCAGATGCTGGTTGAGATGGACGGCTTCGAAGGTAACGAAGGTATCATTGTTATCGCGGCAACTAACCGTCCGGACGTACTTGACCCTGCGCTGCTGCGTCCAGGCCGTTTCGACCGTCAGGTTGTGGTCGGTCTGCCGGATGTTCGCGGTCGTGAACAGATTCTGAAAGTGCATATGCGTCGCGTACCGCTGGCGCCAGATATCGACGCGGCAATCATCGCGCGTGGTACTCCAGGCTTCTCCGGTGCGGATCTGGCTAACCTGGTCAACGAAGCAGCACTGTTTGCCGCTCGCGGTAACAAGCGCGTCGTGTCCATGGTGGAATTCGAGAAAGCGAAAGACAAAATCATGATGGGTGCGGAACGTCGCTCCATGGTGATGACGGAAGCGCAGAAAGAGTCCACGGCATATCACGAAGCGGGCCACGCGATTATCGGTCGTCTGGTGCCGGAACACGATCCCGTACACAAGGTGACGATTATTCCACGCGGTCGTGCGCTGGGTGTGACCTTCTTCCTGCCTGAAGGCGACGCGATCAGCGCCAGCCGTCAGAAGCTGGAAAGCCAGATTTCAACCCTGTACGGCGGTCGTCTGGCCGAAGAGATTATCTACGGTCCGGAACATGTTTCGACCGGTGCGTCCAACGACATTAAAGTGGCGACAAACCTGGCGCGTAACATGGTGACTCAGTGGGGCTTCTCCGACAAACTCGGTCCGCTGCTGTATGCAGAGGAAGAGGGCGAAGTATTCCTGGGCCGCTCCGTGGCAAAAGCGAAACATATGTCCGATGAAACGGCTCGTATCATCGACCAGGAAGTGAAAGCGCTGATCGAACGTAACTACGGTCGCGCCCGTCAGATCCTGAACGACAATATGGACATCCTGCATTCGATGAAAGATGCGCTCATGAAATATGAGACCATCGATGCACCGCAGATTGACGACCTGATGGCGCGCCGCGAAGTGCGTCCGCCGGCAGGCTGGGAAGACCCAGGCGCGTCTAACAATTCTGACAACAATGGCACCCCGCGAGCGCCGCGTCCGGTCGATGAACCGCGTACGCCAAACCCGGGCAACACCATGTCAGAGCAGTTGGGCGACAAGTAAGTCACTGCTGTTGAAGCGTTTGTCTGTATCTCAAACCCTGGAGCTTGCTCCGGGGTTTTTCTTATCTGTTTAACCACATTAATTCCAGGGATTTCACCATGAAACTATTCGCCCAGGACTCGCATCTCGACCTCTCACATCCTCATGTGATGGGGATCCTGAATGTTACGCCTGATTCCTTCTCTGACGGCGGCACGCATAATTCGCTTATCGACGCGGTTAAACACGCGAATTTAATGATCAACGCGGGTGCCACCATCATTGACGTTGGAGGGGAGTCAACACGGCCTGGTGCGGCGGAGGTTTCGGTGGAGGAAGAGCTGGCGCGCGTGGTGCCGGTGGTGGAGGCTATCGCCCGGCGCTTTGAAGTGTGGATCTCCGTTGATACCTCCAAACCCGAAGTGATCCGTGAAGTGGCGAGAGTGGGCGCTCACATTATCAATGATATCCGCTCGCTGACCGAGCCGGGCGCGATTGAAGCCGCCGCAGAAACCGGGCTACCGGTGTGTCTGATGCATATGCAGGGCCAGCCTAAGACAATGCAGGAGGCGCCAAAATATGACGATGTGTTTGCCGACGTCACCCGCTTCTTTACTGAGCATATCGAACGCTGTGAACGTGCGGGTATCGCAAAAGAGAAATTGCTGCTCGACCCGGGCTTCGGTTTCGGTAAAAATCTCTCACACAATTACGCGTTGCTTGCGCGCTTATCAGAGTTTCATCAGTTCGGCCTGCCACTGCTGGTGGGAATGTCGAGAAAATCGATGATTGGTCAGTTGTTGAATGTCGGGCCGAGCGAACGTCTGAGCGGCAGTCTGGCCTGCGCGGTGATTGCCTCGATGCAAGGTGCACACATCATTCGCGTCCATGACGTAAAAGAAACAGTAGAAGCCATGCGTGTGGTGGAAGCCACACTGGCAGCGAAGGAAAACAAACGCTATGAGTAATCGTAAATATTTTGGTACCGATGGCATCCGTGGGCGCGTAGGCGATGCGCCAATTACCCCTGACTTTGTCCTGAAGCTGGGCTGGGCAGCGGGTAAGGTGCTGGCGCGTCATGGCTCCCGTAAGATCATTATTGGTAAAGATACCCGTATTTCGGGTTATATGCTGGAATCCGCGCTGGAAGCCGGGCTGGCGGCGGCGGGGCTTTCAGCTTCCTTTACGGGGCCAATGCCGACCCCTGCCGTTGCCTATCTGACCCGCACCTTCCGTGCGGAAGCGGGCATCGTTATTTCCGCTTCCCATAACCCGTTCTATGACAACGGTATCAAATTCTTCTCCATCGACGGCACTAAACTGCCGGATGACGTGGAAGAGGCGATTGAAGCGGAAATGGAAAAAGAGATCACCTGTGTTGACTCCGCTGAGCTGGGTAAAGCAAACCGTATTGTCGATGCCGCAGGCCGCTACATTGAATTCTGCAAAGGCACTTTCCCGAATGAACTGAGCCTGGCACACCTCAAAATTGTGGTGGACTGTGCCAACGGTGCGACTTACCACATTGCGCCGAATGTGTTCCGCGAGCTGGGTGCGAAAGTGATCACTATCGGCTGCGAGCCGGACGGCCTGAACATCAACGAAGAAGTTGGCGCGACAGACGTGCGTGCCTTGCAGGCGCGTGTCCTGGCTGAAAAGGCCGATCTGGGTATTGCCCTGGATGGCGATGGCGACCGTGTGATCATGGTAGACCACGAAGGTAACAAGGTCGATGGCGATCAGATCCTCTACATTATTGCGCGTGAAGGCCTGCGTCAGGGGCAGCTGCGCGGTGGCGCGGTCGGTACGCTGATGAGCAATATGGGCCTGGAGCTGGCGCTGAAACAGCTGGGCATCCCGTTTGTTCGTGCGAAAGTAGGTGACCGCTACGTGCTGGAAAAACTCCAGGAGAAAGGCTGGCGTATCGGCGCGGAAAACTCCGGCCATGTGATCCTGCTCGATAAAACCACTACCGGTGACGGCATTGTGGCGGCGCTTCAGGTTGTTGCCGCGATGGCGCGTAACCATATGAGTCTGCACGATCTGTGCAGCGGCATGAAAATGTTCCCGCAGATTCTGGTCAACGTACGTTTCACGGCGGGTAAAGGCGACCCACTGGAAAATGATAACGTGAAAGCGGTGATGGCAGAGGTGGAAGCGACTCTTGGCAGCCGTGGGCGCGTCCTGCTGCGTAAGTCGGGTACCGAGCCGCTGATCCGCGTGATGGTGGAAGGCGAAGACGAAGCGCAGGTGACTGAATTTGCGCACCGCATTGCGGATGCAGTCAAAGCTGCATAATCTTTCAGAATAAGTGTTTAAAAAGGCGGCGTTTGCCGCCTTTGTTTTAAGCAATTAATGGCTTTTTGCTGTTTTTTTCCGCAGTTGATACAATGCCTCGAAAATGCCCTTGCGAAGGTGATTCGCTTTGGTTAGTATTCACACCCGCTTCAGTGGGAAACAAAATCCTGCTAATTGGTCGAAGCATTGGTATGCGGCAAATCCGCAAGGAACAGGTTGATTATGTACGAAGCTCTTTTAGTTATTTTCCTTATTGTAGCCATCGCTCTCGTAGCGCTGATTATGCTACAGCAAGGTAAAGGCGCTGATATGGGAGCCTCCTTCGGAGCAGGCGCTTCCGGTACGCTGTTCGGTTCAAGTGGTTCTGCGAACTTCATGACCCGCACCACGGCGATTCTGGCTACGCTGTTCTTCATCATCAGTCTGGTGCTGGGTAATATCAACAGCAACAAGACCAGTAAAGGAAGCGAGTGGGAAAATCTGAGCGCGCCAGCGAAAACTGAGCAAACTCAGCCAGCTGCACCGGCTAAGCCAACCAGCGATATCCCGCAGTAAGTATTCCGTACCGAGGTGGTGGAATTGGTAGACACGCTACCTTGAGGTGGTAGTGCCCTAACGGGCTTGTGGGTTCGAGTCCCATCCTCGGTACCAATATTCCAGAAGAAAGACGTCGCAAGACGTCTTTTTTTTCGTCTGTATATTGTGGTGTCGGGCTAAATGGCGGGTGGCGCTGCGCTTACCCGCCCTACAAATACCAAATAAAAAAGGCGCCCAATGGGCGCCTTTTGCATGTCTCATTGTCGATTATTTCTTATCGCTGTGTTCCAGGTTCTCAACCTGCGGCAGACCGTTACCGGAGTTTGCGGAGAGCAGGCCATTCTCAACATAGTTGAACAGCTTCTCACGGGTATCGGTGATGTCCAGGTTACGCATGGTCAGCTGGCCAATACGATCGTCCGGAGAGAACACTGACTCACCTTTCTCCATGGTCAGACGCTCTGCTTTATAGGTCAGGTTGTCAGACACGGTGTTCAGGATGGAGTAGTCGTTACCGCGACGCAGTTCCAGCGTCACTTCACCGGTGATTGCGCTTGCCACCCAACGTTGCAGGGCGTCACGCAGCATCAGCGCCTGTGGATCAAACCAGCGACCCTGATACAGCAGTTTGCCCAGCTGACGGCCATGAGAGTGATACTGCTCAATGGTGTCTTCGTTGTGAATACCGGTCAGCAGACGCTCGTAAGCGATGTGCAGCAGCGCCATCCCCGGAGCTTCGTAAATGCCGCGGCTTTTCGCTTCGATGATACGGTTTTCGATCTGATCGCTCATACCCAGCCCGTGACGACCGCCGATGCGGTTTGCTTCCAGCATCAGTTCAACATCGTCGGAGAAGGTTTTACCGTTCAGGGCAACCGGATGACCACGTTCGAAACGCACGGTCACTTCTTCCGCCGGGATCTTCACGTTCTCATCCCAGAATTTCACGCCCATGATCGGGTTAACAATTTTTACGCTGGAGTTCAGGAATTCCAGGTCTTTCGCTTCATGCGTCGCACCCAGCATGTTGGAGTCGGTGGAGTAGGCTTTCTCAACCGACATCTTGTAGTCAAAGCCGCAGGCAATCATAAACTCAGACATCTCATGACGGCCACCCAGCTCGTCGATGAAGTCGGTATCCAGCCACGGCTTGTAGATCTGCAACTCGGCGTTGGTCAGCAGGCCATAACGATAGAAACGTTCGATATCGTTGCCTTTATAGGTGCTACCGTCCCCCCAGATGTTCACGCCATCTTCTTTCATGGCGGCGACCAGCATAGTGCCGGTGACGGCACGACCCAGCGGGGTGGTATTGAAATAGGTCAGGCCGCCGGTCGTATTATGGAAAGCACCGCACTGGATCGCGGCAATCCCTTCGGCAACCAGCTGCTTACGGCAGTCGATCAGACGTGCGTTCTCTGCGCCATATTCCATGGCACGACGAGGGATCGCGTCATAATCTTCCTCGTCCGGCTGACCCAGGTTCGCAGTATATGCATAAGGAACCGCTCCCTTCTGGCGCATCCACAGCAGTGCAGCGCTGGTATCCAGGCCGCCAGAAAAAGCGATGCCAATACGTTGTCCTACCGGGAGATGCTTGAGAATCGTCGTCATATAATAAAACCCTGCTTGATTGACTGATTAGAGACCGCTTTCGCTCTCGATGCATGTTTATGCAAAATAAGTGAGTATTCATTTAATCATCTTTTATCGACGACCGAAAGAGACGTGTGCGTTTTTTGTAAAAATTTCCCTTTTATTGCCCTGGCTGAAGTTGGGTTGACAGGTGGGGTCAACTATCAATATACTGAACGCCGATTTTACGTCCCGTCTTCGGTACCAAATCCCAGCATTATTTGCAAATTCTGTCCAAAACGCGTAGAATTTGCCACGTTTCAGGCGCGGGGTGGAGCAGCCTGGTAGCTCGTCGGGCTCATAACCCGAAGGTCGTCGGTTCAAATCCGGCCCCCGCAACCACTTTCCCATAAAGTTCTTTTTCAAATATACTGTGAAGACTTAGAGCCTTCGTAGCTGGATTTGAAAAAATGCTTTCGGAGAGTGCTCCAGGCCACAGTTGTGGCTATAGGGTTCAGTTATCTAAAGCCCCGATTTATCGGGGTTTTTTGTTATCTGACTACAGAATAACTGGGCTTTACGCCCTTTTTTTATGTCTTGGGGGTGGGCTTGTCCACATTAGAGCAAAAATTAACAGAGATGATTACTGCGCCGGTCGAAGCACTGGGCTACGAACTGGTCGGCATCGAATTCGTTCGCGGCCGTACATCCACACTGCGCATCTATATTGATAGTGAAGATGGCATCAATGTTGATGATTGTGCTGATGTCAGCCACCAGGTGAGTGCGGTTCTTGATGTTGAAGATCCGATTACCGTTGCGTACAACCTGGAAGTTTCCTCACCTGGCCTCGATCGTCCGATGTTCACGGCCGAGCACTACGTGCGCTTTACCGGTGAAGAAGTGGCTCTCGTTCTGCGTATGGCCGTACAGAACCGCCGTAAATGGCAGGGAATTATCAAAGCCGTTGATGGTGAAATGATCACGGTGACAGTCGAAGGCAAAGATGAAGTGTTCGCGCTGAGTAATATCCAGAAGGCGAACCTGGTTCCCCACTTTTAACAGTCTGGATTGAGGTGAAAAGCCCGCGATGAACAAAGAAATTTTGGCTGTTGTTGAAGCCGTCTCCAACGAGAAATCACTGCCGCGTGAGAAGATTTTCGAAGCGCTGGAAAGTGCACTGGCTACAGCAACCAAGAAAAAATACGAACAAGAGATCGATGTTCGCGTAGAAATCGATCGTAAAAGCGGTGACTTCGATACATTCCGTCGTTGGGTAATCGTTGAAGAAGTGACCCAACCGACCAAAGAGATCACCCTGGAAGCGGCACGTTTTGAAGACGAAAGTCTGAACGTGGGTGACTACGTTGAAGATCAGATTGAATCTGTTACCTTCGACCGTATCACCACCCAGACCGCGAAGCAGGTTATCGTGCAGAAAGTTCGCGAAGCCGAGCGCGCGCTGGTTGTCGATCAGTTCCGCGATCAGGAAGGCGAAATCATCACTGGCGTGGTGAAGAAAGTGAACCGCGACAACATCTCTCTGGAGATCAAATCCGAAGGGCTGCCGGGTAACGCTGAAGCCGTGATCCTGCGTGAAGACATGCTGCCGCGTGAAAACTTCCGCCCAGGCGACCGTATTCGTGGTGTGCTGTATGCCGTACGTCCTGAAGCGCGTGGTGCACAGCTGTTCGTGACGCGTTCTAAACCAGAAATGCTGGTTGAACTGTTCCGTATCGAAGTGCCGGAAATCGGCGAAGAAGTTATCGAAATCAAAGCGGCGGCCCGCGATCCGGGTTCCCGTGCGAAAATTGCGGTGAAAACCAACGACAAGCGTATCGACCCGGTCGGTGCTTGCGTCGGTATGCGTGGCGCACGTGTTCAGGCGGTTTCTACCGAACTGGGCGGCGAGCGCATTGATATCGTTCTGTGGGACGACAACCCGGCGCAGTTCGTGATCAACGCAATGGCACCGGCTGATGTGGCGTCTATCGTTGTTGACGAAGACAAACACACCATGGATATCGCTGTAGAAGCGGGCAACCTGGCGCAGGCGATTGGCCGTAACGGTCAGAACGTACGTCTGGCGTCACAGCTGAGCGGCTGGGAACTCAACGTGATGACCGTTGATGACCTTCAGGCCAAGCATCAGGCTGAAGCCCACGCGGCGATCGATACCTTCACCAAATACCTGGACATTGACGAAGACTTCGCCACTGTGCTGGTTGAAGAAGGTTTCTCTACGCTGGAAGAACTGGCCTACGTGCCAATGAAAGAGCTGCTGGAAATTGACGGTCTGGATGAACCAACCGTTGAAGCCCTGCGTGAACGCGCTAAAAACGCACTGACCACCCTGGCACTGGCTCAGGAAGAAAGCCTTGGCGATAAGAAGCCGGCTGATGACCTGCTGAATCTGGAAGGTCTTGATCGTGCGATTGCGTTCAAGCTGGCTGCCCGTGGTGTTTGTACGCTGGAAGATCTCGCTGAGCAAGGCGTTGATGACCTGGCCGATATCGAAGGTTTAACCGACGAGAAAGCCGGCGAACTCATCATGGCCGCACGTAATATTTGCTGGTTCGGCGACGAAGCGTAATAAACTGTAGCAGGAAGGAACAGCATGACTGATGTAACTGTAAAATCGCTGGCTGCTGAGATTCAGACCTCCGTGGACCGCCTGGTACAGCAATTTGCTGATGCAGGGATCCCGAAGTCCGCTGATGACTCGGTGACCGCGCAAGAAAAACAAACCTTGTTAGCGCACCTGAACCGTGAACACGGCTCTACGCCTGACAAGTTAACGCTACAGCGTAAAACGCGTAGCACGTTGAACATCCCTGGTACCGGTGGCAAAAGCAAGTCGGTACAAATTGAAGTCCGCAAGACGCGCACCTTTGTAAAACGTGATCCGCAAGAGGCAGAACGCCTTGCCGCGGAAGAGCAGGCACAGCGTGAAGCGGAAGAACAAGCTCAGCGTGAGGCAGAAGCCACTGCCAAACGTGAAGCAGAATTAAAAGCTGAACGTGAGGCCGCAGAAAAAGCGAAACGCGACGCCGGTGAAAAAGCGAAGCGTGACGCTGCGGAAAAAGACAAAGTGAGCAATCAACAGACCGACGAAATGACCAAAACTGCCCAGGCTGAAAAAGCCCGCCGTGAAAATGAAGCTGCCGAGCTGAAGCGTAAAGCGGAAGAAGAAGCCCGCCGCAAGCTTGAAGAAGAAGCTCGCCGCGTCGCCGAAGAAGCGCGTCGCATGGCAGAAGAAAACGAGAAGAACGGTGTGAATACCGCTGAACCAACTGAAGATACCAGCGATTATCACGTCACCACGTCTCAGCATGCGCGTCAGGCAGAAGACGACAACGACCGCGAAGTTGAAGGTGGTCGTGGCCGTACTCGCAGTGCAAAAGCTGCGCGTCCTGCGAAAAAAGGTAACAAACACGCTGAATCAAAAGCTGACCGTGAAGAAGCGCGTGCAGCGGTTCGCGGCGGTAAAGGCGGCAAGCGTAAAGGTTCCGCTCTCCAGCAGGGCTTCCAGAAGCCTGCTCAGGCCGTTAACCGTGACGTTGTGATTGGCGAAACCATCACCGTTGGCGAACTGGCTAACAAGATGGCGGTGAAAGGCTCTCAGGTCATCAAAGCGATGATGAAACTGGGCGCAATGGCCACCATCAACCAGGTCATCGACCAGGAAACCGCACAGCTGGTTGCTGAAGAGATGGGCCACAAAGTTATCCTGCGTCGTGAAAACGAGCTGGAAGAAGCAGTAATGAGCGACCGTGATACGGGCGCAGCGGCTGAACCGCGCGCACCGGTCGTGACCATCATGGGTCACGTTGACCACGGTAAAACCTCTCTGCTTGACTACATTCGTTCTACTAAGGTTGCGTCCGGCGAAGCGGGTGGTATTACCCAGCACATCGGTGCTTACCACGTAGAAACCGAAAACGGCATGATCACCTTCCTGGATACCCCAGGCCACGCAGCGTTTACCTCAATGCGTGCTCGTGGTGCTCAGGCAACGGATATCGTTGTTCTGGTTGTTGCTGCCGACGATGGCGTGATGCCACAGACCATTGAAGCTATCCAGCACGCGAAAGCGGCGCAGGTGCCTCTGGTTGTTGCAGTCAACAAAATCGATAAGCCAGAAGCCGATATGGATCGCGTGAAGAACGAACTGTCCCAGTACGGCGTTATGCCGGAAGAGTGGGGCGGTGAAGCGCAGTTCATCCCTGTATCTGCAAAAGCAGGTACCGGTATCGACGACCTGCTGAACGCCATCCTGCTTCAGGCTGAAGTTCTGGAGCTGAAAGCGGTTCGTAAAGGTATGGCGAGCGGCGCGGTAATCGAATCTTTCCTGGATAAAGGTCGTGGTCCGGTTGCTACCGTTCTGGTTCGCGAAGGTACTCTGCACAAGGGCGACATCGTTCTGTGTGGTTTCGAATACGGTCGCGTTCGTGCGATGCGTAACGAACTGGGTCAGGAAGTGCTGGAAGCGGGTCCGTCCATTCCAGTGGAAATTCTCGGCCTGTCCGGTGTTCCGGCTGCCGGTGACGAAGTCACCGTGGTACGTGACGAGAAGAAAGCGCGTGAAGTCGCTCTGTATCGTCAGGGTAAATTCCGTGAAGTGAAACTGGCTCGTCAGCAGAAATCTAAACTTGAGAACATGTTCGCCAACATGACCGAAGGCGAAGTTCACGAAGTGAACGTCGTTCTGAAAGCGGACGTTCAGGGTTCTGTGGAAGCGATCTCCGACTCCTTGCTGAAACTGTCTACCGACGAAGTGAAAGTGAAGATCATCGGTTCCGGCGTAGGTGGTATCACCGAAACCGACGCAACCCTGGCAGCAGCGTCCAACGCGATCCTGGTTGGCTTCAACGTTCGTGCTGACGCATCTGCGCGTAAAGTGATTGATGCTGAAAGCCTGGATCTGCGTTACTACTCCGTCATCTATAACCTGATTGACGAAGTGAAAGCAGCGATGAGCGGCATGCTGTCTCCTGAGCTGAAACAGCAGATCATCGGTCTGGCTGAAGTACGTGACGTGTTCAAATCACCGAAATTCGGTGCGATCGCGGGCTGTATGGTTACCGAAGGGACCATCAAGCGTCACAACCCAATCCGCGTACTGCGTGACAACGTGGTTATCTACGAAGGTGAGCTGGAATCCCTGCGCCGCTTCAAAGATGACGTTAACGAAGTCCGTAACGGCATGGAATGTGGTATCGGCGTGAAGAACTACAACGATGTTCGCGTTGGCGATATGATCGAAGTGTTCGAGATCATCGAAATTCAGCGTACCATCGCGTAATCTTCGTCAACTGAAGAGTAATTAGCGTAGGCCGGGTAAGCGAAGCGCCACCCGGCAGTAATTTTAAAAAGGGGCTTAAGCCCCTTTTTTGTCTGGAGAATTTATTATGGCGAAAGAATTTGGTCGCCCACAGCGCGTCGCGCAGGAGATGCAGAAAGAGATCGCTCTCATTCTGCAACGTGAAATCAAAGATCCACGCGTGGGTATGATGACCACCGTGTCTGGCGTGGAAATGTCCCGCGACCTGGCGTACGCCAAAGTGTTTGTAACTTTCCTGAATGACCAGGATGAAGACGCCGTGAAGAACGGCATTAAAGCGTTGCAGGAAGCCTCTGGTTTCATCCGCTCTCTGCTCGGCAAAGCGATGCGCCTGCGTATCGTGCCAGAGCTGACCTTCTTCTACGACAACTCGCTGGTTGAAGGTATGCGTATGTCCAACCTGGTGACCAGCGTGGTGAAACATGACGATGAGCGTCGTGTTAACCCGGCGGACGACAGCAAGGAGGACTGATGAGTCGTCCTCGTCGTCGCGGTCGTGACGTGCATGGCGTGCTGTTGCTGGATAAACCACAGGGCGCATCCAGCAACGACGTGCTGCAAAAAGTGAAGCGTATTTATAACGCCAACCGTGCAGGGCACACTGGCGCGCTGGATCCGCTGGCAACCGGCATGCTGCCGATCTGCCTGGGGGAAGCGACAAAGTTTTCCCAGTACCTGCTGGATTCGGATAAGCGCTACCGCGTGATTGCCAAACTGGGCCAGCGCACGGATACCTCCGATGCAGATGGCCTGGTGGTGGAAGAGCGCCCGGTGACCTTCAGCGCAGAGCAACTTGATGCGGCGCTGGACAGCTTCCGTGGTGATACGCTACAGGTGCCGTCGATGTATTCGGCGCTGAAATATCAGGGCAAAAAGCTCTACGAATATGCGCGTCAGGGCATTGAGGTACCGCGCGAAGCTCGTCCGATTACCGTGTATGAGCTGCTGTTCATTCGCCACGAAGGTGATGAACTCGAGCTGGAAGTGCACTGTTCGAAAGGGACCTACATCCGCACCATCATTGATGACCTCGGTGAAAAGCTGGGCTGCGGCGCGCATGTGATTTATCTGCGTCGTCTGGCGGTCAGCAAATATCCGGTCGAACGCATGGTGACGCTTGAGCATCTGCACGCCCTGGTTGAGCAGGCGCAAGCGCAGGACGTTGCGCCGGCCGATCTGCTGGACCCGCTGCTGATGCCAATGGACAGTCCGGCAGTGGACTTCCCGGTTGTTAATCTTCCTTTAACATCGTCCGTTTACTTTAAGAACGGAAACCCGGTTCGCACAACGGGGGCGCCGCTTGAGGGCCTGGTACGCGTGACGGAAGGTGACGAAGGGAAATTCATCGGTATGGGCGAAATGGACGGCGAAGGGCGTGTTGCGCCGCGTCGTCTGGTCGTCGACTATCCGGTCGAAGCGTGACGGTGATAACGCCTCACCTTGCGATAAGCAGGGGAGACGAGTAGAATATCGCCGCTTAACGCCTGGTAAATTGTTTAACAATCTGCGGGGCGTACATGGGATAGCTGAATTAGAGATCGGCATCCTTACATTCTTTATACTTTGGAGTTTGAAAATGTCTCTAAGCGTTGAAGCTAAAGCTAAAATCGTTTCTGAGTTTGGTCGTGGTACTAACGACAGCGGTTCTACCGAAGTTCAGGTTGCACTGCTGACTGCACAGATTAACCACCTGCAAGGTCACTTTGCAGAGCACAAAAAAGATCACCACAGCCGTCGTGGTCTGCTGCGTATGGTTTCTCAGCGTCGTAAACTGCTCGACTACCTGAAGCGTAAAGATGTTGCACGCTACACCGCGCTGATCGAGCGTCTGGGTCTGCGTCGCTAATTCTTGCGAGTTTCAGAAAAGGGGGCCTGATGGCCCCTTTTTTCAACCAGACGGCAGCAATTCAATGGAAACTATTGTATTGTTGCTATAAATGATCTTCATTGCAGAGGTTCGCGCGGCTAATGAGAGGCTTCACCCATGGGGGTGTCGGTTGTCATTAGTCGCGAGGATGCGAAGAAGGTCGGGTTAAATCGTCAGCACACCGGTGGTGTGCTTTCAAACATTTAAGAAAGGACAGAATTTTGCTGAATCCGATCGTTCGTAAATTCCAGTATGGTCAGCATACCGTCACGCTGGAAACCGGCATGATGGCGCGTCAGGCTACTGCTGCCGTTATGGTAAGCATGGATGACACTGCTGTATTCGTTACCGTAGTTGGCCAGAAAAAAGCTAAACCAGGTCAGGACTTCTTCCCGCTGACCGTTAACTACCAGGAGCGTACCTACGCTGCCGGTAAAATCCCGGGTGGCTTCTTCCGTCGTGAAGGCCGTCCAAGCGAAGGCGAAACCCTGATCGCGCGTCTGATTGACCGCCCGGTTCGTCCGCTGTTCCCGGAAGGCTTCGTGAACGAAGTGCAGGTTATCGCAACCGTTGTTTCCGTTAACCCGCAGGTTAACCCGGACATCGTCGCGATGATCGGTGCGTCTGCTGCCCTGTCACTGTCTGGTATTCCATTCAATGGCCCAATCGGTGCTGCGCGCGTCGGTTATATCAACGATCAGTACGTGCTGAACCCAACTCAGGAAGAGCTGAAAGAAAGTAAGCTGGACCTGGTTGTCGCTGGTACTGAAGCCGCGGTGCTGATGGTTGAATCCGAAGCTGAACTGCTGAGCGAAGACCAGATGCTGGGCGCTGTGGTATTTGGCCACGACCAGCAGCAGGTTGTTATCCAGAACATCAACGATCTGGTGAAAGAAGCCGGTAAACCACGTTGGGACTGGCAGCCAGAAGCGGCCAACGACGCGCTGAACGCACGCGTTGCTGCACTGGCAGAATCTCGTCTGAGCGACGCATACCGCATCACCGACAAACAGGAGCGCTATGCTCAGGTTGATGTGATCAAATCTGAAGTGACCGCGACCCTGGTTGCCGAAGACGAAACGCTGGACGCTAACGAAATTGGCGAAATCCTGCACGCCATCGAGAAAAACGTTGTTCGTAGCCGCGTACTGGCAGGCGAGCCGCGTATCGATGGCCGTGAAAAAGACATGATCCGTGGCCTGGACGTGCGTACTGGCGTACTGCCACGTACTCACGGTTCTGCGCTGTTCACCCGTGGTGAAACGCAGGCGCTGGTAACCGCGACCCTGGGTACTGCACGTGACGCACAGATCATCGACGAACTGATGGGCGAGCGCACTGACAGCTTCCTGTTCCACTACAACTTCCCTCCGTACTCTGTGGGCGAAACCGGTATGGTTGGCTCACCGAAGCGTCGTGAAATTGGTCACGGTCGTCTGGCGAAGCGCGGCGTGCTGGCAGTGATGCCAGAAGCAGACAAATTCCCGTACACCGTACGTGTGGTGTCTGAAATCACCGAATCCAACGGTTCTTCTTCCATGGCTTCCGTGTGTGGTGCTTCTCTGGCGCTGATGGATGCAGGCGTGCCAATTAAAGCCGCCGTTGCGGGTATCGCAATGGGTCTGGTGAAAGAAGGCGACAACTACGTTGTTCTGTCTGACATTCTGGGTGACGAAGACCACCTGGGCGATATGGACTTCAAAGTAGCGGGTTCCCGCGACGGTATCTCTGCCTTGCAGATGGATATCAAAATTGAAGGCATCACCAAAGAGATCATGCAGGTTGCTCTGAACCAGGCTAAAGGTGCGCGTCTGCACATCCTGGGTGTGATGGAACAGGCTATCAACGCGCCACGCGGTGATATCTCTGAATTCGCTCCGCGTATTCACACCATCAAGATCAATCCAGACAAGATCAAAGATGTTATCGGTAAGGGCGGTTCTGTTATCCGTGCACTGACCGAAGAAACGGGCACCACCATCGAAATCGAAGATGACGGTACTGTGAAAATCGCAGCGACCGACGGCGAGAAAGCGAAATACGCTATCCGTCGTATCGAAGAGATCACGGCAGAAATCGAAGTGGGCCGTATCTACAATGGTAAAGTGACCCGTATCGTTGACTTTGGCGCATTCGTTGCCATCGGTGGCGGTAAAGAAGGTCTGGTACACATCTCTCAGATCGCTGACAAGCGCGTTGAGAAAGTGACCGATTACCTGCAAATGGGTCAGGAAGTACCGGTGAAAGTTCTGGAAGTTGACCGCCAGGGCCGTATCCGTCTGAGCATTAAAGAAGCAACCGAGCAGTCTCAGCCTGCTGCGGCGCCGGAAGCTCCGGCTGCTGAACAGCAAGGCGAGTAAGGTTGCCATTTGCCCTCCGCGCAGGCGGAGGGCTTATTATCAGGCAGGACGCCTTGTTAAGCCGCCGGGGGACAGGACGTTCATCCAATAGTTGTCTTCGGGAGTGGGAAATGAAGCCTTTTTTGCGCTGGTGTTTCGTTGCGACAGCTTTAACGCTGGCAGGATGCAGCAACTCTGCCTGGCGTAAGAGCGAAGTCCTCGCAGTGCCATTGCAACCGACTTTGCAGCAGGAAGTCATTCTGGCACGCATGGAACAAATACTTGCCAGTCGGGCTTTAACCGATGACGAACGCGCACAGCTTTTATATGAGCGCGGAGTGTTGTATGATAGTCTCGGTCTGAGGGCACTGGCGCGAAATGATTTTTCACAAGCGCTGGCGATTCGACCTGATATGCCTGAAGTATTCAATTACTTAGGCATTTATTTAACGCAGGCAGGCAATTTTGATGCTGCCTATGAAGCGTTTGATTCTGTACTTGAGCTTGATCCAACTTACAACTACGCGCACTTGAATCGCGGTATCGCATTGTATTACGGCGGTCGTGATAAGTTAGCGCAAGATGATCTGCTGGCGTTTTATCAAGACGATCCTAATGATCCTTTCCGCAGCCTGTGGCTTTACATCGTTGAGCAGAAGCTCGATGAGAAGCAGGCCAAAGAAGCACTGAAACAGCGCTTCGAGAAATCGGACAAGGAACAGTGGGGATGGAACATTGTCGAGTTCTACCTGGGCAACATTAGCGAAGCAACGCTGATGGAACGCCTCAAGGCGGACGCAACGGATAACACCTCGCTCGCTGAGCATCTCAGTGAAACCAACTTCTATTTAGGTAAGTACTACCTAAGTCTGGGGGATATGGACAGCGCTACGGCACTGTTCAAATTAGCGGTTGCTAACAACGTACATAACTTCGTTGAGCACCGTTATGCATTGTTGGAATTATCGCCCTTGGGCCAGGAGCAAGACGACCTGGCAGAATCGGACCAGCAATAGCTGACGACATAAACATCAGCCCGTAATCTTTTGATTGCCATCACCTTCACTGGTGAGGGCGTTGTTGTTCGTCAATACACCTAATTTGAGCCGGTTCACACTTTTCAATGAAAATTGCTAATCATTTTCACGATGAGCTAAGTAGACTGGCCGCCATTAATATCGAGGCACTTGTACTACATGGCTGAATTCGAAACCACTTTTGCAGATCTGGGCCTGAAGGCTCCTATCCTTGAAGCCCTTAACGATCTGGGTTACGAAAAACCATCTCCGATCCAGGCTGAGTGTATCCCACACCTGCTTTCTGGTCGTGACGTGCTGGGCATGGCCCAGACTGGTAGCGGTAAAACCGCAGCATTCTCGCTGCCGCTGCTGAACAACATTGATCCGGACCTGCGCGCGCCGCAGATCCTCGTCCTGGCTCCAACCCGTGAACTGGCTGTTCAGGTTGCTGAAGCTATGACGGAATTCTCTAAACATATGCGCGGCGTAAACGTGGTAGCCCTGTACGGCGGCCAGCGTTATGACGTGCAGTTACGCGCCCTGCGCCAGGGCCCACAGATTGTTGTCGGTACGCCGGGCCGTCTGCTGGATCACCTGAAGCGCGGTACCCTGGACCTCTCTAAACTGAGCGGTTTGGTACTGGACGAAGCTGATGAAATGCTGCGTATGGGCTTCATCGAAGACGTAGAAACCATCATGGCGCAGATCCCGGAAGGTCATCAGACCGCTCTGTTCTCTGCAACCATGCCAGAAGCGATCCGTCGCATTACCCGCCGCTTCATGAAAGAGCCGCAGGAAGTGCGCATTCAGTCCAGCGTGACCACTCGCCCGGACATCAGCCAGAGCTACTGGTCTGTATACGGCATGCGCAAAAACGAAGCGCTGGTGCGTTTCCTGGAAGCGGAAGATTTTGATGCGGCGATTATCTTCGTTCGTACCAAAAACGCGACCCTGGAAGTGGCTGAAGCCCTGGAGCGTAGCGGCTACAACAGCGCAGCGCTGAACGGCGACATGAACCAGGCCCTGCGTGAGCAGACTCTGGAGCGTCTGAAAGACGGTCGTCTGGATATCCTGATTGCAACCGACGTGGCAGCACGTGGCCTGGACGTTGAGCGTATCAGCCTGGTTGTTAACTACGACATCCCGATGGACTCCGAGTCTTACGTTCACCGTATCGGCCGTACCGGTCGTGCGGGTCGCGCGGGTCGTGCGCTGCTGTTCGTTGAGAACCGCGAGCGTCGTCTGCTGCGTAACATTGAACGCACCATGAAGCTGACCATTCCAGAAGCCGAGCTGCCAAACGCAGAACTGCTGGGCAAACGCCGTCTGGAAAAATTCGCCGCGAAAGTACAGCAGCAGCTGGAAAGCAGCGATCTGGATCAGTACCGTGCGCTGCTGTCCCAGATCCAGCCTGTCGCTGAAGGCGAAGAGCTGGACATGGAAACCCTGGCCGCAGCACTGCTGAAAATGGCGCAGGGCGAACGTAGCCTGATCGTGCCGCCAGATGCGCCGATGCGTCCTAAGCGTGAGTTCCGTGACCGTGACGATCGTTTCGAACGTCGTGGCGACCGTAACGACCGTGGTCCACGTGGTGACCGTCCAGAGCGTGGTGGTGAAGACCGTCCACGTCGCGAGCGTCGTGACGCTGGCGAAATGGAACTGTATCGCATTGAAGTGGGCCGTGATGATGGTGTTGAAGTTCGTCACATCGTTGGCGCGATCGCTAACGAAGGCGACATCAGCAGCCGTTACATCGGTAACATTAAGCTGTTCGGTTCCCACTCCACCATCGAGCTGCCAAAAGGCATGCCGGGCGAAGTACTGCAACACTTTACTCGCACTCGCATCCTGAATAAGCCGATGAACATGCAGCTGCTGGGCGATGCACAGCCACGTCCTGACCGTGGCGGCGAACGTCGTGGCGGTGGTCGCGGTTTCGGTGGCGAGCGTCGTGAAGGCGGTCGCAGCGAAGGTCGCGGTGGTGAAGGCCGTCGTTTCTCCGGTGAGCGCCGCGAAAACCGTGGTCCACGCCGTGAAGAAGGCGCCAGCCGTCGTCGTTTCGGTGACGCGTAAGCCTTTCGCTTCTGACGTAAAGTAAAATATACAGCCCCGATAGTTGCTATCGGGGCTTTTTTTATTCCTTTTGTACTCTTGTACTGGTACAGTGCAACACACTAAAATGCAGAACCACATTTTTCACTGGAGATAAGGCCGCATGGCAACACTAACCACCACCCAAACGTCACCTTCGCTGCTTGGCGGCGTGGTGATCATCGGCGGAACCATCATTGGTGCCGGGATGTTTTCCCTGCCTGTGGTCATGTCCGGTGCGTGGTTCTTCTGGTCGCTGGCGGCGCTGGTTTTCACCTGGTTCTGCATGCTCCATTCCGGGCTGATGATCCTTGAAGCAAACCTGAACTACCGCATTGGCTCCAGCTTCGACACCATCACCCGGGATCTGTTGGGCAAGGGCTGGAACCTGGTGAACGGGCTGTCCATCGCGTTTGTACTCTATATCCTGACCTACGCGTACATTTCAGCGAGCGGCTCGATTCTGCATCACACCTTCTCAGAGATGTCGCTGAACGTTCCGGCTCGTCTGGCGGGTCTCTGCTTCGCGCTGGGCGTGGCGTTTATCGTCTGGATGAGCACCAAAGCGGTCAGCCGCATGACGGCGATCGTGCTGGGCGCAAAGGTCATCACCTTCTTTCTGACCTTCGGCAGCCTGCTGGGGCACGTGACGCCTGCCACACTGTTTAACGCTGCGGAAGTGAACACCTCCTACACGCCGTACCTGCTGATGACGCTGCCATTCTGTCTGGCGTCGTTCGGCTACCACGGCAACGTACCGAGCCTGATGAAGTACTACGGCAAGGATCCGCGCACCATCGTGAAATGCCTGGTTTACGGCACGCTGCTGGCGCTGGGGCTGTATGTTATCTGGCTGCTGGGGACGATGGGTAACATCCCGCGTCCGGAATTTATCGGCATTGCGCAGAAGGGCGGTAACATTGATGTGCTGGTACAGGCGCTGAGCGGCGTGCTGAACAGCCGCAGCCTGGATCTGCTTCTGGTGGTCTTCTCTAACTTTGCGGTGGCGAGCTCATTCCTCGGCGTGACGCTGGGCCTGTTTGACTACCTGGCGGATCTGTTTGGTTTTGATGACTCTGCGATGGGGCGCTTCAAAACGGCGCTGTTGACCTTCCTGCCGCCGATTGTGGGCGGCCTGCTGTGGCCAAACGGTTTCCTGTACGCCATCGGCTATGCGGGACTGGCGGCCACCATCTGGGCGGCGATTGTACCGGCGCTGCTGGCGCGCAAATCACGTAAGCGCTTCGGCAGCCCGAAATTCCGCGTCTGGGGCGGAAAACCGATGATTGCGCTGATCCTGGTATTTGGTATCGGCAACGCGGTGGTGCACGTGCTGTCGAGTTTTAATCTGTTGCCTGTGTATCAGTAAGTTTTTGTGCCGGATGGCGGCTACGCCTTATCCGGCCTACGCGATCCCGTAGGCCCGGTAAGCGAAGCGCCACCGGGCAAAGCAAAAAACTACCCCACCAACTCCTCTTTCACCTGCATTGCCAAATCAAACGAATGCAGACGCGCCTGGTGATCGAAAATCTGGCCGTTAACCATAATCTCATCCGCCTGCGTTTCACGCAGCACCGCCTCCAGCCCGTGACGCACTTTCGCCTTATCACCCACCAGCGACATACTCAGAGCCTGCTGCACGCCATACTGCTCGGAGGCCGACCACAGCTGATGCATATTCTCTACCGGCGGTGGAAGCTGGCCCGTCTCACCGCGACGCAGCTTCACAAACGCCTGCTGCATAGAGGTAAACAGGAATTCCGCGTCGCGGTTGCTGTCGGCGGCAATAATATTGATACACACCATCGCATACGGCTTCTCCAGACGTTCAGACGGTTTGAAGTGCGTACGATAAAGATGCAGCGCCTGATGCAGCATATCCGGCGCGAAGTGGGAGGCGAACGCGAACGGCAGCCCCAGCTGAGCGGCGAGCTGCGCGCTGTACAGGCTTGAGCCTAACAGCCATACCGGGATCTTTTCCCCGTACCCCGGCACAGGACGCACGTGCGGGTTCGGATCCCGCGCGTCAAACCAGTCCACCAGCTCCGCCACATCGCGCGGGAAGTTATCGATATCGCCGCTCATATGGCGACGCAGGGCGCGCATGGTCGGCTGGTCGCTGCCCGGCGCGCGGCCAAGCCCTAGATCAATACGGCCCGGATAGAGGGTATTCAGCGTCCCGAACTGCTCGGCAATCACCAGTGGAGCGTGGTTCGGCAGCATCACACCGCCGGAGCCCAGGTGCAGAGTGGTGGTATTCGCCGCCAGATAGCCAATCAGCACCGAGGTGGCGGCGCTGGCGATGCCCACCATATTGTGGTGCTCCGCCAGCCAGTAGCGATGATAGCCGCGCTTTTCGGCAAGCTGAGCAAGATCGAGAGAGTGCGTGAAGGCTTCTCTGGCCGAGGAGCCTTGTGGGATCGGCGCCAGATCCAGCACCGAAAACGGAATGGTTTTGTCAGTCATAACAGCTCACTTTGTCGACGGTCAATCTTTAATACTGCATTAAAAAATGATAACCGTTGTTAACAAAGTGAGCTTTTTTTACGCCTGCAATTCCAGCCCGGCGAGACGTCGCCAGTAACCGTTGCAGTCGCTGTTTGCGGTCAACGGCAGCGGCGAGGCGCCGTTTTCGTTGGCGCGGAAGGCGTCCAGCATCGCGAAAACGCCGGTATCAAGCGGCGAAAGCCGCACCATATCCACCAGCCCGTGCATTGACGCCAGTTCGTTGCCGAGGTTATAGACGTAACCGCTCATGGTCTGAATGCCGTTGAGAACAAACACCTGCTGATTCTCCTGCGACAGCATGCTGCGGCCGTTCGGGTACTTAATGCAGCAGGTTTCGCACTCGTCTTTCGGACGGTCTTCCGAGCGTGCGGTAAAGCAGCGGGCAGAGTAGGCCAGCGGCAGATGCCCATAGCTCAGCACTTCCACTTCAAACTTGTTGCGAATGCCCAGCTCTTCGCACTGTGTGAGCAGGTTGGCCAGCCAGTCGCGGGAGAGCTCAACTGGCATGCACCAGCGGGTCATCCCCTGTTTGAGCAGCAGGCGCAGGGTCACCGCGTTATAGCAGTTCAGCGCATGTCCGGCGACAAACGGCAGCTTACGCTCGGCACACATGTTCACCACGCCCAGGTCGCTCGCCTCCAGCAGGAACTCACCGTTTTCGACGTAGCGCTTCAGCTCGCCCAGTTCAGAGGACGCCTGCACCAGCGCCAGCGTCGAGAGCACCACCTGCTTGCCGCTGCCGGCCAGGCTTTTCGCCATATCCAGCCAGTCGCCCACTTTGGTGGCGCGGCGCTTGCTGCACACCGCTTCGCCGAGGTAAATCACATCGGCGCTGCTGTTAGCCGCCTGCTGGTAAAAATCTTCCAGCGTCTCTTTTGGCCAGTAGTAAAGCACCGGCCCTAATGAATATTTCATGATTATCTCACTGCCATTTACGGTGATACGCGCCGAGCGTGGTTTGGGTGCCTTCGGACATCGCGCCGAGCGTCTCCATCCATGCTGGCTGCGGGGCGTAGTTTTGCGGATCCGCCATGCAGCGGTCGATGGCCTGACGCCACACCTTCGCCACCTGGCTCACGTAGGCCGGGCTGCGCTGGCGGCCTTCGATTTTCACCGAGGCAATGTTGGCGGCCAGCAGCTCTGGCAGCAACTCCAGCGTGTTGAGGCTGGTAGGCTCCTCCAGTGCGTGGTAACGCTCGCCGTCCACCAGATAGCGGCCTTTGCATAGTGTCGGGTAGCCCGCGTTTTCACCGTCCTGATAGCGGTCAATTAACACGTCATTCAGGCGCGACTCCAGTCCCTGCGGCGTTTGCTGCCAGCGAACGAAGCGGGCAGGCGAGCAGGCGCCGACGGTATTTGGCGATTCACCGGTGAGATAGGAAGAAAGATAGCAGCGGCCTTCGGCCATGATGCACAGGCTGCCGAAGGCAAAAACCTCCAGCGGCACTGGCGTGACGCGCGCCAGTTGCTTAACCTGATGAATAGAGAGCACGCGCGGCAGCACCACGCGAGCTACGTCAAAGTGTCGATGATAAAAACGCACGGCCTCTTCATTGGTGGCCGATGCCTGAACAGAGACGTGGCGCTCAATATGCGGATAACGTTCTGCCGCATACTCCAGCATGGCGAGGTCGGCCAGGATCAGCGCATCGGCGCCCAGCTGGGCCGCCATATCCACGGCGCGCTGCCAGCGGGCGTAGCCATCAGGATGGGCAAAGGTATTGATGGCGATGTGCAGTTTGCGCCGGTGCTGGTGAACGAAGTTAACGGCTTCCTGAAGCTTTTTCTCCGTAAAGTTAAGACCCGCAAAATGGCGGGCGTTGGTATCATCTTTCAGCCCGATATAGACCGCATCGGCCCCATTTTCGATGGCCGCCTTAAGCGCCGGAAGGTTTCCGGCAGGGCAGAGCAGCTCCATAATTTATCCCGATGTTGTCGATCGCAGGGATCGTAAAAAATGTTAACGAGCTGGGATTTTAATTAACCCATACGCGACAATTTTTGATTTAAGGCAGCTAATGGCGTATTGATGGCACCAATAATGAGGTATACCGGACAACGGTTTGTTGATTTACGCCGCTATCTTCTTGTCGGGATATGGCAAAATAGCAGGACTATAGCTATCAGGGAGTAAAGCTCGTGCTGGATAAACTGCGTTCACGTCTCGTACAATTTGGTCCATCAATGCTGAGCGTGCCGGTAAAACTGGCGCCGTTCGCGCTTAAACGCCAGGCGCTGGAACAGGTACTGAGCTGGCAGTTCCGCCAGGCGCTACAGGACGGTGAGCTGGAGTTTCTGGAAGGCCGCTGGTTAAAGATTGAAGTGCGCGATATCGGGTTGCGCTGGTTTACTTCCGTTGAGAACGATCGGCTGATCGTCCGTGAAACCGCCGAGGCGGATGTCAGCTTTAGCGCGGACGCCAGCGATCTGCTGATGATCGCCGCGCGCAAACAGGATCCGGACACCCTCTTCTTCCAGCGCCGTCTGGTGATCGAAGGCGACACGGAGCTCGGTCTGTACGTCAAAAATTTAATGGATGCCATTGAGCTGGAGCAGATGCCGAAAGCGCTGCGTATGATGTTGATGCAAATGGCAGATTTCGTTGAGGCCGGGCTAAAAACCCCGCCGGACAGTAAACACACTTCAGTAGGTGAGCCATGCTGATTCGAGTCGAAATTGGGATTGATGCGCCGGGTATCGATGCGTTGTTACGCCGCTCTTTTGCAGGCGACGCCGAAGCCCAACTGGTTCACGATCTTCGCGAAGATGGCCTGATTACGCTGGGCCTGGTTGCCACTGACGATGAAGGGCAGGTGGTCGGCTACGTGGCCTTCAGCCCGGTGATTGTGCAGGGCGAAGAGTTGCAGTGGGTCGGCATGGCGCCGCTGGCGGTGGATGAAAACTACCGTGGCCAGGGCCTGGCGCGCCAGCTGGTCTATGAAGGGCTGGATTCCCTGAATGAATTTGGCTATGCCGCTGTCGTCGTTCTGGGCGATCCGGCGTTCTACGAACGTTTAGGTTTTGAGCCAGCGTCCAGATACGATCTGCGCTGCCACTGGCCGGGCACGGAAACATCTTTCCTGGTGCATCCTCTGGCGGATGATGCGCTAGACGGCGTTACCGGTCTGGTGGAGTACCACGATCATTTCAATCGTTTTTAAGCAGGCTTTCGCGTAGCGCCTCGAAAGAGCCGTCCCCGTTGACGAGACGCTCTTTCTGGCGCTTCGTCAGCTGCTTGATGCGGTATTCCAGCCTGAGCGCCAGGGATCGGTCGCCCACGGCGGCTGAAAACGCTAACTGAAGTTCACCTTTCCCCCGCAGTGCTTTCGCCCCTTTCCCCGTTTGATGTTGTAAAAAACGCCGTGCCACATCGGTCGTGATCCCGGTGTAGAGTGCGTTATCAGCGGTTCGGACAAGATAGAGAAACCAGCACACGGTAAACAGATTCAGTATGTTAAGGTGAACGCACCATAGCATGAGAGAGAGCGAAAATGGAAACACTGGCCGCCATTAACCGCTGGCTGGCAAAGCAGCATGTCGTGACCTGGTGCGTCTGTAAAGACGAGGAGATGTGGTGCGCAAATGCCTTTTATTACTACGATCCCGAGCGCGTGGCCTTTTACGTGATGAGCGAAGATAAAACGCGGCATGCGCAGATGACGGGCCAGCAGGCAAAAGTGGCGGGCACGGTAAACGGTCAGCCTAAAACCGTTGCGCTGATCCGCGGGGTCCAGTTCAAAGGCGAAATTCGTCGCCTGGAAGGTGAGGAGAGCGACGCGCAACGTAAACGCTATACGCGCCGCTTCCCGGTGGCTGCGGCGCTAAAAGCCCCGGTGTGGGAAATCCGCCTTGATGAGCTGAAATTTACCGACAACACCCTGGGCTTTGGCAAGAAGCTGCACTGGTTACGCGCCGAGCAGGCGTAGCGCTTCACGGTTAAACGCCGGCAGATCGTCCGGTGTACGGCTGGTGATCAGCTGATCGTTATCGTTCACCACTTCCTGATCGTAAAACTCGGCTCCCGCGTTTTTCAGATCGATAACGATCGGCTTCACCGCGGTGAGCTTACGTCCGCGTACCACCTCGGCGCTGATCAGCAGCTGCGGACCGTGGCAAATGGCAAATACCGGTTTACCGGTGCCGACGAAGTCACGGGTAAAGGTGACGAAACGCTCGTCTCCGCGCAGGGAATCCGGTGAATGGCCGCCCGGTAACAGCAGGGCGTCGAAATCCGACGGGCTGACGTTATCAATGGATTCGTCAATGGTCACGCTGGCTTCGCCCTTATGGCCCTTCACGGTTTTACCCGCTTCTTTCTCGATGGTAATCACCTCGTGGCCCGCCTTGCGGAATGCCTCTGCTGGCGACGTAAATTCTGAATCTTCAAACTCGTCGGTAATCAAGACTGCGATTTTTTTACCCATGCTTCCTCCGTTGTTTTCGCTTCAGACTGTTTTTTTCCCGTTTGTGGTAAATACTTACCGGTAACAGACTTTTAAGTGTGGTAGAGCAGGCCCAGAACGCAAACGGACAATTCTGTAAAGGGGATAAGATGAGTCAGGTACTGATTACCGGCGCAACCGGGCTGGTGGGTGGACATCTGCTGCGGCTGCTGATCCAGGATCGGCATATCAATTATATCGCCGCCCCGACGCGTCGCCCGCTGTTGGATATCACCGGCGTCTATAACCCGCACGATCCACAGCTCACCGACGCGCTGGCGCAGGTGCAGGATCCCATTGATATCGCCTTTTGCTGCCTTGGCACCACCCGACGGGAAGCGGGCAGTAAAGAAGCCTTTGTCCATGCGGATTACACGCTGGTGGTGGATACCGCCCTGACGGCGAAAAAGCTGGGCGCAAAACATTTCCTGGTGGTCAGCGCGCACGGCGCGAACGCAGGCTCGCCGTTTTTTTACAACCAGGTGAAGGGCAAAATGGAAGAGGCGTTAATCGCGCAGAAATGGGAGCGCCTGACCATCGCGCGACCTTCCATGCTGATGGGGCACCGTGACGAACGTCGTTTTAACGAGTCTTTTTTCGCTCCGCTGTTTCGCATTCTGCCGGGTAACTGGAAGTCCATCGAGGCACGGGATGTCGCGCTGGCGATGCTAAAAGAGGCGCTGGCTCCGTCGCAGGAGGGGGTTAATATTATCCCTTCGGCAAAACTGCGTGAAATCGCGCAGGGCGAGGCGTAAACTTCCCCGGCTTATTAAATAACACCTTCCGGGGAATGGTATGACTGGTCAGTCTTCATCTCAGGCGGCAACACCTGTTCAGTGGTGGAAGCCCGCACTCTTCTTTCTCGTGGTCATCATTGGCCTCTGGTATGTGAAATGGCAGCCGTACTACGGTAAAGCCTTCACCGCCGCCGACACCCACAGCATCGGTAAATCGATTCTCGCGCAGGCCGATTCCAGCCCGCTACGCGCGGCGTGGGATTACGCCATGGTCTATTTTCTTGCCGTCTGGAAAGCGGCGGTATTGGGCGTATTGCTGGGCTCGCTGATTCAGGTACTTATCCCGCGTAATTGGCTGGTGAAAACCCTGGGACAGCCGCGCTTGCAGGGCACGCTGCTGGGGACGATTTTCTCCCTGCCGGGCATGATGTGCTCCTGCTGCGCCGCACCGGTGACGGCGGGTATGCGCCGACAGCGCGTGTCGATGGGCGGCGCGCTTGCCTTCTGGATGGGTAACCCCCTGCTGAACCCGGCAACGCTGGTGTTTATGGGCTTCGTTCTCGGCTGGCATTTCGCGTTTATCCGTCTGGCGGCTGGCCTGCTGACGGTGGTGCTTGTCGCTACGCTGGTGCAGCACCTGGTGAAAGACAACGAGGCCGGGCCTGCCTCCGTTGAGCTGGACGTCAGCGAGCCGCAGGGCAGTTTCTTTGCTCGCTGGGGCAAAGCGCTGTGGCAGCTTTTCTGGAGCACCATTCCGGTCTATATCCTGGCCGTACTGGTGCTGGGGGCGGCGCGCGTCTGGCTGTTCCCGCATGCTGATGGCGCTATCGACAACACGCTGATGTGGGTGATTGCGATGGCGGTGGCCGGGTGCCTGTTTGTGATCCCAACCGCGGCGGAGATCCCGATTATTCAGACCATGATGATGGCCGGTATGGGGACCGCACCGGCGCTGGCGCTGCTCATCACGCTGCCGGCGGTGAGCCTGCCGTCGCTTATCATGCTGCGTAAGTCATTCCCGGCGAAAGCGCTGTGGCTGACTGCGGGGCTGGTGGCGTTGAGTGGAGTGATTGTGGGGAGTATGGCGCTTGTGTGAAAAAAAGCCCGGTGGCGCTAGCGCTTACCGGGCCTGTAGCCAGGTGGGAATTACTTAATGTAAGTAAAGGCGGTGGTGACGTGCTTCACGCCGCTCACCCGGCTGGCGATATCCGCAGCCGCTTTCCCTTCACGTTCCGTCACCAGACCCAGCAGGAACACTTCGCCGTTCTCCGTGGTCACTTTCACGTTTGAGGATTTCACCTGGTCGGTACCCAGCAGCTGGGAACGCACTTTGGTGGTGATCCAGGTATCAGATGACGCGGTGCCGAGACCAATTGGCTGGCCCTGGCGGATCTCGTTAAACACTTCCGCCGTGCCTTCCACACCCATCGCGATCTGTTTGGCGCGCGAGGCGAGTTCAAGATTTGGCGCCTGGCCTGCCAGCAGCACTTTGCCCTGATAAGCCGTCACGTTGATGCGTGCTTCCTTCTTGATCTGTTCGTCTTTCGACAGCGCACTGTTTACGCGCAGCTCAAGCGTACCGTCATCCACCTGCGTCCCAACGGTACGCGGATCGGTCGCTGCTTTGGTGCCGACCGCTGCGGTGCCGACGACAGCGGCAGCGATGCATCCCTGAAGCAGTAATGCAGACATCACGACTGCAAGGGCCGATAAAACCTTCATGAGAACTCCTTAATCATCCTGGTGAGGGAAAAGCGTGTTATCGATCAGATCGCATAAGCAGTTCACCGTGAGCATATGCATCTCCTGGATGCGGGCGCTACGGTGCGAAG
The DNA here is from genome assembly GCF_031432835.1 of Enterobacter cloacae complex sp. EB5. Lineage (NCBI taxonomy): Bacteria > Pseudomonadati > Pseudomonadota > Gammaproteobacteria > Enterobacterales > Enterobacteriaceae > Enterobacter > Enterobacter cloacae complex sp. EB5. Next base: position 2,612,068 of record NZ_CP133860.1, read on the forward strand.
GAATGCGGATCTCCACATCCTGCGGCCCCAGCAGGCCAGCCAGCTCACCGCCGTCGTAACCGGTCAGGGCGACAATCGTCATATCCCGGGTCACTGCCGCTTCAACCGCTTTAACGATATCCCGGCTGTTACCGCGCGTGGAGATCGCCAGCAGCACGTCTCCGGCATGTCCTAAGGCGCGCACCTGCTTGGCGTAGATTTCGTCATGCAGACGATCGTTGGCAATCGCAGTTAAGACCACGTTATCGGTGTTTAGTGCAATGGCAGGTAAACTCGGGCGCTCGGTTTCGAAGCGATTGATCATGCTGGCAGCAAAATGCTGTGCGTTAGCAGCGGACGTGCCATTGCCACAACAGAGGATTTTGTTGCCGTTGAGCAGCGACTGAACCAGCGTCATCGCTGCACGCGAGATCGCGTCCGGAAGGGCTTCCGCCGCGGCAATCTGCGTTTGAATGCTTTCTGTGAAGCACACTTTAATTCGTTCGAGCACGGTATCCCTTTAAAATCTTATTTATGCGTCTTCGCCAAACGCGTTTTTAAGCCAGTCGATCGCATTTCCGGTGAAGGCTACCACATCGAAACGGCAATCCACAGTATCAAAACTCCCATTATGGCGGGCAAGCCACAAGTGGGCAGTCTGTAATAATTTTTGTTGTTTGGCGAGCGTCACGCTGGCGGCAGCACCGCCAAAACGGGACGACTGTCGGAAGCGAACTTCAACAAACACGATGGTCTGACCGTCTTTCATGATCAGGTCAATCTCGCCGCCGCGCCCGCGAACGTTGGCGGCGACAAAGCGCAGTCCTTTGCCTTCAAGCCAGCGACGCGCCTTTAACTCCCACGCGTCGCCGGTCTGTTTACGGCTTAACTGGCCGGGACAATTTGCCCCTGCTGGTATTTGAGCCATGATAACTTCCTGTTAATCACACAATCCTGATCGGCGGTCAGATCGCCGGTATTCCCGTTAAGCTCGAAGCCCGGTACCTGACGCATCTGGGTGAAGTGGTTTGCCAGCGCCCAGGCATCGACGCCCATCGCGTACAGACGCGCCAGGGAATAGTCATTGCGCACCGCGCCCAGCGCCTGCTGCATCAACTGCGGGTTGCTGCCTGCCAGCATGGGGATCTCGCTGTATTGCAGTCCTTCCATTTCCAGACGGAAATCCGGGCCTGCGGTACCCTGTGCGCTGCGTGAGCTGGCGTAGAGCGTTGCGCCGCTCTGGCTGCCGTTACGCATGGCGATCATCGGTTTGATAAAGGCGATCTCTTCCGGGGTAGCGACGATGTATGCCGAATCCACTTTACCGCCGCCGCTGATTTGCGCGTCGGTAGGTGGCGCCGGGATCGTCAGACCGCCGATGGTGACGCTCTGCTGCTGCGGCAGGCTGGCGGATACCGGGCTACCGTTGAGGGCAATACCTGCTCCGCCGTTCACGCCCGCTCTCAGTTCGGCAGCTGAGCCAAATTTCTGCTGCAACACCACGCCACCGCCAAGGGTCTGCCACTCCTGCGCAAACGCGTTGGCAACGCGATCGCCCAGCGTGCTGCGTGGGATCAGCAGCAGCGGCGCCTGCTTGCCCTGCTCGTGAATATGACGGGCCGCATCGCGGGCTTCATCCTCCGGAGAGAGGGCGAAGTAACAGATATTGGCGCGGTTCTGAACCTGCTCAGGCTGGTTAAGCGCCAGCACGTTCAGGGTGGTGTTGCTCTTCATCAGCGCTTCCACGTTGTTTTTCAACAGCGGGCCGACAACGATGCTGGCGCCGTCCTGCTGAACCTGCGCCAGCACCTGGTCAAGCGGCTGGGCGCTGGTGTCGTAGATTTTCAACTCTGCACCCGAATTAGCGCTGGTGGTGGCCACAGCCTGCGGCTGGGCTGCTGGCTGCTGTTCCGGCTGCGCGGTTTGCGGCTGAGGTTGTTCTGCCGTCGCGGGCGCCGGTGTTTCAGCCGGGGCCTGTGTTGCCGCAGGCGCTGGGGTAGCGGGCTGCGTCGTTGGGGCAGTAACCGGATTCTGCATGGTGCCCTGCGCAGGGGTTTGCGCGGTGGTCAGGTCGCTGGTTTCGGCGGCGGACGGGCTGACAACGTCATTCACATTCGCCGCCTGTGCAGCCTGCGCCGGAACCGCGCTGCCGGTGACGGCGGTGGTGCCGTTTTTCGCGGCTTCAAAACCTTGCTGAATGGCGCGACCAAACACCGCTGCCTGACCGTTTAACGGCAGCAACAGGGCGATTTTGCTGGTGGAGGCGGGCTTAAAGTTTTGCACGTTCACCAGCTGCGTTGGCAGCATTTTCGCTCCCGGGTTTTGCGGGTAACGCTTTTGCCAGTCGGTAATGCCAGCTTTCAGCATGTTCGGATCGCTGCGGTTGTTGAACCACATCTGTTGCAGATCCAGCCAGCCTTGCAGGACATTTTCATCGGCGTTGATTACCAGCGCTTTGGCCTGATCCTGGGTCATGGAGGCGAGCGCCTGCCAGGTTGCGTCAATATTTTTTTGCTTGTCCGCACCCGCGAGCAGAGGCTCCTGAGCAATCAGCGCGCGGAGTAGCGTCAGGGAAGGGCGACCCTGCTCAGCGGTGATACCGGCCTGCCAGAAACGGGCCTGCTGGTTTTTATCCAGCGTGCTGAGATCGATGGTGCCGAGGATCTTCTTCGCGCCGTCGTAATCTTTTTGCGCGACCTTCAGTTCTGCTGACAGCAGCGTCTGCTCATGGCGCTGAGTGTCGTGAAGATCCTGCGGCAGCTGGCTGAACAGTTCGGCGGCCTGCTGGGTTTTCCCTTCTTTCAGCAGTGCACGAATGGCGAGTAATTGCCAGTTGATCCTGGTATCATTTGTACTCTGCGACATTTGTTGCAGATAAAAGCCAGAATCAGCCTGAGCGGATCCCTGCATATGAGCAGTGCTCTGGTCAGGTGCCTGGGTGCCGCAGCCGGTAAAGATCAGGGCTGCGAGCAGGAGGGGCACGCTGTGCGCGGCTTTTTTTCGAAGAAACGTTAACGGTACCATACTGTATCCAGTGATTTTTTTACGCAATGCTCAATATTAAATCGGCAATACGGACGAAACAATGAAACAACACGAAACGGCAGATAATTCTCAAGGCCAGCTTTATATTGTACCTACTCCTATCGGGAATTTGTCTGATATTACCCAACGTGCGCTCACCGTATTGCAAGCTGTTGATTTAATTGCTGCTGAAGACACCCGTCATACCGGTTTACTGCTACAACACTTTGCCATTAACGCCCGTTTGTTTGCCCTGCACGATCACAATGAGCAACAAAAAGCCGAAACGCTGGTGGCGAAGCTTAAAGAAGGGCAGAACATCGCGCTGGTCTCCGATGCGGGAACGCCGCTGATCAACGATCCGGGCTACCATCTGGTTCGCACCTGCCGTGAAGCAGGCATCCGCGTTGTGCCGCTGCCGGGGCCGTGCGCGGCGATTGCGGCGTTAAGCGCTGCGGGTCTGCCGTCCGATCGTTTCTGCTACGAAGGTTTCCTGCCTGCTAAATCCAAAGGCCGTCGCGATGTGTTAAAGGATCTGGAAGCTGAACCGCGTACGTTGATCTTCTACGAATCAACCCACCGTCTGCTGGAAAGCCTGGAAGATATGGTGACCGTCTGGGGCGAAGGGCGCTACGTGGTGCTGGCGCGCGAGCTGACCAAAACGTGGGAAACCATTCACGGTGCACCGGTTGGCGAACTGCTGGCGTGGGTGAAAGAGGATGAGAACCGCCGCAAGGGCGAAATGGTGCTGGTTGTTGAAGGGCACAAAGCGCAGGAAGACGCCCTGCCTGCCGATGCGCTGCGTACGCTGGCTCTGCTACAGGCTGAACTTCCTCTGAAAAAAGCGGCGGCGCTGGCGGCGGAGATCCACGGCGTGAAGAAAAATGCGCTGTATAAATATGCGCTGGAGCAGCAGGGGGAGTAAGTCCCTGCCGCCTGTTTTGCCGGGTGGCGGCTTCGCCTAACCCGGCCTACACCATGTCTGAACCTCACTATTTCCCCGGCATCGCCTCAAACACCAGCGTTTCCAGCGGTTGCAGCGTAATCACCACAGCGTTTTTATACTCCTCTGGTACGGTCGAATTACTGCCGTACACGGCTTTCAGGGTAAACTGCGAACGCTCTCCTGCCGGGATTTCAAAATCTTTGGTTAAATCCAGGTAGTAACGTTGCGGCTTATCCGACGGGTTGCGTAAGCCAAAAATCGCTTTGTCTTTACTCCATGAGGCCCAGCCGTAAACCTCAAGCGAAGTTGGGTCCCCGCCAATCCAGTGAGTATCCACCAGCACGCTGGCATTCTCACGCGACCATTTTGCCGCCTGCGCCAGGGTATCCCACTTCGCCTTATTCAGCATGGACGGCGTGATGTACAGCTCCTGAAGCTGAGTACCGGTTGCGAAGTAGCTCCAGACCTGATCGGCAAAATCGCTGTCTGTTTGCACTTTCTCGAGTCCATAGTAAGCGTTCTCTGCGCTGACGATCCCGTGGTACATCAGTGAGTTCAGCGGGAACAGCGGACCTTTACGCACGATGGATCGCCAGGTTTCGGCATCGCGGTAGGTCATCCACTGCTGCACTGGTGTGCCGGGGCCGTACAGGTTGATATCATCGCCCTGACGCCAGATTGAATCAGCATAGAACAGCCAGGACGGGCTGGCGTCGGTGCCTGTGGTCAGGTTGATAAACAGGTTCGGATTTGCGCTACGCATGTTGTGCAGCAGGGCAATGGACGCGTCAAAATCCGATGCAAATGGGCTGCCCTTGATATGCGAATTGGCGTTACCCATTCCGTCGAGCTTGAACGAGGTAATGTGCTCGTTTTTGATCAGCTTGATGATCTGATCGTTGAAGTTTTTAAAGTAGTTCGGCCCCGACAGCGCCAGCTTGCCGTCTACGGTTTCGAAACCATACTCTTTTGCATGCGAGACGCGAATATCGCGCGGCTTGTTATATCCGCCCCACGGAGAAAGCCACAGCCCAACCGAGCTATGCAGGCTGTCGGCTTTTTCCCTGACTTTGCCAAAACCGTTGCTGAATGCCGGGCCAAACAGCCAGCGTCCGGTGCGATCGTCCCAGCCATCGTCCAGCAGGAACGCGTCCAGCGCCACCCCGCGTCCGGCAATAAATTCTTTATTCCATTCGTCCATCCGCCCAATGACATCCTGCTCGGAGTAAGGGGTAAAGAAGCCGATGTCCATCCAGCTGTTGTAGTGCAGATAAGGCTTATAAGGCCGCGGACGCACGGCATCGATAAACTGGTTTACGCTGCGGCGCAGCTGATTAGTTTCCGGGAAAGTGCCGAACCAGGTGGTAAAACTGACCGGTGTCTCAGGCAGAATTGGCGTTTTCAGCTCCACGTTGAGGTTGGTGGTGGCTTCATAAGCGTAAGTATTCACAATCGGTTTGTCTGGCAGGATGAAGAACGAGTCGGCCACGATTGGCGAGCTATTAATCGCCCCGTCAACGTAAGGTGCCTGAGACTGCTTCTTCGTCGGGAAGAAGGTAATTTTCGCTACGTCCCGCGGCTGCCCGACGGCGGCGATGGTGTAGCCGATGCTGGCGTATTTTCCCTTCACCAGATTCAGTTTCACCGTTACGTTAAAATCCGGATGCGTAAAGTCGATGACTATCGCATTGTCCTGCTTTTCGACGCGCTTGATTTTGAAATCAGCGGTGTGGATTTTTGTTTCATCCGGTAGCGTCAAAAAGAACAGCTCCTGGGGCGTGAGCGGATGGTTAGCTTTGCTGTCCGTTACCACTACCGTTGCGTTTGCATCATCAAACGAAAGGGCAATATTGTCGTTACTGAGCGCGTAGTTTGCTGCCGCCGCGCCATGAGAAACACAGAGAGCCAGCAGCGAGAGAGTAAGCATTTTTTTCATCGGGGTAAGATCCTTATCAGTAATGCTTCAGCATTCGGTTGATGGACTGTTCCAGCCAGTAGCGCTGGGTGCCGAAGTTAATACGCAGGTAGTTTTCGCCGTTTTGTACGTAGTGGCTACCATCTTCGATGACCACGCCAGCCTGTTTTGCGAAATGTTGGGTTAGCGCCGTCGCACTGCGATCGTCCGCACTGACGTCTATCCAGGCGAGATACGACGACTCCGGGTTCATCATCTTCCATGCAGGGAAATGGGTCTGGATGGCATCCGCAAGGTAGCGGGCATTGCCGCGCAGATAACCATTCAGCGCGTCGAGCCATGGCAGACCTTGCTGATAAGCCAGAATAATTCCCCACACGCCGAAGATATTGGGCGAGGTAATGGAGTTCTTCTCCAGCTGCTGGCGGAAACGCTGGCGCAGCGAATCGTCTGGAATCATTGAGTAGGATGTCTTTAGCCCGCCAAGGTTGAAGGCTTTATTGGGGGAGGTCAGCACAATCAGATTGTCCTGGGCGGCACAGCCCGAAGTCAGACAGCTGACGAATGTACCGTCCAGAATGTGCTCGGCGTGAACCTCATCAACCACCAGAATCGTGCCGTAGCGCTTACAGAAATCGGACACCTGGCGTATCTCATCCGCGTGCCAGATTCGGCCCGAAGGGTTATGCGGCGAGCAGAAGAACCACAGTTTTGGACGGTGAGTTTTGAGCTGAACTTCAATCAAATTAAAATCCAGCTGATAGCGGTTTTCCTTCACGCTCAGCGGATTTGCAAGCACCCGTACGCCCTGTCGCTGTGTCGCCATCGCAAACGGGTCATACACCGGGGTGTTCATCATCACGCAGTCGCCGGGTTTGCAGAACGCCTGAACCGTATAGTGCAGCGTGGAAACGGTGCCGTAGGTCAGGGTGATCCATGACTTATGCACCTCAACCTGATGACGGGTGCGCTGGAAGGCGATGACCGCATCGTAGAATTCGTCGAAGCACCAGGTGTAACCGAAGGTGCCATGCTCCACGATGCGCTGGAAGCCTTCAATCACGGCGGGTGGCGAGGTGAAATCCATGTCTGCTATCCACAGCGGGATAAATCCTTCCGGGACATCACCGAAACGCGAGCACACAAACGCATGATCCCATTTACGGCATTTATCGCTTTTACGCTCAATGATTCTGTCGAAATCAAACACAACGACCCCCTGTTAAATTAAGGCTTCAATGCCGGATTTGACGCTCTGCACCTGCGGGCCGATGATCACCTGAACGCTGTGGGCATCAAGCACCACTACTGACAAGGCGCCCGCGGCCTTCAGCGCCTGCTGGTCGATAAGCCCCATATCTTTCACCACCAGACGTAAGCGGGTAATGCAGTTGTCGAGCGACTCAATATTCTCTTTACCGCCAAGCGCGCTAAGAATAAGCCCATGATCGTATTTTGATTTTCCACGTGCCCGGGTATTGGCTTCCACCGCCTGGAGCGCACCCTGCGCGTCAACCTCACGGCCCGGCGTTTTTATATCGTGCCTGAGGATGTACCAGCGGAAGACGAAGAAGTAGATAGCAAACCAGGCAATACCCACCGGGAACAGCAGATACCATTTGGTCGACATCCCCTGCATGACGCCGAAGATCAGCAGATCCAGAATGCCGCCGTCGGTGTTGCCGATGGTGACGCCGAGCAGCGCCATCACCATCAGCGCCAGGCCAGACATAACGATATGAAACGCGTAAAGCACAGGGGCAATAAACAGGAACAGGAACTCAATCGGCTCTGAAATACCCGTGACCACTGAAACCAGCACGCCTGAAAGCAGCAGCCCTTTAATCACCGGACGGTTTTCCGGGCGCGCGGTGCGGTAGATAGCGTAAGCCACGGCAGGCAGGCCGAAGATAAAGGTCGGCATAAACCCTTGCGATAAAAATGCCGTAACGTGCGGGCTAAACGGCAGGCCAGCTTTCAGCTCGGCGTAGAAAATGTTCAGCGCACCGGCCACTTCCTGGCCGTTAACCATCTCAATGCCGCCCGCCGGGGTGAAGCGCACCATCGCCAGCAGGATGTGGTGCAGGCCAAAAGGTTTGAGCAGCAGTACGCCCACGCCATACAGGAACGGCCCAAAGACGCTGGTGCTCTGGATGATATGACCAATCCCGGCAATGCCCATTGCCACATATTCCCACAGCAGGGGGATGAACAAGCCGACCAGCGACAGGGTGAGGGCGGTAATAATCGGTACAAAACGAATGCCGCTAAAGAAGGCAAACGCGTCGTGCAGCACCGTGTCCTGAAAACGTTCGTGCAGGAAGTAGGTGATCACCCCTACCACAATGCCGCCGAGCACGCCCATCTCCAGCGTTTGAATGCCAAGCACGATGGATTGTCCCACCTGTCTCATGGTGGCGGCATCCGCAAGCTGGTGGGTGGCGGTCAGGTAGTAGTTGATGCTCATGTTCATCAGCATGTAGCCAACGAATCCGGCAAAAGCGCCCACCGCTTTATTACGTCTGGCAAGGCCCATCGGGATTGCCATGGCAAACATCAGCGGCAGATAGGTAAAAGCAAAGCCGCCGACCATGGCGATAAAACCAAAGGTGAGCTGCGTTAACTCGCCGCCCAGAAAGGGAAAACTTTTGATGGTGGAAGGGCTGGTGACAGAACTACCGATACCTAACAACAACCCCATAAAGGCCAACAGTGAGACCGGGAACATAAACGTCTTTCCCAGGCTCTGGAAAAACTCCCACGCTTTCGATTTAAACGACTTTTCCTGTGTCATGTAGGGACTCCTCGGTTTTTTAGGATAATGGAAGGCGCTGTCCGGCTTAAGGACGCGCCTTCATATTTGCGAGGCTTATAGTTATTTTTTTTGGTACTAACGTTATGCGCGATGGGTTCAGGCTTCAGCCGCAAGCAGCAGCCGGTTCGCCGAGCCGCAAACGGTGATTTTGCTTCTGACCACCTCTTTCATGGCATCCATGCCGACGCGCATGTAGAAGCGCGGATCGTTGCCCTGTGGGTTCTCGGCAAACCAGGCTTTGACTGCGTCAGAGAAGGCGATTTTCAGCTCTGTTGCGACGTTAACTTTGCAGACGCCCAGCTCAATGGTGCGGCGCACATCCTCATCCGGCACATCACTCGCACCGTGCAGCACCAGCGGCACTGTCACTACCTCGCGGATCTCGGCCAGCCGCTGGAAGTCGATTTTTGGGCGTTTGGTATAAAGACCGTGCGCGGTACCGATGGCAACGGCGAGGCTGTCCACGCCTGTCATTTCGACAAAGCGTTTTGCTTCCTGCGGGTCGGTCAGGAACGCGCTTTCGGCGTCGACGCTCATGTCATCTTCCACTCCGCCCAGTCGGCCCAGTTCGGCCTCGACGCTACAGTCGTTGAGGTGGCAGAAATCGACGACCGATTTCACAAGCTTGACGTTTTGTTCGAAGGGGTAATGGCTACCGTCGATCATTGCGCTACGTACGCCGGCATGGACTTTGCGGCGAATGTCGTCCAGCGATTCGTGGTGATCGAGGTGTAGCGCCAGCGGCATGTCATAAGTAAGGGAATATGCGCTGCACAAGGCGTAGATCTCTTCCAGCGCAATATGTTTAAACGTCCCCGGCGTACCCGCGAGGATCACCGGCGATCGCATTTCGCTACAGACTTCGAGGATCGCCTGGATCGTCTCGGCGTTATGGATGTTAAAGGCCGGAACGGCATAGCCCTTCGCCTGTGCGTCCTGCAAAAGATATTTAGTAGAAATAATACTCATGAGCCTGTCCTCTTAAGCCTGCCACGGATGAATAACGACGCCCTGGACCACACGGTTAACCGTACCGCTGGCGGATGGCGTATCCGGCGTATTGCCAACGTGCAGAGACTGGGTCAGTGCGAAGACCTGGGCGTACATCAGGAAGCAGAACGCCTGCTCCATATCGTTAAATGAACGGGAAGGCGGCAGCAGAATATGCGGGCCAGCTTCAATGACCGGATCAGTTTCGGCTGCAATGGCTACCACGCGCATGGCCTGACGATCGCGTCGCAGCTCGGCGAGCAGATCCAGATCGTACTGACGCGTATACGGATGGCTGGAGACAAACACGACGACCAGCGTTTCGTTGTCCACCAGCGACTTAGGGCCGTGACGGAAACCCGTTGGCGAATCGTAGAATGCTGCCAGCTTGCCGGCGGTCAGCTCCAGCACCTTCAGCGCAGACTCCCGTGCGGCGCCCTGTAATCCACCGCTGCCCAGATAAACAATGCGTTTCCACGGTTCGTTACCAAAGACGCCGGGACTGAAATCGCCGAGCGACGTGAGGATCGCCTGACAGCGATCGGACACATCGCGGAACGTTTTGCTGTTGATCGTTTCCGGTGCGAATACCGCCAGGCAGCTCGCCATCATGGTGGTGATGCTGCTTGTCATCGCGAACCCGCGATCGTGCGTTTCGGCTGGCATGAGCAGAGCGCAGGCGTTATCACTGTCGACGGCATTCTGGTACAGGCTGCCCGCTTCATTACAGGTGATCGACAGGTGGTAGCACTCCGGTACAAACTGATTCGCCAGCTCAACGGCAGCGACGCTCTCCGGGCTATTGCCAGAACGGGCGAAAGAGACCAGCAGCAGCGGATGCGCGGGGGTGAAGTAATCCATCGGGTTGGTGACCAGATCGGTCGTAGGTATCGCGGTGATGTTTTTTCCTGTGTGGCTGGCAAGCCATGGCGCAATGATGTCGCCGATAAAAGCGGACGTGCCCGCACCGGTCAGAACGATCCGCAGATCGGGCTTGCGCAACAGTGGCGTCAGAAAACTGTCGATCGACGCGCGCAGATTATCAATATTGTTGAGCGAGCGAAGCCAGCTGGCTGGCTGCTGGCGGATCTCTTTTTCGGTCCAGGTGCCGGTGGTGGCGATAGTGGTTTGTGGCATAACTCAGTCCTTAGTCGTGTGAATTCCACATCAGACGCTGGCAAATGTGTCGCTATCTTTCGTTTCGTTTCACTTGTTCACTTTAGCAGTTAAAGAAAATCTATAGAAAAGAAATCGAAAGTTCAATGGCGAAAAAGAAATAAAACGAAAAGTGTGATCGCGAAAGGAAAGGCGAAAATCAAGGAAAGGAAAAGAAAGGCCTTACGATCGTCTTCCGTAAGGCCAACAGGGCACACTGTGAAAGGGCTACAGGGAACGAGCCTGACCCTGGATCCAGATCTGCCGGAGGTGTAAACCCGCATCCAGCGCAATAATATTGGCGCGTTTGCCTGGCGCTAACGTTCCCAGCAGGTGATCCATACCGAGCAGACGGGCAGGATGCAGCGAGGCCATATGGATTGCGTTTTCTGGGGCGATCCCCGTATGCTCCACCATATTTCGCACGGCGGCATCCAGCGCGAGCGTGCTGCCCGCCAGCCCGCCTGAGGCCGTGCGGACAACGCCGCCCTGCATCCCGACATTTTCACCACACAACGTATAGCGCCCATCAGGCATACCCGCCGCCTGCATGGCATCGGTAATCAGCACCGTACGATCCTTCGCGCAGCAACAACACAGCCGCATGGCTCCAGGATGAACGTGATGCCCGTCGGCAATAAGCTCCAGCCACGCGCGTGGGTCCGTAAGCCCGGCGCCAACCATGCCCGGCTCCCGGTGGTGTAACCCCGTCATGCCGTTGTAGCAGTGCACCAGCCCGGCTGCGCCTGCATCAAATGCGGCGAGGGTTTGCGCGTATGTAGCGGCGCTGTGGCCCAGCATGACGCGTATCCCTTTTTGCTTGAGGTGATGGATCGCCTTCAGGGCATCCATTTTTTCCGGAGCAAGCGCCACCACCCGCAGCGTGTTCTGCGAAACCGCAATCAGCTCATCAAGTTCCGCGAGATCCAGTTCGCGAAACAGTTCTGGCGGGTGCGCCCCTTTGTTCTGCGGCGTAAAGTACGGGCCTTCCAGATAGCTGCCCAGGATCTGCGCGCCGGGGCCACCGGCATGACAGCGACGGGCAATGCGCCGTAACGCGCCATGGATCGCCTCCAGCGGAGCGGTGACGGTGGTAGGCAGAAACGCCCCCACGCCTTCACGCGCTTTGTGCATGGCTAACCGGTCCAGCGCGTCGGGCGCATCATCCATCACATCCACACCCGCGCCGCCGTGGACGTGGATATCAATGTATGCCGGGCAAAGCAGGTCTGCCTCGCGGGTATTAACCCCTGCCGGAATCGGCTCGATGGCGGTGATGACGCCTTTATCCATACGCAGCTGATGGTCATCCAGCCAGCCCTGCCCGGTAAGCAGACGACGCGCGCGCAGCAGCTGGCTCATATCCCTTCCTCGGCGGGCGCTTCCTCGCGACAGCGTGCAAGTTCATCCACAAGGCTGGTCAGGCCGCGATGGCCGCACTCCAGCGCCTGCAAACGAAAGGCTTCACTGCTTAACCCGTCGCGCTCCAGAACCATCTCCAGCAAAAGCTGGAGATTGGTGCCGGTGATCACTTCGCTGCCGGGGCGCTGCATCGCGAGGGTAGAGGCCACACGAAACGGCGTACCGCCGAGAAGATCGGTGAGAAACACGATATCGTGCTCTGCATCCAGTTCATTCACTGCCTGCTCAAGCTGCGCGGTCAGCCGCGCAGTGGTGGAGCTTTCCGGAAAATCGATGGCGATAAACTGCGGCTGTTCGCCGAGGATTTGCTTCATCGCCTGTTCCAGCCCGCTGGCAAAACCGCCGTGACCCGTCAAAATAATGCCTAACATCGCAACCTCTTTGCTTTTTAAAGGAAGTGACAGAATTTACCGACAACGCCCAGCACCACGGTGATACCAATCAGGCGCAGTGGGCTCCAGCCACGGCGTACCAGCCAGAACATGGTCAGGGTGTAGACCAGCGGCAGAAAGGCGGGCATCAGTTTGTCGATCACATCGGTTTGCAGTTTGACGACCGCATCCCCGGCTTTAATCTCGAGTGTGGTATTCAGGCGCACATAGGTTGCCACCAGCGCACCAATCACTGTCATCCCGACAATGGACGCAGCATGACCAACCTTTTTGGTGTTGGCCTTGATCAGCGGGATCGCGGCGACACCCATTCGGTAGGCATAGTGCGCCAGACCAAAACGCAGGCCGAGATGCACCACGTTAAACAGCACGATAAAGACCACGGCGCCAAGAATGGAGCCCTGTAGCGCCAGGCTGGCGCCAATCCCCCCGCAGATGGGCAGCAGGGTCAGCCAGAACATGGCGTCACCAATGCCACCGAGCGGTGCGCCAACGGCAATTTTAGTACTCTGGATGCTGTTCACATCCTGCTTGGAACGCTCCATTGCCAGAATAATGCCGATGACGAAGGTCACCAGGAACGGGTGGGTGTTAAAGAAGCCCATATGGCCTTTCATGGCGCGCGCCAGGTCCCGCTTATTGGTGTGGATCTTTTTCAGCGCGGGCAGTAGCCCATACAGCCAGCCGGAGGCCTGCATACGCTCGTAGTTAAACGAGGCCTGTAGCAGCATGGAACGCCAGGCGACACGGTTAATATCCTTTTTCGTTAGCTCAGCGCCAATACGCTGGTCTTCATAGACGTTTTCATTCACGCCGGTCAGCAGTGTCTCTTCACTTTCAGACACGCCCGGCAGGGTGGTGTGATTAGATGCCATCTTCAAATTCCTCTTTCTGGGCCGCAGGCGTCGTGGGTTCAGGCGATTTGCGCAGCAGGTCGATCAGCGCCATCGCCAGCGCAGCCGCGGCAATCGCCAGCACCGGGAGTTTCAGCCAGGCCGCGGCGACAAAGCCGATAATGAAGTAAGGGATGTAAACGTTTTTCATCATGATCTTCAGCAGCACGGCGAAGCCGATCGCTGGCATGATGCCGCCCGCGACGCCGAGACCGTCGATCAGACGTTCCGGCAGCACGTCAATGGCGGTTTTCGCATGTTCAGCCCCGAAGTAGATGGGCAGAAATGCGCACAGGAAGTAGAAGATGCCGAGCGCCAGCAGTGCCAGATAGTTGACCCGTTCAATACCACGGGTGTCTGCGTTAGCCGCCATGCGATCGCAGCGGGACATCACGCCGGACATCACAGAGAAGAGGAATGTGATCCCCATCTGAACCGCCACGGCAAACGGCACGGCGACCCCAACGGCGACATCCGGCTTCACGCCTGTGGTAATGGCAAATGTGGTGCCAACGATGGTGCCGATAATCACGTTTGGCGGCTGCGCGCCCGCCAGCGGCGCGAGTCCCATCCAGACCAGTTCTAACGTACCGCCGGTCAGAATTCCGGTGTGCAGATCGCCCAGAATCAGGCCAACCAGTGGCCCGAGTACAACCGGGCGGTGCATGTGTGTTAAGCCGTTAAACATATCCAGGCCCGCTATAAAGGCGAGAAGCCCCAGCGCGAAAGCCTGCAACAGACTGATTTCCATTGTGAATCCCTCAGAGCAGTTTGAAGAGATCCAAAGCAGTCTCTGTTGGAACGCCCTGAACGAAGCATTCCACTCCGGCCGCCTTCAGGCCGTTAAACGCGGCGATATCGTTCGCGTCTACAGATACCGTTTTGGCAATTTGCTGTTTGCCACTGGCGTAATGCATATTTCCGACGTTTATACGGGTGATGGGCACGCCGCCCTCGACCAGCGTTAAAAAATCAGCCGGTGTTTTACAGACCAGCAGGATTTTCTGCCGGTCGGCGGCGCGATGAATGTTGTCGATCACTTTTTGCAGGGACCAGAAACGCACGGCGATGCCTTCCGCCAGCACCATCTCCATCAGATTTTGCTGAACCGGATCGTCTGCAACCTCGTCATTTGCCACCAGCACCAGGTTCGCCCCCGCAAACCCTACCCACTGTACGCCCACCTGACCGTGGACCAGGCGTTCATCAATGCGGCATAAGACAATGTTTGGCATAGCGTTTTCCTCTTTTTAATTATGCGTGTTGAGTCGTTACGCCTTCGCAGGCGGCATGGTACTGCTGGAGTATGTCCTGAATGTGGTCGAGGATGAGTTCCCGTGGTGTGGACCTGAGAGCGCCATCGCGAACTTTGCTGTACTGCAACGGCAGATACTGGCTGATCAGCGGCAGCGGGATCGGTTCATCCGCCAGGTTGCGTACCAGCCGCTCAAAGGCGTCGTCAATCTGGCTGTCTGGCCAGTAATAGCGCACGCGGTCGGAATAGCTGTAACCGCGCGCCAGGCGACGGGCATTGCCGTCGCCGTGATAGTGGCTTTGCCAGTATTCCGGGCGATCGAGCATCACGTTTTCCAGGACGTGACGCAGCCCTGAGCAGACTTTTGCCGGCAGCAGCTCTTCTTCAATTGCTGCCAGTGAGAACAGCGCTTCGCGCAGCGCGAAGGTTAGCGCAGGGCCGACTTTCAGAATGGCGAAGTGATCTTTCACCAACTGGCGCAGCGCCTGCGGCGTCTGGTAATCGGTAGAGTGTGCTTCAAATACAAGCGTGTCGTAGGCTTCAACCATCTCGCTCAGCGCGACGGCTTTATGCGGTTGATAGTCACAAACCTGCGCATGGTCGAACTCAACGCCAGGCTGAACCACCAGGCCAATAATGCGCGGCCAGATGTCGCTTAACCCTTCCTTCTCGAATGCGTGGCGGTGTGCCTCAAGCGTGGCGCGTGCCGCCTCTGGCGTGGTGACCTCAAGCTCGGTCAGCGTCTCGTGTGCCCCACCGGGAACCGGAACTTCCGTGCCGATAACGTAGACCAGATCGGCTACGCCAAATTGCTCGAGACAGGTGGTTTCGGCAATTTTAGCCAGCCGAGCGGCACGCCCGGCAACGATTGCATCGGTTAACGGAACCGGGTCGTCTTCGCAGGACATGCTGCAATCGAGGTGAATTTTTTTAAATCCGGCCGCCACGTAGCTTCTGATCAGATCGTCGGCGTTCGCCATCGCCTGCGAAGCCGGCAGGTTTTGCCAGCGGTTTGGACCTAAATGATCGCCGCCAAGGATCAGCTGCGAGGTGGGGAAACCAAGAGATCCCGCCAGCTTGCAGACAAACCCATAAAAATCGGCGGGCGTCATACCGGTATAACCGCCAAACTGATCCACCTGGTTTGAGGTCGCTTCAATCAGCAGGGGCGTCTGTTGTGAATGGGCGTAACGTAGTGCAGCTTCAAGTACCAGTGGATGTGCGGAACAGACGGCATAAATCCCGTTTGTATTCCCCCGTTTATGTTGTTCCACCATTTCTGTCAGATGTTTCACTTTCCTCTCCATTTCGGATGGTGTTGGTATTAATCTTTCGTTTTGTTTCATTTGATACTGCATTATGGTGGGGTAAAAATAAAACGAAAGATAATAGTTTTCCGATCTGTTTCACAAAAGAAACATAATGAAAGGTTTCAGCGGCGGTTAAGCTTGCGTCTGTCCACCATACAGGGCTTGCATTCCCTCAAAAGAAAGGCGTTAATAAGCAAAACGAAATGAAACGAAAGTGTATTTACTAAGGAGCTCGTATGAGCAGCACCGATTCATCCGCAGAGAAGCGCATCACCGGCACCAGTGAAAGGCGAGAGCAGATCATTCAGCGGTTGCGGGCGCAGGGAAGCGTGCAGGTTAACGATCTTTCTCTTTTATACGGCGTGTCGACGGTGACGATCCGTAACGATCTGGCCTTTCTGGAAAAGCAGGGGATTGCCGTTCGCGCTTACGGCGGCGCGCTGATTTGCGAAGGCAATGCCCCCGGCGTGGAGCCGTCCGTTGAGGACAAAAGTTCCCTTAATACGGCAGTAAAGCGCAGCATCGCGCAGGCGGCGGCTGAACTGGTGAAGCCGGGTCATCGCATTATTCTGGACTCCGGCACCACGACCTTTGAAATTGCCCGCATGCTGCGCCAGCACACCGATGTCATTGCCATGACCAACGGGATGAACGTGGCAAACGCGCTGCTGGAAGCGGAGGGCGTAGAGCTGCTGATGACCGGCGGGCATTTGCGCCGTCAGTCGCAGTCCTTCTACGGCGACCAGGCGGAGCAGTCCTTACAGAATTACCATTTTGACCTGCTGTTCCTGGGCGTCGATGCCATCGATCTCGAGCGGGGGGTGAGTACGCATAACGAGGATGAAGCCCGTCTGAACCGCAAAATGTGCGAGGTGGCGGAGCGTATTATCGTGGTCACGGACTCCAGCAAGTTTAACCGTTCAAGCCTGCATAAAATTATTGATACCCAGCGGATCGACATGATTATCGTTGATGAAGGCATTCCGGCGGAAAGCCTGGAAGGGTTACGGAAAAGCGGGATAGATGTGGTATTGGTTTAAGTTTTTTACCCTCTCCCCTATGGGGAGAGGGCAGGGTGAGGGGCCATCACGTCACCGGCGCCGGGTTAAACACCGCCAGCGAGTTATGCAATCCCCATTGATCGGAGAAGGTTTTCTTCCGCCCGCTTGCCACATCCAGAATGAAGTGGAACAGCTTCCAGCCCACCTCTTCAATACTCTCTTCCCCGGTGGCGATGGTGCCCGCGTTGATATCCATTAAGTCATACCAGCGGTTTGCCAGCTCGGTGCGGGTCGCCATTTTGATCACCGGTACCGCCATCAGGCCGTACGGCGTGCCGCGCCCGGTGGTAAAGACCTGTACCGTAATGCCGGATGCCACCTGCTGGGTGCCGCACACGAAATCACTGGCAGGCGTTGCCGCGTAGATCAGGCCGCGTTTGGTTGGTCGCTGGCCAGGGGAGAGCACTTCCACAATCGCGCTCTGGCCGGATTTGGCAATCGACCCGAGGGCCTTTTCCACCACGTTGGCCAGGCCGCCTTTCTTGTTACCCGGAGACGGGTTGGCGCTGCGGTCGGTTTTGCCCATGTCGAGATAGTTATCGTACCAGGCCATCTCCTCCAGCAGGCGTTTGCCCACCTCTTCGTTGACGGCGCGCGGCGTGAGCAGGTGGATAGCATCACGCACTTCGGTCACTTCGGAGAACATCACCGTGGCGCCGCAGCGCACGAACAGATCGGAGGCATAACCGACCGCCGGGTTAGCGGTGACGCCGGAAAACGCATCGCTGCCGCCACACTGTGTCCCAACGACCAGTTCAGAGGCCGGGCAGGTTTCACGCTGGCGTTTGTTCAGCTTCTCCAGATGGCGCTCTGCCACCTGTAAAATGTCGTCGACCATCGATCTGAAGCCGACATGGTGTTCATCCTGAAGACGCACAATACTGGCATCGTCAACCGGAATGGCTTTCACATCCTCCGTACCCTGCAACAGGCGTTCTGGCTGCAATTTTTCACAGCCGAGGCCAATCACCATGACCTCACCGCCAAAGTTTGGGTTAAGGGCGATATTGTGAATCGTGCGGATCGGCACGACCGCTGCGGGTGCGTTGATCGCCACGCCGCAGCCGTACAGATGGTTAAGACCCACCACGCCGTCAACGTTGGGGTATTTCGGCAGCAGATCGCGCTCAATAATTTTCACCACGTAATCCACTACGCCCGCCACGCAATGCACGCTGGTGGTGATGCCTAGCAGGTTTTTGGTGCCCACGCTGCCATCCGCGTTGCGGTAACCCTCGAAGGTATAACCCTCCAGCGGAGGCATCGGCTCAGGGACGCGGGTAGCCAGCGGCAACGACTCCAGCGGAGGGGCGGTGGGCAGCTCAACCAGCGACTCCTCAATCCAGCTACCCTGCGGGATAGCGCGCACCGCATAGCCGATGACTTCGCCGTAGCGCACGATTTCGCCCTGCGCCGGAATATCGACCAGTGCGACTTTATGCCCCTGCGGAATGTGCTCAATCAGCTCCAGGCCATCCGGAAAGCGGGTGCCAGCTTTTAAGCCATTGTCGTTGACAATAATCGCCACGTTATCGGTATCGTGCACTTTTATATAGAACGCCGTCGGCGACGCCTGTCGAATTTCAATATCGGCCATTGTTCACTCTTCTCCAGCAAAATATCTGATACTAAATATAGCCAGATGGTTAATTGTTTCTTATTGAGGAAATAAAGAATGTCAGGAGAGGAAAGGTGAGAATGTGATCGCGATCGCTCCCGAACCACTAATCGTTGATTCTGTGCATCAGCGCCCACTGCATTGGGCATATGCTCAAAATAGCGTGCTGCTCCCGTTGGATAATTGAGCATTGAAACAATGTACTGCCGGGTGGTGGCGATTATACTGAATGACGATTTTATAACGCCAAAATTCAGTCAGGAAAATAAATATAACGCTGACGCTGAGTCGGAATAAATAAGAAAAGCTACTGGCTAAAACTGCGGAATTAAAAAAGGTATAAGTAATGAGTAACGATATCTTCCCGAATAAATTTAAAGCGGCCCTTGCGGCGCACCAGATTCAGATTGGCTGCTGGTCTGCGCTGGCCAACCCCATCAGCACCGAAGTGCTGGGCCTGGCCGGGTTCGACTGGCTGGTGCTGGACGGCGAACATGCGCCAAACGATATCAGCACGTTTATTCCGCAGCTGATGGCGCTGAAAGGCAGCCACAGCGCGCCGGTGGTGCGTGTGCCCACCAACGAGCCGGTGATCATCAAGCGACTGCTGGATATCGGCTTCTACAACTTCCTGATCCCGTTTGTTGAAACGGAAGAAGAAGCGGTGCTGGCCGTGGCGGCGACCCGCTATCCACCGGAAGGGATCCGCGGCGTCTCCGTCTCGCACCGCGCCAACATGTTTGGCACCGTGCCGGACTATTTCGCCCAGTCCAACAAGAACATCACCATTCTGGTTCAGATCGAGAGCCAGCAGGGGGTCGATAACGTCGACGCCATTGCCGCGACGGAGGGAGTAGACGGCATTTTCGTCGGCCCGAGCGATCTGGCGGCCGCCTTTGGTCATCTGGGTAACGCCAGCCATCCGGACGTGCAGCGCGCAATTCAGCACATTTTTGCCCGTGCCAAAGCGCACGGTAAACCGTGCGGCATTCTGGCGCCAGTGGAAGCCGATGCCCGCCGCTACCTGGAGTGGGGCGCAACGTTTGTTGCCGTGGGCAGCGATCTCGGCGTATTCCGCGCCGCCACGCAGAAATTAGCGGACGCTTTTAAAAAATAACCATCATTGAGGAAACAGATTATGACGCTGAAAGTGGGTTTTATTGGCCTGGGTATCATGGGCAAACCAATGAGCAAAAACCTCATCAAAGCAGGTTACTCACTGGTGGTTTTAGATCGTAATTCAGACGCGGTGGCAGAGGTGATTGCGGCTGGCGCAGAAACGGCGACAACCGCAAAAGCAATTGCTGAGCAGTGCGACGTGATTATCACCATGCTGCCAAACTCCCCGCACGTGAAAGAGGTGGCGCTGGGTGAGAATGGCATTATCGACGGCGCGAAGCCGGGCCTGGTGGTGATCGACATGAGTTCTATCGCACCGCTGGCAAGCCGCGAAATCAGCGAGGCGCTGAAAGCGAAGGGCGTGGAGATGCTGGATGCGCCGGTCAGCGGCGGCGAACCGAAAGCCATCGACGGCACCCTGTCGGTGATGGTCGGGGGCGATAAAGCCGTGTTCGACAAATACTACGACCTGATGAAAGCCATGGCTGGCTCCGTGGTGCACACCGGTGAAATTGGCGCAGGCAACGTCACCAAGCTGGCAAACCAGGTGATTGTGGCGTTGAACATCGCGGCCATGTCCGAAGCGCTGACGCTGGCCACCAAAGCGGGCGTCAATCCGGATCTGGTCTATCAGGCCATTCGCGGTGGTCTGGCGGGCAGCACCGTGCTGGATGCCAAGGCGCCGATGGTGATGGATCGTAACTTCAGGCCGGGCTTCCGCATCGATCTGCACATTAAGGATCTGGCGAATGCGCTGGATACCTCCCACGGCGTGGGCGCGCAGTTGCCGCTGACTGCCGCCGTCATGGAGATGATGCAGGCGCTGCGTGCGGACGGTCTGGGCACCGCCGATCACAGCGCGTTAGCGTGCTATTACGAAAAACTGGCGAAGGTTGAAATTGCTCGCTAATGACGTCCCGCCCGGTGGCGTGACGCTTACCGGGCCTACGGCTCAGGCATACAACTATGAAAATCGTAATCGCGCCAGACTCTTATAAAGAAAGCCTGTCTGCCACTGAGGTGGCGCAGGCGATAGAAAAAGGATTTCGGGAAATTTTCCCCGACGCTCATTACGTGTCTGTTCCCGTTGCTGACGGCGGAGAAGGTACGGTTGAAGCGATGATCGCCGCGACGCAGGGCGCCTGGCAGCAGGCTGTCGTCACCGGCCCGTTAGGGGAAAAGGTGAAGGCCAGTTGGGGGATGTCGGGCGACGGTACCACCGCGTTTATCGAGATGGCCGCCGCCAGCGGCCTGGTGCTTGTTCCTCCCGCGCAGCGTAACCCGCTGGTCACGACGTCGCGCGGGACGGGGGAGCTGATCCTCAGCGCGCTGGGTAAAGGCGCGCGCAACATCATTATCGGTATCGGCGGGAGCGCAACCAACGATGGGGGCGCAGGCATGATGCAGGCGCTGGGCGCGAGGTTTACGGATGCGAACGGGACGGAGATCGGCTACGGCGGCGGCAGCCTGATGGCGCTTAACCGGATTGATATTTCCGATCTCGATCCGCGTCTTCAGGGGTGCGCAATCCGCGTCGCCTGTGACGTGACGAATCCGCTGGTCGGTGAAAGCGGCGCGTCGCGTATCTTTGGCCCGCAAAAAGGCGCCACGGAGGAGATGATCCTCGAACTCGACGCCAATCTTAGCCACTACGCCGGGGTGATCAAAAAATCGCTGCGCATTGACGTCAACCGGGTTCCGGGGGCTGGCGCCGCGGGCGGCATGGGCGCGGCGCTGATGGCCTTCCTGGGCGCTGAGCTGAAAAGCGGCATCGAGATTGTCACTCAGGCGCTCAATCTTGAAGAACATATTCACGACTGCACGTGGGTGCTGACGGGGGAAGGGCGCATCGACAGCCAGAGCATTAATGGCAAAGTGCCCGTCGGTGTGGCGAGCGTCGCCAAAAAATACCATAAGCCGGTGATCGGGATTGCCGGAAGTCTGACGCAGGATGTGGGTGTGGTGCATCAGTACGGCATCGACGCGGTGTTCAGCGTACTGACCCGCATCGGCTCACTGGAAGAGGCGTTCCAGGGAGCGTATGACAACATTTACCGCGCCTCGCGGAATATCGCGGCCACATTGCAGGTAGGCATGCGTAGCCAGGGGTGACAGCGGCGCGCAAACCCTCTATACTGCGCGCCGAAGCTGACCAGACAGTCGCCGCTTCGTCGTCGTCCCTTTCGGGGGAGACGGGCGGAGGGGAGGAAAGTCCGGGCTCCACAGGGCAGGGTGCCAGGTAACGCCTGGGGGGGAAACCCACGACCAGTGCAACAGAGAGCAAACCGCCGATGGCCCGCGCAAGCGGGATCAGGTAAGGGTGAAAGGGTGCGGTAAGAGCGCACCGCGCGGCTGGTAACAGTCCGTGGCACGGTAAACTCCACCCGGAGCAAGGCCAAATAGGGGTTCACATGGTACGGCCCGTACTGAACCCGGGTAGGCTGCTTGAGCCAGTGAGCGATTGCTGGCCTAGATGAATGACTGTCCACGACAGAACCCGGCTTATCGGTCAGCTTCAACTTCTTACCAAACCCCGCTTCGGCGGGGTTTTTGCTTTCAGAAGGTTGCAGGCCGGGTAAGCGAAGCGCCAAACGACATCAATTCTCAATTTTGCGACGCTAAGCACATTTCACTGTCTGTCCGGATATCCGTTCCTTTCATCTGCTGCGCATGATCGTAATCACAAAATTTAACGCTATAAAATTAGAAAATTTTAGTGTTGAGCAGATGTTGTAAATGTTTAGTCAGTGATGCCGAATGTTATTCATTTGATAATTTAATATTGAATCTAAAAACATTCTTCTGGTGAATGTGTGATATATCCCACTCTTTAACCGGGAACTGAATAAATATTCCTGGTAAAGTTGATAAACCACAAAAATGTTTTAAAAGAATAATGGTGGTTTATTAACCTTTAATTGCCTGAAAGATAGTCTTTATTAATATTTTTAAGGCAAAAAAATTCACGCAGGTTATTGCCATAAAATAAATTTATTACTGCGGATTTTGTTGATCAATATCAGCGTAATTGCGTATTTTAAGTTGCTTAACTCTTTGATTAATAAGGTGATAAATCGGTTTTGAATGCAGTGGTAAAAAGGGCGTCATGGCAAATTGTGAGTAACAGCACATACCCCCTGAAACAATATTGGGTAGAATCCGCTGCGTCATAGGGAAATAAGCGCAGAATATTATGAATACTATTATTCTACCGAAAACACAGCACCTCGTGGTATTTCAGGAAGTCATCAAAAGTGGCTCCATAGGTTCTGCTGCAAGACAACTGGGGCTGACGCAACCTGCCGTCAGCAAAATCATCAGCGACATCGAATCTTACTTTGGGGTGGAAGTGATGGTGCGTAAAAACACCGGCGTAAAACTCACTGCCGCCGGTCAGGTGCTGCTGTCCTACGCTGAGTCGATCACCCGCGAAATGAAAAACATGGTGAGCGAGATCAACAGCCTCAGCTTCAGTACCGTCATGGACGTCTCCTTCGGCTATCCGTCGCTGATTGGCTTCACCTTCCTGTCCGGGATGATCAAAAAATTCAAGGAAGTGTTCCCGAAAGCGCGCGTCTCAATGTATGAAGCGCAGCTCTCTTCATTCCTGCCCGCCATTCGCGATGGCCGGCTGGATTTCGCCATCGGCACGCTGAGCGACGGGATGCAGCTTCAGGATCTTCACGTTGAGCCACTGTTTGAATCCGAGTTTGTGCTGGTGGCGAGTAAATCACGAACGTGCACCGGCCCGACCAGACTGGCATCGCTCACGCATGAGCAGTGGGTGATGCCGCAAACCGATATGGGCTACTACAACGAACTCCTGACCACCCTGCAAGACAACCACATCAGCATTGAAAATATCGTCCAGACCGATTCTGTCGTCACCATCTATAACCTTGTCCTCAATGCCGATTACCTGACGGTGATCCCCCGTGACATGATTGCGCCATTCGGCTCGGACCAGTTTATTGTCCTGCCGGTGGAAGATGAATTACCCGTGGCGCGTTATGCCGCCGTGTGGTCAAAAAATTACAGTATTAAAAAATCGGCGTCAGTATTAGTTGAACTGGCAAAACAATATTCGTCGATGAATACCGAAAAACGACGATAAAAATAATGATGATTTAAAACACCCGGAGCGACGCTTTTTAACGCTCTGATACCCTGACTTTGCCTGAAAACAATGAATTATTATAACGAGGATATTATGCACATTACTTACGAACTCCCGGTGACTATTGAAGATATTCAGGACGCCAGAAAAAGACTGGCGGGAAAGATCTATAAAACCGGTATGCCGCGCTCGAATTATCTGAGCGAACGGTGTAAGGGTGAGATATTCCTGAAATTTGAAAATATGCAGCGTACCGGTTCGTTTAAAATACGTGGTGCGTTCAATAAATTAAGCTCGCTGACCGATGC
Source organism: Enterobacter cloacae complex sp. EB5 (assembly GCF_031432835.1). Taxonomy (NCBI): domain Bacteria; kingdom Pseudomonadati; phylum Pseudomonadota; class Gammaproteobacteria; order Enterobacterales; family Enterobacteriaceae; genus Enterobacter; species Enterobacter cloacae complex sp. EB5. Next base: position 2,636,387 of record NZ_CP133860.1, read on the forward strand.
GGAAAAACGCAAGGGCGTGGTGGCCTGTTCCGCAGGGAACCACGCGCAGGGGGTGTCTCTCTCCTGCGCCATGCTCGGCATCGACGGCAAAGTGGTGATGCCGATGGGCGCGCCGAAATCCAAGGTTGCCGCCACGCGCGACTACTCTGCCGAAGTGGTGCTGCACGGCGAGAACTTTAACGACACCATCGCCAAAGTGAGTGAAATCGTCGAGATGGAAGGGCGCATATTTATCCCGCCTTACGACGATCCGAAAGTCATTGCCGGCCAGGGCACCATCGGCCTGGAAATCCTCGAAGATTTATATGACGTGGATAACGTGATTGTCCCCATCGGCGGCGGCGGTTTAATTGCCGGTATTGCGACAGCAATTAAATCCATCAACCCGACCATTAATATTATCGGCGTGCAGTCTGAAAACGTGCACGGAATGGCGGCATCGTATCAGGCGGGAGAAATAACCAACCATCGCGTCACCGGCACATTAGCCGACGGCTGCGACGTGTCTCGCCCGGGTAAATTAACCTTCGAAATTGTTCGTGAATTAGTCGATGACATTGTGCTGGTCAGCGAAGACGAGATTCGCAACAGCATGATCGCGCTTATTCAGCGAAATAAAGTGGTCACTGAAGGTGCCGGTGCGCTGGCGTGCGCGGCGTTATTAAGCGGCAAACTGGACCACTATATCCAGGGCCGTAAAACCGTCTGCATTATTTCCGGCGGCAATATTGATCTCTCCCGTGTTTCCCAAATTACCGGCTTCGTTGACGCATAAAGGATGACTTATGAGCAACACAGAAAGCATTATCGTTGGCCAGACAAAAACGTCCACCTGGCGTAAATCGGATACCACCTGGACGCTCGGCCTGTTTGGTACCGCCATTGGCGCAGGCGTGCTGTTCTTCCCTATCCGTGCAGGCTTTGGCGGCTTGATCCCCATCCTGCTGATGCTGGTACTCGCGTTCCCGATTGCCTTTTACTGCCACCGCGCGCTGGCGCGTCTGTGTTTGTCCGGCAGTAACGTCTCCGGCAACATCACCGAAACGGTGGAGGAGCATTTTGGTAAGACCGGCGGGGTGGTGATCACCTTCCTCTACTTCTTTGCCATTTGCCCGCTGCTGTGGATTTACGGCGTCACCATTACCAACACCTTTATGACCTTCTGGGAAAACCAGCTCCAGATGCCCGCCCTGAACCGCGGCGTGGTGGCGCTGTTCCTGCTGCTGCTGATGGCTTTTGTTATCTGGTTCGGTAAAGACCTGATGGTGAAGGTGATGAGCTACCTGGTGTTCCCGTTCATCGCCAGCCTGGTGTTGATTTCTCTCTCGCTGATCCCGTACTGGAACTCGGCGGTGATCGACCAGGTTAACCTGAGCGATATCGCCTTCACCGGTCATGACGGCATTCTGGTCACGGTGTGGCTGGGCATCTCCATCATGGTCTTCTCCTTCAACTTCTCGCCTATCGTTTCCTCGTTTGTGGTCTCCAAGCGCGAAGAGTACGAGCCAGAGTTCGGGAAAGAGTTTACCGAGCAGAAATGTTCCAAAATCATCGGTCGCGCCAGCCTGCTGATGGTGGCGGTGGTGATGTTCTTCGCCTTTAGCTGCCTGTTTACGCTCTCTCCGCAGAATATGGCGGACGCCAAAGCGCAGAACATTCCGGTGCTCTCTTACCTGGCGAACCACTTTGCGTCGATGTCAGGCAGTAAATCCACGTTCGCCACGGTGCTGGAATACGGCGCCTCCATCATCGCGCTGGTCGCTATCTTTAAATCCTTCTTCGGCCACTATCTGGGCACGCTGGAGGGGCTGAACGGTCTGATCATCAAGTTCGGTTACAAGGGCGACAAGAAGAAAGTCTCCGTGGGCAAGCTGAACACCATCAGCATGGTCTTCATCATGGGCTCCACCTGGATTGTGGCCTACGCCAACCCGAACATCCTGGACCTTATTGAAGCCATGGGCGCGCCAATTATCGCCTCTCTGCTGTGCCTGCTGCCGATGTACGCCATCCGCAAGGCGCCTGCGCTGGCGAAATATAAAGGCCGGACCGAGAACATCTTCGTAACCGTGGTCGGCCTGCTGACCATTCTGAACATCGTGTACAAACTGTTTTAAACCAAAGCTCAGGAAGAGCGGAGCCATACCATGATTGAGTTTCCGGTAGTACTGGTCATTAACTGCGGATCGTCCTCTGTTAAGTTCTCGGTGCTGGACGCCGCAAGCTGCGATGCTCTGATGACGGGCATTGCGGACGGCATCAACACTGAAAAAGCCTTTATTTCCGTCAATGGGGGTGAGCCAGTCAGACTGGCTCACCAGGACTACGAAGGGGCGCTGGCCGCCATCGCGCTGGAGCTGGAGAAACGCAACCTGATGGGCAGCGTGGCCTTGATTGGCCATCGCATTGCCCACGGCGGCGATCTCTTCAGCGAGTCAACCCTGATCACGGAAGAGGTGATGGCGCAGATCCGCCAGGTCTCCCCGCTGGCGCCGCTGCATAACTACGCCAACCTGAGCGGCGTGGAAGCCGCCGGGCGCCTGTTCCCCGGCGTGCAGCAGGTGGCGGTATTTGATACCAGCTTCCACCAGACCATGCCGCCGCAGGCGTATCTGTACGGCTTGCCGTACCGCTATTTTGAAGAGCTGGGCGTGCGCCGCTACGGTTTCCACGGCACCTCTCATCGCTACGTGTCGGCGCAGGCGCACGCGCTTCTCGGGCTCTCTCCCGATGACAGCGGCCTGGTGATTGCCCATCTCGGCAACGGGGCGTCCATCTGCGCGGTGCGTAACGGCGAAAGCGTGGATACGTCCATGGGGATGACGCCGCTTGAAGGACTGGTGATGGGCACGCGCTGCGGCGACGTGGATTTTGGCGCGATGGCGTGGGTTGCCAGGCAGACCGGCCAGTCGTTCGATGATCTGGAGCGCGTGGTCAACAAAGAGTCCGGGCTGCTGGGGATCTCCGGTATCTCCTCCGATTTGCGCGCGCTGGAGAAAGCCTGGCATGACGGCAACGAGCGGGCGCGGCTGGCAATAATGACCTTTGTCCACCGGATTGCACGACATATCGCCGGTCATGCCGCGTCCCTGCACTGTCTGGATGGCGTGGTGTTTACCGGGGGGATCGGTGAGAACTCCGTGCTTATCCGCGCGCTGGTGGTGGAGCATCTTAAGGTGTTTGGCATCATCCTCGACGAGTCCAAAAATGCCCTGCCGGGCAGCGCGGGCGAGCGCGTGATCTCCACCGAGTCGTCCCGCGCGGCCTGCGCGGTGATCCCTACCAATGAAGAAAAAATGATCGCGCTGGATGCCCTCCGTCTTGGGAAGGTTACTCCGGCTGCGGCTTACGCCTGATAAAGCGAGAATCTGATGAAAGTTACAATCGATACGGGCGTCGCGCCTTACAGCGACGCATGGGCCGGGTTTCGCGGTGAAGAATGGAAAAACGCCATTAACGTGCGCGATTTTATTCAGCATAACTACACCCCTTATGAAGGCGATGAAGCTTTCCTCGCGCAGGCGACGCCAGCAACGACGGCGCTGTGGCAGAAGGTGATGGTCGGCATTCGCCAGGAGAATGCCACCCACGCTCCGGTGGATTTTGACACCAACATCGCCACCACCATTACCGCGCACGGGCCGGGCTATATTGATCAGGAGCTGGAGACGATCGTCGGCCTGCAAACCGACAAGCCACTCAAGCGCGCCCTGCATCCGTACGGCGGGATCAACATGATCCGCAGCTCGTTCGAAGCCTACGGTCGCGAGATGGATCCGCAGTTTGAATATCTCTTCACCGACCTGCGCAAAACCCACAACCAGGGCGTGTTTGACGTTTACTCCCCGGAGATGATGCGCTGCCGCAAATCGGGCGTGCTGACCGGTCTGCCGGACGGCTACGGGCGTGGACGCATCATCGGCGACTACCGCCGCGTGGCGCTGTACGGCATCAGCTATCTGGTGCGCGAGCGCGAACTTCAGTTCGCCGATCTCCAGGGGAAACTGGAGCGCGGAGAAGATCTGGAGGCCACGATCCGCCTGCGCGAGGAGCTGGCGGAGCATAAACGTGCGTTGCTCCAAATCCAGCAGATGGCGGCGAACTATGGCTTTGATATTTCACGTCCGGCGATGAATGCGCAGGAAGCGGTGCAGTGGGTCTACTTTGCCTACCTTGCCGCAGTGAAGTCCCAGAACGGCGGGGCGATGTCACTGGGGCGCACGGCCTCGTTCCTCGATATCTACATTGAACGCGACATGCAGGCAGGAAGGCTGAATGAGGTTCAGGCCCAGGAGCTGATCGACCACTTCATCATGAAGATCCGCATGGTGCGCTTCCTGCGCACGCCGGAGTTCGACACGCTCTTCTCCGGCGATCCGATCTGGGCCACGGAAGTGATTGGCGGCATGGGGCTGGATGGCCGCACGCTGGTGACCAAAAACAGCTTCCGCTACCTGCATACCCTGCACACCATGGGGCCTGCGCCGGAGCCAAACCTGACGATCCTCTGGTCCGAACAACTGCCGATCGCGTTCAAGAAATACGCCGCGCAGGTGTCGATCGTCACCTCCTCGCTGCAATACGAGAACGACGATCTGATGCGCGCCGACTTCAACAGCGACGACTACGCCATTGCCTGCTGCGTCAGCCCGATGGTGATCGGCAAGCAGATGCAGTTCTTCGGCGCACGCGCCAACCTCGCCAAAACGCTGCTGTACGCAATCAACGGCGGGGTGGATGAGAAGCTGAAGATCCAGGTGGGGCCTAAAACCGAGCCGCTGCTGGATGAGGTACTGGATTACGACACCGTAATGGCGAGCCTCGATCACTTCATGGACTGGCTGGCGGTGCAGTACATCAGCGCGCTGAATCTCATTCACTACATGCATGATAAATACAGCTACGAAGCCTCGCTGATGGCGCTGCACGACCGGGACGTCTACCGCACCATGGCCTGCGGCATTGCCGGGCTGTCGGTGGCGGCGGATTCCCTGTCGGCCATCAAGTACGCCACGGTAAAACCGGTGCGCGACCACACTGGTCTGGCGGTCGATTTCGTCATCGAAGGCGACTATCCGCAGTACGGCAACAACGACGATCGCGTGGACAGTATCGCCTGCGATCTGGTTGAGCGCTTTATGAAGAAAATCCAGGCGCTGCCGACGTACCGCAACGCGGTACCGACCCAGTCGATCCTGACCATCACCTCCAACGTGGTTTACGGCCAGAAGACCGGCAACACGCCGGACGGACGTCGCGGCGGCACGCCGTTTGCGCCTGGCGCCAACCCGATGCACGGGCGCGACAGAAAAGGGGCAGTGGCGTCGTTAACCTCGGTCGCCAAGCTGCCGTTCACCTATGCCAAAGACGGGATCTCCTACACCTTCTCCATCGTGCCGCAGGCACTGGGCAAGGACGAGCCGGTGCGCAAAACCAACCTTGTCGGGCTGCTGGATGGGTACTTCCACCACGAAGCGACCATTGAGGGCGGTCAGCATCTGAACGTCAACGTGATGAACCGGGAGATGCTGCTGGATGCCGTCGCCCACCCGGAGAACTATCCGAACCTGACGATCCGCGTTTCAGGCTATGCGGTACGGTTTAATGCTCTGACGCGCGAGCAGCAGCAGGACGTAATTTCGAGGACGTTTACGCAGGCGATGTAATGCAGGCTCCATCTTCAGCCTCCTCAAATGAGGAGGCTTTTAATTTTGTGAACTCGGTCGATTTTAGAAAACTCACTCTTTTTTCTGCTGTTCAGAAGTAATATTTTCCTCACGCCTTATAAAATCCCTATAAAACTTGTGACTTTTTTCTCCCGCTCTCCGGATATGATCTCCCCATACCAATAACTCACACCTGCACCTTCTGACTCGCAATCGCTGGCGATCGGAACCTTATAAAAACAACTAGTTACCCTACAAAATAAGCGAGTGCCCCATGAATATGGCAACAAACAGCAGTGTGATTGTGAGTGATTCCCCTGCGGCAAGGCGGGCGGGAATGAGCGAAAGCGAATGGCGAGAGGCGATTAAATTCGACAGCACCGATACGGGCTGGGTCATCATGAGTATCGGGATGGCTATCGGCGCGGGTATTGTTTTTCTTCCGGTGCAGGTTGGGTTAATGGGGCTGTGGGTATTTTTACTCTCGTCGATAATTGGTTATCCGGCTATGTACCTGTTCCAGCGCCTGTTTATTAATACGCTGGCGGAATCACCGGAATGTAAAGATTACCCGAGCGTCATTAGCGGTTATTTAGGTAAAAACTGGGGCATCTTATTGGGTGCGCTTTATTTCGTGATGCTGGTGATCTGGATGTTTGTCTATTCCACGGCTATCACCAACGACAGCGCCTCCTATTTGCACACCTTCGGCGTAACCCACGGTTTGCTGTCGGAAAATCCGTTCTACGGCTTATTCCTGATCTGCATTCTGGTCGCCATTTCGTCGCGCGGTGAAAAACTGCTGTTTAAAGTCTCCAGCCTGATGGTGCTGACCAAATTATTTGTGGTGGCGGCGCTGGGGCTTTCGATGATTGGCCTCTGGCATTTAGCCAACGTCGGTATGCTGCCGCCGATGGGCCTGCTGATTAAAAACGCCATTATTACGCTGCCTTTCACCTTAACCTCCATTCTGTTTATTCAGACATTAAGCCCGATGGTGATTTCCTATCGTTCCCGGGAAAAATCCGTAGAGGTGGCGCGTCATAAGGCGCTGCGGGCAATGAATATCGCCTTTGGCGTGCTGTTTGTGACGGTCTTTTTCTACGCGGTCTCCTTTACGCTGGCGATGGGGCACGACGAGGCGGTAAAAGCCTACGAGCAGAATATTTCCGCCCTGGCTATCGCAGCACAGTTCATCAGCGGTGACGGTGCGGGCTGGGTCAAAATCGTCAGCGTGATCCTCAATATTTTTGCCGTGATGACCGCGTTCTTCGGCGTCTATCTCGGCTTTCGTGAGGCCACGCAGGGCATCGTGATGAACATCCTGCGCCGCAAAATGCCGGCGGAGAAAATCAATGAAAATGCCGTCCAGCGCGGGATTATGCTGTTCGCCATCCTGCTGGCCTGGAGCGCGATTGTGTTAAACGCGCCGGTGCTGAGTTTTACCTCCATCTGTAGCCCTATTTTCGGGATGGTGGGTTGCTTAATTCCGGCGTGGCTGGTCTACAAAGTGCCCGCACTTCATAAATATAAAGGCGTATCGCTGGTGATTATTGTGATTACCGGGCTGCTGCTTTGTGTTTCTCCTTTCCTCGCCTTCTCATGAGGTTAAATAAGGTCGTAACGATGTCTGAGCAAATTAATCCTTTATGGAACCATTTTATTCGCGCCGTGCAGGAAGAGGTAAAGCCTGCGCTGGGCTGTACCGAACCCGTCTCGCTGGCGCTGGCGTGCGCGATGGCTGCCGGACAGCTTTCCGGTGAGGTAACGCGTATCGAGGCGTGGGTATCGCCGAACCTGATGAAAAATGGGCTTGGCGTAACGGTGCCCGGCACCGGTATGGTCGGTTTACCCATCGCAGCCGCGCTGGGGGCGACAGGCGGTAATGCACACGCCGGGCTGGAGGTGTTGAAAGACGTATCGGACGAGGCGCTAACGCGCGCCAAAGCACTGCTGAACGCGGGTCTGGTGCAGGTAAAATTGCAGGAGCCGTGCGAGGAGATCCTCTATTCACGCGCCTGCGTTTACGTCGGTGAATCCTCGGCGATGGTGACCATCGCTGGCGGGCACACTCGCGTGGTGGAGGTAGTTTTTCAGGGCGAAACGCGCTTCAGGCTTGACGATCGTCAGAGCCAGAACAACGACGATCCGCTGGCGGTGCTCTCGACCACCACGCTGTCGCAGATCCTTGAGTTTGTGGAGCAGGTGCCGTTCGACGCGATCCGCTTTATTCTTGATGCGGGGCGGCTGAACGATGCGCTTTCCCGCGAAGGTTTGCGTGGCAACTGGGGGCTGCATATTGGCGCGACGCTCAATAAACAGCGCGCACGCGGCTGGATGGCGCAGGATCTGGGATCAGACATTATTATCCGCACCAGCGCAGCCTCGGATGCCCGCATGGGAGGCGCGACGCTGCCGGCGATGAGCAACTCGGGTTCCGGGAATCAGGGCATCACCGCCACCATGCCGGTAGTGGTGGTGGCTGAGCACGTTCAGGCCGATGACGAACGGCTGGCGCGGGCGCTGATGCTCTCGCATCTGTCGGCGATCTATATCCATTATCAACTTCCGCGGTTGTCCGCGTTGTGCGCGGCGACAACGGCCGGAATGGGGGCAGCGGCGGGGATGGCGTGGCTGATGGGCGGTTCTTACCAGACCATTGCCATGGCGATCGGCAGTATGATCGGCGACGTGAGCGGGATGATCTGCGATGGGGCTTCTAACAGCTGCGCAATGAAGGTCTCGACCAGCGTCACCAGCGCCTGGAAAGCCGTGATGATGGCGCTGGATGATACTGCCGTGACGGGTAACGAGGGGATTGTGGCGCACGACGTGGAACAGTCTATCTCTAACCTGTGCGCCCTGGCGTGCCGCTCAATGCAGGCGACGGACCGGCAGATCATTGAGATTATGGCGAGTAAGGTGTTGTGATTTAATCCAACCCGTTACCCCTCACCCTAACCCTAACCCTAACCCTCTCCCACAGGGAGAGGGAACCGATCGAGCGAGGGGGCGTGTTAATCTTAAACTGGCAAATCAATCAGCAGCGCGCGCAGCGGCGTATCGGCCACCAGGGTGATATTCGCTTCATCACGAATAAACGCCCCGTCACCGCAGGTGAGCGCTTCTTTCTCTTCCGTATGCGTGACCGCATGCACCGTTCCGTGAATGGACTGCAAATAGGCACGCGGGCCATGAAGCTGGAAGCTCGCCTGTTCACCTTTTTTCAGTTCGATATGGTGCAGCCATACCTGCTGGCGTAACTGCAAGCTGCCTTTGCTGCCGTCTGGCGAGGCAATCAGCTGCTGTTGATCGCCCTTCAGATCGATCTTTTGCACCAGCGGATTTTCCCGCTCCGGACAGGCATCCAGCCACAGCTGCATGCGGGTCAGCGTTTTATCTTTGCTGAGGTTATGCTCGCTGTAGCTAATACCTGGCTGCGTGGAAATTAACAGCGCCTCGCCAGCCTTCGCCTGGACATGATTGCCCTCGCTATCGCGGTATTCTGCCTCGCCTTCCAGGATCAGGTTCAGGATATCGACTTTAGGGTACGTGCGCGGCTGGAAGGACGCGCCCGGGGCGAGCACTTCCTGATTCAATACGCGCAGTGAAGCGTAACCGAGGAGTTTAGGGTCAAAGTAGTGTCCAAAGGAAAAGGTGTAGCGGGCCTGCAACCAACCGAAATCGGCTTGTCCGCACTGTTTCGCTGTTCTTGTCGTAATCATAAACTTGACCTCTCTTTACACTAAATCAATGGTAAAGGTATGGACGCTGCATTGTTAGCCAGATATTCTGCCTGGTATGTTCAAATTTCCTGAATGAGAACGAGATGGCTAAAGAGAGAGCATTGACGCTTGAGGCGCTTCGCGTTATGGACGCGATTGACAGGCGCGGCAGTTTTGCCGCGGCGGCAGATGAACTGGGGCGCGTTCCGTCTGCCCTGAGCTATACCATGCAAAAACTGGAAGAGGAGCTGGATGTTGTGCTCTTCGATCGTTCCGGTCATCGAACAAAATTCACTAACGTTGGGCGGATGCTGCTGGAGCGCGGTCGTGTGCTGCTGGAAGCGGCGGATAAGCTGACGACCGATGCCGAAGCGCTGGCCCGCGGCTGGGAAACCCATCTGACGTTAGTGACCGAAGCGCTGGTGCCCACCGAGGCGCTGTTCCCGCTGGTGGACAGACTGGCCGCGAAAGCCAATACCCAGCTGTCGATCATCACCGAGGTGCTGGCCGGGGCGTGGGAGCGTCTTGAGACGGGCAGGGCGGATATCGTCATTGCGCCGGACATGCATTTCCGCTCATCGTCAGAAATCAATTCGCGCAAACTGTACAGCGTGATGAACGTCTACGTCGCCGCCCCGGATCACCCGATCCATCAGGAGCCGGAGCCGCTCTCTGAGGTCACGCGCGTGAAATACCGCGGCGTGGCGGTCGCGGATACCGCCCGAGAGCGCCCGGTGTTAACGGTACAGTTGCTGGATAAACAGCCGCGACTGACGGTAACGTCACTGGAAGATAAGCGTCAGGCGCTCCTGGCGGGGCTGGGCGTGGCGACGATGCCGTACCCGTTTGTCGAAAAGGACATTGCAGAAGGGCGGCTGCGCGTCGTCAGCCCGGAATACACCAGCGAAGTGGATATCATTATGGCGTGGCGTCGTGACAGCATGGGCGAAGCCAAATCGTGGTGTTTGCGTGAAATTCCCAAGCTCTTTGCCCACCACAACAAATAAGCGTAGGCCCGGTAAGCGTAAGCGCCACCGGGCAGAATTTACGCGCTTGCTTTAGGATCCGGACCAAAGCGGTTTTCGCCCGGCGTTCCGCTCTGACAGTTGAAAATCAAAATCACGATCCAGCCGATAAGCGGGATCAACAGCAACAGCAGCCACCACGCCGAACGATCGGTGTCGTGGAGACGACGAAACAGTACGGCCCATGAAGGCAGCAGAACTAACACACCATAAATAGTGGTGAGAATGCCTTCACCCCCCTCGCGTTCCCAGCCGAGGATCTTGTCCACAATGCCCAGCACCATAATCAGGACGAAGTTCACCAGAACGAACATCCAGTACTCTTTGCGGCGGGCGCGGCCACCAAAACCAAAATAGTTGCGCAGTACCTTTAAATACCAGTCCATTTTTCCTTGCCTCTTAATCAGTCAATCACTTGTTTTCTAAGCGATCGAGGTAAGGATAGATGTATGCTGTGAATTAAAAAAGGGAATCAATTGATTCCCTAAATAATTATCCGAAACGCACGTCGCGCCCGTGCGGTTCATCCAGGTCCTGCCACGGGCCAATGGAGATAATGCCCGTTGGGTTGATGGTCTTATGACTGCGGAAATAATGGGTGCGAATATGGTCAAAGTTGACCGTCTCCGCAATCCCTGGCATCTGATAGATGTCGCGCAGGAAACCGTGCAGGTTCAGGTAATCACTGATGCGATGCTTGTCGCACTTGAAGTGGGTGACATACACCGGATCAAAGCGGATCAGCGTCGTCCACAGGCGGATGTCTGCTTCGGTGAGGCGATCGCCCGTTAAATAACGATGCTGGCCGAGGATCTGCTCCAGGCGCCCCAGGGATCCAAACACGTTGCCGACCGCTTCGTCGTACGCTTCCTGACTGGTGGCAAAGCCCGCTTTGTAGACGCCGTTGTTGACGTTGTCGTAGATCCAGCCGTTCAGCTCGTCAATTTTCTCGCGCAGCTCAACCGGGTAGTAATCCCCGGCGCGGGCACCGTGCGCGTCAAACGCGGTATTGAACATGCGAATGATTTCAGCGGATTCATTGCTGACGATCGTCTGGTTTTTCTTGTCCCACAGCACAGGCACCGTTACGCGCCCGGTGTAGTGCGGATCGGCGCGCAAATAGAGCTGATACAGGAAATCGTGATGATAAAGCTCATCCCCCGTCGCGGCCGGGAAGTCACTGTCGAACGTCCAGCCGTTTTCCAGCATCAGCGGGTTAACCACCGAAACCGGAATTAACGATTCGAGACCTTTAAGTTTGCGCACAATCAGCGTGCGGTGCGCCCACGGACAGGCGAGAGAAACATACAGATGATAACGATCTTTTTCCGCCGCAAAGCCCCCTTCGCCACTCGGGCCGGGTGCGCCGTCGGCAGTCAGCCAGTTACGGAAGGCCGAAACAGAGCGCTTAAAGCGTCCACCGGTGGATTTGGTGTCATACCAGACATCCTGCCAGACGCCGTCTACGAGTTGTCCCATTTTTTACTCCTCCGTCAGATAGCAAAAGCGAGGAGATGTCTCCTCGCTTTGAATGTAATCAGTATAGCCTGCTTACCACTTCTTATTCAGAAGACGGTCGATGCTGTAGGCGCCCGGGCCCATGATAGCCAGCAGCAGGAAGCCACCCGCGATGGTCAGGTTTTTCATGAACATCAGGGAGTTCACGCCTTCCGCAAAGTTGCTGTGGAAGATGAACGCGGTCAGCAGGGTAAAGCCTGCGGTGAACAGCGCCGTGGTGCGGGTCAGGAAACCGAACAGCACTGCCAGGCCGCCGCCGAACTCAAGCAGAATGGTCAGTGGCAGCAGGAACCCCGGCACGCCCATCGCTTCCATATACTGCTGAGTGCCCGCATAGCCGGTAATTTTGCCCCAGCCTGCGGTGATGAACAGAAAAGCATCAGAATACGCGCTACCAGTACACCAACATCTTCTAATTTTTTCATTTTACTCTCCAGGAAACCACATCAGCGGCTAAACGTTATTTGTGTGCAAATTCGGGTAGATACCGCGTCTTTGCTGTCGATGGAGAGGAGTGTAAACGGGGCGGATGGCAAATGTTAGCAAGGAAAACTGTTAATCTTCTTCAAAGATATTGAGTAAGGGAGGGGGTTTTGCCGGGTGGCGGCTACGCCTTACCCGGCCTACATGCAATCGTAGGCCGGGTAAGCGCAGCGTCACCCGGCAAGAAGGCTAGCGCAACTGCTGCTGTCGCAGCGTGGTTTTCACCAGACGCCATGCGCTCCAGGCGCCAAAGCCGCGGCGTGCCCAGCGGATCAGCATGTTAGGATGCCGAACCGACCAGATTGCCATCACGCTGCTGCCGACCAGCGCCCATGAGCGCAGGCTCAGGACCGTGTTCCAGCCGCGGTCAAACCGATGCGTGGCTTCAACCCAGTCGCGACGGCTGGCAGAGAGATCCAGCCGCTGCTGCTGGATTTGGCTCAACAGATACGCTTTCCGCTTTTGACGTTCGGCTTTGTCGCTCACGACTTATCATCCTCCAGCAGGGCGCGGTCGTTGGCCAGCTCCTGGCGCGTATGGCGCAGGAAGGTCGACGTGCGCGCTTTATGCAGGGTCCAGATACCGCCTATCAGCGCCGCCACCAGCAGAACCACGGTAGTCGCAATCATCGCGTTCAGACGATATTGGGGATCGATAGCCCAGATGATTAACACCATCAGGCTCATCAGACCAAACGCGGCAAAGAGCATCGTAAGTCCAAGCATGAGCAGCATCTGGAAGAGGTTGGCTTTCTCCTCTTCCAGTTCCACTACCGCAAGCCGGACGCGCGTTTCGGCAATCCCGACCAGCGTCGTCAGAATACGCTGGCCGATGCCGAGGACGTTTTTAGCAGGCCCTTGTGCGTGACGTGGATCTTCCATAATCAACGACGCGTCAGCAGGACACCCAGCACCACACCCACTGCGGCGCCAATACCCACACCCGTCCATGGATTATCACGTACATATTCGTCTGCGCGCGCTGCCGCTTCGCGGGTCTGTTTCGCCAGCGCATCACCGGTTTCACCCAGACGGTAACGGCTCTCTTTCAGTGCCTGCTCCGCTTTGCTGCGCAGTTTGCTTACTTCTTCTTTCGATTTATCGGCAGAAGAGTTCAGCACCTCTTCCAGGGTGTCCGCCAGGGATTTCAGTTCAGCGCGCAGATTTTCTGAAGTTGTATCTTTTGACATGATTCTCTCCTGTTGAGATTTCCGTTAACTCAATAATCGCGAGCTTCCAGCGCTTTCAGTTCGTCCTGCGCCTCTTGCAACTTCCTCTCGCGCTTGGCAATTTTTTCCGCATCACCTTTAGCTTTCGCTTCCTGAAGGTCTTGACGGCGCTCGGCTATCTCGTCCTTCTGTTCAGCGATTTTTTTCTGATGATCGGCACGCAGCTTGCTGTCCGTACAGTTGTCTTTCACTTCGCTCAACGCTTTTTTTAGCCCGTCGATCCGGTGCTGATTGTTATGCTTTTCGGCATAACTGATTTCGCGTTGGATATCCTGTTCTTTCTCCTGACAAAGAGACATCGCGAAAGAAGCTGTGCTTAAAGAAAAAAGGGCCAGAGCCAGAGTGATGCGGTATTTCATTATAGAAACCTTCCATTGTGTTACGGCGTAAGCCGTGTTCCAGAACTAAGCGGAGAACATCTGAGGGGTGCTCCGCGTACTTAAGCATAGTAAGTAAACGGGAGTTTCACCAAAGTAGGTGAAAATATTCGGAATATTAGTCGTTAACCAAATCGATGCGACGTGTCGCGTAACCGTGACATCCAGGAGGCGACGTGGCTGTCCTCATCCTGTTGCGCGATGATGTAACCCTGCGGCAGCGTGCGGTCCAGCACGGCTTTCGCCGCGGCGCTTTGCGCACTGGAGTCAAATTTTATCAGCAGCACATCGTCTTGCGGCGTGATGCTCTTAAAGCGGATCCCGTTCGCGTCCAGATGATGCCAGATGGAAAAACCATCCGGCACGCTGGTTCCCTGGCTCACAGGACGGATAGCCAGCGTCGACTCCTGATGCTGAAGCGCAGACCACAGCAGGATAAGAGCGCTGAACATCATCAGCGCGACGATGGCGTAAGAGAAGCGGCGCAGCGCGAGCGGGGAGATAACCATCGTTAACCCCTGGCTCCGTATTTCTTCTTCCACAGTACGACCAGGGACCCGACCAGGCCAAACACCAGCAGAACGACAGGCAGCAGCATCAGGCAAGACATCAGCTGGTCTTCGTATTTCATAAAGACCGGCGTTTTACCCAGCGCGTAGCCGAGCGTGGTCAGGATCAGTACCCACAGCAAGCCGCTCATCCAGTTAAAGAACTGGAAGCGCGTGCTGCTCAGGCCGGACAAGCCCGCAATGGTGGGCAGCAGGGTGCGTACGAATGCGATAAAGCGGCCGATCAGCAAGGCGGAAAGCCCATGCTTATGGAAAAGGTGGTGCGCCCGCTGGTGGTAATGTGCCGGAAGGTGCGAAAGCCAGTTCTGAACGATTCGCGTATTGCCCAGCCATCGTCCCTGAATGTAACTCACCCAGCAGCCCAGGCTGGCGGCAATGGTCAAAAGCAGGACCGTTTGCGGGAAAGCCATCGCCCCTTTTGCACAGAGCACTCCGACCAGCACCAGCAGGCTGTCTCCGGGTAAAAAGGCAGCAGGCAGCAGACCGTTCTCAAGGAACAGGATCATAAATAATACAAAGTAGAGCATGCCAATCATGGACGGGTTGGCCAGCGTTTCGAAATCCTGAGCCCAGAGGGCGTTCAGTAGTTGGGTCAAAAGTTCCATTCAGTGTTCCTGGAAATCGGTTAACGTCACGCCTGTAATTCGGGAAATACAGCACGGCGACATTGTTATGATTTCATTATGGTCGCTCGCGGACACATTGATGTGTGGCCAACACTGTTCCCTGTTAATTGGCTGGTTAGCAAGCACTAACTTACAAAATAACGAAGTGAATCCAATTGTAACAAAGCCCGACGTTCTGCGTCACAGAATTTGAGGGGAAACACGATTTTGGCGTAAGCCACGGAGGGGAGCGAGAAATTTTACAAAGGCTGACACTATAGAGGTTTTCTTACCCTGTCTGGCCGGAAGGCGCGGCGGTGCGCCTGCCAGCCGTTCGGGGGATTATTTTGCGAGATTGGTCGCGGTATCGAGGTGAACGACCGGATTATCGGCAAAAAGATAGCGGTCAGCGTTAAATTCAAAGTCATCACTTGTTTCATTAAACAGCATCTGTTTGGTGTTCTCCAGGTGCTGCCACATTGCCAGTTTCGCCGCATGCGGATCTTTACGAATCAGGGCTTTAAGAATCTGGTCGTGATCGTCACACCAGTTATCCACCGTGCGGGAATCAATGTGATCGTGCAATTTCTTCCAGTACGGGTTGTGAACGCGCTGAGTCCACATTTTTTCAACGATTGCCGCCAGCGCCGTGTTCTGAGTCGCAAGGGCGACCTGGACGTGGAATTGCAGGTCCCATTCGGAATCGCGGAAACATTTTTCTTTACGCGCGTGATCCTGGATTTCCATCAGCTTCATGATGTCCTGCTTGGTCACCTGCGTTGCAGCAAATTCCGCAATGTTGCTTTCAATCAGCTGGCGTGCCTGGAGAAGCTCAAACGGACCGTAGCTGGCAAACTCCAGACTTTCGTCCGGGGTGGGGGAGTGTTTCGCCTGGCTGGAAATCACATGAATGCCGGATCCTTTGCGTACCTCAACATACCCTTCCACTTCCAGCATGATGATAGCTTCGCGGACCACCGTGCGGCTGACGCTTTTTTCATCCGCAATGAAACGCTCAGCGGGAAGTTTATCACCGACAAGATAGACCCCTTGCTCGATGCGATCTTTCAGCTCGGCGGCAAGTTGTTGATATAAACGACGTGATTCGGTGATTTCCATATGCGCTCCAGACAGGGTACGGCGAATGATTTGTTATACCACTTTTGCGTGCCACTCTCCAGATTTCGCCATGAAAAAAGCCGCCCGGAGGCGGCTTTTGAGAAGATTTTGCCGGGTGGCGCTGCGCTTACCCGGCCTACGATTTTATTGGGTTTTGTAGGCCGGGTAAGGCGGAGCCGCCACCCGGCACAACAACGCTAACTCTGCGTCGCCGGTCCCCCAAGGGACTCTTTCGCCAGTTCATCGGCGGATTTACTTTTCAGCACCGTCCAGATAACCACCGCACCCAACAGGTCGAAGACAGCCAGTACCGCGAACAGCGGGCTGAAACCAATCGTATCCGCCAGCGCGCCGACCACCAGCGCAAACAGGGTACTTGCGGTCCAGGCGGCCATCCCGGTCAGGCCGTTGGCGGTAGCGACTTCGTTACGACCAAATACGTCGGAAGAGAGCGTAATCAGCGCACCGGACAGAGACTGGTGAGCAAAGCCCCCGATACACAGCAGGGCGATAGCCACGTAAGGGCTGGTGAACAGGCCGATCATACCCGGGCCGATCATCAGCAGGGCGCCCATGGTGACCACCATCTTACGGGACACAATCAGGTTCACGCCAAACCAGCGCTGGAACAGCGGTGGCAGGTAGCCGCCGACGATACAGCCGAGGTCTGCAAACAGCATTGGCATCCAGGCGAACATTGCGATCTCTTTCAGGTTAAAGCCGTAAACTTTAAACATGAACAGCGGGATCCAGGCGTTAAACGTACCCCAGGCCGGTTCTGCCAGGAAGCGTGGCAGGGCGATACCCCAGAACTGACGGGTGCCCAGGATCTGCCAGACGGACATCTTTTTGCCGTTGTCGGTCTGATGCTGGGATTCCTGGCCATTAATAATGTAGTCACGTTCTTCGTCAGACAGCTTTTTCTGGTCGCGCGGGTGTTTATAGAAGATCAGCCACGCCATGGCCCAGGCAAAGCTCAGCACACCGGAGATGATGAACGCCATCTGCCAGCTGTGCATCACAATCGCCCACACCACCAGTGGCGGAGCAATCATCGCCCCGATGGAGGAGCCCACGTTGAAGTAACCGACAGCGATTGAACGCTCTTTTGCCGGGAACCATTCAGAGCTGGCTTTCAGACCCGCGGGGATCATCGCCGCTTCGGCAGCACCTACCGCACCACGCGCCAGCGCCAGTCCGCCCCAGCTGCCGGCCAGCGCGGTCGCCCCGCAGAAGACGGCCCAGGCTACAGCGAAGAAGGCATAACCAATTTTTGTACCCAGAATATCAAGAACATAACCTGCAACAGGCTGCATTACGGTGTAAGCGGCAGAGTAAGCCGCAATGATGTAAGAGTATTGCTGTGTGGAGATATGTAACTCTTCCATCAACGTTGGCGCCGCTGCTGCCACGGTGTTACGTGTCAGGTAGCCCAGCACGGTGCCGAGCGTCACCAGTGCGATCATGTACCAACGTAACCCTTTAATTTTACGCATGTAAAACCTCATCGTTATGTTATTTCCGTGTCGGGACACGGCAACAACTCAACCGTTGCCGGGAGCTGTTCTGTAACGGGAGGGGCGTAACCGGGAACCTGTCCCGGAACGGCCCGAACCTTGCCATAAGTAATCGTGCTAAGTCGGCTTCCGTACCGTTAAATCCGATGTATCAAACACCGGTAATGCATTCCGTCGGCTTATAGTTTGCGACGGCGAAAAGATAACTTGTCATACAACTTTAAAAGGTGAGTGACATCACAAAAGTGTGAATCTTTGTAGGGACATTATGCGGCGCGCGCAAAGCCAGAGCTGGCGCGGCTTGCGCTAGGGTTTACCCCTTTGAGGGTAATTTATTTGTCGACGTTTATTGATCTAACTCACGAAAAAAACGTCGGACTCTGGAAATTGGTGTGATAACTTTGCAGCATCTGAACATAAGCTTTCTGACGCTCCCGTAATGAGGAAGACGATAATGACACCGTTTATGACCGACGATTTTCTGTTAGATACCGAATTTGCTCGCCGCCTGTACCACGACTACGCAAAAGACCAGCCGATTTTCGACTACCACTGCCATTTACCGCCGCAGCAGGTTGCCGAAAATTACCGTTTCAAAAACCTGTATGATATCTGGCTGAAGGGTGACCACTATAAGTGGCGCGCAATGCGCACCAACGGCGTGGCCGAGCGCCTGTGTACCGGCGACGCGACCGATCGCGAGAAGTTTGACGCCTGGGCGGCTACCGTTCCCCACACCATTGGTAACCCGTTATACCACTGGACGCACCTCGAACTGCGTCGTCCGTTTGGTATCACCGGCAAGCTGCTCTCTCCCGCCACGGCGGATGAAATCTGGGATCAGTGCAACGAACTGCTGGCGCAGGATAGCTTCTCGGCGCGCGGCATCATGAAGCAGATGAACGTGAAGATGGTGGGCACCACCGACGATCCTGTCGACTCTCTGGAGCACCACGCGGTTGTCGCGAAGGACAGCACGTTTGACATCAAAGTGCTGCCAAGCTGGCGGCCGGATAAAGCCTTCAACATCGAACTGCCGACCTTTAACGACTATATGGCGAAGCTGGCGGAAGTGTCTGACACCGATATCCGTCGCTTTGGCGATCTGCAAACCGCGCTGACCAAACGTCTGGATCACTTTGCCGCACACGGCTGTAAAGTGTCTGACCACGCGCTGGACGTAGTGCTGTTCGCGGAATCCAGCGAAGCTGAGCTGGACAGCATTCTGGCGCGTCGTCTCTCCGGCGAAGCCCTGAGCGAGCACGAAGTGGCGCAGTTTAAAACCGCGGTGCTGGTGTTCCTCGGTGCGGAATATGCCCGTCGCGGCTGGGTTCAGCAGTATCACATCGGCGCGCTGCGTAATAACAACCAGCGTCAGTTCAAACTGCTGGGCGCGGACGTGGGCTTTGACTCCATCAACGACCGTCCGATGGCGGAAGAGCTGTCAAAACTGCTGAGCAAACAGAACGAGCAAAATCTGCTGCCAAAAACCATTCTGTACTGCCTGAACCCGCGCGATAACGAAGTGCTGGGCACCATGATCGGCAACTTCCAGGGTGAAGGGATGCCGGGCAAGATGCAGTTCGGTTCCGGCTGGTGGTTTAACGATCAGAAAGACGGCATGGAGCGTCAGATGACGCAGCTGGCGCAGCTCGGCCTGCTGAGCCGCTTCGTTGGCATGCTGACCGACAGCCGCAGTTTCCTCTCCTATACCCGCCATGAATATTTCCGCCGCATTCTGTGCCAGATGATTGGCCGCTGGGTGCACGCGGGCGAAGCGCCAGCGGATATCCAGCTGCTGGGCGAAATGGTGAGAAACATCTGCTTTAACAATGCGCGTGACTACTTCGCCATTGAACTGAACTAAGGCCGTTTGAGGTTGATATGCAATACATCAAAATCCATTCGCTGGATAACGTTGCCGTCGCGCTGGCCGATTTAGCCGAAGGGACGGAAGTGACCTTCGACAACCAGTCGGTGACGTTACGCCAGGCCATTGGACGTGGACATAAGTTTGCCCTGATCCCCATCGCGAAAGGGGAGAACGTGGTGAAGTACGGTTTGCCCATCGGTCATGCGCTGGCGGATATTGCGCCGGGTGAATACATTCATTCCCACAATACCCGCACCAATCTCAGCGATCTGGACGAGTACAGCTATCAACCTGACTTCCAGCCGGAAGAAGGACAGGCGGCCGATCGTGAGGTGCAGATCTACCGCCGCGCCAGCGGGGAGGTGGGGATCCGCAATGAACTGTGGATACTCCCGACCGTCGGCTGCGTGAACGGGATCGCGCGTCAAATTCAGACGCGTTTCCTGAAAGAGACTAACAATGCTGAAGGCACCGACGGCGTGCATCTGTTCAGCCACACCTACGGTTGTTCCCAGCTGGGCGACGACCACATCAATACCCGCACCATGCTGCAAAATATGGTGCGTCACCCGAACGCGGGGGCGGTGCTGGTGATTGGCCTCGGCTGTGAAAACAATCAGGTCGACGCCTTCCGCGACACGCTGGGCGAGTTCGACCCTGAGCGCGTGCACTTTATGGTGTGTCAGCACCAGGACGACGAAGTGGAAGCAGGCGTTGAACAGCTGCACCAGCTGTATGAGGTGATGCGTCACGACAAGCGCGAGCCGGGCAAGCTGAGCGAACTGAAGTTTGGCCTGGAGTGTGGCGGATCTGACGGGCTTTCCGGCATCACCGCTAACCCGATGCTGGGCCGCTTCTCAGATTACGTCATCGCCAACGGCGGCACCACGGTGCTGACCGAAGTGCCGGAGATGTTCGGCGCAGAGCGCATTCTGATGAGCCACTGCCGCGATGAAGAGACGTTTGAGAAGACCGTCACCATGGTCAACGACTTCAAACAGTACTTTATCGCCCATAACCAGCCGATTTACGAGAACCCGTCGCCGGGCAACAAGGCGGGCGGGATCACCACGCTGGAAGAGAAATCCCTGGGCTGCACCCAGAAAGCGGGCGCCAGCCAGGTGGTGGACGTGCTGCGCTACGGTGAACGGCTGAAAACGCACGGTCTGAACCTGCTGAGCGCACCGGGCAACGATGCGGTCGCCACCAGTGCGCTGGCGGGGGCGGGCTGTCACATGGTGCTGTTCAGTACCGGGCGCGGCACGCCGTACGGCGGATTTGTGCCAACGGTGAAAATCGCCACTAACAGCGAGCTGGCGGCGAAGAAAAAACACTGGATCGACTTTGATGCCGGCCAGCTGATCCACGGCAAAGCGATGCCGCAGCTGCTGAGCGAATTCGTGGACACGATTGTGGAATTTGCCAGCGGCAGGCAGACCTGCAACGAGAAGAACGACTTCCGCGAGCTGGCGATCTTTAAGAGTGGTGTGACGCTGTAAGTCGGGTGCGGGCTGGTGCCCTCACCCCGGCCCTCTCCCACAGGGAGAGGGTGCAAACACTAAAAACGGCAACCTCAGGGTTGCCGTTTTGCTGTTAACCTCGCAGAGCGTTCTTCGCTAAACGCGCGTCTTCCGCCTGACAGGCCGCTGCGGTAAACAGCACGTCGGTAGAGGAGTTCAGCGCGGTTTCGCAGGAATCCTGCAATACGCCGATAATGAAGCCGACCGCGACAACCTGCATGGCAATCTCGTTCGGGATACCGAACATGTTACAGGCCAGCGGGATCAGCAGCAGCGAGCCGCCCGCCACGCCGGATGCGCCACAGGCACACAGTGATGCAACGACGCTCAGCAGCAGCGCGGTTGGCAGATCCACCGGAATACCCAGCGTATGCACCGCCGCCAGCGTCAGCACGGTGATGGTGATCGCCGCACCTGCCATGTTCACGGTTGCACCCAGAGGAATCGACACCGAATAGGTATCGCGATCCAGATTCAGCTTCTCCGCCAGCGCCATGTTGACCGGAATGTTTGCCGCCGAGCTGCGGGTGAAGAAGGCATACACGCCGCTTTCACGCAGGCAGGTCAGCACCAGCGGATACGGGTTGCGGCGGATCTGCCAGAACACCAGCAGCGGGTTGATCACCAGCGCCACCAGCAGCATACAGCCGACCAGGACGACCAGCAGCTGCGCGTAGCCCCACAGTGCGTCGAAACCGGTGGTGGCCAGCGTCGAAGAAACCAGACCAAAGATCCCGACTGGCGCAAAGCGAATCACCAGCTTCACCATGAAGGTCACGGCGTTGGACAAATCGTTGACCAGGTTTTTCGTGGTCTCGTTGCCGTGACGCAGCGCGAAGCCCAGACCAATCGCCCAGACCAGGATGCCAATGTAGTTTCCGCTCATCAGTGCGGTGATGGGGTTAGAGACCATGCTCATCAGCAGGCCGCGAAGCACTTCCACAATCCCGGACGGCGGGGTGATATCACCGGCCGCGCTGGTCAGGTGCAGCGTGGACGGGAACAGGAAGCTAAACACCACGGCCGTTAAGGCAGCAGAGAAGGTTCCCAGCAGATACAGGAACAGAATAGGGCGAATGTTGGTTTTTTGTCCGTGCTGGTGGTTGGCAATCGACGCCATCACCAGCATCAGCACCAGTATCGGGGCGACGGCCTTCAGTGCGCCAACGAAAAGGGTGCCGAGCAGCCCCGTCGCTTCCGCGGCAGGTTTTGACACCATCGCCAGCAGAATACCCAGTACCAACCCGACCAGAATTTGTTTTACAAGACTGCCCTGCGCCAGGCGCGCGAACAGACCGCGTGATTGTGTGCTCATACGTTATTCCTGAGTGAAATTGCGTTCCATCCTGGATGTGCTCTAAGTCACATTTATTTCCGGATGTAAGTAAATGTTTGCCTGGTCGAGTATAGGGAATGCGTGAAAGGAGGGAAGCGTAAAATGCTGGATTTTACGTGTTGCGTCATGTTTTTTAACTATTGGTTAACGAAAGTGCCGGGTGGCGCTGCGCTTACCCGGCCTGCATTGCATTTCCCCCTCTCCCTGTGGGAGAGGGTTGGGGTGAGGGCATCAGCCCGCACCGAACGTTGCACTAAGCCTGCTGCTTCTTATCGTGCTGGCGGTTAACCCAGGTATTGATAATCAGCGTCACCAGCAGAATGCCAAACACCACGCCGAGCGAAATGGCGATCGGGATGTGGTAGAAATCAACGATCAGCATCTTAATACCGATAAACACCAGGATCACCGACAGGCCGTACTTCAGCATTGAGAAGCGCTCTGCCGCGCCCGCCAGCAGGAAGTACATCGCACGCAGGCCGAGGATGGCGAACAGGTTCGAAGTCAGAACGATGAACGGGTCGGTAGTGACCGCAAAGATAGCCGGGATACTGTCCACCGCGAAAATCACGTCGCTCAGTTCGACCAGAATCAGCACCAGCAGCAGCGGGGTGGCGAACAGCAGGCCGTTCTTACGCACGAAGAAATGCTCGCTCTCGATCTTGTCCGTCATGCGCAGATGACCCCGGATCCACTTCACCAGCGGCTTATCACCGATACCGGTGTCGTCTTCTTTCGCCAGCGCCATTTTAACCCCGGTGAACAGCAGGAACGCGCCAAACACATACAGCAGCCATTCGAACTGGGTAATCAGCCAGCTACCGGCGAAGATCATGATGGTACGCAGGACAATAGCGCCCAGCACGCCGTACACCAGCACGCGGCGTTGCAGAGCCGCAGGCACGGCGAAGTAGCTGAACAGCATCAGCCAGACGAAGACGTTATCAACCGCCAGCGCTTTTTCAATCAGATAGCCGGTGAGGAAGGCGAGTGCCTGAGGATCGGCCACCGCGCGGCCTTCGGTTGAGGCCAGATACCACCAGAAGGCGGCGCAGAAGAGGAGTGAGAGGGTAACCCATACCAGCGACCAGACGGCGGCTTGCTTGACGCTCATGCCGTGCTCGCCGCGACGGCCCTGCAAAAAGAGGTCGATTGCCAGCATGATGAGCACGACAACCGCGAATCCGCCCCACAGCATTGGAGTGCCGACAGAATGCATACTATTTTCCTTACACATAAAAAACAAAAACGGCTATGGTCAGAAGACGATAGCCGTTAGCTTTTTATGCATAGACCTCGCCTTCCGGCAAGGTCTCACTTACAACCACGAAGGTTGCCCGGCGACCGGATGCGGTTTTGCACGCATCGTAATGACGATCCACCGACGAAGAAGTTACTCCCCTTTGCAGGTAACAAATTATGTCAGACCATCGGTTTCGTCAATGGTCTGCACGATTTCATTACACAGCTTTACGCGACGGCTTCCACATTCACGCCGTCTGCGGGGAAAATCACGCCAGTCTGTCGGCGGATCTCCGTTTGCAGCTTCGCCGTGGTGCGGCTGATTGCCAGCCCCGGGTGGTTCACTTCGTTGTCTTCTACCAGACGGGCGAAGACCTC
Organism: Enterobacter cloacae complex sp. EB5; assembly: GCF_031432835.1. Lineage (NCBI taxonomy): Bacteria > Pseudomonadati > Pseudomonadota > Gammaproteobacteria > Enterobacterales > Enterobacteriaceae > Enterobacter > Enterobacter cloacae complex sp. EB5. The sequence continues at coordinate 2,660,568 of NZ_CP133860.1, forward strand.
AGCCTCATAGAGCATAGTGTTAATATGCTGAGGCTGCGTCAGCTCCTGCGCTTTGCCGCCGCGGGGAACGATGCTCAACTTCTGGCATTCGGAGATTTTTTCGATCACCAGCGAGCCGTCTTCGCCCTGAATTTCGCTTGGCAGTACGGAGTCACTGACCTTCGAGTGCTGCAACGTCACGCTGAAATCACCGTAGTCCAGCACCACAACGCCGTGTGCATCCACGCCGCTCTCCAGCAGGCTGGCGGTGGCCGTTACGCCGTGCGGTTCACCCCACAGGGCGACCGCAGAGGCCAGGCAGTAAAAACCGATATCCATAATCGAGCCATTCGAGAAGGCCGGGTTAAAGGTGTTCGGGTTTTCGCCGTCCAGGTAGCGCTGGTAGCGCGAGGAATACTGGCAGTAGTTGATAAAGGCTTTACGCACTTTGCCAATTTTCGGCAGGGACTGCTGCAACAGCAGGAAGTTCGGCAGGCTGGCGGTTTTGAATGCTTCAAACAGCACCACCTGGTTTTCGCGGGCAAGCGCAATGGCGGCTTCCACTTCCTCAATATTCGAGGCCAGCGGCTTCTCGCAGATCACATGCTTTTTGTGGCTGAGGAACAGCTTCGTTTGCGGGAAGTGCAGAGAATTCGGGCTAGCGATATAGACCGCGTCAATGGCGTCGCTTTGCGCCATCTCATCGAGCGAGGTGAACAGATGTTCAACCAGGTAGTCATTCGCAAAACTCTGCGCCTGCTCAAGGCTGCGGGAATAGACTGCGGTGAGCTTATATTTGCCGGTTTCGTGGGCGGCGTCGACGAACTGGCGCGTGATCCAGTTCGTACCGATGACTGCGAAACGTATCATAAACGTTTACGTACTCCGTAACAGGGAACCTAAAGCCACTGTAGCACGTCATCATGACATTTCGCGTGCGCTACTGCGCATTACTCTTTAACGATAAATGCGTCAGCCACAAACGGGTATCAAACTCCAGCTGGTGGTACTGCGGCTCCATATGGCAGCACAGGGAGTAGAACGCTTTGTCGTGCTCTTTCTCTTTCAGGTGCGCCAGCTCGTGCACCACGATCATCCGCAGAAAGGCTTCCGGCGCATTGCGAAAGACGGTCGCGACGCGGATCTCCGCTTTGGCCTTCAGTTTGCCGCCCTGTACGCGGGAGATGGCGGTATGCAGGCCGAGCGCGTTTTTCAGCACGTGGATCTTGTTGTCGTACATCACCTTGTTGATCGGCGGGGCGCTCTTCAGATACTGGTTTTTCAGATCCTGCGTATACTGCCAGAGGGCTTTGTCAGTCGCGAAATCATGCGTACCCGGGTAGCGTTTTTCCAGCACCGCGCCGAGCTTTCCCCCGGCAATCAGGTCACGAACCTGGGAAAGTAAATGTTCCGGGTAGCCCTGGAGATAAGTAAGTTGGTTCATCAACGCCCCAAATCGACAATAAAACGGGTATACTCACGCACCCTTTTCAGGGATACGCCAAATTTTACCATTCAGGAGGGCCGATGAGCCACTTAGACAACGGTTTCCGTTCACTCAACCTTAAACGTTTCCCGGAAACGGACGACGTTAACCCGCTTCAGGCGTGGGAAGCGGCGGATGAATATCTGCTGCAACAGTTGGATGGGACTGAAATCCGCGGCCCGGTTCTGATCCTGAATGACGCGTTTGGCGCGCTGGCCTGCGCGCTGGCGGAACATGCGCCTTACAGTATCGGTGATTCTTACTTAAGCGAGCTGGCGACGCGTGAAAACCTGCGTCACAACGATATCGACGAATCCAGCGTGAAGTTCCTCGACAGCATCGCGGACTACCCGCAGGCGCCGGGCGTGGTGCTGATTAAAGTGCCCAAAACCATGGCGCTGCTGGAGCAGCAGCTGCGCGCGCTGCGTAAGGTCGTGACGCCGGATACGCGTATTATCGCGGGTGCCAAAGCGCGCGATATTCACACCTCGACGCTGGAATTGTTCGAGAAAGTGCTCGGCCCGACCACCACGACGCTTGCCTGGAAGAAAGCGCGCCTGATCAACTGTACCTTCAGCGCACCGGCGCTGGCCGAAGCGCCAGAAACGCTGAGCTGGAAACTGGAAGGCACCGACTGGACTATCCACAACCACGCGAACGTCTTCTCCCGCACCGGCCTGGATATCGGGGCGCGTTTCTTTATGGAACATCTGCCGGAAAATCTTGAAGGTGAGATTGTCGATCTCGGCTGCGGTAACGGCGTGATTGGCCTGACGCTGCTGGCGAAGAACCCGGAGGCCAGCGTGGTGTTCAGCGACGAGTCGCCAATGGCGGTGGCCTCCAGCCGTCTGAACGTGGAAACCAACCTGCCTGAAGCGCTGGATCGCTGCGAATTTATGATCAATAACGCGCTGTCGGGCGTGGAGCCTTTCCGCTTCAACGCAGTATTCTGTAACCCGCCGTTCCACCAGAAGCACGCCCTGACGGATAACGTCGCGTGGGAGATGTTCCACCACGCGCGCCGCTGCCTGAAAATCAACGGCGAGCTGTATATCGTGGCCAACCGCCACCTGGACTACTTCCACAAGCTGAAGAAGATTTTCGGCAACTGCGTCACCATTGCCACCAATAACAAATTCGTGGTGCTGAAATCGGTGAAGCTGGGGCGTCGTCGGTAAGATCGCTTTGCCTGGCGGCGCGGCGCTTGCACAGGCCTACGGTTTCAAATGCCCGGTGGCGCTTCGCTTACCGGGCCTACAATGGCCTCGGATCCGTAGGCCCGGTAAGCGAAGCGCCACCGGGCGATGCCGTTAAATACTCAGCGCCAGTTTTGTCCCCTGCGCAATCGCGCGCCGCGCATCCAGCTCCATCGCCACATCGCACCCGCCAATCAAATGCACCGTTTTCCCCGCCTCACGCAGCGGATCCGCCAGATCCCGCTTCGGCTCCTGTCCGGCGCACAAAATCACATGATCCACGCGCAGCAGCTGCGGTTCGCCGCCGATCAGCACGTGCAGCCCGTCGTCGTCGATCTTCTGGTAGCTCACCGCCGGGATCATCTTCACCCCGCGCGAGAGCAGGGTGGCGCGGTGGATCCAGCCTGTGGTTTTCCCCAGCCCTTCACCCGGCTTGCTGGCTTTACGCTGGAGCATCACGATCTGACGCGGGCTTTTCGGCAGCTGCGGACCTTCCGGGCGTAAGCCGCCGGACTGACTGAGGCTGGTATCAATGCCCCATTCCACGCAGAACTCAGCGATGTTCTGGCTGGTGGCTTCGCCCGGCTGGCTTAAATACATCGCGGTATCAAAACCGATCCCGCCGCAGCCGATGATCGCCACCTTCTCGCCAACCGGCGCTTTGTCCCTTAATACATCCAGATAGCTCAATACCTTCGGATGATCGATGCCTTCGATCGCAGGCGTGCGCGGGGCGATCCCACTCGCGAGGATCACCTCATCGAAACCGATCAGATCCGCCGCGCTGACAAAATGGTTGAGCCGTAGCTCGACGCCCGTCACCTCGATCATCCGGCGGTAATAGCGCAGCGTTTCATAGAACTCCTCTTTGCCGGGGATCTGTCTGGCGATAGTAAACTGCCCGCCGATCTCTGCCAGCGCATCAAACAGCGTCACGCTGTGCCCGCGGGAAGCGGCATTGACCGCGAATGCCAGCCCCGCCGGACCAGCCCCCACTACGGCCAGACGTTTCTTGTTGGTCGCAGGAACGATCGGCATTTTGGTTTCATGGCAGGCGCGGGGGTTCACCAGGCAGGAGGTGACCTTGCCGACGAAGATCTGATCCAGACACGCCTGGTTACAGCCGATGCAGGTGTTGATCTCATCCGCACGGCCACTTTGCGCTTTGGAGAGCAGTTCGGCATCTGCGAGGAATGGACGCGCCATCGATACCATATCGGCATCGCCGCGGGAGATCACATCCTCTGCCACCTGCGGATCGTTAATGCGGTTGGTAGTCACCAGCGGAACGGAGACTTTCCCTTTCAGCTTGCGCGTTACCCAGCTGAACGCCGCGCGCGGCACCGGCGTGGCGATGGTCGGGATGCGCGCTTCGTGCCAGCCAATCCCGGTGTTGATGATGGTGGCGCCAGCGGCTTCAATTGCCTGCGCCAGCTGTACGGTTTCGTCGAAGGTGCCGCCGCCTTCCACCAGGTCGAGCATCGACAGGCGGAAGATGATAATAAAATCCGTACCCGCACGTTCACGCACCGCGCGCACCACCTCCACGGCAAAACGCATCCGGCGGGCATAGTCGCCACCCCATTCGTCGTCGCGCTGGTTGGTGCGTGCGGCGAGGAATTCGTTGATCAGGTAGCCTTCCGAGCCCATCACCTCCACCCCGTCGTAGCCCGCCTCACGTGCCAGCGCAGCGCAACGGGCGAAGTCGTCAATCAACGCCAGGATCTCATCGTGGCTGAGGGCATGGGGAGCAAAGCGGTTAATCGGCGCCTGAATAGCCGAGGGGGCAACCAGGTTCGGCTGATAGCTGTAGCGCCCGGTATGCAGAATTTGCAGGGCGATTTTGCTGCCCTCGCGGTGGACCGCGTCGGTCACAATGCGGTGGTGCGGCAGCTGTGACGCATCGTTCAACACCGCGCCGCCCTCCATCGTCACCCCGGAAGGTGCAGGGGCTACGCCGCCGGTGACAATCAGCGCCACCCCGTGGCGCGCGCGCTCGGCATAGAAGGCTGCCAGACGTTCAGCCCCGTCCGGACGCTCCTCCAGCCCGGTGTGCATTGAGCCCATTAACACGCGGTTTTTAAGGGTGGTAAACCCCAGATCGAGGGGGGCGAATAGCGACGGGTAGCGGCTCATAGTCTCTTCCAGTGTAAAATTATTGTTATGTGGTCGGATGAGTTACTAATTTAGCCAGCGGCAGCGGAAAGGTAAAAGCGGGATCGAATGATTGTGATAGATCTCAAAGAACTTCCCCGGTGGCGCTGCGCTTACCGGGGCTACAAACCGTAGGCCGGATAAGCGCAGCGCCATCCGGCGTATTTTACGGCGCCGCTGCGCGCACCAGCCCCGGCGCCTGCCACATCGACGTGGTCAGCCCGCTGTCCACCAGCCCGAGCTGGTCGGCGTACACCGCCTGCCATTTTTGCATCATGCCGTCGTACAGTTCCCGGTGCTGAGGGTCTGGCGTGAACTCGCGGCTCCACTTCACCAGCCGCTCGCCCGTCGAGGCCATATCCGCAAACAACCCCGCGCCAGCACCTGCCGCAATCGCGCAACCCAGCGCCGTTGCCTCTTTGACTTCCGGCACGCGCACCGGCAGCCCGGTAACGTCGCTTAAAATCTGGCTCCACAGGGCACCTTTGGCCCCGCCGCCCGCAAACACCAGGCTCTCAAACGTCACGCCGGAGAAGTGGGAAATCTGCGCCAGGTTGCAGGCCGAGACGATGGCCGCGTTCTCTTCCAGCGCGCGGAACAGCGTCGCTTTGTTGCACTTTTCCGGGTCGATGGAGAGGTTAATAAACGACGGCGCGGCGTGATACCACTGCTTAAAATGCATCGCGTCGGAGAAGATCGGCATCACGCCGTGGGAGCCAGCGGGCACGCGGCTCGCCATCTCTTCGAGCAGGGAGTAGGTGTCCATTCCCATTCGTTCAGCAATCAGCTTCTCTTCGGCGCAGAAGGCGTCGCGGAACCAGCGCATGGTTAGCCCGGTAAAGAAGCTGATCGACTCCGCCTGCGCCATGCCGGGGATGACGTGCGGGTTTACGCGGATGTTCATCTCAGGGTCGGTGCGCACCTGCGGCAGATTCACCACCTGCTGCCAGAAGGTGCCGCCGAGAACCGCCGTTTGTCCGGCGCGCACCACGCCCAGCCCCAGACAGCCCAGTTGCACGTCGCCGCCGCCCATCACCACCGGCGTGCCTTCACGCAGGCCGCTCTGCTGCGCAGCCTGTCTGGTAATCGCCCCCAGCACGGTGCCGGTCTCTTTCACCGGGGAGAGGATATCGGCGCGCAGCCCGGCCATGTCGAGCAGCGCCGGACGCCAGTCGCGGGAGAAGAGATCCAGCATGCCGGTGGTGCCCGCATTGGACGGATCGACCGCCAGCTCGCCGGAGAGCTTCGCCGCCAGCCAGTCGCTGATCATGGTGATGGTGGCGGCTTTACGATAAATATCCGGACGATGGTGCGCCAGCCACAGCAGGCGCGGCATGGCGCTGAGGGCCAGCGTCTGGCCGGAAACGTCATACACTTCGGATTCAAACCGGTAGTCGTGGATCTCTTTGAGTTCGGCCACCTCGCGGCTGGCGCGGGCGTCGACGTTGGCGCAGGCCCAGATAGCCTCGCCGTTGCGGTCGTACAGCACAATCCCTTCGCGCATCGAACAGCAGGCGACGGACTGAATATCCGCCGCGCTGAGCCGCGCGCGCTCCAGCGCCTGCTGAATACACTGGCAGGCCAGCCGCCAGTTGGTGTCGAGGTCGAACTCCATCGATCCTGGCACGTTCTCCACGCTCAGGTGCTTCCACTCGGCCTGGCCAACGGCAATCTGGTTGCCCTGTAAATCGAAAATCACGGCGCGAACGCTGCCTGTCCCTGCATCTAACGCTAAAAGGTAACTCATGAGCTTGCCTCGTGTCAGGCGCAGGGCTGCTCTTATCCGGCCAGAGCCAGCACCGCGCGGGCTGTCGTCTCTTCCGTCACCAGGCCATTAATACGGCGACCCTTCAGTGCGGCATAAATCGCATCGGCTTTCTCTTCCCCTCCGGCCACGCCGACGATGGTGGGCAGTTGCGCCAGTTCATCGAGCGTGACGCCCAGTAATTCTTTGTGGATCTCCAGCTCCTCAACGCATTCCCCTTCGGCATTGAGGAAATAGCCAAGGATATCGCCCACCGCGCCTTTACGGGCGTACATCAGCTGTTCACCTTCGCTGATATAGCCGGAGCGCAGTATCGTTGCATCGCGGCGCTGGTTTACCGAGCCAATCCCGACCACCGCCACGTCAGCCGCGGTGGCGGCGAGGATCACGTCGCGCACGCTGGTTTCGCGCTTTAAGATCCCGGCGACTTCAGCGGATGACACGCGAAGCGGGGCGGGGATCATGCTGACGCTACAGGCTGCATCCAGCTGGCCGATACCGGTCATATACGGCCCGACGCCGCCGGAGAGCGTCACCAGGCGGATCTGCTGCGAGCTGATAAAGCCGCTTAAGTGTTGCAGACTGCTCATGGTGGTTTCACCGAAGCCCACCGCTAACAGCTGGCCGGGTTGCAGTACGCCCATCAGCGACTGTGCCGCGCCAATGCCCAGCCGCACGTTCATCGGCGGCGTATTCAACGCGGGCATCACGCGCACCAGCTTCAGGCCAAATCGTTGTTGCAACTCCGTTTCCAGCGCCAGACAGCCCTCGTAGCGGGAGTTGATCTGCACGCGGATCACCCCGGACTGACGGCCTTTCTCCAGCAGGCGGGAGATCTTCAGGCGCGGCAGTCCGAGCCGTTCGCCGATGTCGTTCTGGGTCAGCCCGTCGTGGTAGTAGCACCAGGCCACGCGCGCCACCAGCTCCTCTTCCGCCAGTGCCAGCCCGGCAAACCGTCCTTCTTCCGCAGTGCGTTTATCGCTCATAATTGAACTCTTATAAAAATTTAGATCATATGTTCGTGATGGTGCGACGTGAAAATGTGAGCCACGCGACAAAACGGATCTTTTCGATCGTTTCCGCTTTATCTGAATCTCAATCGATAAAACTGTGATCCCTGCACGGTTGTAAATATAGTTCACCGTCTACGCTTTTGAACATTATTAAATCTAAAAATCATTTGTTCAATAGCGGAGCGATGATGACACCACTTCTCGACGCGCGTGATATCAGCAAGCAGTTTTCAGGCGTACCGGTCTTAAAAGGCATTGATTTCACGCTGCTTGCGGGGCAGGTGCATGCGCTGATGGGCGGTAACGGCGCGGGAAAATCGACGCTGATGAAGATCATCGCCGGGGTAGAAACACCGGATAGTGGTGAACTTTCGGTGGCGGGTGAGTCTTTTGCACGGCTTACCCCGGCGCAGGCGCACAGGTTAGGCATTTATCTGGTGCCGCAGGAGCCGCTGCTGTTTCCCAACCTGACGGTGCGGGAAAACATCCTGTTTCGTCTGCCGCGAGAGCGCGATCGGGAAAAACGTCTGGCGGAAAAACTCCGGCAGCTGCAATGCCAGCTTAATCTCGACGCCACCGCCAGCACCCTGGAGGTGGCGGACCAGCAGATGGTGGAGATCCTGCGCGGGCTGATGCGCAACGCCAAAATTCTGATCCTCGACGAGCCCACGGCCTCGCTGACGCCCGGTGAAACCGAACGGCTGTTTCGCCAGATCCGCGCCTTGCAGGATCTTGGCGTCGGGATTGTTTTTATCTCGCACAAGCTGCCGGAGATTCGACAGCTGGCGAGTCACGTCTCAGTGATGCGCGACGGCGCGGTGGTGCTCAGCGGCGAAACCGCGCAATTTGACGATAACGCCCTGATCGCCGCCATGACGCCGGTAAGCCGGGAGACATCCCTGAGCGATACGCAAAAGCTGTGGCTGGCGCTGCCGGGCAACCGCCGCACCCAGGCGCAGGATTTTCCCGTGCTGCGCGTGGAAGCGCTCACCGGGGAGGGCTTTATCGATCTCAGCCTTGAGATTTACGCCGGGGAGATCGTCGGTCTGGCCGGGCTGGTGGGGTCCGGGCGCACCGAGTTTGCCGAAACGCTCTACGGTCTGCGTCCGGTACGCGGCGGGCGGGTGTGGCTGGAGAGCCAGGAGATCACCGCCGATCCTGTCAGTTCACGCCTGCAAAAAGGGCTGGTCTATCTGCCGGAAGACAGGCAGGTGTCCGGCCTGTTTCTCGACGCGCCGATCCGCTGGAACACCGTGGCGCTGAACGAGCCGTCGCTCTGGCAGCAGCGCAAGCGGGAGTCAGCGGTAGTGGAACGCTATCACCGGGCGCTGGGGATCAAGCTCAACCATGCGGATCAAACCGTGCGCACGCTCTCCGGTGGTAATCAGCAGAAGGTGCTGCTGGCGCGCTGTCTGGAGGCCAATCCGCTGCTGCTGATCGTCGATGAACCGACGCGCGGCGTGGACGTCTCGGCGCGCGCCGATATTTATCAGCTGCTGAAAAGCGTGGCGGCGCAGAACGTGGCGGTGCTGATGATCTCAAGCGATCTCGATGAGTTTCCCGGCCTCGCGGATCGGGTGCTGGTGATGCACCAGGGCGTACTCAGCGGCGAACTGCCGCGCCAGGCCGTCAGCCTCGACCGGATGATGGCGCTGGCGTTTGGAGGGCAATCATGAAGATCTTACTGAAAAACCGCGAGCTGAGCGCGTTTCTCGCCATTCTGGCGCTGTTCGCCGTGCTGGTGGCGCTCAATCCGTCGTACCTGAGTTTGCAGACGCTGGGGATGATCTTCGCCAGCTCGCAGATCCTGATTTTGCTGGCTATCGGCGCGGCGCTGGTGATGCTGACCCGCAATATCGACGTCTCAGTTGGCTCCACCGTCGGGCTGTCCGCCATTGCCGTCGGCGTGGCGCTCAATAGTGGCTACGGCCTGCCCGTTTCTATTCTCTTCGCGCTGTCGATCGGCGCGCTGGCGGGGGCGTTCAACGGTTTTCTGGTGGTGGGCCTGCGCATTCCGGCGATTGTCGCCACCCTCGGCACGCTGGGGCTGTATCGCGGGGCGATGCTGCTGTGGACCGGCGGGAAGTGGATTGAAGGGCTGCCGCCGGGGCTGAAATCCCTCTCTGAGCCTGCCGCCGTCGGCATTTCGCCGCTCGGCATGCTGGTGTTGATTATTGCGGCCACAGGCGCGTGGATGCTGTCGCGCACCGCGTTCGGGCGGGATTTTTACGCCGTGGGGGATAACCTCGCCGCCGCGCGCCAGCTGGGCGTGGCGGTGAACCGCACCCGCATGATCGCTTTTACCCTCAACGGTATGCTGGCGGCCTGCGCCGGGATCGTCTTTGCCGCGCAGATAGGCTTTGTGCCCAACCAGACCGGCAGCGGGCTGGAGATGAAAGCCATCGCCGCCTGCGTGCTGGGGGGCATCTCGCTGTTGGGCGGCACCGGCACGCTGGTCGGCGCCTTCCTCGGCGCGTTCTTCCTCACCCAAATCGATACCGTGCTGGTGCTGTTCAGGCTCCCGGCGTGGTGGAACGACTTTATCGCCGGGCTGGTGCTGCTGGGCGTGCTGGTACTCGACGGGCGGCTGCGTCAGGCGCTCTCACGGCATCAGCGGGCGCTGAAATACAGCCGTTTCCAGCCGGGTAACAAAGGGGGAAAGCACGTTACCCCGTTTCCCAAACGCAAAAAAGAGGTGGCGTAAATGAGGCTTAACTGGGAAAGCGCGCTGCTGATTTTACTGGTGCTGGAGAACCTGCTCTTTGGCGCCATCAACCCGCGCATGCTCGACATCAACATGCTGCTGTTCAGCACCAGCGACTTTATCTGCATTGGCATCGTGGCGCTGCCGCTTACGCTGGTGATCATCAGCGGCGGGATCGATATTTCCCTCGGATCGACCATCGGCCTGTGCGCCATCGCGCTGGGTGTCATGATGCAGGCAGGGTGGCCGATGGCGGTTGCCATCCCTCTGACGCTGGTGCTCGGCCTGCTGTGCGGGCTGGTGAATGCGGCGCTGATCCACTACACCGGCATCAGCCCACTGGTCATTACCCTCGGCACGCTCTACCTCTACGGCGGCGGGGCGCTGCTGCTCTCCGGTATGGCGGGCGCGACGGGCTATGAGGGGATCGGCGGTTTCCCGGACAGCTTTACCGCCTTCGCTAACCTCACGGTGGTGGGCCTGCCGATCCCGCTGGTGCTGTTCGCGGTGATCACCGTCTTCTTCTGGCTGATTACCCACCGCGGGCGCTTTGGTCGGCATCTGTTTTTAATCGGCCAGAATCCGCGTGCGGCGCGCTATGCGGCACTGTCGGTGAACGGCATGCCGTATGCGCTGTATGGCCTGGTGGGAGTGGCCTCGGCGGTTGCCGCGCTGGTGATGGTCTCCTATTTCGGTTCCGCGCGCTCGGATCTGGGGCGCGCTTTACTGATGCCCGCGCTCACCGCCGCCGTGCTCGGCGGGGCGAATATCTACGGCGGGTCAGGTTCGGTTGTCGGTACGGCGCTGGCGGCGCTGCTGGTGGGGTACCTGCAACAGGGTTTACAGATGGTCGGCATCCCCAACCAGGTGTCGAGCGCGCTGTCAGGGGCGCTGCTGGTTGTGGTGGTGATGGGGCGTTCGCTGAGTCTGCACCGCGAATGGGTGCGATCTCTCTTCAGAAAACTATCCGGAGCGTAAGATGAAAACAAAACTGCTCGTCCTGGCAATGGCCCTCAGCTTCGCTTCGGCGCAGGCGGCGGACCGCATTGCCTTTATCCCGAAGCTGGTGGGTGTCGGCTTCTTCACCAGCGGCGGCAACGGCGCGAAAGAGGCGGGGAAAGATCTCGGCGTGGACGTGACCTACGACGGCCCGACCGAGCCGAGCGTCTCCGGCCAGGTGCAGTTGATCAATAACTTCGTCAACCAGGGCTATAACGCCATCATCGTCTCTGCCGTGTCGCCAGACGGTCTCTGCCCGGCGCTGAAGCGCGCGATGCAGCGCGGCGTGAAGGTCCTGACCTGGGACTCCGACACCAAACCGGAGTGCCGCAGCATCTATATCAACCAGGGCACGCCGGAACAGCTCGGCGGCCTGCTGGTGGAGATGGCAGGCAAGCAGGTCACCAAACCGAACGCGAAAGTGGCGTTCTTCTACTCCAGCCCGACCGTTACCGACCAGAACCAGTGGGTGAAAGAGGCGAAGGCCAAAATCGAGAAAGATCATCCTCAGTGGCAGGTCGTCACCACCCAGTTTGGCTATAACGACGCCACCAAATCTCTGCAAACCGCCGAAGGGATCTTAAAAGCCTATCCGGATCTGGATGCGATTATCGCCCCGGATGCCAATGCGCTGCCTGCTGCCGCGCAGGCGGCAGAAAACCTGAAGCGGGAAGGGGTGGCGATTGTCGGCTTCAGCACGCCGAACGTGATGCGTCCATATGTTGAGCGCGGCACGGTGAAAGCCTTCGGCCTGTGGGACGTGGTGCAACAGGGCAAAATCGCGGTCAATGTCGCCGATCGTTTACTGAAAAAAGGCGATCTTAACCCTGGCGACAGCGTCGACGTGAAAGATATCGGAACGCTGAAGGTCGAGCCGAACAGCGTGCAGGGCTACCAGTATGAGGCGAAGGGCAACGGCATTGTGCTGCTGCCGGAGCGGGTGGTGTTCACCAAAGAGAACATCAACAAATACGATTTCTGAGGGGGAGCGAATGGCTGATTTAGACGACATCAAAGACGGCAAGGATTTTGGCATCGGTACGCCGCAGCAGAATGTGCCGTACACCCTGAAGGGCTGCGGCTCGCTGGACTGGGGCATGCAGTCCCGGCTTTCGCGCATCTTCAATCCGCAGAGCAACCGCACGGTGATGCTGGCCTTTGACCACGGCTACTTTCAGGGGCCGACCACCGGTCTTGAGCGTATCGACCTCTCCATCGCGCCGCTGTTTGGTGAAACCGACGTGCTGATGTGTACCCGCGGCATCCTCAGGAGCCAGGTACCTGCCGCGACCAACAAACCGGTGGTGCTGCGCGCCTCCGGCGGTAACTCGATTCTGGGCGAGCTTTCCAACGAGTGCGTGGCGGTGGCGATGGAGGACGCCCTGCGCCTCAACGTCTGCGCGGTGGCGGCGCAGGTGTACATCGGCAGCGAATTTGAACATCAGTCGATCAACAACATCATCAAGCTGGTCGATGCGGGCGCGCGCTACGGCATGCCGACGCTGGCGGTGACGGGCGTGGGGAAAGAGATGGCGCGTGACGCGCGTTATTTCTCGCTTGCCAGCCGCATCGCCGCCGAAATGGGGGCGCAGTTCGTCAAAACCTATTACGTGGACGAGGGCTTTGAAAAAGTGACCGCCAGCTGCCCGGTGCCGATTGTGATCGCCGGGGGCAAAAAGCTGCCGGAGCACGAGGCGCTGGAGATGTGCTGGCGCGCGATCGATCAGGGTGCGTCCGGCGTGGACATGGGGCGCAATATCTTCCAGTCCAGCGCGCCGCTCGCGATGCTGAAGGCAGTGAAAAAAGTGGTACACGAGGACATGAGCGCGCGGGACGCGTTCCAGTTCTGGCAGGAAGAGAAACAGGGAGAAGCAAAATGAACGTGACGTTAGTGGAGATCAACATCAAGCCCGAGCGGGTGGACGAGTTTCTGGAGGTATTTCGCGCCAACCACGAGGGGGCGATCAAGGAGCCGGGCAACCTGCGCTTTGACGTATTGCAGGATCCAAGGGTGAAAACCCGGTTTTTTATCTATGAAGCCTATAAGGACGAAGAGGCGGTGCTGGCGCATAAGCAAACCCCGCACTATCTGGCGTGCGTGGATAAGCTTGAGGAATTGATGTCGGAGCCGCGCAAAAAACGCAGTTTTGTCGGGTTGTTGCCGGAGTAGCGGCTTTGCCCGGTGGCGCTGCGCTTACCGGGCCTACGGGGGATGGTGCGATGTTTGCCCGGTGGCGCTGCGCTTACCGGGCCTACGGGGGCGAGATGGTGCGATGTTTGCCCGGTGGCGCTAACGCTTACCGGGCCTACGGGTACGGTGGGTGTTGATTTTGTAGGCCGGGTAAGCGAAGCGCCACCCGGCGTTGTTCACGCCAGCTCCAGCAACTGAACACGCGCCGTCGCGCCCGGCATCAGCTTTTGCAGATTGCTCACCAGCTCATCGCCAGCTTCCTGTAATGCTGCCAGCGGCATTGACGGCAGGCTTTCGAGAATAAACCACATGGACTGCGCCTGGCTGTCCAGACGCGTGCGTATCCCCTGTCGCCAGTTCCAGCGGCGGCAGGTGACGCCGAGATCGTCACGCCAGATAACTTCGCCTGGCTCCGGATTTTCGACGACCGGCTCACCCTCCTTGAAGGTATCAAACGGCTCGCTGCCGTCGGCCAGCGTCAGGCGCGGCGCACCCGAGTAAGCCGCCAGATTTTCTCCCCCCACCGGAATAGCGTAGCGGATGCTGATGGCATTATAGATATCCACCACCGGGTCGAGCGGCGGCAGCGAACCGTCTCTCATCACGCGCTTGCGCAGGGCCGAGGCCGAGCAGGGCGTGCGTTTGGGTTTTGCACCAAAGGCTTTAAACACCTCATCCCAGGCGGCGAGGTGATTTTCTGCCCAGGGCACATCATCATTGAGCATCTGCTGGCAGGCCTGCGCCAGCGCGGCGGGCGCAACCTCCGGTTGGGTAATCGGGGCGGCTTCAACCTGAATGCTCAACGCCCGAAAGCCGGGCGCGATCCCGACAAGTCGCGAATCTATTGACGGTGTTACAAGAGACATAAATAATCCTGTATTGACTGTTTTATACCATGGTAGTGACCAGTGACTGATAAAGTCAATATAATGACCGAGGCGGGCGCCGATGTTGCCCAGGTAAGCCTGGCCGTGGCGAACCGTATCCGCAGCTGGCGGAAAGAGAAAAAGCTGTCGCTGGACGAGCTTTCCCGCCGCGCCAGCGTCAGCAAAGGCATGCTGGTGGAGATCGAAAAAGGGGCTGCCAACCCCAGCATTGCCATTTTGTGCAAACTGGCCGCCGCGCTTGGCGTCTCGGTGGCAGATATCGTTAACGTCTCCAGCGAGCCGCAGGTACACATTATTCAGGAAGAGGCGATCCCGGTTCTGTGGCAGGGCGCACAGGGCGGTTACGCCAGACTGCTGGCAGGCACCGCAGGCCCGGACATGATTGAGCTGTGGCAGTGGGAGATGTATCCGGGAGAGACGTTCACCTCTCCGGGGCATCCGGCGGGAACGTTTGAGCTGCTGCACGTGAACGAAGGCGTATTAACCCTGACGGTGGACGAGACGGTGGCACAGGTTAATGCTGGCGCGTCGGCGGTAGCGAAAACGGAAGCGGCGCACGGCTATGCCAATGAAGGCGATACCGTGCTTCGCTTCACCATGACGGTGGCGGAGTTTCACCGATAAAAAGCAGCCCGGCGGCGCTACGCTTACCGGGCTTGCATATGCAGTATGTTGTAGGCCGGGTAAGCGTAGCGCCACCCGGCGTTTTTTACGCCTCTTCCACACTCACCCGCAGCGCCGCCAGCGCCTTACGCGCCGCCTTCAGCACCTGCTCACACTGCTCAATGGTAAGCGTCAACGGTGGCTCAATGCGGATGGTTTTCGAGTTGTTAAGCGTTCCCGCCACCAGCACCCGCTGGCGGAACATCTCGCTTGCGAAGCTATAACCGGTTTCGTTATCAACGAACTCAATCGCCATCAGCATCCCTTTACCGCGCGCATCCTGTACCAGGTCCGGGTATTCCCGGCCCAGCTGACGGAAACCGTCCAGCAGCATGTCGCCTTTCTGCTCCGCCTGCGCAGGCAGGTTTTGCTCCAGCAGCACGTTGATGGTCGCCAGCGCCGCCGCACAGGCCAGCGGGTTACCGCCGAAGGTGGTGGTGTGCAGGAACGGGTTGTCGAACAGCACCGAGAACACCTCCTCAGTGGCGACCGTTGCGCCAATCGGCATCACGCCGCCGCCGAGCGCTTTCGCCAGGCACAGGATGTCAGGCTGAACGTTCTCGTGCTCGCAGGCGAACATCTTGCCGGTGCGCCCCATCCCGGTCTGCACTTCGTCGAAGATCAGCAGCGCGCCAAACTCATCGCACAGCTGACGCACGGCGGGCAGATAGCCCTGCGGCGGGAGGATCACGCCGCCTTCACCCTGAATCGGCTCCAGGATCACCGCCGCCACGTCGTCGCCGGTTTTACGGCATTCACTTAGCATGGTGCGCATGGCGTTGATGTCGCCAAACGGCACGTGGCGGAAGCCCGGCAGCAGCGGCATAAACGGTTTGCGGAAGGTAGATTTAGCGGTCGCCGACAGTGCGCCCAGGGATTTCCCGTGGAACGCGCCGCTGGTGGCGATAAAGGTGAATTTCCCGCGCGGCGACTGGTACGCTTTGGCGAGTTTAATTGCTGCTTCGACCGATTCCGTGCCGCTGTTGCTGAAGAAGCTGTATTTCAGCTTGCCAGGCGTTAAGGCTGCCAGCGTCTTCGCGAGCATGGCGCGAAGCGGGTCGAGCAGTTCCTGGCTATGGAGAGGTTGTTTCGCAAGTTGATTCTGTACGGCGGAAACCACAACTGGATTACGGTGCCCCACGTTGAAAATACCAAAACCACCCAGGCAATCAATAAACTCCTGTCCCTGGGTGTCGACAAGCGTATTCAGACTGCCCGCTTGCCACTCTACGGCTCCGTAATCCCCGCCGGCGGTAACAGATTTGCGATACTCCAGAAAACCAGGATTCACATGCTCTTTAAAGTAATCAATGACCTCACGGTTAAGTTGTTTCATCTCCTCATGATCAAGCGTTCGCTTCTCAATGAGATTCAGTGCGTGCGCGGTACAGGCAAGAGCCGAGGCGCTGGAAGGTAACCTGTTCAAAATATGCTCCCGGGGATCGCGTATCACATGATACTGAGTTAATTATTGCAGGGATTACGCCACCTCAGATGCCTTAACAAAAATCGGGATAAACGCCAGGTGAAATCAAATTTGCACAATATTTAATCATGCCATTGCGCGCCGCACGGGATAAGGGATAACGAGCCGGGGAGGGGGTGTCGTCATTTGCACTACGCCAGGGCAGGGAATGCGCCTTAAGTGTGCGCCGGGGGATCATGCTTTGTAGGTAGTTTCGTCTCGAAAGTATTTTAAATCAATTAATTAGAAAATCGTACGAAAAGTGCGGTTTAACCGAGATTTGCGATCTTAATCATATTTAACAACTAAAGATAAATTTTTTATCGCCGAAAAAACATAAGCCACAAAATTAACATTCAAATAACCTGCAAGGGATGCTCACTATGTCCTCTCCTGACTATGTCACCCAGTATGAATATCCGCTGGACGATGACACCACGCTTATGTCGACCACCGACCTCCACAGCTACATGACCCACACTAACGACACCTTTGTGCAAGTGAGCGGCTTTACGCTCCAGGAGCTGCTCGGGCAGCCGCACAACATTGTGCGCCATCCGGATATGCCGAAAGCGGCTTTTGCCGACATGTGGTACACGCTGCAAAAGGGCGAGCCATGGAGCGGGATTGTCAAAAACCGACGTAAAAATGGCGATCACTATTGGGTACGCGCCAATGCGGTACCGATGGTGCGTAACGGCCAGATGACGGGCTATATGTCCATTCGTACCCGCGCCACCGAGGACGAGGTCGCCGCGGTGGAGCCGCTTTATAAGGCGCTCAACGAAGGACGCTGCAAAAAACGCATTCATAAAGGGCTGGTGGTGCGCAAAGGCTGGCTCGGTAAATTACCGGCGATGCCGCTGCGCTGGCGCGTGCGCAGCGTGATGGCGATACTTTTCGCGGTGATGGCCGCAACGCTGGTTGCCAGTGCCGCGGGCTGGGCTTCGCTGGTGGCGGCAGCCGTGGTGATGCTGCTTGGCACCCTGGTGTTTGAACAACAGATTGTCCGCCCGGTGGAAAACGTCGCACGGCAGGCGCTCAGGGTCGCTACCGGAGAGCGTAACAGCGTGCAGCATCTTAACCGCAGCGATGAACTGGGGCTGACGCTGCGGGCCGTCGGACAGCTGGGGCTGATGTGCCGCTGGCTGATCAACGACGTCTCCAGCCAGGTGGTGAGCGTGCGCGACGGCAGCGACAGGCTGGCGCAGGGCAATGAAGATCTCAACGACCGCACGCGCCAGACCGTGGCTAACGTGCAGCAGACCGTGGCAACAATGAACCAGATGGCGGCGTCGGTGCAGAGTAACTCTGAGACCGCAGCCGAAGTCGACAAGCTGTCGATGGCGGCCAGCAGCGCGGCCACGCAGGGGAGCACCGTGATGCAGACCGTGGTGAAAACCATGGATGACATTGCCGACAGTACCCAGCGCATTGGCTCTATTACCTCGCTTATCAATGACATTGCCTTCCAGACCAATATTCTGGCGCTGAACGCCGCGGTTGAGGCGGCACGCGCAGGCGAGCAGGGGAAAGGCTTTGCGGTGGTGGCGGGCGAAGTGCGTCATCTTGCCAGCCGCAGCGCGAATGCGGCTAACGATATTCGTAAGCTGATCGACGCCAGCGCCAGCAAAGTGCAGTCGGGCGCCGATCAGGTCCACGCCGCGGGACGTACCATGGATGATATTGTCGAGCAGGTGAAAAACGTCACGCAGCTTATCGCGCAGATCAGCCACGCCACCTCCGAGCAGGCGACAGGCCTGACAGAGCTGACCCGTGCCGTGGCAGAGCTGGACAGCATTACGCAAAAAAATGCTGACATGGTCGAAGAGAGCGCGCAGATTTCCGCGATGGTTAAGCACCGGGCCGGACGTCTTGAAGATGCGGTTACCGTGCTGCATTAAGAAATGCATGCTTCGATAAAGCCGTTTATTCCTCCGGGGTAAACGGCTTTTTTGTTTTTCAGAATAAGTCATGTTGTTAATGAAATATTAATTAACTAAAAAAAGCGCCCGGTTTTTTAATTGTTACGCCCCGAATTCATTGAGAGTGAAAAATAAAAAAACGATCAAAGTCATAAAGTTAGCGCTTTTCCTGTCGATAACAGCGATCGTCTGAGAAATAATCACATCGATGGGGTAAATATGTTCATACATGACGTAAAGATCGGCACGAAATTATTTCTGGCGTTTGGATTATTTATTGTCTTGATGGTCGTCAGCGCAAGCTTGTCTCTGATGAGCCTGAATCGGGCAAACAATGGAATGCAAACCATCCTTACCAGCGACTATCCAACGACGGTAAAAGCGAACCAGTTAATCGACAACTTCCAGGAATTTATCAGCACGCAGCAGCTCATGCTGCTGGACGAGCAGGGGACGTACACGGCGCAATCAGAGCAGCGTCTGAAGGCGATCAGCGAGCGCATCACCGCAATCCTGAGCGAGCTGGACAACGCTCTCAAGGATAAAAAATCCCAACAGGTGCTGGCCGATATCCACGGCGTACGCCAGCAATATCTTGACTCGCGCTACCGCATTTTGCAGGCCGTGCAGAATAACGACCGTGCGGGCGCGATAAACGAGATGATGACCAACACCCTGAACCTGCAACAGTCCTATAAAGCGAAAGTGCAGGCGCTGATTGCGATCCAGGACCATGAAATGCAGAGTGCGGGCGAACAGGTGGAAGGCGATTTCCACACCAATCGTCTGCTGCTGATCCTGATTACGCTTTTCAGCGTCGCGGCAGCCAGCCTGGCTGGCTGGTTCATTGTGCGATCCATTACCCGCCCGCTGAACGATGCGGTGAATTTTGCGGAGGCCATTGCCGATGGCGATCTCACCGGCAGCATTACCTCGCACGGTAAAGATGAAACCGGACTGCTACTCACCGCATTGATGGAGATGAAAACGCGCCTGCTGGAGATTGTGCAGCAGGTGCAAACCGGATCGGAAAACATCTCCAGCGCCGCCGCGCAGATTGTCGCGGGCAACCAGGATCTGGCTGCCCGCACGGAGGAGCAGGCCAGTTCCGTTGAACAGACGGCCGCGTCGATGGAGCAGATCACCGCCACGGTGAAGAACACCGCGTCCCACACCGGAGAAGCGACGAACCTGTCTGCCGATGCGGCTGCCGTGGTCAAAAACAACGGCGAGATGATGAAGCAGGTCACCAGTAAAATGCGCCTGATTAACGAAACATCGAACAGGATGTCCGACATCATCGACCTGATCGACGCCATTGCCTTCCAGACCAACATTCTGGCGCTGAACGCGGCGGTCGAAGCAGCGCGCGCGGGTGAGCATGGTCGCGGCTTTGCGGTGGTGGCGGGCGAGGTACGTCAGCTCGCGCAGAAAAGTGCAACATCCGCGAGTGAGATCCGCCAGCTGATTGAAAGCTCCACAAGCCAGACGCAGGACGGCATGAACCTTGTGGAGAAAGCCAGCGGGCTTATCAACGGCATGGTCGGCAACGTGGAGGAGATGGACGTCATCCTGCGTGAGATTCGCCAGGCCAGCCACGAACAGACGGAAGGCATCTCGCAGATCAACAGCGCGATTGGCCTGATAGACGCCACCACCCAGCAGAACTCCGCGCTGGTGGAGGAGTCCGTTGCGGCGGCCGCATCCCTTAACGAACAGGCCATGCACCTGAAAGAGCTGGTCCGCGTGTTCCGCGTGAACGACGGCGTGCTGGCTTAATCCAGCTGGGAGATCTCCAGCGCCGCGCGGTCAATCACGCCGATAATCTGTTTCAACTGCGCGTCGCTGAGCTCTCCCTGATTAACCTTCAGATCCAGAACCGCTTTGAAGTTATCCAGCGCCCGCTTCATCTGCGGGTTTTTGCGCAGCTGGAACCCGACGGAGCGCGCCTTGATACGCGTCTGGATCTGCTCCAGCTGTTCCCGGTTGTCATCCAGCCATTGCTGTCCGGCGGCGTTAATCGCAATCCGCTTACGGCCGTTCTCTTCTTCGGTAATGGCGATAAGCGCCTGATCCTGCAAGTAATCCAGCGTCGGATAGATTACGCCAGGGCTAGGCGTGTAATGTCCCTGCGTCAGGTTCTCGATCTCTTTGATCAGCTCGTAACCATGGCTCGCGTTGCGGGTCAGGATATCCAGGATCACCAGCCGCAGATCGCCATGGCCAAAAAATCGTGGCCGGCGTCCGCCGCCGTCGTGTTCGTGTCGCATGTTTCTTCCTCAATTTGATATATCTAAACTATATCTAAGATATATTCAGATGCAATCTAAAAAATCTTGATTTCTGAGTTAATAGCAATCATTATCATTAAAAATTCATTCCGATATATCGTATTCACCTGAGAAGGGCATCATTATGACATCTACCCGTTACCCTCAACGTGTCCGCAATGACCTGCGTTTTCGTGAGCTGAACGTGCTGCGCACTGAGCGAGTCAGCGCAGGATTTCAGCGCATTGTGCTAGGCGGCGAGGCGCTGGAGGGCTTTCGCTCTCGCGGCTTTGACGACCATACCAAAGTCTTTTTCCCGGCACCGGGCACCACTTTCGTGCCGCCTGTGGTGACCGATGAAGGCATCGACTGGGGCGACGGCGTGCGTCCGCAGGCGCGTGACTATACCCCGCTGTACGATGACGAAAAACATGAGCTGGCGCTCGATTTCTTCGTTCATGATGGCGGCATTGCCAGCAACTGGGCAGTAGAGGCGAAGGTGGGCGACAAGCTGACCATCGGCGGTCCGCGCGGTTCGCTGGTGGTGCCGGAAGATTAC
Organism: Enterobacter cloacae complex sp. EB5; assembly: GCF_031432835.1. Lineage (NCBI taxonomy): Bacteria > Pseudomonadati > Pseudomonadota > Gammaproteobacteria > Enterobacterales > Enterobacteriaceae > Enterobacter > Enterobacter cloacae complex sp. EB5. Next base: position 2,681,824 of record NZ_CP133860.1, read on the forward strand.
GCCTGGCAGCTGTACGTGTGCGACGAGTCGGGCATGCCCGCGCTGCGCCGCCGTTTAGAAGGCATCGCAAAACTGCCTGTTCGCCCGGCGATCCACGCCATCGTCACCGTGGGCGATGCGGCGTACCAGGACTATCTGGCGCACCTGAGCGGGTTCAACATCACCTGGGTTATCGGCCACAACGAGCAGGCGGTGGCCGACCATCTTGCCGCGCTGGACGTGCCGGAAGAGGATTACTTTATCTGGCTGACCGGAGAGGGGAAGGTGGTGAAACGCCTGAGCCGTCAGTTTGAAACCGACGCAATTGACCCGCAGCTGGTGCGTGCCAGCGCGTACTGGCACGCCAAATAATCAGGCAGCGGGATCCAGCTGCGCTTCGCTCACCTGATGTTCGAGCGAGGCGCATACCTCTTTCAACGCTTTCTCCTGCTGGGCAAAGTAGGCTTCCATATTGCTGAGCGACGAGACGAGCAGCCAGGATTCTTCCTTCTCCAGCTCTGCCAGCTCGTTCACCAGGGTGTCGATTTGCTCACGCACCTGCGCCATCTTTTTGCGAATACGTTCCAGGTCGTTCAGCCTGTCGCTCGCCATCATCGGTTCGAATCCTTGTTGCAGACGCGCGACCAGCGAGCGAATGGCCTTCACGTCGCCGCGCTGTTTGGCCTGGTTGAGTTGTACCATCATCCTGTTGGCTTCTTCTTTTAAATCATCGGCAACCAGATCCGGGTGGCATAGCTTGCTCGCCTGACGCCAGAGCCGCTTCAGCTCGTTCCGATCCTCTTCAGAGAGATCCTTGCCTTTACGCAGGCGAACTTCGGCATCATGATGCTGTTCGCGATACTTCTTGTACTCTTCGTTGGCCTCATCGCGCGCCTGACGTGCCGGCTCTTCTTCACGCGTTAAACCGGTCTCCAGCTCCATAGCTTCGGCCAGCAGGTTGGCAATCAGATTGCTTTGCTGCTGAAGATGCTTGCGCGCCTCTGCCGCCTGAACGGAATCCGCAGGCAGATCTCGCCAGCGCCCGGTGAGCGTTGACAGAACCTCTACGGCCTGCGCCATATAGCCCTGGCAGCGGCGGTAATCCTCTTCCCGACGACGCGTCTCCGCCTGCTGACGACGCAGGTTAAGCTCCGCCAGCGTTTTACGCAGGGCGAGGATCTGCTGCATCAACGGCCCGAGGCGGGAGAAATAGAGATCGTTGAACTCATCAAGCTGCTGTATCCGGGCGTTACGGCGATCAATCAGATCGCGCAGACGCTCTTCCAGGGCTTTCAGCTCCAGCTTGCTGGCCGCCAGCTGCGGGTCACGCCACGGGGTAACGGCGCGCTGGCTTTGCAGCCAGGCGGTAATAGCGCGAAGGGCTGCGGTGTAGTTTTTCTGCTCAAGCGCCGCGACGATGGACAGGAGATCATCGTCAAAGGCTTCCTCTTTGAGACGTTTCAGCTGGCTCCGGATGATGTCGTCATCTTCCAGCTCAATGGCATTTTTAATGATTTCTAGCCGTTTGATCGGTGTGCTCATGATGCCTTTCGCTCTGGCGCTTAAGTATTTGAGTTAAGGTTAGTTGTTGTAAAAGCTACAGGAAATAATACACACGGATGATGATCGGCGCGATGGGGGATTTCTTTAGTTTTTAGGGTTTGTGAAAGAGTGAGAGTTATTGAATCTTCCTTCTGGAACGGGGAGCACGGGGTTAAATGTGACCTTAGAGTTCACTTTTGAATGCGTGAGCCGAGAAACTCGAAAATTTGGGGGGCTGGAGGCGTGCAGCGGCAGCGGTACGCCGCAATAACTGCCAGAGAATGCTTAACAGCATTAAGCATGATTAAAATACCCCAAATGTTTAAGAAGTGCGGAGAGCTGGCACCAGGTGATCGCGCGGGGTGTTGCCATCGAGGGGAGGCTATGTGCTGGCAGACCGAGGGGGCGAAAGAATTGGCACTAAAAACAATACAGGGCGGATTAACCGCCCTTTTTTTACGCTGTAACCCGCTCGTTCCACGCGTCCGAGTATTGGACGTTCCCATCGCAATATTTCCAGGTGATCCGCTCATAGCGGAGCTGTATTCCCTCATTATGATTGTGTATCTGTAACGCTGGCTCTTTACAGTTATGCATGACGGGGTTAATGCTGACTACCCGGACGTTTTCAAGCAGCATATTGAAATATTCAACCTCCTGGCCCGCATCGTTGATTTTATACCACTTGATCTCTGCGCTTTTCAGCGTTTGGCCGGTGGCTACCGCTTTGTAGAGATACGGGCTGGAGCTATCAAACTCTTTTTCAATTACGAGCGGCGCATGTAAGCGCGTGCCAGTGATCTTGCCGGTGTTGTTATCGGTCGGAACTAATAAGCCGTGACTAAAAGAGAGGATCTCTATACTACCTTCTCTATTTTGAACATCCACAGATCCCTTTATCAGGTGGCCGCCATCATCCATAAGCCATAAATAAGCAGGAATAGCCATTTTTAAAACTCCATTTCCATTGAGGGTAAACCCTCATTAATGGCTAAAAACGGATCGCAGGTGATACAAATTGTGTTATAGGTTCGTGTTATTTAATTTCGTTACTTATTGATGTTGCAAATAAAATTAATAAATTGATCTTCAGCAGTACGCGTTACCGTTATTGCTCTTATGTTGCCCTTTTTGCCTGGCAGAAAGGAAGAACGATGGCATGTATACCGATTTATCCACCCCGTGGGCTGGAGATATTGCGCGAACACATAAGGCTCGCGCGGGCGCGTCACGAAGTCCAGGATATGGCCGCCCCGCTTACGTATACGTGGTTTTATGAGCGAGTAAGAAACGGCGGGCCGTGGGATTACAAACAACAAAAACGGGCTTATGCTGACTTCGGGAATTTCCATTACGGCGCTGTGGGTTATGCAGCGTGCATCCCTGCAAAGATTTTGCTTATTGCTGCCGGCGCGGCGCAGTGGAAAGCCGGCACATCTAGACCCGAGTGGGGTAATTTCACGGGGACCCCTCCGTTTGGTGATGATCCGATTGACCAATTTTGGATAAAGCAAGGCATCGACTATGTTAAACAGCATCACTTTTAGGACGCTGCACTGGATCGCCACTATTCTTATGGCCCTGGCGGTCGCGGGGTACTGTTATTTCCAACATATACAGCGTTTAACTGTTAGTGATCGGCTATATGAAGTTCGCCAGCTCACGCCCCGGACCTAGTTATACATTACTGAGTATGACGGCTCGAACATGACCACCGGGGAAGTGTATCGTTATTTTTTAGCGAGTAAGATTGACGGTGATCCGCTGGTGGCTCTCGAAAAACAACATATCGCGCCCACGCTTACAGCGAATACCGCCCGCGCAAAAGTTGAAGGCATAGGCAACAATATCTCATTTACTGTTCACGGCACCGTGTACAGCTTTACAACGTCCGCATTTTTTTATGATGCTGAGGGAATAGCGGCCGCGCCGTCAATTGACTTAACGGCCCGCGGCGAGAGCTGGGACAAGGGGAAATTTGTCGATAGATAAATATTTATTTAAAAATCCCTTGCGGTCGGGTTAATGACCCGATGAGCCGCGTGTAAGTTTTCACGGCGTATCCGTAGCCGTTCATGGGTCAGAAGTACATTGTGGTTGTCCACCGGGTTCGAACAGGGTGATTGCCCCGCCCGGCCAGTGGCTGGGACGTGGACGTGACCCGGTTGATGTTGCCAGGGAAGAACACGCCGCAAAGCTGGCAGCAGAACAGCCAGCATAAGCATTATTGAGGGGGGCAAGCAGAACCGAAGCAGTGATGAAGATCCGTTTCATTCATATCCCTTGCAATAGTGGTTACTGCATGAAGCTGATTAGATCCAGGAGTGTATGAACGGTAATAAATTAACTATAAAACACTATGGTTAATTTTTTGGAATATCCCCGGCATATCCCTGGAAAAAAGAGGCTGGTGGGTAACTCCCCGCCAGCCCTTGCTGTATTTGGTGGCCCCTGCTGGACTTGAACCAGCGACCAAGCGATTATGAGTCGCCTGCTCTAACCACTGAGCTAAGGGGCCGTGGCGGTGAATTATAAAGTAACTCCCCTCAGCAATCCAGCCATTCACACCTGCCTGCTGTTTTTATAAACAACGCATAATCAATCCTTTATACTTACCTTAAGATGCATAGACAGGAGTAGAGATGATCAACGATATTCTGGCCCCTGGCCTGCGGGTGGTGTTCTGCGGTATCAATCCGGGCAAGTCATCGGCGCACACCGGTTTTCACTTTGCTCATCCGGGAAATCGCTTCTGGAAGGTGATCCACCAGGCCGGTTTTACCGACAAACAGCTTAAGCCGGAAGAAGAGCAGCAGCTGCTGGATACGCGCTGTGGCATCACCATGCTGGTCGAGCGACCCACGGTGCAGGCGAGCGAAGTGAATCTGCATGAGCTGCGCGCTGGCGGGCGTGAGCTGATCGCGAAAATTGAAGACTATCAGCCCGCTGCGCTGGCGATCCTCGGCAAGCAGGCCTACGAGCAGGCGTTCAGCCAGCGCGGCGCCAGGTGGGGTAAGCAGAACATTACCATTGGTGTAACGCAGGTGTGGGTGCTGCCGAACCCGAGCGGGCTGAACAGGGCGACGCTGGACAAGCTGGTGGAGGCGTATCGGGAACTTGATGAGGCACTGGTGGTGAGGGGGCTTTAGCTCCTCTGCGGCCTGATGCCCTCACCTACAGAGAGAGGGCATAAACAAAAAAAAGCTCCCGATTGGGAGCTTTTTCATTTCAGGACCGATTAATCGTCCAGGAAGCTACGCAGTACTTCAGAGCGGCTCGGATGGCGCAGCTTACGCAGCGCCTTCGCTTCGATCTGACGGATACGTTCGCGGGTAACGTCAAACTGTTTACCCACTTCTTCCAGCGTGTGGTCGGTGTTCATGTCGATACCGAAACGCATACGCAGCACTTTGGCTTCACGGGCGGTCAGGCCAGCCAGCACGTCGTGCGTAGCGGCACGCAGGCTCTCGGTGGTGGCAGAGTCCAGCGGCAGCTCGAGGGTGGTATCCTCGATGAAATCACCCAGATGCGAATCTTCATCATCACCGATTGGCGTTTCCATGGAGATAGGCTCTTTAGCGATTTTCAGCACTTTACGGATCTTGTCTTCCGGCATCAGCATGCGTTCAGCCAGCTCTTCCGGCGTCGGCTCGCGACCCATCTCCTGCAACATCTGGCGAGAGATACGGTTGAGTTTGTTGATGGTCTCAATCATATGCACCGGAATACGGATGGTGCGCGCCTGGTCTGCGATAGAGCGGGTGATCGCCTGACGGATCCACCAGGTAGCATAGGTGGAGAACTTGTAACCACGACGGTATTCAAACTTATCTACCGCTTTCATCAGACCGATGTTGCCTTCCTGAATCAGATCCAGGAATTGCAGGCCACGGTTGGTGTATTTCTTGGCGATAGAGATAACCAGACGTAAGTTCGCTTCAACCATCTCTTTCTTCGCACGGCGGGCTTTCGCTTCACCGATGGACATACGACGGTTGATGTCTTTCACCTGCTCGATGGTCAGGCCGGTCTCTTCTTCAATCTGATGCAGTTTTTGCAGGCCGCGCTGTACGTCTTCTTTCACGTCGTGCAGCTTTTCAGACCACGGCTTGTTCATCGCGATAGCGGCGTTGAACCAAGTTTCGCTGGTTTCGTTGCCGGTGAAGAGGGTGATGAAGTTCTTCTTCGGCATTTTGCACTGTTCAACGCACAGCTTCATGATGATACGTTCCTGGGTACGTACGCGATCCATCATCACGCGCATGCTGTTCACCAGGTAGTCGAACTGTTTTGGCACCAGGCGGAACTGTTTGAACACTTCAGACAGCTTCAGGATCTCTTCCTGAGCGGCGGCATGGCTGCGGCCTTTCGCTTTGATGGTGTCACGCGTCACTTCGTACTGGGTACGCAGCTCGGCAAACTTCTCACGCGCCAGTTCAGGGTCGATGCTGTTGTCGTCATCGCTGCTGTCGTCGTCTTCTTCTTCATCTTCGTCTTCGTCGTCATCCATCTCTTCCTGAGACAACTCAGAACCGACGTGAGTGGCGGTTGGCGCCATATCTTCTTCAGCGTTCGGGTCGACAAAGCCAGTGATCAGATCGGACAGACGCGCTTCTTCCGCTTCAACGCGATCGTACTGCTCCAGCAGATAGGTAATCGCTTCCGGATATTCGGCAACAGAGCACTGAACCTGGTTGATCCCGTCTTCGATGCGTTTTGCGATGTCAATTTCGCCTTCGCGGGTCAACAGTTCAACGGTACCCATTTCGCGCATGTACATGCGGACCGGGTCAGTGGTACGCCCGATTTCAGATTCCACGCTGGACAGGACCTGTGCAGCAGCTTCTTCCGCATCTTCGTCAGTGTTGTTGGAGGTTTCAGCCAGCAACAGATCATCGGCATCCGGTGCTTCTTCCATCACCTGAATGCCCATGTCATTGATCATTTGGATGATATCTTCGATCTGATCTGAATCGACGATATCTTCCGGCAGATGGTCATTGACCTCGGCATAGGTCAGATAGCCTTGCTCCTTACCGCGTTGGACAAGAAGTTTCAGCTGTGACTGCGGGTTTTGCTCCATAAGACGGTATCCACACTTAATTCGTTTGATTGGTGTCGGCGATAGGGCTGCCAACCTTTAAAGCGAGGGCGTACTTATATTTTTGCCGCTGCCTCTCAGTGCGGCTGCCGGGGGCTTCCCGATCGATATTCGGCACTTAAGCCGTTAAATTTTTTATTTCTTCGCCAGTTCCTGGTTAATCATCCAGAGCTCCCGGCGTTCTTCGCTGCTCAGTCCATGGGTGCGCTCGCGAGCTATCAACTCTTCCTGGCGCAACTCAAGCATCGAATCAAACATATGGTTGAGTGAGTCGGTGAACGTTTTTTCTGCGATATCCTTATCTGCTATATCGTCCCACATCGACAGTTTTTCAAGGGTTGCGGCCTCTTTTGTGCCGCGATAATGCTCTAAAAGTTGTCCGGTGGTCAGGCCTGGCTGAGACAAACAAGTGTTGACCAATTCTGAAAATAAGCCAAGCCCGGGCAATTTTTCGTGGTTCAAACCCGCCAGCGACGGCACTTGCGGAGCAAGTTCGGGGTTTTGCACCAGCAACCCTATCAGTATACGCATGGTTGTGCGTTTTAGCTGAGGCGCGGGGCGTACCGTGCCGTTTTCAGCCTGTTTCGGCATTAAACGTTCAAGCTGACTGTCATCCAGAATGCCGAGCTTGTTGCCTAACTCCTGACGCAGATAGATGCGCAGCGTTTCGCCGGGCACCTGGCTGATTAACGGCAGCGCCAGCGTGCTGAGTTGCGCGCGCCCGTCAGGGGTACTCAAATCAACCTGCGGCATCAGGCTGTTAAACAGAAACGTGGAGAGCGGCTGTGCCTGCTCCATCCGCGCTTCAAACGCCGCTTTACCCTCTTTACGCACCAGCGTATCCGGGTCTTCACCGTCGGGCAGGAACATAAAGCGTAGCTGACGCCCGTCGGTCATATACGGCAACGCGGTTTCCAGCGCTCGCCAGGCGGCGTCGCGTCCTGCGCGGTCACCGTCGTAACAGCAAATCACGTTGTTGGTGACGCGGAACAGCAGCTGGATATGGTCCGCCGTGGTGGACGTTCCCAGCGACGCAACGGCATAGTTAATGTCGTACTGCGCCAGCGCAACAACATCCATATAGCCTTCGACGACCAGAAGACGCGGAGGTTCCGCATTATCCTGCTGTGCCTCATAAAGGCCGTAAAGCTGGCGGCCCTTATGGAAAATATCGGTTTCCGGGGAGTTAAGGTATTTCGGCAGGGCATCACCCAGCACGCGACCACCAAAACCTATCACCCGGCCACGCTTGTCGCGGATCGGGAACATCACCCGTTCACGGAAGCGGTCGTAGCTTCGTCCCTGGTCGTTAGTGACCAGCATGCCTGCGTCGATGAGGGATTTACGATCTTCGCTATTGCCGCCAAAACGCTTTAACACGTTGTCCCAGCCGGGTGGGGCGTAACCAATAGCGAAACGCGCAATCACATCGTCGCTCAGTCCGCGCTTGTTCAGATACTGACGCGCAGGCTCAGCCGCAGAGTGCTTAAGAGACTGTTGGTAAAACGAATTCAGGCCATCCATCAGTTGGTACAGCGTTTGCCGCTGATGGCGCTCGATCTGACTTGGCCCACTGCCTGCTTCATACGGCACTTCAAGGTTATGCATCGCCGCCAGCTCTTCGACGGTTTCAACGAACTCGAGCTTGTCGTAGTTCATCAAAAAATCGACGGCATTACCGTGTGCGCCACAGCCGAAGCAATGGTAGAACTGCTTTTCACCGTTTACGGTGAAAGAGGGGGTTTTTTCGTTATGGAACGGACAGCACGCATGGTAGTTCTTGCCCTGCTTTTTTAGCTTCACCCGCGCGTCGATAAGATCGACGATGTCGGTTCTGGCAAGCAGGTCATTGATGAAAACGCGTGGGATTCTTCCGGCCATATGCCCCAAAAATTTAAGCGACTTATAAACGAAAACAAGCCGCGCATTCCTTCCGGAAGCACGGCCTTACGACTACAACTCTGTCTGTCAATTGAGGGCTGCGGCCCTCAACAGATTAGTACAGACGAGTACGGCGTGCGTTTTCGCGAGCCAGTTTCTTCGCGTGACGTTTCACAGCGGAAGCTTTAGCGCGCTTACGTTCGGTCGTTGGTTTTTCATAAAACTCACGACGACGAACTTCAGCCAGAACACCTGCTTTCTCGCATGAACGTTTGAAGCGACGCAGTGCTACGTCGAACGGCTCGTTTTCACGTACTTTAATTACCGGCATGTAACTCTCACCTTTAATAAATTCGGTTTGCCGCTGGCATCAACGCCAGCTTATTTCAAAATGGTGCGGAATTTTACTGCAAATGCTGCTGCTTTGTAAAGCACCGATGCGATTTTGAAAGGGACTTTTATAAGGGGGAAGAGTATACACGAGGCTTCTTCCTGGGGCGAACAAAGTTTTACAACAATCCGCTCAGGCTCTACACTGCGCGGTATTGAAACGAGGTAAAACAAGTCATGCGTGTACTGGGTATTGAAACATCCTGCGATGAAACCGGCATCGCGATTTACGACGACGAAAAAGGGCTTCTGGCCAACCAACTGTATAGTCAGGTGAAATTGCATGCTGACTACGGCGGCGTCGTGCCTGAACTGGCCTCTCGTGACCACGTGCGTAAAACGGTTCCCCTGATTCAGGCGGCGCTGAAAGAGGCCGGGTTGAGTGCAAAAGATATTGATGCCGTGGCCTATACCGCAGGACCCGGCCTGGTCGGCGCGCTGCTGGTCGGCGCAACGGTAGGGCGTTCGCTGGCCTTCGCGTGGGATGTTCCGGCCATTCCGGTTCACCATATGGAAGGGCACCTTCTGGCGCCGATGCTGGAAGACAATCCGCCAGCGTTCCCGTTTGTGGCGCTGCTGGTTTCCGGCGGGCATACCCAGCTGATTAGCGTGACGGGTATTGGCAAGTACGAGCTGCTGGGTGAGTCGATCGACGACGCCGCAGGTGAAGCCTTCGACAAAACCGCCAAGCTGCTGGGGCTGGATTATCCGGGCGGCCCGATGCTCTCCAAAATGGCGTCGCAGGGAACGGAAGGGCGCTTTGTCTTCCCGCGGCCGATGACTGACCGTCCGGGGCTGGATTTCAGTTTCTCCGGTCTGAAAACCTTCGCGGCGAACACCATCCGCAATAACGACGACAGCGAGCAGACGCGTGCCGACATCGCCCGTGCGTTTGAAGATGCGGTGGTGGATACGCTGATGATCAAGTGCAAACGCGCGCTGGATCAGACCGGCTTTAAGCGCCTGGTGATGGCCGGTGGCGTAAGCGCCAACCGTACGCTGCGCGCGAAGCTTGCAGAGATGATGCAAAAGCGTCGTGGGGAAGTGTTCTACGCGCGTCCTGAATTTTGTACCGATAACGGGGCGATGATCGCCTACGCCGGAATGGTGCGCCTGAACGCGGGCGCAACGGCTGACCTGAGCGTGTCCGTGCGTCCGCGCTGGCCGCTGGCGGAGCTGCCTGAGGCGTGAACGGCTCTCCCGTCGTCGCGGCGGGGGAGTTTTATATCCTGATGTCGAACATCTGGTTCTTGATGATTAGCGAGTAAAGCTGGCAGTCGTTTTGCACATCCAGCTTTTCCATCGCCCGGATCTTGTGCGCACTGACTGTTTTGATGCTCAGGTGCATATGTTGAGCTATCTCCTTCAAATTTAATCCGTCACATATCAGACGCAGCACATCGATTTCCCGCGGCGAGAGTTTCTCAATATCTGTCATCTCATGACGAAAAAGCATATTTACCAGCTGGCTTTCGATATAGATCTCACCTTTAAGAACTGTTGCAATCGCCTGGCTCAAGGTTTTCTCGTTGATATCCCGCGACAAATACGATCTGACACCTTCCTTTAGCGCCTGACGAATAAACAAGGCGTTTGCATAGGGCGAGATCAGGATAATGCTGAGCGCAGGATAAGTCTGATGGAGCCATCTCAACAGCTTCAGACCGTCCATACCTGCGAGAGGAGGGCGATTAAAGCGGGTTGTCAGTGTATAGCTGAGGATAACGATATCGGGGTTATGCTGACCCAGAAGCGACAGAAGTTCTGCGGAAGAGGCGACTTCACCGGTCAGAACGCATCTCTGATTCATGCCTGAGGTGGGTAACGAGAGCGCTTGCATCATTGAGGATAAGCCGCGGCGAATCAACGAGGATTCTTCAGCAATAACGATTTTAATGTCCATAATGATGCGTCGTATTAACCCTTACATGATAATGGCGGGGTTGGAATCCCTCGCAAGATATATCGTTATTAAAATCCAGACTGTGAGAAAATAGCAGTAGCAACGAGAGTATTTTTAGCGGCGGCGGATATTGATTATTTCATTATGCTTAATCTTTACGGTTTTTGTATCCAGGTGTATCCTCGCGTTGCGAAATATAAAGGAATTGGATGTGGATTTTTCTTATTTAATTATAGAAAGGTCTTTCCCTCAGATTAGGCTGCTCTTATTCTTCCCGTTGCATGAGTCACAGATACTGAAAAAGGAGAAATGTCGATTCACAAAGGAACCGTGATTATCATGAAAAAAAGTGCCCTATCCCTTTTGATTTGTGCAGCAATATCATTTTCTGCTGCGGCAGAAAATCTGGTGCAAAATGAGCTTGCATATGACAATGCGACCTACACGGCAATTGTACTCAAGCTAAAACCCACTACCGGTTTGTTAAAAGCGACAAACAATAAAATTACCCTGAATGATCCTTCCCTTATCACCACAAATATGTTTCGGCCGACGAATTTGCGGAGTTCAAATCAGTCATCCGAGCTGACGGAACTCAATAAGCGTTATGGCTTTGACCGTTATCTGCGTATCGCGTTGCCGCAAGATAAACGTCAGGATAAAACCTACATTAACCATATTATTACTGAGCTGGAGCAGAATCAGAACGTAGAGTTTGTTTACCCGGAGGCCGAACCGGTGTCGCTGGATGAAAACGCCCTTACGCCGCAGGTTAAGTCTTCGGTAAATAATAATTTAACGTCTGCCGCCGTACCGGATTTTCGCAATAAGCAGGATTATCTCAAAGCACCTGATGTTAAGCGCGCCGGTTATTATATGGGGGGCGTAAACCGCGAAAGCGTAGATCACTATGCAGGCAGTGCGGGTGAAGGGGTGACGATTATTTCAACGGAGATTTATCCCTGGAATACCCACCACCTCAACTTACCGCCGATAAGCCTCAGCTCTGGAAAAACAACGTATGTTGAAAAGCAAGATCATGACACCGCTTCCGTCGGGATTATGGCAGCGAAAGATATTGGCACCGGTATTCGAGGGATAAGCTGGAAAAGCCGACTGGGGTACGCGGGCTCAGCGCATAATAACCTCTATAATTTAATTCCGCTGCTCAAAGCAGGCGATGTGGTGCAGATCGGGGTACACGTAGCGGGCGGTTATCCAGCGGGTTGTCAGAAGGATTGCTGGGTGGCAATGGAGTCCGAGCCCGCCTATTACGATGTGATTAAAGCGCTGACGGATAAAGGCGTTTACGTTATTGAGGCGGCAGGTAACGGGAACGTCAACCTCGATAGCCCAGGCTTCAAGGGAGAGTTTGACGTGAACGTGCGGGACTCCGGGGCTATCCTGGCGGGGGCGTTTTGTGCAAAAGACGGTAAAAAAGCGTCGTTCAGCACCTATGGTTCGCGCGTCACCAGCTCTGCATGGGGCTGCTGGGACGTAGTGAGCACAGGTTATGGCGATCTCTATAAAAATGGCGGTGTTAACGATTCTTATACCGCGACGTTTGCCGGAACCTCTTCCTCGAACCCGATTATTGCGGGTGTGGTAGCCAGCCTGTCAGGCATCGCCAAAGCCAACGGTATTACCGTGACACCGCGTCAGATGCGTCAGATCCTGGAGGAGACCGGTACGCCACTGGCCAACGGAGATTCGGCAAAAGTGGGTACTCAACCTGACATGGAGCGTGCGGTGGCCCGTATTATGGCGCTCAAAGACGGTAGCACGCCTGTCGCGCCGGCTCCAACGGCGGTGGCAGGCGCAGATTACGTCCTGGTTTCTCCGACCACGGGGGTGATCACCTACGCGCTGGACGGCAGTAAGAGCCTGAATGCCAGATCGTATAACTGGCGTGTGACGAAAGGGGCAGAAACCTTCTCGCTGGAGGCGACACTGAACGGCACGCTGGTGAAGAGCGTGGACAGCGCGCATGCCTATGCCGTCATTCCTGCTAACAGCGAGGGTGAAGCGACCTTTACGCTGACGACGACCGGCGCGGATGGGCGAACCGCGACGGACAGCATGACCATCACCGTCAGCAAACCGGCGGTACCGGCTAAGGATGACACCCCGGCAAAAGATGACACACCGGTAAATCCTGCGGCACCGGCCTATAACGCCAAAATCGCCTATCCAACCCGATGCACCAAAGTGTCTTACAACGGTAAAGTTTGGCTCAACCAGTGGTATGTCAACCCGGGACAAGAAACGCCGGGAAGCGGCGGCCAGTGGGGCGCATGGCGCGAACAGGGGACTCCCGATAACAGCTGTAAATAACCGTCACGGCCTGGCGTTATGCCAGGCCTTTTTTAGATCCGCAGCATCCCTTTTTCTTCCAGAAACGCAATTATTGTCGCCAGACCGTCACCCGCTTTCAGGTTGGTAAAGGTCCACGGACGCTCGCCGCGCATGCGGTTAGTGTCGCGTTCCATGACCTCCAGCGACGCTCCCACGTACGGCGCGAGGTCGGTTTTGTTGATCACCAGAAAATCGGATTTAGTGATCCCCGGCCCGCCCTTACGTGGGATTTTTTCCCCTTCGGCCACGTCGATGACGTAGATGGTGAGGTCCGCCAGCTCCGGGCTGAAGGTCGCGCTCAGGTTATCCCCGCCGCTTTCCACGAAGATCAGATCCAGATTGCCGAACTTCTCGCTCAACGCTTCCACCGCCGCCAGGTTCATTGAAGCATCTTCGCGGATGGCGGTGTGCGGACAGCCGCCCGTTTCCACCCCCACGATGCGCTCTGGCTCAAGCGCACCCGCCTCGGTCAGGATGCGCTGATCTTCTTTGGTGTAGATATCGTTAGTCACCACCGCAAGATGATAGGTGTCGCGCATCGCCTTGCAGAGCGCTTCCAGCAGGGCGGTTTTGCCCGACCCTACCGGGCCGCCTACGCCCACGCGCAGGGGATGTTTGTAATCAGCCATGTTGACTCCTCAGGAACGGAATAGTCGTGAATATTGGGTTTCGTGGCGCGCCGAGGCGATGGCGGACAGCGGCGTAGCGGCCCCCAGCACGTCGTCGCCACGTAAAAATGCCTGCTCAAACCCGGCAGCAAAATGGTCGCTCAGGTCGATAATCAGCTGTTGTGCGGCCTGCTGCCCAAACGGCACCAGCTTGACGCCCGCCATCACCGCGCTCTCAATCCAGCTGTAGCCGAGGCTCAGCGCCAGCTCGCGCGCGCTAATGCCCCAGCGCACGCCGAGCCACGCCATGCCGCCGAGCTGGCTTCGCATCAACAGCGGCAACCATTCTGGCGGGCAGGCGGGTTCCCAGCTTTTAATCAGGCGCGTAAAGGCCGCGCCACGGTTGCGTTCTTCATCGCGCAGCTCGCGCGTTTCCCGGCAGGCGAGCAGGTATGCCGTCCAGCGTTTTGCTGTCGCGACGTCCTGCTTCTCGCAGGCACGATACAGGCGGATAAACAGCGGCAGATCCACGCAGAAAAAGCTATGCTCCATCTGCTGGATCTGCCAGCGCCTGAAGGCCTCAGCGTCCGTGACCCACCCGGCCTCGACAGCCCACTCCAGCCCCTGCGACCAGGTAAACGATCCAACCGGCAGGCTACTGCTGGAGAGCTGCATCAGGCGCAGCCGCTGGCGGGCGTGCTCCATCAGCTCATCAGCGCCAGCAGGGCGGAGACGATCAGCCCGCCGCCGAAGGTTTTACGCAGGCCGTCGTGACGGCGCAGCAGCAGCCCTGCCGCGAAGCTGGCGCACAGCACCGTGGCGCTGGCTAACATAAACCCGCTGGTGAAGAGCCAGAAGCTGTGGCCGGACATCTCCACGCCGTGCGCCCAGCCGTGGAACATCGCCAGGGCTGGCACCGCCAGCAGCAGGCGATTTTCAGTCTTAAACATCATCACGCCGCAGACCGCCAGCGAGGCGATAATCAGCATTTCCATGCCGCTAAAGCCGCCGAGCAGGCTGCCCGCAACGGCGCCAGCAAGCATCATGCCGAGCGTCGCTAACGGCAGCAGCAGCTTGCGGCCGCTCAGGGCGGAGAGCACGCCAGCCCCCGTCAGCATCAGCAGGTGATCCAGCCCGGTCAGCGGATGGAGAAATCCGGCCTGGAAGCTGTCGGCCCCGTGGCCGGGATGGGCAAGCGCCGGAACGGAAAAGACCAGCAGAAACAGCGGTAAATACTTGCGCATGATGAGTCCTTAATGTGAATGAGCGTGGGAGTGGCTGTGGGCATCGCTGGTGTAAGCGCCCGCTTCCGGTTCAAACGGCAGGCTGGCGAAGGCCACCTCCAGACCGAACTGACGCAGCATGTCGTCGAGGACGTGGTCGTGGTGATAGCGCAGTTCGCCGGGCATGATTTGCAGCGGTACGTGACGATTGCCCAGGTGATAACAGGCGCGTGCGAGCAGGAATGGGTCGGCGCAGCGCACCACGGAAACCGACTCCGGGGCGGCGATCACTTCGATCACTTCGCTGCCATCGTCGGTAGTCAGCAGGTCGCCCCCGCGCAGCAGCAGGCCGCGCGGCAGCATTAGCCCGGCTTCACGGCCGTCGTTCAGCGCCACGCGGGCGCGGCTTTTTACCCGCACGTCAATCGGCAGCGTCACGCTGGCGGTGACGGGGTGCGCGTGGTCCAGGCGTTGGGTTAAATAGATCATCATCACTCCTCAAAACAGAAAATAGCGTTGCGCCATCGGCAAAACCTCTGCCGGTTCGCTGGTGATCAATTCGCCGTCGACGCGTACCTCATAGGTTTGCGCGTCAACGGTGATATTCGGCTGTAAATCGTTGTGGATCATGTCGGCCTTTTTCACCGACCGGCAGCCTCTCACCACCGCGGTGGCGCTTTGCAGTCCGAGCCGCTGCGGAATGCCGCTGGCATCAGCAGCCTGGGAGACAAACGTCAGCCGCGTGGCGTGGCGTGCGGCACCAAGGGCACCAAACATCGGGCGGTAATGCACCGGCTGCGGCGTGGGGATCGAGGCGTTGATGTCGCCCATCGGCGCGCAGGCGATCATCCCGCCTTTGACGATGGTGGCGGGTTTGACGCCAAAGAAGGCGGGGGACCAGACCACCAGATCCGCCAGCTTGCCCGCCTCAATAGAACCGACCTCATGGGCGATGCCGTGGGTCAGTGCCGGGTTGATGGTGTATTTGGCGACATAGCGCTTCACGCGGAAGTTGTCGTTATCGCCGGTCTCTTCCGGCAGTGCGCCGCGCTGCACCTTCATGCGGTGCGCCACCTGCCAGGTGCGGATAATCACTTCCCCCACGCGGCCCATGGCCTGTGAATCTGACGAGGTGAGCGAGAACGCGCCGATATCGTGCAGCACGTCTTCGGCGGCGATGGTCTCCCGGCGAATGCGGGATTCGGCAAACGCCACGTCCTCGGCGATATCCGGGTCGAGGTGATGGCAAACCATCAGCATGTCCAGGTGCTCGTCGATGGTGTTGACCGTGTAGGGCAGCGTCGGGTTGGTGGAGGAGGGAAGAATATTCGGGTGCGCGCAGGCGGTGATGATATCCGGCGCATGGCCGCCGCCCGCCCCTTCGGTGTGGAAGGTGTGGATGGTGCGCCCGGCGATGGCGGCCAGCGTGTCTTCGACAAAACCGGACTCGTTCAGCGTGTCGCTGTGCAGCGCCACCTGAATATCCATCTCTTCAGCGACCTCCAGCGAGCAGTTGATGGCCGCAGGCGTCGCGCCCCAGTCTTCGTGGATCTTAAGCCCGATGGCACCTGCCGCGATCTGCTCGCGCAGCGCGTCCGGGTTGGAGCCGTTCCCTTTACCGAGCAGGCCAATATTCACCGGCAGCGTATCGGCGGCCTGCAACATGCGGGCGATATACCACGGCCCCGGCGTGCAGGTGGTGGCGTTCGTACCTGCCGCGGGCCCGGTACCGCCGCCGATCATGGTGGTGACGCCAGACACCAGCGCCTCTTCCGCCTGTTGCGGACAGATCCAGTGGATGTGCGTGTCGATCCCGCCTGCGGTGACGATCTTCCCTTCGGCGGCGATCACCTCCGTTGCCGCGCCAATCGGGATCGTCACGCCGGGCTGAATGTCCGGGTTTCCGGCTTTGCCAACGGCGAAAATCCGCCCATTTTTTACGC
Source organism: Enterobacter cloacae complex sp. EB5 (assembly GCF_031432835.1). NCBI lineage: Bacteria > Pseudomonadati > Pseudomonadota > Gammaproteobacteria > Enterobacterales > Enterobacteriaceae > Enterobacter > Enterobacter cloacae complex sp. EB5. Next base: position 2,698,749 of record NZ_CP133860.1, read on the forward strand.
CGATATCGGCCTTCACGATCCCCCAGTGATCGACGATCAGCGCGTTGGTGAGCACCAGATCCACACAGTCGTCGGCGGTCATCTGCCCCTGCCCCATGCCGTCGCGGATCACTTTTCCGCCGCCGAATTTAACCTCTTCGCCGTAGACCGTGAGATCGTCTTCTACTTCGATCCACAGCTCGCTGTCGGCCAGCCGTACTTTATCCCCGGTCGTGGGGCCGAACATATCGGCATACGCCTGGCGTGAAATCTCAGACATGTTTCACCTCACCCATGATCTCGCCGCGAAAACCGAAAATGCGCTGCGCGCCCGTCACCTGCACCAGCGTCACTTCCCGCTTCTGGCCGGGCTCGAAGCGCACAGCAGTGCCGGCAGGGATGTTCAGCCGGTAACCCCGGGTGGCCTCGCGATCGAACTTCAGCGCCGGGTTGACCTCGTAAAAGTGGTAGTGCGATCCCACCTGGATCGGCCTGTCGCCGTGGTTTTCCACGATCACACTTCGGGTTTCGCGCCCGACGTTGAGAGCAATGTTGCCGGACTGGATCCGGTATTCGCCTGGGATCATCACGCGCTCCTTACACGATCGGGTTGTGGACGGTGACAAGCTTGGATCCGTCCGGGAAGGTGGCTTCCACCTGAATATCCGGGATCATCTCCGGCACGCCCTCCATCACCTGATCGCGCGTCAGGACGTGACGGCCGGCTTCCATCAGCGAGGCGACGGTTTCGCCATCGCGCGCGCCTTCCATAATAAAGGCGCTGATCAGCGCGACCGATTCCGGGTAGTTGAGCTTTACCCCGCGCGCGAGGCGGCGTTCAGCAACCAGCGCGGCGGTGAACAGCAACAGCTTGTCTTTTTCTCTGGGAGTCAGTTCCATAGCGTTTCTCTTATGTCTGCCAGATGCGCGGCGAACAGGCGGTTTTGGAGGTTAGAAGCGGGCGAAGCGACTGCCAGATATCGCGCATCACCCGCTGACAAATCAGGTTGTCGTGGGAGAGAAAACGCACCGACAGCATATCGTCGGTGAGCGTGGCGCCCGCAAAAGTATCCAGCGGGGCGAGAAGCGCACGCACCGCGTCGAGATGTACTTCCCGGGCCGGATAGAACAGCAGCGTGCCGACCCACGGATGGTCCGCGACGGGCGTCAGATCGCCACCGCTGAGATGTAGTCGCTCAATCAGACGCGGCTCGCCATCCACCCACACCTCAAGGCGGTTCTCCAGCGTGCCGTGGCTGAAGGTTTCGTTTATCACCGGACGGCCCAGACAGTACAGCTCCCACGCCAGCAGCGTGCTGGTGGCGTGCAGGTGAAAGACGGAACGCAGCGCGGCGTTAGCGCCGGGGAAAATAATGGTGTCCTGCGGTAGCCACTCCAGCGTGGCCTCTTCGTCGAGGTAAAAATGCTGACTGAGGCAGGCCAGCGGGCCGCTGCTGCGATAGAACTTACTGGCGCCGGGCATGGTGATGAGGGCATGGCTTTTGGCGTCGAGCCGCACGGAAATATCCAGCGTATCCCCGCCCACAATTCCGCCTGGCGGGTGCAGCAGGTAAAGGTGGCAGGTTTCCCCTTCGGGATAAAACGGACGCTGAACGGTAAGCGGCCCGCTGTGACGCGCGGAATGGAGGAGGGTTTTCTCAGGGGCATGACAAAACTGGAGGGCAAGCGAGGCCTGCCAGCCTTTGTATGAATTATCAGTGACCTGAGTTGCTAACATGGTGCTTCCATTTCCACACTATCGGGATACGTTTCAGTATGCCCTGGCGGAAATGAAGGCTGTCATATGAGTCGCTTATGGATAAAAAAACCGGCTCATGTGAGCCGGTTTCAGTAATGCAGGCCGGGTAAGCGCAGCGCCACCCGGCAAGAAAGGCTAGCGATAATCCTCTGCATCCACATCATACCCCGACGGCTCCCAGCGGATCGCCAGCAGCGACGCCAGACCGATAAACGGCGCCAGCGCAATCACCCAGAACACGGCGGTATCCAGCGAGGCGACCAGCAGCGGGAACAGAAACAGTGACAGCGTTGAACTGCTGCGCATCAGCGTCTGGTTAAGCCCCACACCCACGCCGCGCAGTGAGGTCGGGTAGCTCAGGGAGGCAAACGTCATGGTGTGCGCACCGGGTCCAAACCCCTGACCAAACAGAAACAGCGCCAGCATCGCGACGGCGACCATGCCTTCCGTGGCCCCGTCAGGGCGGCCAATCAGCGCCAGGCCGAGCAGCGCCGCCAGCTGGCACGCGTAACCCGCCAGTGACATCCGCCACGCGCCGAAGCGCGGAACATAGCGCACCGCCAGCAGCCCGCCGACAAACGCGAACAGCAGATTAAGCGCCAGCGAGATCAGAATGGTAGTCAGCATCGACTGCACAAAGAAGCTGGAGATGATCACCGGCAGGCCAAAGGCTACGGCGTTATAGGCGAACGAGGAGACGACCGACAGCAGCGTGGCGAGCGTGGTACGCCGCAGATAGATACCGCGGAACAGGTTCAGGTAGTTCGACCATTTTGCCTTGTTCACGACAGGCGCGGGCTGGTCGAGCACATCCTGCGGTACGTGGGCATTAATGTTGTAAGACTGCCGCAGGATGGACGCCGCCTCCTTCAGATTGCCCTGATTCGCCGCCCAGACCGGGGATTCGCTCATATAGCGGCTGCGGATGGCGATAATCACCAGCGCGGGCACCGCGCCAAAGCCAAGGATCAGGCGCCAGAGCCAGTCGCTGTGGCTTTCCGGCAGCACGGCGTAAAAGAAGAGCACCAGAAGATAAGAGATGCTGATGGCCGCATACCAGGTGGGGCACCACATTGCGACGCTGGAGGCTTTATTTCCCGGGCCTTTCAGCCTGGCGAACTCGCTGAGAAACGCCATCGCGACGGGAAGGTCGATCCCCACGCCAAGACCCATCACAAAGCGCGCGCCCGCCAGCACATATTCGTTCGAGGCCAGCGCACAGGCGATGGCGGCGATGACAAAGAATACCATGTCGGCCATAAAGACGCGGTAACGCCCGATTTTATCCGTGAGATAGCCGCCGAGCAGCGCCCCGATAATCGCGCCAAACGTAATGGCTGAAGCCACCATGCCGGTACCGGCGGGGGTCAGATTAAATTCGCGGGTAATGTCTTTGATGCCGAACGCCAGCGCGCCGAGATCGTAGGCATCGAGGAAAATTCCCCCGAGCGCGATACCGACCACGATGCGGGCATTGGCCCGGCCCTGAGAGCCGTCATTAACGAGACGTGAAACGTCCGATGCGCTGCGTACCCACCTGATGTCGCCATCCGGGGTATTTCCTGCCGCTGGAAGGGGAGTTGAATCTGTGATTTCTGCCATTTTCTTTTTGTGTGGTTGTGTTGTGTCTCTAACAGTTACCACAGGCAGAAGGTGACAAAAATCACATTTGGTTATAAGGCATAACGAACGGTTTACTGAGCGTCTTTCTTTTTACGCCTGAGCTTCGTCCAGATCTTCGTTTCCTGACGACGCCACAGGCGCTGAATGTTGTCGTGATGGCGCAACAGGATCAGACACGAGAGCATCGACACCGGGAAGGTAAACTGCGGTTTAAACCACCAGACATAGAACGGGGCGATCAGTGCGCTGACGATGGCGCCCAGCGACGAATAACCGCTCAGCAGGATGGTCAGCAGCCAGGTGCCCGCCATCACGCCGGTGAGATCCCAGCCGATCGGCGCAATCGCGCCAAACGCGGTGGCCACGCCTTTACCGCCTTTAAAACCAAAGAAAACAGGCCAGATGTGGCCGACGCAGGCGGCGATGGCAATCAGCCCCAGCCAGAAGGGGGTGACGCCGAGCGCATACGCGCCCCAGACGGGAAGCATTCCTTTCAGAACATCAAAAATCAAAACCGCTACGGCTGCTCCCTTGCCGCCAATTCGTAGTACATTGGTCGCCCCCGGATTCCCGGAACCACTTTCACGCGGGTCAGGCAACCCGGCGATGCGGCAGACCAGAATGGCGCTGGAGATTGAGCCGCAAAGGTAGGCGAGGATAATCATTCCAGGCGCGATTGCACTCATAACGCTGTTCCGTTTTGAAAATGTATCTGTATTCTCAGCATCTGTGGATAATACGCATAATTCGCCGGAAGTGGTATCCGGTTTAGCCAAAAAGCAGGCAGGTCGTGATGGATATTGTATTTATAGAGCAACTTTCGGTAATCACCACAATTGGTGTTTACGACTGGGAACAGACCATCGAGCAGAAACTGGTGTTCGATATCGAAATGGGCTGGGACAACCGCAAGTCAGCGAAAAGCGATGATGTGAATGACTGTCTGAGCTACGCCGACATCAGTGAAACGGTCATCGGCCATGTGGAAGGGCAACGATTTGCGCTGGTAGAACGCGTGGCGGAAGAGGTGGCAGACCTGCTGCTGAGCAAATTTAACTCCCCGTGGGTGCGCATTAAGCTAAGCAAGCCGGGAGCGGTGGCGCGCGCCGCCAATGTGGGCGTGATTATCGAGCGTGGCACAAATCTGAAAGGAAAGATTTAACGTCATAATAGCTAAACCATTTTAGGTTATATCGGTCTTAAAGCTGTATCTTTCACGGTTGTCCGCGTGGGACACCGTTTTTTTATATCTTTTTAGGGGTTTATAGATGAGCGATATGCACTCGCTGCTGGTGGCGGCAATACTGGGTGTGGTCGAAGGATTGACGGAGTTTTTGCCGGTGTCCAGTACGGGCCATATGATTATCGTTGGCCATCTCCTGGGCTTTGAAGGCGATACCGCAAAGACGTTTGAGGTGGTGATCCAGCTGGGCTCTATCCTGGCGGTAGTCGTGATGTTCTGGCGTCGTCTGTTCGGACTGATCGGCATCCACTTCGGGCGTTTGCCGCAGCGTGAAGGAGAGGGCAAAGGGCGCCTGACGCTGATTCATATTCTGCTCGGGATGATCCCGGCGGTGGTGCTGGGGCTGGTGTTCCACGACACCATTAAATCGCTCTTCAACCCGATTAACGTGATGTACGCGCTGGTGGTCGGCGGCTTCCTGCTGATTGCCGCCGAAGTGCTGAAGCCAAAAACCCCGCGTGCGGAAGGTCTGGACGATATGACGTATCGTCAGGCGTTTATGATTGGCTGCTTCCAGTGTCTGGCGCTGTGGCCGGGCTTCTCCCGTTCAGGGGCAACCATTTCCGGCGGGATGCTGATGGGCGTGAGCCGTTACGCGGCGTCTGAGTTCTCGTTCCTGCTGGCGGTGCCGATGATGATGGGCGCCACCGCGCTGGATCTCTACAAAAGCATCGGCTTCCTGACCGTCGGCGACATTCCGATGTTCGCCGTGGGCTTTATCACCGCCTTTATTGTGGCGCTGATCGCCATCAAAACCTTCCTGCAACTGATTAAGCGTATCTCGTTTATTCCGTTCGCGATTTACCGCTTTATCGTCGCGGCTGCCGTGTACGTGGTCTTCTTCTGATGACCGACCGCCCTCAGTCTTTCGGCTGAGGGCAACGTTTTTCCTTCCACGCTGCAACTGCATCAATCCGCCGCTTCGTCAGCTCTTCGCGGATCGCCGGGCCTTTAAACCCTGCCTCCACCACCTCTTTTGTTGGCACCGCTTTCGCTACGTCCCACGCCTCACGCAGCAAACGACCCTGCGGATAATCGGACGCTTCAAACCCGGTGCGGCCGCGCACGTCGGCTTCGCTGGTCAGCGCAATTTGCTCCACGCGCTGCGGCTTGCGCCAGGCGTCGATGTTATCGAACAGCCTGACGATGGTGGCGGGTTTCAGGATCGGGAAGGTGTGGATCAGGTCGTGGAACTCGGCCACCAGTTTTGCCAGATCGCGAATGTCATTCGGCACGCGCAGGCGCTGGCAAAGCCCTTCAACCAGCTTCACGCCAGCCGGACCGTGCCCGTGATGGCGTGGCCACAACGCCTTTGGCGTTAACCCTTTGCCGAGGTCATGGCAGAGGGTGGAAAAGCGCACGTCCACTTCAGGACTGAGCATAGCGGCCATGCTCAGCGTCATCAGGGTGTGAATGCCGGTATCAATTTCCGGGTGCCATTTCGCCGGGGCGGGCACGCCAAACAGCGCGTCTATTTCCGGGAACAGCACTTTCAGCGCCCCGCAGTCGCGCAGTACCTGGAAAAAGACCTGCGGATTACGGGTAGTCAGGGCGTTTTCGGTCTCTTTCCAGACGCGTTCTGGCGTCAGGTGTTCCAGCTCGCCCGCGTCGGTCATGGCGGTCATCAGCGCCATCGTCTCGTCGGCGATACGGAAGCTGAGATGGGCATAACGGGCGGCAAAACGCGCCACGCGCAGTACGCGTAACGGATCTTCAGAAAAGGCGGGGGAAATATGGCGTAAAAGACGGTCGCGCAGATCGTTCTGGCCGCCGTAGACGTCGATAATATGGCCGTTTTCATCCTGCGCCAGGGCGTTAATGGTGAGATCGCGGCGCAGTAAGTCCTGCTCCAGCGTCACATCCGGCGCGGCATAGCAGGTGAAGCCGGTATAACCGGAACCGGATTTCCGTTCGGTACGCGCCAGGGCGTACTCTTCCCGGCTTTTCGGATGGAGGAACACAGGAAAATCGCGGCCTACCTGCTGGTAGCCCGCGTCAATCATCGCTTCGGGCGTGGCACCGACCACGACCCAGTCTTTATCTTTGACCGGCAGACCTAATAACGCATCACGTACCGCACCACCGACCAGATAACTCTTCACGCCAACACTCCCGTTTTCTCTTTTCGCAAGATGATACGTAAGTGTGGCAGAGAAGACGAGTTAGTTCATCCAGCGGTCTTTACGTTTACGGCTCGGGATAAGGTGAGGAAGCACCAGACCCAGCACCAGACCGACGCCCAGCACCCCGCCGCCATACATAAACCACTGCATGATGATGGTGCGTTGTTTGTCATCCAGCTGGAGATTCGCGGCGTTCACTTTCTTCTGCGCGACGATGAGCTCATTTTTCAGCTTCTGATTTTCGTCTTTCAGACCGGCGATCACGCTGTCGCTTTGCGCCACTTTCTGCTGCATCTCTGCGGTGCGCTGATTCCAGGTGCCGTCAATGTTGTTCAGCTTGTCGGTCAGGGTTTTCACCTGATTTTCCAGATCCGGCACGCGGGTGCGCAGGCTTGGCACCGTGCTCAGCTCTTTCAGCGGGATCCATGAGGTGCGGCCAGAGCTGTCACGAACCTGACCGTAATTGGTGTCTGCATTGGTTTGCAGCAGAGTCACTTCCTCGCCGGCATTTACCGTACCCACGAGGCGATAATTGTCTCCAGGGCCGCTGCGTACCCAGGTATTCAGTTCATCAGAAACGTAACGTTTCTCTTCAGCGTGGACCGCGGTTGCGGCGCTAAAAGCGAGTAAAGTAAGTCCAATCAGGCGTAATTTAAGCATATCAGTCGTTATTTTCATAAAAAGTGGAACGATAGTAGTGGGATCAGTGTCGCTACGCAAAGGATTCATCATCAATCGGAATCATCTGTGTCATGATTTCCACCGCTTTAAACTTTTACGCCCGTCAAATTGCTCATTGCGTGGCAATTTGGCGCAAAATACTATGTACTGACAAACAAATGGCGAGGAAGTTCGCCTTCATCGACGCGTCTGTGACGCACGCAAAAGTACAAGGCTATGGCACAAGAGATCGAATTAAAGTTTATCGTCGAAAAAGACAGCGCTGACGCGCTCCGCCAGCATCTGAATACGCTGTCCGGCGAGCACCATGAACCCGTACAGCTGCTCAACATCTATTACGAAACGCCGGACAACTGGCTGCGCAACCACGATATGGGCCTGCGCATCCGGGGTGCGAACGGGCGCTACGAGATGACGATGAAAATCGCCGGTCGCGTGGTGGGCGGTTTGCACCAGCGTCCGGAATACAATATCGACATCAGTAAGCCAGAACTTGAGCTGGATCGTTTTCCGGCGGAAGTGTGGCCGGAAGGGACGCTGCCCGCAATGCTGTCGGCAGAGGCGCAACCGCTGTTCAGCACCGATTTCTGGCGCGAAAAATGGCTGGTGACGGAAGGCAAGAGCCGCATTGAGATCGCGTTTGATCGGGGTGAAATTAAGGCGGGTGAAGAGCAGGAGCCGATCTGCGAACTGGAACTCGAACTGCTGGAAGGCGAGGCGAGCGACGTGCTGAAGCTGGCGCGCAAGCTGGTGAACCAGCCTGGCCTGCGTCAGGGCAGCCTGAGTAAAGCGGCGCGCGGCTATCACCTGGCCGCCGGGAATGCGCCGCGCGTGCTGCGAGAAACCCCGATTCTGCGCGTTGTGCCGAAAGCCTCCGTTGAGCAGGGCATGGAAGCGGCGCTGGAGCTGGCGCTCTCTCAGTGGCAGTACCACGAGGAGCTGTGGGCGCGTAACGTGAAAAATGCCAAAAAACAGGTGCTGGCCGCTATGGGGCTGGTGCGTCATACCCTGACGCTCTTTGGCGGCATCGTACCGCGTAAAGCCAGCACTCACTTACGTGATTTGCTCACTCAAACCGAAACGCTGATGCTTTCCGACGTGTCGGCACAAACGGCGATCTACAGCCCGCAAAACGCCAGCGCGAAACTGGCGCTGACCGAGTTTCTGGTGACGCGCGGCTGGCGCACGTTCCTCGATGCGAAAGGGCAGACCAAAATCGCGGAAAACTTCAAACGTTTTGCGGATATCCACCTCTCCCGTCATGCGGCCGAGCTGAGAACCACCTTTGCGCATCCGCTGGGTGACCAGTATGGCGATCAGCTTCCCCGCCTGGCGCGTAACATCGACAGCATGTTGCTGCTGTCGGGTGCGTATGAGGGCGTGAAGGCGCAGGCCTGGCTGGAGAACTGGCAGGGGCTGAAGCATGCCATCGAGACCCGTCAGCAGATCGAGATCGAGCATTTCCGCAACGAGGCCATTTCGCAGGATCCGTACTGGCTGCACAGCGGAAAACGTTAATTCTGGCAAGGAACCCCTGATATGCCGCTTTCTTCGCAGTTACAGCAGCACTGGCAGACCGTTTGCGAACGCCTGCCTGAGTCGTTACCCGCGTCATCGTTAAGCGAGCAGGCGAAAAGCGTGCTCACGTTCAGTGATTTTGTGCAGGAGAGCGTCAGCGCCAACCCGGACTGGCTGGCAGAGCTGGAAAGCGCGCCGCCGCAGGCTGACGAGTGGCGGCATTATGCTGGCTGGCTGCAAACCGCGCTGGCAGAGGTGGCAGATGAAGCCACGCTGATGCGCGTTCTGCGTCAGTTCCGCCGCCGGGTGATGGTACGCATTGCCTGGGCGCAGGCGCTGGAGCTGGTGAGCGAAGAGAGCACCTTGCAGCAGTTGAGCGAGCTGGCGCAGACGCTGATTGTCGCCGCGCGGGACTGGCTCTACGCCGCCTGCTGTAAAGAGTGGGGCACGCCGTGCAGCGAAGACGGGGTTCCGCAACCGCTGTTGATTCTGGGGATGGGCAAGCTGGGCGGCTGCGAGCTGAACTTCTCCTCAGACATCGACCTGATTTTTGCCTGGCCGGAGAACGGCTCCACGCGCGGCGGTCGTCGCGAGCTGGACAACGCCCAGTTCTTTACTCGCCTGGGGCAGCGGCTGATTAAGACGCTGGATCAGCCCACCCAGGATGGTTTTGTCTACCGCGTGGATATGCGTTTGCGTCCGTTTGGCGACAGCGGTCCGCTGGTGCTGAGCTTTGCCGCGCTGGAAGATTATTACCAGGAGCAGGGTCGCGACTGGGAGCGTTACGCGATGGTCAAAGCGCGGATCATGGGCGACAGCGACGATGCCTGGGCCAACGAGCTGCGCGCCATGCTGCGCCCGTTTGTGTTCCGCCGCTACATCGACTTCAGCGTGATCCAGTCCCTGCGAAATATGAAAGGGATGATTGCCCGCGAGGTGCGTCGCCGTGGCCTGAAGGACAACATCAAGCTCGGCGCGGGCGGTATTCGTGAGATCGAATTTATCGTCCAGGTCTTCCAGCTGATACGCGGTGGGCGTGAACCTTCTCTGCAATCCCGCTCGCTGCTGCCGACCCTGAGCGCTATCGAGCAGCTGCATCTGCTGCCGGAAGGCGATGCGCAAACGCTGCGTGACTCTTATCTCTTCCTGCGTCGTCTGGAAAATTTGCTGCAAAGTATCAACGACGAACAGACCCAGACGTTACCGGGCGACGAGCTGAACCGGGCGCGTCTGGCCTGGGGGATGCGGGTGGATGACTGGGCGGCGCTGACGGAACGGCTGGAAGCGCATATGGCGGGCGTGCGCCGCATCTTTAACGATCTGATCGGCGACGATGAAAGCGAATCGCAGGACGATGCGCTCTCCGAGCACTGGCGCGAGCTGTGGCAGGACGCACTCCAGGAAGATGACACCACGCCGGTGCTGGCGCACTTAAGCGACGATGCCCGCCATCGCGTGGTGGCGCTGATTGCCGATTTCCGCTTCGAACTGAACAAACGCGCCATTGGCCCGCGCGGTCGTCAGGTGCTGGATCATCTTATGCCTCATCTGCTGAGCGATGTCTGCTCCCGCGAGGATGCGCCGGTGCCGCTGTCGCGCATGATGCCGCTGCTGAGCGGGATCGTCACGCGTACCACTTACCTTGAACTGTTAAGCGAGTTTCCCGGCGCGCTGAAGCACCTGATTTCTCTCTGCGCCGCCTCGCCGATGGTGGCGAACAAGCTGGCGCGTTATCCGCTGCTGCTGGACGAACTGCTCGACCCGAATACGCTCTATCAGCCGACGGCGACGGATGCCTACCGCGACGAGCTGCGTCAGTATCTGCTGCGCGTACCGGAAGAGGACGAAGAGCAACAGCTTGAGGCGCTGCGTCAGTTTAAGCAGGCGCAGATGCTGCGCGTGGCGGCGGCAGATATCGCCGGTACCCTGCCGGTAATGAAAGTGAGCGATCACTTAACCTGGCTGGCGGAAGCGATCATCGACGCGGTTGTCCATCAGGCGTGGGTGCAGATGGTAGCCCGCTACGGGCAGCCGAAGCACCTTGCAGAGCGTGAAGGCCGCGGTTTTGCGGTGGTGGGTTACGGCAAGCTGGGCGGCTGGGAGCTGGGCTACAGCTCCGATCTGGATCTGATTTTCCTCCACGACTGCCCGGCAGACGTCATGACCGACGGCGAGCGTGAAATTGACGGGCGGCAGTTCTACCTGCGCCTGGCCCAGCGCATCATGCACCTGTTCAGCACCCGCACCTCATCCGGCATTCTGTATGAAGTGGATGCGCGTCTGCGCCCGTCCGGTGCGGCAGGCATGCTGGTCACCTCCACGGAGGCTTTCGCCGACTATCAGAAGAACGAAGCCTGGACGTGGGAGCATCAGGCGCTGGTGCGCGCCCGCGTGGTGTATGGCGATCCGCAGCTCAAAACGCAGTTCGATGCGATCCGCAAGGCGGTCATGACGACCCCGCGCGAAGGCAGTACGCTGCAAACCGAAGTGCGGGAAATGCGGGAAAAAATGCGCGCGCACCTTGGCAACAAACATCGCGATCGCTTTGATATCAAAGCCGATGAAGGCGGCATTACCGATATTGAGTTTATCACTCAGTACCTGGTGCTGCTGCACGCACACGATAAGCCGAAGCTGACCCGCTGGTCGGATAACGTGCGCATACTGGAACTGCTGGCGCAGAACGACATTATGGACGAGCAGGAGGCGCAGGCATTAACTCGCGCCTACACCACGCTGCGTGATGAGTTGCACCATCTGGCCTTACAGGAACAGCCGGGCCATGTGGCGCTGGACTGTTTCACCGATGAACGCGCGCAGGTGACCACAAGCTGGCAGAAGTGGCTGGTGGAACCGTGCGTAACAAAACAAGTGTGATATTATCGCGCGCAAATTGTGAATCTTTCTGGAGTCAGGAATGAAAGTAACACTGCCAGAGTTTGAACGTGCTGGAGTTATGGTTGTCGGTGATGTGATGCTGGATCGCTACTGGTATGGGCCGACCAGCCGTATCTCTCCGGAAGCGCCGGTGCCGGTAGTTAAGGTCGACACCATTGAAGAGCGTCCAGGCGGCGCGGCAAACGTGGCGATGAACATAGCTTCGCTGGGCGCGCATTCGCGTCTGGTGGGCCTGACCGGCATTGACGATGCGGCGCGTGCCCTGAGTCAGTCGCTGGCGGACGTGAACGTGAAGTGCGACTTCGTTTCTGTTCCGACACACCCAACCATCACCAAGCTGCGCGTGCTGTCGCGTAACCAGCAGCTGATCCGCCTTGATTTCGAAGAAGGATTCGAAGGCGTTGATCCTGAGCCGCTGCACGAGCGTATTAGCCAGGCGCTGGGCAATATCGGCGCGCTGGTGCTGTCTGATTATGCCAAAGGCGCGCTGGCGAGCGTGCAGACCATGATCCAGCTGGCGCGTAAAGCCAGCGTACCGGTACTGATCGACCCGAAAGGCACCGATTTTGAGCGCTATCGCGGCGCAACCCTGCTGACGCCAAACCTCTCTGAATTCGAAGCGGTGGCGGGCAAGTGCAAAACTGAAGAAGAGCTGGTTGAGCGCGGCATGAAAATCATCGCTGATTTCGAGCTGTCTGCGCTGCTGGTGACCCGTTCCGAGCAGGGCATGACGCTGCTGCAACCGGGCAAGGCGCCGCTGCATATGCCAACTCAGGCGCAGGAAGTGTACGACGTGACCGGTGCCGGTGATACGGTGATTGGCGTGCTGGCGGCGACGCTGGCGGCGGGGAACTCCCTGGAAGAAGCGTGCTACTTCGCAAACGCCGCGGCGGGCGTGGTCGTTGGTAAACTCGGGACCTCCACCGTTTCGCCAATCGAGCTGGAAAACGCGGTGCGCGGGCGTGCGGATACCGGCTTTGGCGTCATGACCGAAGAGGAGCTGAAAGTGGCCGTCGCCGCCGCGCGCAAACGCGGTGAAAAAGTGGTGATGACCAACGGCGTGTTCGACATCCTGCATGCGGGTCATGTGTCGTATCTGGCGAATGCGCGCAAGCTGGGCGATCGCCTGATTGTGGCGGTCAACAGCGATGCCTCAACCAAACGTCTGAAGGGTGAAACGCGTCCGGTGAACCCGCTGGAGCAGCGCATGATCGTGCTCGGCGCGCTGGAAGCGGTGGACTGGGTGGTCTCATTTGAAGAAGATACCCCGCAGCGCCTGATTGCCGGGATCCTGCCTGACCTGCTGGTGAAGGGCGGCGATTACAAACCAGAGCAAATCGCAGGTAGCGAAGAGGTCTGGGCGAATGGCGGTGAAGTGATGGTGCTCAACTTTGAGGACGGGTGTTCAACCACCAACATCATTAAGAAGATCCAGAAAGACAGTCAGTAAAAAACGGGCCAACAGGCCCGTTCGTTTTTCACCCTCTCCCTGTGGGAGAGGGCTGGGGTGAGGGCATCAGACCGCACTTATGCCTGGTCATCCACCGGTGGAATAGCTGGCGCTGGCTTCACTTCTTCCGGCGCATTGCGGTTTTCCAGCTCGGTCAAACGTTGCTCCAGCAGCGCCAGCTTCTCGCGGGTGCGCAGCAGCACCTGCGTCTGCACGTCAAACTCTTCGCGGCTGACTAAATCAAGGCGAACCAACTGTGCCTGCAACGTCTGGCGGATTTTCTTCTCAACGTCATCACCAAACTCACGAATACCTTTCGGCATGGACTCATGAACCTGACGCGCGATCTGCTCAATTTTCTTTGGGTCAATCATTGTCGTTTCCCTTGATGAAAAGGTGTTAGTGCCTATTGTAGCGTGTCATGCCGCGGGTTAAACAAAATTGTTTGAAGCTTATGCATTGCCCAGGGTAATCAATAGCGTTATAGTTATCTCGCTTATTCTCAGGGCGGGGCGAAATTCCCCACCGGCGGTAAATCAGCTTAACGCTGAAAGCCCGCGAGCGCTTTGGGTGAATTCTCAAAGGTCAGCAGATCCGGTGTAATTCCGGGGCCGACGGTTAGAGTCCGGATGGGAGAGAGTAACGATCCAGTCGGGCAAGGCCCGCTCACGTTATTTTTTTGCCGCTAGTACGGCGCTCCTAAGACTGCCCTGATTCTGGTAACCATAAAGTTAATGAGGTTTTTTTACCATGAATCAGACGCTACTTTCCTCTTTTGGCACTTCAACTCAACGTGTTGAACATGCACTGGATGCACTGCGCGAAGGCCGCGGTGTGATGGTGCTTGACGATGAAAACCGTGAAAACGAAGGCGACATGATTTTTGCCGCCGAGAACATGACCGTTGAGCAGATGGCGCTGACCATCCGTCACGGTAGCGGCATCGTATGCCTGTGCATCACCGAAGACCGTCGCAAGCAGCTTGATCTGCCGATGATGGTTGAAAACAACACCAGCGCCTTTGGTACCGGCTTCACCGTGACCATTGAAGCGGCGCATGGCGTAACCACCGGTGTGTCGGCGGCTGACCGCCTGACTACCGTGCGTGCAGCGATTGCTGATGGTGCGAAACCATCCGATCTGCACCGCCCTGGTCACGTCTTCCCGCTGCGCGCGCAGCCGGGCGGCGTGCTGACCCGTGGTGGTCATACCGAAGCGACCATCGATCTGGTGACGCTGGCTGGCTTCAAACCCGCAGGCGTGCTGTGCGAACTGACCAACGATGATGGCACCATGGCGCGCGCGCCGGAGTGCATCACCTTTGCGCGTCTGCACAATATGCCAGTGGTGACGATTGAAGATCTGGTTGAGTACCGCCGCGCGCACGAGCGCAAAGCCAGCTGAACATGCTGATGTGAAAAAGCCGGGGAAACCCGGCTTTGTTGTTTCTAGTGGTAGTTAATTTTGAACAGTACCACGGTTTCAAACGGCCCGGACTGAATCGCTTTCCCTTCCTCCCGTGAAAGTTCAGCCGTGTAGTTTTGCTCAACATTCATCTTATCGCCCGTAAAATCGGCGTACTCCTTGTACTGGTTGAAGGTGTAAGGCTCCGTTCCGTTAAGAATACGCAGCTTTAACCCATTCCCTATCAGTACTGCGGTGTCGTCTGCACTGAGCGTTTCGGTTGTGTAAAACGACGAGTCCATCTTAAATCCGTCCGAGCACTGGGCATCCTGCACTTTGGTGGTTCGTATTGAAAATGTGCGCATACGCGTCTGCTGATTCACAATGTCACGCGCGCTGAAGGTGCCGAAGTCGATCTCCTGATTTTCAGGGAAAATGCTAAACGTCGCCCCGCAATCAAGCACCGTAATGTTTTGCAGCCCGTTGATGTGATACTTGAGGTTCTTCGCGTCGGCCATCTGATTAACGCCGCCCTTGCCGTCAAACTGTACAACGATGTAATCGCTGAGCGAACTGACATAGCCATGCGGCGGCATAGCCTTAATTCTCACGAAAAGTCGTAATCGGGCGACGAACGTGCGTGAAATATGGATATCATCCGGATTGCCGGAGCAGATGCGATTCTCCCAACCCATCTGGCGGATTTGATCCGGGGTGTAAATGTTGATGTTATCGTTGTCCAGGCACTGGCGGGTATCCACGCCGTTGGGCTGGCCTGTGGCATCGTAATCTATGCCTTCATAGGTGACGCCCAGTTCATAATAGGGATCGGTTGCGGCAGGATAAGGGTTTACCCACGCAAAGACATCTTCCGGCTGAAAATTGCTCGTGACGTTGTTGTCGCAGGTCACCGGAATTTTAATGTCATCAGACTCCCATATTTTTTGGCCAACCTGAGCGTTGCTGGGTATGGCAAAAGGGGAGATCGTTTTTGTCTCCTCGACGGGGCCGCCCGATCCACCCAGATAGCAGTTGAGCGCCAGCGCGTCTTTCAAAGGTAGCGCTGAAAGCAGCAGGGTAACCAGCAAACTAGCGAGCTTTCGCATCTTTATCGATTTTCCGTTCGGTAAGTTTACATAGCGCCGTTCCGGTGCACTGCACGTCGACTTTTTTTAGGGCGCCGTAATCGTCGATATAGCCGATGCTGTAATAACTACCGTGGTAATCGCCGGTAGCGGCGGTTGCCGTGGCGAAAGGCGCAATCATCAGACTGTCGAAACCCGGCAGCATGGTTTTGGCATTTTTGCTCAGCCACGCCAGCGTGATGTAGTACGGCGTAGGGTTGTGGACCGTGAGCCCTTTCGCGCTGGCGGTAATTTCCATTCGCATTTCAGTCAGTTCGCCAGATTTTTTGCGAATCGCTTCCGGACGCCAGAACAGCTTAATTCGGCTCTGCATGGCAACCTGCATCACGCTGCGCTCCTCGCTGGCGCTGGTGCTTTTTGGCGGTACTTCACGCAGGTTGAAATAAAACAGCGATTCCCTGTCTTTTGGCAGCTGGCGGGTAGCGGCTTGTTTAACAATTCTTACCTGCGACGAGGCGCCCGCTTCGATACGTTGAATGGGGGGAAGCGCCATAAAGTGCGCATCTTCTTTTTGCCCCTTTTCATTTTCAATCCAGGAGAGCGCCAGATAAGGCAGCGCCTTGCTCTGATTGTCCACTTTCAGGCTGCTGGCCTTGTCGCTTTCAGGAAAAACAATGCGCGTGCGGTCCAGGTTAATGGCCGCGTGGGCGGTAAATGCTGTGCTGATTAGCATCAGGCACAGGCTTTTAATCGGCGTTAATTTCATGATGATTTCTTACTGACACGGCAGTATCAACTGCATGCTGTTTTCTAAGTGAGAAGGTAACGAGAAGCGACACTGTTGGTTGTCGCCCCATGTCACGCGAAACTGCTGTTCTGGCTCAACGGCGCCTAGCCAGACGTGGCCTTCATCGGCCACCATCCCAACCTGCAAATCGCTTTCTTCCAGGCGAACAATCGCCCCGAGCGGTGGCGTTCCTGATGGCATCCGCAGAACGCCTGCCACGTCCTTACCTGCGCGCGTGGCAATCTGACGATAACCAATGGCCCCTTCAGTCCAGGTTGAGGTCACGACGCGGCTGTCCACGTCCACGCCATCCGGAAGGTTGTTCATATTGACCTGCACGCTGGAGGGGGAATAGCTGGAGAATGACGGTAAAACGCCGATGCCAAAACGGTTGGTTTCATCGCGTGACATGTTCAGCGGGATATTGCCTACCCCGTCGGTGCTGACCATTACGCGGGGTTCATTACCGTAGCTGCGCCGGTGTAGCGCGGCGCCTTTCGCCGTTGAGGTGAAGGAACCGCTCCAGCTCGCGCTGAGGGAGTTATATTCGTCAGCTTTATAGCTGCCGGAGAGATTGAGATCGCCGTACGCAGAATAATGCTGATAACTCCCGCTGACCTGCGCGCCGGAGTCTGGCTTCCCGCTTTCCGCGCCTGCGGAAACGCCCCAGGTGTTATTGCGATCCGACGTGTCATACCACGACACGTTATGGCTCAGCGTGTCGCTGTTACGCAGGTCATAGTTAAGTCGATGATCGGGATCGAGCGGTACGCTGAGCGAGAGATAAAACTGAGTATCGTCACTTTCGTCATCCTCGTCGTAATGCGTTTTACTCCAGGACAGGGTTACGCCAAGGTTCTTCCAGCGGCCCATATCAAAGTTGTAGCCCGCCGTGATGCTGCCGGTCGTGGAGGGTGAATCATTCCACCATGTCTGGCGCAGCATATTGACGTACAGGTTCAGGGATAACGCCGAAATGTACTGGCTTGCCGTCACGCTCAGGGTTTGTTTTTCCGACTGGCGTTCACCGTCGTCATAATCAAGGTAGCAGGCGTAGCTCAAAAACTGTGGGTCTGAGTAGCGGTAGCTGGCGAGCGTAAGCTGACTGCCGGTGGTATCGAAACGCTTGCTGTAGTTAATGCGATAGCTGTAACCCGTCTGGCTGCGCTGGTGTGGCAGCTGGCTGGTGGCCTGCGTGACGTCAAAAGAGAGTGCCCCCAGCCAGGCCATATTCTGGCCGATCCCGGCAGCGACGGAACGATAACGGTCGCCATCGGCCAGCGTGCCGCCATACAGAGAGGTGTGCGACAGCATGCCCCAGGAAAATTCGCCGCTCATGAAGGCGTTATCTTCAACATCATGGGAGGCGCCCTGGCGCGCTTTACCCGCCGCGAGCTTATAGCGCACCTGGCCCTTGCGCGTTAAAAACGGCACGGATTCAGCCGAGACCTGGAAGGTGCTGACGCGTCCGTCCTCTTCCGTGACTTTAACGTCCAGCGTGCCCTGAACCGACTGGTTAAGATCCTGAATAACAAAAGGACCTGGCGGCACTTTACTCTGGTAAATCACGCGGTCGGCAAGGCTTACGGTCACCGTGGCGTTGGTTTGCGCTATCCCGGTAATCTGCGGGGCATAGCCGCGCAGCGACCATGGCAGCATACGTTCATCGCTGATTAGCGATGCGCCGGTGTAGGTGAAGGCGTCAAAAATGGCGGACTGGAAATCCGTTTCACCCAGCGTCAGTTTCGCACCGATCGAGGGCAGAGGGCGGAACATATATACGCGTGAAAAACGTCCATCATGCTCCGAGCCTGCGTCCGTATGGCTTTGCGTGTACTGGTAATCGCTGCGTAGCCGCCACGCGCCCATGTTCGCACCGGCGGTGCCATAGGTATTGGCGTTGTCATTGCTGCCGCCGCTATTGGGCTGATAATGGCTGGCAAAAAGATTGTAATCCAGCAGTACGCCCGGCACGCCGTTGTCCCAGGTGGATGGCGGCATCCAGTCAACCGCACGGTATTGCAGCCACGCCTGGGGGATCGTTACTTTCAGGGTCTGGCTGCCTTGCTCAAAAGTAAATTTGATGTCGGGTCTGGCGGCGAAATCAACGCATCCCTCTTTTTCCGGCAAGGCGTGACGAACGTCATCCTGCAATGCGAATGTGTCGGCCAGCTCGGGGGGAATACAGACCTGAACGGCGTTATTTATTTCTCGCCAGCGAAGCTGCCAGCCATTTGCCAGCGGAATATCATTGACGGCAACCGTAACGAAATAGCTCCCCGGCGTAACCGATATTTGATCTTTAAAAAGTGATAAATCGACGCTGCCGCGCTGATCTTTATCGATGGCGTTTATATTAAATTCAGTGGCAGAGGCAACTTTCGTCATTAACAGGGACGCAATGATGATTATCCATTGTAATTTGTATGTCATCATCCTGTTACTCGAATAAATAAAGAGTGCCGACCGGCTTGGATTGCCAGTCGGCTGATACCGTGACGTAACGGAATTATTTGTACATCAGGACGTAGTTAGCCGTGGCTTCAACCTGGCCTGCCGTCGCAGTTTTACCTGTAGGGACTTCCATAACCGCTTTGAAATGCAGCGTCTGGGTGGTTGAACCCGCCAGCAGATCAAGCTCTTGTTGCTGCCCAAGCGTGATGTTACCTTCCGCGTTATCCAGCAGACGGACGCCCACGTTCTGCGCACCGCTTGCAAAGGTGTTGCTCATCAGGCTGGTATCGGTCGCATCTGTCGCTGCGCTGGTGAAGGTCACATCCACTTTAGTAATTGGCGTGTCGGTTTCGTCTGCCGGATCGTCAAGCTGGCAGTTTTCCAGATTGATATCGACCGGAACCGGCGTGGATTTTTTGTTGGCGTTGATAACGGCCGTAGTCACTTCACCCAGGTCGACTTCTTTATCAACGCTGTCTGGAGCGATGCTGCACGGTGCGTCAATAACCACGCCTTTGAATTTGATTTTGCCTGAGCCTTGATCATCAGCAAAAGCAGAACCCGATACAATGGCAGCCATAGCTGCCGCTAACAATAATTTCTTACCCATATACATGAAAATATCCTTTTTCAGAGTGATTCGTAATGTGAATATTAATTTCAGAATACTCGAAAAGTATACGGATTGGGGAAGGGTGACGCGATTAACGTGACTTAAATATATTTTTAGATGGGTTTAATTAATATTTTCAGGCTATCTTAAGAGGTGTTGTTTTTCGAAATTTTAATAGGTTTAAGTTTTGAGGGTTATTATAGGTGAAATATATAGGATTGTTTTTTTGAATAATATAAAGCCTCCGTATAAAACGGAGGCATAAATTGTTAGCCAATACCTGCCGTTTGCAGCAGTACCAGGCTCATCCCCATCACTGACATTCCACACAGTACGCCGTAGCTGGGGTTATTGTTGGGATCGATCTCTTTCGCCAGCGGCATCAGTTCATCGACAGAGAGCGCGACCATAATCCCGGCTACGGCAGCCATAATCGCAGCCATCACGATCGGGGAGACGAGGCTACCGAGGATCAGCCACGCCAGCACGCCGCCGAGAATTTCAGCCATCCCGGATATACCCGCCCAAAAGACAGCCGTACGTTTTGAACCCGTTGCGGCATAAACGGGTCCGGCAACGGCAAGTCCTTCAGGAATATTGTGCAATGCCACGGCCAGCGCTACACCAAAACCCATTTCCAGGTTGCTGCTGGCCGTGACATAGGTGGCGATACCTTCCGGAAAGTTATGCAGGCTGATACCCAGCGTCAGCAGAATGGCCGTGCGTTTGATATTGCCCGGAATGGGGGTAACGCTTTTTTGCATTAAATCCTGCGGGTGCGCGTGAGGAAGAATACGGTCGAGCGCAAAATAACCCAGCAGGCCAATGATAAACATGCCATAGCCCAGAACAGGCGACATACCTTCGGTGTGAAGCGCGGCGGGCAGCATCTCCATCAGCGAGATAAGCAGCATGATCCCGGCGGCGAAACCCAGCGAGAAGGCCAGAAGGCGATTAGAGGGTTTTTGCCCGAGTACCCCGAGGAACGCACCGATAAAGGTCGCGGCACCCGCAAGTAAGGTCAAAATCAACGGTACTGACATGCATTCTCCTTAAGCGATATCTGACATTCAAATTTCCTGATGATGATCTTCACGGTTATCTGCGTTCATCTTCACCTGAATGCGCGTAATGTAGGCCCATCACATTGACACCTCCTCTAAGGATATCACCATGTCTTCTTCTCGTATGCCAGCACTGTTTTTAGGCCATGGCAGCCCAATGAACGTCCTGGAAGATAACGTCTATACCCGCGCCTGGCGTCAACTGGGTGAGACGTTACCGCGTCCGAAGGCAATTGTGGTGGTCTCTGCGCACTGGTTTACCCGGGGTACCGGCGTGACGGCCATGGAAGCGCCAAAAACGATTCATGATTTTGGCGGCTTTCCGCAGGCGCTGTATGACACGCATTATCCTGCGCCGGGCTCCCCTGAGCTGGCGCAGCGGCTGGTTGATCTGCTCGCCCCTGTTCCGGTTGCGCTGGACAAAGAAGCCTGGGGCTTTGACCACGGCTCATGGGGGGTGTTGATCAAAATGTATCCGGATGCCGATATTCCGATGGTGCAACTGAGTATCGACAGCACCAAACCGGCTACCTGGCACATGGAGATGGGGCGTAAGCTGGCTTCGCTTCGTGATGAGGGCATCATGCTGATTGCCAGTGGCAACGTGGTACACAATCTGCGTACGGTACGCTGGCACGGTGAAAATACGCCGTACCCCTGGGCAACAGCCTTTAATGACTATGTAAAAGACAACCTGACCTGGCAAGGGCCGGTCGAACGGCACCCTTTGGTGAACTATCTGGATCACGATGGCGGTTCGCTCTCTAACCCGACGCCGGAACACTTCTTGCCATTGCTGTATGTATTAGGCGCATGGGATGGTCAGGAGGTTATTACAATCCCGGTCGACGGCATTGAGATGGGGAGTTTGAGTATGCTGTCGGT
The DNA here is from genome assembly GCF_031432835.1 of Enterobacter cloacae complex sp. EB5. Lineage (NCBI taxonomy): Bacteria > Pseudomonadati > Pseudomonadota > Gammaproteobacteria > Enterobacterales > Enterobacteriaceae > Enterobacter > Enterobacter cloacae complex sp. EB5. The sequence goes on from NZ_CP133860.1 coordinate 2,720,315, forward strand.
GCAGGTGGGGTAAAAACATGTCGGGTGGCGGCTTCGCCTTACCCGACCTACATATTGAGCGTAGGCCCGGTAAGCGTAGCGCCACCGGGCAAGTCTTACTCGACGAAAATATGCGGGTAGAAACGCGACAGATCCTGCGTAATCAGCGCGCGATCTTCGCGAATGCCAATCCCGGCAGGCTGATCGTTAATAAGCCAGCTGCCGATCAGCGTATAGCTGTCGCCAAACTTCGGCAGTTGACAGAACGCCTGGACGATCATCCCTTCTTCACCGTACGGCCCTTCAACCGCTTCCAGCGTTTTACCGTTTTCGATAATCGAGACGTTTGCCCCTTCACGGGAGAAGATTGGCTTAACGACGTATTTCTCCATCGGTGGGAAATCATCTTCGGCAAAATAAGCAGGCAGCAGGTTCGGGTGATTCGGGAACATCTCCCACAGCATCGGCAGCAGGGCTTTATTGGAGATAATGCTCTTCCAGGCCGGTTCCAGCCAGCGCACGCCAGCGTCTTCCAGTTTGGTAGAGAACATTTCCCGCAGCATGTATTCCCACGGATAGAGCTTGAACAGGTTGCTGATCACCTGATCCTGCATGTCCGTAAACTGACCTTTTTCGCCTAAACCGATATCTTCGATATAGAGAAATTCCGTCGCCACTTCCGCTTCGGCTGCGCAGTCCTGCAAATACTGAACCGTACCGCGGTCTTCTTCAGTATCGCGGCAGCAGGCGAGATGCAGCAGGTTGAAACCGTGCTGTTCACGCAGTTCGACGAAACGCTCAATCAGCTTTTCCTGAAGGCTGTTGAACTGATCGCTGCCTTCCGGCAAGTTGCCGGCATTCGCCTGATCTTCCAGCCAGATCCACTGGAAGAACGCGGCTTCGTACAGGGAGGTTGGCGTATCTGCGTTGTTTTCTAAAAGCTTCGGTTCACCCACGCCATCCCATGCCAGATCGAGGCGAGAGTAGAGCGAAGGCTGGTTCGTTTTCCAGGACTGACGAACAAAGCTCCAGGTGTGCTTCGGAATGCGGAATTTGGTCATCAGCTCATCGCTGTCGATGACTTTCTCGACCACCTTCAGGCACATCTGGTGCAGCTCTGCGGTCACCTCTTCAAGCTTTTCGACCTGAGCGAGCGTGAGCTTATAGTAAGCATCTTCACACCAGTACGGCTCGCCGTACATGGTGTGAAAGTTGAAACCGTATTCGGTGGCTTTTTCGCGCCAGTCCGGGCGCTCGACAATACTGACTCGTTCCATGATCAGCCGCCCATTGAGCGAGTTGAGGAGCCGGTCGCACTACGCTGCATGGTGGTTTGTTTGGCAACAGACTCACCGAAGCCGCCACGGGTAATGGTGCTGGTGGTGGCTGGTTTCGGCGCCATCGCGGTTTTCGGTACGGTCATCGTACGGCCAGGCGTTGCAGCACCGTAACCCTTGCCGGTGGCATCGGTGTATTTACCGTAGGCCGGGCTGTTCGGGTTTTTGGAGCTAAACAGCGGCTGCTGCTGGTAGCCCGCACCGCCGCTCATCAAACGGCCCATCATATAACCCGCCATCAGCGGCATCCAGAAGCTGCCGCTGGACTGTGCCTGCGCCTGGTTTTCCGGTGCCATACCCGCCTGAGCAGGTGCCTGCTGGCACTGGCCTTCACCGAATTCGGCTACACAGTCTTCGCGTGAGGCATATTTCGGCGCGGTGCGTTCCGCTTCTTTCAGGGCGTTGTTATAGGCCGTCTTACACTCAGCGGCTTTACCGGTTGCGCTCGCGCAGTCGTCGGCGTTTTGATACAGCGAAACCGTTTCGTCGTTTTGCTCACAGCCTGCCAGCATAAAGACGGCGGTGACCGCCAGCGCGACAGGTGTCAGGTGGCGTGCGTTCCAGCTTTTGCGGAACGACGCGTGATTCATCGTTTTTGTCCGTTTCATATTTGTCTTCCAGGACCCAGTGGTAATAACGCTCAGGATAGAGGATGAGTGGTTGAAAATGAAGCGAAGAGGGGCGAAATCCGGGGGATCTTTACGTTGGCTTACGTTCAGGTGTGATTTTGCGCCGGGTGGCGCTGCGCTTACCCGGCCTACGATTCAGTAGGCCCGATAAGCGCAGCGCCATCGGGCAAGGCTTAATGACGGAACGGATTGGTGCCGCTGCTGGCCGGTGCGGTGCTACGCGCTGCCGCTGGCTGCGCAACCGGGGCGCTGCTGTTAGCGGTGAAATTATCCACGGCGGCATCCTGCTGTGGATTTTCCGGCGCGACGCTGTCAGGCGACGTGGAAACCGGTTTGCCCAGCGTGCTGTTCAGCATTTGCAGATCCTGCTCGTTCAGCGTACCCAGCGCCTGCTTGATGTTCAGTTGGTTGATCAGGTACTGGTAACGCGCACTGGAGAGCTGCTGTTTCGCGTTATACAGCGTGGTCGTTGCGTCTAACACGTCAACGATGGTACGCGTACCCACGGAGTAACCCGCTTCCATCGCGTCCAGAGAGCTTTGCGCAGAGACAACGGCCTGTTTGTAAGCGTTGATGCTGCTGATAGAAGCATTGACGTTATTAAAGGAAGAACGCACGGTCTGCACCACGTTGCGGTGCGCACTTTCCAGCTGCTCGCTGGCGCCCACAAAGTTGTACTGCGCCTGTTTCACCTGAGAGTTAACCATCCCGCCCTGGTACAGCGGCAGAGAGAAGCTGAGGCCCACTTTGTTCTGACCAACGTTGCTGTCGTCATAGGCCTGAGACGTTGTTTTAGACCCGCTGTAGCTGGTATCCGATACGCCGGTCGAGGCGCTCAGGCTCAGGGTTGGCAGGTGACCATCCTGTGCAAGGCGGATCTGCTCGCGTGCCAGGTCCTGGCTCAGGCGCGCCTGCAATAAGGTCAGGTTGCGGTTTTCCGCTTCTTTCAGCAGAGCATTAACCGCCTGCGGTTTGTCCGTCTTGAAGCTGTCCACGTTCAGAGAGGCCAGCTCAGGATAGTAGTTACCTGTGACCTGACGCAGTGCTTCCAGCGCGTTATCGAGGTTGTTACGTGCGGTCACTTCGTTAGCCAGTACGGTATCGTACTGTGAACGGGCGTTCTGCACGTCAGTGATCGCAACCAGACCCACATTAAAACGCTGGGTGGTTTGATCTAACTGACGGTAAATCGCCTGTTTCTGCGCTTCGGTATAGGAGAGCGCGTCAATCGCGCTCAGTACCTGGAAATAGGCGGTCGCGGTATTCAGGATCAGCGTCTGCTGATCGGTCTGATAGGTGACATCCTGAATGCCTGCACTCTTTTCCTGCAAACTCAGTTCACGCCATTTGGACATGTCGAACAGGGTTTGTGTAAGCTGTAAAGAGGCGCTGGTGGCATTCGAATCGATGCCATTGTTATCGCGAAAACCGTTAGTGTAGGTATAATCTGCACCTAAGCCTAACTGCGGCAGCAGTGGACTACGTGCTTCGTTAATCTTTTCAAACGCAGCATCACGATCGGCCGCTGATTTACGTAAATCAGGGTTGCCCAGACGTGCCTGCTGGTAGACCTGTAACAGGTTCTCTGCCTGGCTCATTGCACTGAAGCCCGTCAGGCTCAGGCCGATAAGGATGGGGAGCAATTTCTTCATTTGCATTCCTTGTTGTGAAGCAGTATTAGCGCTGATCTAATTAAAAATAATTGCCGATTCTAACAGAATCATCCACACCAAAAGGTTGGCGTAACGTGCCATCTGGCGGTAATTTGCTCCAATCTACCATATAGCCATACAAACGGCAGCCAAACAGCCTTGAAATTCACAATTTCATCACCATTGCTACCAGGACTCGACCGATGCAAAAACCAGAAAACGTGCCTGTCACCTTCGCCAAAAACGATGTAGAAATTATTGCACGAGAAACGCTTTATAGCGGTTTTTTTTCAATGGAACTTTACCGTTTCAGGCATCGTCTGTTTAACGGTGAGATGAGCGGTGAAATCAAACGCGAAATTTTTGAGCGCGGGCATGCGGCTGTGTTGCTACCCTATGACCCAGTGCGTGATGAAGTTGTGCTGGTCGAGCAGGTGCGTATTGCGGCTTATGATACCAGCGAAACGCCGTGGTTGCTGGAGATGGTGGCCGGGATGATCGAGGAGGGTGAGTCGGTCGAAGACGTCGCGCGTCGCGAGGCGCTGGAAGAGGCGGGCCTGGTGGTTGGCCGGACGAAGCCGGTGTTGAGCTACCTGGCAAGCCCGGGTGGGACAACGGAACGTTCATCTATTATGGTGGGCGAAGTGGACGCCAGGACAGCGGAAGGGATCCACGGTCTGGCAGATGAAAACGAAGATATTCGGGTTCATGTGGTGAGTCGGGAGCAGGCTTACCAGTGGGTAGAAGAGGGGAAAATCGACAACGCAGCGTCTGTCATCGCTCTGCAATGGCTACAGCTGCATTATCAGAAATTACGACACGAGTGGAAAAAATGAAGCGTTATACACCTGACTTCCCAGAAATGATGCGCCTGTGCGAAACCAATTTCGCCCAGCTGCGCCGCCTGCTGCCGCGAAACGACGCGCCCGGCGAAACGGTGAGCTATCAGGTGAGCAACGCGCAGTATCGGTTAACGATAACAGAATCAACGCGCTACACTACGCTGGTGGAGATTGAGCAAACGGCGCCGAGCATCAGCTACTGGAGCCTGCCGTCGATGACGGTACGTCTTTATCATGACGCGATGGTCGCTGAAGTGTGTTCAAGCCAGCAGATCTTTCGCTTTAAAGCGCGGTATGATTATCCGAATAAAAAGTTGCATCAACGCGACGAAAAGCATCAAATTAACCAGTTTTTAGCCGACTGGCTAAGATATTGTTTAGCACATGGAGCAATGGCGATTCCGGTTTGTTAGCGTCATAAACCTACCTAAGGACACCATTTGGAAAGCCTGTTGAACCTGACTGTTGCTGGTGGGGCGCCAGTCAGGATATTACAAATCACCGACACCCACCTTTTTGCCGAAAAGCATGAGACGCTTCTGGGCGTGAACACCTGGGAGAGTTATCAGGCGGTTCTTGACGCGATCCATGCTGAAAAGCGGCCATGCGATCTGATCGTCGCGACGGGCGATCTGGCGCAGGATCAATCCTCCGCAGCCTATCAGCACTTTGCTGAAGGGATTGCGAGCTTTAGCGTGCCTTGCGTCTGGCTGCCGGGCAATCACGATTTTCAGCCCGCGATGTACAGTTCGCTTCAGGATGCGGGGATTTCACCGGCAAAATGTGTCTTTGCGGGGGACCAGTGGCAAATTCTGCTCCTCGACAGTCAGGTGTTTGGCGTTCCGCACGGTGAGTTGAGCGACTATCAGCTTGACTGGCTGGAGACAAAACTGGCCGCCGAACCGAATCGCAATACGCTGCTGTTACTGCATCATCACCCGCTGCCGGCGGGCTGTAGCTGGCTCGATCAGCACAGCTTACGCAACTCTGCGGCGCTGGACGGCGTGCTGGCGAAATTCCCGCGCGTGAAAAATTTGCTGTGCGGGCACATTCACCAGGAACAGGATCTCGACTGGAATGGTCGCCGCCTGCTCGCGACGCCCTCTACCTGCGTGCAATTTAAGCCACACTGCGCCAACTTTACGCTGGATACCATCGCACCGGGCTGGCGCTGGCTGGAGCTGCATGCCGATGGCACGCTGACCACTGAAGTTTGCCGTCTGGCCGGGGCCGAATTCCGCCCGGATACCGCTTCGGAAGGCTATTGATGTCGACGCTTCTCTATCTGCATGGGTTTAACAGCTCACCGCGTTCGGCGAAAGCGACGCAGCTCCGCCAGTGGCTGAGCGCGCATCATCCCCACGTGGAGATGATTATTCCACAGCTGCCCCCTTATCCGGCGGATGCGGCAGAGATGCTGGAATCGATCGTGCTGGAACACGGCGGCGAATCGTTTGGCGTTGTCGGGTCGTCGCTCGGGGGCTACTACGCCACCTGGCTGTCGCAGTGCTTTATGTTGCCCGCTGTCGTCGTCAACCCGGCGGTCCGGCCATTTGAGCTGCTGAGGGACTTTCTTGGCGAAAACGAGAACCCCTACACCGGCCAACAATATGTGCTAGAGTCACGCCATATTTACGATCTCAAAGTTATGCAGGTCGACCCGCTTGAAGCGCCCGATCTTATCTGGCTGCTGCAACAGACGGGAGATGAAGTGCTGGATTACCGCCAGGCAGTGGCGTATTACGCATCCTGCCGCCAGACTGTAGAAGAGGGCGGTAACCATGCTTTCACGGGCTTTGAAGATCATTTCACCCAGATTGTCGATTTTCTTGGACTGCACAGCCACTGACAATCAATGCGAATTGCTAGCTTAAATCATGACGCAAACCTATAACGCTGATGCCATTGAGGTACTCACCGGGCTTGAGCCGGTTCGCCGCCGCCCGGGGATGTACACCGATACGACGCGCCCAAACCACCTGGGCCAGGAAGTAATTGATAACAGTGTGGACGAAGCGCTGGCAGGCCATGCCAAACGCGTGGACGTTATCCTGCACGCCGATCAGTCGCTGGAAGTCATCGACGACGGTCGCGGCATGCCGGTAGATATCCACCCGGAAGAGGGCGTTCCCGCCGTTGAGCTGATCCTCTGTCGTCTGCACGCGGGCGGTAAGTTCTCCAACAAAAACTACCAGTTCTCCGGCGGCTTGCACGGCGTGGGGATCTCCGTGGTTAACGCCCTGTCAAAGCGCGTGGAAGTGAACGTCCGTCGCGACGGCCAGGTGTATAACATCGCGTTTGAAAACGGCGAAAAAGTGCAGGATTTGCAGGTCGTCGGGACGTGCGGTAAACGCAACACCGGCACCAGCGTCCACTTCTGGCCTGACGAGAGCTTCTTCGACAGCCCACGCTTTTCTGTTTCCCGCCTGACGCACCTGCTGAAAGCCAAAGCGGTGCTGTGCCCGGGCGTGGAAATCACCTTTAAAGACCACGTTAATAATACCGAACAAACCTGGTGCTACGCCGATGGTCTGAACGACTACCTGTGCGAAGCGGTTAACGGCCTGCCAACCCTGCCGGAAAAACCGTTCGTCGGGAATTTCGAAGGCGATACTGAAGCGGTGGACTGGGCGCTGCTGTGGCTGCCGGAAGGCGGCGAGCTGCTGACGGAAAGCTATGTCAACCTGATCCCAACGCTGCTCGGCGGGACGCACGTCAACGGCCTGCGTCAGGGGCTGCTGGATGCGATGCGCGAGTTCTGTGAATACCGCAACATTCTGCCGCGCGGCGTGAAGCTTTCCGCAGAAGATATCTGGGACCGCTGCGCCTACGTGCTTTCCGTGAAGATGCAGGATCCGCAGTTTGCCGGTCAGACTAAAGAGCGCCTGTCGTCACGCCAGTGTGCGGCGTTCGTCTCCGGCGTGGTGAAAGATGCGTTTACCCTGTGGCTGAACCAGAACGTTCAGGCCGCAGAAATGCTGGCTGAAATGGCGATCTCCAGCGCCCAGCGTCGTCTGCGCGCGGCGAAGAAAGTGGTGCGTAAAAAGCTGACCAGCGGCCCTGCGCTGCCGGGCAAGCTGGCGGACTGTACCGCGCAGGATCTCAACCGCACCGAGCTGTTCCTGGTGGAAGGGGACTCGGCAGGCGGATCGGCCAAGCAGGCGCGCGATCGTGAATACCAGGCGATCATGCCCCTCAAGGGTAAGATCCTCAACACCTGGGAGGTCTCGTCTGATGAAGTGCTGGCCTCGCAGGAAGTCCACGATATCTCGGTCGCGATCGGCATCGATCCGGACAGCGACGATCTGAGCCAGCTGCGCTACGGCAAGATCTGTATCCTGGCGGATGCGGACTCCGATGGCCTGCACATCGCCACGCTGCTCTGTGCGCTGTTTGTGAAGCACTTCCGCGCGCTGGTGAAAAACGGTCATGTCCACGTGGCGCTGCCGCCGCTGTACCGTATCGACCTTGGCAAAGAAGTCTACTATGCGCTAACGGAAGAAGAGAAAGCGGGCGTGCTGGAACAGCTTAAGCGCAAGAAGGGCAAACCGAACGTTCAGCGCTTTAAAGGGTTGGGTGAGATGAACCCGATGCAGCTGCGTGAAACCACGCTGGATCCGAATACCCGCCGTCTGGTGCAGCTGACCATCAGCGATGAAGATGAACAGCAAACTAACGCCGTGATGGATATGCTGCTGGCCAAGAAACGTTCTGAAGACCGACGTAACTGGCTACAGGAGAAAGGCGACATGGCGGATATAGAGGCCTGATACCGAAAAAGCCCTGCGACGCAGGGCTTTTTTTTGCCCGGCGGCGCTACGCTTGCACGGGCCTACGGGATGAGTAGGCCGGGTAAGGCGCAGCCGCCACCCGGCAAAAAAGCCGCTCATCACGATGAATGGTTTTTCCGGTACTGCAACGGCGTCTCGCCAATCCCCTTTTTAAATGCACTGATAAACCACGTCACGTCGGAAAATCCCGCCTGTGCGGCAATGTCTCGCACGCTCGAATCCGTGTGGAGTAAACACTCGCACGCCTTACGCAACCTTAGCGTGTTCAGGTAGTCGTGAATTTTTTCGCCCGTTTCCGCATGGAATTTTCGCGATACGTAACTGCGCGATTTACCCAGCTCTGCGGCCAGCGCATCCAGACGAAATTTCTCCTGATAATGCTCGTCGAGCCAGAACATGACCTGGCTGGCGATCCCCTGGCTGTTGCCCGGCTCGCCGTCGCGATCGTCGGGCAGCATCGCGAACAGGCCGATCAGCAGGCTGGCGATGCTCTCGCCGTTCATCGGCGGTTTATAGCAGCTAAAGAGATGGTCGATATGGTGGTGACAGTGGGCTAAATCGGCAACCCACGCTTCGCCGCCACGGCGTGACAGCCGCTCCAGGCGCTGCCGGGTCTGGGGAAAATCCCGCAGGATCTTCAGCACCGCGTGCTGGTCGAGATGAATAATGGTGCGGCGGTAAATTGCCTCCGCCTGTTCGTCCACCATGACCTTATGCAGCGTAAAAGGCGGGAAGAAAAACAGTCGTCCGGGGCGCATGGTGTAGTGACGATTATCAACAATCGCCACGCCAAAGCCCTCTTCCACATAGAGGATCTCCAGACACTGATGCCAGTGATGGTAGCGCACCGTATTGGCAAACAGGCGGCTGAACGAGGCTACGGTATCGTTCAGGGTGATCAGTTCAAGAAGATCGGATGTCGGCGTGTCGCGCATAGTGCAATAAAACTCAACTTTTTCCCGTCTGACTGTCTTTATAAACCACCTTTTTAAATTTTCTCAACTGGAGGTTTATTCATCGTTCATGCCTGTGACATGGCTAACATTTCTGCACCTTGCGGATTCACTATGCTTTGCCGCAGTTGATTACGAGGGTGAACCGATGTGGGCGGCAAACATAGAAAAATCAAATCCGTTGTCTTCACGCCAGGAGGTAGTGGCGTCGTTGAATGCACTTTTACAGGCGCTGGACAGGCAATTTCCGGCGAACCGTTCACGATTCCCGCTGGGCGACACCTGCGCCCATTACACCGCGGATATTGCGCAGATGGAGGGACTTTCCCGCGCGCTGTGGGGACTGTTTCCGCTGATGGCGTCCGGCGAAAGCACGCCGTTCAGCGAGAAGTACCTTACTGCCATTAAGCTGGGTACCGACCCGCAAAGCAGCGGCTACTGGGGTGAAACCGGCCCGTACGATCAGCGTCTGGTGGAGATGGCGGCCTACGGTCTGGGGCTCGCTCTGCTGGGGGATAAACTCACCGCGCACTTTACCGGGCGCGAGGTGATGAACCTGCACGCGTGGCTCAACCAAATCACCGATGCGCAGATGCCGGACAGCAACTGGAACTATTTTGCCATTATGGTTCAGCTCGGCTTTAAGCGCGCCGGCCTGCCGTACGATCGGGCCGCCATTGACCACCGCTTTGCGCTGATGGACGCCTACTACCTCGGCGACGGCTGGTATTCCGACGGTCCCGGCCGCCCGAAAGATTACTACATCTCCATGGCTTTCCATTTCTACGGCCTGATTTATGCCACCCTGAGTGACGACGAGGCGAGGGCGAAGGTGCTGCGCGAGCGCTCGCGTCTGTTCGCGGAAGACTTTATCTACTGGTCCGCCGCCGATGGCGCCTCGGTGCCGTTTGGCCGCAGCCTGACCTACCGTTTTGCTATGGTCGCCTTCTGGAGCGCGGTGGCCTTTTCTCAACTGGACGTCTTCACCCCGGGCATCGTGAAGGGCATTGTGCTGCGGCATCTGCGCTGGTGGCAGCAGCAGTCGATTGTCGATCGCGATGGTATTCTTACCCTGGGGTATGCGTATCCGAACCTGGCGATGTGCGAGGATTACAACTCCCCCGGTTCACCGTACTGGGCGCTGAAAACCTATCTGATCCTGGCGCTGCCGGAAGCACACCCGTTCTGGCAGGCGGAAGAACAACCGCTGCCCGCACTTGCTGAAAAACATGTGATTCCGCATGCGCAGCAGATCCTGATGCATTCGAAAGATTCGCAGCACGTCGTCATGCTCACCGCCGGTCAGCTGGAGCTGAACAACTACGTCAACACCGAAGCGAAATACACCAAGTTTGCCTACTCCAGCCGCTTCGGATTCACCCTTGAGCGCGGGCGTTTTGGCCTGAAGCATGCCGCCTGCGATTCCATGCTGCTGCTGGCGGACGGAGATGACTATTTCCGCGGTCGTCGCGAGTGCGAAGAGGTTCGGGTGGATGAAAATTACCTTTTCTCGCGCTGGTCGCCGTGGCGCGACGTGCAGATTGCGACCTGGCAGATCCCGTTCGGGGAGTGGCACCTGCGCCTGCACCGTATCAACAGCGCGCGCGCTCTGCAAACCGTCGAGGGCGGCTTTGCGGTGATGAAAACCGCCCACCAGGTGCGCGATCGCGGCTGTTATCTGATGGCTGAAAACGGCAGCAGCGTCATTGTCGATCTTTCGCCGACCATTCAGCGCCAGCCAGACAGCATCGTCACGCCGCCGAACAGCAGCATTATGTTTGCGGAGTGCGCCTCCATTCCGCTGTTAAAAGCCGACCTCCCGCAAGGGGAAAGCTGGCTCTGTTGCGCCGTTCTGGCTGGCGGAAAACAGCCTGCTGCTGCGACGCCGCAGCTGAATATAACCCATAACCAGGTCGTGATTAGCGAACCCGGAAGCGAACGTAAGCTGTCGTTCACATTATAAAAATCTGGCCCTACACCCCGGCGAGGATGATATGAAAAGCACTTCGACAACCAACAGAACTGAATATTACAAAATCAGCAGCTTTATCTTTCTCTATTTCTTTACCTGGTCTGCCAGTATTGGTCTGCTGGCGATCTGGCTCGGTCAGAAAGCCAACCTGAGCGGATCGGTGATTGGAACCGTGTTTGCGGTGAACGGGATATTCTCCGTTATTCTCAAGCCGATCTACGGCTATATTCTCGATAAGATCGGCATGAGCAAATATCTGCTCTATTTTGTGGTGATCATGTCGGCCCTGATGGCGCCATTCTTTATTTACGTTTACCAGCCGCTGTTAATGTCTAATACCCTGCTGGGGATTATTATCGGCGCGCTCTATTTAAGCTTTGCCTGGTACGCGGGCGTGGCGGCGTGTGAATCCTATTCCGACCGCTTTAGCCGTTTGAATGGCATGGAGTTCGGGCAGATCCGTATGTGGGGTTCGCTCGGCTGGGCGGTGGCGTCATCTTTCTCCGGCCTGCTGTTCAACCTCTCACCGGCGTATAACTTTATTCTCGGCAGCGTGGCGTCGGTGGTGATGCTGATTGTCCTGCTGAGCCTGAAAGTGAACACTAACTCCGCTCACGCAGCCGAGGTGCTGACGAAAGAGAAAATCGCCCCGTCCGACGTTTACGCCCTGCTGCGTAACCGTAAATTCTGGGCCTTCTGCCTGTACGTGGCGGGCGTGGCGTGGATGATGTTTATCGCCGAGCAGCAATTCTCGCGCTATTTCGTCACCTTCTTCGATGATATTCATGAGGGCAACGCCGTATTCGGTTATCTCGGGACCGTACAGTCGGGCATGGAATTTGTCATGTATATGGTGGTCCCGCTGTTGGTGAATTTTATTGGCGCCAAACGCGGGTTGTTAATTGTCGGGCTGGTGGTTGGGGCGCGTCTGATTATTTCCGGCATGTGTGATTCACACCTGTTAATTTCAGTGCTTAAGCCGCTGTACGGTCTGGAAATTTGTCTCCTGCTGGTGTCGGTATTTAAATATATCGCCGAGCATTTCGACAAGCGCGTCAATGCCACCATGTATTTACTCGGCTATCAGGCGATGCTCTACGTTGGCAACGTGGTGGTCTCTTCCCCTGCCGGCTATATGTATGACCGTATTGGCTTTGAGCACACCTATATCATCATGGGCGCAACGGCGCTGACCTTTACCCTTATTTCTGCTTTTACGTTATCCGCCTGTCAGAGCAAATGGCGCGGGGCTCGTGCGCTGAACGTAGCAGAAACGTCAACACGATAAATTACGCCGTCAAAGAAGGAACCGAAATATGTTAAGTCGTATCAAAGAAGAACGTCTGCCTGTTATCGCTGCGCCCATTGACTCCCGCGCATTCAGCGATGAACTGAATTCGGCGCGCAGCCACGTTCTCGACCTGATTAGCCGTCATTTAACGGAGTTCGGCGACAAATTCCCGGCGGAAACCTGCCAGAACGGTTTTTACCCGCTGACTGACAACGTGGAGTGGACCACCAGCTTCTGGACCGGACAGCTGTGGCTGGCGTGGGAGATGAGCGGCGAGGAAAAATTCCGCGCGATGGCGGAAAAACACGTGCGCTCGTTTGGCCTGCGCATCGCCGGGCGCAACGACACCAACACCCACGATTTAGGCTTCCTCTACACGCTTTCCTGCGTAGCCGCGTGGCGGCTGACCGGAAATCGTGAGGCGCGCGGCTTCTCGCTGCTGGCGGCGGAAGCCCTGCTGGAACGCTTCCACGAGAAGGCGAAAATCATCCAGGCGTGGGGCGATCTCTCCGATCCGGAGCAGGCCGGGCGGATGATCATCGACTGCAACATGAACCTGCCGCTGCTCTACTGGGCAACGGAGCAGACGGGCGATCCGCGCTTTGCCGACGCTGCAAAAGCGCACGTCATGCAGGCCGCGACGTACCTCATTCGTGACGATGCCTCCACCTTCCACACCTACTATATGGATGTGGCAACCGGCGCACCGCGCTACGGCAACACCCAGCAGGGCTACGCCGACGACTCCTGTTGGTCGCGCGGGCAGGCGTGGGGCATTTACGGTTTCCTGCTGAGCTATATCTATACCGGCGACGAAACGATGATCGCTCTGTCAAAACGGCTGGCGAACTACTTCCTCAATCGCCTGCCGGAAGACTACGTCTGCCACTGGGATCTGGCGCTGGTGGGCACCGACGCACTGCGTGATTCTTCCTCGGCGGCGATTGCGGTGTGTGGGCTGCTGGAGCTGGTGAAACATCTGCCGGTCACAGATCCGGATCGCGAACGTTACCTCGAATGGGCGAAAGGGATTATGTCCTCGCTGACAAAGCACTATCTGATGGGCAAAGAAGAGAAGGGCAACGGGCTGCTTAAGCACTCGGTGTATCACCTGGCGAGCAATAAAGGCGTGGATGAGTGCGCGAGCTGGGGCGATTACTTCTACGTCGAGGCACTGGTGCGTTTTACGCAGAGCTGGAAACTGTACTGGTAAAAACAGTCGGGGGGTAACCCCCGACTTATCGATCACGCTTTTGGAATACGCAGCGTCTGGCCGGGATAGATTTTATCCGGGCTGGAGAGCATTGGGCGGTTAGCCTCAAAAATCTTGTTGTACTGGTTGGCATCGCCGTACACGGTTTTAGAGATTGCGCTCAGGGTATCGCCGGATTTCACCGTATAGTAGGTGGCTTCATCTTTGGCATCTGTCGCGGTGATATTGTTTTCCACTTCGCTGACGCCCGCGATGTTGCCGACGGCGACCTGGATTTTTTCTTTCTGCTCCTGCGTCAGCCCGTCGCCCGTCACGCTGGCCTTGCCGTCAGTGACGTTAACCTGAACCTTATCGGAACCGGGAATGTTCAGTTTCTTGAGGTGCTCGGTGATTTTGTCGCTCTGACCTTTATGATCGGTCAGGTTATCCCACAGCTTTTCGCCTGCTTCTTTTACGAAGTTAAAAAGTCCCATTCCATCCTCCTGTTAAACATGAAGTCAGAATAAGCATAGCAGTTGAGTGTTAAGGTGATAAAAAAAGCCCGGTGGCGTTAACGCTTACCGGGCCTGGGAGGGAAGTTGTAGGCCGGGTAAACGCAGTGCCACCCGGCAAATTTCACAGAACTTAAACCCCTTGCTCCAGAATACGGATGTGGGTTTCCAGAACGTCCCCTTTCACCGCGTCGCTCCACGCTTTCATATGCGCGGTCTGCAAATGGGCTTCAAGGTGCGCGACGGTTTCCCACTGCTCAACCATGATGATTGAGTCTGGCGCAGTCGCCTGGAAGCTTGCGCTGGTGGCGGCGTCCACCATCGGCGCGTAGCCGTGGCAGCCTTCTTCTTTCAGTACGGTCGGGATGATCTTCGCGAACTCATCCAGTACCGCCTGGCGGTGATGTTGGCCAGGACGCGTACGGATTTCAGCAATAACGGTAAGCATAATTAACTCCTTCTAATTCCAGGCTAACAGTTAAGCAAAAATTTCCGCGAGATGCTTGCGATATTCTGCGATATAGCGCGGGACGTCCGGCATTTTAATCACGTCGTTGACGATAAAGGTCGGCAGCGGCTCCATCCCCAGGAACTGATTCGCCTTGTGGAACGGCAGATACGCGCCGTCTACGCCCACGCCTTCGAAGAACTGATCTTGCTCAGTGAAGGCTTCAAGCGGGGCATTCCAGGTCAGGGAGAGCATGTATTTCTTGCCCTGAATCAGGCCGCCGGAACCGTATTTTTTAGACGCGTCTGAGCGGGTGCGACCGTCGCTGGCATACAGCGAACCGTGACCTTCGGTAAACACATCGTCCATGTATTTTTTCACGGTCCACGGTGCGCCCATCCACCAGCCCGGCATCTGCCAGATAACCACGTCGGCCCACAGGAAGTTCTGCACTTCGGCCTTCACGTCGTAATCGCTGTCCGCGCGCACGACCTTAACATCATGTCCGGCGTCGCGCAGGAAACCATCCGCGACCTCGGTCAGGGTGTCATTCAGCTGGCCTTTAGAGTGCGCAAATTCTTTCGCGCCGTTGATAATCAGAATGTTGCTCATTATTTGTCCTCGATGCTGAGAGTATGCCGGGTATTCTACGCGCGAGGACGGAGCGGAAAAATAAGCAAAATGTGCAAAGTCTTTTGCGCAGAGCGCAATAATGGCTACCAGCTGACGGTCACCTCAAAGCCCCCTTCCGGCGCATTGCCCAGCGAGACGCGCATTCCATGTAACGCCGCGATACGCTTGACGATAGACAACCCCAGACCGCTGCCGGTGGCGTCCTGGCCCGGTGGACGATAAAAGCGCTCGCCGAGACGCGCCAGCGCATCGGTTGAAATGCCCGGGCCGTTGTCGCGCACGGTAAAGCTTTGGGTGTTCAGCGTCACGTCCACCACGCTGCCGCGCGGGCTGTAACGAACGGCGTTGTCCAGCAGGTTACGCGCCAGCAGGCTCAGCAGCAGCGGCTGTCCGGGACGCATCACCTCGGGCGCGTTGACGTTGAGCCGAATATCAATGCCCGCCTGCTGCGCCGGATGCCAGATATCCAGCACCGCGGATTGCAGCAAATCGGCCATCATCACAGGTTCGACGTCATCAAGATTATCCAGTGAGTCCAGGCGCGACAGGGTGAGAAGCTGGTCCACCAGCCGGGAGGCGCGGTCGATGCCCGCATGCAGCTGCCCCAGCGCTTTAGACTGCGCCCCGGGATCGTCAAAGGAAAGCTGCGCCACGTCGGTTTGCACCTTCAGCGCGGCCAGCGGACTACGCAACTCATGGGCGGCATCCGAGGTGAAGCGGCGCTCGCGGGCCATCATCTCCTGCGTACGGGCGAAAAGATGGTTAAGCGCATCAAGCAGCGGGCGAACCTCCGTCGGCACGCCGTGGGTGGGCAGCGTATCGGTCGCATCCGGCGAGCGCGAACGCAGGGTCTGCGCCAGGTTTTTCAGCGGTTTCAGTTCCCGGCTCAGCAGAACAATCAGCAACAAAAGCATGACGGGCAGCGCCACCAGCCACGGCGTCAGCTGCGAGCTGACCACGTCCAGCGCCATATCCTGTCGGTACTCCCACTCCTGACCAACCACCACGCGGTATTTCCCGTCCGGAGAAGTCAGCCACAGGAAACGCCATTCGTCGTTGTCATCCTGCAAGCGACCGTCATCAAACCCGTCCCGGCGGTAGAGGTAAGGTATGTCGCGCCCGTTTTCGCCGTCGTTAAGCACCATGCTGCCGTCGGCGGTGAAGATTGCGAAGGCCAGCGCATCGTCGTCCAGATGGCCATGTTTGGCTTTTTTCGGTACCTCGCGCATGCGTTCCGGGGCGCGGAGTTCGTCCACGTCCATCGTCAGCAGCCGTTTGGCA
Source organism: Enterobacter cloacae complex sp. EB5 (assembly GCF_031432835.1). Classification (NCBI taxonomy): domain Bacteria; kingdom Pseudomonadati; phylum Pseudomonadota; class Gammaproteobacteria; order Enterobacterales; family Enterobacteriaceae; genus Enterobacter; species Enterobacter cloacae complex sp. EB5. The sequence continues at coordinate 2,736,827 of NZ_CP133860.1, forward strand.
AACAGCATCTGCTGGGTATCGAACAGCTTATCGAGCTTGTCGGTCGTCTGGTGCCAGGCCACCACGCTTGCGGCAAACCAGGCCGCCAGGGACAGCAGCAAAAAGAGGAGCGTCAGGCGCAGCTTCAGGCTCAGGCGTTGGGTCAGTTTCATGCGTCACCCAGGGTATAACCGATGCCGTGCACGGTGCGGATAAAGTCGCTGCCGAGCTTGCGGCGTAAATGATGAACGTGGACTTCGACGGCGTTGCTGGAGACGTCATCATCCCAGTTGTAGAGTTTCTCCTCGATGGTCTTGCGCGGCAGCACGCGGCCCGCGTTGCGCATCAGCAGTTCCAGCAGGGCGAACTCTTTGGGTTTGAGCACCAGCGTTTCGCCCTCCAGCGTGGCGACAAGGCTTGCCGGATCGAGCGTGACCTTGCCGTGACGCAGCTCGCTGCGCGCCTGCCCGTGGCTGCGGCGTACCAGCGCTTCCAGGCGGGCCGCCACTTCAATCAGCGCGAACGGCTTACACAGGTAATCATCCGCCCCCAGGCGTAACCCTTCGACGCGCTGATTCAGCGCATCCCGCGCGGTCAGGATCAGCACCGGTTCGCTCTTACCGCTTTCGCGCCAGGCGCGCAGGATCTCAAGCCCGTCGATTTCCGGCAGCGTCAGGTCCAGCACCACGGCATCATACGGCGCGGTGTACAGGGCCGCCTGCCCGGTTTTCCCGTCGGTAAACCAGTCCACGTTAAAGCCCATTTTGCTTAAGCCTGCTTTGATGCCGTCGCCGATGAGCTTGTCGTCTTCTACCAGTAAAATGCGCATATTTCCTCCTTGATGCCGTCAGTAAACCTTCTGCAAGCGCCTGCTGTACAGTAAAAATAAATAAATTTTCCCCTTAAGAAGTTGTTAAGGTTTACCCTGTTTAATGGATTGTGAAACGACATTAAAGGGAGAGATAAAGATGAAAAAATTCGCTGCAATTGCTGCCATCATGATGATGACCACGGCCCCTGTCTTTGCTGCACAGGGTGGCTTCTCTGGCCCATCTGCGACACAGAACCAGACGCATACCCAGCAGGGTGGCTTTGTCGATAACAACGCCAACCTCACCACCGCGGCAAAAGTGAAAGACCTGAAGGACGATGCCTGGGTGAAGCTGCGCGGGAACATTACCGAGCGCCTGTCCGATGACCGTTACACCTTCCGCGATGAAAGCGGCACGGTAGTGGTGGAGATCGACCACAAGCGCTGGAACGGCGTGACGGTGACGCCCCAGGATAAAGTCGAACTCCAGGGTAAAATCGATAAAGACTGGAACGAGTTTGAAATCGACGTGAAGCAGGTTATCAAGCTGAACAAATAACCCGGAAAGGGCCGCTTATGCGGCCCTTTTTCTTTGTGACTCAACTCGCCAGATGAGGTAGTATCTGCGGCAATATTGCCTGAAACCCATCGGTTTCTGAGTTGAGGAATCACACGTAATGAGCGATATGGCAGAGCGCCTCGCGCTACATGAATTCACGGAAAACGCCTACCTGAACTACTCCATGTACGTCATCATGGACAGGGCGTTGCCGTTTATCGGGGATGGCCTGAAGCCCGTTCAGCGCCGCATCGTCTATGCGATGTCCGAACTGGGGCTGAATGCTACCGCCAAGTTTAAGAAATCCGCCCGTACCGTCGGCGACGTGCTGGGTAAATACCATCCGCACGGCGACAGCGCCTGCTATGAAGCGATGGTGCTGATGGCCCAGCCGTTCTCTTATCGCTATCCGCTGGTGGATGGCCAGGGGAACTGGGGGGCGCCGGACGATCCGAAATCCTTTGCGGCAATGCGTTATACCGAATCCCGCCTGTCTAAATATGCCGAAGTGCTGTTGGGCGAACTGGGGCAGGGGACAGTCGACTGGGTGCCAAACTTCGACGGTACGATGCAGGAGCCGAAAATGCTGCCTGCGCGTCTGCCGAACATCCTGCTGAACGGCACGACCGGTATCGCCGTCGGCATGGCGACGGACATTCCGCCGCACAACCTGCGTGAAGTGGCAAAAGCCGCCATCACCCTGATTGAGCAGCCGAAAACCTCGCTGGACGATCTGCTGGATATCGTGCAGGGGCCGGACTATCCGACCGAAGCCGAGATCATCACCTCGCGTGCGGAAATCCGCAAAATCTACCAGAACGGCCGTGGCTCCGTGCGCATGCGCGCGGTGTGGAATAAAGAGGATGGCGCCGTGGTGATCACCGCGCTGCCGCACCAGGTGTCCGGTGCGAAGGTGCTGGAGCAGATTGCCTCCCAGATGCGCAATAAAAAGCTGCCGATGGTGGACGACCTGCGCGACGAATCGGACCACGAAAACCCGACCCGTCTGGTGATCGTGCCGCGCTCTAACCGCGTGGACATGGAGCAGGTGATGAACCACCTGTTCGCCACTACCGATCTGGAAAAAAGCTACCGCATCAACCTGAACATGATTGGTCTGGACGGTCGTCCGGCGGTGAAAAACCTGCTGGAGATCCTCACCGAATGGCTGGCCTTCCGCCGCGATACGGTGCGCCGTCGTCTGAACCATCGTCTGGAGAAAGTGCTTAAGCGCCTGCATATCCTCGAAGGTTTGCTGGTGGCGTTCCTCAACATTGACGAAGTGATCGAGATCATTCGTACCGAGGACGAACCTAAGCCTGCCCTGATGTCGCGCTTTGGCATCAGCGAAACCCAGGCCGAAGCGATCCTCGAACTGAAATTGCGCCATCTCGCCAGACTGGAAGAGATGAAGATCCGCGGCGAGCAGAACGAGCTGGAAAAAGAGCGCGATCAGCTTCAGGCGATTCTGGCGTCCGAGCGCAAGATGAATACCCTGCTGAAGAAAGAGTTGCAGGCCGATGCCGACGCCTTTGGCGACGACCGTCGTTCTCCGCTGCACGAGCGCGAAGAGGCGAAGGCGATGAACGAGCACGACATGCTGCCGTCCGAGCCGGTGACCATCGTGCTTTCCCAGAGCGGCTGGGTGCGTAGCGCCAAAGGCCACGATATCGACGCGCCGGGTCTGAGCTACAAATCCGGTGACAGCTTCAAGGCGGCGGTGAAGGGCAAGAGTAACCAGCCGGTGGCGTTCATCGACTCCACGGGCCGCAGCTACGCCATCGACCCGATCACGCTGCCGTCTGCGCGCGGCCAGGGCGAACCGCTTACCGGCAAGCTGACGCTGCCGCCGGGCGCCACGGTGGACCATATGCTGATGGAGGCCGACGATCAAAAACTGCTGATGGCGTCTGATGCGGGCTACGGCTTTATCTGTACCTTCAACGATCTGGTGTCGCGTAACCGTGCCGGTAAAGCGCTGATTAGCCTGCCGGATAACGCACACGTCATGCCGCCGCTGATCATCGAGAACGAAAGCGACATGCTGCTGGCGATCACCGCTGCCGGACGTATGCTGATGTTCCCGGTCAGCGATTTGCCGGAGCTGTCGAAAGGCAAGGGCAACAAGATCATCAGCATCCCGTCAGCGGAAGCGGCAAAAGGCGAAGATAGCCTCGCGCATCTCTTCCTGCTGCCGCCGCAGAGCACGCTGACCATTCATGTCGGCAAGCGTAAAATCAAACTGCGTCCGGAAGAGTTGCAGAAGGTGGTGGGTGAGCGTGGACGTCGCGGCTCACTGATGCGCGGCCTCCAGCGAATCGACCGCGTGGAGATCGACTCGCCGGCGCGCAGCAAAGCGGACGACAGCGAAGAGTAACCTGTTTCATCCCCCCTCTTTCCGGAGGGGGAATTACCATAAAATTTCCCGTAAAAACGTTGTTAATTCGTGCGTTGCGATTAACAATACGCGCTCGTAATAAAGTCCTTACCTGGCCACAGGTGAAGTATAATTGTCAGCTGTCAGGGCTTCAGAGGTCGCTATGCTATACATTGTTCGTCTCATTCTTACCGTTATTTATTGCATTCTGGTCTGTATTTTCGGATCGATTTATTGCCTGTTCAGCCCGCGTAACCCAAAGCATGTCGCGACGTTTGGCCACATGTTTGGTCGTCTTGCGCCGCTGTTTGGCCTGAAGGTTGAAAAGCGTCTGCCTGAAGGGGCGGAGAATTTCGGTAACGCCATCTATATCGCTAACCATCAGAACAACTACGATATGGTGACGGCCTCAAATATTGTTCTTCCGCCGACCGTAACCGTGGGTAAAAAAAGCCTGCTGTGGATCCCGTTTTTCGGCCAGCTGTACTGGCTCACCGGTAACTTGCTGATTGACCGCAACAACCGCGCCAAAGCGCATGGCACCATTGCGGAAGTGGTGGATCAGTTTAAAAAGCGCCGGATTTCCATCTGGATGTTCCCGGAAGGGACGCGCAGCCGTGGTCGCGGCCTGCTGCCGTTCAAGACCGGCGCGTTTCATGCTGCAATTGCGGCTGGCGTTCCAATTATTCCCGTGTGTGTTTCCAACACATCGAATAAGATTAATCTTAACCGTCTGAATAACGGACTGGTCATTGTCGAAATGCTGCCGCCGGTAGATACCTCAAAATACGGTAAAGACCAGGTGCGCGAGCTGGCCACGCACTGCCGCGAGCTGATGGCTCAGCATATTGCGCAGCTCGATAAAGAAGTTGCAGAGCGAGAAGCCGCCGGTAAGATTTAACCCGGTGTCGTGTAAGGGAAAACGAATTCCCGCGTTGTTAGTCGTTTCAGATGGAGCTTATATGTCACTCAGTCGGCGTCAGTTTATTCAGGCTTCGGGTATCGCCCTTTGTGCGGGTGCGATGCCGCGGACAGCCAGCGCCGCCGGGCAGCAACAGCCGCTGCCTATTCCGCCGTTGATTGAATCCCGTCGCGGGCAGCCGCTATTCCTCACGCTTCAGCGTAGCCACTGGTCCTTTACCCAGGGAACGCGCGCGCAGGTATGGGGCATTAACGGACGCTATCTCGGGCCGACCATTCGCGTGTGGAATGGCGATGACGTTAAGCTCATCTACAGTAACCGTACGACGGAAAATGTCGCGATGACCGTCAGTGGTTTGCAGGTGCCAGGGCCGCTGATTGGCGGCGCGGCACGCATGATGTCGCCGAATGCCGACTGGGCGCCCGTCCTCCCGATTCGTCAGAGCGCGGCGACATTGTGGTATCACGCCAACACCCCGAACCGCACCGCCCAGCAGGTCTACAACGGCCTGGCCGGAATGTGGCTGATTGAAGATGAGGTCAGTAAAACGCTGCCGATCCCGAATCACTACGGCGTCGATGATTTCCCGATCATTATTCAGGACAAGCGGCTGGATAACTTCGGCACGCCGGAGTACAGCGAGCCGGGCAGCGGTGGTTTTGTTGGCGATACGCTGTTGGTTAACGGCGCGCAAAGCCCGTATGTCGAAGTGTCTCGCGGCTGGGTGCGCCTGCGTCTGCTGAATGCCTCTAACTCGCGTCGCTATCAGTTGCAGATGAGCGACGGCCGCGCGCTGCACGTGATTTCAGGCGATCAGGGGTTATTACCTGCGCCGGTGTCGGTAAAACAGCTGGCGCTGGCCCCGGGCGAACGTCGTGAGATCCTCGTGGATATGACCAACGGGGATGAAGTGTCCGTGACCTGCGGCGAAGCGGCAAGCATTGTTGACCGTATTCGCGGCTTCTTTGAACCGTCGAGCGTTCTGGTCTCCACGCTGGTGCTGACGCTGCGCCCGACCGGCCTGTTGCCGCTGGTGACCGACAGCCTGCCGATGCGCCTGCTGCCGCAGGAGATTGTGACCGGCCCGGCAGTACGCAGTCGCGATATCAGCCTTGGCGACGATCCGGGCATCAACGGCGCGCTGTGGGACGTAAACCGCATTGATATCACCGCCCAGCAGGGAACCTGGGAGCGCTGGACCGTCCGCTCGGAGATGCCGCAGTCGTTCCATATTGAAGGGGTGTCATTCCTGATCCGCAACGTCAACGGGGCGATGCCGTTCCCGGAAGACAGGGGCTGGAAAGATACCGTCTGGGTGGATGGCCAGGTCGAACTGCTCGTCTACTACGGCCAGCCTTCCTGGCCGCACTTCCCGTTCCTGTTTCACAGCCAGACGCTGGAGATGATGGACAGGGGATCGGTAGGGCAGATGCTGGTGAATCCGGCACCGTAAAACGAGTCGGGTGGCGGCTTCGCCTTACCCGACCTACAGGCCCGTAGGCCCGGTAAGCGTAGCGTCACCGGGCAATAAATACCCCTTCATTTCCCCCGGTAAACCAGCGTATAATCCCGCTCCTTTTGTCTATTTTTTCTTCGGAAGCATTATGAGCGCTATTTCCCTGATCCAGCCGGATCGCGACCTCTTCTCCTGGCCCCAGTACTGGGCAGCCTGCTTTGGACCGGCGCCGTTCCTGCCGATGTCCCGGGAAGAGATGGATCAACTGGGCTGGGACAGCTGCGATATCATTCTGGTGACGGGCGATGCGTATGTCGATCACCCGAGCTTTGGCATGGCGATCTGTGGCCGTATGCTTGAAGCCCAGGGCTTCCGCGTGGGGATCATCTCCCAGCCTGACTGGAACAGCAAAGACGACTTTATGCGTCTGGGCAAGCCTAACCTGTTCTTCGGCGTGACCGCGGGCAACATGGACTCGATGATCAACCGCTATACCGCCGACCGTAAGCTGCGCCATGACGACGCTTATACGGCTGACAACGTGGCGGGTAAACGTCCCGATCGCGCGACCCTCGTCTACACCCAGCGATGCAAAGAAGCATGGAAAGATGTGCCGGTGATCCTGGGCGGCATCGAGGCGAGTCTGCGCCGCACCGCACACTACGACTACTGGTCTGACACCGTGCGCCGTTCGGTGCTGGTGGATTCGAAAGCCGACATGCTGATTTTCGGCAACGGCGAGCGTCCGCTGGTGGAAGTGGCGCATCGCCTGGCACAGGGTGAACCGGTCAGCGAGATCCGCGACGTGCGCAACACCGCGATCATGGTGAAAGAGGCGCTGCCGGGCTGGAGCGGGGTGGATTCCCGCATTATCGATATGCCGGGCAAAATCGACCCTATCCCGCATCCGTACGGTGACGATCTGCCGTGCGCGGATAACAAACCGGTTGAGCCGAAGAAAGCGGAAGCAAAGGCCGTGGTGGTGCAGCCGCCGCGTCCGAAGCCGTGGGAAAAAACCTATGTGCTGCTGCCGTCCTACGAAAAAGTAAAAAGCGATAAAGTACTCTACGCCCACGCGTCGCGCATCTTACACCATGAAACCAACCCCGGCTGCGCGCGAGCGCTGATGCAAAAGCACGGTGAGCGCTATATCTGGGTTAACCCGCCGGCGATCCCGCTCTCTACCGAAGAGATGGACAGCGTCTTTGCCCTGCCGTACAAGCGTGTACCGCACCCGTCATATGGCAACAGCCGCATTCCGGCGTACGAGATGATCCGTTTCTCAATCAACATCATGCGCGGCTGCTTCGGCGGGTGCTCCTTTACTCTTGTTTTTATGTATTTAGAGTTAAACTCTACTTTTCTATTTTTAGAATTCAAGCTATTCATCGTAATTGAGAGATATCCTTTTAATGTTCAGCAAGCCTGTTAAAAGCACTTTATCTGAACCGCGTTTTGCCTAAATCCTGCTCAATATATACTCTCCCTGAGTTCTGAAATCCTCAAATTCCCCAATCTTAAAGCATTGATACATAGATGATGTCAGATAATGCGCAATCATCTCACCGCCAATATGGATCCGTTCCGGGTGTGGGTATGTCGCCTGTATAGCCCTTTGTTCATTCATCATTACAGGAATTGTCTGCAACAAATCCCCATCCAAGATTTGGCACTCAGGTTTTACTCCTGTTCCGTATTGTAATTGCTCTGATTCGAAATCATGGACTGAGCGATAGGCGAACGAAACGATATTTCCTGTTTCCTCGCAAATTGCGAACTGATAAACACTGGTTGTCACCGTTGAAGAAGAGGGAATTGCATGGTCATGCTTGTATTGTTTCCACAGCCTCCTTAGACAGGCCGATGTATGATAATTGAGATTTTGTATACCTGATACGACCATTCTGGTTGATGCTTCAAGCAACCAGGTGTTAGAAAATCCACCTGCCCCCGTTCCTGCTATGATGGTTCTTAGCTGGGGGATGTAACCTGCTTTGGAAACAAAAGATAACGGCTCCCCATTATCGGTGACGGCAAGGGTATCTGTTACAATCAGTGCTTGTGCTTCGTCTGTATAAAATATCAGTGATGACATATTTTCCTCATCCAGAAAAGACATTACATGAATCACAGAACAGGTCACTACAACCACGTGAAAGGGAGTCAGACCATTTTCCAGAGGTAAATATATTCTTGTGTTTGGACGCGTTGCGGTTCTCTGTAAAAAATATATAGCACAAACAAAAGTCCCCGCAGGGATAAATATAGTTATATGCGCTTTTTCTGCTGGCTTTTACAATTGAAAGTGACAGGTAAACGAAATGTGTTACAGGTTTCTTTTGCTTTTCGTTGGGTTCTGTATATGCGAATTTACCCTGTGTGTTATTTTTGCAATGGACTCAGGCTGTATTCAATCAATTAAGGTTTACTTCTGGCATTAAGATGTATCCGTTGCCTGTTTTTTAAGGGCACGGTTTGTGCCGGGAAATGAAAATCACATCTTAAGTTCTTCACTCAAAGGATTTGTGATGTTTATCACGTATGGTCCGGGTAACGTGTTGAGGTCAATGTATTGCATCGTGATGGTGTCGTTACATCTTTTACTTTCCTCCTGATTTGCATATTCACTCCCGGCAACCTGGTTGTTTGTTTTTTCTTCTTCCGGATTTATAGTGTAGGCATGAGGTGGCGTTTCAGGGCGACAGACTGTGAGGATAATCACTAACATTCATGCGCGTTATGGGCGTGTCAGCAAACTGGATGCAACAGAGCCGAAACTGAAATTTGAACCCGGATTTCTGTATGCTGAAATACCTTATATTAGCGGCATCCAGAATCGAAAACTGAGCCGATATGTACACTTTTATCTTATGGATAAAGCTATCCTGCAGGCCAGGGATTTAAAGCCTTTAGCCCGGGCATTTTTACGCTGGATAAGGTGGCTGGAGGATAACGGACTTGACCCTTTCACCCCGGGAACGTTGAAATACCAAAGCCCTACATATGGCTTCAGGGAGTATCTTCTGGGGGCCGTAAGGCAGGGGCGCATCGCCTCATCCACCGCGGCGGTGTACATCAGCGTTATCCGACGGTTTTACGTATTTCTGGGCAAGTGTGGTGAGCTGGCTGCCAGCTCATTTTTTACGTTGGTCGAAAAAGTCGTTGACGGGCGACGCAAGGTGATAAGTTCGGATCTTGCCATCAGGATAACCAGCACAACAAAAAGGACAATCAACCCACTGAATGATGCAGAGGTTCATATCCTGGATGAGGCACTGAAATCTGAGTCCGGGTTGTTCAGTTTAATGATTGTGCTGATGAAAAATTGTGGGCTACGGCTGGATGAAATGCTGACCCTGCCGTCGTCACTCTTTACTGAAGAGTACCTTGCCAGTGTCCCTGTATCTGAGTTGACCATCAGGGGGCTTCATATTGGTCCGAGATGCGGAGTTCATACGAAGTTTGGGATGACGCGAGAACTCTTCATCACCAGACGATTGTACGAGCAGGTTCTGGATTATCTGGCGGATGAGGAGTATGAAAAGAAGATCCAAAAATGGCGTGCACGACAGGGTGGGGAAGGGCGGCACGAGCCTTTATTTTTAATGGCAAACGGGAAACGGATGTCTGAAAAAGCCTTTTACTCCCGCTGGTACAGTTTTCGCCATCGCCTGGCCCGGTCTGCTCCGGGAAATGTGTTCAGACATAAACCCCATGATTTGCGGGCAACGTTTGCGACCCATTTTTTACGCTCGGCACTGAGTTGCTATCCCGATCAGGCCGCAAATGCGCTGGGTACAGTAAAATACTGGATGGGCCATAAAAGCGAAAATACGACGATGAAATACATCGTCTTTCTTCAGCAAAACCAGATTTCTGATGCAGTCGCCGGGGTCATGGACGCATTGATTGACGGTGCTGCAGGTCGCGATGGAGCCATATATGAGCCGGAGTGAAACGCAGATAACGTGGATGGCCGAAAATGTGCTGTCATGGGAGACGGTCAGCGGACACATCACTCAGCGGGATCTGAACCGATATTATTTACTTGACGTTTATCTTCAGGCTCATTTTTCAGATTATGTGTTGCTCCCCGGATGGTTTAGTGAACATTCGCATCTTGCCCGCCCTGAAAAACGCGATTTTATTGCCTCTCTGAAACGATTTCTTCTGTCTTACCGTCCCGCCGGAAGGTTAACCATTTTCCGTTATCTCAATATGTTTTTTATATGGCAGTCAGTCAATCAGTATGACTATGGCACGGCTGAAGGCGTTGAAATGTATATTAAACATCTCATGAACGATATTCGTCGGCGAAAAATTTCAGTCAGGATGGCAAGACACTACTTGTCCGTGGTCAACCGGTTTTTGCTTACGGGCGGGCAGATTCAGAGGCGGTATGAATATGAATTCTTACCGAAAGGAACGTATCAGCAGCAGGGAAGGGATAGCTATACCAGGAATGAACTTTCCGAGATCCTGAGGCAGTTGTCATCCATGAATGAGTTCCTTGCGGGATGTATCCGGGAGCATATCGCTAAATCGGAAAAAGGGGTGCGGCATTTCTCACCGTCTTTGCTGGCACCTGTTTATGAAGCGTATTTCCGGTATCCGGGAGAGAACGGGGTCAGCAGGGCAGAGATCATCATCAGGGACGTTCTGGAAAATTACTTTCTTACTTCTTTTTTTCTGTTCTGTTACCACACATGGGGAAACACCTCTCAGGTTCTGGGTCTGACGCGGGATGATATACATCTGGATGAAAAGGGTATCAGCACTGATTATGTTTATAAGGGGAGAGCGAATAAGTATATACGTCTGACGATAGGTAAATCGGAGTATGTGACCAAACGTGCGGGCTATTACTGGTTTCTGTCTTTTATCAGGCTCAGGGACGACATCGTTAACTATCTGGTTTCCGCAGATAACTTCCCTCCGGTACAGGCGCTGTTTCTGAGTGAGCCGCAGGTGAAATTCCGTAAGCTTTATTCTCTTAATCCCAGTCATCTGACTAAATTTTCTAACTCTGAGGGGGCGTGGGCCACGATGCGGCAGCTTAATCCCTCGCTTCCATCAATTACCGTTTCTGGCTTGCGCAAAACGTCTGAGCAGTATACGGACAGAACATTAAAGAATGGTCTGATTACGGCGGAAAAAGCACAGCATAACTGGGGCACTTACAGGCGGAATTATGCTGCAGGTAACCCACAGGGGGCGAAGGAAAACTTCAGTGCTGCACTTGATACGCTTATGAATCAGGGGATTGCGACACGTGCGTTATCCGAGCGGGTAAAAGTTGCTGATGAGCTGGGGATCGATCTGCGTGGAAGCGATGAGGGTGTGGATCTTTTATTGAATGGCCTGGGATGTCGATCGCAGGAGCCGCCTACAGATATTGAATTGCGCTTTATAAAAAAGCAAAAACGATTTGGCCGGACACCAAAGGCTTGTGCGGATTTTTCTCATTGTGTCGAATGTTCAAAAAGTTGCGTTGTGGAAACGCTGGAGTCTGTATGGCTCCTGCTGTCATTCAGGCATGCTATCGAGTATGGAAAACCGTTGTACATCGGTTCGGTCAATGCTGTGGAGCGTTATGAAACGTTACTCCTGAAGATTGATTTACGGCTTGGGCTGGTAGATGAGGCGACCCTGAAAAAAGCGCGCGTTAAACTTCAGCGAGAAGGTGTGGCTCCGGTATGGCAGATTTGAAGAAAAAAGAGGTAAGCCGTAGTCGAATGGCGGAGTTTCCTGCCGGAACGCCGCTTCGTTCAGGGGATGAGTTTCCGACTGAGGATATCATCTGTGAGGCACTAGAAAACAAAAGCTTTGAACGTCTGAATAACTGCCTGGTTATCGCCAGCTCAGATGAACATGATATGCGTTTTATCAATGAGGAGACGCTGAATATTTATTTCAGGGATGATGTCTGGACCAATCGCTATGTCAGAACCCATATTGGTGAAACGTTAAGAACCGTTAATTTTTCAGGCATACGGGATCCTGAACTGCGTCTTGAAGCCAAAATCATCTCAGCCAGCCTGCTCTGGATTGTCGGCAGGACCGCGAAGACGCAGTCACTGATCCGGAAATGTGCAAACATTGTGGCGGGAGCCCGTATTATTGAGTCTATGGGGTATCGCAGTCTGTTTCAGCTTCGTTTTCCGCTTGTCCGGAATGCTTTCATTGTAAAGATGAAGGAGGAGGATGAGCACGGCAGGAAGCGTTCTGAAAGAACATTACGTAATTACTTTATGGACCTGGCGGATATCTCGCTGACAGGTCATACCCGTCTTCGAAAATACGGTTACTTTCCTGATATTAGCTTCGACAGTTACAACAGTGTGGATGATTCAAACCAGACATATTGTATGCCTTTCAGTCTTATGATGTCTGTCTGGGAAGGGCTGATTACTGAACTGGATGCTGAAATCAGTGATTTCGATTTTGACGGGTTTTCCCGGCTGTGCGCTATCATAAACGGTTTTTATGATTCGCCTTACTATACGTCGATGCTGGAAGCCCGTAAAAGAGGGACAGCAAAAAGCATACCGGATTACCGGGCCGCGTATTACTACAATATTGTTGCCGGGGAAATTCGGGCGCTTTTCGCGACACTTGGCCCCGGGATGCAGGGCTGGTTCTCGGTACATAAAAATAAGCGCTGGAGATCTGATTTTATTGGCGTTGATCACATAAAGCTGAACACCTGGCATTTTGAGCTGACGTTAAAAGTCATGAATGTGATACAGGCCATGTCGGGGATGAGACACAGCGAAGTGCTTGGCGTGATGCACGGTTCACTGATTTATGATGGTGATATCCTGGGACTTCGTTCGGTGTTGCATAAGTTCGCCCCGGAAGGTGGAAGTCACGAAGACTGGGTTGTTTGTCGCTATGTGGAAAAGCCTTTTCAGCATTTACGCAGAATTAATCAAATCATGACAGGCCTGGACGGGAAGACGCTGGACAATGTTCCATTGTCTTTAAATATCAGGTCGTGGTTCTCGGAGCAAAAACTCTCTTTTATGGGGACGCAGCGCCAGACTGAGTGGGCAAAGAAATTTGTGAAAAGACACCATCTGTTCATCCGACGTGACCATATTGATGAGTTCAGGCTTTTAAATCCAAACATACGTGATGATGAACGCGTTGCGATGGAGATTCGGGAGGGGGCTTTCTGGCCATTGCGAACCCATCAGTTTCGCCGTTCACTTGCTGTACACCTCAGGCGTCTTGATCTGATTTCTACTAATGATCTTATCCGGCAGTTTAAGCACTTAATCAGAGGCATGACGGAGTGGTATATGTCCGGTGCACTCAACGCTTCGCATTTTAGCCGGGCGATCCCTCAGGCATTCGCTGCCGAGATTGAAAGGGTTGATACCGAACTCTCAGCTTCCAGGGCTGTTTCTTATCAGCATGAAGGCCTGCTTTATGGCGAAGGCGGGAAGTTACTGATGTCCCAGAGAGGTGGGCACTTACATCAGATGACGTTTCCTACACTGAAAAAAGCGATGAGCATGGCTAAACGAGGCGGGCAAAAACTGGTATCTCTTGGAAACGGTTTTTATTGCATGAATGGCCATGACTGCGAGTTTAAGGCGGTTGTTCAGTCAGCGTCCTGCAATCCGGGATGTGAGAACATGCTGGCCGGAGCTGATTCTGTTCCCGTGTGGAAACGCAGGATGGCTCATTATGACAACCTTCTGGAGATTGCCGTGCGAAATAATGCTCCTCAGGCTGACAGGGATTTTCTGATGCTTGAGAGAGATTTTTATGCAGATGCTGTCCGCTTTTTTGAAAAGGATGAATAGAGCATGACGAACGAACAGTCGGGGGTTAAAAAAACACAGGCAAGAGCAGAGCAGGCCCTGAGGGAACTGATGTTATCAGGGGAGCGTATCAGCCAGTATGCTGTGGAAAAACGAGCGGGGCTGGCAAACGGCACCCTGAATTATAACTGTCCTGAGTACAGGCAGGTCAGGGAGGCTATCCGCAGTCTGAAAAAAACGTGCCAGGGCACCGCGCCGGTTGATGAGCAGGGCATTGAGCAGCAGATCAAGCTGAAAGAAAAGTATCGCCGTCAGAGAAATGAGCTGAGGGAAGAAATCAAAAAGATGATGGCTGAAAATGTAGAGCTGTTACATAACCTTATACTTTTACAGCAGTATGTCAGGGAGCTTGAACGCAACACCGGGAGGGAGAAAGGGGACGTCATTCCGTTCTCGGGTGGTGTCAGGGACTGAGGCTATACTGAACGGAAGGACGCGAGGTGGACTGACCCCACGCCCGTAGACAAATTCTGTCCTCACGATGAGGCCTGTTCGAAGGCCTCCGGACTGAGGCCGCCGAGGTGACTGTGGCGCCGGGCCCGGTTGTAGAACACTTCAATGTAATCGAAGATATCGGCCCGGGCCAGATCCCGGGTTTTATAGATGCGTTTTCTGATCCGCTCTTTTTTCAGCGAACTGAAGAACGATTCGGCCACCGCATTATCCCAGCAGTTGCCACGCCTGCTCATGCTCGGGGCCAGGTTATTAGCCCGGCAGAAGCGCTGCCAGTCGTCACTGCCGTACTGGCTGCCCTGGTCTGAGTGCACGATGACCTCGCCGTCCGGTTTTCGCCGCCAGACGGCCATCATCAGCGCGTCGAGTGCCAGTTCGCGTGAGAGAGTGGGCTTCATCGACCAGCCGACCACATTACGGGCGAAGAGATCGATAACCACCGCCAGATACAGCCAGCCCTGCCAGGTGCGGATATAAGTAATATCTGTGACCCAGACCTGATTGGCCCGGACAACAGTAAACTGCCGTTGCACGCGATTAGGGGCAACCACTGAAGGCCGGCCGGCGATACGACGCGGCGCTTTATAGCCGCGTACGGCTTTGATCCGGTTTTGTTGCATAATACGACCCACCCGGTTTTTGCCGCAGGTTTCCCCGATTTCGTTCAGGTCGCCATGAACCCGCCGGTAACCGTATACGCCTCCGCTCAGTGAATATGAGTCGCGGATAAGCATCAGCAGACGCTGGTTATCTTTATCACGCGCCGAGACCGGGTTGTGCAGCCACGCATAGAACCCGGCCCGGGCGACATTCAGTACCCGACACATCGTCATCACACCCCATACAGTGCGGTGTTCATTGATAAAGCGGTACTTCAGTCGGGCTCCCTTGCAAAGTACCGCGCGGCCTTTTTCAGGATATCCCGTTCTTCTTCGGTGCGTTTTAGCTGCGCCCGGAGTTTCAGGATCTCGCTTTTGGCTTCCAGTAAATCCCGGGCATGCTGTTCGCTGTTATCAGGTTTGATAGCCCGTAGCCACTTGTAGAGGCTGTGTGCAGAAACGCCCAGACGGTCGGATACTTCGGCAACGGAATAACCGCGTTCTGTTATCTGACGGACGGCTTCTTCCTTAAATTCAGGTGTAAATCGTGGTGTGCCCATACGCTCCTCCTATGCTCAAACTATAGGGCAGGATCGTCTACCGGGGCGGGGTCAGTCCATCAACGGCTCGGAAGTGTCTAGATTATCCGTGGCGATTCACTAGGGTTACCTAATTCACCTATGTCTACTTCTGGCACAATGCAGAAATGAGATAGATTTACTTTATCCGCTTCTCGCTCAAAGCTGTCCGTAATCCCCTGCCTGCTTAAAAAAACCGGATTAACGTGTGATGTTTTTACGTTTTCCAGGCAGCCTTCATCGGTAAGTACCTGTCTTACAGACTTCAATGCACTTAGTTAAGAAACATCCTAATCGTCCTTTCGCCGATCGCGAGATCTGTTATGGCAGCTAAACTCGATTGATACCCCAATCCGCCGGGCAGCATTTCCTTTCCGCACGCAAGAAGGAGAAGATCATGAAAGCAGTAATTTACAACGGTCCTTATGATGTAAAAGTAAAAGACGTACCGGATGCGAAAATTGTCCGCCCCACGGATGTACTCGTCCGCATCACCACCACCAACATTTGTGGGTCGGACTTGCACATGTATGAGGGCCGGACCAGCTTTGAACAGGGACGGATTCTGGGTCACGAAAACCTGGGTGAAGTGGTCGAAATTGGCTCAGGCGTTGAACGTATTAAGGTGGGCGACTATGTTTGTCTGCCGTTTAACGTGGGATGTGGTTTTTGCGAAAACTGTGAAAAAGGTCTGACCGGCTTTTGTCTCACTACCAATCCGGGTTCGGCAGGCGCAGCTTATGGTTTTGCTGAAATGGGTCCCTGGGAGGGGGGGCAGGCGGAACTGCTTCGGGTGCCATTTGCCGACTTTAACTGCCTTGTTCTTCCCCCTGATGCGGCAGAAAAAGAAGATGATTATGTGATGCTCTCTGACATTTTTCCTACCGGCTGGCATGCAACAGAACTTGCCGGATTGAAGCCTGGTGAAAGCGTGGCCATTTATGGCGCGGGGCCGGTCGGTTTGATGGCAGCTCATTCGGCGATCATTAAAGGTGCTTCACAGGTGTTTGTGGTTGATACGCACACAGACCGGTTGGCTCTGGCTGAAAAAATGGGGGCGACGGGCATCAATGCTACTGGCGATGAAGCTGTACAAAAAATTCTCGACCTGACGGATGGACGCGGTACGGATTGTGGCTGCGAATGTGTTGGCTATCAGTGCTGTAACAAACATGGCCATGAAGATAACTCTGTCACCATGAACAGTCTTGTTGCGTCGACGAAAGCAACCGGGGGAATTGGTGTGGTTGGCGTCTTTATTCCTCAGGATCCGGGGGCTGAATCGGAGCTTGCCAGAGAGGGTAAGATGCCATTTGATTTTGGGAGTTTCTGGTTTAAAGGACAGGCAATCCGTACCGGCCAGGCGAACGTTAAGGCCTATAACCGTCAGCTGTCTCGCCTCATCCATCACGATAAAGCCAGTCCGGGCAAAATAATTTCTCATCGTCTTTCGCTTGAAGAGGCTCCTGCCGGATATAAGCACTTCGATGAGCGGGATGAAGGATGGACGAAGGTTATCCTTAAGCCTTAAATAGAGTTATCCGGTATGAGAAAGCAAAAACCGGGAAAGAATGTATGACTTTTGACAGGGTGCAATAAAATATCCTGTCAGGGCGTTATTATTCATACTTTCAGCTGCCAGGTGATGCTGCCAACTTACTGATTTAGTGTATGATGGTGTTTTTGAGGTGCTCCAGTGGCTTCTGTTTCTATCAGCTGTCCCTCCTGTTCAGCTACTGACGGGGTGGTGCGTAACGGCAAAAGCACCGCCGGACATCAGCGCTATCTCTGCTCTCACTGCCGTAAAACATGGCAACTGCAGTTCACTTACACCGCTTCTCAACCCGGTACGCACCAGAAAATCATTGATATGGCCATGAATGGCGTTGGATGCCGGGCAACCGCCCGCATTATGGGCGTTGGCCTCAACACGATTTTACGTCACTTAAAAAACTCAGGCCGCAGTCGGTAACCTCGCGCATACAGCCGGGCAGTGACGTCATCGTCTGCGCGGAAATGGACGAACAGTGGGGATACGTCGGGGCTAAATCGCGCCAGCGCTGGCTGTTTTACGCGTATGACAGGCTCCGGAAGACGGTTTGCGCACGTATTCGGTGAACGCACTATGGCGACGCTGGGGCGTCTTATGAGCCTGCTGTCACCCTTTGACGTGGTGATATGGATGACGGATGGCTGGCCGCTGTATGAATCCCGCCTGAAGGGAAAGCTGCACGTAATCAGCAAGCGATATACGCAGCGAATTGAGCGGCATAACCTGAATCTGAGGCAGCACCTGGCACGGCTGGGACGGAAGTCGCTGTCGCTCACAAAATCGGTGGAGCTGCATGACAAAGTCATCGGGCATTATCTGAACATAAAACACTATCAATAAGTTGGAGTCATTACCCTTTTTTCAACTTCTGATGGATGCGAGTGATTGAACTCATACATTAATGTTTTCCCACGAAGTCTTTTTTCAGGTAAGCCTTCGCACATATCGGTAAATAGCTTGCCTGCTTTTATTTTTTCTGTCATCGACATGTTCATTTTTAACATTCCGTCCTGATAAGTTGGTCGGATAAGGCGCTCGCGCCGTATCCGACATTAATTTCTTAAGCGACTTCATTCACCTGGCGACGCAGCAGAGAAAGTGGGCCGGGGCCGCTAAGCGTGAACACGGAAATTAAGGTGAAGCCCAGCGCCACCAGACCCAGCACCAGGTAAGCGCCCTGGAAACCGATGCTTTCATACATATTGCCCGCCAGAATAGACATAAAAATCATCGCCAGTTGCTTAAAGAAGCAGAAACAGACCAGATAAATCGTCGCTGAAAAACGCACTTCAAACTGGCTGGTAATATATTTAAAGCAGCCCACCAGCAGGAACGGTACTTCAAACATATGCAGCGTTTTCAGAATAACCACTTCCAGTGCTGAGGTAGCGAACGATGAGCCAATAATACGTACTGACATAATAGTGCCAGCCAGCAGCAGGGCGTTTTTCCCACCGATGCGATTAATGATCAGTGGCGCAAAAAACATAATCGAGGCGTTAAGTAATTCGCCCATTGTCGTTACGTAGCCAAATACCCGCGTACCCTGTTCACCGGTAGCAAAGAACGAAGTAAAGAAATTAGCAAACTGTTGGTCAAAAACATCGTAGGTGCAGGAAACGCCAATAACATACAGTGACAAAAACCACAGTTTTGGCTGTCTGAACAGTTCCAGCGCCAGCTTAAGGCTAAATGCCGAATGGTTGGCACCTACCGCATTGGCAACCGTGGCAGAAGAGGGCGCATCCGTTTTGGCGAAAAAGAGTAAAACGGCGAGGATGAATGCACAGCCAGAACCCAGCCAGAAAACAAACTGATTATTGATGGTGAACATGATGCCGACAATCGAGGCACACAGCGCCCAGCCAACACAGCCAAACATCCGCGCGCGACCATATTCGAAATTACTGCGACGGCTGACTTTCTCGATAAATGCCTCTACTGCTGGCGCACCGGCGTTAAAACAAAAGCCTAGATAAATACCACCAACAATCGATCCTACTAAAATGTTGTATTGTAACAGTGGCCCGAAGATAAAAATAAAGAACGGCGCAAACATCACTAACATGCCGGTAATAATCCACAGCAGGTATTTGCGCAGCCCGAGTTTGTCAGAAAGCAGACCAAACAGCGGTTGGAATAATAGCGAGAACAGAGAAATAGCGGCAAAAATAATACCCGTATCACTTTTGCTGATATGGTTGATGTCATGTAGCCAAATCGGGAAAAACGGGAAGTAGGCTCCCATGATAAAAAAGTAAAAGAAAAAGAATAAACCGAACATCCAAAAGTTTGTGTTTTTTAAATAGTACATAATGGATTTCCTTACGCGAAATACGGGCAGACATGGCCTGCCCGGTTATTATTATTTTTGACACCAGAGCAACTGGTAATGGTAGCTACCGGCGCTAAGGTGGAATTCCGCCGACACTGACGGGCTCCAGGAGTCGTCGCCACCAATCCCCATATGGAAACCGTCGATATTCAGCCATGTGCCTTCTTCCGCGTGCAGCAGATGGCGATGGCTGGTTTCCATCAGTTGCTGTTGACTGTAGCGGCTGATGTTGAACTGGAAGTCGCCGCGCCACTGGTGTGGGCCATAATTCAATTCGCGCGTCCCGCAGCGCAGACCGTTTTCGCTCGGGAAGACGTACGGGGTATACATGTCTGACAATGGCAGATCCCAGCGGTCAAAACAGGCCGCAGTAAGGCGGTCGGGATAGTTTTCTTGCGGCCCTAATCCGAGCCAGTTTACCCGCTCTGCTACCTGCGCCAGCTGGCAGGTCAGGCCAATCCGCGCCGGATGTGGCGTATTGCTCGCCACTTCAACATCAACGGTAATCGCCATTTGACCACTTCCATCAATCCGGTAGGTTTTCCGGCTGATAAATAAGGTTTTCCCCTGATGCTGCCACGCGTGGACCGTGGTAATCAGCACCGCGTCGGCAAGCGTATCTGCCGTGCACTGCAACAACGCTGCTTCGGCCTGGTAATGGCCCGCCGCCTTCCAGCGTTCGACCCAGGCGTTAGGGTCAATGCGGGTCGCTTCACTTACGCCAATGTCGTTATCCAGCGGTGCGCGGGTGAACTGATCGCGCAGCGGCGTCAGCAGTTGTTTTTTATCGCCAATCCACATCTGTGAAAGAAAGCCTGACTGGCGGTTAAATTGCCAACGCTTATTATCCAGCTCGATGCAAAAATCCGTTTCGCTGGTGGTCAGTTGCGGGATGGCGTGGGGCGCGGAGGGGAGTGTCACGCTGAGGTTTTCCGCCAGACGCCACTGCTGCCAGGCGCTGATGTGTCCGGCTGCTGACCATGTGGTCGCGTTCGGTTGCACTACGTGAACCGTTAGCCAGAGTTGTCCGGCGCTCTCCGGCTGCGGTAGTTCAGGCAGTTCAATCAACTGTTTACCTTGTGGAGCGACATCCAGAGGCACTTCACCGCTTGCCAGCGGCTTGCCATCCAGCGCCACCATCCAGTGCAGGAGCTCGTTATCGCTATGACGGAACAGGTATTCGCTGGTCACTTCGATGGTTCGCCCGGATAAACTGAACTGGAAAAACTGCTGCTGGTGTTTTGCTTCCGTCAGCGCCGGATGCGGCGTGCGGTCTGCAAAGACCAGACCGTTCATGCAGAACTGGCGATCATTCGGCGTATCGCCAAAATCACCGCCGTAAGCCGACCACGGATTGCCATTTTCATCATATTTAATCAGCGACTGATCCACCCAGTCCCAGACGAAGCCGCCCTGTAAACGGGGGTACTGACGAAACGCCTGCCAGTATTTAGCGAAGCCGCCAAGACTGTTACCCATCGCGTGGGCGTATTCGCAAAGGATCAGCGGGCGCGTCTCTCCAGGCAACGAAAGCCATTTTTTGATGGACCATTTCGGCACAGCCGGGAAGGGCTGGTCTTCATCCACGCGCGCGTACATCGGGCAAATAATATCGGTTGCGAAGGTGTCGGCTCCGCCGCCTTCATACTGTACCGGGCGGGAAGGATCGACAGATTTGATCCAGCGATAGAGTGCGTCGTGATTAGCGCCGTGGCCTGATTCATTCCCCAGCGACCAGATGATCACACTCGGGTGATTACGATCGCGCTGCACCATTCGCGTTACGCGTTCGCTCATCGCGGGTAGCCAGCGCGGATCATCGGTCAGACGATTCATTGGCACCATGCCGTGGGTTTCAATGTTGGCTTCATCCACCACATACAGGCCGTAGTGGTCGCACAGCGTGTACCACAGCGGATGGTTCGGATAATGCGAACAGCGCACGGCGTTAAAGTTGTTCTGCTTCATCAGCAGGATATCCTGCACCATCGTCTGCTCATCCATGACCTGACCATGCAGAGGATGATGCTCGTGACGGTTAACGCCGCGAATCAGCAACGGCTTGCCGTTCAGCAGCAGCAGACCATTTTCAATCCGCACCTCGCGGAAACCGACATCGCAGGCTTCTGCTTCAATCAGCGTGCCGTCGGCGGTGTGCAGTTCAACCACCGCACGATAGAGATTCGGGATTTCGGCGCTCCACAGTTTCGGGTTTTCGACGTTCAGACGTAGGGTGACGTGATCGGCATAACCACCACGCTCATCGATAATTTCACCGCCGAAAGGCGCGGTGCCGCTGGCGACCTGCGTTTCACCCTGCCACAAAGAAACCGTCACCCGCAGCTCATCGCGCAGCTCGCCGTACATCTGAACGTCTGCCTCCAGTACAGCGCGGCTGAAATCATCATTAAAGTGAGTGGCTACATGGAAATCGCTGATTTGCGTGCTCGGTTTATGCAGCAACGAGACGTCACGGAAAATGCCGCTCATCCGCCACATATCCTGATCTTCCAGATAACTGCCGTCACTCCAGCGCAGCACCATCACCGCGAGGCGGTTTTCTCCGGCGTGTAAAAATGCGCTCAGGTCAAATTCAGACGGCAAACGACTGTCCTGTCCGTAACCGACCCAGCGCCCGTTGCACCACAAATGAAACGCCGAGTTAACACCATCAAAAATAATTCGCGTCTGGCCTTCCTGTAGCCAGCTTTCATCAACATTAAATGTGAGCGAGTAACAACCCGTCGGATTCTCCGTGGGAACATACGGCGGATTGACCGCAATGGGATAGGTCACGTTGGTGTAGATAGGCGCATCGTAACCGTGCATCTGCCAGTTTGAGGGGACGATGACAGTATCGGCGTCAGGAAGATCGCGCTCCAGCCAGCTTTCTGGTACCGCTTCTGGTGCCGGAAACCAGGCAAAGCGCCATTCACCATTCAGGCTGCGCGACTCTTGGGAAGGGCGATCGGTGCGAGCCTCTTCGCTATTACGCCAGCTGGCGAAAGGGGGATGTGCCGCAAGGCGATTAAGTTGGGTAACGCCAGGGTTTTCCCAGTCACGACGTTGTAATACGACGGCCAGTGAATCCGTAATCATTGTCATAGTTGTATCCTGCGTGAATTGTTATCCGCTCACATTTTCGCATAACATACGAGCCGGACACATAGAGTGTAAAGCCTGGGGTGCCTAATGAGTGAGCTGACTCACATTAATTGCGTTGCGCTCACTGCCCGCTTTCAAGTCGGGAAACTTGTCGTGCCAGCTGCATTAAGGAATCTGCCAACGTGCGGGGAGAGGTGGTTTGCGTATTGGGCGCCAGGGTGGTTTTTCTTTTCACCAGTGAGACGGGCAACAGCTGATTGCTCTTCACCGCCTGGCCCTGAGAGAGTTTCAGCAAGCGGTCCACGCTGGTTTGCCCCAGCAGGCGAAAATCCTGTTTGATGGTGGTTAACGGCGGGATATAACACGAGCTGTCTTCGGTATCGTCGTATCCCACTACCGAGATATCCGCACCAACGCGCAACCCGGACTCGGTAATGGCGCGCATTGCGCCCAGCGCCATCTGATCGTTGGCAACCAGCATCGCAGTGGGAACGATGCCCTCATTTAGCATTTGCATGGTTTGTTGAAAACCGGACATGGCACTCCAGTCGCCTTCCCGTTCCGCTATCGGATGAATTTGATTGCGAGTGAGATATTTATGCCAGCCCGCCAGACGCAGACGCGCCGAGACAGAACTTAATGGGCCCGCTAACAGCGCGATTTGCTGGTGACCCAATGCGACCAGATGCTCCACGCCCAGTCGCGTACCGTCTTCATGGGAGAAAATAATACTGTTGATGGGAGTCTGGTCAGAGACATCAAGAAATAACGCCGGAACATTAGCGCAGGCAGCTTCCACAGCAATGGCATCCTGGTCATCCAGCGGATAGTTAATGATCAGCCCACTGACGCGTTGCGCGAGAAGATTGTGCACCGCCGCTTTACAGGCTTCGACGCCGCTTCGTTCTACCATCGACACCACCACGCTGGCACCCAGTTGATCGGCGCGAGATTTAATCGCCGCGACAATTTGCGACGGCGCGTGCAGGGCCAGACTGGAGGTAGCAACGCCAATCAGCAACGACTGTTTCCCCGCCAGTTGTTGTGCCACGCGGTTGGGAATGTAGTTCAGCTGCGCCATCGCCGCTTCCACCTTTTCCCGCGTTTTCGCAGAGACGTGGCTGGCCTGGTTCACCACGCGGGAAACGGTCTGATAAGAGACACCGGCATACTCTGCGACATCGTATAGCGTTACTGGTTTCACATTTACCACCCTGAATTGACTCTCTTCGGGTGCTATCATGCCATACCACGAAATGTTTTGCGCCATTCGGAGGGGGCACGCCGAAGTGAGATTCAAAATGCCGACGTCAGTTCACAGGTGGGTAATGATACCAACGTGTTGATTTCGTATTTTCACTGACACCAGGATCATCCTGATGTTACAAGGATTGAATGACTACAGATTAAAATAGTCATCAACAGGTTGACAGCATTACCCAGCGCCCGCTTTCCGCGTATTTTTCGATTTGCACTGCCGGGGGCACTGGCGGGTATCGCGTTCCGCACACTTTTACATTTATTTATCTGGTGACTGACCTTTTTAAGGAGACAGAATGAAAGCCGTTGGTTTCTGGCAACCCGGGAAAGTACATCCGTTATTGAAGATTTGTCGCTTCCCCACCCATCCATGCCCAAGGGGCGTGATCTTTTGATCAGAGTCAGGGCGGTCGCGGTTAACCCACGGGACCTGAAAAGCCGGCGAAACATCAGTCCCTCTGCAGGCAATCCGGTAGTTATGGGATACGACGCTTCCGGTGTTGTTGAAGCAACCGGACCAGAGGTGACGCTGTTCAGGCCAGGTGACCACGTTTTCTATGCCGGTGTGCTCGATCGCCAGGGAGCCAACGCAGAGTTTCAGCTGGTTGACGAACGCATTACGGGGATAAAGCCGGCAGCACTAAGTTTTGAAGCTGCAGCGTCGGTTCCTCTGACCGGTCTGACAGCCTGGGAAATGTTATTTGATCGTCTGCAGTTGTCAGTGAACGGAGATGCTGATCAGACCCTGTTGATGCTTGGCGGTGCGGGCGGAGTCCCTTGTATGGCTATACAGCTTGCCCGCACTCTGAGTCGGGTGAACATCATCGGGACTGCCTCCCGGCAGGAGAGTGTCAGAGCGGTTCGCGGGTTTGGTGCGCATTATGTCCTGGATCATTCATGTGCGCTTGCGCCACAGGTTGCCAGCCTTGCTGGACTCCCTCCCATTACCCGGATTTTCTCAACGTACACCACGCCATCTGCCTGGGAAAATATGGCCGAAATTATTGCCCCACAAGGCCGTATCGGACTCATCGACGACCCTGAACCACTGGATCTGCGTTTGATCAAATTTAAGAGCGTTTCTGTTCACTGGGAGGCAATGTTTACCCGCCCCATGCATGCTACTGCGGACATGTCTAAACAGCATGATATTCTTAACAAACTCTCATGCATGCTGGATTCCGGTAAGCTCAAACCTCCGTTGCTGGCAGAGTATGGCAGGCTGAATGCTAAAGCACTTCGCCGGGCTCATGAGGACATGGAAAATAAAAATGTGAACGGGAAAATTGTTTTTTCAGGGTTCTGATGAACAGGCCTGTCAGAGTAAAAAAAGATTCGGGTTCAGCACAATGCTGAATTCTGTCTGGCTATAGAGTAAGAATCGTACCGGAATTGAGCATTTACCCTCAGTACCTGCGGATGAAAAAGCAGTCTGCCCTGACATACTGAACAATCCCTTCTCATAAGATGCCTCTCTTTTGCTGTTTAAAGAGCTGAGCAGTCCGGGCGGAGACTGACCTCGTTCCGCTTTCCAAGCGACCCCCTTGTTGAAAGTGCGACAAAAGAGATAGGGCGAATGACTATACTTCGCTCATAGCTGCCCGCCATGCCAGCTCAAAAAACAGGCTTAACGTAGGATATTTAATGAGATGGTCACTCCCTCCTTCCCGGTATTATGCTGAGGACAGGCTTTCATTCGGAGAACTATCATGGAAAACATTGCGCTCATTGGTATCGATCTGGGTAAAAACTCTTTCCATATTCATTGCCAGGATCGTCGCGGGAAGGCTGTTTACCGTAAAAAATTTACCCGGCCAAAGTTGATCGAATTTTTGGCGACATGCCCCGCTACAACCATCGCAATGGAAGCCTGTGGCGGTTCTCACTTTATGGCACGCAAGTTGGAAGAGTTGGGGCATTCCCCAAAGCTGATATCACCACAATTTGTCCGCCCGTTCGTTAAAAGCAATAAAAACGACTTTGTCGACGCCGAAGCTATTTGTGAAGCTGCATCGCGTCCGTCTATGCGTTTTGTGCAGCCCAGAACGGAATCTCAGCAGGCAATGCGGGCTCTGCATCGTGTCCGTGAATCCCTGGTTCAGGATAAGGTAAAAACAACCAATCAAATGCATGCTTTTCTGCTGGAATTTGGCATTAGCGTTCCCCGAGGAGCTGCCGTTATTAGCCGACTGAGTACCATTCTTGAGGATAATAGTTTGCCTCTTTACCTCAGCCAGTTATTGCTGAAATTACAACAGCATTATCACTATCTTGTTGAGCAGATTAAAGATTTGGAATCCCAGTTGAAACGAAAGTTGGACGAAGATGAGGTTGGACAGCGCTTGCTGAGCATTCCCTGCGTCGGAACACTGACAGCGAGTACTATTTCAACTGAGATTGGCGACGGGAAGCAGTACGCCAGCAGCCGTGACTTTGCGGCGGCAACAGGGCTTGTACCTCGGCAGTACAGCACGGGAGGTAGGACGACATTGCTGGGAATTAGTAAGCGAGGTAATAAAAAGATCCGAACTTTGTTGGTTCAATGTGCCAGGGTATTCATACAAAAACTGGAACACCAGTCTGGCAAATTGGCCGATTGGGTCAGGGATTTACTGTGCCGGAAAAGCAACTTTGTCGTCACTTGTGCTCTGGCAAACAAGCTGGCCAGAATAGCCTGGGCCCTAACGGCACGACAGCAAACTTATGTAGCATAACGGCAGAAATACACCGGTTTAAAGAATTACTGATCTGGTTTTGCGAATACTGATATTGATGATACTAACGGCCCACCGGCCTGTTGAGGAACCTGTAAAACGGAAAGGCTCATTGAAGCCGTATATTTTCTGGAGGTTCATCAGGCGCGGAACTCATCAAGGCGCGGGAATAAAATCCCATTCAGACGCCGGATAGATTCAAGCAAGCCAACTTGTCGTCAAAATCGGTGTTGCAAAAACGGGAGTGACCATAGATTCCGTTTGCCAAGCGGCCCCCATATTGAATGGCTGACGGTACTGGATTTCGATGAGATAAAAATAGACCGTATTTTTATTGCCAATATTGATGACCCGGTGAAGCGAGCGCTACTTGTTTCTGTGGTGAAAGGGTTACGTGGTACTGGCAAACCACTGGTGTTTGAAGGGGTGGAAACGCCAGGACAGTTTGAATTCGTCCGTTCTCTTGGCCCCGGTTACCTAGTTCAGGGCTGGTATACCGGAAAACCCGAAACAATATCTGCGATGAATATTCAGGGTTAAAACGATACGGGGCCCGGCCCGTATCGGCAACCCGACCCGTCAGCGTATCGCTTTCTGTCTGAAGCCGGTTCAGGTCGGCTTCTATCTGCGCGATGCGGCGGGAGATTTATTCAGAACGACTGCCGAAGTTCATCCGGCGAATCTTATCCAGCTGCGCCTGCAGATGGTCTATTTCGCGCTCCCGGTCGGCCTGCTTTTCCAGCAGGGCGCGGTTCAGCGCTTCCTGTTCGGACAGGCGCTGTTTCAGCAGAAGGATGTCGTCAGGGGGAGGTGTTGTTCATAAGCCCGCATTTTACCAGGCTTATTCAACGACAACCAGGATAAAGAGGCCTACAACATGGTCAGGGACGTAAGCAGTCTTTTAGGCTGCCGCCAGTCGATGCCTTCCAGAAGCATTGCCAGCTGCGCCGGGGTCAGGAACACTTTGCCATCGCGGGCAGAGGGCCAGGCGAAGCGGCCGCGTTCCAGCCGTTTGGTCAGCAGGCACAGCCCGTCGCCGGTGGACCACAGCAGTTTGACCTTACTGCCGCTGCGGCCCCGGAAGATGAAGACATGGCCGGATATCGGGTCATCTTTCAGCATCGTCTGCACCTTTGCGGCGAGACCATTGAAGCCGTTGCGCATGTCGGTGATACCGGCAACCAGCCAGATTTTGGTGCCTGTTGGCAGGTGGTTATCACTTCCTTTATCTGTCCTGTGATGATCCTTATGACTTCGCCAGACTACTTCACCACACACATGGGTCTGCCAGATACCGGTTCGGGATGGATTTCCGCTTCTACGCTGAACACCGTCTTTAGAAGCTCTGGTTTCATCACTGCTTCCGGAGCACCTTGCGCCATCACGCGACCGCTTGCCAGTACCACCAGATGATCGCAATAGCGGCTGGCCTGATTCAGATCGTGGAGTACCGTCACTACGGTTTTCCCCTGCCTTTTGAGTTCAACCATCAGGCGCATCAGTTCAACCTGATGATTGATATCGAGGTAGGTCGTAGGCTCATCAAGAAGAATGAGTGGGGTATCCTGTGCCAGCACCATCGCCAGAAACGCACGCTGGCGCTGGCCGCCGGAAAGCTGGGTTAACCTGCGGTCAGCCAGATTGCGCGTCCGGGTCTGACTCATTGCCACGTTGACCCGCTCGTTGTCTTCCGCGGAGAGTCGCCCCCACAACGACAGCCACGGGCTGCGGCCGTAGGAAACCAGTTCCCGTACAGTGATCCCCTCGGGGGATAAATGGTGTTGCGGCAGTAAAGCCAGGCGGCGAGCCAGCTGGCGGGCGGAAAAACCGGCTATGGGTTTTTCATCAAGCAATATCTCGCCAGAGTCTGGTGTTAACAGGCGAGAAAAACAGTTCAACAGCGTCGATTTCCCGCAACCGTTAGGGCCGAGCAGGGCCGTGATTTTTCCGGCAGGCAGGGCGAGAGAAAGTCCATCCAGCACGGTTTGTGCGCCATAGCTGACGGTCAGATTTTCAGTACGTAATCTCATTTATCGCATTCTCACAAGCAGCCAGACAAACCACGGTGCGCCGATAATGGCGGTCAGCACGCCTGCCGGAAGCTCCAGCGGCGGATGAATGATTCGTGCCAGCAGATCGGCAATGACCAGCAACAACGCGCCCGTCAGGGCCGAAACGGGCATCAGCCAGCGGTGACGCCCGCCGGCGATCCTGCGCACCATGTGCGGCACGACGAGACCAATAAAACTTATCGGGCCACAGACGGCCACGCCGGTTGCTGTCATCGCGACAGCCAGCATCAGCCCCTGGAACCGGGTGCGCTGAACCGACACGCCGAGCGTGGCTGCTCGTGCATCGCCCAGCGCCAGCAGGTCGAGATCGCGACAAAAGCGCAGGCTCAGCGGCAAAAACAGAATGAGCAACGGCACGGCAATCTTCACAAAGTGCCAGTCGCGCCCCCATAAGCTACCCGTCAGCCACAGCAGGGCACTGTTTACATCCTGCGGGTGCAGGAGCATCAGGTAATCCGTCAGGCTCGCCCAGCAGGCGGAAAGCGCCACGCCGGTGAGCGCCAGCTTCATCGGCTGGTGGGTCTTTGCCAGCATCTTCAGCAAGATCAACCCCGCCATACCGCCCGCAAAGGCCAGCAGCGGCAGCACCATCACGGATAGTGATGGCATAAGAAGCAGTGCTCCCACAGAGGCAAGGCTGGCGGCATGGTTAATGCCGAGAATATCCGGTGATGCTAGCGGGTTACGCACAATCCCCTGTACCAGCACGCCCGCCACGGCGAGGGCTGCACCGACAAACAGTGCCAGCAGCAAGCGCGGCAGTCGGTACTCCATCAATACATAATAATGCTCGCGTCCGTCCTGCCAGTCGGTCAGCAGCGCGCGCCACGGCACGGGGATCACCCCCATATGGAGTGATAACAGCGCACAACCTGCCAGGGCAAGGGTGATGAAAATGACCAGCGCAATTTTCATCCTCGCCTCCTCACCAGCCAGACAAAGCAAGGACTGCCAATCAGCGCCAGCACTGCGCCTGCGGGCAGATCGCCGGGGAAGGCCAGCGCGCGTGCGAGTACATCTGCCATCAGCATCAGCGTGGCCCCCAGCAGCATGCTCACCGGCAGTACGTTGCGCTGATCGAAGCCTGCCCAGAAGCGCGCCAGATGTGGCACCAGCAGGCCGATAAACGCCACCGGACCTGCCACACTGACGCACGCGCCAACCAGAAGCAGCACTAACATATTGATGATCAAACGTAGTCTCGGCAGGTTCACTCCCAGCGTATGGGCGGTACTGTCGCTGACGTTGAGCAGGTTCAGTTGATTCGCCAGCAGCAACACGACAGGGACTGCAGTGACCACCACCGGCAAGAGCTGCCAGACATCCTGCCAGTGGGCGTGGGACACTCCGCCTGCCAGCCAGTAAAAGATGCCGTAAGCATGATCTTCGGCCAGCAGCAGGGTGATGCGGGTCAGGGCCATACAAAAGGCCGACAGCGCGATACCCGCGAGGATCAGTTTGTTTCTGTCCTGGGTATGACGAAACCCGCCTCCTGCGGTCATGACCAGCAGCCAGCTCACGCCGCCCCCGCATGCCGCGATGAACGACAGGGAATAGCCTGCAACCGGCGTCGGACTCAGCGCGCTGGTAAGCGCCATAGCCAGCGCCGCGCCGCTGTTAATGCCGAGCAGTGAAGGAGAGGCCATTGGGTTGTGGGTCAGGGTTTGCAGCAGCGTGCCCGCGAGCGCCAGGCTTGCGCCGATCAGAACGGCGACCAGGCTTCGCGGCAAACGAAGGTTTTGCACCAGCGCTTCTGGTAGCGTTGGCGTGTGTCCAGGCAGCAGGGCGCGGATTGCGTCTGCTCCGGAAACAGGAATGGCCGAGTAGCAAAACAGACTCAGCCAGAAAATAATAATAAGTACTGCAACGGGAAGCCCCCACAGCAGCACCGGGTGTTTTAGCGCGGTCATTTCACATCGGTAAGCGGCTGATGGTGGAAGATTTTTACCGTGTCAGCGGCAATACGCTCTGCGGCAAAAATACCGCGCATCCGCGCCCAGGCGTTACTGTCGACTGAAGCAACCTGCTGCTTCTGCGCGGCGGTTAATATCTGCCAGAGCGGATCTTGTTGCCAGCGTTTAACAATGCTCTCTTCGCGATAGTGGGCAACCAGCAGCCAGGCAGGATTGACCGCCAGCAGTTGCTCCAGGCCGATGGACGGCATGGACGCGCCCGCCATCGCAGCGGGAACGTTCAGCCCCAGAGAAGCCAGCACGCTGCCGGTCCAGGTCTCCTGGGTATGCAGGTTGAATAGCTGTTCGCGTGATGTGCCAAAGGCCACGCGTGTCCCTGTGGGAAGCTGGCTGGACCACTGCGCCATCTTCTCTTTATGTTGTTCCAGACGCGCCTGCATCTCTCGTTTTTTACCTACCACTTCGCCGATGATAGCCGCTGAGTGCAAATTTTCAGCGTAGGTTTCGTTGCGGGACTTAAGCAGCAGTACCGGCGCGATTTGCTGCAAGGCAGTGTAAATCCCCGCATGGCGACTGCTGTCGGCAATGATCAGGTCTGGTTTCAGGGCAGCAATGGCTTCCAGGCTCGGCTGCGCGCGCGTTCCGACGGACTGCCACGGTTTCAGGTGCGCACGCACTTCGGGCAGGATGCGTTTTGCATCGTTATCGTCGGCAATACCGATCGGGCTGACGTCCACGGCGGCCAGCGCATCGGCGAACGAGAGTTCCAGCACCACAATCCGTTGTGGCGTTTTATCGAGTGTAAACGTGCCGTGTTCGTCCTGAACCGTGGCGGCAAAGGCGTGGCCGATCACCAGCAGCAGGCCTGCAAAAAGAAAACGGATAAATGCCAACATAGTCACATTCCAGCTAAAAGCCCGGCAAGCCGGGCGTTAACACATCAGAACTTCAACGACCCCTGCATATACAGCGTGCGCGGCTGGCCTGCGTAGATGCCTTTGTTGTTGTCGTCATAAGAGCGGATGAAGTAGTCCTGGTCGAAGATGTTTTTCACACCGAACGCCAGGTTCAGATCTGCCATCTGCGGGCCAAAGTCATACGCCACGCGTGCGCCCCAGAGCATGAAGCCGGGAATGCGGCCGGTACTGCCGTCGGCGCTCTCTTTCACCGTATTGGCGTTATCCGCAAACTGGCTGGACTGGAAATCGCTGTTCAGATTGAACGTCCAGTTGCCCGGCTTGTAGTCCACGCCCAGCGTGCCTTTATGTTTCGGGGAGAATGGCACCTGATTGCCATAGGTGTCGCCTTTCTCGCGGATTTCCGCGTTCACATACGCATAGCTGGCGTAGACGGAAACGTTATCAAGCGTTGGCGTTAGCGTACCCAGGTCGTAACGTGCCTGCGTTTCCAGCCCGGTATGGCGCGTTTTGCCACGTGCAGTGACGGTGTCGTTGGTCTGGTTGGAGTCGTACTGATTGTTAAAGTTAATCAGGAACAGCCCCATTTCCGCCGTCAGCGCGCCGTCATCGTAGCGGGTACCGAGTTCCCAGGTTCGCGCTTTTTCCGGTTCCACATTGCCGCTTTGCACAGCCTTGCCAATCTGGCTGTACTGTACGGTGCCGAACGAGCCTTCAGTGTTTGCATAAAGATTCCAGCTATCAGTCAGGTGATAGAGCACGTTCAACGCCGGAAGCGGTGCGTTATAGCTCACCTCTTCGTGCGTGCCTTTGATGGCGTTGTTCTGGTATGACTCGATATGTTCGAAACGCATACCCGGCGTGATGGTCCAGTTGCCGATGTCGATTTTGTCATCCAGATACCAGGCGTGCGCCTCGGTGCCGGAACGCGTGTCGCGGTCGTAAGGGCTTGAGCCGGACGGCAACTGCCCGCTGCTGGTGGCGGTGTAGTAACGCATTTCATGCGTTGATTCATTCACATAGCGATAGCCCACGCCCACTTCGTGCGCGGAAGGGCCGATCATAAAGCTCTGGCTGTAGCGTGGCTCAATACCGCGCACCCAGTAGATACGCGGCGAGAGGGTGATGCGTTTGCCTTGCTCCAGGTAGCCGCTGCGCAGGGTTTGGGTGTAGAACCCCTGAATGTTGAATTTATGCTGGCTGTCCGGCTGGAACTGGTAGCCCAGGCTCGCCAGCTTGCGACGGCCCCAGAAGCGGTCATACGGGCGGGTGGATTGCCAGCGATCGGCGTCGTAATCCGCGCGGGACAGGCCGCCGGGCATGTCGGCTTCACCATCGTAATATTGCAGCAGGCTGTTGAAGGTGTGCACCTCATTCGGCGCATATTTGCTTTTCAGCATCAGGTCGTCGATGCGGGTGGCGCTGTGCTCGCGCCAGTCACTGCCGCGCGTGCCGGAGTAGAGCAGCGCGGTGCCAAAACCGTTGTCCGCTGTGCCGCCCACCATCAGGTTGTGCGTCTCTTTCGGGTTGTTTTGTGAAGAGGTTGGGCTGAGCTGACCTTCCACCCCCGCCTCGATACCAAAGTCCTGCGGAATGGCGCGGGTAACAAAGTTCACCACGCCGCCCACGCTCTGCGGTCCGTAACGCACCGCACCACCACCGCGCACCACGTCAATGGCATCCATGTTGCCGAGCGAAACGGGAGCCAGTGAAAGCTGCGGCTGACCGTAAGGGGCAAAGGGGACGGGGATGCCGTCCATCAGGACGGTCGAGCGGCTGGCGAGGCGTGGGTTCAGGCCCCGGATGCCAAAGTTCATCGCCAGGTCGTGGCTGCCGGTGCCGTTGTTTTCCGGCGCGCTGACGCCAGGGATGCGGTTAAGCACCTCACGCATGGTGGTTGCGCCGGTTTTGGCGAAATCCTCACGGCGGATCACGTCACGCGCGCCAGCATGTTCAAATACGTCGTTTTCACGCGCATCGCCCAGCCAGTCGCCGACCACGGTCAGGGCATCTTCTTTTGGCGCGGGCGCGGTCTCCAGCGTCCAGCTGTTATTTCTCAGCGGTTTTACCTGCAGTCCGCTGCCGTCCAGCAGTTGTTGCAGGCCGCTCTCGACGTCGTAATCTCCGTGCAGGCCGTTGCTCTGCTTGCCGCGCGTCAGGCTGGCGTCAACCGAGAGGGTAATTCCGCTGTGTGCGGCATACTGATTGAGCGCTTTGTCGAGCGATCCCGGTGCGATATCAACCTGTGCAGCAAAAGCGGAAAACGAGAGACCGGCCAGCGGCAGCAGGCTCAGGCGAATGGCGTTAACCAAAGGTGTTGTTTTACGAAAAACGCGTAACGGCGTCATACCTTCTCCATCATCATTTTTGTTGTGTTCAGCTATGAGTCGAACGAGAAGGGTAAAAAGGACAATCGAAATGAGAATTATTTTTCTTACAGCGGTGAAATGTTTATCCAGTACCGCGTAATAGACTGAATTTTAACGGGAAGCGTTTGAGCGATAACGTTCAGGATCGCATCGGTATTTTTCAGCGGGAACGTCCCGCTCAGGCGCAGCCCGGCAACGGCGGGATCGCAGCGCAGCACGCCGTTGCGGTAACGGCTTAGCGTGGCTATCACCTCACCCAGCGGTTTATCGCTGAAGCTCAGGATGCCCTTCGTCCAGCTTGTACTCTCGTCATCCAGCGGTTTCACTGCGCCAAACTCAGAGGCGCTGAACTGCAGGCTTTCACCAGCGTTCACGATGCGTTTTTGCGCGGGGGCACTGGCGAGAAGCACTTCCACGGCGTGCTGCTGCACGTCAAGCTGCGTGAAATTATCCTGCTGGCGGACGGTAAATTCTGTCCCTAAAGCGGTGAGTTGGCCCTGACGGGTCAGGACGCGGAAGGGGCGTTGCTGCGCATCTTTCGCGGTAGTAATGGCGATTTCACCGTACCAGAGCCGGACGGTGCGCTGATGCGCATCAAAACGCACATCCGCCGCGCTTTGGGTATTCAGCGTGAGCAGGGAGTCATCTTCCAG
Organism: Enterobacter cloacae complex sp. EB5; assembly: GCF_031432835.1. Classification (NCBI taxonomy): domain Bacteria; kingdom Pseudomonadati; phylum Pseudomonadota; class Gammaproteobacteria; order Enterobacterales; family Enterobacteriaceae; genus Enterobacter; species Enterobacter cloacae complex sp. EB5. The sequence continues at coordinate 2,771,283 of NZ_CP133860.1, forward strand.
TTGCTGACGGCTGACTGCGCCTTTGGCGGTGCGGTAATCTGCCCGCAGACCTTCGCCGGTTTCCGACTGCCAGAGTTGCCAGCCTCCGCCAGCGCCGAGCAACAGCAGTAATCCTTTCATCACGTGACGGCGGGTGAGGCGGGTATCGTGCAGCGCCCGGCTGGCAACGTCGCCAGGCACACCGCCAAGCTGGTTGCGCAGGTTTTCAACCTGCTGCCAGGCCCACTGGTTATCCTGATCCTGTTCATACCACTGTTGCCAGCGCGCTTCCTGTTGTGGGCTGACGCGCTCGCCGCTTAGCACGGCATACCAGTGGGAAGCTGAACGCAGCGCCTGACGGCGGGAATCGGTTAACGAAGGATTCATAACCCATGCTCCAGACGAAACAGCAGGCAGTGCTCGACGGCTTTCGCCACGTATTTTTTCACGGAGCTGACGGAAACACCGAGTTTGTGCGCAATCTCGCTGTATGTCAGGCCATCCAGTTGCGAAAGCAGAAACGCTTCACGTGTTTTTCCGTTTAGCCCGTCCAGCATGCTGTCGACGAGTTGTAGGGTCTCGAGCTGGCTTTCGCGTTCCTCAGGTGAAGGCGCTACCCCCTCCGGCATAAGCGCCAGCATCTCCAGATACGCTTTTTCCAGCGCGTTTCGGCGAAACAGGTCCACCATCACGCGTTTGGCGATAGTGCACAGGAAAGAGCGAGGATCGCGGATCGTCGAGAGCGTTTCGCTGCTCATTACCCGCAAAAAAGTGTCCTGGGCAATGTCATCTGCATCAAAGGCAGACTGGAGTTTGCGCGTCAGCCAACTTTTCAACCAGCCGTGATGGGTGCCATAAAGCGACTCGAACGTTAAGGAAGCTGTGGAAGTGGCACGGTCAGACATGCGGAGTGCATCAAAAGTTAATTATCACGTAGCCATATTAATATGAGAATGGTTATCATTACAATTGGAAATAAAATTGTTTCCAATAAACATTTTTAACATGTTGTTTTTCTAAGTGTTATAAGGTAGGTATAAAATGGGATGGATCCTCTGCTTCTGGCATCTGTCGGTCAGAATGACATCATGATGTGGTCTGCTATTATTGACATCCTCCCCGCCCTTTAGGGCGGGGAGGATGTCAACTATGAGTGTTGCCTGAAATGTCGCCAGCCCCCGGTACAGCAGAAGTATCTCGGGCTTTCTGCGTTTGCTCCTGGTGGGTATGGCCCCCGCAAGCGGGGGTTATTGCTAACTGGGTAATGACTCAAAATTATTGATAGTGTTTTATGTTCAGATAATGCCCGATGACTTTGTCATGCAGCTCCACCGATTTTGTGAGCGACAGCGACTTCCGTCCCAGCCGTGCCAGGTGCTGCCTCAGATTCAGGTTATGCCGCTCAATTCGCTGCGTATATCGCTTGCTGATTACGTGCAGCTTTCCCTTCAGGCGGGATTCATACAGCGGCCAGCCATCCGTCATCCATATCACCACGTCAAAGGGTGACAGCAGGCTCATAAGACGCCCCAGCGTCGCCATAGTGCGTTCACCGAATACGTGCGCAAACCGTCTTCCGGAGCCTGTCATACGCGTAAAACAGCCAGCGCTGGCGCGATTTAGCCCCGACGTATCCCCACTGTTCGTCCATTTCCGCGCAGACGATGACGTCACTGCCCGGCTGTATGCGCGAGGTTACCGACTGCGGCCTGAGTTTTTTAAGTGACGTAAAATCGTGTTGAGGCCAACGCCCATAATGCGGGCGGTTGCCCGGCATCCAACGCCATTCATGGCCATATCAATGATTTTCTGGTGCGTACCGGGTTGAGAAGCGGTGTAAGTGAACTGCAGTTGCCATGTTTTACGGCAGTGAGAGCAGAGATAGCGCTGATGTCCGGCGGTGCTTTTGCCGTTACGCACCACCCCGTCAGTAGCTGAACAGGAGGGACAGCTGATAGAAACAGAAGCCACTGGAGCACCTCAAAAACACCATCATACACTAAATCATTAAGTTGGCAGCATCACCGATTTTTTAAACATATAAAATACCATCAATGAAGTGATTAAGAAGTTATAGAGTAACAGAGAATTAATAAGATTCTTTTCTCTGAGACGCCAGAATATTTGTTCTGGCGTCTGATTTTGAGTTTATTTGACTAATGAAAATAGATCATTGAGTGATTCGCTCATCGACGGATGAGTAAATATCTGATCGCGTAATATGCTATAAGGCAGCCCGGCATCCATCACCATTTTCACTATATTGATCATCTCGTGGGAGTCAATACACAGCAGTGATGCTCCTAATATACGTTGGGTTTTATTATCAACAATCGCTTTTAATACCCCACGGGTATCGTTCATCACTCTGGCGCGCGGAATTGCAGCTACAGGCAATGTCACCACCTGAATATCAGCACCACTCTCTCTGGCTTGTTCTTCTGTCATACCAACCCTGGACAGGGGCGGTGTCATAAATACGGAATAAGGCACATTTTTCCGATCATCAGTACTACGTTTGCCTTCACCCAGTAACTCATCACGTACAATGCGGTAATCATCCAGTGATATGTAAGTAAATTGCAGCCCGCCGGTAACATCTCCCATCGCCCAAATATTGTCTGCGGTGGTATGTAATCGCTTGTCAACGACAATTGCCCCGCGCTCGTTTACTGCGATACCGGCATTTTCTGGATGTAACGAAGCGGTAGCCGGTTGACGACCGGAAGCTATTAACAGTGCATCCACCGCCAGTTGGGCGTGCTCGCTATGCACTTGCACTTGATTTTCATGGTGACTGATTCGCTCCACATGGGCATTGAGGATAATATCGACGCCCTGATCGCGTAAAATCGTCGCGATATTATCAGCAATATCCCGATCTTCCCGAGGCAAAAACAGCGAAGCTGCCTCTAAAATGGTTACTTTGCTGCCAAAATTAGCGAACATAGAGGCGAACTCAACGCCAATATATCCGCCGCCCAAAATACCTAAATGCCCAGGCAATTCTTTTAGATTAAGTAATCCGGTGCTGTCATATACACCAGGCGTGGTGGTAATTCCAGGAATTGGCGGAACCACGGCTTGTGCACCGGTATTAATAAAAATTTTCTCGCCATGAATCTCCAAATTTCCCTCAGGCCGATGAACACGCAGGCTATGATTATTGATAAACTCCGCCTGGCCGTCGATCACGTCGATATTGGGCATATCCGCAAGATTATGAAAATTCTTATTACGTAAAAAATTAACCACTTCATTTTTACGCTGTATGGCACGGACAAAATCTGTGTGCTGCTGTGCGTCATGAACCAATGTTTTGGTTGGGATACAGCCGATATTAATACAGGTCCCGCCATACATTGCATTTGATTGTTCGATGAGAGCCACACGCCAACCTGCTTTTGCCAGCGTGACGGCTAATGTTTTTCCAGCCTTGCCAAAACCAATAATAACTGCCTGATATTTATTCATGATGATTTCCTGTCGAAACGCGTTCATTTGACATCATGACTATAGACGCAAAAGGTGATGCTGCCAACTTACTGATTTAGTGTATGATGGTGTTTTTGAGGTGCTCCAGTGGCTTCTGTTTGGCTTTGTTGAATAAATCGAACTTTTGCTGAGTTGAAGGATCAGATCACGCATCTTCCCGACAACGCAGACCGTTCCGTGGCAAAGCAAAAGTTCAAAATCACCAACTGGCCCACCTACAATAAAGCCCTCATCAACCGTGGCTCCATAACTTTCTGGCTGGATGATGAAGCTATTCAGGCCTGGTATGAGTCGGCAACGCCTTCATCACGGGGAAGACCTCAGCGCTATTCTGATCTCGCCATCACCACCGTTCTGGTCATTAAACGCGTGTTCAGGTTGACCCTGCGGGCTGCACAGGGTTTTATTGATTCCATTTTTACACTGATGAATGTTCCGTTGCGCTGCCCGGATTACACCAGTGTCAGCAAGCGCGCAAAGTCGGTTAATGTCAGTTTCAAAACGCCCACCCGGGGTGAAATCGCGCATCTGGTGATTGATTCCACCGGGCTGAAGGTCTTTGGTGAAGGCGAATGGAAAGTCAAAAAACATGGCCAGGAACGCCGCCGTATCTGGCGAAAGTTGCATCTGGCAGTTGACAGCAACACACATGAAATCATCTGTGCAGACCTGTCGCTGAACAATGTGACGGACTCAGAAGCCTTCCCGGGTCTTATCCGGCAGACTCACAGAAAAATCAGGGCAGCATCGGCAGACGGCGCTTACGACACCCGGCTCTGTCACGATGAACTGCGGCGTAAGAAAATCAGCGCGCTTATCCCGCCCCGAAAAGGCGCGGGTTACTGGCCCGGTGAATATGCAGACCGTAACCGTGCTGTTGCGAATCAGCGGCTGACCGGGAGTAATGCGCGGTGGAAATGGACAACAGATTATAACCGTCGCTCGATAGCGGAAACGGCGATGTACCGGGTAAAACAGCTGTTCGGAGGTTCACTGACACTGCGTGACTACGATGGTCAGGTTGCAGAGGCTATGGCCCTGGTACGAGCGCTGAACAAAATGACGAAAGCAGGTATGCCTGAAAGCGTGCGTATTGCCTGAAAACACAACCCGCTACGGGGGAGACTTACCCGAAATCTGATTTATTCAACAAAGCCGGGGAGAGCATGAAAATGATGGATATGAGCGGTCACGATCAGGCCGCAATGTCCCATGAAATGATGCAAAACGGCAATTCTGCTGCCCATCAGGACATGGCTGAAATGCATAAAAAAATGATGAAATCCAAACCTGAGAACACCCAAGAAACTGCTAAGCCATTTTCCGAAATGAACGAGCATGAGAAAGCCGCTGTTGTGCATGAGAAGGCGAATAATGGTCTATCTTCCGTTATTCATCAGCAGCAGGCTGAAAAGCATCGCAGCCAGATCACCCAGAATTAACCCGCAGCTCCACTTGTCAGACCCTCATTTGACGCCGAAGTCACTGGCTTACGCTCCCGTCCGGGAGCGTTTTTTTCCCATATATCAAACTTTAACTCTGAAGAGGTGGAAGTATCTGACCAACACTGTCACGTAACGCCAGATAACTACAAAAACACCTCAGGTGAACGTAAGCGTTAAGTGAGCGCCGTATTGACGGCTATTTATTGGTGAGATCTACGTTCCATGGCAGCAGTTCGGCCACTTTGTTGATGGGCCACTCCGGCAATACGCTCAGGATATGGCGAAGGTAACCCTCTGGATCGATACCGTTCAGCCTGCACGTTCCGATCAGACCATACAGCAGGGCACCACGTTCACCACCATGATCACTGCCGAAGAAGATGTAGTTTTTCTTGCCCAGACAGACCGCTCGTAGCGCGCGCTCAGCAGCGTTATTATCCGGCTCTGCCAGACCATCATCGCAGTAGTAACACAGGGCATCCCACTGGTTCAGTGCATAAGCGAACGCCTCGCCTAACCGGGATTTTTTCGACAGAGTGGCACTTTTCTCCACCAACCAGTCATGCAGGGATATCAGCAACGGTTAACTTCGGGACCGTCTGGCGGCCAGCCGCTGAGATGCCGGAAGGCCGCGTATTTCCTCTTCTATCGCGTATAACTCACTGATGCGCTTCAGAGCCTCCTCTGCTGTGGCCGTCCGGGTGCTGATATAGACGTCATGGATTTTGCGCCGCGCATGAGCCCAGCATGCCGCTTCTGTCAACGGGCCACCTTCACGCTCTGCGCTGAACAACCTGTCGTACCCTGCGAAGGCATCTGCCTGCAGCACGCCATGATAGTGCCGAAGATGTTGCTGAGGGTGTTTCCCCTGTCGGTCCGGTGAGAAGGCGAACCATGCCGCTGGCGGATCTGATGAACCCGCGCTTCTGTTATCACGGACATATGTCCAGATACGCCCGGTTTTCGTCTTCTTTCTGCCCGGCGCCAGCACGGGCACCGGAGTGTCATCCGTATGCAGTTTGCGGCAGTCCATCACGTAGTGGTAGAGGGCTTCATCCAGCGGGGCCATTAACCGGCAGCACGCATCCACCCAGTTGGAGAGCAGCGCACGACTCAGATCCACACCCTGACGGGCAAAGATTTCGCACTGGCGATACAGCGGCAGGTGTTCACAGTATTTGGCCGTTAACACGCGGGCCAGCAGACCCGGCCCGGCGATGCCCCGGTCGATAGGACGTGAGGGCGCTGGCGCTTCAACGACGCAGTCGCATCGGGTACAGGCCTTTTTCACCCTGACCGTGCGGATCACTTTCAGGGCGCTGGAGACCAGCTCCAGTTGCTCCGCGCTGACTTCGCTGAGATAGGCCATATCACTACCGCAACCAGGACAGCTGGTTTCAGCTGGCTCCAGTCTGTTTATTTCGCGGGGAAGATGTTCCGGTAACGGGCGACGATGACGGGACTGGCGCAACTGACGCGGAACCTGCTGATCATTGTCCCGGCCGTTGTAACGATCGCTTTGCTGCTCCTGCTGTTTCAGCAGGGCTTCGGCTTCTTCGACCTGCCGGCGTAGCTTTTCTGAACGGGTACCGAACAGCATTCGGCGCAGTTTTTCTATCTGAGCCCGCAGATGTTCTATTTCACGCTCTTCGTTCTCTATTTTCTCTTCTGCGCGGGCCAGCGCTGAACGCAGGAACGACTCAGTCTCAGCAACGAGACTGAGCTGGCTGTCTTTCTGGCGAAGCGCGTCTTCCAGCGCAGCGATACGGGCGAGATAGTCCTGACTCATGACCCCATTTATAATGCGGTCATGCGCTTTTTACAACATCGTCAGTGAGTTAAGGCGTGCAGTTTTAGGTTTCCGCCAGTCCAGCTTATCGAGGAGCATGGCGAGTTGTGAGCGGGTGATGGCGATTTTGCCGTCGCGTACAGCAGGCCAGACGAACTGTCCCTCTTCCAGACGTTTGGTAAACAGACACAGACCGTCAGCATCAGCCCAGAGGATCCTCACGGTGTCACCTTTACGACCACGGAAGATAAACAGGTGGCCGGAGAACGGATTGTCATCAAGAACATGCTGGACCAGTTCGCCCAGACCATTGAAGGACTTACGCATATCGGTGACCCCGGCAACCAGCCAGATACGAGTGCCTGACGGTAAGGGTATCATCGGCTCCTCCCGCTCAGCTCGCGGATCAGCGTTTTCAGAAGTGCAGGTGATAAATCCCCGGACAGACGCAGGCTGGCACCGCCGACAGTCACCTCGCATGTCATGGCCTCGCGGCAGGCTGGAGCGGCGGGTTCATAGTGCGGCTCAGCATGGTGTGACAGGACCATATCAGGCAGGACAACGGGGATAACAGAGTCTTGCTCTCTGATTGACCGTTGTATTTCATCGGGCAGAAGATGTCTGTAACGCTGGCGCCAGGTAAACAGCAGATTGTCATTAATTCCATTATCCCGCGCCAACCGGGCAACACAGGCTCCAGGCTGATATGAAGTGGTTTACTGAATTTGGCCACCTGAACAGAGGTGATATGCTCACCTCAGAACAACACAGGTGTCATAATGAAAAAAAGAAATTTCAGCGCAGAGTTTAAACGCGAATCCGCTCAACTGGTCGTTGACCAGAACTACACCGTGGCAGATGCAGCCAGCGCTATGGATGTCGGCCTTTCCACAATGACGCGATGGGTGAAACAATTACGTGATGAACGGCAGGGCAAAACACCAAAAGCCTCCCCCATTACCCCGGAACAAATTGAAATCCGTGAGCTCAGGAAAAAGCTACAACGTATTGAAATGGAAAATGAAATATTAAAAAAGGCTACCGCGCTCTTGATGTCAGACTCCCTGAACAGTTCTCGATAATCGGGAAACTCAGGGCGCGTTATCCTGTGGCCACTCTCTGCCATGTGTTCGGGGTTCATCGCAGCAGCTACAAATACTGGAAAAACCGTCCTGAAAAGCCAGACGGCAGACGGGCTGTATTACGCAGTCAGGTACTTGAACTGCATGGCATCAGCCACGGCTCTGCCGGAGCAAGAAGCATCGCCACAATGGCAACCCAGAGAGGTTACCAGATGGGGCGCTGGCTTGCTGGCAGACTCATGAAAGAGCTGGGGCTGGTCAGTTGCCAGCAGCCGACTCACCGGTATAAGCGTGGCGGTCATGAGCACGTTGCTATCCCGAATCATCTTGAGCGACAGTTCGCCGTAACGGAACCAAATCAGGTGTGGTGCGGTGATGTGACCTATATCTGGACGGGTAAGCGCTGGGCGTACCTCGCCGTTGTTCTCGACCTGTTCGCAAGAAAACCAGTGGGCTGGGCCATGTCGTTCTCGCCGGACAGCAGGCTCACCATGAAAGCACTGGAAATGGCATGGGAAACCCGTGGTAAGCCCGTCGGGGTGATGTTCCACAGCGATAGTAATAATGCCGATGTCAGTCTTTACCACCACTTAGTTTGCCGTTTAACCAGATTGGTGTGATTACTGATGCAGTGAAGACCTTCCCGCATCCTGACTCACACAGCGATCGACCTTTTGTGTCCTGCCCTGGACCCGTCGGTTGCCGGAAGCGCCTTCATGCGAGGCATCTCCTCACCGATGCGCGTGACTCAAGAAGGGCCTGACGGCTTGTCTCGTTACTGTCCTGTCCAGGTTATCTGTCTGGAGATTCAACTCTGTTTCCTCACAGGAGCTCTGTCATGGTTGATAAAGTTACCGAAGCTGCCGTTGTGGGTGGCGTGGATACACATAAAGATTTGCACGTTGCCGCTGTCGTAGATCAGAACAATAAAGTCCTTGGGACTCAGTATTTCTCCACAACACGACAAGGTTACCGGCAGATGCTGGCATGGATGACCTCGTTTGGGACATTAAAGTGAATTGGTGTTGAGTGCACAGGTACCTATGGTTCCGGTTTGCTTCGTTATTTTCAGAACGCCGGGTTAGAAGTTCTTGAGGTGACTGCTCCAGACCGGATGGAGCGACGCAAACGGGGTAAAAGTGACACAATTGATGCTGAATGTGCCGCTCATGCAGCATTCTCAGGCATCAGGACAGTTACTCCCAAAACGCGTGATGGCATGATTGAGTCCCTGCGGGTATTAAAAACTTGCCGAAAAACAGCAATATCAGCCCGCAGAGTCGCTCTCCAGATTATCCATTCAAATATTATCTCTGCCCCGGATGAATTACGTGAACAGCTCAGAAATATGACGCGCATGCAGCTCATCAGGACCCTGGGTTCCTGGAGACCTGATGCCAGTGAATACCGCAATGTAACCAACGTTTATCGCATTTCATTAAAGTCCCTTGCCCGACGCTATCTCGAGTTACATGACGAAATCGCTGATCTGGATGTCATGATTGCGGCAATTGTCGACGAGTTGGCACCTGAGCTGATTAAACGTAATGCTATCGGATACGAAAGCGCTTCACAGTTGCTGATCACTGCCGGAGACAATCCTCAACGGTTAAGATCAGAATCAGGATTTGCGGCACTGTGTGGTGTCAGCCCGGTCCCCGTTTCTTCTGGAAAAACGAACCGTTACCGACTTAATCGTGGTGGAGATCGTGCTGCAAATAGTGCACTTCACATCATCGCCATCGGACGCTTACGAACTGACGCAAAAACAAAGGAATATGTCGCCAGGCGTGTAGCCGAAGGACATACAAAAATGGAAGCGATACGCTGTCTAAAGCGATATATCTCCCGCGAAGTTTACACGTTACTGCGCAATCAAAACAGGCGGATCAACAGTATCCCGATAACAGCTTGACTCTTAGAAGGGCGTCCAGGGCAGCCAGTACGGCAGTGACGACTGGCAGCGCTTCTACCGGGCCAATAACCTGGCGCCGAGCATGAGCCGGCGTGGCAACTGCTGGGATAATGCGGTGGCCGAATCGTTCTTCAGTTCGCTGAAAAAAGAACGGATCAGAAAACGCATATATAAAACCAGGGATCTGGCCCGGGCGGATCTTCGATTACATTGAAGTCTTCTATAACCGGTCCCGGCGCCACAGCCACCTCGGCGGCGTCAGTCCGGAGGCCTTCGAACAGGCCTCGTCGTGAGGACAGGATTTGTCTACAGGCGTGGGGTCAGTCCAAACTATAGGGCAGGATCGTCTACCGGGGCGGGGTCAGTCCATCAACGGCTCGGAAGTGTCTAGATTATCCGTGGCTATTCACCGGGGCAAACAGGCCGATCAGGAACGACATAAGAAAGTTCTGTATTACCGACAGGTCAAGAAACTGAGCATAAGAGAAACTGCTGAAGCCACCAGTTACAGTACATCTCAGGTCTGCAGGGTTCAGGCCCTGTTCAGGCCTGAAAATTAAGCACATTTTCTGAGGCTGGAAATCAACTCATGCTGACAGCCTGAGCCTGTTGGCATGGTAAGCAATGTGCTCACCAATAAAGCTGGAAATGAAATAATAGCTGTGGTCGTATCCAGTATGATATCGGAACGACGCATTGAGGTTCATCTCATTGCATACTCTCTCAAGGATTTTGGTGCGCAGTTGCTCTTCATAAAAGGCGTCACTCAGCCCCTGATCAATGAAGATTTCTGGTAATTTTTCACCCTGTAAAATGAGGCTGACTGGATCGTAGGCTTCCCACGTTTTTCTGTTTTCACCCAGGTAAGCGCTAAATGCCTGTTGCCCCCATGGCACCTGAGAAGGCGATACTATCGGGGAAAATGCTGATACGCTCACATATTCACCAGGATTTCGCAGAGCCAGCACCAGAGCACCCAGCCCTCCCATAGAATGACCGGATATAGATTTTCTTGCCGTTGCAGGAAAATGATTCATGACGACATCCGGAAGCTCTCTGAGAATATAGTCATACATCCTGTAATGAACATTCCACGGCTGTTCCGTCGCGTTCAGATAAAAACCGGCCCCCTGGCCAAGATCGTAACTGTCGGCATCCGGGACATTATTACCCCGGGGACTGGTATCCGGGACAACAACGATGACGTTATGCCGGGCTGCATAATGCTGCATACCTGATTTGGTGATGAAATTCTGCTCAGTACAGGTCAGGCCCGACAACCAGTATAGTACCGGCAGTTTTTCTGTTACTGCTTTGGGAGGAAGATACACACCGAAATTCATTTCACAATTAAGGGATTGTGAATAATGCCGGTACACGTTTTGCCAGCCGCCAGAGCTGGCATGCTGCTCAATGAGTTCCATCAGCCGTTATCTCATGGTTATTTCCCCTGACCGAAGCCAGGGGAAGTATCTTTAAATCCGGACGTCAGATAAACGTATACGCCGTGATTTTGTTACCCGCCGGATCCCGCAGGTAGGCAGCATAGGCCCCGGGAAGGTGACCACGCGGGCCAGGTTGACCTTCATCAGCTCCACCGGCGGCAAGGCCGGCAGCATGGAAAGCATCAACCTCTTCCGGGGTGGCAGCAGCGAAGCCGACAGTCACCCCGTTAGCGGAAGGTGCTTCACCGTTGCCCGGACGGGCAATGATAAATGCCGGCTTTTCGCGGCCATAGAGTACCCAGCCGTTGCCAAACGGGCCGAGGTTATTGATACCAAGCGTGCCCAGGACGACATCGTAAAATGCGGAGGATTTCTCGACATCGGCTGCGCCAATGAACACATGAGAAAAGATGCCGTCACCAGAAATTACCGGAGTTGTCATTTTCCACTTCCTTCAGTTTGAGTTGATTAAAATTCTGATGGGATCAGTAATGAATCACTGTCCGGATAGATTTGCCTTCATGCATAAGCTCGAAGGCGTCATTGATTTCATCCAGTGTCATCGTATGGGTTACAAATGGCTCAAGGTCAATATCCCCCTTCATGGCATCCTCGACCATACCGGGGAGCTGAGTGCGGCCTTTTACTCCGCCAAACGCGGAACCTTTCCATACGCGCCCGGTGACCAGCTGGAAAGGACGGGTGGAAATCTCCTGTCCGGCCCCTGCGACACCAATGACAACGGACTGCCCCCACCCACGGTGAGCACTTTCCAGCGCTGCACGCATGACGTTAACGTTACCGATACATTCAAAGGTATGGTCAATACCCCACTTGTTGATATCCAGCAGAACATCTTTAATCGGTTTGTCATAATCATTCGGGTTAATGCAGTCAGTGGCCCCGAACTGACGGGCCAGGTCAAATTTTGTCGGATTAGTATCGATAGCGATAATACGTCCCGCTTTTGCCTGACGGGCCCCCTGTACCGCAGCCAGACCAATTGCCCCCAGACCAAAAATGGCAACTGAATCGCCCGGCTGCACTTTAGCCGTGTTATGGACGGCGCCAATACCGGTAGTCACGCCACAACCCAACAGGCAGACGTGTTCATGGTTCGCCTCCGGGTTAATTTTTGCCAGAGAAACCTCGGCCACAACGGTGTATTCACTGAATGTGGAACATCCCATGTAGTGGTAAAGAGGCTGACCGTTGTATGAAAAGCGAGTGGTCCCGTCAGGCATCAGTCCTTTGCCCTGAGTCTCGCGAACCGATACACAGAGGTTCGTTTTACCGGACTGGCAGAATTCACACTCCCCGCATTCAGCGGTGTAGAGCGGAATAACATGGTCACCCGGCTTCACACTGGTGACGCCTTCACCAACTTCAACGACGATACCGGCTCCCTCGTGGCCGAGAACCACCGGGAAAACGCCCTCAGGGTCATTCCCTGAGAGGGTAAAGGCATCGGTATGGCAGACACCTGTGTGGGTGTTTTTAATCAGCACCTCGCCTTTTTTAGGCGGAGCAACATCAATTTCAACAATCTCCAGGGGCTTCCCTGGTGCAAATGCAACAGCGGCACGTGATTTCATACGTAATATATCCTCAATGTAATAATGGCCTCACCTATTTAAGATAGGCACGAACCAGCTCAATCGTATCGTCAACTGATTTACTGACTTCATGACTGTAGCTGTCATTCTGGTCAAAGGTTTCCCGTATGTGGCTCTCCAGCACCTCTGCCATCAGTCCGTTAGCGGCGCCCCGGACGGCGGCGATTTGCTGGAGAACGGAACGGCATTCAGCGCCACTTTCAAGTGCTCTTTCCAGAGCATCAATCTGACCCCGGATACGGCGAACCCGGGTTAGGACCTTTTTTTTCTCTTCAGGAGTACTGGGCATTGCTTACCTCACTGCTCTGTATTTCTTATACTATAGGGGAGTATTACATTAAGATCAACACATACCCCACTATAGTATAATAAATATATCAGAGCACCGGTAATGACTCCAACTTACTGATAGTGTTTTATGTTCAGATAATGCCCGATGACTTTGTCATGCAGCTCCACCGATTTTGAGAAAGACAGTGACTTCCTGCCCAGCCTTGCCAGATGCTGCCTCAGATTCAGGTTATGCCGCTCAATGCGCTGCGTATATCGCTTGCTGATAACGTGCAGTTCTCCCTTCAGGCGTGATTCATAAAGCGGCCAGCCATCCGTCATCCATACCACGACCTCAAAGGCCGACAGCAGGCCCAGAAGACGCTCCAGCGTGACCAACGTGCGTTCACCGAATACGTGCGCCACAACCGTCCTCCGTATCCTGTCATACGCGTAAAACAACCAGCGCTGGCGTGATTTAGCGCCGACGTAACCCCACTGTTCGTCCATTTCCGCGCAAACAATAACGTCACTGCCCGGTTGTATGCGTGAGTTTACCGACTGCGGCCTGAGTTTTTTAAGTGTCGTAAAATCGTGTTGAGGCCAACGCCCATAATGCGTGCACTGGCGCGACATCCGACGCCATTCATGGCCATATCAATAATTTTCTGGTGTGTACCGGGCTGAGAGGCGATGTAAGTGAACTGTAGCTGCCATGTTTTACGGCAGTGAGAGCAGAGATAGCGCTGATGTCCGGCAGTACTTTTACCGTTACGCACCACGCCTTCAGTAGCTGAACAGGAGGGACAGCTGATAGAAACAGAAGCCACTGGAGCACCTCAAAAACACCATCATACACTAAATCAGTAAGTTGGCACCCTTACCCTGTATAGGTACTCTCTGTTTTTCGTGGCCTGCCTCGCCCACGAATTTCGCCAGTCATGACTTTGCTCCTGCATTTTATTAACGGAAAAGAATAAGTGATTTTGCGCGGAGGCTTCAATCAGTTTATCCCCGGCGGTGACGAGGTGGCCACCTATGCCGACTGGACAGGGGACTGACTATTGCCATAACGCCATCGCAGGTTGCTTCAGTAAACCTGCTAATCCCGTACAATGGCGAATTCGCTATATCCGCTTCTCGCACTTAGCTGCCATAAATCGGCCAGGCAATCACAGGTCATTTCTGTCTCGCAAAGAAGGTGCCGTTTCTGCTTTGCGTTGACACCCCTAAATATTAGAATTAAAAGGAGAGAGTTACTGGAAAAAGGCAGCGGAGGCAGTGACAATCGTGGCTTGAAGCCACTACTCGATGGATGCGGACATGTAGTTGGCGTCATTCGACAAAACTAGCAAACTTCTAATAGTCACCATTTCTCCCGTCTGGCGGGAGTGCTGTCAAATGCCCCCCTCATCTCTGTGTGGGAAATGAAGGGTGAAGGGGAAATAGATGACAGCGTTATTTCTACGCCCAGAATACTGAATACCTTGTACAGACGATCAATACTGGCGCTAGCAGGGTTTGCTTCCAGGCGGGCATAGGTTTGCTGCGTTACGCCAAGCCTCTCAGACACATCTTTTTGCGTGAAGCCCTTGATTTTGCGAAACCCGATTAGCACAGGTCTGAGCTGGTTCAGCGTTTTTATCGGGAACTGATTATTCATAAGTGACCTGCCTCGCAGACTGAGTAGGGAGTACCGCCCTGTAATACAGCAGGTAAGGTGTATTTTGTGTTATACAGACTATAGGCTGTAAAACCTTTATTGAAAAGATGCTGATGTTCCAGGGGCATGCCGAGCATGGACGATTTTCTGCGGGGCGGTATTTCGCTACGGGGGAGATTGCGTTCGGGCAATGTACCGGTGTAAAAAACGTCAATTTTTCAAAACCGCTGTTATCGGGATAAGCTGAAAACTCCGAAGGCAGACACAGCCACGAATAATGTCAGACTTAAGCTCTGTAGCTGTCTTCTTTTGCCTGTAAATAACGTCTAGTTTGACTCTGATGAAGGCTGTACCAGGCAGAGAACATGTCACTCTCGGGGCCGGATGATAAAATGTGTTCAACTGGCTGGGCAGGGTAATAGCGAAGAACGTTCTCTGAAATTCGATTCAGCTCAGCGTAACGTGCGCTGTAGGTATGTATAATCCATTGCATCAATTTTGCATCCGTATTATTCGCAGATTACACACAAGAAGCTTAACAATGGCTGAAAGAGTGAGCAGGGATATGTAACAAAAACAAGGGCTTCAAGATGAACTGGATAAAACCGGAGCAGAGCAAGCCCTGTTCCGGTTTGTCAGGCTTTGGAATTTCTTCCAGGCCCCTGCAGCTAGTCACAACAAACACATTAATGTTTT
The DNA here is from genome assembly GCF_031432835.1 of Enterobacter cloacae complex sp. EB5. Classification (NCBI taxonomy): domain Bacteria; kingdom Pseudomonadati; phylum Pseudomonadota; class Gammaproteobacteria; order Enterobacterales; family Enterobacteriaceae; genus Enterobacter; species Enterobacter cloacae complex sp. EB5. The sequence goes on from NZ_CP133860.1 coordinate 2,786,678, forward strand.
CATTGCTTCAATTCAATATTATTGTGTGAAAGGGATTCCATCGAAATCGGCTTATGCATGCTTAAAACTAAACTGCCCCGGCTGCAGTCATTTGGTTGCTGTGGGCTCTGTACTGTGTCTAATAGTGAAAGAATCTTACGTTATAACGAAGGAAATTGCTGAATGACTCTACGATTGCAGACGGAATCACCCGCTGACCAGGATATGTTTAGAGGCAGCAGTCATGAAAAAGTTGCAGAGAATGTGGCTCAGATCATCAGGACACCTGATGTCAATATTATTGGTCTGGAAGGTGAGCTGGGTTCAGGTAAGTCAACAATATTGAAGTTCCTGCAGAAAAAGCTTAAAGATGATTTTACGTTCATTAACTTTGATGCAGAACGTTACCATCATGGCTCAACTAAAAAAGCGCTTATCGATGTCATCCACCACGGGGTCAGCCTACAATGTCCGGGCTCCCGGGATGTGTTGGATAAGTATAAAAATCTGGCTCTGGGTAACATCGTTGAATACGACAAGAGGGTCAGCAGCAGGCTAAGCTGGTTGACCGTCGTTTTTATTTTACTGTCATTGCTTTCCGTGCAGATGCTTCGTTATGTGCTAACAGACCTTAATCAATATTTTACTAACAAGGAGTCATTATTAGGGTGGCTTTTTTATGTTGAGGTGGCCGCGTTTCTTTCTCCTGCCATTATGGTCGCAGGACTGGCATGCCTGCAGAACATGGAATGGTACAGAAAGAAAGGGTATTCGAGTATTGGTGATTTGTTCAAACGCAACAGTACTGACAGGATTGAAGAGACTTGGCTAGTTAATAAGGAGGTCGGAGCTATTGAGCTGGCTGAAGCTCTGCAGGGATTTACCTCCAAAGAGGTCATTTCCCATGGAGATCGCTTCATCCTTATCATTGATAATCTGGACCGAATCAGTGCAGACAAAGTGAAAGAGCTCTGGAGTGATATGGAGCTTATTGCCGGAGCCACTCATGAACACTTCAGGATAGTGGTGCCCTATTCGGCAAGACAGGTTTCAGCCTCACTTTCTGTGGCGGGTTTCAGCGGGCGTGAGTTTATTGCAAAGCGGATTCCTGTAAGTTTTCAGGTTCCTCCTCTTATTTCGGCAGGATGGCAGGAAGCGTTAAGGCAGTACTGGTGACCTGCTCCCCGTTGATTAGTACACCCCGATGTTAGTAATGTCTTCATAAGCCACATGAGGACATCCCCATGAAGAAGCGTTTTTCCGACGAACAGATCATCAGTATTCTCCGCGAAGCCGAAGCTGGGGTACCCGCCCGTGAACTCTGCCGCAAGCATGCCATTTCCGATGCCACGTTTTACACCTGGCGTAAGAAGTATGGCGGTATGGAGGTGCCTGAAGTTAAGCGCCTGAAGTCGCTTGAGGAAGAGAACACCAGACTCAAGAAGCTGCTTGCCGAAGCCATGCTGGATAAAGAGGCGCTTCAGGTGGCTCTTGGGCGAAAGTACTGACGACAGACCAGAAGCGGGAAGCCGTGATGTTGATGTGTGATGCGACCGGTCTGTCGCAACGTCGTGCCTGCAGGCTTACAGGTTTATCCCTGTCGACCTGCCGCTATGAGGCTCACCGTCCGGCTGCTGATGCGCATTTATCAGGGCGCATCACTGAGCTGGCACTGGAGCGCAGGCGTTTTGGCTACCGTCGTATTTGGCAGTTGCTGCGCCGTGAAGGGCTTCATGTTAATCATAAGCGCGTGTACCGGCTTTATCACCTCAGTGGCCTGGGCGTAAAACGCAGAAGACGTCGTAAAGGGCTGGCAACAGAACGTCTGCCGCTGCTCCGTCCGGCGGCGCCCAATCTGACCTGGTCGATGGATTTCGTCATGGACGCACTTTCCACCGGTCGCAGGATCAAGTGTCTTACCTGCGTCGATGATTTCACAAAGGAATGCCTGACGGTCACTGTTGCCTTTGGGATTTCAGGCGTTCAGGTCACGCGTATTCTGGACAGCATTGCACTGTTTCGAGGCTATCCGGCGACGATAAGAACTGACCAGGGGCCGGAGTTCACTTGCCGTGCACTGGATCAATGGGCCTTTGAGCATGGTGTTGAGTTGCGCTTAATCCAGCCGGGCAAGCCAACGCAGAACGGATTTATTGAGAGCTTTAACGGACGATTTCGCGATGAATGTTTGAATGAGCACTGGTTCAGCGATATCGTTCATGCCAGGAAAATTATTAATGACTGGCGGCAGGATTATAACGAATGCCGCCCGCACTCCACGCTGAATTATCAGACACCGTCTGAATTTGCAGCGGGCTGGAGAAAGGGTCATTCTGAGAATGAAGATTCCGACGTTACTAACTGAGTGTTGTATCTAATCGTGGGGGCAGGTCACTGGAAAGAAACAGTAAATGAGGATGCAGGGATAGCGTGCCGGGAAGCAACGGTGTTGCTTGAGCGCTGGAAACCCTCTGAGTATCCTCGTATCACACCGCGATTAATGAAGAAGTTTGTTAATGATATTCATATTCTGAACCTTACCGTTCCTGCAACAGAAGATCATCGCCATATTCTTATTGCTCTCTACTTACTGGTGGTCAGATACGGGGAGCGAGATATTAAAGTATTACTTCGCGATCCCAAAGCTAGTCAGACCGAACCCGGTATTGCTCCGGATGATTTTGACGAGATGCTCTCGCTAACTTATCAACAAATATCCCGAATTTTTAATAACGATACAGAAAGATGGAGCGAATTTCTGATGAGCATCCACTATCAGTCCACGGTGGAGCTTGCCAGGAGCGAGTTGCTTGATACGCCTCTTAAAGACGCGATTGGTGCTATAAATATCCCACGGCTTGAAGAACTGACGGCCTTGTGGGGTTTCGCTGAAGCATGGCAGCGAGTGGCACCACATATTCAGATGCGAGACTGGCTGGTTTCTTATAGCCGGATGGATGAGAAGTGTCAGGCTCTCGCCGAACCGCAACTCAAAGTCGCAGTGCAAATGCTGAATCAGAGTTATGCTGTTTCACTCAGAGAAAAGAATGATGAAGGTTTCGTATTGAGTCTGCAGAAACTGATGGCTGACGGGCGGATAAGCCTAGAGCCTTTCGTCGAAAGGCAAATATCGTTTATTGTGAGTAAACTTGATGAAATTCAGGATTCAGAAAAATTGGAGGCTGAATCCACGAAGACGTTGCTGCAGGAAGCTGATTCATACTCTGTTCTGGCCGGTGAATCACTACTGAATAAAATGGAGAATTTTGTAGATGGCGTATTTTATGTGGAATACCTTGTCAATAATGAAGAGACCTTGTCAAACCTGAAAATTGGCACACTAGATATCGGAAATCACGGTCGGGAGGAGATGTTACGCTATGGAGCTGAGCAACCTCAGATAGACCTTTTTAATCCGGGAATTATCCGGCATATCAATATTGCATCGAAGGCGGTACAGAACGTAATTGGAAAGAATGATGGTACAGGTGGGGCTCAGGTTAGCTCTGCAATAATGACGCTTAAAAATCGTCAGGTTGTTGAGGACGTTATCCATTTCAGAAAAATTGTTCTGAGCCCGGACTGGAATAATAATGTTTTAAATCAATATTATCTTAATAATACGGCGACGAGGAATCTCTTCCCTGCGGAATTTGCTGCACAGGCTGTTGCTCACATGGTGCTCCATGGTAACTATGCCGGTATCGAGTCGTACAGTGAACATATTGGTGAGGAACGGTTTGACCTGGCTTTGGCTGCATATCTTCGTTATCTACGTACTGCCGAGAGTATCTTTATAGCACTTAAGGATAAAAATGTTCTGCCGTACATCAAAAATGCTGTTGGCAGGATTGTTGATTTAGGTCTTCTGGTGAATATACCTGTCCTGAGCTTTGTTAAAGGTCAGTATGACGTCATCAAAGAAGCTACAAATGCAACCTCTCTTTTAATATTTGTGCGAGAGCGTCAAAAAGCACTGTCAGAGAAAATAATTGAGTCTGATGTGAATGCTATGGGTCCAGTATTTCTCCATGACGTATATCAGTCAGGTGAGCAGTTTGATATTTTGAAGAAAAAGCTGAACGCCCTGGCATGTGGAGTATTTAGTTCTTCTGAAAGGCTTATTGAGTGTTTTACGGTTCTTCCTGTGAACATGCGCTTTATCCTTGAACAAATGCAACTTCAGGGGCAGCATATCCGGATGGAAGGTAGTGTGGGTATCTTTGCATCATGGTTCCGTGATGCAGAGCCAGACGTTGTCACAAATGCCGAGAACATTCATTTTCTGTGGTCTTGCCTCGACGATACCCAGAGAGAGACTGTACTTGATGAGTTGCACGATGTCTTACTTGAAAGACATATTCGTATTGACAGCCGTATTGCGATTATTACCCGTTTTCATAATGAGTTGTCGTTTATTGAACCTGAGAAGGCCGTTGAACGCAGGGCTATTGCGGCGCTGTTTAGCGCTTCTGTTGATAATGTATTATTGTCTCAATGGCTTGACCGTCAGACGTTTTCATTTTCATCATGGTCTCCGGAGGACGCCCGTACGGCAACGAGTTGTATAATGAATAACTCGGAGATTTTTCCTCTCATCTGCAGGAATTCACAGTATATTAAAAACAGAATGTTACCAGAGAAAGCGGACGTTACAGAAGATAGTGATACGTTTCCGGACTGAGTTCGTTCTTTAAATCCTATACCTGAAGACCACAGCGGTGGTCTTTGGGAGTTTTTTTATTGCCTGATATACATTAAGCATGTTATATCTTGCTAAGAAATAATCATTCAGGGATTAATCATAACTACTGAAGTTATGTTGTGTTCTTTTCTTTTAAAAATAAATTATTCAGATTTATTTTCTATTGATTTAATGAGGTAGGGAATGACAGAAAGTGCTTTGCTTTTGCGAGAGGCATTTAATGAATCGGTTAACTATATGACATGGTCTTTTTATTCACTGATAACTGCTTACGTTTCGATGGCTTTTTATGATAGAGTTGAGGTTAAGACCCGAATAAATAATTATCTGAATAAGTTACTTTTCGTGATTGCTATGTCCGTTTTTATCCCAAATATGTACTTTGTTTCAATGGTGTTCAGTCAGAAGTTAGGCACCGCAGCTGGCGTTGCGTCATTCATTATTGGGCTACTTTTCATGATGTTAAACTCGGCACCTGTAATTACTGGTATCGTACAGCAGCGCAAAGATTGAGTTTTATGAGTATAGTCAGTTGGGTTTTCATCTGTTTTATCAGACTTAGAAAAATGAAATCTTTCAATTCATTGATTTTAAACGCAAAAAAATTTCTAAATGATCAGAATTATAGGGTGCTCATTCTGTTCGATCACCGAACACGAAGGCCGTATTATTCAGAGCCGTTCCGAAGAGTCGATTGTTAACGAGATCGAAGCGATTCGCGACACGGTGCCGGGCTTTACCGGCGTGATCTCCGATCTGGGTGGCCCAACGGCCAACATGTACATGCTGCGCTGTAAATCGCCGCGCGCCGAGCAGACCTGCCGTCGTCTCTCCTGCGTCTATCCGAGCATTTGCGAGCATATGGACACCAACCACGAGCCGACTATCAATCTTTACCGTCGCGCCCGTGACCTGAAAGGCATCAAGAAGATCCTGATCGCCTCCGGCGTGCGTTACGACATTGCGGTGGAAGATCCGCGCTACATCAAAGAGCTGGCGACGCACCACGTTGGCGGTTATCTGAAGATCGCCCCGGAGCACACCGAAGAGGGCCCGCTGTCCAAAATGATGAAGCCGGGCATGGGCAGCTATGACCGCTTTAAACAGCTGTTTGATACCTATTCAAAACAGGCGGGGAAAGAGCAGTATCTGATCCCATACTTCATCTCCGCACACCCCGGCACCCGTGATGAAGACATGGTGAATCTGGCGCTGTGGCTGAAGCAGCGTCGATTCCGTCTGGATCAGGTGCAGAACTTCTACCCGTCGCCGCTCGCCAACTCGACGACCATGTATTACACCGGCAAAAACCCGCTGAGTAAGATTGGTTATAAGAGCGAAGACGTGGTGGTGCCGAAAGGGGATAAACAGCGCCGTCTGCATAAAGCGCTGCTGCGCTATCACGATCCGAAAAACTGGCCGCTGATCCGTCAGGCGCTGGAAGAGATGGGGAAAAAGCACCTGATCGGCTCGCGTCGTGATTGCCTGGTGCCTGCGCCAACGCTGGAAGAGATGCGCGAAGCGCGCCGCCAGAACCGCAACACGCGCCCGGCACTGACCAAGCACACGCCGATTGCGCATCAGCGTTCGAACGGTGGTACGGGAACGAAGAAGAACGTAAAACGTAAGACCGGTTAAACCTGTAACAATGCCCGGTGGCGCTGCGCTTACCGGGCCTACAGGTCTAACCCTCTCCCCTCCGGGGAGAGGGCAGGGTGAGGGGATCACCCGCCAAACTGATCCGGGTCCGGCCCAAGCCGTTTGCCCTGATCCAGCTTCGCAATTTCACCCAGCTCGTCTTTATCCAGGCGGAAATCCCAGACGTCGAAGTTCTCGGCGATACGCGATGGCGTGACCGATTTCGGGATCACCACCAGACCGCTATCCAGATGCCAGCGAATGACGATCTGCGCCGGGGTTTTACCGTACTTATCCGCCAGTTCACGGATGATTTTCTGGTCAAACACCCCTTCACCGCCCTGGGCCAGCGGGCTCCAGGATTCGGTCTGGATCTTGTGCGTGGCGTTCCATGAATGAAGCTGGCGCTGCTGCATCAGCGGATGCAGCTCAATCTGGTTAATCACCGGCGCGACGCCCGTTTCATCAATCAGGCGTTGCAGATGATGAACCTGGAAATTACAGACGCCGATGCTTTTTATCAGCCCCTCTTTTTGCAGTTCAATCATCCCCTTCCAGGCATCAACGTAATGGTCGATAGCCGGTACCGGCCAGTGCATGAGATAAAGATCGACGAAATCGAGCTGGAGTTTCTCCAGACTCTCCTGCAACGCTTCGCGGGGACGCTTTTGATCGTCGTTCCACAGCTTGGTGGTGATGAACAGCTCATCCCGGGGAACGCCAGCGCTGGCAAGCGCTTTTCCCACGCCGTCCTCGTTTTTATAGGCGGCGGCGGTATCGATAGACCGATAACCGACTTCCAGAGCTTTATGAATGGCGGAGACGACCTCGTCGTTACCGGCTTTCCATACACCTAGCCCCAGCTGGGGCATCACGTTGCCGTCCTGTAGCTTGATTACGGTTTGGTTTGCCATTTTTCCTCCTTAAGGTGCTCATCGCCGGAGGGAACCTCCGACGATGTGATGTGCATTAAGTCTGGACGAAATGTCAAAAAACGAAAGTCAGGAACCTAAAAACGCTTAGCGTGCCGCTTCGTAAATGCGACGGCTGACGTCCAGGGTGATGTCGCCATGCTCGCCGATCTGCGTCATGCCGTGTGCTTCCAGTTTCGCCAGCAGGGCAGGGATAGAGCTGCCGTCCAGGCCGTAGCCAGAGAGACGCGTTGGCACGCCCAGGCTTTCAAAGAAGTGACGGGTGGCTTCAATCGCGGCATCGATACGCGCATCGTCGGAACCGTCGGTGATGTTCCACACGCGTTCGGCGTACTGGAGCAGTTTGGCGCGTTTAGCGTCACGTTTTTCGTTCCACAGCGCAGGCAGAACCACCGCCAGCGTCTGGGCGTGATCCAGGCCGTGCATCGCCGTCAGCTCGTGGCCGAGCATGTGGGTAGCCCAGTCCTGCGGCACGCCTGCGCCGATCAGGCCGTTCAGCGCCTGGGTGGCAGCCCACATCACGTTGGCACGCACGTCGTAGTTTTCAGGCTCTTTCAGCGCTTTCGGACCTTCTTCAATCAGCGTCAGCAGAATGCCTTCCGCGAACCGATCCTGAATTTTGGCGTTCACCGGGTAAGTGACGTACTGCTCAACGGTGTGAACAAAGGCGTCGACCACGCCGTTCGCCACCTGACGCGCAGGCAGGGTATAGGTGTAAACCGGATCGAGGATCGCGAACACGGGCTGAACGTGTTCGTTCATAAAGGCCTGCTTGTCACCGGTGGTTTTACGGGAGATGACCGCGCCTTTGTTGGACTCAGAACCGGTGGCCGGCAGCGTCAGCACGGAGCCCATCGGGATCGCACTGCTGATGTCGCTGCCGCCCGTTTCCAGAATATGCCACGGGTCGATGCCGTCAGCGTAATGCGCCGCCGCCGCGATGAATTTGGTGCCGTCCAGCACGGAACCGCCGCCCACCGCCAGCAGGAAGGTGATCTGCTCCTCACGGGCGATTTTTACCGCATTCATCAGCGTTTCATAAGACGGGTTAGGCTCGATACCGCCGAACTCGCGCACGTCCAGGCCTTCCAGAGCGCTGTACACCTGATCCAGTACGCCGGTTTTTTTCACGCTGCCGCCGCCGTAGGTAATCAGGACGCGGGCGTCCGTCGGGATTTGCGCGCGCAGGTCAGCGATAGCGTTTTTACCAAAAAGAATGCGGGTTGGGGTGTGAAGATTAAAGTTGTTCATGGCTTGTTCCCTGTAGTGGGTAAAAAATCGTGGTGGCGCAGAAGGCAACCTGATGCTGCTCATTGTGGCGGGCAGGCGCTATCCTCTCAATGCACATTCCTGCCGATGTCTTGCCCATTTCTACAGCGCGCTGGAGAAACGGTAAGAAAATGCGCACACTGTCAGCGTCGGAAACCGTACCCGGAGTAACTGAAAATGAACCGTGATGCCATCTGCCGCCAGCTAACGTCGCAGATTAAAAGACTGATAGATAACGGAAATGATTCGGCTGAGCTGCTGCCGGATATCCGATTGCTGTACGGTACCCAGCCCGGGACGCGCACCCCGGTGATGTATCAGCCCGGCATCGTGTTTCTCTTTTCTGGCCATAAGATTGGCTATATCAATGAGCGCGTGTTCCGTTACGACACCAATGAATATCTGCTTCTGACAGTACCTTTACCCTTCGAATGTGAAACTTTCGCGACAGAGGAGGTACCGCTGGCCGGGATCCGCGTCAACGTCGACATCCTCCAGTTGCAGGAGCTGCTGATGGAGATTGGGGAGGACGAACTTTTCCGGCCATCGATGGCGGCAAGCGGTATCAACTCCGCGACCCTGTCGGAGGAAATTCTCTGCGCGATTGAACGCCTGTTAGACGTGATGGAAAGGCCGCTGGATGCACGTATTCTCGGAAAACAGATTATCCGCGAAATTCTTTACCATGTGCTGCTGGGACCGGGCGGCGGGGCGCTGCTGGCGCTGGTAAGCCGGCAAACGCACTTCAGCCTGATTAGCCGCGTGCTGAAGCGCATCGAGAGCCAGTACACGGAAAACCTCAGCGTTGACCAGCTGGCGGCGGAAGCCAATATGAGCGTCTCGGCGTTTCACCATAACTTTAAATCCGTCACCAGCACGTCGCCGTTGCAGTACCTCAAAACCTACCGTCTGCATAAGGCGCGGATGCTGATGATCCACGATGGCATGAAGGCCAGCGCCGCGGCGATGCGGGTCGGGTATGAAAGCGCGTCGCAGTTTAGTCGGGAGTTTAAGCGTTACTTCGGCGTCACGCCGGGGGAAGATGCGTCACGTATAAGAACCATACAGGGAGCGTGAGGGGAAACGGAGGCCGGGTAAGCGGTAGCGTCACCCGGCTTATGTTTATGCGCTGCAATACTTTTTCTTAATCACCACCGCAATGGTACCCACCAGCCCTGCAACCAGCAGGAAAATCGGCAGGATCATCAGGAAAGTCATCACCTGGTCTTCATGGTGCTTAACAAAGGGGATCATATTCAGCGCGTAGCCGAGCGTGGTGACCACGCCCACCCAGAGCAGGGCGCTCAGCCAGTTGAAGAACTGGAAGCGGCGGTTAGAGAGGCCTGAAATACCCGCCATGGTAGGCAACAGGGTGCGAACAAACGCCAGAAAACGCCCGGCAAGTAACGCCAGCAGGCCGTGGCGGTCAAACATGCAGGTCGCGCGCTGGTGATATTTATGCGGCAGCTGCGCCAGCCAGCCTTTCACCACGCGGGTGTTTCCAAGCCAGCGCCCTTGCAGGTAACTCAGCCAACAGCCGAGACTGGCCGCAGAGGTGAGGATCACCATTGTCGGTGCGAAGTCCATCACGCCCTTGCCGATTAACGCCCCCGCGAGCAGGAGCAGGCTGTCACCGGGTAAAAATGAGGCTGGCAGTAATCCATTTTCCAGAAACAGCGTCGCGAACATCACGAAATAGACAATCCCGACGACATGCGGGTCCGCCAGCGCGGCAAAATCGTGTTGCCAGAGCGCCGTGATGATATTTTGAATAACAGCCATGGACTTTCCTGTGGAACAGCAGATATAACGCTATTGTACTCCCAATTTTGCCTGTCGGGGTTGATCGCAGGCGCATCTCATACAGACTTTTCTGCTTGCGGTGTTCAGAATTGCGTCCGGGGAGTACATTTCAGCCAGCACTTTACACGATGCGCTCAAATCCTGCCGATAAATCCGCAATTAAATCGTCCACATTTTCCAGCCCGATATGCAGGCGGATTAAGGTCCCCTCGAAGTCCACCTCGCCGCCCGGGCGCAGGGCCGCAATCTGCTCCGGCTGATTGGGCAGGATCAGCGATTCAAACCCACCCCATGAATAGGCCATGCTGAAGAGGGTAAAGTTATCCAGATAGCTTGCCAGTTCGGCGTCATTCAGGCGCTTTTTAAGAACAAATGAGAACAGCCCGCTGCTGCCCGTAAAGTCACGTTGCCAGTATTCGTGGCCCTTGCTGCCCGGCAGCGCCGGATGGTTAACGCGCTCCACCTGCGGATGCAGCGCCAGCCACTGTGCAATTTGCAGGCTGCTTTCGTGATGCTGGCGCAGACGCACGCCGAGCGTACGGATGCCCCGGCTGGTCATGTAGGCGGTATCGGCATCCACCATCTGGCCCATCAGGTAGGCGTTTTCACGCAATTGATCCCAGCAGCGGGCGTTAGATACCGCCGTACCGATCATGCCGTCGGAATGGCCAATCAGGTATTTGGTCGCCGCCTGAATGGAGATATCGATGTCAAATTCCAGGGCTTTAAACAGCACACCTGCCGCCCAGGTGTTGTCGATCATGATGATCGCTTCCGGCGCTATGCTGCGCACCGCCTTCACGATGGCCGGGACGTCATGCACTTCCATGGTGATGGAGCCGGGAGATTCCAGGAACACAACGCGCGTGTTGGGCTGAATAAGCCCGGCAATACTGGACCCAATCAGCGGATCGAACCAGCTGGTGGTGACGCCGAGCTTGCTGAGTATTTTGGTGCAGAAGTCCTGGCTTGGCTCGTAGGCGGTATTGGTCATCAGGACGTGGTCACCCTGTTCCACAAACGCCAGAATGGTATTGGCGACCGCCGCCGCGCCGCACGGGAACAGCGCGCAGCCCGCGCCGCCCTCCAGTTCGCACATGGCTTCCTGCAACGAGAAATGGGTTAACGTGCCACGACGACCGTAAAACAGCCCGCCCTTCGCGCGATTACGCGTGGCGATTTTTTTATCTTCAACGGTATCAAACACCAGCGAGGAGGCGCGTTGGATGACGCTGTTGACCGAGCCCTGTGTGTATTTCTTACTGCGTCCTGCCTGCACCAGCGTGGTCTCAAGCTGCTTTTTAGTCATGTTCGCTAACCCTATTTTTATACGTCTGGACGTCCAGACTACCACGATTGTCAGAATGTGCATCCGGATGCTTATCGAATAAGCAGAAAATATTATCAAAAATTCGCATAAGAAATTTTTACTGCGTAAGCGCAAGGAAAGTGAGCGAAAATTACGGCACTATGTAAATACTAATGAGAACTACTATCAATTCGACGACGTTTTGATATTATTACGTTCAGATTTTGTGATTTGCGTCCTGGAGATACAGAGTGGGTAATAATTTGATGCAGACGGATCTCTCCGTTTGGGGCATGTATCAACATGCTGACATCGTAGTTAAGATTGTGATGATCGGCCTGATTCTGGCGTCCGTGATCACCTGGGCTATCTTCTTCAGCAAGAGCGCCGAACTTCTTTCACAAAAACGCCGCCTCAAGCGTGAGCAGAAGCAGCTGGCGGAAGCCCGCTCTCTGGATCAGGCTTCTGATATCACTTCATCCTTCCATGCGAAAAGCCTGACTACCCTGTTAGTGAACGAAGCGCAGAACGAGCTGGAACTCTCCGCAGGCAGTGAAGATAACGAAGGCATTAAAGAGCGTACCGGCTTCCGTCTGGAGCGTCGCGTTGCGGCCGTGGGTCGTCATATGGGCCGCGGTAACGGCTATCTGGCGACTATCGGCGCTATCTCCCCGTTCGTCGGCCTGTTCGGTACCGTCTGGGGCATCATGAACAGCTTTATCGGTATCGCCCAGACGCAGACCACTAACCTTGCGGTCGTCGCGCCAGGTATCGCAGAAGCGCTGCTGGCCACGGCTATCGGTCTGGTTGCCGCTATCCCGGCGGTTGTTATCTATAACATCTTCGCGCGCATGATTGGCAGTTACAAAGCCACACTGGGTGACGTTGCCGCGCAGGTTCTGCTGCTGCAAAGCCGCGATCTGGACCTGAACGCCAGCGCCGTTAAACCGGTTCATGCGGCGTCCAAACTGCGCGTAGGTTGATTGTATGGCAATGCGTCTTAATGAAAATCTGGACGATAACGGTGAAATGCATGAGATCAACGTGACGCCGTTTATCGACGTCATGCTGGTTCTGCTGATTATCTTTATGGTTGCCGCGCCGCTGGCGACGGTGGACGTGAAGGTGAATCTGCCTGCGTCCTCCAGCCAGCCGCAGCCGCGTCCGGAAAAACCTATCTACCTGTCCGTGAAGGCCGATAAGTCCATGTTCCTGGGCAACGATCCGGTAACGGATGCCTCGGTTATTCCGGCGCTGGACCAGCTCACCGGCGGCAAGAAAGACACCACCGTCTTCTTCCGCGCGGATAAAACCGTCGATTATGAAACCATGATGAAGGTAATGGACACGCTGCATCAGGCGGGATACCTGAAGATTGGTCTGGTCGGCGAAGAGAAAGCGGCCGCGAAGTAAAACGAAGGCTTTTGCCGCCTTCCCTGCCGGGTGGCGGCGTCGCCTTACCCGGCCTGCATTCCGCAACAATCATTGTTGGCTCACACTGAAGGCGCCGTCGGCACCTCTTCATCAAGCGCTACACAGGTCACGTTTGAAGTACGGTAATGACCTTCCGAGAGTTTCCGGGTCAGGCGCAGGGTGGCTGTCTCGCGTGCCAGCAGGTACTGATAGTTCGCCTCCAGTCGCCCGAGGATCTTCTCCTTAAGCTCAGGGCGCTGCTCAATAATGGCGTTCATCACCGCGCCGTAAATCTCCTCCTTGGCCTGCAAGGCGTAAATCTCCCGACGGTTCTGCCATTTCAGGCGCACCAGCGTGGCCGGAATCGAAACCAAATCCTGCGTAATTCGCGTCATCTCGTCATTTTTTATCTTTTTCAGGGCGTCGAGATTCTGCTTTAAGATAAATTCATCGCTTTTCTTATCATCCAAAGTCAAATAAACGTTATTACCGCTATCATCATTCACGTTAATCTTCCCCCAGGTTATAAAAAATGGGATTGTTTTTTTCACGCGTAATTAAATTAAGCCAAATTTCATTGCCAGCTTCATTTATTTGCTGCGTTTTCGCGGCCATTATTTGACTTAGCGTCTGGGCGTCTATTTCCCCTTCGGCCTGTAAATCATTCAGCAGATGAACTAAGGCTTCAATCTTGATGGCGCGAAATAAACGCTCTTTTAAATGGCGATCGTGCTCTTCCAGCACCATATTACGGGATTTGCCGGTGCGCGATACACCAATTAATATATCGGCTTCATAGTCGGAGAGTTTTCTTTTTCCTTGAGTGAAATTCGCCTCTTTATCTGCTTCCGTCGAAGGCTGTTCCACAGGCGTAATGTGGTACTTTGCCGGGACAATATTGTCGGGCAGCATTTTAATTTCCTTTAATTTCAAAAGGGTGGGGTTGGAAAAAGGGTGAGATTCGTTGACAATATCATGAGGCAATTTTAAAATCAAAAAAAATGGAGCCTACCCATGAACAGCATTTTCTTCACGGTCATAACGTTACTATTACTGACCGCTGGCGTGCTTTTATTGATGCAAGAGTTCAATAAAACGAAAGCGTCAAAAGACGCCAGTGAACCGCCGCAGCCTGAATTGATGTCGAAAGAGGAGGGGGAAGATCATTTCTCCGTATTGATGAACGCCGTGACGCCGGTCTGGTACTGGCGAGTGAATCACGAATATATCGATTTTCTCCATGCGACAATTAAGCGAATGAAAATGGCCGAAATTAATGATACGCCCGGCCTGTTCGACGCGCAGCGCCGTTGTAGCGACCTTAATTCGGCGGTCTATAAATATTACGACAATATCAAAAAGCGCTGTCTGAATGGCGAGAAGGTGTCGTACTCCGATTTAGACGTATTAAATCTGCGCCAGTGTTTTCGCGAGTTTAGCCTGGAAGCCTACCCGGAACTGGTCGCGCTGGTCTGGCCGGAGTATGCGCGTCCGGATGTGGATCCCAACGAGGTATAGTTGAGATATACTCAGCGCTGGTTTCGTTTGCAGACAGGATTTTATGGAACGCTTCTTTGAAAACGCAATGTATGCCTCTCGCTGGCTGCTCGCACCCGTCTATTTTGGTCTCTCCCTGGCGCTGATCGCCCTGACGATCAAGTTCTTCCAGGAGATATTCCACGTCCTGCCAAACATTTTCTCCGTGGCAGAAGCCGATTTGATTCTGGTCCTGCTGTCGCTGGTGGATATGACGCTGGTGGGGGGATTACTGGTGATGGTGATGTTCTCCGGTTATGAGAATTTCGTCTCTCAGCTTGATATCGCCGAGCACAAAGAAAAGCTCAACTGGCTGGGGAAAATGGATGCCTCATCGCTGAAGAATAAAGTCGCGGCGTCGATTGTGGCGATTTCGTCTATACACCTGTTACGCGTCTTTATGGACGCGAAAAACGTCCCGGATAATAAGCTGATGTGGTATGTGATTATCCACCTGACGTTTGTGCTGTCGGCGTTTGTGATGGGGTATCTGGATAAGATCAGTAAGAAATAAATTCACCATGCCCCTCACCCTAACCCTCTCCCTGTGGGAGAGGGCCGGGGTGAGGGCAGCAGGCCGCACTATTTATTTATCCGACGACGCCTGCCACAAATTCAGCTCACCATCCGCAACGTGCTGGTCAATCCGCGTCAGTTCATCTTCGCTAAAGCGCAGGTTATTCAGCGCCTGAACGTTCTCTTCCAGCTGCTCCGGACGGCTCGCGCCAATCAGCACCGACGTTACACGCTCATCTTTCAACAGCCAGCTTAGCGCCATCTGCGCCATCGTCTGCCCGCGCGCGTGCGCCATCTCGTTCAGCAGACGAAGGCTGCTCAGGTTGGCTTCCGTTAGCATTTTCTCCGTCAGGCCGCGCACTTTTTTCCCTTCGCGCTGCATACGTGAACCGTCCGGAATACCGTTCAGGTATTTTCCGGTGAGCAGGCCCTGTGCCAGCGGGGTAAAGGCGATACAACCCGTTCCGTTTTTCTCCAGCGCGTCCAGAAGGCCGGTCTTGTCGACCCAGCGGTTAAGCAGGTTGTAAGACGGCTGGTGAATCAAAAGCGGGATCTTCCACTCGCGCAGCAATTCGGCCATTACCGCCGTGCGTTCCGTGGAGTAGGACGAAATGCCGACGTACAGCGCTTTTCCGCTCTGCACCGCGTGCGCCAGCGCGGCGGCGGTCTCTTCCATCGGCGTGTTTTCGTCTACGCGGTGAGAATAGAAAATATCCACATACTCCACACCCATGCGTTTCAGGCTCTGGTCGAGGCTGGCGAGCAGGTATTTACGTGAACCGCCCGAACCATACGGTCCTGGCCACATGTCGTAGCCCGCTTTGGTGGAGATGATCAGCTCGTCACGATACCCGGCAAAATCCTCCCGCAGCAGACGGCCAAAATTCTCTTCAGCGCTGCCCGGAGGGGGGCCGTAGTTGTTGGCAAGGTCAAAGTGGGTAATGCCGAGATCGAAGGCCTTACGCAATAGCGCGCGCTGGGAATCGAGCGGCTGAACGTGACCGAAGCTGTGCCACAGGCCCAGCGACAGTGCCGGTAAGCGCAGGCCGCTTTTGCCGCAGTATCGGTACTGCATGTTTTCGTATCGGCCGGTGTAAGGGTGCCAGGACATGATGTCTCCTTTCTTGTCGGTGAATTTTCGAAACAACGTTTTCATTCTATGCTGACTCGATAACAAAAAAGTATATTTTCTGCGGTATCTGCCGATAACGAGGGAAGTACTCGCCTCTGGGCGAATTCACCCTCACGGCAAGGAATAATCAATGAAGATGCTTCGTAATTTCACCATCCGTTTCGTCATGCTGACGATACTGGGGATCTTTTGTGTCATGTGGGCAGGCGTGGGGCTTTACAGCACCTGGTCTCTGTCTCGTGTTTCTGATGGTAATGACGTTGACCGCCAGCTGGTCCGGCAAATGACGGTGCTGAGCCAGGGCAACGATCAGTATTTCCGTTTCGTCACCCGCCTGAGCCGGGCAATGGAAGTTAAAGCGGCGGGCGGCACGCCGGACCTGGCTCCTGCTCAGCAGGCGCTGGATAACATGAGTAAAAAGCTGGCAGAGATGAAAGCTATCTCCCCGGGCCCGATGGATGAAAAGGTGTCTGCGCAGGTGATTTCCACCTGGCAGGCGCTGCTCGATCGGGGCGTGACGCCGCAGATGGCGCAGGCGAAGCAGGCGACGCTCGAAGGCTATCGTCAGCATGCTAACAACGTCACGCCGCCGCTAAGCCGTGCATTCGGGTCAGCGGCTGAGAACTTTAACAACACCGCGGCGAAGGCGCTCGACAGCACGCGCGTGGTGGTCGACGGCCTCACCAGCATGACCCGGACGGTGATTATCACCGCCACGATCGTGGGTCTGCTGATCCTGCTGTTCACCGACCGCTACCTGGTGGCGATACTGGTAAAACCGCTGGATCGTATCCGTCAGCAGTTCCGCCAGATTGCGCAGGGCGATCTCAGCCAGCCGATTGAATCTTTGGGCCGCAACTGCGTGGGGCAACTGGTGCCGCTGCTGAGCGCCATGCAGGACAGCCTGCGGGAAGCGGTCAGCACGATTCGTTCCGGCAGCGAGAATATCTGGCGCGGGGCAACGGAGATCTCCAGCGGGAATAACGATCTCTCTTCGCGTACCGAAGAGCAGGCCGCCGCGCTGGAAGAGACCGCGGCCAGCATGGAGCAGCTAACCGCAACGGTGAAGCTGAACGCCGAAAGCGCGCGTCAGGCCAGCCAGCTTGCGGATGTCGCCTCCAGCACGGCCAGCCGCGGCGGGTCGCTGGTGGAAGATGTGGTTACGACCATGAGCGGCATTTCGGACAGCTCGAAAAAAATCGCTGAAATCACTACTGTCATCAACAGCATCGCCTTCCAGACCAATATTCTGGCGCTGAACGCCGCGGTGGAAGCGGCCCGGGCCGGGGAGCAGGGGCGTGGCTTTGCGGTCGTGGCGGGTGAGGTGCGTAATCTGGCCAGCCGCAGCGCGAATGCGGCAAAAGAGATCGAAGGGCTGATTGCAGATTCCGTTGCCCGCGTGGAGCAGGGGGCGCAGCTGGTGAACGATACCGGCACCACGATGGAAGCGATCCTGCGCGACGTGACGGAAGTGACCGTCATTATGAAGCAGATCGCCACCGCGTCAGAGGAGCAGAGCAAAGGAATTTCTCAGGTTGGCGTTGCCATCACGCAGATGGACGGCGTGACCCAGCAGAACGCCTCGCTGGTGGAGCAGGTTTCCGCCGCCGCCGCCGCACTGGAACGGCAGACCGAAGAACTCCAGCGCTCAGTGCAGAAATTCCGTCTCACCGCGTAACCTCATCGTGTCAGGCCGTCTCTGGCGGCCTGACGTTTATCGCTCTGAATAATCTGTGTCACCTGCGACAGCTGACCAATTTTCACTTCGCTTGCCCGCATAAATTTACTTTTGTCGATCAGCAGCAGCGACTGGCTGGCGCGGTTTAACAGCAGCGCCTTAAAGCCCGCGTTGTGCTCGGACGGATCCCAGAGGACGCCATGCTCATCGACCCCTTCACACGAGAAGATAAACAGATCGATCTCCAGCCCTTTTAGCTGCGTCACCAGCGCCGGATTAACATAGCAGCGATACTTACGCTCAAGCGTTCCGCCGGAGCAGATAAGCGTGATCCGCTCGCGCTTTGCCATCTCGTGGCAGATAGGCAGGCTGTTGGTAAATACGGTGAGGTCGATGTCCGGCAACTGGCGCGCCAGATGAAAGCAGGTTGAGCTGGCGTCGAGGGCGATGGTCATCCCTTCGCTGATCCAGCCCAGCGCGTGGCGGGCAATATCGGCTTTGTCGGCATAATGGCTTTTCAGGCGTGCGCCAAAGGGTTCACCGCTGTCGCGGCTGTCCGGGTGAATCAGACGCGCGCGCCCGTGCTGGCGCAGAAGCTTCCCCTGCTGCTGCAACGACTTCAGATCCCGGCGGATGGTCTCTTTGCTGACGGAGAGCTTTTCAGCCAGCACATCGGTAGTCAGCCAGTCGCTTTGACTCAGCAGGGTGATAAGGCTCTGCTGTCGGGTCGCTTTTAGCGTCTGGTCTGACATACGAGGCTCCTTGCGCACGCGTGCTGACGCATTTTTCTCATCGCGGAAGAAGGGCGGCGAACCGCCCGGTCATTGATCAGGCCTGACGTTTATCTTCCGTCTGGGTATCGAAGTCGCTTGCTGAATGACGCTCATGTAACTGCTCGTTCAGCTCGCCGTTGGTACGGTTAACAATGCGCCCGCGTTTAACGGCCGGACGATTCGCCACATCTTTTGCCCAGCGCTGCACGTTGGTGTACTTCCCGGCATCCAGGAACTCGGCGGCGTTATACACGCTGCCCAGCGCCACGCAGCCAAACCATGGCCAGACTGCCATATCCGCAATGGTATATTCCTCACCCGCTACGTAACGACCGCGCGCCAGCTGTTTGTCCAGCACGTCGAACAGGCGTTTAGCTTCCATGGTGAAGCGATCGATAGCGTACTCAATCTTCACTGGTGCGTAGTTATAGAAGTGGCCAAAACCGCCGCCGAGGAACGGGGCCGCGCCCTGTAACCAGAACAGCCAGTTCAGGGTTTCCGTTCGTCCTGCCGGATCTTTTGGCAGGAAGTGACCAAATTTCTCGGCCAGGTAGAGCAGGATATTGCCGGATTCAAAGACGCGCGTCGGCGGGGTGGTGGAGTGGTCACGCAGGGCCGGGATCTTCGAGTTCGGGTTCACGTCGACAAAACCGCTGGAGAACTGATCGCCCTCACCAATGCGGATCAACCATGCGTCGTATTCCGCGCCCGTCACGCCCAGCGCCAGCAGCTCTTCCAGCATGATGGTAACTTTCTGTCCATTCGGCGTACCGAGAGAGTACAGCTGGAGCGGGTGCGCGCCCACAGGTAGCTCTTTCTCGTGCGTCGCGCCCGAGACGGGACGGTTGATATTGGCGAACGCGCCGCCGTTATTCTGTTTCCATTCCCACACTTTCGGTGGCTGATAGGTGTTATCTGACATGTTGGCCTGCCTTTTTGGTGTTGTGTTGAGGCAGTGTAGCAGGAGATGCAGGAACCGTTTAACGATGCGAGCGTAATGGGCAGGGCGGGTGTATGATAACGCCACCTCTGTCAGTTAATTACAACGTGCAGACGACGACAACCCCACAAAAAAATTGCCGCCTGCCTGTTTTAGGTTGGACACATGCGTAAAGGAACGTTAAGCAGTGACGCACCCTTCGGGACGTTATTAGGTTATGCGCCGGGTGGCGTGGCGATTTACTCTTCAAATTACGGCAGTCTCGATCCGCGTCGCTACCCGGAAGACGCGGAATTTCGCAGCTATATCGGCAACGAATACATGGGCCATAAATGGCAGTGCGTTGAGTTTGCGCGCCGTTTCCTGTTTCTCAATCACGGGTTTGTCTTTACCGACGTCGGGATGGCGTGGGAGATCTTCTCCCTGCGTTTTTTGCGCCAGGTGGTAAACGACAATATTTTGCCGCTACAGGCCTTTGCCAATGGCTCAAAACGCGCGCCTCAGGCCGGTGCGCTGCTCATCTGGCAAAAGGGCGGTGAGTTTCATGAAACCGGCCACGTCGCCGTCATTACCCAGCTGCTGGATGACAGAGTGCGCATTGCCGAGCAGAACGTTATTCACTCCCCGCTGCCGATGGGGCAGCAGTGGACGCGCGAGCTGCGTCTGAGCGTGGAGGACGGTTGCTATACGCTTCATGACACGTTCAACGATACCGAGATCCTCGGCTGGATGATCCAGACGGAGGAGACGGAACACAGTATTCCTCAGCCGGAGATCGACGGTGAACTGCTGAAAATCAGCGGCGCGCGATTGAAGAACAACCGTCAGTTCGACGGTAAATGGCTCAATGAAAACGACGCCCTGCAACAGGCGTACGTTCGCGCCAATGGCCACGTTATCAACAACGATCCCTGCCAGTACTTCACCATTACCGAAAGCGCCGAGCAGGAGCTGATCAAAGCCACCAACGAACTGCACCTGATGTACCTTCATGCCACCGACAAGGTGCTGAAAGACGACAGCTTACTCGCGCTTTTCGACATCCCGAAAATTCTCTGGCCGCGTCTGCGCCTCTCCTGGCAGTGGCGTCGTCACCATATGATCACCGGTCGTATGGATTTCTGCATGGATGAACGCGGCATCAAGGTTTACGAGTACAACGCGGATTCCGCCTCCTGCCATACCGAGGGCGGGCTCATTCTTGAAGAGTGGGTGAAAAACGGCTATCGCGGCACCGGCCACAATCCGGCGGAAGGCTTGCTGGAGGAGCTGACCGGCGCATGGAAGCACAGCCACGCGCGGCCGTTCGTCCATATCATGCAGGACAACGATATCGAAGAGGATTACCACGCGCTCTTTATTCAGCGCTCGCTGATCCAGGCCGGGTTTGAAACCAAAATCCTGCACGGACTGGGGGCGCTGAGCTGGGATGCCGCCGGGCAACTGATTGATGATGAAGGCCGTCACGTCAACTGCGTATGGAAAACCTGGGCGTGGGAAACGGCGATTGAGCAGATCCGCGAGGTGAGCGAAACCGAGTACGCCGCCGTGCCTATCCGCACCGGTCACCCGCAAGGTGAAGTGCGCCTGATTGATGTCCTGCTGCGCCCGGAAGTGCTGGTCTTTGAACCGCTGTGGACGGTGATCCCAGGTAATAAGGCGATTCTGCCGGTGCTGTGGCAGCTGTTCCCGAATCACCGTTACCTGCTGGATACCGATTTTGAGGTCAACGATCTGCTCAAACGGACCGGTTATGCCGTTAAACCGATCGCCGGACGCTGCGGGAGCAATATCGATCTGATCGGCGCCCAGGACGAACTGCTGGACCAGTCCAGCGGCAAGTTTGTTGACCGCAAAAATATCTACCAGCAGCTATGGTGCCTGCCGAAGGTTGACGGCAGATACATTCAGGTCTGCACCTTTACCGTGGGCGGGAACTATGGCGGAACCTGTCTGCGCGGGGATGACTCGCTGGTGGTGAAGAAAGAGAGCGATATTGAACCGCTGATTGTGGTGAAAGATAAATAACGTCCCCCTGTTATAAAAACGCCCCCGCAGGGCATGTTGCGGGGGCTTTTCACTACTGCTCTTCCTCTTCCTGCTGCTCGCTGATCTTCAAATCAATGATCCGGCCAATCTGGTCATGGTAAACCGTCAGCAGGTTGTACTGGCTCATCTCGGACATAATTTGCGGCGTGACGTTAAAACTTTGGGCAAGCTCATCATGGCGCAACATTTCCGGATGACGCCGCCTCACATGCGCGCGGCGGCGATTGTACTGATACCACAGGATCAGCAGCCAGCCGTTGAACGCCGCAATCAGCAGATAGACCAGCACCGTATTAAAGGAGGCGATAATCACGTTCCAGCGGTGATCGCCCTCCTCGGTTAACTGCATCCACAGCCTGGCGTACAGGAAAAACAGGAATCCACCCCAGGCTATCAGCGTTAATGCAGCATCGAAAAGACGCGGCGCCAGCCGATGTTCAGTCAAAATTAACGTACTCTCGTTCATTGAATGCTCCCTTTACCCCGGTCCGGACTGATCCAGCGCGCGCGGGCGCGTTTACGTTTAAGCATGACTTTCGGAAATGCCACGAGGGTGGTAAACAGGCCAATCATCCAGTACACCATCGGGAACCAGATTACCCAGAACAGCGAGCCTGCCACTTTCCGCTCGTAGCGCCGCTCGATATACAAACTGACGAGGAATTGCAGCAGGCACATCACGCCCAGCAGCAGCCCGGTAAACGCCGGTGGAAACAGGCTCGCAACGGCCAGGTTTGCGGGAAGAGGGATAATATGGCTGAGAATGAACAACACCACGGTCGCCCCATAGGCAAACGCCCACAGCGTTGATAGCGCGTACTCAAGAAACAGGGGCCACATGCGATGATGCTCCCAGCGGGCCATCTTGCGCAGGTTAACCAGAAACACCTCTGCACCCCCCTGCGCCCAGCGCAGACGCTGTTTCCACAGCCCCTTTAGCGTCTCCGGCATCAGGATCCAGCACAGTGCCCGCGGCTCGAAAAAGATATCCCAGTGGCGAAGCTGAAGCTTCCAGCTTATGTCGATATCCTCTGTGATCATGTCCGGGCTCCAGTACCCGACATCCGCCAGCGCCTGTCGGCGAAAGGCGGCGATGACGCCGGAGACGGTAAAGACCCGGCCATAGATCCGCTGCGTTCGCTTGATGAGGCCAATAATGGAAGAAAACTCGCCCACCTGAATGCGGCCAATCAGCGTTGAGCGCGTGCGAATACGCGGATTCCCGGTGACGGCCCCAACGTGGGGATACTGAATTAGCGGTGCCACCAGATACGCCGCGGTGTCGCGGTCGAGCAGGGCGTCGCCGTCAATGCAGACCAGCAGATCGCCCCGGGCCGCCGCAGCGCCGGCCTTGAGCGCCACGGCTTTCCCCTGGTTCTCCGCGAGATTAATTACCCGCAGGCGCGGCTGCTCCCGCGCCAGCTGTTGCAGTACCTCCGCCGTGTTATCAGAAGAACCGTCGTTGATGGCGATAACTTCTACATTCCAGTACCGCTGATCCAGCGCGGCGCTAATGGTCTCCCGTGCGTTGCGTTCCTCATTGAAGCAGGGAATAAGAATCGAGATTAACGGCTCACCGGCTAAGGCGGGGGCGGGTGTTGCGTTATCCCACGACCAGTGCCGTTCAAGCTGAAACCAGAAATAGAGGCCGCCGGTTACCCAGAGCACGGACATAAACAGCGGCCAGAAAAAGACAAAGTCCAGAATCAGTTCGCCGGTAAACAGCGCGGCTACGCCTAACGGCAACCCGAATACCAGACACAAAATAGAGAAGGCGATAATGCGATCAGTCATTGTCAGGATACCAGTACGAAGAAAATTCAGGCCTGATATGCGAAATATCAGGTTGGTTGTTGAGGAAGTCGTCGGGGTAATAACCGTAATTTTTGATGCCGTTCAGCTGGAGCACCCGCATCCACTCCACCAGACGTTCATCGGCTACGGCACGCTGCGGTTTCTGCGCCCAGTCCCTGGCCTGTAGCTCAAAAATCGTTTTATTCAGCGCGCCGGGGCGTGCGGCGACGGCTTTGACTAAACGCGTCAGCCAGGCATTGCTCTCTTCTGCCGGGACGGACTCCATCAGCGGCATTGCCATCGGCACCGTCCAGTCGTAAGCCGCCAGAAAATCATCGAGATTTTGCGCAAACCATGCCTCGCTTTCCGGCTCGAGAATGGGTAACGCGAACATGTTCCGCGCGGTTTTGATCTGCGGGCCACGGATGTTTTTCACCGCCTGGCTCAGGGTGCGGGTAAAGCCGATAAGTCGCTGACTCTTCTGCCGGGTCGTGTCCTGTCCTGCATCGTCAACGTCCGTCAGCACCGCGTCGTCATGAAATAAGATCCCATTGAAGCTGGCATAGCGGGCCAGATCTTCATAGATCTCCGTCACCTGCTGGCGAACCTGCGGACTCCAGGGGGAGAGCCTGATATAGGGCTCGGCGGCCACGGTCAACGCTCCCGTTTGACGATCCCGGCGCTGCACGCGCGGCAAGGCTGGACTGAGATCGAAAGAGAGAACCGGCATCCACGCGAAGACTTTCACTCCCGCGCGGGTTTGTAGCTGCCAGGCGACAAAATTAAAGAGATCGGCCCGGACCGGAAGCCGACGGTTGGGGAAATAGAGTGCATCGATCCTGCCGTCGCCCCGCGGATCCGAAAACGCCTGGAGAAACACATGGCTGATTTTCATGTCGTAGACCCGCTGGACGAGTTTGTTGATGTTTTTCGTCTGCTGGGCCGGATCGGGATCGTAGACGTAATCGAGATCAACATGCATGACGCGCACCGGGTCAAACTCCTGAACGCGGCTAACCGTGTTGGCAAAAGTTTTTATCGACGGATTTCCGGCGATCAGCAGGCGCGGGATGTTGCCGAGGTCGCCCACGTTTCCCAGACCGTCCTCTAGGGTAAAGGCCAGCTGATAGCCCTGTTTCTGGGCGATAGCGAGCGACGTACCGTTGGCAGCCCCATAGGGCCACACCCAGGCACGCGGCGCTTTTCCCGTCACCTGGGTGATTTTATCGGTGACTTTGCGTACGTCTGCGGCGATCCGCTGGTTGAAGTGTTCATCGGTTTCGTAATGCCCCGTCGCGTTATCATAAAAACGGCTGGCGATGGCGGGTTCACGGCTTCCCTGCGGGTTGGCCGGAATGCCGTAATGCGAGTCCCAGGTATGCGAGCCAATCTCAATCAGCGGGGACTCGCTGAGCTCTCGTACCATATCCCAGGTGGCAAAGCGATCGCGGGGCGTCATCAGACCGCCGAAGTTAACTTTTTGATTTGCCGGCGTATCCACCCAACTGCCCACCGGCGCCCACAGCGCAGGAACGTTCCAGGCCTGAAGCAGGGGCCAGACCCGGGTGTAAAAGCTGCTGTAGCCGTCATCAAAGCTGAGCAAAACGGCTTTCGGCGGCAGCGCTTTTTTCCCTTCATGCGCATCCAGAATGTCCTGCACGCTGATGGCGTGATAGCCGTTGTGCAAAAGCCAGCTTATCTGCTCGTTTAAGGCGCTGGTGCGAACGGAGAGGTAGCGCTGATCGGCGGCATCATCTTCGACGTCGTGGTAGGCCAGAACCAGAAACTGATTCTCCGGCCAGGGTTTGCTGGCCTCCAGCTGCGGCCTCTCTTCAGGGGCCATAAAGGAGAGCGGCTGCGCGCAGAGGCTCGCGCTGAGGCAGAGCCAGCCGATGACGATCAGGCTTACAGAAAAACGTGTGTTCAGCATATTCATCCTTAAAAGCGTAAAGTCGCATCTAACGTGACGGAGAGATTGCTCTCGCGTTTGCCATCGTAAGGGCGCTTATCCCAGTTCAGCATCACGCCAGTATCGACAACGTTGTTCCACTGGATGCGTTGCCCGTAACCCATCAGGGTAATGGCGCCAGGTGACTGATTTTTCTGCCAGTAGCTGCCGCCGCCTGCCACGAACTGCTGGCTCCAGAGGGTGTCGTAGTGGCGGTACATCTCATGGTCAACGGACAGGGCAGCCGTCACGGACAGATCCCGTGCCGGGTTGTAATAGAGCGTATTCCGCAGGCTGTTTTTACTGGCGGCGATCCCCGGTTCGAGATCCAGCGTCAGGGTCGGGGTCTGCCAGAGACGCTCTTTCCCAGAGAGGGTGTATTCCTGACGGCGGTTGTGGTCTGAGAAGCGGCTGACGGCGGCGTTGAACTGGTATTCACGTCGCTCGTTTTGATACCAGCGCACCCCACCTTCACCCCGGTTGGCGCCGATCCCATTGCGTAATGCCCGTAAGGGTGTCGCGCGTGACAAGCGTTCGAGGTTACCGCTGACCTGCCAGTTATCACTCAGGCTGTAGGTTGTTGAGAGCCGTGCGCCCGGCCTGTTTGTGCCGTGATAGCGGTTGCTGGAGAGTTCGGCTTCGAGCGTGAGGTCACGGGGGCGCCACTCAACGCCGCCCAACAGGTGGCGGCTGATGCCTTGACCTTCGTCGAAATTCCCCTGGGCATAGCGGGTGCCAGCAAACAGCCGCCAGTTATCCGCCACGGGCGGGCCATAGAGCGTGGCGTCCCAGCTCATGTCGTGGCTACCGCTGACGGGGTTATCTGAGTGCAATCCTTTACCCGCGTTCAGACGCAGCTCAGACATGTGGTGGACCGCTCTGAGCCTGTCCAGGCGACGGGCGCTGCGATCGGCGGGGGCGCGAGCAATTACGTCATCAGCCAGTAAATCCATCTGGCGCCACTCCTGAAGGTCCATTGCGACGTAAGCCTGCTGTTTTTCAAGCTCCAGATTCGCGGGTTCAAGCGCCTCTGCTTGTTTAAGCTTTTGCTCGGCCGCGCGCGGCAGGCCTCTGGCCTGAAGCAGGGCGGCATAATCAATCTGTAAACCCTGATTTCCCGGCGCCGTTGACGCCAGACGATACGACAGCTTTTCGGCCTCCGGCTGGGCGTTGGTCGCCAGCAAATAGTTAAGTTTGAGTGACTGTCCGGTGAGCCACCGATCGTTCGGCTGAGCGGTCGGGGACCCGAAATCGTAGCGGGTCCAGGGAACGCTGCGGGTCTCGCGCTCAACGTAGCGGCGGGCGGTCTGATACTGCCCCGTATCCAGCCAGGCGTAGAAAAGCGCATGCTCCTCATCCTGCGGATCGGAGGCGTAGTGTGGATAGCGTTGCACAAGCGAGAAGGCGGCGACGGCATTTTTCTCCTGCAAATATGCAGAGATCACCCAGCCGATGGCCCAGTCCGGCACCGGATGCTGTGCGGCCGTCAGCGACTCATATTCGCTAATGACCTGCCGGTAATCACCCTTCGCATACAGCGCGCCAAGCCGATCGATACGGGCAAGGATGACGTCTTCAGCCGCCTGCGGTTCGTTTTGCCAGCGGGAAAGCAGGGCGTGATAGCGATCTAATGCGTTTTGTGCCAGCCGCAGGCGCTCTTTCTCCGTTCTGCCAGGCACATCCGCCAGGCGTACCCTTTCAGCCGCGGCGTTACGCTCAAGGCGGCGGCGCTCCGCGGGAGACATCGCCGCGCTTTGCGACAGCCAGAGTGCGGGCGTGCTTACCCGGTTTTCCGTTAACGCCTCGATCGTCTCGCGAAGAAGGGCATTATTCCCGGGTGCGGCGTTCAGCGCGCGCATGTCCGCCAGCAGCCGGTCCCCGTTTTTTCCCTGGCGCATCCAGACATAGGAGAGCGTCTCAAGGTGCGCGGGAGAAGGATCGTCCTTAACCAGCTGCCGGGCTTCCGAAAGCGCGAGGCGATCTCTGCGGGCATCGGCCAGAGTCTTAACATAGCCGATGCGGTAATCGTCGTTATCCGGCGCAAGGCTGAGCGCCTCTTCCCACAGCGATAAGGCGGATGGCCAGGCTTTTTGGTTTCTTCTGGACTGGGCGACAGCAGCGATGGCGCGAGCGGGCAGCGGCATATAAATACCATAACGCTGCCAGACCCGAATAACCTCGTCATCGCGTCCTGCCCAGGAGGCTACCTGTAACCAGTCCGCAACCTGTCCGGGTGTTAAAGCATGTTGTTGCTCATAGCGCTGTAGGTAATCAAGAAACAGCGCGTAATTACCGTTACGTGCCTGTTGTATCTGATGCTCATAAACGGATTCATCAGCCTGAACCAGAACAGGAAAGAGTAAAAGCAGGAACAATAATATTGTGGTGCGATAAAAGAATAACGTAGTGAAGCTAAGCGATCTTTCCATATCTATTTGCCATTTGTTTATCGTGAATCCATTGCATAACACGGCCGCCTTTTAACTCTGCGTTAAAGGGCATAAAGAAGAACATTAAATCTGAATGATGCTACGTTATGGGGTACTTACTTAAAGGTAATTATGAGCCCTCATCTCAGTGGTCTGATTGGGCTTAATGTACACCCGATGTGTTGGGGGATAAATAAGTTGAAAAGCGGCTGGGAGGTTTTGAGATAATTCTGGAAGAAGTAAGTTTTTTAGATAATTCAGTGCAGGATTGTTGTTTTTAATTAATTGATATTAAATGATTTTTCTTTCTCTGTTTCCTGTTTTGTTATATTCGAAATGAAGTTCTGCTGAGTTAATTAAAGTACTTTCTGGTGCATGTTTGGGAAGTTTCATGACAAAAATTCTTAATGTTAAGAGAAGTGACTTTTCTGAAATTCTTTTTTATTTATAATTAACGGCAGACATTGAGTGATAGTCTGCAAAAAGTCTAGCTCACCAATGTCATATTGAGGGATGATCAAAGCCAGAAAACATTTGCCGTAAATGTAAAGCGCTATAAACGAAAGCGTTCTTGTTTCTTAAGAGGCGGGCTTGCTTTAATCTAAAAGGGATGGTTAGTGGCGACTTCAATAGTGTTAGTGACTCAGGATTGTTTCCTTGTCAGGGGGATGCGGCTATTTTTCCCGGATATAATTTGCCTCAGTTCGATAGACAGAAACATATTTGATACCGACGCAAATGAATATACTGTACTGATTGATAGCCGTACGCCGCTCCGTTTATATGATTACCTGATACGCCATCCGGCCAGAACGAGAAAAACGATCTGCTGCGTTATGCTGGATATGCGTCCTCGAGAGGAGGATCTTCTCAGTATGAAGCTGTTTATGAACACGTCGCTTACGGCTCCGGATATGGCGTCGTTATTCAATCTGGTGCTCGATATGAAAGGCAGGCGTCTGACCACCAAATGGCTGCTTAACTTACGGCTGAGTCGACACGAAGCGATAATGATCCGGTTGCTGAAGGCAGGGAGGTCAATGGAAGAGATTGCAGATAAGCTGAATATGTCGGTTAAAAGCCTCTATCGCAAGCGAACGGTGCTGTCGGAGCGGTTAGGGGCAGGGAACTTCAACGAGGCGTGTTTGTTTATCTTTAAAAACAAACTGCTGGACGCGGTTGGGAACGATCCCTAGCTTCGTCAGAAGCCAAAAGCAGAAACCCGCCACGAGGGCGGGTTCTTTTAATGGAGATAATTCAGAACGACCAGCGCAGATTGGCGTTAACCGAGTTGACGCGGGTATCCGCACCATATTGTCCCTGGTAACCCACATCCAGCGTCGCAGCACGCGACAGCTGTACGCTCACGCCGATATCACCGACCATCACATCCTCATCCACGGCCTGTCCCTGAGTAATGAACGCGTCGCTGCCCGCAAACGCCATGCGCGAAGAGGTATTCTTATCGCCATAGGCGTGCTGCCAGCCCAATGAACCGTAGAGGTTAACGTGCTTCGGCAGCTCGGTCACACCGCGCAACCCGAGTGTCGTGTAGAAGGTGTTCATCGTTTCGTTACCGACGCTCAGCGCAGCGGCACCGCCGTCTTCCCTGAAGCTGTCGGTATGAAGCCGGATGTACGATAAATTGACGAACGGCTCAATATTCCTGTCTGGCTGGCCGAAACGGTAGCCCGCTTCGGTGAACGCCAGCAGGGAGTTCGCATCGTAATCTGACTTCAGCCGATCCGAGAAACCGCTGAAATCAACATTGCGCTCGCCTTCGATCTTGTGCCAGGTGTATCCCAGCGCGCCGCGAAGGGAGAACGCATCCTGTTGACCCGCCGCATACAGGCCAAGGTGATAGTTGTCGGTATCCGTTGAGGAGCGACGGCTGTCGACGTCGTAATCACCCCGGCTGTAGCCGAAGTAGCCGCCGACACGCACGTTATGGTCCGCCAGCTTGCGATCTGCCCCCAGCAGGAAGCCGGTGGTGTTGCCGTCCAGCTTGCCCACGTTACCGTCGCCGCTGTTTCGGCTCCATGAACTGAAGGTCTGGCCCCAGACGCCATTGTTTTGCGGCTCCGGCTGCTGCACCAGCGACATGGCTAACGGTGGTATCGGCAGGCTGTCGTTATCAAACGCGCGCTGCATCCGCTGGTTTAACACGTTAAACACCTGCGTGCTGCCAGCGATCAGGTTGGACTGCATTGACGGATAAACTTCCCCAGAAAGCTGGTTGAACGCCTCGCGCGCTTGCGGTGCGCTCAGCAGAAGCAGCGAGTTATACAGCGCCAGCGACGGGCCGCTTTGCGTCAGCGTGGAGAGCGCGCCCGCGGTATTCCACTGGTTGCTGCTTTGGGCCACGGTCTGGAAAATGCCCGGCTTGCCGCTGCCCGGGTTTTCACCGCCAGGATTCTCACCGCCCGGATTTTCACCTCCGGGGTTTTCACCACCAGGATTCTCACCGCCCGGGTTTTCACCTCCGGGATTTTCACCACCAGGATTCTCACCGCCAGGGTTTTCGCCTCCGGGGTTTTCTCCTCCAGGATTCTCGCCACCGGTCTCTTTCTGCGCGATGGTCAGATCGACGGCGTTGGTGCTTTGCTTAAGCGCCACGTCGAGGAAGGCGGATTTGGAGATCGCTCCGGCGAACTCACCGTCGATTCCCCCGTCGGAGGTCAAAATGCGGTAGCTTTGGCCCGTTTTATAGCTGGTTTGCGGATCCAGCGCGGTGACCTGTACCTTAGCCTGATTGCTGATGGTGGTTTTGCCCGATACCAGTAGCTGGTCGCTGCGGCCATCTCCTGCGATATCGACGTCATAGAAGGATTCGCCGATAAAGTTCAGATAACGTTTCAGCGTCAACGTACCGATATTGCCGTCGCCGGGCGAGATGTGTCCGCCGGACAGGATCTCGGTCTGGCCCAGCGTCCCGTTGCCGCCCAGCGTGCCGCCGGACTTGATTGACGCGGCGCTGCTGTAACCCACCCCGTTGCTGACGTCTGAACCCGCCGTCGCGTTGAGGATCAGCGTACCGCCGTTCTCCGCGCTAAGCGTCTGGACGTCAAAGATATCGTCTTCTGGCTGGGTATTAATATTGCTGGCAATAATGACTTTACCGCCCCGCGCGGTTACGTTTGCCTTGAGTGCGGAAAGATCGCCGTTCAGCGTCGTCTGCCCGGAGGTGTTGATCACATCACCTTCACCGCTCATCGTGTTGCTGAAGAGGTAATTTCCGTCGGTATGGTTGAAGTAGACATAGCTGCCGAACAGTCCGCCACGCAGGCTGATTGCCGTCTTCGCATCGAGGGTACCTGCGCCGCCTGCCTTGCCAAGCGTTGGCTCAGTTAAACCCGTGCCGGTGTCCATATTGCCGCGGCTGCCGATGATGAGCGCACCCCGGTTCGAGCCGGAACCCGATGTCCCCACGATCAGCGCATTGCTGCCCGCGGAAAATGAACCGCCGTCAATCACAGACAGCACGCCATTGCCGTAATCGCCCACGCTCACGCTGCTGCCGCTGGTAAAGCGCGAGTCCTTGCCCGCAATAACCAGTTCGGCGGTTTTCCCTGCCCCGGAGACGCCCGCCACCTGCACGCCGCCAACGTTAACCGTTCCGCCGTTCAGCACGTCCAGGTCGCCATAAAGCGTCAACGTACGGCCAACGTTCCACTGTGAGCCGCTCCCCGTGACGGTGGCTTTCGGGCTCAGCGTGTCGGTTTCACCCGGTCCGGTACCGTTGCCGATGCGTGCATCGTAAGCGGTGCTGAGCGCCGCGCCGTCTTCAATCGCAAGCGTAGAGCGTGCGCCCAGATCGGTGCCTACGCTGAGAAAATTACTGGTCACACGAGAGCCGGCACCCGTGGCGATAAGGTGGCTGTCGTAGCCGCGGGTGGTGCCGACAACGATCTCCTTCGCGCTCGCCAGCGCGCCCTCTTCGACTCGCAGGGTGCCGAGGCCAAGATTCAGGTCGCCGCGCAGGACGTACCGATCGTTCACCGCGTTAAGCTCAGCGTCTGGCCCACGGACCGTGACCACGCTTTCATAAATTTTGCCGTCGAACAGCCGACCGATATTGATGTTATAGGCGGTGATTTTGCCATTATCGATCAGCAGGTTTCCGCGTTGGTTACGTCCAACGTAAACATCTCCGGTGTAACCCAGCGTTTCGGTAATACGCGCGTCGCCATCAAAAAATGCATCGGCTGCACGTGCGAAATCGGCAGGTGAAAGCAGTAACAGCGGCGCGGAAAATAGAGCGAGGTAAAGTCTGGAAAGCGGCGTCTTAACCGCTAAAGCATGCGATGTAGAGTTATTCACGGGCTATCTCCGTACTCATTAGCGTGATGTCTGGAAAATCGTTTTTATGAAAACTCAGATACGTCAGAAAATATAAAAGGCGTTATTTATGTACGCCTTTTGATTTGAAGTTAATTATTTATGCGTGACAACAGGGGTACAGGTTGGCGCGCTGAGCGTCGGTGCGGATCCTAAAATTCCCGGCATCATCATCGATGAACAATCGAAAATACGCCCTTTTTCTGTCGTGGCGCGATAAGAGAGTTTTTGTCCTCCCAGTGCGTCCGGCTGGGCGCCATTAACGTTGGATACGGTTATTTCATCCGATGAGCCCAGTCCCAGCATTTTAGCGGTCTCCGCCTGTAGGAGTGGAATAGCCTGATCGGTTTTCAACGTGGAACAACCGGCTAGCATCAACGTAACGGTTAAAACGATGAGTGGTTTTTTCATAAATTATCCTTGATATCCAACCAGTTAATTTCACTGATTGTATTTATGTTTTCTTTTACCCAAATCAGCGAATAATATATTTCTCTTTCCTAATCGAAAAAACCCTCCTAAAGTAGGGTGGGTAGATAATAATTCATCTGTACTCTAAGATATGCGAAGGTAAAAGGAGGCTCCTTTGGGACAGAATTATGCGTTAGTCGTTGATGACCATCCATTGGTAGCAAGCGGCATCGCCAATTTTCTGATTACACATTGTCAGTTTAAACAGGCGTGTGTGGTGACGAATGAGGATGATTGCTACCGCCAAATTAGGGATCATGGCCCGCCACGTTTGCTGGTAATCGATTTTTGGCTCTCTTCCGGAACGGCCCTGAAATTACTCAAAGAAGTAAAGCAACTTTACCCACAGGTACGACTCCTGGTGGTCAGCGGGGATGACAATAATGATATCTGGCGCAAAGTTAATGCCGCCGGGGGGCACGGTTTTGTATTGAAAAGCGAGCCACCTGAGATGTTCTCGCGGGCCGTTTTTGCACTCACTGATAATCAGACCTGGTTTCCTGAGGGAAACGAAATTTCCGTTAAGACGAATAATGAGAAGTTAAGTAAATTTAACTTAACGCCGCGACAAATAGACGTGTTAAATATGATTATGCGTGGCCTGCCAAATAAACGCATCGCCGCACAGCTTTCAATTTCTGAGCCCACGGTCAAAGAACACATCAGCAATATATTGAAAAAGATAGGCGTTAACAGCCGGGTAGAGGCCATCACGCTTCTGCATGGCAAGCAGGAACCGTCGGAATGAGGTTTTTTCAGAGCTTACAAAATGATGGTATCTCTGCTCCCGCGCAGATCCGTTTGCTAAACAACACCTTTCTGCGGCTGGTATTTAGCTTTAGTGCGGTGCCCTTTGTTGGTATTCCTTTCGCCATCTGGATTTATATGCTTGGGGACGAACTCGGCCCAACGATTATCTGGATAATTATTTATCTGCTATGTGCCGTGGCGATACGACTATTGCACCGACGCTATCAGCGTGAAGCGAAAGAAAACGGTGAAAGGGACGTTCTGCAACGCTGGCTTCCGCGTATTAATAATATCGCCTTTATTCACGGGCTGGGAATTTCATCACTCTATTTAATTACGCCACAGACGCAGAATTTTGACTTTTTCCTGTTACTTAATATCAGCATCGCCGCCATCGTCGCCGCCAATGCGACGCATCTGACGCCTGTCATCAGTACCTTTACGCGTTTTTTCTTCGCCTCCTGGGGGGTGCTGAACCTCGGTATTATCTGGCGGCTGGATGAGTTGATGTTCATCGTGCTCATGCTGAATCTGCTTTACGGCTTCGCGATTTACCGCCATGCGTTAACTTCCCATGCGTTCTTTATTCAGCAAGCGCTGCTTGAGGAAAAAAGCTCACGCCTGGCGGAACAGTTTCGTCAGGCCAAAGAGGACGCGGAGCAGGCACTGCTGGATAAAAATCAGTTTCTGACAACCGCCAGCCACGATCTGCGCCAGCCCGTACACGCAATGGGCTTTCTGATCGAAGCCATCCTCCACCGAAACCGGGACGACAGCCTGACGCCGCAGCTTCTTGACCTTCAGCAGAGCGTTCGCTCGGTACATTTAATGCTCAACTCTCTGCTCGATCTCAGCAAAATAGAATCCGGGAATGTCCTCTCTGCCCCGACCAAAGTGGATATCGGTGCTCTGCTCGACTCGGTCATCACGCTGTTTCGCGAAGAGGCCAACAGCCGCGCGCTTAGGCTGTGCATCCGGCGGCCTAAACGCCATATCTACGTGATGGGCGATCCGCTGCTGGTGCGACAGTCCCTGATTAACCTGATTCAAAACGCCCTTCGCTACACGCTCCAGGGCGGGGTGCTGGTCGCCATCCGACCGCGCGGTGATGAGTGTATGGTGGAGGTGTGGGACACGGGAGTCGGTATCGCCGATGAAGAGAAGGGCAAAATCTTCTCACCTTACTACCGCCCCGAGCTGGCATGGAAGATCGACAGCGCCGGACACGGGCTGGGACTGGCCGTCGTTGCCCGTTGTGCCAAGCTGATGAAGGTGAAATACGGGATGCAATCCATTGAAGGTAAAGGCTCACGCTTCTGGATGCGCTTTACCCAATATGCTGGCGAAGACATCGTGCTGGACACCCCGCCCGCCGCTGATAACACCGCCACGCCGGTACGCTATGCGCCGCTGCACGGTTCCTGCCTGGTCGTCGATGACGACCCGCTGGTGACTTCTGCCTGGGAGAGCCTGATGAGCGTCTGGGGAATCGACGTACGCTGTGCGGCCTCCGCTGAAGAAGCGTTTGCCATCATCGACGACGGCTTTACGCCGTTCGCCGTGCTGTGCGACCAGCGCCTGCGATCCGGCGAAAGCGGCTTCGATATCCTGAAAGCGCTTTTTGAACGTCTGCCGGATATGAGCGGCGCGATAGTCAGCGGCGAATTTAATTCACCGGTTCTGCTGGAGGCGGAGCAGGAGGGGTACCTGGTGCTCCGCAAGCCTCTGGAGCCGGCTAAACTGCATGCGCTGCTGACGCAGTGGTCGGGGTGTCGTTAAGGGAATGCAGAAGTAGTGGTTCTGGCGGGCTTAGAAAGCAAAAACCCCCGCCAAAGGCGAGGGTTCGAAATAAGTGGTGCCCGGACTCGGAATCGAACCAAGGACACGGGGATTTTCAATCCCCTGCTCTACCGACTGAGCTATCCGGGCAACGGGGCGCATTAAACCCGATCCTCCTTCCGGCGTCAACGAAATTTGTTGCTTTCGGTGCAGACTGCACACTCTCTCACCATTTCGTCGCAAACTTAAGCGAAAAAGTGCGTCCAGAGCGCGGAAAGCGGCATCGCGAGCAGCAGGGCAGGGAGCATGTTCACCACTGCAAACATCTTAATGCCACAGATGCGCAGCCCTGTCGCCAGCAGCAACAGGCCGCCGACGGCGGTAAAGTCAGCCATCATCGCTGGCGTTGTCAGCGGCAGGATCAGCGTGGCGCAGGTGGCCAGCGCCAGCTGAATAAGCAACATCGGCACACAAATCGCGGCGACGGCGATGCCGAGGGTGGTGGCAAAAATGGTGGCAGTAAAGAAATCCAGAAACGCTTTCGCAATCAATATGCTGGGATCGCCGGTCATCCCTTCCTGCATCGAACCGAATATCCCTGTGCCGCTGGCGCAGAACAGAATAATGATCGCAACGTAGTTCTGAATAAACGACTCGTGCGTGCCGTGCTTCGCCTTGCCCGGTCGGGCAATCAGATTTTTGGCTTTGCCTACCGCGTGATTTATGCCTTTTTCCAGATAGCAAAACTCGCCGATCAGCGCGCCGAGCAGCGTCGCCAGTACCATCACCGGCAGGTTGGCGCATTTCACCACTAAAAGGATACCAATCCCTAACGACGCCAGGCCAAAAATAGAAGGCATGGAGACGCGAATACGCTCCGGCAGGCGCTGACTTAATACTGCCCCAAGTACGCCGCCCAGCAATACGGCTCCCGCATTGATAAAGGGTCCAATTACCACGTTTAACTCCTGTTATTTAAGCACTGGCATTGCATGATTATGGCACGTTCGTCCCTGATTATGCTTAGCTTTGGGAGGCGTAACGCATACTGATTCCTTCTTGCACCTGAAAATAAAAGGTGACATGATTGCGCGAATTTTCTCCTTCCTGTCTCACCGTTCGGTGAGGGTATTTGCGCCTATGAAAACCATGAAAATTGCCGTCAGCCGTGAGCTGGTATCCAAAGTTTCTACGCATCGCGAAAAAGTTATGCTGGATAACACCGATTTCACCGATGTGGCGGCAGTCGTCATTACGGTTGTTGAAAGCTACAGCGGCATTCTCGCGTTGCTGAAGCGTACGGGCTTTCAGCTACCGGTATTTATGTTCTCAACAGAGCCAGGAGAGGTGCCAGAGGGTGTCACGGCGATCATCTCCGGTAAAGCACAGGAATTGCTGGAACTGGAATCTGCCGCCTGCCGGTATGAAGAGAACCTGCTGCCACCCTTTTTTGACACCCTGAGCCAGTATGTGGCGATGGGAAACAGCACCTTTGCCTGTCCGGGTCACCAGCACGGTGCCTTTTTCAAAAAACACCCGGCGGGGCGGCAGTTTTACGAATTCTTCGGTGAAAACGTGTTTCGTGCCGATATGTGCAATGCCGACGTGAAGCTCGGTGATTTGCTGATCCACGAAGGTTCTGCCAAGCACGCGCAAAAGTTCGCGGCGAAAGTGTTCAACGCGGATAAAACCTACTTCGTGTTGAACGGCACGTCGGCGGCCAATAAAGTGGTAACCAATGCGCTGCTGACCCGTGGCGATCTGGTGCTGTTCGATCGTAACAACCATAAGTCCAACCATCATGGGGCGCTGATCCAGGCCGGGGCAACGCCTGTCTATCTTGAGGCAGCCCGTAATCCGTTTGGTTTTATCGGCGGGATTGATGAACACTGCTTTGATGAGGCCTGGCTGCGGGAACTGATCCGTGACGTCGCGCCGCAGAAAGCCGCCGAGGCGCGCCCGTTCCGTCTGGCGATCATTCAGCTCGGCACCTACGATGGCACGATCTACAACGCCCGTCAGGTGATCGACAAGATCGGTCACCTTTGCGACTACATCCTCTTTGATTCCGCCTGGGTCGGCTACGAGCAATTTATCCCGATGATGGCGGAAACGTCTCCGCTTCTGCTGGAACTGAACGAGAACGATCCGGGAATTTTCGTGACCCAGTCGGTCCACAAGCAGCAGGCCGGGTTCTCGCAAACCTCGCAGATCCATAAAAAGGATAACCATATTCGCGGTCAGTCGCGCTTCTGCCCGCACAAGCGGCTGAACAACGCGTTTATGCTGCATGCTTCCACCAGCCCGTTTTACCCGCTGTTTGCGGCGCTGGACGTGAACGCCAAGATCCACGAGGGCGAGAGCGGACGCAGGCTGTGGGCGGAGTGTGTCGAGCTGGGCATTGAAGCGCGCAAGGCCATCATCGCTAACTGCCATATGATCAAACCGTTTATCCCGCCGGTGGTGGCGGGGCGGCCATGGCAGGATCACCCCACGCAGGCCATCGCCAGCGAGCGTCGCTTCTTTAGTTTTGAACCGGGTGCAAAATGGCACGGTTTTGAAGGCTATGCCCGCGAGCAGTATTTCGTCGATCCGTGCAAGCTGCTGCTGACCACGCCGGGCATTGATGCTGAAACAGGGCACTATACCGATTTCGGCATTCCGGCGACCATTCTCGCCCACTACCTGCGCGAAAACGGCATTGTGCCGGAGAAGTGCGATCTCAACTCCATCCTGTTCCTGCTGACGCCAGCCGAGAGCGCGGAGAAGCTGATGCAGCTGGTGGCGATGCTGGGGCAGTTTGAGCAGCATATTGAAGACGATACGCCGCTCGCGGATGTGCTTCCGACCATCTGTCAGAAATACCCGGTGCGTTACCGCGACTATACGATCCGTCAGCTGTGCCAGGAGATGCACGATCTCTACGTCAGCTTTAACGTGAAGGATTTACAGAAGGCGATGTTCCGTCAGGAGAGCCTGCCTGCCGTGGTGATGAACCCGCAGGATGCCAACCAGGAGTACATTCGCGGGAACGTCGAACTGGTGCGTATTCGTGACGCCGAAGGACGCATTGCCGCCGAAGGTGCGCTGCCATACCCGCCGGGCGTGCTGTGTGTGGTGCCGGGGGAAGTCTGGGGTGGAGCAGTACAGCGCTACTTCCTGGCGCTGGAAGAGGGCATTAATATGCTGCCGGGTTTCTCGCCAGAGTTGCAGGGCGTTTACAGCGAGAAAGATGCGGACGGGATTAAGCGGCTGTATGGATACGTATTGAATGTCTGAACGTAGGCCGGGTAAGCGTTAGCGCCACCCGGCGAGTTGCCCGGTGGCGCAAGCTTACCGGGCCTACAATACTGCGTCAGGCTTCTGCGCGGCGGTACATCCTTCTCGGATGCCCAATCTTTCCGTACAGCAT
This sequence comes from Enterobacter cloacae complex sp. EB5, assembly GCF_031432835.1. Taxonomy (NCBI): domain Bacteria; kingdom Pseudomonadati; phylum Pseudomonadota; class Gammaproteobacteria; order Enterobacterales; family Enterobacteriaceae; genus Enterobacter; species Enterobacter cloacae complex sp. EB5. The sequence continues at coordinate 2,825,271 of NZ_CP133860.1, forward strand.
CTCCACTGTCAGAAAACCCACCTCCACGCAGTGTTCCAGATAGCGCCGGGTGGTGGTTTTACTCAGGCCCGTCTCGCTCACCACCTCATCCACCGTAAAACAGTGCGCCGCCTTGTTGTTAAACAGCGTTTGCACCCGCGCCAGCGTATTCTCCTCTATCCCTTTGCTGCCGTTGTCCAGGCGGTAGTTTTTCGCCTGTAGCTGATAGAGCGAATCGACGTTTTGCTGGTCGACAATCTTCCAGACGCGCTGCTGTTCGGCAAACTGCACAAAACGTTCCAGCGACTGGCTCAGGCGCTTCCAGGAAACCGGCTTGAGGATGTAGTCGAACGCGCCGTTACGAATGGCCTGGCTACAGGTGTCCATATCGCTGGCGGCGGTGATGAAAATCACCGAGCAGTTGGCGCGGGTGAGCATCGGGTTGCTGATAAGGGTAATGCCTTTGCCGTCCGGCAGGTAGTTATCCAGCAGCATCAGCTTCGGCTGTTTGCTCTCCAGTTGTACCTGCGCGTCGGCCAGCGACGCGGCAATCCCCACCAGCCTCAGGCGCGGATGTTTACCGATAAGCTCCGCGTGCAGTTGCGCCAGGTCGTTCTCGTCTTCAACAATCAGTACGTCGATAAGTTCATGTTGCATAGTCGGTATCTTCCAGTTCCTGTACGGGGTGCCGGGCCGTTCCCGTGGCGGGAATAAACAGTGAGAAAATGGCACCGCGTGGGGTGTTATCGGCAACTTCAATTGCGCCGCCAGCCTGTGTGACATAGCTTTCAATCAGATACAGGCCAATACCATGATCGCCGCGCGTTTTGGTGGTGATGCCGCGCTCAAAGATCCGGTCGCGGATCTCCGGTGTGATGCCGACGCCCTGGTCGGCGACTTCAATAATCAGTTCCTGCTCGTTCAGCTTTATCAGCACGTCCACCGGGGCATGCGGGAGCGGTGCACGCTGGGTCGCTTCAATGGCGTTATCCAGCAAGTTCCCGATGATCGAGATAAGTTCCGATTCGAGCAGCGGCAGGAACGGTTTATCCACCCGGCAGGCCGGGTCAAAACTCAGCTCAACGCCTTTTTCACGCGCGCGGGCGGCCTTTCCAAGCAGCAAACCACACAGCGTCGGGGAGCTAAAGCGGGACGAGATAAAGTCCAGCAGCTCCTGAGCGTGTTCCGACTGCGCCTGTATGTAGCGAATTGCCTCGTCATAACGGCCCATATGCAGCAGGCCGGACAGCGTAGTCATGCGGTTCAGTTGTTCATGGCGCATGATGCGCAGGTTATCAACATAGCGCTTCACCTGGCTGAGCTGGGCGCTGAGCGAGTCGATCTCGTTGCGATCGCGAAAGGTGATCACCCAGCCCTGCAACGCATCTTCCAGCATGATCCGCACCCGGCTGGCAATGACCGTGAGATCGTTAAAGCGACAGATCTCATCGTGGGTGTCTTTCGCAAGCATGGTTTGCGCATTGAAGAACGGGACGGGCGCGATCACCTGGCTGATGAGTTGACCCCGCAGTTCGCGGGCGGGCTGGCGTAAGCCTAATAATTTACGCGCCGCCTGGTTGATCACCTCAATGCGAAGATCGTCGTCGATGGCAATCACCCCTTCATAAATGGATTCCATCATCGCCTTTTGCTGGCGCACCAGCAGGCCGATTTCGCGCGGCTCCAGAGAGAATATCTGCTTCTTGATGCTGCGGGTGAAGAACCAGGAGAAAATAAACAGGGCGATAAGCAGCAGCACGGCGGCAATCAGGATATTAACCACCTTGCTGACGGTGATGGTGTCCAGATAGCTCGTGAGATAGCCTACCGAAACAATCCCCACCACCTGCCCGGCATCATTAAAAATGGGCGCTTTGCTGCGTAGCGAAATGCCTAACCCGCCCTTGCGGATGGTGATGGTGCTTTTGCCGTGTAATACCTCGTCGTTATCTCCGCCAACCAGCGTTTTGCCTACCCGGTCGGCAAACACGGAATGGAAAAGATGCAGCCCTTTATTGTCACCAATCACAATAAAACTGGCGTCGCTGTGGGCGGCTATTTTCTGCATGAAATCATGGATGCCCTGGATATCCTTTTGTTCGACTTCTTTTCGCAGGGTAGGAATAAGCGCAATTTCTTCGGCCTGTATTTTTGCGCGCGCGCTCATTTCCTGATAAAGCTGCCTGCCGACATCGACATAATAATATCCCCCCAGTAATGCGAACAGCACTGAGAAAAAGGCGACCAGCGAAATAAACAGCTTGATCTGAAACGATACTTTCATAACTATCACGCGCGATATCAACAGGTCGGCTGAATATATCATCTTTTAAGGCCAGGATGCCCGCTTTGCCGAAAACTTGTGATCCCTTGCACAGCGCAGCCTGTAAAAGATTTTTCCGAAAGTCTCATCCTCTTAAGGTTAAATGAATAAATGTTATTTCTTTGTTCAGTTAAGAAAAGAAACCATAAAAACCATGGCTATAAATAAGGCGTAAATCACATTAAATAAAAGAAACCATTAAAACCATAGCGGCCATTAAAACTTCGCTTTTAATATGCCTTCCCTCACATAAAGTAAGCCTTTGTGACTCTAAGCTGAACGCACAAAATAACTAAGGGGCTTATTATGAGCACAACTGACGATTCATTCTCTGTTACCCACGACCCGATTGATATTCAGCGGCCATCGCTCAAAGAGCGCTGGTGGCATATTATGGATACCTGGAAAATCGGCATTATTCCTCTGCCGCTGTTCGTTCTGGCGGGCGCGCTGATTGCTATTGATTGCCTGGGCGGAAAACTGCCGAGCGACATTGTGGTCATGGTAGCCACGCTGGCCTTCTTCGGCTTTGCCTGCGGTGAATTCGGCAAACGCCTGCCGATTGTCGGCAAGCTCGGTGCGGCGGCAATTTGCGCCACCTTTATCCCTTCCGCGCTGGTCTATTACGGCCTGCTGCCGGACGTGGTGGTTGAGTCCACGACCAAATTCTATAAATCCACCAATATTCTCTACCTCTATATCTGCTGCATTATCGTCGGCAGCATCATGAGTATGAACCGCACCGTGCTGATCCAGGGCTTCCTGCGCATCTTCTTCCCGATGCTGTGCGGTGAAATCGTCGGCATGATTGTCGGCATGGGTGTTGGGCTGGCGCTGGGCCTCGAGCCGTTCCAGATCTTCTTCTTTATCATTCTGCCGATCATGGCGGGCGGCGTCGGGGAAGGGGCGATCCCGCTCTCTATCGGCTATGCCACCCTACTGCATATGGATCAGGGCGTGGCGCTCGGCCGCGTGCTGCCGATGGTGATGCTCGGCGGCCTGACGGCGATCATTATCTCCGGCTGCCTCAACCAGCTCGGTAAACGCTACCCGCACCTGACCGGTGAAGGCCAGCTGATGCCGAATCGCGCCAACGCTGATGCCACTGTTTCCCAACCTGCGTTCTCCGGCAAAGCGGACGTGACGACAATCGCCTCGGGCGCGCTGCTGGCGGTGCTGCTGTACATGCTGGGCATGCTCGGTCACAAGCTGATTGGTCTGCCAGCACCGGTGGGCATGTTGTTTATGGCGGTGCTGGTGAAGCTCTGCAACGGCGCCTCTCCGCGTCTGCTGGAGGGTTCCCAGGTGGTGTACAAATTCTTCCAGACCTCCGTGACCTACCCAATCCTCTTCGCTGTCGGCGTGGCGATTACCCCATGGCATGAGCTGGTGGCGGCGTTCACCGTCAGCAACCTGCTGGTGATTGTCAGCACCGTTTCCGCGCTGGTGGCGACCGGATTCTTCGTTGGCAAAAAGATTGGTATGCACCCGATTGATGTCGCCATCGTCTCCTGCTGTCAGAGCGGGCAGGGCGGCACCGGTGACGTGGCGATCCTGACCGCAGGCAACCGCATGAGCCTGATGCCATTCGCCCAGATTGCTACCCGTATCGGCGGCGCGATTAACGTCTCTGTCTCACTGCTGATTCTGGGCAACTTCCTCGTTTAAGTTTTCAGGAAAGAACAATGAAACTCGCAAGCTTTTTATACCAGGGAAAACGCAGCTACGGCATCGTACAGGCCGAAGGCGTGATTGATTTGGGCCGCCGCCTGGGCGACCGCTATGGCGACCTTAAAGCGCTGTTGCAGGGGAACGGGCTGGCGCAGGCCACCCGTTTTCTGAACGACGCGGTGGATGTACCGCTGAACGCCATCACCTTCTTACCGGTGATTGTCCAGCCGGAAAAAATCCTCTGCGTGGGTATGAACTATGCCGACAAGCGCAAGGAGTTTGACCAGCACAACCCGGCCCCGACTCTGTTTGTCCGCTTCCCGGATTCACAGACCGGCCACAACGAGCCGGTGCTGAAGCCGCGCCACTCCAGTGAGTTCGACTACGAAGGCGAGCTGGCGGTGATCATCGGCAAAGGCGGGGAGAACATCAGCCGCGACGACGCCCTGCGCCACGTGGCGGGCTACAGCTGTTACATGGACGGCTCCGCCCGCGACTGGCAGCACACCTGGTTCACCGCCGGGAAAAACTGGCGGCAGACCGGGGCGTTCGGCCCGTGGATGGCGACGGCGGATGAGATCCCGGACCCGCACAGCCTGGCGATCCGCACCTGGCTGAACGGCCGCATGGTGCAGGAGGACAACACCAGCAGCATGATCCACAAGGTGGCGGAGCTGATCGAGTACATCAGCACCTTCACCCGTCTCAGCCCGGGCGACGTGATCATCACCGGCTCGCCTGGCGGCGTGGGTAAAAAGCGCAACCCGCCGCTGTTTATGAAGGAGGGGGATCGCATTGAGGTGGAGATCGAGCATATCGGTCATCTGAGCAACGTGATCGTGGAAGCGCCAGCCGTCGGGCTCGCGGCAGCGCACTGAGTAAGGCGGCAGCATGCAATCGCAACCCATTGATTTTCGGCACACCGTTGTGGCGAAACACCCGGAACGCTTAAGCCAGATCCGCTACCTGCTGGCAGACAGCGGCCTTGGCCTGGACAACGACATCACGCTGTTTGTCGAAGCCTGGTCCGGCGCGCAGCTGGTGGGTTGCGCCGGGCTGGCTGCCAACGTCATCAAATGCGTGGCGGTCAACGAGCAGCTTCGCGGCGAGAACCTCAGCGCGCGTCTGCTGGCAGAGGTGGAAAATGCGGCGCTGGAGCGCGGCCATTTTCACCTCTTCCTCTGCACGCGACCGTGTAATAAGGAGCGCTTTGGCCGCAGCGGTTTCTGGCCGATTGCCCAGAGCGGGAACAACGCGGTGCTGATGGAGAACACCCCGCAGGGGATCGCACGCTACTGCCGTACCTTAAGCCGGATGCGAAAGGACGGGGAGAAAACTGGCGCGATAGTGATGAACGCCAATCCCTTCACCCTCGGCCACCGTCATCTGGTGGAGCAGGCAGCGGCGCAGTGCGATGCCCTGCATCTGTTTGTGGTGCGTGAAGACGCCTCGTTCTTCCCGTTCAGCGCGCGCCTTGAGATGGTGCGTGTGGGCGTGGCGCATCTGCCGAACGTGGTGGTGCATGAAGGCTCGCAGTACATCATCTCCCGCGCCACCTTCCCGGCCTACTTCCTGAAGGAGACCGGCAAAGTGCAGCAGGCGTGGAGCGAGATCGACGTGCTGATCTTTCGGGACTATATCGCCCCGGCGCTGGGCATCACGCACCGCTTCATCGGCTCGGAGCCGTTCTGCGACATCACCCGCCAGTACAACCAGACGCTGCACGACCTGCTGGCCTCGCACATCGACGTGGTAGAGATGCCGCGCATCAAAGCCACCGGCAACGCCATTTCGGCCTCGGAAGTGCGCCGTTTACTCAAGACACAGCAGTTTTCCCGGATCCGGGAGATTGTTCCGGACTCCACCTTCGCGCACCTCGAAGCACATTATCGAGCGAGTGCGGAAGTCGCATAACTATCAGGAATTTATCATGAATATTGTAAGGGAGGCGCTGGCCGGAACGCAGGAGTCCAGCGACCTGATGGTGAAAATCGCCCCCGCTCACGGTGAGCTGGAGATTGTCATCCACAGTGAAGTGATTAAGCAGTTTGGCGAGCAGATACGCCAGGTGGTCAACGACACATTGCGCGCCATGAACGTGCACCAGGGATTAATCATTATTGAAGACAAAGGGGCGCTGGACTGTGTGATCCGCGCCCGCCTGCAAAGCGCGCTTCTGCGTGCTGCCGATGAACAGGCCATCAACTGGGGGGCGCTGAAATGAGCAAACTCCGCCGCAGTATGCTGTTCCTGCCAGGCGCCAATGCCGCCATGCTCTCTACCGCCTTTATCTACCGCCCCGACTCCATCATGTTTGACCTTGAGGACGCCGTGGCCCTGCGCGAGAAAGACACCGCACGCATGCTGGTGTTCCACGCGTTGCAGCACCCAATGTATCAGGATATCGAAACCGTGGTGCGCATTAACCCGCTGAGCACGCCGTTTGGCCTGCTGGATCTGGAAGCCGCCGTGCGGGCGGGCGTGGACGTGATTCGTCTGCCGAAAACCGACACGCCGGACGATATCTACGAGCTGGAAGGCCACCTTGAGCGCATTGAGCAGGAGTGCGGGCGCGAAGTGGGTTCCACCCGAGTGATGGCGGCGATTGAATCGGCCATTGGCGTTATCAACGCCGTGGCGATTGCTCGCAGCTCCCCGCGCCTGAGCGGCATCGCGCTGGCCGCCTTTGACTACGTAATGGACATGCAGACCGAGCGCGGCGACGGCACCGAGCTGTTCTACGCCCGCTGCGCCGTGCTGCACGCCGCCCGCGCCGCCGGTATCGACGCCTTCGACGTGGTGTGGTCAGACGTTAACGACGAAGCCGGGTTCCTGCGCGAGGTCGACCTGATCCGCAAGATGGGCTTTAACGGCAAATCGCTGATTAACCCGCGCCAGATAGACCTGCTGCACAACGCCTACGCCCCGACTCAGGAAGAGGTGGATCACGCCAGAAGGGTGATTGAAGCGGCAGAAGAGGGCGAGCGTAACGGCCTGGGCGTGGTGTCGCTCAACGGCAAAATGGTGGATGCACCGATTATTAACCACGCGCAGGTGGTGCTGGAGCGCGCGGCGGCCTCTGGCGTGCGTCGGTAAGGATGACATAATGAATCAGACAGAACTTCTGCATGTAAATTTCCCCCATCTGCGGGATCTGAAACCCTTTGATACCGCCCACAGCGCGACGCCGTGGCTGGCGGACAGCGAGGCGAAGCACAGCCGCAAGCTCTGCGCCTCTATTGAAGAGGCGGTTAAGCGTAGCGGCTTGCAGGACGGGATGACCATCTCCTTCCACCATGCCTTTCGCGAAGGCGACCGGGTGATCAACACCGTCGTGGCGCTACTGGCGCGGATGGGCTTCAAAAATCTGACCCTGGCATCCAGCTCGCTGATGACCTGCAATGACGCGCTGATCGAACATATCGAGAGTGGCGTCATCACCCGGATTTACACCTCCGGCATGCGCGGCAGGCTGGCGGATGCCATCTCCCACGGGCTGATGGACGAGCCGGTACAAATTCACTCCCACGGCGGGCGCGTGAAGCTGCTCCAGGACGGCGAACTGAACATCGACGTGGCGTTTCTTGGCGTACCGTGCAGCGATGAGTTTGGCAACGCCAACGGCACGCATGGTAAATCGTGCTGCGGTTCGCTGGGCTACGCCATGGTGGACGCGCACTTTGCCCGCAAGGTAGTGCTGCTTACGGAAGAACTGGTGCCGTTTCCGAATATGCCCGCCAGCCTGGTGCAGGATCAGGTGGACTACATCGTGCAGGTGGAGAGCGTGGGCGACCCGGCGAAAATCAGCGTCGGCGCGGCGCGTGTTACCAGCAACCCGCGCGAGCTGATGATCGCCCGCTATGCGGCGGACGTGATTGAATACTCAGGCTATTTCAAACCAGGCTTCTCGATGCAGACCGGCTCCGGCGCGGCGGCCACCGCCTGCACCCGTTTTATGGAAGAGAAGATGGAGCGCAGCGGCGTGAAGGCGCGCTTCGCCCTTGGCGGCATTACCGGCAGCCTGGTGGATCTGCACGAGAAGGGGCTCATCGAAAAGCTGCTCGACACCCAGTGCTTTGACGGCCAGGCAGCGGCCTCGCTGGCGCGCAACCCGAACCACGTGGAGATCTCCACCAACGTCTACGCCAACCCCGGCAGCAAGGCGGCAAGCTGCGACCAGCTCGACGTGGTGATCCTCAGCGCCCTGGAAATCGACGTCGACTTTAACGTCAATGTCATCACCGGCTCCGATGGGGTGATGCGCGGCGCATCCGGCGGACACTGCGACGTGGCGGCGGCAGCCAACCTGACCATTGTGGTCGCGCCGCTGCTGCGAAGCCGCATCCCGACGGTGGTGAAGCGCGTTACCACCCGCCTCACGCCGGGGGAGAGCATTGACGTGCTGGTCACCGACCACGGTATTGCGGTCAACCCGGCGCGCCCGGAGATCCGCGAGCGACTCATGGAAGCAGGGCTGAAGGTTGTAGATATCAACGCGCTCTATGAGCGAGCGATTTCGTTGACAGGCGTACCGAAACCGATTGAGTTCACCGACAAAATCGTCGGGGTGATCCGCTACCGCGACGGCAGCGTGATCGACACCGTACGACAGGTAAAGGAGGAAGTGTGACGATTGCGACACCCGTGCGGACGGGTGTCAGCCTGGAGGAACTGCTGGCGGCGAAAGATCGCCGCGCAGCGCGCCAGGCTGACATGCTTGCGCACTATCAACAACCGGTGATCTCCCTCACGCTGGTTACGCCCGGGGAGATCAAAGACAGCTTGCGCTATCGCAACACCATGGGCGTGGCGCTGCAAATGTGCGACCAGCTGCTGTGGGAAAACCGCTGGCAGGTGCTGGACCGCCAGGTGCTGTGGCTACCCACCGGACCTGAAGCCTTGTGGTGCGTCGCGCATCCGGCGGCGGAAATCAAAGCGCACTGTGCGGATCTGGAGCAGACGCACCCGCTCGGCAGGCTGTGGGATCTGGATGTGATCTGCCCTCAGCACGGCCACGTCGGGCGTCAGTCGCTGGGGGCGAATCTCAGACGCTGTCTGATCTGCGACGAACCCGCCCACGCCTGTTCCCGTTCGCGGCACCATCTCGTTGAGCAGGTGGTTTCCCGCGTGGAGAAGATGATCGATGACTGGTTTGCTCGCGACTGAACCGCGCCCGGTTGACGTGCCTGCGCTTGCCGCAGAGGCGCTGTGGCAGGAGCTGGAGCTGACGCCAAAACCGGGGCTGGTGGACAGGCTCAATAACGGCTCCCATCGCGATATGGACCATGCCTTGTTTGTCCGCAGCATTATGGCGATTACGCCGTGGTTTGCCCGGTTTGCGGAACTGGGTGAAGCACATGCGGCCAAACCTGCCGATCGGCAGTTGCGGATTCTCCGCCCAATGGGAATGGCCTGCGAGCAGGCAATGTACGCCGCCACGGGTGGGGTAAATACCCACAAGGGCGGGGTTTTTGCCCTCGGTTTGCTCTGCTTCGCCGCCGGGCGTGTGAAAAATATCTCTGCGGATAGCCTCTGTTGTGAGGTAAGTAACATCTGTCGTGGGGTGGTGGCGCGGGAGCTGGCCAGGCGCAGCGGGCAGGCAACGGCGGGGGAGCGGCAGTTTCAGCTGTACGGTTTAACCGGCGCGCGTGGCGAGGCAGAAAGCGGCTTTGCCACGGTGCGTAAGGCTTTGGATGCGTGGAACGGTCAGTCGCTTCACGGCCTGCTGTTGCGCCTGATGGCGGTAAATCAGGACAGCAATCTCGTCTCGCGCGGCGGCATTGAGGGGCTGCGCTACGTTCAGGGCTACGCGCGGGAACTGCTGGCTAACGGCTGGGACTGCGAGGCGTTGCTGAAGATGGATAAGGCATTGATTGAACGCAACCTGAGCCCGGGCGGCAGCGCGGATTTGCTGTCGGTGGGGTGGGTGCTGTCTGCTATAAAATAGCCGGGTGGCGGCTACGCCTTACCCGGCCTACGATCTGGTTTTCCAGGCCCGGTAAGCGCAGCGCCACCGGGCACAACAATCAATGCGCAATCGGCTGCGCACCGTGCGGTTCGCGCACGTGCTTGTACTTGAACAGCGCGATGAACGCGAAGAACAGCACCAGCGAGTACCCGGCGAAGATCAGCCATACTGGCTGCCAGTTGGTGATGCCGTTGGTGGTATACATCTCAACCACTTTACCGCTCACCACGCCGCCCAGAATACAGCCGAAGCCGTTGGTCATCATCAGGAACATGCCCTGCGCACTGGCGCGGATTTCAGGCTTCACCTCTTTTTCCACAAACACCGAGCCGGAGATGTTGAAGAAGTCGAATGCACAGCCGTAAACAATCATCGACAGAACCAGCAGCACGGTGCCGAACGCGCTCGGGTCGCCGTAGGCGAACAGACCGAAGCGCAACATCCAGGCGGCGATACTGATCAGCATGACGTTCTTGATACCGTAGCGGCTCAGGAAGAACGGGATGGTCAGGATGAACAGCGTCTCGGAGATCTGCGAGATGGACATCATCACCGACGCGTGTTCGACGATAAAGCTCCCGGCAAACAGCGGATCGTTATCGAAGCTGTGCAGGAAAGTATTACCGAACATGTTGGTGATTTGCAGTTCCGCGCCCAGCAGCATGGAGAAGATAAAGAAGATCGCCATGCGCTTGTTTTTGAACAGCGCGAAGGCGTCCAGGCCAAGCATGGTGCTCCAGCTCTGGTTTTTCTGCTGGTTAGAAACCGGAATGGTGGGCAGCGTCAGGGTGAACAGCGCCAGCAGCACGGAGAGCGCGGCACCAATATACAGCTGCATGTGGCTCAGCTCGAAGCCCGCGAAGCTCACACCCCACATCGCCATGATAAAGCCGATGGTGCCCCAGATACGGATAGGCGGGAAGTCGGTGACGATATCCAGACCGGCAGATTTCAGGCGGTAGTAGGAGATGGTGTTGATCAGGCCAAGCGTTGGCATGTACGCCAGCGAGTTAAGCAGGATCACCATGAACATCGCCCCCGGCGTGGTCACTTCGGCCGCCATAAACAGCGTCCCCGCACCCACCAGATGGCAAAGCATGTACAGCCATTTCGCGCTTAACCATTTATCCGCCACGATACCGAGCAGCGTTGGCATGAAAACAGCCGCAATACCCAGCGAGCTGTAGACGGCACCGATCGACGCACCATCGAACTTGAGCGTCACAAACATATAGGAGCCGAGTGTAGTCAGCCAGCTACCCCACAGGCAGAACTGCAGAAACGACAAGATTTTAAGCTGCAGCTTAAGGTTCATGTTACTTTCCTCACAAGTGAGCGGGAGATATGTTGTTATAGGAACATTCAGGGTTGTTATTTGATGCAATTCTATCAGTTGGCAACGTTATGTTTTGTTACCTCCCGCAAAAAAATGCAATCCACATTAATTTGCAGTCTGGATTGTGATGCAAATAGCATTTTCGTATGGGTGGGGAGATGGGTGCGGTCTGATGCCCTCACCCTAACCCTCTCCCACGGGGAGAGGGGAAGCAGAACACCTTCTCCTTGCAGGAGAAGGTGTGCCGATCACCGGCGACGGTAGTTCTTCTGCGCCGTATTCACCTTATACAGATAGCGGCGGGATTCCGCAGACGGGTGGCGGGTGGTGAGGGTAGCGTACACATCCCCCGGCGCCATGCTGTTGATGATGTTCGCGGCCTGCACCTTGTCATTTGAGAAGACGCGCAGCACGCTGCCCGCCCCGCCGTTGTAGGCGGTAATGACTGCATAGCGACGTGAGGTTGGGTTATCGATCCCGCCGAGATAGACATTGTTCAGCATCGCCAGATAGGCCGTACCGGTATCAATGTTGCTTTGCGGATCGAAGAGGTAGCTGCGGCTCGGCGTGCCGGATTTCCCCTGCGCGCGGAACACGTCTTTACCGGCGCTGTGCTGTACAACCTGCATCAGCCCCAGCGCGTCGGAACGGCTTACCGCGTAGGGGTTGAACGAGGACTCGGTCTGCATAATCGCCAGAATCAGCGACTCATCCACGCCATACTTACGCGACGCCTGACGCACCATGCCCAGATACTTATGCGCACGCTTGTCGAGGTGGTTCGGCACCAGGTTGATCGTGACGCTGTAGATCACTTTCAGGCCGTTGGTGCGGCTTTTCAGGCGCGTTTGCAGCAGGTAGTCGGCAAATTTCGTGGCGCGGCCTTCCCAGCGGATCGGCTGACCGGTCTGGTCAACGACCTGGCCATACAGGAATGGCTCTTTGGAGATGGTGATGTCATCGGCATCAGAGTAGAGGTCGATAGACCCCGGATCGTCACCCATCAGCAGGGTTTTGATGATGGCCTGACGTAAATGCGCCGCAGGTTCAGTCCCCGCGATGGTTTCAACCGTAATCGTACCGTCATCGAAGTTGATGTGGCTACGGGTCTGATAGGCGTCGGTGTACTTAACGTAGTCCTTCGGTCCGGCAATAAGAACTTCGTTAAATCCCCATATGTTCTCGATGTTGTGGGCAAACTGCCCCATCAAAATGTCAAAACCGTTGGTGTCCTTGACCCAGGCTTCGTTGTATTCATCGCCTTTTTTGGAAGAACAAGACACAAGCAACGGCGCAACAAGGGCTAGCGCTAAAAGTTTTTTCATCATTCCGGGAGTGCGTGTTGTGTTTGCTTTGGGGTTGCTGTTGCCGGGTGGCGCTGCGCTTACCCGGCCTACAAAACCGTAGGCCCGTGCAAGCGCAGCGCCGCCAGGCAGCAGCTGCGCGTTATTATTTTTCCGGTGGCGTATAGCCTTCGATGTGGACGTCTTTACCTTCGAACAGGAAGTTCACCATCTCCTGCTCCAGCAGTTTGCGGTGTTCCGGGTTCATCATGCTGAGCTTTTTCTCGTTGATCAGCATGGTCTGCTTCTTCTGCCACTGTCCCCAGGCTTCTTTGGAGATCTCGTTATAGATGCGCTTACCCAGATCGCCCGGGTAGAGCTGGAAATCCTGGCCTTCAGCGTCGCGCTGTAGGAAAGTACAAAAAATGGTTCTGGCCATACTCATTCCTCTTTGTCTTGCCGATGCTAAACCATTGCACCGACACGTAATTGCTGTAACAGGCGCTCCACGGGAGCCGCCAGCCCGACTGATGGCGGTTGCGCTAAGTTATACCAGAGAGCGGTGCCTTCATCCATGCACGACGTGAATGAGGACACGGGAAGCCACATCGGCACAATATCCAGATGGAAATGGCTGAAGGTATGACGGAACGCGTTGAGTTGCGTCAGGGTATCGGCCGCAATGCCGCGCTGTTCAAGCCATGCCCGAAGCGAGGCTTCATCCTCAAACTGTGGGAAGCAGTATAGACCACCCCAGAGGCCACTCGGCGGGCGCTGAGCGAGAAACACCTCGTCGCCATGCTGCATCAGCAGCATGTACCCGGTGCGTTCAGGCAGCGTCTGCTTCGGTTTTTTCCCCGGATACTGCGCCCAGGTGTGGTTCGCATAGGCCACGCAGAGGTTGTTTACCGGGCAGAGTTCGCACTTCGGTTTTGAACGGGTGCAGACCATCGCGCCCAGATCCATCATCGCCTGGTTAAAACGCTCCACCCCTTTCGCCGGAGTGACCGCTTCACTGATCTCCCACAGGCGTTTCTCAACCTCTTTCTTGCCCGGCCAGCCATCTACGGCGTAGCAGCGTGCGAGCACGCGCTTGACGTTGCCGTCGAGAATAGGGAAATGTTTGCCTAAAGAGAGGGAGAGGATTGCGCCTGCGGTTGAACGCCCGACGCCGGGCAAATCCGCCACCTCGTCAAAGGTCTCCGGGAATTTACCGTTGTGGCGGGTGGCGACCTGCTGTGCGGCTTTGTGCAGGTTGCGCGCGCGGGCGTAATAGCCGAGGCCTGTCCACAGGTGCAGTACCTCGTCCAGCGGCGCGTTGGCCAGATCGGTGATTGTCGGGAAGCGCGCCATAAAACGCTCGAAGTAAGGAATGACCGTCGCGACCTGCGTTTGTTGCAACATCACCTCGGAGAGCCATACTTTGTAAGGCGTTTTTTCAATTTGCCAGGGCAGGGTTTTACGCCCGTATTTGTCGTACCAGTCCAGCACCTGGGCTGAAAATTGAGAGGCTTGCATGGTCATCGATTCGCTTAATCAGGGACGCAGATTGCAGCACAGCGTCAATCTGCTGTAAACCGGATCTTTCCCATGCTTGCATAGAAGCCTTAACTTTGGATAATGCCCGTTTCCCGAACATTCTCACAAGCAGACAACTCTTTTATGAAAAACGACGTCATTTCACCGGAATTTGATGAAAACGGTCGCCCGCTGCGCCGTATTCGCAGCTTTGTCCGCCGTCAGGGGCGCCTGACAAAAGGGCAGCAACACGCGCTGGACAACTACTGGCCGGTGATGGGCGTTGAGTTCAGCGAGCAGCCGCTCGACTTCACCGACCTGTTTGGCCGAGACACGCCAGTGACGCTGGAGATTGGTTTTGGCATGGGCACCTCGCTGGTGACCATGGCGAAAGCGCGCCCGGAGCAGAACTTCCTCGGTATCGAAGTACACTCGCCGGGCGTCGGCGCGTGTCTGGCAACGGCCCACGAAGAGGGCGTTGAGAACCTGCGCGTCATGTGTCACGACGCGGTGGAAGTGCTGCACAAAATGATTCCTGACAATTCTTTGAACATGGTTCAGCTCTTTTTCCCTGACCCATGGCACAAAGCGCGTCATAATAAACGCCGTATCGTTCAGGCACCGTTTGCCGAGCTGGTGAAAAGCAAGCTTAAGCTGGGCGGCGTCTTCCACATGGCGACCGACTGGGAACCTTATGCGGAACATATGCTGGAAGTGATGTCGTCCCTGGACGGGTATAAAAATCAGTCTGAAAGCAACGACTACGTACCGCGTCCGGATTCACGTCCGGTGACAAAATTTGAACAGCGTGGCCATCGTCTTGGTCACGGCGTATGGGACTTAATGTTCGAGAGGGTGAAATAATGGCAAAGAATCGTAGCCGTCGTCTGCGTAAAAAGATGCACATCGAAGAATTCCAGGAAGTGGGGTTCTCCGTTGCCTGGCGTTTCCCGGAAGGCACCAGCGTTGAGCAGATCGATCAGGACGTTGATGCGTTCATCAACGAGGTGATCGAGCCAAACAAGCTGGCCTTCGACGGTAGCGGCTATCTGGCGTGGGAAGGTCTGATTTGCACCCAGGAAGTGGGGAAATGCACCGAAGAGCATCAGGCGCTGGTACGCAAATGGCTTGAAGACCACAAACTGGAAGATGTCCGCGTTAGCGAACTTTTCGACGTTTGGTGGGACTAATAAAGCAAGAACGGGGCCAGCATTAGCTGGCCCATTTTGTCTGAGGGAGTGTTTAAGATGCGCAAAACGTTGCTGGCTGTTGCTTTACTGGCAATCGGATCCACCGCCCATGCGGAGTATAAATGTAGCGTCACCCCGCGTGATGACGTGGTGCTGAGTCCGCAAACCGTGCAGGTTAAGGGCGAGAATGGCAATCTGGTGATTACGCCGGATGGCAACGTGACCTTTAACGGCAAACCGCAAAACCTGACGGCCGCCCAGCGCGAGCAGGCGATGGACTACCAGGCCGAGTTGCGTACCGCGCTGCCCTGGATCAACGATGGCGCGCTGACCCGCGTTGAAAAGAGCCGCGTGGCGCTGGATAAAATCATCACCAAAGAGGTGGGGGAGAGCAGCAATATGCGCACCCGCCTGACGAAGCTGGATAAACAGCTGAAAGAGCAGATGAACCGTATTATCGAGACGCGCTCTGATGGCCTGACGTTCCACTATAAGGCGATCGATCAGGTGCGTGCCGACGGCCAGCAGCTGGTGAACCAGGCGATGGGCGGCATTCTCCAGGACAGCATCAACGAGATGGGCGCCAAAGCGGTGCTGAAGGGTGGCGGTAATCCGTTGCAGGGTGTACTGGGTAGCCTGGGCGGACTGCAAACCTCGATTCAGAACGAGTGGAAGAATCAGGAAGCCGATTTCCAGCAGTTCGGCAAAGACGTGTGTAAACGCGTGGTGTCTCTGGAAGACAGCCGGAAGGCGCTGGTGGGGACGTTGAAGTAACGCCTCTGCGCGCACCCCTCACCCCGGCCCTCTCCCACAGGGAGAGGGAGTAACCAGTTCCCTCTCCCTGTGGGAGAGGGTTAGGGTGAGGGCATCAGGCATTGCAATCGTTGCAAAATAGCCATCAGCACCTGCTCCTCATTAGTCCTGAATTCATTATTCCAGAACCGTACGACTTCCCAGCCGTTGGCATTCAAAAACTCGGTACGGTGAGAATCATACTTCTCTTTGTTCTGATGCTGCCCACCGTCCAGCTCAATAATCAGCTTCGCCTTAAAGCAGGCAAAATCCACGATATACGGCCCAACCGGCATCTGACGGCGAAACTTATACCCGAAGAAACGACGACCTCTGAGCAAATACCAGAGGCGTAATTCTTCGGGCGTCATTTGTTTGCGGAGTTGTTTTGATTTTTCCATCCCCACACTCTGCCAGCCTTTCCCTCAGCCAGCAGAACGGGATGCAAAATCCTGAATCAGCCTTCAGGATTTTCAGCGAGGAACAGCTCAAGAAGGGAGTTTAAGAACAGCTTGCCGTGCTCGGTGATCTGCCAGGACTCATCACACTCGGTCAGATACCCCTGCGCCAGCGCCTCGTCAATCTGCGGACGAATCACCGACTCTGACAACCCGGTGTAGAGTGCAAACTCCGCGCGTGGGGCGGCTTCCAGCAGACGGAAGCGGTTCATAAAGAACTCAAACGGCTTATCCGCCGCCTCGACGTCGTGCTGACGCTCCAGATAGCGGCCTTCCATATACCCGCGCGGATGGCGGGTTTTAGCGGTACGCAGAATGCGTCCGTCCGGGAAGGTCACTTTGCCATGTGCGCCGCAGCCAATTCCCAGATAATCACCAAAACGCCAGTAGTTCAGATTGTGCTGACACTGATAGCCCGGCTTCGCATACGCCGACGTTTCATATTGCTGATACCCCGCTGCGGTCAAAAGCTGGTGGCCCTGCTCGAAGATATCCCACAGCGCGTCGTCGTCCGGCAGCACCGGCGGGCGCGAGCCAAACAGGGTGTTCGGCTCAATGGTCAGCTGATACCACGACAGATGCGGCGGGTTCAGTTCAATCGCCTGACGCAAATCGTCAAGCGCTTCTTCGAGCGACTGATCCGGCAGGCCGTGCATCAGGTCGAGGTTAAAACTGCGCAGCCCAAGCCCCGTTGCCAGGTTTGCCGCGCGCTTTGCCTCTTCCGGACCGTGAATGCGCCCCAGACGCTTCAGCTTTGGCTCGCTAAAGCTCTGCACGCCGATAGAGATACGGTTCACGCCCGCACGCTGATACTCGACGAAACGATCGGCCTCAACGGTGCCGGGGTTGGCTTCCATCGTAATTTCAGCGTCCGCTGCCAGGTTCAGGCGCGCACGCACGCCGTCCAGCAGCGTCTGCATCGCCGGGCCTGACAGCAGGCTCGGTGTACCGCCACCAATAAAAATGGTCTTCACTTCACGTCCCTGTGCGTACGGTACATCAGCATCCAGATCGGCCAGCAGATGCGCGACGTAATCATCGTGCGGCACTTCGCCCTTCAGCGCGTGCGAGTTGAAATCGCAGTACGGACATTTCTGCACGCACCATGGGATGTGAATATAAAGACTCAGAGGCGGCAAATCAGCCATTACGCAGTGCTTCCAGTAACAGTTTCAGGGCGCGTCCACGATGGGAGATCGCGCTTTTCTCTTCGCGGGTGAGTTCCGCAGCGGTTTTGCCCTCGGTCGGGACAAAGAAAATCGGGTCGTAACCAAAGCCGCCGTTACCCGCCGCTTCACGGGTGATCACGCCCGGCCAGCTGCCGTGACAGACAATCGGCGTGGGATCTTCCGCGTGACGCATGTAGACCAGCACGCAGTGGAACTGCGCGGTACGCTGTTCGTCAGGGACGTCTTTCAGGGCCACAAGCAGCTTTTCCAGATTCTGCTGGTCGGTGGCGTCCACCCCGGAATAGCGGGCGGAGTAAATCCCCGGCGCACCGCCCAGAAAATCCACGGCCAGACCGGAGTCATCGGCTATCGCGGGCAGTCCGGTGATCTGCGCCGCATGGCGCGCTTTCAGAATGGCGTTTTCGATAAACGTCAGGCCGGTCTCTTCGGCGGAGTCCACGCCCAGCTCGGTCTGAGCCACCACGTCCAGCCCAAAATCATTTAATAGCGAGGCCAGCTCGCGCACTTTACCGGCGTTACCGGTGGCGAGAACAACTTTCTGCATGGTTTAGTCCTGTTCTTTCAGAGCCGCGACTTCCGTCGGGATAGATTGCGGGTTAAGGATTTTTACCTGTTTATGCCGGCCAAGTTCACCTTTCTCAATGATGACCTGGCTTTTAGCGACGCGAAACTGTTTAGCCAGATATTTGGTCAGATGCGCATTCGCCTGGCCGTCAACCGGCGGGGCAGTGATGGCGACTTTTAGCTCGTCGCCATGCAGCCCAACAATACTGTCGCGGCTGGCTTTCGGCTGAATGTACAGCCGTAAAACCAGCCCGTCGGCGCAGGGGCTAACTGCACTCATAACGCCATCCACAGCCCCGGCAGCAGCATATTACCCGTCGCCTGTAACAATTCCGCGATACCCATATTCAGCACGTACAGCAGCAGAACGAGAAGCATCGGGGAGAAGTCGATTCCGCCCATTGCAGGCAGCAGGCTGCGAATCGGACGCAGCAACGGTTCGGTCAGCTGAATCAACGCGTACTCCACCGGGCTACGGCCCCGGCTTACCCAGCTCATAATCGCCATCACCAGCAGGACCCAGAAGATCAGCGAACCGACGGTTTTAACCAGGATCAGAACGGCTGAAATCCAGATAATCGGCTGGAAAGTGATGACCATAAACAGCACGATCGCTTTGATAACGCTCAGAATAAACGCCATCAGCATAGATGAACTGTCAATTGGCCCCATTGCCGGAATGACGCGGCGAAGCGGCCCCACAACGGGCTGCGTGATTTTCACGATAAATTGTGAGAATGGATTGTAAAAATCACAACGGGCCCACTGCATCCAGACGCGCAACAGCAGCGCCATCGTATACAGTTCAATGACCGTTGAAAGCAGGAAAGTCAACGTCTTCATGGCGTTCCTCAGGTTTCCTTATTATTGGGGGTAATCGCGCGCACCGAAAATTGCCGTACCGATGCGCACCATGGTGCTGCCTGCCGCGATGGCGGCTTCCATATCATCCGACATGCCCAGAGAAAGCGTGTCTACCGTGTCATAGCGCGCTTTAAGCGCCTCAAATGCTACAGCCATTTGCTGTGCCACGGCAAACTGCCTTTCATAACTTGACTCTGGCGCCGGGATAGCCATCAGCCCGCGCAGGGTTAAACGCGGCAGCGCCGCCACGTCCGCCGCCAGCGCATCCAGTTCGCCCAGCGTAATGCCGGACTTGCTGTTTTCATCACTGATGTTGATTTGAATCAGCACGTTAAGCGCTGGCATCTCCATAGGACGCTGGTCGCTCAGACGGGTAGCGATGCGCAGACGATCGATGGTGTGGCACCAGTCAAAGTGCTCTGCTACCAGACGGCTTTTGTTCGACTGTAGCGGACCGATAAAGTGCCATTGCAGGTCTGTATTTCCCCGTTCACGGAAAGCGCGAATTTTATCCACGCCTTCCTGCACATAGTTTTCGCCAAAGGCACGATGACCGGCGGCTATCGCTTCTGCGATGGCGCTCGCAGGCTTAGTTTTGCTGACTGCAAGCAACGTAATTTCTTCTGGAGCACGGCCGCAACGCGTTGCCGCGGCTGAGATTTTGTCCCGGACCTGTGCCAGGTTATGCGCAATGTCGTTCATTTTCCGAGGAGTAGTCTATGGATGTGGAAGAAATTGTGGCCCTTAGTGTAAAGCATAACGTCTCCGATCTACACCTGTGCAGTGATTCGCCACCGCGCTGGCGCAGGTCAGGCCGTCTTGAACCTGCGCCGTTTCCGCCCCCGGATGTGGAGGCATTATTAAAAGCGTGGCTCAACGATGAACAGCAGGGCGCATGGTGGGCAAACGGGCAGGTGGATTTTGCCGTTACCCTCGCAGGCCGTCAGCGGCTGCGCGGCAGTGCGTTTAAGCATATGCACGGCGTTTCGATTGCGCTGCGGCTGTTGCCGCTGACGTGCCCGCAGCTCTCTGCGTTAGGTGTGCCGCGAGCGATCCCGGAACTGCTGTCTAATGACAATGGCCTGATTCTGGTCACCGGCGCCACCGGCAGCGGAAAATCGACCACCCTGGCCGCGATGGTCGATTTCCTCAATCATCAGACAGACGGGCATATTCTGACCCTGGAAGATCCGGTGGAGTTTATGTACCAGAGCGAACGTTGCCTGATCCAGCAGCGGGAGATAGGCCAGCACAGCCCGTCCTTTGCCGAGGCGCTACGCAGCGCGCTGCGTGAAGATCCGGATGTGATTCTGCTTGGTGAGCTGCGCGACAGCGAGACGATACGCCTGGCGCTGACGGCGGCGGAAACCGGCCATCTGGTGTTAGCCACGCTGCATACGCGCGGCGCGGCGCAGGCGATTGAGCGCCTGGTCGATACCTTTCCGGCGCAGGAGAAAGATCCGGTGCGTAATCAGCTGGCGGGAAGCCTGCGTGCGGTCCTGGCGCAGAAGCTGCGTCAGGATGTCCAGGGCGGGCGCGTGGCGCTGTATGAGCTGCTGGTGAATACGTCGGCGGCGGCCAACCTGATCCGCGAAGGCAAAACCTGGCAACTGCCGGGCATTATTCAAACGGGGCAGCAGGCGGGAATGCAGAACTTTGAGCAGAGTCTGGCGGAGCGACGGGCGCAGGGGCGGCTGTAGGCCCCGGCGCTCAGTAACCCTGTTCGAAATAGCTTTCGAGGATAATGACGGCTGAAGCGGAATCCACGCTGCCTTTGTTCAGCGCCCGGAAGCCACCGTGCTCGAACAGGCCAGCGCGTGCCTCGACGGTGCTTAAACGTTCATCGTGCAGCTTAACGGAGACGCCAAAGCGGCCATGGATTTTGTTCGCGAACTTGCGCGCGCGGGCGGTAAGCGGTTGCTCGGTGCCGTCCATGTTTAGCGGCAGGCCGACAATCACGTCGTCCGGCTGCCACTCTTTGAGCAAGCGCTCAATAAGGTTCCAGTCCGGCGTGCCGTCGTTAGCTTTCAGCGCCGTGAGCGGGCGGGCGGTGCCGGTGATCCGTTGACCCACAGCGACGCCGATGCTTTTGGTGCCGAAGTCGAAGGCGAGAAGGGTGCCGCTCATTACGCGTGCCCCGCAACGCCAGGCATGGTCAGAATATCAATGCCAATCAGTTTTGCCGCGTCACGCCAGCGATCGGCGATAGGGGTTTTAAACAGGATATTCATATCCGCAGGGGCTGTCAGCCAGGCGTTGTCCAGAATTTCTTGTTCCAGCTGCCCTTTTTCCCAGGAGGCGTAGCCGAGCGCAACCAGCACCTCAGAAGGCTGACTGGCAGTGCCCAACGTTTCAAGCACGTCGCGAGAGGTGGTGACGACGGTGTTATCGGAGATACGAATGCTGGACGAGAAAACCGGCGGGGTATGCAGGATAAAGCCACGATCTTCTGCAAGCGGGCCGCCGAGCATCACCGGTTTATCGAGACGGATTTCCGGCAGCCGCGCTTCAGCAGGGATTTTCAGCTTGTCCAGAATGCCTTCCACCTGGAGGTTTTCCAGCGGCTTATTGATGATAATCCCCATCGCGCCGTCTTCGTTGTATTCGCAGATATAGACCACGGAGCGGCGGAAAATCGGATCCTGGAGAGCAGGCATGGCAATAAGAAAGTGATGCTGTAAATTCATTGTCAGAGGTACTGTTTCCTGGTTTAAAAAGCGACAGCGCCCAGTATGGGGATAAACACAGGCGCTGTCACAGGTTATTTCTGTAAACGTTTTTCGATAGCGTCCATCAGCATTCCGGTGATCGAGATCGGGAATTCCGCTTCGATTTCACGAATGCAGGTCGGGCTGGTGACGTTCACTTCGGTCAGACGATCGCCGATGATATCGAGGCCGACGAAGATCAGGCCTTTGGCTTTCAGCGTAGGGCCGACGCGGCGGGCAATTTCCCAGTCGCTTTCGCTTAACGGACGCGGTTCGCCACGGCCGCCAGCCGCCAGGTTGCCACGGGTTTCCCCTCCCTGCGGGATACGCGCCAGGCAGTAAGGCACCGGCTCGCCGTCCACGACCAGCACACGCTTGTCGCCGTCTTTAATGGCCGGCAGATAGTTCTGCGCCATGCAGTAGCGGGTTCCCAGCTCGGTCAGCGTTTCGGCAATCACGCCAATGTTCGGATCGCCCTCTTTCACGCGGAAGATCGACGCGCCGCCCATGCCGTCCAGCGGCTTCATGATGATGTCGCCGTGCTTCTGCCAGAATTCTTTCAGCTGCGTTTTGCTGCGGGTGACGAGCGTATCCGGCGTCAGGTCAGAGAACCATGCGGTATAGAGCTTCTCGTTGCAGTCGCGCAGGCTCTGCGGCTTGTTGACGATCAGCGTTCCTTTCTCTTCGGCACGCTCAAGGATATAGGTGGCGTAAATGTATTCGGTGTCGAACGGCGGATCTTTACGCATCAGGATCACGTTAAGGTCGGCCAGGGCAATATCCTGTTCTGTGCCGAATTCGTACCATTTTTCGTAGTTCTGCTCGACGTTAACGATGCGGGTGCGTGCGCGGGCTTCACCGTTGATCAGGTAAAGATCGTTCATCTCCATATAGTGGAGTTCATAGCCGCGACGCTGCGCTTCCAGCAGCATAGCGAAGCTGGAGTCTTTCTTGATGTTAATGTTTGCGATGGGGTCCATTACGATGCCGAGCTTAATCATCTTCTTCTCCGGTTATGGGTCAGGCTTTGCTTCAACCCAGATCGCCAAATCGCACCTGTAGCGCGGTAATGGCGGTGAGTGCCGTTGTCTCAGTGCGCAGAACGCGAGGTCCCAACAGAATATCAGTAAACTGGTAACGCGCCGTCATGGCAATTTCGTCAGCCGACAGGCCGCCTTCCGGGCCAATCAGCAGGCGTACACGCTCAACGGGCAGCGGCAGCGTATTGATGCTGGCGCTGGCGCGCGGATGAAGATTGAGCTTAAGCCCGCTCTCCTCTTCTGCACACCAGTCCTCCAGATCCATCGCCGGGCGGATCTCCGGGATACGGTTGCGGCCGCTCTGTTCGCAGGCCGCAATGGCAATTTTTTGCCACTGCTGGATCTTTTTGTTCAGACGTTCCGCATCCAGTTTAACGCCGCAGCGCTCAGAAAAAAGTGGCGTAATGAGGCTTACACCCAGTTCAATGGATTTCTGAATGGTGAACTCCATCTTTTCCCCTCGCGACATCACCTGGCCCAGGTGAATGTGCAGCGGGGATTCCCGGTCGTCCACGTCGCCACGCAGCACCTTCACGTGCACGCTTTTTTTATCGGCGCGCGTAATTTCAGCGTCGAAAACCTGATTAGAGCCGTCAAAGAGCTGAATCGCCTGGCCTGCCCCCATGCGCAGCACGCGGCCTACATGGTTTGCGGCATCATCAGACAGGGCGATTTCGCCGCCTGGGGTAATCAGTTCAGGGTGATAGATGCGAGGGATGCGCATAGTCAGAAATTCCATGTGTCATGCGATATAAGCGAATTGCCGTAGTGTAGGTTAGCTCTTTTGCGCCTGGCAAGCCCGCTGGACGTAAGGGTTGTGATTCCCCTGGACTTTGGCGATACGTTCGTCGCGCTGGCATTCCCAGTCCGTCACCGGGTAGAGCTTGTCCCAGGCATTGAAGAGCTGCGTCTGCTGGCGGGAAAGGTTGAGATCGTAGCGGTCGCGCATATAGAAGTAAGTGCGGGCGATGCTGCCGCGTGCGCGTGCAGGCGGTTCGGCGACTTTCTCTTTGAAATCGACCTTCATGGCGCACTGACCGTACTGGCCTTCGCCACCGTTCCACTGGCTGTACATGAAGTTTCCGCGATCGCCATTGACCTCACCCACGGCGGGTTGCAGGTTGTGCATATCGCTTTCCATCTGGCGGTAGACCAGATCTTTTGCGCAATTTTTACGTCCACCGTCCTGCCAGCACTGGCGCTGGTGGCCAAACTGCCAGGCCGGAACAACGTGTTCCCATTCGATTCGGCTGGCGCGGTTCTCGTTCTTGCGCACCTTATAGCCGCAGGATCCCAGATCCACGACCCCTTTTTTACCCTGCCAGTTAATTTTACAGCCGCAGTAGAAATCACCCGGTACGTCGGCGTTAATCTTTACGCCTGCGGTTTTTGCCTGAGAGAAACTGTGAATACCGTCGGCCAGAGCATGGCCGGAGAGCGCTGACGCCAGAAAAGCGACCGCGAGAGAAACATTACGGGACATCTTACACTCCGTGTCAAAACGAGCCCGCAACGTAACGAATGTTGTTCCCGTATGCAATCAGTCAGATCAGGAAAGTTCCTGAAAGTTCAGTTGATTATTCCGCAACCAGCGGTTCGCCGCACTTTACGCAGCGGTAGGTGGCCTCGCCGCGCACCACGCGGTTATGGCGGCGGACGGTAAGCTGGTGCTGCTGACACTGGCAGCGGTAGGGGAAAGTATTGCGGCGTACCGATTCCAGCTCGAACTGATGGGTGCGGCGAGCCGGAACGCCGAGCACCGCCTCCATCATCCACTTCCACTCTTTGCCGTGCGGTGCGACGCGGCCAAAGTGCTTCCACACCAGCAGGTGCGCCAGTTCGTGCGGGACGACTTCGTCGATAAACGCCTGCTGGTTTTCCATCATCAGTACCGGATTCAGGCGGATCTCGTAGGCTTCCAGCCAGGCGGTGCCTGCCGCGGTGCCACGCTGCTGATAGACCAGCTTCGGTTCAGGATAATTGCGGCCGAGCTTCAGGTTGGCCTGGGCGAGTTTTTCCCGCAGGCTGCGCATAACGGCTTGCTGAATGGCGATGGGGAGACGGGGAGCTTTCATAGGGGCAGAGCATAAAGCGGGAAGCAGGGAGGCGCAAGAGGCGCCTCCCGCAGGAGGATCAGTCGTGTGCGCCGATTTCGCGCAGAGGACGACCTTTCATCAGGTTACGTTCAATGTGTTCCAGTGAAACATGTTTGGTTTCAGGAACCAGCCAGATAGTGAGAACAATAAAGAACAGGTTCAGACCGGCGTAGACCCAGAAGGTATTGGCGTTACCCAGGGTATTGAGCATGGTCAGGAACGTTGCGCCGACGATCATGTTGGCAATCCAGTTGGTTGCGGTAGAGCAGGTGATACCAAAATCACGCCCTTTCAGCGGCTGGATCTCAGAGCACAGCACCCAAATCAGCGGACCGGCGCTCATCGCAAACCCAATGATAAACATCAGCAGCATCGCCACGGCGAAGTACTGTGCCGTTGGAGAGTGAATGCCCATGTGCATCATGGTACCCAGCACGCCCATCCCGACGGCCATCACCAGGAAGCCCAGCGTCAGGGTTGGCTTACGTCCCCAGCGGTCCACCAGACCGATAGCGATAAAGGTCGCCAGCACGTTGGTCAGGCCGACGATCACGGTGCCCCACATCTGCTCGGTGGTGTTGGTGTAGCCCGCCAGTTCGAAGATTTTCGGCGCGTAATACATGATGACGTTCATCCCGGTGAACTGTTGCATGATCTGTAACAGCACACCGAGGAACACCGCGCGGCGGAAGTTGCTGTTCTCTTTGAACAGCGCCCAGCCGGACTGTTTGACCTTCAGGCTTTCGCGGATCTCTTCCAGCTCGTTTTTGGCTTCGGC
Organism: Enterobacter cloacae complex sp. EB5; assembly: GCF_031432835.1. NCBI lineage: Bacteria > Pseudomonadati > Pseudomonadota > Gammaproteobacteria > Enterobacterales > Enterobacteriaceae > Enterobacter > Enterobacter cloacae complex sp. EB5. The sequence continues at coordinate 2,851,029 of NZ_CP133860.1, forward strand.
GCTGGTATCACGCAGGCGTAAGAGCACGCGTTCGGCATCATGGAAGCGGCGTTTGGCGGCGAACCAGCGCGGACTGTCCGGCAGGAAGAAGACGCCAATCAGCAGCAGGATGGCAGGAATGATGATGACGCCCAGCATCCAGCGCCATGCGCCGCTGTAGCTGAATGCGGTATCCGAGAGATAAGCCCCCAGAATCCCGATGGTGATCATCAGCTGATACATGGAAATCATGCTGCCGCGGATTTTTTCCGGAGCGATTTCAGACAGGTACAGCGGGGCAGTATAAGACGCCACGCCCACTGCCAGACCGAGCAGCACGCGGGAGATGATCAGCACTTCAACGTTAGGCGCAGCGGCAGAGAACAGTGAGCCGGCAACGAACAGGATCGCGCCGATCATCAGGCTCTTTTTACGCCCGAGCTTAAAGGAGAGCCAGCCGCTGCCGACCGCGCCGACGGCGGCACCGAACATCATGGAGCTAACCACCCATTCCTGAGTGTGTGCGCTAATCTGGAACTCATCGGTGATGAAAGGTAATGCACCGGCAATTACGCCAATATCCAGGCCAAAGAGTAATCCTGCCAGAGCGGCGAGGAAGCAGACGAAGAACGTCATTGCCTTATTGGACGTACGCCCCTGTTTATTATTGTCAGGCATTATGCCCTCCAGTTGGGTTATCAGTTTTTACGATATTAAGAGTAGGTGAGCGGCTCATAAAAATATGTGAGTCAAATCACAACGGTGTAATCGGTTACACTGGCTTGTAACCGTAAAAATAATTAAAGCTTTGAAAATATAGAGGTAAATTAATTGATGTGCATCGCGTTTGCACAAATTTCAGACTTAACTGAAAGGGAATGTAACAGCAGAAGAAATGCGATCATGCAAAGAGAATATTCTGAAAGCGGGGTAAAGAGAGTGGGGTGTAAACGGTTCCAAATATTGCCGGGTGGCGGCTGCGCCTTACCCGGCCTACAAAAACTACAAACACCTCAAAAACCCGTAGGCCCGTGCAAGCGAAGCGCCGCCGGGCAAAAATGACCGCACAAATGCAAAAGGCCAACCCGAAGGCTGGCCTTTAAAACAACGCTGTTAGTCGATTATTTCAGACCGGCAGCATCACGCAGCAGGGCGGCTTTGTCGGTTTTTTCCCATGGGAAATGTTCGCGACCAAAGTGACCGTACGCTGCGGTTTCCTGGTAGATTGGGTGCAGCAGATCCAGCATCTGAATCAGACCGTATGGACGCAGGTCGAAGAACTCACGCACCAGCAGGGTCAGCTGTTCAGAAGGCACTTTTTCTGTCCCGAAGGTTTCCACCATGATGGAGGTTGGCTCAGCCACGCCGATAGCGTAGGAAACCTGGATCTCACAGCGGTCAGCCAGACCGGCAGCAACGATGTTTTTCGCTACATAACGTGCAGCGTACGCCGCAGAACGGTCAACTTTAGATGGATCTTTACCGGAGAATGCGCCGCCGCCGTGACGTGCCATGCCGCCGTAAGTATCTACGATGATTTTACGACCGGTCAGACCGCAGTCACCCATTGGGCCGCCGATAACAAAGCGTCCGGTTGGGTTGATGAAGAATTTGGTCGCAGAGCTCAGCCATTCAGTTGGCAGAACCGGCTTGATGATCTCTTCCATCACCGCTTCTTGCAGGGATTTCTGGTCAATCTCTTCAGCATGCTGCGTGGAAAGAACCACGGCATCGATACCGACGATTTTCCCGTCGTCATACTGGAAGGTCACCTGGCTTTTCGCATCCGGACGCAGCCACGGCAGGGTGCCGTTTTTACGTACTTCAGCCTGACGCTGCACCAGACGGTGGGCGTAGGTTACCGGCGCTGGCATCAGCACGTCGGTTTCGTTGGTTGCGTAGCCGAACATCAGGCCCTGGTCGCCCGCGCCCTGTTCCAGCGGATCGGCACGGTCAACGCCCTGGTTGATGTCCGGAGACTGTTTGCCAATCGCGCTCAGTACGGCGCAGGAGTTGGCATCAAAGCCCATATCAGAATGTACATAGCCGATCTCACGCACCGTGTTACGGGTGATCTCTTCGATATCAACCCATGCGCTGGTGGTGATCTCACCGCCAACCAGAACCATGCCGGTTTTGACATAGGTTTCACACGCTACGCGCGCCTTTGGATCCTGCGCGAGGATCGCATCCAGCACCGCATCGGAGATTTGGTCAGCAATTTTATCAGGATGTCCTTCTGATACGGACTCGGACGTAAACAGGTGTTTTGCCATGTTTTATTTCACCTAAGAGGAATTTGGTTAGCTCAAGCTGCTGTGTGGAATAGCCATAGGAGATAATTCTACCAAGGCCTACAGGATTTTGACACTGGCAGTCTGAGTGTTAATCGGTATGGATGGATTAACATCTGGACGTCTATTTTAGGTCACTTCTTCACCCGATTTCCAGTTTTTTTTGACTCACCTCTCACTGCGTTGAAAACACGGCTGGAAATTTTTCCTGACGACGCTGGCAACCTGCGCATTTTTGTTTTGCTTTTTAGCGACCTTCTCGGTATAAAACGCGGCGCGCGGCTCATATAAAATAAGCGCTCGATGAACACATCGTGTCGCCACTTCCAGCCGGGTTAAGCAGTGAACTTTTAGCTTTGGCTTGTGGTCCGTTTCAGCAGAGGCGGCCGTGGAGGTGATACCAGATAATGAACCATCGTTTTCCGCTCATTCAGCGCAGCCGTTCTGGCGCGCATTTGATTCCCACCCGCACTTCTGGTCTAAACACCTGCCGATGTTATACCCATCTCGGTGCTTCTCAGGATTCCAGAGCCGGTCACGCTTTGTGAAAACTGAACAAGGGCGCTCTTGTTAATACAGGAGTTTTCTCGTGGTTTCGCCGAACCTTGTCATACAGAGTTCGGATACGTGTTTTACAATGATATGAATAAGAAACCGGTCGCACGGTCTGGATTTCAGCATACTCTGCTGGGAAATGGAGCCGTTAATGGGTTGTTATCGCCGTATAACGCTGCGATAGTAGTCAACTGTTTTACACTTAATACAAAGAGTTGAGGTTCGCTATGTCTGACGACATGTCTTCGCTTTCGCCTTCGTCAGCAGGCGAACAGGGTGTACTACGTTCTATGCAGGAGGTTGCGATGAGCTCCCAGGAAGCCAGCAAGATGCTGCGCACTTACAATATTGCCTGGTGGGGCAATAACTACTACGACGTTAACGAGCTGGGCCACATCAGTGTCTGCCCGGATCCGGACGTCCCGGAAGCGCGCGTGGATCTCGCTAAACTGGTGAAAACCCGTGAAGCGCAGGGTCAGCGCTTGCCTGCACTGTTCTGCTTCCCGCAGATCCTGCAACATCGCCTGCGTTCTATTAACGCCGCGTTCAAACGCGCGCGGGAATCGTATGGTTATAACGGCGACTATTTCCTCGTTTACCCGATCAAGGTCAACCAGCACCGTCGCGTGATTGAGTCCCTGATCCACTCCGGCGAGCCGCTGGGCCTGGAAGCCGGCTCTAAAGCGGAGCTGATGGCGGTTCTGGCGCACGCGGGCATGACCCGGTCGGTGATCGTCTGTAACGGCTATAAAGACCGCGAATACATTCGTCTGGCGCTGATTGGCGAGAAGATGGGCCACAAGGTCTATCTGGTGATCGAGAAGATGACCGAAATCGCGATCGTGCTGGAAGAGGCCGAGCGTCTGAACGTGATCCCACGCCTTGGCGTGCGTGCGCGACTGGCGTCGCAGGGTTCCGGTAAATGGCAGTCTTCCGGCGGTGAAAAATCCAAGTTCGGCCTCGCGGCGAACCAGGTGCTTCAGCTGGTGGAAATTCTGCGCGAGCGCGGTCGTCTGGACAGCATTCAGCTGCTGCACTTCCACCTCGGCTCGCAGATGGCCAACATTCGCGACATCGCCACCGGCGTGCGTGAATCTGCGCGTTTCTACGTTGAGCTGCATAAGCTCGGCGTGAATATTCAGTGCTTTGACGTGGGCGGCGGCCTGGGCGTGGACTACGAAGGGACCCGCTCGCAGTCTGACTGCTCGGTAAACTATGGCCTGAACGAATATGCCAACAACATCATCTGGGCGATTGGCGATGCCTGCGAAGAGCACGGCCTGCCGCACCCGACGGTGATCACCGAATCCGGCCGCGCGGTCACCGCGCACCATACGGTATTGGTCTCTAACATCATTGGCGTTGAGCGTAGCGAAATCACCGAAGCCACGCCTCCGGCAGACGATGCCCCACGTTCCCTGCAAAGCATGTGGGAAACCTGGCAGGAGATGCACGAGCCGGGCACGCGTCGTTCCCTGCGCGAATGGCTGCATGACAGCCAGATGGATCTGCACGATATTCACGTCGGCTACTCGTCAGGCACCTTCAGTCTGCAAGAGCGCGCGTGGGCCGAGCAGCTCTATCTGAATATGTGCCACGAAGTGCAGAAACAGCTCGACCCGAGCAACCGCGCGCACCGTCCAATTATCGACGAGTTGCAGGAGCGTATGGCGGACAAAATGTACGTCAACTTCTCCCTGTTCCAGTCGATGCCGGATGCCTGGGGTATCGACCAGCTGTTCCCGGTTCTGCCGCTGGAAGGGCTGAACCACGCCCCGGAACGCCGCGCCGTGCTGCTGGACATTACCTGTGACTCCGATGGCGCGATTGACCACTACGTCGACGGCGACGGTATCGCAACGACGATGCCAATGCCGGAGTACGATCCGGAGAACCCGCCAATGCTGGGCTTCTTTATGGTGGGTGCGTATCAGGAGATCCTCGGCAACATGCACAACCTGTTCGGCGATACCGAAGCGGTTGACGTGTTTGTCTTCCCTGACGGCAGCGTGGAGGTTGAGCTGTCCGACGAAGGGGACACCGTGGCGGACATGCTCGAATACGTTCAGCTCGATCCGAAAAAACTGCTCACCCAGTTCCGCGATCAGGTCAAAAACACCGGTCTGGACGATGCCTTGCAGCAGCAGTTCCTGGAAGAGTTTGAAGCGGGTCTGTACGGGTATACGTATCTGGAGGACGAGTAAGAAAACCTCCCTCTCCCTGTGGGAGAGGGGCGGGGTGAGGGCATCAGGCCGCTGTGCCGCCGATGCCCGGTGGCGCTGCGCTTACCGGGCCTACGAATGTAGGCCGGAGAAGGCGAAGCCGCCATCCGGCAGAATGCTATACTCACTTGAACCCGTATGAATTAATGGCGATAATTCGCCCCAATATGCGATTTACGAATCAATCCCTTCCTCGTCGGGTTTAACGACGCGGAGGGGATTTTTTTTCATCTGTTTTTAATGTATCGACTTTATAAGAGGTCAGGACATGAGCACTTTAGGTCATCAGTACGATAACTCTCTGGTATCTAACGCGTTTGGTTTTTTACGCCTTCCGATGAACTTCCAGCCGTACGACAGCGATGCGGACTGGGTGATCACCGGCGTACCGTTCGACATGGCAACGTCCGGTCGTGCGGGTGGACGTCATGGCCCGGCGGCGATCCGTCAGGTTTCCACTAACCTGGCCTGGGAGCACAACCGCTTCCCGTGGAACTTCGACATGCGCGAGCGCCTGAACGTGGTGGACTGCGGCGATCTGGTGTACGCCTTCGGTGACGCGCGTGAAATGAGCGAAAAATTGCAGGCGCACGCCGAGAAGCTGCTGGCGGCCGGTAAACGCATGCTCTCCTTCGGCGGTGACCACTTCGTGACCCTGCCGCTGCTGCGCGCCCACGCGAAGCACTTCGGTAAAATGGCGCTGGTGCACTTCGATGCGCACACCGACACCTACGCGAACGGCTGCGAGTTCGACCACGGCACCATGTTCTATACCGCGCCGAAAGAAGGCCTGATCGATCCGAACCACTCCGTGCAGATCGGCATCCGCACCGAGTTCGACAAAGACAACGGCTTCACCGTACTCGACGCGGGCCAGGTGAGCGATCGCGGCGTGGACGATATTCTGGCTCAGGTTAAGCAGATCGTCGGCGACATGCCTGTCTACCTGACCTTCGACATCGACTGCCTGGATCCGGCATTCGCTCCGGGTACCGGTACGCCGGTGATCGGCGGCCTGACGTCAGACCGCGCCATCAAGCTGGTGCGCGGCCTGAAGGATCTGAACATCGTCGGGATGGACGTGGTGGAAGTGGCTCCAGCCTATGACCAGTCCGAGATCACCGCGCTGGCCGCGGCGACCCTGGCGCTGGAAATGCTCTACATCCAGGCGGCGAAAAAAGGCGAATAAGCCTTACGTGCTGATTGCTGCTGCGCGCCGCATGCGCAGCAGCAACATTCCCCCGGCAAGCAGGGTGACAACCTGCGAGACGACCAGCACCGAAAAGCCTGAACTGACCGACCCCACCGATCTCATCACCATCCCCATCAGCAGCGGAATAAACGCCGCGCAGATATTGCCGATCCCATTGATTATGCCGTAAGCGCTACCCACCGCTTCACGCGCGGCGTGATGCTGGATCACCGCCGGAATAGCCGCTCCCTGTAGCCCCCAGAAGACGTTAGCCGAAAGCATAAACAGCGCCAGCCAGGCAGGCTGATGGCTGAGCATCAGCGCGACCACGGACAGCGCCGTCATCGCCCCGCCCACCACAAACAGCACCGGTGCCTGTTCCGGACGCATTTTGTCGAGCAGCACGCCACCCAGAAACTTTGACCCCAGGCTGAGCAGGAAGGGGATCGCCGCAAGCCAGCCCGTGGCATGCAGCGAGAAGTGGTGCTCGTCACGCAGCCACGCGGGTAGCCAGGCGCTGCTCCCCCAGAGATAGCTCAGGGTGGCGATTTCAACCACCATGATCCAGCCCAGCAGCGGCGTCTGCCAGGCCAGCGTGAAGGTGTGGACAAACCCCGGCTTTTTCGCGGTCGGGAGCTTGCGCGGCGCGGGCAGAAAACGCCAGATGAGCCCGCCGCCCAACACCAGATTCATCACCGCCAGCGCGTAAAACGATCCGGCCCAGCCCAGATGCGACATCAGCCAGGTCACCAGTGGAAAGCCCACGGCCAGCCCGAGCGAGACGCCCAGTGCGGTCACGGCGTTGGGTTTGCCGATCTCTTGCGCGCTAAAGTTATCGTTGATAAAGCGCGTTTTCAGTGAAAAAAGCGGTCCCTCCGCGATCCCCAGAATCACGCGAGCGATGAGCATTCCCGTCAGCGAGCCAAGCAAAGGCGAAACCGCGCAAACCGCGGCCCAAATCGCAATGCTGCTTAATAATCCCTGCCGATAATGAAGTTTGCTTTCAATAACCGGTGTTAATAATAAAGCGGAAAAACCATAACCCAGCAGAAAGCAGGTCATGAGCAGACCTTGTAACATTCTGTTTTCATTTAACTGAAAATGTTCGGCAAATTCCGGGTTTAAAATCATTACCGAGATATTTACCCGATCGACGTAGGAAATAATAATGAGTAATAAAAGCGCAATCGTGCCTTGCCATCTTGCCGTCATCATGTCCGCCTTACGTTTTTTGTAACTTATATTTTTCATCAATGTGATTGTCACGGAGGTAAAATGGTTCACCTGTGAAACTCTTTGTTTAATAAAGATAAATAAAAAATAAGTTTCACAGGTGAAACATGAAAGAGGTGACGTTCATTTATTTTTAGAGAGTAAAAAGAAAAGAAGTCAATCTGTTTTATTCAAAATAAGAGACCATCAAAAAAACGTATTTCTCACGCTGCAATAATGAAAATTTCATATCGCTGCATTTTTTCGTGATCTCTTGCACACTTAGTTAATTAATTGCCGATCGATTAACAAATTCGTCACATTGTCGCTTGACGAAACATTCATCGCTTTTATATTGACCGTATTAAATAAGAAACAGAGTTTCATATATGAAACAAAAGCCTGGAGGATCGTGATGAGCTGGATAGGCGTATGTGACGCAGAGCAAGTACAGGAAGATTTCCCTTTTAGCGGCAACGTCGACGGTAAAGAGATCGGCGTTTACCTGATCGACGGTGAATATTACGCGCTGGAGGACGTATGCCCGCACGCCTATGCCCTGCTGAGTCAGGGGTTCGTGGAAGACGGCAAGGTGGAATGCCCGCTGCACGAGGCGGTGTTCGACGTCAAAACCGGCCAGTGTCTGCACGGCCCCGGAGGACGCAACCTCAACCGATACCCGGTTCGGGTCTTTGAAAACCAGATTCAGATTACCTTCGTTGAGGAGACCGTGGCATGAGCGACACGCTGAACTACAACCCGGCGTTGCCGGAAAGCCGCCAGTTTACCCCGCCGGCAGAGGGCGGTAATGGCGCCATTCACAAGCCGGGCGAGTACCAGAACCTGATCTGGCAGACCCGCAGCCGCGAGCCGGAAAGCTGGGAAGTGAAGCTGATTGCGACGCTGGAAGATCTCTTCGAGCAGGGCGTTGAAACTCTGCCGGAGCTGGTAAGCGGGCTGAACGCGGTGCGTATGCACGACCAGCAGGGCGAGCCGTGGAGCGACGCCAGTTTCCAGGCATTCTTACAGGTTAACGGCTACTGAGGGCAACGTGATGACGACGACCGTACAACATTATCTGGATAAAGGTCTGCGCGGCCTCTGGTATCCGGTGCTGGCGAGCTGGGAAGTGCAGTCTGCGCCGGTGGGCATCACCCGCCTGGGCGAGCAGATTGTGGTCTGGCGCAATAAAGATGGCCAGGTGCAGGCGCTGGAGGACCGCTGCCCGCACCGCGGCGCGCGCCTGTCGATGGGCTGGAACCTCGGGGACCGCATTGCCTGCTGGTATCACGGCGTAGAGGTGGCGGGCAACGGCGAGGTGAAAGACGTGCCCGCCGTGGATAAATGTCCGCTGGTCGGCCAGCAGTGCGTGCGCAGCTATAACGTACAGGAGGCGCACGGCGCCATATTCCTCTGGTTTGGCGTCACCGCGGACCAGCAGCCGGACGAACTGACCTTCCCGGATGAACTCGCCGACACGGAAAACTTCAGCAACTTCCTCTGCACCGCCGCGTGGAAATGCAATTACCAGTACGCGCTGGAAAACGTGATGGACCCGATGCACGGCACCTATCTGCACTCCTCGTCGCACTCGATGGCGGAAGGGGATCGCAAGGCCGACATGGTGCTCCAGCCGACCAAAACCGGTTTTATTTTCGAGAAGAAAGGGCAGAGCGGCGTCAATTTTGACTGGGTGGAGCTGGGCAACAGCGGCACCTGCTGGATGCGCCTCTCCATTCCGTACAAGAAGCGCTTCGGACCGGGCGGTCACTTCTTTATCGTCGGCATGGTGGTGCCGGAAGATAACGACAACTGCCGCGTCTTCTTCTGGCGCATCCGCCGCGTACAGGGCTGGCAGCGCGATATGTGGCGCTTCATGTACCGCAACCGGCTGGAAAAACTGCACTGGGAAGTGCTGGAGCAGGACCGCGTGGTGCTGGAGAGCCTGGCGCCAAACGCGCGCGATCATGAATACCTGTATCAGCACGACGTTGGCCTCTCGCGCCTGCGCCGCATGATGCAAAAGGCCGCCAAAGAGCAGCTGGCGATGCGTGAAGCACAGCAGGGAGCCGCCTGATGAACGGGCTGCTGAGCGGAAAGCGCATCGTGGTGACCGGCGCCGCGCGCGGGCTGGGCTACCACTTTGCCCAGGCCTGCGCGGAGCAGGGCGCGGCGGTGGTGATGTGCGACATCCTCAAAGGCGAGCTGGCCGAGAGTGCCCACCGGCTGCGCGAGCAGGGCTATGCGATCGAATCGCACGTTATCGATCTGGCCGATCAGCACTCCATCGACCAGGTGTTCAGCGCCATTGGCGAGCAGGGGCAGATTGACGGCCTGGTGAACAACGCGGCGATGGCGACGGGCGTGGGCGGCAAAAATATGCTCGATTACGATCCGGATCTCTGGGATCGGGTGATGAGCGTCAACGTCAAAGGCACCTGGCTGGTGACGCGCGCCGCCGTGCCGCTGTTGCGCGAAGGGGCAGGCATTGTGAACGTAGCGTCCGACACCGCGCTGTGGGGTGCGCCGCGCCTGATGGCCTACGTCGCCAGCAAGGGGGCCGTCATTGCCATGACCCGCTCAATGGCGCGCGAGCTGGGGGAAAAACGTATCCGTATCAACGCCATCGCACCGGGGCTAACCCGCGTCGAGGCGACGGAATATGTCCCCGCCGAACGGCATCAGCTCTACGAAAACGGACGCGCGTTAACCGGCGCGCAGCAGCCGGAAGACGTCACCGGCAGCGTGGTCTGGCTGTTAAGCGATCTGTCGCGGTTTATCACCGGACAGCTGATCCCGGTCAACGGCGGTTTTGTCTTTAACTAAGGTAGGGCGATGATGGCAAACGATCAGGAAGTGAAGTATCTGGTGCCGGGGCTGGAGCGCGGTTTACAGCTGCTGTTGGCCTTTGGCGAGCAGCATCGCGATCTGACCTTTGCCGAACTGCACCGGCTGGTGGATATGCCGAAGGCCACCGCCTATCGCGTGGTACAGACGCTGGAGTACATGGGATTTCTGGAGCGCAACACGCGCACCAATACCTTTTCGCTGGGCATGAACGTGCTGCGTCTTGGCTTTGAGTACATCGCCTCGCTGGACGTGGCGCAGGTCGGCCAGCCGGTGATCGAGCAACTGCGCGACGTGAGCCAGTGCAGCAGCCATCTGGCGATCCGCGACGGGCGCGACATTATCTACATCGCCCGCGTCAGCGCCGCCGGGTCGCGCATCAACCAGGTCAGCATTGGTACCCGTCTGCCGGTGCACTGCACCTCGCTGGGCCGCATGCTGTTGACCGATATTTCCCGCGCTGATTTCGAACAGCTGTTCCCGCATGAGCGTCTGCCGGGCAACACGCCGGGGCAGCTTCACGACCGCGAAGCCCTGTGGCAGATGGTGCAGCAGGACAAAGCCCGCGGGTATGTCATCGGCGAATCCTTCTTCCGCCACGGCATCTCTTCCATCGTCTACCCGGTGTATGACCGAAGCGGCCGCGTGGCGGCGGTGGTCAGCATTCTGGTGCCGTCGGAGGAGATCCCGCAGAGCGACCGCGAGCGCCTGCAAAACGAGGTTCGCCTCGCGGCGGATAAAATTTCTGGCTTCTTAGGGTATTTGTCGCAGGCCAGTTAAATCAGTGAGTTAACGTCAGGCGCTTGACTGCGTCGGGCATGTTTTACGCCCAATCTGGGCCAGATGAGGCAACGAACGATGAGTGTAACCGGAATTGAAAAGCTGGAATTTGGTGTGGAAGACCTGACGCACTGCGCCAAATTTATGCGTGATTTTGGCCTGACGGGCGATGCCAGCGGCCAGCGTTTCACCACCCTGAGCGGCGCGCGCGTGGAGCTTAACCCGATCGACAGCCCCGACCTGCCGCCCGCGTTTGAAGCGGGCAACACCCTGCGCCGCATGACCTGGGCGGTTGCCAGCCAGTCAGATCTGGACGCGCTGCGCCCGAAGCTGGCGCAACAGCCAGGTTTTCGTGAAGTGGGCGATGCGCTGGAGTGCCTGGACCCGAACGGCATGACGCTGCGCGTGCAGGTCAGCCAGCAGACCGACGTGGAGCTGAACGTCGAGCCGATTAACCAGTGGGGCGATGCCCGCCGTATCGACACCCCCAGCCCGGTTTACGATCGCGCCCAGCCGATCAACGTGGGGCATGTGGTGTTCTTCGTGGAAGAGCTGGCGGCAGTGGAGAAATTCTACCGCGAGGTGCTCGGCTTCCAGGTCTCGGACCGCTATATCAACCGCGCCGTGTTCCTGCGCTGCGGCGTGCGCGGCGGCCATCACAACCTGTTCCTGCTGCAACTGCCGAACCGCAAGCGCGGCCTTAACCACGTGGCCTTCACCGTGCGCGACATCCACGAGGTGATCGGCGGCGGTATCGCGATGAATAAACATGACTGGAGCACCTTTATCGGGCCGGGCCGTCATCCTGTGTCGTCGGCGTACTTCTGGTACGTCAACAGCCCGACCGGCGGCGCGTTTGAATATTACACCAACGATGATTACCTGACGGAAAACTGGCAGCCGCGCGAGCTGGAGCATTCGCTGGTCTCCTTTACCGAGTGGGCGGTGGAAGGCGGGATTGACCACGACACGCGCCGCCAGCAGAAAAAGCCGGAGGCGGTATGACGTCGCGCATTGTCATTATCGGCGGCGGTCAGGCGGGCGGCTGGGCGGCGAAAACCCTGCGCGATGAGGGCTTCGACGGCGAAATTTGCGTGGTGGCGGAAGAAGAGTGGGATTTCTATGAGCGCCCGCCGCTGTCAAAAGCGTCTTTGCTGGAGCCGGACGCGGGGCTCCCAAGGCTGTTTAGCGACAAGGCGCAGCAGGCCCTGAACCTGACCTGGTACCGGCCGCTGCGCGCTGAAGCGGTCGATCGCGATGAGAAAAAAGTCGTTCTCAGCAACGGCGAGCAGCTTAGTTACAACATCCTTTTAATCGCTACCGGCGGTCGGGCGCGCCTGCCTTCGCAGGCGTGGGCCAGCCATCCGCAGGTCTATACCCTGCGCCACTGGCAGGACGCGCAGCGTCTGAAGGCGCGTCTGGCGGAAAGTAAAAAACTGGCGATCGTCGGCGGCGGCTGGATCGGCCTGGAGATTGCTGCCTCGGCGCGGAAAAGCGGCGTGGCGGTCACCCTGTTCGAGCAGCAGCCTGCCCTGTGCATGCGCTCGGTGAGCGGCGAGGTGTCGCAGCGCCTGGAAGCCATCCACCGCGAGCAGGAGGTGGAGATCCGTACCGGCTGCGGCGCGCTGGAGCTGGAGGACGATGGCGGCCTGCCAGTTATCCACTGCGACGGCCAGCGTGAAACCTTTGATGCGGTCGTGGTCGGGATCGGCGTCGATCTCAATCTGGAGCTGGCGCGCGATGCGGGGCTGAAAACCGGGCGCGGGATCGTGGTGGATGCCCAGGGGCGCACCTCGGATCCGTTCATCTTTGCCGCAGGCGATGTCGCCCAGCACCATCACTACGGCCTGTGCATCCAGTCCTGGGCCTTCGCCCAGAATCAGGCGGTGGCGACGGCGAAAGCGATGCTCAACCCCGATGCGCCAGGCTACGACGACGCGCCGTGGCTGTGGTCGGATCAATACCAGCACAACATTCAGATCCTCGGCATTCCGCAGCCAGGCAGCAGAACGGTCGTGCGTGAAGAGGCGCTGTACTTCTCGCTGGATGAAAACGGACGGCTGACGCAGCTGGTGGCGTTCAACGATGCGCGCACCGTCAAGCTGGCGAAGCGCTGGATGGCGGCGGTGCGGGATCTGTCCGACGTACCGCTTGCCGACCCGACTTTTTCACTGATGTCACTGCGATAGCTAACCCGCACCCGTAGGGGGAGAGATGACCACACTAGAGACTAACACCGCGCCGGTTGAGGCGAGCGGTGAGGGGACCCGCACGCCCGAAAAAGCGGTGCGCTGGGCCATCCCGCTGTCGCTGCTGGCCTGCGTGCTGCTGGCGTTTTTCGACAAAATCAGCATCGCGGCGCTCTTTTCGGATACCCATTTCCAGCAGGCGATGGGCATTGATTTCGACACCACGCGCCTCGGCATTTTGATGAGCGCCTTCCTGCTGAGTTATGGCTTCTCATCAGTGTTTTTAAGCGGTTTAGGCGACAAAATCGCGCCGCTGCGCCTGCTCACCGGGATGATGGCGGTGTGGTGCGTGTTGATGGTGGCGATGGGCTTTACCCATAACTACACGCTGATGATCGTCCTGCGTATTCTGCTGGGCGTGGCGGAAGGACCGCTGTTCCCGCTAGCCTTCGCCATTGTGCGTCACAACTTCCCGCAGCATTTGCAGGCGCGCGCCACGATGCTGTGGCTGCTGGGCACCCCGGTTGGCGCGGCGATTGGTTTCCCGCTTTCCCTCTGGCTGCTGAACACCTTCGGCTGGCAGAGCACTTTCTTTGTGATGGCCATGCTTACCGTGCCGGTGCTTATCTTTGTGCGCATTGGTCTGCGCGGGATCCGCCTGGAGGCAAAACCCGGCACCTCGCAGGCGTCCCGGGACGAGCGACGCGCGGCACGGCGCGAGCTGTTTGTCAGCCCGCACTTCTGGATCATCTGCATCTTTAACATCGCTTTCCTGACCTACCTGTGGGGCATCAACGGCTGGCTGCCGGGCTACCTGATCAAAGGCAAAGGCATTCATCTGGAGCATGCAGGCTGGCTGTCGTCGATGCCGTTCATCGCCATGCTGGCGGGGGAAGTGATTGGCGCGTGGCTCTCGGACAGGGTTGATAAGCGCGCGGCGGCCTGCTTTATCTCGATGGCGGGGGCGGCAGTGGGGCTGGCGGCGGTGATGCACCTCGATACCCCGCTCGCCATCATTGCGGCGATGAGCTTCAGCACCTTTATGTGGGGCACCGGCGCGCCCAACATTTTCGCCCTGCTGGCGAAGGCCACCCATCCCCGGGTGAGCGCCACGGCGGGCGGTATCTTCAACGGGCTGGGAAACTTTGCGGGCGCGCTGTCGCCGGCGGTGATGGGCGCGCTTATCGCCTTCACCCACAGCATGGATTCCGGGCTGATTTTTCTGGCGGTAATGGCGGCGGTGGGCTGCGTCCTGTTACTGCCGCTGCTGAGACGTTACTGAGGAGAGTGTCATGACTGATTCAACCGTAACCAACAAAACGGGCATCAAACCTGACCATCTGACGATGGAAGAGTGGGTGGAGTCGCGTATCGCGCGCTTCGAAGGCCGTAAATACGACTGGAACGCGCTGAAGTTCCAGGCCGATTTTGACCCGAAATATCGCCGGGCGCAGATGCGCTACATCGGCACCGGCGCAACCGGCGTGGCGAACGACACCAACACCGTGCAGGCGGACCATTTTACCTTCTCCACCATGGTGCTGCCGTCGAAGTGCGAAGGGCCGCTGCACCTGCACGACGACGTGGAAGAGGTGTTCTTCATGCTCAAGGGGCAGATCACGCTGATGATCCAGGACGGCGACAACTACACCGAAACCGTGCTGCGTGAACGTGACCTGATCTCCGTTCCGCCGGGCATCTATCGCGGCCTGTTTAACCACGGTGAAGAAGAAGCGCTGATGTGCGTCATGCTGGGGACCAACAAGCCGGAAATCCCAACCTATCCGTCCGACCATCCGCTTTCAAAAGTGAAGCGGAACTAAGGGGGCGCCATGACGGGTTTTCGTGAACAGGGAAGCGGCATTCCGCTGATGCTGCTGCACGGGATCAGCTCCGGCGCCGCCTCCTGGCACAAGCAGATGGCGCTGAACGGTTTTCGCGTACTGGCGTGGGACATGCCCGGTTACGGCGAAAGCCCGATGCTGGCCGTAGCGCGGGCAAACGCGGGGGATTACGCCGACGCGCTGGCGGCCATGCTGGATCGCGCCGGTGTCTGGCAGACAGTGCTGGTCGGCCATTCCCTGGGGGCGCTGGTGGCCAGCGCCTTTGCCGCGAAGTTCCCTGAGCGCGTCATCCATCTGGTGCTGGCCGACGCCGCGCAGGGGTACGGCAATGCCGCGCCGGAGCAGCGGGAGCAGGTCTGGCGTAACCGCGAGCAGCAGATGGCGCTGGGGGGCGACATCCTCGCCCAGACCCGCGCCGCGAAGCTGCTGCGCCCCGGCGCGCGCGCGGAAGATATCGCCACCGTCGCGGCGGGCATGCGGGCGCTGCGCCCGGAAGGCTATCTCGCTGCCGCGTGGATGCTGGCGCATGACGATATCCACGGCTGGCTAAAGCGTTATTCCGGCAGTTTTGAAGTCTGGTGCGGCGAGCAGGATGCCATCACCCAGCCGGAACTGGTTCAGGGGCTGGCGCTGCGCTACGGCATGCCGTTTATCGCCATTCCGCAGGCCGGGCACGCCAGCTATCTCGATAACGACGCGTTTTTCAACCAACAGCTTTTACGCATTAACGAAGAGGTGCGCGATGAATGCACAAATTGACGGGCGCGTAGCGGTAGTCACCGGCGGTTCTTCCGGCATTGGCTTTGAAACGCTGCGCCTGCTGCTGGGCGAAGGGGCGAAAGTCGCCTTCTGCGGCCGTGACGCGGACCGGCTCGCCAGCGCCCATGCGACGCTGCAAAACGAATTTCCCCACGGGGAGATTTTCGCTTACCGCTGCGACGTGCTGAATGCAGACGAAGTACAGGCCTTCGCGGATGCGGTGCAGGCGCGCTTTGGCGCGGCGGATATGCTGATCAACAACGCCGGTCAGGGCTACGTGGCGCACTTCCATGACACCCCGCGCGAGGCGTGGCTGCACGAAACCGAACTTAAACTGTTCGGGGTGATTAACCCGGTGCAGGCGTTTCAGCCTCTGCTGGAGCAGTCCGACATCGCCTCTGTTACCTGCGTCAACTCCCTGCTGGCGCTACAGCCGGAGGAGCACATGATCGCCACCTCCGCCGCTCGTGCCGCGCTGCTGAACATGACGCTGACGCTCTCGAAAGAGCTGGTGGGCAAAGGTATTCGCGTCAATTCCATTCTGCTCGGCATGGTGGAATCCGGCCAGTGGCAGCGCCGCTATGAAAACCGGGCGGACAAAAGCCAGAGCTGGCCGGAGTGGACGGCGGATATCGCGCGCAAGCGCGGCATTCCAATGGCGCGCCTCGGCAAGCCGCAGGAGCCCGCGCAGGCGCTGCTGTTCCTCGCTTCGCCGCTGGCCTCGTTTACCACCGGCGCGGCACTGGACGTTTCCGGCGGCTTCTGCCGTCATCTGTAAGGACACATCATGAAAAAGGTAATGTTGATTGGTTTTGGCGCCATGGCGCAGGCGGTGATTGAGCGCCTGCCCGCCGGCGTGGCTATCGGCTGGATCGTGGCGCGCGCGTCTCACCATGCCGCCATTCACGACCAGTTTGGCGATGCGGTCGAGGCGCTGACGTCGCCGATGGCGTGCGCACAAACGCCGGATCTGGTGCTGGAATGCGCCAGCCAGCAGGCGGTGGCCCAGTACGGGGAAGAGATCCTGCGTCGCGGCTGGCATCTGGCCGTCATTTCCACCGGCGCGCTGGCGGACAGTGCGCTGGAGCAGCGTCTGCACGCCGCGGGCGGAAAACTGACCCTGCTTTCCGGTGCGGTGGCCGGTATCGACGGGCTGGCGGCGGCGAAAGAGGGCGGGCTTGAGCGCGTCACCTATCAGTCGCGCAAAAGCCCGGCCAGCTGGCGCGGCAGCTATGCCGAGCAGCTTATCGATCTGAATGCGGTGTCAGAGGCAAAGGTCTTTTTTGAGGGCAGCGCCCGCGAGGCGGCGCGCCTGTTCCCGGCGAACGCCAACGTGGCGGCGACCGTGGCGCTCGGCGGCGTCGGGATGGACGACACCCGCGTGCAGCTGATGGTTGACCCGGCAACGAAACGTAACACCCACACGCTCCACGTCGAAGGATTGTTCGGCGAGTTCCATCTGGAGCTGAGCGGACTGCCGCTGGCTTCTAATCCTAAAACCTCCACCCTGGCGGCACTGAGCGCGGTGCGCGCCTGCCGCGAGCTGGCCCTGAGCTGAGGAGAGACGATGGACGATCTGAAGATTTTTATCGGCGGCCAGTGGCGACACGGCGGCGGCAACCCGATGCAGAGCCACTTTCCGGCAGACGGGTCGATCAACGCGACGTTGAATGCCGCCAGTCTGGATGACCTGGAGGAGGCGGTAGACGCCGGAGAGCGCGCCTGGCGCGATCCCGCATGGCGTAACAGCCTGCCGCACATGCGCGCGAAGATCCTGCATAAGGTTGCCGATCTCATTGAATCCCGCGTCGACGCGCTGGCGCAGATGCAGAGCCGCGATAACGGCAAGCCGCTGGCGGAAGCGCGCGGGCTGGTGATGAGCGCGGCGGGAACGGCGCGCTATTTTGCCGCTGCCTGCGAGCTGCTGGAAGGGGAACTGCCCACGCCGCGCCAGCCGGATCTGCTGACGCTGAGCCGCTACGAGCCGCTCGGCGTGGTGGCGGCCATCACGCCGTGGAACTCGCCGATTGCCAGCGAAATGCAGAAGGTCGCACCGGCGATTGCCGCCGGGAACGCGGTGATCCTCAAGCCCGCCGAAGCCACGCGGCTGATGGCGCTGGAGCTGGCGCGGATTTTTGAACAGGCCGGGCTGCCCGCCGGGCTGCTGAGCGTGCTGCCGGGCAAAGGCTCGGTGATTGGCGATGCGCTGGCGCGTCATCCTCGCGTGCGCAAAATTTCCTTTACCGGCGGTACCACCACGGGCCGTCATCTGGCGCACGTGGCGGCGGAAAAACTGATCCCGGCCTCGCTGGAGCTGGGCGGCAAATCGCCGACCATCGTGCTGGAGGATGCCGATATCGAACAGGCCGCGCGCGGGATCTGCTACGGCATTTTCAGCTCGGCGGGGCAGGCGTGTATCGCCGGGTCGCGGCTGTTTATCCACGAGAGTATTTACGCCCCGCTGATGGCGCGG
Organism: Enterobacter cloacae complex sp. EB5; assembly: GCF_031432835.1. Lineage (NCBI taxonomy): Bacteria > Pseudomonadati > Pseudomonadota > Gammaproteobacteria > Enterobacterales > Enterobacteriaceae > Enterobacter > Enterobacter cloacae complex sp. EB5. Next base: position 2,869,375 of record NZ_CP133860.1, read on the forward strand.
CTGCTGGAATTAACTCGCGGGCTGCGCGTCGGACATCCATTTACCGACGGCGTGCATGTCGGACCGCTGATCGGCGAGAAACATCGCCAGAGCGTGATCCAGTACGTCGAACTGGCGAAGCGTGAAGGGGGGCGGGTGCTGTGCGGCGGTGAGATACCCGCCGATCCCGCTCTGGCAAACGGCAGCTTCTTCCTGCCAACCATTATCGAAGGGCTGAGCAACAGCGCCCGCGCCTGTCAGGAAGAGATCTTCGGCCCGGTGCTGGTGGCGATGCCGTTTGCCGATGAAGCCACGCTTATCCGCGAGGCGAACGACTCGGTTTACGGCCTGGCGGCGGGGATCTGGACGCGCGATACCGGACGCGCCCTGCGTCTCAGCGAGCAGCTGGAGGCAGGCACGGTGTGGATCAACACCTACAAGGTTTTTGCGATTTCGACCCCGTTCGGGGGCTTTAAAGAGAGCGGTCTGGGCCGCGAGAAGGGTATTCAGGGGCTGAAAGCCTGGATGCAACAAAAGAGCATTTATCTGGCGACGGGTAACAGCGTCAACCACTGGTGCGACTGAGAAAGGGTGAGCAATGAGCGAAATGATAACCGTCGGCGACGCCATCGCCAGAACGCTGGAGCAGTATCAGGTTGAGGCCATCTACGGCGTCATCTCCATTCACAACCTGCCGATCGCGGATGCGGTTGGGCAGCGGGGCAATATCCGCTTTGTGCCCGCGCGCGGTGAAGCCGGTTCCGTCACTATGGCCGATGCCCACGGGCGCTTTTCCGGTCTCGGCGTGGCGCTGACCAGCACCGGCGCGGGGGCGGGTAATGCGGTAGGCGCGCTGGTGGAAGCCATGAATGCCTGCACGCCGCTGCTGCATTTAACCGGGCAGGTTGAGAAAGCCTGGCTGGACGCCGACACCGGGTTTATCCATGAAACCCGTGACCAGCTGACCTTCCTGAAGGCCAGCTCAAAACGGGCGTACCGCATCAGCAATGCGAATCAGGCGATAGCCATTCTGCATAAAGCCATCCAGGACGCGCAGACCCCGCCGTGTGGACCGGTCTCGGTGGAAATCCCGATTGATATTCAGGGCGCCAAAATTCCGCTGTCGCTGGTGACTAAACCGGTTAAACCGGCATCGGTTCCAGCCGTGGATACCGGAATGGTTGACGCGCTGTGGGCGCAGCTCAAGCAGGCGAAACAGCCGCTGCTGTGGCTGGGGGGCGGGGCGCTGGGCAGCGCTGAGGCGGTGAAAACGCTGGCGGATGCGGGCATCACCGTGATTTCCAGCACCCATGCGCGCGGCGTGCTGCCGGACAGTCACCGCGCCAGCCTTCGCGCGTTCCACAACTCGCCGTCGGTTGAGGCGCTGATTGCGCAGTGTGATTTTACGCTGGTGGCCGGTTCTCGCCTGCGCAGCAACGAAACCCGATCCTGGACGCTTGAGCTGCCTTCCCCGCGGGTGCAGATCGATATCGACCCGGCGGCGGCAAGCCGTAACTACCTGATGGATAGCACGTTGATAGCCGATTGTTCCGCGGTGCTTGGCGCGCTGGCTGAAAAAGTGCAGGGCCGCGAGTGGGGCAGTCCCCAGTGGGATATGCAGGTGCAGCAGGCGGTTGAGCAAGCTGAGCAGGGGCTGCGTGAGCAGTGCGGCGCCTATGCGAAGCTTAACGACGCCATAGCAAAAGCCCTGCCGAAAGACGGCCTGCTGGTGCGCGATATCACCGTGTCCGGCAGCCTGTGGGGTAGCCGCCTGTTCAGGGCTAACGGTCCGCTGATGAACATTCACTCCCTCGCCGGGGCGATTGGTATGGGGCTGCCGATGGCTATCGGCACCGCGATTGCCAACCCGCAGCGCAAGGTGGTGGGGCTGGTGGGCGACGGCGGCCTGAGTCTCAATTTAGGCGAGCTGGCGACGCTGGCGCAGGAGAAAGCCAACGTGACGCTGCTGGTCATGAACGACGGGGGCTACGGGGTGATGCGCGGTATTCAGGATAAATATTTTGGCGGGCGTCAGTATTATAACGCGCTGCATACGCCGGACTTTACCCTGCTGGCGCAGGCGATTGGCCTACAGGCCTGGAGCATTGAGCGGGCCGAGGATTTTGAAGCGGTGATGACGGAAGCGCTGGCGATGCCGGGACCGTCGGTGGTGGAAGTGCGGATGGGGCAGATTGGCGCCCTGAAGTTTGCCGGGCCGCCACAGAAAACGCTGTACTGATTGAGCCTTGTTGCCCGGTAGCGCGGCGCGCACCGGGCCAGAGTTTTATTTAATTCCGTCTGCCGCCATACGGTCACGGATATGCTGGGCGCGTTCAACGGAGGCCGGGTGATCGTCAAACATGGAGCTTTGACGGCCTTCCTCCAGTTTCGCCAGTTTTTCGAAGCTGGTGGCTAAACCAGACGGATTGATGCCGCGTTTGCGCAACAGATCGTAAGAGTAGTCATCCGCTTCCGATTCCTGACGCTGGGAGAACTGGGAGTTCACCAGTTTTTCGCCCACATCGCCCAGCTGCGACTGGGACAGGCTGCCGACGATGCCGCCCGCAGAGGCCGCCGCTGCGCGCACGGCATTGGTGCCCAGCGCAACCTGCATCCCTTTCTTGACGTGACCGAGAGCAACGTGACCCATTTCATGGCCGATCACCGCCTCCACTTCGTTGTCGGTCATCATATCCATCAGGCCGCTGTACACTCGGATACAGCCGTTCGCCATCGCAAAGGCGTTGACGTCTTTCGCCATATACACCTTGTAGTTCACCGGCTGACCGTTAATGTTGTCGCCCAGCGCGGAAGCAATCTTGTTCAGACGCTGCGTGTAGGTGCTGTTTGCCGGGGCAAGTGTAGCTTTTCCATCCATATCCTTACAGGCCTCGTCGCTCAGCGCTTTCACCTGGGCATCGCTCAGTGAGTAGGCCTGAAAAGCTTCTGCGCCTGAGGTCATCAGGCCGTTAGAATCCATATTCTGACAGCCGCTTAGCAGGAGCGTTGTTCCCACAGCCAGCCCGATTGCACGCATTTTCATGATGTTGCTTCCGTACTCGTTAATCTGAATTAATTCCGAAAAATGCACCGTCAACGAAGCCGGTGTCGGGCTAAGTATAAGGAATATCTACAGGGGCGGGCGAGCAGATTGCGCAACATGCGAGCATGATCCAGAGATTTCTTAAGCTGCAAAAGAATGGTCCATGTACATGCCCTGCGGCTTGGGTTACATTGTTGGCACTTTTTTCCGGCGTAGCCCAAAACGCGCTGTCGTCAAGGGCATGGCCTTTAACAGTCCGATCTGGAGTTAAAATGTCCTCACGTAAAGAGCTTGCTAATGCTATTCGTGCGCTGAGCATGGACGCAGTACAGAAAGCCAAATCCGGCCACCCGGGCGCCCCTATGGGCATGGCTGACATCGCCGAAGTCCTGTGGCGTGATTTCCTTAACCACAACCCGCAGAACCCGGCATGGGCAGACCGCGACCGTTTCGTGCTGTCTAACGGCCACGGCTCTATGCTGATCTACAGCCTGCTGCACCTCACTGGCTACGATCTGCCAATCGAAGAGCTGAAAAACTTCCGTCAGCTGCACTCCAAAACTCCAGGTCACCCGGAAGTGGGCTACACCGCTGGCGTTGAAACCACTACCGGTCCGCTGGGTCAGGGCATCGCTAACGCCGTAGGGATGGCGATTGCAGAGAAAACCCTGGCGGCGCAGTTCAACCGTCCTGGCCACGACATCGTTGACCACTTCACCTATGCCTTCCTAGGCGACGGCTGCATGATGGAAGGCATTTCTCACGAAGTGTGCTCCCTGGCAGGCACCCTGAAGCTGGGCAAACTGGTTGCGTTCTACGACGACAACGGCATCTCCATCGACGGTCATGTTGAAGGCTGGTTCACTGACGACACCGCCGCACGTTTCGAAGCCTACGGCTGGCACGTTGTGCGCGGCGTTGATGGCCACGATGCTGACTCGATTAAACATGCCGTAGAAGAAGCGCGCGCCGTGACCGACAAACCGTCCCTGCTGATGTGCAAAACCATCATCGGCTTCGGTTCTCCGAACAAAGCGGGCACTCACGACTCCCACGGCGCACCGCTGGGCGACGCGGAAATCGCACTGACCCGTGAAGCACTTGGCTGGAAACACCCTGCCTTCGAAATCCCGTCTGAAATCTACGCTCAGTGGGATGCGAAAGAAGTGGGTCAGGCGAAAGAAGCGGCCTGGAACGAGAAGTTCGCGGCTTACGCGAAAGCCTTCCCACAGGAAGCGGCTGAATTCACCCGTCGTATGAAAGGTGACATGCCGTCTGACTTCGACGCGAAAGCGAACGAGTTCATCGCGAAGTTGCAGGCGAACCCAGCTAAGATCGCCAGCCGTAAAGCATCTCAGAATGCGATCGAAGCGTTTGGTCCTCTGCTTCCAGAATTCCTCGGTGGCTCCGCTGACCTGGCGCCATCTAACCTGACCCTGTGGTCCGGATCTAAGCCAATCAACGAAGATACTGCCGGTAACTACATCCATTACGGTGTACGTGAATTCGGTATGACCGCGATTGCCAACGGTATCGCTCTGCACGGTGGTTTCCTGCCGTACACCTCTACCTTCCTGATGTTTGTGGAATATGCACGTAACGCCGTGCGTATGGCTGCGCTGATGAAACAGCGTCAGGTGATGGTCTACACCCACGACTCCATCGGTCTGGGCGAAGATGGTCCTACCCACCAGCCGGTAGAGCAGGTGGCTTCCCTGCGCGTGACCCCGAACATGAGCACATGGCGTCCATGTGACCAGGTTGAATCTGCGGTGGCGTGGAAATACGGCGTTGAGCGTCAGGATGGCCCGACCGCGCTGATCCTCTCCCGTCAGAACCTGGCGCAGCAGGAGCGTACCCCAGAGCAGCTGGCGAACATCGCGCGCGGTGGTTACGTGCTGAAAGATTGCGCAGGCCAGCCTGAGCTGATCTTCATCGCGACCGGTTCTGAAGTTGAACTGGCCGTTGCCGCATGGGAAAAACTGACTGCCGAAGGCGTGAAAGCGCGTGTGGTCTCCATGCCGTCTACCGATGCGTTCGACAAGCAGGATGCCGCGTACCGCGAATCCGTGCTGCCTAAAGCGGTCTCCGCTCGCGTGGCAGTGGAAGCGGGTATCGCTGACTACTGGTTCAAATACGTAGGTCTGAACGGCGCTATCGTCGGTATGACCACGTTTGGTGAGTCTGCGCCAGCTGAACAGCTGTTTGAAGAGTTCGGCTTCACCGTTGAGAACGTTGTCGCTAAGGCGAAAGAACTGCTGTAACTTCACCAGTGAGGCAAAACGGGTCGCTCAGGCGGCCCGTTTTTATTTCGATGGTATTTTTTCTGTGTAAACAACCTATATTTGGTGATTCACATCACAAATACGTAAAGTCATGATAAGTGTAATCTGCAATGGATATCACATATATAGACTTGCTTTTTTCTTTCTTGTTTTTAACGATCTGTTTTTATTCATTTTATTAAAATGCGCTCTGACACGCTCGCTATTTTCTCCCCGTTTGATTTCATTTTACCGCAGGCGTATTTTGTTTTTAGCGATACGGTGTACCCTAAAAATAAAATAAGGATGGTATATGCGGTTAATTGATTATTTCCCTGAATCCTCAATATCAATAAAATCCGCAGCAAAGGACTGGCAGGAAGCCATTGATTTTTCCATGTCGTCTTTGCTGCAAAATCATTATATTAACGCTGATTATATTGAAGCAATTAAAACCTCGACGCTCACTAATGGTCCTTATTACATTCTCGCTCCGGGTGTAGCGATGCCTCATGCCCGTCCGGAGTGCGGTGCCTTAAAAACAGGTATGTCATTAACGCTTCTTAAACAGGAAGTGCAGTTTGCCGACGACGATGAGCCCGTAAAATTACTCATTGGTTTATCGGCGGCGGATGCGGATTCACATATCGGCGCTATCCAGGCATTAAGCGAATTATTATGTGAAGAAGATAAACTGTCGGCGTTGTTAACCGCTAAGTCAGAAAAGCAGTTGGCGGATATTATCGCTCACGCATAATTATTCTCTCCTTTACAGGATATTATTATGGAACACAAGTCTGCTCGTGCAAAGGTCCAGGCTTTTGGGGGGGTTTTGACTGCAATGGTCATCCCGAATATTGGCGCTTTTATCGCCTGGGGGTTTATTACCGCTTTATTTATTCCAACCGGCTGGATGCCAAATGAGCATTTCGCCAAAATTGTCGGTCCGATGATCACCTATTTATTGCCGGTGATGATTGGCTCTACCGGTGGACACCTGGTTGGCGGCAAACGTGGGGCGGTGATGGGGGGGATCGGCACTATCGGCGTGATTATCGGCGCGGATATTCCTATGTTCCTCGGCTCAATGATCATGGGGCCTCTCGGCGGTCTGGTGATTAAGCACATCGATCGGCTGCTGGATAAACGCATTCCCGCTGGTTTTGAGATGGTCATCAACAACTTCTCGCTGGGTATTGCGGGCATGCTCCTCTGCCTGCTGGGATTTGAAGTGATCGGCCCTGCGGTGTCGATTGCCAATAACTTTATTAAAGAATGTATTGAAGCACTGGTACATGCGGGCTACCTGCCGCTGCTGTCGTTGATTAACGAACCGGCAAAAATCCTGTTTTTAAATAACGCTATCGATCAGGGTGTTTATTATCCGCTGGGGATGCAGCAGGCTTCCGAGACGGGTAAATCCATCTTCTTTATGGTGGCCTCCAACCCCGGGCCGGGTTTAGGTCTGCTGCTGGCTTTTGCTTTTTTTGGCAAAGGAATGGCGAAGAAGTCAGCCCCCGGCGCGATGATTATTCACTTCCTGGGCGGCATTCATGAGCTCTATTTCCCTTACGTACTGATGAAACCGCTGACGCTGATTGCGATGATTGCTGGCGGCATGAGCGGGACGTGGGTGTTTAACTTGTTAGGCGGTGGTCTGGTGGCTGGCCCAAGTCCGGGGTCGATTTTCGCCTACCTCGCGTTAACGCCTAAAGGCGCATTCCTCGCCACGATTGCTGGCGTAACGGCAGGCACGCTGGTCACCTTTGCGGTCGCCTCTTTTATCCTGAAGATGGATAAAAATAGCGAAGCTGAAACGGAAGATACTTTCAATGATTCTGCCAACGCCGTAAAAGCCATGAAGCAGGAAGGCAAGTTTTCTTACCAGGATATTAAGCATATCGCTTTTGTCTGCGATGCCGGAATGGGCTCCAGCGCTATGGGGGCGACGACATTCCGCAAGCGTCTGGAAAAGGCCGGGCGAGATATCGATGTAAAACATTATGCCATCGAAAATGTGCCTGACAACGCGGACATTATTGTTACCCATGCCAGCCTGGAGGGTCGCGCTAAACGGGTCAGTGACAAACCGTTAGTATTGATAAAAAACTATCTCGGCGATCCGCAGCTTGACGAACTCTTTAAGCATTTAACGGCGAATTAATCTATCTGGTTCCTGGAGTCATTATGAAAACGAAAGTGGCTGCCATTTATGGCAAGCAGGATGTTCGTATCCGCGAATTTGAACTGCCCGAAATAAGCGACAATGAGCTGCTGGTGAGCGTAATTTCCGACAGCGTTTGTTTATCCACCTGGAAGGCAGCGAAATTAGGCAGTGAACATAAACGTGTGCCGGACGATCTGGAAAATCATCCGGTCATCACCGGACATGAATGCGCCGGGGTGATTGTTGAGGTCGGAAAAAACCTTATCGGGAAATATAAAAAAGGTCAGCGCTTTGTTTTACAACCGGCAATGGGATTACCGAGCGGTTATTCTGCTGGCTACAGCTATGAATATTTTGGCGGCAATGCGACGTATATGATTATTCCAGAAGTCGCAATTAATCTGGGCTGCGTTTTACCTTATCACGGCTCCTATTTTGCGGCGGCTTCGCTGGCGGAACCCATGTGCTGCATTATCGGCGCGTATAACGCCAATTATCATACGACGCAATATGTCTATGAGCACCGGATGGGCGTGAAACCGGGAGGTAATATTGCGCTTCTGGCCTGCGCCGGGCCGATGGGAATTGGCGCTATTGATTATGCGATTAACGGCGGGATCCAGCCGTCGCGCGTTGTGGTGGTGGATATCGATGAGGCCCGCCTTGCGCAGGCGGAAAAACTCCTGCCGGTTGCGCTGGCGGCACAAAAGGGTATTGAGCTTATCTATGTCAATACCTCCGAACTGGAGAACCCTGCCGCTACGTTACGCGCATTAACTGACAATGCAGGCTTTGACGACGTGTTTGTCTATGCCGCGGTTCCGGCGGTCATTGAACTGGCAGACGATCTTCTCGCCGAGGACGGGTGCCTGAATTTCTTCGCCGGACCAACGGACAGCAATTTCAAGGTGCCGTTTAATTTTTACAACGTCCATTACAACAGTACCCACGTAGTGGGCACCTCCGGCGGCTCGACGGAGGACATGAAAGAGGCGATTGCGCTGAGTGCGACGGGCCAGCTCCAGCCGTCGTTTATGGTGACCCACATCGGCGGTCTTGATGCGGTGCCGCATACGGTACTCAATCTGCCGGACATCCCTGGGGGCAAGAAGCTTATCTATAACGGTGTCACCATGCCGTTAACGGCCATTGCCGATTTTGCCGAAAAGGGCAAAACCGACCCGCTCTTCCGGGAGCTGGCAAGGCTTGTGGAAGAGACGCACGGCATCTGGAATGAAAAAGCAGAGCGCTATCTGCTGGCGCAGTTTGGTGTGGATATTGGGGAGGCGGCGGCATGATGTCTCTGGCATGGCCGCTCTTTCGCGTTACGGAACAGGCGGCGCTGGCCGCCTGGCCGCAAACCGGGTGCGGCGATAAAAACCGAATCGACGGGCTGGCGGTAACCGCCATGCGCGAGGCGCTAAACGCGATAGCGATGCGCGGGCGTATCGTCATCGGCGAAGGTGAGATCGACCATGCGCCAATGCTGTGGATTGGCGAGGAGGTCGGAAGCGGTGTCGGCCCGGCGGTGGATATTGCTGTCGATCCCATCGAGGGCACCCGCATGGTGGCGATGGGGCAAAGCAATGCGCTGGCAGTAATGGCGTTTGCGCCTGAGGGCAGCCTGTTTCATGCCCCTGATATGTACATGAAAAAACTGGTGGTTAACGCAGCGGCAGCCGGGGCAATCAGCCTCGATCTCCCGCTGACAGAAAACCTTCGCAACGTTGCCCGGGCGCTGGGCAAGCCGCTGGAGCATCTGCGGATGGTGACGCTGGACAAACCGCGCCTGCAAAATGCAATTGCCGAGGCGACGCAGCTGGGCGTGAAAGTGTTCGCGCTGCCCGATGGCGACGTCGCCGCCAGCGTTCTGACCTGCTTACAGGATAATCCCTATGATCTGATGTACACCACAGGCGGCGCGCCGGAAGGGGTGATCTCCGCCTGCGCGGTGAAAGCGCTGGGTGGCGATATGCAGGCGGAGCTGATCGATTTTTGTGAAGCGAAAGGGGAGAGTCCAGAGAACCGTCGGGTCGCCGTGCAGGAGCACCGTCGCTGTGCGGAGATGAAGGTGGAAGTCAATCGTATCTATACCCTTAGCGAACTGGTAAAGGGCAATGACATCCTGTTCAGCGCGACGGGCGTGACGGGTGGCGAACTGGTTAAAGGTATTCAACAGGTTGCGAAGGGTGTGCGCACGCAAACTTTACTGATCGGCGGCGCAGATCGAACGTGTAATATAATAGACTCTCTGCATTCACGGTGATTTATCGAGATACAAATGACGACACTGACAGAAGACGATGTGCTTGAGCAACTGGATGCTCAGAATAACCTCCTCGCATTTATGACGACGGCACAGTCTTTTTTACTCCAGGGCATTAAATGTTTTCTGCCGTCGCTGTTTGTCGATAACGATGAAGAGATCGTGGAATATGCAGTGAAGCCGTTACTCGCCCGGAGTGGGCCGCTTGATGACATCGACGTAGCGTTACGTCTGATCTATGCGCTGGGGAAAATGGAAAAATGGCTCTACGCCGACATTACGCATTTTTCGCAGTTTTATCAGTATCTGAAAGAGCAGGATACCCTCCCTGGCTTCGCCGATGACATCACCTGGGATTTTATCAGCAACGTTAATTGCATCACCCGTAACGCGACATTATTCAGCGCGCTGGAGTCGATGAAATTTGCTGACTTTGCCACATGGTCTGAGGTGCGCTTTACCGCAATGATCAAGACGGCGCTCACCCTGGCGGTAACGACAATTTTAAAGGAACTTACGCCGTGAAAATTGGGCTAACGGTTAACGGGCTACATGTAGAAGCACATTATCCTGACGACGAAATTGAAAATGTTCATAAGCCTTTGCTGCGGCAACTGGCGAAACGGCATTTCGCCAGCGCCAGCAGGCGTACGATTGTTTTTCTCAGCGCGCCGCCCGGGACGGGTAAATCCACGCTAACCGCCTTCTGGGAATTCCTCTCTCGTCAGATGGAGGGGATGCCGCCGATCCAGACGTTGCCGATGGATGGATTTCATCACTACAACGAGTGGCTTGAGGCCCATAACCTGCGTGCGTATAAAGGCGCGCCGGAGACCTTTGATGTCGACAGACTTGCGCAACATCTGTGGCAGATCAAAGAGGGCGACAGTACCTGGCCGCAGTATGACCGACAAACGCACGATCCTGTCGAAGAGGCTATTGTGGTAACGGCCCCGGTCGTGATTGTTGAGGGTAACTGGCTGCTGCTTGATGACGAACGATGGCGAACGCTGATGGAATACTGCGATTTTTCATTGTTTATTCGCGCCCCCGCCGAAGCGTTACGTACGCGCCTGGTGGGACGTAAGCTGGCCGGCGGACTCTCTCAGGCCGACGCCGACGCGTTTTATGCGCGCACTGATGGGCCAAACGTGGAGCGTGTTTTGCGTCACAGCCGTCCTGCCAATGTGGAACTGATGATGTCGGCAAATGGCGAATACCGACTCGTCTGATCCTGCGCGGCTTTCAGTGGGGCGCCGGACGACCCGCCGCGTTTTTACGTGGCGGGAAGAAAAGGGATTATTCCGGAAAAATGTGATGGAGATCAGATAAAATCGCTCTTAATCTGGACAGAGATTCCTTTTATTCCCCGATTCGCTTATTCTTGCTGAAGCGTTTCAGTCGATTAAATGTTCGACAATTGACCAATCAATCGCAGTTTGTGACAGCAAGGATTCCCCTTCGGGCGTCGCTGGATTACTCTTTCAGCCACCTCAAACTCAGGGATAGCTTTGCAGGAGATCTATGACCGTACGCGTAGCGATTAATGGCTTCGGTCGCATCGGGCGCAACGTGGTTCGTGCTTTATATGAATCCGGGCGTCGTGCGGAAATCACCGTGGTGGCAATCAATGAACTGGCGGATGCTGCGGGCATGGCGCATTTGTTGAAATATGACACCAGTCACGGTCGCTTTGCCTGGGACGTTCGCCAGGAAAGGGAACAGCTGTTTGTCGGTGACGACGCCATCCGCGTGCTGCATGAGAACAGTATTGAAGGGCTGCCCTGGCGCGAACTGGGTGTGGATGTGGTGCTCGACTGTACCGGCGTGTACGGTAACCGTGAACATGGCGAAGCGCATCTGAATGCTGGCGCGAAAAAAGTGCTGTTCTCCCATCCCGGCAGTAACGACCTCGACGCCACCGTCGTGTTTGGCGTCAACCAGCACGAGCTGCAAGCTGAACACCGCATTGTCTCCAACGCCTCCTGCACCACCAACTGCATTATTCCGGTCATTAAACTGTTAGACGATGCGTATGGCATTGAATCCGGCACCGTGACCACGATTCACTCCGCCATGCACGATCAGCAGGTAATCGACGCCTACCATCCGGATTTACGACGCACTCGCGCGGCGAGCCAGTCCATCATTCCGGTGGATACGAAACTGGCTGCCGGGATCACCCGTATTTTCCCGCAGTTTAACGACCGTTTCGAAGCGATTGCCGTGCGCGTGCCGACGATAAACGTCACCGCAATCGATCTTAGCGTGACGGTGAAAAAACCGGTAAAAGCCTGTGAAGTCAACCTGTTGCTGCAAAAAGCGGCACAGGGAGCATTTCATGGTATAGTTGACTATACGGAATTACCGTTGGTCTCAGTAGATTTTAACCACGACCCGCACAGCGCCATCGTGGATGGCACGCAGACGCGAGTCAGTGGTGCGCACCTCATCAAGACGCTGGTCTGGTGTGATAACGAATGGGGCTTTGCTAACCGAATGCTCGACACCACGTTAGCCATGGCCGCAAAAGGTTTCAGGTAGAGCGCACCTTGCGCTTGCAAAACTTTAAGAATCAACGAGAGGATTCACCATGTCTGTAATTAAGATGACCGATCTGGATCTGGCAGGTAAACGCGTTTTCATCCGTGCCGATCTGAACGTACCGGTTAAAGATGGCAAAGTGACCAGCGACGCGCGTATCCGTGCATCTCTGCCAACCATTGAACTGGCTCTGAAGCAGGGCGCTAAAGTGATGGTCACCTCCCACCTGGGCCGTCCAACTGAAGGCGAGTACAACGAAGAGTTCTCTCTGCTGCCGGTTGTTAATTACCTGAAAGACAAACTGTCCAGCCCGGTTCGCCTGGTGAAAGATTACCTGGACGGCGTAGACGTTGCCGAAGGTGAGCTGGTTGTTCTGGAAAACGTTCGCTTCAACAAAGGCGAAAAGAAAGACGACGAAACTCTGTCCAAAAAATACGCTGCGCTGTGTGACGTATTCGTGATGGATGCATTCGGTACGGCTCACCGTGCGCAGGCATCTACCCACGGTATCGGTAAATTCGCAGACGTCGCCTGTGCAGGTCCGCTGCTGGCTGACGAACTGGAAGCGCTGGGTAAAGCACTGAAAGAACCTGCTCGTCCAATGGTCGCTATCGTTGGTGGTTCTAAAGTGTCTACCAAACTGACCGTACTGGATTCCCTGTCCAAAATCGCTGACCAGCTGATCGTTGGCGGTGGTATCGCGAACACCTTCGTTGCTGCGCAAGGCCACAACGTAGGTAAATCCCTGTACGAAGCGGATCTGGTTGACGAAGCCAAACGTCTGCTGGGTACCTGTGATATCCCGGTTCCAACTGATGTTCGCGTGGCAACTGAGTTCTCCGAAACTGCTACCGCAACCCTGAAATCTGTTAACGACATCAAAGATGAAGAGCAGATTCTGGATCTGGGCGACGTTTCTGCACAGAAACTGGCTGAAATCCTGAAAAACGCAAAAACTATCCTGTGGAACGGTCCTGTCGGCGTGTTCGAATTCCCGAACTTCCGCAAAGGGACTGAGATCGTGGCTAACGCTATCGCAGACAGCGAAGCGTTCTCTATCGCAGGCGGTGGTGACACCCTGGCAGCTATCGATCTGTTCGGTATCGCTGACAAGATCTCCTACATCTCCACTGGTGGCGGCGCATTCCTCGAATTCGTGGAAGGTAAAGTCCTGCCAGCAGTAGCAATGCTCGAAGAGCGCGCTAAGAAGTAAGCCATTCAGGGGCAGGGAAACCTGCCCAATTTTCAGCGCGCTTATCAGAGCTCGCACCTTTTCTAACGGCCGAAGATACAGGACTAAGCAACATGTCTAAAATTTTTGATTTCGTAAAACCTGGCGTTATCACTGGTGATGACGTACAGAAAGTGTTCCAGGTAGCTAAAGAAAACAACTTCGCTCTGCCAGCAGTTAACTGCGTAGGTACCGACTCCATCAACGCCGTACTGGAAACCGCTGCAAAAGTTAAAGCACCGGTTATCGTTCAGTTCTCTAACGGCGGCGCTGCGTTCATCGCAGGTAAAGGCGTGAAAACCGACATCCCTCAGGGCGCTGCTATCCTGGGTGCTATCTCTGGCGCACATCACGTTCACCAGATGGCTGAGCACTACGGTGTTCCGGTTATCCTGCACACTGACCACTGCGCGAAAAAACTGCTGCCATGGATCGACGGTCTGCTGGACGCAGGTGAAAAACACTTCGCAGCAACCGGTAAGCCACTGTTCTCTTCTCACATGATCGACCTGTCCGAAGAGTCTCTGGAAGAAAACATCGAGATCTGCTCTAAGTACCTGGCGCGTATGTCCAAAATGGGCATGACCCTGGAAATCGAACTGGGTTGCACCGGCGGTGAAGAAGACGGTGTGGACAACAGCCACATGGACGCTTCTGCTCTGTACACTCAGCCAGAAGACGTTGATTACGCTTACACCGAGCTGAGCAAAATCAGCCCACGCTTCACCATCGCAGCGTCCTTCGGTAACGTACACGGCGTGTACAAACCAGGTAACGTGGTTCTGACCCCAACCATCCTGCGTGATTCTCAGGAATACGTGTCTAAGAAACACAACCTGCCGCACAACAGCCTGAACTTCGTCTTCCACGGCGGTTCCGGTTCTTCTGCTCAGGAAATCAAAGACTCCGTAAGCTACGGCGTAGTGAAAATGAACATCGATACCGACACCCAGTGGGCAACCTGGGACGGTATCCTGCAATACTACAAAACCAACGAAGCTTACCTGCAAGGTCAGCTGGGCAACCCGAAAGGCGAAGACCAGCCGAACAAGAAATACTACGATCCACGCGTATGGCTGCGCGCTGCCCAGACTTCTATGATTACTCGTCTGGAGCAGGCATTCAAAGAACTGAACGCGGTTGACGTTCTGTAATTTGAGCTGTTCATAGCGTCAAGAGGTCCGCATATGCGGGCCTTTTTTTATGCTTTTTCAATATCCTGCAATACCTGATTTTGTGATCTGTTTGGCATTACCCGCTCTTTTTGTTTACCCTTTACTGACCTGCCTGTCCCCTAAGGGACAGATTTTGTGTTTTGGTTTAGCAAAAGGAAGAATAAATGGAACAACTTGATGTTGTAGACAGCATCAATAACGCGGGTAACTGGCTGGTGCGCAACCAGGCGCTACTGCTGAGCTACGCCGTGAATATTGTTGCCGCTATTGCCATCATCATTGTCGGGATGATCGTGGCGCGTATCGTATCGAACGCTGTCAACCGGGTGATGGTCGCACGACACATTGATGCCACAGTCGCCGATTTCCTCTCCGCGCTGGTCCGTTACGGCATCATCGCCTTTACGCTGATTGCGGCGCTGGGGCGTGTCGGCGTGCAGACGGCATCCGTCATCGCTGTGCTCGGTGCAGCCGGTCTGGCCATTGGTCTGGCATTGCAGGGTTCGCTGTCGAACCTGGCGGCGGGCGTACTGCTGGTGACCTTCCGTCCGTTCCGTTCCGGTGAGTATGTGGATCTGGGCGGTATTGCCGGTACCGTGTTGCAGGTACAGATTTTCTCTACGACCCTGCGTACCGTGGATGGTCGCATTGTGGTAGTCCCGAACGGGAAAATCATTGCGGGCAATATCATTAACTTCTCCCGCGAGCCGGTGCGTCGTAACGAGCTGATCATCAGCGTGGCGTACGACTCCGATATCGATCAGGTGAAGTCGCTGATCGCCAACATCATTGCCTCTGACGATCGTATTCTGAAGGACCGCGAGCAGACCGTTCGTCTGAACGAGCTGGGTGCGTCATCCATTAATTTTGTGGTGCGCATCTGGAGCAAAAGCGGCGATCTGCAAAACGTTTACTGGGACGTGCTGGAGCGCATCAAGCGTGATTTCGATGCTAACGGCATCAGCTTCCCGTACCCGCAGATGGACGTAAACGTCAAAAAAGTCAAAGAAGCAGAGTAACGTCTCCCGTAGGCCCGGTAAGCGTCAGCGACACCGGGCTTTTCTTTTATTAGCCCGGCTAATACCCAATTAATATTATCCATTTCCTCTAATGTCGTTCCCGCAGTATAGTCTGCCTCCAGGACAACTCTGCGAGAATTACGTCATGTTATCTTATTATTTTCAGGGGCTTGCGTTAGGCGCGGCCATGATCCTTCCGCTAGGACCACAAAATGCGTTTGTGATGAACCAGGGCATTCGCCGTCAGTATCATCTGATGATTGCCCTGCTGTGCGCGGTGAGCGATCTGCTGCTGATTTGCGCCGGGATTTTTGGCGGCAGCGCCCTGTTGATGCAGTCGCCGTGGCTGCTGGCGCTGGTTACCTGGGGCGGCGTAGCGTTTCTGCTGTGGTACGGGTTTGGCGCCCTGAAAACGGCCATGAGCAGCAATCTTGAGCTGGCGAGCGCCGAAGTGATGAAGCAAGGGCGCTGGAAGATTATCGTCACCATGCTCGCCGTGACGTGGCTTAACCCGCACGTTTATCTTGATACGTTCGTGGTGCTCGGCAGCCTGGGCGGACAGCTGGACGTTGAGCCCAAGCGCTGGTTTGCGCTCGGTACGGTCAGCGCCTCCTTCCTCTGGTTCTTTGGTCTTGCGATCCTGGCGGCATGGCTGGCGCCACGACTGCGCACCGCCAAAGCACAGCGCATTATCAATACCCTGGTGGGGTTGGTGATGTGGTTTATTGCCTTCCAGCTGGCGAAAGAGGGCATTCATCACGTACAGGGATTGTTCAACTAAGCGTTGTCTTATGGACATCTGAACAAGACCCGCTAAGCTTGCTGGCATGAGCCCTGTTAACAGGGCACTCTTCGCAACATGGAGGAATGACAGTGAAGTTTAAGGTGATGGCCCTGGCGGCATTAGTAAGTTTAGGTGCGGTGTCGGTGCAGGCGAATGAACTGCCAAACGGCCCGCACATTGTCACTTCAGGCACGGCAAGCGTGGATGCGGTACCGGATGTTGCAACCCTGGCAATTGAAGTGAACGTGGCGGCGAATGATGCTGCTTCCGCCAAGAAACAGGCAGACGATCGTGTTGCGCAATACCTCTCTTTCCTGGAACAGAACGGTGTCGCGAAAAAAGACATCAGCTCTGCGAACCTGCGTACCCAACCGGATTACGACTACCAGAACGGCAAAAGCATCCTGAAAGGCTATCGCGCCGTGCGTACTGTGGAAGTGACTGTACGCCAGCTTGATAAGCTCAACGGATTGCTGGATGGTGCGCTGAAGGCAGGGCTGAACGAAATTCGTTCCGTCTCGCTGGGCGTTGCGCAACCGGAGAAATATAAAGACGAAGCGCGTAAAGCGGCGATTGATGATGCCATTCATCAGGCGCAGCAGCTGGCTTCCGGCTTCAAGAGCAAGCTCGGTCCGGTTTACAGCGTGCGCTACCACGTTTCAAACTACCAGCCAAGCCCGATGGTGCGGATGATGAAGGCGGACGCCGCGCCGGTTTCTGCTCAGGAAACCTACGAGCAGCCAACCATTCAGTTCGACGATCAGGTTGATGTGGTGTTCCAGCTGGAGCCGACTGAAAAGCCCGCTCAGTAACCCGTAGGCCGGGTAAGGCGAAGCCGCCACCCGGCTAGTTTTTCAATCCTGTCTTAACACCTTGTGCCCAAACGCCAGCAGCGCATCGGTGACGTTGCGCATCATGCGGCTTTCCGGGGCAAAACGGTGCCAGTACAGCATCCGGCGCTGATACAGCCCCGGGGTTAAATCAATCAGCTCACCGCTTTTCAACTCTTTCTCAATCTGCAAATGCGGGATCATGCAGCAGGTGGTTCCCTGACGCGCGAGCTGTACGAAGGCTTCGGACGAGTTAACGATATGACACGGCACGCTGCCCGGCGGCAGATCGAAGTTTTGTTGCAGGAAAGCCTGATGCATATCGTCCAGATGGTCGAACGCGACGGCAGGCGCTTTCAGCAGCGCGGCGCGGGTCACGCCGTTCGGGAAGTAGCGCTCGGCAAAGGCTTTTGAACCGACAAACAGGTAGTCCAGCGCGCCCAGTTGATCGACCAGACAGCTCGGCAGCGCCTGAGGCTGAATACTGACCGCCCCAACCACTTCGCCACGGCGCAGGCGCTCCTGGGTGCGGGTTTCGTCTTCAACCTGGAGGTTCAGGCGGATCGGGGAGTCGGCCAGCACCGGCGCAAGGGCCGGCAGCAGCCAGGTTGCCAGACTGTCGGCGTTCACCGCCAGCGACAGTAGCAGCGGCGTGGAGCCGGTCTGTTCATCGCCCAGCCACTCATCTTCCAGCAGTTCAACCTGACGCAGCAGGGCGAGGAGCTTTTGTCCTTGCTCCGTCGGACGGGGCGGCACGGTACGCACCAGCAGCGGCTGCCCGAACATGTTTTCAAGCTGTTTGATACGCTGTGATACGGCGGACTGGGTGATGCACAGCTTTTGCGCCGCGCGCTCAAAACCGCGTTCACGAATAACTGCATCAAGTGCCTGTAGTGTTCTGTAGTCCGGACGTTTCATTGCTCTGGCTGACTCCTTAATTTTGCTTAATCTGCACTATGACACAATTTTCCCTTCGTGGCAGACGAAATCCATTCGACGTGTTCTATAATGCGCCCTGAGTTTTCACACCACAGGCAAAACGATCATGACGCAGGATGAACTGAAAAAAGCAGTAGGATGGGCCGCTCTCCAGTACGTACAGCCGGGTACCATTGTCGGTGTTGGTACGGGGTCGACGGCGGCGCACTTTATCGATGCGCTGGGCACGATGAAGGGGCAGATCGAGGGCGCGGTTTCCAGCTCCGATGCTTCCACGGAAAAGCTGAAAAGTCTCGGCATCACCGTTTTCGACCTCAACGAAGTGGACCGTCTGGGCATTTACGTTGATGGCGCGGATGAAATCAACGGCCATATGCAGATGATCAAAGGCGGTGGCGCGGCGCTGACCCGCGAAAAAATCATCGCTTCCGTGGCGGATAAGTTCATCTGCATCGCGGACGCCTCCAAGCAGGTCGACATTCTGGGGAATTTCCCGCTGCCGGTCGAAGTGATCCCGATGGCGCGCAGCGCCGTGGCACGTCAACTGGTGAAGCTGGGTGGTCGTCCGGAATACCGTCAGGGTGTGGTGACCGACAACGGCAACGTGATCCTCGACGTTCACGGCCTTGAGATCCTCGATGCCATTGCGCTGGAAAATGCGATCAACGGCATTCCAGGCGTCGTTACCGTGGGGTTATTTGCCAACCGTGGCGCGGACGTGGCGCTGATCGGCACGGCTGACGGTGTAAAAACCATCGTAAAATGATCTGACGGGGGGAGCGCTCCCCCCGCTAAAAAAATTTGAAAAGCTAAATTCGGTGACTTGTGTCACGTTTTTCCGCCTCTTTTGCCGATCCTGCCACGTTCGTAATTATCCGCAGCATTTTCCTCTGCCATTTTGCTCTGTATGACTTTTCTTCAGAGTGCCGACGCAAACGTTCATATTGCTGCAATAGTTTTTTTTGATATGTTGGCTGCACGGGATTTATATCCAGCACAACATCAGTTCAGATAAAAACAGGGTCGGGTAAATGGCAAAGGTATCACTGGAGAAAGACAAGATTAAATTCCTGCTGGTTGAAGGCGTGCACCAGAAAGCGCTCGATAGCCTTCGCGCAGCAGGCTACACCAACATCGAATTTCACAAAGGCGCGCTGGACACTGAAGAGCTGAAAGCGTCCATCCGTGATGCCCATTTCATTGGCCTGCGATCCCGTACCCAACTGACTGAAGACGTTATTGCTGCGGCGGAAAAGCTGGTGGCGATTGGCTGTTTCTGCATCGGCACCAATCAGGTTGATCTGAATGCCGCCGCAAAACGCGGTATCCCGGTCTTTAACGCGCCGTTCTCTAACACCCGTTCCGTGGCGGAGCTGGTGATTGGCGAGCTGCTGCTGCTCCTTCGCGGCATTCCGGAAGCTAACGCCAAAGCGCACCGCGGCGTGTGGAATAAGCTGGCTGCGGGCTCCTACGAAGCGCGTGGTAAAAAGCTCGGGATTATCGGTTACGGCCACATCGGTACGCAGCTCGGTATTCTGGCGGAATCCCTCGGCATGCACGTGTTTTTCTACGATATCGAAAGCAAGCTGCCGCTGGGTAACGCGACGCAGGTGCAGCATCTTTCTGACCTGCTGAATATGAGCGACGTGGTCAGCCTGCATGTGCCGGAAAATGCGTCCACCAAAAACATGATGGGGGCGGAGGAGCTGGCGCTGATGAAGCCGGGCGCTCTGCTGATCAACGCCGCGCGCGGTACGGTGGTTGACATTCCTGCGCTGTGCGACGCGCTGAAGCGTAAGCATCTGGCGGGTGCGGCGATTGACGTGTTCCCGACGGAACCGGCCACCAACAGCGATCCGTTCACCTCTCCGCTGTGCGAGTTCGACAACGTGATCCTGACGCCGCACATCGGCGGTTCTACTCAGGAAGCGCAGGAGAATATCGGCCTGGAAGTGGCGGGTAAACTGAGCAAATATTCCGACAACGGTTCAACGCTCTCTGCGGTGAACTTCCCGGAGGTGTCTCTGCCGCTGCACGGTGGGCGTCGTCTGCTGCACATCCACGAAAACCGTCCTGGCGTGCTGACCGCCATCAACCAGATCTTTGCCGAGCAGGGCGTTAACATTGCCGCGCAGTATCTGCAAACTAACTCGCAGATGGGTTATGTGGTGATTGATATCGAAGCGGATGAAGACATCGCCGAGAAAGCATTGCAGAGCATGAAGGCCATTCCGGGGACGATTCGCGCGCGCCTGTTGTACTGATGGTGCGAGGTAAATGCAAAACGGTAACGATAGTTACCGTTTTTTATGTTTTCACCCTCTCCCTGTGGGAGAGGGCTGGGGTGAGGGCATCTGGCCGCACGCTTGGTTCACCACTCCCACAACTTCGATGGCGTCACCACCGCCGGCAACGGCACATCCCACTTCTCCACCGGCAAGGCTTCTACAGCCTGGCAATCATGCGCATAGCCCACCGGCTGCAATCCATACTGCTGCCAGTTTTGTAGCGTCCTGTCATAGAATCCCCCGCCCATGCCTAATCGCTGGCCCTGCTCGTCAAACGCCACCAGCGGCGTAATCAGCACATCCAGCCCGGAAAGCGGCAGTACGTCGCGCACGTCGAGTTTGGGTTCGGTGATTTTCAGACGATTCACCACCAGCTCGCTGTGCGGATGATAGTGCAGAAACAGCAGATTGCCCGGGCTAAAGGGATGCAGAACCGGCAGGTAAACTTTTTTCCCGGCGCGCCAGAGCTGGTCGATAAGCGGTTGGGTATCCAGCTCACCGTCAAACGAGAGAAACAGGGCGACGGTGTTGGCCATCACTACAGGCGGATAGGCCATCATGCGGGCGGCGGCCTGCTGGGCAAACTGTGCCTGTTGCTCGGCGCTTAAGGCGCGACGACGCTGGCGAATAAGCTGACGGATGTCCTGGCGTGAAGCAGAAACTTCAGGGAATTGAGTCATGGTAGTCGGTAGAAGAAAAGAGAGGGAATCTCCGAGATGCCGCCGCAGGCTGTAACCCTTGAACCCTTGGTTCAAGGTGAATGTGTCGTCATAGTTTTAAGGCTTCTCGGACGAACCGAGCATGCTCACCAACCATGGAGCGCCACATTCTTGTGGTATGAAATATCGGCTCAGGGGACTGGCCCGCTTGCGAACATCTCAGAGAAATTTTGTCTTCACAGTTACTCTACCATAGTCAACTGAGAAGTGTTATTCAAACTTTGGTCCCGGTCTTTCGGGACTGCGACCTTGATCAAGCAATGCCTGTTCTATGGTCTGCTGGAGCATTTTAATGCGCTGCTCCATGCTTGCCGCGTAATCGCGGGTCTTCGCTTTTTCCTGAGTCAGTTCATAGCTGATGTTCAACGCGGCGATGAAAACCAGCTGCTCAGTATTTGTGACTCTAGTGCGTTCTTTTAGATCTTGCAACCGCTGATTCAAATCGTCCGCAGCCTGATTCAAGGCATCCCTTTGTTCAGGCGGACAATTCACTCGCAGTGAACGGCCAAAAATCTGGAGATCGACGGGTTGTGCAGACATGCCACCTTCCTGCTGATTGACTGCGCTGCCTTCGCTTACTGCCCCGGGGGCTGCGAAGGGGCGACACTATAGCTACCCTGATGTGAAGATACAAGCCCTTTTCTGGTATCACCAGGGTCCAAAGTGGTAGCATATCATGAATATCCTCCCTTTGATGACGAATGCGTATGTCTATACAGAACGAAATGCCTGGTTACAAGGATTTAAACCAGTTACTGAACCAGCAGGGAGTCGGTCTGACCCCTGCCGAAATGCACGGTCTGATCAGCGGCATACTGTGCGGCGGAAACAGCGACAGCTCATGGCAGCCGCTGATCCACGACCTCACCAACGAAGGGCTGGCGTTTGGCCACGAACTGGCGGAAGCGCTGCGTAAAATGCACGCCGCAACCAGCGATTCCCTGGAAGACGATGGCTTTCTTTTTCAGCTTTATCTGCCTGAAGGCGACGATGTCAGCGTCTTCGATCGCGCTGATGCGCTTGCGGGTTGGGTAAATCACTATCTGCTTGGCCTGGGCGTAACCCAGCCTAAACTGGATAAAGTGACCGGCGAAGCGGGTGAAGCGATCGACGATCTGCGTAACATCGCCCAGCTCGGCTACGATGAAGACGAAGACCAGGAAGAGCTGGAGATGTCTCTCGAAGAGATTATCGAGTACGTGCGCGTGGCGTCTCTGCTGTGTCACGACAACTTTACGCGCTCGCAGCCGACCGCGCCGGAAGTTCGCAAGCCAACATTACACTAAGAAAAATAACGCACAGGAGGGTGTCATGGTTATCTCCAGTCAAGAGTATTCTCGCCGTCGTCAGGCGCTGCTGGCGAAAATGCAGCCGGGAAGCGCTGCCCTGATTTTCGCCGCGCCGGAAGTGACGCGCAGCGCCGACAGCGAATACCCCTATCGCCAGAGCAGTGATTTCTGGTACTTCACCGGGTTTAACGAGCCGGAAGCGGTACTGGTGCTGATTAAAAGCAATGACACCCACAACCACAGCGTGATTTTTAACCGCGTGCGCGATCTGACCGCGGAAATCTGGTTTGGTCGCCGCTTAGGGCAGGAGGCGGCGCCAGAAAAACTGGGTGTGGACCGCGCGCTGGCCTACAGCGAAATCAACCAGCAGCTCTACCAACTGCTGAACGGTCTGGACGTGCTCTATCACGCGCAGGGCGAATACGCGTATGCGGATGACATTGTTTTCACCGCGCTGGATAAGCTGCGTAAAGGCTCACGTCAGAATTTGTCTGCACCCGCCACCCTGACGGACTGGCGACCGATGGTGCATGAGATGCGCCTGTTTAAGTCTGACGAAGAGCTGAACGTGATGCGCCGCGCGGGCGAAATCAGCGCCCTGGCGCATACCCGCGCCATGGAAAAGTGCCGTCCCGGTATGTTCGAGTACCAGCTTGAAGGCGAAATTCACCATGAATTTAACCGTCACGGCGCGCGCTTCCCGTCCTATAACACCATCGTAGGCGGCGGGGAAAATGGCTGCATTCTGCACTACACCGAAAACGAAAGTGAACTGCGCGACGGCGATCTGGTGCTGATTGACGCCGGCTGTGAATATCAGGGTTACGCGGGCGACATCACCCGTACCTTCCCGGTGAACGGTAAATTCACCACCGCGCAGCGTGAAATCTATGACATCGTGCTTGAGTCTCTGGAGACCGCGCTGACGCTGTTCCGCCCTGGCACCTCCATCCAGGAGGTTACGGGCGAGGTGGTGCGCATCATGATTACCGGGCTGGTGAAGCTCGGCATTCTGAAAGGCGATGTGGACACCCTTATAACCGAAAACGCCCATCGTCCGTACTTTATGCACGGCCTGAGCCACTGGCTGGGGCTGGATGTGCATGACGTCGGCGCATACGGTCCGGAACGTTCGCGCGTGCTGGAGCCTGGCATGGTGCTGACCGTTGAGCCGGGGCTGTACATCGCGCCGGATGCCGACGTGCCGGAACAGTACCGCGGGATCGGCATTCGTATTGAAGATGACATCGTCATCACCGAAACCGGTAACGAAAACCTGACCGCGACCGTGGTGAAAAAAGCCGACGACATCGAGGCGCTGATGGCGGCGGCACGCGGATGAGCGTAATCATTGTTGGCGGAGGCATGACCGGCGCTACTCTGGCGCTGGCTATTTCGCAGTTAACCCAGGGCCAGCTTCCGGTGCATCTCGTCGAGGCGGTCGCGCCGCAGGCGGCCGATCATCCCGGTTTCGACGCCCGCGCTATCGCGCTGGCGCAGGGAACCTGTCAGCAGCTTGCGCGTATTGGGATCTGGCAGGCGATAGCGGATTGCGCAACGGCGATCGGCACCGTTCACGTCAGCGATCGCGGGCATGCGGGGTTTGTGACGCTGGATGCCCACGATTACCGGATCGAGGCGCTGGGGCAGGTTGTCGAGCTGCATGACGTAGGGCTGCGGCTGTTCCGTCTGTTACAGGACGCGCCTGGCGTCACGCTGCACTGTCCGGCGCGCGTCGCCAACTTTAGCCGTCGTGACGAGGCCGTCAGCGTGACGCTGGACAACGGCACCACGCTGGAGGGGCAACTGCTGGTGGCGGCGGATGGTTCACGCTCCGCGATCGCCACGCAGTGCGGCGTCGAATGGCGCTCTGAACCTTATGGGCAGGTGGCGGTCATCGCTAATGTCTCTACGGCTGGCGCGCATAACGGCAGGGCATTTGAGCGCTTCACGGCGCACGGCCCGCTGGCCATGCTGCCGATGTCGAACGGGCGCTGCTCGCTGGTATGGTGCCATGCGCAGGATCGGGCCGATGAGGTTCTCTCCTGGTCCGACGAACGTTTTTGTTCCGAGCTGCAAAAGGCCTTCGGCTGGCGGCTTGGGCGCATCACCCACGCCGGAAAACGCGTGGCCTATCCGCTCGCGCTGACGACCGCATCGCAGACTGTCTCCCATCGTGTCGCTCTGGTCGGCAACGCCGCGCAGACGCTGCACCCTATCGCCGGGCAAGGCTTCAACCTTGGCCTCCGTGACGTAATGAGCCTGGCCGAGCTACTGGCCCGGACGTGGAGCGAACAACAGGATTGTGACGCATACTCAGTGCTGAGCCATTACCAGAAACGACGCCAGGCGGACAAAGCGGCGACCATTGGCGTCACCGACGGTTTAGTCCACCTGTTTGCCAATCGCTGGGCACCGCTGGTTGCGGGTCGCAACCTTGGGCTGATGGCGATGGAACTGTTCATTCCGGCACGTGACGTGCTGGCGCAGCGGACCCTGGGTTGGGTCGCGCGTTAAGGAGTATTGACCGTGCAAAATGTTGATGTCGCCATTGTGGGCGGCGGAATGGTAGGACTGGCGCTGGCCTGTGGTTTACAGGGCAGCGGCCTGCGCGTGGCCGTGCTTGAGCAAAAAGCGCCGCAGCCTGTGGCGCAGGATGCACCGCCGGAGCTGCGTGTTTCGGCGATCAATGCCGCCAGCGAAAAGCTACTGACGCACCTTGGCGTCTGGTCTGAAATCGTGGCGCTGCGTGCCAGCTGTTACCATGGCATGGAAGTGTGGGATAAAGACAGCTTCGGCCGTATCGCGTTTGACGATGAAAGCATGGGCTACAGCCACCTTGGACACATCGTTGAAAACGCGGTGATCCACCACGCGCTGTGGCAGAAAGCGCAGCAGTGCAGCGATGTCACGCTGATCGCACCGGCGAAACTTCAGCAGGTGGCGTGGGGCGAAAACGACGCGTTTATCACTCTTGAAAGTGGCGACATGCTGACCGCGCGTCTGGTGGTGGGTGCCGACGGCGCCAATTCCTGGCTGCGTAACAAAGCGGATATTCCGCTGACCTTCTGGGATTACCGCCATCACGCGTTGGTGGCAACAATCCGCACCGAAGAGCCGCACGGCGGCGTGGCGCGCCAGATTTTCCATAATGACGGCATTCTGGCCTTCCTGCCGCTTGCCGATCCGCATCTCTGCTCCATCGTCTGGTCCTTAGAGCCGGAGAAAGCGCAGCAGATGCAGGAGGCGACGCCGGATGCCTTCAGTCAGGCGCTATGCGTGGCGTTTGATAACCGTCTGGGCCTGTGCACGCTTGAAAGCGAACGCCAGACGTTTCCGTTAACCGGTCGCTACGCGCGTCAGTTTGCCGCGCACCGTCTGGCGCTGGTGGGGGATGCGGCGCATACCATTCATCCGCTGGCCGGGCAGGGGGTGAACCTCGGCTTTATGGACGCGGCTGAGCTGGTTGAAGAGCTGCGTCGCCTGCATCGGGAAGGCAAGGATATTGGTCAGCATCTGTATCTGCGTCGCTACGAGCGCAGCCGTAAACACAGCGCGGCGATGATGCTGGCGGGGATGCAGGGTTTCCGCGAGCTGTTTGCCGGAGCGAATCCGGCGAAAAAACTGCTGCGCGATATCGGTCTCAAACTGGCCGACACCCTTCCCGGCGTAAAACCGCAGCTTCTTCGTCAGGCAATGGGCCTCAACGATCTTCCCGACTGGTTACGTTAATCTCGATCCCCGTCACACTTTATTTTCCCGGCCTCCGCGCCGGGGAAATTTCCTCGTTTGAAATAATCTAATTTCACGTCATTTTTCGCATTAGAAAATCTAATCTTACTATTTTTATGTTACGGAAATTCGGCCCGTTTTTCCGCATGAAATATCACCATCTGCTAAATCCTGTTAGATCATTGTTAATTTTATGCGGGGTTAATCGCATTTTCCCAGTGAATAACTCTGTAGGCTTTTCAGCGATTTTTGGTCATAAGCTAATGTGATGACCCGTTTTACCTTATGGTTAACCGCCGGTTTCGGTGGTAAGTTCAGGTAAAAGAGAACGTTTGCGTCGGCCCCCGATCGCGAGGCCGACACCGGGTTTCACGGTGAATTTTTCAACGAGGAAAAGATGGCTCAACAGACTCCTTTGTACGAACAGCACGTGTTGTGCGGCGCCCGCATGGTGGACTTCCACGGCTGGATGATGCCGCTGCACTACGGCTCGCAGATTGATGAGCACCACGCGGTGCGCATCGATGCCGGTATGTTCGACGTGTCTCATATGACGATTGTCGACCTGCGCGGTAGCCGCACCCGGGAGTTTTTGCGTTATCTGCTGGCAAACGACGTCGCCAAACTGAAAACGCCGGGCAAAGCGCTCTATACCGGCATGCTCAATGCCTCTGGCGGCGTGATTGACGACCTCATCGTCTACTACTTCACCGAAGATTTCTTCCGCCTCGTTGTAAACTCCGCCACACGCGAAAAAGACCTCTCCTGGATTTCCCAACACGCTGAACCTTACGCCATTGACATCACCGTCCGTGACGATCTGTCGCTGATTGCCGTGCAGGGGCCAAACGCCCAGGCGAAAGCCGCCTCTCTGTTCAGCGACGAGCAGCGCAAAGCCACCGAGGGCATGAAGCCGTTCTTCGGCGTGCAGGCGGGGGAGCTGTTTATCGCCACCACCGGCTACACCGGTGAAGCGGGCTACGAAATTGCCATGCCAAACGAGAAGGCCGCTGATTTCTGGCGTGCGCTGGTGGAGGCGGGCGTGAAGCCTGCGGGC
This sequence comes from Enterobacter cloacae complex sp. EB5, assembly GCF_031432835.1. NCBI lineage: Bacteria > Pseudomonadati > Pseudomonadota > Gammaproteobacteria > Enterobacterales > Enterobacteriaceae > Enterobacter > Enterobacter cloacae complex sp. EB5. The sequence goes on from NZ_CP133860.1 coordinate 2,896,701, forward strand.
CTGGGCGCGCGCGATACGCTGCGTCTGGAAGCGGGGATGAACCTCTACGGTCAGGAGATGGACGAAGGCGTCTCTCCGCTGGCCGCCAACATGGGCTGGACCATCGCATGGGAACCGGCTGACCGTGAATTTATTGGTCGTGAAGCGCTGGAGATGCAGCGCGAGAAAGGCACTGAACAGCTGGTTGGCCTGGTGATGAAAGAAAAAGGCGTGCTGCGCGGCGAGCTGCCGGTGCGCTTCACCGATGCCGATGGCAATCATCGCGAAGGCGTGATCACCAGCGGAACGTTCTCCCCGACGCTCGGCTACAGTATTGCCCTGGCACGCGTGCCGGCGGGGATTGGCGATACGGCGGTGGTGCAGATCCGCAACCGCGAAATGCCGGTCAACGTGACCAAACCGATTTTTGTTCGCGCCGGTAAGCCGGTCGCCTAACTATTTTTATCAGGAGAACTTCAATGAGCAATGTGCCAGCAGAACTGAAATACAGCAAAGAACACGAGTGGCTGCGCAAAGAGGCGGACGGCACTTACACCGTTGGGATCACCGAGCACGCGCAGGAGCTGCTGGGCGACATGGTGTTTGTTGACCTGCCGGAAGTGGGCGCAACCGTGAGCGCAGGCGACGACTGTGCGGTGGCGGAATCCGTTAAAGCGGCCTCTGACATCTACGCCCCGGTAAGCGGTGAAATTGTTGCCGTGAACGACGCGCTGAGCGACTCCCCGGAGCTGGTCAACAGCGAACCGTATGAAGGCGGCTGGATCTTCAAGATCAAAGCCAGCGACGAAGCGCAGGTTGCCGCGCTGCTGGATGCGACCGCGTACGAAGCACTACTGGAAGACGAATAACGTTGTGCCGGATGGCGCTGCGCTTATCCGGCCTACAGGTCAACGTAGGCACGGTAAGCGTTAGCGCCACCGGGCAACAGCGTTACAGATAACTACGATTCACTGCACGTTTCAGGAACCATCGCTCATGACACAGACTTTAAGCCAGCTTGAAAACCGTGGCGCTTTCATTGAACGTCACATTGGGCCGGATGCTCAGCAACAGCAGGAGATGCTGAAGACAGTTGGCGCGGATTCATTAAACGCACTGATCGGCCAGATCGTGCCAAAAGACATCCAGCTTGCTACGCCGCCGCAGGTAGGCGAGTCCACGACGGAGTTCGCCGCGCTGGCGGAGCTGAAGGCCATCGCCGGCCTTAACAAGCGCTATAAGTCTTACATTGGCATGGGCTACACCAACGTGCAGCTACCGCCGGTGATCCTGCGTAACATGCTGGAAAACCCGGGCTGGTACACCGCTTACACCCCGTATCAGCCAGAAGTCTCCCAGGGCCGTCTGGAAGCGCTGCTGAACTTCCAGCAGGTGACGCTGGATCTGACCGGTATGGATATCGCCTCTGCCTCGCTGCTGGATGAAGCGACCGCCGCCGCCGAAGCGATGGCGATGGCGAAGCGCGTGAGCAAGCTGAAAAACGCCAACCGCTTCTTCGTCGCGGCGGACGTGCATCCCCAGACGCTGGACGTGGTGCGCACCCGTGCGGAAACCTTCGGCTTTGAAGTGATTGTCGACGACGCTGAAAAAGTGCTGGATCACCAGGACGTCTTCGGCGTGCTGTTGCAGCAGGTGGGCACTACCGGGGAAGTGCACGACTACGGCGCACTGATCGCCGAGCTGAAATCCCGTAAGGTTATTGTTAGCGTCGCCGCTGATTTTATGGCGCTGGTGCTGCTGACGGCGCCAGGTAAACAGGGCGCGGATATTGTCTTCGGCTCAGCCCAGCGTTTCGGCGTGCCGATGGGCTACGGCGGCCCGCACGCGGCGTTCTTTGGCGCGAAAGATGAATTTAAACGTTCCATGCCAGGCCGTATTATCGGCGTATCGAAAGATGCCGCCGGTAACACCGCGCTGCGCATGGCGATGCAGACCCGCGAGCAGCATATCCGCCGCGAGAAAGCGAACTCCAACATCTGTACCTCGCAGGTGCTGCTGGCTAACATTGCCAGCCTGTACGCGGTGTTCCACGGTCCGGCTGGCCTGAAACGTATTGCCAGCCGCATCCACCGTCTGGCCGATATCCTGGCCTGCGGTCTGCAACAGAAAGGTCTCAGACTGCGTCATGAACACTATTTCGATACCCTGTGCGTCGAGGTGGCAGACAAAGCGGCCGTGCTGGCGCGCGCCGAGGCAGCGCAAATCAACCTGCGCAGCGACATTCACAATGCGGTCGGCATTACGCTGGACGAAAGCACCACCCGTGACGATATCCTGACCCTGTTCAACGTATTGCTGGGTGACGCACACGGTCTGGACGTTGATACGCTCGACAAAGAGGTTGCGCTCGACAGCCGCTCCATTCAGGAAAGCATGCTGCGCGACGACGCGATCCTGACTCACCCGGTGTTCAACCGCTATCACAGCGAAACCGAGATGATGCGTTACATGCACTCTCTGGAACGTAAAGATCTGGCGCTGAACCAGGCGATGATCCCGCTGGGCTCCTGCACCATGAAGCTGAACGCCGCGGCTGAGATGATCCCAATTACCTGGCCTGAATTCTCTGAGCTGCACCCGTTCTGCCCGGCTGAGCAGGCGGAAGGTTATCACATGATGATCAACCAGCTCTCCGACTGGCTGGTGAAGCTGACCGGGTACGACGCGCTCTGCATGCAGCCGAACTCCGGTGCGCAGGGTGAATACGCGGGCCTGCTGGCGATCCGTCACTATCACGAAAGCCGCAATGAAGGCCACCGTGATATCTGCCTGATCCCAAGCTCTGCCCACGGTACCAACCCGGCTTCTGCCCAGATGGCAGGAATGGAAGTGGTGGTTGTGGCGTGCGACAAAAACGGCAACATCGATCTGGCCGACCTGCGCGCCAAAGCCGAGCAGGCGGGCGACAAACTCTCCTGCATTATGGTGACCTACCCGTCCACCCACGGCGTGTACGAAGAAACTATCCGTGAAGTGTGTGAAGTGGTGCATCAGTTCGGCGGCCAGGTTTACCTCGACGGCGCAAACATGAACGCCCAGGTGGGCATCACCTCTCCGGGCTTTATTGGCGCGGACGTGTCGCACCTGAACCTGCATAAAACGTTCTGCATTCCGCACGGCGGTGGCGGCCCGGGGATGGGTCCTATCGGCGTGAAGGCGCACCTGGCGCCGTTTGTCCCAGGCCACAGCGTGGTGCAGATCGAAGGCATGCTGACCCGTCAGGGCGCGGTCTCTGCGGCACCGTTCGGCAGCGCCTCTATCCTGCCAATCAGCTGGATGTACATCCGCATGATGGGCGCGGAAGGGCTGAAGCAGGCCAGCCAGGTGGCGATCCTCAACGCCAACTACATCGCAACGCGTCTGAAGGACGCCTATCCGGTGCTCTACACCGGCCGCGACGGTCGCGTGGCGCACGAATGCATCCTCGATATTCGTCCTCTGAAAGAAGAGACGGGCATCAGCGAGCTGGATATTGCCAAGCGCCTGATCGACTACGGCTTCCACGCGCCAACCATGTCCTTCCCGGTTGCGGGAACGCTGATGGTTGAGCCGACTGAATCTGAAAGCAAGGTGGAGCTGGATCGCTTTATCGACGCGATGCTGGCGATCCGCAGCGAAATCGACCGCGTGAAAGGCGGGGAGTGGACGCTGGAAGATAACCCGCTGGTGAACGCGCCGCATACCCAGAACGAACTGGTGGCAGAGTGGAACCATGGTTATACCCGCGAACTGGCTGTCTTCCCGGCAGGTGTGGCAAACAAATACTGGCCAACCGTGAAACGTCTTGATGATGTTTACGGCGACCGTAACCTGTTCTGCTCCTGCGTACCGATGAGCGAATACCAGTAATGTTGTTCCTGTAGTAACGCAGGCCGGGTAAGGCGAAGCCGCTACCCGGCTTTTTTATTGGGAGAAAAGAATGGGAATTGCACTGGTCACCGGCGCCAGCCGGGGTATTGGTAAAGCCACCGCGCTACAGCTGGCAAGCGAAGGCTACACCGTTGCGGTGAATTTTCATCACAACATCAAAGCCGCGACGGACGTCATTAATCAGATCGTGGACGCGGGTGGTAAAGCCTTTGCCGTGCGCGCGGACATCAGCGATGAAGCGCAGGTGATGGCGATGTTCGACAGCATCGATCGCGAAGGTGAGCCGCTCGCCGCGCTGGTGAACAACGCCGGGATTTTGTTTGAACAATCCACCATCGAAAATCTCTCCGCTGAACGTATTAACCGCGTGCTGGCTACCAACGTCACCGGCTATTTTCTCTGCTGCCGTGAAGCGGTTAAGCGCATGTCGCATAAACACGGCGGCAAGGGCGGCGCGATTGTGAATGTCTCCTCGGCGGCATCACGGCTGGGCGCGCCGGGGGAATATGTGGATTATGCCGCCTCAAAAGGGGCGGTGGATTCCCTGACCACCGGCCTCGCGCTGGAGGTGGCGGCGCAGGGCATTCGCGTTAACTGCGTGCGGCCAGGCCTGATTTATACCGATATTCACGCCTCCGGCGGCGAGCCGGGGCGTGTGGATCGGGTGAAGTCGATGTTACCGATGCAGCGTGGCGGTCAGCCGGAGGAGGTCGCCCAGGCCATTGTCTGGCTGCTGAGCGACAAAGCCTCCTATGTCACCGGTAGCTTCCTGGAACTGGCTGGCGGGAAGTAACGCTACGACGCCAGCCACAGACGCAGGCGCATTCCCCAGCCGCTGGTCCAGCCGGTGGTGATCGACTTCACCTCGCCGTGAGAGATCACCACCAGCGTTGGCGTCACCTTAACGTCCCACTTACGCGCCAGTTCTCCGCTGGCGTCGTTGACCGTGGGCATCGTCGCTTTCTTCTTCCTCATCCATGTTTCGAGCGTCGCGTTATCGCCCGAGCGCAGCGCAACCGACATCACGTTACCCCCGACCGCGGCAAGCGCCGCCACCGACGGCGTGGTATAGCGGCAGACGCCGCACCATGTCGCCCAGACGTAGACCAGCAGCGGCCGCTCCTTACTCATGGCGATAAGATCGACGGGCTGACCGTCGAGGGTGTGCAGTGCCGTCGCGGAGAAATTCTGCGGCAGCGCGGGCTGGCGGAAATAGTCCACCGCCAGGCTCACGGCTACGCCAATCAGCAGCCATACGCCTAGCTCGCGCAGCAGGCGCGGAAGCTTACTTGCCACGGGCGTTTGCCAGCTGTTCTTTGACCAGCCCCTCCAGGTCGTCATACGGGATGGCGCCCGCCACCATCTGGTCGCCGATAATGGTCGCCGGGGTACCCTGAATATTCAGCACCTGCGCCAGGATGAGGTTCATCTTTAGGCTGTCCATGGTTTTATCATCCGTTTTAATGCTGTCCGTTCCGGTCTTTACCTTCGCGGCGGCGATGCTGGCGTCATCGTGATAGCCCTTTTTCATCATCAGCCGCTGGTGCAGCGCCCAGAATTTATCCGGCGCCTGCTGCCACGTTGAGAGCGCCGCTTTCGCGGCATTTACCGAGCTTTGTCCCTTGAACGGCAGCAGTTTGACGATGAGCTGCACGTCGGGATTTTCCTGCACGATTTTCTCCAGCATTGGGTCGAACTGCTTGCAATACGGGCAGTTGTAGTCCGTGAAGGAGACGATGGTCAGCTTCGGCGCTGCCGCGCCGGTTCGCGGGCTGTTGGGGTCGTTAAACAGCAGTTTTGCCAGCTGGTCGCTGGAAGCGTCATCAGAAGGTGCGGCGAAACCGAACGTTGATAACGACAGCAGAAGTAAGGCAACGAAGGCTCTCATGTTATTTTCCTTTTGCATCGGACAGGGTGCTCAGCACCGCTTCGCGGCTTAACAACGCAGGCAGCAAGTGGCCCTGCGGTAATCCCGGTCCGTAGATCTGGTTAAACGGCACGGCGGCGCTGCCGCGCGTGGTTAAGAACTGGCTGATGGTATCTGAGGGGCGGCTCCAGTCGCCGCGCAGGGCGACAACGTCCGGGGCGGAGAGCGCATCCTGCACGTCGTCGCGCAGCAGCACGTTGTATTTATTGGCTTTACAGGTCACGCACCAGTCGGCGGTCACGTCGACGAACACCCGTTTGTTCTCCGCCAGCGCGCGGGCAATGGCCTGCTCGCTGAGCGGCTGCCAGTGAATACGATCGCGGCGGGAACCCTCGCCGCCGGAGCCGGATACAAACGCGACCGCCCCGGCCACCACGACAGCTAATACCCCGGCGCGCAGTGCCGTTTGCCAGCGGTAGCGCCAGGCGGTGACCAGCAGCAGCGTAAGGATCAGGAGCACGCCCAGCGTGATGACGGGCAGGCTGCCAATGTGCACCGTCAGCAGGCTCAGCAGCCACAGCGATGAGCCGAGCATCATCATCCCCAGCACTACGCGTACGACGTTCATCCAGCGTCCCGGACGCGGCAAGCGCTGGGCCAGCCCCGGCCAGGCCGCCACCAGCAGCCACGGCAGGCTCATGCCGATACCCATCGCCAGGAAGATCCCCCACAGCAGGGGAAGCGGCGCCGCCAGCGCGACCGAGACCGCCGTCCCCAGGAACGGCGCGGTGCAGGGCGTCGCCAGCAGAGTGGCAAACGCGCCTTGCCAGAAATGACCCGCAAGCCCGTTGCCGCCGCGCGTGGCGAGGAAGGTGCTGGCGCCGGAAGGGAGACGGATTTCAAACAACCCCAGCAGGCTGGCGCTGAAAAGCACCATCACCAGCGTCATCGCGCCAATAAACCACGGGTTCTGGAACTGGATCCCCCAGCCGAGCGCCTGATTGCCTAAACGTAATACCGTCATCATCAGCGCCAGCGCGAGGAACGAGATCACGATCCCGGCTACTGATGCAAGAAACTGTCGGCGTACCTGACCCCGCGCCTGCCGTTCGGTTTGCATCAGCGTGCCCAGCTTCATGGCCAGCACGGGCAGTACGCAGGGCATGACGTTAAGGATCAGACCGCCCGCCAGCGCCATCAGCAGCACCCAGCCTAACGAGAGCGTCGGCGCGGCGTTCCCCGGCTGAATGCTCAGGCTGGACTCCTGCGCCTGCCCGCTATCGGCCAGAACCAGCGACAGGGTTTTGCCGCTGAGGTTAGGCGCGGCCTCGCCCCAGCTGTCCGTCACGGGCACGGTGGCGACCAGCGAGTCACCGCGCACGGTGAGGGCCGGTTTGCCGAAATCAACATCATCCATACCGTCGATAAACAGGGACGGCGCCTGCCAGCCTGCGTCACGCTGCGCCGTTACGATCAGCTTGCCGGGGGCATAGGTGGCGTTAAGCGTTGAGGTCAACCCGCCGCTGAGCGGAAGGGTGCCCATGGCCCGACTGAAATCGTAATCAAAACCGGCGCCTGCGGATGCGGTCATGTTCAGCGAAAACGGGTAGTCGGTAAGAATACAGACGTTGCTACAGGTGGAGAGCGTCAGTACGCCGCTCAGGATCTTCGGGACGTCGCCCCGCAGAGTGATGGGAAAGCTGACATCGCCGTGATAGCCCTGCGTGGTGATGCCCGCAACGTCGAAACGCTGCGGCACAGGCCAGCGCCAGTTCACCTCGACGGGCTGATGCCATTTAATCGTGGGTGCGACGCCGCCTTCGCCCGGCGAGCGCCAGTAGGTTTTCCAGCCTTTTTGCAGGGCGACGTCCAGCAGCAGGCGGGTTTCGCCAGTGCTTTCGGGTTGCGCACGCAGCCTGACGCTGGCGTGCTGATTATCGGCGGCGCGCAGCCAGCCGCTGTCGGCAGCCTGGCTGAGGGGCAGCCATAGCCAAAGCAGGCAGACCAGCAGTCGCCTGAATACAGTAAACATAAATTTTCTCCGTAAATGATGAATTAACCTGAAGTCACAGGCGAAGGCTCATTCACGGAAGACGCATAATCGCAGATGCACCCTTAACCGGGGCGGGGAGATAACGCGGGGAGGCCACTGCCGTTCGCAGCGCGGCGGGCTGGCTGCCAGCAACGCCAGCAGCAGGGTGACGGCAATCAGGGCGCCTTCAAACAAAACAGGCGGGACCGACATCAGCGACTTGGCGCTAAGCTCACACGGGGTTACCGGTGCGTCGGCACTCTCCTGCCCCTGCTGGACAGACTGGCTCGTGGCGGTGACGTTCATGACAAGCGCGTGCATCCCGGCCATCCGCTGGGCGGTGCATATCAGCACCACCAGGCAGGCCAGGGCTACAAGCAGGATAGCGTTGCGTTGTCGCTTGATCATGTTCGCCTCAAATATTCAGGACGCCTATATTATCGGGCGAACATATTTTGGCAACGCAAAAGCTGTAAAGAAGTGTCTGGAAGATAAGCGGTTTGCCCTCTCCGCTTGCAGAGAGGGCGAGCCATTACAGCGTTTCGCCGTTGCTGGCAATGACGGTTTTATACCACTCAAAGCTCTTCTTACGGGAGCGGGACATGTCGCCGGTACCGTCGTCGTGCTTGTTGACGTAGATAAAGCCGTAGCGCTTACTGTACTGGCCGGTGGTGAAGGAGACGCAGTCGATGCAGCCCCACGGCGTGTAGCCCATCAGATCCACCCCATCCCAGGTCACCGCCTTCATCATCTCTTCCACGTGGGCGCGCAGGTAGTCGATGCGATAGTCATCGTTGATGCTGCCGTCCTCTTCCACAGTGTCGTAGGCGCCGAAACCATTTTCCACGATAAACAGCGGCTTCTGATAACGCTCGTACAGTTCACACAGCGAATAGCGCAGGCCTACCGGATCAATCTGCCAGCCCCAGTCGGACGCCTTGACGTGTGGGTTCGGCACGCTGCCCTCGAAGCCGGAAATGGCGTCACCGGTACCGCCTTCCGCTTTGACCGCGTTGGTCATGTAGTAGCTGAAACCTAAGTAGTCGCAGGTGCCCTCGCGCAGGATCTGCTCGTCGCCCGCTTCCATTTTGATGGAGAAGCCACGGCGCTCCCACTCGTTCAGCACGTAAGACGGGTAGTAGCCGCGCAGCTGCACGTCGGTAAAGACGTAGCGCTCGCGCATGGATTCCTGAGCGAACATCACATCTTCTGGCTTGCAGGAGTATGGATAGAGCGCCACCATCGCCAGCATGCAGCCGACTTTCATTTCCGGGTTAATGCGGCGTGCGGCTTTCACCGCCAGCGCGCTGGCCACGAACTGGTGGTGCAGCACCTGGTACATGGTCTCTTCCGGGTTGTCGTGCTCGGTATAGACCACGCCAGAGCAGCAGTAGCCGAACAGCGGCGCACGCCAGTTGCGCTGGTTGTTGATTTCGTTGAAGGTCATCCAGTATTTGACCTTATTTTTGTAGCGCTCAAATACCACTTCCGAGAAGCGCACAAAGAAATCGACCACTTTACGGTTGGTCCATCCGCCATATTCCTGAACGAGGTGCAGCGGCATTTCAAAGTGGGAGAGGGTGATCACCGGCTCGATGTTGTACTTCAGCAGTTCATCGAACATATCGTCGTAAAACTTCAGCCCCTCTTCGTTTGGCTGAGTTTCGTCGCCTTTCGGGAAGATGCGCGTCCAGGCGATGGAGGTACGGAAACATTTGAAGCCCATCTCGGCAAACAGCTTAATGTCTTCTTTGTAATGGCCGTAGAAGTCGACGGCTTCGTGGTTCGGGTAATATTTGCCTTCAATCACTTCCTGCGTGATTTCACGCGGAACGCCGTGTGCGCCGCCGGTGAGCACGTCGCAGATGCTTGGCCCTTTGCCGCCTTTGTTCCAGCCGCCTTCAACCTGGTGCGCCGCTACCGCGCCGCCCCATAAAAAATCTTTCGGTAAGGTGAGTTTTTTCATCTTTGCTATTCTCAATTCAGGACTTATTGATTTCGAGTCTAGCAAAGCGGAATTAAATGTCACGATATAACAATTTGCGGAAATTGTAATTTGTCACATCAAAAAAACAGGATGTTTTATTCTGTTAATTTCTTCGCCAGTTTCCGGCCTAATGATTCCAGAATATAGATGACGGGAATTTGCGTGGTGATATCGTAAACGCCGCCAATGCGCGTTTGCGGGACATGCCAGGAGAGGTTAAAGTCCGCCAGTTTCGCGAGACGAGAATGTTCGTGGCTGGTGACGGAGAGCACCTTGCAGTGGTGCAGGCTGAACTGGCTGGCGAAGCGCAGGATCTCCTCGGTTTCGCCGGAGACGGAGAGTACAATAGCCAGCGCATTTTTAGCCATGTCGTTAGTGACCGGGAAATAAGGATCGTCGATATGGTTGCTGAATTTCCCGATATTTGAAAAGAAACGTGCGCCATATTTTGCCAGCGATCCGGAGGTGCCCGCACCGACAAAAATAATTCGTTCAGATGATAAAATAATATCGACGGCGTTATCTAATAGCGCATCAAACTCTTCGTTATTTACGCTTTTAAAGAAGCTGATAATTTCACTGGCACCAAAATTCGCCTGCTGCGGCTCGTTCTGCTCCAGATAGAGTTTAAAGCGCACCCGAAATTCCGAGTAGCCTTCGCAGTTGAGCTTTCGGCAGAAGCGCAGGATAGTGGTAGTGGAAACGCCCGCCGCATCCGCCAGCTCGCGGATGGTCATGTACATCACTTTATCGCGGTTCTTAATGACATAGTTGTAGACCATCATTTCCAGATTGTTGAGGCTGGCAATGGCGGAATGGCTGAACATACTCACAATGGCTAAACTCGCTGTCGGACACTATTCCTGAAGCATACCATGATGACGAAGGGCGGGAGACGGATTTATCTCCTTGATTACTCAGATGTTAATGAAATCATTTACACCTGTGAGGTGGATTATTTTTACATTATGCTGATTTATAAGGATAAATCTTGAATGTGGATTTATTTTAGCTAACAGGTGTTCACTGGAATCATTCTCAGTTAGCATAGAGTGGCGATGAATAATCATCTTTTGTTTTCCCGGAGTTAAGTATGGTGAGCAGACCATTAATCGCACAGGGATATTCGCTGGCTGAGGAAGTAGCCAACAGTATAAGCCACGGCATTGGCCTGGTTTTTGGGATTGTCGGCTTAGTGTTATTGCTGGTACAGGCAGTGGATACCAACGCCAGCGCGATGGCCATTACCAGTTACAGCCTGTATGGCGGGAGTATGATCCTGCTTTTCCTGGCCTCAACGCTGTATCACGCGATTCCGCATCAACGGGCGAAGATATGGCTTAAGAAATTTGACCACTGCGCTATCTATCTTCTTATTGCAGGCACCTACACGCCGTTTTTGCTGGTGGGGCTCAACTCACCGCTGTCGCGTGGTCTGATGATTGTGATCTGGAGCCTGGCGCTGCTGGGGATCCTGTTTAAGCTGACCATTGCGCACCGCTTTAAAGTGTTGTCGCTGGTTACCTATCTGACAATGGGCTGGCTGTCGCTGATTGTGGTGTATCAGTTAGCCGTTAAGCTGGCGGTGGGGGGCGTGACGCTTCTGGCTGTGGGCGGGGTGGTCTACTCGCTGGGCGTGATTTTCTACGTCTGCAAGCGTATCCCTTATAACCATGCCATCTGGCACGGGTTTGTGCTGGGCGGCAGCGTGTGTCACTTCCTGGCAATTTATCTGTATGTTGGGCAGGTGTAGTTTTTTTGTAAGGTGCGGTCTGATGCCCTCACCCCGACCCTCTCCCACAGGGAGAGGGAGAATATCAACGCTGTAGGCCCGGTAAGCGCAGCGCCACCGGGCGATACAGCATCAATCTTCCAGTGAATACGGCAGCGGCTCAATGCTGAGGGTGTTTGCATCATCCCGCACGCGGAACACGCTGTCGGGCTCCATATCATTATTCATGACAACCTGCACCAGCAGGCGGCCATCATCGAGCTGGACGGCGGCTAACACGGTGCCGGTACGGCGCCAGTTTTCGCCCATCTTCATCTCAAGATCTTCACCCGCTTCCGGCACACGGCTGGCGTGACCAGCCAGCGTCCACAGGGCGCGTTTGTTCGCGCCGCGGAATTTCGCACGCGCCACCATTTCCTGACCGGTGTAGCAGCCCTTCTTAAAGCTGATACCACCCAGCGCCTGGATGTTTGTCGCCTGGGGGATAAACTGCGCGCTGTTTGCCGCGTCAATGACCGGCAGTCCCGCTTCGATGTTCAGCGCCAGCCACTGCTGGCTGTTGTTGAGCTGTGCTTCACCGCGCAGGGCGTCAGTGACGCGTTCCGCCGTTGCTTCGTCGGTTACCAGCAGGAAGCGCTCCGCCGGGTGTTCGAACCACAGAATGGAGGTCGCTCCCTCGCTGACCAGCTGTTTTTCCGCATCCGGCAGCTCGGCAAACAGGTTTTTCAGCGCTGCGCGCGCCTGGAAACCCGCGACCCCCAGCAGAACGTGTTCATCGTCCGGGGCGATGGTGACTTTAGAAAAGACCGCGTATTTTTTCAGCTCTTTAAGCTGGGCGTCACGCAGGCTGCGGCGCTCAATAAAGGCGAATCCGTCCTGACGGCGGAACAGACGCAGGTTGCTCCACATTTTGCCTTTTGGATCGCAATGCGCGGCCAGCAGATGCTGGTGCTCAGTCAACTGCGCCACGTCCGCCGTGACCTGGCCTTGCAGGTATTTTTCGCTGTCCGCACCGGTCAGTGTCGCCAGTGCCCAGTCATCAAGAGTAATCAGCGTCAGCGGCAGACGCGCAGAGGCGGCGGGCTGGCGAGGAGAAAATGGTGTAAATGCCATAGTGATGTCCTGAATTGCTTAACGCTTTGATAATACCTAATGGTAAAAGAGACTGTATTCAATGCAAGCGCTTTCAGCAGGCCATTCGTGCCATTACGCGGTTATGCGTGGCGCTACGCAAAATAGTGTAATCCGCTGTCTTTATAAGGATTATTCAGGGAGCCTGCTCGAGGTTCGCAATATTCCAGTAAAGAAACGGTCAAAAACACGTTACACTAGCAGGTGTTCCCGGAGAGCAATAATGAATACCAAACGGGATACCGACTGTGCCAAACGTAATGCAGGAAACAGAACATGGATATTAACAACAAGGCCCGTATTCACTGGGCGTGCCGTCGCGGCATGCGTGAACTTGATATCTCCATCATGCCTTTCTTCGAGTATGAGTACGACAGCTTAAGCGATGACGATAAGCGCCTGTTTGTCCGTCTGCTTGAGTCTGACGATCCGGATTTATTCAACTGGCTGATGAATCACGGCAAGCCCGCCGACACCGAGTTGCAACGGATGGTGCAATTAATTCAAACACGGAATCAGGAACGTGGTCCTGTGGCAATCTGATCTTCGCGTCTCGTGGCGCTCACAGTGGATGTCCTTACTGCTCCACGGTCTGGTCGCGGCACTGGTGTTATTGGTGCCGTGGCCGCTTAGCTATACCCCTCTGTGGTTGCTATTGCTGTCGTTTGTGGTGTTTGACAGCGTGCGCAGCCAGCGTCGAATCAACGCCCGTCAGGGTGAAATTAAGCTGCTGATGGATTCTCGCCTGCGCTGGCAGGGAAAAGAGTGGGAGATGATGGGGACGCCGTGGATGCTTAACACCGGGATGATGCTACGGCTGCGTCGGGTCGAGGATAACCGTCGCCAGCACCTGTGGCTGGCCGCAGACAGTATGGATCCCGCGGAGTGGCGAGATCTGCGCCGGTTGATCGTGCAACAGCCGACGCAGGAGTAAATCAGCTGAACTGCTCGGCCATCTCACCCAGAATCTGCTCGCACCAGCTCTGGAGGCGCTCGTCGCTAAGATCGTACTGGTTGGTTTCATCCAGCGCGAGCCCGACAAACAGCTGACCGTCGGCAATAATCGGTTTTTGACTGGTGAACTCATAGCCTTCCGTAGGCCAGTAGCCGATAAAGGTCGCGCCCTTTGGCGCCAGTTTGTCGTGCAGCATGCCGAGTGCGTCAAGGAACCACTCCCCGTAGCCCAACTGGTCGCCCATGCCGTACATCGCAATGATTTTTCCTTCAAAATTGACTGAATCGAGCTGATCCCAGATGGCTTCCCAGTCTTCCTGAATCTCACCAAAGTCCCAGGTAGGGATACCCAGAATCAGCACATCGTACTGCTCCATCAAGGCGACCGCGTCATCTTTCAGGTTATGCAACGTCACCAGTTCCGGGCCAATGATGTCACGAATTTTCTCCGCCGCCATTTCGGTGTAGCAGGTGCTGGAACCATAGAACAGACCAATATTCATCGCGTAACTATCTCAATTCTTGCTATGACTTTGCGCGTAGTGTACCAGAAACCGATGGCAATCAGGCATAATGGCCAGATTGCAGAACCAAAGGGGCTGATGTGGAAAAGGATCTCGCACTCATCGAACAGTTTCTCGACGCGCTGTGGCTGGAGAAAAACCTCGCTGAAAATACGCTCAGCGCCTATCGTCGGGATCTCACGCTGCTGGTCGAGTGGCTGGCGCATCGGGGGCTGACGCTTGAAAGCGCGCAAAGCGATGACCTGCAAGGGTTACTGGCTGAGCGTATGGAAGGGGGGTACAAAGCCACCAGCTCCGCACGTCTGCTGAGCGCCATGCGCCGCCTGTTCCAGCACCTGTACCGCGAGAAGATCCGCGCGGATGACCCCAGCGCACTGCTGGCATCGCCTAAACTGCCTCAGCGGCTGCCAAAAGATCTCAGCGAAGCACAAGTTGAGAGATTATTACAGTCGCCCGCAGTTGACCTTCCGCTGGAGTTACGCGATAAAGCCATGCTTGAACTATTGTATGCCACGGGCTTACGCGTTTCCGAGCTGGTGGGCCTGACGATGAGCGATATCAGCCTGCGTCAGGGCGTGGTGCGCGTTATCGGTAAAGGGAACAAAGAACGGCTGGTGCCGCTGGGTGAAGAGGCGATCTACTGGCTGGAGACGTATCTGGAACACGGGCGTCCGTGGCTGCTGAACGGCGTCTCCATAGATGTATTGTTCCCGAGCCAGCGCGCGCAGCAGATGACGCGACAAACGTTCTGGCATCGCATTAAACATTACGCCACACTGGCGGGTATTGACAGTGAGAAGCTGTCGCCGCACGTTTTGCGTCACGCCTTCGCGACGCATCTGTTAAACCACGGCGCTGATTTACGCGTGGTGCAGATGTTGCTTGGACACAGCGATCTTTCAACGACGCAAATATACACCCATGTCGCGACGGAACGCCTGCGGCAGCTACACCAACAGCACCACCCTCGCGCGTGAGTGCCGACGAATTGTTACAGGAACAAATATGAAAAAGTCTTTAGCGCTGTTCACCCTGCTGGCAGCTTCGGTTTCCGGTTTTGCCCATGCGGACGATGCCGCTATTAAACAGTCTCTGACGAAACTCGGCGTCGCCAGCAGCGAGATCCAGCCAGCGCCGGTGGCTGGCATGAAAACGGTGCTGACCAACAGCGGCGTGCTGTACGTGACCGAAGACGGCAAGCACATCATTCAGGGGCCTATGTACGACGTGAGCGGCGCGCAGCCGGTGAACGTCACCAACCAGCTGCTGATGAAAAACCTGAACGCGCTCGAAAAAGAGATGATTGTCTACAAGGCGGCGCAGGAAAAGCACGTTATTACCGTCTTCACCGACATCACCTGCGGCTACTGCCACAAGCTGCATGAAGAGATGAAAGACTACAACGCACTGGGCATTACCGTGCGTTACCTGGCTTTCCCACGCGCCGGCGTGCAGAGCCAGCCTGAGCAGGATATGAAAGCGATCTGGTGTGCGAAAGACCGCAACAAGGCCTTTGATGACGCGATGAACGGCAAAGGCGTGAAGCCCGCGTCCTGCGATATCGACATCGCTAACCACTACGCGCTGGGCGTGCAGTTTGGCGTGAGCGGTACGCCAGCCATTGTGCTGAGTAACGGCTACGTGGTGCCGGGCTACCAGGGTCCAAAAGAGATGAAGGCGTTCCTCGACGAGCACCAGAAACAGATGGGTGGTAAATAATTCGCGTGAAAGCCCCGATAAGACTGCGCCGCCGCGATGCGGGTGAAACCGCGGATTTACCAGACACGCTTCCGCTGCTGCTAAAGCGGCTGTATGCCAGCCGTGGCGTGCGTACGGCAAGCGATCTTGAGCGCAGCGTCAAAGGCATGCTGCCCTGGCAGGCGCTGAGTGGCATCGAAAAAGCGACTGAAATGCTCTACGACGCGTTCCGGGAAGGCACGCGGATTGTCGTGGTGGGCGATTTCGATGCCGACGGCGCAACCAGTACCGCGCTGAGCGTGCTCAGCCTGCGTGCGCTGGGCTGCGATAACGTGACTTATCTGGTGCCGAACCGGTTTGAAGACGGCTACGGCCTCAGCCCGGAAGTGGTCGATCAGGCCCACGCCCGTGGCGCACAGATGATCATGACCGTGGATAACGGGATCTCCTCTCATGCGGGGGTCGATCATGCCCATGCGCTGGGGATCCCGGTACTGGTTACCGATCACCACCTGCCAGGCGAAACCCTGCCTGCCGCCGAAGCCATCATTAACCCAAACCTGCGCGACTGCGATTTCCCGTCGAAATCGCTGGCCGGAGTAGGGGTGGCGTTTTATCTGATGCTGGCGTTACGCACGTTGCTGCGAGATAAGGGCTGGTTCGAATCGCGTGGGATTGCCGTGCCGAACCTCGCGGAGTATCTCGATCTGGTGGCGTTGGGAACCGTGGCGGACGTGGTGCCGCTCGATACCAATAACCGTATTCTCACCTGGCAGGGCTTAAGCCGCATTCGGGCGGGTAAATGCCGTCCGGGGATTAAGGCGCTGCTGGAAATTGCCAACCGCGATCCGCTGAAGCTTGCGGCAAGCGATTTAGGCTTTGCCCTCGGCCCGCGCCTGAACGCGGCGGGGCGGCTGGACGATATGTCGGTTGGCGTCGCGCTGCTGCTGTGCGACAACATCGGCGAAGCGCGTGTGCTGGCCAGTGAGCTGGACGCACTCAACCAGACCCGTAAAGAGATTGAGCAGGGGATGCAGGCTGAAGCGCTGACCCTGTGCGAAAAGCTGGAGCGCAGCGGTGATACCCTGCCGGGCGGGCTGGCGATGTATCACCCTGAATGGCACCAGGGCGTGGTGGGCATTCTGGCGTCGCGTATTAAAGAGCGTTTCCACCGCCCGGTGATCGCGTTCGCCCCCGCCGGGGACGGCACGCTGAAAGGCTCCGGTCGTTCCATTCAGGGGCTGCATATGCGCGACGCGCTGGAGCGTCTGGATACGCTGCATCCGGGGTTGATGATAAAGTTCGGCGGTCATGCGATGGCGGCAGGCCTGTCGCTGGAAGAGGCGAAGTTCGACGAGTTTCAGCGTCTGTTTGGCGAACTGGTCACCGAGTGGATCGATCCGGCTCTGTTGCAGGGTGAAGTGGTTTCTGACGGTGAGCTTTCACCGGCTGAAATGACCATGGAGGTGGCGCAGATGCTGCGCGATGCCGGCCCGTGGGGGCAGATGTTCCCGGAGCCGCTTTTCGACGGACGTTTTCGTTTGCTGCAACAGCGCATCGTGGGCGAACGCCATCTCAAAGTGATGGTGGAACCGGTCGGCGGCGGACCGCTGCTCGACGGCATCGCCTTTAACGTTGATACCTCCATCTGGCCGGACAACGGCGTGCGCGAGGTTGAGCTGGCCTATAAGCTGGATATTAACGAGTTCCGCGGTAACCGCTCCCTTCAGATCATCATCGACAATATCTGGCCAATTTAGCGTCAGTAATCTCTATAAAAAAGGGCGTGGATTCGGTACAATCCCGCTCTTATCACCGCATTTTGACAAGCTCATAAAAGAAAACAGACCATGTTTGAAATTAATCCGGTAAAAAACCGCATTCAGGACCTCACGGAGCGCTCTGACGTTCTTAGGGGGTATCTTTGACTACGATGCCAAGAAAGAGCGTCTCGAAGAAGTAAACGCCGAGCTGGAACAGCCGGACGTCTGGAACGAACCTGAGCGCGCTCAGGCGCTGGGTAAAGAGCGTTCCTCCCTCGAAGCCATCGTAGATACGCTGGATCAAATGGCGCAGGGTCTGGAAGATGTTTCTGGGCTGCTGGAGCTGGCTGTCGAAGCCGACGACGAAGAAACCTTTAACGAAGCCGTGGCAGAGCTCGACGTGCTGGAAGACAAGCTGGCGCAGCTGGAATTCCGTCGCATGTTCTCCGGCGAATACGATAGCGCTGACTGCTATCTCGATATTCAGGCAGGTTCTGGCGGTACTGAAGCGCAGGACTGGGCGAGCATGCTGATGCGCATGTACCTGCGCTGGGCGGAAGCGCGCGGTTTCAAAACCGAGATTATCGAAGAGTCCGAAGGTGAAGTGGCGGGTATCAAATCCGTCACCATCAAGATTATTGGCGATTACGCCTACGGCTGGCTGCGTACCGAGACCGGCGTTCACCGCCTGGTGCGTAAGAGCCCGTTCGATTCCGGCGGCCGCCGTCACACCTCCTTCAGCTCCGCGTTTGTCTACCCGGAAGTCGATGAAGATATTGATATCGACATCAACCCGGCGGACCTGCGTATCGACGTTTACCGCGCATCCGGCGCGGGTGGTCAGCACGTTAACCGTACGGAATCTGCGGTGCGTATTACCCACATTCCAACCGGGCTGGTAACACAGTGCCAGAACGACCGTTCCCAGCATAAGAACAAAGACCAGGCCATGAAGCAGATGAAAGCGAAGCTTTATGAGCTGGAGATGCAGAAGAAAAATGCTGAGAAGCAGGCGATGGAAGACAACAAGTCCGATATCGGCTGGGGCAGCCAGATCCGTTCTTACGTCCTTGATGACTCCCGCATCAAAGACCTGCGTACCGGGGTTGAAACCCGCAACACGCAGGCGGTGCTGGACGGCAGCCTGGACCAATTTATCGAAGCAAGTTTGAAAGCAGGGTTATGAGGAACCAACATGTCTGAACAACAAGCACAGGGCGCTGACGCGGTAGTCGATCTTAACAACGAACTGAAAACCCGCCGCGAGAAGCTGGCAGCGCTGCGCGAGCAGGGCGTGCCGTTCCCGAACGATTTTCGTCGTGACCACACCTCAGACCAACTGCACGCAGACTTCGACGGTAAAGAGAACGAAGAGCTGGAAGCGCTGAACGTTGAAGTGTCCGTGGCGGGCCGCATGATGACCCGTCGTATCATGGGTAAAGCGTCCTTCGTGACCTTACAGGACGTTGGCGGCCGCATTCAGCTGTACGTCTCTCGTGACGACCTGCCGGAAGGCATCTACAACGAGCAGTTCAAGAAGTGGGATCTGGGCGATATCCTGGGCGCTAAAGGTAAACTGTTCAAAACCAAGACCGGTGAACTGTCTATCCACTGCACCGAACTGCGTCTGCTGACCAAAGCCCTGCGCCCGCTGCCGGACAAGTTCCACGGTTTGCAGGATCAGGAAGCGCGCTATCGTCAGCGTTACCTGGATCTCATCTCTAACGATGAATCCCGTAAGACCTTCAAAATTCGCTCCCAGATCATGGCCGGTATTCGCCAGTTCATGGTTAACCGCGACTTTATGGAAGTAGAAACCCCGATGATGCAGGTGATCCCAGGCGGTGCCTCAGCCCGTCCGTTCATCACCCATCACAACGCCCTGGACCTGGACATGTACCTGCGTATCGCGCCGGAACTGTATCTGAAGCGTCTGGTGGTTGGCGGTTTCGACCGCGTGTTTGAGATCAACCGTAACTTCCGTAACGAAGGTATCTCCGTACGTCATAACCCAGAGTTCACCATGATGGAACTCTATATGGCCTATGCGGATTACAAAGATCTGATTGAGCTGACCGAATCCCTGTTCCGCACCCTGGCGCAGGACATTCTGGGCACCACCCAGGTGCCTTACGGTGAAGAGGTGTTCGACTTCGGCAAGCCGTTCGAAAAACTGACCATGCGCGAAGCGATCAAGAAATACCGTCCGGAAACCAACATGGCGGATCTGGATAACTTCGACTCTGCGAAAGCGATCGCTGAAAGCATCGGTATCAAGGTTGAGAAGAGCTGGGGTCTGGGTCGTATCGTGACCGAGATCTTCGAAGAAGTGGCCGAAGCGCACCTGATTCAGCCGACCTTCATCACCGAATACCCGGCGGAAGTGTCTCCGCTGGCGCGTCGTAATGATGAGAACCCGGAAATCACTGACCGCTTCGAATTCTTCATCGGTGGCCGCGAAATCGGTAACGGCTTTAGCGAGCTGAACGATGCAGAAGATCAGGCGCAGCGCTTCCAGGATCAGGTTAACGCGAAAGCGGCAGGCGACGACGAAGCGATGTTCTTCGATGAAGACTACGTGACCGCGCTGGAGCACGGCCTGCCGCCGACGGCTGGCCTGGGTATTGGTATCGACCGTATGGTGATGCTGTTCACCAACAGCCACACCATCCGCGACGTGATCCTGTTCCCGGCGATGCGTCCGGTGAAATAAGCCGTTAAGACGTAAAAAAAGCCCCGTGCGTTTATCGCCGGGGCTTTTTTATTGCGCCGCGAAGGCGCTGAGTTTTTCACGCGCGGTGTTCGCTTCCTGCACCATCCACGGGCTAAATGCCCACGGTGTGGCGTCCAGCGCGCGGAATAGCGCGTCCAGTTCCACCCACTGATACTCCATCACTTCATCGTCATTGATTGCGAGGGTATTCGTGACGCGGGCGGCATAGACCGGGCAGATTTCGTTTTCAACGATCCCTGACGGGTCGGCTTCACGGTAGCGGAACTCCGGGGCAATGGGGGTGATGTCTGTGATTTCGGCGCCGACTTCAAATCGACAGCGGCGGATAATCGCCTGCTCTGTCGCTTCGTCGGCCTGTGGATGACCGCAAACAGAGTTGGTCCATACGCCGGGCCAGGCTTTTTTACTTAAGGCGCGCCGGGTGATCAGACATTCTCCTTTAGCGTTAAACAGCCATGAAGAGAAGGCCAGGTGTAGCGGGGTGTGTGACGTGTGCGCGGCGTACTTCTCCTGAGTGCCAATCACCTTTCCCTGGTCATTTACCAAAATAACGTGTTCTTGAATACTCATTGATGCTCCAGTGCCAAAATGCTTAATGGTTCAGCACCATCAGCGGAATTATTATACTGCATTCTTATGCGAACGGTTTGGCCCACAGAGCGGAAAAGGGCATGACCCGCATCAGTTTGGGCTGCTATCATAGTGCGCCATTCACGCTGACCGAGGAGCTGTTTTGTTTGCAGGAAGCCTGACGAGAAACCCGATCATTGCCGTTTTCTGCCTGACGCTGACGCTACTTGTAGCAGGATGCTCGGGGAGTAAATCTTCGGATATGGGTAGTTATTCCGGTGCAGTCTATACCGTTAAGCGCGGGGACACGCTCTACCGCATCTCACGCGCCACGGGAACCAGCGTGAAGGAGCTGGCGCGCCTGAATAATATTTCACCACCGTATACTATTGAGGTAGGGCAGAAGCTCAAGGTTAACGGCGGTTCCTCCTCAGGGAAAAAGTCCTCAACGCGTAAAACAGCCAAAGTCACGCCATCCTATCAGGTGCCTAAATCATCCTGGCCGCCGGTTGGTCAGCGCTGCTGGATCTGGCCTGCAAGCGGAAAAGTGGTTGCGCCGTACTCGCTCTCGGAAGGTGGCAATAAAGGTATTGATATCGCTGCCGCACGCGGCACACCGGTTTACGCTTCAGGGGCCGGAAAGGTGGTCTATGTCGGTAACCAGCTTCGTGGATACGGTAACCTGATCATGATTAAGCATGGTGAGGACTACATTACGGCGTATGCGCATAACGACACGATGCTGGTCAATAATGGTCAGAACGTGAAGGCGGGGCAGAAGATTGCGACCATGGGCAGTACCGGGACGGATACGGTGAAGCTGCACTTCCAGATCCGCTATAAGGCCACGGCCATCGATCCGCAGCGTTATCTTCCGGCGCAGGGCAGTAAGCCGAAGTGCTAAGTGATTATTTAATCGCCACTTAGTGGGGGAAAGGCTTGTATGAAGAGGCGTAAGGTCTATAATGCCTTACGCACCTCAAAGCGGGCGTAGTTCAATGGTAGAACGAGAGCTTCCCAAGCTCTATACGAGGGTTCGATTCCCTTCGCCCGCTCCAGATTTACCCTAACGTATTCATTCCTCAGCTTTTTCCTGATTCATACGTGACGGCGCTCGTGATCTTCCTACAAAGGGGTCATACAGCCGATGGCACAGCGTGATAATCTCTATCGACGTCCAAGCGGTATCTATGTTCTGCGGATCACCGTTCCGGTTCGTTATCGCGCCCTGATAGGGCAGCGTGAAATTCATGCATCTACTCGCACAACCCACCTTGCAAATGCCAGAGCTATTGCCGCGCGTTTGCTGGAGAAGTGGTATGCGTCTCTGGAAGAGTTCAGGCAAGTGGATAAAGAGAAGATCAGGGGCAATGCCCCATTGTTGACTGGCGCTGGCAAAATCAGCCTGGCATTGTTTTGCGATTCATTTGGGGTTGGGGTTGAGACTGTCGTCCAGCATCTTCTGGCAGACAATGTGCCGCTGTATGCCCTTGTATCGAACCAGCGTGGCTTTCTGATTGATGATTTCAGCACGCTTGAGCGTGATCCTGATACGCATGGGTTCGTTTTGAATAACATTGCGTATGACGGTGCTGAGGCTGCGGTGAACGGCTATATGCAGCTTTACCAGCCGCAGTTTGCCCTTGTTGAATTGCTGAACGGGCGACAGGTTGAGGTTACGGCATTCAGGGCTAACAACGGCAATCCTCTTTCCCTCTGGTTGTTGGATTTACCCGGGGTGACGCTGAATGCAAGTTCTTTGTTCATCAACAACGTGCAGGCTGAAAAACTGCGTAGCGCTTGGGATAAGGCGCTTACGAAATCAGAGCCAACATTAAGTGCTCTGCCATGCGCTCCGGTAGGTGTAACACCAGCGATTCCTGTAGCCTCTATCATTAATCCGTATTGCAACCCTACGTATGCGAGCATGACGGTTTCAGCATTGCTGGAAGCGTTTTTGGTCTATAAAAATACGGGCGATATTAAGCTAGCCAGCGAGGGGAAAATTCGTTCCAGAATTGAACACTTCGTGGAGATAATGGGCGATTTAACTCTAGGTGAACTGAATCGTGACGTTGTGAAGGATTACATCACCAAAATGCAGAATATGCCCGGTAATCTGTATTTAATGCGTCGAAAATACAAGATTTCAGATACGCAAAAGCTTATTGAAATAGCGCTAGCTGATGGCCAGCCAGTTATGAGTCGAGATGCCATTGGCAGGCATATTGAGTCACTGGGTTCTATGCTCAAATGGGCTAAGAGCGAACGTTACCTTTTTGATAACCCTGCTGAGAATGTGCTGGCTCAGCGCCGCGTGATGGTGCGTGAGCAGGATCGCCGCGACCTCTTCACCGACGAGGAACTAGAGCAAATTTTCTCGGCTGACTGGTTTAAGAAAGGCGCGGGAAAGCCCAATCAATACGGACGTTATACGAGCTTCCGCCCGTTTCACTACTGGTTGCCTCTGTTGGCATTATATGTGGGTGGGCGCATCAATGAGCTTTGCCAGCTTTATCTGACGGATATTCGCGAAGATAAAAACGGGATTGCCTATATTGATTTTAACCTTGGTGCGCCGGATAAGGTGATGGATGAAGAAGTGCAGGCTGGTGGCGATAAATCATTAAAGACGGTGAATGCGATCCGTCAGGTCCCAATTCATCCGCGACTTATCGAGCTAGGGCTGCTGGAGTATATAGATGCATTGAAAGCTGCTGGGTATGATCGTCTTTTCCCTGAGTTGAAGCACAACAAAATCAAAGGATATCGTGCCGCTGCCTCAAAATGGTTTAACGAAAACTACTTTGGCAAAGTCCTCGGTTTTACCCGTGACGGTAAGAAAACGTTCCATTCGCTGCGGCATACTTTCATCAACGCCGTAGACAAGTTTGAGACCAACGAACGCACGATTGCGCAGCTTGTTGGGCATGTTCGGGGCAGCACTACCGCGATGACAACCTATCGTAAGGATACTGATGTGGGAGAGCAATTGGGCGTGATTTCGCAGCTTCGCTACAGGTTGCCTGATATTGCACAGTTCGACTCGCAAGCGGGTATCAAGGCGGTCATCGACGCACGGCGCAGACATAAATCATAGGATGTGCCAAACGCGCCAGGAAGCTCTGTGGCGCGTTTTTTATCAAGGGTAGTGGAAATCATGGTGCGGAATTCGCGGCGCTTTCGTAGCTCGACTGGCGAAGCTAGATGAATCAGATGTAACCTTCAACAAGCAGCCTCTTTCGCAACATTTAAACAACTAGCGGAGTATGGATGTTAATGGCGACCTACAGACAAATTGCCGATGATGTTAAATCCCGGACGGGGAAAGCAGTCAAAACATGCTGGATCGCTCATGTTAAGTCATTGCATGGGCTAACCCGTAGCGTGTCACCGAACCGGATTAGCACCGAAAGCCGGGTTTATCCTTGCCCTGATAAATGGGTTGCGGAGATCGAGCAATCAATGAGAAATCTGGGCGAGCTTTAGCTTTACCGCGCCGCTTAACTTTTGAGGGGGGTTGCCTCTATAAGGAAAAGTCTGCCACTGCCGAAGTTTTTGAACGCAATGCCTGAAAGTGGGGCTGGCAAACCTAGGACATCCACCTTTTGGCGCGACAAATTTTTCCTGTAGCTTTTGAAGTGTAGGTTGGTGGGCTGGTGAGTGCTGAGCTGAAGCTTCAAGACAACAAGAACTTAATTCTGGTGTTGTCTTTTCTTTTTAACTTCTTGTTTTGTTTTATATGTTTTATTAAACCTCTTTTCTGGGGAGCAAAACTAGCCCTAAGGACCGATGCGATGATTTGCAGTGAGGCCCTTGGCTAATCAGGCTTCCAGAGTTGTAACCTCTTTTCTGGGTCCCTGCTTGGATCGGCGATGTGAACTACTCTGCTTTAAAAAAGGCTCACGACGTAAGCCCTTTGCAAAACATGATAAATCACTATTGGATATTGGTTATGCAAGTCCAAGACTCAGCACCTTGCATAACCTCACGCACTCTGGCATACGCCGCCTTTCGGAACTAGACCAGTGGGTAATAGTGCGATCCCTCTTTTCACCCCGGCTCCGCTACGCTAGCGGCAGAGCCTTGTTGATGCGCCATTTCGGGTAAGCGTCTGTATACCAAAACCCCGACAATGTATTCCAATAGTAACATTTTGAATCTATGGTTCAACATGATTTTGATTCGACTTGGCACCCAACAGCACGAATGTCAGGTCTTCACCGTTAGGCATTGCGCTCAACACCATGCCAACAAACGACCGTTTTCTGGCACCTCTTCGCAGGTATCTTCCGGGATGTTGAAAAATTAGCCTTGGCAATTGTTGGCAGGCGTCCTATTGTTGACACCGTTTTCTGACAGGTATTGAGAGGTGTTGAGAATGGCGATTTTTGGCTACGGGCGTGTTTCGACATCGCAGCAGGATACTGAGAACCAGCGTCTGGAACTTGAACAAGCTGGGTGGGCGTTCGACTTTTGGTTTACTGATGTTGTTAGCGGGAAAACCCCTGCTATGCAGCGCAAAGCATTTTCAGAGTTGCTGGGCAAGATCAGGGACGATGAAACACTGGTTGTTGCAAAACTCGACCGTTTGGGGCGTGATGCTATTGATGTGCTACAGACAGTCCGAATGCTATCTGATCGCGGCATCAAGGTGATAGTCCATCAACTTGGGAATACTGATCTGACCTCTGCTGCCGGGAAACTGCTATTGTCGATGTTGGCGGCTGTAGCTGAGATGGAGCGTGATCTACTGATTGAACGCACTCAGGCGGGGTTATCACGAGCAAAAGCCGAAGGCAAGAAATTGGGCAGACCTTCTAAAATCGCACCAGAAGCCCGTAGGGCGATTATAGAGAAAAAGAATAGCGGAACTAGTATCAGTGCGTTAGCGCGTGAATACGGTGTTTCTAGAGCTACTATTACCGCTACCTTTGATTAATCTTCAATGTTCACATACCTGATTGGCAGGTTTGATAAACCAATGCTTCAATTTCTTGCGGTTTTTTTGCAGCCATGTCTTTGTAAACCATGCCAGCAAGTGCATGGGCAAAAACAATATTACTCTCAGTGATGCCGGGTTTGCCTCTGAGATCTTCAATTTGTTGTTGGTAGACAGAAGCTGGGTTGTGTTCGTCTCGCCCGATGGCAATATTTTTTGCCATCGTTGACCATGCAGTGCAGACAGTATCGTTAGCATATCTCTTCAACGAGCTTTCCAACACCTTATCACCTGTAATGGCATGCTGCGCCCACGCTGAATTGTTGGCGATAAACTTTTTGGAGCCAGTGGCAATACCGTATTCGATGCGAATGCCATTATCGTGATAGCTACCGTCAGCGTCTTTACTCGCCAGTTTTAAAGAAACACGACAGCCTGGAATTGTTTTATGTTCTTTAACTGAAACAAAGACAGTATCCGTGTCGCACTCAGCAAAGCTGTATTCAGGGTTCACGTATGTATTTGTTTTAACCAATAACCCGGTTAGTCCGTCTTTGTAGCCTTTTGCTGGCAGTGTTTTAAAGGCGTTCCGATCGCCATTTTTTATCGCTTCCCGAAAGTGATCCATCCCAATACGGGTTGCCAGTTGATCAATGCTCTCTGCTGCATAAGATGCAGATGACGCAGCGATTAATATAATGGTCAGCACAGACTTGGCTGAAAAACCGGGCTTACTAAGCCGTGTTTTTGACATGTTTTATCCCTCAGAATCCACCCCAGCGGTGTCAGTTATCGCATCATAGACCATTGATTTAAAATGTCACTATTGGAGCGTGGCTCTTTAGTGGACATCTGCGCAAATTCAGGTCATGAAAATGACCCTGAGAAAACTGTTTGGACAACGAGTAAAAGAGCTGCGTATAGCGACCGGAATGAGTCAGGAAGCCTTTGCCGATCGGTGTGGATTTGCTCGTAGCTATATGAGCCGCATTGAACGCGGTGGCTCTAATGCGTCTTTGGATGCGATTGAGGTGCTGGCTTATGCTCTGAGTGTTGAGCCGTGGCAACTGTTGGTATCTGATTCATCTGAAGATAACGACCCTGAACTGTTGGTTCCATACGCGGCCGATGGTTCCTGTTTTCACCCCGGTTTGGCGAGCACCCGTGATGGCTCGTTTGGCGTAGGTGATAAAACGGCTCAGAAGCGTTTTGGCACATTTCCCGAGGCTCTTGAGTATCTCCGTAGCATGGAGACAGCAAAATGGCGTAGGCCTAATCCTAGCGGCAACTGGGGTATTGTTTCGGCAGTGCGGTGGGACAAATTGAGAAAGTGACGTAAGTGTAAGTTTATAAATTCTGGGTGCTGTGTTAATGAACAGTATTCTTTGGCAAAAGGTGAGCCTTCTTTGAATCAGTCTCACTCTTCTGTAAGAGTCGACTAAACATCGAGAACCAGGTGCGTTACGTAGGCGTTACAGTGGCGTTTCACTTCTGCAATGGAGAGCGTTTTTGAACAATAATCGTTTAATATCATATAGTTTACTAACCTGTCTGAGTGATCTTGAATTACTGTCGCTTCATTCCGAAATTTTAACGCAGTTGCGTTTGAGAGGTATCATTCGCACTAAGAACAATCCTGTAGGTGACTATGCCGAATGGCTAGTTTCTAAGGCGTTATGTATGACTCTTCTCAGCAATTCATCTGCTGGTGCTGACGCCATCGACACTGATGGCAAGAAGGTTCAGATCAAAGCGAGGAGAGTCACGCCGGATAATCCTTCCCGACAACTGAGTGCATTGCGTAACTATGAAGCTGCCGATTTTGATTATTTGATAGCCGTTATTTTCGATGAAACTTACAACGTTCTTGATGCCTACAAAATCCCACATGAAGTAATACGAGATTACGCTCGGCATAGTGATCACGTTAACGCACATATCGTTAACCTCAAGGGCGCGATTCTTACTGATCCCCGAGTCAGTTCCATCAAAGAAGACTTGATTGTCAGGAGTTCAGCTTCAGCCAATGAAGCGCCTATGCAAACCCTTCCACCCGAACCTATGGAAGAGGTTTTGAATCAACAAGAGAAGATAACGAGTAGTGCTACCCTGGCCAGACTCCTTAAGACTATCGGGATGGAGTGCTTCGTAAACTACTACCATCATTTTGCCGATTCAAATTTATCAAGCGCTGATATCATTGAGCAAATGCACTCACGTGAGGGGTATACAGAGAAAAGTTGCCGGGGCCGTCTCGGTAAAGCGCGAAAAGTGATCAGGGATGGTTTAAGTATTAAAGCTTTGACGTTGATCGCTGACTCTGGGCGAATACAAGATTCTGTCAGAGGTGACGCGCTAAAACTTATCAGCGTTTTGGAGTGAAGCGGTTTGCAAAACATTGTAGTTCCTCCAACAAAACCCTCCTACAATGCATCAAGTTTTTGATAATAAATCCATGGGATTACGAGAACTTTGGAGCGGGGGCGATTTCCCTTCGCCCGCTCCAGATCTCTCCCCTTGTTGCAAAACACCGCCAGCTACTGGCTTAATGTGTTTCGCTATCAACAACTTACTTAACATAAGTTGTCTATTATCGTTCTACCATTGAACGACGATCTACCAACAAGAGGTACACTGTTAGTTGTCACGGATAGTTACTATGGAAGTAAGAGTATAACTATTCGACGGCGGCAGTTCCAACCTCACACCGCGATAGCACAACGTGAAGGAAAAGCCTGGTCCGGGCATTGTCTCTTACACCAGATTGATCATACGCATTTAAGCCCGATGTGCGGCCTTGTGGCTGCGTAAACAGGTGAATAGTGGTATTGCTCCGGTAGCTACAGATCCGGCTCTGCCAGCGCTTCGCTCACGCTCCTAACGGTACACGAGTGACCTGCCCCCACGATTAGATACAACACTCAGTTAGTAACGTCGGAATCTTCATTCTCAGAATGACCCTTTCTCCAGCCCGCTGCAAATTCAGACGGTGTCTGATAATTCAGCGTGGAGTGCGGGCGGCATTCGTTATAATCCTGCCGCCAGTCATTAATAATTTTCCTGGCATGAACGATATCGCTGAACCAGTGCTCATTCAAACATTCATCGCGAAATCGTCCGTTAAAGCTCTCAATAAATCCGTTCTGCGTTGGCTTGCCCGGCTGGATTAAGCGCAACTCAACACCATGCTCAAAGGCCCATTGATCCAGTGCACGGCAAGTGAACTCCGGCCCCTGGTCAGTTCTTATCGTCGCCGGATAGCCTCGAAACAGTGCAATGCTGTCCAGAATACGCGTGACCTGAACGCCTGAAATCCCAAAGGCAACAGTGACCGTCAGGCATTCCTTTGTGAAATCATCGACGCAGGTAAGACACTTGATCCTGCGACCGGTGGAAAGTGCGTCCATGACGAAATCCATCGACCAGGTCAGATTGGGCGCCGCCGGACGGAGCAGCGGCAGACGTTCTGTTGCCAGCCCTTTACGACGTCTTCTGCGTTTTACGCCCAGGCCACTGAGGTGATAAAGCCGGTACACGCGCTTATGATTAACATGAAGCCCTTCACGGCGCAGCAACTGCCAAATACGACGGTAGCCAAAACGCCTGCGCTCCAGTGCCAGCTCAGTGATGCGCCCTGATAAATGCGCATCAGCAGCCGGACGGTGAGCCTCATAGCGGCAGGTCGACAGGGATAAACCTGTAAGCCTGCAGGCACGACGTTGCGACAGACCGGTCGCATCACACATCAACATCACGGCTTCCCGCTTCTGGTCTGTCGTCAGTACTTTCGCCCAAGAGCCACCTGAAGCGCCTCTTTATCCAGCATGGCTTCGGCAAGCAGCTTCTTGAGTCTGGTGTTCTCTTCCTCAAGCGACTTCAGGCGCTTAACTTCAGGCACCTCCATACCGCCATACTTCTTACGCCAGGTGTAAAACGTGGCATCGGAAATGGCATGCTTGCGGCAGAGTTCACGGGCGGGTACCCCAGCTTCGGCTTCGCGGAGAATACTGATGATCTGTTCGTCGGAAAAACGCTTCTTCATGGGGATGTCCTCATGTGGCTTATGAAGACATTACTAACATCGGGGTGTACTAATCAACGGGGAGCAGGTCACTGCTATTGTCTGAAATCTGATTCAATGGACAAACATCATGTGGAATGCTGTAAAGTTCATCAGTATGATTGCTTGCACAATCAGCGATTGGGAAAACACTTCTGGGAGATAAGGGACGAGACGATATGAAAGTGACTGATGAGGCTTTGTTACGTTCAGGGTTTACGCAGCCCGAATTGCAGAAAATAAAAAGTAACATTGAAAAATATGGAGGAACGCTTGGAGAGGCCATAAATGACCTCGCCAGGCGATTTGTTACCTTGGCGGGAGTGGTGGCTGTGTGTGCCTTAATCCTACTGCTACTTATCGTCTTCAGCTCACCTGATAGAGCAGTTGCATGGGGGCTGGCGATGATCTTTGGGGTTGCCATTATGTCCTTCGCGCAGCCGCCGATAATTTCCTATAAATCCTGGCGTTACCGAAAAACTATCAAGGATTAACTGGTTCCATTTTCGGTTGTCAATAGATCGAAAATCACTTTTGCTTTAACACCATAACCGACAATCTTCATTGTTAGCTTAGGAGTGCTCATTGTGCTGACTTTGCGATAGTAATCGTGTGGAAGCCAGCGAAATAATCTCCAGGCTCCAGTTTTTCGAGCGAGTCCTACAATGCTGTACACACTGGCACCAAGAGTAACACCATTATAGAGAGCCAAGCCCGTGTTAGGATTAAATCCCATGAACTGGGCCGTATGCATCGCGGAGTCAGCAATGATACCTTGCGAGGGTTTATTTCCTTCTGGCTGATCAAAGTTGAGCACTTCTTTCGTTAATCCGTTCATTCCATCGGCAATCAGGACTGCCCCAGCCAGCATACCAATCGGCCCCATAGTGGATAACATCATAAAGCCACCAAAGAGAACCACGCCTGATAGCACCACATTTACAGCGGATATAACATAACCGACGATTTTATTATTTTCCTTAACAAATTCGACCTTCGCGTAAAGCTGTGCGGCTCTGGTTCTTAACAGGCGTTCTTGTTCGTGTAGATTATCTGTTTCGGCACGCAGATTTTTGATGCATGCAATGCATTCTTCATCGGTTTTGGCCCGTCGTGCAGTTTCAAATTCTTTATCTACAACCTGTTTTATTTCTTCGACAAACTTGATTCGTGTAAGACCATCTTGCAAATAGAATGCTGACAGCCGATTTGCTGTTTCGACGAGTTTCCGGGCTTCAAGATTCACCATGGTATCTGACCATGTTCTGTTCCAGCCCCTGTTGAGCAACGCAATATCCATTAAAGACTCCTTCCCAAAATGTGTCTGGTCATTTTACGTGCAATAAGGTCGAAGGCAACAGGAAGTATTTTCACAACCCGCCCCCGTGGGTGTCCCGTCTCTTTATCCTCCCGGTTTACATCCTCCTGCTTAAAATATCCCCGGCTCTGTTGGAGCACGGTCAGGCAACTAATTATGACGCTAACTATTTTTCTGGGGTTTGTATGAAATATCCTGGTGTTGCCACTGCGTCACACCGCTTTGCTTACGTTGCAATTTGCCTCGCTTTATTGCAACAGGCACAACGCTCTCTTTTCGTAGTAAAAAGCCTTCTTCTCCTAAACTACGAATCACCCATGGCATAACACGCTAAGTTGCACATTTCCTGTACCCTGGATACCCTGAGATTAATCCTAATAAATCAAGGGTGAGTATGGCTACCGGGAAGAGAAAAAACCAAAAGGAATCACCTGAAGAAGAGTTAGATCGCTTGCTGGATGAGCTTGAACTCACAGAGGAGCAACGGGAGTTTATTGAATCCATGCGGGAGGATAAGGGGGATCCCTGTGAGGAGTAACGCTTGCCTTCAGCTGAACGAATACGAATGGCCGCATAACGGCATTGTAAAGATCTCCTCTCCTCACGAGGACTTTCCGTCAGCGTCGATGGCTCAGCGTACTGTGCCAGAAATTGTCCTGAAATGATGCGGTATTCAGACCGGATCGGACTACTATTCATTATGATTTATCAATGCATTATAGCCTGACGATGTGCATGTAAAATCGCGGAGCCGGGAGAGTTGACGGCAATGTAAAAGAAATCATGAGGAAAGAAATATGGCTGCTACAAACGGTATGATTGATACTGATGACGCTGTAATTTTACTCATCGACCATCAGAGTGGCTTATTCAACACGGTACGTGATGTGCCTGTACCAGACCTTCGTAATTACGTGACAGCGATAGCCAAAGTTGCCACGCTTTTAAATATCCCGGTGATCACCACGGCCTCTGTTCCTGACGGTCCCAATGGCCCGCTCATCCCGGAAATTCACAAATATGCACCCCATGCCGTGTATGTTCCACGCACCGGGCAGATTAATACCTGGGATAATCCGGCGTTTGTGAAGGAAGTGGAAAAGACGGGCAGAAAGACCCTGATTATTGCCGGCACGCTCACCAGCGTCTGCATGGCGTTCCCTGCGGTTAGCGCTGTCCAGGAAGGGTATAAGGTTTACTGTGTTGTGGATGCCTCGGGGAACTGGTCCAAAATCGCGACCGATACCACCATCGCGCGCGTGGCTCAGGCGGGGGCGATCCCTACCGATACGTTTGCCATTGTCGCTGAATTAATGAGAACCTGGAACCGCGCGGAAGGCTCACGCTTTGCTGAGATCCTGGCAGAGCATGTCTGTCCGGAATATAAGTGCCTGATTGAAAGTTTCGGCAAAGCTCAGGAAATTGCCAGAACGGGCCCGGAAACCAATCTGGAGCATTATAAGTAAGGCCGGATAAACCTGAACAAAGTTCCTGGATTTTACCGTCCTGTACCTGAGTGTATTACAGGTGCAGGACGTAGCGGCGTCGTATTCCGGACGTCGCAGAATTGTCAGAGATATCAAGAGGGGCTGAACCGCGCATAATTTAAAATTAAACCCTCTTTCTTTTTACGTCATCAGGCGCCCCTGTTATATCTGTCGGCAAATTTTTTATTTCCCGGATCGCAGATGAAAACACGACTCCTCCTGTGCGCGGGCTTATTTGCCGCCTCCAGTGCCCATGCCAGCGCCCTCTATTTTTATGAAGCCGGCACCGAAGATACCGCGCTTGCCGGAGCAGGGCAGGCGGCTCGTGCGCAGGACGCCTCGACAATCATGACTAACCCTGCTGGCATGACGCACCTGCCGGATCATATGGTCACCGGTGGGTTACAGGTTATGGATGGCTCCATCGACTACCAGCTGGATAACGATGCCCATCAAAGCCCCGGCGACGTGGTGAAAACCATCCCGAATGCCAGCGCCTTTTATAGCCAGAAGATAAACGATGATCTTTATGCCGGGATCGGGCTTTACGGTAATTACGGGCTGGGGATCGATTACGGTAGCTGGGCGGGCGACAGGCTGATTAAAAAGAGCACCCTGGTCGCAATGACGCTCAGTCCGTCACTGGCATACAAGCTCAACGTCCGCCTCTCAATAGGGGCGTCCGCCAACGTTAATTACGGTTATTTCTCGCTGACCCGCAACGTTAATGATAATGACTATCGGCAGCATGATGAGGACTGGGCCATGAGCTATCGGCTTGGGTTACTCATGCAACTGACCGACCAGACGCGAGCCGGTATTACATGGAACAGCGAGACGAACTATCGCTACTCTGTTAACGGCAAAGCTCGCATGCAGAATGGCGCCTACGACCTGCCGGTGTCGGCACAAATCAGCGCCCCGCAGCAAATCATGCTCAGTCTTGTGCATGATATTAACCCGCGGTGGTCGGTTATGGGCGATCTCGGCTGGCAGGACTGGAGCCAGTTCGGTGCGCCGCAAATCGTCGTTGGGGATCGGCAACTGAACAACGTCAGCCGCCTGAAGGATACGTGGCACGGCGCGGTGGGCGTGCAGTATCGTCCAACACCTCAGTGGCGACTGAATGCCGGTGTGGCGTTCGATAGCTCGCCGTATGAGAGCCAGAGTGATGTGGCCTTAACCTTACCCACCGGCGATGAGTGGCGATTTGGCACGGGAGCCCAGTATCAGATCACCCCGGCCAGCAATATTGGTATTGCCGTGTCGTATCTTCATATGCAGTCGTCGCATGTGAAATCCCCGACGGCGTTTGCCGGAAGTTACGATCATCCTTATCTTTGGTTTGCCAGCGTCAACTACAGCTATCAGTTTTGATCGGCTAACCGCTTAAAATATATGGTCTATAATGGCAGATATTGAATGTCAGAAGGTTGTACCATGCATATTTTACCGCCTGTTCGACCCGAAAAATCCATCGAACGACTGACCGCCATCCTTGAGCCGATAGCGGAGAAAGTGCACGTTGTTCCGCGTAAGCGACTCACCTGGTTACGGAAGGGGAAACAGCAGATGTACCTCTTTCTGGAAGGGGAGTTGTCCCTGCTGCGGGCTTCGGATGGACTGGTGGTAGTGACCGTTTACGAGCCGCATTTGTTTGGTATTGCAGAGATGATCCAGCCTACGCAGGGGCATCTTCTCCGTGCCGAAAGGGAGTCGACTATTTTACGTCTCGATGCGGACAAGGCGGCTGAGTTGTTTCGCGCCGAGGGCGTCTGGGAGGATGTCGCCGCGCTGCTCTCATACCATACGGCCTATTTAATATTCCGTGATGCCCAGGTACTCCAGCAGCGTACCTATTCCGTTATTCGTAACCACCTTCAGGAAATGATTTTGCTCCCGGAAGAGACGCGTCTGCGTACCACGATTCTGGAATATATTCAGGATCGTACGCTGCTCTCTCGCAGCAGTATACTCAATGTATTATCCGCCCTTAAGCAGGGCGAATATATCGCCTTTAAGCGCGGTGGATATCTGCTTGAGGTCAGACATTTACCCGAGTCATTCTAGCGAAAGTTTAAAATTAAACAGAAATGGAATTAACGCTGCCGTTAATTTTCTATATCGTTTGCTTTCTCAGATTTAACTTTATCAAGTAAACGGTATTTTTATGAAAAAGACAGTTATCGCATTGATTATGGCTAATGCATTTACCGCCACTTCCGCGTTCGCCGCTGCTGATGCGGGCACCTGGTATAGCGGGGCGAAATTCGGCTGGTCTCACTATTTTGATACCAATATGGGTTCAAAAGCGTTTGAGAACACGCATTCCGACCACTTCGATTTTGACCATGATAATGTCGGTGGGGGTGTTTATACGGGTTATCAGATTACCCCATGGCTTGCGGTAGAAGGCGGTTATGATTATTTAGGCAACATGCAGATTAAAGGTCAGCATGGCGCCGGGGCGCAAATGAAGACGCAGGGCCTGCAAATGTCTCTGAAGGCCAGTTATGCCCTGACCAATGACTGGGATATTTACGGCCGTGCCGGCGCAATGGGCTATCGCGCTGAATCCGATGTAAGTGGTCACAATCGTTTTGAAACCGGTGTGCGCCCGCTTGCAGCCGTGGGTACTGAATACGCTTTCAATAAAAACTGGGCGGGTCGCCTGGAGTATCAGTGGGTAAGCAACGTGGGCAATGTTAACCAGATTGGCGTAAGCAGCGACCTGAGTTCCGTCACCGCAGGGCTTAGCTATCGCTTTGGTCAGTACGACTGATGCCCGTGATATGCCCATTAATAAAAACCCGGCTGCTTATATTGCCGGGTTTTTTGTTTTCAGCTGGTGGATAACGGTTCAAGAATGATATGAATATTTTGCAGGCCCGTGACATTATTATCTTTCAGGTATAGCTGATTGACCATATCTAACTGTTCCAGTTTGGTCAGCGAGGCATAGACGCGTTGAACGTCACTGTCCGCAACAAAAATTTCTTTTGCGGTGGTGTCCTGTAGATACTGTGATTTTACGCTACGCGTTAAGGTCTCGATCTGCTGTTTATTTTCCTGATAAAGAGACACGATATGCGATATCTGTGCCTGCGGCGGTTTTTCCCCCGGCAACACCAGTGGAATTTGCAGATGATTAATTTTTTCAACATTGTCTGGTTGGGGAGAACTACAGGCTGTTAATGTGCTGAGGGTTAATACAGTGAAAAAGAACGGCAGGCTCTTCATCGAATTACTCCGGGGAAATAACTGGACTCAGCATTATCCCTTAAGGACGCAGCGACGAAAGAATAAACTTATTTATTTATAAACGTTATTTTCATAGGTTAAAGATAAGCCTGGTGATAGCCTCCTTTCCCCCCATGTACCGCCAGCGTGAATATAACGCCTCGAGGAAGTATGAAATTTAAAACGCTCGTTAGTGCGATGGCCGTTGCTGGTCTGCTATTAGTCTCGTTGACCTCATTGCCTGTCCTGGCACAAAAGGAAGGGAAGGGAGCCACTGCCCATACGAAAGAGATGAATGATGCACTTTATGGTCAACTGCCCTTCTTTGATAAGACCGATTTCCGAAATGCGCACAAAGGCTTTATTGCCCCGCTGCCACCCGCGGTGATTAAAGGCGAAAAAGGCGCCGTTATCTGGAACCCCCGGAAATACGCTTTTATCAAAGAAGGGCAAAAAGCGCCGGATACCGTCAACCCGAGCCTGTGGCGTCAGGCGCAGCTGAATAATATTGGCGGTCTGTTTGAGGTCACGGAAGGCGTCTACCAGATCCGCAACCTCGATCTGTCGAATATGACGATTATAGAGGGCAAAGAGGGGATCACGGTTATCGATCCGCTGGTGTCTGCGGAAACGGCCAAAGCGGGCATGGATCTTTACGTTAAACATCGTGGCAAACGCCCGGTTGTTGCCGTTATTTATACCCATAGTCATGTCGATCATTATGGCGGCGTGCGTGGCGTAGTCGATGAAGCGGGAGTGATGACCGGCAAAGTGAAAGTCTATGCTCCAGCAGGTTTTATGGAAGAGGCGGTATCGGAAAATATCATGGCCGGAAATGCCATGAGCCGCCGTGCCAGTTATATCTACGGAAACCTGTTAAAGGCCAATGTAAAAGGTCAGGTAGGGGCGGGTCTGGGGACGACCACCTCAGCCGGGACGGTCACGCTTATCGCGCCCATTCACGCCATTACCAAAGACGGGCAGAAAGAGATCATCGACGGTCTCACCTATGATTTTATGCTGGCGCCGGGGTCGGAAGCGCCGTCTGAAATGCTCTGGTATGTGGAAGAGAAAAAGCTGATTGAAGCAGCAGAGAACGTCACTCACACCCTGCACAATAATTACTCGCTGCGCGGGGCGAAAATACACGATCCGCTGGCATGGTCAAAATACATCAATAACGCCCTCGATCGTTGGGGGGATAAAGCGGAAATTATTATCGCGCAGCACCACTGGCCCACATGGGGTAATAAGAAAGTGGTGAAGCTGATGAAAAGCCAGCGTGATATCTACCGCTATATCAACGACCAGACGCTGAGGCTGGCGAATAAAGGGCTGACGAGGGATGAGATAGCCGCTAATTTCGCCCTGCCTTACGGGCTGGCGA
This sequence comes from Enterobacter cloacae complex sp. EB5, assembly GCF_031432835.1. Classification (NCBI taxonomy): domain Bacteria; kingdom Pseudomonadati; phylum Pseudomonadota; class Gammaproteobacteria; order Enterobacterales; family Enterobacteriaceae; genus Enterobacter; species Enterobacter cloacae complex sp. EB5. The sequence continues at coordinate 2,933,997 of NZ_CP133860.1, forward strand.
AATCCTGGGCAGGCCGTGGCTATTACGGCTCGGTAAGCAACATTGTCAAAGCCACCTATGTCTACTATCTTGGCTGGTTCGACGGCAATCCGGCGACGCTCAATGAACTGCCTCCGGTCGAGGCGGCGAAAAAATATGTCGATTACATGGGCGGAGCCCGCGCGATCCTTGAAAAAGCCCGGGTTGATTATGCCCGGGGAAATTACCGCTGGGTGGCGCAGGTGATGAATAAAGTCGTTTTTGCCGATCCCAATAATAAGGCGGCGCGCGAACTGGAAGCGGACGCGTTTGAGCAGCTGGGATACCTGGCTGAGTCAGGACCCTGGCGTAACGCCTACCTCACCGGTGCGCAGGAGTTGCGTAACGGCGTGAAGAGGATGCCGACGCCCAATACCGCCAGCCCGGATGCGGTCCGTGCCATGACGACTGAGATGATTTTTGACTACTTCGGCGTTCACCTTAACGGCGTCAGAGCCGCGAATGCCCGAGGGATTTTTAACGTTGATCTGGGCCGCGAGGGCGGCAGGTACAAGCTGGAGCTGGAGAATGGCGTGCTGAACCATAGCGCCAACGCTCAGGCAGAAGATCCGGATGCAACCATTACGCTCAGCCGCGAAACGCTGAATAAAATCATCCTCAAAGAGACCACGTTGAAAAAGGCGCAACAGGCAGGAGAGGTGACGATCGTCGGCAATGCCGCGAAGGTAAACGAAATGCTGCGCTGCATGGAGAGCTTCAGCTTCTGGTTTCCTGTCGTCACCCCTTAAACGTAATAAAGGCTGCTTTCGCAGCCCTTTAGCATTCGCCTGCAACAGTTTGCCAGGTGTGGCGGCTTCGCCTTACCCGGCCTACACTCTGCGCGCCTTGAGCGCTAGATGACGCCATCCCCGCCGTCTGAACACCACACCTGCCCGGAGGTGTATGAACACTCATCCGAGGCCAGGGTGACATACAGCGGTGCGATCTCCACGGGCTGTCCCGGGCGTCCCAGAGGGGTACTCTCGCCAAAGTGTTTCACTTTTTCCTGTGGCTGCCCACCGCTGGGCTGAAGCACGGTCCAGTAAGGTCCCGGCGCTACCGCATTCACGCGTATCCCTTTCGGCCCCAGCTGTTTCGCCAGCGCTTTGGTAAACACCGCGAGACAGGCTTTGGTTTGCGCATAGTCAAGCAGTACGGCGCTCGGTTTCACCGCCTGTACAGATGAGGTGTTAATGATGGAAGCGGGGGCTTTCATGTGGCGCAACGCCGCCTTTGTGATCCAGAAAGGCGCATAGACGTTGGTCTTAAAGGTCGCGTCAAAATCTTCCGTGGTCAGTTCTTCCAGCGACTCACGATACTGCTGGCGGCCTGCGTTATTCACCAGGATATCCAGCCCGCCCAGTTTTGAGACGGCCTGCTCCACCAGGTTCTGACAAAAAGTTTCGTCCCGCACATCGCCCGGAAGCGCGACGGCGTTCCGTCCTTCCGCTTTAATCAGGGCGATGACTTCCGCTGCGTCTTCTTCCTCTTCCGGCAAATAGTTAATGGCGACGTCTGCCCCTTCGCGGGCATAGGCAATGGCTACCGCGCGTCCGATGCCGGAATCGCCCCCGGTAATTAGCGCCTTCTTACCGGCAAGACGACCATGCCCTTTGTAGCTCTTCTCGCCGTGGTCGGGTACGGGTTCCATCTCAGAGGCCAGGCCCGGTGGCGTCTGGGGCTGCTCCGGTAAAGGTGGCGTTGGGTAAGCGTTCGTACGTTGTTCATTATCACTCATAGCTAACTCCTTGTTAGGGGTGAGATTTGATGGATAGTTACAGCGTTAACGCTTCGCTGAATTATTTTTGCAAGTGGCTGACCCGCACTACGGGTGGGGATGATTTTTTATCGAGCGAGCCGCTAATACTGATCATGTTGTCAGGTTCCACGGTTCTGTCGTCAAATACGGCTTTCGGGATAATAACGTCGATTTTCCCTGTTTTATCCTGGAATACGTATTTATCGCCATTGCCGTCAATAAGATTGCCGCGCAGTGAAATTGAGGCGCCATCATGCATCTCTTTCGCCTGAGTAATGGTCATAATGCGCGCATCATCGGTACCACGATAACCGCTGTCCAGCGCATGCGGCGGTGGCGGCGCGTCACCCTTTTGTAACCCGCCGTTATTATCTGCCCATGCAGAAGGGATAATTAATATTAACAAGGCTGAAATCACTGATAATTTCATCTGATATCCTTCATTTTGGATGTCTTGACTTATTAAGTATTGTTGCTATTCCTTTATGTGGCAAATGTGATAAGTCTTAAAAGCATTTGCACAGCAAAATCAAAAATTTCGGCAATTAAGCGAAACGGTGACAACAGCCATGGAACCAAAAAATGAAAAAGTGCCTGGGATAAAAGAGAGTAACCGTTTACTGACGTTTGAGTACGCATTTCGTCAGGTGGGTTTTATTGTGCTGTTAGCTATTATCGTGGCGGCAATTGCCGGGCTGTTTTCAAGCGGCGTGGTCAGCGACGTGGAGAAAACAAACGATGCAAAATCCCTGACCCTGAACTATGAGCGCTTCGGTCGCCGCCAGACCGAGTCGCGGATGGCGGTGACGTTTCCGGTGACGTCTGAGGGGAAATATACCCTCAGCCTGACCAGCGAAAGCAGCGACGCGTATGAGCCAGGCAGCGTCTGGCCACAGTCGGACAGCATGTACAGCCGGGGAAATACCCTGTTTCTCGTCTACGATCGTTTACAACAGACCGATAAATTTACCGTTGTATTATTCATCACGCCGTCAAAAGCAGGGAAGTGGACAAACAGCATCCGCGTAAACAACGAGCCAGATATCCGTTTCTGGCAGTTTATTTACCCCTAGGAGTCAAATATGGACATGGTTTTTCGTGCCCTGGCAATTTACCTGTTTCTGGTCATGGTGTTTAAAGTTGCCGGGCGACGCGCCCTGCTACAAATGACCAGTTTTGACCTTATTTTACTCTTAATTATCAGTGAAGCGACACAACAGGCGCTGCTTGGCGAAGATTTTTCCGTCACCGGCGCGATGATTACAATAACAACGCTGGTGGTGGTTGATATTATTTTTGGCCTGCTGAAGAAATATTTTTCCACCGTTGAGAATATTCTTGATGGCACGCCGGTGATATTGGTGGAGAACGGTGTTCCCCTCGCCGATAAACTGAAAAAGGTGGATGTATCCTGTGATGATATATTGGTATCAGCCCGCCAGAATCACGGTATTACAGAATTGAAGGAGATTAAATACGCTATTCTTGAGCGTAATGGTCATATTTCTATTATTCCTGACGAAAATTGAGGGGCAATGCGATGAGCAATCTTATTCACGACAGCAACAGCACCATCAGCGAGCTGACGAAAAAGCTCGCCACTCAGCTTACGGACAGAGGTTTGCGGTTAACCACCGCAGAATCCTGTACCGGGGGCAACCTCGCGGTTGCGCTTTGTGCCGAAGAGAACACGGCGGAATTTTATGACGTTGGCATGGTGGTGTTCAGCGATGCGGCGAAGGAGCGGATCCTCGGCGTGCGGCACGAAACCATTGAGCGCTTCACCGCCGTCAGTGAACAAACGGTGACCGAGATGGCCGCTAAAATTCGCGAAATTGCCGAGGCGGATATTGGCCTTGCCATCAGCGGCTATGCGGGACCGGAAGGCGGAGACGATGGCACCGCAGCCGGTACGGTCTGCTTCGGCTGGAATATTCGCGGGCAGACGGAAACCCGCACCGTGCTGTTTTCCGGTGAATGTCAGGATGTGGTGGATAAAGCGGTGCGTTATTCCCTGTCTGAACTGATCGAAATACTCTCCGGCTGGGATAACGTCTGAAACAAGGGGAAAGGCTATGGCTGTGATCGTTATTACCGGGGGTACGGCGGGCGTGGGGAAAGCCACGGCGCTGCACTTTGCCAAAGCGGGCTACGATGTGGGCATCATTGCCCGCGACGAGCAGAGCCTGCGCTCCACAGAAGAGGAGTTGCGCCGTTTCGGGATCAACGCCTGCGCCGTTCAGGCCGACGTGGCGGACAGCAAGGCGGTGACCGATGCTGCTAACGAGATTGAATACCGGCTTGGGGCCATCGATGTGTGGGTGAATAACGCCATGGGCGGGATGCTGGCGCCGTTTCGCACCATGTCGCCTGAGGAGTTTCGCCGCGTCACCGAGGTGACCTATCTGGGCTATGTTAACGGTACCCGCGCCGCGCTGGAGTTAATGACCCCACGCGATCGCGGAACGATTATTCAGGTTGGCTCCGCGCTGGCCTACCGCTCCATTCCCTTGCAGTCAGCCTACTGCGGGGCGAAAGCCGCAATCCGCGGATTTACCGATGCCGTGCGCACCGAACTGATGCATGAAAACAGCCGGGTGCAGATCGCAATGGTACAGATGCCGGGCCTCAATACGCCGCAGTTCGAGTGGGCGAGGAATAAATTTGCCTGGGCGATGCGCCCGGTTCCCCCGTTTTTCAGCCGGAAGTGGCAGCCAGCGCTATTTTTAAGGTGGCGCAGAAACCGGTGCGGGAACTGTGGGTGGGCAGCAGCACCGTCCAGTCGATTGTCGGGCAATTTCTTTTCCCCGGCTTTCTGGACCGGCTGATGGTTAAAAAGGCCTGGGAAGGGCAGATGACCGATACGTTAAATGCGGATGACCGTCAGGACTATCTGGATCAGCCGGTCAACGACCTGCATAAAATCCACGGACACTTCACCGACGAAGCAAAAGAGCGCGCCACCAGCGTCACCTCCGGCATGCCGGGGAAAGTGCTGCTAGGCTCCCTTGCCGTCACGGGCGCGATTGTGGCCCGTCTGCTGCTCTCGCGGAGACGATAATCAGCGCAGTGCGGTACGATCGGTCCAGAACCAGCGGTAGCCATAGCCGCTGAGGTTAAGCGCGACGGTTTTGCCGCACACCAGCGCGTCGTTGTAGCGTTTGTCCGCCAGGCAGGCGGTCCAGGTCGCATGCCGGATCCCTCTGGCGGTAAAATTAACGGGCTTATCGCTGAAGTTAACGAAGGTCAGAATGCTGCGCGTGTCGGTTTCGTAATAGATCCCCAGCACCGCATCGCTGTCGATATTAATAAGACGAAACGGCGCGACGCCGATCTCAGGGAACTCCGAGCGCGTATTGGCGATATCGATAATGCAGTGCAGGAGTGAGTTGCGGTGCAAGAGCGAATCCGCCACGTTGATTTTTTGATAGCGGTACGGGCCATGGTCAATCATCGGGGCGATAAAGGTTTCCGGGTCGGCGTCTGAGAAACCGCCGCCTTGCGATCCGGCCCACTGCATCGGGGTGCGTACGGCGTAACGCTCCTCCAGATCCAAATCATCCCCCATGCCAATCTCATCCCCGTAGCGCATGACCGGTACGCCCGGCAGCGAAAACAAGACCGCATGGCAAAAGGCCAGCCGCTTTCGATCGCCATTAAGCATCGGCGCCAGACGGCGGCGGATACCTCGCTGATACACACTCATCTCTTCGTCAGGGGCAAAGGCATCAATGACGGTCTGCTTCGCTTTTTTACCTATCCCTTCCAGATCCAGCTCATCGTGATTGCGCAGCCAGTTGGCGAAGCAGCAGGAGTCCGGCGGCACAATCATCTTCTTCACCGCGTTGCGCAGCGGTCGTGCGCTCTTCTCTGCCAGGCTGACGTAAAAGTACTTATTGAGCCAGAAATTCAGCACCAGGTTGAGCCGGTCGTTCTGACCAAAATAATCTTTGTAGGCCTCGACCTCCACGTCGACTTCGCCGAGCAGGATCGCGTCCGGGTTACGCTGCTCGATAAGACGGCGCAGATGCTCCAGGATCCACAGGCCGCGTTTTTCATCCCCACGTCCGGCCTGTTTTGTCAGGTGCGATGCCGCATCCAGGCGAAAGCCCGACACCCCGAGCTTTAGCCAGAAGATGATGATGTTTTCAACCTCCTTCAGCACCGCAGGGGAGGCCAGATTGAGATCCGGCTCGTGGTGATAAAACATATGCCGGTAGTATTGCCCCGCCTCGTCGTCCCATGTCCAGATGCTCTTCTCCACGCCGGGGAACATCGGCGGCGTATCGTCGTCGTCCGTGTCGGACCACAGATAATAGTCACGGTAGGGTGACTGGGGGTTGCGGCGGGCCTGTTGAAACCAGGGATGCGCATCCGAGGTATGCTGGATAAGCAGCTCAATAATGACCTGCATCCCCAGCTCCCGCGCCTGTTCAATAAAGGCGATGATATCGTTGAGCTTGCCGAAGCGGGGATTGACCTGCAAATGGTCGCTCACATCATAGCCTTCATCGAGAAAAGGCGTGAGGTAAAACGGGGTGATCCAGATGACCGTCGCGCCCATCCGGCGGATGTAACGCAGCTTCGCGGCGATTCCGGCGATGTCGCCACAGCCATCGCCGTTAAGATCGTAAAACAGGGCGGTATCAATCTGGTAAATAATGGCGCGTGTATGCCAGCCTGCCATAGCAATCCTTAATGATAACCTTCGGTATCAGACACTTTGCCCCGGAAGACGTAGTAGCTCCAGGCGGTATAAACCAGGATCACCGGGATGATTAACAGCGTGCCGATCAGCATAAACAGCTGGCTGGCAGGCGGCGCGGCGGCTTCCCACAGGGTGATGTGCGGCGGAATAATGTGTGGCCACAGGCTGATGCCCAGGCCGCTAAAGCCGAGGAAGATCAGGCCCAGCGTTAACAGGAACGGACGGGCATGGCTGTCGGGATTGCGCGTCAGCCGCCAGATCCACAGGCTGAATACCGCCACCAGAACCGGAACCGGCAGGAACCAGAAGAAGTTGGGCAGAGTAAACCAGCGCTCGGCGACAAACTGCCAGCCGAGCGGGGCCCAGATACTTACCACCGCAATAACGGCAATCAGCGCCAGCAGAACGTGGCGGGTCAGCTCGCGCATCCGGTTTTGCAGCGCGCCTTCGCTTTTCATGATCAGCCACGTGGTAGCCAGCAGGGTATAGGCGACAATTAAGCCCAGCCCGCAGAACAGATTAAACGGGGTGAACCAGTCCAGCGAGGAGCCCACAAAGCGACGCCCTTCCACGTCAAAGCCGTTAATCATCGCGCCGACCACGATCCCCTGGCTGAAGGTTGCCAGCAGGGAACCGCCGGCAAAGGAGTAGTCCCAGAATTTGCGGTGGGAAGGGGTCGCCTTAAAGCGAAACTCAAACGCCACGCCGCGGAAAATAAGCCCGATCAGCATGGCCGTCAGCGGGATGGTCAGGGCATCGATGATTACCGCGTAGGCCAGCGGAAACGCGCCGAACAACCCTGCGCCGCCGAGGACCAGCCAGGTTTCATTTCCGTCCCAGACCGGGGCGACGCTGTTCACCATCACGTCGCGCTCTTTGGCATCGCCCACAAAGCTGAACAGCATGCCGATACCGAGATCGAAACCGTCCATGATGATGTACATCAGCGTGGCGAAGACAATAATGGCAAACCAGATGACCGGGATATCGACGCCCATCAGATCTTCTCCTCTTCCGGAACAGACTCGGCGGCGGACAGCGGACGGGCAGGGGTGCCCGATGTATTAGACGTTAGCGTGCCCACAGGCTGCGGACCTTTCTTAATCAACCGGGCGAGATACACATAACCCACGCCAAATACCGAACAGTAGACCACGATAAAGGCCAGCAGGCTGATGCTCATCTGCAACGTGCTGTGCAGAGACACCGCATCTATCGTGCGCAGATAGCCGTAAACGACCCACGGCTGGCGGCCCACTTCGGTGGTGACCCATCCGGCGAGCAGCGCGAGCAGTCCGGCTGGCCCCATACAGAGGGCAAACCAGTGGAATGGCCGCGAGTGATAGAGACGACGGCGATAGCGCAGCCAGACGCTCAGTACGCCAAGGGTAATCATCAGCAGCCCCATGCCGACCATAATGCGGAAAGACCAGAAGACGATGAGCGAGTTCGGGCGGTCCTCTTTCGGGAAATCCTTCAGCGCCGGGACCTGTTTATCCAGGCTGTGCGTCAGGATCAGGCTGCCGAGCGCGGGAATTTCAAGCCCGTATTTGGTGCGTTCCTCGTCCATATCCGGTACGCCAAACAACAGCAGCGGGGTGGCCTCGCCGGGCGGGTTTTCCCAGTGGCCTTCAATCGCGGCGATTTTGGCAGGCTGGTGCTCGAGCGTATTCAGGCCGTGCATATCCCCGACCACGGCCTGAATGGGCGCGACCAGCAGCGCCATCCACATAGCCATGGAGAACATTGTGCGAATAGCGGGCGTATCGTTACCGCGCAGCAGATGCCATGCCCCGGACGCGCCCACAAACAAGGCGCTGCACAGGAAGGCGGCGATGGACATATGGATCAGGCGGTAAGGGAATGAGGGGTTAAAGATAATGGCCAGCCAGTCTTCGGGAATGACCTGACCATTCTGAATACTGAAGCCCTGCGGGGTGTGCATCCAGCTGTTGGAGGCGAGGATCCAGAAGGTGGACATCAGCGTGCCCAGCGCCACCATGCAGGTGGCAAAGAAGTGCAGGCCGGGGCCGACCTTGTTCCAGCCGAACAGCATCACGCCTAAGAAACCAGCTTCCAGGAAGAAGGCGGTTAACACTTCATAGGTGAGCAGAGGGCCGGTTATGCTGCCTGCGAACTGAGAAAAGCCGCTCCAGTTAGTCCCAAACTGGTAAGCCATCACCAGCCCGGAAACCACGCCCATACCAAAGTTAACGGCGAAAATTTTCAGCCAGAAATGGTATAGCGAGCGCCAGACATCATTTTTGGTGCGAAGCCACATGCCTTCGAGAACCACCAGATAGCTCGCAAGCCCAATGGTGATTGCCGGGAAGAGAATATGAAAAGAGACGGTAAAGGCGAACTGTATCCTGGCCAGATGAAACGCATCAAGCTCGAACATGCTCCGTACCTCTGGAACTGATAGCGCACAAGGCATTGCCAGGCAGCTTCAGGCTGCCTGGCAAAACCGGTTACGGTTTTTTCTTACCTGCGCCAAGCTCGGCACCGGTAAGCGGATCGGCATTGGGGTCGGATTTCGTGCGTGCGCACATCGCTTTGAGCAGCGTTTCCTGCTCTGTAGTGAGCGTTACGCTTGCGCCGCCGTCACCGCCATCGACCGCTGGCTGAGGAGATTCCACGTAGTCGAAGTGCTTATCGCTGTTCCAGCTGCCGCGAACTTCTCCCCCCTCAGACATATTGTAGTACTTGTTGGTGTACTCTTCGATTGGCGGCAATTTACCCGGTGGGAAATTGTTACGGATCGACTGGAGTGCCTTCTCAAACGAGAGCTGGTGTGCTGCCTCACGCGTCATTAAAAACGCCAGCGCATCTTTAACACCCGGATCATCCGTTACGTTAATAAGCCGTTCGTAGATAATTTTGGCGCGCGCCTCGGCCGCTATGTTAGAGCGCAGATCCGCGGTAGGTTCGCCAATGGTATCCACATATGCCGCCGTCCACGGTACGCCCCCGGAGTTGGTCAGTGGCGTACCGCCGCCGTAGAGCAGGGAGGTGATATGACTGTCGTTGCCGTTCTCGGTCATGGAGCGGTACAGTTCCGCTTCATTTTCAACGCCTTCCGCCAGTTCACCTTTCGCACCCTTATTCAGCATACCCACCAGGGTGCCGATAATTTCCAGGTGACTTAACTCCTCGGTCGCGATATCCATCAGCATATCTTTACGACCGGGATCGTCGTCGCTCAATCCTTGCGTAAAGTAACGACATGCCGCGGCAAGTTCGCCCTGTGGCCCGCCAAACTGCTCAAGCAGAAGATTGGCCAGGCCCGGATTCGGTTCGGCTACGCGTACCGTGTATTGCAGCTGTTTTACGTGTCGAAACATACTTTCTCCCTCTTTCGTTATTTTTTAGCTTCAACGCCGTCCGCGTCGGAGCGCAGCAGGAACTGTTCCGTCGTCTGTGGAATATGCTGGAGCAGCCAGTCTGCCATCTGGCGCTCTTCTTCCAGAATGGACTCAATGGCAGGAATGGACGCGGTATCGCCCGCTTGTTTGGCCGCAGCCAGCAGAGAGGTGTAGCAGGCAATTTCAAACTGCTCAAAAACGTAGCCGCTAATGGAGCCTTTAACAATTTCGTCGGAAGGGAACATGCCGCCAATGGACTGGCCGAGCGCCGCCATTTTGCTCATGGAATCTTTTATGACCGAACGGGAAATATCATTGCGGTCGAGAATTTCTTCCAGCACGGTAATTTGGTGTTTAGTTTCATTAACGTGTTGTTCAATTCGTGCACGTAAGTCGGGATAATTATCAATACGGCTGGCCATTGATTCCAGCATGGATTCGGCTTGCTTTTCCATCGCATGGGCATCGCGTAGCCAATCATGGTAGTGTTCTACATGATTCATAATTAACTCCTGTGATTTATTTTCTGGTTAATTTTTGGTGCTGATGCTCATCAAATTATTATTTATCCTTTCTGGGCTTTTTGATTAATATTGCCGACAGCCAGATCGGTTAATTTGAGATCGGTTTCTTTTTCTTCTTCCAGCGTTTCGGCAAGAAGTTTAACGGCTTTTTTATAGCCTAATTGTTCAGCCAGGGTGGCCAGGGTGCCGTAGCTGGCAATTTCGTAATGTTCAACTTTCTGAGCTGCGGCAATTAATGCAGCGTCACGCACTTCATTTTTCTCAGTGCTCTCAATAACTTCGTTGGCTTCTTCAATTAAGCCTTCCATCGCAACGCATTTCATACGCTTCAGTTTGAGACCGGATTCCTGCTCAATAATCTGATCGATACGTTCGATCTGTCCCTGCGTCTCTTCGAGGTGAGCCGTGAACGCGGCACTCAGCTTCTCGCTGGATGCGGCGCGGGCGAGTTTGCCTAGCGCACGGGTCAGCTGCTTCTCAGCGCTGTAGGTGTCGGATAACAGGTGAATAAATACATCTTCAACAGTTTTCATATTCATATTTTCGCTCCAGTGAAATAAAGGGAAGGTACTGCGAGCCGACGGGCCCGCAGCATGCTCTCGGTATATTTATAAGAGCTTTAAATAAGATCAGGAGTTATCAGATTTACGGCCCCCGCCGTGACTGTTCTGTCCCCCTTTCTTACCCGCTTCAGATGCGCGTTGCGGATCGTTTTTGAAATTACCGCCGCTGTGCTGGCCGCCTTTACGTCCAGCTTCTGATGCTTTTTCACGGTCTTCAGCGAAATTACCGGAACCACCACGATGTTGCTCTGCCATATATCAACCCTCATGTTGCGTTTATGTCAGGAGATACGATAAGTAATTCGTATCATTTGTCGTTCAGGAATTAACATTAGTCGTTATGTGAGAAGAGTCAAATTTCTTGTCTGGGTTGTTTTGCGGTAATTTTGCAGGGAGTGAAGAAATACCGCTTCGTTACGAAGTTTAAAAACGGACGGGAAATCCATCAGTTACATGAAAATAAATCCGGAGGTTAGGATTGCGCTTAGCTAATAATCCTAATGTGAACGTGGCGGGAATTATTACAAGAATTGACACAGCGCAAAAATATATCTTCGCAACGGGAGTTCTTGTGTTCGGAATAATCCTATGTGCGTGACGAAATAATGCGCTGAAAAGAGTGTGGCCAAACCTCGTTTTTGACGTGGTCAGGCGGATCGGGTGAGGGTATGCTTCTTTTGTCACCACAATAATTACAGAGGCAATGTCATGGATCAGGAGCTACTGGATGCGGGGTACCGGGCCTATACCGGTGAGAAAATCGATGTTTACTTCAACACCGGGATCTGCAAACACTCGGGCAACTGCGTGCGCGGCAGCGCGAAGCTGTTCGACCTGAAGCGTAAACCGTGGATCGCGCCGGATGAAGTAGATGCAGAAACGGTTGTGCGCGTAATTGATACCTGCCCGAGCGGTGCGCTGAAGTACCGCCAAAAATAAGCGAGGAACCATGGATATTCTTGAAGGCCATAACAAGTTTTACGTCAACGACGCCGAAGGCAATCAGGTAGCGGAGATTGTCTTTGTCCCGACCGGCGAGCATCTGAGCATCATCGAGCACACCGATGTGGATCCAAGCCTGAAAGGGCAGGGTGTGGGTAAACAGCTGGTGGCGAAGGTGGTAGAGAAGATGCGCGGTGAGAACCGTAAAATTATCCCGCTGTGTCCGTTTGCGAAGCATGAGTTTGATAATACGCGGGAGTATGACGATATTCGGGCGTAAAACAGATGCCCGGCATTGCGCCGGGCAGCATACTCAACCGACAAACATCACCGACACACACAGCACACCCACAATCAGCGTCAGCAGGTTACCGATGGAGCGGTACGGTTTTAATGACGGGATCAGGTACGTCGACAGCGTCGGCATGATGAACAGGATCATGGCGATAAGCGGACCGCTGATGGCGTAAATCATCGAGATGGCATTCGGGTTGATGCAGCAGACCGCAAAGGTAATCAGCGACACGCCGAGAATCGAAACCGCGCGGTTAAAAGCGCGACTTTTCTTCACACCCACCTGATTCAGCGACGATTTCACAATTTCCGTTGCCCCTTCAATCACGCCAAAATAGGTGCCGAGGAACGATTTCGACATCGCAATAATCGCCACGATAATGCCGGAAATGCCCAGCCATGCCGGGGACGAAGGCATCATCGACAGCGCGGACAGGATCGTCACCCCTTCCTCTTTTGCCGCCACGATATACGACGGTGGAATCGAAAGCAGGCAGCTGAACACAAAGAACAGCACGCTGAGGCAGATGATCAGGTACGCCACTTTCATGATTTTTTTGCATTTACCCATCGCCTCTTCACCGTATTTTTCGCGACGGTCTACGGCGAAGGTCGAGATGATCGGGGTATGGCTAAAAGCGAAAACCATCACCGGGATCGAAATCCACACCTGGTGCAGCGTATGCTGGTCGAAGGCCATCTGGCTGGTCAGCAGCGACGGCTGCCAGCTGCCCGTCAGATACAGCGAGACAAACAGGAAATAGGCGATCAGCGGAAAGACAAGGAAACCCATCACCTTAATGGTGATGTGCCGCCCCATCAGGAAGATCAGATTCAAAATCAGCACCACGCCAAAGCTCACCAGCATCCGCATGCCGGTATCTACCGTCATCCGTTTCGCCAGCTGTTCAGTGAGTGAGTTGGTTATCGCCACCGCGTAAATCAGAACTACCACAAAGAAGGCCACAAAATAGAGCGTGGTGATCAGGTTGCCGATCTTTTTGCCGTAGTAATGGGAAACGGCACCGGTGATCCCTTCGTTGCCTTTCGTCTTCGACGACAGAATAAATTGCGCCAGCGCTTTATGCGGCCAGTAGGTTAAGGGATACGCCACAAGGGCGGTGATCAGCAGGACAATCGCGCCAGCAGAGCCGAGCTGAATGGGCAAGAACAGGGTTCCTGCGCCCACGGCAGTGCCGTAGAGGGCGAAACTCCAGAGAGTCTCTTCTTTTGACCAAATTTTCGACATTAGAGCAACGTATCAACTATAAAACGAACAAAAAGGAGTGCAATTTACCATAATTATGCGTTGAGGTCGCCGTTGCTTCGCAGGGGGTGGGCCGGAGCAGGTCTCCGGCCGGAAGGTTATTCGCTTGCCAGGGCGCGTTGTTGCTGGCGGCGCTTGATGATTTTCTCCCGCAGGGTGTCGTACGCCCAGTTGTAGAGCATGGTGTACGGCAGGAAGAACAGGAAGAAACCAATTTCCAGGGTAAAAGCCTGGAGCAGCGTCACGCCCAGCACGGCGGCAACGATGGTTACGCCAATCACAATAAAGCCGCATTCAAAACCCAGGGCATGCAGGGCGCGCACTTTCGCCGTGCGCTTCACCCGCTGGACGGGCCAGAAACGGTCGAAGCCAAAGTTATAGATAATGTTCCAGAGCATTGCCGTGGTCGCCAGAATAATGGTGAGACCCCCCATTTCAACCACCGAGCGCTGCATTAGCCACGCGGCCGTCGGGGCGAGGATCGCCGTGGCAATGCCTTCAAAACAGACGGCATGGAAGATCCGCTCCGGCAATTTACGTTGGAGTGCATCCTGATGTTGCATATTTACCTCATATTGACGCCAGTATGGGCGTTGATGCGGCCTATTCTTATCGCTTAAGGTGATATATAAAAGATAGTATCCATCGATAAAGTAGATACATCATGCGTTATTCTCCCGAAGCACTGACCGCGTTTGTTGAAACTGTCGCCGCGGGTTCGTTTTCTGCTGCGGCAAGACGGCTGCGTAAAAGCCAGTCCACCATCAGCACCTCCATCGCCAACCTTGAAGCTGACCTTGGCTTTGATCTGTTCGATCGCTCGGCGCGTCACCCGGTGTTAACCGCCCAGGGTGAACAGGTGCTGGGCTATGTTCAGTCGATACTCGCCGCCAGCGCGCGCCTGGATGAGCTGGCCGTATCGTTAACCGCGCAAACGGAGGCGCGTTTTACCTTTGTTCTCTCCGATACGCTTAACCCGGCCGTGCTGGAACAGATGATGAGCCAGTTCGACCAGCGTTTTCCGCACACGGAATTTGAGTGCCTGATTGGGGAAGAGGAAGACGTGATCGATCTGCTGCAAAAGGAGCGGGCGCAAATTGGTCTGACGGAAGCGCGCGACAGCTACCCGACCGATATTGGCGCGACCCGTCTGCCTATGCAGACGCGGATGGCCATTTACGTTTCTGCCGGACATCCTCTGGCAGGGCAACATGAGACGCAGGCGGATGAGCTGCATGGCTGGCGCGAGCTGCGGCTGAGTACCTATCTTGAACGGGAAGCGCCCCTTGCGCGCGGGCCGGTCTGGTCTGCGCCGAATTACCTGTTACTGCTGAGTATGGCGGTACAGGGCTTTGGCTGGTGCGCGTTACCCTGCGCGCTGGTCGACGAATTTGCCGCGTCGAAATCGCTGGTGCAGCTGAACGTGCCGGGCTGGCCGAGGTCGATTGCCATCGATCTGGTATGGAACAAACGAACCCCGCCCGGCGTCGCCGGAAGCTGGCTGCGCCAGTACTTGCAGGACGCACGATAATCCTGTGACTAAACTCACTAATTTTAAACATTTGCGTCAATTGTTGATAACAATCCTCTACTATCGTCATGTCATTTTGCACAGAGGTCGTGATGAAAGATGTCGTTATAGTGGGTGCGTTACGTACGGCTATCGGCTGTTTTCAGGGAGCGCTTGCGCGTCACTCTGCGGTTGATCTCGGCAGCGTGGTGGTAAGAGCGCTGGTGGAACGCAGCGGTGTTGCCGCACATGAAATTGATGAGGTGATCCTGGGCCAGGTACTGACCGCTGGCGCGGGACAAAACCCTGCACGCCAGGCAGCGCTGAAGGGCGGACTGCCTAATACCGTTTCGGCAATTACCATCAACGACGTCTGTGGTTCAGGTTTGAAAGCGCTCCATCTTGCGACGCAGGCCATTCAGTGCGGTGAAGCGGACGTGGTCATTGCCGGCGGGCAGGAGAATATGAGCCGCGCCCCGCATGTCCTGACCGACAGCCGGACCGGCGCGCAGCTCGGGAACAGCCAGCTGCTTGACAGCCTGGTTCACGACGGGCTGTGGGACGCCTTCAACGACTACCATATGGGCGTAACGGCGGAAAACCTGGCGCGGGAATACGGTATCAGCCGCGAGCTTCAGGATGCATATGCCCTCAGCTCACAGCAAAAAGCGCGTGCAGCGATCGACTCCGGGCGTTTTCGCGATGAAATTGTCCCGGTCAGTACCCAGCGCCAGAACGGTGAAGCGCTCATCGTAGATACCGACGAGCAGCCGCGCACCGATGCCAGCGCAGAAGGGCTGGCAAAACTCGATCCGGCCTTTGAAACGCTCGGTTCCGTAACGGCAGGCAACGCCTCATCCATTAACGACGGTGCGGCGGCGGTGATGATGATGAGTGAAAGCAAAGCCCAGGAGCTGGCGCTGCCGGTGCTGGCGCGGATCAAAGCGTTTGCCAGCGTGGGCGTTGATCCCGCGTTAATGGGGATCGCCCCGGTCTATGCCACGCGCCGCTGCCTGGAACGGGCGGGCTGGGAGCTGAACGATGTGGATCTGATTGAGGTCAACGAAGCCTTTGCTGCACAGGCGATCTCGGTCGGGAAAATGCTGGAATGGGATCCGCTGCGGGTCAACGTCAACGGCGGTGCGATCGCGTTGGGCCATCCCATTGGCGCCTCCGGCTGCCGCATTCTGGTGTCGCTGGTACACGAAATGAAAAAGCGTAACGCCCGAAAAGGGATCGCAACGCTCTGCATTGGCGGAGGGCAGGGGGTGGCCCTGGCGATCGAACGGTAGTTTCCTCTCTCTGTGCACAGAAACCTCCCACGGGAGGTTTTTTTGTGTCCGCAGAATCCTTTTTTAACACTTCTGCGTTCTTTCTGAAGCCCGCAATAATTATTGCGCGGTTAATTATTGGCTTTGTGAAGTGCTTAATGTGATCTCACGCCTGAAATTTACGGTTAATACTCTTTTTTTGTTGATGGGGTTCACGTCGATCTTTGCCAAAAAAAATGAAACAAATAATTTCGATCCCTGTCACTAAAATAACGGTGCATAAAAAATAAACTCAAGTTTCATAAAAACGAAACGTTATTTTAATTGAGGGTTTTTTCATGTTTAAGAAATCTCTGCTCCTTGCTTCCCTTATTAGTGCCTCTTTTGCGGCTAGCGCCGTTACCGTCGATCTGCGTCACGAATATATTGACAGCGGCTCGAATGCCGACCGTGTTGCCGTCTCGCACCGCTTTGATAATGGCTTTGGTTTTTCAGTCGAGGCGAAGTGGAAATCAGGCGGGGACAAGGCAAATCAGCCATTCGCGGATGTAGTGGGGAACGGTCACGAAGATCAGATTAGCTGGCGCTGGAAAGCGACAGACAATATCGCCCTGACCCCTGCGTTTACAATTGAAAGCACAGACAGCCGCACTATTTATAAACCGAATCTGCATGTGCAATATAGTTTCGATAATGGCTTCTACGTAGCCGCGCGTTACCGTTACGAATATACCCGCTACCCGTCAAGCGAAAATAAGGACGATGATAAAGTTAACCGTGGCGATGCGTGGGTCGGTTGGGTATTAGGTGACTGGCGTACCGAGCTGAACTATGTTTACGCGAAAAGCTCTGAAGGCGTGGCCCGAAATAACAATAAAGATTATTCCAACGAATATAACGCCAAGCTGGCCTACAAATGGGATAAAAACTGGGCGCTGTATGTGGAGGTGGGTAACGTCGGGGTTAAAGACACGGACGAACGGCAGACCCGTTTCCGTTTAGGCGTGGCGTACTCCTTCTGATGATTCAGTTCCTTCGCTAAAAACCGCCGGGTGGCGCTGACGCTTACCCGGCCTACACCTTTCCTCCACTCCGTTGTTTCTTACGCCGGGTGGCGCTAACGCTTACCCGGCCTACACCTTCCTTCCAATCCGTTGTTTTGTAGGCCGGGTAAGCGAAGCGCCACCCGGCAAAAAGCCCGTGCAATTACCCAAAAAAAAGCCCCCCGAATCGGAGGGCAAGGCCAGTTACAGAAACACTAACTCAAGTCAGGCATGCAACATTTCAGGTTGCTCGGGGAGTTTCGCGATATAGAGGGCCGGTTTGCCGTCTTTATCGGAACTGTACAGCACCGCTTTTTCGTCCGGCGTGAAGGACGGATGCGGGTGGGTTACCTGGCGGCTGTTCGCCACCGTAGCCCATGAAGTGTCATGACGGGCGATGCGGTAATAGACTTTCTTCGCCACGTCAAAGGCATACAGATAAGGATCGTTATCAATGGTGTAGCCGCCAGTGTCTTTCACATCGACAGGCGTACCGGAGCCGTCGCCAACCAGCATGCTGCCGTCAACGTTGCTCATCAGATGCGAACAGGCGGGCATGTTCATTACCGCTTCATTCACGCCGGTGTCCGGGTTGAAGCGGGAGATGGTACGCCCTTGCTGACCTTTCAGGTAAGAGACGTAGATCAGCGCGGACCCGTCCGGCACCCAAAATTCATGTGTACAGCTTTCACCTTCCGCGTGCGTTTTCACTTTCCGCACGTTGCTGCCATCTTCGTTCACCAGCCACATGCGGGCGTCGACCAGGTCGTGCGGCCCTTCATGACAGAAGGCCACGGTATTGTCATCGAACGGGCGATATATCGGATGTCCCAGCCAGATCTTCTCGTCATGAATGGTGGTGCTTTCACCCGTTTTCAGATCAACGCGCAGCAGGCGGCAGTGCGGCCCTTTGTGGAAGAAGTCGTGGAAAATTTTCCAGTCGTTGAGTGGCGTCCAGTCACGTCTGGCAATCTCAATACCCACCAGTTTGGTGCAGTCGCTGTTTGCGACCCAGGTGCCGTAGCCGACCCACTCTTCCGGGACGCGGTACACTTCGCGCTCTGCCAGCGTCTGTAAATCCACCTCCAGCAGGGTGCGATCGTTCTTCACATAGTAGAGGGATTTATCGTCCGGAGAGAGAAACCCGCCAAAGGTGTTATCGCCCGCGCCTTCGGTCAACTGTACCGCTTCGGCGTTTTTCAGATCCAACAGATAATAGTTCCAGTGACCGTCGAACTCCCCGGCGAACAGCAGGTGGCTGCCATCGTTAAAGAAGCACTTCTGGTAAAAGTAGTTGCGATGACAGGTTACTTCCGGTGGGGTCAGGCGGGTGACTTCCACGCCTGTATCCGGATCGCGGCTGACCTCGTAGTTCAGCTTGACCCGCATACCTTTAGCCATAATGCACTCCTTTGAACGCGTAATGTAGGTTGAAAACTGGGTGTTAAATTATCAAAACGTTGTTTCATTATGTGTGACTGACAGCGCAATTTCTCAGTTTCATTAACCAGATTGAGGGTCTTAAAGATTTATCGTGATCGAAACACCATTTCTGGCATAAACAAGCAGAAAAAATGAAACGTTGTTTTAAATGCAATTGAAAACCCCGTGGTCAGGGGATAATATGTGTTCATCACGAAAACGGAACGTTGTTTCGTTATTTATCTTTGCCTTCGGGCACGATCAATTCTGGAGGTTTACGTGGACGTCAGACAAAGCATCCACAGTGCGCACGCTAAAACGCTGGATACTCAGGGGCTGCGCAGTGAGTTTTTAGTTGAGCAAGTGTTCGAAGCCGACAAGTACACCATGGTCTACAGCCATATTGACCGCATTATTGTGGGCGGGATTATGCCGGTAGCGAAAACCGTCTCCGTGGGCGGTGAAGTGGGCAAACAGCTGGGCGTGAGCTACTTCCTCGAACGCCGTGAACTGGGCGTGATTAACATCGGCGGGCCGGGCACCATTACCGTCGATGGCCAGTGCTACGAAATTGGTCACCGCGACGCGCTGTACGTCGGCAAAGGCGCGAAAGAAGTGGTGTTCGCCAGCATCGATGGCAGCAAACCGGCGAAGTTTTACTACAACTGCGCCCCGGCTCATACGACTTACCCCACCAAAAAAGTCACGCCAGTGGACGTTGCCCCGGTGACCCTTGGCGATAACCTTACCAGCAACCGTCGCACCATCAACAAATACTTTGTTCCGGATGTGCTGGAAACCTGCCAGCTCAGCATGGGGCTGACCGAGCTTGCGCCGGGCAACCTGTGGAACACCATGCCGTGCCATACCCACGAGCGCCGCATGGAGGTCTATTTCTATTTCAACATGGATGAAGACGCCTGCGTGTTCCACATGATGGGGCAGCCGCAGGAGACGCGCCATATCGTTATGCACAACGAGCAGGCGGTCATTTCGCCGAGCTGGTCCATCCACTCTGGCGTGGGAACAAAAGCCTATACCTTTATCTGGGGTATGGTCGGTGAAAACCAGGTCTTCGATGACATGGACCACGTCGCTGTTAAGGATCTGCGCTAGTCGCAGGCAGTTAAGCATACATCTGCCTGTTGCTGACAGGCGCTGAACGATTAAGGAACAAACATGATTCTGGATGCATTTTCTCTGCAAGGTAAAGTGGCTGTGGTTTCCGGTTGTGACACCGGGCTGGGGCAGGGTATGGCGTTAGGTCTGGCGGAAGCGGGCTGCGATATCGTCGGGATTAACATCGTTGAGCCAACGGAAACCATCGAGCGCGTTACCGCACTGGGCCGCCGTTTCCTGAGCCTGACCGCGGACCTGCGCAAAATCGATGCGATCCCTGAGCTGCTGGATCGCGCGGTGGCGGAGTTTGGGCATATCGATATTCTGGTCAACAACGCCGGCCTCATCCGTCGTGAAGACGCGATTAACTTCAGCGAAACGGACTGGGACGACGTGATGAACCTGAACATCAAGAGCGTGTTCTTTATGTCCCAGGCGGCTGCGAAGCACTTCATCGCCCAGGGGAAAGGCGGCAAGATCATCAATATTGCCTCCATGCTCTCTTTCCAGGGCGGCATCCGCGTGCCGTCTTACACCGCATCGAAGAGCGCCGTGATGGGCGTGACCCGTCTGCTGGCGAACGAGTGGGCGCAGCACAACA
Organism: Enterobacter cloacae complex sp. EB5; assembly: GCF_031432835.1. Lineage (NCBI taxonomy): Bacteria > Pseudomonadati > Pseudomonadota > Gammaproteobacteria > Enterobacterales > Enterobacteriaceae > Enterobacter > Enterobacter cloacae complex sp. EB5. Next base: position 2,954,403 of record NZ_CP133860.1, read on the forward strand.
TCAACGTCAACGCGATTGCGCCGGGCTACATGGCCACCAACAATACCCAGCAGCTGCGTGCGGATGAAGAGCGCAGTGCAGCTATCCTGGAGCGTATTCCAGCGGGTCGCTGGGGTCTGCCGAGCGATCTGATGGGCCCGGTTGTATTCCTGGCGTCCCCGGCTTCGGATTACATTAACGGCTACACCGTTGCCGTTGACGGCGGCTGGCTGGCTCGTTAATGCAGCCCGAATAAAGAACCTCTGCCCTCGGGTGGAGGTTTTTTTTGCGCCAAAATTGGCTTTATCCATATCCTTAAAGATGAAAAATCCATACTGAAAAGGAATGAATGACAGGTATCACACATTTATTGCTTAAATATTAACCAATTAATAATAAATAAGGTTAAACCACCCTGATTTGAAATTGTAATGTCCATCACAGATCGGTATGTCGTAGCGAAATAATCCATATCTTCACCAGTTCCGGCCTGACACTTTCTTCCGGTATCTCGTAATTTCACTTAACGAATTTCGCTGTTGAGGCAGGAAACTATGACATCTGTAAATGACTCTACCCTTATGCCCGCTGCGCTGCGCGATACCCGACGCATGAACCAGTTTGTTTCGGTTGCGGCCGCCGTAGCCGGTTTACTGTTTGGTCTGGATATCGGCGTTATCGCTGGCGCACTGCCCTTTATTACCGACCACTTTACGTTAAGCAACCGCCTGCAAGAGTGGGTGGTGAGCAGCATGATGCTCGGCGCGGCCATCGGCGCGCTCTTTAACGGCTGGCTGTCGTTCCGTCTCGGGCGCAAATACAGCCTGATGGTCGGGGCGATCCTGTTTGTTGCCGGTTCCATTGGCTCGGCGTTTGCCACCAACGTTGAAGTGCTGCTGCTCTCCCGCGTGCTGCTGGGCGTGGCGGTGGGTATCGCGTCCTACACCGCGCCGCTTTACCTCTCCGAAATGGCGAGCGAAAACGTGCGCGGGAAGATGATCAGCATGTACCAGCTGATGGTGACGCTCGGTATCGTGCTGGCGTTCCTGTCGGATACGTACTTCAGCTACAGCGGCAACTGGCGGGCAATGCTTGGCGTGCTGGCGCTGCCTGCGGTGCTGCTGATTGTGTTAGTCATTTTCCTGCCGAACAGCCCGCGCTGGCTGGCGCAAAAAGGGCGTCACGTGGAGGCGGAAGAGGTGCTGCGCATGCTGCGCGACACGTCTGAAAAAGCGCGTGAAGAGCTGAACGAAATCCGCGAAAGCCTGAAGCTGAAGCAGGGCGGCTGGTCGCTGTTTAAGGCAAACCGCAACGTGCGCCGCGCGGTGTTCCTCGGCATGCTGTTGCAGGCGATGCAGCAGTTCACGGGGATGAACATCATCATGTATTACGCCCCACGCATCTTTAAAATGGCCGGATTTACCACCACCGAACAGCAGATGATCGCCACGCTGGTGGTGGGGCTGACCTTTATGTTCGCCACCTTTATCGCGGTGTTCACCGTCGATAAGGCCGGCCGTAAACCGGCCCTGAAAATTGGCTTTAGCGTGATGGCGCTCGGCACCTTAATACTCGGCTACTGCCTGATGCAGTTCGATAACGGCACGGCGTCCAGCGGCCTCTCCTGGCTCTCCGTTGGCATGACCATGATGTGTATCGCCGGTTACGCGATGAGCGCCGCGCCGGTGGTGTGGATCCTGTGCTCTGAAATTCAGCCGCTGAAATGCCGCGACTTTGGTATCACCTGTTCCACCACCACCAACTGGGTGTCGAACATGATTATTGGCGCGACCTTCCTGACGCTGCTGGATGCGATTGGCGCGGCAGGCACCTTCTGGCTCTATACGGTGCTGAACGTGGCGTTTATCGGCGTGACCTTCTGGCTGATCCCGGAAACCAAAGGCGTGACCCTGGAGCATATTGAACGCAAGCTGATGAGAGGGGAGAAGCTACGTAATATCGGCGTGTAATGTCATTGCCCGGTGGCGCTTCGCTTACCGGGCCTACGATACCGTGTAGGCCGGGTAAGGCGTAGCCGCCACCCGGCTTTGTGTTTACCGCATCGCACGTCTCAAAATACGCTCCGCCTGACGCTGGAAGTCAGCGGCCGTCTCTTCCACGGTTTTCTGCCCGTAGTCGATATACTGCAAAGAGGTACCGAACTGCGCCACAATCTGTGGGTCGTCAAAGTATGGCGAGACGGTGAGTTTCGCCGGCAGCGACTGCGCCAGGCGCAGGCCCGCCACGGATGGATCGTCCTCTTTAATGGTGCCGTCTTCGGTCAGATACTGCACCGCCACTTTGCTCAGCGGCACGCCGCGCTCAAGACCCAGCGTATCGACCCCTTCTTTGCTGTTGAGCAGGAAGTTAATCAGCTTCGCTGCCGCTTCCGGGTTTTTGGTCGTCTTACCAATCGACAGCATCTGCGCCGGTTTGAAGAACAGACCCGCGTCGGTGGCGCCCGGCAGCATTGGGTAGCTGCCCAGCTCCAGTTTCGCCGGTGGCTTCAGGTTGTCGGAATATTTGTTGATGGTGGAGTTCCACATGTAGGTGCCGCCCCATTCCCCCTGGATCCACGGCTTCATCTCATACATGTTGCTCTTACCGAACGAGGCATAGTATTTGGTGTCCGGCATGACGTGGCTGTCGATCAGCTTTTTGTAGGTCTGGAAAAACTCCACCCACTGTTCCTTTGTGTAGCTGAACTTTTTGGTTTTCTCATCCACCGCAGGAATGTTGTACTTCTGGATCATGTACGAATTCAGCAGCGCCAGCGTATCCTGGTGCTCCAGGATCACCGGATAGTATTGCTTGCCGAGCTTGCTCTCGAAGGTTTTACCGGCCGCCATCAGCTCGTCCCAGGTTTTCGGGTACGCAATACCCGCTTTTTTCCAGGTTTCGTCATTGAAGTAGAACACGCGCGCCGTCACCGAGATCGGAATGCCGTTCAGCTTGCCGTCCACGGTGGTGGTTTGCAGCTCTTTGGGATCGAACTGCGACAGGTCGATCACGTCCTTCATCTTGTTCAGATCGTAGAAGCCGTCACCGGTTTTGGAGAAGATCGGCAGCCAGTTCCAGTTCGTCTGCATGACGTCCGGCTCGGTGCCGCCCGCAATCTGGGTGGTCAGACGGGAGAGGTGACCGTCCCAGCCGGTGTATTCCGCTTTCACGTTGATGTCCGGGTTCTGCTTATGGAACTCTTCCAGCGCTTTCAGAGTGACCTGGTGACGGCCGTTGCCGCCCCACCAGGACATCCGTAGATCCACATTCTGCGCCATCGATGGCAAAGCGGTAAGGCTGAGGGTCGCGGAGATTGCTGCGCTTAAAAGCACTTTTTTCATTTTTATCACTCCATCAGAGAGAGAGGTTCTGTTCAGTTTTTGCGTCAAAAATATGACACTTGTTCATCTCAAACGTGAAATACACCTTACGATGAAGGCCCTTATCAATCATTGGTTTAGCTTCATCGGACGGGATTCGGGCGGTCAGTTCATAGTCCGCGACCTTCAGGTACACAAAGAATTCGTGGCCCATGTTTTCAACGCGCACCATCTCCCCGCTACAGCCGCCGTCCGGGAAGGGCTCATCAGAGAGCGATACAAATTCCGGGCGCACGCCGTAGAAGATCTCCTGACCCGCGTAAGCCGCGACTTTCTCCTGCTTCTCCGCGTTCAGCGGCATGGTTTCATCGCCAATGGCGATGTGCAGCTGGCCCGCTTTTTCGACCAGCACGCTTTTGCGTATATTCATCTCCGGCGCGCCGATAAAGCCCGCCACGAACATGTTCTTCGGCTTGTGGTAGAGGTTGTCCGGCGTGTCCACCTGCATGATATGGCCGAGCTTCATCACGCAGATGCGGTCGCCCATGGTCATCGCTTCGGTCTGGTCGTGGGTCACGTAAACGGTGGTCGCCGGTTTCCCTGATTTCTTCAGCTGCTTGTGCAGGTCAGAAATACGGATACGCATCGAAGCGCGCAGTTTGGCGTCGAGGTTTGAAAGCGGCTCATCGAACAGGAACACATCTGGCTTTTTCACAATCGCACGGCCTACCGCCACGCGCTGCGCCTGGCCGCCGGAAAGCTGGCGCGGCAGGCGGTCGAGCAGCTCTTCCAGCTCAAGAATTTTGGCGGCTTCATTCACCTGAGACTCAATCTGATCTTTCGGCAGCTTGCTCAGCTTGAGACCAAAGGCCAGATTCTCGCGCACCGTCATATGCGGATAGAGGGCGTAGTTCTGGAACACCATTGCTATTCCGCGCTCTTTCGGCGCGAGGTTGTTCACGATCTTGTCGCCAATGCGCACCTCGCCGCCGCTGATGGTTTCCAGCCCCGCCAGCATGCGAAGGGTCGTGGATTTGGCGCAGCCGGATGGGCCGACGATCACCATGAATTCCCCTTCAGCAATTTTAAGATCGATAGCGTGTACCGCTTTAAAGCCGTTGGAGTAGACCTTTTCCAGCTTGTTGAAAATAACTTCAGCCATGGTATTTCCCTCTTAACCTTTAATTCCGCTGCTGGTGACGCCCTGTACGAAGTAGCGCTGTGCCAGGAAGAAGACAATGATGGATGGCAGAATGGAGATGCTCGCCATTGCCAGAATTTCGTTCCACGGCGCGCCTTCGGTGACGTCGATGGACATTTTCAGCGCCAGTGCGATGGGGTATTTATCCACGCTGTAGACGTAAATCAGCGGCCCGATAAAGTCGTTCATGGACCACATGAACTGGAACAGGGCGACGGAGATAATGGCCGGTTTCAGGATCGGCACCACCACGTACCACAGCACCTGAATGGAGTTACAGCCGTCGATCTGCGCCGCCTCCTCCATGTCACGCGGGACGCCGCGCAGGAACTGGATCAGCATGAAGACGAAGAACCCCTGAGTGGCGAAGGCCAGCGGCAGGTACAGCGGCATATAGCTGTTGAGCATGCCCATTTCACGGAACATCAGGTACTGCGGGATCAGGAGCACGGTGCTGGGCAGCAGCATGGTGGTGATGAGCGTGGCGAACCAGAACTTCTTCCACGGGATCTCGAAGCGGGCAAAGCCGTACGCCACGATGGTGGAGGAGATAATGGTCAGGATCACTTTCGGGATCACATACTTAAAGGTGTTCAGCATGTAATGGCCGAAGTTGTACTCGGTGCCGGTTTTCCAGCCGTTTACGAAACCATCCCAGGTGGCGTGGGCAGGCCACAGGCTCAGGGTGGTGAAGATCTCGTGGTTCGGTTTGAACGACGCGGAGAACATCCACACCAGTGGGTAAAGCATCAGCAGGCCGACAACCAGCAGGATCACATAGCGAACGGTGGCGTTGATTTTCTCTCTGCGCAGCGTGCGGGCCACTTCGCGTTCGGCGACGCTTCTTGCCGTGGAGAGTTGTTGAATATCAGCCATTTTTGCCTCCTTTATCGGCGGAGTAGAACACCCAGTATTTCGACGACTTAAAGGCGATACCGGCGAAGACGGCCACCACCAGGAACAAGATCCACGCCAGCGCCGCGCCATAGCCCATATCGAAATACTTAAACGCGGTGTCGTAGATGTAGAGCGAGAACAGATAGGTCGAATAGGTTGGCCCGCCGCCGGTAATCACGTACGGCCCGGTAAATTCCTGGAACGCCTGCGTGGTCTGCATGATGAAGTTGAAGAAGATCACCGGCGTAATCAGCGGCACGGTCACCTTCATGAACATCTGCCATTTCGATGCGCCATCGATCATCGCCGCTTCATACTGGGACTGCGGGACGTTTTGCAGCGCGGCCAGGAAGATGACCATCGCGGAACCGAACTGCCAGACGCGCAGCAGGGTAACGGACATCAGCGCCAGCGACGGTTCGCCCAGCCAGTTCACCGGATCAAAGCCAAATACGCCGATAAAGCTGTTCAGCAGGCCATCGATGGCAAATAAGGCGCGCCACAATACGGCAATGGCGACGGAGCTGCCGAGGATCGACGGAATATAGTAGGCCGTTCGGAAAAAGCCGATGCCGCGTAATTTAAAGTTCAGGACAAAGGCAATGCCTAATGCAAAGGCGAGCTTTAACGGGATGGTTAAAAATACATAGGCAAAGGTCACGCCCATGGATTTCCAGAAGAGCGTGTCTTCGGTAAACATGTAGCGATAGTTTTCGATGCCGTTAAACACCGGCGGACTCATCAAATCGTAATCCGTAAAGCTGAGGAAAAACGAAGAGACGAAGGGGAATGCCGTAAAGAGTATCAGCCCGATGATATAGGGTGATATCCATGCGAGCCCCAGCAGCTTGTTTTCATTCATACATACCTACCTGGCAATCAATGGTTTAATACGAAATCTGCTTTGTTACATTTTCCCAAGCCTGCGATGCGCGGCATGGGAGCTGAAATTCAGGGTGCAACGTCTGGCAACGGCAAAACCTACGTTTGTTTTTTAACGCTTTTTGTCTTTCTTCGTGCTGTAAGCGCTTCTGGTTTCAAAAGAGCTGAACCGGCGTTCTTGGATACTAAAACATCGTTTTATTTTATATTATTGCGATTTATTTCTGCGTCATTCGCTTAATGGTGGAAATGTGATCGGCGTCGAAACGCTGTTTCAATATAGTGAGGGAGGTGGCATTTTTGACTTTTCACGGACCTTCGCCGCGGGCCATGAGGAAGAGATAACGAAGCAAAAGGGGAGCGGGAATAAGAATAGTCACGCAGCGTGGCTAACTACCAGATCTGATAGCAGGTCTACAGATGTACCAATTCGTCATTCAGATAATTCTTACATTCTTGTATGATTTGTTACACCGGAACCAGTCAGGCAGAATTTCACTGCATCCTTAAAAGAAGAACAGTTATGTCAGCGATGGATTTCAAAAAACATACGGATCTCAACTTTCCTCACTATGCTCCCCCGGCGGTCAGCGCTAAAGAAATAGATCTTCTGGGTCTGCTGGACGTCCTGCTGGCAGCAAAAAAACGCATCATCACCATTGTCTTTGCATTTGCACTGGTCGGCCTGGCAATCGCCTTTCTGATACCGCAAAAATGGACCAGTAAAGCGGTCATTACGCCCGCGGAACAGACGCAGTGGAGTTCGCTACGCCAGATGATGGTGGCGCTCCAGGTGCTTGATGTCGACGTGAAAATTACCCGTGCGGATGTGTTTAATCTGTTTATCAAAAAGTTTCAGTCCCAGTCTCTGCTTGAAGAGTACATGAAGAACTCACCCTACGTGATGGCTCAGCTCGATGGCGCTGAGGTTGACCCGCTGGAGCTGCACCGCGCGGTGGTCAATATTGCCGAAAAGATGAAGGCTGTTGATAACACGCAGGAAAAAAACGCTGATAAAGCACCGTACCTCTCCTGGACGTTAAGCTTCACTGCCCCAACGGCAGAGGACGCGCAGAAAGTGTTGAATGGTTACATTCAGTACATCTCCCGCATCGTCGAGCAGGAGACCATGCAAAACATTCGCGATCAGCTGATCCTGAGAACCAAAACGGTTCAGCAGCAGCTGGAGCTGGATCGGGTCCGCCTGACCAATATCCACAATACCAACCTGCAACGCCTGAACTACTCGCTGGAAGTGGCGAACGCGGCAGGGATCAAAAAGCCGGTCTACAGCAATGGACAGGCGGTGAAAGACGATCCGGATTATTCCGTTGCCCTCGGTGCGGACGGGATTGCGCAGAAATTGCAGATTGAAAAAAATCTCAAGGACGTTTCTGAGCTGAACGCCGATTTCCAGAACCGCGAATACTATCTGGCACAGCTGCAAAAACTTTCCTTCGAAGATGTGAGCCTGGAGCCGTTCAAATACCAGCTCTCTCCTTCTATGCCGGTGAAAAAAGATGGCCCGGGCAAAGCCCTGATTGTGCTGCTGGCGTGTATTCTGGGTGGACTGTTCGCCTGTGGCAGCGTGCTGCTGCGCGAGGCTATGAGCACCCGCAACCCGCTGCCGGAACAACTTCCTGAGCCGGTTACGGAATAACATTAAAAAAGGCGCTCAACTGAGCGCCTTTTTTTATTTCAGGAAATCTTCGCGTACCGGCGTAAAGGTATCCAGCAGAGTGCCGGGTTTCAGGCAAACGCAGCCGTGCATCACGTGCGGCGCTTTATAGAGGGTGTCGCCCGCGGTCACCACATGCTTCTCCTCGCCAATGGTGAACTCAAATTCCCCCGAGAGAACGTAGGTGAGCTGCTCATGCGGGTGGTTATGCATCGGGCCAATCGCGCCTTGTTCGAAATTCACTTCCACCGCCATCATCCTGCCGTCGTGCGCCAGAATACGACGCGTCACGCCGTTGCCCAGATCCTCAAGCGTGGTCTCTTTATGGAAAATAAACATATTTTCGCCCTGTTATGTAATGAAACATCGTTTCAATTAACTTATCGCACCCGCAGCGAAAAGGAAACGTTTAGCCAAATAACTGGAAAGGCGCTCACAAGTTTGCTTCACTGGGTGAAACGCACAGGAGGATAGATGAAAACGATCGGTCTGTTAGGGGGTATGAGCTGGGAATCAACGATCCCGTACTACCGCCTGATTAATGAAGGCGTCAAACAGCGTCTGGGCGGTCTGCATTCGGCCAGCCTGCTGCTGCACAGCGTGGATTTCCATGAGATAGAAGCCTGCCAGTCGAGCGGGGAGTGGGACAAAGCGGGGCAGATGCTGGCGGACGCCGCGCTCGGGCTGGAGCGTGCGGGCGCGCAGGGTATTCTGATGTGTACCAACACCATGCATAAGGTGGCGTCGCACATTGAAGACCGCTGTTCGCTGCCGTTCTTACATATCGCGGATGCCACCGGGCGTGCCATACGTGCCGCCGGCATGACGCGCGTGGCGCTGCTGGGGACGCGCTACACCATGGAGCAGGATTTTTACCGCGGGCGGCTGAGCGGCCAGTTCGGGATTGAAAGCCTGATCCCGGAAGAGGCTGACCGGGGGCGCATTAACCAGATTATTTTTGATGAGCTGTGTCTGGGCACCTTCAGCGAAACGTCGCGCGCATGGTACGTCAGCGTGATTGAGAAACTGGCGCAGCAGGGGGCGGAAGGGGTTATCTTCGGCTGTACCGAAATTGGCCTGCTGGTGCCAACAGACCAAAGCCCGATACCGGTCTTCGATACTGCCGCCATTCATGCCGCCGATGCGGTGGAGTTTATGCTCTCATAGTGGTTTTTGCAGGTCAGGTAAGCGAAGCGCCACCTGACGCGCGTGCGCAATCAGGTGTTCACTAAACGCATCAACCAGCGCTGAGGCGGGCCGGTGCAGCGGGCGGATCAGGCTCACGGTAAAGGGAACGGAAACGCTAAAACGGCGCAGAACTACGCCGCTGCTGGCGTAGTCCATGGCCGTGAGCGGGTTCACCACCGAAATACCCACGCCCGCGCGCACCATCGCGCAAATAGACGCCGCACTGTGCGTTTCCATCACCATCCGCCGCTTCACCTGATGTTCGGCAAACAGGCCATCCAGAAGCTGCCGGTAGCTGTCGGTCTGCGACAGGCTGATATAGTTCTCACCGTGAAAATCCGCCGGGGTCAGCTCCGCTTTGTGGGCAAGCGGGTGGCTGGCAGGCAGCACGCAGACCTCATCCAGGGACAGCAGCTCCGTGCGTTCCGTTCCCGCTGGCGTGACGAGGGTTTCGGTCAGACCCAGATCGTGGCGCTGGGCCGAAAGCCACTCCTCCAGCAGCGGCGACTCCTGCGGCACGATGGTCAGGCTGACCTCCGGATAGCGGGCCAGAAACGGCTGTAACAGTACCGGCAGGAATGACTGGGAAAAGACCGGCAGGCAGACGATGGACAGCTCACCCTGGCGGAACTCCCTCAGGCTCTCTGCCGCGCTCACGATCCTGTCCAGCCCGTACCAGGAGCGCTGAACCTCCTCAAACAGACGTAAACCCTGCACCGTTGGATGCAGCCTGCCGCGGGTGCGTTCAAACAGCTTCAGCCCCAGCACTTTCTCAAAACGCGCCAGCTCGCGGCTGACCGTCGGCTGCGAGGTGTGCAGCATGTGCGCGGCTTCAGTGAGATTGCCGGTGGTCATTACCGCATGAAAAATCTCGATATGGCGTAGGTTAACGGCGGGCATAGGGCACCTGATGGCTGAGCGTGGTCCATATCATTTTTGCATAGACTCACGATAAAACGATATTTTTTATTCTCTTCAGGCTATGGCGTAATGATAAAAAACAGATTTCCGGAGACGACCATGCCACGCCCACTCAACCAGACCGAGACCGATTTAAACGCCGATAACCTGCTGCGCCTGCCTGCCGAATTCGGCTGCCCGGTGTGGGTCTACGATGCGCAGATTGTCCGCGAGAAGATCGCCGCGCTGCATCAGTTTGACGTGGTGCGTTTTGCGCAGAAGGCCTGCTCCAATATTCATATTCTGCGCCTGATGCGCGAGCAGGGCGTGAAGGTTGACTCCGTATCGCTGGGTGAAATCGAACGTGCGCTGGCGGCCGGGTTTGATCCGAAAGCCGACAGCGACGCGATCGTCTTTACCGCTGACCTGATAGACGACGCCACGCTGGCGCGCGTGCATGAGCTGCAAATCCCGGTCAATGCCGGTTCGGTGGATATGCTGGAACAGCTTGGGCAGGTCTCTCCAGGCCATCGCGTCTGGCTGCGCATCAACCCGGGCTTTGGTCACGGCCATAGTCAGAAAACCAACACCGGGGGCGAAAACAGCAAGCACGGGATCTGGTATGCCGATATGCCTGCGGCGCTGGAGGTTTTACAACGCTACAACCTCAAGCTGGTGGGCATTCACATGCATATCGGGTCCGGCGTGGATTACGGCCATCTTGAGCAGGTCTGTGGCGCCATGGTGCGTCAGGTTATCGATTTTGGTCAGGATCTGGAGGCGATCTCCGCCGGGGGAGGGCTTTCGATTCCTTACCGCGAAGGGGAAGAGGCGATCGACACGGATCACTATTACGGCCTGTGGAGCGCCGCGCGTGACAGCATCGCCGCCCATCTGGGTCATGCGGTGAAGCTGGAGATTGAGCCGGGTCGTTTCCTGGTCGCCGAAGCTGGCGTGCTGGTGGCGCAGGTGCGGAGCGTGAAGGAGATGGGAAGCCGTCACTTTGTGCTGATTGATGCTGGCTTCAACGATCTGATGCGCCCGTCCATGTACGGCAGCTATCATCACATCACCGCGCTTGCCGCCGATGGCCGCGATCTGGTCAACGCCCCGCGCATCGAGACCGTTGTTGCTGGCCCGCTGTGTGAATCCGGTGACGTCTTTACTCAGCAGGAAGGCGGGAAAGTCGAAACCCGTTCGCTGCCAGAGGTAAAACCGGGAGATTATCTGGTGCTGCATGATACCGGTGCGTACGGGGCGTCTATGTCTTCTAACTACAATAGCCGCCCGCTGCTGCCGGAAGTGCTGTTTGATAACGGCGTGGCGCGGCTGATTCGCCGTCGCCAGACCATTCAGGAGCTGCTGGCGTTAGAGCTGGTCTGATTAAACCAGGGCCCTGTTGTCACCGAATCGCGTAACACCAGGGTGCCGGTGAACGGCGGGATCGCTTCAACCGGCTGGTTTTTTGCCAGCCGGATCGCCTGGTCGATCGCCGTGACGATCATGTTGTCGATCGGCAGATACACCGACGACAGGGCAGGCTCCAGCCACTTTGCGCTGGGGGCATCGTCAAAACCAAACAGCGAAATATCCTGCGGGATCTTCAGCCCGGCCTGGTGTAATGCTTTGGAGGCGCCCAGGGCCATATCATCGTTACAGGCAAACAGGGCGCTGAACGATGTCTTTTCCGCTATCAGCTCCTTGCACAGCTCGTAACCCCGCGTCATGCCTGCATCGCCGTATTTAATCCGCCGCTCGTCGAGACGAATACCGTGCTTCTCCAGCGCCTTACGGTAGCCCATCAGTCGCGCTTTACCCGTTGGCGTGTGGATCGGGACGGTGATACAGGCGATCTCCCGGTGGCCCTGGCTTATCAGGTAATCCACCGCTTTGAAGGCCGCGTCCTGCTGTTCAAAGAAGACGCAGCGATCCGCCGCCTGGCTCACTTCACGGTTAATGATCACCAGCGGCGTCTGCACGCTGTTGATCAGCTTCAGGATCGTCTTTTCGCTCATGTAACGCGTGTACAGCACGATGGCGTCGCACTTGCGGTCGGCGAGCATCTGCACCGCCTGTTCTTCCTGTTCAGGGGCGTCGTGACCGTCGGTAACAATCAGCTGTTTTCCGTGCTTTTCGGTCTGCCGTGACGCCTGCTGTAGCAAACGACCAAAGTAAAAACCGTCGAACGTCGAGACGACCAGACCAATGCTGTTGCTGGTCTGGTTAGCCAGCGAACGCGCGAGAAAGTTCGGACGATAGCCCAGCTCCTCCATCGCGCGAAATACCTGCTGACGCGTGCTCTCTTTAACCTGACCTGTGCCGTTCAGCACGCGCGAAACGGTGGCCTTCGACACGCCCGCACGCAGTGAGACATCCAGCATTGTTGCCATTCGAAATTCCTGTTTCCACGTAATGGTTTGCAGTTTAACACAGACCATCCGGCGCATAAGCGACGTGGGAAGGGCAAAACCCCATAACGATCACGCTTTTCGGTAACGATCCTCGCCCGCGGGATAAATGCCTGTCATTGGCATGCCAAAATGGTGATAAATCGCAATCTGGAATACCTCTTACCCCATTGAGAGCTTAATCACAGAACGAAGCGCCTGTGGACGCTATTTTTGGCATACCAATAGTATCCGGCTGTCCATCTTATTCAATAAAAGCCCTTTTACTGAGGTATTACCCTATGGCATTTCAGGAAAAACTGATCGACGCTCTGGGCAGTTTTGCCACCACCTTCAACAGCTATCGCTATATCCAGGCGATCAAGTCTGCGTTTATTACCTTAATGCCGGTCATCATTGTGGGGGCGTTCTCGGTACTGATCTCCAATATGGTGCTGGATCCGAAAAACGGCCTGGCGAGCTTTCAGTCGCTGTCGTTTCTGGCGGCGTTAAAGCCGATCACCAGCGCGCTCAACTATGCCACGCTCAACTTTCTCAACATCGGCGCGGTGTTTTTAATCGGCATTGAGCTGGGGCGTATTAACGGCATTAAGTCCCTGTTCCCCGGCCTGCTGGCGGTGATCTGCTTTATCTGCGTGACGCCGACGACGGTGGAAATGCTGGTGGACGGCGAGATGCACGTGGTGAAAGACGTGCTGCTGCGCCAGTTCTCGGATACCCGCAGCCTGTTCCTCGGCATGTTTATCGCCATCCTGTCGGTGGAGATTTACTGCTGGCTGGAAAACCGCAAAGGGCTGAAAATCAGGATGCCGGACACGGTGCCGCCGAACGTCGCCGCGTCGTTCTCTGCGTTGCTCCCGGCCATTATCACCACCACCGCCATCGCCACCTTTGGCTTCGTGTTTCATCAGGTTACCGGAATGTATCTCTACGACGCGGTTTACCAGGTGGTGCAACAGCCGCTGGAGCGCGTGGTGCAAAGCCTGCCGGGGATCCTGCTGCTGATGTTCGTCGCCCAGCTGTTCTGGGTGATTGGTATTCACGGCAACCAGATGATCAAGCCGATCCGCGAGCCGCTGCTGCTGGGGGCAATCACCGTTAACATGAGCGCGTTCGAGCAGGGCAAAGAGGTGCCAAACATCATCACCATGCCGTTCTGGGACGTCTATATGAGCATCGGCGGCTCCGGCCTGACCATCGGCCTGCTGATAGCCGTCATGATTGCCACCAAACGTAAAGAGATGAAGGAGATCGCCAAGCTCTCCATCGGCCCGGGTATTTTTAACATCAACGAGCCGGTGATCTTCGGTATGCCAGTCATGCTCAACCCGATCCTGGCTATCCCGTTCATTATCACGCCGCTGGTGACGGGCTCCATCGGTTATTTTGCGACGGTGACCGGTTTTGCCGGGAAAGCCGTGGTGATGGTGCCCTGGACCACGCCGCCGCTGATCAACGCCTGGCTGTCCACCGCGGGCTCCATGGGGGCGGTGATCACCCAGTTTATCTGCATCGTGACCGCGGTGATTATCTATCTGCCGTTTGTGAAAATTGCCTCACGCCGCGCAGATCAGGCCGCACTGCAACAAGCCACCGATAACGCATGAGGACAGGATGAGCATAAAACAGATAACCATACCGCCAGATTTTATGCTGGGCGCGGCGGCATCGGCCTGGCAGACCGAGGGCTGGAGCGGCAAAAAGCCGGGTCAGGATTCGTGGATCGATCTCTGGTACAAGAACGATCGTCACGTCTGGCACAACGGCTACGGCCCGGCAGTGGCAACCGACTTTATCAATCGCTTCCGTGAGGACGTGGCCCTGATGAAGCAGGCGGGCCTGACGCACTATCGCACCTCGATCAACTGGTCACGATTTTTAACCGACTATGAAAATGCGACGGTAGACGAGGAGTACGCCGCGTACTACGACGCGCTGTTCGATGAAATGCACCGTCAGGGCATTGAGCCGATGATCTGCCTGGAACACTACGAATTGCCGGGCGTGCTGCTGGAGACCTACGGCGGCTGGGCGTCGAAGCACGTCGTCGAGCTGTTCGTTCGCTATGCGGAAAAGGTGTTTGAGCGCTTTCACGGCAAAGTCACCCGCTGGTTTACCTTCAACGAGCCGATTGTGGTCCAGACGCGCGTCTACCTCGACGCGCTGCGCTGGCCCTATGAGCAGAACACCAGCACCTGGATGCAGTGGAACCACCATAAGGTGCTGGCGACGGCGAAAGTGGTGAAGCTGTTTCGCGAGAAAGGGTATGACGGCTCGGTGGGCTGTATTCTCAACCCGGAGGTGACCTATCCGCGCTCGCGCGCGCCGCATGACGTGCGGGCGGCAGAGATGTACGATCTGTTCTATAACCGCGTCTTTCTTGACCCGCTGGTGCACGGGCGCTATCCGCAGGCGCTCTTTACCCTGCTGGCGCAGCATCAGGTGCAGTGGGACTACACGTCCGATGAGCTGGCGCTGATTGCCGACAACACCGTTGACGAGCTGGGCATTAACCTCTATTACCCGCACCGCGTCAAAGCGCCATCCCGCGCCTGGCACCCGGAGACGCCGTTCCATCCGGCGTACTACTACGAGCCGTTCGAGCTGCCGGGGCGGAGGATGAACACCTCCCGCGGCTGGGAGATCTTCCCGCGCATTATTAACGACATGGCGATGCGGATTAAAAACGACTATCGCAACATTGACTGGTTTGTAGCGGAAAGCGGGATGGGCGTGGAGAATGAAGCGCAGTTTCGCAATCGCGACGGGATTATCGATGACGCGTACCGCATCGCGTTTATCAGCGAACATCTTTATTACACGCTGCTGGCGCGGGAGGCGGGGGCTAACTGCCACGGCTATATGCTGTGGGCGTTCACCGACAACGTCTCCCCGATGAACGCGTTTAAAAACCGCTACGGGCTTATTGAGATCGATCTTGAAAACCATCGCGCACGGCGGGCAAAGAAATCGGCGTCCTGGTTCCGCCAGCTGCGCGATGAGCGTGTGCTGACGCTCAGGGTTGACGATGAATGGAAGTAAGCCTTCTGGTAAAATAGCGCAAAAACTGGCCGGGAGGACGTCCGGCCTGCGCATTAACTGAAAAACACAGGTGAAAACGTGGATAAGGCTGTCATCCTGCCGGAAAAAAAACAGTACCAGGAGATTGGCGAGGATTTACGGGCGCAGATTATCCAGGGGCATTATCCCGTGGGATCGCGTCTGCCGCCGGAGCGCAACATTGCCGAGACGTATGGCGTGAGCCGCACTATCGTGCGCGAGGCGCTGCTGATGCTTGAGCTACAGGGGACGGTAGATATTCGCCAGGGGTCTGGCGTGTACGTGATGCGCATTCCGGAGGAGCATGAAAACGAGGAAGAGCGTTTTCTGAACAGTGACGTGGGTCCGTTTGAAATTCTCCAGGCGCGTCAGCTGCTTGAAAGCAACATTGCGGCCTTTGCCGCAAAAATGGCGACGCGGGCGGATATCGACAACCTGCGCCGCATCATCGAGCAGGAGCAACGGGCGATTGCCGCCGACGATCGCAGCCAGGACAACAACAAAATGTTCCACCTGGTACTGGCGGGGGCCACACAAAACCAGATGCTGCTGGCGACCGTTGAAAGCGTCTGGCATCACATGGACAGCAGCCCGCTGTGGCAGCAGTTCAACGGCCACATCGCCAGCCGCGCATGGCGGCTGAAATGGCTCGGCGACAGGCAAACCATTCTCGCTGCGCTCCGCCGCCGCGACGTAATGGGGGCGTGGCAGGCGATGTTCCAGCATCTTGAAAACGTCAAAAAGAGCCTGCTTGAGCTGTCAGACGAAGACGCGCCCGATTTTGACGGCTATCTCTTTGAATCGGTCCCCCTTTTCCAGGGGAAGCTGGTGTGAATATACTGCCGCTTCACGCTGCGCCGCAGTTTACACAGCGGGTGATCGACTGGATCTGGAACGCGTTTGGTGAAGGTATGCCGCGTGCCTTTTTCCAGAGCATTGTCGAGCACAGCCTGACGCCGGGCGAGTTACCGCTCACCTTTATTGCCGTTGAGGATGACCAGCTGCTGGGCACCGTTGGGTTATGGCGTTGCGATTTAATTTCCCGGCAGGATCTCCACCCCTGGCTGGCTGCGCTGTATGTCGATGAAGCCGCCCGGGGAAACGGGCTGGCGGGAAAACTTCAGCAGCATGTTATCGGCTACGCGCGACGCGCCGGGTATCACGAACTGCATCTCTGGTCTGCCTGCCGCGACTTCTACGAACGTTACGGCTGGCACTACATCGGCGATGCGCTGGAATACCCGGATAAAATCGTCCATCTCTATCGCTGTTCGCTCACGGCTTCCGCGGGCGATACCACCGAGTGACGGCGCACTAAGGTTGGGCTGAACAGGTGGGTAATTTCCGGTGGCGGGCGATGCTCGGCCAGCGCTAACGCCAGTTCTGCCGCCTGCGTTGCCATGGTCACAATCGGGTAGCGCACGGTGGTCAGGCGAGGGCGCACGTAGCGCGATACCAGCACATCATCAAAGCCAATCAGCGAAATTTCTGCCGGGACGTCGATCCCGTTATCATTCAGCACGCCCATTGCGCCGGCGGCCATGGAGTCGTTATAGCTGGCCACGGCGGTGAAATTCCGCCCGCGGCCCAGCAGCTCCGTCATCGCCTGCTCGCCGCCACTCTCATCCGGTTCTCCGTACGCCACAAGACGATCGTTGCACGGCAGACCGGCTTCGCGCAGCGCGTCGTAATAGCCCTGAAGGCGATCTTCCGCATCGGAAATTGGGTGGTTGGAGCACAGATAACCAATGCGGGTATGGCCCTGCTGGATCAGATGACGGGTTGCGAGCCATGCGCCGTAACGGTCGTCGAGCGCCACGCAGCGGGTTTCAAAACCGGGAATAATACGGTTGATAATCACCATCCCCGGCATCTGTTTCATCAGATGGATCAGCTCGGCGTCGGGGATCATTTTTGCATGGACCACCAGCGCCGCACAGCGATGACGGATCAGTTGCTCAATGGCCTGGCGCTCTTTCTGTTCATTGTGGTAGCCATTACCAATCAGCAGGAAATTACCGGTGTGATAAGAGACTTGTTCTACGGCTTTGACCATCGCACCGAAAAACGGATCGGATACATCCCCGACCACCAGCCCGATGGTTTCTGTCGACTGCTGGGCAAGGGCGCGCGCGTTGGCGTTAGGGTGATAATTCAGGTTTTCCATGGCGTCCTGCACGGCCTGGCGCGATGCATCACTCGCTTTAGGGGAGTTGTTGATCACGCGGGAGACGGTCGCGACGGAAACACCGGCCAGACGAGCCACATCCTTAATTGTCGCCATTCAATACCTTCTTATAGGGGTAAGCGTTTACACACTAACTAGTGTTGCGGAAAAGCGGCGCGCATTCAAGGGGAGCGGGTAAGCGTCCTCTGCAAACGTGAAGCAGAACATCCCTCGCGGCGTAATCGTTACACGGGCAGTCATGTCTGAATAATGTCAATCTGAACCTTTAGTTACACTTTGCCTCAGGCTGTTGCGATTGTCCGTTAGCAACGATGCGTTGTGAATTGCTAGAGTCGAGATCCCAGAGGTATTGATAGGTGGAGTCAACTTCGGTTGATTAACACGATTTACACCAACCTGCGTTTTACGCAGGTTTTTTTTTGCCTGTAAGTTCAACCTGTAACAGCAAAAGAGAATATTCACACCTGGTTGCACTTCGGCTCATTCCCTTGCGTTTTCCCGCTGGCGAAGCCTGTCGCCGGAGGCCACAATCAAGATCCCAGAGGTATTGATTGGTGAGAATTCCTGGTACGTTTTCGTACTCTTCTCTTGCACCAACCTGCGCGGATGCGCAGGTTTTTTTTCGCCTCTGTTTTTGCTATCGCTCCCTCACTACTTCTCGTGTAATCTGCCACCATTTATACCTTTCACACTGGCTGGCAAAGGGAGTTGAAATGCTTTTTGGGTTCTTCCGCACACTGTTTCGTGTCCTGTTTCGCATCCGCGTGACTGGCGATACGCAGGCACTCTATGGCGAGCGTGTTCTTATCACACCGAATCATGTCTCTTTTCTTGATGGCGTATTGCTGGCGCTGTTTTTGCCCGTGCGGCCCGTTTTCGCGGTGTACAGCTCCATCAGTGAAAAATGGTACATGCGCTGGCTCAAGCCGCTGATTGATTTTGTGCCGCTCGATCCAACCAAACCGATGATGATTAAACATCTGGTGCGTCTGATTGGGCAAGGGCGTCCGGTGGTTATCTTCCCGGAAGGGCGGATTTCAGTGACGGGCTCCCTGATGAAAATTTACGACGGGGCCGGTTTTGTCGCGGCGAAGTCTCAGGCCACCGTCGTGCCGCTACGCATCGACGGGGCTGAGCTGACCTTTTTCAGCCGTCTGAAAGGGCTGGTGAAGCAGCGTCTGTTCCCGAAAATTACGCTGCATATATTACCGCCGACGTCACTGCCGATGCCCGAGGCGCCGCGCGCGCGCGACCGCCGTAAAATCGCCGGGGAAATGCTGCACCAGATTATGATGGAAGCGCGCATGGCCGTTCGCCCGCGCGAAACGCTGTATGAATCGTTGCTGTCGGCCCAGTATCGCTACGGTGCGAAGAAAAACTGCATCGAAGACATCAACTTTACGCCAGATACCTACCGTAAGCTGTTGACCAAAACGCTGTTTGTCGGGCGTATCCTGGAGAAGTACAGCAAACAGGGCGAAAAGATCGGCCTGATGCTGCCAAATGCGGGTATCAGCGCGGCGGTGATCTTTGGTGCCGTCTCCCGGGGCCGCATTCCGGCGATGATGAACTACACGGCGGGCGTGAAAGGGCTCTCCAGCGCGATTACCGCGGCGCAAATCAACACCGTCTTTACCTCCCGCCAGTTCCTGGATAAAGGCAAGCTGTGGCACCTGCCGGAACAGCTGACGCAGGTGCGCTGGGTGTTCCTGGAAGATCTGAAAGCAGACGTCACGACCGCTGGCAAGCTGTGGATTTTCGCGCACCTGCTGATGCCGCGTCTGGCGCAGGTTAAGCAGCAGCCGGAAGATGATGCCATTATCCTCTTTACCTCTGGCTCTGAAGGTAACCCGAAAGGTGTGGTTCACAGCCACAAAAGCATTCTGGCGAACGTCGAACAGATTAAAACTATTGCTGACTTTACCGCCAACGATCGCTTTATGTCGGCGCTGCCGCTGTTCCACTCCTTTGGTCTGACCGTGGGTCTCTTTACGCCGCTGCTGACCGGTGCCGAGGTGTTCCTCTACCCAAGCCCGCTGCACTACCGCATTGTGCCGGAACTGGTTTATGACCGTAACTGCACGGTGCTGTTCGGGACGTCCACCTTCCTCGGTAACTACGCGCGCTTCGCCAACCCGTATGATTTCTTCCGCGTACGCTACGTGGTGGCGGGCGCGGAAAAACTCCAGGACAGCACGCGCCAGATCTGGCAGGACAAGTTTGGCCTGCGCATTCTGGAAGGCTATGGCGTGACGGAGTGCGCGCCGGTGGTCTCCATCAACGTTCCGATGGCGGCAAAACCGGGAACGGTTGGCCGCATTCTGCCGGGGCTGGACGCACGTCTGCTGGCGGTGCCGGGTATTGAAGACGGCGGACGTCTTCAACTGAAAGGGCCGAACGTCATGAACGGCTATCTGCGTGTGGAAAACCCGGGCGTGCTTGAGGCGCCGACGGCCGAGAACGTCAATGGCGAGGTCGAAACGGGCTGGTACGACACGGGCGATATCGTGCGCTTCGACGATCAGGGCTTCGTGCAGATCCAGGGGCGTGCAAAACGCTTCGCCAAAATCGCCGGGGAAATGGTCTCTCTTGAAATGGTCGAGACGCTGGCGACCGCAGTCTCGGCGGAGAAAATGCATGCGACCGTGGTGAAAAGTGATGCCAGTAAAGGCGAGGCGCTGGTGCTCTTCACGACAGACGGTGAACTGAAGCGTGATGCGCTGCTCAGGTATGCACGCGAACACGGTATCCCCGAGCTGGCGGTTCCCCGCGATATTCGTTACCTCAAACAGTTACCGGTGCTGGGCAGCGGTAAACCCGATTTCGTGACCCTGAAGGGCATGGTTGAAGAGGCGGAACAGCAAAATGCGTGAGTCAGTGCACACTAACACTTCAATCTGGTCGAAAGGCATGATGGCGGTTATCGCCGCCCAGTTTCTTTCCGCGTTCGGCGATAACGCGTTGCTGTTTGCCACGCTGGCGTTGCTGAAAGCTGAGTTTTATCCCGACTGGAGCCAGCCGATCCTACAGATGGTGTTTGTGGGTGCTTACATTGTATTTGCGCCGTTTGTCGGCCAGGTGGCGGACAGCTTCCCGAAAGGTCGGGTCATGATGTTTGCCAACAGCCTTAAGCTTCTGGGCGCGGCAAGTATCTGCTTTGGTATCAATCCGTTCGTCGGCTACACGCTGGTGGGCATTGGCGCGGCAGCCTACTCCCCGGCGAAGTACGGCATTCTGGGTGAACTCACCACCGGTGATAAGCTGGTGAAGGCCAACGGCCTGATGGAGTCCTCTACCATTGCGGCGATTCTGCTGGGCTCGGTGGCGGGTGGCGTACTGGCAGACTGGCATGTGCTCGCCGCGCTTGGCATCTGCGCCCTGATGTACGGTGGCGCGGTGATCGCCAACCTGTTTATCCCCAAACTGGCCGTGGCGCGTCCGGGGCAATCCTGGCGCTTCGGGTCCATGACCGGCAGCTTCTTCAACGCCTGCCGCGTACTGTGGCGTAACGGTGAAACACGCTTCTCGCTGATGGGCACCAGCATGTTCTGGGGGGCTGGCGTTACGCTGCGTTTCCTGCTGGTGCTGTGGGTGCCGGTGGCGCTGGGCATTACTGACAACGCCACGCCGACTTACCTGAATGCCATGGTCGCCGTCGGGATTGTTGTCGGGGCCGGGGCTGCGGCAAAACTGGTGACGCTGGAAACCGTCGCGCGCTGCATGCCTGCGGGGATCCTGATCGGCGTCGGCGTTCTGTTCTTCTCCCTGCAACATGCCCTATTGCCTGCCTATGCCCTGCTGTTGCTGATCGGCATGTTAGGCGGTTTCTTTGTGGTGCCGCTAAACGCGCTGTTACAGGAGCGCGGCAAGCAAACCGTTGGGGCGGGCAACGCCATTGCGGTGCAAAACCTTGGTGAAAACATGGCGATGTTACTGATGCTGGGGATTTACTCGCTGGCGGTAAAAGCAGGTGCGCCGGTCGTGGCAATCGGGGTGGGATTCGGCGCGCTGTTCGCGCTGGCGATTACCGGGCTGTGGGTCTGGCAGCGTCGTCGTTGAATTGTGCGGCCTGATGCCCTCACCCCGGCCCTCTCCCACAGGGAGAGGGTGAAAACCCTAAAAACGGCAACGTGCGTTGCCGTTTTGCTTTTATTACGGTGCCGGGTAGGTGTATACCTGATGCACCGCTTCAATCTCCGCTAATACCTCTTCACTCAGGTTCAGATGGAAACTCTCAATATTGGTTTTCAACTGATCCATCGTCGTTGCGCCGAGCAGGGTACTCGCCACAAACGGCTGACGACGCACGAAGGCCAGCGCCATCTGCGCCGGATCGAGTCCGTGGCGTTTCGCGATATCCACGTAGGCCGCAACGGCTTTTTGCGTCTGCTCGCCGCTATAGCGGGTGAAGCGGCTGAAAAGGGTGTTACGCGCGCCAGCTGGTTTCGCGCCGTTCAGGTATTTGCCCGTCAGGGTACCGAAGCCCAGACAGGAGTAGGCGAGCAGCTCTACCTCTTCGTACTGCGTCACCTCCGCCAGACCCACTTCATAACTGCGGTTCAGCAGGCTGTACGGGTTCTGAATGGTCACGATGCGCGGCAGGTCGTGTTTATCGGCCAGATGCAGATAGCGCATCACGCCAAACGCCGTCTCGTTGGAAACGCCGATGTAGCGGATCTTACCCGCCCGCTGACACTCCGTGAGCGCTTCCAGCGTTTCCAGCAGGGTAACGGCCGGAGCACTTTCGTTCCAGGTGTAGCCAAGCTTACCGAAGCAGTTCGTCGGACGCTGCGGCCAGTGCACCTGATAAAGATCGAGATAGTCGGTTTGCAGGCGCTTGAGGCTCGCATCCAGCGCGGCACGGATATTCTTGCGATCGAGGATCTGGTTAGGGCGGATCCCGGCATCGTTATTACGGGAAGGGCCGCTGACTTTAGAGGCGATGACCAGCTTTTCGCGATTGCCGCGTTTCGCCAGCCAGTTGCCGACATAAGTTTCAGTAAGACCTTGTGTTTCCGGGCGGGGAGGAACGGGGTACATCTCCGCCACGTCAATCAGGTTAATGCCCTGGCTGACGGCGTAATCGAGTTGTGCATGGGCATCGGCTTCGCTGTTTTGTTCACCAAAAGTCATGGTGCCCAACCCCAGTTGGCTGATCTCCAGAGCGCTGTGGGGGATACGGTGATAATGCATAGCCGGTTTCCTTTTTTTGACATACAGACTGCGTCAGGAACCTCCCGACAAAGGAATATAAACATGGCAGAGGGAAGGCAAAAGGGGAAGGAAAAAATCAAAAAGGCCAGCAAGCTACTGACCTTTATCTGTTTAACGCTCGATGATCTGGGAGACTTCGTCGCGATTAATCTGCATTTGATTGCCTTCGCGATCGCGGTAACTCACCAGACCGGTATCGTCGTCGACTTCGGGTTTGCCATCGGTCAGGATCATACGACCATCTTTCGTTGACATGACATAGTCGCTGCTACAACCCGATACCGCAAACGCTAAACCGACTGCTGAGATAATTACTGCCCATTTTTTCATCGTTCTCATCCTCACCTGGCTCGTATCAAATCATAGTGTAGTAATAACCTGATATTACGACAGGTGAAAGGGGGGAAATCTTAAAAAGGAGGAGATTATGTTAGCCGGAGCGCAAAATTAGTAAAAAACTATGTTTTCAACAGGAAGTGGCGTGCCAGCAGCGCCCCGGTGAAATTCTTTTTAAGATAGAAACCGCGCGGCAGCGTCAGGATCGGTTCGCCCTGTGCGCCTACCGCTTCAGTGAGCGCTTTGCTGTTGGCGGCTTTAGGGCGAAGTTGCAGCACTTCGCCATGCCGGGCGGTGATCCGCTCAACCTGTCCCAGCACAATCATGTCCATCAGCTCTTCCCAGTCCTGGGAAAGCTGTCTCTCTTCTTCTTCATTCGGGCTCCAGAGCAGCGGGGCGCCAACGCGACGCTCTGCCAGCGGGATCTGCCTGTCGCCCTCAACGGGTACCCACAATACCCGCTTCAGCTTATGCCTGACGTGGCTGGTTTCCCAGGTCACTCCGCTGTTACCCGTGAGCGGCGCAACGCAGACAAAGGTGGTTTCCAGCGGCCGCCCCTGGCTATCGATGGGGATCGTCTTCAGTTCCACCCCCAGCGCCGCAAAATCTTGCTCGGGTTTACTGCCCGCGCTTGCGCCCAGCCAGCGTTCCAGCAATACGCCGATCCAGCCCTTATCACGCTTTAGATCGTTGGGTATCGTCAACCCCGCCATCACGGCCAGCTCGCCCAGTGAATAGCCTGCCAGACGTTGCGCCTGCTGGAACAACTGGGCTTCACTGACGGGAGGGGAGAGCAGTGGGGCGAGAGAATGCATGCTAACAACCTTTTGATTAAAAAATGAGCTGATATTTTATCCCTTGTGGACAGAGTTTACCTTTTTCTGAGTGAATATCCCATGCGTATGATTTATTTCATCTTTTTTAGACTACAACCTGTCGCGCGGCGGCTAAAAAACAGGTTGTGCAATTCTGGTCACTGACAATAAACAGGATCTTACACCATGTTATCCACAGAAAAATGGGATAACTGGGAATAACTGCCACTACTGTTTCAATTTACAGCCTTGACGTGCGATGAAAATCGAATTTTCACACAAATTGTGCCTAACTTATTGGCACAATCTGTGGATAAAACCGACGCTGTTCGATCTTTCATCAGCAGGAGGATCTTTGATGTGACGATCGTCACGTTAATCGCCTCTGGCACCCTTAATTCCAATATAATGTTTTGAATTTAAATGATTAATTATAAGCAGGGTAAATTGTCGTTTCGTCGTGTTACAAGGTTGTTCATCGGTAATTCCGTACTTCTTCACAACTATATCCACAGAAAAGGTGAATAAAAATGGTCTCTGTCGCCCCCATCTGTTTATAACTCCTCACTAAATTGTGAGTTATTCAAATGTTATTAGGTTGCAGGCCTGTAAGAGAGTGGTTTACCGCCTCCCTGTAGTGTGAAACAATCATTCATATATCAGATTTAGTTTGGGGTAGTCCGGTGATTGATGACGATGGCTACCGCCCAAACGTAGGAATAGTAATTTGTAATCGTCAGGGCCAGGTGATGTGGGCCCGGCGATATGGTCAGCACTCCTGGCAGTTCCCGCAAGGCGGGATCAATCCTGGAGAGTCCCCAGAACAAGCGATGTACCGGGAGCTGTTTGAAGAGGTTGGTTTAAGCCGAAAAGATGTTCGCATCCTGGCTTCGACCCGCAACTGGTTGCGTTACAAGTTACCGAAACGTTTGGTGCGTTGGGACACAAAGCCGGTTTGTATCGGCCAGAAACAGAAGTGGTTTCTTTTGCAGTTGGTGGGCAACGATTCAGATATCAATATGCAAACCAGCAGCACGCCAGAGTTTGATGGCTGGCGCTGGGTAAGCTACTGGTATCCGGTTCGTCAGGTCGTGTCATTTAAGCGCGATGTATATCGTAGGGTGATGAAAGAGTTCGCAAGTGTCGTGATGCAGCTTCAGGAGACGCCTCCGAAGCCACAGAGCGCACCTGCCTGGCGACGTAAAAGAGGTTAAGCTACGCAAATCATGCTCACCCGCTTGCGAGAAATAGTTGAAAAGGTTGCCAGTGCGCCTCGCCTCAACGAGGCGCTGAATATTCTGGTAACGGACATCTGTCTTGCGATGGAAACCGAGGTCTGTTCGGTCTACCTGGCCGACCATGACCGACGTTGCTACTACCTGATGGCAACCCGCGGTTTAAAAAAACCACGGGGACGCACCGTCACGCTCGCGTTTGATGAAGGTATTGTTGGCCTGGTCGGGCGACTGGCGGAGCCAATCAACCTTGCCGATGCGCAAAAACACCCCAGCTTCAAATATATCCCTTCCGTCAAAGAGGAGCGGTTCCGCGCTTTCCTTGGCGTGCCGATTATTCAGCGCCGTCAACTGCTTGGCGTGCTTGTTGTCCAGCAGCGAGAGTTGCGTCAGTACGACGAAAGCGAGGAGTCCTTCCTCGTCACGCTGGCAACGCAAATGGCTGCGATCCTCTCTCAGTCTCAGCTGGCAGCCCTTTTTGGGCAGTATCGTCATACCCGCATCCGCGCGCTTCCGGCCTCGCCGGGCGTCGCGATTGCCGAAGGCTGGATGGATGCCACGCTCCCGCTGATGGAGCAGGTCTACGAAGCCTCGACGCTGGATGAAGCGCTTGAGCGCGAACGGCTTACCGCTGCGCTGGAAGAGGCGGCGAATGAGTTTCGTCGCTACAGCAAACGCTTTGCCGCTGGCGCGCAAAAAGAGACGGCAGCCATTTTCGACCTCTACTCACACCTGCTTTCCGATGCGCGTTTGCGTCGTGAGTTATTTGCCGAGGTCGATAAAGGTTCGGTGGCAGAGTGGGCGGTTAAAAAGGTCATTGAAAAATTTGCCGAGCAGTTTGCGGTGCTGACTGACGGTTATCTGAAAGAGCGCGCCGGCGATTTACGCGCGCTTGGGCAACGTCTGCTGTTCCACCTTGATGATACTATTCAGGGGGCGAATGCCTGGCCGAGCCGGTTTGTACTGGTGGCCGATGAACTCTCAGCGACGACGCTGGCGGAATTACCGCAGGACAGGCTGGCGGGCGTAGTGGTGCGCGATGGCGCAGCTAACTCCCATGCCGCCATTATGGTGCGCGCGCTCGGTATTCCGACC
This sequence comes from Enterobacter cloacae complex sp. EB5, assembly GCF_031432835.1. NCBI lineage: Bacteria > Pseudomonadati > Pseudomonadota > Gammaproteobacteria > Enterobacterales > Enterobacteriaceae > Enterobacter > Enterobacter cloacae complex sp. EB5. Next base: position 2,980,799 of record NZ_CP133860.1, read on the forward strand.
GTGATGGGGGCGGATATTCAGCCCTCCGTACTGCATCGCCGTACGCTGGTGGTGGACGGATACCGCGGTGAGTTGCTGGTGGATCCTGAGCCGGTGCTCCTTCAGGAGTACCAGCGCCTTATCAGCGAAGAGAATGAATTAAGCAAGCTGGCGGAAGATGACGTCAACCTGCCCGCGCAGCTCAAGAGCGGTGAGCGGGTGAAGGTGATGCTCAATGCTGGCTTAAGCCCTGAGCATGAAGAGAAGCTCGGCAGCCGCATCGATGGCATCGGCCTCTACCGCACCGAAATACCGTTTATGCTGCAAAGCGGCTTCCCGTCAGAAGAGGAGCAGGTGGCGCAGTATCAGGGCATGTTGCAGATGTTTAACGACAAACCCGTCACGTTGCGCACCCTGGATGTCGGCGCGGATAAGCAACTGCCCTATATGCCCATTAGCGAAGAGAATCCCTGCCTCGGCTGGCGTGGGATCCGCATAACCCTCGATCAGCCGGAAATCTTCCTTATCCAGGTTCGTGCCATGCTGCGTGCCAACGCGGCCACGGGGAATCTCAGCATTTTGCTGCCGATGGTCACCAGTATTGACGAGATCGACGAAGCGCGGCGGTTGATAGAACGTGCAGGGCGCGAAGTGGAAGAGATGATCGGCTATGCGATCCCTAAACCCCGTATCGGCGTGATGCTTGAAGTGCCTTCGATGGTCTTTATGTTGCCGCAGCTGGCGACCCGCGTTGATTTTATCTCCGTTGGCACCAACGACTTAACGCAATACATTCTGGCGGTCGATCGCAACAATACGCGCGTTGCCAGCATCTACGATAGCCTGCATCCGGCGATGCTTCGTGCCCTGGCGATGATCGCCCGCGAAGCCGAGCAGCATAATATCGACCTGCGCCTGTGCGGTGAAATGGCCGGCGATCCGATGTGCGTGGCGATCCTGATTGGTCTCGGTTTCCGTCACCTGTCAATGAACGGACGTTCCGTTGCGCGTGTGAAATACCTGTTACGTCACATCGAACAAGATGAGGCGCGCGAACTGGCCGCGCGTAGCCTGGAAGCACAGCTGGCAGCCGAAGTGCGCCATCAGGTGGCTGCGTTTATGGAGCGACGCGGCATGGGCGGTTTGATCCGCGGCGGCCGCTGATCCCCACAAAATAATGACGGCTCGGACGACCCCCTCTCCCTTGAGGGAGAGGAATGGGGTGAGGGGGGAACAGCGCGCATGAAACCCTATACACATCTTTTACATCTCAGGCGCATCCTCCGCGCCTGCCTTATGCTATGATTCGCAACTTTGGAGCACCTGCCAACGGCGGGAATGCAATTCACCCGCTGTCCACTTTCAGCGGAATAACAACATCTTGTGGTGACAGATGAACAGTGGTTATCTGCATTTTCCGGAATTCGATCCGGTTATTTTCTCAATAGGACCTGTAGCGCTGCACTGGTACGGTCTGATGTACCTGGTGGGCTTCGTTTTTGCCATGTGGCTTGCTGGCCGTCGCGCCAGTCGTCCGGGCAGCGGCTGGACGAAGAACGAAGTGGAAAACCTGCTTTATGCCGGTTTCCTCGGCGTGTTCCTGGGTGGTCGCATCGGTTATGTCCTGTTCTATAATTTCCCGGTATTCCTGAACGACCCGCTCTATCTGTTCCGCGTCTGGGACGGCGGCATGTCCTTCCACGGCGGGCTGATTGGTGTGATCCTGGTCATGGTGATCTTCGCCAGACGCACTAAACGCAACTTCTTCCAGGTGGCTGATTTTATTGCGCCGTTAATCCCGTTTGGGCTGGGCGCAGGGCGTCTGGGCAACTTCATCAACGGTGAGCTGTGGGGGCGTGTCGATCCGAGCGTGCCGTTTACCATGCTGTTCCCGGGCTCCCGCGCGGAAGATATCGCGCTGCTGCCTTCGCATCCTGAGTGGCAGTCCATTTTCGATACCTACGGCGTTCTGCCGCGCCATATGTCACAGCTCTATGAGCTGGCGCTGGAAGGCGTAGTGCTGTTCATCATCCTGAATCTGTATATCCGCAAACCGCGCCCAATGGGGGCTGTCTCTGGTCTGTTCCTGATTGGCTACGGCGCGTTTCGTATCATCGTCGAGTTCTTCCGCCAGCCGGATGCGCAGTTTACCGGTGAATGGGTACAGTACATCAGCATGGGGCAGATCCTCTCCATCCCGATGATTGTCGCGGGTGCCATTATGATGATTTGGGCGTATCGTCGTCGTCCACAGCAACAACATTCCTGAGGAATCATGAAACAGTATCTTGAATTGATGAAAAAAGTGCTCGACGAGGGCACGCCGAAAAACGACCGCACCGGCACCGGTACGCTCTCCATTTTTGGCCACCAGATGCGCTTCAATCTGCAAGAAGGCTTTCCTCTGGTGACAACGAAGCGCTGCCATCTGCGCTCGATCATTCATGAACTGCTCTGGTTCCTGCAAGGCGATACCAACGTTGCTTATCTGCATGAAAACAATGTCTCCATCTGGGACGAGTGGGCAGATGAGAACGGCGACCTGGGGCCGGTCTACGGCAAGCAATGGCGTGCGTGGCCTACCCCGGACGGCCGCCATATTGACCAGATCACGACCGTCATGAACCAGCTGAAAAATGATCCGGACTCGCGCCGTATCATTGTTTCTGCCTGGAACGTGGGTGAACTGGATAAAATGGCGCTGGCGCCTTGCCACGCGTTTTTCCAGTTCTACGTGGCGGACGGCAAGCTCTCCTGCCAGCTTTATCAACGCTCATGCGACGTGTTCCTCGGCCTGCCGTTTAACATCGCCAGCTACGCGCTATTGGTGCACATGATGGCGCAGCAGTGCGATCTTGAAGTGGGCGATTTTGTCTGGACGGGCGGTGATACCCACCTCTACAGCAATCATATGGAACAGACGCATCTCCAGCTGACCCGCGAACCGCGTGCATTGCCGAAGCTGGTGATCAAACGTAAACCGGAATCGATCTTCGATTACCGTTTTGATGATTTCGAGATTGAGGGTTACGACCCGCATCCCGGCATTAAAGCTCCTGTCGCCATCTGATACGGCAAATCCTGACACAACCGGTGCTCTTTAGCGCCGGTTTTTTTTCATGTCCGTTTTGTTTTTCGAGCCTGTTTCCAGAGATGATGCAACACGTTGCAACGGGCGAAAATCTCCGGAAAGCGGCTCGTAAAGTTCTGGTTTGACGCTCGCACCGTTTCTGCTATTCCGCCACACTCCCGCCATGAAAAATGAACAAGGCTTTACGCTTATCGAAACCCTTATCGCCGTTTCGCTGACAGTGATCCTCAGCGCCACAGGGCTCTATGGCTGGGACAGCTGGCAGCAGCGGCAGCGGCTTTGGCAAACCGCCTGCCAGGTGCGGGATTACCTGGTGCTTTTGCGCAATGACGCCAACCGTCACAACAGCGAGCACAGGATCGCGCTGCATAAAGACGGTGAAAAGGAGTGTCTGGCCAGTTCAGCGGTGACCGGTTGTGACAGCGGCGGACCGTTCGTGATGAAGCCGATGTGGCCCGGGGTCACGATAAGCGACATAACGCCTGCGCTGGGATTTTACGGTTTAAGGGATACCGCGTGGGCCGGACATATCCGCGTGCAGAGCCGCGCCGGTGCGTGGTGGGTTATTGTCTCAAATGGCGGACGTATCAGGTTGTGTAATGCCGCAGGAGAAGGTGCATGCCAGTAAATCGAAGAGGGTTTTCCCTGCTGGAAGTGCTGATTGCAATGACGATAAGCAGCATTCTGTTACTCAGCACGTCACGTTTTTTACCGGGGCTACAGCGGGGTGTTTTACTGCAATCCGGGCAGCAGGAGCTGGAGGATGAGGTCTGGCAACGTCTGTTCGCGATCGGTAAACAGTTTCAGAGGGCAGGATACTGTGCCGGGCATTGCCAGGGGCAGGGGATGATCATCGGCAGGCAAGGACGATGTGCGATTGTGCAATGGGATGCAAACAGCAACGGCCAGTGGGATAGCACCGCGTCAGAAAATGACAGTACGGGATTCCGGCTTGAGTCCGGATCGCTCGAAACGCTGCGGGGCGCCACATCCTGTGACGGTAAGGGATGGGATAAGCTCACCGACCCGGATCGGGTCCTGATAGAGCAATTTATGGTCACTAAAACCGATCGTGCTGGCTTTGCGCCGGTCATCAGTATCGAGCTGCGTGCCCGCCGCAAAGGTGAACTGACCGCACCCTTTTCGGCTCGCCATACCGTAACGGGGTTTAATCTGTGAATCGTCAGTGGGGCATGTCATCGCTGGCGCTGGTCTTGCTATTGCTGGTGCTCGGCACGCTGATCCTCACCGGATTAAATCAGCAGCTGCAAACCTTTAGCACGCTGGTGAGTGGCGAGAGTTTGTCTGTTCGCCAGCAGGCTGTCGTGCAATCTGCACTGGAGTGGGGGCGCGTTCAGGAATGGGCTTTACAGCCAGAGGTTCAGTGCAAACAGACACAGCGTTTGCGGGTCTGTGTAAGGCTGTTTGGGGAGCGTGTGTTGCTTATTGCCGGCAATGACGATCTGTTGCTATGGCGAGGCGGGGACATCGCGGAAGGGCAGATACGCTTTTCCGCCCACGGCTGGAGTGATTTCTGCCCCCTTAAGGAAAGTACGCTATGTCAGTTACCCTGAGCAGACAAAAAGGATTTAGCATGGTTGAGGTTTTGCTGGCAATGATGTTGCTGGTTGTGGTTGTGACGGCGTTATCCGGCTATCATCGCGCGCTGGCAGCCCGGTATGCGGCGCTTAGCCAGTATCGTCAGCTATGGCATCATGCGTGGAATCAGTCGCAGATCTCAACATTAACGCTCCCGCCGGGCTGGCAGGTCAGTCGGGGGCAGACAACACAGTCCGGATGTGTCAGCATCACGGTCACACTAATTTCTCCTATGGGGCGGCAGGGCGCGTTGACGCGTCTGCACTGCCCGGTTAGCCGCTAGTCGGGAGCGTTTATGCTAAGGGTTTACCACTCAAATCGTCTGGATGTGCTGGAAGCACTGATGGAGTATATCGTTGAGCAAGAGCGTCTTGACGATCCGTTTGAGCCAGAAATGGTGCTGGTGCAGAGCACCGGTATGGCGCAGTGGCTGCAAATGTCCCTTTCGCAGAAATTTGGCATTGCGGCGAACATCGATTTTCCGCTGCCCGCGAGCTTTATCTGGGAGATGTTTGTTCGCGTCCTGCCGGATATCCCTGAGCAGAGCGCCTTCAACAAACAAAGCATGGCCTGGAAACTGATGACGCTGCTGCCGGACATGCTGGCGCATGATGAGTTTGCCATGCTGCGGCACTACCTGAATGACGACACCGATAAGCGTAAACTTTTCCAGCTGGCCTCACGCACTGCCGACCTCTATGACCAGTATCTGGTTTACCGTGCAGAATGGCTGATTCGCTGGGAAGCGGGAGAATTAGTCGATGGGTTACCGGAAGCGCAAATCTGGCAGGCGCCGCTCTGGAAAGCGCTGGTCGAGCATACCGGGAAACTCGGTCAGCCTAAGTGGCACCGTGCTAACCTGTACGATCGCTTTATCTCAATACTTGAGAACAGCGCAGAACGGCCAGCCCGTTTGCCGTCACGCGTGTTCATTTGCGGTATCTCCGCGCTGCCGCCTGTCTACCTGAACGCGCTAAAAGCGCTCGGTAAGCACACTGATATCCATATCCTCTTTACCAACCCGTGTCGACACTATTGGGGGGATATTCAGGATCCGCGCTGGCTATCACGGCTGGTCACCCGTCAGAGAAAACGCCTCTTTGAGGAACGCGCCGTGCCGCTGTTTAAAGACAGTGAAAATGCGGCGCAGCTTTTTGATGAAGAGGGGATTCAGAACCTGCCGAACCCGCTGCTTGCCTCGTGGGGCAAGCTCGGACGCGACTATATTTATCTGCTTTCTGAAATCACCTCCTCGGGAGAAGGGGATGTGGATGCGTTTGCGGATATTACGCCGGACAGCCTGCTGCACAATATTCAGCTTGATATTCTGGATTTGGAAAACCGTGCCGTTGCAGGGATCACTGCCGAAGAGTTTGCGCGAAGCGATAAGAAGCGAAAACTGGATCCTGACGATCGCAGTATCGCGATCCACGTTTGCCACAGCCCACAGCGTGAAGTTGAAATTCTTCATGACCGCCTGCTGGCCATGTTGCAGGACGATCCAACCCTGACGCCGCGCGATATCGTGGTGATGGTGGCGGATATCGACAGCTACAGCCCGTTTATTCAGGCGGTATTTGGCAGCGCAACGGGCGACCGCTATCTGCCCTACGCCATCTCTGACCGTCGCGCTCGTCAGTCACACCCGGCGCTACAGGCCTTTATCAGCCTGCTTTCGCTGCCTGATAGCCGGTTTATCTCTGAGGATGTGCTGGCACTGCTGGATGTGCCAGTTCTGGCCGCACGTTTCAATATTAACGAAGAGGGGTTGCGCTATCTGCGCCAGTGGGTCAACGAATCCGGTGTCCGCTGGGGTATCGACGATGATAACGTCCAGGAGTTCGAACTCCCTGCGACCGGCCAGCATACCTGGCAGTTTGGCCTGACGCGTATGCTGCTGGGGTATGCAATGGAGAGCATCCACGGCGAATGGAATGACGTGCTGCCGTACGATGAATCCAGTGGTTTGATCGCAGAACTGGTTGGTCACTTAGCCTCGCTGCTGATGCAGCTCAACCGCTGGCGCCGTGCGTTGATGCAGCCCCGCCCGCTCGAAGAGTGGCTGCCAGTTTGCCGCGAAATGCTGAATGACTTCTTCCTGCCGGACAGCGAAACTGAAGCCGCTATGGCGCTTATCGAGAAGCAGTGGCAGGCCATCGTTGATGAGGGGGTTAATTCGCACTATCACGAAGCGGTTCCCCTTTCGCTTCTGCGTGATGAGCTGACGCAACGTCTCGATCAGGAACGCATCAGCCAGCGCTTTCTTGCGGGGCCGGTGAATATTTGTACCCTGATGCCAATGCGTTCAATCCCGTTCAAAGTGGTCTGTCTGCTTGGCATGAACGACGGTATTTATCCGCGTGCGCTTCCACCTCTGGGTTTTGATCTCATGAGCGCACAACCGAAGCGGGGCGACCGCAGCCGCCGCGATGATGACCGTTATCTCTTCCTTGAGGCGCTGATGTCTGCGCAAAGCAGGCTGTATATCAGCTATATCGGACGTTCAATTCAGGATAACAGCGAGCGTTTCCCGTCTGTGTTGGTGCAGGAACTGGTGGACTACATTGGACAGAGCCACTATCTGCCGGGCGATGAAGCCTGCAACTGTGACGAAAGCGAACGTCGGGTGAAAGCGCATATCACCTGTCACCATAGCCGTATGCCGTTTGATCCTGTCAACTACGTTCCTGATGAACTGCAAAGCTATGCCCGCGAGTGGCTTCCCGCCGCGAAGAAAGCGGGGACACCGCAAACCGATTTTATTCAGGCGCTCGAACCGCTCGCCATAGACACCCTCACGTTTGAGCAGCTACAGCGCTTTTGGGCGCACCCGGTTCGGGCGTTTTTCCAGCAACGCTTGCAGGTGAATTTCCGCTCTGAAGAGAGCGAAATCCCCGATGCGGAACCGTTTATTCTTGATGGGCTGGAGCGTTTTAAGCTTAATTCCCAGCTTCTGAATGCGCTGGTTGACGAAGAAGACGCCAGTAAACTGTTCCGACGTTACAGGGCGTCGGGATTACTTCCGTATGGTGCATTCGGCGAAATCGTCTGGGATGCCCAGTGCGAGGAGATGCGAGCGCTTGCTGACCGCGTTATCGCGTGTCGGCAGCCGGCGAGCAGCATTGAAATCGATCTCGATTGTAACGGTATGCACCTCAGCGGCTGGCTCACGCACGTGCAGTCTGACGGGCTGCTGCGCTGGCGCCCATCCATGCTCAGCGTTTCACATGGCCTGCAACTCTGGCTCGAACATCTTGTCTACAGTGCGAGTGGTCACGAAGGTGAAAGCCGGTTGTTTGTCCGTAAGGACGGCGAATGGCGTTTCCCGCCGATGGAGCCTGAGCAGGCGTTGACGTATCTGTCGCTTTATATTGAAGGTTACCGTCAGGGCATGAACAAACCTCTGCTTTTGCTGCCTGAAAGTGGGGGTGCATGGATAAAAGCCTGTTATGACACGCAGAATGATGCCATGTTAACGGATGAGGCTTCGCTCCAGAAAGCGCGCAGCAAGTTTTTGCAGGCCTACGAAGGGAACATGATGGTACGTGGCGAAGGTGACGATGTCTGGTATCAACGTTTATGGCGAACGCTGGAGCCAGACTATTTCGACATTATCACCCAGGAGGCGCAACGCTACCTGTTACCGTTATACAAATTTAATCAGTCCTGAGCGTTGTATAAAAATTGCGCAGTATGAGGTGTTCATTTATGATGCACCTCTTATCACGGACTGATGTACCCAAAGAAAGAGATGCTGGCGTGTCCAGCACGCACGTTGTTAATGATGTAGCCGTGATAAAGAGGTCGTAATGCCAGGCAGCACCTTGTTCAAAGCGTTTGTTTTGTTTATCGCCCTTTGGGCTCCCGTCACTCAGGCCGATTCCGGTTGGCAACCTGTCAAGGAAACAATCCGTAAGAGCGATAAGGACACCCGTCAGTATCAGGCGATTCGTCTTGATAACGGGATGACCGTGCTGCTGGTTTCCGATCCTCAGGCGGTGAAATCGCTCTCCGCGCTGGTTGTGCCGGTGGGTTCGCTGGAAGATCCTGACGCCCATCCGGGACTGGCGCACTACCTTGAGCACATGACGCTGATGGGCTCTAAAAAATACCCACAGCCTGACAGCCTGTCCGAATTTCTGAAAATGCATGGCGGCAGCCACAACGCCAGCACTGCGCCGTATCGCACCGCGTTTTACCTGGAAGTGGAAAATGATGCGCTTGACGGGGCGGTGGATCGTCTGGCGGATGCCATCGCCGCACCGCTGCTGGATAAAAAATACGCTGACCGTGAACGCAATGCCGTGAACGCCGAACTGACGATGGCGCGCACGCGAGACGGTATGCGCATGGCGCAGGTTAGCGCTGAAACCATCAATCCGGCACACCCGGGTTCGCGCTTCTCAGGCGGCAACCTTGAAACGCTGAGCGACAAGCCAGGTAGCCCGGTGCTCGATGCGCTACATGCGTTTCGTGAAAAATACTATTCCGCCAATCTGATGAAAGCGGTTATCTACAGCAATAAACCGTTGCCGACACTGGCAAACATGGCCGCGCAGACCTACGGCAGGGTGCCAAATAAAAATATCGATCTGCCGCAGATTAACGTGCCGGTTGTCACGGACGCGCAAAAAGGCATTGTTATTCACTATGTGCCGGCCTTGCCGCGCAAGGTGTTACGCGTTGAATTCCGTATTGATAACAACACGGCACAGTTCCGCAGCAAAACCGACGAGCTGGTGACTTATCTTATCGGCAACCGCAGCCCGGGTACGCTCTCCGACTGGCTGCAAAAGCAGGGGCTGGTGGAAGGTATTCGCGCTGACTCCGATCCCGTCGTAAACGGGAATAGCGGCGTACTGGCCATCTCCGCGACGCTGACCGATAAAGGGCTGGCTCACCGGGACGACGTCGTTGCGGCCATTTTCAGTTATCTCTCTCTGCTGCGCGACAAAGGGGTCGATAAACGCTACTTTGACGAGCTGGCGCACGTGCTGGATCTCGATTTCCGCTATCCCTCTATCACGCGTGATATGGACTACGTTGAGTGGCTGGCAGATACCATGATCCGCGTGCCGGTGGAACATACGCTGGATGCGGTAAATATTGCCGACAAGTATGATGCCGGAGCGCTCAAAGCGCGTCTGGCGATGATGACTCCGCAAAATGCCCGCGTCTGGTATATCAGCCCGAACGAACCGCATAACAAAATGGCCTACTTCGTTGATGCCCCGTATCAGGTTGAAAAAATCAGCGAACAGACCTTCGCGGGCTGGCAGAAAAAGGCCGGGGAAATTGCGCTGAAGTTACCGGAGCTTAACCCCTACATCCCGGACGATTTCTCGCTGATCAAACCCGCAAAGGCGTATCCGCATCCGGAGCTGATTGTTGATGAGCCGACGCTGCGCGTGGTCTACACCCCAAGCCGCTATTTCGCCGACGAGCCAAAAGCGGATGTCAGCGTGGTGTTGCGTAACCCCAAAGCAATGGACAGCGCCAGAAATCAGGTGCTGTTTGCGCTTAACGATTATCTGGCCGGTATTGCCCTCGATCAGCTCAGCAATCAGGCTGCCGTTGGCGGTATTAGTTTCTCCACTAACGCCAATAACGGCCTGATGGTGAATGCCAACGGCTATACCCAGCGTTTGCCGCAGCTGTTCCAGGCACTGCTGGACGGTTATTTCAGCTATACGCCTACGGAAGAACAGCTTGATCAGGCTAAGTCCTGGTATGCCCAGATGATGGATTCTGCCGAGAAGGGTAAAGCCTACGATCAGGCGATTATGCCAGCACAGATGCTGTCGCAAATTCCGTACTTCCAGCGCGAAGATCGCCGCGCGTTATTGCCCTCAGTCACCTTAAAAGAGGTGCTGGCTTACCGTGATGCGCTGAAAACCAATACCCGTCCTGAGTTCCTGATTGTAGGGAATATGAGCGAAGATCAGGCTAAAACGCTGGCGCAAAACGTCCGGGCGCAACTGGGTTCAAAAGGCGATGAGTGGTGCCGTAACCAGGATGTGCTGGTCGAGAAAAAGCAGAACGTGATCTTCGAAAAAGCGGGAAGCAGCACGGATTCCGCGCTGGCCGCGGTGTTTGTCCCTGTCGGTTATGACGAATTTACCAGCTCTGCCCAGAGTGCGGTGCTTGGCCAAATTATTCAGCCGTGGTTTTACAACCAGCTGCGCACCGAAGAGCAGCTGGGCTATGCGGTGTTCGCTTTCTCTATGAATGTGGGCCGTCAGTGGGGGCTGGGCTTCCTTCTGCAAAGCAGCGACAAGCAACCCGCTTACCTGTGGCAACGTTATCAGGCATTCTTCCCGCAGGCGGAAGCAAAACTGCGCGCCATGAAGCCGGAAGAGTTTGCCCAGATCCAGCAGGCGGTTATCGCCCAGGTGATGCAGCCGCCGCAGACGCTGGGTGAAGAGGCCTCGCAGCTGAGCAAAGATTTTGATCGCGGTAATATGAAATTTGATTCGCGTGATAAAATAGTGGCCGAAATAAAACAGCTGACGCCACAAAAGGTTGCCGATTTCTTCCATCAGGCGGTGGTAAAACCGCAGGGTATGGCCATCCTGTCTCAGGTTTCTGGCAGCCAGAACGGGAAAACGGACTACGTAAAATCAAAAGAGTGGACCGTCTGGAAGAGCGTCAGCGCGCTGCAACAAACTATGCCCTGGAGTAAGAAAGAATGACCCATACCGCTGAGCCGCTTGATCCCCTAAGTTTACCTCTACAGGGTGAGCGACTGATTGAAGCCTCAGCGGGAACGGGAAAAACCTATACCATCGCCGCGCTCTATCTGCGTCTGCTGTTGGGGCTCGGCGGCAACGCCGCTTTTTCGCGCCCGTTAAGCGTGGAAGAGCTGCTGGTGGTAACCTTCACCGAAGCGGCCACTGCCGAGCTGCGTGGCCGTATTCGCAGCAACATTCATGAGCTGCGCATCGCCTGTCTGCGTCAGACGACGGATAACCCCCTCTACGCCAGCCTGCTGGACGAGATTGCGGATAAACAACAGGCTGCGCAATGGCTGCTGCTGGCCGAGCGGCAAATGGATGAAGCGTCCGTTTTCACCATTCACGGTTTTTGTCAGCGCATGCTGAGCCTGAATGCGTTTGAATCCGGCATGCTCTTTGAGCAGCAGCTTATTGAAGATGAATCCGAGCTTCGCTATCAGGCCTGTGCGGATTTCTGGCGTCGTCACTGTTATCCGTTGCAGCGCGACATTGCCGAAGCGGTTCACGCCCTGTGGAAAGGTCCGGAAGAGCTTCTTCGCGCCATCGACCGTTACCTGCAAGGCGAAGCGCCGGTCATTAAATCTCCGCCGCCTGCCGATGAAACGCTGGCCTCGCGCCATGAAAAGATCGTCGCCAAAATTGCCGCGCTTAAGCAGAAGTGGAATGAGTCGGTTGGTGAAATTGATGCAATCATCGAAAACTCAGGCATCGACAGACGCAAGTTCAACCGTGGGAACCAGGGGAAGTGGATCGAAAAGATCAGCGCCTGGGCCCAGGAGGAGACGCGGGGCTACCAGCTTCCGGACGCGCTGGAAAAATTTTCGCAGCGCTTTTTGACTGAGCGAACCAAAGCCGACGGCATTGTGCCTGAGCATCCCCTGTTTGTGGCGATTGAAGCGCTGCTAGCGGAGCCATTAACGCTCAATGACCTGATGATCACCCGCGCCATGACGGAGATCCGCCAGGCCGTCGCGCGCGAAAAACGTCGCCGGGGCGAGCTGGGGTTTGATGACATGCTAAGCCGCCTGGACGAGGCGCTGTCCAGCGAGAATGGTGAAGCGCTCGCCAGCGCGATCCGTACCCGTTTTCCGGTGGCGATGATTGACGAATTTCAGGACACCGACCCTCAGCAGTACCGCATTTTTCGCCGCATCTGGCGACAGCAGCCCGACACGGCCCTGTTGTTGATTGGCGACCCTAAACAGGCGATTTATGCCTTCCGTGGGGCAGATATCTTCACTTATATGAAAGCCCGTAGTGAGGTTGTCGCGCATTACACGTTAGACACCAACTGGCGTTCCGCGCCGGGGATGGTTGAGAGCGTCAATGCGCTGTTCAGCCGTATGGAGACGGCGTTCATGTTCAATGAAATCCCTTTCCTGCCGGTGAAATCCGCCCCAAAAAACGCATCCCTGCGCTTCGAAGTCAGTGGCGCGGTGCAACCCGCCATGACCTTCTGGCTGCTGGAAGGAGAAGGCTATGGCGTTGCCGACTATCAGGCGGCGATGGCGCAGCACTGCGCCGCGCAAATCCGTGACTGGCTGAGCGCAGGCGCGCGCGGCGAGGCGCTGCTGTGGAAGGGGGAACAGGCGAATCCTGTTAAAGCCTCTGATATTACCGTGCTGGTGCGCAGTCGTCAGGAAGCGGCGCTAATCCGCGATGCGCTAACGCTGCTGGATATTCCGTCAGTGTATCTCTCTAACCGCGACAGCGTGTTCGACACGCTGGAAGCCCAGGAAATGCTCTGGCTGCTTCAGGCGGTGCTGGCCCCCGAGCGCGAAAATACGCTTCGAAGCGCGCTGGCCAGCTCTATGCTGGGGTTGAACGCGCGCGATATTGATGAGCTCAACCATGACGAAAACGCATGGGATGCGGTGGTGGAAGAGTTTGTCCATTACCGTGAACGCTGGCAAAAACGCGGCGTCATGGCGATGCTGCGCGACTTGATGACGCGGCGCCAGATTGCCGAAAATATGCTGGCGTCATCCGGCGGTGAAAGACGTCTTACCGATATTTTGCACATCAGCGAACTGTTGCAGGAAGCTGGCACCCAGCTTGAAAGTGAACATGCCCTCGTGCGCTGGCTGGCGCAGCAAATCGCAGATCCAAACAGTAACGCCTCAAGCCAGCAGATGCGTCTTGAGAGCGATAAGCATCTGGTGCAAATCGTCACCATTCACAAATCGAAAGGTCTCGAGTATCCGCTGGTCTGGCTGCCCTTTATCGCCAACTACCGCGTTCAGGATCAGGCCTATTATCATGACCGCGAGACTTTCGATGCGGTGCTCGATCTCAGCAAGGCGGAAACCAGCGTTGAGCTGGCGGAAGCGGAGCGTCTGGCGGAGGATTTGCGCCTGCTTTACGTGGCGCTGACCCGTTCTGTCTGGCATTGCAGCCTGGGCGTCGCGCCGGTTTTCCGCCGTCGCGGGGAGAAAACAGGAGAGAGCGATTTCCATTTAAGCGCCTTAGGGCGGCTTATTCAGCGTGGTGAGCCTAAAGATGCGGCGGGGTTGCGCCTCTGTATTGAGTCGCTTTGCGGAGACGATATCGCCCTGCATATCCCTTCTCTGCCAGACAACAGCCGCTGGGAAATGGCGCAAGAGCCCGCGACCGATCTTAACGCGCGCCAGATCACACGGGTGCTTGCCGACGACTGGCGCGTCACCAGCTACTCTGGCCTGCAACAGCACGGGCAAAGTATTGCGCAGGATCTCATGCCGAAGCTGGACGTGGATGCCGCAGGGGTGGGCAATGTTCCGGTTGAACCGACGTTAACTCCGCATCAGTTCCCACGCGGCGCGTCGCCGGGCACCTTTTTGCACAGCCTTTTTGAAGAGCTTGATTTCACCCAGCCTGTCAGTGAGGAGTGGGTGCTGAAGATGTTGCAGAGCGGAGGCTATGACGCGCACTGGCAGCCCGTTCTCACTGGCTGGATCAACGCCATTTTGCAGGCGCCGCTGACGGCACAGGGCTTCTCGCTTCGCCAGTTAACGGCCAAAAATAAGCAGGTTGAGATGGAGTTTTATCTGCCCGTCGCAGGCCCGCTTAAGGCCGACGCGCTCGATGCGCTTATCCGTCAGTACGATCCGCTGTCAGCCGGTTGCCCGCCGCTGAACTTCCGTCAGGTGCAGGGCATGCTGAAAGGGTTTATCGACCTGGTCTTCCGTCACGAAGGACGGTACTACCTGCTGGATTACAAATCGAACTGGCTGGGCGAGAACAGCGAAGCCTATACCCAGCAGGCGATGGCGGCCGCTATGCAAATGCATCGCTACGATCTGCAATATCAGCTCTATACCCTGGCGCTGCACCGCTATTTGCGCCACCGTATTGCGGATTACCGCTACGACGATCATTTTGGCGGCGTCATCTACCTGTTCCTGCGCGGGGTCGACGCTGCCGATCCGCGCTCCGGGATCTTCAGCACCCGTCCGGATGCGGAATTGATTAATAAAATGGATAACCTGTTTGCAGCAAACGCGGAGGAGATGGCATGACGATGCAGGACTTATTGCTGGATGCGGTAGAGCAACGCGTGCTGCGTCAGCTGGACGTGCAGTTTGCCATGATGATTGCCGCTGACCAGCCCGCCGTGATGCTTGCCGCTGCCCTGTTGAGTAAAGACGCCGGAGAGGGGCATGTGTGTCTGCCGCTCTCGCGCCTGATGGTTGACGAGAAAATGCCGCCTGTCCTCCAGTCCTGCTTTGCGCTGCTGGGGGAAAGGGTGGACTGGCAGAAAATTTTGCGTGAATCGTCAGCCGTCGGGCCGGGAGACAACCAGGCACCGCTGATCCTCACGGGGGAGCGCTTATACCTGAACCGCCTGTGGCGAAACGAACTGACGGTAGCGCGTTTCTTTAGTGAGACCAATGCGCCGCTTCCCTGCGACGAAGCACAGCTTCGTCAGACGCTGGACAGGCTGTTTGACTCCGGTGAGGCCACTGACTGGCAGAAAGTGGCGGCAGCCGTCGCCCTGACGCGGCGGATCTCGGTGATATCCGGCGGCCCGGGAACGGGGAAAACAACGACCGTCGCAAAGCTGCTGGCAGCCCTGATACAGCTTTCAGGCGAGCAGCGATGCCGTATTCGTCTGGCGGCGCCCACCGGGAAGGCTGCGGCGCGTCTGACCGAATCACTGGGCGGCGCGATGCAACAGCTGCCGCTCACTCAGGAGCAGCTTGCGCTTTTCCCGGGTGAAGCGAGTACTCTGCACCGTCTGCTCGGCGCGCAGCCGGGTAGCCAGCGGCTGCGCTACCATGCGGGTAATCCGCTGCATCTGGACGTGCTGGTGGTGGATGAAGCCTCCATGATCGACCTGACTATGATGTCGCGCCTGATCGATGCGCTGCCACCCCATGCGCGCGTGGTTTTCCTGGGCGATCGCGACCAGCTCGCCTCTGTAGAAGCCGGGGCGGTGCTGGGAGATATCTGTACCTACGCCAGTTACGGTTATACCGCCGCGCGGGCGCAGGAGCTCGCCCGTCTGACCGGTTGCTCGCTTGAACCCGATCACACGCCGATCGCGGGCGCACTGCGTGACAGCCTGTGCCTGCTGCAAAAAAGCTACCGTTTCGGCAGCGACTCCGGCATCGGCCAGCTGGCTGCGGCGGTCAACCGTGGCGACAGGCACGCCACGCGTACGGTGTTTGACGGTTCCTTCACTGACATTGAAAAGAAATCGCTGCAAAGCGGGGAAGAGTATCAGGCTATGCTTGAGGAGGCTCTCCAGGGATACCAGCATTTTCTGAGCTGCGTGCAGCAACGCAGTCAGCCCGGGCAGGTCATCGCCGCATTTGGCGAATACCAGCTTCTGTGCGCATTGCGGGAAGGGCCGTTTGGCGTAACGGGCCTGAACGACAGGCTGGAGCAGCTGCTGGTGCAGAAGCGCAAAATTAACCGTCAGCTGCATTCGCGATGGTATGAGGGCCGGCCAGTGATGATCTCCCGCAACGACAGTGCGCTGGGGCTGTTCAACGGCGATATCGGCATTGCGCTCGATCGCGGTAACGGACTGCGCGTCTGGTTCCAGCTACCGGACGGCAGCGTGAAGTCCGTCCAGCCCAGCCGCCTGCCAGAGCATGAAACGGCATGGGCGATGACGGTACACAAATCTCAGGGCTCCGAGTTCAACCATGCGGCGCTGATCCTGCCGACCCAGCTGTCGCCGGTTGTGACCCGCGAGCTGGTCTACACCGCCATTACCCGTGCGCGCCAGCGTCTGTCGCTGTATGCGGATGAGCGCGTGTTGAGTCAGGCGATAGCCACCCGTACTGAGCGCAGAAGCGGATTAAGCGTGATATTTGAATCTGTCTGAGTGAACGCCCTCTCCAGCAGGAGAGGGTGACTGTTATCCCAGGTCCGCCATTAACACTTTCGAGCGGCGCTGGTAGTTGTACATCTCTTTCTTACTTTCCGGCAGGGAATCAATATCCACCGGCGTGAAGCCGCGCTCCTGGAACCAGTGAATGCTGCGCGTGGTAAGCACGAACAGCTTGCTCAGACCCATCTGGCGCGCCTGTGCCGCCACGCGTTCAAGCAGCAGCTCCCCCCGTGAGGAGCTACGGTAATCAGGATGCACGGCGACGCATGCCATTTCGCCAATCTGCTCTTCCGGGAACGGATAAAGCGCCGCACAGGCAATGGTCAGGTTATCCCGCTGAATGATGGTGAACTTGTCGATCTCCATCTCCAGCTGTTCGCGGGAGCGGCGAACCAGAATGCCCTGTTGTTCCAGCGGACGGATCAGCTCCAGAATGCCGCCGATATCGTTGATGGTGGCACGGCGGATCTGCTCGGCGCTCTCCATGACGATCTGCGTACCGATCCCGTCCCGGGAGAACAGCTCCTGCAACAGCGCGCCGTCTTCCTGATAGCTGATCAGGTGGCTGCGGCGCACCCCGCTACGGCACGCTTTAACGGCGCCGCGCAGAAAACGCACGGTACCGGAATAGTAATCGCCTTCTGCTTCCAGCGCTTCGACGCGCGCCTGGGCTTCATTCGGAAAAAGTTCTGGCACAATCACGCCCTCATCGTTCACGACACCCTGTGAGGAACAAAAGCCGATCATTTTTTCCGCTTTCAGCTTGATGGCCAGCTGGGTGGCAATCTCTTCTGAGGTCAGATTAAAACTTTCACCCGTTACGGAGACGGCAACGGGCCCCATCAGGACGATCGCGCCGTTGTCTAACTGGCGGTGAATGGCTTCTTCATCAATACGGCGGATGCGGCCGCTGTGGCAGTAATCCACGCCATCGTCCACGCCGAGCGGCTGAGCGATGATAAAGTTGCCGCTCACCACGTTGATGTGCGCGCCCTGCAACGGCGTATTATTCAGGCTCATCGACAGGCGGGCGGTAATATCGAGCTGCAACAGACCCGCCGCCTGTTTGACCAGCTCGAGGGTTTTCGCGTCCGTCACGCGGGTATGTTTGTGGTAGATCGGCTCATGGTGATGAGCGGCCAGGTTGGCTTCGATTTGCGGACGTGCGCCATACACCACCACCAGACGGATGCCGAGGCTGTGCAGCAGGCCGATATCATTGACGATGCTGGAAAAGTTTTCATGCTCAATGGCTTCGCCGCCAAGCATGATGACAAACGTTTTTCCCCGATGGGTGTTGATATAGGGAACAGAATGGCGGAATCCCTGGACCAGTTCGGTTCTGCGTTCCTTAACCATGACACAACCCTTAGTGAATGTTTATTCGTAATTTCTGTATTTTTATTCGATTGTGGCCGCGTGTGCAAGCCTAAATTTTCTGCGACCCACAGAAAATAATAAGTAATCCGTGCGTTAACGTATGATTGTTTACCCTTTTATAGATGACAGTTTATGCGTCATTCGTTAAAGTTTTCGGTCAATTTGGGCGTTTTGTTCATCAATCAGATTTCTTGCTCGGGAGAAGCATGTCGGGATCCAATTCAGCAATAAGCCGCCGCCGCCTGTTAAAAGGGGCCGGGGCGATGTGGTTGCTTAGCGTCAGCCAGGTGGGTCTTGCCGCCACAAGCCAGGTAGTCGCGGTGCGCGTCTGGCCGTCGTCGACCTATACGCGCGTGACGGTCGAGTCCAATCGCGTGCTGAAATACAAGCAATTTGCCCTCAGCAATCCTGAACGTGTGGTGGTTGATCTCGAAGGTGTGAACCTCAACTCTGTGCTTAAAGGCATGGCAGCTCAGATCCGTGGCGACGATCCGTTTATCAAATCGGCGCGCGTCGGGCAGTTCGATCCGCAAACCGTGCGCATGGTGTTTGAGCTGAAGCAGAACGTGAAACCGCAGCTCTTTGCCCTTGCGCCTGTTGCCGCCTTTAAGGAGCGTCTGGTGATGGATCTCTATCCGGCGAATGCGACGGATATTCAGGATCCGCTCCTGGCATTACTTGAGGATTACAACAAAGGCGATCTCGACAGCCAGGTTCCGCCAGCGCAAAGTGGTCCACAGCCGGGCAAGGCGGGGCGCGATCGCCCGATTGTGATCATGCTCGATCCTGGCCACGGCGGAGAAGATTCCGGCGCCGTCGGGAAATATCGTACCCGCGAAAAAGATGTGGTGCTGCAAATTGCCCGTCGTCTGAAGGCGTTGATCGACAAAGAGGGCAATATGCGCGCCTACATGACGCGCAACGAAGATGTCTTTATCCCGCTGAAGGTCCGCGTGGCAAAAGCGCAAAAGCAGCGCGCGGATCTGTTTGTCTCTATTCACGCGGATGCCTTCACCAGCCGCCAGCCGAGTGGATCTTCAGTGTTTGCCCTGTCAACGAAAGGGGCAACCAGTACCGCCGCGAGATACCTGGCGGACACGCAGAACGCCTCGGATTTAATTGGTGGCGTGAGCAAAAGTGGCGACCGTTACGTCGACCATACGATGTTTGATATGGTGCAGTCGCTGACCATTACCGACAGCCTGAAGTTTGGTAAAGCGGTGCTGGGCAAGTTGGGCCGGGTCAACAAGCTGCACAAAAACAGCGTCGAGCAGGCCGGATTTGCGGTACTGAAAGCGCCAGATATTCCATCCATTCTGGTCGAAACCGCGTTTATCAGTAACGTGGAAGAGGAACGTAAGCTCAAGACGGCTAAATTCCAGCAGGAAGTGGCGGAGTCGATTCTGGCGGGGATCCGGGCCTACTTCTCAGACGGGGAAACGCTGGCGCGGCGGGGGTAGGGCATTAAGCCGGGTATCATGCCCGGCACTTTCACAAACGCCAGATACAAAAAAACACCCTTCAGGGTGTTTATTGTTTTTAAGAAGTGTTGGTTGCGGGGGCCGGATTTGAACCGACGACCTTCGGGTTATGAGCCCGACGAGCTACCAGGCTGCTCCACCCCGCGTCCGTCTTTCTACACTTGTAGAAACTTACTTCTTCAAATTTGATTGGTTGCGGGGGCCGGATTTGAACCGACGACCTTCGGGTTATGAGCCCGACGAGCTACCAGGCTGCTCCACCCCGCGTCCGTCTTTTTGCTTCGTATTTCAAACCACATCTGCGTTGACTTTCCTCGTTCACCTCAGTCACTTACTGGAGTAAGTTCCTAAGGATTCACTGCGTCGTCGCCTTGCTGTGATTCGAACTACTTCGCAAAAACTTCTACTGTCGTAGAAGATACTTCATCAAATTTTAATTGGTTGCGGGGGCCGGATTTGAACCGACGACCTTCGGGTTATGAGCCCGACGAGCTACCAGGCTGCTCCACCCCGCGTCCGTGGAAGCGCACTATACTCGGATAGGTTTGTGATGCAACCCCTTTTTCACATAATTCATTATTTTGTATGCAAAATGAACGGCAAAAGCCACTTTGGACTATTTTTTGTGCAAAATTTGCCAAAGGGAAGGCGATTGCATTTCATTAACACGGTGGGTTTGTTATCTTCATCTCGCGGAATTGGGCAACTAAAAGACGAGATATAATGAAAGGACGTTGGGCGAAGTATCTGATGACAGGCGCAATGGTGGCGATTCTTGCGGCCTGCTCTTCCAAACCGACCGATCGCGGTCAACAGTATAAAGACGGGAAGTTATCCCAGCCTTTCTCTTTAGTTAACCAGCCAGACGCCGTGGGCGCTCCGATCAATGCCGGAGACTTCTCCGAGCAGGTCTACCAGATCCGCACTGCTTCTCCGCGTTTATACAGTTCGCAGAACAACGTCTATAGCGCCGTCCAGGACTGGCTGCGTGCAGGCGGTGATACCCGCAATATGCGCCAGTTTGGTATCGATGCCTGGCAGATGGAGGGGGCGGATAACTACGGTAACGTCCAGTTTACCGGTTACTACACCCCGGTTGTCCAGGCGCGACACACACGCCAGGGCGAGTTCCAGTATCCCATTTATCGTATGCCGCCGAAACGCGGTCGTCTGCCGTCCCGCGCCGAGATCTACGCCGGCGCGCTGAGCGAAAATTATGTTCTGGCCTACAGCAACTCGCTGATGGACAACTTCATTATGGACGTGCAGGGCAGCGGCTATATTGATTTTGGCGACGGCTCGCCGCTGAACTTCTTTAGCTACGCCGGGAAAAATGGCCATGCCTATCGCAGCATCGGTAAGGTGCTCATCGACCGTGGCGAAGTGAAACGAGAAGATATGTCGATGCAGGCGATCCGCGAGTGGGGCGAAAAACACAGCGAAGCGGAAGTGCGTGAGCTGCTTGAGCAGAACCCATCGTTTGTCTTCTTCAAACCGCAGAACTTTGCGCCGGTGAAAGGGGCGAGCGCCGTCCCGCTGATTGGCCGCGCTTCTGTGGCATCGGATCGTTCGATTATTCCGGCGGGTACCACGCTGCTGGCGGAAGTTCCACTCCTCGACAACAACGGCAAATTCAACGGCAAGTATGAATTACGCCTGATGGTGGCGCTGGACGTGGGTGGGGCGATCAAAGGCCAGCACTTCGACATTTATCAGGGCATCGGCCCGGATGCCGGCCACCGTGCAGGCTGGTATAACCACTACGGACGCGTGTGGGTGCTGAAGACAGCGCCGGGTACCGGAAACGTATTCAGCGGCTGATTGTGGTATTCTGAGCACAAGACGGATTACGGTTCAGGGTGAGGAATACCTCACCCTTTTTACATCTGAGGTTTTATGTCTGTGGTAATCAGCGATGCCTGGCGCCAGCGTTTCGGCGGCACGGCACGGTTATATGGTGAAAAAGCCCTGCAACTGTTCGCGGATGCGCATGTCTGCGTGGTGGGCATTGGTGGCGTGGGGTCGTGGGCGGCAGAAGCGCTGGCGAGAACCGGCATTGGCGCAATTACGTTGATTGATATGGATGACGTCTGCGTCACTAACACTAACCGTCAGATCCACGCCCTGCGTGATAACGTTGGTCTGGCGAAGTCCGAGGTGATGGCGGAGCGTATTCGTCTCATCAACCCGGAGTGCCGGGTGACGGTGATCGACGACTTTGTGACGGCAGATAACGTCGCGGAGTACATGAGCAAAGGCTACAGCTATGTGATTGACGCCATCGACAGCGTGCGGCCAAAAGCGGCGCTGATCGCTTACTGTCGTCGTTACAAGGTGCCGCTGGTGACAACGGGCGGTGCGGGTGGACAAATTGATCCGACGCAGATCCAGGTGGCGGATCTGGCGAAAACCATTCAGGATCCGCTGGCCGCTAAGCTGCGCGAGCGCTTAAAAAGCGACTTCAACGTGGTGAAAAACAGCAAAGGCAAGCTGGGCGTGGACTGTGTGTTCTCGACAGAAGCGCTGGTTTATCCGCAGGCGGATGGTTCGGTCTGTGCAATGAAAAGCACGGCGGAAGGGCCAAAGCGGATGGATTGTGCCTCAGGGTTTGGAGCGGCCACCATGGTGACCGCCTCCTTCGGCTTTGTGGCGGTCTCTCACGCCCTGAAGAAGATGATGGCGAAGGCGGACCGTCAGGCCTGAGCCTGGCGGGCGGCATCCAGCACCGCGTCGTTTAGCGCAATCAGTCCCTGACCGCGCGAGGCGCTAAGCTGCGCGCGAAGTCCCAGCTCATCAAACAGCGCCAGCGGAGAATGCGCCAGCAGCTCTGCGGCGCGTTTCCCTTCGATTGCGGTCAACAGCACCGCCAGCAGACCGCGAACAATGCGTCCCTCGCTGTCGCCGAAGAAATGCAGATTCTCACCGGATACGCTAAACCCAAGCCAGACGCGGTTCTCGCAGCCTGCGATCTCCTTCGCCTGTGATTTCAGCTCGTCTGACAGCGTGGGCAGCTGTTTACCCAGCAGGATCAGCTGACGATATTTATCTTCCCACTGCGTGAGCGGGACGAAGGTCTGTTTTAACGTCTCTTCGGTAATAACGGTGCCGAACGGGTGTCCGGCTAAAGCTGAACTTGTCATTAATCCACCAGTAATTCCAGGGCGCGGTCGACGGCGGAAACCAGCGCATCGACGTCACTTTTTGTATTGTACGGTGCAAACGAGGCGCGCAGGGTACCGCTCACGCCAATAGCCGCCAGCAGCGGCTGGGCGCAGTGCTGTCCGGCACGCAGGGCAATGCCGTATCCGGCAAGCAGTGTCACCATGTCGCTATGGTGCACGCCCGCGAAATCAAAGGCGAGCAGGCTGGAATCCTGGACGCGGAACGAGCGAAAACCCGGACGTTTTTTCAGTTCTTCTTCCGCCAGCGTCGCCAGACCCCGGCTCCAGCTTTCAGCCTGGACCACGTCCGTTTCTGCCAGCCATTCGAGCGCCGCGCTCAGGCCGATAACCCCGGCCACGTTCGGTGTACCGGCTTCCAGGCGGTAGGGCACATCCTGCGTTTTAAAACCGTCGAAGGTGACTTCGGTAATCATCTTGCCGCCGCCGAGCCACGGCGTCATCCGGGCCAGCAGTTCAGGTTTGCCGTACAGCGCGCCGATACCGGTTGGCCCGTAAAGTTTGTGCCCTGAGAAAGCATAGAAGTCGATATCCAGCGCCTGAACGTCAGCCGGAAAATGCACCACACCCTGCGCACCGTCGACCATCACCACCACACCGCTGGCGTGGGCAATCTCAATGGCACGCGTTAGATCCGGACAGCCGCCGGTGACGTTGGACATCTGCCCCAGCGCCAGAATACGGCTGCGCGGCGTAATCAGCTCAGGCAGACGCGCCACGTCAGGCAGGCAGTCTGCACCCAACGGGAGTTTTATAACCCGTGCCCCGGTTTGTTCGGCCACCATCAGCCAGGGCACCAGGTTGGCGTGGTGTTCCGCCTCGCTGACGATGATCTCATCCCCGGGCTGCAACAGCGGACGCGCGTAACATTGCGCCACCATGTTAATGGCCTCGGTGGTGCCCCGCGTCCAGACGATGTTCTTACCGCTGTCAGCATTGATCAGGCGCGCGACCTGATCCCGTGCGGCTTCGTATTGCGCCGTTAAGCGCTGCGCGTCGGCATACTGGCTGCGGTGCACGTTCCCGGCGCTCAGGCTGTAAAACTGGCGGGTTGCCTCAATCACCGCCTGCGGTTTAAGGGCCGTGGCAGCACTATCAAGATAAATGCCGGCATCGGCCAGCGCAGGAAACTGTGCGCGAAACTGCGCAGGACTGAAAGCGTTCATGGGATTCCTCATATCGATTCTAGGATCGTCGCGCAAATTCATCGGCAGGGCAAGGAAGTTGATATCTATCAGATTTGTCTGCTTATCCTGGCGAGTCTGAAAAAGCAGGTTATGCTAAATAGTGTTAGGCGGATGTTTTAGCCTGTTATAAATCGAGGTTTGAATAGCATTAATTGCTAAAGGAGATAAACATGAAAAAGACAGCTGCAATCATTTCTGCCTGTGCGTTGACCTTTGCCCTGAGCGCCTGTTCTGGAAATAACTACGTAATGCATACCAATGATGGTCGATCTATCGTCTCTGAAGGGAAACCGACAACCGATAATGATACCGGGATGATTTCATACAAAGATGCTAACGGGAACAAACAGCAGATCAATCGCACTGACGTGAAAGAGATGAAGGAAATCGAGCATTAACAGTTAGATAAGCGAAAAAAAAGCACCGCAAGTTGGCGGTGCTACATTAATCACTATGGACAGACAGGGTAAATGTACAGGAAGTGAAAAATTGGTAGCGTTGCTACCGTGGTCTGAATCGCAGACCAATTGCAAACACAACAACACAACATCACAACCGTAAGCCAAAAGCCCTTCAGAACACGCATTCCAAAAAAAGCTTTTCGTTCCGGCTCAGGAAGTGCCGCCACTATAGGTATTTGCTGGTAGTTCCTCAACGGACAAATTATAATGGCTCAGATAAAAAAAACTAATAGGTTAAACGTTGTTTCCTATATGTTAAATCTCGTTAACATCTAAGCCAGATAACCATGTCCAAGCGATTGCCACCCCTTAATGCATTACGTGTTTTTGATGCAGCAGCACGCCACCTCAGCTTCACCCGCGCAGCCGATGAGCTTTTTGTGACGCAGGCCGCAGTAAGTCATCAAATCAAGTCTCTGGAGGATTTTCTGGGGCTTAAGCTGTTCCGTCGACGCAACCGTTCGTTGCTGTTGACCGAAGAGGGGCAGAGCTATTTTCAGGATATTAAAGAGATTTTTTCCCAGCTGACGGAGGCCACTCGTAAACTTCAGGCCCGGAGCGCAAAAGGCGCCCTGACTGTGAGTTTATTGCCCAGTTTTGCCATTCAGTGGCTGGTGCCGCGACTCTCAAGCTTTAACTCAACTTATCCGGGAATCGATGTCCGAATCCAGGCGGTGGACCGTCAGGAAGACAAGCTTGCAGATGATGTGGATGTGGCGATTTTTTACGGTCGCGGTAACTGGCCGGGCTTGCGTGTGGAAAAATTATACGCAGAATATCTGTTGCCGGTCTGTTCACCGCTGCTGCTGACGGGGGATAAAGCGCTCAAAACGCCCGCCGATCTGGCGCAACACACGCTTTTGCACGATGCGTCGCGTCGCGACTGGCAAACTTATACCCGCCAGTTAGGTCTTAATCATATAAACGTGCAGCAGGGTCCCATTTTTAGCCACAGCGCGATGGTGCTACAGGCTGCCATTCACGGGCAGGGCGTGGCGTTGGCAAACAACGTTATGGCGCAGTCCGAAATTGAGGCAGGCCGTCTGGTTTGCCCATTTAACGATGTACTGGTCAGCAAGAATGCATTTTATCTGGTTTGTCATGACAGTCAGGCAGAACTGGGTAAAATAGCCGCTTTCCGGCAGTGGATACTGGCGAAAGCGGCAAGCGAGCAAGAAAAATTCCGCTTCAGGTATGAACAATAACGTTTGTGTGCCGGGCACGCATCAATTCAGGACTTAAACATGACCAGCCGATTCATGCTGATTTTCGCCGCGGTGAGTGGCTTTATTTTTGTAGCTCTGGGCGCGTTTGGCGCGCATGTCTTAAGCAAATCTCTGGGCGTTGTGGAGATGGGCTGGATCCAGACCGGCCTTGAATATCAGGCGTTTCACACGCTGGCGATTTTTGGGCTGGCGGTGGCGATGCAGCGCCGCATCAGCATCTGGTTTTACTGGAGCAGCGTCTTTCTGGCGCTGGGTACCGTACTGTTCAGCGGCAGTCTTTACTGTCTGGCGCTGTCGCATTTACGCCTGTGGGCGTTTGTTACACCTGTCGGCGGCGTCAGCTTCCTGGCGGGTTGGGTGTTAATGTTTATCGGAGCTATCCGTCTGAAACGCAAGGGCGTTGTTCATGAATAAGGTTGTTTTATATTGTCGCCCGGGGTTTGAGAAAGAGTGTGCCGCGGAAATCACCGATAAAGCGGCGAAGCGTGAAGTCTTCGGATTCGCTCGCGTCAAAGAGAACGCGGGCTATGTGGTATTTGAATGCTATCAGCCTGATGATGCCGACAAGCTGGCGCGCGAACTGCCGTTCAGCTCATTGATTTTCGCCCGTCAGATGTTTGTCGCGGGCGAACTGCTGAAAGATCTTCCGCCGGAAGATCGCATCACGCCGATTGTTGGCCTGTTGCAGGGCGTGGTGGAGAAGGGCGGCGATTTGCGCGTGGAAGTGGCCGACACCAACGAAAGCAAAGAGCTGATGAAGTTCTGCCGTAAGTTCACCGTGCCGTTGCGCGCGGCGCTGCGTGATGCGGGCGTGCTGACTAACTACGAAACGCCAAAGCGTCCGGTTGTGCATATCTTCTTTATTGCGCCAGGATGTTGCTACGCAGGCTACTCGTATACCACCAATAACTCGCCGTTCTTTATGGGGATCCCGCGTCTGCGCTTCCCGGCAGACGCGCCGAGCCGTTCAACCCTGAAGCTGGAAGAGGCGTTTCACGTCTTTATCCCGGCGGATGAGTGGGACGAACGTCTGGCAAACGGCATGTATGCCGTCGACCTTGGCGCGTGCCCGGGCGGCTGGACCTATCAGCTGGTGAAACGCAACATGTGGGTTTCGTCTGTGGATAACGGCCCGATGGCGCAAAGCCTGATGGATACCGGGCAGGTCACCTGGCTGCGTGAGGACGGCTTCCGCTATCGCCCGAACCGCAACAACATCTCCTGGATGGTGTGCGACATGGTAGAAAAACCGGCAAAAGTTGCGGCGCTGATGGCCTCCTGGCTGGTGAACGGCTGGTGTCGTGAGACGATTTTCAACCTCAAGCTGCCGATGAAAAAGCGCTACGAAGAGGTGTCGCAGAACCTGGCCTATATTCAGCAGCAGCTGGACGAACACGGGATTAACGCGGAAATCCAGGCGCGTCAGCTTTATCACGACCGCGAAGAAGTGACGGTGCATATCCGTCGCTGGTGGGCGGCCGTGGGTGGGCGTCGCGACGAGCGATAACGTTTGTAACGCCCGGTGGCGCTGCGCTTACCGGGCCTACAAAATCGTGTGGTTGTTTTAACGCTCTAACCTTAACTGCTGTAAATTCCCGTCCAGCTGTAAATCCGTCTGTAGCGTCGCCACCTCCCGGCAGATAAACGCCATCTCTTTATGCGCCTCCAGCTTCTTGCGCCATTTTTCCGGCACTTCATCAAGCCTGGCGTAAATTCCTTCCAGACTCTGAAACTCCGTCAGCAGCTGTGCGGCGCTTTTGGGTCCAATACCGGCGACACCCGGCACTTTAGAGCTGCTGATCCCCGCCAGCCCCCAGTAATCCGGCAGTTGCGCAGGCGATACGCCAAACTCGCTGGCAATGAATGGCGCGTCCAGCCAGCGTTTTTGAAAGTAGTCCCGGATGCGGATCGTTGGAGAGAGCAGCTGGCAGTAGCCTTTGTCGGTTGAAACGATAGTCGCCTGATGCCCGGCGCTCGCGACTTTAACCGCCAGCGTTGCGGCTAAATCGTCAGCCTCATTACCGTGGGCGCCCCAGCACGGAACGCCGCGCTGCTCAAAGGCCGCGCGGATAGCGGGCATTTCTGCGTGCAGATCGTCCGGCATCGGCGCACGTCCGGCTTTGTAGTCCGGCAGGCGCTGGTGCCGCCAGCCGGTATTGCGTGCTTCATCGTCGAATACGGCAACAGCGTGGGTGGGTTCGCTATGGCGAATGAGCTGCTCCAGCGCGTGTAAACAGATGTCCTTGCAGGGGGTGCCCTGTACCGCATGAATACGGCGAATCAGGTTAAGTGCATCGACGATAAGCAAATGAACGGCCACAGATAATCTCCCTTCTGTCTGATAGGTGAAGGGTAACACTGAGCGCAGCATGAAACTATGAATGGTGAGGAAAACAGGAAGAAGCCTCGCAAAACGAGGCTTCCTGAGAGGCTTAATCGCAGGTGACGATCTTCATCGCCAGGCCACCGCGGGAGGTTTCGCGGTATTTGGCGTTCATATCTTTACCGGTTTCGTACATGGTTTCGATAACCTTGTCGAGGCAGACGCGCGGTTCGCTGGTACGACGCAGCGCCATACGGGCCGCGTTCACCGCTTTCACCGAGGCGATGGCGTTACGCTCGATGCAGGGCACCTGGACCTGTCCGCCGACCGGATCGCAGGTCAGCCCCAGGTTATGTTCCATGCCGATTTCCGCCGCAATACAAACCTGCGCAGGGCTTGCGCCCAGCAATTCGGCCAGACCCGCCGCCGCCATAGAGCAGGCGACGCCCACTTCACCCTGACAGCCTACTTCCGCGCCAGAAATTGAGGCGTTCATCTTGTACAGTGAGCCAATCGCACTGGCGACCAGCAGGTAGCGCGCGAGTGAGTTTGCGTTCACTTCACGGATAAACTTGTCGTAATACGCCAGAACCGCCGGAACAATGCCGCACGCACCGTTGGTTGGCGCGGTGACAACGCGGCCACCCGCGGCGTTCTCTTCGTTCACCGCCAGCGCGAACATGTTGATCCAGTCGACGACGGCCATCGGGTCGGTGGTGGTTTTGTCGGTGCTGACCAGCATGCGGCGCAGCGCAGCCGCACGACGCGGAACACGCAGTTTACCCGGCAGCACGCCTTCGGTGGTGATCCCGCGCTCAATGCCGCTGCGCATCACTTCCCAGACGTTAGCGAAGTGCTGTTCCAGCTCCTCTTTACTGTGCAGGGCCAGCTCGTTTTTCATCATC
The DNA here is from genome assembly GCF_031432835.1 of Enterobacter cloacae complex sp. EB5. Taxonomy (NCBI): domain Bacteria; kingdom Pseudomonadati; phylum Pseudomonadota; class Gammaproteobacteria; order Enterobacterales; family Enterobacteriaceae; genus Enterobacter; species Enterobacter cloacae complex sp. EB5. The sequence continues at coordinate 3,009,664 of NZ_CP133860.1, forward strand.
AGGCCGGAGAGAGAAAGGCCTGTCTCCTGGCAGTGACGCTGTAAGTCGGCCGCGTTTTTGTACGGGTACGGCACGTCAACGGCAGAATTAGTGCTTTGACCAAAATGGTCCTCGTCGACGATAAACCCGCCGCCGATGGAGTAATACGTCTGGCTGTAAACCGCTTTGTCGCCGGCCAGCGCGGTAATGCGCATGCCGTTTTCGTGCAGCGACAGGTTATCTGCATGGAAATTCATGCAGTGATCAACCGGGAATTCAACCTCATGCTCGCCGTTCGCCAGCAGCAAACGACCGTGGGTGTTCACGTCCTGGATAAAGCCAGGTATTGCATCAATATCTACGGTATCCGGCAGATTACCCGCCAGCCCCATGATAATGGCAATATCGGTATGGTGGCCTTTACCGGTCAGGGAAAGGGAACCATATACATCGACAACCACGCGGGTGATGTCGTGCAAAATGCCGCGTGCAATCAAGTCATCCGTGAATTGTTTACCGGCTTTCATTGGTCCGACGGTGTGAGAGCTGGAAGGACCAATACCGATTTTGAAGATATCGAATACGCTAATCATGATGCGTCCATTGCTTCAGTCAGAGGGGAGAAGTGCGCCGTCCGCAGACGGCGCAGGAGGTATTAGCTGAACAGCGAGTAGAAAATAGCGGAGATGGCAATCAGGCCCATCACAACAACGAACACGTTGCTGATATGGCCGCTGTATTTACGCATCGCAGGCACTTTCTGAATCGCGTACATCGGCATCAGGAACAGGATCATCGCGATAATCGGGCCGCCCAGGGTTTCAATCATGCCCAGAATGCTTGGGTTCAGGGTGGCTACCGCCCAGGTGGTCACCAGCATGAACAGCGCAGTGATTTTGTTCAGACGGTTGATTTCAATGGTCTTGCCTTTACCGCGCAGAGATTTAATCACCATGCCGTTGAAGCCTTCACGTGCGCCCAGGTAGTGGCCCAGGAAGGATTTGGTGATGGCGATAATTGCGATGATCGGCGCCATCCACGCAATCAGCGGTGCGTTAAAGTGGTTTGCCAGGTAAGACAGAATAGAGATGTTCTGCTCTTTCGCCGCCGCCAGATCCGCCGGGGAGAGGCTCAGCACGCAGCTGAACACGAAGAACATGACGGTCAGTACCATCATGATGTGCGCGCGAGCCAGGATGCTGGAGCACTTCTTCTCAGCGCCATTGCCGTACTCTTCACGTTTCGCTACCGCGAAGGAAGAGATGATTGGCGAGTGGTTGAAGGAGAACACCATCACCGGGATCGCCAGCCACAGGGTCAGCAGCAGACCGTTGCCGGTCGTGGATGCGCTGCTCAGAGACAGGGTTTCCAGCGCAGCGCCGTTCCACTGTGGGATCAGGTACAGAGCCAGCACCATCAGGGCCGCAACAAACGGGAATACCAGCACGCTCATCGCTTTCACAATCATCTGCTCGCCGAAGCGCACGATGGTCATCATACCGACGATCAGGATCAGGGACAGAATCGCACGCGGCGGCGGGGTCATCTGAAGCTGGTGCATCATAAAGCTTTCAACGGTGTTGGTGATAGCAACGCTGTACACCAGCAGAATCGGGTAAATCGCGAAGAAGTAGAGCAGGGTAATCAGCTTACCTGCGCCGACGCCGAAGTGTTCTTCAACGACTTCAGTGATGTCTTCGCCCGGGTTTTTACCGGACAGCACGAAGCGGGTCAGGCCGCGGTGTGCAAAGAAGGTCATCGGGAAGGCGATGAGAGCCATGATGATCAGCGGGATCATACCGCCGACACCTGCGTTGATAGGAAGGAACAGTACACCAGCGCCGATTGCTGTGCCGTACAGGCCAAGCATCCACATGGTATCCGTTTTGCGCCAGGCGCTTCGGGATTCAATCGAAGCAACGGTGCTGGTTTGAGTGGTTTCCATCTGTATCTCCTGGAGGAAGCAAATTGTCAGGTTTTTAGTCAAATCCGATGAAAAAGTGCCTGACGGTAATATGAAATTCGTTCAGTGACGGTTTTTTAATAATTTTTGCCCGTAACTATTGGCGGGCGGAAAGATACATTCTAGTTATGAATCTATCAGTGATCGCGATCCCAAATGCAATAATCCACTTGTGATGTGGGTATCTTTAGACCATTTATCTGTTAAAAAAACATCAAAGAGAATTTACGGGCGCGAAGGCTACCATTAACGACATGTTTTCGAAAAGGTCGAGCCGCGATATAGGTGTCTTTCGCTGTAAAGAAATGGGATTTTAGGATTTTCTGGCGGGTAATTTCGATTAAGGCTGATTATTTACGGTTTTAAAAACGAGGTAATCGTTTGCGCAGGCGTCAGGTTTGTTAATAACATTGAAGATCGCTATGAATTGCATCACGAATAAAAAAGCCGGATGACGATCCGGCTTGAGAGGAGAGAAATGTCGCTTTACTTGATGATTTCGTAACACGGAATATAGGCAGAGCCCGGAAGCTTCATGCGGTGCTGAGCGACAAAGCCCTGCAACATGTCATCCATGCGGCGCATCATCTCCGGGTCACCGTGGATCTTATACGGGCCAAACTCTTCAATTGCGCGTATCCCCACCTCTTTCACGTTCCCCGCCACGATGCCAGAGAAGGCGCGACGCAGATCGGCAGCCAGCACTTCCACCGGCTGATCCGGATAGAGTTTAAGGTTCGCCATGTTCTCATGCGACGGCTCGAAGGGGATCTGAAGATCCGGTGCGATACGGATGGACCAGTTAAAGCTGTAGGCATCCCCGGTATCACGACGATTCTCTTTCACCAGCGGCATCGCTTTTTTCATCTGACGGGCCACTTCTGCGGCATCGTCAATAATAATGCGGTAGTGACGGCGCGCGTCTTCGCCCAGCGTATGCACGATAAACTCGTCCAGCACGCGGAAGTAGTCGGCGCTCTCTTTCGGGCCGGTCAGGATCAGCGGCAGGACCTGATCTTTGTTGGCCGGGTTCATCAGGATCCCGAGCAGATAAAGCAGCTCTTCCGCCGTACCTACGCCGCCCGGGAAGATAATAATGCCGTGCGCGATACGGACAAACGCCTCAAGACGTTTTTCGATATCCGGCATAATAATCAGTTCGTTAACCAGCGGGTTAGGCGGCTCAGCGGCGATGATCGACGGCTCGGTCATGCCGATAAAACGGCCTTCTTTATAGCGTTGCTGCGCGTGTCCTACTGCCGCGCCTTTCATCGGCGCTTCCATCGCGCCAGGACCGCAACCGGTACAGATATTCAGTTCGCGCAGGCCGAGCTGCGTCCCCACGCGGCGGGCATACAGGTATTCGGTTTCGTTAATGGAGTGACCACCCCAGCAGACGACCATGTTCGGCGCTTCACCCACGTGCAGGGCACGGGCGTTACGCAGAATAGAGAAGACCAGGTTGGTGATATGAACGGAACTTTCCAGGTCAAGATGCTGGAAACGACCGGCGTTGCTGATTTGTCCGTTAACAAACAGGATGTCGCGCAGCACGGCAAACAGGTTGGCCTGAAGTGAGCGAATAATACGCCCGTCGACAAAAGCGTCTTCCGGCGGGTTGATCACTTCCAGCTTCACCCCGCGCTCGCGGCGCAGCACATTGATATCAAAACTTTCGAAGCGGGACAGCAGCTCTTTACTGTTGTCGGTCAGGCTTCCGGAGTTCAGTACGGCAAGTGAACAGTTACGAAACAGTTGATAAAGGTCGCTACTGGCGGTGCGTTTAAGCATGTCCACTTCCAGCTGCGACAACATATCCATAGAGCCAAGCGGGCTAATATGTGTAATCAAGTGAGCTCCTTATGGGACGATTATCGTCTTTCCCTGTTGATTACAATAGCCCTGGCTTATGACGTTTCACAACACTTCGGGCGGAATACCGCCCGCATATTGTGAAAATATTTATCTTACTGGCGCACCAGCCGTCCGGTGGCAGGCACAAAATCGCTATTGGTGCGCCACGGGTTGATATCCAGGCCGCCGCGACGGGTGTAGCGGGCGTAAACGCTCAGCTTTTCGGGCTGGCAGAAACGCTGGATGTCGTTGAAGATGCGCTCCACGCACTGCTCGTGGAATTCGTTGTGATGACGGAATGACACCAGGTAACGCAGCAGCTTTTCACGGTCAATCTGCGGGCCGCGGTACTGGATCTGTACCGAGCCCCAGTCCGGCTGATGGGTGATAAGGCAGTTGGATTTCAGCAGATGGCTGACCAGCGTCTCGTTGACCACTTTTCCGCCCGCCGCGTTTTCCAGGTAGTCGGTGCTAAATTCATAGCTTTCCACCTCAATGTCCTGATCGTCGATGCAGGTGCCGTGGAAATGGGCAATGGGCTGTCCTTCCAGCTCATGCAGACGGTATAACGAGACGGTTACGTTCCCCTGCGCGCACGCGCTTAAATCCCGTTCAAGCGTCTGTTGTACCTCGTCCCAGCTGTTAAATTTGGTCTGGTTAAAGCTGTTGAGATAGAGCTTAAAGCTCTTGGATTCGACCAGGTTTACGCTGGCGTAATCCAGCTCGACGTGGCCCACGGCCACCTGCGGCAGACCGCGCGCATTCAGCCAGGAGAGTTCGTACAGCGTCCAGATGTCGCCGCCGACAAACGGCAGCGCGTCAGCGTGCAGCCCGAGCGGATCGCGGTTCAGACTGCGCGGCACGCCCTGCAACAGGCTTGCATCGTAGGTGTCGCGGTAATCGGTCGATTTACCCAGCGTTAAGCCCGTTAACGCCTGATGATTTTCGTAAGACATGTTTCATAGCCACTTTACAGGTACACTTATGGGCTGAGTTTATCCTGTCTTACAAGAAGAGAGAAATCGGTGGATATCGAAACTGCAAATGCCCTGACGTCCTTCACGACCCGCTATTGCGATGCCTGGCATGAAAAGCGGGGGACGTGGCCGCAAAGTGCTGACTTATATGGCGTGCCGTCACCGTGCATTATCGCTTCGCAGGATGATTACGTTATCTGGCAACCGAAACCGTTCACGGTCGAGCAGAATGTAAATGCGGTTGAACGCGCGATGGACCTTGTGATACAACCTGCGCTTCATGCAATTTATACCACGCAGTTTGCCGGGGATATGACTGCATGTTTTGCAGGACAGCCGCTGACGCTGCTGCAAACCTGGAGCGAAGACGATCTGCAACGCGTTCAGGAAAACCTCATTGGTCACCTGGTCACGCAAAAACGCCTTAAGCTCTCTCCGACTCTCTTTATTGCGACGCTCGACAGTGAACTGGACGTCATTTCAGTCTGCAATCTGTCTGGCGAGGTCATCAAAGAGACGCTCGGCACCCGCAATCGCGACGTTCTCGCGCCTTCACTTGCGGATTTTCTTACCCGAATTGAGCCGCTTCTGTAATCCATGATGCTACTGGGCGTGTGAGAGATCTCTTACACGCTCTGTGAGACATCGCCGAAACAATTAGCATTGTCTTAGGAATTTCAGATTAATATTAACTTCTCTTTCAATAAATTAGTGGTTTTCTGAAAGGGAATCCCCCGTTTCGCCTGGCTTACATTGCTCACAAGGTGGGTTGTAAGACGAAGCAGAATAGCGGATTCTATCTGTGTCGACAGGATGCCGACACGAGAAACGAACATCAGGATGATGGCGTTTCTTACCAGGAACACGTCAGGATGACGCCGCAGGAAGGCTTCAGGATGAAGCAAAGTGGATCACGCAGGATGCGTAAGGGACACCTCCAGGAAGGAGAACGAGAGCCGGTCAGGATGGTCGGTGGGTCAGGATGGCCAGGACGTTTCAGGATGAAACCTACACATCAGGACGATGTGAGCAGGAAGCAAAAGGTAAAGGGATGACCAGGCCTTCGGGCATCAGGAAAAGTTGTCACGGATGAGCAGGGAGCACGTATTGTAGCTGGAATGCTGCGAAACGAACCGGGAGCACTGTTTTTACAGTGCTCCCTTTTTTTATTTCTGTCTTCCGCAATGCTATGCTTCGCGCCATTCCGTTTTTCAGTTGAGGTATATATGTCGCATCACGACAACGTTCGTGCGCAGTTGCACGCCATCGAAGCCCTTATGCGCCAGCATCAGCTGTGGCAGGATAACGCGCCGCAGCCAGACGCGTTCGCCAGCACCCAACCGTTTTGTCTGGATACGCTGGCCCCGTTCGAGTGGCTCCAGTGGGTCTTAATTCCGCGTATGCACGCGCTGCTGGAAGGCGGTCACGCGTTGCCCGCGTCTTTCGCCGTCTCTCCCTATTACGAAATGGCGCTGGAAGCGACCCACCCGGCGCGTGCCATGATGCTGGTGGAGCTGGAAAAGCTGGATGCGCTTTTCGCCGGTGACGATGCATGACGCTTGAGATCCTTTATCAGGATGAGTGGTTAGTGGCGGTGAATAAACCGTCCGGCTGGCTGGTGCACCGAAGCTGGCTCGATCGCGATGAGAAAGTGGTGGTCATGCAAACCGTGCGCGATCAAATCGGTCAGCACGTTTTTACTGCCCACCGTCTGGATCGGCCAACCTCTGGCGTTCTGCTGATGGGGCTTTCCAGTGAGGCCGGGCGCCTGCTGGCGCAGCAGTTTGAACAGCATCAGATCCAGAAACGCTACCACGCCATCGTGCGTGGCTGGCTGACGGATTCCGCCACGCTTGATTATCCGCTGGTGGAGGAACTGGATAAAATCGCCGATAAATTTGCCCGCGACGATAAAGGCCCGCAGCCTGCGGTGACCGACTATCGCGGTATGGCGACCACAGAACTGCCGGTGGCGACCAGCAAATTTCCGACCACGCGATACAGTCTGGTTGAGCTTTTGCCCAAAACCGGGCGCAAGCACCAGCTTCGCCGTCACCTTGCACATCTGCGCCACCCGATTATCGGCGACAGCAAGCACGGCGATCTGCGCCAGAACCGCAGCGCGGCAGAGCACTTTGGCTGTAACCGGCTGATGCTGCACGCCAGCGAGCTACGCCTGACGCACCCGTTTACCGGCAAACCGCTGACTATTCGCGCGGGGCTGGACGAGGTCTGGATGCAGGCGCTGTCACAGTTTGGCTGGCTGGGACAACTCCCCGAAAATGAAAGGGTTGAGTTTGCCGCAGGCAACGTTCAGGATGAACAGCAAGCGCAATAATTACGGGAGCAAAGCATGGCTGAAGTAGGCATTTTTGTCGGCACGATGTACGGCAACTCGCTGCTGGTGGCGGAGGAAGCGGAAGCAATCCTCGTAAACCAGGGCCATAAAGCAACGGTCTATGAAGATCCGGAGCTGGCGGACTGGGAAAAGTATAAAGATAAATACATCCTGGTGGTGACCTCCACCACCGGGCAGGGCGATCTGCCGGACAGCATCGTCCCGCTTTTCCAGGGCATTAAAGACCAGCTCGGCTATCAGCCAGATGTTCACTATGGCATCATCGCCCTTGGCGATAGCTCTTACGCCAATTTCTGCGGCGGCGGTAAGCAGTTCGACGCGCTGTTGCAGGAACAGCGCGCTCAGCGCGTCGGAGAGATGTTGCTGATTGATGCGGGTGAACACCCTGAGCCAGAAAGCGAGTCAAATCCCTGGGTTGAACACTGGGCCACGCTGCTTAAATAACCCTGCATTATACCAATGCCAGGCCGGGTCAGGCGTAGCCGCCACCCGGCATTACACCCCGCCCCAAACGCCATTTCCGTGAACCACCTTCCACTCCTCTGGGCTTATGCCCTAAACAACCTCCCTCACACCCTTCAATACTGTGTTTTTGCACGGTGAGGTGAAGAGGCACTCCTTCATATACTTTTCCCGTCACTATAAAACGGCTTCGGGCCGTACCAAAACCAAACACAAATCTCTCATTCTGATTACCCTACAGGTGCTGTACAGAATGAACCAGGCGAAAGCTATGTTTCAGGAGTGCAACAATGAGTACATTAAGCCACGCGGCGAGCAGCGCTGAGAAGCGCACCAACGCCCGCTACTGGATAGTGGTGATGCTGTTTATCGTCACCTCTTTCAACTACGGCGACCGTGCCACGTTATCCATTGCCGGCTCTGAGATGGCAAAGGACATCGGACTTGATCCGGTGGGTATGGGTTATGTTTTCTCCGCATTTTCATGGGCCTACGTAATCGGCCAAATCCCTGGCGGCTGGCTGCTGGACCGCTTTGGCTCAAAACGGGTCTATTTCTGGTCCATTTTCATCTGGTCGATGTTTACCCTGTTACAGGGCTTCGTGGATATCTTCAGCGGCTTCGGCATTATCATTGCGCTCTTTACCCTCCGCTTCCTGGTGGGCTTAGCGGAAGCGCCATCGTTCCCTGGCAACAGCCGCATTGTGGCCGCCTGGTTCCCGGCGCAGGAGAGGGGAACGGCGGTAGCCATCTTTAACTCGGCGCAATACTTTGCGACGGTTATTTTCGCGCCAATCATGGGCTGGCTGACGCATGAGGTGGGCTGGTCGCACGTCTTCTTCTTTATGGGCGGGCTGGGGATCGTCATCAGCTTCATCTGGCTGAAAGTGATCCACGAACCAAACCAGCATCCGGGCGTGAACAAGAAAGAGCTGGACTACATTGCTGAAGGTGGGGCGCTGATCAACATGGATCAGAAAACCCAGAAAGCAAAAGTCCCGTTCAGCCAGAAATGGGGGCAGATCAAACAGCTCGTCGGCTCACGGATGATGATCGGTATCTATCTCGGCCAGTACTGCATTAACGCCTTAACCTACTTCTTCATCACCTGGTTCCCGGTTTACCTGGTGCAGGCGCGCGGGATGTCGATTCTGAAGGCGGGGTTTGTCGCCTCCGTGCCGGCCATCTGCGGCTTCGTGGGCGGGGTGCTTGGCGGGGTCATCTCCGACTGGCTGATGCGTCGTACCGGTTCGCTGAATATTGCGCGTAAAACGCCAATCGTACTCGGCATGCTGCTCTCCATGACCATGGTGTTCTGTAACTACGTCAGCGCGGAGTGGATGATTATCGGCTTTATGGCGATGGCCTTCTTCGGTAAAGGCATTGGCGCACTGGGCTGGGCGGTGATGGCAGATACCGCGCCGAAAGAGATCAGCGGCCTGAGCGGCGGTCTGTTCAACATGTTTGGCAACATTTCCGGTATTGTCACCCCAATCGCTATCGGTTACATCGTCGGCAGCACCGGCTCCTTCAACGGCGCGCTGATTTATGTAGGCGTCCATGCGCTGGTGGCGGTACTCAGTTACCTGGTGCTGGTGGGTGACATCAAACGAATCGAACTGAAACCTGTTGGGGAGCGCGGATGATGACAACGCAATCAAGCCCGATCGTGACGGAGATGAAGGTCATTCCGGTGGCGGGGCAGGACAGCATGCTGCTCAACATTGGTGGCGCGCATAACGCCTGGTTCACCCGCAACATTGTGGTGCTGACCGACAGCGCAGGGAATACCGGCGTCGGGGAAGCGCCTGGCGGAGAGGTGATTTACCAGACGCTGGTCGACGCCATCCCGCAGGTGGTTGGGCAGGAGGTCGCCCGCCTGAACAAGGTGGTTCAGCGGGTGCATAAGGGCAACCAGTCGGCGGATTTTGATACCTTCGGCAAAGGCGCCTGGACGTTTGAACTGCGCGTTAACGCGGTGGCGGCGCTGGAGGCGGCTCTCCTCGATTTACTGGGCAAGGCGCTGAACGTGCCGGTCTGCGAACTGCTGGGGCCAGGCAAACAGCGTGATGCGGTAACGGTGCTGGGCTATCTGTTCTACGTTGGCGACCGGACGAAAACCGATCTGCCGTATCTGGAACGCTCGCCGGGCAGCCACGCGTGGTATCACCTGCGTCATCAGGAGGCGCTCTCTGGCGAAGCGGTGGTACGCCTGGCAGAGGCGGCGCAGGATCGCTACGGCTTTAAAGACTTCAAGCTGAAAGGCGGCGTTCTGCCGGGCGAGCAGGAGATTGACAGCGTGCGCGCGTTGAAAAAACGCTTCCCGGAGGCACGCATCACCGTCGATCCGAACGGCGCCTGGCTGCTGGATGAAGCTATCGCGCTGTGCAAAGGGCTGGGCGACGTGCTGACCTACGCGGAAGATCCGTGCGGCGCCGAGCAGGGCTTTTCTGGCCGCGAGGTGATGGCCGAATTCCGCCGCGCTACCGGGCTGCCGGTTGCAACCAACATGATCGCCACCAACTGGCGCGAAATGGGCCATGCGGTGATGCTGAATGCGGTGGACATACCGCTGGCGGACCCGCACTTCTGGACCCTTTCCGGCGCGGTGCGCGTGGCGCAGCTGTGCGATGACTGGGGGCTCACCTGGGGCTGCCACTCCAATAACCATTTTGACATTTCGCTGGCGATGTTTACCCACGTTGGCGCGGCGGCGCCGGGCAACCCGACCGCCATCGATACGCACTGGATCTGGCAGGAAGGCGAAGCGCGCCTGACCAAAAATCCACTTGAAATCAAAAATGGCACCATTGCCGTACCGGATGCGCCGGGGCTGGGCGTGGAGCTTGACTGGGATCAGATCCACAAGGCGCATGAAGCGTATAAAAAACTACCGGGCGGCGCGCGCAACGACGCAGGCCCGATGCAATACCTTATCCCCGGCTGGACATTTGACCGTAAGCGCCCTGTATTTGGACGTCACTGATAAAAGGATCGAACGATGAGCACATTTTCTACCCCTGTAGTCACCTCCATGCAGATCATTCCTGTCGCGGGACATGACAGCATGCTGATGAACCTGAGCGGTGCCCATGCGCCGTTCTTCACCCGTAATATTGTGGTGATCAAGGACAACTCAGGGCATACCGGTGTCGGTGAAATCCCGGGCGGGGAGAAGATCCGTAAAACGCTGGAGGACGCCATTCCGCTGGTGGTGGGTAAAACGCTGGGCGAGTACAAAAATGTGCTGACTCGCGTGCGAACGACCTTTGCCGATCGTGATGCGGGTGGCCGTGGTCTGCAAACGTTTGATCTGCGCACCACTATCCATGTGGTCACGGGCATTGAAGCCGCGATGCTGGATCTGCTGGGCCAGCATCTGGGCGTCAATGTCGCCTCCCTGCTGGGAGACGGCCAACAGCGCAGCGAAGTGGAAATGCTCGGCTACCTGTTCTTTATCGGCAACCGCAAACTCACCCCGCTGCCGTACCAGAGCCAGCCGGACGAAAAATGCGACTGGTATCGTGTGCGTCACGATGAAGCGATGACCCCGGACGCGGTAGTGCGCCTGGCGGAAGCCGCGTATGAAAAATATGGCTTTAATGACTTCAAGCTGAAAGGCGGCGTACTGGCGGGTGAAGAAGAAGCAGAGGCGATCGCCGCGCTGGCGAAGCGCTTCCCGCAGGCGCGCGTCACGCTGGATCCGAACGGTGCCTGGTCGCTTGATGAGGCGATAAAAATCGGTAAGCAGCTCAAAGGCGTGCTGGCCTACGCGGAAGATCCGTGCGGCGCAGAGCAGGGTTTCTCCGGACGTGAAGTGATGGCGGAGTTCCGTCGCGCCACCGGGCTGCCAACAGCTACCAACATGATCGCGACCGACTGGCGTCAGATGGGGCACACGCTCTCGCTGCAATCGGTGGACATTCCGCTGGCAGACCCGCACTTCTGGACGATGCAGGGCTCGGTTCGCGTGGCGCAGATGTGCCATGAGTTCGGACTGACCTGGGGCTCGCACTCCAACAACCACTTCGACATCTCGCTGGCGATGTTCACCCACGTGGCGGCCGCTGCGCCGGGCAACATTACCGCCATCGACACCCACTGGATCTGGCAGGAGGGCAACCAGCGCCTGACCAAACAGCCGTTTGAAATCAAAGGCGGCATGGTGCAAGTTCCTGCTACGCCGGGGCTGGGCGTTGAGCTGGATATGGATCAGGTTATGAAAGCGCATGAGCTGTACCAGAAACACGGCCTGGGCGCGCGTGATGACGCGCTGGCGATGCAATACCTGATCCCTGAGTGGACATTCGACAATAAACGTCCGTGCATGGTACGATAAGCGCATTGGGACCGCTCCCATGAGTGGTCCCTTACGTGGTGTATGCTTAACGTAACTAACATGCGTAAGGATGGCTTATGAAAATTGTTATCGCTCCGGACTCGTATAAGGAAAGCTTGAGCGCGCTGGAGGTGGCGACGGCGATAGAGGTCGGTTTTCGCGAAATTTTCCCGTCAGCGGACTATGTCAAATTACCGGTTGCCGATGGTGGCGAAGGGACGGTGGAAGCGATGGTGGCTGCCACGCATGGGCGTCTTGTCCATGTTCCCGTTACCGGACCTTTGGGTGAACGGGTGGAAGGGTTTTTCGGGTTATCCGGAGACGGGAAAAGCGCCTTTATCGAGATGGCGGCAGCGAGCGGTCTGGAGCTTGTTGCTCCCGCAAAGCGTAACCCGTTAATCACCACCTCCTGGGGAACCGGAGAACTGATCCGTCATGCGCTGGATGCGGGCGTTAAGCATATCATTATTGGCATTGGAGGCAGCGCGACCAATGACGGTGGCGCAGGCATGGTGCAGGCGCTGGGCGTAAAACTGCTGGATGCGAAAGCACAGCCCGTTGGGCCGGGCGGCGGCGAACTGGCAAGCCTTGCGCATATCGATCTTAGCGGGCTGGATAAGCGGCTGGCAGACTGTCGAATTGAAGTGGCCTGCGATGTGACCAACCCCCTGATCGGCGAGACTGGCGCTTCTGCGGTATTTGGTCCGCAGAAAGGGGCGACGCCGGAGATGGTCAGGACGCTGGACAACGCGCTGGCGCATTACGCAAAAATTATCGCCCGGGATCTGGATATTGACGTCTTAAACCTGGCGGGCGGCGGTGCGGCTGGCGGAATGGGGGCGGCGCTGTATGCATTTTGCGGCGCACAGCTCCGTCAGGGGATTGAGATTGTCACTGATGCCCTGCATCTTGATGAACAGGTCGCGGACGCCGATCTGGTAATCACGGGCGAAGGGCGTATCGACAGCCAGACGATCCACGGCAAAGTGCCCGTTGGCGTGGCGAGAGTCGCGAAACGCTATAACAAGCCGGTTATCGGCATTGCCGGCAGCCTGACGGCGGATGTTGGCGTGGTGCATGAGCACGGACTGGATGCCGTATTCAGCGTGATTTACACCATCTGCTCGCTGGAAGACGCGCTGGAAAATGCGCAACAGAATGTACAGATGGCCGCAAGGAATATTGCGGCGGTGATAAAGATGGGGCAGGGGATGTCGCGTTAACGTTCGTGCTTCTGTAGGCCCGGTAAGCGAAGCGCCACCGGGCTTTGGTCTTAGCTCCCCAACACCTTCATTGCTTCCCGGGTCACGTTGTCCATCTCGTCCAGCAGCTCCAGGAACTCCGGTTCGAGATCGGATTCTGGCGTACCCGCGCGGAGTTGCTGTTCAAGCAGCTGGCAGAGATTTTTCAACCGCGGTACGCCGCTGTAGCCGCAGCTGCCGTGCAGTTTATGAATGGCTTCCAGCAGTCCTTCGGGGTTTTCACCCACCAGCTGTTCTTCAACCTTGTTACGGATCTCAGGCAGGAAGTCCACCAGCATTTGCAGCATATCGCGGGCCAGATCGGGTTTGCCCGCCGCCTGGCGCAGCGCCAGTTGCCAGTCAAACGTGGCATTCTGGTTAACGCTGATCTCTGGCGATTCAGTTGTAATGGTGTATGTCCCGCCAATGTGCCCCGGCTTGTAGCGCAGCAGCAGGCTGTGCAGCTTCTCTTCATCGATCGGTTTTGCCAGATAATCGTTCATGCCCGCACCCAGCAGTTTCTCCTTTTGCCCCGCCATCGCGTGCGCCGTCACGGCAATCACCGGCGTCTGCTGCTGGTGTGGAAGCTGGCGAATCAACTCGCAGGCGCGGATGCCATCCATGCCCGGCATCTGAATATCCATCAGGATCAGGTCGAACTGCATCTGTTTGGCTTGTTCCACGGCTTCGGCGCCGCTGGTACACAGCTCAACATGCTGAACCTGATCCTCAAGCAGCACGCCAATCAGCTTCAGGTTCGCCGGGTTGTCGTCCACGGCCATCACCGTCATCGGCAGCTTATGTTCGTCGTTTTCCAGCGGCAGGGACTGATGCGTCAGGCGGCAATATTCGGTCAACGCAGGTAACAGCCGTGTGGCGGTGAGGGGTTTCAGCAGACACGCCGCCGCCCCGTCGTTTTTCAGCTCTTCGGCGTTGATTTGGGCGTGGCACGGCAGCGCCAGCAGCAGGTAGTCCGTCATTGAGGCCGCCTTCGCCAGGCGTTCCTGCTGCATGGTCAGTTCTCCGGTAAACGTCACCGGAATTCCTAACAAAAGAATATCGTAATGATCGTTCGCCAGCGCGGAGAAGGTCGGGCTGTAGATGACCTCCAGCGGCGTGCTGCTTAATACATCCAGCGTACACTGCGCCGCCGCGGCGTTCGGTTCCACATAGGCCAGACGCATCCCCTTCAGGCAGCCGGTGACCGGGCCGTCGGTCTGCACGTTCGGGTTAAGATCAAGGTTGATATGGAACCAGAAGGTTGAGCCCCGGTTAGGCTGGCTGTGGAAGGAGATATCGCCTCCCATCTCTTTCACCAGCTTTTGGGTGATCACCAGCCCCAGGCCCGTTCCGCCGTGACGACGGGAAATGCTTGCATCGGCCTGGCGGAAAGCCTGGAACAGACGCGTCTGATCGCGCTCCGGAATACCAATGCCGGTATCCCGGATCTGCACTTCAATCTGGACTTTGTTATTACTGAGCGCCCTTTTTTCAACCAGAATGTCGATGTTGCCGCTCTCGGTGAACTTAATCGCGTTGCCCACCAAATTGGTAATGACCTGTTGCAGGCGCAGCGGGTCGCCAATGACGTTATCCGGCACATCATTTTTAATATTGAGCGTCAGTTCCAGACCCTTATCATGCGATGAGTGGGCAAGAAGCGTGACCACGTCATCCAGCGTGCTGCGCAGCGGGAAGGGGATACTCTCCAGAATCAGCTTGCCCGCTTCCAGCTTCGAGAAGTCCAGTACGTCGTTAATAATGGTTAGCAGGTTGTTGGCTGAGCGTTCAATGGTATGCAGATGGTCACGCTGGGTCGGGTTCAGCTCGCTTTTGAGCGTCAGACGGGTGAAGCCAATCACCCCGTTCAGCGGCGTGCGCAGCTCGTGCGACATGTTCGCCAGGAACTCAGACTTAATACGTGCCGCCTCCTGCGCACGTTTTTTCGCCAGATCCAGCTCCACGTTCTGGATCTCCATCTGCTCCAGCGTTTCGCGCAGGTCAGAGGTGGCCTGGTCAACGTTGTGCTGCATCTCTTCGTGATAAGCCGCCAGCGACATCGCCATTGAGTTGATGCCGTTTTTCAGCATATCCAGCTCGCCGAGCATAAAGCCTTCCACGCGGCTGTCGAGCTGACCCCGGCGGATCCGGTCAACGGTATTCACCATGTTGCGGATAGGCCCCGTGACGTCGCGCATCAGTCGCCAGCCGAAGATCAGCGCGATGCCGATACAGAACAGCATCATCACGCCGGAGATGAAAATTTCTTTGTACTGCTGGAGCCGCACCGACTTGAGATCCAGCTCCAGCGCCACATATCCCAGCATATTATTGCTGGACTTCGCATCGGACTGGGCGGATTCGTCGGGTGAATAGCTTTCGGAGATAATCGGCGTGCGCAGGATCATGATATCGCCGCGCCGCAACACCGTAAGATGACGCGGGAAGGGGGTACCTTCCGGGATTTTCAGCGACGTGGGATCCAGATGGAAATTCGAGGTGACGAACAGACGGTTATGCTCATCGTAAACGGAAATGGCGCGCACGATCTCTGAATGACGGCGGTGCAGCACGCTGATTAACTGACCAATGGATTCACGGTTTTGCAGGTTCATGCCGTACTCGCTGGAGACGGCCAGCGGTTCGATAATGCTGGCCCCGGCATCTTCAAGCTGTCTCTGCAAATCGTTATAGCGATGCACCACAAAGAAAATGCTCAGCAGCAAACCGATAAGAACGGTAGGAGCGAGGATCAAAATCATCATGCGCGCGCGCAGGCTGTAGTTGGTCATGGAGTTCCGTTATGGGACAATCAGGCTAATTATGTTTATTTGAGAACAATCTCGGCGATGGCGCAATTCTACTCTGCAAAACGACGCGTGACGACGCGTCAGATCATAACTGTTGAAGCCACGGACCTCGATCCTTTTGGACAGGGGGTGGCGCGTCACAAGGGTAAGACACTGTTTATCACAGGTTTGCTGCCAGGAGAACGCGCAGATATTACGCTGACGGAAGACAAACGTCAGTATGCGCGCGGTCAGGTCAAGCGCCGTCTTAATGATAGCCCGGAGCGCGTGACGCCTCGCTGCCCCCATTTTGGCGTCTGCGGTGGCTGCCAGCAACAGCATGCCAGCACAGAATTACAGCAAAAAAGTAAAAGCAGCGCGCTGGCCCGCCTGGTCGGGCACGACGTGAATGACATCATTGCCGATCGGCCCTGGGGCTACCGTCGGCGCGCTCGCCTGAGCCTCAGCTACCAGCCCAAAACCGAGCGGCTGGAGATGGGTTTTCGCAAAGCCGGCTCCAGCGATATCGTCTCTGTTACGCAGTGCCCTGTTTTGGTGCCCCATCTTGAGGCGTTGCTCCCGGACGTGCACCACTGTCTTGCATCGCTGGATGGCGTGCGTTCGCTGGGCCATGTCGAACTGGTGCTGGCCAACAGTGGCCCGCTGATGGTGCTGCGCCACACCGCGCCGCTGTCAACGGCGGATCGCGAAAAACTGGAACGCTTTTCGCATTCTCATGAGCTTGCGCTTTTCCTCGCGCCGCAAAGCGAGATACTTGAGCAGGTCAGCGGAGAAGCGCCCTGGTATGCGTCAGACGGGCTACGCTTAACGTTCAGCCCGCGAGATTTTATCCAGGTTAACGACGGCGTGAACCAGCAGATGGTGGCGAACGCGCTGGCGTGGCTGGACGTAAAGCCCACTGACCGGGTGCTCGATCTGTTCTGCGGCATGGGGAACTTTACCCTGCCGCTGGCCCGCAGAGCAGCCAGCGTGGTCGGGGTGGAAGGCGTTGAGGCGCTGGTGGCGAAAGGCCAGGAGAACGCCCAACAGAACGGTTTGCAAAATGTGACATTCTTTCATCAAAATCTTGAGGATGATGTCACTCGGCAACCGTGGGCTAAGCAGGGCTTTGATAAGATCCTGCTCGATCCGGCGCGCGCAGGTGCGCCGGGCGTGATGCAGCATATAATTAAACTCGCGCCTGAACGCGTGGTCTATGTTTCCTGTAACCCGGCGACGCTTGCCCGTGACAGCGAAGCATTATTGAGCGGGGGTTACCAGATTCGGCGTCTGGCAATGCTGGACATGTTCCCGCACACTGGTCATCTGGAATCGATGGTGTTGTTCGAGCACATCTAATGAGTTTGGCTTGTCGACTTCGACAGGCCCTTGTCCCTAAAGGAGAGGACGATGGTTGCGGTAAGAAGTGCACATTTAAATAAAGCTGGTGAGTTTGACCCTCAAAAATGGATCGCAAGTCTGGGGATTTCCAGCCAGCAGTCGTGTGAACGCTTAACCGAAACCTGGGCCTATTGTTTACGCACAACGCAGGGGCATCCGGACGCTGAACTGCTGTTGTGGCGCGGCGTGGAGATGGTTGAAATTCTCTCCATGCTGAACATGGATATCGAAACGCTACAGGCCGCACTGCTGTTCCCCCTGGCGGACGCCGACGTGGTGACGGAAGACGTCCTGCGTGAAAGCGTCGGCCAGTCCGTCGTGGCGCTCATCCACGGCGTGCGTGATATGGCTGCCATTCGTCAGCTGAAAGCCGCGCAAACGGACTCTGTCTCTTCCGAGCAGGTGGATAACGTCCGCCGCATGCTGCTGGCGATGGTAGATGATTTCCGCTGCGTGGTGATCAAGCTGGCCGAACGGGTTGCCCATCTGCGTGAAGTGAAGGATGCGCCGGAAGACGAGCGCGTTTTGGCCGCCAAAGAGTGTACGAATATCTATGCGCCGCTGGCGAACCGTCTGGGTATCGGGCAACTGAAGTGGGAGCTGGAAGATTACTGCTTCCGCTATCTGCATCCGGCGGAATACAAACGCATTGCAAAATTGCTGCACGAACGCCGCATTGACCGCGAGCACTATATCGAGGAATTTGTCAGCGGGCTGCGCCAGTCGATGAAAGAGGAGAATGTGCGCGCCGAGGTCTACGGGCGTCCAAAGCACATCTACAGCATCTGGCGCAAAATGCAGAAGAAACATCTCGCCTTTGACGAGCTGTTTGACGTGCGCGCCGTACGTATCGTGGCGGAGCGTCTCCAGGACTGCTACGCCGCGCTGGGGATCGTGCACACCCATTTCCGCCATCTGCCGGATGAGTTCGATGACTACGTCGCCAACCCCAAACCAAACGGCTATCAGTCTATTCATACCGTGGTGCTCGGCCCTGGCGGTAAAACGGTGGAAATTCAGATCCGTACCAAACAGATGCACGAAGACGCCGAGCTGGGCGTGGCGGCGCACTGGAAATACAAAGAGGGTACCTCCGGCGGCGGTCGCTCCGGTCACGAAGATCGTATCGCCTGGCTGCGTAAGCTGATTGCGTGGCAGGAAGAGATGGCCGACTCCGGCGAAATGCTCGACGAAGTGCGCAGTCAGGTCTTCGACGATCGCGTCTACGTCTTTACCCCGAAAGGGGATGTAGTTGATTTGCCGGCAGGCTCCACGCCGCTCGATTTCGCCTACCATATCCACAGCGATGTGGGACACCGTTGCATCGGGGCGAAGATCGGCGGACGTATCGTACCGTTTACCTACCAGCTCCAGATGGGCGACCAGATTGAAATCATCACCCAGAAGCAGCCAAACCCAAGCCGCGACTGGTTGAATCCGAACCTCGGTTACGTTACCACCAGTCGTGGGCGCTCTAAAATTCACGCCTGGTTCCGCAAGCAGGATCGTGACAAGAACATCCTTGCCGGTCGTCAGATCCTGGACGACGAGCTGGAACATATTGGCATCAGCCTGAAAGAAGCGGAGAAGTTCCTGCTGCCGCGCTACAACTTCAACGAGCTCGACGAACTGTTAGCGGCGATTGGCGGCGGCGATATCCGCCTGAACCAGATGGTGAACTTCCTGCAAGCGCAGTTCAACAAGCCAAGCGCAGCGGAGCAGGATGCGGCGGCGCTGAAACAGCTCCAGCAGAAAACCTACGCTCCGCAGCAGCGCAGCAAGGACAATGGCCGCGTGGTGGTTGAAGGGGTGGGTAACCTCATGCACCATATTGCCCGCTGCTGCCAGCCGATCCCGGGAGACGATATTGTCGGCTTTATCACCCAGGGGCGCGGGATCTCGATTCACCGCTCCGACTGCGACCAGCTTGCAGAGCTGCAATCGCATGCGCCGGAACGTATCGTGGAAGCCGTCTGGGGGGAGAGTTACTCGGCGGGTTACTCGCTGGTGGTGCGCGTCACTGCCAACGACCGCAGCGGCCTGCTGCGCGACATCACCACCATTCTCGCCAACGAGAAGGTCAACGTGCTGGGCGTTGCCAGCCGCAGCGATACCCGCGAGCAGCTTGCCACCATCGATATGACTATCGAAATCTATAACCTTCAGGTGCTGGGCCGCGTACTCGGCAAACTGAACCAGGTGCCGGATGTGATTGACGCGCGTCGTCTGCACGGCGGCTAAACATCCTCTTCTGTAGGCCGGGTAAGGCAACGCCGCCACCCGGCTCAGGCATTTAATGGAATCTGTTATGACTCAAATCGACCGCCTGCTTGGCATCATGATACGCCTGCGCGACCCGGAAAACGGCTGCCCGTGGGATAAAGAGCAGACTTTCGCCACCATTGCGCCTTACACGCTGGAAGAGACCTACGAAGTGCTAGACGCGATTTCGCGCGAAGATTTCGATGACCTGCGCGGTGAGCTGGGCGACCTGCTGTTCCAGGTGGTGTTCTACGCGCAGATGGCGCAGGAAGAGGGGCGCTTTAACTTTGACGATATCTGCGCCGCTATCAGCGACAAGCTGGAGCGTCGTCATCCGCATATTTTTGGCGATGCCTCCGCAGGCAACAGTGCGGAAGTGCTGGCGCGCTGGGAGCAGATAAAAAGCGCCGAACGCGCTGAAAAATCCCAGCACTCGGCGCTGGACGACATTCCCCTGAACCTTCCCGCGCTGATGCGCGCGCACAAAATTCAAAAGCGCTGCTCGGCGGTAGGGTTTGACTGGACCTCTCTCGGCCCGGTGCTGGAAAAGGTGCACGAAGAGATCGACGAAGTGATGCATGAAGCGCAGCAGGCCGTTGTGGACGAAGCAAAGCTGGAAGAGGAGATGGGCGATCTACTGTTTGCGACCGTCAACCTTTCGCGCCACCTTGGTGTAAAAGCGGAAACCGCCCTGCAAAAAGCGAACATTAAATTCGAACGACGCTTTCGCGAAGTTGAGCGGATTGTCGCCTCGCGCGGCCTGGAAATGAGCGGGATTGACCTCGACGCGATGGAAGAAGTCTGGCAGGAAGTAAAACGCCAGGAACATGATCTCTAACGAGATTTTGCGATCAAGCGCAATTTGTGTGATTTTTTAAATGACAAGCGCTTGATTTGCGTCAAAAACATTTACCCAAAAGGGGCTATTTTCTCACTCCTTATGTTTGTCATGGCCTGAAGTGGAGACGGAGAATGAAAGTTTGTGGCGCTCGTCGTGTTCGGGTATACTACTTTCCCGTCCTGGTTATTCCATCGTTTCACCCTAACTTCTCAGGTTCAGCATGACAACGAACTATATTTTTGTGACCGGCGGGGTCGTATCCTCTCTGGGTAAAGGCATTGCCGCAGCCTCCCTCGCAGCCATTCTTGAAGCCCGTGGCCTCAATGTGACCATGATGAAACTGGATCCGTACATCAACGTCGATCCTGGCACCATGAGCCCAACCCAACACGGGGAAGTGTTCGTTACTGAAGACGGCGCTGAAACCGATCTGGATCTTGGCCACTACGAGCGTTTCATCCGTACCAAAATGACCCGTCGTAACAACTTTACGACTGGCCGTATCTACTCTGACGTTCTGCGTAAAGAGCGCCGTGGTGACTACCTGGGCGCGACCGTGCAGGTTATCCCACACATCACTAACGCCATCAAAGAACGTGTCCTTGCCGGTGGCGAAGGGCATGACGTTGTGCTGGTTGAAATCGGCGGTACCGTAGGGGATATCGAATCCCTGCCGTTCCTCGAAGCGATTCGTCAGCTGGCGGTAGATATTGGTCGTGAGCACGCGCTGTTCATGCACCTGACGCTGGTGCCTTACATGGCGGCAGCAGGTGAAGTGAAAACCAAACCGACTCAGCACTCTGTTAAAGAGCTGCTCTCCATCGGTATTCAGCCTGACATCCTGGTTTGCCGTTCCGATCGCGCGATTCCGGCGAACGAACGCGCGAAAATTGCATTGTTCTGTAACGTGCCTGAAAAAGCCGTTATTTCAATGAAAGATGTCGATTCCATTTATAAAATCCCGGGCCTGTTGAAATCACAGGGTCTGGACGATTATATTTGTAAACGATTCAGCTTGAACTGTCCGGAAGCTAACCTGTCTGAATGGGAGCAGGTGATTTACGAAGAAGCCAATCCGGGCGGCGAAGTGACTATCGGTATGGTCGGCAAGTACATCGAACTGCCAGATGCCTATAAGTCAGTTATCGAAGCGCTGAAACACGGTGGTCTGAAGAATCGCGTCTCTGTGAACATCAAGCTGATTGATTCGCAGGATGTGGAGACGCGCGGCGTCGAAATTCTTAAAGATCTGGATGCTATCCTCATCCCTGGCGGCTTCGGCTACCGTGGTGTTGAAGGCAAGATCGCCACTGCACGCTATGCGCGTGAAAACAATATTCCATACCTCGGTATCTGCCTGGGTATGCAGGTTGCGCTGATTGAATTTGCGCGCAACGTAGCGGGAATGGAAAACGCGAACTCTACGGAATTTGTGCCAGACTGTAAGTACCCTGTTGTGGCGCTGATTACGGAATGGCGCGACGAAGACGGTAACGTCGAAGTCCGTACCGAGAAGAGCGATCTGGGTGGCACCATGCGTCTTGGCGCACAGGCCTGCCAGCTGTCCGACGATAGCGTGGTACGCAAGCTGTACGGCGAGCCGGTCATCACCGAACGTCATCGTCACCGCTATGAAGTCAACAACATGTTGTTGAAACAAATTGAAGCTGCGGGTCTGCGTGTTGCGGGCCGTTCCGGGGATGATCAGTTAGTCGAGATCATCGAAGTGCCTAACCATCCGTGGTTCGTGGCCTGCCAATTCCACCCGGAATTTACTTCAACGCCGCGTGACGGGCATCCGCTGTTTGCAGGCTTCGTGAAAGCCGCCAGCGAGTACCAGAAGCGTCAGGCGAAGTAAAAAAAGTTAGAACGGCAACGCGTACCTTTGGTACGCGTTGTTTGTCTGGAGTTTTAGTTTAACTTGTACTGAGGAAAATCTAATGTCCAAAATCGTTAAAGTCATCGGTCGTGAAATCATCGACTCCCGTGGTAACCCGACCGTTGAAGCTGAAGTTCATCTGGAAGGTGGTTTCGTCGGTATGGCAGCGGCTCCATCAGGTGCTTCTACAGGTTCCCGCGAAGCGCTGGAACTGCGTGATGGCGACAAATCCCGTTTCATGGGCAAAGGCGTACTGAAAGCGGTTGGCGCTGTTAACGGTCCTATTGCTCAGGCTATCGTTGGCAAAGATGCTAAAGATCAGGCTGGCATCGACAAGATCATGATCGATCTGGACGGTACTGAAAACAAATCTAACTTCGGTGCGAACGCAATCCTGGCCGTTTCCCTGGCGAACGCCAAAGCGGCAGCGGCAGCTAAAGGCATGCCACTGTTCGAGCACATCGCTGAACTGAACGGCACCCCAGGCAAATACTCCATGCCTGTACCAATGATGAACATCATCAACGGTGGTGAGCACGCAGACAACAACGTTGATATTCAGGAATTCATGATTCAGCCAGTTGGCGCGAAAACCCTGAAAGAAGCGGTTCGTATGGGTTCTGAAGTGTTCCACAACCTGGCTAAAGTTCTGAAAGCTAAAGGCATGAACACGGCTGTTGGTGACGAAGGCGGCTACGCGCCAAACCTGGGTTCTAACGCAGAAGCACTGGCTGTTATCGCTGAAGCGGTTAAAGCAGCAGGCTACGAGCTGGGCAAAGACATCACCCTGGCGATGGACTGCGCAGCATCTGAATTCTACAAAGACGGTAAATACGTTCTGGCTGGCGAAGGCAACAAAGCGTTCACCTCTGAAGAGTTCACCCACTTCCTGGAAGACCTGACCAAACAGTACCCAATCGTTTCTATCGAAGACGGTCTGGACGAGTCTGACTGGGATGGTTTCGCATACCAGACCAAAGTACTGGGCGACAAAATCCAGTTGGTTGGTGACGATCTGTTCGTAACCAACACCAAGATCCTGAAAGAAGGCATCGAGAAAGGCATCGTTAACTCCATCCTGATCAAATTCAACCAGATCGGTTCTCTGACCGAAACGCTGGCTGCGATCAAAATGGCGAAAGACGCTGGCTACACCGCGGTTATCTCTCACCGTTCTGGCGAAACTGAAGATGCTACCATCGCTGACCTGGCTGTGGGTACCGCTGCTGGCCAGATCAAAACCGGTTCTATGAGCCGTTCTGACCGTGTTGCTAAATACAACCAGCTGATTCGTATCGAAGAAGCGCTGGGCGAAAAAGCACCTTACAACGGTCGTAAAGAGATCAAAGGCCAGGCATAAGCCTGAACCTTCGTTCTTATGAAAAAACCCGCTTCGGCGGGTTTTTTGTTTTCTATAGCAGAAGCGGCAACGTGGCGCTTGCCGTTTGCTGGCTGACGTCACCGTAATGGCTGTCTACTGCAATAAGGGAAGTGGTTAGCAGTTCAACCAGCAGCATCACGCCAACCTTGGCATTGAGCGCACCCGCGCTCAGCGGTCCCTCGGGTTTGGCTGCAACCAGCTGTAAATCGCTCAGGGAGGCTAGCGGGCTGCGGGGCGTATTGCTGAGCGCCAGTACCTTAACGCCCCGCTTGCGGGCGAGTTTCACTACGTGAAGCAGATCCCGTGTAGAGCCGGAACTTGAGATGGCCACCACCAGCGTCTCTTTCGAGAGCGTCGTCGCATTCATGGCGGCGCGATGCATATCGCTAAACAGCTGTGCAGGTTTGCCGAGTCGCAGCAGCTTGTAATGCAAATACTCTCCCAGGATCGCGCTGGCCGCTACCCCGTAAATTTGCACTGACTGCGCCTGATGCAGGGCCAGTGTCGCCTGTTCAAGCTGGGCCCGGTCGAGGAGTTTTGCGGTATCTTGCAGCGCCTGGACAGACTCATCCACCACGTTATCTATTGCATCTCCTGCCTGACGCTCCGGCAAACCCTGCTGAATATCCAGCGCAAGCGCCATTTTAAATTCGTTATATCCCTTACAGCCCAGCGTGCGGCAAAGGCGTGTGACGCTGGCCTCGCTGGTGCCGCTTTCACGCGCCAGCTCGGTGATCGTCAGGTAGAGCACCCTGGCAGGATCGTTGAGGACAAACTCCCCCAGTTTTTGTTGCGTTGGGCTGTACCCGGAAGCCTCCTGGCGTAGCTTCAGCAGCAGGTTTTCATGGTCCGACATGCTAGATCCTTAATGCGTTTCTCTGCCAACTAGTGTGGCGGAAAGCGGGGGAGAGATGCCAGTCATTTCGAAAAAGTATGATCGGCGTCTTGGTTTTTGGTGGTAATTTTCACAATTAAAAATATATGTGGTAAAAATTTTCATCAATAACCAGGGGGATAAAAAAATGATGCAAATGTTCAGCGGAGCGTCTTCCGGCGGATGGTTTGAAAAAGCGCAGCGCTTTGGCAAATCCTTTATGTTACCCATCGCCATACTGCCCGCAGCAGGTCTGTTGCTGGGGATTGGCGGGGCGCTATCGAATCCGAATACGCTTACCGCGTATCCATTTTTAGACGTTGGCTGGCTACAGGCCATCTTTACCATCATGAGCAGCGCAGGCTCGATTGTGTTTGCAAACCTGTCGGTACTGTTTGCTGTTGGGGTCGCCGTTGGGCTGGCGAGAAATGATAAAGGCACGGCAGGGCTGGCGGCGTTGCTCGCTTATCTGGTGATGAATGCCACTATCAATGCGCTGCTGATCCTGACCGGAAAACTGGCGCATGAAAACCCGGGCGCTGTAGGGCAGGGCATGACGCTGGGTATTCAGACGCTTGAAACGGGCGTGTTTGGTGGGGTAGTTATTGGGCTGGTGACCTGCGCACTGCATCATCGGTTTAATAAAATCGCGCTTCCGCAATTTCTGGGCTTTTTTGGCGGCTCACGCTTCGTTCCCATTATAAGCTCACTGGCGGCGATACTCGTCGGCGCGCTGATGACCGTGGTCTGGCCGCATTTTCAGAAGCTGATCTTTGGCCTCGGCGGGCTGGTGGATGCCACCGGCTATCTGGGGACGTTGCTGTACGGCTTCATCCTGCGCATGCTTGGCCCGTTTGGTTTGCACCACATCTTCTATCTTCCATTCTGGACCACCGCGCTTGGCGGCAGTGAAATTGTTAACGGTCACCTGGTTGAGGGCACGCAGCGGATCTTCTTCGCCCAGCTCGCCGATCCGAACATGCAGCATTTCTATGAGGGCACGTCGCGCTTCATGTCCGGGCGCTTTATTACCATGATGTTTGGTCTGCTCGGCGCGTGTCTGGCGATGTACCACACGGCCAGGCCGGAGAATAAGAAGCGCGTCGCCGGGCTGCTGCTCTCTGCGGCGTTAACCTCATTCCTGACGGGAATTACCGAGCCCATAGAGTTCTCATTCCTGTTTATTGCCCCGGTGCTGTACGTCATTCATGCGCTGTTTGACGGGCTGGCGTTCATGCTCGCGCACATGCTGCACATCACCATCGGACAAACTTTCTCCGGCGGGTTTATTGATTTCGTGCTGTTCGGCATTTTGCAGGGGGAAGCGAAAACTAACTGGATGTTCGTCCCGCTGGTGGGCGTACCGTGGTTCTTCCTTTACTACTGTACCTTCCGCTATCTGATCAAACGTTTTGATTTTGCCACGCCGGGCCGGGAAAAGGAGGCGTTGGCTGACGAGGCTACTCTGCCGCAAAGCGAGCGCGCCGCGGCGGTGATCGCCGGGCTGGGAGGAAAAGACAATCTGGATGACGTTGACTGCTGCGCCACGCGCCTTCGCGTCACGGTGAAAGACGGTAGCAAAGTCAATGAATCTGCACTGAAAGCGACCGGCGCGCGCGGCGTTATCGTCCGCGGCAACGGTGTCCAGGTCATCTATGGCCCGCACGTCACCATTATCAAAAACGAAGTGGAAGAGATTTTATCGTAATGAAAACTGTACTGGATAACCTGAAAGGAAAACTGGTCGTCTCCTGCCAGGCGCTGGAAAACGAACCGCTGCACAGCCCGTTTATTATGTCGCGAATGGCGCTGGCGGCGGCCCAGGGCGGTGCCGCGGCGATCCGCGCCAATAGCGTGGCGGATATCGAGGCTATCAAAGGGCTGGTCTCACTGCCGGTCATCGGCATCATCAAACGTGACTATCCGGATAGCGAGGTGTTCATTACCGCGACGCTCAAAGAAGTGGATGAGCTGATGGCGGTCGCCCCGGAGATCGTTGCGCTGGATGCGACCGCCCGGAAACGGCCCGGTGGCGGATCGCTGGACATGCTGATCGCGCAGATCCGCGCCCGTTACCCTTCGCTGCTGCTGATGGCGGATATTGCCACCGTGCAGGAGGCCGTGACCGCGCAGGCGCTGGGGTTTGATTGCGTCGGAACCACCCTTTACGGTTATACGACGGAGACCGCGGGCCATTCGCTACCGGAAAATGACTGCGCGTTTTTGAAAGAGGTGCTGTCTGCCGTCACGATCCCCGTGATTGCCGAAGGTAACGTGGATACGCCTGAACGCGCGGCCAGGTGTCTGGCGCTGGGGGCGCACACGGTTGTCGTCGGCGGGGCGATCACCCGACCACAGCAAATTACGGAACGGTTTATGGCGGCAATTGGCGCGCAAAGCACCGATGGAGCATGATCATCTGACGGGGATCTGCGATACTTATCGTTTATCCCCTTAACAGAGTTGACTATGCAGTACCCGATTAACGAGATGTTCCAGACCCTGCAAGGCGAGGGTTACTTTACCGGCGTTCCCGCTATCTTTATTCGTTTACAGGGATGCCCGGTTGGCTGCGCCTGGTGTGATACCAAACATACGTGGGATAAGCTCGCAGATCGGGAAGTATCGCTGTTCAGCATTCTGGCGAAAACCAAAGAGAGCGATAAATGGGGCGCGGGCAGCGCGGAAGATCTGCTTGCCATTATTGGTCGTCAGGGCTGGACGGCGCGGCACGTAGTGATCACCGGCGGGGAACCCTGCATTCACGATCTGATGCCGCTCACCGAACTGCTCGAGAAGAACGGCTACAGTTGCCAGATCGAAACCAGTGGCACCCATGAAGTGCGCTGCTCACATTCAACGTGGGTAACGGTTTCACCGAAAGTGAATATGCGCGGCGGGTATGACGTACTGTCGCAGGCGCTTGAGCGTGCTGATGAGATCAAACATCCAGTGGGGCGCGTGCGTGACATCGAAGCGCTGGACGAACTGCTGGCGACGCTGACGGACGAAAAGCAGCGCGTGATCGCGCTCCAGCCTATCAGCCAGAAAGACGATGCGACCCGTCTGTGCATTGAAACCTGTATCGCCCGCAACTGGCGCCTGTCGATGCAGACGCACAAATATCTGAACATTGCCTGATACTTTTGTGGCCCCGCTTAACGCGGGGCTTTTGTTGTTGGCAGTAAAGCCCAGGTCACGACTGCCGACCCAAGGCAAATCGCACTGTTGAAAAGCAAGGCATACTGCGCGGCACTGGCCGTTCCCATCGGCAGCCATAGCGCGTACAGCGATGCGGTGACCGCGATCCCCATGGCTCCGCCCAGGGAGCTGCCCATCTTATAGATCCCTGAAGCCACCCCCACTTTGTTTTCAGGGGCATTCATTACCGCCGTGTCCGTTGAGGGCGTGGCGTAACATCCGAGCCCCAGCCCGAATAAAATATTGCTCAGAAAAACGGTAACAATGTAGACCTCTTTGCTTAAGAAGGTGCATGAAATCAGCGAAATACCTGTTGCGGTCAGCAGCGGGCCAGTCATCATCGGCAGCCTGGCGCCATAGCGCTGAAGCAGTTTTTCACCCACCCGGATCATCGCCAGTACGGTAACCAGATACCCCAGCGTCATCATGCCGGTCTGTAGCGGTGACAGATGATGGCCTTGCTGCAACCAGATGCTGGCGATCATCATGGTGCCAATGCAGCCGTTGAGCAGGAAATTTGAGAATACCGAGGCGCTATAGGCCCGGTTTTTAAACAGGGCGAAATCGATCAGCGCCGCATCGCCTTTCCGCCGCCCGGTAACGATAAAGCACATCTGTGCAATCACGGCTCCACACAGTACAAGAAGCGATAAACTGCTGCTCCAGCCCCAGCTGTGTCCTTTGCTGATAAACAGATTGAACAGCACCAGCATAAGGACAAAACTCACCAGGCCGCTGATATCCAGTTTGTGTCGACACGCATCAGGGCTGCGGCTTTCCGGCGTGGCGCGGATAAGCAATAGCGCGACCAGCGCTACCACCATCGACAGAATAAAAATCCAGCGCCAGCCCAGCGTGGTGGCGATGGCGCCTCCCACAAACGAGCTCAGGCCACTTCCGCCCCATGAACCGATAACCCAGAAACTGATTGCGCGCTGGCGTGCTTTACCTTCATACCAGGTTTTAATCAGCGCCAGCGTGGCGGGCATGATGCAGGCCGCTGATAGCCCCTGTATCGCTCTTCCCAACAGAAACAGGACGGGCTCCCATGAAATGAACAGCAGACCACTCCCGATCATGCTCAGGATCAGGCCAATCATGGTCAGGCGCATGCGCCCAAACTTATCGGCAAACCCACCGCAGGCGACGACAAAACAGCCGCTGAACAACGCGCTCAGGCTGACGGCCAGCGTAAGGGTTTCGAGGGCAATATCGAGGCTATTCTGCATGGCCGGAACCACGTTGATAACCGACTGGGCAAACAGCCAGAATGTCAGAACGCTCATGACGATACCCGCCAGCAGCCGATCGTTACCGGCGTAGGCGGATGCGCCTGTCAGGGAAACGGTACTCATAGTGCAGCCCTCCCGGGAAGGTGCGAATCAGCGCAGATAGTGTTCGGTCAGTGCGGCCCACAGCGCCGCGCCGGTGAGGAGAATGTTGTCGTTAAAGTCGTAACCCGGGTTATGTACCATGCAGCGGTCAGGCTCATCCCCGGCGCCAAGGGTGAAATAGCATCCATTGGGATTTTTCTCGAGCATAAAAGCAAAGTCTTCGCTGCCCATAAACGCATTCACCTCCGCGACGGCATCCTGACCGAACAGATCGGTGGCGACGCTGCGCACCATCTCATTGGCTTGCGGATTATTTTTCAGCACCGGGCTGCCGTTAATGTGTCGAATGGTGGCCGTCGCATTGAAACTTTCCGCCTGTGCAACGGCGATATCATGGATACGCTGTAGCACGGTTTGCCGCACGCGTTCATCCAGCGTGCGCACGGTAAGTTTCATCAATACTTTGTCGTTGATAATGTTGGGGGCATGTCCGGCCTGAATGCTGCCTACGGTAACGACGGCGGGCTGGAAGGGGGTAATGTTGCGCGAAACAATGGACTGCAACGCGATAGTGATATGACAGGCAACCAGGGTGGCATCAACGGTATGTTCTGGCACCGCACCGTGACCCCCCACGCCGTTAACCTCAATATGAAGGGTGTCGGAAGAGGCCATCATGGCGCCATCGCGCAGACCAATTTTTCCGAGGGGCTGTGACGGCATATTGTGCAGACCAAAGATGTGGTCGCAGGGGAACAGGTCAAACAAACCGTCCTCTACCATAACGCGTCCGCCATACAGAAGTTCTTCCGCGGGCTGAAAAATAAGGTGCAGCGTGCCGTTAAAATTGCGGGTGCGTGCCAGGTACTCCGCTGCATACAGGAGCGTTGTGGTGTGGCCGTCATGACCGCAGCCGTGGAATTTACCCTCAACGGTACTGCTCCACGCCTTGCCGTTGTTTTCCTGCATTGGCAGCGCATCCATATCGGCGCGCAGGCCCAGGCGTTTATGCCCGTTACCCACCTTCAGTGTGCCGACCACACCGGTTTTAGCCACGCCGCGATGAACCTCATATCCCCATTCCTGAAGCAGCGCTGCAACGCGATCGCTCGTGTTGTGCTCCTCAAAACCAATTTCTGGATGCTGATGAAAATAGCGACGTAATTCAGTGAACCGAGCTTCGTTGCCACGCAGAGCTTCGATAATGGGATGTGTCATTTTTGTTATCCTTTTTCTGCCAAACGATGATAATTTCGAGTCTATGACGATCGTCCCGCCTGAAAATGCATTTTTTTGTTGTAAAGCGACGGCTTTGTTTTGATTGTTTTTCATACAATTCAGTTATGACAAAAAAGATCAGGTCATTATTTGTCTTTGGTGAGGGGTAAGATGGCGCAACGGGGAGATGAATTTTGGATAGAGATTCAGGACATTCGCCACTGCGTGGAGGATGAAGGCGATACGCTAACGTTGCTCTGGGTGCTGGAAGGGCGGGCAGAGCTGAACACCGATGTGGGACGTGAAATTCTGGAGGCCAATACCCTTGCCATCATCAACCGTCATCGGCGCTGGCAGTTCACGAGCGAAACGGCAAATGTCACCCTGCGCGTAACCCTTTCCGGGCGCTGGGTCGTCCAGCTCTGCAATGATTTTTTTGCCCATGATTATGCTGTACCGGCAGAAGCCGGAGGCGTCTGGCCCCAATGCGATGCGCTTCGCGATCTGCTGCGCCAGCTTCTTGTGGTCACCCTCATCAACGACCCGCACCGCTACCGGCTGGAGGCGTACCGCTGGCTGAGCGAGATATTGCTGTTGCTGACCAGCCGCTTTCAACAGCCCGCCCGTATGCTGTCACGGGAATTTTCCTCAGCGCACAGCAAACGCATCGCCCGGGTGATAGAGCGGATCAATGCCAGTTATTCCCGCCGTATTACGCTTGCGGAAATCGCCGCGAGTGAATATGTCTCTGAAGCCTGGCTCTCTCGTCTCTTTCGCAAGGAGGTGGGGATCAGTTTCATGCAGTACATCACTCACCTGCGGCTGGAAAAGGCGGCCGACGCTCTCCGGCTGACGAACCGACCGCTGCACCAGATTGCGCTTGAACAGGGTTTCGCCAGCACGCGCATGATGAGCGATCGGTTCAGGCGTGTTCACAATATGTCTCCGGGTGAGTTTCGTAAGACCCGGCGCCAGCACCCGGAGGCGGCACGTATTCGGACGGACAGGCGTGAGCAGCGCTATCCGGTCGCCGTGGACAAGCTGTTTAGCCTGCTCAATGAACCGGTGGCGCGCGGTTGGGGAGCCTCGCCGCTCATCGTTCACCCGCAGCAGGAGCAGAGACTGGATCTTGAGCAGCTCAATCCTCTTTCTGCCTCGCTGCGCCGTATGCGGGTGGTCATTACCCTGCGTGAGCTCGACGATTTGCTGCGGGAGGACGTTCGACAAAATCTGGAGGCGATAAATGAGGCCATTCCCATTGAGGGAATTGATATCGCCGAGCCTTTTCTCAGCAGTCGTCTGTTTGCCACCGGGTGGGATGACCCCCAGATGGCGGGCTACGCCTGCTGGTACAATCTGCATCAGCTTTTCACCTGGCTGGCAAAAAAGCAGTGGACGGTGCTACTGCACACCGGCGTAACGACCCGCCGCGATCTTCTCACCCGCTTTTTACAACAGTCGGTTAATCATTTTTCGCCAGAGATCACCGCAGGCTGGCATTTCGTCATGCACTGGTCAACACAGGCGAGTGAGGAGACCCGGGAGCAGGTCTGGCTGGCCCAACAAAAGGCAATACGAACTTATCTTCCGCAGGCAAAGTTTGGTTTATGGCACCGATTTGCCCCCGTCAGCGCGGGCGTAAGCGAGGATACCCTGTTCAGTTCAGCCATCCTGATGCAGGCCGATTTTCTTGCCTGTTCTGCCGATGCCAATGAGCTTCTCGATCCCGCCCAGCTGGAGCCAGCCCATCTCTCGTCAACGGAAAATTATCCGATACTGAAGGTCCGCCAGATCCTCACCGCCCTTCGCCTGCGTAAATGTTCGCTTCCCGTCTGGCTTCTCTCCTGGAATACCCTCACCGGCAACACGCGGGCGACAAACGGCTGGTTTTTTCGTGGGGCGCTGCTGATGCAGAACCTGCTCGGGCTTTCGGAGCAGGTCTGGCTGGCGGGATTCTGGCTTAATTCAGGCCTTCAGGGAGAAGCCCGTGCGAACAACACCATCGATACCTCAAGCCTGGCGCTACAGTATAACCATGGTCTGCCGCGTCCGGTTTATTGGGTACTCTGGCTCTGGCAACGTCTGCGGGGCGAGGTGCTGGTCAATGATAAGCGTGTCCTGCTTACGCGCCATCGCAATGGTTATCAGCTGTTGCTGCGTAATGTGGTGGTTTTTAATCCGCTCCTTTCCAGTGAAGAAGCCTTCATCCAGCGTTTTCGCCAGCAGTATCATTTACACCTGAAGGGAATGCGCGGTAAATGGCGAATTAAATGCCATCTGTTTGATCAGCACAACGGCGCGCTCTATCCGTTGCTTGAAGGGGTTGGCAGCGAAAGCGGCCCTGATGAAGAGATGTGGCGCTGGATAGCGCATAAAGCGCGTCCAACGCTTTCCGTACGCGATGAACGCCTTTATGACGGCTGGCAACTGACTGAATCACTGGAGAGTAATGCGCTGGTGCTCTACGAGTTTACGCCGCTCGTGCCTCGTGAGGCCGAAACGGAGGAGATTCACTCCCCGCGGTAGACGCAGCCTGCCGTGCAGGTCTCTTTGATCATCACCGCGCTCAGCAGCGGTACCAGCGGTTTCATCTGATCCCAAATCCATTTCGCCAGCACTTCGCTGGTCGGGTTCTCAAGGCCCGGAATATCATTCAGATAGTAGTGATCGAGACGATCGTAGGTCGGCTTAAACGCGGCCTTCAGTTCGGCAAAGTCCATGATCCAGCCCGTATGGGGATCGACTTCACCGGTGATTTCAAGACGCACCATAAACGAGTGTCCATGCAGGCGGCCACATTTGTGCCCGGCAGGAACGTGTGGAAGGTGGTGTGCGGCTTCGAAGGTGAAATCTTTAAACAGTGTGGTGGACATCATAGCTCTCAGGAATGCGGAAAAAACCGCCGCATAGTACCGGAAAGCACAATTTTTATCATTAACTAAAACGGCTCTGAACGGTCACCGCCTCGTATTCATGATGTTTATCGGCTTTTATTCTTTTATTTCAGATAGTTATTTAATCGCTTTTATCGTTAAGAACGATAACTAAAACAGGTTAGTCCATTTGGTTATTTATTATTTCCATCCCTTCTTTAATTGTTATTATCCCCGCCGTTAACCTTATCTTCAGTTTGGATTTATTCGCTTAAAGTCCGCTTTGCTACTGGAACATAACGACGCATGACAACACAGGCCCCACCTTCAAATTTGCTTCCCCTTAACCCGGAGCAACTGGCGCGCCTCCAGGCCGCGACTTCCGATTTTTCACCCACCCAGCTCGCCTGGGTCTCCGGCTATTTCTGGGGAATGCTCAATCAGCAGCCGGGTGCTGTGGCTGGCGTCCCGCCAACTGCCGTTGAAATTCCTGCCATCACGCTTATCTCCGCTTCGCAAACGGGTAATGCCCGTCGTGTGGCCGAAGCGCTGCGTGATGACCTGCTCGCCGCGAAGCTGAACGTTAACCTGGTCAACGCCGGGGATTATAAATTCAAACAGATCGCGTCAGAAAAACTGCTGGTGGTGGTGGCGTCAACGCAGGGGGAAGGTGAGCCTGCGGAAGAAGCCGTCGCGCTGCATAAGTTCCTGTTCTCGAAAAAAGCGCCAAGGCTGGAGGGCACCGCCTTTGCCGTCTTCGGCCTCGGTGATACGTCCTATGAATTTTTCTGCCAGTCCGGTAAAGACTTCGACAGCAAGCTGGCGGAGCTGGGCGCAGAGCGCCTGCTGGATCGCGTAGACGCTGATGTCGAATACCAGGCCGCCGCCGCCGAATGGCGGGCGCGCATCGTTGAGGTGCTGAAGGCCCGCGTCCCGAAAGAGACGCCAGCGCAGGCCGCCGTTACCGCAGCGGGCACCGTTAACGAAATCCACACCAGCCCTTACACGAAAGAGGCGCCGCTGACGGCGAGCCTGTCGGTAAACCAGAAAATCACGGGCCGTGATTCGGAAAAAGACGTGCGCCATATCGAAATCGATCTCGGTGACTCCGGCCTGCGTTATCAGCCTGGCGATGCGCTGGGCGTCTGGTATCAGAACGATCCGGCGCTGGTGAAAGAGCTGGTCGAGCTGCTGTGGCTGAAAGGCACGGAGCCGGTCCAGGTGGAAGGTAAAACCTTACCGCTCTCTGAGGCGCTTCAGTGGCATTTCGAGCTGACGGTGAACACCGCCAACATCGTTGAAAACTACGCCACCTTAACGCGCAGCGAGTCCCTTCTGCCGCTGGTGGGGGACAAGGCGAAGTTACAGCATTACGCCGCGACGACGCCGATTGTCGATATGGTGCGTTTCTCCCCGGCACAGCTGGATGCCGACGCGCTGATCGGCCTGCTGCGTCCGCTGACGCCGCGTCTTTACTCCATCGCCTCCTCACAGGCGGAAGTGGAAAACGAAGTCCACATCACCGTTGGCGTGGTGCGTTACGACATCGAAGGCCGCGCGCGGGCGGGTGGGGCGTCCGGCTTCCTGGCCGACCGCGTGGAAGAAGAGGGCGAGGTGCGCGTCTTTATCGAACACAACGACAACTTCCGCCTGCCGGCGAACCCGGAAACACCGGTGATCATGATTGGCCCGGGCACCGGCATCGCACCGTTCCGCGCCTTTATGCAGCAGCGTGCAGCGGACGAGGCACCGGGTAAAAACTGGCTGTTCTTCGGCAACCCGCATTTTACTGAAGATTTCCTCTACCAGGTTGAATGGCAGCGCTACGTCAAAGAGGGTGTGCTGACCCGCATCGATCTGGCCTGGTCCCGCGATCAGAAAGAAAAAGTATACGTACAAGACAAACTGCGCGAACAGGGCGCAGAGCTGTGGCGCTGGATCAATGACGGTGCCCACATTTATGTCTGCGGCGACGCCAATCGCATGGCGAAAGACGTTGAGCAGGCACTGCTGGAAGTGATTGCCGAATTCGGCGGTATGGATGCCGAAACGGCGGATGAATTTTTAAGTGAGCTGCGCGTAGAGCGCCGTTATCAGCGAGATGTCTACTAATGAGCGAAAAACATCCTGGCCCACTGGTGGTCGAAGGCAAACTGTCTGATGCCGAGCGCATGAAGGTAGAGAGCAACTACCTGCGCGGTACCATTGCCGAAGATTTAAATGACGGCCTGACCGGCGGTTTCAAAGGCGACAACTTCCTGCTGATCCGTTTCCACGGTATGTACCAGCAGGACGACCGCGATATCCGCGCCGAACGTGCCGAACAGAAGCTGGAGCCGCGTCATGCGATGCTGCTGCGCTGCCGTCTGCCGGGTGGCATCATCACCACCAAACAGTGGCAGGCGATCGACAAGTTTGCCGGTGAAAACACGATTTACGGCAGCATCCGTCTGACTAACCGTCAGACCTTTCAGTTCCACGGCATTCTGAAGAAGAACGTCAAGCCGGTGCACCAGATGCTGCACTCCGTGGGTCTGGACGCGCTGGCGACCGCCAACGACATGAACCGTAACGTGCTCTGCACCTCGAACCCGTATGAGTCCGAGCTGCACGCCGAAGCGTACGAGTGGGCGAAGAAGATCTCCGAGCACCTGCTGCCACGCACCCGTGCCTATGCGGAGATCTGGCTCGATCAGGAGAAAGTCGCGACCACGGACGAAGAGCCGATCCTCGGTCAGACCTACCTGCCGCGTAAGTTTAAAACTACGGTGGTGATCCCGCCGCAAAACGATATCGACCTGCACGCCAACGACATGAACTTCGTGGCGATTGCCGAAAACGGCAAGCTGGTCGGCTTTAACCTGCTGGTGGGCGGCGGTTTGTCCATCGAGCACGGGAACAAGAAAACCTACGCCCGCACCGCGAGCGAGTTCGGCTTCCTGCCGCTGGAGCACACGCTGGCCGTGGCGGAAGCGGTGGTCACGACCCAGCGCGACTGGGGAACCGTACCGATCGTAAAAACGCGAAAACCAAATACACCCTGGAGCGCGTGGGCGTCGAGACGTTCAAAGAAGAAGTGGAGCGTCGCGCGGGCATCAAATTTGAGCCGATCCGACCTTACGAATTCACCGGTCGCGGCGATCGCATCGGCTGGGTTAAAGGCATCGACAATAAATGGCACCTGACGCTGTTTATCGAAAACGGCCGTATTCTGGATTATCCGGGCCGTCCGCTTAAAACCGGTCTGCTGGAAATCGCGAAGATCCACAAAGGCGAGTTCCGTATTACCGCCAACCAGAACCTGATCGTCGCCAGCGTGCCGGAAAGCGATAAGGCGAGAATTGAAGAGCTGGCGCGCGAGCACGGGTTGATGAATGCGGTTAAACCGCAGCGTGAAAACTCAATGGCCTGCGTGTCGTTCCCGACCTGTCCGCTGGCGATGGCCGAAGCCGAGCGTTTCCTGCCGTCCTTCACTGATAAAGTGGAAGCGATTCTGGAAAAACACGGGATTCCGGACGAGCATATTGTTATGCGCGTGACGGGCTGTCCGAACGGCTGCGGTCGCGCGATGCTGGCCGAACTCGGTCTGGTAGGGAAAGCGCCGGGTCGCTATAACCTGCACCTGGGCGGTAACCGTATCGGGACGCGTATTCCGCGTATGTTCCGCGAGAACATCACCGAGCCGGAAATTCTCGATTCCCTCGACGTGCTTATCGGACGCTGGGCGAAAGAGCGCGAAGCAGATGAAGGCTTCGGCGACTTTACGGTACGTGCGGGCATCATTCGCCCGGTGCTCGATCCCGCAAGGGATTTCTGGGAGTAACGCATCCTTTGCCCGGTGGCGCTTCGCTTACCGGGCCTACGGGTTTTGTAGGCCGGGCAAACGCAGTGCCGCCCGGCAAAACAGGCAAACGAGGTTCTTATGTCCGTACTCGATCTAAACGCCCTTAATGACCTGCCAAAAGTCGAACGCATTCTGGCCCTGGCAGAAATCAACGCCCAACTGGAAAAACTCGACGCCGAAGGGCGCGTGGCCTGGGCGCTGGAAAACCTGCCGGGTGACTATGTGCTCTCGTCGAGCTTTGGTATTCAGGCGGCGGTCAGCCTGCATCTGGTGAATCAGATCCGTCCGGATATTCCGGTGATCCTCACCGATACCGGCTATCTGTTCCCGGAGACCTACCAGTTTAT
This sequence comes from Enterobacter cloacae complex sp. EB5, assembly GCF_031432835.1. NCBI lineage: Bacteria > Pseudomonadati > Pseudomonadota > Gammaproteobacteria > Enterobacterales > Enterobacteriaceae > Enterobacter > Enterobacter cloacae complex sp. EB5. The sequence continues at coordinate 3,047,082 of NZ_CP133860.1, forward strand.
TGACGAGCTGACGGACAAGCTCAAGCTGAACCTCAAAGTTTACCGCGCGACGGAAAGCGCGGCCTGGCAGGAGGCGCGTTACGGCAAGCTGTGGGAACAGGGCGTTGAGGGCATTGAGAAATACAATGAGATCAACAAGGTCGAGCCGATGAACCGGGCGCTGAAAGAGCTGAACGCTCAGACCTGGTTCGCGGGTCTGCGCCGCGAGCAGTCCGGTAGCCGGGCAACCTTACCGGTGCTGGCGGTGCAGCGCGGCGTGTTCAAAGTGCTGCCGATCATCGACTGGGATAACCGCACGGTGTATCAGTATCTGCAAAAGCACGGGCTGAAGTACCATCCGCTGTGGGATCAAGGCTACCTGTCGGTAGGCGACACCCACACCACGCGTAAATGGGAACCGGGAATGGCGGAAGAAGAGACGCGATTCTTTGGGCTGAAGCGCGAGTGCGGGCTGCACGAAGGGTAATGTTTTTTCGCCCGGTGGCGGCTACGCCTTACCGGGTCTACAACGGCACGAAACGTAGGCCCGGTAAGGCGTAGCCGCCACCGGGCTTAACGACATCAGGCTTTCCCCGCTTTCGCCAGCTCCTTCACCAGCGGCAGCATCACCTTCACGACATCCCGGCTGCGGTGCTCAATCCGCTGCGGCAGCGCTTTATCAATGTGCTGCTGATTATCCAGCCGCACATCATGCCAGCTGGTCCCGTCCGGGAACGCTTTCGATTTGCTGCGCTGCTGATAGCCATCTTTTTTGCCCAGCGCCCAGTTCGTCGCCTCGACGTACAGCACCGGAATGCCCGCCTTATCAAACACTTCACCGTCATTACAGCAGCCTGTGCCTTTAGGATACTGCGGGTTATCGCCCGGATTTGTCGCGGCATAGACGCCATGCGTGCGGGCAAGCGCCAGCGCCCGGTCGCGGGTGAGTTTGCGTACGCTGCTCGGCGTGCTCTGTCCGCTATTAAAATAGAGCTTATCCCCCACGATCAGATTATCGAGGTTAATCACCAGCAACGTATTTTTCTTCTCCTCAGCGCTCATGCGTTTAAGGAGATTCTCAGCGCCGAGTTTTCCTTCTTCTTCGCCGCTGGTCGCAATAAAGCGAATGCTGTATTTCGTCGGAATATTCTTCAGGCGTTCGGCCAGTTCAAGCATCACGCCCAGCCCCGCCGCATTATCATCCAGTCCCTGAAGCGTCAGCCCGCCGAGGTTATTATCGACATCGGCGTCGCTCAACGGCGTGTAGGTATCAAGGTGCGCCATAATAATAATCTGCTCAGCCGCCTTTCCTTCGTGCGCGGCAATGACCGTGCTGCCGGTTACGTTATGCCAGTTTTGCGTTTTATTGCGTGTGGTATAGATGTAGCGGCTATGGAAAGCGCGAATGTCGCTCTCATAGCCCATATCCGCAAACTGCTGACGAATATAGTCTGCCGAGAGCATCTCGGCTGGGGTTCCGGTCATACGGCCCGGAAAGACCGTCGCAATATGCCGCGCCTGCATACTGGCTATTTCACCGTAAGATGGATTTTTTGCCTGAGCCGGAAGGATAAAGCAAACGCCGAGCGCCAGGGCAACGAATCGGTGGCGCATTGCGGAAAACATAGTGAGTCCTTAAAAACAGAGCAAAATTTTAACCCGCATAGTATGAAACTGTGATCGGGTAGACACAATTTGAATTGCTCTTAAATGCCCGAAATTTCGCGTGTTAAGCACTTTTTGATATTTGCTTTTCCACGGCGTTATTCCATTGAGTAACTACTCATTCCAATTCGTAATTTCATTCGATCTAAGCCGCCCCCTATAGTCCCTTTATTCGTGGTTGTTAGTGAGTTGTTGCCTGTGGACTATCTCCCCCTTTTTGCCGCCTTAAAAGACCGACCGGTACTGGTTGTCGGGACGGGTGAAATTGCCGATCGCAAAATCGCCTTCCTGCAACGCGCCGGGGCGCAGGTGCAGATTGTTGCAGAGGCGGATTTTGAAGAGTCTCAGATCGACAGCGTGGTGCTGGTGATTGCGGCAACCGAAGATCGGGCGCTCAACCGCCGCATCTCCGACGCAGCCCAGGCCCGTCACCGTCTGGTGAACGTGGTAGACGACCAGCCGTTATGCTCATTTATCTTCCCGTCGATTGTCGACCGCTCGCCACTGCTGGTGGCGATCTCCTCCGGCGGCACCGCCCCGGTGCTGGCGCGCGTGCTGCGGGAAAAAATCGAAGCGCTGCTGCCGACCAGCCTCGGACGTATGGCGGAGAAGGCCAGCTACTGGCGCAACCATTTGAAAACGCGTCTGACCAGCGTGACGGAACGCCGTCGCTTCTGGGAGCGTGTGTTTCGCGGACGCTTTGCCAGCCTGATGCAGGCCGGTAACGAGACGGCGGCGCAACAAATCCTCGAAGACGAACTGGATAACCCCGGCAGTACGGGCGGGGAGATCATTCTGGTGGGCGCCGGGCCGGGCGATGCCGGGCTGCTCACGCTGCGTGGCCTCCAGGTTCTTCAGGATGCGGATGTCGTGTTCTATGACCACCTGGTCACCGACGGTATTCGCGAGCTGATCCGCCGTGACGCGGAGCAAATTTGCGTCGGCAAACGTGCCGGCGAGCACTCCGTGCCCCAGCACGACACCAACCAGATGCTGATTGCCGCTGCGAAAGCGGGCAAGACCGTGGTGCGCCTGAAAGGGGGCGACCCGTTTATCTTCGGTCGTGGTGGCGAGGAGTTGCAGGCGGCAGCCGAAGCGGGCGTCCCGTTCCAGGTGGTTCCCGGCATTACGGCGGCGTCTGCCGTCACGGCCTACGCCGGTATTCCGCTGACCCATCGCGATTACGCCCAGAGCGTGACCTTTGTGACCGGGCACTATAAAGCCGACAGCACGCCGTTTGACTGGTCGCATCTCGCCCAGAGCCGACAAACGCTGGCGATTTATATGGGCACGATGAAAGCGGCAGACATCAGCGAACAGCTTATTCAGCACGGTCGCGATGCGACGACGCCGGTAGCGGTGATCTCCCGCGGGACACGCGTCGATCAGCATGTCGCCATCGGCACCTTACAAGACCTTGCAACCCTGGCGAAAGACGCCCCAATGCCCGCCCTGATTGTGGTGGGAGAAGTGGTGCAGCTGCACAGCACGCTCGCCTGGTTCCAACACACAACCGACACAGAAGGCTTTGGCGCTTCTGTTATAAATTTGGCTTAAGGAACGGTTATGGACCAAAAACGACTTACTCACCTGCGGCAGCTCGAAGCGGAAAGTATCCACATTATCCGCGAAGTGGCCGCCGAGTTTTCTAACCCGGTGATGATGTACTCCATCGGTAAAGATTCCAGCGTCATGCTGCACCTGGCGCGTAAAGCGTTTTATCCGGGTACGCTGCCGTTCCCGCTGCTGCACGTGGATACCGGCTGGAAATTCCGCGAGATGTACGAGTTTCGTGACCGTACCGCCAAAGCCTACGGCTGCGAGCTGCTGGTGCACAAAAACCCGGAAGGGGTGGCGATGGGCATCAACCCGTTCGTGCACGGCAGCGCCAAGCATACCGACATCATGAAAACCGAAGGGCTGAAGCAGGCGCTGAACAAATACGGTTTTGATGCGGCCTTCGGCGGCGCGCGCCGTGACGAAGAGAAATCCCGCGCCAAAGAGCGTATCTACTCTTTCCGCGACCGCTTCCACCGCTGGGACCCGAAAAACCAGCGCCCGGAGCTGTGGCACAACTACAACGGCCAGATCAACAAGGGCGAAAGCATTCGCGTCTTCCCGCTCTCCAACTGGACCGAGCTGGATATCTGGCAGTACATCTATCTGGAAAATATTGAGATCGTTCCGCTGTATCTGGCGGCCGAGCGCCCGGTGCTGGAGCGCGACGGCATGCTGATGATGATCGACGACGATCGCATTGATTTACAGCCGGGCGAAGTGATCAAAAAACAGATGGTTCGTTTCCGCACCCTCGGCTGCTGGCCGTTGACCGGCGCGGTGGAATCCAGTGCGCAGACGCTGCCGGAGATCATTGAGGAGATGCTGGTGTCGACCACCAGTGAGCGACAGGGCCGCGTGATTGACCGCGACCAGGCAGGCTCCATGGAGCTGAAGAAACGTCAGGGTTATTTCTAAGGAGCCGCCATGAATACGACTATTGCTCAACAAATTGCCGATGAAGGCGGCGTAGAAGCTTATCTGCACGCCCAACAGTACAAAAGTCTGCTGCGTTTCCTGACCTGCGGCAGCGTCGATGACGGGAAAAGTACCCTGATTGGTCGTCTGCTGCACGACACGCGCCAGATCTACGAAGACCAGCTCTCTTCCCTGCACAATGACAGTAAACGCCACGGCACCCAGGGCGAAAAACTCGACCTGGCGCTGCTGGTGGACGGCTTGCAGGCGGAGCGCGAGCAGGGCATTACCATTGATGTTGCCTATCGCTATTTCTCTACCGAAAAGCGCAAATTTATTATCGCCGACACCCCGGGGCACGAGCAGTACACCCGTAATATGGCGACCGGCGCGTCCACCTGTGACCTGGCGATCCTGCTGATCGACGCCCGTAAAGGCGTGCTGGATCAGACTCGTCGTCACAGCTTTATCTCTACGCTGCTGGGGATCAAACACCTGGTGGTGGCGGTGAACAAAATGGATCTGGTGGACTACAGCGAAGCGCGTTTCGACGAGATCCGCCAGAGCTACCTGACCTTTGCCGAACAGCTGCCGGGCAACCTCGATATTCGCTTTGTGCCGCTTTCGGCGCTGGAAGGGGATAACGTCGCCTCTCAGAGCGCGAACATGCCGTGGTACAGCGGCCCGACGCTGCTGGAAGTGCTGGAAACCGTTGAAATTCAGCGCGTGGTCGATACCCAGCCGATGCGCTTCCCGGTGCAGTACGTGAACCGTCCGAACCTCGATTTCCGCGGCTTCTCCGGTACTCTCGCTTCAGGCTCCGTGAAGGTGGGGCAGCGCGTGAAGGTGCTGCCATCCGGCGTGGAATCGACCATCGCCCGTATCGTCACCTTTGATGGCGATCTGGACGAAGCCGGGGCAGGTGAAGCGGTAACCCTGGTACTGAAAGACGAAATTGATATCAGCCGCGGCGATCTGCTGGTCGATGCGCAGGAAACGCTGGCGGCGGTGCAGGGCGCATCCGTAGACGTGGTGTGGATGGCCGAACAGCCGCTGACCGCAGGCCAGAGCTATGACATTAAAATCGCCGGCAAGAAAACCCGCGCCCGCGTGGACGGCATTCAGTTCCAGGTGGACATCAACAACCTGACCCACCGTGACGTGAGCGAGCTGCCGCTGAACGGCATCGGTCTGGTGGATATGACCTTCGACGAGCCGCTGGTGCTGGATCCGTATCAGCAGAATCCGGTGACGGGCGGGCTGATCTTCATCGACCGCCTGACCAACGTCACCGTCGGTGCCGGGATGGTGCGCGAGCCAAACGCGCAGGCTGCCGTGGCCTCTGAGTTCAGCGCGTTTGAGCTGGAGCTTAACGCGCTGGTGCGTAAGCACTTCCCGCACTGGGGCGCACGCGATCTGCTGGGAGGCAAGTAATGGCTGCCCATGATGAGAACGTCGTCTGGCATCCTCATCCGGTCACCGTCGCCCAGCGCGAACAGCTCCACGGTCACCGTGGGGTTGTGCTGTGGTTTACCGGGCTGTCTGGCTCCGGTAAATCCACGGTGGCAGGCGCACTGGAAGAGGCGCTGCATCAGCAGGGGGTGAGCACCTACCTGCTGGACGGCGACAACGTGCGTCACGGCCTGTGCAGCGATTTAGGGTTCAGCGATGAAGATCGTAAAGAGAACATTCGTCGGGTGGGCGAAGTCGCCAGCCTGATGGCGGATGCCGGGCTCGTGGTGCTGACGGCGTTTATCTCACCGCACCGCGCCGAACGTCAGATGGTGCGCGAGCGCGTGGGGCAGAATCGCTTTATTGAAGTGTTTGTGGATACGCCGCTGGCAATCTGCGAAGCGCGCGATCCGAAAGGGCTGTATAAAAAAGCCCGCGCGGGAGAGCTGCGAAACTTCACCGGCATTGACTCGGTTTACGAAGCGCCTGAATCCCCTGAGATTCATCTGGAAGGTCAACAATTGGTAACAAATTTAGTAAGCCAATTATTAGACCTGCTCAGACGGGACGATATTATCAGATCCTGAGACGGTATCGTTCGGGAGCTGTCTTCCCGAGCGATGAGTCACGGTCACAGGATTAGCTATGCGCAACAGTGAAAACTACATGATTACCACCGGGTCGGAACCGTTAACGACCGACGACGAAACGACCTGGTCCTTCCCTGGGGCGATAGTCGGCTTCGTATCGTGGCTACTGGCGCTGGGTATCCCGTTTTTGATCTACGGTGGTAACACCCTCTTTTTCTTCCTCTATACCTGGCCTTTCTTTCTGGCGCTGATGCCCGTTGCGGTGGTTGTGGGCGTGGCGCTGCACTCCCTTTTCAACGGCAAGCTCCTGTATAGTACGCTCATCACTATCGCCACCGTTGTGGTCATCTTTGGCCTGCTGTTTTTATGGCTGATGGGCTAACTTACGGCATAATTAAAACCCCGCAGTAGAGTCCAGCGGAAAGTTATGGGATGATGATGCCGTTTTTTCAGGGGGCAGGATGGGTAAACTAACGCTGCTGTTGCTGGCTTTGCTGGTCTGGCTGCAATATTCGCTGTGGTTCGGCAAAAACGGACTGCACGACTACAGCCGGGTAAGCGATGACGTCGCGGCACAGCAGGCTACAAACGCCAAACTTAAAGCGCGTAACGATCAACTTTTTGCTGAAATTGATGACCTCAATGGCGGCCAGGAGGCGATTGAGGAACGCGCACGCAATGAACTCAGTATGACTAAGCCGGGCGAAACGTTTTATCGCCTGGTTCCGGATGCGTCTAAACGCAATCAGGGCTCCGCACAAAACAATCGATAATCAGGCCCAGGATTACGACATGGCAGCAACTTTTTCAGACGTCTGTGCCGTGGTGCCGGCCGCAGGTTTTGGCCGGCGCATGCAGACAGAATGTCCTAAGCAGTACCTCTCAATTGGCGATAAAACGATCCTCGAGCACGCCGTGGCAGCGCTGCTGGCGCATGCCCGGGTGAAACGCGTGGTTATTGCCATCAGCCCCGGCGATGCGCGTTTTGCACAGCTCCCGCTGGCAAATCATCCTCAGATTACCGTTGTTGACGGCGGCGCCGAGCGGGCCGACTCTGTTCTGGCGGGTATTCAGGCTGCCGGGAACGCGCAGTGGGTGCTGGTGCACGATGCCGCGCGTCCCTGTCTGCATCACGACGATCTGTCACGTCTGCTGGCCCTGAGTGAAACCAGTAACGTGGGCGGCATTCTGGCCGCCCCGGTGCGTGACACCATGAAGCGTGCCGAACCGGGTAAACCGGCGATTGCCCACACCGTCGAGCGCGTCGATCTCTGGCACGCGCTGACGCCACAATTTTTTCCCCGCGAATTACTCCACGACTGCTTAACGCGTGCGCTTAAAGAAGGTGCGACCATTACGGACGAAGCCTCGGCGCTGGAGTATTGCGGTTTTCACCCAACGCTTGTTGAAGGGCGCGCTGATAATATAAAAGTGACGCGCCCGGAAGACTTACAGCTCGCGGAATTTTATCTTACCCGTACGACCCCTCAGGAGAAGGCATAATGCGTATTGGACACGGTTTTGATGTACACGCCTTTGGCGGCGTTGGCCCAATTATCATTGGCGGCGTGCGCATTCCTTACGAAAAAGGTCTGCTGGCGCATTCTGATGGCGACGTGGCGCTGCATGCGCTGACCGACGCGCTGCTGGGTGCCGCCGCGCTGGGCGACATTGGCAAACTGTTCCCGGACACCGATCCTGCTTTTAAAGGCGCAGACAGCCGCGAACTGCTGCGCGAAGCCTGGCGTCGTATTCAGGCCAAAGGCTACACCCTCGGCAACGTGGATGTGACGATCATTGCTCAGGCACCGAAGATGCTGCCGCACATCCCTCAGATGCGCGTGTTTATCGCTGAAGATCTGGGCTGCCATATGGACGACGTCAATGTCAAAGCGACTACCACGGAGAAGCTGGGCTTTACCGGTCGTGGCGAAGGCATTGCCTGTGAAGCCGTGGCGCTGCTGGTGAAGGCGGCCAAATGACGGATTTCGACAACCTGACGTATCTGCACGGTAAACCGCAGGGCAAGGGGCTGCTGAAAGCCAACCCTGAAGATTTCGTGGTAGTGGAAGATCTGGGGTTTGAGCCGGACGGCGAAGGCGAGCACATCCTGGTGCGCATTCTGAAAAACGGCTGCAACACCCGCTTCGTGGCGGACGCGCTGGCAAAATTCCTCAAAATCCACGCCCGCGAAGTGAGCTTTGCCGGTCAAAAAGATAAACATGCCGTGACCGAACAGTGGCTTTGCGCCCGCGTGCCCGGCAATGCCATGCCCGATTTAAGCAAATTTGAGCTTGAGGGCTGTAAGGTACTGGAGTATGCCCGCCACAAACGCAAATTGCGTCCGGGAGCGTTGAAAGGCAACGATTTCACGCTGGTGCTGCGTGAAGTGACCGACCGCGATGACGTCGAAAAACGCCTGAAGGCCATTAACGAACGCGGCGTGCCAAACTATTTTGGCGCACAGCGCTTTGGCATTGGTGGCAGCAACCTTATGGGCGCGCTGCGCTGGGCGCAAAGCAGTGCGCCGGTACGCGACAGGAATAAACGCAGTTTTTGGTTGTCGGCGGCCCGCAGTGCGTTGTTTAATCAGATTGTGAGCGAACGGCTGAAAAAACCGGACGCGAATCAAGTTGTTGTCGGCGATGCGCTACAATTAGCGGGACGCGGAAGCTGGTTTGTGGCAACGGCCGATGAGATGGCCGATGCCCAGTCGCGCGTGGACGCTAAAGCGCTGATGATTACCGCCGCCTTGCCGGGCTCAGGCGACTGGGGAACCCAGGGCGAGGCGCTGGCCGCTGAGCAGTCAGCGGTGGCGGATGCGCCAGAATTACAATCATTGCTGGTGCGGGAAAAAGTCGAGGCGGCGCGCCGTGCGATGCTCCTCTACCCGCAACAGCTGAGCTGGAACTGGTGGGATGACGTGACCGTCGAGTTACGCTTCTGGCTGCCGGCAGGTAGCTTTGCCACCAGTGTTGTCAGGGAACTTATCAACACGTCGGGTGATTATGCGAATATTGCTGAGTAACGATGACGGGATCCATGCGCCAGGTATTCAGACGCTGGCGAAACACCTCCGTGAGTTTGCGGATGTGCAGGTCGTGGCTCCCGATCGTAACCGCAGTGGCGCGTCTAACTCATTGACGCTGGAGTCTTCACTTCGCACCTTTACCTTTGAGAATGGCGATATTGCCGTCCAGATGGGGACGCCGACCGACTGCGTGTTTCTGGGCGTAAATGCGCTGATGCGCCCGCGGCCGGATGTTGTGGTCTCCGGCATCAATGCCGGGCCAAATCTTGGCGATGATGTGATTTACTCCGGCACCGTGGCCGCGGCGATGGAAGGGCGTCACCTGGGTTTCCCGGCGCTGGCGGTCTCGTTAAACGGCCACACCCACTATGACACTGCCGCTGCGGTGACCTGCTCCATTCTCCGTGCGCTTGGCCGCGAGCCGCTGCGTACCGGACGTATCCTCAATATTAACGTGCCGGATCTCCCGCTGGACGAGATCAAAGGGATCCGCGTGACGCGCTGCGGCAGTCGCCATCCTGCCGATCAGGTTATTCCCCAGCAGGATCCGCGCGGCAATACCCTGTACTGGATCGGTCCGCCGGGAGATAAATGCGATGCCGGGCCAGACACCGACTTCGCTGCGGTGGATGAGGGTTACGTTTCCGTTACGCCGTTGCACGTAGATTTAACCGCTTATAGCGCGCATGATGTGGTGTCGGACTGGTTAGATCGGGTCGGAGTGAACGCGCAATGGTAAGTAAACGTGTACAAACTCTTCTGGAACAATTACGCGCACAGGGGATCGCCAACGAGCAGGTGCTGGATGCGCTTGCCCAGGTTCCCCGTGAGAAGTTTGTAGATGAGGCGTTTGAACACAAAGCGTGGGAAAACGTGGCGCTGCCCATCGGGCAAGGCCAGACGATTTCGCAGCCTTACATGGTGGCGCGTATGACGGAGCTTCTGGAGTTAACGCCAGACTCCCGGGTGCTGGAAATTGGCACCGGTTCAGGGTATCAGACCGCGATCCTGGCCCACCTCGTGCACCATGTCTGTTCCGTGGAACGGATTAAAGGCTTGCAGTGGCAGGCGCGCCGTCGCCTGAAACAGCTTGATTTACATAATGTATCGACACGCCACGGCGATGGATGGCAGGGTTGGCAGGCTCGCGCCCCGTTTGACGCCATCATAGTCACGGCAGCGCCACCTGAAATCCCCGCTGCACTTCTCTCGCAGCTGGACGAGGGCGGCATTCTGGTTTTGCCCGTTGGCGATGAGCAGCAGCTTTTAAAGCGCGTTCGTCGACGCGGCGGCGAGTTTATTATCGATACCGTGGAAGCCGTGCGCTTTGTGCCCCTGGTTAAGGGCGAGCTGGCCTGAGACTCGGATTTTTCCAGGGTTATTAAGGCAAATTCAGCGTATGGTGTGGCGCGATAGGTTCGTGCCATCACGGTTATTTTTAAGTCACTGGTAGTTAACACATTCCTGGGGGATAAATGAGCGCGGGAAGCCCAAAATTCACCATCAGCCGTGTTGCGGCATTATCACTGGTTTCGCTCTGGCTGGCAGGCTGTACAAGTTCTGACAATGCACCTGCGCCCGTCAGTTCCGTCAATGGAACCAGCGGCTCGGGTAACACGTCCAGCGGAATGTTGATTACCCCTCCGCCTAAAATGGGCACGTCCACGGCGCAGCAAACTCCGCAGATCCAGCCGGTTCAGCGTCCAGTTACGCAGCCTTCGCAGATTCAGCCAGTGGATCAGCCTGTTCAGACCGAAAATGGCCGCATAGTGTATAACCGTAAGTATGGGAACATTCCGAAAGGTAGCTATACCGGCGGCAGCACCTATACCGTGAAGCGCGGCGATACGTTGTTCTATATTGCCTGGATCACCGGGAACGATTTCCGCGATCTGGCACAGCGAAACAACGTCCAGGCCCCGTACGCTCTGGAAGTTGGGCAAACGCTTCAGGTTGGCAACGCGACGGGGACACCGCTTACGCCAGGCAATACCGTTTCAGCGGCCGACGTAACTGCGCAAAATAACAGCGTCACCCCTGCACAAAAAACCACCACGGTGGTTGCTTCACAACCTGTAATTACGTATTCTGAGGATTCAGGTGATCAGAGTGCTAACAAAATGTTGCCGAATAATAAAGGTACTGCGACTGTTGTCACAGCACCGACTACGGCACCTGTGGTTAGCTCTACTGTACCGACTGCAAGCAGTCAGAATGCCAGCTCGTCAATCACCACCTGGCGCTGGCCAACTGACGGCAAGATTATCGAGAACTTCGCTACCTCTGAGGGGGGCAACAAAGGGATCGATATCGCAGGCAGTAAAGGACAGGCAATCATCGCGACCGCAGACGGGCGCGTTGTCTATGCCGGTAACGCACTGCGCGGTTACGGTAATCTTATTATCATCAAACATAATGATGATTACCTGAGTGCCTACGCCCATAACGACACTATGCTGGTCCGGGAACAACAAGAAGTTAAGGCGGGGCAAAAAATCGCTACCATGGGTAGCACCGGAACCAGTTCTACACGCTTGCATTTTGAAATTCGTTACAAGGGGAAATCCGTAAACCCGCTGCAATATTTACCGCAGCGATAAATTGACGGGGCATGCCAGCCAAGGTGTCTCGTCCAGGGATCACGGGTAGGAGCCACCTTATGAGTCAGAATACGCTGAAAGTTCATGATTTAAATGAAGACGCGGAATTTGATGAGAACGGAGCAGAGGCTTTTGACGAAAAAGCCTTAGTAGAAGAGGAACCCAGTGATAACGATTTGGCTGAAGAAGAGCTGTTATCGCAGGGTGCCACACAGCGTGTGCTGGACGCGACTCAGCTTTACCTTGGGGTGATTGGTTACTCCCCACTGCTAACGGCCGAAGAAGAAGTCTATTTCGCACGTCGTGCTTTGCGTGGTGATGTTGCCTCGCGTCGTCGCATGATCGAAAGTAACCTGCGACTGGTCGTGAAAATTGCCCGCCGTTACGGCAATCGTGGTCTGGCTCTGCTGGATCTGATTGAAGAGGGCAACTTAGGTCTCATCCGCGCAGTTGAGAAGTTTGACCCGGAACGCGGGTTCCGTTTCTCAACCTACGCGACCTGGTGGATTCGTCAGACCATCGAACGGGCTATTATGAACCAGACCCGTACGATTCGACTGCCGATCCACATCGTCAAAGAGTTGAATGTTTATCTGCGTACCGCGCGCGAGTTGTCCCATAAACTGGACCACGAGCCAAGTGCGGAAGAGATTGCAGAGCAACTCGACAAACCGGTTGATGACGTAAGCCGTATGCTGCGTCTCAACGAGCGCATTACCTCGGTTGACACCCCGCTGGGTGGCGACTCCGAAAAAGCGCTGCTGGACATCCTGGCCGATGAAAAAGACAACGGCCCGGAAGACACCACGCAGGACGATGACATGAAACAGAGCATCGTCAAATGGCTGTTCGAACTGAACGCTAAACAGCGTGAAGTGCTGGCACGTCGTTTCGGTTTACTGGGGTATGAAGCTGCGACACTGGAAGACGTCGGCCGTGAGATTGGCCTGACCCGTGAACGTGTTCGTCAGATTCAGGTTGAAGGCCTACGCCGCCTGCGTGAAATCCTGCAAGGGCAAGGTCTGAATATCGAAGCGCTGTTCCGCGAGTAAGCAACCATTCGTCAGAAAAGGCCCGTCGTGAGACGGGCCTTTTTTATGCCTTACGGCTGCGCCGTTTCGTGCAGCAAACGCCAGGTGATGTTATCCCCTTCCTGATTAAGCACCGCGGTTGACCAGCGCACGTTGACGAGCTGGCCTGGTCGGGTTTGCGTCTCCCGGTAATGGAGCACCGCGCCGTTGTCCCATGCCTGAAGCGTTGTTAACGCATCAATGTCGATCCTGAGCCCGGGGCGGGTTCCCCGCTGCGCATATAAAAATTGGGCAAGCGCGTGATGATCTAAAGGGTTGCCACTCGGGGGAACCATCAGAAAATCCGGACGGAAACGGGCGAGCAGGGCGTCCCGATCGCCTTCGCCTGCCCCTAACCAGTTTTCAAGGGCGACGTGAATGTCGAGGATCTCTTGTTCGAAATGGGTCATGGTTGCTCCTGTTGCAGTTGCGCAAGTAACTGCGTGTTGTTAAGACGGTAGACGTACAGTACGGGCAGCAGGGTGATGACTGCGGCAAAAACAAACATCCCGTGCCAGGCGGCCAGCGGCGCGAGATAATCCTGCATGAAGCTCAGCGCCTGCGCCAGCAGCAGGGCGCCTGCAAAAAAGCTCAACTGACGATTCAGATTCCATAGCGCGCTGGCATCGGGCATATCTTCCGGTCGCATCGTCAAAAACGCGCTGCTCTGAGCCGTACTGCTGCAAAGACTTCCCCCCGCGCCCATCAACGTAAATGCAACGGCAGGTAACAGCATAGCCGGGCCGACGTTAACTAAAAGCAGAATGCCCGTCGCCTGCAAAAGGCAACCGATGATCACCAGCGGCCGGGGGCCGATACGGTTGAAATAGCGTCCTGTCGCGGTGATAGCCAAAAACGAAGCCACAGACCACGGCAGCATAAGCATGCCCGTTGCGGCGGGTGTCATATTGGCCTCGCTCTGGAGGTAATACATGCCCGTTACGTTCACGCCAATAAAGATGCCGGGTACGCATACATAGATAAGCATGGATAAGCGCAACAGCGGATCCGTCAGCAAAGACAGGTTTACTGCCCTGGTGGTATTTATTGGCGACGATTCTGTTTTAAGCCACGCGCAGGCCAAAGCAAAAGTGATAATGGCGACGGGCAGGGTCGCAAAAAATATCCAGCGCCAGCTGAATGTCTGAACCAGCATGCCGCCCACAGCCGGTGAGCACGCGGGGGCAAGCAGTGCGACCAGCATCACCGCCGAGGAGAGTCTGGCCCTCTCATGAGGCTTAAACTGTTGCCAGGTCAGCGCCTGACCAACCGGGATCAGTAACCCCCCTCCGGCGCCCTGTACGACTCGCCAGGCAATCAGACTTTCCAGCGAAGAGGAGAGACCCGCCGCAACGGAGGCCGCGCTAAAGAGAAGCAGTGAGAGCAGGATAACGCGTTTCGGCCCGACGCGGCGCGTCAGGATACTGCTGAAAGGGATGACTAGCGTCAGCCCGGCAATGTATCCGTTACTTACCCAGGCAAGCGCGGAAGGTGTGGTATTGAAAGCGCGAGCCATCGCCGGAAAGGCGACGCTGGCAATAAACATGTTTATCAAATCAAGGAAAAAGCCGAGCAGAAAGACGACGGCGATTTTGCTGCGATACGTCATGGAAGTTCCTCCGGTGAGGTGGCGTATCGTATCGGCCCGCGCGTTACGGATAAACGCGACAAACCACGATATACTGTCAACATTATTTTGACAGTTAACCAGGCAAGCGATGCTTAATTTACAGCGTACGGCAATGTTTATCGCCGTTGCGGACACCGGCAGTTTCACCGCTGCGGCGGAGGCGATGGGGCTGACAAAAGCGGTGGTCAGCTTTCATATTCGTCAGCTTGAAGAGGAGCTGGGCGTCACCCTGTTGCTGCGAACCACCCGACGCCTGACGCTGACCGAGGCGGGGAAGCTTTTTCATCAACGAAGCGTGATGCTGTTACGGGATGCAGAGCGATTGCAGGATGACGTTCGCGCCAACCACGCCGGGCTGACGGGAGAACTGCGGATCACCACCACGCCCGAATATGGTTCGCAGGTGGTGGTGCCTTTGCTGGCAGAATTTAGCCAGCTGCACCCGGACCTCCGCATACGGCATGTCTCGTCCTCTTTGCATGCCGATCTTATCGCCGAGCGCTTCGATGTCGCTATCCGGCTCGGCACGCTTGCAGATTCTCGCTACCACGCCGCGTTGATGACCTCCTTCACCATCCTGCCCGTGGCAACGCCAGGCTGGCTGGCAAACCATCCGGTTGACTCGCTGGAGCAGCTGGCGGAAGCGGACTGGATCATTCACGAGCGTTTAACCTCGCCGCTGCGCTGGCAGGTGAGAGGCGTTGATCGGCATCCGGTTTCCTTTGAGATCAAGAAAGCGCCGCGCCTGTATGCAGACAGCGCCCAGGCGCTGAAGGCTTTTGCCCTCGCGGGATGTGGAGTGGCGCTGCTGCCGGAGTGGCTGGTGCGAAACGCACTGGATGCGGGGGAACTGGTCTCGCTGTTACCGGCGTACACGTTCGCTCAGCAGGGCATCTATGCCGTTTATCCTGATGCCCGGCATGTGCCCGCGAAAGTGCGAACATTTATTGATTTTATGCGCGTCAGGGTTACTTAACCCTGCATCATCTTTTTAATGAGCGCTGAAAATTGCTCTCGTTCCGCGCCGTTAAGGCGCCCTAAAAACGCCTCATCCACCTCATTTCCAATCGGTTTACTGCTCTCAAGCAGGGCCTCACCTTCGGCCGTCAGAAAGACAAACCGACGGCGTTTGTCTGCCGGATCGTGCTCGCGCCTGACCAGGCCGCGTGCTTCCATGCGGCTCAGCATTTCTGCCAGCGTCGCTTTGGTGCTCACCGCGACTTCTGTCAGGGCAACCTGCTCAATGCCAGGATTTTCAGCAATTGACCGCATCACCGCATATTGTGGCTTGGTCAGCTCCGGCAATGCGTGCTGCCACTGGGCGGTATGCTGTTGAAAAAGCTGACGTAGCAGGTGAAAAGCTTCTTGTCTTAACTCCATGGACACTCCGACGGAAAAATACTCCCTCTATGATAGCCGCTCTCGGGCTGAATTTTAACGCGAGAGTTTTTTAGCGATTAGTGTGATCGTATGCGAACGATCTTGTCAGCAGCAGGATCAAGGCGTAGTTTAATTAATATGTTCGTATACGAACAAACTAATTGAGGTGCTGAATGAGATTAATTGTGGGAATGACGGGCGCGACGGGTGCGCCATTAGGCGTGGCGTTGTTGCAGGCGCTGCGGGAAATGCCGGAGGTGGAAACGCATCTGGTGATGTCGAAGTGGGCAAAAACCACGATTGAGCTGGAAACGCCCTTCACTGCGCATGACGTTGCTGCACTGGCGGATGTCGTCCATAGCCCGGCCGATCAGGCTGCCACCATCTCCTCCGGCTCGTTTCGCACCGACGGCATGATCGTCATCCCGTGCAGTATGAAAACGCTGGCGGGTATCCGCGCGGGCTACGCCGAAGGGCTGGTAGGGCGTGCGGCAGACGTGGTGCTGAAAGAGGGACGCAAGCTGGTGCTGGTTCCCCGTGAGACGCCGCTCAGCACCATCCATCTCGAGAACATGCTTGCCCTTTCCCGCATGGGCGTGGCGATGGTGCCGCCTATGCCTGCGTACTACAACCACCCGCAAACCGCCGATGACATTACCCAGCATATTGTGACCCGCGTTCTCGACCAGTTCGGTCTGGAGCATAAAAAAGCCCGGCGCTGGGAAGGTTTGCAGGCAGCGAAACATTTTTCACAGGAGAATAAAGATGGCATTTGATGATTTGAGAAGCTTCTTGCAGGCGCTCGATGAGCAAGGGCAGCTGCTGAAAATTGAGGAAGAGGTAAACGCTGAGCCGGATTTAGCGGCGGCCGCCAACGCTACCGGGCGCATTGGCGATGGCGCGCCTGCGCTGTGGTTCGATAATATTCGCGGCTTCACCGATGCCCGTGTGGTGATGAACACTATCGGCTCGTGGCAAAACCACGCCATCTCGATGGGGCTGCCAGCGAATACCCCGGTGAAAAAACAGATCGACGAGTTTATTCGTCGCTGGGACAAATTTCCCGTCGCGCCAGAGCGTCGTGCAAACCCGGCCTGGGCGCAGAACACGGTGGACGGGGAAGACATCAATCTGTTCGACATTCTGCCGCTGTTCCGCCTGAACGACGGTGACGGAGGCTTTTATCTCGATAAAGCGTGCGTTGTCTCCCGCGATCCGCTCGACCCCGATCACTTCGGCAAGCAGAACGTCGGGATCTACCGTATGGAAGTGAAGGGCAAGCGTAAGCTCGGCCTGCAACCGGTGCCGATGCACGATATTGCGCTGCATCTGCATAAGGCAGAAGAGCGCGGCGAAGACCTGCCTGTTGCCATTACGCTGGGTAACGATCCGATCATCACCCTGATGGGCGCCACGCCGCTGAAATATGATCAATCCGAGTATGAGATGGCCGGTGCATTACGTGAAAGCCCGTATCCGATTGCGACGGCTCCGCTGACCGGTTTCGATGTGCCGTGGGGGTCGGAAGTGATCCTGGAAGGGGTGATTGAAGGCCGGAAACGTGAAATTGAAGGGCCGTTCGGCGAGTTTACCGGGCACTACTCCGGCGGGCGCAACATGACGGTTGTGCGTATCGACAAAGTTTCTTACCGCACCAAACCGATTTTCGAATCCCTTTACCTCGGTATGCCGTGGACCGAAATTGATTATCTGATGGGGCCCGCCACCTGCGTACCGCTTTATCAGCAGCTGAAGGCAGAATTCCCGGAAGTGCAGGCGGTGAATGCCATGTACACCCACGGTCTGCTGGCCATTATCTCCACTAAAAAGCGTTACGGCGGCTTTGCCCGTGCGGTCGGGCTCCGCGCCATGACCACGCCACACGGTCTGGGTTACGTGAAGATGGTGATTATGGTGGATGAAGATGTCGATCCGTTTAACCTGCCGCAGGTGATGTGGGCGCTGTCATCGAAGGTCAATCCGGCAGGCGATCTGGTGCAGCTACCGAATATGTCTGTGCTCGAGCTTGACCCCGGCTCCAGCCCGGCGGGGATCACTGACAAGCTGATCATTGATGCCACCACCCCTGTTGCCCCGGACAACCGTGGTCACTACAGCCAGCCGGTACAGGATCTTCCTGAAACCAAAGCCTGGGCCGAAAAACTGACCGCGATGCTGGCGGCACGTCAATAAGGAGGAAAAAATGATTTGTCCACGTTGCGCCGATGAACATATTGAAGTGATGGCAACATCACCGGTGAAAGGTGTCTGGACGGTATATCAGTGTCAGCACTGTCTGTATACCTGGCGCGATACCGAACCGCTGCGCCGTACCAGCCGCGAGCATTACCCGGAAGCGTTCCGCATGATGCAGAAGGATATTGATGAGGCGCCGCAGGTGCCGACGATCCCGCCGCTGCTGTAAAAAAAGCCCGGTGGCGGCTGCGCTTGCCGGGCGATAGCATCGTGCGGTCCTTTGCCCGGTGGCGCTGCGCTTACCGGGCCTACGGGTTTTGTAGGCCGGGTAAGGCGAAGCCGCCACCCGGCAAAAAAGACCGCAGAGAACTAAACCAGACTCTTCAACCGATAAATCCACTCCAGCGCCTGACGCGGCGTCAGCGAGTCTGGATCGAGATTTTCCAGCGCTTCCACGGCCGGAGAGGTCTCTTCCGGGACCGCCAGCAGTGACATCTGCGTACCATCTATCTGCGTCGCCGCCGCATTCGGTGACAAACTTTCCAGTTCACGCAGTTTCTGACGCGCGCGCTTGATCACCTCTTTTGGCACGCCCGCCAGCGCCGCGACGGCCAGGCCATAACTCTTGCTTGCCGCGCCGTCCTGCACCGTGTGCATAAAGGCGATGGTGTCGCCGTGCTCAAGCGCATCAAGGTGGACGTTAGCCACGCCTTCCATCTTCTCTGGCAGCTGTGTCAGTTCGAAATAGTGCGTTGCGAACAGCGTCAGCGCCTTGATTTTATTTGCCAGACTTTCCGCGCACGCCCAGGCCAGGGACAGGCCGTCATAGGTGGAGGTACCGCGTCCTACTTCGTCCATCAACACCAGACTGTTCTCTGTCGCGTTATGCAGAATGTTAGCGGTTTCGGTCATCTCGACCATAAAGGTAGAGCGACCGCTCGCCAGATCGTCCGCCGCACCCACACGGGTGAAGATACGGTCGATAGGGCCAATCTCAACCTTCTGCGCCGGAACGTAGCTGCCGATGTAGGCGAGCAGCGCGATAAGGGCTGTCTGGCGCATATAGGTACTTTTACCGCCCATGTTGGGGCCGGTAATGATCAGCATTCTTCGCTGCGGTGACAGGTTCAACGGGTTGGCAATAAATGGCTCGTTCAGCACCTGCTCAACCACCGGGTGGCGGCCTTCGGTAATGCGAATGCCGGGTTTGTCAGTGAAGGTCGGACAGGTGTAATTCAGCGTGTCGGCGCGCTCGGCCAGGTTTACCAGGACATCCAGCTCGGCCAGGGCAGCGGCGCTCAGTTGCAGGTCAGCCAGGTGCGGCAACAGGATGTCGAACAGCTCGTCATACAGCTGTTTCTCCAGCGCCAGCGCTTTACCTTTCGACGTGAGCACTTTGTCTTCGTACTCTTTCAGCTCGGGAATAATGTAGCGCTCGGCATTTTTCAGCGTCTGGCGGCGAACGTAGTGAATCGGGGCCAGGTGGCTCTGCCCACGGCTGATCTGGATATAGTAACCGTGTACCGCATTGTAGCCGACTTTCAGGGTGTCGAGCCCCAGACGTTCACGCTCGCGGATTTCCAGCTTATCCAGATAATCCGTCGCGCCATCGGCCAGCGCACGCCATTCGTCCAGCTCTTCGTTGTAACCCGGAGCAATAACCCCGCCATCCCGCACCAGAACAGGCGGCGCATCAATGATGGCGCGTTCCAGCAGTTCGCGAAGCTCGGTAAATTCGCCCATGGTTTCGCGCAGCTTTTGCACTGGCGCGCTGTCGATCTCTCCCAGCTGAGCGCGCAGTTCCGGCAACTGCTGGAACGCGTGACGCATACGGGCGAGATCGCGTGGACGCGCGGTGCGCAAGGCCAGGCGCGCCAGGATACGTTCAAGATCACCCACCTGACGCAGCACCGGCTGCAATTCGGTGTAACGATCCTGCAATGCGGCAATGGTTTGCTGGCGGCCGATCAGCGTGTCGGTATTGCGGATCGGCATATGCAGCCAGCGTTTGAGCATACGGCTGCCCATGGGGGTAACCGTGCTGTCGAGAACCGACGCCAGCGTATTTTCCATGCCGCCAGCGAGATTCTGAGTGATCTCCAGGTTGCGGCGGGTGGCGGCATCCATGATGATGCTGTCCTGCTGACGCTCCATGGTAATGGAACGGATATGGGGCAGGGCGGTACGCTGCGTATCCTTAACGTACTGCAACAGGCAGCCTGCGGCACACAGCCCGCGCGGGGCGTTTTCTACGCCAAAGCCAATCAAATCGCGCGTGCCAAATTGCAGGTTCAGCTGCTGGCGCGCGGTATCAATTTCGAATTCCCACAATGGACGACGACGCAGGCCGCGGCGCCCTTCAATCAGCGCCATCTCGGCGAAATCCTCTGCATAAAGCAGTTCTGCCGGATTGGTGCGCTGTAGTTCAGCCGCCATGGTTTCACGGTCTGCCGGTTCACTCAGGCGAAAACGACCGGAGCTGATATCAAGCGTGGCGTAGCCAAACCCTTTACCATCCTGCCAGATCGCTGCCAGCAGGTTATCCTGGCGCTCCTGAAGCAGGGCCTCATCGCTGATGGTTCCCGGCGTGACGATGCGCACGACCTTGCGCTCAACGGGGCCTTTCGACGTGGCCGGGTCGCCAATTTGTTCGCAGATAGCGACAGACTCGCCCTGGTTCACCAGCTTCGCCAGATAGTTTTCAACCGCGTGATGCGGGATACCCGCCATCGGGATGGGCTCGCCTGCCGACGCGCCACGTTTCGTCAGGGAAATGTCGAGCAGCTGAGACGCACGTTTCGCATCGTCATAAAAAAGCTCGTAAAAATCGCCCATACGGTAAAACAGCAGAATTTCCGGATGCTGGGCCTTCAGCTTCAGGTACTGCTGCATCATTGGCGTATGCGCGTCGAAATTGTCGATTGTGCTCATGGAGTTATGATATCCATTTCTTTGAAAATATTACGCTTTGAGCGGCTCAATGGCCGATTGTTCCTTCTATTGTCGCATGAAAAAAAGGTGCGGCGCAGAAAAAAGTCACGACTTTACGAGGCATCTTCCGCCATTAATTCAATGATGATTTTCCCGTGCTCGACGCCCACCCGAACCTGCGAGTTGGTGGTAAATCCCGCTTGCTCAAGCCAGTCGCCTTTCAGGCTCAGCGCTGCGTGTACGCTGTAGCGTTTTGGAATTTTCGTTTTACGGTCTTCATGACGTTTTCTGAAGTAACCCACTTTCAAGTGACGATAGGGTTTGGCGATCGCGATCTCTTGCATAAGCTCTCCGGTGAATGCGGTCAAAGGTGGTTATTTATGCCTGTATAAAATACCAGTAAAACGCAGCGGGGGGCGGGGTAATTCTGGAAGGACGCTTCAGAAAACGGAATGCAATGACTGAAAATGTGCAGATAAAAGGGTATTATAAATGCACTTTATTGTTGAGGACGGCGTTATGTCCGGTAAACGTATTTCACGAGAAAAAAAGACGATCGCCAGAATGATCGCCCTGTATGAAAACAGGTGTCCGCACGCCATAAAAGAAGAGGGGCACTATTCGGCGCTCAAGGCTTATGCCGATAAGCGGCTGGATAAATGCGTGTTTGGTGAGGAAAAACCCGCCTGCAAACAGTGCCCGGTGCACTGTTATCAGCCCGCCCGACGGGAAGAGATGAAGCAGGTCATGCGCTGGGCAGGGCCACGTATGTTATGGCGTCATCCAATTCTGACCATCCGTCATATGATCGACGATCGCCGTCCGGTTCCGGAATTACCCGAAAAATATCGGCCCAAAAAATAATCAACTCAGCGCCGCAGTGGACGACAAATCACGCTCAGGGCGACGGCGCTGCACAGCGGAAATACCGCCAGCAGCAGCCAGGGGTAAATGGCTTGCGTTGAGGGCACCAGCGCCTTGTCCAGCAGGCCGCCTGACGCTAAATTCCCCACCAGCACCGCGACGCCGCCGGCGGTTGAGAGCGCGCCATAGTGCGCCCCAAGCGTTGACTCCTCGGCAAAATGTGGGATCAAATCTTTTGCCGACGGCACCAGCAGCATCTGTCCAAGCGTTAAAAGGGTGACAAAGCTTGCAGAGGGCAGCAGGCGCAGCCAGCCTTCCGGCGGCTCTGTCGCGGCAAAAAGCGCCACGCTGGCAAACGCTGCGGAGAGCAGCAAAAAGCCCACCGGTAAAATCCTCACCGCGCCAACCTTTCGGGCGAAGCGGGCGAGGGGCAATTGCAGAACAATGATCAGCACCGAGGCGAGCATAAACAGCGGACCCAGGTCTTTTTCGTTACCCCCGGCGCGCTGGATCTCCACCGGCAGCGCCAGATAGAGCTGGTTATAGCTTAACAGCCATGAACTGTAGGCAATGATAAAGGCGACAAAACGCGGCTGACGAAACGTCGTCCACCAGGGCAGAATTTTCAGCGGCTTCGTGCTGTGATGCGCCGTGGGCAGGCAGAAAAAGAGCACCACCAGCGCAACGATAAATATCCCTGCGCCAGCGAGCGCAACCTGGCGAAAACCCAGCCCCGTCAGCAGGGCGCCCATCACCGGGCCAAGAACGGCGCCAAGTTCACCGCACACCGCAAACAGCGCAAACCACTCCGCGCGGCTGCGTTTACCCTTCGCCTCGCTTTGCGTTCCCGCTTTGGCCAGCAGGGCTTCTATCGACGGTGAGAACAGCGCGCCGCCGACGCCCGTCAGACAGGCCCCCAGAATGACGGGCCACAGGGATTGCCCAAAGGCCAGCAGCAGATAACCCGCCACACGAACTATGCAGCCGCTGAGGATCACGATCTTCGCGCCAAACCGGTCTGAAAGCGCGCCGCCGACAATAAACATCCCCTGCTGGGAAAAGGTGCGCAGCCCCAGCACCAGCCCAATCAACCCACCGGAGAGCAGCATATCGTCACGTAAGAAGATCGCCAGGAAGGGGACGACCGCGTAAAAGCCGATATTAAACACAAACTGGCTGCCCAGCAGAACGGGCGGCCAGAGGGTATTGGCAGTGCGAAGAGGCATCGTTTTAGCTCACCCCTACACGATAAAATGGATGTGCTTTTTGCCGTGGTACGGCGAGATCTCGATTCTGGTTTTCACTCTGAAGACGTCCCAGAGTAGTTCCTCGGATAAGATTTCCTGCGGCGTTCCGGTTGCCACAATCTGCCCTTGCTGCATCACAATCAGCGAATCGCAGAACATGGACGCGTGGTTAAGATCGTGAATGGCGACGATGCTGGTTACCGGCAGCTCACTGATAAGCTGCATGAGCTGCATCTGGTGATGAATGTCCAGGTGGTTGGTCGGTTCATCCAGCAGGATCTCGGTGGGCGTTTGCGCCAGGGCGCGGGCGATATGTACCCGCTGACGCTCGCCGCCGGACAAGCTAAGCCAGCCCTGTTCGCTGTGATCCAGCATATCCACGCGTTGCAGGGCGGCGGTGACGATTTCGTCATCCTGCGCGCTCCAGTTCGAGAAGGGAGAATGGTGCGGAATACGCCCCAGTTTGACGACGTCGCGCACGCGCATATTGGCGTCGGTCATTCCGTGCTGTTCAACAAACGCCACGCGCCGCGCCAGCTGCTTTTTGGCAATGCGGGCAATGTCCTGTCCGTCCAGCGTCACGCACCCGGCATCCGGGCGGCGCAGACCCGCCAGTATGCGCAACAGCGAGGATTTACCGCAGCCGTTAGGGCCAAGCAGGCCCACCGTTTCGCCCCGGGAAACCTTCAGCGAAACATGATTCACGATAACCTTTTTACCTACCTTCCAGGTGATATTGTCGGCGCAGATGCTCATCATTTGTTCCTTGAGCGGTAGATAATCACGGCGAAGAACGGTACGCCCACCAGTGCGGTAACGACGCCAACCGGCAGGCTTTGCGGGGCAATCAGCATCCGCGAGGCGATGTCGGCCAGCACCATCAGGATCGCCCCCGCCAGCGCGCTGGCTATCAGCAGCGTGCGGTGCAGCGGCCCGAACAGGAAACGCATAACGTGCGGCACGACCAGCCCGACAAAACCAATAGAGCCCGCCATGCTGACAATGGTCGCGGTGATCAGGGCGGTGGTGGTGAACAAGGCCAGGCGCACCCAGGGCACGGCAATGCCCAACGAGGCGGCGGCATCATCACCGAACGTAAAGGCGTCCAGCGCACGGGAATAATAAAGACAGACGGCCAGCCCCGCCAGCACCACCACCAGCACCAGCTGGAATTCCGGCCAGCGTACGCCGCTAAAGCTGCCCAGCAGCCAGAACATCACGTCGCGCGCCTGTTGCGCGCTGGCAGAGGTGCTGATGGTATAGGCGGTAATGGCGTTAAACAGCTGAGAGGCCGCTACGCCCGCCAGGATCGTGCGTTCATTGCCGCCGCGCGCGCCGTTGGTCAGGAAGGCGACGAAGGCAAAGGCGGCGAAGGCTCCGGCAAACGCGCCCGCAGAAAGCGACACCGCGCCGGTGCCAATCCCCAATACGACGACCGACACCGCCCCGGTTGACGCTCCCGCCGACACGCCGAGCACGTAAGGTTCCGCCAGCGCATTCTTCAAAAGGCTTTGCAGCACGGCCCCGCAGATGGCCAACCCGGCTCCGCAGCAGGCCGCCACCAGCGCGCGGCTCAGGCGAAAGTCCCAGATGACGCTCTCATAGATGCGGTTAAGCGGAACATTGGTTAGCCCCAGCTTATTGCTGATGGCGTAGAACACGTTATTAAGCGGGATAGACAACTCACCGATGCTGACGCCAAGGGCGATCACCAGAAACAACAGCACGAAGGCGAGCAGGCATGATGTGGTCAGGAGCACCCCCTGCCGCATCTGAAGCACGGCGGTGGTCATCAGTTCAGTCCCAGTTTTCTGAGCTGTTCGCCGACCTGCTCAGCACCGTAAAGCGTGCGAATCGTCGGGTTCATCGCCTGGCCGTCCATCACCACAATATGACCCTTCTTCACCGCGTCCATCTGGCTGACGGCGGGATCGCTTTTCAGGAATTTGATTTTTTCTTCGGCGTTGTCCAGCGCCCAGCGGTTACGATCCAGGCTGGAGACCACAATCACGTCCGGATTAGCGGCAATAATGCTTTCCCAGCCCACGGTCGGCCATTCGGTCTCAGAGGTAATGGCGTTATGGCCGCCCAGCACGTTAGCAATAAAGCCAGAGGCGCTGTTTTTGCCGCCAACATAGGCATCAGCCGAAGGTGAGGAGCTTGAGAACCAGAAAACAAAGGAGAGGTCTTTCTTGTTTTTGCCAAATTCCTGACGCAGGTCGGCTTCACGTTTTTTGAAGTCGGCGATAACGGCCTGACCGCGCGCTTCCACGTTGAAAATCTTCGCGAAATCTTCAATCTCTTGATAAAGGTAGGTCATATCCCACAGCGTCTGGCGGCTGCCGTACATGTCCCCTGCGGCTTTTTTGGTCGCACACATGCCCGGAGATAAATAGCTGTTTACCCCAACGGTAGCCAGGTCTTCGCGTTTCGCGACCTTACTTTCCGGCCCGAGCAGCAGCGGCAGCTGAGCAGGAACAAAATCAGGGTTTTGCGCAAGAATGGATTCAAGCGTCGGAATTTCGACGGTCAGGGTTTTGATTTTGGCGTTTTGCTCAGCCAGCTGCGGCAATACTTTGGTCGGCCAGAACGCGCTGGCTTTCACCTTATCTTCCAGACCCAACAGAAGGAGGATCTCGACGGTATTCTGACCCAGGGCCACAACGCGTTCCGGCGCTTTGGTGAAGGTTTCTTTATACCCGCAGTTTTCTATCGTGAGCGGGTACGTGGTAGCCAGAGCTGTACTCATGGATGCAACCGCCAGGCCTAACGCGCAGAGAACCTTTTTCATTAAACGCTACCCTTCATTAAAATTATTTTGATGCAAATGAAACGCATTATTAAGGCGGAATTTTATACAGAGGAAAATATATTGTGTCAATGTGGGACAATTACGCAGCGTGATGAAAGGCGGCGCCGTATACGCCGCCGGAATGACGGGTTAATTCAGGCTCTCTTTATCGATTCCCAGACGCTTCATGCGCGAGAGCAGGGTGGTACGCTTCAGCCCCAGCCGTTGCGCTGCACCTTTCGGTCCGGCTACCACGCCGTTGGTCTCCTTCAGCACTCGCATAATGCGCTGATATTCATCTTCTCCCTCTTTCGCAGGCTCGGTTGCGGTCACGGTCGTTTCAGAGAGAGTAACCTCTGGCAGAGAGAGCTGGAGCACGTTCCCGCGCGTCAGCAGGACCGCGCGCTCAATGACGTTTTCCAGCTCGCGCACGTTCCCTGGCCACTCCATCGCCGAGAGGGTGCGTAGCGTTTCGGCAGGAATACTGTCGATATTTCGCCCCATCCGGCGGGCAATCTTCGCGGTAAAGGCTTTCACCAGCAGCGGAATATCTTCCGGGCGCTCGCGCAGCGGCGGCAGGCAGATCGGGAAGACGTTCAGGCGATAGTAAAGATCGCTGCGAAACTCGCGGTCGGCGACCATTTTTTTCAGATCGCGGTTGGTGGCGGCAATCAGACGGACGTCGGTCTGGATCAGCTTGTTGCTGCCGAGGCGCTCGAACTCCTGCTCCTGCAAAACGCGCAGCAGCTTGGGCTGAAGCTCCAGCGGCATATCGCCCACTTCGTCGAGGAACAACGAGCTTTTATCCGCCAGTTCAAAACGGCCCAGCCGCTGGCTGCTGGCGCCGGTAAACGCGCCGCGCTCGTGGCCGAACAGGTCGCTTTCCAGTAAGCCCGCAGGCATCGCCGCGCAGTTCATCTTCACCATCCGGCGGCTGTTGCGGTTGCTCAGGTTGTGGATCGCCCGGGCAATCAGCTCTTTCCCGGTGCCGGTTTCACCGAGGATCAGCACCGTGCTGTCGCTCTGCGCCACCATTTCCACCTGCTTAAGGACGCTGTACATGGCATCGCTGCGCCCGATGATTTCGCCAAACTCGCTGTCCACGTTGTTGAGCTGCTCGGTCAGGGCGAGGTTTTCGTCCACCAGCCGCTCCTTCAGGCGGTGGATCTCCTGATAGGCGAGGGCGTTATCCAGCGCAATGGAGATACGCTCGGCGATCTGGCGCAGCAGCTTCAGGTTGGCGGTGGTAAATACGGCTTCATCGCACTGCGCCAGTTTAAGCACGCCGAGCATGGTGTTGCCGGACATCAGCGGCAGCAGGCACAGAGTTTGGATCTTGTTGCCCCAGGTGTTGAACAGCATCCGCTCGTAGGGGGCTACCGGATCCTGTTCATTGAGATTGAGCAGCAGGATCTCTTTGCTTTTAAATACCCGCTCGGACAGCGTTCCCGCTTCGTCCACTTCGCTCTGCTCGTGCGCCGGGTTAGCTTCATCAAGATAGTGGGTGGAGTAGATGTTCAGCTTGCCTTTCCGGTTGCCGCGTAGCGCAATGCTGATGGCATCGATTTTAAAATAGTGATGGATCTCTTTTGACACTTCGCTGACCAGCTCATCCATGTCCAGGCGGGAGAGCACGGCGTTGGTGATGGCAACCAGAATGCGGAAGTTATCGCGCTCGCGGCTCAGCAGGTCGTAATCCACGTTATTGGTGACGCGGCTTTGGATCTGCTCCGCGACAACGGCCACAATCTGGGTAAAGGTGTGCAGGCGTTCGTACTCCGCCTCGCTCCAGGGTTGGTCGGTATCGCGGATAAACTCGCAGCCACCAAAAATTTGCCCTTCCACCGCCAGCGGCAGCATGCTGTAGTGGCCGAACGGGTGGTAAAGATTGCTCTCTGCCAGCTTCGGCCAGGCCTGGCGAAACTGGTCAAAATTGCAGTGCAGCGCTTCCGGGCGGGAGAGAATACGCCGCACCGGGCCGTGGGCCAGAAACGTTTCATCTTCATATTCGAAGATTTTGCCGTTATCACGCGTTGAGAAATAGCTCGCGCGGTGGTTTGCGCTATGCCAGAGCACAATGGCGGCGCTGTCCGCCAGCGCTGATTGCCTGACCAGCCGCGTCAGGGCATCGCTCAGCGCGCCGAGATCGGGCTGTTGTAAAAGTGTGCGCGTGATGTCAAACAGGCCCTGCTGTCCAAGATCGCTCATCGGTGTATACGGCATTGTTGCTTTCCAATAGAAACTGGCAAAAAGAGAAATTCAGCGCTGACCGCTTTTGGCGCGGTCTAGCAAATTCGGGGTAACGGTTCAGCGTGCGGCAGATCCAGCGTGCGCTTCACGCCGTAAAGCCCGGTCAGGCGCACCCCTTTGCGCTCAACCACGTCGCCGATGATGGCCGCGTCTTTCCCTAAAGGATGCGCGCGCAGCTGTGCAAGTACGGCTTCCGCCGCCGCGCGTTCCACGCCGATCACCAGCTTGCCCTCGTTGGCAAAGTTAAGCGGGTCTAGCCCTAATAGCTCGCACAGCCCACGTACGGCGGGCTTAACGGGCAGGCCGCGCTCGGTCAGCTCCATTCCGCAGCCGCAGCTTGCCGCGAACTCGTGCACGACGGCATTCACGCCGCCCCGTGTGGCGTCGCGCAGGGCTTTTACGCCCGGCATGTCGCGCAGCGTCTGGATCAGCGGCGTGAGTACCGCACAGTCACTGCGAAGTTCCCCGTCCAGCCCCAGGCCTTCACGCAGGTTCAGGATGGTTGCCCCGTGGCAGCCCAGCGTGCCGCTGACAATCAGCACGTCGCCTGCGCAAAGCTGCTGCGCGCCCCAGTGAATGTCGGCAGGGATCGCCCCCATCCCGGCGGTGTTGATGAAGAGCTTATCCGCCGCGCCGCGCTGCACCACCTTGGTATCCCCGGTGACGATGGCGATCCCCGCCTCGCGGGCGGTGTGCGCCATGCTGTTGACCACCGCCGTGAGCGTCTCCATCGGTAACCCTTCTTCGAGGATAAACCCGCAGGAGAGGTAACGGGGGATCGCGCCGCTGACGGCCACGTCGTTTGCCGTGCCGCAGACGGCGAGCTTGCCGATATCGCCGCCGGGGAAGAACAGCGGGTCAATAACGTAGCTGTCGGTAGAGAACGCCAGCCTGTCGCCGTGTGCGGTGAGGGTTGAGAGCGCAATGCGCGCCTGATCTTCCTGCTCGGCGAGCCAGGAGTTATTAAAGGCTTCCATGAACAGCTGGTTAATCAGCTGCTGCATCGCCTGTCCACCGCTTCCGTGCGCCATTTCCACCGTGTTCATGCTTCACACTCCTGGTTGCGATAGTGATACCACGCGGCGCATGCCCCTTCGGAAGAGACCATCAGCGCGCCAAACGCGGTTTGCGGGTTACAGGCGTTGCCAAATAACGGGCAGTGATGAGGTTTGCATTTGCCGGTGAGTACGTCGCCACAGCGGGCGCGGGGATCGTCGCACACCTGCTGCGGTTGCGGGCGGAAATGCGCTTCGGCGTCGAAGGCGCGATACGCGGGCGTCAGGTGCACGCCGGATTCGGCAATCAGCCCCAGTCCGCGCCACTCGCTGTCGCCTTCGACGCTAAACACGTCGGCTATGGCCTGCTGTGCCCGTCTGTTACCTGCATCGGGCACCACGCGGCGATACTGATTTTCCACCGCACTCAGGGCCGCTATTTTCTGCTCAACCAGCATGGTCACGCCTTGCAGTAGATCAAGTGGCTCGAAACCAGCCACCACTAACGGACGATTGTACTGTTCAGCGATAAAACCGTAGGCTTCTGTGCCGATCACCATGCTGACGTGGCCCGGCGCCAGAAACGCGTCGATACCGTTATCCGGCGCTTCAAGCAGGCTGCGCAGCGTGGGAATAAGCGTGATGTGCTGGCAGAAAAAGTAAAAGTTGGTGACGTTGCGGGCTTTCGCCTGCTGGAGGGTAATGGCGGTGGCGGGCATGGTGGTTTCAAAACCCAACCCGAAAAAGACAACCTTACGCTCAGGATTAGCCATCGCCAGCGTCAGGGCATCCATCGGTGAGTAGACGATCCGCACGTCCGCGCCGCGCGCCTTCGCCTGGAGCAGCGAGCCATTTTTTCCCGGTACGCGCATGGCGTCGCCAAAGGTGCAAAAAATCACACCGGGACGGCTGGCGATGTCGAGACAGCTGTCGATGCGCCCCATCGGCAGCACGCACACCGGGCAGCCGGGGCCGTGGATAAACTCGATGTTCTCCGGCAGCAGCTGGTCGAGGCCAAATTTAAAGATGGCGTGGGTGTGTCCGCCGCACACCTCCATGATCCGCAGCGGTTTTTCTTTCGTGTAGTCCAGCAGCGACGCGCGGGTTTTCAGGCGATCGATAAGCTGCAACACCTGCTCAGGCGCGCGATATTCATCAACGTAACGCATGTGTTATCGCTCCTCGCCATACAGCAGGGCGCCTACGTCCGGCTCGACGTCAAACATATTCTGTAGCGCATCCAGCGTGTCGCGGGCTTCTTCCTCATTAATCACGCTCATAGCAAAACCCACGTGGACCAGCACCCACTGGCCGAGACGCGTTGCGCCGGTCTCATCGTGGCTGCCTACCAGCGTCAGGTCGACATCGCGCAGGATGCCGCAGACCTCCACTTTGGCCTGATTGCCGTCGATGGAATGAATTTGTCCGGGGACGCCTATGCACATCGTTCGTTCTCCAGCCAGTTCAGCCAGGCGTCCATCCCGTCGCCGCGCGTGGCGGAAACCAGCAGGATCTCAATGTCCGGGTTCACTTCCCGGGCGTAAGCCAGGCACTTATCCACGGCGAAATTCAGGTACGGCAGCAGGTCGACCTTGTTCAGCAGCATGAGGGAGGCGGCGGCAAACATATGCGGATATTTCAGCGGCTTGTCTTCCCCTTCGGTCACGGAGAGCACCGCCACTTTATGCCGCTCGCCGAGGTCGAAGCTTGCCGGGCAAACCAGGTTGCCGACGTTTTCAATAAACAGGATACCGTTATCCGCCAGCGGCAGGCGCGGGGCGGCGTCGGCAATCATCTGCGCGTCCAGATGGCACCCTTTCCCGGTGTTGACCTGAATCGCAGGCGTACCGGTTTCGCGGATGCGCGCCGCGTCGTTTACCGTTTGCTGGTCGCCTTCGATCACGGCGCAGGAGACGCGTTTATTCAGCCGTTTGAGGGTTTCGGTCAGCAGCGTGGTTTTGCCGGAGCCGGGGCTGGAGACCAGGTTCAGCACCAGCTGTTCGCGCGCGGCAAAGCGGGCGCGATTGCGGGCGGCGAGCTGGTTATTCTTGTCCAGCACGTTGATCTCCACCTCCAGCATCTGGCGCTGGCTGATGCCCGGCGCGTGCGTACCCGCTTCGCCGTGGCCGTAATGCAGGTCGCCCGCGTCGGAACGCTGCGGGGCAAAGGTGATGCCGGTCAGTACCGCCGCGGGACGCGGGGCAGGGGAAAAGGGCGCGGAGCGAAACGCGGAGTGGGGACGGTGTTCATCCCCTTCTATATACAGGTTGCCTTCAGCGCAACCGCAGGTACTACACATACATTACTCCTTCTCGATTTCGAGGCGTTGGATCTGCATACCGTCATCCGCCACGATGCGCAGCCCGCTGCTCTGGCACTGCGGACAGCGCTGCACCTTCGATGACAGCAGAGTGACGTACTCCTGACACTGCTCGCACCAGCACTCTGCCTGCTGCTCTTCAATATGCAGCGCGCAGCCTTCCGCCAGCGTGCCGCGGCACACCAGCTCAAAACAGAAGGTGAGGGCGCTGGTCTCGACGCAGGAAAACGCCCCGACCTTCAGCCAGACGCCGGTCACGCGCTTCGCATGATTTTGCACTGCCTGCTGTTCGATAAGTTCCAGTGCCCGCTGGCAGAGGGTGATTTCGTGCATGACGCCTCCTTAATGAATTGCCCCTTCAATGCAATAACGGTGCCAGCTTGATTTGCGTTACGGCGTGACGATGTCAACGCTGTCGAAATGACACGTCGACACCGCGGCGGTGACAGTGCGCTTCTCTTTAAAATCCATTTAAATCAATAAATTAAAAACTGGCACGAAATCTGCTTAACAGCCGCTAACTCCATTAAGCGGATACCTTTTATGACTATTTGGGAAATTAGCGAAAAAGCGGATTACATCGCGCAACGTCATCAGCAGCTCCAGGAGCAATGGCACCTGTACTGCAATTCACTGATCCAGGGGATCACGCTGTCGAAGGCCCATCTGCATCACGCCATGAGCTGTGCGGCGCAGGGGGATATGCGTTTTGTTCTGTTCGGTCACTTTAAGATTTACGTCACCCTGGCGGAGACCTTCAACAGCCACACGATTGAATACTACGTCGAGACGAAAGAGGGCGACAGACACTGCATCGCCCGGGCGCAGCTGATGGCGGACGGCATGGTGGACGGTCATGTCAGCAACCGCGATCGCCAGCAGGTGCTGGAGCACTATCTGGAGAAAATCGCGCCGGTTTATAACGGCCTCTACGCCGCCGTTGAGCACGATCGGCCAGTCAACCTGAAACAGCTGATCGACGGAAAATCCTCCGCGAACGTGGCCTGAAAAACGAGTGTCGAGAAGTGTCGATAAGACAGTTTTTTTCGTCAAAAATGACCATCACCAGAGGATGACCCGGTGAACCGTTTTGTAATTGCTGACTCGACGGTCTGTATTGGCTGTCGGACCTGTGAGGCGGCGTGCTCGGAAACGCACCGCCTGCACGGGCTACAGTCCATGCCGCGCCTGCGCGTCATGCGTAATGAGAAAGAGTCTGCCCCGCAGCTCTGTCACCACTGTGAAGACGCCCCGTGCGCGGGCGTCTGTCCTGTCAATGCCATCACCCGCGTTGACGGCGCGGTACAGCTGAACGAAAGCCTGTGCGTGAGCTGCAAGCTGTGCGGCATCGCCTGTCCGTTCGGCGCCATTGAGTTTTCCGGCAGCCGTCCGCTGCATATTCCGGCGAATGCCAATACCCCGAAAGCGCCGCCTGCGCCACCGGCTCCGGCACGCGTGAGCACGCTGCTGGACTGGGTGCCGGGCATTCGCGCCGTTGCGGTGAAGTGCGATCTGTGCAGCTTCGATGAACAGGGTCCGGCCTGCGTGCGGACCTGCCCGACCCGGGCGCTGGTCCTGGTCAACATCCGCGACATCGCTCGCACCAGCAAACGCAAGCGCGAGCTGACCATCAATACCGACGTCGGCGATCTTTCTCTGCTGCGGGCGCTTAACGAGGGGGCGAAATGAACGCGATAGTTATGATGACCAGCGGCGTGGCCTGGTTTGCCGCCGCCGCTGTCCTGGCGCTGCTCCTCTCCTTCCATAAAACGCTGAGCGGGGCGATCGCCGGTATCGGCGGGGCGGTCGGCAGCCTGATGACGCTGGCGGCGGGCGGGGTTGTCCTGATCGACGGCCAGTCCGTCGACACCCTCATCCCGCTGATTCACCACGCCGTTGAGCTTACGCCGCTGAACGCCATCTGGCTGATAACCTTTGGCCTGTGCGGGCTGTTTATCAGCCTGTTTAATATCGACTGGCACCGACATCAGCACACCAAAGCCAACGGCCTGCTGGTTAACCTGTTGATGGCCGCCGCGGTCTGTACCGTTATCGCCAGCAACCTCGGCGCGCTGGTGGTGATGGCAGAAATCATGGCCCTGTGCGGCGTGTTCCTGACCGGATGCAGCGCCTCCGGCAAGCTGTGGTTTGCGCTCGGACGTCTCGGCACGCTGCTGCTGGCGCTGGCCTGCTGGCTGGTGTGGCAGCGTTTCGGCACGCTGGATTTTGCCGCGCTTAACGGTCAGCCGCTGGGCAACGTCGTCTGGCTGTTGGGCGTAGTCGGTTTTGGCCTGCTGGCCGGGATTATCCCGCTGCACGGCTGGGTGCCGCAGGCGCATGCCAATGCCTCAGCCCCGGCCGCTGCGCTGTTCTCCACCGTGGTGATGAAGGTCGGTCTGTTCGGCATCCTGATGATAACCCTGTCGGGCGGTCAGCCGCCGCTGTGGTGGGGCGTGGCGCTGCTGATTGCGGGGATGATCACCGCGTTCGTCGGTGGCCTCTATGCGCTGATGGAGCACAACATCCAGCGTCTGCTGGCGTACCACACCCTGGAGAACATCGGGATTATCCTGCTCGGCATGGGCGCGGGCGTCACCGGGCTGGCGCTCAACCAGCCGACGCTGATTGCCGCCGGGTTTATTGGCGGTCTGTATCACCTCATCAACCACAGCCTGTTTAAAAGCACCCTGTTCCTCGGCGCGGGCAGCGTCTGGTTCCGCACCGGGCACCGCGATATTGAAAAGCTCGGCGGGATTGGCAAAAAAATGCCCGTCATTTCGCTGGCGATGCTGGTCGGGCTGATGGCGATGGCTGCGCTGCCGCCGCTGAACGGCTTTGCCGGCGAGTGGGTGATTTATCAGTCCTTCTTCGCCCTCGGCCAGAGCGAGACGTTTATCGGGCGTTTACTCGGCCCGCTGCTGGCGGTGGGCCTGGCGATCACCGGCGCGCTGGCGGTGATGTGTATGGCGAAGGTTTACGGCGTCACCTTCCTGGGCGCGCCGCGCACCCGCGAAGCGGAAAACGCCTGCTGCGCCCCGGTACTGATGGCCACCAGCGTGGTCGCGCTGGCGTTGTGCTGCATCGCGGGCGGGGTTGCCGCGCCGTGGCTGCTGCCGCTGCTGGGCCACGCCATTCCGCTGCCGCTGGTCACGGCGCATACCGTCGTTTCCCAGCCGATGATGGCGCTGCTGCTGATTGCCGCGCCGCTCCTGCCGTTCGTGCTGATGCTGTTCTTCAGACGCGACCGTCTCGCCTCCCGCTCGCGCGGCGCGGCGTGGGCCTGCGGCTACGAACATGAGCAGTCGATGGTCATCACCGCCCACGGTTTCGCTATGCCGGTGAAGGAGAACTTTGCCGCCGTGCTGAAGCTGCGCCACTGGCTGAACCCGGTGGGCTGGGTGCCGGGCTGGCAGGGTGCCGCCGTGCCCGTACTGTTCCGCCGCCTGGCGCTGATCGAGCTGGCGGTGCTGGTGGTGATTGTCATTTCACGAGGAGCCTGATATGAGTCTGTTACTGGCAATTCTTCAGGCGCTGGTGCTGTTTGCCGCCGCGCCGCTGCTGTCGGGCATCACGCGCGTGGCGCGCGCCCGGCTGCACAACCGTCGCGGACCTGGCGTGCTCCAGGAGTACCGCGATCTCTTCAAACTGCTCTCCCGTCAGAGCGTCGCGCCGGACGCCGCGGGCTGGGTGTTCCGCCTGACGCCGTTTGTGATGGTCGGCGTGATGCTGACCATCGCCACCGCGCTGCCGGTGGTGACGGTGGCTTCGCCGCTGCCGGTGCTGGGCGATCTGATTACGCTGATCTACCTCTTCGCCATCGCGCGTTTCTTCTTTGCGATTGCGGGTCTGGATACCGGCAGCCCGTTTACGGGGATCGGCGCCAGCCGCGAAGCGATGCTCGGCGTGCTGGTTGAGCCAATTCTGCTGCTGGGGCTGTGGGTCGCCGCGCAGGTTGCAGGCTCGACCCACATCAGTTTCATCACCGACACCGTTTACCACTGGCCGGTTTCACGTTCGCTCCCGCTGGTGCTGGCGCTCTGCGCCTGCGCGTTCGCCACCTTTATCGAGATGGGCAAGCTGCCGTTCGATCTCGCGGAAGCGGAGCAGGAATTACAGGAGGGGCCGCTTACCGAATACAGCGGCTACGGCTTTGCGGTGCTGAAGTGGGGCATCAGCCTCAAGCAGCTGGTGGTGTTGCAGATGTTCGTCGGCGTTTTCTTCCCGTGGGGGCAGATGACGCACTTCTCTGCGGGCTGCCTGCTGCTGGCCGTGGTGGTGGCTGCGCTCAAGCTGCTTATCGGCGTGCTGGTGATTGCCCTGTTTGAAAACAGCATGGCGCGCCTGCGTTTTGTCGAAACGTCACGCATCACCTGGGCCGGTTTTGGTTTTGCATTTTTAGCGTTCGTCTCCTTGCTGGTGGCGTGATTAAAGAGAGTGTTTATGTCTGAAGAAAAGAAAGGTCAGCAGTATCTCGCCGCATTGCATCAGGCTTTCCCGGGCGTGGTGCTGGAGGAGTCCTGGCAAACCAAAGACCAGATCACCGTCACCATTAAGGTGAACTATCTGCCGGAAGTGGTGGAGTTTCTCTACTACCAGCAGGGCGGCTGGCTGTCGGTACTATTCGGCAACGACGAGCGTCAGCTGTGCGGCAACTATGCGGTGTACTACGTGATGTCGATGGAGCAGGGTGAGAAGTGCTGGATCACCGTGCGCGTAGAGGTCGATCCGGCTAAACCGGAATACCCGTCCGTCACGCCGCGCGTGCCTGCCGCCGTCTGGGGCGAGCGCGAAGTGCGCGACATGTACGGCCTGGTGCCGGTTGGCCTGCCTGACGAGCGCCGCCTGGTGCTGCCGGACGACTGGCCGGATGAACTCTATCCGCTGCGCAAGGACAGCATGGACTACCGCCAGCGCCCGGCCCCGACCACCGACAGCGAAACCTACGAGTTCATCAACGAGCTGGGCAGCAAGAAGAATAACGTGGTGCCGATTGGCCCGCTGCACGTCACCTCCGACGAACCGGGCCACTTCCGCCTGTTCGTCGACGGCGAGAACATTATCGACGCCGACTACCGCCTGTTCTACGTCCACCGCGGCATGGAGAAGCTGGCGGAGACCCGCATGGGCTACAACGAAGTCACGTTCCTCTCTGACCGCGTGTGCGGCATCTGCGGCTTTGCCCACAGCACCGCCTACACCACCTCGGTGGAAAACGGCATGGGGATCGTGGTGCCGGAACGCGCGCAGATGATCCGCGCCATTCTGCTGGAAGTGGAGCGCCTGCACTCGCACCTGCTCAACCTCGGCCTGGCCTGCCACTTCGTCGGCTTTGACTCCGGGTTTATGCAGTTCTTCCGCGTACGCGAAGCGTCGATGAAGATGGCGGAGATCCTTACCGGGGCGCGTAAAACCTACGGCCTGAACCTGATCGGCGGGATCCGCCGCGACCTGCTGAAGGACGACATGATCCAGACCCGCCAGCTGGCGCAGCAGATGCGTCGGGACGTGCAGGAGCTGGTGGATATGCTGCTCAGCACGCCCAACATCGAGCAGCGCACCGTCGGCATCGGTCGTCTTGATCCGGAAATCGCCCGCGACTTCAGCAACGTCGGTCCGATGGTGCGCGCCAGCGGCCACGCCCGCGATACCCGCGCCGATCACCCGTTCGTCGGCTACGGCCTGCTGCCGATGACCGTGCACAGCGAGCAGGGCTGCGACGTTATCTCCCGCCTGAAGGTGCGCATCAACGAGGTATTCACCGCGCTGAACATGATCGACTTTGGCCTCGATAACCTGCCGGGCGGCCCGCTGATGGTGGAAGGCTTCACCTACATTCCAAACCGCTTTGCCCTCGGCTTTGCCGAAGCGCCGCGCGGGGACGACATCCACTGGAGCATGACCGGCGACAACCAGAAGCTCTACCGCTGGCGCTGCCGCGCGGCGACCTACGCCAACTGGCCAACCCTGCGCTACATGCTGCGCGGCAATACGGTCTCTGACGCGCCGCTGATCATCGGCAGCCTCGACCCGTGCTACTCCTGCACCGACCGCATGACCGTCGTGGACGTGCGCAAGAAGAAAAGCCAGGTGGTGCCGTACAAAGAGCTTGAGCGCTACAGCATCGAGCGTAAGAACTCGCCGCTGAAATAAGGATTCGCCATGTTTACCTTTATCAAAAAAGTGATCAAAACCGGCGCACAGACCAGCAGTTATCCGCTGGAGCCGATCCCGGTGGATAAAAACTTTCGCGGCAAGCCGGAGCATAACCCGCAGCAGTGCATCGGCTGCGCGGCCTGCGTCAACGCCTGCCCGTCGAATGCCTTAACGGTGGAAACGGACCTGAAAACCGGCGAGCTGGCCTGGCAGTTTAACCTCGGGCGATGCATCTTCTGCGGCCGCTGCGAGGAGGTCTGCCCGACGGTCGCCATTCGCCTGTCTCAGGAGTACGAGCTGGCGGTGTGGAAAAAAGAGGATTTCCTCCAGCAGTCGCGCTTTGCGCTGTGCAACTGCCGCGTCTGCAAGCGTCCGTTCGCCGTGCAAAAAGAGATCGACTACGCCATCGCGCTGCTGAAGCACAACGGCGACGTCCGCGCGGAGCATCACCGTGAAAGCTTCGAAACCTGCCCGGAGTGCAAGCGTCAGAAATGCCTGCTGCCGTCTGATCGCATCGATTTAACCCGCCATATGAGAGAGGCCAGCTGATGGAAAACTTACTCGGCCCGCGCGACGCTAACGGCATTCCGGTGCCGCTGACGGTGGAGGAGTCCATCGCCAGCATGAAGGCGTCGCTGCTGAAAAAAATCAAACGCTCGGCCTACGTCTATCGCGTGGACTGCGGCGGCTGCAACGGCTGCGAGATTGAGATCTTCGCTACGCTGTCGCCGCTGTTTGACGCCGAACGCTTCGGCATCAAAGTGGTGCCATCCCCGCGCCACGCGGATATCCTGCTGTTCACCGGCGCGGTCACCCGCGCGATGCGCTCGCCTGCGCTGCGCGCCTGGCAGTCTGCGCCGGATCCGAAAATCTGTATCTCCTACGGCGCCTGCGGCAACAGCGGCGGCATCTTCCACGATCTTTACTGCGTCTGGGGCGGCACCGACAAAATCGTGCCGGTGGACGTCTACATTCCGGGCTGCCCGCCGACGCCCGCCGCCACGCTGTACGGTTTTGCCATGGCGCTCGGCCTGCTGGAGCAGAAGATCCACGCTCGCGAGCCGGGCGAGCTGGACAACCAGCCAGCCACTCTCCTGCACCCGGATATGGTGCAGCCGCTGCGGGTGAAGATCGACCGCACGGCGCGCAGGCTGGCGGGCTACCGCTACGGACGCCAGATTGCCGACGATTACCTGCGTCTGCTGGGCCAGGGCGACCATCAGGTAGCGCGCTGGCTGGAGGCCGAGAACGATCCGCGTCTCAATGAGATCGTGGCGAACCTGAACAGCATTGTGGATGAGGCGCGTATCCGATGAGTGAAACGGTGGTGTTCAGCCAGCTGAGCCGTAAGTTTATTGATGAGAACGACGCCACGCCGGAGGCGGCGCAGCAGGTGGTCTATTACAGCCTGGCGATTGGGCACCACCTCGGGGTGATCGACTGCCTTGAAACGGCGCTGAGCTGCCCGTGGCCCGAGTACCTGGCGTGGATCGCCACGCTGGAGGAGGGCAGCGCGGCGCGGCGCAAAATGGAAGGCGTGCCGAAGTACGGCGAGATTGTGATCGACGCCAACCACATCACGATGCTCGCTAACGCCTTTGACGCGGCGCTGAGCGTACAAACCCCGGCGCAGCAGGCGTGGAGCAAAACGCTGCTCGGCATGCTGCACGATATTCATCAGGAGAGCGCCATCTACCTGATGGTAAGGAGATTACGTGACTGACGTTTTACTGTGTGTCGGCAACAGCATGATGGGCGACGACGGCGCGGGTCCGCTGCTGGCGGAACTGTGCGCCGCAAACCCGCCGGGCAACTGGGTGGTGATTGACGGCGGCAGCGCGCCGGAAAACGACGTGGTCGCCATTCGCGAGCTGCGCCCGGACAGGCTGTTAATCGTCGATGCCACCGATATGGGGCTCAACCCCGGCGAGATCCGCCTGATTGACCCGGACGACATCGCCGAGATGTTTATGATGACGACGCACAATATGCCGCTCAATTATCTGGTGGATCAGATTAAAGACGACGTGGGCGAGGTGCTGTTTCTGGGGATTCAGCCGGACATCGTCGGGTTTTATTATCCGATGACGCCGCCGGTGAAAGAGGCGGTGGACGTGGTGTATTCACGGCTTGCCGGGTGGGTTGGGGATGGAGGATTTCCTCAGCTCTGAGCAGCGCCGGGTGGCGGCTTCGCCTTACCCGGCCTACCAAACCCATCCCCCTCTCCCTGTGGGAGAGGGCTGGGGTGAGGGCAACAGGCTACTCCAGATCCCCCCCGTTACTCGCAATCACCTTCTTATACCACCAGAACGATTTCTTGCGCTTGCGGTCCAGCGTGCCGTTTCCGGCGTCGTCCCGGTCGACGTACACAAACCCGTAGCGCTTGCTCATTTCCCCCGTTGAGGCCGATACCAGATCAATGCAGCCCCAGGTGGTGTAGCCCAGCAGCGGTACGCCGTCCTCAATCGCGTCGCCCATCGCGCGGATATGCTCGCGCAGGTAGCTGATGCGGTAGTCGTCGTTGATCTCGCCGTTTTCATCAATGACGTCCTTCGCCCCGAGGCCGTTTTCCACCAGGAACAGCGGCTTCTGGTAGCGGTCGTACATCATGTTCATGGTGATGCGCAGGCCGAGCGGGTCGATGCCCCAGCCCCACTCGCTCACCTGAATGTGCGGGTTGCGAAGGGACTTCACGATGTTCGCCGCGCTGGTGTTGCCCGCGTTCATGTCCGCCGACGCGCAGCGCGAGGCGTAATAGCTGAACGAGACAAAGTCGACGGTGTTTTTCAGCAGTTCATCGTCGCCGGGATCTTTCACAATCACCACGCCTTTCTCGCGGAACACGCGGGCGGAGTAGGCCGGATAGCTGCCGCGCGCCTGCACGTCGATAAAGAACAGGTTCTCGCGGTCTTTCTCCAGCGCCATCCACACGTCTTCCGGCTTGCAGGAGTACGGGTAGAAATTGCCGCCCGCCAGCATGCAGCCGACCTGGTTTTCCGGGTTTACCTCGTGGGCGATTTTGGTCGCCAGCGCGCTCGCCACCAGCTCGTGGTGCGCGGCCTGGTATTTCACCTGATCTTCGTTTTCACCTTCCTCAAACACCAGCCCCGCGCCGGAGAACGGGCTGTGGAGCATGATGTTGATTTCATTGAAGGTCAGCCAGTATTTCACCAGCCCGTTAAATTCTTCAAAGCAGGTGCGGGCGTAGCGGGCGAAGAAATCCACCATCCTGCGGTTGCGCCAGGAGCCGTACTCCGTCACCAGATGCATCGGCACGTCGAAGTGGCAGAGCGTCACCAGCGGCTCGATGTTGTACTTTTTGCACTCCTCGAACACCGCGCGGTAGAAGGCAATGCCCTCCTGATTCGGCAGCGGTTCGTCGCCGTTCGGGTAGAGGCGGCTCCAGGCAATCGAGGTGCGGAACACCGTAAAGCCCATCTCCGCCATCAGGGCAATGTCTTCTTTGTAGCGATGGTAAAAATCAATCGCCTCGTGGCTCGGGTAGAATTCGTCGTCCCGCAACGAAAACCGTTTTTCCTTGCCGACTTTTACCGCCAGACGGTTTGCGCCGTGGGGGATCATATCGACCGTCGTCAGTCCTTTGCCGCCTTCACGGTAAGCCCCTTCACTCTGGTTGGCGGCAAGCGCGCCGCCCCATAAAAATCCTTGTGGAAAAACAGACATTCTTACCTCGCTTTCAGTTTATGCTTCTGCTGCTTTGTTCTGTACCGGTGCGGTTTGCAGGGCGCGTGCTTTTTCGGCTTCGTCTTCTACCGGGATATCCTCAAACCCTAACAGCAGGGTCAGCACGAACGACAGCACTACCGCCAGACCCATCACGCCAAACACCCAGACGATGGTCATCGGGTTGGCCGGGTCGAAGAACTGCACGCTGGTAAACAGCCCCGGCGCCGCCATGGAATGGCTGGCAAGACCGGCCATGCCCGCCACCGCGCCGCAGATAAAGCCGCTGATCAGGCTCGCAATCAGCGGACGCTTCAGGCGTACCGCCACGCCGTACAGGGCCGGTTCAGAGATCCCCGCCATGATGGCGGAGGCCGCCGCGGCCAGCGCCGTCTGGCGCAGCTCCGGATTTTTGGTTTTCCACGCCACCGCCAGCGACGAACCGCCGAGCGACAGGTTGGCGCCGATCTCCGACGGCATCACCATCCCTTCTTTGCCCGTTTCGGCAATGGTCTGGATGATGGTCGGCGTAAACACGCGGTGCATCCCGGTCATCACCAGCAGCGGCCACAGCGCGCCCATAATGGCAACGGAGAGCCAGCCCAGATAGCCGTGAATGGTGTAGACCAGCGCGGAGATGGCGCTACCGATCCAGATCCCCAGCGGGCCAATCAGTACGATGGCGAGCGGGGCGGCAATCAGCACGATCAGCATCGGCTTGAGGAAGTTTTTCGTCACCGCCGGGGTAATGCGATCCACCCAGCGTTCGATATAGGACAGGCACCAGGTCATCACCAGCGCCGGGATAACGGTGTAGGTGTATTTCACCGCCGTCACCGGAATGAAGGCGAACTCAACGTGCTCACCCTGCGCGGCCTTGGCCATCAGCTCGATAAAGCTCGGGTGAACCAGTACGCCC
The DNA here is from genome assembly GCF_031432835.1 of Enterobacter cloacae complex sp. EB5. Lineage (NCBI taxonomy): Bacteria > Pseudomonadati > Pseudomonadota > Gammaproteobacteria > Enterobacterales > Enterobacteriaceae > Enterobacter > Enterobacter cloacae complex sp. EB5. Next base: position 3,089,304 of record NZ_CP133860.1, read on the forward strand.
GCGATGGCAATCGCCAGGGACATGTTGGTTTTGAACTTCACCGCTGCGGACGCCGCCACCATCAGCGGCAGGAAGAAGAACGCGCCGTCGCCTATAACGGTCAGGATCGTCAGCGTCGGGTCGCCTTTGCCCAGCACGCCGGTCATCTCAAGGATCATCGCCAGCAGCTTGACCATCGACCCGCCGATGATCGCCGGGATCAGCGGAGACATGGTGCCGATCAGCGCGTCGAGGATCCCGGCGCCAACCCGGCGCAGCGTGAGCTTCTGTGGACCTTCCGCTACGGCAGGTTGCAGGTTGGCGGGCAGCAGGCTCACCACTTCACGGTATGCCTGGGACACGGTGTTGCCGATGATCACCTGACACTGGTTGTCGTTGCGCACCACGCCGAGCACGCCGCTGATGCTTTTCAGACGCGCGGCGTCGGTAAGGCTTTCGTCTTTCAGAACGAAGCGCAGGCGCGTCATGCAGTGGGTGACGGCGACGATGTTCTCTTTACCGCCCAGCGCGCTGACAACGTCGTTTGCCAGCGCAGCGTAATTTTTTGCCATCGGATGTGATCCTGTTATCGTTGTGTGAAATGTAGGAAACCGGTTTCACATAATCATCATGAGTTTCTTTTAATGAAACAAGACCACTTTTTATGCATTTTTTAGTTTCGTGATGACGATCACTCGTGGCCGTAAAAAGCGTGATAACGCCGCTGCGACAATTTTTCTGCGGTGCAGTACACTGCGCCCATCAGGTTCAGACGGAATAATAATATGACCACGATGCTGGAAGTGGCGAAGCGGGCAGGCGTGTCGAAAGCGACGGTCTCCCGGGTGCTGTCGGGGAACGGTTACGTCAGCCAGGAGACGAAAGACCGCGTGTTTCAGGCCATCGAAGAGAGCGGGTATCGCCCTAATTTGCTGGCGCGAAACCTGGCGACCAAACGCACCCAGACCCTGGGGCTGGTGGTGACGAACACTCTGTACCATGGGGTCTACTTTAGCGAGCTGCTGTTTAACGCCGCGCGGATGACGGAAGAGAAGGGGCGTCAGCTGATCCTGGCGGACGGCAAGCACAGCGCCGAAGAGGAGCGCGAGGCGATCCAGTACCTGCTCGACATGCGCTGCGACGCGGTGATCATCTACCCGCGTTTTCTGAGCGTGGAAGCGCTGGACGAAATTATTGAGAAATGCGAGCAGCCGATCATGGTGCTCAACCGCCGTTTGCGGAAAAACAGCAGTCACAGCGTCTGGTCCGATCATAAAGCGTCGTGTCAGGACGCGGTATCGCAGCTGATTGAAAAAGGCCACCGGGAGATTGCGTTTATCACCGGTTCACTGGATTCCCCCACCGGGGTGGAGCGTCTTTCCGGTTACAGGGACGCGCTGGCGCAGCACGGGATTGCAGTTCGCGACACGCTGATCGCCGAAGGGAAGTGGAACCCGGCCAGCGGCGCGGCGGCGGTCTCTCAGTTGCTCACCCGCGGCGAAGCGTTTACCGCGCTGGTGGCGAGTAACGACGATATGGCGATTGGCGCCATCAGGCAGCTGCATGAGAGCGGCGTCGCCACGCCGGGCGCGGTGTCCGTCATCGGCTTTGACGACGTGGCAATCGCGCCCTATATCGTGCCGTCCCTCTCCAGCGTGCGTATTCCGGTAACGGAGATGATCCAGGAGACCATCAGCCGCCTGATTTTCATGCTCGACGGTGGCGAGTTTAAGCCTCAGCAAACCTTCTCCGGCGAGCTAATCCTGCGCGACTCCGTCATTGACGGCCCGCATCGCTGACGTCGACATCTGTCATCGTCACTAATGACGATGACAGATCCACTTCTTTTTATTTCTCTTTAAAATCAATGTATTAAATATTGGCACGGTTTATGAATAGCTTCGCGCATAACAGTTATGCCGGAGAAGCAGATGAACCGTTTTATTATGGCCGATGCCAGCAAATGCATTGGTTGCCGTACCTGTGAAGTGGCGTGCGTGGTGTCCCATCAGGCAGAGCAGGATTGCGCCTCTCTCACCCCTGATACCTTCCTGCCGCGCATCCACGTCATTAAAGGCGTGAATATTTCTACCGCCGCTATCTGTCGCCAGTGCGAAGACGCGCCGTGCGCCAACGTCTGTCCGAACGGGGCGATTAAGCGCGAGAAAGGCTTCGTGCACGTGATGCAGGAGCGCTGCATCGGGTGCAAAACCTGTGTGGTGGCGTGCCCGTATGGCGCGATGGAGGTGGTGGTTCGCCCGGTGGTGCGCAACAGCGGTATCGGGCTGAGCGTGCGCGCGGAGAAAGCCGAAGCCAATAAATGTGACCTCTGCTACCACCGCGATGCCGGTCCGGCGTGTATGGAAGCCTGTCCGACGCATGCGCTGGTCTGCGTCGATCGCGACAAGCTCGAACAGATGAGCGCCGAAAAACGCCGCCGCGCGGCGTTCGACACCTCGTCATCGCTGCTGTTTTAAGCTGCAATGCGCGTTAACGGCGTACAGCTTCGGGTACGCGGCAAGGTGCAGGGGGTAGGATTTCGTCCTTTCGTCTGGCAGCTTGCGCAGCAGCTGGGGCTGGCAGGCGACGTCTGCAACGACGGAGAGGGTGTCCTGGTGCGTCTCGCGGGCAGTGGGGGTGACTTTACCGCGAGACTGCGCCAGGACTGCCCACCGCTGGCGCGCATCGATCGCGTTGAAACACAGCCGTTCAGCTGGACGACGCTGCCGGACGAGTTTGTCATCCGCCACAGCGAGAGCGGGGCGATGGACACGCAAATCGTCCCGGATGCCGCCACCTGTCCCGCATGCCTGGCGGAGATGCGCGATCCCCGCGAACGTCGCTACCGCTACCCCTTTATCAACTGCACCCACTGCGGGCCGCGGTTTACCATTATCCGCGCCATGCCCTATGACCGCCCGGCCACGTCAATGGCGCCATTCCCGCTCTGTGTGCCCTGTGAAACGGAGTACCGCAACCCGGCTGACCGGCGTTTTCACGCCCAGCCGGTGGCCTGCCCGGATTGCGGACCGCAGCTGGAGTGGCGAGCTGGGGAGGGTGCTGCCACCCGCGAATCGGCGTTAAGCGCGGCGGTGGCGATGCTGAAAGGCGGCGGGATTGTGGCGGTGAAAGGGCTGGGCGGTTTTCACCTGGTCTGCGACGCGCTTAACCCGCAGGCGATTCGGAAATTACGGGCACGCAAGCAGCGCCCGACCAGGCCGCTGGCGGTGATGATCCCGCATGCGGACGATCTGCCGGAGGCCATCCAGACGCTGTTACGTTCACCCGCTGCGCCGATTGTGCTGACGCCAAAAGCCTGCCTTCCTGCGTTTCCTGAGGAGATTGCGCCGGGGCTGGATACGGTCGGCGTGATGCTGCCCGCGAACCCGCTCCAGCATTTGCTGATGCTGGACTGCCAGCGCCCGCTGGTGATGACCTCCGGCAACCTCAGCGGCCATCCACCCGCCATAAGCAACCAGCAGGCGCTGGAAGAACTCAGTGACATCGCTGACGGCTTCCTGCTGCACAACCGCGACATCCTGCAACGGATGGATGATTCAGTGATGGACCAGGAGGGCACGCTGCTGCGTCGCGCGCGGGGTTTTGTACCGGATGCCATCACATTGCCCGCCGGATTCCGCGACATCCCGCCCATGTTATGCACCGGCGCGGAGATGAAAAATACCTTCTGCCTGGTGCGTGGCAACCAGGCGGTGCTGAGCCAGCATTTTGGCGATCTGAGCGACGAGGGGGTAGAGGCGCAGTGGCGCAGCGCGCTCTCGACGATGCAGGACATCTACGTCTTTCAGCCTGAGCGCGTGGTGTGCGATGCCCATCCGGGTTATCACGTCCGACAGTGGGCCCGGGCGCAGGCGCTGCCCGTTGAGACCGTGCTGCATCATCATGCGCATGCGGCAGCGTGTCTGGCGGAGAACGGCTGGCCGCTCGACGGCGGGGATGTTATTGCCCTGACGCTGGACGGGATCGGCATGGGCGAGAACGGCGCGCTGTGGGGCGGCGAGTGCCTGCGGGTGAACTATCGCGACTGCGAACGGCTGGGCGGTCTGCCAGCCGTTGCGCTGCCGGGGGGCGATCTGGCGGCAAAACAGCCGTGGCGCAATTTGCTCGCCCACTGTCTGGCGTTTGTACCTGACTGGCAGCAGTACCCGGAAACAGAGGCGGTACAGCGTCAAAACTGGCCGCTGCTGGCAACGGCTGTGTCGCGCGGTATCAATGCGCCGCGGGCCTCCTCCTGTGGTCGTCTGTTCGACGCCGTGGCCTGTGCGTTGGGTATTGAAACGCAACGCTATGAGGGCGAAGCCGCGTGCCGGCTGGAGGCGCTGGCCGAACGCTGTGCAGGGGTTGATCATCCGGTGACGCTCCAGACGGATAACCTTGCGCTGTTCTGGCAGCAGTGGCTGGCCTGGCGGGCGGAGCCCGGCGAGCGCGCCTGGGCTTTTCACGATGCGCTGGCAAAAGGGCTGAGCGAACTGGCGGCAACGCATGCCCGCCGACGGTCGCTCGCTACGGTGTGCTTCAGCGGCGGCGTCCTTCACAACCGCCTGCTGCGCGCGCGCCTTCGTCACTACCTTTCTGATTTCACGCTTCTTTTTCCTTCGCGCCTGCCCGCAGGCGACGGAGCGATCTCCTTCGGGCAGGCGGTGGTTGCTGCCGCCCGATCATGTTCACAAAGGATTTAAAATGTTACGACTTTTACGCAATGAACCTCGTGCAGCGTGCCTGCTGCTGGCTCTCGGGATGGCTAACCTGCTGGCCTGGGGGCTGGCGTGGCACACCTTTAGCGGCAGTACGGCGCTGATGGCGGCCAGCCTGCTGGCCTGGTGTTACGGACTGCGTCATGCGGTGGATGCCGACCATATCGCCGCGATTGATACCGTGACGCGTAAGATGATGCAGCAGGGCAAGCGCCCGTCCGGCGTGGGCGCATGGTTCTCCCTCGGACACTCCACCATCGTGGTGCTGGCCTCCATTGCTATTGCCGCTACCGCCACGGCGTTTCAGAAAAACATGGCATGGTTCCACGAAACCGGCAGCCTGATTGGCACCGCCGTCTCCGCCACCTTCCTGCTGGCGATGGCGCTGGTGAATATGGTGATCCTGCGCGGCGTCTGGCGCAGTTTTCAGGCGCTGAAACACGGCAGGCCCGTGCAGGGCGACATCACGCTGCCTGCACAGGGCGGCGTCATGAACTGGCTGTTCGGCAAAACCTTCCGCCTCGTCAATAAAAGCTGGCAGATGTACCTGGTCGGTTTCCTGTTCGGCCTGGGGTTCGACACCGCCACCGAAATCGGCGTGCTGGGGATCTCCGCCGCCAGCGCCTCCAGCGGGATGTCGGTGTGGTCGATCATGATCTTCCCGGCGCTCTTCGCCAGCGGCATGGCGCTGGTGGATACGCTCGATAACCTGCTGATGGTGGGTGCCTACGGCTGGGCGTTCAACAAGCCGCAGCGCAAGCTCTACTACAACATGACCATCACCGGCACTTCGGTGGTGGTGGCGCTGTTTATCGGCGGCCTGGAAGCGCTGGGTCTGCTGATGGACAAGTTCTCCCTCAGCGGCGGCGTGTGGGATCTGATTGGCGCGGTGAACGACAACCTGGGCGATGCCGGATTTGTGGTGGTCGGGCTGTTTGTCGCCTGCTGGCTGATCTCGATGGCGAATTACCGCTGGCGCGGATATGACGCGCTGGTGGTGCGCTCCTGACGCTGAGAGTGTAGCGATAAAAAAAAGCCCCGGGACATCGGGGCGGTGGACAATAAAATCCAAAGGTTAAGTAAGCGTGGCAGTACTGTAGGCCGGGTAAGCGGAGCGCCACCCGGCATGACGAGGGTTAAGCTGGTAGCGATTTCAGCAGCGCGAAGGCCTCCTTCATTCTGTCTTCGCTGACGACAAAGGCGCGCATCTGACCGTCGGTATCGGTGCCGCGCGCCACCATGCCCTGAGGCGAAAGGACAATCTCCCAGTCCAGATCCTGACGCTGCGTTTCACCTGCGAGATGCAGCGGTAGTTCCGGCGTTTTTACCTTCACCAGCATGGCGGGTAATTTCACCGGGGCGTTGCCGCCGAGCAGGTTTTTCGCCAGGAACATGGCGCTTAACTGAATCGGTTGCAGGAACGGCAGCACCTGGCCGTTAATTTCCGCGCAGTCGCCCAGGGCATAAATGTCCGGCTGGGTGGTTTGCAGGTAGCTGTCCACCTTCACGCCGCGATTGATCTCTGCGCCCGCGCGGTGCGCCAGCGCGGTTTCCGGGCGCAACCCCGTCGCCGCAATAACCACATCCACTTCCACGCTGCGGTTGCGGTCGAGCGTCGCACAAATGCCGGTTTCGGTTTTGCTCAGGCTCTGTAACTGCGATTTCAGCAGCAGATGCACGCCCATGTCGGTCAGACGATGCTGTAAGCGACTGCTTACTTCTGCCGGCATCAGCGCTGACAGAATGCTGGCCGCGTGGTCAACCAGGGTGACGGATTTTCCCGCCCGGCAGAAGTCCATCGCCATCTCGGTGCCAATCAGCCCGCCGCCGACAATCATCACCCGCGTGGCGTCGCGTAACAGGGTCTCGCTGGCCTGATACTCCTGCTGGCTGTTGAGCGTGACCATCAGCTCGCGGCCCTCAACCGGCGGCACAAACGCCGATGCCCCCGTCGCCAGCACCAGCTTGTCGTACTGCCAGGTTTTATCTTTCGCGTTCACCACGTGGGCGTCGGCGTCGATGTCGGTGACCCAGGTGTACGGAAACAGACGCAGGTTAAACTGTTCGGCAAACTCCCCCGCCGTCTGGCGGGTGAGATCGTCGGCGCGCTGATTCTGGCTAATGACGTGGCTTAAATCAGGCTTGTTGTACTCATCCATGCTGTCGGCGGCGATCACCGTCAACGGCACGTTAGCATCCTGTTTGCGGATATTTTTCACCAGCTGGCGGGCGGCAAAGCCCGAGCCGATAATGACGATGCCGTGGCTCATTTTGCCTCCGTTGCCAGTTCATCAAAGACGTCTTTCCCGAGGGAACATTCCGGGCAGAGGAAGTTGTCCGGCACCTCGCTCCACGGCGTACCCGGCGCGACATCCTGCAACGGCTCGCCCAGCTCAGGATCGTAAATCCACTGGCAGACGCTGCACTGCATGCAAGGGCCGAGGTCGGCAGCGGCAGGAGCGGCTTCTGCTACGGCTTCCGGCGTAACCGCTGCGGCGGGTGCGGTTTCCGGCAGCGGCGCAAGCGCCCACTGGCGGGCAATGTCGCGACCGTGCTGGCGACAGATTTCCAGCGCGTCGAGATCCGGGCGCCATTTCGCCTTCAGGCTCAGGGACATCTCAAAACCGGCATCCTGTAAACGGGTGGAGAGACGGTCTACCGCGCCGCCGCTCCAGCCGTGTGAACCAAAGGCGCTGGCGCGTTTGTTACGGAAGCGCAGGCCGGTCATCTCTTCCACCAGTCCGGCAATTTTCGGCATCATTACGTTATTCATGGTAGAGGTACCCACCAGCACGCCTTTGGAGCGGAAGACGTTGGTCAGTACCTCATTCTTATCGCTGCGCGCCACGTTGAAGATTTTCACCGCCACGTTCGGGTCCACTTCGTTGATGCCCTGGGCAATGGCGTCCGCCATCATGCGGGTGTTGTTGGACATGGTGTCGTAGAAGATGGTGATGCGATCTTCCTGATAGTCCGCCGCCCACTTCAGGTACAGTTCGACAATCTGGGTTGGATTTTCACGCCATACCACGCCGTGGGAGGTGGCAATCATATCCACCGGCAGGTTGAAGCCGAGGATCTCGGTGATTTTTGGCGTGACCAGACGGCTGAACGGGGTCAGGATGTTGGCGTAGTAGCGCTGGCACTGTTCGAACAGCTCGGTCTGATCCACTTCGTCGTTGAACAGACGTTCGTCGCAGTAGTGCTGGCCGAAGGCGTCGTTACTGAACAGCACCGCGTCACCGGTCATGTAGGTCATCATGCTGTCCGGCCAGTGCAGCATTGGGGTTTCCACGAAGATCAGCTGTTTGCCGTTGCCGATATCCAGCGTGTCGCCGGTTTTCACGGTGTGGAAGTTCCACTCCGGATGGTGGTGGTGGCCGTTGATGGAGTCAATGGCGTTGGTGGTGCAGTAGATTGGGGTATCCGGAATGTGGGACATCAGCTCGGTCAGCGCCCCGGCGTGATCCTCTTCCGCGTGGTTGATGATAATGTAGTCGATCTCATTCAGATCGATTTCGCTGCGCAGGTTCTGCACGAACTTGCGGCTGAATTTGTGATCGACGGTATCGATCAGGACGTTTTTACCTTCACGAATGAGATAGCTGTTGTAGCTGCTGCCGCGCAGCGTTTTGTATTCCGTCCCGTGAAAATCACGTACTTCCCAGTCACGTTGACCCACCCAATGAATGTTATTTTTAACCAGAATAGACATAGCAACCTCAACTTAATACGGCGTTTTCAAATAAGATGACTGTCATATATCAAGTTGCGTGCCAACTTTTTAAATTATTGAAAATAATGTATTTATATTTTGATGCTCCCTAATGGGTAGTCATTTTGACTATCTTAAAAATTGTCAATATGACACTATGCATTGTCAAAATGACAGTGAGGCAGAGATGAGCTTTTCCGTAGATGTGCTGGCGAAGATCGCCATAGAACTGCAAACCGGTATTGGTCATCAGGACCGCTTTCAGCGGCTGATCTCCACGTTGCGCCACGTGCTGGATTGCGATGCCTCGGCACTGCTGCGTTACGAAGGGCGGCAGTTTATTCCGCTGGCTATCGACGGTCTGGCGAAGGACGTACTCGGGCGGCGCTTTACCCTGGAGGGCCACCCGCGTCTGGAAACTATCGCCCGTGCGGGTGACGTGGTGCGTTTTCCGGCAGACAGCGATCTGCCCGACCCGTACGACGGCCTGATCCCCGGACAGGAGAGCCTGAAGGTGCACGCCTGTATCGGCCTGCCGCTGTTTGCCGGGCAGAACCTGATTGGCGCGTTAACCCTCGACGGCATGTCGCCTGATCAGTTCGATACCTTCAGCGACGAAGAGCTACGGCTGATTGCTGCGCTGGCGGCCGGGGCGCTGAACAACGCCCTGCTGATAGAACAGCTGGAGAGCCAGAATATTCTTCCGGGTAGCCCGACGGCGTTTGAGCAGGTGGCGCACACCGAAATGATCGGCCTTTCGCCAGGCATGGCGCAGCTCAAAAAAGAGATTGAGATTGTCGCCGCGTCTGATTTGAACGTGCTGATCTTCGGGGAGACCGGCACCGGTAAAGAGCTGGTGGCAAAAGCGATCCACGAAGCCTCGCCCCGTGCGGTGAATCCGCTGGTCTATCTCAACTGCGCGGCGCTGCCGGAAAGCGTGGCGGAAAGCGAGCTGTTCGGACACGTCAAAGGGGCCTTTACAGGGGCGATCAGCAACCGCAGCGGCAAGTTCGAAATGGCTGATAACGGCACGCTGTTCCTCGATGAAATTGGCGAACTCTCCCTTTCGCTCCAGGCCAAACTGCTGCGGGTGTTGCAGTATGGCGATATTCAACGCGTGGGTGACGATCGCAGCTTACGCGTGGATGTGCGCGTGCTGGCGGCGACGAACCGTGATCTGCGCGAAGAGGTGCTGGCGGGGAATTTCCGCGCCGATCTGTTCCACCGTCTGAGCGTGTTCCCGCTCACGGTGCCGCCGCTGCGCGAGCGCGGCGAGGATGTGGTGCTGCTGGCGGGCTTTTTCTGCGAACAGTGTCGGCTCAAAATGGGGCTTTCCCGCGTGGTGCTAAGCCCCGGCGCGAGGACGCACCTGCTGAGCTACGGCTGGCCGGGTAATGTGCGTGAACTGGAACATGCGATCCACCGCGCGGTAGTGCTGGCGCGGGCAACGCGTTCGGGGGATGAAGTGGTTATTCATGCGCGCCATTTCGCGCTGCATGAGGAAACGACGCCGTCCGTGAAGCCGGTGATACCTGAGAGCGTGAACGAAAACCTGCGCGAGGCGACGGATGCGTTCCAGCGTCAGATGATCGCCCGCGCGCTGGAGCAGAATAACCGCAGCTGGGCGGCGTGCGCGCGGGCGCTGGAGATGGACGTCGCCAACCTTCACAGGCTGGCGAAACGTCTGGGGCTGAAGGGTTAAATAATCCCCGCCTGGTAGAAGTCTTGCAGGTTGATCGCGCCGCACAGCCTGCCGTGCTCGTCCACCACCGGCGCGGCGGTGATTTTGCGCTTCATCAGCACCTCTTTGGCTTCAATGGCGCGGCTGTCGGCATTCAGCGTCAGCCCGCCCCGGGTCATTGCTTCGGATACCCGCGCCTCCAGCTTGCCGCCGCCCACCAGCCAGCGGCGCAGGTCGCCGTCGGTGAAGACGCCCTTCACCTGGCGGTCATTGTCGCATACCGCAACCAGCCCCAGCCCGGTGCGGCTCAGCTCCAGCATGGCGTCCATCACGCTGGTGTCGAGTTTAACTTGCGGAATGGCATCGTCGGTGCGCATCAGGTGGTGAACCTTGTTGAGCAGGCGTGCGCCGAGCGCACCTGCCGGATGCGAACGGGCGAAATCTTCCTCATTAAAACCGCGCGCCTGCATCACCGCCATTGCCAGCGCGTCGCCCATCATCAGGGTGTTGACGGTGCTGGAGGTCGGTGCCAGGTGCATCGGGCAGGCTTCGCGTTCAACGGAAATATCCAGCGTTGCTTTCGCGGCCAGCGCCAGCGGCGAACGGGATTTGCCGGTCATCGCTAACAGGGCCACCGATTTTTCTTGCAGGCGAGGGATGATGAGATCCAGCTCTTTGGCTGAACCGGAGTAGGAGATAAACAGCATCACGTCGCGGCTTTCGATCATCCCCAGATCGCCGTGCAGCGCTTCGGCAGGATGCACGAAGAACGCCGGGGTGCCGGTGCTGGCAAGCGTCGCGGCAATCTTCTTGCCGATATGACCGGATTTACCGATACCCGCCACGATCACTTTGCCCTCGCAGTGGATAATGGTGTTGGCTGCACGAACAAAATCTTCACCCAGACGCTCCGGCAGGCGGCTGGCTTCCTGTAGCTCCAGCAGCAGGGTCTGACGGCCTGCGTTTAACAGAAAATCACTCATTTTTCTCTCCGGTTACGATCACGTCGATGCCTTTCGCTTCCAGCGCTTTTTTAAATGCCGGATCGATACCTGCGTCGGTAATCAGCTTATCGACGCTTTCAAGGCTACAGACAATGTTGGGGCTTTTACGGCCAAACTTCGACGAGTCCGCCATCAAAATCACTTCCCGCGCGGCGTTGCACATCGCTTTGCTGACGCTGAATACCTCGTTGAAGGTGGTCACGCCCGCGTTGAGGTCGATGCCGTCCGTGCCCATAAACAGCTTATCGAAGCTGAAGTGGTCGAAGGCATTCTCCGCCAGCTGCCCGTGAAACGACGCCGATTTTTTACGGAAGGTGCCACCGGGCATCAGGATGGTCTGCTCGCTGTCGAACTCTGACAGGGCATTGACGATATGCAGGCTATTGGTCATCACGGTGATGTTATTAAAGCGGCTGAGCAGCGGGATCATCTGTAGGACGGTACTGCCTGCGTCGAGGATAATGGAATCGCCGTCCTGGATAAATTTGACGGCGGCTTCGGCAATCAGCGCTTTCTGGTGGGTATTGATCAGCGTTTTGTGGTCGATAGGCGGGTCGGCTTCGTCTTTATTGAGCACCACGCCGCCGTAGGTACGAATGACGGCGCCGGAGTTTTCGAGCAATACCAGGTCCTTGCGTATTGTCGTGCCGGTGGTGTCAAAGTAGTGGGCCAGATCCTCTACCGAGCACTTTCCCTGCTTTTGCAGATGCTCAAGTATGGCCGCCTGCCGCTGACGTGGTTTCATAGGCGCTTCGTTCCTTACGTTGCGAAATGATAATTCCGCAAGTTTATAACTTTCACAACGAAATTATCCATGTTTCAGATTAAGCGCTAATGATAGTGCATTCTGACAGAGTGAATCATGGGGGAAGATCACATCAGGTTGTAATTCATGCAGCGAAATGCCGTTGATCGCCTGGATTTTGGTCGGACGGGCAAACACCGTTACGCCGCGCATGATGAGGGAATCGCAGACCTTATTGTTTTCATCCAGCGCAACAGCGACGACAACTCGCGGTTTGAAGCGTCCCCCGGAACGCCCGACGCCCACGCGTCCCTTCTGACACAGGGCATCAAAGGCGCGGTTAAACTGACGGATTTGCCAGCCGCCAAACGCCATCTGGCAAAGCCAGGCGAGGGCGGCGACGGTGATGAGTGCGGTGACCATATCGGCTCCTTGTTTCGTTCCCTCTCCCCGTGGGAGAGGGTTAGGGTGAGGGCATCAGGCCGCTCGATCAGAACATCACCTGCCCACCGGTAACGTTAATCGACTGCCCGGTGCAGTACGAGGCTTTCGGGCTGGCGTAAAACAGCAGCATGTTCAGCACGTCCTGATAATCGCACCCGCGCTTCAGCGGCACTTTGTCGATGTAGTACTGTTCGACGTCCTCCGCTTTGATGCCAAGTTTGGCGGCATACTGCGGCAGCAGGGACTGGAACATCGGGGATTTCAGCAGGTTACCCAGCATCAGCGCGTGCACGGTAATGCCGTATTCGGCCAGATCCAACGCCAGAGACTGCGTCAGCCCGACGCCGCCAAACTTCGCCGCGCTGTAGCCGGAGTTGTGCTTGCTGCCCACTTTCCCCGATTTTGAGTTGATCTGAATGATGCGCCCCTGAATCCCGTCGCGGATCATCAGACGGGAAAATTCGCGGGCGCAGAGGAAATAGCCCACCAGATTCACCTGCAACGAGCGGTCAAAATCCCCCAGTTCGAAATCGCTGATAAAGGCCGCCTTCGCGATCCCCGCGCTGTAGACCAGCAGATCGGTGCGACCAAAAATCTCATCCACGCCGCGGGCCAGCGCCATCACGCTCTGCTCGCTGGTGGCGTCGGCGCCAAATCCATACGCCATCCCTTCGCCAAACTCAGTGTTGATGGCGTCCGCTACGCGAGCGGCTTTCTCGCTCTGAATATCCACGACCGCCACGCGGTAGCCCTCTGCGGCAAGCCCATGGCAGAGGAACTCGCCTAAGGTTTGTCCCCCACCAATGACAACGGCAACCTGACTCATGTGTCTCTCCTTTATTACGAAATAAATTTTAACGTGCAGCCTGGGGTGACGGCCTGCGGAACCGGCCCCTCAACGTGAACCGTGCCGGGATACTCCGCCCGCGGCTGGCCGTCGAAACGCAGGGTGATGTGCCCCAGTTCGCGCAGGTTTTGCTCGGCGACCTCACCGACGGCGGTTACGGCATAGCGCGCCTTGCCCAGCTCCAGCTGGCTTCCGGCCTTCAGCTCACCGTTCAGCTCGCCGTGGCAGTGGATAAAGCAAAACTCTTCGATATCCGCAGGCGCCCCTTCGCGGAAAGTGATCAGCATCTGGTCGCTGAGCGCATCGGCCGCGCTCTGGCCGATGCGGGTAATGGTGGTCTGGTAAATCACGGTCATGGCAGGAACCTCTTATTGATAAATAAAGCCGGAGACAAACCAGGCAATCAGCACCGTTGGCGCGCCCGTCAGGAAGCGGCTCACCAGCACGGAGGGGACGCCCACGCGCACGGTCTCCTGGCGCGCTTCCGCCAGCGACAGCCCGACGGGGATGAAGTCGCACGCCGCCTGGGCGTTAATGGCAAACAGGGCGGGCAGGGCGAGGTGCGGGGGAATATTCCCCAGACCAATCTGCACGCCAATCAGCACGCCGATGACCTGGGCAATCACCGCGCCCGGGCCGAGAAACGGCGACAGCAGCGGGAAGGAGCAGATCAGCGCCAGTGTGACCAGCCCGAGCGGGTGGCTGGCGAGCGGGGCGAGGCCGTGGGCAATCCAGTCGCCGAGGCCGGAGGCCATGATGATGCCGATCAGCGCCGAGACGAACGCCATAAACGGCAGAATGGTTTTCAGCACCGTGTCGATGGTGTCGCGCCCGGACTGGAACAGCACCGCCACGGCGGACCCCATCCCCATCCCGACCTTCGCCAGCAGGCCGTCGCTCTGCTCGGTGATCTTCTTGCTGGTGTCGTAGTCGCGCGGGGCCGCTTTTTGCGGCGCGGATGTGCCATTCACCAGCGTGATGTTGTCCTCCTTCACGCCCGAGACATAAATGTCCTCAAGGATGTACTGCGCCAGCGGGCCGGATTTGCCCGTGGAGTGAATATTCACCGTCGGAATGCGGCGCTTCGGGTAGATGCCGCAGCGCAGGGTGCCGCCGCAGTCGATAACCGCCACGCCGATTTCCGCTTCCGGCGGCTCGCCCTCTTTGAAGCCGTCGACCGCTTCCCAGCCGGTCAGCTCGCGCAGCGTGTCGACGATCGCCGGGCGCGTCCCTGCGGTGATGTAGACGATCTTTTTGCCTTCGGTGGCGTCGAATTCCAGCGGGCCGCCCCAGCCGCCCGTGCCTTTCTCTATGCGGATCCGGTTCATACTGTGGCTCCCGAAAGCTGGACTTTTTCATCAAGCTGAATGCCCATTTTTTTCTCAAAAATGGCGGTAGTGAGGTCCGTTACCCAGCCGCGGAAGAAGTTGGTCACCAGGCCGACCAGCAGATAGCTCACTGCCAGCGGGCCGAGCGGCAGTCCCAGCGTAGTGAGACCGCTGGCAATCCCGAGGTAAACAAACAGCTCGCCGGGGTTAATGTGCGGGAACAGGCCGTTCATTGAATGGCAGCTGTAGGAGGCGGCGGCGTAATAACTCGGCTTGTACTTCTCTGGCATAAAGCGGCCGAGGCTTAAGGTCATCGGGTTGCAGAACACAAAGGTGCCGATGAAGGGCAGGATCAGGTAGCGGGACAGCGGATTGCCGGCACAGCGCTGGGCGAAGCGTTCAATGCGCTGCTGGCCGATAAAGTTAATCAGCGCGTTCATGATCACCAGCAGGCTGATCAGCAGGGGCAGGATCCCGGTCACCATGCCGGTGAAGACCTCGCCGCCTTTCTGAAACAGCCCGATGAACCACTCGGCGCCGTGGGTGATGGTTTCTATCATTCTTCTCTCCTGTAGGGCGTTTGTTTTTGTCTATCTGCGGCTAATAATAATCACTTTGAAAGGTTTTAAAGTGTTAATCAGATCTCACAATGAAAGAAAAAAGTATTATTTTGAAAGTTTATTGATGAGGTGAATAATTTTGGGTGGAAAAAAGCACGGATTTGCGTCGGGGAGGTGCGTACCGCTTCCTTGAGGAGTTGGGGATGCTTTACCATACTGGGTTCTTACCGAACTCGTTAAATGGATGCCACATGTTCAAGCGTCGTTATGCAGCGCTGTTGCCTGCGCTTATTCTCCTGTCCGCCTGTAGTAGCAAACCCAAGACCGAAGCCGCTCAACCAACGGCGGGCGCGCCTTCCGGAGGATTCCTGCTGGAGCCGCAGCACAATATGATGCAGATGGGGGGCGACTTCGCGAATAACCCTGCGGCCGAACAGTTCATCGATAAAATGGTGAGCAAGCACGGTTTTGACCGCCAGCAGCTGCATGCCATTTTGTCTCAGGCGAAGCGTCTGGACTACGTGCTGCGCCTGATGGACAGGCAGGCGCCGACGGCCCAGGTGCCGACCGGGCCAAACGGCGCGTGGCTGCGCTATCGCAAACAGTTTATTACCCCGGACAACGTGCAGAATGGTGTGGTGTTCTGGAATCAGTATGAAGACGCCCTGAACCGTGCGTGGCAGGTCTATGGCGTGCCGCCGGAGATCATCGTCGGTATTATTGGGGTCGAGACCCGCTGGGGACGCATTATGGGTAAAACCCGCATCCTCGATGCGCTGGCGACGCTCTCCTTCAACTACCCGCGCCGCGCCGAGTATTTCTCTTCCGAGCTGGAAACCTTCCTGCTGATGGCGCGAGACGAACAGGACGATCCGTTAGATCTGAAAGGGTCGTTCGCCGGGGCGATGGGCTACGGCCAGTTTATGCCGTCCTCCTATAAGCAGTACGCGGTAGATTTTAACGGGGATGGTCACATCAACCTGTGGGATCCCGAAGACGCCATTGGCAGCGTGGCTAACTACTTCAAAGCGCACGGCTGGACGCCGGGCGGCCAGGTGGCGGTGCAGGCGAACGGCGAGGCGTTTGGTCTGGAAAACGGATTTAAAACCAAATACAGCGTGGCGCAGCTGGCAGCGGCAGGCTTAACGCCGTCGCAGCCGCTGGGCAATGTTGACCAGGTGAGCCTGCTGCGCCTGGATGTCGGAACCGGTTATCAGTACTGGTTCGGGCTGCCGAACTTCTACACCATTACCCGCTACAACCACAGCACGCACTATGCGATGGCGGTATGGCAGCTGGGGCTGGCGGTGTCTCAGGCGCGTGTGCCCGCAGCGTCACCGTTTAGCCAGTAAGCTACCCCGACGGGTAGGCCGGGTAAGGCAACGCCGCCACCCGGCATGGCTGCCCGTATCCTGACCCTCTCCCACGGGAGAGGGAAGTTTGCAGAAACATTTCGCCACACTCCCATTTCACTCCCGCCGTTTACATCTTAATCGTCTTTCATTATTGTTATGTTATAACATTCTTTTGAGTTGAGATATCCATGTCCCTGTTTTCGCTCTCATCCCCGGTTCGGCTGCTGCTGGCGCTGGTGCTCATTCTGTTTCTCGGCCTGGCCGTGCGCTGGGCGGTGGCGTTGCCATGATCGTGATGAACGACCTGGTGGCGGGTTACGATCGTCAGCCCGTTACGCGCGCGCTGTCCGGCGTGATTGAACGCGGGAGCATGACCGCCATCGTCGGGGCCAACGGCTGCGGCAAATCCACGCTGCTGAAAACGCTCGCTGGCTTTATTCCGCCCGTCAGCGGTACGTTTCGCTGGCAGGGGAGACGTCCGGTGGTGGGCTGGCTGGCGCAGCGTCACGCGCTGGAGGCGCAATTTCCTCTGACCGTGCAGGACGTGGTGAGTATGGGCTGCTGGCCAGCAATCTCTCTGTTTGCCGGTTTTCGTCGGGATACCCGCATGCGCATTGCCGGCGCGCTGGAGCGCGTGGGGCTGGAGTCCATGGCGTTCTCCACCATTGATGAACTTTCCGGCGGCCAGTTTCAGCGCATGCTGTTTGCCCGCGTTTTGGTGCAGCAGGCGCCGCTGGTGATGCTGGATGAGCCTTTCACCGGCGTCGATGAAGCGACCTGCAACGTGCTGATGGATCTGATGCTGGAGATGTATATGCAGGGGCAGACCCTGCTGGCGGTACTGCACGACAGCGAACGCGTCTCGCGCCACTTCCCGCAGACGCTGCGGCTGGATGCTGATACGCCGCACTGGAAAACCGAGCGGGTGAGGGTGGCATGATCTGGCATCTCTTCTTCCAGCCGTTTATTGAGTACGGCTTTATGCGGCGCGCGCTGGTGGTTTGCCTGGCGCTCTCCGTCAGCACCACTGCGCTGGGCGTATTTCTTCAGCTGCGTCGGATGAGCCTGATGGGGGACGCCCTTTCTCACGCCATTTTGCCGGGTGTCGCGGTGGGCTATCTGCTCAGCGGGATGTCGCTGCTGGCAATGACTGTCGGCGGGTTTATTGCCGGGATCGCCGTTGCGCTGGTGGCCGGGCTGGTCAGCCGCCGCACGCCGCTTAAAGAGGATGCCAGCTTCGCAGGGTTTTACCTGGGCTCGCTGGCGCTGGGCGTCACGCTGGTGTCGCTGCGCGGTTCAAATGTCGATCTGCTTCATCTTCTGTTTGGCTCCATTCTCGCCGTGGATAGCGCGTCAGCCCTTTTCGTGACGGGCGTTTGCATGTTCACGCTCCTCACGCTGGCGATTTTTTATCGGGGGCTGGTCAGCGAAGCGTTTGATACCGCGTGGTTGCAGGTGAACGCGCGCTGGCTGCCCGGGATGTTACACGGTCTGTTTCTGGCGCTGCTGGTGCTCAACCTGGTGGCCGGTTTTCAGGTGCTCGGCACGCTGATGGCCGTCGGGCTGATGATGTTACCCGCCGTGGCGGCACGCTGCTGGGTGCGCACACTGCCAGGGTTACTTTTGATAGCGGGTATCAGCGGTATTTTTTGCGCGTGGCTGGGCTTAAGCCTTTCCTGGGCAGTGAGTCTGCCCGCCGGGCCCTCCATTGTGCTGACCGCCAGCGCATTGTTCTTTATTTCAGTTTTATTTGGCACGCGCAGCAGGCTGGCGGATAGCCTGCGGGCGCTTTTTTAACGCAAGGGGAAACGATGAAACGTACAGGGTTAGCCGTGGCGCTCGCGCTCGGCATGATGACGCACGGCGTAATGGCGAAAACGCTTAATGTGGTGACCAGCTTTTCCATCCTGGGAGACATCACGCAGCAGGTTGGCGGCGATCGTGTGAAGGTGACGACGCTGGTGGGGCCGGACGGTGATCCCCATACTTTCGAACCCTCGCCCAAAGACAGCGCGGCGCTGAGTAAAGCTGACGTGGTGGTGGTCAATGGGCTGGGGCTGGAGGGTTGGCTCGACCGTCTGGTGAAAGCCTCCGGATTCAAAGGCCAGCTGGTGGTTGCTTCGGACGGCGTGAAAACGCACACGCTGGAAGAGGACGGTAAAACCGTGACCGATCCGCACGCGTGGAACAGCGCGGCGAACGGCGCGCTGTATGCGCAAAATATTCTCTCAGGGCTGGTGAAGGCCGATCCTGAAGATACGGCGGCGCTTGAAGCTACCGGCAAACCCTATATTGCGCAGCTCTCTCAGCTGGACGGCTGGGCTAAAAAGCGTTTCAGCGACATCCCACAGGCGAAGCGCAAAGTGCTGACCAGCCACGACGCCTTCGGCTATTTCAGCCGCGCCTACGGCGTGACGTTTATGGCGCCGCAGGGGCTGTCGTCTGAGAGTGAAGCCAGCGCGGCGCAGGTAGCGGAGATCATCAATCAGATTAAAGCTGACGGCGTGAAAACCTGGTTTATGGAAAACCAGCTTGACCCACGCCTGGTGAAGCAGATTGCGACCGCCACGGGCGCCCAGCCGGGTGGTGAACTTTACCCGGAAGCGCTGTCCGCGAAGGGCGGCGTGGCGGACACCTACGTCAAGGCGTTTCGCCACAATGTGGACACCCTCGCTAACAGCATGAAATAAGCGTCTCTCTGGCCGGTGCGCCCGCATCGGCTTTTTTCTGAAGCCCCCTCGTAAAACCCGACGCCCATCCCCATATTTGATGAGAAAGTGCTATCTTGTGCTGCATGTTTTTCTAAGGCCTGGAGCGAGAATGACTGACCATGAATTGATGCAGCTAAGCGAAGTGGTGGGGCTGGCGCTGAAACAACGCGGCGCGACTCTCACGACCGCAGAATCCTGCACCGGCGGCTGGGTGGCGAAAGCGATTACCGATATTGCTGGCAGTTCCGCCTGGTTTGAACGCGGCTTTGTGACCTACAGTAACGAGGCGAAAGCACAGATGATTGGCGTGCGTGAAGCCACGCTTGAGCAGCATGGCGCGGTCAGCGAGCCGGTGGTAATCGAGATGGCGATTGGCGCGCTAAAAGAGGCGCGCGCAGATTACGCTATCTCCATCAGCGGTATCGCGGGGCCGGACGGCGGCAGCGACGTGAAGCCTGTCGGCACCGTCTGGTTTGGCTTTGCCACCTCAAAAGGTGAAGGGATCACCCGCCGGGAATGCTTCAGCGGCGATCGCGAAAGCGTGCGTCGTCAGGCAACGGAATACGCGTTAAAAACGCTCTGGCAACAATTTCTACAAAATACTTGATACTGTATGACTATACAGTATAATTGCCTCAACAGAACAGAAGTCCATGGTGAAGCGCAGTTGCTTCTCCCGGCATGACAGGAGTAATAATGGCTATCGACGAAAACAAACAGAAAGCGTTGGCGGCAGCACTGGGCCAGATCGAAAAGCAATTCGGTAAAGGCTCCATCATGCGCCTGGGTGAAGACCGTTCCATGGATGTGGAAACTATCTCCACTGGTTCGCTTTCTCTTGATATCGCACTGGGCGCTGGCGGTTTGCCGATGGGCCGTATCGTAGAAATCTACGGTCCGGAATCCTCGGGTAAAACTACCCTGACGTTGCAGGTTGTTGCGGCGGCACAGCGCGAAGGTAAAACCTGTGCGTTTATCGATGCCGAGCACGCGCTGGACCCGGTCTATGCCCGTAAACTGGGCGTTGATATCGACAACCTGCTGTGCTCCCAGCCGGACACCGGCGAGCAGGCACTGGAAATCTGTGACGCGCTGGCGCGCTCAGGTGCGGTTGACGTGATCATCGTCGACTCCGTTGCGGCGCTGACGCCAAAAGCGGAAATTGAAGGTGAAATCGGTGACTCTCACATGGGCCTCGCGGCACGTATGATGAGCCAGGCGATGCGTAAGCTGGCGGGTAACCTGAAGCAGTCCAATACGCTGCTGATCTTCATCAACCAGATCCGTATGAAAATTGGTGTAATGTTCGGTAACCCGGAAACCACCACCGGCGGTAACGCTCTGAAATTCTACGCTTCTGTCCGTCTGGATATCCGCCGTATCGGCGCGGTGAAAGAGGGGGATAACGTAGTCGGTAGCGAAACCCGCGTGAAGGTTGTGAAGAACAAAATCGCAGCACCGTTCAAACAGGCTGAGTTCCAGATCCTCTACGGCGAAGGTATCAACTTCCTCGGCGAGCTGGTTGACCTGGGCGTGAAAGAGAAGCTGATTGAAAAAGCGGGCGCATGGTACAGCTACAACGGTGACAAGATTGGTCAGGGTAAAGCGAATGCTATCTCCTGGCTGAAAGAGAACCCGGCGGCGGCGAAAGAGATTGAGAAGAAGGTGCGTGAACTCCTGCTGAACAACCAGGACTCTAAACCTGATTTCGTGGTCGACGGCGCGGATGCTGAAGAAACCAACGAAGACTTTTAATCCTCTCGGATAAAAATGAAGGGCTGCTGATGCGGCCCTTTTTGCATTTCTGAATCGACAGGTTTTTTATGAGTGAACCGACATCACGCCGACCAGCCTACTCACGCTTGCTGGATCGGGCCGTGCGTATTCTTGCCGTGCGTGACCATAGTGAACAGGAGCTGCGGCGGAAACTGTCAGCGCCCGTCATGAGCAAAAACGGTCCGGAAGACATTGATGCCACCGCGGAAGATTATGACCGCGTGGTTGCCTGGTGCTACGAGCATCACTATCTGGATGACGGCCGTTTTGCCGCTCGCTTTCTTGCCAGCCGTGGTCGTAAAGGCTATGGGCCAGCGCGTATCCGTCAGGAGCTGAACCAGAAAGGCGTAGCCCGTGAATCGATTGAAAAAGCCCTGCGCGAAAGTGAAATTGACTGGTGCGAACTGGCGCGTGAGCAGGCGGTACGAAAGTACGGTGAGCCGCTGCCGCGTGAATTTTCAGAAAAAGTTAAAATCCAGCGCTTTTTGCTCTACCGCGGCTTCCTGATGGAAGATATTCAGGATATCTGGCGTAATTTTACCGATTGAACGCATGCGGGATTTTACTTCCCACTAAAGAAAACTTATCTTATTCCCACTTTTTCCAGTAGCTGGTCCGTCCAACTGTTTACAGATACAGATCTGCTGCGACATTTCGTTAGCTTGATTTCAGGATAATTATGAGCAAGAGCACCGCTGAGATCCGTCAGGCGTTTCTCGATTTTTTCCATAGTAAGGGACACCAGGTTGTTGCCAGCAGCTCCCTGGTACCGAACAATGACCCGACTCTGCTGTTTACCAACGCCGGGATGAACCAGTTCAAGGATGTGTTCCTTGGTCTCGACAAGCGTAATTATTCCCGCGCCACAACCTCACAGCGTTGCGTGCGTGCGGGCGGTAAACACAACGATCTGGAAAACGTCGGTTACACCGCGCGCCACCACACCTTCTTCGAAATGCTGGGTAACTTCAGCTTCGGCGACTACTTCAAACACGACGCCATTCAATACGCGTGGGAACTGCTGACCGGTGAAAACTGGTTCAATCTGCCGAAAGAGCGTCTGTGGGTGACCGTGTATGAGACCGATGACGAAGCGTTCGACATCTGGGAAAAAGAAGTGGGTATCCCTCGCGAACGTATCATCCGTATCGGTGACAACAAAGGCGCGCCTTACGCGTCTGATAACTTCTGGCAGATGGGCGACACCGGCCCTTGCGGTCCGTGCACCGAGATCTTCTACGATCATGGCGACCACATCTGGGGCGGCCCTCCGGGAAGCGCGGAAGAAGATGGCGATCGCTACATTGAGATCTGGAACATCGTCTTCATGCAGTTCAACCGTCAGGCCGACGGCACCATGGAGCCGCTGCCAAAACCGTCCGTAGATACCGGTATGGGCCTTGAGCGTATCGCGGCCGTTCTGCAACACGTTAACTCCAACTATGAGATTGACCTGTTCAGCACCCTGATCAAAGCCGTTGCTGAGGTAACGGGCGCAACCGATCTGAGCAACAAATCACTGCGCGTTATCGCAGACCATATTCGTTCCTGTGCGTTCCTGATTGCTGACGGCGTTATCCCGTCGAATGAAAACCGTGGCTATGTGCTGCGTCGTATCATTCGTCGTGCGATCCGCCATGGCAACATGCTGGGCGCGAAGGACACCTTCTTCTATAAACTCGTTGGGCCACTGATTGGCGTGATGGGCTCTGCCGGTGACGAGCTGAAACGCCAGCAGGCGCAGGTTGAACAGGTTCTGAAAACCGAAGAAGAGCAGTTTGCCCGTACGCTGGAGCGCGGTCTGGCGCTGCTGGACGACGAGCTGGCGAAACTCAAGGGTGACACGCTGGATGGCGAAACCGCTTTCCGCCTGTACGACACCTACGGCTTCCCGGTTGATCTGACCGCGGACGTTTGCCGCGAGCGCAACATCAAAGTTGACGAAGCAGGCTTTGAAGCCGCAATGGAAGAGCAGCGTCGTCGCGCGCGTGAATCCAGCGGTTTTGGCGCGGACTACAACGCGATGATCCGCGTTGATAGCGCGTCTGAATTTAAAGGCTACGAAGAGCTGGCCCTGACCAGCAACGTGACCGCGCTGTTTGTTGACGGTAAAGCCGTAGACAGCATTAGCGCGGGTCAGGACGCGGTTGTTATCCTGGATAAAACGCCGTTCTATGCGGAATCGGGCGGCCAGGTTGGCGATAAAGGCGAGCTGAAAGGCAATGGCTTCAGCTTCAGCGTAAGCGATACCCAGAAATACGGTCAGGCAATTGGTCACCAGGGCAAACTGGTTTCCGGCTCTCTGAAAGTGGGCGAGGGCGTTCAGGCCAACGTTGACGAAGCTCGCCGCGCGCGCATTCGTCTGAACCACTCGGCAACCCACCTGATGCACGCAGCCCTGCGCGAAGTGCTGGGTACGCACGTTGCCCAGAAAGGTTCTCTGGTTAATGACAAAGTGCTGCGTTTCGACTTCTCGCATTTTGAAGCGATGAAGCCGTCTGAAATTCGTGCGGTGGAAGACCTGGTGAATACCCAGATCCGCCGTAACCTGCCAATCGAAACCCACATCATGGATCTCGAGGCAGCGAAGAAGAAAGGTGCGATGGCGCTGTTTGGCGAGAAATATGACGACCGCGTTCGCGTGCTGAGCATGGGCGACTTCTCTACCGAACTGTGTGGCGGTACTCACGCATCCCGCACCGGTGACATCGGCTTGTTCCGCATCGTTTCCGAGTCGGGGACGGCGGCAGGCGTGCGTCGTATTGAGGCGGTGACCGGGGAAGGCGCAATTGCCAGCCTGCATGCGCAGAGCGACCAGCTGCACGAGATCGCGCAGCTGCTGAAAGGCGATAGCCAGAACCTGGGCGAAAAAGTGCGTGTCGCGCTGGATCGTACCCGTCAGCTGGAAAAAGAACTCCAGCAGCTGAAAGAACAGGCTGCGGCGCAGGAGAGCGCAAACCTCTCCAGCAAAGCGGTAGACATTAAGGGCGTCAAACTGCTGGTCAGCGATCTGGCGGGCGTTGAGCCTAAGATGCTGCGTACCATGGTCGACGATCTGAAGAACCAGCTTGGTTCGACGGTTATCGTGCTGGCAACGGTCGCAGAGGGTAAGGTTTCTCTGATTGCGGGCGTCTCTAAGGATGTGACGGATCGTGTCAAAGCAGGGGAACTGATTGGCATGGTCGCCCAGCAGGTGGGTGGCAAAGGTGGCGGTCGTCCGGACATGGCGCAAGCCGGTGGTACGGATGCGGCGGCACTTCCCGCGGCATTAGCCAGCGTTGAAAGCTGGGTAAGCGCGAAACTGTAATAACTACAAAACACAAGCAGACGCCATAGCGGTAACGTTATGGCGTCTTGCTCACTGCGCTATCGATAACGATAAAGTCAGGTTGAGTTTGTGTATATCGGCTAAACTTACGTTTAACAGAATGTGATGCCGTGACTGCTTACACTTTACGTGTTTGTCATCGCTTACTTTTTGGCGTTATATGATGGATAATGCCGGGATACAAGAGACCCGACTCTTTTAATCTTTCAAGGAGCAAAGAATGCTGATTCTGACTCGTCGAGTTGGTGAGACCCTCATGATTGGGGATGAGGTCACCGTGACAGTTTTAGGGGTAAAGGGTAACCAGGTACGTATTGGTGTTAACGCTCCTAAAGAAGTATCTGTCCACCGTGAAGAGATCTACCAGCGTATCCAGGCTGAAAAATCCCAGCAGTCCAGTTACTGATATTGTCGCGTCTCGCTGTCGGGCGAGACGCAACCCTCCTGCTATTTTTCCTGCATAAAGTTACCGTTCTATTTCAAACGCTTCGTTTTTGACCACTCTCATAATCTTATCTCATCCAAAAGACGCGCTTCTCTCAACACAATTCTGTGAAGATGCCTGCAAAATCCGCTTATAAAACACTCTCTTTGCGGCTTTTACATGCGAATTGCGTGCGAATTGTGCAAACGAAAAAAGCATGTGGAAAATTGTTTGACTTATAAGTCCCAGAAAGTAATATATGCGCCACGCAGCGACGAGAAGCTCTTAACGAGTTGCTCGAAGCACTCGAAAGAGGCGTTGTGTGGTGAGGTGGCCGAGAGGCTGAAGGCGCTCCCCTGCTAAGGGAGTATGCGGTCAAAAGCTGCATCCGGGGTTCGAATCCCCGCCTCACCGCCATTTTGCATCCGTAGCTCAGCTGGATAGAGTACTCGGCTACGAACCGAGCGGTCGGAGGTTCGAATCCTCCCGGATGCACCATCTATTACTTCATATTGCTTTCGAAGTGATATGAATATCGAGCAGTACAGTAGTAAATCCCGATGCATCCGTAGCTCAGCTGGATAGAGTACTCGGCTACGAACCGAGCGGTCGGAGGTTCGAATCCTCCCGGATGCACCATTTACTATTTCTGAAAGCAGTTCCCTGATGCATCCGTAGCTCAGCTGGATAGAGTACTCGGCTACGAACCGAGCGGTCGGAGGTTCGAATCCTCCCGGATGCACCATTTACTGTTTCTAAAAGCATTTCCCCGATGCATCCGTAGCTCAGCTGGATAGAGTACTCGGCTACGAACCGAGCGGTCGGAGGTTCGAATCCTCCCGGATGCACCATATTCTCCCCCTTTGTTTATTCCTTCGACGTTTCGTCAGCAATCACTCTCTCTGTCAGCGACAAAAATCCCCTTTTACGATAAAGTAATGCTTTGTTAATCGTTTAGCGAGAGCACGATGTACGCACAGTATGACGGTTTGATCTTCGACATGGACGGCACCCTCCTGGATACCGAACCCACACATCGTCAGGCCTGGACCGAAGTCCTGGGCCGTTACGGTATGCGTTTCGATTTACAGGCGATGATTGCCCTCAACGGATCGCCCACCTGGCGTATCGCACAGGCCGTGATTGAGCTGAATCAGGCCGATCTCGACCCGCATCAGCTCGCGCGTGAAAAAACCGACGCGGTAAAAGCCATACTGTTAGACACCGTGCAGCCTTTACCACTTATTGACGTCGTCAAGGAGTGGCACGGGCGTCGTCCTATGTCTGTCGGTACGGGCAGCGAGAGCGCGATTGCTGAAGCGCTACTCAACCACCTTGGCCTGCGCCACTATTTTTCTGCCGTCGTTGCTGCCGATCATGTTAAACATCACAAACCCGCACCGGATACCTTCCTGCTCTGTGCAGAATTAATGGGGGTTCCACCTGCAAAATGCGTGGTGTTTGAAGATGCTGATTTTGGCATTCAGGCCGCGCGTGATGCAGGAATGGCGGCGGTGGACGTTCGCTTACTGTGAGTGACGCGCTGTCACTCGCTTCATTATTCGCCAGCAGTTTTTTAAGCTCCACCCTCTTACCGGGGAATTCGGAAGTGGTGCTGGTGGCGATGCTGTTGTCCGGCGTAAGTCAGCCCTGGTTGCTGGTCTTAATAGCAACAATGGGTAATAGCCTTGGAGGGCTGACTAACGTTATTCTTGGACGTTTCTTTCCGCTACGCGAAAAATCTCGCTGGCAGGAAAAGGCAGTGGGCTGGCTAAAACGCTATGGCGCTGCCACGCTGTTATTAAGCTGGATGCCTGTAATAGGCGATTTACTGTGTCTGCTGGCGGGATGGATGCGCATCTCCTGGGGACCGGTGCTCTTTTTTTTGTGCCTTGGCAAGGCGTTACGCTATGTTTTACTGGCATGGGTAACACTACAGGGTATGACGTGGTGGCACTAATTGGTGGAATGAATTCGCGACCTTCAATCGTCAACCATTACAATTATGCTGAGTGACAATTTTTTGACAGGCGGGAGGTCAAATTGATCCCGGACGTATCACAGGCGCTGGCCTGGCTGGAAAATCACCCTCAGGCACTGAAGGGGATTCAGCGTGGGCTTGAGCGCGAAACGCTGCGCGTAAATGCGGATGGTAGCTTAGCGACTACGGGACACCCGAAGGCGTTAGGCTCGGCGCTGACACATAAATGGATCACAACCGATTTCGCCGAAGCGCTGCTGGAGTTCATCACGCCAGTAGACGGTGATATTGATCATATGCTGACGATCATGCGCGACGTGCATCGCTTCACCGCCCGCAACCTCGGCGACGAGCGTATGTGGCCGCTCAGCATGCCGTGCTATATCGAGCAGGGGCAGGATATCGAGCTGGCGCAGTACGGCACCTCGAATATTGGTCGGCTGAAAACGCTGTATCGCGAAGGACTGAAAAATCGCTACGGCGCACTGATGCAGACGATCTCTGGCGTGCACTACAATTTCTCTCTGCCGATGGCGTTCTGGCAGGCGAAATGCGGTGAAACGGATAAAGAAGCGATCTCCGCGGGCTACTTCCGCCTGATCCGCAACTACTACCGTTTTGGCTGGGTTATTCCGTATCTGTTCGGCGCGTCCCCGGCCATCTGTTCATCATTCCTGCAAGGGAAACCGACCACGCTGCCGTTCGAGAAGACCGAATGTGGTATGTATTACCTGCCGTACGCGACCTCCCTGCGCCTGAGCGACCTTGGCTATACCAATAAATCGCAAAGCAATCTCGGAATTACGTTTAACGATCTGCACGAATATGTGGCAGGCTTGAAGCGGGCGATTAAAACCCCGTCTGAAGAGTACGAAAAAATCGGCCTCGAAAAAGACGGTAAACGCCTGCAAATTAACACCAACGTGTTGCAGATTGAAAATGAACTGTATGCGCCGATTCGTCCGAAGCGCGTGACGCGCAGCGGTGAAACGCCGTCGGATGCGCTACAGCGCGGCGGGATCGAATACATTGAAGTGCGCTCGCTGGATATCAACCCGTTCTCACCGATTGGCGTTGACGAGCAGCAGGTTCGCTTCCTTGACCTGTTTATGGTCTGGTGCGTACTGGCGGATGCGCCGGAAATGAGTTCCGACGAACTTTTGTGTACTCGTGCCAACTGGAATCGCGTGATTCTGGAAGGGCGCAAGCCGGGCCTGACGTTAGGTATTGGCTGTGAAACGGCTCAGTTCCCACTGTCTAAGGTAGGGAAGGATCTGTTCCATGACCTTAAGCGCGTAGCCCAGACGCTGGATAGCGTGTACGGCGGCGAAGCTTACCAGAAGGTCTGCGACGAACTGGTTGAAAGCTTTGATAACCCGGAACTGACATTCTCAGCACGTATTCTGCTTTCTATGATTGAACAGGGCATTGGCGGCACAGGGCGTTCACTCTCAGCGGAGTACCGTGAGATGCTGATGCAGGAGCCGTTAGAGATCCTGAGCGAAGCGGATTTTGTGGCAGAGCGTGATGCGTCCGTTGTACGTCAGAAAGAGGTCGAAGCGGCGGATACGGAGTCGTTTGAGGCGTTTCTGGCGAAGCAGGCCTGAACCAAAAGAAAAAGGCCACATCGCTGTGGCCAAAATATACATCTCTGAATTCAGGGATGATGATAACAAATGCGCGTCTTTCATATACTCAGACGCGCATTCTGTAGAAGAGTTCAGTTTATTTTAAAAAAAATCACTATCGGAGGTGACGTATGCCGTTATTAGATAGCTTTACTGTCGACCATACCCGTATGGAAGCACCCGCAGTCCGCGTGGCGAAGACCATGAACACCCCGCACGGCGACACGATCACCGTTTTCGACCTGCGCTTCTGCGTGCCGAATAAAGAAGTGATGCCAGAGAAAGGCATTCACACGCTGGAACACCTGTTCGCCGGATTCATGCGCGACCACCTGAACGGCAACGGCGTGGAGATCATCGATATCTCTCCGATGGGCTGCCGCACCGGTTTCTACATGAGCCTGATTGGTCAGCCTGATGAGAAACGCGTCGCGGATGCGTGGAAAGCAGCGATGGAAGACGTGCTGAAGGTGAAAGAGCAGAACCAGATCCCTGAACTGAACATTTATCAGTGCGGCACTTACCAGATGCACTCTCTGGAAGAAGCCCAGGAGATTGCCCGTCATATCATCGAACGTGATGTGCGTGTAAACAGCAACGACGAGCTGGCCCTGCCAAAAGAAAAACTTCAGGAACTGCACATTTAGTATCGTGCCTGTGGATGCCCGGTGGCGCTTCGCTGACCGGGCCTACAATCCTGATGACGACAACCACCACCTTCTCCTTTACCCATCGCCCGCTTGTGCCGTTTTCGCATGATTATGCTCATGGCGACAGCGAGCCGTGGCATCAGCACGACTGCGCGCAGCTCCTGCACAGCCTCACCGGCGTCGTGCGGGTGGATACCGCATCCGGCTGCTGGGTGGTGCCGCCCGGTCGCGGCGTCTGGCTACCTGCGGGTACGCAGCACGCCCTGCGCATCACCGGCAACGTTGCCGCCCGCACGCTGTTTATCGACCCGCTGGCGCGCGCCGATCTTCCGGCGACCTGCCAGATCGTGCAGATCTCGCCCCTGCTGCGCGAGCTGATCCTGACCTCCCTTACGCTTCCTGAATCTTACGCACCCGGAAGCCGCGATGAACGTGTTTATGAGCTGATCCTCGATGAAATTCGCCTCATGTCGGTACTGCCGTTTCACCTGCCCGAGCCGGAAAGCGAAGCGCTGCGACACCTCTGCCAGCAGATTCGAATGGCCCCGGGAGAAAGCTGGAGCAGCGCCCAGGCCGCAGGTATTGTGGGGATGAGCGAACGCACGCTGAATCGCCATTTTCAGCAGCAGACAGGCCTGAGCTACGGCGAGTGGGTGAGAAGGGCGCGACTGCTGGAAGCCTTGGTGCGGCTGGCGCAGGGCCAGCCGGTATTACGCGTGGCGCTGGATCTGGGGTATGGTAGCCACAGCGCCTTTACGGCAATGTTTCGTCGGGTGATGGGTCTCTCACCCAGCGATTACTTCAGGAATGACTGACCGCGTTAAAAAGCGCCTGAATCGACGCGCGCGCCACGTCGCTGTCGATGCCCACGCCCCAGCGGCTGGTCCCGTCCTGGAACAGGCAGCGGATATAGGCCACCGAGCGGCTGTCGCTACGTTCGCCTAACGTATGTTCGTGATAATCCTTAATCACAAACGGCGCGTTGATCCAGCGGCTTAAGCCGTGAGCGGCGGCGGAGAGCAAACCGTTCCCCTGACCTTCCAGCTGGCGGGTGCCCCCTTGCGTGGCGACGCTTGCCGTCAGCCGCAGCTGGCCGTCCTGCTGGCTGTCGCTGCGGTACGATTGCAGCGCTAATGGCGGGCTCGCCACCAGGCCGTAGCGGGCGCGGAACAGCTGCCAGAGCGCATTCTGCGTCATCTCTTTTCCATGGTTATCCGTTTCCTGCTGCACGTGCTGGCTAAAATCCTGTTGCAGAGCGCGAGGCAATTTCAGACCATGGTTTTGCTCAATAAGCCAGGCGCTTCCGCTTTTTCCTGACTGGCTGTTCACGCGGATCACCGCTTCATAGGTACAGCCAGTATCCTGCGGGTCGACGGGCAGATAGGGCATCTCCCAGCGTTCGCCAGGCTTACGGGCATCGAAACCTTTCTTGATGGCATCCTGGTGCGAGCCGGAGAAGGCGGTGTAAGCCAGACGACCCGCCCACGGATGACGCGGATGGACGGGCAGCTGGTTGCAGGTCTCAACCGTTTCAACCACCCGATTCATATCGCTGAAATCCAGATTCGGGCTAATGCCCTGGCTGTAGAGGTTCATCGCCAGCGTCACCAGGCAGACGTTGCCCGTGCGCTCACCGTTACCAAACAGGCAGCCCTCCACGCGGTCAGCCCCGGCCATGACGGCCAGCTCTGCGCTGGCGACGCCGGTACCGCGATCGTTATGCGGGTGCACGCTGATACAGACGTCACTGCGGCGGCTGAAGTGGCGGCAGAAATACTCGATCTGGTCGGCATAGACGTTCGGCGTGCTCACTTCGACGGTCGCGGGCAGGTTGACGATCATCGGACGCGCCGCGCACGGCTGCCAGATCTCCGCCACGGCTTCACAAATCTCCAGCGCAAACTCCGGTTCGGTAAAGCAGAAGGTTTCCGGGGAGTACTCGTACTGCCAGCTGGTGTCAGGGTTCTCTTCACACAGCTGACGAATCAGGCGCGTCGCGCGCGTCGCCAGCTCGACGATTTGCGCTTTTTCCATGCCGAATACCAGACGGCGGAACAGCGGGGCGGTGGCGTTATACAGGTGAACGGTGGCCTGCTTCGCGCCGCGCAGGGAGTCGAAAGTGCGATGGATAAGATCGTCCCGCGCCTGCGTTAACACCTGAATGGTGACGTCATCCGGGATGCGGTTCTCCTCAATCAGCTGACGCACAAAATTGAAGTCCGTCTGCGAGGCGGACGGGAAGGCGACTTCTATTTCTTTAAACCCGCAGTTCAGCAGCAGATCCCAGAATTGCAGCTTGCGCGCGCTGTCCATCGGCTCGGCCAGCGCCTGGTTACCGTCGCGTAAGTCGGTCGAGAGCCAGCGCGGGGCGCGGGTGATAATCTGCTCCGGCCAGCGGCGGTCGGGCAACGAAAGGGTGGGGTAAGGCTGGTATTTGTCGGCGGGTGTGTTCAGCATGGTGCGCTCCTGTTGTCTTTTCACTATCGTGAATCGATTTCAGGCGCGCTGCTTTATCGGAACTGACAATCGCTGTCGCGTTTTGGACAAGGGGGGCGATTGTTGCCCGGTGGCGCTGCGCTTACCGGGCCTACGATCGTAGGCCGGGTAAGGCGTAGCCGCCACCCGGCAACCCGTGCACAGAGCTAGTGCGCCCCACCGCCCCCGCTACCGGCCCCAAACGGTGGTTTGGCAAACCACACCAGCCCCAGCAGGACGATGAAGATCCCCGCCGATATCCAGAAAATCTCGTTTGCCGAGATAATCAGCCCCTGGTTGGTGATCTGCTGGGCAAGCCAGCCGGACGCCTGCTGCTCCGTCATCCCCATCCCCTCAAGCTGGCTATACATCTGCTGAGCGTTAGGGTTAAACGGGTTCACCGCTTCGGTGAGTTGAGCATGGTGCATCGATTCACGGTTCGTCCACAGGGTGGTGGTGATCGATGTCCCGATGGAGCCCGCCAGCGTACGGGTGAAGTTCGACAGGCTCGATGCCGCCGCCATCCGCTCAGGGGGCAAGCCGGAGAGCGTAATGGTGGTCAGCGGCATAAAGAAGCACGCTACGGCGAAGCCCTGAATAAACTGCGGCCACGCGGAGGCGCCAAAGTCCATTCCCGGTTCAAACGTATACGCGCGCCAGTAGAAGCACACGGCGTACATGATGAAGCTGAACGTCACCAGCCTGCGCATGTCGAGCTTATGGGCGAAACGGCCAATAATCGGCGACAGCAGAACCGGAATTAACCCCACCGGCGCGGAGGCCAGCCCCGCCCAGGTTGCGGTATAGCCGTACACCTCCTGCAATAGCTGCGGCAGCAGAACAATCGCGCCGAAGTAGAGCATATAGGCGAGGCTGATACAGAGGCAGCCGATGGTGAAGTTTCGCGATTTAAACAGCGAGAGGTCGACTATCGGATTATCGTCCGTCAGCTCCCAGACAATCAGGAAGCTGATGGCCACCACGGCGACCACCGTCAGCACAATGATTTCCGTAGAGGCGAACCAGTCCAGCTCTTTGCCACGGTCGAGCATGATTTGCAGGCTGCCGATGCCGACAACCAGCAGTGCCAGCCCGATGCCGTCGATCCGCCGCTGTTCGGTCCGCGTTTCGCGACCACGCAGAGACTGTAGCGTCATCAGCACCACCAGCGCACCGATGGGCACGTTGATGAAGAAGATCCAGCCCCAGTGATAGTTATCGCTGATATAGCCGCCGAGGATTGGGCCGCAAATTGGGGCGACGATCACCGTCATCGACCACAGCGCGAGCGCGATGGAGCGCTTGGCGGGCGGATAGTTGTTCAGCAGCAAACTCTGCGACAGCGGAATCAACGGCCCGGCGACAATCCCCTGGATGACGCGGAAGAAAATCAGCATCGTCAGGCTGCTGGACATGCCGCAGGCCCAGGAGGCCAGCACGAACAGGATCGTCGACCAGAGGAACAGCTTCACTTCACCGACGCGCTTCGCCAGCCAGCCGGTGATGGGAATGGAGATGGCGTTCGCCACCCCGAACGAGGTAATGACCCAGGTCCCCTGGCTCAGCGACGAGCCAAGGTTCCCGGCGATCGTCGGGATCGCCACGTTTGCGATGGTGGAGTCCAGCACCTGCATGAATGTCGCCAGCGACAGCGCAATGGTCATAATGACCAGCTGCGCCCCCTCCAGCGGTTTTTGCGGCTTTTGCTGTTGCATAACGCTCACCTTCGGCTTAACCGGCGTTTGCCTTCACGATGTCATCGATCAGCTTATTGACCGGATCGAGGCTAATTTCACGGGCGTTACTTTCATAAGCTGGCGTGCTGCGCACCTGGCTTGCGAGGATCTGACCGTCGCGGTTGGCGGTATCGACCGTCACCAGCGTGGAAAGGCCAATTCGCAGCGGATGGTCTGCCAGCTGCTTAGGATCCAGCTCGATACGCACAGGCAAGCGCTGAACCACTTTGATCCAGTTGCCGGTGGCGTTCTGTGCAGGCAGCAGGCTGAACGCGCTGCCGGTCCCCATGTCCAGACCGACCACTTTTCCGGTGTACTTAACGTCATCGCCGTAAATATCGCTGACCACGGTCGCGGTCTGGCCGATACGCATATGCGCCAGCTGGGTCTCTTTGAAGTTCGCATCGACCCACAGATTGTTCGCCGGAACGACCGCCATTAGCGGCGTGGTGGTGCTAATCTGCGCCCCTGGCTGTACGGAACGACGGGAAACGTAGCCGGTCATCGGGCTGACGATTTTGGTACGTTGCAGGGCAAGCCATGCGTTACGCACTTCGGTCGCCGCCTGTTTCACCGCTGGCTGGTTTTCCAGAGAAGTACCCAGCACCATCGCCTGATTAGCGTTGTACTGTTGGATCGCCACGTCCAGCTGCGCCTGTGCGCTGGCCACCGCGTCGCGGGCGTGCTGCAACTCTTCACGGCCAATCAGGTTGGCGGTGCCGAGAGGAACACGACGATTGAGGTCGCTCTGCGCCTGAGCCAGGGCCGTTTTCTGCACGTCGATATTGGCCTGAAGCTGCTTGCTGTTGATCATCAGCTGGCGGGTCTGGCGAACGCTGGAGGCCAGCGCCGTCTGTGCTTTTTCAAACGCCTGTTGGGCGTCGGTCGGGTCGAGCGTGACCAGCACATCGCCTTTTTTCACAAAGTCGGTGTTATCAGCCCAGACTTTCGTCACGCTGCCTGACACCTGCGCCATGATTTGAACCTGATTCCCTGCCACGTATGCATCGTCTGTCTCTTCAACATGACGCAAGACTAAAAACCAATAGATCCCATATGCCACGGCAATAATAATAAAGAGCAAGGTCAGCAGAATAAGGGCGCTCTTACGTTTGCCCTTTTTGTTGGCCGGTTGCTGCGGGAGGGTGTTCTCCGCATTTGCGCTCATTGTTGTTCTCCACGATCTTTTTATTTTCACATCGGCTGAGCCGACCTGTTGTCAGAAAGGCCAGCAGTTTCACGTGCTGGCCTGTCAGTTTTTCTTTTTAGCAATCTGGAATGGTGAGCGGATCGTCGCGTTAGCGCAGCGCCTCAAGGATGACGCCGTCTTCATCCATCTGGTCCAGACGGGTGAGCAGCTTGCGAGTGATGTGCTCAAGCTGGTCGCGCTCGGCGGTGCTGAGGGCAGACCAGAGCTGGTGCAGGCAGTTGTGCTGCGGTGGCAGCACTTCGCGCAAGAATTCGTGACCTTTCTCGGTCAGTTGCAGATGCAGGCAGCGGCGATCGTTATCGCTTTCACGGCGTTCAATCCAGCCGCGCTTTTCCAGTTCATCCGCGATACGGGTCGCATTGGTACGGGATGACCCCAGCGCACAGCTCAGTTCCGACGGCTGAATGCTGTGATTTTCCTGAGACTCCAGCGTAATCAACGCCATAAACAACGTCTCGTTAATCCCCTGCGCTTTCAGCATCTTGTTACGATTTTCCAGCAGCTTACCCTGCATGTGCATGCACAGGCGGGTCAGCAGGATTTCCTGATACGGGAAGTCCTCATGACGACTGGCGCGGAACTTAAGCATTTGTTCAATGGGCGTAAACGAACTATCCATTTTGGGCATAACCTCATTAATTACAGCCGATATAGTAACGACAGTGACAAATAATGTAAATGAATTATTTGTGCGGTTATATCCGCCAAACGTATGTCACCATCAGAAAGCGCCGGGTAAATCCGTGACCCGGTGAGCACAGAGAGCGTGGGGTGTGTACCCGCGAAAGAGGGGATGTGAGGACAGGGGTCTGAACTATTCATGCCGGTAGTAAATATGTCACCCACAGTAAAATTTCTGGGATAAATGATTACCGTTACCTTAACAGATGCAGGCCCCCTTTACACCCCAGGGGGCCCAAAGCAATGTAAAACTTAGTGAATTGCTTCCTGACGGTGATAGCCGCGCCACCATACCAGCAGATTTATCGCCGCGACAATGGCGCCGATGGCGCACACGCCCGTCCAGCCCGCATGCTGCCAGGCGGAGGCTGAGATGAGCGAGCCCGCCGCGCCGCCGATAAAGTAGCTGGTCATGTACCCGGCCGTCAGACGGTTACGGGCATCCGGCTTCACGCGGTAAATCACGGTCTGGTTGGTGATATGTACACCCTGCACGGTGAGGTCGAGCACCAGAATACCGACAATCAGCGCCAGCACAGATACGTGTCCGTACCAGATGGCCGCCCAGGAGAGCAGGAGTAAAACCAGCCCTGCGGAGGTGGTCATATGAGATTTGCCTTTGTCGGCCAGCCCACCCGCCGGGCGCGCGCCCAGTGCGCCAGCCGCGCCTGCCAGCCCGAACAGGCCAATCACGCCTTCTGAGTAGTTAAACGGCGGCGCGGCGAGCAGAAACGCCATCGACGTCCATAAGATGCTGAAGTTAGCGAAGGTGAGACACCCCAGAATGGCGCGCGTGCGCAGGAGTTTATCCCGGGTAAAGAGGCTGAAAACGGAGGCGAGGAGCTGCGGATAGTTCAGGTGATTTTCCTGCTTCACCCTTGGCAGGCCGCGCCACAGGGCCAGCGCCATGATAACCATCAGCACGCTCGCCACCCAGTAAACGGTGCGCCAGCCGCCGAGGCTCGCCAGCAGCCCGGCAACGGTTCGCGCCAGCAGGATGCCCAGCAGCAGGCCGCTCATGATAGTGCCGACCACTTTGCCGCGTTTTTCCGGGGAAGCCAGCGTCGCGGCGAGGGGAACCAGAATTTGCGCCACCACCGAGAACAGCCCCGTCAGCGCGGTGCCGATAATCATCATCGTTAACGACTGGCTGCTGGCGGTGATCAACATCCCGCCCGCCGCCAGCAGCGTCATGGAGACGATAAGCATCCGGCGCTCAAACATATCGCCTAATGGCACCAGGAACAGCAGCCCGGCGGCATAGCCGAGCTGTGCGGCGGTGACAATAAACCCGGCGGAGCTGGCTGAAAGATCGAAGGCGCGTGCGATGGTGTCGAGCAATGGTTGTGCGTAATAGTTGCTGGCGACGGCCAGACCCGTTGCCACGGACATTAAAAGGATGAGTGCGGGGCTAAGCCCTTGAGTTGTTTTTGTCATTAGTTTCAGGAATCGTGAGTTAAGTGATTATTTTTCCGGAAACATAATAACCAATGATGGTGAATGTTGGGGAATTGTTACGTGGTGGATTGTGCGGTTAAGCCCCTCACCCCGGCTCTCTCCCCAAAGGGAGAGGGTGGTCATCGTTCCCTCTCCCTTTGGGAGAGGGTTAGGGTGAGGGAAAATGTTTTACTTCTGCGCCTCAAGCGCCTCTTTCACCCAGCCATCGAACTGCTGCTGGTGGGCTTTGATCCAGCCATCCACGTGGCCTTTGATATCTGCTTCGGATGATTTACCCGCGTGCATCATCGCGTTCTGGGCGTTAATGTCTGCCAGCGGCAGTTTCATCACCGAGAACAGCTTCGCCGCCGCCGGGTTTTTCTCGGCCCAGGCTTTGTTCGCCACGATATGCATGGTGTTCACCGGGAAGCCATAGTTCATGCCGTTCGGCAGTTTGGTGTCGATATCTTTCTGCTCGCCCGGCAGGGAGGAGAAGGGCACCTGCAACCACACCACGTCTTTGCCCGGCTTCAGCACGTCGCTCACCCAGTACGGCGTCCAGGTGTAGTAGATCACCGGCTTGCCTTCTTTAAAGCGGGCGATGGTGTCGGCCATCATCGCAGAGTAATTGCCGTGGCTCACGTCGACGGTCTTCGCCAGATCGAAGGCTTTGTTCTGGTGGTTAATCACCGCTTCACAGCCCCAGCCCGGTGAGCAGCCCATCATGTCGGCTTTGCCGTCACCGTTGGTATCAAACAGTTTTGCGATCTTCGGATCTTTCAGCTGTTCAATATTGGTGATGTGATACTTATCGGCGGTTTTCTTGTCGATCAAATATCCCTGGGCAGCGCCGGTCACAAAGGTGCCTTCGCGGTAGAATTTCTTGTCACCGCCTGCGGCGGCATACATGTCGTCGTGCAGCGGCTGCCAGTTCACGGCGGTAAAGGTGGCGTCACCGGAGGCAATGGAGGTATAGCCCACGTTGTAATCCACTTCGCTGGCGGTATTCACCGTATAGCCCAGCTTCTCCAGCGCGCGGCTGACAATCTGGGTCTGGAAGGACTCTTCCGAAATGGTGCTCTGCACCGGCTGCACGGTAATGCCTTTGCCCGGCAGGTCAGCGGCAACGGCGCTGGTGGAGACAAGGGTCGCAAACGCTGTGGCAAAAAGTACGTTATGTCGCATCGTTGTTCCTTATTTTGTAAATGGGCGGGTGAGTAACCCGACAGGGCCGGTGGTGTACCAGCGACGGTTGCCGCGACTGCGTGAATCACGACCGACAGCCTGGGTCAGGCGGTCAAGAATGATGGCGAGGATCACAATCCCGACGCCGCCGACGGTCGCCAGCCCCATATCGAGACGGCCAATGCCGCGCAGTACCATCTGACCTAACCCGCCAACGGCAATCATCGAGGCGATCACCACCATCGACAGCGCCAGCATCAGCGTCTGGTTAACGCCTGCCATAATGGTCGGCATCGCCAGCGGAAGCTGGACCTTAAACAACATCTGACGCGGGCTGGCGCCGAACGAGCGCGATGCCTCTATCAGATCCGCAGGCACCTGGTTAATGCCCAGAATGGTCAGGCGAATAATTGGCGGCAGGGCGAAGATAATGGTCACAACCACCCCCGGTACGTTACCGATGCCGAACAGCATCACGATAGGCACCAGGTAAACGAACGCTGGCGTGGTCTGCATCGCATCCAGCAGCGGGCGGATAATCTTCGCGGCCCGGGGGCTGCGCGCCAGCCAGATCCCCATCGGCAGGCCGATCACCACGCAGAACAGCAGGGCGGTCAGCACCAGCGCCAGGGTGATCATCGCCTGAGACCAGGCGCCAATCGCGCCGATGGCAATCAGGGAGATGAGCGTGGCGATCCCCATACCCGCGCTGCCGAACTGCCATGCGATCAGCGAGAACAGGATAATCGCCACCGGCGCGGGCATGCCCAGCATCAGCTGCTGGAAGCCGTTCAGGATGTAATCCACCGGGATGCGGATCCCCTGGAACACCGGACGGAAGTGGGTAACGACCCAGTCGATCCCCTCCGTTACCCAGCTATCCAGCGGGATCAGCGTCTTGTGGAACGGATCCATAATATTGAAATGCTCTTGGGCAGGCGCAGGTGCGCTGTTGAGCCAGTCTGCCGCGCCGCTGCCATCGGCAGGCGCAGGCGTCGACCCCCACGCATCGGCAGATTGCGCCGCGCTGTCCGCTGCTTCAGTGGTACCCCATGGGTTTGATTGATCAGCCATTGTTTGTCCCCTCGCGATCTAAAGCCTGTAGCAGCATCCGTTTAGAGATGATGCCAACGTACTGTTGTTCTTCACCGACGACCGGCACGGCGCACGGCGCCTGACCCACGTGAGAGAGCAACTCGCTGAGCGGCGTTTCGGCGTCCACGGCAAGCGGAGCGTCAATCAACGCCGCATCGATTCCCTGGTTTTCGCTCAGGGCGGTTTTCAGAGAGTCGATGGAGACCACGCCGACAAATTTATTGCCGCGTTCAACCAGATAACCGTATTCACGGTCTTCGTCCTGCAACAGCTTCAGCGCGGAGCGCGGGCCAAAACCTGGCGTTTTACGAATAATGCCGTTTGGTGTTCGACGGGCAATATCTTTCGCACTGAATACGTGGCTAATATCCACGCCGCGGAAGAAGGTGCGCACATAATCATTCGCCGGATTATTGAGAATTTCATCCGGCGTACCAACCTGCACCACTTCACCATTTTGCATAATGGCGATACGGTCGCCAATACGCATGGCTTCATCCAGATCGTGAGAAATAAAAACAATGGTGCGCTGATGTTTGGCCTGTAATTTTACCAGTTCATCCTGCATCTCGGTGCGAATTAAGGGATCGAGCGCTGAGAAGGCTTCGTCCATTAATAAAATGTCCGGATTAATCGCTAATGCGCGCGCTAATCCCACACGCTGACGCATACCGCCGGAGAGTTCATCCGGATACGCATGAGCATAATTTTCCAGCCCGACCTGACGCAGTGCATCAAGGGCTTTTTCCTGACGTTCCTGAGCGGGCGTACCGGCTAACTCCATGCCAAAGGCGGTATTATCGAGTACCGTCATGTGCGGCATCAGTGCAAATGACTGAAACACCATCGCAATTTTCTTTCTGCGCACCTCGCGGAGTTCGGCGTCTGATATTCTGGCGATATCCACGCCGTCTATCAGCACCTGTCCGCGGGTGGGTTCAATCAGGCGATTGAGAAGGCGAACCATAGTGGATTTACCCGAACCGGATAATCCCATGATGACAAAAATCTCGCCTTCTTCAATGGCCAGACTGGCGTTTTTAACGCCAA
This sequence comes from Enterobacter cloacae complex sp. EB5, assembly GCF_031432835.1. NCBI lineage: Bacteria > Pseudomonadati > Pseudomonadota > Gammaproteobacteria > Enterobacterales > Enterobacteriaceae > Enterobacter > Enterobacter cloacae complex sp. EB5. Next base: position 3,129,044 of record NZ_CP133860.1, read on the forward strand.
GCGATAGCCCGGTTTTTTCCAGAATTTGCTCTTTCGTAAGGCCTTTCTCAATATATTTGAAAGCACGCTGCGGGTGCTCGCCAAATACTTTATAAAGATTTTTCACTTCTAATTTAATTGCCATGCAATAGAGAGTGTCCTGTTATTTGTTTATGTCGATATGATTACCATGGTAAATAGTTAACTGGCATTACCCTAACATACTCAGAATCTGAGACAACCCTGGGCTGGCCTGAGGGCGGAATTTTGCCGCAAGCGAAACGGCTGAATTTCCCATGAATAAAGGGCTGAGGGCGGTTTGAATTTTTCTCAATTTTTTGCTGCTACATGGGGAAATTTCGCCTGAATCGGTGTGATTCAGGCGAATATGACGGGGAAATTACAGTGTAGTACGTCGTGGAATATTCGGCTGGAAATAATGAACTGTAGAGTTAATTAATGAACGTTAATTCATTCATTAAAAATCCCAGTCCTCGTCTTGCGTCTCCACCGCTTTACCCATCACGTACGACGAGCCGGACCCGGAAAAGAAGTCGTGGTTTTCATCAGCGTTGGGCGACAGCGCCGCGAGGATCGCCGGGTTCACCTCCGCCATGTCTGGTGGGAATAACGCTTCGTAGCCCAGGTTCATCAGCGCTTTGTTGGCGTTGTAGCAGAGGAAGGCTTTTACGTCTTCTTCCCAGCCCGTTCCGGCGTACAGCTCTTCGGTATAGCTCAGCTCGTTGTCATACAGATCCATCAGTAAATCGAGGGCAAAACCTTTGAGTTCCTCGCGTTTTTCCGCGCTGACTTTCTCCAGCCCTTTCTGGTACTTATAGCCGATGTAATACCCGTGTACCGCTTCATCGCGGATGATGAGGCGAATCAAATCGGCGGTGTTGGTGAGCTTGCCCCGGCTCGACCAGTACATGGGCAGCCAGAAGCCGGAATAGAAGAGAAAAGATTCCAGGAACACGCTGGCGATCTTCTTCTTCAGCGGCTCGTCGGCCCGGTAATATTTCAGCACCAGATCTGCCTTGCGCTGCAATGACGCGCTCTCTTCACTCCAGGCGTAGGCCGCGTCCACGTCTCTGGTCTGGCACAGGGTGGAGAAAATCGAGCTGTAAGAGCGGGCATGCACCGCCTCCATAAAGCTGATATTCGACATTACCGCCTCTTCGTGCGGGGTCAGCGCATCACTCATCAGCGCGGGCGCACCCACGGTATTCTGAATGGTGTCCAGCAGCGTCAGGCCGGTAAAGACGCGGATTGTCAGCTGCTGCTCGGCATGGCTCAGGGTTTGCCAGGCCGGAATATCGTTGGAGAGCGGGACCTTTTCCGGCAGCCAGAAGTTGCTGGTCAGGCGGTTCCAGACCTCCAGGTCTTTATCATCCAGAATTTTGTTCCAGTTAACGGCGCTTACGCGTGACAGTTTCATCCTTTCTCCTTACAGCGCGCAGGACACGCAGCCTTCAATTTCGGTGCCTTCCAGCGCGAGCTGACGCAGGCGAATGTAGTACAGCGTTTTGATGCCTTTCTTCCAGGCGTAGATTTGCGCTTTGTTGATATCCCGCGTGGTGGCGGTGTCCGGGAAGAAGAGCGTCAGCGACAGCCCCTGGTCCACATGTTTAGTCGCCTCGGCGTAGGTATCAATGATCTTTTCCGGGCCGATCTCATAGGCGTCCTGGTACAGCGCCAGATTCTCGTTGGTCATAAACGGGGCGGGGTAGTAGACACGCCCGGTTTTGCCTTCCTTACGGATTTCAATCTTCGACACGATGGGGTGGATGCTCGACGTGGCGTGATTGATATAGGAAATGGAGCCGGTTGGCGGCACCGCCTGAAGGTTCTGGTTATAAATGCCGTAGCGCATCACCTCTTCACGCAGCTGTTGCCACATCTCACGCGTCGGCAGGGTGATGCCAGCGCGGTCGAACAGCGCGCGTACTTTTTCAGTTTTCGGCTGCCAGTCGCCTTCCAGATACTGGCTGAAATACTCTCCGCTGGCGTAGCGGGACTGCTCAAAGCCTGCGAACCGCTGGTGGCGTTCGCGCGCCAGCATCATCGAGGTATGTAGCGCATGCCAGGTGATGGTGTAGAAATAAAGGTTGGTGAAATCCAGCCCTTCCGGGCTGCCGTAGGCGATGCCCTCCCGCGCCAGATAGCCGTGCAGGTTCATCTGCCCAAGGCCGATGGCGTGCGACGCGGCGTTGCCCGCCTCAATGGACGGTACGCTGCGGATGTGACTCATGTCCGATACCGCCGTCAGCCCGCGAATGGCTGTCTCTACCGTGCGGCCAAAATCGGGTGAATCCATGGTGTGGGCAATATTCAGCGACCCGAGGTTACAGGAGATATCCTTGCCCACGTCCGCGTAGTCGAGGTTTTCGTCGTAGCTGGACGCGCTGTTGACCTGCAAAATCTCCGAGCACAGATTGCTCATGTTGATGCGCCCGGCAATCGGGTTAGCGCGGTTCACCGTGTCCTCGTACATGATGTACGGATAGCCGGACTCAAACTGAATTTCAGCCAGCGTCTGGAAGAAATCGCGGGCGTTGATGGTTTTTTTGCGAATGCGATCGTCGGCCACCAGCTCGTCGTACAGCTCGCTTATCGCCACGTCGCCAAAGGCTTTGCCGTAAATCCGCTCAACGTCATACGGTGAGAAGAGCGCCATGTCGGCATTCTCTTTAGCCAGCTTAAACGTGATATCCGGGATCACCACGCCGAGCGACAGGGTTTTGATGCGGATCTTTTCATCGGCGTTTTCACGTTTGGTATCCAGAAAACGCAGAATGTCCGGGTGGTGCGCGTGCAGATAAACCGCGCCCGCGCCCTGACGTGCGCCAAGCTGGTTGGCGTATGAGAAGGCATCTTCCAGCATCTTCATCACCGGGATGACGCCGGAGGACTGGTTTTCGATGCGCTTAATCGGCGCGCCCGCTTCCCGCAGGTTTGAAAGCAGAAACGCCACGCCGCCGCCGCGTTTCGACAGCTGTAGCGCCGAATTCACCGCACGGCCAATCGACTCCATATTGTCTTCAATACGCAGCAGGAAGCAGGAGACCAGCTCGCCGCGCTGGGCTTTTCCGCAGTTAAGGAACGTTGGCGTGGCAGGCTGGAAGCGGCCGGAGAGGATCTCCTCCGTGAGTCTTTCGGCCAGCACTTCATCGCCCTGCGCCAGCGTCAGCGCCACCATCACCACCCGATCTTCAAAGCTTTCTAAATAGCGTTTGCCGTCAAAGGTTTTCAGGGTGTAGCTGGTGTAAAACTTCCACGCGCCGAGAAACGTCTGGAAGCGAAAACCGCTGGCATGCGCCCGCTCAAACAATGCCACCACGAAGGCGCGGTCGTAGCGGGTGAGGACACGCTCTTCGTAATAACCCTCTTTTACCAGCCAGTCGAGACGTTCCTGCTGGCTGCCAAAGACGACGCTGTTCGGGCGTACATGAGCGGCAAAAAAGGCGTCCACCGCCTCATGATCTTTGCCAAACTGAATGCGCCCCTCCCGGTCATAGAGGTTTAGCATGGCGTTTAATGCGTGGTAATCCGGCGTCGCCTGGATCACGCGTTCTGCGGTTGTCGTTGCCAAAATTCGTTCACTCCTTTACGCACGTTCTCTACGTCCTGCTGTGTCCCCATCAGTTCAAAACGATAGAGATACGGCACGCCGCATTTTTGAGAGATGACATCCCCGGCGCGGGCAAAGGCCTCGCCGAAGTTGCGATTGCCTGCCGCGATCACGCCGCGAATCAGCTGCCGGTTATGGGGATCGTTCAGAAAGCGGATCACCTGACGAGGCACCGCCCCCGCGGTGCCGCCACCGCCATAGCTGGGCACCACCAGAATGTAGGGTTCGTCTACCTGAATACGCTCCCGCTCGTTCAGCGGAATGCGTATCGCGGGCAGCCCGAGACGCTCCATAAACCGAAGCGTGTTTTCCGAGCTGCTGGAAAAGTAGACCAGCGTGCTCATGCACTGACGCCCTGAGCGGCAAGGCGGTTAATCATGTCCGGACGGAAGCCAGACCAGCTGGTGTCGCCGGCAACGACAACCGGAAGCTGACGAAACCCCTGCGCCCGCAGGGTGTCTGCCGCGTCGGGCACCTGATCAATATTGACCATCTCAAATGCCACGCCGCGGCTCTCCATCGCCCGTTTCGTGGCGTGGCACTGAACACAATCGTTACGAGTGTAAATAATAATGCTCATGATTCGTATTTCCATTTAGAATGAGAGAACGGCGCGAGTAAACGCGTCATGTTGTGTGTGTCTTTCTAAAGGGAATACTAGATGTAGTTGCGATAAGTTTCAACCACACAAGATATGGGAAATTCAGATTGATAAGGCCCCGATGATGAGCCTGGCGGGGCAGGGCGTGCTGCGCGGGTTTTTCAGGCTGTCAGGCACAGAAAAGCCCCGGCGCCTGAGGCTACCGGGGCTAAGAACGCGCGCTTACTTACGCAGGCTAAGCAGGGCGCCGACAAAAATCCCGACCGCCGCGACCGTTCCCAGCGTACAAAGCGGTTTTTCACGTACGAAGGTGGTGGCGCAGCTGGCCATGTCGCAGGCCGCCTGAGTGGTACGTGAGCGGCCATTCATCCTTGCCCGCGTTTCACGCAGCAGAGACTGAGCCTTACGTTTCGCGGCATCTGCTTCGTCCTTCGCGTCAGAGCCCCAGGATTTCAATACGGCTTCCAGCGTGTCCGCTAATTGGCTGACATCGTTACGAATATCCTGTGTGTCGTCATTAATATCGTTTCGGTTCGGTCTGTTAAACATACGATCCTCCATAATTTGTGTTCCCGTTTAGTTTAGTCCAGAAATGTAATATCTGAAGCGAGTCACGGCTTATCGGGCAGTTTATGGAATATTCTGAAAGCCCTGCTAATGCTGAATACTGTAAGGTTGCCGGGCAGGAATGATAATGAGGAAAAGATATGTATTTACGACCCGATGAGGTGGCGCGCGTTCTTGAAAAAGAAGGGTTCACCATGGATGAGGTAACATCAAAAGCGTACGGATATCGCCGTGGTGAGAATTATGTTTACGTCAACCGTGAAGCAAGAATGGGGCGTACTGCTCTCATTATTCACCCGACACTCAAAGACAGAAGCCTGTCATTTGCTGAGCCCGCCTCGGATATTAAAACCTGCGATCATTATCAGCAATTTCCGCTCTATTTAGGCGGCGAGACGCATGAACATTATGGTATTCCGCACGGTTTCAGCTCGCGTATGGCGCTGGAGCGGTTCCTGAAAGGGCTGTTTGGCGACGTACAATAACTCAGCGACTGGCCTGAGCCAGTCGCCTTACCTTACGCTTTTGCCTGGCTATAAGGACTGACTTTAAACAGGCGGCGGCAGTAGTCAAGAAAGTAACCGTACACCGCACCCATCAGCATGGATACCACGATATTTGAACTTACCGCAGCGGCGATTTGATGCCAGTCTGCGCCCACCGTCAGCAAAATAACCACATATACCGGGGACTGGAACGTTACGTAAGCCAGCACGTCCGCCAGGTTTTTTACCCAACCCGCCGGGCTAATACGCCGGGCTAAACGCATCACTGCATCGCGATACAGGCCGTACGGCCAGGCAATCATGATATTCACCGGAATGGCCACCAGGCGCGACGAGAGGGATTGCTCAAAGGACATTCCCGACAGGAAAATTTCAATCAGCATATTCACGACGGAACAGTAAACGACCATCGCGAACGTATCCGCTACCGCATGGCGCAGGCGAGACTGCGGTGAGAACATGTCTGAACTCCTCGAACAGGACAAAAAAGTGGCGTTTTACCTGCGGCCTTTAGTGCTTTAGGTTGGTTTGTTTTGAGTGTATAGCGTATCTCTCTGGCTTTTAACTAACAAGTAGTGATTAATTTTTATTTACAGGCACTTTGGCCATAAAATTCTCTAAAATTGTTCGTTTTTTGCGCGCTTCGTTATTTTCTCTCCTCGCGCCTATTTTAGTGAAATATATCAATGGATTAGTTTGTCTGTGTGCGTGTGAAACCTCTGTTGTGTGGGCGAGTGGAGGCGGTTTTTTGAACTGTTTTAAACAGGGGCTTGTGGTCAGGGGAAGGGCGGTATATTACGCATTAAAACAGACATATATTTCGGGGTTATATTAACGGGATATTCTAAAACATTTACAATAATGTCAAAACGTCAGGGTGGGTAGATATCAGAACCAAAATCAATTATTCTGTTGCCTGATTTATGTTATACACACGAAGAAAGGTTTTTCATTATTATGGCTTTAACGTTACAGAATCTTAATAATATTCGTACCCTCCGGGCGCTGGCACGTGAATTATCCATGGATGTTCTGGAAGAAGTGCTGGAAAAATTCCGGATTGTCACTGAAGAAAAACGCAGCGAGCAGGCTGAATTAGAGCGTCAACGCGCTGAACAGCAGGATAAAATTAATGCTCTGCTGGAACTGATGAAAGCTGACGGTATTTCTCCGAGCGATCTGTTAGGCAGTGACCTGGCGCAGGCGGGTCAGCCGACGAAAAAACGTAAAGCGCGTGCGGCGAAATATCGTTTTATTGACGCGAACGGTGAAGAAAAAACCTGGACCGGCCAGGGGCGTACGCCAAAGCCTATTGCAACCGCACTGGCAAACGGTAAATCGCTGGACGATTTCCTGATCTGATGATTATTCGGGCGGTCTATTCCGCCCGATTATTGACTTAGCAGACGCCAAAGTCACCTTCTTCGGAGTACAGAACCACGTCCGCCGCTTTCAGGTGATATTTCTCGCCCTGCTCATTGCTGGCCTGCACAGCCACAATGTTTTCACCATTCACTTCGAGCACTTTCAGTTTCGGACCGCCCTGACGCGGTTGGACATAATCACCGACAGAAAACATAGCACCTCCTCATCATTGTCATGATCTTCACCATAGCCCACGTCCGGGGGCGGGGTACAGCCTAATCTTTCAGATACTCCTTATCAGGTACGTCGGTTCCACGGCATCACTTTCAGCAGTCGCGCCATACCGCAAAAACCTGTCACACCGGCGAACACCAGCCCGGCGCCCACAAAACCGCTCAGCAGGAAAAAGCCGCTGGAGACGCTGTAACCCAGCACCACGCCGCAGAGGATCAGCAGCCCGGCGGCGATCTGCACCTGACGCATCAGCGGAAGCGGCTGCGAGCGATCTTCAACGGTCAGCAGCCCGGCCTGCTTCCAGCCCTGAATGCCTCCCTCAACCACAAAGGCATTCGCAGGGGACGCTGCCTGCGCCAGATGAGCAGCATTGTTTGAGGTTCGTGCGCCGGACTGACAGTGGAAAATCACCGTTTCTCCCGGCGCTGCGTTAAGCCCGCCGGGTAACGAATCCAGCGGAATGGAGTGCGCCGCCGGAATATGCTCGCGGGCATACTCGTCGGGGTCGCGAATATCGATAAGTCTGGCGCCTTCAGCAATCAGCGCGTTTGCCTGCTGCGGCGTAATAAGAGGAAGAGACATTGTGTTTCCTTACGGACAATTTCGGAACAGTAGAGCATTTAAGGCGGGGTTTAAGCCAGTGTAAAGAGGGTAAAGGCAGGTAAAAGCGCGAGAGACGAATGGCAGTTAACCGTAAACTGGCTACGCTTAGAGAAGTGTCTTTTATAATTTTCAATTGGTTAGCTTGCACGGAGTGTTTTATGGGTTTTTGGCGCGTTGTTTTTACGATTATTCTCCCGCCGCTGGGCGTGCTGCTTGGCAAGGGGCTGGGCTGGGCGTTTATTCTGAATATCCTTCTGACTATCCTGGGCTACTTCCCCGGTCTTATCCACGCATTTTGGGTTCAGACGAAGAGCTAGGTACGCCACAGTAAGTCACTGTAGATTCGGGTCAGCACGCCTTCCGGGCCAAACTGCTGTTTGATCCAGCGCGTGACCTGACCGGTCGCCGCATGCTGCGTGGCGAGCAGCATGCGCGAATCCTGACGTGGATTATTGATCCGCCGCGTTACCAGCAGCCCGTCCTCCACCGCCTCACGCGTCATATATTCCGGTAAAAAGCCAATACCTTCCCCCAGGATCTGACACTGGCATTTCGTGTTGAAGTCCGGCACCAGAATCGCCTCCTGGCCGTGAAGCAGCCAGCCCACCTTCTTGTTGATGGTATGCGCGGTGTCCTCGACCATGATATTGGGATACAGACGCAGCTGACTTTCGGAAATGGGCTCCGGGGCGAACGCCAGCGGATGGGTGGGCGCGATGGCAAATACCCAGCGGATCGCTCCTATCTCGGTGTAATCAATGCCGCCGCCGTCCAGCAGCGTATCCGGCGCGCCAATGGCGATGTTGGCCTGATTATTAATGATGGAATCCCAGACGCCGTTATACACCTCGGTCGTCACCGTGATCTGGCAGGTGGGAAACTGTTTTTTCAGCACCTGGAGCAGACGCGCGGTATGGCGTGGCGTATACAAAAGCTGATTTATGCAGATGCGCACCCGCGTCTCAATGCCCTGAGAAATGGTATCAATCCCGCGCTTGATGGCATGAAAGTCATTCAGCAGGTCGGTCGCTTTACGATAAAAGTAAAAACCGGATTCTGTCAGCTCAATGCTGCGCGTGTTGCGTACAAACAGCACCACGTCCAGTCCGGTCTCCATGCGTTTGATGGTGTAACTGATGGCGGAGGTGGTCACGCCCAGCTCGGCAGCCGCTTTGCTGAAACTGCCAAAACGTGCCGCGGTGGTGAAGGCCAGCAAATTCTCTTCGGTAAAGATGGAATTCATATTATGGCTCCTGGTGACCATCAGTTTTGAACATATTTTAACAGCGGTGTTACATCATAGTTGATGCCGGTCACAGTTCTGGCTTTTTACGTAGGGCCGCGCTGTGTAAGGCTTTTTCAGCCATAAGGATAATGCAGCCTGAAGCGCGTAAACGCGGTAAAACATAAGAAAAAGGTTGCACAGACGCACATTTCTCCCGGACTGTTGAATTTAACTCAACAATGAATTGCGTGTCGATGAATCATTTTTAAGCGGATTCTTTTATGACCAGGGTGTTGCTATTCTCAGGTCATCAGAAGTGAAACATAGGGAGTCTGAATATGTCTGCAACTGCACGGGTTACAGAATTTCTGCTGGCGGCAGAAGAGGGCAATATCGACGCGCTAAAAGCCTGCCTGGAGAAAGGCGTGGATATTAACGCGACCAACCGCCAGAAAAGAACCGCCATTATTATTGCCAGCCTGAAAAAGCATTACGCCTGTGTGGAGTTTTTAATTGCCGCCGGGGCGGATATTGATAAACAGGACCAGACCTGTTTTAACCCCTTCCTGATCGGCTGCCTGACCAATGATTTAACCCTGCTGCGCATTGTCCTTCCGGCAAATCCAGATCTCGACCGTCTGACGCGCTTTGGCGGCGTGGGCATTACCCCTGCCAGTGAAAAAGGGCACGTTGAAATCGTGCGTGAGCTGCTGGAAAAAACCGACATCAACGTCAACCACACCAATTTTGTCGGCTGGACGCCGCTGCTGGAGGCCATCGTATTAAACGACGGCGGCGCAAAGCAGCAGGAAATTGTGAAGCTGCTGCTGGATCACGGCGCGAACCCGCACATGACCGATAAATACGGCAAAACCCCGCTCGAACTGGCGCGGGAAAAAGGCTTCAACGCGATCGCAGACCTGCTGCTGGCGGCAGGCGCATAGCGCATTCGGTCAGCCTTCCCCTGGCTGGCCGTTAATCAATAAACGCATTGTTACCGACGTGCATTTAGCACGACGGCGGCCCCCTTTTATCTTAAACAGGTGAAAATAATGCCAACCAAAATCGTCATAAAAAAGAATACGTATTTCGATTCGGTTTCCTTAATGTCGGTTTCCACCAAAGCCAATAAATTGCCGGGCGTCGAGCAGGCGTTTGTGGCGATGGCGACGGAAATGAACAAAGGCGTATTAAAAAACCTCGGGCTATTAACGCCGGAATTAGCGGACGCGAAAAACGGCGACCTGATGATCGTGATTAAAGGCGACGCGGCGAATGAGGAAACCCTCGGCGCCATTGAAGCGTTATTCACGCGTAAAGAGCGCACGGGCTCCCATGAAGCACGCTACGCGACGATTGCCAGCGCCAAAACCCATCGTCCGGACAGCAACCTTGCGGTGATTTCCGTCAACGGCACCTTCGCCGCCCGGGAAGCGCGCCAGGCGCTGGAAAACGATCTTAACGTGATGCTGTTCTCCGATAACGTCTCGCTCGACGACGAGCTGGCGCTGAAGCAGCTGGCGCATGAAAAGGGTCTGCTGATGATGGGGCCGGACTGCGGCACCGCCATTATCAACGGCGCGGGGCTGTGCTTCGCCAACGCGGTGCGTCGCGGGCCGATTGGCATCGTTGGCGCCTCCGGCACCGGCAGCCAGGAGCTGAGCGTGCGCATTCATGAGTTCGGCGGCGGCGTGTCGCAGCTGATTGGCACCGGCGGACGCGATCTCAGCGAGAAGATCGGCGGCCTGATGATGCTCGATGCCATCGACATGCTGGAGGCTGACGACGCGACCCGGGTGATAGCGCTCATCTCCAAACCGCCTGCACCCGCGGTGGCAGAGAACGTGCTGGCCCGGGCACGCGCCTGCCGCAAGCCGGTGGTTGTGTGCTTCCTGGGCCGCAACGAACCGCCAGCCGATGAAGACGGTTTGCAGTTTGCTCGTGGCACCAAAGAGGCGGCCCTGAAAGCGGTGCTGCTTACCGGCATTAAAAAAGACACCCTGGATTTACATCCGCTCAACTGGCCGCTGATCGAAGAGGTACGCGCCCGCCTGACGCCGCAGCAGAAGTACATTCGCGGCCTGTTCTGCGGCGGCACCCTGTGCGACGAAGCGATGTTTGCCGCGCTGGAGAAGTTTGACGATGTTTACAGCAACATCCAGCCGGACCCGGCCAGGCGTCTGAAAGATATCAGCGTCAGTCAGGCCCACACCTTCCTTGATTTCGGTGACGATGACTTCACCAACGGCAAACCACACCCGATGATCGACCCGACCAACCGCATCAGCCGCCTGCTACAGGAGGCGCGGGATCCGCAGGTGGGGGTGATCGTGATGGATTTCGTGCTCGGCTTTGGCGCGCATGACGATCCGGTGGGGGTGATGATCGAGGCGATCAAAGAGGCACAGGCGATCGCGAAAGCCGACAACCGTCCGCTGGAAATTCTCGGCTACGTGCTCGGCACCGATCAGGATCCGCAGTCGCTGGCGCAGCAGTGCCAGCTGCTGACTGACGCAGGCGTCATCTGGGCCAGCAGCAGCACCAATACCGGATTACTGGCACGCGAATTCGTCTGCAAAGGGGAGAGAGCATAATGACGACCTTATTCAACCAGCCGCTGAACGTGATTAACGTCGGGATTGCGATGTTCAGCGATGACCTCAAAAAACAGCACGTTCCCGTGATCCAGCTCGACTGGACGCCGCCGGGGCAGGGCAATATGCAGGTAGTGGACGCGCTCGATCAGCTGGCGGAAAAACCGCTGGCGGAGAAAATCGCCGCCGCGAACAAAATTGCCCTGGAGCGGATTATTCAGTCCCATCCGGTGCTGGTGGGCTATGACCAGGCGATCAACGTGGTGCCGGGCATGACCCGCACGACCATTCTGCACGCCGGTCCGCCTGTTACCTGGGAAAACATGTGCGGGGCGATGAAGGGCGCGGTTACCGGCGCGCTGGTGTTTGAAGGGCTGGCGACGGATCTGGAGGACGCCGCAAGGCTGGCGGCGTCAGGCGACATCACCTTCTCGCCGTGCCACGAGCACGACTGCGTGGGCTCCATGGCGGGCGTCACCTCCGCGTCGATGTTTATGCACATCGTTGAGAACAAAACCTACGGCAACCGCGCCTTCACCAACCTCAGCGAGCAAATGGCGAAGATCCTGCGCATGGGGGCTAACGACCAGAGCGTCATCGAGCGCCTGAACTGGATGCGCGACGTGCTCGGCCCGATGCTGCGCGAGGCGATGAAGATTATCGGCGAAATCGACCTGCGCCTGATGCTGGCCCAGGCGCTGCACATGGGCGACGAGTGCCACAACCGCAACAACGCGGGCACCACGCTGCTTATTCAGGCGCTGACGCCGGGGCTGATCCAGGCGGGCTATCCGGTGGCGCAGCAGCGTGAGGTGTTCGAGTTTGTCGCCAGCAGCGACTACTTCTCCGGTCCGACGTGGATGGCAATGTGTAAAGCCGCGCTGGACGCCGCTCATGGCATTGAGTACAGCACCGTCGTCACCACCATGGCGCGCAACGGCTACGAGTTCGGCCTGCGCGTTTCCGGCCTGCCGGGGCAGTGGTTCACCGGCCCGGCGCAGCAGGTGATCGGCCCGATGTTCGCGGGCTATAAGCCGGAAGATTCCGGGCTGGATATCGGCGACAGCGCGATTACCGAAACCTACGGCATCGGCGGCTTTGCAATGGCGACGGCCCCGGCAATCGTGGCGCTGGTGGGCGGCACGGTGGAGGAAGCCATCGATTTTTCCCGCCAGATGCGCGAAATCACCCTCGGCGAAAACCCGAACGTCACTATTCCGCTGCTCTCGTTTATGGGCATCCCGACCGCCATCGACATCACGAAGGTCGCGGGCAGCGGCATTCTGCCGGTCATTAATACCGCCATTGCCCACAAGGACGCCGGGATCGGCATGATTGGGGCGGGCATCGTTCACCCGCCGTTTAGCTGTTTTGAAAAGGCGCTGTTAACCTTCCGCGATCGCTACGTTCTATAAGGTATGCATCCATGAAAAACATGAAACTGGAGTGGAAAAGAGGTGACTGGGCAGCTTATTTCGGGTTGATGACCAACAACCTGACCAATTTGCTGACCATGATGGGGCTGCTCATTTTTGTCGTCGGCATCCCGAAGGAGATTGTTTATGGACGCATCGCGCCAGCCTTCGGGCTGGCGGTGCTGGTGGCGAGTCTTTGCTATACGTGGTTTGGCCTGCAAATGGCGCGCGCCACCGGACGAACGGACGTCACCGCGCTGCCGTCCGGCCCGAGCGCGCCGTCGATTTTTACCGTGACCTTCCTGGTTTTAATGCCGGTTTACCAGCAAACCGGCGATGCGGATTTCGCGATTCAGATTGGCCTGGTGTGGTGCTTTGTGGAAGCGATGATCCTCGCGGGCGGTTCCTTCCTGGGGGAAACCATCCGCAAGATGATCCCGCGTACCGTGCTGCTGTCGTGCCTGTCCGGTCTTGGCCTGCTGCTGCTGGCGATGAACCCGATGTTGCAGGCGTTCGAAGCGCCGACCGTGTCGTTTATCGTCCTGCTGCTGATCTTCATTAACTGGTTCGGTAAAAAGCCGATTTTCGCCCGTATCCCGACAGGCCTGCTGCTGTTAATTGCCGGTACTCTGCTTGCGTGGATCTCCGGCCTGCAAAGCCCGGATGCCATTAAAGCGTCCATGTCATCCTTCGGCTTTAACCCGCCGGAAGTGCACGTGGACAGCTTTATGCAGGGGCTGCCGCACGCGCTGCCGTATCTGGCGTCCGCCGTACCGCTGGGGCTGGCGAACTACATCTTTGACCTGGAGAACATCGAAAGCGCCCATGCGGCAGGGGATGAATACCCGACCCGCAAGGTAATGCTGGCGAACGGTCTGGCCTCGATGCTCGGCTGCCTGATGGGCAATCCGTTCCCGGTCACGGTCTACGTCGGCCATCCGGGCTGGAAAGCGATGGGCGCCAGCATCGGCTACACCCTGGCGTCCGGCGTGACCATGTTCATCGTGCCGCTGTTCGGGCTGGGAGCCTTTATGCTCGCCATCATACCAATGACCGCCATCGTGCCGATTCTGGTCTTTATCGGCGTCGTCACCGCCAACCAGGTGGTGAGGGAAACCCCGAAAGTGGAGGTGCCCGTCATCTTCATCTGCCTGTTCCCGTGGATCGCCAACTGGGCGCTGACCATGATGAACAGCGTGATGAGCGCGGCGGGGACCAGCGCGGCGAAAATCGGCACCGACGTGCTGCACAGCAAAGGGATTTACTACGAGGGGCTAATGCATCTCGGCAACGGCGCGCCGCTCGCCAGCATGCTGTGGGGCTGTATCGCCATCTTCGCCATCCTCAACAAACCGCTGCGCGGGGCCGTCGCGGCGGCCGGTGGAGCGCTGCTGGCGCTGTTTGGGGTGATCCACGCGCCGGTGGTGGGCTTTGCCGAGGGCAGTTCCCTGATGTTCGTTACGGCCTACCTGATGATGGGCGGGATGTTTGTGGTGAAGCATGTGCTGGATACCTCTGTTAATCCCCCTCTCCCTGTGGCAGAGGGCCGGGGTGAGGGCACCAGAACGCACCTTCTAAAGGAAACAAAATGAAAGAGCTTATGGTCGTCGCCATCGGCGGCAACAGCATTATCAAAGACAACGCCAGCCAGTCGATTGAGCATCAGGCGCAGGCGGTCAAAGCGGTGGCTGAGTCGGTGCTCGAAATGCTGGCTTCGGACTATGACATCGTGCTCACCCACGGCAATGGCCCGCAGGTGGGGCTGGATCTGCGCCGCGCCGAAATCGCCCACGAGCGGGAAGGGCTGCCGCTGACCCCGCTGGCAAACTGCGTGGCGGATACCCAGGGCGGGATCGGCTATCTGATCCAGCAGGCGCTCAACAACCGCCTGGCGGCGCGCGGTGAGCAGAAAGCGGTCACGGTCGTTACTCAGGTTGAAGTGGATAAAAACGATCCCGGCTTTACGCACCCGACGAAACCCATCGGCGCGTTTTTCAGCGAGGCGCAGCGCGACGAACTGCAACTTGCGCACCCGGACTGGCATTTTGTTGAGGATTCAGGCCGGGGGTATCGCCGCGTGGTGGCTTCACCGCAGCCGCGACGCATCGTTGAGGCAGACGCTATTAAGGCGCTGACGCAGAAAGGATTTGTGGTGATCGGCGCGGGTGGCGGAGGCATTCCTGTGGTGCGCAGCGAGCAGGGGGATTACCAGAGCGTGGACGCGGTGATAGATAAAGATCTCTCCACCGCGCTGCTGGCGCGCGAGATCGGCGCCGACGTGCTGGTGATCACCACCGGCGTGGAGAAAGTGTGCGTTAACTTCGGCAAGCCAAACCAGCAGGCGCTGGATACCGTCAGCGTGGCGCAGATGACGCGCTACATGGATGAAGGGCATTTTCCGGCGGGTAGCATGTTGCCCAAAATCGTCGCCTCGCTGGAATTTTTACGCCATGGCGGCAGGCGCGTGATCATTACCTCGCCGGACTGCCTGCCCGCGGCGCTGCGCGGCGAAACGGGTACCCACATTATTAATGAAGGAAGATAAGATGAGTGAGAATAAAAGCCGCCGCGAGTTTATCAGCCAGAGCGGCAAAATGGTTACCGCCTGTGCGCTGTTTGGCGCCACGGGTTCCGTCGCGTATGCTGCCGATTCTGCAAAGGCAACCTGCGAGACGGGTAAACCGATGAACATCACCGCAAAACATTACTATCTCGACAACGTGCTGCTGGAAGCCGGGTTTAACTTCGACGGCAGCGTGGCGACAAGCACCCGCACCGAGCTGAAAACGCTGGAAATCAAAGACGGGAAAATCGTCGCCCTGCGCGACAACAACAGCCACGCGGACGCGACCCTGCCGCACTTCGACGCGGGCAAAAAGCTGATGCTCCCGGCGATGCGCGACATGCACATCCATCTGGACAAAACCTTCTACGGCGGCCCGTGGCGCTCCCTGAACCGTCCGGCGGGCACTACCATACAGGACATGATCCGCCTGGAGCAGAAGCTGCTGCCGGAGTTACAGCCCTACACGCAAGAACGCGCCGAAAAGCTGATCGACCTGCTCCAGTCCAAAGGGTCCACCATCGCCCGCAGCCACTGCAACATAGAGCCGGTTTCCGGCCTGAAAAACCTGGAAAATTTGCAGGCGGTACTGGCGCGCCGAAGCCCAGGTTTTGACTGTGAAATCGTTGCCTTCCCGCAGCACGGCCTGCTGCTGTCTCATTCTGAAAAGCTGATGCGCGAGGCGATGCAGGCGGGGGCGCACTACGTGGGCGGGCTGGACCCGACCAACGTCGACGGCGCGATGGAGAAATCCCTCGACACCATGTTCCAGATTGCGCTGGATTACGACAAAGGGGTGGATATCCATCTGCATGAAACCAGCCCGGCGGGCGTGGCGGCGGTGAACTACATGGTGGAAACCGTGGAGAAAACCCCGGCGCTGAAGGGCAAGCTGACCATCAGCCACGCCTTCGCCCTGGCGACGCTTAACGAACAGCAGGTGGATGAGATCGCCACCCGCATGGCGGCGCAGCAGGTGACCATCGCTTCCACCGTGCCGATTGGTACCCTGCATATGCCGCTGAAGCAGCTCCGTGAAAAGGGCGTGTTTGTGATGACGGGCACCGACAGCGTGATCGACCACTGGTCGCCGTACGGTTTAGGGGACATGCTGGAGAAAGCCAATCTCTACGCCCAGCTCTATATTCGCCCGAACGAGCAGACGCTTTCGCGCGCGCTGGGCATCGCTACCGGCGACGTGCTGCCGCTGAACGACAAAGGCGAGCGCGTGTGGCCAAAAGCGCAGGACGACGCCAGCTTTGTGCTGGTAGACGCCTCCTGTTCGGCCGAGGCCGTGGCGCGTATTTCACCGCGCACCGCGACGTTCCATAAGGGGAATCTGGTCTGGGGAGTTGTTGGCTAAAAGCGAGCCAGGTGGCGGCTTCGCCTTACCCGGCCTACAAAAAACCTCAAATCGTAGGCCGGGTAAGCGCAGCGCCACCCGGCAATGCCATATACTCGCCGCCCGTAAGGTTCAATAACCGACCTTATACACCCGCCCGCTCTGCACCCCTTCCACGCTGCGGCGGTAGGCCTGCGCAACGGTCGCAGCGGGAACGCTTTCAAAGCCCGGGAAGAAGCCGTCGTACGCTTCGGCGGATTCGGTCAGCACCGTCGGGCTGATCAGATTAATGCGAATACCGCGCGGCAGTTCACAGGCTGCGGCGCGCACAAACCCTTCCAGCGCCGCATTGACCGTGGTGGCGTTGACGCCCTGCGCAATTGGCTCGTGCGCCACAATCCCGCTTATCAGCGTAATCGAGCCACCTTCGTTCAGGTAGTGCTGGCCGGTCAGCGCCAGGCGAACCTGCCCCAGCAGCTTATCCTGCAAACCCCGGTTGAACTCGCCGTCGGTCATGGTTGCGAGCGGGCCGAAGTGCAACCCTCCGCTGGCGGAGACAATCGCATCCACCGGACCGATCTTTTCGAACAGCGCCTGCACGCTCGCCTGCGAGGTGATATCCACCTGATGGTCGCCCTGCGTGCGACCCACGCGGATCACTTCATGGCGACGGCTTAGCTCTTCTGTCACAGCACGACCGACCGTACCGCTGGCACCAATAATGACGATTTTCATAGCAGACTCCTTATGTTGTGAGCCTTCATTCTTTAATAAATAAAAATTCAGATAAACTGGGCTGATGTTAGAAGATTGCTAACCAGAGGTTTGGAATATGGATAAGCTTCGCGGCATGGAGACGTTTATCGCGGTGGTGGAAAGCGGCAGCTTTACCGGCGCGGCGGCGCGGCTGGAGATGTCGGCGGTGATGGTCGGGAAGTATATTGCGCAGCTGGAATCGCAGCTCGGCACGCGGCTGCTGGAGCGCAACACCCGTCGCCAGAGCCTGACCGATGCCGGACGCGTTTATTTCGAAGAGGCCAGGCGCGTGCTGGAGCAGGTCTCGATTGCTGAAAACGCGGTTGAGCGCCTGCGAGCCACGCCCGCCGGCACCCTGCGCGTGACGGCGCCTACCTCGTTTGGCGGCTGCGTTATCGCCCCTCTGACGGCCACGTTTTTGCAGCGCTACCCGGAAGTGCGCATCGAACTGGATCTCACCAACCGAATGGTGGATCTGGTAGAGGAAGGGGTCGATCTGGCCATTCGCATCGGGGAGATCCGTAATGAGGACCTGGTGGCGAAATACCTGTGTCCCTACAACATGGTGATCTGCGCCGCGCCGGATTATCTGGCGCGTCACGGTACGCCGCAAACGCCAGCCGATCTGGTGGATCACCTGTGCCTGTCGCACACGGTATG
Organism: Enterobacter cloacae complex sp. EB5; assembly: GCF_031432835.1. Lineage (NCBI taxonomy): Bacteria > Pseudomonadati > Pseudomonadota > Gammaproteobacteria > Enterobacterales > Enterobacteriaceae > Enterobacter > Enterobacter cloacae complex sp. EB5. Next base: position 3,147,085 of record NZ_CP133860.1, read on the forward strand.
GACGGCGCGTAACGAGTGGCGGCTGCCGGGAGTGGAAGGCGAAGTGCGCTGGAAGCGTGATGCCGTCTTACGATGCAATGACGGCTACGGCTTACGCATAGCGGCGCGAGCCGGGGCAGGGCTCCTGCTGCAACCGGAAGTGCTGGTGGCGGAAGAGCTGGCGAGCGGCAGGCTGGTTCGGGTTCTGGAAGCGTTTACGCCCGCGCCGAGGCCGGTGCATTTACTCTGGCGTCAGGATTTGCGGCCGCTGCCTAAGCTAACGGAATTTATTGCCCATATTCTGCTAAGATTGGGCACAATATAAAAAAAGAAGGTAAGTAAAGAATGTCTGCAAACAAACTCGCCAGCAGCGCGCAGGGCCTGCAATCCTCTGCCATCCGTGAATTATTAAAACATAGCAAAATGGCAGGCGTGATTTCGCTGGGTGGCGGTATTCCAAATCCGGACCTGTTCGATCATGAAGGTTTAAAAATCGCCGCTGATGCCGTGCTGTCTCAGCATTTTGGCGAAGCGTTCCAGTATGGCCTGACGGAAGGCGTCCCGGGGCTGCGCGAAGAGATCCAACGCATCTGTGAAGGTCGCGGCATCGCCTGTAAAGCCGATGACGTGGTCATTACTTCCGGCTCGCAACAGTCGCTTGACGTGCTGGCGCGGGCGTTAATTAACCCGGGCGATACGGTCGTCGTGGAGCGGCCTACCTACCTCGCCGCGTTGCAGGTCTTTGGCCTGGCGCAGGCGAAATTTGAATCCGTCGGCACCGACGGCGACGGCATGAAAGTGGATGAACTTGAAGCGCTGGTAGCCACCAAAACCATCAAAGCGGTTTATATCGTGCCAACCTTTGGTAACCCGGGCGGCGTAACGCTCTCCGAAGCGCGTCGTAAACAGCTGGTGGAATTATCGAAGCGCTATGACTTCGTGATTATCGAAGACGACCCGTACAGCGAGATCAACTACACCGACGAAGCGTTCCGCCCGCTGATTGCCCATGCCAAAGATATCGGCAATGAGGATAACGTGGTGTACACCTCCACCTTCTCTAAAATCCTCGCGCCGGGCACCCGCGTGGGCTGGGTGCTGGTGCCGGAGTGGCTGAAGCGCGCGGTGGTGAACCTCAAGCAAACCACCGATCTGCACACCAGCACGCTGTCGCAGCTGATGACGTACGAGTATCTGAAAACCGGTCGTCTGGCGAATCAGATTAAAATGATCCGCGAAGCCTATCGCCAGAAATACCAGACCTTTGCAACGGAACTGGAAGCGGAGCTGGGCGATGTGATGTCGTTCCACAAGCCAAAGGGCGGCATGTTCCTGTGGGCGAAAATGAACAACGGCATCAATACGACGAAATGGCTGGAAAAAACATTGAGCAACGGCGTCGTGTTTGTGCCGGGTGAGTTCTTCTACTGCAACGAGCCGGACCATACCACGCTACGCATGTCTTTCGTTACCCCAACGGATGAGCAGCTTAAAGAAGCGGTTCGACGTTTGAAGATATCGCTGTAACCTGATACAGCAGCGTCAGCTCTCAGAAGTAGGCCGGGTAAGGCGCAGCCGCCACCCGGCGTTTGACTACCGCTCCCTCAGCGCCTCTTTCGCCCGGTTAAACGGTTTGATCATATAATCCAGCACCGTTTTCTCCCCGGTCTTAATATCCACCGTCGCTATCATCCCCGGCACGATCGAGAAGTGCCTGCCCGCCTTATTCACCAGATAATCCTGGCTGGTACGGATAAACACCCGGTAATAGAACACCTCCGGCTTCGCTTCGTCCTGAATAGTGTCCGGCGAAATGGTCTCCACCACCCCGTGCAGCCCACCGTAAATCGCGTAATCGTAGGCGGTGATTTTCACCAGCGCCTCCTGATTAGGGTGGATAAAGGCGATATCCCGCGGCGAGAGGCGGGTTTCAATCAGCAGGTGGTCGTCCACCGGCACAATTTCCATCAGCTCACCGTTGGGCGGGATCACACCGCCAATCGTCGTCACTTTGATGTTTTTCACGATCCCGCGCACCGGAGACTTCACCGTCAGACGGGTAACGGAATCCTCGCGGCCTTTCAGGATCGCTGACACCATATCCACCTCGGCGTTGGCCTTCGACAGCGCTTCACGGGCCTGCACGTAATACTGGGAACGCACGTCGGTGAGCTTCAGCTCCAGGTCGCTTTTCTGCCGTTGCAGGCGCAGCACTTCCACGTGGCTGGCGGCCCCGGTTTTCACCAGCCGCTGGGTGATCGCCAGCTCTTTGTTCGCGAGATCTAACGCGGCGCGCAACTCCCGTTGCGTATCCTCCAGCTGGGCGCGGCGCGAGTTGTAGAGCCGCGTTTCAGCGGCGGTCAGGTCGGACCATTTCGCCAGGGACGGCGGGAATTTGAGCGGCAGATCGTTCACCTCGGCATACAGACGCGCGCTGGAGGCCAGCGATGCCCGGTAACGCGCCGCGCTTTCGCCGACGTTGGATTCCGAGCGGGTAGGATCCAGCCGCGCCAGCACCTGCCCGGCCTGCACCTGATCCCCTTCGTGCACGTTCAGCTCGGTAAGGATGCCCCCATCCAGCGACTGCAATACCTGCTCGCGTGAGCTGGGGATCACTTTCCCGGTGCCGGTTGAGACTTCGTCCAGCACCCCGAACCACGCCCAGACGCCGAGCACCACAAACATCAGCAGGGAGAAGAAAACAATGCGCCGGGCACCGGTATAACCGCTTTCGGAGTCGAGCGCGTTATCCAGATCTTCTACTGCGGCAACGTCACGCTGACTGATTTTCATTTTTCCACTCCCGTCCGGTTGCCTGCTGCTGTTGCTGCATACGGCTGTTGTTCAGTGCCTGGGCTTTTGGCGCATCCATCACCAGCATGCCATCTTTGAGTACTACCACTCGCTCCACCAGCTCCAGCACCGGCACGCGGTGGGTCGCGACAATCAGCGTGCGGTTGCCAAGCCACGCGCCGAGACGTTGAATAAATTCCCGCTCGGTGTGTTCATCAAGAGAGGCGGTCGGTTCGTCCATCAGCACGATATTCGGGTCGCGCAGCAGCATCCGCGCCAGCAGGATGGACTGCCGCTGCCCGCCGGACAGCCCGACGCCGTTCTCCATAATCGGGTAATCCAGCCCCTTCGGCAGCTTCTGCACAAAGCTGGCCGCGCCGCACATCTCCAGCACCTCGAAGATCTCTTTATCGGTGGCGCGCGGCATGCCGAGCGTGATGTTCTCGCGCAGAGTGCCGTAAAACAGCCGGGCGTTCTGGGTCATAAAGCCGACGTTTCGCCGCACGTCAGCCACGTCCAGATGCGGCAGGCTGAGGTTGTCGAGCCGCAGTTCACCGCCCGCCAGATCCATCCCGCCCGCCATCGCCTGCAACAGGGTTGATTTGCCCGCGCCGTTGCGCCCGAGGATCGCCACTTTCTCGCCCGCTTTGATCTCCAGTCGGTTAATGCGCAGCGCCATGCGCGGATCTTCCGGGTGATAGCGGAACTGCGCCTGCTCGAACAGGTAATGTCCGCGCAGCACGTCCTGACGGATCGGCGTCTCTTCGCGCTGATTCTCGGTCGGCAGCTGCATAATGCTGTCCAGCCCCTCTTTGGCCGCCTTCACCTGCTGCCAGCGGGCCAGCACGCCGCACAGCGTCGCCATCGGAGCGATCATCCGTGAGGCGAGCATTGAGGCGGCCACCACCGAACCGGTGGTTAAGGTGCCGTCGATCACCATCGGTGCGCCCACCACGATCACCCCGGCATACACCAGGCTCTGAATGGTCATCCCCCAACTGATCAGGTTCTGCGTCAGCTCGCGGGTGCGCAAGCCGGATTCGGCGGTGATCTGGATATAGCTGTTCCACTGCTGCAAAAAGCGGTTCTCCGCCTGCATCAGCTTGATGTCCTCCAGCCCCTGCACGCTCTCCACCAGCACCGCGTTGCGCAGGGTCGATTCATGCGCCGACTGCTTCGCCAGCTCCGCCAGCTTCTTTTGCAGCAGCAGGCCTGGCAGGACCATGATCACCGCCGCCACCGGGGCGATCCACGCCAGCTGCGGGGCGATGATCGCCAGCACAATCACAAACAGGATAAAAAACGGCAGATCGACGATGGTGGAGATGGTGGAAGAGGTGACCATCTCGCGGATCTGCTCCAGCTCGCGCAGCTGGGAGATAAAGCTGCCGGTGGATCGCGGAATGGCGCTGTGTCGCAGCCGCAGCGCGTGGCCGAACACCCGATCCGAGACGCGCAGATCCGAGCGTTTACCCAGCAGATCCATAATGTGTCCGCGCGCCACGCGCAGCACAAAACCAAACAGCGTGGCGATCAGCACCCCGATGGTCAGCACATAGAGCGTCGGATAGGACTGGGCGGGGATCACCCGGTCATACACCTGCATGGAAAAGACGATGCCCGAGAGGGAGAGCACGTTAATGAACAGTGCCGCCAGCATCACCCAGCTGTAAGGGCGAAGGTCGCGCATCACCAGCCGGTAGAGCCAGTCCGGGCGGTATTTTGAGATATAGGCATCCACGCGGCTGTCCTTCAGCGCCGCCAGCGGACGCAGGGCGATGACGTGGCGGATGGCAGGCAGCATCGCGCTCATCGACAGGCGGTTGGTGTGCGTGCTGTCGTCGAAAAAGCTGACCTCAAGCGTATCCTCGCCGTCGAAATTGTCGATCACGCCGATTTTACCGTCGTTCAGCTCCACTACTACCGGCAGACGCCAGCTGTTGATGGCGTGCTGATCGGCCGTCAGCAGCTGGAATGTCAGCCCGGCTTCACGGGCGAGTTGCGTCAGCGCGGGCACCATCGGTTTGCCTTTCAGCCACGGCGCGCCCGCGATCAGCGAGCCTGGCGAACAGGCAACGCGATAGCGCGTCGCCACATAGCCAAACGCCTGCGCCCACTGCTCCAGCGCCTCATCCGTCATGTTTTCACCCTGCGGGATATCGCGTTGCTTCATGGCTGGATCTCCACGGTCTGGATGGTGCGGTTTTCAAGATCGAACGCGTGACGCAGGCGCCCGGTGTTGTACAGACAGTTCAACTGAAGCTGATGCAGCTGTCCGGCGGTTTGCTGTTGGGTAAAGCGCGCCTGATACACCTCCTGCTCGGCGTTGAGCACGTCGAGCAGCGGGCGGGAACCGAGATCGAGATACTGCTGCTGATACAGCTCGCGGGTGCGGGCGCTGAGCGCTTCCTGACGGCCCTGGATCTGAAGCGTGCTCATCAGGCTCATCACCTGGCTGCGCGCCTCAAGCAGCTTTTGCCGCACCTCAAGACGGGTGCGCTGAATGGTGGACTGGGCGGATTCCACCGCGTGTCCGGCGGCGTTACGCCGTGCGGTGAGGCCGCCGCCCTGATAGAGCGGCATTTGCACTTTTACCCACGCGGAGTACTGGGTGCGGTCCCGCGTTTCGTTGCCCGCGTAGCGGTCGTTCAGGTAGTGACGAACTTCCGGCTCCAGCGAAACGGTAGGGGTCATCTGCGCGTTGGCATAGTCGAGATTAGCCTGCGCGACGTTGGCCTGCGCCCAGGCCGCTAATACCGAGGGCACCAGACGATCGTCCGGCTCGGCGATGTCGCAGCTGCGGGCCAGACTCTGCGGAAAGTCATTGCTGACCGCGTTCAGGCTGTCCCAGCCCAGCAGGCTCATCAGCGTGGCGCGCGAGCTGTCGAGGCTGGCCTGATACTGCATCAGCTGCGCACGCGCCCCTTCGATGCGGGCGTCGGTCTGCACCACGTCAGAGAGTGACGTTGCGCCTTCATCATTACGTTGTTTCGTCAGGGTGCCGATGGAGGTCAGGGCATCCAGCTGTTCTTTGGCGGTCTCGACCATCTGCTGCCAGGTCTGCACCTGCACCATGGCGATGGCGGTATCGTGGGCGATGGTGTCGATGCTCACCAGCACGTTGGCCTGCTGCTGGGCGACGCCCGCGTTTTCGGCGCGCACCTGGCTTGCGACTTTGCCGAAGTCGTACAGCATTTGCGAAAGAGAAAGCACCAGCGAGGGGGTAAAGCCATTATCGTCGCCGTCGTGGCTATAGCCGTTATCCATGCCAGCGTTAATTTGTGGATAATATTTTGATTTGGCGACGTCCACATTTTCGCTCTGCTGATAGAGTTTGCCGACGGCTTCACTGATGGCCGGATGCCAGGTCACGGCGCGGTTAACCGCTTCATTCAGCTGTAGCGTGCCGGGGGCGGCTTTGCTGGCTACGGGCGCCACGCGGCCATTTAAAGAGGGGAGTTCCTGCGTTTCGCTTAATTGTCCGGTATTAATCATCGCCGCAGGGTTTGCCGCGATAGCGGGCACAGATATCAGGCAGCACGAGAGCCACCAGTAAGGCATCTTCTTTCCCATGTCTTGTCCCTAATAAAAAAGTACTGCTTTATTGTTTATGCCCGGGCGCTGTGCGCGCCCGGGTCATTTCTTGCAGGTGCTATCAGGTAATGATGTGTTGCTGGTTTACAAGCTCGTCGTAGGTGGTCTGAACATTGTCCAGCGTAACGAGCGTAGATTTAGTGTAGGCGGCTCCCGTGCCGTCACGGTCGATGGAGATCACAGTATTGTTACCGCTTTGTGAAACAGAGACATAGTTCCCCAGCGTCGACGCGCTACCGTTCCACCCCACCAGCAGATCGCCAATGTCGATCTTGTCTCCCTGCGTGAGGGAGAAGTTCGTCCAGTGGTCGCCCGTGCTGTTACCTGCGGTGGCGTTACCCGCCGTATTGTTCAACACCTGATAAATCAGCGTGTCGCCGTAGGCCGTGCCGCTAATCACATCGTTATGCTCCGAACTGACAAATTTCGGCGCCATGTCAATGGTCAGCGACGCGGTATCTTTCACACCGTTGGCATCGGTCAGGGTGTAGTTAAAGACCTCCTTGCTGGTAATGGTAGAGAGCGAGATCCCCGGGTTGAGGGTATAGGTGTAACTGCCGTCAGCGGCAATCGCCAGCGTCCCGTAGTGACCCGTGATGTTGGACATCGTGCTGCCGGTGTACGGATCGAGCGTGGTGGTCACGCCGTCGAAGCCGGTGATGCTCACGCGGGTATCAACCGAGTGCAGCTGGTCCATCGCCCCTGCGGAGCCGGTGCCGTCGAAGATATTGCCGTCAACGGTGTGGGTGCCCGTCGCGTCGTACTGCGACAGGGAGTAGGTCGTGCCGTTTACGCTTGGGGTAATGGTGATGTTCCCCACGCTCAGCCCCGGTACGCTGCCGGTAAAGTTCAGCGTATAGGTCCCGGCGTTGAGATCCAGCCCGGTCAGCGGAACGTCGATGCTGCCGCCCAGCAGTGAGCCTCCGCTGAAGGAGCCGCTGCGAATCACATTCGTCCCGTCAGTGATTGACCAGTTCACCGTCAGCCCGCCCAGCGACAGCAGCGAGGCCACGTTAAAGTGCAGCGAGGCGTTATGCAGCGCGGTGTTTGCATCCACCACGAAGGTTCCGCTTCCGCTGCCCTGCGTTGACCCCAACAGGGCGGTAGTCCAGCTGGCGGTGCCGACGGAGTTATCCGTATAGGTTGACGTATGGTGAACCGACGTGACGTCCATCGCGGTGCTGACATCGTTTACCGCATCCATTGGGCGCGCGGTTGGGGTGATGTTCAGCGATGCCGTGTCTTTCGAGCCGTCAGGCGCGGTGATGGTGTAGACGAAGGTATCCGGCGTGCTGATATGGTCCGCGCCGACCCCGCTGTCCAGGGTGTAGGTGTACTCCCCGGCCGCGTTGATCCGCAGCGTACCGTACTCGCCAGTGATTTCCGTCAGACCGCTGCTGTTCACCGCCACGCCGTTAACGTCGGAGACCACGGTACCCGCTGGCGCAATATCATCCGCCAGCACATCCCCGGTGGTGCTCTCACTCACGCTTGCCACGCTGTAGACATGATCTTGCAAGACGTTCAGCGTGTAGGCCGTCAGCGCGGTGATCCCCGCCGCCGTATTGAGCAGGAACAGGTACTCACCGGCGGGCAGATTCAGTGTCAGCTGCGAAGAGGTGCCGCCCAGCAGCGGCGCGCGCAGCCAGCCGGGTTCAACGCGCATCTGCTCGAAGGTCTGCGTGGCATTGTTGAACTTATAGATGTAGAGGTCGAACACCGAGGCCAGCGCCACGCCGCCCACGGACGCCTGAACGGTCATGGTGCGGGTGGTGCCTTCTTCCACGTTATAGATGATCGGGTTGGCCAGATCGTCCAGCAGGTTCAGCCCCAGCGTATTGCCAAGGTTGATCCCCACCAGGGTAAAGCCGCCCTGCGACGAGGTGCCGTTGTTGATCGCCTCCACGGTGGTATCGAAGGTCAGCGAGGCGGTATCGTCCACGGCCACGATACCGCTGCTGCTGGTGCCTTCGCCCAGCGACAGCACAAGATTTGCCGAGGCGCTGGTGCCGTTGTGGGTGATGGTGTAGGTAAAGTTCTCCGTGCGCCCAATGACGGCGGCGCTGGTGTTGGTCAGGTTATAGGTATAGCTGCCGTCCAGGTTGATGGTCAGCGTGCCGTACTGCCCCTGAATCACCGTGCCGTCGGCCGTGACGCTGGTGGTGGTGCCCTGGGCGTTGGTGACCGCGGTGACGGTGGTGCCCGCCGGGGCGTTGTCGCTGCCTGCGGTTGGGTCCACGTCAGTGATGACGTTCCCGACAACGCTGGTCTCGCCGGACACGGTGCCTGCGCTGGTCTCTTTCACCGCCACATCGAGGCTGGTGTAAGAGCCGGTTGCCAGCAGGTTAGTGTTGTAGCTCAGGACGCGATACTGACCATCCGCCAGGCCGGTCAGGTTCAGCGACACCCCCGTCGCGCCGAGGGTCAGCAGGTCAGCGAACTGCGGCTGTCCGGTGTCGACCACGGTGGTCCAGGTGTTGTTGGCGGCGTCAAAGCGCTGTACCACCAGCTCAAGGGTATTGAGCAGGGAGAGTACGGCACCCGTGGCGTTGGCGTTCACGGCAATATCCGCACTGCCGCCGCTGCCGACGGTGAAACCTACCTGCGCGGTGTCGTTGCCGAGCAGGGTCAGCACGTTACCTACGGCGCCCACCAGCAGGAAACCATAGTCGCTGTACTGCGAGTTGGTCACCGTTGCGCTGGTCGTCAGCGCCAGCTCTTCAACGTTGGTGCTGGCTGAGAGCGGCACCACCGGCGCAAGGGCTGAGCCGGGCAGCGAGACGTTGCCTGCCGCGTCGGTGGCGGTGATTTGCAGCGTCTGGCCTTCCGTCTGTTTATTGAGGAAGGTGTAGCTCCAGGAGCCGTTGCTGTCTGCCGTGGCGGTGACCGTTGAGTTATCCGCCAGACGGATGGTGACGGTACTGCCCGCTTCGGCGCTACCGGTCAGTACGCTGCCGTCTGCGTTGAAGGTCCCGGTCGGGGCCGTTGGCGCAGTGAGATCGACAATGACGGTGGTCGAGGTGGAAATCGGGCTGGTGCCCGAGCCGTTGCTCGCCGTGGCGGTGAAGGCATGCGGCCCTTCGCTCAGCACCGGCGTGGTGAAGCTCCAGTTGCCGCTGGCATTTGCGGTGACCGTGCCCATCAGCACCCCGTTGTTGTAGAGGGTGATGGTCGCGTTCGGCTGCGCCGTGCCGCTCAGGGTTGGCGTGGTGTCATCGGTGGTTTTCCCGTTGGTCAGGTTGCCCGTCACGGTGCCGACGTTATCGTCGATGTTTGCGATAACCGGCGCGTTCGGGATCGTGGTGATCGGGGCAATCACGGAGGTGGTGATACCCGCGTTACCGGCCTTATCGGTAGCAAAGACAATCAGTGACTCCCCGCCGGTCTGTGGAGGGGTGAGGGTGGCGCTGAAGTTTCCGCTGCCGTCCGCGACGGCGGTACCAAGCACGGTTCCGGTGCTGCTGGTGATGGTGACGGTACTTCCCGCTTCCGCCGTACCGGTAACCTGCGTCCCGTTGGTGATCACCGCCAGCCCGGTTGGGGCTGCTGGCGGCGTCAGGTCCACGTTGATCGTGATAATCGGCGATGGCGCGCTGGTATTGCCCGCGGCATCGGTGGCGGTGGCGGTGAAGTTATGCGCGCCTTCGGTCAGCGTGGTGCTGGTTTGCGGCAGCGTCCAGTTGCCGTTGGCATCGGCAGTGACGGTTCCCACCAGGGTCGTGCCGTCGTAGATACGTACGGTGGCATTGGCTTCCGCCGTACCGTTTAAGGTCGGACGGGTGTCGTTGGTTGGGTTGGTGCCGGTGACAGAGCCGGTGACGGTTCCCACATCATCCACAATCGAGGTGATTGCCGGTGCGACAGGGGCGGTGGCATCCACATTGATGGTGTAACCCCCGGTCTGCGCGCTGGCGTTGCCCACGGCGTCGGTGGCGGAGAAGGTCAGATTATGCGGCCCGTCAGCCAGCGGGGTGGACGGCGTAAAGCTCCACGCGCCGCCGGTGGCGACCGCAGTGCCAATCTGTACCCCATTGTCATAGATGGTTACCGTCGCGCCAGCTTCTGCCGTACCGGTGAGCGTTGGTCGGGCATCGTTGGTTAACCCGCCGTTGGCGACAGGCGTCGCAGCGTTACCGACGTCGTCGGTGATGCTGGTCAGCACCGGTAGCGCTGGCGGCGTGGTGTCAATGGTCAGGCTGAAGTTGGCGGACGGCGTGCCGGTGTTCCCCGCCTGATCCGTTGCTTCTGCGGTAAAGGTGTGTGACCCGGTGCCCAGCGGCACGGTGATATCCACGGTCCAGTTGCCGTTAGCATCGGCAGTACCGGTGCCCACCAGCGTCGTGCCCTCGTAGATATTCACGGTGGCCAGCGGCTCGCTGGTCCCCACCAGACGCGGGAGAGGATCGTTCGTGGTCTGGCCGGAACCAATCGCCCCGGTGATGGTGCCAACATCGTCAATCGCCTGGGTGATAACCGGCGCGGCAGGCGCAGTCGTATCCACAACCAGCGTAAAGCCTGGTGAGGCAGGGCTGACGTTGCCCGCGGCATCGGTTGCCGTGGCGGTCCAGGTGTGGCTGCCGTTTGCCAGCGTGCCGGTGGTGAAGCTCCATACGCCGTTGGCATCAGCCACGGCGGTGCCCACCTGCTGACCATTCTCATAGATGGTGATGGTCGCGTTGGCTGCCGCGGTGCCGTTCAGCGTTGGCGTGGTGTCGTCTGTGCTTTGTCCCGAGGCGACCGGGCCCAGCACAGGACCGGCATTGTCGGTGGCAGGGGTAAAGACCGGTGCGTCGGGCACCGACGTATCCACCGTCAGGTTGAACGGTGGCGAGGTGACCCCGGTATTGCCTGCGGCATCGGTGGCGTTGAAGGTAATGGTATGCGGCCCTTCACCGAGCGCGGTGGTCGGCGTGAAGGTCCAGTTACCCTGGGCGTTGACGACCGCCGTGCCGATTTCCACATCATCGACAATAACGTGCACCGTTGCGCCCACTTCCCCCGTACCGTTGAAGGTTGGACGGGTGTCGTTGGTGGAACCGTTGCTGGCGATGATTCCCGTTCCCGGGCTGACATCGTCTATCACCGTGGTGACCACCGGGGCCGCAGGGCCAGTGGTATCCACCGTAAAGGCGAACACTGGCGAGTTGGCGGAGACGTTTCCGACATCATCGCTGGCGTTGACGCGCAGGTTATACGTCCCGTCTGTCAGAACCGGATCCGGCGTAAAGGACCAGTTACCGTTGCCGTCGACTGTAGTGGTACCGATCTCCACGCCGTTATTCAGAACGTGAATGGTGGTGCCCGCCTGGCCGGTGCCGCTCAGGGTTGGCGTGGTGTCATTGGTGACCTGCCCGGCGGTAAGCGGGCCGGTTACGCCACCCGGAGCGTTGTCGCTGACCGTATCGATCGTCGGCACCTGTGGCGCCGTCAGATCGATATTGATGCTCCAGACGCCGGACGGCTGGCTGACGTTGCCCTGCGGATCCGTCGCTCTGACGGTAAAGTCATGCGTTCCTTCTCCGAGGGCGGTTTCAGGAGTAAATGTCCAGGCGCCGGTACCGTCTGCCGCCACCGTACCAATCTGCGTGGCGCCATCAAAAATGGCGACGACGCTGTTCGGCTCGGCGGTACCGGTCAGGGTTGGCGTGGTGTCGTTGGTTGGATCGCCGCTTGGGACAGGCGTTGCCGCATTGCCTGCGTTATCCGTCACGCTGGTAATCACCGGCGTGTTGGAGACGGTGTCGACCACAATGGTGATCCCGGCCGACGGGGTGCTCTCATTGCCCGCCGGGTCGGTGGCGGTCACGGTCAGGGTGTGGCTGCCGTCGTCCAGCGCAGGCGGCGTGTAGCTCCAGGTGCCGGTCGGACCGACAACAACGGTGCCCAGCGGGTCGCCGTCATCGTACACGGTAATGGTGTCCCCCGCCGTGCCTGTCCCGGTCAGGGTAGGACGGTTGTCGTTGGTGCTCTGCCCGTCGGCGATTGGGCCGGTGATCGGACCTACGTCATCGGTCACCGCACCGATGGCTGGCGCTGTCGGGGCGGTAAGGTCGACGGTGACGGTCGCGACAGGCGACTGCCCGCTGGTCGCGCCGGTGGTGGTATTCGTGGCGGTCACGGCAAAGGTATGTGGCCCTTCCGTCAGCGGCAACGGCGGCGTGTAGCTCCAGTTGCCGTTGGTATCTGCAACAACGTTGGTCAGCGGAACCAGCACCCCATCCTGATAAATGGCGATCACGCTACCCGGATCGGCGGTGCCGGTAAGGGTAGGCGTGACGTCATTGGTGGTTTTATCTTTCACATCACCAGTGACGGGATCGACGTCATCGTTGATCGCCGTAATCACCGGTACCGCAGGCAGATCGAGCGGAGAGTCCGGCACGTCAAAGGTGGTTGATGGGCTGAGATTGCCTGCGGGGTCGGTGGCGGTGAGCGTCAGCGTAGTGGCATCTAACTGGGCCGGGGAGAGGGCAATGGAGAAGGAGCCTCCCGTCGCGACCCCGGTCCCGATGATATTGCCGTTGGCGTCTTTAACCGTCACCGTGGTTCCGTCATCCGCCGTCCCGGTCAGCGGAGTGCCCTCCGCGGCAATGGTCATATTAGTTGGCGTTGCAGGCGGCAGGGTATCCACCGTTACGCTGAGATCCCCGGAGCTGGCGGAGGTATTTCCCGCCGCGTCACTCGCGGCCACGGAGAAGGTATGCGGCCCCTCGGTCAGCGCAGGGTCGGCGGTCCAGGACCATGTCCCGTTCGGCTGAACCTCCACGACCACCGGCGAGGCGACACCATCAACAGAAACGGTGACGTTCGAACCCGGCTCGCCGATCCCGGTGAGGGTTGGCGTACCGTCGCGGGTGTAAAGCACGCTATTGGTCAGTTGACTGTCAGAGACGGCGTCAATTTGCGGCACGGTTGGCGCCTGGGTATCAACCTCCACCGTAAAGACCGGGCTTATCGGGCTCACGTTCCCGGCCTCGTCCACCGCGGCGACGGTGATATTCAGCGGGCCGTCGGTCTGCGTCGGCAGGGTATAGGACCATTCATTATTGACGACCTCAACGCGCGCGACTTCCACGCCGTTGTTGTAGATGATCACCGTCTCGCCGGTGGTGCCGGTTCCGCCGATGCCTGGCGTAGTGTCGTTGGTAGACTCGCCATTCTGCACGCCACCAATGGCACTGATAACCGGAGTATCCGGGGCGAGGGTATCGACCGTTATCGTGATACCGGCTGATGGCACAGATTCATTCCCGGCTTCATCGGTGGCGGTCGCCGTGTATTCGTGCGTCCCTTCGCCAATGTTGCTCTCAGGACGCCAGCTCCAGTTACCGTTACCGTCCACCGTAACGCTGCCCACGGCCTGCGGCTCGCCTGTACCCACCTGGTCATAGATGGTAATGAGGTCATTCGGCGTACCGGTGCCGCTCAGGACCGGACGCGGATCGTTGGTGGATTCGCCATCCAGCACGGGGCCGGTGATCTGGCTTACGCTGTCTGTCACCGTTGGGGTTCCCGGCTGGTCAGGCGCGTCGGTATCAATGGTAATGGTCACCGGCGTGGACGGCGCGCTTTCGTTCCCGGCGCTGTCCTGGTTAGTGACCGTCAGGGAGAGATCGTAGGTGCCGTCAGGCAGCGGAGTGGTGGGCGTCCAGCTCCAGTTGCCGTCGCCATCGATCTCGGCCTCACCAATTTTGGTGGCGCCATCGTAAATGTTCACGGTATCCCCCGGCGTGCCCGAGCCGCTCAGGGTTGGCGTGGTATCCCGGGTGGTCTCCCCAGGATTCAGGGCCGTCCCCGGCGTGCCGCCGTCCGGGTTGACGGTGATCTCAGGAATATCCGGCGTTGCAGGCGCGGTCGTGTCGATCGCCAGTTCAAACGGCGGCGAAATGGTGGTGTTACCCGCCTCATCCGTTGCGTGGACCGTCAGCGAGTGCGGGCCGTCCGTCAGCGGCGTGGTTGGCGTAAAGCTCCAGCCGCCGCTGCCGTCGAGCACCGCCGTACCGAGCAGGGTGGTCCCGTCATAGATCGTGATGGTGGTGCCTGCCGGTGCGGTTCCCTGCAACTGCGGCAGCGTGTCGTCGGTGGTGTCCCCGCTGTTAAGCGGAAGCTGCACCGGCCCCACGTTATCGGAGACGGTGTCAATGGTGGCTGCCGGTGGCGGGGTGGTATCGACGGTAAGGGTAAAGCCGGCTGATGGTGCGCTGGCGTTACCGGCCGCATCGCTCGCGACGACGGTGAAGGTATGCTGCCCGTTCACTAACGGGGTGGTGGGCGTGAAGGTCCATGCGCCACCGCTGTTAACAACGGCAGTACCAATATCCTGTCCGTCCAGACGGATCGTCACGGTGGAGCCCGGCTCGCCGGTACCGTTCAGCGTCGGGAGCGTGTCGTTGGTGGTTTCATTGCTGTCGAGCGCACCCGTGCGGCCCGGTACGTCATCAATGACCTGCGTAATGGCTGGCGCGCCCGGCGCGGCGGTATCCACCGTAATGCTCCAGGTGTTCGATGTCCCGCTGAGGTTGTTGTTGGCGTCAACCGCCGTCGCCGTCAGTACGTGCCCGCCGTCCGGTAGCGCGGTTTCCAGCGTGATGGACCACTGACCGTTCGCCGACACGACTGCGGTGCCAATTTCGGTAGTACCGCTGTAGAGGGTGATGGTGGTGCCAGGCTCGCCCGTTCCGTTGATGGTTGGCGTGCTGTCGTTGGTGAGACCGTTCTGGCTGACAGGACCGGTGATGCCGGGTGCATCATCCACCACGCCCGTGATGACCGGGGTTTGTGCTGCGGTGATGTCCGGCGCGTCAAACGGCGCGGTCGGACCGGTGTTTCCGGCGGTATCAGTGGCATCGGCAGTCAGGGCTTCGCCGTTGGCTTTCGGCGGGATCAGATCTACGCTGAAATTCCCCTGATCGTCGGCGACCGCTTCCCCGACCTTCACGCCATTTTCACGAATGGTGACGGTACTGCCCGGCTCGGCTGTACCGGTTACGGTGGTGCCGTCGGCAGAGATCACCACGTTTTCCGGCGCCAGCGGTGGGGTGCTGTCTGGCGCGTCGGCAAAGCCAGACGGGCTGGTGTTGCCGCTGCCGTCGGTGGCCGTCACTTCAAGGGCTTCGCCGTTGGTCTGGGCTGGCGAAATCGGGATGGTAAAGGTGCCGTCCGGACCGGCGGTGGCCTGGCCGATGATCGTACCGTCCGGCGCTTTAATGATGATTGTGCTGTTTGGCTCGGCGGTTCCGCTGACGCTGGCCCCGTCTTCCGCCACCACCAGGTTGCCCGGTGCGGCAGGCGGGGTGATATCCGCTGCGTTAACCAGCGCCGGTGAGCTCTGGTTGCCTGCGGCATCGGAGGCGACCACGGAGATAATCTCACCGTTGGTCTGCGCAGGGTTCAGGTTGGCGACATAGTTGCCGTTGCTGTCGGCAGTGGCGGTCCCGATTTGCAGCCCGGCATTGTTGGTGATGACGATTTTACTGCCCGGCTCGGCGGTACCGGTGATCTGGGTGCCTGCGGAGTTGAGCGTCGCAACCGGCATGTCTGGCGGCGTAAGATCGACGGTAAAGTTGATCGGCTGAGACAGACCGCTCTGGTTGCCTGCCGCATCGGTTTCCCGCAGGGTAATCGAGTGTGTGCCTTCTGCCAGTGGACTCGTCGGCGTGATGCTCCAGGTACCGTTCGGCAGAACGGTGGTGGTGCCGATAACAACGCCGTTATCGTAAACCGTGATCGTGCTGCCCGGTTCGCCTCTGCCCGTCAGGCGCGGCTCTGAGGCATCGGTAAATTGCCCGGCACCGATCGCCCCTTTCAGTACGCCCGTATCGTCGTTAATGATAAATCCGGAAGGCGTTTGCGGCGCGGTGACATCTACCGTGACGGTAAAGACCGGCGAGGCCGGGCCAGTGTTACCGGCGACGTCGGTAGCGCGCACAGTAAGCTGGTGGCTGCCTTCGCTCAGATTCACCGACGGCGTAAAGCTCCAGCTTCCGTTACTGCCCACAACCGCTGTGCCAATGGCAATGCCGTTATCATAGATGGTGACCGTCGAGCCCGCTTCCGCCGTGCCGGTGAGCTGTGGCCGTGGGTCGTTGGTGCTGCTTCCACTCCCGAGCGTGCCGGTGCCAGGCGCAACATCATCGGTGATGCTGACGATCGCTGGCGCGCCAGGCGCGACGGTATCGACCACGAAGGTTACCGCCGTGGACGCCGGGCTGGTATTGCCTGCGGCATCGGTCGCGGTGGTGGTAATGGCGTGGTTGCCTTCAGACAGGTTGGTCGACGGGGTAAAGCTCCATTTCCCGGTGGCATCGGCTGTGGCGGTGCCAATCGGTTTCCCGTTGTCATAGAAGGTAATGACGGTGCCTGCTTCACTGATGCCGCTGAACGTCGGACGCGCATCGTCCGTGCGTTGTCCGTTGCTCAGCGGGCCTGTTTCGGCGCCCACGTTATCATTGACGGTGACAATCTCGGGTGCATCCGGCGCGGTTAAATCCGGTGCCGTGACCTGAACGCCCGGGCTGGTATTGCCGGACGGATCGGTGGCGGTGGCGGTGATCTGTTCCCCGTTGATGAGCGGCGTACCGAGATCAATCGTAAATTTCCCGTCGCTGCCCGCCTTGCCCGTTCCGATGGTGTTGCCATCGGCATCTTTCAGGGTAACGGTGCTGCCCGGCTCAGCGGTACCGGTGACGGTTTTGCCGTCAGAGGAGACCTCCAGATTGGCCGGGGCGTCCGGCGCGGTGAGATCCGGTGCCGTAACCTGACCGCCCTGGCTGGTATTGCCGGACGGATCGGTGGCGGTGGCGGTGATCTGTTCCCCGTTGGTGAGCGGCGTACCGAGATCAATCGTAAATTTCCCGTCGCTGCCCGCCTTGCCCGTTCCGATGGTGTTGCCATCGGCATCTTTCAGGGTAATCGTGCTGCCCGGCTCAGCGGTACCGGTGACGGTTTTGCCGTCAGGTGAGACCTGTAGATTGGTGGGGGCATCCGGAGGCGTGGTATCTGGCTCGGAAGGATTTCCCGGATTGCCGGGGTTCGGGCTGTTGTTATCGTCATCTCCGCCGCCTCCACCGCCGGTTCCCGCCGCAATGGCAATCCCACCTGCGACGGCCAGGCCACCCAGCACCCAGGGCCACGCTGCGGCGCCGCCGGTATCATTCCCTGACGCCGCCAGTAGGGCGTCCGTGGAGGCGATGGATTCATAGGTGGCGGCACCGGTTGGATCTTCAATCCACCACAGCGCACCGTCACTCTCCTCAAGCACCAGCTGGCTCACGCCCTGCGCGTCGGTGACGTAGAAATTCTTAAGGGTAATCACTTCGCCCGAGTGGAGGGTAATCACCAGATCGTTTCCGCTGCGGGAGTAACCTGAGATGTCGGCGCGATCCACGTTAAGTTTAACGATTGAGGAGTGATCGAGTGTTATCTGTGTCCCTTCCGTGGTCGTTTCCACGCCAGTTAATTTAGATATAACAGATATTTGGCTCATACAGTTATTACTCCAGCAGAGTTATTGTTTACGGCGTGTCAGACGTGGCCATATTTTCTGAAGGGATGAGGGCGCTCCCGGCGAAAATACTGTGAATAAAACAGTATTTACCGTTGCTTTCTTTAGAGCGACCGAGACCCGCCAGCAATCAACGTGGCAACATCAGGGCGAAGCTAATTATTTACATGAGAAACTGTTATTTATTTATATTTTCGTGTTTTATAAGCCTTATTATTTGTGCAGGTATTAATTTATTTTGCTGTAAAAATGATATAGCTATAAATAACTGAATGTGCAAATTAAGTGTCTGTAAACCCTGCACTGTGATTGCAGAGAAAATTAATTGATAGCGTGAATATATTTTGTTGGCTATGCTGGCCGCGCCGCAGTAGCGCTGGCGTACAGGCGATGCGGCTTAGGTAGCGGCAGAAGTGAGAGTTAAATAATACTGAAAACATAGGTTTTAATAATGGTTTAAGCGAGTGTTAATGGCTGCTTAATTGCGATTTAAGTTAGGGTAAATTATCTGCTGTATGATATATCTCAAGGGATCGCATTAATAAAATATATTTTCAGATCGGGTTTATATTCTGCTACGCATAAAAATAAACTGCCGGCTTCACATATTTAATAAATAAAAAGGCCGAAAAAAAGGCCTTTCTGAGGGGGGAGGTTTAGCCGAAAGAGATAATCCCTATTTCAATCAATGCGGCGAGCGTCAGAAGAATAAAGAGGATAACGACTATTGGTCTGTACATTTTAAGGTTCCATCCTTGTGTGAAGTCCTGCCCATCGTGTCCGTTGTCATTTTCCATGGTAATGACGTGCTGTCGTTGATGCTCATCAAAGGGACGCAGCAGATTGAGGAAAATCTGCATTCAGGGTTGGAACCATTCAACGCTGTGTGGGTTGCGTGGCGGGGAGCTGTCGCCACTGGCGGATGTGCTCGATCAGGGCTCTGAGCTTGGGGGCCATATTGTGGCGCTGGGGAAAATAGAGATAAAAACCAGGAAAAGATGGAAGAAACGCATCCAGTAAGGAAACCAGCTGTCCTGATTCAATGTACGGTGTGAAGGTGTCCTCGGTGGCAAAGGTTATGCCACCGCCGGCCAGCGCGAGGCTGAGCATAAGACGCAGATCGTTAGTGGTTATTTGTGGTTCAATTGCCACATCGAAAGGGACGCCTGCTTCCTCAAACTCCCAGCGATAGGGGGCAACGTCCGGGGAAGGGCGCCAGCCGATACACCGATGAGCGACCAGCTCACGGGGATGCGCCGGTGCGCTGTGTGTCGCCAGATAGGAAGGTGAAGCCACCACCCGTTCACGCTGCTGGCCCGTAAGGGGAATCGCGATCATGTCTTTTTCGATAACTTCGCCCAGTCTCACCCCAGCGTCATAGCCCGCTGCCACGATATCGAATTCCTCATCTGACACGAAGACATCAAGCGATACCGCAGGATGCGCTGCCGCAAACGAGGCGAGCAGTGGGCCAGAAAGAAACGCTTCCGCTATTGAGGTGACAGCGATCCTGAGCTGTCCGCGCGGCATGCTGTCCGAGGTGACATCGTCAAAGGCCGCCTCAATGTTGGCGATGGGCCCCAGCAACGATTTATGCAACCGTTCACCCGCTTCGGTGAGCCTTACTGAGCGCGTGGTGCGCATCACCAGCAGGGTCTGAAACCCATCTTCGAGACGTCTTATCCCCTGGCTGACAGCGGAACGGGTGATGCCCAGCCGCCCGGCGGCAGCGCTGAAGCTGCGCTCCTCGGCGACCGCCAGAAAAAGCGGTAACAAATTAAGATCAATTTTCATTGTTTAACATCGCTAACCAGTGAGTCCAGTAAAGGCAGGATACAAGAAACAATGCTGAGACTCTATGATTGCTTTGAACTCAACTGAAGGAGCAAAACATGAACAAAGTGATCTTAATTACCGGTGCCTCCAGCGGTATTGGAGAAGGTATTGCCAGAGAGCTGGGAAAGGCAGGCGCAAAAGTTTTCCTGGGGGCTCGCAGGCTGGAGCGCATCCACGCCCTGGCTGATGAAATCCGCAGCGCAGGAGGAGAGGCAGAGGCTCAGGTATTAGACGTTACCAGCCGCCAGTCGATGGCCGCCTTCGTTGAGGCTGCACTGGAAAAGTGGGGCCGCATTGACGTTCTTATTAACAACGCGGGCATTATGCCTCTGTCTCCGCTTTCGGCTGGCAAGCAGGATGAGTGGGAACGCACCATTGACGTGAATATTAAGGGGGTACTGTGGGGAATTGGCGCGGTTCTGCCGATTATGGAAGCCCAGAACTCGGGGCAGATCATTAATATTGGCTCGATCGGTGCCTTGTCCGTCGTGCCCACGGCCGCCGTTTATTGTGCGACCAAATTTGCGGTCCGGGCCATTTCCGATGGTTTGCGTCAGGAAAGTTCAAACATCCGCGTGACCTGCGTCAACCCCGGAGTGGTGGAAAGCGAACTGGCCTCGACCATTACGCACGAAGAAACCATGGCGGTGATGGATGCGTACCGGGCTATTGCCCTCAAACCGGCCGATATCGCCCGCGCCGTGCGCCACATCATCGAGGCGCCTGAGAGTGTCGATACCACCGAAATCACCATCAGACCTACGGCCTCCGCAAACTAACGTAGCGGGTCAGGCATCAGCCTGACCCGCTTCACTCTCTTACCACGGCTGTTCGGGCGGCATAATAAACAGCTCTGCCACGTTCACATGTTCCGGTTCCTGCAACACGTAAGGAATCGAGTCGGCGACATCATCGGCTTTCAGGAACGTCATCTTCTCCTTCAGCTGTTCCATCTGTGCACGATAATTTTTGTCACTGATATGCTCGAATAATTCACTTTCAACGGCACCCGGCTGAAGCGAGGTGACGCGAATGTTGAACTGAGGCGCCAGCTCCACGGACGGAGGGGTATATGCCGCTGCCAATGGTCGAGGAAGATTTCGCAGCGGGAAAACGGGTTACGCTGAACGTGCAGATGCAGCCCGACGTCGGGACCGGTTTTTCCATGCGGGCAGTGCACCTGGAAGAACCTCCGCCCGGCCTGGCCAGGTGCTGGTTCGTTAACACGCTGAAAGGCTGACATGCCGGGTATCAATAGCATCGTTGGGTAGCCAGCATTCATTGCTCAGGAGGGCTTTCCACTCTCTCATTGCGCTGGTTGGAACCCACGGTGTTACCGGCGCGATCCGAAATCTCATACTCAATGGTAACGTTATGCCTGGTGGTCGGTGTGACGGTGATGTCCTTGATCCTGCTGCCCGAATCGGGGGGAAGCGTGAGGCTTGTATTGCCTTTAGCCAGCACCCGACCATTTTGCTTCACCTGCCACTTCAGACGACACGCCTCACAGGCGGACCAGGTGTCATTGATCGCCCACAGGCGAACCGTAGCTTCGCTTCCCTGACGCCACACCGCCGTCACGGGTTCAATCGACGGCAGAATGGGTTGATAGGCTTTTTGCAGGGCGTAGTAGCCCGCTTTCGGCTTACGCAGATAATCCACGACGCCCCAGTTGATGGAGGGCCAGGTTTCTACAAACATAAAGTGGAAGAGGGCAGTTACCGGCTGGTAGCGCTGCCGACGATAGCTCTCTGCCGCCATTGCCACCAGCTCTGCCTGGTAACGCTGGGTGTTGGCAATCATCTCCTGAATGGTATTGCCCCGCGGAATATTGGCAAATTTAAAGGTCTGGAAGGGCTGGAAGTTATGGTATTTCCAGTGCGTCCAGCCGGGATCGTCGTCGGCGGTGCTTTTCGGCCACATCAGGCGGGCGGGAATGATGGTTTTCAGGGTTGAGAGTCGCGGTAGCGCCTGAGCGCCAAACTCCGTGATGATCGCGGTTTTGGCGGGGCCAAGAAGATCGCGCATGGTGCCAAAGTACCATCCGGCCCAGTAGTGTTCTTCCACCGCAGAAAAACGATGCACTATGCGCGAGGTATCTTGCGAAAGCGCGTCTCCGACGCGTTTCGTCAGCGTCTGGTTCAGGTTTTTATTCCAGTCGGGAAAGCGTTTTTCCATCCACGGTGAATTCCATGGCGGCTCGTTATGACCGCCCCAGACGATAATGGCCGGGGAATTACCAAACTGCTCAACCATCTCGCGGGTCTGTCGCGCGGCATTGTCCGCGAAGGCGTCGCTGTTATTGTAACCCCATTGCAGGGGGACATCCTGCCAGATCATCAGCCCCATTTCGTCAGCCACATCGTAAAGTGCCCGGCCTGCCACATGCGAGTGAACGCGTATCGCGTTGGCGTTCATTGCCTGCACCAGCCTGAAATCGCGGCGATATTTTTTGCGTGTCATGGTGCTAAGCCACGGGGAGCCGATGTAATTACTCCCTTTGATAAACAGGCGTTTGTCATTAAAGAGCCAGCCCTTGTTGTCAGGCTGCTTCACTATCTTGCGTAACCCGGTACGGGCAACTGCGGTATCCATCACTCCTTGCTTATCCGTCAGGGTTGCGCGTACTCGGTACAGGTTTGGCCTGCCATAGCCCACTGGCCACCAGAGCCTGGCGCCTTGCATTGGCAGCGTGACGCGAAGCGATTGCGTCTTTCCGTCCGTTCTCGCAAGGTTTACAGGGAATTCCTGCTTTACAGGCGGGCCCTTAAAATTGTCCGGCGTGGCCGACAGGCGCAGAGTTACGTCACCGGCAGACAACGCCCGGTAGCGGATCTCGGCGTGCAGCGCTGGTTTGCTCAGCCCTTCATGCCAGTCCGGACGCAGTATTACCTCGTCGATGGTCACTCCGCGGCTCAAATGTAGCTTTACCGGCGACCAGATCCCCCCGGAGTTGGCATCCTGGCCGTCCTCTGACCAGGCCCCGCCAGGGCGGGTATCGTGCTGGTTAAGTACGCCTTTAACCATCGTTTTATGCAGCGGCCAGATTGTTTTCGGATCTTCCCAGGGACTGTCCACCCGCACGGCGAGCTTATTGTGTCGCTGCAAAGCATCGCTTATGTCTACCGAGAAGCGCTGAAAATACCCCTCGTGATGGGCAAGATGCCTGCCGTTGAGCGTGACGTCGGCAAAATAGTCCACGCCATCAAAGACCAGGGTGGCCATGGTATCGGGCGCGCGCCTGGGCAGGGTAAATTCGTGCCGATACCAGAGGGCACCCTGATGATCGTATCCGGCGCTGTACCAGTTGGCCGGAACCGCAATCGATCGCCAGTCGCGGTCAGGCGCGCTGGCGCCATCAAAGGTGCTGAGGTTGGCGTCATGCACGCGCCACATTCCGGCCAGTGACCAGGTGACGGGCTGGCTGGCCTGGGCCAGCAGAGGGCTAATTGCCAGCAGCAGAAGAAGCCTGATCATCTTTAACCTCCTGTGCTCTGCGGCGCAGCCAGGCCGCAGAGCGTCTGGCCTCCTCGATAAGCTCGCCATGTAAAACGCTCAGCCCCGTCTGGTTCAGCGAGACCGCCTGACTCTCCAATTGCTGGAGCACTTCTGAAAGACGAATGAAACCGAGGGTGACGGCTTCGCCGCGAAGCTTATGAGCTGCCCGCCGCAGGGCATCGCGGTCATTATGCGCAATGTTCAGCGCCATGGCTGCCACCGCCTCGTCAAGACCGTTGCCGAACAGCGCCAGCAATTCATTAACCAGTTCAGGATCGTCCGCGCACAGTTTTAACAGCTGTGCCTCATCCGGCAGACCCTTATCTTCTCCGGCGAGAACATGGGCTATCTCCTCCCTGAGCGCCTCCTGACTTACCGGCTTGGCAATATAGCCGTCGAAGCCCATTGCCAGACAGCGCGCCTTGTCACCCTGCATGGCATGGGCGGTCATCGCGATGGCGGGCTGGTGGCTACGCCCCCGCGTCAGTGTCTCCTCACGAAGCAGGCGAATGGCCGTTTCACCGTCCATTTCTGGCATTTGCAAGTCAACCAACATCAAATCCCAGGACTGTTCACGCCAGCGTTCGAGGGCCTCCCGGCCATTGGATACCACTTCGCAACGGTGGCCGAGCTGCTCCAGCAGGCGTCTGGCGACTTTCTGATTCACCAGGTTGTCCTCGGCCAGAAGAATGTGAAGTCCGCCCTGCGCCGGTACAGGCGAGGTGACGGGAGAGGGAGAAAGAGAAGGGGGCGATGCCAGATGTGGAGCGGGTGCCAGGACGCTGGCTATGGTTTGATAGAGTTCACGTTGGGCAACCGGCTTATGCAAATAGTGGGCAACCCCGATGCGCTTGAGCATATTGGCATCGAAATGGCGGCTCATGGAACTGAGCATAATGATGTGGCTTTGCTCGGCCTGCGGCATAACAGAGAGCTCAATGGCCAGCGATACACCGTCCATATCCGGCATCTGGGCATCCAGCAGGATCAGCGGCCAGTATCCCCTTTTTGCGGTCAGGCTTAACGCTTCCCCGGCGTTGTTAACACAGGTCGGTGTCAGACCCATCTGGCGAAGCATGGTGTCCAGCAGCCGCAGGTTGGTACTGTTGTCGTCTACCACCAGTACCGATTCGCCGTTAAAGCGTGCTACAGGAGCATCGGTTGCTGAGACAGCCAACTGACCTTCCAGTGGCAACGTAAAAGCAAATTCGCTGCCTTCACCCGGCTCGCTCTGAACCGTTAGCTCTCCGCCCATAAGACTTACCAGGCGGGCAGAAATGGTCAGCCCAAGGCCAGTACCGCCGTAGCGGCGGGTGGTAGAGCTATCGGCCTGGCTGAACGCCTCGAAAATGGCTTTTTGTTTCTCCATCGGGATGCCAATGCCGCTGTCGCGTATGCGAAAACGCCAGTGCCCTTCACTTTCTGTAGGCTCTATTGCCAGCATAACCTCACCGTGATGGGTGAACTTCAGCGCGTTGCCCAGGAGATTAGTCAGAATTTGACGTAGTCGGGGACCATCAACGATGAGCACTTCCGGCACCCCCGGAGCGATATCCACCAGCAGTTCAATGCCTTTTTCGCTGGCGGAGGGCATATGCGGGCGGATGAGCGACTGCACAAAGGGGCGGATTTCCAGCGGCTCTGTATCGACGGTCATCTTACCTGACTCAATGCGTGAGAAATCGAGAATGTCATTGATGATATGCAGCAGTGACTGCGCTGAACTCATCACCAGAGAAAGATATTCACGCTGTTCGGGGGTGAGCTGTGTATCGAGGCAGAGCTGAGTCATGCCCAGAATGCCGTTCATCGGGGTGCGAATTTCGTGGCTCATGTTGGCGAGAAATGCACTCTTCGCCTCGTTGGCCTCCCGGGCCACTTTCGCCGCTTCAATGGCTAACAACTCGGCCTCTTTGCGGCGGGTGATGTCCTGTAGGGTGCCGATCACCCGTTCGGCCTGCTGCTGCATACTGAGGGTGACCACCTGTCCCGAAACCAGCATCCAGCGCCAGCCCTGCGTCGCGTGTTGCACGCGAATCTCACTTTCAAACACCGGCATGTGCTCCTGCCTGGAGGCGATCATCGCGTTGCGCAGGACGGCACGATCCTCTTCATGGACCAGATTCAGTAAAAAGCGCAGCGGGTAGTGCAGTTGCGTACGCGACTGACCCACCATCGCCAGCAACGTATCGTTCACCTCCAGGCTGTCGTGAGAGACCTGCCAGTTCCAGATGCCGATCTGAATGGACTCTGCGGTCAGTAAAAAATCATCGTGCAGCTGCTGGCGCGAGCGCTGGGCGTCGTCAAGCTCGGTAATATCGGTATGCAGGCTGAGAATGCCGCCATCGGCGAGACGCTGATGCTGCACGTAGAGCCGTCGGTTTCCCGACTGCCGCACCTCTCGATGGCTTGACTGACGGCAGTTGCGAACGATCGCTTCACGCAGGGTCCGGCGGCGGGTGGAGTCGATGTTATAACCCGCATCAATAAATTTCTCCGCCAGGCTCTCGAGTGAAGCGCCGGCGATCAGCCAGGGGGCGATCACCGGGTAAAAGCGCGATATCTGGTCATTCCAGGCCAGCAGATGCTCGGCGGGATCGTAAATCATCACCCCCACAGGCAGCGCGTTGAGATCGAAACGGGATGTGGCTCGCATGGTTACTCACCTCTGGCCTTATAGTGCAGCTCCGCCTGGCGGCGCAGATACTCCAGCCCGGGGGCAATTGCCATCGCCCAGGCTGTGAGGATCTCTTCATCGCAAAGTGGATCGCAGGTGCGCACGGTCCTGAGCATTGCCTCCCGCCAGAGGCCGAAAAATCGCGGTGGCAGGCCTAGTCCTTCATCACTCTGCTCCCGCGCCAGGCGTTCCAGAAAATCGGGTACAAACAGCGCACCGTCAACGGCAAGCATGGCGAAAAAACTCTTGAAGATCGTCTGCTGGCCATCTCCGCCCTGGTCCCGGGCAAAGTGCTGTTCTGTCTCCGGTGACATATGGACAAACGTTTCCCAGAACGTTTCAAAAAAGTGCCGTTTATCATTCTCCGGCAGGACGCGGTTCAGGCTGGCGTCAAAGAGATCGCGATAAAATTTCATGGTGCGGCCCTCAAGGCACGTTCGCCGGGCAGGCAGAGGCCGGGCGGATTGAAAGGATCCGACGTGCGGCGGGCAAAATAGCCATCATTCTTAACAAGGCCGTTTTCAAACAGCGGTCCGGCGTTGTGTTTGTACAGCAGCGCTTCCAGCACCATGGCGTTCGTCGAGAGGGTTAGCGTCGGGTTGATATCGCCGGTGGCCTCAACGCGGCCCTCAAACCAGCCCTGTTGCGGGTTATTCAGGTGTCGGGTTATAGCCATCAGGGCATCGGTATATTCGTTTTCCCACAGCGTCCAGAGCATGAAGACCGCTTTGGTGGTCACCTGTGCCAGCCGGGGATAGCTTTTACCGTCATCGCCCAACGTATTCCAGGCGTAACCATTCCCCCAGACGGTGTCCTCGACGTGCCATGGCGCCTGAGAGAGGTAAAAATCGGCGCGTGCGGTGAGTATGCCGTCGTGCTCCCAGCGCGTTTTTTGGCTGAGCCATACTCCTTCGGCCCGGGCGCGCAGCCTTTTTTGAATATCGACGGCCACTCCGGGGGCCTGCCAGCCAAACTCCAGACCCGGGAGCATCGCGGGGAGGGTGGAGAGCAGCGATGGCTGCCAGGTTGTTCTTGGATCGCGCGCGTCAACGGCGAGGCTGCGCTGATACATGATGACGTTCTGGGAAGGCGGGTAAAATGCCTTGCCCGCCGGGAATCCCCACAGCCGAAACGCGCTGGCGGCATATTCGCTTTCACCCAGCCGCAGTTCGTCGCGTACCAACAGCTGTTCGTTCTGCTCGGACGCAGACCACAGCTCCCCGTCTTTATCCACCACCGGACAAAAATTCCAGCGCAGGATGATTTTTTCCAGATATTCGCGGTACTCAGGTGCTCGCTCGGCAGTGAGACGCAGGGCTAGCATCAGCCGCGCCATATCTTTCGCCGACCATCCGCGCTGCGCCGGTTTTCCTGTGAAATCGATGGGCGTGGCCGTACGGCTGGAATAGAGTCTGCCTGGCGTGCGGGTTTCGGTCAGCGTAAGGCGATTGAGTGTTCCGAGCAGGCGCGTCAGCCGTGCATCAAACTCGGCCGCCTGGATCAGACCCAGCTCGCGGGCTGCCAGCAGGGCGATAAGCGTATCGCCCATTTGCCACAGCGTAACGCGTGGCTGTTTATCGCTACCGTTGACCAGCCCTGTCTGAGGTTGGGTGTTATTCTCAAAATAGCGCCAGGCGATACCCGCCCACTCCCGCTCCTGTGGGGTCAGGCTACTGATGCGAGCGGTGGTGTGCCAGCCGCCTTTGGTCAGCCAGCGCCACCCTGCGCTTTCGCAGCTGAACAGGGCGAAGGCGATAATAAGAATGAGGACGGCGGCAGCCAGCCAGCGGGCTAAGGTCTTAAGCATTGTGCGGTCACCGGCGGCAGTTTCACAGGCTCGTCCGTATTACAGGTAGCACATTGACAGGCCTGGCAAGCGGGTTTGGTGCGCAGAGTGGTCCCGGTTTGTTCACACCATGTCTTCACTGCGGGCGTACTGTTCAGGAATGGACGGTTGCGCGAGGCATTATTAGGCTCAAAGAGATCCACCAGCTTTTTTTCCCACAGGGAAGGGGCAAAGTGGGGATCTTCGGGATTATCGCTGTTGAACTGCAACAGCTTGCCCTCTTTTTTGAACAGCAATGCTTCAAGCATGATGCCGTTGTTATTGGCCGTGAATTCTTTGATGGGGCCGTCGCCGTTTTCGTACAGCCCTTCATAGTAGCCTTTGCCCGCCTCGTTGGCGTTTTCAATGGCGTCCAGCAGGCGGTCGGTATAAGGCGAATTCCAGAGAACCCACATCCCGAGCGCCGCTTTCAGAGAGACGGCGGCCGTATTGGGAACGTACACGCCTTTATCGGTGATGGTGTTCCAGTTGAAGCCGTCGCTAAAGACGGTGTCGTAGACGAAGTAGGGTGACTGATCGAGTTGATGCTCAGAGCGAGCAGATAAAATACCGGTGATGGCGTAGCGATTCTCCTGAGCCTGGTAAACCCTGTCGGCGAAGTTTTTCATCCACGGATGGGTGTAGTCACGCGGGCTGTTTTCCCTGTCCGTCGGTTTGTCGAAACCAAATTCGAGGCCGTAAAGCACATAGGATTCGGTTACGACGTAATTATGCTGGCTGGTAAGGCGCGGATCGCGCGAGTCATAAGGCACCATTACGCAGTAGATCTCAGCCAGCTCGTAGGGCTGAGGCTGGCTGGCCTGACAGGTGCCAAAGCCCCACAGCGCAAAGCCCGCTGCACCATACTCTTCGTAGCCCAGCCGCCCCTCCTGCACGTACTTTGGCTGGCCATTTTCCAGGTAGGCTCCGTACATCATTCCACAGGGGTTGATGACGTTGGTGAAGTTCCATCCCAGCAGCACGTTATCAATGCTGTTGCTATATTCCGGATAGCGCTCCTTAATGACCTTCAGCCAGATCAACATCCTGCCGATGTCCAGCGCCGAGAAGCCAATCTCGCCAGGTTTGTTCTGGTAGTTAACCTTCTGACCTGTGATGGTGTTATAGGCTTTATTGGGCAGTTCGTTGCGGAATAAATCCAGTTTGTTCAGGGTAGCGAGTAATTTCAGCATTCTGCGATCGAACTCAGCTTTATCAATAATCCCCAGCTCCCTTGCGGCCGTCATCGCGGCCATATAAGAGGCGCTGTCCCACATGGTGGTTGAGGGGTATTTATTAACGGCATTTACCAGGCCGGTTGTGGGCTGATAGTTAGCAACGAAATATTGCCAGGCGTTTTTGGCAATAGCCATCTCGCGAGGCGTGAGTTCGCCGCTACGCGGTGGGTAATCAGAAGCGGGAAGTCCAGCCGCTGCCTGTGCCGCAGAGAGTGAGAGCCAGCACGCCACAAGCCCGGCCAGAAGAGGAAAAAAGAGTATTGATTGCAGCTTCATGGCTTCGCTCCTGCTGAAGAGGTTTGGGGAGTGGCGGGGCCAGAGCAGGCCAGACAAAGCATCTGACCGTGGGCAATGTACGCCAGGCTTTCGAGGACGACCGCATTGGTATCGGCATCAACGATCTCGTTCACGCTGCTGTTGAGGTTAAGCCCGCGCTGCCAGCCCTTGCCCGGTACCTGTAGCTTTTGCACCTGCTGGCGCAGCGCTTCGCTCCAGCCGTTGCGGAACAGGGCGTACCAGGCAAAGGCGGTGCGGGTCGAGGTCATCGCCGTTTGCTCCGGCGTGGCGTCAAGCAGAGCGCTATTTTGCAGCGGCTGGCGATTGGGCAGATCGTTGACGTAATCCGGCGCGGGCTCGGCGTAATCGGTGCTGATTGGTGGCTTGCGGACCCGCAGGCCGTGTCGGCGCTGCTGGATCTGCATGATGCGCCATGTGATTTCTGCGCTCTGCGCATCAAAACCCAGCTCAAGCCCCGTTAATAAATAGGGAAGGCTGATAAGCGAAGGTTGGCGACCCCACGGCGTGCGCAGCCCCTCGTCAGGCACCATTATTCCGTCGATGTCGATCATCTGCTGCCCTTCTGGTGGATTCGTCACTGCCAGTCCCGCCGCGCTGTCGATCAGCCGAAGCGTATGGCTTGCATAAAGACGATAGCCGAAGCTGTTTCTCGGCTCGTCCGTCGCCAGCGTCCAATGGTGGAGCGGGACCGCGGCCTGGCTGGTGGTGTTATTGGCAATCAGGGCGCCCATCTTCCAGCGATCGAGCAGATTGCGTACGGCGCCAGCGTGCTGAGGATAACGCCACAGCAGCGTTTGCAGGGCGTTAAGCAGGCGGCCCATGCCGATAGCCGAGGCGTCCGGTTTGCCCAGGGTCTCCAGCGTGTCGGCATGGTAATAGGCGGCGGGCAGCCCTTGAGGATTGAGTGGAAGGCTTGCGAGGGCCGCCAGTGCGGCCGCGATGCGTTCATCAAACTCCTCGGAAGTAAGAACGTTGAGCTGCCTGGCGGCTGCAACCGCGAAAAGGTAGCTGCCGGTGCTCCACAGGCTGAGCCAGGGTTCGCCATCGTGCGCGTTGGCCAGGCCATTCGGCTGCGTGTTGTTCACATAATATTGCCAGGCCACCCGCGCCCAGATGGCTTCTTCGAATGTCAGTTCACGCGGAGCGGGCAAGGGTGGGAAATCGTTACTCAGCGATATCCCTGCGCTGCTCTCAACGCGTGTCGGCATCTGTTTTTCAACCCAGACGACAATAGCGAATCCCAGCAGAAAGCCGAGCAGAATGGTGAGGTAGCTGCGGGCAGACAAAAGCGCGTCGCGTTTTCTCATTCGCTCACCTCTTCTTCAGCCGGAGTCCACATGGCGGCGAAGATCAGCGGCAGCATGGCGGCAATGTTGACTGCACCCCAGAAGATATTGATAACGTAGCCGGACGGATCGTCAACCTGCCCACGTACAACCTGAATACCGCCCCAAATCAGCCCCGCCAGCGTGAGCACGACGATGGCGATTTGCGGTTTCACCAGGTATAGAAACCGTCCCGTCTGCCTCTCTTTGGGAGTGACGTGGAATTTGATCTGCTCTCCGCGCAGGACTGTGTTGAGCGCGCGCAAATTCATGGAGAAGAATGAGAGATACGAGGCTCTGCCATCCCAGGCTGATATTCCCCAGGTGCCGAACATAAACGCCAGCTCCGAAACAATAAAAAAGGGCAAAAAATGAAGATAAAAGGGTTCAGACCAGGCTGATACAGGCGGAATGCCGGTAAACAGGTAAACAATGGGCGATATCAGGAAAACAGTGTTCCATACGCAGGCCAGATAGGACCAGAAGGTGGTGGCGTACATCAGCGTTTGCGGCAAAGAGAGCTTAAAACGGCGGCGGCTGAAAATATTGTCATGGAACAGAATATCCAGTGAACCCGCGGCATATTTGAAGCGCTGGATCATCCACGTCAGCATATCCTGCGGTGAGAGCATTTTCGATTCGATCCGCGGGTGCATTACCGAGCGCCAGCGGCGGGCGGCATCGCCGTGGAGCAGGATGGAGGTATAAATATCTTCTGAGACGTGAAATTTATAGGGCGTGAGTTCCGTGTCGAAGGCCACGTGGGGACGCATGGCGTCCTGAAGGGTTTCACGCATGACGGGATCGCGAATGTCCCGCGTGTGGCGATCGATCTCTTCTTCTATCGTCCAGACGTAGCTGCGCAGCGCTGCCTGCATTACCGCTTCGCGCCTGTGTATAGAGGCCGCACCGCAGCAGAAGGCGGCGTTGGCCCAGTTTCGCCGTCGCAGAATGACGTCATAAAACATGCGCGGATCGTTAAAAAAGGGATCGCGGCCGATGGTCATTGGCCCGATGAACTTCTGGGCGAGCCATCCGAGCCCGTATCCCGTTTTGCCTGCTTTTCGCCCAAGCCAGCGCGCGAGGTTTTCCCCCTCCGGCAGGTCGAAGAACCACTGCGGTGTCTGAACCCAGGCTACGTCAGGGTCACGAAAGTAGCCCAGCGTGTGGCTGAGCAGAGTGGGGAAGACCCGGGTATCGGCATCGCAAATGATCAGGAAATCACCGTCGGTTTGCTCAAGTCCGTTTCGCAAGTTACCGGCCTTAAAGCCAATATTGGTCTGGCGGGAGATGTAGTTTGCGCCTTCCTGATCGCAGACGGCTTTCATCTCCGGACGCCGGCCATCATCGAGCACGTGCACCTTGTAGTCCAGCGGGCCGGGGTAATCCATCTTCATGGCGTCCCGAATTGAAAGCCTGACCAGCTCAACATCTTCTGAATAGGTTGCGATAAAAAGATCGACCTTGATGGGTCTTGAGGCTTCCGCGTCTTCGGAGCGCAGGCAATCATTGATCTCAATTGGGGGCGGATTTTGCGGCGGATCGTCTTCTTTCCACAGGTTTATGGTGAATAGCACTGTGCCGATCCAGGCCAGGGTTTCAGCCAGCACCAATGGAATGGCATACCACAGCGCGTCGGTATTTAAGGAAGCTGTCCAGCGCCAGTAAATATAATTAGCGCCTAAAATCAGCGAGGCAACCGCCAATACCTGCCATGTTAACATGACCCATCGCGGTGTCTTAAGCGGTTCAGGCGGCTGGCGATGTTCAAAACGGGTAAAATAAAAATCCATAGAGAAGGATATCCTGTTTCCACGATAGTTATTAATAACAGACCCGTTACTGACAGGGAGCGCAAAACGGAATCTATGGTCACTCCCGTTTTTGCAACACCGATTTTGACGACAAGTTGGCTTGCTTGAATCTATCCGGCGTCTGAATGGGATTTTATTCCCGCGCCTTGATGAGTTCCGCGCCTGATGAACCTCCAGAAAATATACGGCTTCAATGAGCCTTTCCGTTTTACAGGTTCCTCAACAGGCCGGTGGGCCGTTAGTATCATCAATATCAGTATTCGCAAAACCAGATCAGTAATTCTTTAAACCGGTGTATTTCTGCCGTTATGCTACATAAGTTTGCTGTCGTGCCGTTAGGGCCCAGGCTATTCTGGCCAGCTTGTTTGCCAGAGCACAAGTGACGACAAAGTTGCTTTTCCGGCACAGTAAATCCCTGACCCAATCGGCCAATTTGCCAGACTGGTGTTCCAGTTTTTGTATGAATACCCTGGCACATTGAACCAACAAAGTTCGGATCTTTTTATTACCTCGCTTACTAATTCCCAGCAATGTCGTCCTACCTCCCGTGCTGTACTGCCGAGGTACAAGCCCTGTTGCCGCCGCAAAGTCACGGCTGCTGGCGTACTGCTTCCCGTCGCCAATCTCAGTTGAAATAGTACTCGCTGTCAGTGTTCCGACGCAGGGAATGCTCAGCAAGCGCTGTCCAACCTCATCTTCGTCCAACTTTCGTTTCAACTGGGATTCCAAATCTTTAATCTGCTCAACAAGATAGTGATAATGCTGTTGTAATTTCAGCAATAACTGGCTGAGGTAAAGAGGCAAACTATTATCCTCAAGAATGGTACTCAGTCGGCTAATAACGGCAGCTCCTCGGGGAACGCTAATGCCAAATTCCAGCAGAAAAGCATGCATTTGATTGGTTGTTTTTACCTTATCCTGAACCAGGGATTCACGGACACGATGCAGAGCCCGCATTGCCTGCTGAGATTCCGTTCTGGGCTGCACAAAACGCATAGACGGACGCGATGCAGCTTCACAAATAGCTTCGGCGTCGACAAAGTCGTTTTTATTGCTTTTAACGAACGGGCGGACAAATTGTGGTGATATCAGCTTTGGGGAATGCCCCAACTCTTCCAACTTGCGTGCCATAAAGTGAGAACCGCCACAGGCTTCCATTGCGATGGTTGTAGCGGGGCATGTCGCCAAAAATTCGATCAACTTTGGCCGGGTAAATTTTTTACGGTAAACAGCCTTCCCGCGACGATCCTGGCAATGAATATGGAAAGAGTTTTTACCCAGATCGATACCAATGAGCGCAATGTTTTCCATGATAGTTCTCCGAATGAAAGCCTGTCCTCAGCATAGTACCGGGAAGGAGGGAGTGACCATCTCATTAAATAACGTCCGTAAACAAAAAGTAATGTAAGTGTAGATGGCGGAGGAAATAATTCCAGAGAGGTTAAAACTCGATTGTTTACACGCGCTAAAATAACTGTTAACTACGCTTAATAATATTTGAAGCGTTATCAAAAATTGCCAGATGCTTTTGTTTACGCTATCTAAATAAAATACAAGAAACTTTTTAGCATGGAGAACGCGACGCCCCATGAGCCAGATTGCGCCTGTGCTTATAAATAAAGACGTTGAAAAACCAACGACATGGCGTTACATCGCGTCGGATAAACGTGATTTACGTATTGATTTTATGCACGGTATCGCCTTAGTGATGATGGTGGTGGCGCACACGGAGGTGATGTCGATATTTAATATATTTACCTGGGAAAGGTTTGGTCTGGTCACCGGCGCTGAGGGTTTTGTGATCCTTTCAGGATTTATGCTGGGAATGTTAAACCGTGTAAGATTGCAAAAAGCAGTATTGTTGACTATATCCTGGGGGCTTTATCTGCGTGCATGGAAAATATATCGGATAAATATCATCATTATTCTTTCATTTTTACTGTTAGGATATCTGCCGTTTATTAACGTCTTTGAGATGACCCATTTTACCGATCGTTACTCAGGTACAACCTGGTCACTGTATCCGGTGACGCCGCAAATTAAAGAAACCTGGTTTAACATTGTCCTCTACCTGCAAATTGGCCCTCATCAAACGCAAATCCTTGGGCTCTATATTTTTCTTCTGCTGTTAAGCCCCCTGTTTTTGGGGATGCTCCAGAAAGGATACGTCTACTGGCTGCTGGGTTTATCGTTGCTCGTCTACGGCGGCTGGCAGATGTGGCCGGTACGCGCTACGCCGTCTCAGTTTGAATTCGCGTTTCCGCTGCTGGCCTGGCAGTTTATTTTCGTGCTGGGTATGTGCAGCGGTTGGTACAAAGAGGATTTGATCTCTTTTGCCCGTACGCCCGCCGGTAAGGTGGTGCTCGTGGCGCTGGTGATAATTGCGCTGCTTCTTGGCTTTATCGCCCAGAACCATACCAACCCGTTTATGCCGCCCGCACTGCTAATGCACAGCCTCTCGCCGGAGGACTTCAACGCTTTTTATCATACCTGGGCGGCAAAAAATGGCCTTGGGCCCGTCAGGGTACTTAACGATATCTGTCTGATGGTGACCGTCTATTTGGTGCTGACCTGGTGCTGGCTGCCCCTGTATCGCCTCGCAGGCTGGTTTCTTATCCCGCTGGGTCAACATTCGCTTTATACCTTTATTTTGCATGTCTACGTCGTATTTCTGGTAAGCCAGTTCGTCACGTTCGATCTGTGGCGCCAGGACTGGATAGTGAATACCTTCATTCACGCTGCGGCGCTGGGCGTGCTGTGGCTGATGGCGAAATATAACGTCGCCGCGCGCTGGATACCTAACTAAGGAAGGGCTGATGCGGGATAAATTTTTGCTGACCTGCGCACTGCTGTGCGTTGCCACTGGCGCAGAGTCGGCGCCGAAGGACGATGCGGATTCACTACGTGACAAGAACGGCGAGCCGGTGCAGGCTGGCGTGTTCACCAGCCGCTGGGGTCGCCTGTTCTCCGGGAATGAAGACGTCTTCTCTGGCGCGCTGAGCTTTAGTTCGGGACTAAAAGAGCAGTGGATGACTATCCCTAACAGCTCGGACACCGCAGAGCAGAAACGTAAATACAACCAGACGCTTAATCTCAGCCTGCAATACTCACCTTACAGTTACTGGTTTGCGAACGTGACATCGCGTTTGCCGGTGACGGACACCAGCCGCTACACGGCCGATTTTCGTTACAGTTTTGGCTATGATGACTGGCATGCCAACACTTTCAGCCTTGTATACAGCAATTACGGGGATAACCGCTTCTGGACGTCAGGAAACCGTCGCCACACCTATTTTGAGCAGGGGGCCGTGACGCTGGCGTATAAATTTTCACTGCCGAAACCGATAGAGAATACGCTCCTGATTAACAAAGGCGACTCTATCATTTGCCAGATGGGCTACAGCTGGGTTCCGCGTTATTACGATCTGGACAGCAACGATATCCGCAAAAACAAGAACGTGGTATTGGGCGGGTGTGGTTATACCTTTAAGCAGCACTTCTTCGTGCGCGCCACGGCGTTCTGGTTTCCGGACAGCAGCCAGCAACAGCCCTGGAACGGCGACTACAGCTATAGTTTTGGCTATGCGGGTTATACGCCAGGTTCATTCTCTGTTCAGTATGCTAACTACTCCGGCACCCGTTACCCCGGTCACCAGAGCGGCAGCGGTAAATTCCGGGAAGGCACCGTCAGCGTCATCTGGTTCTTACCGCTTTAGGAGGGCGTATGTTGTCACAGCACGTCCTGATAGTTGAAGACTCACTGGTTTATCGTCGCCTGCTTAGCCGAATGCTGACGCAGTGGGGGTATACCGTCTATGAGGCGGAGAACGGCGTTGCCGCGCTTGAGATCCTCGAAAACCAGCCAGTCAGCCTGGTGATCAGCGACTGGGATATGCCGGAAATGGATGGCCTGACGTTGTGCCGGGAGGTTCGCAGCCGTCAGTTCGGACATTATGTTTATTTAATTTTGCTTACCGCACGCGAAGAGCCGGGCGATCTGACGGTGGGGTTTGACGCCGGTGCGGATGATTTTCTCAACAAGCCGGTCGAGCAGAGTGAGCTGCGGGCGCGATTGCACGCGGGGGCACGGGTTCTGTCCCTTGAGGCCACGCTTGCTACGCGTAATGTACGCCTCAGTGAGGCGTTAAGGCAGATAGAGCAAGACCTTGAAGTGGCGGCGCGGATCCAGCAGTCGGTTCTGCCTGCGCATCAGTTGCGTTACCGGGATTACTTTGCAGACTGGATTTTTTTGCCGTCAGCCTGGGTGTCCGGCGATATTTTCAATGTCTTCCCGCTGGACAATCACCTGGGATTCTACTGTGTAGATGTGTCGGGGCACGGCGTTGGTGCGGCGATGATGTCACTTGCCGTGGCCCGTCAGTTTCTGCATGGCAGGGCGGTAGAGCGTTTTCTGTTTGCGGACGATAGCGACGTTGCCTCCCCTGCGGAAGTCGTTCGGATCCTGAATGGTCGCTTTTGCAGCGAAGAGGTTGAGATAATGAGTTATTTCACCATGATTTACGGTGTTATCGACCTGACAACAGGTGAAGGCAAGCTTTGCCAGGCCGGGCATCCTACGCCGTTCATTGTGAACCCTGGCGGCGAGGTCAGGACGGTCGGTGAAGGCGGCGCGCCGGTAGGATTGATGCCGGATCTCAGCTGGTCAGACGTAAGCTTCTCGCTGGCGCCGGGTGAGCGCCTCTGCCTGTTTAGCGATGGCATCACCGAGTGTGAAAATCCTGACAACGAACAGTTTGGTCAGGCTCGTTTGCAGCGTCGGCTTCAGGATGACGCCACGCTCGCACTGGAACGGCTCTTACCGCAGTTTGCGCAGCATCTTATACGCTGGCGCAGCGGAAAATGCCGTGAACAGCAGACCATGGCAGACGATGTTTCCTTATTAGTGATTGAGCGTACAGGAGTAAACGATGAACATTGATACAGACCGACTGGACGACGTAAACATTATGACGCCTTCGGTGCGCCGACTGGACGCCTCGGTGGCGGCGGTATTTAAGGAAGCTATTGCCCGGGAGATTGGGGTGGATCGTAAAGCCCTGATAGTCGATTTCAGCAAAATCGATTTTATCGACAGCAGCGGCCTTGGCGCACTGGTTTCCCTGCTGAAGATGATGAATGGTAAAGGTGAAATGATGCTGTGTGCGCTGAACCCCGGTATACGCAACATGTTCACCCTGACCCGTATGGATCGGATATTTCGCATTTGCCCGGATCGCGCTACGGCACTTTCGCATCTAAATCAGTGAGTTGACTGTGGCTAACGACATTACTTTTCCCGCCACGTTAACCTCCGTCTCGCCGCTTGCGGCATGGCTTGAGCGTCAGATGGCTTCGCTGTCCGTTAGCGATGACTGGCGCTTTGCGCTCGATCTCGCCGCCTGTGAAACGGCTACCAACATTATTCGTCATGCGCTACATGAGGATCCGGAACGTTGCTTCACCGTGGAGTTCATCGTTACCGTCTCGGACGCGGCGCTGCGTTTTACGGACGATGGCGATAAATTTCCCGCTGAACGTCTCGCGGCGGTGCGTGACGACGCGACGTTCGATGCCTCTCTTTTGGCTGAAAGCGGCAGAGGACTGAAACTCATTTTGTTGTATGTGGATAATTTCACGGTAGAAAACATTGCAGGGAAAAATATCACCGTTCTGGAGAAGAGGATGGTCGGATAATTGTGACGTTTAAGAAGGTCCGATCCGGGCGGTATGTGGGTATTCACAATGGCGCAGTGATCAATCTGCGCCAGTATCGTGATGACGAGCACAAGCCCAGTCAGGCCTCCGACTGCCATTTTGCCAGTATCGCACCGGCCCGACGGGCCGTGGCTGGCAGGATGTCGGCATCCGCCACGTAGCCATCAGGATCGATAGAGCGATTGTGTTCTCTCGCCTCGTGCAGAATCGCCTCGTCCCAGTAGAGGCGCTTACGCTGATCGCCCCGGGTCGTCAGAATAAACTCCACCTTGCCATCAACCGCGCGGTAGCGGCGCCAGCTGTTTGCCGGAATGGAGATCACCGAACGTTCCGGGGCGATAATGCTGACTTCCTTACCCGCCTCGTTCCAGGTCACCTCCAGCTGGCCTTTAAAGACCATGATCACCTGAATATCCGGGCAGAGATGGCGACCGACAATGTGGTCGTCAGCAAGACGCAGCCATTCGACGGAAAAACCGTGCGGGCTCAGGATAGCGGGAGCGGAATCCCGATCCTGTGAAATGCCGAAACCGATAACCGGCGCAATTTCGCCGCCGTGTCCCGGCAGCACCGAGTCCAGCAGCCCCTGTGCTGACCAGCAGCGGTCATCACCGGTTACCGCACGCTGGCGCATCTCCTCAACGCTGTAGTCACGCAGACCGGCAATATATTGCTCTGACAGCGGCGTCAGCAGCGTGGCGGGATCGGGCGTTGGTTCACCTGCCTCCTGCGCAATCAGCATATTCTCCTTGCTGAGATACATACCGTACTCGCTGGCGGCCGCCAGCACTGACGGGTGCCAGATGATGCCGCCCGTGTTGTCCCCGCCGAGCACCGTAAACACCATGCCGCAGGTATCTTCTTTACTGACGTTGGTAAAACCGCGGAAGATCCAGGTCGGTATTGAGAGGATAGTGGGTGCGCTAAATTCAGCTTCATGTTCGCCGTTGGCGCCCCAGCGAAAACGCCATGTCCCTTCATGGATCAGGAACACTTCTGCGGTGAAATGCAGATGCAGGTTATTGGTCACCCCTTTCGGCATAGCCGCCGCGCCAATGTTAAAGCCGTGCGGCTCGGGGATATTAACAATCTGCTCGCTGGACTGGGTTACACCCGGGCCGATGAAGGAATAGTTTTGTTTGAGATGCGAACCGGGCAGCTTGCAATCAATAAAAGCAAGATTGCAGGAAACCATATCGTCGGGGGCGATTAACCGTGTTCGTGCCTGGCTCTGGGTAAGATGGATAGTTTTCATCATTTCTCCTTTTAATAACCGGATGCACCGGTGGTAGGGATGGCGTTGCCGCGGGCGAGAGCAATGGCTTCACGTGAGGCGCGACCCAGCTGCATAACGTCGTTTGCAGGGGTAACAAACTGGAAACCCTGCGCAATACGCGCTGCGGCGGCCGTGCCGGAAGTGCAGAAAATACCGGCAATCTTCTGCTGCTGGCGGCAGCAGTGAATCACCCGCTCAATAGCAGCAAGCATTTCGGGATGTTGGGATTCGGCGCTGGCGCTGCAGGTCAGCGTTAGCGAGAGATCGTTGGGGCCAATAAACACACCGTCCAGCCCTTCGGTATCAAGGATGGCGTCAAGATCCGCCAGCCCTTCGCGGGTTTCGATCATCGCCAGCGTCAGGATTTCGTCGTTGGCGTGCTGCGGATAATCACTGCCGCCATAGAGCAGACCTCTGGCCGGACCAAAGGAGCGAACCCCCAGCGGTGGATAGCGACAGGCCGCGACAAAACGGCGAGCCTGTTCCGCGCTGGAGATCATCGGACAGATTACGCCGTACGCGCCGGCGTCTAATACGCGCATGATTTGCGCCGGATCGTTATCAGCCACCCGCACCAGCGGCACGGCAGGCGTGGCCGATAGCGCCTGTAGCATCGACAACGCGCTGGCAAAATCAATCATGCCGTGCTGCAAATCGACGGTGACGGCGTCGTAACCCTGATGGCCCATAATTTCCGCGCTATACCCGGACGGGATCGCCAGCCAGCCGTTAACGATCGGGGTATTTTCCAGAAATGCGGTCTTTAAACTGTTTTTGCGCACTGTATGCACTCCGTTATCCACTGACGCAGCAGCGGCGCGATCTCATCCGGTGTTTCCAGCGGAATAAAATGCCCGCCAGCCTCCACCGTATGCCTGGTCACGTTCGCGTTGCCTGCTGCCAGTAGCTGATGATGATGAGGCGTGCTGATAACGTCCTGCGCGCCGTTTAGAAGTAATGTGGGGCAGGAGAGGGCGTTAAACGCAGCCCGGTTGTCCTGCCGGTGAATGGCCATTTCCGTTTGCTCCGCAAAGGTCTCAATGCCGCACTCTTGCGCCATTCGGCAAATAGTCTCTTGCAGGATCCGATCGGACAGACGTGACGGGGCGACATAGCTCTGCCATAGCGAGGAGACCAGCCAGTCGGCCAGGCCCCGCGCCTGTGCGGTGTGTACCGCTTCCCGGCGTGAAGCGAGGGTGTCTGGCGCAACGGGCAACGGATTAACGGAAATCAGCGTCAGCCCGTTCACTCTTTCTGGCGCGTCGGCGGCCATTTGCAGCGCGACAATCGCGCCGAGCGAAAAGCCCGCCAGCAGAAAGCGCGACGGCAGAACCTTTAATAACCGCCGTGACGCCTGCGGCGCGGACTCAGCACCCGTCAGCGTGATGCACAGCACCGCTGAGACGTTCAGCCGTTCAATGACGGGCTGCCAGAGCCGGGCGTTACAGAGCGTGCCGCCAAGCAGCACCAGCGGCAGATCGGTATTGTCCAGAAGCGGATATTCCATTGCATCCCTCACGTAGCCGTCCAGCCGCCGTCAACCATCAGGGCGCTGCCGGTGATCAGCCCGGCGGCATCCGAGGCGAGGAACACCACCGGCCCCATAATGTCCTCCAGCCTGCCTGGCCGGCGCAGTTTGATGTTGTCCAGCACGTAGTGGCGGAACGCCGGATCGGCAAGCGACGAACGCGTCAGGTCGGTTTCAATGAAGGTCGGGCACAGCGTATTGACGCGGATCCCCGCATCGCCCAGCTCCAGCGCCATCGTTCGGGTTAACCCTTCAAGCGCGAATTTGGAGGCGCAGTACACGCTACGCTCGGGGCCGCCAACGTGTCCCATTTGCGATGAGATGTGAATAATCGATCCCCCCTTACCGCCCGCCCGCATTCTGCGCGCCACGTGCTGGCTGACAAAAAAGGTGGCGCGCAGGTTAAGCGCCATCACCGCATCGAAATTTTCCTCGTTCACCTCAAGAAACGGCTGGTGGCGGGCCAGCCCGGCACTGTTCACCAGAATGTCGGGCGTGGGCAACGTCGCCAGCACACGCTCCACCTCCTGAGTGTCGGTAATATCCAGTTCCAGTGGGTGAAATGCGAGACTGTGTTCCGCTGCCAGACCTGTGGCATGCGCCAGCGCCTCGCGACCCCGGGCGGCGATCCATACCTCTGCTCCCGCCTGTGCGAGGGCGACGGCGGCGGCGAAGCCAATCCCTCTTGACCCGCCGGTCACCAGCGCGCGTTTGCCGTGCAGGGTGAAAGAGGGCGTTTGCAAAAGCGTCATGGCTTACACCTTTTCCCTGACCGGGGCCGGTGTGGCGTAGGGAACTTCCGTCTGGCCATAACGGCGCACGCGAATATTGGCCTGCTCGGCATGTCCGGCGAACCCTTCCAGCAGCGACAGACGGGAACAATAGCTGCCGATTTCGGCGGTGGCTTCGTCGCTGAGGACTTTCTGGAAGGTGCAGGTTTTCATGAACTTGCCCACCCACAGGCCGCCGGTATAACGTGCGGCTTTCTGCGTGGGCAGGGTGTGGTTGGTGCCGATCACCTTATCGCCGTAGGCCACGTTAGTACGTGGTCCAAGGAACAGCGCGCCGTAATTGGTCAGGTTAGCCAGGAACCAGTCGTCCCGGTCGGTCATCACCTGAACATGTTCGGAAGCGATACGATCTGCCTCCAGCAGCATCTCTTCGTGGCTGTCGCAGACGATGATTTCCCCGTAGTCCTGCCACGACTGGCGGGCAATGTCGGCGGTAGGGAGCTTTTCCAGCAGCCGTTCCACTTCGCTGAGCGTCTCTTTGGCAAGCTGGGGCGAGTTCGTCAGCAGGATGGCAGGGGTGGTGACGCCGTGTTCGGCCTGGCCCAGCAGATCCGTGGCGCACATTTCCGCGTCAACGGTGTCATCGGCAATTACCAGCGTTTCCGTCGGACCGGCAAACAGGTCGATACCTACCCGACCGAACAGCTGGCGTTTGGCCTCCGCGACGAAGGCGTTACCGGGGCCGACCAGCATGTCGACCGGTGCCAGCGAGTCCGTGCCCAGCGCCATGGCGCCTATCGCCTGAATGCCGCCAAGGGCATAGATTCCGTTGCGCCAGCCATTTTTTGCGCCGCGACAATCGCCGGGGCGGGCTGACCGTTAAACGGCGGGGCACAGCTGATGATTCTTGAACACCCCGCCACGCTGGCGGTGATGATCGACATGTGCGCGGAGGCGAGCAGGGGATATTTTCCGCCAGGCACGTAACATCCTACGGCGTTAATCGGAATATTTTTATGCCCGAGGATCACCCCGGGATACGTTTCAATTTCCAGGTCCCGCAGACATTCTTTCTGCGCGCGGGCAAAATTCGCCACCTGCTGTTGGGCGAATTCAATATCCTGAATATCCTGGCGGCTTAACTGTTTTATGCAGTGGTCAATCTCCGCGGACGTCAGACGATAATCCTGACGGTCATAACGATCGAATTTAATGGATAATTCGCGAATGGCTTTATTTCCGCGTTTTTCAATATCCGCAAGTATTTGTTCAATCGTTTCTCTTATTTGCTGGTTGGCTTGCTGGCGCTCTTCGGTAGATTTACCGGTTTTTAATTTCCAGGACACTCGCTTCTCCTTACCTTTTTCAGATGTCAGTTGTCCTCCCGGCGAGCCGGGAAAGGGTGTTTACTTCAGAAAGGGTTATTGATCCGGCGCGGCAGCGTACGCACCGTTTTTTAATAATTGGGCTGAGGTTTGCGTTTTACGGGCATATACCCATCGAGCGGACAGCGGCGTGGCAATAGCGGCCACAACGGAAAGGGCAGCAATCAATATATAACCGGACGACAGGTTAATATGTTGCATCATTACGCCCATCATTACCGGCCCGACAAACATGCCGCAGGAATAAATGGTCTGGAATAGTCCCATTCGCGTGGATTGTTCATCAGACGAGGTATTCACTACGCTGAGCGACATGAATGCGGCAAAGGCCATACCGAACGAGAACCCCGCCAGCGCCTGCCACAGGTAAATAACATAGATATTGCTGGTAAAGGGAATGCCGAAAGTGGAGATCACCTGTAAAACGATGCCGAGCACGGCGGTTTTTTACCAGCCCAAGGCGCTGATAAAACACCGAGCTGCACAGGGCGATGGCCAGCCCGTAAAAAAGAAGGTGAATGTTACCCAGCAGCGCGAGGATCCCCGCCCGGGCGCCAAGCTGCTCGGCATAGACCGGCGTCAGCGTGTCGCGGGTGGCGAAGGGCACCAGAATGACGACGGTCGCCAGGATGCCAATCAGCCAGACGGAACGGTCGG
The DNA here is from genome assembly GCF_031432835.1 of Enterobacter cloacae complex sp. EB5. Classification (NCBI taxonomy): domain Bacteria; kingdom Pseudomonadati; phylum Pseudomonadota; class Gammaproteobacteria; order Enterobacterales; family Enterobacteriaceae; genus Enterobacter; species Enterobacter cloacae complex sp. EB5. The sequence continues at coordinate 3,190,756 of NZ_CP133860.1, forward strand.
CCAGCTGCTGGCGCGCACCGGTAATGCAGGCTTTAAGCGTGGGAGCCTGAACCGGGTCGTGCACGTCCTGAATGCGGGTCGTCAGGATCAACGCCACCAGGGCGGAGATGCAGGAGACAAAAAAGGCGATGTTATTGGCGAAATAGTGAATCAGCACCGCGCCAATACAGTTGCCGAGAAACACGCCAATGGGCCCTGCCAGCGCCAGCAGCGCGACGGCGGCAGGGGCTTCGTTGCGACCGAAGTAACGCATGAACAGGATGTTGTACAGCACCCAGGTCGCCGCCGTGACGCCGTCTGCCGCTTTCGCCAGATACAGCGTAATGGCGTTGGGTTCAAGCCAGGCAATCGGCCAGGCGATAATTGGCAGCAGCAGGCCAATCTGGATGAAGATCCTGCGGCTTTTAACCACGTCGGAAATAATGCCTAACGGAAAGCGTATCAGAAGGGTTGCCAGCCCGGACGCGCCCATGATGATGCCCATGATCTGTGGCTCAATGCCCTGGTTGATCATCATGGGGGCCAGGAATGCATCAATGCTATGAATGCAGATAAAGAACAGGATGCTGATGATGAAAAAGAGCCGGGCTTCCCGACGGCGTAACAGTGCTTGAAACATGGTTTTGAACCTCTTAAGAATTAATGGGTTATAACCAGTCAGGGACGACGTTTACCGGTTCAATCCTTTGGGCGACTCCTGTTCTCTCCGGTACCATTGACGGTATGAAAACTCTTTGCATACGTATTCAAGATTTGAAGTTACGAAAAGGTTTCATGTTTGTAAAGTGATCTCGATCTTGTTGTGAGAATTTTAATTTTTTGTGTTGCATACGCATGCAAAGGTGGTGTAAGTATAAAAAACACCCACTTGCTGAGGCGTTTGAAGCACGCGCAAATGGGCAGGACGTTGATAAGGAATCAGGGGTAATGAAACGTAAGACTTTTGCAGCAGTCACATCCCAACAGGTCGCTCAGCTGGCGGGGGTATCGCAATCTGCGGTGTCGCGAACATTCACGCCGGGGGCCAGCATTTCACCGGCAACGCGTGAAAAAGTGCTGAAGGCAGCGCGCGAGCTGGGCTATCGCCCGAATGCGATCGCCCGTTCGCTCAACACGGCTCGTTCGCGCATTATCGGTGTCGTCATTTCTTACTTTGATAACCCCTTTTACTCGCAGGTGCTGGAGGCGCTGGCGCAAAAGCTGGATACGCTGAACTATCACCTGCTGCTGTTCGTTGGCGACCGGGAAGGTAACGTAGACCGTATTTTTGACCAGATTATGCAGTACCGGGTGGATGGCATTGTGCTGGCCTCGGTGACGCTGTCGCTGGAGTTATCCGAGGAGTGCCTTGCCGCCGGGATCCCGGTAGTGCTGTTTAACCGCAGCGAAGAGAGTGGCATGGCCTCCAGCGTCAACAGTAATAACGAAGCGGCCGCGCGGCAGATTGCCGAGTTTCTGCTGGCGGGGGAGCACAAGCGTTTTGCCTACGTGGGCGGCGTGGCCGATTCCCCGGTCAATATCGCCCGCCAGCGCGGGTTCATTTCCACGCTGGAAGAACATGGCATCACTGATGTGCGGGTGGTGCACGGGAATTACGACGCTCAGCAAACCACCCGGGCAGCCTATAGCCTGTTTTCGACGTCGCCAGCGCCGGATGCGGTCTTTGTCGCCAACGATCATATGGCCGTCACGGTAATGGATGTGGCGCGCTATGAGTTTGGTTTGCGCATTCCGGAGGAGGTCTCCGTTGTCGGCTATGACGACATCGGCCCTTCCGGCTGGCCCTCTTATGCGTTGACCTCGGCGTCGCAGCCGGTCGGCGCGATGGTGGATGCCACGGTGGAACTGTTAATGAAGCAAATTGACAGCGGAACCATAGAGCCTGAACAGATTACGGTGCCCGGTACGCTGGTGATACGCCACTCGGCGCGTCGCCCACGCAGCGGCGTTATCGAAACCAATGGTTTAACGCTATTCCAGTCTAAGGAGCGCACATGACCAGATTGCGGGGCTTCAGCCCTCAATTCGACTCTATCCAGCAGTTCATTTTGACGCTGACGCATGTGGTGTGGGAGCAGAAAGATATCGGCCAGCTGGCGGATTTTTACGCCACGCCGGTGGTTTTCACTACACCCGAAAAACAGCTCCATGAGCTTTCCCAGTTTATGCGCCTGACGCTTGAGGCGATGCACAGCTTCCCGCAGCGAGCGGTGCTGACGGAGGATATTCTGTGCAGCCAGAACCCGGGGGACGAGTACTATGCGGCGCAGCGTACCGTAGCCCGCATTCAGCACCAGGGGGAGGGATTTTTTGGCCCGCCGACCGGGAAAAATGTCTGGGTCCGCACCTGGGCCGATCGCATCTGTGTTGATGGTGCCGTACGCCAGGAGTGGCTGCTTCAGGATCGTGCTGCGATTGTGGCGCAACTGGGGCTGGATGTCCGCGACTTTGCTTTTAACCTGGCGACCATGCGCCAGCAGCTTGGGCTGGAATCTGTGTCTGCTGAGACGCTGGACGCCCGCTGGGCGGGTGGGCCTGAGGGCGACGACGTGGAAGGGGCGCTGGCCGGGGTCGTTGAGCGCTACTTAACGATGTGGGCGGGCGGTAACAGCGGCGTGGTGCCCGGTCTCTATCACCCGGCGGCGACGCTGTACGCGCCGGGGCACTGCCTCTGCACCGGCGAACAGGAAATTGGCGCACAGCTTTCCGGTTATCGCGCTTCATTTGCCGACAGCGAAACGCAGCTTCATCACCTGATTGTGCGTAAAGATCCTAACGAGCCGATTCGACTTTCATTGCGCTGGTCGTTGTTAACCTGGCATGACGGTTACGGCAAATTTGGTGCGCCGACCCGTAAACCCATATCAATTACCGGTATCAGCCAGCTTGAATTACGTGATGGTTTAATTTTCCGTGAATATCTGGGGATCGATGAATTAGCGATTTGGTCGCAAATATTTAATTAATGGGGCGGCAGCCCCCTTATTCCGGCTGCAAAAAATAACCGTGTTTAATTCACCCTCACTTACGGGTGCGGGTTCTTATTGTCTGAAAACAGAGCAGGAGTTTATATGTCTTCCACCGAAGCAACAAATAAAGCACCAGCCGTACCCGAAAAAAGCAGCGTGAAATCGCTGAAAGAGGAACCTGTATTACAGGTGGAGCGTCGTGATTTTGTCGATCTGGTACCGGAAAAAAGACCGCGTGTGCAATCATTACGCGGCTTTGATGACTGCTATACCGATATTGTCGATTATATCGTTCGCTGCACCCATAAAATATGGGACGAGCGCGATGTCGGTTTAATTTATTCTCACTATACCCATAACTGCGTGCTGTATAACGCGCTGGGGACACTCTATAACCGTGAACAGGTGGTGCAGGATACGCTGCAACGCTTAATTGCCTTCCCGGAAAGGCGCGGAATGGCAACCCAGGTTATCTGGAACGGAAATGATGTTGACGGTTTTTATACCTCTCACCTGGTGACGGGAAGCGGGCGGCATACACAGCACAGCCATTTAGGTAAGCCGACCAACCGCACCTTCGTTACCCGTACCGTGGCGGATTGCATGATCCACGAGAATAAAATTTATCGGGAATGGGTGGTCAGCGACAACATGTCGCTGATGAAACAGCTTGGTCTGAACACCGATCAAATCGCATTTAATATGGCAAAGGAGCAGTTCGATAAAGGCTTCCGCGTGATGGACATCGGCGAAAACGGCCGCATGCTGGGGCAATATCCGCCGGAGATGGAGTGCGATGTTTCCATTGCGCACACCGATACGGAGGAGCAGTGCCTGCGCTGGCTGCATGAGATCTACAACCGCCGGATGTTTGGCAAGATCAAAGAAGTGTATGCGCCTAACGTACAGTGGCACGGTCCGCTGATGAAAGAGCTGTACGGCACCGCGGCGGTAACCCATCAGACGCTGTCGCTGGTGGGGATGATCCCTGACGGCGCGTGGCTGCCGCAGCATATTTGTTCCAACCCGTGCGATGAAGGCGGCGTCAAAGTGGCCGTACGCTGGATTATCGAAGGGCATCACCTGGGTTACGGCGAACTCGGCAAGCCGACCGGAGAACGACTGTTTGTGATGGGTATGTCGCACTACCACATCGTCAACGGAAAAATTGTTGATGAGTGGGTGGTTTATGACCATCTGGCGCTGCTGGCGCAGATCAAACTCGGCCAGATGGAGGACGCGTAAATGTTAAATCAGGTGAGCTGGATTAAGCGCCCGCAGGGGCAGGATGCGCAGGCCGATCGTTCCCTGACGGAGAAGGTCAGCGCCATTATCGAGCGCGTGAAAACCGAAGGCGATACGGCGCTAAGAGCCTTTTCGCAGCAGTTTGATAAGGTCGTGCCCGCGCAGTTTGAGGTGAGCGAGCAGGAGATCGCCGAAGCACTGGAAGGGATGGATGCCCAGACGCGCCGCGACAGTGAGTTTGCCATTAATCAGGTGCGTCGTTTTGCGCAGGCGCAGCTGGCGACCATGCAGCCGCTGGAGGTAGAGACGCTGCCTGGCGTGCATCTCGGTCACCGGATCATCCCGGTGCAGACGGTGGGCTGCTACGTGCCGGGCGGTCGGTATCCGATTCTCTCCGCTCCCGTGATGTCGATTGTTCCTGCGACGGTGGCGGGTTGTGAACAGATTATCGCCTGTCTGCCCCCGGGCGCCCATCCTGCGATGATTGCAGTTTGCCATCTGGCGGGCGCGCACCGCATTTTCAAAGTTGGCGGCGCGCAGGCCATTGCGGCTATGGCCTGGGGAACGGAGAGCATCCCGTCGGTGGACAAAATCGTTGGGCCAGGCAATGCCTTCGTTAACGAAGCGAAACGCCAGGTGTTTGGTCGAGTCGGCATTGATGCCCTCGCCGGGCCGAGCGAGATTTTCACTATCGCCGACGACAGCGCCGACCCGCGCATTCTGGCCGCCGATATGCTGGCGCAGGCAGAGCACGATATTCATACCCGCGTTGGGCTGGCGACAACCAGCCGGGATATCGCTGAGCGAACCCTGGTGGAGGTTGAGCGTCAGCTTGCCAGCCTGCCAACGGCCGCCACGGCGGGCGAGGCGTGGCGCCGGCAGGGTGAGATTGTGCTCTGCGAAGATGAAGCGCAGCTGATTGCGTTTGCTGACCATATGGCGACGGAGCATTTGCAGGTGCATACCCGCGATCCGCACGCGACGGCAGCGAAGATCCGCAACTATGGCTCGCTGTTTATTGGTCAGAACGCCAGCGTGGTGTTCTCCGATAAATGCTGCGGCACCAACCATACGTCACCGACGATGGCGGCGGCACGCTATACCGGCGGTCTGTGGGTAGGGGCATACGTCAAAATCTGTACCCATCAGTGGATTGACGAGCAGGGTATCCCGGCAATCGCAGAACCGGCGATCCGCCAGAGCCGTACCGAGGGGATGCAGGGGCACCGACGGGCGGCGGAAATTCGTCTGCGTCCGCAGGACATTGATGCCATTACTACCGGCATGCGGGACTAAAACGTATCCCGGGCAGCCTTCTGCCCGGTTTTCAGCACGGGGAGCCTGAGACTATGAAGCGCCTGATACCGCCAGACGACTGTCCGGAGGAAATTGCCCGCCGTCTCGACGTCATACAGCAGCACCGGGCGCTCAACGCGATCCTCGGGGTTAACCCTGACGCCATGTCTCAGGCGGAACAGCATCAGCAGCAGCGACGGCGTGGAGAGCCGATCGGCCCCCTGCACGGCGTGCCGCTGATCGTCAAAGATAATATTGCCTGCGCGCCGATGCCGATCACCCTTGGCTGCCGTGCGCTGGCCTCACTTAACGCGACAGCGGATGCACGGGTCGTGCAGCGATTGCGCAGAGCGGGGGCGATTATTCTCGCCAGGGCCAATATGTCCGAGTTCGCGTTCGATGTGCGCTCGCGAAGCTCGCTGGGGGGCGATGTGGCGAATCCACTTTGCCCGACACTCACCGCCGGAGGTTCCAGCGGAGGATGCGCCGCGGCGGTGGCGGCTGGAATGGCGGATGGCGCATTGGGTACCGATACCGGCGGCTCTATCCGCATTCCCTGTAGCTATACCGGGCTGGTGGGGCTACGACCTGCCTTTCGCCGTTCACAGCTGGACGGCGTGGCGCCGCTCTCACCCAGCAAAGATACCGTTGGGCCAATGGTACATAGCGTTGAGGATGCCGCCTTGCTGCATGCGGTGATCCATGGCCTGCCGCCGGTTGCGCTTCCTGTGCGTTCGCTGAAAGGCGTTCGCTTTGGCGTGGTGACCGCGTTACAGGGAGAGGATGAGGTACAGCTGGAGGTCTGGCAGTCGGCGCTGCACATGTTGCGCCGTGCCGGAGCGACGCTGGTGGAGGTTTCACTCCCTTTCCTTGAAGAGGTGAGGCAGGCCACCTGCCTCAGTCTGTATGAATTTCGCGTGGCGATTGACGACTGGCTTAGCAAACAGCCAGGCGCTCCCTCCGGACTGACAAGCATTGTGGACTCCGGCGCTTTCCTGCCAGAGTTTGCGCCGTTTCTACGTCAGATGCTGGCGAGTAACACGCTGAAAACCCCGCTCTGGCTGGCGGGGCGTCGCTTTCAGCGCCTGTTGCGGCAGAACCTTTGCCAGGTGGCGGAGGTGCAGCGCATCGACGGATTTGTGTATCCCACCGTACAACGATTACCAGAAAGTATGGCGAAGATGCCGCCAGGCTGCGCGCCGGAACTGGCCGCCATCAGCGGCCTGCCTGCCATTACGTTGCCCTGTGGCGTAAGCCGTATCGGGCTGCCGGTGGGGATGGAGATGTTATCGGTGCAGGAGGATGAGACGATGCTGATGACGCTGGCGCTGGCGTGTGAGGGGGCATTGCACAGTAAATGAAGATATAAAAAACCCGCAGGGCTTGCACCATGCGGGCTTTAATGCGTTCACAGGATGGATTGAGCCAGCATGTTATGACCGCAAACGCTTGCCGGTCTGGGCATCAAACAAGAACATTTTTTCCGCGTCTACGGTGAGGAAGACCTTCTGACCCACGTTGATATCCAGCTTTTCATGGGACACCACGATCAGCTCCTGATCGTTGATACGCACCCGGATCTCCTGTCCTTCCCCGGTCATCTCTATCAGCACGATTTCCGCTGGCATCCCTGACTCGCCGAGCCGGATATAGTGCGGTCGGGTGGCGCAGATGATCTCCATCCCTTCAATATGTGAGCGGAGAGGGCAGGGGAAGCGGTAGCCGTTGTTGAGCACAATCTCGCCGTGCTGAATCACGCCTTTAAGGGTGTTAATTTCCGGCGTGCCGATAAAGCCCGCGACAAACAGGTTATCCGGGTTACGGTACAGCTCTTCCGGGGTGCCGACCTGCTCAATATGTCCGGCATTCAACACCACAATCCTGTCCGCCATGGTCATCGCTTCCGTCTGATCGTGCGTCACGTAGATGGTGGTGCGACCCATCCGCTGGTGGATCTTACGAATTTCGCCGCGCATTTTATGGCGCAGTTTGGCGTCCAGGTTGGAGAGCGGTTCATCAAACAAAAAGGCCTTCGGGTCACGCACCAGCGCGCGTCCCATCGCCACGCGCTGACGCTGGCCGCCGGAGAGATCCCGCGGGAGGCGATCGAGCAGATGCGTCAGGCCGAGGATTTCTGCTGCCTCTTCCACGCGCGCCATCCGTTCCGCTTTTGAGACGCTGGCAAGCTTCAGGGCAAAACTCATGTTGTCCCGCACCTTCATGTGCGGGTAGAGCGCATAGCTCTGGAACACCATGGCGATATCGCGTTTTTTGGCGGGCAGGGTGTTGACCACCTCGCCGTGCATCAGCAGTTCACCGGAGGTGATGTCTTCCAGACCCGCAATCATGCGCAGCAGGGTGGATTTCCCACACCCGGACGGGCCGACCAGCACAATAAATTCGCCTTCGTGAATGCTCAGCGAGATCCCTTTAATAATGCTGACGTTGCCGTAGGATTTGCCGAGATTATTTAAAACGATTTGGCTCATGTTACTCTCCTCGCCCGGCGGTGTGGCCTGGCTGCAATAATGGCATGACGTGCTGGCGGTAAAGCGCCACCGCAGCGAGATCCTGCTGGATAATGCTTTGTGCTGATTCGCTGAAGCGCCGCGCGGCCGAGCGCAGATCCAGGCGGTTGGCGCTATCAATACCCGCCAGCACCTCAGGTTCGACAATGGCTTCCCCGTGCAGCGCGCCTAAAATCGCGCCGCTCATCACCCCGATAGAATCGGTATCACGGCCTGAATTGATGGCGTCTTCCACCGCACCGCGAAACTCGCTTTCGCGCAGCAGGCAGAAGGCCAGCGCCATCGGCAGTTCCTCAATCGACATCAGGCGCGAGGGCTGGTAGGCCATGGTCGGGACGCCCGCTTTTTCCGGGCCGTGCATCAGGTCGTCACCCATCGGTGAGAAGGGCAAAAGCGCATCGTGCAGGGCGTCAACGACCTGTTGGTAATCCCATGCGGTTCCACGATAGCGACGTGCGACGTCAAGCGTTGCCGCGATAGCCTGACGGGTGCCGTCTTTAGCCAGCTTCAATGCGATATTGGTGATAGCCTCAACGGTGATGCCAGGAATAAATGCCGCCGCAACGCAGGCGGCGAAGACCCCCGCGGCCTCCAGCCCATAGCTCTGCTGATGCCCCTGGGTGAAGTTAATGGCTTCCTGGTAGGCCGCTTCAGGGTTGCAGGCATTGATGGCTCCGATGGGGGCGGCATACATGGCTGCGCCGCAGTTCACCATATTGCCCACGCCGCCCTGACGCGGATCGCAGGCGGCCAGTTGCAGACGATGGAAGATCCATTTTTCCGGATAAAACAGGCGCTCAATAACCAGCGCTTCACGATCCAGTTCCGGCACCCAGCGCGGTTCCCAGGCAATCTTACGTACAAAAGACTCCCCCATATCCCACGCATCAACGTGACGGCCCAGCTCGCTGTAAACCTCCATCAGGCAGAGCGTCATCAGCGTATCGTCGGTGATGATACCGTTGCCGCGTACGCGGTTGTTGCGCCGTGCGGACGGCTCGTCCATCCGGTGCCAGCGCTGGTGGATGGAGGTGACGCGGCCATATTTCTCCGCGATTTGCCGGGCGGAGAGTTTCTCAACCGGTCCGCCTAAGGCATCGCCGAACGCCACGCCATACAGCATGCCCAGAATGCGGGAATTGAACGATAAATCAGTGGTTTGCGTAACGGTCATTTTAATTTTTCCTCTGCATATTCGGTCATGGCGTTTCCACCTGCGGCTTTCCAGGCGCTGACATACTGATCCCACTTGTCAAATGACGCTTTGCCAGAGACAAACTGGTACGCCCACTGGTTGTAAATACTGCTGGTTGAGTCGATGGCGGCGGCAAATGACGCCGGGAAGATAAAGGCGTTATCCGCCGTAAAATAACGTTGTGAATTGTCGATATAGCGCAGCATCGCGGGCGTCCGCCACTCCACCGGCGGCTTCCAGTTGGCGGCCTGGATAAACCGCGGATACCAGGCATTAATTTGTGGCGTCACGTTTATCGTGTTGCCCTTCCGAACGTAGTGCGTGTTCTCGAAGCCCATCTGCTCCATCATTTGCCCTTCCGGGCTTGCCAGAAAATCGAGCAGGATCATCACTTCCTTTTTATGTTTCGAGAGCGAGGACATGGCAAAGCCGCGCGTTTCCATGGAAACATCTGTCGCCGCCAGCCCTTTACCTGCCGGGCCTTCGGGTGGGTCGAGCAGGGTGAGGGTGGCGTCAGGATGGATCTGGCGCATCTTTTCCTGGTACACGCCGACGTTGCCCGGCGATGAGACAGACACCACGCCAACCTTGCCGGTATAAAACTCATCCTCTTTTAGCTCCCAGTTGGTGGTGATGTACTGGGAGGAGAGCAGTCCTTTCTGATACAGCGAATGGTAGAACTCCAGCTTGCTCCGCTCCTGCGGGCTTATCTGGGCGTTGATCAGCTTGCCCTGATCGTCCTTGAGCCAGGTGGCGTGAATGCCAAACGCCGGGTTCATAAAACCGTCGAGATCGCGCAGGTCTTTCTCGGAGGTGATCCCCCAGCTATCCGTCTTACCGTCGCCGTTGTAGTCACCGGCGTGGATTGCATTGAACAGCGTGACGTACTCCGCCAGCGTTTTGGGTGATGCGCTGAACCCGCTCTTCTGTAACCAGTCCTCACGGATCACCGGCTGGCGCGCGCGCAGCGGAAAGACATACAGCAGGGTCGGATGGTTTTGCAGGCGAAGCCGGTTGTGCGGCCACAGCGCCTCTTTCAGATAGCGGGTTTGCGCAATCCACGGACGCCAGTCTTCAAGAATGCCCTGTTCGACCATCTTCTGGTCGCTGCCGTTGAAGTAGATCAGGTCAGGGATGGTGCCGGAGAGTAGCATCACGTTCAGCACGTCGGAGTAGCCGGAAGACGACAGGTTGACGATTTCAATGTGGATATCGTGTCCCTGACGTGCCAGCGCCTGCTCGATTCGCTGAATATGCGCGACATCTTCGCGGTTGGTGGTCAGCAGATCTTTTTCCACAATCCGGATAGTGACCGGCTCGGCCCAGGCGGCCTGGCATAACAGCAGGCCGCAGGCGATTGCTGTGAATAATTTCATCGTCATCGCTCCTGTTAACCCTTCACCGCGCCGGACATGGTCCCTTTGGTGAAGAAGCGCAAAATAATCGGGTAGATAGCAATCAGCGGGGCGATGGTTAAGGTGATCATCCCGGCTTTTAGCGCCTTGATGCTGATCTGGCTGGCATTGGTGTAGTTCGACATGCTTTCGACGCCTACCATCGCCAGCTTATCGCCCTCGACGACAAACTGGCGCAGCACCACCTGCAACGGCCATTTGTCCGGGTCGTTGAGGTACACCATGGCGCGGAAAAACTCGTTCCAGTGCAGCACCATGTAAAATAACGTGATCATGGCAATGGACGATTTGGCGACCGGCATAATGACGTACCACAGCGTCTGGAACGGGTTCGCGCCATCGAGTTCGGCGGCTTCCAGCAGCTCCTCCGGGATCTCTTCGAACAGGCGAACCAGAATAATCAGATACCAGGCAAAGACGGCGCGATACAGGATGACGGACCAGTAGCTGTTCAGCAGCCCCAGCTTTTTCATCACCAGAAAATCGGGGATGATGCCCGGCTCAAAGACGATGGTGAACAGGACAAACATAAACAGCCAGCGGCGTCCCGGCAGGCGTTTTTGCGCCAGCGCCCAGGCCAGCAGCACGGTGAAAACCACGTTGATGATGGTGCCCACCACGGTAATCAGCATCGCATTGCCAAACCCGCGCAGCACGGCTTCGTTGGTCAGCAGCAGCTTCCAGACGTCCAGCGAAAAGCCCTGCGGAATAATCTCCAGGCCGCTCATGCCGGGCACGTTTGCCGGGCTGGAGAAAGATATCGCCACCAGGTTGAGGATCGGTTGTAGCGTCACGACAACCAGCAGCATCAGTACCGAGAGAATGAGCACGTATTCGATGCGCTCAAAAGGGGTGCTTCGTGATGAGATGCGCATTACCAGACTCCTTTACCCGTCAGGCGTTTTGAAACGTTATGTGCCAGCACGATAAGGATCATGCCGATCACGCCTTTGAATAACCCTGCGGCGGTCGCCAGCGAGAACTCCCCGGTGCGCAGGCCCATGCGGTAGACGTAGGTGTCGATGATGTCTATCTGACCGTTCACCACGTCGTTGGTCATGTTGAAGACCTGATCAAAGCCCTGGCTCAGGAACAGCCCGACGTTGAGGATAAACAGCGTGGCGATGGTCGGGGTGATAGCGGGCAGGGTGATGTGCCAGATTTTGCGCCAGCGCCCGGCACCATCCATTTCCGCCGCTTCATACAGCTGTGGATCGATGGCGAGGATCGCCGCGATGTAAAGTAATGAATCCCAGCCCGCGCTGCGCCACATTTCAGTGAACACCAGTACCCAGCGGATAGAGCCGCTGTCGGTCATAAAGGGGATCGGGTCATAGCCCATCGATTTAATGATGTCGTTAACTGCGCCATCAACCGGCGAGAGCGTGGCAATCGCGATGCTGGCGATCACCACCCAGGAGAGATAGTGCGGCAGGTAAATCACCGACTGGACAAATTTACGGTAACCGGATGAGCGCACTTCATTGAGCAAGAGCGCCACGACAATGGGAACCGGAAAAATAAAAATCAGTTTCATTGCGCCGATAATTACGGTGTTCTGTATCACCTGCCAGAAAACAGGGGATGACATCAGCGTGGCAAAATACTCCATTCCGACCCAGATATTCGGCGGGATAATACGGTACTGCTCAAACGCAATTTTGGTTTCCCAAATGGGTAAATAGTGCCAGATAAAAAAATAGATAACCCCAGGCAGGGCCATTACGTAAAACGGCCACCACCGGCGTAACGTCTGGCGGCAACGTGCCATGCGGGATAGTGTTTGCTGATGAGGCATGTTATTTACCTGCGGTATTGCGCCGCCGGGTTTAGATTCTGTCAGGGCTTTCATCGGACATACTCCCATTACTGAAATGGTTGTCGTGAATATAATCTGTGTTTGCAGAAATATGTGTGCGTTAAATTTTCTCGGTGAGAATGTTTTTATCGTTATATTGCGCCAGCCGGGTCAGGACATCTTTATATTCGGGCATATTTGATGCGCCTTCTTTTTCAACGGCCAGAGAGGCGAAAGCACAGGCAAATTTTGCTGCCTGAATAATAGATTCCCCTTTCGCCATCGCGGCGGCGAATGCGCCGTTGAAGGCATCGCCTGCACCGGTGGTATCCACACATACGGCTTTCAGCGCCGGGATATGAATGAATTGCTCACCGTCATAAATAAGCGCACCTTTCGCTCCCATGGTGATGATGACGTGGCCTACCCCTTTCGCTTTAATGGCTCTGGCGGCTTCCTTTGCGCTGGCAAGATCCACAATATGAATGCCGGACAGCAATGAGGCCTCAGTCTCGTTTGGGGTCAGAAAGTCCACGTTCTTCAGGCAGCTAACCACATCAGATGACCAGGGCGCCGGGTTTAACACCACCTTGATCCCGTTACGGCGGGCAATTTCAATGGCCCGAAAGGTAGCGGGGAGATTATTTTCCAGCTGGGTTAAAAAAATATCTGCGTTTTTCACTTCAGGAGTAATCGCTTCAACTTCATCGGCAGTAATGGACCGATTGGCCCCAGGGCTGATGGCAATCATATTTTCACCATCGCTTTGACAAACATAAATAAGCGCGGTGCCGGTTTTATTATTTTTATCCTGATAAAGCGTGAAGCTGTCGATAGCAGAAGATGAAAGATGTTCAAAGGCCATCTGACTAAACTGATCGTTACCCACTTTACCGACAAAATGGGTTTTAACATTGCATTTGCTTACGGCCAGCGCCTGATTGGCGCCTTTGCCGCCGGGTCCAATAATGGTATTTTCGGAGAAAATAGATTCTCCGCTTTGCGGGAAACGATCGACATTAGCAATAATATCAACGTTGAATGAACCCAGAATACAGACTTTACCTTTCATCTTTCGCCCTTTATGTCGGGATTTGATCGTTTTTCTTGACTGCGCGGAGTCAAAAAAATGAATGATATTGCTATCTAAATTATTGACTGATTGGGTATGAAAAATACGGCGTTTGATAATTGCCCCACCGTGGCATCGCTCAATGCCGCCTTCCTGCGCTAATAAGTTCAGGTCGCTGCGAATCGTTTCCCTGGTGACGTTAAATACTTTCGCAAGCTGATTCACTGTCGCCCGTTCGTACCTGTTAAGCCAGGTCAAAATTGCATAATGCCGTTCTTTATTGAGCATAAGGTCACCTCTGTAGTTATATTATTGTTTCCTTGTTGTTAATGTTTTGGTGTTGTTCACAGATCGTTCGACAAAACAAAAGGAAACGGAAATATAAGAGGTGATAACTATTTAATATCAATTGGTTATGTTGATTGCGGGAAGGGTGTTTGGGATATGATTTGCAGTACGGGGATTTCAACCATGGCAGGGGCCATTACGCAATGTTAGATCTTTCTCGGACAACGACAGACACAAAAAAGCCCGCAGGGCTTGCGCCGTGCGGGCTTTCAGGACTTCATCGGATGACTCTGGTAATCACCGATGGAGAATTTTGGTGGGCTGGCGTCCCTGTAATTAGCCATTCATTCCATTGATTTTTAATGTTATTTATACTTTGAATTTTATGTGTGGTTCTAAAAAGGAACCATAAATCGTAATGGTATGGGTTATCACGATTAGCGGATTGGAGAATTGTATCAAAAGGAAACAAATTCTTCAGTTCAACTCCCTGCTAGTAGCTGAACTGCGCAAGCAGGATCTGCTTTTCACCGATTAGTGAATGCGGTAGTTTTTCAGCGAAACTGAATTCTATCCGTAGGGCAGTACCAGCATAGGTGGAGAATGGATTTTGAACAACTGGTCACCAGAGCACACAAAAGACATCAAGAGTTGGTTTAAGATTGATACATATCGCAAATTTGAAGACCTCTCATTGCTCCAGTTTTACCATGAGATATGGGCTCGTAACTTGTTCTTTAAGGAGTATCGGGAAGAGTTTGAGAGCAGAACTCTTATGGGTTACTTCTCAAAAATTTTCAGTGGCAATCCTTTTTTAATTGAAGAAGGGCAACTGGGATACATGACTCCTGCCAATAAACTTTTTCAGCCTCCCCATTTTTTTCTAACAACTCTTGATCGCCTTGCTGAAACGAGCATCATTGCTATGCAACGCGGAGGTTTTGTTTGGGATGGTGATGACAATTATTCAATAAACAGAGATCTTCGGGAAGAATCACTTTCAGATATTATGCCAGATCAGTTTTCACGAACAGTCATGTTCGAGATTGATTTGGCAAGTGGCACAGACGAAGAGATTGCAGAGTCGCTTAAAGCTGCATTACCGCAGTGGCGTAAAATCAAAGGTATCGAACCAGATCCTTTAGAATCAGTTCGCTTTGGGTATGGAACTATCAAGAAACTCATCAGTTATCGTGTGATACCTATGCTGGATATCCTGGTGTGGGCAGCCGTTAAAAAAATCCGTGTCTCTGACGACAGGTTATCCAGACTGCTATATACAGACGATGACGAAGAAAGCGAAATGAGGCAGTCTAGCCAAATCAAAGATACCGACAGGCCTTTGGCTCTTAAATCCTGCACAACTGACTTTATCCGACAATTCCATTACTTCATGAACAAAAATAGCCATTTGAAGCAAATGAAAGTCTCTGATGTAATGAAACTATCTGATTAGAATTACATTTATAACTATTTGTTTTAATTGTTAAAATTAACTAAAGGCATCATTGTGAATGGTGCTTTTTTTTGCGATTTTTACTTTAAACCGGGCATTTTGACACTTGCTATAAAACGGGGGAATTTCAGCTACTCTCAAGTTCCCCTTTTCTGTACGGCACCAACTTCGAGAAAACCATCCTGCATAGCTACGAAGAACCTCCGCTTCAGGAGCTTCGCTCTTTTCTTTTCCCAACTGTTCGTATAGTGACTTCACCGCAACGACAAGGGATAACGAAATGAAAAATCAAGCAACCCGCCTAATACGATTACCAGAAGTTCTCGAACGAACTGGCTACGGAAAAGCCTGGATATATCGTCTGATCAACGATGGTAAGTTTCCTGCTCCTGTCAAAATTGGAAGTCGTGCAGTAGCTTTCGTTGAAAGTGAGATTGATACCTGGATTCAGTCTGTTATCGAAACAAGTCGAAATAATGTTGCTTAATTGAACTTAGGAGTGATTTTATGAATATCGAAGAATTTGTAAGCGAAGAAAACCATATGTGCAATTTATGCGGAGATATTTTTTACAAGATCTTTGACCAAGAAGTGATTTATGACTTACCTAATAACGAGTTTAATAAAGAAATCATTTACTGGCTCAGTCAGTACCTTGTAGGAAATCTGAGAGAACCTTTAGACTCGATCTCTGAGCTTAATGCTTGCAAACAGATATATGTTTACGAGACCTGGTTATCTCTAATTAAATGTCCTGATGAATTGAAACTCCTAGCGAAGCGGATAATTTTATATCTAATGGATTAAGAGCTTTTTATGAAAATGTAAAGTTTGGCTGCATAATTTATCTTAAAACTTTACAGAATAACTTACATTATTTTGGTTGCCGTTTATTAGCAAGGCAGTGAGATAGTTTTCGAAGTATTAGGTGTACATAATGTTAACTAGATCTACCAGATGATAATTTGACAAGAATAATCGTCTATCTCACTGTGAATCGCCACGGGTTTAACAGACACCTCAGAGTCATTTAAGATGGCTTAAAGAGAGGTGCCCATGAGCGGTAAGCGTTATCCCGAAGAGTTTAAAACTGAAGCAGTCAAACAGGTTGTTGATCGCGGTTATTCTGTTGCCAGCGTTGCAACACGTCTCGATATCACCACCCACAGCCTTTACGCCTGGATAAAGAAGTACGGTCCGGATTCTTCCGCTAATAAAGAACAGTCAGATGCTCAGGCCGAGATCCGCCGTCTCCAGAAAGAGCTGAAGCGGGTTACCGACGAACGGGACATATTAAAAAAAGCCGCGGCGTACTTCGCAAAGCTGTCCGACTGAGGTACGCCTTTATCCGTGACAACACCTGTTGCTGGCCTGTTCGCCTGCTCTGTCGGGTGCTGGATGTTCATCCCAGTGGTTTTTACGCCTGGCTTCAGCAGCCGCATTCACAACGCCATCAGGCAGACCTGAGACTGACAGGACAGATTAAACAGTTCTGGCTGGAATCGGGATGCGTCTATGGTTATCGCAAAATCCATCTGGATCTGCGGGACAGCGGGCAACAGTGCGGAGTGAACAGAGTCTGGCGACTGATGAAACGTGTCGGGATAAAGGCTCAGGTCGGATACCGGAGCCCGCGGGCACGTAAAGGCGAGGCCAGTATCGTGTCGCCCAACAGGCTCCAGCGACAGTTCAATCCGGATGCTCCGGATAAGCGTTGGGTAACGGACATAACCTACATCAGGACCCACGAAGGCTGGCTGTATCTTGCCGTGGTTGTTGATCTGTTCTCACGCAAAATTATCGGCTGGTCCATGCAATCCCGGATGACAAAGGACATTGTCCTGAACGCACTGCTGATGGCTGTATGGCGCCGTAATCCCCAAAAACAGGTGCTGGTTCATTCGGATCAGGGCAGTCAGTACACAAGCCATGAGTGGCAGTCGTTCCTGAAATCACACGGCCTGGAGGGCAGCATGAGCCGTCGCGGTAACTGCCATGATAATGCGGTTGCAGAAAGCTTTTTCCAGTTGTTGAAACGCGAACGGATAAAGAAAAAGAGCTACGGAACGCGGGAAGAAGCCCGCAGCGATATTTTTGATTACATCGAAATGTTTTATAACAGTAAGCGTCGGCATGGTTCCAGCGATCAGATGTCACCGACAGAATATGAAAACCAGTATTATCAACGGCTAGGAAGTGTCTAGATTATCCGTGGCGATTCACTGTTTTAATTTAAATAAATATCTTAATCGATCCAAATAAATTTGTAAATCTACGAAATGCTTATTATTAATATATTGGAATTATACTTTTTGTAAAGTTTAGGAGGAAAATATGTGCAGTATTTGTGTGGATTCTTTTATGTTCGAAAATGGTGAGAGATATTGTCATGTTGTAAATAAAGATACTGGTGAGCCATTGTATTATCCAAACTTGTATATAACAACACAAGTCAGGAATCGGTCAGAGTCTATATCAACAATGAAGGTTATCGCTGGGAGCATTTCATTGTTATATCGATTCTTTATGAGAAAAAATATCAATATTGATGAAAGAATTCAGAAAAGGATATTTCTGGCTCCTCATGAAATTGAAGATTTGATCGAATTCACTTCATTCAATTTTCGAGATGGCGAGAATGATAATTTTAGAAGTTCAAATGTCAAAAAACCAACTAAGTACTTTCGGATAACAACCATAGCTAACTATCTGGAATGGCTGTGCAAAATACATCTTTCTCATACAGGACAGAAGGATACTCTCAAATATATTTTAGATTTCATAAACAACATAAAACGAAAGAAACCGAGAAATAATGATAAATATAATATGGATATAGAAAAAAGTTTAAATAATGAACAATTGGATTCTTTGTTTAGCATTCTTGCACCGGGTAGCAAATTAAATCCTTTTTCAGAAAAAGTGCAAAAAAGAAACAATCTAATATTCCTGCTATTACACTGCTTTGGCCTGAGAGCAGGTGAACTTTTGAATCTGCGAATTGGTGATATAGATTTTGCAGAATCGACAATTGCAATAAGAAGAAGAGCAAATGATAAAACAGATCCGCGAGTGTATCAGCCTTTAGTTAAAACTTGTGAGAGGAAATTAATTGCTGATAAAAAGCTCATGTTTGAAATTTCAGATTATATTCTGAATGATCGAAGAAACATAAAAAATTCTAACAAACATGATTTCCTGTTTATTACTTATAAGGAAGGAAAAACTCAAGGGCAACCTATTTCATTTTCTTCATATCACAAAGTGGTGAGTGTTGTTCGTCAATCCTCCTCACTTCTAGGGGGATTGACAGGTCACAAACTCAGACATACATGGAATTATGAGTTTTCGAAAGCAATAGACAAGAATCAGGACATATCCGATGAAAAAGAGCAACAAATCCGTTCTTATCTCATGGGATGGCGACCGGGTTCAGAAACTTCAATGATTTATAATCGCAGGCATATTTATGAGCTATCGAAAAAAACTGCACTTGAACAACAAGAGCAACTATTCAAAGGAGAATTTGATGAATAATTTAATTAAAAATAAATCTGATAAAATGTCTTTGCATGAACATAAAATCGTCAGTTCGATTGAAAATAACGGAATCAATCTTACAAACTTAATATATGCTATGAACGAAAATTTGGTTTGTGGGTTTGTATATACAGTACAATATTATTTTAATAGCAACAGCTATTTGTATGTGAAAAATATTGTTAGAAATATGGAGAGTCTTATCCGTAAACTATCTCCTACTCATATTGATGATAAGGTTCTAATTGAATATCAAAATAAGAAATTATCAAAAGCCTCAGCATCATTTCGCGTTTTACGACCATTTTTGATTAAATGGTTTGAGTTAGGATATCCGGGAATAGATGAAAGTGCGGTAGAACTGTTAAAGCATTTGGACCTAAAAATAAAAAAATCTGGTCAGTCTGTGCTTCAAGATGATCCAACAGAGGGACCATTAAATAAAGAAGAACATACTTCTTTGATTAAGGCTATGAATCATGCATATAGAAAAGGTGAACTGTCACTGCCACATTATGCAATATCACTATTGATCAGTCTTACAGGTAGAAGACCTCAGCAGTTAGTTATGTTGAAATATAAAGACCTTCTTCAAAAGAACTTAGATAATGGCAAAGTAGAATATGTAATTTCAGTGCCACGAGTAAAACAACGGGGTAAAGAACTACGATATCGAGAACTTGCAATAATATCAGAGGTTGCATCAATTGTTCAATTGCAAGCTAATCAATCAGTGAAACTTGTTGAGCAAGCTCTTGGAAAAACTCTTGATGATTATTCTAAACGAGAAGTTCCTATTTTCTTAAATGAGGAAAAACTCTCAGATTTATCCATAACAGGTTCAATTCTTCTGGAATATAATAAATTATATGCGAAGCCTACAATTGCTAATGTAGCATTGAAAAGTATTGTTAATAATGGGAATGTAATATCCAACCGTACCGGTTCGATACTAAATATTACTCCTCGTAGGCTTCGTTATACAATAGCAACTATGCTGGCTAAGAATGGGCATAATGTTAATACTATAGCTGAATTATTGGATCATTCATCTACTTCAAGTGCGGGGATTTATATTAAAAATCATGCTGACAGTGTTGAAAGGATTGATTCCGCTGTTTCAGAACAATTGTCATTTGTCGCTGATATTTTTATGAACGGAATCAAATCGAAAAAGAGTAGTCATTTCAAATTTTTTTCTTCAAGTAGATGCCAGAGTCAGAATTCAGGATTTCCTTGCAATCAATGTATGTTTTTTATTCCGATTGATCGCAGTGAGGTGAATCAACTATGAATAATATTATTTTGTTCAAATCAAAAAAACATATTCTTGTAGAAGAAAATTATAATGAGTTCATAAAATTTTGTCGCTATCAACTGCCCGGACTAACCCAAACTCAGGATTGGGAGCAGTATGCCTGGAAAGGATATGTCACATTTAGAAAAATAGGGATTGGAAATAAAATCTTTGATTCCATTGATGCAATGCACGAAGATTATATCAATTTTGCGAAAGCATATATCAGATATCAACACACATTGAAACCATTAAAAAATTATGGGGTTATTATGATGGCCTTGCGATGTCTCGAACAGGCCCTTTTGCAGGTTCAGAAAACTGGTCTCATTTATAATGTTACAGCCGTTGTTTTCGATGAGGCAATGCAGATCGGGAGTAAATATTTTGAAGGTAACGTTTTGGCTAAATGTGGAATACAGCTTGAAAAAATATCAAAGTTTCTGTGTGAACATAATCTTGTGAAGTCAGGATATATCTCATGGAAAAACCATGTAAAACAGAAAGTCAAAAACAATTATCTTCCTGAGATTGAGGATTATCACCGAAGCGATAAGTTACCAGATGA
Source organism: Enterobacter cloacae complex sp. EB5 (assembly GCF_031432835.1). Lineage (NCBI taxonomy): Bacteria > Pseudomonadati > Pseudomonadota > Gammaproteobacteria > Enterobacterales > Enterobacteriaceae > Enterobacter > Enterobacter cloacae complex sp. EB5. The sequence continues at coordinate 3,211,423 of NZ_CP133860.1, forward strand.
AGAAGCATTGCTCGCTATTGCTGATATTTTTTCTCAAAATGATGAGTTACTGAGTCCAAGGGATATGTTCACCAGTTCAGTATTTGCACTTCTACTTTGTTGTCCGAGCAGAATTTCTGAAATTTTAGCCTTACCTGCTGATTGTGAGATTACACAAATAGATGGCAAGGGTATCGAAAGATATGGTTTGAGATTTTATTCGGTAAAAGGGTATGGCCCTAATATCAAATGGATTCCACGGGTTATGATACCAGTTGCAAAGAAAGCGATTAGAAGATTACTTTCCTTATCACAAAATGCAAGAGCACTTGCTCACTGGTGCGAAAAGTACCCGGATAAATTTTACCGACATGAGCTTTGCCCAACAGTTGATGAAAAAGCTAAATTGACCGTTGTACAAGTTTGCCATGCACTGGGGTATAATTTATTTGATCATAAATCATGTGTTTTAAAAATTAAAAGAACGAGTTTGGATGGTGGGAAAAGTTTCTTAAACCACAATGATTACAACTATTCATTGAGTAATTTGTGGGAAATTATTAGTTCTAATTTTAGCAGAGATTTTCCATGGTATGATAAAGAAAAATCCATAAAATTTAGTAATGCTTTATGCTTGCTCAATACTGATCAATTTTCTTTATCAAGAATGACTTCAATTTTCACATTTTACAAACCTACTAAAAGTTTCTTTTTCAGTGACATACAAAGAAAAAAAAGCTATGAGATGAATTATAAAAATATATTTTCCCGATATGGGTATTATGATGATGAAGGTAAACCACTACTTATTCGCTCACACCAGCCACGGCACCTTTTAAACACAATAGCCCATTATGGTGAAATGTCTGAACTGGATATAGCTAAATGGTCTGGTCGTATCAATGCGAATCAGAACAGAGTTTATAACCATGTGTCAGAAGAAGATATGTTAGATAAAATCAAAGCTATTAAATTGAATAGGAGTAATTACTGTCAAAGGGAGTCAATACCCACAAATGAATTGACAATTGATTTTGATAACCTTAATCAAGGTGCAATACACTTAACTGAATTTGGTTACTGTGTACATAACTATTTAATCAAGCCTTGTACAAAAATTAATCATCTTATTGAATGTGATAATGAAACACCGGACTTTAACTCAGTAGATAGAATTAGGCTGCAATCTGTCCGAGAGAAAGTAATGCAATTAAAGAGAATAACTCAGATCGCTTATGAAAATGGTGATTATGGTGCAGACAAATGGTTGCAACACCATGAAAAAAATTTGGAAAGAATTAATAAGCTTTTGAATAATTAAAATGACCTGCTCCCCGTTGATTAGTACACCCCGATGTTAGTAATGTCTTCATAAGCCACATGAGGACATCCCCATGAAGAAGCGTTTTTCCGACGAACAGATCATCAGTATTCTCCGCGAAGCCGAAGCTGGGGTACCCGCCCGTGAACTCTGCCGCAAGCATGCCATTTCCGATGCCACGTTTTACACCTGGCGTAAGAAGTATGGCGGTATGGAGGTGCCTGAAGTTAAGCGCCTGAAGTCGCTTGAGGAAGAGAACACCAGACTCAAGAAGCTGCTTGCCGAAGCCATGCTGGATAAAGAGGCGCTTCAGGTGGCTCTTGGGCGAAAGTACTGACGACAGACCAGAAGCGGGAAGCCGTGATGTTGATGTGTGATGCGACCGGTCTGTCGCAACGTCGTGCCTGCAGGCTTACAGGTTTATCCCTGTCGACCTGCCGCTATGAGGCTCACCGTCCGGCTGCTGATGCGCATTTATCAGGGCGCATCACTGAGCTGGCACTGGAGCGCAGGCGTTTTGGCTACCGTCGTATTTGGCAGTTGCTGCGCCGTGAAGGGCTTCATGTTAATCATAAGCGCGTGTACCGGCTTTATCACCTCAGTGGCCTGGGCGTAAAACGCAGAAGACGTCGTAAAGGGCTGGCAACAGAACGTCTGCCGCTGCTCCGTCCGGCGGCGCCCAATCTGACCTGGTCGATGGATTTCGTCATGGACGCACTTTCCACCGGTCGCAGGATCAAGTGTCTTACCTGCGTCGATGATTTCACAAAGGAATGCCTGACGGTCACTGTTGCCTTTGGGATTTCAGGCGTTCAGGTCACGCGTATTCTGGACAGCATTGCACTGTTTCGAGGCTATCCGGCGACGATAAGAACTGACCAGGGGCCGGAGTTCACTTGCCGTGCACTGGATCAATGGGCCTTTGAGCATGGTGTTGAGTTGCGCTTAATCCAGCCGGGCAAGCCAACGCAGAACGGATTTATTGAGAGCTTTAACGGACGATTTCGCGATGAATGTTTGAATGAGCACTGGTTCAGCGATATCGTTCATGCCAGGAAAATTATTAATGACTGGCGGCAGGATTATAACGAATGCCGCCCGCACTCCACGCTGAATTATCAGACACCGTCTGAATTTGCAGCGGGCTGGAGAAAGGGTCATTCTGAGAATGAAGATTCCGACGTTACTAACTGAGTGTTGTATCTAATCGTGGGGGCAGGTCAAAAACAGGAGATACTTATGGCAAAACATTTGAACAGGAGTGAAATAAAAGCAATTAAACACATTATACTGACTTGGGACGGTAAAATCACATGGAGTGATTTATGTGAATCAGTGTATAAGAATCTAAACAGAACTATCACAAGGCAATCTTTAAGTGCTCATGATGAAGTTGTTGAAGCATATAGAATAAAGAAAAGTTTGTCCAATTTGAAAAAATCTGGTCTAAAGAAACCAGCTAACTTAACTATTGCGGCACAACAAATAATAAACCTTAAAGCCGAAAACGAAATGTTGAAAAAACAGAACAATAGATACAAAGAGCAATTTAGCTATTGGCAGTATAATGCTTACAGACATGGTCTCACTATGGAACAATTGAATAGACCATTTAATAAAAAATAATAGTTGATAGGTTACACCTATTGACAAGTTAAATAAATGAGATAAATATAAACATATGGTCAGGAAGACTATTTCATTATGCAAGGATGCATTTTATGGACAAAAACATCATCAATCTAGAGTTTACTCTAGAAGAGCAACTTATCATTATTGTCGATAAGTATATCTCAAAAAGATACCAGCCAGGCGATAAAAGTTTCTCATACCAGCTATACCTGCTTTTTGTTGGCTATCATTTAAAGTATTTCTACCCAAGACAGCTATACATTCGCTCTAATCGTAACATAGACAACATTATGACGATGTTCAGTTCTGTATACAAATGCCTTACAAGTACTTTGTTGCAGCGATTGAACAATAAGGAGGCTGTTATCAGAGAGCTAAACTCTCTCGTGAACTATATTGACAACAATCAAGAAAAAGCAGAAGAAATCTATACAATTTTTAAAGCTCAGTATGAAATGAGAGTTATAGAGAAAGAAATTACTCACGAAGTTGTAAAAGTTAGAAATTTGCGGCTTTAATTATTATAAATATAAATCTGTAATTTATTTGAATATTATCTTTTTTCGCGCTAAATAAAAGAAAACGATAATATTTTTGCAGGATTAATTATGATAAGAACAGAATGGTTAGAGTTAGAGCCAGAGGTTTTACCACTTTCTACACATAGGGGGATGCTTGACCAGACTCTTTTATTTGAAGCTACAAGCGTTGATGAAGTGAACTGGTTGATTAAAAATGGTGTTGATATCAACCACCGAAATTTCGTTGGTAAAACCGCACTGTGGAAATCGGGTTATTATGATTATGAAATTGAAATAATAGATCGATTGTTTGAAGCAGGTATTAATCCAGATCTTTTAAATTTTGAAGGTGAGCATGTTTTATCGGGAATGGGTTATTTTGGACATCCTGAAATATTTATGAAGCACAGGGGCAAAATAAAGTCTACTGACATTCATATCAGGGATATACATTTATCCCACATTGATAAAATGAAACGAGGTATTGAAATACTTCTGGGAAATGGCTTTCAGGTGCATTATCCCCGCTATATGAATATTGAGGACATTACTCTCTGGGATGAAGAGCAGGCATGGTATCGAACAGAGCAAGAGAATATTAACATGAAAATATACTATATGAAAAAACGAAATGATTACATCAAATTTTTAGAGTATCTGGACAAACAAAAAAGAGCTATAAGATTAGTTAGTGTCAGAGCGAATAGCAAGGACATTACTCTCTTTGATATTAAGGAAATGATTGAAAGACTTCGATTAATGAAACCAGAATTGTATATTGTTAAGTAATCTAATTTTTGTTTGATTTTCCCAACGGATAGCATCATACTTATAGCTCATTTGGTTTATAAGAGAACAACCTCATGGCTTATGGAAAAAATCCCTTCTCAAAATCACCACTCCCAACAGGTGATTTTAAAACCTCTCAAAAAAGACTTACCGCAGAGATAAAAGAAGTCGAAGGTAAAAAAGTCATTTTTATCTACTATGAAGGGACTAATGATGTTTATGATGGTCCAGAAGCGACTCAATACACTACACTTGAAGATGCACAAGGTTTCTGTAACAATTATAATAAACAGCTAAATATTTAATGAATATTCAAATAAAAGCCCCTACTATTAGGGGCTTTAAAGCAATATGGCTTTCTATTGTTGTATTTCTTTCCAGATACCATCAGCTTTCACAAGCTTAACAGGCTTTGTCTGTTTCATATTGCTAATCGAGGCATCGACAATGCAGTTATAAACATTGTTTGCTTCTTCTGTGCAACTTACTTTCTTCACATAATCGATTCTTAAAAGATCTTTTTCGGGAATACTTGAGTTCAGAGCTTTCATACTTGCATTTGACCTGTCTACAACACTTTTAAAAACATTAAATATATCTTTTTCAGAAGGTTCTGAATTACAGGCTGTTAATAGAAAAGTAGAAAGGATAACTGCGAGAATTGAGTATGTTTTCATTTTCTTGTCCAGGAAACGATTAATTAAGAATGCCAGATTTTGTATTGTTATTATCAGTAGAGAATGTCCATTTGCTTACGGTTTCTCCATTGAAGTCGATTTCGAGAGTTTTAGACTGAGTCTGGGAACCGCCAGTTAGCAAACCAACAACAGGGATAAAAGTCGAGGCATTGAACTGATTGTTATACATGAAATATCTCCATTGCTCGTTGCCATCGTCAAGAGTCGTTCTGGTATCAGGCTCACCAAGTTGAGCAACTAGCTCTGCCTTAGTTGTTTTGTTTTTAATTATTTTTGATTGTAGACTCTGTGCCGTTTCATTTTTGATTTTTTGGTTGCCGGATGTAGAACAGCCAGAAATTGAAAATATTGCAATAAAAAATGATGTAACAATAAATTTATTCATTTTATCTTCCTTATTATATTTGGACAGGGTTAGCTTTTATGTGTGAAAACGGCTCTGTGTGCAAATTTCTTACGTAAAAAAAATCTTAAAGAAATTGCTGACGCAAAATAGATAACGACAGTTAATATAAAATTTTGACTGATAGCGAATATAAGAAAAGCAATCGCTAACAGCACAATTCCTATTAGTAAAGCTAACCAGGCTGAAACGGCTCCATATCTAATAGTTGAATGACAGCCAGTGCAGACACGGACACCAAACGGACTCTCCTGAAAGCAGAACGGGCACTTAATTGTTTCGTTTTTCATAGCAACCCCAGGGTGGAAGATTTACTGCTGTTTGTAGGGATTCTCGATGACCGACTCGCTTTAGTAAAATTGCTTGTACCGATCGATGATTGTTACTTGATAGTTATTGTCTATCATAGCTAGATTATCGATCTGTAATAACGATCAATATTTTCTTGACTAAACACAAATTTATTACTAAGCAATTGAGTTAGGTTACGAAAGGTGTTTACAACTAGCTGTCTATAAACGAATTTTTCTTGTAGGTTTCAGATGATGTGTTGAATAGACTTCTGAGAAGTTTGTAGGAACCTTGTGGAGGATGCTCTTTCCATATTTTCTGAGAAGCTCTATGAGCCGTTGTAAAAAGGGAATCCAGCCGGTGAGCCTGAGATGCTTTTGCTGTTTGGCTGCATTCTTTTGAAGGATCTTTTCTACGATTTCGTTCCGTTTGTCTTCTCTGAGCCGTAGTTCCAGTTCTGCAATTTTTTTACCGATACTTTCCTTTCTCTCAGCGGTTTTCAAAACTATTGCAGGAGCAGGAGCAGGAGCAGGAGCAGGGATAACTCCCTTTGTTGTTCGCAGAGCTTCTAAGTGATCTGGGTTGTAGTTAAGCTGCTTTTGAAGATTTACCCAAGAGTATGCCTTTCCAAGTTTGGATGCCTTGAAAGCGATATCGCGGTATTCGAATGAGAAGCCGTTCATCTTACCGGTAGAAGCAATGTTAGCCGTCCAGCCGACTTCAGCTTCTTCCAGTCGTTTTATAAAAGTTAAAAGATCAGGTGTATCTGCCAAACTTTTATCAAGTATCTGTTGTAGAGCTTCTTTAGGGGAGGGAAGGCCAGTCCGTTCTGCAAGCATCTGTTCATTACGGGAAACTTTTCTTCGCTTCTGTTGCTTTGGTGTAATGGAAGGGGCTGGCTTGGTCACTGTCAGACCGTGAGCGATTTCGAGTTCACTAATGATCCGTGTGCTGATAAGGTTTTCATTCCTACCCAAGTAGAGCTTCCCTCCATTGAGGTCTATGCGACTTGCGATAATGTGTATGTGCTGACCAGCCGGATCGTCATGAAGCACATAGCAACGAACATGAGTATCACTGAATCCCATTCTCTTCATGTAGTCGTCAGCTATCCTTGCCCATTGGTCATTCGATAATGATTCACCATCAGGTAAGCGAAGCGAGTTGTGCCAAACTGGTTTTGCGACATCCTGGCGAAGATGCTTGGTGCTATCGAACTCTGCAATCATTTCATGGGCGGTGTCACCCAGCATATTGCCCCCGATTACGACTGGATCGCATTTATGATGTGCTCCCGGTTTCAATGCGTATTGGACCACACCAGCAAAGTTCTTACCCCTGCGAATCTTCCGCATACCCTTCATTCGGGAGGCTCCATATACTGTCACTTAAAAGATTCGTGCGAAGCTCTTCCAGTTGTCGCTTCACAGCGAACAATTCAGTATGGGTAAGCTGACTGTCCTTGCTTTTACAATCTATATGGGTCGCAATTCGATTTAGCTTTTGCGATATATCAGTTAAAGCTTTCCAGGCTTTGGTATTAATCGTTGGTATAACAGGAGGCAACTTTTGAAGGGAAGCCATGCGAAGCCACTCGCCTTTTTTATAAGAGCCTCGCTTTATATTAAGGAGTTGCAGTTCTTCAACATTCAATCGGACACTGACACAATAGCTTCTTACTGCTTCTGAAGGAATTTTACTTTTATTAAAACTACCACGGCGGGAAGTTTTGGATAGATCTATATCATCGCTATAATTTATCTTATGCATATAAACTCCATTTTGTATGATATTAATTAGTTAGCATAATCCATATGCTTTATATATCACTTATATAACGAATGAGTTTTTTGTCAATCTATAGGATGGATTGTTTTGATTTCTTTTATTGTCTGACTGAAAGGAAGCAAGAAAAGCAAGAGCTTTATAGAACGGTGCAACCGCTTCTATAAATTAGCTCTTGCTTATATTTAGAGGGATTGTTGACTTTGAGATTGAAATTGCTATAACTGTATTTATTAATAATGAGGAGGGTATATGAAGATAGCTTTTTTCCTTGCACTTGTTGCTTCAATCAATTTAAATGTATTGGTTTTTTTTCCGAAGTACTCTGGTTGGTTAGGCATGATGGATTTTTACATAGTGATTTTTTCATTAGGATGGGTTCTTTATCAAGTTAAATATAGTCGCGTAAATAAATAAAAACCCAAGGTGCACTTGTCATTCCAATCGCTACAAATAGAACTAATTTGTAATAAAAGTTATTGTGAGTTATTAAGTCTGGTATTGCAGTATTTGATGGTGTATTATTCATAACAGAAGCCGAAGGTCCATCATTTTTGGGTTCAGCATTCAATTTCTTTTGCTTTATTACCTGGTTTTCTTTATGTCTGTCATTTATAAATTCGACTATTGTTATTAAAGTTTTACCAACAGTTGAAATAAGTATTAAAACTTTTATACCAATTTGATAGAGGTGTTCTGCAATGTACTGCAAATCTGTAAAACTTTTATAAAATTCATAATCGAATAAAAATAAATATAAAGCATAGCTTGCTGATGCAAATAATATTGCATCATTTAATGATTTAACGGATTTACCTCGGTAAATATACCATAGTGCTATAAAAAGACCGCCTGCAATAATAGGGAGGATGCTAATGTAATCAGGGATTATATCGGTGCTTAGAGGTTTTAGATAATGTTTTACGTTCTTGATTAGATAAAATATGCTAATTGAAAGAGCAATTAAACATGCAATAAAGAAAAAAATATTTTTGATGATTATTTTCCATTTTTTTTCTTTATTGGGATAGTTGCTATTGCTATTGCTGTTGCTAATTTCTTCAGTCATATAGTTACCTTGCAAATAACATAAGTACTGACCTGCCCCCACGATTAGATACAACACTCAGTTAGTAACGTCGGAATCTTCATTCTCAGAATGACCCTTTCTCCAGCCCGCTGCAAATTCAGACGGTGTCTGATAATTCAGCGTGGAGTGCGGGCGGCATTCGTTATAATCCTGCCGCCAGTCATTAATAATTTTCCTGGCATGAACGATATCGCTGAACCAGTGCTCATTCAAACATTCATCGCGAAATCGTCCGTTAAAGCTCTCAATAAATCCGTTCTGCGTTGGCTTGCCCGGCTGGATTAAGCGCAACTCAACACCATGCTCAAAGGCCCATTGATCCAGTGCACGGCAAGTGAACTCCGGCCCCTGGTCAGTTCTTATCGTCGCCGGATAGCCTCGAAACAGTGCAATGCTGTCCAGAATACGCGTGACCTGAACGCCTGAAATCCCAAAGGCAACAGTGACCGTCAGGCATTCCTTTGTGAAATCATCGACGCAGGTAAGACACTTGATCCTGCGACCGGTGGAAAGTGCGTCCATGACGAAATCCATCGACCAGGTCAGATTGGGCGCCGCCGGACGGAGCAGCGGCAGACGTTCTGTTGCCAGCCCTTTACGACGTCTTCTGCGTTTTACGCCCAGGCCACTGAGGTGATAAAGCCGGTACACGCGCTTATGATTAACATGAAGCCCTTCACGGCGCAGCAACTGCCAAATACGACGGTAGCCAAAACGCCTGCGCTCCAGTGCCAGCTCAGTGATGCGCCCTGATAAATGCGCATCAGCAGCCGGACGGTGAGCCTCATAGCGGCAGGTCGACAGGGATAAACCTGTAAGCCTGCAGGCACGACGTTGCGACAGACCGGTCGCATCACACATCAACATCACGGCTTCCCGCTTCTGGTCTGTCGTCAGTACTTTCGCCCAAGAGCCACCTGAAGCGCCTCTTTATCCAGCATGGCTTCGGCAAGCAGCTTCTTGAGTCTGGTGTTCTCTTCCTCAAGCGACTTCAGGCGCTTAACTTCAGGCACCTCCATACCGCCATACTTCTTACGCCAGGTGTAAAACGTGGCATCGGAAATGGCATGCTTGCGGCAGAGTTCACGGGCGGGTACCCCAGCTTCGGCTTCGCGGAGAATACTGATGATCTGTTCGTCGGAAAAACGCTTCTTCATGGGGATGTCCTCATGTGGCTTATGAAGACATTACTAACATCGGGGTGTACTAATCAACGGGGAGCAGGTCAGTACAATAGGATATCTTTCTACAAGATATCCCATAGCTTGTTTCAGTAATTAGGCGAAATTAAAGAAAATATATCTTTTCTTTCTATAAAGATGCCAAGCTCATCATATGGGTTTCCGTAAGCTGAGGCTGAAAGCCAATTAAGACTCGTGATCAAAATGTTGTCATTATCCCATGATAATATTTTTGCATGAGAAATAGGATCTTCTTCTTCTCTAAAGTAATTCCATTTTTTCTTAAAGAGTTACTCATGTCATCAAGTTGCTGTGAATTGATACCTCCGCTAAGAGATGAGTAATACATGTTAATATTAAGACTGCTATTGGCTGTCATTGATGTTATCAAGGGAGTTAAAATAGGTCTTTCTGCATTATTACTAATTCTATGACTCGCAATAAATATTGATTTTGTTGCTTTGTCTCTTGCATCTAAAACAAAATCATGATGCTCATTTTTTGTGATGATTTTAATTCTTACATTTTTGTTCGCAGAATCTTCTGATGATAAATGCTCACAAGCTTTTTTCAATTCGTATGAAATGGCTGAAATAGATTTGCTTAAGTTGTTAGATACTCTAGATTTTCCTTTAGAAATTATGCTCAAAATATCTAATACTTCAGTCGTCAAGGTATCATTTGTTACGAAAACAGAGCATTCATACCTATTAAATCCACTTGCTAACCAGTTACATGAACCGATGGTTGAACAATATCCGAATTCCATTGTATCGCATACTATAACCTTTGCATGAGAACCTGTTGGATTTGAATGTATTGTAAAAAGGGAGGTTAATCCAAGCTTTATAATTTCTTCTCTATAAGACTTAAGGCCCTCAAGAAATTGGTTATAACTTCCGATACTTCTCTCATCATCGGGTTCTTCTTGGCCCCATAAGATATCAACTTGAACTCCGCGTTTAGCAGCATCAGTTAATTTCTGAAAGATTGATTCAAAGTTTTTTAAGTGTATAAAAGTTGAATGGATAATGATTCTACTAACAGATTTATCGATCATCGCGATAAGATGATCTCGATGGCTGTCTGAACCTGATATTATTCGGAATTCAGTTTCATTAATATAGTGTTCTTCAAATCTATTTTCAAAAGACTCGGTATTATAAGTGCTTATTTTTGAGTTCTTGCTAAGAGAGTCTATATTAGTATTTATTTCACTTCGCTTCATATTAGCTGCAGCGATAATATCTGCGGCTAATTCTTTTGAGATATCAGATGGAACACCCGTTATGTTATCTGCTTCATCAACTTGTGCTATAGCAAAAGTTCTATTTTGATAATAAGGTCTATCATTAGCTCTTTCCTCATACCCTATAACCTCTTCGTCAGTATCTTCAACACAATTTAGAATGTCTGATGTGAACGGTGAATGTTTGGGGTTTTTAATTTTGAGTTCTGTTGATATCGAGTGTTTATTCTTAAGTAATTCATTTGCTCTTGATGTAGGATATATCTGATAGTTTTGATTTCTTGCATTTACTCGATAACATTTTGCTGTGATTGGATCTATTAAAAACTTCCGAGTAGATTCCAGTGGCTCTCTTTCATAAGGGAGTTCCTCACGATTAGCAACACTCCTTCCTTTGCTGGTAATCCTGAAGTTGTATTTAGAATTCAATTCAACTAATTCAACCCAACCCAATTTCATAAATGGCAATATTATTTCAATTATGAGCCGTTGTGGAAGATTAGATTTTAATGATAGCTCTTCTATAGGATAGGGTTGGAGGCTAATCTCTTGAAGTAAAAAATGAATCTAAAGCTCCCCATCTATGGCCTTTAAATATTTTGAATTTATGAACTCCATAATGAAAAGGAATTTTAACATATATGTTTTTATTTTTCATTTTTATTTCCTTTGTTTGTTATAAAGTTTGATGTAATTAATGAAAGCTTTCTCTCATTTAAAGACAAATCCAGTTTATCAGTTAGTCTTGGAATAAAATCATATTCTTTTGAGTTCTCTCTGGATATACGATTAGACCAAGCCTTGAGGAGTTCATATGAACCGACTATGATCAATTTGTACTTTGCTCTACTAAGTAAAACATTTATACGGCGTTGATTTGATAAAAATCCTAATGCACTCTTAATTGTGCTTTTACCATTGTTTCGTACTAATGAAATTAAGACAATATCAGCTTCGCCACCTTGGAACGAATCAACAGTAAGGCAATAACCATCATTATCATCTGGTGGAATGTAATTATTTAAAAGTGTTTTGAATTGATTTTTTTTCTTTTCAATTTCAATATGCTTTGAAATTAATTTAACTTGATTTGAGTATGGAGAAAGAATTGCCAACTTTATTTTTTTTGTTGGGTTGGAGTTCTTGTCCAAATCTTTGAGAATATCTATGATTGCCTTACATTCACTTTCGTTTGACCAGATTGGTGTATGCTCTCCTGCTCTGTTACCTTTAGTTTTTTGTACATCTGGTTGACTAATCCATACCAGTGCTGGTGTATTTGTGAGGTGAGATTCCTCTTTTAAGTTAAGTACTGATTGAAAATCTTCTGTAAGATACTTCCTTTCTTTATCTTTATCGGTAACTAATTTGTTGTTATAAAAAACATTTGAAATCACTTCTGCAATATGAGGATGCATACGGTGCTGGACTGACAGCATTGAGGATAATTTATTGTTTCTTTTATAATCTTTTCCCTTTATTTTTTCATACATTACGTCTTGTCTTTCATCATCAATAATAAGAGATTCAAATAGATTTACATATTTGGCTGCCCGTAATCCTATTTCTCTTGCTTGATCATCGGTTATTGATGAAAAGTGACTATTACGCATTAGTTCATTTTTTAATTTAAAATTACTTATGCTGTCAACTTCTTCAAAGGTGTTTTTAAGTTTTGTATTATTGGTTAAAATGTTTCTTAACTCAATTGAACGATACGGTGGCAATTGATTGTGATCACCGATCATTAATCGTCGGTAGGATAATAAAAGTGGGCTTATTAATTCTATACCTGTAACCTTTCCACTTTCTTCCATGATCGACCAATCAAATTGTGCTCTTTCTTTTATCATTCTCTCTACATAATCTGAATTAGTTGTAGCAAATATTAAGCTTGCTGATTTAATTAGTTGATTAATTAGTGGGTATCTCTTTACTGGAGGAGCTTTAAGCAAACTGGAAATATTACTTTTTAAACTTTGATTGGAAGAGTTTTTGTATAAAGGGCTTTCTACGAACTTCCGCAAATATTCTAATCCAGTTTCATCGGCACTGTTTAATATTATATTATCTTCGCCAGATATTTTGTTGCATCTAATAATTATGGGATCATTTGTATGTTTGTTTTCAGTAAGTAAATCTTTGACAACTTCGTGATATAGATGTTGAACGGTTGCATGACTCTGTGCGGTAAAGAGTATCCTGCTATTAGGTTCTTCTTTAAAGATAAATTTAGAAATTGCTTTGACTAAGTGAGTTTTACCTACTCCCGGTGGACCTTGTACAAGGTTCATTGGCAATGTTGATAATACTTTTGTAAAAACTCTTTGTTTAGATTCATCCAATGAGTCCATTATATCTTTTGCAATTATATCTTCATTGCTTACTGTGAGATTTGAATTAGGGGAAGTAATTACATTCATCAATTCGATATGATTTTCAAGCATATCCAATGTATTTGCATGTCTTGTTATTTGGCGCAGAGTTCCTTCAATCGAGTCGGGAACAATATAAAAATTCCTCCATTCTGGAAGAGGTTTTTTAGAGATGAAGCTATATATTTCTTGATTGTCTTGATCTGTTTCATAGCCATAAAACTCTAAAAGAATCTCTTCGTCAACTCTACTGAAATCATTATTGTCTACTAAACTCCAGGATACCTTATCGTTGTTTTCACTACTATTTATAATCTTTTCAAGCCTGACAGATGGTGAGTCGATACTTAGCGACTTAGACAGTTCCTCCGTTGTTTCGTCAAATTTGGGAATGAATTTAAAGATCCATGAGCTAATATTATCTGGTTCGCTTTCTTCACTGATGTTTTCTACAGGGAAAATTTCTGCTTTTGCATATGCGATATTTGTAATATGAACGGCAGTTAGGCCCTCCAATAATCGAAGATGTTCTTCATTTCTTTTGTTTTTAGTTTTACCTATATCTTTGAAAATCATTTCCCAAGACAGTAGGCTTAATGAGTTATCATTACTATTCAAAAATTTCCTGGCTTCGTAATGAGTATAACATGATATATTATTACTATTTAGTTCAATGTAATTATCTTTACCAAAGAATCTATTTGGCAACTCTAAATATGCATATTGTGAATAACCTAAATCCCATGTTTTGTCACTCGTTCGATGGTCAGGTTGAAATGGTGTTAGTACATAAAAAAGTTCTTTCCCTTTCAATACTACATCATATCGATTGTGTTCTGAGGTATTAACAAATAATACTGGTGAATCTGATAAATCTTCGCTTACGAAACTCTTTATTATATCAGAGTCATCTCTGGATATTGTGAATTCACTTTTCTCAAAGATTATTTTTTGTATGCAGTGAAATAGCTCTTTTTTATCTTTGGTATTATCAGATTGTTCATACTTAGTGTTTATTGCTAACCCATGAATAGTTTTCGTTTTTTTATAGAATTCAGTAAGCTCATCAATTATACCATCTAAAAACTGTAGAATATCTTTTTCACCAAGAAGTTCTTTTATAGCATTTTGCTGAATAGGTTGGATTCCTAATAGACTACGAATTATAGCTACTTCACTAATTGTCAGATCGTACTTAGAAATGAAGTATTCTGCTGGGAACTGCAGAGATTTAATTTCATTTATATCTATTTTTAAAAAGTTTGCTATTAAAATTCCTAAATCGATCCAATCTGTAGCAAAAGTTGATATTTTACCGTGTTCACCAACAGGCTCAATTTTAGCTCTGGTAAGTGTAGGCATTCGGATTGACCACTCGAAGCCGGTCAATTGAAAATCGTTATAATCATCTGATTCATAATCATATGTTAGAATTGAATTTTCATCTAAATGTCGATGTAACAACCCTTGCGCATGAAGCAAACCAATAGCATTTGTAATTCTACAGATATTTTTCCAGAATCTGATTCTAACTGCCGGATCTTTTAAACGGGTGAGCCAGTGGCTTTTTCTTGGGAGAGATAATGTTCTTTTATTCAATAAGTAAGAAGTAGGTACTCTACCATCAGAATTTAAAACAAGATAGTACCCTTCATTTGTTTTTTTTGATTCAACAGGATTTACTATATAATCTCCTACTCCAGGATATCCCTTTAACCTTTGTAGTTGTCGTAATTCATGTTGCCAAATACTTTCAAGAACTTGTTCATCACTTGAGGTATTTCTTGGCCAATGTTTGATAATGTAACTCTCTCCATCTTTAAGGGTAAGAATTACTTCAGGAATATTTCTATTTGATTCTGTTTTTAGTAGATTTCTTTCTATAATCTCATAATTATCAAACAGTTTATTTTCACTCATAGACCAACCTTATTCATAAATGCTGTGTGAACTTTACGGATGAGAATTGTACATTTAAATGCTACCGCCCCAACATATGCATGTATGCTGTACATTGTATTTATTGCTAACATAAAAAAACAATATATACAATGAGTTAAGTAGTGTTGTTTGGTTTGGATCAAAAAAAAAGCTTCTGAAATTATTTGACCAGCTATTGCTTAATCTCAGAAGCTAAAACAGGGCTTTAATTGGTTAATGCTGGGTGTATGGTTCTAAGTTGTTCGTTGAAAATAGAGATGCAATCCTAGTAATTACCTTTGTTTATTATGTGTTTTTTAATTATTAAGCTGCAATGGCTTTTAGCCTTTGAGCTTGCACATAATCACTCCACCACTGCATGAGAACCACTCGTTCTGCAAGATAATCTGCGCGATTATATGCGGCAATTATTTCATCTTTCTTCGAGTGAGCAAGGGCCGCTTCTAAGACATCTGTCCTGAACTTACCCGACTCCTCTGAGGCCGTTCGTGCAATAGATCTCATTCCATGGGCTACAAGCTCTCCACCAAAGCCCATACGGATTATGGCCGCATTCGCTGTTTGTTCATGCATATGATTGAGTGGAGCTTTGATACTGGGGAAAACCCACTCTCTGTGCCCACTGATGGCTTTCATTGAATCCAAGACTCGCAAAGCTTCTTTGCTTAGTGGAACTTTGTGAGGCTTCTTCATTTTCATAAACTCAGCCGGGATGTTCCACATCGATTTTTCAGTATCTATATCGGCCCATCTCGCACGAACGGCTTCCCCTGGACGAACCCAGGTCAGCAATTGCCATTCAATCAGCAATCTTGTCTCCATACGAACTGAGGCATTGTTTAACACCATTAGGAAGCGGGGTAACTCGGAAGGGGGTAATGCTGGCATATTCTGTTTTTTAGGCTTACTGAACCGTTGCCCAAGGTTGTCAGCCGGATTGAACTCGATAAGTTCTTCAGTCGCGGCCCAGCGAAATATTTCATTTAATCGGGAAATGATTCGCCGTAAGGTTTCGAGGACTCCTCGTTGCTCAATAGGGTCGAGATGTTGCTTTAAGAGTTTGGGTCGGATCTCATTGATAGGAACCTTACCCAAGCCGGGAAATATATTTCTCTCCAAGCTTCGCCAGATGTCTTCTGCATGGTCTTGTGAGATACCAGAGGTCTTTACCTTCTCATCCAACCATTTCCTTGCCACGGCTTGGAGAGTGTGTTCAGTAGCATTCTTTAAGGCATTAGCTTTATCGTTGTTATGAACTTGGGGATCAATGCCATTAGCAAGCAAGGAAAGGTATTCATCTCGTAAGGCTCTGGCTCTTGCCAGTGTAAGGTGAGGATAGGTCCCAAGGCTCATTTTGGTTCTTTTTTTACTCACTGGCACTGCATACCTGAAATACCAATTCTTCTTTCCTCCTTTCGAGAGGGGAGCGATTCGTAGTATCAAACCATCTCCGTCAAACAAGTTGATTTCTTTGTCGGCTGGTTTGGTGCTTTTGATTTCAGTGTCAGTGAGCTTCTTAGCGATTTTTGCCATTTTGGGACCCTCGGTTTTTGGACCCTTCTTAGTGGGTCCCATTCAGGGTGCCATATGTGATAGTTCTCAGCAATTCTCACTGGACGACAATAGACGTAAAAAAGCCCGCAAGGCTGATTCCATGCGGGCTTAGTAGACTTCATTGTACTTCAAACAACTAAAAAGTGGTGGAGCTGGCGGGAGTTGAACCCGCGTCCGAAATTTCTACATCCTCGGTACTACATGCTTAGTTTGTCTTTACATTCGCACGCCAGCTGCGGACAAACACGCCACTAACGAACTAGCCTGATTAGTTTTAACGCTTCAACCCCAGGCAGGGTTTCCACGCGATCTCTTTTGGGTTTGACCTCTCTTTGATCCCCGTCTTAAGAGCGGAAGCTAGGGAGAGAGGGCTCTTAGCAGGTTATTAAGCTGCTAAAGCGTAGTTTTCGTCGTTTGCGACTATTTTTTTGCGGCTTTTAACGAGGCAAACCGCCCCTCGGCATGCACCTTGGGTTTCGCAAATCCCGTCGAATCCAGAATCAGCCCCAATAGTGTTGAACACAGTATACCAGATTTTTCGTCCTCGACACCAGCCTGAAACGCTAACTTATTGAATAGTACAATAAGTGCGCAGAATCAACGTCCTGCGTTTTTCATGATACGTGCTTTGTCGAGCTGCCACTCGCGTGCTTTCAGGTCAGTACGCTTGTCGTGCTGTTTCTTACCTTTCGCCACGCCGATTTTTACTTTGCACCAGGCGTTTTTCCAGTACAAAGAGAGCGCAACTACGGTGAAGCCTTCGCGGTTGATACGTCCGTAGAGGGATTCCAGTTCGCGCTTGTTCAGCAGCAGCTTACGGGTGCGGGTAGGATCGCAGACGTAATGTGAAGAGGCGACGGTCAGCGGCGTAAAGTTCGCGCCGAACAGGAAGGCCTCACCGTCTTTCAGGATCACGTAGCTGTCGCCGATATTGGCTTTCCCGGCACGCAGCGATTTTACTTCCCAGCCCTGCAACGCAAGGCCAGCCTCGAATTCTTCTTCGATGAAATACTCGTGGCGAGCACGCTTGTTAAGCGCAATGGTCGCCGAACCAGGTTTATGTGCTTTTTTCTTCGTCATAAGTGTCGTAAAGCCGTCGGTAATCTGATTTTAAAAAGTCACCTCATTGCGTCCTGTGAGGTCTAACGCGCTATCTTAGCACGAGATAAGGCTTAGCGTTTTTTTAACAGGTGATAAATGTTATTATTTGTCTGTTGTGTGACCATGGAAAATGCTATGCCTCAGATTAGCCGTACCGCGCTTGTTCCCTACAGCGCGGAACAAATGTATCAGTTAGTGAACGACGTTCAGTCCTATCCGGAATTTATTCCGGGATGCACCGGTAGCCGGGTGCTGGAATCCGGCCCGACGCAGATGACTGCGGCCGTGGATGTCTCCAAAGCGGGGATCAGCAAAACGTTCACCACGCGCAATACCCTGACGAGCAATCAGAGTATTTTGATGCATCTGGTGGATGGTCCGTTTAAAAAACTGATGGGAGGGTGGAAGTTTACGCCGCTGAGCGCTGACGCCTGCCGCATTGAGTTTCATCTGGATTTTGAATTTACCAATAAGCTGATCGAACTGGCGTTTGGCCGTATCTTTAAAGAGCTGGCCTCGAATATGGTTCAGGCGTTCACCACGCGCGCCAAAGAGGTTTACAGTGTCGCATAAGATTGCTGTTGAGGTGGTGTATGCGCTGCCGGAGAAGCAGTATTTGCAGCGCGTGACGCTTGAAGAGGGCGCCACCGTTGAGGCGGCTATCCGTGCCTCCGGCATCCTTGAACTTCGCCGTGATATTGACCTGGCGAAGAATAAAGTCGGCATTTATAGCCGTCCGGTTAAGCTCGGTGATGTGCTGAAAGAGGGCGACAGGGTTGAAATCTATCGTCCGCTGATTGCCGACCCGAAAGAGCTGCGCCGTCAGAGAGCAGAGAAATCCGGTAAGTAGCCAAATAAACGTACACAAAAAAGGTGCTCATTGAGCACCTTTTTGCGTTGCTGACGCCTGATTATTTGGTCAGGGCAGGCTTGTTGTCGATGTTGTTCAGCACGCCGGCACTGCTGAAGGTCAGCGTCAGGGTTTGCTGGGTCACATCTTCATGACCAGGCTGCTGGCGGAATACATAGAACCAGGTGTTTGTGCCGAACGGATCGGACATCATCGGAGTTCCCAGGGCATAAGCGACCTGCTGTTGTGTCATACCCACGCGGATTTTGGACACATCGTTAGGGGTAAGGTAGTTCCCCTGGTTGATGTCAGGACGGTAAACCACTTTCTCCAGAGTGGAACAGCCTGCGGTCAACATCAGAAGAACCGCTGCGGCAGCGGTCAGCGTTTTACAGCGCATAGTGATTTGATTCCTTTTCGGGCCCGAGCAGTACGCGGCTCATATGTAATATGCCGATGATAATAGACCTTGCCCCACTTTGAAACCGGTCTGGCGGCGTTTTTGTTGTTCTGTATGACCCTGAGATCCCGAAAAAGTTTATGCCGCCAGCAGTTCTTTCGCATTCGCAAGCGTATTGCGGGTGACTTCACTGCCGCCGAGCAAGCGTGCCAGTTCCTGCAAGCGTGAGCGTTTATCCAGCGGTTTCATGTGCGTTTCCGTCATTTCGCCATCGGTTTCCTTGCTGACGATAAAGTGGTGATGACCACATCCGGCGACCTGCGGCAGGTGAGTCACACACATGACCTGCGTCGATTCACCTAACTGACGCAGCAGTTTGCCGACAACGGCCGCGGTCGGGCCGCTAATACCCACATCCACCTCATCGAAAATCAACGCCGGGGTTTCCATTTTACGGGCGGTAATCACCTGAATGGCCAGGGCGATACGCGACAGTTCACCGCCGGAAGCCACTTTCGAAATTGCCTGCAAAGGCTGACCCGGGTTGGTGGTGACGCGGAATTCTACGCGGTCTGCGCCTTCCGCCGTCAGGTGATTCTCTTCAAAGCGAACATCTATGGTGAATACCCCATGCGGCATCGCCAGCGTATGCATGCTGTCGGTAATGTGCTGGCTAAGCTCCAGGGCATAGTGTTGCCGCACGTCGTGCAGCCGTTTCGCCGTTTCCAGCGCCTGCTGATGATGCAGATTGACCGCCAGAGACAAGGTTTCAAGGGAATCGGCCTGATCGTCCAGCTGCTGCTGTTCCTCCAGCAGAGACTGATAGTAATTCGGCAGCTCTTCCGGGGTAACGTGATGCTTACGCGCCAGTGAAATCTGACGGGAGATGCGTTGCTCAAGCTCGAACAGACGGTTCGGGTCGAGATCCAGACGTTCACAGTAGTGGCGCAGCTCATCCCCGGCTTCTGAAATCTGAATCGCGGCCTCTTCCAGCATTTCCAGTACGCCAGAAAGCTTATTGTCCATACCGGTCAGTTCGGTCACAAGCTGACGCACGTTATACAGCTGGCTCTGCAAATTCACGTCTTCGCCATCCGCCAGCATGTTCAGGGCAGTCTGGCTGGTGGAGAGCAGCTGACCGCTGTTGGCCAGACGCTTGTACTCTTCGTCGATTTGCTCAAATTCACCCGCCTGCGGGTTAAATTCGTTCAGCTCTTTCAGCTGATATTCCAGCAGCTCGGCGCGCGCGGTACGCTCCTGGCTTTGCTGCTGATGCTGTGCAAGTTCGCGGCAGCTTTGATGCCACTGACGATAGTGCTCCGCCATGAGTTGAGTAAGTGCGTACTCACCTGCGTAGCCATCAAGCAGGGCTTTCTGTTGTTCGGGTTTGATTAACTGCTGGTGCGCATGCTGACCATGGATCTGGATGAGCAACTGGCCCAGCTCGCGAAGCTGGGAGAGGGGAACCGCTGTACCATTGATAAAACCGCGGGAGCGGCCATCGCTGCTGATGACGCGGCGAAGTAAACACTCACGTCCGTCTTCTAGCTGGTTCGCTTCCAGCCAGCGCAGGGCGGCAGGTGTGTCTTTTAACGAGAAGCGGGCGCAGAGATCGGCACGGGCTGCGCCTGTGCGCACCATATCCCCCTCTGCACGACCGCCGAGGCACAAGCCGAGGGCATCAATGGCAATAGATTTACCTGCACCGGTTTCACCGGTAATCGCCGTCATTCCGCTATGGAAGTCGATCTCAAGCTCACGAACAATGGCAAAGTTGCTGATGGTCAGTTGTGCCAGCATAATTGTTTTCCTGTATGAAAAACCATAACTGTGTTTGTATACAGTATAAACTGGTTTTATATACAGTAAAGTGCTGGATGCAAAATCAGAACAATTTTTTTGACCAGCCGAGCTTGGAGCTTAATGTGTTGAAATAGCTGTAATCTTTCGGGTGAATCAGGTTCAGATGGTAATCGCAGCGGCGAATGAGGACATCTTCACCTTCCTGAATGGGGAGCGCAATCTGACTGTCGCAGCTGATCTCCAGGTCGTTACGGCGATGGGAAAAACGCAGGCGGATGGTGCTGTCGCCGTTGATCACCAGCGGACGCGCCGAGAGCGTATGCGGGAACATCGGCACCAGGGTAATGGCATCCAGCGATGGCGTCAGGATTGGGCCTCCGGCTGAAAGCGAGTAGGCAGTTGACCCCGTCGGGGTTGAAATAATCAGCCCGTCAGAACGCTGCGAGAAAGCGAAGATTTCGTCGATATAGACTTCGAACTCGATCATGTGCGCCACTTTACCGGGGTGGAGAACCACCTCGTTTATGGCGGTGCTGATGCGCTTCTGGCAGTCCTGCTGACACACCTGGGCTTCCAGTAAAAACCGTTTTTCACTGATATAGTGGCCTTCCAGCACGTCCGCCAGCTGCTGCTGCGCATTGTCCGGGTCGAGGTCGGTCAGGAAACCGAGATTGCCACGGTTAATACCAATAACCTTAATATCATAGCGAGCCAGCGTTCGCGCCGCGCCCAGCATATTGCCGTCGCCACCGACCACCACGGCGAGATCCGCCTGCTGGCCAATTTCCGCCAGCGTGCCGGTTCTGACGCTTTTAAGCTGCAACTCCTGGGCAATCTGCTGCTCGACCATCACTTCATAGCCTTTACCACACAGCCAGCGATACAACATTTCATGTGTCGTCAATGCGGTAGGGTGACGCGGATGGCCGACGATCCCAATACACCTGAAATGATTATTCATTTTCTGGAGGTCCTTGTGCCTGATGAATGATGACAATCTGCCTTGTTCCCTTGAATCCAGGAAACTGATCCCCATAATAAGCGAAGTTAGCGAGATGAATGCAGAAAAACGCGGAGAAATTCATGAGTAGTAAAGAACAGAAAACGCCTGAGGGGCAAGCCCCTGAAGAAATTATCATGGAACAGCACGATGAAGTTGAGGCAGTAGAGCCAGACACGTCTGCTGAGCAGGTGGACCCGCGCGATGAAAAAATTGCCAACCTGGAAGCTCAGTTGGTAGAAGCGCAGAATCGCGAACGCGATGGCGTACTGCGTATCAAAGCGGAAATGGAAAACCTGCGCCGTCGTACCGAGCTGGACGTTGAAAAGGCGCACAAATTTGCGCTGGAGAAATTCGTCAACGAACTGCTTCCGGTGATCGACAGCCTGGATCGCGCGCTGGAAGTGGCGGATAAAGCTAACCCGGATAACGCGGCGATGATTGAAGGCATTGAGCTGACGCTGAAATCCATGCTGGATGTGGTGCGTAAGTTCGGTGTTGAAGTGATTGCCGATACGGATGTACCGCTGGATCCAAACGTTCACCAGGCCATTGCGATGGTGGAATCCGAAGACGTTGCCGCGGGTAACGTGCTGGGCGTGATGCAGAAAGGGTATACCCTGAACGGTCGTACTATTCGCGCTGCGATGGTGACCGTGGCGAAAGCGAAAGCGTAATTTGCCGACCCGTAGTGCCGGGTGGCGGCTTCGCCTTACCCGGCCTACAACATTACTCGGCGATACTTTCGCGTAAAGGTTTAACGGGCAGGACCTTCACCTGCTTAATCATATTGTCCTGAACGTCCAGAATATCGATATCATACTGTTCAATACGCACGCGCGTGCCTGCCGCCGGGATCTCTTCCAGCGCTTCCAGGATCATTCCGTTCATCGTCCGCGCTTCGTCTTCCGGCAAATGCCAGTTGAACGCTTTATTGATTTCACGAATGTTGGCGCTGCCGTCGATAAGCACTGACCCGTCGTTTTGCGGGGTGACTTCTTCCGCAAGGGAAGGCGACATTGACGTGGTAAAGTCCCCGACAATCTCTTCCAGAATATCTTCGACCGTCACCAGCCCCTGTATGTCGCCGTATTCATCCACCACCAGGCCGACTTTCTTCTTGTTTCGCTGGAACTTCACCAGCTGTGTGCTGAGTGGGGTGCCTTCCGGCACGTAGTAAATTTCGTCGGCGGCGCGCAGCATCACCTCTTTGGTGAACTCGTTTTTCTCGGTCATCAGACGATAGGCCTCGCGCACGCGCAGCATGCTGATGGCATCGTCGAGGGAATCGCGATAGAGGACGATACGCCCGTGCGGGGAGTGCGTCAGCTGGCGGACAATGGCCTTCCAGTCGTCGTTGATATCAATCCCGACGATTTCATTGCGCGGCACCATGATGTCGTCAACGCTGACCTTTTCCAGATCCAGCACCGACAGGAGCATGTCCTGATTGCGGCGGGAGATCTGCGAGCGGGATTCGTTCACGATTGTACGCAGTTCGTCTTTGCTGAGCGCGCTACTGATGGTGACGTCTGCCTTTATACCGACCATGCGCATCAGCACCCGTGTCACCATATTCAGCAGCCAGACCAGCGGCATCATCAGAATAAGCAGCGGTGCTAACAGGAAGCTGCTCGGGTAGGCGACTTTTTCCGGGTAAAGCGCCGCGATGGTTTTGGGCAGCACTTCCGCAAACACCAGCACCACAAACGTGAGCACGCCTGTGGCAATCGCCACGCCTGCGTTGCCGTACAGACGCATCCCGACGATGGTGCCCAGTGCAGAGGCGAGAATATTGACCAGGTTGTTACCGATAAGCACCAGGCTAATCAGACGGTCCGGCTTACGCAGAAGCTTTTCGACACGACGCGCGGCACGGTTACCCTGCTTGGCGCGATGACGTAACCGGTAGCGGTTCAGCGTCATCATGCCGGTTTCAGAGCCAGAGAAATAAGCGGAGATGACCACCATGATGACCAGAATGACGATCAGCGTGGTGGTAGAGATGTGTTCCAGGGGGAACTCCTTTTGTTACTTAGCCAGCAAATTGCTGTATGAAGCGGCTGCCAAAATAGGCAAGCGTGAGAATGCCCGCACCCGCAACGTTGAACCAGACCACGCGGCGACCGCGCCAGCCTTCATGATAATGGCCCCATAACAGGACAATATAGACAAACCACGCGATGATGGAGAGGACCGCTTTATCGATATTCTCCACGCTGAACAGGTTTTTCATATAAAACAAGCCCGTGCACAGCGTCAGGGTCAGCAGAACCACACCGACCTGGGTGATGTGGAACATTTTACGCTCAATCACCATCAGCGGCGGCATTTCGTGGTTAAACGCCAGCTTTTTATTTTTCAGCTGGTAGTCAATCCAGGCGAGCTGCATGGCGTAAAGGGCGGCGATGATCAGCGTCGCGTAGGAGAACAGCGACAGGCCAATATGGACCAGCATCCCCGGCGTGGCTTCCAGGTGAGTAATAAACTCATTGGGCATGAACGTGGCTAACGCCAGGTTGATCAGTGCAAAAGCGTAGACTATCGGCAGCAGCAGCCAGCCACGGTTTTTAGACGCGACAATGGTCATGACCGTACAGATCATCAGGCTGACCAGCGAGCCGACGTTCAGTACGCTCAGATTTTGTACGCTGCCGTCGCCGGGAATGATGCGTGATTCCAGCGCAAACGCATGGCTAATCAGTGCGATCACTGCCGAAAGAATAGCCATGCGCCGCCAGCCGCTGTTTTTTTGCAGCAGGCCAGGAATGATCAGCGCGAGGCTGACAGAGTAGGCAACAAGGGCGATCAGTGCGAAAACAGGCATATAGGCGTCGACAGTTGTCTTAATAAGAAAGAGAAGCAGTATAACGTTACGTGACGCCTGCTCCAACCGTTGCATAACAACAAAGGCGCCTTCATGTTATACTCCGGCAAAATTCTGTGTATGTGTCGCCCAGGCGACCTAACGTTTCTACCCCAGGCGAGAGACAATGTTTGATAATTTAACCGATCGTTTGTCGCGCACGCTGCGCAACATCAGCGGCCGTGGACGCCTCACCGAAGAGAACATCAAGGAAACGCTGCGCGAAGTGCGCATGGCGCTGCTGGAAGCAGACGTTGCGT
This sequence comes from Enterobacter cloacae complex sp. EB5, assembly GCF_031432835.1. Taxonomy (NCBI): domain Bacteria; kingdom Pseudomonadati; phylum Pseudomonadota; class Gammaproteobacteria; order Enterobacterales; family Enterobacteriaceae; genus Enterobacter; species Enterobacter cloacae complex sp. EB5. The sequence continues at coordinate 3,236,512 of NZ_CP133860.1, forward strand.
TGCCGGTCGTGCGTGATTTTATCAACCGCGTGAAAGAGAAAGCGGTTGGTCATGAAGTGAACAAGAGCCTGACCCCGGGTCAGGAGTTCGTCAAAATCGTCCGTAACGAACTGGTTTCGGCGATGGGCGAAGAGAACCAGGTGCTTAACCTGGCGGCTCAGCCGCCGGCCGTCGTGCTGATGGCGGGTCTGCAAGGTGCGGGTAAAACCACCAGCGTTGGTAAGCTGGGGAAATTCCTGCGCGAAAAGCACAAGAAAAAGGTGCTGGTGGTGTCGGCGGACGTGTATCGCCCGGCGGCGATCAAACAGCTTGAAACGCTGGCCGAGCAGGTTGGCGTAGACTTCTTCCCGTCCGACGTGGCGCAGAAGCCTGTCGATATCGTTAACGCGGCGCTGAAAGAGGCGAAGCTGAAATTCTACGACGTGCTGCTGGTGGATACCGCCGGTCGTCTGCACGTTGACGAAGCGATGATGGACGAAATCAAGCAGGTGCATGCTTCTATCAATCCGGTAGAGACCCTGTTTGTTGTTGACGCCATGACCGGTCAGGATGCGGCGAATACCGCAAAAGCGTTTAACGAAGCCCTGCCGTTAACCGGCGTGGTGCTGACCAAAGTCGACGGCGATGCCCGCGGCGGTGCGGCACTGTCTATTCGTCATATCACCGGTAAGCCAATTAAGTTCCTCGGCGTAGGCGAGAAAACCGAAGCGCTGGAGCCGTTCCATCCGGATCGTATTGCCTCTCGTATCCTCGGCATGGGCGACGTGCTGTCGCTGATCGAAGATATTGAAAGCAAGGTTGACCGCGCGCAGGCCGAGAAGCTGGCCAGCAAGCTGAAAAAGGGCGACGGTTTCGATCTGACCGACTTCCTTGAGCAGCTGCGTCAGATGAAAAACATGGGCGGCATGGCAAGCCTGATGGGCAAACTGCCAGGCATGGGCCAGATCCCGGACAACGTCAAATCCCAGATGGATGACAAAGTGCTGGTGCGTATGGAGGCCATCATCAACTCGATGACGCTGAAAGAGCGCGCGAAGCCAGAAATCATCAAAGGTTCCCGCAAGCGCCGTATCGCAGCCGGTTGCGGCATGCAGGTGCAGGACGTTAACCGCCTTCTGAAACAGTTCGACGACATGCAGCGCATGATGAAGAAAATGAAGAAAGGCGGCATGGCGAAGATGATGCGCGGCATGAAAGGCATGATGCCGCCCGGTTTTCATGGGCGATAATCGCTTTTGAGATTGCTTTTTGCCCGGAAATGAGTAAAATTTTCGGGCTTTTAATATGACACCCGGGCTCCGTTCCTCGATGGGGCCCGGTTGTTTTATTCACACAAGAGGATGTTATGGTAACTATTCGTTTAGCACGTCACGGCGCTAAAAAGCGTCCGTTCTACCAGGTTGTTGTGACTGACAGCCGTAATGCACGCAACGGTCGCTTCATCGAGCGCGTTGGTTTCTTCAACCCACTGGCCGCTGGCGCAGAAGAAGAAACCCGTCTGGATCTGGATCGTATCGCTCACTGGGTTGGCCAGGGCGCTACTGTTTCCGATCGCGTTGCTACGCTGATCAAAGCAGCAAACAAAGCAGCTTAATCTGTCACGGTGGTCATGATGAGCAATAAAGCACCTGTTGAACCGATCGTATTGGGAAAAATGGGTTCTTGCTACGGTATCCGTGGTTGGCTCAGAGTGTTTTCCTCCACTGAAGACGCTGATAGCATTTTTAATTACCAGCCCTGGTTTATCCAGAAAGCCGGTAAGTGGGAAGAGGTCGAGCTGGAAAGCTGGCGTCACCACAATCAGGACATCATCATCAAGCTGAAAGGCATTGACGATCGTGATGCCGCGAATGCGCTGACTAATTGTGAAATTGTCGTGGATTCGTCGCAGTTGCCACAGCTGGAAGAGGGTGACTACTACTGGAAAGACCTTATGGGTTGCCAGGTAGTGACCACTGAAGGCTACAGCCTCGGAAAAGTCATCGACATGATGGAAACCGGGTCAAATGACGTTCTCGTCATTAAGGCAAACCTGAAAGATGCATTTGGCATCAAGGAGCGGTTGGTTCCGTTCCTCGATGGACAGGTTATCAAGAAAGTCGATCTCACTACTCAAACCATTGAAGTAGATTGGGATCCTGGTTTTTAAATTCTCCGGATAAACGGTAAAAGACGGCGCTATGTGGATTGGCATAATTAGCCTGTTTCCTGAAATGTTCCGCGCGATTACCGATTACGGGGTAACTGGCCGGGCAGTAAAGAATGGCCTGCTGAGCATCCAGAGCTGGAGTCCTCGTGACTTCACGCACGACCGGCACCGTACCGTGGACGATCGTCCTTACGGCGGCGGACCGGGGATGTTGATGATGGTGCAACCCTTACGGGACGCTATTCACACAGCAAAAGCCGCGGCAGGTGAAGGCGCGAAGGTGATTTATCTGTCACCTCAGGGACGCAAGCTTGATCAAGCGGGCGTGAGCGAACTGGCGACGAATCAAAAGCTGATTCTGGTCTGTGGTCGCTACGAAGGGATAGATGAGCGCGTAATTCAAACCGAGATTGACGAAGAATGGTCTATCGGCGATTACGTTCTCAGCGGTGGTGAGTTACCGGCAATGACGCTGATTGACTCCGTCGCCCGGTTTATTCCGGGGGTTCTGGGCCATGAAGCTTCGGCAACGGAAGATTCCTTTGCCGATGGGTTGCTGGACTGTCCACACTATACTCGTCCTGAAGTGTTAGAAGGGATGGAAGTCCCGGCAGTGTTACTGTCTGGAAACCATGCCGAGATACGTCGCTGGCGTTTGAAGCAGTCGCTGGGCCGAACCTGGCTTAGAAGACCTGAACTTCTGGAAAACCTGGCTCTGACTGAAGAGCAAGCAAAGTTGCTGGCCGAGTTCAAAACTGAACACGCGCACCAGCAGCATGAACATGATGGGAAAGCGTAATACGCTCCCGAATATCAGTTTACCCAGGATAAGAGATTAAATTATGAGCAACATTATTAAGCAACTTGAACAAGAGCAGATGAAGCAGGACGTACCTTCCTTCCGTCCAGGTGACACCGTGGAAGTGAAAGTATGGGTTGTTGAAGGTTCCAAAAAACGTCTGCAGGCATTCGAGGGCGTGGTTATCGCTATTCGTAACCGCGGTCTGCACTCTGCATTCACTGTTCGTAAAATTTCCAACGGCGAAGGCGTTGAGCGTGTCTTCCAGACTCACTCTCCGGTAGTTGACAGCATTGCTGTTAAACGTCGTGGTGCTGTACGTAAAGCTAAACTGTACTACCTGCGTGAGCGTACTGGTAAGTCTGCTCGTATTAAAGAGCGTCTGAACTAAGATTCGCTTAAGCGACATCCTGTTAGAAAGGGCTGGCCGAAAGGCTGGCCCTTTTTTTATCCCATCGCACCTCTCGCGTTAACCCTTCCGTCATAAATCATTTACAATGTTCGCCTCTTGGGTGGAGGGTAAGTGGATAACGTACTGCATCAGCATAACTGGAAACGCGCAGCGGCATTGACCGCGCTGTTTGCGATCCTGCTGATCGTCGTGGCGCCGCTGATCTCCGTCTCACTGCAAAAAGATCCCATGAGCGCCATGCCGGGCATGCACCATGACATGAGCATGATGTCGATGGACGAGCATCATGGTGATATGCCGCATTCCATGCCAGTTGACCATGCGGAGGCGTGCGGCTACTGCGTGCTGTTAGCGCATGTGCCGGGCGTAATGCTGGCGCTTATCGTTCTGCTCAGCGTGGTGTTGCAACGGCTGCGCGTGAAACCGCCTCGTCAGGCGGTCAGCCACTGGCACTTTTTCCCCTGGCTTTACCCCGATACCCGCGCGCCGCCGCGTCGGTCTGCTTTCTCCCTTTAAAACAAAATCACTCACTTTTTGCCTTAAAAAGGAAAAGTATGACTACCTGCACTCCGCGCGCGGCATGGGGAAACCTGCTGCGTCGCCTCCATTTCTATATTGGGCTGTTTGTCGGTCCGTTTATCTTCTTCGCAGCGCTGACCGGAACGCTGTACGTCGCCACGCCGCAGCTTGAAAATGCGCTGTACCATCATGCACTCCACACGGATGCCGTGGGTGAGGCGCAGCCTCTTGCTGAACAAATTGCCGTGGCAGAAAAGGCCGTGGGTTCAGCGCTGCGTTTACATGCTGTTCGTCCGGGGCTGGAAGAGGGCGAAACGACCCGCGTGATGTTTGCCGACCCGGCGCTGGGTCCCTCCGAGCATCGGGCTATTTTTATTGATCCCGCCAGCCTTGAGGTTCGAGGGGATATGACCGTGTACGGCACCAGCGGGATTTTACCGCTGCGTCAGACTATCGATTATCTGCATACCTCGCTGATGCTGGGCAACCTCGGGCGCCTCTATAGCGAGTTAGCCGCCTCGTGGATGTGGGTTGCTGCCCTGGGCGGGATCGCGCTGTGGTTCTACACCCGACCGAAGCGCCGTATTAACAATCGTTTCCAGAATCGTCGTCGCCTGCATGTAATTCTGGGCTGGACATTACTGGCCGGAATGCTGCTGTTCTCAGCTACCGGATTAACCTGGTCACAATGGGCCGGTGGCAACGTCGATAAGCTGCGTGCAGAGATGAACTGGCTGACGCCGCAGGTAAACACCACTCTTTCCGGTGCGCCGGAAATGAGGGATGAACATGCCGAACATCGTGGTCATCACGGGGGAATGACGATGCCTGAAATGCCTGTCGAGCTGTCGCTTTTTGACAGCGTATTGCAGGCTGCCCGCCGGTCAGGGATTGATGCGAAAAAGGTTGAGATCCGCCCGGCAAGCAGGAACGACCAGGCCTGGACAGTGACGGAAATCGATCGCCGCTGGCCAACACAGGTTGATGCCGTTGCCGTGGATCCCCACTCACTGGAGGTGCTGGACAGTACTCGCTTCGGGAATTTCCCGCTGATGGCTAAACTCACCCGCTGGGGCGTGGATTTCCATATGGGGATCCTGTTTGGTCTGGCAAATCAGCTGCTGCTCATCGCGTTTGGCGTTGCGCTGTGTGTGTTGATTATCTGGGGATACCGGATGTGGTGGATGCGTCGCCCTGCAACGTCAGCCGCGAACCCGGTACAAACGCTCTGTCAAAGCTGGCTGGCATTGCCGCTGTGGGGAAGGGGAGTGACGTTCATGATAAGCATCCTGCTGGGGCTGGCGTTGCCGGTAATGGGCGTCAGTCTGGCGGTCTTTATTGTGATTGACTGGCTGCGCTGGCGAGCGGGTTCAGGTGTGTCGCTCGCCGGGACATCTGTTAAATAGCCTTAAGGCGTGCTGATGACTACCGCAACCCGGCGGTTTTCAGCGCGCCCCTGCGCAGTGCGGTTGCTGCTGACAGGGTATTTTTTGCCTAAGCCCCGCGTAGTGAGATTGCTGCGCGGGATGTTCGCGCCCTTCGCCCAGGCATCCGCCACAACATTGGCGCGTTTTAACGAAAGCGCTTCGTTGTAGCTCTCTTCGCCATAGTTATCCGTATGGCCATCCATCCGGGCATGGTTCAGACCGGTTGCCGCCAGGCGTGAGGCCATAGTCTGGATCTGCGTTTCACTTTCCGGGCGCAGCCTGGCATCATTTTTATCAAACAGGATCTTATCCGACAGCCCCAGAGACCAGTCGCCATTCAGTTCGTTAAAGCCGTAGGATTTCATGGCCGCAATTTGCTCTGGCGTGAATTTTCCTTCAGGCGATGACTGGCAACCGGACATTACCAGTGATGCCAGTAACAACGGCGCAAAATATCGCTTTAACATATCGTCTTCCTTTCAGGATATTGTTTTCGAACGCTGGTTTTTGACCAGATACATATTGCGATCGGCTTGCTCCAGTAATGCCTCAACGGAGGCATTTTCCCACGCCAGAGCATAGCCAATGCTGAGTGACATTGATGCTGTGTGCCCGTTATGCAGATCAAACGGACGGATAAATTGCTGCGACAGCGCAGCGCAAATATATTCGACCTCACGCGCGGTGTGGACGCCGTAAAGGATCATGGCAAATTCGTCGCCGCCAAGACGGTAAGACTGATGACGCTTTTCGCCAAACTCGACCATCCTTTTGGCGGCTTCGATCAGTACGCAGTCGCCCGCGGCATGACCCCAGGTGTCATTGATAAACTTGAAATTATCACCGTCCAGAAATAGCAGGGCGGAATTGGTTTTTGCCGAAGCGTCATTCATCAATGCCGCAATGTTGTTGCGAAACGCGGCGCGGTTTGCAAGCCCCGTGAGCGGATCGTGCATGGCGGTACGCAACAGTTGAGCGTTTTTCGCCTGTAGCTTGAGCTGCCACTCTTCCATTTCATCCAGCAGGCTGTTGAAGTCTTCTCCAAACTGATGGAACTCTTCAATGCGGCCTTCCGTTACCCGGCGAGAGAAGTTGCGGTTGGTGCGAACATCATGCACAACGTCAGTGATGTTTTGCATTTCAACAACCATGCCATGATGTAGCGAGCGGGTGATGGTCAATGCGACGGCAGAGGCAAAAAGAATGCAGCCGGTGAGGACCGCAAACGAGAGCCAGATAAAGTGGCTAATCAGGCTGTCTCGTGCGGTCAGACGAATTTCGCCAATCACATTGCCGTTATGTATGATGGGCTGTGCGACAGGAACAGGGAACAACCACCGGTTGACCAGCGCGCCCAGCGTGTCGGTATTATCCGCCGGGTTCCAGGACCACCATGCAAACCGTTTATGATGTGCGTTAAGCACTTCCGCCACGGCAAACTGCCCCTGCTTGCCGAGGGTCGCCAGCGTTTCATTTGCCGCCACGGCATCGTTGAACACCAGAGAGGCTTCAAGGCTGTGGCTCATGGTGGCGCCGGTAAGTTCGAGGTTTTTTTGCGCATATTGCTTTAATGTCACCACGGAAGCGAAACACAGCAGCAACCATATAAACGTCATCGTTATAATGACGCTTATCATGCTGATTCGCCGCAACGTTCTTTTAAACGTCGGACGCGGTGTTGGTGCGACTTCCTTATTCATGCTTCTTATTCCGTGCGAGCATTAATACATCCGGATTGACTCTTACGCCACTGCGCGCCAGCGCATCCAGATTTACGGAAAACCTGACCTGGTTGTGCTCTATTATCAGACAAAATGCGCTGCCAATAACGCATTCAGGATTTTGTTCTGACATTAATAGCAACGCCTGGCCATGATACTGATTTATTATTTCCTGTTGTTTTGCCGGCGACTCACTCCCGAAATAGAGGGCATCACACCTTGCGGTGAGTGCTTCCCGATCGCTATGCACAATGACAGGACTATAGGGCAACGGGTTGTGTTCATCTTCACTGCTGAGTGCCTGTCTGTAATGGGAAGAGGCATAAATACAGAGCTTAGGCTGGCCGGACAGTGCGGGCCATCGGGTGTAGCTCACAATACCAGAAACAATCGAACGTACTGATTTATCCGTTTCCGTGAACGAGCCTGCCGTTGCAGGGGCCACTAAAATGAACAGCATTAACGCCAGGGGGAGTCGGAGCAAAGCGATCAAGATTGCATTTCTCATCAGAATCCGCCAAACCGCCCCGGAAATAGATGTCCTTAAGAATTGTCGGCAGAATACCATTGTTTATCAAAGCCGTCATTATGTCAGAAATATCCCTGTTTTGACCTAAGCTAAATCTTACAGTGAACTATATTCATAGGAATTCAGGCAGGCTCAATTAAGCCTGCTGGAACGCATACTTTCATCCATTCCTTGTTGCCAGGATTCATGCAGTTTTACTGCATTTTCAGTTGTATCGCAGCTGGCAGGAAATGATTTACCCGCTAATCCCCAGGCGTGAATAAAGCCCTCTTCGCATATTTTTTTCTGTCCGTCAGCGTAGCCACGAAGATATTCCCCTCGATCAACCTGAGAGTCATTAAAACTATCGGCCAGCGCCTGGTTATCTTTAACCGGAACACCATTCATAGCGTCTTCTTTACCGGCCGTGAACCAGTCCGGGTTGGTCCAGTCAGGCTGAAAAGTGTAAGGATTGATCTGGCAACCCGACAAAACCAGCGACAACAACATAAAAGCAATTAAACGCATGGCTATTCTCCTTTTTGTGAGCATAGCCTGGCTTATAAGGGTGTGTGTGTAATTTTAACTTTACGGTTTTAGACCATGATTTTTGCCATTAAAGGGTTTCTGTAAAGTAATATGTACGTATTTTGGATTGAAATCTTTACTTAATGTGATATCGTTGTGTCACCTCTTCGAGGAAAACCACTATCGCAAACGAGTTTGACAGGATCGCAATCATGCAAAAAGACGCGCTGAACAACGTACATATCACTGACGAACAGGTGTTAATCACCCCGGATCAACTGAAGGCGGAATTCCCGCTGAGCGTCGCGCAGGAAGCTCAGATTGAGCACTCTCGCCAGACCATTTCTGACATTATCGCTGGCCGCGATCCGCGCCTGCTGGTGGTATGTGGTCCTTGCTCTATTCACGATCCTGAAACCGCCATTGAGTACGCTCGTCGATTTAAAGCATTAGCGGAGGAGGTCAGCGATAGCCTCTATCTGGTGATGCGCGTCTATTTTGAGAAGCCTCGTACGACGGTTGGCTGGAAAGGGTTGATCAACGATCCGCACATGGATGGCTCGTTTGATGTGGAAGCCGGCCTGAAGATTGCGCGTCGCCTGCTGGTGGAGCTGGTCAGCATGGGGCTGCCGCTGGCAACCGAAGCGCTGGATCCGAACAGCCCGCAATACCTCGGCGATCTGTTTAGCTGGTCTGCGATTGGGGCGCGTACCACCGAGTCACAAACCCACCGCGAGATGGCATCAGGCCTGTCTATGCCGGTTGGTTTTAAAAACGGTACCGACGGCAGCCTGGCGACGGCGATTAACGCCATGCGCGCCGCCGCCATGCCCCATCGTTTTGTCGGGATCAACCAGGCGGGCCAGGTATGCCTGCTGCAAACGCAGGGCAACCCGGACGGGCATGTGATCCTGCGCGGCGGTAAAGCGCCAAACTACAGCCCGGCGGATGTCGCGCAGTGTGAAAAAGAGATGGAACAGGCGGGACTGCGTCCGGCGCTGATGGTAGATTGCAGTCATGGTAATTCGAATAAAGATTACCGTCGCCAGCCTGCGGTTGCAGAATCTGTGATTGCTCAGATTAAAGATGGCAACCGTTCCATTATCGGCCTGATGATTGAAAGTAATATTCATGAAGGCAATCAGTCATCGGAACAGCCGCGTAGCGCGATGAAGCCCGGCGTCTCGGTCACCGATGCCTGCATTAGCTGGGAAACCACCGATGCGCTGCTGCGTGAGATCCACAAAGATTTGAACGGCCAGCTGGCGACGCGTCTGGCATAAGAGGGTAGTTATGGTTGCTGAATTGACCGCATTACGCGATCAAATTGATGAAGTGGATAAGGCGTTGCTGGATCTGCTGGCGCGCCGCATGGCACTGGTTGCCGAGGTCGGCGAGGTTAAAAGTAAATACGGCCTGCCGATTTACGTTCCGGAGCGCGAGGCCTCTATGCTCGCCTCCCGCCGTAAAGAGGCGCAGGCCCTGGGCGTTTCACCTGATTTGATTGAGGACGTCCTGCGTCGCGTGATGCGCGAGTCCTATTCCAGCGAAAACGACAAGGGCTTCAAAACCCTCTGTCCGTCGCTGCGCCCGGTGGTTATCGTCGGTGGTGGCGGGCAGATGGGGCGTCTGTTTGAGAAAATGCTGACGCTTTCTGGCTATCAGGTGCGTATTCTGGAGAAAGAGGACTGGTCGCACGCGCCGGAGCTGATGAAAGACGCCGGAATGGTTATCGTCAGCGTGCCGATCCATGTGACGGAGCAGATAATCGCGAAACTTCCTCCGCTGCCGGAAGATTGCATACTGGTGGATCTGGCCTCCGTTAAAAATGGTCCGCTACAGGCAATGCTGGCGGCGCACACTGGCCCCGTGCTTGGGTTACACCCGATGTTTGGCCCGGACAGCGGAAGCCTGGCGAAGCAGGTAGTGGTTTACTGTGACGGGCGGCAGCCGGAAGCCTACCAGTGGTTCCTGGAACAGATCCAGGTCTGGGGAGCAAGTTTACACCGCATTAGCGCGGTAGAGCATGACCAGAACATGGCGTTTATTCAGGCGCTGCGCCACTTTGCAACCTTCGCCTATGGGCTGCACCTGGCGGAAGAGAACGTTCAGCTTGAACAATTGCTGGCGCTTTCCTCGCCAATCTATCGTCTGGAGCTGGCGATGGTCGGGCGACTGTTTGCCCAGGATCCGCAGCTTTACGCCGACATCATCATGTCGTCTGAAAATAACCTGGCGCTGATCAAGCGCTATTATCAGCGTTTTGGCGAAGCGATCACCTTGCTGGAACAGGGCGATAAACAAGCCTTTATCGACAGTTTCCGTAAAGTGGAGCACTGGTTCGGTGATTACGCCACGCGATTCCAGAGTGAAAGCCGCACGCTGTTGCGCCAGGCAAATGACAGTCGCCAGTAATGCGATGATGTATATACTGAAAGCCAGCATTGCTGGCTTTTTTCATTTTGGGGAACTGTCATGGCTGAACCGCAGCTGCTGTTGAACTATACCGGGCATCTGCCCGAATGCCCGACGTGGAGTGCAGAAGAGAAGGCGCTCTACTGGGCGGATATCCTGGAAGGGGAGATCCATCGGTACCATCTGCCCACCGCGGAACACTCGGTGCTCTCATTCCATGAAGAAGTTGGGTGTTTTGCCCTGCGTGAACGCGGCGGATTTATCGTCGCGATGCGAAACGCCATCTGGCTGACCGATAAACACGGCCTGCTCCAGCGTAAGGTTTGCGATAACCCGTCCAACCCGCAGCTTGCACGCTTTAACGATGGCGGTACCGATCATCAGGGACGGTTTTATGCGGGCACGTTCTGGGGGCCGGGAGATTATAACGGCGCCATGCTGATGCGTATCGACAACGACCTGACGCCGAAAGTGATTCAGTGCGATATTCACGGGCATAACGGTTTAGCGTTTAGTCCTGACAAACGGTGGATGTTTACTTCTGATACGCCGAACGGCGTGATCTACCGTACGCCGCTTGATGAGCAGGGGGAACCCGGTAAGCGCGAAGAGTTTCGCCGGTTTAGCGAGGGAGAAGGTATACCCGACGGTGCGGCAATGGATGAGGAAGGCTGTTACTGGAGCGCACTGTTTGACGGCTGGCGTATCGCACGGTTTTCACCGCAAGGCGAACAGCTGGAAGAGTATCGGCTGCCGGTACGCTGCCCGACAATGGTCTGCTTTGGCGGCGACGATATGAAAACGCTGTTTATCACCACCACGCGGGAAAATATGGAGGCGGAGGAGCTGGCGAAATACCCGCTTTCCGGTGCCATCTTCACCCTGCCTGTAAATGTGGCAGGGATGAAGAAAAGCCGCTTTATCGAACGTTAAGCCGGATCGACCGGGACCACGGTTTCGCTCGGATAGCAGCCCAGCACTTTCATGGAGCGGGTGATCTCGCCCAGTTCGCGCAGGGCTTTCTGCATGGATGCAGACTCCAGGTTGGCCTGAACGTCGAGATAGAACATCTCTTCCCACGGGTTGCCATGGATTGGGCGGGATTCCAGCTTCGTCATGATCAGGTTGTGATTACGCAGCACCAGCAGCGCTTCAACCAGCGCACCCGCCTGCTGGCCGGTCGCCATCAGCAGGGTGGTTTTCGCCGGGACCTGATCCGATACGTTGATAGCCTTGCGGGCCAGAATCACGAAACGGGTGATGTTCTGCGTCTGGTTGGCCAGATTGCGTTCCAGCACCTGTAAGCCATACAGCGCGCCGCCCGCTTCGCTACCGAGAGCCGCGACGGCAGGAGAGTTTGCCTGCGCCACTTTTTCCATCGCCGCTGAGGTGCTTTTGGTGTACTCAATTTTCCAGTGCGGATAACGGTTCAGGAACTGGCTGCACTGCTGGAACGGCTGCGGGTGGCTGTACACCGTTTCGATCTGACTCAGATCGGTTGAGCCAGAGACCAGCACGCAGTGATCGATAGGGATAGTCAACTCGCCGACTAACGACAGGCTGGTGTGCTGGAGCAGATCGTAAACATCGTTGATGGCGCCGGAACTGGTGTTCTCAATTGGCACCACGGCGTAATCGGCCTGGCCGGTTTCGACCTGGTTGAAGATGTCTGCAAATTTAGCGCAACCGCTCTCAATAAACTCTTCGAAATGGCGGGCTGCGTACTGGCGGGCCGCCAGATGAGAATAGGAGCCTTTCGGGCCGAGGAAAGCGATACGAGCAGAGTGCGGGTTGGTTTTGTTCAGATGCTGCTGGAGCAGGGCTTGTTGCGTCAGAACGGAATCTTCGATGATAAGCTGGAACAGGCGGGTGATGTAGTGGGCATCCAGATGATGCGCTTTGCCGAGTTGAATCAACCGTTCCAGTAAATCACGTTCGCGATCGATATCGCGCACCGGCCGATGGGACTCGAGCTTGGCTTTGCCCACTTCAACGGCGAGCGAGCGGCGTTCTGCCAGCAGGGCCAGTAATTTTTCGTCGAGCGCACTGATTTTTACGCGTAAATCCAGGAGCGGGTTTTCCGGTGTCATAGTGTTGTCTGTCTCATTTTATCGTTATCAATAAAAAAGGCCTCCCGGTGTGGGAGGCCTTGTTGTTCGTCTTCGCATTCTTTATCACACGACGAAACGCCTCCCGGTCAGGGGAAGGTAAAAAAGAATGCGAAGAAAAACGGCGTCTGTTTCATAAGGTCATCCTGAAATTGATAGGGTTAAAGTACCTGTACTGTTTTGATCCTGTCAATAAAAAACGCGCCCGAAGGCGCGTTGTCGGTACACTCAATTTTAGAGGATTACTCTTCTTCAACTTCTTCCGCGAAGCTGGCGTCTTTCACCGAGGTTGCGGCGCGACGTGCTTCACCTTTGTGTTGCACTTTATTGAGCTGCCGTTCCAGCTTGTTGATCAAATCGTTAATTGCGGTGTACATATCCTCGTGTTTTGCGCTGGCGACCAGATGGCCGTTTGGAGTATTGATAGTTGCATCAGCGATGAAACCCTGCGGCTCCTTGGACAGGATGATATGTGGATTAATCAAATGTGTTTGCCATTTATCCAGTTTGGCGAGACGGTCTGCGACGTGCTGGCGGATTGCCGGAGTAATTTCCATTTGTTTACTGGTAATGTTCATTGTCATAAATTTTACCTCTTGTCTTTCCGTCTTGGTGATTCCAGCATACCCGACCTAATGTCAAAATGTGTGATTTAGATCACGTTATTTTGTCGGTTTTTGTCAGGGAATCTTTTTTGTGAGGCAGGGCAGGAAGAGGTGAGATTTACCTTGTCGAAGCCAACAATTGCGGTCATAGTTGAATGGATGTGTTGAAGCTAAACCGCTTCAGCGTAAGTCTGAAAGAATAAAAAAACGGCAGCCCGCGGGCTGCCGTTATGCGTTGTAGCGGTATCAGGTGTTGCTGCTGTTCGCGGCGATGATTTTCGCCACTTTGTCAGCCTGAGCCGTCATCTGCATCTGGCGATACGCATTTTCCATCAGCTTCAGGCCATCACGCGTAGCCTGGGTATCCGGGTAATCACGCAACATGCCTTCTACACGGTTAACCACGGCAACCCATGCGCCACGGCGGGTGTAGTATTCCGCAACGGAGTACTCGTATTTCGCCAGACGATCTTTCAGGAACACCAGACGCTTAGTGGCATCGGTAATGTACTGGCTGTTCGGGTAGCTACGCACCAGTTTGGAGAAGTCATTGAAAGCATCACGCGCATGTTGCGGGTCACGGTCGGAACGATCCACCCCGAAGAAGCCCTGCAATGCACTGTCATCCAGCGCCATGTTAGTCAGGCCGCGCATGTACATCACGTAATCGATGTTAGGATGGGTAGGGTTCAGACGCATGAAACGATCGATCGTTGCCTGAGCCAGCGGCAGATCGGCATTTTTGTAGTAGGCATAGATGAGATCTAACTGTACCTGCTGCGAATACGGACCAAACGGATAGCGATTATCCAACGCTTCCAGTTGCGTTATCGCCTGTTTCCAGTTACCGTCCTGCAACTTTTGTTGTGCAGTCGCATAGATTTCATTCGGCGGATTGTCAGGGACCTGTTCATTCGAACCGGAGCAGCCCACCAAAGCCAGGCTCAACGTGGCCGCTGCCACCAGATATTTCATGCGCGTCATGACGTTTTGACTTTCCTCAAATGTTTGTCCGGGAGAAACTCAGTTCCTGCTCCCGATTAAGACCAGCTACAATAGCACACTATATTAAACGGCAAAGCCGTAAAACCCAACGTTAAACGAAGAAGCAGTTTATGGCACAACGAGTAGAACTCACCGCAACAGTCTCCGAAAATCAGCTCGGTCAACGCTTAGATCAGGCTTTGGCCGAATTGTTCCCTGATTATTCGCGTTCACGCATAAAAGAATGGATCCTTGACCAGCGCGTGCTGGTAAACGGCAAGATCTGGGACAAACCAAAAGAGAAAGTGTTTGGTGGGGAAGCTGTCGCCATCAATGCTGAAATCGAAGAGGAAGTCCGCTTCGAGCCGCAGGATATCCCGCTGGATATCGTCTACGAAGATGACGATATTCTGGTCATCAACAAGCCGCGCGACTTTGTTGTTCATCCGGGCGCGGGCAATCCTGACGGTACGGTACTTAACGCTCTCCTTCATTATTATCCACCGATTGCCGACGTACCGCGTGCTGGTATCGTTCACCGTCTGGATAAAGACACCACGGGTCTGATGGTGGTGGCGAAGACGGTTCCAGCTCAGACTCGCCTGGTGGAATCTTTGCAATTGCGCGAAATTACCCGTGAGTATGAAGCGGTGGCGATTGGTCATATGACCTCTGGCGGCACGGTGGAAGAGCCTATCAGCCGTCACCCAACCAAGCGTACGCATATGTCCGTACACCCGATGGGTAAACCGGCGGTAACCCACTACCGCATCATGGAACATTTCCGTATTCATACGCGCCTGCGTCTGCGTCTGGAAACCGGGCGTACTCACCAGATCCGCGTGCACATGGCGCATATTACCCATCCGCTGGTGGGGGACCCTGTTTACGGCGGTCGTCCGCGTCCACCAAAGAGCGCATCGGATGAATTCATCTCCGTGCTGCGTAAATTCGATCGCCAGGCGCTGCATGCGACGATGCTACGTCTTTACCACCCAATCACCGGAATTCAGATGGAATGGCATGCACCGATCCCACAGGATATGGTGGAACTTATCGACGCGATGCGCGCAGATTTCGAAGAACATAAGGATCACGTAGACTGGTTATGACCAAACTGATTGTCCCGGAATGGCCACTGCCTGAAGGCGTGGCTGCCTGTAGTTCGACCCGTATCGGTGGTGTGAGCCAGGGCGCGTGGGAGTCTTTGAACCTCGGTGCGCATTGTGGCGATAACCTGGAGCACGTTGAAGAGAACCGTAAACGTCTCTTTGCTGCGGGAAACCTTCCTTCAAAACCGGTCTGGCTTGAGCAGGTGCACGGTAAAGTGGTGCTGAAGCTGACGGGAGAGCCCTATGCGTCTAAACGCGCCGATGCTTCGTACAGCAATACGCCGGGAACGGTTTGCGCGGTGATGACCGCTGATTGCCTGCCGGTGTTGTTCTGCAATCAGGCAGGAACTGAAGTGGCTGCTGCCCACGCCGGATGGCGAGGCCTGTGCGAAGGCGTGCTGGAAGAGACCGTTGCCTGCTTCCAGGACGATTCTGCAAATCTCATTGCCTGGCTTGGCCCGGCGATTGGTCCGCAGGCATTTGAGGTCGGGCCCGAAGTGCGCGATGCCTTTATGGAAAAAGATCCGCAAGCGGTCGAAGCGTTTGTGGCTTCCGGAGATAAATATCTGGCCGATATTTACCAGCTTGCCCGCCAGCGCCTGAATAACGTCGGCGTGACCCAAATCTTCGGCGGAGAACGCTGTACTTTCACCGAAAAGGGTGATTTTTTCTCCTATCGTCGCGACAAGACGACAGGCCGTATGGCAAGTTTCATTTGGCTGATATAACCTAAAGAATCAAGACGATCCGGTACGCGCCGTTTTCTTTTCACATAATTCAGGTTATTAACCTTGAATAATTGAGGGATGACCTCATTTAATCTCCAGTAGCAAATTTGACCTGTTATGGGAGGAGTTATGCGTCTGGATCGTCTTACTAATAAATTCCAGCTTGCTCTCGCCGATGCCCAGTCCCTCGCACTGGGGCACGACAACCAATTTATCGAACCTCTTCATTTAATGAGCGCCTTGCTGAATCAGGAAGGGGGATCGGTACGTCCTTTATTAACGTCCGCTGGCATTAATGCCGGCCAGTTACGCACCGCCATCGATCAGGCGCTGAGCCGTTTACCGCAGGTAGAAGGTACCGGGGGCGACGTGCAGCCGTCGCAGGATCTGGTGCGCGTGCTGAACCTTTGCGACAAGCTGGCGCAAAAACGTGGGGACAATTTTATTTCGTCAGAGCTGTTTGTTCTGGCGGCGCTTGAATCACGCGGTACCTTAACCGACCTGCTGAAATCCGCCGGTGCAACCACCGCTAATGTGACCCAGGCGATTGAGAAAATGCGCGGAGGTGAAAGCGTGAACGACCAGGGAGCCGAAGACCAACGTCAGGCTTTGAAGAAATTTACGGTCGACCTGACCGAACGTGCCGAGCAGGGCAAACTTGACCCGGTGATCGGCC
This sequence comes from Enterobacter cloacae complex sp. EB5, assembly GCF_031432835.1. NCBI lineage: Bacteria > Pseudomonadati > Pseudomonadota > Gammaproteobacteria > Enterobacterales > Enterobacteriaceae > Enterobacter > Enterobacter cloacae complex sp. EB5. Next base: position 3,253,203 of record NZ_CP133860.1, read on the forward strand.
GTGACGAAGAAATTCGCCGGACTATCCAGGTACTGCAACGCCGTACTAAAAACAACCCGGTGCTGATTGGTGAGCCAGGCGTCGGTAAAACCGCCATTGTTGAAGGGCTGGCGCAGCGTATCGTTAATGGCGAAGTGCCCGAAGGGCTGAAAGGCCGTCGCGTACTGGCTCTTGATATGGGCGCGCTGGTGGCTGGGGCGAAATACCGCGGTGAATTTGAAGAGCGTCTGAAAGGCGTGCTGAACGATCTGGCGAAACAGGAAGGTAATGTCATCCTGTTTATCGACGAACTGCACACCATGGTGGGGGCGGGTAAAGCTGATGGCGCAATGGATGCCGGGAACATGCTGAAACCTGCGCTGGCGCGTGGTGAACTTCACTGCGTCGGCGCCACTACGCTGGACGAGTATCGTCAGTACATTGAAAAAGATGCCGCGCTGGAGCGTCGTTTCCAGAAGGTGTTTGTCGCTGAACCAAGCGTTGAAGATACCATCGCCATTTTGCGTGGTCTGAAAGAGCGTTATGAGCTGCACCATCACGTGCAGATCACTGACCCGGCCATCGTTGCGGCGGCGACGCTTTCGCATCGTTACATTGCCGACCGTCAGTTGCCGGATAAAGCCATCGACCTTATCGATGAAGCGGCGTCCAGCATCCGTATGCAGATTGACTCGAAACCGGAAGAGCTGGACCGACTCGATCGCCGCATTATCCAGCTCAAGCTGGAACAGCAGGCGCTGAACAAAGAGTCTGATGAAGCGAGTAAGAAACGCCTCGATATGCTCAATGAAGAACTGGACGAGAAAGAGCGTCAGTATTCTGAGCTGGAAGAAGAGTGGAAAGCTGAGAAAGCCTCTCTCTCTGGCACCCAGACAATCAAGGCGGAGCTGGAGCAGGCGAAAATTGCCATTGAGCAGGCGCGTCGCGTAGGGGATCTGGCACGGATGTCCGAGCTACAGTACGGCAAGATCCCTGAGCTGGAAAAACAGCTTGAGATCGCCACGCAGTCGGAAGGCAAAACCATGCGTCTGTTGCGTAATAAAGTGACGGATGCCGAGATTGCCGAAGTGCTGGCGCGCTGGACGGGTATTCCTGTGGCTCGCATGATGGAAAGCGAACGCGAGAAACTGCTGCGTATGGAGCAGGATCTGCATCAGCGCGTCATTGGACAGAACGAAGCGGTCGAAGCGGTATCTAACGCCATTCGTCGTAGCCGTGCGGGGCTGTCCGATCCGAATCGTCCAATCGGCTCGTTCCTGTTCCTGGGGCCAACCGGTGTCGGTAAAACCGAGCTGTGTAAAGCGCTGGCTAACTTTATGTTCGACAGCGATGACGCGATGGTGCGTATCGATATGTCCGAGTTTATGGAGAAACACGCCGTCTCGCGTCTGGTCGGTGCGCCTCCGGGATATGTCGGTTATGAAGAGGGCGGTTACCTGACGGAAGCGGTTCGTCGTCGTCCTTATTCCGTCATCCTGCTGGATGAAGTGGAAAAGGCTCATCCTGACGTGTTTAACATTCTGTTGCAGGTGCTGGATGATGGGCGTCTGACGGACGGGCAGGGAAGAACGGTCGACTTCCGTAACACGGTGGTGATCATGACCTCGAACCTGGGTTCCGATTTGATTCAGGAACGCTTCGGTGAGCTGGATTACAGCCATATGAAAGATCTGGTGCTGGGTGTGGTCAGCCAAAACTTCCGTCCGGAGTTCATCAACCGTATTGATGAAGTGGTCGTGTTCCATCCGCTGGGTGAGAAACACATTGCGTCGATTGCGCAGATCCAGTTGCAGCGTCTGTACAAACGTCTGGAAGAGCGTGGGTATGAAATCCACATTTCCGACGATGCGCTGAAACTGCTGAGCGAGAATGGTTACGATCCTGTTTATGGTGCGCGTCCGTTAAAACGTGCTATCCAGCAGCAGATCGAAAACCCGCTGGCACAGCAAATCCTCTCTGGGGAGCTGGTTCCGGGCAAAGTTATCCGTCTGGAAGCCAACGACGATCGCATTGTGGCAGTGCAGTAAGTCACAAAACGCAAAAACGAGCCGCTTGCGGCTCGTTTTTGTTTAAAAACCAGGCGAGAATTGTGGTCTGGGATGTGATTTGCCTGGAAAGTGAGCAGTCGGTGAATAATTTGCACTTTATCCTTGCAGGTTCGGAATTACTCCCTATAATGCGCCTCCACTGACACGGAACAACGGCACGCAAGCCGCCGGGTCAGCAGAGAAAAGCAAAATAAACGCTTGACTCTGAAGCGGGAAAGCGTAATATGCACACCCCGCGCCGCAGCGAAAACGAAGCGGCACTGCTCTTTAACAATTTATCAGACAATCTGTGTGGGCACTCAAAGTGACATGGATTCTTAACGTCGCAAGACGAAAAATGAATACCAAGTCTCAACGAGTGAACACGTAATTCATTACGAAGTTCTTTTCTTTAGAAATAAAGAAACATTGAGCATCAAACTTTTAAATTGAAGAGTTTGATCATGGCTCAGATTGAACGCTGGCGGCAGGCCTAACACATGCAAGTCGAACGGTAACAGGAAGCAGCTTGCTGCTTCGCTGACGAGTGGCGGACGGGTGAGTAATGTCTGGGAAACTGCCTGATGGAGGGGGATAACTACTGGAAACGGTAGCTAATACCGCATAATGTCGCAAGACCAAAGAGGGGGACCTTCGGGCCTCTTGCCATCGGATGTGCCCAGATGGGATTAGCTAGTAGGTGGGGTAACGGCTCACCTAGGCGACGATCCCTAGCTGGTCTGAGAGGATGACCAGCCACACTGGAACTGAGACACGGTCCAGACTCCTACGGGAGGCAGCAGTGGGGAATATTGCACAATGGGCGCAAGCCTGATGCAGCCATGCCGCGTGTATGAAGAAGGCCTTCGGGTTGTAAAGTACTTTCAGCGGGGAGGAAGGCGGTGAGGTTAATAACCTCATCGATTGACGTTACCCGCAGAAGAAGCACCGGCTAACTCCGTGCCAGCAGCCGCGGTAATACGGAGGGTGCAAGCGTTAATCGGAATTACTGGGCGTAAAGCGCACGCAGGCGGTCTGTCAAGTCGGATGTGAAATCCCCGGGCTCAACCTGGGAACTGCATTCGAAACTGGCAGGCTAGAGTCTTGTAGAGGGGGGTAGAATTCCAGGTGTAGCGGTGAAATGCGTAGAGATCTGGAGGAATACCGGTGGCGAAGGCGGCCCCCTGGACAAAGACTGACGCTCAGGTGCGAAAGCGTGGGGAGCAAACAGGATTAGATACCCTGGTAGTCCACGCCGTAAACGATGTCGACTTGGAGGTTGTGCCCTTGAGGCGTGGCTTCCGGAGCTAACGCGTTAAGTCGACCGCCTGGGGAGTACGGCCGCAAGGTTAAAACTCAAATGAATTGACGGGGGCCCGCACAAGCGGTGGAGCATGTGGTTTAATTCGATGCAACGCGAAGAACCTTACCTACTCTTGACATCCAGAGAACTTTCCAGAGATGGATTGGTGCCTTCGGGAACTCTGAGACAGGTGCTGCATGGCTGTCGTCAGCTCGTGTTGTGAAATGTTGGGTTAAGTCCCGCAACGAGCGCAACCCTTATCCTTTGTTGCCAGCGGTCCGGCCGGGAACTCAAAGGAGACTGCCAGTGATAAACTGGAGGAAGGTGGGGATGACGTCAAGTCATCATGGCCCTTACGAGTAGGGCTACACACGTGCTACAATGGCGCATACAAAGAGAAGCGACCTCGCGAGAGCAAGCGGACCTCATAAAGTGCGTCGTAGTCCGGATTGGAGTCTGCAACTCGACTCCATGAAGTCGGAATCGCTAGTAATCGTGGATCAGAATGCCACGGTGAATACGTTCCCGGGCCTTGTACACACCGCCCGTCACACCATGGGAGTGGGTTGCAAAAGAAGTAGGTAGCTTAACCTTCGGGAGGGCGCTTACCACTTTGTGATTCATGACTGGGGTGAAGTCGTAACAAGGTAACCGTAGGGGAACCTGCGGTTGGATCACCTCCTTACCTTAAAGAACCTGCCTTTGTAGTGTCCACACAGATTGTCTGATGAAAAGTAAATAGCAAGGCGTCTTGCGATTGAGACTGTACGTCCCCTTCGTCTAGAGGCCCAGGACACCGCCCTTTCACGGCGGTAACAGGGGTTCGAATCCCCTAGGGGACGCCACTTGCTGGTTCGTGAGTGAAAGTCACCTGCCGTCATATCTCAAAACTGACTTGCGAGTCATGTTTGAGATATTTGCTCTTTAAAAATCTGGATCAAGCTGAAAATTGAAACGACACACAGCTCATGTGTGTTCGAGTCTCTCAAATTTTCGCAACCAGAAGTGAAACATCTTCGGGTTGTGAGGTTAAGCGACTAAGCGTACACGGTGGATGCCCTGGCAGTCAGAGGCGATGAAGGACGTGCTAATCTGCGAAAAGCGCCGGCGAGGTGATATGAACCCTTGACCCGGCGATGTCCGAATGGGGAAACCCAGTGTGATTCGTCACACTATCGTTAACTGAATACATAGGTTAACGAGGCGAACCGGGGGAACTGAAACATCTAAGTACCCCGAGGAAAAGAAATCAACCGAGATTCCCCCAGTAGCGGCGAGCGAACGGGGAGCAGCCCGGAGTCTGAATCAGCTTGTGTGTTAGTGGAACGGTCTGGAAAGTCCGACGGTACAGGGTGATAGTCCCGTACACGAAAGCACACTTGCTGTGAACTCGAAGAGTAGGGCGGGACACGTGGTATCCTGTCTGAATATGGGGGGGACCATCCTCCAAGGCTAAATACTCCTGACTGACCGATAGTGAACCAGTACCGTGAGGGAAAGGCGAAAAGAACCCCGGCGAGGGGAGTGAAAAAGAACCTGAAACCGTGTACGTACAAGCAGTGGGAGCACCTTCGTGGTGTGACTGCGTACCTTTTGTATAATGGGTCAGCGACTTATATTCTGTAGCAAGGTTAACCGTATAGGGGAGCCGAAGGGAAACCGAGTCTTAACTGGGCGTTAAGTTGCAGGGTATAGACCCGAAACCCGGTGATCTAGCCATGGGCAGGTTGAAGGTTGGGTAACACTAACTGGAGGACCGAACCGACTAATGTTGAAAAATTAGCGGATGACCTGTGGCTGGGGGTGAAAGGCCAATCAAACCGGGAGATAGCTGGTTCTCCCCGAAAGCTATTTAGGTAGCGCCTCGTGAACTCATCTTCGGGGGTAGAGCACTGTTTCGGCTAGGGGGCCATCCCGGCTTACCAACCCGATGCAAACTACGAATACCGAAGAATGTTATCACGGGAGACACACGGCGGGTGCTAACGTCCGTCGTGAAGAGGGAAACAACCCAGACCGCCAGCTAAGGTCCCAAAGTCATGGTTAAGTGGGAAACGATGTGGGAAGGCACAGACAGCCAGGATGTTGGCTTAGAAGCAGCCATCATTTAAAGAAAGCGTAATAGCTCACTGGTCGAGTCGGCCTGCGCGGAAGATGTAACGGGGCTAAACCATGCACCGAAGCTGCGGCAGCGACACTATGTGTTGTTGGGTAGGGGAGCGTTCTGTAAGCCGTTGAAGGTGTGCTGTGAGGCATGCTGGAGGTATCAGAAGTGCGAATGCTGACATAAGTAACGATAAAGCGGGTGAAAAGCCCGCTCGCCGGAAGACCAAGGGTTCCTGTCCAACGTTAATCGGGGCAGGGTGAGTCGACCCCTAAGGCGAGGCCGAAAGGCGTAGTCGATGGGAAACAGGTTAATATTCCTGTACTTGGTGTTACTGCGAAGGGGGGACGGAGAAGGCTATGTCAGCCGGGCGACGGTTGTCCCGGTTTAAGCATGTAGGCGGAGGTTCCAGGTAAATCCGGTACCTTATTAACGCTGAGGTGTGATGACGAGGCACTACGGTGCTGAAGTGATAAATGCCCTGCTTCCAGGAAAAGCCTCTAAGCATCAGGTAACACGAAATCGTACCCCAAACCGACACAGGTGGTCAGGTAGAGAATACCAAGGCGCTTGAGAGAACTCGGGTGAAGGAACTAGGCAAAATGGTGCCGTAACTTCGGGAGAAGGCACGCTGATGTGTAGGTGAAGTCCCTGCGGACGGAGCTGAAATCAGTCGAAGATACCAGCTGGCTGCAACTGTTTATTAAAAACACAGCACTGTGCAAACACGAAAGTGGACGTATACGGTGTGACGCCTGCCCGGTGCCGGAAGGTTAATTGATGGGGTTAGCTGTAAGGCGAAGCTCTTGATCGAAGCCCCGGTAAACGGCGGCCGTAACTATAACGGTCCTAAGGTAGCGAAATTCCTTGTCGGGTAAGTTCCGACCTGCACGAATGGCGTAATGATGGCCAGGCTGTCTCCACCCGAGACTCAGTGAAATTGAACTCGCTGTGAAGATGCAGTGTACCCGCGGCAAGACGGAAAGACCCCGTGAACCTTTACTATAGCTTGACACTGAACACTGGTCCTTGATGTGTAGGATAGGTGGGAGGCTTTGAAGCGTGGACGCCAGTCTGCGTGGAGCCGCCCTTGAAATACCACCCTTTAATGGCTGGTGTTCTAACGTAGACCCGTAATCCGGGTTGCGGACAGTGTCTGGTGGGTAGTTTGACTGGGGCGGTCTCCTCCCAAAGAGTAACGGAGGAGCACGAAGGTTGGCTAATCCTGGTCGGACATCAGGAGGTTAGTGCAATGGCATAAGCCAGCTTGACTGCGAGCGTGACGGCGCGAGCAGGTGCGAAAGCAGGTCATAGTGATCCGGTGGTTCTGAATGGAAGGGCCATCGCTCAACGGATAAAAGGTACTCCGGGGATAACAGGCTGATACCGCCCAAGAGTTCATATCGACGGCGGTGTTTGGCACCTCGATGTCGGCTCATCACATCCTGGGGCTGAAGTAGGTCCCAAGGGTATGGCTGTTCGCCATTTAAAGTGGTACGCGAGCTGGGTTTAGAACGTCGTGAGACAGTTCGGTCCCTATCTGCCGTGGGCGCTGGAGAATTGAGGGGGGCTGCTCCTAGTACGAGAGGACCGGAGTGGACGCATCACTGGTGTTCGGGTTGTCATGCCAATGGCACTGCCCGGTAGCTAAATGCGGAAGAGATAAGTGCTGAAAGCATCTAAGCACGAAACTTGCCCCGAGATGAGTTCTCCCTGAGACTTTAAGTCTCCTGAAGGAACGTTGAAGACGACGACGTTGATAGGTCGGGTGTGTAAGCGCAGCGATGCGTTGAGCTAACCGATACTAATGAACCGTGAGGCTTAACCTTACAACGCCGAAGATGTTTTGGCGAAGAGACGAAATTTTCAGCTTAGATTCAGAGTCCGAAGGATTTTGCGCTGAGACAAGGCGGCAAACGAAGGAAAGGAAGGAGCATACTGAGGTATGTGACTGACTTTACGAGAGCAGCCAACGCAGTATCAGTGCGAAAGACACAGGACAGAGCACAAGAATTTGCCTGGCGGCTGTAGCGCGGTGGTCCCACCTGACCCCATGCCGAACTCAGAAGTGAAACACCGTAGCGCCGATGGTAGTGTGGGGTCTCCCCATGTGAGAGTAGGGAACTGCCAGGCATCAAACAAGAAGAACCCCGTACCGTAAGGTGCGGGGTTTTTTGCTTTGGGCGCGGAAAACATGCCGGATGGCGGCTTCGCCTTATCCGGCCTACAATTGTTAAAACAATTTTAACAATGGTGCCGCTTTGACTCGTCCCTTTGATTATCAACAAGATTTTGCCAATATTAATTTTCGCGAACATCCAGAACGGTATCAGGTGGGCCGGGGTGAGCAGGGCGTATTGATAGTCGAGCCTTATAAAAGCGAAATCCTTCCACATTGGCGCTATAAAAATGCTGAAGTCGCAGCGCGTTCGGCACAAGAGATCTACGCCCTCTTTGAAGAGTACCGCAGGAATAACGATTTTGTAGGTATGGACATGGCGCGTAAATTCATACAGATGGGATACACCCGTGCCCGACGATACGCCAATCATAAAGGTGGAAAAAAGTATGATGAGAAGCGCCAGGTCAAACCCCTCGATCTCGATCCCGTAAAAGCAGAGGCCGCTGCGGTATTCAAAACGTGGTGGGATAAAATTCGTGCCGATGAAGATTATTTGCAGCGAAAAAAGGCTCACCAGCAAGCGTGGGGATAATTACTACGTCCGCTAATAATTCGATACCTGATCGAGTTCACAAAATCCAATGAAACATATTGGAAACATTTTATTTACCTAACGATTCGTTTTAAATCCGGTTTTACTGTTTGTGGGCAATGGCCCGCAATGTGAGACAGGGGATTTTAAAATGACAGAAACCGTAGCCAGTGCAGATACAGATAACACAAGTTTAGCAGGCAAGGATACTCGCCGTCGGGTTTGGGCAATCGTTGGAGCCTCATCGGGGAACCTTGTAGAGTGGTTTGATTTTTACGTCTATTCATTCTGTTCACTCTACTTTGCGCATATCTTTTTCCCGTCAGGGAACACCACAACGCAGCTTCTGCAAACCGCAGGCGTTTTTGCCGCCGGGTTCCTGATGCGTCCCATTGGCGGATGGCTGTTCGGCAGGATCGCGGACAGGAAAGGGCGCAAGACATCCATGCTCATCTCCGTATGCATGATGTGCGTCGGCTCGCTGGTGATTGCCTGCCTGCCCGGATATGACACAATCGGAACATGGGCACCGGCGTTGCTGCTGCTGGCACGTCTGTTCCAGGGGCTGTCAGTGGGTGGCGAATACGGCACCAGCGCGACATACATGAGCGAAGTGGCTGTTGAAGGGCGCAAAGGTTTCTATGCATCATTCCAGTATGTAACCCTCATTGGCGGTCAGCTGCTGGCATTACTGGTTGTGGTGATCCTTCAACAAATCCTTAGCGATGAAGATTTACGCGCCTGGGGCTGGCGCATCCCGTTTGCCCTGGGGGCCGCCCTGGCGGTTGTGGCGCTGTGGTTACGCCGTCAGCTTGATGAAACCTCCCAGCAGGAGGTCAGGGCGCTGAAAGAAGCCGGTTCGATGAAAGGGCTGTGGCGTAACCGCAAAGCATTTTTGATGGTATTAGGCTTTACCGCCGCAGGCTCGCTAAGCTTCTATACCTTCACCACCTATATGCAAAAATATCTGGTCAACACCACGGGCATGCATGCTAACGTTGCGAGCGTCGTCATGACGGTGGCGTTACTGGTCTTTATGCTCATACAGCCGATTGTTGGCGCGCTGTCGGACAAAATAGGTCGCCGCACCTCCATGCTGATCTTTGGTGGCATGCTCACCCTGGGGACTGTTCCGCTTTTGACGGCGCTACAGCATACAACCTCTCCGTATGCCGCTTTCGCTTTGATTATGGTGGCACTTATTATTATTAGTTTTTACACGGCAATCAGTGGCATTTTGAAAGCGGAAATGTTTCCCGCACAGGTGAGGGCGCTGGGCGTAGGCCTCTCTTATGCGGTCGCTAACGCCCTGTTTGGCGGATCAGCAGAATATGTCGCGCTATCCCTAAAGTCATGGGGCAGTGAAACGACCTTCTTCTGGTATGTCACCATCATGGGGGCGCTGGCGTTTATTGTCTCCCTGATGCTGCATCGTAAAGGAAAAGGTATCCGCCTTTAATAGTGCGCCATCTGCCAGACGGCGTAGCCGGTTGTTGCCCCGGCTACGTCCCAGGCAAAATCTTTCCAGCTCCAGCCGCTTCCCGAGGGGCGGCTATCCCAAAGTTCTTTTGATGCCCCCAGGCTAATGGAGAACATCAGCCCCATTGTGGCACTTCGATCCCGGCTATACCCCTGGTGCAGCGCATACTCATTACCCGCAGCGGACAACATTGCAGACGCCAGAAAGTGTTGAGCTTTATCCTGACCCGACCAGTTATCATTAGCCATATGGCTGCAACCGGTCAGGAAAAGCGGGATTATCAGGAAAGGCGTACGCATTAACAGACTCCATAAAAAAAGCCCCGTCGATGACAGGGCCCGTGTATTACAGAATGCGGCTGATGAGGCGGTCGATACGGATCCGACGTAGACGGCGAATCAGCTTGCGAACTTTCACCGGATAATCAGCGATGCTTTGCAGATCGCGATAATGACGAACCACTGTGGTATGCGTGCGTATAAGCTCCAGCTCACGATCGCGTTTCGCGGCTAACGCATGCTGAGGATCATGAATAAGGATGGCGTTTTCCAGATCCAGACGCCAGGCGCGTGGGTTCAGGTTATTACCGGTCAGCAGCATCCACTCATCATCCACCCACATCCCTTTGAGGTGATAGCTGTTGTCTTCATCTTTCCAGAGACGCACAACCAGCTGGTCCGTGTTCACATAGTACTGTAAACGGCTCAGGAAGCGGCGCAGGTTAATCTCATAGAGATAAGGCAGTGCGCCGATGATCTTGAAAGGTTGATCTTCCGGAATGAAAAAGTCATTTGCCGTTTTATCCCCGACAATAATTTCCACCTTTTTACCATCACGCAGCAGCTGAATGATATTACGCACCAGAACGGCGGGAAGGTTGAAGTACGGGGTACAGATGGTGAGCTTATGCTCCGCGCACGGCATCAAATGGAAGATGGTCTTGTTCAGCAGGCTGGATTTTCCCAGGCCTACCAGAGGCGTAACGGACAGTTCTTCATTACTGGCATCCCCCTGAAAACGATAAACCGCATCGCGCAGTTCCTGGCGGAAGGAGCGAACGTCGTTTTTGATTTCCGGGCTTTTCGGACGATGAGGATCGTCAAGACGGTGCACACCCCGGCCATGAACCAGGTTTTTATCAACCCAGTTGAACATGATGTCGGCCATCTGCGGATTGCGGATCAGATGGTAGCGATCGTAGCGGTATTTATCGAGCTGATGGAGATACACATCATTCAGGCTGGCACCGCTATAAAGGACGCTGTCATCAATGATAAATCCTTTAAAATGAAGAACGCCAAGCGCTTCACGGGTATTCACCGGTACGCCATACACAGGGATATCAATACCCGGATTTTCCTGGGCCGTGCGGCAATACCAGTCAGCATTGGTATTCGAGGCAGCCGCTCCAATACGGCCGCGCTGAGCACGGTGCCAGTCAACCAGCACGCGAACATCCAGTTCCGGACGCTGACGTTTCGCTTCATAGAGCGCGTTAAGGATCGCACGCCCACCTTCATCTTGTTCAAGATAGAGCGCCACAATACAAATACGTCGCGTAGCGCTGGCAATCTTTTCAAGAAGCGTCTCCCGGAAATGAGCGGGAGCATAAAAGAACTCTACATCATCAACTGACTGAGAAATCTTCGGTAGTTGAGCAAGGTGTTGTTGATGTTTATTACGCTTAAATTTTGACAACATCACAGTGCGTTTCTTCTCTGTTCATTGAAGGGTTGTCTGTACCAGGCAAACAACATAAGCGGACAATGATACCCCAGTGCCGGTAAAAGTGGGTAACATTTCCAGCAGCTTACTCTTGTTTATCCGTCGAAATCAGGCTGAGGGACAGAGAGACAATGCCTTCATCCAGCTGGATATCAACGTCAAAACCGAGCTTCCGCGCCAGGGTCACCATACCCCGATTGTTTGGCATAGTAATGCCATTCAGGCGTGACAATCCGTGATCGCGCGTATAACCAATGAGTTTTTCGAGCAGCCGTCTGCCCAACCCTAAACCCTTAAGATCGGAACGCACCAGTACGGCAAACTCCGCATCCACGTTATCCGGGTCGGAAATGGCACGCGTCACGCCGAGGATCTCCTCTTCCGCTCCGGAACGGCGGACCGCCACAATCGCCATTTCTCGATCGTAGTCGATCTGGGTCATATTGGCTAAATCGTCGTGGGTAAATTCATTGATTTCGCTGAAATAGCGATAGTACAAATCTTCCTTCGTCACCTGCGAGATGAACGCCCGCAGCAGCGGCTCGTCTTCCGGAAGGATAGGGCGAAACAGCGCCCGTTCCCCATTTTTCATCTCCACCCACTCTTCCAGATGAAGAGGATAAGGACGAATGGCGAGACGGCTTTCCGGGTCACCGATATAGGGCGCAATATCCAGCGTCACGTCCAGCGCGGTAAATTCATTTCCGGAGGCAAGAAGGGGGTGGATATCCAGGCGCTGGATCTCCGCACAGTCAACAATGAGGTTGGAGACCTTCACCAGAAACTGGCTTAATCCGGCGATATCAAGCGGCCGCAGAGCGCTTCTCCCGCGGATTTTTTTGCTTTTGATGGCCTGAATAATTAAATAACGCGCCAGGTTCATGTTTAGAGGAGGAAGCGCGACAACCGCCTGCTCTTCTGGCCGCCACTCAACGCCGCCTTCACCCAGCATAATGAGCGGACCAAAAACCGGATCGTGTTCGACAACCACGCGCAGCTCCTGCGCACCCGCACGGTTGGCCATGCTCTGCACCAGCAGGCCGTGGATCCTGGCCTGTGGCCACGTCATTTTTACGCGATCGATAATGGCATCCGCGGCCTGTTGCACTTCTGTCGCGGTGCGCAGATACAGCATGACGCCCTGTACATCCGATTTGTGCGGAATATCGGGAGAGCGCAGCTTCAGCGCGACCGGATAACCAATCTGCTCAGCGATATGTACCGCCTCAGCGCTGTCGCCGGCAATCCAGGTGGGCAGGGTTTGCATCCCATAGCTGCCAAGAATGGGTTGCACCTCATGTGTGTCAAGGGAAGTGGCGCCCTCTTCGATGGCCTGCTGCAAAAGCCTGTGTACATCCACCGAATTTGCGGTGAGATTGCCCGGCAGGGCAGGCGTTTCACGCAGCTGCTTCTGGTTGCGGCGGTATTCAACCATATGCATAAACGCGGTAATGGTGCCCTCCGGGGTACGGTAGGTTGGCAACCCGGCTTCACTAAACAGACGCCGTGCCTCCTGGGAGGAGAACTCGCCGCACCAGTTGGTCAGCAGGGTAACGTATTTGCCGCGGGGATGGTTTCGGACTGCCTCAATCAGCGCTCGCGCACTTTCGCTGCCTGGCGCAACCGCGCTGGGCGAATGGATAATCATCAGCGCATCAAAGTCCTGGCTATCCAGCAAAATCGTGATCGCCTTAATGTAACGATCGCTGCTGGCATCATCGCGCAAATCGAGGGGATTATCGGGAACAACGCTTCCCGGTAACGCGTCCCGCAGGCGCTGGAGCGTCTCTTCACCCAGCGTAGCCAGCTTGCCGTTGCGTAGCCAGAGCTCGTCCAGCGCCAGGGCGGCGGGAGCGGCACCGTTGCTGACAATCATCAGTTTTTCACCGCGCAGGGGGCGCATGTGGCTTAACGTTTCGACGGCGGAAAAAAGCTCGTGCGTATCCTGTACCCGCAGTAAACCGGCGCGCTGGATCGCTGCATCCCATGCGGGATCCATCCCGGAACGGGAATGTAGCAGGCGCTGAGCCGCAGGGCTGCGCCCGCTTTTGATGACCAGTATCGGTTTATTTCGCGATGCGCTACGCGACGCCGACACAAAACGACGGGCGTCACTCAGGTGTTCAAGGTAGAGCAGGATAGCGCTGGTTTTGCTGTCACGCGCCAGGAAATCCAGCAGCTCATCGACGTCAATGTCCAGGCTGTCGCCCAAAGCGATGAAGTAGGAAAAACCCATCTCACGCTGCTGCGCCCAGTCGAGGATGGTATTGGATACCGCAGCCGACTGCGAAATAAAGGCCAGTTTGCCTTTACGGATCGGAACCGGGGAAAAACTGGCATTCAGCCCTTGCCAGGGCGCAAGCAGACCGAGGCTGTTTGGACCAAGAATGCGCATCTGGTAGCGGCTGGCGCAGGCCAGCAGTTCGGGCTGCTGTTCAGGAGGCGAGGAAAGAATAATGCAGGTTTTACAGCCTTTCTGACCGAGCGACTCAAGCAGTTCGAGGTTTCGTTTCGCATGCGTACAGAGCACGGCGAGGTCGGGAACGAAAGGCAGGCTCTGCACATCCGGCCACGCCAGCACCCCCTGTACCGCCTTATAAGCGGGCGTAACGGGCATGACCGGGCCGTTAAACCCGCCAGCCAGCAGGTTACGCATCATCAGATATCCTGCGCGGTCCGGTTTCATCGAGGCGCCAATAACGGCAATGGATTTCGGACGGAGTAGCGCTTCTAACCCTCTCTGGCTCATGCAGGCCTCCTGTGAATGCAAGCGACCTGATGATTTTAAACGCTTTCTGCCTCAGTTGCTGTGACACTCCCCTTATGAACGGTTTTTCCCGCAAGATAACGTTCGCGGAAGCAGGAGAAGTGGGAGCCCAGCGCGCCGGCCGCCTGGGTATCGCCCGCCAGATCCAGTAGCGCAATGGCGACTTCAGCGGTGCAATATTGCCCGTCGGCATGCGCTTCACGTAAGCGATAGGCCGAAACGCGCGACAGATCGACGGAAATCACCGGCAACGCATCAAGATAAGGGCTTTTGCGAAACATCTTTCTCGCTTCGGTCCAGGTGCCGTCGAGCATAATAAACAGTGGCGGCTTACCGGATGGTGGCGTCGTAAGCACCTGACGTTGTTCGCCTGCATATGATGCCGGGAAAACGACCATAGGCTGATAGTCCGGGCTTGCCACCAGGTCGAGCAGAGCCTGAGGTGGCTCAGTGCGCGACCACTGAAACGCTGCGGTGTTGGGCAGAATATCGGCGATCAAACGCCCCGTGTTGCTGGGCTTCATCGGTTCGGTATCGAACATGACCAGACAAAAGCGGCTTTTCGCCTCGCTCGGTGCAAGCGTTTCGCACAGACATACTTTCAGCGGTAAAAGGCAGCGCTGGCAGCGGCGAATACGATTTCCTCGGGCCAGAAAAGGGCGGGTGGCACGCGCAAGGCGCTCGGCGCGTAATTGGAGTACAGCGTTATCAGTCATGGGCGAAAAGGCAGGAAAAACCCCATTTTCGCAGAGGAGAGAACGGGGCACAAGATATGCCCCGCGAATGTTACAGGGATTCGTTTAACCAGCTGTCGAAAGGCGCTTTCGGTACTGCGCCATTGAGCATGTCGATCACTTCACCATTTTTGAAAATCATAATGGTTGGAATGCTGCGAATGCGAAAACGGGCGCTGAGTTCACGTTCCGCTTCGGTATTCACTTTGACAAAACGCATTTTCCCGCTGCGCTCTTCAGCCACGTCTTCGAAGATGGGCGCAAAGTTACGGCAGGGGCCGCACCACGGCGCCCAGAAATCGACCACAACAGGCAGATCGTCCTTGAGGAGTTTGTCCAGCGTAGCACCCGTCGCGTTAATGACATCGCCATCAAATAATTCGTGGCCACAACGCCCGCATTTCGCACCGTCATCCATCCGATCGTCCGGAATGCGGTTTAAAGCCTGACAGTTGGCACATACGGTATTCATAACTAACCTCTGATAGAGCCGTGGAACAACGGCAGAACGCCGATAATGTTTCTGATATGTTACATATTATCAGTGAGCCTGTATGAAACGACAACGCGTTTTATTCAATGGGAACAATAGTCACAGGCTTTTGTACGAAATTATGGCTATGAGCTTGCACATCGGGTAATCTGCGCGCTTCGCGCAGCGCTGGTGGAGAAAAGCATGAACGACGAAATGAAAAACAAAAGCGGCAAGGTCAAAGTGATGTATGTCCGCAGTGATGATGACTCTGATAAACGCACCCAAAATCCGCGTACCGGAAAAGGTGGCGGGCGTCCGGCGTCTTCTCGTGCAGACGGTGGCCGTCGCCCCGCCCGCGATGACAGAAATAACCGCGGCGATGACCGCAAACGTGATGACCGTAAGCGTGACGATCGCAAACGCGATGATGTTGTCCGCGACGGTGGATCGCCATGGCGTACCGTTTCTCGCGCGCCGGGTGAAGAGGTAACTGAAAAGGCCGATCACGGCGGTATCAGCGGAAAAAGCTTTATCGATCCGGAAGTGCTGCGTCGTCAGCGTGCGGAAGAGACCCGTGTTTACGGTGAGAACGCCTGTCAGGCCCTGTTCCAGAGCCGCCCGGAGTGTATCGTTCGTGCATGGTTTATCCAGAGCGTGACCCCGCGCTTTAAAGAAGCGCTGCGCTGGATGGCGGCGAACCGCAAAGCCTACCACGTTGTTGACGATGCCGAGCTGACAAAAGCGTCTGGTACAGAACACCACGGCGGCGTCTGCTTCCTGATCAAAAAACGTAACGGCACTACCGTGCAGCAGTGGGTTAGCCAGGCGGATGCCGATGACTGCGTGCTGGCGCTGGAAGATGTGGGTAACCCGCATAACCTGGGCGCTATGATGCGTAGCTGCGCGCACTTTGGCGTGAAAGGCGTTCTGTTGCAGGATGCCGCGCTGCTGGAATCCGGTGCGGCGATTCGTACCGCGGAAGGCGGCGCAGAGCACGTTCAGCCGATCACCGGCGACAGCGTGCTGGAAGCCCTGGAGCAATTCCGTAAAGCGGGCTACACCATTGTCACCACCTCAAGCCGTGCCGCTACGCCGCTGTTTAAAGCGACGCTGCCGCGCAAAATGGTGCTGGTGTTAGGTCAGGAGCGTGACGGTCTGTCTGATGCGGCACTCTCCAGCGCTGACCTGAGCGTCTCTATCGACGGCACTGGCAACGTTGAAAGCCTGAACGTATCCGTTGCGACCGGCGTGCTGCTGGCGGAATGGTGGCGTCAGAACAAGGCATAAGCCTTTTATGTGCCGGGCCTGACCCGGCACATTCAAACCCTACTCACTCTCTGCCGGTAACACAGGCATCCAGTCAATCGGCTTTTCGCCGCGCTTTTCCAGCCACTCATTCGTCAGAACAAAATGATTACTGCCAAAGAAACCGCGATGCGCAGACAGCGGCGACGGGTGCGGTGCCTTCAGCACGTGATGACGCTGACGATCGATAATCGCCCCTTTCTTTTGTGCGTGCGATCCCCAGAGTAAAAACACGACGCCTTCACGATGCTCATTGATCAGGCTGATAACCTTATCGGTAAAGGTTTCCCATCCCAGACTGGCGTGGGAGTGTGCCTGACCCGCCCGGACGGTTAATACGGTATTCAGCAACAGCACGCCCTGGCGCGCCCAGCTTTCCAGATAACCGTGATTAGGGCGGGTAAAACCCGGAATCGTTCCTTCCAGCTCTTTATACATATTCAGCAGAGAAGGGGGGATGGCCACGCCCGGACGTACGGAAAATGCCAGTCCGTGAGCCTGCCCGGGACCGTGGTATGGATCCTGCCCCAGGATAACCACCTTTACATCGCTCAGTTCGGTGTAGCGGAAGGCGTTAAACACATCTTTCTGCGGCGGATAAATTGTCTGGCCGGCCTGCCGTTCAGCCGCAACGGTACTGAGGGTGTTAATAAAATAGGGCTGCTGCTTCTCTTCTGCCAGCACGTCATGCCAGGTTAAAGGTGTTGTCATCTCGCTCTCCTGCGAATCTCATTCTGTGTCTAGCTTACCTGTTAAACACCAATGAGCAAAATTACCCGCGGAAAACCAGGCTAAGTGACTCAATTTATGTTGAAAACCAGGCAGGATAAGTTGAATTGGTAAACCTTTAAAATTGATCTAAGACAAAAAATACAGACCACACTCTTTGTGTGGTTGGTGGTTTTGTTGATTTAAATCAATAAATCACCCGGGTCTGAATGTTATATATACACACAACAAACAATGGTTTTACCAATTGGCCGCAAAAGGCCAGCATCAGTTAATGTAGCCTAAGGGAGGCAACACATGATTACAGGTATCCAGATTACTAAAGCTGCAAATGACGATCTGCTGAACTCTTTCTGGCTGCTGGACAGCGAGAAAAACGAAGCGCGCTGTGTAGTAGCGAAAGCAGGTTTTGCGGAAGACGAAATCGTTCCGGTGAGCAAACTGGGCGAAATTGAATACCGTGAAATCCCAATGCAAGTGCAGCCAGAAGTTCGCGTGGAAGGTGGTCAGCACCTGAACGTTAACGTCCTGCGTCGCGAAACGCTGATGGATGCCGTTGAGCACCCGGAAAAATACCCGCAGCTGACCATCCGTGTGTCTGGCTATGCGGTGCGTTTCAACTCTCTGACCCCGGAACAGCAGCGCGATGTTATCGCGCGTACCTTTACTGAAAGCCTGTAAGGTTTCAGCTTCGGGGGTGGAATAAAAAAGCCGGGAATGTCCCGGCTTTTTTTACTCTTCCGTTTTTGTCTCTGACGCAGCAGAGCTTGGCTTACGGCGCTTACCAATATTTTTGGTATCGCGGTGGCGCTGTTTAACGCGCGGCTTCTCTTTTTCTTTCTCTTTTCTCTCAGCACGTTTCGCGAGCGCTTTCTTGGACGGTTTACCCGTCATTTTTTCACTCGGCGCACGTGTGGTCGGACGAAGTCCGTCAATCACGCGAGCTTTCAGCGGCTCCTCAACGTAGCGGCCAATTTTCTGTAGCAGCAGATGGTCGTGCGCTTCTACCAGAGAGATAGCAATACCTTTGCGGCCCGCACGGCCGGTACGACCAATACGGTGCAGGTAAGTATCACCGCTGCGCGGCATATCAAAGTTGATCACGTGGCTCACGTCCGGGATGTCGATCCCGCGCGCGGCAACGTCGGTGGCAACCAGCACATTCACGCGGCCATCGGTCAGGCGCTTAATCCCTTCGGTACGCTTAACCTGCGCCATTTCACCTTCGAGATAGCAGTTGTTGATACCGGCATTGCGCAGCATTTCTGCCAGCTCATGCACGCGCTCACGTTTGCGGACGAAGACGATGGTACGGGTTGCCTCTTCCTGCTTCAGCAGGTGTTTCAGCAACTCAACCTTATGCTCAAGGTTATCTGCGCGGTAGTACCACTGGTGGATCTTCTTACGCTCACGCGTCGATGGCGTAGCGGACACTTCCACCGGATCTTCCAGCAGACGTTCGGCGAAATCTTTAATAGCATCCCCTTCAAGGGTTGCCGAGAACAGCATTGTCTGGTTACGCCAGCGCGTTTCACCCGCGATGTGTTCGATATCCTGGGCAAAGCCCATGTCCAGCATACGGTCAGCTTCATCGAGAATCAGCGTTTCCACCGCGCGGCAGTCGAAGTTCTCTTCCTTTATGTATTGCAGCAGACGGCCTGTCGTCGCGACAACAATATCCTGGTTTTCGCTGAAGACTTCGGCGTGGTTCATATACGCTACGCCGCCGGTGATGGTCGCGATATCCAGATGGGTGTTCGCCGCCAGCTCACGCGCGTGTTCGGCAACCTGCATCGCCAGTTCACGGGTCGGGGTCAGGATCAAAATACGCGGCGGGCCTGATTTTTTACGCGGAAAGTCGAGCAAATGCTGCAACACAGGCAGCAAGTAGGCTGCTGTCTTCCCCGTGCCGGTTGGCGCAGAACCGAGCACATCGCGGCCCTCAAGCGCAGGCGGAATGGCCGCGGCCTGAATGGCGGTCGGGCGTGTAAAGCCTTTGCTCTCAAGGGCATTGAGCAGGCTTTCATCGAGTTCAAGTTCGGAAAAAGTCGTTACAGTCATGTTCTACCTCTGTGTGGGGCGCTGATTATAGACGTTACGGCTGTAATCTTCATCTGTTTGTATGGATATCGCTTTTCGACCACTTCGCTTTCCCCTATGCTACTCCAGTTTCACTCAGAAGGTTGCCCGGACATGTCTCAACTCAAAGCGCAGTTGCGCCGCGATGGTTTTACGTTTAAACAGTTTTTTGTGGCGCACGATCGTTGTGCGATGAAAGTCGGTACAGACGGTATTTTACTGGGTGCATGGGCGCCTGTCGCAGGTGTAAAACGCATTCTGGATATTGGTACGGGCAGCGGACTTCAGGCGCTGATGCTGGCGCAGCGAACGGAAGAACACGTCACGATCGACGCCGTTGAGCTTGATCCTCAGGCGGCCCGGCAGGCAAGTGAAAACGCTGCCGACTCCCCGTGGGCAGAACGCATCAGGGTAGAATGCGCCGATGTCCTGACCTGGGCGCCGGAGCAGACCGCGCGTTACGATTTGATTGTCAGCAATCCGCCGTATTTCACGCCAGGCGTGGAATGTGGAACGCCGGAACGCGAGCAGGCACGTTACACCGGCTCGCTCGATCACAAGGCGCTACTGACCAGTGCGGCGGAACTCATCTCGGAAGAGGGATTTTTCTGCGTGGTCTTGCCTGAAAGCACGGGTAACACCTTCATTGAGATCGCACGGGAGATCGGCTGGAATCTGCGCCTTCGTACCGATATTTCGGATACGGAGGGACGCTTACCGCACCGCGTGTTGCTGGCGCTCTCGCCGAAAGAGGGGGAGTGCTTTATCGACAGGATGGTCATTCGTGGGCCAGACCAGCGTTATTCCGAAGATTACACTGCCCTGACCCGGGCCTTTTATCTGTTTATGTGAACCTGCGGCGTTAACACCGACGGGCCGGACGTTTCAAGCGGTTCGGGATAGTCCAGCGTATAATGCAGGCCACGGCTCTCTTTGCGCATCATCGCACAGCGCACAATCAGCTCGGCAACCTGCACAAGGTTGCGCAGCTCCAGCAGATTATTAGAAACGCGGAAGTTGTCGTAATATTCATCAATTTCCTGCTGCAACATCATGATGCGGCGTAACGCGCGTTCCAGACGCTTCGTTGTGCGTACAATGCCGACATAATCCCACATGAAAAGCCGTAGCTCGTGCCAGTTATGCTGGATAACCACCAGTTCGTCCGGGTTTTCCACCCGACTTTCATCCCATGCCGGCAGGTGTGTTGTCGGACGTGCATAGGGCATGCGTTTGGTAATATCTTCCGCAGCCGACCACCCATACACCAGACACTCCAGCAGCGAGTTTGAGGCCATGCGATTCGCACCATGCAGGCCGGTGTAGCTGACCTCGCCGATCGCATACAAACCATCCACGTCGGTACGACCATGATCGTCAACCATCACCCCGCCACAGGTATAGTGTGCGGCAGGTACAATCGGCACCGGATCGCGGGTTAAATCAATACCCAGACTCAGCAGCTTTTCATAAATCATCGGGAAGTGCTGGCGAATAAAGTTTTCCGGTTTATGGCTAATGTCCAGATACATACAGTCCACGCCAAGCCGCTTCATCTCGTGGTCAATGGCGCGGGCCACGATATCCCGCGGGGCAAGTTCACCTCGGGGGTCGAAGTCCGGCATAAACCGGGAACCGTCCGGACGCTTCAGATACGCGCCTTCGCCGCGCAACGCTTCAGTTAACAGGAAGTTACGCGCCTGCGGGTGGAACAGGGCGGTAGGATGGAACTGGTTAAACTCCAGATTCGCCACGCGGCAGCCGGCGCGCCAGGCCATGGCGATACCGTCTCCGGAGGCGATATCCGGGTTAGTCGTGTACTGGTAAACCTTGGAGGCGCCGCCGGTCGCCAGCACAACGGCTTTTGCCTGGCAGGTTTCCACCTTCTCTTTATTCCGATTCCACACCCATGTGCCGACAACACGGCGCGTGCCGGGCAGGCCAATTTTATCGGAAATAATCAGGTCGACGGCGTTGCTGCGCTCCAGCACCCGAATATTGGGATGGCTGAGGGCTTTGCTGACCAGCGTGGTTTCAACCGCTTTTCCGGTTGCATCAGCAGCGTGCAGAATACGGCGGTGGCTGTGCCCGCCTTCACGGGTCAGGTGATAGCTCTCTTCACCATTAGGCTGAACCTGCGTATCAAACAGCACGCCCTGATCGATAAGCCATTGCACGCAGTGGCGGGCATTGCTGGCGACAAACTCTGCGGCATGCTCATCCACGATCCCGGCGCCGGCAATCAGGGTGTCTTCTACGTGCGAGGCAATGCTGTCCGTTTCATCAAACACCGCGGCAATACCGCCTTGTGCATAGAAGGTGGAACCTTCGCTTATCGGCCCTTTACTCAGCACGATTACGTTCTGATGTTCCGCCAGGCGCAGTGCGAGGGAGAGGCCGGCAGCACCGCTGCCGATGATCAGTACATCACAATGAAGTTCAGGCGTCGTGTTCATGATGTTTGTTTAATTTACTAAACATGGTGTGGGGAGAATAGCATTGCGATGCGAGATATCGCACGTTTTTTTTGATGTATGTTGCAATGACTAAACGAAAGGCCGGAAGTTAAATCTGTGCTAAATGGCCGGAAATATTTTGCGAAGCAGATCGTTAGCTTCAGATTTTGTGGTGAAATAAAGCCTGTGTTGCGTTACTCTTCTGACGATAAAGTTGATGATTCTTGTCAGAAAGCGGGTGCGTATCGTGAACAGACTTATAATGAGAGAAAATGAACGGTCTGCGGCGCGATGAACAAAAACAAAGGCGTTACGGAACTTATTGAAGAACAGACACTCTAATTCGGTGCTTGCTCAAAGTGCAATGTTGTTAGAGTGGCGTTTCGATAACGCGTGGAATTTGGTTTGGGGAGACATTACCTCGGATGAGCGAGCAGTTAACGGACCAGGTCCTGGTTGAACGGGTCCAGAAGGGAGATCAGAAAGCTTTTAACCTACTGGTGGTGCGCTACCAGCATAAGGTAGCGAGTCTGGTTTCCCGCTATGTACCGTCAGGCGATGTTCCTGATGTGGTGCAAGAGTCTTTTATTAAGGCCTATCGCGCGCTGGATTCATTCCGGGGGGATAGTGCTTTTTATACCTGGCTGTATCGTATTGCAGTCAATACGGCTAAGAATTATTTGGTTGCTCAGGGCCGTCGTCCGCCTTCAAGTGATGTTGACGCTATCGACGCAGAAAACTTCGAAAGTGGCGGCGCGCTGAAAGAAATTTCGAACCCTGAGAACTTAATGTTGTCAGAAGAACTGAGACAAATCGTTTTTCGCACGATCGAGTCGCTCCCGGAAGATTTACGCATGGCAATTACGTTACGGGAGCTGGATGGCCTAAGCTATGAAGAGATAGCCGCCATCATGGATTGTCCGGTCGGCACGGTTCGTTCACGAATTTTCCGTGCGCGAGAAGCCATTGATAATAAAGTTCAACCGCTTATCAGGCGTTGACGATAGCGGGATACTGGAAAAGGTATTAGGCATGCAGAAAGAAAAACTTTCCGCTTTAATGGATGGTGAAACGCTGGATAATGAGCTGCTCGATGAGTTGTCTCATTCTCCCGAAATGCAACAGACCTGGGAGAGCTATCATCTTATCCGCGACACGCTGCGCGGTGATACCAGTGAGGTTCTCCATTTCGATATCTCAGCACGCGTTATGGCGGCCATTGAGAACGAACCTGTTCATCAGACCACGCCGCTGATTCCTGAAGCGCAGCCTGCACCTCACCAGTGGCAGAAAATGCCGTTCTGGCACAAGGTGCGTCCATGGGCCAGCCAGCTCACCCAGATGGGGGTCGCTGCGTGCGTATCGCTTGCAGTTATCGTTGGGGTCCAGCACTATAACACTCAGTCTGAAGCCAATCAGCAGCCTGAAGCGCCAGTGTTCAATACGCTGCCGATGATGGGTAAAGCCAGCCCGGTTAGCCTGGGCGTACCGGCAGATGCCTCCGCAAGCGGCGGACAGCAACAGCAGGTACAGGAGCAGCGTCGTCGCATTAATGCGATGTTGCAGGATTACGAGTTGCAGCGTCGTCTGCACTCCGAGCAGCTTCAGTTTGAGCAGGCCCAAACCCAGCAGGCTGCTGTGCAGGTGCCAGGAAACCAAACTTTAGGAACGCAATCGCAGTAATGAAGCAACTTTGGTTCGCCATGTCCTTGATGGCGGGTAGCCTGTTCTTCTCTGCTAACGCCTCGGCTGATGTTTCATCCGGGGCGTTGTTGCAGCAAATGAATCTGGCCAGCCAGTCACTCAATTACGAGTTGGCATTTATCAGCATCAATAAGCAGGGTGTCGAATCGTTACGCTATCGCCACGCCCGCCTTGATAATCAGCCGCTCGCCCAGCTTTTACAGATGGATGGCCCGCGTCGGGAAGTGGTCCAGCGTGGGAACGAAATCAGCTATTTCGAGCCAGGCCTTGAGCCGTTTACGCTCAATGGTGACTACATCGTTGATTCCCTGCCGTCGCTCATTTACACCGATTTTAAACGTCTCGCTCCCTACTATGATTTTATCTCGGTGGGGCGAACGCGTATTGCCGACAGGCTGTGCGAAGTGATCCGCGTTGTCGCGCGGGATGGGACTCGTTACAGCTATATCGTCTGGATTGACGCAGAGACGAAGCTGCCGATGCGCGTTGATCTGCTCGATCGCGACGGTGAAACGCTGGAGCAGTTCCGCGTGATCTCCTTCGATGTGAACAGTCAGGTAGGCAACAGCATGCAGAATCTGGCCAAAGCCAGCCTGCCGCCTTTGCTTTCCGTGCCTGCCGGCGACTCTGTCAATTTTAACTGGGTACCATCCTGGATCCCGCAAGGGTTCAGCGAAGTTTCCAGCAGCCGTCGCCAGCTCCCAACCATCGAAACACCAGTTGAGTCGCGACTTTATTCCGATGGGCTGTTTAGCTTCTCGGTGAATATTAATCGCGCTACGGCGAACAGTTCCGAACAGATGCTCCGTACCGGTCGCCGGACGGTCAGCACGACGGTGCGCGATAATGCGGAAATTACCATTGTCGGTGAATTACCGCCGCCAACGGCAAAACGTATTTCAGACAGCATTAAATTCAGGGCTGCGCAATGATTAAAGAGTGGGCCACGGTCGTATCCTGGCAGGATGGCGTAGCGCTTGTCAGCTGTGACGTTAAAGCATCATGCAGCAGCTGCGCTTCGCGAGCCGGTTGCGGCAGCCGCGTGTTGAATAAGCTGGGGCCGCAAACGTCGCACACTATTGCTGTGCCGAGCGATCAGCCGCTGGTGGCAGGGCAAAAAGTGGAGCTGGGCATCGCTGAAGGTAGCCTGCTCACTTCCGCCATGCTGGTTTACCTTTCTCCGCTCGCAGGCCTGTTCGTGATGGGCGGGGTTTTCCAGATGCTGTTCGGCACAGATTTGGCCGCCATGTGCGGGGCCGCGTTGGGCGGCGTGGGCGGGTTCTGGCTTGCTAAAGGCGTTTCCCCAAGGCTTGCCGCCCGGGAAGCGTGGCAGCCCGTCATCCTCAGCGTTGCACTGGCACCCGACCAACTTCGTGTTGAGACGCTCTCTTCTGAGGCCCGGTGATCTGCCGGGCTTTATTATTATTTACATCGCAATAAAGAAAACGCCGTCTCTTCGCGCTATACCTGGCTCTAAGTGCATTTCCAGCTGACGAGGATGTAGTGTAGAATGCTGCGTTTTCGCACTGAAAAACGTCAGGCTAAGAACAGCGGCCTCCAGGAATTCGTAAGGCATAATTATTTAACTATATGAAGAACATACGTAACTTTTCGATCATTGCTCACATCGATAATTGATACCCCGCCAGCCTCCGCAAACCTCCGACAAAAACGCCTCAAGATCCCCATCAAATCAGCATTTCCAAAAATTATACTGTTTGCATGTACAGTCAACCTACGACATCATAAGTCATGGTTTTTGTGTCCACCAGTGCGTCCATATCCTATGATGGACACATAACCTCCCGTTCTGATGGACACACGCAGGGACAAATCATGGCTATTTCAGATAGTTATCTAAAGTCGTGCCTTGGGCGCGAACGAGACAAAGTTGAAGAAAAGGCAGACCGTGATGGTCTGTGGGTACGCATCTCCAAAAAGGGGGCCGTTACTTTTTTCTACCGATTCCGCTTCCTGGGCAAACAGGACAAGATGACGATCGGCAGCTATCCGGAGTTCGGATTAAAAGCCGCGCGCGATGAAGTCGCTAAGTGGGCCGCTATTCTTGCCCGTGGCGAAAACCCACGGATCAGGCAAAGCCTCGACAAAGCCAAGATTAACAGCCAGTACACCTTCGAAGAGCTGTTTCGCGAATGGCATTCAATGGTGTGCGTTCAGAAAGAAACGGCAGGACAGATTTTACGTACATTCGAATTGCACGTTTTCCCCAAGCTTGGTAAATACCCTGCGCATCAGCTCACGCTGCATAACTGGCTCACTGTGCTGGACCGATTGGCCCAGGGTTACAGCGAGATCACCCGGCGCGTAATCAGCAACGGCCGACAGTGTTATTCCTGGGCAGTGAAACGGCAGCTGCTGGAAGTTAACCCGCTGTCAGAAATGTCTGGGCGTGATTTCGGCATCCAGAAACAAATGGGTGAGCGAACCCTGGACCGTAAAGAACTGGCGATTGTCTGGCGAGCCATTGAGGATTCCCGCCTCATTGAGCGAAACAAGATCCTCTATAAATTGTCACTGATATGGGCGTGCAGGGTCGGCGAACTCCGGCAGGCTGAAGTCGCACACTTTGATTTTGAAGAAGGGATCTGGACTGTTCCATGGGAAAACCACAAGACAGGGCGGAAGACAAAGAAACCGATAATTCGACCTATCATCCCGGAAATGCTCCCGCTGATAAAACGGGCCATTGAGCTGGCGCCAGGACGCTTTGTTTTTTCAAAATATGAAGACAAGCCGATGAGTGAAGGCTTCCATATGAGCATCAGCAGCAACCTGGTTAAGTTCATGCTCAAGGCTTATAACGAGCAGGTCCCACACTTTACTATTCATGACCTACGCCGAACTGCGCGCACGAATTTCTCAGAGCTAACCGAGCCGCATATCGCCGAGATAATGCTCGGGCACAAACTGCCTGGTGTGTGGTCGGTGTACGACAAGCACACCTATGTTGAGGAAATGAGAGTGGCATATGGTAAGTGGTGGGCCCGACTTATGAGCATCGTCGAGCCCGACATTCTGGAGTTCACGCCGCGTCAGGTCGGGTGAGACGGCCTTTAACATCGCGTGGTAGGTTCAGGTGAGACATAGGGCGGCGAACCGGCCGCGACATTTCACGTAACTGCCACGCATGAACTTTTGTTTTAAGCCACTTATTGGAGCCGCCCATATACGAGCAGTCTGGATCCGGAAATGGATTGCTGTCGTCCGGGCGTTTGCGGTAACGCTCCAGTGTTCTGGGTGAAATGCTTAACTGCAAACAGATGTCGCGAGTGCTCATCAACTCGAAGTTATCTGGTTTATTGCTCATCTAATTTCTCCAGGCAAAAAGAACCCGGCGCTGGGCCGGGCAAAAGGGATAACGGAGCAGTGCTTTCGCACCCAATAGCCAGCTCATAACTGGCTATCAGTTGCGTCAGGATTTGATGTGAAGTCGCGGTTCGCCGTCTTTCGGCTCCGGCCACTGGCGAGCCATATTCACCTTCAGCTTTTCTTCCATCGCCGCGGTGATTTGCTCATCGGTGATACCGGCGCGCCGCTGCGCGTCCCAAAGCAGGAACTGCATATCAGCCCACTCGCTGAGGTCGCCAGGATCGGCGGCAGCTTCCAGCGCTTCTTTCGAAAGGTGTTTCAGCGGTCCGATAGGGCCGACATTACCGAAGGTCTTTTCTGACCATTCAGCGTGGCGCCGACGGATCAGGTTTCTGGTGAACTGTGATTTCTTCGATTCGTAAGGTTTCACGCTCTCTCCTCATGCCGCGCGCCGGGCAAGCAGCGATTTAATGTGCTCGCTCGTCTCCAGTTCGGCGCGTATCTGCGCCGCCTCACGGTGATCGAGGTGTTAGAAATCGTTATTAAAGCGGTCGATTGAAGCGGTGTTGATCCGGCCCTGTCGCCAGTAGCGGACTATCTGTGATGTGCAGCTGTGAATGATGACGGGCCAACCGTGCTGGTCAGAGTAAATCTGACCCCGTTGAATTAGTTGGAACATTTTGTTGTACCACCGGTATTGAAAGGTCGATACACCAGGAAATTAGTGAAACTTCATCTTCTGATTTCGGATCGCCGTAAACGTAGCTTTTAGCTCCTGGCCTTCCTTTTGCAGGGTCGAAAACTTCTATTCCACGCTCTGCAGTCAGCGAGATGAGAATCTGATGTAACCCACCAGTTATGTTTAGCGATGGAACCGTAAGGAAATAAATAAAACCATAAAGCAATTCAGCCTTTCGCTGGCTGCCATAGAAATACGGGATTTTGTAATAATCCAGCGCATCGTCGAGCCAGTCTGTTTTGTCGTGGAGTGCCTGATGCCAACGAGCCACAACTTCATCGACTGGCTGACCGGCGACCATAGCTACGCATGTAGCCATGCAGGTATTGAATGTTGGTTGTTGTTGATGCTGCAACATTACACCCCCCTCTGCTTATTCTTCAGCTCGATGACGGACTGGCACTCCGCGCACGTCTGGCAGCCTGGAACGGCAGCGCGCCGCGGCTCGGGGATTTTTTCGTCGCATTCCGCGCAATGCTCAGCTGAGACGGCGTTGCGGTTGATCCGGTGAGCGGAAAGGGCAGCGTTACGCTGAAGCTCTTCAATCTCTGCTGCTGTGTCGATGATATCGGCCATGGTCACTCCTTACCGAGGGCATTGTTGATAGCAGTTCTAGCCATTTCAAATGCTGGAGTGAGCTTCTCTACTGATTCTGCATCTGCCATGTCGTGAAAATTTAGGATGTCACCCATTTCATTCATGGCGGTAAGTGATAATTGCAGTGCTTCCAGCAATTCAGGAGCGGCAGCCATGAGCGTGCCGTTATGGTCTTCGGAACCATTAATCAGTAACTCAGCGAGAAGGCCACCATTACCGCGAATTGTTCCGGTCTCTTTGCTATATGACCAATTACCTTTAGTGCCTTTAAAATCTTCCATAGTCACTCCGCGAACTGTCTGTTAATTCGGTTGAAGGCAAACGCCAGCAATAAAAAGGGAGCCATAAGCTCCCGGGTGATTTGTGCTGTCATGCTGCCTCCTGTCTCTCCCGATATTCCTCAGCGAGCCGCTGCGCCTTTAATGGATTGCTGACCACTTCACCCCATGGCATTAGCCATCCGTTACCAATGAAGGGAAGGCACAGAGTGCCAACCCTGATGTCGTCGTGAGCTTGAGTCATAGGATGGACTCCATTTCGTCTATGTAGAGGCCCTGAGCAATCAGGCGGCGACGGCGGGCGGCACGTTCAATGCACTCCTGCCGTCGGCCTTCTTGTGATTGCTCAATGGCGCGCCGGGTGAACAGCCGCGATTTACCCTGTGGCGTTACAACCTTCGGCTTCGTTACCAGGTCGAAAGTCCGGTCGCAGATGCCGTCCTCGTTGAGCCATTTTCCCAACTCAACGATCTGCGCTATCTGTCCGGAGCCGCGGGTGATGCCGTTGGCGACCCGGTTAAACTCAATGAGCGTTACGCCAAATTTCTCGGCGATTTCGCTGCCCGTTACCGGGCGGCCGCGCGTCTGAATCATCCAGATAACGCGCTCACGTAGGCCGGAGAATTGCCCTGTTCGACCGGGCCTGCGGTAAAATGGTGTGCGTTTCATGCTGCACGCTCTGTGATTTTCTGAATTTCCGATTCCAGATCTGCAAGGAAGCTCTTAACCTCAGATTCGATTTCGCGCGCCAGCTCTTCATCGAAATGAATCCGCTTCTTGAAATAGGCGAGGTCAGGCGGCAGGCGATCATCGAAACTAACGAAATCACACCATTTCCGCCCGGTGCACATCATCTGTGCATGCATTTGCAGCATGTACTGGCGCTTTGGCTCACCAGTTTTCAGCGTTTCAAGATGGGTCCAGGTGTTGGGGCATTTGATTTCGATAAGCCCGTCGTCGTTGACAAGTCCGTCCGGGCTGGCTGCGAATCCGGGTATGGTTGGGTGATCGATGAGCCCAACTTCAGTGATTGCCGCATTGAACTCATTCAGCGCGTACATTTCGCGTGCCACTGGCTCAAGTTCAGTGCCGCGCATCATCGCGGCATTCGAAAACCCTTCCTCCAGCTTCCCGGTCAGCCGTTGGCAAATCAGCTCGGCCATGTAGTTCTGGCGGCTGGTGGAGTAGCCCGACTTAGTCCGGGCCATGACATCAGCCAGGCGACTGGCTGTGACCTTGCCGCAGCGCGCAGCAAACCATTCAGGGGTGCGTTGCTCTATCATTCAGCCTCCGTCTCTGCGACATTGACAGGTTCGGCGTTGTCGACAGCAAGACTCATGTCATACATGCGTCGTTTCTCAACTGCGCCGATCACCTGTTTCTCTTCGGCGCTCAGCGCCACCCAGAACTCCTGATACTTAACGGTTCCAAGGCGCGCGGCGGACTCACCTTTTGCGATCAGTTCCGGGCGGCGGCTATCTGATTCATGGCCCGCATGAACCTCTGCCGTTGTTCCTTCAATTACTCGCTCTGCCTCGTCCTGGTCGAAGATGCCAGCGAAACCAAAGGCCAGACGCGCGCACTGGATCAGCGTCTTGTGGCGAAGCATGCGGGTAGGGTGGGACTGCCATGGCTGAGTGTTGCGTTTGCACTCTCCCATGTACTCGGTGACGATGGTCGGGTGCTTACGGTCTTTGCGGTAAATCTTGCAGGTACACGCGCCTTCCTCCTTGTCGTAAGAGAATTCCATGCCGTCAAACTGAGGATGTTCGTTGATAATGCGAGCCCATCCATCAACGCCGACGACCGGGACAATCCCGCCTTTATCTGGAAAGGCATAAATCTCTTTGGTCCATGGGTTCAGGCCGTACTGGTTGGCGACGATTAGCAGGGCTGTAAATTGCTCGTCCGTGACGTTGCCACCTTTGAACGCTGTATTCTTCAGCGTATTCATCAGGTCTGTACCGGCATCCATGCCGAGGCGTGCGGCCAGTTTCCCGGCCATGGTGGAAAGTGCAGTACTCATTGTTAAATCCCTCAAAAATTAAAACGGGCAGGTTGGATGAAGGCGATCCCACTCTTCTTCTGCGCGGTCGTAGCAAAGTCGAGTGATATAGTCGTTATAGGCTTCCTCTGCCTTTTCACCGACTAGTGCCATTTGCGCTTCTTTTGGAAGAAACAGGCTACTCATTTGCAGAGCATATTTCGGGAACATGGCGATCAGTTCTTTCGCCCGGTTGTCGATCCACTTCTCCTTCTCGTCGGTGAGCTGCTGCTCAACCCAGCGCCGATCTTCGATTCGGTCGTAAGTGAGGTATGCGTTCATGGCTGAAATCCTGAAATTTGGATGTGCAGATCCCGCCCGCAGAAAGCCAGGCCGATCGGTTGAATAGGGTGGTTGGTATCAGTGAACCATCGGCTCGCCGCGCTCATTCAGCAGCACAACGATGGAATCACTTTTGATGATGGTTTTTTCGAAGATGTTGAAGGCGTACAGGCCTTTCTCAACGTTCGCAGAGGCGCGATAAGTTTTACCGTGGTGTTGCAGCATTGTGCCCGGTAAAACCTCGCTGCGTGGCACTGATGCGGTGCCGTAGTGCATTCCGATCATACCTTCACCTCAACCTGTTCCAGGATGCCAGCGATATGCATCTGCCGGCGATTAAGTGTGAGCTTTTCCCGCGGTGCCGATACCGACGTCAGTTGCCACTCGTTATCGTTGAGCTTTTTGGCGGTGTACTGCTTGCCGTTGTGGGTGACTGTCATCATTGCAGGACAACCTTATGCCCATGCTGGACAAGCTCACCCGCTTCCATGCCCACATTCAGCCAGAAGCTTAATGCCAGAAGAACGTCATCTTCGTTTTGGCAGTGGCAGGCATTAACAAATTCCTGAACCGTCTTAACTGCGAGTTTTGCCATTTCTGGCTCAGTCAGGCGTGATATTGGCTGTTCTTTGCTCATAAATCCTCTTGGCCTTGTCGCGGCGAACGGAACGGTTAATACAAGACTTCTGCGCTAATGGGCGGTGGATGGCCGCCGGTTGTCATAACTAACCGCACTCATCGAGAACGGTGAGGTATGAAAAAGGCCGCCTAAGCGACCTTGTTTAATTCACGACATTGCCGATTGAGATTGTTGAAAACATCCCGAAATATCGGATATTCATCCTTCTTAACTTTGCTCAAGTAGCGGTGACCGATGGTTCCTGTCTTTTCATCAAGAACAATGCGCCCGCCACTCACCCCTACCACAAAAAAGAATCGTGGATGTTTTCGCCACTGCGATATCAGTCCATCATCTATCGCTTTCTGCATGTATGGAGGCAAGCTCACCATGCTGGCCAGTGCAATCTTCGATTCCTCTCGCTCTATAGCGTCCTTCGTGCGTTGAATGCTTTCTTGCAACGCACGTAGCGCATCACTCTGCTTATCCCATTTATTTAGCGTTGCGCGACCGTTGCGCTTGTCATTGAGTGGCTGTCCATTTGCCTGCGCCACGGTGTCAAAGTGATGCTGTAGCCGCTCATTAAACCGCGCCTCTTTCTTTGCGAGAGACGCTTTCAAAATACCCAGGCGTTTACTCATACCCACCCCTCTGTCGTTACCCGCTGATGCGGTTATGTCTCATCGACGCATGGAAGTGATTTCCAGTCGATATCGTTTTTTGCCGAATCCCACAGGCCTTTCTTTTTGTACTTTTCTGAGCATGGAATGCAGATGTTGTAAGGCCTGCCAACCATGTTTACAGATATTCTCTGCATCTCTTCAGATGCCAGAAAGTACCCACAGAATTGACACTTGTGCATACGTACTCTCCACTTAGTTACCCGCTGATGCGGGAGAAATGCTTTGGCGATTGGATGGCCGGTGCTGGACTCCGGCTTACTGCTGGCCCCGCAGCGGGTGGTGACTTTTGTCATTCGGCCCTGTCTCGGCTAATCCGAGTCCGGTCAATTCCAGTGACGGCGGGTTATCAGTTTCGCTCTGCCCGTTCCGTCACCCAGTGCATCAGCCTGCACATTCATCCAATCCCAAAACATTCCAGTTACGCACCATTGCCGCTCTCCCTGAGCCCGCCGGGCGTCCGACGCATGGTTTACTGTCGCGCCGTTCGACTGAACGAATCTCAACTTCGCCGCTGGCTAACTTCGCTCAGCTGTCGATGTTTCGTTTCGATGGATTGAATATACAAAACGTATTCTTATCATGCAATACGAAATGTATAATTGGTGGGTGGTTTTGTGATAACAAATTGTATTCTAAGGTGATTTATTTTTTTAAATACCAGTGCTACGCTTAAAAAAACAGCAGGAGGGATGTGCATGGTTCTGGATGAAGAGCGTATAAGCATGAAAATTCAGGCGATGGGGCGGGCGGTGATGGAATTGTCACTGGCTGATTTACCCATGACCCAGCAAAACATAATCGACAAGCTGAAGCAGTACCGGAAGGAAACAGGAAACGTGATCGGCAAGGGAGTTAACAGGGATGCTGCGGAGTTGGTGAGGAAGGGGCAATAAAAAAGCCCGCACGGGCGGGCAGGTAGTGTTGCGATAGTTATTGTTATCAGCTTCAGGCTGGATAGTTATCGGCAGAATGGGGGTCGGCTTTATGGGTGGGCAATAAAAACCCGGCGCAGTGGCCGGGTTGCGACTTTATTTGAAGACTCTCTCAAGAGCGCTTTCATATTGTTCTTTTGTTTCGCACATGGATGCCATGCCGATAATTTTGCCAATGTGTCTACGTAGTGCTTTCACGCCCACATCAGAAAGGAACATATGGATTTTGTCACCTCTCTTACCGTTTTCCTCGCGATTTTCCTTGGCGATATCGAGAATCTTGCCTTCGCTCTTTGCTAATGTTTCGTAGATATGCCTCTCAGTAAACCAGCGGAAATTTCCTGGATGTCCGCCTTTTTCTGGTTTTTTCAGTTCGTATAGTCGGTACCATTCATAGTAAAGCTCATCAGGGAATTCTTTTTCCCAAGCACGAGCTTCTTCTCGAACGTACATTTTGAAAGCTTCGATTACCGCCTGCGCCGCAGGCTCATAACCAGAAACGGCATATGCAACGCCGCGAATACCAGATTTAGCAGAAGCATTCATAAGTCTTTGTGCGGCTTCTGCTGCTGCAATTCTATTAGCTGGCAAAACCCCTTTTTCTTTCGCCTTGACTAGGAGCTTTGCTATGTCTATTACTACACCGATGTCAAATCCATGCGCAATTGTCGAATTATTGGATCGCGCCTCTAATTGAAATTTAAGGGGTTTTTCTAATTTATCCTCTAAATCTGGATCGCGCATCTCGCTCATGAATGGAGCCGACATTAGTCTGTCTATATCGCGAGCAAGAGAGCCTATCTGGAGAAGTTGAGCTAATCCGGTCTTGGTTACAACTGGTGTTTTCAACTCATCGTTTAAAACATAACACTCGGCATCAATCCCAAACTGCTCTTTGAAATTTCCCATGTGAGTGGCTTTATAACCCCAGCGGGCAATAGCTCCGCTCTTGGCTTGATCACTTCTTTGTTTTGCAGTGAGGGATTTAGCTCTAGCAACCCCGCCTTTTGCTTTTCCAGTTGGTTCTTTTTTATTTTCTGACATTGTAAGCACTCTTGCTGTGAAATGTGCTTGCATCATAATCACTGTGTAACCATACAAGCAAGAAATATTTTTATTTTTATGCTTGCATTATTGCAGGCAAAAAAAAGGCCGCATCTCTGCGACCCCTCAAGCAACCATTCAAACCAGCCGCAGCTTCGTCTCTACAGCAACACCGATAATCCGACAGTTACCATTCACCGCTACCAATGGCCACTGTGGATTTAAACCCTTCAGGTACTTCTGCCCACCATCGATCACCAGCTTCTTAAAAGTCGCCTCGTTAGAATCGGATAGCTTTGCTATTACCAGACTGCCGTTGATTGCCTCGCGCCCAGTATCGAAGAGGACAAAGGTTCCTTCAGGTATGCTCAAGCCAGTAGGGGCTGTCATTGACTCGCCCTCAACGAGCAACCAGAACGCGTCACCCTGAATGTGAGCATTCGACTCAAGCCACAGATCTATATCTTTTAGGGTGTATGGCTCAACCGCTTCGCACCATGAACCAGCCTGGACACTGCTGATTACTGGATACTTGTTACCAGGATTGTAGGGGCCAGCGTACTCCACATCACCCTTAAGCGTGTCGTCAATGATCATACCGCCAGCTCCTACGGAGAAGTTCTTTTTGCCAAGGAACTGCAATATTTTTGCGATCTCGGAAAGGCTTGGCTCACGCCGAGCGTTCAGCCAATGACTTACCGCACCTTTAGTAATACCGAGGTGCTCCGCCAGCTGTTCCTGATTGATGCCCTGACTTTTCATCAGGGTCTTAGCTAAGTCGTACCATTTCATAGTCATACCCGAATGATACAAGTTGTATATATTTGCGCGAGCCACAATTCGTATATTTTACTTGCGAACAAAGAATACAAAACGTATATTTAAGTTGTTTAAAGGAGACCCGACATGAACAATATCCGAAAAATCCGCAGAAACATCGGTTTGACTCAGCGACAGATTGCCGAAGAGCTGAACCTGTCGACAGGTGCGGTTTGCCATTACGAAAAAAATAAACGCAGCTTAAGCCTTGAGCAGTGCCGGGCGATTGTTGCAGCTCTGAATAAGCATGGCGCTTCAGTAAGCGTTGATGACGTTTTTCCACCAATCAGCAACAACGCCGCCTAATTGGCGGCCCTAACCACGAAAGGGAAAGCAATGCATTCACTTGCGTATCAACAGAGTACCGGACTTGAACAACGTCCGTTGATTTCGATTTATCAAAGTGTTCCGCGCAATAACCGTAAGCTAACTCGAATACGGGAGGCAGTTAAGGCCTGGCAAAAAGCTACGCCGGGCCAGTCTCAGGTTCACATTTCTCAGCTGGTTGCGAAAGAGTGGCTGGCGCGCGGCGGGAAGGGGTTGTTACTGGCAGGTTCTGAACACAACACGAAGCAGAACTTCTTCCGGATGATTAACGATCCGGGCCCGAAGAACGACAAGGGGTTGATGCTATTGATCCCCGTCATTATCGACGTGATGGCGCGGGATAACGAGAAAGTGGCGAGAGAGTTCGGTCTTGTCGCAAAGACTGAGGCCGAACTGATAGCCGAGGCCATGAAAGAGTGCACTGAAGCGCATCAGGCGAAGTTACTTGGTCAGCCGATACAACGCCTTGAGAAAGAGGTGAGAGAAGCTGCTGAAGCACTGCTGCGCTTCCTGCCAACTGAATCAATCGCTGCGGTGGTGACAAGTCTGGCCGCTATGGCGCCGGGAGTTATGTGATGGGTACTACCAAAAAAGCGAAAGCCCTTCTGCGGGAACAGAAAGGGCTCTCAGGTGCAATCAAGTCATCAATTACGAGGTAAGTATGCCAGGAAAAATCGAAAAGGCAAACCTTCAGCCAACTCACAAATGCTCATTTTGCGGTATCGACGATAAATCACTTAAAGGAGTGATGATTGCCGGGCCCGGGGTGTCGATTTGCAGCGATTGCGTGAAATTGTGCGTAGACATTGTGTTTGAAAAATTTAAGGAGGCTCCAGGTGAGCAGAGCGGCGACTGACTGGGCATGGAGCCTTGAACTTAAGGCATCACAAAAACTTCTGATGCTTTCTCTGGCAGACCGCGCTGACGAATCGCACTGCTGCTACCCGAGCATACAGCGTCTCGTTAAGGACACCGGCATGGACAGAAAGACCATCGTGAAGTGGGTCAGCCAGATGATAGACGATGGGCTAATTACCGACACTGGAGAGCGCAAGGGTAAGACAAAACAGGTTCGCGTTTTGCGTCTCAATATCGAGGTTAAAGAAGCCCAAAAACGGAACAGTACCGAAAACGGTAATGATCCCAAAATTGGACACGAAACAAGCCCAAATTTGGACATTAAACGATCCCAAAATTGGGATACAGAATCAGTCATTGAACCCAACATAGAACCAACTCTCTCTGGGCGCGATGGTTTTGTGAGCGACGCAGCGAAAGAAAGAATGGGCCTGCCAACTGGCACCGGGATCCCGTTCCCATCCCAATTCAAACCCTCTGCTGAGCATATTGCTATGGCTGCCGAGAAGGGGGTGAGCATTGAAACTGAGCTGCTGAACTTCCGGGACTATCACCTTTCCCGTGGCACGCAGCTAATCGACTGGAATTCGGCTTTCAGAGTCTGGATCCGGAATGCCAGGGTTAACCCGCTGGCTAAGCGTGGTCGTGCCGAGCAGGAAACGCCTCACTGGAACAGCCGCGAGGGATGGGAGGACTTCCTGTGAATAATCAGATTATGCAAGCCGTTAACGGCCGTGATGGCGCGCTACTTTCCAGAATGGCGAACGGAAGTACCGACCAGCAGAAGGTTATCAACCCTGAGGCTGAGGGGCTCGTTGATTCTCTCTTTCGGCAGCTGAAGCAGATTTTCCCTGCATCTACGCAGACAAACCTGAAAACTGACGCAGACGAGAAAACGGCAAAGCGTCAGTGGATCGCAGCGTTTTCAGAGAATGGGATCCGCACCCGCGAACAACTTTCCGCTGGTGTACGGCATGCCCGCGCCAGTGAATCACCTTTCTGGCCGTCGCCGGGGCAATTCATCAAATGGTGCAAGGATAGCGGCACGGTGCTTGGCATTGGCCTGGCTGACGTGATGAATGAGTTCCATCGGTATAGCCGCGAAAAAGGGCTGCATACCGGCGGAGCAGAAGCTTTCCCGTGGTCTCATGACGTCATGTACTGGATTGTGACCGATACGCGCAGAGCGATGTACCAGCGCCAGCTGAGCGAGGCTGAAACTGAAAAATACGCGTCAAAAAAACTTGAGGAATGGGCGCTGAAAGTTGCTGGCGGGGAAAAAATACCATCTCCCGTCCTGGCGCTCGAGAATTCTGATGAAGTGATCCCGACAAATCACGTGAGCCGTCAAGCCGGTTATCACCCGGAAGGAAAAAGCTTCGGGTGCATGCCAAATGCGGCGACTCTCGGCGCTCTCACCCCGGCCCAATGGCTTTGGGAAGAGTATCAGCGCGGGAAAGAGAGAGGGCTTATTCAATGAAAGGCAAACAGGCAATTCTGCGTTATCTCGAAACGCACAGGACCTTCACCGCGAAGGATGTGGCCACAGAGTGCGGCATGACCATCAACTGCATCACGAAGAACGCTATCGATCTGGAGCGGGCCCGCAAGATTGTGCGCGTGAGCAAGGTCTGGCGAACGGTGACTTATCGCCTGGCGACGCCGGAAGAGCAGGACGGTACCGCACGCAGCTGCACCAACGGAATATTTCAGGAGTGCCGCAACAGCGCGGCTATGAAGCGAGTATTGATGGTTTTTGGGAGGGTAGGGGTATGACACGCATCCGTAACTTTGGCTGGAATCGCCTGAAGCTGGCCACCCTGTCATACGACGAACTCAATCAGCTTGAGGAGCAGGTGAAGCTCGAACACGCCTGCAAAGACGGCATCCACATGTACGACAAAGCAGGCCGTGACAAGCTCGATTCTCTGAGTTGGGCCGTATACAACAAGCAGAAGCAGGAGTCCGCCCAATGAGCAACATCGATAAACAGGCGCTGCGTGAAGTTGCGGAGAGAGCAGAATCCGATAGTTGGGGTTATGATCGCGATGAATTCAATGAGGCTCTAACCCCGTCCACCGTGCTGGCGCTGCTGGATGAGCTGGAAGCCAAAGACAAGCAGATCGACGATCTGAAAGCAACGGCGGCACATTCCAATGCTGGATGGACGGAGGCGCATAGACAGGAAGCCAGGGCTGAAGACGCAGAGAAACGGATTGCTGACCAGTGCGGAATCATCGCATCGGCGAGGAAGTTCATCAGCGAGTACGCTGGTCTTGGTGATGTTGGCGCTGCTGAGTTCATAAAAATAATCGACCGCGCCGCAGTCGGTAAAGGAGAGGCATCATGAACACTCTTACCAAAGAATGGCTACTGAAGACCATCGCGGAGCTCGAAGAAGAGCGAGATGCTGTGCCTGGCATCGTAAACGAAGATGCTGCGATGTCTCTGGCGGCGATGAAGATTGCGCTGGCATCGCTCGAAGCGGAGGCTGTTGGCGAGGTTGTCCTCGGTGAGTATGACGATTGCGGATGCCACCCGGATGCGAAGGTGGTGTGCATAGCCGCTGATGGACAGGCTGATTGGGAGAATTTCAAAGATGGCACTCGGTTATACACCGCCCCGCCAGCGCCGGTATCTGTGCCCGCTGCGATGGAAATGGATGATGACTTTGACAGCGCGTTTGAACACGGAAAAGCTGTCGGCTGGAACGCCTGCCGCGCCGCCATGCTTCAGGGTGCCGATGGCAACTCTCCGGTGATTCCGGATGGTTGGGTGGCTTGCAGTGATCGGATGCCGGAGCAGTTTAAGGCCATCCTGGCATTCAATGAGTATGGAGAAGTTTGGTCTGGTGCGTATGACAGGTACTGGAATTTCTATTGCGATAATCTGTTAGTAGAGCATGTCACGCACTGGATGCCACTGCCAAATCCTCCTAAGGAGTAATTTATGAAATTCTTACCAGTTGTTGGCTGGGAGGGAATCTACCAGGTTAATGATGGTGGAGATGTACTAAGCATACCTAGGGTAATTTTGAGGAGATGACCTGCTCCCCGTTGATTAGTACACCCCGATGTTAGTAATGTCTTCATAAGCCACATGAGGACATCCCCATGAAGAAGCGTTTTTCCGACGAACAGATCATCAGTATTCTCCGCGAAGCCGAAGCTGGGGTACCCGCCCGTGAACTCTGCCGCAAGCATGCCATTTCCGATGCCACGTTTTACACCTGGCGTAAGAAGTATGGCGGTATGGAGGTGCCTGAAGTTAAGCGCCTGAAGTCGCTTGAGGAAGAGAACACCAGACTCAAGAAGCTGCTTGCCGAAGCCATGCTGGATAAAGAGGCGCTTCAGGTGGCTCTTGGGCGAAAGTACTGACGACAGACCAGAAGCGGGAAGCCGTGATGTTGATGTGTGATGCGACCGGTCTGTCGCAACGTCGTGCCTGCAGGCTTACAGGTTTATCCCTGTCGACCTGCCGCTATGAGGCTCACCGTCCGGCTGCTGATGCGCATTTATCAGGGCGCATCACTGAGCTGGCACTGGAGCGCAGGCGTTTTGGCTACCGTCGTATTTGGCAGTTGCTGCGCCGTGAAGGGCTTCATGTTAATCATAAGCGCGTGTACCGGCTTTATCACCTCAGTGGCCTGGGCGTAAAACGCAGAAGACGTCGTAAAGGGCTGGCAACAGAACGTCTGCCGCTGCTCCGTCCGGCGGCGCCCAATCTGACCTGGTCGATGGATTTCGTCATGGACGCACTTTCCACCGGTCGCAGGATCAAGTGTCTTACCTGCGTCGATGATTTCACAAAGGAATGCCTGACGGTCACTGTTGCCTTTGGGATTTCAGGCGTTCAGGTCACGCGTATTCTGGACAGCATTGCACTGTTTCGAGGCTATCCGGCGACGATAAGAACTGACCAGGGGCCGGAGTTCACTTGCCGTGCACTGGATCAATGGGCCTTTGAGCATGGTGTTGAGTTGCGCTTAATCCAGCCGGGCAAGCCAACGCAGAACGGATTTATTGAGAGCTTTAACGGACGATTTCGCGATGAATGTTTGAATGAGCACTGGTTCAGCGATATCGTTCATGCCAGGAAAATTATTAATGACTGGCGGCAGGATTATAACGAATGCCGCCCGCACTCCACGCTGAATTATCAGACACCGTCTGAATTTGCAGCGGGCTGGAGAAAGGGTCATTCTGAGAATGAAGATTCCGACGTTACTAACTGAGTGTTGTATCTAATCGTGGGGGCAGGTCAGAGAGATGGCTCTAAACAGCGATTTAAAGGAAAGAAACTAAAACCGTTTTTAAACGAGGCAGGCTATCTCGTTGTCAGGTTGAGTGATGCCTCAAATGGCCGAAGGGAAGTTGCAAGAGTGCATAGGTTAGTAGCAGAGGCGTTTATACCGAATCCAAATGCCAAGCCAGAGGTTAACCATATCGATGGGGATAAATCCAACCCATCCTTAAGCAATCTTGAGTGGGTTACACCCCATGAAAATAGGCTACACGCCTGGAATACAGGGCTAAGAAATCGGTCACACCTTCCAGCATACAAAGGGGAGATGCAGGCTAATTCGAAATTAAACGATGCAAGTATAATGGAAATAAGATCGCTTAGATGGTCTGGGGTTTCATACGGAGTGCTATCTAAACGATATGGAGTTTCTAAAAGAACCATTATCAGGGTTGTTACTGGAGAATCATGGTCTCACTTACCAATGCCAGAAGCACCGCAGCAGGAGGCATGATGTACGACAATTACACCATCAACCGCTGCGACGCCATGGAGTGGCTTGCAGGGCATTACCCAACCTTCCCGGACAGGATGCCAGATGTGCCGCTTAAGGCCGACTGGTGTAGCGCCAGCCTGTTCAGAGGGTGGAGTTTCGTTATCTTGCTCGATGGTTCACTGGTCTTTGCTGACTGCCTGTCACCTCCCATCCGGGCAGAAGACATGGCTGGCTTCAAACTGCCTGAGTTGACATAGCTACCATACAAGCGATATGGGAATCCCCATATCGAGAGCCATGGCCTCTTCGGAGGCCTTTTTCTCGCATTGATAATTCAGAATCAACCAGCCATAATATCAGTGCCGTCGGAGTTGAACGCCCGACGGTAAGACTTCTGCGCATTTAAGGGGACTTAAATGCGACCACAATCTGAACTCCTCACCCTGTCACAGATGCTTAACGGCACCTGCGATTTTCTGCATTCTGCGGTTTCCGTTAAGGAGGCCGTATGACTCTGCCAGTAGACGGCATCAAACTCCATCGCGGCAACTTCGCGGCCATAGGACAGCAAATTCAGCCATTGCTGGATGCAGGCCAGTGCTTCCGCCTTCAGGTCAAGCCGTGGCGCGAGAAGCGCAGCCTGTCACAAAATTCACTTCTTCACATGTGGCTGGCTGAAATCAGCGAATACCTGATTAAATCAGGGCGCACTGATGCCACTCCGGAGTGGGTTAAGCGCAACCTCAAAAAGACCTACCTCGGATGCGAAGAGGTGACCTACACCGATTTCATTACCGGTGAGAAAACCACGACCTGGGAGCCGCGCCATACCGCAGACCTCGACACTGGGGAAATGCATATCTTCCTGGTGAAGGTTGAAATGTGGTGCGCTCAGTTCGGTCTGGCTCTGACTATCCCGAACGGTTGCGAGTACCAGCAGCTGCGCGATAAGCAGGAGGCCTGATGTCAACTCCACTTTCCCGCGTCATCACAAACGAAATATTCCGCGTTCCGGCACGCCGCAAGCGCAAGCCCGCGGTTAAGCCGTCCGAAATCCCGACACTGAAGGGCTACACCGCCCGCCTGGTGGATCAGAAATGGCTGCGTCTCGCGGCGAGGAGAAAATCCGCATGAGCATGTATCAACGCATTAATGGCGGTGACTGGCGCAATATCTTCGTCGTCGGGGATCTGCATGGGTGCTACACGCTGCTGATGAATGAGCTCGAAAAAGTTTCGTTCGACCCTGCGCGTGATTTGCTGATCTCGGTTGGTGACCTTGTTGACCGCGGCGCGGAAAACGTCGAATGCCTGGATCTGATTACTATGCCGTGGTTCCGTGCTGTGCGCGGAAACCATGAGCAGATGATGATTGATGGGCTGTCGGATTATGGAAACGTCAATCACTGGCTGGTGAATGGTGGCGGCTGGTTCTTCAATCTCGACTATGACAAAGAAGTGCTGGCTAAGGCTCTGGTTCACAAAGCAGCTGAGCTGCCACTAGTCATCGAGCTGGTTACCGCTGAGCGTAAAATCGTTATCTGCCACGCTGACTACCCGCATAACGAATATGCGTTCGATAAGCCCGTCCCGAAAGATATGGTCATCTGGAATCGTGAGAGGGTTAGCGACGCTCAGGACGGCATTGTCTCGCCGATATCCGGTGCCGATCTGTTTATCTTCGGGCACACCCCAGCGCGCCAGCCCCTGAAGTATGCCAACCAGATGTACATCGATACCGGTGCCGTGTTCTGCGGAAACCTCACGTTGGTACAGGTCCAAGGTGGTGACCATGAGTAAAACCTACCGCAGCAAGAAGTGGCTCGCCGCAGTCGGCCAGATTGAGCAATGCGTCCTGTGCGGAGCCTGGGGCGTGCAGGTGGCACACCGCAACGAGGGAAAGGGTATCGGAATGAA
Organism: Enterobacter cloacae complex sp. EB5; assembly: GCF_031432835.1. NCBI lineage: Bacteria > Pseudomonadati > Pseudomonadota > Gammaproteobacteria > Enterobacterales > Enterobacteriaceae > Enterobacter > Enterobacter cloacae complex sp. EB5. The sequence continues at coordinate 3,296,011 of NZ_CP133860.1, forward strand.
AACAGACGACTGCGCCACCGCCGCTATCTGTGTCACCTGCCATTCAGAGATTGATAACGGGAAGGGGCTGAGTCGTGACGAGCGCCGCCAGTTAATGGATCGCGCCATCGTCCTGACCATTATCCAGATTGCCCGTCGTGGCTTGGTGGTGCCTGCATGAAAATCTACGACATCACACCAATCGGCAAGCCTCGCATGACCCGCGCGGATAAGTGGAAACAGCGTCCACCTGTAATGCGTTATCGCGCTTTTTGCGATGAGGTCCGCCTGCGCAAGCTGACCATGCCTGAATCCGGATCACATGTGACATTCGTCCTACCAATGCCACCAAGCTGGAGTAAGAAGAAACGAGCTGAGTTCGCTGGGAAGCCCCACCAGGCCAAGCCAGACTGCGACAACATGCTGAAGGCCCTGATGGATGCGCTTTATGAGAATGATGCTCACATCTGGGATTGTCGCATCACAAAGGTCTGGGGAGAGAAGGGGCAGATCATCATCGGGGAGTGCGCGCCGTGACCAGAGACGAGATAACCAGATACCAGGCCGAAAGCGTTAAGCGCGCCAACCTGCCGCCAGTAGCAAAGCACAGCCAGACCAAACAACCTCAGAAGGAAGCAGCATGAGAAAGCTCACACCAATTTACTCCATGGTCAACTTTGTCGATGACGCTCACTTCCGCCGTGTCTGGAAGCATCCCAAAAAGACCATAACCCCAAAGCAACGGGCATGGGTGCAGTACATGCTGACTGTGTGGGGTCGCATTAACCGTGGCGATGATTCTCCTGCCGGTGCCATTAACGTCATTGGCCGATTGATGATCCGCAGCCAATGGAGTCCTGATATGGGTGGACACATCGAGAGGATGGTCAACTGGATTTATAGCGATGAAGGAGGGGCGCTGAGAGGTGAGGCGCTTTATAAAAAAGCTCGCGAACTGGTTATCCCTCAGTCATCAGCCAGCAACATCATCGCTCTCGCCAAAGAATCAGATGATGCCGCGTTCGTAGAAAAAGTGATGGTTAAGCTGTTTCACCGGGAAAGCCCAGTCCGCGATTATGCAATTAAACGTTATTGTGAGCGCAACTGCACTCAACATATCGCTCAGGCAATGAGCAGAGTAACCGGCGTGGATGTGCAGCAGTGCCGCCGCCGGGTCGTGTGGTGCGAGAAGGTTTTTGAATCAGAACTCTTTTATGCCTTACAACGTGAGATGGAGAAAGAAAATGAACTTCAGGCCACTTAATTAGAAAATATTTATCTGAAAGTGTTGATTTGGCGAAATGAAAGTGCATAATTCAGTATATGCTCGGACGTCAAAGGCGAAAGAGCGCGGTGATGAAGTGCAAGATGACAGCGCTCATGAATCGGGGACATCGAAAGCCCAAAAGCTGAATTGTGTGGCGACAGCCAAAACGCGACTTGAGCCATCACCAATAATTTAGAGCCACTGGTTAACGCCGGTGGCTTTTTCATTTCTGCATAACGGAAATCGCTTTGAGTATGTGACGGCATCCCGGTGAGACCAGGTACATTTCCCTGGCACGGCAAAGCGATCCTCGTTGTGGTGAATGTCCTGATGGCGTCGTAAAGCGATAGCCGTGAATGCCGGATAGCAGCGCCGGCCACCACAAACTAAACCCACTACCTGGGACCCTTCGGTCAGAGAGCCGACATTGCCTTACCCTCACATTGCCAGCCTGTCGCTGGCTTTTTTATTTGCGATGTCCGGTCGTTGTTTCCTGGCATCCTTCCACTCTACACAAACAGCACCCCGTTCTTTCGGAGGTGATATGGCTAAACGTATGCAAGATAAAGAAAGCATTGCCGGAGTGTCATGGCTGATTGTCCTTGCTCTGTCATGCTGGGGCGGCCTGGTCCGATACCTTATTGACGTTAAGCAGAACAAGGCCACCTGGAGCTGGATCAACGCACTGGCGCAGATCGCAGTGTCCGGATTTACCGGTCTCATCGGTGGCCTGATCAGCGTTGAAAGCGGGCTGAGTCTTTACATGATCCTGGTTACGTCTGGTATTAGCGGGGCGATGGGCTCGGTGGCACTGACCTATTTCTGGGAACGTTTGACGGGGATGAAGAATGCAAACCAGTGATAAAGGCATTGCCCTGATCAAAGAGTTCGAAGGCTGCAAACTCACCGCCTACCAGGACAGCGTCGGAGTCTGGACGATCGGTTACGGCTGGACTCAGCCTGTCGACGGCAAACCAATCCGCGCCGGGATGACGATTAAGCAGGAAACGGCAGAGCGTCTGCTGAAAACTGGACTGGTCAGCTACGAAAGCGATGTGTCCCGCCTGGTCAAAGTTGGCCTGACTCAGGGGCAATTCGACGCCCTGGTGTCGTTCACGTATAACCTCGGTGCCCGGTCACTGTCGACATCGACTCTCCTGCGAAAACTCAACGCCGGTGATTACGCTGGCGCGGCCGATGAGTTCCTGCGCTGGAATAAAGCTGGTGGGAAGGTGCTGAATGGGCTGACACGTCGGCGGGAGGCAGAGCGGGCTCTGTTCCTATCATGATTGGCGCGCTGGTTAAGCGTTACTGGCTGCAGCTGCTGGTGGTGGCGTTAATCGGCGTGCTGGCGTTCTTCGTAAACCGGTACCGCGACAACGCCATCACCTACAAAGACCAGCGCGACAAAGCCAATAAACAGCTAAGCCTTGCGACCGCCACCATCAAAGATATGCAGGCGCGCCAGCGTGATGTCGCTGCGCTGGATGCCAAATATACGAAGGAATTGTCCGATGCGAAAAAAACCATTAACGATTTGCGTCGGGATGTCGATTCTGGCGCTAAACGGCTGCGCATCGCCGCAACCTGCCCTGGAATGTCCAAAGCCACCTCCACCTCCGGCGTGGATGATGCAGGAGCCCCCGAACTTACTCCAGACGCTCGACGGAATTATTTCGATCACCGGGACGGAATCGCAACCGCTGACAAGATGATTCGCGGCATGCAGGACTACATCAAAGAGCAGTGTCTTAAATGATTCGTTACCCAAATAACAGAGCCTGACTTCGGTCGGGCTTTTTTATGTCCGCAGTAAACCGCGCATTCTCGTGCGCATATCAACCAAGAGCCTTTCGGGGTAGAGCTTGAGATAGGGCAGTGGTAACGCTGACCGCTCTTGGGCTGCCCGTATCTACGAGAACAGGCTCAACCACCAAAAGGTATCAGCGAAATGAAATCATTAACCCTCTTCAATCAACCAATCCGTGTCGGAGAAGACGGCATGATCTGCCTCACCGATATGTGGAAAGCCAGTGGCAAAAGTGATGCTGAATCGCCTTACCATTATCTGCGAAACAAGCAGACCAAAGAGTTCCTGGCCGAGCTGGAGAAAAACCACGAATCTGTGGTTTTCACTGCCCGCGGCGTACACGGCGGAACCTATGGCGGGAAGTTTGTTGCATACGATTATGCGGCATGGATCAGGCCTGAATTTGAAATTCGCGTTTATGAAACATTCCGGGAAGCGGTACTTAACGGCATCACCAATATGTCTCGCCTCAACAGGCTTGACCTGCTGATCGCAAATGAGACCAAAGAGGTAAGCGCCTGCGCCAGGGCAATGAATAAGTGGGGCGTCGGCGGTCGCAAGAAACTACTCAACTGCGCGCGTGAGCGGATCGTCAGTCAGATGGATCCTGACATGGTCACGCTGATGGAAGCGAAAGCCGGGTAGCCGACGCAAAATTGCGCTCGCTGATATTTAAGAAAAAAGAGCCACTTTCACAACGGCTTTCCATTACAAAGCTCATCTGCGGGTGGGCTTGATAATGGTAAGTATTGTCTTCGGGCAGGCTTTGTAGATGTTAAGCGATTATTAAGAGGCAATCATGACTTTAGCTGAACGTGTAAAGAGAATTGAGAGCGAATTAAAAGATATTAAATCGCAACTCAATTCTGGTACCGATTCTAGGAAAACAGCAAAAGCAATGCCCTTATCCAGTCTTGCAAAAGAGGGAGGTATCCCTGGTGGGTTAGTTAAAAAATGTTAACTCAAATACTTGATTGGAAAAATCCATCGTAAGGGCGCCCATTTTAATTAGTTGCATTCCGAAAACGACCTGGAATTTTCTCCCGTTACTTACCAATGGCACTGAAGTCAATTCTGTTGAAAAAACTCTTTCGTCCTCAGTGAACGATATTACCGCATGCCGAACTGTAGTTTCTATTGTTGAGGTGGCTCCGCTCACAGTTGTTTTTTCCGCGATTGGGAGTTTTAAATCGTCAGCAAAGTCTGAATCCACATAGCAAAGATCTGCTCCGGTATCTATAAGTGCGTAGGCACCAGCCTTCAATCCATTTGGTTTATAAACGTTTATATCTTTTGAGCTACTTGGCCATACTGTCAATGGAACTACGGGAATTGCATGCTCCGTGGGGGTATCTGATACCGATCCATCAATATGGGAAATAAACTTGATTTTTACTTTGGTGATCATCCTTTTTCCTTCGAAGAGTTATTCAGCCATTCCTCCTCTTTGCGTGAATCAGTGTCCCACCACTGACGGGCTGAATGTTTACCTTAACCAGGGCTAATACAAAGCAACATCCTGATATACAGACAGTAGCCGCCATCGTGCGGCTTTTTATGCGCATCGCACGCGCACATCAAAGAAAGTCTTTCAGCTGTGAGCCTGGGCAAACCGTTAACTTTCGGCGGCTTTGCCGTGCGACAGGCTCACGTCTAAAAGGGTAGTAAACATGAAAAAAACTTTAAGCCTAAAAGATGCAATGCGTAGCCTTCACGTTATCGAAACCGATGAAGGAATCGAACTACAAAGCGCGGCTGGCACGGCAAAATATGATGCGTGGGGCGCACGCCGTGAGGTGAATGGTATCCCAGAGTACTTTCCCTCCTCTGTCACGGTAAATAAGCGTCCGCAATCGCTAGTGGATGATAAAGGACCATCTGTACCTGATGGCTCATGCGCACCATTGGTACGCACAATGAAGCTTCGTGTTGAGCTGGACACATCAGGCGCACAACAGGCTGTTGACGAACTGGATGACAAAATCCGTAACAGCGATGCATTCAAAGTCCTGAAAGATGGCTGGACTTTCGAAAAGAACGGGGTGCTGATTATTAATAACGGCGAGGTGTTCGTTACCGATGCGAAGATCGACGATGTCGTATTGTCTAAGAGCTACAGCGTTAAATTAAACGTCGCCGGCAAAGGCAAGCCGCACGAAGCTGGCATGACCCTCGGTGTTGAAGGTGAGCATAGCAAGGTTGAGTTTCTGGCCGATCGCTATAAGGTGCATGAAGCCGCTCAATCAGCCAGCAATAATGAAAAGACGACATTCAATGTTGGTTTGTCTTTTGGTGGCTTCCCTGGAGAAATTAGTCATGATAAGGCTAATCCCGCTGATGGTAATAATGCCACCAAAACCAGCCTCAATGATGAGATGTGCGAAGCCATTATCTCCGCCGTACGCGAAAGCGATTTGTTCGCAGCCCTCCAGGCAAAGATTGATGCGCAAACAGCTTCAGTAGTTGGCTTGCAACAGGCGATGCACGAAGCGGTGAACGATGCTCTTCGCAATGCGCTCAAGCCAGGCGGCATCCTCTGGAATACACGGTCGCGTGGAAACTGACGGGAGGTTTTATGCAGGTCACTATTGATGGTGTCCCATACGCTCCCGCCAGCGTCGTTTCATCCCGGATTGGCATTGTCATTACTACCCACAACCGGCCAGACGTTTTAAACCGCGCCATTGAGCAGCACATTAAACATCTGCCCGCCGGGGCGCTGGTGGTGGTTATCGACGACGGCTCTAAACCTGTCGCAGTAGTGCCTGACGGCGTGCAGCTGCTTCGCCATGAAACATCACTTGGCATTGTTGCTTCGAAGAACGTCAGCTTAACCGCGCTGATAGACGCCGGATGTGAGCATCTTTTTCTTTGGGATGATGACGCCTGGCCCATCGCTGATAACTGGCACTTGCCATACATCGAATCACCCGAGCCACACCTGGCTTACCAGTTTCTCGATCTGGCAGGGACGAATAAGCTGAAGGATATGGCGGTCCTGTACCGGGATGATAAGCACATCGCATACACCGGGCAGCGCGGCGTGATGCTGTATTACCACCGTAGCGCTATCGAGAAGGTTGGTGGTTTCGATCGGGTATACGGTCGCGGCATGTACGAGCACAGCGATCTCGCCTTGCGCATCCATAACGCAGGACTAACTACGTGGGCTTACGGTGATGTGGTCGGTTCAGAAAAGCTGATTCATTCTCTCGACGAGCATGAAGCGGTAGAGCGTTCGGTGCCGCGTCCCGACCGACAGGCGCTGGTTGAACGTAACGTGAAGATCCACAACGAACGGCGTGATGCCGGGTTTACTGGTTACGTTGAATACCGCCAGCAGCGCGATGTGGTTATCACAACGCTACTGACCAGTCAGCCTGACCCGCAGCGCGGCACAAAAATGGCGGCCTCGCCTGACATGCTGGCTAAATGGGCCTCATCACTTCGGAATTGTGGCCGCATAGCGCTGGTGGATGAGCTGCATGCAGCCCCGGCAGATGTTGAGCTATGTCGCGTTCCTGACGTGAAGATGAATGTCTACTTTCGTCGCTGGTTGCACATCTGGCAGCACCTGCGAGAACACCCTGAATACCGGTTCGTCTGGTGTACCGATGGTACCGATGTCGAAATGCTTCGCGCGCCGTGGGAAGAAATGGAAGCCGGAAAGGTGTATGTCGGTTCAGAACCAAAGACCTACGCCGATACCTGGGCAAAGCAGAATCATCCGGAGCGCATCTATCAGGAGTTTATTGAAGAACACCGCAACGATGTGATGCTTAACGCTGGGCTGCTGGGTGGTACTCGCGCTGATGTAATGGCGTTCGCTCACGGCATCATCCGTCTTTACTACCGGATCGAGAGTTATCGTTTCTGGAAGAAAGAACAGGCTGGCGCCGCGGTGGGTGACATGGTGGCGTTCGGCATTGTTGCGCAGTCATTCGCTGACAGGCTGGTCACCGGCCCTCTGGTTCACACGGTGTTCAAAACTGAGGGCATCGGTATAGAAAGCGCTTGGTTTAAACATAAATAATTCTTACGGGGGTTAAGAATGATGCAAAATCACGAGTTAGTAGTTTCGTCTTTCATCGCTAACGGCGAAGTTATTAATGCTACCGTGAGCGTACGGGCGATGGCGGTACCAATGTTAAACATCTTCAGTATGGAGGTTTTTATTGCTCGAATTGAGGGAGGTACGGTCGAATATTATGAAGGTGAAGCCATAAAAACTGCTGCAAAGGTCATCAGTGTTGTAAATGAAGAAATTAATAAAGCGGCCTGAAGGCCGCGCTTACAATTACTTAATGAACTTCTCTGGTTTCGGTTGGAACATTATTTGGACAGACGGCTGAAGCAACTCGTTGATGGCAGACTTGATAGGTGCTGACTGACTGTGATTGAGTTTATCCAGAGATTCTGAAAGGGTCTCTCTGAGTTTGGATGAAAACTGACTATCGCCCGATTGTTCATCGAGAAGCTTAATCATGTGAGTGATTACAAAGTTTGCGGCTGCACCTTGTTTTGCCATCTGCTGTTCAAGTGTAGCGATTTTGTGCAGAAGAGAAGCTGTTTGTTGGTCCATTTATATTTCCTAATCCAGAGGTTATCAGCCATCCCTCTTTATATGAGTGCGCCAGTGTCCCACCACTGACGGGCTGAGTGCTTACCTTAACCAGGGTTAAAGCGGAGCAACACCCTGATATTCAGACAGTAGCCGCCATCGTGCGGCTTTTTTATTGGAGATTCGCTGGTGGCTGAAGAGATTAAGTTTGTGGTGGTCGGCCATCATACCCGCTTAGGGCCTGCACAACGTCTTGCTGCACTGCTGCATGCTCATCTGCTGGTTGATGACGATAACCACGGCGCGAACTGGAATCATCGCCGCGCGCTTGAGTGGGCAGCAGAACAAACATGCCGGGTTGTCGTAATTGAGGATGACGCGCTGCCGGTGCAGGGATTCACCGAAAAGGTAACTGACTGGCTGGCTCGTTTCCCTGACGACATGCTGAGCTTTTATCTCGGTACCGGGCGGCCTCCACAGTATCAAATGCAGATTGCTGAGCGGCTAATCGTGGCTGATAAGACACGCGCTGATTACATCACGCTGTCGAGACTCATTCATGGCGTTTGCTATAGCGTCCCGCCTAAGCATGTGCAGCGCGTGCTATCCCGTTGGGATAACAGCAAACCCGCCGATTACGCTGTGGGTGATGCATGGGGTGGCTCAGTGATCTATCCGTGTTACTCGCTGGTGGACCATGCAGATGGTGAAACGGTAGAGCATCACCCTGACTCAGCGCCACGTACAGAACGCCGCCGGGCGTGGAGGTTGCATGTCTAAGCTATCAACGTTAAAGCCACGCCTGAAAGCCATTGATACGCGACGCATCAAGCCAATCTACGGTGAGCAGCGCCGGATAAGTGGAAGTGCAAGGGTGAGTTTGAAGCGCCGTATCTATGCGCGTGACAGTGGTCGCTGCTGTATGTGTAATCGGGTTGTTGATTTGACTGACAGTGAACTCGACCACCGTATCGCGCTTCAGTTCGGAGGCGATAACTCGGAGCACAACCTGTGGACGCTCTGCACTGAATGTCATGCAGGTAAGTCTGCACGTGAAGCCGCTACTGGTCAGCCTGATGAACAAGCCCTGAAGCATAAGGTGCATGATGGCGATCAGGAATCAGGGTTTGTAGGGCTCTGAGGCCTGCCAGCCCCGGGGGGGGGTATAATCCAGAGTAAACATCGATCGCCCTGGACACCTCGCCCCCTCTCATTCGCAGAAAAAATCCCCCTCTGGAGGGTGTAAACATGTTAACAGCGCAGAAGCGGAAATATGCTCTCGCGCTGATGTCCGGGATGTCTCAGAAGGATGCGGCAATAAAGGCGGGATATTCTGAAAAATCCGCGCGTTCCAAGGGGTCGCAGCTTGCTAAAGACCCGGAGGTCATCGCGTTTATTGAGCGAAAAAAACGAGAAAAAGTTGAGGTGGATGACGAACCTGCGTATCGCAGAAATGTTTATACCCCAGCAGTAAACACGCCTGAAGAAAAACGACCTCCTGCGGCATCGTCCGCCGGTGAGTATGAAGACCCTCTCGACTTCCTGAAATCGGTTATGAACAACGTTGGTTACGAAATCGAAACCAGGAAAGATGCTGCAAAGGCCATGCTGCCCTATATGCATCAGAAGAAAGGTGAGGGCGGTAAGAAGGATGCAAAAGCGGAGGCTGCCAAAAAAGCGGCCAATAAGTTTGCCATTCAGCAGCCGCCGAAACTGGTGGTTAACAATCGCGGGACTACATAATGCCGGAGTGGACAACTGCCTGCCCTGACTGGGCGGAGCGCCTGAAGAAAGGCCAGTCTATTATTCCTGCCCCGATTTACCCGGAGCAGGCTGAAATAGCCCTGAACGTTTTCAGGCAACTGAAAATCGTTGATGCTCCAGGATCGCCAACGTTCGGTGAATCCTGCGCACAGTGGGTTTTCGATCTCGTTGCGGCGCTGTTCGGCTCCTATGATGCCGAAACCGGCCGCAGACACATTACAGAAGTGTTTGTACTGATCCCCAAAAAAAACTCCAAGTCTACGCTGGCCGCCGGGATAATGATGACGGCCTTGCTGCTCAACTGGCGTCAGGCTGCCGGGTACACCATCATCGCCCCGACTGTAGAGGTGGCGACAAACGCCTTTAACCCGGCGCGCGATATGGTAAAGCGGGATGATGATCTGGATGACCTCTGTCAGGTGCAGACACATATCAGGACCATCACCCACAGGGGAACGGACACGACGCTGAAAGTGGTGGCCGCCGACCCCAACACCGTATCGGGGATTAAATCTGTCGGCACGCTCATTGACGAGTTGTGGCTTTTTGGCAAGCAACATAACTCCGAAGATATGCTGCGCGAGGCAGTCGGTGGCATGGCATCACGACCGGAAGGCTTTGTGATGTACACAACCACGCAGTCCAACGAACCGCCTGCTGGTGTGTTTAAGAAAAAGTTACAGTACGCCCGTGACGTTCGCGACGGAAAAATACACGACCCGCATTTTCTTCCGGTGATATTTGAGCATCCACCGGAAATGGTTGCCAGCGGAGAGCATCTTCTTCTGGATAACCTCGCGATGGTTAACCCCAACCTGGGTTACTCCGTTGACGAGCAGTTTCTTTACCGCGAATACAACAAAGCGAAAGAGGCCGGGGAAGAAGACTTCCGTGGCTTTATGTCCAAGCACGCCAACGTTGAAATCGGTCTCGCCCTGCGCGCTGACCGATGGGCAGGGGCGGATTTCTGGGAGCAACAGGCAAGGCGCGTCACTTTTGAAGATATTCTGCGCCGCTCTGAGGTGGTCACAGTTGGTATAGATGGCGGTGGTCTCGATGACCTTCTTGGCCTGGCCGTTATCGGGCGCGATCGCCAGACTCGCGAATGGTTATGCTGGTGTCATGCATGGGCGCATACCATCGCCCTGGAAAGACGAAAGAGCGAAATTTCAAAATTAAAGGATTTTGAGAGGGCCGGTGACCTGACGATCGTTAAGCGGGTGGGCGAGGATGTTGAGCAGGTTGCAGAGTATGTCAGCCGGATTTATGAAGCCGAACTGCTGGACAAAATCGGGATTGACCCTTCTGAGGTCGGGCAAATTCTTGATGCGCTCAGTGAGGCAGGCATTCCTGATGAGGCTGTAACCGGGGTCAGCCAGGGCTGGAAACTCGGCGGCGCCATTAAGACTACTGAGCGAAAGCTGGCTGAAGGTGTTTTGCTTCATGGTGGTCAGCTTCTGATGGCATGGTGCGTAGGCAACGCCCGTGTGGAGCCGAAAGGCAACGCCATACTCATCACCAAACAGGCCAGCGGGAAGGGGAAAATTGACCCTCTTATGGCCACATTCAACGCCGTTACGTTAATGGCTCTTAACCCCGAACCGGTCAAAAAAGACTACCAGGTATTTTTCGTTTAACACACACGTCAGTTAATGGCCCGCGCATGCGGGTTTTTTCATTTCTGGAGGCCAGCAAATGACGCTTAAACGCGCCTGCACCCTCATGACGGTGAAGTCGGTAAATGAGGATGAGCGGATTATTACCGGCATCGCCTCAACACCGTCTCCCGATCGTGACGGTGACATTATGGAGCCGGAGGGGGCGAAATTCCGCAGCGATACGCCGTTCCTCTGGCAGCACGACCGCTCTCAGCCTATTGGCACCTGCACGCCAAAAATGGTGAAAGAGGGGTTGCAGATCACAGCAAAGCTCGTGAAACCAACCCCTGACATGCCATCCCAGTTAATCGCACGTCTTGATGAAACGTGGGCTTCGATTAAGGCGGGGCTGGTACGCGGCCTGTCGATTGGGTTCCGCCCAATTGAGTATTCCTTCCTGGATGAAGGCGGTATTCGCTTTTTGTCCTGGGACCTGCTTGAGGTCTCGGCGGTGACCATTCCGGCCAATGCCGAATGCTCCATCCAGACCGTTAAATCTTTCGATCGCCAGTTTCTCGCCGCGTCAGGCAATGAGAAACCGGTAGTGAAAACTTCTAAAACCGCTGGCGCTACAGCACCCAAAACCAAAAAAGGAAACATTTCGATGAATATCGCAGAACAAATCAAGAGCTTTGAAGCGAAGCGTGCAGCGCTGGCCGCATCACTTGATGAAGTGATGTCAAAGGCGGCTGAAGAGGGACGCACCCTGGACGCTGAAGAAGAAGAGAGCTACGACAACACATCCGCAGAAATTAAATCAGTTGATGCGCACCTCAAACGACTGCGCGACATGGAAAGCAATCTGGCATCGACTGCAAAACCGGTATCTAAAGCTGCTGGTGGCGAATTCACCACCGTGAAGACAAACGCGCCGGGGATCATTCGCGTTGAGCAAAATCTGGAGAAAGGTATCGCCTTTGCCCGTTTTGCCAAGGCACTGGCGGCGGCAAACGGCAGCCGTTCTGAAGCGCTGGAAATTGCACGTAAGCAGTACCCGGATGATGCGAAACTTCACCATGTGCTGAAAGCCGCTGTTGGTGCTGGCACAACGACCGATCCTCAGTGGGCTGGTGCGCTGGTGGAGTATCAGGAATACGCAAATGATTTTGTTGAATTCCTCCGCCCGCAGACCATTATCGGTCGTTTCGGTCAGGGTGGTATTCCTGCCCTGCGTCAGGTCCCGTTCAACATTCGCATTCCGGCACAAACTTCCGGCGGATCTGCAAGCTGGGTAGGTCAGGGTAAGGCCAAGCCGCTGACCAAATTCGACTTTGAGTCCATCACGTTCAGCTTCGCCAAAGTCTCAGCCATTGCGGTGCTGACCGATGAGCTGATCCGATTCTCTAATCCGGCAGCTGATGCACTGGTGCGTAATGCGCTGGCAGAAGCGGTCATTGCACGCCTGGATACGGACTTCATTAACCCGGCGAAAGCTGAAGTTGCTAACGTCTCTCCGGCCTCAATTACCAACGGTATTGTGGCTGTTCCATCAACCGGCGATCCGGATGCAGATGCTGAAGCGGCATTCGCTCAGTTTGTCTCCAATAACCTCCAGCCAACTGGCGGCGTGTGGATCATGTCCAGCACCAACGCGTTGGCGCTGTCCATGAAGAAAAATGCTCTGGGCCAGAAAATGTATCCGGAAATGACCCTGCTTGGCGGCACATTCCAGGGGCTTCCGGCTATCGTTTCGCAGTACGCCGGAAGCAATCTTACCCTGCTGAACGCGCCGGATATTTATCTGGCTGACGACGGTGGTGTGGCAGTGGATATGTCACGTGAAGCCTCTCTGGAAATGGAAAGCGATCCTACTGGCGACAGCGTCAGCCCAACCGGAACGGAGCTGGTTTCCATGTTCCAGACGAACAGCGTGGCTATCCGTGCCGAGCGCTGGATCAACTGGAAGCGTCGCCGCACGGCAGCGGTGGCGGTTATTTCTGGTGTGAACTACGGCTCTAACCAGGGAAGCTAACGCGAAAGGAGGGCGGGGGAAACCCCGCCATATTGCATGGCAAAAATCAGATATCTGCAACGCACACATGACTCTGTTACGGGAGACGTAAAGACCGTGGACGATCGGTGCGCAAGGGTGCTGGTGCTGCTTGGCAAGGCTGAATATTTCACCGAGGTAACTACCAGGGTGAGGAAGAATAAGCGTAGAGCGGAGAACGGCTAATGTGGAATCCTTTCCGAAGAAAAGAGGGGCAAGTCAAAAATCTACAGCAGCCTGTTGTCAACCGCGGGGGCTGGACACCGATGTTCAGTTATGTCCACGAACCCTACGCCGGGGCCTGGCAGCAGAATATGGAAATTAAGCCCAAAACGGTTCTCTCCTATTATGCTGTGTTTTCCTGCATATCTCTGATCGCAAGTGATATCGCTAAAATGCCTCCGCGCCTGATGAAACAGGATACAAATGGCGTTCGGAGGGAAATTAAAACCGGAAAGATAGCCTCGCTGTATTCCAGGCCAAATGCCTTTCAGAACCGCATCCAGTTCTTTGAGCACTGGCTGAATTCCAAGCTGTGCGAAGGTAATACCGTTGCGCTCAAGATCCGGAACAATCGCGGCGAGATAACCGAGCTGAGGCTGCTGGACTGGAACAAGGTTACGCCGCTGGTAGCTGATGATGGCTCTGTCTTCTACCAGATCAATCCGGATAACATGGTCGGTATTGAATCATCTGTGACTGTACCGGCACGAGAGGTTATTCACGATCGGTTCAACTGTCTGTTCCATCCCCTTATTGGTCTTTCCCCGATTTATGCTGCTGGTCTGGCTGCAATGCAGGGTCACCATATTCAGGAAAGCTCAGCGTACTTTTTCCGCAATGGCGGGAAACCCAGCGGTGTTATCGAGGTTCCGGGCTCGATTACGGAAGAGAACGCCAGGAAGATCCAAAAAAACTGGGACACTGGTTATACCGGGGAAAATGCGGGTAGAACCGCCATTCTGAGCAATGGTGCGAAATATGTTCCCCGGACGGTCTCAGCTGCTGATGCACAAACTGTCGAACAGCTTCGCATGACCGCGCAGATTGTCTGTTCAGTATTTCACGTGCCTGCTTATAAGGTTGGCATCGGTGAACTGCCAACGCATGACAACATCGAGGCGCAGGATCAGCAGTATTACTCACAGTGTCTTCAGTCACTGATTGAGTCCATCGAATTGCTGCTGGATGAAGCGTTTGAACTTGAGGGTGATACAGGGACTGAGTTTGATGTTAATGCGCTGCTGCGTATGGACAGCGAACGCCGTATCAAATCACTCGGCGAGGGTGTGAAAAATACCATTCTGACGCCAAATGAGGCGCGACGGAGTGAAAACCTTCCGCCCTTACCCGGCGGCGACGCACTGTATCTTCAGCAGCAGAACTTCAGTCTTGAAGCGCTGGCGCGCCGTGATGCTTCGGATGACCCGTTTGCCAAATCCGGCGCCGGCAGCCGTACCACATCTGACGATGCGAACGGGAAATCCATGTCGGAATCTGAACTGACAGCGGCAAAAGCCATGCTGAGAGGATTGTTAACCAAATGAATGAACGTGAACTTTCCCTTATCAGGGCTCTTGGAGAGGAATTTTCCCTTGCGCTTGGCGAGCTTCGTGAGTCTTTCAGAAAAAGCCTCAGTGACTATCAGCAGACAACGGAAGAGCACCTTACCAGGCTCTCTCTTGAGGTTGCGTCCCTGAAGGATACACCGGCACCTGACTTTACCAAGCTGCTGGCTGATGCAGTGGCATCCCTTCCGGTTCCTGAGGCTCCTGAATTGCCGGATATCGGCGCTATGGTCAGCGAAGCGGTCGCTGCTATCCCGGCACCGCAGGACGGTAAAAGTGTCACGGTCGACGATATTACCCCCGTTTTACAGGAACTGGTCAGCAATGCCGTGGCAGAGATACCTGTACCAAAGGACGGTAAAGACTTTGATCCCGCCATGCTTAAACAGGCAGTTGAAGAAGCTGTCAGCGAGGCGGTAGCCGCCATCCCGGTACCGCGTGACGGTAAAAGTGTCACGACTGAAGACGTCCAGCCGATGATTCAGGAGCTGGTTTCAGCATCCATTCCGGAGCTGCCAGATGTGAAATCGCTGGTTAATGAGGCGATTGCAGCTCTGCCCGCAGCAGAGCCGGGTAAAGATGGAGAAAATGGCCGGGACGCCCTGTCGCTGGAGATTCTACCTTTCATTGATGAGGGGAAAAGTTATCCACGTGGCAGCTATGCCACGCATAACGGTGGCCTGTGGCGCGCTTACGAGAAAACCCATGGTATGCGTGGCTGGGAGTGTCTTGTTGATGGTGTGGCAGGTATTGATATTCAGCAATCTGAGCAGCGTAGCTTCACCCTGACGGTTAACCGCACCAGTGGCGCCAGCGAAACCAAATCCTTTGACGTGCCTGTGATGATTTATCAGGGCGTATTCAAATCCGGTCAGGAATATCTGCCTGGCGACACAGTTACATGGGGCGGTTCGCTCTGGCACTGCGACGAGCAGACCCAGTACAAGCCTGGTGAGGCAGGTTCGAAAGGCTGGACGCTGGCAGCCAAGCGTGGCCGCGACGGGAGGGATAAAACGTGATTGAACTTGTGACACTGGATGAGATAAAGGAACACCTGCACATTGATCATGATGCTGACGACGGCCCACTTAAGGAAAAAATACAGGAAGCCAGTTCGGTGTTGCTGGCTTTTATTCAGGGAAGCCGGGACAAGGTCGTTGATGAGACAGGAAAGTTAATAGAGGGTGAAGCGCTCAGTCGGATGAAGGCCGCCACGATGCGTCTGGTGGGCATGTTGTACCGAAATCCCGACCTGGCTGATAAGGAAGATTTACTTCATGGAGAGCTTCCTTTCTCTGTATCGTTTTTAATTCATGATCTCCGACTTCCGACAATTATTTGAGGGCGTTCATGGCTATATCCGCTGGTAAGCTCATACAAATTATTGTGATACAAAACCCCGTACATATCCGTGACGCATCAGGCCAGCCAGTTGAAACATGGGTGGATGGTGAAACCATCCGCGCAGATATCAGAGGCCGGAGCGGAAGAGAATTAATGGCAGCAGGCGCCGAAATTGCCCAGGCTGATGTCAGAGTATGGGTTCGCGGAAAATCGGGAGAAACAATAACTGCGGCATCCAGGATAAAGGTTCAGAGTGGACCATATCGAGGTAAAACACTTAACGTTATAGGCCCGCCTATCCCTGATGAAAAGGGTGAGCGTCTTGAGATATTGTGCAAACTGGGGGCTGAAAAATGATTGAGACGAGCCTGGATTTTTCCGGTTTAAATGACATCGCAAAGGATCTCGAGGCGCTTAGCCGTGCTGAAAACAATAAGGTTCTTCGTGATGCCACGCGCGCCGGCGCGGAAGTGCTTAAGGAAGAAGTGATCGCACGTGCACCGGTACGCACCGGAAAACTGAAAAAAAACGTGGTGGTGGTGACCCAAAAAAGCCGCCGCCGCGGGGAAATTTCTTCCGGCGTCCATATTCGTGGCGTTAACCTGCGCACCGGCAACAGCGATAACACGATGAAGGCGAATAACCCGAGAAACGCCTTTTACTGGCGATTCGTTGAGCTGGGCACCGCGAACATGCCTGCACATCCGTTTGTGCGACCCGCTTACGATACTCGCGAGGAAGAGGCCGCCAGCGTCGCCATTGCCAGGATGAATCAGGCTATTGATGAGGTATTGAGCAAGTGAATGAAGATAATATCTACGCCTTGCTTTCTCCCCTGGCAGAAGGACGGGTATATCCCTATGTTGCGCCATTAGGTAGTGACGGGAAACCGTCTGTCTCGCCACCCTGGATTATCTTTTCCATCGTCGATGATGTTTCCGCTGACGTACTGTGTGGCCAGGCGGAATCCAGCACATCAGTGCAGATCGATGTTTACTCACTGACCATTAAGGAAGCCAGATCCATTCGCGATCATGCGCTGGAGGCCGTTAAGTCCCTGGCTCCGACTGAGATAACGAAAATTCAAGGCTATGAACCCGATTTCCGGCTTTACCGCGCCACGATCGATTTTCGGATCACATCCTGAAACGTTAACCAACCCTGAACAACCCGCTCCGGCGGGTTTTTTATTACCTCTGACACCGCGCTTCACACGCGCACGTTATAATCCTGGAGCCTACAGAAAGCGAGCCTGAGAGTTAGTTGTACTCTAGGGCGGCTATCTCTGTGTGACAGGCTCACTTTCTATAGGTAAATCTCATGAAATATCCAACCGTATCAGTAAACGGCGTTTCCGTTCGCGTTGATGACGAGGGACGCTATAACCTCAATGATCTCCATGCTGCGGCGGTCGCAAACGGAGAGGCTACAGAGCAGCAGCGTCCAAGTCAGTTTTTACGTAGCGCTCAGGTAAAGCGATTTATCAAGGCACTTAAATCCAAAGTGCAAAAAAGCACTCTGGAACAAATTCAACCACTTAGAGTTGTTAATGGTGGTGATGAACCTGGAGTGTGGGGCGTTGAGCTACTGGCCATTCGCTACGCAGCCTGGATTAAGCCTGAGTTTGAGATTGAAGTATATGAGGTGTTCAGAACAGTGGTTCGCCTCGGCATCAGTGCCATGTCACGCCTGAATAAATTAGATCACATCATTAATACTGAGACTAAAGCGATAAGCCAGTGCGCCAGCCAGATGGCGAAGTGGGGTGTCGGCGGCAGAAAGAAAATCCTCCTTTCTGCGCGGGAGCGGGTGGTTGATGAAGTACAGATGTACTTACCAGGCATCAATTAAACTCGAGAAATGGTCTTTGTTGCTGACAATCTCAGCATTCCAGGCATGATTGATTTACTTAGTAATTTCTTTTCAGAAAGACACCCACCTCCCGCTTCGGCGGGTTTTTACTTTTATGGAGACAACTATGTCTGCACTTTATGAAAAATCGCAGCTGACGAAGATCCTTATTTCCTCCCTGCCAGCCACCAAAGAAACGATGGATTCCGCAACCTTCCTCGATCTGAGTTGCACCATCAAAGAAATTCAGTTCACCGGTGGCCAGAAGCAGGATATCGACGTAACAACGCTTTGCTCAGAAGAGCAGGAGAACATTAACGGCCTGCCTTCTCCGTCAGAAATCTCCCTGTCCGGAAACTTCTACAAGAATCCGGCGCAGGACGCCTTGCGTGAAGCGTATGGCAACGATACGACCTACGCTTTCCAGGTGATCTTCCCTTCCGGCAAGGGCTTTAAGTTCCTGGCTGAAATTCGCCAGCACACCTGGTCTTCAGGTACCAACGGCGTAGTGGCGGCAACGTTCTCCCTGCGCCTGAAAGGTAAGCCTGAAAACATTGAGTCTGGCTCCTGAGAGGTCTCATGAAGAATATTAAAAATCTCGCCCTGGCTAAGATGTCGGGATTTCGTCATAAGACGGTCGCCGTTCCTGAGTGGGAAGGCGTCAAAGTGGTTCTTCGTGAGCCGTCAGGTGAAGCCTGGCTGCGTTGGCAGGAAGTGGTGAAAACGGGTGCTGATGATGAAAATGTGTCGGTATCGGAAAAGGCACACCGTAATCTTTGCGCTGACGTGGTGCTCTTCATTGACGTTCTGTGTGACACCGATAAGCAACCGGTATTCAGCGTAGACGAAGAAGAGCAGGTGCGTGAAATCTACGGCCCCGTCCATTCACGCCTGCTCAAACAGGCGCTTGACCTGATCAACAACGCGGACGAAGCGCGGGAAAAGTCTCAACCCCCGGCGTAAAGTTTCTGATGTCGCTTGCGCTCCGAATGGGGCGCACGCTCTCAGAGCTTCGGCAGAATATGACGGCAAGCGAGCTTCTGATGTGGATTGAGTACGACAGGCAAAGTCCGGTTGGCGATATTCGTGGTGACATTCAGGCAGCTCAGCTCGTCTCTGCCATCTACGGATCGCAGGGGGCAAAAGTACCGCTGGACGATGCGATCCTGCGCTGGGGTGGTGATGAGCAATCAGCACCGAAGGACCCATTTGCAGGGCTTGAAGCTGCACTTACAGCTGCAACTCAGTGACAAATGAACTACAAAATAATAGGATTATTTTTTTTAATGATTTGGTGAAGGCAATGAAAAAACTAGTCTTATTTGTATTATTTTTTGGTTTCAGTTGTGTTTCAAATGCAACTCAAACACTGGCTCCATTAGAACCAAATGAGTTGCAAAGCTATACGTCTACGATTTGCTCTGATCATGCAAATCCTGAATTGTGTAAAAAGGCTTTTTTTAAATTCATGGGCTATATAAAAACAAACGATGATTACTACTATTTCTGTCAAAAGCAAAAAGAGGCAGGGATGACGATTAATAAAGATTCATGCAATAAATCGGAAGCTCTGAGAGAATTTTTAGACAAGCCATGAGGTTTATATCACAACAAAAAGCCCGTTGATGGGCTTTTTTTTCGCCTGGAGAAAATTGATGGCAACATTACGTGAGTTAATAATCAAAATTTCCGCTAACTCGCAGTCATTCCAGTCGGAAATTTCCCGCGCCTCACGCATGGGGCAGGATTATTACCGAACCATGCAAAATGGCGGTCGGCAGGCCGCTGCTGCTGCCAGAGAGAGCGAAAGGGCGCTCTCTGATTTGACCGCCGGATTTGCATCTGCTGGAAGGGCTGCCGCCGCAGCTACGGCAGCCTTTGCAACGGGTAAAATTGTGCAGATTGCTGATGAATGGAACTCCGTAAACGCTCGTCTCAAACAGGCATCATCTTCTGCTGATGATTTTGCCGCTTCACAGCGTCAGTTAATGGAAATAAGCCAAAGAACCGGCACGGCATTTTCAGATAACGCAAACCTTTTTTCCCGCGCAGCAGCCTCAATGCGCGAGTACGGCTATAGCTCTGACGAAGTTCTGAAAATTACCGAAGCTGTCTCTACCGGCCTAAAACTTTCTGGGGCTAACACTCAGGAGGCGAGTTCTGTTATCACTCAGTTCAGCCAGGCGCTCGCACAAGGCGTTCTTCGCGGTGAAGAATTTAATGCCGTTAACGAAGCCGGTGATCGTGTAATCCGCGCTCTGGCTGCGGGAATGGGCGTGGCCCGCAAAGACCTGAAGAGCATGGCTGACCAGGGACAGCTTACGATTGATAAGGTTGTCCCAGCTTTAATGAGCCAGTTAGGAGCGTTGCAGGGCGAATTTGCCAGCATGCCACAAACGGTTTCTGGGTCCCTTCAAAAAGTAACTAACTCATTCATGGCCTGGGTGGGCGGTGTAAACCAGGCAACCGGTGCTACTGATGCGCTGTCTGGCGGATTGGATAATGTTGCCCAGACGCTTGATTCTTTTACCTCATCAGCAGTGAGCGGCGCGCTGAGTGACGTTGCTGACAATATGTCAACAATTACAACAGTCGCTGGGGCGCTTGTTGGCGTGGGGCTGGCTCGCTACCTAAGCGGAGTTGTAACCAGCGCCACGAGTGCAACAGGTGCGCTAATTTCAGCGGCTAAGTCAGAGGTTGCACTTGCTGTTGCGCAGGATAAAGCGGCTCAGTCTGCTGTTGCAGCTTCAAGGGCAGAAGTTTATCGAGCCCAGCAGGCTGTTCAGCGATCGCGAAGCGCAGATGTTCAGGCCGCCCAGCAAGAGAAAATTGCGGCAGCAGAGGCAAAAGTTACAGCAGCGCAAGCCAGACTGACAACCGCTCTTGCAAGTGGCACCGCTACGGAAAAAGTCAGGGCCAGAACTGCTCTTGAGCGCGCGCAGGCAGGGCTGGTGGCAGCTAAAAACGCTGATGCTCAAGCTATTGCTGAAAGGCGTCTGTCCGCGACCCAGGCTTCATTAAGCCGGAACCTCGCAAACCGCGTTTCGACTCAAAGCAATCTCAATAGCGTAACATCTGTCGGTACTCGCCTGATGAGTGGTGCGCTTGGCCTGATTGGCGGCGTGCCGGGTCTGGTGATGCTGGGAGCAGGAGCCTGGTATGCGATGTATCAAAATCAGGAGCAGGCTCGGCGTTCTGCTCAGGAATATGCCAGTCAAATCGACGAGATACGAGAAAAAACTTCCCGCATGTCTTTGTCTGAAACAGACGATAATAGGGGGAGGACTGTTGGTGCTCTGGTAGAGCAAAATCGTCTGATTGATGAGCAAGCCAAAAAAGTCCGAAATTTAAAAGATGAAATTGATAAGTTGAACTCAGCCCGTGGACAGCCAGGTATAACTAGCGTTAACGATGCGGATATTTTAAGAGCTATTGCCATCGCCACAGATCAGCTCGCTGTTGAAGAGGGGAAGTTAAATGGTATGCGAGATAAATCTCGCGGCATACAGCAGGCTCTCGAAGAAATTGAGCGGCGTCGTAATGATTTAATACGCGAACAAGCCTGGCGACAGAATGCGGTATATCAGTCGATGATCATGATGAATGGTCAGCATACTGAATTTAACCGCCTGCTGGGTCTGGGAAATCAGCTATTAATGGCCCGGCAAGGGCTGGCTAACGTCCCGCTCAGACTTCCGCAGGCCGACCTCGACAAAAAGCAAACCGATGCCCTCGAAAAGAGCCGCCGGGATCTGGAGTTGTCACGCCTGAAGGGTGAAGCAAAAGAGCGCCTGCGACTGAGTTATGCCGCCGATGACCTGGGGTTAACCAGTGATCCACAATTCCAGACAGGCCGTCAGGAGTTGATTAATAACGGTCTTGCTGAATGGCGGAATAATGAGGCCAACAAACCTAAGGCGAAGGTCGGTAAAACCGAAGGCGAGAAAACCGAGGATGTGTATAAGCGCCTTATCAAGCAGCAAAAAGAGCAGATTGCCCTGCAAGGCCAGAATACTGAACTGGCGAAGGTTAAATACCAGGTCAGCCAGGGCGAACTTGCTTCTCTGACAGAAGCCCAGAAAAAGACGGTATTGCAGAATGCTGCGCTGATTGACCAGGTTAAATTACGTGAGCAACTGCGAAATTACGAAGCCAACCTTGCTGACAGTAACGCCAGCGCCCGCGCAGCCAATGAAGCGCAACTGCTGGGCTACGGGCAGGGAACCAGGTTCCGTGAAAGACTTCAGGAGCAGTTCAATTTGCGTAAGGAGTTTGAGCAGAAGAATACCGATCTTCTCCGCCAGCGTCAGGCTGGTGAAATCGACGAGACGTTCTATCAGCAGGGGCTGGCACTTAATAAGCGCTACCTCGAAGAGCGCCTGCGCGACCAGGAGGGATATTACGCAGCTTCTGATGCGCAGCGTGACGACTGGATGACGGGACTGTCTGAGGGTTATGCGAACTGGGTGGACGAAGCTACTGATTATTCTTCCATGGCCGCTGACGGCATGAAGCAGGCCATGGGTGGCGCGGTCACCACGATCACCGACATGCTCAATGGCAACGTTGACAGCTGGAAGGACTGGGGCGTGAGCGTACTGAAGATCATCCAGAACGTTCTGGTGAACATGGCTGTTGCTAATGGCGTCAGCTCAATTGGTTCACTGTTCAGTTTTGGGGCTTCGTCGGCCGCTACCGCTAGTGGCGGTACCGCTATTCAGAATGCTGGCGCGAACTTTACCTTTAATGCGAAGGGTAATGTTTATGAC
The DNA here is from genome assembly GCF_031432835.1 of Enterobacter cloacae complex sp. EB5. NCBI lineage: Bacteria > Pseudomonadati > Pseudomonadota > Gammaproteobacteria > Enterobacterales > Enterobacteriaceae > Enterobacter > Enterobacter cloacae complex sp. EB5. The sequence goes on from NZ_CP133860.1 coordinate 3,318,572, forward strand.
TCTCCTTCCCTGAGCGCCTACAGCAATGGCGTTTTTCAGACGCCTCAGTTGTTTGCTTTTGCCAAAGGTGCAGGGGTTTTTGCCGAGGCAGGTCCGGAAGCCATTATGCCGCTCACGCGTGCTGCTGATGGGTCGCTGGGCGTTCGGGCAGTCGGTACTCCTCAGGTCTCTGGTGGTGTGCCTTCAGTTAACTTCGGCGATATCAATATTCAGGGCGGATCTCCACAGGCGTCCAGTCAGGGCACTGCCGGAGCAGCAGGCAGGCAGCTTAAGGATGCCATCACTGGCGTCATTAACGAACAGGCCAGCATGCCGGGCTCGCCTCTGTGGCGATTAATCAAGGGAGTTTAACCATGGCAGTCGAAACCTTCAGCTGGTGCCCAAAGGTTGCCTCTCAGGTTGATACAAATTTTCGTACCCGAAAGGCGCAGTTTGGCGATGGCTATACACAGGTGGCCGGGGACGGCATCAACCCGGTAACACCTCAGTGGAGCGTGAGCTTTACCGGCGACGAGGCTTACATTCAGGCCATTAAAAACTTTCTGAACAGACATACAGGGTGGAAGTCATTTATCTGGAAGCCGCCGCTTGAGCCTTCAGGTTTATGGCGCGCGGAATCCTTCCAGATATCTACCCACGGCAACAAAAAATACACCCTCAGCAGCACATTCATACAGGCATACCATCCATGAGTATTTCATCTGATGTCCAGAAACTGGAACCGGGTAAGCGCGTCCGCCTGATCGAGGTGGACGGCTCAGCGTTCGGTGCGGGTATTCTTCGCTTTCACAACGAGACAATCCCCCATACCGAGGCGGAAATCATCGCCGCAGGCGGCGACGAGTCAAAACTTGAGCCGAAGTCGGTGTGGTGGCAGGGGCAGGAGTATGGCGCGTGGCCGTATGAACTGACCGGCATATCTGTCAGCAGTGACGGCCAGAGTTCACGGCCGTCTCTCACCGTTGCAAACATCAGCGGCACGATTGGCGCGCTGTGCCGAAGATTTCAGGGGATGGCTAAAGCAAAGGTGATCATCCATGACACCTTCGCCCACTATCTGGACGTAAGAAATTTTCCTGACGGGAACCCGACTGCGAATCCCAACGAGGAGCGCAAACAGGTTTATTACATCGACCGTAAATCAGGATCAGACGATGAAACCGTAGAGTTTGAGCTTTCCAGTCCAGCCGATCTGCGCGGGCAACTCATTCCGACCCGGCAAATTCAGCCAATGTGCACGTGGTGCATGCGGGGCTGGTACAAAACCGGGAATGGCTGCACCTACGCCGGGCAAAACGGCTGGTTCGATAAAGACGGCAACCGGGTGGATGATCCTTCACAGGATGTTTGCTCCGGACTGCTGTCAACGGGCTGCAAACCTCGTTTCGGAGAGAATGAGCAGCTGGATTATGGCGGGTTCCCCGGGGCTTCACTTCTGAGAGGATAATCATGCGCGACAAAACAGTTAGCGCCATTCTGGCGCATGCCGCCGCATCCTTCCCCGAGGAGTGCTGTGGCGTGGTTATTCAGAAGGGGCGGGTGGAGAAATACATCCCCTGCAAAAATAATGCTGAGTCGCCGACTGAGCAATTTGAACTCAATCATGAGGATTATGCGGCCGCCGAAGAGCAGGGAACTGTGGTGGCGATCGTCCACAGTCACCCCGGCGACGGGGCAACAACCCAACCGAGCGAGCTCGACATGCTGATGTGTGATGCCACGGAACTGCCGTGGATTATTGCATCGTGGCCGGAGGGCGACATTCGCACCGTCATGCCTCGCGGAGACCGACCCCTCACAGGGCGCCAGTTTGTTCTCGGATATGCAGACTGCTGGTCTCTCATCATGGACTATTTCCGCATCGAACACGGCATTGAACTGCCCAACTACAGCGTAGATCGCCACTGGTGGGAGCAGGGTGAAAACCTCTATATGGACAACTGGCAGGAATGCGGTTTTCGTGAGTACGACGGTCCCGCTCAGCCAGGTGACATGGTTATCATGCAGGTTCAGTCCACCGTCCCGAACCATGCCGGGATTTTGCTTGATGGCAACATGCTACTGCATCACATGTATGGCCAGCTAAGCCAGCGTATTCCCTACGGTGGCTATTACCGTGACCGTACCATCAAAATTCTGCGTTATAAGGATTTGATGTAATGGAAAGAAAAACCGTTATCAAACTCAGCGGCTCAATGGCTCAGCGATTTGGCAGGACACATCGCCGCGCACTAACGTCGGCCAGCGAAGTGTTCAGGGCACTTTCTAACACCATTGACGGATTTGATGCCTACCTGCGAGAGACCAGAGCGAAAGGGCTGGACTTTGTCATCTTCCGAAACCAAATAAACATAGGCAAGGAAGAGTTTGATCTTCTTGGGCCTGGTGATGAGCTCCGTATTATCCCTGTCATACGCGGTAGTAAAAGGGCGGGGCTCTTTCAAATTGTTACTGCCGCCGCAATTGCGGCCTTTACCTGGTGGAACCCAATAGGATGGGCAGCAAGCACACAAATGGCACTATATGCCGCAGCTGGTTCTATGGCCGTTGGTGGTGTAGTGCAGATGCTCTCTCCTCAGGTTTCAGGTCTGCGAATGCGTCAGGAACCTGATAACAAACCCTCCTATGCGTTTGGTGGTCCCGTTAACACGACAGCATCTGGCAATCCCGTTCCCCTGCTTTATGGGCAACGGGAAATTGGCGGCGCCATTATATCCGCCGGGGTTTATGCAGAAGATCAGCAATAAACCAAACCACGTACTGCAAGCCACCTGACGGTGGCTTTTTTATGGACGCGATATGACGACGACAATCATCAAAGGCCGCGGTAAAGGTGGCAGCAATCAGACCCGAACACCCATTGAAGCACCGGACAGCATTCAGTCCATTGCAAGGGCAAAGGTGCTGATTGCGCTTGGAGAGGGTGAGTTCGCTGGCGGGCTTGATGGTAAAAACATTTTTCTTGGTGACTCATCTTCCTACACGCCTCTTCAGAACGCCGACGGAAGTTATAACTTCAATAATGTGAAATATGAGTTCCGTTCCGGTACTCAGGACCAGGACTACATTCAGGGCTTCCCCGGCATTGAAAACGAACTTCAGGTTTCATACGAGCTGAAACAGGCTGTGCCGTACGTGCGCGCGGTATCCAACACGCAGCTCTCTGCGCTGCGAATTCGCCTGGGATGGCCAACTCTTTTACTCCAGAAAAACAACGGCGATAAAGTCGGCACCCGCGTAGAGTATGCTATCGATCTGTCGGTCGATGGCGGGCCGTATGAAACGGTGGTTAACGGTGCTGTTGATGACAAAACCACGTCGCTTTATGAGCGCAGTCACCGCGTCAATCTTCCGAAAGCCTCGACTGGATGGCAGTTGCGGGTTCGCAGAATCACGCCGGATTCCACGAGCGTGAATATCGTCGACACCATGCGCGTTGTGGCCGTTACTGAAATTATTGACGCCAAACTTCGCTACGTTAACACAGCGCTGCTGTATGTAGAGTTTGACGCAACGCAGTTCCCTAATGGCATTCCTCAGGTTGTGTGTAATCCGAAAGGGCGAATCATCCGTGTACCTGATACTTATGATCCCGAAACCCGCACTTATTCTGGTACATGGGAGGGCGTATTTAAATGGGCATGGACGGATAATCCTGCCTGGATTTATTACGACATCATTCTGAACGAGCGCTTCGGGCTGGGTCAAAGAATTGATGCGACTCAGATAGACAAATGGGAGCTTTATCGCATCGCCCAGTATTGCGATCAACTGGTACCAGATGGCAAGGGCGGAAGTGGGACGGAGCCTCGTTTTCGTTGCAACGTTTATATCCAGGACCGTAATGACGCCTGGACTGTACTTCGTGATCTGGCGGGTATATTTCGCGGCATGACGTACTGGGGCGACAATAAGATGTATGTCCTGGCTGATATGCCACGGGATGTGTGGCACATCTATAACCACGCCAGCGTTGTTGAAGGAAAATTTACCTTTGCGGATCCGAGTGAAACCACCCGAAACACTGCCGCGCTGGTGAACTGGTCAGACCCTGCCAACCACTATAAAGACACGCCTGAGCCTGTTTACGATAACGATCTGGCCATGCGCTTCGATTATCGTCAGCTCGAAATGACTGCGATCGGCTGCACCAGGCAGTCAGAGGCAAACCGGCGGGGGCGCTGGGCGCTGCTCACTAACGGTATCGGCGAGGTGGTGACCTTCAGCACGGGCATGGACGTTCCACCTGTCGGGGAGGTGATCGGCGTGGCTGCTAACGAGCTGGCCGGAAGAACTATCGGCGGCAGGGTGAGTGGGGTTAACGGCCGCAACATAACCCTCGATCGCGCCGCTGATGTGAAGGCCGGGAACCGGCTGTTTTTGAATCTTCCATCAGGCACAGCTCAGGCCAGAACCGTCCAGGCCGTTAACGGAAACACAGTCACTGTCACCACACCCTACAGCGAAACGCCGGAGGCTGAATGTAACTGGGGTGTGGACTCTGACGATCTGTTTATAGCGCTTTTCCGTGTTACGGGAACGCGGGACAACAACGACGGCACTTTCGAGGTCACCGGGACGACTTACAACCCTGATATCTATTCCGCTGTTGATACCGGCGCAAGACTGGACGAGCGGCCAGTCAGTGTCATTCCACCGGGGGTTCAGGCTCCCCCAGGAAATATTGTCGTAGACAGTTACTCTACGGTTAACCAGAACATTGCGATTACCACTATGCGCGTTGCCTGGGATTCTGTTCAGGGTGCAGTTGCGTACGAGGCGGAATGGCGGCGTGACAGCGGCAACTGGATTAGTGTGCCCCGAACGTCTTCTCTCGGCTTTGAAGTGCAGGGTATCTACTCGGGTCGCTATCTGGTCCGTGTCAGGGCGGTGAACGCCAGCGACGTTTCATCAGTATGGGTGACATCATCAGAAGTAAATCTTACGGGTAAAGTGGGCAATCCGCCGAAACCGGTCGGCTTCATCGCTTCTGATAATGTGGTTTTCGGTATCGAGCTTAGCTGGGGATTCCCGGCGAACACCGACGACACGCTGAAGACGGAAATTCAGTACAGCCTGACCGGGACGGAAGACGATGCGATGCTGCTGGCAGATGTACCCTATCCGCAGCGCAAGTATCAGCAGATGGGCCTTAAGGCAGGGCAAATTTTCTGGTACCGCGCGCAGCTGGTGGACCGCAGCGGAAACGAATCAGGGTATACAGACTTTGTGCGCGGACAGGCCAGCATTGATGTATCCGATATCACCGATGCGATCCTGGAGGAGATTAAAGATTCCGAGGTATTTAAGGATCTGATTGAAAGTGCTGTAGACAGTAACGAGAAACTGGCCGAGCTTTCTGATGCAATTAAGGAGAACGCCGATGGGCTGGCTGCCGCCGTAGGTTCGAATAAGCAGACAGCAGAAGCAATCATCGGAAACGCGCTGGCTATTGCCGATGTTGTCGTGCGCCAGACAGCCCAACAGGGCGCTAACTCTGCGACATTCGAACAGCTCCGGGAGGTGATCGCCACTGAGACAGAGGCTCGCGTCACGGATGTTACTCGTCTTGAGGCAAAAACTGAGCAGAACGAGGCGGGAATTACCGAGGTAAGGCAGGCTCTGTCAGATGAAACGCAGGCGAGGGCGACAGCTGTCGACCAGCTTACTGCGAGTACTCAGGTAATTTCTGATAAAGCTGATTCGGCTTCGAGTAAAGCTGACGCTGCATCAGGTAAGGCAGATGCGGCCGAGCAAGTCAGCTCGCAAAATACTGCTGATATCACCACGTTGCGACAGGTTGTCACCGACACGACTTCATCAATGGCATCCCGTCTGGAGGAACTGGGAGCAAGGACAGATACTGCCAGCGGCGGCATTCAGAGTAACTCCATCGCGCTAATAACGAGTACGCTTGCGCAGGTTAATCAGCGGATGACACTCAGCGCGCAGTACGGTGACAGCAAGGCCAGCATCGATCGTATTGATAATGTTATGGCAAGCGACAGGGAGGCAACATCGCGTTCGCTGCTGAGTTTGCAGACTGACGTGAACGGCAACAAGGCAGCAATCAACAACCTGAATCAGACGTTCTCCGATTACCAGCAGGCCACGGCCACGCAGATAAACGGCATCACGGCGACCATCAACGGGCACACTTCAGCGATCAGCACTAACGCTCAGGCGATAGCAAACGTTAGTGGTGACCTGAAGGCGATGTACAGCATCAAGGTTGCCGTGGACGCGAATGGAAAGCAGTATGCCGCCGGAATGGGGATCGGTGTAGAAAACACTCCATCGGGCATGCAGTCGCAGGTGCTATTCCTGGCGGATCGCTTCGCCGTCATGGCGCAGGCGGGGGGAGCGGTTACACTGCCGTTCGTTATCCAGAACGGGCAGGTGTTTATCCGGGAAACCTTCATTCAGGACGGCACCATCGGCAACGCCAAGATTGGCAACTACATCCAGTCCAATAACTATGTCGCTGGCTCAGTCGGATGGAGGCTGGATAAGGGAGGTACGTTTGAGAACTACGGTTCGACAGCTGGTGAGGGAGCCATGAAGCAGACTAATCAAACGATCAGTGTCAAGGATGCCAACAATGTGTTGAGGGTGCAGATCGGGAGAATCACGGGAACATGGTAACGGGAGGTCTCTTACGGGGCCTCTTTTTTTTCAGGAGGACTGGATGGCGGAATATGGTGTTCAGACATGGGACGCCTCAGGCAATGTAAATAACTATGGCGTTAAGCCTGTCAGCGTTTGTGGCTATCTCCAGCTGGCCCAGAACCAGAAAACAGGCTCTTACACCGTAGCGCTTCCACCGGGTTGCAGGCTGACCTATTTTCAGAGCATGAACGGCGATCAGTTTGGTACGAGTCGGAGGAAGATCACCATTTCAGGGGGAACAGCAACAGTGTCAGCAGTAGGCGATACCGACTACTCAGCAGGGACTGAGCCTGCGGCAGCGGCTTATCTCATTTTCCAGATCGAGAGGGCATAAATGGCGGAGTATGGCGTTTTACTGACGACCACGAGCGGGGAAGTATGGGTGACCGCGAACAGCTCGCCAATCGCTCTTCAGGCGCGAAAGACAGCGGCACTTCAGGGAACATCGGGGTTCAATACCAAAGTGACGCACACATTCCCCGCAGGCCAGCCTGTTGTCGCCTTCGTTCATTGCACGGTTGAGGTCGAAATCACTCAGACGATAAGCGGGAACACCATCACGATTGAATTTCTCAGACCGAATGCAACCGGCACAGCGTACGTTTATTTTTTCTCTATTTTCCCGCAGACAAAGCCAGACTACGGGCTGGCTGTGTGGGATGCATCAGGGACGCTGATTTTAACAAACGAAACGCGCACGCTGAGCGATGTTGTCACCCTCGGTACCGCCGGGGTGGATGCCAGCTCAGGATACAACATCAATACAACTCTGGCGGGGAAGTGGGCCTGCATGCCTGCCATGCTGGGACTAATTACCGGGGTTGTATCGGCTGGCGGTCAACCGCAGCCCTACTCGGCCATATACAAGAGCATGGCAAAGCTTGAGGGAGGCAATACGCGGATATTCGCCAGGCCGCAGACAACCCCAGGCGGCAACCTTCAGAACGTTGCTTATTCGAATCTGAGGAACGTGATTATGGCCATTAACTGCGCCAATTATGATTGATCGTTTTTAGCGATCAATTTTGAATAATTGATCTATCAAATCAATTATATCCCATTGATTCATATTGTTATTGTGTAGTTTCATGAATGCCCTGGGATATAACCACTATGAAAAATATGATTCTTTGCCTGGCGGTAGCGGTATTGCTCTCCGGTTGCGCTGGCGTTATTGAGAAGCAGCAACCCGTATGCACCGGAACAGCCCTGGTCGGCGGACAGGAAAGCAGCGTCCAGATCTACGGAGTCCGTAAACAAAACAATCAGACGCAGTACCGCGCCGGTTATCCCTTTAACTGGTCATGGGTGAGCGCCAACACGTTCACCAGCACCACCTGCCACTAACCCATTCAGTTTTGAACAAACCCCGCTCCGGCGGGGTTTTTTATTGCCTGGAGAAAACATGATTTATACTACTGGCACTATCGCCATCAGCGGAAATACCCTTACAGGTACCGGCACAAACTTCACTGCTGCTGGATCTCTTATTCGTAACGGATGTACCGTTATTGCAATGACCAGCCCTGTGCAGGTATTTCAGATTACCACCATTGGCAGCGCAACAAGTCTCACCGTAACGCCAGCGGCTAACCCAGCAGTTCCCGCCGGAACCCGATTTGCCATTCTTCTGAGTGACAGTCTGAGCGTGGATGGTCTGGCGCAGGATATCGCTGAAACCTTCACGATGTACCAGCGCTACATGAGCGGGTTCGCTGATGTAATGAACGGGACATCTGATGTCACCATCACTATCAATGGCACTGCCGTTACCGTACCGGGTCAAAAATCGCTGGCGAAGAAAGGGGCTAACAGCGACATTACCAGCCTTTCTGGGCTGAAAACAGCTCTCAGCATTGAGCAGGGAGGGACCGGGGCAAAGAATGCCGCTGACGCTCGCACAAACCTCGGTTTAGACAAAACAGTAAATATCGAAGGAAACCAGTCCATTTCAGGAGAGAAAAACTTCACTGGCCCTTTGAAAATTACCGCAGCATATCCGCAAATTACTTTATGGGCGACTGCCCAGCCAAACGGCACTTATGGTCGGGTAGTTACATTCGGTAGTGAGGGTAACAAAACCTTCATTGCTGCACGGCAATGGGAAGGCGGAAATAACACTTGCGTGACCTATCTGCCCACTTTTAAGGACGGTTATTTCACATTCTGGACAACCTCAAATACGACAGTAACCTCTGACGGAACCATTAAACAGGCTTCTCCCATTGCCAGAATCGTTAAGTCTCAGGGAGAGAACCGGCGTACGGATATTGAAAATGATGGATTCACATGGTGCGGCTGCGGCACGGCTAACGCCGAGGCAGAGGGAGTATCCATTTCTCGCCTTGACACGGGGGTTTACGAACTTACTGGTTCGGCAGGCCTGGCATCGGAAGGCTGGCAATTGCTGCCGCCAATGGACCCGGGTGGAATGGGAGAACTGGGTGTGGTAGAAGCCGAGCAAACCGAAAGTGGCAAACTGACTATCCGCCTGTTTAAGCGAAAATACCTGCTAGGCGATGAAGGGGAGATCGTCAAAACAAAAGGGGCTCCTATGGATGTTCCGGCCAACAGCTGGATCGACGTACGCCTCGACATGCCTGATGATAGCATTTGGAATACAAGATCTTCTGAAGCTTCTCTGGAACTGACAGAGCAGCCAGCAGTCATTCAGCCTTAAAAATTAATAGGCGAACCCAAATTGATCTGCATTCCATTTCAAACTACTGTATATAAATACAGTAATAAAGGGAGTGCAGATTATGCCCCGAATTTCAGATATTCAGGCCGCCTTTATTGCGGTCATAGAGCTTAACCCAAAGGGCTACCGCTACCTGAGAACAGACCGCTTCATACAAAAGTTGCGTGGTTTTAACTGGCACTTTACCCGTGACGATGCAAACAAGTGGATAGAGCGCAATCAGCCAGGCTTCGCTGACAAGACGACAGACGGTAGCGACAACAGGTACTGGATCCTGCGTAACATGGGGAGGGTCCACTGATGGGATTTGCATCACCAGCAGCTGATTACGTTGAGCGCCAGCTCACTCCCGAAATTCTGTGCAACATGGGTGCCGACAGCAGGGTTCTTGAAACTGATATGGGATTCGCGGTTATCGAGCCTGTAGTGATGAAGACACCAGGAGATGTGTTGCTGATTTTGTGCGACGGACACACACAGTTTGCCAAGCTGATGGGACGATCGCTCATAACAGACGACGGCGAAGCGATCGAAGGGTCTGCGCTGGAAGAAGTTGAGGTATTGGGTAGAGTGACGTTCTTCATCAACCGTGCGCTGAGCGATGATGACTGCCCAACAATTTAATTTTCATTGCTTAACCGTAGGCACTCGTTATCACACGATGAACAGGAGATCGTATGCTGACGATTTGGGCGCTACAGTGTAATATGCATGCCAGTCGTTGATGGGGTAGTTACTGTGGAGTGTCCACCGCTGTGTCCATCAAGAAGATTTAATCCGCATAGCGAGTAAATAAATTCATACATATGAAGAACATAAGAAATTTCTCCATCATTGCTCACATTGACCACGGTAAGTCGACGCTGTCTGACCGTATTATCCAGATTTGCGGTGGCCTGTCTGATCGTGAAATGGCAGCCCAGGTTCTGGACTCCATGGACCTGGAACGCGAACGTGGTATTACCATCAAAGCGCAGAGCGTGACGCTCGACTATAAAGCTTCCGATGGTGAAACCTATCAGCTGAACTTTATCGACACCCCAGGGCACGTTGACTTCTCTTATGAAGTGTCACGCTCGCTGGCGGCCTGCGAAGGCGCGCTGCTGGTGGTGGATGCCGGACAGGGCGTAGAGGCCCAGACGCTGGCAAACTGCTACACCGCCATGGAAATGGATCTCGAAGTGGTGCCGGTTCTGAATAAAATCGACCTGCCAGCCGCCGATCCTGAGCGCGTAGCGGAAGAGATTGAAGACATCGTCGGTATTGATGCGACCGATGCAGTGCGCTGCTCGGCGAAAACCGGCGTCGGCGTTCCGGATGTACTGGAACGTCTGGTGCGTGATATTCCGCCGCCGGAAGGCGACCCGGAGGCGCCGCTACAGGCGCTGATCATCGACTCCTGGTTTGATAACTACCTCGGCGTTGTCTCGCTGGTGCGTATTAAAAACGGCACCATGCGTAAAGGCGACAAAATCAAGGTCATGAGCACCGGCCAGGTCTACAACGCTGACCGTCTGGGCATCTTCACGCCAAAACAGGTTGACCGTACCGAACTGAAATGCGGCGAAGTGGGCTGGCTGGTCTGTGCAATTAAAGACATCCTCGGCGCGCCAGTAGGCGATACCCTGACCGGCGCACGTAACCCGGCAGATAAAGCGCTGCCAGGCTTCAAAAAGGTGAAACCGCAGGTTTATGCGGGTCTGTTCCCGGTCAGCTCCGACGATTACGAGAACTTCCGCGATGCGCTCGGAAAACTGAGCCTGAACGATGCCTCCCTGTTCTACGAGCCAGAAAGCTCAACGGCGCTGGGCTTTGGCTTCCGCTGTGGCTTCCTCGGTCTGCTGCACATGGAGATCATTCAGGAACGTCTGGAGCGTGAATACGATCTGGATCTGATCACCACCGCCCCGACGGTTGTCTACGAAGTAGAAACCACGTCGAAAGAGGTGATCTACGTTGACAGCCCGTCCAAGCTCCCGCCGCTGAACAATATTCAGGAACTGCGCGAGCCAATCGCAGAGTGTCACATGCTGCTGCCGCAGGAATTCCTCGGTAACGTGATCACCCTGTGTATTGAGAAGCGTGGCGTTCAGACCAACATGGTTTACCACGGTAACCAGGTGGCGCTGACCTATGAAATTCCGATGGCGGAAGTGGTGCTCGACTTCTTCGACCGTCTGAAGTCTACCTCCCGTGGCTATGCGTCGCTGGACTACAACTTCAAACGCTTCCAGGCCTCGAACATGGTTCGTGTGGACGTGCTGATCAACGGCGAGCGTGTGGATGCGCTGGCGCTGATCACCCACAACGATAACGCACCGTACCGTGGTCGTGAGCTGGTTGAGAAGATGAAAGATCTGATCCCGCGTCAGCAGTTTGACATTGCGATTCAGGCGGCCATTGGCAACCACATCATTGCCCGTTCAACCGTGAAGCAGCTGCGTAAAAACGTTCTGGCTAAGTGCTACGGCGGCGACGTCAGCCGTAAGAAAAAGCTGTTGCAGAAGCAGAAAGAAGGTAAGAAGCGTATGAAGCAGGTCGGTAACGTTGAGCTGCCGCAGGAAGCATTCCTTGCCATCCTTCATGTTGGTAAAGACGGTAACGGTAAATAACCTTAAGGAGTTGGCATGGCGAACATGTTTGCCCTGATCCTGGTCATCGCTACCCTGGTGACAGGTCTGTTGTGGTGCCTGGATAAGTTTATCTTCGCCCCAAAACGCCGTGAACGTCAGGCTGCCGCGCAGGCAGCCACGGGCGATGCGCTGGACGCGAAAACCCTGAAAAAAGTCGGCCCAAAACCGGGATGGCTGGAGACAGGGGCATCGGTATTCCCGGTGCTGGCGATTGTGCTGGTGGTGCGTTCATTTATCTATGAACCGTTCCAGATCCCGTCAGGATCGATGATGCCAACGCTGCTGATCGGCGATTTCATTCTGGTTGAAAAGTTTGCCTATGGCATCAAAGATCCGATCTACCAGAAAACGCTGATCGAAACGGGTCATCCGAAACGTGGCGACATCGTGGTGTTTAAATATCCGGAAGATCCGCGGCTGGATTATATTAAACGCGCGGTAGGTCTGCCGGGCGATAAAGTGACCTACGATCCGGTGGCGAAAGAGGTGACCATTCAGCCAGGCTGTAGCTCTGGCACCGCATGTGAAAATGCGCTGCCAGTCACTTACTCCAACGTTGAGCCAGCTGATTTTGTGCAGACCTTCGCCCGCCGTAACGGCGGTGAAGCGACCAGCGGATTCTTCCAGGTGCCAAAAGGCGAAACCAAAGAGAACGGCATTCGTCTGGTTGAACGCAAAGAGACGCTGGGCGATGTCACTCACCGCATTCTGACCGTGCCAATCGCACAGGATCAGCTGGCAATGTACTACCAGCAGCCAGGCCAACAGCTGGCGACCTGGATTGTGCCGCCGGGACACTACTTCATGATGGGTGACAACCGCGATAACTCTGCGGACAGCCGTTACTGGGGCTTTGTGCCGGAAGCGAATCTGGTCGGTAAAGCAACCGCTATCTGGATGAGTTTTGAGAAGCAGGAAGGCGAGTGGCCGACCGGCATTCGCCTGAATCGTATTGGCGGAATTCATTAATTTTCGTCAAAAATAACACGTAGCGGCTTTTATTCGCCGCTACGTGAATTATTTCAGCGATAAATCTCTTTGAACTAACGACATCCCCTGTCGTTGTGTATAGAATATTCCCCCGAAGTTTAAGGTTGGCCCTGCAAGGGTGCCACGGCACACGAAACCGCGTTGGTTTTCTCAGGTCGGTTTCGTGTGCTGCATTTTTGACGCATTCATTTATTGGTATCGCATGAACCCCATCGTAATTAATCGGCTTCAACGGAAGCTGGGCTACACTTTTCATCATCAGGAGTTGTTGCAACAGGCATTAACCCATCGCAGTGCCAGCAGCAAACATAATGAGCGTCTCGAGTTTTTAGGCGACTCTATTTTAAGTTTCGTGATTGCAAATGCGCTTTATCATCGTTTTCCGCGTGTGGACGAAGGTGATATGAGCCGCATGCGCGCCACGCTGGTGCGCGGCAATACCCTCGCTGAAATCGCACGCGAGTTTGAGCTGGGTGAATGTCTGCGTCTGGGGCCAGGTGAGCTGAAAAGTGGTGGTTTCCGTCGTGAATCCATCCTTGCCGATACGGTCGAGGCATTGATCGGTGGCGTGTTCCTGGACAGCGATATCCAGACCGTAGAAAAGCTGATCCTGAACTGGTATCAGACCCGCCTGGACGAAATCAGCCCGGGCGATAAACAAAAAGATCCTAAAACGCGTCTGCAAGAATATTTGCAGGGTCGTCATCTGCCGCTGCCATCCTATCTGGTGGTGCAGGTGCGTGGCGAAGCCCACGATCAGGAATTTACCATCCATTGCCAGGTCAGTGGCCTGAGTGAACCGGTGGTCGGCACGGGTTCAAGCCGTCGTAAGGCTGAACAGGCTGCCGCCGAACAGGCGTTAAAAATGCTGGAGCTGGAATGAGCATCGACAAAACCTATTGCGGATTTATTGCCATCGTCGGACGTCCGAACGTTGGCAAATCTACCCTGCTGAATAACCTGCTTGGGCAGAAGATTTCTATCACCTCGCGTAAGGCGCAGACCACGCGTCACCGCATCGTCGGTATCCATACTGAAGGCGCGTATCAGGCGATCTACGTCGATACCCCGGGCCTGCACATGGAAGAGAAGCGCGCCATCAACCGTCTGATGAACAAGGCGGCGAGCAGCTCCATTGGCGACGTAGAGCTGGTGATTTTCGTTGTGGAAGGCACCCGCTGGACGCCGGACGACGAAATGGTCCTGAACAAGCTGCGCGACGGCAAAACGCCGGTGATCCTCGCGGTCAATAAAGTGGACAACGTGCAGGAAAAAGCCGATCTGCTGCCGCACCTGCAATGGCTGGGCAGCCAGATGAACTTCCTGGACATCGTCCCGCTGTCTGCGGAAACGGGTCTGAACGTTGATACCATCGCGGGCATCGTGCGCAAGCATCTGCCGGAAGCGACTCATCACTTCCCGGAAGACTACATCACCGATCGCTCTCAGCGTTTTATGGCGTCTGAAATCATCCGTGAGAAGCTGATGCGTTTCCTGGGCGCCGAGCTGCCGTACTCTGTGACGGTGGAGATCGAGCGTTTCCAGAGCAACGAGCGCGGCGGTTACGATATCAACGGTCTGATCCTCGTTGAGCGAGAAGGGCAGAAGAAGATGGTGATCGGCAATAAAGGCGCCAAGATCAAGACTATCGGAATCGAAGCCCGTAAAGACATGCAGGACATGTTTGAAGCACCGGTTCACCTGGAACTGTGGGTGAAAGTGAAATCTGGCTGGGCCGATGATGAGCGTGCGCTGCGCAGCCTCGGTTACGGCGAAGACCAGTAACTCAAGACGACGAGCATATGGATGGATGGCAGCGCGCCTTTGTCCTGCATAGTCGTCCCTGGAGCGAAACCAGCCTGATGCTGGACGTCTTCACGGAAGAGTCCGGTCGCGTGCGCCTTGTTGCCAAAGGCGCACGTTCCAGACGTTCTAATCTGAAAGGTGCCTTGCAGCCTTTCACCCCGCTGCTGGTCCGCTTTGGCGGGCGAGGGGAAGTCAAAACCCTGCGCAGTGCTGAAGCCGTCTCCCTGGCGCTTCCTCTTTCTGGTATCACGCTCTACAGCGGTTTGTATGTTAACGAACTCATCTCACGGGTTCTTGAACATGAGACCCGCTTCTCTGAACTTTTCTTTGATTACCTGCACTGTATTCAGGCACTTGCTGGCGCAACCGGCACCCCTGAGCCTGTGCTGCGTCGTTTCGAACTGGCGCTGCTCGGACATCTTGGTTACGGCGTTGATTTTCTGCACTGTGCGGGAAGCGGCGACGAGGTAGAAGATACCATGACCTATCGCTATCGTGAGGAAAAGGGCTTTATTGCCAGTGTCGTCGTCGATAACAGCACCTTTACCGGGCGCCAGCTCCGGGCGCTGTATGAACGCGAGTTCCCGGACGCCGACACCCTGCGTGCGGCAAAACGCTTTACCCGAATTGCGCTCAAGCCGTATCTTGGGGGCAAACCTTTAAAGAGCCGCGAATTATTCAGGCAGTTTATGCCGAAACGCTAATGTTTTACCCCTCACCCCAGCCCTCTCCCGGAGGGAGAGGGAGAAGGTAAATGAACAAAAATACCGAGGATTGTCATGGCTGAATTACTGTTAGGCGTCAACATCGATCACATCGCCACGTTACGTAATGCACGCGGTACCGCGTATCCCGATCCGGTTCAGGCGGCGTTTATCGCCGAGCAGGCTGGCGCCGACGGCATTACCGTTCACCTGCGTGAAGATCGTCGCCACATCACCGACCGCGACGTACGCATCCTGCGTCAGACGCTGGACACCCGCATGAACCTGGAGATGGCGGTCACCGAAGAGATGCTGACCATTGCCTGCGAGACCAAACCGCATTTCTGCTGCCTGGTGCCGGAAAAGCGTCAGGAAGTGACCACCGAAGGCGGTCTGGATGTGGCCGGGCAGCTCGACAAAATGCGCGATGCCTGCAAACGCCTGGCGGATGCCGGTATCCTGGTTTCTCTGTTTATCGACGCCGATTTCAGCCAGATTAAAGCCGCTGCCGACGTGGGCGCGCCGTATATTGAAATTCACACCGGCTGCTATGCCGATGCCGAAAACGACGCAGCGCAGGCGAAAGAGCTGGAGCGAATCGCCAGAGCGGCAACCTACGCCGCGAGCCTGGGACTGAAGGTTAACGCCGGACACGGCCTGACCTATCACAACGTAAAAGCCATCGCTGCCCTGCCGGAAATGCACGAGCTGAACATCGGCCACGCCATTATTGGTCGTGCGGTGATGAGCGGCCTGAAAGAAGCGGTTTCCGAGATGAAGCGCCTGATGCTGGAAGCGCGTCAGTAATGGCTATTCTGGGCTTAGGCACCGATATCGTTGAAATAGCCCGCATTGAAGCGGTGATCGCCCGGAGCGGCGATCGCCTCGCAAGACGCGTGCTGAGCGATAACGAATGGGCTATCTGGGAGGCGCATCAACAGCCGGTGCGCTTTCTGGCAAAGCGTTTCGCGGTAAAAGAGGCGGCGGCGAAGGCGTTCGGCACGGGCATTCGTAACGGCCTGGCGTTTAACCAGTTTGAAGTGTATAACGATGAGCTGGGTAAGCCACGTCTGCGTTTATGGGGCGAGGCGCTTAAGCTGGCGGAAAGGCTGGGCGTGGCGCACATGCACGTAACGCTTGCCGATGAACGTCACTACGCCTGTGCGACGGTGATCATCGAGAGTTAAATTTTGTCCGCATGATGCATCAGGACAAACTTATCCCACAGCTGTTCTTCGTTCTCGACGTGTGCCGGATCTTTTAAGATCGTATTGGGAATGGGGCACACCTTCTGGCAGGTCGGCGTCTCATAGTGGCCGATACATTCGGTGCAGCGGTCGCTGTTAATCTCATAAATGCTGTCGCCCATCGAAATCGCCTCGTTCGGGCATTCGGGTTCGCACATATCGCAGTTGATGCATTTTTTGGTGATTAACAGCGCCATCAGGAAATTCTCAGAAACATCACAAACAGGGCGGGCATTATACGCTCATTCGTTGTTCAGACCAGTTTTTTTACCAGCTCTTCGCTGTGACGAATACGCTCTGGCGCACGCTCCAGATCCTGCTGAACCAGCGCCATAAACAGCAGGTCCGTCAGCATCATCTGCGCACTCGTCGACGAAATCGCCGCACTGCGAGTGGCCTGTTCCTCGGCAATGGTATACAGACAGCGGGTGGCCCGCTGCTGGAGCGCATTCGGGCTGAAGCCAGTAATCGCCAGAATTTTTCCTCCTACGCGCAGGGCTTCGTCGGTAGCCATATTAATTTCACGGCGCTCGCCGGAATAGGAGATGGCCAGCAGTAAATCGTCAGGATCCATGGCCTGCACGGTCGCCAGCAGCGCGTGCATATCCTGTTCAACGATGGCGTTATAGCCGATTTTTGTCAGCTTCCAGCCAAAGTTACGTGCAACCAGTCCGGAGGCGCCGATCCCGGTCAGCACAATACGCCGCGCGTCGCGAAGCATGGCTACGCTTTCCAGCAGTTTCTCTTCCGTGTTCACATCCAGCGTGGCATGCATTGCCGCCACGTTCTCCTTGATCAGCTTTTCGCCGACCAGACGCATCGGATCGTCGCCGCGGATCTGGTTATGCACCGGCATTGACTGCGGATTAGGGTTGCTCACAAGGGCTTCGCTGATCGCCAGTTTTAGCGCCGGAAAGCCCTTATAGCCTATCTTCTGGGCAAATTTCACCACGCTCGACTGGCTCACCCCGGCTTCGCCTGCCAGCTGCTGGGAGCTGAGGTGTCGCGCGCGATCGGGCTGGGAAAGTAAAAAATCCGCCAGCTTTTTGTCACTCTGGGCAAACCCGGCGTAGCGCTGGCGAATACGAATTAAACAGTTCATACGGTCTCCTGGCGAAAATGTGATTACCCGCGCAAATACGAATTTTGCTCGCCTGAATGAATTTTATATTCCATTATAGTGCGTTTATTATGAATTAAAAATTCCAGAGGTAAATAATATGAATCTAGGCTCTCTTGTTTCTGAAACGCGTAACCCGCAAACCATGGATCTTGATGCACTGTCCACGCTGGAGCTGGTAAACCGCTTTAATCAACAGGATACCCTCGTCGCGCTGGCAGTCAAAGAGACATTGCCCGAGGTGGCGAAAGCCGTAGACGCCGCTGCCGACGCTCTGAAAGCAGGAGGACGCATTATTTACATGGGGGCGGGTACCAGTGGGCGCCTCGGTGTGCTGGATGCCTCAGAATGTCCCCCGACGTTTGGCGTTCCGCACGGTCTGGTCGTTGGCCTGATTGCCGGTGGCCCCGGCGCGCTGCTGAAAGCGGTGGAAGGGGCAGAAGACAATAAACAGCTTGGGGAAGACGATCTCAGGGCGCTGAACCTGACCGCGCAGGATCTGGTCGTCGGGCTGGCGGCTTCTGGTCGTACGCCGTACGTCATTGGTGGGTTGGAATACGCCAGACAGACGGGATGTACCACGGTAGCCATCTCCTGTAACCCGGGCTCGCCGATTGCGCAGGTGGCCGCCATTGCCATCTCTCCGGTCGTCGGGCCGGAAGCGCTCACCGGCTCCACGCGCCTGAAATCGGGAACCGCGCAGAAGCTGGTGCTCAATATGATCTCCACCGGCGCGATGGTGAAATTCGGCAAGGTCTACCAAAACCTGATGGTGGATATGCAGGCCACCAACGTCAAGCTGGTGGACAGAGCCTGCCGCATGGTGATAGAGGCGACAGGGGCAGGTCGGGAAGAGGCGGAAGCGGTACTCAAACAGACCGATTACGACGTCAAACCCGCCATTCTGATGATATTAACCGGGCTGGATGCAGCCGCGGCCAGAGCCAGGCTCGAAGCCCATCACGGGTTTTTACGGGCGGCATTAGAACACCAATAAGAGGCGTGTATGGACAAAACAGCAGCGCTCGCCAGCGACATCCTGCTTGGGATCGGTGGGGAAAAAAATATTCAGCGTCTGGAAAACTGCATGACGCGTGTACGCGTCGAGGTGCACAACGACGAAAAGCTTGATTTAACGCGCCTGAAGCAGCTTCCCGGCGTGAGCGGGTACGTTAAACAGGGGCAACAGCACCAGTTGATTGTCGGTCCAGGCAAAGCGGCGCAGGTGGTTGATGCCATGCGCGCCCTGATGACGGGCGGTGAAACGGCTCCCACCTTTGACGACGCGGAACGCACCAAAGCGCAGGCGAAAGCCAAATACAAAGCCCCCATGAGCGATGCGCTGCGCCAGCTGGCAAACGTCTTTATTCCGCTGATCCCGGCGTTTATCGCGTCGGGGCTGATCACCGGGATTATCAATATCCTCAAGCGTCCGGATATTGTCGGGAATTTCGCTACCCAGTATCCGAACCTGCTGGGCATTCTGGCGATTTTCGGCAGCGCGGTGTTTGCCATCATGAACATTCTGGTGGGGGTGAACACGGCCAAAGTGTTCGGCGGCTCGCTGGCGATGGGCGGCGTAATGGCGGGGATCCTCTCCAGCCCGCAGCTGGCGCAGATTACGCTGTTTGGCGAGGCGCTTCAGCCTGGCCGCGGTGGGGTGATTGCCGTGCTGCTGGTGGTCATTCTGATGTGCTGGATCGAGAAAAAGCTGCGCGCGGTGCTGCCCGGCTCGATTGAGCTGATCCTCAACCCGCTGCTGACCACATTGATTACCGGGAGCGTGGCGATTGTGGCGCTGCAACCGTTAGGCGGCGTGATCTCTGAAGCCATCGCCCACGGCGCGTCTCTGGCGATCGATCGCGGCGGGCTGCTGGTGGGGGCCGTGCTGTCCGGGACCTTCCTGCCGTTAGTCCTGACCGGTCTGCATCAGGGGCTGGTGCCGATCCATGTCGAACTGGTACAGGCGCACGGCTATAACGCACTGCTGCCGATCCTGTCGATGGCGGGCGTTGGGCAGGTCGGCGCGGCCATCGCGGTGCTGATGAAAACCCGCAACGCGCGTCTGAAAAAGGTCATTAAAGGGGCGCTGCCGGTCGGGTTACTCGGTATCGGCGAGCCGCTGATTTTCGGCGTGACCTTGCCGCTGGGTAAACCGTTCCTGGCCGCCTGTCTCGGTGGTGCGGTGGGCGGGGCGCTAATCAGCTACTGGAAAGTGGCGACCGTCATTACCTTCGGGATCTCCGGTTTACCGCTGGCATTAACCATCGTGACCGGAAAAGTCATGCTCTATCTGTTAGGCTATCTGGTAGCGGTGATCGCCGGGTTCCTGTTTACCTGGCTGTTAGGATTCAACGACCCAGAGGAGTAAGGTTTGGCCAGTCACGAGCGTCGCGTTGTCTTTTTTGATCTGGATGGAACGCTGCATCAGCAGGATATGTTCGGTACCTTTATGCGCTACCTGCTGCGGCGCCAGCCCCTTAACGCGTTGCTGGTATTACCCCTGTTACCCGTTATTGGCATCGCGCTGCTGGTGAAAGGCCGAGCAGCGCGCTGGCCGATGAGCCTGCTGCTCTGGGGATGCACGTTTGGTCATAGCGAAGCGCGTCTTAAGCAGCTCGAACAGGATTTTGCGCACTGGTTTCGCGGGCACGTCGCCGCGTTTCCCGTGGTACAGGCGCGCCTGACCAGCTATCTCGACGCCAACGATGCCGATATCTGGCTGATTACCGGCTCCCCGCAGACGCTGGTGGAGCAGGTCTATTTTGATACGCCCTGGCTGCCGCGCGTAAATCTTATCGCCACACAGATCGCGCGCGGCTACGGCGGCTGGGTGCTCACCCTGCGCTGCCTCGGACATGAAAAAGTGGTGCAGCTGGAAAAACGCATCGGTACGCCGCTGCGTCTGTACAGCGGCTACAGCGACAGCAAGCAGGACAACCCGCTGCTCTATTTTTGCCAGCACCGCTGGCGCGTCACGCCTCTGGGCGAACTTCAGCAACTCGAATAGTCTTATCCATAAGGGGTGTGTATAATGCCGCCCGCTTTTCGACTGGAGTATTAGCCCTTGTCCAACCCTGAACACAATCATGAATACTGGATGCGCCATGCGCTGGCGCTGGCTCAGCGCGCCTGGGAAGAGGGCGAAGTGCCCGTGGGCGCGGTGCTGGTCCATAACAATCAGGTGATTGGGGAAGGGTGGAACCGTCCGATTGGCCGTCACGATCCTACCGCGCATGCTGAAATTATGGCCCTGCGTCAGGGCGGACTGGTGCTGCAAAACTATCGTCTGCTTGATACCACCCTGTATGTCACCCTTGAGCCGTGCGTGATGTGCTCCGGGGCGATGGTGCACAGCCGAATCGGTACGCTGGTGTTTGGTGCGCGGGATGAAAAGACGGGCGCTGCTGGTTCACTGATGGACGTACTTGGGCATCCGGGGATGAATCACCAGGTGAAAACTATCGGCGGGGTACTTGCACCAGAATGTTCGGGTCTGTTAAGTGACTTTTTTCGAATGCGTCGGCAGCAGAAAAAGCAACAAAAGGCAGAATTGAAGCCGCAGGGTGATTAAGCTCGTCCGGTGCGACCACCGGATAGCTTTCAGCCAGCTGTTGCGCCTCGGTCGCCTCTTTTTCTTTCTCCAGCAGATATCCCACCAGGCTTATCTGGTACTTACGAATATTTTCCACGTAGGCATACGCTTCATGCCCGCGCGCATAGCCGTACGTCAGCTTCTGGTACCACTGTTTCTGGCTAAGCAGCGGCAGGCGCTGTTTTACATCTGACCAGCTGTCCGGGTTACCTTTGGTTTTTGCCGTCAGCGCCCGCGCGTCGAGCATATGCGCATAACCCATGTTATAGGCGGCCAGCGCAAACCAGATACGCTCCCCTTCCGGGACCGTCTCCGGCACTTTCGCCATCATATCCTGTAAATACTGCGCGCCGCCGCTGATGCTCTGTTCCGCATCGGTCCGGTCGCTGATGCCGAGGCTCTGGGCGGTATTTTTGGTTAGCATCATCAACCCGCGCACGCCCGTGGGGGAGGTGGCCTGAGCATCCCAGTGCGATTCCTGGTAGGAAATCGCCGCCAGCAGCTTCCAGTCAATCTCCTGAGCGTACTTCTCAAACAGCGGTTGCAGATCCGGCAGCACGCTGTCCACCGCGCGCAGGAAGGTGCGGGTGTCAACGTAATCAAAATCGTCCCCGTGACCGAGATATTTCTCTTCCAGGCGCGCCAGGGTGCCGTCTTCATTGATGGAATTAAAGAAATCGAGCATGGCCGCAGAGACGGTTTGATCGTCGTCCAGCTGGGTAAACCAGGTCACCGGCTGTTCGTCGGTCACATCCAGCGCCACGGCAATTTCAGGATGAACGCGCTGGAAAAGGCTGATCGCCACCGAATCAGCAATGGTATAGGCCAGCTTTTTATCTTTAACCTGCTCCAGCAATTCGGTCGTGCCGAGTTTAGGATCGACCGTCCAGCTGAGGTTAGGGTATTTTTTCTCTTTCAACGCCCGCAGATCGTCAATCACCACATGGCCTGGCGCAATGGTCAACTGCTGGTCGGTGATGTCGGCCAGTGAGCGCGGGCGCAGGCTACCCACACGATAAACCACCTGCTGCGACACGGAGTAATAGGTCGGGCCCGGCTGATAGTTTTTGCTGCGTTCGCTGTTGTACACCAGACCTGCGGCGAGAATATCGGCACGGTCATGGTCCAAATCATCAAACAGCTGGTTGATGTTCTGCCGCACGGTAACTTTCAGCTTTACGCCCAGATAGTCCGCAAATAGCTGTGCCAGTTCGTAATCAAGACCGATAGTTTTACCGTTGATATCGTCGTAAATAAGCGGGGAGGAGAGGGTACTGACGCGCAACTCCCCCCGCTCCTGAATGGCGGCGATACGGTTTTCGGCCTTGCCGAACCAGGGGATAGACGGCCAGAGGGCCACTGCCAGCAGCAACGTAACAATGCCGATGAGCAGATAATTAATCTTTAATTTTTTCAATTAGTTAATTCTCTGCGACGCCGGTTGCCTCAGTGTGCTGTAGTCATGTTAAGAGTAGAGTTTGCCATTGATTGAGCGGCATTTTGCGCAAAGTAGCGCCAGTTGGCAACCAATTAGAGAGACAGGTCACATCTATTGTTAAACATAAAGGATGATTTTATTTCGACGCAAACGGTTTCGTCGGCGCTCAGGATTCTCTATAATGACGCCCGTTTTCCCCCCTTGCGCACACTGTAAGCGCCCCGGCGCTTCGAAGACGAGAGACTTATGATGGAAATTCTGCGTGGTTCGCCTGCACTGTCTGCCTTCCGTATTAACAAACTGCTGGCACGTTTTCAGGCGGCCGACCTTCCGGTAAGCAATATTTACGCTGAGTATGTCCATTTTGCTGACCTGAATGCCCCCCTGAATGCAGAGGAGCGCGTACAGCTGGAACGCCTGCTTAAATATGGCCCAAGCCTGAGCAGCCATACGCCGACCGGCAAATTAATCCTCGCCACGCCACGCCCTGGCACCATCTCCCCCTGGTCTTCCAAAGCCACCGACATCGCTCACAACTGCGGCCTGAGCCAGATTAACCGTCTGGAGCGCGGCGTAGCGTACTATGTGGAAGCATCAACCCTGAGCGACGCGCAGTGGCAGGTGGTTGCCGCAGAGCTGCACGACCGCATGATGGAGAGCGTGTTTGATTCTCTGGATGATGCGCAGAAACTGTTCTCCCACCATCAGCCTGCGCCGGTACAGAGCGTGGATCTGCTGGGGCAGGGGCGTCAGGCGTTGATCGACGCAAACCTGCGTCTTGGTCTGGCGCTCGCAGAAGATGAAATCGACTACCTTCAGGATGCATTCGTTAAGCTGAATCGCAACCCGAACGACATCGAACTGTATATGTTCGCGCAGGCCAACTCCGAGCACTGCCGCCACAAGATTTTCAACGCCGACTGGATTATCGACGGCGAACAGCAGCCGAAGTCGCTGTTCAAAATGATCAAAAACACCATGGAGCAAACCCCTGACCACGTGCTGTCTGCCTATAAAGACAACGCCGCGGTGATGGAAGGTTCCGAGGTGGGCCGCTTCTTCGCCGACCGCGAAGCGGGGCGCTATGACTTCCACCAGGAGCCTGCGCATATCCTGATGAAAGTGGAAACCCACAACCACCCGACGGCGATCTCCCCGTGGCCGGGTGCAGCGACCGGCTCCGGCGGTGAAATCCGTGACGAAGGTGCGACCGGTCGCGGCGCGAAACCAAAAGCGGGTCTGGTCGGTTTCTCCGTTTCCAACCTGCGTATTCCGGGCTTTGAGCAGCCGTGGGAAGAAGACTTCGGCAAGCCAGAGCGCATTGTCACCGCGCTGGATATCATGACCGAAGGCCCGCTGGGCGGCGCGGCGTTCAACAACGAATTTGGTCGTCCGGCGCTGAACGGTTACTTCCGTACCTACGAAGAGAAAGTGGACAGCCACAACGGCGAAGAGCTGCGCGGCTACCACAAACCGATCATGCTGGCGGGCGGGATCGGCAACATTCGCGCCGATCACGTGCAGAAAGGCGAGATCGTCGTCGGCGCGAAGCTGATCGTGCTCGGCGGCCCGGCAATGAACATCGGTCTGGGCGGCGGGGCAGCCTCGTCTATGGCTTCCGGCCAGTCTGATGCGGATCTCGACTTCGCGTCCGTGCAGCGCGACAACCCGGAAATGGAGCGCCGCTGTCAGGAAGTGATCGACCGCTGCTGGCAGCTCGGTGATGCCAACCCGATTCTGTTCATCCACGACGTGGGCGCGGGCGGCCTGTCCAACGCTATGCCTGAGCTGGTGAGCGACGGCGGTCGCGGCGGGCGCTTCAACCTGCGCGATATCCTGAGCGATGAGCTAGGCATGAGCCCGCTGGAAATCTGGTGTAACGAATCCCAGGAGCGCTACGTGCTGGCGGTTGCCGCCGATCAGCTGCCGCTGTTTGACGAGCTGTGCCGCCGCGAGCGTGCGCCGTATGCCGTCATCGGTGAAGCGACCGAAGAGCAGCACCTCTCCTTAAGCGACACCCATTTTGACAACCAGCCGATCGATCTGCCGCTGGACGTGCTGCTCGGCAAAACGCCGAAGATGACCCGCGACGTGCAGACCCGTAAAGCGGCGGGCAAAGCGCTGGATCGCCAGGATATTACCGTTGCTGACGCGGTGCACCGCGTACTGCACCTCCCGGCGGTGGCAGAGAAAACCTTCCTGGTCACCATCGGCGACCGTACCGTGACCGGTATGGTATCGCGCGATCAGATGGTCGGCCCGTGGCAGATCCCGGTCGCTAACTGCGCCGTGACCACCGCAAGCCTCGACAGCTACTACGGCGAAGCGATGGCCCTGGGCGAACGCACCCCGGTGGCGCTGCTGGACTTCGCTGCCTCTGCCCGTCTGGCGGTCGGTGAAGCGTTGACCAACATCGCCGCGACGCAGATTGGTGATATCAAACGTATCAAACTTTCCGCGAACTGGATGGCCGCTGCCGGTCATCCTGGCGAAGATGCCGGCCTGTACGAAGCGGTGAAAGCGGTGGGTGAAGAGCTCTGTCCTGCGCTCGGCCTGACCATTCCGGTGGGTAAAGACTCCATGTCGATGAAAACCCGCTGGCAGGAAGGTAACGAGCAGCGCGAGATGACCTCTCCGCTGTCGCTGGTGATCACCGCGTTTGCGCGCGTGGAAGACGTGCGTCATACCGTTACGCCGCAGCTGGCGACCGAAGATAACGCCCTGCTGCTGATTGACCTCGGCAAAGGCCACAATGCGCTCGGCGCCACCGCGCTGGCGCAGGTTTACCGCCAGCTCGGCGATAAGCCAGCCGACGTGCGCGACGTCGCCCAGCTGAAAGGCTTCTACGACGCAATTCAGGCGCTGGTGGCGCAGCGTAAGCTGCTGGCCTACCACGACCGTTCCGACGGCGGCCTGCTGGTGACGCTGGCAGAGATGGCCTTCACCGGTCACTGCGGCGTTGAAGCCAACATTGCAACGCTTGGCGAAGACCGCCTGGCGGCGCTGTTTAACGAAGAGCTGGGCGCGGTCATTCAGGTACGCGCCGCAGATCGCGACGCGGTGGAAGCGATTCTGGCGCAGCACGGTCTGGCAGACTGCGTACACTATCTCGGTAAAGCGGTGCAGGGCGACCGTTTCGTGATTGAAGCCGACGGCCACGCGGTGTTCAGCGAAAGCCGCACCAAGCTGCGTATGTGGTGGGCGGAAACCACGTGGCAGATGCAACGCCTGCGTGACAACCCGGAATGCGCCGATCAGGAACATAACGCGAAGGCGAACGACAACGATCCTGGCCTGAACGTGAAGCTCTCCTTCGACATTAACGAAGACATTGCCGCACCGTACATTGCGACCGGTGCGCGTCCGAAAGTGGCCGTGCTGCGCGAGCAGGGCGTTAACTCCCACGTTGAGATGGCGGCGGCCTTCCACCGGGCGGGCTTTGACGCCATCGACGTCCACATGAGCGACCTGCTGACCGGGCGTACCGGGCTGGATGATTTCCAGGCGCTGGTCGCCTGCGGGGGGTTCTCCTACGGCGACGTGCTGGGTGCGGGCGAGGGCTGGGCGAAGTCTATCCTGTTCAACAGCCGCGTGCGCGATGAGTTCGAAACCTTCTTCCACCGTCCGCAGACGCTGGCGCTGGGCGTGTGTAACGGCTGCCAGATGATGTCTAACCTGCGCGAGCTGATCCCGGGCAGCGAAGCCTGGCCGCGCTTTGTGCGCAACCAGTCTGACCGCTTCGAAGCGCGCTTCAGCCTGGTAGAAGTGACCCAGAGCCCGTCTCTGCTGTTGCAGGGGATGGTCGGGTCACAGATGCCAATCGCGGTTTCGCACGGTGAAGGTCAGGTTGAAGTGCGTGATGCGGCGCACCTGGCTCAGCTTGAAAGCAAAGGACTGGTGGCGCTGCGCTTTGTTGATAACTTCGGCAAGGTCACCGAAACCTATCCGGCTAACCCGAACGGTTCGGCAAATGGCATTACCGCGGTCACCAGCGAAAGCGGTCGGGTGACGATCATGATGCCGCACCCGGAGCGTGTCTTCCGTACCGTTAGCAACTCCTGGCACCCGGAAAACTGGGGCGAGGACAGCCCGTGGATGCGCATTTTCCGCAACGCGCGTAAACAACTGGGTTAAATTTCAACGCACTGACTGTAGGCCCGGTAAGCGCGAGCGCCACCGGGCTTTTTTGTACCTGTCGCAAAATCGCGACAATTCTCTGGGTTGAGTGTCTCCAATAAGAGACATTTAACTTATTGATTTATATATGTCAGGACAGGTTCCCGTTAAGGTGTTGCTTAATAGCGACACTTAGCCTGGAAATCATTCACCTGACAATCAATGCATTTTAATAATAAAAATGTTATTAATCATAAGGATAGCATCAGTTTTTGCAATCTGGCACGCGCGTTGCATAATAGTAACCAGTGGCTCATTCACCTTCTTATGTCAGCCCCTTCGGGACGTGCTACATAAACTTCGAATGACGCACAAAAAGGTGCCTGCCGTCCAACTACTGATTATTGCAATGCTTTATCAGGCCAGGGCGAAACGTCGAGTTAGGCACCGCCTTATTCCATGACAAAGCCGGGTTTTTACCCGGCTTTGTTGTATCTGAAGGGCAGACTCAGTTACGCTCTCCTCAAACCCGGATGATGAGAGTAATGTGTTGAAACGCTGGCCCGCTTTCCCTCGCTCCCTGCGACAGCTCGTTATGATGGCCTTCCTGCTGATCCTGCTACCTTTACTGGTTCTGGCGTGGCAGGCATGGCAAAGCCTGAATGCGTTAAGTGCCCAGGCGGCCCTGACTAACCGCACCACGCTTATTGATGCCCGCCGTAGCGAGGCAATGACCAACGCCGCGCTGGAGATGGAGCGTAGCTATCGCCAGTATTGCGTGCTGGACGACCGCACGCTGGAGAGGGTTTATCAGAACCAGCGTAAACGCTACAGCGAAATGCTGGATGCCCATGCCGGGGTCTTGCCGGATGACAAACTCTATCAGGCGCTGCGTCAGGATCTGAACGATCTGGCGCAGCTCCAGTGCAAAAACAGCGGTCCTGATGCCGCCGCCGCCGCCCGACTTGAAGCCTTCGCGAACGCCAATACTGAGATGGTGCAGTCCACCCGTACGGTTATCTTTTCCCGTGGACAGCAGCTCCAGCAGGAGATTGCCGAGCGCGGCCAGTTCTTCGGCTGGCAGGCGCTGGTGCTATTCCTCGTCAGTCTGGGGCTGGTACTGCTCTTTACCCGCATGATCATCGGCCCGGTAAAGGGGATCCAGCGGATGATTAACCGCCTGGGGGAGGGCAAATCTCTCGGGGATACGGTTGTTTTTAAAGGCCCGCGCGAGCTGCGCTCGGTCGGTCAGCGCATCATCTGGCTTTCTGAACGCCTGGCGTGGCTGGAATCGCAGCGTCATCAGTTCCTACGCCATATCTCACACGAACTCAAAACACCGCTGGCCAGTATGCGTGAAGGTACGGAGCTGCTGGCAGACGAAGTGGCGGGGCCGTTATCCCCTGAGCAAAAAGAGATCGTGGCGATTCTGGATGCCAGTAGCCGCAATTTACAAAAACTTATTGAACAACTGCTGGACTATAACCGTAAGCTGGCGGATGGTGCTGTGGTGCTCGAAAGCGTTGAGATTGAACCGCTGGTGGACATGGTGATCTCCGCCCATAGCCTGCCAGCAAGAGCTAAAATGATGCATACCCAGGTGGATCTTAATGCGCCATCCTGCCTGGCAGAGCCGATGCTGTTAATGAGCGTACTGGATAATCTTTATTCCAATGCGGTGCACTATGGTACTGAATCCGGTACCATTTATATCAGAAGCAATAACAACGGTTCGCGGGTATTTATTGACGTAGCGAATACGGGAAGCCCGATTCCGGATGATGAAAAAACGATGATCTTTGAGCCCTTTTTCCAGGGGAGTCATCAGCGAAAAGGTGCGGTAAAAGGAAGTGGTCTGGGGCTGAGTATTGCCCGCGACTGCATACGACGCATGCAGGGTGAGCTTAACATCGTGAGTGATGAACGCGCCGATGTCTGTTTTCGTATCGAACTGCCTCTTGAGCCGGAAAAATCAATGAAATGAATAACAACCTGGTGAGTATGTCACACGTCTTTTACCGCGCACTGCGCGCGGTGTTTTCCAGCAAAAATGTGCGCCTGAGCCTGCCCTGCTTACTGCTGGCCGGCTGTGTAACCCATGCGCCGAAAAGTGCAATTAGCCACAAACAGGAAGATAAATGGCCGCAAAAACAGCTGGCCGATTTCCTTTCAACACGTTGCGATGATATCTGGAACCTGTCGGGGCGTGATGTTGAATCCAATCCGCTGTTCTGGCTGCGCGGAATAGACTGCGCCCAGCGG
Organism: Enterobacter cloacae complex sp. EB5; assembly: GCF_031432835.1. NCBI lineage: Bacteria > Pseudomonadati > Pseudomonadota > Gammaproteobacteria > Enterobacterales > Enterobacteriaceae > Enterobacter > Enterobacter cloacae complex sp. EB5. The sequence continues at coordinate 3,347,853 of NZ_CP133860.1, forward strand.
CTGGCGCCCGCCGAGGCCCGTGCCCAGGCGGCGATGCTGGTGGACGATACCTGGCAGGACGCGTTTAAACGTGGGATCGTGATGGCGGATGCCAGAATCACGCCTGTCGAACGCCGCGCTAATGTGACGCGGCTGGATACATACGTGATCAATATTCCCCCCCAGGTGCGCCCGGTCTATCAGCTCTGGCGGGACGGACAAACCCTGCAATTACAGCTGTCCGAAGAGCGTTTCCGCTACAGCAAATTGCAGCAGTCAAGCGACAGCGAGCTTGATGCGCTTCGCCAGCAGCAGGAGTCGCTGCGCGAGCAGCTGGAAACCACCACCCGCAAGCTTGAAAATCTGACCGATATCGAAAGACAGCTCTCGACGCGTAAGCCGGCAGGCAGTTATCTGCCCGATGGGTCGAAAGGCAACTCTGCCACGACGCCAGACAGTGAGACGCCGAAACAAGAGGATGTGAAGCCATGACAAGCCGTAAACCTGCCCATCTGTTACTGGTGGATGACGATCCCGGGCTGTTAAAGCTGCTGGGGATGCGTCTGGTCAGCGAAGGCTACAGCGTGGTCACCGCTGAAAGCGGGCAGGAGGGGCTGAAAGTGCTCAGCCGCGAGAAAATCGATCTGGTGATCAGCGATTTGCGCATGGATGAAATGGATGGCCTGCAACTGTTCACGGAGATCCAGAAGCAGCAGCCCGGGATGCCGGTGATTATCCTCACCGCTCACGGATCTATTCCTGATGCGGTGGCCGCGACGCAGCAGGGAGTATTCAGCTTCCTCACCAAACCGGTGGATAAAGACGCCCTCTATAAAGCGATCGACAGCGCCCTTGAGCACGCGGCGCCATCCGGCGACGACGCCTGGCGTGAATCCATCGTGACGCGTAGCCCTGTGATGCTGCGTCTGCTGGAACAGGCGCGGATGGTGGCGCAATCCGACGTTAGCGTACTGATCAACGGCCAGAGCGGGACCGGGAAAGAGATCCTGGCCCAGGCGATCCACAACGCCAGCCCACGCAGTAAAAATGCCTTTATTGCCATCAATTGTGGCGCGCTGCCGGAACAACTGCTTGAGTCTGAGCTCTTCGGCCATGCCCGCGGCGCCTTTACCGGCGCGGTGAGCAGCCGTGAAGGGCTGTTCCAGGCGGCTGAGGGGGGCACGCTGTTTCTTGATGAAATTGGCGATATGCCCGCGCCGTTGCAGGTTAAACTGCTGCGCGTGTTGCAGGAGCGAAAAGTGCGTCCGCTTGGCAGCAACCGCGATATCGATATCAACGTGCGTATTATTTCCGCTACCCATCGCGATTTACCCAAGGTGATGGCGCGCAACGAGTTCCGCGAAGATCTCTACTATCGACTGAATGTCGTCAACCTGAAAATCCCGGCGCTGGCCGAGCGTGCGGAAGATATCCCGCTGCTGGCAAATCACCTTTTGCGCCAGGCCGCTGACCGTCACAAACCGTTTGTGCGCGCGTTCTCCACCGATGCGATGAAACGCCTGATGACGGCAAGCTGGCCGGGTAACGTACGCCAACTGGTGAACGTGATTGAGCAGTGCGTGGCGCTGACGTCATCACCGGTGATCAGCGATGCGCTGGTGGAGCAGGCGCTTGAGGGGGAAAACACGGCCTTACCGACGTTTGCGGAAGCGCGAAACCAGTTCGAGCTGAACTATCTGCGCAAGCTGCTGCAAATCACCAAAGGCAACGTGACCCACGCGGCGCGCATGGCCGGGCGTAACCGTACCGAGTTTTATAAATTGCTCTCACGCCACGAGCTGGAAGCGAACGATTTTAAAGAGTAATACCGCAAAATTCGCCTGAATATGATACTGTGAGCAACCGATTACGAGGCTGCTTACTGGCAAGAGTTTAAGGACCCACCATGAAAAAGATTGATGCGATTATTAAACCTTTCAAACTGGATGATGTACGTGAAGCGCTGGCAGAAGTCGGCATCACCGGGATGACCGTAACTGAAGTGAAAGGTTTTGGTCGTCAGAAGGGCCACACCGAGCTATACCGTGGCGCAGAGTACATGGTGGACTTTCTGCCGAAAGTGAAAATCGAGATCGTGGTGAGCGATGATATCGTCGATACCTGTGTGGACACCATCATCCGCACGGCGCAGACCGGCAAAATTGGCGACGGGAAAATCTTCGTCTTTGACGTGGCGCGCGTGATCCGTATCCGTACTGGCGAAGAAGACGACGCGGCGATTTAAAAAAGATTTGGTAGGCCGGGTAAGGCGCAGCCGCCACCCGGCGAAAAAAAGCCCCTCGTTGAGGGGCTTTTTGCATTACAGCACTTTATGCGGGCCGAAACATTCGTAATGAATGTTGTCTTTATTCACGCCCAGCTCAACCAGCTGCTTCGCGGCATACTGCATAAACGCTACCGGCCCACAAACGTAGAACTGCATCCCCGGTGCGCTGAACGCCCCTTCATGCTGCCCTAAGTTCATCAGACCTTCGCTGTCGAAACGAGCCGCTGCGCGGTCGGCTTCCGTGGGTAAACGATACCAGGTATGAGCGGTAAAGTGTGGCAGACCCGCTCCCAGCGCTTTCACTTCGTCCGCGAAGGCGTGCACATCACCGTTCTCCGCCGCGTGGAACCAGTTAACCTGCGCGCTGTGGTTTGCTTTCGCCAGCGTATCCAGCATCGCCAGCATAGGCGTCTGACCCACGCCTGCGGAGATCAGCGTCACCGGGGTATTCGTTTCAACGGCCATAAAGAAGTCGCCCGCCGGTGCCGCCAGATGGACCACGTCGCCCACGCTGGCTTCGTTATGCAGCCAGTTGGATACCTGACCGCCTTCCTCACGTTTAACCGCAATGCGATAGCCTTTGCCGTCTGGCTTGCGGGTCAGGGAGTACTGGCGAATCTCCTGGTGCGGGAAGCCTTCAGGCTTCAGCCAGACGCCCAGATACTGGCCCGGCTGGTAATCGGCAACCGGCTGACCGTCCACAGGCTCAAATTCAAAGCTGGTGATCAGTGCGCTGCGCGGGGTTTTCTCAACGATGCGGAAGGCGCGCGTGCCTTCCCAGCCGCCATTCTTGCTGGCGTTTTCGCTGTAGATCTGCGCTTCACGGTTGATGAATACGTTTGCCAGTACGCCATAGGCCTTACCCCAGGCATCCAGCACTTCCTGGCCCGGGCTGAACATTTCGTCCAGAGTTGCCAGCAGGTGACTGCCGACGATGTTGTACTGCTCAGGTTTGATCTGGAAGCTGGTGTGCTTCTGGGCGATTTTTTCCACCGCAGGCAGAAGAGCCGGCAGATTTTCGATGTTGCTGGCATAGGCGGCAATAGCGTTAAACAGCGCTTCGCGCTGATCGCCGTTACGCTGGTTGCTCATGTTGAAAATCTCTTTGAGCTCCGGGTTATGCGCGAACATGCGATCGTAGAAATGGGCGGTCAGTTTAGGACCCGTTTCAACCAGCAGGGGGATTGTGGCTTTTACGGTAGCGATGGTTTGGGCGTCGAGCATAGCAGCTTCCTTCTGATGTTACTTTAATGATGTATTTTATATGCATCTTATAAAAATACCCCTGCAATGTAAATGGTTCTTTGCATCGTGAAAAATATGCATCACAAAGCTGAAAAGAAATCCGTTGAAAATGGCGAGAGCTTTATTGCTCAAACCCTTGCGTGGCGTGGAGGTAAACGTTTGCGTAAAATCGTTTGTCAAGACCTGTTATCGCAGAACTATTCAGTTATACTGTTGCCCGTCGTCCAACAGGACTGCCTTTTCAGGCCAAAAATTTACTTGTTAGCTGAGTCAGGAGATGCGGATGTTAAAGCGTGAAATGAACATTGCCGATTATGATGCCGAACTGTGGCAGGCTATGGAGCAGGAAAAAGTACGTCAGGAAGAGCACATCGAACTGATCGCCTCCGAAAACTACACCAGCCCGCGCGTAATGCAGGCGCAGGGTTCTCAGCTGACCAACAAATATGCTGAAGGTTATCCGGGCAAGCGCTACTACGGCGGTTGCGAATACGTTGATATCGTTGAGCAGCTGGCGATTGACCGTGCGAAAGAACTCTTTGGCGCTGACTACGCGAACGTCCAGCCGCACTCTGGCTCTCAGGCTAACTTCGCTGTTTACACAGCGCTGTTGCAGCCGGGCGATACCGTTCTGGGTATGAACCTGGCGCAGGGCGGCCACCTGACTCACGGCTCCCCGGTTAACTTCTCCGGCAAACTGTACAACATCATCCCTTACGGTATTGATGAGTCCGGCAAAATTGACTACGAAGACATGGCGAAGCAGGCCAAAGAGCACAAGCCGAAGATGATCATCGGTGGCTTCTCTGCTTACTCCGGCATCGTTGACTGGGCAAAAATGCGTGAAATCGCGGACAGCATCGGCGCGTACCTGTTCGTCGACATGGCGCACGTTGCCGGTCTGATTGCGGCAGGCGTTTACCCGAACCCGGTTCCACATGCGCACGTTGTGACCACCACCACCCACAAAACCCTTGCAGGTCCACGCGGTGGCCTGATCCTGGCGAAAGGCGGTGACGAAGAGCTGTATAAAAAACTGAACTCCGCCGTGTTCCCAAGCGCCCAGGGCGGCCCGCTGATGCACGTTATCGCCGCGAAAGCCGTCGCGCTGAAAGAAGCGATGGAGCCAGAGTTCAAGGTTTACCAGCAGCAGGTTGCTAAAAACGCCAAAGCGATGGTGGAAGTGTTCCTGAACCGTGGCTACAAAGTGGTGTCCGGCGGTACTGAAAACCACCTGTTCCTGCTGGACCTGGTTGATAAGAACCTGACCGGTAAAGAAGCTGACGCTGCCCTCGGCCGCGCCAACATCACCGTCAACAAAAACAGCGTACCAAACGATCCGAAGAGCCCGTTCGTGACCTCCGGTATCCGTATCGGTTCTCCGGCCGTAACTCGCCGTGGCTTTAAAGAAGCGGAAGTGAAAGAGCTGGCGGGCTGGATGTGTGACGTTCTGGACAACATCAATGACGACGCGGTTATCGAGCGCGTTAAAGGTAAAGTGCTGGACATCTGCGCACGCTTCCCGGTTTACGCATAATTCTCTGCGTCGCAGAACTGAAAAAGGCCGCTCATACGGCCTTTTTTTATGGGCTAACGTCGGTCAAGGGAGATGGCCCCCGGCCCGGTAATCGCCAGCAAAATAAAGGCGCCAGCGATACTCACATTTTTGTAGAAGTTAATCATATTTGGCAGAACCGCATCGCCCGTCATATCCCAGTAGTGGTGACCAATCACCGCCGTTCCCAGCGTATAGAAGACAAAGATCACCGCGAGGGGGCGGGTGAAAAAGCCCAGCACGATCAGAATCGCGGCGGGAACTTCCATCACCACCGCAATAATGGCGGCCAGCATGGGCATGGGGGCGCCGAGCGACGTCATGTACTGAACGGTGCCGCTAAACCCCGTCAGCTTGGGATAACCGAAAATAATAAACAGGACCACGATAGCAATGCGGGCAATTAAAAGCAGGAGAGAACGAGAGGAGCCGAAATCGAAATAACGTAAGCTGTTCATGACAAACGACCTCTTCAGGCGATGTTCTTTAAACGTAATACAATTTTGCCGCTCTCGCCATACGCCGACCGGCTGTCCATAATGTTAATTTATCGTTAATTTATAGCGCGCTAACGACTTGCTAAAGTCAGGGATTAACGCCAGACTATCGCCTCCATTTCGGGAGGGATTCATGGTCTTGCATTCCACACGCTGGCTGGCGCTCAGCTACTTTACCTACTTCTTTAGCTACGGTATTTTTCTGCCTTTCTGGAGCGTCTGGCTCAAGGGAATTGGTCTGACGCCTGAGACCATTGGCATCCTGCTGGGCGCGGGGCTGGTGGCACGTTTCCTGGGTAGCCTGCTGATTGCGCCCCGCGTCAGCGATCCCTCCTTACTGATTAAAGCGGTGCGAATTCTGGCCCTGCTGACGCTGGTCTTTGCGGCCTGCTTCTGGGTCAGCCACCAGTTTGCCTGGCTGATGGTGGTAATGGTTGGTTTTAATCTGTTCTTCTCCCCGCTGGTGCCGCTGACGGATGCCCTGGCGAACACCTGGCAAAAGCAGATCACCATGGACTATGGCCGCGTGCGCCTGTGGGGATCGATTGCCTTCGTGATCGGCTCTGCGCTGGTCGGGAAACTGGTCAGCCTCTATGACTATCGTGCCATTCTGGCGCTGCTAACGCTCGGCATCGCCTCGATGCTGCTCGGTATGTTGCTGCGTCCGTCGGTGATGCCGCAGGGCGAAAGCCGCCATCAGGAGAGCGCCGGCTGGCCCGCCTGGCGCTCGCTGGTGGCGCAAAGCTGGCGTTTCCTGGCCTGCGTCTGTCTGCTTCAGGGGGCGCATGCGGCCTATTACGGCTTCAGCGCCATCTACTGGCAGGGGGCGGGTTACTCGGCTTCTGCGGTAGGCTACCTGTGGTCGCTCGGCGTGGTGGCGGAGGTCATTATCTTCGCGCTGAGCCAAAAACTGTTCCGTCGTTTCGGGGCGCGTGACCTGCTGCTGCTTTCCGCCGTTTGTGGCGTGGCGCGCTGGGGCATCATGGGCTGGACGACGGAGCTGCCGTGGCTGATTGTGGCGCAAATTCTGCACTGCGGAACCTTCACCGTCTGCCATCTGGCGGCGATGCGCTACATCGCGGCGCGAGAGGGTGGGGACGTTATTCGTCTTCAGGCGGTCTATTCAGCGGTGGCGATGGGTGGCAGTATTGCGGTGATGACCGTATTTGCCGGTTTCCTCTATCAGCACCTGGGGCACGGTGTGTTCTGGGTGATGGCGCTGGTCGCTTTACCGGCCATCGTCATCCGCCCTAAAGTCGCGGCTCGCACGTAACTACGATTCGAGCATAACGCGAATATGTTCCTGCTGCTGCGTGTTCAGGGTCTCAACGGCATGAATGAGCGGCGGCGAGAACAGCGGCAGGGCGGTTGGATAAGGCGTAATGACCAGCGCCGCCTCGCGGGGGGCGCCCTCCTTCTTAAACGCCTCCAGGCTAAGATAACGAATATTGAGCGGCAGCAGCGTCAGCTCGCGAAGCTGCTGCTCAATTAACGCTTCACAGGCTTTATCTTCCCCCGTTAACAGGACCACCTGTTTTTCATGCAGGTCGGTCTCCTGCATCAGCCAGGCACCAAAAATCACCGCTACCAGAGCCATCTCTTCACCGGAGAATCGCAGACCAAATTCGGCTTCCAGCTCAAACAGCGCCTCTTTAGTGGTGCGCAGCAGCCGGGGATATAAACGGTGGATCTCTTCCGGCAGACTGTTGTCGATGCCGATGTCAAATAAGGAGCGGTCCAGCGCCTGAGCCAGATGAATATAAAGCTGATCGGTCAGCCCTTGCTCATCGCTGAAGTTCATCCCGGTTTGCGCCCGGAAACGGGCAATCATGCGCACGATGGCGCGACGCAGGCGCTGATCCTGCTGGTGTTTATCCATCACCGGGTCGGGTGTGCGAAGCATCATAAACAGCAGCGCCAGGAACAGCTGTTCATCGCTGTGCGTTCCCTGAGGGACGCGCCGTTTCCAGTGGCGGACAATTTCCTGCGCCGTAAAGTATTCCCCTCGGGACTGCGTCCAGCTGCGCTGAACGGGCGAAAACTCTGGCGTATTGCCCAGATGATGCTGAATCAGACAATATTGCAGATAAAGCTGTAAAAACTGTACGTCGCGGGACTCAAACTGGCGCTGAAGCTTGCGCGCGCAAAAGTTGATAAGCGCCCGAAGGTTAGCATCGTCGTAAAGCGGGCGGGCAATGCCGTGCTGTTTAAGCGCGGTTTTTAAGGCAGGGGTAAACTGTTGGGCGACAAAATGTGGACACAGCCGAAGCGCCCTGCGCAGCCAGTGCAGCAGGCACAAACGTTGATTCAGGGCGGAACCCTCAATTCGGTAGCAGCCATCATGGTGCGTGACGATATCAAGCCGATGATAGCGCTGGATTTCATCGCGCGTCTCGGCTATATCTTGCCGTGCCATGACGTCGTCCACGCCGTTGGCAGCGATTATGCTCTGTGCGGTGATGGCAGCATCGGGCAGGTAAAGCATCAAAAGCACCTGGCAGCGGCGCTGCGAACTGGAAAGCACAGATGGAATTTCAAGCGTCGTCATCATCTGTCGGGTATCCAGTGTGAATGTTTGATAAGAATAGCTAAAGGATGGGCGCTGAAAAGCGCACCGGCAGGCCTTTCACTCAGGATTGCTGGCGAACATCACAGAATTTTTGACGTGAGGAACAGATGCAAATAGTTAAACAAAGCGCGGTAGCGTTATTTTTGGCGGTTTTCACTTTTGCCGCCGGCGCACATCCTCACAGTTTTATCAGCCTGAAAACCGAACTGGTGACGGACGGCACGCAGCTCAGCGGCCTGAAAATGCGCTGGACGATGGATGAAATCACCTCCGCCGACCTGCTGTACGATGCCGGAAACGCAAAGCCCGGCGATGAGATCTGGAAAAAGCTGGCGGCGGAAGTGATGGCCAACGTGCTGGGTCAGCACTACTTCACCGAGTTCTGGCACAACGGACAAAAGGTGAAATTTCTCAACCGTCCCACGGAGTACGGCATGACCCGCGACGGTCATCAGGCGGTGCTGACCTTTATCCTTCCGCTGGCGCACCCTCAACCGCTGGCCGGGCAGAAGTACACGTTTTCCACGTTTGACCCAACCTACTATGTCGACATGCGCTATGACAATGACAGCGACGTACGGCTGCCGGACGCGCTGCAAAAAAGCTGCAAAATTGCCGTGCACACCCCGAAACCCAGCGAAGAGATGCTGAACTTTGCCGTTTCTCTTGATAAAGACGATGCGCCCCCTGAAGACATGGAGTTAGGTAAACAGTTTGCGCAGGAGGTGACGTTACAATGTCAGTGATCTCCTCTCCCGTCAGTAAGCCGCGTCGCTGGCTGCACCTCTGGCCTCTGGCGCTTTTTTTGTTGTTAGCGGTTGGCGGCGCGCTCTGGCTGTGGCAGGCATGGCCGCAGGTGATGTTGAAAAGCATCCTCTGGCAGCGGGAAGTTAATCAGCAGATGAGCGGTCTGCTGAAGGCCGTGGCGGAAAATCCCACCAAAGCGGGCGGCGCTCTTCTGGCGTTCAGCTTTATCTATGGCGTGCTGCATGCCCTGGGACCGGGGCACGGCAAAATCGTTATCACGACCTGGCTTGCCACGCATCCATCGAAGCTGAAATCGAGTATCGGCCTGACGCTGGCATCCTCTTTACTTCAGGGCGGTGTGGCGATTGCGCTGGTCGTGGTCGTCCTTTCGCTGCTACAGCTGCCGGCCCGCCAGCTGCATATGAGCAGCTTCTGGCTGGAAAAGGGGAGTTACGCGCTGGTAGGCGTGCTGGGGCTGATCCTCTGCTGGCGGGCGCTGAAAAAATTGCGCGCGTTGCTGCGAAAACCAAAATTCAAAGCCTTTACGCCGCATCACGTTCACCATGAAAACTGCGGGTGCGGGCATCAGCACCTGCCGACGCAGGAGCAATTACAGAACGGTGACGACTGGCGTGCGCGCCTGATGATTGTTCTCTCAATGGGGATGCGTCCGTGCTCGGGTGCGATCATGGTTCTGCTGTTCAGTAAGGTTATTGGCGTGTTTGGCTGGGGCATGCTGTCCGCGCTGGCGATGGCGGCAGGAACGTCTCTCACCATTTCGTCTTTAGCGTTGCTGGTACACAGCTTCCGTCAGCTGGCGGTAAAACTCAGCGGCAATAAAACGCCGGTATTGTGGCGACAGGTTGGCTGGACGACGCTGGCGCTGGCGGGCGGGGTGATTCTGCTGGTAGCTGCGGTCACGATGTGGATGAGCGCGGTGCCGGTGGGAAGGGGGTTGCGGCCTTTCTAGCCGTACCTGAGGCGTGTTGTAAGCCCGGTAAACGTAGCGCCACCGGGCTTAACAGACTGAATTAACGCTTCAGCGCATCGCTCAGTTCATCACGCATGTTTGCCAGCATGGCTTTAACAACGCGCGGGTTACCAGCAACGATGTTGCCGGTAGACATATAGTTATGGCCGCCGGTGAAGTCGCAAACAATCGCGCCAGCTTCACGTGCGATCAGCTCGCCCGCTGCAAAGTCCCACGGCTTCAGAGACAGCTCGAAGTAACCGTCAACGCGGCCGGTCGCCACGTAGGCCAGATCCAGTGCAGCAGAGCCAGTGCGACGGAAGTCCGCGCATTCGGTGAACAGCTTGCCCAGGATATTCATATAAGTGGTTGCGTGCTGCTTCGCCTTGAACGGGAAGCCGGTCGCCAGAATCGTGCCGTCCAGATCGCGTGCATTGCTGCAACGCAGACGGTAGCCGTTCAGCTGCGCGCCCTGACCGCGGGTCGCGGTGAACAGTTCGTTACGCATTGGATCGTAAACAACAGCGACTTCAGTACGGCCTTTGATGCGTACTGCGATAGACACAGAGAAGTGTGGAAGGCGTTTGACGAAGTTGGTGGTGCCATCCAGTGGATCGATAACCCATTGAACATCCTGATCGGTACCTTCATGTTCACCGCTTTCTTCGGTGATGATGGTGTGCTGCGGGTAAGATTTGCGGATCGTTTCGATAATAATCGCTTCTGCGGCTTTATCGACGTTCGTCACGAAATCATTGCTGCCTTTCTGGCTGGTTTCTACGGAGTCTGGGGTTTCGTAGTGTTTGGCAATTACATTACCCGCCTTGCGCGCTGCGCGCACGGCGATGGTCAGCATCGGATGCATCGGTCTCTCTCACTGGATGTTAAAGAACAGGAAAATCGGCGCAGAGTATAGCAGCGGGATCGGATTATGTCTCTCGTTTATGATAATATGCCCGAATATTCTTCAGACACTGAATCCAGACCTCTAAAAATTATGCTGCAAAACATTCGAATCGTGCTGGTTGAAACATCGCACACCGGCAACATGGGCTCTGTGGCCCGCGCTATGAAAACCATGGGCTTAACGAACCTGTGGCTGGTGAATCCGCTGGTGAAACCAGACTCTCAGGCTATTGCTCTGGCGGCCGGCGCCAGCGACGTGATCGGGAATGCGCAGATCGTGGACACCCTGGATGAAGCCCTGGCCGGTTGCAGCCTGGTGGTGGGCACCAGCGCGCGCTCCCGTACGCTGCCCTGGCCGATGCTGGACCCGCGCGAATGCGGCCTGAAAAGCATCTCAGAAGCGGAACAGGCGCCGGTTGCACTGGTGTTTGGCCGTGAACGCGTTGGCCTGACCAACGAGGAATTACAGAAGTGCCACTATCACGTGGCGATTGCCGCCAACCCGGAATACAGCTCGCTGAATCTGGCGATGGCGGTGCAGGTGATCGCCTACGAAGTGCGCATGGCATGGCTGGCGACGCAGGAGAAACCGGTGGAACCTAAAGAAGAGACGGCCTACCCGCTGGTGGACGACCTCGAGCGCTTCTACGGTCATCTGGAGCAGACGCTGCTCTCAACCGGCTTTATCCGTGAAGGCCACCCGGGTCAGGTGATGAACAAGCTGCGCCGTATGTTCACCCGCGCGCGCCCGGAAAGCCAGGAGCTGAATATCCTGCGCGGGATTCTGGCGTCGATTGAGCAGAAGAATAAGGAATAGTGTCGTCTGTTCGCCGGGTGGCGCTGCGCTTACCCGGCCTACAAAGCCCGTAGGCCCGTGCAAGCGCAGCGCCGCCGGGCAAAAAATACGGCACAGAAGGTTAAATACCTGACTAAAACAGTCAAGTAAATAGTTGACCAATTTAGTCAGGAATGTCAGACTTGGCCCTGCTATGCAATACCCCCATTTTACAATAAAAAACCCCGGGCAGGGGCGAGTTTGAGGTTAAGTAAGACATGAGACTGACATCTAAAGGGCGTTATGCCGTGACCGCGATGCTGGACGTTGCGCTCAACTCCGAAGCGGGCCCGGTTCCGTTGGCTGATATTTCTGAACGACAAGGGATCTCCCTCTCTTACCTGGAACAGCTGTTCTCCAGACTGCGTAAAAATGGACTGGTGTCCAGCGTTCGTGGCCCGGGCGGCGGTTATCTGCTGGGTAAAGACGCGGGCAGTATTGCGGTTGGCGAAGTGATTAGCGCGGTTGACGAATCCGTTGACGCGACCCGTTGCCAGGGTAAAGGCGGCTGTCAGGGCGGCGATAAATGCCTGACCCACGCGCTGTGGCGCGATCTGAGCGACCGTCTGACCGGCTTCCTGAATAACATCACCCTGGGTGAACTGGTTAATAACCAGGAAGTTCTGGATGTCTCTGGTCGTCAGCATAGTCAGGATTCACAGCGCAGCACCCGTTCGCAGGACGCCATCGACGTTAAACTGCGCGCGTAATAAAAAGATAAGTATTTCAGAATCAGGCCGGGGCGTTAGCTCGCCCCGTGTACTCGGTCGTACATCCAGCCGGTTGCCTGATTCCTTGCATTGAAGCGATGTACGGAGTTTATAGAGCAATGAAATTACCGATTTATCTCGATTACTCCGCAACCACGCCGGTGGACCCGCGTGTTGCCGAGAAAATGATGCAGTGTCTGACCCTGGACGGAAACTTTGGTAACCCAGCTTCCCGTTCACACCGTTTTGGCTGGCATGCTGAAGAGGCGGTAGATATCGCCCGTAATCAGATTGCTGACCTGGTCGGTGCCGACCCACGTGAAATTGTTTTCACCTCCGGTGCGACCGAATCCGACAACCTGGCGATCAAAGGTGCAGCCAACTTTTATCAGAAAAAAGGCAAGCACATCATCACCAGCAAAACCGAACACAAAGCCGTGCTGGACACCTGCCGTCAGCTGGAGCGTGAAGGGTTCGAAGTGACTTACCTGGCGCCGCAGAGCAACGGGATCATCGACCTGAAAGAGCTCGAAGCGGCGATGCGCGATGACACCATTCTGGTTTCCATCATGCACGTTAACAACGAAATCGGCGTTGTGCAGGACATCGCAACCATCGGCGAAATGTGCCGTGCGCGCGGCATCATCTACCACGTGGATGCGACCCAGAGCGTGGGCAAACTGCCTATCGACCTGAGCCAGCTGAAAGTGGACCTGATGTCCTTCTCCGGTCACAAAATTTATGGACCGAAAGGTATTGGCGCGCTGTACGTTCGTCGTAAGCCACGTATCCGCATCGAAGCACAGATGCACGGCGGCGGTCACGAGCGCGGCATGCGTTCCGGTACGCTGCCTGTTCACCAGATCGTGGGCATGGGCGAAGCGTATCGCATCGCGAAAGAAGAGATGGAAACCGAGATGGCACGCCTGCGTACGCTGCGTAACCGTCTGTGGGACGGCGTGAAAGATATGGAAGAAGTGTATCTGAACGGCGATCTCGAGCAGGGCGCACCAAACATCCTCAACGTCAGCTTCAACTATGTTGAAGGCGAGTCGCTGATCATGGCGCTGAAAGACCTGGCCGTTTCTTCCGGTTCTGCCTGTACGTCTGCAAGCCTTGAGCCATCCTACGTGCTGCGTGCGCTGGGCATGACTGACGAGCTGGCACACAGCTCTATCCGTTTCTCTTTAGGTCGTTTTACTACCGAAGAAGAGATTGACTACACCATCAAGCTGGTTCGTAACTCCATCGGCCGTCTGCGCGACCTTTCTCCACTGTGGGAAATGTTCAAGCAGGGCGTGGATCTGAACAGCATTGAATGGTCACATCACTAATCGGTACATAAGGAGAATTCAATCATGGCATACAGCGAAAAAGTTATCGATCATTACGAGAACCCGCGCAACGTTGGCTCTTTTGACAACAGCGATGAATCTGTCGGTAGCGGCATGGTTGGCGCGCCAGCGTGTGGCGACGTGATGAAGTTGCAGATTAAAGTCAACAATGAAGGTATCATTGAAGACGCGCGCTTCAAGACCTACGGCTGCGGTTCAGCTATCGCCTCCAGCTCCCTGGTCACCGAATGGGTGAAGGGCAAGTCTCTGGACGAAGCACAGGCAATCAAGAACACGGATATTGCTGAAGAACTCGAACTGCCGCCGGTGAAAATTCACTGCTCAATTCTGGCAGAAGACGCGATCAAAGCCGCCATTGCGGATTACAAAAGCAAACGTGAAGCAAAATAATTGAGGTTTGAGTATGTCGATTACCCTTAGCGACAGCGCTGCCGCGCGAGTAAGCTCTTTTCTGGCGAACCGTGGTAAAGGCTTTGGCCTGCGACTGGGCGTACGTACCTCCGGCTGTTCTGGTATGGCTTACGTACTGGAGTTTGTTGACGAACCGGCGTCTGATGACACCGTGTTTGAAGACAAAGGCGTGAAGGTGGTGGTCGATGGCAAAAGCCTGCAATTTCTCAACGGCACTCAGCTGGACTTCGTAAAAGAAGGCCTGAACGAAGGGTTCAAATTCACGAACCCGAACGTTAAAGACGAGTGTGGTTGCGGCGAAAGCTTCCACGTTTAACCGCGCGTCATCCGAAACCCCACCGTGGCTTTGCTACGCGTGGGGTTTGTTCTAACAGGCTACCCCTGAGATTGTTATGGATTACTTCACTCTCTTCGGACTACCCGCTCAATACCCGATCGATCTCCAGGCGCTGACGGTCCGTTTTCAGGATCTCCAGCGTCAGTACCATCCGGATAAATTCGCCAGCGGGACGCAGGCAGAGCAGCTGGCCGCGGTATCACACTCCGCAACCATCAACCAGGCCTGGCAAACGCTGCGTCATCCGCTGGCGCGTGCAGAATATCTGCTCTCGCTCCACGGTTTCGATCTGGCGAGCGAACAGCATACCGTGCGCGACACCGCCTTTCTGATGGAACAGCTGGAGCTACGCGAAGAGCTGGATGAAATTGAACAGGCTAAAGACGAAGCGCGTCTGGAAAGCTTTATCACGCGCGTAAAGGGCATGTTCGATACCCGCCATCAGCAGATGGTGGAGCAACTGAACAACGAGACCTGGGACGTGGCGGCAGACACTGTGCGCAAACTCCGTTTTCTCGATAAACTGCGAAGCAGTGCTGAACAACTCGAAGAAAAGCTGCTCGATTTTTAATTTCGGAAGCAATTATGGCCTTATTACAAATTAGTGAGCCTGGCTTAAGCGCCGCACCGCACCAGCGTCGTCTGGCGGTAGGTATTGATCTGGGCACCACCAATTCTCTCGTGGCGACCGTGCGTAGCGGCCAGGCGGAAACGCTGGCTGACGAGCAGGGGCGCCATCTGCTGCCTTCCGTGGTCCACTACCAGCAGCAGGGTCACGCGGTCGGGTTTGATGCCCGGGCTAACGCCGCGCGCGATCCGGCCAATACCATCAGCTCCGTCAAGCGCATGATGGGCCGCTCGCTGGCTGATATCCAGACCCGTTACCCGCATCTGCCGTATCAGCTTCAGGCCAGCGAAAACGGTCTGCCGATGATCGCGACCGCGGCCGGTCTGCTGAACCCGATTCGCGTTTCTGCTGACATCCTCAAAGCGCTGGCGGCACGCGCCACGGCGACGCTCGGCGGCGATCTCGACGGCGTGGTGATCACCGTTCCGGCCTACTTCGACGATGCACAGCGTCAGGGCACCAAAGACGCCGCGCGTCTGGCGGGCCTGCACGTGTTGCGTCTGCTGAACGAACCGACGGCGGCGGCGATTGCCTACGGCCTCGATTCCGGTCAGGAAGGGGTGATTGCGGTTTACGATCTCGGCGGCGGGACGTTTGATATCTCTATCCTGCGCCTGAGCCGCGGCGTGTTTGAAGTGCTGGCGACCGGCGGGGATTCCGCGCTCGGCGGCGATGACTTCGACCATCTGCTGGCAGACTACATCCGCGAGCAGGCGGGCATCAGCGATCGCAGCGATGCGCGCGTGCAGCGAGAACTGCTGGATGCGGCCATCGACGCCAAAATCGCCCTGAGCGACGCACAGTCCGTCAGCGTGTACGTCGCAGGCTGGCAGGGTGAGATCACCCGCGACCAGTTCAGCGAACTGATTGCGCCTCTGGTTAAGCGTACCCTGCTGGCCTGCCGTCGCGCATTGAAAGATGCGGGCGTGGAGGCCAGCGAGGTGCTGGAAGTGGTCATGGTTGGCGGCTCAACCCGCGTGCCGCTGGTGCGCGAGCGCGTGGGCGAATTCTTTGGCCGCACGCCGCTGACCTCCATCGACCCGGACAAAGTGGTTGCCGTGGGCGCCGCTATCCAGGCCGATATCCTGGTCGGCAACAAGCCGGACAGCGAAATGCTGCTGCTGGACGTCATCCCGCTGTCTTTGGGTTTAGAAACCATGGGCGGCCTGGTAGAGAAAGTCATTCCGCGTAACACCACTATTCCGGTGGCGCGCGCGCAGGAGTTTACTACCTTCAAAGACGGCCAGACCGCGATGTCCATCCACGTGATGCAGGGCGAGCGCGAGCTGGTGCAGGACTGCCGCTCTCTGGCGCGCTTTGCGCTGCGCGGCATTCCGGCGCTGCCGGCGGGCGGGGCGCATATTCGCGTCACCTTCCAGGTGGATGCGGACGGCCTGCTGAGCGTCACGGCGATGGAAAAATCGACCGGCGTGGAATCGTCCATCCAGGTGAAGCCGTCCTACGGCCTGACCGATGGCGAAATCGCCTCCATGATTCAGGACTCAATGAGCTACGCCGAGCAGGATGTGAAGGCGCGTATGCTGGCCGAACAAAAAGTGGAAGCCGCCCGCGTGCTGGAAAGCCTGAACGGGGCGCTCGCTGCCGATGCCGCGCTGTTAAGCGCCGCTGAGCGCCAGGTCATTGACGACGCTGCCGCACGCTTAAGCGCCGTGGCCGAAGGCAATGACGCTGACGCAATAGAAGAAGCCATTAAAAACGTTGATAAACAAACCCAGGACTTCGCTGCTCGCCGCATGGACAAATCTGTCCGCGTCGCGCTGAAAGGCCAGTCCGTGGACGAGGTTTAATATGCCAAAGATTGTTATTTTGCCTCATGCGGACCTCTGTCCGGATGGCGCAGTTCTGGAAGCGAAGACCGGTGAAACCATTCTCGATGTAGCCCTGCGTGCTGGTATCGAAGTGGAACACGCCTGTGAAAAATCCTGTGCCTGCACAACGTGCCACTGCATCGTACGTGAAGGTTTTGATTCTCTCGCCGAGAGCACCGAAGACGAAGACGACATGCTGGATAAAGCATGGGGTCTGGAGCCAGACAGCCGCTTAAGCTGCCAGGCTGCGGTGACCGATGAAGATCTGGTCGTGGAGTTCCCACGTTACACCATCAACCACGCACGCGAGCATTGATATGGGACTGAAGTGGACAGACAGCCGTGAAATCGGCGAAGCGCTCTACGACGCGAACCCGGATCTCGATCCGAAGACCGTACGATTCACCGACATGCATCAGTGGATTTGCGATCTGGAAGATTTTGACGACGATCCAAACGCATCCAATGAAAAAATTCTGGAGGCGATTCTGTTAGTCTGGTTAGATGAAGCAGAGTAAATCACTTAACGGGCTGCCTTCAGGCGGCCCGTTTGCTAATAAGGATAAATAAAATGACCGAAGCGATGAAGATTACGCTCTCGAATCAGCCTGCTGACGCACGCTGGGGCGAAAAAGCCACCTACAGCATCAACAACGACGGTATTACCCTGCACCTGACGGGCAAAGATGATTTGGGCCTGATCCAGCGCGCCGCGCGTAAAATTGACGGCCTTGGCATTAAGCATGTGTCGCTGGAAGGCGAAGGCTGGGACACCGACCGCAGCTGGGCATTCTGGGCTGGCTACAAAGGGCCGAAAAGGCACCCGCAAAATCGAGTGGGCGAACCTCGACGAAGCCGGTCAGAAAGAGCTGGAAAGCCGCCTGAAAATTATCGACTGGGTGCGCGACACCATCAACGCCCCGGCGGAAGAGTTAGGCCCTGAGCAGCTGGCGCAGCGCGCGGTTGACCTGCTGTGCGGCGTGGCGGGCGACAAGATGTCTTACCGCATCACCAAAGGCGAAGACCTGCGCGAGCAGAACTATATGGGTATCCACACCGTGGGCCGTGGTTCTGAGCGTCCTCCGGTCCTGCTGGCGCTGGACTACAACCCAACCGGCGATAAAGAAGCGCCGGTCTTTGCCTGTCTGGTCGGGAAAGGCATCACTTTCGACACCGGCGGCTACAGCCTGAAGCAGAGCGCGTTCATGGACTCTATGAAGTCCGACATGGGCGGCGCGGCGACCATTACCGGCGCGCTGGCGTTCGCCATCACACGTGGTCTGAATAAGCGCGTGAAGCTCTACCTGTGCTGCGCGGACAACATGGTGAGCGGCAACGCCTTCAAGCTGGGCGACATCATTCGCTACCGCAACGGTAAAAACGTTGAGGTGATGAACACCGACGCCGAAGGCCGTCTGGTGCTGGCCGATGGTCTGATCGACGCCTCTGCGCAGAAGCCGGAGCTGATCATCGACATGGCGACCCTGACCGGTGCGGCGAAAACGGCTCTGGGTAACGACTACCACGCGCTGTTCAGCTTCGACGACAAGCTGGCCGCTCGCCTGCTGGCCAGCGCGGCGGCGGAAAACGAACCGTTCTGGCGTCTGCCGCTGGCCGAGTTCCACCGCAGCCAGCTGCCGTCTAACTTTGCCGAGCTGAACAACACCGCGAGCGCGGCGTACCCGGCGGGGGCAAGCACCGCAGCAGGCTTCCTGTCTCACTTCGTTGAGAACTACCATGAAGGCTGGCTGCACATTGACTGCTCCGCAACCTACCGTAAAGCAGCGGTTGAGCAGTGGTCTGCGGGTGCGACCGGTCTGGGCGTGCGTACCGTGGCGAACCTGCTGACGGCTGAGTGATCTTTTTTGCCGGGTAGCGCTACGCTTACGCGCGCCTTCGGAGTCATCATATTGCCCGGCGGCGCTGCGCTTGCACGGGCCTACGGTTTTGTAGGCCGGGTAAGCGAAGCGCCACCCGGCGTTTTTTGAAGTAGCCAAACTATGTCAGAAACCAAAAACGAATTAGAAACCCTGCTGGAGCAGGCGGCGACCGAGCCCGCCCACCGTCCGGCCTTTTTCCGCACACTGCTGGAATCCACAGTCTGGGTGCCGGGCACCGCGGCGGAAGGGGAGCAGGTTGTCGAAGACAGCGCGCTGGATCTGCTGCACTGGGAGAAAGACGACGGCACGTCGGTGATCCCGTTCTTTACCTCGCTCGAGGCCTTGCAGGAAGCGGTAGAAGACGAACTGGCGTTCGTGGTGATGCCGGTGCGCACGTTGTTCGAAATGACCCTGGGGCAGACGCTGTTCCTCAACGCCAAACTGCCGACCGGGAAAGAGTTTACTCCGCGCGAAATCAGCCACCTGATTGGTGACGAGGGCAACCCGCTCAGCACTCAGGAGGTGCTGGAAGGGGGCGAAACGCTGCTGCTGTCTGAAGTGGCCGAGCCGCCCGCGCAGATGATTGACTCCCTGACCACGCTGTTTAAAACCATCAAGCCGGTAAAACGCGCGTTCCTCTGCTCCATCAAAGAGAGCGCTGACGAAAAACCTGTTCTGCTGATAGGGATTGAGGCCGACGGCGATATCGAGGAGATCATCCAGGCGGCGGGAAGCGTAGCAACCGACACCCTGCCGGGCGATGAGCCGATTGATATCTGTCAGGTGAAGAAAGGTGAGAAGGGGATCAGCCACTTTATTACCGAGCACATCACCCCGTTCTACGAGCGTCGCTGGGGCGGCTTCCTGCGCGATCTCAAGACCAACCGCATTATCTGATTACGGCGGGGTGACCTTCACCCCGTTGCTTCCAGCAGCAGTAAATCCATCAGCAGCACCAGATTCGACTCAAACGACGTCACCCCTGCGGCTTCGGCGGCGAAATGTACCGCTTCGTCATAGAGGGCAAAATGCACGTCCGCCATACCCGCCAGCGTATTGGCCGATGCGCGGGTAAACGCGACGATGGTCATGCCGACGTTTTTGGCGATCCGCGCTTTATCCAGTACCTGCTCCGTTTCGCCGCTGCGCGAAACGGCAATAAACACCTGATAGCGCGCGGCGTTGCTGAGAAAAATATTCCGGCTGTCCCCCGGTCCGGAGATGAACGCCGTTTTTCCCAGTACCTGCAACTTCTTGGTCAGGTACTCGGCAAAAAGATACGAAAACCCGGCGCCGTAGAGAAAGAAGCTCTCTTTCTGGCGCAGCAGGCTGGCAAACTGCTGACGTTTGTCCTGGGTAACCCACTGGAAGGACTGCTGATAGTTGGCAATGAACCGGGCAAAAAGCGCGGGCATTTCCGCATGTTGCTCAGGCTGTACGGTGATATGCGGCGTGTCAGAAAGCAACTGTTTGCAGTGCCAGATAAACTCGCTAAAGCCGCTAAACCCCAGCTTCTGGCACAACCGCATAATCGTCGCGGTAGAGACAAATGTCGCCTGCGCCAGTTCGCGCACCGTGATGTTGCCCACCAGCAGCGGATGCTCAGTGAGGTGGGCGAGGACGCGATACTCCGCGCGGGTCAGCGACGACCCGCGCGTTAACAGCGTTGCCAGGCGGTTATCCATTATTTCGCCGGTTCAACCGGCAGATCGTCTCGTGCACCCCATTCACTCCAGGCGCCGTCATACAGGGTCACGTCATTCGCGCCAAGGGTTGCCAGCGCCAGGATCACCACGCAGGCCGTCACGCCGGAGCCGCAGCTGGCAATAACCGGACGATGCAAATCCACGCCCTGACGTTCAAAAATGGCACGCAATTCATCGGTGGTTTTCAGCTCGCCTTCAAACACCAGATCGCCCCACGGCACGTTCAGTGCACCCGGGATATGTCCGCGTTTCAGTCCCGGACGCGGTTCATCCGCTTCTGCGTTGAAGCGTGGAGCGGGACGCGCATCGACGATTTGCGCCGTCCTTTCATGGCTCACGACCAGTACGTCGGTCAGGCGTTTCACCACGTTAGCGTCAAACGTCGCGTCGAAATCCCCTTCCGGCAGCGTGACGTCACCCTGCTGAAGCGGTAGTTCGTCGCGCTTCCAGCCTGCAAGTCCGCCCGCCAGAATCGACACTTTTTCCACGCCGAAGTTTTTCAGCATCCACCACGCTCGCGGCGCGGAAAACAGATTACCTTCATCGTAAACAACAAGATGTTTATCTTTGCTGATGCCCAGCTCGCGCATCGCCACGGAAAACGCTTCCGGGCGCGGCAGCATGTGCGGCAGGGAAGAGGTGTGATCGGAGAGGGCTTCGATATCAAAAAATACCGCGCCAGGCAGGTGCCCTGCACGGTATTCAGCGGGAACGTCACGATGCTCCTGGCCCGGAGGGGCCATACGCGCGTCGATAATCTGAACTTCCGGGTCGTCGCCGTGCTCAATCAGCCAGTCGGCAGCGACAAAATATGAGGTGGACATGGTTGCCTCCATTCTTTTCCGTAAAAAAGGATTGTCGGTGTTTTTTCTGACACCGACAAGCTAACCACGTTCAACTCGCGAGCAAGCCCCTATTTTTTCACCGCTTCACCGTCCTGCCAGGCCTTTTGCAGCGCAGGCCAGTAGTCGCGGTTGGCGTCGATCATCTCATCCAGAATCGCTTTCGCGTGCTCCATGGTCGGCATGGTGCGGTTCAGAGTAAACGCCTGCAACGCTTTCTCGTAGCTGCCTTCGATGGTTGCCTCAACCAGCAGCTGTTCAGAGGCGAGCTGCTGTTGCAGGAGCGTCTGGTGGAACAGCGGCACCTGACCCACGCGGACAGGCTCCGGCCCTTCGGAGGTGATATAGGCAGGCACTTCCACCACCGCATCGTACGGCAGATTGGTAATCGCCCCGCGGTTTTCGACCATCACCAGATGGCGTTGGCGCAGGTTGAACGCCAGCGAACAGGCGACATCGACGATAAATTCGCCGTGAACACCTACGTGGAAGGCGTCCGGTAAGATCCCACTGCGCTGGTACTCTTCTGCGGCGGCAAACAGCTTTTTCTCACGCCCGTTCATCACTTCGTTGGCGCGGGTATAGTCCGGGTTCTGATGCTCCACAATCTGGTTCGGCATCAGGTAGTACTGTAGATACGGGTTCGGCAGGTACTCCGGGAAGTTATCCATAATCGGCTTGATGTTGCGCCAGGTTTTCACCCACGACGGATCCGAGTGCTGCGGGTCGGTTTTCGCGGCATCTTCCGTCAGCAGGCCAAACTTCGCGATATGTTTACGCAGCTCCGGCAGCTTGTCCTCGCCGTCCACCCGCACGCGGGTAAACCAGCCGAAGTGGTTGAGGCCGAAATAGTCCACCTCCAGTTTATGACGATCCACGCCCAGAATGGCGCCCATATTGCGCATGGCGGCAACCGGCATATCGCAGATATTCAGCACGCGTGCGTTGGGGCGCAGGCGACGCACGCCCTCGGCGACGATCGCCGCCGGGTTGGAGTAGTTCACGATCCACGCCTTTTCGTGCGCGTAGCGTTCCACCCGATCGATCAGCTCGACCATTGGCAGGATAGTACGCAGGCCATATGCCAGCCCGCCGGGTCCGCAGGTTTCCTGGCCGACCACCCCGTGGCGCAGCGGGATCTTTTCATCCTGCTCGCGCATTTTGTACTGTCCGACGCGCATCTGAGCAAAAACAAAATGCGCGCCGCTGAAGGCCACTTCCGGATCGCTGGTGACGGTGAATTTGATGCTCTGGCTGTGGTCGCGAATAACCTTCTCCACCACGGGCGCAATGGTGTTCTGGCGCGCCTCGTCAATGTCATACAGGCGGATCTCTGCCAGAGGGAAATCGTGCAGACGTACCATCAGGCTTTTCACAATACCTGGCGTGTAGGTGCTACCGCCGCCGGCAATCGACAGAATAAATGGGGGTGTAAACATTTTTAGCTCCTTTCAGAGAAACGTCTCAACGGCTTCTCGCATTTTTTTGACATGCAGCCCGTAGACCACCTGAACGTTGTTACCTTGTTTGATAATCCCTTTCGCGCCGGTCGCTTTCAGGCGCGGTTCGTCGATGATGGCGACGTCCTTCACCGTGACGCGTAAGCGGGTGTAGCAGTTATCTACCACCTCTATGTTTTCCCGACCGCCCAGACCCACCACGATGGATTCGCCCAGCCCGTCGTTATTGCCCTTCGCCTGGTACTCCTGCTTGCTGTAAAGGCGCGTCTCCTGGTCCTCATCCTCACGCCCCGGCGTTTTCATGTTGAAGCGCAGGATCAGGAAGCGGAACACCACGAAATAAAGGGCGAACATGATCAGCCCGACCACGATGTACATGGGCCAGTTGGACTTCTCCGTGCCGAGCGGCAGGTTGTAGAGGATGATATCGATAATCCCGTTGGCGCCGATGGCGTGAACGCCAAACAGCGAGAACAGCATCATGCCGATACCGGTCAGCACCGCATGCACCACGAACAAAAGCGGGGCGACAAACAGGAAGGAGAACTCAATCGGCTCGGTTACGCCGACCAGCAGCGAGGTCAGCGCCGCCGGGATCAGAATCGCTTTCGCAATCGCTTTACGCTCTGGCTTCGCGGTCATGTACATCGCCAGCGCGGCGGCAGGAAGGCCGAACATCTTGCTGATGCCGCGCGCATCCCACACTACGGTGCTGCTGAGCTGCTTCACGTCCGGGCAGGCCATCTCGGCGAAGTAGATATTGCGTGCGCCCTGATAAACCGTACCGCACACCTCCTGCGTACCGCCCAGTTCGGTATACAGGAACGGCGTATAGACCAGATGATGCAGGCCCGTCGGCACCAGAATGCGTTCAAGGAAACCGTAAATCGCCACGCCAAACGGACCGGACCCTTTGATCGCCAGCGCCAGGGCGCTTATTCCATGCTGTGCGTACGGCCAGAGTTCGCTCATGACCACGCCGAGCAGCATAGAGACAGGCAGCATCACAATCGCGACAAAGCAGTGGCCGGAGTAAATCGCCATCGCGCCGTTAAACTGGACACCGGAATATTTGTTGTACAGATAACCGGAGAGCGCCCCGGTCAGGATCCCGGCGAAAACGCCCATCTCCAGCACCTGAACGCCCAGCACCATGCTTTTTCCGGCGGCTTTCATCTGTTCCGCAGGGGCCAGTTCTCCCTGAAGCTGTAACGTCACGTTCATCGCGTTAATGAATACGATAAAGGTCACCAACCCAATCAGCGCTGCGTAGCCTTTATCTCGGGTTGCCAGACCAATGGGGATCCCAACGGCAAACACCAGCGCCAGGTTGACCAGCACCGACACGGCAGATTTGGCGATCAGCTGGCCGACACTCTGGATCAGCGGGTGGCCGAGAAACGGCAGGTACTCGGCCAGATTGCCGTTACCCAGCACATTCCCAAAGGCGATAAACAGACCGACGATGGGTAAGATAAGTACAGGTCCGTAAAGTGATTTTCCGAAATTTTGTAGGGCGTTCACGGCTCGTTTCATGGCTTTCTCTCTTATTGAACCGCGCACTCGGGGTGCGTCATGGTCATAAAACTAGCAGGCCTGATGCGAGCTTATCCAGCTATCTTCTTGTTTTAAAAACAAATGACGCGAAAGGTAACATGTTACGTTATGCGCTGTGATCGCGGTTCCAACACGGTGTTGCAGCGTGATGCCAATCTGCGAGGCGCTTTCAAGATTATAAAATTGGACTTTTTGTATTAACGAAACTTGCGGATAATACTTATCCGGACGACGACCAACAGGCCCCTCAGGCCAGGGACATAGGATGAAACCGTTTCGCTTAGCTGCGATCTCTCTCGCGCTGCTCACCACCTTTACGCTTGTCGGCTGTGATAACAGCGATGACAAACCTCAGGCCGCTGCCCCCGCAGCGTCTACTGCATCAGAACAGAAAACCCCGGCAACACCGGATCCTGACAAGCTGGCTAAGCTGGCCGCGCAGAGTCAGGGTAAGGCGTTGACGCTGCTGGATGCCTCTGAAGTGCAGCTCGACGGCGCCGCGACGCTGGTTCTGACCTTCTCTGTACCGCTGGATCCCAGCCAGGATTTTGCGAAAACGGTGCATGTGGTGGATAAAAAAAGCGGCAAAGTGGACGGCGCCTGGGAACTGGCCCCCAATCTGAAAGAGCTGCGCCTGCGCCATCTGGAGCCGAATCGTAATCTGGTCGTCACCGTCGAACGTGATTTGCTGGCGCTGAACAAAGCGACATTCGGCATTGACTATGAAAAAGCGATCACCACCCGCGATGTTGAACCGACGGTCGGATTCGCCAGCCGCGGATCGCTGCTGCCGGGTAAGGTGGTGGAAGGGTTGCCGGTGATGGCGCTCAACGTCAACAATGTGGACGTGAACTTCTATCGCGTGAAGCCGGAGTCGCTGGCCTCGTTTGTCAGCCAGTGGGAGTACCGTAACTCGCTGACCAACTGGGAATCTGACAACCTGCTGAAGATGGCGGAACTGGTCTACACAGGCCGTTTCGACCTCAACCCGGCGCGCAACACGCGTGAAAAACTGCTCCTGCCGCTTAAAGATATTAAGCCGCTCCAGCAGTCTGGCGTCTATATCGCCGTGATGAATCAGGCTGGTCACTATAACTACAGTAACGCCGCAACGCTCTTTACCTTAAGTGATATTGGGCTGTCCGCTCACCGTTATCATAACCGCCTGGACATCTTCACCCAGAGTCTTGAAAACGGTGCGGCGCAGTCAGGCGTGACCATTACCCTTCTGAACGATAAAGGGCAGACCCTGGCCGAGGCGAACAGCGACGCCGATGGTCATGCGAAACTGGAAACCGATAAAGAAGCCGCGCTGATCCTGGCCAGTAAGGATGGCCAGACCACGCTTCTCGACCTCAAACTTCCGGCGCTGGATCTGGCGGAGTTTGATATCGCCGGTAACCCGGGGTACAGCAAACAGTTCTTTATGTTTGGCCCGCGCGATCTCTATCGTCCGGGTGAAACGGTGATCCTGAACGGCCTGCTTCGCGACAGCGATGGCAAACCGCTTCCCGATCAGCCGGTAAAACTTGACGTGCTGCGCCCGGACGGACAGGTGGCGCGTACGGTCGTTGTGCAACCTGAGAACGGCCTTTATCGCTTCAACTATCCGCTTGATAGCGGCGCCCAGACCGGCATGTGGCATATTCGCGCGAATACGGGCGATAACCAGCAGCGCATGTGGGATTTCCACGTCGAAGATTTTATGCCTGAGCGTATGGCGCTGAATCTGACCGGGCAAAAAACGCCGGTTTCTCCGCAAGATAATGTCGACTTTAACGTTGTGGGCTATTACCTGTATGGCGCGCCAGCTAACGGCAATTCTCTGCAAGGCCAGCTTTTCCTGCGTCCGCTACGTGACGCGGTGCCTGCGCTGCCTGGCTTCCAGTTCGGTGATATTGCCGAGGAGAACCTGAGCCGCAGCCTGGATGAAGTTCAGCTTACGCTGGACGAACAGGGGCGCGGACAGGTTACCACCGAAAGCCAGTGGAAAGAGGCGCACTCGCCGCTGCAACTGATTTTGCAGGCCAGCCTGCTGGAATCAGGTGGGCGTCCGGTAACGCGACGCGCCGAGCAGGCTATCTGGCCTGCGGCTGAACTTCCAGGGATCCGCCCACAGTTCGCCAGCAAGGCCGTTTACGACTACCGTACCGATACCACCGTCAATCAGCCGATTGTCGATGAAAACGGCAACGCCAGCTTTGACATCGTCTATGCCGACGCCAGCGGGGCGAAAAAAGCGGTATCCGGTTTGCAGGTGCGTCTGATCCGTGAGCGTCGCGACTACTTCTGGAACTGGTCCGAGAGTGAGGGCTGGCAGTCCCAGTTTGATCAAAAAGATCTGGTTGAGGGCGAACAGGAGCTAAACCTCAAGGCTGATGAAACCGGTAAAGTCACCTTCCCGGTGGAGTGGGGCTCATACCGTCTGGAAGTGAAAGCCCCTGATGACATGGTCAGCAGCGTGCGCTTCTGGGCGGGGTACAGCTGGCAGGATAACAGCGATGGCACGGGCGCTGCACGCCCGGATCGTGTGACGCTGAAACTGGACAAGCCATCCTATCAGCCAGGCGATACCATCAACCTGCATATTGCAGCGCCAGCCGCAGGCAAGGGCTATGCAATGATCGAATCCAGCGAAGGACCGCTGTGGTGGAAAGAGATCGACGTGCCAGCAAACGGTCTGGATCTCGCCATTCCGGTGGATAAGGCCTGGAAACGTCACGATCTCTACCTCAGTACGCTGGTGGTTCGTCCTGGCGATAAATCCAAATCCGCCACGCCAAAACGGGCGGTTGGCCTGCTGCATCTGCCAATGGGAGACGAAAATCGGCGCCTGAACATCGCACTGGATAACCCGCAAAAAATGCGTCCGAACCAGACGCTTTCTGTGAAAGTGAAAGCCAGCGTAAAAGAGGGGGCGGTGCCACAGAAGGTGAACGTGCTGGTCTCGGCTGTCGATAGCGGCGTGCTGAACATTACCGACTACGTCACGCCGGATCCGTGGGAAGCTTTCTTCGGTCAGAAGCGCTATGGCGCGGACATCTATGATGTTTACGGCCAGGTGATTGAAGGTCAGGGACGTCTGGCCGCACTGCGCTTCGGCGGAGACGGCGATGAACTGAAACGCGGCGGTAAGCCACCGGTGAACCATGTCACCATAATTGCCCAGCAGGCGCAGCCGGTTACGCTTGATGCCAACGGCGAAGGCACCATCACGCTGCCGATTGGCGATTTCAACGGCGAACTGCGTCTGATGGCACAGGCCTGGACGGAAGACGATTTCGGCAGTAGCGAAAGCAAAATCATTGTAGCGGCTCCGATTATTACCGAGCTTAATACGCCGCGATTCCTCGCAAGTGGCGATACCTCTCGCCTGACGCTGGACCTGACTAACCTGACGGACCAGCCGCAAACGCTGAACATTGCGCTAACTGCAACCGATAAGTTGTCGCTCGAAGGCGCTCAGCCAGAGCCGGTTAAGCTGCCGCCTGGCGCACGTACCACGCTGTTTATTCCGGTGCGTGCCCTGGAGGGCTATGGCGATGGGGAAGTGACTGCTCAGGTGACGGGACTTCAGCTCCCTGGTGAGACGTTTGCGCCGCAGCAGAAGAGCTGGAAAATTGGCGTGCGTCCCGCATTCCCGGCGCAAACCGTGAATACGGGCACGATGCTGAACCCTGGCGAATCCTGGAGCGCGCCAGCACAGCATATCGCCGGTTTCTCGCCTGCCACGCTACAGGGGCAGCTGTTGCTCAGCGGTAAACCACCTTTAAATCTGGCGCGCTACATTCGTGAACTTCAGGCCTATCCGTATGGATGTCTTGAGCAGACCACCAGCGGTCTGTACCCGTCCCTCTACACCAACGCGGCACAGCTGAAGGCACTGGGCATTAAGGGCGATACTGACGATAAACGCCGTGCGGCCATTGATATCGGGATCTCCCGTCTGCTGCAAATGCAGCGTGACGATGGCGGTTTTGCCTTGTGGGATAAAAACGGTCCGGAAGAGTATTGGCTGACCGCATACGTCACGGACTTCCTGGTGCGGGCAGGTGAGCAGGGTTACAGCGTGCCTGCCGAGGCGGTGAATAACGCCAACAGCCGACTGCTGCGCTATTTACAGGATCCGGGGATGATGTCCATTCGCTACAGCGACAACACCCAGGCCAGCAAATTTGCTGTTCAGGCGTACGCTTCGCTGGTGCTGGCTCGTCAGCAAAAAGCGCCGCTCGGTGCGCTGCGTGAAATCTGGGAGCGCCACGCTCAGGCTGCTTCCGGGCTTCCGTTGATGCAGCTGGGCATGGCACTCAAACTGATGGGGGATGCACCGCGCAGCCAGCAGGCGCTGGATCTGGCTCTCAAAACTCCCCGTAACGACAGCCGAAACTGGATGGCGGATTACGGCAGCCAGCTGCGTGATAATGCCCTGATGCTCTCCCTGCTGGAAGAGTACAAGCTGCTACCGGATGCGCAAAACAGGCTGCTGAACGCGTTATCTGAAGACGCGTTCAGCCAGCGCTGGCTGTCTACCCAGGAGAGCAATGCGCTGTTCCTGGCCGGACGTTCACTGCAAACCTTGTCAGGTGCGTGGCAGGCAACGACCACCCTCTCTGAACAGACCCAGAGCAGTGATAAAGCGCAGGTAGAAAACCTGAACGGCGCTCAGCTTGATGCGTTGCAGGTGACGAATACCGGCACTACGCCGCTGTGGGTACGACTGGACACTACTGGCTATCCGGAGTATGCGCCTCAGCCATCCTCTAATGTCTTGCAGATTGAACGTCATATCCTGGCGACAGACGGCAGCAGCAAGTCGCTCTCTTCTCTGAAGAGCGGTGAACTGGTTCTGGTATGGCTGGAAGTGAAGGCCAGCCAGAACGTGCCGGATGCGCTGGTGGTGGATCTGCTCCCGGCAGGTCTGGAGCTGGAAAACCAGAACCTGGCGAGCAGCAGCGCCAGCTTGCAGGACAGCGGCAGTGAAGTGCAAAACCTGCTCAATCAGATGCAACAGTCTGATATTCAGCACATGGAATTCCGCGACGATCGCTTTGTGGCCGCGGTGCCGGTCAATGAAGGTCAGCCGGTCACGCTGGTTTACCTGGCCCGTGCCGTTACGCCGGGAACCTACCAGGTGCCTGTTCCGATGGTCGAGTCCATGTATGTTCCGCAGTGGCGGGCAACGGGGGCGGCCAGTGGCCCGCTGATCGTTGTTCCGTAAAATGCGGATAGCACGCCTGATTCGCTCCCGCTGGCTGTGGCTGGCGGGAGCGCTTCTCGTTTCAGGGGGGCTGATTGTCGTCGCTGACCGCGTGTGGCCGTTGCCCCTGAAAGAGGTCAACCCTGCGCGAGTGGTCGTGGATGAGCAGGGTGTTCCGCTGTGGCGTTTTGCCGACAGCGAAGGCATCTGGCGCTATCCGGTTACCATTGAAGAGGTTTCACCACGCTATCTCGAGGCGCTGATCCAGTATGAAGATCGCTGGTTCTGGGATCACCCGGGCGTCAATCCGCTTTCTGTACTGCGTGCCGCCTGGCAGGATCTCACCTCCGGGAGAGTGGTTTCCGGCGGGAGCACGCTTACCATGCAGGTGGCACGCCTGCTGGATCCGCATCCGCGTACTTTTGGCGGCAAAATCCGTCAGCTGTGGCGGGCGATGCAGCTGGAGTGGCATCTCTCCAAGCGTGAAATCCTGACGCTGTATCTTAACCGTGCCCCGTTTGGCGGCACGTTGCAGGGCGTGGGCGCGGCAAGCTGGACTTACCTGGGCAAACCGCCGTCTCAGCTGAGCTATTCCGACGCGGCGCTGCTGGCAGTGCTGCCGCAGGCACCCAGCCGTCTGCGCCCGGACCGCTGGCCGGAACGTGCCGAAGCGGCGCGGAACAAAGTGCTCGACCGCATGCTGACTCAGGGCGTCTGGTCAGAGAAGCAGGTCAAAGAGTCCCGTGAAGAACCGGTCTGGCTGGCCCCCCGGCAGATGCCGCAGCTGGCGCCGCTCTTTTCCCGCATGATGCTGAGTAAAAGTCGTGACACAAAAATAGTCACCACGCTGGATGCAGCATTGCAACGACAGCTTGAAGAGCTGGCAATGAACTGGAAATCACGCCTGCCTGCCCGCAGTTCGCTGGCGATGATCGTCGTGGATCATACATCCATGAAAGTGCGTGGCTGGGTAGGCTCGGTAGATATCAATGATGACAGCCGTTTTAGTCACGTGGATATGGTCAATGCGATCCGATCGCCGGGATCGGTCCTCAAGCCATTCATCTATGGCATGGCGCTGGACGATGGTCTGATCCATCCCGCTTCGTTATTACAGGATGTGCCAAGAAAAACGGGGGATTATCGTCCCGGCAACTTTGACAGTGGCTTCCATGGGCCGGTCAGTATGAGCGAAGCCCTGGTGCGTTCCCTCAACCTGCCTGCGGTGCAGGTTCTGGAAGCGTACGGCCCAAAACGTTTTGCCGGAATGCTGAGCAACGCGGGATTACCGCTCATTCTGCCTGCGGGGGCACAGCCCAATCTCTCCCTGATCCTGGGGGGCGCAGGCGCACGCCTGGCTGATATCGCTGCCGCCTATAGCGCCTTTGCGCGTCAGGGTAAGGCGGGCCGACTGCGTATGCAGCCGGGCGATCCGCTGATCGAACGTCCGCTGCTGTCGCAGGGGGCGGCGTGGATCATTCGTCGCATTCTCGCTAATGAAGCACAGCCCCTGCCGGACAGTGCGCTGCCCCAGGTTGCGCCGCTGGCGTGGAAAACGGGCACCAGCTATGGCTATCGGGATGCCTGGGCCATCGGGCTGAACGCCCGGTATGTCATTGGAATCTGGACCGGACGCCCGGACGGCACGCCCGTTGCCGGGCAGTTTGGTTTCGCCAGCGCGGTACCGCTCCTCAATCAGGTCAATAATATGCTTCAGTCCCGCTCGATGGTGGATGAAGCGCGTCTGCCGCGCGATCCGCGTCCTGCAAGCGTAGGACGGGGCGTGATTTGCTGGCCGGGCGGCCAGTCCCTGCCTGAAGGGAGCGAAAACTGTCGGCGTCGGCTGTCAACCTGGCTGCTGGAAGGCAGTGAACCGCCTACGCTGCTGCTGCCGGAACAGGAAGGTATTCGCGGGATCCGTTTCCCGGTCTGGCTGGATAAAGAAGGCAAACGCGTTGCGGCGGATTGCCCTGATGCGACAGAGAAAGTGCTGGATGTCTGGCCGCTGCCGCTGGAGCCCTGGCTGCCTGCTGCCGAAAAACGGGCTGCTCGTCTCCCCGCCCGTTCAGCGGTTTGCCCTCCGCTGGATAACCATAATGCGGCGCCGCTGATGTTGTCAGGCGTCAGAGAAGGGGCGGTAATTAAACGTCTTCCAGGTGAGAAAAATAT
Source organism: Enterobacter cloacae complex sp. EB5 (assembly GCF_031432835.1). Lineage (NCBI taxonomy): Bacteria > Pseudomonadati > Pseudomonadota > Gammaproteobacteria > Enterobacterales > Enterobacteriaceae > Enterobacter > Enterobacter cloacae complex sp. EB5. The sequence continues at coordinate 3,379,524 of NZ_CP133860.1, forward strand.
GACCCTCAACGTTTCAACCAGCGGCGGGGAGGGGCAACGATGGTGGTTTTTGAATGGCGAACCGCTGGACGGGCATCAGAAGAATTATTCACTGCAATTATATTTACCGGGTAAATATCGATTAATTGTATTGGATGAAACAGGACAAACGGCGACGGTGAATTTTGAATTAGATCGCTAAGTGTTACTCCTCAAGAGTTAGCTTGATAATTATCAATATTCGTTCCTGAAAAAAAACGAGAATGCGTTTTTATTTGAAGGAACGAGCAATGAAAAAAAATAAACATCAGGGAGAAGGGCTTATTCCCGCCATATCCCGGCGTCAGTTTATTCAGGCAGGGTCGGCGCTCGCCGCCCTGCCGTTTGTCGTCAAAACCGGCAAAGCACAGGCACAGGGCGCGGCGGTTTCAGACGCTACGCCTGAAGAAAAAGTGGTGCAAACCTGTAGTACGTTTGACTGCGGCGGCAAGTGTGATATTCGTGCTCACGTCAGTGATGGCGTTGTGACCCGAATTTCAACGCGTCCGGATAACGCGCTGGATCCGCAGATGCCAGTGATGCGCGCCTGCGTTCGTGGTCGGGCTTATCGGAAATTTGTTTATCACCCCGATCGACTGAAATATCCAATGAAACGTGTAGGTAAACGTGGCGAAGGAAAATTCGAGCGTATTACCTGGGATGAAGCCACCACCCTTATTGCGAATCAATTAAAAACTATTACGCAAAAATACGGTGCTGCGTCACGCTATGTTCATGTGGGCACCGCGGTGTCCGGCGGGACCTTTTCCGGCGATAAAATGGTTCGTCGTCTGCTCAGCTTAACCGGCGGCTATCTCGAAAGCTATCACTCGGTCAGTATGGGTAACACGGCGGCGGCAACGCCGTATACCTACGGCACCGCCGCCAGCGGCAGCTCTCTGGACACGCTGCTGGACACCAAACTGGTCATTCTCTGGGGGCATAACCCGACGGAAACCATCTTTGGGCACAGCAACCACTTCTACCAGAAGATGAAGCAAAACGGCACGCGCTTCATTGTTGTCGACCCACGTTATTCCGATACGGTTTCCTCCCTGGCCGATCAGTGGATCCCATTGCTTCCTGCCACGGACAACGCCCTGATGGACGCGATGATGTATGTGATCGTCACGGAGAACCTGCACGATCGCGACTTTATTCAGCGCTACACCCTGGGCTTTGACGAAGACGCTATGCCAGAGGGCGTTCCGGCCAATGAATCCCTGATGGCTTACCTGAGCGGTGCAAAGGATGGCGTGGCGAAAACGCCCGAGTGGGCAGAGAAAATCACTCACGTGCCTGCACAAACTATTCGTCAGCTGGCGCGCGACTACGCAACCACCAAACCCGCCGCGCTGATCCAGGGCTGGGGTCCGCAGCGTCACAACTGCGGCGAGCGCACCGCGCGCGGCTCGACGATACTGGCCACGCTAACGGGTAACGTCGGGGTGAAAGGCGGCTGGGCAGCAGGCTATGGCGGCTGCGCAAACCGCAAATTTGCGGCCGGGCCAGAGATGCCGGACAACCCGGTCAAAGCCAAAATTTCGGTCATGAACTGGGTACAGGCCGCGGATGATGCTTCTAAGGTAACCGCGGAAGATGGCCTGAAGGATGCTGAGAAGCTGGACAGCAATATCCGCATCCTGTTCTCGCTGGCGGGCAATTATCTGGCTAACCAGAACCCGGATCTTCATCAGGCAACCCGTGTCCTGGAAGACGAGTCGAAAATCGAGTTTATCGTCGCAAGCGATCTGTTTATGACGCCGAGCGCCAGATACGCCGACCTGCTTTTGCCGGAAACCAGCTTTATGGAACGCTGGAATATCGGCGAAACCTGGGGCACGGCAAGCTATCTGATCCTGTCAGAAAAGCTGATTGAACCTGAATTTGAACGCCGTTCAGACTACGACTGGCTGCGGGAGGTCGCTGCTAAGCTTGGCGTCGAGCCAGCGTTCAGCGAGGGCCGTGACGAAAAAGCGTGGATTGAGCACATCTGGGAGCAGACGCGGCTGTCCATGCCGGATGAAAACCTGCCGGACTTCGCGACGCTACAGAAGACGCGTCAGCATCTTTTCAAAAGCGCGCCGTACGTTGCCTTTGAAGACAACATTCGCGATCCGCAGAATCATCCGTTCCCGACGCCGTCCGGTAAAATTGAGATCTTCTCGAAGCGTCTGTACGACATGCATCACCCGGAAATTCCGGCGCTGTCGCACTACGTGCCTGCCCATGAAGGGCCGGAAGACGAGCTGGCGAAAACCTTCCCGCTCCAGCTGATCACCTGGAAAGGGAAGAACCGAGCTAACTCCACCCAGTACGCCAACCCGTGGTTAATTGAGGCGCAGCAGCAAAAGCTGTGGATCAACCCGCAGGATGCGCAAAAGCGCGGCATTGCGCAGGGGGATACCGTGCGTATTCATAACGCGCGCGGCATTTGCGAGATCCCGGCGGAGGTCACGCCGCGCATCATTCCAGGCGTGGTGGCCATGCAGGCAGGCGCCTGGTGGCAGCCGGACGCGCAGGGTATCGATAAAGGCGGCTGCGCAAACGTGCTCAGTTCCGCCCGTATTACCGCGCTTGCGAAAGGGAATTCCCATCAAACCATGCTGGTGGAGGTAGCTAAAGCATGAGTCAGTTTAAACATTACGCACCGGTGAGCGACAAACAGCTGGGTTTTTATATCGACTCTTCTCGCTGCTCGGGCTGCAAGGCATGCCAGGTGGCGTGCAAAGATAAAAACAACCTTGAAGTCGGACGTCGTTTCCGTCGCGTTTATGAAGTTAACGGCGGGGGTTTTATCCCGACCGGGCAGGGCGGCGTCAGCAACAACGTTTTTGCCTACACGCTCTCTATTTCCTGTAACCACTGCGCAGACCCTATCTGCACCAAGAACTGTCCGACCACCGCGATGCATAAGCGTCCGGGGGACGGCATTGTGCGCGTTGATACTGATAAGTGCGTCGGCTGCGGCTACTGCGCATGGTCTTGCCCTTACGGCGCGCCACAGCTCAACGAGCAGACCGGGCAGATGTCCAAATGTGATTTCTGCGTGGATCTCCAGGCGAAGGGAGAGCAGCCCGTCTGTGTGGCAACCTGTCCACTCGAAGCGATTAAATTCGGGCCGATTGATGAACTGCGGGCGAAGTATGGTGCGGTCTGTGATGTGAAAGGCTTGCCTGATTCCTCCATCACCAAACCAAACCTGGTGATCAAAGCGCATCAGGGCGCAGAGAAAGAGGGGAAACGTCATGCATGAGTTACCGCTGCTGATTTTTACGCTGTTCCTGCAAGGATCGGTTGGCGTTACGCTGTGGCTGGCGTTCGGAAGCACGCAACGCAGCGCGCTGCTGCCGGCTGCCGGAGCGTTTGTGCTGGCGAGCCTGGGGCTGCTCGCCTCCGCGCTGCACATGGGCTATCCGCTTAATGCTCTTAACGCGCTGCGCCACGTATCCAGCTCCTGGCTGAGCCGTGAGATTATCTTTGCCAGTCTTTACCTTGCGGCGCTTGGTCTCGCCGTGCTGCTGATGTTTGTCAAAAAGCCGGGCTGGAAGCCGCTGCTGGTTGTGGCAGGTCTGGTGGGTTTAGTCGATGTGTTCTGCATGGCGCAGATCTACATGCATGCATCCGTGGTGACATGGCAGCACATTAACACTCTGGTGCTGTTTATCGGCTCGGTAGGAATTATCGGTTCAGCCTGCATGGCCGTTGGGACGCGTTCTCAGACAACCGTGCGTGCGGCGGTTGTCATTATCACGCTGCTGGTGCTTGTGCGTCTGGTGATGCAGCCCGTCTGGCTGGCAGATATTACGGCTATGGACAACACCGTGGTGACGTTCCCTCACGCACCGCTACAGATGCTGGAGCAACTGCGAAACGTGCATCTGCTGAGCTGGTGCATATCCGTTGCGGGTATGCTGTGCTTTGCTGCGGGCGGTCTGAAAGCGGCGCGATCTCCCATGCTGCTGGGAAGCGCGTTGCTGATTGTCGGTGAACTGATGCTGCGCTTCGTTTTCTTCAGTATTGGCTGATGGGCGGATTGACCTTTGCCCCGGCGATGGACGTGACGCATGCGTGCGTCCGTCGCCGTTTTCGCCACGCTTCCTGCCTCGCCTGCGCGGACGTCTGTCCTGTGCAGGCTTTTTCTTTTACCGACTCAGGCGTCTCGGTTGATGACAGCCGCTGCATTGAATGCGGTGACTGCCTGTTAGTCTGCCCCGCAGAGGCCATCACCGGCATCACGCCGCGAAAACGCTTTCTGTGTGGCGATACGCTTGTTGGGCCGTTTACTGACCGTGCGCCAGGGGTGAATGAGCTTCTGCTGTGGCACGCGCAGCACCACGTTCGTTTTATCAGTATCGACGCGGAGCAGAATCCTGACTGGTTGCTGGCGATTGCCCGGCTGAATCTGGCGCTTCGTCGACGCGGTGAAGCAGCGTGGGCGTTTAAACATATACCCGTCAACGAGGTTAATACCGCCCGGCGTGCGCTGATGCACGTTCCCCGTGAGGATGTCCAGGCCTGTAGCGTCGTGCCCGGCCAGCGTGAGCTGCGCAGGGCGTTTTCTGCGTTTAGCGAGGCAGAGATAACTTTCGATGCTGGATCCTGCGTACTGTGCGGCGCGTGCTGGCGAAGTTGTACGGAAAACGCGATTCGGTTTGAGAACGCTGAACTGGTCGTGGAAACCGGACGCTGTACGGGGTGCGGCGGCTGCGAAGCGGTATGCCAGCATGCGGCGATAAACGTGACGCAAACAGAAGGAACAGCGAAAAGCGTGACCATACCGGCATATGAAGCCGTTTGCCTGACGTGCCACCGTCATTTCTGGTCATTTACGTCTGATGAAAAGCAGTGTCCGCTCTGTTTTCATCATCAACACGGCATGCGAAATACGAGCTGTTGCTAATCTTCGTCTCATTTTAAAAAAATGTTATGCATAACCATAGGCAATGGCGCTATTGCTCTTTATAATCCGCGCCACACCATACTCAGGTATGCAAAAACAACAGAACATTTTACAGAGGTTATCAATGGCTATTGAACGTACTTTTTCCATCATCAAACCAAACGCGGTGGCAAAAAACGTTATTGGCAGCATCTTCGCTCGCTTTGAATCAGCAGGGTTTAAGATCGTTGGCACCAAAATGCTGCACCTGACCGTTGAGCAGGCTCGCGGTTTTTACGCTGAGCACGAAGGTCGCCCATTCTTTGACGGTCTGGTCGAGTTCATGACTTCTGGCCCAATCGTGGTATCCGTACTGGAAGGCGAAAACGCGGTACAGCGTCACCGCGATCTGCTGGGTGCAACCAACCCGGACAACGCACTGGCAGGTACTCTGCGCGCTGACTACGCAGACAGCTTCACCGAGAACGGCACCCACGGTTCCGACTCTGTTGAATCTGCTGCGCGTGAAATCGCGTTCTTCTTCGCTGAAGGCGAAGTGTGCCCGCGCACTCGTTAATAATTTCGTAAATGCCGCGTGCAAACGTGGCATCCCTGCGCCAGACTTTGTACAATGCAACGCCCCGGACGAGCAGACTGCTTACCGGGGCGTTTCTTTTCAACCCACCAAGGGCCACAACGTGTAACAACGAGGCCGGAAAAAATTATGTCTGAATTAGTGAATACCTCCGAAGTCGCCATTCCTGCGGTTCCCAATAAAAATGGAAAAATTAACCTGCTGGATCTGAACCGTCAGCAGATGCGCGAGTTCTTTAAAGAGATGGGCGAGAAGCCGTTTCGTGCCGATCAGGTCATGAAATGGATGTACCACTATTGCAGCGACAACTTTGATGACATGACGGACATCAACAAAGTGCTGCGCAATAAGCTTAAAGAAGTGGCGGAAATCCGCGCACCGGAAGTGGTGGAAGAGCAGCGCTCTTCAGATGGCACCATCAAGTGGGCCATTGCCGTTGGCGATCAGCGCGTTGAAACCGTGTATATCCCGGAAGACGATCGCGCCACGCTGTGCGTCTCTTCTCAGGTGGGCTGTGCGCTGGAGTGCAAATTCTGCTCTACGGCGCAGCAGGGCTTTAACCGTAACCTGCGCGTGTCGGAAATCATCGGCCAGGTCTGGCGTGCCGCGAAAATCGTGGGCGCGGCGAAAGTCACCGGTACACGTCCAATCACCAACGTGGTGATGATGGGTATGGGTGAACCGCTGCTCAACCTGACCAACGTCGTTCCGGCGATGGAAATCATGCTCGACGATTTCGGTTTTGGTCTGTCCAAGCGCCGCGTTACGCTCTCTACTTCCGGCGTTGTGCCTGCGCTGGACAAGCTGGGCGACATGATTGACGTTGCGCTGGCCATCTCCCTTCACGCGCCAAACGACGCCATCCGTGACGAAATTGTGCCGATCAACAAAAAGTACAATATCGAAACCTTCCTGGCTGGCGTGCGCCGTTACCTGGAGAAATCCAACGCTAACCAGGGCCGCGTGACCATTGAATACGTGATGCTGGATCATGTTAACGACGGTACCGAGCATGCACACGAGCTGGCTGAACTGCTGAAAGATACGCCATGTAAGATCAACCTGATCCCATGGAACCCGTTCCCGGGCGCGCCGTATGGCCGTAGCTCGAACAGCCGTATCGATCGCTTCTCAAAAGTGCTGATGGAGTATGGTTTCACCACCATCGTACGTAAAACGCGTGGCGATGATATCGACGCAGCCTGTGGTCAGCTGGCGGGTGACGTTATTGACCGTACCAAACGTACGCTGCGTAAGCGTATGCAGGGTGAGTCAATCGCGGTTAAAACCGTTTGATTATTATGCAGACACGGCGCATTTTTTGCGCCGTGAAGCATTAATTTACTGAATATTCAGTCACAATCATCACGACTGATTAATAATTACGGTGCGTTTCATACGACTTTCGGGCAGTATGTAACGACGTAACAACAGTTTAGCGTGAAGGCCTGCCAGCGCTGTCATCTGCGGCCCGACAGTCTTATACTGTTTGTTCCAGGTTAACTGACCTAAAGTTTCGCGGTGCGGGTGGCATTGTGACTCACCGGCACCTGAACCCTTATTTTCACGTACCAGTAGTTGTAGCGAATGAATACTGAAGCCACTCACGATCAAAATGCAGCACTCTCCACTGGCGTTCGTCTTCGCAACGCCCGTGAACAACTCGGACTTAGCCAGCAAGCCGTTGCAGAACGCCTGTGCCTGAAGGTTTCCACCGTTCGCGATATTGAAGAAGATAAGGCACCCGCCGATCTGGCTTCAACGTTTCTGCGCGGTTATATCCGTTCTTACGCCAAACTGGTTCATATCCCTGAAGACGAATTACTGCCGATGATGGAGAAGCAGGCGCCTGTGCGTGCGGCAAAAGTTGCGCCGATGCAGAGCTTCTCTCTGGGTAAACGTCGTAAAAAACGCGATGGCTGGCTGATGAGCTTTACCTGGCTGGTCCTGTTTGTGGTTGTCGGCCTGACGGGCGCATGGTGGTGGCAAAACCACAAAGCGCAGCAGGAAGAGATCACCACCATGGCCGATCAGTCCTCCGCTGAGCTTAATCAGTCTGGTAATAACGGCGCGCAAAGCGTGCCGTTGAGCACCGAAGGGGCTGCGACCTCCAGCGAACCTCAGGCGGCAGCAAGTAATACGCCTGCAACCGAGCCAGCGGCGACGCCAGAAGCGACGGCGAATACCGCGCCAGCCACCCAGACACAGGATCAGAACGCGGTCGTATCACCTTCTCAGGCCAATGTTGATACCGCCCCTGCGGCAACGGCACCGGCAGAGAACACCGCGGCGTCACTGCCAACTGACCCGGCTGGCACGGCGGCACCTGCCGTTGACCCGAATGCGCTGGTGATGAATTTTACGGCTGATTGCTGGCTGGAAGTGACTGACGCGACAGGTAAAAAGCTGTTCAGCGGCCTGCAACGTAAAGATGGCACGTTAAATCTAACGGGCCAGGCACCTTACAAGCTTAAAATCGGCGCACCGGCAGCGGTACAGATCCAGTATCAAGGAAAACCTGTCGATCTGAGCCGCTTTATCAGAACTAACCAGGTTGCGCGTCTTACCGTTAATGCCGAACAATCAGCAGCACAGTAACAGACGGGCAATGCGGGAGATTTTACATGCATAACCAGGCTCCTATTCAACGTAGAAAATCGAAACGGATTTACGTTGGGAACGTGCCAATCGGCGATGGGGCACCTATCGCCGTCCAGTCGATGACCAATACGCGTACTACGGATGTAGAAGCGACGGTCAATCAAATCAAAGCATTAGAACGCGTCGGCGCGGATATTGTTCGCGTCTCTGTGCCGACCATGGACGCCGCCGAGGCGTTCAAACTGATCAAGCAGCAGGTGAGCGTTCCGCTGGTTGCCGATATTCACTTCGATTACCGTATCGCGCTGAAAGTCGCTGAATACGGTGTCGATTGCCTGCGTATTAACCCAGGCAACATCGGCAACGAAGAGCGCATTCGCATGGTGGTTGACTGCGCCCGCGACAAAAACATTCCAATCCGTATCGGCGTGAACGCTGGCTCTCTGGAAAAGGATCTCCAGGAAAAGTACGGTGAGCCGACGCCGCAGGCGCTGCTCGAATCCGCGATGCGTCACGTCGATCATCTGGATCGCCTTAACTTCGATCAGTTCAAAGTGAGCGTGAAAGCGTCTGACGTCTTCCTGGCCGTTGAATCATATCGTCTGCTGGCAAAACAGATCGATCAGCCGCTGCACCTGGGGATCACCGAGGCGGGTGGTCTGCGCAGCGGTTCGGTAAAATCGGCGATTGGTCTCGGCCTGCTGCTCTCTGAAGGCATCGGCGACACGTTACGCGTCTCCCTGGCCGCCGATCCGGTGGAAGAGATCAAAGTCGGTTTCGACATCCTGAAATCACTGCGTATCCGCGCGCGTGGGATCAACTTCATCGCCTGCCCAACCTGTTCACGTCAGGAGTTTGACGTGATCGGCACCGTGAATGCCCTGGAGCAGCGTCTGGAAGACATCATCACCCCGATGGACGTTTCCATCATCGGCTGCGTGGTGAACGGTCCGGGTGAAGCGCTGGTGTCCACGCTGGGCGTGACCGGCGGTAACAAGAAAAGTGGTCTCTATGAAGATGGCGTTCGTAAAGATCGTCTGGATAATAGTGACATGATCGACCAGCTCGAAGCCCGCATTCGTGCAAAAGCGACGATGATGGACGAAGCGCAGCGCATCAGCGTTCAGCAGGTTGAAAAATAACGTGATGGGAAGCAGGCTGCTTCCCATGTATGATTGAACCCATTCTTTGGGTTCTTTTTTGTATATAGAAAGAGAATAAACGTGGCAAAAAACATTCAAGCCATCCGCGGCATGAACGATTATCTGCCTGGCGAAACCGCCATCTGGCAGCGCATTGAAGGCACACTGAAGCAGGTGCTCGGCAGCTACGGTTACAGCGAAATTCGTTTGCCGATTGTAGAGCAGACCCCGTTATTCAAACGCGCGATCGGCGAAGTGACCGACGTGGTTGAAAAAGAGATGTATACCTTTGAGGACCGCAACGGCGACAGCCTGACCCTGCGTCCTGAGGGGACGGCGGGTTGCGTACGCGCCGGCATCGAACATGGTCTCCTGTACAATCAGGAGCAGCGCCTGTGGTATATCGGCCCGATGTTCCGCCACGAACGTCCGCAAAAAGGCCGCTACCGTCAGTTCAACCAGCTTGGCGTGGAAGTGTTTGGTCTGCAAGGACCCGATATCGATGCCGAACTGATTATGCTGACTGCCCGCTGGTGGCGTGCGCTCGGTATTTCTGAGCACGTTTCCCTGGAGCTGAACTCTATCGGTTCTCTGGAAGCGCGTGCGAATTATCGCGATGCGCTGGTGGCGTTCCTGGAACAGCACAAAGAGAAGCTCGACGAAGACTGTAAGCGTCGTATGTACAGCAACCCGCTGCGCGTACTCGATTCCAAAAATCCTGACGTACAGGCGCTGCTGAACGATGCGCCAGCGCTGGGTGACTACCTGGATGAGGATTCCCGCGAACACTTTGCCGGCCTGTGCAAGCTGCTTGAAGCGGCGGGCATTGCTTATACCGTTAACCAGCGTCTGGTGCGCGGTCTGGACTACTACAACCGCACCGTATTTGAGTGGGTCACCACCAGCCTCGGTTCGCAGGGCACCGTCTGTGCCGGCGGTCGTTATGACGGTCTGGTCGAACAACTGGGTGGTCGCGCAGCACCGGCTGTAGGCTTCGCGATGGGCCTTGAGCGACTTGTTTTGCTGGTTCAGGCAGTTAATCCGGAATTTAAAGCCGATCCTGTTGTCGATATATACCTGGTGGCCTCAGGTGCGGATACGCAGTCTGCGGCGATGCAGCTTGCCGAACGCGTGCGCGATGCGCTGCCGGACGTTAAGCTGATGACCAACCACGGCGGCGGCAACTTTAAAAAACAGTTTGCTCGTGCCGATAAGTGGGGCGCAAGTATCGCACTGGTGCTGGGTGAGTCCGAAGTGGCCAACGGCGAAGTGGTGGTAAAAGACCTGCGCTCTGGTGAGCAAACTACGGTAACGCAGGATGGCGTTGCGGCGCACTTGCGCACTCTATTGGGCTAAGGAGAAGGACTGCGTGGAAATTTACGAGAACGAACACGACCAGGTTGATGCGGTTAAACGCTTCTTTGCTGAAAACGGCAAGGCACTGGTTGTAGGGGTTATTTTAGGTGTTGGTGCGCTGGTAGGCTGGCGTTACTGGAACAATCATCAGGCTGACTCTGCTCGCGGTTCGTCCCTGAACTACGAAAATACCGTTAGCGCAATCCGTGCCGATCAGCCGCAAACGCTGACGGCTGCGGAGAAATTTGCCGCTGACAACAAAAACACCTACGGCGCGCTGGCTGCGCTGGAAGTGGCTCAGCAGTATGTTGATAAAAACGAACTGGACAAAGCCGCTGCGCAACTGTCTCAGGGGCTCGCTGCTGCCAGTGACGATAATCTGAAAGCGGTGATCAATCTGCGTCTGGCGCGTATCCAGGTTCAGCAGAAAAAAGCCGACGACGCGCTGAAAACGCTTGATACCATCAAAGGCGAAGGCTTTGCCGCTATTGTCGCCGATCTTCGCGGTGAAGCACTGCTGAGTAAGGGTGATAAAGCGGGCGCGCGTAAAGCGTGGCAAGCTGGCGTGGATAGTAAAGCTTCACCTGCGCTGAGCGAAATGATGCAGATGAAAATAAATAATTTGTCCGTCTGAGAGGGACCCAATGCAATTGCGTAAATTACTTCTGCCAGGACTGCTTTCTGTTACGTTATTGAGTGGTTGTTCACTGTTCAGTGGCGAAGAAGACGTTGTTAAAATGTCCCCGCTGCCGACGGTTGAAAACCAGTTCACCCCATCCACCGCCTGGGACACCTCCGTAGGCGATGGTATTGGCGATTTTTATTCCAACCTGCACCCGGCATTTGCTGACGGCGTTGTCTATGCGGCCGATCGCAAAGGCACCGTTAAAGCGCTGAACGCTGATGACGGAAAAGAAGTGTGGTCCATTAACCTGGCGGAAAAAGATGGCTGGTTCTCCCGTAAACCTGCACTGCTTTCTGGCGGCCTGACCGTTGCCGGCGGTCACGTTTATGTGGGCAGCGAAAAAGCGCAGGTTTACGCGCTGAATGCCAGCGACGGTTCGGTTGCATGGCAGACCACCGTTGCCGGTGAATCCTTGTCGCGTCCGGTTGTCAGCGACGGTCTGGTGTTGATCCATACCAGCAACGGCCAGTTGCAGGCGCTGAACGAAGCCGATGGTCTGGTAAAATGGACGGTTAACCTGGATATGCCAGCGCTGTCTCTGCGTGGTGAATCTGCTCCGGCGACCGCATTTGGCGCCGCCATTGTGGGCGGTGACAACGGCCGTGTCAGCGCGGTACTGATGCAGCAGGGCCAGATGATCTGGCAGCAGCGTATTTCCCAGGCGACCGGTTCAACTGAAATTGACCGTCTGAGTGACGTGGACACCACGCCAGTTATCGTTGACGGTGTGGTTTACGCGCTGGCGTATAACGGCAACCTGACGGCGCTGGACCTGCGTAGCGGCCAGATCATGTGGAAACGTGAGCTGGGTTCCGTGAACGATTTCATCGTCGACGGCAACCGTATTTATATGGTGGATCAGAACGACCGTCTGCTGGCGCTGAGCACCGAAGGTGGCGTGACGCTGTGGACGCAGAGCGATCTGCTGCACCGTCTGCTGACCGCACCGGCACTGTATAACGGCAGCCTGGTGGTGGGCGACAGCGAAGGCTATATGCACTGGATCGATCCAGAGAATGGTCGCTTCGTGGCACAGCAGAAAGTGGATAGTTCAGGCTTCCTGACGGAGCCCGTTGTGGCTGACGGCAAACTGCTGATTCAGGCAAAAGACGGCACGCTGTACGCGATCACGCGTTAATTACACGGCGGTTGTAGTATACTAAACGGCTCCTGTTCACTCAGGAGCCGTTTTGACATTTTTAAAAACGCTGCGAAAGCGACGTTATTTTGAATTTTATGAGGCTTCAAACATGGTACCTGTGGTCGCGCTTGTCGGGCGCCCTAACGTTGGAAAATCCACTCTTTTTAACCGTTTAACACGCACCCGTGATGCGCTGGTTGCGGATTTCCCGGGGCTGACGCGTGACCGTAAGTACGGTCGTGCAGAGGTGGAAGGACGCGAGTTCATCTGTATCGATACCGGGGGTATTGACGGTACGGAAGACGGCGTAGAAACCCGCATGGCAGAGCAATCTCTGCTGGCTATCGAAGAAGCGGATGTAGTTCTGTTTATGGTGGATGCTCGCGCTGGCCTGATGCCCGCGGATTCTGCTATTGCTAAACATCTGCGTTCACGCGAAAAGCCAACCTTCCTGGTGGCGAACAAAACTGACGGCATCGATGCCGATCAGGCCATTGCGGATTTCTGGTCTTTAGGCCTGGGCGATATTTATCCTATCGCGGCCTCGCATGGTCGTGGCGTCACCAGCCTGCTGGAAACCGTTCTGCTGCCGTGGGTTGATGAAGTAAACCCACCGGAAGAGGTGGACGAGGACGCTGAATACTGGGCGCAGTTTGAAGCCGGAGAGGAAGGCGAGGAAGAGCCAGAAGACGACTTCAACCCGCAGGATCTGCCTATCAAGCTGGCTATCGTGGGTCGCCCAAACGTGGGTAAGTCTACGCTTACTAACCGTATTCTCGGCGAAGAGCGCGTGGTGGTTTACGACATGCCAGGCACAACGCGTGACAGCATCTACATTCCCATGCAGCGCGATGAACGTGAGTACGTACTTATCGACACCGCAGGGGTGCGTAAGCGCGGGAAAATCACCGATGTGGTAGAGAAATTCTCGGTGATCAAAACCCTTCAGGCGATTGAAGACGCCAACGTGGTGCTGCTGGTTATTGACGCACGTGAAGGTATCTCCGATCAGGATCTCTCTCTGCTCGGCTTTATCCTCAATAGTGGGCGCTCACTGGTTATCGTCGTCAACAAATGGGACGGCCTGAGCAATGAAGTGCGCGAGCAGGTGAAAGAGACGCTGGACTTCCGTTTGGGCTTTATCGACTTTGCCCGCGTTCACTTCATCTCTGCCCTGCACGGCAGCGGCGTTGGTAACCTGTTCGAATCCGTTCGTGAAGCCTATGACAGCTCTACCCGCCGTCAGAGCACGGCGATGCTGACCCGTATCATGAACATGGCTGCTGAAGACCACCAGCCGCCGCTGGTGCGCGGTCGTCGCGTGAAGCTGAAATATGCTCACGCCGGGGGGTATAACCCGCCTATCGTGGTGATCCACGGTAACCAGGTGAAGGATCTGCCGGACTCCTACAAACGCTACCTGATGAACTACTTCCGCAAGTCGCTGGACGTGATGGGTACGCCTATCCGTATTCAGTTCAAGGAAGGGGAAAACCCGTTTGCGAATAAACGCAACACCCTGACGCCGAACCAGATGCGTAAGCGTAAGCGTTTGATTAAGCATATTAAGAAAAGCAAATAATCCTTGCCGTTCTCACTATAACCCGCGCTTGTCGCGGGTTTTTTTCGCCCATTCAAAAGGCCTGCCTTCCTTGTGTGATGTCAATCACTATTCGCTTTTAACCATGTTTATATCTAAGAAAGTAGACAATCGTCGAATTTTCGTCTTAAAGTCCAGGGTTCGGTACTAGACAAAACTAGCGCCTGGTTATCAAATGGTTAACCAACATTTCGCCGCATGTAAAAAATCGATCGGATACGTAACCGTTCGGCGTACATGCTGGTGTTTACAAGCACGACACATACCTTTCGGGAGAATTATGCAATCCTCTGTTAATCAAAAAGAGAGCCGAACCTTCTTCGGCCATCCTTATCCGCTCGGTTCGCTGTTCTTCACCGAGATGTGGGAGCGTTTCTCGTTTTACGGTATTCGCCCGCTACTGATCCTGTTTATGGCCGCCACCGTGTATGACGGCGGAATGGGCCTGGCGCGTGAAAACGCCTCGGCGATTGTCGGCATCTTCGCGGGCACCATGTACCTCGCCGCGCTGCCGGGCGGCTGGCTGGCGGATAACTGGCTCGGCCAGCAGCGGGCCGTCTGGTACGGTTCGATTTTGATTGCGCTCGGGCACCTGTCGATCGCCCTGTCGGCCATCATGGGCGACAACCTGTTCTTCATCGGCCTGATGTTCATCGTGCTCGGCTCCGGCCTGTTCAAGACCTGTATCTCGGTCATGGTGGGGACACTGTACAAAAAGGGCGATGCGCGTCGTGACGGCGGTTTCTCGCTGTTCTATATGGGCATCAACATGGGCTCGTTCATTGCCCCTCTGATTTCCGGCTGGCTGATTAAAACCCACGGCTGGCACTGGGGCTTTGGTATCGGCGGTATCGGGATGCTGGTCGCCCTGATCATCTTCCGCGTGTTTGCCGTTCCGGCCATGAAGCGCTACGACAGCGAAGTCGGTCTGGACTCCACCTGGAACAGTCCGGTAGTGAAGCGTAACGGCGTGGGCGCCTGGCTGCTGGCGCTGGCTGTGGGTGTTGCAATTATCGTAACGTTGATTGCCCAGGGCGTGATTGTGATTAATCCGGTCGCGGTCGCCAGCGTGCTGGTGTATGTGATTGCCGCCTCCGTCGCGCTCTACTTCATCTACCTGTTCATCTTCGCCGGGCTGAATCGCAAAGAGCGCGCAAGGCTGCTGGTGTGCTTTATTCTGCTGGTCTCCGCCGCGTTCTTCTGGTCCGCGTTCGAGCAGAAGCCAACCTCCTTCAACCTGTTCGCCAACGACTACACTAACCGCATGATCGGTGATTTTGAGATCCCGGCGGTGTGGTTCCAGTCGATTAATGCCCTGTTCATCATTCTGCTGGCCCCGGTATTTAGCTGGGCATGGCCGAAGCTGGCGAGCAAAAACATTCGTCCGAGCAGCATCACCAAGTTCGTGATCGGTATTCTGTGTGCAGCGGCGGGCTTTGGCCTGATGATGCTGGCGGCGCAGAACGTGCTGAACAACGGTGGGGCAGGGGTTTCTCCGTTCTGGCTGGTGGGAAGTATCCTGATGCTGACGCTCGGGGAACTGTGCCTGAGTCCGATTGGTCTGGCGACCATGACCCTGCTGGCGCCGGAAAGAATGCGCGGTCAGATGATGGGCCTGTGGTTCTGCGCCAGTGCGCTGGGTAACCTGGCTGCGGGGCTGATTGGTGGCCATGTGAAGGCCGACCAGCTGGATATGCTGCCAGACCTCTTTGCCCGTTGCTCCATTGCGCTGCTGATTTGTGCTGCGGTGCTGATCGTCCTCATTATTCCGGTGCGCCGCATGCTGGAAAATGCGCAGACTAAACCGGCTACCGAAGCCTGATACTATTCAGCCTGCCGGGGCAGTTATCCTGCCCCGGCTCAACTCAACAGGAGAGAGCATGTCGATTACCTGTCCGGATTGCCACGCAGCGCTCGAGCCGCAAAACGGTATCGCGCATTGCGACAGCTGCAATAAAGATATTCCCCTTGAAGCGCGCTGCCCTGACTGCCATCAGCCGCTTCAGGTACTCAAGGCCTGCGGCGCGGTGGACTACTTCTGTCAGAACGGCCACGGGCTGATCTCAAAAAAACGCGTCGAGTTCGTCAGGGCTGGGGCTTAATCGCACACGCAGCCTTCTCCTTTTTGCCATAGCTCGATCAGCGATTCCGGCGCTTCCTGCTCCGGAACCAGCACAATAATATCGGTATACTGCGCCTGATTGTGCCGGGTCCAGATTATCTGAATGCGAAAATAGCGCTGATCGCCGCTGCCCGGAGACGACGCCTGGCCCGGTGGCTGTCCGCGCGGGATAGCCTGTTCCAGAATATTCACCACGCGCTGACGCTGCGCCTCGTTGAGCGTGGAGAGGGCGATCGTGCGCTGACCGCTCAGCTTAGGAATAAAGGCGACGCCGCCTTCCCGGGCCAGCTCAACCACGGCGTCATCCGTCAGTTCCGGTACCTGCATTACAGTACTCCCACCTGTTCCCAGGCTTGTTTAATGGCCGCCCCAACGTCGCTACCGGAGCGCTTCTCGCCGTGGGCGATCGTCAGTTTTGCGAAAGCGTCAAAATCCGCATCCTGCGCCAGGTTGCGATCGCAAACCGTGTCGTACCAGGCATAACCCGCTTTTTCCCAGGCGTAACCACCGATCGCCGTTGCGGCCAGGTAAAACGCCCGGTTGGGGATGCCGGAGTTCAGGTGTACGCCGCCGTTATCCTCGCGCGTTTTGATGAAATCTTTCATGTGCGCGGGCTGCGGGTCTTTACCGAGGAGGGGATCGTCGTAGGCGGTACCGGGTTCAGACATGGAACGTAGCCCTTTCCCGTTGATGCCCTCCGCCAGCAGCCCCTCGCCAATCAGCCAGTCTGCCCGATCGGCGGTTTGCTTAAGATGGTATTGCTTCACCAGCGAGCCAAACACGTCGGATAATGACTCGTTCAGCGCGCCCGATTGTTCAAAGTAGATGAGCCCGGCTTCGGTCTCCGTCACACCGTGGCTCAGCTCATGCGCCACTACGTCGATGGCAATGGTGAAACGGTTGAAGATTTCCCCGTCGCCATCGCCAAAGACCATCTGCTGGCCGTTCCAGAAGGCGTTCTGATATTCCCGGCCATAGTGCACGGTGCCGGTGAGGATCAGCCCTTTGTTATCGAGCGAATCGCGCTGATATTCTTTCCAGAAGAAATCATGGGTGATACCCAAATAATCGTACGCTTCATCCACCGCCACATCGCCGTTGGAGGGCTGGCCTTCATAGCGCACCTGGGTTCCCGGCAGCTCCTGGGTCTGTTTCGCATCGTAGATGTCACGCTCAAGCTGACCGGCTTTATTGACGTGCGGCGCGGCGGGCTTACCCGGCATATGCGCCATCAGGGTTTGCACATGGGTTAATGTCTGACGGGCGCAGCGCTGCTGGGGCTCTGACCCGCTTTCGATAATACGACGAAGAATATACGGAGGGATGACGCTATGTAGATGGGGCATGCTGCTCTCCTTATTAAAAAAGGCAATAGCAGCAGTATAGTTTGTAACCGGCGAAGATTTATCCGCTTTTACGCTGGCGCGTTTTTTTCATCGGTTTGATCTCTTTCACCTCACTCTCGACCCAGCCGTCAGAAAGCCGGGTGGTGAGTACATCCCCGGCTTTGACCTGTTTCGTCTGCTTCAGCACTTTGCCGTCCGTCGCGGTGGTCACACTATAGCCGCGGGCCAGCGTGGAGAGCGGGCTGACGGCTTCCAGATGGGTGACCGCATTGCCAAAACGCTCGCGGGTGGTGCTCAGGCGTGAGCGGATATTTTCCGCGAGGCGATACTCAAGCTGCTGGATCCGCGTTTGTGCGCGATAAATCTTCGGCTGCGGATTCTGCTGGTTCAGACGCTGCGTCGTGCGCTGCTGGCGCGATACCGCCCGCTTAAGCTGGTTATCCAGCGCGAAGTTCATCCGCTGACGCAGACGTTCCAGCACGGTTTGCTGACGCGCCAGACGCAATTGCGGGTGCTGCTGTTGCAGACGATGATGAAGCTGGGTAAAGCGGCGGGTACGGTTGGCGAGGAAGTAGTCCATCGCCATCTCCAGGCGCTGCTGCCCGTTCTGGATCTGACGCAGCAGCTCCTGCTGGTTACGGCTGACCACCTCTGCCGCCGCGGACGGCGTGGGCGCGCGTAAATCCGCGACAAAATCGGCAATCGTCACATCCGTTTCGTGACCGACGGCGCTTACCACCGGGATAAGGCTGGCAAAGATTGCCCGCGCCACGCGCTCGTCGTTAAAACTCCACAGGTCTTCCAGCGAGCCGCCGCCGCGCCCGACGATCAGGACATCACACTCCTGACGCGCATTCGCCAGCTCAATGGCGCGCACGATCTGCCCCGGCGCATCGTCACCCTGAACGGCGGTCGGGTAGATAATGACGGGCAGGGAAGGGTCACGGCGCTTCAGGACGTGCAAAATATCGTGCAGGGCCGCACCGGTTTTCGAGGTGATAACCCCAACGCAGTGGGCAGGTGAGGGCAGGGGCTTTTTAAACTGCTGGTCAAACAACCCCTCAGCCGAAAGCATGGCTTTTAGCTGCTCGTACTTCTGCTGCAACAAGCCTTCGCCCGCGGGCTGCATGCTCTCGACGATAATCTGATAATCGCCGCGCGGCTCATACAGGGTAATGTTGGCGCGAACCAGAACCTGCTGGCCATGCTGAGGACGGAACGTCACGCGACGGTTGCTGTTGCGGAACATCGCGCAGCGCACCTGAGCGGTGTCGTCTTTCAGCGTAAAGTACCAGTGACCGGAAGCAGGCTGCGTGAAGTTAGAGATTTCACCGCTGATCCAGACCTGTCCCATTTCCTGCTCAAGCAGCAAACGCACCGTCTGATTAAGGCGGCTGACAGTATAAATTGAGGGGGATTGAGAGGATAACATGTGAGCGGGATCAAATTCTAAATCAGCAAGTTATTCAGTCGATAGTAACCTGCTGAGAGGTGAGCGCAAGCATTTTTTTCAAAAAAGTGTGGATGCAATCGGTTACGCTCTGTATAATGCAACGGCAATATTTAACCACCCAGGTCAGAGATATTGCCCATGCTACGTATCGCTAAAGAAGCACTGACGTTTGACGACGTCCTCCTCGTTCCCGCTCACTCCACCGTTCTGCCGAATACTGCCGACCTCAGCACGCAGTTGACGAAAACCATTCGTCTGAACATTCCTATGCTCTCCGCAGCAATGGACACCGTGACTGAAGCGCGTCTGGCTATCGCCTTGGCACAGGAAGGCGGCATTGGCTTTATCCACAAAAACATGTCTATCGAGCGTCAGGCGGAAGAAGTTCGCCGCGTGAAGAAACATGAATCCGGTATCGTGTCCGATCCTCAGACCGTTCTGCCAACCACCACGCTGCACGAAGTGAAAGCCCTGACCGAGCGTAACGGCTTTGCAGGCTATCCGGTAGTCACTGAAGACAACGAACTGGTCGGCATCATTACCGGTCGTGACGTGCGTTTCGTGACTGACCTGAACCAGCCTGTCAGCGTCTACATGACGCCAAAAGAGCGTCTGGTGACCGTGCGTGAAGGCGAAACCCGCGACGTGGTGCTGGCGAAAATGCACGAAAAACGCGTTGAGAAAGCGCTGGTTGTGGACGCGAACTTCCACCTGCGCGGCATGATCACCGTTAAAGATTTCCAGAAAGCAGAACGTAAACCGAACGCCTGTAAAGACGAGCATGGCCGTCTGCGCGTCGGCGCTGCGGTTGGCGCAGGCGCGGGTAACGAAGAGCGCGTTGACGCGCTGGTTGCTGCGGGCGTTGACGTGCTGCTGATTGACTCCTCCCACGGCCACTCCGAAGGCGTTCTGCAACGTATTCGTGAAACCCGTGCTAAGTACCCGGATCTCCAGATCATCGGCGGTAACGTGGCAACCGGCGCAGGCGCTCGCGCGCTGGCGGAAGCGGGTTGCAGCGCGGTGAAAGTGGGTATCGGTCCTGGCTCTATCTGTACCACCCGTATCGTCACCGGCGTAGGCGTGCCGCAGATCACGGCGGTTTCTGACGCGGTTGAAGCGCTGGAAGGTACCGGTATTCCGGTAATCGCGGACGGCGGTATCCGTTTCTCTGGCGACATCGCCAAAGCGATCGCCGCAGGTGCCGCAGCCGTGATGGTGGGCTCCATGCTGGCCGGTACCGAAGAATCCCCGGGTGAAATCGAACTCTACCAGGGGCGTTCTTATAAATCCTACCGCGGTATGGGCTCCCTGGGCGCGATGTCCAAAGGTTCCTCCGACCGTTACTTCCAGACCGATAACGCCGCAGACAAACTGGTGCCGGAAGGTATCGAAGGCCGCGTGGCGTATAAAGGCCGCCTGAAAGAGATCATTCACCAGCAGATGGGCGGCCTGCGCTCCTGTATGGGTCTGACCGGCTGTGGTACCATTGACCTGCTGCGTACCAAAGCGGAATTCGTACGCATCAGCGGTGCGGGTATCCAGGAGAGCCACGTTCACGACGTGACGATCACCAAAGAGTCCCCGAACTACCGTCTGGGCTCCTGATAAATTTCCGCGCCCGGCTCAATGCCGGGCGCTTTGTTTTGTTTCACTTGCCTCGGAATTAGCGTCAATGACGGAAAACATTCATAAACATCGCATTCTCATCCTGGACTTTGGTTCTCAGTATACTCAGCTGGTGGCGCGCCGCGTGCGTGAGCTGGGCGTTTACTGTGAGCTGTGGGCGTGGGATGTCACGGAAGCACAGATTCGCGAGTTCAATCCAAGCGGCATCATCCTGTCCGGCGGCCCGGAAAGCACTACCGAAGAGAACAGCCCGCGTGCGCCGCAGTACGTATTCGAAGCGGGCGTACCGGTGTTCGGCGTTTGCTACGGTATGCAGACCATGGCGATGCAGCTGGGTGGCCACGTAGAAGGCTCTAACGAGCGTGAGTTCGGCTACGCACAGGTTGAAGTCGTCACCGACAGCGCGCTGGTGCGCGGTATTGAAGACTCCCTGACCGCAGACGGCAAACCGCTGCTGGACGTGTGGATGAGCCACGGCGACAAAGTCACCGCTATCCCGTCCGACTTCGTGACCGTTGCCAGCACCGAAAGCTGCCCGTTCGCGATCATGGCGAACGAAGAAAAACGCTTCTACGGCGTGCAGTTCCACCCGGAAGTGACCCACACCCGTCAGGGTATGCGCATGCTGGAGCGCTTCGTGCGTGATATCTGCCAGTGTGAAGCCCTGTGGACCCCGGCAAAAATCATCGACGACGCCGTGGAGCGTATCCGCCAGCAGGTTGGTGATGACAAAGTGATCCTCGGCCTCTCCGGCGGCGTGGACTCCTCCGTGACCGCGATGCTGCTGCACCGCGCGATCGGCAAAAACCTGACCTGCGTCTTCGTGGATAACGGACTGCTGCGTCTGAATGAAGCGAAGCAGGTTATGGACATGTTTGGCGACCACTTCGGTCTGAACATCGTTCATGTGGAAGGCGAGCAGCGCTTCCTGGACGCGCTGAAAGGCGAGAACGATCCGGAAGCGAAACGTAAAATCATCGGTCGCGTGTTCGTGGAAGTGTTCGATGAAGAAGCGCTGAAGCTGGAAGACGTGAAATGGCTGGCGCAGGGCACCATCTACCCTGACGTGATCGAGTCTGCGGCCTCCGCAACCGGTAAAGCGCACGTTATCAAATCTCACCACAACGTGGGCGGCCTGCCGAAAGAGATGAAGATGGGCCTGGTTGAGCCACTGCGTGAGCTGTTCAAAGACGAAGTGCGTAAGATCGGCCTGGAGCTGGGTCTGCCGTACGACATGCTCTACCGTCACCCGTTCCCGGGCCCGGGCCTCGGGGTACGCGTGCTGGGCGAAGTGAAGAAAGAGTACTGCGACCTGCTGCGTCGCGCGGACGCGATCTTCATCGAAGAGCTGCACAAAGCTGACCTGTACAACAAGGTGAGCCAGGCGTTCACCGTGTTCCTGCCGGTGCGCTCCGTCGGCGTGATGGGCGATGGTCGTAAGTACGACTGGGTTGTCTCCCTGCGTGCGGTGGAAACCATCGACTTCATGACCGCGCACTGGGCGCACCTGCCGTATGACTTCTTAGGCCGCGTGTCTAACAGAATAATCAATGAAGTCAATGGCATATCGCGTGTCGTGTATGACATCAGCGGTAAGCCACCGGCGACGATCGAGTGGGAATGATGTATAGCTAGCTCATAGCTCATCATATCTATTCATTTTAATATCTAACCCTCTGTAATTACAGAGGGTTTTTGTTTATATCTACTCATATCTATTCACTCTACACCACATTTTTCGACGGTACAGATGACGGTATTACCCGAAAGGTATACTCTCATAGCGACAAAAATATGGATGCATTACGGGTGAATTGTGCTTACCGATACCAAACTTAAAAACCTCAAGCCTCAGGACAAATTATATAAAGTTTCCGACCGTGACGGGCTGTATGTCGCCGTGCTCACGTCAGGCTCTGTCTCGTTTCGCTACGACTACCGCATTAACGGGCGCCGGGAAACGCTGGTGATCGGCCAGTACGGTCGTGACGGTATCAGCCTGGCGGAAGCGCGAGAGGAATTGATTAACGCTAAAAAGCTCGTGAAGGCAGGCCAGTCGCCTGCTGCGGCAAAACGAGACGGTATTAAAAAGATCCGCGGGGCTGAGACGTTCGCGGTACATACCGACAGTTACATGAAGAATGCCACGCTGGCAGACAGTACGCGGGAACTTAAGCGGGCGATCATTGATCGTGACCTGATACCGTCACTCGGCAACAAACTAATGACTGAGATCACCACAGCGGCGGTTCGTGATTTGTGCGATAAAATCGTCCAGCGCGGTGGTAATGCAACAGCAGTAAGAGCCCGGGAGATAATCAGCAGTGTTTACCGTCATGCTAATGACAGAGGGCACGGGTTCTATAACCCAGCTGCTGATATAAAACCGTCCTCCATTGCCACATTTGTGGACAGGGAGCGATACCTTAGTCCAGAAGAAATTGGTGTATTTTTCCGTGCGCTGGATAGTTTCAGTGCAATGGGAACGCTGAAAATGGCAATCAAGCTCGTTCTGCTGACGATGGTCAGGAAAGGGGAGTTCACCAACGCCGAGCTTAAAGAAATCAGCTTCACAAAAGGGGTTTGGACCATCCCGGGCGAAAGAATGAAGAGCGGGAAACCTCATTCAATTTACCTTTCAAGGCAGGCACTTGATCTGATGGTAACTCTTCAGATGTGCGCCGGGGGTAGTATTTATCTTGTGCCTGGCCGATACGACTTCAACAAACCTATCTCCAACGCCTCGCTTAATTCCCTGATCGACCGCGTAGTGGCGCGCATAAACGAATCGGGTTATCACTTTGAACGCTTTACTGTGCATGATCTGCGACGTACCGCCAGCACTAACCTTCATGAAGCTGATTATCCATCAGACTGGATAGAGAAAGGCCAGGCCAGAAAGCAGAAAGGGACGAGAGCGGTTTACAATAAAGCAGAATATGCGCGGCAACGCGCTTACATGCTTCAGCAGTGGGCTGATATGGTTGATGCCTGGATAGCAGGGGAGCACACAGATCTGGTGCTGTTCTCCCCTTCGAAGTTTGAGAAGTGGATGGAAAGTCAGTAGCCGAAGAAAATGACTATTTAAATCTCGCTGATGAATTATGCCGCACGCTCCCGGCCCTGGTTGTCTGTTGGTGGAAATGGAGCATGTCCGAATGCTCTCGTCATCCCGGCGATATCCAGCGCGTATCCAGGGTGCAACTGCACCGCCGGGCCTTCGCACTGGTTGCCCCATACGTCAAAGCCATGCGACGACTGTCGGGCGAAAAGCTCAATGCGTGGCACATCTCCAAGCAACTGCACCAGTTTTTCACGGATCACGTCAGGTTTGCGCGAGTTCTCAAGGCGCGGCGCCGTGACGTGCTGGCAGATTGAAGCATCCATGCGCGCCGGCAGTTTCCCGCGTACCGCGAAAAGGCAGTCTTCGCTGTTCGCCCGGGTCATGTGTCCCATGCCGATCGCGCTGTTGCCTTTGTGCTTGTTCGTCTTGTGCCAGGTGAATCCCTTCATGGTCATCAGGCGGAAGCCCCATGCTTCGATTACCTTCAGTGCTTCAACCGGCTGTGTAGGTACCCACCACATAGCCAGCAGGCAATCTTCGGCAGCCAGATCCCACACTGGCAGGCGGCAGATATCGAGCACGTTCATAACCGGATATTTGAATCCAGCGCCGCGCTCGCCGTCTGCTGCTTTGTCGCGGTATACCCAAGGCGGATCTGCGTAGATAAGAGTGTATTTTCCGATCATGCTGCCACCTTCTTGCTGTTCATCAGCTCAGCCACGCGCTGAGCCTTCAATGGGTTTCTGATAACGTCGCCGTTCGGTGCTACCCATCCACGGCGAATGATGGAATAGGGCAGCGTGACACTGCCCACGGTGATCCCGTCGTGCGGTTTAGTCATAAACCACCCCGCGACATCCGATCCCGCTGTAGTCCAGGTGCGGGGTACGGTTCCCTTTGGTGATGCACTGCTGGCGGCGCACCGCGATGCGGGCGCGCTCAACTTCACCAACAGCGGCGTCCAGGCACTGGAGCCAGAGACGGGCCGCGATGCGGTAATGTCCGCGGCGCTCGCGCTCGATGGCCCGGCTTTCGATCTCCATTGCTTCCGGCGTTACTGCCACCACTCTTTCAACACGGCGCTGCGACACGTAGTCTTCGTGATAGCGCTCAAGCTTCGTCTTTTTCATCTGATCCAGAACTCTCAACTGATTACCGCCGCCAGCCACATCAGGTAGGCGACCACGGCCAGATACAGGTACACATCTGACCATCTGCCGATATGCTTCTTCAGCGCCGTCATGCTGCCGCACTCACGGATGCACCCTTAACTGGACGATACTTTCGCAGCTCAACCGGTGGCTTTTTTCCCTGGAATTCGTCCGGGCTATTCTTCCTGCGATCGTCAAGCCACTTCTCTACTTCTTCCTGGGTCCATGCCACTTTCCCATCGGTGATGTACCAGCGTTTCGGGAATTCGCCATCACGCTCCAGTAGGTCAATCGTGCTCCATGACAGTGGCACCACCTCAAGGAGTTTTTTCTTACTCAATGCACCTTTCATAACTATCTCTCCTGGTTGCAGGTGTGGCGCCGTGGCGCCACGGTGGTGATTACATAGGGACTTCGTTCAGCTCATCGCGACGGATGGTGTACACATCAGTAGCTTTAGCCAGGCGTTCATCATCGTTAGCGAGCTTTTTGGCGACGTATTTGTAGGCGTTATCCAGATCCTTCAGGGTGTTGTAGTTCATCGCTGCGTCAGTGAAAGCGCACAGAATCTCTTCTGGATCGCGGTCATCGCTGCTCTTTGGTTTCTCTTCCTGCTTTTGCTCAGGCTTGGAGTTGATCAGCTTGTTCATGCCGGTCGCGGTTGCAGGTGTCGGCGTGATATCGCGTTCAACGCGCGGTGCCGTTTCCTGCAATTCGTCAGGGGTGTACACGCCCATGATGACGTCTGGGCAATGCAGGCGTGACCAGCGCTTTGTCGCCAGGTATGCGAGTTGTTGTTTCGGATCGCTAGCCCAAAGCGTGGAGTTTCTTACCTGTGCCTGAGACAGCATTAACTCGAGAACTCGAGGATGATCCTCACCCTTCATAGTTGCCCATACGCGAACACCGCAGCCTTCTTCGTCTTTAAGGGTCCATCCAGGTGCGATATACGGGTTGCCGTTTTTGGATGTTTTCTCAACAAACTTTCCGATCACGCGTTCCCACGGCCCGAACCACTCATAGTTGATGCGATCTTTGGTTGGAGACATGGTTGAGATAACCGCGTTTACTAACTGGGCTTCATAGCCGAGCGTGCCGCTCACAACATGGGTTTTCTGCGCAACGGCGAATGGGTTCATTCCCCACTGCGCAGCCTGCATTGCTACAGCCATGCAATCAGCTGGTTTCCCGGCGAGGTGAGCCGGTACCGTCACACGGCTTTGCGCCATTACTTCGGCGAACTTCATCAGTTGGTTCAAACCCTCAGGGCTGAAAATTGTTGCAGCAGTTCCAGCGATTGCTGTGTCTACTGGTGCGTTGATGTTTGCGATGTCGTTGCTCATACGTGCATATCCTGTTTGCGTGCCCACTCAGGGCGTTTAATAATTTCAAATCCACCCCATTCGCCTGACTCGCGGCACTGGTGGTATGTATTCAGATCCCGGCGGAACAGTGCGTGCCCGGCATCTACGTCCGGCGCATCCAGCTCGAACACGCGCACCGGGTAGCGTCCGCAGTCGATGGTTTCGCTCACAGCCAGGAAGAAGAATCCGTGCGGCTCGCCGGTGGTCTGATGCGCGCCTTCGCGGTACATGGCATCCTGCACGTGGTACCTGAATTCCTCGATGTGGCGGGCGAACCGCTCCATATCGGCAACCTTCTTCACGTCCAGAAGCACCGGGTGATGCTTCAAGCGCTTGTCCGGACGAATGCGGCACAGCTCTCCGGTTTCCGGATCCGTCCAGTAGTGCGATGCTTCGCAGAATCCTTCCGCTTCAAGCAGCCAGCGCGCAGCCGGGTGTGCCATCGCGCTGTCGCGCATAAGTTTCAGCTTGCGGCCCTGTTCGGCATCCATCACCGTCATGCCCATGTTCTCAACATCTTTAAGGAAGGCTTCCTGATCTGCTTTCCCCTGATTGGTTCTCAGGTTGAACTGCGGCGCCACGATAAAACGCTTATCGAATTCTTCCGGCTCCAGCAGCAGGCAGTGCAGGGCGGTACCCATGTCAAGCGCTTTCAGCTTTTCTGTGTCGACCGGCGCGGATTTCTGCCACGGCAACAGGGCCGGGCTCAACGCCACCATATCCAGCTGCGACTTACTCACGCCGTCGCCGGCGTGGTAATCCTCGTTGCTGATGTCGAAGTAAATTCCTGGCATCATGCCGCAGTCCTCGCCGTGTCCAGCTGGTCAGCCAGATCCCACTTCGCGATGATGCTGGTCATCGCGGCCTGGTAAGCTGCGAGAGCCTCTTCGAATTCCGTGCTCATCATCAGTTCTTCAAGAATTTCGGTGCGCACGCCTTTGCGTTCCAGCTCATAGAAAGGCTTTTGCAGCTGGTGGAACTTGATAGCGTCGATCAGCTCCACCTGGCGCGCGTAGTGCAACTGACTCAGCTGGTAGTCGCTGTCGATGCTATTCATGATTTTTTTCAGGTTATTAATCTGCTGGATGTTCATACGCACCTCAGTACTTGATAGAGATTGCAGAAACCTTCCCGCTGGCGATGGCTATCAGCGCTTTCTCAGCCATTTCCTGCGGAAGACCACTTTCAATCAGGTCTGCAATAGCCTGACGATTGATGGTGCGGCGATGCTCTTTGTCAGCTGCGCGGCGCGCTTCTTCATCGGCGATGCGTTTCTGTTCTGCCAGTCGAACTGCTTCCGCTTCTTCCTGACGGCGGCGCTCCGCTGCGATAGCGTCGTTCTTTTCCTGCTCAGCTTTTTCCGCAGCGGCTTTTGCTTCACGCTCTGCTTTCTGCTGGGCTTCAATTTTTTCGCGCTCTGCGCGTTCAGTTGCAGCCTTGGCTTCAGCTTCACGGCGTGCAGAAGCATCAATCTCGGCCTGTGCTTTTGCTTCTGCATCACGCTTAGCCTGTTCTGCTGCTTCGCGGCGTATAGCTTCTTCACGTTCTAGACGTGCTTTTTCCTCTGCCTCTTTGCGCAGGCGTTCCAGCTCAGCCGCTTCGTGCTCGCGCTTTTGCGCTACTACCAGCGACGCTTCCAGTTGCTGAATGGTTGAGTCTTTAGCCACTCCCGCCTCTGCTGCACGCTCCTGCCAGCTGTCATCCAGCACCACGGATTTAGCCTCCAGAATGCGAGCCTGAATATCAGTGGATGGCAGGTAATTTCCGGTGGTGTCGATCACTTCAGCCAGTGCGCGCAAATCCACAAGGCGCTGCTGCAATGCTTCGGTGCGTGCCTTTTCAGCGTCTTCCCATTCGGTAAGTGGGCGGCGAACTTCGTCGCGAAGCTGATCGCATTCGGTCACGAAGCGTCGCAGTTCTGCTTCGACCACTTTTGGTTGCTCCTTCAGGCGCTTCAGGTAATCACGGCCTGGCTTTTCAACTGCCGTCTTGCTGCGTGATACCTGGGCGGCGAGGGATGCGATACGGGCGCGGCCTTTGGCTGTGCTCAGGTCAGGAACCTCGTTAACGCCATCACGGATCTGTTCAAGGAACTTATCCAGACCGTTTTCAACGTAAATGCTTGGCGCCAGGTCCGGCGCGATTTCGATGATTGCTAATTCACTCACTTGCTCACCCCCATATCCATTTCAGTTTTGACTGCCATCTTGGTGACAAACGCCCAGTTGATGGCCTCATGCAGAGTGCGGCACTTGGTGCTCATCAGCCCGCACGCCGTAACGCAGTACCAGCCGTTGATGATTTTCCACTGCATAATTCGTTACCTCAGTGTTACCGTTGAGGTAATAATTATCCTTATGTGGTTTGAAGTCAATAGGTATGATTATAAAAAATTACCCGTAAGGTAATTCTAAGGGCAATAAAAAAGCCGCTCAATGGCGGCTTAGTATCTGAAATTTATAAAGTTATTCTTGCGTTTTACCGTTCTGAACAATCACGAAATCGACGTAGCTCTCGATCTTACTTTTCTCGCTCTCAGGTAACAATGCGTAGCGGGCCCGGTCGTAATGGATGGTCGCCGGGTCGCGAGGATGGATGAGCAGCTCATATCCCCGGCGCCCGAACGCGCTGGCGATCGCCTCCAGGGTGGAGATGGAAACGCTAACCTCATTGTTCAGCATGCGGTTGATTGTCGCCTGGGCAACGCCGGAC
Organism: Enterobacter cloacae complex sp. EB5; assembly: GCF_031432835.1. Classification (NCBI taxonomy): domain Bacteria; kingdom Pseudomonadati; phylum Pseudomonadota; class Gammaproteobacteria; order Enterobacterales; family Enterobacteriaceae; genus Enterobacter; species Enterobacter cloacae complex sp. EB5. The sequence continues at coordinate 3,408,382 of NZ_CP133860.1, forward strand.
GCCTTCGACAGCTTACCCTGGGAGGACAGGTCGCGGTTGTTCTGCATCCACGCTTCGAGGTTATGCGCCGCCAACTGGCCGATATCGGAGGCGGTGATCTCCTCCTGGGGGATTGCAACAGCAGATAATGAGTGGTCGACGTCCAGCCAGTTCGACGGCTTGTTCGCTGCCTTCTCAATCTTGCGCGCCACCGTGTCGCCAACAACCTTCTGCCCGCGGGCCCAGCGGTTCACCAGGTTTGCCTGAGTTCCCAGTTTTTCCGCCAGACGAGTCTGCACCCCGTTAAAGTCACGGTCGATGATATCGTTAATATTCTGCCTGCGGATATCCTGAATACTTTTCATGCTCTGGTGAATCGCCTCATATATGAATTAGTTAGTGGTTCAATTAAAAGCGAATTTACCTCACAGGTAAATGCACCTCACAGGTAACAAACCTTGATTTTTATTACCTTCTGGGTGAATATTTGTTATCTGAAATTAATATCAGGCAATAGCTATGAGCGAGAACGAAAAATTCGACTTCAAAAAACACTGGTTGCAACTCACTCCTGATGAGCGAAATGCCTTTGCTGACGAGGCCGGAACGACCAGCCACTACATCCAGACTCATCTGACAGGCCGTCGTAAAATGCCCGGTAAGACATTGATGAATGGGTTATTTAAGGCATGCAAACAACGCGGCTGGGTCAGAACAAAGCCGGAACTGGCTATCTTCTTCTACGAATAAAACCTCCTTCAAACCCCCATCAGGCCGCCTTCTGGCGGTCTTTTCATATCTATTCAGTCCTCTCAGGTAATAATGATCCAAATATGGTTGATCTTTTTTCGGCCATCGCACAAAATTACCAAAGATAAATTTCAAAGAGAGGTGCAAATGAAGCGATTAACTCAGCGTGAAGCTCTCGAAATGGGCCTCGCCAGGTTCTACACCGGCAAGAAGTGCATTCACGGGCATGACAGTGAGCGCTACACCCTCAGTGGTGAATGCGTTAAGTGCAACAACGAGCGGGCTCGACGCCAGCAGCAGTTGCGTTCAGATAAATTAAAGGCAGCCAGAAAGGCGCGGGAGGCAGCATGAAGATTTTTTTCTCCGGTTCCAGTGCTCAATTATGCATTGAAGCAGAGTCAGAAGAAGAAAAGGCGATGCTCATTATGTGGCACCGGCTGAACATTTCAGATCAGACAATGTACTGCGACATGGTTAATACTGGTTGCTTCGCTGGGTTGCGCCTTTGTGGAATCACTGATCTCGAGAAAGAGTAGGTTCATATGGCTAATCAATGGCTACGTCTTTGGCATGATATGCCTAATGACCCGAAGTGGAGAACCATAGCGAGAATATCCGGTCAACCGATAGCTCTCGTTCAGGCCGTTTATGTCCACCTTCTTGTTAGCGGGTCACAAAATGTCACGCGAGGTCACGCTGATGTCACGAACGAGGACTTAGCGTCACATTTTGACGTGACTGAGTGTGACATAGACGCTGTTATTAACGCCATGCAGGGCCGTGTTTTGGATGGAACATACCTTACAGGGTGGGAGCGGAGACAGCCTAAAAAGGAGGACCGTGGCAATGATGAAACAGGAGCAAAATCAGCAACTCAGAGAAAAAGAGAGCAGCGTGAAAGGCAGCGGATGCGACAACAAGAAAGCAATGAGTCACGGCAATGTCACGACAAGTCACGAAATGTCACGACAGATAAAGAAGAGATAAAGAGAAGAGAAGATATAAAAGATAAACCCCACACAGGGAGCGAGCAAAATTCACCTGTGGATAACTCTGCTGTTGGCGGTGAACCAGATCCGGATGCGAACAACGCGATGCTGAATGGCTACATTGCGCCTGGCGGAATGGGTGAGTTTGGAAAATTCCAGATGCACGACAACTGGAAGCCGGATCAGCAGTTCACCAGACGAGCTTCTCAGTGGGGCATAACCCTGAAGACGGACATCACGCCGTTCGAGCTGGCAGAATTCATCACGTACTGGAAAGCGGAGGGCAAAGCATTCCACCACGACCAGTGGCAGCAGAAGCTGGCGAGAAGCGTGCAGCAGTCCAGGTCAAGGCCAGTCGCCCAGCAGCAGAGAAGGGATATCAACGACGTTCCGGAGCCGGACAAGGCCATACCGCAGGGATTCAGGGGATACCAGCCCTCATAGCAGCACCAGCGCGGCAGCGCATTTTTTTACGCCAGCATAATTACCTTGAAGGTAACAAAATATGCGCATAGCTATTGATTTTAACTCTAATGTGGATTTAAATTACCTGAGAGGTAAGTCATGACAGTAGTTTTAGGAATTGACCCGGGATGCAGCGGGGCGCTGGTTCTCGTAACTGAGCAGGGCGGCTACATCGACCATCTGGCAATGCCAACCATCAAGGTCGGCACAAAGTCCAGGGTGAACGGCGCCGCGGTGGCGGCATGGCTCAGGCAGTACGGGATAGCCCATGCATATCTCGAGCAGGTCGGTGCAATGCCAGGGCAGGGAACGGCAAGCATGTTCACGTTCGGGCATGCAGCTGGCGTAGCGGAGGGGATCCTCCAGGGACTCAACATTCCGTACACGCTGGTAACGCCGCAGGCCTGGAAGAAGTCAGCCGGGCTTATCGGCAGCGACAAGGACGCAGCGCGCAGCAGGGCCATTCAGCTTTACCCGGAACTCAGGGCGCTGGATGCCAAAGCGAAAGGCCAGGCCATCGCGGATGCGCTGTTAATCGCAAGGTTCGGGATAGGCGTTAAATAACCATCCTTTTTGATATCAACGTAATCAATAACTTATACGGGTAAGCGGGGGTAAAGATGGAATGCAATGTGAGTGAGTTGGTAAAGCGCGGTCATGACAAGGCCGCACAACTTAAATCATCAGGCGGTGCTGTATCGCAGTTGATAAGCGATCTGGCTACGCATCTGGATGTGCAACTGGCTCGTAGTAATGCGCTGGCTGCGGAGAATGCGGGGCTGAAGGCCTTCAAAACCGCCGTATATCAGCAGATGGGCGCTGGCTGCGAGGCTCCTGAATTTTCTATCACGGAAGGTCAGAGAAACCTACGCCGCTTCGCTGACACGCTCCATGCCATCGAGCGCGAATTCTTTACCAAAGAAGTCCCTGATGAAGAATACGAAGGCGAAACCGTCGAAGAATGCCCGTTAACCTGGGGAATGAGTGTCGAACAATACGTTGCTGAATTCCGCAAATGCCTGGCTGAAGTGCGGGCGCAGGCCCACAAGGAAGGCGCTCACTTTGTTGCTAACAGGATGCTGGCCGCATGGGATGCTGGTTTTATCGACGACACAGCAAAGAACGCGGCAGATATCGCGCGGATGATCCTGACGTCAACAGAGTTTATGGCTGGTGCGCCAGTGGATGATTTCGACCGCTCGTTCGCTGATGGCGTACTCGAAGACATAGCCGCCCAGCTTCGCAAAGGGGTGCAGTCATGACTCGCATCCGTAACTTTGGCTGGAATCGACTCAAACTGGCAACTCTGTCTTACGACGAACTCAATCAGCTTGAGGAGCAGGTGAAGCTCGAACACGCCTGCAAAGACGGCATCCACATGTACGACAAAGCAGGCCGTGACAAGCTCGATTCTCTGAGTTGGGCCGTATACAACAAGCAGAAGCAGGAGTCCGCCCAATGAGCAACATCGATAAACAGGCGCTGCGTGAAGTTGCGGAGAAGGCGACACCAGGCCCGTGGCTATGGATTAACACTGGATCTTATTTCTCGTTCCTGGTTCCTCAGAGCAATCAAGATCCCCACAATTGCATTATTGATGATGGATCATCTTGGGGTGAGTATGGGGCGGTAATTAAACCAGAAAGCCCTGATGGTGTATTCATCGCCTCAGCCAATCCCGCCACTGTGATGGCGCTGCTGGATGAGCTGGAAGCCAAAGACAAGCAGATCGACGATCTGAAAGCAACGGCGGCACATTCCAATGCTGGATGGACGGAGGCGCATAGACAGGAAGCCAGGGCTGAAGCCGCAGAGAAACGGATTGCTGACCAGTGCGGAATCATCGCATCGGCGAGGAAGTTCATCAGCGAGTACGCTGGTCTTGGTGATGTTGGCGCTGCTGAGTTCATAAAAATAATCGACCGCGCCGCAGTCGGTAAAGGAGAGGCATCATGAACACTCTTACCAAAGAATGGCTACTGAAGACCATCGCGGAGCTCGAAGAAGAGCGAGATGCTGTGCCTGGCATCGTAAACGAAGATGCTGCGATGTCTCTGGCGGCGATGAAGATTGCGCTGGCATCGCTCGAAGCGGAGGCTGTGTGCGTCATCGACCAGTCCAATCTTGATTATCTCAAATCTGGCTCCGATGCAGACGTATGGCCTGCGTCCAGAGCAGAGATGGGTGATGTGCTTCTGTATCGCTCCGCCCCGCCAGTTCCGGTGTCTGTGCCTGATGAAGTCAATGTGCTTCTGAATCATCTTGAGGATGTATTGCCGGATGATGCGTTTAATCTGATCGATGTGAAAACATGGAATAACGTCTCCATGCTATCTCGCTCTGATGTCTACCGCGCCGCCATGCTTCAGGGTGCCGAACCTGTAACGACGGCTAACAAGTTGCGCGACGCAGTGGAAACCATTCGCAACTCTGGCATTGAAATCGACGCTGAGAAAATATTTGCCGAGCGTGATGCTCTCAACGCTCCAGACTGCTGGTGCCGAACATGCCGACCAATAACGCTTACTGATATGCGATTTGTCGTCTGCCCTGACTGTGGCAACAAACGCTGCCCGCGTGCCAATGACCACAGGAATGCATGCACCGGAAGCAACGATCCAGGTCAGGAAGGCAGTGCATATCCAGCAGCACCGCAGCAGGAGGTGAAGTGATGGGCTTAAAAATTTACGGCAATAACATATCAAACAGCGAAACCGCTTACTCATTCCACTCTGAAATGAAGATGACTTGCCAGCAGTGCAAGCACACGGAATTCGTGAAAGGTAACTTGATTGAGAACGTCAAATGCCCTGCATGCGGTGGGAATGATCTGGTCTTTGAAACGTCAGCGCCGAAGGATGAGGTGAAGTCGTGAGCAAACTCAAACAGCGGCGCCTGCGCCGCCTTAAAGCGGACGTGGCATGGTGGAAAGGTGAAGCATCTGACCTGTACGCCAGAGTCATGGAGCAGGCCGACGAAATAGCCGAACTCCGCAGGCTGGTTATCCGCGTGCCGATGCCGGTGGTGGTCCCAGAGTCTGTGGCTAATGAACTGAAATTGAGAGAGGAGGGGTGATGGATAAGTGTCAGGGTATTTTCGGGAAATTGTTCGGGCACTCATATCGCCCAGCTATCACCAGGGGAGCGCCATCTTCTTTAAAAATTGGAGAAGTTGAGGGAAGTAGCAGCGCAGTAATCGAAGTGATCAACAGCACCAGGCCAGAGACGTATCACGGTATTTATTGCAAGCGCTGCGGGAAGGTGATCAATGGTGAGGTTTAATTTCATAATGTGCTTTATTGGTGTTGTTTTGATGTCAGCATCAGACCCTGCCAGCGGAGATGCGGGTGGGTTGATCTTCGGAATCATGGTAGTCATGGTTTCAGCTCTGGTGGTTGTGTCTGAGGCATACAGAAAAATGGATGCGATTACTTATATTCGCGAGGTTCACTGATGGCTAAGACCGCAGCAGAACGCAAAGCAGCGCAGCGCGCCCGCCAGGCGGAAGCCGGTGAGCGAAAGCTGGAGCTGGTGTTAGACGAGCAGGAAATGGATATGCTGGCGCGGAACTGCGCGGAGCGTCGACCGGGACGCGACCCATACGAACTGAGCGAGTACATTGCCCTGCTGATTCGCCAGGATGATGCCCGGGTGCGCGGACGCATCAAAGCTATCAGCGCCAACCGGTGCGGCAAGTGCGGAGACAGCCTGCCGGTGAAGTCCTGTCCGTGCGCCGGTGATTCTGCGTGCTGGGTTACGCAGGGCTGGCATGAAACGAAACTTGCGGTGTGACCTGTCACGGCGTATTGACTAAATCCTCACATGATTATACTGTTTAAATATACAGTATTTTTATGTGAGGTTCCATTATGGGCTTTCCATCCCCGTCCATGGATTACGCAGAATCAGCGCTGACCGTTTCCAGGTTGTGCAACTATGATGCGAACTGCCGCGCAGTTGAGACATCGCAGGGATACGCTGTGATCAACATATCAAGAAAGGCAGCACATGGTGATGCTGTTCTGGTTTCCTTTCATGGTCACATCCAGTTTGCCAGAGTACGCGGGAGAGCGCTTATCACTGATGACGGCGAAGCCATTGAAGGTTCCGCGCTGGACGATGCAGTTGTGATTGGTGTCCTGACCCATCTGATTAACAGAGTTACGCCAGAAGCTGACGAAGACATTCCCGTTATGTAACATTCCCGCCACCATGTTAGTATTACCACAACGGTAATTATTACCCTGGTGGTTACAATGCCTGCTGAACCAAAAGCCCACAAACGTAAATCAACGCAATTTAAGCCACTGACAGCGATGCAGGAGGCTTATTGCCAGTCATACATCAAGACGCCGGAGAACCAGACTCAGGCGGCGATTAACGCCGGATTCTCGCCAAACACGGCAGCAGTTAAAGCCAGCGTGATGATGCGCGATGAACGCATCCAGAAACGCATTGCCGAGTTGATGGAAGAGCGCAACAAGCGCCTGCGCGTCAGCGCCGATTATGTCCTTCTGCGCCTGGTTGAGATCGACCAGATGGATGTGCTGGATATCCTGAACGATGACGGCGGGATGAAGCCGATCGCTGAATGGCCTAAGGTATGGCGCACCTCCCTCAGCGCGATGGATATCGCTACCATCAAGACTACTCAGGCCTCCCTGCAAAAAGAGAATGGCGAGGCGGATCTGTCTGTTGAGGATGTCGAGCATATTCTGAAGAAGGTGAAGTGGCCGGACAAGGTGAAGAACCTCGAGCTTATCGGTAAGCACGTCGACGTCAACGCGTTCAAAGAGCGCCTGGAGGTTTCCGGCACCGTCACCATCGCCGAACGCATGGCGAAGGCCCGTGACCGTGTTAAGAAACAGGCTGGTGGTGAAGAATGACAGCAGCAGCCATGTCGCCGGAAGAGCAGCTCGTCGAGGATATTGCTTCGTTCACGTATGACCCGCTGGGCTATGCGCTGTATGCGTTTCCGTGGGGCGAGGAAGGAACAGAACTGGCACACGCCACCGGGCCGCGTAAGTGGCAGGCTGACGCATTCCGCGAGATACGCGATCACCTCCAGAACCCCGCGACGCGTCACCAGCCGCTGATGCTGGCTCGCGCATCCGGACACGGTATCGGCAAATCCGCTTTCATTTCGATGCTCATCAACTGGGGCATGTCGACCTGCGAGGACTGCAAGGTGGTGGTGACCGCCAACACTGACAACCAGCTGCGCACAAAGACCTGGCCGGAAATCATCAAATGGTCGAATCTGGCTATCACGAAAGAGTGGTTCACCTGCACCGCCACGGCGATGTACAGCAACGATCCGGGACATGATAAACGCTGGCGCGCTGACGCAATCCCGTGGTCTGAGCACAACACAGAGGCGTTCGCCGGGCTGCACAACGAGCGCAAGCGCATCATCGTGGTATTCGATGAAGCCTCCAATATTGCCGATCTGGTGTGGGAGGTTGCCGAAGGCGCACTGACGGACGAAGACACGGAAATTATCTGGGTAGCGTTTGGGAACCCGACGCGTAACACCGGGCGTTTCCGCGAATGCTTCCGCAAATACAAGCACCGCTGGAAGTGCGCGCAGATTGATTCACGCACCGTGGAAGGCACGAACAAACAGCAACTCCAGAAATGGGTGGATGACTACGGCGAGGACAGCGACTTCGTGAAGGTCCGTGTGCGGGGGATCTTCCCTGACGCGTCAGAACTCCAGTTTATCCCGACCGGGCTCACTGACGAGGCGATGAAGCGCGTAGTGACCGCTGCGCAGGTGGCGCATGCACCGGTGATTATCGGCGTCGACCCGGCATATTCCGGCGTGGATGACGCAGTGATATACCTGCGCCAGGGGCTGCACAGCAAAGTGCTCTGGACCGGCAACAAGACCACTGACGACCTGATTATGGCGAAGCGCATCGCCGACTTTGAAGATCAGTACCAGGCTGACGCGGTGTTTATCGACTTCGGCTACGGCACCGGGTTGAAGTCAATCGGCGATGGCTGGGGCCGGACGTGGCAGTTAATCCCGTTCGGCGGCGGCTCGACAGATCCCCAGATGCTCAATAAGCGCGGCGAGATGTTCAACAGCTGCAAAACGTGGCTGAAGCTCGGCGGCGCGCTGGATGACCAGGAGACGGCGGATGACCTGTCGGCGGCGGAGTACAAAGTCAGGGTGGACGGTAAGATCGTCATTGAGCCGAAGGAAGATATCAAAGAGCGCCTGGGCCGTTCGCCGGGCAAGGGTGACGCGTTGCTGCTGACGTTTGCTTTCCCGGTTACGAAGCGCCTGCGCATTCCTGGTCAGGAGAGTCAGCGGGGGAAAGCGGTCACAGAGTATGACCCGTGGAAATAACAAAGCCCGCGCATCGGCGGGCTGATTGTGACATGTCACGGCTTTAAAAAGTGATTTTATCGAATGCTGCGTTGATCGCTTCTGCGCTGCGTTCAGCGTCGTTTTTATCGACAAATGACTGACGCCCAAGAACCTCAGCCAGGCACTGCAATTTGGTGTGGTAGAGATTCTCACGGCGGATCTCTTCGGCAGGAGATTGTTTCTGAACATTAACGACTGTCTGACTCATGATTTTCACCTTAAAAAAATGCCCGGACGAACCGGGCGAATGGAAGCAAGGGTCTACGGAGTGCCTTCCTTGGCGGGTGATGCAGGGTTTACAGCGCAACGTCATCGGAATGGCGTTCTGCTGTAAAAAGGGCGGTGGCAAGTCCATCATGGGCGCAACTTCCACCGCCAAAACTACACGCATTGCCTGGTACTGCCGTATCACGGTCCTAACGTGATTGGGTTGTGGTGCTGTGCGTCAGCATTTCCTTTCGTCGCCTTGGTATCCGCCGCAACCGAACCAACTAGCATCAGGAAAACCACAACAAAAAGAGCACTACCGCGTTTTGCCGTTCCATCCTGGCTTTTGGTACTGCAACGGCTGCGAGATATTTTTTGCATGCCAGCGCTCTTTTGGTTATGGCATCGTCTCTTCCGAGGTGTCACACCGTATCGCCACGATGGTGAGTCGTCATGTCGTGCATACCGATAACACTGACTTGCACATTCCGGCTACCCGCTCGGGGGTAAGGAAACCAATGAACCCCTCCGGACCGCTGCGGCACATGTGCCATATACCGTACTGCTCACACCTAGAAGCGCACTCACCAGTTTGATTTAGCGACAAGACCTCACAGAACCGATATCGAAGTGCGCTTTCATGTTGTGTTACCTGAAGGGTAATAATTGCACGGCATTCTGTCAATACACTACGTAAAATAATCCGTATATGGTTAAATTGGTAATAATTTAATCGTGTGTGAGGTTATCGCTATGTGTATCGGCAGCAAGCCATCAGTGCCAGCGGCACCAGAAATTCAGGCCGCACCTCAGGAGCAGGACGCCGCTGTTGTCAGTGCGCGCGATGACGAAGAGCGCCGCCGCCGTGCTGCCGCCGGTCGTAACTCGACCATGCTTACCGGTGCCCAGGGCGACACTTCCGCCGCAAATACCAGCGGTAAAACGCTGCTCGGTCAGTAACGGAGCGCGCAGAGATGGTGGAAACCGAAAAAGAGCGGCTGCTGAAGCAGCTCGCACAGCTGAAGAATGAGCGCACATCGTTCGAGCCGCACTGGCGCGACCTGAGCGACTTTATCAATCCGCGCGGTTCCCGCTTCCTGACGTCTGACGTTAACCGTGACGATCGCCGCAACACCAAAATTGTTGACCCTACCGGATCATTCGCTCAGCGCACTCTCGCCAGCGGCATGATGTCTGGCATCACCAGCCCTGCCCGTCCGTGGTTCAAGCTGGCAACGCCTGACCCTGGCATGATGGATTACGGCCCGGTGAAGGTCTGGCTGGAAGTCGTGCAGCGCCGCATGAACGAAGTGTTCAACAAGTCGAATCTGTATCAGTCTCTGCCCGTCATGTACGCCAGTCTGGGTACTTATGGCACTGCCGCTATGGCTGTGCTGGAAGATGACCAGGACGTGATCCGCACAATGCCATTCCCGATTGGCAGCTACTACCTGGCTAACAGCCCGCGTGGCAGCGTCGACACCTCCTTCCGTCAGTTCTCAATGACCGTGCGCCAGCTCGTGCAAGAGTTTGGCCTGGACAATGTCAGCGCGTCCGTGAAGAGCCAGTGGGAAAGCGGATCGTATGAAAACTGGATCGAGGTAAACCACTGCATCACGCCAAACATCAACCGCGACAGCGGCAAGATGGACAGCAAGAACAAGCCGTATCGCTCTGTCTATTTCGAGACAGGCGGCGAATCCGACAAGTTGTTGCGTGAAGCTGGCTTCGATGAATTCCCGATTCTGGCGCCGCGCTGGGAAGTTAACGGCGAGGACGTTTATGCGTCATCCTGCCCTGGAATGCTGGCACTCGGTCAGGTTAAAGCCTTGCAGGTTGAGCAGAAACGTAAAGCTCAACTGATCGACAAAGCCACTAACCCGCCGATGGTTGCGCCGACGTCGCTGAAGAATCAGCGCGTTTCCCTGCTACCTGGCGATGTGACGTATCTCGACGTGCTGAGCGGGCAGGACGGCTTCAAGCCTGCATACCTGGTCAACCCGAATACCGCCGACCTCCTGGCTGACATCCAGGACACCCGCCAGACCATCAACAGCGCCTACTTTGTCGACCTCTTCATGATGCTTCAAAACATCAACACCCGCTCAATGCCAGTGGAAGCAGTGATCGAGATGAAGGAAGAGAAGCTGCTGATGCTCGGCCCGGTGCTGGAACGTCTGAACGACGAAGCGCTCAACCCGCTAATTGACCGCGTTTTCTCCATCATGGCGCGCAAGAACATGCTGCCGCCACCGCCTGACGTTATGCAGGGAATGCCGCTACGCATTGAGTACATCTCCGTTATGGCGCAGGCGCAGAAATCTATCGGCCTCACCAGCCTGTCGCAGACCGTTGGCTTTATCGGCCAACTCGCACAGTTCAAACCTGAAGCGCTCGACAAGCTCGACGTGGATCAGGCAATCGACGCTTTCTCTGAAATGTCCGGCGTATCGCCAACCGTCATCGTTCCGCAGGAGCAGGTGCAGGGCATTCGTGAAGAGCGCGCCAAGCAACAGCAGGCAGCCCAGGCGCTGGCAATGGGTCAGGCCGTAGCACAGGGCGCGAAGACGCTCAGCGATACGCAAACCGCAGATCCAAGCGCACTGACAGTAATCACTAACGCAGTGGGAGCGGCGCAGCAATGACCGATATCGATGACGAAAAACTTAAAGCTGAAAGTGACCGCATTAAGCGGGATATGGCTCAGCGAGAAATCGACGATATCCGCTTCGTGATGGATAGCGAGCAGGGCCGCCGCATTATCTGGTCTCTGCTGGAGAAAGGGAAGGTATTCGCGCCGTGCTTCGCCGGTGATTCGCATTTAACCGCATTCAACGAAGGGCAGCGCAACCTGGCGCTGGTTCTGTTTCAGCGCGTCATGGCGCACTGCCCTGATCAGTATCTGAAGATGGCCGCAGAGGCCGGTGAACAGGAGTAACCATGAATTTATTTGAACGTTTGCTGCATCGCCGTCTTTGCAATGAGCAGCCTGCTGATGGTGGCGCTGCGCCGGCACCGTCTGAGCCATCCGCACCTGCTGCTGATGCTCCTGCACCTGCTGCTGACCCGGCTAAACCAGAAGGCGATAAGCCACAGCCTGGCACTGAAGGTGATAAGCCTCAGGAAGAAAAACCAGCTGATGGTGATAAGCCTCAGGAAGAAAAACCAGCTGATGGTGATAAGCCTCAGGAAGAAAAACCAGCTGATGGTGATAAGCCAGCGGATAAGTCGGAAGACGAAGAGCAGAAGCAGGAAGGTGCGCCGGAGAAATACGAATTTACCGCTGGCGAAGGCGTAGAGCTGGATTCCGAAGCGCTGAAGGACTTCGAGCCCGTTGCCCGCGATCTGAACCTGACCAACGAGCAGGCGCAGAAGTTGGTGGACGCATATCCCAAAATTCTGGCCGGTGTGCAGCAGCGTCAGGCAGAAGCCTGGCAGAAGCAGACCGAAGGCTGGGCAGAGACAGTGAAGGCAGACAAGGAGATCGGCGGCGACAAACTGACCGCAAACCTCAGTGCTGCGCAGCGTGCACTCGACCAGTTCGGCACGCCGGAACTGAAAGAATATCTGAACGCTACCGGTCTTGGTAACCATCCAGACCTGGTTAAAACGTTCGTGAAAATCGGTAAAGCCATGTCGGAAGACGGCATGGTCGATGGCAGTAATCAAGGCCAGCGTAGTGCGGCCGAAGTGCTTTATGGCTAATAAGAGAGGATATAACCATGGCTGTTAAAGGCGTAAATGCGCTGACGCTGGCTGACTGGGCTAAGCGTACTGATCCAAACGGAAAGGTCGATAAGATTGTCGAACTTCTTTCCCAGACCAACGAAATCCTGACGGATATGATGTTCGTAGAGGGTAACCTTCCAACTGGTCACCGTACCACCGTTCGCTCGGGGCTCCCGCAGCCTACCTGGCGTTTGCTGAACTACGGTGTGCAACCGACAAAATCAACTACCGTACAGGTCACTGACACTGTCGGCATGCTGGAGGCTTATGCGGAAGTAGATAAGTCACTGGCAGATCTTAACGGTAACACTGCTGAATTCCGCCTGTCTGAAGATCGTGCATTCCTTGAAGGCATGAACCAGCAGATGGCTCAGACCCTGTTCTACGGCGACACCAGTGTGAATCCGCAGCAGTTCATGGGCCTGTCATCACGCTACTCCAGCAAATCCGCGGGCAACGGCCAGAACATCATTGATGCTGGCGGCACCGGTACAGATAACACCTCTATCTGGCTGGTGGTCTGGGGTGAAAACACTGTGCACGGCATCTTCCCTAAAGGGCAGAAGGCTGGTTTGCAGACTCAGAACCTCGGCGAGCAGACTCTTACCGATGCCAATGGCGGCAAATACCAGGGTTACCGCACCCATTATAAGTGGGATAACGGCCTGGCTCTCCGTGACTGGCGCTACGTTGTGCGCATCGCCAACATCGATGTGAGCGATCTGTCAGTACCAGGTTCAGCTGCAAATATCGTCAGCCTGATGGTTAAAGCGCTGCACCGCGTCCCTAACCTGAAAATGGGCCGCGCGGTGTTCTACATGAACCGTACCGTTGCCCAGGCGCTGGATCTGCAATCTCTGGATAAAGCCTCCCTGGCTCTGTCCGTAAAAGAGACTGAAGGCGAATTCTGGACCACGTTCCGTGGCATCCCAATCCGTGAAACCGATGCGATTCTGGAAACAGAAGCGCGCGTTGTTTAACGCCTGTCATTAACTGATGGGCCTTAACCGGCCCATAAATGGAGAAAGAAAATGATCCTCGACAAACTGTTGATGTTCTCCGAGAAGCAGGCGGTTACAGCTTCCGCTGCTTCTACGGACGTGATTGACCTCGGCCCTATCGACGGCACCCGCCGCGATATCGGCGTTGGTTATCCGCTGGAGTTCTGGGCAACCGTTGACACCACGGCAACCGCTGGTGGTGCCGCGACCCTCAACGTTCAGTTGCAGACCAGCCCGGACAACTCTACCTGGACCACTATCTACGACAGCGGTGCTCTGGCGCTTTCTGCCCTGACAGTTGGTAAACGCCTGTTCTCTACCAAAGTTCCGGCGGGCGTCCAGCGCTATCTGCGCGTCAACTATTCTGTTGGCACGGGTCCGCTGACTGCTGGCGCGTTCACCTCGGGCATTAATCTGGATGTTGACAACAACACTCCTTATTACCCGATCCGTTCCAAAGTGACTGGCTAAGGTGATGGCAATGGAAAAAGCAAAATACCGCGTCCTGCGCTTATCCCATATTCATAACAACCTCTGGCCTGAAGGTTCAGAAATTGAATATGACGGCGAGCCAGGATCTGCGCTGGAGCCGATCAACGCAGCGGCGAAGGCGGCAAAGAAAAAGGCAGACCAGAATCGCGGAATCGTGCCGGTTGACTCTCAGCCTGAACCACAGGATGAAGATGATGGCCAGGAAGATACCGGCGGTAAAGGTGCCAATACCTTCAGTGAAGATGAAGCCGCGCTACGCCAGCAGTACGAAGAACTTTTCAACAAGAAACCTGGCAACATGAATGTTGAAACGATCAAAGAACGTATTGCTGAAGAACGGCAAAAACTGGGCGTCTGAGCCTCGCTAATAAAACAAGGGGCTTCGGCCCCTTTATTGCAGGAGTCCGCTATGGAACTGGTAAACCTCAAAACTGGAACTGACACCTATCAGGATGAGGATGGTAAAACCCAGACTCGCGATGATTATCCATGGGGCCTTTGCATTGAGCTGAACAACGAGACGCTCGCCAAGCTCAAGGCAACGCCACAATCCGCTGGTACTGAAGTGATGATCACCGCGAAAGCCATAATTCGTTCCACCTCTACCCGAGAAACGGAAGATGGCATGCAGCATAACGCCAGCTTGCAGATTACTGACATGGCACTCAGCCCGGTATCTGGTGAGCAGCCCAAAACTGCCGCCCAAACTCTCTACGGCGGGGAGGATGATTAATGGCCTCCGTTATCGAGATCTGCAACCGCGCGCTGAGCAATATCGGGAACAGCCGCAGCATTAACAGCCTGACCGAGGCCAGCAAAGAAGCCGGGCAGTGCTCCCTGCATTTCGATTCCTGCCGCGATGCTGCGCTGGCGGACTTCGACTGGAACTTTGCCACCAAACGCCTGGCGCTGGCCGATACCAACAATCCGCCGCCTGACTGGGCTTATTCCTACCAGTATCCGACTGACTGCCTGCGCATCACCGAAATTATGGTGCCCGGTATCCGTAATCCGACGGCGGCCATGCGCATCAACTATGAGGTTGGGGCTGATACCGACGGCACCGGAAAGCTGATCTACACCGATCAGCCTCAGGCATGGCTGAAGTACATCGCCCGCGTCACCGACGTGAACATGTTCGATGCAATCTTCATGGAAGCGCTGTCCTGGCGTCTGGCCGCCGCCATCAATATGCCGCTGACCGGCAGCGCAGATCTCGGTAACAACGCACTGACTATGTACCGCAGCGTCATCCTGAGCGCTGGCTCGCACAGCCAGAACGAATCCCAGGAGCCGCAGCCGCCAGTCGATGAGTTCACCGCAGCGAGGTTGTCATAATGGCTTTCAGTTGGATCCAGCCGAGCTTTGCCGGTGGCGAGATTGGCCCGTCGCTATACGGGCGCATCGATATGTCGAAATATCAGGTTGCGCTGCGTAAGTGCGACAACTTTATTGTCCGTCAGTATGGCGGGGTGGAGAATCGCCCGGGCACGCGCTTCGTCGGCGAAGCCAAATATCCGGCGCGCAAATGCCGTCTTATTCCTTTCCAGTTCTCGACCGTCCAGACTTATGCACTGGAGTTCGGGCACAACTACATGCGCGTTATCAAAGATGGTGCGTATGTTCTGAACGGCAGCAATGTGATCTACGAGCTGGCTATGCCGTATGCTGAGGCCGACCTGTTCCGCATTAAATTCACGCAGAGCGCCGACGTGCTTACACTGGTTCACCCGGCCTATCCGCCGAAGGAGTTGCGCCGTTACGCGCACGACAACTGGCAGATCGTTGATGTCACCACCAAAAACGGACCGTTCGAAGATATCAACGTGGATGAATCAGTGAAGGTTTACGCCAGCTCAAGCACTGGCACCATCACGCTGACGGCCAGCTCCGCCATATTCGGATCTGAGCAGGTCGGTAAACTGTTTTATCTCGAGCAGCCTGCTGTTGATTCCGTTCCCGTATGGGAGACCATCAAGACCACCGCTATCAACGATGTACGCCGTGCCGACAGCAACTACTACCGTGCCAATACTTCCGGCAAGACCGGGACCCTGCGCCCGTCTCACACAGAAGGGATGTCGTGGGATGGATGGGGCGGAACCGGGGATAGCGATACCGGAATCCAGTGGGAATACCTGCACAGCGGTTTCGGCATTGCGCGCATCACCGCGGTATCCAGCGACGGCCTGACAGCCACTGCTACGGTGGTGAGCTATATACCGTCTCAGGTTGTTGGCTCCGCTAACGGCAGCTACAAGTGGGCAAAATACGCATGGAACAGTGTCAACGGCTACCCGAGCACGGTTGTTTACTATCAGCAGCGCCTGTATTTCGCGGCTTCTACCGCGTACCCACAAACGATATGGGCGAGCCGGACCGGCGACTATAAGGACTTCGGCAAGAACAACCCTATCCAGGATGACGATCGGATCATCTACACCTACGCCGGGCGACAGGTGAATGAGATCCGCCACCTTATAGACGTCGGAAGCCTGGTCGCGCTGACGTCTGGCGGAGAATATACGATATCCGGAGACCAGAATAAGGTCCTCACGCCGTCGGCGTTCTCGTTCAGCTCGCAGGGAAACAACGGTTCCAGCAATGTGCCGCCGATCGCGGTGGCAAACATCGCGCTGTTCATCCAGGAGAAGGGGAGCGTGGTCCGTGATCTGGCTTACTCCTTCGACGTGGACGGATACCAGGGCACTGACCTGACCATACTGGCAAACCACCTGTTCCAGAAGCGCAGCATTGTCGACTGGTCATTCTGCATCGTGCCGTACAGCAGCGCGTTCTGCATCCGCGATGACGGCAAACTGCTGGTGCTGACCTATCTGCGCGACCAACAGGTATTTGCCTGGGCACCGCAGTCCAGCACTGGAAAGTACGAAAGCACCTGCTCCATCAGCGAAGGAAGCGAGGACGCTGTTTACTTCGTGGTTAACCGCACCATCAACGGACAGACGAAACGTTACATAGAGCGCCTGTCCAGCCGCCTGTTTACCAGTGATGAAGATGCGTTCTTTGTCGATTGCGGACTGAGCTATGACGGACGCAATACCTCAACACGTACTATGACCATCAGCGGCGGCAGTGGTGACTGGAGCTATCAGGTTGACTACCCGGTGACGATAAGCGGCGGGGCGTATTTCGTGGGCACTGACGTTGGCGCTCAGATCCAGTTCCCGTACTCAGAAACGGATCCTGATACCGGCGAAGTGGTGGCGAAAGAATTGCGTGGCGACATTCTCTCCGTAACGAGTAATACCGCCGTGGTTGTGCGCTTCAACCGTAACGTACCCGCGGTACTGCGCACTGCGGCCACAACTAACTGGCAGATGGCCCGCCAGACTTTCAGCGGTCTGTCACACCTCGAAGGCCAGACAGTCAACATCCTCTCCGATGCCAGCGTAGAGCCACAGAAAACCGTAACTGGTGGTGCTGTCACGCTGGAATCACCGGGCGCAGTGGTGCATATCGGGCTGCCGATCACCGCTGAATTCGAAACGCTGGACATCAACATCAACGGGCAGGAAACACTGCTGGATAAAAAGCAGGTGATCCCCACTGTCACGATGGTGGTCAACGCCAGCCGAGGCATCTGGGCAACGACGCCGGGCGGAGAATGGTACGAGTATCCGCAGCGGGAATTCGAGTTTTATGACGATCCAGTTGATGATGCTACCGGGAAGGTGGAGGTGAAGCTCGACAGCAACTGGGATAAGAACGGACGCGTTAAGGTGCGCCAGCTCGATCCACTTCCGCTTTCTGTTCTGGCGGTCCTGCCGCGCATGACGGTCGGGGGATTCTGATGATTAAAGCTCAGATCGTACCGGCAACCCAGGAACATATCGAAGCCATGATCCCGCATGTCCGCCAGGCTGATGTTGATGAATTCCTGGCAACAAACGGATGGAGCCCGCGTCGCGTTCTTGAAACCGGTCTGCGCACGTCAACATTTGCCTGTGCCGGTCTGATTAACGGTGAGGTGGTGACCATCTTCGGCGTGGCCCCGGCATCAATGATCGGTGGTAACGGTATCCCGTGGCTGGTGGGCACCGATGCGCTGGAGAAATACCAGCGCACCTTCCTTCGACGCTGCGGGAAAGTGGTCAATGCAATGCTGGCTGTTTACCCGTATCTTGAAAACTATGTTGATGCCCGCAACCACACAGCGCGTATCTGGCTGCACTGGCTGGGATTCACCATTGAAGAACCACAGCCGTACGGCGCTCACGGTCTTCTGTTTCATCGCTTCCACATGGAGAAAAAATAATGTGCGAACCCACCACAATCTTAGCCGGTGCGACGCTCGCAGCAGGCGCGCTGTCAGCCTACAACCAGTATGAGACAGGGAAATATTCTGCCGCTGTTGCTGAGCAGAATGCGGATGTGGCAGAGGCTCAGGCCCAGGACTCGATTAACCGTGGCAATGCCCAGGCCGAGGAAGTGCGCCGCCGTAATCGTCAGGCTGCCGGGACACAGGCTGCGACAATGGGTGCCACCGGCGCTGACCTCTCAACCGGTAACGCTCTGGATATCTTCGGAGATACCGCTCAGTTCGGCACGCTGGATGCTCTGACGACCGTTAACAACGCCCAGCGCGAGGCTTACGGCTATCAGGTGCAGTCCGCCAACTATGACGCCCAGGCGGTATCCGCGCGTAAGCAGGGGAATATGGGAGCGATGACAACGCTGCTCACAACGCCGCTACAGGCTTACGGAGCCTATCAAATGGCTGGCGGGACGTGGTCGCCATTCTCCCAGAAGGCAGCACCTATCAGCGCAGCCGTAGGCACGCCAACCGGTCGATAAGGAGATATCGAAATGCCAACAGTACCAACAGTCAGCGGGCGCCAGGTTGAAAGCCGCGGATTCCAGTCTCCTGGATTTCAGGCGTTCGAACAGCCGAATGTCGGCGACGTCATTTCTCAGGTCGCGCCAAAGGCGATCGACATGTTCGCGCAGGCCAAGCAGAGGGCAAACGTGGCTCTTTCACAGGAGGCCAGTTTAAAGCTCAGTCAGGCCGAAGAGGATTTAAAGACACAACTTTATAGCCTGAAGGGCCAAAACGCCATCGGTAAGGGTCAAGAATTTACGCACCAATATGATGAGCAGATCCAATCCTTGGCCTCGTCGCTACCTGATGACGCATCACGCCAGATGTTCATGCAGCAGGCGCAGCAGCAGCGCATCCAATTTCAGGGAAATGTTGGCCGTTATGAGCAGGGTCAGGTCAGCGAGTTTGAAGGAAATCAATACGATGCCACCAGACAGTTGCAGATCCAGAAAGAGGCTGATGCGTGGAATAATCTCCAGGAAGCTATTCTCGCAAAGAATATTCGCACAGTAGCAACAGCGAGATTCGGAGCCTCAAGAGGTTGGTCGCAGGAGCAGATTCTGGCTGCTATTGAAAAAGATAACCTTGCCGCCACTGAGATGAGAGCTAAAAACTATGCAGTTGATAACCCGCTTGGGTGGATGAACGGTGATTTTTCAGCAGATGATACTGGCGGTCTGGATATGCGATCTGTAGGTATCGTCGAGTCAGGTGGTAAGCATCTTAATTCAGACGGATCAATTGTCACTTCTTCAGCTGGTGCTCAGGGCCGTTTCCAGTTAATGCCTGAAACAGGCAAAGAACTGGCCGCACGGCGTGGGTTGAAGTACAACCCGGCAGACGAGCAGCAACACACCATGCTGGCCTCGGATTACGCGCAGGAACTGTCAAACAAGTATGGCTCTGAATTACTGGCTGGAGCAGCATATAACTGGGGGCAGGGCAATGTTGACAAACTTATAGAGAAGGTCGGTGACCCAAGAAAAGGAGAGATATCCCAAGCCGATTTCATAAAACAACTACCATCTGAAACGCAGGGTTGGATTTCACGATACCGTAAAAATAAAACCGGTATGGATCCAGTTACCGTTAATCAAATTGATAATCTTGCAAACGCTCAGATTGAGAAGCAGAGAAAACTGGTACTTAATGAGCTTGAACCGCTGCTTAACAATACAATGGCTCAACTCAATAATGGCGAAGTCCCTGATGCCGTCCCTTCTATCCCGGCGATTATGTTTGGCTACGGTAAGCAAGGGAAAAAAATGGTATCGAAGCTCGATATCGCTATGGACAATGCAAAAACTTTCCAGGCAATTCAGTACCTTTCTCCTGAACAGCAGCAGCAGGAATTACTCAAAAAGAAACCAGAGGTAAATGACCCGGAATATGCGCTCAAGCTCGATGCGTATGGCAAGCTCGGCGCGCTGGTACAGAAAAGCAATGAAGCGATACAGGCGCAGCGTGATACCCGTCGTTTTAACGAAGCGCTGTCTATGGGCGAGAAACTCGACCCTACCAATAAATCCATGCAAAAAGCCGCCGATGCCACGCCAACGGCGCAAAACTTCCGGATTAACGACGCCACCACCCATGACGGGATTGTGCAGCAGGTGGCCAAGACCGGGATCATTCCTTCGCAGGTAACCACCCAGTTATCGGCGATATCCCGCGCGCGCAGTCCTGAGGCGGTCCGTCAGGGGGCTGAGTTATTTAATCGCCTCTATGACACAGATCCCGCGTCTGTTGGCGACATGCCAAAGGATATGCAGGGATTTTATCTCACCGTTAAACAGCTTACCGATTCTGGCATGGCGTCCGAAACAGCTATCGAACAGGCGCAGAATCTGACCTACAACCAGACCGATGCACTCAAAGCGCAACTGGCCTCAACCCAGAGCACCAAGGAGTACAAAAAAGACCGAGTTAAGGCGATGGATTCCGCCGTAAGCAATATGTCTCCCTGGTATAGCTTTGGCGGGCCATCGGCAGATGACTCAACTCCAGATGCAGCAAGATTCAGAAATGATTATCAGGCGCTGTACGACATTAACTATCGCACCACTGGCGGGAATGCTGATGCAGCGAAGAAAATGACCAATCAGCAGATCGCCCGCACCTGGAGCATCAGCGAAGTGAATGGGACTGCAAAGCTGATGAAATATGCCCCTGAGGCTCTTTACAATTATGGTCCTTCCGGATGGCAGGCAGAGCAGTGGAAGGCAGATAAAGAGCAGCTGATGTATGGCGACCGTAATGTAGACATCACTACAAGCCCGACACAACTCGGGATCACCTCCGGCAACTCAGCACCTGTTACCAGTAAAACGCCGGAGTCGCGTATTGGCGGCGAACTGGAGATTACCCCTGATGTGCTGACGGCCCGCAATGGAGATTACGCCATTATGGTGCGAACAAAAGATAAGGATGGTATTGAGGCGGTACAGCCGTTCTACGATTCTTACGGCAGGCCTATGCGGTGGAAACCCTCTTTGGATGAATGGGAGCCATATAAAAAATCTATACAGGAAAGAGAGCAAAAAGATCAGGAAGAAATAATCAAGGGTCAGGAAATTCGCGGCTTTAAAGATAAACACCGTGCAATTGATGAACAGTATCGCAGGTTCCACGATGATCGTGTTAATCGCTTCAAAAAATATTTCTCATGGAGTAATGAATAATGCCTGTGTATTCCTCGCCAGAAGAACTGAGCAACGGATTTACTCCTGCTGGCAATGTTCTGCCAGAGCCGACAGGGTTTGATGTGCCTTTGCCTGAAGGAACCAACCCGGAGCCGCAGCAACCAGAACCATCGGTATGGGGCGCCGCCTTCCGCCAGAATAACCTTCTGGCCGAGATGTTCCGCCCGGCCAAGCAGTTTGAGTCGGTAGACGGGTATAACCCTTATGCTGATAAAGCCGAGCTGCACGGGTACGAACAATGGGGATCTGCTTTCGCTGATTCCCGTTCACCGGAAGAAACTGCCTGGCTTAAACAGCAGATTGACGACGAAAACGAGGACCGTCGGGTACTTTCAGAGGCGGGCGGGGAGGGTGTTCTTGCCAGTATTGCCGCCGGGGTTGTTGACCCGGTCACCGTAGCTTCAATGTTTATCCCCGGCGCTCAGGGTGGGGCAGTGGCCCGCATTGCGTCACAGGCGGCCATCGGTGCAGCTGCAACAGCGGCGAGCGAGGTTGCGCTTAACAACCAGCAGATAACCCGCACGTGGGGGGAAAGTGCCTCCCACGTCGCCGCCGGTGCGTTGATGAGCGGTGTATTTGCGGCCGCCGGCGCTGCGCTGTCACCCTCTGTTCGCACAGCGGCCACGCGTGAAGTGGCTGATGCGCTCGATAGTATGAGTATCACGTCAGCGACGGATACGGCAGCGGCTTCCCTTCCGGAAGGTGGTAGCGTCGGCGCGGCACGAATCAGCGAAGCCACGCTCGAAGATCTCACTCCGGCAGCTGGTGGCCCGGTCGGTAAACTGGCGCGTAAGGCAGGTAGCTATCTGACACCGTTTACCCGCCTGATGGAGTCACCTTCAAAAACCTCCCGTCGTACTGCACTGGAGCTGGCAGAGAACAATTACACACTACAGGGTAATGCCCGCGGCATCGAGACACCTGTTGCCGCAGAAACCCGCGTTCGCGGGTGGCGTCGTGAAGAGGCTGCCGTCGTTGTGACGAACAAACAGGCCTACAGCCAGTACAAAGCCGCTGGTGGTGATCTGAGTTTTTCCCAGTTCCGCGAAGAAGTGGGTAATGCCATGCGCAGCGGCGATGTACATGCTAATCCGGTGGTGCAAGAGGCGGCGCAGGCAATGCGCACTGTGGTTAACCGGGTTAAAGTGGCGCAGCAAAAGCTTGGACTGCTGCCACCTGACGAGGAGCTAAAAGCCATCGGTCAGGAGAGTTATTTCCCGCGCGTGTACAAAGTCGGCAAAATTGTTAACGAGCGCGATAAATTTCGCGACATGCTGGTCGACTGGTGGTCTCGCGGTGAGAAAACCATGTCCCGCGAAGAGGCGGAAATTACTGCTGATGCCACGATCAATAAAATCGTCGGCGCAAAAATCCCGCAGGATTTCGCAAACGTCTTTATGGTGAAAGCGGCAGGCAGCACCCGGTCGCGTACGCTCAGCGTTCCCGATCGCCTGATGAAAGATTATCTGGAGAGCGACGCCAATTATGTGCTGCAACGGCACATTCGCGAGGCGTCGGCAGAGGTGGAGTTGACGCGCGCATTCGGTAATAAATCACTGGAGAAGCAGCTCAAGGATATTCAGGACGAATACGATGCGCTGATGCGCCAGAATCCCAAAGACCAGGCGAAACTGGCGAAAGCCCGCGATAACGATATCCGCGACATCACAGCGCTGCGCGACCGCCTGTCGGGTACCTACGGCATGCCGGACGATCCATCATCATTTTTTGTGCGCGCGGGTGCGTTTCTGCGCAGCGCTAACTTTGTAACCAAGCTGGGCGGTATGACCGTTTCCGCTATTCCTGATCTCGCGCGCGGTGTGATGGTTAACGGGTTTGGCAATACCATGCGCGGCTACTCCGCATTGATCACGCGGTCACCGGCATTCAAGGCCAGCCGGGCCGAACAGTTAAAAATGGCCGTCGGGCTGGAAACGATCCTGCATACTCGTGCGCGTACGATGGGGGACCTGGTAGACAGTTCTGCCCGCACTACGGCGGTAGAAGCGGGAATGGAACGCGTTACTGATGCGTTCGGCAAGCTCACGCTGATGGGTCACTTCGATGATATGAACAAATCGGTAAACGGCATGATCACGTCCGACGGCATTCTCTCCGGCGCGTTCACTGGCCGTCGTCTGGCGAAGCTCGGCATTAACGACAACATGGCCGCGCGTATCCGCAGTGAGTTCGAGAAACACGGTGAAGTCATCAACGGCTGGCATATCGGTAATTTCGAAAAATGGGATGATCAGCATGTGGCTGGCGTTTTTCAGTCGGCGGTACTCAAAGACGTTAACAACACTGTTATCACGCCGGGGATCGGGGATACACCGCTGTGGGCTAGCACGCCGCTGGGTAAGACCATCTTTCAGTTTAAATCGTTCGCTACTGCGTCCTATAACCGCGCAACGCTGGGCGGCCTGCAAGAGGGGACTGGTCAGTTTTATTACGGTACCGCTTTTCAGATTGGGCTCGGCGCGCTGACGTACGCGCTTAAACAGTCAGCAAACGGTAAGGAGGTGGACTGGTCGCCGCAGAAACTTACTATTGAGGGGATTGACCGCTCCGGTATCCTCGGTCCTCTGATGGAATACAACAATATGGCTGAGAAGGCTACCGGGGATATGGTTGGCCTTGGCGCGCTACTTGGCACCGGCACGCAGTCGAGATATGCCAGCCGTGGCTTTATTGGCTCTGCTCTTGGTCCAACATTTGGCCTGCTCGACACCATTACTGATGTGACTGCTGGGGTGCTGAATGGCGACGCTGGTGACCGGGTTCTGCATAACGTGCGTACACTTCTTCCTGGCAACAACCTGTTCTGGATTGCGCCATTGATAAACCAAGTGGATCCAGGGTTAAGGTAATGGTCTAATTGTCAGCGTGAAAATAAAATCAAGGGATATATGATGAAAAAATTCTTGCTAGCCGGCTTAGCCGTCATGCTTGCTGGTTGTGCAGCAACAAAGAATGTTGATGTCGTTGCAACTGAAAAGGCTCAGGGGGATCGAATTGTTGCCTTAAATTCTGCCAGGTCACCATGGGTTTACGAGATTGAAAAACGGTTAAAACAGAAAGGCTTTACCGTGCTTCGAAGCGCAAGCCAACAAGTGACGGTAGAAAAACAATCCAATAGCACTACCGGTATTTATAACGAAGCTACTGCGCGTTATGTTCTGAACTTGAATGGTTTCGCTCCAAATAACGCAATGACTCGTTGCTATGGTGGCGGGTATAATTTTGACTACATTGATGCTGAGCTAATCGATGTGAAAAAGAACCAGACAATGTTCCACTATTCTAACTCTGGTTACTCTGAAAATTGCCCGCCATTGTCAGGAACAATTTTCACTGATATCACCAATCTTGTTGCAGACTCCTGGTGATAATCACGTGACATGTCACAAAGGCCGCCGAAGCGGCCTTTTTCATTTCAGAACCCAGCTGCATTCTTTGTGATGTACTGCGCGTGGGTCCGGATATCGTTCAGGCATTTGCTGACGCCGACGATGTAACTCACCATGGTTGTGAACTCTGCCGCAGCGCCGGAAACGTCGTGACCGTCATCCTGCATGCGGTTGAGCAGGTTCATCAGCAGAGAATGCTCAGCCAGGCCGAGAACGCCTTCAGGTGAATGAATGTGCTCGCGGTAGCCTGGCTTCAGTGGTACGTCATAACTCTTTTGCTCCACCTGCATAGCCTGCATTACAGCAGATGCAGTAGCCGTTGCAACTTGATCTGCAACCATCTTAATGCGGTCTTCCTGAGGGATTGCATTTTTGATATAGCTGCCTGTCTTACGGATCTGAGGCAGCACCTCGCCAGTGACCCATTTGCGGAAACGGTAGGGGATAGTGCCTGGCGTAACCGCGTCGCGACAGCGAAGGATCAGTGTGTAGAGGCCGGACTCGTTTATGACGCTTACATTCTGTGCGCCTTTGACGGTGTAAGTTGAACTTACTCCCTTCTCATCATCGTCTAAGGCCTTCAGGGACATACGTGAGTTCGTGAGTCCAAGAGCTTTGCAAACGTCTGAAGCCGCAAACCACGGATTGCCGTCAATGTTAAACATGCGTACTGGGGTGGCTGACTCGAATTTGAATACTGCGTCTGGGGTAGGTTTTTTTTGAGCTGTCATAGCGATCACCTTTGTAGTCAGGATAATCACCACTTCCGACGCCAATCGGGATGGTGGTGAACTGTGCAGGGTTGGCGTAACCGGCTACAAAGGACCCGGCGCACCTTTCGGTGCCCCCACACAGCCCACCATAGAAACTGGTTTGCTATGTAGCACGCATAAAAAAACCGCTCGCGCGGTATATGCGCCTTTGTAGTTATCCGGGACGCCAATCCCGGCACTGGATTTTGCCAGTGCCTGATTACTATGGCACAAGATTTATGCAATGTAAATTTACCGAAAAGGTAATGATTGCATGAAATTTAGGTAATTACAAACCCTATCTGGTTTGTCTCTTCAATTGCTCAGCGCAGTAATCGAGATGCACTTGCAGATCTTTCATGGACATCTGCGAGCTGGTGACATAGTTCACCAGAGCAGTCAGCTCAGCCATCGGGCCATCAACGTTAAAACCATCCTCACCAAGCTGGCGCAGCAACGTCATCAGGTGAGAATCTTCAACAAGGGAGCGGACGCCTCCCGGCGTGTGTATTCGTTCGGCAAATCCTTTTTCCAGCGGGTGATGATACTGACGTTGCATCTGATAATCTCCATGCATTCACTGTATATATGTACAGTAGCAAATGTTCGAAATACTATCCAGCACGAATTGCCATTTACCTAAAAGGTAATAACTTTCCTGATTGTTATTCATTCAATTCATATAAGGTTTGCTAGGTAATAAACTGTCCAGATGATGCACGCGCGCCGGGCGCTGCTTAACTGGAGACAGGCCATGACGGTATCAACCGTAGTTGACCATAACGATTACACGGGGAACGGCGTTACGACATCCTTCCCGTACACGTTCCGCATATTCAAAAAAACAGATCTTGCTGTATCAGTTGTAGATCTCAACGAAAACATCACAGTCCTGGTTCTGGATACTGACTATACAGTTACGAACGCAGGAGGATACAGCGGCGGTAATGTGGTTCTTACCACTCCGTTGACAAATGGCTGGAAGATTTCCATTGCCAGAGAACTGGAGCCGACGCAGGAAACCGACCTGCGCAACCAGGGCAAGTTCTTCGCTGAGGTGCATGAAGATGCCTTTGACAAGCTGACTATGCTGATCCAGCAGGCATACAGTTTGTTCCGCCTGGCTCTACGCAAGCCATCGAGCATCGCGAACTGGTACGACGCACTGAACAACTACATTCGAAATTTACGCGATCCGAGAGACCCGCAAGATGCGGCCACCAAAAACTATGTTGATACGCTGGCAAACAACAATCTAAATCGCACGTTACGCGTTCCTGAGGCAATACCTTCATTGCCAGATGCAGCTACAAGGGCTAATAAAATTGTCGCCTTTGATAGTGCAGGCAATCCATTCCCTGTTCTTCCACCATCAGGATCAGCATCAGACGTTCTTATTGAGCTGGCGAAGCCAACAGGCTCATCAAAGATTGGTTACGGCGATCGCACTGTAGAAGATAAACTTAATGAGCGGAAAAGTCCTTTCGATTTTGAAGCAATAGGCAATGGTGAAGATGATGACACATTAGCACTTCAAAAATTTATAGACGAAACTGATGGTGATCTTGATCTTGCTGGTGGCACATTTCTAATAAGTAAGAATTATGCCCTAGCTATTCAATATCCAAATGAAGCCGACTTTTCTGACGGTACTTATAACTATAGCCCATGCCTTGCATTGGTTGGAAAGAAGGGTATCAAAATTCACAATGGAACATTGCTGGTTAAGACGCATGGCCTTGATGCGTTAAGCCTCATAGCCTGTGAGCATGTTACTGTTGATTTAACTATCAAGGGTCCGGGAATCTTCCCTGCAATTGATACCACAACTGGGTATGCAGAGAAAGGAGAAGCCAGATTCGGGTACGATTCTGCTCTAGTTCTTGCACCAAATAATGCCCTTGATACCAGCGCATATACTGGCGGAGCATACGCTGGTGTTACAGGTCAATTCCCTAAATACAATGCAGACGGCAGCCAAGCTTCAGGTTGGCAGAACACGTGGGGCAAGTTCCTTGGCGGCAACATCGGTAGCTGGGCTTGCGGTGTGAAGGTTCAACGTGCATGCCGTGGTATTCTTATCAATGACTGTGACATCTCTGGGTTTAACTTTGGTGCGGTAGGTATTGGCATCCGTAACACAGCAGCAGCCTATGGTGCAAGTGATTACACCACAGATGCAGATGTACCTGATGGCGTGATGGTTATTAATACACGTATTCGCAAGTGCTACAGTGCAGGCATCTACGTCCTCTCTGGATATCGCCTGAACTACATGGCGAATAACATCGAAGACATCGGTCACCCTGATGGGGATGATGTACTGAACGCAAGTTACGACCCAGGTTACGGTATCACACATGGTCGAAACCGAAGAATCCGTAATGTAACAATTACTGAGAATATGATTCGTAACTGCCGCCGCAAGTGTATTGACTTCCATGGTGGAGGCCAGGCTATCATCGCAAACAACCATTGCCTTGAGCATGGGGTTGTAGGTATCTACGCTAAGTGTGGACCAGGTTGGGCACCCTGACCTGCCCCCACGATTAGATACAACACTCAGTTAGTAACGTCGGAATCTTCATTCTCAGAATGACCCTTTCTCCAGCCCGCTGCAAATTCAGACGGTGTCTGATAATTCAGCGTGGAGTGCGGGCGGCATTCGTTATAATCCTGCCGCCAGTCATTAATAATTTTCCTGGCATGAACGATATCGCTGAACCAGTGCTCATTCAAACATTCATCGCGAAATCGTCCGTTAAAGCTCTCAATAAATCCGTTCTGCGTTGGCTTGCCCGGCTGGATTAAGCGCAACTCAACACCATGCTCAAAGGCCCATTGATCCAGTGCACGGCAAGTGAACTCCGGCCCCTGGTCAGTTCTTATCGTCGCCGGATAGCCTCGAAACAGTGCAATGCTGTCCAGAATACGCGTGACCTGAACGCCTGAAATCCCAAAGGCAACAGTGACCGTCAGGCATTCCTTTGTGAAATCATCGACGCAGGTAAGACACTTGATCCTGCGACCGGTGGAAAGTGCGTCCATGACGAAATCCATCGACCAGGTCAGATTGGGCGCCGCCGGACGGAGCAGCGGCAGACGTTCTGTTGCCAGCCCTTTACGACGTCTTCTGCGTTTTACGCCCAGGCCACTGAGGTGATAAAGCCGGTACACGCGCTTATGATTAACATGAAGCCCTTCACGGCGCAGCAACTGCCAAATACGACGGTAGCCAAAACGCCTGCGCTCCAGTGCCAGCTCAGTGATGCGCCCTGATAAATGCGCATCAGCAGCCGGACGGTGAGCCTCATAGCGGCAGGTCGACAGGGATAAACCTGTAAGCCTGCAGGCACGACGTTGCGACAGACCGGTCGCATCACACATCAACATCACGGCTTCCCGCTTCTGGTCTGTCGTCAGTACTTTCGCCCAAGAGCCACCTGAAGCGCCTCTTTATCCAGCATGGCTTCGGCAAGCAGCTTCTTGAGTCTGGTGTTCTCTTCCTCAAGCGACTTCAGGCGCTTAACTTCAGGCACCTCCATACCGCCATACTTCTTACGCCAGGTGTAAAACGTGGCATCGGAAATGGCATGCTTGCGGCAGAGTTCACGGGCGGGTACCCCAGCTTCGGCTTCGCGGAGAATACTGATGATCTGTTCGTCGGAAAAACGCTTCTTCATGGGGATGTCCTCATGTGGCTTATGAAGACATTACTAACATCGGGGTGTACTAATCAACGGGGAGCAGGTCAAAACCTCTGGTTCAATATGACTCAGTGCTATAAAAAATAACGCCCCTCCAAGGGGCGTTATTTTACATTCTATTTATATATATTCTGTATCCATCTTTGTATTTAATCAATTTAATAAGGCTATTGTTTTTTATAATCTCTCCATCTCCTTTAAACCTTTCATCTTTTGGTATAGGTGATGATATGCCATACTGTTTCATAAGGCTATACTTGAACCTGTAATTTGCAAAGGCAGAGCCTACAAGATATTGCGATACCGGAATAGCATCGTATATTCTCTTGACAGAATCTGGATAAGAAGGGAAGCCAGAAATTACTATCTTATCACCTGTTTTATAACCACATTCAATTAGGTTGTAGGCAATATTCTGAGCGACCACTCTGTCTATACGCTGATAGATTTTGAAAGCATTCGATACTCCATATGCTTGGCTAAAATTGAATGTAATAATTACCACAATCAATGATTTTGACAAAGCACCTAATTTACTCATCATTTCTGCACCCTTTAATAGTGCACAAAATGATAATCCAGCGGCTATCATCACTCTAGGCTCTACTATAGGGCTTTTCAAAACCAGATAAGGAGCAAATCCGAGAACTATTATTGCTACAAATACAAGCACTGAAAATGCAGTTGTTTTATTTCTTTCTATTGATGAAATTACCAACATAACAATTATCAATGTTAACAAAATAATACCAGGGGCAAATGCAGTAACCTTATAAAGCATATTTATAAACAATGAGAAGTTATTTACAAATGTCTTTAATCCATCAACTGAAAGTGGGATTAACTCAGAGTGAGTGTCCGTGTATCCGGATGTATAGGAATCTCCATCAAAGAACACCAGCATCATTACTTTATAAAGCAAGAACGAAAAGAAAAGAGATGAAAATACCTTTAAGATTAAGTTAATAACATCATTTTTATTTTCATTGCAGCACCTCATAAAGCACATTAATGCAAGATAAGATAAAACGAATGGTATAGATGCCTGGTATATTGATATTGAAATAAACCCAATCGCCACCGAACTAATCCAGCAGACAATACTTCTCTCTGCGCTCATCCTTGCCTGTAAAATAGCCCCGAGACAGGACAATGACATTATTAAAGAGTCAAACCTGAAATAAATATTACCAATGAATAAAGTTGAAGTCAGTGGTAATAACATGCATGCTGCTTTAGCAATTGGGGATTTAAGGCTTAGTTCAGCAGAGATAAGATACCCGCAAAAGATCATCACAAAAGCGCATAATATAATGGTAAGCGGGAAAACATCATATAAAACACCATCCCCAAAGAAATTTAAACCTCCGCCAAACATGCTAATCGCAGCCATTATGACAGAGGAAAGAGGCCTCCCGTTACCCTCCCAAGCAGTAACTCCGGTATCAGTCCTAAGCCAATCATCTACAACATAGTTGTTATTAATGATAAATGGCAATATATATACAAATGATAGAGCCAGCGATATTAAAAATATAGACTTATCATTTTTAAGATTTCTTATCATTTTCTTCCCTTCAGCACGTAACGAGGTCTATTCTTCACTTCCACGTAAATCCTTCCGATATACTCGCCAAGGACTCCAATTCCTATCAACTGAATTCCTCCCAAAAAAAGTATTGAAACAAGCAGGGAAGGATATCCGCGAACAGCATTACCAAAAATAATGGTATCCAAAATCATCCATGCGCCATACAAAAACGCAGCACCGGCAACGAACAGGCCGATGTATGTCCACATGCGAAGCGGGAAAGTAGAGAAGCTGGTAATCCCCTCCAGGGCAAGGTTCCACAGTTTCCAGCCATTAAACTTTGTGCTGCCGGCCACTCGCTCGGCCCTGGCATACTCAACAACATCGATTCGCCCGCCAACCCAGCTCAGCACACCCTTCATAAACAGGTTGCGTTCTGGCATGAGCTTAATATTTTCCACTACTTCGCGAGACATCAGGCGGAAATCGCCAACGTTTTCTTCGATCTTTGGATTGCTGATTTTGTTGTGCAGCTTATAGAACCATTCGGCGGTCTTGCGCTTCAGTCTGCCATCTGTAGAGCGATCAGAGCGTTTAGCCAGAACCATATCAGCGCCTGCCTGCCATTTCTCAATAAGATGAGGAATGACTTCGATGGGGTCCTGCAAGTCTACGTCAATCGGGATGATCGCTTCACCGGTCGCGTGGTCAAGACCGGCGAAAAGGGCTGGCTCTTTACCAAAATTGCGAGTGAATGACAGCGGCACCACAAGCGGATCTGAAACAGCAAGCGCGTTTATAATTGATTCTGTCGCGTCTTTGCTGCCGTCATTTATGAATACTATCTCGACCTCATGCTGCTGAAGCCCTTCAAATTCCCGAACCGATTTATAAAAAATCGGTATTGCGTCTTCTTCGTTGAAGACGGGAACGACCAGAGAAATTTTCATTTCGCATCCCTAAAGACAATGAACTTTGAATAGATAAAACCGCACACCAGGCTGATGGCGGAGAAAAGAATAAGGGTCACGATCGGAGCCATTCCGGACCTATCAGCAGCCCAACCAACAGCAGCGCTCAGCGAGCCCATAAATCCAACGTAAAGCATGTAGCGCATGGTTGTGGTGGAAGACTTGAACGTGAATCTGGCATTTGCAAAGAAGCTGAATGACACTGCCACGACGAACCCAGCGAAGTTACCAAGTGCCTGCCCTGTGTGAAATGCATATATGCAAATAGCGAACACAACCCAGTGAATGAGCGTGTTAATGACGCCAATCGATGTGTACTTTGCGAATAACTTAAGCACTTTTACGCCCGAAAAATATAAAACCTTACTTTATCACCTTTTGGGTAATTTCGTTAAGAGTTGTCTGAGGTTTTTTAAACCACATATGGTTTATTGTGTATGATGAACTCACCAACTAAGGGGGTTCTATATGCACATTAAACGGTGGTCACTATGTCGCACACGTTAACCACGGAATCGCTGAATCAGGGGCTTAGCCTGAGCGCGCTAATGTCTGTGGTCGCGGGTGTGCCGCCGGAGGTGGCTTTAGGGGCGCTTGCTGGTGCGGTAATTTTTGTTACCTCAGCGGTGGAGTATCCCATAAAGCGGCGGTTACTTCTGGCGTTCCTCAGCTTCTTCTGCGGCCTTCTCTTCTACAAACCGACAGCAACACTTCTCATAGGCTTTGCATCCGCTTTCCCTGGCATCACCACAGATATGTTTGAGAAAGGGGTTGCTTACTCAGCAGGGGCGTTTGTTTCTTCAATCGTTGCTGTTGGTATCGGTACCTGGCTGTATCACCGTTCTGGAAATCCACGCGACCTGATCCCGGGGAGAAAAGACGATGACCGGTCCTGAACTGCTTCTCATCCTGAATGCCGCTATCTGCGGCGGCATTGCTATCCGAGTCCTTCTGTTCCGCCGTGACGGGTCACGCCATCGCTGGTGGGGCGGCTGGCTCGCCTACCTGCTGATCGTCGTGGCTGCCAGCGTACCTATCCGGACGTTCTACGGGTATTACGTCAGCGCCGATTGGTCAGAAGTCATCATCAAAGCTGTGTTCCTGGCTGCTCTCATCAAGACAAAAGGGAACGTGGTGCAAATTTTCAAGATAACGAGGTCCCAACATGGACATTAAACAATTCCAGCGTGCAGCTGGCATCAGCGACGTTTTGGCCACGCGTTGGTATCTGCATATCACTGCGGCCATGAAAGAGTTTGGCATTGAAGCGCCAGCGCACCAGGCGATGTTTATCGCGCAGGTGGGCCATGAATCGACAGGGTTCACACGGCTTCAGGAGAACTTCAACTACAGCGTAACCGGGCTGGCAGGATTCGTCCGTGCCGGGCGTCTCACTCAGGGCCAGGCCAACGCGCTGGGCCGCCGTGCTGGTGAGCCATCGTTACCGCTGGAGCGCCAGCGTGCGATCGCCAACCGGGTATACAGCAAACGTAATGGGAACAATGGCCCGACTGACGGCTGGTTCTATCGCGGGCGCGGGCTTATCCAGATCACCGGCCTGAACAACTACCGCGACTGTGGCAACGGGCTCAAAATTGAGCTGGTTAGCCAGCCTGAACTGCTGGCGCAGGACGAATATGCGGCCCGCAGCGCGGCGTGGTTCTTCGCCACCAAAGGCTGCATGAAGTACACCGGTGACCTGGTGCGCGTCACGCAGATCATCAATGGCGGGCAGAACGGTATCGACGACCGACGAGCGCGGTACATCACCGCCAGTAAGGTGCTGGCGGTATGATCTGGTCATTCGTCAAAGCGTACTGGAAACAGTTGCTTATCGTGGCGATGCTTGCTGCTCTGGTCATCGTCGGAGTTGTTGCGTGGAATGTACACGGCAGCCGCCAGTACGATGCCGGGTATGCACAGGCACAGGCAGACCGCAAAGCAGAGGATGAGAAAGCTCGTCAGCAGGACGAACAGGAGAAATCGACCAATGAACGTGAAGCGCAGCAGAGGATCGACCAGGCGCGCAACGATGCTCTTGATGCTGCCGCTCGCGCTGGCCGGTTGCAGCAACAGCTCGTTGCCATCCGTGAGCAGCTCAGGCAGTATAACGCCACTGTCGGCGCTGGGGCGTCAGCCGCAGACACCGGAGTTTTGCTTGCCGACGTGCTCAGCAAATCTCTCGAGCGAAACCGACAACTGGCAGAGTACGCTGACCGGGCCGCAGAAGCCGGACGAGTCTGTGAAAAGCAGTACGATTCGCTGACCCGGTGACTTGCCATTTTTCAGGGTACTGATTTCCGGTGACGGTATATAAAACGGTACAGTGGAGATTGGTTTTCAAAAACTTATTACCAGTCAATTGGTTATGCATGCCGTAAACAATCGAGTGGGAGTAAGCCCATAATCTTTCCTGCGAAGTTATAAGCAGGTAAGACGGATAAAACCCTCTGTTTACAGAGGGTTTTTCTTTTATGACCGATATCCAGCTCAGTGGTGAATTACTGCCTCATCTGCCGCGATTCACGGCAGCCGTTACTGCGTCGCCATGCACCTGGCGCCTGACCGTACTGACGCTTAAAGCTGCGGTTGAAGGACTGCTGAGAGTCAAAGCCCAGCGCGATCGCCACGTTCAGAATCGGTTCATCGCTGTGGGCCAGGCGCTCAACCGATTTTTGCAGCTTTTGCGCGCGAATATATTCGGCGAGAGGGGAGCCGGTATGTTCCTTGAAAAGCCGCTGGAGGTGCCATTTCGAATAGCCGGCTCGCCTGGAGACGGTTTCAATATCCAGACGGCTATCGAGGTTGTTGTCGATCCAGTCGAGTAAATCGTGAATGAATGCACCCGTGTTCATCTTGCTTCCCCCTACGCCATGCATTAAAAAGCATCTTTGTTTGTTGCATTTAAAGGTGACCCGTTTTTACATCAATTGCAAGTTTTATTGTTGCATTTAAATCCCTGCTCAAAACACGTGATTTACCTTCGCCGCAAATAGCACATAAAGTGCAACAATTATTCTTGCACTTAATTAAGCGCCTTCCTACAATCGCCGCGATAGTGTATTCGCAACTGTTACAGTTTTGTGGCGATGAACGACACAAATGGCCTTCAGCCAGCTACCGGACAAAGGAAGTGGCGCGGCGCCTCCCGCTGCGTCTTGCCCGGCAGCTACAATAACCGGAATAAAAATAATGAGCCTGCAAAAAACCTGGGGTAACTTTCATCTGAGCGCGATGGGGGTAGTTTTACTCTCCGCGCTTCTCGTCGGGTGCGATGACAGCGTCGCGCAAAATGCCGCGCCGCAAGCGCCCGTTGTCAGCGCTGCTGACGTGGTGGTGAAAACCATTAGCCAGTGGGACAGCTTTAACGGTCGCATTGAAGCGGTGGAAAGCGTTCAGCTGCGTCCGCGCGTCTCCGGCTACATTGAGAAAGTGAATTACACCGACGGCCAGGAGGTGAAAAAGGGCGAGGTGTTGTTCACGATTGATGACCGAACCTATCGCGCCGCGCTGGAACAGGCGCAGGCGAACCTGGCGAGAGCCAAAACGCAGGCCAGCCTGGCGCGAAGCGAGGCTAACCGTACCGATAAATTAGTCAATACCAACGTGGTATCCCGCGAAGAGTGGGAGCAGCGCCGTTCCGCCGCTACCCAGGCACAGGCCGATATTCGCGCCGCGCAGGCGGTGGTTGACGCTGCGCAACTTAACCTCGACTTCACCAAAGTGACCGCGCCTATCGACGGTCGCGCCAGCCGGGCGCTGATCACCAGCGGTAACCTGGTGACGGCGGGCGACAGCGCCAGCGTGCTCACCACCCTGGTCTCGCAGAAGACGGTTTATGTCTACTTCGACGTGGACGAGTCAACCTACCTTCACTATCAGAGCCTGGCCCGCAGCGGGCAGCGGGCGTCCGGCGATCATGCGGCGCTGCCGGTGGAGATTGGCCTGACGGGCGAGGAGGGCTATCCCCATCAGGGCAAAGTGGATTTCCTGGATAACCAGCTCACGCCGGGTACCGGGACAATCCGCATGCGCGCGCTGCTGGATAACTCACAGCGTCAGTTCACGCCTGGACTCTTTGCCCGCGTGCGCCTGCCGGGCAGTGCGGAATTTAAAGCCACGCTTGTTGACGATAAGGCGGTGCTGACCGATCAGGATCGTAAATATGTCTATATCGTGGATAAAGACGGGAAAGCGCAGCGCCGCGACATCACGCCGGGGCGTCTGGCCGACGGTTTACGTATCGTACAGCAGGGGCTGAATCCCGGGGATAAAGTCATCGTCGATGGTTTACAAAAAGTGTTTATGCCGGGTATGCCGGTTAACGCAAAAACCGTTGCCATGACCGCCAGCGCCGCCCTTAACTGATCCCTTACCTGAGAATCCAATCCATGGACTTTTCCCGTTTTTTCATCGACAGGCCGATTTTTGCCGCCGTACTGTCGATTCTGATTTTTATCACAGGGTTAATCGCCATCCCGCTGCTGCCGGTGAGCGAATACCCTGACGTCGTGCCGCCAAGCGTGCAGGTGCGCGCCGAGTACCCGGGCGCCAACCCGAAAGTGATTGCCGAGACCGTGGCAACCCCGCTGGAAGAGGCGATCAACGGCGTTGAGAACATGATGTACATGAAATCCGTCGCGGGCTCCGACGGCGTGCTGGTGACTACCGTCACCTTCCGTCCGGGCACCGACCCGGATCAGGCGCAGGTTCAGGTGCAAAACCGCGTCGCGCAGGCCGAAGCGCGTCTGCCGGAGGACGTGCGACGTCTGGGCATCACGACTCAGAAACAGTCGCCAACGCTGACGCTGGTGGTGCATCTGTTTTCGCCTGGCGGTAAGTACGATTCACTGTATATGCGTAACTACGCCACGCTGAAGGTGAAGGACGAGCTGGCGCGTCTGCCCGGCGTGGGGCAGATTCAGATTTTCGGCTCGGGCGAATACGCGATGCGCGTCTGGCTGGACCCGAACAAGGTCGCGGCCCGCGGGCTGACCGCTTCGGACGTGGTCACGGCGATGCAGGAGCAGAACGTGCAGGTGTCCGCCGGGCAGCTTGGCGCCGAGCCGCTGCCGAAAGAGAGCGATTTCCTGATCTCCATTAACGCCCAGGGCCGCCTGCATACCGAAGACGAGTTCGGCAACATTGTCCTGAAAACCACGCAGGATGGTACGGTCGTTCGTCTGCGCGACGTGGCGCGTGTCGAGATGGGGTCCGGCAGCTACGCGCTGCGCTCCCAGCTGAACAATAAAGACGCGGTCGGGATTGGTATCTTCCAGTCGCCGGGGGCAAACGCCATCGATCTGTCTAACGCGGTGCGCGCCAAAATGGACGAACTGTCCACGCGGTTCCCGGACGATATGAAATGGGCGGCGCCTTACGACCCGACGGTATTTGTACGCGACTCGATCCGCGCGGTGGTGCAAACGCTGCTTGAAGCGGTGGTGCTGGTCGTGCTGGTGGTGATCCTGTTCCTGCAAACCTGGCGCGCGTCGATTATCCCGCTGATTGCGGTGCCGGTATCGGTAGTGGGCACGTTCAGTATTCTCTACCTGCTGGGCTTTTCGCTGAATACCCTGAGCCTGTTCGGGCTGGTGCTGGCGATTGGTATCGTGGTGGACGATGCCATCGTGGTGGTGGAAAACGTCGAACGAAATATCGAAGAGGGGCTCGCCCCACTTGCGGCAGCGCATCAGGCGATGCGTGAAGTGTCCGGGCCAATTATCGCCATTGCGCTGGTGCTGTGTGCGGTATTCGTTCCGATGGCATTCCTCTCCGGCGTGACCGGTCAGTTTTACAAACAGTTTGCGGTAACGATAGCCATTTCCACGGTGATCTCCGCCATCAACTCGCTGACGCTCTCGCCAGCGCTGGCCGCGCTGCTGTTGAAGCCGCATGGCGCCCCGAAAGATTTCCCGACCCGGCTTATCGATCGTCTGTTCGGCTGGATTTTCCGTCCGTTTAACCGCTTTTTCCACCGCAGCTCGACTGGCTATCAGGGGCTGGTGGGCAAAACGCTCGGCCGACGCGGGGCGGTGATTGTGGTTTATTTACTGCTGCTTTGCGCTGCGGGCGTGATGTTTAAAGCCGTTCCCGGCGGGTTTATTCCGACGCAGGATAAGCTGTACCTGATTGGCGGCGTGAAAATGCCGGAAGGCTCGTCGCTGGCGCGCACCGATGCGGTGATCCGCAAGATGAGCGAAATCGGGATGAATACCGAAGGCGTGGATTATGCGGTCGCGTTTCCTGGCCTGAATGCGCTCCAGTTCACCAACACGCCGAACACCGGGACGGTCTTCTTTGGCCTGAAGCCGTTCGACCAGCGTAAACATACTGCGGCGGAAATAAACGCGGAGATCAACGCGAAAATCGCGCAAATCCAGCAGGGCTTTGGCTTCTCGATTCTGCCGCCGCCGATTTTAGGTCTGGGCCAGGGATCGGGCTATTCGCTGTATATTCAGGATCGTGCTGGTCTGGGCTATGGCGCGCTGCAAAACGCGGTGAACACCATGTCCGGGGCGATTATGCAGACGCCGGGGATGCATTTCCCTATCTCAACCTACCAGGCAAACGTTCCGCAGCTGGATGTACAGGTTGACCGTGATAAGGCGAAAGCGCAGGGCGTGTCGCTCACCGATCTCTTCGGGACGCTGCAAACCTATCTGGGCTCGTCTTATGTGAATGACTTCAACCAGTTCGGTCGCACCTGGCGCGTAATGGCACAGGCCGACGGGCAGTTCCGCGACAGCGTGGAAGATATCGCGAATTTACGCACCCGTAATAGCCAGGGTGAAATGGTGCCGATTGGCAGTATGGTGAAAATCACGACCACCTACGGTCCGGACCCGGTGATCCGCTACAACGGCTACCCGGCGGCGGATCTGATTGGCGATGCCGACCCGCGCGTGCTCTCTTCCGCGCAGGCGATGACGCAGCTGGACGCTATGTCTAAGCAGATCCTGCCGAACGGGATGAATATTGAATGGACGGACCTGAGCTTCCAGCAGGCCACCCAGGGCAACACGGCGCTGATCGTCTTCCCGGTCGCGGTGCTGCTGGCGTTCCTGGTGCTGGCGGCGCTGTATGAAAGCTGGACGCTGCCGCTGGCGGTGATCCTCATCGTGCCGATGACGATGCTCTCTGCGCTGTTCGGCGTCTGGCTGACCGGTGGCGATAATAACGTGTTCGTGCAGGTAGGGCTGGTTGTGCTGATGGGGCTGGCCTGTAAAAACGCGATTCTTATCGTGGAGTTTGCCCGCGAGCTGGAAATTCAGGGCAAAGGCATTATGGAGGCCGCGCTGGAAGCGTGCCGCCTGCGTCTACGCCCGATTGTAATGACCTCTATCGCCTTTATTGCCGGGACCATTCCACTGATCCTTGGTCACGGGGCAGGGGCAGAAGTGCGCGGCGTCACCGGGATCACCGTGTTCGCCGGGATGCTGGGCGTGACGCTGTTTGGTCTGTTCCTGACGCCGGTCTTTTACGTGACGCTGCGTAAGTTCGTGACGCGCGGTAAAGCGGAAAGAGAGGTGTTGCCTGCGTAGGACGTAGCAGATAGCAAAAAGCCGCCTTCACAATGAAGGCGGCTTTTTTTCGCAGTCTGTCAGGATTAGGGCGCTTTTTTATGGTGCGTGCAGAGTTCCGGCACCGGATCGCACCCGCTGGTATCGGCTTTTTTCACCTCTTCCAGCGCGCTGGCGACGGTATGGCGCGCTAAAACCGCTAACGAAGCCTGCTCCGCTTCATCAGCGATTGATTTGAAGTACCAGCAGGCGTTGGCGCTGACCACGCAGCGGGCCGGGACGTCAGGACGGGACGCCCACAGCTTTTTATCTTCAGTGACGGAGAGGTAGATATCACGCAGGGTGATCTCTTCCGCCGGGCGGCCAAGGTGAATAGAGCCGTTGCGGCCAAGCGTGGAGACGATAATGCCGTCGCGGGCGAGAGGAACCATTAATTTGCGGATAAAGCTCGGATTCGCTTCCAGGCCGTAAGCCAGGATTGCACTCGTCGAACGTTCACCCGATTGCTCCGCCATCGCTACGCTGAGAACCATCTGCAAAGCTGTCGGGAAGCGGTAATCTAACATTTTTCTGTCCTGGGTTGCGGTGAATCTTGTTCTTTTTGGCACCGCAGAGGTGAATAATCAGTAAGTAACAATATAACAAATACGGTAATTTTATTGAAGCAATCTGCGGCATACGTGAAGTAACGCTGCGCTGACACATGTCAGGACGTGTAGCGCCGCGTTTACGTTCATGCGAACGCCGGATTCGGGAAATCAACGGTCACCATAAGACCGCCATCGGCTGACGTACTCAGATTGACCCTGCCGTTGTGTTGCTGCGTAACGGCTTTGACGATGGCAAGCCCCAGTCCACTCCCGCTTTGGGTCTGATTAGGATCGCGGAAAAATCTGTCGAACACGCGCTCTCGCAATTCAACCGGAATGCCGGGACCCGCGTCTGAGACGCGCAGCTGAGCGGACTTGTCACGCGATTGCAGTTGTACCTCAATGCGTCCACCCTCAGGGCTGTACTTCACGGCATTCTCAATTAAATTGTCGATCAGCGACACCAGACGTTCCCGAATGCCTGCGACATGGATTTCATCATCGGCGATGAATTCAAACTCAATTTTGCGCCCGGACGCCAGCGGTTCCAGGGCAGCCATTCGCTCCTGAATAAGCGTCGTCAGCGGCACAGGCGACATCACCGTGCTGATGTGCGCTTCGCTGTGCATCATCAGCAGAAGCTGATTGACGAGACGCGCAGCACGGCTATTGCTGCGAACAATGCCCGCAAGCAGCTCCTGCTGGCTTTCGCTGATGACCCAGGACTGCAATGCCTCGACGTTGATCCGCATCGCGGCCAGAGGCGTACGCAGTTCGTGCGCGGCATCGGCAATAAACATTCTTTCTCTTTCGGCGCTTTCCCGCACCCTGGCCAGAAAGTCATTAATCGCGTCCACCGTCTGGCGAAGCTCCCTGTGTCTGGGGACGGCTTTTAAAGGCGAGAGATCGTCCGGCGTGCGCAATGAAATTTCATCTACCACCTTGTTCCAGGGGCGCATCGCGATGCGGATGGACAGCCACGCGGGGAACAGAAGAAAAGGGATGCATATCATCAGCGGCATGACGTAGTAGCCGCGAGAGTTCAGGTAGATAAAGAAATTCCAGCTCCCGGCCGGGGTGAAGAGGGTGACCTCCACGTCGGAGTGCGCGGATTTGAGGGTACGGCTCGTCCATGTATGGTCTTCACTCTGGACATGCTGCATGACCCCCAGACGGCTATTTTTTACCCCCGTTGGCGCACCATCCGAAGAAAAAATCACCTCATTATGCTTACGAACAATGAGGTTGATGGACAGCTCCGGATCTTCACCGCCGCCATACCCCTCCCGCAGCGCCTTGCTGAACGCTGCCAGCACGGCATCACGCGCCTGCGGGCGATCGTCCATGCTCTCCACCAGGGAAAAAACGGTTTCGTAAGTCTCACTGCCCGTCAGTATGGGAGGGCTACGCAGGTCTTCCAGCAAAATGAAGGTTAAAAAGAGACACCAGAGCAACGTAAGCAGCAGCATCTGGGCGACCAGCATTCGCCTGACCAGCGTGGGAAGCCTGAGGTGGTGCCAAAAATTACGCATCAACCTGCCGCCTTCTGAACAGGTACGGTATCAATGACATACCCAACGCCTCTCACCGTTCGCACAAAGCCATCGCCAATTTTTCGCCGCAGGTTACCCATATGCACATCAAGCGCGTTGCTGAGGTTTTCTTTCGTGCCAAATATCCTTTCTTCCAGATACCGTCGCGTAAGCACGCGATCGGCGCGCAGCATTAACGTTTCAAGCAGCGCATATTCGCTTGCCGTCAGCTCAACGTGGCGTGCGCTCACCGTTACGCGACGCGTCGGAATATGAAGCGACAAACCGCGAATTTCTATTGCCTCATTTTCAAAACCGTAACTGCGCCGCGCAAGGGCTCTCACGCGCGCCAGCAGTTCGGCGAGAACAAAAGGTTTGACCAGATAATCGTCTGCACCTGCATCCAGCCCGCACAGGCGGTCCTGTAGCGTGCCTCGCGCCGTCAGGATGATGACGGGGACGCCCTTAAGCTGTTGACGCAGGCGCGTCATCAGGCTCATGCCATCGCCATCGGGCAGCCCCAGGTCGAGCAAAATAAGTTCCGGCACGCAGAGCTCAAGCTGATGCAGCGCATCCTCTTTGCGGCGTACCCATATGACATCAAATCCTTGATCTGCAAGGGCGATACGCACGCCATTGCCGAGATCCAGGTCGTCTTCAATTAGTAGAATTTTCACATTGGTAACTGTATCAACAGTGCATGAAGAACAACTGAAGAAAAAACGGTAACAGGAATTCTTCAGGGTTTACAGAACCTTCACGTGCTTCAGCATTTCTTCATTTACGGCTCATAAGAACCTTAGGGTGAGTATTCAGAATGGGCGCTCTGGCGTTTAACACCGCTTGTATCGCAATTATCTGAATCCAAAGGGCTTCTTTAATGAGAAACATCACACTGCGTCATAGTTTCCCCCGTTCACGCATTGGTCGCAGCATGAAAAGCATCTTGCCGGGGGCCGTCCTGGCGTTACTGACCACCCCGGCACTGGCGACAGAGCAGCCTCAGGGCAACGTGTTAACCCTGGGAGGCGGCGTGGATGTTTCGCCACGCTATTCCGGTTCGGACAAGAGCCGGGTCTCTGCGGCTCAGGTGGTTGATTACGCGATGGCGAATGGTTTTTTTGTCAGCACCACGCGGGGGATCGGCTACGGCAACAGCTTTGGTAACCTGGACTACAACGCAGCGCTGAGCTATCGCGCAGGACGTAAGGATCGCGACGTAAGCAGCGATTCGATCGCCTCCGGCAGCGACGACCTGCGAGGAATGGGTGACATTAAAGGCTCAGCTATCGTTGTGCCAGGGCTGGGGTACAGGGTGACTGACTGGCTGACCGTGCAGTTGCAGGCAGAGGTCCCGGTTTCTGAGAGAGACAATGGTGAGGCTGTGCATTTCGGCATTGCCAGCCCGCTCTATACATCTCCGAAAAATGCGTTAACGCTGGCGCTGACCGGTAGCTGGGGATCCAGTAAGTATGTGCAAACCTACTACGGGGTGAATGCCGCCCAGTCGGCCGCATCGGGTTTTGCCCGACACGATGCCGGATCGGGAATATATGCGTATTCGCTGAATCTGGACTGGACCCATAAGCTTACCTCCCGCTGGAGCCTGCTTGCCGCAGCTGGCGTTACGCAGCTGACGGGGGAGGCCGGCGATAGCCCCATTGTTCAGCGAAAAACATCTCCTGTGGGAAGTTTGAAGGTAACGTACAGCTTCTGATGGTTAAGAGAGGGGGGAAGGCGCGTTTGTGACAAAACCGCACATAACCTCGTTGCAGGAGCCGGAAGTGCATAAAGCCCGCAGGATGGCGTGGCCCGAAGTCGGACCGTTCATCATGCGGGCTTTTTTGCTGATCACATACCAGCTTCAGCTGCTGCAGTCGGCAAACGTCCCGTGCGCCAGCAAATGACGTCAGCGCAAATACAGGAAGCAGGAAATATCGACGAATCATCTGTGTCTCTCCTCATCAGTTTATTATGGCGAGGGATACAGAAGACCATTTTTATGTATCGGGGATGTTTGCTTTTGCGGGCGTTTTGTACCGGTTTGTCAGCGTAGCGCTCAGGATACAGTGCGATACAATTTGTCTGCCGGGAGCGAACACGCTTTAGCGCTCGGGCGAATCCACCACAAGACCTGATTGCTGCGACTGAATTTTGTCCTGATGGTGATACCAGGCGCCAATGGAGGAGTAAACAAAACGGCCAAAGAAAAACAGGAAACTGATGAGCAGTATGATGCGGGTCATCCGGGTGTTAAATCGATGTCGTTTTCGCATACGCGTAGCCTGACTCACTTTCTTTTCCTGAGTATACCCTTTTGGGCGATACGTCTATTAAGGCACAGCCGCAAGTCAGGGTCAATTCGGCGAAATGTAAAATACCGTCAATGCTTACATTAATTTATGTTATTAAAAACAACGCTTTTATTTATCGCATTGATAATTACAGGAAAAATATTCAAAAAAAACGTAAGAAAGGTTTATTCAGATAAATTAATTTGATTTAGGTCAACCGCATCCCGTCGTTGCTATTTAAAATCCCTCCTCCACTGTGCTTGCCAGGAATTTTCCGGGCAACGTGTACGTCAGGTTGGATGCCTGTCTTCCTTTACCCTCTGGAGCGCAAGGGTTGTAAACGAGCATCTATGAATATTCACCACTTCCTGAAGCAAAATAAAGACCGCTGGTGGGCACTTCCTCTTATTTTACCCGTTGTGTTACTTCCGGTGCTTAGCGTAGCAAATACCTTAACGCAGCTGGGCGACGGTATCGTTGCGCTCTATTATCTCCCGCTCTCTTTTCTGCTGGCGCTGCTGTTGTTCTTTGGCCTGGAAG
Organism: Enterobacter cloacae complex sp. EB5; assembly: GCF_031432835.1. Lineage (NCBI taxonomy): Bacteria > Pseudomonadati > Pseudomonadota > Gammaproteobacteria > Enterobacterales > Enterobacteriaceae > Enterobacter > Enterobacter cloacae complex sp. EB5. Next base: position 3,452,767 of record NZ_CP133860.1, read on the forward strand.
CCCTCCCCGGGGTGGTGGTGTCGCTATTTTTACGTTATTACCCCTCCGTTGGGTTATTTGAAACCGTGGCTGGCATTCTGCATTTTATCGTTCCTCTGGTGCTCAGCTGGGGCGGTTATCGCGTGTTTGCGCCCCGGCGCAATATGACCGCCTACGGTGATATACGTCTGATGGGGCAGCGTATTTTCTGGCAGGTGTTTTGCCCGGCAACGCTTTTTCTGGTGCTGTTTCAGTTTGCGGTCTATCTCGGCGTCTATGAGAGCCGCCAGAGCCTCGCAGGACTGAATCCCCTCAATATTCGGACACTTATTAACTATCAGGGGCTGCTGGTAAGCGGGCTGACGGGCGTGCCGCTAAGCTACCTGCTGATCCGCCTGATACGTCATCCGCGCTATATCAAGGGACTGATGTCCCAGCTCCGCGCGCAAATAGACAAGAAGGTGACGGCCATTGAGTTTGTGGTGTGGTTTTTAGCCCTGGGCGGGTTGCTGGTCATGCTGCTGTTGCCCATGAATGCAAACAGTTCCATTTTCAGTACCAACTACACCTTGTCCCTGCTGATGCCCGTGATGCTCTGGGGGGCGATGCGCTTTGGCTACAAGCTGATGTCACTCATCTGGACGCCGGTCCTGCTGGTGTCGATTCACTTTTTTTATCACTACATTCCGGTGCAGGAGGGTTATGGCATTCAGCTGGCGATCACCTCATCCAGCTATCTGGTCTTTTCCTTCGTTGTGACGTACATGTCGATGCTGGCGACACGCCAGCGGGCCATCAATATTCGCTCCCGCAGCCAGGCATTTCTCGATCCGGTGGTGCATATGCCCAACCTGCGGGCGCTGTCGCGCGAGCTGGCCAGTCATCCGTGGTCAGCGCTCTGTTTACTGCGCGTGCCCGAGCTGGAGGTACTGGGACGCAATTACGGCGTGATGCTGCGGATCCAGTATAAACAGCAGCTGGCGCAATGGATAAACGGCACCCTTCAGCCCAATGAACGAGTCTATCACCTTACCGGGTATGACATGGCGGTGCGTCTGGATGCGGAGTCGCATCAACAGCGCATTGAGACGCTGGACGAGCATATCAAGCAGTTCGTTTTTGTCTGGGATGGTATGCCGGTACAGCCTCAGGTCGGCATAAGCTATTGCTATGTGCGCTCACCCGTCAATCACCTCTATCTGGTGCTGGGGGAGCTGGGCATCGTGGCCGATCTCTCCCTTTCTACCAACCACCCGGAAAATCTTCAGCAGCGCGGGGCTGTTCACTTGCAGCGTAGCCTGAAAGATAAGGTCGCGATGATGAGCCGTTTGCAGGCCGCGCTGGAGCAGGACGCTTTTACCCTGCTGGTTCAACCCGTTTGCGGGCTGCGCGGCGATTGTTACCACGAGGTGCTGCTGCGAATGCGTGATGATAACGGGGCGCTGATCTTTCCCGAACAGTTCCTGCCCATCGCACAGGAGTTTGGTTTATCATCGCGTGTCGATTTATGGGTACTGGAGCGTACGCTGAGTTTCCTGGCACAGCACCGCCAGCGTTTGCCGGGCCAGCGCTTTGCGATCAACCTCGCACCTTCTACCGTCTACCGGGCGCAGTTCCCGCTTGAAGTGAGCCGCCTGTTAGCCAAATACGCCGTTGAAGCGTGGCAGCTGATCTTTGAAGTGACCGAAAGCAGCGCCTTTGGTCATGCGGATCTGGCGGCGTCTACCCTCAGGAAATTACAAAAAATGGGCATCCGGATCGCCATTGATGATTTTGGCACCGGCTACGCCAGCTATGCGCGGTTAAAAAGCGTGGACGCCGACATCCTCAAAATCGACGGCGGCTTTATTCGCAATATTGTCAGCAACAGCCTGGATTACCAGATTGTGGCTTCCATTTGCCATCTGGCCCGGATGAAGAAAATGCTGGTGGTGGCGGAATATGTGGAAACGGAAGAGATACGTAGCGCGGTGCACGCGCTAGGTATCGATTATGTGCAGGGCTATTTGATTGGGTTACCGGCTGAGCTTGATACGTTGCTTGACACGCAGCCTTCTCAGGAGAGCGCCTGAGCCGCTACGCTGCCGCCTCAGAACTCTCTTCTTCAATCTTCAACAGCCAGCCGGTTACCGCTTCCCAGTACTGCTGCTCTTTTTCCAGATCCAGCAGTACCAGCGCGTTCTGGCTGAACCAGTCGTGCGGGAAGCTCAGCGTCCAGTGATAGTCATCCGTTTTTAGCTTCAGCGTCGGCGGCGTGGTGGTCGCCTGTCGCTGATTATTGAGCAACACGCCCAGGCGCAACAGCTGAATGAGCGGCAGGAACTGCTTTTTCTTAAACAACGTAAAGCGCGGCAGATCGTCGAGCTTGATGGCTTTGCGGTGATAGCGCACCAGCGTCGCCATCATGGTTTGCTGCTCCTGGTTAAAGCCAGGCAGGTCGCTGTTTTGCAGAATATAGGCTGAATGGCGGTGCATTCCGCTGTGGTTAATGTTCAGCCCCACCTCGTGCAGCATGGCGGCCCATTTTAACAGCGCGGCCAGCTGCGGATGCGCCAGTTTCGGATTCTGCTCCTCCCACTGCTCGTACATCTGCACCGTGGTTTCGAGAACGCGCTTCGCCTGTTCGCGGTCGATGTTGTACTGGTTGGCCAGGCTCTGCGCGGTGCGGCTGCGAATATCCTGATGACGGAAACGGCCTTCCATCTCATACAGCACGCCTTCACGCAGGGCGCCGTCAGAGAGGCGCAGCTCTTTGATCGCCAGCGCGTCAAACACGCCGCAGAGGATCGCCAGCCCCGGTACGAACACGGCTTTACGTTCGTCGGACAGACCCGGCAGACTCAGGGCGTCGAAGCTCTTATGCTTAAGCACCTCTTCGGTGAGTTTCACCAGGCGCTCAGGCGTAATAAACCCGTCTTTTTCACCCATTGCCAGCAGCACTTCATGGGCCGCTTTAATCGAACCCGATGCGCCCAGCGCCACGTTCCAGCCCTGAATACGATATTGCCAGGCCAGATTTTCCAGTTTTTGTACGGCGGCCATGCGCGCGCGCTGGAAGTTTTCGCGGGTGATGACGCCGCCCGGGAAATACATCTGCGCGAAGCTGACGCAGCCCATACGGCGGCTTTCCACCAGACGCGGCTCGAAATCTTCGCCAATCACCAGTTCCGTGGAGCCACCGCCGATATCAATCACCAGCTTGCGGCCTTTTTCCGGCTGCGTATGCTCCACGCCCATAAAAATCAGGCGCGCTTCTTCGTTACCGGAGATGATCTCAATCGGGTAGGGGATAACCTTTTCCGCGCGCTTAAGAAACTCCGGCGCGTTCAGCGCCTGGCGTAGCGTATGCGTCCCGACGATGCAGACGCTGGACGGCGAAAAGCCTTGCAGACGTTCTGCGAACAGCGACAGGCAGTTCAGCCCGCGCTCCATGGCCTCTTCACTCAGCATGTTACGCGCGTCGAGACCATCGGCCAGATGCACACGCTGCTTCAGACGACCGATGATCTGCATTGCGCCATCCACCTCGCGGGCGATGACCATATGGAAACTGTTTGAGCCAAGATCGACCGCGGCGAACTCCTGCGGGCGTGGGGTATTATCGTTTATTGGCATAGGTTAATCGGGTTGCTCAAGTGATTTGATGTAATCGTAAATCGCCAGCTGCGACCGCACTTTACGGCGATTGCCGCGCGGTACATAGCGATTACTGAGTTCTTTGTCGATATAACGTGCTTTCACCGTATCGCTGAACAGGATCTCGATAATGTCCAGGATACGCTGCTTCAGGCGAGGATCCAGCAGCGGTGCCGCCACTTCAATACGGTAATCAATGTTACGCGTCATCCAGTCGGCGGACGAGAGGTATACGCGCTTATCACCGGCGTTATCGAAAATATAGACGCGATCGTGTTCAAGATAGCGATCCACAATGCTGATCACGCGGATATTGTCGCTGATGCCTTCCAGTTCCGGAATGAGCGAGCACATGCCGCGAATGAGCAGATTTACCGGAACGCCGGAGCTGGAAGCCGCGTACAGGCGGTCCACCAGCCCTTTGTCCACCAGATTGTTGAGCTTCAGCGTAATGCCGGACGACAAGCCGTTCTGCGCATTGGCAATCTCTTTGTCGATCATATCGTACAGCAGGCGTCGGGAGTTCTGCGGTGACACCAGCAGATAATCGAAGCTCACCGGGCGGTACGGGTTCTCAATGAAATTGAACACCCGACGCACTTCGTTAGTGATGCGCGCATCGGCGGTCAGCAGCGAATAGTCGGTGTAAATTCGCGCGGTTTTCTCGTTAAAGTTCCCGGTACCGATATGGGCGTAGCGCACCACGTCGTCGCCCTCTTTACGGGAGATCAGGAACAGCTTGGCGTGAATTTTCAGCCCCGGCGCGGAGAAGATGACGTGCACGCCCGCTTCCGTCAGTCGGCGCGCCCAGTGGATGTTGGCCTCTTCGTCGAAGCGAGCCTGAAGCTCAACCACCACGGTCACTTTCTTGCCGTTGTGCGCCGCGTGGATCATCGCATCGATGATGCGGGAATCTTTCGCCACGCGATAAATATTGATTTTAATCGCCAGCACGTTCGGATCGAACGAGGCCTGACGCAGCAATTCCAGCACGTGTTCAAAGGTGTGGTACGGATAGTAGAGCAACACATCCCGCTCGCGGATGGCGTCGAACCCGTTGCGGAACTTATCGAACCAGATATGGCGCAGGCGCGGCAGCGGTTTGTTCACCAGATTGGCTTTGCCGACGTTTGGGAAGCCAATGAAATCTTTAAAGTTGTGGTAACGCCCGCCGGGAATAATGGAGTCGTAGCGGGAGATGGTCAGCTTATCGCGCAGCATCTCCACCATTGCGTCCGGCATATCGCGCTGATAGACAAACCGCACCGGCTCCGCCGTCAGGCGCTGCTTGAGGCTGGAAGACATCAGCTCCATCAGGCTGGCCTCCATCTCATGCACCAGATCGTACTCGGCGTCACGGGTCATCTTCATCGAGTAGGCGTTGAGCGCGTCGTAATCGAAGAAGCCTTTGAAGATATCGTCCAGGCAGTAGCGCAGGATGTTATCCAGCAGGATCATCGGCTTACGTCGGCGCGGGGTTTCCGGCGGCAGGTTTACAAAGCGTGGGACTTTATCAGACGGTATTTCCAGCAGCGCGTAGTTAATGGTCTCACCCCGAATGATTTCTACCGCCAGATAGGTGTAATCATCTTTCAGGAACTGCACCAGATCGGTTTCACGGTTGATCAGAATCGGGGTGATATGCTGGCGCAGATAATGTTTGAAATAGTGGCGCAGCCAGTTTTGCTGATTCGCGGAGAGCTGGCGTTCGTTGATCAGGAAGATTTGGTTGCGTGCCATTTCCAGCAGCAGCTCGTTATAGAGGCCATCAAATTCCTGATCGGCTTTCATGACGCGAGACTGGATTTTTCCAAGCAGATGCCGCGAGTGGGAGTTTAAGCCCTGTTCTTCGCTGATGATGATTCGGCGTTTCAGTTCGGCGAAGCGAACCTTGTAGAACTCATCCAGATTGTTGGAATAGATGCCTAAAAAACGCATACGTTCAATCAGCGGGTTGCTTTTATCGGCCGCTTCCTGAAGTACACGTTCGTTGAATGCTAACCAGCTTAGCTCTTTCTCGATGTATAACTTTTCCTGACCCATTACAGCTCACACTCCAGTTCAATCACAGGACGTGGTAAATCCGTCTCGTCCTTATTATGGCGAGCATTTCCACGATATGTCCAACAGTGCCAGAAAAGTATGACAGTTATTTTTTTATTGGGGAATTTAGAGGGTTGGGGGAGGGGGTGTCGGGTGGCGCTGCGCTTACCACGACCTACGGGACCGTAGGCCCGTGCAAGCGAAGCGCCGCCGGGCAATTCAAACAGACTACTCTTCAGCCGCATAACCCTGCGGGGGCAACTTCACGCCGTCCAGCCAGGCTGCGCCGTTGCGCATCTCCAGACGTCCATCGACAAACCAGCTTACCACCAGCGGATAAATGGCGTGTTCCTGCGTCTGCACACGTTCGGTCACGTCGTCTTCGTTGTCGCCGTCAAAGACCGGTACTTTTGCCTGCAAAATCACCGGACCACCGTCCAGCTCGTCGGTAACGAAATGCACGGAGGTACCATGCTCCTCATCGCCGTTCTCCAGCACCTGACGATGGGTGTGCAGGCCGGGGTATTTTGGCAGCAGGGAAGGGTGGATATTGAGCAGTCGTCCGGCGTAGTGTGCAACAAATGCCGGGCTCAGGATGCGCATGTAGCCTGCCAGCACCACCACGTCAGGCGCGTAGGCGTCAATCTCCTGCACCAGCTCACGGTCAAAGGCTTCACGCCCGGCGAACTGGCTGGCTTCCAGCGCATGCGCAGGAATGTTCGCTTCCCGCGCGCGCTCAAGGCCGAACGCATCGGCCTTGTTGCTGAATACTGCCCGAATGGTGCCATTGATTTTCTTCTGTTTGCAGGCGTCTATGATTGCCTGCAAATTGCTTCCGTTGCCGGAAATGAGCACCACGATGTTTTTCATTCAATGACCACACGCTGTTCGGAATCGGAAGCTTTAATCGTACCGATTTTCCACGCGTTTTCACCTTTTTCTGTCAGCAGCTTAACCGCTTTATCCGCTTCGCTGGCGGGCAGGGCGATAACCATGCCCACGCCGCAGTTAAAGGTGCGGTACATTTCGTGAGAGCTCACGTTGCCTGCGGTTTGCAGCCAGTTGAAGACGGACGGCCACTGCCATGAGGATGCGTCGATCACCGCCTGGGTATTGTCCGGCAGCACGCGCGGAATGTTTTCCCAGAAGCCGCCGCCGGTGAGGTGAGCGATGGCGTGCACGTCAACGTTCTCAATCAGCTCCAGCACGTTTTTCACGTAGATGCGGGTCGGGGCCAGCAGGTGATCGGCCAGCGGTTTGCCGTCCAGCTCGGTGGTCAGCGGGTCGCAACCGCTCACTTCGAGGATTTTACGCACCAGAGAGTAGCCGTTAGAGTGCGGACCGCTGGAGGCCAGCGCAACCAGCACATCGCCGTCTGCCACTTTGCTGCCGTCGATAATTTCTGATTTTTCTACCACGCCGACGCAGAAGCCTGCGACGTCATAATCTTCACCGTGATACATGCCCGGCATTTCAGCGGTTTCACCGCCGACCAGCGCACAGCCGGATTGCAGGCAGCCTTCGGCGATACCGTTAATGACGCTGGCTGCGGTATCCACGTCCAGCTTGCCGGTCGCGTAGTAATCGAGGAAGAACAGCGGCTCAGCGCCCTGTACCACCAGGTCGTTGACGCACATCGCCACCAGATCGATACCAATCGTATCGTGACGCTTAAGATCCATCGCCAGGCGAAGTTTTGTACCGACACCATCCGTACCCGAGACCAGCACAGGTTCACGATATTTTTGCGGCAGCGCGCACAGTGCGCCGAATCCACCCAGGCCACCCATCACTTCCGGGCGGCGGGTTTTTTTCACCACACCTTTGATTCGGTCAACCAGCGCATTACCTGCGTCAATATCAACACCGGCATCTTTGTAGCTGAGAGAAGTTTTGTTGGTCACGGCTTAAATCCCCACGCGATTGCATAGCTAGTAAGAAAAATCGGCGCAATTCTAACAGTCCAGGCAAACGTTTGCGAGCCTATTCTCGGCGCGGGGATCTTTTTTTCTGTGCGGGCTGTCCATGGCAACAAACTTGACTCTGTTCACGAAAATGAAACCGGTTTCGGCGATCTGCTTGCAACGGCTATCCCCTTTGCACATCATCAGACTGAAACCGGTTTCTGTAACTGTTTTTGCAGAAAATAACGCAGAATGAGGGAAAGCGAATGTCAGGATTTAAAGCAGGTTTTCTGTGGGGTGGGGCCGTTGCGGCGCACCAGCTCGAAGGCGGCTGGAAAGAGGGCGGCAAGGGCGTGAGCGTCGCCGATGTCATGACGGCAGGCGCCCACGGAGTACCGCGTGAAATCACCAACGGCGTGCTGGAGGGAAAAAATTACCCAAACCACGAAGCCATCGACTTCTATCACCGCTATAAAGAAGACATCAAACTCTTTGCCGAAATGGGGTTCAAATGCTTCCGCACCTCCATCGCCTGGACGCGTATCTTCCCGAAAGGCGACGAGCTGGAGCCGAACGAAGCGGGACTCCAATTCTATGACGATCTGTTCGTCGAGTGCCTGAAGCACGGCATCGAGCCGGTGATCACGCTTTCCCACTTCGAGATGCCTTTCCACCTGGTGACGGAATACGGCGGCTGGCGCAACCGTAAGCTGATCGACTTCTTCGTGCGCTTCGCAAAAGTGGTTTTCCAGCGCTACCAGCATAAAGTGAAGTACTGGATGACCTTTAACGAGATCAACAACCAGGCCAACTTCCACGAAGATTTTGCGCCGTTTACCAACTCCGGGCTGAAATATGCGCCGGGAGAAGATCGCGAGCCGGTGATGTTCCAGGCGGCGCACTATGAGCTGGTGGCCAGTGCCCTGGCGGTGAAGGCGGGGCGCGAGATCAACCCGTCGCTGCAAATCGGCTGCATGATTGCCATGTGTCCCATCTATCCGCTGACCTGTGCCCCGGACGATATGATGATGGCGATGAACGCCATGCATCGCCGCTACTGGTTCACCGACGTTCACGTGCGCGGCAAGTATCCGCAGCATCTGCTCAACTACTTTGAACGTCGCGGCTTCGCGCTGGATATCACCGAAGAAGATAAAGTGGCGCTGACGCAGGGCTGCGTGGATTACATCGGGTTCAGCTACTACATGTCTTTCGCCACCAAAGCGACGGCGGATAATCCGACGCTGGACTACGACGAAAGCAAGAGCCTGGTTTCTAACCCGTACGTGCAGAAATCGGACTGGGGCTGGCAGATTGACCCGGTGGGGCTTCGCTACTCCCTCAACTGGTTCTGGGATCACTACCAGCTGCCGCTGTTTATTGTGGAAAACGGCTTTGGCGCGATCGACGTGCAGGAGAGCGACGGCACGGTGAACGACCAGTACCGCATCGACTACCTTTCCGCCCACATCCGCGAGATGAAAAAAGCGGTGGTAGAAGACGGCGTAGATCTGATGGGCTATACCCCGTGGGGCTGTATCGACCTGGTCTCTGCCGGCACCGGCGAGATGAAGAAACGCTACGGCTTTATCTTTGTCGATAAAGATAACGAAGGTAACGGCACGCTGAACCGCAGCAAGAAGAAATCGTTCGACTGGTATAAGCAGGTGATTGCCAGCAACGGCGAGCAGCTATAATTGCCCGGTGGCGCTGCGCTTACCGGGCCTACGGGATGTGTAGGCCGGGTAAGCGTTAGCGCCACCCGGCAGATCCCGCACCCAAGCCGGAGCCCAGCCTCCGGCTTTTTTGTTTTTGATTGATGTACGTCAAGCAAGATGGGTATGGCGCAATCCGAAAAAAGCGGTATAATCCCGCGATTTTTTTGCGGATGCCACCTCAGAGGAGAAAGAGAATGAAGATTGTGGAAGTGAAACACCCACTCGTTAAACACAAGTTGGGCCTGATGCGTGAGCATGACATCAGCACGAAGCGTTTTCGCGAACTGGCTTCTGAAGTGGGTAGCCTGCTGACCTACGAAGCGACCTCTGATCTGGAAACGGAAAAAGTGACCATCGAAGGCTGGAACGGCCCGGTGCAGGTTGAGCAGATCAAAGGTAAAAAAATTACCGTGGTGCCAATCCTGCGTGCGGGTCTGGGCATGATGGAAGGCGTGCTGGAGCACGTCCCAAGCGCGCGTATCAGCGTGGTGGGTATCTACCGTAACGAAGAGACGCTTGAGCCGGTCCCGTACTTCCAGAAGCTGGTCTCTAACATCGACGAGCGTATGGCGCTGGTGGTTGACCCGATGCTGGCGACCGGTGGTTCGATGATCGCCACCATCGACCTGCTGAAAAAAGCGGGATGCAGCAGCATTAAAGTGCTGGTGCTGGTTGCGGCGCCGGAAGGTATCGCGGCGCTGGAAAAAGCGCACCCGGACGTTGAACTCTATACCGCGTCTGTCGACCAGGGGCTGAACGAGCACGGGTACATCATCCCGGGGCTCGGCGATGCCGGCGATAAGATTTTTGGTACTAAATAATCGAATAACGATAAAGAAGCCGACTTTGATAGTCGGCTTTTTTTTGAATAAAAACCAACAATGACACTCAGAGGAAAACACTATGACGCGCCGTGCTATCGGGGTGAGTGAAAGACCGCCGCTTTTACAGACAATCCCGCTTAGTTTGCAGCACCTGTTCGCCATGTTTGGCGCAACCGTGCTGGTGCCAATCCTGTTTCACATTAACCCGGCTACCGTGCTGCTGTTTAACGGCATCGGTACGCTGCTTTACCTCTTCATCTGTAAAGGCAAAATCCCGGCCTATCTCGGGTCGAGCTTCGCGTTTATCTCCCCGGTACTGCTGTTGCTGCCGCTGGGTTATGAGGTCGCGCTGGGCGGCTTTATTATGTGCGGCGTGCTGTTCTGCCTGGTCTCCTTCATCGTGAAGAAAGCCGGTACCGGCTGGCTGGACGTGATGTTCCCGCCTGCGGCCATGGGGGCCATCGTTGCCGTCATCGGCCTGGAGCTGGCGGGTGTCGCGGCGAACATGGCTGGGCTGCTGCCTGCGGACGGTCAGTCACCGGATTCTAAAACCATCATTATTTCGCTGGTGACGCTGGGCGTGACGGTATTCGGTTCCGTCCTGTTCCGCGGCTTTATGGCGATTATCCCGATCCTGATCGGCGTGCTGGCGGGTTACGCGCTCTCCTTCGTGATGGGCGTTGTGGATACCACCCCGATTGCCGAGGCGCACTGGTTCGCGCTGCCAACCTTCTACACCCCGCGCTTTGAATGGTTCGCCATTTTCACCATTCTGCCTGCCGCGCTGGTGGTGATTGCTGAGCACGTCGGCCACCTGGTGGTGACGGCGAACATCGTGAAGCGCGACCTGATCCGCGACCCGGGCCTGCATCGCTCCATGTTTGCCAACGGTTTCTCCACCATCATCTCTGGTTTCTTCGGCTCCACGCCAAACACGACTTACGGTGAGAATATCGGCGTAATGGCGATCACCCGCGTCTACAGCACCTGGGTTATCGGCGGCGCGGCGATCATCGCCATTCTGCTCTCCTGCGTTGGCAAACTGGCGGCGGCGATCCAGATTATCCCGGTTCCGGTGATGGGCGGCGTTTCCCTGCTGCTGTACGGGGTGATCGGTGCCTCCGGTATTCGCGTCCTGATTGAATCCAAAGTGGATTACAGCAAGGCGCAGAACCTGATCCTCACTTCCGTTATCCTGATTATCGGCGTGAGCGGCGCGAAGGTGCACATCGGCGCGGCAGAGCTGAAGGGTATGGCGCTGGCGACCATCGTCGGCGTCGGCCTGAGCCTGATTTTCAAGCTGATCTCAGTGATCCGCCCGGAAGAGGTGGTGCTGGACGCGGACGACAGCGAAAAAGCGCCACATTGATCGTCATGCCGGGCGAAGGATCGCCCGGTTCTCTCCTTGCAGGTTCCGTGTTAAACTCCATTCCGATTTTATGTAAGATCTCTGGTTGAGGTATTTCTGAACGGACCGGCACAGCTCTCTCTGCCACTTTATCTCCCTGACGACGAAACTTTCGCGAGTTTCTGGCCGGGTGATAACCCCTCTTTACTGGCTGCACTGCAAAACGTGCTGCGCCAGGAACACAGCGGATACATCTATATCTGGTCACGCGAAGGCGCGGGACGCAGCCACCTGCTGCATGCCGCCTGTGCGGAGCTTTCGGCGCGCGGTGACGCGGTAGGCTATGTGCCGCTGGATAAACGCACCTGGTTTGTGCCTGAAGTGCTGGAGGGCATGGAACATCTCTCCCTGGTCTGCATCGATAATATCGAATGCGTGGCGGGGGACGAACCGTGGGAAATGGCGATCTTTAACCTCTACAACCGCATTCTGGAGTCGGGCAAAACCCGGCTGCTGATCACCGGCGATCGTCCGCCGCGCCAGCTCAATCTGGGGTTACCGGATCTGGCGTCTCGTCTGGACTGGGGACAAATCTACAAGCTGCAACCGCTTTCGGATGAAGACAAACTCCAGGCACTTCAGTTGCGCGCCAGACTGCGCGGATTTGAACTGCCGGAAGACGTGGGCCGTTTCCTGCTCAAGCGTCTGGATCGCGAAATGCGCACGCTGTTTGATACCCTCGATCAGCTTGACCGCGCCTCTATTACCGCCCAGCGCAAGCTGACCATTCCGTTTGTGAAAGATATTCTTAAGCTGTAGTTATGCCGGGTGGCGGCTACGCCTTACCCGGCCTACAAGGAGTGCGGTTTTTGTAGGCCCGGTAAGGCGTAGCCGCCACCGGGCAAAAAAATCAAAGCCATAGGCCGGGTAAGGCGCAGCCGCCACCCGGCTAAAGATCCCCCAACAAGTGCTCCACCAGCAGCGGAATCGGTCTTCCCGACGCCACGCTCCGTCCGTTTTCTCGCCACAGCGCCGTCCCGCTGATATCCAGATGCGCCCACGGAATGGTCGACGGGCAGAAGTGATGCAGCAGCCACGCCGCCGATGCGCTGATCGCCGCGTTATTGGTCGGCGTGTTGCACAGATCGGCAATCGCGCTATCGGTTTGCTTTCTCAGCCGCGCGTCCAGCGGCAGGGACCACACCTCGTCGCCGCTCCGTTTGCCCGCGTGCGTCAGTGCCTGACGCAGCGGTTCATCCTGGGTCATCAGCCCGCTCAGCTCATACCCCAGCGCTTTTACCACCGCTCCGGTTAAGGTCGCCATATCAATGATATAGTGCGCCTGCGGATGGCGCTGACTCGCCCAGGCGATAGCGTCTGCCAGCACCAGCCGGCCTTCGGCATCGGTATTGTTGATTTCCACCGTAATGCCGTTGCAGGCTGTTGCCACCGTGCCGGGCTGCATGGCGTCGGGGCCGATGGCGTTTTCCGCCAGCGCCAGCACGCCCATGATGCGCACGGGTAATTTCAGCTCCGCAACGGTCAGCATCAGCCCGAGCACGTTAGCCGCGCCGCACATGTCGTATTTCATGGTGTACATGCCCGCGCCTTCCTTCAGCCACAGGCCGCCGGTATCGAAGGTAATTCCTTTTCCCACATAGCAGCGTACCGGGCCGTCGTTGACACCATCATAATGAATCGCCAGCAGACGAGGCGGGCAGGTCGCCCCTTTGCCGACGGCGTGCAGCAGTCCAAGCCCTTGCTCAACGATTTGCGTTTCATCCAACACTTCGCAGCACAGGGCAGGGCTGACGGCACACAGTTTTTGCGCCTCCTCCACCACAAACTGCGGCGTGCAGCGGTCGGACGGCATATCCGCCAGACGTCGCGCCGCGACCATGCCGAGCGCAATGGCCTGCTGCTGGCGGAAGGTCGTCTCCAGCTTCGCCTGCTGTTCCGGCAGGCAGAGGGCAGTGATGCAGGTAAGACGCAGCGCTTCGTCCGTCTTCTTCAGCTTCAGGTCACTGAGCCTGTGCGCCTGATTAAAGAGAAAACGCAGTACCTGCGCCAGCACCACATCGTCAATATCCGTCACGTCCAGCACGAGTTCGGCGCTGGCGGGGGCGGCAAGCAGCGGTCGCAGGGCGGTGAGCAACCCCTCGGTCAGGGCGTCATGCCAGAGCGCGTCCGGCAACAGGGTGATGCGGGCAAACGGCGCGCAGCCAAAGCGCGCGTCCGCGACGGTGCTCTGCTGGCGCATTTCAGCGATAAGAGCGCTATCCGGTAACAGAGAACTGTCAGCGCGCGCAATCAAATGGCTGTTCGGCTTCGCGTCTGAAAGCGCGTTGATAAACTGGTACGTGATCATCATGACTCCTCAATCGGCGCGCGGATCCGCGCGGCATAGGTCTGCATCCACTCCTCATCTACCGCGTGATAGTGCGTTTTCTCCCGCAGGCGTTCAGTACGGAAAACGGTGAGGGGCTGGCGAGCCGTCGCCACCACGAACGAGAAGGTTTTGATGTTGGTCGCGGCGCCAAATTCTCCTTTGCTGTTCATACACACTACGGAAAGATCGCCCGCGCGACCGAAGCGCGACATCAGCTTGTCTTCCAGTTCGAACACCACCGAATCCGCCGCCTGCTGCGGCGTCATGCCTTGCGCCATCCGGCGAACGATTTCGTAGCTGGTACAGCCCTTCATCAGATCTTCACCGACGCCCGTGGCGGTGGCCGCGCCGGTTTCGCTGTCGCAGTAAAAGCCGGAGCCGATGATGGGTGAGTCACCGAGGCGACCGCGTTTTTTCATAAACAGGCCGCTGGTGGAAGTGGCGACGCTCATCGAGCCCTGTTTATCGAGGCCGATGATGCCGACGGTGTCATGTCCGTCGTAGGGGCTTAACCCCTTATCCAGCGTTTCGCGGCAGCGCTTGCGGTAGTGTTGCATGGCGCGATCCGTGAGCATGGTTTTGTCGGCAAAGCCCTGGCTCAGCGCCCATTCGCGCGCGCCCTGGCCGACCAGCAGGCTGTTATAACGCTGGCGGCTGAGTGCGTGCGCCACGCGCACCGGGTTGGCGATATCCACCAGATTGCCCACGGCGCCGAACGCCAGCGTGTCGCCGTCCATATAGGCCGCGTCCAGCTCTACCTCGCCGTTCTCCGTCGGCAGGCCACCGTAGCCGACGGATTTATACAGCGGAAAGTCTTCCACGGCTGCGACGGCATCGACTACCGCCGCAGCGACCGGTTTCCCGGCCGCCAGGGCAGACGCAGATTCCGTTACCCCTTCAAGCGCCATTCGCCAGGTTGCGATAATTCCCCACATGCTTTACTCCTGTTTTGCAAGGGTGGTGTCGGGTTGCGTAGCGGTAGTCAGCTCCGCGGCGCGGTACTGTTTATCCACGATACGCATGAAAGGCAGGTACAGCATGGCGCCAATCAGCAGGTTGATCAGCTGCATCACGCTGCCGCTCAGGTGCCCGGTGACGATAAAGCCGCTGATGACTGGCGGCAGCGTCCAGGGGATAAACACCCCGGTGGTGACGGCGACCGCACCAATTTTCATCGCCGCATACTGCACGGTGACCAGCACCAGCGGCACCAGATTGAACGGGATGAGCATGATCGGGTTCATGATCACCGGCAGGCCAAACAGAATCGGCTCGTTGATGTTAAACACCGAGGCACCCGCACCGAGGCGCGCCACTTCGCGCATGTTTTTGCTGCGGGCGAAGATCAGCATCGCTATCACCAGCGACAGCGTGGCCCCCGCGCCGCCCATCCAGATCATGTCAAAAAACTGTTCGGTAATGATATGCGGCGGCGTTGTGCCGGCCTGAATCGCGGCGATGTTGTCGGTCTGGTTTTCCATCCACAGCGGACGAATAATGCCGTTAATCATCGAGCCGGAGTTAATGCCCACTGACCACAGAATGGTGATGCTGAATACGGTCATCAGCGCCCCGAAATAAGAGGTGCCGTAGTGGCGCACCGGGGTGGCAACCACTTCATAAATAAACTGGTGGATGGTGTGGTAGTGGGTGTTTTCAAAGATGATGCGGATAAGCAGCACCAGAATCATTACCAGCAGGGCCGGGATCAGGGCCGCGAACGACTCCTGCACCGCCGGAGGCACGCCGTCCGGCATTTTGATGACCAGCTTTTTGCGCTTCAGCCAGCAGAACAGTTCCGTCCACAGCAGGGAACCGATCATCGCCACGAACAGCCCTTTGCTGCCAATCCACTCCACCGGCATCACGGTAATGCCGCCGTTTTCCGCCACTTTGATAAAGGGCGTCAGGATCAGAAACGCGACCAGCGCCAGAATGCCGCAGGAGATGCGGTCCTCGCCATAATGCTCAGCCAGGCGGTAGGCCACCAGGAAGCTGATAAACAGCGACATGGTTGAGAACACCGCGTTAAACGGGATCTCTATAATTGCACTCCAGCTCTCACCAAAGGCCTGAGACATAAACTGCTGATAGGCCTGATTCGGGAAGGAGGAGATCACCAGCAGAATGGAGCCGACGATGATAAACGGCATGAATGAAACGTAGGCGCCGCGAATGGCCCCAAGATGACGCTGCTGGGCCGTTTTCGCCGCCAGAGGCATCAGTTTTGCTT
This sequence comes from Enterobacter cloacae complex sp. EB5, assembly GCF_031432835.1. Classification (NCBI taxonomy): domain Bacteria; kingdom Pseudomonadati; phylum Pseudomonadota; class Gammaproteobacteria; order Enterobacterales; family Enterobacteriaceae; genus Enterobacter; species Enterobacter cloacae complex sp. EB5. Next base: position 3,468,841 of record NZ_CP133860.1, read on the forward strand.
CAAGAAATCCCAGAACATTGTTCATTGTGAACTCCGTACAAGATTGAGAGGTGTTGTTTATGTTATGTCTGTGGATTATCAGTGAAGCGCGGCGAGCGAAAGGTGAAATCGGTCACAAAGCATTCGCTGCTCTGATATAAATCTCATAAGATTAGTTGCGGAGAGAGACGCGATGGAAATCAAACTGCATGCCAACGCCACCACCACACCGCGTATCCGTCGCTATCTTCAGCAGTCAGATAAAAGCGACAGAGAGCTTGCCGTTGAGTTGGGGATCTCGGTCACCACCGTCAGGCGCTGGCGCAACCGCGACCAGGTTTCGGATAACCACACCACGCCAAAAGTGATACACAAAGCGCTGAGACAAGAGCAGGCGACACTGATAAATGCCCTGCGGGATATCACCGGGGCACCGCTGGACGATCTGCTGCTGCTGGTGAATGACGGCCTCGGGATCGCCGTTTCCCGCGCGACCCTGAACCGCTACCTCAAACCAGCTTCGGTAAAACAAAAGGGGGCGTCGTTGCAGGGCAAAAAGGCGCTGAAGGCCGGAATCATGCCGCAGAAGCTACTCCTGCATCATCAGCCGCTGTCGCTGCATATGGACGACGGTGGCGAGCAACACCTGCTCTGGGCGCGTGAACCCGTCAGCGGCTGGTGTTACGCCCGGCTTTATGCTGGCGTATCGCCGCAGTTGCTGACCCGCTGGACGAACGAGGTGCTGGCTGCCTGTCCGGCTGATATTCAATCTGTTGAGACTTTTGGGCTGGAAGTGAACTTGCCAGAGCATAACGTCACCGTAAAAGTGCATTCACAGTATTATCTCGCTCTTCAGGTCACCGTGCCGTTACGCGAAATCATTCCGCGGGTGAACAGTGAACCGATGGGAGAGCTGTTGATCCAACTGTGTGAGTTTTACAACCGGGGAAAAGCGCAGAAAAAGCTGGGAGAGCGTACGCCGCAGGCGTTTCTGGAAGCGCTGCGGCGTAACGATTAGACGATCTCGAGCACGTCTTCCGGCGGACGGCCGATACGCGCCTTGCCGTTCGCCACCACAATCGGGCGCTCAATCAGCTTTGGATTGTCGACCATCGCCTGAATCAGCCGTTCTTCAGTGAGACTGGTATCGTTCAGATTGAGCGACTTATACAGATCTTCTTTCTGACGCATTAGCTCGCGCGCGCTGCCCATGTTCAGCATCTTCAGCAGCTGGCGGATCGTCTGCGCGTCCGGCGGCGTCTCCAGATACAACACCACTTCCGGATCGATGCCGTTAGATTTCAGCAGATTCAGCGTCTCGCGGCTCTTGGAGCAGCGAGGGTTATGGTAAATTTTTACCGCGTCTGTCATGATTTCTCCTTTATTACATCTTCTCGTACGGCTTAAAGCGTTGTTGCAGGCCACGCAGCTGGTCGATTCGCGCATCGTAGCGGGCCTGTTGCAGGCTGCCAAGCTTCACCTGTGAGCTGGCGCTGCTCAGCAGGGAAATGGCCTGATCGAGGCGACCCGCCAGCGCCAGACCTTCCGCACGCGCGGCCAGCTCCTGATCGCGGTTACCCAGTTGCCCCTGGGCCTGTGCGAGCAGCTCCCAGCCGTTCTGGTCGTCTTTATTGTTAAAGGTGTAGCGGTTCAGAATGGTCACCGCCTCGCCGGGCTGGCCGCCCTGTAGGTAGGCGTTTGCCAGGTTAAGCTGCAATACCGGATTGTTGCGAATGTCTTTCGCCCCTTTCAGACGGTTGATCGCATCGGTCGCTTTTTTCTGCCCCAGATCGATATCGGTGGCGAGGTCGAGATACCACGGGTTGTCCGGCGCCGACGCCAGCAGCGGCTGTAGCGCTTTACGCGCTTCATCGTACTTGCTGGCCTCCATCGCCTGGAGCGCCTGACCATACTGCGCCGCGTTCTTCTCGCGCACGTTGCCTTTCGCCAGCGCGTCCAGCAGATCGCTGGTGAGCTGATTACGTCCGGAGTTGTACATGCCAAGCGTTCTCACTTTGGCCATGTAGAAATCCTGCGAAGACTGCACCACGACCGGACGCATCTGGTTGGCACGGTTACGCGCATCCGAGAGACGGCTTTCCGGCAGCGGGTGGGTTAAAAGAATTTCAGGCGGGCGCGACGAGTAGCGTGCCTGGTCGAGCAGTTTTTCCAGGAAGCTCGGCATGGCCTGCGGGTCAAAGCCGGAACGCTGTAAAACCTGAATGCCGATGCGGTCTGCTTCCTGCTCGTTCTGCTGGGTGAAGCTGATCATCCCCTGACGCGTCCCCGCCAGCGTCCCGGTAAGCGCCGCCATCCCGGCCTGCGGGCTGGCCATCGCCAACAGAATAGAACCCAGCGCGCCCACCCAGGTCAGCGGGGCGTTACGCTTCTGATCTTCCATCGCACGCGCCAGATGGCGCTGGGTGACGTGCGAAATTTCGTGCGCCATGACGGACGCCAGCTGGCTTTCGTTATCGGAATAACGGAACAACGCCGAATGCAGCACCACGTTCCCGCCAAAGAAGGCGAAGGCGTTGATTTCGTCGTTATTGATTAAATAGAAGTGGAAGGGCGTTTTTACCGAGTCGGCGTGCGCCACCAGACGCATCCCCAGACCGTTGATGTACTGCACCAGCAAAGGGTCGTTAATCAGCGGAGCACTGCCGCGCAGCTGGCGTACGTAATAATCACCCATCTGCATCTCCTGCCCGATGGAGAGCGTGCTTCCTGCCGTGGTGCCCATGTCCGGCAATGAATCGGACGAGTCAGCGAAAGCGGGTAACACCTGACCCACCGTCACGGCGGCAATCAGTGTCGCAACCAGTGTTTTTCTCAACTGCCTGAACATAACCACTGTCCTGTATTTTGGATGTGCTAATTTGACCGATGAACCCGCATAACGTTCATCTCCGCTGCTCTGCGAGTGTAGCCGTGTTAAGAGATGAAGAAAATCCCATTCATCAGGGTTTTGCGAAACCTGACAGTGAAACAAAAAGGAAAGTCTTTTTTGTGACAGTTAGATACAATTCACCGTCTCACTCCCGCCATTCGATTCAGGGAAGGGTTGTATGCTCGAAATGTTAATGCAGTGGTATCGGCGTCGGTTTAGCGACCCGGAAGCCATTGCTTTGCTGGTCATTCTGGTTGCCGGATTCGGTATCCTGTTCTTCTTTAGTGGCCTGCTGGCACCGCTACTGGTGGCGATTGTGCTGGCGTATCTGCTGGAATGGCCCACCGCGCGTCTGGAACATATCGGCTGTTCCCGCCGCTGGGCGACCAGCATTGTCCTGGTGCTGTTTGTCGGCATTCTGCTGCTGATGTCCTTCGTGGTGATGCCCATCGCCTGGCAACAGGGGATCTACCTGATCCGCGATATGCCCGGCATGCTGAACAAACTGTCTGATTTTGCCGCCACGCTGCCGCGCCGCTATCCTGCGCTGATGGACGCTGGGATCATCGATGCGATGGCCGAAAACATGCGCGCCCGCATCATGACCATGGGTGATTCGGTGGTGAAATACTCTCTGGCCTCGCTGGTCGGCCTGCTGACGCTGGCGGTTTATCTTGTTCTCGTGCCGCTAATGGTGTTTTTCCTGGTCAAAGATAAAGAGCAGATGCTGAATGCGGTACGCCGCGTGCTGCCGCGCAATCGCGGTCTCGCCGGTCAGGTCTGGCAGGAGATGAACCAGCAGATCACCAACTACATACGCGGCAAAGTGCTGGAGATGATTGTGGTGGGCGTGGCGACCTGGATTGGCTTCGTGATCTTCGGGCTGAACTACTCGCTGCTGCTGGCGGTGCTGGTCGGATTCTCGGTTCTGATCCCGTATATCGGCGCGTTTGTGGTGACCATTCCGGTAGTCGGTGTGGCGCTGTTCCAGTTTGGTCTGGGTACGGAGTTCTGGAGCTGTTTCGCCGTATACCTGATTATTCAGGGACTGGACGGGAATCTGCTGGTACCGGTGCTGTTCTCAGAAGCCGTTAACCTGCATCCGCTGGTGATTATCCTGTCAGTGGTGATTTTCGGCGGGCTGTGGGGATTCTGGGGCGTGTTCTTCGCCATTCCGCTGGCGACGCTGATTAAAGCCGTGGTCCACGCGTGGCCGGATGTGCCAGCGGTGGAAGAGAAGTAGATTTAGTGCGGGCTGATGCCCTCACCCCAACCCTCTCCTGCGGGGAGAGGGGGCAAACACTAAAAACGGTAGCGCATGCTACCGTTTTGCATTTACCTTGTAGGCCGGATAAGCGCAGCGCCACCCGGCACTAAAATGATCACGCGTTCTCTTTCAGCCACTTCAACACCACGTCGTGGTGGTTGCTGGTTTTGAAATCATCAAACACGTGCTCAACTTTACCGTCAGCGCCAATCAGGAAGCTGATGCGGTGAATACCGTCGTACGTTTTGCCCATAAAGGACTTCTCACCCCAGACGCCAAACTGCTCGCAAACCTGGTGGTCTTCATCGGAAAGCAGCGTGAAGTTCAGCAGCTCTTTTTCCGCAAAACGTGACAGCTTCTCTGGCTTATCGGTGCTGATGCCCAGCACTTCCACACCGACCTTTTTCAACTCATCCATGTTGTCGCGTAGACCGCAGGCCTGTACGGTACAGCCCGGGGTCATGGCTTTCGGGTAGAAATAGACCAGAACACGCTGTCCCTGGAAGTCGGTCAAATTTACTTGCTCGCCGTCTTGATCCGGTAAGCTAAATTTCGGTGCGATATCACCGGCTTTCAGTGGGTTCATTACTCAACTCCATCCTGTTCGTGCTGCGAATAATCGACGACGCTTATACTGCCTTGCGCGTGTAATTCTGTACAGAGGGCTTTGAACGCTTGCTCGATATTTGACGCATCCTGCGAGGCAGGGCTGTGTGCGGTAATTTGAATAAACAGCGTCGGGATTGCGTTTTCATCGCCCGGCTGCGTGCGGGAAACCAGTTCGGCAATGTTCATCTGATGGCTGTCAAACAGCGCCGTAAAACGTTCAATCAGATGAGGTGAATCAGGCACTTCAACCTGTACCCAGACCGTGGCAGGCAGAGCCGGACGCGGACGCGCGGTGGTGCGCTTCATCACAATCAGTAAATCCAGCTCTGCGCCTTTCAGCGGCAGGGTAGATTCGATGAGGGTAATGGCATTCCATGTTCCGGAAAGCAGCATGATGAACGTGAACTCTTCGCCAAGCATAGCCAGCCGGCTGTCTTCGATGTTGCAGCCGCAGCTGCTCACGTGGCGAGTGATGGTATTCACGATACCCGGCCTGTCAGCACCCAGCGCAGTGATAACCAGGTAATGTTGTGATGAGGTTGTCAAACCTGTTCTTCCTTTGCGTGGTTAAGTCTTCCTAAGGAAAGCATAAAAAAAACATGCATACAACCGCCTGAGAGCCTCAGGTCGCTTGCTTTTATTACAGTTCCAAACGTAACATTGAGGCTCTTGTTCGCACAGAGGATGGCTCATGTTCACGGGAAGTATTGTCGCGCTTGTTACACCGATGGATGAAAAAGGTAATGTCTGCCGGTCAAGCATGAAGAAGCTCATTGATTACCATGTCGCCAATGGAACCTCGGCGATCGTTTCGGTAGGGACTACCGGTGAATCCGCTACGCTGAGCCACGAAGAGCACGGCGACGTTGTGATGCTGACCCTGGAACTGGCGGACGGGCGTATTCCGGTCATCGCGGGGACGGGCGCAAACGCAACCGCAGAAGCTATCAGTCTGACCCAACGTTTTAATGACAGCGGCATTGTCGGCTGTCTGACGGTGACCCCTTATTACAACCGTCCTACTCAGGAAGGTTTGTTCCAGCATTTCAAAGCCATCGCTGAACATACTGACTTGCCACAAATTCTGTATAATGTGCCGTCCCGTACCGGTTGCGATATGCTGCCGGAAACCGTTGGCCGTCTCTCGAAAGTAAAAAATATTATCGGGATTAAAGAGGCGACAGGGAACTTAAGCCGCGTTCATCAGATCAAAGAGCTGGTTTCAGACGACTTTATCCTGTTGAGCGGTGATGATGCGACCGCGCTGGACTTTATGCAGCTCGGTGGTAACGGCGTGATTTCCGTGACGGCGAACGTGGCGGCGCGCGATATGGCTGACATGTGCAAACTGGCCGCAGCCGGTCACTTTGATGAAGCTCGCGTGATTAATCAGCGTCTGATGCCGTTGCACAATAAATTATTTGTCGAACCCAATCCGATCCCAGTGAAATGGGCATGTAAGGAGTTGGGGCTTGTAGCAACCGACACGCTGCGTCTGCCAATGACACCGATTACCGATCACGGTCGTGAAATTGTCGCTGGCGCGCTGAAGCATGCCGGTTTGCTGTAAAGTTTAGGGAGATTTGATGGCTTATTCAGTACAGAAGTCGCGCCTGGCGAAGGTTGCGGGTGTTTCGCTTGTTATGCTCCTCGCTGCCTGTAGTTCAGACTCGCGCTACAAGCGCCAGGTGAGCGGTGATGAATCCTATCTGGATGCGCCGCCGCTTGCTGAACTTCACGCGCCTGCCGGCATGATCCTGCCGATCCAGAACGGTGATTATAATATTCCGGTTACCAATGGCAGCGGCCTGGTGGGTAAAGCGCTTGATATTCGTCCGCCAGCTCAGCCTCTGGCGCTGGTGAGCGGCGCGCGCACGCAGTTTACCGGTGATACAGCTTCTCTGCTGGTGGAAAGCGCACGCGGTACCACGCTGTGGCCGCAGGTTGTGAGCGTCATTCAGTCGAAAAACTATACGATTGATAAACGCGACGACGCCAGCCAGACTTTAACCACCGACTGGATTGAGTGGAACCGTCTCGATGAAGACCAGCAGTACCGTGGTCGTTATCAAGTCTCCGTTAAGCCGCAGGGTTATCAGCAGGCGGTTACCGTTAAGCTGTTGAATCTTGAGCAGGCAGGAAAACCGGTTGCCGATCCGTCCGCCATGCAGCGCTACAGCACCGAAATGCTGAACGTGATTGCAGCGGGTCTGGATAAGAACGCTACCGATGCCGCAAACGCCGCGCAGAACCGTAACGGCTCAACCTTTGACGTGCAGAGCGGTGCAGACGATACCGGCCTGCCAATGCTGGTGGTGCGTGCGCCGTTTAACCAGACCTGGCAGCGCCTGCCAGCAACGCTTGAAAAAGTGGGCATGAAGGTGACCGACAGCACCCGCTCAACGGGCAGCATCACAGCGACCTATAAGCCGCTGTCTGATAGCGCCTGGCAGGAGCTGGGGGCAAGCGATCCACAGCTGCCTTCCGGTGACTACAAAATCCAGGTTGGCGACCTCGATAACCGCAGCAGCCTGCAATTTATCGATCCGAAAGGACACACGCTGACCCAGGCGCAGAACGATGCGCTGGTCGCTGCCTTCCAGGCCGCATTCAGCAAATAATAGTGAGGGCTGGTTAATCCAGCCCTTTTTATTTTCGTGCTACGCAAACGTGTGCGTGGCATAATATGGCCAGTTTTGAATACAAATCATCACACCAGGAGTAATGAAGATGCAGAAGCAAGCTGAGTTGTATCGTGGCAAAGCGAAAACCGTATACAGCACGGAAAACCCGGATCTGTTGGTGCTCGAATTCCGCAATGATACGTCAGCAGGAGACGGCGCACGCATTGAGCAGTTCGATCGTAAGGGCATGGTGAACAACAAGTTCAACCACTTCATTATGACCAAACTGGCCGAAGCCGGTATCCCGACTCAGATGGAAGCGTTGCTGTCCGATACGGAATGTCTGGTAAAAAAACTGGATATGGTGCCGGTTGAGTGCGTGATCCGTAACCGTGCCGCAGGCTCCCTGGTGAAGCGTCTGGGCATTGAAGAGGGTATCGAACTGAATCCACCGCTGTTCGATCTGTTCCTGAAAAACGACGCCATGCACGACCCGATGGTCAACGAATCCTACTGCGAAACCTTCGGCTGGGTAAGCAAAGAGAACCTGGCGCGCATGCAGGAACTGACCTACAAAGCCAACGACGTGCTGAAAAAGCTGTTTGATGACGCGGGCCTGATCCTGGTCGACTTCAAGCTGGAGTTCGGTCTGTACAAAGGCGAAGTGGTACTGGGCGACGAATTCTCGCCGGACGGCAGCCGCCTGTGGGACAAAGAGACGCTGGATAAAATGGACAAAGACCGTTTCCGCCAGAGTCTGGGTGGCGTGGTCGAAGCGTACGAAGCGGTTGCTCACCGTTTAGGCGTTAAGCTCGACTAAACTGCGCATTTGCCAAAGGATGTTGGCATCCTTTGGCGTCTTATCCTTGTTTACTATGGTAATCCTTTCATTAACCGCCTACGATCATAGCTATTATAAATGGAATAGTTCGAGGTGTTTATGCGCTGGCAAGGGCGTCGTGAAAGTGACAACGTAGAAGACAGACGCAGCAGTGGTGGCGGTGGTCCGTCTATGGGCGGGCCAGGTTTCCGGTTACCCAGCGGCAAGGGCGGCATTATTCTGCTGGTCGTCGTGCTGGTGGCGGGCTACTACGGCGTCGACCTGACCGGTTTGATGACCGGTGAAACCGGGCAACAGCAGCAGTATTCTCAGCGCTCCATCAGCCCAAATGAAGATGAAGCAGCGAAATTTACTTCCGTTATTCTCGCGACGACCGAAGATACCTGGGGTCAGCAGTTCGAGAAAATGGGGCGGACTTATCAGCCGCCAAAACTGGTGATGTACCGGGGCGCAACCCGCACCGGCTGCGGCACCGGGCAGTCCGTTATGGGGCCGTTCTACTGCCCGGCGGACAGCACCGTCTATATCGATCTCTCCTTCTATGACGACATGAAAAGCAAGCTGGGCGCCGACGGCGATTTTGCCCAGGGCTACGTGATCGCGCATGAAGTCGGCCACCACGTGCAGAAGCTTCTCGGCATTGAGCCTAAAGTGCGTCAGATGCAGCAGAATGCTTCTCAGGCGGAGGTGAATCGTCTGTCCGTACGTATGGAGCTTCAGGCCGACTGCTTCGCTGGCGTCTGGGGACACAGCATGCAGCAGCAGGGCGTGCTGGAAACAGGCGATCTGGAAGAGGCCCTGAATGCCGCACAGGCGATTGGTGACGATCGCTTGCAGCAGCAGAGCCAGGGGCGCGTTGTGCCGGACAGCTTTACCCATGGCACCTCAGAGCAGCGCTACAGCTGGTTTAAGCGTGGCTTCGACAGCGGCAACCCGTCGCAGTGTAATACCTTCGGCAAAGCTATGTGATGTTGGGGTTTGAACAGCTGGTTAACCAGCTTCAGCGTACCGGGCACCGCCAGCTGGTGGTGCTCAGCGGCGATGAAGCGTGGACGTTGAACCAGGCAACCCTCCTGCGCGATACGTTACCAGGAGACTGGCTGTGGCTGGAGGAAAACCCCTCTAAGGCTATCAGCGGCCTGCTGGGACGTGAATACCTGCACGCCGTTTTTGACGCGCGTCGCGGGTTTGACGTCTCGGCCTTCGCCGCCCTCAGCGGGACCCTGCGCGCCGGAAGCCTTCTGGTGCTGCTGGTGCCGCCGTTCTCCGTCTGGGCTGACAGGCCCGACGCGGATTCTCTGCGCTGGAGCGACAGCGCCGAGCCGATCGCCACCCCGCACTTTGTTCACCACTTTTGCCGGACGCTTGCCGCCGATTCAGATGCCATCGTCTGGCATCAACATCGTTCTCTGTGCCTTCCCGTTGCGCCAGATTTATCCGCCTGGCAGCCCGCCAGCGGTGAACCGCAGCGCGAGCAGGCTGAGATCCTTGACGCTCTTCTGACCATGCCTGCGGGCGTAGCCGCCGTGACGGCGCCGCGCGGACGCGGGAAGTCCGCCCTGGCGGGCATGTTGCTGAGCGGCATTCAGGGGAGTGCAGTCGTGACGGCACCGGCAAAAGGGGCGACGGATGTCATCGCGCGTTTCGCCGGGGAACATTTTCACTTTATGGCCCCGGATGCGCTGCTGGCCTCCACCACAGAAGCTGACTGGCTGATTGTCGATGAGGCGGCCGCCATCCCCGGCCCGCTGCTGGAGAAGCTGGCGTCGCGCTTTCCCCGCGTCTTGCTGACCACCACGGTGCAAGGTTATGAAGGCACGGGCAGGGGATTCCTGCTGAAGTTCTGCGCCCGGTTCAGCGGGCTGCGGCGTTATACCTTATCCACGCCTGTTCGCTGGGCTGCCGGATGCCCCCTTGAGCGGACAGTGGCGAACGCGCTGCTGTTCGACGATGCGCTTATCGATCGAAAACCGGCAGGGGAGGTACGTTTAACGTCGCTGGAGCCCGGGATATGGGAGAGCGATCCGACGCGCGGAACAGGCGTGTATGAACTGCTGTGTGCCGCGCACTACCGGACATCACCCCTCGATTTACGCCGGATGATGGACGCCCCCGGCCAGCACTTTGCTGTTGCTCAGGCGGGCGCGGAGATCGCGGGCGCGCTCTGGCTGGTGGAGGAGGGGGGATTACCCCCTGAACTTAGCCGCGCAGTCTGGGCGGGCTTTCGTCGGCCGCGTGGAAATCTGGTGGCGCAGTCGCTGGCAGCGCACGGCGGCTCGCCGCTCGCGGCGACGCTGAAAGGCCGACGCGTCAGCCGCATTGCGGTTCATCCCCATCGCCAGCGGGAAGGCATCGGCCAGCGGCTGATCCGCAGTGCCAGCGGAGAAGATTATCTCTCGGTCAGCTTTGGCTATACCGACGAGCTGTGGCGCTTCTGGCGGCAGTGCGGGTTTGTGCTGGTGCGAATGGGCAGCCACCGGGAAGCCAGCAGCGGGTGCTATACGGCGATGGCGTTGCTGCCGCTGAGCGAAGCGGGGCATCAGCTCTGCGAACAGGCGCATCAGCGTTTATGTCGGGATATGCGCGTCCTGTCGGCCTGGAATGGCGAAAAGATCCCTGTGACGGATTCATGGGAAGCTACCCTTAATAGTGACGACTGGCTGGAGCTGGCGGGGTTTGCCTTTGCTCACCGGGCGTTTTCAACTTCGGTTGCGGCGCTGACCCGGTTGTTGTTAGCCGTGGACATGCCGCTCCCGGCGCTGCGGGGGAAAATGGAAGGGAATATGCATGATTTCGGGCGCAAAGCGTTGCTGGCGAAGCTACGCGAGGAAACCGCTTACGCGCTTGAAAGACTTGATTACCCCCGTAGCCAGCAGCTGAAAGCCGACATTATGCAATGGCAATTTTTTCAATGACTTCTTCAGTAAAGTGGCATGGTCATTACCCCGCAGAGGCGTAAAATCCTGCTTATCAATTAAGGAGATCGCCATGAAACATGACCATTTTGTAGTGCAAAGCCCGGATACGCCTGCTAAACAGCTCCTGCTTCTGTTTCATGGCGTGGGCGACAATGCCGTCAATATGGGACAGATTGGCAGCTGGTTTGCACCCGTTTTTCCACAGGCGCTGATCGTCAGCATCGGCGGCGTGGAGCCGTGCGGTCCGGACGGGCGGCAGTGGTTTTCCGTCGAGGGCGTGACGGAGGAGAATCGTCAGGCGCGTATTGATGCCGTTATGCCAGCCTTTATCGATACCGTGCGTTACTGGCAGCAGCAGAGCGGCGTAGGCGCCGACGCAACGGCGCTGATTGGCTTCTCTCAGGGGTCAATCATGTCGCTGGAAAGCGTAAAAGCGCAGCCCGGACTGGTGTCCCGCGTCATTGCCTTCAACGGGCGTTTTGCGACGTTACCGCAAAGCGCGACCACGCAGACCACGATCCATCTCATTCATGGGGGGGAAGACCGGGTAATTGAGCTTTCGCATGCGGTAGCTGCCCAGGAGACGCTGATGCGCGAGGGCGGGGATGTGACGCTGGATATCGTAGACGATCTGGGGCATGCCATTGACGATCGCAGCATGCAGTTCGCGCTCGATCATCTGCGTTATACCGTACCGAAGCACTACTTTGATGAAGCGCTCAGCGGCGGTAAGCCGAATGACGATGATATTGTAGAGTTTATTTAAACATTTCCCCTCACCCTAACCCTCTCCCCAAAGGGAGAGGGAACAAAACACCCCTCTCCCCTCTGGGGAGAGGGGCCGGGGGTGAGGGGTGTGTACAATTACTTCTTCTGGTCCTTCTTCGGCCAGTCGTCTTCATCGTCCCACTTGTCGTTAAAATCACGGTGCGGCGGAAGCTCCGGTTTGTTGGCAAGGAACTTTTTGTGGTCAACGCGCTTGAGATCTTTAATCACGTTAAGCAGCACGCCTACCAGAAACACCAACACCAGAATCCACCAGTACTTTGAAAGCCAGTCCATTCGCTAATCCTCTGTAAGCACCCGTCAGGCGACGAGTTGCTCCATAATACGTTGATACATGCGGGCCAGCAGTTGTAAATCGGCAGCGTTCACGCATTCATTAATTTTGTGAATCGTCGCGTTAACCGGACCCAGTTCGACAACCTGTGCGCCCATGCGGGCGATAAAGCGTCCGTCAGACGTGCCGCCCGTTGTCAGCAGCTGTGGCTTAATTTCATTATAGTGCGCAATGGCGTTCACCACCGCATCCACCAGTTTACCGCGCTGCGTCAGGAACGGCTGGCCGGACAGCCACCAGTCGAGGGTATAGCGCAGCTGATATTTCTCGAGCAGCGCAATCACACGCGCTTTGATCATCTCGTCGGTCAGTTCGGTGCTGAAGCGGAAGTTAAACTGGACGAAGAGATCGCCGGGAATGACGTTGTTGCTGCCGGTGCCGGCCTTAATGTTGGCTATCTGCATGCTGGTAGGCGGGAAAAATTCGTTGCCTTTATCCCATTCAATGCCCACCAGTTCGTTCAGCATCGGCGCGGCGCGGTGTACCGGGTTGTCCGCCAGGTGCGGATAGGCAACGTGTCCCTGCACGCCATGTATGGTCAAATTACAGGTCAGGGAGCCACGGCGGCCATTCTTCACTACGTCGCCCACCACTTCGGTGCTGGACGGTTCGCCCACCAGACAGTAGTCCAGACGTTCATTGCGCGCCATCAGCGCCTCAACGACCTTCACAGTGCCGTTGTGGGCGCTGGCTTCTTCATCGGAGGTAATCAAAAACGCAAGACGGTTTCTATGGTTCGGATGCTGGGCGACGAAACGCTCTGCCGCCACGACCATCGCAGCCAGGGAACCTTTCATGTCCGCAGCGCCGCGTCCGAAAAGCATGCCGTCGCGAATGGTCGGCTCAAAAGGCGGGTTGATCCAGCGGTCTGCGTCGCCTGCGGGAACTACGTCAGTATGTCCGGCAAACGCCAGCGTCTCCCCCTGACCGCGCCATGCCCAGAAGTTCTGCGTATCGCCAAAATCCATGTGCTCCACGGTAAAACCGATGGCACGCAGGCGCTCAATCATTAATGCCTGACAACCTGCGTCGTCCGGGCTAAGGGAAGGACGGCGAATAAGCTGCTGAGTCAGCTCAATGACCGGGCATGACATAGACTACACCTCAACGAATAAATCTGAATAAAGGGTTTCACTGAAACCCAGCAGCATAGGCTGACCTGGCTTGCAGAGCAATGGGCGTTTGATGATTGCCGGCATTTCAAGCATCAGTTTCGCTGCGCTGTCGGCGTCGTTGATCGTGGCCCGGAGAGATTCATCCAGTTTTCGCCAGGTGGTCCCGCGGGTATTCAGCAGCGCTTCCCAGCCCAGTTCGTTGATGGCGAAATGGAGAAACGCAGGGTCAAGCCCGTCGGCACGGTAATCGTGGAAGCGATAGTCGATGTTGTGTGCTTCCAGCCAGCGGCGGGCTTTTTTAATCGTGTCGCAATTCTTAATGCCGTACATCACAACCATAGTGAATCCTTTTGTTCTTTTGTGGATTAAATGTTCAATATTTTCGACGATATATCCTTAAGTGGAATATAACACATTCGGAATTTTTCAGGATTTACAATTCTCCATAATTCAACGAACAGCTGTAAGCTGAATAGTCTTTCATCTTTTAAGCATAGTTGTCCACCCTGTTTAAATTGCCAATAAACTCAGGGGGAAATTAAAAATGCTGTCATTTTTCCGACTATTTCAAAATATTGCTGTAGGTCACATAAAATTTACCCGGCAACGCTCATAGTGATCCTAAACCTACCAGCACAGCGGGGCTCAATCACAGCAATCGGTTAAAGTGGCTTCACAATGATGATACGTTTTCGTAGAATGCGCATAATAATAAGAGAGGTTGTTATGATTGAACGTGAACTGGGGAACTGGAAAGATTTTATCGAAGGCATGCTTCGTAAATGAATTTCCGGTAAGAAATGCAAGAGCACTTAATTAACTAAAATAACCATAGTGTGAACGAATCACACAATAAAAAGGCGGCCTGTAAAGCCGCCTTTTTTATTTCAACGGGTTATTCCGGCTTATCCTTCAGCGGGAAACGACGGCGTATCAGTACAAAGAACAGCGGTACGAAATAGATAGCCAGAATCGTCGCGGAAATCATTCCCCCCATAACGCCCGTTCCCACCGCGTGCTGGCTGCTGGAGCCTGCGCCGGAGCTGGTGGCCATCGGCAGGACGCCAAACACAAACGCCAGAGAGGTCATCAGGATCGGACGCAGGCGCTGACGACAGGCGTGCAGCGTGGCGGCCATCAGTTCGTGACCTTTGGCATTCATCTCATTGGCAAATTCGACGATCAGAATGGCGTTTTTCGCCGACAATCCGATTACGGTGAGGAGTCCGACCTGGAAATAGACATCATTTTCCAGGCCGCGCATCCAGGTTGCCAGCAGCGCGCCGATGACCCCAAGAGGCACCACCAGCATCACCGAGAACGGCACAGACCAGCTTTCATACAGCGCCGCCAGGCAGAGGAACACTACCAGCAGCGAAAGGGCATACAGGGCAGGCGCCTGCGCGCCGGAAAGCCGTTCCTGGTAGGACATCGCCGTCCACTCCAGACCAAAGCCGGTCGGTAACTGCTGAACCAGTTTTTCCATTATGTCCATTGCGGTACCGGTACTCACGCCCGGCGCGGCTTCACCGACAATCTCCAGCGCCGAATAGCCGTTGTAACGCTCCAGACGCGGTGAACCGGTTTCCCAGCGTGACGTCGCAAACGCCGAGAACGGCACCATGCCGCCGGTGTTATTGCGCACATACCAGCGGTTGATATCGTCAGGCAGCATGCGGTATTTGGCGGCAGACTGAACGTAGACCTTCTTCACGCGGCCGCGATCCATAAAGTCATTCACGTAGCTTGAGCCCCATGCCGTTTGCAGGGTGTCGTTAATGTCGTCGATGGAGACGCCCAGCGCCTGCGCTTTACGCTGGTCAATATCCACCTGTAGCTGAGGGCTGTCATCCAGACCGTTATGACGAACGCGGGTAAGCTGCGGATCTTTCCCGGCCAGCTCCAGCAGTTTATCGCGAGCAGCCATCAACGCGTCATGCCCGGCACCCGCGTGATCCTGAAGCTCCATATCAAACCCGGCTGAGCTGCCCAGGCCGCTGATGGCGGGCGGGCTGCTGGCGAAAACGCGCGCTTCCTTGATTTTGTTGAACGCTTCGGTTGCACGCTCAATGATGGCAAAGGAAGAGCCGGTATCGCTGTCGCGCTGGTCCCAGTCTTTCAGGCGCACAAACATGCGCGCCACGTTCTGCCCGTTACCGCCAGGGCCAGAGCCGACGGTGGAGAAGACGGAAACCACGTTATCTTTCTCCTGAGTATGGAAGTAGTTCTCAACCTTCTGCACCACTTTCAGGGTCTGCTGCTGGGTCGAGCCGCTCGGTAACTGTATGGAGGTGATAAACATGCCGCGATCTTCCAGCGGCAGGAAGGAGGTTGGCAGCCGCAGGAACAGGAAGACCATGCCACCGAGCAGCAGGACATAAACCACCATCCAGCGTACGCTGCGGTGCAGAACTTTACCCACGCCCGCTTCATAGCGCGCCGCATTGCGGTTAAACATGCGGTTAAACCAGCCGAAGAAGCCTTTTTGACCGTGATGTTCGCCCTTATGCAGCGGTTTCAGCAGCGTCGCGCACAGGGCAGGGGTAAGGATCATCGCCACCAGTACGGAGAGCACCATTGCAGAGACGATGGTGATCGAGAACTGGCGATAAATCGCGCCCGTGGTGCCGCCAAAAAATGCCATCGGGATAAATACCGCCGACAGCACCATGGCGATACCGACCAGCGCGCCCTGAATCTGTCCCATCGATTTGCGCGTGGCCTCGCGGGGCGAAAGCCCTTCCTCGCTCATGATGCGCTCAACGTTTTCCACCACTACGATGGCATCATCCACCAGCAGGCCGATGGCCAGCACCATGGCGAACATGGTCAGGGTATTGATGCTGTAACCGAAGGCATACAGCACCGCAAAGGTGCCCAGCAGCACCACCGGCACCGCAATGGTGGGGATCAGCGTGGCGCGGAAGTTTTGCAGGAACAGGTACATCACGAGGAACACCAGCGCGATAGCTTCGAGCAGGGTTTTCACCACATCTTCGATGGAGGCTTTTACGAACGAGGTGGTTTCGTAGGCGACTTTGTACTCCAGTCCGTGCGGGAAGTAATGCGACAGTTCATCCAGACGCTCTAACACCCGCTGCGCGGTCGCCATTTCGTTGGCGCCGGAGGCCAGTTTCACCCCCAGCCCGGACGCGGCATTGCCGTTAAAGCGGCTCAGGTAGTCATATTTTTCCGCCCCCATTTCCACGGTGGCGACATCCCCCAGACGCACTTCCGAACCGTCCTGATTCACGCGCAGAGTAATATCGCGGAACTGTTCAGGCGTCTGGAGCAGCGACTGCGAGTTGATGGTGGCATTAAGCGCCTGGTTATCCACGGACGGCGTACCGCCGAGCTGCCCCACGGCAATCTGGGCGTTCTGCGATTCGATAGCGTCGGTGACATCTTTGGCGGTCATCTGCACGCTGTTCAGCTTGTTGGGATCCAGCCAGATACGCATGGAGTACTGCGAGCCGTAGGCGTCGATATCCCCCACGCCGTTGATACGGCTGAGCGGGTCCTGAATATTACTGGCGACGTAGTCCGCGATGTCCTGCTTATCCATCGAGCCATCGGTTGAAACAAACGCGATGGTCAAAATATTGGTGTCACCGGTTTTACGCACGGTCACCCCCTGGTTCTGCACCGCCTGAGGCAGTTTACGCAGTGCCGATTGCAGCTGGTTTTGCACCTGCTGCACCGCTTCATCCGGATCCGTGCCCGCCGTAAAGCTCAGGGTTACCGTCGCCTGGCCCGTGGCGCTGCTCTGCGAGGACATGTACATCAGGTTATCGAGACCCGTCATGTTCTGCTCGATAACCTGGGTGACGGTATTTTCCAGCGTCTGTGCCGAGGCGCCAGGGTAGTTCGCCGTGATACGCACGTTGGGGGGCGCGAGGTCAGGGTATTGCTCAACAGAAAGGGAAGTAATCGCCAGGACACCCGTCAGACACAACAGGATTGCAAGCACCCAGGCAAAAATGGGGCGATCGATGAAAAAATTCGCCATTAAAGTGTGACCTCGTTTTGCTGCACGTCATTATTGTTTATTGCCCGCCTAACTTTAGCGGTAAGGCCCAGGTCAAACGTGGAGAAATAAAGGAGATAATGTAAATTATCATGCGCTTTTTTCAGCGCGCCTTCTTTCCCGCTATTTTTCAGCCTGCGCCGCAGGCGTCCGGAACGTCACGCTGACCTGTGTCCCGCCCTGTGGCGGCTGAGAAAAGTGTAATGTCCCGCCTAGCCGTCCCGCGCGTTCGCGCATGATATTCAGCCCGTAGTGCCCCGGCGGTTCACTGGCGTCGCCGATACCAATACCGTTGTCGCGGATCGTGACCGTGTGAGTGCCGTCCGCGGTGGTGACGCAGCTGACCACAATCTCGCTGGCGTCGGCATGTTTAATCGCATTCAGCACTGCCTCACGCACAATCTGTAAGAGGTGCACCTGTTTTTGCGCGTCCAGCGCCAGCGATGAGAGACGGCAGTCGAGCACCAGCTTCGCGCGGGTCTGGCTTTGCAATCCGTCGAGAGACTCCTGTAGCGCGGCAGGAAGATTGGCGTGATTGAGCGTCAGGCGGAAGGTGGTGAGCAGCTCGCGTAGCTGATGCCAGGCGTTATTCAGCTCGCGGGAGAAGTCCGTAATGATGGTCTGCGCCGGCGCATTGTCGCCCGGAACGGCATGCTTCAGCAGCGTAAGCTGAATACGCAAATAGGAAAGCACCTGCGCCAGCGAATCATGCAGCTCGCGCGCGATGGTGGCGCGCTCCTCCATCAGCAGCAGCTGCTGATAATGTTTCTGCGCCTGATTGAAATAGAGCCCCCGGCCCAGCATCGTCGCCACGCTTTCCATGAGCGGCAGCGGAACATCCCCGGTCGCGCTTTGCCAGCGCAGTTCGCCGTACAGGGTGTCCTGCATTAACACCGGTAAAGTGTGCATTTTCTCGCCCGGGGACTCCTGTCCTTCGTAAAGCTCCCAGTCGTCACTGGTGCGCAATTGCAGGTAATTCATCTGCGTATAGTCATGCACAATCTGCAAAATATGCCGGAAGCAGTGGCTGTCTATTTGCCCGGTATTCAACGCCTGTGAGCATTTGAACAGCATTTCGAGCTGCTGATGCGCTTCATTCAGGTGGCGAGTTTTTTCGGCAACGGAGTGCTCAAGGGAGCGGTACAAAGTGTGTAATTCCGCCGACATATGGTTGAAGGCGCGGGAAAGCTGGCCCAGCTCGTTGGGCAGCATAGTATCCGGCGCGGGGGTATCGAACTGCCCCTGTTCGATACGCTCGCTCGCCGCCACCAGATTATTCAGCGGCAGCACAACCTGACGGCGGATGCGCCGCAGGGTTACCACCGCCAGCAGCAGGATGCCCAGGCCGCCCGTCAGCGACATGCAAATCACCAGCTGAATTTTATGTTCGGTGTAGTGCTGAAGCGCCAGCACAAAGGCATCTATCCGGCCCACGAAATCCTCTATGTGGTTCTGATACCACCCGGTATCGCCGCTGGCGATACGCGTGTCCATCTCCTGCCAGCCAAGGTGCAACTGCTGGTAACGCTGTTTGACGTCCTCAGGCACATACCAGCGGTTTAGCTTCTGCAACGCAGGCGCGCTCAGCGTTTTCTGCCAGACCGCGCGGTGCTCCGCCAGCGACGGGCTGGCGCGCTGCATTTCGTAGCCCAGGCGGTAGCTCTGCATGCGCAGCGATCCGGCGATGTTAATCGCCTCGGCGTCGCGCTGGCTGCTGGCGAGTGTAACCAGCGCAATGGCGCTGATCAGAACGGACAAGACAATCATCGAAAAGAAAGCCCGAGCCAGGCTTCCCGATACGGGGCGTTTAACGGTCACTCATCAGTTTCCTGAATTAAATTGATCTGCCACAGGTTCACTGGAAATAGTTCGGCTTCCTGGGCATTTGAACATTGCGTCGCCATGCCGCTGTGGGTAAATACGATAACAATATAAAGAATAAGGTTATTGAACCAAAAACAGGTGTTGTTATGAATCGTTTTATTATGGCCAACGCTCAACAGTGTATCGGTTGTCGCGCCTGCGAAGTTGCCTGTGTGATGGCGCACAACGGGGAGCAGCACGCGCTGAGCGAGCGCCATTTTCATCCCCGCATTACGGTCCTTACCTCAGGCTTGCGAAAAAGCCCCGTGACCTGCCACCACTGTGAAAACGCGCCCTGCGCGCAAAGCTGCCCGAACGGAGCCATCACGCAACACAGCGACAGCGTACAGGTCAATCAACAAAAATGCATTGGCTGTAAAGCCTGCGTGGTGGCCTGTCCGTTTGGCACGATGGACATGCTGATCGCCCCGCTGGAAAACGACAGCGTAAAGGCCTCGGCGCACAAATGCGACCTCTGTCTGGAAAGGCCGCAAGGCCCGGCCTGCGTTGAAAACTGCCCGGCGGAGGTGCTTACGCTCGCCACCCCAGCCGTACTGGATAAGCTGGTTAAGCAGCGCCGACAGCGGAGTGCAAGGCTGGACGCGCTGCCGTGGCACAGCGAGGCGGTTCAGTCAGTCTCTCCGCAAACCAAACGGCAACAGATGCAAAACACCCCGGCGCGCGGTGAGCCGGATAAGCTCAGCCCCGAAGCACGTGCAGGCCATTTTAACGAGATCTACCTGCCGTTTCGCCCGGAACAGGCGCAGCGCGAGGCATCCCGGTGCCTGAAATGTGGCGAGCACAGCATTTGCGAGTGGACCTGCCCGCTGCATAACCACATTCCGCAGTGGATTGAGCGGATCAGGGCGGGGGATATCGTCGGTGCGGCTGAGCTTTCTCACCAGACTAACTGTTTACCGGAAATTACCGGCCGCGTCTGCCCACAGGATCGATTATGTGAAGGCGCCTGCACCCTGCGGGATGCGTCAGGGGCAGTAACCATCGGGAATATCGAACGGTATATCTCGGATCGGGCGCTGGCGATGGGCTGGACGCCGGACGTCAGCCACGTTAAGCCGGTCGGTAAGCGCGTCGCCATCATCGGTGCCGGTCCGGCAGGGCTGGCCTGCGCCGATGTACTGGTGCGCAGCGGCGTCGACGTGACGGTCTACGATCGCCATCCGGAAATCGGCGGATTGCTGACCTTTGGTATTCCGGCCTTCAAGCTGGATAAATCCCTGTTAGCGCGGCGCAGAGAGATATTCAGCGCGATGGGTATCCGCTTCGAGCTGAACTGCGAGGTGGGAAAAGACGTGTCGATGACCCAACTGCAAAACGACTACGATGCCCTGTTCATCGGCGTAGGGACCTATCGTTCCATGAAAGCGGGTATCCCTCACGAAGACGCGCCGGGCGTGTACGACGCGCTGCCGTTTTTAGTGGCAAACACGCGGAACGTGATGGGCCTTGACCCTGCCGCAGACGAGCCGTTTATCGACACGCAGGGGTTAAACGTGGTGGTGCTCGGCGGGGGCGATACGGCGATGGACTGCGTGCGCACCGCGCTGCGGCATGGCGCGGCGAAAGTCACCTGCGCCTATCGGCGGGACGAGGCCAACATGCCGGGCTCAAAGAAAGAGGTTAAAAACGCGAAAGAAGAGGGCGCGGCGTTTGAATTTAATCTTCAGCCGGTTGAGCTCACGCTGGATGCCTACGGGAAGGTCAACGGTATCCGGATGCTGCGCACCCGTCTGGGCGAGCCGGATGCGCAGGGGCGGCGGCGTCCTGTCCCGGTGGCGGGCAGTGAGTTTGTCATGCCAGCGGATGCGGTGATCATGGCGTTTGGGTTTAATCCGCACGCCATGCCGTGGCTTCAGGCGCAGGGCGTCGACACCGACGACTGGGGGCGCATCAGGGCCTCCGTGGAGAGCCGTTATCGCTACCAGACCTCGAATCCGCAGATTTTTGCTGGCGGTGATGCGGTACGCGGTGCGGATCTGGTGGTCACCGCGATGGCGGAAGGGCGCCATGCCGCGCAGGGGATCATGGACTGGCTTGGCGTGCCGCCGCGCAACATGCATTAACGCAGACGGGCGACAAAGCGGGCTTCACGGCGTAGTATAAACAGACTCATTTTGCCGTGGAGCCCGTATGTCCCTGAACATTAGCGTTATTAAAGACAAAATCCTTTCTGAAAATTACTTTGTCCTGCGTAACATCACTTACGATCTTACCCGTAAGAACGGGGAAGTCATTCGCCATAAACGCGAAGTCTACGACCGGGGCAATGGTGCAACCATTCTGCTGTATAACCGTGAAAAGCAAAGCGTGGTGCTGATACGCCAGTTTCGCATCGCGACATGGGTCAATGGCAACGCGGACGGACGTCTGATTGAAACCTGTGCAGGTCTGCTGGATGACGATGAGCCGGAAGTGTGTATCCGCAAAGAAGCCATTGAGGAGACGGGCTTTGAAGTGGGGGCGGTGCAGAAAGTCTTTGAGCTGTTTATGTCCCCTGGCGGGGTTACCGAGCTGATCCACTTCTTCATTGCGGAATACACCGATGCCCAGCGCACGCACCGGGGCGGCGGCGTGGACGATGAAGACATTGAAGTGCTGGAAATGCCTTTCGCTCAGGCTGTCGACATGGTGAAACGCGGCGAGATCCGCGACGGTAAAGCGGTGATCCTGTTGCAGTATCTGCAAACCAGCGGGCTGATGAATGCGGCGGCGGAAGCGCGATAAGTTGTATTTCAGATAAATCTATCCGATAAATCCGATTGAGCCAGCCCGCCCAGGGCACGAAGATACGCCCCAGATTGACCTATTCGTTTCCGGGGCTGTGCCGTTCATGCGCTACTGCGTTTTTCTTCTCTTCTTCATTTGCGTGCTTCCCGTGCCTTTGGTGTGGGCTGCGCCTGCGCAGCAGTCTTTTTCAGACTGGCAGGTGACCTGCAATAACCAGAACTTCTGCGTAGCGCGCAACACTGGCGAGCATCGCGGTCTGGTCATGACGCTGAGCCGCAGTGCGGGGGCAAAAACGGACGCCAGCCTGCGCATCGATCTCGGCGGGCTTTCGGCGCCTCCGGTGAAAGAGCCTGACATCGCCCCGCGCCTGCTGCTCGACAAGGTGCCGCTTAAACTCACGTCGCAACACTGGCAGTTAACCCCCTGGCATCTTAAAACAGACGATACGGCCACCATCACCACGTTTCTGAAAACCATTCAGGAAGGGCAGGCGCTGACCCTGCGCGGGGGGAAGCAGACAATTTCTCTGGCCGGTCTGAAAGCGGCGCTGCTGTTTATCGATGCCCAGCAAAAACGCGTCGGAAGTGAAACGGCGTGGATCAAAAAAGGGGATAGTCCACCGCTGAGCGTGCCGCCTGCGCCGGCATTAAAAAAGGTGGCGGTGGTGAACCCCACGCCAACGCCGCTGACGCATAACGAACTCAACGATCTGCTGGATTACGGTACCTGGCGCATGAACCACAGCCAGTGCTCTCTCGATCCGAACCGGCGTGAAGTGCGCGTGACCGCGCTGACCGATGACAAAGCGCTGATGATCATCAGCTGTGAGGCGGGGGCGTACAACACCGTCGACCTGGCGTGGCTGGTGTCGCGTAAAAAACCATTTGCGGCCAGGAGCGTGAGATTGCGCCTGCCGTTTACCCCTTCCAGCCAGAGTAGCGACATGGAGCTGATGAATGCCAGCTTCGATGAAAAAACGCGCGAGCTGACCACGCTGGCGCTGGGACGCGGGATAGGCGACTGTGGGATCCAGACCCGCTGGCGTTTTAACGGCCAGCGCTTCCGCCTGGTACGCTACGCGGAAGAGCCAAGCTGTGATAACTGGAATGGGCCAGATGCCTGGCCCACGCTGTGGATCACAAGGTAGGGTTTTGCCGGGTGGCGCTGTCGCTTACCCGGCCTACTTTTTAGAACCGTAGGCCCGGTAAGGCGTAGCCGCCACCGGGCAACGCAGATCGCACTACAGCACGCTCAGCGCCTTCTCCACCACGTTCTCAACGGTAAAGCCGAAATACGGGAACAGCTTGTCGGCCGGGGCGGATTCACCGTAACCATGCATCCCGACAATCGCCCCTTTCAGACCCACATATTTGTACCAGTAGTCGGCAATGCCAGCTTCAACCGCCACGCGCGCCGCGACGTTGGAAGGCAGCACCGATTCGCGGTACGCCTCATCCTGAGCATCAAAGATATCCGTTGAAGGCAGGGAAACCACGCGCACCGCGTGACCCTCGGCGGTCAGTTTCTCCGCCGCTTTTACCGTGATTTCCACCTCGGAACCGGTGGCGATCAGGATCACGTCCGGCTTGCCGCCGCTGTCTTTCAGGATGTACCCGCCGCGGGCGATATTTTTCACCTGCTCCGGCGTGCGTTCAATCTGCGCCAGGTTCTGGCGCGACAGGATCAGCGCCGTGGGTCCGTTATGACGCTCTACAGCCAGCTTCCAGCCCACTGCCGCTTCAACCTGATCGCACGGACGCCAGGTGCTGAAGTTTGGCGTTAAGCGCAGGCTCGCCAGCTGCTCCACCGCCTGGTGCGTCGGCCCATCTTCACCCAGCCCGATGGAATCATGGGTATACACCATGATCTGCCGCGCCTTCATCAGGGCCGCCATACGCGCCGCGTTACGGGCATATTCGACAAACATCAGGAAGGTGGCGGTGTACGGCACGAAGCCGCCATGGTGGGCGATGCCGTTGGCAATGGCGGTCATCCCGAACTCGCGCACGCCGTAGTGGATGTAGTTCCCGGCAATGTCCTCCTTCAGAGATTTAGAGCCGGACCAGATGGTGAGGTTACTTGGCGCCAGATCCGCCGAGCCGCCCAGCAGTTCGGGCAGGATCGGGCCAATCGCGTTCAGGGTGTTTTGTGACGCCTTACGGGTGGCAATTTTTGCCGGGTTGGATTGCAGATTTTCAATCAGCGCCTGGGTTTTCTCTTCCCAGTCTTCCGGCAGGCCGCCGCTCATGCGGCGGGTAAACTCAGCCGCCAGCTCCGGGTACGCTTTTTTGTAGGCGGCAAACTTCTCGTTCCAGGCCTGCTGCGCTTTTTCACCTGTTTCGCGAGCATCCCAGGCCTTGTAGATCTCTTTTGGGATCTCAAAGGCCGGGTGTTTCCAGCCCAGTTTCTGGCGGGTCAGCGCCACTTCCTCTTCACCCAGCGCCGCGCCGTGCGCCTCTTCTTTGCCCGCTTTGTTCGGCGAGCCGAAGCCGATGGTGGTGCGGCAGATGATCAGGGACGGTTTGTCCTTCACGTTCTGCGCTTCCTGAATCGCTTTTTTCACCGCCTCAGGATCGTGACCGTCGATCTCGTGCACCACGTGCCAGTGATAGGCTTCAAAGCGTTTCGCCGTGTCGTCGGTAAACCAGCCCTCGGTTTCCCCGTCAATGGAGATGCCATTGTGATCGTAGAAGCCAATCAGCTTGCCCAGCCCCAGGGTGCCCGCCAGAGAACAGACCTCGTGGGAGATCCCCTCCATCAGGCAGCCGTCACCCATAAAGACATAGGTGTAGTGATCGACAATCTCGTGGTCGGGCTGGTTGAACTGCGCGGCCAGCGTACGTTCGGCAATCGCCAGGCCGACGGCATTCGCCAGCCCCTGGCCCAGCGGGCCGGTAGTGGTTTCAACGCCCGGCGTATAGCCGATCTCCGGGTGGCCCGGCGTTTTGGAGTGCAGCTGGCGGAAGTTTTTTAACTCCTCAAGCGGCAGATCGTAGCCGGAAAGGTGCAGCAGGCTGTAGAGCAGCATCGAGGCATGACCGTTGGAGAGAATAAAACGGTCGCGGTCGTACCAGGTCGGATCGGTCGGGTTGTGCTTCAGGAAGTCGTTCCACAGCACTTCGGCGATATCAGCCATACCCATGGGGGCGCCAGGGTGGCCGGAATTGGCTTTTTGTACGGCATCCATGCTGAGGGCGCGAATGGCGTTGGCGAGCTCTTTACGGGACATAGTTCACTCCGTGGCAAGGTTAAAGTTTGGCGGCGAGAAGATCTTCGAGTTTGCGCTGGTCGACGGCGAACTGACGGATGCCGTCCGCCAGTTTTTCCACGGCCATTGGATCCTGATTGTGCTCCCAACGGAATTCCGCTTCGGTCATGGGTTTTGGTTTCGGCAGAACGGTAGAGGTTGGCACCAGCTTGCGGATCACCGTCTCTTCACTCTCCTGAAGCTTTTTCAGCAGGTCTGGGGAGATGGTCAGACGGTCGCAGCCCGCGAGCGCGAGGATCTGCTCGGTGCGGCGGAAGCTGGCCCCCATCACGATGGTCTCGTAGCGGTGCTGCTTGTAATAATCGTAGATATTACGCACCGATTTCACGCCGGGATCTTCGTCCACCACATACGGGTCCATCGGCTGTTTCGCCTGATACCAGTCGTAGATACGCCCGACAAACGGTGAAATCAGGAACACGCCCGCTTCGGCGCAGGCGCGCGCCTGGGCGAAGGAGAACAGCAGCGTCAGGTTACAGTGGATCCCCTCTTTCTCCAGCACTTCCGCCGCGCGGATGCCTTCCCAGGTGGAGGCAAGCTTGATCAGGATGCGTGACTTATCGATCCCCTGCTCCTGGTAGAGTTCCACCAGGCGGCGAGCCTTGTTAATGCTCTTTTCCTGGTCGAATGAGAGGCGGGCATCCACTTCGGTGGAGACGCGTCCCGGTATGCTTTTAAGAATTTCCGCACCGATATTGACCGCCAGCTTGTCACTGGCCTCGGCGACCTGCTGCTCCTGCGTTTTACCGCGCTGTTTGCCGTAGGCAAGGGCGTCATCAATCAGATGACTAAAGTGCGCAAGACCGGCCGCCTTGAGCAGCAGCGAGGGGTTGGTGGTCGCGTCTTCCGGCTGGTAGTGACGAATCGATTCGATGTCGCCGCTGTCTGCAACCACGGTGGTAAATTGTTTGATGCCGTCTAGCTGGTTCATAATTACTCCTTGGAAATAAAAGAGTTAGTCGAGTGCGTCAGGTCACACTTCTGAGAAAATCATGATGGACTTAACAAAAAAGCATAGCAGACGGGGGAGGCATTGCTGTCTGAGACGGGTAACATGGCTGTTATAAATTGATAACAATTTTTATTCTGCAATGGTGAGAGTTTGGCAGCCTTCAAAGTTTAGGAGCCTGCCTGCGGCGATACTATGCGGCACACCAGGGTGTGCATAGGAACGTCAACATCACCCTTTTTGACCGAAACGTGAAAGGAATAACAAGATGGATGATCAGTTAAAACAAAGCGCTCTCGATTTTCACGAGTTTCCTGTTCCGGGTAAAATCCAGGTATCCCCGACCAAACCGCTGGCGACGCAGCGCGATCTGGCGCTGGCCTACTCGCCAGGCGTAGCCGCTCCGTGCCTTGAAATCGAAAAAGATCCGCTGGCAGCGTACAAATACACCGCCCGTGGCAACCTGGTGGCCGTGATCTCTAACGGTACGGCGGTACTGGGGTTAGGAAACATTGGCGCGCTGGCCGGTAAGCCGGTGATGGAAGGGAAGGGCGTTCTGTTTAAGAAATTTGCCGGTATCGACGTCTTCGATATTGAAGTGGACGAACTGGACCCGGATAAATTCATCAACGTGGTGGCGGCGCTGGAGCCGACCTTCGGCGGCATCAACCTGGAAGACATCAAAGCGCCGGAATGTTTCTATATCGAGCAGAAGCTGCGCGAGCGTATGAACATTCCCGTGTTCCATGACGACCAGCACGGCACGGCGATCATCAGTACCGCCGCCATTCTGAACGGTCTGCGTGTGGTGGAGAAAAACCTCTCCGACGTGCGCATGGTGGTCTCCGGCGCGGGCGCCGCGGCCATCGCCTGTATGAACCTGCTGGTGGCGCTGGGCATGCAGAAACACAACATTGTGGTCTGCGACTCCAAAGGCGTGATTTACAAAGACCGTGAGCCAAACATGGCGGAAACCAAGGCGGCCTATGCGGTGGAAGACGACGGCAAGCGCACGCTTGAAGACGTCATTGAAGGTGCTGACATTTTCCTCGGCTGTTCAGGCCCGAAAGTGCTGACCCAGGAGATGGTGCAGAAGATGGCGCGCGCGCCAATGATCCTGGCCCTGGCGAACCCGGAGCCGGAAATTCTGCCGCCGCTGGCGAAGGCAGTGCGCGAAGACGCTATCATCTGTACCGGACGTTCGGACTACCCGAACCAGGTGAACAACGTGCTCTGCTTCCCGTTCATCTTCCGCGGTGCGCTGGACGTTGGCGCTACGGCAATCAACGAAGAGATGAAGCTCGCCGCCGTTCATGCTATCGCAGAGCTGGCGCACGCCGAGCAGAGCGAAGTGGTGGCCTCCGCCTACGGCGATCAGGATCTGAGCTTCGGCCCGGACTACATCATCCCTAAACCGTTTGACCCGCGTCTGATCGTGAAGATCGCGCCAGCGGTGGCAAAAGCGGCGATGGACTCCGGCGTGGCGACGCGGCCGATTGAAGACTTCGATGCCTACGTCGATAAACTCACCGAGTTCGTCTACAAAACCAACCTGTTTATGAAGCCGATCTTCTCCCAGGCGCGCGCTGACGCGAAGCGCGTGGTGCTGGCGGAAGGGGAAGAGGCGCGCGTGCTGCATGCCACGCAGGAGCTGATCACCTTAGGGCTGGCGAAACCGATCCTGATTGGTCGTCCAAGCGTGATCGAGATGCGTATTCAGAAGCTGGGTCTGCAAATTAAGCCGGGCGTCGACTTTGAGATCGTCAATAACGAATCCGATCCACGCTTCAAAGAGTACTGGAACGAATACTATTCGATCATGAAGCGTCGCGGGATCACCCAGGAGCAGGCGCAGCGGGCGGTGATCAGCAACACCACGGTGATCGGCGCGATCATGGTTCATCGCGGTGAGGCGGATGCGCTGATCTGCGGCACCATCGGCGAGTACCATGAGCATTTCAGCGTGGTGCAGGAGATCTTCGGCTATCGCGAGGGTGTCCATACTGCCGGCGCAATGAACGCGCTGCTGCTGCCAAGCGGGAACACCTTTATCGCCGATACCTACGTCAACGACGATCCTTCCCCGGAGGAGCTGGCGGAAATCACCGTGATGGCGGCGGAAACCGTGCGCCGCTTTGGTATCGAGCCGAAAGTGGCGCTGCTGTCGCACTCTAACTTCGGGTCATCTAAATCCGCGGCGGCGTGCAAAATGCGCCAGACGCTGGACCTGGTGCGCGAGCGTGCGCCGGAGCTGATGATCGACGGCGAGATGCACGGCGACGCCGCGCTGGTGGAGAGCATTCGTAATGAACGTATGCCGGACAGCCCGCTGAAAGGCTCGGCGAACGTGCTGATTATGCCGAACGTAGAAGCGGCGCGTATCAGCTATAACCTGCTGCGCGTGTCGAGTTCTGAAGGGGTGACCGTAGGGCCAGTGCTGATGGGGGTGTCAAAACCGGTACATGTATTAACGCCGATTGCCTCCGTGCGTCGTATCGTCAACATGGTGGCGCTGGCGGTGGTTGAGGCGCAGACGCAGCCGCTGTAAGCGCTGCGTGTCGGGTGGCGCGTTCGCTTACCCGACCTACGGGACTCGTAGGCCGGATAAGCGCAGCGCCATCCGGCAGTTACACCCAGTCCCGAACCCGAATAAACTCACGCAAGGCAGCCTCCGGGCTGCCTTCTTTGGGTTCAAAGCTGTATTCCCAGCGCACCAGCGGCGGCATCGACATCAGAATGGACTCCGTGCGCCCACCGGTTTGCAGGCCAAACAGCGTCCCGCGATCCCATACCAGATTAAACTCCACGTAGCGCCCGCGGCGGTACAGCTGGAACTCACGCTCGCGAACGCCGTAGTCGGTGTTTTTGCGGCGTTCGACAATTGGCAGATAGGCGTCGGTAAAGCCTTCACCCACTGCGCGCATAAAGCTGAACGCGGTATCAAAATCCGGCGTGTTGAGATCGTCAAAGAACAGCCCGCCGATGCCGCGTTGCTCGTCGCGATGCTTCAGATAGAAATAATCATCGCACCACTTTTTGTATTTCGGGTAAACGTCTTCGCCAAACGGCAGGCAGAGGTCGCGCGCGGTGGTGTGCCAGTGCACGGCGTCCTCTTCGAAGCCATAGTAAGGCGTTAAGTCGAAACCGCCGCCAAACCACCAGACGGGATCGGCTCCCGGTTTTTCCGCGATGAAAAAGCGCACGTTGGCGTGGCTGGTTGGCACAAACGGGTTATGCGGATGCACCACCAGCGAGACGCCCATCGCCTCGAAGCTGCGGCCCGCCAGTTCAGGCCGATGCGCCGTGGCGGACGCTGGCATTGCATCACCGTGGACGTGGGAGAAGTTAACCCCGGCCTGTTCAAAAATACCGCCGTTACGCAGCACGCGGCTGCGCCCGCCGCCGCCCGCGTCGCGCTGCCAGGCGTCTTCCTGGAATTCACCGCCGTCTGCGGCGGCCAGTTTCTGGCAAATCGCGTCCTGTAGCTGCATCAGGAACGTTTTGACCAGCTGTGCATTCGGTTTCATCAACGTTTCCTGGAGTGTGCTTTTTGATTATCGAACCAGTTGAAATAACTGATAACCCCGGAGGCGATGGCGTTCGCGATCTTCTGACGAAACGCCGTGGTGCCGAGTAAACGCTCTTCTTCCGGGTTGGTAATGAACGAGGTTTCAACCAGCACGGACGGAATGGACGGGGACTTCAGCACCACAAACGCGGCCTGCTCGGTGCTTTTACTGTGCAGACGGTGCACGGGCTTAATCCGTTTAAGGATATGCGAGCCGAGCGTCAGGCTGTTTTTGATGGTATCGGTCTGCACGAGATCAAACAGAACCTGCTGCAACAGATGGTCTTTGTCGGTGGCTTTTTTCCCGGCCACCTCATCCGCCCGGTTTTCGCGATCGGAGAGGTATTTCGCCATGGCGCTACTGGCGCCACGGTTGGATAGGGCGAACACCGAGGCGCCTGCGGCGGAAGGGTTTGTGAAGCCATCCGCGTGAATGGACATAAACAGGTCGGCGCCGTGCTTGTGGGCAATCTCCACGCGATCGTACAGCGGGATAAACGTGTCGCCTGTGCGCGTCAGGCGGGCGTCAATGCCGTTGCTGCGTAAAATTGCGCGCACATTTTTTGCAATTGCCAGCACGACGTGTTTTTCTTTCGACCCGTTTCGGCCAATGGCGCCGGTGTCGATCCCGCCGTGGCCCGGATCGAGCATGACCAGACGCTTTGCGCCGGCTTTTTTGGTTTTCGGCTTGCTGTGTCCGTTACTGGTTTTAAGCGTGCTCTCTTCTTTTGCCTGAGCCTGCTTTGCGATGCCCGTTAACGTTAAGGCCGCCAGCCCCGCTTTGAGAACCTGACGACGCGATGTGAGTGCTTTTAATGGTTTGAATGTGCTCATGCGGCCTGAATTGTAAAAATTGGGGTCCTGGTGTTATATCGTATCGCGTTTTGCGTGACGACATTCCTTATTGAGAATTGTTTTACTTTTCATTTCAATACGTGACAAAGTGACATTATGCCAAATTTTGGCGAGTTTTTCCCCGGTTATTGGCTAAATGCCCTGTTCACGCCATAATCACTGTTTTTAAACCCGAAAAGGCGGTTAATACCATGGAGATACGCGTTTTTCGCCAGGAAGATTTCGAAGAGGTGATCACCCTTTGGGAGCGCTGCGATCTGCTGCGTCCGTGGAACGATCCGGAAATGGACATCGAACGGAAGGTGAATCACGACGTCAGTCTGTTTCTGGTCGCTGAGGTCAACGGCGAGGTGGTCGGGACGGTAATGGGCGGGTACGACGGCCACCGCGGATCGGCCTACTATCTGGGTGTGCACCCGGAATACCGCGCGCGCGGCATCGCCAACGCGCTGCTTAACCGTCTGGAAAAGAAGCTGATCGCCCGTGGCTGCCCGAAAATCCAGATTATGGTGCGGGAAGATAACGACGTGGTGCTGGGCATGTATGAACGTCTGGGCTACGAGCACGCGGATGTACTGACGCTGGGTAAGCGCCTGATCGAAGATGAAGAGTACTGAGTTCCACCCTGGCGACTATGATGTTCACGGTCGTCTGCGTCTGCCTTTTTTGTTCTGGTGCGTTCTGTTGTTGCAGGCCCGCACCTGGGTGCTGTTCGTGATGGCTGGCGCGTCGCGCGGGCAGGGCGATACGCTACTGAATCTTTTTTATCCCGATCACGATGCGTTCTGGCTGGGGTTACTGCCCGGTGTACCGGCGGTGCTGGTGTTCCTGTGCAGCGGTCGGCGGCAGTTCCTCCCGCGCTTCTGGCGCGCGCTTCGCTGGCTGTTGATTCTTGCGCAGGTTGTGCTCCTGGCCTGGCAACCCGTACTCTGGCTGTACGGCGAGCCGCTTTCCGGTAACGGGATTGCGCTGGTGGTGGCGGATATTGTCGCGCTGCTGTGGCTGGTCACGAATCCCCGTTTACGCGCCTGTTTTACGCAAGAGTCAGATTAAAACGGCACTTTTTGCCGATACTGCACTCCAACAAGCGTTGATTTACTACGTAAGGACGTCTCAATGAAATCGCTGCGTTTACTTTTATGCGCTCTCCCGCTGGCGTTAACCGGCTGTTCCACGCTCTCATCCATCAACTGGTCTGCGGCCTATCCGTGGAACTGGTTTGGCTCCTCAACGGAAGTGACCGAGCAGGGCGTGGGCAAAATCACCGCCTCGACGGCGCTGGATCAGGATGCCATTCAGGAGGCCATCGGCAGTGATTATCGCCTGCGCAGCGGGATGAAAACCGAGAACGGCAACATCGTGCGCTATTTCGAAGCGTTGAAAGACGACAAGGTGGCGATGGTCATCAACGGCGATAAAGGTACGGTCAACCGAATTGCGGTGATGGATGAAGAGATCCCGACCTCAGGTGGCGTGAAAGTAGGTACGCCGTTTGGCGAACTCTATCAGAAAGCGTTTGGCCACTGCGCCAGTGTGCCGTCGGATGACAGCGTGGCGGTCGAGTGTAAGGCCGACGGCAGCCAGCACATTAGCTATGTATTCAGCGGCACCTGGAACGGTCCGGAAGGGTTAATGCCGTCTGACGACACCCTGAAAAAATGGAAAGTGAGCAAAATTATCTGGAAGCAGTAATTTGCGCCTGAGCAAGCCGCCTCGCTGAAATCCAGGTATAATAGCCGCCATCAATGCCACGCTGACGTGGCATCTTTATTTCAGGAGGAGCGATGTCTCAGGTTCAGAGTGGCATTTTGCCAGAACATTGCCGCGCGGCGATTTGGATTGAAGCCAACGTCAAAGGGGACGTGGATGCCCTGCGCGCGGCCAGCAAAGTTTTCGTTGATAAACTGGCCACCTTCCAGGCCAAATTCCCCGAAGCCCATCTGGGCGCGGTGGTTGCCTTTGGCAATACCGTCTGGCGTCAGCTGAGCGGCGGCGAAGGCGCAGAAGAGCTGAAAGACTTTATTCCTTATGGCAAAGGTCTTGCGCCCGCCACCCAGTATGACGTCCTGATCCATATCCTCTCCCTGCGCCACGACGTGAATTTTTCCGTCGCTCAGGCAGCGATTGAGGCCTTTGGTGACAGCATCGACGTGCAGGAAGAGATCCACGGTTTCCGCTGGGTGGAAGAGCGCGATTTGAGCGGCTTCGTCGACGGTACCGAAAACCCGGCCGGGGAAGAGACGCGTCGCGAGGTGGCTGTAATCAAGGATGGCGTGGACGCGGGCGGCAGCTACGTGTTCGTCCAGCGCTGGGAGCATAACCTCAGGCAGCTCAACCGCATGAGCGTGCATGACCAGGAGATGATGATTGGCCGCACCAAAGACGCCAATGAAGAGATTGACGGCGATGCGCGTCCGGTCACGTCCCACCTGACCCGCGTTGACCTTAAAGAAGACGGTAAGGGGCTGAAGATTGTTCGCCAGAGCCTGCCGTACGGCACCGCGAGCGGTACGCACGGCCTGTACTTCTGCGCTTACTGTGCGCGCCTTTACAACATCGAACAGCAGCTGCTGAGCATGTTTGGCGATACCGACGGCAAGCGTGACGCCATGCTGCGCTTCACCCGTCCGGTGACCGGCGGCTACTACTTCGCGCCGTCCGTTGAGCGCCTGCTGGCGCTGTAACCCCCTCACCCTAGCCCTCTCCCCACGGGGGAGAGGGGATTAATGCCTTATTCCCTTTTCTGCTTCTAAATCACCAAACGGTATATAAAACCGTTACTCCTTTAGACTCCGTTATAAATATTATGACTATAAGATAGTCATCACATTTATAAGGGTGCGCAATGGCCGTTACTGTACTGAAAAAAGGATCGCTGGCACTGGCAGGTTTACTGCTGGTGGCGCAGGCGCAGGCAACCGAGTTGCTGAACAGTTCCTATGATGTTTCGCGCGAGCTGTTTGCTGCCCTTAATCCCGCATTTGAACAGCAGTGGGCGAAAGAGAACAACGGCGACAAGCTGACCATCAAGCAGTCTCACGCCGGTTCATCCAAGCAGGCGCTGGCCATTTTGCAGGGGCTGAAAGCGGATGTGGTGACTTACAACCAGGTCACGGACGTGCAGATCCTGCACGACAAAGGCAAGCTGATCCCGGCGGACTGGCAGAGCCGCCTGCCGAACAACAGTTCACCGTTCTACTCCACCATGGGCTTCCTGGTGCGCAAGGGCAACCCGAAAAACATTCACGACTGGAATGACCTGGTGCGTTCTGACGTCAAGCTGATCTTCCCGAATCCGAAAACCTCCGGCAACGCACGTTATACCTGGCTGGCGGCGTGGGGCGCGGCGGACAAAGCTGACGGTAACGATAAAGCGAAAACCGAACAGTTTATGACCCAGTTCCTGAAAAACGTCGAAGTGTTTGATACCGGCGGCCGGGGCGCAACCACCACCTTCGCCGAGCGCGGGCTGGGCGACGTGCTGATCAGCTTTGAATCCGAAGTAAACAATATTCGTAAACAGTACGAGGCGCAGGGCTTCGAAGTGGTTATCCCGAAAACCAACATTCTGGCCGAGTTCCCGGTGGCGTGGGTGGATAAAAATGTCAAAGCCAACGGCACTGAGAAAGCGGCAAAAGCCTATCTCAACTATCTGTACACCCCGCAGGCGCAGACGGTGATTACTGACTATTACTACCGCGTTAATAATCCGGACGTGATGAACAAGCTGAAAGACAAATTCCCGCAAACCGAGCTGTTCCGCGTGGAAGATCATTTCGGCGCCTGGCCTGAGGTGATGAAAACGCATTTTGCCAGCGGCGGTGAGTTAGACAAATTGCTGGCGGCGGGGCGTAAGTAATGTTTGCAGTCTCGACAAAACGCGTGCTGCCGGGCTTTACCTTAAGCCTCGGGACCAGCCTGCTGTTCGTCTGCCTGATCCTGCTGTTGCCGCTCAGCGCGCTGGTGATGCAGCTCGCTGAGATGAGCTGGTCCCAGTACTGGGACGTGGTCACCAACCCGCAGGTAGTGGCGGCCTATAAAGTTACGCTGCTGTCGGCGTTTGTCGCCTCGATTTTTAACGGCGTGTTTGGCCTGCTGATGGCGTGGATCTTAACCCGCTATCGCTTCCCGGGCCGCACGCTGCTCGACGCCCTGATGGATCTGCCGTTTGCCCTGCCAACGGCGGTGGCCGGTTTGACGCTGGCGTCGCTGTTCTCCGTGAATGGCTTTTACGGCGAATGGCTGGCGAAGTTTGATATTAAAGTGACCTATACCTGGATCGGTATCGCGGTGGCGATGGCCTTCACCAGCATCCCGTTTGTGGTGCGTACCGTACAGCCGGTGCTGGAAGAGTTAGGCCCCGAATACGAAGAGGCCGCGGAAACCCTGGGCGCCACGCGCTGGCAGAGTTTCCGTAAGGTTGTGCTGCCGGAACTTTCTCCGGCCTTGCTGGCGGGGGTGGCGCTCTCCTTTACCCGCAGCCTCGGTGAATTTGGCGCGGTTATTTTTATCGCCGGGAACATCGCGTGGAAAACCGAAGTGACCTCGCTGATGATTTTTGTCCGTTTGCAGGAGTTTGATTATCCGGCGGCGAGCGCGATTGCCTCGGTGATCCTTGCCGCGTCGCTGCTGCTGCTGTTCTCGATTAACACTCTGCAAAGTCGCTTTGGTCGACGTGTGGTAGGTCACTGATGGCGGAAGTTACGCAATTGAAGCGCTATGACGCGCCCCGCATCAACTGGGGCAAATGGTTTCTGATTGGTACCGGCGTGCTGGTCTCCGCATTCATTCTCGTCGTGCCGATGGTGTACATCTTCGTGCAGGCCTTCAGCAAAGGGATTATGCCCGCGCTGCAAAACCTGGCCGATCCGGACATGCTCCACGCCATCTGGCTGACGGTGATGATTGCCCTGATCACCGTCCCGGTGAATCTGGTGTTTGGCGTATTGCTGGCCTGGCTGGTAACGCGCTTTAACTTCCCGGGGCGTCAGCTGCTGCTGACCCTGCTGGATATCCCGTTTGCGGTGTCTCCGGTGGTGGCGGGTCTGGTTTATCTGCTCTTCTACGGCTCCAATGGCCCGCTGGGCGGCTGGCTGGATGAGCACGACCTGCAAATCATGTTCGCCTGGCCGGGGATGGTGCTGGTGACCGTCTTTGTCACCTGTCCGTTCGTGGTGCGCGAGCTGGTGCCGGTGATGCTCAGCCAGGGCAGCCATGAAGATGAAGCCGCGGTGCTGCTCGGCGCTTCCGGCTGGCAAATGTTCCGCCGCGTCACGCTGCCGAATATCCGCTGGGCGCTGCTTTACGGCGTGGTGCTGACCAACGCCCGTGCGATCGGTGAATTTGGCGCGGTGTCGGTGGTATCCGGCTCGATTCGCGGCGAAACCCTGTCGCTGCCGTTACAGATTGAATTATTACAGCAGGACTACAACACCATCGGCTCGTTTACTGCCGCAGCGTTGCTGACGCTGATGGCCATTTTGACCCTGTTTTTGAAGAGTGTGGTGCAGTGGCGTTTAGAGAATCAGGAAAAACGTCAGCATCAGGAGGGAAATCATGAGCATTGAGATTGCCAATATTAAGAAGTCTTTTGGTCGCACCCAGGTGCTGAATGATATCTCGCTGGATATCCCTTCCGGACAAATGGTGGCGCTGCTGGGGCCGTCTGGCTCCGGAAAAACCACGCTGCTGCGCATTATCGCCGGGCTTGAACACCAGACCAGTGGACATATCCGCTTCCACGGTACGGACGTTAGCCGTCTGCACGCCCGCGACCGTAAAGTGGGCTTTGTATTTCAGCATTATGCGCTGTTCCGCCACATGACGGTATTCGACAACATTGCGTTTGGCCTGACCGTGCTGCCGCGTCGTGAACGTCCGGATGCCGCCGCCATCAAAGCGAAAGTGACCAAACTGCTGGAGATGGTGCAGCTTGCGCATCTGGCGGACCGCTTTCCGGCTCAACTTTCCGGCGGGCAGAAGCAGCGCGTGGCGCTGGCGCGTGCGTTAGCCGTTGAACCGCAAATTCTGCTGCTGGACGAACCGTTTGGCGCGCTGGATGCGCAGGTGCGAAAAGAGCTGCGCCGCTGGCTTCGTCAGCTGCATGAGGAACTCCAGTTCACCAGCGTTTTCGTGACCCACGATCAGGAAGAGGCGATGGAAGTGGCCGACCGCGTGGTGGTGATGAGTCAGGGCAACATTGAGCAGGTTGACGAGCCAGAGCAGCTCTGGCGTGAACCGGCGACCCGCTTTGTGCTGGAGTTTATGGGGGAAGTCAACCGCCTTCAGGGCACCATTCGCGGCGGTCAGTTCCACGTTGGCGCGCACCGCTGGCCGCTGGGGTATACCTCCGCGCATCAGGGGCCGGTGGATCTGTTCCTGCGTCCGTGGGAAGTGGACGTCAGCCGCCGTACCAGCCTGGATTCACCGCTTCCGGTGCAGGTGCTGGAAGCTAGCCCTAAAGGCCACTACACCCAATTGGTGGTACAGCCCCTGGGCTGGTACACCGAGCCGCTGACCGTGGTTATGCGTGACGACGTGCCGCCACACAGGGGGGAGCGCCTGTTTGTGGGGCTGCAACACGCGCGCATTTATCATGGCAACGAGCGTATCGAGACGCGCGAGGATATTGCTCTGGCGGAGTCAGCCTGATAGGTTATTAGTATGTTTATCGCCCGGTGGCGCTGCGCTGACCGGGCCTACAGTTATCACTGCGTCTTGTAGGCCGGGTAAGCTAAGCGCCACCCGGCTTTTTTATTGAGTAAAAATCGTGAATACACTCGAACACACCATCGGCAACACCCCTCTGGTCAAACTTCAGCGCATGGGGCCTGATAACGGCAGCGAAATCTGGGTCAAACTTGAAGGCAATAACCCGGCGGGGTCGGTAAAAGACCGGGCGGCGCTGTCGATGATTGTCCAGGCTGAAAAGCGCGGTGAAATCAAGCCCGGCGACGTGCTGATCGAAGCCACCAGCGGTAACACCGGTATCGCACTGGCGATGATTGCCGCCCTGAAAGGCTACCGCATGAAGCTGCTGATGCCGGATAACATGAGCCAGGAGCGCCGGGCCGCCATGCGCGCCTATGGAGCCGAGCTGATTCTGGTGAGCAAAGAGCAGGGGATGGAAGGGGCGCGAGATTTAGCGTTAGCGATGGCGGAGCGCGGGGAAGGCAAGCTGCTCGACCAGTTCAACAACCCGGACAACCCGTACGCGCACTACACCACCACCGGGCCGGAAATCTGGCAGCAAACCGACGGGCGCCTCACCCACTTTGTCTCCAGCATGGGGACCACGGGCACGATCACCGGAGTGTCACGCTTTCTGCGCGAACAGGAGAAGCCGGTGACGATTGTCGGCCTGCAACCTGAAGAGGGGAGCAGTATTCCAGGCATCCGCCGCTGGCCAGCGGAGTATATGCCGGGCATCTTTAATGCGCAGCTTGTGGACCAGGTGCTGGATATTCATCAGCGCGAGGCGGAAAATACCATGCGTGAGCTGGCCGTGCGTGAAGGTATCTTCTGCGGCGTCAGCTCTGGCGGTGCCGTAGCGGGCGCGATCCGGGTGGCTGAGTCCACGCCAGGAGCGGTGGTCGTGGCGATTATTTGCGATCGCGGCGACCGTTACCTGTCTACCGGCGTCTTTGGTGAAGAGAGTTATTCGCAGGGGGCGGGGATTTAAGCGTCATGGAGATGATTTTATTCCGGGATAACACCCGGGCGCAGCAAACCGATATTGTCGCCGTACAGTCGCAGGTGGTGTACGGCAGCGTGGGAAACAGCATCGCGGTGCCGAATATTCGCACCCACCGGCTGAACGTTACCGCCGTGCCGACGGTGCTGTTCAGCAATACGCCGCACTACGACACCTTCTACGGCGGGGTGATCCCCGACGAGTGGTTCAGCGGCTACCTGAAGGCGCTGGAAGAGCGCGAGATCCTGCGCGAGCTTAAAGCGGTCACCACCGGCTATATGGGCAGCGCCAGCCAGATCGCGCTGCTGGCGCAGTGGCTAAAGGCAATCAAAGTGCAACATCCCGATCTGCTGGTGCTGGTTGACCCGGTGATCGGGGATATCGACAGCGGGATGTACGTGAAGCCGGATATTCCTGAAGCCTACCGTGAGCATCTGCTCCCGATGGCCCAGGGCATTACGCCCAACGTGTATGAACTGGAAGTGCTGAGCGGCAAACCGTGCCGTACGCCGGAGAGCGCTATTGCCGCCGCGCAGGGGCTGCTGTCCGACACGCTGAAATGGGTGGCGATCACCAGTGCGCCAGTGGCTGATGATCCGCAGAATATCCACGTCGTGCTGGTGAGCGAAGAAGGTGTTACCGTAAGCGCGCACCCGCGCGTAGAGACGGATCTGAAAGGAACGGGCGATCTGTTCTGTTCAGAGCTGGTCAGCGGCATTGTGGGAGGGAAGACCGTTGCCGATGCCATTCGCATGGCGGGCGATCGGGTGACTGACGTTATGATCTACACGCAGTCGAAAGGCTATGACGAGCTTATCCTGCCTGCATAAACAAAAATGGCGCCCGAAGGCGCCATTTTTCTGTGCGGCAAGAATTACTTCTTGATGCGGATAACCGGGGTTTCACCCACGGTGACGCTGCCAGACAGTTTGATCAGTTCTTTGATTTCGTCCATGTTGGAGATAACAACCGGAGTCAGGGTAGACTTCGCTTTTTCTTCCAGCAGCGGCAGATCGAATTCAATTACCGGGTCGCCAACTTTAACACGCTGGCCTTCTTCCGCGATACGTTTGAAGCCTTCGCCTTTCAGTTCAACGGTGTCGATACCGAAGTGAACGAACAGTTCGATACCGCTATCGGATTCGATAGAGAACGCATGGTTGGTTTCAAAAATTTTACCGATGGTGCCGTCAACTGGAGCAACCATTTTGTTGCCAGTTGGTTTGATAGCAATGCCATCACCAACGATTTTCTCAGCAAACACTACATCCGGCACGTCTTCGATGTTGACGATCTCGCCGGAGAGCGGAGCAACAATCTCAATAGTTCCGGAGTCTTTCTTGTCATCAGAAACCAGAGATTTCAGTTTATCGAACAAACCCATGATCTTCTCCTAAGCAGTAAATTGGGCCGCATCTCGTGGATTAGCAGATTGTTTTTTCTTCAATGAACTTGTTAACCAGCGTCATTAACTCGTCCGTTGTCGGTTGAGCAAGAGCCTGCTCTGCTAACACCTTCGCATCTTCGAAGTTCGTGTTACGGATAATCTTCTTAATGCGCGGGATGGAAATGGCGCTCATAGAGAATTCGTCCAGACCCATACCCAGCAACAGAAGTGTAGCACGTTCGTCGCCTGCAAGCTCACCACACATGCCAGTCCATTTACCTTCTGCATGAGAAGCATCAATAACTTGCTTGATCAAATTCAGTACGGACGGTGACATTGGCTGGTAGAGATGTGAAATCATATCATTACCACGGTCAACTGCCAGGGTGTACTGCGTTAAATCATTGGTACCGATACTAAAGAAATCAACTTCTTTGGCTAAATGACGCGCAATGGTCGCGGCTGCCGGTGTTTCCACCATCACGCCGATCTCAATGGATTCGTCAAATGCTTTACCTTCGTCACGCAGTTCCTGTTTGTAGATTTCGATCTCTTTCTTCAGTGCACGCACTTCTTCAACAGAGATGATCATCGGGAACATGATGCGCAGTTTACCGAAAGCGGAGGCACGCAAAATAGCGCGAACCTGGTCACGCAGGATCTCTTTGCGATCCATGGCGATACGCACGGCACGCCAGCCCAGGAACGGGTTCTCTTCTTTCGGGAAGTTCATGTACGGCAGCTCTTTGTCGCCACCGATGTCCATGGTACGGACGATTACAGCCTGCGAGCCGCACGCTTCCGCAACCGCTTTGTACGCTGCAAACTGCTCTTCTTCCGTTGGCAGGGCGTCGCGATCCATGAACAGGAATTCAGTACGATACAGACCCACACCTTCCGCACCGTTGCGCTCAGCGCCGTCAACGTCACGTACGGTACCGATGTTAGCGCACACTTCAACCTGATGGCCGTCCAGCGTGATGGCTGGCAGATCTTTCAGTTTAGCGAGTTCCGCTTTCTCGGTAGCAACCTGCTCCTGAACGGAACGCAGCTGCTCGATCACATCGTTAGTTGGGTTGACGTAAACCACATTGTTTACGGCATCCAGAATCAGATAGTCGTCGTTTTTCACCTGGGAGGTAACGCTACCGGTACCCACAATGGCTGGCAGCTCCAGAGAACGCGCCATGATTGAGGTGTGGGAGGTACGTCCACCTGCATCAGTAATGAAACCCAGCACCTTGTTCAGGTTCAGCTGTGCGGTTTCAGACGGGGTCAGGTCAGCGGCAACCAGGATGACTTCGTCCTGAATCGCGCTCAGATCGATGATGGCCAGACCCAGGATGTTGCGCAGCAGGCGCTTACCGATGTCACGTACGTCAGCCGCACGTTCTTTCAGGTATTCATCGTCCAGCTCTTCCAGGGCAGATGCCTGACCTTCGATAACTTCATGCGCAGCCGCGTCGGCCGTCATGCCTTTATCTTTAATCAGGGCTATGATTTCCTGCTCCAGCTCCTCATCTTCGAGCAGCATAATGTGCCCTTCGAAGATGGCTTCTTTTTCTTCACCGAAAGTTTCGCCAGCTTTAGTTTTAATCGCTTCCAGTTGCGCAGATGCCTTGGCACGACCGCTCAGAAAACGTTCAACTTCCTGATCAACCTTGTCGGCAGAAATTTTTTTCCGGTCAATGACGATTTCGTCTTCTTTCAGCAGCAATGCTTTGCCGAAAGCGATACCCGGGGATGCTAAAATGCCTGAAATCATAACCCTACCTTACTTGTGACTGATATTGAAAAGAACCCGGTAAACTTACTCGAGTTCAGCCATCAGCTTAACCAGATGCTCAACTGCTTTCTGCTCGTCTTCACCTTCAGCGGAGATGGTAACAACGGTACCCTGAGTCAGGCCCAGAGTTTGCAGCTTGAACAGGCTTTTTGCGCTAGCGCTTTTGCCGTTGGAAGTCACAGTGATTTCAGAAGTGAAGCCTTT
Source organism: Enterobacter cloacae complex sp. EB5 (assembly GCF_031432835.1). Classification (NCBI taxonomy): domain Bacteria; kingdom Pseudomonadati; phylum Pseudomonadota; class Gammaproteobacteria; order Enterobacterales; family Enterobacteriaceae; genus Enterobacter; species Enterobacter cloacae complex sp. EB5. The sequence goes on from NZ_CP133860.1 coordinate 3,510,552, forward strand.
CGCTTCTTTAACAAACTGAGCAGCAGGGCGGGTGTGCAGACCGTTCGGAGCGGTAATGGTAACTTCTTGCTGGAACATTGTATTTCCCCAACTTATAGGTTTAGTGTTGTGGAACTAAAGTCTAGCCTGGCGACTTAACTTTAGCCTGTATAGTTAGCGCTGACGTTTCAATCGTCATTAAACATTATGCAGTGAAAGCAAGACTTGAACCAAATCATAAAATCGATTCAGCAGCGCTATTTCGTTCACCGATTAATTTCGCGCATCAAAATAATTGCTGGTTTAAATACCAGACCCAACGGGGTGAAGCAATGCCAGGAGGGGTAAAACTTTGAAGCAGGCCACAAAAAAGCACCTGAAAAGGTGCTTTTTTACGCGTTTTTAACATGCTGGCATCACTGTTGCAGTTCTTTCTCAGTGAAGAGATCGGCAAACAGTGCTGTGCTTAAGTAACGCTCACCCGAAGACGGTAGGATAACCACAATATTCTTATTGGTAAAGGTTTCGTCTTCGAGCAGTTTGAGCGCTGCCGCAACCGCCGCACCGGAAGAGATACCCGCCAGAATGCCTTCCTCATCCATCAGGCGACGCGCCGTGGAGATGGCTTCTTCATTGGTAATGGCGACGACTTTATCGATCAGCTTCAGATCCAGGTTGCCTGGAATAAAGCCAGCGCCGATACCCTGGATTTTGTGAGGGCCAGGTTTGATCTCTTCGCCTGCCAGCGCCTGAGCGATAACCGGTGAGTCGGTTGGCTCAACGGCAACGGTAATCAGATCTTTTTTACCTTTCGTGCCTTTAATATAGCGAGACACCCCGGTCAGCGTACCGCCGGTGCCTACCCCGGAGATAAACACATCAACCTGACCGTCGGTATCTTCCCAGATTTCCGGGCCGGTGGTTTTCTCATGAATTTCCGGGTTGGCCGGGTTGCTGAACTGCTGGAGCAGCAGATATTTTGCCGGATCGCTGGCAACAATTTCTTCGGCCTTCTGAATCGCGCCCTTCATGCCTTTTGCGCCTTCGGTCAGGACCAGGTTCGCACCCAGCGCTTTCAGCAGCTTACGACGCTCAATGCTCATGGTCTCAGGCATAGTCAGCGTCAGCTTATAGCCACGCGCCGCCGCAACATAGGCCAGAGCAATACCGGTGTTACCGCTGGTGGGTTCAACCAGCTCAACCCCAGGTTTCAGCACGCCACGCTTTTCAGCATCCCAAATCATATTCGCACCGATACGGCATTTAACGCTGAAGCTTGGGTTACGAGATTCGACCTTCGCCAGAATGCGTCCATTACCGATACGGTTCAGTCGAACCAGGGGCGTATGACCGATAGTCAGCGAGTTGTCTTCATAAATCTTACTCATGGCCTGTCCTTAACTGTATGAAATTGGGATACCGACCCAGCATACCTGTTGAACAGGTATGGGGAAGTAAGGAAATCGCATATCTATATGCTGCAAGGAAATAATGGGGATCAGTATGGAATAAGGGGCGGCATAAGCCACCCCTCTTTTACACATTTTTGCATTACTTCCATAACGCGTGCTTAGCACGGTAGCAGTCCACCCACATTGCCGTCGCGCCGCAAACGGCGACGGGCATGATGAACAAATTCAGGAAAGGGATCATGGTGAACAGGCTGGTCAGCGCGCCAAACTGCATGTTGGCAACCTTCTGAGTGCGCAGGGCAGTGCGCATCTCTTTAAACGGTACTTTGTGGTTATCGAACGGATAATCACAGTACTGGATAGCAAGCATCCAGGCGCTGAACAGGAACCACAGCACGGGCGCAACCGTCTGGCCAATCCCGGGTACAAAGTAAAGGATAAGCAGCACAATTGCCCGCGGGAGATACCAGGCGAACTTCTGCCATTCACGCTTCATGATGCGGGGGAGATCTTTCACGATCCCCAGTACGCCCGTGTCAGGCGGCGTCGCACCGGTCAGGCGCGCTTCCAGCTGTTCGGCCAGCAGACCGTTGAACGGCGCGGCTATCCAGTTTGCTATCGTCGAAAAGAAATAGCCGAAAACCAGCAGCACGGAGATAACCGCAATCGGCCAGAGCAGGTAGTCCAACCACTGTAACCAGTCCGGCACATAGCTCATCAGGGAAGGGATCCAGCTTTCCAGTCTGGTGAACAGCCACCAGAACGCGCCCCCCATCAGAATAATGTTGATAAGCAACGGCAAAATAACGAAGCGTCGAATGCCCGGCAGGGAGACCAGTTTCCAGCCCTGAGAAAAGTACCAGACCCCGCTGCGTGGGGCAGAAGAAGATGTTGAAACCATACCAGGCTGTACTCCTTTTTACACAACCAGTGGAATTGCCCGCCTATATTATCCAGTTACGGACTAATGACCAGTTCGGAAATGTTCGAAAAACCAGCAAAAAGCACGATTTAGCTCATCTTTATGCTGTGAATGCTCTGCATACACTTGCACTTGACGTAAACGGCAAATACTCTTAGTGAGTAAATGTTTGCCGTGGTGGCAAGGTGTTAGAACAACAGAGAATATAATGATGCAGGATTTGCGTCTGATATTAATCATTGTTGGCGCGATCGCCATAATCGCTTTACTGGTACATGGTTTCTGGACCAGCCGTAAAGAGCGTTCCTCTATGTTTCGCGATCGTCCACTGAAGCGCATGAAGTCCAGTCGTGACGACGATGACGTTGAAGACGACATCGACGGTCCTGACGACGACGGCGTGGGTGAAGTTCGTGTTCATCGGGTCAATACTGCGCCCGGCGCAGCGCATGGAGAGCATGAAGCCCCCCGCGCTCCGCAGCACCAGTATCAACCACCGTATGCCTCTGCCCAGCCGCGCCAGCCAGCGCCGCCGCCAGTGGAAGAACCTGTTCGTCATCCGCCGCAGCAGCCTGTGCAACAGCAGCCCGTTGCGCCACAGCCTGTACAGCCGCAACCTGTGCAACAGCCTGCACAGCCAGTGCATCAGCCACAGCCTGTTCAGCAGCCGCAGCCGGTACAACAACCGCAGCAGCAGCCTGAACCGCCTGCGCCACAGCCCGCTCCGCGCGTTGAGCCAGAGCCGGTCGCAGAGCCAGAACCGGTTGTTGAAAAGCCGCAGCGTAAAGAAGCGGTGATCATCATGAACGTGGCTGCTCATCATGGCACCCATCTGAACGGTGATGTGCTGCTTAACAGCATCCAACAGGCAGGCTTCAAGTTCGGCGACATGAATATTTTCCATCGCCACCTGAGTCCTGACGGCAGCGGTCCGGCGCTGTTTAGCCTGGCCAATATGGTCAATCCAGGCACGTTTGATCCGGAAATGACCGGTGATTTCGTCACGCCGGGCGTTACGATCTTTATGCAGGTGCCGTCCTACGGTGACGAGCTGCAAAACTTTAAGCTGATGCTACAGTCTGCTCAGCACATCGCCGACGAAGTGGGCGGTGTGGTGCTCGACGATCAGCGTCGAATGATGACGCCGCAGAAACTGCGCGAATATCAGGACCGCATCCGCGAAGTTAAGGAAGCGAACGCGTAATCGTCGCGTTAACTTCAACTCCTCCTCAACCCCCGCTTGTCGGGGGTTTTTCTCATTGATGGTGCGATATGGACTCAATCGAACAACAACTTACTGAACTGCGAACCACGCTTCGCCATCATGAATATCTCTATCATGTTATGGACGCACCGGAAGTGCCGGATGCGGAATATGACCGCCTGATGCGTGAACTGCGCGAGCTGGAAGCGCAGCACCCCGAACTGATTACGCCCGATTCCCCAACGCAGCGCGTCGGCGCGGAACCGCTGGGCGCTTTCAGCCAGGTGCGCCACGAAGTGCCGATGCTGTCGCTGGATAACGTGTTTGATGAAGAGAGTTTTCTGGCTTTTAACAAGCGTGTGCAGGATCGCCTGAAGAGCGTCGACAATCTGAGCTGGTGCTGCGAGCTAAAGCTGGATGGTCTGGCCGTCAGTATTCTTTATGAGAACGGCGTGATGGTGCGTGCCGCAACGCGCGGCGACGGCACTACCGGGGAAGACATCACCACCAATGTGCGCACTATTCGTGCGATCCCGCTGAAACTGCGTGGCGATAACATTCCCGCCCGGCTGGAAGTGCGTGGGGAAGTGTTCCTTCCGCAGGCGGGCTTCGAGAAGATCAACGAAGAAGCGCGTCGTACCGGCGGGAAAGTGTTTGCAAACCCGCGTAACGCGGCGGCAGGTTCGCTGCGTCAGCTCGATCCGCGTATCACCGCGAAGCGACCGCTTACTTTCTTCTGCTACGGCGTCGGGATCCTGGAAGGCGGTGACCTGCCAGATACCCACCTGGGTCGTTTAATGCAGTTCAAAGAGTGGGGATTACCGGTAAGCAACCGCGTGCAGCTCTGCGACTCTCCGGAGGCGGTGCTGGCGTTCTATCACAAGGTTGAAGAGGATCGTCCCACGCTCGGGTTTGATATTGACGGCGTGGTGATCAAGGTTAACTCGCTGGCGTTGCAGGAACAGTTAGGATTTGTGGCCCGTGCGCCGCGCTGGGCGGTGGCGTTTAAATTCCCGGCGCAGGAGCAGATGACCTTCGTTCGCGACGTGGAGTTTCAGGTAGGGCGTACGGGGGCGATTACGCCTGTGGCGCGTCTGGAGCCTGTGCAGGTGGCTGGCGTGCTGGTAAGTAACGCCACGCTGCATAACGCCGATGAAATTGCCCGCCTGGGCCTGCGCATTGGAGACAAAGTGGTGATTCGCCGCGCGGGCGACGTGATCCCACAGGTGGTTAACGTTGTGGAGTCTGAACGTCCTGCCGATACCCGTGCCATCGAGTTTCCAGCCCACTGTCCGGTATGTGGTTCGGACGTTGAGCGCGTGGAAGGTGAAGTGGTAACGCGCTGTACGGGCGGGTTAATCTGCGGCGCGCAGCGTAAAGAGTCCCTGAAGCACTTCGTCTCCCGCCGGGCGATGGACGTGGACGGAATGGGTGACAAGATTATCGACCAGTTAGTTGAGAAAGAGTATGTCCATACGCCAGCGGACCTCTTTACCCTGACGGCAGGTAAGCTGACCGGTCTTGATCGTATGGGGCCGAAATCAGCCCAGAACATCGTCAACGCGCTCGAGGCGGCCAAAAACACCACCTTTGCCCGTTTCCTTTACGCGCTCGGCATTCGTGAAGTCGGCGAGGCGACGGCGGCAGGGCTGGCGGCGTATTTCGGCACGCTGGACGCGCTGGAGAAAGCCACCATCGACGAGCTACAGAAAGTCCCTGATGTCGGCATTGTGGTCGCCACCCACGTCTTCAACTTCTTCGCCGAAGAGAGCAACCGTGAAGTGATCGGTAAATTACTGGAACAGGGCATTCACTGGCCCGCACCGGTAGTGGTTAATGCCGAAGAGATCGACAGCCCGTTTGCCGGTAAAACGGTGGTGCTGACCGGCAGCCTGAGCCAGCTCTCGCGTGATGACGCGAAAGCGCGCCTGGTGGCGCTGGGGGCAAAAGTGGCGGGCAGCGTATCGAAGAAAACCGACCTGGTGATTGCCGGGGAAGCGGCCGGTTCGAAGCTGGCAAAAGCGCAGGAGCTTGGCATCGAGGTGATCGATGAAGCGGAAATGATGCGCCTGTTAGGAGAGTGACGTGGAAAAAGAGCAGCTCGTTGAGATCGCCAATACGGAGATGCCGTTCGGTAAATATAAGGGTCGCAGGCTGATTGATTTACCGGAAGAGTATCTGCTGTGGTTTGCCCGTAAGGATGAGTTCCCCGCCGGGCGTCTGGGCGAGCTGATGGCTATCACGTTACTGATCAAAACGGAGGGGCTGACCCAGCTGGTTCAGCCCCTGAAACGTCCTTAAACTTTCGCGGCGCGGGTCTCTTCCTGCGCCAGCTTTTCCGTCTGCGCCTTGTAACGCCGCGCCAGTACCGCACACACCATCAGCTGGATCTGATGGAAAATCATCAGCGGCAACACCATCATCCCAATGACGGACGTCGGGAACAGGATATTAGCCATTGGGATCCCGTTGGCGAGGCTCTTTTTCGATCCGCAAAATACAATGGTGATTTCATCGGCTTTATTGAAGCCGCATTTGCGGGCCACAAAGACGTTAACCGCGATGACAATGGCCAGCAGAACGATGCTTACCACCACAATAAACAGCAGCGATCCGGCGCCCACCCTGTGCCAGATGCCGTTCACCACGGCTTCGCTGAAGGCCGTGTAAACCACCAGCAGAATTGAGCTTTGGTCCGTTTTCCCGATCCATTTTTTATGTTTCGCTACAAACGCCCCAATCCAGGGACGGGATAAGTGTCCGAGCACAAACGGCAGCAGCAGTTGCAGACAAATTTTACCCACATGCTCCAGATTGCCTTCCGCACCGTGCATGTTCATCAGCAGACCGACCAGCAGCGGTGAAACAAAGATCCCCAGCAGGCTGGAAGCGGAAGCAGAACAGACCGCCGCCGCGACGTTACCGCCCGCCAGCGAGGTAAAGGCAATAGCAGACTGCACGGTGGCCGGTAAAATGCACAGATAAAGGAAACCGGTATACAGCGCCGGATCGACATTCACCGGCGCCCACCAGGCGAACAGCACGCCCAGAACCGGGAAAAGGAAAAAGGTGCTGCACATTACCCACAGGTGCAGTCGCCAGTGGCTACCGCCTGCAATAATGGCTTCCCGGGAGAGTTTGGCGCCATGCATAAAGAACAGCAGGGCAATGGCTGCCGTGGTCAGTCCTTCAATAACCGGAACGAAACTGCCCCGCGCCGGGAAGAACGAGGCCAGCAAGACGACACCAATCAGGGTCAGCGTAAACGGATCAAGGATACGAAAAAATTTCATAATCACTCCTGAAAACAGATGCCGCTATTGTGCTTACTTCCCTTTGAGAAATAAAATTGATTTATTGCATCCATTCATGAATTAAACAGATGAATTATTCGTTACGTCAGCTTCGCGTTTTCGTCACCGTCGCGCAGGCCCGCAGCTTTAGCCGGGCAGGGGAGATGATTGGCCTCAGCCAGTCGGCCGTCAGCCATAGCGTGAAAGAGCTGGAAACGCAAACCGGCGTGAAGCTGCTCGACCGCACGACGCGAGAAGTGGTGCTCACCGAAGCGGGACAGCAGCTGGCAACGCGTCTGGAAAGGCTGCTGGATGAACTGAACAGTACGCTCAGGGATGTCGGCCGGCTCGGACAACAGCTTTCCGGCACCGTGAGAGTGGCGGCGAGCCAGACGATTTCAGCGCATCTTATTCCCCAGTGCATCGCTGAAAGTAATCACCGCTATCCGGATATCGATTTTGTTTTGCATGACAGGCCGCAGCAGTGGGTACTGGAGAGTATCCGTCAGGGGGATGTGGATTTTGGCATCGTTATTGATCCCGGGGCGGTAAGCGACCTGGAATGTGAAGTGGTGCTCTCGGAGCCCTTTTTACTGCTCTGCCGCGATGATGATCCGCTGGCATCGCTGCCACACGTGGCCTGGCAGGCCTTGCAGGGGGCAAACCTGGTGTTACAGGATTATGCATCAGGCAGCCGTCCGCTGATAGATGCCGCTCTGGCCGCGCAGGGCGTTAAGCCAACCATTGTGCAGGAGATTGGGCATCCTGCCACGCTCTTCCCGATGGTCGAAGCGGGGATTGGCATCAGCGTTCTGCCGGCGCTGGCGCTGCCACTGCCGCAGGGGAGTCGTTTAACGGTGAAGCGTTTCGTACCCTGTGTCGAACGCCAGCTGATGCTGGTACGCCGTAAAAACAGGTCACTTTCCGGCGCGGCGCACGCCTGCTGGGATATGGTGCGTATGCAGGCCGAACGTTTGATGGAGGCCCGCACACGCGATCCACTCTTTAACGAAACCAATAATCAGATGTAGATATTAATCTGATGCTCCGCGGAGGGCTTATTGATGCCTTCCGCCACGGCCTGACCGTTTTCCTGCTTTGGCATCGCCTCTTCGGCCTGCTGACGCTGCAATTGCGCCAGCTGTGCCTGCAACATAGCCAGCTGAGATTCGAGTAACTCTTGCTGCTTTTGCTTTTCTTCTGCTGTGGCATCACCCATGGCCACTTCTTTGAGCTGCTGAGTGACTTTCGTTATCTGTTTGGTCAGACGGCTGATTTGGGAAGCAATGTCGTTTCCGCCGGAGCTGTTATCTACGCTGCCGATTTCCATCGCTGACAGAGAAACGGGCTTAAGAGTTGTCATATTGAGATCCTTTTCGCCATAAAATAGAGGTATCGGCAAAGAAGGCGTGAGCTTGAGTAAAACAAGCGGTCTGGCTGCAATGGGGATGTGCTATATCGCAGATAGCAAAAAAGCGCCTTTAGGGCGCTTTTTTACATTGGTGGGTCGTGCAGGATTCGAACCTGCGACCAATTGATTAAAAGTCAACTGCTCTACCAACTGAGCTAACGACCCGAAATGGTGGGCGATGACGGGCTCGAACCGCCGACCCCCTCCGTGTAAAGGAGATGCTCTACCAACTGAGCTAATCGCCCATTTCGGAACTGCTGCGATAAGGTGAGAATGGTGGGCGATGACGGGCTCGAACCGCCGACCCCCTCCGTGTAAAGGAGATGCTCTACCAACTGAGCTAATCGCCCAATCTCAATGCTTATCTACACTGCGAGTCTACCGAAGTAGATGGTGGGTGATGACGGGCTCGAACCGCCGACCCCCTCCGTGTAAAGGAGATGCTCTACCAACTGAGCTAATCACCCCCGCTGTGTGGAGTCGCATTATAGGGAGAGTTGAAAATGAGTCAACGCATTTTCTAAAGTTTTTATTCGTTCGTCGTAAAATTAGTCAAAACGATTGCAAAACGGACTGTGGCGCATGATTTATAAACAAAAACAGCAATCTCGAACCGGATAAAGTGATCGACATTGAGGAATCGGCCCACAGTGATAGAATATTGCCCATTGTTTTCTTCCCGGAATTTGCCGATTACCGGCATCTTTATAACGTAAGGCCATTTCATGAAAATCAAAACTCGCTTCGCGCCGAGCCCGACAGGCTATCTGCATGTCGGTGGTGCACGTACCGCTCTCTACTCCTGGCTTTTCGCACGTCACAACAACGGTGAGTTTGTGCTGCGTATTGAAGACACCGATCTGGAGCGCTCAACGCCGGAAGCAATTGAAGCCATTATGGATGGGATGAACTGGCTGAATCTGGAGTGGGACGAAGGCCCATACTTCCAGACCAAACGTTTTGACCGCTATAACGCCGTAATTGACGAGATGCTGGTGGCAGGCACGGCCTATAAGTGCTACTGCTCCAGGGAGCGTCTGGATGCGCTGCGCGAAGAGCAAATGGCAAAAGGCGAAAAACCGCGTTATGACGGTCGTTGCCGCCATGACCACAGCGAGCATGCTGCGGATGAGCCTTGCGTAGTGCGTTTTGCTAACCCGCAGGAAGGCTCTGTTATCTTTGATGACCAGATCCGTGGCCCGATCGAATTCAGCAACCAGGAGCTGGACGACCTTATCATTCGTCGTACGGACGGCTCGCCAACCTATAACTTCTGCGTAGTTGTGGACGACTGGGATATGGAAATCACTCACGTGATCCGTGGTGAAGATCATATCAATAACACCCCGCGTCAGATCAACATTCTGAAAGCGCTGAACGCGCCTGTACCGGTGTATGCGCACGTATCAATGATCAACGGTGACGACGGTAAAAAGCTGTCCAAACGTCATGGCGCGGTGAGCGTGATGCAGTACCGTGATGACGGCTATCTGCCGGAAGCGCTGCTGAACTACCTGGTGCGTCTGGGCTGGGCTCATGGTGACCAGGAGATCTTCAGCCGCGAAGAGATGATCGAGCTATTCTCGCTGAACTCGGTCAGCAAATCAGCCAGCGCGTTCAACACTGACAAACTGCTGTGGCTGAACCATCACTACATCAATACCATGCAGCCAGAATATGTGGCGACTTATCTGCAATGGCACATTGAGCAGGCAAACATAGATACCCGTACGGGCCCTGAACTGGCGGATCTGGTGAAGCTGCTTGGCGAACGTTGCAAAACGCTGAAAGAAATTGCTGAAAGCTGCCGTTACTTCTATGAAGAGTTTGACGCGTTCGACGCCGACGCGGCCAAGAAACACCTGCGTCCGGTTGCGCGTCAGCCGCTGGAAGTGGTGCGTGACAAACTCGAAGCCATTACCGAATGGACTGCGGAAAATGTTCACCACGCGATTCAGGCTACCGCTGATGAGCTGGAAATTGGCATGGGTAAAGTCGGTATGCCGCTGCGCGTTGCGGTGACGGGGGCAGGCCAGTCTCCGGCGCTGGACGTGACCGTTCATGCCATCGGCAAATCACGTAGCGTTGCGCGTATCAACAAGGCGCTGGGCTTTATTGCTGAGCGTGAAAGCCAGCAGTAATGCTCGTGTAATACAAACAACGGCAGGGTAACCTGCCGTTTTTTTATGCCTGTTATTCAGCAATACCAAGACGCGTGAGAAAACCCTGCAACCCTTCACGAGCGAGCAACTTGTGCAAACGTTCCTGTTCGACAGTCGTCATGTTTTCCAGCGAGTCGATAATTTGTGGAAGCAGGCTGGATGAGGTTGCCACGCCGTAGTGGGAAGGGCTTTCCGCCACATGGTAAACAGCCCGACGGTTACGAATGGCGGGAAGACTAATGATGTGCTCCTTAACGTGCGCATCAATACATATCACCCTCGCTCTTCCGCCTTTTACACCGTTGATAGCCTCCGTTTTCCATCCTTTCTGTCGTATCCAGCGATTAACGGTTTGTCGGGCTACGCCCAGACTGTCCGCCAGCTCTTCCGTGGTCATTTTGCTGCGTAATCTTTTCATATCAGCGTTGGTCGCGAATCCCTAAACGTTGTAACAAGCCGGTAATCCCTTCCCGCAGTAACAGCGATGTCATCTGCTTTTGCTCTTCCGGCGTCATTTCATTCGCCAGCGTCAGGAGCAGGGCATGAAGCGAGCCCTCGTGGTACGCCTTATCTGGCACTTCCGGCGTCTCTGTTGCCCTGCGCGCGCTGCGAATAAAGTCGCGCACTTTTTCATTGACGTGTACCAGACGCGCTTTGCCACCCTGAACGCCTGGCTTTGGCGATGTAATCCAACCCTCTTTGCGTACCCATTTATTGATGGTCTGTCGGCTATAGCCAGTCAGCAGGGCTAACTCTTCTGGCGTCATTCGTTCCTTGATCATACAATTTCCTGAATATCTGTGGGGTTAATTAGTGGTTCATTTTATAGCACCGTTTTACGTGAAAACGTGACAGGCTTAACTCCTGGCTGCGAGCAGGCTCGCAAAGTGATTCATTTGCATGATTTTTCGGCGATTGAAAGGCGGAGGCTGAATTTGCCGTTGACACTCTGCGGCGGAATTCATATTATGCCGCCCGTCAACATGACAGCTTTACGACGGGGCTATAGCTCAGCTGGGAGAGCGCCTGCATGGCATGCAGGAGGTCAGCGGTTCGATCCCGCTTAGCTCCACCAAACTCTGAACCCAACAGAGTGCGGTAGGTAAAGTAACATGTGGGGCTATAGCTCAGCTGGGAGAGCGCTTGCATGGCATGCAAGAGGTCAGCGGTTCGATCCCGCTTAGCTCCACCAAAATTTAAACCCTCGTCGCAAGACGGGGGTTTTTTTATATCTTGTAAAATATTTAGACTGTTTTTGTTGCAATTAACGTCGTTTTCTACACCTCACCTCAATCCAAATCAATAAACAAGTCTATAAATAGACCTGAACTTGATTCGTGTAATTAATAAACCTATTATCCATCCGGTCAATGAGACGATGGTAAAATAGATTATCCGGATTAATGAATAGAAAAATTTACAATAATGTAAAAATATTTATGATTGCCCTGGCGCTAAGCCTGATTGCGATTCCTTTTTCTCGTTATATCTCACCACGTGCCATCGTTAGCGAAAATGATGTTTATTTAGCGTGGCTGCCCTTAAGCGCCATGCTCGCCATCGTGTTGTTATTTGGACGACGGGCAATCATTCCTTTGCTGTTTGGTTTTAGCGTTACTAACATTTATAACCTTGATTTAACGCCGCTACAATCAGCCGTATTATTATGTTGTCAGACTTTTTCCGTTTTCGCCGCCTGTGGCGTCATCCGGCTGGTGCTGGGCAAGCGCTGGCGGCACAGCATGCCGAATAAGTACATTGGCATACGTATTTTCTGGCTCGGATTTATGGTGCCTGTGGGCATCAAATTATCGATGTATCTGGCGGGATATTTATTTGATTTCCCGGTGACAATCTCCTCCTATTTCGGCGAAGGCTCTGCAATTTATAACGTTATCGATATTCAGAGTCTGATTGGTGCCGCCCTGATTTTCACCATGATGTTCTATTACCCGTTAAGAATGATTATTAATCCTCGCTATGCCCGAACATTCTGGCGGCGAAGCGTGAAGCCCCTCTTTTGTCACAAAAAAGCGTTATTCATCGTTGTGTGGCTGATGCTGTTGATCTCGATGATCGCTATTTTATGCGCGCCTTTTGAATCGCAGTTTATTGCGGGTTATTTGATGCCAATCGTTTTCATTCTTTTTACCCTGGGGATTGGTCGTCTGAGCTATGCGCTCATCTCTTTACTCTGGGCGGCCTCGGCGCTCATGCTGTTGACCTATAATTATAATTTTCTTAATGGCGTTGAATCGGGCCATTCGCTCTCCTTTATCCTGTCGGTGCTGATCTCTTTCGCCATCTGCCTGCTTTACATGTCGCGGATCTATCAGAAAAGTGAATGGCTGAAACAGGGGTGGCAGGAGAGGGCGCTTACCGATCCGCTCACCGGTCTGCCTAACATTCGTGCGCTGGAAGTGTTTTTACAGCACCATCCCGAGGCCAAAATCTGCTGCCTGCGCCTGGATAATCTGGAATTCCTGAGCCGTCACTACGGCATCCTCATGCGTGTACATTGTAAAAAGATGATCACCGCGTCGCTGCAACCGTTATTGCAAAAAGACGAGAAGCTCTTCCAGTTGCCAGGCAGTGAGCTGGTGGTGGTCTTGCTGGGGCCGGGCACGGCTGAACGTCTGCAATATATGGTTGATCATCTGAACAGCCGTAAGATTGTCTGGAACAAGACTGAGCTCGACATCGAGTTTGGCGCCTCCTGGGGCGAAGTGCCCGATGGAGAAAGCCTGCATCACACGCTGGGTCAGCTGAGCTGGCTCTCCGAGCAGTCCTGTGCCGGGCATAACGTCCTGGCGTTAACCAACAGTCTGGATGATGTCTCCGGTCAGACGACGGACAGAGTGCTGATGCTGGCCCGCATAAAACGCGCCCTTGATGTCGGAGGGCTTCACCTTTACGCCCAGCCAATCCATAACGCGCGTGGGGAAGGGTACTTTGAAATCCTCTCAAGGCTTGAAAGCGAGGGTGAGATCATCACCCCTGATCGCTTTATTCCGCTGGTTGCTCAGTTTAACCTGAGCCACCGATTTGACCTGAACGTGGTGGAAAAATTGCTGAAGTGGATGCGCAGCCATCCGTCCGAACGGGCCGGAACGCGGTTCTCCGTCAATCTGATGCCGCTGACGCTGATGCAAAATGAGGTTGCGGCTGAGATCATCGCGCTTTTTGAACGCTACGCCATTGCGCCGCAAGATATTGTCATTGAGATCACCGAGGAACAGGCTTTCTCTGACTCGGGAAGCAGCATCAACAATATCCAGCAGCTGCGGGATTACGGCTTCCGCATTGCTATCGATGACTTTGGTACCGGCTATGCCAACTTTGAGCGCCTGAAGCGGCTGGAGGCCGATATCATTAAGATCGATGGCTGCTTCGTGAAAGATATCTGCACCGACAGCATGGATGCGATGATCGTGCAGTCCATTTGCAACATGGCCAAAACGAAATCGCTTTGTGTGGTGGCTGAATATGTGGAATCGGCCGAACAACGCGAAATGTTGCTGCGATTCGGCGTGGACTATTTGCAGGGCTATTTGATTGGCAAACCACTGCCCCTGACGGCGCTGGAGGCATAAAAAAACCGGGAGCGAGGACTCCCGGTTTTTTTTTGCGCGGTATGAATTACAGAACCAGTGCTGCGATAGAGGCAGACAGGACGCTCACCAGCGTTGAACCGTAAACCAGTTTCAGGCCAAAGCGAGAAACAACGTTACCTTGCTCTTCATTCAGGCCTTTAATCGCGCCAGCGATAATACCGATAGAAGAGAAGTTCGCGAAGGAGACCAGGAAGACGGACAGGATCCCTTCCGCACGTGGAGAGAGCGTGCTGGCAATCTTCTGGAGATCCATCATCGCCACGAACTCATTGGAAACCAGTTTCGTTGCCATAATACTGCCCACCTGCAACGCTTCGTGAGCGGGCACGCCCATCACCCAGGCAACCGGGTAGAAGATGTAGCCCAGAATACCCTGGAAGGAGATACCGAGTACGGCCGCAAACAGGGCGTTCAGCGCAGCGATCAGCGCGATAAAGCCAATCAGCATCGCGGCTACGATAATTGCAACCTTGAAACCCGCCAGAATGTATTCACCCAGCATTTCGAAGAAGCTCTGTCCCTCGTGCAGGTTAGACATCTGAATGTTCTCTTCACTGGCATCCACGCGGTACGGGTTAATCAGCGAAAGCACGATAAAGGTGCTGAACATGTTCAGAACCAGCGCCGCAACCACATATTTTGGTTCCAGCATGGTCATATACGCACCCACGATTGACATGGAAACGGTAGACATTGCGGTTGCCGCCATGGTGTACATGCGGTTACGGGACATCTTGCCGAGGATATCTTTATACGCAATGAAGTTCTCAGACTGACCGAGGATCAGTGAGCTGACTGCGTTAAAGGATTCCAGTTTACCCATGCCGTTAACTTTCGATAACAGGAAGCCGATCGCACGGATAACCACCGGCAGAACGCGGATGTGCTGAAGGATACCGATCAGGGCAGAGATGAAGACGATAGGGCAGAGTACCTTCAGGAAGAAGAAGGCCAGACCCTGATCGTTCATGCTGCCAAAGACGAAGTTTGTCCCTTCGTTGGCGAATCCGAGCAGTTTTTCGAACATTTCGGAGAAGCCTTTCACGAAGCCGAGGCCTACGTTGGAGTTCAGGAAGAACCACGCAAGTAAAACTTCAATGACCAGCAGTTGGACAACATAGCGAATACGAATTTTTTTGCGGTCTGTGCTGACCAGCAATGCAAGTGCAGTAACGACAACGAGTGCCAGGACAAAATGAAGGACGCGGTCCATATTTGCTCCAAATATGAGGCAGGTTTAATTTCCGTGCACATTCTATGTAACAAGCACAAAGAAAACGAGATCAAGCCCACACTATAGTTACATCCTGTGACGAGTCTCAAAAATAGTGATCAACAATACATTTTTGTTATGTTAGGTAAATGAGTGAAAAGTTAAGTTTGTGTGCTACGCTTCACAAATGTCTGCGCATTTTCACATTCTGTGACCTTGCTCCACCTGCCTGTCTATCGTTCCTGGCTATCAGAGAAATCATGTTAACCGTTACAAATGAACTTGATAATCATTCTCATTTTGATAGCATGAAACATAGCAATGGCTATATTTCCAGAGGCAGAAATGACGAATAGTCGCGTAGAGAGTAGCAGCGGCAGAGCGGCACGCAAGCTGCGGTTCGCATTAATGGGACCGGCATTCATTGCTGCGATTGGCTACATCGATCCGGGTAATTTTGCGACCAACATTCAGGCCGGGGCCAGTTTCGGCTATAAACTGCTGTGGGTTGTGGTATGGGCCAATCTGATGGCGATGCTGATTCAGATGCTCTCCGCGAAGCTGGGTATTGCTACCGGAAAAAACCTGGCGGAGCAAATCCGCGATCATTATCCACGTCCGGCGGTTTGGTTTTACTGGGTTCAGGCGGAAATTATCGCCATGGCCACCGATCTCGCCGAGTTTATCGGGGCGGCGATCGGCTTCAAGCTTATCCTGGGCGTCTCCCTGCTTCAGGGGGCCGTGCTGACCGGTATCGCCACTTTCCTGATTCTGATGCTCCAGCGGCGGGGACAAAAACCGCTGGAGAAAGTCATCGGCGGCCTGCTGCTGTTTGTCGCTGCCGCCTATATTGTTGAGCTGATTTTCTCCCAGCCGAATCTCGCGCAGCTGACGAAAGGGATGGTGATCCCGTCGTTACCCACTTCTGAAGCCGTTTTTCTGGCTGCCGGGGTGCTGGGGGCGACCATTATGCCGCACGTCATTTATCTGCACTCTTCATTAACCCAGAATCTGCATGGCGGGACGAGTAAAGAGCGCTACTCCGCCACGAAATGGGATGTGGCTATCGCGATGACCATTGCCGGATTTGTGAATCTGGCGATGATGGCGACCGCCGCCGCCGCGTTCCACTTTAACGGGCATACCGGGGTTGCCGATCTTGACCAGGCTTACCTGACGCTGGAGCCGTTGCTGAGCCATGCCGCTGCCACTATTTTTGGTTTAAGCCTGGTTGCTGCGGGTCTTTCATCTACGGTTGTGGGGACACTGGCCGGGCAGGTGGTGATGCAGGGGTTCGTACGTTTCCATATTCCGCTGTGGGTTCGCCGCTCGGTCACGATGCTGCCTTCCTTTGTTGTGATCCTGATGGGGCTGGATCCGACCCGCATTCTGGTGATGAGTCAGGTGTTGCTGAGTTTCGGGATTGCGCTGGCGCTGGTGCCGCTGCTGATCTTCACCAGTAATAAATCGCTGATGGGCGATCTGGTGAATTCGACGTGGGTGAAGCGCGCCGGGTGGGCCATTGTGGTCGTGGTGGTGACGTTAAACTTGTGGTTGCTGATAGGCACAGCCGCTGGCCTGTAAAAGAAAAAGGAGCCGGAAGGCTCCTTTTTGTTGTTAATGGTGATGGCCGTGACCGTGGCCTCTGCCTTTTCCGTGACCCCAGCCGCCACGGCGGTCGTCACGATCGTTCCAGCCCTCGCGGTAGCCGCGTTCGTAAGCCTTACGCTTATCCCAGCCACGGTGATAGCCGTTATCGTGTTTCCACCAGCGGTTTTGACGCCATTCATAATGGCGGTGCCAGTAGTCACGGTCGCGCCAGTAGCCACCGTCCCAGTATCTGCCGTAGTCATCACGATCGCCAATTTGTAATTTAATCGATGGCAACAGGGTGATTTCGCCCGCATTGGCGACCAGCGGGGCCGAAGCCAGTAATACCGCTGCAAGAATCAGTGACCTGAACATACTCTTCTCCTTCACGATCGGGGCCGCTGTGCGACCTGTTAACGCAATTTTACGAGTTGGTAAACATTCGTTTCATCGCCTCAACTCCTAAATCATGAATGAGAGCACTTTTTGCTAAAAGTGTTTTTATTCTGCACTGGACAGGATCGTATCTATCGTCTTCAGCTCTTCTGTCGTGAATCGACAATTTTCAAGCACGCCTGCTGCATCATCAATTTGTCCGGTCTTGCTTGCACCGATGAGCACGGATGTCACCGCATCGTGGCGCAGGATCCAGGCCAGTGCCATTTGCGATAGCTTTTGCCCCCGGTTTTCCGCCAGCGCATTCAGCTTGCGTACCTTTTCCAGCTTTTTGTCGGTGATCTGCTCCGGATTAAGGAACTTACTGCCGCTTGCTGCGCGAGAATCCGCCGGGATGCCGTTCAGATAGCGATCGGTCAACTGTCCGCCCGCCAGGGGCGAGAAGGGGATACATCCCACCCCTTTTTGCTGCAACACGTCCAGCAACCCCTCTTCAGGCGCACGTTCAAACATGGAGTACTTCCGCTGATGGATCAGACATGGCGTGCCCAGATCCTCCAGTATTTCAATCGCCTGCCTTGCCACTTCTGCCGGGTAGTTGGACAGACCGATGTACAGCGCTTTGCCCTGACGCACCACATGGTCAAGCGCTTTCATGGTTTCACGTAGCGGCGTATGTGGATCCGGGCGGTGGTGATAGAAAATATCGACGTACTCCAGCCCCATACGCCTGAGGCTCTGGTCCAGGCTTGCGATCAGATATTTACGCGAGCCCCAGTCGCCGTAAGGCCCGTCCCACATGGTGTAGCCCGCTTTGGTGGAGATGATCAGCTCATCGCGCCAGGGCAGGAAATCCTCCTGCAAAATGCGCCCAAAATTACGTTCGGCCGAACCAGGAGGCGGGCCGTAATTATTGGCAAGGTCAAAATGCGTAATACCCAAATCGAAAGCACGCTGTAAAAGTTGACGGCTGTTTTCGAGTAACGTCGCGTCGCCAAAATTATGCCACAGCCCCAGCGAGATGGCGGGAAGCTTAAGACCGCTTTGTCCACAGTGGCGATATTGCATTGTCTGATAACGATTTTTGTCAGGCTGATAACCCATTGACGAGACCTCTGGCGCTGGAAAGAAACATCAGTGTATACGTTTACACTAACCTGAAGAAAATGAGCATAGCTCAGCTTTTTTCGTAAAGCATTCTTTCCAGACCCTGATTGTCGCCAATTCTGGACACGCTTCACGCTTATTTAATACTCAGAGTGAGGTCAACGTCAGAAGGACACTTATAATATGCGTACCCCCTATTGCGTCGCCGATTACCTGCTGGACCGACTAACAGATTGTGGTGCCGATCATCTGTTTGGCGTGCCGGGCGACTATAACCTGCAATTTCTCGATCACGTGATAGACAGCCCGGACATCTGCTGGGTGGGCTGTGCCAATGAACTGAACGCGTCTTACGCCGCAGACGGCTATGCCCGCTGTAAGGGCTTTGCCGCGCTCCTGACGACATTCGGCGTTGGGGAGTTAAGCGCCATGAACGGTGTGGCGGGCAGCTTTGCCGAACATGTTCCCGTCCTCCATATTGTAGGGGCCCCGGGTATGGCGGCGCAGCAGCGAGGAGAGTTACTGCACCATACGTTGGGTGACGGCGAGTTCCGCCATTTCTATCATATGAGCGAACCCATCACCGTTGCACAGGCGGTGCTTACCGAACAAAACGCCTGCTATGAAATTGACAGAGTCCTGACCACTATGCTGCGGGAGCGCCGTCCGGGCTACCTGATGCTGCCCGCTGATGTGGCGAAAAAAGCCGCTACGCCCCCTGTAAGCGCTCTCACTGTTAACCCCGCGCCAGCTGATTCAGCCTGCTTGCAGGCGTTCCGTGAAGCTGCCGAAAAGCGCTTGTCCACGAGCAAACGCACCGCGCTGTTAGCGGACTTCCTCGTACTCCGCCACGGTCTGCGCGCGGCCCTTCAGACGTGGGTGAAAGAGGTGCCGATGGCACACGCCACCATGCTGATGGGCAAGGGCATTTTTGACGAACGACAGAGCGGTTTTTACGGCACCTACAGCGGATCGGCGAGCGCCGCGCCGGTCAAAGAGGCCATCGAGGGGGCTGATACGGTGCTGTGTATTGGCACACGCTTTACCGATACGCTCACTGCCGGGTTTACCCACCAGCTGACGCCAGACCAGACGATAGAGGTTCAGCCCCACGCGTCCCGCGTCGGCGACGTCTGGTTTACGGGTATCCCGATGAGGGAGGCCATTGAAACGCTGACAGCGCTGTGTAAAACCTATGTTCGAGATACGCGAGCGCCATTGGATCACAGCGGCTTTTCGTTCCCGACTATTGAAGGGGCGCTGACTCAGGAGAGCTTCTGGCGTACCCTGCAAACATTTATTCGCCCCGGAGACATTATTCTGGCTGACCAGGGCACGTCTGCTTTCGGCGCTATCGATCTGCGTTTACCGGCGGACGTGAACTTTATCGTCCAGCCGCTGTGGGGATCGATTGGCTACACGCTGGCGGCGGCGTTTGGCGCGCAAACGGCGTGTCCGAACCGACGCGTGATTGTCCTGACGGGTGACGGCGCCGCGCAACTGACCATTCAGGAGCTGGGATCGATGCTGCGCGACAAGCAGCGCCCGATTATTCTGGTGCTTAACAACGAAGGATACACGGTGGAAAGGGCCATCCACGGGCCGGAGCAGCGCTATAACGATATTGCCCTCTGGAACTGGACGCAGATCCCGCAGGCGCTGAGCCTGGCGCCTCAGGCAGAGTGCTGGCGCGTCAGCGAAGCGGAAGCGCTGGCGGAGGTGCTGGATAAAGTGGCACACCATGAGCGGCTTTCGCTGATCGAGGTGATGCTGCCGAAAGCCGATATCCCGCCGCTGCTGAGCGCGCTGACCAAAGCGCTGGAGGCGCGCAATAACGCCTGATTACCTGTCGTTTCGCCATGCCATCAGCATCGGTTTGCCCGCCAGCAGGAGCCAGGCGGGCAACATCACGATACAGAGCAGCGGCAGAAGCGTGGTATCCGGCACGACAACGGCCGCCATAAACAGGCTCAGCCACGCATCGCGCGTGACCACCAGTACCAGTCCCAGAATGGAGCAGGAGACGGTAATCGCCGCAGGGACAGCGTCGACATGCTCATGCAGCATTAGCCCCAGCGCGACGCCAACAAATACCGCCGGGAAGATACGACCTCCCCGGAAACCACAGGCCGCAGCGACCACCAGCGCCGCCAGTTTTACCAGCGCGAACAGCAGATAATCGGAGACGCTAAAGACCTGGCTGAAGGCCAGCTGCTGCATCTCGTCCAGCCCCTTAAACAGCGTAACCGTCCCGCCGATGGCGCCTAAAACGCCCAGAATAAAACCCCCCATGCCCAGAATCAGTACCGGATGCTTCAGCCTGTGCATCAGGCGATGCAGGCGAGGGAGACACCACACCGCGACCATCCCCAGCGCAATGGCGATCGCGACGACGACGGCACCGCTGAAAATATCGGTGAGTTGCATCTGGCCGTAGTGGGGGATGGAGAGAGAAAAATGGGGATGGAAAAACAGGCTGGTGGTGAGGGCTCCCGCAGCGGCGGCCATTAGCGGCGCGAAGAGTTTATCCCACAGCGGCACCTCATGATCACTGCTGAGGGTTTGCGAAAAAATGAGCGCAGCCGCGACCGGAGTGCCAAACAGCGCCCCGATGGTGCCTGCTGACGCCAGGATCGTCCAGTCCAGCGCGCCAACGCGCGGGAAAAGACGCGCCCCCAGAAACACCGCCAGCGCGATATTAACCGCCATAATGGGATGTTCAGGCCCGAGGCTTACGCCGCCCGCAAGACCAATAATCAGCGCGATAATAAGCCCCGGCAGAGCAGAGGGAGAGACAGGCGCGCCAATCAAGGGTTCCAGTGCCGGGTCCGGGCCGGCATGGCCCGGGCTAAAGCGGATCACCAGCCCTACGGCAATCCCGGTCAGGGTCAGCATCATCATGATCCAGCCCGGCGAGTAAATGCTGATACCGAGTTTTACCGGAAGCGCGGTCCATAAAATCGTTTGCAGCACCGCCGCCACTTTCATGACAACGATGAGCACCAGGCTCGACGCCACGCCAATAATCAGCGCCGGGACAGCCAATAACAGCATGGTTCTGGCTCGCGGATGGAGCATGATGATTTCCTTGTACAAAACGGCTTAACGTTACTTTGCACAATCAGCATTGTGGCAATAGTGCAAAAGGTGCTGAAACGGTAAAGTTATTATGTGACGAAGATCGATAATCCATGGGCAGTCACCTTCTGGTCGTTGTTGTTATCACGCCTTGAATTTACAGTGTCCCAAAGATTTATTCTGACTTTAGCGGAGCAGTAGAAGAATGACAAAGTATGCTTTGGTAGGTGATGTAGGCGGCACCAACGCGCGCCTTGCCCTGTGCGATGTGAACAGCGGTGAAATTTCTCAGGCGAAAACTTATTCAGGGCTGGATTACCCAAGCCTGGAAGCGGTGGTTCGCGTCTATCTGGAAGAGCATAAAGTGAGCGTTGAAGACGGTTGTATCGCCATCGCCTGTCCGATCACCGGCGACTGGGTGGCGATGACCAACCACACGTGGGCCTTCTCAATTGCCGAAATGCGGAAAAACCTCGGCTTCTCGCACCTTGAAATTATCAACGACTTCACTGCGGTTTCCATGGCTATCCCAATGCTTAAACCAGAGCATCTGATTCAGTTCGGCGGTACGGCCCCGGTTGAAGGTAAACCGATTGCCGTTTACGGCGCGGGCACCGGCCTGGGGGTGGCGCACCTGGTTCACGTCGACAAACGCTGGGTCAGCCTGCCGGGTGAGGGCGGTCATGTGGATTTTGCGCCGAACAGCGAAGAAGAGGGCATTATTCTTGAAGAGCTACGCGCCGAGATTGGCCACGTGTCGGCCGAGCGGGTGCTTTCTGGTCCGGGCCTGGTGAACCTGTATCGGGCGATTGTAAAATCAGACGGTCGTCTGCCGGAAAATCTGCAACCTAAAGATGTGACCGAACGCGCGCTGGCCGACAGCTGTATTGACTGCCGCCGTGCTTTGTCGCTGTTCTGCGTCATCATGGGGCGCTTCGGCGGCAACCTGGCGCTGAACCTCGGCACCTTTGGCGGGGTCTATATTGCGGGCGGGATCGTGCCGCGCTTCCTCGATTTCTTTACCGCCTCCGGCTTCCGTGGCGGCTTCGAAGACAAAGGCCGCTTCAGAAGCTATGTCCAGGACATTCCTGTTTACCTGATTGTCCACGACAACCCAGGCTTACTGGGCTCCGGCGCGCATCTGCGTCAGGTACTCGGTCAGATCCTCTGACGCTCATTCCCCTCTCCTGCGGGAGAGGGAACGCGCTACAGGTGCATGAGCTGGCGGAACTCTTTCACTCTGCTGCGGCTTACCGGCACCTGAAAATCCAGATCCTTCAGCCGCAAAATATAGGTGTTGTTAAACCAGGGTTCGATTTCGCGGATCTTGTTCAGGTTGACGCAGAACGAGCGGTGGCAGCGGAAGAAGTGGGCGGCCGGGAGTTTATTGCAGAATTCGGTGATGTTCATCGCCATGACGTAGGATTCACGCCGCGTATAGACAAACGTCATTTTTTCATGCGCTTCGGCATAGTAAATATCGTCGACAGGCGTGACGATGATCCGTTCGTCCTTCACCAGATTAATCGTGTCGTTTTCCCTCGCTACCGGGCTGGCGCTGGCGGGTAATGTCTGCTGCTGCCACGCGACTTCCAGCTTATGCAGCATGCTGATAATACGCGACTCCTGGTACGGCTTGAGAATATAGTCGAACGCCTCAAGCTCGAAGGCCTCCACGGCATGCTCTTTCCACGCGGTGACAAACACAATAAACGGCTTGTGGGCGAACTGATTGATATTCTGCGCCAGCAGGACGCCGTCCAGCGACGGAATATTAATATCGAGGAATATCGCGTCGACCCGGTTATGCTGTAAAAATTTCAGCACGTCCAGACCATCCTCAAAACAGCCAACAATCTCCATCTGGCTGTGGGTTTTGATAAGCCAGCTCAACTCCTGTTGAGCCAGAATTTCATCTTCTACGATGATGACTTTCATCTGTTACTCCGGCCTACGGCAACAAGGATATGGGGGCATTCACGGGCGTTCGCTCATTCGGAACATAAAAGGCAATTTCGGTGCCCGGCTCAAGGCGGTGGATATGCAGCCCGTCACCGTACAGCAGTTTGACCCGGTGATGCACATTCAGCAGTCCGATCTTGTTGCCCGGCATTTCGTTTGATTTAACGCGCTCAATGACTTTCGGATCGATGCCGTGCCCGGTATCGCGCACGGCGATACGCACGCGGTTACCGCTTTCCGTCACGCTAATCGTTACCACGCCTTTGCCTTTACACGGCTGAATACCGTGAACAATGGCGTTTTCCACCAGCGGCTGGATCAGCAGACTTGGGATCACGCAGTTGACCTCTTCATCAATATCGTAAATGACCGTCAGCTTATCGCCAAAGCGAGCCTGCTCGATGGCGATGTAATCCTTGATTTGATACAGCTCTTTTTTGATGTCGATCTGCTCGTCGTCTTTTAGCTCAATGTTGTAGCGCAGATAGCGCGACAGATTAAAAATCAGCTGCCGCGCGGTGTCCGGATTAAGACGGATAGAAGAGGAGATAGCGTTCAGCGCGTTAAACAGAAAATGGGGATTGATCTTGCTTTGCAGGGCGCGCAGCTCTGCCTTATTTGCCATCTCGCGCAGCTGCTCCGCACGCGAAACCTCAAGTTGGGTGGAGATGATCTGCGACAGGCCAATCGCCATCTCCTGGAGCGAGGAGGTGATTTGGTGCGCATGGCAGTAGTAAATTTTCAGCGTCCCCGTGACCACGCCTTTTTCCCACAGCGGGATCACCAGCATCGAGTGGATCTCTGGCGTCCGGTGGGCTTCATCATTGTTTTTAATGATGATTTTTCCGTAGTTAATCGCCTGTCTGGTGGTCGGGCTGATGGTGTCGTCGCTGTCGCGATAATTGTGCTCACCGACGCCAACGTAAGCCAGCACGTGGTCAATATTGGTGATGGCGACCGCATCGGCGTGAATATCACGGCGGATGATATCGCAAACCTGACGTAAAGATTCGGCGTTAACGTGCCGGAAAAGTGGCAGCGTCTTGTTGGCGATATCCAGCGCCAGCTTAGCCTGACGCGCGGCGCTGGCCTCTTTTTCGCCCTCCACGCTTTGCACCAGCAGCACGATAAAACCGATACAGACGCTCCCGAGGATCATCGGAATACCGATCTTCGAGACGATATCCAACCCCAGCGCAACGGTTGGCGCCCAGACGATGACCAGGATCATGGTCAGCGTTTCGCAGACCATCCCCGCGATAATCCCCGCACGCCAGTGCTGCTTTTTCGGGATTTTGCGGTTAATCCAGCCCGAGAGCAGCCCGGCAATAATACTGGTGATAAAGCAGGGGACGGCCGTCACGCCGCCAATATCAATCAGGTACCGATGGGTGCCGGCGATAATGCCTGTGATAATCCCGACCCAGGGACCAAAGAGGATCCCGCCCGACATGACGGCGATAATGCGCACGTTCACCAGCGAGCCTTCTACCGGCACGCCGGACCAGGTGCTGAACAGGGCAAACATGGAAAAGATAAACGTGACGGCCAGCAGCTCTTTTGGCGAATGGGCAGATTTATGCAACAGTTCGCGGAACAAGCGGATGCGGATAAGGAAAAAGAGACAGATCAGCATTAATGCCGCGCGGTCGAATACCGCCAGGAGCATATTGAAGATTTCGTGCACGGTCAGGCCTGGGAAAACGGGAAAAATCTATGATAGAAAACATAGGGCCTGATGACCAGCTATCCATCAGATTTATCAAATGAGGAAAAACCATAATTCTCAAAGGGGATTGCTGGCTTTTGACTGAAAGCCGGTGCTTTTCCTTTTGGGAAGAAACGTCAGGTAACGATACTGAAAATATTGTGTTAAATCGCAGCGCTTAAAACTGCCTGTTCGCGATAAGAGTTCCGCTTTTCACTGCAATCGCATTCCCGTTTTAGCGCAAAATATTGTTTTGCCGTTATCCTCTCGACAGCGTCTTTTTCTTCAGGTTATTTTCTAAGCACGCCACACGTGTGGCAGCGTCGCTCGGACGGTCCGGGCGCTAACGTGACTCTGAGGAATCTATGGCTGAATTCAGTCCTGAACGCCGTTTTACGCGTATCGATCGTCTCCCCCCTTATGTTTTCAATATCACAGCTGAACTGAAAATGGCTGCGCGTCGGCGCGGCGAAGACATTATCGATTTCAGTATGGGTAACCCTGACGGCCCAACGCCGCCGCACATTGTGGAGAAACTCTGCACGGTTGCCCAGCGTCCCGATACCCATGGGTATTCCACCTCACGCGGCATTCCACGCTTACGTCGGGCGATCTCCCGCTGGTATCAGGATCGTTATCAGGTCGACATCGATCCTGAAAGTGAAGCGATTGTGACCATTGGCTCCAAAGAGGGGTTGGCCCACCTGATGCTGGCGACGCTGGATCACGGCGATACCGTACTGGTGCCGAATCCGAGCTACCCGATTCACATCTATGGGGCGGTGATTGCCGGCGCGCAGGTGCGTTCTGTCCCGCTGGTGGAAGGTGTCGACTTCTTTAACGAGCTGGAACGGGCGATTCGTGAAAGCTATCCGAAGCCGAAAATGATGATCCTCGGTTTCCCGTCAAACCCAACGGCACAATGCGTTGAACTCGAATTTTTCGAGAAAGTGGTCGCGCTGGCCAAGCGTTACGACGTGCTGGTGGTACACGATCTCGCCTACGCCGATATCGTTTATGATGGCTGGAAAGCGCCGTCAATTATGCAGGTACCCGGTGCCCGCGATGTGGCGGTTGAGTTTTTCACCCTGTCGAAAAGCTACAACATGGCGGGCTGGCGAATTGGTTTTATGGTGGGAAACAAAACGCTGGTGAGCGCCCTGGCGCGTATTAAAAGCTACCATGACTATGGCACCTTTACGCCGTTACAGGTCGCGGCCATCGCGGCGCTGGAAGGGGATCAGCAGTGCGTGCTCGATATTGCCGCTCAGTATAAACGCCGCCGAGATGTGCTGGTAAAAGGGCTTCATGAAGCAGGCTGGATGGTGGAAATGCCTAAAGCCTCTATGTACGTCTGGGCGAAAATCCCTGAGCCGTATGCGGCGATGGGTTCTCTGGAATTTGCCAAAAAACTGCTTCAGGACGCGAAGGTTTGCGTCTCTCCAGGCATTGGCTTTGGTGACTACGGTGATACGCACGTGCGTTTCGCGCTGATTGAAAACAGCGACCGTATCCGTCAGGCAGTGCGGGGTATTAAAAGCATGTTCCGCGCGGATGGCCTGCTTGCAGCGAAGAGCGTTGCGGAACAACCCGAGTCGTAACGGACACCAAAAAAAACAGGCGCCAACGGCGCCTGTTTTTTTGACTGCATTTTCTTAACTAGATCATCAGAGCAAACGTTCCGGCCCAAACTAAAACAATAACCGAAATGCCCATAAAGAAATATTTCACGTTTCATCGCTCCGCGTATCTTCCGGTACGCATTAAAAAAACAGAGTCCAACTGAGTATAGAGAGTTGAAATCATGCGAAAGGGGAAATCGGAATTATCCCGTTACGTCGCTAACTTCAGCTCTGAATTCTGTGCTTTCCTGTCGCCAGACGGCGCTAATGTACGCCTAAATTTCAGGAGTGACAAGAGGCATTTTTTTAAATAATTTCCTACACTTACGAGTGTCGTGGAACGGCGACAGTTTGATTTCGGTACGCAATAAATGCCTGTTGAGCGACGGTTGAAAAAAGCCGTTACGCACTGCGATTACAGGTGTTTGAAAAGGTTAGTTTCTTAGCGAAACTAACCTTTGAAAGGGGTCATATATAAAGTGAGGCTTCGCCCAGGGGACGGGTTTTAAAGCGGCGGTGCATCCACAGATACTGCTCAGGCGCACGCATAATCTCAAACTCAATCACCTTATTGATAAAGGTCGCGGCTTCACTCTCATCTTCAGGATAGTTCGCCATCTCTGGAGAGATATGCAGACGATAGCCTGACTTATCCGCTTTTCTGACCATGGTCACCGTCAACATCGCGGCGCCTGAGAGACGTGAAATCACAAAAGTACCGTTCGTCGTAGCGACATCTTTAACCGCAAAGAAAGGGGCAAAGCTGCTCCCTTTAGGACCGTAGTCCTGATCCGGGGCAAACCAGACGGCTTCCCCTTTTTTGAGGGCGCCAACCATACCGCGCAAATTGTTACGGCTGATCATCGCCTTATTTGAACGCATGCGGCCCCGCGTTTGTACCCATTCCATTAGCGCGCTGTTATGCGGGCGATAGGTTGCCATCATCGGCTGACAAAGACCCATAACGCGGCCGCCCAGCTCAAGCGACATAAAATGCACACCCACAACCATCACGCCGCGGTTTTGCATCTGGGCACGTTTCAGGTTATCCAGGCCTTCCACGTCAAACCATTTACGGACACGCTCGTCTGGCCAGAACCAGGCCATACCGGTTTCAAGCAGCGCCATACCGATAGATTTAAAGTTTTCCGCAATCAGCGTTTCGCGCTGCTGGGCATTGTAATGCGGAAAGCAAAGTTCGAGATTTTTTCGGGCAATGGACTCACGACGCTTAAGGAAGTGACGCGATGCGCTGCCGAGCTTCGAACCCAGGAAACGGATCACGGGATAAGGAAGTTGAACCAGCAGCCAAAGAACGCCAAGGCCAAACCACGTAAACCAGTAGCGCGGATGCAGAAACGCCCGCTGAAATTTGGATTGAGACAAAATAGTGGAACCTATGTGAAGCCTGTGAAGGTAGCGCAGACTTCGCGATACCACGTGCCATTAAGACCGTAGGACGAGGTCATGGTTGCAGGCTTTACCGTTCTTTACGACGTTGCCTGGCCATTGCTGACTTGGGTGGGCGGCATAATGTAGCACCGTTATACATTATGAGCTATCACTCGTTTTTGTTTAAAAAAGCGGCAATTGCGGAGTGGTTTGATTTTGCTATTGTTAAATCTGCGTTCCCGCATGACTCCTGAAGGAGCAGACCATGGAAACCTACCTGCAAACGGTGAAAGAAGAGTGGGTGAAGCTGATTAATGAAACCGATCCCGATGTGCATCGGCTTGCGACTGAGCTTGCGAGGGACAATGCAACGCCCCTGGTCGCTGAATTTTATCGGGTTGTACTGGCAGATCCGTCGGTAGCGGAATTCCTGACCACCGAACAGGTGGAAAGGCAACTTCAGGAGGCGCTTCGTCGCTGGCTTATTGATGTGCTCTCATGCCGGGGGGAGCAGGTTGAAGAGCAGATGCGGGCGCAACAGCGCGCTGCGGATGTTCATGCCCGTATTGGTATTTCGGTTGATTTAGTCGAAATGGGCTTCCGCGTTCTGAAAAAGCTGCTGTTGCCTGTCATTACTACCAGCGCCCATTCGCCTGAGGTGAAGCTGCATATTTATCACTACGCGATAAACAGTATCGATCTGGCCATGGAAGTGATGTCGCGGGCCTATGTCTTTAGCGAGAACAATGCGGCGAAAGAGGACGAAAATTACCGCATCTTTTCCTTAATGGAGAACGCAGAAGAGGAGAAGGAGCGACAGACCGCGGCGTTGCTGTCATGGGAAATGGTGCTTCTGTATAAGATCACCCTTAACTCCAGTATCGGCAACAGTCTGCCGCTGGGGCAGTCTGAATTTGGACTGTGGTTTAGCCATAAAGGTCGGCACTACTTCAGCGGGATCGCTGAGGCTGGACATATCTCTCGTCTGATTCAGGAATTCGATGACCTTTTTAACGAGATCCGTCTTTCAGGGCAGGGTCTGAGTGATAAAGCGCAGCGGGATAAATTCTTGCAGCGAATGCGTAATACGCTCTCGCAAATCATCACGCTTTTGCGCGAACTGTTTGACGAAGTGTCGCGACACGAGGTGGGGGTTGATGTCCTGACCCGTCTGTTGAACCGCCGTTTCCTGCCAACCATCTTCAAACGCGAAATCCTGCACGCTACCCGGGCGGGAACAATGCTCTCGACGCTGCTGATTGATGTCGACAAATTTAAACAAATCAACGATACCTGGGGGCACAACACCGGGGACGAGATCCTGCGAAAAGTCTCCGGCGCGTTCTACGACAACGTGCGAACCTGTGATTACGTTTTTCGCTACGGCGGCGATGAATTTCTGATTGTGCTAACGGAAATCTCAGAGGTGGACACCCTGAGAATCGCCGAGCGTATCCGCAGGCGGGTGGAAAAAATCAAGGTCAACTCCCCAACCGGCGATATTATCCCGCTCTCCCTCTCGATAGGCGTGGCGATGTTCAACGGACATCCCGATTACGAGCGATTGATTCAGGCGGCGGATGAAGCTTTATACGGCGCGAAACGACGTGGCCGGAACTGCGTGGAGCTTTGGAAGGGGGCGTAAGGAAAGACGGAAGTGTCCCCTGCAGGAATCGAACCTGCAACTAGCCCTTAGGAGGGGCTCGTTATATCCATTTAACTAAGGGGACGAAGCGGCAAGAGTATAGCGTTATTTACACTTTTCGTTAAGCGCATTGCCGCCTGACTGGTCAAAGAGTCACCGTTCACGCCGATTTTTCGGCAGTTTTATCCTTTTTTTCCTGAGCCTTAAGCTCGGCCTTACGCTTGTTGGACATGTCGTTACGGATTTGCGCATGGCTCAGCAGCGCAAAGATAAAGGTCCCGCCACAAATGTTGCCTGCGAGGGTAGGCAGGGCGAACGGCCAGAAAAAGTCGCTCCAGTGGAGTGTGCCGTTAAATACCAGATAAAGGATCTCAACAGTTCCGACAACAATGTGCGTGGTATCGGCGAGTGCGATAAGCCAGGTCATCAGGATAATCACCACGATTTTCGCGCTGCCCGCTGAGGGGAACATCCAGACCATCGTGGCGATGATCCAGCCGGAAATTATGGCATTGGAGAACATTTCAACCGGCGTGTTTTTCATCACATCCATGCCAATCTTCACAAATGCGTCGCGGGTCGGTTCATCAAATATTGGCATATACTCGAATGCCCAGGCGGCTATGCCCGTACCGATCAGGTTCCCCAGCAGCACGACGCTCCACAGGCGCATCAGTAAACCGAAATTACCGAGGGTCGGATTTTGCATGACGGGCAGTACGGCAGTGACGGTGTTCTCCGTAAAAAGCTGCTGTCGCGCCATAATGACGATAATAAAGCCGAACGTGTAGCCTAAATTTTCCAGCAAAAACCCGCCCGGTACGCCTTCCAGCTGAACGTGAAATATCCCTTTGGCGAGCAGAGAGGCGCCCATCGACAGACCGGCTGCAATGGCTGACCACAGCAGGGCCATCGCGTCGCGCTCCATCTCTTTTTCCCCGTCCTGGCGAATATGCTCATGAATAGCCATGGCGCGCGACGGCAGGCGATCTTCATCGACTTCTATCTCTTCTCCCCGGTCTTTCTCCTCACTTTCAATCTCAAGCTCCTCTTTGCTTTCGCCAATTTTGTCTTCGCTAATGTCTTTCATAACAGCTCCTTCGGGGTAATTGCTCATTTAAGCGTAGCGGCTTTTAGCGCTTTCCCCGTGGGGATGCTCTTAAATTGCTGAAAATGGCAATAAAGGTGAGACATCTCTTTCAAAGCCAATATAAAATTGCCAGCGAAACGAATTCCGAAAGACAGGCTATGCTGAAATTAGCGTGATGACGCGAGCGGGTCGTCATTGTCCTCGTAGACATCGGTAAGCGTGCTGTTACAATCACTTGCACGTTTCAGGCGGAGCATCACCGGCTCCGTCACAGATGGCATTCAACGATAGCCATATTGAACAGGGAGAAATTTATGAAGCTTCGGCTGTCGGCGCTTGCGCTGGGCGTAACAATGCTTGTGGGCTGCGCCAGCTCTGGCGAGCAAACGGGACGCTCCGATCCTCTCGAAGGATTTAACCGTTCAATGTACAGCTTTAACTATAATGTGCTGGATCCATATCTGGTTCGTCCGGTTGCCGTGGCATGGCGTGACTACGTTCCGCAGCCGGCGCGTAACGGGCTGAGCAACTTTACCAGTAACCTGGAAGAGCCAGCGGTTATGGTGAACTACTTCCTCCAGGGCGACCCGTATCAGGGGATGGTGCATTTCACCCGCTTCTTCCTGAACTCCCTGCTGGGTATGGGTGGCTTAATTGATGTCGCAGGCATGGCGAACCCGAAATTACAGCGTGAACAGCCGCACCGTTTCGGCAGCACGCTGGGGCACTATGGCGTAGGTTATGGTCCGTATGTGCACCTGCCATTCTACGGCAGTTTTACCGTGCGTGATGATGGCGGCGACATGGTGGATACGCTGTATCCGGTGCTGTCATGGCTCACCTGGCCGCTGTCGATTGGTAAATGGACCGTGGAAGGAATTGAAACACGTGCGCAACTGCTGGACTCTGACGGTCTGCTGCGCCAGTCTTCCGATCCGTACATCATGGTGCGCGAGGCCTACTTCCAGAACCATGACTTTATTGCCAACGGCGGTAAGCTGAAGCCGGAAGATAATCCGAACGCGAAAGCCATCGAGAACGAATTAAAAGATATCGATTCGGAATAAATAAAAAAGGTGAGCGATGCTCACCTTTTTTAATCGTGTTGGGATTAGAACGCGTAGTTGAAGTTGGTACCAAACAGCCAGGCTTTACCTTCAGAGGTAAACTCGTACGGGCCTTCCTGGAAGGTCACTTTCTGTCCATGCATGTACGACACGCCCGCGTCGATAGAAGCATTCTCGTTGAACGCATAGGTTGCACCCGCACTCACCCAGAAACGGTCCTGATCCGGAATGGAGATCGAACGCTTATCAGCCGGTACCGGGCTGTCATCAAATGCCACGCCGGTACGGAACGTCCAGTTGTCATCCATATAATAGGTCGTACCGAGCGCGATACGGTAAGCATCGTGGAAGCTTTCGTCTTTATAGAACAGCGTCTGGCCGTTGCTGCCGGTAGCTTTCAGCTCCTGGAACTGGCTCCAGCTGGTATACGCGAGGCTGTAGTGAATGGCCCACTGCGGCGCAACGCGGTTATAACCTGACACTTCCCACATTTCTGGCAGATGCAGCGACAGCGAACCTGGTACGGTTTGATTCGAGGTACCCCATGGAATGGTGGTGCCCGCGCCTGGGACCATACCGTTGACTGGGCTCAGGATGCCGCTTTTGTAATCGCCATCGAAATCAATTTTCACTTCTGAGCGATAGGTCAGACCCCAGCGGTTGTTTTTATCCAGTTCATACAGAATACCGGCGTTCCAGCCGTAGCCCCATTCATCACCTTTCAGGCTGGCAATTTTATTGCTGTTTTTTGGCAGCGCAGCAGTTTGTTCCCCGGAGTAACGCTCGATTTTTGCATCGGCGTAGACAGCATCAAAGCCCAGACCAAAGCTCCAGTTATCGTTCAGACGATATGCGCCGCTCAGGTTAAGGTTCAGGGTCGTCAGGTCGGTTTTACCGCCGTATTCCCCGGCCGGATAGTTGTTATTGAACTCCGTTGCCAGGCCATAGTTAGAGGTGACAGAGGCACCCCAACCAAACTGTTCATTAATTGGCGCAACAAAGTGCAGGTTAGGCACCCACGCTGTCGGCGCAATGTTATCCGCCTTCAGATCTGCGCCGGTGAACTGAGATTTGCCAGAAATGTTGACATCAGGATCGATGTAAACCGCACCGGCAGAGAAGGTAGGGCGATCAAACATCATGATCAGCGCCGGGTTACGGCTCGCGTTGCCTGCGTCATCGGCAATCGCACCTTCCCCGGAATACGCACGGCCAAGGCCAGAGGAAGAAAATTCGTTTAACTGGAAGCCCGCTGACCAGGCGGACGTTGAGACGATTGCCACTGCTACTGCTAAAGCAGTTTGTTTGAACAGGGTTTTCTGGCTCATGACCATAACCTCATTGAGTTATTTTTATTCAATAATTGTTACATACCGTAACAGGAGCGCGAAGTGTAGGGTCTGAGGTATGACTTACAAATCAGACCAGTGGCGAGAGTATAGGTCTGACCAGCTGGGATGTTGCAAGTTTGTTTATTAATATTTTCAGATATGTTTCTTGAAACGAGATCTGGTTGGCAAAATTGTGACCAGTGCGATTCCTCTGAAAAGGGGAATTTTGTTTTAGATCATTTTTTAGTGTGATATTGCTCACTTATCCGAATTTGCGCCATTAACGGCTGGAGGGGGCTCGTCCGGGGGCGTAAAATAGACGCATCGTGTTTATCTCGCGCCATGCGCGAATACAGAGGAAATTGAGCTATGAGTAAATGCAGTGCTGATGAAACCCCGGTTTGCTGCTGTATGGATGTTGGCACCATTATGGACAACACCGATTGCACCGCCTCTTACAGCCGCGTATTCCCTAACCGCGCTGAAGCGGAAGAGACGCTGGCCGCGCTGAGCCAGCGCGCGCGTGAAGTCGAATCCGATCCGTGTGAAATCAAATCCACCTTCACGGAAGTGGAAGGCGGCGTGCAGCTGGATATCGACTTTGTGTTCGCCTGCGAAGCAGAAACGCTGATCTTCCAGCTGGGCCTGCGTTAATACTTTTTGCACGGGCCTACGACCGTGTAGGCCGGGTAAGGCAACGCCGCCACCCGGCGACAAACCGCACAAATGCCTCTGCCATGCAGGGGCATTTTCTTTTTCTTCTCTGTGCCTTAGCTCGCAATTTTTCGCTTCCCCGATTGGCTCAATGTAAAAAAATAGTTAAGACTATTATCAGGTCAGACCACTTAATGTGCGCGCAAAATTTTTTTACAGGGGAGTGTTATGAGTCAGGCAATACCGCTTATCACCCGTCAGGGTGACCGCATTGCCATTGTCAGCGGGTTACGTACGCCGTTTGCGCGTCAGGCAACCGCGTTTCACGGTATACCGGCTGTCGATCTGGGAAAAATGGTGGTGGGGGAGATGCTGGCTCGCAGCGAGATCCCGCCTGAGGTTATTGAGCAACTGGTTTTCGGCCAGGTGGTACAAATGCCGGAAGCGCCCAATATCGCGCGTGAAATCGTGCTGGGCACCGGCATGAATGTTCACACCGACGCCTACAGCGTCAGCCGCGCCTGCGCCACCAGTTTCCAGGCGGTGGCGAACGTGGCGGAAAGCCTGATGGCGGGGACCATTCGCGCGGGGATCGCTGGCGGCGCGGATTCCTCCTCCGTGCTGCCCATCGGCGTCAGCAAACAGCTGGCCCGCATCCTCGTGGATGCCAACAAAGCTCGCACTACCGGTGCAAAGCTCAAACTCTTCTCGCGTTTACGCCTGCGTGACCTCATGCCCGTGCCACCTGCCGTTGCTGAATACTCCACCGGCCTGCGCATGGGCGACACTGCCGAGCAGATGGCAAAAACCTACGGTATTACCCGCGAACAGCAGGATGCGCTGGCGCATCGCTCGCATCAGCTGGCAGCGAAGGCCTGGTCGGAGGGCAAACTGACCAACGAAGTGATGACCGCCTATGTGCCGCCTTACCGCGAACCGCTCGCGGAAGATAACAACATTCGTGGCACCTCGACGCTGGCGGATTATGCGAAGCTGCGCCCGGCCTTTGACCGTAAACACGGTACGGTAACCGCAGCTAACAGTACGCCGCTGACGGATGGTGCCGCCGCCGTGATCCTGATGACGGAATCCCGGGCGAAAGAGCTTGGCATCACACCGCTGGGCTATTTGCGTAGCTACGCCTTTACCGCCATTGATGTCTGGCAGGACATGCTGCTCGGACCGGCATGGTCCACGCCGCTGGCGCTGGATCGCGCAGGGCTGACGCTCTCCGATCTCACGCTGATTGATATGCATGAAGCCTTTGCCGCACAAACGCTGGCAAACGTGCAGCTTATGGCGAGCGAACGTTTTGCCCGCGACGTGCTGGGCCGTACGCATGCCACAGGTGAAGTGGATCAGAGTAAATTCAACGTGCTGGGTGGCTCCATTGCTTACGGTCATCCGTTTGCGGCGACCGGCGCGAGAATGATAACCCAGACCTTGCACGAGCTGCGTCGCCGCGGCGGCGGTTTTGGTCTCGTTACCGCCTGTGCGGCGGGCGGCCTGGGTGCAGCAATGGTTCTGGAGGCTGAATAATGGAAACGACATCTGCATTTAACCTGGCTGTTCGCCTTGATAACGTGGCTGTTATCACCATTGATGTACCCGACGAAAAGATGAACACCCTGAAGGCCGAGTTTGGCGTTCAGGTGCGTGCGATGCTCAGACAGATCCGCGAAAACAAAGCGATACGTGGCCTGGTATTTATCTCGGCAAAGCCGGATAACTTTATTGCCGGGGCCGATATCAACATGATCGCCCGGGCGAAAAGCGCTCAGGAAGCAGAAGACCTGGCGCGTCAGGGGCAGCAGGTAATGGCGGAGATCCATGCGCTGTCGATACCCGTTGTCGCTGCGATCCACGGGGCCTGCCTGGGCGGTGGGCTTGAGCTGGCGCTGGCCTGCCACAGCCGCATTTGTACCGACGATGCGAAAACGGTACTTGGGCTGCCGGAGGTACAGCTAGGATTGCTGCCCGGTTCAGGGGGCACGCAGCGCCTGCCGCGTCTGGTAGGCGTCAGTACGGCGCTGGAGATGATTTTAACCGGTAAACAGCTGCGCGCCCGTCAGGCGTTAAAGGCGGGTCTGGTTGATGAGGTCGTTCCGCACGCCATCTTGCTTGAAGCCGCCGTTGAGCGGGCGCTGAAAGGTCGTCAGGCGAAACGCCCTCTGCCGGTGCGCGAGCGTATCCTCGCCGGGCCGCTGGGGCGCACGCTGCTGTTCAATATGGTGGGTAAAAAAACTGAGCAAAAAACCAAAGGGAACTATCCGGCAGCGACGCGCATTCTGAAGGTGATTGAAACCGGATTATCGCAGGGCAGCAGCAGCGGTTATGCTGCGGAAGCAAAAGCCTTTGGCGAGCTGGCGATGACGCCGCAGTCGCAGGCGCTGCGCGGCATTTTCTTTGCCAGCACGGAGGTTAAAAAAGATCCGGGCAGTGAAGCTGAACCGGCTCCGCTGCGCGCCGTTGGCGTTCTGGGTGGCGGGCTGATGGGCGGCGGCATCGCATTTGTCACCGCCAGCAAAGGCAAACTGCCCGTACGTATCAAAGATATCAACCCTAAGGGTATCAACCACGCGTTGCAGTACAGCTGGCAGAACCTTGATCGCAAAGTGAAGCGCCGCCATATCAAGGCCAGTGAGCGCGATAAAACCCTCTCGATGATCACTGGCGCCACTGACTACAGTGGGTTTGCACACCGCGATCTGGTGATTGAAGCCGTGTTCGAAGATCTGGCCCTTAAGCAGCAGATGGTGGCGGACGTTGAACAGCATTGCGCGCCGCACACCATTTTCGCGTCAAACACCTCGTCTTTGCCGATCGGCGACATCGCGGCGAAAGCCGTGCGCCCGGAGCAGGTGATAGGGCTGCACTATTTCAGCCCTGTCGAAAAAATGCCGCTGGTGGAGGTTATCCCGCATGCCACAACCAGCCCGCAGACTATTGCCACCGTGGTGAAGCTGGCGAAAAAACAGGGCAAAACCCCCATTGTGGTCGCGGACAAAGCTGGCTTCTACGTCAACCGCATTCTGGCGCCGTACATTAACGAAGCGATGCGGTTGCTGACGGAAGGGGAGAAAATTGAGCACGTCGATGACGCCCTGGTGAAGTTTGGTTTCCCCGTCGGCCCAATCCAACTTTTGGATGAGGTGGGAATTGATACGGGGACTAAAATTATCCCTGTGCTGGAAGCGGCTTATGGCGATCGTTTTGCGCCGCCTGCAAACTTTGTTTCCGCAA
The DNA here is from genome assembly GCF_031432835.1 of Enterobacter cloacae complex sp. EB5. Classification (NCBI taxonomy): domain Bacteria; kingdom Pseudomonadati; phylum Pseudomonadota; class Gammaproteobacteria; order Enterobacterales; family Enterobacteriaceae; genus Enterobacter; species Enterobacter cloacae complex sp. EB5. The sequence continues at coordinate 3,547,647 of NZ_CP133860.1, forward strand.
TTTTGAAGGACGATCGCAAAGGCAGAAAAAATGAACGCGGTTTCTATCTTTACGCCGCGAAAGGGCGTAAAAGCAAGAAACAGGTCGACCCTTCAGTTTATGCGCTTATTCCTGTCACGGGTCAGGGAAAACTGTCGGCGGTTCAGTGTGCTGAGCGCTGCGTGATGATGATGCTCAATGAAGCGGCGCGCTGCTTTGGTGAGCAGGTGATCAAAAGCGCGCGCGACGGCGATATCGGCGCCGTGTTTGGTATCGGTTTTACGCCATTCCTTGGCGGCCCGTTCCGGTATATGGATACCCTCGGGGCGGGTGAAGTGGTTGCGATCCTGCAACGTCTGGCCTCGCAATACGGTCCACGGTTTACACCTTGTGACGAATTATTGCAGATGGCGGAACGGGGTCAGACATTCTGGCCCGCAAGGGAAACTGATTGCGTAAACTGAAGTCAAAGAAGGGTAAATCCTGAGGTGATGGAACCTGTTCTGGCGAAATTGTAAACAGAGATTGACTATACTTACGCCATTGAGGTAAAAAACAGCGTTTCATTCACCGAATGGATCAGGCACAATGCCCGGCCATCGGGTTTTCTACCTCATAGCATTAATCGCGGGTAGTTAACGCCGGTGATTCTGGTTAACAAAAGCGGTGCAATATGCAAGTTTTTATCATGCGTCACGGCGACGCGGCACTCGATGCCGCCAGTGACTCAGTACGTCCTTTAACCGTCTGTGGCTGCGACGAATCCCGTCAGATGGCGACATGGCTTAAAGGTCAAAAAGTGGACATTGAACGCGTTCTGGTGAGTCCGTTCCTGCGGGCAGAACAGACGCTGGATGTGGTAGGGGAGTGTATGAACCTGCCATCCAGTGTGGATGTTCTCCCTGAACTCACGCCGTGTGGCGATGTTGGCCTTGTCAGTGCTTACCTTCAGGCGCTGTGCAATGAAGGTGTCGCTTCCGCACTGGTCATTTCCCACCTGCCGCTGGTCGGCTATCTGGTATCTGAGCTGTGCCCGGGCGAAACGCCACCGATGTTCACAACGTCCGCCATTGCCAACGTCACCCTCGACGAAACCGGCAAAGGGGTCTTTAACTGGCAAATGAGTCCGTGCAACCTGAAGATGGCAAAAGCCATCTGACGTGACGTGCGATATGGCGGGGTGCAGCGTGCCTCCCGCCTTCCTGTCAGGGCAATTCTGGCGGCTGCCACTCCTCCACCTCAATCAATACCAGCAATGCGGCATCTCCGCCGTACTCTTTTGGCGCCTGATGAAAAGCCATCACGTGTGGATGCTGAGCCAGCCACAGCGGTGTCTGTTGCTTAAGAATATGTTTGCCGTGACCGTGCATTACGCAGGCGCAGAAAACATGTTCGCGACGACATGCCGCGATCAACGCCCCAAGCTCCTGTTTCGCCTGCATCTGGGTCAACCCATGCAGATCGAGGAACAGCTCCGGCGAGTAATCTCCCCGGCGTAATTTTTTCAGTTCAAAATGGCTGACGTCTTCGCGCACGTATTTCACCGCACCCTGAGTATTGAGCAGCGGCTGAAACTCATCTGAAAAATAGTGGCTGTTATCGGCCTGCTCCTGAAGCAACCGTTTGACCGGTACCTCGCTGACTTTTTTACGCTGCGGGCGATGGACAATGGTGTCGTGCGTGATTTGACGCGTCCCGGTCATCAGCTGGCGGAAGAGAGCCTGATCCTCCTCGCTGAGCGATGTTTTCTTTTTCATTCGTCATTCTCATCTCGTATTTCCGATAGTGTACCCGACTAAACGCATTTTTTAACCTCAAGCGGTACGCGTCATTGCTGATTTATCGCCGTCTTCATGGCAAACTAGCCGCCGAAAATTATGCGAGCATGCCCTGGAGGAAAGAGTGGATAAAATTTTTGTCGATGAAGCAGTAAACGAGCTGCATACCATACAGGACATGTTGCGCTGGTCGGTTAGCCGCTTCAGCGCCGCCAATATCTGGTACGGCCACGGTACGGATAACCCATGGGATGAGGCCGTTCAACTGGTGCTGCCGTCTCTCTACCTGCCGCTGGATATTCCGGAAGACATGCGTACCGCGCGCCTGACCTCCAGCGAAAAACACCGCATCGTTGAGCGCGTGATCCGTCGCGTGAACGAGCGTATTCCGGTGGCTTACCTGACCAACAAAGCCTGGTTCTGCGGCCATGAGTTCTATGTTGATGAGCGCGTGCTGGTGCCACGTTCGCCGATTGGCGAGCTGATCAACAACCACTTTGACGGCCTGATTAACCATCAGCCGCAGCACATTCTTGATATGTGCACCGGCAGCGGCTGCATCGCCATTGCCTGCGCGTACGCCTTCCCGGAAGCAGAAGTGGACGCCGTCGATATCTCCACCGACGCGCTGGCCGTCACCGAACACAACATTGAAGAGCACGGTCTGATCCATCACGTCACGCCTATCCGCTCAGACCTGTTCCGTGACTTGCCGACGCTGCAATACGACCTGATCGTCACCAATCCGCCGTACGTGGATGCCGAAGACATGTCCGATCTGCCGAACGAGTACCGTCACGAGCCGGAGCTGGGCCTGGCGTCAGGCTCTGACGGTCTGAAGCTGACCCGCCGCATCCTGGCCTGCGCGCCGGATTATCTGACCGACGACGGCGTTCTGATTTGTGAAGTGGGCAACAGCATGGTACATCTGATAGAGCAGTATCCGGATGTGCCGTTCACCTGGCTTGAGTTCGACAACGGCGGTGACGGCGTCTTTATGCTGACCAAGGCGCAACTGCTTGATGCACGCGAATACTTCAGCATTTACAAAGATTAATCCAGCGGGCTTCGGCCCGTTTCACAACGCTCAAACACAAACAACAACATCGGAGCCGTGATGGCAGGAAACAGTATTGGACAGGTATTCCGTGTGACCACCTTTGGCGAGTCGCACGGTCTGGCACTGGGTTGTATCGTTGATGGCGTCCCGCCAGGCATCGAACTGACCGAAGCCGATTTACAGCATGACCTTGACCGTCGGCGTCCGGGTACCTCTCGCTACACCACGCAGCGTCGCGAGCCGGACCAGGTCAAAATTCTCTCCGGCGTTTTTGAAGGCCGTACCACCGGGACCAGCATTGGTCTGCTGATTGAAAACACCGATCAGCGCTCTCAGGACTACGGCGCAATTAAAGACGTTTTCCGTCCTGGTCATGCCGACTATACCTACGAACAAAAATATGGCTTTCGCGACTATCGCGGCGGCGGACGTTCTTCCGCGCGTGAAACCGCGATGCGCGTGGCGGCAGGGGCAATTGCCAAAAAATATCTCCAGCAGAAATTCGGCATCGTTATCCGCGGCTGTCTGACCCAGATGGGCGACATTCCGCTGGCAATCAAAGACTGGGATCAGGTAGAACTTAACCCGTTCTTCTGCGCCGATGCCGACAAGCTGGACGCGCTGGACGAGTTGATGCGCGGCCTGAAAAAAGAGGGCGACTCCATTGGTGCGAAAGTCACCGTGGTGGCCGACGGCGTGCCGGCTGGCTGGGGCGAGCCTGTATTTGACCGTCTCGACGCCGACATCGCCCACGCGCTGATGAGCATCAACGCGGTGAAAGGCGTTGAAATCGGCGACGGTTTTGACGTGGTCAAGCTTCGCGGCAGCCAGAACCGCGACGAAATCACGAAGGCGGGTTTCCAGAGCAACCATGCTGGCGGCATTCTGGGCGGCATCAGTAGCGGGCAGCAAATTACTGCCAATATCGCCCTGAAGCCAACGTCCAGCATTACCGTCCCGGGCCACACGATTAACCGCTCAGGCGATGAAGTTGAGATGATCACCAAAGGGCGTCACGATCCGTGCGTGGGGATCCGCGCGGTGCCGATCGCAGAAGCGATGCTGGCGATCGTGCTGATGGATCACTTCCTGCGCCAGCGCGCGCAGAATGCGGATGTGACGACCACCATTCCACGCTGGTAATTATGAAAAAAACCGCAATCGCTCTGCTGGCGCTGCTGGCCAGTGGAGCAAGCCTGGCCGCTACGCCGTGGCAGAAAATCACCCACCCGGTAGCGGGGAGCGCGCAGTCCATTGGCGCTTTCTCCAACGGGTGTATCGTCGGCGCGCAGGAACTTCCGCTGCAATCGGATACCTATCAGGTGATGCGCACCGACCAGCGCCGTTATTTCGGCCATCCTGACCTGGTGCTTTTTATTCAGCGTCTTGGCAACCAGGTGCATAATCTGGGGCTGGGGACGATGCTGATTGGCGATATGGGGATGCCTGCCGGTGGTCGCTTCAACGGCGGTCACGCCAGCCACCAGACCGGACTGGATGTGGATATCTTCCTGCAATTGCCGAAAACGCGCTGGAGTTCAGCGCAGCTGCTGAAACCGCAGGCGCTGGATCTGGTCTCGGCCGACGGTAAACGGGTTGTCGCCTCGCGATGGTCGCCGGAAATTTCCAGCATGATTAAGCTGGCGGCAGAGGATAACGACGTCACGCGGATCTTTGTTAATCCGGCCATCAAGCAGCAGCTTTGCCTGGATGCGGGAACGGATCGCGACTGGTTGCGTAAAGTGCGCCCGTGGTTCCAGCATCGTGCCCATATGCATGTTCGCCTGCGCTGCCCGGCGAACAGCCTGGAATGTGAAGATCAGCCGCTGCCACCGCCTGGCGATGGTTGTGGTTACGAACTGCAAAGCTGGTTTGAACCAGCCAAGCCTGGAACCTCTAAGCCTGAGAAGAAGACACCGCCTCCGTTGCCGCCTTCCTGCCAGGCGCTACTGGATGAGCATGTACTTTAATGGATAATTTCGTCGATCTGTTCATGGTGTCACCGCTGCTGCTGGCGGTGCTCTTTTTTGTTGCGATGTTAGCCGGATTTATCGATGCCCTGGCGGGCGGCGGCGGGTTGCTCACCGTTCCGGCGCTGCTGGCGGCAGGCATGAGCCCTGCCCAGGCGCTTGCCACTAACAAACTCCAGGCATGCGGCGGTTCGCTCTCCTCGTCGCTCTATTTCATTCGCCGCAAAGTGGTGAATCTCGCCGATCAGAAGCTCAATATCCTGATGACGTTTATTGGCTCAACGGCGGGCGCACTGCTGGTCCAGCACGTACAGTCCGACATTCTGCGCCAGATCCTGCCGCTGCTGGTTATCTGTATCGGCCTCTATTTCCTGCTGATGCCAAAGCTCGGGGAAGAAGATCGACAGCGTCGTCTTCACGGCCTGCCGTTTGCGCTGATTGCCGGTGGCTGCGTCGGTTTTTACGATGGCTTCTTTGGCCCGGGGGCAGGCTCGTTTTACGCGCTGGCATTCGTGACGCTGGCCGGGTTTAACCTCGCCAAATCCACCGCCCACGCCAAAGTCCTCAACGCAACCTCCAACGTTGGCGGTCTGCTGCTGTTTATCATTGGCGGCAAGGTTATCTGGGCAACCGGGTTTGTGATGATGGCAGGGCAGTTTTTGGGCGCGCGCGCAGGCTCGCGTCTGGTATTAAGCAAAGGACAAAAGCTGATCCGCCCGATGATTGTTGTCGTCTCGGCGGTGATGAGCGCCAAACTTCTTTATGACAGCCATGGACAGGAGATCCTCACCTGGTTGGGGATGAACTAATGAACAGTACGCATAACTACGAACAGCTGATTGAGATCTTCGATAGCTGTTTTGCTGATGATTTTAATACCCGTCTGATTAAAGGCGACGACGAACCGATCTATCTTCCAGCTGATGACGAGGTTCCGTATAACCGCATCATCTTTGCCCACGGCTTTTACGCCAGCGGTTTGCACGAGATCTCGCACTGGTGCATCGCGGGGAAAGCGCGTCGCGAGCTGGTGGACTTCGGTTACTGGTACTGCCCGGACGGGCGCGACGCCGCCACCCAGGGGCAGTTCGAAGATGTGGAGGTGAAACCTCAGGCGCTGGAATGGCTGTTCTGCGTAGCGGCGGGTTTCCCGTTCAACGTAAGTTGTGACAATCTCGAAGGCGACTTCGAGCCAGACCGTATCGTCTTCCAGCGCCGCGTTCATGCGCAGGTGATGGAATATCTTGAGAAAGGCATCCCGGCACGTCCGGCACGCCTGATCGAGGCTTTACAGAATTATTACCACACGCCGGAGATCACGGCGGAATGCTTCCCGTGGCCGGAAGATCTTTAACAGAGGAAAGAAGATGATCGCAGAATTTGAATCACGCATTCTGGCGTTAATTGATGACATGGTGGAACACGCCAGTGATGATGAGCTGTTCGCCAGCGGTTATCTGCGTGGTCACCTGACGCTGGCGGTAGCCGCGCTGGAAGCCGGGGACGATCACTCTGCCGACGCCGTTCACGCGGAAGTCACTCGCAGCCTGGAAAACGCTATTCAGGCCGGGGAACTCTCTCCGCGCGACCAGTCTTTAGTGCTGGGCATGTGGGACAATTTGTTCCAGCAGGCTAAACGCTAAGTATGTGCGCCACCTCCCTCTCCCGTGGGAGAGGGCCGGGGTGAGGGCTCCAGACCGCACCCTAATTGACCCTCTTCCCCTTCAGCAATTTCCGCACCCACAGTCGGTTTGGATTCAGCCCCGCGAGCGTAACTCTGTCCAGCGGAACCGGCTCGTCGCTCATTTGCGCGGCTAACGCTTCAGCCAGCAACGGCGCGGAGCATAATCCCCGCGAGCCTAAGCCACCCAGCATAAACAGCTCGGGATGAACGGGCGCGCTTACCGCCGTTTCTTTGTTGTCAGCAAGATCCTGATAGACTTCAAGCGTGGCGTCATAGTCCGGCACGTTTCCCGCCATCGGCAGGTGATCGCGGGTCGCGCAGCGTACGCCGCAGCGCGCCTTACCCTCACTGACATCCACCTCTTTTGCCCACGACGCATCCGGGAAACAGTCGAGCAGGCGCTGGCGGTTTTGCTGCTGATCCGCTTCGCTGTACTGCATATCTGTTTCACCGCGATGGTAGCTGGCGCCGATGCAGTGATGGCCGTTGGACGGATTTTGCGGCGTCAGGTAGCCGTCGTAACACAGCACCTGACGCAGTTTGCTCAGTTGGGGGGCGGCAGGAATATGGCTCACCTGGCCGCCGACCGGATAAACCGGCAATGACGCTGTCTGGGTGAACTGGCTGATATGATGCCCGTTGGCCAGCACAACGCTGGCATGCTGCGCCTCTTTGCCGTCAGCGAAACGCAGTTTCCAGTGCGTAGTGCGACTTAACGATTGAACCTTATGGGCATAATGCACTGTCAACCCACGCGACTGCCCGAGGGCTATCGCCGCAGAAGTCAGTTCAGCCGGACACAGCCAGCCGCCGAGTGGATACTGAATACCCCCGCAGCCGGTGTCGACGCCAGCGGTCTCTGCAACCTGCTGTGCCGTCACGGCATGGGCGATGGCCTCCGGCAGACCCAGCGACAGCATTTGTGTGATTTTCTGCTGGCTCTTCTCGTCCCAGCCGAGCTGCGTCACGCCGCACCAGTCGTGGTCGAACGCAACCGGCAGGCTATCGTAAAGGCGGCGAGCAAACGTAAACGCTGCCGGGAAGAACTGGAACAGTGCCGGATCGTGTGAACTTAATAAGGGATAAAGCGCGCCCTGGCGGTTGCCTGATGCGCCCGTCGCCGGCGCCTCGTCAGCGCAGTAGAGCGTCACCTGCCAGCCACGGTGTAGCAGCGCCAGAGAGAGCAGGGCGCTGGCGATCCCCCCGCCCACAATGGCGACCTCACGCGAGATGCTGGCGCGACGGGCAAACCAGGGGGCCTGCGCCGGGATCGCCAGATCCTGTTCCATCACCCCGACCAGCATGTCGCGTTTGCGGCCAAAGCCTTTAGTTTTCCGCATGGTAAACCCCGCCTCCTGCAACCCACGGCGGACAAAGCCCGCCGAGGTGAAGGTGGCAAGCGTCGCGCCCGGGCGCGCCAGACGTGCCATGGCACTGAACAGGTGCGGGCTCCACATGTCCGGATTTTTGGCGGGCGCAAAACCGTCCAGGAACCAGGCGTCCACCTTCTGATTCATCGAGTCATCGAGCTTATCGGTCAGGTCATTAATGTCGCCCAGCCACAGGTCGAGGGTGACGCGTCCGTCGTCCAGAATCAGACGATGACAGCCGCCGATAGCCGGTGGCCACTGGGCCTGAAGCTGTTCCGCCCAGTGGGCAAGCTCCGGCCAGCGCTGATGGGCAAGCCGCAGATCGTGCGCGGTAAGCGGAAATTTTTCGAAACTGATGAAATGTAATCTTTGTAAGGTAGCCTCGGGGTGTGCAGCGCGAAACTGGTCGAACGCCTGCCAGAGGGTCAGAAAATTCAGCCCGGTGCCGAAACCGCTCTCCGCTACGACAAACAGGCTGCGCGGATGCTCAGGGAAGCGGGTGCTGAGATGATTTCCTTCGAGGAAGACATAGCGCGTCTCTTCCAGTCCGTTATCATTAGAAAAGTAGACGTCATCAAAATCTCGGGAAACAGGTGTACCCTCAGCGTTGAATTCGAGGTTGGCAGGTTGTATGGCGTTATGTTTCACGTAAGTTACTCGTCTGACAGGCAGTGGCACGATCTTAGCGATGTGAGCCCATCGGTGCAAATTTCCACAGAAAATCGCTGATCGGACTTGTTCGGCGTACAAGTGTACGCTATTGTGCGACTCGAAACTTTTTATAGTGCGACTTACAGAGGTATTGAATGAAACGTGCAGTGATTACTGGCCTGGGCATCGTTTCCAGCATCGGTAATAACCAGCAGGAAGTCCTGGCATCTCTGCGTGAAGGACGCTCCGGGATCACTTTCTCTGAAGAGTTTAAAGATTCTGGAATGCGTAGCCACGTATGGGGTAACGTTAAACTGGACACCACCGGTTTAATTGACCGTAAAGTGGTTCGTTTCATGAACGATGCCTCTATCTACGCCTATCTTTCCATGCAGGAAGCGATCAAGGATTCTGGTCTGAGCGAAGACGTTTACCAGAACAACCCACGCGTGGGTCTGATTGCAGGCTCCGGCGGTTCCTCTAAAGCTCAGGTGTTCGGTGCTGACGCCATGCGTAGCCCGCGCGGCCTGAAAGCGGTCGGTCCATACGTTGTGACCAAAGCCATGGGTTCAGCGGTTTCCGCGTGCCTGGCAACGCCGTTCAAAATCCACGGTGTGAACTACTCCATCAGCTCTGCATGTGCGACCTCTGCACACTGTATCGGTAATGCGGTTGAGCAGATCCAGCTGGGCAAACAGGACATCGTATTTGCTGGCGGCGGCGAAGAGCTGGGCTGGGAAATGGCCTGTGAGTTCGACGCGATGGGCGCACTGTCCACCAAATACAACGAAACGCCAGACAAAGCGTCCCGTACTTATGACGCACACCGCGACGGTTTTGTTATCGCTGGCGGCGGCGGTATGGTTGTGGTTGAAGAGCTGGAACACGCGCTGGCGCGTGGCGCGCACATCTACGCTGAGATCGTGGGCTACGGCGCAACGTCAGACGGCGCTGACATGGTTGCTCCATCCGGTGAAGGCGCGGTGCGCTGCATGAAGATGGCGATGCACGGTGTTGATACTCCAATCGACTACCTGAACTCCCACGGCACCTCAACGCCGGTAGGCGACGTGAAAGAGCTGGGTGCGATCCGTGAAGTGTTCGGCGACAACAGTCCGGCTATCTCTGCAACCAAAGCCATGACCGGTCACTCTCTGGGTGCGGCGGGCGTGCAGGAAGCGATCTACTCTCTGCTGATGCTGGAAAACGGCTTTATCGCGCCAAGCATCAACATCGAAGAGATGGACGAGCAGGCGGCTGGCCTGAACATCGTGACCGAAACCACTGAACGTGAGCTGACGACCGTTATGTCCAACAGCTTCGGTTTCGGCGGCACCAACGCCACGCTGGTGATGCGTAAGCTGAAAGCGTAAGCGTTTGAAGGTATAGTAGAAGGGAGCCGCGCGGCTCCCTTTTTTTATGCCTGAACACGGAGTTATGCATGAAGGCTGTTACCCCTGAGAAGATCGCTCCTTCCGGGAACCTTTCCCTTTTCCGCATCGCCTTTGCGGTGTTTCTGACCTATATGACCGTTGGCCTGCCGCTGCCGGTGATCCCCTTGTTCGTTCACCATGAGCTGGGCTATGGCAACACCATGGTCGGTATTGCGGTGGGCATTCAGTTTTTAGCGACGGTATTAACCCGGGGCTACGCCGGTCGTCTGGCGGATCAGCACGGCGCAAAACGCTCGGCGTTGCAGGGCATGTTTGCCTGCGGGCTGGCGGGGGGAGCCTGGCTGCTGGCGGCGCTGTTGCCGATAGATGCAGCGTATAAATTCGCGCTGCTGGTGGCAGGGCGCCTGATCCTCGGCTTTGGCGAAAGCCAGCTGCTGACCGGCACCCTGACCTGGGGAATGGGGCTGGTGGGACCTGCGCGTTCCGGAAAAGTGATGTCCTGGAACGGGATGGCGATTTACGGCGCGCTGGCGGCAGGCGCACCGCTGGGGCTGCTGATCCACAGCCAGTTTGGTTTTGCGGTGCTGGCAGGCACTACCATGGTATTGCCGCTGCTGGCGTGGGCGTTTAACGGTTCGGTGCGTAAGGTGCCTGCCCATAAAGGCGAGCGTCCTTCGCTGTGGAGCGTGGTGGGGCAAATCTGGCAGCCGGGGCTTGGGCTGGCGCTTCAGGGGGTGGGCTTCGCGGTTATTGGTACCTTTGTCTCCCTCTATTTCATGAGCCGCGGCTGGGCGATGGCGGGCTTTACGCTGACGGCCTTTGGCGGCGCGTTTGTATTGATGCGCGTGCTGTTTGGCTGGATGCCGGATCGCTTTGGCGGCGTGAAGGTGGCCGTGGCGTCACTTTTCATTGAGACCGCGGGTCTGGTACTGCTCTGGCAGGCGCCCTCTGCATCCGTTGCGCTGCTGGGTGCGGCGTTAACCGGCTGCGGCTGCTCGCTGATCTTCCCGGCGCTGGGCGTTGAAGTGGTGAAGCGCGTCGCTCCGCAGGTGCGCGGCACGGCGCTGGGCGGCTATGCGGCGTTTCAGGATATTTCTTACGGCATCACCGGGCCGCTGGCCGGGGTGTTAGCCACCTCGTTTGGCTACCCGTCCGTCTTCCTGGCCGGTGCAGTTTCTGCGGTGGTGGGGATTGTGGTGACGCTGGTGGCGTTTCGCAGGTCGTAGTTTTTTGCCCGGTGGCGGCTTCGCCTTACCCGGCCTACTGTTCGAGCCGTTGTAGGCCCGGTAAGCGAAGCGCCACCGGGCAAATCCTCACGCAACCAGCCAGAAAATCGCCAGCGCAATCACCAACGCGATAAACATCAATCCCGGACGGGCAGAAAGCGTTTTGAACGTATCAACTACGGGGGCAAACAGCGGGTTGTAGATCGGCTGAATGTTTCTTACCTCCGGCACGCCGGCTTCCCGCTCGGCGCGGCGAACGAAGATCTGATTGAGCACATCCTGCACCTGCGCGGTGGTCAGCACCGTTTGCGGCGTAGCCTGCCAGCTCTGCTGAGCGTAATCCCGAATCAGATCGAATTCGTGCGGTTCCAGCGGTTGTTTCAGCGCCGCCTGTACGCTGTGCAGGGTAGGGGCACTCTGGGTGCTGAGCGTCTGACGCGCCTGGAGCCAGGTGACCAGATGGGTAAACTGTTTTGCCGGGATCATCTCGCCCGCTTTCACACCGGAAAGTTCCAGCATGGATTGCCAGATAAGCTTTGTGGGTTCGCCGGTAGCGGCAGCCAGCTTAGTGACCATCTGCTTGAGCGTATTATGCTCCGCAGGCTGCAATGGCCGTTCTGTAGATGGGCGCTGTTGCGGCTGCGGGATAGAAAGCTGATTGCTTTGCAGCAGGGTCAACACGGTTTTCAGCTGTTCCGGAGAAAGCTGGCTCAGGGCGGTATGACCGTACTGTTGACGGATAAAATCACTCACCGCCTGACGATTATTCCCCTGGCCCAACAGCTCGGTCAGCTGCGAGATAATCTGGCGGGTAGTATGTTGCTGCTGTGCGCTGGTAAGACGCTGGTTCAGGTTTTGTTCGGCGGCAGGGAAATGGCGCGACTGTAGCGGCGCATCGTTTCTGACGCCCAAATCGTGCTTAACGCCGGCCCACACCTCTGCGTTTTGCTGTGAGGTTAACGCAATAAGACGCGTGATCAGACGCTCCAGTACGGTGCGTTGCTGCGTGGAGAGCGGTTGTTCGCCTGGCGTGTTGGGCGTTACGGGGCCTTCACCCGGAGGGCGCGGAGGCGTACCTGAAATGGGCTGCATCGTCAAAAATCCTTAAAGTCAAACTCTGCGTAACCGGGCGGAGATATATGCCCGGCGGCGAGATTATGGCACACTTGGCAGGTTTACTTCCTCTCAAACAGGTACTCAGACGTGAAAATCCTCGTTGATGAAAATATGCCTTACGCCCGTGAGCTGTTCAGCCGCCTGGGTGAGGTTAAGGCTGTCCCTGGTCGCCCGATTCCGGTCAGCGAACTGGACGATGCAGACGCCCTGATGGTGCGCTCGGTGACCAAAGTAAATGAGGCGCTGCTCACCGGCAAAGGGGTTAAATTTGTCGGGACGGCAACGGCCGGGACCGATCATGTGGATGACCAGTGGCTTAAGCAGGCGGGGATTGGTTTTTCCGCGGCGCCAGGCTGTAACGCCATTGCCGTCGTGGAATATGTTTTCTCCTCGCTATTGATGCTGGCCGAGCGCGATGGTTTTGCGTTGAAAGACCGCACCGTCGGGATTGTGGGGGTGGGCAACGTGGGTGGACGTCTGCAAAAGCGTCTGGAAGCCTGGGGCATCCGCACCCTGCTGTGCGATCCGCCGCGTAAGGATAACGGCGATGAAGGCGACTTCCGCACGCTGGATGAGCTGGTCGACGAGTGCGACGTCATCACCTTCCATACGCCGCTCTTTAAAGAGGGGCCGTACAAGACGCTGCACCTGGCCGACGAAAAGCTGATCCGCCGTCTGAAGGCTGACACTATTCTGATAAATGCCTGCCGGGGACCGGTGGTGGATAACGCGGCGCTGCTGACATGTCTCGACGAAGGACAAGATCTTAGCGTCGTGCTGGACGTCTGGGAGCCAGAGCCGGATCTCAACGTCGCCTTGCTGAATAAGGTGGATGTGGGTACCGCGCATATCGCGGGTTATACCCTTGAAGGCAAAGCGCGTGGCACAACCCAGGTGTTTGAGGCTTACAGCGCCTTTATCGGCCATCCGCAGCAGGTGGCGCTGGATACGCTGCTGCCCGCCCCGGAATTTGGCCGCATTACCCTTCATGGCCCGCTGGATGAGGCAACGCTGAAAAGACTGGTGCATTTGGTGTATGATGTGCGCCGCGATGACGCGCTGCTGCGTAAAGTGGCGGGTATTCCGGGTGAGTTTGACAAGCTGCGCAAAAATTACCTTGAGCGCCGCGAGTGGTCTTCCCTGTATGTCATGTGCGATGACGCGTCAGCGGCGGGGCTGCTGCATAAACTGGGATTTAACGCCGTTCACCACCCGGCACGTTAATGTCTTCTTAATGCTCCCTGTCGGATACTCCGGCAGGGACGCTTTTTTATTTCTGGAGTAAACCACCATGTCTGAAGGCTGGAACATTGCCATTTTGGGTGCCACTGGCGCCGTGGGCGAAGCCCTGCTTGAAACCCTTGCTGAGCGTCAGTTCCCGGTGGGTGAGATTTACGCACTGGCGCGTACCGACAGCGCAGGAGAACATCTGCGTTTCGGCGGCAAATCCGTGATGGTGCAGGATGCCGCCGCGTTTGACTGGACGCAGGCTCAGCTGGCGTTTTTTGCCGCAGGTACGGAAGCCACGGCGTCTTACATTGAAGAAGCGACAAATTCAGGCTGTCTGGTGATCGACCTGAGCGGTCTGTTCTCCCTGGAGCCGGATGTGCCGCTGGTGGTGCCGGACGTTAACCCGTTTGTGCTGGCTGACTACCGCAACCGCAACATCATTGCAGTACCGAACAGCCTCACCAGCCAGCTGCTGACCGCGCTTAAGCCGCTGATCGACGACGGTGGCCTGTCGCGTATTTCCGTGACCAGCCTGCTGTCAGCCTCCGCTAACGGTAAAAAAGCCGTAGACGCACTGGCAGGGCAGAGCGCGAAGCTGCTGAACGGTATCCCGATCGACGAAGATGATTTCTTTGGCCGCCAGCTGGCGTTCAACATGCTGCCGCTGCTGCCGGATCGTGAAGGTTCGGTGCGGGAAGAGCGTCGTATCGTCGATGAAGCACGCAAAATTTTGCAGGATGACGGGCTGATGATCTCCGCGAATGTCGTGCAGTCTCCGGTCTTTTACGGCCACGCGCAGATGGTCGGGTTTGAAGCCCTGCGTCCGCTGGCGGCTGAAGAAGCCCGCGACGCGTTTGGCCGCGGAGAGGACATTGTCCTGTCCGAAGAGAGCGAATTCCCGACGCAGGTGGGCGACGCCACCGGCAGCGCGCATCTCTCTGTGGGCTGCGTGCGTAACGATTACGGTATGCCGGAGCAGGTGCAGTTCTGGTCCGTCGCCGACAACGTGCGTTTTGGCGGCGCGCTGATGGCGGTCAAAATCGCGGAAAAACTGGTGCAGGAGTATCTGTACTGATGTCAGATGTGGAACAAAAGCCGGTCCACAGAATTGCCCTCGGTATTGAGTACGATGGCAGTAAATACTATGGCTGGCAGCGGCAGAATGAGGTGCGCAGCGTCCAGGAGAAGCTGGAGAAAGCGCTCTCTCAGGTGGCTAATGAACCGATCAACGTCTTCTGCGCGGGCCGGACCGATGCCGGCGTTCACGGCACGGGGCAGGTGGTGCATTTTGACACCACCGCCGTGCGTAAGGACGCGGCCTGGACGCTGGGTGTAAATGCGAATTTACCTGGTGACATTGCTGTGCGTTGGGTGAAAGCTGTGCCGGATGATTTTCACGCGCGTTTCAGCGCGACGGCGCGGCGCTACCGTTATGTCATCTACAACCAGCGCCTGCGCCCGGCGGTGTTAAGCCAGGGCGTGACGCATTTTTATGAACCGCTGGATGCAGAACGTATGCAGCGTGCGGCGCAGTGTCTGATTGGAGAAAATGATTTTACGTCGTTTCGTGCGGTACAGTGCCAGTCCCGTACGCCGTGGCGTAACGTCATGCACATTAACGTCAGTCGTTATGGCGCGTATGTGGTGGTGGATATCAAAGCCAATGCCTTTGTACATCATATGGTGCGGAATATTGTAGGCAGCCTGATGGAAGTGGGCGCCGGACACCAGCCGGAGAGCTGGATTGCAGAACTGCTGGCAGCGAAGGACAGAACGCTTGCGGCAGCAACGGCGAAAGCGGAAGGTCTGTATCTGGTTTCGGTGGATTATCCGGACCGGTTCGACCTGCCAAAACCGCCAATGGGCCCGCTGTTTTTAGCGGACTAAACAAAGGTGCAATTAGGGCTTAGACAATATGGACGTAATACGTTTTCTGATTGATTTCATCCTGCATATTGATGTTCACCTGGCGGAGCTGGTCGCGCAGTACGGCGTCTGGGTGTACGCCATTCTGTTCCTCATTCTGTTCTGTGAAACCGGCCTTGTGGTTACGCCGTTCCTGCCGGGAGATTCACTGCTGTTCGTGGCGGGCGCGTTATCCGCACTGCCAACGAATGACCTGAATGTCCATCTGATGGTGGTCCTGATGATCATCGCCGCGATTGTTGGTGATGCGGTCAACTACACCATCGGGCGGGTATTTGGCGAGCGGTTGTTCAGTAATCCGGACTCGAAGATTTTCCGCCGCAGTTATTTAGATAAGACCCATGCGTTCTATGAGCGCCATGGCGGTAAGACCATTATCCTTGCCCGTTTTGTGCCTATTGTGCGTACATTTGCACCGTTTGTGGCGGGAATGGGTCACATGTCCTATCGTCATTTTGCAATGTATAACGTGGTGGGCGCACTGCTGTGGGTACTGCTGTTTACCTATGCGGGCTACCTGTTTGGCGATCTGCCTGTGGTTCAGGAAAATCTTAAGTTACTGATTGTAGCGATTATTGTGCTTTCCGTGCTGCCGGGTGTGATCGAAATCATTCGTCACAAACGCGCGGCGGCAAAACAAGCGAAGTAAATGCACGCTGGCGGTTCGACCACTTTTTTATCCAAAGTTTCGGGCTGTTATGTTTTAATGTGCAACATTCATGGTCTGTTGGAGGCAAAAATGGCATTATTCGCCTCTTACAGCAAAACTGGCATACGACCAGGTTCAGGCAGAAAGGTTATCAATGAGCTGGATTGAACGAATTAAAAGCAACATTACCCCAACGCGTAAAGCGAGCATTCCTGAAGGGGTATGGACGAAGTGTGATAGCTGCGGCCAGGTTCTGTATCGCGCAGAGCTGGAACGCAATCTTGAGGTGTGTCCGAAGTGTGACCACCATATGCGTATGTCGGCGCGCAACCGCCTGCATAGCCTGCTGGACGAAGGTTCTCTGGTAGAACTGGGCAGCGAACTGGAGCCAAAAGATGTGCTTAAGTTCCGCGACTCCAAAAAATACAAAGATCGTCTGGCCTCTGCACAGAAAGAGACCGGCGAGAAAGACGCGCTGATCGTCATGAAAGGCACCCTGCACGAGAT
Source organism: Enterobacter cloacae complex sp. EB5 (assembly GCF_031432835.1). Taxonomy (NCBI): domain Bacteria; kingdom Pseudomonadati; phylum Pseudomonadota; class Gammaproteobacteria; order Enterobacterales; family Enterobacteriaceae; genus Enterobacter; species Enterobacter cloacae complex sp. EB5. The sequence continues at coordinate 3,564,187 of NZ_CP133860.1, forward strand.
GCCGGTGGTTGCCGCCGCGTTTGAGTTCTCCTTTATGGGCGGCTCAATGGGCTCTGTGGTTGGCGCGCGCTTCGTGCGTGCCGTTGAGCAGGCGCTGGAAGACAACTGCCCGCTGATCTGCTTCTCCGCCTCCGGTGGCGCACGTATGCAGGAAGCGCTGATGTCCCTGATGCAGATGGCGAAAACCTCTGCGGCGCTGGCGAAAATGCAGGAGCGCGGTCTGCCGTACATCTCGGTACTGACCGACCCAACCATGGGCGGCGTTTCTGCAAGCTTCGCGATGCTGGGCGATCTGAACATCGCTGAGCCAAAAGCGCTGATCGGCTTTGCCGGTCCTCGCGTTATCGAGCAGACCGTACGTGAGAAACTGCCGCCGGGCTTCCAGCGCAGTGAGTTCCTCATTGAGAAGGGCGCCATCGACATGATCGTCCGCCGTCCGGAAATGCGCCTGAAACTGGCCAGCATTCTGGCGAAGCTGATGAATCTGCCGACGCCGAACCCGGATGAACCGCGCGAAGGCGTGGTGGTACCGGATCAGGAACCCGAGGCCTGATAACTGAAAAGGGCAGGGCCGAATGGCGCTGCCCTTTTGCTTTCTAAACCGTTAATGACAACCGGGCATCATGGAAAATAAAAGCATTCCTCCAGCCACGTCGCCCCTGGCCGCGTGGCTTTCTTATCTGGAAAACCTGCACAGTAAAACTATCGACATGGGCCTTGAGCGCGTAAGTCAGGTTGCCGCGCGTCTTGATGTGCTGAAACCCGCGCCTTTCGTGTTTACCGTGGCGGGCACTAACGGTAAAGGCACCACCTGCCGCACGCTGGAATCTGTCCTGATGGCGGCGGGGTACAAGGTTGGCGTTTACAGCTCGCCGCATCTGGTGCGCTACACCGAGCGCGTGCGGGTGCAAAATACTGAGCTGGCGGAATCGGCCCATACGGCGTCGTTTGCCGCTATCGAAGCGGCGCGCGGCGAAACCTCATTAACCTATTTCGAATACGGCACCCTGTCGGCGCTGTGGCTGTTTAAGCAGGCGCAGCTGGACGTGGTGATCCTGGAAGTGGGGCTGGGCGGGCGTCTGGATGCCACCAATATGGTGGATGCGGATGTCGCCGTCGTCACCAGCATCGCGCTGGATCACACCGACTGGCTGGGCCCGGACCGCGAGAGCATTGGCCGTGAGAAGGCCGGTATTTTCCGGGCCAATAAGCCTGCCGTGGTAGGCGAACCGGACATGCCGCATACCATTGCTGAGGTAGCGAAAGAGAAGGGCGCTCGTCTGCTGCGTCGCGGCGTGGACTGGCAGTATAAGGTGCAGGACAACGGCTGGCGCTTCAGCGATGCGCAGGGCGTGCTGGCGAGTCTGCCCCTGCCGCAGGTGCCACAGCCTAACGCGGCGACTGCGCTGGCGGCACTGCGCGCCAGCGGATTAGCGGTAAGCGAGCAGGCGATCCGCGACGGCATTCAGAACGCACTCTTACCGGGACGTTTTCAGATTGTGAGTGAGTCACCGCGTCTGATTCTGGATGTTGCACATAACCCGCATGCGGCGGCGTACCTCGCAGGACGTCTCAAATCGTTACCAAAAACCGGGCGCGTGCTGGCGGTTATCGGTATGCTTCATGATAAAGATATCGGCGGCACGCTGGCCTGCATGGAGAGTGTGGTCGATAGCTGGTATTGTGCTCCTCTGGAAGGGCCGCGCGGCGCGACTGCTGAGCAGTTGATGGAACATCTCGGCAAAGGCGAAATCTACAGCAGTGTGGTTTCGGCCTGGCGTGCCGCGATGGCGGAGGCTAAACCAGAAGATACCGTGCTGGTGTGTGGATCATTCCACACGGTGGCACATGTCATGGAAGTGATGGACGCGGGGAGAACCGGTGGCGAGTAAGTTTCAGAACCGTTTAACAGGAACCATTGTGCTGGTCGCGCTTGGGGTGATTATTCTCCCGGGGCTGCTCGACGGGCAGAAAAAGCATTACCAGGATGAATTTGCGGCCATTCCGCTGGTACCCAAACCGGGCGATCGCGATGAGCCCGATATGCTGCCAGCGGCAACGCAGGCGCTGCCTGCCCAGCCGCCAGAAGGTGCAGCGGAAGAGGTGCGCGCAGGTGATGCAGCCGCGCCGTCGCTCGATCCTTCGCGTCTGGCGACGAACAATAACATCGAGATTGATCCGGTGCCGGTAGAACAGCCTAAGCCTGTTGAGAAGCCGAAACCGGTGGAGAAGCCGCAGCCGAAACCGCAGCGGGATAAAGCGGCCGAGCAACTGGCAGCCGCCTCAGAAACGCCACCGCCGGCAAAACAGGACGCAGCCCCTACGGGCAAAGCCTACGTCGTTCAGCTCGGCGCATTGAAAAATGCAGATAAGGTCAATGAGATCGTGAGTAAACTGCGCGGCGCGGGATACCGTGTTTATACTTCACCCACCACGCCGGTACAGGGTAAAATTACCCGTATCCTCGTGGGGCCGGATGCGTCTAAAGATAAGCTCAAAGGTTCGCTTGGCGAGCTGAAGCAAATCTCCGGCCTGAGCGGTGTGGTGATGAACTACAGCGCCAACTGATAGAAATTATCCCCTCACCCTAACCCTCTCCCCAAAGGGGCGAGCGGACGGTTTGCTCCCTCTCCCTTGAGGGAGAGGGCCGGGGGGAGGGGGAGGCAGACGTTCACAGAAACGTCAAAGGTGCGGGGGCGTTGAGCATTTTTTCAGCGCCTTTTTTATTTACGCGTGGGAAGGAAATCCCTACGCAAACGTTTTCTTTTTCTGTTAGAATTCGCCCCGAACTGGATGACAGGGCGTTAAATCGTGGGACACATATGGTCTGGATTGATTACGCCATCATTGCGGTGATTGGTTTTTCCTGTCTGGTTAGCCTGATCCGTGGCTTTGTTCGTGAAGCGTTATCGCTGGTAACCTGGGGTTGTGCTTTCTTTGTTGCCAGTCATTACTACACTTACCTGTCTGTCTGGTTCACGGGCTTTGAAGATGAACTGGTCCGAAACGGAATCGCCATCGCGGTGCTGTTTATCGCGACGCTGATTGTCGGCGCTATCGTCAATTACGTGATAGGTCAGCTGGTCGAGAAAACCGGTCTGTCAGGGACGGACAGGGTGCTCGGCATCTGTTTCGGCGCGTTGCGAGGCGTGCTCATTGTGGCCGCGATCCTGTTCTTCCTGGATACCTTTACCGGGTTCTCCAAAAGTGAAGACTGGCAAAAATCGCAGCTCATTCCGGAGTTCAGCTTCATCATCAGATGGTTCTTTGACTATCTGCAAAGCTCGTCGAGTTTCTTGCCCAGGGCATAAACCCTGAGATGTGGCTTAACGAGGAAAAGACGAATGTGCGGTATTGTCGGTATCGCCGGTTTCATGCCGGTAAACCAGTCGATTTATGACGCGTTAACGGTGCTTCAGCACCGTGGGCAGGATGCTGCGGGTATCATCACCATTGATGCAAACAACTGCTTCCGTTTACGCAAGGCGAATGGCCTGGTAAACGATGTGTTTGAAGCCCGCCATATGCAGCGTCTGCAAGGTAATATGGGGATCGGTCACGTTCGTTATCCTACTGCTGGCAGTTCCAGCGCCTCTGAGGCTCAGCCTTTTTACGTTAACTCCCCGTATGGCATCACGCTTGCCCACAATGGCAATCTGACCAATGCCCACGAGCTGCGTAAAAAGCTGTTCGAAGAGAAACGTCGCCACATTAACACCACGTCTGATTCTGAAATCCTGCTCAATATCTTTGCCAGCGAACTGGATAACTTCCGCCATTATCCGCTGGAAGCAGACAACATTTTTGCCGCCGTTGCCGCGACTAACCGCCAGATCCGTGGCGCGTACGCTTGCGTAGCGATGATCATCGGTCACGGCATGGTGGCCTTCCGCGATCCAAACGGCATTCGCCCGCTGGTGCTCGGCAAACGTGACCTCGGCGATGGCCGTTCCGAGTACATGGTTGCCTCCGAAAGCGTGGCGCTGGACACTCTGGGCTTCGAATTCCTGCGTGATGTCGCGCCAGGCGAAGCGGTCTACATCACTGAGAAGGGCCAGCTGTTTACCCGTCAGTGCGCCGACAACCCGGTGAGCAACCCGTGCCTGTTCGAATACGTTTACTTCGCGCGACCGGACTCGTTCATCGACAAGATTTCCGTTTACAGCGCGCGCGTCAACATGGGGACGAAGCTGGGCGAGAAGATTGCCCGCGAGTGGGACGATCTCGACATCGACGTCGTGATCCCAATCCCTGAAACCTCCTGTGATATCGCGCTGGAAATTGCCCGTATTCTGGACAAGCCGTATCGTCAGGGCTTCGTGAAAAACCGCTACGTAGGCCGCACCTTTATCATGCCGGGCCAGCAGCTGCGTCGTAAGTCCGTACGTCGTAAGCTGAACGCTAACCGTGCCGAGTTCCGCGACAAGAACGTGCTGCTGGTGGACGACTCCATTGTGCGCGGCACGACGTCTGAGCAGATCATCGAGATGGCGCGTGAGGCCGGGGCGAAGAAAGTGTATCTCGCCTCCGCAGCGCCGGAAATTCGCTTCCCTAACGTGTATGGCATTGATATGCCAACCGCTAACGAGCTGATTGCTCACGGTCGTGAAGTAGACGAAATCCGCCAGATCATCGGTGCCGACGGCCTGATTTTCCAGGATCTGAACGATCTGATTGACGCGGTGCGCGCCGAGAACCCGGATATTCAGCAGTTCGAATGCTCGGTATTCAATGGGATCTACGTGACCAAAGATGTTGACCAGCAGTATCTCGACTATCTGGATTCGCTGCGTAACGACGATGCGAAAGCCGTCCAGCTGCAAAACGATCTCGAAAGCTTAGAGATGCACAACGAAGGTTGATGCGTATGCAGGTGAGGGCGCTCGCCCTCACTTGCAACTCCCCGTAAAATCCTGCACAGTCTGCCCTGAAATCAGCAAGGGCGAAAATCATGAAACGACTCATTGTAGGGATCAGCGGTGCCAGCGGCGCGATTTATGGCGTCCGGCTGTTACAGGTGCTGCGTGACGTTGCAGGCGTAGAAACCCATCTGGTGATGAGCCAGGCGGCGCGTCAGACCCTCTCTCTTGAAACCGATCTCTCTCTGCGCGACGTTCAGGCCCTGGCTGACGTTGTCCACGATGCCCGCGACATCGCCGCCAGCATCTCTTCGGGCTCGTTTAAAACGGCCGGCATGGTTATTTTGCCCTGTTCGATTAAAACCCTTTCCGGCATTGTAAACAGCTATACCGACACGCTGGTGACGCGTGCAGCGGATGTGGTGCTGAAAGAGCGTCGTCCTCTGGTGCTCTGCGTGCGGGAAACGCCGCTGCATCTGGGACATCTGCGTTTAATGACGCAGGCAGCCGAACTGGGGGCCGTGATTATGCCGCCGGTCCCCGCGTTCTATCATCGTCCGCAAACGCTGGACGATGTCATCAACCAGACCGTTAACCGCGTACTGGATCAGTTCGATATCGACCTGCCGGAAGATCTCTTTACCCGCTGGCAGGGGGCGTAAAGCTGTGCACAAACAAGGTGCATGAAAAGACAATTTGCCCTGTTTCAGGGCAAAACTGCAACCGCGATCATATCCTCGACATTTAATTCGCTTTTTCCCTTTTTCTCTTTCCGGTTCGTTCGGCAGACCTGCTATCTTTCACCATTAAGGCAGTATCGCAACGTTTTATTAACATATTTAACGTCGTAGTTTTAACCCGACGACAATGTGGCATAAGACCTGCAAGAGCAGCCTGCAACACAACACACAACATAAACCATAATAAAATCACGGTTCTTGAGGGTAAATGTATGAAGAAGACGGTTCTGGCTCTGTCTTTGCTCGTGGGCTTGAGTGCAGCAGCAAGTAGCTATGCAGCGCTTCCACAGACAGTTCGTATCGGTACAGACGCAACCTACGCGCCATTCTCCTCCAAGGATGCGAAAGGCGACTTCGTGGGGTTTGATATCGATCTGGGAAATGAGATGTGCAAACGCATGGAAGTGAAATGTACATGGGTGGGCAGTGACTTTGACGCGCTGATCCCGTCGCTGAAAGCCAAGAAAATTGATGCCATTATCTCTTCTCTCTCCATCACGGAAAAACGTCAGCAGGAGATCGCCTTCTCTGAGAAGCTCTACGCTGCCGACTCACGTCTGATTGCCGCGAAAGGCTCGCCAATCCAGCCGACCATCGACTCGCTGAAAGGCAAACATGTTGGCGTGCTTCAGGGTTCGACCCAGGAAGGTTTCGCCAATGCTAACTGGCGCGAGAAGGGCGTCGATGTGGTGGCTTACCAGAACCAGGATCTGATCTACTCTGACCTTGCGGCAGGCCGTCTGGATGCGGCGTTTCAGGATGAAGTCGCCGCGAGCGAAGGCTTCCTGAAACAGCCTGCGGGTAAAGAGTACGCCTTTGCCGGCCCGTCGGTAAAAGACAAAAAATACTTTGGCGACGGTACCGGTATTGGCCTGCGTAAGGATGATACCGAGCTGAAAGCCGCCTTCGACAAAGCGTTTAATGAGCTGCGTAAAGACGGTACCTACGACAAACTGGCGAAGAAATACTTCGATTTCAACGTCTACGGTGATTAATGCCTGAATGAGATGCACTGAAGTGGTGCGTCCCGGCAGGGTTATGTTCCAGTATGGTGCAACACATGCACCATACTGGATCGCTGTGTGCATAGTTAAGCATTTATAATGCAAAAATTCCCGTTCAAAGGCATTAATCTTTGCCTGAATGAGGGGATTAATGGCACATTAACAACACCCCGTCGTCGTAAAAATCTCGTATTAAGACAGTTTGTTGAGGACAGATATGAAAAAACTGGTGTTGTCACTTTCTCTGGTACTGGCTTTTTCCAGCGCCACCGCGGCATTCGCAGCAATTCCGCAGAAAATTCGTATTGGAACTGACCCAACCTATGCACCTTTCGAATCGAAGAATGCGAAGGGGGAACTGGTCGGTTTTGACATCGATCTGGCTAACGAGCTGTGCAAACGCATTAAAGCGCAATGTACCTACGTTGAAAACCCGCTGGATGCGCTGATCCCGTCCCTGAAAGCGAAGAAAATTGACGTGATCATGTCCTCCCTGTCCATCACAGAAAAACGTCAGCAGGAGATTGCCTTTACGGACAAACTCTACGCGGCGGACTCACGTCTGGTGGTGGCGAAATCCTCTGACATTCAGCCAACCCTTGAATCTCTGAAAGGCAAACGCGTAGGCGTGTTGCAGGGTACGACGCAGGAAACCTACGGCAACGAGCATTGGGCGCCAAAGGGGATTGAAATTGTCTCTTACCAGGGCCAGGAAAACATCTACGCAGACCTGACGGCAGGCCGCATTGACGCGGCATTCCAGGATGAAGTGGCGGCAAGCGAAGGCTTCCTGAAACAGCCTGTGGGTAAAGATTACAAGTTCGGCGGTCCGTCCATTAAGGACGAAAAACTCTTTGGCGTCGGTACCGGTATGGGCCTGCGTAAAGAAGACAACGAACTGCGTGAAGCCCTGAACAAAGCGTTCGCCGAGATGCGCGCGGACGGCACCTATGACAAGCTGGCTAAAAAGTACTTCGATTTTAATGTTTACGGCGGCTAATCGCCCCGTCTGATAACGTGCGGCCCCTCCCGTTGCGGGAGGGGAAAAGACACGGTTCCACCACTCACGAGACGACAGGGCACGCGGTATGCTGTACGGATTTTCTGGCGTTATTTTACAGGGCGCGCTTGTCACCCTTGAGCTGGCTATCAGCTCCGTGGTGCTGGCGGTGCTGATAGGCCTGGCGGGCGCGGGGGCAAAATTATCCGCCAACAGACCGCTGGCGCTGATATTTGAAGGCTATACCACGCTGATTCGCGGCGTGCCTGACCTGGTGCTGATGCTGCTGATCTTTTACGGCCTGCAAATCGCACTTAACGGCGTGACGGATGCCATCGGCATGGAGCAGATCGATATCGACCCGATGGTGGCTGGTATTATTACCCTTGGTTTTATCTACGGCGCTTATTTCACTGAGACCTTCCGCGGCGCTTACATGGCCGTGCCGAAAGGGCATATTGAAGCGGCGACCGCCTACGGTTTTACCTCCTCACAAACGTTTCGCCGGATCATGTTCCCGGCCATGATGCGCTACGCGCTGCCGGGCATCGGTAACAACTGGCAGGTTATTCTCAAGGCAACGGCGCTGGTCTCCCTGCTGGGTCTGGAAGATGTGGTGAAGGCCACGCAGCTGGCGGGTAAAAGCACCTGGGAACCGTTCTATTTTGCGGTGGTTTGCGGCGTAATTTATCTGGTCTTTACGACCGTCTCCAATGGTGTGCTGCTTCTGCTCGAACGTCGCTACTCCGTGGGTGTGAAGAGGGCTGACCTGTGATTGAGATTATTCAGGAGTACTGGAAATCCCTGCTGTGGACGGATGGCTACCGCTTTACTGGCGTGGCGATCACGCTGTGGCTGCTGATCTCCTCGGTGGTAATGGGCGGCATTCTGGCGGTGTTTCTCGCCATTGGCCGCGTGTCGAACAATAAATTTATCCAGTTCCCGATCTGGCTGTTCACCTACGTGTTTCGCGGTACGCCGCTGTACGTGCAGCTGCTGGTGTTCTATTCCGGGATGTACACGCTGGAGATCGTGAAAGGCACCGAGATGCTGAACGCGTTCTTCCGCAGCGGCCTGAACTGTACGGTGCTGGCGCTGACCCTCAATACTTGCGCCTATACCACCGAGATCTTCGCCGGGGCCATCCGTTCTGTGCCGCACGGTGAGATCGAGGCGGCGCGCGCGTACGGCTTCTCGTCCGTGAAGCTCTACCGCTGTATTATTCTGCCTTCGGCGCTGCGTATTGCGCTGCCGGCCTACAGCAACGAAGTGATTTTAATGCTGCATTCGACGGCACTGGCGTTTACCGCCACGGTACCGGATCTGTTAAAGATTGCCCGCGATATTAACTCTGCCACCTACCAGCCGTTTACGGCGTTTGGCATTGCGGCAGTGCTCTATTTGATCATTTCTTACGTCCTGATCAGCCTGTTCCGTAAGGCTGAAAAACGCTGGTTGCAGCATATAAAACCGTCGACGCACTGAGAATTTATGATGGCTGAGAACAAATTAAACGTAATTGATTTGCACAAGCGCTACGGCGAACATGAAGTGCTGAAAGGGGTGTCGCTGGAGGCTAACGCGGGCGACGTGATCAGTATTATCGGCTCATCAGGTTCGGGTAAAAGTACCTTCCTGCGCTGCATCAACTTCCTCGAAAAGCCGAGCGAAGGGTCGATTGTGGTGAGCGGACAGAACATTAATATGGTCCGTGATAAAGACGGCCAGCTTAAAGTGGCGGATAAAAACCAGTTGCGCCTGCTGCGCACGCGCCTGACGATGGTGTTCCAGCACTTCAACCTCTGGAGCCACATGACGGTGCTGGAGAACGTGATGGAAGCGCCGGTTCAGGTGCTCGGCTTAAGCAAGCAGGAAGCCCGCGAGCGTGCGGTCAAATACCTGGCGAAAGTGGGTATCGACGAGCGGCAGCAGATCAAATATCCGGTGCACCTGTCAGGGGGGCAGCAGCAGCGTGTTTCCATCGCCCGTGCGCTGGCGATGGAGCCGGAAGTGTTGCTGTTTGACGAACCGACTTCCGCGCTGGATCCTGAACTCGTTGGCGAAGTGCTGCGCATCATGCAGAAGCTGGCGGAAGAGGGCAAAACGATGGTGGTGGTGACGCACGAGATGGGCTTCGCCCGTAACGTTTCTAACCACGTTATCTTCCTGCATCAGGGGAAAATTGAAGAGCAGGGGCACCCCGATGAGGTGCTGGCGAACCCGCAAAGCCCGCGGTTGCAGCAGTTCCTGAAAGGCTCGTTGAAGTAGGTTTGGCCTTTCTCCCTCTCCCACAGGGAGAGGGCCGGGGTGAGGGCATCAGCCCGCAGAGTCGCCCAATTGCCCGGTGGCGCTTCGCTTACCGGGCCTACAAACCCCGTAGGCCGGGCAAACGCAGTGCCGCCCGGCATTCAACACTCCAGCCGATACACCCAGTCGTCGTAACGTACGCCGTTAATCTCGTACGCCTTCTCCAGCACCTGTGTGCGCACAAAACCCGCTTTCTCAAGGACCCGCACCGACCCGACGTTATCCGCCAGCACGTACGCGTTTATCGCCTTCACGCCCGTCTGGTTAAATGCATACTCACACACCGCGCGCAGCGCCTCGCTGGCAATGCCTTTTCCCTGCGCGGCAGGCACAACCGTGTAGCCAATATCCGCCTCTTCACGGTTCGCCGGGCTGATTTGCAGGCCGATATCCCCGAGCGGCGTAACGTCGTTATGCAGACGGATCACAAAGACATGCTCCGCCATCAGGCGCGCGGCAAATACGCGGCGGGTCTCTTTTTCCGGCGTGATAGCGGCCATATAGCGCATGATGGCGGGGTCTTCGCGCAGAGTGCGGAAGAACGCCCAGTCAGAAGGTTCGAAAGGGGTGAGGTGAAGCCGGGTTGTGGTGATGGTTGCCATAGTTACGCCATATCATCCAGACATGGCGTATAACTCTAACATATTCACTGCACCACATCCCCCAGCGCCTCTTCCAGGTCATACCAGCGGAACGTAAACCCGGCCGCTTCCAGCCGTTTTGGCAGCGCGCGCTGCCCGCCCAGCACCAGCACCGAAGACTCACCCATCAGCAGACGAATCGCCGTCGCAGGCACGCGCAGCACCGCCGGGCGATGCAGGGCATGGCCCAGGGCGTGAGCAAACTGTTCATTACGTACCGGATACGGAGACACCATGTTAAACGGCCCGCGCAGGTCGTTATCCAGCAGCCAGAGAATGCCGTTGGCCATATCGTCGATATGGATCCACGCCAGATACTGACGACCGTTGCCGATGGGCCCGCCAAGCCCCATTTTAAACGGCGGCAGCATTTTACCGAGAATACCGCCCTTCGGCGCAAGTACCACGCCGGTGCGCAGCAGGCAGACGCGGGTACGATCGCTCTGCGCCGCGCAGGCGATGCGCTCCCACTGGGCGCAGAGTTTATGGGTAAACTCGTTGTGCGGCGGCTCCTCTTCGGTCACCACCACTTCACCGAGATCGCCATAGTAGCCTGTAGCAGAGCCGGAAATCAGCACCGAAGGCGGCGTCTCGCTGTTGCGAATCAGCTCAACCAGCCTTTCGGTCATGTTCCAGCGGCTGCTGCATAAACGCTGTTTTTGCTCTTCGGTCCAGCGTTTATCGGCAATAGGTTCGCCTGCGAGGTTGATGACGGCGTCAAAGCCGTTCAGATCCTGCCGTTCCGCCAGGCCTTTCCAGATCTCAACGCTGGCACCCAGCACCTGGCGCGCTTTCTCCGGGCTGCGCGTGACCACGGTAATGTCGTGATGCAACGCCTGCAAGCGTGGAATGAGATGGCGACCAATCAGGCCCGTACCGCCGGTGAGCAGGATCTTCATACAACCTCCAGGTTTACGCCTGGCGCTGCCAGCTTAACGTCATGGAGACGGAGTCGGCGTAGCGCAGGGCGTGAAGTTTATCGATCTCCACTTCAGCATAAGTGACCCAGTGGTGTTCGCGTGCGATGTCGAGCACATCCTGAGTTAATTTTTCCAGTAGCGCAAAACGGTTGTTCTCAACGTACTGGATGATGCTTTTGGTGATCGTGCGATAGTTCAGCGCGTCATTGATGTCTTCGCTGGCGCGCGCCTTGTCTGCCGGGTAGTGGATCACCACATTCACCACGATATCCTGGCGATTCGCGATCTCCTCCTCTTTGATACCAATGAACGTTCGTAAGCGTAAGTTTTTTATGCGAATAATAGCGTCATGCTGGGACATTGCAGGTCTTCTCCGTGTCAGTATTTTCACCTCATCATACATGAGGAGAACACCTGCACCCAACGGGGCGCGGGCTCAAATCTGATGGATTTTTTGCATGGCGCGTTCGGTGGCCGGGCGGGTCCGGATGCGCTCAAACCAGTTGTTCACCGCCGGATAAGTGGCCAGATCGATCCGGTGACGTTCATGGGTGTTGATCCACGGCCAGCAGGCGATATCTGCGATGCTGTAATGCTCACCTCCCAGCCACGGTGATTTTTCCAGCCGACGGTTCAGGACCCCGTACAGGCGCTGGGTTTCGACCTGATATCGCTCAATGGCGTAAGGGATCGTCTGCGGCGCATAGGCGGTAAAGTGGTGATTCTGCCCCAGCATTGGCCCGAGGCCGCTCGACTGCCAGAATAACCATTGCAGCGTGTGATGACGCTCGCGCAACTCCCCGCTCAGGAGCTTGCCGGTTTTCTCCGCCAGATAGAGCAAAATCTCTCCGGACTCAAACAGGCTTAACGGTTTGCCGCCGTCGGAGGGCAGGTTATCAATGATGGCCGGAATTTTATTGTTGGGCGATATGGCCAGAAAAACGGGGCGGAACTGGTCGCCTTTACTGATATCCACGCGAATGATCCGGTAGTCCACTTCGGCTTCTTCAAGAAAGAGGGTGATCTTATGGCCATTAGGGGTGGGGGCATAATAGAGATCTATCATTCTCAACTCCTGTCAGTGCGAATAGTGTTGCCATGAAAAATCAGTATAGGTGCTTGTTGTAAATCGTGAGTTTTCATCAAGTGACAGCGAGGCAAAGAGATTATATGTTGAGTGAAAACCGATCAGCCGATGAGGATGTTATGAGCCAGCCTGTAATAACGTTGTGGTCCGATGCGAACTTTTTTTCTCCTTATGTTATGAGCGTTTATGTGGCGCTGGCAGAAAAGGGGCTTACTTTTAGTCTGAAAACCGTTGACCTGGACAGCGGCGAACATCTGAAGCCTCAGTGGCAGGGCTACGCGCTCACCCGCCGTGTCCCTGTGCTGGAGATTGACGGTTTTGAGTTGAGTGAATCCTCGGCGATTGACGAGTACCTTGAGGACCGCTTTGCCCCGCCTGAGTGGGAACGCATCTATCCTCACGATCTGCAAAAGCGCGCCCGCGCCCGCCAGATCCAGGCGTGGCTGCGTAGCGACCTGGTGCCGATTCGCACAGAACGCTCCACGGATGTGGTGTTCGCTGGCGTTAAAAAGCCTGCCCTCAGCGAGGAGGGCTTATCCAGCGCCCGGAAGCTGATTGAAACCGCGTCATCGCTGCTGGCGCAGGGTAACCCTAACCTGTTTGGCGAGTGGTGTATTGCCGACACCGATCTGGCGCTGATGCTCAATCGCCTGATCCTCAATGGCGATGACGTCCCACAGCGGCTGGTGGATTACGCCACATTCCAGTGGCAACGCGCGTCAGTTCAGCGCTATCTGGCACTCTCTGCTAAGCGCGCGGGCTGATAAGACGGGGCGCTTGAGGTATGATAGGGGCAGTCTGAATTCCCGAGGAGTAACTGATGAAACTGATGTTTGCGTCGGATATTCATGGATCGCTGCCCGCGACCGAACGCGTGCTTTCTCTGTTCGCCCAAAGCGGGGCGCAATGGCTGGTGATCCTGGGCGACGTGTTAAACCACGGCCCACGCAATGCGTTGCCGGAAGGCTATGCTCCCGCGCAGGTGGCGGAAAAACTTAATAATTTTGCCTCGCGCATTATCGCCGTTCGCGGCAACTGCGACAGCGAAGTTGACCAGATGCTGCTGCATTTTCCCATCACCGCTCCCTGGCAACAGGTGTTGATGGAAAACAGCCGTTTGTTCCTGACCCACGGGCACCTGTTCGGCCCGGATAACCTGCCGTCACTCGCCGCTGGCGATGTCCTGGTTTATGGTCATACTCATATTCCGGTGGCGGAAAAACGCGGGGCGTTTTATCACTTTAACCCCGGGTCTGTTAGCATTCCCAAAGGCGGCAACCCGGCAAGCTACGGCATGTATGAAGACGGGACATTAAGAGTTATCGCACTTAATGATCAGCAAGTTATTGCGCAGATAGCGATTAATCCGTAAGTTACACCACAACTGCAAACGCGCCGTAAGAGCGCTTAGACGAGAAGGTTTCCCGATGGTGGAGCAGAATCATTTGGCAAGTACTGAGTGGGTTGACATTGTCAGCGAAGAGAATGAAGTGATCGCGCAGGCCAGCCGCGAACAAATGCGTGCGGAGCGTCTGCGTCACCGCGCGACGTACATCGTTGTTCATGACGGCATGGGCAAGATTCTGGTCCAGCGTCGCACCGACACCAAAGATTTTCTTCCTGGTATGCTGGACGCCACAGCGGGTGGCGTTGTGCAGGCCGATGAAGTATTGCTGGACTCCGCGCGTCGTGAAGCGGAAGAAGAGTTAGGTATCGCTGGCGTGCCGTTTGCCGAGCACGGGCAGTTTTATTTCGAAGATGAGCATTGTCGCGTCTGGGGCGGGCTGTTCAGCTGCGTTTCCCACGGGCCTTTCGCCTTGCAGGAAGAGGAAGTGAGCGAAGTGTGCTGGATGACGCCGGAAGAGATCACCGCGCGTTGCGACGAGTTCACGCCGGATTCCCTTAAAGCACTGGCGCTGTGGATGACCCGCAACGCCAAAAACGAATCCGCTAAACCGGAAAATAAGGCAGAAAAAGAGGAAGAGGCTGAGTAAGCCTTAACAGCTTTCCCGCAGACACAGGCTGGACGCGATGGGTTTATGATCGCGCCAGTCTCCGTCATTCAGACGTTCCAGTAACGCTTTCCCGGCTTCAATCCCAATCTTGCGATGCGGTACTGCCATCGTCGTCAGCGGCGGCTGACAGACGCGGCTGACGTCGCTGTCGCCAAAGCCCACGACCGCTAAATCGTCCGGCACTTTGATGCGCCGACGCTGGCACTCATACAGCGCGCCGCAGGCCAGTTCATCTGACACGCACACCAGCGCATCCAGCTCCGGCCACGCCAGCAGGAACTCTGGCAATTGTGCCGCACCGGTGGAGAAGTTCGGCGGCATGGCGGCATTAATCACTCTGTTCGGCGAAAGGTGGTGGCGCAGCATCGCCTTGTACCAGCCCTGCAAATGCTGCTGAAAAATCCACTGCTCCTGGTTAGCGCACAGCAGGCCGATATTCTGGTAGCCACGCTGAATCACCATCTCGGTAAGTTCATACATGGCGGCGACGTTATCAATCCCGATATTCATATCAATCGGATCGGCACGCATTGCACCCATTTCCATCACCGGGATAGAGGCGTTTTTCAGCCAGTGTCGCACGGTATCGGAGTGCTCGACGCTGAGCAGTATCGCCGCGGCAATATTCGAGGCCAGCAGCGTTTCAAGCAGTTTCTCTTCCTGTTCAAGACGATGCTGAGATTCCGCCAGCATGATCTGATATCCGGCTGGCTGGAGCACCTGCTGTAGCCCGGCGAACATCTCGGAACAGCCAGCTTCGGAAAGATTGGGAACAACCATCGCAATCGTCCATGACGACGCCGATGCCAGTGCGCTGGCGGCAAGATTGGGCATATAACCCAGCTCCTGCACCGCGGCTTCAATTTTTTCACGCAGTTTATCGGAAACCTGTTCGGGCGTGCGGAGGGCACGGGAAACAGTCATCGTGCCTACGCCGGCAAGCTGTGCGACATCCGCGAGCGTTACTTTTCCGGTACTGCGCCGTTTTCGGGTTAAAGACATACATCTTCCTGCTGACAGGACGCGATTCAGTTTCATCCTTCATTTTACGTGACAGGCAGTATACGCCTTAAATCCCTTTTTTTGCTGTGATTTCGCACCATGATAGCAATTTGATAGCGCTATCACAGTTCTGCATGTTAGTCGTTGGTAGCGCTATCTTTGTGATCGCGATCGCAGTCATTGATTGATGGGTTGAATAGAGTTTGCCCATGTCTGGTCTTTAGCGGGAGTGAAAAATGCTCAAAAAGTGGATATATGATACAACCATCATCCTACAGGATAGAGTTGAAAGCTGGCCCCAGGCGCTGGAACTGTGCGCGAAACCGCTGCTGGATTTGCAGGTTATCGCGCCGGAATATGTTACGGCTATCATCGAGCAGCACCACACGTTAGGTCCCTACTATGTGCTGGCTCCAGGGCTGGCAATGCCACATGCGCGACCGGAAGAAGGAGCGAAAGGACTTGGCCTGTCATTATTGAAACTGAAACAGGGCGTCTCTTTTGGTGCCGGTGAGTTTGACCCTGTCGATGTGATTGTGATGCTGGCGGCGCCGGACAAGCATAGCCATATCGAAATGATCTCAGCCTTAGCGGAATTATTTTCCAGCGACGAAGATATGGCTGAATTACATCGGGCGAATACGCTGGAGGAGATAAAAACCATCATCGATCGCTTCTGATTTAATTATTTAATCCGATTCATCTCAACATTACGCGTCAGCGTGATGGGGCGTACTCTACTCTAAAAAGGGGATAACAATGAAAATCATGGCTATTTGCGGCTCCGGCCTGGGCAGCAGTTTTATGGTCGAAATGAATATTAAAAAGGTGCTCAAAAAACTGGAAATTGAGGCAGAGGTTGAACACTCCGATCTCTCCTCGGCCACGCCGGGCGCGGCGGACCTGTTTGTAATGGCGAAAGACATTGCCGCCAGCGCCAGCGTGCCGGAAAGCCAGCTGGTGGTGATCAACAATATCATCGATATCAACGAACTCGAAGCGCAGCTGCGCGCCTGGTTCGAAAGACAATAATCCTGATAAGGCGAGGTGGATATGTTTATCCTTGAAACGCTGAATTTCGTTGTTGATATTTTAAAAGTCCCTTCAGTGCTGGTCGGGTTAATTGCCCTGATTGGTCTTGTGGCGCAGAAAAAAGCCTTTTCGGATGTGGTAAAAGGCACAATTAAAACCATTCTCGGCTTTATTGTACTGGGCGGCGGCGCAACCGTGCTGGTGGGCTCTTTAAATCCGCTCGGCGGTATGTTTGAGCACGCCTTTAATATTCAGGGCATTATTCCCAACAATGAAGCTATTGTGTCCATTGCCCTGGAAAAATATGGCGCTTCCACCGCGCTCATTATGGCCTTCGGGATGGTGGCGAATATTATTGTCGCGCGCTTTACCCGCCTGAAGTACATCTTCCTTACCGGGCATCACACCTTCTACATGGCATGCATGATTGGCGTGATCCTGACGGTTGCAGGCTTCGAGGGGGTCGGGCTGGTCTTTACCGGTTCGTTGATCCTCGGCCTGATTATGGCCTTCTTCCCGGCGATTGCGCAGCGCTATATGAAGCGTATTACCGGCAACGATGAGATCGCCTTCGGTCATTTCGGCACGCTGGGCTACGTGCTGTCCGGCTGGATTGGCAGCAAGGTCGGGAAAGGCTCGCGCTCCACCGAAGAGATGAACCTGCCGAAGAACCTTAGCTTCCTGCGTGACAGTTCAATCTCCATCTCCCTGACCATGATGATTATCTACCTGATCATGGCGGTGAGCGCCGGACGTGAGTACGTGGAGGCCACCTTCAGCGGCGGTCAGAACTACCTGGTGTACGCCATCATTATGGCCATCACCTTCGCGGCAGGCGTGTTCATCATCTTGCAGGGCGTGCGCCTGATTCTGGCGGAAATCGTCCCGGCCTTTACCGGCTTCTCGGAAAAACTGGTGCCCAATGCGCGGCCTGCGCTGGACTGCCCGGTGGTTTACCCGTATGCGCCAAACGCGGTGCTGATTGGCTTCCTGTTTAGCTTCCTCGGCGGGATTGTGGGCTTGTTCATCTGCGGTCAGTTTAGCTGGGTGCTGATCCTGCCGGGAGTGGTGCCGCACTTCTTCACTGGCGCAACGGCAGGCGTGTTTGGTAACGCCACCGGCGGACGTCGCGGGGCGATGATTGGCGCGTTTGCTAACGGCCTGCTGATCACCTTCCTCCCGGTCCTGCTGCTGCCTGTTCTGGGCGCAATTGGCTTTGCGAATACGACCTTCTCGGACGCTGATTTTGGTGCGGTCGGGATTGTGCTGGGCAACCTGGCACGCTTCCTGTCGCCGCTTGCCATCACCGGACTGGTTGTTGTGTTGTTCGCGCTGCTGGTGGCCTACAACGTCTTCGCTAAAAACAAACCTGCCAGCGGTAACGCGCAGGAAAACCCCGGAGCCAAATCATGAATGAGAATGAAATAACCGAACTGGCGCGTCAGATCCGCCTTGAGACGCTGAAATCCCTTACGCAGCTGGGTTTTGGTCACTACGGCGGCAGCATGTCAGTCGTTGAAACGCTGGCCGTTCTGTACGGCGCGGTAATGAAAATTGACCCGGCCGATCCGGACTGGCCAGAGCGCGATTACTTTGTGCTGTCGAAAGGCCATGCGGGGCCGGCGCTGTACAGCACGCTGGCGATTAAGGGCTACTTCCCAATTGAAGAGCTGAGTACGCTGAACCAGAACGGGACGCGTCTGCCAAGTCACCCGGATCGCCTGAAAACACGCGGCGTGGATGCCACCACCGGATCACTGGGGCAGGGGATCTCCATCGCTGGCGGCATGGCGCTGTCGCACAAGCTGGCAGGAAGGCCAAACCGGGTGTTTTGCATCGTTGGCGACGGAGAACTGAATGAAGGACAGTGCTGGGAAGCCTTCCAGTTTATCGCTCACCATCGACTGAACAATCTGACGGTATTCGTGGACTGGAACAAACAGCAGCTCGACGGCGAGCTGGACGAAATCATCAGCGCCTTCGACCTGGAAGGCAAATTCCGCGCCTTTGGTTTTGACGTGGTGACGGTGAAAGGGGATGACATTCCGGCGCTGCTGGAGGTGACCGCGCCGATCCCTGAGGCCGATGCGCGTCCGCGGGTGGTGATCCTCGACAGCATCAAAGGGCAGGGGGTGCCATACCTGGAACAGCTCAGCAACTCGCATCACCTGCGATTAACCGAGGAGAGCAAAGCGGCGCTCAACGAGACGATTCGCCAACTGGAGGCTTCACATGATTAAGGTTGCACCGACAGGACAGAAAGATGCCGTTGAGATGCGTAAGGTCTACGCGGGTTTTGTGGCAAAACAGATTGAGGCCGGGAGCGAGATCATTGCGCTCGAAGCGGATCTGATGAGTTCGATGGCGATGGACGGCGTAGCGCGTGATTATCCACAGCACGTCATCAACTGCGGCATTATGGAGGCCAACGTGATTGGGACGGCCGCCGGGCTGTCGCTCACCGGACGGAAGCCGTTCGTCCATACCTTTACCGCTTTTGCCAGCCGTCGCTGCTTCGACCAGCTGTTTATGTCCCTGGACTACCAGCGCAATAACGTGAAGGTGATTGCCTCGGATGCGGGCGTGACGGCCTGCCACAACGGTGGGACGCATATGTCGTTCGAGGATATGGGCATCGTGCGCGGTCTGGCGCATTCAGTGGTACTGGAGGTGACCGATGCGGTGATGTTCGAAGATGTGCTGCGTCAGCTCATCGACCTGGAAGGCTTTTACTGGGTAAGGACCATCCGTAAACAGGCCCCGAGCGTCTATGCCCCGGGGCAACCTTCACCATCGGCAAGGGAAACGTGCTGCGCGAGGGAACCGATATTACCCTGATTGCTAACGGCATTATGGTGGCGGAAGCGCTGGAGGCGGCGCGCCAGCTGGAGCAGGAGGGGGTAAGCGCAGCGGTCATCGACATGTTTACCCTGAAGCCCATCGATCGGATGCTGGTGAAAAACTATGCCGAGAAAACCGGGCGTATTGTGACCTGCGAAAACCACAGCATTCACAACGGGCTGGGGTCGGCGGTGGCGGAAGTGCTGGTGGAAACCTGTCCGGTGCCTATGCGGCGGGTGGGGGTGAAGGAACGGTATGGTCAGGTGGGTACACAGGACTTCTTGCAGAAGGAGTATGGCCTGACGGCACATGACATTGTGTCGGCGGCGCGAGAGTTGCTGTAATAAAAAAGGCGACCATTTGTGGTCGCCTTTTTGTTGCCCGGTGGCGCTCGCGCTTACCGGGCCTACGGTCCTGTAGGCCGGATAAGCGAAGCGCCATCCGGCAAGACCTTAAAATTACTGCTGCTGGGAAGACTGAATCGCCGTCAGCGCGATGGTGTAGACGATATCGTCAACCAGCGCACCACGGGACAGGTCGTTCACAGGTTTGCGCATGCCTTGCAGCATTGGCCCGATGGAGATCAGGTCTGCTGAACGCTGTACCGCTTTATAGGTGGTGTTACCGGTGTTCAGATCCGGGAAGATGAACACGGTAGCGCGACCTGCAACCGGCGAGTTCGGCGCTTTGGATTTCGCCACGTCAGCCATTACCGCGGCATCGTACTGGAGCGGGCCGTCGATCATCAGATCCGGACGTTTTTCCTGTGCAATACGGGTTGCTTCACGGACTTTCTCTACGTCACTACCTGCACCAGAGGTGCCGGTGGAGTAGGAGAGCATCGCGACGCGTGGTTCGATACCGAAGGCCGTTGCGGAGTCCGCAGACTGGATAGCGATTTCTGCCAGCTGCTCTGCGGTTGGGTCCGGGTTGATCGCGCAGTCGCCGTAAACGTAAACCTGTTCAGGCAGCAGCATGAAGAACACGGAGGAGACCAGAGAGCTGCCCGGTGCGGTTTTGATCAGCTGCAACGGTGGGCGGATGGTGTTCGCGGTGGTGTGAACCGCACCGGAAACCAGACCGTCAACTTCGTCCTGCTCCAGCATCAGCGTACCCAGCACCACGTTGTCTTCCAGCTGCTCGCGCGCAACGGCTTCGGTCATGCCTTTGTTCTTACGCAGCTCAACCAGACGGGCAACGTAGCTTTCGCGGACCACATCAGGATCAACGATTTCGATGCCCGCGCCCAGCTCAACGCCCTGAGACGCCGCAACGCGGTTGATCTCATCCGGGTTACCCAGCAGCACACAGGTCGCGATACCGCGCTCTGCACAGATGGCCGCCGCTTTAACGGTACGTGGTTCGTCGCCTTCTGGCAGAACCACGCGTTTGCCCGCTTTACGCGCCAGCTCGGTCAGCTGGTAACGGAAGGCTGGAGGAGACAGACGACGGCTGCGCTCGGAAGTCGCCGTCAGGGATTCGATCCAGTCTGCGTTGATGTAGCCCGCAACGTATTCCTGAACTTTCTCGATACGCTCGTGGTCATCAACCGGCACTTCGAGGTTGAAGCTTTGCAGGCTCAGGGAGGTCTGCCAGGTGTTGGTGTTCACCATGAAGACTGGCAGGCCAGTGGCGAACGCACGTTCGCACAGCTTGCTGATACGCGCGTCCATTTCGTAGCCGCCGGTCAGCAGAATGGCACCGATTTCCACGCCGTTCATCGCCGCCAGGCAGGCAGCGACCAGCACGTCCGGACGGTCTGCGGAGGTCACCAGCAGGGAACCTGCGCGGAAGTGCTCCAGCATGTGCGGAATGCTGCGCGCACAGAAGGTCACGGACTTCACGCGGCGGGTGTTGATATCGCCTTCGTTGATCACGGTGGCGTTCAGGTGACGCGCCATATCGATTGCACGGGTGGCAATCAGATCGAAGCTCCATGGCACCGCGCCCAGAACAGGCAGCGGGCTGGAATCCTGCAACTTAGCCGGGTCAACTTTGATGACTTTCGCTTTGGAAGAGTCGTCAAAAATTTCGGACAGGTCAGGACGCGTACGGCCCTGCTCATCTACTGGCGCGTTCAGCTTGTTAACAATCACGCCGGTGATGCTGGTGTTTTTCGCACCGCCGAAGCTGCTGCGCGTCAGTTCGATACGCTCTTTCAGCTGCTCTGGGGTATCCGTGCCCTGAGACATCACGAAAACGATCTCTGCGTTCAGGGTTTTCGCGATTTCAAAGTTCAGAGACTGGGCAAACTGGTGTTTACGGGTCGGGACTAGGCCTTCAACCAGCACCACTTCCGCGTCCTGCGCGTTTGCGTGGTAGTTGGCAATGATCTCTTCCATCAGCACGTCTTTCTGGTTGCTGGAGAGCAGAGATTCAACGTGGCTCATCTTCAGCGGTTCAGCCGCTGGCAGATTGGAGTTCTTGCGAACGATGGTGGTGGTCTGGTCTGGCGCATCGCCACCGGCACGTGGCTGGGCGATAGGCTTAAAGACGCTCAGACGAACGCCTTTGCGTTCCATAGCGCGGATCACGCCGAGGCTGACGCTGGTCAGGCCGACGCTGGTTCCGGTAGGGATCAGCATAATAGTACGGGACACGGTTTATCCTCTTTCGTTACCGCCGCGTTGGGCGGGTTACAAAACAGCACCGCCAGCATTGCTGGCGGTGTGGAATCAGGCAGTCAGGCGGTGCGCGTCTTGCGCGATGACCAGCTCTTCGTTAGTTGGGATAACGATAGCAGGGCGGGTGCCTTCTTTGTTGATGAAGCCAGACTTGCCGAAGCGGGCAGCCAGGTTACGCTCATGATCAACTTCGAAGCCCAGAACGCCCAGTTTGCCCAGGGACAGTTCACGTACCATTGCCGCGTTCTCACCGATACCGCCGGTGAAGATAACAGCATCCAGACGGCCTTCCATCAGCGCGGTGTAAGAACCGATGTACTTCGCCAGACGGTGGCAATAAACGTCCATTGCACGTTTAGCGTCAGCTTTTTCTGCGTAGTTGTCTTCAACGTAACGGCAGTCGCTGGTGACCTCGGTCAGGCCCAGCAGGCCAGACTCTTTGGTCAGCATTTTGTTGATGTCGTCAACGCTCATGCCCAGGGTGTCGTGCAGGTGGAAGATGATCGCCGGGTCGATATCACCGGAACGGGTACCCATCACCAGACCTTCCAGCGGGGTCAGACCCATAGAGGTGTCAACACACTTACCGTTGCGGATAGCGGAAACAGAACCACCGTTGCCCAGATGGCAGGTGATAATGTTGACTTCTTCAACCGGCTTGTTCAGCACTTTTGCGGCTTCCTGAGTCACATAGAAGTGGCTGGTGCCGTGAGCGCCGTAACGACGGACGCCGTGCTCTTTGTACAGGCTGTATGGCAGGGCATAGAGGTAAGACTCTTCCGGCATGGTCTGATGGAACGCGGTATCAAACACGGCCACGTTTTTGTCTTTCAGACTCGGGAAGGATTTCAGTGCTTCAGCGATACCGATCAGGTGAGCCGGGTTATGCAGCGGTGCGAAAGACGCAGAGTCTTTGATACCCTGAATCACGGAGTCGTCGATTACCACGGAACTGGTGTATTTTTCGCCGCCGTGGACGATACGGTGACCAATTGCGGTCAGCTGAGCAGACAGTTCTGGTTTTTGTGCCAGAATAGTGTTAACGATAAAGTTCAGCGCTTCACTGTGAGCGGCGCCTGCACCTAAAGCCGCTTCTTGTTTGCTGCCGTCCATCTTCCACTTGATACGTGCTTCAGGCAGATGGAAACATTCGGCCAAACCAGAGAGGTACTCGTCACCGTTGAGCGCATCGATGATGGCGAATTTCAGTGAGGAGCTACCGCAGTTCAGAACCAGTACTAACTTACTCGACATGGAAGTACCTATTATTGATACGTGGCTAAAAAAACGTCAGTGAGTCTAAAAGCGTAACGCATGCTGACCCAGACATTTATGATTAACATCATGCCAAACAAACATTCTGGCAGGATGGAAGAAATACCTATGATTTTAAGCCATTTTGAACATTTTTCAGACAATGGCATAATATGCGATAATTTGACGAGTTAACGCTTATCGTCTACGGCCCTATCAGGCTGGCACAGGATACCCGATACGGGGTAGCGATGACAAAATATTTTGAACGTTGTCATAGCCTGTTGTGGTTTTGCACGAAAATTTTAATTTTTATATGTGAAGTTGAGGTACAGCCATGTCGACACCCGAAATCCCGTCCGTGAACTTTTTTAGTCTGTTTCGTCGGGGACAGCATTACGCAAAGACATGGCCGATGGAAAAGCGCCTCGCGCCCATGTTTATTGAAAATCGCACTATTCGCGCCACGCGCTATGCGATTCGCTTTATGCCCCCGATTGCCGTTTTTACCCTGTGCTGGCAGATAGCACTAGGTGGGCAGCTTGGCCCTGCCGTCGCGACGGCGCTCTTTGCGTTAAGCCTGCCGATGCAAGGGCTATGGTGGTTAGGTAAACGTTCCGTCACGCCACTTCCGCCTTCTATTTTACACTGGTTTTATGAAGTGCGTGGAAAGCTGGAGGAGGCGGGCCAGGCGCTGGCGCCGGTTGAAGGCAAGCCGGACTATCAGGCGCTGGCGGATACCCTCAAGCGTGCGTTTAAACAGCTTGATAAAACATTCCTCGATGACTTGTGATTGATCATCGAAACGACGACCAAAAGAAGGCACAGTAACAATCAGTTACCGTGTCTTTTTTTTACAGTGCAATGCGCTACAGGAGTCGAAAGATGGAAATGACCCATGCTCAACGTCTGATTTTGTCTAACCAGTACAAGATGATGACTATGCTTGATCCCGATAACGCTGCGCGCTACAGCCGCCTGCAAACCATTGTCGAACGTGGTTTTGGCTTGCAGATGCGCGAACTGGATCGCGAATTTGGCGAACTGAAAGAGGAAACCTGCCGTATCGTTATCGACATCATGGAGATGTACCATGCGCTGCATGTGTCCTGGACCAATCTGAAGGACCAGCAGTCCATTGACGAGCGCCGCGTGACGTTCCTGGGCTTTGATGCCGCGACGGAAGCGCGCTATCTGAGCTATGTACGTTTTATGGTGAATACCGAAGGGCGCTACACCCATTTTGATGCGGGTACGCACGGCTTCAACGCCCAGACCCCGATGTGGGATAAGTATCAGCGTATGCTGAGCGCGTGGCACGCCTGTCCGCGCCAGTACCATTTAAGCAGTAACGAAATTCAACAAATCATTAATGCCTGACGGAGGTGCGTGTGCAGTGTAAAGGTTTTCTGTTTGATCTGGACGGTACGCTGGTGGATTCGCTGCCGGTGGTGGAGCGCTCGTGGTGCCATTGGGCCGACCGGCACGGCATCGACCATCAGGACGTACTGAATTTCATCCATGGCAAACAGGCCATTACCTCATTGCGGCACTTCCTGGCGGGACGTTCTGAGGAAGAGATTCAGGCGGAGTTCCGCTATCTTGAGCAGATTGAAGCTACCGATACCGAGGGCATCACCGCGCTGCCCGGTGCGCGTGAACTGCTTGAGCACCTGAATGAAGCGCAGATCCCGTGGGCTATCGTCACCTCCGGCTCGGTTCCCGTCGCGCATGCCCGTCATAAGGCGGCAGGGTTACCGACGCCGGACGTCTTCATTACCGCTGAGCGCGTGAAGCGCGGCAAGCCTGAACCGGATGCGTTCCTGCTCGGCGCACAACTGCTTGGCCTGGCGCCAGCGGAGTGCGTGGTGGTGGAAGACGCGGCGGCAGGGGTGCTGGCCGGGCTGAACGCCGGAAGCCACGTCATTGCCGTTAACGTCCCGGCGGGTTCCCCCCGGCTGGAGGAGTCGGATTTCGTGCTTAACACCCTGACCGCCATCGACGTCTCGAAGGCGTCAGACGGAGTTGTAACCGTCTCGCTAAAAATGTAATCCCATGATATAGCCCCGCATTACCGGGGCTTTTTTATGGCAGAATTGCTTCTCCTCCACTGACAAGGACATGTTGTGAACGGTGAACTGATTTGGGTCCTGAGCCTGCTGTTAATCGCCATCATTCTTTTTGCCACGGGCAAGGTGCGCATGGATGCCGTCGCCCTGTTTGTGATTGTCGCATTCGTTCTGAGCGGTACCCTTTCCCTGCCGGAAGCCTTTTCCGGGTTTAGCGATCCCAACGTTATTTTGATTGCCGCCCTGTTTATTATTGGCGACGGGCTGGTACGCACCGGCGTGGCGACGATGATGGGGTCGTGGCTGGTTAAGGTGGCGGGCAGCAGCGAAACCAAAATGCTGATTTACCTGATGCTGACTGTCGCCGGGCTGGGCGCGTTTATGAGCTCTACGGGCGTCGTGGCCATCTTTATTCCGGTCGTGCTGAGCGTCTGCATGAGGATGCAGATCTCCCCGTCGCGGCTGATGATGCCGTTGAGCTTCGCCGGGCTCATCAGCGGCATGATGACGCTGGTCGCGACGCCGCCGAACCTCGTCGTGAACAGCGAACTGATCCGTGAGGGGCTTGAGGGGTTTAGCTTCTTTAGCGTTACGCCGATCGGGCTGGTGGTACTGGTGATGGGCATTATCTATATGTTATTGACCCGTTTCGCGCTGAAAGGGGAGAAGCAGGATAAAGCCAAAGAGGGCTGGAAGCGACGCTCTTTCCGCGATCTGATTAAAGAGTACCGTCTGACCGGGCGTGCCCGACGTCTGGCTATCCGCCCGGGGTCGCCGATGGTGGGACAGCGGCTGGATGACCTTAAGCTACGCGAACGCTATGGCGCGAACGTCATCGGGGTTGAGCGCTGGCGTCGTTTTCGTCGGGTGATCGTTAACGTGAACGGGGTGTCCGAGTTTCGCGCGCGTGACGTCCTGCTGATTGATATGTCCACCGCGGATGTGGATCTGCGGGAGTTTTGTAGCGAGCAGCTGCTGGAGCCGATGGTGCTGCGCGGCGAGTATTTCTCCGACCAGGCGCTGGATGTGGGAATGGCCGAGGTGTCGCTGATCCCGGAATCGGAGTTATTGGGCAAAACCGTGCGTGAAATCGGCTTTCGTACCCGCTATGGCCTCAACGTGGTGGGCCTGAAGCGCGATGGCGTAGCCCTGGAAGGGGCGGTGGTGGATGAGCCGATCCTGCTGGGGGATATCTTCCTCGTGGTCGGCAACTGGAAATTGATTAGCCAGCTCGGGCAGAAAGGCCGCGATTTTGTGGTGCTGAATATGCCGATTGAAGAGAGCGATGCATCACCGGCGCACAGCCAGGCGCCCCATGCGATTTTTTGCCTGGTATTGATGGTTGCCCTGATGCTGACGGACGAGATCCCTAACCCGGTGGCGGCGATAATCGCCTGTCTGTTAATGGGCAAATTCCGCTGTATCGACGCCGAAAGCGCTTACAAAGCGATTCACTGGCCGAGCATCATTCTCATCGTCGGGATGATGCCCTTCGCCCTGGCGCTACAGAAAACCGGCGGGGTGGATTTGATCGTGAAAGGCTTGATGGACGCGGGCGGGGGGTATGGTCCGTACCTGATGATGGTTTGCCTGTTCGTCATGTGCGCCACCATTGGTTTGTTCATCTCCAATACCGCAACGGCGGTGCTGATGGCGCCCATTGCGCTGGCGATGGCAAAATCGATGGGTGTTTCGCCGTATCCGTTTGCGATGATGGTTGCGATGGCGGCGTCCGCGGCATTTATGACGCCGGTCTCTTCCCCGGTCAATACGCTGGTGCTGGGGCCCGGGAATTATAGGTTCAGTGATTTCGTGAAGCTGGGTGTGCCGTTCACCGTGCTGGTGATGGTGGTGTGCGTGGTATTGATACCGGTCCTGTTTCCGTTCTGAGCATTTTGCCGGGTGGCGGCTACGCCTTACCCGGCCTACAACCCCGCAGGCCCTGCAAGCGCAGCGCCGCTGGGCGAAAATCAGAGTGGCGAATCCTGGCTAATCTCATCCAGCGACAAATGGAAGCTCGGCACAAACACCTGCATAAAGTAATCCATCTCTTCGCTGCGACGAGATTCCAGCGTTTTTTCCAGACGCGTTTTTGCCAGTAAAAATTCGTTATTCCCGGCGGATAATTCTTCCAGACACTTCAGGTAGGCGCACAGCGCATCGGCCTGCTTAACCAGGGATTTCTCCTCTTCCGTATACTGATGCTCGTCGATCAGCGGCCCGAAGATATCGCGCAGCTCTTCAGGCACCATGTCGATCAGCTTCTGCTGGGCAATCTTCTCAATGGCCTTATATTCCTGGGCAATCTGCGAGTTGAAATATTTCACCGGCGTAGGCAGATCCCCGGTCAGCACTTCCGATGCATCGTGGTACATCGCCAGCAGGGCGATACGTTCGGCATTCACCTGCCCGTTGAATTTGCGGTTTTTAATCGCGGCCAGCGCGTGCGCGACCATGGCAACCTGCAAACTGTGCTCAGACACATTCTCAGTGCGCACGTTGCGCATCAGCGGCCAGCGGTTGATGAGTTTCAGGCGGGAGAGGTGGGCAAAGAAATGACTCTGACTCATAGGTTACCTTATGTCTTCACTGCGACAGACTTCATTGTGCGGGGAGGGGAGGGAAGATGCAAATTTGCGGAGGGTGCAGGCCGGGTAAGCGCAGCGCTACCCGGCGGAAAGTCAGCGTTACTGATGGTATCCGGAGAGGAAGCGCCCGAAGCGGCTGATGGCCATTTCGAGATCGTCTTCGCGCGGCAGGGTGACGATACGTACATGATCCGGCCACGGCCAGTTAAACGCCGTCCCCTGAACCAGCAGCACTTTTTCCTGTAGCAGGAAGTCGAGCACCATTTTCTGATCGTCGTGAATATTGAAGCGCTTCGCGTCGATTTTCGGGAACATGTACAGCGCGCCGTTAGGCTTCACGCAGGAGACGCCCGGAATATCATTAATCAATTCCCATGCGCGGTTGCGCTGTTCATACAGGCGGCCGCCTGGAACGATAAACTCGCTGATGCTTTGATAGCCGCCGAGTGCTGTCTGGATCGCATGTTGCGCCGGTACGTTAGCGCACAGACGCATGGATGCCAGCATCTCCAGCCCTTCAATGTAGCCTTTCGCATGTTTTTTCGGACCGTTCAGTACCATCCAGCCCTGACGGAAACCGGCAACGCGGTAAGTTTTAGACAGTCCGTTAAAGGTCACCGTCAGCAGATCGGGCGCCAGCGCG
The DNA here is from genome assembly GCF_031432835.1 of Enterobacter cloacae complex sp. EB5. Classification (NCBI taxonomy): domain Bacteria; kingdom Pseudomonadati; phylum Pseudomonadota; class Gammaproteobacteria; order Enterobacterales; family Enterobacteriaceae; genus Enterobacter; species Enterobacter cloacae complex sp. EB5. The sequence goes on from NZ_CP133860.1 coordinate 3,592,813, forward strand.
GCGATAGAGTGGTGCTGCGCCGCGTCGTACAGGATCTTGTCGTAAATCTCGTCGGCAAAGATGATCAGGTTGTGCTGGCGGGCGATCTCGACGATCTCCATCAGCAGCTCTTTTGAATAAACCGCACCCGTCGGGTTATTCGGGTTAATGATCACGATACCCCGGGTGCGCGGGGTAATTTTGGCGCGAATATCATCCAGATCCGGGAACCAGTCAGAGGATTCGTCGCACAGGTAGTGCACCGCTTTACCGCTGGACAGGGACACCGCAGCCGTCCACAGCGGATAATCCGGGGCAGGAACCAGCATTTCATCGCCGCTGTTCAGGAGCGCCTGCATCGCCTGAACGATCAGCTCCGAGACACCGTTACCAATGTAGATATCTTCAACGGTGACATCGCGCATACCGCGAGCCTGATAGTGCTGCATGATGGCTTTACGGGCGGAATAAAGCCCTTTTGAATCGCAGTATCCTTGTGCAGTGGGCAGGTTACGGATCACATCCACCAGGATCTCATCCGGCGCTTCAAAACCAAATGGCGCGGGGTTGCCGATGTTGAGTTTCAGAACCTTATTGCCTTCCTCTTCAAGGCGTTTTGCCTCTTTGAGTACCGGGCCACGGATGTCGTAACAGACGTTGTCGAGCTTGCTGGATTTTTCGATAGGGGACATGAACCTTTAACCTTTTCGCTATTATTGCAACTTCCTGCCGTGGAAGTGTGCACGGAACAATGTACTCCCACCGCGCTTCGTTTTGAAGGGCGCACAGAAGAAGATTTCGTTCCACCAGGCAATACCGCTGTGATCGCTTACTCTAACGACGGAGTGATTTTGTGCCTGAATTTATCGTGATAAAGAGGATTGCTGGGTTTTTTATGCTAAAAATTGCATATAACGATGAATATTATTCTGGAGTAAATAAAAAGACGTTTCGGGCTGATGCATTAGTCCCCCAGAGTGACCATTCGTAAAACCTGAATGCTGAGATACCGTTTGCCATATTAGCAAAGCCAGGTTAAAAGTTACTCATGTGAAATTAATGTTAAGGGTTATTAATGAATTGCCTGAATCTAAATTAAACTTTATTATTAACGACGAAAATGCAACTTTCGTTAATTTTAATAAAAAGAGTGTAGTTGCTTATCATTGGCGGTAAATCCTTAATATTGCAATAAGACTTATAAATATAGTGGATTTGGGTTAAGATGTGTTTCGGGAATGCAGCATAGCGATAGGCCTGTTACGTATATCGGATTCTGCTTTCCTGTATTAATCGATTGTTATTGTTAAAGTTATCTCTGGCTGATTGGGTAAGTCACATCTTGCTACGTTGGCAACGCTGCGATATAGATGGCAGAAAACATGTCTTACTTTTTATGGTATTTACATCGACCTGCAAACAACGAAATATCCTGGACGCAAGAGAATAAAAATAACGTCATGAAACGTGATTTCTGACTGGTGATATACCGCAGTACAATAACTATCTGTCAGGCAGTCTGCCGGGCCGGGATGCGAGGGAAACTCTTCAGAAGGAATTGCTTAACTGTTACACACAGCTTCAACCCGGGCAGCTCCGCACGAGCAACCTGAAAGTGAAAAGATATGATAAATGCAAATCGTCCGATAATGAATCTCGACCTCGATCTGCTGAGAACGTTTGTTGCGGTCGCCGATCTCAACACTTTTGCAGCAGCTGCTGCCGCCGTTTGCCGTACCCAGTCCGCCGTGAGTCAGCAAATGCAGCGGCTGGAACAACTGGTTGGTAAAGAGCTTTTTGCGCGTCATGGACGTAATAAGCTTTTAACAGAACATGGTATTCAGCTTCTGGGTTATGCCAGAAAGATACTGCGCTTTAATGATGAAGCCTGTATGTCATTAATGTTTAGCAACCTTCAGGGAGTGTTAACATTAGGGGCGTCAGATGAATCAGCAGATACCATTTTACCCTTCCTTCTCAACCGAATTAGCTCGGTTTATCCGAAGCTTGCCCTGGACGTTAGCGTTAAACGCAATGCCTTCATGGTTGAGATGCTGAAAGAAAACGAGGTTGACCTGGTGGTCACCACGCATCGACCTGGCCAGTTTGACAGCCTGACGCTGCGTACTTCTCCAACGCACTGGTACTGTGCTGCGGAGTATGTATTGCAGAAAGGTGAGCCAATACCCCTGGTCCTGCTGGACGATCCCAGTCCGTTCCGCGATATGGTGCTGGCAGCGCTCAACGAAGCCGGTATTCCATGGCGCCTGGCGTACGTGGCGTCAACCTTGCCCGCAGTGCGAGCGGCGGTGAAGGCCGGGCTTGGCGTAACGGCCCGTCCGGTGGAGATGATGAGCCCCGATCTGCGTGTGCTGGGTCAATACGAGGGACTCCCATCGTTGCCGGATACGGAGTACCTGCTGTGCCATAACGCCGCCAGCAACAACGAGCTGGCGAAAGTGGTATTCGAGGCAATGGAAAACTACCACAATCCATGGCAGTACGCGCCTGTTACTCCCGAAGGAGGGGATGACTCCCTGATCGTGGAAGGGGATTTTGAGTGATCATTCCCTCAAAATTCTCGTAACAAAATGTAAGTGCAAAAAAGAGCCACTCGCATGATTTTTTCCTGCGAGTGGTTTTTTTTGCTATTCATAACCGTGAACGGAGCAGGGATAAAGCAAATACCGCTTATTTATCAATGCAGAAAATGTTTTTGGTTAAGATGTAAACAATACCTGTTCTAACTTACCTCATACCCCGCCGATGTTAAAAAAACAGGAAATATGTTGCTGTTTTTTTGATTGAATTAACAAAAGCGTGTCTCAGATCAAGAAAATACTCCTATTTGGGGGGAGGAATCGTTGGCAAATCCTGTCAAAATAGGAGGGTTATTTTTTTTACTTCCAAAACGGACACGATTCAACAAGATGCATTTGACGGAAAGTCATGTACCCACCAGGGTTAAAGGGCACCAAATGTTAATGAGAATCGCACGTTGTAATTTAATGTGAAGAAACCTTTGTTAAAGTTGACAAAAGGTTATAGAAAGGAGTAAAAAACCCCATCATTTTGCTGTCTATGTCTCATTTCTGACAGTTAGTGTAAGGTTATTTTGTTCCTCCCCATGAATCGATGTGATGCCCATCTGCCAGCAAGAGCAGTGTCGTCGGTATCACTTTTGATGAGTAAGCAATGAGTATGTCAACATCCACAGAAGTCATCGCTCATCACTGGGCATTCGCAATCTTTCTTATTGTAGCCATTGGCCTGTGCTGCCTGATGTTAGTCGGCGGCTGGTTCCTGGGCGGTCGCGCCCGCGCAAGGCACAAAAACACACCTTTCGAATCAGGTATTGATTCAGTAGGTACCGCTCGCTTACGCCTGTCTGCCAAGTTCTACCTGGTAGCCATGTTCTTCGTCATTTTTGACGTGGAAGCGCTCTACCTCTTCGCGTGGTCTACCTCCATTCGCGAAAGTGGTTGGGTGGGCTTTGTCGAGGCCGCAATTTTCATTTTAGTGTTACTGGCCGGTCTGGTTTATCTGGTGCGTATTGGCGCGCTGGACTGGACACCTGTGCGTTCACGCCGTGAACACATCAACCCGGAAAACAGTATCTCTAATCGTCAGCAGTAACAGCGAGGCAATAAGATGGATTATACGCTCACCCGCATAGATCCTAACGGTGAGAATGACCGTTACCCCCTGCAAAAACAGGAGATCGTAACCGACCCCCTGGAGCAAGAAGTCAACAAAAGCGTGTACATGGGCAAGCTCGAACATGCCATGCACGACATGGTCAACTGGGGTCGTAAGAACTCCATCTGGCCATACAACTTTGGCCTTTCTTGCTGCTACGTTGAAATGGTGACGTCATTCACTGCGGTGCATGACGTTGCGCGTTTTGGGGCCGAGGTACTGCGTGCTTCTCCACGTCAGGCTGACCTGATGGTGGTGGCCGGGACCTGCTTTACCAAGATGGCACCGGTTATTCAGCGTCTTTATGACCAGATGCTGGAGCCAAAATGGGTTATCTCCATGGGCGCATGTGCAAACTCCGGCGGTATGTACGACATTTATTCCGTTGTGCAGGGCGTTGATAAATTCATTCCGGTGGATGTGTACATCCCGGGCTGCCCGCCGCGTCCAGAGGCCTATATGCAGGCGCTGATGCTGCTCCAGGAGTCAATTGGTAAAGAACGTCGCCCGCTTTCATGGGTTGTTGGCGATCAGGGTGTCTATCGCGCGAACATGCAGTCTGAGCGCGAGCGTAAACGTGGTGAACGTATTGCCGTCACCAACCTGCGTACGCCTGACGAAATTTAATTTGCGCCTGTGGGCCTGGAGAACACCTTCGCATATCACTACTCAAATAGCGCGAAGCCAGGCTTAACAGTCACCACGGACCATTTGCAATGGTGAACAATATGACCGACTTAACCGCGCAAGAAGCCGCCTGGCAGACCCGGGATCATCTCGATGACCCCGTCATTGGCGAACTGCGCAACCGTTTTGGGCCGGATGCCTTTACTGTTCAGGCCACCCGCACCGGGGTACCCGTTGTTTGGGTGAAGCGTGAGCAATTACTGGAAGTTGTCGATTTCCTCAAGAAATTGCCAAAACCTTACGTCATGCTGTTTGACTTACACGGCATGGACGAACGTCTGAGAACGCACCGCCAGGGTCTCCCTGCCGCGGATTTTTCCGTTTTCTACCACCTGATCTCAATAGACCGCAACACGGATATCATGCTCAAGGTGGCATTGTCTGAAAACGACATGCATCTGCCGACGATCACCAAACTTTTCCCGAACGCCAACTGGTACGAGCGTGAAACCTGGGAAATGTTCGGCATGACCTTCGACGGTCACCCGCATCTGACGCGCATCATGATGCCGCAGACCTGGACCGGCCACCCGCTGCGTAAAGACTACCCGGCACGCGCCACCGAATTCGACCCGTTTGAGCTGACCAAAGCCAAGCAGGATCTGGAGATGGAAGCGCTGACCTTCAAGCCGGAAGACTGGGGCATGAAGCGCGGCACTGAAAACGAGGACTTCATGTTCCTCAACCTCGGTCCAAACCACCCGTCTGCGCACGGTGCATTCCGTATTATTCTTCAGCTTGATGGCGAAGAGATTGTCGACTGCGTCCCTGACATCGGCTACCACCACCGTGGTGCTGAGAAGATGGGCGAGCGTCAGTCCTGGCACAGCTACATTCCGTATACCGACCGTATCGAATACCTCGGCGGCTGCGTGAACGAAATGCCATATGTGCTGGCCGTTGAGAAACTGGCAGGCATCACCGTCCCGGATCGCGTTAACGTGATTCGCGTGATGCTGTCTGAACTGTTCCGTATTAACAGCCACCTGCTGTACATCTCCACGTTCATTCAGGACGTCGGCGCGATGACGCCGGTCTTCTTCGCCTTTACCGACCGTCAGAAAATCTACGATCTGGTGGAAGCGATTACCGGTTTCCGTATGCACCCGGCCTGGTTCCGCATCGGCGGTGTGGCGCACGATCTGCCGCGCGGCTGGGACCGTCTGCTGCGTGAATTCCTCGACTGGATGCCGAAACGTCTGGCGTCTTACGAGAAAGCCGCGCTGCGTAACTCCATCCTGAAAGGCCGTTCTCAGGGCGTTGCTGCCTACGGCGCGAAAGAAGCGCTGGAGTGGGGTACGACAGGTGCAGGTCTGCGTGCGACGGGTATTGATTTCGACGTGCGTAAAGCCCGTCCTTACTCTGGTTACGAGAACTTCGACTTTGAAATCCCGGTTGGCGGCGGCGTATCCGACTGCTACACCCGCGTGATGCTGAAAGTGGAAGAGCTGCGCCAGAGCCTGCGCATCCTTGAGCAGTGCCTCAACAACATGCCGGAAGGCCCGTTCAAGGCGGATCACCCGCTGACGACGCCGCCACCGAAAGAGCGCACGCTGCAACATATCGAAACCCTGATCACCCACTTCCTGCAAGTTTCCTGGGGCCCGGTCATGCCGGCACAGGAATCCTTCCAGATGATTGAAGCGACCAAGGGTATCAACAGCTACTACCTCACCAGCGACGGCAGCACCATGAGCTACCGCACCCGCGTGCGTACGCCAAGCTTCGCGCACTTGCAGCAGATCCCGGCCGCCATTCGCGGCAGTCTGGTCTCCGACCTGATTGTGTATCTGGGTAGTATCGATTTTGTTATGTCAGATGTGGACCGCTAATTATGCACGAGAATCAACAACCACAAACCGAGGCTTTTGAGCTGAGTGAAGCAGAGCGTGCCGCCATTGAGCACGAGATGCACCACTACGAAGACCCGCGTGCGGCGTCCATTGAAGCGCTGAAAATCGTACAGAAACAGCGTGGTTGGGTGCCGGATGGGGCGATCTACGAGATCGCAAAAGTGCTGGGCATTCCGGCAAGCGACGTAGAAGGCGTAGCCACGTTCTACAGCCAGATCTTCCGTCAGCCGGTAGGCCGCCATGTGATCCGCTACTGTGACAGCGTGGTCTGCCACATCACCGGTTATCAGGGCATTCAGGCTGCGATTGAGAAGAAACTCAATATCAAGCCGGGCCAGACCACCTTCGACGGACGCTTTACTCTGCTGCCAACCTGCTGCCTGGGTAACTGCGACAAGGGGCCGACCATGATGATTGATGAGGACACTCACAGCCATCTGACGCCGGAAGCGATTCCTGACCTGCTGGAGCAGTACAAATGAAAACTGTAATTCGTACTGCTGAGACGCATCCGCTGACCTGGCGTCTGCGTGATGACAAACAGCCGGTCTGGCTCGACGAATATCAGAGCAAAAACGGCTATGCCGGCGCGCGTAAAGCCCTTGGCGGCATGGCGCCGGACGACATCGTTAACGCGGTGAAAGAGTCTGGCCTGAAAGGCCGCGGCGGCGCGGGCTTCTCCACCGGTCTGAAGTGGAGCCTGATGCCAAAAGACGAATCCATGAACATCCGTTACCTGCTGTGTAACGCCGATGAAATGGAGCCGGGTACCTATAAAGACCGCCTGCTGATGGAACAGCTGCCGCACCTGCTGGTGGAAGGCATGCTGATCTCCGCGTTCGCGCTGAAAGCGTACCGTGGCTACATCTTCCTGCGCGGTGAATACATCGAAGCGGCTGAAAACCTGCGTCGCGCGATTGCCGAAGCCACTGAAGCCGGTCTGCTGGGTAAAAACATCCTGGGCACCGGGTTTGATTTCGAGCTGTTCGTGCACACCGGTGCCGGGCGTTATATCTGCGGTGAAGAAACCGCGCTGATTAACTCCCTGGAAGGCCGCCGCGCGAACCCGCGCTCCAAGCCACCGTTCCCGGCAAGCTCCGGCGTGTGGGGTAAACCGACCTGCGTCAACAACGTCGAAACCCTGTGTAACGTCCCGGCGATCCTTGCGAACGGCGTGGAGTGGTATCAGGGCATCTCCTCAAGCAAAGATGCCGGTACCAAGCTGATGGGCTTCTCTGGTCGCGTGAAGAACCCTGGCGTCTGGGAGCTGCCGTTCGGCACCACCGCACGCGAAATTCTTGAAGACTACGCGGGCGGCATGCGCGATGGCCTGAAATTCAAAGCCTGGCAGCCGGGTGGGGCAGGGACGGACTTCCTGACCGAAGCCCACCTTGACCTGCCAATGGAGTTCGAAAGCATTGGTAAAGCAGGCAGCCGTTTGGGTACCGCGCTGGCGATGGCCGTCGACCACGAGATCGGCATGGTATCCCTGGTGCGTAACCTGGAAGAGTTCTTCGCCCGCGAGTCCTGCGGCTGGTGTACACCGTGCCGTGATGGTCTGCCGTGGAGCGTGAAGATCCTGCGTGCTATCGAACGTGGCGAAGGCCAGCCTGGCGATATCGAGACACTTGAGCAACTGTGTCGATTCTTAGGGCCAGGTAAAACCTTCTGTGCCCACGCACCGGGCGCCGTTGAGCCGCTGCAAAGCGCGATTAAATATTTCCGCGACGAATTCGAAGCAGGCATCAAGCAGCCGTTCAGCAATACCCATTCGATCAATGGTATTCAGCCGAACCTGCTGAAAGCGCGCTGGTAAAAACAGAATTTTGATTAACGCTCGGTTTCGGCCGAGCCAACTGGAAGCATGCTAATGGCTACGATTCATGTAGACGGCAAAGAATACGAAGTCAACGGGGCGGACAACCTGCTGGAAGCTTGTCTGTCTCTTGGCCTCGATATTCCGTACTTTTGCTGGCATCCGGCGCTGGGCAGCGTCGGTGCTTGCCGCCAGTGTGCGGTGAAGCAATATCAAAACGCGGAAGACACGCGTGGTCGCCTGGTGATGTCCTGTATGACGCCAGCCGCCGAAGGCACTTTTATTTCGATTGATGACGAAGAAGCCAAACAGTTCCGTGAAAGCGTGGTGGAGTGGTTGATGACCAACCACCCGCACGACTGTCCGGTGTGTGAGGAGGGCGGTAACTGCCACCTTCAGGATATGACCGTCATGACCGGTCACAGCTTCCGTCGCTATCGCTTTACCAAGCGTACCCACCGTAACCAGGATCTGGGGCCGTTCATCTCTCACGAAATGAACCGCTGCATCGCCTGCTACCGCTGCGTGCGTTATTACAAAGATTATGCAGACGGACAGGATCTGGGCGTATATGGCGCGCATGACAACGTCTACTTCGGTCGTCCGGAAGACGGTACGCTGGAAAGCGAATTCTCCGGTAACCTGGTAGAAATCTGTCCGACCGGCGTATTTACGGATAAAACCCACTCTGAACGTTACAACCGTAAATGGGACATGCAATTTGCGCCAAGCATCTGCCAGCAATGCTCCCTCGGCTGTAACACCAGCCCGGGTGAACGTTACGGCGAACTGCGTCGTATCGAAAACCGTTACAACGGTACCGTTAACCACTACTTCCTCTGCGACCGCGGTCGTTTCGGCTATGGCTATGTGAACCTGAAAGACCGTCCGCGTCAGCCGGTACAGCGCCGTGGCGATGATGTCATTACCCTCAACGCTGAGCAGGCGATGCAGGGCGCGGCAGATATTCTGCGTCAGTCGAAGAAAGTGATCGGCATCGGCTCCCCGCGCGCCAGTATCGAAAGCAACTTCGCGCTGCGCGAGCTGGTTGGGGCGGAAAACTTCTACACCGGTATCGCCCAGGGCGAGCAGGAACGTCTCCAGCTGGTGCTGAAAGTGCTGCGTGAAGGCGGCATTCATACGCCTGCGCTGCGCGAAATCGAATCCTATGATGCGGTTCTGGTGCTCGGTGAAGACCTGACGCAGACTGGCGCCCGCGCTGCCCTGGCGGTTCGTCAGGCGGTGAAAGGTAAAGCACGTGAAATGGCAGCGGCGCAGAAAGTGGCTGACTGGCAGATTGCGGCCATCCTCAACATCGGTCAGCGCGCGAAGCATCCTCTGTTTGTGACTAACGTCGACAACACCCGTCTGGACGATATCGCCGCGTGGACCTACTGCGCGCCGGTTGAAGATCAGGCGCGCCTCGGCTTTGCCATTGCCCACGCGCTGGACAGCAACTCGCCGGCCGTTGAACTGGATCGCGACCTGCAAAACAAGGTCGACGTGATTGTTCAGGCGCTGGCGGGGGCGAAGAAACCGCTGATTATTTCCGGTACCAACGCCGGTAGCGCTGAAATCATCCAGGCCGCAGCAAACGTTGCCAAAGCCCTGAAGGGCCGCGGCGCTGACGTCGGAGTTACCATGATTGCCCGTGCGGTGAACAGCATCGGTCTGGGTATGATTGGCGGCGGCTCGCTGGAAGACGCGTTAAGCGAACTGGAATCCGGTGCCGCTGACGCCGTTGTGGTGCTGGAAAACGACCTGCATCGCCATGCTTCTGCCGCTCGCGTTGACGCCGCGCTCTCCAGAGCGCCGCTGGTGATGGTTATCGACCATCAGCGCACCGCGATCATGGACAAAGCGCACCTGGTTCTCTCTGCGGCAAGCTTCGCAGAAAGCGACGGGACGGTGATCAACAACGAAGGCCGCGCCCAGCGTTTCTTCCAGGTTTATGACCCGGCCTACTACGACAGCAACACCGTGATGCTGGAAAGCTGGCGCTGGCTGCACTCCCTGCACAGCACCGTGCAGAGCCGGGAAGTGGACTGGACGCAGCTCGACCACGTTATCGACGCGGTTGTTGAGAAACTGCCTCAGCTGGCGGGCATTAAAGACGCCGCGCCGGACGCAAGCTTCCGCATTCGCGGCCAGAAACTGGCGCGTGAGCCGCACCGCTACAGCGGTCGTACCGCGATGCGCGCCAACATCAGCGTGCACGAACCGCGTCAGCCGCAGGATAAAGACACCATGTTTGCCTTCTCGATGGAAGGTAACAACCAGCCGTCTGCGCCGCGTTCGCAAATCCCGTTTGCATGGGCACCGGGCTGGAACTCCCCGCAGGCATGGAACAAGTTCCAGGCTGAAGTGGGCGGTCATCTGCGCCACGGCGATCCGGGCGTGCGTCTGATTGAAGCCTCCGAAACCGGTCTGGACTTCTTCACCACCGTTCCGGCGAGCTTCCAGGCGCAGGAAGGTCACTGGCGTATTGCACCGTACTACCATCTGTTCGGTAGCGACGAAATGTCCCAGCGTTCTCCGGTATTCCAGCAGCGTATGCCGCAGCCGTACATCAAGCTCAACCCGGCGGATGCCGCGAAGCTTGGCGTTAACGCGGGTGCGAACATTGCCTTTAGCTACGACGGCCAGACAATCAGCCTGCCGCTGATTATTTCTGAACGCCTGTCAGCAGGGCAGGTGGGTCTGCCGATGGGTATGCCTGGCATCGCGCCGGTCCTGGCGGGTGCGCATCTTGATAACCTTCAGGAGGCAAAAGCATGAGTTGGTTAACGCCGGATCTTATCGACATCCTGCTGAGCATTCTGAAAGCGGTTGTGATTCTGCTGGTGGTCGTCACCTGCGGCGCGTTCATGAGCTTTGGTGAACGTCGTCTGCTCGGTCTGTTCCAGAACCGTTACGGACCGAACCGCGTGGGCTGGGGTGGTTCACTCCAGCTGGTCGCGGACATGATCAAGATGTTCTTTAAAGAGGACTGGGTTCCGCGCTTCTCGGACCGCGTGATCTTTACGCTGGCGCCGATGATCGCCTTCACCTCGCTGCTGCTGGCGTTTGCTATCGTTCCGGTCAGCCCGACCTGGGTGGTGGCTGACCTGAACATCGGCATTCTGTTCTTCCTGATGATGGCAGGCCTCGCGGTTTACGCGGTGCTGTTCGCAGGCTGGTCCAGTAACAACAAATACTCGCTGCTGGGTGCGATGCGTGCTTCCGCGCAGACGCTGAGCTACGAAGTGTTCCTGGGTCTCTCCCTGATGGGCGTGGTGGCGCAGGCCGGTTCATTTAACATGACCGACATCGTCAACAACCAGGCCGACATCTGGAACGTTATCCCGCAGTTCTTTGGGTTTATTACCTTTGCCATCGCGGGCGTGGCGGTGTGTCACCGTCACCCGTTTGACCAGCCAGAAGCCGAACAGGAACTGGCCGACGGTTACCACATTGAATATTCCGGTATGAAGTTCGGTCTGTTCTTCGTGGGCGAGTACATCGGTATCGTCACCATTTCCGCGTTGATGGTAACGCTGTTCTTTGGTGGCTGGCATGGCCCGTTCTTACCGCCGTTCATCTGGTTCGCGCTGAAAACCGCGTTCTTCATGATGATGTTCATTTTGATTCGCGCAGCGTTACCGCGTCCGCGTTATGACCAGGTAATGTCCTTCGGCTGGAAAGTGTGCCTGCCGCTGACGCTCGTCAACTTGTTGGTAACGGCGGCTGTCATTCTCTGGCAGCAGCCATAAGGGGCTTTGAGATCATGACCTTAAAAGAATTATTGGTAGGTTTCGGCACCCAGGTACGCAGTATCTGGATGATCGGCCTGCATGCGTTTGCCAAACGCGAAACCCGGATGTACCCGGAAGAGCCGGTATATCTGCCGCCGCGCTACCGTGGACGTATCGTGCTGACGCGCGACCCGGACGGTTCCGAGCGTTGCGTTGCCTGTAACCTGTGTGCGGTAGCGTGTCCTGTGGGCTGTATCTCTCTGCAAAAAGCAGAGACGGTAGACGGCCGCTGGTACCCTGAGTTCTTCCGCATCAACTTCTCACGCTGCATTTTCTGCGGTCTGTGTGAAGAAGCGTGCCCAACCACGGCGATTCAGCTGACTCCAGACTTCGAGCTGGGTGAGTACAAGCGTCAGGATCTGGTGTACGAGAAAGAGGATCTGCTGATTTCCGGTCCGGGCAAATACCCGGAATATAACTTCTACCGGATGGCGGGTATGGCAATCGACGGCAAAGATAAAGGCGAAGCAGAGAACGAAGCTAAGCCTATCGACGTCAAGAGCCTGTTACCGTAAGGAGAGGGCAATGGAATTCGCTTTTTATATCTGTGGCCTTATCGCCATCCTGGCTACGCTGCGAGTGATCACGCACACCAATCCGGTGCATGCGCTGCTGTATTTAATCATCTCGCTGCTGGCTATTTCCGGGGTGTTCTTTGCGCTGGGCGCGCACTTCGCCGGTGCGCTGGAAATCATCGTTTACGCCGGGGCCATCATGGTGCTGTTCGTGTTCGTGGTGATGATGCTGAACCTGGGCGGCTCAGAAATTGAGCAGGAACGTCAGTGGTTAAAACCGCAGGTGTGGATTGGCCCGGCGATTCTGTCGGCCATCATGCTGGCGGTGATTGTTTACGCCATTCTGGGCGTCAACGACCAGGGTATCGACGGGACGCCAATCAGCGCGAAAGCCGTGGGTATTACCCTGTTTGGTCCGTACGTTCTGGCGGTTGAGCTGGCCTCAATGCTGCTGCTGGCGGGTCTGGTTGTGGCCTTCCACGTTGGCCGCGAAGAGCGTGCTGGCGAGGTGCTGAGCAACCGCACTGACGACCGCGCGAAAAGAAAAACGGAGGAACGCGCATGATCCCCTTAACACATGGACTGATCCTCGCTGCGATTTTATTCGTTCTGGGCTTAACCGGTCTGGTTATCCGCCGCAATCTGCTGTTTATGCTGATCGGTCTGGAAATCATGATCAACGCTTCCGCGCTGGCCTTTGTGGTCGCCGGCAGCTACTGGGGCCAGACCGATGGTCAGGTGATGTACATTCTCGCCATCAGTCTCGCGGCTGCTGAAGCGAGTATTGGCCTGGCGCTGTTGCTACAGCTCCATCGTCGCCGCCAGAACCTGAACATCGATTCAGTAAGTGAGTTGCGTGGATGAACATGCTTGCCTTAACCATTATTTTTCCGCTGATTGGCTTCGTGCTGCTGGCGTTTTCTCGCGGCCGCTGGTCTGAGAATCTGTCTGCCACCGTGGGCATTGGCTCTATCGGCCTGGCTGCGCTGGTCACAGCGTATGCGGGTATCGACTTCTTTAACAATGGACGTCAGGCCTACAGCGTACCGCTGTGGAACTGGATGTCGGTCGGTAACTTCAACATCGGTTTCAACCTGGTGCTGGATGGTCTGTCTCTGACCATGCTCTCCGTGGTCACCGGCGTCGGCTTCCTGATCCACATGTTCGCCTCCTGGTACATGCGCGGTGAAGAGGGATACTCCCGCTTCTTCGCCTACACCAACCTGTTTATCGCCAGCATGGTGGTTCTGGTGCTGGCCGATAACCTGCTGCTGATGTATCTGGGCTGGGAAGGCGTGGGTCTGTGCTCTTACCTGCTGATCGGTTTCTACTACACCGATCCGAAGAATGGCGCAGCGGCCATGAAAGCGTTCGTCGTGACCCGTGTGGGTGACGTGTTCCTCGCTTTCGCGCTGTTCATTCTTTACAACGAACTGGGCACGCTGAACTTCCGCGAAATGGTGGAACTGGCGCCGGCGCACTTCGAAGCAGGCAACAACATGCTGTGGTGGGCAACGCTGATGCTGCTGGGTGGCGCTGTGGGTAAATCCGCGCAGCTGCCGTTGCAGACATGGCTGGCCGACGCGATGGCGGGTCCAACCCCTGTCTCCGCGCTGATCCACGCCGCGACCATGGTCACCGCCGGTGTCTACCTGATTGCGCGTACCCATGGCCTGTTCCTGATGACCCCGGAAATTCTGCATCTGGTGGGTATTGTCGGTGCGGTTACGCTGGTGCTGGCAGGCTTTGCCGCGCTGGTGCAGACCGACATCAAACGCGTGCTCGCGTATTCCACCATGAGCCAGATTGGTTACATGTTCCTGGCGCTGGGCGTTCAGGCGTGGGACGCGGCCATTTTCCACCTGATGACGCACGCGTTCTTTAAAGCCCTGCTGTTCCTCTCATCCGGTTCGGTGATACTGGCCTGCCACCACGAGCAGAACATCTTCAAAATGGGCGGACTGCGTAAGTCCATCCCGCTGGTTTATGTTTGCTTCCTGGTAGGCGGCGCGGCGCTGGCGGCACTGCCGCTGATTACCGCAGGCTTCTTCAGTAAGGATGAAATCCTGGCGGGCGCCATGGCGAATGGTCATATCAATCTGATGGTTGCGGGTCTGGTCGGTGCGTTTATGACCTCCCTGTACACCTTCCGTATGATTTTCATCGTCTTCCACGGTAAAGAACAAATTCACGCTCACGCAGGGAAGGGGATTACCCACCACCTGCCGCTGATTGTGCTGCTGATCCTGTCCACCTTCGTTGGCGCGATGATTGTGCCACCGTTGCAGGGCGTACTGCCGGCCACAACCGAGCTTGAGCACGGTCGCGTTCTGACGCTTGAAATCACCTCCGGCGTAGTGGCTATCGCGGGCATCCTGATTGCCGCATGGCTGTGGCTGGGCAAACGCACGCTGGTGACTGCCGTTGCCAACAGCGCGCCGGGCCGTCTGCTGGGCACCTGGTGGTACAACGCGTGGGGCTTCGACTGGCTGTACGACATGATCTTCGTGAAGCCGTTCCTGGGCATTGCGTGGCTGCTGAAGCGCGATCCACTGAACAGCCTGATGAATATCCCGGCGATCCTCTCCCGCTTTGCAGGTAAAGGCCTGCTGTACAGCGAGAACGGATACCTGCGCTGGTATGTGGCGTCCATGAGCATCGGTGCGGTTGTCATACTGGCGCTGCTGATGGTGTTGCGTTGATCGTTAAGTGAATTTTATTCGAATTCGTTGAAAATCAGGCCCCTGCTGGGGGCCTTAAAAAGGAATGTAAATCGCCATGTTACTACCCTGGCTAATATTAATTCCCTTCATCGGCGGCTTCCTGTGCTGGCAGACCGAACGCTTTGGCGTGAAGATGCCGCGCTGGATCGCGCTGATCACCATGGGATTGACGCTCGCGCTTGGCCTGCAACTGTGGTTGCAGGGTGGCTACTCACTGACCCAGTCTGCGGGCCTTCCGCAGTGGCAGTCTGAGTTCATTCTGCCGTGGATCCCACGTTTCGGTATCACGATCCACCTCGCGATTGACGGTCTGTCGCTGCTGATGGTGGTGCTGACCGGTCTGCTCGGCGTTCTGGCGGTACTCTGCTCCTGGCGAGAAATCGAAAAATACCAGGGCTTCTTCCACCTGAACCTGATGTGGATCCTGGGCGGCGTGATCGGCGTGTTCCTGGCCATCGACATGTTCCTGTTCTTCTTCTTCTGGGAGATGATGCTGGTGCCGATGTACTTCCTGATCGCGCTGTGGGGCCATAAGGCATCCGACGGTAAAACGCGTATCACGGCGGCCACCAAGTTCTTCATCTACACCCAGGCGAGTGGTCTGGTGATGCTGATTGCCATCCTGGCGCTGGTATTCGTGCATTACAACGCGACCGGCGTCTGGACCTTCAACTATGAAGATCTGCTGAAGACCCCGATGTCCCACGGCGTGGAATACCTGCTGATGCTCGGCTTCTTCATCGCCTTCGCGGTGAAAATGCCGGTCGTACCGCTGCACGGCTGGCTGCCGGACGCGCACTCTCAGGCGCCAACGGCGGGTTCCGTTGACCTGGCGGGTATCTTGCTGAAAACGGCGGCCTACGGTCTGCTGCGTTTCTCCCTGCCGCTGTTCCCGAACGCCTCCGCAGAGTTCGCGCCGATTGCTATGTGGCTTGGCGTGATCGGCATCTTCTACGGTGCGTGGATGGCCTTCACGCAGTACGACATCAAACGTCTGATTGCCTATACCTCCGTTTCCCACATGGGCTTCGTGCTGATTGCCATCTACACCGGCAGCCAGCTGGCGTACCAGGGCGCGGTGATCCAGATGATTGCGCACGGCCTGTCCGCTGCCGGTCTCTTCATCCTGTGTGGTCAGCTGTACGAACGTCTGCATACCCGCGACATGCGTATGATGGGCGGTCTGTGGGGCAAAATGAAATGGTTGCCAGCGCTTTCCATGTTCTTCGCGGTGGCGACTCTGGGTATGCCGGGCACCGGTAACTTCGTCGGCGAGTTTATGATCCTGTTCGGCAGCTTCAACGTGGTACCGACGATCACCGTCATCTCCACCTTTGGTCTGGTGTTTGCCTCCGTGTACTCGCTGGCGATGCTGCACCGCGCTTACTTCGGTAAAGCGAAGAGTGAAATTGCTGCACAAGAACTGCCGGGGATGTCGCTGCGTGAGCTGTTCATCATCCTGCTGCTGGTCGTACTGCTGGTGCTGTTGGGCTTCTATCCGCAGCCGATTCTGGATACCTCGCACTCCGCGATGGGTAACATCCAGCAGTGGTTTGTTAATTCTGCTTCTACTACAAGGCCGTAATTCGCCATGACAATAACTCCACAACAACTGATCGCGCTGCTACCGCTGCTGATCGTCGGATTGACGGTGGTGGTTGTGATGCTCTCCATTGCGTGGCGACGCAATCACTTCCTGAATGCGACCCTGTCCGTTCTGGGTCTGAACGCTGCGTTAGTCTCCCTCTGGTTTGTTGGCCAGGCGGGAGCGATGGACGTCACGCCGCTGATGCGCGTTGACGGTTACGCCATGCTCTACACCGGTCTGGTGCTGCTGGCGAGCCTGGCAACCTGTACCTTTGCGTACCCGTGGCTCGAAGGGTACAACGACAACAAAGAAGAGTTTTACCTGCTGGTACTGATTGCCGCACTGGGCGGCATTCTGCTGGCGAACGCGAACCACCTGGCCGCGCTGTTCCTCGGTATTGAGCTGATCTCACTGCCGCTGTTCGGCCTGATTGGTTACGCCTTCCGTCAGAAGCGCTCTCTGGAAGCGAGTATCAAGTACACGATCCTGTCTGCTGCCGCGTCGTCGTTCCTGCTGTTCGGTATCGCGCTGCTTTACGCACAGACGGGTAATCTCTCCTTCATGGCGCTCGGTAAGAGCCTCGGCGACGGCATGATGCATGAGCCGCTGCTGCTGGCGGGTCTGGGCATGATGATTGTTGGCCTTGGCTTTAAACTCTCTCTGGTTCCGTTCCACCTGTGGACGCCAGACGTCTACCAGGGTGTGCCTGCACCGGTCTCTACCTTCCTGGCGACGGCGAGTAAAATCGCTATCTTCGGTGTGGTCATGCGTCTGTTCCTGTACGCCCCGGTGGGCGACAGCGAAGCGGTTCGCGTGGTGCTGGGTATTATCGCGTTCGTGTCCATCATCTTCGGTAACCTGATGGCGCTGAGCCAGACCAACATCAAGCGTCTGCTGGGCTACTCCTCTATCTCCCATCTGGGCTACCTGCTGGTGGCGCTGATTGCGCTGCAAAGCGGTGAGATGTCGATGGAAACCGTGGGAGTGTATCTGGCCGGTTACCTGTTCAGCAGCCTCGGCGCGTTCGGCGTGGTGAGCCTGATGTCCAGCCCGTACCGTGGCCCGGATGCAGATTCGCTGTTCTCCTACCGTGGTCTGTTCTGGCACCGTCCGATTCTGTCTGCGGTAATGACCGTGATGATGCTCTCGCTGGCGGGTATCCCGATGACGCTGGGCTTTATCGGTAAGTTCTACGTGCTGGCCGTCGGTGTGCAGGCGGGTCTGTGGTGGCTGACTGCCGGTGTCGTTATCGGCTCCGCGATTGGTCTCTACTACTACCTGCGCGTCGCGGTGAGCCTGTACCTGAGCGCGCCTCAGCAGCTCAACCGTGATGCCCCAACCAACTGGCAGTACAGCGCTGGCGGGATTGTGGTGCTCATCTCCGCGCTGCTGGTGCTGATCTTCGGTATCTATCCGCAGCCGCTGATTGAGATTGTGCAGCGCGCGATGCCGCTGATGTAAGGTGAAAGCAAAAAGGCAACGAAAGTTGCCTTTTTTATTGCCCAGCGGCGCTACGCTTGCAGGGCCTACGGGTCTTGTAGGTCGGGTAAGCGAAGCGTCACCCGACTAAGCTAACTGCTTCCTGCTTATAAGCGGCCCTTCAATCTTCTTCATCGAGCGGTCCAGCACCTCTTCAATGACCGACGACAGCTCGTTCAGCTCAAACTTCGCCACATAGCCGTCCGCCTTCACTTTGCGAATATGATCTTCGTTCGCGTTGCCGGAAAGAGACGAGTGGATCACCACCGGAATATCTTTCAGTACCGGGTCGGTTTTGATTTTGCGCGTCAGCGTAAAGCCGTCCATCTCCGGCATTTCGAGGTCGGTTAATACCAGGGCAATCTTATCGGTAACGGGGACGCCTTCAGCCTGAGCCTGCGCGGCCAGCTGAGTGATTTTCTCCCACGCATCTTTGCCGGTGATATGCAGCTGAGCCGGGATCTCCATCGCCTGTAATCCCTTCTCCAGCATTGAGCGCGCCACTTTCGAATCTTCTGCAACAATCGCGACCGAGCCAGGCTTGATGTTGAATTTGGTGGTTTCCAGATGGGTGGCGTGCAGATCGTGATTCGCCGGGGTGATGTCGTACAGGATCTGCTCCACGTCGAGCACCATCGCCAGATCGTTGGTATCGGTCTTCTCGTCCAGGCAGGCAATGCTGGTAATGTAGCGACCGCTGACGGCGGTTTCCGCGGCGTGCACCTGCTTCCAGTCCAGACGCATGATGTTTTCCACCGATTCCACGGCAAATGCCTGCACGCTGCGGGCATATTCGGTAATGAGCAAAATGTTCAGCCCGGTGGCTGGCTTGCAGCCGGCGACGGGGGCCAGATCGATCACCGGGATCACCTGGTCGCGAATGTTCACCATCCCCATCAGCGGAGACTTCATTCCCGCCGGTTTGGTGAAGGTCGGCATCGGCACAATTTCGCGCAATTTGAACACGTTGATGCCGAACAGCTCGGATTTATTTTCGTTCAGAGAGGTGCCAAGACGGAACAGCAACAGTTCAAAACGGTTGGACAGGGTCAGGTTCGCCCTGTCATCAATATCTTTCTGGAAATTATCCATTCTACCCTCAAGAGAAATGCTGGCCTTTTAATCGTTATCGGCACGCTGAGGGAAAAATGAAGGACTAAACGCTGACCTGAGCAAAATCTTCCGCCAGCTCGCATGCCGGAAATACTTCCCGACACTCTGCCAGCAGGGTTTCAGCGCCGCGGACGTCATAGCGTGAGCTGACGTGAGTGACAATCAGTTTCCGGACGCCAGCCTCACGCGCCAGCTGCGCCGCCTGACGCGTTGAGCTGTGCCCCCGGCTGTTGGCTTTTTCTTCCATCGCCGCTTCCAGCGTCGCCTCATGCACCATCACATCCACACCCCCGGCAAGCCTCAGCGCCGAAGGACAGGGGGCGGTATCCCCAAAAATAGCCAGTTTTTTGCCTGGCTGCGGCGGCGCGAGGTAATCCTGACCGTTGATGACGCGCCCGTCTTCCAGCGTGACGGTCTCGCCGTGCTTCAGACGCTGAAACAGCGGGCCAGGTTTCACCCCATCGGCCTGCAACGCGGCGGCGTTCAGCGCCCCGGGCTTGTCATGCTCCTCAACGCGATAGCCGTAGCATTCCACCGGATGGTTAAGCGGGTAAGCGCGCACCTGATAATCTCCGTCATCAAACACCAGACCTTCGCCGATCTCCACCACCTCCAGCGGATAATCGGTCCACGAACCGCTCAGGCGCAGCGTGGTTTCAACAAATTCCTGAATACCCGCAGGGCCATAAATGGTCAGCGGGTTAGCGTTACCGGCCATCGAACGGCTGCACAGCAGGCCCGGCAGGCCAAACAGATGGTCGCCGTGCAGATGGGTGATAAATATTTTATCCACTTTCCCCGGGTGGTAGGAGGTATGCAGCAGCTGATGCTGCGTACCCTCGCCGCAGTCAAACAGCCACAGCCCACCGCGGGTAGGATGCTTAAGATCCAGCAGAATCGCCGTCACGTTTCGTGAGCGGGTTGGCACCCCGGCGGACGTACCCAGAAAAATCAGTTCCATAACGCAATCAGCCCTTTGCCGAATGGGAAGGGGTTTAGTATAACGTGATGAACCCCAGGAAGGAGAAACACATGATCCAGTGGCAAGATCTACACCACAGCGAACTGACCGTGCAATCACTCTACGCCCTGCTCAAGCTGCGCTGCGAAGTCTTTGTGGTTGAACAAACCTGCCCGTATCAGGATATCGACGGCGATGACCTGGTCGGCGAGAACCGGCACATCCTCGGCTGGCGCGATAACGAGCTGGTGGCGTATGCGAGGATTCTGAAAAGCGAAGAGGATTTTGACCCTGTCGTCATTGGGCGCGTCATTATCAGCGGCCGCGCGCGCGGTGAAAAGCTGGGCTATCAGCTGATGGAAAAAACGCTGGACACATGCCAGAAACAGTGGCCGGACAAGGCGTTATACCTGGGGGCGCAGGCGCATTTGCAATCATTCTATGGCCATTTTGGTTTTACCCCGGTCACGGACATTTACGACGAAGACGGCATCCCACACATCGGCATGGCACGCGAAGCGAAACAGGCGTAATAGCAAGACGTTGTCTATAGTTACCGGACTGGTGTACTAACATGGAGAAAAATATGTCATTTCAATCCTGGGATACCCGAGTCGACGACGACCTGACGCTGCTAAGCGAAACGCTGGAAGAAGTGCTGCGCTCTTCAGGCGATCCTGCCGATCAGAAGTACATTGAGCTCAAAGCCCGCGCCGAGCAGGCGCTGCATGACGTGAAAAACCGCGTCAGTAACGCCTCCGACAATTACTACTACCGCGCCAAGCAAGCGGTTTATCGTGCCGACGATTATGTGCATGAAAAACCGTGGCAGGGCATTGGGGTCGGTGCGGCCGTAGGGCTGGTGCTGGGTCTGCTGTTAGCCCGTCGTTAAGCCGGTAAACCACTCCCTACACGTGGGTACTGCTATTTATCGTCAGTACCCCGTATAATATAAGGCTTTAACAGGGAGAGGTTCGCGTGCACTCGATTTTCCTCGCGCTGCAAAGCCTGCGCACTCAGCTTGCGCAAGCATTGCCTGCTACACCCGGTTTACGCCATTTCGATGTCTCTTTCCCGTTAAACGACGCCTTCGATCCGCTGGCCTGGCTGGGCGTGCAGCGATGCTATCCTCAGTTTTACTGGCAACAGCGCAGCGGCGATGAAGAACTTGCCGCGCTCGGAAGCCTCGCCCAGTTTGATTCTCTGGCTTCGGCCTCGCGCTTTTTGCACGCCCACGACGTAGCCAATGACACCCGTATCTGCGGCCTGAACGCCTTCAACCCGGCGCAGGGCAAGCTGTTTTTACCGCGCCTTCTCTGGCGACGGTCTGGCGGGGTCGCCACGCTGCGTCTGCAACTGTGGAGCGAAACGTCGCTGCGGGAAGATGGCCGTGAGGCGCTGAATTTTGTCGATAACCTGCGCGACGCCGCGCCGATCCGCCCGTTGTCCGTGCAGATTGTGCAGGAAACCCATCATCCGGAAAAACCGGAATGGCTGGCGTTGATTCGTCAGGCGACGGATACCCTTGCTCGCGGCGATTTTGAGAAAGTGGTGCTCGCACGTGCTACAGACGTGCAGTGCCAGCAGTCCGTGAACGCCATCGCGCTGATGGCCGCCAGCCGCGCGCTAAACCTCAACTGCTATCATTTTTGTATGGTCTTTGACGCCAGCAACGCGTTCCTCGGCTCGACGCCCGAGCGCCTGTGGCGGCGACGCGGCACGCTGCTGCGCACTGAAGCGCTGGCAGGCACCGTCGCCAGCCATTCTGACGATAAACAGGCCCAGCGTCTGGGCGACTGGCTGATGAACGACGACAAAAATCAGCGGGAAAATATGCTGGTGGTGGAAGATATCTGCCAGCGTCTTCAGCACCATACCCGGACGCTGGAGATCCTGCCTGCGCAGGTGCTGCGTCTGCGCAAGGTGCAGCATTTACGTCGCTGTATCTGGACCGAACTTAAACAGCCTGACGACGAGCAGTGCCTGCATATTCTGCAACCGACGGCGGCGGTGGCCGGACTGCCGCGACAGGCGGCGCGAGAATTTATTGCGAAAGTGGAGCCGTTTGACCGGGAGTGGTACGCCGGATCGGCGGGCTATTTATCGCGCGATCAAAGCGAATTCTGTGTGGCATTACGCTCCGCCCGCGTTCACGACGATGCGCTGCGTCTTTATGCGGGGGCGGGCATCGTCAGCGGCTCCGATCCGGAGCAGGAGTGGCAGGAGATCGAAAACAAGGCCGCCGGGCTGCGTTCCCTTCTCCTAAGGGATTAATACTGATTCGTGCAATCCCGATTCATATCAAAATTCTGACTTTTTCTATTATTTATACTGTGTCGCATTCTTGATACTGGACAATCTCATGTCAGTAAGTTCTTTTAACCGACGCTGGGCGGCGGTGATCCTTGAAGCCCTGACCCGTCATGGTGTCAGGCATGTGTGTATTGCCCCGGGCTCTCGCTCCACGCCGCTCACCCTTGCTGCCGCGGAAAACCGGGCTTTTATTCACCACACCCATTTTGATGAGCGTGGTCTGGGCCATCTGGCGCTCGGCCTGGCGAAAGTCAGCAAAGCGCCCGTGGCGGTGATAGTCACCTCCGGCACGGCGGTGGCGAACCTCTATCCGGCGCTGATAGAAGCGGGGTTAACCGGCGAAAAGCTGATTTTACTCACCGCCGACCGTCCCCCGGAACTTATTGACTGCGGCGCTAACCAGGCGATTCGTCAGCCTGGCATTTTTGCCTCGCATCCTTCACAGACGGTCTCGTTGCCGCGCCCCACCCAGGACATTCCCGCCAGCTGGCTGGTCTCAACCCTTGACCATGCCATGAACGCACTGCGCAGCGGCGGGCTGCACATTAACTGCCCGTTTGCCGAGCCGCTGTACGGTGAAATGAACGATACCGGCCTCGCCTGGCAACAGCAGCTGGGAGACTGGTGGGAGAGCGAAAAACCCTGGCTGCGCGAGCAGACGCATCTGGAAAGCGCAAAACAGCGCGACTGGTTCTTCTGGCGTCAGAAGCGCGGCGTGGTGATTGCCGGGCGAATGAGTGCGGCGGAAGGCAAGCTGGCGGCGGAGTGGGCACAAACGCTTGGCTGGCCGCTGATTGGTGACGTGCTTTCCCAGACGGGCCAGCCGCTGCCCTGCGCCGACCTCTGGCTGGGTAACGCGAAAGCGGTTACCGAGCTGGCGCAGGCGCAGATTGTCATCCAGCTGGGATCGAGCCTGACGGGGAAGCGTCTGCTCCAGTGGCAGGCCACCTGTACGCCTGAAGAGTACTGGCTGGTGGACCCGCTCGAAGGACGCCTTGACCCGGCGCACCATCGTGGCCGCCGCCTGGTGAGCGATATTGACAGCTGGCTGGAATTGCATCCGGCGGAAAAACGCAAACCCTGGGCGGTGGAGATCCCGGCGCTGTCACGTCAGGCGTGGGAACTCACCAAAGCCCAGTGCGAGGAATTCAGTGAAGCCGGGCTGGCGCACCGTATCCGCAAATATCTTCCCGAGCAGGGACAACTTTTTGTCGGTAACAGCCTGGTGGTGCGCCTGATTGACGCCTTTTCGCAGCTGCCGGCGGGATATCCGGTGTACAGCAATCGGGGCGCGAGCGGCATTGACGGCCTGATCTCCACCGCCGCTGGCGTACAGCGGGCCAGCGCGAAATCCACGCTGGCGATTGTGGGGGATCTCTCAGCCCTCTACGATCTCAACGCGCTGGCGCTCCTGCGTCAGGCGTCGGCCCCGTTCGTGCTGATTGTTGTGAACAATAACGGCGGGCAGATTTTCTCGTTGCTGCCGACGCCGCAAAGCGAGCGTGAGCGTTTCTATCTGATGCCGCAAAACGTGCAGTTCGAACACGCCGCCGCCATGTTCAGCCTGAAGTACCATCGCCCGGAAAACTGGGACGCGCTGGAGACGGCGCTGAACACCGCCTGGCGGCAGCCTGGCGCGACGCTGATTGAGCTGGTGGTAAACGATGCTGACGGCGCGCAGAAGCTGCAACATCTGCTGGCCCAGGTGAGTCACCTGTGATCCTCGCAGGCGTCTCCCAGCCAGGAAAACCAGGCTACCCCTGGCTGGTTTTCCTGCACGGTTTTTCCGGCGACTGTCGCGAGTGGCAGGCTGTCGGGGCGTCGCTGCATGACTACCCCCGGCTCTACCTTGACCTGCCCGGGCACGGTGGTTCAGCGGATACGGGCGTGACGGGGTTTGCAGAGGTAAGTGAATTGCTCACGCATACCCTTGTTAGTTACAACATACTAAAATACTGGCTAGTGGGGTACTCCCTCGGCGGCCGCATTGCGATGTTCCATGCCTGCCAGCATCCTGCGGGGTTAGACGGGGTGATTGTGGAAGGTGGACACCCGGGCCTGCAAGACGCCGATGCGCGCCATGCGCGGCTGACCTCTGACCGCCGCTGGGCGTCACGGTTTCGCAGTGAGCCGCTGGAGGCCGTCTTTGCCGACTGGTATCAACAGCCGGTCTTTGCCTCCCTTACGGATGAACAGCGCAAGGTGCTGATCGCGCTGCGCAGCCGGAACAACGGCCCGAGGCTGGCAGAGATGCTGGAAGCCACCTCGCTTGCCGTTCAGCCTGATTTACGTCCCGCGCTCACCGCGCGTGATTTTTCTTTTGACTATCTCTATGGCGAACGTGACGGGAAGTTTGCAGCCATCGCTGCTGAACTCAACGCCACGCGTCATGCTATCCCTCACGCCGGACACAACGCCCACCGGGACAACCCGGACGCGGTTGCCGCGAGTCTGGCTCAGATACTGCGTTATCGAACAAAGGACACGCTATGATCTATCCTGATGAACACATGCTTTACGCGCCGGTTGAATGGCAGGACTGCTCCGAAGGCTACACCGACATTCGTTACCACAAATCCGCCGATGGTATCGCCAAAATCACCATCAACCGTCCACAGGTGCGCAACGCGTTTCGTCCGCTGACCGTAAAAGAGATGATCCAGGCGCTGGCGGATGCCCGCTACGACGACACTATTGGCGTCATCATCCTCACCGGGGAAGGGGAAAAAGCCTTCTGCTCCGGCGGCGATCAGAAAGTGCGCGGTGACTACGGCGGATACCAGGATGATGCGGGCACGCACCACCTGAACGTGCTGGATTTCCAGCGCCAGATCCGCACCTGTCCAAAACCGGTGGTCGCGATGGTAGCAGGGTATTCCATCGGCGGCGGTCACGTGCTGCACATGATGTGTGACCTGACGATCGCGGCGGAAAATGCCATTTTCGGTCAGACTGGTCCGAAAGTCGGCTCTTTCGACGGCGGCTGGGGCGCGTCCTATATGGCGCGCATTGTCGGTCAGAAAAAAGCCCGCGAAATCTGGTTCCTGTGCCGTCAGTACAACGCCCAGGAAGCGCTGGATATGGGGCTGGTTAACACCGTGGTGCCGATCGCCGATCTGGAAAAAGAGACCGTGCGCTGGTGTCGCGAAATGCTGCAAAACAGCCCAATGGCGCTGCGCTGCCTGAAAGCGGCCCTCAACGCCGACTGTGACGGTCAGGCGGGCCTTCAGGAGCTGGCGGGTAACGCCACCATGCTGTTCTACATGACCGAAGAGGGTCAGGAAGGGCGCAACGCGTTCAACGAAAAACGCCAGCCAGACTTCAGCAAATACAAACGGAACCCGTAATGCGTTGCGCGCAGGTTTACCGCTGGCAGATACCGATGGACGCGGGCGTGGTGCTGCGTGAACGGCGGTTAAAAACCCGTGACGGCTTTTGCGTGCATCTCCGGCAGGGCGAGCGGGAAGGGTGGGGCGAAATCGCCCCGCTTCCGGGCTTTAGCCTGGAAACGCTGGATGAGGCGCAGGCTGCGCTGATGGCCTGGACGCACGAATGGTGTGAGGGGGCAGATCCGGCGCTGCCGGACGTTCCTTCCGCCGCGTTCGGTATCAGCTGTGCGCTGGCAGAGCTGGACGGCAGTTTGCCGGATGCGGCGAACTATCGCGCCGCGCCGCTCTGTACCGGCGATCCGGATGAACTTTTCGCACTGCTCTCCGGGATGCCTGGCGAGAAGGTGGCGAAAATAAAGGTTGGCCTGTACGAAGCGGTGCGCGACGGAATGGTGGTTAACCTGTTACTGGAAGCCATTCCCGATCTGCACCTGCGCCTCGACGCCAACCGCGCCTGGACACCGCTCAGGGCGCAGCAGTTTGCGAAGTACGTCAACCCGGCGTACCGCAGTCGCATCGCGTTTCTCGAAGAGCCGTGCAAAACGCGCGACGACTCGCGCGCCTTCGCCCGGGAAACCGGCATTGCCATCGCCTGGGATGAGAGCCTGCGCGAAGCCGATTTCGCGTTTGCCGCCGAGCCGGGCGTCAGGGCCGTGGTGATTAAGCCAACGCTGACCGGCAGCCTCGACAAGGTGCGCGAGCAGGTTGCGGCGGCCCATGCCGCAGGGCTGACGGCGGTGATCAGTTCATCCATCGAATCCAGCCTCGGGCTGACGCAGCTGGCGCGCATTGCTGCATGGTTAACGCCGGACACCGTTCCCGGTCTCGATACGCTAAACCTGATGCAGGCCCAGCTGATTCGCCAGTGGCCTGGCAGCACCTTGCCGTGCCTCGACGTCGGGGCGCTGGAGCCACTGCGATGAGTTTTACCGACTGGCCGTGGCGGCACTGGCGCACCCGGCGTGCCGATAAACCCGCGCTGCGTTTAGACGATATAACGCTCAGCTGGTCTCAGCTGGGCGAGCGTATCGATCGTCTCGCAGCCGGTTTTCAGTCTCAGGGCGTTACGGACGGTGACGGCGTCATGCTGCTCGCCCACAACCATCCGCAGACCCTGCTGGCCTGGCTGGCCCTGCTTCAGTGCGGCGCCCGCATTTTGCCGGTGAACCCTCAGCTTCCCCGTCCGCTGCTGGACGTCCTCCTGCCGCAGATGACCCTGCGTTTTGCGCTGGTACTTAACGGTGAGTATGACGGTCTGCCCGCGCTGGCATTAAGAGAGGACGAGGGGCAGGGCGGCGTGACGTGGCGGGCAGAACGGCTGGCCTCAATGACGCTCACCTCCGGCTCCACCGGTTTGCCAAAAGCGGCGGTGCACACCTGTGCCGCCCACCTTGCCAGCGCAAAAGGGGTGCTGGCGCTGATGCCTTACGGCGATAGCGACGACTGGTTGCTCTCTCTGCCGCTGTTTCACGTCTCCGGTCAGGGGATTTTGTGGCGCTGGTTGCAGGGCGGAGGCCGCCTTACCGTGCGTGAAAAACAGCCGCTGGAGCAGGCGCTACAGGGCTGTACCCACGCCTCGCTGGTGCCAACGCAGCTGTGGCGGCTGCTTAATTCACACCATCCCGTCGCGCTGAAAGCCGTGCTGCTCGGCGGGGCGGAAATCCCCGTTGCGCTGACCGAACAGGCGCGGGAGCAGGGGATCCGTACGTTCTGCGGTTACGGTCTGACCGAGTTCGCCTCCACCGTCTGCGCCAAAGAGGCCGACGGCGCGCCGGACGTGGGTAGCGCGCTGCCGGGCAGAGACGTTCAGGTGGTGAACGGTGAAGTCTGGCTCCGGGCGGAAAGCATGGCGGCGGGCTACTGGCGAGACGGCGCATTATTGCCGCTGGTCAATGAGCAGGGCTGGTTTGCCACCCGCGATCGCGGCGAGTGGCATGACGGACGCCTGACCATTCTGGGCCGAATGGACAATCTCTTTTTCAGCGGCGGAGAAGGGATCCAGCCGGAAGCGCTGGAGCGCGTTATCGCCACGCATCCGCAGGTAAGCCAGGCGTTTGTCGTTCCGCTGGATGATGCCGAGTACGGGCAACGTCCGGTGGCGGTAGTGGAATGCCAGCCGGGCACGGATATCACGCTGTTGCCGGAGTGGGTTCAGGGCAGGCTGGCGCGCTTTGAGCAGCCGGTACACTGGCTGGCGCTGCCGTCAGAACTGAAAAATGGCGGGATTAAAATCTCCCGCCAGGCGTTAAAGCAGTGGGTCAATGCCCTGTTGAGGGGCTAATCAGCCGATATCCGGCTGCGGTTTGTGCTGGCGTCGGCGGACCCAGCGCAGCACCGGCGGCACGACAATCACCATAATCGCCATTGCCAGCAGGATCTTCGTCACGCTGCTTTCCCACAGGATCCCCATGTTGCCGTTGCTGATGGAGAGGGCGCGGCGCAGGTTCTGCTCCAGCATTTCCCCCAGCACAAACCCTAAAATCAGCGGCGACATCGGGAAGTGCATCTTGCGCAGAATGTAGCCCAGCACGCCGAGCAGCACCATCAACACCAGGTCGAAGGTGGTGCTGTGCACCGCGTACACCCCAACCGCAGAGACGGCGGCGATGGCCGGGACCAGGAACCACAGGGGAATGGTCAGCATACGGGTGAACAGGCCGATCAGCGGGATGTTCATTACCAGCAGCATCACGTTGGCGATCAGCAGGGCGGCAATTAAACCCCAGACGATATCGGGCTGTTCGGTAAACATCGCCGGACCCGGGGTGATGTTATAGAGCGTCAGCGCGCCCATCATTACCGCCGTGGTGCCGGAGCCCGGCACGCCGAGGGTCAGCATCGGGATAAACGAGCCGCAGGCCGAGGCGTTATTCGCCGCCTCCGGCGCCGCCACGCCGCGGATATCGCCTTTGCCGAAGCTGTCGCTGTTACCGCTCAGCTTTTTCTCGGTCATGTAGGTGATGGCGCTGGCGATAGTCGCCCCGGCGCCGGGCAGAATGCCGACGAAGAAACCGATCACCGACGAACGCAGGGTGGCGCCAATACACTGCGCCCCCTCTTTGGCATTAAAGAGCATACGTCCGGTTTTACGCACCAGCGTCTGCCCGCTGCTGGTATGCTCCAGCATCAGTAAGATTTCTGAGACAGAGAACAGACCAATCACCACGACGATAAACTGCACGCCGTCGGAGAGGTGAACGCTGTCGAAGGTAAAACGATAAACCCCGGTGTTGGCATCCACGCCGACGGTGGCCAGACTGAGGCCAATCAACGCAGACAAAAACGACTTCAGCGGATTCTGCGCCATCATGCTGCCGAGGCAGGCGATGGCGAACACCATCAGGGCAAAATACTCGGCCGGACCAAACGCCAGCGACCACTGGGCCAGCGCCGGGGCGAAGAGGATGATGCCGCCAATGGCGATCAGGGAGCCAAAAAACGAGCTGACGGCGGAAATAGAGAGCGCCACGCCGCCGCGTCCCTGCTGCGCCATCGGATAGCCATCCAGCGCGGTCATAATGGCGGCGGCATCGCCGGGCACGTTAAGCAGTATCGAGGAAATACGCCCCCCGTATTCGCAGCCGATATAAACCGTCGCCAGCAGGATCAGCGCCGATTCCGCAGGCAGGTGCAGCGCAAAGGCCAGCGGCAGTAAAATCGCCACGCCGTTGATAGGCCCAAGGCCCGGCAGCAGGCCGACGATGGTCCCGACGAAACAGCCGATCAGGGCGATCACCAGGTTTTCCGGGGTCATCGCTACCGCGAACCCCTGAGAGAGATAGATCCAGGTATCCATAGCGTGCTCCGTTAGTTAAACCATGCGCCGAGTGGCAGGGTCACGTCCAGCAGGCGGTCGAAGGCGTACCAGAGTAAAATGCCCAGTACGACCCCGGAGATCCCCGCCGCAGGCAGCGAGGCGTTAAACAGTATGCCAATCACCATCGTCAGCAGGGCGGTGGCAATAGGGAAGCCGAGCCACTCAAAGCCCCACGCGTACATCAGCAGGACAATTACCATTACCAGCAGACGTTGCAGCGTACGGCGTGGCGGCCACTCCACGGTATCCGGATGGCGCAGCAGCAGCGCCACCGAACAGAGCAGCATCAGGCCGACAATGCCGACGGGGAAGGGGCGTGGCCCCACGGGTTCATAGCTGTATTCGCTGTGGATCTGCCAGGCGACGAACATGCCGCCAATGCAGAGCAGCAGCCATATCCCGGCAAAAATGCGATCGCTCATAGCGCCTCCGGTTATTTCGCCAGGCCAAAGGCTTTCGCCTGTTCGCGGTAGTCATTCACCTGTTTTTTGACATACTCGTCCAGCTGCTTGCCGTTCAGGTTGAACTCAAACAGCCCGCGCAGATCGCGCTGTTTTTTGAACTCTTCGGTTTGCTGAAGTTTTGCGAAGGTATCCACCCACCACTGGTATTCGGCGTCGGTCACTTTTGGCCCGACGAAGAAGCCGCGAATGATCGGCCAGACCAGGTTATAACCCTGCTCTTTGGCGGTTGGGACGTCTGCCAGCTGGCCCGGCAGACGGTTTTCCGAGAAGACCGCCAGCACGCGGATCTTATCCCCGCTCAGGTAGGGCACCATTTCGCTGAGATCGCCCGATACCGCCTGGACGTGATTGCCCATCAGCGCCGTCACCGGCTCGCCGCCGCCTTCAAAGGCCACGTAACGCATCTTGTGCGGATCCACTTTGGCCTGCTGCGCCAGCAGCGCGGCTTTCATCCAGTCCTGGCTGCCGATAGAGGCGCCCGCGCCAATGACCACGCTGTTCGGATCTTTTTCCATGGCGGTCAGCAGATCTTTCAGGGATTTCCACGGAGAGTCCGCGCGCACGGCGATCATGCCGTAATCGGTGCCTACGGTGGCGAGCCAGCGCACGTCATTCACGTCATAACGACCAAATTTCCCCTGCGACAGGTTCAGCAGCGAACCGCCGGAGAAGGCCACCACGGTGCCCGCTTCGGCAGGGCGCTGCGCGACAATGGCGTTATAGGCTACCGCGCCCACGCCGCCGGGCATGTAGGTGACGCGCATCGGTTTTTCAATGGCCTTCGTCTCCAGCAGGCTGACCTGAATCAGCTTACAGGTCAGGTCGAAGCCGCCGCCGGGTTTGGCCGGGGCGATACATTCGGTACGGGACGGCGCGTCCTGCGCCTGGACGACAGAGGCACTCAACAGCAATACGCTTGCAGCAAGGGTAGAAAGTAATTGTTTTTTCATCGTTTATCCTCACGCCGGAGAACCCTGAGTACGGGTACGGGTGTCTTTTTTCTGATTATGTGAACCACCTTGTAGCGGTTCCGTTGCGTGATTGTTAAAACAATAACCTTTCATTTCCCTTTCACTGCGACACCAACTTTACAGGATGTGATATGCGTCTCTTACTCGCGGAAGATAATCGTGAGCTGGCTCACTGGCTGGAAAAAGCGCTGGTACAAAACGGATTTGCCGTGGATTGCGTCAATGACGGGCGGGCGGCCGATCACCTTTTGCAGGGGGAAAACTATGCCGTCGCGATCCTTGATATCGGTATGCCCGGCTTCGACGGGCTGGAGGTGGTGCATCGGCTGAGAAAGCGCGGGCAGACGCTGCCGGTGCTGTTTCTTACCGCCCGCAGCAACGTGGCAGACAGGGTGAAGGGGCTGAATGCCGGGGCGGATGACTACCTGCCGAAACCGTTCGAGCTGGAGGAGCTTGATGCCCGCCTGCGCGCGCTGCTGCGCCGCAGCGAAGGACGAACCCAGGAGCGCCAGCGGCTGGGAGAGCTGGAGTACGATGATGAAGGCTTTTTTCTGCTGCGCGATGAACCCCTCTCCCTCACGCCGCGCGAACTCTCTTTGCTGAAGGTGCTGATGCACCGCCGGACCCGTCCCGTCTCGCGGCAACAGCTTTTCGACCAGGTATTCAGCCTGAACGACGACGTCAGCCCCGAGAGCATCGATCTCTATATTCACCGCCTGCGTAAGAAGCTGACCGGCAGCGGCGTGCGGATCACCACCCTCCGGGGGCTGGGCTACGTGCTGGAGTGCGGCGATGAGGTGGGTTAAGCCGCAGTCGCTTTACCTGCAACTTTTGCTTTTTCTGGGTTTGCCGCTGCTGCTGTTATGGGGGCTGTCAGCCTTTAACAGCTACGTTAGCGCGTTACAGGCGGCGACGCAGGCCTATGACCGCACGCTGTTATCCTCGGCGCGCACGGTGTCAGAGCGGCTGGTGGTGCACAACGGTAAACTCCAGGTGAACGTGCCCTGGGTCGTGCTCGACAGCTTCGAGCTGAACATGAACGATCGCCTCTATTACAAGGTCGTGGACCCTGACGGGCGGACGATCTCCGGCTATGACGATCTGCCGAATATGCCCCCCTCCACGTCGCGCACCTCCCACTATCCGGCGCTGGCGTGGTTTTATCATACCGAGTATCGCGGGCAGGCGATCCGCGTGGCGAAGCTGCTCCAGCCGGTTAACGAGGACAGTGTGTTCGGCATGGCGGAAATCTACGTCGCCGAAACGTTGCAGTCGCGGCGCTATCTGGCCACTCAGCTGCTGTTTTCCTCCCTCGTGTCGCAGGGGCTGCTGGTGCTGCTGACGCTGGTCCTGACCGCCTGGCTGCTGCGTCGTGTGCTGCGCCCGATGCGGCAGCTCTCTTCGCTGATGGTGCGCCGTGAGCCCGGGCTGCTGGCCCCGCTGCCGGAGCTGCTGCCCTGGTCGGAAACGCGGCTGCTGATTGTGGCATTTAACCGCTATATCGACAGGTTGCGCGGCGTACTTTCGCGGCAGGCGCGCTTTAATGCCGACGCCTCACACCAGCTCAAAACGCCGCTGGCGGTGCTGAAAACCCAGGTATCGGTTGCCCTGACGCGTAACGATCCGGCGCTGTGGCAGGAGAGCTTACGGGCGATGAACGTCACGCTGGATAACATCATCGTGCTGACGGAAAGGCTGTTGCAGCTTTCGGCGGTGAAGCGAAAAGAGCAGGGGGAGCGACAGTTTGCGCCTGTCGATCTGGTGCAGGTGGTGCAAAACTGCTGCTTTTCCCGGCTGGCGCAGGCGCGCAGCAAGGGTATCGATCTCGGTTATGACGGCGTACAGCAGCCGGTAATGATTGAGGGGGATGACGTGCTGTTGGGCGAACTTTGCGCCAACCTGCTGGAGAACGCGATCAAATACACGCCGGAGCAGGGCGTCGTGACGGTGTACCTGCGCACGGCTAACGATGCCGTTGAGCTGAGCGTGGAGGACAGCGGACCGGGCATCGCTGAAGACCAGATCTCCCAGGCCATGCTGCCGTTTCATCGGCTGGATAACGTGGGCGATGCCGCCGGGTCCGGCATTGGCCTGGCGCTGGCTAACGATATTGCCCGCCTGCACCGCAGCCATCTTCAGCTGATGCCCAGTGAAAATCTGGGTGGGCTGAGCGTGAAAATGCGCTTTCTGATGCTGGTATAAATACCGATATTATCAAATCGTTACAAACTAATTGCCCGCCGCACGCGGAGTCCATTGATCACACAGGCAGTCAGGTTAAAATCTCGCGGTTTTTGGACATCTCTGAATAAATTGTGCGGGATCACGACAATGAAAAAAGTGGCATTAATGGGCTTAAGCGGCCTGATGTTTGTTTCAGCAGCGGCAAACGCAATTTCCTTCAACGGCTCAGCGGGACAAGATTATACCCATCTGGGCTTTGGTCTTGGCACGGATAGCGCAGGCCTGGCAATGACCGGCGGCTGGACGCATAACGACGACGATGGGGATGCGGCAAGCCTGGGCCTCGGCTTCAACGTGCCGTTGGGTCCCTTCCTGGCGACCGTCGGCGGTAAAGGCATTTACACCAATCCGAACGACGGCGACGAAGGCTACGCGGCGGCAGTGGGCGGCGGCTTGCAGTGGAAAATTGGCGACAGCTTTGGCCTGTTCGGTGAGTACTACTACTCTCCGGATTCCCTCTCCAGCGGTATCGACAGCTATCAGGAAGCTAACGCTGGCGCGCGCTGGACCATCATGCGTCCGATCACCATCGAAGCGGGTTATCGCTATCTGAACCTGGCCGGTAAAGACGGCAACCGTGACAACGCCCTGGCAGACGGCCCGTACGTTGGCGTTAGCGCCGGTTTCTAATCCTCTCGGCGCGGCGTTCAGTCGCGCCAGTTTCTCTCTTCCCCCGGTCTTCGATTGCGCTATAGTGTTTTGACCATTGAAATGGGAGAACACAATGATAAACGTGGAAATGTTATCCACTGGCGACGAAGTGCTGCATGGGCAAATCATTGATACCAATGCCGCCTGGCTCGCCGATCTCTTCTTTGAGCAAGGATTACCGTTAACGCGCCGCAACACCGTAGGTGACAATCTTGAGTCGCTGGTCAACGTTCTGCGCGAGCGCAGCGAACGCTGCGACGTGCTGATTGTGAACGGCGGGCTGGGACCCACCAGCGACGATCTCAGCGCGCTGGCCGCTGCCACGGCCAAAGGCGAAGGCCTGGTCCTGCACGAGGCGTGGCTGGCGCAGATGGAGCGCTTTTTCTCCGGGCGTGGCCGCGTGATGGCCCCCAGCAACCGCAAGCAGGCTGAAATTCCCGCCAGCGCGGAACTGATTGATAACCCGGTCGGCACCGCCTGCGGGTTTGCCGTTCAGCTGAACCGCTGCCTGATGTTCTTCACCCCGGGCGTGCCGTCGGAATTTAAAGTGATGGTCGAGCAGCAGATCCTGCCGCGCCTGCGCGCGCGCTTTACGCTGCCTGAACCGCCGCTGTGCCTGCGTCTGACCACCTTTGGTCGCTCGGAAAGCGATCTTGCCCAGAGCCTCGATCACCTGCAACTGCCTCCCGGCGTGTCAATGGGCTATCGCTCCTCCATGCCGATTATTGAACTGAAGCTGACCGGACCGGCGTCAGAGAAAGCCGCCATGCTGGCGCTGTGGCCGGAAGTGCAGCGCGTCGCCGGGGAAAGCCTGATTTTCGAAGGAACGGAAGGGCTGCCGGCGCAGATCGCAGCGCATTTGCAGTCCCGCCAGCTGAGCGTGACGTTAAGCGAGCAGTTTACCGGTGGGCTTCTGGCGCTTCAGCTTACCCGGGCGGGTGCGCCGCTGCTGGCCAGTGAAGTGGTGCCGTTCCAGCAGGAGACGCTGGCGCAGACCGCGCGCTGGGCGTCCGAGCGCAGAGTGAAGCATTTCGCCGGGCTGGCGCTGTTTGTGGGCGGGCTGGATGAGGAACATCTCAACTTTGCCCTGGCAACGCCGGAAGGGACGCACGCCCTGCGGGTCAGGATGAGCATTACCCGCCACAGCCTGGCCGTGCGTCAGGAGGTGTGCGCGATGATGGCGCTGAACATGCTGCGCCGCTGGCTGAACGGGAAAGAGGTCGCCAGCGAGCACGGCTGGATCAACGTCGTGGAATCGCTGTTCGTAGAGTGAGAGTGTGCCGGGGCAGTGTCCCCGGCAACGGTTACGCCAGCGCTTTTGCCAGCAAGGTAATGGGATGTTCACAGCGTTTGCTGGTGGACATCTCGATCTGCCACTTGCAGGTTTCACAGTCCGTCACCACGATATCTGCGCCGCTCTCTTCAATCTGCCGGAACAGCGGCGCGCCAATGGCCTGTGACGTTGGGTAGTTTTCACGCTTGAAGCCGTAGGTGCCAGCGATGCCGCAGCAGCGTGAGTCCAGCACCGTCAGCTCCAGCCCCGGGATCAGCCGCAGCAGCTCAAGCGTATAGATCGACCAGCCCATCTTCTCCATATGACATGGCGTGTGATACACCACCTTCAGCGGCAATTTGCCCAGCGGTAACGTCTGCCCGCTGTCCAGTTTGCGCCAGAGAAAACGGGTCGCCAGCTCAATGTGCTCGCGCAGACCGGTGTTATCCACATCCAGCAGATGCGGATATTCATCGCGCAGCGTGAAGGTACAGGTTGACGACGTCGCCAGTACCGGTATGCCTTTGTCGACGATCGCCTCGCGTAAAGCGGTGACGTTGCTGCTCGCCTGCTTGCGCGCTTTGTTGATGAAACCGTTGGCAATCAGCGGAACGCCGCAGCACTTTTCTTTGCTCAGCAGCTGAACGCCCGTTCCCATGGCGTTCAGCACTTTCAGCAGGTCTTTCCCCAGCTGCGGATGGTTGTAGTTCACGTAGCAGCCGTGGAAGAAGGCGACCTGCTCAGCGAACTGCGCCTGTTCTGCCGCCACGGATTTATACCAGCGGCGGAAGGTGCCGTGAGAATATTTCGGCAGGCTGCGGTGATGGTCGATTTTGAGCGTCGCATCCAGCAGCCTGCGCACCGGCTTCAGGGCGGTGGCGGCATTGACGACCGGCGCGAAAGGCGTCGAGAGGCTGCCCATCAGATCGGTGTGGCTCAGTATCGCGTCACGCAGCGTCGGTTTTTGCGTACTGTAGCGGGCGCGGGCGCGCTGGATGATATCGCCTATTTTCACGTCCGACGGGCAGGCAACTTCGCAGCGTTTGCAGTTGATGCAGTATTTCAGCGCCTCGTCGTAGAGCGCGCCATCCTTCAGGCGCAGACGCTCCCCGTCGGGACCGGCCTGTTTCGGGCCGGGATAGCGCGGATCGACGCCGCTGACCGGGCAAACCGTGGTGCAGACCGTGCATTTGATACAGCTTTCAAATCGGGTGTCGTTCATTGTGCTCCCTCCCTGCGCTGGATAATCTGCTCCGCGACATGCAGCGCAGTGACGGCGCAGACGCCGCCACCGCAGCCCTGCGCCACGGGATCGTACCCGCCCAGAACCGAGCCGATGGCGTAAAGATTGTCAACCGGTTCCCCGCCCAGCCGCGGGCGCAGCTGGCTGTCGACGATCACGCCGAACTGCTGCCAGGGCTGCGGGGTGAAGAAATCGCTTTGATACCAGTCCGCGCGGGAAGCGCTTTGCCGGACGTCCAGACCGAGGATCGCCTCACGCACGCCATCCCGGCTGCTCAGCAGACCGTTGCTGAAGAAACTGCCGCTTGCCAGCACCGTAAAGCGTGCGCGAAGCGGGATGTCGCCGTGGTTGCGGGTCCAGATTTCGCTTACCGCGCCCTCAGCCAGGGTGATTTTTTTCACCTCGTCGCCTGCCATCCAGACGCCACCCTGGGCAACAAACTGACGCTGAAGCTGGGTGTGCAGACGAATGCCGGGCACGGAAGGGGGGAGCGTCGGCAGTAAACCGAGCGTACAGGGCAGGCGCGCCGAGAGCCAGCGCCAGAGCCGGTTGTCCGTTAAGCCAAAACAGGCGGGCATAAACAGGGCGTCGCAGGTCTCGCCGAGCGGTTGAAGCGCCGCGTACAGCTGCGGCCAGTAACTTTCATTATCCAGCAGGCGGGCAATGTTCACCGCACGAAACTCGCTGGGGTTTTCGCGCAGCACATCGAGTTCGGGGAGATCAATCTCCGCCGTATCCACCTGAACACCCTGCTGTCTGAGAGACGCGGCGGCAAGATGCGGCTGGAAATCGAGGAAACCGCTGATCCCCACCACCCGCACGCGCTCGGCAGCGATGGGGGCGACAGGCACCTCTTCCGGGCTAAGCCAGGCGGCGCGCAGGGTGCCGAGCGGCGTGACGCGCTGATGATTTTGCTCGGCGTCACCCTGCATGCGTGCGCCGCAGGCGGTGAGCAGGTGTTCGGTTTCGCAGGCAAAGCGGGCCATATTCTCTGCGCCCGTCAGGCGGTAGGGATGTTCAGGCGGCAGATCGGCGAACGATAGCGCACCCAGTAAATCCAGCGAGCCGGAAGAGAAGTGCAGGGCACTCTGACCGCGAGTGACAATGGCGCAGCGCAGACCCCGCTGCGTCAGTTTGAGGCCGCACAGCAGGCCCGCCAGTCCGCCGCCGACAATCACGGTATCAAATTTCATGGTTGTGCTCCTTCTCCAGACCGCAAAGCCCCTGATAGACCCAGCGGGTAAACTCGCTTTCGCGCAGGGCATCGCCCCAGGCGACGGGCTGAATGCCTTTCCAGCGCTCGTTTAAAAAATCGCTGAGCTGGGCAAGCGACTGGGTTGAGGTGGTGGCGTGAAAACGTTGCAGCAGCCCGGCGGCACGGCAGGCGCAAAGCTCCCCCTGACAGGTGCCCATCCCGACGCGCGTGCGGCGGCGTAAATCAAGCAGGTTGTTCACCGTCAGGTTTTCCACGGCATACTGCACCTCGCCTGCGGTCACGGCTTCGCATTCGCACACCAGGCTGCGGCTGAGTCGCCCTTCACCGAGCCAGGTCGGGGTGCGGTCGCCGTGGCGGTAAATCGCCGAACCGCGAAGCGGGGCAGGGAGTGAAATGATCTTGTGCAGCGTTTTTTCTGTCGATTGCTGCGAGCCGGGCAGGGCCTGTTCCGCCGTCACGCACGGCGCGGTGTTGCCGAGCTTACGGCAGACGGCATCGGTGGCCCACTGGGCCATCAGCCGGTAGGTCATCAGCTTGCCGCCGGTAATGGTGATAAACCCGTCCATGCCGTCACGTTCGGCGTGATCGAGCAGCACGATGCCGCGGCTGACGTTACGCCCGCTCGGATCGTTATCGCTGGCGACGAGGGGACGCACGCCCGCGTAGGCACGCAGAATACGCGTCTGCGCCATCACCGGGGCCAGCTTTTCCCCTTCGCGCAGCAGGATATCCACCTCTTCAGCGGTGACGCGGTTGTAATCAATTTCGCTGTAGTCCACATGCATTGAGGTCGTGCCGATTAACGAAATGGTGTCCCCCGGCACGAGGATATCGGCGTCAGACGGTTTACGGCAGCGGTTGATGACATGGTTATTGATGCGGTGGTCGAGGATCAGCAGCGAGCCTTTCGCCGGGAACATGCGCACCGACAGGTCCGCGTATTCCGCGATGCGCTGGCCCCAGATCCCCGCGGCGTTGACCACGACGGCGGCATACAGCTCGCGGTGTTCGTTGTACTGCGCATCAAACACGCGCACCCCGCGCACGGTATTACCTTCACGAATAAGCCCGGTGACGTGATGACCGGTCAGGATCTGGGCGCCATGTTCCCGCGCGTCGAGCATATTGGCGGCGGTCAGGCGGAAAGGATCAACGGTTCCGTCCGGTACTTTTACCGCGCCCAGTAACGCCGGGTTTACCGAGGGTTCAAGACGGCGCGCCTGCGCAGGATCGATCGCCTCGGCCTGAATGCCTGCCGCCGTGCAGGCGGTGATAAAGGTTTGCTGAAAGCCGAGGTCATCTTCTGGAAGGGTGATAAAAAGACCGTTGGTCGGTTCAACGCAGTGGCGGGCGATGCGCCTGAGGATCTGGTTTTCAGCAATACACTCGCGCGCTGACTCAGCGTCAGTGACCGCATAGCGGGCGCCGCTGTGCAACAGACCGTGGTTACGTCCCGTCGCGCCGGTGGCGATATCGTGGCGTTCCAGAAGCGTGACGCTCAATCCCCGCAGGGCGCAGTCGCGTGCGATGCCGGCACCCGTCGCGCCACCGCCAATGATAATCACATCGCTGAAGCGTGGATCGTGAATTGTCATTGCCTTTCCTCTATGTTCGTTTTTTAGCATTTAGCCACATTGATCGTGTGGTTTGTTTGATTTCGAACATAAACGCGCGAAATTCGAAAGTGAAACGTGATTTCATGCGCTTTTTTGCGCATCCTGTCATATTTCTGTAACAATCTGTGCGTTGATTCACAGTAACATTCACCGTGATTTCTTAACATCGCCGCCTCTGTAGCCGGGCGCGAGATGCCCGGTCATTTTTTGAAAGGCCACGGAGGCTGTTATGCTCAGTATCTTTAAACCTGCGCCACATCGGGCGCGACTGCCAGAGGCAGAGATTGATCCTCTCTACCGCCGTCTGCGTTGGCAAATCTTCCTCGGGATCTTCTTCGGGTATGCGGCGTACTATCTGGTACGTAAAAACTTTGCGCTCGCCATGCCGTACCTGGTGGAACAGGGCTTCTCTCGCGGCGATCTGGGATTTGCGCTGTCGGGGATCTCCATCGCGTACGGTTTTTCGAAGTTCATTATGGGGTCGGTGTCGGATCGTTCGAATCC
The DNA here is from genome assembly GCF_031432835.1 of Enterobacter cloacae complex sp. EB5. NCBI lineage: Bacteria > Pseudomonadati > Pseudomonadota > Gammaproteobacteria > Enterobacterales > Enterobacteriaceae > Enterobacter > Enterobacter cloacae complex sp. EB5. Next base: position 3,632,721 of record NZ_CP133860.1, read on the forward strand.
GCGCGTGTTCCTGCCCGCCGGTTTGATCCTCGCGGCAGCGGTGATGCTGTTCATGGGCTTTGTGCCGTGGGCGACCTCCAGCATTGCCATCATGTTCGTGCTGCTGTTCCTCTGCGGCTGGTTCCAGGGAATGGGGTGGCCGCCATGCGGACGCACCATGGTTCACTGGTGGTCACAGAAAGAGCGTGGCGGCATTGTATCGGTCTGGAACTGCGCGCATAACGTCGGGGGCGGGCTTCCGCCGCTGCTGTTCCTGCTGGGGATGGCCTGGTTTAACGACTGGCATGCCGCGCTCTATATGCCAGCCTTTGGTGCCATTCTGGTGGCGATCATCGCCTTTGCCCTGATGCGCGACACCCCACAGTCCTGCGGCCTGCCGCCGATTGAAGAGTACAAAAACGACTACCCGGATGATTACAGCGAGAAGCACGAAGAAGAGCTGACGGCAAAGCAGATCTTCATGAAGTATGTGCTGCCAAACAAGCTGCTGTGGTACATCGCGGTGGCGAACGTGTTTGTCTACCTGCTGCGCTACGGCATCCTCGACTGGTCGCCAACCTACCTGAAAGAGGTGAAGCACTTCGCGCTGGATAAATCCTCCTGGGCCTATTTCCTGTATGAATACGCGGGCATTCCCGGCACGCTGATCTGCGGCTGGATGTCGGACAAAGTGTTTAAGGGCAATCGTGGGGCGACGGGCGTGTTCTTTATGACGCTGGTCACCATCGCGACGGTCGTTTACTGGCTAAACCCGCCGGGTAATCCGGGTGTGGATATGGCCTGTATGATTGTCATCGGCTTCCTGATTTATGGTCCGGTTATGCTGATTGGCCTGCACGCGCTGGAGCTGGCGCCGAAGAAAGCGGCAGGCACGGCGGCAGGCTTTACCGGTCTGTTTGGCTACCTCGGCGGTTCAGTGGCGGCAAGCGCCATCGTCGGTTACACCGTCGACTTCTTCGGCTGGGACGGCGGCTTTATGGTGATGATTGGCGGCAGCGTGCTGGCTGTTCTGCTGCTGGTTGTTGTGATGATTGGTGAAAAACGTCACCACGCCGAAGTGCTGGCGCGTCGTCAATAAGGAGCATTGCGATGAAATTAACTCAGTTAGCGACAGGCCTGCTGCTGGCGGGTCTGATGACAGGCTCCGCGCTGGCGGCGGATAAAATCGTGATCGCCCACCGTGGCGCCAGCGGTTATCTGCCGGAGCATACGCTGCCGGCAAAAGCGATGGCCTATGCCCAGGGCGCGGATTATCTGGAGCAGGATCTGGTGATGACAAAGGACGACCAGCTGGTCGTTCTGCATGACCACTATCTTGACCGCGTGACGGACGTGGCGGAGCGTTTCCCGGATCGCGCCCGTAAAGATGGCCGCTACTACGCCATCGACTTCACGCTGGCGGAGATCCGCTCGCTGAAGTTTACCGAGGGCTTCGAGATTGAAAACGGCAAGAAGGTGCAGGTCTATCCGGGACGTTTCCCGATGGGCAAGTCTGACTTCCGTATTCACACCTTCGAAGAGGAGATCGAGTTTGTTCAGGGGCTGAACCACTCGACGGGCAAAAATATCGGTATCTACCCGGAAATCAAAGCGCCGTGGTTCCACCATCAGGAAGGGAAGGACATTGCCGCCAGGACGCTGGAGGTACTGAAAAAGTACGGCTACACCAGCAAGCAGGATAAGGTTTTCCTGCAATGTTTCGATGCGGCGGAACTGAAGCGCATCAAAACCGAGCTGGAGCCGAAGATGGGGATGGATCTCAATCTGGTGCAGCTGATTGCGTATACCGACTGGAATGAAACCCAGGAAAAACAGCCGGACGGGAAGTGGGTGAACTACAGCTACGACTGGATGTTTAAGCCGGGCGCGATGAAGCAGATTGCGCAGTACGCCGACGGCATCGGGCCGGATTACCACATGCTGGTGGCTGAAGGCTCAACGCCGGGTCACGTGAAGCTGACGGCGATGGTGAAAGAGGCGCATGCGAGCAAGATGCAGGTGCATCCGTATACCGTTCGTGCAGACCAGCTGCCGGAGTATGCGCCGGACGTGAATCAGCTTTACGACGTGCTGTATAACCAGGCGGATGTGGACGGGTTGTTTACGGATTTCCCGGATAAAGCGGTGAACTTTTTGAAGGATAAACGCTGAAATTGCCGGGTGGCGGCTGCGCCTTACCCGGCCTACGAACTGCGGTTTTGTAGGTCGGGTCAGCGAAGCGCCACCCGACACAATCACATCTCGATCTCGATATCGCCTTTTGCCCGGCAGCAGCAGGGCAAAATTTCCCCTTCGCTGATAAAGGCCAGCGGTTCGGTCAGCCAGTCTACCTGGCCTGCGACCAGACGGCAGCGGCAGGAGCCGCAGTAGCCTTCACGACACTGGTACTCTACTTCAACCTGATGCGCTTCAAGCGCCACCAGCAGAGAAGGGTGCTCTTCCTGGCACAGCACCTCTGTACCAGAAAGGCTCAGCGTTACGCGGCTCATCAGAGCTGGAAATCGCTCAGGTCGTCGGTGTTGACTTCAGAATCAATCTGACCGACCAGATAAGAACTCACTTCCACTTCCTGCGGCGCAACCTGCACGTTATCGGACACCAGCCAGGTGTTGATCCACGGAATCGGGTTAGAGCGCGTCTGGAATGGCAGATCGAGACCCACAGCCTGCATGCGGATGTTAGTGATGTACTCCACGTACTGGCACAGAATGTCTTTGTTCAGGCCAATCATGGAGCCGTCGCGGAACAGGTAGTCTGCCCACTCTTTCTCCTGCTGGGCGGCCTGAACGAACAGGTCGTAGCATTCCTGCTTGCACTCTTCGGCAATCGCAGCCATCTCCGGGTCGTCCGCACCGCTGCGCAGCAGGTTCAGCATATGCTGGGTGCCGGTCAGGTGCAGGGCTTCGTCACGGGCGATCAGACGGATAATTTTGGCGTTACCTTCCATCAGCTTGCGCTCGGCAAAAGCGAAGGAGCAGGCGAAGCTTACGTAGAAGCGGATTGCTTCCAGCGCGTTGACGCTCATCAGGCACAGGTACAGCTGTTTTTTCAGGGTCCGCAGGTTTACGGTGACGGTTTTACCGTTCACGTTGTGCGTGCCTTCGCCCAGCAGATGCCAGTAGCTGGTCATCTCGATCAGCTCGTCGTAGTAGTGCGCAATGCCTTCGGCACGCTTCTGGATCTGTTCGTTGGTGACGATATCGTCAAACACCACCGCCGGATCGTTTACGATGTTGCGGATGATGTGGGTGTAAGAGCGGGAGTGGATCGTCTCGGAGAACGCCCAGGTTTCTACCCAGGTTTCCAGCTCAGGAATCGAGATCAGCGGCAGCAGCGCCACGTTCGGACTACGGCCCTGGATGGAGTCCAGCAGCGTCTGGTACTTCAGGTTACTGAGGAAGATGTGCTTTTCGTGTTCCGGCAGCGCCTGGAAATCGATACGGTCGCGGGAAACGTCAACTTCTTCCGGACGCCAGAAGAAGGAGAGTTGCTTTTCAATCAGCTTTTCGAAGATGTCATATTTTTGCTGATCGTAGCGTGCCACGTTGACCGGCTGGCCGAAGAACATCGGCTCTTTGAGCTGGTCGTTTTTCGTCTGTGAAAAAGTGGTATATGCCATTGCGGTGAGTCCTGTTGAGATTTTATTGCCCGGCGGCACTGCGTTTGCCGGGCCTACAAAACCGTAGGCCGGGTAAGCGTAGCGCCACCCGGCGAAGTGCTTAGATCTTACATGCGCCGCTTTCGCAGCCATCGTCCTGAATTGACGGCGCCAGGTCGTCCTGGGCGTCTTCCGCTCCATCACGGGTGTTGTGATAGTACAGCGTTTTCACGCCAAATTTGTAAGCGGTGAGCAGGTCTTTCAGCAGTTGCTGCATCGGAACCTTGCCTGACGGGAAGCGCGTCGGGTCGTAGTTGGTATTGGCAGAAATCGACTGGTCGATAAACTTCTGCATGATACCCACCAGTTGCAGGTAGCCGTCGTTGTTTGGCATTTCCCACAGCAGCTCGTAGTTGTCACCCAGCGTCTCGTAATCCGGGACCACCTGACGCAGCACGCCGTCTTTCGACGCTTTGATGCTGACGTGGCCGCGCGGTGGCTCAATACCGTTGGTGGCGTTGGAGATCTGCGAAGAGGTCTCGGACGGCATCAGGGCAGAGAGCGTGGAGTTACGCAGGCCGTGCGTTTTAATGGACTCGCGCAGGCCTTCCCAGTCGAGGTGCAGCGGCTCGCTGACAATCGCATCCAGGTCTTTTTTGTAGGTGTCGATCGGCAGAATGCCTTTCGCGTAGGTGGTTTCGTTGAACCACGGGCACGCGCCTTGCTCTTTCGCCAGCTCGTTAGAGGCTTTCATCAGGTAGTACTGGATCGCTTCGAACGTCTGGTGCGTCAGATTGTTGGCGCTGCCGTCGGAGTAACGCTTGCCATTTTTCGCCAGCCAGTAGGCGAAGTTGATCACGCCGATACCTAAAGTGCGACGGCCCATTGCGCCGCGTTTAGCCGCCGGGATTGGGTAATCCTGGTAATCCAGCAGGGCGTCGAGCGCACGAACCGCCAGCACCGCCAGCTCTTCCAGCTCGTCCAGGCTCTTAATCGCACCCAGGTTGAACGCAGAGAGCGTACACAGCGCAATTTCGCCGTTTTCGTCGTTCACATCGTCCAGCGGTTTGGTCGGCAGGGCGATCTCCAGGCACAGGTTGGACTGGCGCACTGGTGCAACCACCGGATCGAACGGGCTGTGGGTGTTGCAGTGGTCAACGTTCTGGATGTAGATACGGCCGGTAGAGGCACGTTCCTGCATCATCAGGGAGAACAGGTCTACCGCCTTCACGCGCTGCTTACGGATGCTGTCGTCTTTTTCATATTTGGTGTACAGACGCTCGAACTCGTCCTGATCGGCAAAGAACGCGTCGTACAGACCCGGGACGTCGGATGGGCTGAACAGGGTGATGTCTTCCCCTTTCAGCAGACGGGTGTACATCAGCTTGTTGATCTGCACGCCGTAGTCCATGTGACGCACGCGGTTGCCTTCCACGCCGCGGTTGTTCTTCAGAACCAGCAGGCTTTCCACTTCCAGGTGCCACATTGGGTAGAACAGGGTCGCAGCACCGCCGCGCACGCCGCCCTGAGAGCAGGATTTTACTGCCGTCTGGAAGTGCTTGTAGAACGGAATACAGCCGGTGTGGAACGCTTCACCGCCGCGGATCGGGCTGCCCAGCGCACGGATACGGCCGGCGTTGATGCCGATACCGGCACGCTGGGAAACGTATTTCACGATGGCGCTGGAGGTCGCGTTGATGGAATCCAGGCTGTCACCACACTCGATCAGTACGCAGGAGCTGAACTGACGGGTAGGGGTACGCACGCCAGACATGATTGGCGTAGGCAGAGAAATCTTGAACGTAGAGACCGCATCGTAGAAACGCTTCACGTAGTCCAGGCGGGTTTCACGCGGGTAATTAGAGAACAGGCAGGCGGCCACCAGAATATAGAGGAACTGGGCGCTCTCGTAGATTTCGCCCGTCACACGGTTCTGAACCAGGTATTTGCCTTCGAGCTGCTTCACCGCCGCGTAGGAGAAGTTCATGTCGCGCCAGTGATCGATAAACCCGTTCATCTGCTCGAACTCTTCTTCCGTATAGTCTTCCAGCAGATGCGTGTCGTATTTGCCCAGCTCGACCATTTTCACCACGTGATCGTAAAGCTTCGGCGGCTCGAACTGGCCGTAGGCTTTTTTACGCAGGTGGAAAATCGCCAGACGCGCAGCGAGGTACTGATAATCCGGTGCGTCGCGGGAGATCAGATCTGCCGCTGCTTTGATAATGGTTTCGTGGATATCAGACGTTTTGATGCCGTCGTAGAACTGAATGTGAGAACGCAGTTCAACCTGGGAGATAGATACGTTGTTCAGTCCTTCTGCTGCCCAGTCGAGAACTCGATGGATTTTGTCCAGATTGATACGCTCGGTGGTACCGTCGCGCTTTGTCACCAGCAGACTCTGATTCATGTGGGTTTTTACCTGTCCGTGAAATAAAAAATATCCCCCGCTTATCCACAGACCCGTCTTGTGACTAACTCTGTGGATAAATACTACATATAGGGGTTTTGCGATAAGAAGAACGCTATATGGTGAGTATTCTAGTAAGGATTCTTTTCAGTACAAGGGTTGATTTTGACGTTAAATTGAGGTTGTGAAAGGGTAAAAAAGCCTAAGTCCTCGTGCCGTAAGGCCTGGAAGAGATGTCAATAATTAAGAAAAAAAATTCAAAATTTGATCGAGTGCTGATTTCTTCAACGGGAGGTCAGAATTGCGCAACATGATGTCGCGCAATCATTATAAGAATAACGGATGACGTTAGTCGTTTTTGGCGGTTGTGTGCAACATATAGTTAACATCCACGCCTGGGGCCAGTTTGAATTTATCCGTCAGCGGATTGTAGTGCAGACCCGTCATGTGCTGCTCCTTAAGCCATGTCTGGTCAACCCAGCCCAGCAGTTCGGCAGGCTTGATGAACTTCTTCACGTCGTGCGTCCCTTTCGGCACCATGCGCAGCACGTATTCCGCACCTACCACGGCCATCAGCCAGGCTTTGCCGTTGCGGTTGATGGTCGAGAAGAAGACCTGTCCACCCGGTTTCACCAGTTTTGCACAGGCGCTGACCACCGACTGCGGATCGGGAACGTGCTCCAGCATCTCCATGCAGGTCACCACGTCATACTGGTGCGCATGTTTTGCCGCGTGCTCTTCCACGGTTTCCTGTACGTATTCAACCTGTATGCCGGACTCCAGCGCATGAAGACGGGCAACCTGTAGAGGTTCGAAGCCCATGTCCAGACCGGTGACGGTGGCCCCTTCACGCGCCATACTTTCCGCCAGGATGCCGCCGCCGCAGCCGACGTCGAGCACTTTCTTACCGAACAGACCGCCGGAACGCTCCGCGATATAGCCCAGACGCAGCGGGTTAATACGATGCAGAGGTTTGAACTCACCTTCGAGATCCCACCAGCGGGACGCCACCGCTTCAAATTTGGCAATCTCTTCGTGGTCAACGTTGTGAGCCACCGGGGATTTTTCGGCATTCATGGGCGCTTTTACTCCTTATTTAGCAAGACAAATGAGTATATCAGGCAATCCCTGTGAATAAAGCGTATAGGTTTACCTGTATCACCGCGGCTGTGTTATAATTTGCGACCTTTGAATCCGGGATACAGTAGAGGGATAGCGGTTAGATGAGCGACCTTGCGAGAGAAATTACACCGGTTAACATCGAGGAAGAGCTGAAAAGCTCCTATCTGGACTATGCGATGTCGGTCATTGTTGGCCGTGCGCTGCCGGACGTCCGCGATGGCCTGAAGCCGGTACACCGTCGCGTACTATACGCCATGAACGTATTGGGCAATGACTGGAATAAAGCCTACAAAAAATCTGCCCGTGTCGTTGGTGACGTAATCGGTAAATACCATCCCCATGGTGATTCCGCGGTGTACGACACCATTGTCCGTATGGCGCAGCCCTTCTCGCTGCGTTACATGTTGGTAGATGGTCAGGGTAACTTTGGTTCTATCGACGGCGACTCCGCCGCGGCAATGCGTTATACGGAAATCCGTCTGGCGAAGATTGCCCATGAGCTGATGGCTGACCTGGAAAAAGAGACGGTTGATTTCGTTGATAACTACGACGGCACGGAAAAAATTCCTGACGTTATGCCAACGAAGATCCCAAACCTGCTGGTGAACGGTTCGTCCGGTATCGCCGTCGGTATGGCAACCAACATTCCGCCGCACAATATCACGGAAGTGATCAACGGCTGCCTGGCCTACATTGACGATGAAGACATCAGCATTGAAGGGCTGATGGAACACATCCCGGGCCCGGACTTCCCGACGGCGGCAATCATCAACGGTCGTCGCGGTATTGAAGAAGCGTACCGCACCGGTCGTGGCAAGATTTACATCCGTGCCCGCGCCGAAGTGGAAGCTGACGCTAAAACCGGCCGTGAAACCATCATTGTTCACGAGATCCCGTATCAGGTGAACAAAGCGCGTCTGATTGAAAAAATCGCCGAGCTGGTAAAAGAAAAACGCGTTGAAGGCATCAGCGCGCTGCGCGACGAGTCTGACAAAGACGGTATGCGCATCGTGATTGAAATCAAGCGCGACGCGGTGGGTGAGGTTGTGCTGAACAACCTGTACTCTCAGACTCAGCTTCAGGTCTCCTTCGGTATCAACATGGTTGCGCTGCACCATGGTCAGCCGAAGATCATGAACCTGAAAGAGATCCTGAGCGCGTTCGTGCGTCACCGCCGTGAAGTGGTGACCCGTCGTACCATCTTCGAACTGCGCAAAGCGCGCGACCGTGCCCATATCCTTGAAGCACTGGCCGTTGCTCTGGCGAACATCGACCCGATCATCGAGCTGATCCGCCGTGCGCCGACGCCGGCAGAAGCGAAGGCGTCGCTGGTTGCGCGTCCATGGGATCTGGGCAACGTGGCGGCAATGCTGGAACGTGCCGGTGATGACGCTGCGCGTCCTGAGTGGCTGGAGCCTGAATTCGGCGTGCGTGACGGTCAGTACTACCTGACTGAACAGCAGGCCCAGGCGATTCTGGATCTGCGTTTGCAGAAACTGACCGGCCTTGAGCATGAAAAACTGCTCGACGAGTACAAAGAGCTACTGGAGCAGATTGCCGAGCTGCTGCATATCCTGGGTAGCGCAGAGCGCCTGATGGAAGTGATCCGTGAAGAGCTGGAGCTGGTTCGCGATCAGTTCGGCGACGAGCGTCGCACCGAAATCACGGCCAACAGCTCTGATATCAACATTGAAGATCTGATCAACCGCGAAGACGTGGTAGTGACGCTGTCTCACCAGGGCTACGTGAAGTATCAGCCGTTGACCGACTACGAAGCACAGCGTCGTGGCGGTAAAGGCAAATCTGCGGCACGTATTAAAGAAGAAGACTTCATTGACCGTCTGCTGGTGGCCAACACCCACGACACGATCCTCTGCTTCTCCAGCCGGGGCCGTCTGTACTGGATGAAAGTCTATCAGCTGCCGGAAGCGAGCCGTGGCGCGCGGGGTCGTCCTATCGTCAACCTGCTGCCGCTGGAAGCGAACGAACGTATCACCGCCATCCTGCCGGTACGCGAGTACGAAGAGGGCGTGAACGTCTTTATGGCGACCGCGAGCGGTACAGTGAAGAAAACCGCGCTGACCGAATTCAGCCGTCCACGTTCCGCCGGGATCATCGCGGTGAACCTGAACGAAGGCGACGAGCTGATCGGCGTGGATCTGACCTCCGGTTCCGATGAAGTGATGCTGTTCTCTGCCGCCGGTAAAGTGGTGCGCTTTAAAGAGAACGCTGTGCGCGCAATGGGTCGTACGGCGACCGGCGTGCGTGGTATCAAGCTGGCGGGTGAAGACTCCGTTGTTTCCCTGATCGTTCCGCGTGGCGAAGGCGCAATCCTGACCGTCACCCAGAACGGCTACGGTAAACGTACAGCGGAAAGCGAATACCCGACCAAGTCTCGCGGCACGCAGGGCGTTATCTCCATCAAAGTGACCGAGCGCAATGGTTCCGTTGTTGGCGCGGTGCAGGTGGACGACGCGGACCAGATCATGATGATCACCGATGCCGGTACGCTGGTGCGTACACGCGTGTCTGAGATCAGCGTGGTGGGTCGTAACACCCAGGGCGTTATCCTCATCCGCACTGCGGAAGATGAAAACGTCGTCGGTCTGCAACGCGTTGCTGAGCCGGTGGATGACGAAGAGCTCGACTCTATCGACGGCAGCGTCGCGGAAGGGGATGATGAAATCGCCCCGGAAGCGGACACCGATGATGAAGCAGCGGATGACGCTGACGAGTAACGTCTCCTGACGCATAAAGGGCCGGTTTCCGGCCCTTTTGTTTTGCGCAAGCAGACAAGTGAACGTTGCGACAAGCCGCGTTTACCGCTACCTTAACCACATTCTTTATGACCCCGACGGCGGAGCCTCGCCCCTTTGAAATACCTCGTCTCCTTTCGTACCACGTTAAAAGTCTCTCGCTATCTGTTTCGGGCGCTTGCGCTACTGCTATGGTTGCTGGTGGCACTGCTCTCGGTGTTTTACATCGTTAACGCGTTACATCAGAAAGAAGCGGAGATCCGCCAGGAGTTTAACTTAAGCTCGGATCAGGCCCAGCGCTATATCCAGCGCACCTCTGACGTGATGAAAGAGCTTAAGTATATTGCGGAGAATCGACTCACGGCGGAGAACGGCATTCTTGCCATCCGCGGTCGGGATGAAAAAACCGAAGTACCTGATTTCGAACCGCTCTTCCCGGACTCCGATTGTTCCGCCATGGGTAAAGCCTGGCGTGGTTCACTGGAGTCCCTGTCATGGTTTATGCGCTACTGGCGCGATAACTTCTCGGCCGCCTACGATCTGAACCGCGTCTACCTGATTAGCAACGAAAATCTCTGCATGGCGGATTTCGGCCTGCGGGATATGCCCGTCGAACGCGAAGACGCGCTGAAAAGCCTGCATGAGCGCATAGTGAAATACCGCAATGCGCCTCAGGAAGAGCGCGGGAACAACATCTTCTGGATAAGCCAGGGGCCGCGCATGGGCGTCGGCTATTTCTATGCCCTGACTCCGGTTTACCTCGGAAACCGCCTGCAAGCGCTGCTGGGGATTGAACAAACCATCCGCATGGAAAACTTCTTCACGCCGGGCAGTCTGCCAATGGGCGTGACCATTCTGGATGAAAACGGCCATCCGCTCATCTCCCTTACCGGGCCTGAAAACCGCCTGAAGGTGGAACCCAGCTGGATGCAGGAGCGGTCATGGTTTGGCTATACCTCCGGGTTCCGCGAGCTGGTGCTAAAGAAAAGTTTACCGCCATCGTCGCTGAGCATTGTCTACTCGCTGCCGGTGGACAAGGTGCTGGAGCGCATTCGCATCCTGATCCTTAACGCTATTTTGCTGAACATCGCGGTAGGAGTCGCGCTGTTTATGCTGGCGAGAATGTATGAGCGGCGGATCTTTATTCCGGCGGAGGCGGATGCTCAGCGTCTGGAGGAGCATGAGCAGTTTAACCGTAAAATTGTCGCCTCGGCGCCGGTGGGGATCTGCATCCTGCGTACTCAGGACGGGACAAATATCCTCAGTAACGAGCTTGCCCATAACTACCTGAACATGCTCACGCATGAAGACCGCCAGCGGTTAACGCAGATCATCTGCGGGCAACAGGTTAACTTTGTGGATGTGCTGACCAGCACCCACACCAACCTGCAAATCAGCTTCGTCCATTCGCGCTACCGCAATGAAAACGTGGCCATTTGCGTGCTGGTGGACGTCTCTGCGCGCGTGAAAATGGAAGAGTCATTGCAGGATATGGCGCAGGCGGCGGAGCAGGCCAGTCAGTCGAAATCGATGTTCCTCGCGACCGTCAGCCATGAGCTGCGAACGCCGCTGTACGGTATTATCGGTAACCTCGATCTGCTCCAGACCAAAGAGCTGCCGAAAGGGGTCGACCGGCTGGTGACGGCCATGAACAACTCGTCCAGCCTGCTGCTGAAAATCATCAGCGATATTCTCGACTTCTCTAAAATTGAATCCGAGCAGTTGAAAATAGAGCCGCGCGAGTTCTCCCCGCGCGAGGTGATGAACCATATCTGCGCCAACTATCTGCCGCTGGTGGTGCGTAAACAGCTGGGGCTGTACTGCTTTATCGAGCCGGATGTGCCGCTGACGCTGCATGGCGATCCGATGCGTCTGCAACAGGTCATCTCAAACCTGCTGAGCAACGCCATCAAATTCACTGATATCGGCTGTATTGTGCTGCACGTCTGTCGGGCAGGGGAGTACCTGACCATTCGCGTGCGCGACACGGGGGTTGGCATTCCGGCAAAAGAGGTCGTTCGCCTGTTCGATCCATTCTTCCAGGTGGGAACCGGCGTCCAGCGTAATTTCCAGGGGACCGGGCTAGGTCTGGCGATTTGCGAGAAGCTTATCAGCATGATGGACGGGGATATCTCCGTCGATACTGAGCCAGGAATGGGCAGCCAGTTCACCATTCGTATTCCGCTCTATTCGGCGCACTATCCGGCGAAAACCACGGTCGACGGGCTGAGCGATAAGCACTGCTGGCTGGCGGTGCACAACGCCTCCTTACATGATTTCCTGACCTCGATGCTGACCAGCAGCGGCGTGCGGGTTTCACGCTACGAAGGCCAGACGCCGGACGCGGATGACATGCTGATCACCGACGTTGAGCCGGAGCAGGCGTGGGCGGGGCGCGGCGTGGTGATGTTCTGCCGCCGTCATATCGGTATTCCGCTTGAGCGTTCGCCTGGGGTATGGGTGCACAGCGTGGCGACACCGCACGAGCTGCTGGGCTTGCTGGCGCGTATTTACAGCGTGCAGCTTGAGGACAGCGATGGCGCCACCGTGCTGGCTTCCCCTGATGAGCTGGCGTCGGTGAACGACGATATGATGATTCTGGTCGTCGACGACCATCCAATTAACCGTCGTCTGCTCGCAGACCAGCTTGGCTCTCTGGGCTATCAGTGTAAAACGGCCAATGATGGCGTGGATGCCCTGAATGTCTTAAGTAAGAACCATATTGATATTGTGCTCAGCGATGTGAACATGCCTAACATGGACGGCTACCGTCTGACGCAGCGTATCCGACAGCTGGGGCTGACGCTGCCGGTGGTGGGGGTCACAGCCAACGCGCTGGCGGAGGAGAAGCAGCGCTGTCTGGAGTCGGGAATGGACAGCTGCCTGTCGAAGCCGGTCACGCTGGATGTACTGAAGCAGACGCTGTCCGTGTATGCGGAGCGGGTACGAAAAGCGAGACAATAAAAAAGGCCCGAAAGGGCCTTTTTTATTTCTCCGGCGGCTGTAGGCCGGGTAAGCGCGAGCGCCACCCGGCGTAGACAGCGAAGATCAATCTTTGTCCGTTGCGCTCAGCGTCACGGAAGAGAGATAGTTCAGCAGGGCGATATCGTTATCCACACCTAGCTTCATCATCGCGGATTTTTTCTGGCTACTGATGGTTTTAATACTGCGGTTCAGCTTCTTGGCGATTTCAGTAACCAGGAAACCTTCAGCGAACAGACGCAGTACTTCACTCTCTTTAGGCGAGAGACGCTTGTCGCCATAACCACCCGCGCTGATTTTTTCAAGCAGGCGTGAGACGCTCTCAGGAGTGAATTTCTTCCCTTTCTGTAGCGCCGCCAGCGCTTTTGGCAGATCGGTAGGTGCGCCTTGTTTCAGCACAATCCCTTCAATATCGAGATCCAGAACGGCGCTCAGGATCGCCGGGTTATTGTTCATGGTCAGAACAATGATCGAAATGTCCGGGAAGTGGCGTTTAATGTATTTGATGAGCGTGATCCCATCACCGTATTTATCTCCAGGCATGGAGAGATCGGTAATGAGCACGTGCGCATCAAGTTTAGGCAGGTTGTTAATAAGGGCTGTGGAATCTTCAAATTCACCGACTACATTCACCCACTCGATCTGTTCAAGTGATTTGCGAATACCGAACAGTACAATCGGATGGTCATCGGCAATAATTACGTTCATATTGTTCATGTATAAGGCTACCTTGCTACAGCAAGCTCTTGACGTAAGCGTCAATGTCGCTGATGTATTTTTCAATGCCAGAGGCATCTTTCTCACGAATTAGATGTTCCAGCGTTTCACATAACTGCTTGCCGGGAACCAGATTAAGCATGGCAAACACCCCTTTAAGCCGGTGTGCTGTCTGTGCCAGCGCTGCAAAATCCTGCGCAGCGGACTCAGTATACAACCGCTTAACATCATCTGGTACTGTATCAACGAAGAGCGAATAATATCCGCTGGCATGGAGTTCGGCATTTTCATCGCCGCCTAACGGTGACTCCAGGATCTCTTCCTGCGCCAGATTCTCTTCAATCAGTTGTAATACAGCTTCCTGCATTGCATTGCTCATATTAAAGTTGACGCGCAGCTGCCCAGGGCCGATTTTCCGCACGCCTGGCTCATCATCGCTTAAAAGCAAGCCTGAGGCAGTAAGATTAGACGGATTATCAGTTAAAAATAGATCAAATTCTTGACTCGCGAGCCTTTCGTCCGGGGTAATGCAGGACGCCCCCCAGTTTTCCAGCTGACGAACGACGATATTTCGGATCTCACTGGAGGTCACATCCACCATCACCACCACATCATCCAGTAGACGCTCTTCATCCTCTTCCTGGGGATTCGCCGCCATTTTTACGTGTAAAGAGTAGCGGGTGCCGAGAGATTCGCGCGCCTTGATGTTCAGATGACCGCCCAGCTTACGCGCCAGCTGATCGCAAAGCCAGAAGGTGAGGGCATTCGCCTTACCGTAGTGGTCGCGCTGGGTATCGTTCAGGAACGGGAAGTGCAGGTTATCAATTTCGCTCACGGTGACGCCTTCGCCCGTATCCAGAATACGGAACGTCAGACGATCGTCGGTGGACTCATCGGTGCTGACTTCAAGGGTGATCTTGCCGATCTGCGTCGTGGTGACGGCATACTGAATCAACATCATCAGGATGCGACGCAGGGCATCGCGATCGCCGTGACGTTCGTCGTTGGCCGGTAAATGGTTGTTGATCAGCAGCTGGAGTCCTTTGCGCTTGATCACCGGCAGCACTTCCGGCACCACCTCATCAATCAGATCCTGGATAGAGAAGAGCGTAGGGGTGCCTTTCCAGATGTCATTCTCTAGCATGTTCGCAAGCTGGATTTCGTCCACCAGACGAACCAGTGAATCAGCCTGGCTGCTTAGCTGTCGGCTTTCCGGCGTGCTCAGATCAGCAATCTGCGTGGCGAGTGACTTCAACGGCTGTTTAAAGGCATCGCCAATATTTTGCATAAACGCGGCGCGGCCATGCTGGTTTTTCTCGTACAGCCTTTGCGCCTGCTTGAGCTTTTTATTCACCAGCACTTCGCGATCCTGATCGCGAATGATGAAGATTTGCGTGCGCGAGGCGACCTGACTGCGGAACTGACGGATCTCATACAGTTCATTATTAATGGTGGCCTGGATGACGCCCTGATGCTGGTCCGCCATGGCCGTAATATTTTGCAGGTTAAGATGCGGCAGAAGGTGATCGGCAATTTTATTGCTCATTACCGTGCGGTTTGCCTCCTGATCGTGAACGAGCACCCCAAGCGGCAACACGGAAATAATCTCTTCATTCAGGGCGCGAAGAATGCGCAGCTCGTTGCTGGTCCCGGCTGACACCGACGTCGAGTCGCTCTGGCGTCCCGACTGGAAACGGAAGGTGCTGTAACCAAACAGCGCCAGCGCCAGCAGGCCGATATTCAGCAGCAGCGGCAGCAGAATGTTTTGCAGGGTATCAAGCATCAGGGTGCCAAAAGGCACCTGCCACACCAGACGCATACCGGTTGAGTTGAGCGATGAGGCAATCTCAATCTTTGAGCCATTAAAGGAGATCGCTACGCTGTCCGCGCCTTCTTTATCCGACGGCGTGCGCATATTTTGGGTGCTGTTGTCTGGCTCCAGACGGAAGCTGTCCAGCGGCATATCCGGTGGGATCAGATCGTTAATCGGCAG
This sequence comes from Enterobacter cloacae complex sp. EB5, assembly GCF_031432835.1. Classification (NCBI taxonomy): domain Bacteria; kingdom Pseudomonadati; phylum Pseudomonadota; class Gammaproteobacteria; order Enterobacterales; family Enterobacteriaceae; genus Enterobacter; species Enterobacter cloacae complex sp. EB5. The sequence continues at coordinate 3,648,296 of NZ_CP133860.1, forward strand.
GTCGAAGGCAACCACGGTCGCCAGATGGCCCGGCTGGTTAAAGGTGGTTCGCAGCGTAAAGTAGTGGCCATTCTGCCAGGCAAGACGGCGTAATGACGAGAAACTTTCGCGCTCGTCCAGCGCGTTGGCCTGTTGCAGCATTTCTGCCCGACGGGAATCGACAATACTGCCAACGGTGGTCTCTTTAAAGCCGGACGAGAGATCCTTAAGCGGCAGGGTCGAGATCAGGATCATGCTGTTGTCCTGACCGTTCAGGTAATACATGGACCACGGTACGGTCTCTGCGCCCCACAGGGTGTCCAGATAGGAGGAGATCCGCTGCGTCATCTCAAGCGTTGCGCTGTCGTGCGAGCCGAAAATCAGGGCTTCCGTCTTGCGCTGCGGTTTTTCCAGGTAATACACATCCTGCTTAAGGCGCGTTTCCTGCAACCCTTCGCCTGATGAGGTGGCAGGCGCGGCAGCGATATTGTCGTAGATTTGCCAGGTCGCATAGCGCCACGTATCAATGCGCTTGTGCACCGCATGGGTGATATCGACGATTTGATAGCTTTTATCTTTCAGCCAGGTGTTAACGGCGCTCTGGATCATCACTCCCATTGTGACTAACAGCACAACGATCAACAGAAGAAAGAAACGGGTGATGCTGCCCGGTAGAAGGGAGAATTTGCTCGGGGCGGTAGTTTCAGTCTGACTCATCGATGTGTTTAACCCGTAATGGCCGCGCGGTAATGGGATAGGGCAGTATAAAGGGTAATAACTGAATTTCCAGCGTCGTTATCGGTATGACCTTGACTTTTTATCCGGGTAACCGGCTTCAACGTCCCCGGATGAAAGGTGTACAAAACCCCGTGAAATGTATAAATACGCGGTCGCACCGGCAGAAAAATAGCACGAATAAACAAGAAATTAATTTCGATAGCATAAAAACAATTCAGTGCAAGCCGGATGCGGGATTTAGTTAATAGTCGTTATCATTACTGAGCGGTAGCACATTAAATGTAGGCTGACGTAAAGAAAGGTAAAAAAAAACCGAATGCGAAGCATCCGGTTCAATTAGGGATAAACAGACATTCAGAACTGAATGACGGTAATAAATAAAGTTAATGATGATAGCGAGGGTTATTTTAGTGGTGTTGAAGGGAATTTTTTTGTCATTCAGTGCTGTACTGTTTTTTGCTCTAATTGTATGAATTAAATAGAATATATTTTTGTTTTGATTATCCGTGCTATATTTTTAAACTATTTATGCTCTGTAAAAGTTCCTCCAAATTTACAAATTGAAACATCTTGATGGTAAAGTGAAATATCTTCAAAGTTTTCGTATCATATTCTTGTTGGATTATTCTGCATTTTTGAGGAGAATGAACTTGCCGACTGGTTAAGAGGGTTGACCAGTAAGCAGTGGTAAATAATAAGGCATATAACAGAGGGTTAATAAAATGAAAGTTAAAGTACTGTCCCTCCTGGTACCAGCTCTGCTGGTGGCAGGCGCAGCAAATGCGGCTGAAATTTATAACAAAGACGGCAACAAATTAGATCTGTACGGTAAAGTGGATGGCCTGCACTATTTCTCTGATGACGACAGTGCAGACGGCGACCAGACCTACATGCGTCTGGGCTTCAAAGGCGAAACTCAGGTTAACGACCAGCTGACCGGTTACGGCCAGTGGGAATACCAGATCCAGGGTAACTCTGGTGAGAACGAAAACAACTCATGGACGCGTGTGGCGTTCGCAGGTCTGAAATTCGCTGATGCGGGTTCATTCGACTACGGTCGTAACTACGGCGTTGTTTACGATGTGACTTCCTGGACTGACGTTCTGCCGGAATTCGGCGGCGACACCTACGGTTCTGACAACTTCATGCAGCAGCGTGGTAACGGCTTCGCGACCTACCGTAACCAGGACTTCTTCGGTCTGGTTGATGGTCTGAACTTCGCGTTGCAGTACCAGGGTAAAAACGGCAGCCCAAGCGGCGAAGGCCAGACCAACAACGGTCGTGACGCGCTGCGTCAGAACGGTGATGGCTACGGCGGATCTCTCACCTACGATCTGGGCGAAGGCTTCGCACTCGGTACGGCGGTCACCAGCTCTAAACGTACTGCTGACCAGAACGCGCCAGGCTACTTCGGTGAAGGCGATCGCGCAGAGACCTACACCGGTGGTCTGAAATACGACGCGAACAACATCTACCTGGCTGCACAGTATACCCAGACTTACAACGCGACCCGCGTTGGCGATCAGGGCTGGGCTAACAAAGCACAGAACTTCGAAGTGGTTGCTCAGTATCAGTTCGACTTCGGCCTGCGTCCATCCGTGGCTTACCTGCAATCTAAAGGTAAAGACATCGAAAACTATGGCGATCAGGATATCCTGAAGTATGTTGATGTTGGCGCGACTTACTACTTCAACAAAAACATGTCCACCTACGTTGATTACAAAATCAACCTGCTGGATGAAAATGACTTCACCCGTCAGACAGGTATCGGTACCGACGATATCGTCGCGCTGGGTCTGGTTTACCAGTTCTAATTGCTCATACTGCAACAAAGGGGCCATCAGGCCCCTTTTTTCATGCTTTTTTAGGGTCTTCAAATACGCTGTTTTAGTGTACTCTTGCCGCCCTGGCATGAGGATAATAACCAATGGATATGACTTTTTTACGCGCCAGCGTTCTGGCGACTTTTTTATTCCTGACCGCGTGTGACTCTTCCACACAACCCGCAAAAATCGACGCACCCGCCGCGACGGTGCTGGAAGGGAAAACCATGGGGACCTTCTGGCGCGTCAGCGTGATGGATATTGATAAGTCCCGCGCTGAAGAACTACGCGGTAAAATTCAGGCGCAGCTGGATGCCGACGATCAGCTACTCTCTACCTATAAAAATGACTCAGCGCTGATGCGTTTCAATCGCTCCAGCAGCACCTCGCTGTGGCCGGTGAGCGAAGCGATGGCCGATATCGTCACGGAAGCCATGCGCGTGGGCTACAAAACCAACGGCGCAATGGATGTGACCGTGGGGCCGCTGGTGAACCTGTGGGGATTTGGCCCCAACAAGCAGCCGGTGACTACACCCGATCAAGCCGCCATCGACGACGCCCGCGCCCGTACAGGGTTACAGCATCTGGCGGTGATCTCCCAGTACGGTCAGCAATACCTGCAAAAAGATATTCCCGATCTGTTTGTCGATCTCTCCACGGTAGGCGAGGGGTATGCTGCGGATCATCTCGCGGCCCTGATGGCGCAGGAAGGCATTCCCCGTTATCTGGTTTCCGTCGGGGGCGCGCTCGTCAGCCGGGGCATGAACGCCAGCGGCAGGCCGTGGCGTGTGGCCATCCAAAAACCAACCGATCAGCAGAACGCGGTGCAGGCGATTGTCGACATCAACGGGCACGGTATCAGCACCTCCGGAAGCTACCGTAACTATTACGAGCTGGATGGCAAACGTATCTCGCACGTGATTGATCCGCAAACCGGACGCCCGATTACCCACAACCTGGTGTCCGTAACGGTGATAGCCCCAACCGCGCTGGAGGCGGATGCCTGGGATACCGGATTGATGGTGCTCGGCACGGAGAAAGCCAAAGAGGTGGTGCGTCAGGAAGGGCTGGCCGTCTATATGATCACCAAAGAGGCTGACGGGTTTAAAACCTGGAGTTCGCCGCAGTTCAACAGCTTCCTGGTGAGCGAAAAAAATTAAAAAGCAAGGTTGCGGGTTTTTGTTCGGTGGCGTTCAGGCAAGCTGAGCGTATGCTTGTAAGAGGAGCCGATGATGAAAAACACAACCTATCTTACCGATGAGGATCGCTGGCAGGCTGTTCTGGCCCGCGATCCGCTTGCGGATAACCAGTTTGTCTTTGCCGTGCAGACGACCGGCATTTATTGTCGTCCGTCCTGCCGCGCCCGCCACGCGCTGCGTAAAAATGTCTGCTTTTATCCTGATGCTCACCAGGCCGCGCAGGCGGGTTTCCGCCCCTGTAAGCGCTGTAGGCCGGACCAGGTCGACCCTATGGCGCAGAAAAAGGCCAGCATTGCGCTGGCCTGTCGACTGCTTGAACAGGATGCCGCGCTGAACCTGGAGGCACTGGCGCAGCAGGTTGGCATGAGTCCGTTCCATTTCCACCGCTTGTTTAAATCCGTCACCGGCATGACGCCGAAAGCATGGCAGCAGGCCGTGCGTGAACAACGCCTGCGCACCCTGCTTGCACAGGGCGGTAAAATCACCGACGCCGTACTGGCCGCTGGCTTTCCGGACGGCAGCAGCTACTACCGTAAAGCCAACGGCGCGCTGGGCATGACGGCAAAACAGTACCGCAACGGAGAGGCTGCGGTCCGCTATGCCATCAGTGACTGCTCGCTGGGCCGCTGTCTGGTGGCCGAAAGCGAGCGCGGGATCTGCGCAATACTGCTGGGTGATGACGACGCCGGGCTGACGGCTGAGCTGCTGTCACTGTTTCCGCTTGCCGTCCGTGAACCGATGGAAGGCGCGTTTGCCGGGCGTGTTCGGCAGGTTATTGCCTCTGTCGACAGCCGCGCGACGCCGTTGACGCTGCCGCTGGATATCCGGGGTACCGCCTTCCAGCAGCAGGTCTGGCAGGCGCTGCGGGCTATCCCCTGCGGTGAAACGGCAAGCTATCAGCAGGTGGCGAAGGCCATTGGTAAACCCAATGCCGTACGTGCCGTGGCGGGGGCCTGCGGAGCCAACAAACTGGCGATTGTGATCCCCTGTCACCGCGTGGTGCGTAACGACGGTGCGCTCTCGGGCTATCGCTGGGGGGCAGCGCGTAAGGTACTATTATTAAAACGTGAGGCGAACAACCCGGAGGGATAATGCTCGATCTTTTTGCTGATGCTGAACCCTGGCAGGAGCCGCTCGCGCCGGGGGCGACGATCCTGAGACGCTTCGCGCTTTCCCGCGCGGCGGCGCTGTTCGACGGTATTGATGCCGTCACCACCCGTTCGCCGTTTCGCCATATGGTTACGCCGGGCGGGTATACCATGTCCGTGGCGATGACCAACTGCGGCGAACTGGGATGGGCGACGAATGCGCGGGGCTATGTATATGCCGCGAACGATCCGCTGACGGATCAGCCGTGGCCGCCGATGCCGGAGGCGTTTCAGGCGCTGTGTCATGACGCTGCCGTGGCGGCCGGCTATCCTGATTTTCGACCCGATGCCTGTCTTATCAACCGCTATGCCGTTGGGGCAAAGCTCTCCTTGCATCAGGATAAGGACGAGCCGGACCTGCGCGCGCCGATTGTCTCGGTATCCCTTGGGCTGCCCGCTGTCTTTCAGTTTGGCGGCCTGCGGCGCAACGACCCGCTCAAACGGCTGATGCTGGAGCATGGCGATGTGGTGGTCTGGGGCGGTGAATCACGGCTTTTTTATCATGGTATTCAGCCGCTTAAACCTGGCGATCACCCGGTGGCGGGGGCATTTCGCTACAACCTCACGTTCCGTCAGGCGGCATACAGAGAATAAAAATAAGAATTATTCTTGATGTGTGTGAAAGGCAGTTTACACTGCTGGCTGATTTTTCTTGTCCGGATTGCTCTGCATGCAACTACTTCTTCTTGTCTGGCGGCAGTATCGCTGGCCTTTTATCGCGGTGATGGCGTTAAGCCTTGCCAGCGCGGCGCTGGGGATCGGCCTGATTGCCTTCATTAACGTGCGTTTGATCGAAATGGTCGACACGTCACTCTCCGTCCTGCCGGAATTTCTGGGTTTACTGCTGCTGCTGATGGCAGTCACGCTCGGGTCACAGCTGGCGCTGACCGCGCTCGGCCACCACTTCGTTTTCCGTCTGCGCAGCGAGTTCATCAAACGGATCCTTGATACTCAGGTGGAACGCATCGAACGGCTGGGAAGTGCCTCTCTGCTGGCGGGGCTGACCAGCGATGTGCGCGCCATTACCATCGCCTTTGTGCGCCTGCCGGAGCTGGTGCAGGGTATCATCCTGACCTTTGGCTCGGCAGCCTATCTCGCCTGGCTCTCCAGCAAAATGCTGGCGGTGACGGCGTTGTGGATTGTTATTACCATCTGGGGCGGGTTCCTCCTGGTATCACGTGTTTATAAGCACATGGCGGTGCTGCGCGAAACGGAAGACAAGCTCTATAACGATTACCAGACGGTGCTGGAAGGGCGCAAAGAGCTGACGCTGAACCGCGAGCGCGCCGAGCATATCTTCAACCACCTCTATATCCCGGATGCGCACGAATATCGTCATCACATTATTCGCGCCGATACGTTCCACCTGAGCGCCGTGAACTGGTCAAACATCATGATGCTGGGTGCCATTGGCCTGGTATTCTGGATGGCGAACAGCCTGGGGTGGGCGGATACCAACGTGGCGGCAACGTACTCCCTGACGCTGCTGTTTTTACGCACGCCGCTGCTGTCGGCCGTTGGCGCACTGCCAACGCTGCTGAGCGCTCAGGTGGCCTTCAACAAGCTGAAGAAGTTCGACCTTGCGCCGTTTAAGGCTGAGTTCCCGCGCCCGCAGGCCTTCCCGAACTGGCAAACGCTGGAGCTGCGTAACGTCACCTTCCGCTATCAGGATAACGCCTTCTCCGTAGGGCCGATCAACCTGACCATTCATCGCGGCGAACTGCTGTTCCTTATCGGCGGCAACGGCAGCGGCAAATCCACGCTGGCGATGCTGCTGACGGGCCTCTACCAGCCGCAGGCGGGTGAAATTTTGCTGGATGGTAAAGCCCTGAGCGCGGAGAAACCGGAGGACTACCGCAAGCTCTTCTCGGCGGTATTTACCGACGTCTGGCTGTTCGACCGGCTGCTGGGCCCGGAAGGGCAGCAGGCGGATCCGGCGCTGGTGGAGAAATGGCTTGCGCACCTGCAAATGTCACACAAGCTGGAGCTACAGGATGGCAAAATCCTGAATCTCAAACTGTCGAAAGGGCAGAAGAAGCGCGTGGCGCTACTGCTGGCGCTGGCCGAAGAGCGCGACATCATCCTGCTGGATGAGTGGGCCGCCGATCAGGACCCGCACTTCCGTCGCGAGTTTTATCAGGTCCTGCTGCCGCTGATGCAGGCGATGGGAAAAACCATTTTTGCCATCAGCCATGACGATCACTACTTCATTCACGCCGACCGTCTGCTGGAGATGCGCGACGGCAAGCTGAGCGAGCTGACCGGCGATGAGCGCGATGCGGCGTCACGGGACGCGGTGGCGCGTACGGCCTGATTGCAATTGTGCCGGGTGACCCCCGGCACACTAATTTTTCATATATGCCGTTTTTTTCTCCATCCCGACCCGCCGTTTATTCTTATTTACATATCCCCGCGCTATGCTTAACGCCAACTCATTTAATGGATTTATGATTGATGTCGGTATTAAAGAAAAACAGCGCCAGGCAGCGTGACCAGGAGCGTGCGCGGCTCATCTGGCTCCTGACGACCGATAAAGCGGTCACGTCAACGTTATTGGGTAAGCTAACCCTGGCTGAGCAATATGATGTCGGCACGCTGGCCGACGATATTGCTGAGGTAGGTGCGCTGGTTGCACATTTACCACCTCCGGATCTGGCGGACACCCTGGAGGCATTACCTTCCGAAGAGCGCCACGCCCTGTGGCGGCTGGTGCAGGATCACGAGCGCGGTCAGGTACTGCTTGAAGCCTCGGAAAACGTCTGGGATGACCTTATCGATGAGATGAGCGACCGGGACATTCTTGACGCCCTGCAAACGCTGGATATCGATGAGCAGATTTACCTCGTTCAGCATCTTCCGCGCAACCTGACCGGACGCCTGCTGGCTTCCCTGCCTGCTGAAGAGCGGGCGCGCGTGCGTCAGGTGATGCACTACGAGAAAAACAGCGTCGGCGCGATCATGGAGTTTGGCGTCATCACCGTGCGCCCGGACGTCACCCTGGGTACGGTGCAGCGCTATCTTCGTCGCCTGGGCAGTATGCCGGACAACACCGATAAACTGTTCGTCACCTCGCGGGATAAAACCCTGCTCGGGGAGCTGGAGCTGAAAACGATCCTGCTGAACAGCACCCAGCAGCGGGTGAGTGAGGTCATGGAAACCGAGCCGATGGTCTTCTCGCCGGAAGACGATGCCGAAAAAGCCGCGCGTACCTTCGAACGTGATGACCTGGTGAGCGCGGCGGTGGTGGATTCGGTGGGCAAGCTGATGGGGCGTCTGACCATCGATGAGATCGTTGACGTGGTCTATGAAGAGACCGATAACGACCTGCGTGCCCTTGGCGGGATCAGTGCCGAAGATGACGTTCATGCCTCCGTCGGCAAGGCCGTCAAAACCCGCTGGGCGTGGCTCGCCATCAATCTCTGCACCGCGTTCGTGGCGTCCCGCGTTATTGACGGCTTCGAACATACCATTTCCCAGTTGGTGGCCCTGGCGTCGCTGATGCCGATTGTGGCGGGGATCGGCGGGAACACCGGCAACCAGACTATCACCATGATCGTTCGCGCCCTGGCACTGGAAAACATTCAGCCGGGTAATTTTTCGTGGCTGATTTTCAGGGAGATGGGCGTCGCGCTGATTAACGGCCTGGTCTGGGGCGGCATCATGGGCGGCATTACCTGGTGGCTGTACGATGATATGGCGCTGGGCGGGGTCATGATGCTGGCGATGGTGCTGAACCTGCTGGTGGCGGCGATGATGGGCGTGATTATCCCGTTGACCATGACCCGGCTGGGGCGCGACCCCGCGGTGGGGTCGAGCGTGATGATCACCGCCATTACCGATACCGGCGGTTTCTTTATTTTTCTTGGACTGGCGACGATTTTTCTTCTGTAGCCAGCGCTTTTTGCTTAAGTCGGGCAGGGAGGATGAACATCATCACAATCCCGCCCAGCACGCCAACCGCCAGGTTGCCGGTGGAAACCGTTGCCACAACCGTCACCAGCATCACGACGGTTTCAGCCACCGGCGCGTTTTTCAGCGTTCCGGGCTGAACGCTATGCCAGCTAAAGGTCTTGACGGCCACAATGGCCATAATACCCGCCAGTACCGCCATCGGGATTTTGGCCATCACCTCGCTGAGCGCCGTAACCAGCACCAGCAGTACGATGCCCGCCGCAAGGGTGGAGATACGGCTTCTGCCTTTCCCCATCTCCACGTTAACGATGGTCTGCCCAATCATCGCGCAGCCCGCAATGCCGCCGTAGAACCCGGCCATAATATTCCCCACGCCCAGACCGATGCTCTCGCGACGCTTACTCGAGGGGGTAGCAGTCAGTTCGTCCACCAGTTTTGCCGTCAGCAAGGATTCCAGCAGGCCAACGAAAGCGATACTAAGCGCGCACGGCCAGATAATGCTCAGGGTTTCCAGATTGAGCGGCACCAGCAGTTGCGTAAAGCCCGGCAAACCGCCGCCCATGGAACCTTCATCCCCTACCGTCGGCAGGATTTGCCCGCTGGTGACGGTGAACAAAGTCAGCAGCACAATGGCAATCAGCGGGGAGGGCACGCTTTTGATATAGCGTGGCACCCAGAGCACAATCAGCAGCGTCAGCACGAACAGGCCCACAATCAGCGGGCTTCGGCTCCAGAAATGGGGCACCTGGGCAAAGAAAATCAAAATGCCAAGGGCGTTAACAAACCCGGTCATCACCGACTGGGGAATAAAGCGCATCAGCCGCGCCATACCCAGCGCGCCGAACAGGATCTGAATCACGCCTGCCATTACCACCGCGGGCAGAATGTACTGCACGCCGTGTTGATGGACCATCGGGCCAATCACCAGCGCGACGGAACCTGCCGCCGCCGTCACCATGGCCGGACGCCCGCCGAGCAGGGAAAGGGCGAAACAGAGCACCACGGAGGCGATAAGGCTCACTTTCGGATCCACGCCCGCGACCACGGAAAACGAAATCACTTCCGGGATCAGCGCCAGCGCGGTAATCACACCGGCCAGGGTTTCGCGCATCAGACGGTGAGGCGAACGTAAAACAGTGGCGACATGGCCTTCTTCAGGTACAGACGAGTGGGGTAATGACATAACAATTCGCTGGTAGGGGCAGGCTTCCGTGCGCGCGATCACAAAGTGCAGCATCATAGCCAGGAAAATCGCCGGGTGCCAGCCTGTCTGCCAAAACCCTACAAACAATCCATCATTAAATTTCACAATTACAATAATTTCGTAACCTTTAAACAATATTTAAAAGTTGCTACCGTGCCACCGCAGCGTGTTTCACCTGTAATTTCCACGCATCAAGCACTATTCAACTAAGGCATAAATGATGAAAAAAATGACTGCCGTGCTCTTTTCTCTGGCCGTGGGGCTGAACGCCGTCTCGCTGGCGGCGAAGGCTAACGCACCAAAAGAGCAGGAAACGGATGTCCTTTTAATTGGTGGCGGCATCATGAGCGCCACGCTGGGAACGTATCTTCAGGAATTAGAGCCGAACTGGTCCATGACCATGGTCGAGCGCCTTGATGGCGTGGCACAGGAAAGCTCTAACGGCTGGAACAACGCCGGGACGGGGCACTCGGCACTCATGGAACTGAACTATACGCCGCAGAAAAAGGACGGTTCCATTAGTATCGAGAAGGCGGTAGAGATCAACGAAGCGTTCCAGATCTCACGTCAGTTCTGGTCTCACCAGGTGAACAGCGGTGTGTTGCACAATCCGCACTCCTTCATCAACACCGTACCGCATATGAGCTTTGTGTGGGGCGATCAAAACGTCAACTTCCTGCGCGCGCGCTACGCTGCCCTGCAACAGAGCACGCTGTTCCGCGGGATGAAATACTCTGAAGATCACGCTCAAATCAAAGAGTGGGCGCCGCTGGTCATGGAAGGCCGCGATCCGAACCAGAAAGTAGCGGCGACCCGCACTGAAATTGGTACAGACGTTAACTACGGTGAAATCACCCGTCAGCTGGTGTCCTCTCTGAAGAAAAAAGAGAACTTTAACCTGCAACTCAGCTCCGAAGTGCGTGGTTTCAAGCGCAACGCGGATAACAGCTGGAGCGTGACCGTTGCCGATCTGAAAAACAACGAAGCCGAGCATGTGATTAAGGCGAAGTTCGTGTTTATCGGTGCGGGCGGCGCGGCGCTGAAACTGTTGCAGGAGTCCGGTATTCCGGAAGCGGACGACTACGCGGGCTTCCCGGTCGGCGGCCAGTTCCTGGTGTCGGAAAACCCGGAAGTGGTTAACCGTCATCTGGCGAAAGTGTACGGTCAGGCCTCTGTGGGCGCACCACCGATGTCCGTTCCGCATATCGACACCCGCATGCTGGACGGTAAGCGCGTAGTGCTGTTCGGGCCGTTCGCCACATTCTCCACCAAATTCCTGAAAAACGGTTCCCTGTGGGATCTGCTGAGCGCGACCACGACGTCAAACGTCAAGCCAATGATGGACGTGGGGCTGGATAACTTCGATCTGGTGAAATACCTGATTAGCCAGGTGATGCTCTCTGATGAAGAACGCTTCGAGGCGCTGAAAGAGTACTATCCGCAGGCGAAGAAAGAAGACTGGCGTCTGTGGCAGGCGGGTCAGCGCGTGCAGATCATCAAACGCGATCCGAAAGAGGGCGGCGTGCTGCGTCTGGGTACCGAAGTGGTAAGCGATAAGGATGGCACCATTGCCGCGCTGCTGGGGGCATCCCCGGGTGCGTCTACCGCTGCGCCAATCATGCTGCACCTGATGGAAAAAGTGTTTAAGGACAAAGTATCCAGCCCTGAATGGCAGGCGAAGCTGAAAACCATTATTCCATCCTACGGTACGAAGCTGAACGGTAACGTTGAAGCCACGGAACAAGAGCTGGAATACACCAGCCGCGTTCTGCAACTGCAATACGTCAAACCGCAGGCTGCGGATGCTGCGCCACAGGCAGAGCTGAAGCCTCAGGCGGAAAGCAAGCCGGTAGCGGATATCGCGCTGTAAGGTAAACGCAAAACGGTAACATCCGTTACCGTTTTTAGTGTTTTCTCCCTCTCCCGGTGGGCTGAGGGTTCCCCACAAAATAATGCCTGCACAGACGGCCCCCTCTCCCTTGAGGGAGAGGGCTGGGGTGAGGGGGAACATACGGCTCTGGTGGTCATTCCGTTCACGTTATGTTCCTTGCTACTCTGTCACGACATGACCGGTGAACGTGCCAGGGTGGCTCAGTCGCCACCACCCTGGCGACCCGGGCTTCCGGCGGAAAATCGCCGCTTCGCGGTGCCTTCGGCTTATTCCTTCCGGCTTATCGGGGACGGGCGGAGGTAACATCCCTGTAAAGCCCGCCCTCTCGGCGCATCCCTGCGCCTCGCCCCGGCCTACAGGAAACGCCTCAGCGATTTACAGCCGGACCGAGGCATCGCTGAAAGCCCTCAGTGATTCTGAGGCAACGTTATCGCTTTTGCTTTCAAATTACTGGGGAACCCTCTCCCCGGTGGGAGAGGGTTGGGGTGAGGGCACCAGAACGCACCCTTTCCAGGTCGGGTAAGCGTGAGCGCCACCCGACTTATTTTTAACGAACTACCGCTTGTCCTACCGTCTCATCCGCCTTCCATACGCGATATTTCACATCCACGTTTTCCGGGGTGTATACGACGATCGGCAGCTTGCTGTTATAGCGCAGCAGACTGTTATCACCCAGATACGCGGTAATAAATTTCTTCTCTTTCTTGCCGTCCGGGCACGCCATCATAGTGGAGACTGGCGAGGTTACTTTGTCGAAGACATAGTAGTCATAGCCCCAGCCTTCCAGCGTTTTGCTTTCCAGCTGGCCGCCCAGACGATGCTGATTGCAGTCCACTTCCAGCGTCTGGCCGATTAACAGCTCAACTTTGAAATTTGCTTCATCCTGCTGAGCCGGGAGCTGAATAACCTGGCGCTTCATCCCTTTGTCCGCTTGCGGATACGGAGCAACTTTTTCCAGCGGCTGCTCTTTCTGGGTTTCGCTGGCGAAAGCACTGCTGGCGCACGCAGCGGCGATGAGGGCGATGGCAAATTTAGGTGCGTTTTTCACTGTCATTCCTTTTTGTTAAAACGATCCTGGAAAGACTAACATAATGTACGTGAATGGTTGGCGTAATTTACTCACATTTTAATTTTAAGCGGAGTAATGCACTGCTTTTATGCTCTTTTATTGGTTTTTAATGCTGTGTTGGAGTCGGTGCGGCAATCGTGTTATTTTACGCGTTAATTATTGTTATTTATCTGTAAAGGGAGGAGAGATGGTACGGGAAAAACTGAAGACACCTGAAGGCCGCAAGTTCCTGCTGGCGTTACTGGTTGTGTTTATGATTGCTGCTGCATGCGTGGGGCGAGCAACCATTGTCGGTGTGATTGAGCAGTACAACATCCCGCTCTCTGCCTGGACAACCAGCATGTTTGTCCTGCAATCGGCGATGATCTTTGTTTACAGCCTGGTGTTCACCGTGCTGCTGGCGATTCCGCTGGGGATTTTCTTTCTCGGTGGGCGTGAAAAGCACTAAGCATTGTGCATGCGGAGAAGGGCAATAAAAAACCAGCCATAAGCGGCTGGTTTTTTTGTGTAGTTTTGGTCGGCACGAGAGGATTTGAACCTCCGACCCCCGACACCCCATGACGGTGCGCTACCAGGCTGCGCTACGTGCCGACGCATAAAAGGAATACTACTCGATTCCTTTTTGAATGCAAGGGGCAAGCAACGCTAACTGATTCATAAATAATCAGTTAGCGATAAAGCGCTTCTCGTCTGTCAGCACCTGCAACAGCAAACTGAGCTGCGGTTTCTGGTCTTTCAGCTTCTCGCCATCGAGGTTATACGTCTGGTAATTGCCGTTGCTGTTCAGCACCAGGGACAACGTCGGCGTGGTCACCACCAGCGTGTTTCCGCCAGCAGCCGTGACCCAGTTATGACGCCGCGTGGCGCTAAAGAGGTCTTGTCCCTGCGAGTACTCAATGGCCGGTGTGCTGACGTGCAGCAGCCGCTGCATTAACGTGGTCATGACGTCCTTATGGTCGGTGAGCATGTTGATGCGCTGCGCGGGAGTGCCCGGCCAGTGGATCACCAGGGGCACATGCAGGTTCGGACGCGACCAGTCCATGCCCTTCGCCTCGTCGCCGAGCGGCACGCCATGCCCCGCCGTGATAATCACGACCGTATTGTCCAGCTTGCCCGCGTCGCGCAGGGCGGTCAGCACGCGACCGATCTGCGCATCGACATCACCCGCCGCACGGCTATAGCGGCGCGCGAAGCCTTTCTGATTGCTGTCATCAAGCGTTGTGCCGTTAAACGCAACCCAGGAGAACCAGCGGTTATCTTCCTGCGCATAGCGCTTCAGCCAGTCTATCCACTGGTCAGCGGTCCGATCGTCAGACTGGCTCTGCGCGGCGGGTAGTGAGAAATCAGACAGCAGCGCCTGGCGGTACAGCGAGCTGTTGAAACCATCAGAGGCAAACAGCCCCAGCTGGTAGCCCTGCTGATTAAGCCCGGTAATCAATGCCGCCGGAATACGGGCCGACAGCACGCCATCCATATAGCTCGGTGAAATGCCGTAGAACAGGCCGAAAATACCCGCGTCGGTCGAATTACCGGAGCTCATATGCTGAGTGAATACGATGTTGTTCTCAGCGAATTCAGCCAGCGCTGGCATCTGCTTCTCATAGCGGGAATAGTTCAGGCCATCGACGGTAATCAGCAGCACGTTCTGACCGCGGCCCATGTCGCGATATTTCAGATCGCTCAGGGGATACTGCACGCTGACCGCTTCCGGATTACCCTGTTCGACCAGACGACGCTGATACTCCTGCGCGTCCAGCAGGCCGTGTTTTTCGAGGAAACGACGCGCCGTCATCGGATAGGAGAGCGGCAGGTTCGCGCGCTGCATGGTAATCGGGCGGTAGAAGTTCGCATCTGCCCAGATATACATCAGGTGCGAACCGATAAATGAGGCGAAAAAGAGCGCCGCGACGGGCTTCGCATAATGGCGGCGTCGGGTCAGACTGCGGAGTTTTTGCCAGCTCCACGTGGCGAACAGCATTTCGATCAGCAGGATTATCGGCACGCTGATAAACATCAGCTGCCAGTCGCGCGCGGTCTCGTTTTGATCCGGGTTAATCACCAGCTCCCAGACGACAGGATTCAGGTGCAGGTGGAAGCGGGTAAAGACTTCGCTGTCGATCAGCAACAGCGTCATGCCCGCCGTCGCAAGAATGGCGGACAGGAAGCGCATCAGCCGCTGCGACATGACGATAAACGTCAGTGGGAACAGGATCAGCAGATAGGTGGCGAAGACCAGAAAGCTAAAGTGACCAACAAGGCTCATCCATGAGTAGATGCGCCCGGTTAACGTGGTTGGCCAGTCCGCCACAAACAGATAACGGCAACCGAGCACCATCGCCAACAGAATGTTGAACAGGGCAAACCAGTGCCCCCAGCTGACCATCTGGGAGACTTTTTCACGGTAGCGCTGACGATTCGTCACCATAAACTGTTGTTCGTTTCCCTTAGTGTGCCTGGTCGTCGCTAACGGAGGACTGCAAAGCCTGGGCGAAAGATTTGGCGATCGCCTGACGCTGAGCCGGAGCAACGCTGGTATTGATCAGGTTGGTAACCATATTTCCCAAAACCATCAGGGAGAGATCGGTTGGCGTTTTATGTTTTTCCAGTACGTTGACCAGCTCACTGAGCAGTTGTTCAACGTGTTCGTCACTGTAGCGGGAATGTTGTGGCATAAATCAAAATCAGTTTGTTGAGAGAAGGGCGACATATTACCGTAGCAACAGCTTTTTTTCCCCTTTTTTATCTTCTGTTGCACACATGCGTTGGTGGTGGTTGAATACCGCCCGGTCTAAAAGGAGAGTTTATCATGAGTCTGGAAATCAACCAGATTGCCTTGCACCAGCTTATCAAGCGTGATGAGCAAACCCTTGAAGTGGTGCTGCGCGATTCGTTACTGGAACCAACGCCTACCGTTGTCGAGATGATGGCGGAGTTGCATCGCGTCTACAGCGCGAAAAATAAAGCCTATGGCTTGTTCAGCGAAGAGAGCGAACTGGCGGATAGCCTGCGCCTGCAACGTCAGGGCGAAGAGGATTTCCTGGCATTCAGCCGCGCTGCTACTGGCCGTCTGCGTGACGAACTGGCGAAATATCCCTTCGCCGATGGCGGTATCGTCCTGTTCTGCCACTACCGCTATCTGGCGGTAGAGTATCTGCTGGTCACCGTGCTGAATAACTTAAGCAGCATGCGCGTGAACGAGCAGCTGGATATCAGCTCAACGCACTATCTGGATATCAACCATGCGGATATTGTGGCGCGTATCGATTTAACCGAATGGGAAACCAACCCGGAATCAACGCGCTATCTGACCTTCCTTAAAGGCCGCGTGGGCCGCAAAGTGGCGGATTTCTTTATGGACTTCCTCGGCGCCAGCGAAGGGCTCAATGCCAAAGCGCAGAACAAAGGTCTCCTCCAGGCGGTGGATGACTTTACGGCTGAGGCGCAGCTTGATAAATTTGAGCGTCAAAACGTGCGTCAGCAGGTTTACAGCTACTGCAACGAGCAGTTACAGGCCGGGGAAGAGATTGAGCTGGAGTCGCTGTCCAAAGAGCTGGCAGGCGTCAGCGAAGTCAGCTTCCAGGAATTTACTGCGGAAAAAGGCTATGAGCTGGAAGAGAGCTTCCCGGCGGATCGCAGTACGCTGCGTCAGCTGACGAAATTTGCCGGTAGCGGCGGTGGGTTAACCATTAACTTTGATGCCATGCTGCTCGGGGAACGTATCTTCTGGGACCCGGCCACCGACACGCTGACCATTAAAGGCACGCCGCCGAATCTGCGCGACCAGCTCCAGCGTCGCACCTCAGGTGGTAAGTAACAGCCATAAAAAAACCCCGCAAAGGCGGGGTTTTTCTCGACAGGTTTGCGATTACGCGCGAACGAAGTCGATGTGAGTCAGTTTTGGCTTGAACGCGTGACGCTGAACAGCCTGAACTTTCACTTTTTCTTCTTTACCGCCAACAACGATGGTCAGAACTTCGCTGTAGAACTCAGCTTTGGTCTGCATGTTCCATACTTTGTCGTGATCCAGTTCAATAGCAACTGGAGCAGCTTCGCCACCGTAAACGATAGCCGGGAACTTGTTTGCGGTACGCAGGCGGCGGCTCGCACCCTTACCCTGCACGTTACGTACTTCTGCTTCGATAGTGAACATTGATTTCTCTCTGTATTTAAAACCCTACTACAGGCGACCCAGCAGCAGGTGAGTGTTCTGCCTCACGGATGTGAAGCGGGCGGCATTTTATACTCAAATGGCTCGCGCATCAACGAAAAGTCCCGTTAACCGCGCAATTCGTTTGCCCGGCGAAAGCGTCCTTCATAGTCAAAGACCTTCTCACGCACCTGCCAGAACTGCCCTTTTTTACGGGCGACAACAAAATCAGGATGGCGCAGCAACGCCTGCTGGCGCACGATATCGGCCACGGTTATCCAGCGCAGCGGCACGCCAGGCGTGCGGGTATGCGGGCGGATAAAGAGCTGCTCGAACGCGGTGCGCTGGGCGGGCGTCTGGACCCGGAACCGCTCGCTGACGTCTGCGCCATCTTCGTCGTAATAGGTAATTTTTAGCCACTCGCCTTTTTCATCCGCGCCCGGCTGTAAAACCATGCCGGAACAGCGTAGCACCAGCGCATCTTTCAGCTTCAGCGCTGCTTTCAGCATGTCGTCCGGGTCGACCAGGACCGTGTCGCACTCCCGGCAGCGGCGGGCGGCAATGTCGTTTTCGGCATTGCACTGCGGGCAGTTTTTGAAGCGGAAGCGGAAATCACACTGTTCGCGGTGGCCTTCATCGTCTTCAAACCAGCCCTGACAGCGGCGGCCAAAATGTTCGATCAGCGTGCCGTCGGCGGTGGTTTTCCCCCAGAAGGTGTTGGCAAACCCGCAGGCAGGGCAAAAAACCTGAACGGGCACGTTGTCGCTCTTGCCTTTTGGCGTGCCGACTTCCGGCGAATAGAGATCGTGCGGGTTACCGGCGTAATCGAGGATCAGACAGTCGGTTTTGCCCGGCGCCAGGCGCAGCCCGCGGCCAACAATCTGCTGATACAGGCTGACGGATTCCGTCGGGCGAAGAATCGCAATCAGGTCGACGTGCGGGGCGTCAAAGCCGGTGGTTAATACGGAGACATTCACCAGATAGCGGAACCGCTGAGCTTTGAAGGCCTCAATCAGGCTGTCACGCTCCGGGCCGGGGGTTTCACCGGTAATTAACGCCGCGTCGTCGGCGGGCAGCAGCCCCGTAATTTCGCGCGCGTGTTCGACGGTGGCAGCAAAAATCATCACCCCTTTGCGCGTTTGCGCGAACTCTTCAATCTGGCTGATGATATGCGGCGTGATCCGCTTCTGTTTTTTCAGCTCATGGTTAAGATCTGCCTCGCTGAACAGCCCGTTGCTCTGCGCCTGTAAGCGGCTGAAATCGTACTGCACGACGGGCATATCCAGCCGCTCCGGCGGCGTCAGGTAGCCGTGCTTGATCATATAGCGCAGGGGAAGCTCATAGATACAGTCGCGGAACAGGGCCTTTTCATCGCCACGCACCATGCCGTGATAATGAAACTGATAAATCCAGCCCTTGCCCAGACGAAACGGCGTGGCGGTAAGGCCAAGCAGACGGAGGTGAGGATTCACCTTTTTCAGATGAGTGAGGATTTGCTGATACTGGCTGTCGTCGTCATCGCTGATGCGGTGACATTCATCGACAATCAGCAGGGAAAACTCGCTGCGAAACAGCTCCAGGTTGCGTGCAACGGATTGTACGCTGCCAAACACCACTTTTCCGTGGCTCTCTTTGCGCTTCAGCCCGGCGGCAAAAATGTCGGCCTCCAGGCCGAGCGCGCAATATTTGGCGTGGTTTTGCGCCACCAGCTCTTTGACGTGCGCCAGCACCAGCACGCGTCCGCGGGCCAGGCGCGCCAGTTCGGCAATCACCAGGCTTTTACCGGCTCCGGTCGGGAGTACGATGGCGGCGGGCTCCCGATGCTTGCGAAACCAGGCGAGGGTGGCATCAACGGCTTCCTGCTGATAGGGGCGTAATGTGAACGTCATGGCTTCTCTATTCAGTTAACTCGCATATAGTATGCCACGAAACTTTTTCCCTTGAGTGGCGCAACCAGACCATTATACTGAACTGTTTCTGACTGCTTCTTTTTCGGACGCGTAGTCCGACTTCCAGCACCATTAAGGCTAAAAAGATTTCATGCGACTTGATAAGTTTATCGCTCAGCAACTCGGCGTAAGCCGCGCTATTGCCGGGCGTGAAATTCGCGCCAGCCGCGTAACCGTGGACGGCGACATTGTGAAAGACAGCGCTTTTAAACTCCAGCCTGAGCACCAGGTGGAGTATGACGGCAACCCGCTGACCCAGCAGAATGGCCCGCGCTACTTCATGCTCAACAAACCGGAAGGTTACGTCTGTTCAACGGACGATCCGGATCACCCGACGGTGCTCTACTTCCTCGACGAACCTGTGGCGCACAAGCTGCATGCGGCAGGGCGACTGGATATCGATACCACCGGCCTGGTGCTGATGACCGATGACGGCCAGTGGTCGCACCGCATCACCTCCCCGCGCCATCACTGCGAGAAAACCTATCGGGTGACGCTTGAGTCTCCGGTCTCGGATGACACGGCAGAGCAATTCGCGAAAGGCGTTCAGCTGCATAATGAGAAGGATCTGACCAAACCGGCGGTGCTGGAAATCCTCACCCCCACGGATGTCCGTCTGACCATCAGTGAAGGCCGCTACCACCAGGTGAAACGGATGTTTGCCGCCGTGGGCAACCACGTTGTGGGGCTGCATCGTGAACGTATCGGCGCGATTGAACTCGATCCAGACCTGGCGCCAGGGGAATATCGCCCGCTGACGGAAGAAGAGATCGCCAGCGTCGGGCTGCCTTCACGCTAAATTCAGGAGAACCCTGTGACCACCAGGCCACACTCGTCGTTTAAAATTGTATTTATCCTTGGCCTGCTGGCCATGCTGATGCCGCTGTCTATCGATATGTATCTGCCCGCGCTGCCGGTGATTTCCGCGCAGTTTGGCGTACCGGCAGGCAGCGCGCAGATGACGCTCAGCACCTACATTCTTGGTTTTGCCCTCGGTCAGCTCTTTTATGGCCCAATGGCCGACAGCCTGGGGCGTAAACCGGTTATCCTGGGCGGGACATTGATATTTGCCGCGGCGGCGGTGGCCTGCGCGCTGGCGCAGAGTATCGATCAGCTGATTGTGATGCGTTTCTTCCATGGCCTGGCGGCGGCTGCGGCAAGCGTGGTGATTAACGCGCTGATGCGCGACGTTTACCCGAAGGAAGAGTTCTCGCGCATGATGTCGTTCGTCATGCTGGTCACGACCATTGCGCCGCTGGTCGCCCCCATGGTGGGCGGGGCGGTCCTGGTGTGGTTCAGCTGGCATGCGATTTTCTGGATCCTGGCGATTGCCGCGCTGCTGGCCTCGGTGATGATCTTCGTCTTTATCGATGAAACGCTGCCGGTCGAGCGACGTCAGAAGTTCCACATTCGCACCACGCTTGGCAACTTTGCCTCGCTGTTTCGCCATAAGCGTGTGCTGAGCTATATGCTGGCCAGCGGCTTCAGCTTTGCCGGAATGTTCTCGTTCCTGAGCGCGGGGCCGTTTGTGTATATCGAACTGAACCATGTGTCGCCCCAGCATTTTGGCTACTACTTCGCGCTGAATATCGTGTTCCTGTTTGTGATGACCATTATCAACAGCCGCTTCGTCCGGCGAGTTGGGGCGCTGAATATGTTTCGCGCCGGGCTGTGGATCCAGTTCGTAATGGCTATCTGGCTGGTATTGAGCGCGTTACTGGGCGTCGGTTTCTGGGCGCTGGTGGTGGGGGTGGCGGCGTTTGTCGGCTGCGTGTCGATGGTTTCATCCAACGCGATGGCGGTGATCCTCGACGAATTTCCGCATATGGCGGGTACCGCCTCGTCGCTGGCAGGAACGTTCCGTTTCGGGATTGGCGCGATAGTCGGGGCGCTGCTCTCGACGGCGACGTTTAATACCGCCTGGCCGATGCTGTGGGCGATTGCCCTCTGCGCGACCTGCTCTATCCTCTTCTATCTTTACGCCAGCCGGCCGCGAAAGACGGCGCATAAATGACCACTTAAGGCCCGAGACGGGCCTTTTTGTTGACCCATATCAACCAACCCTCCGTTCGTTTAACCTGTGTTTGTTTCTTTTATGTAAAATCTATTTATGTAAAAAGTCACATCATTGTATTTAAAAAGGTTGAGTTAGATCGCAGAAACGGGTACATATAGCGCCGACGCGAGCCTGCAACGCCTATAAAATCCGCTAAACAGTGCAGGTTGGCGATGATGTGTTACTATAAATGTAAATAAATTGTGAAGTAAATTTGCTTCCGGGGATCTGAACGTGAATACATTACAACTCTCCATTGTCCATCGCTTGCCCCAGAGCTATCGCTGGTCGACGGGTTTTGCAGGTTCGAAAGTTGAACCGATTCCGCAAAGCGTTGCCGGGGAGGATAATTGTCTGGTGGCGCTTAAGCTGCTCAGCCCGAGCGATGAAAATGCGTGGCCGGTCATGGAACGTCTCAGCCAGGCGCTGACGGACATCGAAGTGGACAGCTCCGTGCTGGAATGCGAAGGTGAGCCGTGCCTGTTTGTTAACAGCCAGGATGAGTTTGCCGCCACCTGTCGGCTGAAAAACTTCGGCGTGGCCATTGCCGAGCCGTTCTCCGGTCAATATCCTTTCTGAGTGCTAGTCAGCGGACAATAGCTGGCGCGTGTAATCCTGCGTCGGCGCGGTGAATACGCGCTGGCACTCTCCCTGCTCAACGACTTCTCCCTGCCGCAATACCACCACCTGATGGCAAAGCGCACGCACCACCTGTAAATCGTGGCTGATAAAGATATAGGCCAGCCGATGCTTTTCCTGTAGCCCCTTCAGCAGCGCCAGAATTTGCGCCTGCACGGTGCGGTCCAGGGAAGAGGTTGGCTCGTCCAGCACGATCAGCTCCGGTTTGAGGATCAGCGCGCGGGCAATCGCTATACGCTGGCGCTGTCCGCCAGAAAACTCAGCCGGATACCGGTGCCGGGTCTCGGGATCTAAACCCACTTCCGCCATCACCCGCATCACGTCGATTTCACGCTGTTGCGCCGTCATTGTCGGCTGGTGGACGCGCAGGCCCTCCTCAATAATCTGCAAAACGCTCAGGCGCGGGTTAAGCGAAGAGTTTGGATCCTGAAATACCACCTGCATCCGCGGGCGGACGGGGAGCATCATCCGGCGATTCAGGTTTTGCAGCGGCATGCCGTCAAAGACAATGCTTCCCTGAGAGGCGATCAGGCGCAGCAGCGCCAGACCGGTGGTGCTTTTGCCCGAGCCGGATTCGCCCACAAGCCCAAGCGACTCGCCCGGACGCAGAGCGAAGCTCATGCCTTTCAGGACATGATTGTGATCGACCACGCGACGCAAAATGCCTTTGCGGATCGGGAATGACACCGACAGCCCTTCAACCCTCAGCAACGGCACGCTGTCAGCGTTAAGCGGTACCGGGTCGCCAGCGGGTTCGCTATCGAGCAGGCGCTGTGTATACGGGTGCTGAGGCGCGCTCAGGAGGGCGGATGCCCGGTTCTGTTCCACGCAGCGGCCGTTTTGCATCACGGCCACCGTGTCAGCAAGCTTTCTCACGATGCTCAGGTTGTGCGTAATAAACAGCAGGCTCATGTTCAGCTCGTCGCGCAGTTCGCGCAACAGTTGCAGAATTTGTGCCTGCACCGTGACGTCCAGCGCGGTAGTGGGTTCATCGGCAATCAGCAGTTCGGGGCGCGTGAGCAGGGCCATTGCGATCATCACGCGCTGGCGCTCGCCGCCGGAAAGCTGGTGCGGGAAATCGTTCAGCCGTTTCGCGGCATTACGAATACCGGTGCGTTCAAGGCAGTCGAGAATTTCACCCCGCGCTGCCTCTTTACGCATTCCCCGATGAAGGGACAGCACTTCATAGAGCTGTTTTTCCAGCGTATGCAGAGGGTTGAGCGACACCATCGGCTCCTGAAAAATCATGGCGATGTTGTTGCCACGAATGCCGCGCAGGGTTTGCTCGTCAGCGTTCAGCAGCGATTGTCCATGGAACAGAATATCCCCCTGCGGATAGCTGACCGGCGGGGAAGGGAGCAGGCGCAGCACCGACAGCGCCGAAACGCTCTTACCGGAGCCGGATTCCCCGACCAGCGCCAGCGTCTCTCCGCGCTGGATCTGCAACGATAAATCCGTCACCACCGTGCGTGATTCGCCCTGTTTTGAAAACGCAATCGACAGGTTCTCTATGCTCAGAAGAGGCCGGGTCATGTCATACCGCCTTGTTGGGATCGAAGGCATCGCGCACGGCTTCGCCAATAAAAATCAGCAGGGAAAGGAGCACCGCCACGGAGAGGAATGCGGCGATGCCCAGCCAGGGGGCCTGGAGATTGTTTTTGCCCTGCAACAGCAGTTCGCCAAGGGACGGTGAGCCCAGCGGCAAACCGAAACCAAGAAAATCAAGCGACGTCAGGGTGGTGATGGAGCTGCACAAAATAAACGGCAGGAAGGTAAGGGTCGCCACCACCGCATTGGGAAGCATGTGACGGAAGATGATTGCGCCATCGCTCACGCCTAACGCCTGCGCGGCGCGAATATAGTCGTAATTTCGCGTACGCAGAAACTCCGCGCGCACCACGCCGACCAGCGCCATCCAGCCGAACAGGACGGTGATCCCGAGCAGCCACCAGAAGCCAGGCTGTACCACGCTGGACAGCAGGATAATCAGAAACAGCGTCGGCATACCGGACCAGACTTCAATCACGCGCTGTCCCCATAAATCTATTTTACCCCCGTAATAGCCCTGCACGGCGCCCGCCACAACGCCCATTACGCTGCTAAAGAGCGTCAGCAGCAGCCCAAACAGGAGCGAGATGCGGGTGCCATAGAGGATGCGCGCCAGCACATCGCCGCCGTTGGCGTCCGTTCCCAGCCAGTTTTGCGCGGAAGGCGGCGAAGGGAAGGGGGTGGACGTGGCGAAGTTAATACTGTTCGCGCCAAAACGAATCGGCGCCCAGATAGCCCA
Organism: Enterobacter cloacae complex sp. EB5; assembly: GCF_031432835.1. Taxonomy (NCBI): domain Bacteria; kingdom Pseudomonadati; phylum Pseudomonadota; class Gammaproteobacteria; order Enterobacterales; family Enterobacteriaceae; genus Enterobacter; species Enterobacter cloacae complex sp. EB5. The sequence continues at coordinate 3,672,337 of NZ_CP133860.1, forward strand.
GCCGTGCTGCGCGATCTGTTCACGTAACCAGGGATCCTGGTACTCGGCTGGCGTCGCAAACGGGCCGCCAAAATCGCTTTCGCTGTAGGTGGTCAGCACCGGCACATACCAGCGGTCTTTGAAATGCACCAGCAGGGGTTTATCGTTGGCAATCAGTTCCGAACACATACTTAAGGCGAACAGGACGGCGAAGATCCACAGCGACCAGTAGCCGCGACGGTTGTGGCGAAAACGCGCCCAGCGGGCCTGATTGACGGGGCTTAAACGCGACATCAGCGGCCCTCAAAATCGATACGGGGATCGACCAGCGTATAGCTGATATCGCTGATGATGTTCAGCAGCAGGCCGATCAGGGTGAAAATGTAGAGTGTGCCAAACATCACCGGATAATCACGGGAGACGGTGGCTTCATAGCCCAGCAGCCCTAATCCGTTAAGCGAGAACATCACCTCTATCAGCAGCGAGCCGGTAAAAAACATACTGATGAACGTGGCGGGGAAACCGGCAATCACCAGCAGCATGGCGTTACGAAAAACGTGCTTCCACATGATCTGCTTTTCACCGACGCCTTTGGCGCGCGCGGTGACGACGTACTGTTTGCGGATCTCATCAAGAAAGGCGTTTTTGGTCAGCATCGTAAGCGCCGCAAAACCGCCGATGACCGTCGCCAGCACCGGCAGCGTGATATGCCAGAAGTAATCGGTGATTTTCTGATACCACGGCAGGGTGCTGAAATCCGCAGAGACCAGCCCGCGCAGCGGGAAGAGGTCGAAATAACTGCCGCCTGCGAAAAAGACAATCAGCAGCACGGCAAACAGAAACGCCGGGATAGCGTAGCCGATGATAATAAACGTGCTGCTCCAGATATCGAAACGGCTACCGTTGTAGACCGCTTTCCTTATCCCCAGCGGAATAGAGACCAGATAAATAATCAGCGTCCCCCACAGTCCGAGCGTGATGGAAACCGGCAGGCTTTCTTTGATCAGGGTTAACACCGAGGCGCTGCGAAACAGGCTGTCGCCAAAATCGAAACGGACATAATTCCAGAGCATCCTGAAATAGCGCTCGTGCAGCGGCTTGTCAAAACCATAGCGATGGGTGATCTCGGCGATCACCTCCGGATCCAGTCCCCGACCGCCCCGGTAGTGGCTTTCGCTGATATTGCCCACGCCCGTCCGGGCATGGCTGGCCCCCATTCCTTCACCGCCGCCGCCCGGCATGCCGCCAGCGTGACCAAATTCTATTGCCGCAATCGCCTGGTCCACCGGGCCGCCGGGAGCGATCTGGACGATAAAAAAGTTAATGGTAATGATGGCCCACAGCGTCGGGATCACTAACAGCAGCCGGCGGATAAGATAAGCGCCCATCATCACTCCTTAACGCCGCTCTGCGGGCAATTTTGCGGCTTTATTCACGTCATACCACCAGGTGTCAAAGCCGAGGGTGTAGACCGGGCGAACGGCAGGCAGGGAGAATTTATCCCAGCGGGCCACGCGATCTTCGCCCATATACCACATCGGCAGCATATAATAGTTCCAGGTTAATACCCGATCGAGCGCGCGGCCAAGCGGCAGAAGCTTGTTCTTATCGCCCTGAGCGGCGACAATTTTTGCAATCAGCGCATCAATCACCGGGCTCTTTACCCCCGGGGCGTTGTAGGAGGAGTCGATATACCCCGATGCCCAGGAGATTTGCAGATCTGAACTCGGCCACGGCTGCGCGGCCCACAGGGCCTGCATCATGTCGTAATCGCGACTGCGCTTGCGGTTGGTCAACTGGGCCATATCGACCTGGCGGATATTCATGGTAACGCCAAGCCGGGCAAGGTTCTTCTTAAACGGCAGCACCCACTGATCGTTTGCGCCGGAGGCAATCAGCAGTTCGAAGCTGAGCGGTTTGCCGGTTTGCGCATTCACCCGTTGCCGGTTTTTCAGCACCCAGCCAGCGTCATCCAGCAGGTTGCTGGCTTTCAGCAGGTTGTCCCGGTCGAACCCGTTTCCGTCGGATTTGGGCGGTTCAAATACGCGGGTGAACACCTCCGGCGGGAGCTCCGCTTTCATTGGCGCCAGCAAAACCAGCTCGTCCGCGTGGGGATAATCACGGGCGGCATATTCAGTATTCTGGAAATAGCTGTTCGCCCGGCTGTAGGCTCCGTAAAACAGCGCTTTGTTCATCCATTCAAAATCAAACGCCAGGGTAATGGCTTCACGCACCCGACGATCGGAAAAAACCGGGCGCTGAATATTAAACGCCAGCCAGCGCGTGTCCTGCGCTGATTCGTTTTTGTGTTCGTCTTTAACGATATAGCCTTTCGCGAAATTTTTTCCGATATAGCGGGTCGCCCAGTTTTTGGCGCTGTTCTCGACACGTAAATCAAACGCGCCCGCCTTAAATGCCTCGAAGGCCACGTTATCATCCAGGTAGTAGTCGTAGCGGATTGTATCGAAGTTCCAGCGGCCCCGGTTTACCGGCAGCGTGGCTGCCCAGTAATCTTTCACCCGGGAATAGATCACGTACTGGCCCATTCGCCAGTCGGTAATGCGATACGGCCCTCCCGCCAGCGGCGGGGTAGAGAGGGGATCGCTCAGCTTATGGTTTTTCCAGAAGGATTCGGGCATGACGGGCAGGGAGAACAGGCTCAGCATATTCTCTTTGTTCGGCTCAGGGAGTTCGATGCGCACGGTCAGCGGGGCGATGGCTTTCACCGTGGTGCCCTTGTACACCAGACGAAACTGCGGCACGCCTTCGGTCATAAATTTATGAAAGGTGAACGCCACGTCACGGGCGCTAACCGGCGTACCGTCGTGAAAACGCGCCCGCGGATTAATCGCGATTTCTGCCCAGCTGAAATCATCGGCGTAACGCACGTTCTCCGCGACCAGGGGATAATAGCTGCCGGGCTCGTCGTCGGAGGTGACGAACAGCGTGTCATAGAGGGATTCGGTACGCGCTGCCGCTACGCCGCGCAGGGCAAAGCGGTTAAAGTTGTCAAACGTTCCCGTGGCGGAAAGCGTCACGTTTCCGCCTTTCGGGGCGGCGGGGTTAACGTAATCGTAATGGTTAAAGTTAACCGCGTACTTCGGCTCGCCAATGACGGCAAAGGCCGTGCTCTCTTTGATGGTCTGCGCCTGGCTCGACAGGCTCACCAGCGCCAACAGCGTCAACACAACGCGCATAATCATAGTGCGGCGGATCCCTTTGTTCACAGGCAGGCTCGGTTGAACAGAATAATAAGGGACAGCGCGGTGATTGTGAAATTATTCCCCGAGCGTGATGTCGGGTTGCCACGTCCTGAACTGCTCCAGCGGCATCGGGCGGCCGATCCAGTAGCCCTGAAGATAGTTCACGCCATGCTCGCGTAGCCACGCCGCCTGCTCCGGCGTTTCAACACCCTCGGCGACGGTTATCATATTCAGACGTTCTGCCAGCGTCAGCACCGCGTCAAGCACTGGCGAGGTGACGGTTTCAGTCCCGATGGCATTCACGAAGCCACGGTCAATTTTCAGGTAATCCATCGTGAAGCGTTCCAGATAGATCAGCGCGCTGTGGCCGGTGCCAAAATCATCGATGGCGATTTCAAAACCTTCTTCGTGCAGCCATTCGAACAGCTGATTAGCCTCGCGGTGGTTGATCATATCGCGCTCGGTTATTTCCAGCACAATCTGGAAGTGATCGGGTGGAAGGGCGGCGGCAAACGCGCGCATATCCTCTTTAAAGCTTTCCGCATGCAGATGCCCGGGCGCGATGTTGATCCCAAACTTGGCCCCAGGCGGGAGCACCGTTTGCAGGACAGGGGCATCGCGGATAATCAGGTCAAAAAGATGCAGCGTCAGCGGGACAATCAGCTTCTGCGCTTCAGCGAAATTAATAAAGGCATCCGGTGGAATTTCTCCCATCACCGGATGCTTCCAGCGCATCAGGACTTCCAGCCCGGTCATTTTGAGCGACTGCGCATCCACGACGGGTTGATAGACCACGTAAAACTGGTCGCGCTTGATGGCCGTGAGGATCTCTTTCCCCGGATTAAGACGGATAGTAAGAATATAGAAATTCAACAGGCCCGCCGCGATCCCGCAGACCAGGCCGAAAAACAGGGCGTACAGCACTTCATCGGTCGTCCAGGCTTCCGCATAAACATGGATGGTCAGAGGCACATTTTTCAGCGTGGCGGTACGGACCGGGATATCAGGCAAATCACGCGCAGGGACCAGCGTTCCGGAATGGGTTGATAACGCATAATCGCCAATAATGATGGAAATACCGGCAAACTCATCCTGTCGTGAGGTGTAGAGAAGGTACGGGGTCAGGTTGAGATTTACGGAGGTAAACACACCGCCGTCTTTCACCAGTGGGTTGCGATACCAGATGGCAATCGCGGGCTTGTCCGGCATCATGGGGGTGCCCGGCAGGAGCGCCATATCAACCTGTTTATTGATGTGCAGTTCAGGAATAAGCGCTTGCAGGGGGACATTCATCGGGCCGGTGGCGGAAGAGCAGTAGGCGTATTTATCCCTGACCAGCAAAAAGGCGCGCACGTTGATGCTAAAGGCCGCCCGGGAGGTCAGGGCGGCACTCACTTCCTCGCAGCTGTTCAGCGTGAGTGGCTGGAGCGTATCAATCGACATTTTGAGCTCATCGAAATAGCTCTCCATATAGACGCGTAAATCGGTAATGAGGGTATCGAATCTGACGTCTCGCTTGTGGTAACTCCAGTAAAACTGTAATGCTCCCAGAAGCAGGGCAGTGAATAACCCCGTAAGGAAACTGAGAAACAGTATCTTGCGGTTGCTGGAGAAGTAGCGGGTAAACATAGATGTCGTAATTCCTGAAATGCCGCTGGATAGTTATCAGTGTAACGGGCAAAAAAAAACACTGCCGGAGCAGTGCTTTTTTTATCGTATCGCCAGCCAAGGGATAACCAACGATACGACAGCAATATTAACTACGGCTCAGAACGCGGCGAGCTTCGTTGTAGCGCTTCTTCCAGTAAGGTTCGTTCATGCTGGAAATCGTCACACCACTGCTGGTGGAAGCATGGACAAACTGATCGTTACCGATATAGATGCCAACGTGTCGACCGGTTGAACCCGCTCTGAACAGGACTAAATCGCCCGTGCGCAGTTTAGTGCGCGAAATGGATTTGCCCATCTCCTGCTGTTCATAAGTAGAACGCGGAAGGTCTAACCCAAACTGCTCACGGAACGTACGCTGTACGAACGCGGAACAATCAATACCTTTCTTGGTGCTGCCGCCCAGACGGTAACGCACGCCTTTCCAGTCAGCATACTGATCCATAATACGCGACTTAACGTCGAGATTACGTACCATATTTTCAAATTCATCCTGAGAGGCTTGCAGTGAGGAGGAATCTTCCATTCCCACAACACGCGTCTCAGGATGCATATTCTTCGCGGTATTCGTCGTACTACATGCCGAAAGCAGAACCGCCACTGCAATCGCCGGGATCCCCCGCAAGATATATCTCAAGATTGGTTGAGATTTGACCATTTTGTTTGTTTTCCCTTGAAGTCCTTAACGAAAATATCGTTATAAAAATGCCAACCGTGACGAGACTAATTATCTGTTCACAATGAGACAATTCTTTATGGTGAAAACTGTGGCTCAACGCACAAAATTATTCACCATGATAATAATTATCTCAGTGGGGCAAAACGAGTTCGAGGTTAACCGATTGCACGGGGTATTGCGAGCAAAAAAGTCCGATTTTTTATAAGAAAATGTGATACACAAAGTTACAGCGCGGAATTGCTCAAAATGCCGCCATTCATACCGGTAATCCCCGCAATTGCTTCATTTTTATCACGAATAGTATGACGGGATGATGACAGCGTTGAATGACGCCGCAAAGAAGTGACTCAGGGATCGAAAACGATCCCTGATGAATGGTGTTAATTTTCGTTATTTATTTGTTTCCGGCTTGTTTAAATTTGCCGGGAAGATAGCGATCAAAAATGGCTATTATGCGATCGCTCAGGGGGGTCATCAGCACCCACGGTAAACCAATTAACACCGCCGTGAGGGAGCCTACGGCGATATCTGTCAGCCAGTGCGCGCCAATCATCACCCGCGGGAATGCAAATACCACCACAATAACCAGGGCGATGGCGAAGGCTTTTTTACCAAAATAGCGCAGCATGAAGCCTGCGAAAATCAGCAGCATCATACCGTGGTCGCCCGGGAAACTGTCCTTCGAGGCGTCTTTGGTTGGAATATGAAGCAGCTCGCTGACGCGGTTAATATTCGGGAAAAAGAGCGACGGACTGGCGCGTTTAACCGGCATCAGATGCTGCGCCAGCTGGTTGATAATCACCGCAGCCAGCAGCATCACCAGACCGATAATCAGAATACGGCGACGACCCGTTTTGTCTTCCTTCAGCCAGAAGGAGAGCATCAGACAGCCCATTGCCAGCAGCGAACAGCCGTCAAACGCGCGGTTGTTGGTGATCGCCACCAGCCACAGGAAGGCTTCACTCTTCGCCAGCGCCTGGTTAAAGAAATGGAACAGCCCGGAATCCAGCGGGAACCAGAAACCGTGATCCGCCGGGATATACCAGGAGAAAAAGATCGCCAGACCGGCGGCGTTGAGCAATAAAATAGCAGGAAGTCGAGTCGTCATAGTCTTCAGCAATGTGTGAAATCAGGGGCAACGTTAGCCGCCCAAACTTAAACGAAGCTTCAACAGGCTTGACTGGAGGGCATTCCAGTCGGTATTAACCGCACTAATTAACTCTATCCGGCTGTCGGGTGGCGCAACGTTCTGGGTTTCAATAAAGAAATCCTCGCCCTGACGGTTAATGCGCACCAGGCCACCCGGGGTGCGCATGATCCCTTTTACCCGCTCAACCGGCGCCAGTCTCGCCCACTCCAGGATACCAATGGTGTTGAAAACCGTATCGGCATCGAAGATCCACCCGCAGGCCTGGTGCCCCTGGCCGCTGTTCAAATTTCGACGCCAGCGCTGATGTTCCGGCAGGCTCAGTGCAGCCAGGCCTTGCTTCGCACCGTGGCTATGCGAATGCTCAGCGCTGGCAGGCAGTTGCGTCTGGTTGAGGCGGGGAAGGTCGAGCAGGGCGCCATCAATGTTGCCCTGGGTGGTCTGCACATACTGACGTCCACCGCCAGCCTTCTGCCACCAGGACTCGAACGCGGCCTGACTCTCAGCCGTCGCGCGATCGGATTTATTCGCCACGATAATATCTGCCGAGGCGAGCTGGTCGCGGAAATTGTCGTTATTGATCGCTTTTTCATCCAGCAGCTGGCGGGGGTCTAACAGGCAAAGCGTCGCACGCAGCTCAAGCCACGGCTCGTATACCGGGGCGGTCAGTAAATCAAGGATTTGCTTAGGATGACCCAGCCCGGTAGGCTCAATCAGCAACCGGTCCGGCTTGCCCTGACGCAGCAGCGTATTCAGCCCTACCTGCATCGGCAGACCATTCACGCAGCACATACACCCGCCCGGGATCTCTTTCACCATCGCGCCGCTGTCGGCGAGCAACGCGCCGTCGATCCCCACTTCGCCAAATTCGTTGACCAGCACGGCCCACTTTTCCGCCGGGTCTTTATTGGCCAGCAAATGCAGAATGGACGTAGTTTTACCGCTGCCGAGAAAACCGGTGATCAGGTTGGTTTTGGTCACGTGCGCTCCGATAAATAATTGTGATGTAGTAACAACTATCTATCATCCTGACGAAAAAATCGGGCATTGAGAAGAGGGAGGGCGAACGGAGCACAAAACCGTTCGCCTTAAACGCAATAATCGCTAAATTTTTAACGTTTCGATAACGGCCTGGCGCGCGCCGAGCCGGACGAGGCGCTGGTACGCGCTGGTGATTGCTTCGACAAAGACAGGGTTTTGCGGCAGGTCGTCGCCAAAGATTTCATTTAGCGTCAGCAGGGTGCTAACGCGTTCTGCGTCGCTGCTGGTAGTGACAATGGCCTGAAACTTGTCGCTCAGCGGATCGCGTACGTCAATGGCGTTGCCTTGTTCGTCCGTACCGCTGACGTAGCGCATCCAGCCCGCCACCCCCAGCGCCAGTAATGGCCAGGCGGTGTGACGCTCAAGATGCACGCGGATCCCATCCAGCATGCGCTGAGGCAGCTTCTGGCTGCCGTCCATGGCGATTTGCCAGGTGCGGTGCTGTAGCGCCGGGTTGGCGAAGCGGTCAAGCAGGCTGTCAGCATAGGCTGTCAGATCAACGTTGGTGATGCGCAGCGTAGGGGCCTGCTCATTCAGCATCAGCCTGCGGGCCGCCTCGCGGAAACTGTCGTCCTGCATACATTCATTTATGTGCGCGTAGCCGGCAAGGTAGCCCAGATACGCCAGGAAGGAGTGGCTGCCGTTCAGCATCCGCAGCTTCATCTGCTCCCAGGGCAGGACATCCTCAACCATCTGTACGCCTGCAACCTCCCACTCCGGACGCCCGGCGACAAAGTTATCTTCCACTACCCACTGAATGAACGGTTCACAGCTGATGGCGCAGGGATCTTCAACGCCAAGTTCCCGGGCGATTTCCGCGAGTGAGGCGTCGGTGGCGGCGGGCACGATTCGGTCGACCATGGTGCCAGGGAAGCTCACGTGCGCTTCGATCCATCCGGCCAACGCTGCGGAACGCTTTCCGGCCATGCCGAGAACGGCATTCTTCACCACGTGGCCGTTGTCGGGAATATTGTCGCAGGAGAGCACGGTAAACGCCGGCAGGCCGCGCTCGCGGCGGCGATGAAGCGCTTCGACCAGAATACCCGGCGCGGAATGCGGCTCAGACGGGTGCTCAAGATCGTGCAGGATGCGGCTGTTCTGCATATCCAGTTTTCCCGTCGCCGGATCGATGCAGTAGCCTTTTTCGGTAATGGTGAGGGAGACAATTGCCACCTGCGGTTCGCAGAATTTCTCAATAATGGCTGCCAGCGAGTCGAGTTTTGCGTTCAGGCACTCTTTTACCGCACCGATAATAATGGGCTGATTGCCTTCGGCGCCTTTCTCCAGCACGGTAAACAGATGATCCTGCGCCCGGAGCTGGCGCATGAGGACATCGCCGCTAAAGAGGCTAATCTCACAAATTCCCCAGTCGCCTCCTCTGGCATTCAGTACCCGGTTTGTTAACAACGCCTGATGCGCCCGGTGGAACGCGCCAAAACCGAAATGGACGATGCGGGAGCGTAACTGCTCGCGATCGTAGCGGGGCTGCTGGACATGAGCAGGAAGCGCGGTGGAGGCAATAGTCTTCATGTAATACACACCTGATTAACCATTAATTAACAATGCCAGTGTAAAGTTATATGACAACAAATTAAATTGGTAAGCCGTAAATATCCCTGTTATGTGAGTTTGATCAATCAATGCCGCGTGCTGTATTGACCACTTCGATTAAACATGTATGGTAGTCGTCATTGAAGTAACACATATTGGTATAACAACTTGAGAGGGTGGGACAATGGAACAAACCTGGCGTTGGTACGGGCCGAACGATCCGGTTTCTCTTGATGATGTGCGTCAGGCTGGCGCAACGGGTGTGGTCACGGCGCTGCATCATATTCCGAACGGTCAGGTGTGGCCGGTGGAGGAAATCCAAAAGCGTCAGGCTCAGCTGGCAGAGAAGGGTTTAACCTGGTCTGTTGTGGAAAGTATTCCGGTTCACGAAGATATCAAAACCCACTCCGGTGAGTGTGATAACTGGATTGCGAATTATCAGCAGAGCATTCGTAACCTGGCAGCCTGTGGTATTGATACCGTCTGCTACAATTTTATGCCAATTCTGGACTGGACGCGTACCGACCTGGAATATGAAATGGCCGATGGTTCGAAGGCGCTGCGTTTCGATCAAATCGCTTTTGCGGCTTTCGAACTGCACATTCTGAAGCGTCCGGGGGCGGAAGCAGACTACACTGCCGAAGAGCAACAGCAGGCGCTGGCGTGGTTCAATGCCGCCAGTGAAGCGGACATTGAAAAGCTGGTTCGCAATATCATCGCGGGCCTGCCGGGGGCGGAAGAGGGCTATACCCTCGATCAGTTCCGCGCGCGCCTGGCGGAATATGGCGATATCGATAAAAACCAGCTGCGTGAAAACATGGCGCACTTCCTGCGCGCTATCGTGCCGGTGGCAGAAGAAGTCGGCGTGCGGCTGGCGGTTCATCCGGACGATCCACCGCGTCCTATCCTAGGCCTGCCGCGTATCGTGTCTACGATTGAAGATATGCAGTGGCTGAAAGAGACGGTCGACAGCATCTACAACGGCTTTACCATGTGTACGGGCTCGTATGGCGTGCGGGCGGATAACGATCTGGTGCGAATGATCGAAACCTTCGGCGATCGCATTCATTTCACCCACCTGCGTGCAACCTGCCGTGAAGAGAACCCAAAAACCTTCCATGAAGCAGCGCATCTTGGCGGCGACGTGAACATGGTTGCGGTGGTGGATGCCATTCTCGCTGAAGAGGTACGTCGTAAGCAGGCGGGAGATGTACGTCCTATCCCGTTCCGTCCGGATCACGGGCACCAGATGCTGGACGATCTGCGCAAGAAAACGAATCCAGGGTATTCGGCAATTGGCCGTCTGAAAGGGATGGCGGAAGTGCGCGGTATCGAGCTGGCGCTGAAAATGACGAAGTATCCTGAACTGCTGTAAAGTTTGTTGCCGGGTGGCGGCTGCGCCTTACCCGGCCTACAAAAACACAAAAACCGGCATCAGAGCCGGTTTTTTGTAGGCCCGGTAAGCGTAGCGCCACCGGGCGAAAAGCACGATCAGTCAGCACGACCCATATAGCGTTTTTCTTCGATATGGATACGGATTTTCTCGCCCGCTGACAGGTACTCTGGCACCTGTACGACCAGACCGGTAGTCAGGGTAGCCGGTTTGTTACGCGCACTTGCAGACGCGCCTTTGATGCCCGGCGCCGTTTCAACAATTTCCAGATCAACCGTCTGCGGCAGCTCCAGCGCCAGCAGCACGCCATCCCAGGTCAGCACCTGCATGTCCGGCATTCCGCCTTCAGGAATAAACAGCAGCTCTTCTTCGATCTGATCTTTGGTGAAGATATACGGGGTGTAATCTTCTTTATCCATGAACACGTATTCGTTGCCGTCGATGTAGGAGAAATCAACGTAGCGACGGGTCAGGGTCACGGTATCAACGATATCGTCGCCTTTAAAACGTTCTTCCACTTTCAGGCCGGTGCGGACATCGGAGAAACGCATTTTGTACAGCGTTGCTGCGCCACGGGCGCTGGGTGCCTGAATGTCGATATCTTTCACAATCAGCAGTTTGCCGTTGTAATTCAGTACCATACCTTTCTTAATTTCGTTCGCTCTTGGCATTGCAGTAATCCTGTTTACGGGAGGTAAAAAATATCGCGCCAAATTACTCGCGCGCGGCCTTTCAGGCAAGCGGAATTCGTGGGTTTTGCTATCAATACATAAAAGGTGTTACTGTGCGCGCAATGCCCGACTGCACGGGCATTTGCCACCAACAGAGAGCATGTATGGATTGTCGTTCCGACTGTGGCGCGTGCTGTACCGCACCGTCCATCTCAAGCCCCATTCCAGGCATGCCGGAGGGCAAGCCTGCCAATACCCGCTGCGTTCAGCTCTCTGACACTAACCTGTGCATGATCTTTGGCTCGCCTCTGCGCCCGAAGGTGTGCTCCGGGCTTCAGCCAACCGCCGAAATGTGCGGCAGTACGCGCCAGCAGGCCATCACTTATCTGCTTGAGCTGGAAACGCTCACCGCACCTTAAACATCTTTGATCCGCGTCAGGCAGCTCAGCGTCAGGACGCACATCACCAGCGCAATCCAGAACACCGTATGATAGTTCCAGATTTCAGCCACAATGCCCGCCAGTGAGCCTGCAATAATCCAGCCCACGCGGGTGGTATTAGTATAAAGGGTGGTGGCAGAGCCTGCCTGACCCGGCATCAGATCCTGGAAGTAGAGCATGCCGATACCGGCCAGAATGCCGATGTAAATGGCGTTCAGCAGCTGTAAAGCCAGAAGCAGGGCTGGCGTATGAACCGTCAGCATACCGACATAAAAAAGCAGCCCGGCTACGGCGGCGACGCGCATCAAAAAGCGCTTGCCGAAGCGCTTCGCGTAATAGCCCGCAATCAGCATGGTGGGGATCTCAAGCCCCGCGGCGGTTCCCATCATGATCCCGGCCAGCTTCTCCGGCAGATGCAGCTCATCAATAATAAATAGCGGCATATTAATGATATAGAGGCTGTTGGTGCCCCACATCAGCGTACAGATAATGAATAACAGCAGCGCGTCGCGGCGGTTGCGTCGCGGAGCTTCCAGCGTACCGGTCGCCACTTTCGGCTCTTTGCGCATGGAGGGCAGGAAGAACCAGACCATTGCGCCGCATACCACGAAGGCCACGGCTGCGCTGAGGTACATCACCGTAAAGCCAAAACCCATCGCCAGCGCGTAGGCGAGCGGGGGGCCAATCACCCACGCCAGCGACACCTGCGCGCGCAGTATCGAGCTGAACATCACCGCTTCCCGCCCGGTGCGGTCGGCATGCTCACGGGCAAGGGCGAACATCTGCGGGTTGGCGGTCGAGCCGAAACTGCTCAGGAAGACGCCCACAAACAGCAGAATGAAGTAGTTACGGTTCCAGGCAAACAGCAGGCAGGCAAACACCCCGAGCAGGCAGCAAAAAACGATCAGGCTTTTGCGATCGCCTTTGCGGTCTGAACGCCCGGCAAGAAACTGGCTGACGAAGATGCCGATGATGGCGCTCCCGGTAAAGAAGAAGCCAACCATCGCCGGGCGGGCGTGGACTTCGTTGGTCAGAAACAGGCTCAGCGTAGGCGTTTGTAACGCACCGGCAATACCGGTGAGAAAAGCAACGATCAAAAACGCCGTTGACGTCAAATCAAAAGGCTTTGGTGAGGCGGCAGCGGGGGTGTTATGCATGTTCAGTCTTTGCGAGTAACAGAGAGAGGCGGAGTTTACGCCGCCTGTCATTAAATAAACAGAGGGCAAAATCAAGATTGCCACAATAAATCAAAATAGCATTTCAGTTTATCGCCGTTTCGCTGAAGCGTGCTGAACCTGTTTGCTGAACATCAGCAAAAACCTCCCGACTGAAGAAGAAATGTGCTGCACTTCTAAATTCTGCAACAAGAAATGTAACTTTTCTTGCAACCTTTTGTAGAAAAGACAAGACTTCTTGAAACGTTTCAGCGCTATCATGCATGTCCTGACGAAGCAGGCTAGCGCTTATTTTCTCAGTTAAGCTGAAACGATTCAATTTCAGCAGGAGAGGAGAATCATGTTCCAGTTATCTGTTCAGGATATTCACCCGGGCGAACAGGCCGGGAATAAAGAAGAGGCTATTCGCCAGGTCGCCGCTGCGCTCGTGCAGGCTGGCAACGTGGCTGACGGCTACGTCAACGGCATGCTGGCGCGTGAACAGCAGACCTCCACCTTCCTCGGTAACGGTATTGCAATTCCGCACGGCACCACGGACACCCGCGATCAGGTGCTGAAAACCGGCGTGCAGGTCTTCCAGTTCCCGCAGGGCGTGCTGTGGGGCGAGGGTCAGGTGGCTTACGTGGCAATTGGCATCGCGGCCAGCGGTGACGAACACCTGGGCCTGCTGCGTCAGCTGACGCACGTGCTGAGTGATGATGCCGTCGCGGAACAGCTTAAATCCGCTACCACTGCTGAAGAGCTGCGTGCCCTGCTGATGGGCGAAAAACAGAGCGAAGCGCTGAAGCTGGATAATGAAACCCTGACGCTGGACGTCGTTGCGTCCGATTTGCTGACGCTCCAGGCGCTGAACGCGGCTCGCCTGAAAGAGGTCGGTGCGGCGGATACCACTTTTGTGACGCGCGCCATCAATGATAAGCCATTAAACCTGGGTCAGGGCATCTGGCTGAACGACAGTGCTGAAGGCAACCTGCGTAGCGCTATCGCGGTCAGCCGTGCTGCGGTTGCCTTTGAGACAGACGGCGAACGCGCCGCCATGCTGGTAACGGTTGCCATGGCGGACGATCAGCCGGTTTCCGTGCTGAAGCGTCTGGGCGATCTGCTGCTGAACAATAAAGCTGAAAAACTGCTGAACGCAGACGCGGCGACGGTGCTGGCCCTGCTGACCAGCGACGATGCGCTGACGGATGACCTGCTGAGCGCAGAGTACGTGGTGCGTAACGAACACGGCCTGCATGCCCGTCCGGGCACCATGCTGGTGAATACCATTAAACAATTTGAAAGTGAGATCACCGTGACCAATCTGGACGGTTCGGGTAAACCAGCCAACGGGCGCAGCCTGATGAAAGTTGTCGCGCTGGGCGTGAAGAAAGGCCATCGTCTGCGCTTTACCGCGCAGGGTGCGGATGCTGAACAGGCGCTGAAAGCGATTGGCGACGCCATCGCGGCCGGTCTGGGGGAGGGCGCATAATGAGCAGACGTGTTGCGACCATTACGCTGAACCCGGCTTACGATCTGGTGGGCTTCTGCCCGGAAATTGAGCGTGGCGAAGTTAACCTGGTGCGGACGACCGGCCTGCATGCCGCAGGGAAAGGGATTAACGTGGCGAAGGTGCTGAAAGATCTCGGCATCGATGTCACCGTTGGCGGTTTCCTCGGTAAAGACAACCAGGACGGTTTTCAGCAGTTGTTCAGTGAACTGGGCATCGCTAACCGTTTTCAGGTTGTGCAGGGCCGTACCCGCATCAACGTTAAGCTGACCGAGAAAGACGGTGAAGTGACCGATCTGAACTTCTCCGGCTTCGAAGTGACCCCGGCTGACTGGGAGCGCTTTGTTGCCGATTCCCTGAGCTGGCTGGGCCAGTTTGACATGGTGTGCGTCAGCGGCAGTCTGCCGTCCGGCGTCAGCCCGGAAGCGTTCACCGACTGGATGACGCGCCTGCGCAGCCAGTGCCCGTGCATTATTTTCGACAGCAGCCGCGACGCGCTGGTCGCCGGTCTGAAAGCCTCGCCATGGCTGGTTAAGCCTAACCGCCGCGAACTGGAGATCTGGGCGGGCCGTAAGCTGCCAGAATTAAAGGATGTGATTGACGCTGCCCATGCGCTGCGCGAGCAGGGTATCGCTCACGTGGTGATTTCGCTGGGTGCAGAAGGTGCCCTGTGGGTTAACGCCTCCGGGGAATGGATTGCCAAACCGCCTTCAATGGAGGTGGTCAGCACCGTAGGTGCCGGGGATTCGATGGTTGGCGGTCTGATCTACGGTCTGCTGATGCGCGAATCCAGTGAACATACCTTACGTCTTGCTACCGCCGTTGCGGCCCTGGCTGTGAGCCAGAGCAATGTTGGTATTACCGATCGTACCCAGTTAGCCGCGATGATGGCGCGCGTTGACTTAAAACCTTTTAACTAACAGCAGGAGAGGAATAATGAAAACGCTGCTGATCATTGACTCCGGTCTCGGACAGGCTCGTGCCTATATGGCGAAGACCCTGCTGGGCGCGGCGGCACAAAAAGCGCACCTGGATATCATTGATAACCCGGGTGATGCTGAAATGGCGATTGTTCTGGGCGACAAAATCCCCGCGGACAGCGCCCTGAACGGCAAAAAAGTGTGGCTGGGTGATATTAATCGCGCGGTGGCACACCCTGAACTGTTTCTGAGCGAAGCGAAAGGTCACGCCACGGTTTACAGCGCCCCCGTTGAGGCGGCGCCGGTTGCCGTCGCTGGGCCGAAACGCATTGTTGCGGTAACGGCCTGCCCGACAGGTGTAGCGCACACCTTTATGGCGGCTGAAGCCATTGAAACCGAAGCGAAAAAACGCGGCTGGTGGGTGAAGGTTGAAACCCGCGGCTCCGTGGGCGCAGGCAATGCCATCACGCCGGAAGAGGTGGCAGAAGCCGATCTGGTGATTGTAGCGGCGGATATCGAAGTGGATCTGGCGAAGTTTGCCGGGAAGCCGATGTACCGCACCTCTACCGGCCTGGCGCTGAAGAAAACTGCGCAGGAGTTTGATAAGGCGCTGGCAGAAGCCAAACCGTATCAGGCAACCGGTGCGGCTAAAACTGCGACCGAAGGGAAAAAAGAGTCTGCGGGCGCGTATCGCCACCTGCTGACCGGCGTGTCCTACATGCTGCCGATGGTGGTGGCGGGCGGCCTGTGTATTGCGCTCTCCTTCGCCTTTGGTATCGAGGCGTTTAAAGAGCCGGGCACGCTGGCGGCCGCGTTGATGCAGATTGGCGGCGGCTCCGCGTTTGCGCTGATGGTGCCGGTGCTGGCGGGCTTTATCGCCTTCTCCATTGCTGACCGTCCGGGTCTGACGCCGGGTCTTATCGGCGGTATGCTGGCCGTGAGCACCGGTTCTGGCTTTATCGGCGGTATCATTGCCGGTTTCCTCGCCGGTTATGTGGCGAAGCTGATTAGCTCGAAGCTGAAGCTGCCGCAGAGTATGGAGGCGCTGAAACCTATCCTGATCATCCCGCTGATCTCCAGCCTGATGGTCGGTCTGGCGATGATTTACCTGATTGGTAAGCCGGTCGCGGGCATTCTGGAAGGTCTGACCCACTGGCTGCAAACCATGGGGACGGCGAACGCGGTGCTGCTGGGCGCAATCCTCGGCGGTATGATGTGTAGCGACATGGGGGGGCCGGTAAACAAAGCGGCATATGCGTTTGGCGTTGGCCTGCTGAGTACCCAGACCTATGCGCCGATGGCGGCGATCATGGCGGCAGGTATGGTGCCACCGCTGGCGCTTGGCCTGGCGACAATCATCGCCCGTCGTAAGTTCGATAAAGCGCAGCAGGAAGGCGGTAAAGCGGCGCTGGTGCTGGGCCTGTGCTTCATCACCGAAGGCGCAATCCCGTTTGCGGCGCGCGATCCAATGCGTGTTCTGCCGTGCTGTATCGTGGGTGGTGCGGTGACGGGGGCTATCTCCATGGCGGTAGGTGCGAAACTGATGGCGCCGCACGGCGGTCTGTTCGTCCTGCTGATCCCTGGCGCCATTACGCCGGTGCTGGGTTATCTGCTGGCGATTATTGCCGGTACGCTGGTGGCAGGCCTGTCTTACGCGGTGCTGAAGCGCCCGGAAGCGGAAGTGGTCGCAAAAGCAGCCTAAAAGCGGTGTCGGGTGGCGGCTTCGCCTGACCCGACCTACAAAAAGAGCCGGGGCGCGTTACGCACCCGGCTTTTTTTATGCCGCCTGTTCAGCGGTTTGCTGTGCCTTCAGCCAGACAATCTCTTCCGCCCAGATATCCGGATTGATGGTTTCCAGCACCATCGGAATGCCGTCGAAGCGGGCATCCTGCATGATAAAGCGGAACGCATCGTGGCCGATGTTGCCTTCGCCCAGGCTGTGGTGGCGGTCAACGCGACTGCCGAACGCGCTTTTAGCATCGTTTAAGTGCATACCGCGAAGGTATTTAAAACCAACAATACGCTCGAACTCCTCGAAGGTATTTTTTGTGGCCTCGGTTGTGCGCAGGTCATAACCGGCCGCAAACGCGTGGCAGGTATCAATGCACACGCCCACGCGGGATTTATCTTCCACGCCGTCGATGATCGCCGCCAGATGCTCAAACTTAAAGCCGAGGTTGCTGCCCTGACCGGCGGTATTCTCAATCACCGCCGTCACGCCCTGGGTTTTATCCAGCGTCATGTTAATTGACTCGGCAATGCGCGCCAGACAAGCGTCTTCGTCGATTTGCATCAGATGGCTGCCGGGATGGAAGTTCAGCAGCGTCAGTCCCAGCTGTTCACAACGCTGAACCTCATCCAGGAACGCTTCGCGGGATTTTTCCAGCGCCTCAGCAACCGGATGGCCGAGGTTAATCAGATAGCTGTCGTGTGGGAGGATCTGGCCAGGTCCATAGCGGTATTTCTCGCAGGCGGCTTTGAAGTCATCAATCACTTCCGCAGTGAGGGGAGCTGCGCGCCACTGGCGCTGGTTTTTGGTGAACAGGGCGAAAGCGGTCGCCTCGATTTCGGCGGCGCGAATGGCGGCATTCGCAAGGCCACCGGCAGCGCTGACGTGCGCTCCAACATATTTCATAAAAAGACTCCTGTTAACCCGAAATGCCTATGATAACGGGTTAACAGGAGAAGGACGAGATGGTTTATGCCAACAGGCTGTGTACCGCAAGGTTAATCGCACCACCGCCAACGATTAGCCAGATGAACAGCACCAGCGCCATCAGCAGCGGTTTCGCCCCGGCTTTTTTCAGCGCGCTGACGTGCGTGGTGACGCCCAGCGCCGCCATTGCCATCGCCAGCAGGACCGTATCCAGCGTGACCAGCATATCCACCATCGCTTTTGGCAGCAGGTGGAAAGAGTTGAAGATAGCGACCACGATGAACAGGATCGCAAACCACGGAATGGTGATTTTGCTTTTCTCGCTGCCGCCTGCCGGAGCCAGCTGTTTAACCCGCGCCGCGAGGAAAATCAGGAACGGGGCCAGCATCATCACGCGCAGCATTTTGGCGATGACCGCCGCGTTTTCTGCTTCCGGATTAATGGCGTGACCAGCCGCCACCACCTGCGCCACTTCGTGCATGGTTGAGCCGATATAAATGCCGTAGGTTTCCGGGCTAAACCAGTGCGCCACCAGCGGATACATGGCCGGATACAGGAAGATCGCCAGCGTACCGAAGATAACTACCGTTGCGACGGCAACCGTGACTTTACTGGCTTCGGCTTTAACGACGGGTTCTGTTGCCAGTACCGCCGCCGCGCCGCAGATGCTGCTGCCTGCGCCGATTAACCAGCTGGTTTGCTTATCCAGGCCAAAGATTTTCTGACCGATAAAGCACGCCAGTAAAAAGGTGCTCGAAAGGGTCAGGACGTCGATGGCGATCCCGCTGACGCCCACATCCGCAATCTGCGAAAAGGTGAGGCGGAAGCCATAGAGGATGATCCCAAGACGTAATAAATGCTGCTTGGCGAAAATCACGCCGCCGTCGCAGGATTTCCAGATGTGTGGATAAACGGTGTTCCCGACCACCATGCCGATCAGAATGGCCAGCGTCAGGGCGCTGAACCCTGCGCTGGCAACCGCCGGTATACTCCCGCCCCATAAAGCCACGCCGGTCACCACGGCGCTGAGCGCGAGACCCGGCACGAAGTGCCACACTGTACGATGATGTTGTAAGGTGATTTCTGACATAACCTTCTCCTTTGTCTGGCTAAAGGTTACGGCGCTCTGGCTTAAAAATAAAATTGATTATATATTTATAATCAATCTTTATAAGTGGTAAGCAACCATGCACATTACATTGCGTCAGCTGGAAGTTTTTGCCGAGGTGCTGAAAAGTGGCTCGACAACCCAGGCGTCACAAATGCTGGCGCTCTCGCAGTCCGCCGTTAGCGCGGCCTTGACCGATCTTGAAGGGCAACTGGGCGTTCAGCTTTTCGACAGGGTAGGCAAGCGGCTGGTGGTGAACGAACATGGCCGCCTGCTGTATCCGCGTGCCCTGGCCTTGCTGGAGCAGGCGACGGAGATCGAACAGCTGTTCCGCGAGGACAACGGCGCTATTCGTGTCTACGCCAGCAGCACGATCGGTAACTACATCCTGCCGGAAGTGATTGCCCGCTACCGCCGGGATTTTCCGACCCTGCCGCTGGAAATGAGCGTCGGCAACAGCCAGGACGTGATCAACGCGGTGATCGATTTCCGCGTGGACATCGGGCTTATCGAAGGGCCGTGTCATAACGTGGATATCATTGCGGAACCCTGGCTGGAGGATGAGCTGGTGGTGTTTGCCTCCCCGGCCTCTTCTTTACTCCAGGGCGAGGTGACGCTGGAGCGGCTGGCGCAGGCGCAGTGGATCCTGCGAGAGCAGGGCTCCGGCACGCGTGAGATTGTCGATTATCTGCTGCTGTCCCATCTGCCGCAGTTCCAGTTAGGGATGGAGTTAGGTAACTCCGAGGCGATTAAGCATGCGGTGCGCCATGGCCTGGGCATTAGCTGCCTTTCCCGACGGGTGATTGCCGAACAGCTGGAAACCGGCTCACTGGTTGAGATCCCCGTTCCGCTGCCGAAGCTGGTTCGCACGCTGTGGTGCATCCATCATCGTCAGAAACACCTTTCCAGCTCGCTCCAGCGTTTTCTGCGCTACTGCGCGATGTAAAAGCGCCCCTCACCCTAGCCCTCTCCCCAAAGGGGAGAGGGAAAAATTATGCTTTACTTATAATCCTGGCCGAGTCATGAAGCTCTCTTATAACTGAGTATTTCTGCCGGAAGCAACGCAGATCGTCTGCTACAATCGCGCCTCATTTATTGAATGGACAGCATTTTCACATGGTTTCAGAAACTAAAACCACACAAGCGCCCGCGCTACGTCGCGCACTTAAGGCGCGTCACCTGACGATGATCGCCATTGGCGGCTCCATCGGTACGGGTCTTTTCGTTGCCTCTGGCGCAACGATTTCGGCAGCCGGCCCGGGTGGGGCATTATTCTCTTATATCCTGATTGGCCTGATGGTCTACTTCCTGATGACCAGCCTGGGCGAACTGGCGGCATACATGCCGGTGTCTGGTTCGTTTTCGACCTACGGACAAAAATACGTTGAGGAAGGCTTTGGCTTCGCGCTGGGCTGGAACTACTGGTACAACTGGGCGGTGACCATCGCCGTTGACCTCGTCGCCGCACAGCTGGTAATGACCTGGTGGTTCCCGGACACGCCGGGCTGGATCTGGAGCGCCCTGTTCCTCGCCGTCATCTTCCTGCTGAACTACATTTCCGTGCGCGGTTTCGGCGAAGCGGAATACTGGTTCTCTTTGATTAAAGTGGCAACCGTCATCATCTTTATCGTCGTCGGTGTGGCGATGATCGTTGGTATTTTCAAAGGGGCTGAACCGGCGGGCTGGAGTAACTGGACTATAGGCGATGCGCCGTTTGCCGGGGGCTTCTCGGCGATGATTGGCGTGGCGATGATTGTCGGCTTCTCCTTCCAGGGCACGGAGCTGATTGGTATCGCGGCCGGTGAATCAGAAAACCCGGAGAAGAACATTCCGCGCGCGGTGCGTCAGGTGTTCTGGCGTATCCTGCTGTTCTATGTGTTCGCGATCCTGATTATCAGCCTGATCATTCCGTATACCGACCCAAGCCTGCTGCGTAACGACGTCAAAGACATCAGCGTCAGCCCGTTCACGCTGGTCTTCCAGCACGCGGGTCTGCTCTCTGCGGCGGCGGTGATGAACGCGGTGATCCTGACGGCGGTACTGTCTGCGGGTAACTCCGGGATGTACGCCTCAACTCGTATGCTCTACACCCTGGCCTGCGACGGTAAAGCGCCGCGTATTTTCTCGAAACTGTCTCGCGGTGGCGTGCCACGCAACGCGCTGTATGCGACCACGGTGATTGCGGGTCTCTGTTTCCTGACCTCCATGTTCGGCAACCAGACGGTCTACCTGTGGCTGCTTAACACCTCTGGTATGACGGGCTTCATTGCCTGGCTGGGCATTGCCATCAGCCACTACCGTTTCCGTCGCGGGTACGTCAAGCAGGGGCATGATCTGAATAATCTGCCGTACCGGTCAGGGTTCTTCCCGCTGGGGCCGATCTTCGCCTTCGTTCTGTGCCTGATCATTACCCTGGGTCAGAACTATGAGGCCTTCCTTGCGGACACCATTGACTGGGGCGCCGTCACGGCCACCTATATTGGCATTCCGCTGTTCCTGATCATCTGGTTTGGCTACAAACTGACGAAAGGAACACGCTTCGTTCGCTACAGTGAAATGGATTTCCCGGAACGATTTAAACAATAACCGCACTTCCTCTCTTTTAGCCCGCTCAGTTGAGCGGGCTTTTTTATGGGCAGATCAGAAGCTGTAGGTCATGCCAACGGTATAGCGACGGCCATCCAGCACGGTGTCATACGTATCGTAGTCAATCTGCTTATCAAGCACGTTATACACACCGGCAGTAACCAGCAGGTTTTTGTTGGCGTTGTAGCGCATACCGACATCAACCTGAGTGTAGGACGGCGTACCCTGGGACATTGACGTGCGGCTCAGGTACTCAGACGTTTTACCGCGCAGGTTCAGACGGCTCCAGAAACCGACGTCGGGTGTCGCCTGCCAGTCCAGGGTGGTGTTGAACATGTGTTTCGGCATTTTGTTCAGTGGTTTGCCGGAGAACTGGCCGCTCTTCTGCTCGGACTCCGTATAGGTGTAGTTTGCAGTCCAGTTCACATCGCGCGTGATTTTCCAGCCGAAGGAGGACTCCACACCCCGCATGTTGGCTTTGTCCACGTTGACGCGATCGCTGACGAAATCATAGCTGTGACCGCCAATCGTACAGGCGGGATCGGCACTGCTGTTACAGCGGCGAACTTCCGTAATTTTGTCCTTGAAGTCGGTATTAAACAGCGTCACCCCGGCATTCAGGTTATCGTTGTTATCCCAGAGCAGGGCGAGCTCTTCGCTCAGGCTCTTCTCTGGTTTCAGATCCGGGTTGCCAACGATGATACCGTCAAGACGGCCGCCACCTGTCACCTGGCCCCAGCTGGCAGACGACTGACGCAGATCCGGCGCACGATAGCCCGCAGAAACCCCACCTTTCAACGTCCACTGATCGGCCAGGTGCCATACGCCGTAACCGCGCGGCGTCCAGTTCGTACCGTAGTTTTGGTCTTTATCCATACGCAGGCCGCCGGTCAACGTAAAGCTTTCCGTCATTGCCCATTCATCTTCGGCAAACAGGGCCCAGCTCCAGCGCGTCAGTTTGTTCAGGCCGTCAGCTGCTTCCAGCTGATTTCCGTTGTCGCGAAGTTTCTCATAGCGATACTGCCCGCCGAGGGTCAACGTATGATCGCCGAGGAAAATCTGGTTCTGGTTGTTGAAGGTGGTGTTATAGGAGCGCATTTCGCGACCTGGATTATTGGTCTCTTCCTGCTGGATATAGCTGGTAGTATTGAAGTCGTCGTAATACCCGCTGTGCGTTAAGGAGTAGGTCGTGTGCTCATAGCGCGAGTCGCTTTTGGTATTTGGCGTACAGGTTGTTCCCCGGCAGGTTTCAGCCGCTTTCGACATCCCTGGGGTGCTGTTTCTGTCCTGAAGCTCGCGAGCAAAGTCGAGGTCGAAATCGTTCTTCTCGTCCGGCGTGAAGTTCAGCGTAATGCCACCGTTACGCATTTTCTGCTCGTTATACCCGTTCACGATTTTATCTTCGGCACGGCGTGACAACAGCCCCGTCACTTTTGCGCCCAGCAGTCCGTCAATCAGGGGACCAGAAGCGTAGGCGTTGGTCTGGAAGATATCGCCGGAATCATGGTTTTCCTGGAAGGTTGCATCGCCGTGCAACGAACCGGTCCAGGCTTTGGTGTTCGAGACTTTTTTGGTAATGACGTTGATGACGCCACCCATCGCATCGGAGCCGTAAAGTGAGGACATCGGGCCGCGGATAACCTCAATGCGCTCAATGGACTCCAGCGGCGGCAGCCAGCCTTGTTCTATACCCGAGTTGTCGCTGTTGGGGCGGGTGCTTCGCGTACTGACGCGTTTGCCGTTCACCAGGAACAGGGTGTACTGAGAGGCCATGCCGCGAATGCTGATATCACTGCTGCTCCCGCCGCCGGTGACGACAACGCCCGGGACATCTCTCAGGGCATCGGTAACATCACGGTAGGCTTTATCTTCAATCTGCTGTTTTGAAATCACAGAGATGGAGGCGGGGGCATTCTGGATCTTTTGTTCAAAACCCGTCGCGGTGACGACAACGGTGTCCTGATCGGCTGCGTGAACGAAGGGGGAACATGTGGCAGCGCCAATGGCGACGGCCAGGAGCTTAATGCGTGGTATTGTCATTTGTACATTCCGTATAAAAATGAAAAAAACTCCATCGGGATAACCCTGAGAACTGTATGTTTTTGTCTTGTAAGAACTCTTTGAGATGGAGAAGAGCCTGGAATTGTACAAAAGAATGTAGAATTGTAAACACAAATGATAATTGAAATCATTTGTGTTTGAGTTGGAGCGGCGGAAAACAGGCTGGATTCAAGCGGATAGAAGTATGTAAAGAAGGGGGAGGGGAAAGACCCGGCAGGCAGGAGGCGCTACCGGGCAAAAGGCGGAACTTACCTGAACAGATGCTCCGCATGGAAGCGGAGATGATCCTCAATAAAGGACGCCATAAAGTAATAGCTGTGATCGTATCCCGGCTGTATGCGTAGCGTCAGCGGCCAGTCCTTCTGGCGCGCGGCTTCCGCCAGCAACGCAGGCTGTAACTGCCCGGCGAGGAACTGATCGGCATCACCCTGATCCACCAGCATCGGGATAGCGTCTTCTGGCTGGCTCGCCAGCATCAGCGCGCAGCTGTCCCATTCCTGCCATTTTTCTGCATCTTCACCCAGATAGTGCGTAAAGGCTTTTTGCCCCCACGGCACCTGCGTTGGGTTCACAATCGGCGCAAATGCGGACACGCTGGTGTATTTCCCCGGATTTTTCAGCGCCATGATCAGCGCCCCGTGGCCACCCATCGAATGTCCGCTTATCGCGCAGCGCTCGCTGACCGCGAACTGAGAGTGCACCAGGGCAGGCAGTTCATCGCGAATGTAGTCATACATGCGGTAATGGCTCGCCCACGGTTGTTCGGTAGCGTTGAGATAGAACCCGGCGCCTTTACCCAAATCGTATCCGGCATCGTCGGCCACGTCCTCGCCACGCGGGCTGGTATCTGGCATCACCAGCGCAATGCCCAGTTCGGCGGCAATGCGCTGGGCGCCCGCTTTGGTGGTGAAGTTTTCGTCGTTGCAGGTCAGGCCTGAAAGCCAGTACAGCACCGGTGGATTGTCCGCAGGGGGCAGGAAAATGCTGAACGTCATAGCACAATTCAGCGTGGTGGAGTCGTGCCGCCAGCGCTGCTGTCGACCTTCAAAACAACGATGCTCTTCGAGCAGTTCCATGCAGGGCTCCTTATACGAAAGACTATTCATAAAACGCATAATACAGAGTTTTCATTGACCTGTGAGCAACTTTCACTTTCGCAGGACGGCGAGATGTTGCATCATAAATTTACTTTTCTTTAACAATTGGAGCGATCATGGCGCTGCGTATCGCGCTCAGCGGATTTGTGGTTCTGGTCGTGGCGATGGGGATAGGGCGCTTCGCCTTCACGCCTCAGGTGCCGCTGATGATAGCCGCCGGGCAACTCACGCTCACCAGCGCGGGGCTGGTGGCGGCAATGAACTATCTGGGCTATCTGGTAGGGGCATGGGATGCCATGCGCGCCCATCGCTTCGTTGAAACACGTCTCTGGCTTGGCATCACTGGCGCGGTGGCGCTGACGCTGCTCTCCGCGGCGGCAGAGAATGCCGTGGTTCACGGCCTGCTGCGCTTTGTGATTGGCTGCATGAGCGGCTGGTCGATGGTGCTGATTGCCGCCTGGACCAACGAGCGGCTGGGGCAGCTGGGCAAACCGGGGCTCAGTGCGGCCGTCTTTGCCGGACCCGGGGCGGGCATCGCCCTGAGCGGCCTGCTGGCGGTCTATATTCAGGCGAAAACCTTGTCCGCCGGGGCGGCATGGCAAATCTACGGCGTACTGGCGCTGGTGCTGATTGTGCTGGTGGCGCGCTACCTGCCGCGCGCGGGTCAGCTTCATCGCCCTGGTACCGCGCCTGAGCCGTTGCTGCTGACTGCGGATCTCAGGCGTCTGGTCTGGAGCTACAGCCTGGCAGGATTCGGCTATATCCTCCCGGCGACCTTTTTATCGCAAATGGCGGCGGTACGTTTTCCCGGCAGCCTGTTTGCCCAGTTCGTCTGGCCGATATTCGGTGCTGCCTCGGTGGTGGGGATTGCGCTCAGCATTGCCCTGCGGCATACATCAAGCGCTAACCGCAGGCTGGCGATAGTTCTGTGGTTACAGGGGATTGGCGTGCTGGCGGCCTGGCTGCTGCCGGGCATAGGCGGCTTGCTGACGGGGGGGCTGCTGGTGGGCGGCGGGTTCCTCTGCGCCGTACAGCTCTCTCTTTTGTACGGTCGCGAGCTGGCACCAGACCACACGCGTTATATGGCGGGACTGCTCACCACCGGGTATGCCATTGGTCAGCTGGTGGGTCCGGTCACGTCGGCACTGTCGACCTGGCTCACGCACCGGCTGGAACCTGCGCTGGGGCTGGCGGGGATCGCGCTGTTCGTTGGCGGAGCGTTAGTCTGGAACCGTCAGGCTGAAAGGCAACAGCAATTGCAATAATTATCGTCGTGAATACTGGATTATGTGCGTCGCCTCACGCACAATGAGCGCACACTTTTGCCACAACGAGGGCAAAAGACGCCACACCTGCAGGAGAAAAGAATGTCATCACTCAGTAAAGAAGCAGCCCTTGTCCATGAAGCGCTGGTTGCGCGCGGTCTTGAAACGCCACTGCGCCCGCCCGTGCAGGAACTGGACAATGATACCCGCAAGCGTCTGATCGCCGGCCATATGACGGAGATCATGCAACTGCTGAATCTCGATCTGAGCGACGACAGCCTGATGGAGACGCCGCACCGCATCGCGAAGATGTACGTCGACGAAATTTTCTCCGGCCTGGATTACGCGAACTTCCCGAAAATCACCGTCATTGAAAATAAGATGAAGGTCGATGAGATGGTGACGGTACGCGATATCACGCTGACCAGCACCTGCGAGCATCACTTTGTGACCATCGATGGTAAAGCGACGGTGGCCTATATTCCAAAAGATACGGTCATTGGCCTGTCCAAGATCAACCGCATCGTGCAGTTCTTTGCCCAGCGTCCGCAGGTGCAGGAGCGTCTGACGCAGCAGATCCTGACCGCACTGCAAACTCTGTTGGGTACTAACAACGTGGCGGTGTCTATCGACGCGGTGCACTACTGCGTGAAAGCGCGCGGCGTGCGTGATGCAACCAGCGCGACCACCACCACTTCGCTGGGCGGCCTGTTCAAATCGAGCCAGAACACCCGCCAGGAGTTCCTGCGCGCCGTGCGTCACCACAACTAATCAGACAGGGCAGGGACCATGGAGCGAAACGTCACGCTCGATTTTGTACGCGGCGTCGCCATTCTCGGTATCCTGCTGCTGAATATCAGCGCCTTCGGTCTGCCGAAGGCCGCCTATCTGAATCCTGCGTGGTATGGCGACATCACGCGCAGCGACGCCTGGACGTGGGCAATCCTCGATCTCTTTGCACAGGTTAAATTCCTGACCCTCTTTGCGCTTCTGTTTGGCGCGGGACTTCAGCTTCTCCTCAAACGCGGTACGCGCTGGATCCAGTCGCGTTTAACGCTGCTGGTTATCCTCGGTTTTATTCACGGGCTGCTGTTCTGGGACGGCGATATTCTGCTCGCGTATGGTCTGGTGGGCCTGATTTGCTGGCGGCTGATCCGCGACGCGCCCGGTGTGAAAAGCCTGTTTAACACCGGCGTGATGCTCTATGTCATGGGACTGGCCGTGTTATTGCTGCTTGGCATGATTGCCGATGATTCCACCCGTCGTTCATGGGTCCCGGATGCGGCCAACCTGCAATATGAGCAGTTCTGGAAGCTGAAAGGCGGCATGGAAGCGATAGGCAACCGGGCCGATATGCTCGGCGATAATCTGCTGGCGCTGGGCGCGCAATATGGCTGGCAGCTGGCGGGGATGATGCTGATGGGCGCAGCCCTGATGCGCACCGGCTGGCTGAAAGGGGAATTTAGCCTGCGACACTATCGTCGCACGGGAGCAGGGCTGGTGCTGCTCGGCGTGATCATCAACCTCCCGGCGGTGATGATGCAGTGGCATCTTCAATGGGATTACCGCTGGTGTGCGTTCCTGTTGCAGGTGCCGCGCGAACTGAGCGCGCCGTTCCAGACCATTGGCTATGCGGCGTTGATCTATGGCTTCTGGCCCCAGCTTTCTCGCCTGTGGATCGTCAGTGCGGTGGCCTGCGTTGGGCGGATGGCGTTAAGCAATTACATTCTGCAAACGCTGATATGCACCACGCTTTTCTACCGATTCGGCCTGTTTATGAAATTCGACCGCCTGACGCTGCTGGCGTTTGTTATTCCGGTCTGGATTGTTAACGTGGTGTTTTCGGTTGTCTGGCTGCGTTTTTTCCGCCAGGGCCCGCTGGAATGGGCATGGCGACGGTTAACCGCCCGTGCTTCGGGCGTGTCATTGCGTAATACATCCAGATAACGATCTGGATCACAATCATTAACAAAACGGATGTAAGCGTTTTCATCTGTGTGAGCTTCTTCACGTAGTCTCCTCTCTCTCGCTGCCAGAATAGCCACCTTGCTAAACACAGGGGGTGTCTGTGAGTTGCTGCAATCCTTTAAAGGGTGGTGAATATGATCACCATTCGTGACGTCGCCCGCCAGGCGGGTGTTTCTGTTGCTACTGTCTCCCGCGTGCTGAACAACAGTGCGCTGGTCAGCCCTGAAACGCGTGAAACCGTAATGAAAGCCGTGACCCAGCTGGGGTACCGGCCAAACGCTAATGCCCAGGCGCTGGCGACGCAGGTCAGCGATACCATTGGCGTAGTGGTGATGGACGTGTCGGACGCCTTCTTCGGCGCGCTGGTCAAAGCGGTGGACGTCGTTGCCCAGCAGCACCAGAAATATGTGCTGATTGGCAACAGCTATCACGAGGCTGAAAAAGAGCGTTATGCCATTGAGGTACTGATTCGCCAGCGCTGTAACGCCCTGATTGTGCACTCTAAAGCCCTGAGCGATGAAGAGCTGGCCGGGTTTATGGAGCAGATCCCCGGCATGGTGCTGATCAACCGTATCGTCCCCGGCTACGCGCACCGCTGCGTCGGTCTGGATAACATCAGCGGCGCGATGATGGCGACGCGGATGCTCATCAGCAACGGCCATCAGCGCATTGGTTATCTGGCCTCCAGCCACGGTATTGAAGACGACATGATGCGCCGCGAGGGCTGGCAAAACGCCCTGAAAGAGCAGGGCATTGCGCCGCTGGAAAGCTGGGTAGGTACCGGTTCGCCGGACATGCAGGGCGGTGAAGCGGCAATGGTGGAACTGCTGGGGCGTAATCTTCAGCTGACGGCCGTGTTTGCCTATAACGACAGCATGGCGGCAGGTGCGCTTACCGCGCTGAAAGATAATGGCATTGCGGTGCCGCGGCATTTATCGCTGATCGGTTTTGATGATATCCCGATTGCCCGTTACACCGATCCGCAGCTGACAACGGTGCGTTACCCCATTGCGTCGATGGCGAAACTGGCGACAGAGCTGGCGTTACAGGGGGCGGCAGGGCTGTTGGATCCTGACGCAACGCATTGTTTTATGCCGACTTTAGTACGCCGCCATTCGGTCGCTATCCGACAAACTGTGGCTCCGATCACTAACTGATAACATCACGTGATGTAACCGTTTTCAATCTGTGAGTAAATTCACAGTATCTTAACAAGCCGCTGTCTATGATGTCAGCGTTTTAGGGGCTGAAACACAATGTAACGGTGATTATTCACTTTTACCGTTACCAGAATGCCTCAAACAACGAATAAAACGCATTTCTGGAGCGTTACCGAACACGGAAGCTGGACATTTTATAAGTGAACTTCGGCGATCAGTAACGTTTTATTAACATCTGCCCGCCGACCGTTTTTCACAAGAACTACCCTGCATAAAAAAAACCGGAGATACCATGAATAAGAAGGTGTTGACTCTGTCTGCTGTCATGGCAAGCATGCTTTTTGGCGCAGCAGCACACGCAGCGGATACCCGTATTGGCGTGACTATCTATAAATACGACGACAACTTCATGTCCGTTGTGCGTAAAGCAATTGAAAAAGATGCTAAATCAGCGCCTGACGTGCAGCTGCTGATGAATGACTCCCAGAATGACCAGTCCAAACAGAACGATCAGATTGACGTTCTTCTGGCAAAAGGCGTGAAAGCGCTGGCTATTAACCTGGTTGACCCGGCTGCGGCAGGCACGGTAATCGAGAAAGCGCGCGGGCAGAACGTGCCAATTGTCTTCTTCAACAAAGAACCTTCCCGTAAAGCGCTGGACAGCTACGACAAAGCGTATTACGTGGGTACCGACTCCAAAGAGTCCGGGATTATCCAGGGCGATCTGATTGCGAAACACTGGGCGGCGAACCCAAACTGGGATCTGAACAAAGATGGTCAGATTCAGTTCGTTCTGCTGAAAGGCGAGCCGGGCCATCCGGATGCTGAAGCACGTACCACCTACGTTATTAAAGAGCTGAACGACAAGGGCCTGAAAACCCAGCAGCTGGCGTTAGACACCGCAATGTGGGACACCGCTCAGGCGAAAGATAAGATGGATGCGTGGCTGTCCGGCCCGAACGCCAACAAAATTGAAGTGGTCATCGCCAACAACGATGCAATGGCAATGGGTGCGGTAGAAGCGCTGAAAGCCCACAACAAATCCGCTATTCCTGTATTCGGTGTGGATGCCCTGCCAGAAGCGCTGGCGCTGGTGAAATCTGGCGCAATGGCCGGTACCGTGCTGAACGATGCCAACAACCAGGCGAAAGCCACCTTCGATCTGGCGAAAAACCTGGCCGACGGTAAAGGCGCCGCTGACGGGACTAACTGGAAAATTGACAACAAAATCGTTCGCGTTCCTTACGTGGGCGTAGACCAGTCCAACCTGGCTGAGTTTATCGGTAAATAAGTTATCTGCATTGTCTTCACTGGGCGCAATTCGTTGCGCCCTTTTATAACGCGATATGCGAGGCCAACAAGGTATAATTATGGTCAGCACAACTACTCAGTCGTCCGGTGAATATTTGTTGGAAATGACCGGTGTCAACAAGTCATTCCCCGGTGTTAAGGCGCTCGATAATGTTAATTTAAAAGTTCGTCCTCACTCTATTCATGCGTTAATGGGTGAAAACGGGGCGGGTAAATCAACATTATTAAAATGCCTTTTTGGGATCTATCAAAAAGATTCTGGCAGCATTCTTTTTCAGGGAAAAGAGATCGACTTCCATTCAGCGAAAGAAGCGCTGGAGAACGGTATCTCAATGGTACACCAGGAATTAAACCTGGTTCTGCAACGTTCAGTTATGGATAATATGTGGTTGGGCCGTTATCCAACCAAAGGTGTCTTTGTCGATCAGGATAAAATGTATCGCGACACCAAAGCCATTTTTGATGAGCTGGATATTGATATCGACCCGCGCGCCCGCGTCGGGACATTATCCGTTTCCCAGATGCAGATGATCGAAATTGCCAAAGCGTTCTCCTATGATGCGAAAATCGTGATCATGGATGAACCGACATCGTCATTAACGGAAAAAGAGGTTAACCACCTTTTTACCATTATTCGTAAGCTGAAAGATCGCGGCTGCGGTATTGTCTATATCTCACATAAAATGGAAGAGATCTTCCAGCTTTGTGATGAAATCACCATCCTGCGCGACGGCCAGTGGATTGCCACCCAGCCGCTGGAAGGGCTGGATATGGACAAGATCATCGCCATGATGGTTGGCCGTTCTCTGAACCAGCGCTTCCCGGATAAAGAAAACAAGCCAGGCGAAGTGATTCTGGAGGTGCGTAACCTGACCTCGTTGCGTCAGCCGTCTATCCGCGATGTCTCTTTCGATCTGCACAAGGGGGAGATCCTTGGCATCGCAGGGCTGGTGGGCGCTAAGCGCACCGATATCGTAGAAACCCTGTTTGGTATCCGTGAGAAAGCCGAAGGCACCATTACGCTGCACGGTAAGAAGATCAACAACCACAACGCCAACGAAGCCATTAATAATGGCTTTGCGCTGGTGACGGAAGAGCGTCGTTCCACCGGTATTTACGCTTATCTGGATATTAACTTTAACTCGTTAATTTCTAATATTCGCAATTACAAAAACAAAGTCGGGCTGCTGGATAATTCCCGCATGAAGAGCGATACCCAGTGGGTGATTGACTCCATGCGCGTGAAAACGCCGGGCCATCGCACGCAAATTGGCTCACTCTCGGGAGGGAACCAGCAGAAAGTCATTATTGGACGCTGGCTATTAACCCAGCCTGAAATTCTGATGCTGGATGAACCTACGCGCGGTATCGACGTGGGTGCAAAATTTGAGATCTACCAGCTGATCGCCGAGCTGGCGAAAAAAGATAAAGGGATCATTATTATTTCTTCCGAAATGCCGGAATTGTTAGGGATCACAGACCGTATTCTGGTTATGAGCAATGGTCTCGTTGCCGGTATTGTTGAAACCAAAACGACAACGCAAAACGAAATTTTGCGTCTTGCGTCTTTGCACCTTTAAGATCAGGGGCTCCTCATGAGTGCGTTAAATAAAAAAAGTTTTCTCACTTATCTGAAAGAAGGCGGTATTTACGTTGTTCTTTTAGTCTTGCTGGCGATTATTATTTTCCAGGACCCTACGTTCTTAAGTCTGCTGAACTTGAGTAACATTCTGACCCAGTCTTCCGTCCGTATTATTATCGCGCTTGGCGTGGCGGGACTTATCGTTACCCAGGGGACTGACCTTTCGGCAGGGCGCCAGGTGGGTCTGGCGGCGGTCATTGCGGCGACCCTGTTGCAGTCGATGGAAAACGCCAACAAGGTGTTCCCGGAGATGGCGACCATGCCGATTTTCGTGGTGATCCTGATCGTGTGTGCCATCGGCGCGGTAATTGGCCTGATTAACGGCATCATCATTGCTTACCTGAACGTGACGCCATTCATCACCACGCTGGGCACGATGATCATCGTTTATGGTATCAACTCCCTGTACTACGATTTCGTCGGCGCGTCTCCAATCTCTGGCTTCGACAGCGGCTTCTCGACCTTCACGCAGGGGTTTGTTGCGTTGGGCAGCTTCCGTCTCTCCTACATCACCTTCTATGCGCTGATTGCGGTGGCGTTCGTCTGGATCCTGTGGAACAAAACCCGCTTCGGTAAAAACATCTTTGCTATCGGCGGTAACCCGGAAGCGGCGAAAGTCTCCGGGGTCAACGTGGCTCTGAACCTGCTGATGATTTATGCCCTGTCCGGTGTGTTCTACGCCTTCGGCGGGATGCTGGAAGCAGGCCGTATCGGCTCTGCAACCAACAACCTCGGCTTTATGTATGAACTGGATGCGATTGCGGCCTGCGTGGTTGGCGGCGTCTCCTTCAGCGGCGGCGTGGGTACCGTGCTGGGCGTGGTGACCGGTGTGATCATCTTCACCGTTATCAACTACGGCCTGACCTACATCGGCGTGAACCCGTACTGGCAGTACATCATCAAGGGTGCCATCATCATCTTCGCGGTTGCGCTGGATTCACTGAAGTACGCGCGTAAGAAATAAGCGCTGGAATGAAAGAACCCGCAGCGATGCGGGTTTTTTTATGAGAAAAGTGAAGCGATAAGCGATTTTGAAACGGGCACTAGTCCGGTTTGAAGCCCAAAGGGTTTAAAGATTTTATTTATAATGTCAGCGGAATAATTGCCTCTGTTATTTTCTACATCCGACAATGTTTTCCGGGATACGCTGACCAGCTTTGCATATTCATCCTGCTTCAGCCCTAACACCTCGACCCTGAGCCTTTTCAGCGCCTCTCCCTGTGTAATTTTCCCCAGCAAAATGTCCCGTATGGCTGCATGCAGTACAGCCTGGCGATCGAGAGTACTAATCCGCGTTAAGCCTTGTGAAACGCGTTGCCTCTTCACTACCGATGGCTTGTCCGGATCTTCCGCCTCGTCATGATGTCGCTTTTTATTTACGCTGCGTACTTGAGCTAATGTCTGTAAAAGCTCTGATTCAGCTTCATTAGATGTTTTCATAATAAACCCCAACGGGATAGTTTATCCGGAATATAGTGAAAACCCATCGCGGGCATTTCCATTATCTGTTCCGGAACGCCTCGCGCCGCCAGCCTTTCCGGGAGATCAATAAGCTGAACGGCTGTTTCATGCAGAGCATCAAGTAATGTTGCGGGAGGGATCCACTCCGCCAGCGTTTGTGCGATAGTGTTGAAATTATAATCCCCCCCTGATTCGCAAGTTAATGACCACTTCAGGGTTCTTGGTATCCCTTCAGGATCGGCTTTCATCGGCGCAAAGTCATATACAGGGGAGAGCATAATTTGATTTTCAGCCTTCACAAAGGCGGTATTTCGCCCATGGTTGTCACTATTTCCAAAAATAATATTTAGCAGATCGCGACGCACCCATTCTGTTACAAATCCCGGAATATCAAAATGATAGCCCTGCTGCTGGACCATATGGCTGGAGGTGATTTTATTAATTAACGCGCGCAACGTTGTCTCATGATCAAGGAGGGTGCCGGGTGCCTTTTGTAATAGCGAATACACCGATTCCATACCCAGCCTGACCAGTTGGTCCTGCTCATTTCTCACTATGTCGAAACGCGGTAACCACAGAGACGGGTAATGGCTACCTTCTTCAAGGCGCATTGTTTCCACTGGGATCGTGGAAAAACCCATCGCGTTAAGCTCATGATAATAATGGAATTCAGCTCGCAGAATATTACAATCAACTTCTGTCCTGTTACCGCGTGGATATTTAACCAAATAATAGCGGTCCCGGTTATCCGGCTCGTTTTGCCAGGTATCGATCCAGATGGCATCAGTTTCACTACAGCGCAGCAAAAGTTTAGGCGCTTCACCGCCAGCACCGGTTGCACCACCCGCCGCCGCGCCTCTTTCCTGGGCATAATCCAGAAAATCGGCCGCACGATCGATGACGTCCGCAACCGTAAACGTTTTAGTGCTGGCGAATTTATTCCATTCTGGGACGGATTCTTTTATGCGCAAATTCCCCACAGGGGACATTGTGCCAAATTTCAGCAATAAGAAATTTTGCTGGCCAACGGGTAATTCACTGATGTCGAGCGCATTAATCCAGTAACGGCGGCTTGCTCCGGCGGGAATAATATCGTCGATAAATCGCAGCCAGCCCGGTTGGCCATGGTCATCAAAAAAGAGTGATACAGGGTGATTGACTGAGACTGCGTGAAAATCATCATAGTCGAGAAAATTAATCGCATACTCAGTGAGATAGTCTAACTGCGTGGTATTCCAGTCATTTTTTTCACTTCCTGGATATTTGATGAGAGCGATATCCGTCCATGTTTCGTTCAGATATGCCTGTACGGTTAACGTCTCCATCTCACCTCCATAACGCGACAATGTGTAAAATATTACTCATAGTCAGTGATAAAAACAAGTATTGCTACTTATATCACTCATTAGGTGTCTAAAAAGAGAGTAATGCGTTTTATATCACGCATTGTAGATCTGAATTACTTCTTCTGAATTTCCAGCAACTGCTCTGGCGTTACCGCCGGATAACCCTGCGCATCCTCCGGCACTTCATGCATCGTTGGGATCGGCACCAGCGGGCCTAAAAAGCGCGGTTCACGTTTGAACAGGTACAGGTCAGCCAGCGCGCCGAAACGGGCGCCAAACTCGCGCACGCGCACGCTCAGCATGTCCTTTGGCGACGGCACCGCATAACACTGCGCCTGAATGCCCATATGCAGGGCGATAAACAGCGCCCGCTCGCAGTGGAACCGCTGGGTAATGATGATGAAATCATTGGTGTCGAACACCTTGCGGGTACGCACGATGGAATCAAGCGTGCGGAATCCGGCGTAGTCGAGCACGATATCGGCCGGGTCGACGCCTGCGGCAATCAGATCTTTGCGCATCGTCACCGGCTCGTTATAGCTTTGCAGAGCGTTATCGCCGCTCAGCAGCAGATAGTTCACCTTGCCGCTGTTATAGGCGTTCAGCGCGCCCTGAATACGATACCGGTAATACTGATTTATGACGCCGGTGCGGTAATACTTGGCGGTGCCAAGCACCACGCCAACCTGACGGTAGGGGAGATCCTGTAGGTCATCAAAAATGTAGGGGGCTGTTTTCCAGCTCATCCAGCGGTCGAGACCCAGCACGATCAACAGCAGTATGCCGACCAGGACAGACAGGCTGTAAAACACGCGCTTTAACATGCAGATGGCTCGTACCGATGATGAAATTTCCCTCAGGCTACTGTACCCGCCTGGTTAGCGCAAGAAACAGCGATTCAACTGAGGGGTTTTTCGTCAGACTGACGGGCAACGCTGCCCGCCGAACAGATTATGCCAGCAGCACGCGGTCGATGGTTGAACAGCCCAGCGCTTTCAGCGTGGCTGCGGTCGCGTCCCACTGGATCAGCGGCGCATCGGACTTTTCAGCCAGAATTGCGCGCTGAATATCCGGGTAGTCATACCCGTTCAGGCTGAGCAGGTTCAGGGCGCCCTGGAGCGGAGGCAGCGTCGGGTTAAACGCGGCGTTCTCTGCATAGCTGCCGGTGAAGATGCGGCCGTCGCGGCACTGAAGGGCGACGCCGCTTGGTGATTTGCTGTATGGCGTGTGGCTTTTATTGGCGGCGGCAATGGCCGCTTCGCTCAGCTCATCCCCTGATAGCGCATAACCGTGGTCCTGCTCGTCCATCAGCAGGGTTTTGATCTCAAGATCTTTCGGGCCGAAAGCATCCGGCAGGTAATCTCCCAGCGTATGCGGTGC
Source organism: Enterobacter cloacae complex sp. EB5 (assembly GCF_031432835.1). Classification (NCBI taxonomy): domain Bacteria; kingdom Pseudomonadati; phylum Pseudomonadota; class Gammaproteobacteria; order Enterobacterales; family Enterobacteriaceae; genus Enterobacter; species Enterobacter cloacae complex sp. EB5. The sequence goes on from NZ_CP133860.1 coordinate 3,708,734, forward strand.
GCGTCCCGGCAGGTTGATACGCAGTTCAAGACCGCTGTTCAGCTCATTCATAAACTGGCGGCAGTGGCCGCAAGGGGTATAGTTGACGGTGATGGCGCGCAGGGCTTTTTCGCCGCGCAGCCAGGCGTGACTGATGGCGCTCTGCTCCGCGTGAACGGTTTGTTGCATGGTCGCACCGAGAAACTCCATGTTTCCGCCGAAGTACCAGGTCCCGCTCACGCCGCGCGCAATTGCGCCTACGTTAAAATGGGAAAGGTCAGCGCGGGCGCAGGCAGCCGCCAGGGGCAGCAGGGCGAAAGCCAGCGCGTCTTCGTCCAGCCCCGTTGCCTGTTTAAGGGTCGTGACCTGATCTGCCATCAGCAGGGCGGGGAAATGCGCATCCGCCAGAACCGGAGCCAGGGCTGATTGCAAATTCTCTGCAAGCTGAGAGAAAGCAGCTTGAAAACGTGGATGCATGACGTTGCCTCATCAAGGTTAATGGATCGGTAGTGTACGGAGCCGTACGGCCTTTATATGTGATCCAAATCTCATTATGTGTGCAACTTATGAAATGAAAATGAAATTTGCGCGACGCATCGCAAATTTTAGCCCATGACTGCCAGAATAATCGGGAAGATAAACGGCGCGACCAGGGAAGTGATAATCCCGCAGATCACCAGCGCCAGCGAGCTGAATGCTCCTTCCTGATAATCAAGTTCCGCGCAGCGTGCGGTGCCCAGCGCGTGCGAGGCGGTACCCATCGCCAGACCGCGTGCCGCTTTGGTCCGAATTTTCATGATATTCAGCAGCGTATGACCAAACACCGCGCCCAGGATACCGACGAAAATCACGCACACGGCGCTGATGGCCGGAATGCCCCCGATGCTGCCGCCCACGGCCATGGCAATCGGCGTGGTGACGGATTTAGGCAGGATAGAGGCGGCGATCTGCGGCGACGCGCCCATCAATAAGGCCACCGAGGTGCCGGTGATCATCGCAACAAGGCTACCCACAAAGCAGATGGTAATAATGGATTTCCAGCGCGCGCGGATCTGATGCAGTTGCTCATATAAAGGAAACGCCAGCGCCACCACGGCAGGCTGCAACAAATCATTGAGGATCTTGCTCCCGGCGAAGTAACGTTCATAAGGAATGCCGGTGAGCAGCAGAAAAGGAATAATCACCACCATGGCGACCAGCAGCGGGTTCAGCAACGGCATTTTGAAACGCACCGCAAGCTTACGCGCAGCAAAGAACACCACCAGGGTTAACGGCAGGGACCACCAGATATTCGCCATCATTTTTTTGTTTTCTCCCCGACCACTTTACGTTCGCCATGCACAATATGTGAACTCCAGCTGACGACCATGAAAACCACCAGCGTACTGATGGCGCAGGAGACCACAATCGGGCCGAACTGCGCTTTAAGCACATCGTAATACTGCATAACCCCAACGCCGATAGGCACAAAAAGCAGGGCCATATAGCGAATGAGAACGAAGCACCCTGGGTTGACCCATTTCGCGGGCAGCACCTGTAATGCCAGCAGCACAAACAGGATCAGCATGCCGATAATGCTGCCGGGTATCGTAATCGGCAGCAGCGAAGCGATAAAAATACCGGCGTACAGGCAGGCATAAATCAGGACGAAGGCGCGAAGGTATTGCCAGATAGTATTCAGTGATTTGCTCATGGTGAAAGTCCTTGCTGAGACGTATTCATCATACAATTAAACCTGAAAATGTGCCACGGATCACATCATGAATTTTGGGCATACCAGACATTCCGCAATGGAACGCCGGGCTTTCAACATACATAGAGAGCAGCTACTATAGCGCGTCTTTTTTCACAGGTACTCAGAATGCGTGTTTTACTGGCCCCGATGGAAGGCGTGCTCGACTCTCTCGTGCGCGAGCTGCTTACCGAGGTAAACGATTACGATCTCTGCGTGACGGAGTTTCTGCGCGTGGTCGATATGTTGCTGCCAGAAAAATCATTTTATCGTCTCTGCCCGGAACTGCATCGTCAGAGCCGCACGCCGTCCGGTACGCTGGTGCGCGTCCAGCTGCTCGGCCAGTATCCTGAGTGGCTGGCTGAAAACGCCGCCCGCGCGGTAGCGCTTGGCTCGTACGGCGTCGATCTTAACTGCGGCTGTCCGTCAAAGCTGGTCAACGGCAGCGGCGGGGGGGCAACGCTACTTAAAGATCCGGAGCTGATTTATCGCGGCGCAAAGGCCATGCGTGAGGCGGTGCCATCGCATCTGCCGGTGACGGTCAAAGTCCGTCTGGGATGGGACAGCGGCGATAAGCAGTTTGAAATTGCTGACGCGGTGCAGCAGGCGGGCGCCACCGAGCTGGTGGTGCACGGGCGAACCAAAGAGGATGGTTATAAAGCCGAGCGCATTAACTGGCAGGCGATTGGCGAGATCCGCAAACGGCTTACGATCCCGGTGATTGCCAACGGCGAAATCTGGGATTACGAGAGCGCGCAGGCCTGCCTCAAAGAGACCGGCTGTAATGCCGTGATGATTGGCCGCGGTGCGCTGAACGTGCCGAACCTCAGCCGGGTGGTGAAATATAATGAGCCGCGGATGCCGTGGGCGGATGTGGTGAAACTACTGCAAAAATACACGCGGCTGGAAAAGCAGGGCGATACCGGCTTGTATCACGTCGCGCGCATTAAACAGTGGCTGAGTTATTTGCGTAAAGAGTACGACGACGCGCTGGGATTATTTCAGGAGATCCGTACGTTACAGACGTCTGCGGATATAGCCCGGGTGATCCAGTCGAAGTCCTGAGCGAAGTGTGAAGCGGTTGCCCGGCGCGGAGCCGGGCAACAGAATCAGAAAATCATTTTGAATACGCCGGTTACCACCAGCAGCCCTATCAGAAATATAATCAAAATAACCCACAATAATATTTTCATTCGCCTCTCCTGCGTATGTCTGTCGAAGTAAGTGTAGCAGTCAATTTATAATTAGCATGAATACATGAATTTAAATCATTGCCTTGGGGAATAAATTTCCGGATATGAAAATGTATAACAATATGCGGATTGCCACGCGTTACTAAAAAACGGAACGTCAGTAAGCGTAAGTTGCGCCTTTATTTTTTTTCGAGTTCATGGCGTAATGAAACGTTCTCTTACTTTATCTCTGAGTGCTCCTCTTGTTTTTATGCTGGCCGCCTGCGCGCCGGAACATGCCACGGTGTCTCCAGTAAAAACGCAAGCCGCCGCCGCAGCTGTAAATACCCAACTGCGTCATGCCGACTGGCCAAAAAGCGAATGGTGGAAAGATTTTAACGACCCCCAGCTCAACGCGCTGATCGACAAAGCGCTGGCAGATGCGCCGGATATGCAAATTGCCCGTCAGCGTATCACCCTGGCGGAAGCACAGGCGAAAGCCGCTGTCGCCGCTGAAGGTCCACAGCTGGATTTTTCCGCAGATGTTGAACGGCAAAAAATGTCGGCAGAGGGGCTGATGGGGCCATTTGCCCTGACCGACCCGGCGGCGGGGACCACCGGCCCCTGGTATACCAACGGCACCTTTGGTCTGACGGCGGGTTGGGATCTGGATTTATGGGGTAAAAACCGCGCCCAAATTGAGGCCCGCATCGGTAAGGTGAATGCGCAAAAAGCGGAGCTGGAGCAGACCCGCCAGCTGCTCGCCAGCAGCGTCGCGCGGCTGTACTGGGACTGGCAGACCGAGGCCGCAGTGGGTGACGTGCTCGCGCAGATCAAACGGGAGCAGGAAAATATCATCGGTGCCGATCGTGAGCTTTATCAGCACGGCATTACCTCCTCGGTGGAAGGGGTTGAAACGGATATCAATGCCAGCAAAACCGATGAACAGCTCGCTGACGTACACGGCAAAATGAAGGCCATTGAGGCGCGTCTGAATGCGTTGACCAATACCCCTTCAGTCACGCTCGCCCGGCATGCCTTACCTGACGCAGAGGCATCGCTGCCGTCAACGCTCGATTATGAACTGCTGGCTCGTCGCCCGGATTTGCAGGAGGCGCACTGGTATATCGAAGCCTCCATGAGCGAAGTCGATGCCGCCAGAGCCGCGTTCTACCCTGACATCAACTTGATGGCGTTCTTGCAGCAGGATGCATTGCACCTGAGCGACCTGTTCCGCTCATCTGCGCAGCAAATGGGCGTAACCGCCGGGCTGACGCTGCCAATTTTTGACAGCGGTCGGTTGAATGCGAACCTGGATATCGCCCAGGCGCAAAACAACCTCTCCGTGGCGAACTACAACAAGGCCGTGGTGGATGCCGTAAACCAGGTCGCCCGGACGGCCAGCGAAGTGGAAACGCTGACCGCCAAAAATCAGCACCAGCAGCAGGTCGAAAAAGATGCGGCGCGCGTCGTTGCGCTGGCACAGGCGCGCTTCAGCGCGGGGATCATTGCCGGCTCCCGGGTGAGTGAAGCAAAAATTCCGGCGCTCAAAGAGCGTATTGCCGGGTTGATGCTGAAAGGTCAGTACGTGGATGCCACGCTCCAGCTCACCTCCGCGCTCGGTGGTGGATATCATCACGGCTAACATTGCGCATTATCTATACTTACCTCTTTGCAGATTTTCAGGAGGTGAGTATGACGCGAGTCGCAATTGTTACCGCATCGGATTCAGGAATTGGCAAAACGACGGCCCTGATGCTGGCCGAGCGCGGGTTTGATATCGGGGTGACCTGGCACTCAGATGAGGAAGGGGCGCTGGCAACCTGCCGTGAAATTGAAGCGCGCGGGCAGCGTGCCGAGGCCATTCAACTCAACTTAAGCAATTTACCGGAAGGTGCAAAGGCCATTGAAGCCCTGATTACGCGTTTCGGGCGGCTGGATGTGCTGGTTAACAATGCCGGGGCGATGAACAAAGCGCCATTTCTGGACCTGTCGTTTGACGACTGGCGGCACATATTCACCGTTGACGTGGACGGCGCGTTTCTCTGCTCGCAAATCGCGGCGCGTCAGATGGTGAAGCAGGGGGAAGGGGGGCGGATCGTGAACATCACCTCGGTGCATGAACATACGCCATTGCCGGACACCAGCGCTTATACGGCGGCCAAACATGCGCTGGGCGGGTTAACAAAGTCGATGGCGCTGGAGCTGGTTAAACATAAGATTCTGGTGAACGCCGTTGCGCCCGGAGCGATCGCCACGCCGATGAATGATATGGACGACAGCGAAGTGAAAGAAGGCTCAATGCCGGAAATCCCGCTGGCACGGCCAGGGCATACCAAAGAAATTGCCAGCCTGGTGGCGTGGCTGTGTGACAGCGACGCCAGCTACACCACCGGGCAGTCGTTTATCGTCGACGGCGGTTTTATGCTGGCGAATCCGCAATTTAAGCCGGAAGGGTAGATACCCTTCTCCCTGTGGGGTAGGGTGAGGGCAGCAGGCCGCACTCACTCTTCATCCCGCCGCTTTTCACGATGCTTGAGCCACAGCCGGACCCCAATCACCGCCGCAACAACCAGGATCAACCAGGCCCAGTGTTTAAGATGCTGATCGAGGTTATGCAGCCACGGGCCTATCACTTCGCCACCCACGTAGCCAAGCGTGGTGAAAATCAGCGCCCAGGCAATTGCCCCGAGAATGTTCAGCGGCAGGAAGATTTTCGGCGGTAAGCGGCTCGCGCCAATCAGTATTGGCCCTATGATGCGAAAGCCGTACATAAAGCGGGTGCCAATCACAAACAGCCAGGGACGTCGCTGGATAAGCCGCTGAGCACGGCGAATTTTCTTTTGATGCCTGGCAAAACGTTGCAAAAGGGTCGGGCCAAAGCGCAGCCCCAGGAAGTAGAGCAGCTGATCGCCAATCATACCGCCCAACGCGACGGCGGCGACCACCAGCGAGAATTTCAGCAATCCCTGATGCGCGGCCACCCCGCCCAGCAGCGTGATGGTTTCGCCTTCCGCCACGCTGCCGATCACCAGCGCGGCGTATCCATATTGTTCAATAAGACCGTTGATATCCATTACGTAAACGTCGTCTCCCTTACTGTGCCTGCGTTAATCATATACCCCATCCATTAACCGCGCGGCAATCAACGGAAATTTCCCACTGTACATAAAATAATCTAAAGCCTGCATTATACTTAAGCTATCGCTGACGGGCCGACAACAAGGGGGCGTTATGAACCATGTCTGGGGACTTTTCTCCCATCCCGATCGTGAAATGCAGGTGATCCGAAACGAGAACGAAACGGTCGCGCATCACTATACCCACCACGTCCTGCTGATGGCAGCGGTGCCGGTGGTCTGCGCGTTTATTGGTACTACGCAAATAGGCTGGAACTTTGGTGACGGCACCGTGGTTCAGCTTTCCTGGTTTACCGGGCTGTACCTGGCCATTCTGTTTTATGGCCTGATGCTGGCCGGGGTGGCGGTGATGGGGCGGGTCATCCACTGGATGGCGCGCAACTATCCGCAGCGCCCGTCGCTGGCACACTGTATGGTCTTCGCCGGATACGTCGCGACCCCGCTGTTTTTAAGCGGTATTGTCGCGCTCTATCCACTGGTCTGGCTGTGCGCGCTGATCGGTACGGTTGCCCTCTTTTACACCGGTTATCTGCTGTATGTAGGGGTGCCAACCTTCCTCAATATCAATAAAGAAGAGGGCCTGAGCTTCTCCAGCTCAACGCTTGCCATCGGCGTGCTGGTCCTTGAGGCGCTACTGGCCCTGACAGTTATTCTTTGGGGTTATGGATACCGTCTCTTCTAAGCTCCCTGCATTGCTGGCGTAAATGCCAGCAATGCAGCATCTGGTTATGATTCTCCGCTGGCGACAACGCACGGTGACCGCTATGATGCCGAAGCCAGCCTGTGTTTATCCGTCGACACAGGCGGTGTACGTCATAACGTGCGTGAATCATTATCAGAAGTCTCATCATGCTGAAATTTCGAGTGTCACTCCTTAGTCTAGCGCTGCTGTTGGGCGTCTCCGCTACCGCGCCAGCCATCGCCAAAACGACCGCAGTCGCCACCGCTGCTGCGCAACCCCAGATTGCGTCCGGCAGCGCGATGATCGTAGACCTGAATACCAACAAGGTGATCTACGCCAGTCACCCGGATCTGGTGCGCCCGATCGCTTCCATAACCAAAGTCATGACCGCGATGGTGGTGCTTGATGCACGACTGCCGCTGGATGAAAAGCTGAAGGTGGATATCAGCCACACGCCAGAGATGAAAGGGATCTACTCTCGCGTGCGTCTGAACAGTGAAATCAGCCGTAAAAATATGCTGCTGCTGGCGCTGATGTCCTCTGAGAACCGCGCGGCGGCAAGCCTTGCCCACCATTATCCTGGCGGTTACGACGCGTTTATCCGCGCGATGAATGCCAAAGCCAAAGCGCTGGGGATGAAGAATACCCATTTCGTGGAGCCAACCGGTCTGTCGATCCATAACGTCTCGACGGCGCGTGATTTAACCAAGCTGCTGATCGCCAGTAAGCAATACCCGCTGATTGGTCAGCTCAGCACCACGCGTGAGGAGATGGCGACATTCTCGAACCCGGCGTATACGCTGCCGTACCGCAACACTAACCATCTGGTGTATCGCGATAACTGGAATATTCAGTTAACCAAGACCGGATTCACCAATGCGGCAGGGCACTGCCTGGTGATGCGCACCGTGTTTAACGGTAAGCCAGTAGCGCTGGTGGTGATGGATGCCTTCGGCAAATATACCCACTTTGCGGATGCCAGCCGCCTGCGTACCTGGATTGAAACCGGGAAAGTGCAGCCGGTGCCGGCTTCAGCGCTGGCGTATAAAAAGCAGAAAGCGGAACAGATGGCGACGGCGCAGAACGATTAGGAAAAAGCAAAACGGTAACGCATGTTACCGTTTTTTATGTTTTCTCCCTCTCCCGGTGGGAGAGGGCCGGGGTGAGGGCACCAGACCGCACTGCGTTTACTCAGGCAGCGTCCAGTCCCCGTCGTTGAGCGGACGCTGCATAATTACCGTGTCCCGCCAGTCGCCTTTCTTATATCCCACACTTCTGAGCTGACCCACCATCTCGAAACCGTGCTTTTTATGCAGCCGTAACGACCCGGGGTTATTTTGCCCGTCGCCGACCACGGCAATCATCTGCCGCCACGGTCCTTGTTCACAACGGGCGATCAGTGCCTGGAGTAAGGCCGAGCCAAACCCGCGTCCGGTGGTGCTGGCATCCACATAGATGGATTCCTCAAGGGTGTACCGGTAGGCCTGGCGTGGACGATAAAACGTGGCGTAGCAGTAGCCGACAACAATGCCGCGATACAGCGCAACCAGCCACGGTAAACCGCTGTCGGTCACGCTCTTCATCCGCTGACGCATCTCATCGACGGTGGGGGGAACTTCCTCGAAGGACGCACGGCCATGAAGCACATGCCAGGCGTATATCGCCGAGATGGCATGCGCATCGTCAGGAAGGGCGTCGCGCACCTCGATTTCAGTTTCGGGGAAAGTTTCTACAGCCGACATGTTCTGCCCGCTCCTTGTTTGGAAAGCCAGAGAAACGTTTCTCTGGCAACAGGCAGATACTCTAGTACGTTTGAGGAGAGCTTAACAATCTCTTAAATTTGGCTATATGAGTTCATCAGAGGCTTGCGTATTGTGCTCCTCTGTTTCGGCACTCTCTTTCCAGTATTTCTTCCGCGTTGTCTTACCAATGCCGGGGTTCATACTGTTTGTAGGGTCATTTTCGCGATAAAACTGTTTAAGCGTCTCCGGCGCTTTATACAGGTGTCCCACGTTGTGCTCGGCAGGATATTGCGCGCCACGCTCGTGCAGCAGCGCCAGCATCTGTTCTTTCAGCGCATGCGCATCAACCCCTTTTTTGACGATGTAATCCTGGTGGAAGACATAGCACATAAAGTGGCCGTAATAGAGCTTATGCACCAGCTTGCTGTCGATCTCCGGCGGCAGATGTTCAAACCACTCGGTATCGTTGCGACGCAGGGCAATATCCAGCGCCAGAATATCCTCCACCTCTTCGGAATGCACCGCCTGATAACGGATGGCAGCACCCGCCGCGGCGAAGCGGTGCAGGAACGCTTTGCTGCCTTCTTCCGGCGTACAGGCAAAGAAATCCCCGTCGGCGGTTTTGAAGAATTCGGTGAGCCAGCTCTGCGCTTCGGCAATGCCGTCCCCGGCCATTTTCAGCAACAGGTGGTGCTCATACTTGTCGCGCCAGGTCTTCATCCGCTCCGGTAAATGGGCCGGGAAGACGTTGCCCAGCTTCTGCATAAAGCGGTCGGTGAAGTGCGGTTTGAACAGCGATACTTTCTCCAGCATCGCGTCGGTGCTGCCCTTCATGGTGAAGAAGAACGGCATTTTGTCGGTGCCGAGCTTGTCGATCATCAGGAAGGTATCTTTGCCGTAGCGCTCGGCGATGTCGTAAATGTCCCGGTGCATATACTCGCCCGCCACCGGCAGGTGAGTGAACTCGGCCAGAATATGACGACGGATCTCCGTCAGCACCTCCGGCTGATTGGTGCCGATGTAAAACACCTGCTGCTTTTTCTCTGCCGGGAAGGTATCGAGGCGCACCGCAAAAACGGCCAGCTTGCCCGCGCAGCCGGAGGATTCAAACAGGCGATCCGGATCGGCGTTATAGCGCGCCGGCGTATCGGCATTGATATCGCGCACGCGGGTGATGTAATCGTGGTCATGCGCGTGACGGCCATCGTGCTGAACGTCTTCGTCCTTCACGCGGTCATCGTCAAGTTTGCTGAGGATCTGCTCTGGCGTTACGCCCAGATCGATCCCCAGATGGTTAACCAGCGTCAGCTTGCCGTTTTCATCGATACGGGCGAACAGCGACATTTCCGTGTAAGCCGGGCCGCGCTGCACCAGCGAGCCGCCGGAGTTATTGCAGATCCCGCCGATCACCGAGGCGCCAATGCACGATGAGCCGATCACCGAGTGCGGTTCGCGTCCCAGCGGCTTAAGCGCTTTTTCCAGCGAGTAAAGCGTGGTGCCGGGGAAGGCGAGCACCTGTTCGCCCTTGTCCAGCAGGTGCAGTTTGTCGAGGCGCAGGGTGCTGATAATCACGATGTCACGATCGTAATCGTTGCCGTTCGGCGTGGAACCTTCGGTCAGGCCGGTATTCGCAGCCTGCATTAAAATAATCTTGTCTGCCGCAACGCAGGCGCTGAGCACGCGCCACAGTTCGAGCAACGTACCGGGGAAGACTACCGCCAGCGCGTCGCCCTGGCCGGAGCGAAAGCCCTTACGATAGCGGGCGGTTTTGGCCGGGTCGGTAAGCAGGTGAGAGTGACCAACCAGGCGCGACAGTTCGTTAATAAATGTAGTGTTATCGTCAGTTCGAACAGAAGTCATCTTCCACTCCTTGTGGTGGGGCAAATTTCTCGCTGTAAAGCATAGCGCGATTAGCCGTTGAGCGGTCGGGTATTCATGAGAAAAATCAGAGAATAACCCTGCAAGGTTTTCAGGCTTTGTGGCACACTGCGCTTTTCGCACGGTCTGGCCGGGTGCTTCCCGCGGTTATTGATGAGAGAGAATAACAACATGAAATGGCTATGTTCTGTAGGTGTCGCCGTCAGCCTGGCGCTGCAACCTGCGCTGGCAGAGGATTTGTTTGGTAATCACCCGCTCACGCCTGAAGCCCGCGACGCCTTTGTCACGGATTTACTCAAAAAGATGACGGTCGATGAGAAAATCGGCCAGCTGCGCCTGATCAGCGTCGGCCCGGATAACCCGAAAGAAGCCATTCGCGAGATGATCAAAGACGGGCAGGTAGGGGCCATCTTTAACACCGTCACCCGCCAGGATATCCGCAAGATGCAGGATCAGGTGATGGAACTGAGCCGCCTGAAAATTCCGCTGTTTTTCGCTTACGATGTGGTGCACGGCCAGCGTACCGTCTTCCCGATTAGCCTCGGCTTAGCCTCCTCTTTTAATCTTGATGCGGTGAAAACCGTCGGGCGCGTATCGGCATATGAAGCCGCAGACGACGGCCTGAACATGACCTGGGCGCCGATGGTTGACGTCTCCCGCGATCCGCGCTGGGGCCGCGCTTCGGAGGGCTTTGGGGAAGACACGTATTTAACCGCCACGATGGGCAAAACCATGGTGGAAGCGATGCAGGGCAAAAGCCCGGCGGACCGCTACTCGGTGATGACCAGCGTCAAGCACTTCGCCGCCTACGGCGCGGTGGAGGGCGGTAAAGAGTACAACACCGTCGACATGAGCCCACAGCGCCTGTTCAACGACTATATGCCGCCGTACAAAGCGGGGCTGGACGCGGGTAGCGGGGCGGTGATGGTAGCGCTGAACTCTCTCAACGGCACGCCTGCCACCTCCGATTCGTGGCTGCTGAAAGACGTGTTGCGCGACCAGTGGGGCTTCAAGGGCATCACCGTTTCTGACCACGGCGCGATTAAAGAGCTGATCAAACACGGCACGGCGTCTGACCCGGAAGACGCGGTACGCGTGGCGCTCAAGTCCGGCATCAACATGAGCATGAGCGATGAGTACTACAGCAAATACCTGCCGGGGCTGGTGAAGAGCGGCAAGGTGACGATGGCAGAGCTGGACGACGCCGCTCGCCACGTGCTGAACGTGAAATATGACATGGGGCTGTTTAACGATCCGTACAGCCATCTGGGGCCAAAAGAATCAGACCCGGCGGACACCAACGCCGAAAGCCGTCTGCACCGTAAAGAAGCCCGGGAAGTGGCGCGCGAAAGCCTGGTGCTGCTGAAAAACCGTCTCGAGACGCTGCCGCTGAAAAAATCCGGCACCATTGCCGTGGTCGGCCCGCTGGCCGACAGCAAGCGTGACGTCATGGGCAGCTGGTCTGCCGCGGGCGTGGCCGACCAGTCCGTGACCGTGCTGACCGGTATCAAGAGCGCCGTGGGTGATAACGCAAAAGTGGTTTACGCCAAAGGCGCGAACGTCACCGACGATAAAGACATCGTGACCTTCCTCAACCAGTACGAGGAAGCGGTGAAGGTGGATCCGCGCACGCCGAAAGAGATGATTGACGAAGCGGTTAACGCCGCGAAGCAGTCCGACGTGGTGGTCGCCGTGGTGGGTGAAGCGCAGGGGATGGCGCACGAAGCCTCCAGCCGGACCGACATCACCATCCCGCAAAGCCAGCGTGATCTGATCGCGGCCCTGAAAGCCACCGGCAAGCCGCTGGTGCTGGTGCTGATGAACGGGCGTCCGCTGGCGCTGGTGAAAGAAGATCAGCAGGCTGACGCCATTCTGGAAACCTGGTTCGCCGGTACCGAAGGCGGCAACGCCATTGCCGACGTGCTGTTTGGCGATTACAACCCGTCCGGCAAGCTGCCGATGTCCTTCCCGCGCTCCGTCGGGCAGATCCCGGTCTATTACAGCCACCTGAACACCGGTCGCCCGTACAACGCCGACAAGCCGAACAAGTACACGTCCCGTTACTTCGACGAAGCTAACGGCCCGCTCTATCCGTTTGGCTATGGCCTGAGCTACACCACCTTCAAGGTGTCTGACGTGAAAATGTCGCCCCCGACCCTGAAGCGTGACGGTAAAGTGACCGCCAGCGTGGAGGTGACCAACAGCGGCAAACGCGAAGGCGCGACGGTGATCCAGATGTACGTGCAGGATGTCACGGCCTCCATGAGCCGTCCGGTGAAACAGCTGCGCGGCTTCGAGAAGGTTAACCTGAAACCGGGCGAAACCAGAACGGTCAGCTTCCCGATTGACGTGAATGCGCTGAAGTTCTGGAATCAGCAGATGAAATACGACGCCGAGCCTGGCAAATTCAACGTCTTCATCGGCGTGGATTCCGCCCGCGTGAATAAAGCCGAATTCGAACTGCAATAATCTTACCTTCCTCCCCATCCCCCGCCTGGCGGGGGATGCCTCTCATCTTGTACGAAAAACGGTTAAATTCGCTGTTTTAAGCTACGCTTTTCTCTCAAGCCTATGAAAAAGGCCACAAAATAATGAGGAAAGCAGAATGACGATGATTAAGGGGATAACAGGATCGGCGGTGCTTCTGGCGGCGCTGAGCCTGCCGCTACAGGCCGCAGAGCCGGTTAAGGTGGGTTCCAAAATTGATACCGAGGGCGCGTTGCTCGGCAATATCATTTTGCAGGTACTCGAAAGCCACGGCGTGAAAACGGTCAATAAAGTACAGCTTGGCACCACGCCTGTCGTGCGCGGTGCCATCACCTCCGGCGAGCTGGATATCTACCCGGAATACACCGGCAACGGGGCCTTCTTCTTCAAGGATGAAAACGATCCGGCCTGGAAAAATGCCAAAGCCGGGTACGAAAAAGTCAAAAAGCTGGACGCGGAAAAAAATAAGCTGGTCTGGCTTACGCCGGCACCGGCCAACAACACCTGGACCATCGCGGTGCGTAAAGATATTGCCGAGAAAGGCAAGCTCACCTCGCTGGACGATCTCAGCCGCTACCTGAAAGAGAAGGGCGAGTTTAAGCTCGCGGCCTCGGCAGAGTTTATCGAGCGCGCTGATGCCCTGCCAGCGTTTGAAAAAGCCTATGATTTCAAGCTCGATCAGGCACAACTGCTCTCTCTGGCGGGCGGCGACACGGCAGTGACCATTAAGGCGGCGGCGCAGCAAACCTCCGGCGTCAACGCGGCGATGGCCTACGGCACCGATGGCCCGGTCGCGGCGCTTGGCCTGCAAACCCTGACCGACCCGAAAGGCGTTCAGCCAATTTACGCCCCAACCCCGGTCGTGCGCGAGGCGGTGCTGAAAGCCTACCCGGATATTGCGGAATGGCTCAAACCGGTGTTTGAAAAACTGGATGCGAAAACGCTGCAACAGCTGAATGCCAGCATTGCCGTTGAGGGGCTGGATGCCAAAAAAGTGGCTGCCGACTTCCTGAAACAACAAGGACTTGTGAAGTAACGGGACAAGGCTGTGCCAATAAAATGCCATAACCGCGTTCTGCTGCTGTTGGCCTGTGTGGCCATCGCGGCGGTCGCGTTACCTTTTGTGAATGTCGCGCCAAACCGTCTGGTGTCGGGCGAACCGCGCGCGCTCTGGCAGATCTGGGCATTTACGCCGCTGCTGCTGGGCGCGGCGCTGGCGAGTACCGTTGCCTTAGCCTTCTGGCCGGGGCGAACCGCCCTGTGGCTGACGCTTCTGCTCAGCGAAGCGCTGTTTATCGTGCTGTTCTGGAGCGCGGGACAGGCGGCAACGCAGATGGCCTCGGTTGAAAGCCCGCTGGCGCGCACGTCGATCGGCAGCGGGCTGTGGCTATGGCTGGCACTTTGTCTGCTGGTCTGTAGCGATGCCATTCGCCGTCTGACGCCGCTACCCGTCTGGCGCTGGCTGCTGAACGCGCAATTCTGGGTTATCCCTCTGCTGATCTTCTTCAGCGGCGATCTGAATCAACTCTCGCTGTTAAAAGAGTACGTCAACCGCCAGGAGGTGTTTGACGACGCGCTGGCGCAACATCTGACGATCCTGTTCGGGACGCTGATCCCGGCGCTGCTGCTGGGCGTGCCGCTGGGCATAGGGTGCTACCGGCATCCCAGCCGCCAGGGTGCCGTCTTTACCGTCCTCAACGTTATTCAGACTATCCCTTCCGTCGCCCTGTTTGGCCTGCTGATTGCCCCCCTCGCCGGTCTGGTGAAATCCTTCCCTGCGTTGGCGGCGGCAGGCATTGCCGGAACGGGGCTGACGCCCGCGCTGATCGCCCTTGTGCTGTATGCGCTGCTGCCGCTGGTGCGTGGCGTGGTGGCGGGGTTAAGCCAGGTTCCGCCCGACGTGCTGGAAAGCGCCCATGCGATGGGGATGAGTGCGCGGCAGTGTTTCTGGAAAATACAGCTGCCGCTTGCGCTTCCGCTGCTGGTTCGCAGTCTGCGGGTAGTGACGGTGCAAACCGTGGGGATGGCGGTGATTGCCGCGCTGATCGGGGCGGGCGGCTTTGGAGCACTGGTGTTCCAGGGGCTGCTCAGCAGCGCGCTGGATCTGGTGCTGCTGGGCGTTGTGCCCACGATTGCGCTGGCGGTCGTACTGGATGCATTGTTTGCCCTGTGGCTCGCGCTGCTCAGGAGAAGAGCCAATGATTGAATTTCATGATGTGAGTAAAACCTTTGCGGGCCGTCCGGCGGCAAGCCACCTCAATCTGCATTTTGCCGAGGGGGCGTTCTCGGTATTGATCGGGACGTCGGGGTCGGGAAAATCGACGACGCTGAAGATGATCAACCGGCTGGTGGAACACGACAGCGGGACGATTCGCTTTGCCGGAGAGGAGATCCGCAGCCTGCCTGTGCTGGAGCTGCGGCGGCGTATGGGCTACGCCATTCAGTCCATCGGCCTGTTTCCCCACTGGACGGTGGCGCAGAACATTGCCACCGTGCTACAGCTGGAAAGATGGTCCCGGCGGAAGATCAATGAGCGTGTCGACGAGCTGATGGCGCTGCTGGGCCTGGACGCGTCGCTTCGCGACCGCTATCCGCACCAGCTTTCCGGCGGACAACAGCAGCGGGTCGGGGTGGCGCGCGCGCTGGCCGCTAACCCGCAGGTGCTGCTGATGGATGAGCCCTTCGGCGCGCTGGATCCGGTCACCCGCGGCGCACTTCAGGCAGAGATGAGCCGCATCCACCGTATTCTTGGGCGCACCATCGTGCTGGTGACCCATGATATCGACGAAGCGCTGCGGCTGGCCGACCGTCTGGTACTGATGGATCACGGCGAAGTCGTCCAGCAGGGAACGCCGCTTGAGCTGTTAACCTCGCCGGCAAACGATTTTGTGCGTGAATTTTTTGGCCGCAGCGAGCTGGGCGTCAGGCTGCTCTCGCTGCGCACCGTCAGGGACTATCTGCGTCCGCAGGATGCGCAAATCGGTGGTGAACCGCTGCACGATGGGATGAGCCTGCGCGATGCTCTGTCGGCGTTTGTCGCCCGGCAGTGCGAGGTATTACCCGTTGCGGACGGGCAGGGGACGCCATGCGGGACGATCCATTTTCGCGATCTGCTGGCGGGGGAGGTGACGCGTGAAGTGGGTCCGTGATCCGTTACTCTGGCTGACAGGGCTGTTTATCGCCTTACTCTACCTGATGCCGCACAGCGCGGCGCTGTTTAATGCGCTTATTCCCGGGCTGCCGCGTCCGGTATACCAGCAGGAGAGCTTTGTTAATCTCACCCTGGCGCACTTCTGGCTGGTGGCGGTGTCAAGCGTGATTGCCATCGTGCTGGGCACAGGCGCCGGTATTGCGGTGACGCGGCCTGCGGGCAGGGAGTTCCGTCCGCTGGTGGAGACCATTGCCGCAACGGGGCAGACCTTCCCGCCGGTGGCCGTACTGGCGATTGCCGTGCCGGCGATCGGTTTTGGGCAGGAGCCAGCCATCATTGCGCTGATTTTGTACGGCGTGTTGCCCATTCTGCAAGGGACGCTGGCGGGGATTGCGGCGGTGCCTGCATCGGTGCTGAGCGTAGCGGAAGGGATGGGGATGAGCGCCTGGCAGCGGCTGGTGAAGGTCGAACTGCCGCTGGCCGCACCGGTGATTATCGCTGGCGTACGAACGTCCGTGATTATCAACATTGGTACGGCAACCATCGCCTCGACGGTCGGAGCCAATACGCTGGGAACGCCGATCATTATCGGGTTAAGCGGGTTTAATACGGCTTACATTATTCAGGGGGCGGTTCTGGTTGCGCTGGCGGCGATTGTCGTGGATCGCCTGTTTGAACGCCTGGCCGGATACCTCAGCCAACACCGCCGCGAACAATAAATGAATAACCTGCAAGCATAACGCCACCGATACCGCTGACGGCCATCAGTGCAAAAAGGGTAATTACGGCCAGTTTCGTTGCCTTCATCATGTGCTCCTGTTGTTAACGGAACAATTATACGGTGAAGCGCAGGTGTTAATGAACCATTAAATGCCGTTACGACGCATTTGGCCCCAGCGAGTAAACGGGATAACCATGTTCGCGCCATTCCGTCAGGAGCTGCTGCTGGGAAGCGGAGGGGACTTCGCCGCACCAGACCAGCAGCGTCTGTCCCTCAAACAGTTCCGGCCTGAGCTGGGCCAGGGAGTGGGCAAGCACGTCAACGCGCCAGCCCTGCTGGGTGGCAATCCAGGCTTCGAGCCACAGCCGGGTGGTATCGTGTACGTTCCAGCCGATCACCAGCGCATCTTTGCTGTTTTTATTCCGCGCTGAGGCAAGACAGACGGAAATATAGTTAATCAGCACGCCATCAAGCATGCTAAGCAACGCCTGTAGGGTGGTTTGCTGACACTGAAGCCGACGCCGTAAGGGAATAAAAAGATGGGTGATCAGGGTTTGCGCGGGGTAGTCTCGACCCTGTTCTTTGATCCAGCCGCGCAGACGCTGCAAATTGCCGGTCTGCAACAGCCTCAGCAGCGTTTCCTGCTGCTCGCGCCAGAGATGCTGCGTATCTGGATCGTCCTGGCTCAGAAGCGATTTCACCTTGCCGACCTGTACGCCGTTGTCGATCCAGCTTTTGATCTCGCGGATCCGGTCAATATCCGCATCGTTAAACAGGCGGTGCCCGCCGTCCGTTCTTTGCGGCTTAAGCAATCCATACCGTCGCTGCCACGCCCGTAGCGTAACGGGATTGATATCACACAGGAGTGCCACTTCACCTATTGTGTAAAGCGCCATTTTCGCCCCCAGGCTTGCGCGTCCCCAGCTTAACTGTAGACCCACTTTGCGGAACCAGGAAGATTTGATTCTTTTTTGTACAAATTATACGAAAGACAGGTTATCTGCGGCAAAAGGTGTGATGACGGACACGATTTATCGCTTTTTTGGCACGTTTCAAAGAAAGTTCATCGCCACCAGTGTATGTTACGCGTTTTTAGAATGTGCGGTTTGTGAGTATGTACGAGTTTAATCTGGTGCTGCTGTTGCTTCAGCAGATGTGCGTGTTCCTTGTCATCGCCTGGTTGATGAGCAAAACGCGCCTGTTCATTCCGCTGATGCAGGTCACCGTCCGTCTGCCGCACAAATTCCTCTGCTACGTCGTATTTTCCATATTCTGCATTATGGGGACCTGGTTTGGTCTCCATATCGAAGATTCCATCGCCAATACGCGCGCCATCGGCGCGGTAATGGGCGGGCTGCTCGGAGGCCCGGTTGTCGGCGGTCTGGTGGGGTTAACCGGCGGCCTGCACCGCTATTCGATGGGCGGTATGACGGCGCTGAGCTGCATGATCTCCACCATCGTCGAAGGGCTGCTCGGTGGTCTCGTCCACAGCTATATGATTAAGCGCGGTCGCCCGGATAAAGTGTTCAGTCCCTTTACCGCAGGGGCGATTACCTTCGTGGCGGAAATGGCGCAGATGGCGATCATTTTGCTGATTGCGCGCCCGTTTGACGATGCGTTACATCTGGTCAGCAGTATTGCCGCACCGATGATGGTCACCAATACCGTAGGCGCGGCGCTGTTTATGCGCATTCTGCTCGATAAACGCGCCATGTTCGAAAAATACACCTCGGCATTTTCTGCCACCGCCTTAAAAGTTGCGGCGTCGACGGAAGGGATCCTGCGGCAGGGATTCAACGAGGAGAACAGCATGAAGGTGGCGCAGGTGCTGTATAAAGAGCTGGATATCGGAGCCGTGGCGATTACCGATCGCGAAAAGCTGCTGGCGTTTACCGGCACCGGCGACGACCACCATCTGCCGGGCAAACCGATCTCATCGGCCTATACCCTGCGCGCTATTGAAACGGGTGAAGTTGTGTATGCCGACGGAAATGAAGTGCCGTACCGCTGTTCCCTGCATCCGCAGTGCAAACTCGGCTCTACGCTGGTCATTCCCCTGCGGGGCGAAAATCAGCGCGTTATGGGCACCATTAAGCTCTACGAAGCCAAAAATCGCCTGTTCAGCTCCATCAACCGCACGCTGGGGGAGGGGATCGCCCAGCTGCTTTCGGCGCAAATCCTGGCGGGGCAGTATGAACGGCAAAAAGCGCTGCTGACGCAGTCAGAAATTAAGCTCCTGCACGCTCAGGTGAATCCGCATTTCCTGTTTAATGCGCTCAACACGCTGAAGGCGGTGATCCGCCGCGACAGCGATCAGGCCGCGCAGCTGGTGCAATTTCTGTCGACATTTTTCCGCAAAAACCTGAAGCGTCCCTCGGAGATTGTCACCCTCGCGGATGAGATTGAGCACGTAAACGCCTATCTGCAAATTGAAAAAGCGCGCTTCCAGTCACGTTTACAGGTGTCGTTATCCGTCCCGGACGAGCTGGCGTATCAGCATCTTCCGGCCTTTACCCTGCAACCGATTGTGGAGAATGCCATTAAGCATGGGACCTCGCAGCTGCTGGGAACCGGAGAGATTATGATTTCCGCTTCCCGTTTTAACCACCATCTGGTGCTGGATATTGAAGACAACGCGGGGCTGTATGAAGCTTCCGCGTCAGGCGGTCTGGGCATGAGCCTGGTGGATAAACGCCTGCGCGCCCATTTTGGCGATGACTGCGGTATCACCGTCGCCTGTGAGCCAGATCGCTATACCCGAATTACCTTACGATTGCCGCTGGAGGAGAACGCATGTTAAGAGTGCTGATTGTTGATGATGAGCCGTTAGCACGGGAAAACCTGCGTGTCCTGTTGCAGGAGCAGAGTGATATCGAGGTTGTGGGGGAATGTGCCAATGCCATCGAAGGCATCGGTGCGGTGCATAAACTGCGCCCGGACGTATTGTTCCTCGATATTCAGATGCCGCGCATCAGCGGGCTGGAGATGGTCGGCATGCTCGACCCGGAGCACCGTCCCTATATTGTCTTTCTGACGGCCTTTGATGAGTACGCGGTAAAGGCGTTTGAAGAGCACGCGTTTGATTATCTGCTGAAACCGATTGAAGAAAAACGGCTTGAAAAGACCCTGACCCGTCTGCGCCAGGAGCGTACCGCGCAGGACGTGACGCTGCTGCCGGAGCATCAGCAGCCCCTGAAATTTATCCCCTGTACCGGGCACAGCCGGATTTACCTCCTGCAAATGGACGACGTTGCCTTTGTCAGCAGCCGTCTGAGCGGGGTCTACGTTACCAGCGCTGAAGGCAACGAAGGCTTTACCGAGCTGACCCTGCGCACGCTGGAGAGCCGCACGCCGCTGATCCGCTGCCATCGTCAGTATCTGGTGAACATGGCGCACCTGAAGGAGATCCGCCTGGAAGATAACGGCCAGGCCGAGCTGGTGTTACGTGCCGGGCAAACCGTTCCCGTCAGTCGTCGCTACCTGAAAAGTTTGAAAGAGGCGATAGGGCTGTAAAACTGGTACACTGCGCGCCATTGCATCATCGACATTCGAAGGCTCTATGCTAAGTAACGATATTCTTCGTAGCCTGCGCTACACCCTGAAAGCGAACAATAATGACATGGTGCGCATTCTTGCGCTCTCCGATATGGAATCCACGTCCGCCGGGTTCGACACCTGGATGACAAAAGAAGACGAAGAGGGCTTTGTTCGCTGCCCGGACATTATTCTGTCGGGCTTTCTGAACGGCCTGATCTACGACAAGCGCGGCAAAGATGAATCTGCGCCAGAGCTGGCGCTGGAGCGTCGGATGAATAACAACACGGTGCTGAAAAAGCTGCGTATTGCTTTCTCCCTGAAAACTGACGACATTCTGGCGATCATGACCGAGCAGAAATTTCGCGTGTCGATGCCGGAAATCACCGCCATGATGCGCGCGCCGGATCATAAGAATTATCGCGAGTGTGGGGATCAGTTCCTGCGTTATTTCCTGCGTGGGTTGACGCAGCGGGTGCATAACCAGAAGGGGGGATTTTAAGCCGGGTGGCGCTTCGGCTGACCCGTCCTGCAAAACCCGTAGGCCCGTGCAAGCGGAGCGCCGCCGGGCAAAAAAAAGCCGGAGATTATCTCCGGCTTTTTTGTTATTTCACCTGCTGACCCGGCTTCGCGCCTTCGTCAGGGCTTAACAGGAAGATATCTTTCCCGCCTGGGCCTGCGGCCATCACCATCCCCTCAGAGATGCCGAAGCGCATTTTGCGCGGCGCCAGGTTTGCCACCATCACGGTCTGACGACCAATCAGCACCTGCGGATCGGGATACGCGGAACGAATGCCGGAGAAGACGTTACGCTTCTCGCCGCCCAGATCCAGCGTCAGGCGCAGCAGTTTGTCAGAGCCTTCCACGAACTCTGCGTTTTCAATCAGCGCCACGCGCAGGTCGACTTTGGCGAAATCATCAAAGGTGATGGTCTCCTGAATCGGATCGTCTGCCAGCGGGCCGGTCACCGGTGCGGCAGCCGCTTTCACCTCTTCTTTGGATGCTTCCACCAGCGCATCAACCTGCTTCATCTCGATGCGGTTATACAGCGCCTTGAAGGTGTTCACCTTGTGGCCGAGCAGCGGCTGCTGGATGGCATCCCAGGTCAGTTCGGTGTTCAGGAATGCTTCCGCGCGGGCTGCCAGCTGCGGCAGAACCGGCTTCAGCCAGGTCATCAGCACGCGGAACATGTTAAGACCCATGGTGCAGATCGCCTGCAAGTCAGCGTCGCGACCTTCCTGCTTCGCCACCACCCACGGCGCCTGCTCGTCCACATAGCGGTTGGCCACGTCTGCCAGCGCCATGATTTCGCGAATGGCTTTACCGAATTCACGGCTTTCCCAGGCTTCGCCAACCGCAGCGGCGGCGTCGATGAAGGTTTTATACAGTTCAGGATCGGCCAGTTCGGCAGAGAGCACGCCGTCAAAGCGTTTGGCGATAAAACCTGCGTTACGGGACGCCAGGTTCACCACCTTGTTGACGATGTCCGCGTTCACGCGCTGCACGAAATCTTCCAGATTCAGGTCGATATCGTCGATGCGGGAAGAGAGCTTCGCGGTGTAGTAGTAGCGCAGGCTGTCCGCGTCAAAGTGGTTCAGCCAGGTGCTGGCCTTAATAAACGTCCCGCGAGATTTAGACATCTTCGCGCCGTTAACCGTTACGTAGCCATGTACGAACAGGTTGGTCGGCTTGCGGAAGTTGCTGCCTTCCAGCATTGCTGGCCAGAACAGGCTGTGGAAGTAAACGATGTCTTTACCGATGAAGTGGTACAGCTCGGCATCGGAATCTTTTTTCCAGTATTCGTCGAAGCTGACGGTGTCGCCGCGCTTGTCACACAGATTCTTGAACGACCCCATGTAGCCAATTGGCGCATCCAGCCAGACGTAGAAATATTTGCCCGGCGCGTTCGGGATTTCGAAGCCAAAGTAGGGCGCATCGCGGGAGATATCCCACTGTTGCAGACCGGATTCGAACCACTCCTGCATTTTGTTCGCGACCTGCTCCTGCAATGCACCGCTGCGGGTCCACGCTTTCAGCATTTCGCTGAACGACGGCAGGTCGAAGAAGAAGTGCTCGGAGTCACGCATCACCGGCGTCGCGCCGGAAACCACGGATTTCGGTTCGATAAGCTCGGTCGGGCTGTAGGTCGCGCCGCACACTTCGCAGTTATCGCCGTACTGGTCCGGGGATTTACATTTCGGACAGGTGCCTTTAACGAAACGGTCCGGCAGGAACATGCCTTTTTCCGGATCGTACAGCTGAGAGATGGTGCGGTTTTTAATGAAACCGTTCTCTTTCAGACGGGTGTAGATCAGCTCTGACAGCTCGCGGTTTTCGTCGCTGTGCGTGGAGTGATAGTTGTCATAGCTGATGTCAAAGCCAGCAAAATCGGTCTGATGCTCCTGACTCATTTCGGCGATCATCTGTTCAGGGGAAATGCCCAGCTGCTGCGCTTTCAGCATGATCGGCGTGCCGTGGGCATCGTCCGCACAGATGAAGTTCACCTCGTGGCCGCGCATTCGCTGGTAACGGACCCAGACATCAGCCTGGATATGCTCCAGCATGTGGCCGAGGTGGATTGAGCCGTTGGCGTACGGCAGGGCGCACGTTACCAGAATTTTTTTCGCGACTTGAGTCATAGTAGGCATTACTTCTTTTAACTGTGAAAAGGGTTTTCGATATTACCAAAAGGGGCATTATTAAGTAAGCACAAACCGCGGCCTTTCAGGTAAACTTGTTTGTCTAAGGTCTTATTCACAAGAACAAAGGAGTCGGGATGAGTTCTCAATCCCAGGCCAAATCACCGGAAGCCTTACGAGCAATGGTCGCCGGGACGCTGGCTAATTTTCAGCATCCAACCCTGAAGCACAATCTCACGACGCTGAAAGCGCTTCATCACGTCGCATGGCTGGACGATACGCTGCACATCGAGCTACAGATGCCGTTCGTCTGGACCAGCGCCTTTGATGCCCTGAAAGAGCAAACCAGCTCTGAGCTGCTGCGCATTACTGGCGCAAAAGCAATTGACTGGAAGCTAAGCCACAGCATCGCCACGCTTAAGCGGGTGAAAAATCAGCCGGGCGTTAACGGCGTGAAGAACATCATCGCCGTCAGCTCGGGCAAGGGTGGGGTGGGTAAATCGTCGACCGCCGTGAACCTGGCGCTTGCGCTGGCGGCAGAAGGGGCGAAAGTCGGCATTCTGGATGCGGATATCTACGGCCCGTCCATTCCAAACATGCTGGGGGCGGAAAACCAGCGTCCAACCTCGCCGGACGGCACCCACATGGCGCCGATTGTGGCGCACGGTCTGGCGACCAACTCCATTGGTTACCTGGTCACGGACGATAACGCGATGGTCTGGCGTGGCCCGATGGCCAGCAAGGCGCTGCTGCAAATGTTGCAGGAGACAATGTGGCCTGACCTCGATTATCTGGTGCTGGACATGCCGCCGGGCACCGGTGATATCCAGCTGACGCTGGCGCAGAACATTCCGGTTACCGGCGCCGTCGTGGTCACCACGCCGCAGGATATCGCGCTGATCGACGCCAAAAAAGGCATCGTCATGTTCGAGAAGGTGGAGGTGCCGGTACTGGGTATCGTCGAGAACATGAGCATGCATATTTGCAGCAACTGCGGGCACCATGAGCCTATCTTTGGTACCGGCGGTGCGGAGAAGCTGGCTGCGCAGTATCACACCCAGCTGCTGGGGCAGATGCCGCTGCATATTTCTTTGCGTGAGGACCTGGACAGCGGGAAACCTACGGTGGTCAGCCGCCCGGACAGCGAATTTGCCCAGATGTATCGCCAGCTTGCAGGGCGCGTTGCGGCGCAGCTTTACTGGCAGGGAGAAGTGATCCCGGGTGAAATCGCCTTCCGCGCGGTGTAACACCTCTGCGCGTTAGTGCCGGGTGGCGGCTTCGCCTTACCCGGCCTACCTCGATTTTGTCGGTCAGGTAAGCGTAGCGCCACCTGACTTTACCCAAGCCGATAGTGCATCAAATAATACTCTCCGTCCGGAGAATCCCCCGTCGCCTCAATGTGCCAGCCGTGGCGCTGGTAAAACGCAACCGCCCGCTCATTCTTCACCAGACACTTGAGTGAACCCGTGCTGGTAAACGTCTTCTGTACCTGTTCCAGTAACAAATGACCCACTCCCAGGCTCTGATACTGCGGATCGACAAACAGGTTGTGCAGAAAATTATCGTTCGTCCAGACTGAGGCAAAGCCAAGTCGGTGCCCATCCTGCTCCGCCACCCAAATCTCTTCGTCCAGGGTTGCCGCGTCAAAATCTTCAAGCTGCCACGCAGAACTGTCCAGCCACGGCCAGGCTTCACGCCGGGCGTGGAGGAAGAGCGTACGCAGGAAAGGGCGATCGCTCTCCTGCCACGGACGGATTAGGATCGTATCAGCGGTGATAGAAGATATCTCCGTTATAGGCTTTGTAGATTTTGCCATCGGCATCGCCAATCAGAACATAATTTTCACCCATGTAGGTCCAGTGTGTGCCGGCATCGGGCGCAGGAAGGTTACGCAACTGGTACTGTTTGATGGTGTACTCGGGCGTCTGATACTGCGCGGGCGCGGTGTCGCCAATTTTGAACTTCGTAAAATCGGCAATAAACTCTTGTTCTTCATAGGCCTTGATGCCGGAAGGCGCTGTCGACGCTTGCGGTGCAGCGTGCGCGGCCCCTGCCAGTGACACTAATACACCCAGAAGCAACAATTTACGCTTAGCCATTTTTTCTCCAGTCATATCGTTACTGATACTTTTTGTGTGCAGATCCGCAAACGGATGGCAGACAGTTCATTTTAAGTATCCTCACAGGGTGAGTTTGCAAAAAATGTAACAAAAGCGCACGGTTTTGTGTAGTCGCAACCGGCATTAATTATTTCTTCGATGAATAAATATTGGCTTATGCAGATAACATAATTATTGGTTTATTAATTAATTCTGAAAAAACATTTTCAAAGCAAATTTACAAAGATCCAGGCATGCATTAAACGAATAGAACATTTAAGATTGCCCGAAACCCTCTTTCCTAACCCGTAAGTCAGACGATGCAGGGCTGTTAAAGCCAGGCCGCAGGGATGCTGTGGTTTTTTAAATATTACTGCCATCACTGTTAATTAATTTGACAGTAAAGGATTGTTTTAGAATGGAAATCACCATTTCATCACCTATTCGATAATCAATACTATAAAAAGATATTTTTACTCAATGAAAAACACAACAGTCTTTTCGATATTGTTTTTAATTATTACGCCGTTATCTGGCTGCGTATTTTCACCGGGTCAGCATCTGGATCTTGCTGGAAAACAGGTCATGACCACAGAAGATGCGAACGATCGTCTGGAGAAACGGATTGATGTTTATCCTCTTACGCCTTCGTTAATTGAAAAATTGCTGCCATCGGTCCTGAAATCTCAGGCAAATCCTAAGCTGGATGAACAGGTCAAAAACTGGGAATACCGTATCGGCGTTGGGGATATTTTGACCGTCACCGTCTGGGATCACCCTGAACTGACAACCCCGGCGGGGCAGTATCGTAGCGCCAGCGACACAGGTAACTGGGTTAATGCCGACGGTACGCTTTTCTATCCTTATGTCGGTAAATTGCAGGTGGCAGGCAAAACGGTCGCACGGGTACGCGAGGAGATCACGGCCCGGCTGAACAATGTCATTGAAAGCCCGCAGGTGGACGTCAGCGTCGCCTCTTTCCGCTCGCAAAAAGCCTATGTGACGGGCGAGGTGGTGAAGTCGGGGCAGCAGGCGATCACCAATATCCCGTTAACGGTGATGGATGCCGTGAACGCCGCAGGGGGGCTCTCTGCCGACGCGGACTGGCGCAATGTCGTGCTGACGCATAATGGGAAGGATACGCGCCTCTCGCTGTATGCGCTGATGCAGCATGGCGATCTCACCCAAAATAAGCTGCTCTATCCCGGCGATATTCTGTTTGTCCCCCGTAACGATGCGCTGAAAGTGTTCGTCATGGGCGAGGTCGTTAAACAGAGCACGCTGAAAATGGATCGCAGCGGCATGACCCTGGCCGAAGCGCTGGGCAATGCGGGTGGGCTGAACCAGAATATGGCCGATGCCACCGGCATTTTTGTCATTCGTTCGCTGCCGAAAAGCGAGCGTTCAGAGAAAATCGCCAACATCTACCAGCTCAATGCTCAGGACGCATCAGCTATGGTGTTAGGCACCGAGTTTCAGCTTGAGCCCTATGACATTGTCTATGTCACCACTGCACCACTGTCCCGCTGGAATCGCGTGATATCACAGCTTGTTCCGACTATCAGCGGGGTGCATGACCTTACCGAAACGGTTCGTTACATCAGATCGTGGCCGCAATAATGTTCAAATCAATACTCGTGGTTTGCACCGGAAATGTCTGCCGTTCTCCGATTGGGGAGCGGCTTTTACGCCAGCACCTGCCCGACAGACATATCGCCTCGGCGGGGATATACGGGCTTGAGGGGCGCCCGGCGGATGACAGCGCTCAGGACGTGGCCTGGCGGCATGGGATCTCCCTCGACGGTCATGTGGCGCGCCGGCTGACACGCAATCTGACGCAGGAATCCGATCTTATCCTGGTGATGGAGCCGGAACATCTTCGCTTCATTGCGGCCATGGCGCCGGAGAGCAGGGGAAAGTCGCTGCTTTTTGGGCAATGGCTGGAGCCGAAGGATATCCCCGATCCCTACCGTAAAAGCCGAGAAGCGTTTGAATATGTGTTCGGGCTATTGGGTAAAGCCAGTCAGGAATGGGCACGTCGTTTAGGTCAGAAAGGAATGAAGCATTAATGTCGTCTTACACAACAGACAATTATGGTGCAGCGGCACCCCAACAACATGAAGTCGATCTCGTTCGTCTGCTCGTCGAGATGATCGACCACCGCACGATGATTCTGTGCGTGACGTTCCTGTTCACCCTATGCGCCGGTCTCTATGCCTGGGTTACGCCCCCTGTTTATCAGGCGGATGCCATGGTGCAAATAGAAAGCAAACAGGATAACAGCCTGCTCAAAGGTTTGAGCCAGCTGGGCACCGATGTTTCGCCGGATGTTGCCCCTGAAATTTTACTGCTGAAATCACGCATGATCCTCGGCGAGACCGTCGACAAATTAGGTCTGACGCAGCAGGCAAAGCAGCGCGTTTTGCCTGTGGTGGGGCGTCTCTGGCAGCGTCTGCAAGGGCGCGGGCAGGGTAAAATCACGTTAGGCGAACTCCAGATCCCGCAGGTGGAAGGCAAAGCGCAAGAGCTCACGCTGACGGTACAGGAAGCGGGAAAATATCACCTGACGGGCGAAAACATTGAAGCAGACGGTCGGGTTGGGAAAACGCTGGTCACGCAAGGGATCGTTCTGCTGGTGACGTCGATTGAGGCGACGCCAGGCACGCAATTCTCGCTTAAATCGTTGACGCGGCTGGAGACGATCAATGCCCTGAAGAAGAGTCTCACGGTTGCGGAGTCGGAGAAACAGAGCGGTATCGTGACCTTAACCCTGACGGGCGAAGATCCTGACAAAATCGCCCGGGTGCTGAATGCGATTGCTGACAATTATCTTCAGCAAAATATCGCGCGGCAGGAGGCCCAGGACTCTCGTAGTCTGGCTTTTTTACAGGAGCAGTTGCCGAAAATCAGAGCGGATCTGGATCAGGCCGAAGCGCGGCTGAATGCTTATCGGGCACAGCGTGACTCGGTGGACCTGTCTTTAGAAGCAAAATCCGTCCTGGATCAGGTTGTTAACGTGGAGAATCAGCTAAACGAGCTGACGTTCCGGGAGGCAGAGATCTCCCAGCTCTTTAAAAAGAGTCACCCTACCTATCGTGCATTGCATGAAAAGAGACAGACCCTTGAGCGGGAACGGGATCGCCTGAATAACCGTGTGTCAGCTATGCCCTCCACGCAGCAGGAGATTTTACGCCTGAGCCGAGATGTTGAGTCGGGCCGCACGATTTATTTACAGCTATTGACGCGTCAGCAGGAGCTGAATATTTCCCGCTCCAGCGCTGTCGGGAACGTGAGGATCATTGATGAGGCGGTTACGCACCCGGATCCGATAAAGCCGCGTAAAGCGTTAATCATCATACTTGGCGCGCTGTTCGGGCTAATGCTCGCAATGGGAACCGTGCTGGTACGTCAGGCGTTCAAACGTGGTATCACGCTTTCCGAGCAGCTGGAAGCGCAGGGGCTGCCGGTTCTGGCTACGTTGCCACGTTCCCAGTGGTTGTGGAATAAAACGCATTTGCGCAGAAAAAATCCGTTTTCTCGTCGCTGGAAACACAAAACCTCGGATGTGCCTTTCCTGCCCGTCGATCGCCCTGCTGATATATTTGTTGAAGCAGTACGCGGGCTGCGGACCAGTCTGCATTTCACCATGATGGAGGCTGAGAACCACATTGTGATGATTTCTGGCCCCACGCAGGACTGCGGAAAAACGCTGGTGGCGACGAATCTGGCGGCCGTCGCCGGGCAGAGCGGTCAGCGGGTGCTGTTTATTGATGCGGATATGCGCCAGGGCTATGTTCATAATATTTTTGGCCTGGAGAACCGCCACGGATTGTCCTGCCTGCTCGAAGGGAAACGCGACTTTACGGAGGTCATTCAGCATGATGAAAAAGCGGGGATTGACGTCATCACCTGCGGCCCGGAACCCCTGCGTCCGTTGGAAATGCTGTTAAGTGAACGCTTCCTTGACATCATGTCCTGGGTTAACGAGCAATATGACATTGTCATCATCGATACGCCGCCAGTCCTGGCCGTCACCGATGCCGCGCTGGTCGCCAGAGCAGCCGGAACAACGCTAATGGTTGCCCGTTTCGATAAAACCAGCGTGAAAGAGATGGAGCATACCGTTAAACGTCTCCAGCACGTTGGCGTGAAGGTCAGCGGCACAATCCTCAACGATATTGTTAAATCCGCAGCGCTGTTTTATAGCTCGGGGTACAGCCAGTGTGACTACGGTTATGCTTCGAGGAAAAAAGGGGACAGGGGTTAGATCGGGAAAAATAATCCCTCTCCCGGACGGGAGAGGGATAAGCATTACTTCGCCATCACTTCCTGCGCGGTACGCTCAACCAGAGACAGCAGGACTTTAACATCCTCCAGCGTCACGGTTGGGTTCAGCAGGGTCAGCTTCAGGCAGGTGATGCCGTTATGCTCGGTCACACCGACGTTTGCACGGCCAGACTCCAGCAGCGCATCGCCAATTTTCTGGTTCAGCAGGGCGATACCGGCGTCATCCATCTGCGCCTGCGGACGGAAGCGGAACAGCACGCTTGCCAGCTGGGGTTGCATCACCAGTTCCAGAGCAGACTGCTCTTTCACGTAAGCCGCAACCTGCTGCGCCAGCGTCACGCCGTGATCGATGATTGCCGCGTATTGCTCCTGACCCAGCGCTTCCAGGCTCATCCACAGTTTCAGCGCGTCGAAACGGCGCGTGGTTTGCAGAGATTTGGAGACCAGGTTAGGCACACCCGCTTCTTCATCGAACTCAGAGTTCAGGTAAGCCGCCTGATAGCGCATCAGCTCATAGTGACGCGCTTCTTTCAGCAGGAACGCGCCGCAGCTGATGGTCTGGAAGAACTGCTTGTGGAAGTCCAGGGTGACGGAATCCACCAGCTCGATACCGTCCAGATAGTGACGATACTGCTCAGACATCAGCAGCGCGCCGCCCCAGGCCGCATCAACGTGCACCCAGATAGTGTGTTTCGCAGCCAGCTCAGCAATAGCACGCAGCGGATCGATAGCGCCCGCATCGGTCGTACCGGCCGTGGCCACAATCGCCAGGATCTGCTCGCCGTTCGCGTTGCACTGTTCGATTTTCGCCGCCAGATCGGTGAGATCCATGCGGGAAAATTCGTCCGTTTTCACCTGCACCACGGACTGGTAGCCCAGACCCATCAGCGCCATGTTTTTCTGCACGGAGAAGTGGGCATTTTCCGAGCACAGCACGCGGATCTTACGCAGATCGCCCGTCAGACCGTCCTGCTGAACAGAGTGGCCCTGACGCGCAAAGAAAGCGTCACGGGCCAGCATCAGGCCCATCAGGTTGCTTTGGGTGCCGCCGCTGGTGAAGACGCCTGCGTCGCCAGCCTGATAACCCACGCGGGTACGCAGCCACTCGATCAGTTTGATCTCAATAATGGTTGCGGACGGGCTTTGATCCCAGGAGTCCATACTCTGGTTGGTGGCGTTAATCAGCACTTCCGCCGCCTGGCTAACCACCAGGCTTGGGCAGTGCAGGTGCGCCACGCACTGCGGGTGATGAACGGACAAGCTGTCTTTCAGGAAGAACTCCACGGCGCGTTCAATCGCCGCTTCGTTGCCCAGCCCTTTCGGGTTGAAATCCAGCTTAATACGGTCGCGCAGCTCCGCGACCGTTTTGCCCTGGTACATCTCAGGCTGTTTCAGCCACTGCATTACAGCCTGAGTGCTTTGTTCAATCGCCTGCTGGTAAGCTTCAATGCTCTGCGCAGAGGAGAACAAAATTGGGTTTGAATCAGACATCGTATTCAACAACTCCGGTTACGCCGGGCGAACGCCCGCAGCAAGCAGTGCCTGCTCAAATTTATCCAGGAAGACTTTCAGCTCGTCATCGCTGATCAGCAGAGAAGGCAGCAGACGCAGAACGATACCGTTACGGCCACCACGCTCCAGAATCAGGCCCGCTTCGAAGCATTTCTTCTGGATCAGTGCAGACAGCTCGCCATCGCCCGGGAAGCAACCCATGTGATCGGCGGCTTCATGTGGCTTAACGATTTCAATACCGATCATCATGCCCAGACCGCGAACGTGGCCGATCACCGGATAGCGTTTCGCCATCTCTTTCAGCTGGCCTTTCAGCCATTCGCCCTGTGCAGCCACTTTGCCCGCGATGTTCTGGTCTTTCAGGATCTTCAGCGTCGTCAGACCGGTTGCCATCGCCAGCTGGTTGCCGCGGAAAGTACCGGTATGGTGACCTGGCGCCCATGCATCGAACTGCTTTTTGATACCGAGCACGGCCAGCGGCAGACCGCCACCGACTGCTTTAGACATCACGATGATGTCTGGCTCAATGCCAGCGTGTTCGAAGGCAAAGAATTTACCGGTACGGGCAAAGCCAGCCTGAACTTCGTCGAGGATCAGCAGGATACCGTGTTCCTGAGTGACTTTGCGGATGCGCTGCAACCACTCAACAGGCGCCGGGTTCACGCCACCTTCACCCTGAACGGCTTCGAGGATCACCGCGGCAGGTTTACGCACGCCGCTTTCGACGTCGTTAATCAGATTTTCGAAGTAGTAGGTCAGCGCCTTCACGCCCGCTTCACCACCGATACCCAGTGGGCAACGGTACTCGTGTGGGTAAGGCATGAACTGGACTTCTGGCATCATACCGTCAACCGCTTCTTTCGGAGACAGGTTGCCGGTGACGGACAGTGCGCCGTGGGTCATACCGTGGTAACCACCAGAGAAACTGATGATACCGCTACGACCGGTTACTTTTTTTGCCAGCTTCAGCGCCGCTTCAACGGCGTCAGCCCCGGACGGGCCAGTGAATTGCAGGCAGTACTCTTTGCCCTGACCAGGCAACAGAGAGAGAAGGTATTCTGAAAACGCGTCTTTCAACGGCGTGGTCAGATCCAGGGTATGTAACGGCAAGCCGCTGGTAATGACATTTTGGATGCTTTTCAGCACATCAGGATGATTGTGGCCAAGCGCGAGGGTGCCTGCGCCAGCTAAACAGTCAAGGTATTCTTTATTATCTGCATCGGTGATCCACACGCCTTCTGCTTTCGTGATCGCTAAAGGCAGTTTGCGCGGATAACTCCTGACGTTAGATTCAAATTCGGCCTGACGGGCCAGATAGGTTTCGTTGCTTTTGTGGGCATCTACGGTGTCAATACGGACTTTATCCGTCATCATATCACTCCTACAACCGCCGCTTCGTTATGAGCCACGATTGAATAAAAAGTTAAAAAACAGATGGGGCCTGAAAAAAACGCCGCCAATATAGAGCCTTTTGTCACCGGGCTCAATGGTTAATTTGTTTACTGTTTTGTGACACAGGGCACAGGGCAGGGAAGAACGCCGTTTGTATAGGGAAGATTGCACTTTATGCTAAATAAAAACAGCAGCTTACGTATGTTTTGTCAGCATTGTAAAATCAGACAAAAGAGTGTGACAAATCGTGCGATTGGCAGGCGAAAAGGAGGCGGAGCGCCTCCTTACACTGTTTATTATTGGGTAACGCGTAAAACGCCGTGTTCTCGTCCCTTCGTTTTATTCCACGACGCGTCTGTAATACCGTTTTCATCCAGGCTTAGCGATATCACAAAACCGTTACCACGGATCTCATAGAAATTCGCATTCAGACGTTTAACGCTCGCTTTCTTGCCGTTAACCGTAGCGCTAAAAAAGCCGTTAGAAAGCGTGGCGCTAACCGTATCCGACGAGAACGAGGCTTCACGCAGGGGATCGTGAACGGATGTCGTTGGTTCGTGTTGTGCCGCGTTTTCCGCTTTGGTTTTGCTGATATCGCAAGAGCCATCGCCAGCGCTAATTTGCGTGCATCCCGAACGCTCTAATTGAGCACGATAATGGGCGTTTATGGCGTGCGCAGGCGAGACACAACCTGCAAGCACGGCAGTACTTATGACTAACATCATTAATTTTTTCATTTTATCGCCTTAAAAACGACATAAATACCAGGAGACATACATTACGCCGATCCAGATCCCGACCGAAATCAGCATCAGATACAGGGCTACCGAAATAAAAATATATTTAGACATCTTTTTGTATTAACGAAATGCTCATCCGTTAAAATGAGGCTTTATATTTGTCGCGATGATTGTTTTACGCGTTAAAAGCCCATTCCAATCCCAACCGAAGCGCCCATATTATTCGCAGTATCATCTGAAAAGCTCACTTTCGCGATGACATGGGAATTAAAGTTAACGGACGCACCGACAGCAAGCGCGCTCTCGCCGTTGTAAGTCGCGCCGCCAGCAGAGAACATGACGCGCTGATTGGTTTGCACTTGTGGCAAACCCGCCATCGCCATCGCCCCTGAAATACCGGCATTGGCCTGCTTCTTATTATTGTCCACTTCATCACGCAGAGATTTAAATTGCTGGCTGGTGTTAGTATTCATTGCCTGTAATGTCTGCCTGGTGGCTTGCAGATCCTGCGTGGCGGCAGTAACAGCCAGGCTATTTTTAGCGACCTTCGCCTGGGTAGCCGTATCCAGCTGTCGTTGTGTCACGGTGGTTGTCACACCATCTTTACCGTTATGACCGTCTACACCGTCGCGACCGTTTCTTCCCGCAATGCCTTGTGCGCCAGTATCACCCTTATCACCTTTCATGCCTGTCGCGCCAGCATCGCCTTTTTCACCCTTCGCGCCGGTTGCACCGATATCCCCTTTATCACCCTTTGCGCCAGTCGCGCCGGTATCCCCTTTATCGCCCTTTGCGCCAGTCGCACCGGTATCCCCTTTATCACCTTTCGCTCCATCTGTACCGTTGTTGGGTTTAGATGCATTTTCGAGAGCAGTAAGGCGGCTATCCTGAATATTATCGACGTGTTGAAGGTTGATAATGGCTGCGCCGTTAGTCGCCACACCCTGTAGGGCCGTCTCACTTTTCAGACTGGCGGTATCGGCAAGCGCGCCTGCAAGCAATGCTTTCTGATGTGCGTCATTAGCCATTTTATCCACGACTAACACGCCTAATTTTGTGGACTGAAGGTCGTCATTGACCTGCGTTAAGCGGTTATCCGTTGCGATATCACGGTTAATGCTATCAGCGTTGTTTTGTGCAATCTGATCCTGATGGTCATTGACAATATTAGTGATTTGCTGATCGTCCCAAACCGTATTCGCGGCTTCAGCCTGGCTCATTGTACCCGCTAAGACAACGCCCATTACAAAAATAGCAATAAAGGTTTTATTCATAGATTTCATTTGAAAAGCTCACATCATTAACTGTTGAAAAAATACTGAAGCTGAACAGCTTTATTTTCTGGATTTAAAAAACGGTGAGCGTTGTTTAAATCTTATTTAGTAACGCGAGTAAACTATCAATTAAACGCAAACCAATGATGTTGATCTAAGTCATAAATATTATGAATAGTTCCGACGGCGTAAAAGTCATTTTGCGGTTGTTATTAATGTAAACATTAAGGTGAAAATGAGGTGGTAAATGAGAGAGTTAAATTAAGTGTTTGACAGAGATAAAATTCTGCAAAATAAATGTTTACTTTAATATGTGGATTTATTTCATACGAAAGAAAGTGGACTGTCTTATAAAAGCACTCCCGGTGCGTCATTATAGATACAAATAAAATTTCTCAGCACAGAGAGTGAATAATATTTTTCATGAGTTCTTAACAGATATGGTGGGATAATTAACTGAACAATAATGTATACATATTGAGGGTAGTTAATATCTTGTCGTTTATTGTTCGTTACAGGGGGTTAACGGACAGCCCGAAACTCCTTGCACCCGGGTTACCCCCCGGTTACACTACATGACTACGAAACGCTTTTTCGTAAGCAACTGTTTTATAAGTAATTTGACTCGGGGTGCCCTTCTTTGTGAAGGCTGAGAAATACCCGTATTACCTGATCTGGATAATGCCAGCGTAGGGAAGTCAGATGCCTACCCGGTCATCGCTTCTTCACGCACGGCAGGAGCGAAACCATGCAGCCTGACCTGCTCGACTCACACGTTTTACATCAATTCCGAACCCGTTCCCCGCTCACGCACTGTATGACCAACGATGTCGTGCAGACCTTCACCGCCAACGTTCTGCTCGCGCTGGGCGGTTCCCCGGCAATGGTGATCGAAGCCGAGGAAGCGGAACAGTTTGCCGCGCTTGCCGATGCTCTGCTCATCAACGTGGGTACACTCACCGCGCCGCGCGCCCAGTCGATGCGTCGGGCCATTGAGAGCGCGGTAGCCGCGGGTACACCCTGGGTTCTGGATCCGGTTGCGGTTGGCGCGTTGGCGTACCGTACCCGCTTTTGCCAGCAAATATTGCCCCTCAAACCTGCGGCCATTCGTGGAAACGCCTCCGAAATCCTCGCCCTTGCCGGAATGAGTGCGGGCGGGCGCGGAGTGGATTCCACCGATACGGCGGCGAGCGCGTTGACCGCTGCGCAGACGCTCGCCCGCCAGACCCACGCCGTTGTAGTCGTCACGGGAGAAGTGGATCACATCACCGACGGCCAGCGAACCCGTACCGTCGCGGGCGGCGACCCGCTGATGACCCGCGTGGTGGGAACAGGCTGTGCGCTCTCGGCGGTCGTCGCCGCCTGCTGCTCGCTGCCTGGCGACAGGCTTGATAATGCGACGGCAGCCTGCGGCTTTATGAAGCGCGCAGGGTCAGTTGCCCTGACGCAAAGCCGGGGCCCCGGCAGCTTTGCTCCGGCGTTTCTGGACGCGCTTTACGCGCTGGAGGAGCTGGTATGACACGCATTAATGCCCTGACTATTGCGGGAACCGATCCCAGCGGCGGAGCGGGGATCCAGGCAGACCTGAAAACCTTCTCTGCGCTCGGCGCTTACGGATGCTCGGTTATCACCGCGCTGGTGGCGCAAAACACGCGCGGTGTACAGTCGGTATATCGCATTGAGCCGGATTTTGTCGCCGCACAGCTGGATTCGGTATTCAGCGATGTACGCATCGACACCACCAAAATCGGCATGCTCGCAGAGGCGGACATTGTTGAAGCGGTCGCTGAACGTCTCAAACGTTATCAGATAAAAAACGTGGTGCTCGATACCGTGATGCTGGCCAAAAGCGGCGATCCGCTGCTCTCCGCCTCGGCCGTCGACACCCTGCGTAAAAAGCTGCTGCCGCAGGTGGCGCTGATCACGCCAAACCTGCCTGAGGCCGCCGCGCTGCTGGATGCGCCACACGCGCAAAACGAACGTGAGATGAAAGAGCAGGGCAATGCGCTGCTGGCGATGGGGTGTCGCGCGGTGCTGATGAAAGGCGGTCATCTTGATGATGCAGAAAGCCCGGACTGGCTCTTCACCCGCGATGGCGCGCAACGTTTCACCACCCCGCGCATACAGACCAAAAACACCCACGGCACGGGCTGTACGCTCTCGGCGGCGCTGGCGGCGCTGCGTCCCCGAAACGCGAACTGGGCGGATACGGTGCAGGAGGCGAAGATCTGGCTCTCGGGCGCGCTGGCAAAAGCCGATTCTCTGGAAGTGGGTCACGGTATTGGGCCGGTTCACCATTTTCATGCATGGTGGTAAGCCGTATACTGGCATAAAACCTTATGCCAGAGAAAAACAGAGATGGAACAAGCGCATACCCGGTTAATTGCTCAACTCAAGGAACGAATTGCCGCACCGGACAACACGCCGTTGTACCTGAAATTTGCCGAAACGGTTAAAAACGCGGTACGCAGCGGCGTGCTCGCGCACGGTAATATTTTGCCTGGCGAGCGCGATCTGAGCCAGCTGGCCGGTGTGTCGCGCATTACGGTGCGTAAAGCGATGCAGGCGCTGGAAGAGGCTGGCGTCGTCACCCGCGCGCGTGGATACGGTACGCAAATCAACAATATCTTTGAATATTCGCTAAAAGAGGCGCGCGGGTTTTCTCAGCAGGTGGTGCTGCGGGGCAAAACGCCCAACACGCTGTGGGTTAATAAACGCGTCGTGAAATGTCCGGAGGAGATCGCCCGCCACCTCTCCCTTGCACCGGACAGCGATGTCTTTCTGCTTAAGCGCATCCGCTACGTGGATGACGATGCGGTATCAATAGAGGAGTCCTGGGTACCGGTAGGGTTAATCCCCAACCCGGACGACATCGGCGTCTCGCTTTATGATTACTTCCGCAGCCAGAATATCTTTCCACAGCGCACCCGTTCCCGCGTCAGCGCCCGGATGCCGGACAGCGAGTTTCAGGCGCATATCAAGATGGACGATAAGATACCGGTGCTGGTGATCAAGCAAGTCGCGCTCGATCAACAGCACCGGCCAATTGAGTACAGCATCAGCTACTGCCGCAGCGACCTATACGTCTTTGTGTGCGAGGAGTAGGGCCTCGCGCGTGGGGGCGCAGTCGCCACCGCGATGGCTGACTACCCAGGCGGCTACGGCATTGCCAAGCTGCACCGCCTCTGGCAGTGACCATCCCGCGGCCAGCCCGGCAAGGGTACCTCCCGCATGGCTGTCACCCGCGCCGATGGTATCGACCACGGTAGCAGGAAACGCCGGAACGTGTCCGGAAGCGTCACCGTCATACCAGACCGCCCCGTCTTTATCATGGCGTACGATCAGCGCAGCGCCAAACCTCTGCTGCCACCGTGTGCCGAGCTCTTCCACGTTCACGCCAAGCCATTCGGCGGCAAGTTCCGCCTCCTGACGATTGAGCGAGACGATTGGTTTGCAGGCCATGATGCGTGCCATCAGCGGGTCGGGAATATCCGCGATGCGCGGACCGAAATCGATAAAGAGCGTCACATCCTGAAGACTTTCCAGCCAGGCCGTCAGTAGCTCACCGCTGGGGGACGCCAGCTGGTAGCCGGACAAAGAGATCAGGCTCCCTGCCGGCACGCTTAACCCGTCCAGCCAGCGCGGCTGCCACTGGTTCTCCACGCCGCTAAACGACATAAAGGTCCGTTCACCGTCAGGCTCCACCAGCGCCAGGCACCAGCCGTTATCGCCCGTTTCCGCTTCCACGGCGCTGTGCAGATCCTGCTTCGCCATGGCGTTACGGATAATATCGGCCCACACGCCGTGGCCGACGGGAAGGGCATTTTGCGCAGCAATGCCGAGCCGCTTCAGGGCGATGGCGATATTCAGCGCGCAGCCGCCAATATTCACTCCCTGTTGCTTCAGCTCGATATCACACCCGCGCCAGGGCAGGGCGTAGGCGTCGGCAATCACGTCGATGACCGCCGCGCCGAGCACCGTTACGGGGCGCGTGGCGTGAAGGGTTTCGAGACGGCGGGCAAAAGCACTCATACGCCCTCCCTGTGCTCCCGGAAGTGCAGCAGTTTTTCGCAGTAGTGGCCGAAATCGAGCCGGTTTACGGCATCAAGTTCGTTTTTGAGCGCCGGATCAATGGCCTGTACACCGTGTAGCGCGCCGCAGATGGCCGTTGCCATCGCGCCGATAGTGTCAGTATCACCGCCCAGGTTGGCGCATAACACCGCGCAGCGGTTCGGATCGGTGCCCGCGAGTTCGACCATCGCAATCGCCGCCGGAACGGACTCAAGGGTGCTCGTGCCCGCGCCAATAAGCTGATAGATCTGCTCGCTGGCGGACTCGGTACCGTTGGCTTCGCGCACGGTTTTCAGGGCCAGCTCAATACGAGCGGAAAGCGATGCGCTGAAGGTGGTCGTTTTCGCCTCCTGCGCCGCACGGGCAATACCTGGCAGGGCATCGGCGATGTTCTGCCAGCGCTCGCCGTCGATAGCGCGTGAAACCGCCCACGCGATCACCACCGCACCGGCGATGGCGAGATCCGATTTATGGGTCGGGCTGGAGGCTAACGCAACCTGTTCCACAAAGTGCGCCAGACGCGTGGCCGGCAGCAGACATCCCAGCGGGGAGGCGCGCATCGCCGCCCCGTTGGTGACGCCGTTGTTTTCCAGCTCGCTCACCGGCTTGCCGTCACGGATGGCGTTCAGGGCAATTTTGGAGGTCGGGCCGAGCACATTCTTATTGAACGCGTCAAAATCCAGCGCCCAGTCCAGAATATGCTTACCGATAACGTCAGGGTTAATTTCCCCGTCGCATTCGATAATCGCGTCGGCCAGGCACAGCGCCATCGACGTATCATCCGTAAATTCGGCCTGCTTAAAGTAACAGGCGGCATTATTCTCAGCCGGGCCGGGTAAGAAACGGTCGATCCAGCCGAAGTGCGCTTTCACCCGCTTGCGCGGCCACAGCTCCGACGGCATCCCCATCGCATCCCCTAACGCCTGCCCGTAAAGAGCACCGAGAATACGGTCTTGTTTCATTTAACTTCCCCTCGTGTCAGCGCGGTATCGCCATCAACCACCTCAATTGCGGTGATCTC
Source organism: Enterobacter cloacae complex sp. EB5 (assembly GCF_031432835.1). Lineage (NCBI taxonomy): Bacteria > Pseudomonadati > Pseudomonadota > Gammaproteobacteria > Enterobacterales > Enterobacteriaceae > Enterobacter > Enterobacter cloacae complex sp. EB5. Next base: position 3,747,987 of record NZ_CP133860.1, read on the forward strand.
TTTATCCGATTCGCGGAAAAACAGCATAAACAGCACGGCAATCACCACAATCATGATTGCACCAAACGTCCACATTCCGGCCCAGTTGAAGGTCAGCCCATTCACCGGCTCTTTATATGCGAACATTTTTTCCATCATCACGCCGCCGAGACGGTAACCCAGCAGGCTACCAAAGCCCTGACAGCACAGCGTGATCAAGCCCTGCGCCGCGTTGCGCATATGCACGGGCGCTTTTTTATCCACGTAGATGTACGCGGTGACGTAATAGAAGTCATAGCTTACGCCGTGCAGCAAAATGCCGAGGAACAGCAGGGCGTAGGTGAAGTATTGCTCGGCGCCGCCGTAAACAAAGAAACCGTAGCGAATGGCGGCGGTGATCAGGCCCAGCAGCAAGACCTTCTTAATACCAAAGCGTTTGGTAAAGAACGGCAGAGCGAGCATGAAGAAGATTTCAGAGAACTGGCCGAGAGTCATCCAGCCGGTGGCGTTTTTCATCCCCACTTCGGTGAGATAGCCGTTGGCAAAGATGTAGTAGAAGGCCAGCGGCATGGCGAACAGGAACGAGCAGAAGAAGAACACCAGGAAGTTTTTATCGCGCAGCAGGATCAGCGCATCCAGCCCCAGCATCACTTTGAAATCCAGCTTGCCGGTACTCTTCGGCGGGGTATTCGGCAGGAACAGCGCGAAAACGCCGAGCAGAAGGGAGCTGGCAGCGGTCATCAGCAGCGGGATATTGGTGTCAGAGATGTCGCTATAGCCCATCATCTGCGGCAGGAAGCCGCACGCCAGGCCGGAGGCAATCCAGCCTATGGTACCCATCACGCGGATGCGCGGGAAATCAGCCTCTACTTCATCGACGTTCGCGAAGGCGATGCTGTTGGTCAGCGCGATGGTCGGCATATAGGTCAGGGAGTAGGCCAGCAGCAGCGGGAAGAAGGTGCTGAACTGGGTTTGCTGTGCTGCGAAATACATCAGAATCGCGCCAGCGAACATCAGTACGGCCAGCACTTTCTGGGCGGCGAAGAAACGGTCCGTCAGCGAGCCGACCAGGATGGGAGAGAGGATCGCGGCAATCGCGGTACAGGCATACGACCAGCCAATTTCCCCTGCGGTGAACCCGCTCTTACTCAACCACAGCCACAGCGGCACAAACCATGCGCCCCAGATAAACCATTCAACGAACATCATGAATGACAGTTGGACTTTCGTTTTCATTTTTTAATCCTGCATGTCAGAGGTACGCATGTAACATACCATGTGATAATACCTTTTAAATACCTTTAAGGCGATTGTTTGATCAGTGTAACAAAAATGTTGTACACGAAACGAGCCAGCAGATTGTGCTTAAAAAAGTTGCAAATGGTGGAAAATAGGTTAAGTCGGTACCAGGCTTAGTCTGCCTGCAAAAACGTGGGCTTGGATCACACGCTCCGACATCATGTCGGACTTACGGGAGCATCACTATGACTGATATTGCGCAACTGCTTGGCAAAGACGCCGACAGCCTTTTACAGCATCGTTGTATGACCATTCCAGCCGACCAGCTTTATCTGCCCGGCCATGATTACGTAGACCGCGTCATGGTCGACAACAACCGTCCGCCTGCCGTACTGCGAAACATGCAGACGCTTTACAATACCGGCCGTCTGGGCGGGACCGGGTATCTGTCCATTCTGCCCGTTGACCAGGGCGTAGAGCACTCGGCGGGAGCGTCATTTGCTGCTAACCCGCTCTACTTTGACCCGAAAAACATTGTCGAGCTGGCGATTGAGGCGGGCTGTAACTGTGTGGCATCGACGTATGGCGTGCTGGCCTCCGTTTCCCGCCGCTATGCTCACCGCATTCCGTTCCTCGTCAAGCTGAACCACAACGAAACCCTGAGCTACCCAACTGAATACGACCAGACGCTGTACGCCAGCGTCGAGCAGGCGTTCAACATGGGCGCGGTCGCGGTCGGGGCGACCATCTATTTCGGCTCTGAACAGTCGCGTCGGCAGATTGAAGAGATCTCCGCGGCGTTCGAGCGCGCGCACGAGCTGGGGATGGTGACCGTGCTGTGGGCCTATCTGCGTAACGCGTCGTTCAAGAAAGACGGCGTGGATTACCACGTATCAGCGGATCTGACCGGTCAGGCAAACCACCTGGCGGCAACCATCGGCGCGGACATCGTGAAGCAGAAAATGGCCGAGAATAACGGCGGCTATAAGGCGGTGAATTTTGGCTATACCGACGACCGTGTCTACAGCAAGCTGACCAGCGACAACCCGATCGATCTGGTGCGCTACCAGCTGGCGAACTGCTACATGGGCCGCGCCGGGCTGATTAACTCCGGTGGTGCGGCAGGCGGTGAAACCGATCTGACCGACGCGGTGCGCACGGCGGTGATTAACAAACGTGCGGGCGGTATGGGGCTGATCCTCGGCCGTAAGGCGTTTAAAAAATCCATGGCCGACGGCGTGAAGCTGATTAATGCGGTTCAGGATGTCTATCTGGACAGTAAAGTCACGATTGCCTGACGCCACCGTATCCCTCTCCCTCAAAGGAGAGGGCATTATCGCGCACCCTGTCAAACATCAGCGCAACAGCACGCAGTCCGGCGGCAACCGGCACTGCAACGCGCCGGGCAAGACCTCAATGCGGAATCGCTCGCCGCTGAGCGGCTCTCCGTCGAGGTTAAAGGTCATGCCGTGTGGGGCGATCACTTCAAACCACGCGGATTTCCCGTCGATGATATTGGGGCTCTCCTCTGGCTGCGTCAGCGTCGTAAACAGCGCAGGCAGCAGCCCGTCGCCGGTAAAAATGCGCAGCTGTAGCTGACCGTCATTAATCAGCGCTTCCGGGCAAAGCTGCTGTCCGCCGCCTGCCTGACGCCCGTTGCCGATACCAATCACCAGCGCGTCGCCCTGCCAGTGGAAGTTCTCACCGTGAATTTCACAGCTGTCGGGCTTGAGGGTGTCCATGCGCATCAGGCCGTGAATGAGATACGAGACGCCGCCCAGCGCGGCTTTCAGTTTTTCCGGCGTTTCGCTGGTGATCCGCGTGCCGAAACCGCCCGTCGCCATATTGATAAAGCAGGTTCTTTCATTCACCTGCGCAATGTCGACAGCGGTCGCTTTCCCGAGGATAGCCAGTTGCAGCGCTTTGCCTAAATCCTCAGGTATGCCGGCGCTGGTGGCAAAATCATTGGCGGTACCGAGCGGTAAAATGCCCATCACCGGGCGATGTGCTGTGTCGAGGTCAATAAGCGCGCCAGCGATCTCGTTGATTGTTCCGTCGCCGCCGCCGGAAATGATGGTTTCAGCGCCTAACCTGATGCCTTCGTCGATATAGCGTGCCGCATCACCTTTTTCAAAGGTCACCCGCACGTGAATGCGCGCGCCATCTTCACGCAATTCGGTGATCGCCTGGCGCAACAGATCGTTGCCTGCACTTTTGCCATTGAGAATTAATAAACTGTCTGGATAGGTTGCCATCCGGGTTGCTCCCTTTTTTAACTATAGAAAGAGTGTATCCCAGAGAAGGAAAAAGCGGGTAAGAACAGGATGAAAGGCAAAAAATAAGCCCGCGTAAGGGAGATTACGCAGGCTAAGGAGGTGGTTCCTGGTACAGCTAGCATTTATGGGTTATGTTTTTCAGCGGGGGGATAATACCCGTATTGAACGAAGCGGTATGTGATCCGATTCTAAGAATTATCCCAGCGTGAAAAAATCCCGTTGATTGACTATTTGCCGTGTGGATTTCGGGTATTTTCACCTTCAAAATTACGCATCAGCAGCGCAAACTCCAGCTCCACCTCTTCAGGAACCGGCAGCCAGACCACATGGCCGTCGCCAGGTGCGACCTCAATCGCCTCACCTTTTTTGTTTTCCAGGTGCTCCAGGCGGAAGTTCATATTGCCCTGCGGCGTCATCAGCTCCAGGCTGTCGCCTTTAGTGAATTTGTTTTTTACGGCGACGGCGGCCAGCGGGCCTTTACGCTCGCCGGTGAAGTCGCCTACAAACTGCTGGCGTTCAGAAATCGAATAGCCATGCTCGTAGTTCTGGTAGTCGTCGTGGGTGTGACGACGCAGGAAACCTTCGGTATAGCCGCGATGCGCCAGACCTTCCAGCGTTTCCAGCAGGCTGGTGTCGAACGGTTTACCGGCGGCGGCATCGTCGATGGCTTTGCGATACACCTGTGCGGTACGGGCGCAGTAGTAGTAGGACTTGGTGCGGCCTTCGATTTTCAGGGAGTGTACGCCCATCTTGGTTAAACGCTCGACGTGCGCGATGGCGCGCAGATCTTTGGAGTTCATGATGTAGGTGCCATGCTCGTCTTCAAAGGCGGTCATGTACTCACCCGGACGTTTGGCTTCTTCGATCATAAACACGCTGTCGGTAGGCGCGCCGATACCCAGCGTTGGCTCAACGTTGGTGACCGGGATCGGCTCGTGTTTATGCACGATATTGCCGATGTCATCCTCTTTGCCTTCCTGAACGTTATATTCCCAGCGGCAGGCGTTGGTGCAGGTACCCTGGTTCGGGTCACGCTTGTTGATATAGCCAGAGAGCAGGCAGCGGCCGGAGTAGGCCATGCACAGCGCGCCGTGAACGAAGATTTCGATCTCCATATCCGGCACCTGGGTGCGGATCTCTTCGATCTCTTCGAGGGACAGCTCGCGGGACAGAATGACGCGGGTCAGCCCCATCTGTTTCCAGAATTTCACCGTTGCCCAGTTGACGGCGTTAGCCTGCACCGAGAGGTGAATGTCCATCTCCGGGAAGTTCTCCCGAACCAGCATGATTAAACCCGGGTCCGACATGATCAGCGCGTCCGGCCCCATCTCCACGACCGGCTTCAGGTCGCGAATGAACGTTTTCAGCTTGGCGTTGTGCGGCGCGATGTTCACCACCACGTAGAATTTTTTGCCCAGGGCATGCGCTTCGTTGATGCCGAGCTGAAGATTCTCGTGGTTGAATTCGTTGTTACGCACGCGTAGCGAGTAGCGCGGCTGGCCCGCGTAGACGGCGTCGGCACCATAGGCGAAAGCGTAACGCATATTTTGCAGCGTTCCCGCCGGGGAAAGGAGTTCCGGTTTAAACATGTTTGTTCTCGTTCTGATGACAGGTCAGATCCGCGTGCACCTGGTGCAGCGGTAAGGGGAGATCCCCCACTTTAAGGGCGGGCATTGTAGCGCTGCGGGGCGGGGAGGTAAAGCGCCTCACCCCTTTCAGATGACATAATACTTCGTATCTTTAAACCATTAGCGATATGACATACAAACACAAATATATTAAAGCCAGTAGAATAATACCGGCGATAAGAATGAAACCAATGGCATTCATCGTAGCCGTTCCAGAATACTTGACTGTCCAGATGGCAACTGTTCGAATGTTATGCAGTATTTTTGTGATCATATAGCTGATGAAAACAATAAGCAGCGTCAATTGCGTAAACATGGAAAGGTAAAACATGATAGCCTGCGGAATGAAGTAGTTAGATATTGCCCCTTTTGAGGTAAAGATAATCATGGTTTCGTTATCGATGAAATCCAGTGAAGACCGTATCACTTCCAGCGGGTTCCATGTCATTACAGGTCTGTCTTCAAAATACAGGCCTTGCTGGATATAGAGGTCCTCAATCGAAGCATTTTTAAGATGGGTGATGATAAGTGTAAATGAGAGCATAACACCCAGAACAATTGAAGAAAAATAAACGATCGATTTTACAGACGAAAACCCTTTCGATAGACCTGCGTTAATGTAAGCTCTGATAAGATAAATTGACATCACATCAAGCAGTAAAGAGTACCAAAAGCCAAAATGAATAAAGTCATGTAAAGCAACTTTAATGGTCAATGGCAGATGTTGAGGAATGATGTGCTCAGGATTTCTAAAAGTCAGCACCCAGAGATACCAAACTACAAATAAGATACTGGAATATAAAACCAATAAAAACGGGATGGTAATTAATTGCCTTTTTGAGAATGCATGATTACCGAATGCCAGGAAAAAAGCGCTTACCCATTGCTCGGAAAACTTGGTTATTCTGTTTTTTTTAGGTATGAGGAGTTCTATTTTTTGTATTGCTTTTGTTTTCATTTTTTTATTATAAGTAAATAACCCCAGGAAAAGGCTGGCAACGCTTATAGCTGTGGTGATGATAATGAATAAAATACCAATAAAATTTTGCATTTCTTGAAGCCGTAATATAGTGATTTATTTCGTTTTTAACATCAAACATTACAGTTTGCAATTGTCAAATCAGGTAGGCGTGTTGTTAGAAAGTGAATGTTATGAAGAACGATGATTACCTGGGCAGGTAATCATCGTTAAAGCAAATATTAAGCAATCCTGCACGCATCCGCTTCCCAGCGATACCCCACGCCGTACACCGCGCGAATAAACGACTGGTCGGCATCCAGCGCCTCCAGCTTGCGGCGCAGGTTTTTGATGTGGCTGTCGATGGTGCGGTCGGTCACTACGCGGTAATCATCATACAGATGGTTGAGCAGCTGTTCGCGGGAAAACACTTTTCCCGGCTCGTGGGAGAGCGTTTTCAGCAGGCGGAACTCCGCTGGGGTGAGATCCAATAATTTGCTGCGCCAGCTCGCCTGGAAGCGGCTTTCGTCGACGATCAGCGGGCTTTGCGCATCCAGCACCTGCAATTCACGCTGCGGCTTACAGCGGCGGAGGATGGTTTTCACGCGAGCGACCACCTCCCGCGGGCTGTAAGGCTTGCAGATGTAATCGTCGGCGCCGATTTCGAGCCCCAGCAGACGGTCGATCTCTTCGATTTTGGCCGTCACCATCACGATGGGCACATCGGAGAAACGACGAATTTCGCGGCACAGGGTCAGGCCGTCGGTACCCGGCAGCATCAGATCCAGCAGGATCAGATCCGGCGGCGTCTGGCGCACGTAGGGCAGCACCTGGTCGCCGTGGCTGATAAGCGTTGGCGCGTAGCTCGCAGCGCGCAAATAGTCGATCAGCAGTTGCCCAAGTTTAGGCTCGTCTTCCACGATCAAAATACGCGGTGTGTTGTCGTCAATCGGTAACTCGGTCATGCTTCCCTCGATAAATCCCGTTCCAGAGGTAACTCTACTGTAATGCTAACCCCGCCAAAAGGCGAATGGGCGGCGCGGATGGTGCCGCCGTGGGCCTCCACAATGTTAACGCAAATCGCCAGGCCAAGGCCGGAGCCGCCGCTGGCGCGGTTGCGTGAACCTTCGGTGCGATAGAAGCGCTCGAACAGTTTTTCCAGCTGCGCATCCTTCACGCCAGGGGCAGAGTCCGCAAAGGTCAGCGCAAAGCGCCCGTTTTCCTGCCTGCCGGAAATATGCAGCGCGCCGCCGCCGTCGGTGTAGCGGAGGCTGTTCTCCAGCAAATTATTGAACAGCTGCATCAGGCGATCTCTGTCGCCAAATACCACCGCGCTGTCCGGCAGCGAAAGGTTGATTTTCAGGTCACGGCTGGCGAAGCGTTCGCGGAATGCGCCGGTCACGACTTCAAGGATATTGATCACGTCGACTGGAGCTTTCTGGTAGGCCAGGGCGCCTTCGTCGGACATGGAAAGCTGATGCAGATCGTCCACCAGCTTGGTCAGCGTGCCGACTTCCGCCTGTAGCGAGGCCACGGACTCGGGGGTGAACTGCCGCACGCCGTCCTGAATCGCCTCCAGCTCGCCGCGCAGCACCGCCAGCGGGGTGCGCAGCTCGTGCGAAATGTCGGCCATAAAATCGCGGCGCATCTGCTGGTTTTTCTCCAGCGTGCTGGCGAGCTGGTTAAAGTCCTGCGCCAGCTTGCCCAGTTCATCCTGGCTGCGGGTGTCAACGCGGGTCGAGAAATCACCCGCCGCCAGCTTGTGCGTGCCTTCCACCAGGCGCTTAACCGGCGCCAGCAGGCCGCGCGCCAGTGGGAAGGTGGCGAGCGCCGCAAGCAGGGTTGAGAGCGCGACAATCAGCCAGCTGGTCTGACGCTGCTGGCGGTCAAAGTTAATGTCGGTGTTGCGCGTCAGCCGCTCGACCGGCGAGGCGATAACCCAGCCCACCGTGGCGCCGTTCGAGATGATGGCGCGCTTTGTGCCGTCCGGCGGTACCGGAGCGCGCGGGCCTACGAGCACGCGCATCTCCTGATCTATCACCCAGAACTGGGTGCGCCAGCCGTGCGGCGGCATGCCCGGCCCCGGACGGTCGTCGTCGTTATCGTGCTCCAGCGAGCGCAGGATTTGAAACACAAAGCGATCGTTATTGCGCAGAAAACGCCAGTTACCGTGCAGGCTATACTGTTCGCCCAGCGCGTCGCTTAAGCCCTGTAGTCGCTGTTCGTTACCGTGCTTAATGTAGTCAATAAAGCCGCGCTCAAAGCTGACCCGCACCGCCCAGTGCATGGTAATCAGCAGAACGATACAGGTGGCGAAAATCGCCACAAAAAGCTTGCCGGTGATCCCCGGACGCCAGAATTTCATGGTGCACTCCTTTTGCCGCGTCGGATCACGACGTTTTTGATCGTGTCATTCGGTACTCTGGCAAAGATAAAAGCGGGCAGGGCGATAATTACCGCCATGCTGAGGTAAGTGTATAAAAAGACCTGATGCGCGACGGGGGTGTCGGCGCTGAGATGGTGCTGCCCGTACATGCCGAGCAGCAATCCGGCGACCGTGACCCCCACGCTCATGGAGAGCTGCATGATCATCGACAGCAGGCTGTTACCACTGCTCGCCAGCTCGTCCGGCAGATCTTTCAGCGTCAGGGTGTTCATCGACGAGAAGCGCATGGAGTTGATGATCCCCTGGCAGAACAGCACCAGCGGCAGAATGTAGTACCAGCCCAGCAGCGCCACGGCCATAAACAGCAGGCAGACCAGCGCCAGCCCGATCGTGGCGGCCACCAGCACCCGGCGATAGCCAAAGCGGTTCACCACCTGCACCACAATACGCTTCATCCCCATGCTGCCGAGCACCATCGGGATCATCATCAGCCCGGCGTGGAACGGCGAGAAGCCCATCCCAATCTGTAAAAATACCGGCGTCATAAACGGCAACATGCCGCTGCCGATGCGTCCGGCAAAGCTGCCGAACAGACCAAGACGGTAGGTGGGATTCCTGAACAGATTCAGGCTGAACAGCGCGTTAGCGTTACCTCTGGCATGCCACAGATACCAGAGAATCGCGGTGATCCCCAGCGCCACCAGCAGGGCGAGCGACAGGGAGGAGATCCCCAGCCCTTTTTGCCCGTCGAGGGCCAGGGTGAGCGTCGCCATACCAGCCGCCAGCAGGATAAAGCCAACGAAATCAAAGCGCCGGGTCTGCATTTTATAGTTCGGCATCAGCGTCAGGGTGGCAATCGCGCCGATAATACCGACCGGCAGGTTGATCAGGAAGATCCAGTGCCAGGAGGCATACTCCACCAGAATACCGCCCAGCGCCGGGCCAAGCAGCGGGCCGACCTGACCGGGCAAGGTGACGAAGGTCATCGCCGCCATATACTGCGCGCGCGGAACAATTTTCATCACCGTTAACCGCCCGACGGGCACCATCATCGCGCCGCCGACGCCCTGTAGCACGCGCGCCATCACCAGCTGGTCGAGGGTATTGGCCTGGGCGCAAAACAGCGACCCGGTGGTAAACAGAACAATGGCGGTGAAGAAGATGTTTCGCACGCCGACTTTATCCGCCAGCCAGCCGCTGGCAGGCAGCATCACGGCGACCGTCAGCACGTAGGCGACAATCACCATATGCATGTGCAGCGGGCTCTCCCCCAGGCTTTTCGCCATCGAGGGGAGGGCGGTGTTCACGATGGTCGTGTCCAGCGACTGCATAAAGAAGCCGAACGCGACGATCCACAATTGCCAGCGAACGTTACTGGGTAGGTCGGTCATTTACTCGGTCACCGTGGTTCTCTTTTTACGCGAAAAACGCAGCCGCAGGCGGTCAAAGAACAGATAGACTACCGGCGTGGTGTAGAGCGTCAGCAGCTGGCTCATCACCAGGCCGCCGACAATCGTGATCCCCAGCGGCTGGCGCAGTTCAGAGCCGTCACCGCCGGATATAACCAGCGGTAGCGCACCGAACAGCGCGGCCAGGGTAGTCATCATGATCGGGCGAAAACGCAGCAGACAGGCCTGGAATATCGCCTCGTCCGGCGTCAGGTTGCCGTTACGCTGGGCGTCCAGGGCAAAGTCGACCATCATAATCGCGTTTTTCTTCACAATACCTATTAATAGCATGATCCCGATGAGCGCGATTAGGCTGAATGGGGCACCGAACAGCTCCAGCGCCAGCAGCGCCCCCACGCCCGCAGAAGGCAGCGTGGAGAGAATGGTCAACGGGTGCATGTAGCTTTCGTACAGCACGCCCAGCACGATATACACCGTGGCAATGGCCGCCAGGATCAAAATGACCTGCGAGTTCATGGTGTCCTGGAACACCTGCGCCGTACCGGCAAAGCTGCCGCGCACGGAGGAGGGCACCCCGAGCTGGGTCATGGCGCGGTTGATGGCGTCGCTGGCCTCAGACAGCGACGAGCCGGTTGGCAGGTTAAACGAGACGGTCGAGGCGGCGGAAAGCCCCTGGTGGTTTACCGACAGCGGCGCGTTCGACGGCTGCCAGCTGGCGAAGTACGACAGCGGGATCGCCTTGCCGTCATTATTGATCACAAACATCTTGTCCAGTGCGCTGATGTCCTGGGTATAGCGCGGATCAACTTCCATCACCACCTTGTACTGGTTCATCGGCTGATAGATGGTGGAGACTTCACGCTGCCCGAAGGCGTTGTTAAGCAGGCTGTTGGCCGCTTCAACGTTAATGCCCAGGCGGGACATGGTTTCACGATCGTAGGTGAGCGCCATCTCCGCGCCGTTGTTCTGGCTGTCGGAGTTCACGTCCGCCAGTTGCGGCAGCGCGGCGAGCGCTTTACGGATCTTCGGCTCCCACTCGCGCAGGGCGGCTAAGTCATCCGAGAGCAGGGTGTACTGATAGCTGGCGTTAGCCTGTCGTCCGCCGACGCGGATATCCTGAACGGCCATCAAAAACAGATTTGCCCCCGGCTCTTTGGCAAGCTTCAGCCGCAGGCGGTCAATGATCTGCTGCGCCGTTTCGTGACGTTCACCGCGCGGCTTAAGGGTAATAAACATCATCCCGCTGTTAACGCGCGAGCCGCCGGTAAAGCCGGTGACGTTATCCACGGCCGGATCTTCCCGGATGATTTTCATAAAGTCTTGCAGTTTGCCGCGCATCGCCTGGAACGAAATGCTCTGGTCCGCCTGAATACCGCCCATCAGCACGCCGGTATCCTGCTCCGGGAAGAAGGTTTTCGGGATGGTGATATACATCCAGACGTTGAGCACGATGGTGCCGATCAGCACCAGCCCGACAAGACGCGTGTGGTTCAGCACCCACTTCAGCGATTTGCCGTAACCGGACTGCATCGCCATCAGGACGCGGCCAAAGCCTTTCCTGCGCGGCTGCGAGTGCGGTTGGCTGCGCTTTAGCATCCAGCCGCACATCATCGGGGTCAGCGTCAGCGAAATCACTAGGGAGATACCGATGGCGACGGAAAGCGTGACGGCAAATTCGCGCAGCAGTCGCCCCGGCAGGCCGCCCATCAGCAGCAGCGGCAGGAACACCGCCACCAGCGACAGGCTCATGGACAGGACCGTGAAGCCCACTTCGCGCGTCCCCTGAAGCGCCGCCTGGAGCGGCTTCATGCCCGCTTCCAGATGACGCGAGATATTCTCCAGCACCACGATGGCGTCATCCACCACAAACCCGGTGGCAATCGTCAGCGCCATCAGCGACAGGTTGTTAAGACTAAACCCACACAGGTACATGGCGGCAAAGGTGCCTATCAGCGATACCGGAACCGCCACCGCCGGGATCAGCGTGGCGCGCCCCGAGCGCAGGAACAGGAACACCACCAGGATCACCAGCGCGACGGAGATGATCAGCGTTTGCTCTACCTCCTCAAGCGAGGCGCGGATGGTAGGGGAGCGGTCCTGCGCAATCTGGAGGTCGATGGCCGCCGGAATCGTTTCCTGGAGCTCCGGCAGGCGCGCGCGGATGCTGTTCACCGTCTGGATAATGTTGGCTTCCGGCAGCTTGCGGATCATCAGCAAAATCGCCGGTTTGGCGTTAGTCATCCCGGCGTTACGCACGTCCTGCACCGAATCGGTGACGCTGGCGACGTCGCTCAGGCGCACCGCCGCGCCGTTGTTGTAGTGAATAATCAACGGCTGATACTCGGCGGCGGTTTTCAGCTCGTCGTTGGTCTGGATCTGCCAGCGGTGGCTGTTGTCCTCAATCGCGCCCTGCGGCTTACGCACGTTGGCGTTGCTGATGGCGGAACGCACGTCGTCCAGCGATACGCCCTGGTTAAACAGCGCCTGCGGATTCAGCCCCACGCGCACGGCGGGCAGGGAGCTGCCGCCGACGTCCACGTCGCCCACACCGTCAATCTGGGCGATGGTTTGCGCCAGCTGGGTGGAGGCAAAATCGTACAGCTCGCCCTGGGAGTAGGTCTCTGACGTGAGCGTCAGGATCATGATCGGCGCGTCGGACGGGTTGGCCTTGCGGTAGGTTGGACGGCTCGGCATGCCGCTCGGCAGCAGGCTTTGGGCGGCGTTAATCGCGGCCTGCACGTCACGCGCCGCGCCGTTGATATCCCGGTCGAAGTTAAATTCCAGAATGATGCGCGTGCTGCCCAGCGAACTGCTGGAGGTCATCTCGTTGACCCCGGCAATTCGCCCAAGCGAGCGCTCAAGCGGCGTCGCCACCGATGACGCCATGGTTTCCGGCGAGGCACCCGGCAGCGAGGCGCTGACCATGATCACCGGGAAATCGACCTGCGGCAGCGGGGCCACCGGCAGCAACCGGAAGCCCAGCACACCGCACAGGGTGATAGCGACGGAGAGTAAAATCGTCGCCACCGGACGGTAAATGAAGAGGGCGAAAAACTTCACTTACGCCTCCTCTTCACGTTTCGGGAAGCGACTTTTCGTCCACAGGGCCAGACGGTCAAACAGCAGGTAGATAACCGGCGTGGTGAACAGCGTCAGCACCTGGCTCACCAGCAGGCCGCCCACCATCCCGATGCCCAGCGGACGGCGCAGTTCGGCCCCCACGCCGGTGCTCAGCATCAGCGGCAGCGCGCCCAGCAGGGCGGCGAGGGTGGTCATCAGGATCGGGCGAAAACGCAGCAGACAGGCCTGGTAAATGGCCTCGCGCGGCGCCATACCCTGCTCGCGCTCGGCGGCCAGCGCAAAGTCGATCATCATGATGGCGTTTTTCTTCACGATGCCGATAAGCAGAATGATGCCGATGATCGCAATGACGTCCAGCTCGCTCCCCGCCAGCATCAGCGCCAGCAGCGCCCCTACGCCCGCCGTCGGCAGGGTGGAGAGGATGGTGATCGGGTGGATAAAGCTTTCATACAGCACGCCAAGCACGATATACATCGCCACCACCGCCGCGACAATCAGCCAGACGGTGCTGCCCAGCGCGGCCTGGAACGCCAGCGTACTGCCCTGGAACTGGGTCTGAATATCGGACGGGAAGCTGAGTTCTTTCTCCGCGTCCAGAATGGCCTCCACCGCTTCGCCCAGGGAATACCCGTCCGGCACGTTGAAGGAAATGGTGGTGGACGGGAACTGATCGAGATGGTTAATCGACAGCGGGGTGTGACGCTCTTCCACGCTGGCAATGGCGCTGAGCGGCACAATCCCGCCGTCTTTGCTGGTCAGGCGCACCGTGTCCAGCGCGGCCAGCCCGGGCGTGTTCTCGGTGTTATGTTCCAGCACCACGCGATACTGGTTGGCCTGGGTGTAAATGGTGGAGATCAGTCGCTGACCAAAGGCGTTATACAGGGCGTTATCCACGTCGGACATGGTAATGCCCAGACGGCTGGCGGTGTCGCGGTTGACGTTCACGTACGCCGCCAGCCCTTTATCCTGCCAGTCGCTGCTGACGTCAGAAACCTGCGGCAGTGCTTTCAGCTTGTCCACCAGCTGCGGCACCCAGGTGCTGAGTGCCTCAAGCGAGGTGGCCTGGAGCGTAAACTGGTACTGCGTGCGGCTCACCTGCGTATCAATGGTTAAATCCTGGATCGGTTGCAGATACAGCTCAATGCCCGGCACGCGCGCCACCGCGCTTTGCAGGCGCTCAATTACCGCGTTGACGCGATCGTCGCGGTCATCGAGCGGTTTAAGGTTAATTTGCAGGCGCGCGCTGTTGAGCGACGGGTTGGTGCCGTCCACGCCCACGTAGGCAGTCAGGCTTTCCACCGCCGGATCTTTCATGATGATCTCAGACACCTGCTGCTGGCGCTGCGCCATGTTGGCGAAGGAGACCGTCTGCGGCGCCTGAAGCGTGCCCTGAATAATGCCGTTGTCCTGAATCGGGAAGAAGCCTTTCGGAATGAAAATCCACAGCATGACGCTGAGCGCCAGGGTGCCGAGCGCCACGCCGAGCGTCGCCCACGGATGGTTCAGGACTTTTGCCAGCACGCGGCCGTAGGCGGCGATAATGCGCTCGAACATCCGCTCGGAGGCGCGCGAGAAGCGGTTTTGCTTGCGCAAGGACTCGTGGCTCAGCATGCGGGCGCACATCATCGGCGTCAGCGTCAGCGACACCACGGCAGAAATCAGAATGGCGACCGCCAGCGTCACGGCAAACTCGCGGAACAGCCGCCCGACGATATCGCCCATAAACAGCAGCGGGATCAGCACCGCAATCAGCGAGAAGGTGAGCGAGATAATGGTAAAGCCAATCTCCCCCGCGCCCTTCAGCGCGGCGGCTAACGGCTTTTCACCTTTTTCGATATAGCGCGAGATGTTCTCGATTACCACGATGGCGTCGTCCACCACAAACCCGGTGGCGATGGTGAGCGCCATCAGCGTCAGGTTGTTAATCGAGAAGTCGAGGAACACCATCACCGCGAACGTGCCGACCAGCGAGAGCGGCACGGCGACGGCGGGAATGATGGTTGCCGGGACGTTGCGCAGGAATAGGTAGATGATCATCACCACCAGCGCAATCGCCAGCATCAGCTCGAACTGGGTGTCGGTCACTGACGCGCGAATATTCGTGGTGCGGTCAGAGAGCACTTTCACGCTGACCGATTTTGGCAGGCTTTCCACCAGCTGCGGCAGCATGGTGCGAATGCTGTCGGCGGTATCAATAATATTCGCGCCCGGCTGGCGCTGAACGTTCATGACAATCGCCTGCTGCTTATTGGCCCACGCCCCGAGCCAGCTGTTTTCCGCGCCTTGTTCGACGGTGGCTACGTCGCCCAGGCGGATCGGCGCGCCGTTCTGGTAGGCAATGATCAGCTGACGGTACTCATCGGCAGACTGCATCTGGTCGTTGGCGGAGAGCGTGACCGCGCGGGTCGGGCCGTCCAGCGACCCCTTCGCTGAGTTGACGTTGGCGCTGCTGATGGCGGTGCGAATGGTTTCGCTGGTTAACCCCAGCGCGGCAATGGCCTGGGCATTCAGTTTGACGCGAACGGCGGGGCGTTGACCGCCCGCCAGCGTCACCAGCCCTACGCCGGTCACCTGCGAAATCTTCTGCGCCACGCGGGTTTCAACCATGTCTTCCACCTGGGTCATCGGCATGGCGGAGGAGGTGACGGCAAGGGTCATGATCGGCGGATCCGCCGGGTTGACCTTGCTGTAAACCGGTGGATTCGGCAGGTCAGACGGCAGCAGGTTAGTGGCGGCGTTAATCGCGGCCTGCACCTCCTGCTCGGCGACGTCCAGCGACAGCGTGAGCTGGAACTGAAGCGTGACGACCGAAGCGCCGCCGGAGCTCTGGGAAGACATCTGCTTCAGGCCAGACATCTGGCCAAACTGACGCTCCAGCGGGGCGGTGATGGCGGACGTCACCACATCCGGACTGGCGCCCGGATAGAGGGTGACAACCTGAATGGTCGGGTAGTCCACTTCCGGCAGCGCCGACACGGGCAGAAAACGGTAGCCAATGATCCCGGCCAGCAGGATCGCCACCATCAACAGGGTCGTCGCAACCGGACGTAAGATAAACAGGCGTGATGGCCCACCTGTAGAGCTCGGCGGCATCACCTGCATCAGGCTTTTGCTCCTGTATCCTGCGCTTCCACCACTTCGACCTGCGCCCCTTCGGTCAGCCGGTCAATACCGTCGGTCACGACGCGGTCGCCAGCGGACAGCCCGGCGCTGATCACCACCGTCTGGCTGTCCTGGATGCCGGTTTTCACCAGGTGTTTGCTGACCTTGTTTTCGCTGTTCAGCACCCAGACAAAGTTGCCTTCACTGCCCATTTGCAGGGCCGCCGTCGGGATTACTACCGCGTTTTCTTCGGTCGCGACCAGCATTCGCGCATTAACGAACTGATTCGGGAACAGGGCATCGTCCTGATTGTTGAAGCGTGCTTTTAGCTTGATGGTGCCGGTGGTGGTGTCGATCTGGTTATCCAGGCTCAGCAGCGAACCTTCGCTCAGCTTCTGCTTGTTGGTGCGATCCCAGGCTTCAACCACCAGCGCTTTTCCGGCCTTCTGCGCCTGTATCACCGTCGCAATGTCGCTTTCCGGCAGGGTAAAGACGAGATCGATAGGATGCGTCTGGGTGATCACCACGATTCCCGTGGTATCGCCGCTGGAGATTTGGTTGCCGATATCAACCTGTTTCAGGCCCACGCGGCCGTCAATCGGCGCGGTGATCCGGCTCCAGTCGAGCTGGAGCTGGGCGCTGGCGACCGCGGCTTCGTCGGCCTTGATGGTGCCCTGAGATTCACTGACCAGAGACTGCTGGGTGTCCAGCTCCTGGCGCGACACGAGGTTGGTTTTTACCAGCTGCTGATAGCGGGCTAAATCGCGGCGGGCATTGGCGAGGGTGGCTTTGTCTTTCGCGAGCTGCCCCTGCGCCTGCGCCAGGGCCACCTTAAACTGGCTTGGATCGATTTCCGCCAGCAGATCGCCCGCTTTCACCTGCTGACCTTCCTGGAAGTGGATGGCCATCAGCTGACCGTCCACGCGGCTACGTACCGTCACGGTGTTGGCGGCAGTGATGGTTCCCAGCCCGGAGAGATAACGAGGCACCGCTTTATTCACCGCCGTTGCCGCCTGCACCGGTGCCAGCGCACCGCCGCGCATACCGTGGCGCCCGCCGCCCGTTGAGCGTTGTGAGGGGCTATTAGCGCCAGCAGGTGCCGTGGAGTTCGCGGACTGGCTGTGCCAGTGCCAGGCGGCGGCCAGGACCACCACAATCAGACCAACGGCGATTGCCCAGCGGGATTTGTTACTGCCTTTCATCGTTATACGTTCTCATCCTGAAACTCTTTCGGGGAATGATACTAGTTTAGTCAGCTAACACAGCGGAAAAATGGAGGAAATATGGAAGACTGTCGGGAATTGTCTGAGTGTGGCGCTGCGGTTTCGCCTTCGCCGGGTGGCGCTGCGCTTACCCGGCCTACGGTTGGAGGATCTTGTAGGCCGGGTAAGGCGAAGCCGCCACCCGGCACAACCCCATTAGCTAAACACCACCTGCGCCCAGCGCGCCAGCCCTGCCGTAACGGAGCCAAAGTCATCGCCGCCGGCAATCGGGATCCCCGGCAGCTGTTCCGCCAGCGCTTTCTTGATCAGCGGCGAACGGGCGCTACCGCCAGTCAGGTAAATCACGTCCGGCTTCACGTTGCCGTTCTCAAGCGCCAGCTGCACCTGCTCCAGAATACGCTGAAGCGGCTGAGTCAGCGCCATTTCCAGCCCTTCCTGGGTGATAGTCGTAGCCAGATCGTCACTGATAAACGGCAGCGAAACCGCATGCTCAGGACGATCGGAAAGGGCAATTTTGCTCTCTTCGGCGGTGCGCACCACGCGGTAGCTCAGGCGCTGACGCCACACCTTATACAGCAGTGCGACCTTCTCTGCATCCTGCGCATCACGCACCAGATCGTTGAGGAAACGGCCATTCGCGGTGCTGTAAAAATCACTCTGGGCAGGGACGTCGTTGATGGCAATCGCGTTCCACCACGGCAGGATCGGCAGGGCGATGCCTTTCTCGGTTTGACCGCCCATACCGAGCAGCGGCATCAGGCTCTTGAATGCCAGGGCAATATCCAGATCGTTCCCGCCCACGCGGCAGCCGCTGTGCCCCAGCAGACTGTTTTCACGATCGCGACGGTGATGCCACTGGGGACCCATCAGCAGTAATGAACAGTCCGTCGTACCGCCGCCGATGTCCACCACCAGCACCCGTTTCTCTTCCGTCAGCGTGGCTTCAAAATCCAGCCCCGCCGCAACCGGCTCATACTGGAACACCACGTCACGGAAGCCTGCCCGGTGCGCTGCACGCTCAAGGATCCCCTGCGCCTGCTGGTTGGCTTCGTCGCCGCCCAGCCCCTGGAAGTTAATCGGACGGCCAATCACCGCCTGGGTGATGGCATCCGGCACCTGGGACTGCGCCTGATTGCGGATGTGCAGCATCATTGCGCAGACCAGATCTTCAAACATCGCCACCTGCTGCGGCTTCAGGCCGCTGGCGCCGAGGAAGGATTTCGGCGATTTAACGAAGTAGACCTCTTCCGGGTCTTCAATGTACTGCCCGAGGGAGGAGAGGCCGAACTGCACGCTGGAAGGTGTAACGTCGATATCTTCCTCGCGGTTAAAGCTGACCGCACGGCGCAGCAGCGCCTGGGTCTCTGCCGCCGTGGCCGGAACCTGATGGTGGCGGAACAGCCACTCGCTCACCGCTTCACGCGTGGGCGCACAAAGCATTGACGGCAACAGCGTACTGCCGTTTTCCATTTTCAGGAGCTGCGGTTGTCCGTTTTGCATTATCGCAACCGAGCAGTTTGCGGTGCCGTAGTCGAATCCAATAAACACAATAAATCCCCATGCCGGTGAGAAGGGGCGAGACTTTAGCGAAATGTCTGTCAGGCGACAACAGGAATATGAAAGCAAGGCGCAACGCGATCTTTCGGTTTATGCTGAGGTAAATACAAAAGGAGAGACAATGTACACCCTGAACTGGCAACCGCCCTATGACTGGTCGTGGATGTTTGGCTTTCTTGCCGCGCGTGCGGTCACCGGGGTTGAGACCGTTACGGAGGATTACTACGAGCGCAGTTTTGGCTATGCCGGGCACCAGGGCATTTTCCGGGTTACGCCAGACAGCGCAACCCATACGCTGGCGGTGTCGCTCAGTCCTGGCCTGATCCCGGTGGCGGATATCTGCCTCGACCGCATCGCCCGCCTGTTTGACCTCGATTGCGACCCGCTGCACATTGCGAAGACCCTGGGCGATCTCGGCACGGCGCGGCCGGGGTTACGTTTGCCGGGCGCGATGGATGCCTACGAGCAGGGCGTGCGCGCCATTCTCGGACAACTGGTGAGCGTGGCGATGGCGGCTAAACTGGCGTCACGGGTGGTGGCGCTGTGCGGTGAACCCATCCAGGACGCGCCGGGCTACCTCTGCTTTCCTCCGCCAGAGGTGCTGGCCGCGGCGGATCCGCTGGCGTTGAAAGCCCTCGGAATGCCGCTCAGGCGTGCGGAGTCGTTGATTCATCTGGCGCAGTCGGTGGTGGACGGTGAATTCCCGCTGTTCCCGCCTGAGAACGTTGAGGCCGGGATGAAGGCGCTACAGCAGCGCCCCGGCATCGGGCGCTGGACCGCGAATTACCTGGCCCTGCGCGGCTGGCAGGCGAAGGATGTTTTCCTGCCGGATGACTATCTGATTAAACAGCGCTTTGCCGGTATGACGCCCGCGCAGATCCGTCGCTATGCCGAGCGCTGGCAGCCGTGGCGCTCGTATGCGCTGTTACATATCTGGTACACCGACGGCTGGTCGCCGTCAGTTGATGGCGAAATAGCTGGTATTCAGCAGTAGATCAAGCGGCTGCGCTTCCCCGATGGTGTCGCCGTAAATGAAGTCAACGCCGATGCCCGACAGCGTATCCATCATGATCGACTGATGGCATGGCCCGGCAATAGTTTTTATGCCCAGACGCTGGGCGTGGCCCTGAATGATTGTCACCATCATCTCATCCATCAGATTGCCGTGGACGTTGGTCACCACGTCTGCATCCAGCAGCAGATAATCAGCGGTGTTGGCGCTGAGCTGGCTGAAGACGTTCATATCGCGTCCGACCCGGGTCAGCACCACGCGACAGCCAGCCTGACGAAGCTTTTGCAGACCCTGCTGCACGTTTTCATCCGTATTGCTCAGCACATCAGCGGCGATCGCCAGATGCAGCAGCCGCGCCGGCAGCGGTCCTTTGGTAATGAGGTCCAGCAGCTCATCCACCAGCGTGACGCTGGCTAAACCCGCCTCTGAGAGCGGCAGCGCGACGCCCATTCCTTTAGCCGCCACCTGTGCGGCATAGGTACGGAAAAATTCGCTGAATATCCGTCGGTCCAGGGCGTGCAGCAGCTCCGGCTCCGCCAGCCCGGCGCGGAAGGCATGCTCTTCCAGCACTTCCCCCTGACTGGTCCACAGCCGCAAGGAAATCAGCCAGAAGCTACTGCTCTCGGGAATGCGCGGCGAGGCGACGCTGCGGGCGATCATCAGCAGATGGTTATCTTTAATCATGTCCCACTGCTCATCCAGCGACATCATGCTGCGCGTGCTGTGGATCCGCTCCTGCTGGGGTTCGTAGACGGTGACCACGCCGCGCCCGCTGTTTTTCGAGGCGTAGCAGGCGATATCAGCCTGCGACATCACTTCCGCAGCCTGATAATTGGTGTCGTCAATCAGCGTAATCCCCGCGCTGGCACCAATGCGGTGCAGGCGTCCTTCCCAGGAAAAATGATAGTTGTTGATGGCGTCGATCAACCGGCCCGCAATATAGCGTGCGCTTTCAACGTTGCAGTCCGGCAGCAGCAGGCCAAACTCGTCGCCGCCCAGACGCGCCAGCACGTCGCTGGAGCGCAGCATGGTCAGCATCAGCGAAGAGAGTTCGCGCAGAAGAGCGTCGCCCGCCGCGTGGCCTGCCGTATCGTTCACCGCCTTGAAACGGTCAAGATCGATAAAGACCAGCGCGTGACGCTGATGGGTCTCCTGTACCGTCTGCAACAGACGCTTCAGATGGTTTTCAAAGCTGACACGGTTCGCCAGGTGGGTAAGGGCGTCATGGGAAGCGCTGTAGCTCAGCTGGCGCAGCATTTTGCGCGACTCGGTGACGTCCTGAATCACCAGCACCGAGCCGATGGTGTGCCCTTCCAGAGTGCTGAGGGGGGTAATGCTGTAATGAATGTCGAAACTGCCGCCATTGCGGCAGTTAAGCACCACATCCTGTTCGATATCGGTACGGGACATATCGCCGCTGTGGATGTTTTCCATTAACGGACCGTTCTCGCCGAAGGTAATGTGCAGCACCTTCAGAACGGGCTGACCCAGCGCTTCGCTTTGCGACCAGCCGCTCATCTTCTCGGCGACCGGGTTCATAAAGGTGATGTTCATGTCGATGTCGGTGCACAGCACCGCTTCGCCGATGGAGTCGAGGGTGATATGCAGGCGCTCTTTTTCCTGGAACAGCGCCTCGTTCAGCTGCTTCACCTCGGTCATATCCATGTTGATCCCTAACAGCCGCTCCACTTCGCCCTGTTTGTTCAGCACCCGGTTCGCCAGCGAACGAATGTGGCGGATGCCATCCTTGACGCGAATGCGAAATTCCAGCTTGAAAGGCACCCTGGCCTGGAGTGACTCACGCAGGACCTGTTCGGCGTGCGTACGATCTTCAGGCACCATGGCCGCATGCCAGAGCTGCCAGGTGGGTTTAATGTGCGGGGGGATCTCGTACAGCTCAAACATTCGTTTATCCCAGCTGATCACGTCCGGCTCGAGATCCCACTCCCAAATCCCGATTCCGCCGGCTTCGTTAGCGAGAGTGATACGCTCCATCAGACGCTTATTCACCCACTCGGTCTGTTTCAGATCGTTGATGTCTTCAATCTGGGCAATAAAGTAGAGCGGTGTGCCGTCGGCATGGCGCACAACGGAGACGGCCAGCAGCGCCCACACCACCTCGCCGCTACGGGTGTAGTAGCGTTTTTCGAGGCTGTAGGTGTTGATCTCGCCGTGAATCAGCTGTTGCAACTGCTCCAGGTCAGTATTTAAATCTTCCGGCCAGGTTAACTGCTGGAACGTGAGCGACTGAAGCTCTGACTGGCTGTAACCGAGGAAATTACACAGCGCCTTGTTGGCCTGGAGCCACTGGCCCTCAATGCCCACCAGCGCCATACCAATCGCGGAATATTCCATCGCATTGCGAAAACGTTCTTCGCTTTCCGTAATATGTTTACGCTCGGCCCGAAAGGCATACATTACCATCGTCATAATATTGGCGGGCAGCAGCATCATCAGGAAGGGGAGCCACGGCGCGTTGAAGGTGACGATCATGGTGGAGGGCGTCATGGAGAGCGGATTTCGCGCCATCATCAGGGACACCATCATGATGGTGAATAAAAAAATCAGGAACGCTTCCATACGCGGCAGACGTACCGCGCTCCACATCAGCAGAACGATGATGCAGGTGAATGGCCACGGCAGCCAGGTGATTGCCGTCCAGCTAAGAACCAGCGTGACGACCAGGGTCACCAGCGTTTCCAGCAGCAGTTTCGGGTTGCGGTGGCGCAGCAGATAATGCGGTTTAAACAGCAGACCTAACGGCACCAGCGCCAGCGCGCCAATGGCCTCTGAAAGTACCCAGACAAGGAAATTACGCAGCGGCTCCGCGCTCGGCACCAGAAAATGAACCAGTACGCCCCCCACCAGCGGCGGCACCAGGGCACTCCCGAGGGCAAGCCGGACCCAGTCGTTGAGGTTTTGCAGCGGATTATACCAGGGGAGCAGTTTACGCAATAACAGCGCGCCAACCGTGGCCTCAATGATATTGATCGCCGTGTAGGTGATGTTGAGCGATGCCCATGAGAAGAGCATCCACGAGGCAAAGATATTGCCAAAGGAGCAGGCGAGGGCAATCCCGGGCCACATTTTTCCCGCGTGGCGGTAAAACGCCACCATCATAATTGAAGTCGGGAACCATAATGGCGCCAGCAGCGTACCGAAGCGAGTCAGCTCGAGGGAAAATAAGGTGAAGATGAACGTGACCAGACCCAGACAGACAAGCCGCAGTAAAGGATGTGGGGTAGTAACCAAAACCCGCTGGTATTGTTTATTCATTACCGCTCTATCCAGGGACGCCATGTTGTCAGGAGCCAGGTCCGGACGCGTGAAATTATTAATTTGGTTTATGCTAGTACAAACATTTTACAATTCATATGCTGAGTGGTCAGATTTTGACTTCATAGACTTATAAAATAGTTACTCTGCGAAGAAGGGTGATGAAATGGCGAAAAACCGCGCGTAAAAATTTCGCTAAAGGCGTGAAACGGCGCTTTTCAGCCCGCCTCGCATAACCTGCGCATTCGACTGGTATCACGCCCCCGAAATCCCTATAATTGCCGCGTTTGACGCTCCGGCGTCGTCCTTCCTTACATCCAGGTTAATCAGGTCGCTAAATTTATGACTGATAAGTCTCATCAGTGCGTCATCATAGGCATCGCCGGCGCATCGGCTTCAGGTAAAAGTCTTATTGCCAGTACGCTTTATCGCGAACTGCGTGAACAAGTGGATGATGAGCATATCGGTGTGATTCCCGAAGATAGCTATTACAAAGATCAATCCCATCTCTCGATGGAAGAGCGCGTAAAAACCAACTACGACCACCCCAGTGCGATGGATCACAGCCTGCTGTTCCAGCATCTGGAAGCGCTGAAGCGCGGCGAGGCGATTGAGCTGCCCGTCTACAGCTACGTGGAACATACCCGCACCCAGGAAACGATCCGCATCGAGCCCAAGAAGGTGATTATCCTTGAAGGGATTTTGCTGCTCACCGACGCCCGTCTGCGCGAATCAATGAACTTCTCGATTTTCGTCGATACCCCGCTGGATATCTGCCTGATGCGGCGTATTAAACGCGACGTTAACGAACGCGGCCGCTCCATGGACTCCGTGATGGCGCAATATCAGAAAACCGTTCGCCCGATGTTCCTGCAATTTATTGAGCCTTCGAAACAATACGCCGATATTATCGTGCCTCGCGGCGGTAAAAACCGGATTGCCATTGATATCTTAAAAGCGAAAATCAGTCAGTTTTTTGAATAAGCCGTGTGAATTGTGTACCGTTCAGAGATAACCTGGTTTTGCCCTGACGCCGTAAGGCTTCAGGGCGCGATGCACGAAAGGAGAAAGTGCCATGCGTCTTTGTGACCGCGATATAGAAGCCTGGCTGGATGAAGGCCGCCTGTCTATCACCCCGCGTCCGCCGGTTGAGCGTATTAACGGCGTGACCGTCGATGTGCGTCTGGGGAATAAATTCCGCACCTTCAGCGGCCACACGGCACCGTTTATCGACCTCAGCGGGCCGAAAGACGAAGTCAGCGCGGCGCTGGATCGCGTCATGAGCGACGAAATCGTCATCGAAGAAGGAGAGGCGTTTTATCTCCATCCTGGCGAACTGGCGCTGGCGGTGACCTTTGAATCGGTCACGCTGCCTGCGGATCTGGTCGGCTGGCTTGATGGACGCTCTTCCCTGGCGCGTCTGGGCCTGATGGTGCACGTCACCGCGCACCGTATCGATCCGGGCTGGTCTGGCCGTATCGTGCTGGAGTTCTTTAACGCCGGTAAACTGCCGCTGGCGCTTCGTCCGGGAATGATGATTGGTGCGTTGAGCTTTGAACCGCTGACCGGCCCGGCAGACCGTCCTTATAACCGCCGTCAGGACGCAAAATATCGCGACCAGCAGGGTGCGGTTGCCAGTCGTATCGATAAAGACTGATCTGTGAGTTCACTGAGGAAGCCATGAGAAGAGTTCTGACAACGCTGATGATTTTGCTGGTGGTGCTGGTGGCTGGCCTTTCAGCGTTGGTGCTGCTGGTTAACCCGAATGACTTCCGGGCCTACATGGTGCGGCAGGTGGAAGCGCGCAGCGGGTATGAACTCAAGCTGGACGGGCCGCTGCGCTGGCACGTCTGGCCTCAGCTCAGCATTCTCTCCGGACGTATGTCCCTCACCGCGCCGGGCGCCGCGCAGCCGCTGGTCACGGCGGATAACATGCGTCTTGATGTCGCGCTCATCCCGCTCTTATCCCATCAGCTCCAGGTAGAACAGGTGATGCTGAAAGGGGCGGTGATTCAGCTTACGCCGCAAACCGAAGCCGTTCGTCAGGCGGATGCTCCGGTCGCACCGCGTGAAAACACCTTGCCTGACGTCCCCTCTGACACCGGCTGGTCGTTCGATATTGGTAATCTGAAAGTGGCTGACAGCGTGCTGGTTTTCCAGCATGAGGATGACGAACAGATCACCGTACGCAATATCAACCTCAGGATGGAGCAGGACGCCAACCATCACGCCACCATGGAGTTCTCCGGGCGAATCAACCGCAATCAGCGCGATCTCAACCTGTCGATGAACGCGAACGTGAACGCCTCTGACTATCCGCACCAGCTGACGGCGGACGTTCAGCAGCTCAACTGGCAGCTGACCGGCGCGGATTTACCCGCGAAGGGGATTGTCGGCCAGGGCACGATGCAGGCGGTGTGGCATGAAGAGCGCAAACAGCTCGAACTGAACGCGCTCAACCTCCAGGCCAACGACAGCGCCCTGAAGGGGCAGGCGAGCGTCACGCTTGATGAGAAACCTAAGTGGGTGCTGGATCTGCAATTCGACAAACTGAACCTCGAGAACCTGCTTCCGCCCCAACCAGTGAACGCGACCGATGAGGGAGCCACGCAGGAGGGGCAAAGCCAGGTCACGCAGTCGCGTCCGGTGATCTCCTCAAATCTCGATCTGCCTGACTACAACGGCCTGCGCGGATTTACCGCCGACATTCTGCTGAAAGCGAACAGCGTGCGCTGGCGTGGAATTGATTTTACTGACGTCAGCAGCCAGATGTTCAACCACAACGGCCTGCTGGTCATCTCCGAGCTCAGCGGAAAAATGGGAGCAGGGAACCTCTCCCTGCCGGGCACGCTGGATGTACGCAACGACGTTGCCAGCGCCGCGTTTCAGCCGCGTCTGGAAAACGTTGAGATTGGCACCATTCTGAAAGCCTTTAATTACCCGATTGCCCTCACGGGGCAGCTGTCGCTGGCAGGGGATTTCTCCGGCACGAAGATTGATGCGGACGCCTTCCGTCGTAGCTGGCAGGGGCAGGCGCACGTTGAGCTGAAAGATTCGCGCATGGAAGGGCTGAACTTCCAGCAGCTGGTGCAGCAGGCGGTAGAGCGCAGCAGCAGCGTGAAAGCGAATGAAAACTA
The DNA here is from genome assembly GCF_031432835.1 of Enterobacter cloacae complex sp. EB5. NCBI lineage: Bacteria > Pseudomonadati > Pseudomonadota > Gammaproteobacteria > Enterobacterales > Enterobacteriaceae > Enterobacter > Enterobacter cloacae complex sp. EB5. The sequence continues at coordinate 3,774,250 of NZ_CP133860.1, forward strand.
CGACAGCGCAACCCGTCTCGACAGCTTTACCAGTGAGCTTGCCCTTGACAACGGCCAGCTCTCGCTTGACGACATGCAGGGGACGTCGTCACTGCTGGCCCTGACCGGAACCGGCGCGCTGGATCTGGTGAAAGAGACGGCAGACACCCGCTTCAACGTCCGCGTGAAGGCTGGCTGGGAAGGCGAAGGCCAGCTTGTGGAGTTCCTGAAAGAGACGCCGATACCGCTGCGCGTATACGGAAAATGGCAGGAGTTGAATTACAGTTTGCAGGTCGATCAGATCCTGCGTAAGCACCTTCAGGATGAAGCGAAACGTCGGCTGAATGACTGGGCGGACCGCAATAAAGAGTCTCAGTCAGGTAAGGATGTGAAAAAGCTGCTCGATAAGCTGTGATGCCTGTTGTGCCGGGTGGCATGTGCGGCCTGATGCCCTCACCCCGGCCCTCTCCCACGGGGAGAGGGCGCAACCACTAAAAACGGCAACGAGGTTGCCGTTTTGCTTTTACCTACACCTCAAAATCCATCTCATCTTCACCGGGCAGCGGTATCAGCTGCACCTTCTGCACGCGATGGCTCTCAACCTGCAAGGTTTTGATCATGTAATCCCCCACCTGAACCTCTTCGCCCGGCTGCGGGATACGTTGCAGATATTCCATCAGCAAACCGGCGATGGTGTGGTATTCGCGCTTCTCGTCCAGCGGAAGCGGAACGAACTGCACCAGATCTTCAAGCGGCATGTGGCCGTTGGCGGTCCAGCTGCCGTCGGCGTTTTTCTGAATATCGTGGCGCGCATCGATCTCATCCACCTCATTAGGCAGATTACCGGCGATGGTTTCCATCACGTCGCTGAGCGTCACCAGCCCTTCCACAGAACCAAACTCATCAACGACAAACGCGAAGTGGGTACGCGCGTTGCGGAACTGCTCCAGCGCGGAGAGCAGCGGCAGCGCTTCCGGGAAGACCAGCGGCTGGCGCACCAGCGCCCGCAGGTTGAGCGGCTCGCCGTGAAGCTGCTGTTGCAGCAGGTCAATCACGTGTACCACACCCAGCAGCTCTTCTTCCTCTTCACCGCCGGTGACAACCACGCGGGTGTGCTGGTTTTTATCCAGCAGGGCACGGATCTGCTCTTCCGGCGCCGTCAGGTCAATATGCTCGATGTCATGGCGGGAGGTCATGATACTGCTCACCGAGCGCTGGTTGAGGTTAAGCACGCGCTCTATCATCCGGCGTTCCTGCGGGTTAAAGATCTGCCCGTCGCTGTGGTCGGCAAGCATCGCCGCGGATTCAGCATCCAGCTCGGCATCCTCTTTTTTGCCGCTCAGCAGGCGCATCACCGTATCTGCGGTGCGCTGTCGTAATGTCTGGTTCGCGGAGAGAAAACGGCGACGGTTGAAAATGGCCAGCTGGTTGAGAAACTCAATCAGCACCGAGAAACCAATGGCGGCGTACAAATACCCTTTCGGGATATGGAAGCCAAAACCATCCGCCACCAGGCTAAAGCCAATCATCAGCAGGAAGCTCAGACAGAGGATGACGATAGTCGGATGACTGTTCACGAAGCGCGTCAGGGCTTTACTGGCGAGCACCATCAGGGTGATGGCGATGATCACCGCGGCCATCATCACCGCCAGATGGTCAACCATCCCGACGGCCGTGATCACGGAGTCGAGAGAAAAGACGGCGTCCAGCACCACGATCTGCGCGACCACCGGCCAGAATTTAGCGCCGCGTCGCTGGGTGGGGTTTTCACTGTCTTTTCCTTCCAGCCGCTCATTAAGCTCAACCGTGGCTTTGAACAGCAGGAACAATCCGCCGAAAAGCATGATCAGGTCGCGGGCGCTAAAGCTCAGACCCTGCACGCTGAATAAGGGTTTGGTCAGCGTCACCAGCCAGGAGATTGAGGCCAGTAACAGCAGACGCATCACCATGGCGAGCAGAAGACCCGTCACGCGGGCGCGGTCGCGTTGTGAAGGGGGTAATTTATCGGCAAGGATGGCGATAAACACCAGGTTATCAATGCCGAGCACTAATTCGATGACGACCAGCGTCACCAGCCCGGCCCAGATTGATGGATCGGCAATCCATTCCATAGTAAATGCAATACCTTCTGTTATATGACTAATGTCACACTTCGATCATGGATAAAGCCGACGGAAATTGCAATGCCGGGGTGAGATTTCTCTTAATGCTACACTCTGGTAAACCCCATTTGCCGGGCGGTGTAAATAAGTTAATTGCGAAGATTTAATTACACAAGTCGATATTTAGGAAATATCGCAATAAATGGTCCGGCGAACTATTTTGTCAATATAAAGAAAATCCGAAAACCTTAAAACTTTGCTCTTAATATTAATCTTAAAAACGAATATTAGGACGGTTGTCTCCTTGCCTGCTATTAGGTTAGCTGCAACAATTCTTCCAGCATCAAATGTTAAATCTCCTTGTTGCTATTTTTGTTTCGGTCTTTGGTGAAGGTTATACATTATCAATCGCCCCTGTGAGGCGTTTGATATATTTCGCAAAAGGCCTTATCCAAGAGGGTGTCTAACCATAACGCATTGTTTAGTCAGTGGATTGGTAACTGAAAGCCAAGGGCGGTAGCGTGCCTGAAAGCGTGTGAATCAGCCTCAATTATTCTGTCAATAGCCAATCGATGAATAAGCTTTTTTTAGGACTGATGCCAGTTATATTGCTAAATGATTAACTGCATTCTGATTGTCACCACGACCCGCGCTTATTTTAATTGCACAGGATAATTACTCTGCCAAAGTGATAAATAATCAATGATGAAATCCAAAATGAAATTGATGCCATTATTGGTGTCTGTGACCTTGATGAGTGGTTGCACGGTCTTTCCCGGCAGCAATATGTCGACAATGGGCAAGGATGTGATTAAACAGCAGGATGCTGATTTTGATCTCGACAAAATGGTGAATGTGTATCCATTAACCCCACGTCTGGTAGAACAATTACGCCCACGTCCAAATGTTGCTCAGCCAAATATGTCTCTGGACCAGGAAATTGCCTCTTACCAGTATCGCGTGGGTCCGGGTGACGTCATTAACGTGACCGTCTGGGATCACCCTGAACTGACCACGCCTGCGGGCCAGTACCGCAGCTCAAGCGACACCGGTAACTGGGTACAGTCCGATGGCACCATGTTCTATCCCTACATTGGCAAAGTGCACGTCGCGGGCAAAACGCTTGCTGAGATCCGTAGTGATATTACCGGCCGCCTGGCGCAGTACATTGCTGACCCGCAGGTGGACGTTAATATCGCCGCGTTCCGATCTCAGAAAGCCTATATCTCTGGCCAGGTCAATAAATCCGGCCAGCAGGCGATCACCAACGTCCCGCTCACCGTTCTCGATGCGATCAATGCCGCAGGCGGCTTAACCGACGGCGCTGACTGGCGCAACGTGGTGCTGACCCACAACGGCAAAGAGCAGCGCATTTCGCTTCAGGCGCTGATGCAAAACGGTGACCTGACCCAGAACCGCCTCCTTTATCCGGGCGATATTCTGTACGTGCCGCGCAACGACGATCTGAAAGTGTTCGTGATGGGTGAAGTGAAGAAACAGAGCACCCTCAAGATGGACTTCAGCGGTATGACCCTGACCGAAGCGCTGGGCAATGCGGAAGGCATCGATCTGACTGCCTCCAACGCCAGCGGTATCTTCGTGATCCGTCCAATCAAAGGCGAGAACGCGAAGGGCAAGATTGCCAACATCTACCAGCTGGATATGTCCGACGCGACATCGCTGGTCATGGCAACGTCGTTCCGTCTCCAGCCGTACGATGTGGTCTATGTCACCACCGCGCCGGTTGCCCGCTGGAACCGTCTGATCAACCAGTTGCTGCCTACCATCAGTGGCGTTCGCTACATGACGGATACGGCGAGCGACGTTCATAACTGGTAAGCCGCGATGTTTAACAAAATTCTGGTGGTGTGCGTGGGGAACATTTGCCGTTCCCCCACGGCTGAAAGGCTGTTGAAAAATTACCAGCCTGCGTTAACGGTCGACTCCGCAGGGCTGGGCGCGCTGGTCGGAAAAGGTGCCGACGAACGTGCCGCAAGCGTTGCCCTTGAGCATAACCTCTCACTCGACGGGCACGTTGCCCGTCAGGTCTCTGGCCGGATGTGCCGGGAATATGACCTGATCCTCGCGATGGAAAAACGCCACATTCACGCGCTGTGCGATATCGCACCGGAGATGCGCGGCAAGGTGATGCTGTTTGGTCACTGGGATGGTGAGCGCGAAATTCCCGATCCGTATCGCAAGAGCCGCGAGGCCTTTGAGGCGGTATACACCTTACTAGACCAGTCTGCCCGTCAGTGGGCGCAGGCACTGAAAGCTCAGCAGGGATAACAATGACAGAAAAAACAAGACCTTCTGCCGCCCCGACGTCGGGCAGTGATGAAATCGATATCGGTCGCCTGGTCGGAACCGTTATTGAAGCGAAATGGTGGGTGCTGGGTATTACCGCCATCTTTGCCGTGGCGGCGATCGTTTATACGCTGTTCGCGACGCCAATTTACAGCGCCGACGCGCTGGTGCAGATCGAACAAAATACCGGAAACTCGCTGGTTCAGGATATCGGATCGGCACTGGCCAACAAGCCGCCGGCATCGGAAGCCGAAATTCAGCTGATCCAGTCGCGCCTGGTACTGGGCAAAACGGTTCATGACCTGGGGCTGGATATCGCGGTCACCAAAAACACCTTCCCGGTATTTGGCGCAGGCTGGGATCGCCTGATGGGGCGCAGTAACGATACGGTAAAAGTGACCGACTTCGTGATCCCAAAAGGGGCAGGGGACCAAACCTTTACCCTGACCGTGCTGGGACCAAAACAGTATCAGCTGACCAGCGACGCGGGCTTCAGCGCGCGCGGCGAAGTGGGGCAGATGCTGACCAAAGAGGGCGTCAGCATCAAGGTCAGCGCAATTCAGGCGCATGAGGGCGGGGAGTTTACGGTCACCAAATTCTCGACGCTCGGGATGATCAACAACCTGCAAAACAACCTGACCGTCACCGAAAACGGCAAGGACACCGGCGTCCTGAGCATGACCTTCACCGGTGAAGACAAGGATCAAATTCGCGACATCCTCAATAGCATCACCCGCAACTATCTGGAGCAGAACGTTGAGCGTAAGTCAGCGGAAGCCGCAAAAAGTCTGGCGTTCCTCAGTAAACAACTGCCGGAGGTGCGCGCCCGTCTGGATGATGCAGAGAACAAGCTGAACGCCTACCGTCAGGACAAGGATTCCGTCGATCTGCCGCTGGAGGCGAAATCGGTTCTCGACTCCATGGTGAATATTGATGCGCAGCTGAACGAGCTGACCTTCAAAGAGGCGGAGATTTCCAAGCTCTATACCAAACGTCACCCGGCGTACCGCACGCTGCTGGAGAAACGTCGTACCCTGGAAGAAGAGAAGGCGAAGCTGAATGACCGCGTGACCGCGATGCCGAAGACGCAGCAGGAAATTGTACGCCTGACGCGTGATGTGGAATCTGGCCAGCAGGTTTACATGCAGCTGCTGAACAAACAGCAGGAGCTGAAAATCACCGAAGCCAGCACCGTCGGCGACGTGCGTATCGTTGACCCGGCGATTACCCAGCCGGGCGTGCTGAAGCCGAAGAAAGCGCTGATTATTCTCGGCAGCATTATTCTCGGCCTGATGCTTTCCATCGTCGGCGTGCTGCTGCGCTCGCTGTTCAACCGCGGTATCGAAAGCCCGCAGGTGCTGGAAGAGAACGGGATCAGCGTGTATGCCAGCATCCCGCTCTCCGAGTGGCAGAAGTCCCGGGATAGCGTCAAAACCGTTAAGGGCGTCAAGCGCTACAAGCAGAGCCAGCTGCTGGCCGTGGGTAACCCGACCGACCTGGCGATTGAAGCGGTGCGCAGCCTGCGTACCAGCCTCCATTTCGCCATGATGCAGGCCAAAAACAACGTCCTGATGATGACCGGTGTCAGCCCGTCAATCGGTAAAACCTTCGTCTGCGCCAACCTGGCGGCGGTGGTGAGCCAGACCAACAAGCGCGTGCTGCTGATCGACTGCGATATGCGTAAGGGCTACACCCACGAGCTGCTGGGCACCAACAACGTTAACGGTCTATCGGAAATCCTGCTCGGTAAAGGGGAAATCAGCGAGAGCGCCAAGCCGACCTCGATTCCGAAATTTGACCTGATCCCGCGTGGCCAGGTGCCGCCGAACCCGTCTGAACTGCTGATGAGCGAGCGCTTCACGCAGCTGATTGAGTGGGCGAGCAAAAATTATGACCTGGTGCTGATCGATACCCCACCAATTCTGGCGGTTACCGACGCTGCCGTGGTAGGGCGTCATGCGGGCACCACGCTGATGGTCGCACGCTATGCGGTGAACACCCTGAAGGAAGTGGAAACCAGCCTGAGCCGCTTTGAGCAGAACGGTATTGAGGTGAAGGGGGTCATTCTGAACTCCATCTTCCGCCGCGCGACCGGGTATCAGGATTACGGCTACTACGAGTACGAATACAAGTCTGACAGTAAATAATAATCCCCCTCATCCTAACCCTCTCCCCAGGGGGGAGAGAGGACTGCATGGTGCAGCTTTTCTCCCTCTCCCTCCGGGAGAGGGTCGGGGTGAGGGATAAGGGGAAGACCATGACCACACAACGCCCTTTGATTTCTATCTATATGCCGACATGGAATCGTCAGCAGCTGGCGATCCGCGCGATTAAATCGGTCCTGCGTCAGGATTACGATAACTGGGAACTGATTATCGTGGATGACTGTTCCTCCTCTTACGAACAGCTGCAAAAATTTGTCGAAGACCTGAACGATCCGCGCGTGGTGTACACCCACAACGCCATCAACTCCGGGGCGTGTGCGGTGCGCAACCAGGCGATTATGCAGGCGAAAGGGCAGTATCTGACCGGTATCGACGACGATGACGAATGGACGCCAAACCGTCTGTCGATCTTCCTGTCGCACAAAGCGCAGCTGGTGACCCACGCGTTTCTGTATGCCAATGACTATGTCTGCCAGGGAGAGGTCTATTCGCAGCCGGCCAGCCTGCCGCTGTATCCGAAATCACCGTATTCCCGCCGCCTGTTCTACAAGCGCAACATTATTGGCAATCAGGTGTTTACCTGGGCATGGCGCTTTAAGGAGTGCCTGTTCGATACCGAGCTGAAGGCCGCGCAGGATTACGACATTTTCCTGCGGATGGTGGTGGAGTACGGCGAGCCGTGGAAGGTGGAAGAGGCCACGCAGATCCTGCACATCAATCACGGGGAGATGCAAATCACCTCGTCGCCGAAGAAATTCTCGGGCTACTTCCATTTTTACCGCAAGCACAAGGACAAGTTTGACCGTGCCAGCCGGAAGTATCAGCTCTTCACCCTGTATCAGATCCGTAACAAGCGCATGAACTGGCGCACGCTGCTGACGCTGCTGTCGGTACGTAACGGCAAGCGTCTGGCTGACGGGCTTCGGGGGAAATAATGTTTCTGGAAGATTGCCGCGCTAACAGCTGGAGCCTGCGCCCGTGCTGCATGGTTCTGGCCTACCGTATTGCGCACTTTTGCTCGGTGTGGCGCAAAAAAAATGTGCTGAACAATATCTGGGCCGCGCCGATGCTGGTGCTGTACCGCATCATCACCGAATGCTTTTTTGGCTATGAAATTCAGGCCGCTGCCACCATTGGCCGCCGCTTTACCATTCATCACGGCTATGCGGTGGTCATCAATAAGTTCGTCGTCGCGGGTGATGATTTCACCATTCGCCACGGGGTGACAATCGGAAACCGCGGGCCGGACAGCCTGGCCTGCCCGGTGATTGGCAATAACGTCGAGCTGGGCGCCAACGTGGTGATGATCGGGGACATTACCGTGGGCAATAACGTGACGATTGGCGCAGGCAGCGTGGTGCTGGACAGCATTCCGGACAACGCGCTGGTGGTGGGCGAGAAAGCCCGCGTGAAGGTGATTAAATGAACATTCTGCAATTTAACGTACGCCTCGCAGAGGGCGGGGCGGCAGGCGTAGCGCTGGATCTGCACCAGCGCGCGCTGCAAAAAGGACTCCAGTCGCGCTTTGTTTACGGTTACGGCAAAGGCGGCAAGAAAAGCGTCAGCCATGATAACTATCCGCAGGTGCTGAAGCAGACGCCACGTCTGACCTCCATCGCCAATATTGCGCTGTTCCGCCTGTTTAACCGCGACCTGTTCGGCAACCTGAATAATCTCTACCGCACCGTCACCCGCACCCGCGGGCCGGTGGTGCTGCACTTCCATGTGCTGCACAGCTACTGGCTGAATCTGGAAGAGGTGGTGGCGTTTTGTGGCAAGGTCAAGGCGCACAAGCCGGATACCCGATTCGTCTGGACGCTGCACGACCACTGGAGCGTGACCGGACGCTGCGCCTTTACCGACGGCTGCGAAGGCTGGAAAGATAACTGCCAGAAATGCCCTACGCTCAGTAACTACCCGCCGGTGAAGATCGATCGCGCGCATCAGCTGGTTGAGGGTAAGCGTCAGCTGTTCCGCGATATGCTCTCGCTCGGCTGCACCTTTATCTCCCCAAGCCAGCACGTGGCGGACGCTTTTAATAGCCTGTACGGAGCAGGGCGCTGCCAGATCATCAACAACGGTATTGATGTGGCGACGGAAGCGATCCTGGCCGAACTGACGCCCGTAGCCGTTACCCCCGGTAAGCCGAAAATTGCGGTCGTCGCCCATGACCTGCGCTACGACGGCAAAACCAACCAGCAGCTGGTGCGCGACATGATGGCGCTCGGCGACAAAATTGAACTGCATACCTTCGGCAAATTCTCGCCGTTCGAAGGCGCTAACGTGGTGAACCACGGGTTTGAAACCGACAAGCGCAAACTGATGAGCGCGCTGAACGGTATGGACGCGCTGGTGTTCAGCTCCCGCGTGGACAACTACCCGCTGATCCTGTGCGAAGCGCTCTCCATCGGCGTACCGGTGATTGCCACCCACAGCGACGCCGCGCGGGAAGTGCTGGAGAAATCGGGCGGTAAAACCTTCAGTGAAAACGAGGTGCTGCCGCTGGTGCAGTTGTCGAAGGCCGATATCGCGCAGGCTGTTTTTGGCACGGACCTGGAATCGTTCCGCAACCGCAGCCGCAAAGCGTACAGTGGACAACAGATGCTGGAGGAGTATGTCTCGTTCTATCAGAATCTGTAGTTATCTGCTGCTGCCGCTGATCTACCTGCTGGTCAACGTTAAGATTGCCCAGCTCGGTGAAAGCTTCCCGATCACTATCGTTACCTTCCTGCCGGTTCTGCTGTTGCTTTACGTTGACAAGCTTAACCTCAAAAAGCTGATGATTGCGCTGGGCATCGGGTTTGGTCTGACGGCGTTTAACTACATCTTTGGTCAGTCGCTGGACGCCAGCAAATATGTCACCTCCACCATGCTGTTTGTTTATATCGTTATCATTATTGGCATGGTGTGGAGTATTCGCTTTAAAACTATTTCTCCGCACAATTATAGGAAAATCCTCAGGTTCTTTTATATTGTCGTCGGGCTGATTGTTGTGCTTGCGGCAATGGAGATGGCACAAATTATTCTTACAGGCGGCAGTAGCCTGATGGAAATAATTTCGAAATATCTTATATACAGTAACAGCTATGTACTGAACTTCATTAAGTTTGGTGGCAAGCGTACAACCGCGCTCTATTTTGAACCGGCGTTTTTTGCTCTGGCATTAATCTCAATTTGGCTCAGCATCAAACAGTTCGGTATCAAAACCCCCAAGACCGATGCTATGATTCTTGCAGGAATCGTTCTGTCAGGGTCGTTCTCCGGGGTAATGACGTTTATTCTGTTTTACCTGCTGGAGTGGGCGTTCCAGTACCTGAACAAAGAGGCGATTAAGAAAAAACTGCCGCTGGCGATAATCTCTCTGACGGTATTTTTAGTGGGCGTAATATTTGCATTTCCGTACATTTCTGAACGTCTGGGTGATTTGGGAACGGAAGGTTCGTCGTCCTATTATCGTATCATTGGTCCACTGGTGATGGTGGGTTATTCCTTAACCCATATTGATGGCGTAGTAAGATTCGGCTCACTTTACGAATATGTTGCATCATTCGGAATCTTTAACGGTGCGGATGTCGGTAAAACCATAGACAATGGTCTGTATCTGTTAATTATCTATTTTTCCTGGTTCGCCGTACTGTTGACACTGTGGTATCTGTTTAAAGTTTTCAAAATGATGATTAACGCGTTTGGTGATAACCAGAACTTTCGCGTGCAACTTTATCTGTTCACACCGGTGTCGTTGTTTTTTACCGGGTCAATATTTAGCCCGGAATATGCATTCTTAATTGTATGTCCGTTTATTTTGCGCAAAGCGCTGAATATTACGAGCGTATGACGAAATGAGGTGATTTATGTTTCTTAGCGTCATTACTGTCGCCTTTCGTAACTACGAAGGGGTGGTAAAAACCTGGCGCTCGCTGCGCAACCTGGCGCGCGATCCGAGCCTCACGTTTGAGTGGATCGTGGTCGATGGCGGCTCGAACGACGGCACGGCGGAGTTCCTGGAAAAACTCAACGGTGAGTTCAACTTACGTTACATCAGCGAGAAAGATAAAGGCATTTACGATGCCATGAATAAAGGCATCAACATGGCGCAGGGGCGTTACGCCATCTTCCTCAATTCCGGCGATGTGTTCCATGAAGATGTGGCGCTGTTTGCCCGTCAGCTGGCGCGCCAGAAAGAAGATGCCATGTTTATCGGTGATGCGCTGCTTGATTTCGGCGAGGGGAAAAAAGTGCTGCGCAGCGCGAAACCAGGCTGGTATATCTACCACAGCCTGCCGGCCAGCCATCAGGCTATTTTCTTCCCAATGAGCGGCCTGAAAAAACAGCCTTACGATTTGCGCTATAAAGTGTCATCAGATTATGCCCTGGCCGCCAGCCTGTACAAATCTGGCTACCCGTTCCGTCGAATTAAAGGTCTGGTATCTGAATTTTCCATGGGCGGCGTGTCAACCTCGAATAATCTGGAACTGTGCCAGGATGCCAAAAACGTGCAGCGTAAAATATTACGCGTGCCGGGGTTCTGGGCGGAATTATCTTATTTCTTACGTCTGAAAACGACGGGTAAAGCGAAAGCCTTATATAACAAAGCCTGAGATATAAGGAAACGTAATGCAGGAATTAAATGGATTCTCCGTGCCGAAAGGTTTTCGGGGCGGGAGCGGTATTAAAGTTCAACTGTGGTGGGCTGTACAGGCAACGTTATTTGCCTGGTCGCCGCAAATACTGTACCGCTGGCGCGCATTTTTACTGCGTCTGTTTGGCGCAAAAATAGGAAAAAACGTAGTCATTCGACCTTCGGTGAAAATTACTTATCCCTGGAAATTAACGCTTGGGGATTACGCCTGGGTTGGGGATGACGCGGTGTTATATACCCTTGGCGAGATTACGATCGGCGCAAATTCGGTGGTGTCACAGAAGTGTTATTTGTGCACCGGCAGCCACGATTTTATGAGCCCGCATTTTGATATTACCGCTTCGCCTGTTGTGATCGGTGAAAAATGCTGGCTGGCAACAGACGTCTTTGTTGCACCCGGTGTTTCTGTTGGCGATGGCACGGTAGTCGGTGCCCGCAGCAGCGTTTTTAAATCGCTACCGGCAAATAAAATTTGCCGTGGCAACCCCGCAGTGGTGATACGCGAACGCGTTGAAACTGAAAAACTTTGATAAGTACAGAGGAATATAAACATGTCTAAAGTCGCTCTCATCACCGGCGTTACCGGACAAGATGGTTCTTACCTGGCAGAATTGCTGCTGGAAAAAGGGTATGAAGTTCACGGTATTAAGCGTCGTGCCTCTTCATTCAACACCGAGCGTGTCGATCACATTTACCAGGATCCGCATGCGGCAAACCCGAAATTCCATCTGCACTACGGCGACCTGACCGATACCTCCAACCTGACCCGCATCCTGCAAGAAGTACAGCCGGACGAAGTGTACAACCTGGGGGCGATGAGCCACGTTGCGGTTTCTTTCGAGTCTCCTGAGTACACCGCTGACGTGGATGCTATGGGTACGCTGCGTCTGCTGGAAGCGATTCGCTTCCTTGGTCTTGAGAAGAAAACCCGCTTCTACCAGGCATCTACCTCTGAGCTGTACGGTCTGGTGCAGGAAATTCCGCAGAAAGAGACCACGCCGTTCTACCCGCGTTCTCCGTACGCTGTGGCGAAACTGTACGCTTACTGGATCACCGTGAACTACCGTGAATCCTACGGCATGTACGCCTGTAACGGCATTCTGTTCAACCACGAATCTCCGCGTCGCGGCGAAACCTTTGTGACCCGCAAAATCACCCGCGCGATCGCCAACATCGCTCAGGGCCTGGAGTCTTGCCTGCACCTCGGCAACATGGATTCCCTGCGTGACTGGGGCCATGCGAAAGACTACGTGAAAATGCAGTGGATGATGTTGCAGCAGGAACAGCCAGAAGACTTCGTGATCGCGACCGGCGTGCAGTACTCCGTACGTCAGTTCGTTGAGATGGCTGCGGCACAGCTGGGCATCAAGCTGCGCTTCGAAGGCACCGGCGTGGAAGAGAAGGGTATCGTTGTTTCCGTTACCGGCCACGACGCACCGGGCGTGAAGCCAGGCGACGTGATTGTCCAAGTTGATCCGCGTTACTTCCGTCCTGCTGAAGTGGAAACCCTGCTGGGCGACCCAACCAAAGCGCACGAGAAGCTGGGCTGGAAACCAGAAACCACCCTGCAAGAAATGGTATCCGAGATGGTGGCCAAAGATCTTGAAGCAGCGAAAAAACACTCCCTGCTCAAGTCTCATGGCTACGAGGTTGCCATCGCGCTGGAGTCCTGAGAATGACAAAACAACGTATTTTTGTCGCCGGTCATCGCGGAATGGTGGGTTCCGCGATTGTCCGCCAGCTGGAACAGCGCGGGGACGTTGAGGTGATTGTCCGCACCCGCGACGAGCTGAACCTGCTTGATAGCAAAGCGGTGCAGGACTTCTTCGCCAGCGAACGTATCGACCAGGTGTATCTGGCGGCGGCGAAGGTGGGCGGCATTGTCGCTAACAACACCTACCCGGCGGATTTCATCTACGAGAACATGATGATTGAGAGCAACATCATTCACGCGGCGCATCTGCACAACGTGAACAAGCTGCTGTTCCTCGGCTCATCCTGTATCTACCCGAAAATGGCGAAGCAGCCGATCGCCGAGAGCGAACTGTTGCAGGGCACGCTTGAAGCCACCAACGAGCCGTATGCGATTGCCAAAATTGCCGGGATCAAATTGTGTGAATCCTACAACCGTCAGTATAACCGCGACTATCGCTCGGTGATGCCGACCAACCTGTACGGACCGCACGACAACTTCCACCCGAGCAATTCGCACGTGATCCCGGCGCTGCTGCGTCGTTTCCACGAGGCGACTGCCGAAAACGCCCCGGACGTGGTGGTGTGGGGCAGCGGTACGCCAATGCGCGAGTTCCTGCATGTGGACGACATGGCTGCGGCCAGCATTCACGTCATGGAGCTGGATCGCGAGGTGTGGCAGGAAAACACCGAGCCGATGCTGTCGCACATTAACGTCGGGACCGGCGTGGACTGCACCATTCGCGAGCTGGCGCAGACCATCGCGCAGGTGGTGGGCTACAAAGGACGCGTGGTGTTTGACGCCACCAAACCGGACGGCACGCCGCGCAAGCTGCTGGACGTGACCCGTCTGCATCAGCTGGGCTGGTATCACGAGGTCTCACTGGAGCAGGGGCTGGCCAGCACCTACCAGTGGTTCCTGGAAAACCAGCACCGCTTCCGGGGGTAATGATGTTTTTAAGTCAGGAAGATTTTGCCACGGTAGTGCGTTCCACTCCGCTGATCTCAATTGATTTGATCGTGGAGAACGAACGCGGCGAGTTCTTGCTGGGGAAACGAACCAATCGTCCTGCACAGGGCTTCTGGTTCGTGCCCGGCGGGCGCGTGCAGAAGGATGAGACGCTTACCGATGCGTTTGAGCGTCTCACTCTGGCGGAACTGGGCCTGCAACTGCCGATGGCAGCGGGCCAGTTTTACGGGGTCTGGCAGCACTTCTATGACGATAACTTTTCAGGCACCGGTTTCACCACGCACTACATCGTGCTGGGGTTCCGCCTGAAGGTGAGTGAGGCAGACCTGCGTCTGCCTGATTCTCAGCATGACGATTACCGCTGGTTAACGCCAGAGGCGCTGCTGGCAAGCGACAACGTCCATGACAACAGTCGGGCGTACTTCCTTGCGGAACGTCAGGCCGAGGTGCCAGGTCTATGAAAATCCTCGTCTACGGAATTAACTACTCGCCGGAGCTTACCGGTATCGGGAAATACACCGGCGAGATGGTCGAGTGGATGGCGAGCCAGGGACATGACGTGCGGGTGATAACTGCCCCGCCGTATTACCCGGAGTGGAAGGTAGGCGAACGTTATTCCAGCTGGCGCTACCGCCGCGAAGAGGGCGCCGCGACCGTCTGGCGCTGCCCGCTCTACGTGCCGAAACAGCCCTCGACGCTGAAACGTTTAATTCATCTGGGCAGCTTTGCCCTGAGCAGTTTCTTCCCGCTGATGGCGCAGCGTCGCTGGAAGCCGGATCGCATCATCGGCGTGGTGCCGACGCTGTTCTGCACGCCAGGCATGCGCCTGCTGGGAAAACTCTCCGGCGCGCGCACCCTGCTGCACATTCAGGATTATGAAGTGGACGCCATGCTCGGGCTGGGGATGGCGGGGAAAGGCAAGGGCGGCAAGGTGGCGAAGCTCGCCAGCGCCTTTGAGCGCAGCGGCCTGCACAACGTGGATTACGTCTCGACCATCTCGCGCTCGATGATGAACAAGGCGCAGGAGAAGGGCGTCCCGGCGGAAAAAGTGATCTTCTTTCCGAACTGGTCCGAAGTGGCGCGCTTCCGCGATGTGACAGACCAGGAAGCGCAGGCGTTACGCGCGCAGCTCGGGTTGCCTGCTGAGCAAAAAATCATTCTTTACTCAGGCAACATCGGCGAAAAACAGGGGCTGGAGAGCGTGATTGACGCCGCGCTTCAGCTGAGCGAACACCCGTGGATGTTCGTGATAGTCGGGCAGGGCGGCGGTAAAGCGCGACTGGAAAAAATGGCCAGCGAGCGCGGACTGACCAACATCCGCTTCTTCCCGCTTCAGTCTTATGACGCGCTGCCCGCGCTGCTGAAAATGGCGGATTGCCATCTGGTGGTGCAAAAACGCGGCGCGGCGGATGCGGTGCTGCCGTCCAAGCTGACCAACATTCTGGCAGTGGGCGGAAACGCGGTGATTACGGCAGAAGCCGCAACAGAATTAGGCCAGCTGTGCAACAGCTACCCGGGCATTGCCGTTTGCGTGGAGCCGGAATCGGTTCCTGCGCTGGTGACCGGAATTGAGCAGGCACTCGCCATGCCAAAAGAGAACACGGTGGCACGTGAATATGCCGAACGCACGCTCGAGAAAGAGAACGTGCTGAGCCAATTTATTGCAGATATACGGGGATAAATCATGAGTCAAACCACTTTGTATCCGGTCGTAATGGCGGGTGGATCCGGGAGCCGGTTGTGGCCACTGTCCCGCGTGCTTTATCCAAAACAATTCCTGTGCCTGAAAGGCGACCTCACCATGCTGCAAACGACGGTTAACCGTCTGCACGGCGTGGAGTGTGAAAGCCCGGTGGTGATCTGTAACGAACAGCACCGCTTTATCGTTGCCGAGCAGCTGCGCCAGCTGAACAAACTGACCGAAAATATCATTCTGGAGCCTGCCGGACGCAACACGGCGCCTGCCATTGCCCTCGCGGCGCTGGCGGCAAAACGCAGCAGCCCGGACTGCGACCCGCTGATGCTGGTGCTGGCGGCTGACCACGTCATCCAGCAGGAAGAGGCCTTCCGCGATGCGGTACGCGCCGCGATTCCTTACGCTGAGAACGGCAAGCTGGTGACCTTCGGCATCGTGCCGGATCTCCCGGAAACCGGCTATGGCTACATTCGCCGCGGCAGCGTTACGCCGGGTGAAGGCGACAGCGTGGCCTTTGACGTGGCGCAGTTTGTCGAAAAACCGAATCTGGAAACCGCGCAGGCGTACGTGGCCAGCGGGGAATACTACTGGAACAGCGGTATGTTCCTGTTCCGCGCCGGTCGCTACCTGGAAGAGCTGGATAAATATCGCCCGGATATCTTAAGCGCCTGCGAAAAAGCGATGGCGGTGGTGGATCCGGATCTCGATTTTATCCGCGTGGACGAAGAAGCTTTCCTCGCTTGTCCGGAAGAGTCCATTGACTATGCGGTAATGGAACGTACGGCAGATGCGGTAGTGGTACCGATGGATGCGGGCTGGAGCGACGTCGGCTCCTGGTCGTCACTGTGGGAGATCAGCGCGCATACCCCGGAGGGTAACGTCCATCACGGTGATGTGATCAGCCACAAAACGGAAAACAGCTACGTCTACGCCGAATCTGGCCTCGTCACTACGGTAGGGGTGAAAGATCTGGTGGTCGTGCAGACCAAAGACGCAGTGCTGATTGCCGACCGTAATGCCGTGCAGGACGTTAAAAAAGTGGTGGAGAAGATCAAGGCCGATGGCCGCCACGAACACCATATTCACCGTGAAGTCTACCGCCCGTGGGGCAAATATGACTCCATCGACGCCGGCGAGCGTTACCAGGTGAAACGCATCACCGTGAAGCCGGGAGAAGGGCTGTCGGTGCAGATGCACCATCACCGCGCCGAACACTGGGTGGTGGTGGCGGGGACCGCCAAAGTGACCATCGACGGTGAAGTGAAGCTGCTCGGTGAAAACGAGTCCATTTATATTCCGCTGGGCGCCACGCACTGTCTGGAAAACCCGGGGAAAATTCCGCTCGACTTAATTGAGGTGCGTTCCGGCTCCTATCTGGAAGAGGACGACATCATCCGCTTCCAGGATCGCTACGGGCGCGTGTAGCACTCCGCATCATGCCCGGTGGCGCTGCGCTTACCGGGCCTACGAATGACAAAAATAAATTTGGCCATTACATGGTCAGGGCCAACTGTTGCCTGAAAAAGGGGTCATCATGGAAAAATTAACCTGTTTTAAAGCCTACGATATTCGCGGCAAGCTGGGCGAAGAGCTGAACGAAGACATTGCGTGGCGCATCGGCCGCGCGTACGGCGAATACCTGAAACCACAAACTATCGTACTGGGCGGCGACGTGCGTCTGACAAGCGAATCCCTGAAGCTGGCGTTGGCGAAAGGGCTACAGGACGCGGGCGTCGACGTGCTGGACATTGGTCTTTCCGGTACCGAAGAGATCTATTTTGCCACCTTCCACCTGGGCGTGGACGGCGGTATCGAAGTGACGGCCAGCCATAACCCGATGGACTACAACGGCATGAAGCTGGTGCGTAAGGGCGCGCGTCCTATCAGCGGCGACACCGGCCTGCGTGACGTGCAGCGTCTGGCCGAGGCCAACGACTTCCCGCCGGTGAATGAAGCCAGACGCGGCAGCTATAAGCAGATTAACCTGCAAAAAGAGTACATCGACCACCTGCTGGGCTACATCAACGTGGCAAACCTCAAACCGCTGAAGCTGGTGATTAACTCCGGCAACGGCGCGGCAGGCCCGGTTGTCGATGCACTTGAAGCCCGCTTTAAGGCGCTGAACGTGCCGGTGACCTTCGTCAAAGTGCACAACACGCCAGACGGCAACTTCCCGAACGGTATTCCTAACCCGCTGCTGCCGGAGTGCCGCGACGACACCCGCAACGCGGTGATTGAGCACGGCGCCGATATGGGTATCGCCTTTGACGGCGATTTCGACCGCTGCTTCCTGTTCGATGAGAAAGGGCAGTTTATCGAAGGCTACTACATCGTTGGCCTGCTGGCGGAAGCGTTCCTCGAGAAAAACCCGGGGGCGAAAATCATTCACGATCCGCGTCTTTCCTGGAACACCGTCGACGTGGTGAAGGCTGCGGGCGGCGAGCCGGTGATGTCCAAAACCGGCCACGCGTTTATCAAAGAGCGTATGCGCGAGGAAGACGCCATCTACGGCGGCGAGATGAGCGCCCACCACTATTTCCGTGATTTTGCCTACTGCGACAGCGGGATGATCCCGTGGCTGCTGGTGACCGAGCTGCTGTGCCTGAAAGGGCAGAGCCTGGGCGAACTGGTACGCGACCGCATGGCGGCGTTCCCGGCGAGCGGGGAGATCAACAGCAAACTGGCGCAGCCCGCTGAGGCCATTGCCCGCGTCGAACAGCACTTTGCGATTCATGCGCTGGAGATTGACCGTACCGACGGTATCAGCATGGCGTTCCCGCAGTGGCGCTTCAACCTGCGCTCCTCCAACACCGAGCCGGTGGTGCGCCTGAACGTGGAGTCCCGGGCTGATACCGCGCTGATGGAAGCCCGAACGAAGGACATTCTGGCGCTGTTGAATCAGTAATAACTGCCCCTCCCGGTGGGAGGGGGAACCGAATACAGGAACAACGATGACAAATCTAAAAAAGCGCGAACGAGCGAGAACGAATGCATCGTTAATCTCTATGGTGCAGCGTTTTTCTGATATCACCATCATGGTCGGCGGACTGTGGGCGGTGTGTTGGGTCAGCGGGCAGTCGTTCTTATACATGCACTTGCTGATGGCGTTGATTGCGCTGGTGGTGTTTCAGATGATCGGCGGCATGACCGATTTCTATCGTTCATGGCGCGGCGTCAAAATGACCACCGAACTGATGCTGCTGCTCCAGAACTGGACCTTAAGCCTGATTTTCAGCGCAGGCCTGGTGGCGTTCAGCCATGATTTTGATAACCGTCTTGTGACCTATCTCTGCTGGTATCTGTTAACCAGCATTGGCATGGTGGTCTGCCGCTCGCTGATCCGCTTTGGCGCGGGCTGGCTGCGCAACCGCGGGTATAACCGTCGCTTCGTTGCCGTAGCGGGCGACCTGCCGGTGGGGCAGGTGTTGCTCGACAGCTTCCGCAAAGAGCCGTGGTTAGGTTTTGAAGTGGTTGGGATTTATCACGATGCGAAGCCCGGCGGCGTGCCGTCCGACTGGGCAGGTAACTACGAACAGCTTATTGACGATGCGAAAGCCGGCAAAATTCATAACGTCTACATCGCCATGCAGATGAAAGATGAATCCCGCATCAAGAAACTGATGCGCGAGCTGGCGGATACCACCTGCTCGGTGATCCTCATCCCGGATGTCTTCACCTTCAATATTCTCCACTCCCGTATTGAAGAGGTGAATGGGGTACCGGTTGTTCCGCTGTACGACACGCCGCTGTCGGGGATTAACCGCGTGCTGAAGCGCGTGGAAGATATCGTGCTTTCGTCCCTGATCCTGCTGCTCATCTCCCCGGTGCTGTGCTGTATTGCGCTGGCGGTGAAGCTCAGCTCGCCGGGGCCGATCATCTTCCGTCAGACCCGCTACGGCATGGATGGTAAGCCGATCATGGTGTGGAAATTCCGCTCCATGAAGGTGATGGAGAACGACAAGGTGGTGACCCAGGCGACGCAGAACGATCCGCGCGTCACCCGCGTGGGTAACTTCCTGCGTCGTACCTCGCTCGATGAGCTGCCGCAGTTCATCAACGTGTTCACCGGCGGGATGTCCATCGTCGGGCCTCGTCCTCACGCCGTGGCCCATAACGAGCAGTACCGTACCCTGATTGAAGGCTACATGCTGCGCCATAAGGTGAAGCCAGGCATCACCGGCTGGGCGCAGATCAACGGCTGGCGCGGCGAGACCGACACGCTGGAAAAAATGGAAAAACGTATCGAGTTCGATCTGGAGTACATCCGCGAGTGGAGCCTCTGGTTCGATATCAAGATTGTTTTTCTGACCATTTTCAAAGGCTTCGTGAACAAAGCGGCGTACTAAGATGAGCTTACGAGAAAAAACCATCAGCGGCGCGAAATGGTCAGCCATGGCCACCATCGTCATCATTGGCCTCGGCCTGGTGCAGATGACGGTGCTGGCGCGCATTATCGATAATCACCAGTTTGGTCTGCTGACCGTCTCGCTGGTGATTATCGCCCTGGCCGATACGCTGTCGGACTTTGGTATCGCTAACTCCATTATCCAGCGCAAAGAGATCAGCCATCTGGAGCTGACCACCCTCTACTGGCTGAACGTCGGGCTGGGTATCTTCGTCTTTGTGCTGGTGTTTCTGCTGAGCGATGTGATTGCCGGCGTGCTGCATAACCCGGACCTTGCGCCGCTGATGCGCACCCTGTCGTTCGCTTTCGTGGTGATCCCGCACGGGCAGCAGTTCCGCGCGCTGATGCAGAAAGAGCTGGAGTTCAACAAAATCGGCATGATTGAGACCAGCGCCGTGCTGGCGGGCTTTACCTTCACCGTGGTCAGCGCCCATTTCTGGCCGCTGGCAATGACCGCCATCCTCGGCTACCTCGTTAACTCTGCCGTGCGCACGCTGCTGTTTGGCTTCTTTGGCCGCAAGATTTATCGCCCGGGGCTGCATTTTTCGCTGGCGTCTGTTTCATCCAACCTGCGCTTCGGCGCGTGGCTGACGGCAGACAGCATTATCAACTACGTGAATACTAACCTCTCCACGCTGGTGCTGGCGCGCATTCTGGGCGCGAGCGTCGCGGGTGGCTACAACCTGGCGTATAACGTCGCGGTTGTCCCGCCGATGAAGCTCAACCCTATCATTACCCGCGTGCTGTTCCCGGCGTTCGCCAAAATTCAGGACGATACCGAAAAGCTGCGCGTGAACTTTTACAAGCTACTTTCCGTGGTGGGGATCATCAATTTCCCGGTCCTGCTGGGACTGATGGTGGTCGCCAGCAATTTCGTGCCGCTGGTATTTGGCGAGAAGTGGAACAGCATCATCCCGATCCTGCAACTGCTATGCGTCGTGGGGCTGCTGCGCTCGGTGGGGAACCCGATTGGTTCTCTGCTGATGGCGAAGGCGCGCGTGGATATCAGCTTCAAGTTCAACGTGTTTAAAACCTTCCTGTTTATTCCGGCAATTATTGTGGGCGGCCACATGGCGGGCGCCATTGGCGTGACGCTCGGCTTCCTGCTGGTGCAGATCGTCAATACCGTGCTGAGCTACTTCGTGATGATCAAACCGGTGCTGGGCTCCAGCTACCGTCAGTACATCCTCAGCCTGTGGCTGCCGTTTTACCTCTCCTTACCGACGCTTGCGGTGAGCTACGGCCTGGGCGTGGTGCTCAACGGGCATCTGCCGCTGGCGGCGTTGCTTGCGGTGCAGGTAGCGGCAGGCGCGCTGGCGTTCGGCGTGATGATTGTGCTGTCACGCAATGCGCTGGTGGTTGAGATGAAGCGCCAGTTTTGCCGTAACGAAAAAATGAAAACGCTGCTTCGCGCAGGCTAATTTTACGAGGCCATTATGAAATTACTTATTCTTGGCAACCATACCTGCGGCAACCGTGGCGACAGCGCCATCCTGCGCGGTTTACTGGATGCAATTAACACCCTTAAGCCTGAGACTGAAGTGGATGTGATGAGCCGTTATCCGGTCAGCTCATCCTGGTTACTGAACCGCCCGGTGATGGGCGACCCGCTCTACAGTCAGATGAAACAGCACAACAACGCCGCGGGCGTGATGGGGCGCGTGAAGAAAGTGCTGCGTCGCCGTTACCAGCATCAGGTGCTGCTTTCCCGCGTGACCGATACCGGCAAGCTGCGCAACATTGCCATCGCGCAGGGCTTTACCGATTTTGTGCGTCTGCTGTCCGGCTATGACGCGATTATTCAGGTGGGCGGTTCGTTCTTCGTCGATCTCTACGGCGTGCCGCAGTTTGAGCATGCACTCTGCACCTTCATGGCGAAAAAACCGCTGTTTATGATCGGCCACAGCGTCGGGCCATTCCAGGATCCGCAGTTTAACCAGCTGGCGAACTATGTCTTCGGCCACTGCGACGCGCTGATCCTGCGTGAATCGGTCAGCCTCGACATGATGAAGCGCAGCGAAATCGACACCACCAAAGTGGAGCACGGTGTAGACACCGCCTGGCTGGTGGATCATCAGGATGACAGTTTCCAGGCCAGCTACGCGGTACAGCACTGGCTCGACGTGGCGGCAAAGCAGAAAACCGTCGCCATTACCCTGCGTGAACTTGCGCCGTTCGATAAACGCCTCGGCACGACCCAGGCGGCATACGAGAAAGCCTTTGCCGACGTGGTGAACCGCGTACTGGACAGCGGTTACCAGGTGCTGGCGCTTTCCACTTGTACCGGTATTGACAGCTACAACAAAGATGACCGTATGGTGGCGCTCAACCTGCGCAACCTGGTGAACGATCCGTCCCGCTATCACGTGGTGATGGACGAGCTGAACGATCTGGAGATGGGCAAGCTGCTCTCCGCCTGCGACCTGACAGTGGGCACGCGTCTGCACTCGGCCATTATCTCGATGAACTTCGGCACGCCAGCCATCGCCATCAACTACGAACACAAGTCCGCGGGCATTATGCAGCAGCTCGGTATGCCGGAAATGGCCGTTGATATTCGTCATCTGCTGGACGGGTCACTGGGGGCGATGGTGGGCGACACGCTCGGCCAGCTGCCTGCGATCAACGAACGTCTGGCGGTGGCGGTAAAAGCCGAACGCGAAAAAGGTATTGGCATGGTGAAATCCGTACTCGACCGCGTCCGGGAGGGGAAATGAAGGTTGGTTTCTTCTTACTGAAATTTCCGCTGTCGTCTGAAACCTTTGTGCTGAACCAAATCACCGCGTTTATCGATATGGGGTATGACGTGGAGATTATCGCCCTGCAAAAGGGCGATACGCAAAACACCCATGCGGCGTATACCCGGTATGGGCTGGAGGCGAAAACCCGCTGGTTGCAGGATGAACCCGCCGGACGATTGAACAAACTGCGCCATCGCGCCGGGCAGACGCTGCGCGGCCTTCATCGCGCCTCGACGTGGCGGGCGCTGAATATGTCGCGCTATGGGGCAGAGGCCCGCAACCTGATCCTTTCCGCCATTTGCGGGCAAACGGCCCAGCCGTACCGGGCCGATGTCTTTATCGCCCACTTTGGCCCGGCGGGCGTAACGGCGGCAAAACTGCGTGAGCTGGGGGTGATTGACGGCAAAATCGCAACCATTTTCCACGGTATCGACATCTCCAGCCGGGAAGTGCTGAACCACTACACGCCGGAATATCAGCAGCTGTTTCGCCGTGGCGACATGATGCTGCCGATAAGCGACCTGTGGGCCGGACGCCTGAAAACCATGGGTTGCCCGAGCGAGAAAATCACCGTTTCACGCATGGGCGTGGACATGGAACGCTTCACCCAGCGACCGGTCAAGGTGCCGGGCAAGCCGCTGCAAATTATCTCTGTTGCCCGCCTGACTGAAAAGAAAGGGCTGCACGTAGCCATCGAAGCCTGTCGCCAGCTGAAGGCACGCGGCGTGGACTTCCACTACCGCATCCTGGGTATCGGGCCGTGGGAGCGTCGTCTGCGCACGCTGATCGAACAGTATCAGCTGGAAGACGTGGTCGAGATGCCCGGCTTCAAGCCGAGCCACGAAGTGAAAGCCATGCTTGATGATGCGGATGTGTTCCTGCTGCCTTCCGTAACCGGCGCCGACGGCGATATGGAAGGCATTCCCGTGGCGCTGATGGAGGCGATGGCGGTCGGCATTCCGGTGGTCTCGACCCTGCACAGCGGGATCCCGGAGCTGATCACCTCTGAACACTCCGGCTGGCTTGTCCCTGAAAACAATGCGCTGGCGCTGGCGGACCGTCTGGCTGCGTTCAGTGATATCGATCAGCAGACGCTGATCCCTGTGCTGCAAAATGCGCGGCAAAAAGTTGAAGCAGAATTCAATCAGCAGGTGATTAATCGCCAGTTAGCGAGCCTGCTGCAAACGCTGTAACGCTGAGGTTGTATGCTGAAAAAGATTACCCGACGCCGATTTGTCTCTTCTTTATCCGTCCTGGCTGCCATCCCGCTGTTGTCGCCCCGCGTTGCGCGGGCGGCGACCGGGAAGACGGTTTCTGTCGATCGCTACAACAATCACGACTGGATCGCCGCCTTTAAGCAGGCCTTTGCCGAGGGCGATACCGTTGTTGTTCCTGCCGGGTTAACCTGTGAAAACATCAATACCGGCATTTTCATTCCTGATGGCAAAACCCTGCTGATCCGCGGTGCGCTGAAGGGCAACGGCCGCGGGCGGTTTGTGCTCCAGGAAGGCTGCAAGGTCATTGGGGAAGGAGAGGGGCACACGCATAACATTACGCTGGACGTGCGTGGCTCCGACTGTGTCATTAAAGGGCTGGCGATGAGCGGTTTCGGCCCCGTCACCCAGATCTACATCGGCGGCAAGAAACCGAGGGTGATGCGCAATTTGCTCATTGATAACATCAATGTGTCACAGGCCAACTACGCCATTCTGCGTCAGGGTTTTCATAATCAGGTGGACGGTGCGCGCATTACCAACAGTAAATTCAGCCACTTGCAGGGTGACGCAATTGAGTGGAACGTGGCGATTAACGACCGCAACATCCTGATCTCTGACCATGTGATCGACAACATCAACTGCACAAACGGCAAGATCAACTGGGGGATAGGCATTGGGCTGGCCGGCAGTACGTACGATAATGATTATCCGGAACAGCAGACCGTTAAAAACTTCGTGGTGGCGAATATCACCGGCAGCAACTGTCGGCAGTTGGTCCATGTTGAAAACGGTAAACATTTTGTGATCCGTAATATCAAGGCCAGCAATATTACCCCTGACTTCAGTAAAAAGGCCGGAATTGATAACGCGACGGTAGCTATTTATGGCTGTGATAATTTCGTTATTGATAATGTCGATATGGTCAACAGTGCCGGAATGCTAATCGGCTATGGCGTGATTAAAGGCGATTATCTGTCGATACCGCAGAACTTCAAACTTAACGATATACGCCTGGATAACCGACAGCTGGCGTATAAGCTGCGCGGGATACAGATTTCTTCGGGCAATACCACGTCGTTTGTCGCCATTACCAACGTCAACATGCAGCGAGCAACGCTTGAGCTGCACAACAAGCCACAGCACCTTTTCTTACGTAATATCAACGTGATGCAGGAATCCTCGACGGGGCCCGCCCTGACGATGAACTTCGACTTGCGCAAAGACGTGCGCGGGAAGTTTATGGCCAAAAACGAGACGCTGTTGTCGCTGGCAAACATTCATGCGGTAAATGAAAAAGGACAGAGTTCGGTGGATATTGATCGGGTCGATCAACATGTGGTGAATACGGAACGGTTGAATTTTGCGCTGCCCTCAAACGGACGATGATGATCTCAGGCGTATCTCATTCAATCTGATGTAACCCCTAAAATTTGTTACTGAATTCAGCGATTTTAAGGTTTATAATCCATGGCATTACTTTGCAATATTCATTTTATCAATAACGGTACCTCAGGGAAGAACGCTATAACCGGGGGGTTGCCAAACACACATAACGCATTGAGTGGTGTATGAACGATAAGGTTTTGTTTATTGGCGCATCTGGTTTTGTCGGGACTCGATTGATCGAGATTGCTCGGACTGAGTTTGACGTTACGAACTTTGACAAACAACAGAGTCATTTTTATCCGGATATTACTGTTTCCGGTGATGTTCGTAATCAGGATCAACTCGATCAGGCGCTTGCTGGATTTGAAACTGTCGTGCTGCTCGCCGCTGAGCACCGTGATGACGTTAGCCCGACATCGCTATACTATGATGTAAACGTACAGGGTACACGTAACGTGTTGTCTGCTATGGAAAAAAATAACGTTAAGAACATTATTTTTACTAGTTCTGTGGCAGTGTATGGTCTTAACAAAATGAACCCTGACGAATCCCATCCCCATGATCCTTTCAACCATTACGGCAAAAGCAAATGGCAAGCGGAAGAGGTTCTGCGTGAGTGGTTTAACAAAGCACCAGAGGAAAGATCCCTGACAATTGTCCGGCCTACGGTCATCTTCGGTGAGCGTAACCGTGGAAACGTGTATAACCTGCTTAAGCAAATTGCAGGTGGTAAATTCGCCATGGTAGGCGCTGGAACCAACTATAAGTCAATGGCTTATGTCGGTAACATTGTTGAATTTATCAAATTTAAGCTGACCAATGTTAAGCCGGGTTATGATGTCTACAACTATGTAGACAAACCAGACCTGAACATGAATCAGCTAGTTTCAGAAGTTGAGAAGAGTCTCAATAAAAAAATCCCTTCAGTTCATCTTCCTTACCCGCTTGGTATGTTAGGTGGGTATTGCTTTGATATTCTTAGCAAAGTTACCAAGAAAAAATATGCAATTAGTTCTGTGCGCGTGAAGAAATTCTGTGCAACTACACAGTTTGACGCTACCAAGGTACACAGCTCTGGATTTAAAGCGCCTTATACCTTATCTCAAGGTCTGGACCGTACGCTGAAGTATGAGTTCGTTCATGAGAAGAAAGATGACATCACGTTTGTATCTGAATAATGCCTCAAAGGTTGCGATTTGTCGGAAACAGAGGGCTGTGCGATTTTCGCGACAGGGTTTCCGATAATTCTGGGTCACACTTAATGCATACTCATGTTTAGTAATGTGAGTTTTAGCGCGAAACGTGATTTGCATAAGGCGTAGTAGACTTCTTGATCGGGCAATTTTCCTGATTAGGTCTATACTTCGTCAACCATTTTAAGGTGGAAGATAAAATGACCAATTTGAAAGCAGTTATACCGGTAGCGGGTCTGGGCATGCACATGTTGCCCGCCACAAAGGCCATTCCTAAAGAGATGCTGCCGATCGTTGACAAGCCGATGATTCAGTACATCGTTGACGAGATTGTTGCTGCTGGGATTAAAGAAATTGTTCTGGTGACGCACTCTTCTAAGAACGCCGTCGAGAACCACTTCGACACCTCTTATGAACTCGAGGCGCTTCTTGAGCAGCGCGTTAAGCGTCAGCTTCTGGCTGAAGTTCAGTCTATTTGTCCTCCTGGCGTGACTATCATGAACGTGCGTCAGGCGCAGCCGTTGGGTCTGGGCCACTCAATCCTCTGTGCGCGTCCGGTAGTGGGTGATAACCCGTTCATCGTGGTACTGCCGGACATCATCATTGATAACGCCTCTGCCGATCCGCTGCGTTATAACCTGGCGGCAATGGTCGCACGCTTCAACGAGACGGGCCGTAGCCAGGTGCTGGCGAAACGTATGAAGGGCGATCTCTCTGAGTACTCTGTTATTCAGACTAAAGAGCCGCTGGAGTCGGAAGGGCAGGTGAGCCGGATCGTTGAGTTTATCGAAAAACCTGATCAGCCGCAGACCCTGGACTCCGACCTGATGGCTGTCGGCCGTTATGTGCTGAATGCGGATATCTGGGCTGAGCTGGAAAAAACCGAGCCGGGCGCCTGGGATCGTATCCAGCTGACTGATGCGATTGCTGAGCTGGCGAAGAAGCAGTCGGTTGATGCGATGCTGATGACCGGCGACAGCTATGACTGCGGTAAGAAAATGGGGTATATGCAGGCGTTTGTGAACTATGGCCTGCGTAATCTGAAGGAAGGGCAAAAATTTAGAGAAACAATACAAAAAATCATTTCAACTTATTGATATAATTAATTTTTATAATACATAAACGCCCATTCTAAATAATACATATTTAGGATGGGCGTTCTGTTTTGTAGTGACATTTATGTAATAATAACAGTGAGTTATACGTTTTTTTAGAGTATAATACTAGTTATTTTCTCTTGTTTATCTTGTCTTAAAATACGACAATTAAAACAGTTTAAAGCCACTATAGCTTTTTATAGAGCACACAATTAAATACACGCAGTGCACTGGTAGCTGTCGAGCCAGGGGCGGTAGCGTGCTTGTTTCTTAAGGAGTATGTTATGAAAGTTCTTTTTTTAATAACGCGGGGAGACGAAATAGGAGGAGCACAAACCCACGTTAGAGATGTTATGCTAGGGTTACGAGATAAGTATAATATTGAATGCATCTTAGCTACTGGTTCTGTAGGAAAATTCACAGATGAAATGCAACAAAATGGTATAAAAATCTTTCATATAAAATCAATGAAAAGAGAGATATGCCTTAATGATTTCAACGCCTTTTTAGAATTAAGAAAACTCGTCAAAAAAATAAAACCCGATATAATTAGTTGCCATTCATCTAAAGCTGGTGTTCTTGGTAGGCTAGCTACTATTGGCTTGAGTATTAAGAAAGTATTTACGGCACATGGATGGGCGTTCACGGAAGGGATTCCAGAGCGAAAAGCAAAATTTTATAAAAATATAGAGCTTATTTTATCCTACCTAACAGATGCGATCATCAATGTTTCGCAATATGATCGGCAATTGGCGCTAAGTAATAATATTAAATCTAAACATTATGTTATCCATAATTGTATACCTGATAATATCCAAATAAAACGTGATGTGTTCCGGGATAAAAATGAAATACCGATTCGTTTTGTAATGGTTGCAAGATTTTGTGAACAAAAAGATCACGAAACACTGATAAAAGCTTTTTCTAATATCTCACCAAACAAGTGGCATTTGAGTCTATTAGGTGGTGGAGATAGTACAGAAATTGAAAAATTGGTTTCGAAATTAAATCTTGACTCTAATATTGATTTCATCGGTGAGGTGTCAAATGTTCAGGACTATCTTAATAAAGCCAATGTATTCATGTTAATAAGTAATTATGAAGGATTCCCAATATCTATTATTGAGGCAATGAAAACAGGCCTTCCTGTGATAGCCAGTGATGTTGGCGGCGTTTGTGAGGCCGTTATTGATGAGCAAAATGGATATCTTATCCCGCGAAAGGATATTGCTGCTTTGCAAACCAGACTTAAGAATCTCATTGAAAATCCAGACCTGCTGATTAAATTTGGTCAAGAATCTCGTGAAATGTATGAGCGTAATTTTACTTTGAATAATATGGTCGACTCATATCATCAAGTTTTTGCCGAGGTGAATAAATGAGAGACTTGATAGTTTTAATGCCAGTTTATAATGATCAAAAGGATATGATCAGAACTTTAGACAGTATAAACGAAGATAATAATGATTTCTCAGTGCTCATTATCGATGATGGCAGTAAAACCCCGTTAACTTTAAATAATAAACAATATAAATTTACAGTTAAAATACATCGTCTGACTGTAAACAAAGGCATCACAGGTGCGTTAAATGCTGGACTGGATTTAATCTCAGAGATGGATAATATTCGTTATATTGCTCGATTAGATGCAGGTGATATTCAAGTTAAGAATCGTTTTAAGACACAACGACTGTATTTTAATAAGAATCAAAAGACTAAGTTACTAGGTTCAAATGTATCTTTTTATGATGTTAATGGTGCGGCTGTATTCGATACAAACCTTCCATTAACAGACGCTGCAATTAAAAAAGAAAAATTTATTCGTTCATGTTTTATCCACCCCACTGTTATGTTTTCTAAAGAGATAATTGAAGAAGGTTTAAGATATTCAGAAAATTATCCATGCGCTGAAGATTATGAACTTTTCCTTAGAATCACAAATAAATATGAAGTGGCTAATTTAAGTGACAAACTACTTTTTTGCCATGATAGAGCGAATGGCATAAGTTTAACCAGGAGAAAAAAACAAATATCAAGTGTTCTAAAATGCCTTCTTACACATAGGGACTACAAAAGCCCGTATTGGTATGTGGGTATCGGAAAAGTGTTAGCGCAATATTTTGTACCAAGGTCCGTTTTTAGCTATATCAAGGCTCGATTATCATGATTAATACAACTGTAATTATACCTTATAAAAATAATTTGGATGCGCTTCATCGTGCATTGAAAAGTGTATTATCCCAAACAGTTGAAGTGTCTATTTTAATCGTTGATGACGGGTCAGAACAAAGTCAGAAAGCAGATTTGGTAGTGCGGGAATTAAATCATCGAAATATTAATGTTATTTATAATGATACAAGCTTAGGAGGAGGCGAAGCGAGGAATATTGGAATTCGTAATGCTAAAACAAAATTCATAGCATTCTTAGATTGTGATGATTATTGGGATCATAATAAAATAGAATCACAAGAAAAAATGTTTTCTGAATTACCAGCAAATAGGACAAATGTTATTTTTAGTTCGATCCGAGTGGTAGATGAAAAACTAAATATCATTAAAGAATATTGCAATGGTTCGGCGGTGAAAAATTTCTCCGAATATGTTTTTCTTCAAGGTGGACTCATACAAACCTCATCTTTATTTCTTGAAACTTCACTGGCCATCAGGAATCAATTTAATCCTAATTTGAAACGTCACCAAGATTATGATTTTTGTCTGAAACTAGAAAGTCAGGGAGCAATGTTTGAATGTTGTGATAAGACGTATAGTTACTGGGTTGTTCCCAGCGATCCTCTTATAGCTTTAAAAAAAGGTTATGATTACAACCTTAGTTTGGATTTTTATAATAATTATAAAGGATTGATGACTACAAGAGCAGGGTATGCTTTTTTAGCAAAGGTCCCTCTATGGTTTTCTATTAAACAAAAGAACATGAAAGGTTTCGTTTCTAGTTTATTGAAAAAATGTGGTTTTAAAACTAGTTGTATGGTTTTTCTTGAATTGGCAAGATTAGTTTTAACAAAATGGATGAGGCGCGATGTTAAATAAATTTGACGATGTGAGACCAAAAGGTTTTATATTACTGAATTCAGCGTTCTTTATTTTTTGTTTACGTCCGCATGGGATGTCAGCCATTATTTTTATAATAACTGCAATAGCTTTACTAAGTCTTTTTTCCAATAAGTTAATTCTGAGATATGAAACGCAATTCAGGTTGCTTTATATTTTGATATTCGTAATGATGATCCGATGCATAATCGGCTTTGCTTTTAATGGTGGATATGAAGAAAGATATCTCCCTGTATTACTTTTATTTAGCTGTGTATTAATTATACACATTGTGACTGCTCGACAAGCTGATCTGAACGAATGTTATTCCGGTTTTTATTACGCAATAATTTTGACTCTTGCTTTAGTTTTGCTTGAGATTATAACTGGATATCATTTACCTTCCTCAAGATATTCAGATCCTACAAATGATGCACAATTATGGAGTATATCAAAGCCAACGGCATTTTATTATAATGAAAATGATATGCTTAGCTTTCTTGTGTGTTTTTTACCTTTTGCTGTTTATCATTCCAAAAAGAATTTACATAAAATAATAATTTTTTTATTGACATTAACTAGCGCAGTTTACATAGGTTCTAAAGCAGCAATCTTGGCGTTGCTTATTTATTTATTATTTACAAAGTTAGTTTCAAAGAAAGTGATTTTATTGCTTGGCGCTTTCTCGTCACTCATGTTGTTATTGCTAAACCCTTCCATCGTTGAAGACTTACTCCTTCTATCAAATAATGCTGCTTCGAGATTAGTTAATTTTTGGAATACACTTTCAACTGCTGGTGCGGACGATGAAAGCACCTCAGAGAGACTGCAAATTTACAAGGCAAACATTGATTGGTTGATGAATCATGCGAATGCCTTGTTGTTTGGCAATGGCCGCTTTGGAGACTATGAAATTGATATAATTAATCAGTATGGTTTAAGAATGGGCGAATTCCATAATATTCATTTTGAAATGATAACAATTTATGGAATAATCTTCTACATGCTGTTTTTTTCTTATTATACATTTTTGCTTTGGCGGTGCATTAAGCTGAGACATATCAAACCAGCTGTTAGACCTCTAATTACCTCAGCTGTTTTATATCCTATTTTAATTTCATTTGGGCCTAGTAGTTCTTTGAAATATCCGTTTCTTTTTATTATTGTACTATTGATGGCTATCGGGATAAGGACTTATGAAAAAAATACTAAAGTGCATATTTAAAATAACCTTGTATATTATTAATTTACCCTTTCTGCTTTGGTATCTTACGCGAGTTAAAATTCCTTATGCTAACTTTAAAAACGTAGCCATTTCTTTATCCAAGCATACAGGTGAAAGGGGCATTTTATTGAGGCAAGTCTTTTACAAGAAAACCCTTAAAAAATGCGGAAATAATTTGCGTGTGCATTATGGTGCTTTCTTTGTATACCCGAATATAACAGTTGGGCAAAACTGTACAGTAGAAGAATTTTCAATAATAAGTTTATGTGATCTCGGTGACGATGTAATCATTGCTGCACGTGTCTCCATCATGAGTGGTGGAAATCATCATGAAGTTGATGATTTAAACTTAAAGTTCGTTGATTCTTTATTACCTCTCAAGCACCTTTCTATTGGTTCGAACGTATGGATAGGTACTCATGCTGTCATCATGAATGACGTGGCTGAAGGTTGTGTTATTGGTGCTGGAGCTGTATTAACACGTAAATTTGAGAGGAATATGATTATAGCGGGTATCCCCGCAGCAATTATTAGAAAAAGGGGCGAGCTTTGAATATCTTGACTATTCCCTCCTGGTATCCAAATCCGAAGCTGAAGACTCAAGGCCTTTTTTTTCGTGACCAGGCGCTAGCATTATCTAAAAAACATAATGTCGATGTAATCTATTGCCATAGAGGTACTGCTTTTTACAACAAAAAATATAATGATAATGGGTTAAATACTTATTTCTGGGGGTATAGATTACGAGCAGGTAAATATATTGGGATGCTTATACGTATTCTTGTGTTTATTGCTATGTACATTAAATATCAAAAAAATAAAAAGGTTGATGTTATACATTGTCATAGTGTTGCATTTAATCAGGATGGAAGCGCTGGCATCGCCGGGGTTATAATTGGTAAAATTTTTTCAAAACCCGTCATAATAACGGAGCATGCAACAGTCTTCCAGGCAAAAAATTATAGTTACATTGAAAAGAAAATAATGAAATGGGCTTTGGAAAATGCCTCATCGTTAGTGGCAGTAAGTGATGGTTTGAAAGAAAGCTTACTCGAGTTCACTAACAGAGAAGATATATATACAATACCTAATACATTAGATGTCAAATTATTTGATATTGAAAAGGTTAAAAAATCAACATCATCTAATGGTGTGATTAATATTTGCTCTGTTGGCTATTTAATGCAAAAAAAAAGGTTTTGATAGACTAATATTGGCTTTCGATAAGATTAAAGAAAACTACAATATCGCATTCCAACTTAAGATAATCGGTGATGGGCCTGATTTAGATACACTAAAGGAAATGATCGAACAAAAGGGCTTAAAATCTAATATTGAAATGCTAGGTGAGCAAAGTAAAGACGAAATTGCATATCATATGGGACAAAGTGATGTTTTCATTCTACTTAGTCGAGTAGAGACCTTTGGCGTCGTTTTCATTGAAGCGTTGGCTTCAGGACTATTTTGTATAGCTACCAAATCCGGCGGCCCTGAATTCATTATTAAAAATGATATGCTTGGTGAACTTCTTGAAAATATAGACGATGCAAACTATTTTTCAGAAAAAATAGCGAACGTATTATTATCCGAAAAATTTAAGTCTGATGTAAGTTTACGAAAGAAATTTGTCAATGATAATTATTCATATGACAGTTTTCTTACCTCCTTCGATAATTTAATCTTATCAAAATATGAAATACCTACACATAATTAAAAAATACTCCTTCTTTTCGATAGCCCCCTTAATTACGGCTTTAATTCAGCTTTTTTCGGTTTTTATAATTGGGCATACGCTGTCAGGTCCTGAATTGGGTTTGGCAGGTATTTTTAATACCCTGATTTTTATTCTTGTTTTCATATCCGATGGTGGAAGTTCTAATTACTTTATTTACAGGAAAATTCTTAGCTTTCCAGAGGTTAGGATAATTACTGTATTAAATGTTTCTGTCTCATTCTTATCTATCTTATTATATTTCGTACTGTCACCTAATTTTATTGAAAGTAGTATTGTCACATTGATTTCTTTTTTTGTGATGGCTTTATCGATTAGTTTTCCGTTATATCATTATTCGCGATTGTTAGTTGAGAAAAAGTTTAATACCATAGCTATGGTTGAAGTCTTTTCAAAATTTGTATTTATTGCTAGTTTGTCAGCGCTAATCTACCGATTTCAAATCCAGGGAGTCGCTGTTGTATATGCATGGACAGCTTCATATGTAATAAGGTGTTTGATTTTTATAGTTGTATGTAGGGGATTTTCTTTGTATCAAGAAAATTCAATCAAATACGGAATTAAAAATATCATTCGTAGATGGTGGGCATATATTCATAATCAAATATTTTCCCAATTTTTGAATTATATCACTCTCACTGCGGATATATTCATTGTTTCACACTTCGGAGGATTGGAGCGCGTGGGCGTCTACAGTCTCTGCAAGGATGCCACTTTAAAAATTAGTGCCGTCATAAGTCCAGTTATCGGTAAATTATTGATAAGTCATGTCGTCACTTCAGACATTAAAGTGATCCATTTAAATGCGAAGAGAATATTTTTAAGCATTCTCTTTGTTGCTATGACTATTTTTCTTGCATGGAGTGTAGTAGGTCCTTATCTTCTTCAAGAGTTACGACCAGATATACATTCCGATTTTGAGATCTTTATTTATGCTTGGGCTATCTGTGGTGTATTGAGAATGCTTATAAATCCAGTAGCAACAATATTTCAAGG
Source organism: Enterobacter cloacae complex sp. EB5 (assembly GCF_031432835.1). Lineage (NCBI taxonomy): Bacteria > Pseudomonadati > Pseudomonadota > Gammaproteobacteria > Enterobacterales > Enterobacteriaceae > Enterobacter > Enterobacter cloacae complex sp. EB5. The sequence continues at coordinate 3,808,840 of NZ_CP133860.1, forward strand.
GTTGGGTGAAACGCGAAAAGAACTTTATATAAACTTGGTTTCATCGTTAAGTTTTATAATGATATTTTCGTTGTTATATGTAAGTGGTGTTATAACTGGTGTGATTAACATTATCCTCATTACTCTCATCGGGATGTATGTTATATCACTAATATACTCAGGATGGCTTTTGCAAAAACGCTTTCAAAAAATTTGATATCATGAGGCTTTAGAAATGACTATTTTGATAACCGGTGGCGCTGGCTACATTGGCTCACATACCGCTTTGAGCCTATTAGAACATGATCGTGACATTGTAATTGTTGATAACTTGGTAAACTCGTCGAAAATTGCTATTCAACGTGTTGAACAACTTTCAGGGAAAAGTGTCAAGTTTTATGAAGGGGATGTATGCAATATAGATTTCTTGAATATGTTGTTTTCAAAGTATAGTTTTGAATCAGTGATACATTTTGCATCTTTGAAATCAGTTTCGGAATCAGTGTCAAATCCTTTAGAGTATTATAGCAACAACATTGTTAGTATGCTTTCTTTAATTAAGGCTATGATGAATTATGGCGTAAATAATCTTATATTTAGTTCTTCTGCAACTGTTTATGGGGTACCTGAATCTATTCCTCTTACAGAATCGTGCCAAACAGGTGGTACGACAAATCCCTATGGGTCATCAAAATTTTTTATTGAACAAATATTAAAAGATGTCTCACGTGCAAATTCTAAGTTAAATATTATGTTGCTGCGCTATTTCAATCCCGTTGGAGCACATTCTTCTGGGTTTTTAGGAGAGGCTCCAAATGGAATACCTAATAATTTATTCCCTTATATAACACAAGTGGCTGTAGGCAAACTGGCTAAAGTGCATATATATGGCGATAATTATGATACACCAGATGGCACAGGCGTAAGGGATTATATTCATGTTATGGACCTTGCTGAAGGTCACTTGGCAGCACTAAATGCACAAAAAGATTATCCCGGCTTGAGAGTATATAATTTAGGCACAGGTAAAGGCTATTCTGTCAAAGAGATCGTTACCGCATTCAAAAAAATTACGGGTGTTGATATTCCATATCAGATTACCGAACGTCGTTTAGGGGATATAGCAGAATGTTGGTCTGATCCTTCTCTAGCTTCTCATGAATTAAGATGGAATGCTAAACGGGGATTAAATGAAATGATCACAGATGCCTGGAGATGGCAACAAAAAAATCCTGCTGGCTACGAATGAACCTTTCAGCCTACAAGTAAATTTGTGCTCACAAATGCGCTATCTTCCTTTTTATCTCTGCGTTAAAATCTTAGTACATTCAAGCCGCGCAACAGTCGCGGCGACCACACCTGACAGGAGTATGTAATGTCCAAGCAACAGATCGGCGTTGTCGGTATGGCAGTGATGGGGCGCAACCTGGCGCTCAACATCGAAAGCCGTGGTTATACCGTCTCCGTTTTCAACCGCTCCCGTGATAAGACCGAAGAAGTCATCGCTGAGAATCCAGGCAAAAAACTGGTTCCTTTCTATACGGTTAAAGAGTTCGTTGAGTCTCTGGAAACACCTCGTCGTATCCTGTTAATGGTGAAAGCGGGCGCAGGTACCGACGCTGCTATCGATTCACTGAAACCGTATCTGGATAAAGGCGACATCATTATTGATGGCGGTAATACCTTCTTCCACGACACCATTCGTCGTAACCGTGAGCTGTCTGCTGAAGGCTTCAACTTCATTGGTACTGGCGTATCCGGCGGTGAAGAGGGCGCCCTGAAAGGTCCATCTATCATGCCTGGCGGTCAGAAAGAAGCGTACGAACTGGTCGCGCCCATCCTGACCAAAATCGCAGCCGTAGCTGAAGACGGCGAGCCGTGCGTGACCTATATCGGTCCTGATGGCGCTGGTCATTACGTGAAAATGGTTCACAACGGCATTGAATATGGCGACATGCAGCTGATTGCTGAAGCCTACTCTCTGCTGAAAGGTGGCCTGAATCTCTCCAACGAAGAACTCGCAGAGACCTTCACCGAGTGGAACAAAGGCGAACTGAACAGCTATCTGATCGACATCACCAAAGATATCTTCACCAAGAAAGATGAAGAGGGTAAATACCTGGTCGATGTGATTCTTGACGAAGCGGCGAACAAAGGTACCGGTAAATGGACCAGCCAGAGCTCTCTGGACCTGGGTGAACCGCTGTCTCTGATCACCGAATCCGTATTTGCACGTTATATCTCTTCTCTGAAAGAGCAGCGCGTAGCGGCATCTAAGGTGCTGTCTGGTCCTCAGGCTAAGCCCGCTGGTGATAAAACGGAGTTCGTTGAGAAAGTCCGTCGCGCGCTGTATCTGGGTAAAATCGTCTCTTACGCGCAGGGTTTCTCTCAGCTGCGCGCGGCATCTGACGAGAATAACTGGGATCTGAACTACGGTGAGATTGCGAAGATCTTCCGTGCTGGCTGTATCATTCGCGCTCAGTTCCTGCAAAAAATCACCGATGCTTATGCTGAAAATGCAGGTATCGCGAACCTTCTGCTGGCGCCTTACTTCAAGCAGATTGCAGACGAATATCAGCAGGCGCTGCGTGATGTTGTTGCGTACGCGGTACAGAATGGTATCCCGGTTCCGACCTTCTCCGCTGCGGTGGCATATTACGACAGCTATCGTGCTGCTGTTCTGCCAGCGAACCTGATTCAGGCACAGCGTGACTACTTCGGTGCGCATACCTATAAGCGTACGGATAAAGAAGGTGTGTTCCACACCGAATGGCTGGATTAATATACGGTTAGCCATGCCATCAAGCCCGGTAGCGATACCGGGCTTTTTTATCTTGCCCGATCCACCTACTGTTTAATGGAATTGATTGCGTGAAAATTCTAGTTACTGGCGGTGCCGGTTTTATCGGTTCCGCGGTTATCCGACATATTATTAGCAATACTCGGGATAGCGTTGTTAACGTTGATAAATTGACCTATGCCGGTAATCTGGAATCCTTGCGTGAAGAAAGCGATAGCGAACGCTATGTTTTTGAGCATGCCGATATATGTGATAAAGAGGCAATGGCGCGTATTTTTGCTACCCATCAGCCTGATGCGGTAATGCACCTGGCTGCCGAGAGCCATGTCGACCGTTCTATCACCGGTCCCGCTGCGTTTATTGAAACCAATATTGTTGGCACGTATATCCTGTTAGAAACAAGTCGTGCTTACTGGTCTTCACTGGATGAGGCAGCAAAATCTACTTTCCGTTTCCATCATATTTCAACTGATGAGGTTTACGGCGATCTGCCTCATCCCGATGAACATTATGACTCCACCCCGTTACCGCTGTTTACCGAGAAAACAGCGTACCAGCCAAGTAGCCCTTACTCAGCGTCAAAAGCGTCCAGCGACCATTTAGTTCGTGCCTGGATACGCACCTATGGTTTACCCGGGATTGTGACGAATTGTTCGAATAATTATGGCCCATACCACTTTCCTGAAAAGCTGATCCCTCTTGTTATCCTTAATGCGCTGGATAATAAACCATTGCCGATTTACGGAAAGGGCGATCAGATCCGTGACTGGTTATACGTTGAAGATCATGCGCGTGCACTGTATACGGTTCTGACCAGGGGTAAGCCGGGCGAAACCTATAATATTGGCGGCCATAACGAGAAGAAAAATATTGAAGTCGTTCAGACCATTTGTGATCTGCTCGATGACATGGTACCGAAAGAAACATCCTATCGCGCACAAATTACTTATGTCGCGGACCGACCAGGTCACGACAGACGTTATGCAATTGATGCTCATAAAATTAGCGACGAGCTCGGATGGACTCCCCTGGAAACCTTTGAAAGCGGCATCCGTAAAACGGTTGAATGGTATTTGAATAACCAGGAATGGGTATCGAATGTGAAAAGCGGTGCCTATAAGAGTTGGATTGAGCAGAATTATGGGGAGCGTAAGTAAATGACGAAACGTAAAGGGATTATATTAGCTGGCGGATCGGGTACACGTCTTTATCCCGTGACAATGGCCGTAAGTAAGCAATTGTTGCCAATTTACGATAAGCCAATGATCTATTATCCGCTCTCTACGCTTATGCTGGCAGGTATACGGGATATTCTGATTATCAGCACGCCTCAGGACACTCCCCGTTTTGAACAACTGCTCGGGAACGGTAGCCAGTGGGGATTGCATATCCAGTACAAAGTGCAACCAAGTCCTGATGGACTGGCACAAGCTTTTATTCTGGGTGAAGAGTTTATCGGTGAGGATAATTGTGCGCTGGTATTAGGCGATAATATTTTCTATGGGCACGATCTCCCCAGACTGCTTGAAGGCGCAGCAAGCCAGCAAGAGGGGGCGACCGTATTTGCCTATCATGTCAGCGACCCGGAACGCTATGGCGTCGTTGAGTTTGATAAAGACGGTACTGCAATTGGCCTTGAGGAGAAGCCTCAGCAACCCAAGAGTAATTACGCAATAACCGGTCTTTATTTTTACGACAACGATGTGATTGAGATGGCCAAAAGTTTAACGCCGTCTGAGCGAGGTGAACTCGAAATTACCGACATCAACCGCATCTATATGCAGCAGGGACGATTGTCTGTCGCGATGATGAGACGCGGTTATGCCTGGCTGGATACCGGAACGCATCAGAGTATGATCGAAGCCAGCAATTTTATCGCCACAATTGAAGAGCGACAGGGGCTAAAAGTTTCATGTCCTGAAGAGATTGCGTTCCGACGAGGTTTTATTGATGCCGAACAACTTCGGGTACTCGCTGAACCGTTGAAAAAGACCGGGTATGGTCAGTATCTGCTGAATCTGACCAAGGGATTAGTCTGATTTGACGAAGTAAGCAGTTTTCCTCTGCTTACTGTCGAGTGCCCTTTAACGTCTTATTGTTGCTGTAAAACAGGTACTTTGCTTATTGCAACGACAGGTCTTTTTGTTGAGCAAAAACATTTTTCAAAAATCCTGAAACCTTGACAGTGAATGAGTATTAGCGCTAAAAAACTCCTAGTTAATCATTGTGGTGGCCACTATAGGGCTATCAAAAACTCAAACGTGTAGAAGTCAAACAAATGAAAATAACTATCTCCGGAACAGGCTATGTTGGTCTCTCAAACGGTATTCTGATTGCACAAAACCATGAAGTGGTTGCGCTGGATATCGTGCAGGCAAAAGTGGACATGCTTAACCAGAAGAAGTCCCCGATCGTCGATAAAGAGATTGAAGAATACCTCGCGACCAAACCGCTGAACTTCCGCGCTACCACGGACAAAGAAGACGCTTACCGCGATGCGGATTTCGTCATCATCGCCACCCCAACCGACTACGATCCTAAAACTAACTACTTCAATACCTCAACCGTTGAAGCGGTGATCAAAGACGTTACGGCAATCAACCCGAACGCAGTGATGATCATCAAGTCGACGATTCCAGTGGGTTTCACCAAATCGATTAAAGAAGAGTTGGGTATTGATAATGTCTTCTTCTCGCCGGAATTTCTCCGCGAGGGCAGGGCGTTATACGATAACCTGCACCCATCCCGTATCGTGATTGGCGAGCGTTCCGAGCGTGCGGAGCGTTTTGCTGCACTGCTTCAGGAAGGCGCAATCAAAAAAGACATTCCGGTGCTGTTCACCGATTCCACAGAAGCTGAGGCCATTAAGCTTTTCGCCAATACCTATCTGGCGATGCGCGTGGCTTACTTCAACGAACTTGACAGCTATGCCGAGAGCTTAGGTCTGAACACCCGTCAGATCATCGAGGGCGTGTGTCTTGATCCGCGTATCGGTAACCATTACAACAACCCGTCCTTCGGTTACGGTGGCTACTGCCTGCCAAAAGATACCAAGCAGCTGCTGGCAAACTATCAGGCGGTGCCGAACAACCTGATTTCTGCCATTGTGGATGCCAACCGCACGCGTAAGGACTTCATCTCAGATTCCATTTTGGCGCGTCAGCCGAAAGTGGTGGGTGTATATCGTCTGATCATGAAGAGCGGTTCCGATAACTTCCGCGCTTCTTCCATTCAGGGGATCATGAAGCGTATTAAGGCGAAGGGCGTGCAGGTCATTATTTATGAACCGGCCATGCAGGAAGACGAGTTCTTCCATTCGCGTGTGATCCGCGATCTGGATGCATTCAAAAAAGAAGCGGACGTAATTATCTCCAACCGTATGGCGGAAGAGCTGGCGGACGTTAAAGATAAAGTCTATACCCGCGATTTGTTCGGCAGCGACTAATTAATATCGTGATATAAAAAAACCCGGCGCTCTGCCGGGTTTTTTGTTTTTAAACGGTATAGAAGTTGCGGTACCAGTCGACGAAGTTTTTCACGCCTTCTTTGACTGAGGTTTGTGGTTTAAACCCAATAACGTCATATAGCGCTTTGGTGTCCGCACTGGTCTCCAGCACGTCACCCGGCTGGATCGGCATCATATTTTTTACCGCTTCCTTGCCCAGCGCCTCTTCAAGTGCGGTAATGTAATCCATCAGTTCGACAGGTGAACTGTTACCGATGTTATACACGCGATACGGGGCAGAACTGGTTGCTGGCGAACCGGTTTCGACTGTCCAGTCGGCATCGGCCTGAGGAATGACGTCCTGTAGGCGAATAATCGCCTCCGCAATATCATCGATATAGGTGAAGTCGCGCTTCATCTTGCCGTAGTTGTATACGTCGATGCTGTTGCCTTCAATCATGGCTTTGGTGAATTTGAACAACGCCATGTCCGGGCGTCCCCACGGGCCATAGACGGTAAAGAAGCGCAGGCCAGTGGTCGGCAGGTTATACAGATGCGAATAGGTATGCGACATCAGCTCATTGGCTTTTTTGGTTGCGGCATAAAGGGATACCGGATGGTCTACGGAGTCGTCAGTAGAAAACGGCATCTTACGGTTGAGGCCGTAAACAGAACTGGATGACGCATACAGAAGATGCTGAACCTTATTGTGGCGACAGCCTTCCAGCACGTTCAGGTGACCTACCAGGTTAGCATCTGCGTAGGCATGCGGGTTTTCCAGCGAGTAACGCACGCCCGCCTGTGCGGCAAGATGGATCACGCGGTCAAATTTCTCATTGGCGAAGAGCGCAGCCATGCCCTCGCGGTCCGCTAAGTCCAGCTTGTGGAAGGTGAAACTCTCGGATTTGAGCAGTTCGAGGCGAGCGAGCTTGAGGTTAGGGTCATAGTAATCATTCAGATTATCAATCCCAACAACTTCATGCCCTGCATCAAGCAGGCGCTTGCTGACATGAGAACCGATAAAGCCCGCCGCACCCGTTACCAGAAATTTCATAGCTTCCCTCATTCACAGTGTTCTTGTTGATGTCCCAGGACATCAGAATCCGACTATGATAGCGCGTCGCACTTCACTTACATAACCCATCTTTCCGATATAACTCATCGGATTCTTATAGAAAAATCGCCAGCAACAGATACACTATGGATACAAGATTGTTTTTGCCCTTTTTCATCTGTTAGGGATTGTATGACGCACAACAACGATAACCTGGTCACACGCAACAATGGCCCGGAGCAAATTGATTTACTGGATTTAGTGCTACAGCTGTGGCGTGGTAAGTGGGTAATAGGGGCATTTGTTGCTGCTTTTATCGTTCTCGCCGTTATTTATATTACTGTAGCCAAAGAGAAATGGACGTCATCTGCTATCATTGCTCAACCTGATGCTGCTCAAATAGCTACCTATTCCAATGCGTTGAATATTCTTTATGGCGGTGCTGCACCGTCGATGCTTGATATTCAGAATCGTGCAATCGGTCGTTTCAACTCCTCGTTCTCTGCGTTAGCGCAGGCGCTGGAAAATCAGGATGTACCCGAGAAATTGACGATTGAGCCCACGTTTAAAGGGCAAGGATTACCCCTGACCGTAACCTATCAAGGCGAATCTGCCGAAGCGGCACAAAAACAGCTTGCTCAGTACATCCAGCAGGTTGACGAGCAGACAGCAAAGGAACTTACGCTTGACCTCAGAGATAACCTAAAACAGCAAATCACGACCTTGAATGACTCCCTCGCGAACCAGGAGAAAGTTGCTCAGGAGCAAAAGGAACTGCGTATCAAACAGATCTCTGAGGCGCTAAAAGACGCAGAAGCGGCGAAGATAAATACACCGCAGCTCCAGCAAACACAGGATGTCACTCAGGAAACTATGTTCCTGTTGGGCGCAGTAGCGTTAAAATCAATGGTTGATAACGAAGCGTCCCGACCGTTAGTCTTCCCCGGTTCCTACTACCAAGCCAAAAAGAACTTGTTGGATATTCAGAATCTTAACGTAAATCCGGACACGATTCATGTGTATCGTTACGTCATGAAACCGAATTTACCTATTTATCGTGACAGCCCTAAAAAGGCCCTCACCCTCATCCTTGCCGTTCTTCTCGGCGGGATCATCGGTTCTGCTGTCGTCCTTGGCCGTAATGCGCTGAGAAACTACAAGCCACGAGCCTGATTTACACATAAAAAAAGACCGGGTTTCCCCGGTCTTTTTTATTTATGCCGTTTCCGCAAATTCTCAATCACCGTCGTTAAATCCAGCTCCTGATCCTGGAGCAGCACCAGCAGGTGATACATCAAATCCGACGCTTCATTCGTCAGCTCCTCACGGTCATGCACGGTGGCCGCCAGCGCTGTTTCAACGCCTTCCTCACCCACCTTCTGCGCAATACGCTTGGTGCCGCTGGCGTACAGCTTCGCCGTGTACGAGCTCTCGGGATCCGCTGATTTACGCTCTGCCAGCAGCTGTTCCAGCTGATAGAGGAACAGCCACTGGTGGCTCGCCTCGCCGAAGCAGCTGCTGGTGCCTTTGTGACAGGTCGGCCCAATCGGGTTGACCAGCACCAGCAGGGTGTCATTGTCGCAGTCTGGCGTAATGCTGACCACGTTCAGGAAGTGGCCCGAGGTTTCCCCTTTCGTCCACAGGCGCTGTTTGGTGCGCGAGAAAAACGTCACCTTGCCGGTGTCGATCGTTTTTGCCAGTGCCTCCTGGTTCATGTATCCCAGCATCAGCACTTCGCCTGAAACGGCATGCTGTACAACCACCGGCAGTAATCCGTCAGTTTTTTCCCAGTCCAGCTGCGCCTGTTGTTGCTCTGTTAACATACCCTGATCTCCACGCCCTGGTCGGCCAGGTACGTTTTTAACTCACCAATATTGATAATCTGTTTGTGGAACACGGAAGCGGCCAGCGCGCCGTCTACGTTCGCATCGCGGAAGGCTTCAAGGAAGTGTTCCATGGTGCCCGCGCCGCCGGAAGCAATCAGCGGAACGTGGCAGACCGCGCGCACTTTTTTCAGCTGCTCGAGGTCGTAACCGTTGCGTACGCCGTCCTGGTTCATCATGTTCAGCACGATTTCACCTGCACCGCGTTTTTGTACTTCCTGCACCCACTCCAGCGTCTCCCATTGGGTGACGCGCGTGCGGCTTTCATCGCCGGTATACTGGTTGACGTGATATTTGCCCGATGCGGCATCAAACCAGGTGTCGATCCCCACGACAATGCACTGCACGCCAAAGCGATCCGCCAGACGCGTAATCAGCTCTGGATCGGCGAGCGCAGGGGAGTTAATGGAAATTTTGTCCGCACCGAAAGAGAGAATTTTCGCCGCATCGTCAGCAGATTTAATCCCCCCCGCCACGCAGAAGGGAATATCAATCACCTCTGCCACGCGCGCCACCCAGCTTTTGTCCACCACGCGGCCATCGCTGGAGGCGGTGATATCGTAAAATACCAGTTCGTCTGCGCCTTCTTCGGCATAGCGTTTTGCCAGCGGAACGATGTCGCCAATGATCTCGTGGTTGCGGAACTGCACGCCTTTTACAACCTGACCATCACGCACGTCCAGGCAGGGAATTATCCGTTTTGCCAGCATTGAATCGCCTCCTTCACCGTAAATTTGCCTTCCAGCAACGCGCGACCCACGATCACGCCGCGTACACCGCTTCCGCGCAGAGCGGCGATATCCGCCAGGTCGCCGATACCGCCAGACGACTGAAACGCCACCTGCGGATAACGCGCGCAAACCTCTTCATACAGCGAGACGTTAGAGCCTGCGAGCGTACCATCGCGTGAAATATCCGTGCACAGGACGTGCTTCAGCCCTACCGGAAGATACATCCCGACTAGCTCTTCCAGCGTTACGCCGGAGTTTTCCTGCCAGCCGCTGACCGCGACCTGCTTGTTACCCTGCGCGTCAATGCGCACATCCAGCGCCAGCACCAGCGCATCCGCACCGAAGCGGCGGAACCAGCCCTTGACCGTCTCAGGATCTTTCACTGCGGTCGAACCGACCACCACGCGCGCCACGCCCGCGTCCAGTAAGGCGGCAACATCGGCTTCCGTACGCACGCCGCCGCCTACCTGCACGGGGACGTCCGCGCCAGCCACCAGTGTTTTAAGCAGCGGGATCTGGCGCTTCGCCGGATCTTTCGCGCCGGTCAGATCGACCAGGTGCAACACCTCAGCGCCCTCGGCGGCGTAAGCCTGTAACCGCAGCAGCGGATCGTTGCCGTAGTCGCGCTGCTGCCCGTAATCGCCCTGGTGGAGACGAACAACCGTGCCGTCAATCAAATCTAAAGCGGGAATTATCATCACATCTCCAGGAAATTTTTCAGCAGTTGCGCACCGGCGGCGCCGGAGCGTTCCGGGTGAAACTGCACGCCGTAAAAGTTTTCTTTCTGCACGGCGGCGGTGAACGCCTCGCCGTAATTGCACTGGGCGATGGTGTAGGCATTCACGGGCATGGCGTAGCTGTGAACAAAATAGAAGTACGCGCCGTCTTCTATACCCTGGAACAGCCTGTTGCCCGCCTTCGGATAAACGCGGTTCCAGCCCATGTGCGGCAACGGCAGGCCGTGGTCGGTCATTTTCGGCACGTCTTCTTCTATAATGCCCAGCAGATCAACGCCGTTGCTCTCTTCGCTGCGGCGGCCAAGCAGCTGCATGCCGAGGCAAATGCCTAGCACCGGTTGAGTACAGGCTTTGATGAGATCCACCAGCTCGCGCTCATGGATCTGATCCATCGCCGCCTGGGCGGTGCCAACGCCCGGCAGAAAGAGTTTATCCGCGCGCAGCACCACGTCCGGGTCGCGGCTCACCACCGGCTCGTAGCCGTGGCGCATAATCGCCGACTGTACGGAGTTCAGGTTGGCGCATCCGGTGTCCAGAATCACCACGTTCATTACAGCACTCCTTTCGACGAGGGCAGGGCGTCACCTTCCACGCGGATCGCCTGGCGCAGGGTACGGCCAAAGGCTTTGAACAGGCTCTCGACGCGGTGGTGATCGTTTTTGCCTTTGGTTTTCAGGTGCAGCGTCAGGCCCATAGTGTAAGAAAGCGAGCGGAAGAAGTGCTCCACCATCTCGGTACTGAGATCGCCCACGCGCTGGTAGGTAAAGTCGGCTTTGTATTCCAGGTGCGGACGCCCGGAGATATCCATCGCGCAGCGCGCCAGGCACTCGTCCATCGGCAGCACAAAGCCGAAGCGGTTGATGCCGCGCTTGTCGCCGAGCGCCAGCTTCAGGGCTTCGCCCAGCGCCAGGCCGGTATCTTCCACGGTGTGGTGATCGTCGATATACAGGTCGCCCTTCACCGCGATTTCCATGCGGAAGCCGCCGTGCGTGGCGATTTGATCCAGCATGTGGTCAAAGAAACCGACGCCGGTGTGGATCTTGCTGCCGCCTTCGCGGTCGAGCCAGACCTTCACGTCGATCTGCGTCTCTTTGGTGTTGCGTTCAACGTGGGAATAGCGGTCGCGTCTGGTGAGCTGCTCGCCAATCATCGCCCAGTTTAGCGTGTCGCGGTTATAGCGCAGGCCCGCAATGCCCATGTTGTCCGCCAGCGTGATATCCGTGACGCGATCGCCGATCACATAGCTGTTGCCTTTATCCAGCGCCTCTTCCGCCAGATAACGTTCAACAAGCTTCACTTTTGGCTTGCGGCAGTCGCACTCGTCGGCAGGCATATGCGGGCAGATCAGCACTTCGTCGAAGGCGATGCCCTGCGAGGTCAGCACCTGCATCATCAGGTTGTGCGGGCCGTCAAAGTCCGCCTGTGGGAAGCTGTCGGTGCCAAGACCGTCCTGGTTGGTGATCATCACCAGCTTATAGCCTGCTTTCTGAAGCTTCAGCAGCACCGGGATCACGTCGGGTTCAAACGCCAGCTTGTCGAAACGATCGACCTGAAAATCGCTGGGTGGCTCCGAGATGATGGTGCCGTCACGATCGATAAAGAGATACTTCTGACTCATACTTTCTCCGCTTTCAGGGCGTCAATCACGCGCTGGCTCTCTGCACGGGTGCCAACGGTAATACGCAGGCAGCCGCTCAGGGTAGGTTGTTTATTCTGGTCTCGTAAGATAATGCCCTGATCCCACAACGATTTAAATATCGCGCTTGAGGCGGTGAAGCGCACCAGGATGTAGTTGGTTTCCGAGTCGAACACCTGCTCCACGCACGGAATCGTTTTCAGGGCATCGACAAGATACTGACGCTCTTCCAGGATCTGCGCCACACGCTCGCGCATCGCGCTGATGCCCTGCGGGGCCAGCGCCTGTGCCGCAATATCGGCAACCGGCGTTGAGAGCGGATACGGGGCAATCACTTTCAGCAGCAGGTCGATAACCGTTTTATTCGCCAGCGTAAATCCACAGCGAAGGCCGGCGAGGGCGAAGGCTTTGGAAAGGGTACGCAGCACAACGAGATGCGGATACTCCTCAAGCCAGCCTGTCAGCGTCGCCTGCGGGCAGAACTCAATGTAGGCTTCATCAGCGACGACCAGCGCCTTGCCGCGCGTCATCTCCAGCAGGGTGCGGATATCCTGCGGATGAATAATCTGCCCGGTGGGGTTGTTCGGGCTACAGACAAACACCACCTTCACGCCGTCGAGGTTATCGGCGATGCCCTGCAAATCCAGCTGCCAGTTGTCGAGCGCCTGTACGTTGCGGCACGCCACCCCAAAGGTTTCCGCGCTGACGCTGTACATCCCGTAGGTGGGCTGGCAGTACATCACCGCGTCTTTACCCGGTTCGCAGAACGCGCGGATCAGCAGCTCAATCCCTTCATCCGCCCCACGGCTGACCAGCACCTGCTCAGGCTTCACGCCTGCATACTGGGCATAGTTCTCGATCACCGCTTTCGGCTGACACTCCGGGTAGCGGTTCAGCGTCTGCTGCGAAAGCTCAAAGGCCACCGCCGTGGGATATTCGTTGGCATTCAGCCAGACGTCGCCGTTCCCGCCCAGACGACGCGCAGACTGATAGGGCGTCAGGCGACGGACATTTTCGCGGGCTAATTCTTCGATGTTCATGCTTGCTCCTTCAGGGCGGCAACGCGCAGCGTCACGGCATTTTTGTGGGCAGTCAGGCGCTCGGCGGCGGCCAGGGTTTCAATGGTCGACGCCAGCGAGGCAAATCCCTCGCGGGAGAGTTCCTGCACGGTCATGCGCTTCTGGAAATCCGCCAGCCCCAGGCTGGAGCAGGTTGAGGTATAGCCATACGTCGGCAGCACGTGGTTGGTGCCGGAGGCGTAATCCCCGGCGGATTCCGGTGACCAGTCGCCGAGGAACACCGAACCTGCGTTGGTTATGCTGTCGACCAGATCGCGCGCATTGCGGGTCTGAATAATCAGGTGCTCAGGACCGTACTGGTTGGAGATGGCGATGCACTGGTCAAGATCGCGGGCCACAATCAGGCGGCTGGCGGATAGCGCCTGACGCGCCGTTTCCGCACGCGGCAGGTCAGCCAGCTGACGCTCAACGGCGTCGCCCACGCGTTTTGCCATGTCGGCATCTGGCGTCAGTAAAATCACCTGTGAGTCAGGGCCGTGCTCGGCCTGCGAGAGCAGGTCAGAGGCCACGAAATCCGGTGTAGCGCCGCTGTCGGCAATCACCAGCACTTCAGACGGCCCGGCAGGCATATCAATCGCCGCGCCGTCCAGACGCTGGCTGACCTGACGCTTCGCTTCGGTCACGTAGGCATTGCCCGGGCCAAAGATTTTGTCGACCTTAGGAATGGAACCCGTCCCGAACGCCAGGGCGGAAATCGCCTGCGCACCGCCCACTTTATAGATCGCCTGCACGCCGCACAGCTTCGCCGCATACAGGATCTCATCGGCGATCGGTGGCGGAGAGCAGAGCACCACCTTCTGACAACCGGCAATACGTGCCGGGGTGGCCAGCATCAGGACGGTCGAAAAAAGCGGGGCAGAGCCGCCGGGAATATAGAGGCCGACGGACGCCACCGGACGCGTCACCTGCTGGCAGCGTACGCCGGGCAGGGTTTCCACATCCACCGCCTGCAATTTCTGCGCGGTGTGGAAGGTATCAATATTTTTCACCGCGACGGCCATCGCCTGTTTGATGTCATCACCCAGACGATTGCTGGCATCAATGATTTCCTGCTCGGTAACCTGTAACGCGTCGACCTCAGTTTTATCAAACTTCGCGCTGTACTCGCGCAGCGCATCGTCCCCGCGGGCTTTGACGTTATCGAGGATCTCCGCCACGGTGCGGGTGATGCTCTCCGAGGCGGAAATTGCCGGGCGCATCAGCAGCTCGCGCTGTTGCGCGTCGCTACAGGTATTCCAGTCGATGATTGTGTTAAAGCTCATGGTCGTTACTCCATCATCTTCTCAATTGGCAGCACCAGAATGGAGCTTGCGCCCAGCGCCTTCAGCTTTTCCATCGTTTCCCAGAACAGGGTTTCGCTGCTCACCATGTGCATCGCCACGCGCTGCTGGTCGCCCGCCAGCGGCAGAATGGTTGGGCGCTCAGCGCCTGGCAGCAGGGCAATCACTTCGTCCAGGCGCTCGGTTGGCGCATGCATCATGATGTATTTGGATTCGCGCGCCTGAATCACGCCCTGAATACGGGTCAGCAGCTTGTCGATGAGCTGCTGTTTGGCGTCGGCCATCTCGCCGTCGCGCTGGATAAGGCACGCTTTGGAGCGGTAGATCACCTCCACTTCGCGCAGGCCGTTCGCTTCCAGCGTGGCGCCGGTGGAGACGAGGTCACAGATGGCATCAGCCAGGCCCGCACGCGGCGCCACTTCAACGGAGCCATTCAGCAGACAGGATTTAAACTGCACGCCTTTTTGATCGAGGTAACGCTTCAGCAGGTGAGGGTAAGAGGTGGCGATACGTTTGCCGTTCAGTGCGGCCGGGCCGTCCCAGGCTTCATCGACCGGCGTAGCCAGCGACAGGCGGCAGCCGCCAAAGTCCAGACGACGCAGGGTAAAGTAGCGCGGATCTTCGCCCTGCGCGCGGCGGGTTAATAACTCTTCTTCCAGTACGTTTTCGCCAATGATGCCGAGGTCAACGACGCCATCCATCACCAGGCCCGGGATATCGTCATCACGTACGCGCAGAATGTCGATCGGCATATTTTCAGCCAGGGCGATCAGGCGCTGGGTGTGCAGGTTGATTTTAATCCCGCAGCGGGCCAGCAGTTCGCGTGAATCGTCGCTTAAACGGCCTGATTTTTGAATAGCTATGCGTAAACGTGAGTTATCTAACATTCTGTGTTCCTCATTAACCTGTTTTAACCTGTCTGAGTGCGGTCCAAAAAAAGCCCCCGGAAGAAGATCTTCCGGGGGCTTTTTCATGCGTTCATGCACCACTGGAAGATCCAAACGTCTTCCAGCACACATCGCCTGAAAGACTAGTCAGGATGATGGTGATGATGGTGGTTTTTAAAAGGAACGCGTGTCATATAAATTCTCGTTGAATGCTTATGCATTTGATGTCTTTTAACCTAAACCAGTTGTACGCCATAAAGCAAGGGCTTTTTTTGATCATTAATTCATTTCATATTGATGGTATGAATTGTGCGTTCCACCAGGCTGGCGTAGCCTTATAACAAGCGTCGTTAAGCGGAGAATGTCATGAAAAAGGTCGCGATTGTCGGGTTAGGGTGGTTAGGAATGCCACTGGCGATGTCATTAGCCGCGAAAGGCTGGCAGGTGACAGGGAGTAAGACCACCCGGGATGGGGTTGAAGCGGCACGCATGTGCGGCATTGATGGTGTCGAGCTGCGTCTCGAACCCGAGCTTATCTGCGATACCGACGAGCTGGATGAACTGATGAATGTGGACGCGCTGGTCATTACCTTACCGGCGCGGCGCAGCGGCCCGGGTGAGTCTTTTTACTTGCAGGCGGTGCAGGAGATTGTCGACAGCGCCCTGGCGCACCATATCCCGCGTATCATTTTCACCAGCTCCACCTCCGTCTATGGCGATATCGACGGTACGGCGAAAGAAAACACCGAGCGCCGTCCGGTGACCGCCAGCGGCCGGGTGCTGAAAGAGCTGGAAGACTGGCTGCACAATCTGCCGGGGACGCAGGTGGATATCTTACGTCTGGCTGGGCTGGTGGGGCCGGGCCGTCATCCGGGGCGTTTCTTTGCCGGTAAATCTGCGCCGGATGGCCAGCACGGGGTGAATCTTGTGCATCTTGAGGATGTTATCGGCGCCATAGAACTGCTTTTGCAGGCTCCGAAAGGGGGGCACATCTATAATATATGTGCGCCTTCGCATCCGCCGCGCAGTACCTTTTATCCGCTGATGGCGCGCCAGCTGGGTCTGGCGCCGCCGGTATTCAGTGAGGCGCAGGGGGAACGCAAAGGCAAAATTATTGATGGCAATCGTATTTGCCATGAACTGGGATTTGAATATCAGTATCCCGATCCGCTGGTTATGCCCATGGAATAATTGCGCCGGCGGAGACAATCGCACACCGCAAGGGGGCGAAGATGAAACCGCTGCTGGATGTTCTTGTTATTCTGGATGCGCTGGAAAAAGAGGGGAGCTTTGCCGCCGCCTCGGCGAAGCTCTATAAAACCCCTTCGGCTCTGAGCTACACCGTGCAAAAGCTCGAGAGCGATCTTAATATCCAAATCCTTGACCGCACCGGGCATCGCGCGCGTTTCACCCGCACAGGGCAGATGCTGCTGGAAAAAGGGCGTGACGTGCTGCATACGGTTCGCGAGCTGGAAAAACAGGCCGTCAAACTTCACCAGGGCTGGGAAAATGAGCTGGTGATTGGGGTTGATGATACTTTCCCTTTCTCCCTGCTTACTCCGCTTATTGAGGCGTTCTATCAGCGCCATAGCGTCACGCGGCTGGTTTTTATTAATGGCGTGCTGGGCGGTTCCTGGGAGGCCCTGACGCAGGGCAGGGCGGATATCATCGTCGGGGCGCTGCATGAGCCTCCCCAGTTAAGTGAATTTGGTTTTGCGCGGCTGGGCGTTCTGGAGCAGATTTTTGCCGTTGCGCCTCATCACCCGCTGGCGAATGAACCGGAGCCTGTTACCCGACGCGTCATTAAAAACTATCGCGCCATTGTGGTTGGAGACAGCTCTCGCCCCGAATGCGGCATTTCATCGCAGCTGCTGGATGAGCAGGAGGCCATCACCGTTTTTGATTTTAAAACCAAGCTGGAACTGCAAATAAGCGGCCTGGGGTGCGGTTACCTTCCCCGTTATTTAGCGCAGCGGTTTATTGACAGCGGAGCGCTGGTGGAAAAACAGGTTTTAGCGCAGAGCAGTAACGAATCGGTATGGGTGGGCTGGAATGAACAGACCGCCGGGCTTGCCAGCGCCTGGTGGCGAGACGAAATTTTAGCAAATAGTGCTATCGCTACAGTTTACACTCAGGCAGGTGATGGGAAATCAATCAGTTAGTAAAATTAATTTATGGGCAGGTTTCTCAATGTATTGCCTTTTGTATCTGGAATAGGGCAAAATGCCGCCGCTGCAAACAAATGAATAATCGACGATATAAAAGGCGTCGGTTATTTTTTTTTGCATGTACGAAACGAAACTAAAAACCAAGAGGCCGGGCTTCGTACCGGATAGATATTTACTAAAATCCGACAGTTGTTGTCGCTGAGGAAGAAAGAAATGGGGCAATTTTTCGCTTACGTGGCGGTTATTACCGTAAAGGAGAATAACTATGTCGCATAACGCAACTCCAAACACCTCTCGCGTGGAATTACGTAAAACGCTTACGTTGATTCCGGTTGTTATGATGGGCCTTGCCTATATGCAACCGATGACGCTGTTCGATACATTCGGTATCGTATCAGGCCTTACTGACGGTCACGTTGCAACGGCGTACGCCTTTGCGCTGGTCGCCATCCTCTTTACAGCGCTGAGCTACGGTAAACTGGTTCGCCGTTTCCCGTCCGCAGGCTCTGCGTACACCTATGCTCAGAAATCCATTAGCCCGGCGGTTGGCTTTATGGTGGGCTGGTCATCACTGCTGGACTACCTGTTCATGCCGATGATCAACATTCTGCTGGCAAAAATTTACTTCGAAGCGCTGGTACCTTCCGTGCCGTCGTGGATCTTCGTTGTGGCGCTGGTGGCCTTTATGACCATCTCTAACCTGCGCAGCATCAAGACCGTGGCTAACTTCAACACCCTGATTGTGATCCTTCAGATGGGGATTGTTGCGGTTATCGTTGGGCTGATCATCTACGGCGTTTCCCACGGTGAAGGTGCAGGTACGCTGACCAGCACCCGTCCGTTCTGGTCTGAAGGCGCGCACGTAGTACCGATGATCACCGGTGCAACTATCCTGTGCTTCTCGTTCCTGGGCTTCGACGGTATCTCTTCTCTGTCTGAAGAGACCAAAGACGCTGAGCGCGTGATCCCGAAAGCGATTTTCCTGACCGCGCTGATTGGCGGCCTGATCTTCATCGGTGCGTCTTACTTCTTACAGCTGTACTTCCCGGATATCTCTCGCTTTAAAGATCCGGATGCATCACAGCCTGAAATTATGCTGTACGTGGCGGGTAAAACCTTCCAGTGGGGCGTGCTGATCTTCTCCAGCGTCACCGTACTGGCTTCCGGTATGGCAGCGCACGCGGGCGTTTCTCGTCTGATGTACGTGATGGGCCGTGACGGTGTGTTCCCAACCCGCTTCTTCGGTTACGTGCATCCTAAATGGCGTACCCCGGCGTGGAACGTGCTGCTGGTGGGCGCGATTGCCCTGCTGGCGATTAAATTCGACCTGGTAACGGCCACTGCGCTGATTAACTTTGGTGCGCTGGTGGCGTTTACCTTCGTTAACCTCTCCGTGATTTCGCAGTTCTGGATCCGTGAGAAGCGCAACAAGACGCTGAAGGACCACATCAACTATCTGGTGCTGCCAGTGTGTGGTGCCCTGACGGTGGGCGCCCTGTGGATCAACCTGGAAGAGAGCTCAATGGTTCTGGGTCTGATCTGGGGTGCAATCGGCCTGATTTACCTGGCCTGCGTGACCAGAAGCTTCCGCAACCCGGTTCCTCAGTACGAAGACGTCGCGTAAGACTGTGTCGGGTGGCGGCTATGCTCAACCCGACCTACAGTTTCGTAGGCCGGGTAATCGTTAGCGCCACCCGGCAAAAAAAAGCCGGAGACATCGCCTCCGGCTTTTTTGTACCCGCTATTCAGACAATTTCTTGCGCATACTGGAACAGCGCTTTCAGCAGCGCCTGCTTCTCAGCATTCCCTTCATACTGACCGTAAAGCATCTCCAGCTCCTGGGCGTAGCTATTAAGAAACTCCGGTGTAAATACGTTGCGCCGATGCTGTAACCAGCGTTCCTGCTCTGCTTCATCCAGCGTGCCGGGATAGTTACGCGCGCGATAATTAAACATCAGCTTCTCAATGCGCTTATCTGCGAAGGTGATATCCAGCGCGGGCAGGTTACGCGGGTCGGTTTGCAGCACGATGTTCATCGCCGCGCGATCGGCATCGCTGAAGAAGCCGTTATAAAGCTGCGCATCCACATTCTCAGACGGCACGAACGGCTCTGCTTCGGCAAAAATGGCGACGACTTTCTCGCGCACCTGCGGGTTGTCACGCAGCATTTTCAGGTTGTCGAGGCAGTGCTGACGGTTTATCCCCAGCCGGTCGGCGTCTTCCGGGCGCAGCGTGTTGGCCTGCGCCAGCACCGGGCACTTATTGATATGCACCAGTTTAACCGGTACGGCTGGTAGGTCACCCAGCGCCTCTTTCGGGGTATAGAGCCGTTCACGTAAGGTGTCGCTGTCAAGCTCAAGCAGCGGCGAGATATCCCCGGCGAGATCCACCATGATGACGGCGTTACGGTTGTCCGGATGCCAGGCAAGCGGCGCCACCCAGCTTGTGTTCCCGCGCCACGCCCCAAACATCCCTGAAATATGCACCAGCGGTTTCATCTGCGGCACGTCAATCAGCGTCATCAGCTTTTGCTTGCTGCGATGGCTCAACAGATACTCAAACAGGCGCGGCTGCGCGGTTTTTACAAGTTTCGCCATAGCGATGGTCGCGTAAACGTCTGCCATCGCGTCGTGGGCGTTGCTGTGCTCGATGCCGTTGGCGCGCGTCAGGTGTTCCAGCCGGAAGCTGGTCAGCCCTTCCTCATTCTCCGGCCAGTTGATCCCTTCCGGGCGCAGGGCATAACAGGCGCGCATGATGTCGAGTAAATCCCATCGCGAGTTGCGGTTCTGCCAGCTCCAGGCGTACGGATCGTAGAAGTTGCGATAGAAGATATTGCGCGTCACTTCATCGTCAAAACGGATGTTGTTATAACCCACCACGCAGGTATTGGGCACCGTGAACAGGTCGTGGATGCGACGAGCAAATTCTGCTTCGCTAACGCCTTTATCCCGCGCTTCCTGAGGCGTGATACCCGTCACCATCACCGCGCCCGGCTGCGGCAGATAGTCATCGGCGGGTTTACAGTAAAACACCTCGGGTTCGCCGATGACGTTAAATTCGTCATCGGTACGGATAGCCGCAAACTGCGCCGGTCGGTCCAGCGCCGGATGGGTGCCAAAGGTTTCGTAATCGTGGAACAAAAAAGTCGAGCGCGCGGCAGAGTCAGACACCAGTAATCTCATCCTGTTAAAAATTGACGTCTCTATGGTAAACGATTGGGGTGAGCAGTCCGAATAAAAAGCATCGTCAGGCAAGAAATTTGCGAGATTTGTTCCGAAAAAATCTGCGCGTTGTCACATTTTTTTGCAATTAAGGCAGGTAACGACATCAGAACTCCCGTAAAAAGGTCATCGATTTTTACTGACCTGAGGATATACCGTTGAAACGCCGTCTGTTTATTGCTGTTTCTTTACTCGCTTCGAGTATTTCATCCGCGCTGGCTGCCGAGCCGCTGGATTTTTCACCTCAGCCGCCTGCCATCCAGGCTGGCTCCTGGGTATTGATGGATTACACCACGGGTCAAATCTTAACGGCGGGCAACGAACATCAGCAGCGTAATCCGGCGAGCCTGACCAAACTGATGACGGGGTACGTTGTCGATCGTGCCATTGATAGCCACCGCATCAGCCCCGATGACATTGTGACGGTCGGACGTGACGCCTGGGCAAAAGGCAATCCGGTCTTTGACGGTTCGTCGCTGATGTTTCTGAAGGAGGGCGATCGGGTTTCCGTGCGCGATCTCAGCCGCGGCCTGATTGTTGATTCCGGCAATGACGCCTGCGTGGCGCTGGCGGATCACGTGGCGGGCGGTCAGCCGCAGTTCGTCAGGATGATGAATGACTACGTTGAAAAGCTGAACCTGCGCGATACCCACTTCGAAACCGTACACGGGCTGGATGCACCGGGTCAGCACAGCTCCGCTTACGATCTCGCCGTGCTTTCCCGGGCCATCATTCACGGCGAGCCTGAGTTCTACCACATGTACAGCGAAAAGAGCCTGACCTGGAACGGCATCACCCAGCAGAACCGCAACGGCCTGCTGTGGGATAAGACCATGAACGTGGATGGCCTGAAAACGGGACACACCTCGGGCGCGGGCTTTAACCTGATTGCCTCCGCGGTGGACGGTCAGCGTCGACTGATTGCGGTGGTGATGGGGGCAGACAGCCCGAAAGGACGTGAAGATCAGGCGCGCAAGCTGCTGCACTGGGGACAGCAAAATTTTGATACGGTGCAGATCCTGCATAACGGTAAAAAGGTGGGAACCGAGCGCATCTGGTACGGCGATAAAGAGCAGATCGCGCTGGGCACGGATCAGGACTTCTGGCTGGCATTACCCAAATCGGAAGTGCCAAACATCAAGGCGAAATACGTGATGGATAAAAAAGAGCTGGAAGCGCCGATCGCCGCGCATCAGCGGGTAGGGGAGATCCAGCTGTACGATCGTGACAAGGTGGTCGCGCACTGGCCATTGGTTACGCTGGAAAGCGTTGAAAAGGGCGGCCTTTTCTCCCGCCTCGGCGATTATCTGCATCATAAACTCTAACCTTTTCGGGCAGACTGGCAGTGTTGCGAGTCTGCTCACATAATAAACACTCCTGCTTTGCCGATAATCTCGATTCTGCTTTACAGTGTATATATATACAGTAATAAACGGAGGCAGCATGGACTACAGCATCAGGCAGCAACAGAAACGTACGATCGCTGGCTTTCATCTCGTGGGGCCGTGGGAAAAGACGGTCAAGCAGGGATTTGAACAGCTGGTCATGTGGGTAGACGGGCGTCATATTCAGCCGCAGGAGTGGGTGGCCGTTTATTATGACAATCCGGATGACGTGCCGGCAGAAAAGCTCCGCTGCGTTACCGCCGTAACGGTAGCGGACGATTTCACTATCCCTGAGAACAGCGAAGGGGTGATGATGACCGAAATTGCTGCCGGAGAGTACGCTATTGCCGCCGCGCGCGTTGAAAATCATGATTTCGCCACTCCGTGGTATCAGTTCTTCAACTCCCTGCTGGAAGACAGCAAATTCCAGATCGCGGCAAAACCCTGCTTTGAACGCTATCTGAACGATGGCAATGCTGACGGCTACTGGGATATTGAGATGTTTGTACCGGTAGAGCACAAAGTGGGATAATCCTGCGGAATGCAGGGTTTTTCAGCCGGGCGCGATCCACCCGGCTGAAAACACAGTACAATTGTGGTTTGCCGTAGAGCTGGAGACGGGTGTGCGCCCCGACAAGTCATTAACCCCTTTTGAAATTCGGTTATACAAACATTATCGCGTGGTGCACGGTTGCCGCATTGCGCTGGCGTTTGTGTTGACCTTCGTACTGGTTCGTTTGCTGGATATCCCGGAAGGGACGTGGCCGCTGATCACGCTGGTGGTGGTGATGGGGCCAATCTCATTCTGGGGGAACGTGGTCCCTCGCGCTTTCGAACGCATAGGCGGCACCGTTTTAGGCTCGGCGCTTGGGCTTATCGCCCTGAAGCTGGAGCTGATCTCGTTTCCGTTCATGTTGCTGTGGTGCGCGGTGGCGATGTTTCTTTGTGGATGGCTGGCCCTCGGCAAGAAACCGTATCAGGCGCTGCTGATTGGCATTACGCTCGCGGTTGTGGTCGGCGCACCGGCGGGCGATATGACCACCGCATTGTGGCGAAGCGGGGACGTGATCCTCGGCTCGTTGCTCGCCATGCTGTTTACCGGCATCTGGCCGCAGCGTGCCTTCCTGCACTGGCGCATTCAGATGGCAAACTACGTCACGGCATTTAACCGGGTCTACCAGGCCGGGTTTTCGCCGAATCTGATCGAGCGTCCGCGGCTGGAAAAGCACCTGCAAAAAATCCTCAATGATGTGGTCAAAATGCGTGGGTTAATTACGCCAGCAAGCAAAGAAACCCATATCCAGAAAGCCATTTTTGAAGCTATTCAGACGGTCAGCCGTAATCTGGTCTGTATGCTTGAACTGCAAATCAATGCCCACTGGGCCTCACGCCCCAGCCATCTTCTGATGCTCAACGCGCATACGCTGAAAGAGACGCAGCAGATGACGCAACAAACCCTGCTGACCATCGCCCATGCGCTCTACGAAGGTAACCCGCAGCCGATACGGGCGAACAGCGAGCGGCTAAACGAAATCGTCGCCGAGCTTAAACAGCTGATGAATGAGCGCCAGGGCGACAATGTGGCGGAAACGCCCATCCATGGTTATGTCTGGCTGAGTATGGAGCTGGCGCGACAGCTGGAGTTGTTATCGCAGCTGATTTGCCGGGCACTGCGCAAATAAAAAGCGTATGTGATGCCTGCTGCTTCGATTCAGCAACAATTAGGGTTATGATGGTTTTAAACGATATACTCATTGTCATTCGCAGCCGCTGTCTGTTAAAACGGTTGCTTTAACGAATCCGAATCTCACATTATCAGGGGTGTAAAAATGGAAACTACCAAGCCTTCGTTCCAGGATGTTCTGGAGTTCGTCCGCCTGTTCCGCCGCAAAAACAAGCTACAGCGCGAAATCCAGGACGTAGAGAAGAAGATCCGTGACAACCAGAAACGTGTCCTGCTGCTGGACAACCTGAGCGACTACATCAAGCCTGGCATGAGCGTTGAAGCTATTCAGGGCATCATCGCCAGCATGAAGAGCGATTATGAAGATCGCGTTGATGACTACATCATCAAAAACGCTGAACTGTCCAAAGAACGTCGCGACATCTCCAAGAAGCTGAAAGTGATGGGCGAAATCAAAAACGTCGACGCGAAAGGCGAGTAATCGCACACTCTGTTGCCCGGTGGCGCTGCGCTTACCGGGCCTTCAGGACTGTTATCACGTAGGTCGGGTAAGGCGAAGCCGCCACCCGACAATTTTACCGAACGCAGAAAAGCAAAAAGCCTGCTTTAAAAGCAGGCTTTTTAAATTTGGCTCCTCTGACTGGACTCGAACCAGTGACATACGGATTAACAGTCCGCCGTTCTACCGACTGAACTACAGAGGAATCGTTGTGGAGGCTTATCTTAGCGGCGAAAAAACTTTTGTCAAACCTGATCTCAGGCAAAAGCGTTTGTTTGATGATTCTGTCGTCATTTTGTTGTAAATCCACACATAATTTTATGGAAAATACTTTGCAGGATACGCATTTCTGCCCCATCATTTGAAATGGAGTTTCAACTTTCTCGCTAAGGTCCATTTTGAACGTCACCGCACCCCTACGCCAGGCGATTATGCGCACGCCCTGGTATGCAAAACGTAAGAGTTATCGAGTTCTCTTCTGGCGTGAAATCACCCCCCTTGCTGTGCCTATTTTCCTGGAGAATACCTGCGTCCTGCTAATGGGCGTGCTGAGCACCTTTCTGGTGAGCTGGCTCGGTAAAGAAGCCATGGCCGGGGTAGGGCTGGCGGACAGTTTCAACATGGTGGTGATGTCCTTCTTTGCCGCTATCGATCTCGGTACGACGGTGGTGGTGGCGTTTAGCCTGGGCAAGCTTGATCCGAAGCGTGCCCGCGAAGCGGCCAGACAGTCGCTAATGATCATGACCCTCTTTTCGATCATCCTTGCGGCGGTTATCCATTATTACGGCAAAGAAATTATCGACATTGTCGCGGGAGAAGCGACCAGTGAGGTGAAGGATCTGGCTCTCACCTACCTGGAAATGACGGTGCTGAGTTATCCGGCGGCGGCCATCGCGCTGATTGGTAGCGGTGCGCTTCGTGGAGCAGGAAATACCAAAATTCCGCTGCTGATCAACGGCGGCATGAACATCCTGAATATCATTATCAGCAGCGTTTTGATTTACGGCGTCTTTTCCTGGGAGGGGCTGGGCTTTGTCGGCGCGGGTTTAGGGCTGACCATTTCCCGCTATATTGGTGCGGCGGCGATAATTGGCGTACTGATGGCGGGAATTACGCCATCGCTGCGCCTGACGCTGAAAAGCTATTTCCGTCCGCTTAACTTCGCCATTATCTGGGAAGTGATGGGGATCGGGATTCCGGCCAGCATCGAATCCGTGTTGTTTAACGGTGGGAAACTGCTGACGCAGATGTTTGTTGCCGGGATGGGAACAGACGTCATCGCCGGCAACTTTATTGCCTTCTCCATCGCCTCGCTCATTAACCTGCCGGGGAACGCGCTGGGGTCGGCGTCGACGATCATCACCGGCAGACGTCTCGGAAAGGGGCAGATAGGGCAGGCGGAACGGCAGCTTCGGCATGTCTTCTGGCTTTCAACCATTGGGCTGACGGCGATTGCGTGGGGAACTGCGCCTTTTGCCGGGCTGATGGCCTCGTTTTATACGCATGAAAATGACGTGAAAGAGGTCGTGAAGGTGCTCATTTGGCTCAACGCGGCGTTTATGCCAATTTGGGCCGCCTCCTGGGTACTTCCTGCCGGGCTGAAAGGGGCGCGCGATGCCCGGTTTGCGATGTGGGTCTCCATGCTCGGTATGTGGGGCTGTCGCGTCGTGGCGGGCTACACGCTGGGGGTAATGTTAGGTATGGGCGTTGTCGGCGTCTGGCTGGGGATGTTCCTTGACTGGGCCGTGCGCGGCGCGCTGTTTTACTGGCGCATGGTGAGCGGGCGCTGGCTGTGGAAATATCCGCGAAAAAAACAGGAGCAGGAGGTTTCGGAAACGGCAAGTGCCTGACAAATGTGCGAAGTGGAGAATAAATCGGCAAACGATTGAAAATCTGCATTCACCCTTTGACATCCTCAGGGCGCATCGATAATATGCGCCCCGTTCACACGATTCCTCTGTAGTTCAGTCGGTAGAACGGCGGACTGTTAATCCGTATGTCACTGGTTCGAGTCCAGTCAGAGGAGCCAAATTTAAAAAGCCTGCTTTTAAAGCAGGCTTTTTGCTTTTCTGCGTTCGTGAAATCGTCGGGTGGCGCTCCGCTTACCCGACCTACGGAATCCCAGGCCGGGTGAGTGGTGTGCGTGATGTGTCCTTGTTATCAGCGGAACGGTGGCTCATTAAAGGTGCGCAGCTTGCGGGAATGCAGTTTGTCTCCCTCTGCACGCAGTAAATCGATGGCGCGAATACCAATCTGAAGGTGCTCTGAGATCGCCCCTTCGTAGAAACGGTTCGCCTGGCCCGGCAGTTTGATCTCGCCGTGCAGCGGTTTATCGGACACGCACAGCAGCGTGCCGTAAGGGACGCGGAAGCGGTAGCCCTGGGCGGCAATGGTGGCGCTTTCCATATCGATTGCGACCGCACGGCTGAGGTTGAAACGCAGGGCGGAGGCGGAATAGCGCAGCTCCCAGTTACGATCGTCGGTGGTGACGACCGTACCGGTACGCAGGCGCTGCTTCACCTCTTCACCCGGCATGCCGCTCACCTCTTTGGTGGCGTCGTACAGGGCGCGCTGCACTTCCGCGATACTCGGGATAGGAATATCCGGCGGCAGAACCGCGTCAAGGACATGGTCGTCACGCAGATAAGCGTGGGCGAGGACGTAATCGCCAATCAGCTGGCTTTCACGCAGGCCGCCGCAGTGGCCGATCATCAGCCAGACGTCCGGGCGCAGTACCGCCAGATGGTCGCAGATGGTTTTCGCATTCGACGGGCCAACGCCGATGTTAATCAGCGTAATGCCCTGACCGTCGGCGGTGATCAGGTGCCAGGCTGGCATCTGGTGCTTTTTCCACGCCAGATCGGAGATGGCCTCTTCCGGTGCTTCGGTTTCGGCGGTGATCCAGATCCCGCCCGCGCAGGAGAGGGCGATGTAAGGGCTGTCCGGGTCGAGGATCTGGCTACAGCCCCAGCGGACAAATTCGTCCACGTAGCGGGTGTAATTGGTAAACAGCACGAACGGCTGGAAATGTTCGGCTGGGGTGCCGGTGTAGTGGCGCAGGCGTGCCAGCGAGAAATCGACACGGCGGGCATCAAAGTGCGACAGCGGTGAAAACTCTGCCGGGTGATAGATCCCGTCCGCCGTCTCATCGCCAATCTGCGACAGCTCAGTGGTCGGGAAGTGGCGGGTCAGCCCCGCGCTCATGGAGCGATCCAGCGTCAGCGCCGAGCCGTCTATCACGTACGGGTAAGGGATCTCGTGCAGGGACGGCTCAACGCTGATATGCGCGCCGTAATCCTGATACAGCAGGGTAAGCTGCTCTTCCAGATAGGGGCGGAACAGCGCTGGTCGCGTGATGGTCGTGCTGTAACAGCCGGAGTGGGTGAAACGCGCATAGGCGCGGGTTTTTGGATTGCTGCTGGCGCTGCCGTCCCAGGTGACAGAGAGCGATGGATAAACAAAAAGGCCCTGGGTTCTGGCCTTTTCATCGGGAAGTTTCCCTGTTTCGATATAGTCACTGATGGCGCTGCGCAGTGCATTGACGGACTGTTCATACAGCGCGTCGAGTTTTTCCAGCGCCTGAGCCGGGGTCAGGCTGGAGCCCTTATTATTCATGTCTGTCTCCTTGTTCCACAGGTGTGCGGCTTTACCCGATAGTATGTCACACGCCTGTGAAACAAAAGTGAGGAGATCAGCTGTGCGCGGTTTCCTTCATCAACAGGGCGGTGGCGGCAGAAAGCAGGCAACCCGCCAGCAGATAAATCGCCACGCTGTGCCAGTTACCGCCGGAAAACGTCACCAGCGCGGCGGCGATAAACGGTGTAAACCCGCCGCCGACCACGCTCGCCACCTGATATCCCACGCCCGCGCCGCTGTAACGGTAGCTTGCGCCAAACAGCTCGGTAAACATTGGCTGCTGCACGCAGACCACCATATCGTGAGCGATGTTCGCAAGCATGATCGCGAAGAAGACAATCCAGAAGACCGACTGTGCCTCCAGCGCCATAAAGAACGGCCAGGCGCTGAGTGTGCCGATGAGCGCCCCGGTGATATACACCCGTCGACGGCCAAAGCGATCCGCCAGCCAGGCGAAGCAGGGGATGGTCAGGCAGCTGATCCCGCCCACCACCAGGCCAATATTCAGGAACAATTCCCGCGGCAGGCCGAGGTTTTGCGTGGAATAGTTCAGGGCAAAGGCGGTGACGATATACATCGTCAGCAGTTCGCACAGGCGCAGGGCGATGATTTTCAGAAAAGCGCCAGGGTGCTGCACCAGCGCTTCCATCACCGGCAGCCGTTTTTTCGCGACCGGTTTTTCGCGCTGCTGCCGCTCAAACTCAGCCGACTCTTCCATGCCGTTACGGATCCACAGGGCCACCACGACCAGCACAATGCTGAAGATAAACGGAATACGCCAGCCCCAGCTCAGGAACTGCTCGTCTGTCGTGAGCTGGCTTATTAGCGACACCAGGCCCGTGGAGAGCAGCAGACCCACGCCATAACCCACCTGCACGCCGCTGCTGTAAAACGCTTTCTTATTCTTCGGCGCGCTTTCCACGGACAGCAATGCCGCGCCGCCCCATTCACCGCCGACGGCAAAGCCCTGAATGGCGCGCAGCGTCACCAGCAACACCGGAGCCCACCAGCCAATCGAGGCAAAGGAGGGCAAAATACCGATCAGCGCGGTGGCAATGCCCATCATCCAGACGGTGAGCATCAGCATACGTTTCCGGCCAAGGCGGTCACCGAAGTGGCCGAAAATTACCCCACCCAGCGGACGAAACAGAAAACCGACGCCGAAGGTGGCAAACGCAGCAAGCGTGCCCATGGCGGGGCTGATCTGGGGAAAGAATTCACGGTTAAAGACCAGCGCAGCGGTAATACCGTAGAGCAGAAAGTCATACCAGTCGACGACGGCGCCTGCGAAGCTACCTAAAGCGGCGCGGCGGGCGCGGTTAAGCGAAGGTGTCTCCTCGTTGCGGCGAGCGGAGATAAGGGTGGAGTCCATAGTTGTCCTGTCTGTACTGATTTTTAATTATTGGTATAAGAAAAGGTCACTCACATCGCGGCCGTCATATTGACGGAATGTATGAGACTACCGCGACAGACGGCCTGAGAAAACGTTTTTATCTTTCCTGAAAGCGCAGAATAAATAATTTTCATCTTATCGGGCGACAACATAAATCAGCCTGTTTGGCTCCGGTTAGGGCTGAATGGTTTACAGTAATAATGATCGCTGCGTGACGTAAGCTGAGGGAATAACGATGCAACGCCTCTTTCCTACTCTGTTGGTAGTCCTGTTTTTAGTCGTATCTCCGCTGCATGCGGAGCCGAAAGTCTATGGCGAACAGCGTATTCACCGCTGGTGGGATGCAGTAACGGACGATATTGCGCAAACCTGGGAACAGCCGGATCGTTACGATCTCTACCTTCCGTTTCTGAGCTGGCATGCACGCTTCATGTATGACAAAGAGAAAACCGACAACTACAACGAAATGCCGTGGGGTGGGGGGCTGGGCGTGTCTCGCTACAACGACGAGGGCAACTGGAGCGCGCTCTTTGCCATGATGTTCAAAGATTCACATAACGAATGGCAGCCCGCGATGGGCTACGGCTGGGAGAAGGGCTGGTATCTGGATAACGCAAAAGATTTCCGCCTGGGGCTGGGGGCCGCTGCGGGGATCACGGCACGCGACGACTTTGCCAACTATGTCCCGCTGCCGTTTATCTTCCCGCTTTTCTCTGCCGGATATAAGCGCGTCACCGTCCAGTTCACCTATATCCCCGGAACCTACAACAACGGCAACGTGCTGTTTGCCTGGCTGCGCCTGGGCTTTTAGAGGGTGATCACTTTTTTGGCTACTGTGTTGGACAGGATCAGCAGCGAAAACAGGACCGACGTAACAAAGGTAAGCACAATCAGAGCCAGTTTGGTGCTCAGGGACGTCACCGGAATGAGCGCGGTCAGCAGGTGAAACACCGAGTAGTGCATAATATAGACCCCGGTCATGGTTTTGCTAATGGCGGCCAGCACGGACTCTTTAAACTCCGCATTGCGGCGAAACCGCACGCCGTTGGCCGCAATCACCAGAGCAATAATCAGAATGTAGATTTGCGATCCGGTAAGAATAAAGGCGTTTCTGTCTGCTTTAAATAGCGCAAAAAAGAAGTGCCGTTCGTAAAACCACGTGAAGAGATAGATAAACGGTATGGCAATCACCGCGGCCCTGACCACATTTTTGCGGCCGATCCACGCCGCGATCTGCGGATCGCAAAAGAGCTGCCCCGTCAGATAAAACAGCAGCCACGTCCACAGGCGATACTGCGGCGACAATGAAAGGACGTGGGCATCAGGATAGAGGGCTGACAGCAAATCGTACCCGTATGAGAAAAGCAGCAGGGCGGCAATGACCCCGCAAAAGAGCATTCGTCGCTGACTGAGCCGCTCCACCACCGGGTGAAACGTGTAAATCACGATAAACGCGAACACGAACCAGGGCTGGATCAGATATCCGCGCTGATAGGGCTCCCACAGGTAGTAAATCGTTACCCAGAACAGAAAGACGATCACCAGGCTTTTGATCTTATCCAGCTGCCAGCGCGTGCCGTGTCGGGATTGCCCGTCCAGATACCCTGCAACCACAAAAAATAACGGCGTGGCGATGGTCGAAATGAAGGTTAAAAAACCGAGGATCCAGTGATAGTCATAATCGTAATGATCCCAGGTGTTGTAGATGGTGAAAAAGGTGACCGCCGTCATACAGCCCAGCGTCTTGATGATATTCAGCCCTGTCGCATTCATTGTTGTTCAGCTTTGTCCTTACGATGGAAACACGCGTAAATTACGGGGAGTACCAGCAGCGTCAGGATTGTAGCAAACCCAAGCCCAAACATAATCACAACAGCCATGCTCTGGAAGAACACATCCAGCAGCAGAGGGGCGAGGCCGAGTACGGTCGTGAAGGCGGTAAGCAGGATGGGACGCAGGCGCGACGTGGCGGCGTACACGATAGCACTGTGCTGATCCTGCTGCGCTTTCTGCTGTTCTATCTCTTCCACCAACACAATGCCGTTGCGGATCAGCATCCCGCTCAGGCTCAACAGGCCAATCAACGCCATAAAGCCAAAGGGGATGCCGGTAATTAAAAACCCCGGCGTCACGCCGATCAGCGCCAGCGGCACGGTCAGCCAGATAGCGACGGCGTTTTTCACCGAACTGAACATTAGCACCGTGATCACAAACATCACCAGATACCCGAGCGGCAGCGTGGTAAACAGCCCCTGCTGCGCTTCGCTGGAGTTCTCCGCGTCCCCGCCCCACTCAATGCTGTAGCCGTGAGGCAGTGGCAGGGCATCTATTTGCGGCTTCACGCGGGCGAGAATATCGCCGGAGGTTTGCTGGCTCAACGGGTCAGGGTCGGTCTGCACGGTCAGCACGCGCGAGCGGTCACGGCGCAGGATCAGCGGATCTTCCCACTCCAGCGCGAAGCCGCTGACGACGTTGCTTAGCGGAATATACTGCTGCCGGGTCAGGACGTTGTTCAGGTGGTTGGCGTCCAGCCGCTCGCTTTCCGGCGGGCGCACTACCACGGGCAGCAGATCGCTTCCTTCACGGTACAGTCCTGCCCGGCTGCCGGAGAAATTCATCTCCAGTGCGTTATCGACGTCCTGCTTATCCACGCCAAGCTCACGTCCGAGCGCGGTGACGTACTGCGGGCGGATCACTTTGCTGCGGTTTTGCCAGTCGTTCCTGACGCTGTCCGTCGCCGGATCGCGCGTAAGAATGTTGTCTACCTGGCTGGCGATCAGACGCAGCCTGTCGGGATCGGGGCCTTTAATACGTATTTCAATGGCGCTGTCGCCGGAGGGGCCAAACATCACCCGCTTCGTGCTGGCGTTAACCTGCGGATAGTTTCGTGCGATGTATTCATCAACGTGGCGGGTCAGGGCGGGGATGTTACGCTGGTCGTCCATTCTCACCATGATTTGCGCATAGTTGCTGTACTGCCGTTGTCCGCTGTAGGTCAAAATAAATCGCATACTTCCCTGACCAATCGTCGAGACCGTGGTTTCCACGCCAGGCTGGCCGTTAATGGTTTTCTCGATATCACCGGTCATCTTTTCGGTCCAGTTAATGTCGGTACCGTAAGGAAGCCAGAGGTCGACAAAGAAAATTGGCGTACTGGAGGAGGGGAAGAAGTTCTGCCGCACCGAGCCAAAGCCCCAGATGGCGGCGACCAGCAGTGCGGCCATCACTACCAGCGTTGGCGCTTTACGCCGTAACAGCGCGTTGAGTACCCCCTGATAGATCCGATAGATACGTTTGTCATAGGGATCTGTTTCGTCGGCCTTTGGCGGTGCAGCATCTCGTTTAAACAGCCACCACTTAATCAGCACTGGCGTAATGGTGAGGGCTGAGAACCAGCTCAGCATGAGCGAAATCAGCAGGACCTGAAACAGCGACTTACAGTATTCGCCGGTGGAATCCTGCGACAGCCCGACGGGCGCAAAGGCCAGGATGGCAATGACCGTCGCTCCCAGCAGCGGCAGCGCAGAACGGCGAATAATGTCGCTAATGGCGTTCATCAGGGACGAGCCCTGCTGCCGGGCTATCAGTACCCCTTCGACAATAACAATGGCATTGTCGACCAGCATGCTGAGGGCGATGATCAGCGCGCCCAGTGAAATGCGCTGTAGTTCAATACCCCAGAGATACATGATCAGCAGCGTGCCCAGCACGTTGAGGGCGAGGGAAAAGGCGATAATGATCCCGCTGCGTAAGCCCATAAAGATCAACAACACACCGATGACAATCGCCAGCGCCATCAGGAAGTTAATGATAAATCCGTTAACGGAATGACCGACCTCCGCCGCCTGATCGTAAAACAGGTCGATATGGATGCCTGCCGGTTTCTCGGC
Source organism: Enterobacter cloacae complex sp. EB5 (assembly GCF_031432835.1). Classification (NCBI taxonomy): domain Bacteria; kingdom Pseudomonadati; phylum Pseudomonadota; class Gammaproteobacteria; order Enterobacterales; family Enterobacteriaceae; genus Enterobacter; species Enterobacter cloacae complex sp. EB5. The sequence goes on from NZ_CP133860.1 coordinate 3,842,227, forward strand.
TGACATCTGCTCTAGCTTCGCCTCCAGGGCATGTCCCACGTCGATCACGTTAACGCCGGGGATAAAGGAGACGCCCATGGTAACGGCTTTTCTGCCGTTGGCATGGTAGATGCTGGCAGGGGAGGCATCCAGCCCGCGTGACAGGGTGGCAATATCCCGTAAGCGGGTAGCCGCCCCAACGCCCGGCGGGGTCACGATAAGATCGGCCAGCTCGTCAATACTTTCGAATTCACCGGTAGGATGCAGACGAATTGACTCAGTACCGGAGGGGATCTCTCCCGCGCTGGAGACCACGTTCAGCCTGCTGAGCTGGGCAGAAAGCTGGTTCAGCGTTATCCCGCGTGCGGCCATTTTGCTCAGAGAAATGTCCACGTTAATCTGCTGAGTGAGGGCTCCGCCGATGGCCACTTTGCCCACGCCTGGTACGAGGACCAACTCCCGGCGCAACTGCTCGGCATAGCGAACCAGTTCCGGATTGCTGAATTCATCTCCGGAAATGGCAAAGAAAAAGCCGAACACATCGCCAAAATCGTCATTCACAAACGGGGTCACTACGCCGGGTGGAAACTGTCGGGCGGCATCTCCCACCCGGCGACGCAGTTCATCCCAGATTTGCGGCAGTGCATTTGAGTGGTAGCGCGAGGCTATATTGACCGTGATCTGCGACAGGCCGTTGGAGGAGATGGAGCTGACGTTATCCAGGTAAGGTAATTGCTGAAGCGCGTTTTCCAGCGGCAGAGTGACCTCTTCCTCAACCTGCTGTGCCGACGCGCCCGGATAATGGGTGATCACCACCGCCGTTTTGATGGTAAACGCCGGATCTTCCAGTCTGCCAATGTTCAACAGGGCAATAATGCCGCCTACGCCCAGCAGCAAAATCGTCAGCCAGACGCGAACCGGGTTGCTGATAAACTGACGAGAGATATCCATTACAGTCCCCGTTCACGCGTCCAGATACGTACCGGCTGGTTGGGATGTAACTCCCCAACGCCTGCGGCCACCACGCGTTCACCCGCCTTAAGCCCACCGACGATGACGACCCCCTCAGCACTGACTTGCCCCACGCTGACCTTACGATCTTCAAGGTGCAACGTATCGCCTTCGCCCGTCACCACCCAGACGTGTGGCTCATTGCGCGGGCGGTTATCCGGGTTAAAGACCGCTTCAACCGGCACCACCAGCGCCTCACTGCCCACGCCCGCCGGAAGGTTGGTTAAATTGATGGTGACCGTTCCGCTGACGCCGCCCACGACGGGAAAATCATCCGGGCGGGGCATGGTTAAAATCACCTGCCAGGTCAATGTGTTGCTGTCGCTACTGCCTGAGTGCTCTTTGTACACAGCGGTAAACTCGCGACCGGGCAGGGCGTTGATCCTCACTACCGGTTTGTACTGCGCATTGCGGATATCGAAGGTGTTAAACAGATTCTCTGGAAGGCTGAACACCACGTCCAGCAGATCGGTACGGGTCAATGTGACGACGGGCTGGCCAGCGGAGACGACCTGATGATTTCGCACATGGACGCTGGCCGCTGTCCCGCTAAAGGGGGCGACGAGCGTCATCTGGCTTAATTCCTCGCGCGCAATCTGTAGCGCGGCGTTTGCAGAATCGCGGTTTGCGCGCTGGACATCCATCTCGGCTTTCGACACGGCCTGGCGTCCCGCCAGGGTCTGGAAGCGGTCGAATTGCCTCTGCGCCAGGGTCGCCGCCGTTTGCCTGTCGTTCAGACGCTGCCGGGCTTCGCGATCGTTAAGACTGGCGAGCCGTTGCCCCTGTTTGACAACGGCACCCTGGCGAATGTCCAGGGTCTCAATCTGCCCGGCACGTTTGAATGCGAGATCCGTGGCGTCGCCGGATTCGATACGGGCGGGAAAGACGCGCTGCTGCGCGTTGCCGGCCTTGACCACCTCTGCGACTTTTACCATTTTCGGCAGGGGCGCGGCGCGGTCGGGTTTCGGATCGCACGCCGTCAGCAGCAATAAAACAGCAGGCAGAAGAGAGAGGTAGCGCTTCACAGTATTCCCCTGATAATAATTGTTTTATTTATTTCGTCATCAATGCTGGGGTGGCGCTATTCTGCCAGGGCCGAGACGACCACATAGGTAAATAGACCGATTGCTGTGCTGGCGATAATGGCGAGCGCAATAAACAAACCAAGGCGAATCAGGCTTAAACCGTACATGCATTCCTCCATGAGGTTGAAGGTGGCGCGGGATAAAGAGAATGAACGTGTTGCATGCCTGACTATGAGCATAGTCGGTGAATAAATAAATGTTAAATAACCATTATTAGTGGCGTGACATACTCAGGCGAAACAAGCGTTACGATAGCGTATCTCCTTTGAATAACATCCTGATATTCCTGTGCTACGTTTAATAGCATCCATTCCTTTTTTCCGTAAAAGGCATTCGCGCCTGTACCCATGGGGTTGATGCGATCTCTCCTGATTCACTCACTGTTGTGTTGGTTATAAAAAAGGATGCTTGATATGTATAAAACGATTCTGGTGCCGGTGGACGTATACGAAACAGCGTTGTCTGACAAAGCGCTACAGCATGCCCAATTCCTGGCGCAAAGCGCATCGGGTGATGTCCATCTGCTGTACGTTATGCCAAAGTTCTCGGCAGAACTGACCCGCGGTTTTATTGCAGACGCGAGAAAGATGGATGAATATATGATTAATAATGCTAAAGAAAAACTGGCTGCGCTGGTAAAAAAAATCAACCTGCCGGAAGCGAATGTCCATCTTCATGTTCGCAGCGGGAATATACGTGATGAGGTAATCAAACTGGCGGATGAACTTAACGTCGGTGCGATTATTGTGGGATCGCGTAATCCCAATATTCAAACCCATTTATTAGGGTCAGAGGCGGCGAGTATCGTTCGTTATGCGCATGTTCCTGTTTTCGTTATTCGTTAATGACATGAAAGCAAGGTGATTTCTGAAAAGAACCTGAGGAAGGAACGATGATAACAGAAAAGCCTCACCGCCCGTATTATCAACAGACCGTTGATGAAACCCTGACAAATATCCAATCCAGCCTCGACGGACTCAGCAGTACAGAAGCGACCGCCAGGCTGGAAAAATACGGCGAAAATGCCTTACCGCAAAAACCGGGTAAACCTGGCTGGCTGCGCTTTCTGGCCCATTTCAACGATGTTCTCATTTACGTTCTTCTGGCGGCGGCGCTGCTGAAGCTGATAATGGGACACTGGGTGGATATGTTTGTCATTCTTGGGGTAGCCATCATTAACGCCCTGATTGGCCATATTCAGGAGAGTAATGCGGAGAAATCGCTGCAAAGTATTCGCAATATGCTCTCCAGCGAGGCTGTGGTCATCCGGCAGGGCAACCATGAAACTATCCCGACGACAGCGCTGGTGCCCGGAGATATCGTCGTGATACGCGCCGGGGATCGCATTCCTGCCGATCTTCGTGTGACAGAGGCGCACAATCTGCGGGTGGAAGAAGCTATTCTCACCGGCGAATCCACGGTAGTGGAGAAAAGCAGCGATGCGCTCCACGGGGAGTTGCCGTTAGGCGACCGTTACAACCTGCTTTATTCTGGCACCACCGTCAGCTCCGGCGGGGGAAAAGGGTTGGTGGTGGCGACCGGTGGGGAGACCGAACTCGGCCATATCAACCAGATGATGTCAGACATTGAAAAACACCGTACCCCGTTGATGGTGCAAATGGACAAGCTCGGCAAGACCATTTTTATCACCATTCTGGTGATGATGCTGGCGCTGTTCGTTTTCAGTCTTATCTTCCGTGATATGCCCGTATCAGAGTTGGTGCTGTCGCTGATTAGCCTTGCGGTGGCGGCGGTGCCGGAAGGATTACCGGCCATTATCTCGATTATCCTCTCGCTGGGCGTGCAGGCGATGGCGCGTCGTAAGGCGATTATTCGCAAGCTGCCTACCGTGGAAACGCTGGGGGCGATGACGGTTATCTGCTCGGATAAAACCGGCACCCTGACCATGAATGAGATGACGGTAAAAGCGGTGATTACCGCGGACACCACCTACCGCGTGGAGGGAGACAGCTATGAGCCGGTGGGCGCGATTCACCCCGTTGACGATCCGACACCGGTCACCGTGACCCAGGGATCTGTGCTGGAGCGCTATCTGCGCACCGTCGATCTCTGTAATGACAGCCAGCTGATCAAAGATGAGCAGGGGCTGTGGAAAATCACCGGCGGGCCCACCGAAGGCGCGTTGAAGGTGCTGGCCGCCAAAATCCCGCTTCCGGCAATTGACGCCGAACTGCGCAGTAAAATCCCATTCGATTCGCAATATAAATACATGTCCACCCTCTATCGCCTGGGTGACGAAGAGGTGATGTTAATCACCGGTGCGCCGGACGTCCTTTTCCGTCTTTGCCAGCACCAGCAGACCCAAAACGGGCTGGAGCCGTTCAACCTGCACTACTGGGAAGAGAAGATTGAAGAGTATGCGCGCGAGGGATTGCGCATGGTGGCTGCGGCCTGGAAACCGGCCGCCAGCGGGCAGCGCGAGCTGACGCATGCGGATCTGCAAGAGGGGGTCATACTGCTCGGCATTGCGGGCATGATGGATCCCCCGCGCCCGGAAGCCATTTCGGCCATTGCCGACTGCTTGCAGGCGGGCATTCGCGTGAAAATGATTACCGGGGATCATCCACAAACGGCGATGAGCATTGGACAGATGCTGGGTATTGGCAACGCGGCGAGCGCCATTACCGGGCGCGAGCTGGAGGCGATGGACGACCACCAGCTGAGCGAGGCGGCGCAAAAATACGATATCTTTGCCCGAACCAGCCCGGAAGATAAATTCCGCCTGGTGCAGGCGCTGCAAAGTAAGCAGGAAGTGGTCGGGATGACCGGGGACGGGGTGAACGATGCGCCTGCGCTGAAGCGGGCGGATGTCGGCATCGCGATGGGGATCAAAGGTACTGAAGTCACCAAAGAAGCCGCCGATATGGTGTTAACGGATGATAACTTTGCCACCATTGCCCGGGCGGTCCATGAAGGGCGTCGGGTCTACGACAACCTGAAAAAGACCATTTTGTTCGTTATCCCGAGCAACATCGCCCAGGCCTTGCTGATCATTATTGCCCTGCTGGCGGGAAACCTGATCCCATTAACGCCGGTACTGATCCTGTGGATGAACATGGCAACCTCGGCAACGCTGTCGTTTGGCCTGGCGTTTGAAGCGGGTGAGAAGGACATCATGAACCGGCCGCCGCGTAAGTCTAACCTGCATGTGATGGACGGTTATGCCATCTGGCGAGTGGTGTTTGTCGGCCTGATGATTGCCATCAGCGCCTTTGTGCTGGAGGCCTGGCTGCAACCTCGCGGCTACTCTCCGGAGTTCATCCGCACCGTGTTGCTGCAAACGCTGGTCACCGCCCAGTGGTTTTACATGCTCAACTGCCGCGTCACCGACGGCTTCTCCCTGAGTAAAGGTCTGCTGGCTAACAAGGGGATATGGATCGTGAGCGGCGTGCTGCTGGCCCTTCAGCTTCTGATCATCTATGCGCCGTTCATGCAAATGCTGTTCGGTACCGAAGCGCTACCGTTCCGCTACTGGATCATCACCTTCCTGATTGGGTTTGCGATGTTCATGATTGTTGAAGCAGAAAAAGTCCTTACCCGGAGATGGCGCACGACGAAAAGATGACTGAATGAGCAGGCTAAGCCTGCCCACCGGCAGGCTTTCTCTTTGACTGAGTACAGAACACTATGATTCGATTTGCCTCGTTCGTTTTTACGCTTGGTATTCTGGTTCCCGCTGCATCTGCTGTAACCTACCCCCTCCCTCCCGAGGGCAGCAGCCTGGTGGGGGCGCCAGTCACCATCACCGTGCCTGAGGGCAATACCCTGCCGCTCGAAGCGTTTGCAGCGCAGCACGGGCAGGGGTTGAGCAATATGCTGGAAGCCAACCCGGGGGTGGATCCATTTTTACCGCGAGCCGGAACACAGCTGGTGGTGCCGCAGCAGCTTATTCTGCCACCAACGGTGCGCGAGGGGATTGTGGTGAACGTCGCGGAAATGCGACTTTACTATTATCCACCCGGCAGCAACACGGTTGAGGTGCTGCCTATTGGCATCGGCCAGGCCGGGCGCGAAACGCCGCGTAACTGGGTAACCGCCGTTGAGCGCAAACAAGAAGGCCCAACCTGGTCACCCACGGCAAATACGCGACGGGCTTACGCGAAAGAGGGGAAAACGTTGCCCGCGTTCGTTCCCGCCGGGCCGGATAACCCGATGGGGCTGTATGCCCTCTATATCGGCAAGCTGTACGCGATCCACGGTACCAACTCAAATTTCGGCATTGGTCTGCGCGTCAGCCAGGGCTGCATTCGCCTGCGTAATAACGATATCAAATACCTGTTCGATAACGTTTCGGTGGGGACGCGGGTACAGCTTATCGATCAGCCCGTAAAAGTAACCACCGAGCCGGACGGTAGCCGTTGGGTAGAGGTTCACGAGCCGCTTTCACGCAATCGCGCGGAATTTGAATCGACAAATAAGGTGCCGCTACCCATTTCGGCCACGCAAAAGACGCAGCTGATAAGTGAAGGGGCGGGCGCTGAGCTGGAACGGCGGTCGGGGATACCGGTGAAGCTTGCTATGTCTGGTAGTGCCTCGCTTACCGGGCCTTGAGTACCGTAGGTCGGGTAAGCGCAGCGCCACCCGACAAACTGACCGAACGCAGGAAAGCAAAAAGCCTGCTTTAAAAGCAGGCTTTTCAAATTTGGCTCCTCTGACTGGACTCGAACCAGTGACATACGGATTAACAGTCCGCCGTTCTACCGACTGAACTACAGAGGAATCGTGTGAACGGGGCGCATATTATCGACCTGCGTACGCCTTGTCAAAGGATGGATCGCCGACTTTGAACTGTTTGCTGACAAAACCAGCAAAGTGACGTTTTTGCCAACGGAATGCACCATTATTGTGCAGATATACCCCGAATGGGGCAGATCGGAAACCGTTGTCCCCGTCTCAAAACAGGCATCAGTGATTGGCTTTCCTTATTTTCAACCGCTTAGCGGAGACATACACCCGCTGCAAAAAACTGGCATCCATATTGCAAAACCTGTTTAACAACACAGCCGTTACCGGCACGCTATTTTCGAACAGGGGGCAACATGAACTTAAGACGACTGAAATACTTCGTAAAAATCGTCGATATCGGCAGCCTGACCCAGGCGGCTGAAGTGCTGCATATCGCGCAGCCTGCGCTGAGCCAGCAGGTCGCGACTCTGGAAGGCGAAATGGACCAGCAACTGTTGATCCGCACCAAGCGCGGCGTAACGCCTACCGAAGCGGGAAAAATTTTATATACCCATGCCCGCACGATCCTGCGTCAGTGTGAACAGGCGCAGCTGGCCGTGCACAATGTGGGGCAGACCCTGAGTGGCCATGTCTCCATCGGGCTGGCGCCGGGAACGGCTGCATCGTCGGTAACCATGCCGCTGCTACAGGCGGTGCGCGCGGAGCTACCGGAAGTGCTGGTTTATCTGCATGAGAACAGTGGTTCCGTGCTCAATGACAAACTGCTCAACGGTCAGCTGGATATGGCGGTGCTGTACGATCGCTCCCCGGTTGCCGGGATCACCAGCCAGCCGCTGCTGAAGGAAGATCTTTATCTGGTCGGTACCCGTGATTGCCCCGGCCAGAGCATTGATTTAACCGCTGTGGCAGAGATGAACCTGTTCCTGCCGCGTGACTACAGTGCCGTGCGCGTGCGTGTTGACGAAGCGTTCTCGCTGCGCCGTCTGACGGCCAAAATTATCGGCGAGATTGATTCTATTTCCACGCTGACTGCCGCCATTGCCAGCGGCATGGGGGTAACGGTTCTGCCCGAGTCTGCCGCACGTTCACTGTGCAGCGCGGCGAACGGCTGGATGGCCCGCATCACCACGCCATCCATGAGCTTACCGCTGTCGTTGAATATGTCTGCGCGCGGCTCCCTTTCACCGCAGGCGCAGGCGGTGAAAGAGATCCTGATGTCTCTGGTCAGTAAGCCGTCCCTGGAAAATCGCGAGCTGCAACTCGTCAGCTGATATTCCAAATAAGCATAAGATGCTGGTTTTTATTATTTGTTCTCCAGCCCGGCTGACTCTAACAATAGCCTTATGTCAGATGCGCCGGAGTGAATTGTGAATTTCCAGCAACTTAAAATTATTCGTGAGGCGGCCAGGCGGGATTACAACCTGACCGAAGTCGCCAATATGCTTTACACCTCTCAGTCGGGCGTCAGCCGACATATCCGCGAGCTGGAGGAGGAGTTAGGCATTGAGATTTTTATCCGTCGCGGCAAGCGCCTGTTGGGTATGACCGAGCCAGGCAAGGCATTGCTGACCATCGCTGAGCGCATTCTCAACGAGGCCAGCAACGTTCGTCGGCTGGCGGATCTCTTTACCAACGACGCTTCGGGTGTGCTGACTATCGCCACCACCCATACGCAGGCGCGCTATAGTCTTCCGACGGTTATCAAGGCATTTCGTGAGATCTTCCCGGACGTACGTCTCGAACTGATCCAGGGCACGCCGCAGGAAATTGAAGTGCTGCTGCATAACGGCGGGGCCGATATCGGTATCGCCAGTGAACGGCTGAGCAACGACCCGCTGCTGGTGGCGTTCCCGTGGTTCCGCTGGCACCACAGCCTGCTGTTACCCGCCGATCACCCGCTGAATCAGGTTTCGCCGTTGACGCTGGAAGAGATCGTCAAATGGCCGCTTATCACCTACCGGCAGGGCATTACCGGACGTTCGCGCATTGATGAAGCATTCAAGCGTAAAGGGCTCACCCCGGACGTGGTGCTGAGCGCGCAGGATTCCGACGTGATCAAAACCTACGTCGAGTTAGGGCTGGGGATTGGCCTGGTGGCCGAGCAGTCTGGCGGCGAATATGAAGCCGGAAATCTGGTGCGTCTGGATACGCGTCATCTGTTCGATGCGAACACCGTCTGGCTGGGGCTAAAGCGCGGACAGCTTCAGCGTAACTACGTGTGGCGTTTTATTGAGCTATGCAATGCGGGGCTTTCCGTGGATGAGATCAAACGCCAGGTGATGGAGCCGGAAGAAGTGGCGATTGATTATCAGATTTAACTACGCGTCTGCCCGGTTGCGCTGCGCTTTCCGGGCTTGTATTCCCCCTTCACCCTGTTTCGCCTTTATTTCTGAAGACGGCTTCCATATTTTGCAACCTTAGCCTGCATAACAGCCATTCTGTCTGCATAATCGGCAATATAGTTTTGCATCTATATAGTTTTTGATCTATGTTGCACAAGGAGGTCCCGTGTGGGCGATTAAAACTACGGACAGGTTTGACGACTGGTTCACCTCATTAAACGATAGCGAGAGAGCCAGCGTACTGGCCGCGCTACTTGTATTGCGGGAAAAGGGACCGGGTCTGTCCAGACCGTATGCCGATACGCTGAAAGGCTCCCGCCACAGCAACATGAAAGAATTGCGTATCCAGAGTAAGGGTGATCCGCTGAGGGCATTTTTCGCTTTCAATCCGAACCGTACGGGTATTGTACTGTGTGCGGGCAATAAGATCGGTAATGAAAGGCGATTTTACGATGAGATGCTCCTCGTTGCGGATCGGGAATACACTCGCTGGCTGAACACATTAAAAGAGAGGAATTAACGCGATGGGCAGAACCCTGGAGCAGCTTATTGCAGATGAAAAACCTGAGGTTGTTGCCAGCGCACAGGCAATGGCAACGGATATTTTGCTCAATATCCATCTGGCCGAGTTACGTGAAAAAGTGCAAAAAACGCAGGTAGATATGGCCAGGGCGTTGGGTATTAAACAACCTACTGTCGCCGTCATGGAAAAGGCAGGGCGCGATATTAAGCTTTCTTCTTTGAAACGCTACGTTGAGGCCGCCGGAGGGAAGCTACGGCTGGATGTAGAACTGCCCGATGGTTCTCATTACGAGTTTGTGTTGTAACCCACAAAAGCAAAAAGCCTGCTTTAAAAGCAGGCTTTTCAAATTTGGCTCCTCTGACTGGACTCGAACCAGTGACATACGGATTAACAGTCCGCCGTTCTACCGACTGAACTACAGAGGAATCGTGTGAACGAGGCGCATATTATCGACCTGCGTGCGCCTTGTCAAAGGGGAAAACACCGTTTTTGTTCGTTTGCCGACAATTTCAGCAAACCGATGATTTAATAGCAAATTTGCTTTCAAATTGCACAGCAAATCGCGCCGCCCGCAGGCAGGCGGCGCGCAGGATCAGAACAGTACGGAGTAGTTCAGACCAAACGTACGTCCACGGCCTTTATACGTATAAAGACCCGGTGCGCCGTAGGTTGGGCTATACAGCCCCGGTGCGCGCTGGCCCCAGGCGGTGGTGTAGTCTTTGTCCAGCAGGTTTTCCACGCTGAAGCTGACTTTCCCCACCGGCAGGGCGTAGCTGCCGAGGAAATCAACGGTGTTATAGCCATCGATCTTCTTACCATCGGCGTCAGACACGTCAAAGGTTTGTGTGCTCTGCACGCGCAGCGTCCAGTCGCCCGGCGCCCAGTTGACCCATGCGCTGGATTTCGACGGGCTGGCGCTGTCGACCGTCAGCTTCTCCCATTTCCCGTTTTCACGCGTTTCGGACTTGATGGCGTTAAAGTTCGCCCCGGTGCTCCAGTCGCTGTCGGTGAAGAAATAGTCCACCTGGCCTTCAACCCCATAGATACGACGTTTGTCGTCCTCCAGATTGATGGTCATGTCGCTCTTGTTGATGGTGATGGTTTTATCCGAGAGCGAGTAGTACGCCGCCACCTGGGTACGCAGGTTATCGCCGGTGAAGCGCCAGCCCAGCTCGTAAGCATTGACCTTAATCCCGTCCAGCGTTGAGTCGTTCACGTTGACGCTGTTTTGCAGGCGATAGTGACCATCGACCAGCTGATAGGTGCCGGAGCCGTAGTACTTCGCCAGATCCGGAATTTCGAAGCCCTGGGAGAAGTTAAACCACAGCTGCTGCTGTTCGGTCAGACGTCCAAGGATCCCGGCGTTAAACAGGAAGTTGTTGTAGTCGGTTTTCCCGCCCGGCACCGCGTCAGCGGAGGTCGCTTTGCCGGTGGCGATTGCCTGCTGCTGGGCGTAACCGACAAAATCGTCCACCTTGTTTTCGGTGTACTGGTAACGCACGCCGCCGCTCAGGGTGATGGCGTCAATGTCATAGCTGGCTTGCAGGAACGGCGCGAGGTTGGTAATGCTGTAACCCGGATAACGGCCCACGTTGTAGGCGTTGTCCAGCTCCATGCCGCCGCTCGCCGCCGCTTTGCTTAAGTCAAAGAACTGCTGGTTGGCATCGAATGTTTCGTGGTCGGCATCCACACCCCAGGTGAGGGTCAGGTCGTCCATCGGCTTGCTGTTCAGCGTCAGCTTGCCGCCGTAAAAATCGGTTTTCTGCTGGGATGCGCCAATGCTGGTCACCGCGCCTTTGCTCAGCGTCGGGAACGGGTAGTAGGTCAGGCTCTCGTCACGGTAGTAAATCTGCGCAACCAGATCCTGACCCCAGAAATCGGTGTTCGAGTATTGCAGGTTGATCAGGTGACGCTCTGTGCCCGGGATACGGTCAGAGTTCAGGTTGTCTTTGTTATAGGCTTTGGCATCGCCCGTGACCGCAGCGAAATTCTCCCCAAGGAACAGGCCGTGCTTGCCGTCGGATTCGCTCTTGTAGTACTGCGTGGTTAACTGGAGCTGCTGATGTTCGTCGATGTTGATGGTGCCTGTCCCCATCACGTCGATACGGTCGGAATACTGCAAGCCGGTCTGGGTGTTATCGATAATCACCTCGTCGCCGTTGCCGTCATACCAGCCGCCGTAGCGCTGATAGGAGACCGACAGACGGCCAGAAGCGTTGTCATTGCCGCCGCTCACGGCTGCCGATACGTTCTCATCATGGTCGTTATGGCTGTTAAACCCGCTTTTTGCCCCGGTCTGGAACTCTATTTCGGTCTCCGGCTGGCCTTTTTTGGTGACGATGTTCACCAGACCGCCGGTACTGCCGCCGCCGTACAGCGAGGTGGCGCCGGAAATGACTTCGATACGGTCAATGTTGAACGGATCGATAGAGTCGAGCTGGCGGCTGTCGCTGCGGGACGAGTTCAGACGTACGCCGTCCACCATCACCATCATGGAGCGACCGCGCAGGTTCATGCCGTAGTTGGTACGTCCCTGGCTGCTGACGTCCATGCCGGGGATCAGCTGGGCCAGCACGTCTTTAATCTCTTTCCCGCCCTGAACCTGCTGCTCAATTTCCGCCCGCTCAATAACCCAGGTGGTTTGCGCCATCTCTGCCACGCTGCGATGTGCCCGGCTGGCGGAGACCACAATATCTTCTTCCTTTTGTTCTTCCGCCCACGCAGAGGTAGAAAGCATGGCAAGCAAGCACGGATTTAAAACCCAAAGATGAGAACGTTTCATTGTTATGTTGATCCTGAATGTGTGTGTCAGTACTCGGTGGTCTTCATTAATGATTTAAAAACCTGGCTGCTCTCCGGGCTGGTGGTGCTCCGCCAGTGGATCACGCCGGGGGTGGTTGCCAGCTCAAACGGCTCGTCATCGTGGGCGCGATTCAGAATTCGCGCCGCGCGCCAGGCCATCAGGCTGAGCTGGGGTTCGGCAATACCGAGACGGTGCATCCCGGCATTGACGGCAAACAGGCGGTTGCTCTGCGGGCCGTCCCATTCAAGGGTAAAATCGTTGTTGATGCAGAAGGCTTCATCCTCATCCAGACGCAGTCGGGAAGAGAGCGAGGCGAGAAACGCGGGCTGCACAGCGCGGTAGCCGGTGGCGAAAATCACCACGTCGCTTTCCAGCTGTTCGCGCCCGCCGTCCAGGTGATGCTGGATGCTGAGGCGATGTCCGGTTTCCTGGCGCGTCAGCGCCGTCACCGAGCGGGACGGCATCAGGTGCGCCCAGGGTTTTTCGCGCAGCACTTCGAAGCGGTGATACATGGCGCGATAGATGGCCAGCAGCGACTCCGTGGTGATCCCGTCGGAGGTCATCTTCTGCTCCTGCAACATCTGACGTCGGGCGTCGTCACCGAGGGTCGAGAAGCTGTCCACATACTCCGGCGTGAAATACTCATTAGCAAACGCGGCTTCATCCAGCGCGTTGTAGTTGTTGCGGCGCGACACCCAGTTGAGGCTCAGCGGCTGGCCCCATTCCCCACGGAAGATATTTAAAAACAGATCCGCACCGCTCTGGCCGCCGCCAACGACGGTGACGCGCTTGCCCGCTAAATCCGGCGTGCGCAGCATCATTTCGCTGGCGTGGAAGCAGGTATCGTCCTGCGCGGTGACGCAGTCTGGGAGATTGATCTGCTTCCCAATCCCCACGCAGACGTGGCGCGCCAGGAAGCGATCCCGCTGGGTCACGACCTCAAACAGACCGTTTTGCTCATCAAAGCGGACCTGCTGTACCTGCTGGCTGAAGGCCAGGTTCGTGAGGTTATCCGCCGCCCAGCACAGGTAGTCGGCAAACTCCTCGCGCGAGACGGTGCGCTGCTCGGTGGTGAGGAAACGGTAGAACTTTTTGCGCTGTACCAGATAGTTCAGGAAGCTGTGGCGGTTGGTTGGCTCCACGGCACTGACCAGATCCTTCAGAAAGCTGGTCTGCATGTGGCAGTCCGGCACCATCATCCCCGGGTGCCAGGAGAAGTGCGGCTTGCGTTCAAGAAACAGCGAGCTAAAACCGTCCAGCCCCTCTGCCAGCGCGGCAATACTGAGGTTGAACGGACCGATACCAATGCCGATGAAATCATAGGTTTTCATTGCGCTGACTCCCGGGAGACCAGAAAAAGAGGGTTATCAAGATCGCAGACGTAGTTCGGCAGCATGCGGCTGCCGCCGTCGTGTTCAGAGAAGGTCAGTTTGACCGGGTTGAGGATCACGCGAATAATCTGCGGCTTAAACAGGTCGAACTTCGCGAAGCGCGCCGCAAGATCCGGATGGGCGGCCATATAGCGACGTAACACCAGCGCCAGGATCTGATAGAAGCGGGTTTCGCTCACGCCGCATTGCAGGGTGAGGCGGGATATAAAGCGCAGCACCGTGACAAAGTTGCCGGTTTGCAGGTCGTGGATGATGTAATCCGCGCTGAGGCGCGCCGTCACCGCTTTTACCTGCTCCGGCAGGCTCTGCATCTGCGGGAAATCTTCATCCACCAGGCGCATGTCGCCCTGGAAATCCTTCAGCAAAATGCGCTGCGGAACGTAATCTTTCATCACCAGCGTGACGTTCTGGCCGTGGGCGATAAGCGCCACCCCGTAGCGACAGAGCAGGTGATAGAAGGGGATCACCGTCGCCTCAAACAGCTTTTCCAGCCATGCGTCAGCGGTTAACCCCGAGCGTTTGATCCACGCGTCAATCAGCGGGCGGCCCTGGTTATCGGTTTCCATCAGCGCCGCCATCAGCACCGCCTGTTCGCCATCCTGTAAATAGCAGGATGGGTTCTCGCGCCAGATCACCCCCAGCATCTCCTGATAGCGGTACGGCGCCTCAGGCAATGCGGCATAACCGGGATGCGACAGATATCCGGCTGCGGGTTCGCCAAGCACCTGCGCCCCGGAGCGAATCAGCGTGGCATCACTGGCGAACTGCTGCTGTAGCCAGCGCGAGGCCAGCGGACCGGCGGCGATATACTTGCCCGGAATACCGCGATAGCAGGAGGTGTTGTAGATGGTCAGCGGCAGCTTGATGTCATACGGCGCGCGACGGCTGGCGTTGGTCAGCGTGCGCAGGGACTGCTGCGCCAGATACTCATCGCCGAACTCACCCAGTTCTACCATCTCACCGCGCGCGAGCTGCGCCAGGAAATGAATGGCAATTTTTTGCTGCCACTGCCACGGGTGCAGCGGCACCGGCAGCCAGCTGTCGTCCAGATCCAGCTCCTGCCAGCGGGCGTCGAACCGCTCGCGCTCGGCATCGTCCATGGCGCTGGCGAGCAGGGCGTTAATATCGCAATCGGCGTCGCTGCTCCAGACCAGACGCTCGCGCTGCACGGCGACCCAGTGCAGGCGAAAACGCCCGCGATATTCCGGCGCGTACCGGCGCAGGGCATCCAGCCCCCAGCCGCGGCGCCCCTTGTTGAAAATAAACTTCGGGTGACCGCGCATCAGGCACTGTAGTTCGTCCGGGTCGAGGTGGATCAGCGCATCGGCATCCAGCGTTTCACGCGCCTGCAACAGCTGCATATCACCCCGCAGCGTGGCGTAGAGGTCTTCCATGTGCTCCGCCGTTTGCGCGTCGCTCATCTCCAGCACGCTGGCCAGTTGCAGCAGCGCGTTTTCCGCTTCGACCGCCGCGCCGCTGGTGGTGGTCAGGGTATCAGTGTCAATATGCAGCCAGCCCCAGATCCCACGCGTGGCGCGGAACTGCCAGCACGCGTTGCCCATGGTGATGCGCCAGTAGTCCGCTGAAACCGGCTCGGCGCGCAGGGTGCGTTCATATTCCAGTTCGGCGAGGATCTTCGCCACCATCTCACGGTTCACTTTCTGCCAGAGTGCGTTCACAGTTCCACCTCGTGGAAGAAGCGATGACGCTCGCTCATGATCAGACGGGAGCGTTTGTGCGGGAAGTCGAACTCTTTCACCGTGTCGAAACCAGCGGACGCCAGATGGCGGAACAGACGCTGGTTGTCGAAGCGCGGTTCCGCCACAATGCGCGCCGTGCGCGGTTCATCGAGATACAGATAGTGGCTGAGGCCGCGCAGCCAGCTGCGGATATACTGCGCCCCGCGCCAGTTCTCTTCGCCCACCAGCATGTGCAGCCCACGGTCAAACGGCTGCCAGCGATAGTGGCGGCCAATGCGGTCTTCTGCCGCCCAGTAGAGTTCAAAATAGCCGAATGGCTGATCGTCAAAGCAGCCGATCACCGGGTAGCAATAAGTCGAGTCGAGCTGGCGACGCAGGTAGTTCTCCTGCTCGGCCTGCGGACCGGCCATTTCCCAGAAGGCATTTACGCGCGGGTTGTTCATCCAGCGGGTAAAACGCTCGCCGTCCAGCGCCACGTCCGCCACGCGGAAGCTCAGGGTGCGCTTAATCTGCGGATCGTAACGGCGATACACCTCGCCCTGCGGGCGGTGAGGGCGCAGCGGGAAGTACAGCTGACGGCTTTCATCAAACTGCATTTCGCCGCTCGCCTGCGGACGTTCGCCTTTCAGCCACAGCGGCAGCTGCCAGAAAATTTCACGCGCCAGATAATCTCCGTGAACGAGGCTAAACAGCGCCTGCGCCTGAGGTTCATCCTGCCAGGCTGCCCACGGCAGGGTAATGCCGGTCAGGGCGGGCGCGGCAACAAACAGCTGGTCGAGGGCGTCCACCAGCCAGCCGTCCGGGAGCCCGGTCAGCCGCTCCAGCACCGCGCTGCCGTCGAGACCCAGCGTCAGCGGCAGGTTTTGTTCCGTGGCCGTGCAGCGAAAGCCGTAGCCGGAATGGACGATATTCGCGTTTGCCATCACGCCTTCTCCTTATAAAACGGGTTGCTAAAGTCGAAATAGATCACCGCCGGATCGACGATGGTGTTTTCGTTGCGATCGTGCAGGTAGCAGAAGAAGTTGCCTTTGCAGTTCCAGGTCGGGCTGTCGAGCACATAATCAAGGCAGCGGGTCTGCTTCGCCGTCGTGCGCAGTTCGGCCAGCGCGTCACGCACGCGGGACATCAGGTTCTCTTCGCTGTCGAAACCGGCAGCGGCGAGCGCGGCGGTGACGGCAAGGGTAGAGTTCAGCAGCAGGTAATAAGGGAAGTAGCGCAGCAGCTGGCTCTCACCGAAGCGGTTTTCCACCTCGGTTTCACCTGCCTCTTTCAGCCACGCGTCGGCCCCTTCGGTCCAGGCGCTGCCCTGGCAGTCGCGGTAGATCAGCCCAACGGGGAAATCCTGCTGCATCTCAACGAGGATATTTTGCTGGTGCGCCAGCAGGACCAGACCGTAGTCCGCCTCGGCGCTGAACAGCGGAAGCAATACCCGGTCGCAGTAGGCGTCCAGCCAGCAGCGCGCGGACTGGGTGAGCGGGAGATCCAGACGCTGGCTCAGACGACGCACCGCCGCGGCGAGCAGGCTGTCGCCGCCGTCCGGCGCGGCCTGGGTTAGGCTCACCAGCACGTTGGTTTGCGTTTCAGGGGTATCGAACAGCAGGTTGACGCGCAGGGCCATCAGACTCTCTTCCTGAACGACGCCGTGCTCATCGCACAGCCCCGCCCAGCCGTCCTCCTGCATCACGCGCATGGTCGGGTAGCGCGCCTGAAGTTCCTGCCAGCGTGCCGTTTTCGCCAGCCGCGCCAGGCGCATGCCGCGCTTAACCTCTTTCACCGACAGCGTGCGCACGGAGTTGGTCAGCCGCACGCTCAGGGAAAACTTAATCATGTCGCTGTTGGTTTCGCTGTACAGCGAGCGGGAAGAGCTGGTGGGCAGCCATTGCGCACCGGCTTCGCCCAGATCGCGCAGGGCGCCTTTTTCTACCAGACGCTGGCACCAGTCCTGCTCCAGCAGATAGTCGGCCTGCCACGGGTGCATCGGCAGCAGCCAGCAGGTGTCGGTGAAGTGACCGAGAAGGGCCGGCGCGCTCTGCGCTGCAAAGCGCAGCAGACGTTCCCGCAGGGAGACGTTCAGGCTGTCACCGGCAACCAGCGTGCTCTCAACCGCAAACCAGCGCAGCGGGAAGCGGGAGGCGAAATCCGGCAGATAGCGGCGCGCCTCGGCCTCGTTAAACGGCTCGTGCGACTTTGGGGCAGGATGAAAAGCATGGCCGACCAGCAGCGCCTGTTCCGCTTCGGCAAAGGTCAGCGGCTTATCGCGCAGGTTTGCCCAGTTGTGGCGTAAATCAATGGCCTGCCAGGTGTGCGTATGGCTTTCCTGGACGCGCTGCTTAAAGCGAGCCAGCGTATCGGCATCCAGAGCGCCTCTTACCGTCTCTTTTTCAAGAATGAAATCAATCAGTTGATGGAATGTGACCGTGTCACCGCCGTCGCTGTCGGCCTGAATCAGCGTTGCCGGAAAACGATACTGGTGATGCTGTGTGGGGGAGAAATAGCGTACCGGAACCCGAATGGCCTGGGTTGGGGAGAGCGGGATATGAATCTGTGATAACTCATCCGCACGGGTTGCGGGAAGATAGTGCCAGTCCTTCGTTTCGCGCAGCAGCGCGTTCAAAAAACACTGGGCCGCAACATCTGTACCGGCGGAGCGGGGCAGAGTACGCATAGTTGTACCTCATTCCATGACTGATAATAATTCTCGTTATGATATTCATTCTGTTTACAGTGGCAACTATTTTTGCAATATTTGTTTTCATAAACTTCATAATTTCCACACATTTATTGACATTATCTTCACAATTTTATGCGCGCTCGTACTGAGAATCTCACTGACGTTGTGGCCCCTAAAGCTAACTGGCCCCTGGCACTGGGCGCCGGTTTATTAGGTATTGGGCAAAACGGTTTGCTGGTTATGCTGCCGCAGCTGGTCTCCCTGACCGGACTGTCGCTCTCCGTCTGGGCCGGGCTGCTGATGTTCGGCTCGATGCTCTTTTTACCCGCCTCGCCCTGGTGGGGACGCCAGAGCGAGCGGCACGGCTGTAAGATCGTTATGCTGGCCTCGCT
The DNA here is from genome assembly GCF_031432835.1 of Enterobacter cloacae complex sp. EB5. Classification (NCBI taxonomy): domain Bacteria; kingdom Pseudomonadati; phylum Pseudomonadota; class Gammaproteobacteria; order Enterobacterales; family Enterobacteriaceae; genus Enterobacter; species Enterobacter cloacae complex sp. EB5. The sequence goes on from NZ_CP133860.1 coordinate 3,860,831, forward strand.
GGGCGGCTATCTGGCGAGCTTTGTCGTGATGGCGCTGGTGGTCTGGGCGATGGCGAACGGCGTGCTGAATGCCCTCTGGGGAATGGCAGGCCTGGTGCTGTCGCGCATGCTGTACGGCCTGACGGTATCAGGGCTGGTGCCTGCGGCCCAGACGTGGGCCATTCAACGCGCGGGGCTGGATAAAAGGATGGCGGCGCTGGCGACGATAAGCTCTGGCCTGAGCTGCGGGCGTCTGCTGGGACCGCCTCTGGCCGCGCTGATGCTCAGCGTCAGCCCGGTCGCACCGCTCTGGCTGATGGCGCTGGTGCCGTTGATCGCGCTGCTGCTGGTGCTGCGCGAAGCCGCCGATCCCCCGCTGCCGCCGGTGGCGCACCAGTCGACGCGGTTACAGGCCTCCATGCTGCCTTTCCTGGTGCTGGCGCTGCTGCTGGCGGCGCTGGTCAGCCTGATGCAGCTTGGTTTATCGCCGCATCTTCATCCGTTATTTAATGGCGATGCCGTGCAAATCAGCCATCATGTCGCGCTGCTGCTGAGCCTGGCCGCGCTGGCGACCCTGGCGGCGCAGTTTCTGGTGGTACGCCCGCAGCATTTTACCCCGAGAGTTTTACTCTTACTTGCCGCGGTCTTGATGGTGGCGGGTCTTGGGCTGATGTGTCTCGCCAGTTTAGCCCTCTTCTACGTGGGCATTGTCATCACTTCGCTGGGGGCCGCCATGGCAACGCCGGGATACCAGCTTTTGCTCAACGATCGGCTGACGACGGGCAAAGGCGCAGGGGTGATCGCCACCAGCCATACGCTGGGGTACGGGGCCAGCGCGCTGCTGGTACCCGTGGTGACGCGCGTTTACGGTGAGCAGTTTTTGATTACTGCCGCATGGGGAATGGCGCTGCTGTTTCTCGCGGTGAGCTTGTGGGTACGATCGACCGATCGTACCCCTTAAACATTAGTGGAACGGATGAGGGGAGGTGCTGGCTGCGTCCTCACTTTGCCGCAGACGCTGGAGCGGATCCTGCTGATAAAACTGGCAAAAACGCTGCCACAGCGCCGGGAAGCGTGGGGCGAAAAGCTCAGGTGCGCTAAAGAAATACTCGGACAGTACCGCAAAACACTCGGCGGGATCGGTCGCGGCATAGGCATCAATGCTGGCCGCGCTTTCACCCACCAGGTCTATCTCATCCTGAATGTTTTCCATCGCCGCGTGCAGGTCGTGCTCCCATCCCGCGACTTCACGCAGCGGGATCAGCGGCACGCCGCTGGCGCGATCGCCGTTGCGGGTATCCAGTTTGTGCGCCACTTCGTGAATGATCAGGTTGAAGCCCGAGGCATCGAACGAGTCCTGAATATCCAGCCAGTTGAGGATGATTGGCCCTTGCTGCCAGCTCTGCCCGGACTGCACCATACGCTGGTTGTGCACCAGCCCGATGTCATCCTCCCACTCATCATCGACGATAAACGGCGCCGGGTAGATCAGCACTTCGTGGAAGCCATCCAGCCATTCGATACCCAGCTCCAGCACCGGCAAGCAGAAGAGCAGGGCGATGCGGGAATTTTTGAGCGGATCCAGTTCGAAGCCCTGTAGCGGCACCAGCCGTTTTTGCTGTAAAAAACGCTCGGCCAGCTGAATCAGCTTTGATTGCTCTTCAGGCAAGAGATTCGCCAGCACGGGGATCGCCAGAGCCTCATCCCAGGGCAGCGCCATATTTCGACCAGCGTCGTTCGTTTTCCAGGGCCACTTAATCATCGCTTTGCTCGTTACTCGCACGTGAACAAAATGGAAAGGTCAGGGGCTGTTAGCATGCCAACATACTCTGTTAAGCAGTATGACACTCCTCTTCGGCTGCATGCAGAGTGGCAGCCTGTTTAAGAGGGATCCAGCCCGCATAAACTATCACTATGTGCCGTCAGGTTGATAGCGCTTTAGGGGTATCCCCTTCATTTTGTGAAGTATGTCGTGCGCGACTATGATAAATCTCTTCTTACCCTACCGTGCTTAAGGATCCCGTCAGTATGCCCGTCAATTTTGACCTCAACGATCTCTATGCTTTCCGCGCTTTACTGGAATACGGCAATTTCCGTCTTGCGGCGGAGTCTATCTGCCTTTCCCAGTCGGCGTTGAGTCGCAGGATTGAAAAGCTGGAGGCGGCACTGGGGACAAAACTGTTCGACAGAACCACCCGCCGCGTCACGCTGACCCTGTATGGACAGACCTTTGCCGACCAGTGCGGACAGCTGCTTGCTGATGTGGAGTCCATGCTTTCGGATATCGATAAGGCCAGCGAGGAGCGTACGGGGCTGATCACCGTGGCGACGGTGCCGTCCGCCGCCTGTTACTTTATGCCGGATGTGATCCGCCGCTTTCAGTCCCGTTACCCCCGCGTGCGCATAAAACTGATCGACAGCAGCGCCGGAAACGTTATCGAGGCCGTCACCCGCGGACAGGCGGATTTTGGTATCTGCTTTGCCCGGAGCTTGCAGCCCGACATCGAGTTTGTCCCGCTGGTGGAGGATGTCTACGTGGCCGCCTGCCGACGCGACAGCCCGCTTGCAAAAAGAAAAAGCCTGACGTGGCAGGCTTTTTATCAGCAGGATTATATCGGTCTGGATAAGACCTCCGGCAACCGCAATCTTCTCGACCAGCGGGTCGGGCATATTCGGCCTGAGCGCCCCAGCATCTGCGAAACGCGGCACGTGACGACCATGCTGGGGATGGTTGAAGCCGGGATCGGTATTGCGGCCGTTCCCGCCATGTCAATGCCCCGCGCAGAGCATTCGCTGCTGACGTCGGTGCCTTTAACCGAGCCTGAAGTCAGGCGAACCGTGGGGCTGATCCGCCGCCGCGGGCGGATCCAGTCCTATATTGCTGCCGAACTCGAAACGCTGATCACCGAGCAGTATCGCGAGGTGCGCTGACGGGCGTTAAGCCCGTTGACGTAATGACGCTGGCGGCCTGTGGCGAAGAGAGAAAAGTCAGCAGCGCTTTTCCCTGTTCGGGATGGTCAGCCTTCTGCGTTACGGCTCCGGCGAAACGGGTAATGTACTGCATGTCGTCAGGCAACTTACCCACAAACGTCACCCCCGAGACCGGCAGAAGCTCGCTCACCTGCTGAAAGCCGAGATCGTATTTCCCTTTTGCCACTTCAGACGCCACCGGGATGCGCTCAACCCGGTGCGCTTTATCGTGAACCTGGCCGTGGATGCCCAGCTTACGGAACAGCTGGCTCTCAACATACCGGCCGCTGGCGCTGTCGGAATAAGCCATGGAGTGCGCCTTCAGCAGCGTTTGCCGCAGGGCAGGCACCGTACTGATATCCGGCACCGGCGCGCCCGCTTTGACGACCATCCCGACGGGCGAATCCGCCAGCTCCACGCGGGAGCCCGCCGCCGTCCTGCGATCCTGTTCCAGTTTCGCCAGCGCATCGCCCACCATAATTACCACGTCCGCTTTTTCGCCCCGGGCGAGCCGCGCCGGAATGGCCTGCGGCGTTTTGCCCATCGACGGGCCGGAGATCACAATGAGCCTGTCGCCGCTTTGCGCTTCGTACTGCGGCGTCAGCTTCTCCAGCGCCGCTTTGAAGCCGCCAGAAATCATCACCGTCACATCCTGCGCAAGCGCGCCCGCGCTGAGGGTGGCGAAGGTCAGGGCGACAATCACCGTTCTGAATGTAAGCATGAGGGATCACTCCTTAACGGCGGTTTGCAGGATTAACGTGCGACGACGATAGAGATAAAGCGTTGCCAGCAGGGCGCAAACGGCGGCAAAGCTCATCCAGTAGCCCGGGGAGGCTTTGTCGCCGGTGTACTCAATTAAGGCGGTCGAAATCACCGGCGTGAAACCGCCAAAGACCGCCGTTGCCAGGCTGTAAGCCAGTGAGAAGCCCGCCACGCGCACCTCTGCTGGCATGATCTCCGTCAGGGCCGGGACCATCGCGCCGTTATACAGGCCGTAGAGGAAAGAGAGCCACAGCAGCACGGTCAGCATCATGGAGAAGCTCGGGGCTGCGGCCAGCATCGTCAGCGCCGGATAGCTGGTCGCCAGCGCCAGCAGCGTCATGGCGATCAGCACCGGTTCACGCCCGAAGCGATCCGACAGCGCGCCGCCCACCGGCAGCCAGATAAAGTTGGACACCGCCACCAGCAGCGTGACCAGAAGACTGTCCGACGCGCTGAGCATCAGGACTTTTTTACCGAAGGTCGGGGCGTAAACGGTGATCAGGTAAAACGCGGTGGTGGTCATCGCCACCATCAGCATACCCGCGACGACTACCGGCCAGTTAGCGAGCAGCGTTGTGAAGACCTGACGCATCGCCAGATGGTGGCGACGGGCGCTAAATTCCTCGGTCTCTTCCAGCTTGCGGCGCAGGAAAAAGATAAACGGCACAATCAGACAGCCAAACAGGAACGGAATACGCCACCCCCATTCGCGAATGGCACTCTCCTCCAGCACCACATTCAGCGCAAAGCCCATCGCCGCCGCGATCATAATGGCGACCTGCTGGCTACCCGACTGCCAGCTGGTGTAGAAACCCTTGCGGCCCGGCGTGGCGATCTCCGCCAGATAAACCGAAACCCCGCCCAGCTCGGCGCCTGCCGAAAAACCCTGCAACAGGCGGCCGGTCAGCACCAGCAGCGGCGCCCACAGGCCAATGCTCTGATAAGACGGGATCAGCACGATCAGGAACGTTCCGGCAGCCATAATCGACAGGGTGACGATCAGCCCTTTACGGCGACCCACTTTATCAATGTAAGCCCCCAGCACAATGGCCCCGATCGGACGCATCAGGAAGCCCGCGCCAAAGACGGCGAAGGTCATCATCAGTGACGCAAATTCACTGCTTGCCGGAAAAAAAGTATGGGCGATGTAGGTGGCATAAAAGCCGAACAGAAAGAAGTCGAATTGCTCAAGAAAGTTGCCCGACGTGACGCGGAAAATCGCGCCCGCTTTGGCACGAACCGTTGCAGGTGTGGTTGAGGAAACCATGATTATCTCCAGTTTTATAGTGACGTTATGCTCGTCTGTTTCTGAAAACTGGATCAGGAAGTGGAAATTAATAAGCGCAAATAGCGCATGAACCGATGCGTGTGGTGCATTAATGACAAAGCGTTGACCAGTATTTACATATTCAACAATAACTTAACATTTCGGTGATCTTTTATTTACTCGATTTCGCTAAGTTGCTGATATATCAGTTTTGTGACATCGCGCAGGTGAGAAGCCAGGCGGGGCCTGGCTTGGGATTATCAGCGCAGCGCGGTCGCAATCGCGCTAAACATCAGCGACGCTTCCAGCGGCTGGGCGCTGAATGACGGCTCTGCCTGCGGCCAGGTGGACCACTGGACGATAACCAGATTTTCTTTCTGATTAACCATGATCATCTGACCAAAAATACCCAGCGCCCACAGGGAATCTTTCAGCGAATTTTCGACTTTCGGCTCCACGTGTGTGGCGGTGACTGGCACTTCGTTGTTCCACCACTGGTAGCCGTACAACCCCTTCGGATGCGCGTCGGACACCGATCCTTTGGCCTGTGTCCAGGCTGAGGACTGTTTCACCCAGCCCTCGGGGAGGATCTGCTTCCCGTCCGGCAGCGTACCGTTATGCAGGATAAACTCCCCGAAACGCCCCCAGTCTTCCAGCGTGGCGTTAAACCCATGCGCACCCACGTCGTGCTGGCCTTTGCTGTAGGCATGCCACACGCCGTCGCTCGCCATGCCGTACGGCTGCCAGATGCTTTTCTCCAGATACGCCGCGAGCGTCATGCCGGTGGCGCGCTCAAGCACATCGCCTAACAGCCAGGCGCCACCCGAGGAATAGGACCAGTTTTCGCCCGCCGGGTGTTCACGGTGTAACCCCTTCACCAGGGTGCGCACGCAGTCGTAGGTGCCCGGCTTCGCTTCGCATTCGGTAAGCCGGGCGAAGTCAGATTGCGGGTTGGTGTAATCTTCGTTCCACGCCACGCCAGAGGTGTGGGTGATGAGCTGTTTCAGCGTTACGCCCTCCCAGGCGGTGCCTTTTAAATCCGGTTCGTATTGGGTGACAAGGTCGTCCAGGGAATGGATTTTCCCTTCTTTAATTGCAACACCCACCAGCGCGGAGACCACCGATTTGCCCACGGAGCGCGACGTCCAGAGCGTTGAGTCGGTATTGCCTTCTCCCAGGTATTTATAGGCCACTTTGCCGTTTTTCAGCACCAGCATGCCGCTGACGTTCTGGCGTTTCAGGTAATCCTGAAGAGTGTAACTCTTACCCTTCACCTGATAGCGGGCATCGGTGAGCGGTTTTTCTGCGGGCAGCAGCGGCGTAGCGTTGCCGTGGCGGAACACGTCCCCCGCGTAGTTGCGGTAGTCATTGCGAAAGCCCACCACGCGATCGGCCTGGCTCCAGGTGAGCATGGTATGCGCGTCTGGGAGTCTGGCATCGAAAGGCGCCGGACAGGTGGTGAGGTCGGTACCGTTGCAGGCCGCCATAACGGCGGGCGAGAGCAGGCTGCTGACAACCAGCGCCGCGAGCAGCGTGCGGTTTGTTTTGATTTTCATATTTATCTCGTTTGGCTCAGGAAGGACTTCAGTTTAAGAACCTGCGGCCTATAATAAAAAACGCGTTATGGGGGAAAATCCCCCGTAAAAATTGCGTGGAGAATGGCGTGGCATCACTGATCTATTCCTTTGCCCAGCTTGAGGCGTTCACTGCCGTCGCTGAACACGGCAGCCTGATGAAGGCGGCCAGTAAACTCGGCAAAGATCGTACTACCCTCCGGGATCTGATCGATTTCCTTGAGGATGGGCTGGGCTACGCTCTGTTCCTGCGGGAGGGGCGCAGCCTGCGCCTGACGCCGGAGGGGGAGCAGCTTCAGCGGCAGGCGCACCTGCTGATGCGGCAGGTCAAAGCGTTTGAGGCGTTTGCCAGATCGGTACCGGACAGCGCGACGCAGGACATTGCCCTCGTTTACGATCCGTTCACACCCAGAGCTTTTTTACAGGCGCTGATTGCCACTCTGGCGACGAAAAAGATCCGCCTGAGCCTGACCAGTGCATCGCGCGATGAGGCGGAAGCGATGCTGGCAAACGGTCAGGCCGATCTGGGGATCTGCCAGGCGCGCAACCGCAGCGTGGGCAATGAGATGGAGTGGCGGGCGCTGGGGGCGATCGAAATGGATTTTTACGCCGCAACGGCGCTTTTTGCGGAGGTTGCGTCGCCGGTGTCGCTGCTCGATCTCTCTCTGGTGCCACAGGTGATTATGCATGCCGCATCAGACGAGCCGGTTGCCCGTCGCCTGCAAATTTCAGGGCACACGCTTTTCACTAACGAACTGGAGATGCTGCGCGGCCTGCTGGAGCAGGGCTGCGGCTGGGGGTTTTTGCCGACCCATCTTCAGGCAACGCAGTGGAAAAATGTAAAAAGGCTGCCCACCGAAGTGGGCAGCCAGGGAATAAGCCAGACGATGGTCACTATCTGGAAGCCGGGCAGCGACAAGCGCGGGTTGATCAACGATACGCTGTCGCTGCTTCCGGCGTTATGGCAACGTTCAGCGCTGTGAGCACCCTTTGCACTGTTTATTCTGGATCTGCTGGAAGAAGTCGTTGCCTTTGTCATCCACCAGGATAAACGCCGGGAAGTTCTCCACTTCAATTTTCCAGATGGCTTCCATTCCCAGTTCAGGATACGCCACGCACTCCAGGCTCTTGATGCTGTTTTGCGCCAGCACCGCCGCCGGGCCGCCGATGCTGCCGAGGTAGAAGCCGCCATGCTTATGGCAGGCGTCGGTGACCTGCTGGCTGCGGTTACCTTTGGCCAGCATGATCATGCTCGCACCGTGGGATTGCAGTAAGTCCACGTAGGAGTCCATACGCCCGGCGGTGGTTGGGCCTAAGGAGCCAGACGCGTAGCCTTCCGGCGTTTTCGCCGGGCCTGCATAGTAAATCGGGTGATCTTTAACGTACTGCGGCAGTTCTTCCCCGTTGTCGAGCAGCTCTTTCAGCTTCGCATGGGCGATGTCGCGCGCCACGATGATGGTGCCGCTCAGCGACAGGCGGGTGGATACCGGGTGCGAGGAAAGCTGCGCCAGAATGTCGGGCATCGGCTTGTTCAGATCAATGCTTACCACGTCGCCTTCTCCCTGCTGGCGCAGGGATTCAGGAATATACTGGCCCGGATTGTGCTCCAGCTTCTCAATCCAGATCCCCTCGCGGTTAATCTTCGCCTTGATGTTGCGGTCAGCGGAGCAGGAGACCCCCATGCCGATCGGGCAGGAGGCGCCGTGGCGCGGCAGACGGATCACGCGAATATCGTGCGCGAAGTATTTCCCGCCGAACTGCGCGCCAAGGCCGAGGTTTTGCGCTTCCTGAAGCAGTTCCTGCTCGAGCTGGACGTCGCGGAATGCCTGGCCGTGCGCATTGCCTTCGGTTGGCAGGCCATCGTAGTAGCGCGCAGAGGCGAGCTTGACGGTTTTCAGCGTGGCTTCCGCTGAGGTGCCGCCGATAACGAAGGCGATATGGTAAGGCGGGCAGGCCGCGGTACCGAGGGTCCGCATCTTCTCAACCAGATAATTTTTCAGCTTCGCCGGGGTGATCAGCGCTTTGGTTTCCTGATACAGATAAGTTTTGTTGGCAGAGCCGCCGCCTTTCGCCATGCACAGGAATTTATACTCGTCACCATCAACGCTGTAGAGGTCGATCTGCGCGGGCAGGTTGGTGCCGGTGTTCACCTCTTTATACATATCCAGCGCCGCATTCTGCGAGTAGCGCAGGTTGTCTTCAATATAGGTGTTATACACGCCCTGACTCAGCGCCGCTTCGTCGCCGCCGCCGGTCCAGACGCGCTGGCCTTTCTTACCCATAATGATTGCCGTACCGGTATCCTGACAGGTGGGCAGCACGCCTTTCGCCGCAATCTCGGAGTTGCGCAGGAATTGCAGGGCAACGTACTTATCGTTCTCGCTGGCTTCCGGGTCGCTCAGAATAGCCGCAACCTGCTTCTGGTGAGAGGTGCGCAGCATAAATGCCGCGTCGTGGAAGGCCTGCTGTGCCAGCAGGGTCAGCGCCTCTGGCTCGACTTTCAGCACTTCCTGACCGTCGAACTCGGCAACGGAAACGTGCTCTTTGGTCAGCAGATAATATTCGGTATCGTCATGCGCGAGGGGGAAGGGGGTCTGGTAGATAAAGGGTTTGTTTGACATAGCTTGCTCCACAAAAATTTAACCGCCGGAGGAAATGTCCGGCGGTCAGGAATCAGAACATCATGGACATCCACGGGTAGCCAATCAGCAGCAGAGCTGCCAGGAAGATGGCGCCGAAGATGGTGCCGAGGCGCCAGTAGTCTTTGGTTGGCAGGTAGCCGCTACCGTAGTAAATCGGGCTTGGACCGGTACCGTAAGGGGTGATGATCCCCATCACGCCCAGCGAGGTCACCATCAGCAAGACGAACACTTCCATATTCATGCCCGGAATGGTGGAGGCGATGGTCAGCATCGCAGGCAGCAGCGCCGTGGTGTGCGCGGTGGTGCTGGCGAACAGGTAGTGCAGCAGATAGAACGCCAGCAGCAGTACGATGGTGGCGACACCCGGAGAGATACCGCTCATCAGCAGGCCGCCTTCTTTACCCAGCCAGCTGATAAAGCCGGTGGAGGAGAGGCCATCCGCCAGCGCCACCAGGGTAGCGAACCAGACGAAGGTGTTCCACGCGGCTTTGTTGCCGGTGATATCGTTCCACTCCAGCACGCCGGTCCACAGCATCAGGCCAACGATCAGCAGGGCAGCCATGGCCGGTTCAATCCACGCCGCGGCGAAGATCCACATCAGCAGCGCACAGCACACGAACACCAGCAGCAGGATCTCATTGCGCGACAGTTTGCCCAGTTTTTCCAGTTCACGGGTCGCCCACAGCGGGACTTCGTTATTCACTTTCACTTCCGGCGGGTAGAACCAGTAAGCCAGCAGCGGCATGGTCAGGATCAGCAGGATGCCCAGCGGCAGGAAGGCGAGGAACCAGGTCCCCCAGGAGATATCAATTCCGACCGTGCTTTTTACCAGCGCCAGCGCCAGCAGGTTAGGTGCCAGAGCGGAAAGGAACATCGAGCTGGTGATACAGGCCGCGGTGATGGCTACCCACATCAGATACGAACCGATTTTGCGCGCGCTTGGGTCATTGGGTTTTGAACCGTACAGCGGCGGCAGGTTGGCGATGATCGGGTAGATGGTCCCGCCGCTGCGCGCGGTGTTGGACGGGGTGAACGGCGCGAGCAGCAGGTCTGCGAAGGTAATGGCGTAACCGAGCGTCAGGCTGCGACGGCCCAGGTACTTCACCAGAATCAGCGCCAGACGGCGGCCGAAGCGGGTTTTGTCGTAGCCTGCGGCGAACATAAAGGCACCGAAAATCAGCCAGACGGTGGAGTTACCAAACCCGCTGACCGCCCATTTAAAGGAGGCGCCCGCCAGCTTGAATTTTGGATCAGCCAGCTGTTCCGGGCTAAAGAGCACCCACTGGCTGCACAGCGCAATCGCCACGACGCCGGTAAGACCGATCACGGCGCCCGGCAGCGGTTCGAAAATTAACCCGACGATGACGCCGACAAAGATGGCAAAGTAGTGCCACGCATATGGCGGCAGCCCTTCCGGAACGGGGACAAACAACAGCAGGACGGCAACAATGACGGGCAGAGCCATCATCAGCAGTCGTTTTGCTGTTCCATTTGATGCCAGATTCGCCGCAGGAGGCGTTACAGCAGTTTTTGTATTCATAGTTTCACGTCTTAAGTTGTCAAAAATTCGTCGCCCGGCGAAAACACAAATTCGATTGAAGTATCCTTTTTGCTTTTTTTAGTTATTTAAGGTGCGGTTTTGTGTTTTCACTAATAGCGATTTAACGCATTTTGGTTTGCGCTAAATAAAAAATGATGATGTTTTTATATTGCTCTTTTGAATGCCATAACTATTGATCGCGATCAAAAAAACGGAACTGAATGGCTATTTTTATACTTTTTATAATAACCACTCTGGGTAGTGTGGTTATTCACTGATTTTAAGTATGTTATGTATCAAAACTATAACACTTGAATCTTGGTGTTTTCGTTTGTTGTTGTTTTATAAGGTTTTATATTGATCATGGTGTATTGGTTTGACCTTTTATAATTTAACTTTTTTTAAATTATTGTGAACGAGTGAAACATTCCCGCTAACACCAATGTATTATTAATGTTATCGAAGGGATTAAATAGTTTATTAACTAACGTAATGGCTTTAGAAACTAAAAAAAGATTTATATTACTATCATGACATCGGCAAAAAACACGAAATAAAAAATCATCCCGATAACGAATTCTTAATTTTTAAAGTTTGGAGTTTCTATTATGAGCACTAACGAACGTATTTTAAGCCCCTTCACATTACCGAATGGTACTGAACTGAAAAACCGTTTGTTAATGGCCCCGATGACAACCTGTACCGGTTATTACGATGGCACCGTGACCAGCGAGCTGGTGGAGTACTACCGCGCCCGCGCGGGCAGCATCGGCACGATTATCGTTGAGTGCTGTTTTGTTGACGATCTCGGCCTGGCGTTCCCGGGCGCAATTGGTATTGATAACGACGAGAAAATCGCCGGGCTGGCAAAAATCGCTGACGCCATCAAGTCAAAAGGCTCCAAAGCCCTGCTGCAAATCTACCACGGCGGCCGCATGGTCGACCCAAAACTGATCGGGGGCCGCACGCCGGTTGGCCCAAGCGCCGTTGCCGCGCCGCGTGACGGTGCCGCCACGCCGGTTGCCCTGACCGCGGAAGAGGTGGAAGGCATGATCGGCAAGTTCGGCGAAGCCGTACGCCGCGCAATTCAGGCCGGCTTCGACGGCGTCGAAATCCACGGGGCGAATACCTATCTGATCCAGCAGTTCTTCTCCCCGAACTCCAACCAGCGTGACGACGAGTGGGGTGGCAGCCGCGAAAACCGCGCGAAATTCCCGCTGGCGGTGCTGGACATTACCCACAAGATGGTGCGCCAGTACGCGGACGACGCGTTTATCATTGGCTACCGTTTCTCTCCGGAAGAGCTGGAAGTCCCGGGCATCCGCTTTGAGGACACCCTGTATCTGCTGGAAAAACTGGCCGCGCGCGGGGTGGATTATCTTCACTTCTCCCTTGGCGCCGCCCTGCGTCCTTCTATTGTCGATACTCAGGACCCGACGCCACTTATCGAAAAATACTGCGCCATGCGCTCTGACACGCTGGCTCAGGTGCCGGTGATGGGCGTTGGCGGCGTGGTGAATGCCACGGATGTGAATGAAGCGCTGGATCACGGTTACGACCTGATTGCCGTTGGCCGCGCCACCATCGCCTATCCGGACTGGACCGATCGCATCGCGGCGGGCGAAAGCCTGGATCTGTTTATGGACAGTACCCGACGCGAAGAACTGAGCATTCCGGAACCGCTGTGGCGCTTCTCGCTGGTGGAGGCGATGATCCGCGACATGAGCATGGGTGAATCCAAATTCAAACCAGGCACCTTTATTGAAAAAGTGCAGGACGATGCCAACGAACTGGTGATTAACGTCAGCCTCGAAACCGACCGCATCGCCGATATCGAACTGGCCTCCGGCCCGAGTGAAGACGTCGAGTTTGTCACCAGCTTCGAAGAGATCCGCACCCGTATTCTGGACGCCAACACCCCGCACGTGGATGCTATCACCGGCGCGACCAGCCAGAGCGAGGCGGTGAAAAAAGCGGTCTCGAAGGCGATGCTGAAATCCAGTAAAGCGCTGGCGGCAGAAGAGGGCGCTGACCCGAATGAGACTAAAAGCGTGGACGTGGTAGTGGTCGGCAGCGGCGGTGCAGGGCTGGCGGCGGCGATTCAGGCGCATGACGAAGGCGCGAGCGTGCTGATCGTCGAGAAAATGCCAACCATCGGCGGGAACACCATTAAAGCCTCGGCCGGGATGAACGCGGCGGAGACCCGCTTCCAGCGCGTGAAAGGTATTCAGGACAGCAAAGAGCTGTTCTACCAGGAAAGTCTGAAAGGCGGTGGCAACAAGAACAACCCTGAACTGCTGCGTCGCTTTGTCGAGAACGCGCCGCAGGCCATCGAATGGCTGGCCACGCGCGGCATTATGCTGAACGACATTACCACCACCGGCGGGATGAGCATCGACCGTACGCACCGTCCGAAAGACGGTTCCGCAGTGGGCGGGTATCTGATCAGCGGCCTGGTGCGTAACGTCAACAAGCGTAACATCGAGGTGATGCTGGATACCTCCGTGAGCGACATCATCTTCGAGAACGGCGAAGTGACCGGTGTGCGTCTGACCACCGAAGAGAACGAAACCCTCACCGTGGCAACCAAAAGCGTGATTGTGGCAACGGGCGGCTTCAGCGCCAACAGCCAGATGGTGGTGAAATACCGTCCGGATCTGGCAGGGTTCGTTACCACCAACCACAAAGGGGCGACCGGGGGCGGCATCGCGCTGCTGGAGCGTATCGGTGCGGGCACCGTGGATATGGGCGAAATTCAGATCCACCCAACCGTTGAGCAGAAAACCTCGTATCTGATTTCCGAATCCATCCGCGGCGGCGGGGCGATTCTGGTCAATCAACAGGGGAACCGATTCTTTAACGAAATGGAGACCCGCGATAAAGTCTCGGCGCAGATCATCGCGCTGCCGGAGAAATACGCTTACATCGTCTTTGACGAGCATGTTCGCGCCAAAAACAAAGCCGCGGATGAGTACATCGCGAAAGGGTTTGTTACCAGCGCCAGCTCGCCAAAAGCCCTGGCGGAAGCGCTGGGGATGGATCACCATCAGTTCCTGGCAACGCTGGAACGCTACAACGGCTTTGTGGAGAAACAGCACGATGATGATTTCGGCCGCACCACCGCGCTGCGTGCGCCAATCAACGAAGGGCCATTCTACGCCATTCAGATTGCACCGGGCGTTCACCACACCATGGGCGGCGTGACCATTAACACAGAAACCTGCGTGCTGGACAGCAACCACAACGTATTGCCGGGAGCGTTTGCTGCGGGTGAGGTTGTCGGGGGCATCCACGGCGGTAACCGTATCGGCGGTAACGCGGTGGCAGATATCATTATTTTTGGTACGCTTGCAGGACATCAGGCGGCTATGCGTTCGAAAACACGGTAAGGCTCCTGTTTCCCCGGCGGCGCGGTGCCTGCCGGGGCTACAACTGAGGACTCATGCAATGCCTGATAGCCATCGCGTTTACAGTTACTCCGCCGTTCTGATGGGATCGCCCATCCTCCTGAAACTCTTTTCCCATGACGAAGCGCTTGCCTCCCGCGTGTTTCGCCTGATCAAACAGTACGAAGATCTGCTCACCGTTAACCGCGCGCACTCCCAGGTAATGGACATCAACCATGCGGCCGGTCAGCATCCGGTTGCCGTCAGTCGCCCGGTGTTTGAACTGATCCGCTGCGCGAAAGCGGCCAGCCTGCTTAAAGACAGCGCCTTTAACCTGGTGATCGGCCCGCTGGTGAAGCGCTGGAAAATTGGCTTTAAGGGGGACGCGGTACCGCCCGCGGACGAGATCGCCGCCTTGCTGGGCATCACGCATCCTGCGGACGTGGTGCTGGATGAAGCCAACAGCAGCGTGTTTCTTACTCGCCAGGGAATGGAGATCGATCTGGGGGCCATTGCTAAAGGCTATATCGCCGACAGGGTGCGGGATTACCTGCATAAAGAGGGTGCCGAACTCGGGCTGATCAACCTTGGCGGCAACGTCCAGACGTTAGGCTCGCCGGAGGGCGGCTGGCGCGTCGGCCTGAAAAAACCGTTCGCCGCTGATGCGCTGATTGGCGCCATGACGGTCGAAAACCGGTCGGTGGTGACGTCTGGCACCTATGAGCGCTATTTCGAGCAGAACGGCAAACGCTATCACCACATACTTGACCCACGCACCGGTTACCCGCTGGATAACGAACTGGACAGCGTGACGATTATTTCGCAGGACTCCCTCGACGGCGATATCTGGACCACGCTGATCTACGGCATGGGCGTGGAAAAGGGCTGCGCCGCGCTGCGTTCGCGCCCCGATATTGAAGCCATCTTTGTCACCAAAACAAAAGAAGTGGTGATCTCCTCGATGCACCACTTCCGTTTTACCCTTCTGGACGACAGCTACCGAATTACTGGCAGTACTGTTTGAGCAGTCCGACCTGTTCCGGCTGCAAACGGTAGCGATATACCGGCCGGCCGGTAGCGCCGTAGTGAATGCTGGTGAACAGGATATTGATTTGTGCCAGCCAGATCAGGTATTTGCGGCATGACACGCGGGAAATGTTGACCGCATTCGCCAGATCGTCGGTGGAAAATTCTATCTCTGGATGGCTGTCGATCCACTGGCAAATGGTGCGCAGCGTCTGCGGCGTTAGGCCTTTCGGTAATTTTTTGCTGTCGGCCAGCTCCGGCGCGCCGCCGTGGATCAGCCTGTCGACGTCGGCCTGTTCATAATACTGATGCGATCCCATCAGGCTGCGCTTTGCCTTCCAGCCGTTCAGCGCCTCTTCAAAACGCGGGAACTGGAACGGTTTAATCAGGTAATCCACCACGCCATAGTGCATTGAGGTCTGGATCGTTGCGGCGTCGGAGGCCGACGAGATCATAATGACGTCAATCGGGCGGCCCGACGCGCGGATGATGGGCAGCAGATCCAGCCCGTTATCCTGCTGCATATAGACATCCAGCAGCACCAGATCGATCGGCTGGCCTGGGTTGGCGATCAACGCCTCGGCCTGGTTGAGCGTGGAAGCGACGCCGCAGCAGCTAAAACCCTCAACGCGGTTAACATAAAGACGGTTGAGGTCGGCTACCATGGCGTCATCATCGACAATTAACACATTTATCACGCGATATTCCTCTCGCTATCCCAGGGGATCTGAACAAAAAATTGGGTAAATACGCCAGGCTCCGACTCGACGGTAATATCTCCGCCCAGATTCTGGATCTGCTGACGCGCAAGGAACAGCCCAACGCCGCGGTTTTCACCTTTTGTTGAGTAGCCCTTTGTAAAAATAGCCTCCAGCCGCTCGGGATCAATGCCGGGACCGTCATCGCTGACCTCACCGCTCAGCCAGCCGTTCTGATAATGCAGCAGCAGGCCGATCTCGCCTTCCGGCTGACCTTCCATCGCATCCAGGGCATTTTCGATTAAATTGCCCAGTACGGTGATCAGCACCGCAACCTGCTCTTCATTGGCGGTGTCAGGAAGCTGGCTCTCCTCCGCCAGCGTCAGGGTCACCCCGACCTCTTTGGCGCGGTTAATTTTACCCAGCAGGAAGCCCGCAATGACCGGGGATTTAACTTTGCGCTGTATCGCGCCGATATCCGTCTGATAATTCTGCGCAGTCTGGATGATGTACTCCTCCAGCTTATCGTAGCGCTTCATGTGCAGCAGGCCGAGGATCACGTGCAGCTTGTTCATAAATTCGTGCGTATGAGCGCGCAGGGCATCAACGTAGCTGACCATGCCATCGATACGCTGCATTAACTGGCTGATTTCGGTCTTATCGCGGAACGTGCTGATCGCCCCGATCACCTGATTCTGGCTTTTCACGGGGACCATGTTGCACAGCAGCAGCCGCCCGTTACAGCCGATCTCCTGATCCTGGCGGGCAATGCCGGTCCTGGATACTTCGCGCAGGCTGGCCAGCAGCGGTTCACTGCTGCTTTCGGAGTGCTGGCCCGAGGTCAGGAGTAATATTTCTCTGGCGGTGTGGTTAATCATCGTCACGCGCCCGTGCATATCCACGGCCATCACGCCTTCGCGCAGGGACTGCAACATGGCCTGGCGCTGCTCAAAGAGGGCGGAGATCTCGTAAGGCTCCAGCCCGAAGAGGATACGTTTCAGAACCCGGACCAGACCCCATATCGCCACTGAACTCATCAGAACGCTGAATAAGATGGTCCACACGGCGTTGAGCCGCCCGCGGGCAATCTGATCTTCAACTTTATTCAGCGAGATACCCACCACCACCACGCCGATCTGGTCGTGCTGGTCGTCATACACGGGCGTAAAGACGCGCAGCGCTTCCGCGAGCGCGCCGCGGTTAACGGAGACATTCTCTTTCCCTTCCAGGGCGGGCGTCAGATCGTCGCCAATAAAATGCAAACCTAACAGCGCTTCGTTTGGATGGGAATAGCGGATCCCACGCAGGTCGGTGACCACGGTAAACAGCAGGTCGTTGCGCTTCGTCACCGCCTGGGCAATCGGCTGGATGATGCCAGCCTGCGGCGATTCCATCAGGCCACGCTTGATTTCCGGGCTGTCGGCCAGCGTCCGGGCGATACCCAGCGCGGTATCTTTCACGTCATCGCGCGTGGCGCGGGTGATCTGCACAGAGTAAAGCGCGAAAACCACCAGCAGCACCGAGCCGATAATCGCGCACACCATCAGCGTAACCAGCGTATTCAGCTTCATAGGGCGCTTGCGCGTCGGGGGGAAGGGCTGCAAATCGCTCATTAACACTCCGCGATGAAAAAGAAAGGGCTAATTATCGCTGATGACGGGCGTTTCATAAAGCCATGTAAAGAGAGGCGTTTCGTGAGCCTCCTCTCAGGTGACCTATATAAAACACTTTATAGTGTGAGGGTACTCATAATAAGGAGGCAGTTTATGAGCATTATGCTTACCGGTACGGCCAGGGAAAGACGGCACGCCAGCACGATGAACATCGACAGATTATCGACGCTGGATATGCTTAACGTCATACACCAGGATGACGCGCAAATCTCTTCTGCACTTACCCCTCACTTAAGTATGCTGGCCCGCGTGGTGGATAACGCGGCGGCGACGCTTAGCCACGGCGGACGTCTGGTGCTGACCGGCGCGGGCGCGTCCGGACGCGTGGCGGAGCAGGCGGCAGAAGCGTTTGCGCCGGGCAAACACCCTGTCATTGCGTTAACAGCAGGTGATAACGCCGGAAGCTACGCGAGCGGCGTTGCCGACCTTCAGACGATAGAATTTGGCGAGCATGACATGATGCTGGCGCTGTCCGTCAGCGGCAAAACCCCATGGGTATGGGGCGCGATGCGTCATGCGTGGTCCCTGGGCTCAACGGTTGCGCTCATTACGGAGGATGCGCAAAGTGAAGCGGCGCAACTGGCGAGTATGGTCATTGCTCCCGATCTGGGCGCGGATGTGGTGGCCGGGTATACCAACGCTAAAGCAGGCATTGCGCAAAGCATGATCCTGCATATGATCACCACCGGTCTGGCGGTACGTTCCGGACGGGTGTACAGCAACCTGCGCGTTGATCTGGAGGCAAGCAACACCAGATGGGCCGAACGACAAATTGCCATTGTGATGGAAGCAGGGGGATGTAGCCGGGCGCAGGCGAAGGCCGCGCTGGAAAGCTGTAACCACCAGTGCAAAACGGCGGTACTGATGGTGCTGACGGGGCTGGATGCCTGGAAAGCGCATGAATTGCTGGCGCAGAACAACGGGTTTGTTCGCCTGGCCTTGCAGGAAGCGCCGTAATATTTCAGCGTCAAATAAAAAAGCCCGCATCGCGGGCTTTAATATTGAGAGGGATTAGAACTGGTAGGTCATGCCTACGCCAACGATGTCATCGGTAGAAATACCGTTTGCTTCGTAGAAGCGTTCATCGTTGTCCAGCATGTTGATTTTGTAGTCAACATAGGTGGAGAAGTTCTTGTTGAAGCTGTAGGTCATGCCCACGTCGATGTAGTTAACCAGATCCATATCGCCTTTCTGACCCTGCGGGTTGCCAGCGTAGCCTGGATAAGTCATGTCCTTACCTTTAGAGTAAACCCATGCCAGGGATGGACGCAGACCGAAGTCGAACTGGTACTGTGCCACCGCTTCGAAGTTCTGAGTCTGATCCGCAATACCATAATCGCCGTATGGGGTCATGTTGCGGGTTTCAGCGTACATCATCGCCAGATAGACGTTATTGGCATCGTATTTCGCGCCAATGGCCCATGCTTCGGCTGTTTTACCGCCGGCGTAGAGTGCATTGTTTTGACCTGCACCTTCTTGTGCGTTAGTACGGTCGGAAGAAGAGTACGCAGCACCCAGGCTCAGACCAGACAGATCGCCAGAGAAGTCATAGGAGGTGGACATACCGAAGCCGTCGCCGTTCTGGAAACGTACGTCGTTATGGCCGTTTTTGGTGCCTTCCTGGTTTTCATTTGCGTTAGCACCTTCGTTAGCACCCTGATATTGCAGCGCAAAGTGCAGGCCGTCGACCAGACCGAAGAAATCGTTATTACGGTAAGTTGCCAGACCGTTAGCACGACCGTTCATGAAGTTATCGGTCCAGGTGTAAGAATCTCCACCAAATACCGGCAGCATATCGGTCCAGGCTTCTACGTCATACACGACGCCGTAATTACGGCCGTAATCAAATGAGCCGTAGTCGCCAAATTTCAGGCCAGCGTATGCCAGACGGTTGAAAGATTTATCCCCTGCGCTTTCGGTGTTGTTAGCGTAGGTTTTATATTCCCACTGGCCATAACCTGTCAGTTCGTTCGTGATCTGCGTTTCGCCTTTGAAACCCACCTGTACATAGGTTTCATCGCCGTCGTCGCCTGGGTTGTCGGAGAAGGTATGACGCGCATCAACCTTACCGTACAGGTCAACTTTGTTGCCATTCTTGTTATACATTTCCGCCGCATTTGCTGCGCCAGCCATTAATAACGCGGGTACGAGAATTGCCAGAACTTTTCTTTTCATTATATATTCCCTTTAAATATAAATTTTCTGAATATATGTAGTTACCCTCCGTAACTACATGGCTGATACTATTCTATGGATTATTATTTAGGTTCAAAAATAAATGTAATTAAAGTGGTAAAAATATTACAAAATATTTCTTTTTATCTCTTTATTTTTCATATGAATTAATTCATTGAAAATATAGCGGGTAATTATTATTAAGTATTTCGTAATTCTATTTATTAAAGATTTTGATTCGGGTGTATTATAATTCACTCTCTTTTGAGCAACAGGATGGGATGATGGAACTTGCGCAGTGGCAGCACCGTTTTGAGCGCTGGCTCGACGAAAATCATTTTACTGATGATGCGGCGCACGATATCGCCCATTTTCGCCGCGTCTGGATGACCGCCCAGGCCATAATGGCTGACGAGGATAGCGATCCGCTGGTTGTGCTGACCGCATGCTACTTCCATGACATTGTCAGCCTGCCGAAAAATCACCCGCAACGCAGCCACTCCTCGCGGCTGGCAGCGCGAGAAACGCGCGAGATCCTCAGTCGCGATTTTCCTGATTTTCCGCCCGATCGTTATGCAGCCGTTGAACATGCCATTGAAGCGCACAGCTTCAGTGCCGGTATCGCGCCGCAAAGTCTGGAGGCCAAAATTGTGCAGGATGCCGACCGTCTGGAGGCGTTAGGCGCTATCGGCCTGGCGCGCGTCTTTGCCGTCTCCGGTGCGCTGGGCGCCGCGCTGTTTGATGCCGACGACCCGTTTGCCGGAACACGAGCGCTGGATGATAAAGCCTTCGCGCTCGACCACTTTCAGACCAAACTCCTGCGCCTGCCGGACACCATGCAAACCGCGCGGGGGCGCGAACTTGCGCGTCACAATGCCGATTTTCTGATCCAGTTTATGGCGAAGCTGAGTGCCGAATTACAGGGCGATTACCTCGGAACCGACAGCCAGATATTGACCCATTTCCGTCGCAGTGTGCGATCCTGAACTGTGGTACTCTGTTTTCTGTCTTTATTGTCCGGTTAAGAGAATGCAGGAAAATCGATCAGTGACTGTGCCCGCGCCTGAGCGGGTTGAGAAATCAACGGCAGCCGTGCAGGCACTCCTGCGTCAGCTGCTGGAAATGTATGATGCTAAAACGCTGGCAAACCAGCTGGTGGCCCATGGCGAGAGCCACTGGAGCCCGGCGATACTCAAGCGGCTGCTGATAAGCGACAGGGCAGGGCACCGCCTGAGCGACGGTGAGTTCCGCTATCTGCAAAATTTGCTGCCGCGTCCTCCTGCTGCGCATCCAAATTATGCCTTTCGCTTTATCGATCTCTTTGCCGGTATCGGCGGCATTCGCCATGGCTTTGAAGCTATTGGCGGGCAGTGTGTGTTCACCAGTGAATGGAATAAACATGCCGTCCGTACCTATAAAGCCAACTGGTATTGCGATCCCGACGCGCACCAGTTCAACGCGGATATTCGTGATGTCACGCTGAGCCACAAAACCGGCGTCAGCGATGAAGAGGCCGCCGAACACATTCGCAATACCATTCCGGCGCACGACGTGCTGCTGGCGGGCTTTCCGTGTCAGCCGTTCTCGCTAGCTGGCGTGTCGAAGAAGAACGCGCTGGGACGCGCACACGGCTTTGCCTGCGATACGCAGGGCACACTGTTCTTTGACGTTGCCCGGATTATTGATGCCCGCCGCCCGGCAATTTTTGTGCTGGAGAACGTCAAGAATTTAAAGAGTCATGACGGCGGCAAAACCTTCCGCATTATCATGCAAACGCTGGATGAACTGGGTTATGACGTGGCGGATGCAGAGGACATGGGGCCGGACGATCCGAAAATTATCGACGGCAAACACTTCCTGCCACAGCATCGCGAACGCATCGTGCTGGTGGGCTTTCGCCGCGATCTCAATCTGAAAGGCGATTTTACGCTGCGTGATTTGCCCTCGCTCTATCCTGCGCGCCGCCCGACGGTGGCCGATCTGCTGGAGCCCGCCGTCGATGCGAAATTCATTCTGACGCCGGTGTTGTGGAAATACCTCTATCGTTATGCCAAAAAGCATCAGGCCAAAGGCAATGGCTTTGGGTTTGGCATGGTCGATCCGCTTAATCCTGACAGCGTGACGCGTACGCTGTCGGCGCGCTATTACAAAGATGGCGCGGAAATTCTTATCGATCGCGGCTGGGATAAGGCGCTGGGCGAAAAAGATTTTGACGATCCACAGAACCAACAGCACCGGCCGCGGCGCTTAACGCCGCGCGAGTGCGCCCGCTTAATGGGCTTTGAGACGCCGCAGGGCTACAGTTTTCGCATCCCGGTGTCGGATACCCAGGCCTATCGTCAGTTTGGCAACTCGGTGGTGGTACCCGCCTTTGCCGCGGTAGCAAAACTGCTGGCCTCACGCATCAGCAAGGCCGTTCAGCTTCGTCAGAGCGAGGCCGTCAATGGCGGACGTTCACAATAAGGCCACGCGCAGTAAAAACATGCGTGCCATCGGCACGCGTGATACCGCGATTGAAAAACGGATCGCGGGCCTCCTGACCGCCGTCGGGTTTGAATTCAGGGTTCAGGATGCCACGCTTGCCGGGCGTCCTGATTTCGTCATCGACGCGTATCAGTGCATCATCTTCACCCACGGCTGTTTCTGGCATCATCATGACTGCTATCTGTTTAAAGTCCCGGCGACACGCACCGACTTCTGGCTGGAGAAGATTGGCAGGAACGTCGAGCGTGATAAACGCGATGTTTCGCAGCTTTACGCTCAGGGCTGGCGGGTGCTGATTGTCTGGGAGTGCGCGCTGCGCGGAAGAATGAAGCTGAATGACGTGGAACTGACGGAGCGGCTGGAAGAGTAGATCTGCGGCGGCGGTCAGGCCGCGCAGATCGATACCCAGGGCATTCACCCGATCACGGTTTCTCCACCTCACACGTCGTAATAATCGGTTTCGCGGGCAGCAAATATTTACCCAGTGTGACCAGCACCACGGCAAAGACAATCACACCCAGCGCCAGCCATTCAATCGTCGACAGCACTTCGCCCGCAAAACCGGTACCCAGCAGCACGGCCACCACCGGGTTAACGTAGGCGTAGCTGGTGGCAACCGCCGGTGAGACGTTGCGGATCAGGTACATATAGGCGTTAATGGCGATAATGGAGCCAAACAGCGCCAGATACCCAACGGCCAGGAAACCTGAAAGGTCTGGCATCGCCGTCAGTTTTTCACCCGTCAACGCGGAGGCCATCAGCAGCACAATGCCTGCCGCGAGCATCTCAATGGCACCCGCCATCATCCCGGAGGGCAGCTCGATGCGAGAGCCGTAGACCGAGCCGAAGGCCCAGCTCATGGAGCCGATCATGATCAGAACGGCAGCCCAGGGGTTCCCGCTCAGGTTACCGCCGCTGTTCAGCAGGATGATACCCACAAGCCCAATCGCGATGCCCAGCCATTCGAGCTTACGGGTGCGGATCCCGAAGAGACGACTAAAGCAGAGCGTAAACAGCGGCACGGTCGCGACGACCACGGCGGCGATGCCCGACGGCACGTTCTGGTGTTCGGCGACGGTTACCGCGCCATTGCCCACCGCCAGCAGCAGCAGGCCAATCAGGGCGGCGTTAAGCAGGGGACGCAGCGGCGGTAGCCTGTGGCCGCGCAGCAATAAAAACGCCATCAGCAGCACGCCAGCCGTAAGGAAACGAATACCGGCCATCATCAGCGGGGGCCAGCTTTCCACGCCTATACGAATGACAAAATAGGTGGATCCCCAGATGATATACAGGGAAAAGAGTGCTCCAATGAGCGGTAATAAATGCCGAAAACGCATAGTCCCTCACGACGAAATAAAAAGTTCGCTCATAGTTAACGCCAAAACTATCGGACTGGCGAGTGCTTTAATTGTGTAGTTAATGTGAAATTTTTGTTGACGTGAGGTGCCTGTTTCCGGGCGGTGAGTTTTGTTCCATACTATTCACTTAATTAGCAAAAAAAGAAGGATAGAGATTTTGGCAGGAAGTAGCTTATTAACATTGCTGGATGATATCGCCACCTTGCTGGATGACATTTCGGTTATGGGAAAACTGGCGGCGAAAAAAACCGCCGGGGTACTGGGAGATGATTTGTCGCTTAACGCGCAGCAGGTCAGCGGCGTGCGGGCGAACCGTGAGTTGCCGGTGGTGTGGGGCGTTGCGAAAGGGTCCTTTATTAACAAGGTGATCCTCGTTCCGCTGGCGCTGCTGATTAGCGCCTTTATACCCTGGGCCATTACGCCCCTGCTGATGATTGGCGGGGCGTTCCTGTGCTTCGAGGGTGCCGAAAAAGTGTTGCATATGTTCGCTGCACGCAAAGAGAAAGACACCCCGGAAATGCGCCAGCAGCGTCTGGAAGCGCTGGCCGCACAGGATCCAAAAACGTTTGAACGCGATAAGGTTAAAGGCGCGATCCGCACGGACTTCATCCTCTCGGCCGAGATTGTGGCGATTACGCTGGGGATCGTCTCAGAAGCCCCTCTGATGAACCAGGTGCTGATCCTGTCCGGCATTGCGATCCTCGTGACGATAGGGGTTTATGGCCTGGTCGGGCTGATCGTCAAGCTGGACGATATCGGCTTCTGGCTGGAAAAAAAATCCAGCGCAATTGCGCGCGGCATCGGAAAAAGCCTGCTGGTGCTGGCGCCGTGGCTGATGAAAACCTTGTCGGTGGTGGGAACCCTGGCGATGTTCCTGGTCGGCGGCGGCATTATCGTGCACGGTGTTGCTTCGCTGCATCACATGATTGAACATTTTGCGTCAGGCCAGGGAGCGGTAGTCGCTGCGATCCTGCCCACACTGCTTAACCTCGTACTGGGCTTTATCGTCGGTCTGATTGTGGTAGCCGTTGTTAAGCTGGTTGAAAAAGTACGCGGGAAATCGCATTAATTATTGCTGACCCCGGATGCAAAAAGACCATTCCTCGTCTAAATTGAAAACGTTTCACCCTGATACAGGAGGCAGGTATGGTCTTTTTGATCAGTGATGAAGTTAAGCCTAAAAATGGTGGTCCAGGCATGATCGTCACCGGGTATTCCAGCGGAATGGTGGAGTGTCGGTGGCATGATGGATACGGCATTAAGCGGGAGGCTTTTCGTGAAGACGAGCTTCAGCCTGCGAATAAAAGGCAAAAACGCGACAAGGCTTAATCACACAACGCCCGGCCTTGCCGGGCGTTTTTACTGGCAGAAGACTTATCATATCGGATGGTGAGCGACAATCAGGGAGTGTGTGTGCAGCACGATACCTTTGTTGTAAAACAATCTTTTTTGCAGTGGCTGCATAAGCGTAGCAATCCCCGTTTGATTGTTAACCTCTGTTTTATCGTTGTCCTGATCTTTTCCACTCTCCTGACCTGGCGCGAAGTCGTGGTACTGGAAGATGCTTATATCTCCAGCCAGCGTAACCATCTGGAAACGGTTGCCAGTGCGCTGGACAGACAGCTTCAGTTCAGCGTCGATAAAATGCTGTTTTTTCGCCACAGCATGCGTGATGCGCTGGAAACGCCGCTGGCGTTTGGCGCGCTGCATGATGCGGTAAAGCGTTTTGCGCATTTGCGCACGTCTTCCACCTGGCAAATTGCGGTTGATAAACGGCGCACGTTACCGATCAACGGTGTTTCGGATGCTTTCGTTGACAAGACAACCCTTCTGAACCGTGATGATGAGTACCTTGATAATGAACTGTCCGCCGCGCTTGAAGTGGGGTATTTGCTGCGTCTGGCATCCAGCTCATCCCGCAACGAAGAGCGCGTGATTTATGTCTCTCGCGCCGGATTCTTTCTGGAAACGGATACGCCGGGAAATTCCAGCGATATCGTGCAGCGCTATTACCATCTGGTCACTCAGCCCTGGTTTACCCAACAGTCCGAACGTGAAAACCGTGCGCGTGCCGTGCGCTGGTTTATCTCGCCGCCTTCCTCCTTTGTGGGCAAAAAGCCGCTGATTACCGCCAGCGTGCCGGTTTACTACAATCACGTCTGGTATGGCGTGGTGGCGATGGATTTCACCTTTGCCACCCTGCGTCGCCTGCTGGTGGAAGCCGTCGGCGATAACCCGGAGGGGGAATACCAGCTGTATGACAGTCGGCTTACCCTGCTTGCGACGTCTGAATCACCGGCTGCGGACGTTAATCATTTTGACGCGCGCGAATTAGCCCAGATAGCGCACGCGATAGAATCGGATTCCGAAGGCGGCATTCGCCTGGGGAGTCGTTTTGTCAGCTGGGAGCGTCTCGACCATTTTGATGGCGTCATCCTGCGCGTGCACACCCTGGATGAAGGGGTGCGCGGCGATTTCGGCAGCATCAGCATTGTGCTGGCACTGCTTTGGGCGCTGTTCACCGCGATGCTGCTCATCTCCTGGCTGGTGATCCGGCGCATGGTCAGTAATATGTATTCGATGCAGAACTCGCTGCAATGGCAGGCCTGGCATGATCCTCTGACCCGGCTGAATAATCGTGGGTCGCTGTTCGAGCAGGCGAAAATACTGGCGAAGCAGTGTGAACAGCAGTCGCTGCCTTTCTCGGTCATCCAGATCGATCTTGACTGCTTCAAGAGCATCAATGATCGGTTCGGGCATCAGGCGGGTGATAAGGTGTTGTCCCATGCCGCGGGGCTAATTGCCAGCACCCTCCGAGATAAAGATATTGCCGGACGCGTCGGGGGCGAAGAGTTCTGTGTGGTGCTGCCCGGCATGACGCTTGAAGAGGCGGCGGAAGTCGCAGAGCAGATCCGCGAGCGTATCGATAGCAAAGAGATCCTGATTAAAAAAAGTACCACCCTGCGCGTGAGTGCGTCGTTTGGCGTCTCTGGCGCGCAGGAGAAGGGTAATTACCACTTCGAAAATCTGCAATCCACCGCCGATGCGCGTCTGTATGAGGCGAAACAGCGCGGGCGGAACCGGGTCATCTGGCAGGATCACGTCAAAAAGTAATCAAGCCCCTCGCACCAGCCGGTCGGCCCGGTGTGCTGAGTGTGATAAACCCGGGCGGGATCGTTGTTCTTAAGGCTGATACCCTCCCGGTTGAAGCCTTTCACCACGACGGCAAAGCCTACGCTGTCCAGCAGCGGGGCATCATTGGGGCCGTCGCCCAGGCCCAGCGTCGTCGGTTCGGAACCCTCGTGCAGGCGATACTGGTCCACAAGCCAGTGAACCGCCACGTCTTTGCCGCAGCAGGTGTCCAGGATATGCCAGAAGCGTGCTCCCTGGACGATCTTCAGCCCCTGCCGGGCGAGTTCGGCGGCAAAGCGTGCCATTTGTTCATCACTGTCACGCCAGATCAGCGTCACGGAAGCCTCGTGCTTGCGCGCAAGCACCGAACGGGGACGGCTCAGCCCCGTCCATTCGGCGACCACGCGCTCGTCCACATCATCGAAGGTGGTGAATTTCAGATGCATCGCCTGGCGTACCCGGGCAATACACTGCCGGATCTCGTCATGCTTCTTTTCTGAGATGAACCGTGCGGCGTTTTCCCACCGTACGTCAGGCTGGATCACCGCGCCGTTTTCCGCAATGTAGGGCAGCCCGCCAAGCCCCAGCTCCTGCTGGATGTCATCCATCTCGGACGCGGTTTTGCTGCTGCACAGAATGACCGGTACCTGTTCATCCATTAACTTTTCCAGCCAGGGGGCCGCAGGCTGCCAGTCGAGTGTGTGAAAATCCAACAGCGTGCCGTCGAGGTCGGTAAAGACAAGCAGAGTCTCCTCAAGCGAAGGCATAATGTCTCCCGGATAATAATTTTGCCTAAGAAAAATCTTAAAAAAAATAGGCATTGAAGCGCCGTTGAACTGGAAACGATCCCGACAAACCCACACGCGGCGCATGTTTATACTCATAACCAAAATTCACATGTAGAAAACATAATATTCGCTAAGAGAATATATGCTTGTAAGACAATTCTGTTGGGGATAATGTCTTACCTGCATCAGATTTCCTGGTGTAACGAATTTACAAGTGCTTCTTGCATAAGCAAGTTTGATCCCGGTCATCCCCATGACCGGGATTTTTTTCGTCTTAGCGGTTCGTCTCCGAGACGCTAAAATCATGGATATCCAGCTCGAATGCCTCAGCCAGTTCACGGTAGGTATGGTAATCCCGACCATTGACCACGACACGGTCTGAATTATCCTCCGCGCGATGAACTTCGGACTCACTAATTTCATTGATGGCGGCAAGCAGGGCATCGACATCCACTTCAACCTCACGCTTAATGGTGTCGCTGTACTCTTTGTCAGTCTTCATGGCGGGTTCCTCATTTAACCGTCTCAACAGCTAAGTATAGACCGCACACAAAAACGCCATTCGCGCCAGGCGGCGATGCCAGGCAATGTAATTTGTTCTACACTGGCTCAAAACCACAGGAGGAATGTATGAAGGTCAACGATCGGGTAACCGTCAAAACGGACGGTGGGCCGCGCCGCCCGGGCGTGGTGCTGGCAATAGAAGAGTTTAATGAAGGCACAATGTATCTGGTGTCGCTGGAAGATTACCCGCTCGGCATCTGGTTCTTCAACGAACTGGGCCACCCGGATGGGATCTTTGTGGAAACGGCGGAATAGGGCGGCGTCGGGGGCGTCTTCTCCCCGGCTCCGGCTGCTGAAAAGCAAAATCTCTGGCCAGGCCAGAGATCAAGGTAGGGTACAACATGGCCGTGCAAATTAGCGCATATTAACGAAAATCCCATTCGTCACATTATCTGTCAGGCGTACGACATGGTATATCACTTGCTTATTATGCGTTTTAATTTTCCTTTTAATATTTCCTTTGTGTGATGATACTGTTTTTGCCTTGATATTCATCTGGTCTGAGATCTGAATTGTCCCTTGTCCAGCCAT
This sequence comes from Enterobacter cloacae complex sp. EB5, assembly GCF_031432835.1. Taxonomy (NCBI): domain Bacteria; kingdom Pseudomonadati; phylum Pseudomonadota; class Gammaproteobacteria; order Enterobacterales; family Enterobacteriaceae; genus Enterobacter; species Enterobacter cloacae complex sp. EB5. The sequence continues at coordinate 3,889,380 of NZ_CP133860.1, forward strand.
CCACATTCTTAGCATACTTGATTCAGTTCTGCTTAATGATAGGGTGGGTAAGTTAATCGCCCCTACATTCTTAACTTCTTTATTCAAATAATCGCCCAGAATGTCATCAAGTGACTCTGGTTTAATCGATTTCGAACTGATTAATAAGTTTTTACGCACCAACAAATACTCATCGAAATGAATATTGGCGATCGCCATAAAAACAATAAACAGGGTCTTAGGATGCTGATTAATGATCTGCTTAATGTGCTGACTGTTAGCGGGGTCGTGAATGAAACAGTCCTCATTAATAAACACCACGCCGGGCTTGTGGGCGTCACAAGCGGCTGCGAGTTCTTCAACGGTGTGTGCATCGTTGATGTCTCTCTTTCTTACCCCTCTGCTTGCTAAGTACCCGGTTAACCCTAGCCGGGTGTAGCTGCATAAATCCATAATGATCGTTGACATGGCATACCCTCACTCAATGCGTAACGATAATTCACCACCTGCCTGAGAGCTCATAAACAGCCATACGGGATGGAAAAAATCTAATAAAACCTGTGAGCATGACAAAGACTTTCAGGCGAACTCACTATCCCGTAAAGTTACGTATAATTTGCCAGGAATCATCTTAAAGTAAAGTAAATATTAAGTATTGTGAGATGGTTAGAAACATTTAAACCGCGTCAGATATATCCTGGTAGATGTTTTTCGAGATTATTTTTAGGAATATCCTCAGAAAGACATTGCAAACACTGCGGGTTATTATTTGCGTGGAAGTTCGCTGACAATATCCGCTAACAGATTGAATATCTCGCTGAATAAATGCTCGCAGAAGGGGGCGATAAGTGGCATCAATAATGACATTAATAAAAGGCCAACCGTCAACGTCACCGGAAAGCCGATGACGAATACCGACAGCTGCGGAGCCATTCGGTTGAGTAAACCTAATGCGAGGTTAACGGTGAGCAGCAGGGTAATGATCGGCAGCGCCAGCATCAGCCCGTTGAGGAAGATCAGCCCGGCAGCCCGCACCAGTGCCAGAAACGCGTTGCTGTTCACCGGGTTGTCGCCAATCGGCAGCGTGTGGAAGGTGTCCACCAGCATCGAGATGAGCCACAGGTGGCCGTTGAACGAGAGAAACAACAGCATCGCCAGCAGGTCGATAATACGCGCCAGCACGGGCATATTCAGATGGCTGCCCGGGTCAACGAACGTCGCGAAAGACAAGCCCATCTGCAAACCGATCAGTTCACCCGCCGTTCGTACCGCGGCGAAGGCGAGCTGCATCGTAAACCCGACCGCCACGCCAATCATCACCTGTTGCAGGGCAATCCAGATCGCATTCGGGGAAAAGATCGGGATATCCACCGCTGGCAGGGTAGGGGCAACGATAAGGGTGATAACCATGCCCAGCCCAATTTTGACGCGTTTAGGCACCGACTTTTCACTGAGTATGGGGGCGGTAGAGATCAGCGCCATGATGCGCAGCATCGGCCAGAAATAGATCCCGAGCCACTGAACAAACTGATCGCTGGTGAAATGCAGCATCGTCCGTCAGCCGATGATGTAAGGCAGATTGGTGAACAGGTTGCGCATATAGTCCAGCAGCAAATTGAGCATCCATGGCCCGGCAACGATAATCGCCACGAAGACGGCAATGATCTTCGGGATGAACGACAGGGTCATTTCGTTAATCTGCGTGGCGGCCTGGAGAATACTGATAATCAGACCGGTGACCAGCGCAACCAGCAGCAGGGGCGCGGCGACGGCAATCGCGACTTTCATCGCCTCCGTGCCCATCATCATGACCGACTCAGGCGTCATTGCGCGCTCCTCAACTGTAGAAACTCTGCGCCAGCGAGCTGACCAGCAGCTGCCAGCCGTCGACCAGCACGAACAGCATGATCTTAAAGGGCAGGGCAATGGTTGCGGGCGGGACCATCATCATCCCGAGCGCCATCAGGACGCTGGCGATCACCAGGTCAATAATCAGGAACGGAATGAAAATGGTGAAGCCAATCTGGAACGCCGTTTTCAGCTCACTGGTCACATACGCCGGGAGCAGAATGCGCATCGGCACCGCTTCCGGTCCCTGTAACTCACCGGTGTTAGCGAGACGGGCAAACAGGGCCAGATCCGCTTCGCGCGTCTGGCGAAGCATAAATTCACGTAATGGCTGGGCGCCCTTTTCCAGGGCAACCTGCATGGAAATTTTATCTTCGCTGAACGGCTGGTAGGCCTCGGTGTAAATCTTGTCGATCACCGGCGACATAATGAAAAAGGTCAGGAACAGGGCTAAACCCAGCAGCACCTGATTGGGCGGCGCGGACGGCGTGCCGAGCGCGTTGCGCAGCAGGCCAAACACAATGATGATGCGGGTGAAGCTGGTCATCATCAGCAGGATCGCCGGGATAAAGGTCAGCGAGGTGATGAACACCAGCGTCTGCACGGACAGGGACCAGCTTTGCCCCCCGTTCGCCAGCGGCGTGGAAACCAGCCCCGGCAGTTGCGCATACACAGAGGGCGCGAACAGGCCCAGGCCTGCCAGCGTAAGGAATAACAAACGGCGCATCAGGATCTCCCGGGACGCTTGAGCAAACTCTTCATAACGGACTGGAAATCCGCAGGGGCCTGGGCGTTAGCCTCCACCGTGGCAGGCGCAGGGGGAAGCGTGTGAAGAACGTTAATGCTGGAGGCGGTCACGCCCAGCACCAGTCGCGCATCTTCCACCTCCACAATGACCACGCGTTCGCGCGGCCCGAGCGGGGTGCTGGCGCTGACCTTCAACCCGCGGGTACCGGCCGTTTTCCCCGCCAGACCGAAACGCTTTGCCAGCCAGGCGGCGATAAGGATAAAGGCAATAATACCGAACAGCGCGCCGCTCACCTGGAGCAGCGGTGAGCCGGGTACGGCGGAGGGCGCGGACAGTGTTGCCTGGGTTTTCATACTTAACGGCTCAGACGACGCATGCGTTCGGAAGGGGTAATGATGTCGGTGATACGTACGCCGTATTTATCGGCCACTACCACTACTTCGCCCTGTGCAATCAGGTAGCCGTTGATCAGAATATCCAGCGGCTCACCCGCTAAACCGTCAAGCGCCACCACGGAACCCTGCGTCAGGCGCAGCAGCTCTTTAATGGTCATGCGGGTGCGACCCAGCTCAACGGTCAGCTTGACCGGAATGTCCATAATCAGGTCGATGTCCTGCAACGTGCCGCTGACGTCGCCGCCGCCTAACTGCTGAAAGACCGCGTCTGCCGCGCTTTTCGTCGGCGTCGTTTTCTGCTCGTTTAACGCGTCAGCCCACAGATCGTCCAGTGCTCCGCTGTTTTCATCGGACGGATTGTTCATGTCACTCATTTGGGCTGTTCCTCATTCAGCGAATTCAAAATCGGGTTGATCAAGTGCTCAACGCGTAACGCATACTGGCCGTTAATCGTGCCGTACTGGCTTGTCAGCACGGGTACGCCATCCACATGGGCAATAATGCGGTCGGGTTTATCTATCGGCAAAACGTCGCCGGGTTGTAATTTCAGGATCTGCGATAACCGCATGGAGATGTCGGCGAAGTTGGCCACCAGCTCCAGCTGCGAATGCTGCACCTGACGCACCAGGTTTTCACGCCAGTTCTGATCTTCGTGACGTGAGTTCTCCAGCGGCGGGTTCACCAGCAGTTCGCGCAGCGGTTCAATCATGCTGAACGGCAGGCAGATGTTGAACTCGCCCGTCAGGTTGCCGATCTCGACGTGGAACGGGGTGTTCACGACGATGTCATTCGGGGAGGTGGTGATGTTGGTAAACTTCACCTGCATCTCGGAACGTACGTACTCCACTTCCAGCGGGTTAATCGCTTTCCACGCGTCGCTGTAGGACTCCAGCGCCAGCTTCAGCATGCGGTTAATCACGCGCTGTTCGGTATGGGTAAACTCGCGGCCTTCCACTTTGGTCGGGAAACGGCCATCGCCACCGAACAGGTTATCCACCGCGATGAACACCAGGCTTGGCGAGAACACAACCAGGCCGGTACCGCGCAGCGGTTTCAGATGGATCAGGTTAAGGTTGGTTGGCACCGGCAGGTTGCGGGCAAACTCATGATACGGCTGAATGCGGATGGCACCGACGGTGATATCCGGGCTACGACGCAGCAGGTTAAACAGCCCCATACGGAACTGACGTGCGAAACGTTCGTTGATGATCTCCAGCGCCTGTAAACGCTCGCGCACCACGCGACGCTGGGTATTGGGATCGTAGGGACGAATATTATCGTCGCCGGTCAGACCCGGTTTCGGTTCGTCACTCTTATCGCTGTCGCCGTTGAGCAGCGCATCGATTTCTGCCTGAGAAAGAATACTGTCGCCCATGTCGTTACCGCAGAATGAAGGCTGTATACAGAACGTCAGTGACTTCCTGCTTAGGTTGGCCGTTTACCAGCGGGGTCGCCAGCGTCTGTTTTATGGCATCGACCAGCTTTTGCTTGCCCACATCGGTGGCGAGCGCGGAGGCATCCTGACGAGAAAACAGCAGCAGCAGACGGCTACGCACTTCTGGCAGGTAGTCGTTCAGACGTGCACGGGTCGCTTCATCTTTCAGACGCAGCGTAATGCCCACGTAAAGCACGCGATCCGCATCGCCCAGATTGACGGTGAACGTATCCAGCGGGTAGAAGACCGGCGCCGGTGGAGGCGGCGCTTCAGCTTTGGCGGCCGCGCTGGAGGGTTCCTGCTGCATACGCCAGTAACTGTAGCCTGCGGTGGCGCAGGCCGCGAGGGTAATCAACACCAGCAGCGGGATCCAGATGGAACGCTTGCTTTTTTTGGTGATAGCGGAGTCTGTCATCTGATACGAGCTTCCTGTTTCGGTACAGCTTAATACGGTGATTATCCCGTGTCCGGCTTAGGTCAAAGCGTGGAAAAGACGGGGATAATCACGTTACCTCTGGCGTTTAGGCAAAGATGTCTACGGCACGGCTGCCGCGCGCGGCGGATTGCAGGGCGGCAGGGGCAGGCAATAACTCTTCACTCTCATCGTTAAACCCGCCATGCTGGCCGGAACGCGAAGCGTGCTGTTGCTGCCCGGATGAGGACTGCTGTTGCCCGGCAAAGCCCTCGCTGCTGACGCTGCTTTGGGAAAGCTGAATGCCGTTTTCCGCAAGCTGCGTGCGCAGGATCGGCAGGGCCGCTTCCAGCGCCGCGCGAACGTGGCTGTGGGGCGAAACCATCTGCAACTGCGCCTGGTTGTCATCCAGCTTAAGCGAAATTTGCACCTGACCCAGATCCTCCGGGTGCAGACGCAGCTCTGCGGTCTGCTGTCCCTGCTTTGTGAACAGGGTGATGTGCTGGCTCAGATTCTGCTGCCATTCGTGCGTGCCCAGCGGCTGGCTTAATACCGGCGCTGTCGCAACGGTAGCGGCAGGCTGGGAAGGCGCCAGGTGACTGACGATCGGGGCCAGCGTCGCGGTTGGGCTGGCGGCAGACGACGCCGCGCTCGCTACGTCCTGCTTCTCCGCGACGGCGGCGACGGCTGGGGTAACGGCTGCCGTGGCGGGCAGCGATGTGTCGCTGTCCTGAACCGGCATTTTTTCCTGACCCGTTAACGCATGGCTAAGCGGCTGATGCTGGCCGTTGTCCGTCTGGGCTAGCGCAGAGGGGAGGGCGGCTCGGGGGGCGATCTCCCCGGTGCTCGCAGGCTGTGTCGCTACCGTGGTGGTCTGCTGGTGCGGTAACATCGCCATCAGCGCGCTTAACCCGGCCAGCTCCTCTTCTTCAGTCGTGGTCTCGCTGTTTGTTTTCGCCTCCGGCTGGGTCAGCGTCTTCAGCGCATCGGTATTCGCGGCGGGTTTCAGGCCGGAGACGAGGCTTTGCAGGGAGACGGCGGTATCTTCACCGGTCAGGGTCTCCTGACGGGAGAGCAGTTCGGCAATTTTGGCCTGGAGCGTGGTATCACCGTTTTTTTCCTTTGCCGCTGTCGACAGCTTGCTGCCCGCCGCTTTCAGATCGGCCAGCGTCAGCGGGGCATCTTTGCCTTTGCCGGTGGTCTCGGTCAGCGCGCCCGCCAGCAGAGAGAGAAAATCTTGCGCGCCCTCAGCGCCTTTCCCGGTCAGCGTGCCGCCGGATGGGTCGCTGTCGGTCATCAGCAGTTGTTGCAGTGTGATCATTCTGGTTTCCTCATTGATGCGCGCTGGGCAAACTCATCCATTTTTTTCTGATCCAGACGGTTTTCCGCCAGGGTCGAGGCTGCAATCTGCCGGTCCTGTAAGGTTTGCCAGGCCTGCAACCGCTGTTTTTTCTCGCGCCAGAAATTCAGCGCGGTATCGACCTTTTGCGTCCACTGGTTGAGCTGCTGGCGATGCTGTTCAATCGCCTTTTCCAGCGTCTGGATAAACTGCTGATAGTTAATCCAGCGCTGGCTACCAATGCCCTGCGTCATGTCGGTGTTAAGGTTGGTGCGATATTCATGCTGATAGTCGATTAACATCTTCAACTGTTCTTCAGCCTGCTGGCACCCGCGTCGCATTGCGCCAAGCTGCAATGCGGCATCATCAACTTCTTTTTCAGCCAGATCTTTCAGCGTTGATAACGCGCTGTTTTGCGCCATGACCTTCGCCCTCCACCTGTGTTACACCTGCGGGAAAATCAGCTCCAGTGCCTGGAGGGAATCTTCCCAGTCGGCGCGTTCAAAAATACCTTGTTGCAGAAATGCCTCCAGCTGCGGCCACAGGGCAATCGCTTTATCGAGCATCGGGTCGCTGCCTTTGGCGTACGCCCCGACGCTGACCAGATCGCGGTTGCGCTGGAAGCTGGAGAGCAGTTGTTTGAAGTTACGCACGCGGGCGTAGTGTTGCTCGGTGATCAGGGCCGTCATCGCACGGCTGATCGACGCTTCAATATCAATTGCCGGGTAGTGCCCGGCTTCGGCCAGACGGCGCGACAGCACGATATGGCCGTCGAGGATCGCGCGCGCGGAGTCGGCAATCGGGTCCTGCTGGTCATCGCCTTCGGTCAGTACCGTATAGAACGCGGTGATGGAGCCGCCGCCGCTGATGCCGTTCCCCGCGCGCTCAACCAACGCCGGGAGCTTGGCGAAGACCGACGGCGGGTAACCTTTGGTCGCGGGCGGCTCGCCGATGGCCAGCGCAATCTCACGCTGCGCCATCGCGTAGCGGGTCAGGGAGTCCATAATCAGCAGCACGTGCTGGCCCCGGTCGCGGAAATCTTCCGCAATACGCGTGGCGTAGGCGGCACCCTGCATACGCAGCAGCGGCGACACGTCCGCAGGCGCGGCGATCACCACCGAGCGGGCGCGGCCCTCCGCACCCAGAATGTTTTCGATGAAATCTTTGACTTCGCGACCACGCTCACCAATCAGGCCAACCACGATAACGTCCGCCTGGGTATAACGCGCCATCATGCCGAGCAGAACCGATTTACCCACGCCGGAGCCGGCAAACAGCCCCATACGCTGGCCGCGTCCCACGGTGAGCAGGGCGTTAATCGGCCGCACGCCGGTATCCAGTACGTGCTCGATTGGGGTGCGTTGCAGCGGGTTGAAGGGTTGGGTGATCAGCGCGCCGGTTTCGGTGGTATCAGGGGAGGGCAGGCCATCAAGCGGTTTGCCGCTTCCGTCCAGCACGCGGCCCAGCAGCGCCGGACCGAGCGGGAGCTGTTTGCCGCTTTGCAGGCCGTCACCGCTGATGTTTTTCGCGTAGACGCGGGCGCCGGGCAAAATCCCTTCCACTTCTTCAAGGGGCATCAGAAACAGGCGCTGACCGTTGAACCCGACCACTTCGCTTTCCACTTCACGCGTCTCCCCCCCGTCCTGACGCTCAATCACGCAGGTGGCGCCGAGCGGAAGTTGCAGCCCCGTGGCTTCCAGGACCAGACCGGTGGCGCGCGTCAGGCGTCCATAACGACGAACGGATGGCAGCTGCGCCATCTTCGTTTCAAAATTATCAAGCGTGTTAAGCCAGCGCGTAAGGCGAGCGGTCATCAGACGACTCCCGGTGCTGCCAGGCGGCACAGTTCCTGCCAGCGGGTCGCAACGCTGGCATCCAGATCGCCCTCATCCGCCGAGACCTTACAGCCTCCGTGATGGAGCGACGGATCGCCGCGCAGCCGCCAGCCGTGCAGGCTTAGCGTCGCGCCGAGGCTCTCTTCCACGCGCTGCAAATCATCAGGATGAACGCGCAGCTGCGGTTTGCCGCTGAACAGCGGTTCCTGCTGGAGCAGGGCCTGGATCTGCTTAATCAGCGCGGCGTTATCCACCACCGGCGTCTGGCCGATCACCTGACGGGCCGCCTCCAGCGCCATCTGCATCAGGCGCGAGGCGATCACGCTGTCGAGCGCATCCAGCGTATGCTGAAACTCGCTCACCAGCTGCTGCATGCGGGCATGCAGCGGCGCCTGCTGCTGGCGCGCCTGCTCAATGCCCTGCTCTAAACCTTTCGCCAGCCCTTCCTGATAACCCTGTGCGTGCCCGGTCTGGCGGCCTTCGTTCATCCCGGCGTTGAAGCCCTGCTCGTGCGCCTGCATTTGCATCTGGGCCAGCATCTGGGCGCGCTGTTCCTCTTCACTCAGCTCGGGTTCGCCCGCCCCGGCGTCGCCCTCGTCGGACGACACAACGGCAGGGGTGAACTCTGCGGTGGGAGGGGAGAGGTCGTCAGGCGTCCAGCGCTTCCACGACAGTTCATCAGACATAGGTGTCGTCTCCGCTGCCAATCACCATCTCGCCGGTTTCTGCCAGACGACGAACAATAAGCAGGATCGCTTTCTGTTCGTTTTCCACCTGAGACAGACGCACCGGGCCACGGTTGGCCAGGTCGTCGCGCAGGATATCGGCCGCACGCTGGGACATGTTGCGCAGGAACTTCTCGCGCAGCGGCTGCTCGGCGCCTTTGAGGGCGATAAGCAGCGATTCGGAGTCCACCTCCTGGAGCAGGCGCTGGATGCTGCGATCGTCCACTTCGACCAGGTTTTCGAACAGGAACATCTCGTCGATAATTTTCTGCGCCAGTTCGCCGTCGAACTCGCGTACCGCCGTAATAACCGCCTCTTCCTGCTGCGTTTTCATCAGGTTGATGATTTCCGCTGCCGTTCTCACGCCGCCCATTTTGCTGCGCTTGAGGTTCTGGCCGTCGAGCAGGTTGTTCAGCACTTCGGTCAGCTCCGCCAGCGCGGCTGGCTGGACGCCGCCGAAGGTGGCGATACGCAGCATTACGTCGTGGCGCAGGCGCTCGTCGAACAGCGCCAGAATATCGGCTGCCTGACCCCGTTTGAGGTGGACCAGAATGGTGGCGATAATCTGCGGGTGCTCGTCGCGAATAAGATCGGCGGCGCTTTGCGGCTCCATAAAGTTGAGCGTTTCGATCCCGCTGGCGGTGTCGCGCGTTTCGAGAATATCTTCCAGCAGGCTGGCGGCGCGCTCTTCGCCGAGCGCCTTAACCAGCACGGAGCGCAGGTATTCGTTGGCGTTGACGTTGAGCGCCGCAAACTGCTCGGCTTCCTGCTCAAACTCCGCCAGCACTTCGGTCAGCTGCTTGTTGGAGATCTGGCGCACGTTGGCCATCGCCGCGCTGAGGATCTGCACTTCTCGCTGGGAGAGGTGTTTAAACACCTCCGCCGCGCGATCTTCGCCAATGGTCATCAGCAGGATGACGCTCTTATCGGTGCCTGTAAGCGTATTACTCATGTTCGTTACCCATCCAACCGCGGATGACCAGCGCGACGACGCGCGGATCGTTATCTGACATTTCGCGAATGCGCTGGCTCATCACCTCTGCGCCCATGCGCTGGTTAGCACGACGCTGCTGCATCTGTTCATCTTTGCTGAGACGAACTTCAACCGCTTCTTCCTCGTCCGGACGCGCGTTCTTCTGTTCCAGCGCGGCTTTCTCGGCTTCAGCACGGCGCTGTAGCTGAGGACGAACGCCCTTACGCCACAGCAGCCACGCGACAATCAGCACCAGCAGCCAGCGGCCTGCGGACATCAGCTGATCGAAGAACGCCTGCTGTTGCCAGAACGGCAGTTCGCCACCGGTCTCATCCACCGGGTTGAACGGTGAGTTCACAACGTTGAGGGTATCGCCACGTTTTTCAGAGAAGCCCATCGCTTCGCGGGTCAAATCTTCGATCTGCTTCATCTGCTCCGCCGTGAGCGGCAGCGGTTTACCGTCCGGCAGCGTTTTGTAGTTCACCACCACGGCAACAGAGAGACGCTGAATATCGCCCGTGTTCAGTTTGGTATGGCGGATAGTCCGGTCGACTTCGTAGTTGGTCGTTTCGTTACGGCTGCTGTTACGCGGGCCGGTACTGTTCGCGGTCGAGGTCGTCTGCTGATTCGTTTGCTGACCGTTCTGCGGGTTTGCCGGCGGGGTGGAGATTGGCGCGGCGTTGGCAGGCGCAGGCTGGTTAGAGAGTGCGCCCGGCACACCGCCAGGATACTGGCCGCCGACCTGTTCCGTCTCATTGATCTGACGCGAGCGTAACACGGCGCGGGAGGCATCCCCGTTCGGGGCGTACTGCTCTTCGGTCTGTTCTTTATTCGAGAAATCAATCTGCGCGGTGACCTGCGCGTGCACGTTACTGCTGCCGACCACCGGGCCCAGAATCGCTTCAATGCGACGCTGGAGACGGCCTTCCACGTCGGCGGCGTATTTCAGCTGAGCGTCGTTGAGATCGCGCCCGGCGGTGTTGGACTGCGTCAGCAGATGACCACTCTGATCGACAAGCGTGACGTTACCCGGCGGCAGACCGGCCACCGCACTGGAGACCAGGTGCGTGACGGCGCTGATCTGCCCTTCATCCAGCGCACGGCCAGGTTCGAGGTTAACGGTCACAGAGGCAGAAGGGGACTTTTGTTCGCGGACAAACAGGGACGGCTTAGGCATCGCCAGGTGCACACGGGCACTTTTCACCGGGCCTAAGGTTTCAATCGTACGGGCCAGTTCACCTTCCAGCGCACGCTGGTAGTTAACCTGCTCGCTGAACTGACTGATGCCGAATTTTTCCTGATCCAGCAGCTCAAACCCAACCGCGCCGCCTTTTGGCAGCCCCTGCTGGGCGAGACGCAGGCGAAGCTCGTGCACTTTATCTGCCGGTACTTCAAGCGCACCGCCGTTATCGGCAAAGCGATACGGGATGTTCATCTGGGTTAACTGGGTGACGATGGCACCGCCATCCTGATCGGAAAGGTTGCTGTAGAGCGTGCGGTAATCCGGGCTTTTTGCCCATAAGACCATCGCGACAACGATCGCAATGGCGGCAGCGCCTGCCACAATCAACGGGATCTTAGGGTTGGCGCGAAGGCGGTTCATCCACTCGAGTGATTTATTCTGTGGCGCTGTCGATGCTGCTGTCGCACTCATTGCGCACCTCTTAAATCCTGGTGGTTTACGTTATTCGTGTAGAGAAACAAAACTGACTCCCGGGTCGGCAAACACGACAAAAGTTCCATACTGATGGCCCTGCCATTATTTGATGATTCGGGATTTTCTATGCGTCAAATAACCTGGTTTTTTAACGCTATTTACCGCCATTATCTTATTGACAAGCTGTTAGTCTTGACCTCGTAAAAAACCATCCAGGGGAGAGTCATGGCTATACAGGGCATTGAAGGGGTACTCAGTCAGTTACAGGCAACGGCGATGACCGCCCGTAACCAGAGCGTGGCTGACCAGCCGCCGGGCGTCAGTTTCGCCGGTCAACTGCATGCGGCGCTGGACCGGATCAGCGACAAGCAAAACGCGGCCCGTACCCAGGCTGAGAGATTTACCCTTGGCGAGCCCGGCGTGGCGCTCAACGATGTGATGGCCGATCTGCAAAAAGCGTCGGTGTCTTTGCAGATGGGGTTGCAGGTGCGTAACAAGCTGGTGTCGGCATACCAGGAAGTGATGGGGATGCAGGTTTAATCAATACCTATCTTACGCTGGCAGCCTGATGGCTTTAATGCCACAATATTTTTTTCTTCGCATGCAGGAAAGATGATGAAAAAAGTAGCAATTGTGGCTGCGATGCTGACGTTAGCGGGATGTGTTCAGGTCGATAACTATCAGGAAGTAATTAAGCACCCGGTACCTTCGCAACTGGCAGGTTACTGGCAGTCGAAAGGGCCGCAGAGCGCGATGGTGAGCCCGGAAGCGATCGCCACGCTGGTGGTGACGCCAGAGGGAGATACGCTGGATTGCCGTCAGTGGCAGCGCGTTATCGCGGTGCCGGGTAAGATCATGCTGCGTTCAGATGATTATTATAACGTGACCCGTAAGCTGGATGTCTATCCGCTGGAGCGTGATGGAGCGGCGCTGGAGTATGACGGTATGGAACTGTACAAGGTTGATCGTCCAACGGTGGAATGCGCAGATTACCTGAGCAAGAATCCGCTGGAGAGTAAGCTTCCGTAGCGGTAAAAGCAAAACGGCAATCATATTGCCGTTTTTAGGGTTTGCTCCCTCTCCCGGTGGGAGAGGGTCGGGGTGAGGTCATCAGGCCGCACTTTCCCAGCACTACAGCGCGTCCTCAATCACCCAGACGCTGACGCTGCCCCCGTTACAGAAGAACGTTCCTTCGCCATCCGCCGCCGTGGTCACGGTTTCCTCGCGGTTGCCTAAAAAATCACGCCAGGTCTTGTTGCCGTAATTCTCTCCGAGGCAGATCGTCTTCTCGCCGTCATCGCCATTCGACAGCACCACAACACAGCCCGGGTGTTCCTCAGTCCCGCTGCGGCTGAACGCAATACAGTTTGGATGATCGAAAAACAGCGTCTGCACGCCGTGGGCAAAACGCTGCCGGGCGAGGATCAGCTCGTGGAGCTGTTCAATCACCGGCATATCGATGTGATACGTCTCGCCATCCCCGCCGGTGTCGTCATAGCTTGCGCCAAAAAGATCCGGGTAGAACACGCTCGGCACGCCGTTTTCACGCAGCAGGATGAGCGCGTAGGCCAGCGGTTTGAACCAGGCTTCAACCGGGGCTTCCAGCGCCTGCAAGGGTTGGGTGTCGTGGTTGGCAACCAGCGTCACGGCATGGAACGGATCGGCTTCCACCAGCGTACCGGTGAAAATCTGGCTCATATCGTAGTCGCGTCCCTGGCGTGACGCTTCGTGAAATTTCATTTGCAGCGGCGCATCAAACAGCATGGTTTTACCGTCCACCTGATTGATGTAGTGCTGCAATTTATCCACTTCGTGAGACCAGTATTCCGCCACGATAAACAGCGGCTGCGGGGCCACCTCCTGGACGTGCTCAATCCACTCTTTGTAGAACCAGGCCGGGATGTGTTTTACCGCGTCCAGGCGGAAGCCGTCGCAGTGGGTTTGCTCCATCACCCAGCGCGCCCAGTATTTGATCTCCTCCGTCACCGCGTGGTTGCGAAAATCAATATTTTCACCCATCAGATAATCGAAATTGCCCATCTCGTCGTCGACCTGATCGTTCCAGCCTTCGCCGGTGTAGTCGTTCACGATTTTGAAGATACCGTCCTCATTGGGGTTTTCAATGTGGTCGATACCGCTGAAGCATTTGTAATCCCAGATGAACTGCGAATACTGCCCGGCCCGAACGGGGAAGGTGTAGCGCGTCCAGGCTTCACATTCGATGATCTCATCGCTGATTTGGGTGCGATCCTGAGCATCCACGCGCTGCACGCGGACGGGTTCCTTTTCATCGGCCCCCATTTTGTGGTTGACCACCACGTCCAGAAGCACCGCAATCTGGTTGCTTTTTAAGGCATTGATGGCCTCCAGCAGCTGGGCTTTATCGCCGTATTTGGTGGCGACGCTGCCTTTCTGGTCAAACTCACCGAGGTCGAAAAGGTCATAAGAGTCATACCCAACGGAATAGCCGCCGGATGCCCCTTTATATGCTGGCGGTAACCAGACCATATTGATGCCGATTTCGTTCAGGTTGGGGGCTAATGCCGTGACTTCTCGCCACAGTTCACCGCCGGTGGGGTAGTACCAGTGAAAACATTGTAAAAGTGTTGGGTTGCGCATGCACCATCTCCATGAGGTCGCGAAACTCAAGTATGGAGCAGGTTTGGCAGAAATGCCTGGCGAACGAAACGGTTAACGTTTGCCCGCCAGTTAAATGGCTAATTGATATCGCTATTACTTTGCGGAACCAGGACATGACCGCCCTGGTTACCGTAGGTGGAGAGAACGGTTTTCTGGATGGAAGATTGCCCGACCAGCTTCGCCAGCTCATCCATTCTGGCTTGCAGCAACGTTTTTACCTGGCCTTCGTTGTCCAGGATCACCCGCAGCGTCGGGCGAAGCTGCTCCTGAATCTGCGTCGAAGGTTCACTTTCCTGAGTGAGACGAGCCAGTGAGTGCACCGCATTAACATAGTCGGTTTCACAGATGATCAGATCATCCCATAGTCCCTGCCGGGCCAGTCGCAACATCAACTGGCTCTGCTCAAGGAGTTGCTGATAAAGGGCATAAAGTTGCGGTGCGTTACTCATTAGACGGCGTCCTGCATCAGTTGTGGCGTACCGGCAACCTCCTTCCACCCGTCAGCGATATTGCGCAGCAGGTTTTCCACCTCTTCGATGGCGCTGGCGTCGTTATTCACGTTGGCGTGCAGGAGGCGACGTACCATATAGGCATAAAGGGCAATCAGGTTTTGCGTAAGCTCATCACCGTTATTTTCCACCAGGCCAACCTTCAGCCCGTTTTCGATAATGTTGATGGCTTTTGAGAGCGCCAGCCCTTTTGCCGGGATATTACCGTCTGCCAGGAACAGACGCGCGCGTACCAGCGCGCTGAGGGCTCCATCAAATAGCATGATAACCAGTTGCTGCTGGCTGGCGCTCATCACCGCGCTTTCAACTTCTATTTTTGCGTAGGCTTGCGTGCCTTTTGCGCCGTACATGTTATCCCCCTCGGGTCTGATTAGCGTTTACTACTTGTTGCTGGACGTATTTTCGAACTGCTGCGTCAGGTAGCTGCTGGTGTTGTTCAGCGAGGTCATCAGTACGTCCAGCTGGGTAAACTGGGCTTTGTACTGCGCCACTCTTGCGTCAATACGTTCGCTAACTGAGTTATATTGATCCGTCAGCTTGTTCAGCGTTTTGCTGACGCCATCTTTGGCCGCCTGGATAATGCCTTTACTGGAAAGCCAGTCAGTCAGATGGGTGGCCATGGTGGTGGTGATCCCGGTGGTTTTACCGTCACCCACAACCAAATCTTTCACGGCTGCCGGGTTCTCCGCCAGCGCTTTTTTTAGCTTGTCGCTGTCCAGTTCCAGCTTGCCCGTGCTTGGATCTGAAGTAATGCCGACCTGAGAAAGCGTTTTATAGGCGGTTCCGCCGACGGTGTTGCTCAGCATGGTTTTCAGCTGCGTCTGGATAGTACGCAGCGTACTGTCTCCGAGCAGGGCGCCGTTGCTGGAATCCTGCGCATCTGTACCCGCATCAACCGCCGTATATTTGGTTAATGATGCAAAGCTGTCCTGAAGGGTGTTGTAGGCATCCACCCAGGCTTTCATCGCCGTTTCCGCTTTCGACGTATCTTTAGCGATCGTCAGCGTCTGGTTACCGGTAGTGACGTCGTTCAGGTTCAGGGTGATATCTTCCAGCGCATCGCTGATGGTGTTGCTGCTGTTTTCGATATCGACGTTATTCACCTTCAGCTTCGCGTTCTGCGCGGTGACGCTTTCCGTCATGCCGTTGCTGGCGTCGGTGCTGGTGCCGTTGTAACCCATAAAGGATTGCAGGGCGCTGTCGCCGCTCACGCTGATGCTGACCGCGTTGTCCGCCCCGGTTTCGGTGGAGGTGATGGACAGACGATACTGACCATTACCGACGTTAATAATACTGGCGGTCACGCCGGCGTCAGCTTTGTTAATCGCATCGCGAATGCCGGTCAGCGAAGAGTTTGCCGCGCTGATATCGACGGTCACCGGATCTTTACCGTTACCGGCGGTAAAGGTGATCTTGCTGTCAGCCGTGGCAATGGCCGTTTTGGTATCCGGCTGCGCGTTTTTGGTCGTCAGGGTTTGCGCCTGCGCCAGCTGCGACACGCTGATGGTGTATTTACCGGCAATTGCGCTGCCGGTGGTGGTGGCGCTGAATGCCGTGGTGCTGCTCGACGTGCTGGTCGCCGTAAACAGGTCGGCTTTATTCAGCGCGGTGTTGGCGGTCTGAAACGCTTCCAGTGAACTTTTCAACGTGCCGTAAGCGCTCAGCTTGGCGGTATACGATGTCTGTTGTTTGGAAATTGGCGTCAGCTGTGCTTTTTCGGCCGTGGTCAGACTATCCAGAATGTCTGCTAACTTAAGACCCGATCCAATCCCCAATGATGAAATACTTGCCATATTTATTCCTTAATCTATCGACACGTAGAACGAATAGTGGGGTTATCGGCCTTAATGGGGGAAAGTTTACGGTTAATTTCTTTTTTTTAATGGCGGGAATAACGGTAATAGAGAAGAGCTTTTCCGTGGCTAAAAAAATTAACGCGATCCTGAAAAAAAATCTAAAGGTTGTTTTGGACCAGACGATAACACCTTTGACGGCGATGAAGCCGAAGGGTGGAAACCCAAATCTAACCAAACAGATTTGATGAACAACAGGAATCGAAATCATGGCACAGTACATTAATACCAACAGCCTCTCGCTGATCACTCAGAACAACATCAACAAGAACCAGTCCGCTCTGTCTTCTTCTATCGAGCGTCTGTCTTCTGGTCTGCGTATCAACAGCGCGAAAGATGACGCTGCGGGCCAGGCGATTGCTAACCGCTTCACCTCTAACATCAAAGGCCTGACTCAGGCTGCACGTAACGCTAACGACGGTATCTCTGTTGCTCAGACCACTGAAGGCGCGCTGTCTGAAATCAACAACAACTTGCAGCGTGTTCGTGAGCTGACCGTTCAGGCTTCTACCGGTACTAACTCCGCTTCTGACCTGTCTTCAATTCAGGACGAAATCAAATCCCGTCTGTCTGAAATCGACCGCGTATCCGGTCAGACTCAGTTCAACGGCGTGAACGTACTGGCTAAAGACGGTAAAATGTCCATCCAGGTTGGCGCGAACGATGGCGAAACTATCGATATCGACCTGAAAAAAATCGACTCTACTACCCTGGGTCTGAATACCTTTAACGTTACTGGTCCAGTTAGCGCTGCTGGTGAGTTTGGCAAAACAGGTACTGCTACTGCTGTAACCGATTTTACTAAATATTACGGTGCAACTACACAAGTTGCAGATGCAACTGTTGCTGAGAAAGGTGCTGCAAACGACCTGTCAACTCGATTAGGCTTAGGAGCTGGCGGCGCAGCATTTGCTGATGACGTTTTTGCAGATGACAACGGAAATCTGTTTGCCAAGGTAACGATTAAAGCAACTACCGCAGCTGAAAGTAATAACTTAAAAGCTAATGGTTTTGACATCGCCAGTGGTGCACAACAAGATTTTTATGTTGCAATTGATCCTGAATCAGCAGATCTGACAGATCCTACAAAAGCTGCCTTTAAGATTGATACTAAGAACCTGAGTCTGAGCAGCATGACTTCTGGTTCTACTACTGATCCACTGGCTAAACTGGACGAAGCTATCGCGTCCGTAGACAAATTCCGTTCTTCACTGGGTGCGGTTCAGAACCGTCTGAGCTCTGCCGTAACCAACCTGAACAACACCACCACCAACCTGTCTGAAGCGCAGTCCCGTATTCAGGACGCCGACTATGCGACCGAAGTGTCCAACATGTCTAAAGCGCAGATCGTTCAGCAGGCCGGTAACTCCGTGCTGTCCAAAGCTAACCAGGTTCCTCAGCAGGTTCTGTCTCTGCTGCAAGGCTAATCGCCTGTTTAAGCTCAAACCCCGCTTCGGCGGGGTTTTTTCTGTCCGCATTCACGCGTAACCCCCCAAATAACCCCTCATTTCACCCACTATTCACCCGATTAAAACCCCTCCAGAATCGGATAATCATGCCGATAACTCAACTAACGCAGGGCTGTTTATCGTGAATTCACTCTATACCGCTGAAGGTGTAATGGATAAACACTCGCTGTGGCAGCGTTATGTTCCGCTGGTGCGTCACGAAGCATTGCGCCTCCAGGTGCGTTTGCCGGCGAGCGTGGAACTGGACGATCTGCTACAGGCGGGCGGTATCGGGTTATTGAATGCAGTTGACCGGTACGACGCTCTGCAAGGAACGGCATTTACGACTTACGCAGTGCAGCGTATTCGTGGTGCGATGCTGGACGAGCTGCGCAGCCGCGACTGGGTGCCGCGCAGCGTTCGCCGCAACGCGCGCGAAGTGGCGCATGCGATGGGGCAGCTGGAACAGGAGCTGGGGCGCAACGCGACGGAAACCGAAGTGGCGGAGCGTCTGGGCATTCCTGTTGAAGAGTATCGCCAGATGTTGCTCGATACCAATAACAGCCAACTCTTCTCTTATGATGAGTGGCGCGAAGAGCATGGCGATAGCATCGAGCTGGTGACCGATGAACACCAGCAAGAAAACCCGTTACACCATTTACTGGAAGGGAATTTACGCCAGCGCGTGATGGAAGCGATTGAAGCTTTACCGGAACGTGAGCAACTGGTGTTAACCCTCTATTACCAGGAAGAGCTCAATCTCAAAGAGATTGGCGCCGTGCTGGAGGTGGGCGAGTCACGGGTGAGCCAGCTGCACAGCCAGGCCATTAAACGCCTGCGCACAAAACTGGGTAAGTTATAGGTGAGTCATTCGCCTTGGAAATGCCGCACAACGTATTGACAACCAGGAGTTATCATGACGGTGCAGCAATCTAAAAGACGGCCTTTAAGCCGCTACCTGAAAGACTTTAAACACAGCCAGACGCATTGCGCCCACTGTAAAAAATTACTCGACCGCATCACGCTGGTTCGTCGCGGTGAAATCGTGAATAAGATTGCGATTTCCCGCCTCGACACGCTGATGGATGAAGCCGCCTGGCTTGAAGAGCAAAAAGAGTGGGTAGCGCTTTGCCGTTTCTGTGGCGATCTCCATTGCAAAGAGCAAAGCGACTTCTTCGATATTATCGGCTTCAAGCAATTCCTGTTTGAACAAACGGAGATGAGTCACGGCACCGTGCGTGAATACGTGGTTCGCCTGCGCCGCCTGGGTCAGCATTTGACCATGCAAAATATCTCCCGCGATCTGCTGACAACCGGATACCTGGATGAAAATCTGGAGCCCTGGCTGCCCGCCACCAGTACCAACAATTACCGCATCGCGCTGCGAAAGTACGCGCAATATAAAGTCCAGATGCCGGGCGTCATAAAGCAGAAAGTCCGCGCCGGAACAACTTCTGATATATATTAAAAAAGAATAAGATGTAGCGCAGCCGCCTTTGACGTTGCAGGCGATTTCTCTACACTACTCAAAAATTCCACTGTATCGGAGTACTTATGAAATTAGCACTTCTGGGTCGTCAGGCGCTGATGGGGATGATGGCCGTTGCGCTGGTCGCGGGGATGAGCGTGAAAACGTTCGCGGCAGAGAATCTGCTTAACAAAGTCAAAGAGCGCGGCACGCTGCTGGTTGGGCTGGAAGGAACCTATCCTCCGTTCAGCTTCCAGGGCGACGACGGTAAACTGACCGGTTTTGAAGTGGAGTTTGCGCAGGAGCTGGCAAAACACCTCGGCGTTAAAGCCTCCCTGAAACCCACCAAATGGGACGGGATGCTGGCGTCACTGGACTCCAAACGTATTGACGTGGTGATTAACCAGGTAACCATTTCTGACGAGCGTAAGAAGAAGTATGACTTCTCCACGCCGTACACCGTGTCCGGTATTCAGGCGCTGGTGAAGAAAGGTAACGAAGGCAGCATCAAGTCCGCAGCGGATCTGAAAGATAAGAAAGTCGGCGTCGGTCTGGGCACCAACTACGAAGAGTGGCTGCGCCAGAACGTGCAGGGCGTGGACATCCGTACCTACGATGATGACCCGACGAAATACCAGGATCTGCGCGTAGGCCGTATTGACGCCATTCTGGTTGACCGCCTGGCGGCGCTGGATCTGGTGAAGAAAACCAACAATACCCTGGCTGTTGCGGGCGATGCGTTCTCCCGTCAGGAGGCTGGCGTGGCGGTGCGTAAAGGTAACGAGGATCTGCTGAACGCCATCGACGGCGCCATTGCTGAGATGCAGAAAGACGGCAGCCTGAAGGCGCTTTCTGAGAAGTGGTTCGGCGCTGACGTGACGAAATAAGTCTTTGACTGACAAAAAAAGGCGCTTTTAAAAGCGCCTTTTTTATTTCTCGCGCGTCTGCGTGCATAATGAAATAACAATTGTTTGCGTGACCGGAGGAACCATGTCACTACAGAATTTAACGCGCTTTCCCCGTCTGGAATTTATCGGCGCACCCACGCCGCTGGAGTATCTGCCGCGATTTTCTGACTATCTGGGGCGCGATATTTTCATTAAGCGTGACGATGTGACGCCCATGGCGATGGGCGGGAATAAGCTGCGCAAGCTGGAGTTTCTCGCCGCCGATGCCCTGCGCGAAGGGGCGGACACGCTGATCACCGCCGGGGCAATTCAGTCTAACCACGTTCGCCAGACGGCGGCAGTGGCGGCGAAGCTGGGACTCCACTGCGTAGCCCTGCTGGAGAATCCGATCGGGACGCAGGCAGAGAATTACCTGACTAACGGTAACCGTTTGCTGCTGGATCTGTTCAACGTGCAGGTTGAAATGGTCGACGCGTTGACCGACCCGGCTGCACAGCTCGACGAGCTGGCGGCGCGGCTGGAAGCGCAGGGTTTTCGTCCATACGTGATCCCGGTTGGCGGCTCGAATGCGCTGGGTGCCCTCGGCTATGTTGAGAGCGCGCTGGAAATCGCTCAGCAGTGCGAAGGCGCGGTGAGTTTATCCTCGGTGGTGGTGGCGTCCGGCAGTGCGGGAACCCATGCCGGTTTAGCGGTCGGGCTTGAGCAGCTGATGCCAGACGTCGAGCTGATTGGCGTGACCGTTTCCAGAAGCGTTGCGGACCAGAAGCCGAAAGTCGTCACCCTGCAACAGGCGGTGGCTGAACAGCTTGCGCTTCAGGCGAAGGCGGAGATACTGCTGTGGGATGACTATTTCGCGCCGGGCTATGGCACCCCCAATGATGAAGGGATGGAGGCCGTTAAGCTGCTGGCCCGTCTCGAAGGTATTCTGCTCGACCCGGTCTATACCGGTAAGGCAATGGCGGGCCTGATCGACGGCATCGCCCGCAAGCGCTTTAAGGATGAAGGACCCATTTTGTTTGTTCATACTGGCGGAGCGCCTGCGCTGTTTGCCTATCATCCTCATGTCTAAAAATCAGGTAGAAAAATAATAATGCAAGAAAGTATTCAACTGGTTATTGATTCGCTGCCGTTCTTGCTTAAGGGCGCGGTGTTTACTTTACAGCTCAGTATCGGCGGGATGTTCTTCGGGCTGGTGCTCGGGTTTGTGCTGGCACTGATGCGCATGTCGAACATCTGGCCGGTGCGTTGGCTGGCGCGGTTTTACATCTCCGTGTTCCGCGGAACGCCGCTTATCGCCCAGCTGTTTATGATTTACTACGGTCTGCCACAGTTTGGTATTGAGCTGGACCCGATCCCGGCGGCGATGATTGGCCTGTCGCTGAATACGGCGGCGTACACCTCTGAAACGCTGCGTGCGGCGATCTCGTCCATTGATAAAGGGCAGTGGGAAGCGGCGGCCAGTATCGGGATGACCCCGTGGCAGACGCTGCGCCGGGCGATCCTGCCCCAGGCGGCGCGCGTGGCGCTGCCGCCGCTGAGCAACAGCTTTATCAGCCTCGTGAAAGACACCTCCCTTGCGGCGACCATTCAGGTGCCGGAGCTGTTCCGTCAGGCGCAGCTGATCACCTCGCGCACGCTGGAAGTGTTTACCATGTATCTGGCGGCCTCTCTGATTTACTGGGTGATGGCGACGGTGCTGTCCGCTCTGCAAAACTATTTTGAAAACCAGCTTAACCGCCAGGAGCGTGATCCAAAATGAGTGCAATTGACGTCAAAAACCTGGTGAAAAAATTCCACGGGCAAACGGTGCTGCATGGCATTGACCTTGAAGTTGAGCAGGGCGAAGTGGTGGCCATTATCGGCCCGAGCGGATCAGGCAAAACCACGCTGCTGCGCAGCATCAATTTACTGGAGCAGCCCGAAGGCGGGACGATCCGCGTGGGTGATATCACCATTGATACCGGGAAACCCATCAGCCAGCAAAAAGGGCTGATTCGCCGCCTGCGCCAGCATGTCGGCTTCGTGTTCCAGAGCTTTAATCTCTTTCCGCACCGCACGGTGCTGGAAAACATTATTGAAGGGCCGGTCATCGTCAAGGGTGAGCCTAAGGAAGACGCGACGGCCCGCGCCCGCGAGCTGCTGGCGAAGGTTGGCCTGGCAGGGAAGGAGACGAGCTATCCGCGTCGCTTATCTGGCGGGCAGCAGCAGCGTGTCGCCATTGCGCGCGCGCTGGCGATGCGCCCGGATGTGATCCTGTTTGACGAACCTACATCCGCGCTCGATCCTGAGCTGGTCGGGGAAGTACTGAACACGATCCGACAGCTGGCGCAGGAGAAACGCACGATGGTGATTGTGACGCATGAGATGAGCTTCGCCCGCGACGTTGCCGATCGGGCTATTTTTATGGATCAGGGGAGAATAGTTGAGCAGGGGCCGGCTAAAGCGCTGTTTGCCAATCCGCAGCAGCCCCGTACCCGCCAGTTCCTTGAAAAATTCTTAATGCAGTAGCATTTTCGCGTTCAATTTGCTCCAGATGCCGCTTCTGGAGCAAATTATCCTCCCTTAAACTCCGTTCTGTTGCTTTTTTATTCCGCCTGATGTGGATAAGCCATCGCCAAATTAAAGATAATCTCCCTGTGGCCGATATTTTATATAAATAATCATGCTTTATGTGTTAGGTTATATTCACCATAATAATGATTATCTTTATCAGAGGCTTCATTCAGTAAGTATGAGGGATATAGACTTTTTCACCTGGCGACGGGAATGCTTCCTCCGGTTTCAGGAAATGACCTGTGCCGAAGAGGTATATCAGGAACTTCAGCGACAAACGCAGGCGCTTGAATTCGATTATTATGCGCTTTGTGTTCGACACCCTGTGCCATTTACCCGCCCGCGAACCTCCGTCCATTCCAGTTATCCGCAACAATGGATGGCGCAATATCAGTCCGAGAATTATTTCGCCATTGACCCGGTGCTGAAGCCGGAGAATTTCATTCAGGGACATTTGCCCTGGACGGATGAATTATTCACGGATGCCCAGCAATTATGGGACGGCGCGCGGGACCACGGTTTACGCAAGGGAATAACGCAGTGTCTGATGATGCCAAATCATGCGCTCGGATTCCTTTCCGTGTCATGTACCAGCTTACAGGCACACTCGATATCGAGTGAAGAAGTTGAGCTGCGTTTACAAATGCTGGTCCAGATGGCGCTCACTACGCTGCTGCGCTTTGAACATGAGACGGTGATGCCGCCTGAAATGAAATTCAGCAAGCGTGAGCGGGAAATTCTGAAGTGGACCGCAGAAGGGAAGACGTCGGCAGAAATCGCCATCATTCTCTCCATCTCGGAAAATACCGTCAATTTCCATCAAAAGAATATGCAGAAGAAATTCAACGCACCGAATAAGATCCAGATAGCGTGTTATGCCGCGGCGACGGGGCTTATCTGACTGATATCACGTTCTGCGTGTCAGACGAGAAAACGGCTGAATGCTTTGCATCCAGCCGTTTTTGTTACTGGCGGTAGGCTTGTTTAATTTGCTTAACCGTATTGGCAAAAACAGCGGATTCCGCCTGGTCTTCCATCTGCGCGATCTGTTTTTCCATTTTAATGATCACACGACCAGCATCAGCCTGGCCCATCGCCTGTAGCATAAGCGTCAGCAGCGACTTCAGGCAGTTTACTTCCTGTGCCAGTTCCTGGTTATTCTCGGCAGTGGCAAATTCAGGTGTGCTCATTTATTTTCCTCATTATAAAACAGCGCATGAGCGCGACGATGAAAGTTAAGGCGGCGGAGTATACCACAAGCTACGGCAAAAAATGCAGTGGTTGTTTTTTATACTTGTCGCGCCGTGATTATTGGTCGGCGCGGATTATGAAGGTACTCAGTCCAATATGTTAGCGGCAATTAAATGTTTATCCCCGGTTCGTCATTCGTTAATTGTTGTTACAAAAAATCGCGCGCTCTTTTTCGTCAGAGTTAACAACTGTTTTAGTAACTTTTTGAATGTCGATGCTAAAAAATAGCGGTAAAAGCCCAGTGGGCAAGGGTTTTCTTTCCACTTGCTGTACAGCCTAATTTCCAAAAACGAGACCAGAATCGTATAGACGATTTTTTAGCGTTTTAATCTTGCATGGAAAACCGTTAATATAAACCCAATTAGCAGTCAGTAGCGTTATCCCTATTCTGGAGACATTTCCTTTGATCAACGTCCTTCTTGTTGATGACCACGAACTGGTGCGCGCAGGGATACGACGCATTCTTGAAGATATAAAGGGTATTAAAGTTGCCGGCGAGGCGTGCTGTGGCGAAGATGCCGTCAAATGGTGTCGCGCCAACTCCGCAGACGTGGTGCTGATGGATATGAACATGCCCGGTATTGGCGGGCTTGAAGCCACGCGCAAAATCGCGCGCATGTTCGTTGATACCAAAGTTATCATGCTGACCGTCCATACCGAAAATCCGCTGCCTGCCAGGGTTATGCAGGCGGGTGCTGCCGGGTATCTCAGTAAAGGCGCCGCGCCGCAGGAAGTTGTCAATGCGATCCGCACCGTCTACGCCGGTCAGCGCTACATCGCTTCTGATATTGCTCAACAGATGGCCCTGAGTCAGATTGAACCGGAAAAAACGGAATCTCCGTTTGCCAGTTTGTCTGAGCGCGAATTGCAGATTATGCTGATGATCACTAAAGGTCAGAAGGTGAATGAGATTTCAGAGCAGCTGAATCTCAGCCCGAAAACGGTCAACAGCTATCGCTATCGAATGTTCAGTAAACTGAACATTCACGGTGATGTCGAACTGACTCATCTGGCCATTCGCCATGGTTTGTGCAATGCGGAGTCGTTAATAAGTCAGTGAGTGAAGCGTTCGATTCAAAAGCATTTCTGAAAACCGTCACCAGCCAGCCAGGCGTCTACCGTATGTACGATGCTGGCGGTACGGTTATCTATGTCGGTAAGGCGAAAGATCTGAAGAAACGCCTTTCCAGCTATTTCCGCAGCAACCTTGCCTCCCGTAAAACCGAAGCGCTGGTCGCACTTATACACAACATTGATGTCACCGTAACGCATACGGAAACGGAAGCGCTGCTCCTTGAGCACAACTACATTAAGTTGTATCAGCCGCGCTACAACGTTCTGCTGCGCGATGACAAGTCCTATCCGTTTATCTTCCTGAGCGGCGACACGCACCCGCGGCTGGCGATGCATCGTGGCGCTAAGCATGCAAAAGGTGAATATTTCGGCCCGTTCCCGAACGGTTATGCCGTGCGGGAAACGCTGGCGCTTTTGCAAAAAATCTTTCCCGTTCGCCAGTGCGAAAACAGTGTTTATCGCAACCGCTCCCGGCCATGCCTGCAATATCAGATTGGCCGCTGCCTGGGGCCGTGCGTTGAAGGGCTGGTGAGCGAAGAAGAGTACGCGCAGCAGGTGGAATATGTCCGCCTGTTTTTAGCCGGGAAAGACGATCAGGTGCTGACGCAACTGATTGCTCGTATGGAAAAAGCCAGCGCTGGGCTGGAGTTTGAGGAGGCCGCACGCATCCGCGACCAGATTCAGGCGGTGCGCAGGGTGACCGAGAAGCAGTTTGTTTCCAATACGGGCGACGACCTCGATGTTATCGGCGTAGCCTTTGACGCCGGTCTGGCCTGCGTTCATGTGCTTTTTATTCGTCAGGGCAAAGTGCTCGGCAGCCGCAGCTACTTCCCGAAAGTGCCGGGCGGCACTGAGCTGGGTGAAGTGGTGGAGACCTTCGTCGGTCAGTTTTATTTGCAGGGCAGCCAGATGCGTACGCTGCCCTCGGAGATCCTGCTCGACTTCACGCTCGATGATAAAACCCTGCTGGCGGAATCGCTTTCAGAGCTGGCAGGCCGCCGGGTGAATGTTCAGACGAAACCGCGCGGCGATCGCGCGCGTTATCTGAAGCTGGCGCGAACCAATGCCGCCACGGCGCTGACCACTAAACTTTCCCAGCAGTCGACCGTCAGCCAGCGTTTAACCGCGCTTGCTACGCTGCTCAAGCTGCCGGAAGTGAAACGCATGGAATGCTTCGACATCAGCCATACGATGGGTGAGCAGACCGTGGCGTCGTGTGTGGTCTTTGATGCCAATGGTCCGCTGCGGGCAGAGTATCGTCGCTATAACATCACCGGCATTACGCCTGGTGACGATTATGCCGCCATGAACCAGGTGCTGCGCCGTCGCTATGGTAAAGCGATTGAAGAGAGCAAAATCCCGGACGTTATCCTTATCGACGGCGGGAAAGGGCAGTTGGGGCAGGCGAAGGCGGTATTCGAATCGCTCGACGTGGAGTGGGATAAGAACCATCCGCTGCTACTGGGGGTAGCGAAAGGGGCAGATCGTAAGGCTGGCCTGGAAACACTGTTCTTTGAGCCGGAAGGCGAGGGCTTTAGCCTGCCGCCAGATTCCCCTGCGCTGCACGTGATCCAGCATATCCGCGATGAGTCGCACGATCACGCCATCAGCGGGCACCGTAAAAAACGGGCGAAAGTGAAAAATACCAGTACCCTTGAGACGATTGAAGGCGTCGGGCCAAAACGTCGCCAGATGCTGTTGAAGTATATGGGCGGATTGCAAGGATTACTCAATGCCAGTATGGAAGAAATTGCAAAAGTGCCGGGTATTTCGCAAGGGCTGGCAGAAAAGATCTACTACTCGTTGAAACATTGAGGGCTCTGTAGCAACATAGAGCTAAATTTTACTGACAACAGACAGTTACCGTCATCATGCGATTTAATATCCCTACGTTGCTCACTCTCTTTCGCGTTGTGCTCATTCCGTTCTTCGTCCTGGCATTTTACCTGCCGGTCGTCTGGGCGCCTTTTGCCTGTGCGCTTATTTTCCTGATTGCTGCCGTGACGGACTGGTTTGACGGTTATCTGGCGCGTCGCTGGAACCAGAGCACCCGCTTTGGCGCGTTCCTCGATCCGGTTGCGGATAAGGTGATGGTAGCAATCGCGATGGTGCTGGTGGCGGAACATTATCATACATGGTGGGTGACGCTGCCTGCCGCGACCATGATTGGCCGTGAGATTATTATCTCTGCCCTGCGCGAGTGGATGGCGGAGCTGGGTAAACGCAGCAGCGTGGCGGTGTCCTGGATCGGTAAAGTCAAAACCACTGCACAGATGGCGGCGCTGGTATGGATGCTGTGGCGTCCGAATGCCTGGGTAGAGTGGGCCGGCATTGGTCTGCTGTGGGTTGCGGCGGTGCTGACGCTGTGGTCAATGCTGCAATATTTGAACGCTGCGCGCGGTGATTTGCTTGAACAGTGATCGTTTCGGCTTAATTTTCAGCAAACGATCCTGAGATGCAAAAAATAACGTTGACTCATAACGTCATATCAGTAGAATGCAACGCATCGAACGGCGGCACAGTTAGCCGGACGACAATGAAATCAAGTGGTTAGGAAGTAGTTAAATAGTTACTTGATGACATGCGGGAATAGCTCAGTTGGTAGAGCACGACCTTGCCAAGGTCGGGGTCGCGAGTTCGAGTCTCGTTTCCCGCTCCAGATTAGTGCATCGGCAGTTTGCGGGTGCAGGTCGAAAGACAACAGATTTAAGGCGCGTTAGCAAAGCGGTTATGTAGCGGATTGCAAATCCGTCTAGTCCGGTTCGACTCCGGAACGCGCCTCCACTTTCTTCCCTGGCCGGATGGTGGAATCGGTAGACACAAGGGATTTAAAATCCCTCGGCGTTCGCGCTGTGTGGGTTCAAGTCCCACTCCGGCTACCATGGGAAAAAGCAGAATAATCAAAGCAATAAGCAGTGTCGTGAAACCACCGAAAGGTGGTTTTTTTGTGCCTGACATTCTGCTAATCAACAACCTTCATTTCTGACTCCCACGTAATAAAACAGCGATCCTTTTCAACGGAATTAAACAGATACACATTATGCTATCGTGTAGCGGGCGCGATTTGCAGTGTGTATATTTGCAGGTTTGCGATCCTGATCCCCCATGCCATCACCTCATTTAAGGGACGCTATGTCTTTACCGCCATTGTATGCACTGCGTGCGTTTGAAGTTGCTGCGCGGTTGAACTCCTTCAGTAAAGCCGCTGAAACGCTCAATATTACGCCGGGCGCGGTCAGCAGACATGTTCGTACTCTTGAATTATGGTTCGACTGCGAGCTTTTCAAAAGGCAAGGTCCCCGCGTGGAGGTCACTGAAGCCGGGCGGGTGCTTGCCGGACAGCTGAACGAAAGCTTCACGAGTATTGAATGGGCCTGCCGGGCATTTCGCAGTGAAAACCACCTGCTGCGGTTAAAAGCACCCAGCACCCTGACTATGAGATGGCTTCTCGACGTGCTGCGATCTTTTCGCAACAACCATGCAAAACCACAGGTTGAGATTGCCAGCGTCTGGATGGACATTGACACCGTTGATTTCAATCTTGAGCCCTACGACTGCGCCATTCTTCTCGGTAATGGCCGTTTTGGTGACACAACGGAAAGCCAGCTGCTTTTTCATGAATGGCTTATCCCGGTTTGTACCCCATCACTTATCGAACCGGCACGGCAGCGGCTTCCGCAATGCGATCTGATACATCCTTCACCGGACAGACGGGACTGGCGACGCTGGCTGCGAAGAACAGGATTGTTCCCGGGGCTCGATATGAGCAGCGGTATGGTGTTCGATACCCTTGAACAGGGGAGTATCGCCGCGATGAACGGGCACGGCATCGCTATCGCCGACCTGCATCTCACGCTTGATGCCCTGAAAAGTGGCCTGCTGGGCCTGCCTTTCAGGGAAGCTATCGCGACCGGGGATGGCTACTACCTCGTCTGGCCAAAAAATTCACTCAAAAGAGAGAGCATTCAGCATCTTCTGGCCTGGCTGCAAAACCATACCCCGGTCGTTCCGGCTCTGGATATTCTTTATCTGGAATACGATGAAAGCCGGGTGTATTAATACCGTTATGAGTAAGAGATGTTTGCCATCTTTTTATAGCGTTCTGGTAAAGCGCTGTTCAGGCTGAGCACCTTATCCAGAATATAAAAAGCAGGGGTATTTTTTTGCTGCTCAGCCTCAATGATTGCCGCGCGTAATATCGTGGCGGCAGAAGTAATCTTGTGAAAATATGCCTCGGACTCGGGCGTCTGAAATTCACCCGACGTGGCGTAACGCACGTGCGGCCAGCCGGAAAAGTCGAGCAGAGGAAGGGGCTTTCCTGCTTCAGGATGACAGGCTGAAATCAGCGCAGCCGCTTGCTTAGGGTCGCGATGGGCAACGGACAGCATGTACACGCGCTGCGAAAACGGTGACAGAGCCTCTGAGTGATGATTCGTCGCCATAAGCATGGCCATAAAATCCTGTAAATCATTGGCTGAATCGCTGTCAGGTGGTAATACAGTTTTCATTAACTGATATAACGCATCAAGTGTCATGTTTGCCCCGGATCCTCTTATCATTATTATTCAGTTTGCGGCTGAACGTTTCTCGGCCCGCGCAAAGGCGGGTCGTGAGGATGATATTTGAATACGGTAGCATCAGAAAAACGATTAATAATGGCAATCATTGTGAGTTTTTCTCACTATAGCCCAGGCTTCAGACGCCACCCAGATACGCCTTCCTCACCTCCGGATCCTTCAGCAACGCCTCGCCGCTGCCGCTTAACCGAATCTGGCCATTAACCATCACATAGCCGCGGTCGGACAACTTCAGCGCGTGGTGCGCATTCTGCTCGACCAGAAAAATCGTCATTCCGTTACGGGCCAGCTCGCGCAGCGTCTGGAAGATCTGTTTAACCACGATTGGCGCGAGGCCGAGGCTGGGTTCATCCAGCAGCAGAAGTTTAGGACGGCTCATCAGCGCGCGGGCGATAGCCAGCATCTGCTGTTCACCGCCGGAAAGCGTCATCGCCCGCTGGTTACGTCGCTCCTTGAGGCGAGGGAAGAGGTCGAACATGCTTTGCATATCTTCCGCTGCATGCTGATTGCCGACGGGGATTGTCCCCATCAGCAGGTTCTCTTCTACAGACATATCCGGGAAAATGCGTCGTCCCTCAGGTGCCTGCGCGATGCCGCCGGTGGCAACATAGTGGGTGGATTTCTGGCTGATATCCTCGCCGCAGAAGAGGATCTGCCCGTTGCGGATCCGGGGCTGACCAAAGACAGACATCAGTAATGTTGACTTCCCCGCGCCGTTAGCGCCAATCAGGGCCACGGTTTCCCCTTTGTTTACCTCAAGCGAAACCTGCTTCAACGCCTGGATCACCCCGTAGAAAACATCCACATCCTGAAACTGAAGCATCGGTTCGCTCACAGATTTACCTCGCTTTCGTCGGTGCCCAGATACGCGGCAATCACCTTTTCGTTGTGCTGGATCTCAGCCGGTTTACCTCTGGCAATCACATCGCCGTGATCGAGCACAATGATGTCATCTGAAATGCCCATCACCATCCCCATATCATGCTCGATCAGCAAAACCGTGATGTCATGGTGGTCGCGCAGGAACCGGATGATCTCACTCAGCTTGTGCGTTTCCACCGGGTTCAGGCCGGCAGCAGGTTCATCGAGACAAATCATCTCCGGGCCGGTACACATGGCGCGGGCGATTTCGAGGCGTCGTTGCTGGCCATAGGACATTTCCCCGGCCAGACGGTTCGCGCAATCCACCAGATCCACCACCTCCAGCCAGTAAAACGCCCGGTCCAGCGCATCGTTTTCTGCCCGACGATACGCAGGGGTGTTCAGCACCCCCGCCAGCAGATTGCGGTTGACGCGCATGTGCTGTGCCACCAGCAGGTTTTCCACAACGGACATCTCGCGGAACAGGCGGATGTTCTGAAACGTGCGCGCAAGACCCGCGCGGTTCACCAGATGCGTGCCGCCAAACATCTTATAGAACAGGCGTTGACCAAGCTGCGCCGGGTTAAGCCAGTCGCCCGGCTGAAATTTCTGGCCGAGCACCTGAATGACATTGGTGGTTTTATTTCGTGCATTGAACAGAATATTGCCGCCGGAGGCCCGGTAGAAACCGGTGAGGCAGTTAAAGACGGTCGTTTTTCCCGCGCCGTTAGGCCCAATGAGTGCGGTAATGGAGCCGCGCTGCACCTCAAGATTGACGTCGTTTAAGGCCTTGATCCCGCCGAAGTGCATCATCAGATGTTCTACACGTAAAATCGTTGCGTTCATGGCGCCACTCCTTTACGCACGGCAAATCCGCTGCGGTTGATGCGGATCAGACCGCGAGGGCGCCAGATCATCATCACCACCATCAGCATGCCAAACAGCAGCACCCGGTATTCCGCAAAGCTGCGCAGCAGTTCCGGCGTGACGGTCAGCACAAAGGCGGCCAGTACGACGCCGACGGTGGAGCCCATCCCGCCCAGGACCACAATGGCGAGGATCAGGGCCGATTCAAAAAAGGTGAAAGAGGTCGGGTTAACAAACCCCTGGTAGGTGGCAAAAAACACCCCGGCGATACCTGCCGTCGATGCGCCCAGGGTGAAGGCCGAGAGTTTGACCAGAACGTGATTCAGCCCCATGGAACGGCAGGCAATCTCATCCTCACGGAGCGCTTCCCACGCCCGTCCAATGGGCATCCGGGTCAGCCGGTGTTTAATGTACAGCACCAGCATCACCACCAGGAAAAGTACCGCATAGATGAAAATAAACTTCATGTTGGGGTTATAGGTCAGGCCGAAGAACTCGTGGAAGGGGACGCCGCCTTCTTTGGCGCGTCGGCCAAACTCCAGGCCAAAAAAGGTCGGGGCAGGTGCTGAAACGCCGTTAGGCCCGCCGGTGAAGGTGAGCCAGTTGTTCAGCACCAGGCGGATGATCTCGCCAAACCCAAGCGTGACGATGGCGAGATAATCCCCGTGCATGCGCAGCACCGGAAAGCCGAGCAGGGCGCCCGCGCCCGCGGCCATTAGCGCCGCCAGCGGCAGCATGCTCCAGAACCCAAGCCCCAGATACTGATACCCGAGCGCCAGCCCGTAAGCGCCGATGGCATAGAAGGCGACATAACCCAGATCCAGCAGCCCTGCCAGGCCAACAACAATGTTCAGCCCAAGACCGAGCAGGACGTAGATCAGTCCGAGAATGGCAACCGTCAGAACGTATTTAGTGGCCACAAACGGGAAGCAGATCGCCAGCGTGACAATCAGCGGAATGATCCAGCGCATGCGGCTTTTATACGCCGGTGGCCGGACATACACGCCCGCATTGTCGGATTCAAACCGCGCCTGTAAACGTCTTCCTGTCGCCGTAGCTGAAAAAGCGCTCAGTAAAAAGCGTCCCACCATCACCGTGCCTACAATCCACGCCAGCCGCTGGCCGTCAAAGGTAAAGCTGTAACCATCCAGTATCACGCCCGCAATCGGGCCGAAAATAATCAGGGCGATCATTCCGGAAAAAATTGAGTCCAGAATGCAGCGCTTCAGGGAAAAACCGTCAGAGGTCATCGCGTTGTTCCTTACACTTTAGCCACGACAGGGCGGCCCAGCAGCCCCTGAGGACGGAAGATCAGAATTAAGACCAGCAATCCAAACGAGAACACGTCTTTATAATCCGAGTTCACCATCCCGGAGAATTGCGCCTCTGCGACGCCCAGAATCAGCCCGCCAAGCATCGCGCCGGGCAGAGAGCCGATGCCGCCCAGCACCGCCGCCGTAAAGGCCTTGATGCCGATAACGAACCCGACGTAAAAATCAAAGGTGCCGTAATTCATGGTGATCAGCACGCCCGCCAGCCCGGCCATCGCTGCGCCGATAACAAACACCAGCGAAATAATTCTGTCGGTGTTGATACCCAGAATGGAGGCCATCTTACGATCCTGCTGCACCGCACGGCACATGCGTCCTAAGCGGGTACGGTTGATAATCCAGGTCAGCACCAGCATGCCCGCGAACGAGGCGATGAGAATAAAGACTTTGGTATAGGTTATCTGGACAAACCCTTCGCCGAGGTGAAAACGCAGCACGCCATCCAGCATGGTCGGGACGCCCTGCTGACGCGGACCCTGACTGAGCTGGACGTAGTTTTGCAGTATCAACGACATCCCGATGGCCGAAATCAGCGGCGCCAGACGCGTCGAGTTGCGTAGCGGCTTATAGGCGATGCGCTCAATCGTCCAGCCGTAAACCCCGGTGACCACGATGGTGAAAACCAGCGTCCCCAGGATCAGCAGCGGAAAGGAGTGGAGTCCAAAAAACGCCAGCAGAGCCAGGCCAATGGCCGAGAGATAGGCGGAGATCATATACACTTCGCCGTGGGCGAAATTGATCATGCCGATGATGCCGTACACCATGGTGTAGCCGATGGCGATAAGACCGTAGACCGAACCCAGCGTTAAGCCATTAATTAATTGTTGCAGGAAGAATGTACTCATGGTCGCGCACCTGAATAAAGGGTTACGCCGACAGTCAGACCTGCCGGCGCTGAGCAGATTCCGTCCCGTTATGGCACTTCTTTATATTTGCCTTTGTCATCCCACTGGTAGACCACGTAGTCAGAGACTTTGAGGTCACCTTTGCTGTCCCAGGCTTTTTTACCCATCACCGTGTCGACAGGGTTGGCCTTCAGCCACTCGCTGGCTTTTGCGGAATCCGTCCCTTTTGTGGCCTTAAATGCCGCCGCGATAGCCTGCACAGACGCGTAGGCGTAGAGGGTGTATCCCTCGGGTTCAAATTTACCGGCGCGGAATTTCTCGATGACGGCTTTTCCGTCCGGGATCTGGCGCGGATCTTTACCGAAGGTCATGTAAATACCGTTGGTGTACTGCGCCCCACCGGCAGCGGTGACCATCTCTTCATTGACGATACAGTCTCCCGAGAAGAACTTCGCCTGCACGCCCTGTTCACGCATCTGGCGAACCAGCGGGCCCGCTTCCGGGTGACAGCCCCCGAAGAACACCACGTCCGGTTTTTGTGCGCCAATTTTGGTCACCAGCGCGTTGAAGTCTTTCTCCCCGCGGGATAACCCTTCGTACATCACCTCCTTCACGCCGCGTTTCGCCAGCGCCGCTTTAGTGGCGTCCGCCAGC
This sequence comes from Enterobacter cloacae complex sp. EB5, assembly GCF_031432835.1. Lineage (NCBI taxonomy): Bacteria > Pseudomonadati > Pseudomonadota > Gammaproteobacteria > Enterobacterales > Enterobacteriaceae > Enterobacter > Enterobacter cloacae complex sp. EB5. The sequence goes on from NZ_CP133860.1 coordinate 3,923,565, forward strand.
CCCTGACCGTAGGTGTCTTTATCGTGGATGATGACCACCCGTTTGGCTTTCAGCTTATCAAGAATGAAATCGCTGGCGACCTGGCCCTGCTGGTCGTCACGTCCGCACATGCGAAATATATCGCTCATGCCACGTTCGGTAATAAGCGGGTTCGTTGAGCCGGGGGTGATGGAGAGGATCCCGGCATCGCTATAGACCTCGGAGGCGGGCATGGTCGACGAGGAGCAGAAGTGGCCGACGACCGCTTTCACCTTATCCTGATCAACTAAGCGGTTGGCAACGGCGACGGCCTGTTTGGGCTCGCAGGCGTCGTCGCCCTGAACCAGTTTGATTTTCTCACCGTTGATCCCACCGGCGGCGTTAATGTCTTCCGCCGCCTGCGTAGCGCCATGCCAGTATTGATCGCCGTAGGTTGCGTTCGGGCCTGTGAACGGCCCGGCCACGCCGATGACGATATCGGCCTGCGCGGAAAAGGCCGTCACCAGACAACCGGCCAGCACCAGGGAGAGGGGAGTTTTGGTAAATTTCAGCGACATTATTATGTTCCTTAGCAAAGAGGTTTTTGCACCAGGTCGAAACCCGAACGCCTGATGGCATCGTAAATCCAAAAACAAGAGCGAGAACAAAATGCACTTTAGAAGCAATCTCATGCTTAATACGGCGAGGATCCCACGCACCGCGAAGCGCGCAGAACATTAAGCAAAAAGGTTGCCAGAATGGTTAATCCCTTGACCGGGTCACAACACGTTGAGTATAGAGCGCCGTTTTATGCGCCTTTGCGGGATGAGATGAATTTACAGCGGAGATCACATCTCCTTAACAACAAAGCCCATAAGTTGTGCAACGGTCACGATTTGCACGTTTTTGCAGCAATAAAGACCTAAACTTCAGATAGGCACGCGCGGCGATATATGTCAGGATCGTTTTTTTTATCAGGAGTATCAGCAATGGCTGAAGGCCCATTAAATGAAAGCGAGATGACGTGGCTGGAAGAGACATTAATCTCTTACGGTCACGACGATGCATCCGTGATTGACGTGTCCGAACTGGACGGCATGCTTACCGCAGTACTTTCCGGTCCCGTTGTGGTGGAGCCCGACACCTGGCTGGTGGCGGTCTGGGGTGGTGAGAAATATATTCCGCGCTGGAAAAACGATCGTGAGATGAACCGTTTTATCGATCTCTGCTTTAAGCACATGAACGATATTGCCGAGCGTTTGAGCGAATACCCGGATCAGTTTGAACCGCTGTTTGGCTATAACGACGTTGACGGTCAGAGCTATACCGTGGTGGAAGAGTGGTGCTATGGCTACATGCGCGGCGTGGCGCTGACGGACTGGTCATCCCTGCCGGAAGCGCTGGAAGCGGACCTGGCGGTGATTGCCCTCCACGGGACGGAAGAGAATAGCGAGAAGCTGGATGCGCTGACCGAAGAGGAGTACATGGCCAGCATCGAGAGCATTCAGCCTGCGGCGCTGCGTTTGTATAACTACTGGGTGGCTAACCCGCAGCAGCCGGAAGCGAAAAAGCCGATCGTGAACGGGTCGAAGGTGGGGCGTAACGATCCGTGCCCGTGCGGGAGTGGGAAGAAGTTTAAAAGCTGCTGCCTGCACTGAAAAAAGGGGCTATTCATAGCCCCTTTTTTTACCCCACTTCCGGCAGCATTCCCGCTGCAATCAGCACCTGCACCAGAATAATCACCACCCCACAACCAAACACCACGCACAGCATTAGCGTACCGCCCGCTACGCGATACCCCTGCTGCGGATGTTGCTTGCGGCTCTTCCACGCCAGCAGGGAAGGCAACAGCAGGGCCAGAATCGATAACGCCACGCCAGCATACCCCAGCGCCATCACAAACCCGCGCGGGTAAAAGAGCGCGAAGGCCAGCGGCGGCAGGAAGGTCATCGCCCCCGTCTGTAAGCGTCCCGCAACGGTATTGCGACGCTGGAACAGATCCGCCATATAGTCAAACAAGCCAAGCGCCACGCCGAGGAAGGACGTTGCCAGCGCCAGGTCTGCAAACAGATGTACCGCCAGCTCCACGTGTGAAGAGGCCACCACGTTACGCAGGGCAACCAGGAATCCATTCAGACCAGAATGCTCTGCCATCAGGCCGATAAAGGTATTGGAATCAATACTGCCCAGCGTCACCAGCTGCCAGAACAAATAAGCAACCAACGGAATGGCGCTGCCGATAACAAAGACGCGGCGCAGCTTGCGAATATCACCGTTCATATAGCTCACGATGCTCGGCACGCTGCCGTGAAAACCAAAGGAGGTGAAAATAACCGGGATGGCCGAAAGCGCCAGACCCTTCTCCAGCGGGAGAGAGAGCAGGTTAACCTTGTGCACATGCGGTGCCAGCAGCACCAGCATCACAACCAGGAAGAGAATTTTGGCGCTGAACAAAAAACGGTTAAACAGATCGACCAGCGATGTGCCCGCGCAAACCACGCCGCCACCGATCAGCGTAAAGACAATGGCGCCTGTTTCCGGTGAAAGCGACGCACCGAAGCCGTCATTGATACTTGACGCAATCAGCTCCCCGGCGCCGCTGATGTAAGCGGCAGTCAGGGCGTACATCAGGAACATCATGCTGAAACCGGTGATCCACTGCCCGTAGCGTCCAAGATAGCGTGCAGCCAGGGAGCCTAAGCCGGTATCGGCAGGGACATGCTGATAAACCTCAAGCAATAATAGCGCGGTGTAACACATCAGGGCCCACAGACCGCCCAGCAGCACTACGGTGACTCCAAACCCGACGCCCGCAGCCGCCAACGGCATGGCCAACATTCCTGCGCCAATGGTCGTTCCGGCGACGATAAAAATACTTCCCAGAGTTCTGTTCTTCACGCTTTCCTCTACAACGCTTCCATACCGCGACTCATTCTGCGGCGCAGAGTAAGGGAAAAGCCCCATCTCGTCAAATCACCGTTACATAGGGTGTAATGATTAATTTACAAAAAGGAAGGCGTAACCTGCGCCAGCGCAAAGCGTGTCGTGGAGGGAGCGTTTAGTCTGCTTTTTATTTACGAGAGGTAACCATGTCAATTCACGGACACGACGTGCTGAATATGATGATTGAGTCAGGTGAGCGCTATACGGAGGAGAGTCTGGTAGAGGCGATACATGCCCGCTTTGGCGAAGCGGCGCGTTTCCATACCTGTTCAGCTTCAGAGATGACAGCCGCGGAGCTGGTGGCGTTTCTGGCGGCGCGCGGAAAATTCATTCCGGCAGCAGACGGATTTTCCACTCACGAAAGTAAAATTTGCCGTCATTAAATAAAGCGGTGCTGAAACCTCAGCACCGCTTTTCTGTTAATTCTGGGTATCGAGCGTCGACAGCTCTTTATCAATGAAGTACAGACCTTCCCCGGATTTACCTGCCAGAGATAATTTATCCAGCACGGATTTAAACAGCTTCTCTTCTTCGTGCTGTTCAGCCACATACCACTGAAGGAAATTAAAGGTTGGATAATCCTGGCTGGTCATGGCGGCATGAGCCAGTTCATTAATTTTCTGGGTGATCAGCTGTTCGTGCTCATAGGTGGCGCGAAACAGTTCATCAAGAGAGCCGTACTCGGCAAAAGGCGATGCCACGTTATCGATGCGCGGCAGGCTGCCGGTATCAGTCAGATAATCAAACAGACGCTGCATGTGCGTCATCTCTTCCTGGGCATGACGACGCAGGAAGGCGGCCGCCCCTTCAAAGCTGTGATAGCTGCACCAGGCGCTCATCTGCTGATAAAGCAGGGAAGAAAACAGCTCAAGATTCATTTGCGCATTGAGCTTGTCGATCATTTCAGTTTTTAACATGGTGCAGCTCCGGTTTATTAATTCTGGTTCATGATGAGCGACACTATAATTTGTTATTTAATTATTTGCAAAAAGTAAAATAAATATTTCTTTATTAAAAATACGAATGGGAATAAAACGCATTGCCGCCATTTATATTTATTAATGAGAATTGTTTTAGTTCTTATTAAATAAACTGCCAGCGTGACTGGCAGTCGCGGTTAATACCACGGATTCTGGCTGGAAGCGGTAACGGCATATCCCTGACATTTATACTGAATGGTCACACTTTCGTTCAGACAGAGTGAGCCGCTGATCAGGGTGCAGGTTTTAATTGGCTGCCCGTAGGCTGACGCAGAGGCGTAGCCCATGTGTTGGCAGGCTTTGGTTGCTGTACCGTTATTAACATAGTCATCAGACCAGGCGTTTTGCAGCAAGGCCTGGCCATAGTCGAGGCGCACAATTCCGTTAGGGGCATCCGTACTGCTGACTTCTGCCTGACGGTTGATGCTGCACCCGGCGAGCAACAGGATCGTTCCGGCTATGATTACACGTTTCATGGTTCACTCTGCGTGACGGGAAATACGCCATTGTAACCAACGCGATGGCACGCAATGGCCGGAATAGCCGGAGGATCTGCCCTCTCACTGTGCAACGAGCCGGGCCACCGCGCGAAATTGTGAGCGCATCTTTGTTTTTTAAAACAAGTTTTCACTTAATTTGAAAGTGTGTTTGTTTGATAGTAAGGTTAAGTTGAAAAGGTATCCACAGCGGGATCGCCCGCCATGCATTCAGGAGAGACAAGATGAAAATTGCACTGATGATGGAAAACAGCCAGGCCGCTAAGAATCCCATCATCCTTAATGAGCTGAAAGCCGTTGCTGATGAGAAAGGTTTCCCGGTCTATAACGTCGGTATGAGTGATGAGAACGATCATCATCTCACCTATATTCACCTGGGCATCATGGCGAGCATTCTGCTTAACGCTAAAGCCGTTGATTTTGTTGTTACCGGCTGCGGTACCGGGCAGGGCGCGCTGATGTCCCTGAACATCCATCCGGGTGTGATTTGCGGTTACTGCATCGATCCTGCGGATGCTTTCCTGTTTGCGCAAATCAACAACGGTAACGCGCTCTCTCTGCCGTTTGCGAAGGGCTTCGGCTGGGGAGCAGAACTGAACGTACGCTTTATCTTTGAGAAAGCCTTTACCGGACGCAATGGCGAAGGCTATCCACCAGAGCGTAAAGAGCCGCAGGTGCGTAACGCCGGGATCCTGAACCAGGTGAAAGCGGCGGTGGTGAAAGAAAACTATCTGGATACCCTGCGTGCAATCGATCCTGAGCTGGTTAAAACCGCCGTCTCGGGCCAGCGCTTCCAGCAGTGCTTCTTCGAGAACTGCCAGGACAAAGAGATTGAAGCCTTCGTGCGCGGTATTGTTGGCTGATTTACTTTGCCGGGCGGTGCGTTGCCTGCCCGGCATAGAGCCTTACTTTTTCGAAGAGACCGCGCTGCCTGCATCTTTGGTCAGACGCAGCGTGTCAACCATTCCCACCAGGCAGATTAGCGCGATCGCCACAAATGCCAGCCGGAAGCTCATTCCCGGCATACTGGCAACCCCTATCGCCTCACTGACTTTTTCCCCGATACGAATACCAATTGCCCCGAGCGTGATCCCAAGCCCCACGGCAAGTTGCGTTGCGGTTGAAAACAGGGTATTGGCATAGCTCATCTGCGCCGGGGGCACATCCGCAAAGGCCAGCGTACTGATGGCCGTAAACTGAATCGAACGGAAAACGCCGCCCAGATAGAGGATCAGCATGACGAGCCACGCGGGCGTCTGCGGCGTAAGAAACGCGCAGGCCAGCAACGCCAGGACATTCATTGCACCGTTAATCAGCAACAGCCGCTTAAACCCCAGGCGGCGGATCAGCGGCGTCGTCGCCGGTTTAATGGTGAGATTGCCAACGAAAACCGCCAGCACCAGCAGGCCAGAATGGAACGCGTCCATGCCAAAGCCGACCTGGAACATCAGCGGTAGCAGGAACGGAACCGCGCTGATGGAGGCGCGAAACAGCGATCCGCCGTACAGGGTGACGCGAAACGTTGGCACCTGCATCGCATCGAGCCTGATCATCGGCCAGGTTGCCCGCTTAAAGTGACGCAGCGCCAGGCTTAAGGCGACGACACCGACGATAAACAGCGTGGCGGTTAATCCTGTCCGCAGTGGCTCTGCGCCCATCAACTCCATCGCATAAACCAGGCTTACCATGGCAAGGGTGGTGACAACAAAACCCGGTAAATCAAACGGGCGGCGCGTATCTTCATGCAGGTCTGGAATGATGCGCAGCGCCAGCAAAATGGCGATTATCCCCAGCGGCACGTTAATAAAGAAGATCCAGCGCCAGTCGGCATAGCTGGTAATGAACCCACCCAGCGGCGGGCCGATGATCGGCGCGACCAGCGCAGGCCACGTCAGGGTGGCGATTGCCGTGATGAGCTGATGTTTTGGCGTGGTGCGTAGCACGGCCAGGCGACCCACGGGCACCATCAGCGCGCCACCCATGCCCTGGAGGACGCGCATCGCGACGAACTGATCGAGCGTGGTGGACAGGCCGCACAATACCGAGGCCAGCGTGAAGATCGCCAGCGCGAGGGCAAACACTTTTCGCGCGCCGAAGCGGTCGGCGATCCAGCCGCTGGCGGGGATCAGCACGGCCAGGGTGATCAGATAGGCGCTGATGCCGATATTCAGATCCACCGCCTGTACGCCGAAGCTTTTTGCCATATCCGGCAGCGCGGTGGCGATCACCGTCCCGTCCAGAAACTCCATAAAGAAAGCACCGGCCACCAGCAGCGCCGCAGGTGATAATCCACGGCTCTCTTTGCCGGATACGTTTTCACTCATTCTCTTCCTGCTCGCTCAAAAAATTTTATAAACATTTACTGGAATTTATAAGCCTGTAACGTGCGGATTTATCATGGCTTTTTTTAACAAACCAGCAGCACTGAGGGTTTAATAACCGTGACGCAGGTCACAAAATGGTTGATTTTTGTGATGGTGGTCATATTATAAGCGTATTGACAATAACACCTGCATAACACGTTACTGGAGCAACATAATGAAACTGCGCAAAATCCTGAAAAGCATGTGGGCAAACTACTGCACAACGTTTAAAGACGTCCCACCGGGTGCGATGTTCTGATAAAAAAAACCTGCTTCGGCAGGTTTTTTTATGTCTGCGGACGACGAGAGGGAGATGGAAGGGCGTCTGTTTTGCTACTATGGCGGCCTTTGAATAAGGAGAACCCCATGTCACAAAACCTGAGCGCCGATCAGGAACTGGTATCTGACGTCGTCGCCTGCCAGCTGGTTATCAAACAAATCCTTGATGTGATTGACGTTATCGCGCCGGTTGAGGTACGCGAAAAGATGTCGACCCAACTGAAAAACATCGATTTCACCAACCATCCTGCTGCGGCGGACCCGGTTACGCTCCGCGCGATCCAGAAAGCGATTGCGCTGATTGAACTCCGATTCACACCGCAGGGTGAGTCTCACTAAAATAAACCGATGTTTTAAAATTAGAAACTCTTTTCTGCTTTTACGTCGAAGGGCGACAGAGCCTGTCGCCCGCAGAAGGATCAGAAGAACGTCTGCACCAGCAGATAGCTCACCACGCAGGCACAGCTGACGCCAATCAGCCCCGGCAGAATAAAGCTGTGGTTGATGATGAATTTACCGATGCGGGTGGTGCCGGAGCGATCGAATCCAATACAGGCCAGATCGCTCGGATAGGTGGGCAGCACAAAGTAGCCGTAGGATGCCGGGAAGAAGGCCACCAGCATTTTCGGATCGATGCCCAGCATCAACCCCATCGGGGCGACCGCGGTCAAGGCCGCAGCCTGGCTGTTGACCAGTTTTGATACCAGGAAGAGCACGATGGCATACGTCCAGGGATGACTCTTCACCACCCCCTCCAGCGCCATTTTCAGCTCGTCGAGATGCGCCTGAAAAAAGGTATCGCTCATCCACGCCACGCCAAACACCGAGAAAATCGCGACCATCCCCGCCTTAAATACCGCCCCGTTTGAAATGGCCGACGCATTTACCTTGCAGGTCATCAGCATAATGGCCCCGGCGATCAGCATCATCATTTGAATGACAAGGTTCATCGACAGGGCCGTCATTTTGCCTTTGATCTCAAACGCCGGACGCAGCTCGGGCAGCGCACCCAGCAGGACCACAACGGCAATCCCGGCGAAGAAGATCCACGTGGACCAGTAGGCCTGTTTCGGGAAGCGCTGATCCATCAACGTCTCCGTTCCTCCATAGATAAACTCCCGCTGTTTCGGATCTTTCAGCTTTTCCTGAAATTCAGGATCGTCTGCGAGGTTTTTCCCGCGACGCAAGCTCCACAGTGCCGCAATGGCGACGCCAGACAGTGAGGCCGGTACGGAGACCGCAAGAATTTCGAGGATCCCCCACGCGTGGCCGATACCGTGCTGCGCACCCAGAATCGAGACCAGCGAAACGACGGCCACGGAAACGGGGGAGGCGGTGATCGCCATCTGAGAGGCCACCGAGGCCACCGCCATCGGCCGTTCCGGGCGTATGCCTTTTTTCAGGGCGATATCCGCAATAATGGGAAACATGGTGTAGACGACGTGGCCGGTCCCGCACAGGAAGGTCAACATCCAGGTGGTAAACGGCGCGAGAAGGGTGATGTGCTGGGGATGTTTACGCAGCAGGCGCTCTGCGAACTGCATCATTACATTCAGGCCACCGGCGGTCTGTAGCGTGGCCGCACAGCCGATGACGGCGAGGATTGTGAGCATTACGTCAACCGGCGGTTTACCGGGTTGCAGACCAAAGACAAAACTAAAAATAAACAGGCCGATACCGCTTATCAGCCCCAGGCCCATCCCGCCGAAGCGGGTGCCTATCAGCAGGCAGAGGATAATGACAATAAACTCAATGGTGATCATGATGCTCCCTCGTCAATGAATGTAATTAAACAAATCATTACACGATGTGTGGTTATTCATTGGGAGCAAGATCTGATTTGTTAAATGTCAGCAAAAGCAGGGAGTTGGTACCCACTCCCTGACGGGCTGAGGGATCCCCAGTAATTTGAAAGCAAAAGCTATAACGTTGCCTCAGAATAACTGAGGGCTTTCAGCGATGCCTCGGTCCGGCTGTAAATCGCTGAGCCGGAAGGAATAAGCCGAAGGCACCGCGAAGCGGCGATTTTCCGCCGGAAGCCCGGGTCGCCAGGGTGGTGGCGACTGAGCCACCCTGGCACGTTCACCGGTTATGCCGTGACAGAGTAGCAAGGAACATAACGTGAACGGAATGACCACCAGAGCCGTATGTTCCCCCTCACCCCAGCCCTCTCCCTCAAGGGAGAGGGGGCCGTCTGTGCAGGCATTATTTTGTGGGGAACTCTCAGCCCTGACGGGTGCGTGTGAAGGACTTAGTGGTGTTGCACGGTAGCAATGTCGAGAAGATGGCGGTCCGTCTGCTCCAGACAAATCCCCGCGCGTTTCGCATTGCGGATTTCATCTGCGAGCGTCTTCAGCAGCATGCCATCCTGCTGCTGCTCTCTGTCCATATCGCGTAAAAACTTGAGGGTAATAATGTCCTGTTGCGCTTTGGCTTCATCAGCCAGTTTGCTCAGCTTCGCACAGCGTTGCTCATACTCTTCGAGCGTTTTCTGGAACAGATCTTCCAGAGAAGTGTAATTATCTTCAATCGTTTCAAGCTCTTTGACGGTAGGGTTTGCCCCGACAGCTTTCAAAAAGTTAAAGACGCGCATCATGTGCGTGACGTTACTTTGCGCCTGAGTACGAAAGAAGGTGGCAGTGCCGTTGAGGCTTTTTCTGGAACACCACGCGCTCAAATGCAGATGCAGATTGGAAGCATAAAACTCCAGGTTCATCTGGGCATTCAGTTTTTGCATCATCGTTTGGGTAGTCATTCTCATATCCTTATTGACTGCGGGACTTGATGTCCGCTACTTAACCTGACCCGGCAGGTATTGACGATTGAAGGGCAGAAATAGATTTCTGCAAGGTAAAAAAACTCGAAAATTCACTTCCTGTGTTCGATTTAAATAAGCATACGCTTCTCTTCGACTTAAGAAAACTCTTAATTGGGCTGTGTTTACCATACATTACAAATTTAAATATAGCCCAGAATGGAAAGAGGGTTACGAGATTGTGTTTTATATAAACTGTTGATTTTTATGAACATAAAGTTAATTTTGCTCATTTTTATCGTTTCAGGAAACGTTCTTTGGCGGGAAATTCTGTAAAAGTGTTAAATCAGAAATAATATCTGCAAATATATCCTGTTGTATCAAATTTGAGCTAAATCAATTTTCACTCAATATACGGTTCTGTGATCGCGACGCAAGATTGCTATCTGATAATCCGAGAAAATGAAACAGTGTTTTACATCGTTTAATTCGTTGAGGTTTATGATGGCTAACGTTGCGGTGCTGCTGGCACCCGGTTTTGAAGAAGCAGAAGCGATAATCACGATTGATATTCTGCGGCGTTTACAGATTGAGGTGGAGACGCTGGCCTGCGCGGCGTCCCGTGCGGTAGTGAGTTACCACAATATTCCCATGGTGGCTGACAGTACGTTAACGGAGCGCATTAATACGCTGTATGACGCAGTCGTGTTGCCCGGTGGGCCGCAGGGCAGCGTCAATCTTGCGGCTAACCAGGAGGTGCTCCGCTTTGTTTCCGCCCATGACGAGCAGGGCAAACTCATCTGCCCGATCTGCTCTGCGGCCGCGCGGGTGCTGGGCGGTAACGGGCTACTGAAGGGGCGCCGCTACGTCTGTTCCGGCGATCTGTGGCAGAGCGTTGATGATGGAATATATGTGGATGCGCCGGTCGTGGTGGATAATAACCTCATCAGCGGCAAGGGGCTGGGTCACGCTTTTGACTTTGCGCTGACGCTCTCTGCTCGTCTGTTGGGTGACGACGCCCCCGTGCGCGATCATGCTGAACACATCTATTACCGCTGGTAATTTTTCTGCCGGGCGCTAAGGCGTCCGGGTTACAGGGATTTCTTAGCTGACCTTATGGATAATCCTGCTTAACTCCTTTCCATTTGTAGGACAATTACGTCCTTTTTTATGTCATTTTCCGCTGAATTTATGTACGCAATTACTGTAATTCTGCGGTGTGATGTTGCTCTCTTATGGATGATTAATTTCCCGCTAAAACTATCTCCAGCAATAACGCTTATGACGAGGTAAGCGCTAATGCCTTGTTTTAAGTCCGATTAAATAAGTCGTTCGCCATTATTCCCTACAGATAAGAATGCTAAAGCTGGAGTTTACCATGCACAAATTTACTAAAGCGCTGGCGGCCATCGGCCTGGCTGCCGTTATGTCACAATCCGCTATCGCTGAAAATTTAAAGCTCGGTTTTCTGGTTAAACAGCCGGAAGAGCCGTGGTTCCAGACCGAATGGAAATTTGCTGATAAAGCCGGAAAAGATTTGGGATTTGAGGTAATTAAAATCGCCGTACCTGACGGTGAGAAAACGCTGAACGCCATTGATAGCCTGGCGGCCAGCGGCGCGAAAGGTTTCGTTATCTGTACGCCGGATCCAAAACTGGGGTCCGCGATTGCCGCGAAAGCGCGCGGTTACGACATGAAAGTGATTGCGGTGGACGATCAGTTCGTGAATGCCAAAGGTAAACCGATGGATACCGTTCCGCTGGTAATGATGGCGGCCACTAAAATCGGTGAGCGTCAGGGCCAGGAGCTCTATAAAGAGATGCAAAAACGCGGCTGGGATGTCAAAGAGACCGCCGTGATGGCCATTACCGCTGACGAGCTGGACACCGCCCGTCGTCGTACCACCGGGTCCATGGACGCCCTGAAAGCGGCTGGCTTCCCGGAAAAACAGATCTACAAAGTCCCGACCAAATCCAACGATATTCCGGGCGCCTTTGATGCGGCGAACTCCATGCTCGTCCAGCATCCGGAAGTGAAGCACTGGCTGGTGGTGGGGATGAACGACAACACCGTACTGGGCGGCGTGCGTGCAACGGAAGGCCAGGGCTTTAAAGCACCGGACGTAATCGGGATCGGCATCAACGGCGTTGACGCCGTGAGCGAACTGTCAAAAGCGCAGGCGACCGGCTTTTATGGCTCTCTGCTGCCAAGCCCGGATGTCCACGGCTATAAATCCAGCGAAATGCTCTACAACTGGGTGACCAAAGGGGTTGAACCGCCGAAATTCACCGAAGTGACCGATGTGGTGCTGATCACCCGCGATAACTTCAAAGAGGAGCTGGCGAAAAAAGGACTGGGCGGTAAGTAATACGCTGTGATTGCGCCCCTTACTCACCGTGAGGGGCCAGACGTACACACTACAGGAATCACGGAGTCGTTATGCAACAGTCTGATCCGTATCTCTCTTTCCGCGGCATCGGTAAAACGTTCCCCGGTGTAAACGCGCTGACCGATATCAGCTTCGACTGCTATGCCGGCCAGGTTCACGCCCTGATGGGGGAGAACGGCGCGGGAAAATCCACGCTACTCAAAATTCTCAGCGGCAACTACACGCCCACCACCGGCACGCTGGCTATTCGCGGCGAAGAGGTGGCCTTTGCCGACACTACGGCAGCATTAAACGCGGGCGTCGCCATCATCTATCAGGAGCTGCATCTCATTCCTGAAATGACCGTGGCGGAGAACATCTATCTGGGCCAGCTTCCGCATAAAAGCGGCGTGGTCAACCGCTCGCTGCTCAACTATGAAGCGGGCTTGCAGCTCAAGCACCTTGGGCTGGATGTCGATCCGCAAACGCCCCTTAAGTATCTCTCCATCGGCCAGTGGCAGATGGTGGAAATTGCCAAAGCGCTGGCGCGTAACGCCAAGATCATCGCTTTCGATGAGCCAACCAGTTCGCTCTCGGCGCGTGAAATAGAAAATCTCTTTCGCGTGATCCGCGAGCTGCGCAAAGAGGGCCGCATCATTCTGTACGTTTCTCACCGTATGGAAGAGATTTTTGCCTTAAGCGATGCCATCACCGTGTTTAAAGATGGCCGCTACGTGCGCACCTTCACCGATATGCAGCAGGTCAATCATGACCAACTGGTGCAGGCGATGGTCGGACGCGATCTGGGGGATATTTACCACTGGAAACCGCGTGAGTATGGCCCGGAGCGTCTGCGTCTGGATAACGTCAAAGCCCCGGGCGTGCGCACGCCCATTTCACTCTCGGTGCGCAGCGGCGAAATCGTCGGGCTGTTTGGCCTTGTGGGGGCAGGGCGCAGCGAGCTGATGAAAGGGCTGTTTGGCGGGACGCGCATAACCCAGGGCCAGGTTTTCGTCGACGGGAAAAAGGTCGATATTCAGAAGCCTGCGCAGGCGATTAACGCGGGGATTATGCTCTGCCCGGAGGATCGAAAGGCCGAAGGCATTATTCCGGTGCACTCGGTGCGCGACAACATCAACATCTCTGCCCGGCGCAAGTTTATCCGCGCGGGATGCCTGATTAACGACGGCTGGGAGGCGAGCAACGCGGATCACCATATCCGTTCGCTGAACATTAAAACCCCCGGCGCTGAACAGCTAATCATGAACCTGTCCGGCGGCAACCAGCAAAAAGCCATTCTGGGGCGCTGGCTGTCGGAAGACATGAAGGTCATTTTGCTGGATGAACCAACGCGCGGTATCGACGTGGGGGCGAAACACGAAATCTATAACGTCATCTATGAACTGGCAAAACGCGGTGTGGCGGTCCTGTTCGCCTCCAGCGATCTGCCCGAGGTGCTGGGCGTCGCCGACCGCATTGTTGTGATGCGTGAAGGTGAAATTGCCGGTGAATTGCTGCATGAACAGGCGAATGAACAACAGGCGTTGAGTCTCGCCATGCCTAAAGTTAGCCAGGCTGTCGCCTGAGTAAGGAGTCAATGATGTCCTCTGTTACTACATCCGGAGCGCCGAAGTCGGCTTTCAGTTTTGGCCGCATCTGGGACCAGTACGGCATGCTGGTGGTCTTTGCTGCCCTGTTCGTCGCCTGCGCGATTTTTGTGCCGAACTTCGCCACGTTCATCAATATGAAGGGGCTGGGGCTGGCTATCTCCATGTCCGGCATGGTGGCCTGCGGAATGCTGTTCTGCCTGGCCTCCGGTGATTTTGACCTGTCGGTCGCCTCGGTGATTGCCTGTGCCGGCGTCACCACTGCCGTGGTGATCAACATGACCGAAAGCCTGTGGATCGGCGTGCTGGCCGGGCTGCTGCTCGGCGTGCTGAGCGGCCTGGTGAACGGGTTTGTCATCGCGCGCCTGAAGATTAACGCCCTGATTACGACGCTGGCGACCATGCAAATCGTGCGCGGTCTGGCCTATATCATCTCCGACGGTAAAGCGGTCGGGATTGAAGACGAGCGTTTCTTCACGCTGGGCTATGCCAACTGGCTGGGGCTGCCTGCGCCAATCTGGCTGACGGTAGGCTGTTTGATCCTGTTCGGCTTCCTGCTTAACCGCACCACGTTTGGCCGTAACACGCTGGCGATTGGCGGCAATGAAGAGGCGGCGCGTCTGGCGGGTGTCCCGGTCGTACGGACCAAGATCATTATCTTCGTGCTTTCCGGGCTGGTATCGGCGGCGGCGGGGATTATTCTGGCGTCGCGTATGACCAGCGGCCAGCCAATGACCTCTATCGGTTATGAGCTGATCGTCATCTCAGCCTGCGTTTTAGGGGGCGTTTCCCTCAAGGGTGGCATCGGAAAAATCTCATATGTGGTGGCGGGGATCCTGATTCTGGGGACTGTAGAGAACGCCATGAACCTGCTTAATATTTCTCCGTTCTCCCAGTACGTCGTACGCGGCCTGATCCTGCTGGCAGCGGTGATTTTCGACCGTTACAAGCAAAAAGCGAAGCGTACCGTCTGATTTATTTTTAGCCATCAATATGCTCAACTATTAACCATAGTTGACCCCCTGACCGGCCCGCCAGTTTTGCTGACGGGCCGGTTGCCAAATGGCGAGCGCCGTCACACTGTCTATACTTACATGGCTGTTTTGTTCACTGTAAGGAGGATTAGGGTGGCTGACTTGTTAACCGCACCGCCTGTACTGCCCGGAAAATTTGCTTTCTTTTTTGACCTCGACGGGACGCTCGCCGGGATTGAACCGCATCCGGATGACGTTGTTGTACCGGACACGGTGTTAGAGAATTTGCAGCAGCTCTCCCGACAGAACGAGGGGGCACTGGCATTGATTTCAGGGCGCTCAATGGCCGAGCTGGACGTGCTCGCCAGTCCTTATCACTTTCCGCTGGCCGGTGTGCACGGAGCGGAGCGCCGCGATATCCATGATCAACTGCATATAGTTTCACTCCCCGACACGCTGATTCAGGCGCTGCATGCGCAACTCTCTTCGGCTCTGGAAATGCTTCCCGGTACGGAACTGGAAGCCAAAGGCATGGCCTTTGCGCTGCACTACCGTCAGGCGCCCCATCATGAGGCAGCGATCTTTGCGATAGCAAGAAGCGTGGCGGAAGCCCATCCGGAGCTGGCGTTACAGCCGGGTAAATGTGTGGTCGAGATTAAACCGGCAGGAATTAATAAAGGCGCTGCCATTGCAGCGTTTATGGAGGAAGCGCCGTTCAAAGGGCGTACGCCAGTCTTTTTTGGGGATGACCTGACCGACGAGGCCGGGTTCAGGGTGGTAAACCAGGCCCAGGGCATGTCTGTCAAGGTTGGATCTGGTGAAACCATTGCCGGATGGCGGCTGGAAAATGTCGCCAGCGTCTGGCAGTGGATATCTGACGTCGCTAACCAGCAACAACAACAAATAGCGCAAAACAACGGGAGAAATCATTATGGGTCGCTTAGTCGTCGTCTCTAATCGCATCGCACCGCCGGATGATAAAAAAGCCAGTGCCGGTGGCCTGGCGGTCGGGGTATTAGGTGCCCTCAAAGCCGCGGGTGGTCTCTGGTTTGGCTGGAGCGGGGAAATCAGTAATGAAGAGAAACCGCTAAAAAAGGTGTCACGGGGCAATATCACGTGGGCCTCCTTCGCTCTTAGCGAGAAGGACTACGATGAATATTATTCCGAGTTCTCAAACGCCGTGCTGTGGCCAGCGTTTCACTATCGTCTGGATCTGGTGAAATTCCAGCGTGAATCCTATGAAGGCTACATGCGCGTTAACGCGCTGCTGGCAGATAAACTGCTGCCGCTGATCGAAGAAGACGATATTTTATGGATCCACGATTACCATCTGCTGCCCTTCGCAAGGGAGCTGCGGAAACGGGGTGTGAAGAACCGGATCGGCTTCTTCCTGCATATTCCGTTCCCGACCCCGGAGATCTTTACGGCGCTGCCGCAGCACGAAGAGATCCTGGAGGCGCTGTCAGATTACGACCTGCTCGGCTTCCAGACGGAAAATGACAGGCTGGCCTTCCTCGACAGCGTCTCGGGTAAAACCCGGCTGGTCACTCACGGCGGCAAATCTCACACCGCGTGGGGACGAAATTTCCATACCGAAGTCTACCCGATTGGTATTGAGCCAGACGAAATCGCCGAGCAGGCCTCCGGTCCGCTGCCGCCGAAGCTTGCCCAGCTCAAGGACGAACTCAAGCACGTTAAGAATATCTTTTCGGTTGAACGACTGGATTATTCCAAAGGGTTGCCGGAGCGATTCCTCGCCTATGAAACCCTGCTGGATAAATTCCCGCAGCATCACGGCAAGATCCGCTACACCCAGATAGCGCCGACCTCGCGCGGTGAGGTTCAGGCCTACCAGGATATTCGTCACCAGCTGGAGACCGAAGCAGGGCGCATCAACGGGCGCTATGGTCAGCTCGGCTGGACACCACTTTTCTATCTGAATCAGCACTTTGAGCGCAAAATCCTGATGAAAGTGTTCCGCTATGCCGACGTCGGGCTGGTCACGCCGCTGCGCGACGGGATGAATCTGGTGGCAAAAGAGTATGTAGCAGCACAAGATCCTGCTGACCCGGGCGTGCTGGTGCTGTCCCAATTTGCCGGTGCGGCAAACGAGTTAACTTCAGCGCTGATTGTGAACCCTTACGATCGCGATGACGTGGCAAATGCCCTGAACCGCGCGTTAACCATGCCGCTTGCGGAACGTATTTCACGTCATTCGGAAATGATGGAGACCATCGTCAGGAATGATATCAACCGCTGGCAGGCGCGTTTTATTGACGATTTGCGCGCGATCCAGCCGCAAAGTCAGGAAGGTGATCTGCAAAAAAAGATCGCGACCTTCCCTAAACTCGCCTGATTTTCTTCGGGGGCATTAATTGCCCCCGAGAGGCACCAGCAGGACATCCACCTGGCTTGACGAAACGATGGATTTTGCCGAGCATGCCGCCCGGGAAAAAAAGCTCTGGTTATGATTTCCGCAAATAACCAGGTCAATATTCTGTTTCCGACAAATGTCGAGAATATGTCCACTTAACTCCCCGGTGGCAATCACCGTCTGATGGACAGGATAGTTTGCCCGCTCAACCAGTTCGCGCAGAAATTGCTGCGTTTCCTCCTGAAGAACCTCACGAATATCTTCCAGCATAGGCGCTGCCAGTTGATTATACATTTCGGGTTCAGCTGCCAGGGTGATCAGACTTATGCGAGCGTTGTTCGGGCGGGCAATGGAAACGGCACGGGCGACGAGTTGATGACTTTCTGGGGAAACAGCAACAGAAACAAGAAGATGGGAGTAACTCATCACACACTCCTTTTATGTCAGAATGACACGTTTCTCAAGCTTTACCGCGAATCTGCCGCTTCTGCAAGAGGTACATGCGACAATAGTGTGAACCTTATCATAATTATTCATTAATTATTCTTATAAGAAGAATAACGAAATGGGGGCGCTAAATGAAAGTAATTAACAACTTAACGTAAATCACACATTTAGCCTTCCGTGCTGTTAAATCGCGTTAACCGATCGTCAACGCAAACGTGATGGTTACCCCTGGAAATTTGTTTCTCGAATCGAAAACTTAACCTGCTGTTTTTACTTAATTAACTCCGGCTGTTCCCTGACGTTCTCGCCCGTTCAGACGCGGAAGGGCTATGCGTCTTAGACGTAGCAATTTTCATACCCGATCCCCTCATCCCTCTGCATGAGTATTCGTTCCATAAGAATATAACCAAGCTTCGGTTGCTCAATAAATAGCCAAATTACAAGTCACGCTGATGGATTTATGGGTTACATTCGCGTAAATTATGTGACGAAGATCACATTTTTTTTAAATTCCAGGGGGGGCTGCATTGTATGTGTCAAAACTGACGAGTAGAGTTTGCGTCGAATTAGGAAAAATCTTAGTTATTTGTAAGAAAAGATAAAATGTGTAACCGACATTTTGGCCATGTTAACCGGTCACGCGCTTTACGACGTACAAACCTAAATTCAACTATGCATTTGGCCTTTTCTTTTTATACCGGGTGATTTCCCGGCGACATCACGGGGTGCGGTCTTTCCGCATAAAAATAATAGTTGGTTATTCGGGATGGGAAAAATGCATACATCCGAGTTGCTAAAACATATTTATGACATCAATTTGTCGTATTTATTGCTCGCGCAGCGTTTGATTAGTCAGGACAAACCGTCAGCGATGTTTCGTCTGGGTGTTAACGAAGAGATGGCAACCATGCTGGGTGGATTAACCCTCCCGCAAATGGTCAAGCTGGCTGAAACCAATCAACTTGTCTGCCAGTTCCGTTTTGATAACCCGCAGACCATTACGCGTCTGACTCAGGAATCCCGCGTGGACGATCTGCAACAGATCCACACCGGTATTCTTCTCTCCACCCGCCTGCTCAACGAAATCAGCCAGCCTGATGACGTAGCCCGGAAGAAAAGGGCTTAACAATGAGCGAAAAAAGCATTGTTCAGGAAGCCCGTGATATCCAGCTGGCGATGGAACTCATCACGCTCGGCGCGCGTTTACAAATGCTGGAAAGCGAGACGCAGCTAAGCCGTGGTCGTCTGATCAAGCTGTACAAAGAATTGCGTGGTAGCCCGCCGCCAAAGGGCATGCTGCCGTTTTCGACTGACTGGTTCATGACCTGGGAGCAGAACATCCATGCTTCCATGTTCTGTAATGCCTGGCAGTACCTGCTTAAAACGGGCTTATGCAGCGGCGTTGATGCCGTGATCAAAGCCTACAAACTTTACCTTGAGCAATGCCCGCAGCAGGAAGAGGGACCCCTGCTGGCGCTGACCCGCGCCTGGACGCTGGTGCGTTTTGTTGAAAGCGGCATGCTTGAATTGTCGCGCTGCAACTGCTGTGACGGCAATTTTATTACCCACGCGCACCAGCCTGCGGGCAGCTTCGCCTGTAGTTTGTGCCAGCCTCCATCCCGAGCCGTAAAAAGACGTAAACTTTCCCGGGATGCTGCCGATATTATTCCACAACTGCTGGATGAACAGATCGAACACGCTGTTTAACCCGAACCTGTGGGCAAGATTCCAGCAGCGGTAAGCGATTACCGCTGCTTTTTTTTACCCTGCGTTCAGGTCTCGCGCTCGAAATGAACGTCCTGCCATAGTCACTAGCGGAAGGATGATGTCGTGCTTATCTTATTAGGTTACCTGGTAGTTCTCGGTACAGTTTTTGGCGGTTACATGATGACCGGCGGGCACCTTGGAGCACTCTATCAACCGGCTGAACTTGTCATCATCGGCGGTGCAGGGGTAGGGGCTTTTATCGTTGGTAACAACGGTAAATCGATCAAGGGCACGCTGAAGGCGATTCCGCTGCTGTTTCGTCGCTCGAAATACACCAAAAGCATGTATATGGATCTGCTGGCGCTGCTCTATCGCCTGATGGCGAAGTCACGTCAGCAGGGGATGTTCTCGCTGGAGCGGGACATCGAAAACCCGAAAGAGAGCGAAATTTTCGCCAGCTACCCGCGTATTCTGGCCGACGCGATGATGCTCGATTTTATCGTCGATTACCTGCGCCTGATCATCAGCGGCAACATGAACACCTTCGAAATTGAAGCCCTGATGGACGAAGAGATAGAAACCCACGAGAGCGAATCCGAAGTCCCGGCCAACAGCCTGGCGCTGGTGGGCGACTCGCTTCCGGCGTTCGGCATCGTGGCGGCGGTCATGGGCGTGGTGCATGCCCTGGCCTCGGCGGATCGCCCGGCGGCTGAGCTGGGGGCGCTGATTGCCCACGCGATGGTGGGGACGTTCCTCGGTATTTTACTGGCCTACGGCTTTATCTCCCCGCTGGCGAGCGTGCTGCGCCAGAAGAGCGCCGAAACCACCAAAATGATGCAGTGCGTGAAGATTACGCTGCTCTCTAACCTCAACGGTTATGCGCCACCGATTGCCGTCGAATTTGGTCGTAAGACGCTCTACTCCAGCGAACGTCCGTCGTTTATCGAACTGGAAGAGCACGTGCGCGCAGTGAAAAACCCCAACCAACAGACGACAACTGAGGACGCATGAAAAACCAGTCCCATCCGATCGTCATCGTAAAAAAGCGCAAGCATAAGGGGCACGGGCACGGTTCTCACGGCTCCTGGAAGATCGCGTACGCCGACTTTATGACCGCCATGATGGCCTTCTTTCTGGTGATGTGGCTGATCTCCATCTCCAGCCCGAAAGAGCTTATCCAGATTGCGGAATATTTCAGGACGCCGCTGGCGACGGCGGTCACCGGCGGGCCACGCATTTCGAACAGCGACAGCCCGATCCCCGGCGGCGGTGACGATTACACCCAGCAGCAGGGCGAAGTGAAAAAACAGCCGAACATCGACGAGCTGAAAAAACGGATGGAGCAGGCGCGCCTGAAAAAACTGCGCGGTGACCTGGATCAGCTGATTGAAGCGGACCCTAAGCTGCGCGCGCTGCGTCCGCATCTGAAAATTGACCTGGTGCAGGAAGGGCTGCGTATTCAGATCATCGACAGCCAGAACAGGCCGATGTTCAAAACCGGCAGCGCCGACGTGGAGCCTTACATGCGCGATATTCTGCGTGCGATTGCACCGGTGCTGAACGGTATTCCTAACCGCATTAGCCTGTCCGGACACACGGATGATTTCCCGTACGCCACGGGAGAGAAGGGATACAGCAACTGGGAGCTTTCTGCCGATCGCGCCAACGCCTCGCGTCGCGAGCTGGTGGCGGGTGGGCTTGATGATGGCAAGGTCCTGCGCGTGGTCGGCATGGCTGCAACCATGCGCCTGACCGACCGCGGACCGGATGACGCCATCAACCGTCGTATCAGTCTTTTAGTGCTGAACCAGCAGGCGGAGCAGGCCATCCTGCATGAAAACGCCGAAAGGCAGAATGAGTCACTGGACGATTTAAAACAGCCTGGGGCCGTCCCTTCGGCTGCCGTTCCAACATCGCCACCAGCCAATCCGAGGTGATAGCGTGAGCATGGATATTACCGATTTTTACCAGACATTTTTTGATGAAGCCGACGAATTGTTGGCCGATATGGAGCAACATTTGCTGGATCTGGTGCCCGAGGCACCGGACTCAGAACAGCTCAATGCCATCTTCCGTGCGGCGCATTCCATTAAAGGCGGAGCCGGAACGTTTGGATTTACCATTTTGCAGGAAACCACCCATTTAATGGAAAACCTGCTGGATGAAGCACGACGCGGTGAGATGCAGCTCAATACCGACATTATCAACCTGTTTTTGGAAACGAAAGATATTATGCAGGAACAGCTCGACGCCTATAAAAGTTCGGCAGAGCCTGATGCCGCCAGCTTTGAATACATCTGCAACGCGCTGCGTCAGTTAGCGCTGGAAGCCAAAGGTGAGGCGTCTGCGCCCGCTGTCCCTGCGGCAAAACTGAGCGTTGTTGACGCCGTGGCCGAACCCGATACGGCGCCTGACGCGCCCGCAGGAAAACTGCGCGTGGTACTGTCACGTCTGAAAGAGAACGAGGTCAACCTGCTGGAAGAGGAGCTGGGGAACCTGGCGACGCTCAGCAACGTGGTGAAGGGAAAAGACAGCCTGGCCGCGACGCTCGACGGCGGGATCGGCCAGGATGACATCGTGGCGGTGCTCTGCTTCGTCATTGAAGCGGATCAGATTGCGTTTGAAACCGAGGCGGCGGCCGTTGAAGCGCCAGCTCCGGCAGAGAATACCCCTGCGGTAGTTGCCGCTGTCCCGGCCCTGAAAGCCGTGCCAAAAGAGACGGCTGCCCCGGCCCGTGGTGAAAAACCGGCGGCGCGTTCCAGCGAGTCCACGAGCATTCGCGTGGCGGTGGAGAAAGTGGATCAGCTGATCAACCTGGTCGGTGAACTGGTGATCACCCAGTCGATGCTGGCCCAGCGCTCCAACGAGCTGGACCCGGTGACCCATGGCGATCTCATCACCAGCATGGGCCAGTTACAACGTAACGCCCGCGATTTGCAGGAATCGGTGATGTCCATCCGTATGATGCCGATGGAATATGTCTTCAGCCGCTTCCCGCGCCTGGTGCGCGACCTGGCCGGCAAGCTCAACAAACAGATCGAACTCACGCTGATGGGCAGCTCCACCGAGCTGGACAAGAGCCTGATTGAACGCATTATCGACCCGTTAACGCACCTGGTGCGTAACAGCCTCGACCACGGCATCGAGCTGCCGGAAAACCGCGTGGCAGCCGGAAAATCGCCCGTGGGCAACCTGATCCTGTCAGCGGAACATCAGGGCGGCAACATCTGCATCGAAGTGACCGATGACGGCGCGGGCCTGAACCGCGAGCGCATTCTGGCGAAGGCGATCTCGCAGGGAATGGCGGTCAACGAAAACATGACCGACGAAGAAGTGGGCATGCTGATTTTTGCCCCGGGCTTCTCAACCGCAGAGCAGGTCACCGACGTTTCCGGCCGCGGCGTGGGCATGGACGTGGTGAAACGTAACATTCAGGAGATGGGCGGTCACGTTGAGATCCAGTCTAAGCAGGGCGCGGGCACCACGATTCGTATCCTGCTGCCGCTGACGCTGGCCATTCTTGACGGCATGTCCGTTAAAGTGGCGGACGAAGTCTTTATTCTGCCGCTGAACGCGGTGATGGAGTCCCTCCAGCCGCGTGAAGAAGATCTGCATCCGCTGGCGGGCGGCGAGCGCGTGCTCGAAGTGCGCGGCGAGTACCTGCCGCTGGTGGAACTGTGGAAAGTGTTCGAAGTGGACGGGGCAAAAACCGAGGCCACGCAGGGTATCGTTGTGATCCTGCAAAGCGCCGGACGCCGCTACGCACTGCTGGTCGATCAGCTGATTGGTCAGCATCAGGTGGTGGTTAAGAACCTGGAAAGTAACTACCGCAAAGTGCCGGGGATCTCTGCTGCCACCATCCTGGGTGATGGTAGTGTCGCGCTGATCGTCGATGTATCGGCACTTCAGGGATTAAATCGTGAACAACGTGTGGCGAACACAGCCGCCTGATTAAGTAAAAGGTAATAACATGACCGGTATGAGTAACGTAACGAAACTGGCGGGCGAGCCATCTGGACAGGAATTCCTGGTTTTCACTTTAGGTGATGAAGAGTACGGTATCGACATCCTGAAAGTGCAGGAAATTCGCGGTTACGACCAGGTAACGCGCATTGCGAACACGCCAGCGTTTATCAAGGGTGTGACCAACCTGCGCGGTGTGATTGTGCCTATCGTGGACCTGCGCGTGAAGTTCAGCCAGGGCGATGTGGAGTACAACGATAACACGGTGGTGATCGTCCTGAATCTGGGGCAGCGCGTGGTGGGGATCGTGGTGGATGGCGTGTCTGATGTACTGTCGCTGACCGCAGATCAAATCCGTCCTGCGCCGGAGTTTGCGGTCACGCTGTCGACGGAATACCTGACGGGGCTGGGTGCGCTCGGCGAGCGTATGCTGATTCTGGTGAATATTGAGAAGCTGCTGAACAGCGAAGAGATGGCGCTGCTGGATATCGCGGCGAACCATGTAGCATAAAACAAAGCCGGGTGGCGGCTTCGCCTTACCCGGCCTACGTGTTCGAGCCATTCGTAGGCCGGGTAAGGCGAAGCCGCCACCCGGCTCTTTTGTAACCTTACGCCTCCTGCTCCACCAGCGCTGCTTCCGCTTCCCGCGCCCCTTCATTCTGCGACAGCATCGCCGTCGCAATCCCGTTCCCCAGCACGTTAATGGCGGACCGTCCCATATCCAGGAAATGGTCAATCCCCATCAGCAGCAGGATCCCGGCCACCGGAATGTTAAAGCTCGGAATGGTCGCCGCCAGCACCACCAGCGACGAGCGCGGTACGCCCGCAATCCCTTTTGAAGCCAGCATCAGCGTTAACATCAGCACCGTCACCTCGGTGAAACTCAGGTGAATGTTGTACGCCTGGGCGATAAACATCGAGGCGAACGAGCAGTACACCATAGAGCCGACCAGGTTAAACGAGTAGCCAATCGGCAGGACGAAAGAGGCGATATTACGTGAACAGCCGAAGCGCGCTAACTGCTCCAGCGTTTTCGGGTATGCCGCTTCTGAGCTGCTGGTGGTAAACGCGACCAGCACCGGATCTTTCAGCATTGCCACCAGACGGAAAATCTCTTTTTTCAGCACCATGTAACCTACCGCCAGCAATACCAGACAGGTCAGAAGGATTGCCACATAGTAACCCCCAATAAACGAGGCGTAGTTCAGCAAAATGCCCAGACCCTGAGTGGCAATCACGGACGAAATCGCGGCAAAAATGGCCAGCGGCGCAACGTACATCACGTAGCCCGTCACTTTCAGCATAATGTGGGAGACCACATCCAGCGCCGCCACCAGCGGGGCGTTGAATTTTTGACCTAATGACGCGCCGCCAATGCCGAAGAACATCGAGAAGACCACAATTTGCAGGATCTCATTGTTCGCCATCGCGCCGGCAATGCTGGTTGGAATGGTGTGTGACAGGAAGGCTTTCAGCGACATCCCGCTAACGGCCAGGCCGGTATCAACCGTCTCTGTCGGAATGCTCAGGTTCAGACCGCTGCCGGGTTGTTCAAGGGTAACAATAAACAGCCCCACCAGAATGGAAAGTACGGATGAGCTGATAAACCACACCATCGCTTTACCCCCGACGCGCCCAATCGTCGACGTTTCACCCAGCTTCATAATGCCCACCGTCAGGGTGCTGAATACCAGCGGGGCAATCACCATCTTAATCAGCCGCAGGAAAATATCGGTCAGCAGCGTAATGTTCTCCGACCAGGCCTGTATCGCGTCGGACGAAGCATACTCATGGATCGCCGCACCTGAAAGAATACCCGCCAGCATGAAAATCACGATGAAGAGCGTGAGTTTGTTTGCACTTGCCACAAAAAGATCCTCTATGCGCTAAAAGAGTTTCCTGCGTCGATGCATACAAAATTTTTATTTAAGCGCAGGAAAATATTCGAGGCATAAATTGAAGTAAAGCTGCGTGAGTTACAACTTGTTTTTAATTTTTATGAAATTCGTTGTTTTTATCATGACGATATATTGTGATTCAGATCACATTACAGGCGATATATCCTCAGCCTAAGCAAGAATAATGCCCGTTTTATTTTGCTAACTCTTTGTAATATTTGTTAATAGTGTGTTAATTCAAGGGCGGGTGTCTCCTCTCCGTTGAAAGTGGTTGAAGCGTGAACCATAAACTAAATTCTCAGTAACCGCGCCGGGGAATGTTTAAGCGGGGCTAACATATTGAACAGTATGAATAAAATAGGGCAAGCGAACCATTATTTCTTCTGGAGGGTGGTAAATGAAAAGAAAACTTCTTTTTATCTGCGCGGGTACACTGCTGTCGGCGGCGACTGTCGGTCAGGCGCTGGCAGTCACCAGTAGCGGTACTATCGGGGCGACGCTGACGCTGACGAACGGTTGTTTGATCAACGGCTCGCCAACGCAAAACGGCATTAACTTCGGGACACTCGATTTCGGGACCCATCCTGCGACATTCTCCACCCTGACTACCCAGTTAACCGGAGCCAGCGGCGGAAACACCTTTACCATTCAATGTACCACTGCCAGTTACACGGTGGCGATCACCGGCAACACCAACGCGACCGCACCCGGAACCGTTGTCGGCACCCCTGGCACACCCGCCCGCTATCTGGTGAACACCGCCAATGCGGCACAGGGCGTGGCATATAGCCTCTATAGCGACAGCGGGTACAACAACGTGATCGCTAACAACGCCGCGTTGCCCGTAGCTTCCACAGCGGGCGGGGTGAACAGCTATACCCTCTACGGGCGCATAACGGGCGGCGGCAATAGCGTAACGGTTGTACCGGGAACCTATACCGACACGATTAACGTCAGCGTCACCTACTGATTCAGCCATGAAGGCATTGTGTTTATGTCTGTGCGAAAGCGCAGAGGGCGTCGTGCACCCTTTTTTGGCCCTGATCGTCGGGCTGATGATGATCTGCGACGCCGGGGCGGTGACCTCCCAGTCCTTCAGGGTGAGCGCGACGGTAGTACCAGGCTGCTCGGTGAGTACCGGCACGGGCGGGCGCTTTGGGACGCTGGATTTTGGAACCCGCAATGGCGTGGACAACACGCCGGTCAGCACCAGCTTTGTCGCCGACGGCGCGTTGTCCATCGCCTGCACGCCGGGCGTGGCGCTGAGCATGAGCATTGACGGCGGCCAGAATTACAGCTCGGTGCGACGGATGACGCGTTCAGGCGGGACCGAAGTTGTTGGTTACCGGCTCTACAGCAGCAGCTCTCTGGCGGCGAACAGTGAAATTGGGGTTAACCAGGCCATACCGATTACCTATACCAACAGCAATAACATCGCGCTGCCTCTTTTTGGCGTCGCGCTCCTGACGGGGTTTAGCCTGCCGGGAACATATTCAGATCAACTCACCGTGACCTTGTCATGGTAGGAAAGGGAGAACATCGATGAAGCCATTTTTCAGGCGTTCAGGCCTGGTGGGTCTGTTGGGGGCAACGGCTCTGGCAGTGGGCCAGGCGCAGGCAGCGGCAACCATTCTTCTGTGGCCCATCGATCCGTGGCTGTCGGCAGAGGCCAGAGCAACTGAATTGTGGATCCAGAATCAGGGCAACAGCGCCACGACAATGCAGGTGCGTATTGTGCGCTGGAAGCAGGAGGGAGGATATGAGCGTTACACCGCCCAGCAGGATGTGGTTGCCAGCCCGCCGATCGTGACCATCGCCAAAGGCAGTAAACAGCTTATTCGCCTCATCAAGCAGGGGACGATCCCGTCGGGGGTTGAGCAGGCTTACCGCATTATTGTGGATGAAATTCCCCAGCCGGATGCCAAAGCGGAACCGTCCATGGGCCTCAAACTGCAAATGCGCTATTCGATTCCCTTATTTGTTTATGGGCAGGGGATCCCCACCCTCAACGAAGGGGCGCACCACGCGCTGGCGAACACTCAACAGCTGAGCTGGCGGGTCGTTCAGGAGGGGGGGAAACCCGCGCTTCAGGTCCGCAATCAGGGGGATGTACACGTCCGGCTCAGCCAGGTTGCGGTTGAGCAGGGCGGGCAAAAACGCACGGTTGCCGAGGGGCTGCTGGGTTATGTGCTGCCAGGCAGCACCCGAAGCTGGCCGCTTCCGGCAGGGATTTATCAGCCGAACCGGATGAGCGCGCAAATTAATGCCAGGGATACGCAATGGCAATCGACGCCCGTCAACTGAAACCAGCGATGATGATCCTGCTTTGCGTCAGTACCAGCGCCTTTGCCGAAACCGGCGACGACAGTTTACCGCCGCCGCCGGATGCACGGACGATGAACGGCGAAGCAGTATTCCAGCTCGCCCTGGTGCTGAACCACTATGACACGGGTCTGGTGGTGCCGGTGACGCAGCGCGAGGGCGCCTGGTTTATTTCGGGCGCGGATTTGCTCCGCGCCGGGCTGCCGCCCGCGCATGTGCCAGCCGGAGAGGTGAATCTCTCGACGCTTACGTCGGTACGCGCAGAGTACGACAGCACGGCCCAGCGCCTGTTGCTGACGGTCCCCCGGGACTGGGTCGCGGCGCGGGTCACGCCTTTCAGTGAGCAGAGCACGCAAAGCAAACCGCACTATGGCCGCGGCGCGCTGCTCAATTACGACGTTTATACCAACCATTCCGAACACACGGGCGGCCAGGCATCGGTATGGCACGAGTTCCGCTATTTCAATGAGGATTATTCATTTTCATCGACGGGTTACGCCCGGCAGAATTTCACCGGTAACAGCGGGCAGCAGGAAGGGTATGTGCGTTATGACTCTACCTTACTGATCACCAACGAAGAGGATGCCACCACCTGGTCCGCCGGGGACGTCATCAGCGATGCGCTGAGCTGGAGCACCAGCGTGCGCATGGGCGGGATCAGCTACGGGCGCGACTTCTCCCTGCGTCCGGATCTGGTGACCTGGCCACTGCCCGCGTTTTCCGGCGAGGCGGCCGTCCCGACCTCGGTCGATCTCTTTATTAATGGCTACCGTTCCGGCTCCACCCGCCTTCAGCCGGGGCCGTTTACCCTCACCAATCTGCCGTATATCAACGGTGCCGGGGATGCGGTACTGGTTACCACGGATGCGCTGGGACGTCAGGTGAGTACCACGCTGCCGTTTTATGTCAGCAGCGATCTGCTTAAGCAGGGGTTAAGCGACGGCGCCGTGACGCTGGGCAGCCTGCGGCGTAACTACGGTATTGAGAATTATGACTATGGCCCGGCGGCGGGCAGCGGATCGTACCGCTACGGGGTGACCGACTGGCTGACGCTGGAGGGGCATGCGGAAGGGGCGGAGTCGCTGGCGCTCGGGGGTGCGGGCACGGTGTTGAAGCTCGGGCGTTTTGGCGTGGTAAATACCTCGTGGACCCAAAGCCGCATGCGCGGCGATAGCGGCGGCCAGATAAACTGGGGCTATCAGTACAACACCAGCGAGTTTAGCGTAGCGACCCAGCATACCCGACGCGACCGTGGCTTCGGCAACCTCGCTCTGTACGATCAGCCCACCGTTTATGATGAAAATGATAACCCCGTTGCCAGCCTGAGCCGCAATACCGACCAGTATTCCTTAACCTTTAACCTCGGCGGATACGGCAATATCGGCGCGGCGTGGATCGGGGTTGAGAGTTTTGACAGCCAGAAAACTGAGCTGCTCAACCTCTCCTGGAGCCGTAATCTGTGGGGCTCAAGCAGTATTTATCTGGCTGCCAGCCGTGACCAGCAGCGAGGCGACTGGACGGTTGCGCTGTCGTTGCAGGTCCCCCTCGGCGAACGTGACAGCGCCGCCGTCACCTTTGAAAACACCCCTGACGCAGGCAGCACTCAACGCATTAACTACAACCACTCGATGCCTTCAGACGGCGGCTTTAGCTGGAACATGGCCTGGGCCAACCAGTCGCGGTCGAGTAACTATCAGCAGGCCACGCTCGGCTGGCGGAATAACAACGTGGAGCTACAGGGCGGCGGCTATGGTGAGAAGGGCATGATGACCTGGTGGGGCGAGGCGATGGGTTCTGTCGTGCTGATGGACGGTGAACTGTTTGCGGCGAACAAAATCAACGATGCGTTTGTGGTGATCAGCACCGACGGTCATCCGGATGTTCCCGTCAGCTACGAAAACCAGCCGGTCGGTAAAACCAATAACAAAGGCTATCTGCTGGTGAGCGGCGTTTCCGCCTATTACCCGGCAAGTTACCGCATCGATACCCTGAACTTACCCGCGGATACCCGGCTGAAAGAGACCGAGCGTCGGGTGGCGATTCGTCGGCATAACGGTTATCTGGTGGATTTCCCGATGGAGCAGGAGCGGGTTGCCAGCGTGATCCTGCACGATGCGCAGGGCAATGCGATCCCGGTGGGAAGCCAGGTCAGACGCGCGTCCCGCAGCAGCGCGGTTGTCGGCTACGACGGCCTCGCCTGGCTGGAAAACCTCAACGACGTGAATCCGCTCGAGGTCATCACCCCGGAGGGTAAACGCTGTACGGCAACGCTGACCGTTGGCGCAAACCCTGAACATAAGCTGCAAACCTACGGTCCGCTGACCTGTCGGGAGGCGCCGTGAGACGCCTGTTAATCGCGCTCCTGCTGCTGTGCTCCGGCGGCAGCTGGGCGGCCTGCACCGTCAGTACGGTGAATGCCTCGTTTGGCAGCGTCACCTCGTTCGCACTCAGCGGTACCGGGGAAGTGGAAACGACGGGCACACTGGTGGTGACCTGCGATACCGTTCTCAACCTGTTAACCAACGACTCGGTGACGCTGAATTACACCTCGGCATCCGTCTTCGCGAATAGCCGGGCGACCATGAAGCGTACGGACAACGCGGCTATTACCGATGTCATCCCTGTGCGCCTGTGCGGGGCGTCCGGCTGCGGCGGAAACAGTGAAGTACAAATCAGCAAAGCCTATACCTGGAGCGGAAACACGCTGCTCGGGCTGCTGGGTTCAAGGCGCTACAACATTCCCCTTTATTTCCGGACCGTAATGGGGCAGAACGTCACCGCCGGGCCGTATCAGGTGCTGTTAACGTTCAGCATTAACTACAACGTGTGCGCCGTTGGCGCGGTCGGAGCGTGCCTGACCCCGCAAACCGGCACGGCAACCACCTCTATCCTCCTCAACATGACCGTCACCAACGATTGCAGCACCATGACCACGCCGGACGTGAATTTTAACAGCGCGCCGCTGGTGCAAAATTTTCCCACCGTTTCACAGTCGGTCGCCGTCACCTGCACCAAGGGCAGCACCTACACCATAGGCATTAATAATGGGGCAAACGCCCTGAACAACGTGCGTCGTATGGTCAGCGGCAGCAACTTCATGAGTTACGACATCTATAAAGAGGCGACCAGCAACCGCTGGGGCGGCAGCGGCAGCGAGCGCTGGGCCAGCGCCAGCTCATCGCAGGTCAGTACGGACGGGCTTTTACGTACCTACAACTACACCGCCAAAGTTCTGACCAGCCAGGCCACGCCGCCTGCCGGAACCTACACCGACACGCTGATTGTCGACGTCGCATTCTGACTCCCGCGCTTTTCCCTTTCGCAAATGTAAAGTTCTTGTGGCCTGTGCCGATAACACCGTTAATAAATCTATGAGAAGGTGTTGTATGTTGAACCGTATCCGCGTTGTCACAATGCTTATGATGGTGCTGGTCATTTTCGCACTTCTTCAGCTTATTTCTGGCGGCCTCTTTTTCTCGTCGTTAAAACAGAACCAGGACAGCTTCGCGGCCTCGAACGATTTGCGAATGCAGCAAAGCGAACTGACCACGACCTGGGATCTGATGTTGCAGACGCGTATCAACCTGAGCCGCTCGTCTGCCCGCATGATGATGGACCCGAATAACCAACAGAGCAGCGCAAAAACGGAACTGCTGAAGAATGCGCGCGCCACGCTGGCAGACGCGGCGAAACATTACGACGCCTTCAAAAAAATCGCCCCTCAGCCGGCAATGGCGCAGGCGAGCGCGAACATAGATGAAAAATATCAGGCCTACTTCGCTGGCCTCACGGAGCTGGTGCAGTTCCTGGAGCAGGGCAATATGGACGCCTATTTCGCGCAGCCGACCCAGGGAATGCAGAACGCCCTCGGCGCGGCGCTCGGCGAGTACGCCAAAGCCAGCGGCGAGCTTTATCACTCCGCCTTTACGCAAAGCCAGAACGACTACCGTTTCGCGAAATGGCAGATGGCGGTTCTCGCCCTCGCGCTGGTCATCGTGCTGGTGGCCGTGTGGTACGGCATTCGTCATATCCTGCTTAACCCGCTTGGCCGCGTCATTGCCCATATTCGTGATATTGGCCGGGGCGATCTCACGAAAACGCTGACCGTTTCTGGCCGCAATGAGATCACCGAGCTGGCAACCAGCGTCGACCATATGCAGCGTTCGCTGATTGATACCGTCGCCAACGTGCGCGAGGGGGCGGATGCCATCTATACCGGCACGAGTGAAATCGCGATGGGCAACAACGATCTCTCGTCCCGTACCGAACAGCAGGCGTCCGCTCTGGAAGAGACGGCGGCCAGCATGGAGCAGCTCACCGCGACCGTGAAGCAGAATGCCGACAACGCCCGCCAGGCGTCGCAGCTTGCAGAAAGCGCGTCCGACACCGCCCAGCGCGGAGGGCGGGTGGTCGACGGCGTGGTGAAAACCATGCATGACATTGCCGACAGCTCGAAGAAAATCGCCGACATCATCAGCGTTATCGACGGCATCGCTTTCCAGACCAACATCCTGGCGCTGAACGCGGCCGTTGAAGCGGCGCGTGCGGGCGAGCAGGGGCGCGGGTTTGCCGTGGTCGCTGGCGAAGTACGTAACCTCGCCAGCCGCAGCGCCAATGCGGCGAAAGAGATCAAAGCCCTGATTGAAGACTCTGTTTCACGCGTGGATACCGGCTCGGTGCTGGTGGAAAGTGCGGGTGAAACCATGAATGACATCGTGAATGCCGTGACGCGCGTGACGGACATCATGGGTGAAATCGCCTCTGCATCGGATGAGCAGAGTCGTGGTATTGACCAGGTCGCCCTGGCGGTATCGGAAATGGATCGTGTGACGCAGCAAAACGCCGCCCTGGTGCAGGAGTCCGCTGCCGCGGCCGCTGCGCTGGAGGACCAGGCGAGCCGCCTGAAAATGGCCGTCTCGGCGTTCCGTCTTACTTCAAAAACGACAAATACGGTCAGCTCGCGGTCGGCGTACAGCGAAGCAACCCCGGCGCCCGTGACAACACGTACGCGCGCAGCGGTGACCGGACAAGATGAAAACTGGGAAACATTTTGACTGACAATTAAACCGCGGCTGCTTGCCGCTTGATGGGAGCGTGGATGTTAAATCGTATTCGTATCTCGACCACACTGTTTTTGATTCTGATCCTGTGTGGGGTTTTGCAGGTTGGCAGTAACGGGTTGTCTTTCTGGGCGTTTCGCGATGGCTATCAGAATTTGCAGGAAGTTGAGACGAGTAATCAGCAGCGCTCCGCACTGGCACAAACGCGTGCCGTGCTGTTGCAGGCAAGCACTGCGCTGAACAAAGCAGGGACGTTAACCGCGCTGAGCTATCCGCCGGAGGATATTAAGGCGCTGATGGTCGTGGCCCGCAGCAGCCTGAAGCAGGCCGACGCGCAGTTTAAGGCCTTTACGGCGCAGAAGGCGGTCAGTGAGAAAGAGAAAGCGCTGAAAGTCGCCATGAAAAAAACCTTTGATGTGTGGTACGGCGATCTCGACCATCAGGCGACGTGGCTGGAGAACAACCAGCTTTCAGATTTCCTGACCGCGCCGGTGCAGGCGTCTCAGGCGGCGTTTGACGGCAGCTTTAACGCGTGGCAGCAGGATATTAACCAGTTTGTGGCGCGTGCCGGTGCGGACAGCCGTACCAGCTACCGCATGTCAGGGGCGATATTCCTGACCATGGTGATCCTGGCCGCCCTGCTGACCGGCGGCTCGCTGTGGTGGTCGCGCAAAATGATCGTCCAGCCGCTGGCCATCGTCAGCAGCCACTTCGACAGTATTGCGAAGGGCGACCTGGCGCGTCCGGTGGCCGTGTATGGCAGGAATGAAATATCAGCGATTTTCGCCAGCCTGAAGGCGATGCAGGGGTCGCTGCGGGAAACGGTAAGCAACGTTCGCCAGGGCAGTTACGCCATGCATACCGGGATCTCCGAGATTGCGGCAGGCAATAACGATCTCTCATCACGCACCGAACAGCAGGCGGCATCGCTGGCGCAGACGGCGGCCAGCATGGAGCAGCTGACCGCGACGGTAAGCCAGAACGCCGATAACGCGCGTCAGGCGTCCGACTTGTCAAAACAGGCGGCGATGACGGCGAAACGTGGGGGCGATCAGGCTTCTCACGTCGCCAGCACGATGCAGGAGATTGCCGCCAGCTCGCAGAAAATTGGCGACATTATCAGCGTCATCGACGGTATCGCGTTCCAGACCAATATTCTGGCGCTGAACGCGGCCGTTGAAGCGGCGCGTGCCGGGGAGCAGGGGCGCGGGTTTGCGGTGGTTGCCGGTGAAGTCCGTAACCTCGCCAGCCGCAGCGCCAATGCGGCGAAAGAGATCAAAGGGCTGATAGAAGAGTCGGTCTCCCGCGTTCAGCAGGGCTCCGCGCTGGTGGATACCGCCGCGCAGACCATGCACGAGATTGTCACCTCCGTGACGCGGGTTAACGACATTATGGGCGAGATTGCCTCGGCGTCTGATGAACAACGCCGTGGTATTGAGCAGGTGGCGCAGGCCGTTACACAGATGGATCAGGTTACGCAGCAGAACGCCTCACTGGTGGAAGAGGCGGCGGCGGCGACCGATCAGCTGGCAAACCAGGCGGATCACCTTACCGGGTTAGTCGCCGTATTTAATGTGAAAGAGCACGTTGAAGCAGTAACAGAAGTCGGACGGTCACAGGCCGTGCCCGTTGTATCCTGAATGTGATTGAGAAGGCGCTATGACATCACCCATGCCCTCAGGGCAAACGTCATTATTGTTGCAGATGACACAGCGCCTCGCGCTGTCCGACGCGCATTTTCGTCGGATATGTCAGTTAATCTACCAGCGTGCGGGGATCGTGCTTGCGGACCATAAGCGAGACATGGTCTACAACCGGCTGGTGCGGCGCTTGCGCACGCTGGGGCTGGACGATTTTGGCCGCTATCTGAGCATGCTCGAAGCGAACCAGAACAGCGCCGAATGGCAGGCATTTATCAACTCATTAACCACCAACCTGACCGCGTTTTTCCGCGAGGCGCATC
The DNA here is from genome assembly GCF_031432835.1 of Enterobacter cloacae complex sp. EB5. Taxonomy (NCBI): domain Bacteria; kingdom Pseudomonadati; phylum Pseudomonadota; class Gammaproteobacteria; order Enterobacterales; family Enterobacteriaceae; genus Enterobacter; species Enterobacter cloacae complex sp. EB5. The sequence continues at coordinate 3,958,023 of NZ_CP133860.1, forward strand.
ACTTCCCGGTGCTGGCGGAACACGCCCGTCGCCGTAGCGGAGAGTATCGCGTCTGGAGCGCGGCGGCCTCTACCGGGGAAGAGCCGTACTCGCTGGCCATCACCCTGGCGGACACCCTGGGCATGGCGCCGGGCCGCTGGAAAGTGTACGCCAGCGACATCGACACGGAAGTGCTGGAAAAAGCCCGTAACGGCGTTTATCGCCAGGATGAGCTGAAAACGCTGTCTCCCCAGCAGCTACAGCGTTACTTCATGCGCGGTACCGGCCCGCATGAAGGACTGGTGCGCGTACGCCAGGAGCTGGCGAACTGCGTGGAATTTGCCCCCGTTAATTTACTGGATAAGCAGTACAACGTGCCGGGGCCATTCGACGCCATTTTTTGCCGTAACGTGATGATTTATTTTGATAAAACGACGCAACAGGACATATTGCGTCGCTTTGTTCCGTTGCTCAAGCCTGACGGTTTACTGTTTGCCGGGCACTCGGAAAACTTCAGCAACCTCGTGCGTGAGTTTAGCCTGCGTGGGCAAACGGTATATGCGCTGAGTAAGGAAAAAGCATGAGTAAAATCAGGGTATTGTCTGTCGATGATTCGGCGCTGATGCGTCAGATCATGACCGAAATCATCAATAGCCACAGCGATATGGAGATGGTGGCGACAGCGCCCGATCCGCTGGTCGCGCGGGATTTAATCAAAAAATATAACCCCGACGTGCTGACGCTGGATGTTGAAATGCCGCGCATGGATGGCATCGATTTCCTGGAAAAATTAATGCGCCTGCGCCCGATGCCGGTGGTGATGGTGTCATCTCTGACCGGTAAAGGTTCAGAAATCACCCTGCGCGCGCTGGAGCTGGGGGCGGTGGATTTTGTCACCAAGCCGCAGCTCGGCATTCGCGAGGGGATGCTGGCGTACAGCGAGATGATCGCCGAGAAGATCCGCACCGCGTCCCGGGCGAAGCTTGCCGCGCATAAACCGACGGCAGCCCCGGCAACCCTGAAGGCGGGGCCGTTACTCAGCTCGGAAAAGTTGCTGGTCATTGGCGCATCAACCGGAGGAACAGAGGCAATTCGCCATGTACTCCAGCCATTGCCGCTCTCAAGCCCGGGTATCCTGATTACGCAACATATGCCGCCGGGCTTTACCCGCTCGTTCGCGGAGCGCCTGAATAAGCTGTGCCAGATCAGCGTGAAAGAGGCGGAAGACGGCGAGCGCGTGCTGCCGGGTCACGCCTATATCGCCCCGGGTGACAAGCACATGGAGCTGGCGCGCAGCGGGGCGAACTATCAAATCAAAATTCATGACGGGCCGCCGGTTAACCGGCACCGTCCGTCGGTGGATGTGCTGTTTCATTCGGTGGCGAAACATGCGGGGCGCAACGCCGTTGGGGTGATCCTGACGGGGATGGGCAACGACGGCGCCGCCGGAATGCTTGCGATGCACCAGGCTGGCGCCTGGACGATTGCGCAGAATGAAGCAAGTTGTGTGGTGTTCGGCATGCCGCGCGAGGCCATCAATATGGGTGGCGTAAGCGAAGTGGTCGATCTTAGCCAGGTAAGCCAGCAGATGCTGGCGAAAATCAGTGCCGGACAGGCAATACGTATTTGACTCAGGAGTATTATTTTATGGCGGATAAAGAGCTTAAGTTTTTGGTTGTGGATGACTTTTCCACCATGCGTCGCATTGTGCGCAACCTGCTGAAAGAGCTGGGCTTCAACAATGTTGAAGAAGCAGAAGACGGGGTGGATGCGCTGAACAAACTCCAGGCTGGCGGGTTTGGTTTTGTGATTTCCGACTGGAACATGCCGAACATGGACGGTCTCGAACTGCTGAAAACCATCCGCGCGGATGCGGGCATGGCCTCTCTGCCGGTGCTGATGGTGACCGCAGAAGCGAAGAAAGAGAACATTATTGCCGCTGCACAGGCGGGCGCAAGCGGCTACGTGGTGAAGCCATTCACCGCGGCGACTCTGGAAGAGAAGCTCGGGAAGATCTTCGAGAAACTCGGCATGTGAGGTGATGGATATGTTGCAACCTGCTATGAAACCCGTTGAAGAACATTCGCCGAGCGACATTATTGCCCGCATTGGTAGCCTGACCCGCATGCTGCGCGACAGCCTGCGTGAGCTGGGGCTGGACCAGGCTATCGCCGAAGCGGCGGAAGCCATCCCTGACGCGCGCGACCGTCTGGACTACGTCGTGCAGATGACCGCGCAGGCGGCCGAGCGTGCGCTGAACAGCGTTGAAGCCTCGCAGCCGCACCAGGATGCGATGGAGAAGGGGGCGAAAGCGCTGAGCAAACGCTGGGATGAGTGGTTTGAGAACCCTATTGAGCTGGCGGATGCCCGCGAACTGGTAACGGATACCCGTCAGTACCTGGGTGACGTGCCGGGCCACACCAGCTTCACCAATGCCCAGCTGCTGGACATCATGATGGCGCAGGATTTCCAGGACCTCACCGGCCAGGTGATCAAGCGCATGATGGATGTGATTCAGGAGATTGAACGTCAGCTGCTGATGGTGCTGCTGGAGAACATACCGGAACCGGCTGCCCGTCCGAAACGCGAGAACGAAAGCCTGCTCAATGGTCCACAGCTTGACACCAGCAAAGCAGGCGTGGTGGCAAGCCAGGATCAGGTGGACGATCTGCTGGACAGTCTTGGTTTTTAATGTAAAAACACCACCTCATTGAGGTGGTGTTTTCTATGGTTTAAATTCGAATTTTAATATCGAATCCGGTTCGGAAATGACAGAGGTCTTCTTTGAGACGACGCAGATCCTCGACGCTAAAGGAAGAAGAGCGATAACTACCGTATTCATACTGCCTTAGCTGGTCAAAGCTGTGTTCATGCAGAGCCTGTAACAAAAAATCGGTCAACTGTGGCCCCAGGATCTGGACTCGCTTGTTATAGATTGTGCGCAAGATCTTGATTACAGAACCCACTTCGTTAGGTGTTTTCTGTAATACGAGTTCAAGCCGACGGTGATGCAAGTCATGGAGATAGTTATCAGGACTAATGAGATGTTTCTTCTTCACATCGTAAAGAATTGAATCCCATGACATCAGCGTTGTATTCAATAAGCTATAGGTATCTTTAAACTCAACAATCCTGTTCTTAAAGGCCCAGGTATCATTGATGCTCCAGATATCAAAATCCAGACTCATGTAATGGAAGCGGATCCCGCCCAGCTTATTTACGCTGAAACATTCGATGTTGTGTCTGTTCAGCGCGTTAATCAGCTCTTCTCGTGACAGATCAATGACCAGATCGATATCCGAAGTAAAGCCTCCACGCCCAAAAAGACCGATATCGCGAATCATCCCGCCAAAAATCCACGCGTGCGAGCGCTCAGCCAGAGCGTCGATGAGCGCTCTGGCTTGCTTTCGCTCTTCGCTAACGTCAAAGAAATCTTCGATTCTTAGCTTAAGGCGTTGATGGCTGGAGACGACTTTCATATTCATAAAGCGATTTTAGCTCATCGTGAAGGCGTATCAAATAACTGTCTGTCATTCCTGAAACAGCATCAGCGAGCAACTGCGCTTCTTTATAAAGCGGGGGTAAGTTGTTTTCTTTATCATCAAACACTCGGCGGTAGTTTTCAGAGATTCGGCCATACGCATAACGACCAAATGGTGTATCCCATTCCTTTCCACCGCTTTTACGACCCTTTATACCTACCCAGAGCATGTCCATGAGCCCCTGTATGTAGTTTGAGCCTTTCAGCTCCAGCTCAAGTACGGTTCGATGACGATAGCCACGGGTTTGATCAAATTTTTTCAACGCTGAACAAAGTTCATTTCCATCACTGATACTTATCAGATCCTTAATAGCGCACTCGGTATTGCAAAGTTGTTTATGGCACCGTCGAAAAGCCTCAACAACACTCGTGATGAGTACATTTGTTCCGTGCACACGGAACATTTGCATACTCATATCATTGATTTCGGCGGGGGAAAGCTCTTGTTTTCGGTCGTCCCATTCCTGATTCTTATCCTGTACTTTTTTTACCAACTGATTAATTGTTTGATCTGTTCCGTTTTTCCAGCTTGTCAGAAAACTAATCAGATCCTGATAGGATGCTAGCCCTTTTTTTATGGTGTCTTCCGCATCAAGAATTGAATACGCTATGTCATCACACGCTTCCATTAAATAGGTAAAGGGATGTCTGAGTCCTTCAGAAAGGCCTGTTTCCTGCCAAATATCATGTACCACTTTTTCTTCCGAGAACAGATATCCATGTTTACTCCATTTCTTGTTTTTGATGTAGGAGGACTGAGGGTATTTAATCATGGCCGCAAGTGACGCATACGTAAGATTCAAACCATAATTATCATTGATAATTTGAAGTCTGGTCACAAGGCGCAGCGTTTGAGAATTGCCATCGAAGTTCATGAAATCATTGAATATCCTGCCGCTTTCTTCATCGAATTCATGCGCAACCAGGGGAGCCAAATTGCGACGAAACCACGCCGCCATCGCTGCCTCTCCCTGATGCCCGAAAGGAGGATTACCCAAATCATGTGCCAGTCCAATCGTTGCCAACAGAGCGGGGACATCGCGTTCCAGTATTAAGTGGTTACAGTCGCTTCCAAATATTTCTTGTTTCATTTCAAAGGCAAGACGCATCCCGATGCCTCTGGCAAAATTCGCCACTTCGTGGGAATGGGTCAATCGGGTACGTACGCTGTCATTCAGATCCAGTGGGAAAACCTGCGTTTTATCAGCTAAACGACGGGTTGGCGCTGCGAAGAGTAAGCGGTCAAAGTCTCGTTCAATCTCTTGCCTACCGGCAGCGAGGTCGGACTTTTTTGAACCCGGATTTTTCTCTTTATCTTTGCGTCTGCTGCTATTTAACAACTTACTCCACTTCATAAAACATCCTTTTTATTGAGGCCTTTAAGAAAAGCTATCAAACCCAACCAGGGGTTACCAGACGGTCCAGAATGAAAATTTTAAAACTGGAATGCGCTACGCAAGAAACGAAACCAGAGGCAGGCGTAATGGGTGTTAAGGGATTAAATCGGCCCTTTTTATTGGTTTGTTTACGCGATTGCCAAAGTAATTCTTAGGCATGATACCCGTGAATTAATGGGCTGCGAGCAGGCACAGTGGCAGAAGAGAACGACGACAAAACAGAAGCCCCCACACCCCACCGACTTGAAAAAGCCCGTGAGGATGGGCAGATCCCCCGATCCCGAGAGCTGACATCCCTGCTGATCCTGGTGGTGGGCGTCTGCATAATCTGGTGGGGCGGGGAGCTGCTCGCCCGCAGACTGGCGGGAATGCTCTCGGCTGGCTTACGTTTTGATCACAGCATGGTCAATGACCCCAATCTGATCCTCATTCAAATCATCAACCTTGTGAAAAGCGCGATGATCGCCTTGCTGCCGCTGATCGCGGGCGTGGTCATCGTGGCCCTTGTTTCACCGGTCATGCTCGGTGGCCTGGTGTTCAGCGGAAAACCGCTGCAACCGAAATTTTCCAAGCTCAACCCGTTACCCGGTATTGCGAAAATGTTTTCCGCGCAAACCGGGGCTGAGCTTCTTAAAGCGATCCTGAAATCGCTTCTTATGGGCAGTACCGCCGGGTTTTTTCTGTGGCACCACTGGCCAGAGATGATGCGCCTGATCAGCGAATCCCCGATGACGGCGATGAAAAATGCCCTGAACCTGGTCGGGTTATGCTCGCTGCTGGTGGTACTGAGCATTATTCCGATGGTGGCGTTCGACGTTATCTTCCAGATCTTTTCCCATATCAAAAAGCTGCGAATGTCGCGTCAGGACATCCGCGATGAATATAAACAGATGGAAGGCGACCCGCACGTTAAGGGCCGTATCCGCCAGATGCAGCGTGCCGCCGCGCGTCGGCGCATGATGGAAGATGTGCCGAAAGCCGACGTCATCGTCACCAACCCGACCCACTACTCCGTGGCGCTTCAGTACGACGAAAACAAAATGAGCGCGCCGAAAGTGGTGGCGAAAGGGGCCGGGCTGATTGCGCTGCGCATTCGCGAAATCGCGACGGAAAACCGTGTGCCGATCCTCGAAGCACCGCCGCTGGCCCGTGCGCTGTATCGCCACGCGGAAATTGGACAACAGATCCCGGGCCAGCTCTACGCCGCTGTCGCAGAAGTGCTGGCCTGGGTGTGGCAACTGAAACGCTGGCGTTTAGCGGGCGGTCAACGACCTGTAAAACCTGAGAACCTTCCGGTGCCTGAAGCACTGGATTTTTTGAACGAGAAGGACACTGATGGCTAATCTGGTGGCAATGTTGCGCCTGCCCGGCAACCTGAAATCGACGCAATGGCAGATCCTTGCCGGACCGATTCTGATCCTGCTAATTCTGTCGATGATGGTGCTGCCGTTACCGGCATTTATCCTCGACCTGCTTTTCACCTTCAACATTGCGTTGTCCATCATGGTGTTGCTGGTGGCGATGTTCACCCAGCGCACGCTGGAGTTCGCCGCGTTTCCAACGATCCTGCTGTTCACCACGCTGCTGCGCCTGGCGCTGAACGTTGCCTCCACGCGTATCATCCTGATGGAAGGGCACACCGGCGCGGCGGCGGCGGGCAAGGTGGTCGAAGCCTTCGGTCACTTCCTGGTGGGCGGCAACTTCGCCATCGGTATCGTGGTGTTCGTCATTCTGGTGATTATCAACTTCATGGTTATCACTAAAGGGGCGGGGCGAATCGCAGAAGTGGGCGCGCGCTTCGTGCTCGACGGGATGCCGGGCAAGCAGATGGCCATCGACGCGGACCTGAATGCCGGGCTGATCGCGGAAGATGAAGCGAAAAAACGCCGTGCCGAAGTGACCCAGGAGGCAGATTTCTACGGCTCCATGGACGGTGCGAGTAAGTTTGTGCGCGGTGACGCCATCGCGGGCATCCTGATCATGGTGATTAACGTCGTCGGCGGCCTGCTTGTCGGCGTGCTGCAACACGGCATGGACATGGGCCACGCAGCGGAAAGCTATACGCTGCTGACCATTGGTGATGGTCTGGTGGCGCAGATCCCGGCGCTGGTGATCTCCACCGCGGCGGGCGTGATTGTGACCCGCGTCAGCACCGATCAGGACGTGGGCGAGCAGATGGTGGGGCAGCTCTTCAGCAACCCGCGCGTTATGCTGCTCTCTGCGGCGGTGCTGGGCCTGCTCGGTATGGTGCCTGGCATGCCAAACCTGGTATTCCTGCTGTTCACCGCCGCGCTGCTGGGCCTTGCCTGGTGGATGCGTGGCCGTGAAACGCAGCCTAAAGCAGAGCCAGCGCCGGTCAAAATGCCTGAGAACACCCAGGCGGTGGAGGCCACCTGGAACGACGTACAGCTCGAAGATTCGCTGGGGATGGAAGTGGGGTACCGCCTGATCCCGATGGTGGATTTCCAGCAGGATGGTGAGCTGCTTGGCCGTATCCGCAGCATTCGTAAAAAATTCGCCCAGGATATGGGCTTCCTGCCGCCGGTGGTCCACATCCGGGACAATATGGATCTCCCGCCCGCGCGCTACCGCATCCTGATGAAAGGGGTGGAAATCGGCAGCGGTGATGCGTACCCCGGCCGCTGGCTGGCGATTAATCCGGGCACCGCCGCAGGCACGATGCCGGGTGAGCAGACGACCGACCCGGCCTTTGGTCTGGCGGCAATCTGGATTGAGAGCGCCCTGAAAGAGCAGGCGCAGATCCAGGGTTACACGGTCGTTGAGGCCAGTACCGTGGTGGCGACGCACCTCAACCACCTGATTGGCCAGTTCTCTGCGGAACTGTTTGGTCGTCAGGAGGCGCAGCAGCTGCTCGACCGCGTAACGCAGGAGATGCCGAAGCTGACCGAAGATTTGGTGCCGGGCGTGCTGACCTTAACCACCCTGCACAAAGTGCTGCAAAATCTGCTCGATGAGAAGGTGCCCATTCGCGATATGCGTACCATCCTTGAAACGCTGGCCGAACATGCGCCGCTGCAAAGCGATCCGCACGAACTGACGGCGGTGGTGCGCGTGGCGCTCGGACGCGCCATTACCCAGCAATGGTTCCCGGGAAGCGGCGAAGTGCAGGTCATTGGCCTGGACACGCCGCTGGAACGTCTGCTGCTTCAGGCGTTGCAGGGCGGTGGCGGGCTGGAGCCGGGTCTGGCGGACAGATTACTGGCGCAAACCCAGGAGGCGCTGGCGCGTCAGGAGATGCTGGGCGCGCCGCCGGTGCTGCTGGTGAATCACGCGCTGCGTCCGTTGCTGTCGCGCTTCCTGCGCCGGAGCCTGAACCAGCTGGTGGTGCTGTCGAATATGGAGCTGTCCGATAACCGCAATATTCGCATGACGGCGACCATAGGAGGGAAATAATGCGTAAGTGGCTGTGGATCTTACTTTTCCCGCTGGCGGCGCAGGCCGCAGGCGAGGGGGCATGGCAGGCCAGCAGTATCGGCTTAACGCTCAACCATCGGGGGGAGTCGATCTCCTCCCGTCCGCTGTCCGCCTCTGAGCCCGTGTCCGGGCAGATGACGCTGGTGGCCTGGAATTACACCCTGACGGGACCCACACCGGCCGGGTTACGGGTGCGGCTGTGCTCGCTGACCCGCTGCGCGGAAATCGAGGGACAAAGTGGCACCACCCAGGCCTTCAACGGGGTGTCTGCTCAGGAGCCTTTACGCTTTATCTGGGAAGTGCCAGGCGGTGGACGTCTGATCCCGGCGCTGAAAGTTCAGCGCAACGAGGTGCTCGTCAACTACCGCTAATTGCCCGCCTTTTCGCCAGTCTTCAGGCATTTCTGAAGGCTGGCTCGCAAAATTGACCTTCCCTTTTGATACAAAAGAAACGCTGTTTTATAAATCAGTGACACGCGTATTGACACTCTTTGCATTTTTGCCATTCACCCCTTTGTGATGGCAGAAACAGAAAGGTATCAACAGGTCGATACTTTTACTGTAGCCGTGTAAAAACTCCCGGACGAGGTTTGCTTACAGGGAGTCTCCCAAAACTGATTAGGGTTGACGGCAATGAAAACACGTAAAATTGGACTCGCAAATTATCTTGCTTACGGGTCAGGGGACTTCCTCGGGGCGGGAACCACCGCCCTGACGGCCGCCTGGCTTTTGTATTTTTATACCACCTTCTGTGGACTCACACCGATTGAAGCAACCTTTATCTTCGCCGCCGCAAGGGTGCTGGATGCGGTTGTCAGCCCGTTAATGGGCTTTTTAACCGATAACTTTGGCACCACCTGGCTGGGCAAGCGTTTTGGCCGTCGTAAGTTTTTCATCCTGCTCGGTATTCCCTGCGTTTTCAGCTACTCGCTGATGTGGGTAGGGGACATGAGTTTCTGGTACTACCTGCTGACCTATCTGATCTTTGATATCGTCTACACCATGATCCTGGTGCCGTACGAAACGCTGGTGCCGGAGATGACGGACGATTTCAAACAGAAAACCAAATTCTCCGGGGCGCGTATCTCTATGGCGCAGATGTCCGCCATTCTGGCCTCCTTCCTCCCGGGGATCCTGCTCACGCATTTCGGCAAAGACAACGCGATCTCCTTCTTCTATGCAAGCCTGGTCTTCTCCGTACTCTGCGCGCTGATGCTTACTTTCGTCTGGTTCTTCACCTGGGAGCGTCCGCGGGAAGAGTGGTCTGAAGCGGCCCTGCGTGCCGAAGAAGAGAAGAAAAAGCTGACCCTGGGCCAGAGCCTGAACCGTCTTTTTGTCGAATTAAGTTCGACGCTGCGTATCAAGATTTTCCGCCAGCATCTGGGGATGTACCTTGGCGGCTACATCGCCCAGGACGTCTTTAATGCGGTGTTCACCTATTACGTGGTATTTGTGTTGATGCAGGAGGCCTCAATGGCGTCCAACCTGCTGGGCACGATGGCCATTTTCCAGTTCCTCGCCGTGATCGGCATGATCCCGCTGTGCATTCGCTTCGGACCTGCGCCGTCTTACCGCATGGTGGTCGTGCTGTTTGGTCTGGCTTCGCTCTCTTACGCGGTGCTTTATTACGCGGGCCTGAGCGACGTTTACGCTCTGCTGCTGCTGATCTCTGCGGTTGCCGGTCTTGGCCGCGGAGGTATCAACTACGTACCGTGGAATACCTACACCTATATTGCTGACGTGGACGAAGTGATCACCGGTCAGCGTCGCGAAGGGATCTTCGCTGGCATCATGACGCTGACCCGTAAAGCGTCTCAGGCCGGTGCGGTAATGCTGGTGGGGATCGTGATGCAGATGTCGGGCTTTGTCAGCGGGCAAAAAGTGCAGCCTGCGGAAGTGAGCCACACCATTCTGATGATCCTGAGCGTTGGCACTATTCTGGTGCTGTTCTGCGGCTTCCTTGTCTCCCTGCGCTTCAAACTCAATTTGCAGACCCACAGCACCCTGCGTGAAGAGACCGCGAAAATGCGCGAGTCCGGCCATGCGATGCCAGAGGCGGTGACCCCGCAGGCCCGCGCCACCGTGGAGATGCTGGCCGGTATGCCGTATGAATCCCTGTGGGGCAACAACAACATCGGTTATCTGAATCGCAATAAGCCGGCGGCCCCTTCGCTGAAGGATCGCGCGGTACTGAATTCGACATACAACAGAGGTTAAGATGATGAAAGTTTGGCCTGTCAAACATAGCCCGTTACTGCGTCAGCCTGAGCGCTTTATCGCCAGGGATGAGCTGAAATCGCTGATTCAAAAGGTGACGCATAACCTGGTCAATATCCACGACAAAACGGGGGAGTTTTTGCTGCGGCTGGACGACGGGCGCGTGATCGACACCAAAGGCTGGGCCGGATGGGAATGGACCCACGGCGTCGGTTTATACGGTATCTGGCAGTATTACTGCCAGACCGGTGACGAAGGCATGCGCGAGATTATCGACAGCTGGTTTGCTGACCGTTTCGCTGAAGGCGCAACCACCAAAAACGTGAATACCATGTCGCCGTTCCTGACGCTGGCGTATCGCTACGAAGAGACCAAAAACCCGGCCTGGCTGCCGTGGCTGGAAAGCTGGGCGGAATGGGCGATGAATGAGATGCCGCGCACCGAACATGGCGGCATGCAGCACATCACCCTGGCGGAAGAGAACCATCAGCAGATGTGGGATGACACGCTGATGATGACGGTGCTGCCGCTGGCGAAAATCGGCAAGCTGCTGAACAAGCCGGAGTACGTCGAGGAGGCGATCTATCAGTTCCTGCTCCACGTACAGAATCTGATGGATCGGGAGACCGGGCTGTGGTTCCACGGCTGGAATTACGACGGCAATCACAACTTTGCCCGGGCTCGCTGGGCGCGCGGCAACAGCTGGCTGACCATCGTGATCCCGGATTTCCTCGAGCTGGTGGATCTGCCGGAAAACAACGCCGTTCGTCGCTATCTGGTGCAGGTACTGAACGCGCAGATCGCCGCGCTGGCAAAATGTCAGGACGAGAGCGGATTGTGGCATACGCTGCTGGACGATCCTGATTCTTATCTGGAGGCGTCGGCCACGGCAGGGTTTGCCTACGGCATTCTGAAAGCCGTGCGCAAGCGTTATGTCGGCGCAGAGTACGCAGAGGTGGCGGAGAAAGCGATTCGCGGCATCGTGCAAAACATCTCGCCGGAAGGGGAGCTGCTGCAAACGTCCTTCGGGACGGGGATGGGCAGCGATCTGGCGTTTTACCGCCAGATACCGCTGACCTCAATGCCGTATGGACAGGCCATGGCGATTCTGTGTCTGACGGAATATTTGCGGAAATATTTCTGATAATAAAAAACCCGGCGCTCGCCGGGTTTCTTTTTTACATACGTTCTACGGTTTCGATACCCAGGGTATCCAGACCCAGCTTCAGGGTCTTCGCCGTCAGCTGCGCCAGCTTCAGGCGGCTGTGGCGCACCGCTTCGCTCTCGGCAGAGAGGATAGGGCAGTGTTCATAGAAGCCAGAGAACAGACCGGCCAGATCGTACAGGTATGCACACATAACGTGCGGCGTACCGTCGCGTGCGACCACGGAGAGCGTCTCTTCGAACTGAAGCAGGCGGGCAGCCAGCTGTGCTTCACGGTCTTCGGTAATAGACACCGTGGCGTTCGCCAGCACGCTTTCGTCGATATTGGCTTTACGGAAGACGGAGAGTACGCGGGTATAAGCGTACTGCATGTATGGCGCCGTGTTGCCTTCAAACGCCAGCATGTTGTCCCAGTCGAAGATATAGTCGGTGGTACGGTTCTTGGAGAGATCCGCGTATTTCACCGCGCCGATCCCCACCGCGTTAGCCAGTTTCTCCAGCTCGTCAGCAGGCATATCCGGGTTCTTCTCGGCCACCAGGCGACGGGCGCGCTCCAGCGCTTCATCCAGCAGATCGGAAAGCTTCACGGTGCCGCCCGCACGGGTTTTGAACGGCTTACCGTCTTTACCCAGCATCATGCCGAACATGTGGTGTTCCAGCGGCACGGAATCCGGCACATAACCCGCTTTACGCACGATCGTCCACGCCTGCATCAGGTGCTGGTGCTGGCGGGAGTCGATGTAATACAGCACGCGGTCCGCATGCAGGGTTTCGTAACGGTATTTCGCACAGGCGATGTCGGTGGTGGTGTAGAGATAGCCGCCATCCTTTTTCTGGACGATCACGCCCATCGGTTCGCCTTCCTTGTTTTTATACTCATCAAGGAACACTACCGTTGCGCCTTCGCTTTCCACCGCCAGATGTTTAGCTTTCAGGTCCGCCACAATGCCTGGCAGCATCGGGTTATACAGGCTTTCACCCATCACGTCGTCACGGGTCAGGGTCACGTTCAGACGGTTATAGGTAAGCTGGTTCTGGGACATGGTAATGTCCACCAGCTTGCGCCACATCTCGAGGAAGTACGGGTCGCCACCTTGAAGTTTTACCACGTAGCTGCGCGCGCGCTCGGCGAAGGCTTCATCTTCGTCATAGTGCTTTTTGGCTTCACGGTAGAAACCTTCCAGGTCTGCCAGCGCCATTTCGCCTGCGTTTTCCTGCTGCTGCTTTTCCAGATACGCGATCAGCATGCCGAACTGCGTGCCCCAGTCGCCTACGTGGTTAGCGCGGATCACCTTGTGACCAAGGAACTCCAGGGTACGCACCGCCGCGTCACCGATGATGGTGGAGCGCAGGTGACCGACGTGCATCTCTTTCGCCACGTTTGGCGCGGAGTAGTCAACCACCACGGTCTGGGCTTCTGGCTGAGCCACGCCCAGACGGTCAGATTTCAGCGCCGCGTCAACGTGGCTTGCCAGGAACGCAGGCTCAAGGAAAATGTTGATAAAGCCCGGACCGGCGATTTCGGTTTTGCTGGCGATGCCGGTGAGATCCAGATGCGTCAGTACCTGCTCAGCGAGCTGTCGCGGCGGCATGCCCAGTTTTTTAGCCACTGCCATCACGCCATTAGCCTGATAGTCGCCAAACTGTACTTTCGCTGACTGACGAACCTGTGGTTCGCAATCCGCAGGCGCACCTGCGGCAATCAGTGCCTGACTGACTTTTTCTGAGAGAAGAGCCTGAATATTCACCTGGATACCTTACGTTTTTGATGCGGGTAAAAAACACCCACGCCAGTTTAAGAATTTAGGGCGGGAGTATACTGCAAATGCCTTCGGGCGTCAGCCCTGCGGGGGGCGAAGATCGCTCAGAATCCAGGCGAAGACGGTATGCATAATCATGCAGTCGAAAAAACCGTGATTCTGCGGTTGGTCGACAGAGGGCAACAGAGTAAATTAGCGGCTTTGCGACACGAAACGAGACTGACCTATGGCGAACTGGCACACCATTGACGAACTGCATGATATTTCCGCAGATTTACCGCGCTTCACCCAGGCGTTCACAGAACTTGCCACCCGTCTCGGGCTGGATATCGCGCCGCTTGAGGCCGATCACATCTCTTTGCGCTGCCACCAGAACGCCACCGCCGAACGCTGGCGGCGTGGCTTTGAGCAGTGCGGAGAACTGCTGTCGGAGAATATCATTAACGGTCGCCCGATCTGCCTGTTCAAACTTCACGCGCCGGTTACGGTGGCGCACTGGCAATTCACCGTTGTGGAACTGCCCTGGCCAGGAGAGAAGCGTTATCCGCACGAAGGCTGGGAGCATATCGAAATTGTTCTGCCTGGGGAGCCCGAGACGCTGAACGCCCGTGCGCTGGCGCTGCTTTCCGACGAGGGGTTAAGCCAGCCGGGTATTTTCGTCAAAACCAGCTCGCCAAAAGGGGAGCGCGAACGCTTACCGAACCCTACGCTTGCCGTAACGGACGGCAACGTGACGGTGAAATTCCATCCCTGGACTATCGAGCAGATCGTCGCCAGCGAAGCGTAAGCATTGTGAGCGTCGATCCAGACACCAGTCGGGCAACGTGCCACGATGGTACGTTGAGTGAAATTTAAGGAGGATGTCATGGCGCTGCTGGAAATTTGTTGTTACAGCGTGGAGTGTGCCGTCACTGCGCAACGGCACGGGGCCGATCGCATCGAGCTTTGCGCGGCACCGAAAGAAGGAGGATTAACCCCGTCCTTTGGTGTGCTGAAATCAGCCCGTCAGGCCATCACCATTCCGGTGCACCCGATTATTCGCCCGCGCGGCGGTGATTTTTGTTATACGGCGGGTGAGTTCAGTGCCATGCTTGAGGATATCGCCCTTGTCCGTGATTCCGGTTTTCCGGGGCTGGTGATCGGTGTGCTGGACGAAGACGGCAACATCGATCTTCCGCGTATGCGTCAGGTCATGCGCGCCGCCCGGGGGATGGCGGTCACTTTTCATCGTGCGTTCGATATGTGTCAGGATCCGATACAAGCCTTTGATACGCTGGCAGAACTGGGCGTTGCGCGCGTTCTGACGTCGGGCCAGCAGTCCTCGGCTGAAAAAGGACTGAAATTAATTACGGAACTAAAAGCACATTCCGGTGTTCCAATAATCATGGCGGGCGCAGGAGTACGCGCCAGCAATCTGGAACTGTTTTTAAACGCAGGGGTGGAAGAGCTGCACAGCTCGGCGGGTAAATGGATACCTTCACCCATGCGTTATCGCAATACAGGGTTGTCAATGTCGACGGATGCTGAAGCGGATGAGTACTCGCGCTACGGTGTGGATGGAGAGTCGGTTGCGGTAATGAAATCGTTGATTGAACGTCATCACGTGTAGCAACGTACCGATTTTTACCGCGCATCATGTCGCCCAATATGATGCTTGCTTGTACCAGGCCCCTGCAAATTACACAGGGGCCTTTTTTTCTTTTTTGCCCGGTGGCGCTACGCTTACCGGGCCTACGAAATCACGCGTAGGCCGGGTAAGGCGCAGCCGCCACCCGGCTAAAGGCTACGGCTTGGTCGCAATCAATACCGCACGCATCGGGGCCGGATAGCCTTCGATGGTTTTACTGTGATCGTCCGGGTCGAGGAATTGCTCCAGCGATTCGGTGATCATCCAGTCGGTGCGGCGCTGTTCCTCAACTGACGTCACGCACACATCGGCGATGCGTACATCGACAAACCCACATTTCTCCAGCCAGTTTTTCAGCGCCAGCGCGGAAGGGATGAAGTAAACGTTGCGCATCTGCGCATAGCGATCGCCCGGCACCAGAACGGCATGTTCATCGCCTTCGATGACCAGCGTTTCCAGCACCAGTTCGCCGCCGCTGACCAGCTGATCTTTCAACTGCCAGAGATGCTCCAGCGGGGAACGACGGTGGTACAGCACGCCCATTGAGAAAACGGTATCAAACGCTTTCAGGGCAGGGAGTTGCTCGATACCCAGCGGCAGCAGGTGCGCACGCTGGTCGTTACCCAGCAGCTTACGCACCGCTTCAAACTGGCACAGGAACAGCTGCATCGGATCGATACCGACGACCAGATGCGCGCCTGCGCCAATCATGCGCCACATGTGATAGCCGCTACCGCAGCCCACGTCCAGAATAGTGCGCCCGGTCAGGTCGGATAAATGCGGCAGAACGCGATCCCACTTCCAGTCGGAGCGCCACTCGGTGTTGATATTTACACCGTACAGCGAGAACGGCCCTTTGCGCCACGGCATCAGGTTACGCATCAGCGTTTCGATGCGGTTGAGCTGCCCGGCCGGGAGCGGCTCTTCGCTCTCAGCCGTCACGCTGTGCAGTAAATCCAGACGATGAGGCGTCAGTTCAGGCAGAAACTCCACGGCGTTGGACCACTGCTTCAACAGACCATGCTGCTGATCGCGCTGCCAGGTAGCAATTTGCGCTGGCAGGGTTTCCAGCCAGTGGGAAAGGTGGTTTTTGGCAATCAGCTGATAGAAATTACCGAACTCGATCATGCTACGTCCCCGGCTTTCAGCGCCACCAGAGAACCAAAGTTAAAGCACTGGAACCACAGTTCGCTGTGTTCAAATCCGGCCTTACGCAGGCGCGCTTTGTGGGTTTCTACGGAATCCGTCAGCATGACGTTTTCAAGCATGCTGCGCTTCTGGCTGATCTCCAGCTCGCTGTAGCCATTTGCACGCTTGAAATCATGGTGCATGTTGAACAGCAGTTCGCCCACGCTGGCGTCTTCAAAGCTGAATTTCTCAGACAACACCAGCGCGCCGCCCGGGTTCAGGCCCTGATAAATTTTATCCAGCAACCGCTGACGATCGTCCGGCACCAGGAACTGAAGGGTAAAGTTCAGTACCACCATCGAGGCGTTCTGGATGTCGATATCGCGGATATCGCCTTCTACCACATGCACAGGCGTAGGGGCTTTATACGCGTCAATGTGGCGACGGCAGCGTTCAACCATGGCCGGTGAGTTATCGACAGCCACAATCTTGCAGCCTTCGTGATGAACGTTACGACGAATGGACAGCGTTGCCGCTCCCAGCGAACAGCCCAGGTCATAGACCTGCGTGCCGGGTTGAACAAAACGCTCCGCCAGCATGCCGATCATGGAGATAATATTGGAATAACCGGGAACAGAGCGCTGGATCATATCCGGGAAGACTTCGGCTACCCGTTCATCAAAGGTCCAGTCGCCCAGGCTGGCGATAGGCGCGGAAAAAAGCGTGTCGCGATCTGACATAACGTAAAAATCCGGGAAAAATAAAGGGGCATATTGTGCGCTAATGGAAGGAGAAAACCAACTCCCACGGCATATACCAAAGGTTAGCCAGCACCATCAGCAAAAGCGAGCACCAGGTCGCGCTCATGCCGGAACGACGCCAGCGGATCAGGCGGTGGTGAAAACCATAATAATGCATCAAACGCCCTGCTATCAGCAGCAGCCCACAGACGTGCACCATCCAGGTTTCAGCGCCATCCATCTCCATTAACAGCAGTAAAATTAACGCGACGGGAATGTACTCGACCGCGTTGCCGTGGATCCGGATTGCGCTTTGCAGCTCAGAAAAGCCCCCGTCGCCGTACGAGACGCGGTACTGCATTCTCAGGCGCACAACATCAAATGAAAATTTAATCAGCAGTAATGCACCTAACACCGCATACAGCGCGCTGACCATACTAACTCCCTGTTTTTGGCAGATGGCACGTCTCTATGATAGGGGGTGATTTCAGAAAAGAGAAGATTGTTGTGGGATGGACGGCGCGGGGCCAACCGACGGAACCGCCTGCTGCAAGGCCTGCCAGAGAGCATCGACCAGTTCAGGCGCCTGCGCGATATCCGGCGTATGTAAAAAAAGGTACGGCGTGGTGGTGTGCTCCCATTTCGCCAGCGTTTGCAGCCAGACGGCGAACATCTCCTCATTTTGCTGCATGTTATCGCTGCCGATAAACCGGACCATCGGGTTCTGCGCCGTTACGATCGCGTGGACGGGCACTTTCGGTTTTTTGCGCTGGGCATCAACAACGGCTTCGCTGTGCGGGATTGCGCTGTGTACGGGGCGGCTGTCGAGGATCACGCGGTTGACCGATCGTTCATGCAGGCCGCGATTGAGCGCTTTCTCCGCGTCGCCCTTGGCAAAGAATTCCGGATGCCTCACTTCTACGCCGTAGGTGAAGCCCTGTGGCAGGGCGTCGAGAAACTGCCAGAGGGCAGGCAGGTCGCGCGGGCCAAACGTGGCGGGAAGCTGGAGCCAGTACTGGCCAATACGGTTGGCCAGAGGCGACATGCGGGTGAAAAACTCGTGGGTTAAATCATCGCAGTTGCGCAGCGCGGCGTTGTGGGAGATGGTCGCCGGGAATTTAAAGCAAAAGCGGAAGTCGTCGGTGGTTTGCTCGCGCCAGCGTTCAACAATCTCCGCGCGGGGCAGGGCGTACAGCGTGGTATTGCCCTCCACGCAGTTAACATGTCGGGCGTTATTAACTAACTTACTGATTTTAATAATGCTCTGGCGCTGCTATGTATGCTTTGGGGCATCTGTGGGGCAAAATCCGCGAGCCTCTGATTCAGCATTGCGATCTGCTCGCTACTGCTGTCTGCCATCCACGCACCGTATACGTTGAAGACCATCTGGGCGCTCGCATGGCCCATCTGACTGGCAATGAAGCTGGGGTTAGCACCAGCTGACAGTGACCAGCATGCATACGTGTGACGCGACTGATATGCTTTCCTGTGCCTTATCCCTGCTCGCTTCATCGCTGCGTCCCATAAATCACCTATCGAGTCGACTTTGTAGATGATCCCCACCTGCTGACATCTTCTGACCAGTTGAGGGTTGAAAACAAATGTACACTCGTGGCTCTCAGTTCTGCCGTATTCGCGCAGCTGAACATCGATTTGATGCTTTTTTCCAAACCTGGTCATTTCCGCCTGATTCCTCAGGACGCTGATCGCAGGCTGAATGAGGTGTATCACTCTGTTGGTACTGGCCTCAGTTTTCGGTAGAGTGAATTCACCCAGTTTTGTATAATTGCGCCTGATTGTTATTGTTCCAGCTTCAAGATCGATATCCTCCCAGGCCAGGGAGGTCAGCTCCCCATGACGGACCCCTGTGTATACTGCTAGTGACCACAGGTTTTTCGTCTGCTGATGCCGGCATGCATCAATCAGGCGAATAAATTCGTCACGAGTTAGCGGATCTGGCTCTGCCCTGGCTTTTTTGAGAGGCTTGATCCCGTCGAATGGGTTCGCCTCTAAGTAACCGTGATCTGCGGCAAACTGAAACATTCCGGCAATAGTTGTCATGTAATAATTTACGGTGACAACACTTCTTCCCTTTGCCGGGACCTTCCCCTTCATTGGCATCTGGTGACCGGTCAGTAAATCTTTCCTGATATACAGTAATTCCTCTTTCGTCACCGCCGACACCAGCCGATTACCCCCGATCCTTGGCACCATATTCCTTGTGACCGACTCATAACGGTTGAGTGCGTTCGCGCAGATTTCCATTCTCTTCAGATCCAGCCACTTTTCGGCAAGCTCTGACACTGTAATTTCTTTCTTCCCCACCCCAAAAGTCTTGAGGTTAGGGGAGTCCGGAAACTGTGCCGCGTACTCAAATGTGCCTGTTCTGATGGCAAAACATACCGATGTCCGCAGTTCCCCGGCGATCTTCCTGTTCTTAGCGGTGTCAGGGACACCGAGGCTCTCCCTGACACGCTTACCTTTGAAATTAAACCAGATGCGCAATGTGCCACCGTGGTTTTCGACGCCTGTTGGATATGTAACTCTATCCATTGATTCCTCCAGACGCCCAAGAGCGATATGAGATTACCTTTTTCATGGCCTCAGATCACCCAGGCTGTTTGTTTTTCATTGAGGCCACCCACGCATCGACCGCTTTACGGTTGTACATGCACTCGCTGGAAGGTTTCGGATTTCCGTCCGGTGAAACGTGCACATATTCCCGCCCAACCATCCAGCATTCTTTTCTGGCCCGGAGGATGGTTCCGGGCTTGAGCCCGGTAACCGCAATCAGAACCTTTTCGCTAACCCAGTCATTCGGTACCAGAAGAACAACGTCGCTCATAATCACCTCACACTACATCCAGGCCACGGCAGTGGCACCACACTTCAAACATCCGCTTAACCACTTCCCGGCAATAAAGCCCCTGAATATCCCGTGTCAGGTCGTAGCGGTTTCCGTATCGCTTACGAACCCATATTTCAAAAGCTGTATTCATCGTGCCGCCTCCCTGATTGCAGTTCTGTAAGCGCGTAATGCATCACGGCTTTTACCAGAAATAACCGTTTTCAGGATGAAAGTTCCGTGCCGTGAACTCACTACGGCTGGCACCAGAAACAGAGTGTTTTCAACTACCCTGTTATGCTTCCGGTACTCGAATACGGTGCTGGAGATAACGATATTTGCTACAGCGCCATAGTCTTGGTATTGGATTTTCATTCAGCGTACCCCGGCAGGCTTTGTTGCTTTGAGTTCGTCACGTTCTTTGACGTAGCGCTCGTGCATCGCGTCCCATTTTGCACACCATTTCTCCATTTCTCGCTTGCGCGCCAGGATACGACGCAGACGGCGAACACAACGCTGGTGGGCGGCCAGATACTCCGCTTTTGTTTCCCCATCTCGCCATACCTCCATATCATCGCGATCAATACGCACCCTCGGGTGACGCTGCGGAAAACCAGAACGCTCAAAAGCCTCGGTGGTCATGAAGAAAGCCAGATAGCGGATCGCCGTATCTCGCGTGAAGCATTTTTTGATACGTCTGTGGCGTACCGCCACGTACAGTGGGCCAACTGGCGTATCGTGTTTCTGTAATGCCAGGTCAATCATGCTTACGGTGCGTTTATCGTTCATTTCCGGTCTCTCCCGTGAATCGTGTTCTGTTTTTTCCGTGGTTATCATGAAATCCATATTTAATTTCTGCGTTTCGTCTTGCCTCGACTGCTTTATTGAAATCCGTGAAAGATCCCAGATATATTTGCTTCGCGTTTATAACAATATTTGCCCACCATTTTTTCTTGTGATGTGACCAGCTCACCCCTGTATGGCCGGATGTGTTGGTTTTAGATAAGCGCGCATTCTTACTATTGTCTTGGTTTGTACATGAACGCAGGTTTTCTATTCTGTTATTAGTGGTGTTCCCATCAATGTGATCGACTACTTCGGGCTCAACACCATTAACCATTTTAAATATCAGGCGATGGGCATAGTAAATGACACCATCTAACCGCACGATACGATATGCTCCTGTTTTTGTTTTAATAAACGCGCCAGCAGGTTTACCTGCAAATCTTGTATTTAATTGTTTTTGTATACTTGATGATGAAAAGTGTTTTAAGGGACGATGTTTCCAAAACAACTCTCCAGTTTTTTGTTCGTAATAAAAGCACTCGTTGAGATAATCTGATTCAGGAATTCGTATCGCTGTAAGTGCCATCAGATCCCCCCATTTCATTACCCTCCGTTTTCGGAGCCTCCACTTTTTGTTTTTTGATGAACTCAACCAGCTCAGAAATGAGCTCGTCGATTAATTCCTTCCCGCAATCCGTAAGGAATTCACCGCTGCCATTAACATCAACAGCGCTGCTGTAAATTCCCTTGATAGCTTTTACGCCTTCGACATTCCCGTACTCACTGATCGCAAGCCTTTCGAATTTTCTCAATAATCCATCGAGAAGAATCTCTGTTAACTCGACCGTGTTAATGCCGCCTTTATTGAGCTTAATAACAAGGCAGTTACTGCCTGTTTTACGCTGGTGGCGTAATAACGCTGCTTTTAAAATTCGGCGGCGATATGTCTCGATTAATTTATCCATTGCGGCGAGCCTCCTCCTCTAAGCTCATAACAATTTCCTCTTCTTTTTCGGTCCAATCATGAATTTCGCCAGCAATGTCATAAACAAGAGAGCAAATAGTTTTAAGTTGGAAATGGTCCAGTTTGTCGTGATATTCAAATAATGTTTGCGATAAACCAGCCAGTTGCTCGGCTTTGATGTTCACAACCTGAATGTCTTGCCTTTTTAATAAGCTCATAATTACCGACCATATGCTTTTTTAAGATAAAGACGAGCGATTACCTCGTAACCGCAGGCCGCATAAAGGCATGCTGTTCTATATGCCGATTTATCAATGATGAAAGTCATACGAAGCGCCTCACAGCCAAAGAAGCCACCACCCGACCGTGAATTTTGATTTCTTTCTGTTCATCGGTATTAAGGGTGAAAGTTTCGTAATGATGGTTATCAGAAATGATTTTTAATGAGCCATCAGCTAATGGCTCAATTCTCTTAATGAAAAGACATGGGCGACCAAAAGCATCCATTGTGTAAACATAAATGCCAGAGGTAAGCGCACGTCCACCGCAATCAACGAAAGCCACAACCTCACATGGTTCGATGGTCGGCTGCATTGAATCACCTTCCATCCGGCAGCTTTGTACGCGGTTGCCAAAGTCATTGATGTTGTCAGATCCGAACAGCATTTGAGGCGTTTTAACTGGCTGATTAACTGCGACGGAATTTTGCATTTTCATTTCCTCAGGGTGAGTTTGGCCCCACCAAGAAAGGTGTTAATTAAATAATGTTAATTAATTTTAAATCTTGTCGGCTTGCTTGCAGATGGTTTCTTGCAAGTCGTCTAATTTTTCATAAACGATAGTTAGCGTACCGATAGCCGACAATTCCGGAGGCATACAATCCATAGCGTTGGATAAAGCCATTCTGCAATTGCCAATATCCGCAGACCATGAATTAAGTTGATTGGAAGTTATAATGCTTGTTGGCTCTGTAAATTCACCACACTGCTCGTTTCCTGAAATGAGCCACAGAACATCAGAATGAAGAATGTTAGCCAATTGGATTAACTGGTCAGCAAACGGAACAGTTTTTTCCGTTTCCCAGTTGTTAATGGTTTCGGTTGTTAAACCAAGATGATCAGCCAAAAAATCCTGAGACAGTCGAAGCGAAGATCTTTGATTTAATATTCTTTTGCCGATGGTTTTGGCTACGGTGATTTGAGTATTCATTTCATTGGCTCCGTTGTTTGCCGATGAATGAACTCTAAGTCATGCAATAACTTATTGCAATAACAAAACTTATTTTTCTTTTGCGATTTAGTTTAATGCATTGATTTTTTTGATTAAATTTTGTTATTAAACTGCATGCTTACAGCTACAGACAAAGAAAAAGCCGCTTAAAAGCGGCTTCAAAAGGTGGGGTGTTGAAGGTTAGAGCCTATTGTAATTGATTGATTCATGCATTATGGCTTTACCCATCACGTAAAGGTCATCTTGGTTTTCTTCCGTGATATACCATTTCTCATATGCCGGATTATCCGATAAGACTGCCAGCCTGTTTCCCTGCATCTGGAGACGTTTTAGGTGAAATGTTTTACCAAAAACAAACACATACACACCATCCGTTAGAAAGTGTCGGACGGAAATGTCTACGAAGACACGATCACCGGAATTGAACGTGCTGGCCATGCTGTCGCCATTGACGGTCATTACTTTTACGACATCTTCACTACGATTCCCGAAGAGGGATTTTGCATGTTGAGTCGTGAACTCAATAGCGTGTAAAACCTCCACATATTCTGAAAGCATGAACGTGCCAGGTCCTGCACTCACTGAAAGGTCAAGAACCTCGACCCTGAATATGCCAGCGTTATCCTTTACCTCCCTTTCGGGCATGGTCTCTATCACATAGCCCTGTCTATGAGGCACATGATTTTTTCCAGTTGATAGCCATTCAGGGCTCACACCCAGCGCATTAGCAATCTCAACCAACTTACGTGTTGTGTTGGTTTTGCCTGCAACAAGACGCCAGATAGCTGGTTGCGAAACCCCAACTTTCATCGCTAATTCTGCCTGTGTAAGGCCTGCGTCAACCATCGCTTTTTGAAGACGATCTGAGAATGTGTTCATACCAATAAGCCTATACAAAAAGTTATTAAGTGGCAAATACGATAAGTTATTGCATAAAGTTATTCAAGGCTATACTCTTTCCCTATGTTCAATAACTTTTGGTATTTTTATGATCAATCAACATGTCAAGAGAGCTATCGATATTCTCGGCGGCCAAGCTGCATTAGCAAGGGCGTGCGGGGTTACTCAACCGGCTGTATTTCGCTGGCTTAATGGTAGCCGGGTTAAGGCTGATCATGTCATGTCCATTGTTAAAGCTACTGGTGGCGAAGTTAAAGCCTACCAGATCCGCCCAGACCTTCCAGATACATTCCCTCCCCCGGGCAATGAGGTGTGATATGTCGCACTCGATCACTACCGAAAACCAAGTTAAGCCATTGGATATCGATTATCGCGATCCGCGCGGTGTGATTGTGCATGTCACCGGCTGGAATCGGGATAAACAGCAGGTGTACTTCACCAGGCAGAATTATCCGCATGAATGCATGCAGCCTGTCTGGAAGTTTCAAAATTATTTCAGGAGGGTTGTGGAGTGAGCAATTTCTTACAGCTCGTTGATCGTCCAATAGCCTTTCAACGGTCCTTCGTTCGCCTTGGCGTGGGTATTACAGGTGCATTGCTATTGTCACAGATTGTCTATTGGCAGAACCGCATGGAAGGGAATTGGTTCTACAAAACCCAGACAGATCTCGAAGAAGAGACTGGATTAACGCGTTACGAACAAGAGGGAGCGCGTAAAAAGCTGGTTTCCTGTGGCGTACTGGAAGAAGCAAAACGTGGCATCCCAGCAAAATTATATTTCAGAGTAAACCAGGAGCGCTTGGAAGAACTTCTACTTGGCGAAAACCAGCATGCAGGTATGGGGAAAACCAACAAACAAGGATGCGGAATTTCCGCAAACAGTGATGCGGAAAACCAGCATGCAGGTATGGGGAAAACCAACGAGCAGTCATGTGGAAATTCCGCATCCATTCATACAGTAGATTACCAGGAGACTACACAGAAGATTAATACAGAGAATAAATATCTTGGTGCATCGGCTGAAGCCGACACACCGAAAGTGAAATCTTCAACTGATTATTCTCCTGCATTTGAAGAAGCCTGGCAGGCATACCCAAAACGTAGCGGTGGAAATAACAAGCTAAGCGCATTCAAAGCCTGGAACGCACGTATTAAACAGGGCGTAAAACCAGAGACGATGCTGGAAGGGGTTAAGCGCTACGCAGCTTTCATGGCCTCTGAGGGAAAGATCGGTACTTCGTTCGTCAAGCAGGCGGCGACGTTCTTCGGGCCGGATAAACATTTCGATGAACCGTGGCTGGTAGAGACCCAGGAAAACAAAGTCCCTACCCGACAAGACCAGTCTCGCTACGAGTGGTACGCAAAGTCTGATGACGGCTCTGCCGAGGTGTTTATCAATCAGTCAGCGATCGATCGCATGAACCGTGGCGGGTATCGCCCATGAAAATACTCCTCAAGCGTGTGCTGGTGGCCGGATATAACCACGGCGTTCTGTGCGAGGGATTTGTGAGATGGTTTTTTGTTAAATTCGATTTACGGAGTTTGTGAGTTATGAGCCCAGCTGAACTATCAGAAAAACTATGGGATAACGCTGAACGCGTCGCTAAGTTTCTCCTTCCGAAAGGACATCTGGAGGGGAAGGAGTGGTGTGCTGGCAATACGAACGGTGACTCAGGCAAAAGCCTCAAGGTCAATATCGGCGGTAAAAAATCATGGGCTGACTTTGCCAGCGGTGACAGCGGTGACCTGCTGGATCTCTGGGTGTTGGTTCGTAACTGCCAGCTGCATGATGCAATGCGAGAGGCGAAAGAGTTTCTTGGCCTGAAAGATGACGACCACCACTTCGAAGCGAAGAAAAAACTGTTCTCTCGTCCGACGAAAAAGGGCGTTAAATCGGCCAGCAAATGCTATGACTACCTTGCTTCACGTGGAATTACCCGTGAAACAGCCGATCGCTTTAAGGTAACAGACGCGGTGGTCTGGTATCACGACGAAAGCCGCGAGGTACCAGCAGTGGCATTCCCGTACATCCGGAATGGTGAACTGCTACAGGTAAAACGTATTGGAACCGAAAGGCCAAACGGCAAAAAACTGATTATGGCTGAAGCTGATTGCGAACCATGTCTGTTTGGCTGGCAGGCTCTGGATAAAAACACCCGCCTGGTAGTTCTGTGCGAAGGTGAGATTGATTGCATGACCTTTACGCAGCTTGGCTATGATGCCCTGTCTGTTCCCTTTGGCGGTGGCAAAGGGGCCAAACAGCAGTGGATTGAATATGAATACCATAACCTCGATCGCTTCCAGGAAATTTGGCTGTGCCTGGACAACGACAATGTAGGCCGTGAAGCTGCAAAAGAAATCGCCAGACGTCTTGGGGAACATCGTTGCCGCATGGTTGAACTTCCCCACAAAGATATCAACGATTGCCTGATGAACGGCATGGACAGCGACTCCATTCTGGAATACATGGAGCGCGCCAAATTCTTCGATCCCGATGAGCTTTGCTCAGCAGGGGACTTGCTTCAGGAAACTATCGAGGCATTCGAACATCGGGATACCGGTCTGTTTACAAGCCCATGGGCTTCGCTGAACAACAACTTTAAGTTCCGTGCCGGTGAACTGACCCTCGTTAATGGCGTTAATGGGCATGGAAAAACAGAGCTCGTTGGACATATCGCGATTGATGCGATGAGTCAGGGCGTCAGGACGTGTATTGCTTCTCTGGAGCTTAAACCAGGCAAAATGCTTGCCCGACTCACGCGGCAAACCATCTGCACTTCCTCACCGAAACGTGAAGAAATCATTATGACCAACGAATGGTTTTCTGACCGCCTTTGGGTATTCAAACTTACCGGAACTGCCAAAGCAGACCGGCTTCTTGAGATTTTTGCCTATGCCCGGCGTCGCTATGGCATTGAGCTGTTCGTCATAGATAACCTGGCTAAATGTGGCTTAGACGAAGAAGACTACACAGGTCAGAAGGACTTCATCGATACGCTGTGCGACTTCAAGAACGAGCATAACTGTCACGTCCTGCTGGTTACCCACGCCAGAAAAACAAACGACTCCGCTCCAACAGGAAAGATGGACGTAAAAGGCACTGGCGCCTTAACCGACATGCCCGACAACGTTATGGCCGTCTGGCGCAACATTCCCCGTGAGCTGGCGCAGAGAAAAGCGGATCGTATGGGTTATGAGAGCCTCGACAAAGACGAACAGGCCGCGATCAATCTCCCCGCTTCAATGATTCGTTTGTTGAAGCAACGAGAAGGGGAAGGGTGGATCGGTGACATCGGAGCTAATTTCGACTCTCGCTCTCACCAGTTCCTGGAAGGCGAGAAAAAACCATTTAACTACCTGGTCGGTAAGCCGCAAAGCGAGCTTGATCTCGAGTGGGAAGCCAGCAACGTAACGAGGGTTTGAGATATGGAACTTGAAGCATCACTAAAACACTTTAGCCCTCAGGGAATGCAGATCAGCGACGACGTGAAGGGAACTTCTCCGGACCGCCTTACAGGAACAGACGTAATGGCGGCGATTGGTACCACCAGCAGCCGTGCGCGCTTCGGCCTGGCGGCGTTCTTCGGTAAAGCGGGAATCAGCAAAACGGATGAACAGCTCGCAGTTCAGGCGCTGGCGCGATATGCGATGGATGTCGCACCGAAGAATGTTCGCAAAGCAGCTGGTGGGCAGTTCGGATGGTGCATGCAGATGCTGGCGCAGTTTGCCTTTGCTGATTACTCCCGTTCGGCCGCCACCAGCGCGACGTGTCACAGCTGTTGCGGTACCGGGCGAACAACCCGCGAGCAGATTACCCGCAAAGTTTCTTACCCATGGGGTAAAGCGCCATACTGGGCCTGCCGCTCTCGTGCTGTTCGACCATCTGACTGGGAGCAGTGGACGGAGGTAACAGAGGTTGTACCGGCGGTCTGTGATGTTTGCGAAGGCAAGGGAACGATCAGCGCCCGGTGCAGGTGCGGCGGTAAAGGTGAAGTGCTGGATCGCAAAGCGACCAAAGAACGTGGCGCACCGGTTTTCAAAACGTGTGAACGTTGCTCTGGTAATGGCTTCTCTGCTATCTCCTCGGCGACGGTACACCGTGCCATTCTGAAGCGTCTCCCGGACCTCCATCAGTCCTCATGGTCACGCAACTGGAAACCCTTTTATGAAATGCTGGTGGACACGCTGCGCCAGGGGGAGCGTCACGCGGCAGTAGAGTTTGAGAAGGCGACAACTTATTAATATGATCGGAACAAATGGCGACACTTTTTTGCACGTTAGTGTTGACTTTGCATAAAACTGTCCTGTATGCTTCTGATTATGGAGTATAGCGCCTGTAGATAATTAACCTCTAAAAGCCCGCCACGTTGCGGGTTTTTTTATTTCCAGCAAGGTTTTTCTTCATTGCGTTTGTTATGTTGTGTTTTTTAACTGAGGGTCAGTTGATGAGCGCAGATGAAAACTTGTTGAGTAAAATTCAGGAAGTACGGACGGTAGAGGATGTGGAGCAAGTCAATTTGGGCCTTTCTAAAGGCTGGGTGATTTTGATGATCACCGAGAGCTCTACAGTCTGGGAAGATGGCAGCAAAAGCAGCCTTGTTACATATCACATGGGCAAGCCGAAGGCATTGCCGGTCTGATCAAGCCTTACCAAATCAAAAATTTCAATCATATATAGGCCACCTCACGGTGGCCTTTTTTGTTTCCCCTCAACCTTCTGAGAGGATCAACAGCAATAAGAGGGGGCAAAATGTCCGATCCATTAACCGGCACCGGCGCTGTTCTCGGCGGCGGCCTGCTGGGTTCAGTCCTGTACGGCGTCTTTACTCATACAGATTTTGGTGTGGTGTTCGGGGCGTTTGGTGGTGCGGTGTTCTACGTCGCGACAGCCACAAACCTGTCCCGCGCCCGACTGGCAGCATATTTCCTGACGTCGTTTATCGTTGGGGTGCTCGGGGCAGGACTTATTGGCTCACTGCTAAATGCAGCTTCGCACTATGAAAAACCGCTGGATGCACTGGGCGCAGTGATTCTGTCTGCCCTGTGTATAAAAATCCTCACTTATCTTAACAACCAGGATTTGAACAACGTGTTCAAGTTTTTCTCGCGGCTACGCGGGGGAGGGGGAAATGGCAATTGACCCGTCAGCATTCTTTAATGCGTTTATCTGTGCGGCCATAGTTATCGTGCTGATGTTTTACCAGCGACATGGCGCCCGGCATCGCCCCTTTATTTCTGTCCTGGCGTATATAACCGTGCTGGTTTACGCCGCGATCCCCTTGCAGTTCATCTTCGGCCTTTATCGTGATTCCAGTTGGCTGGTGGTGGTCGCAAACATTCTTATCTTCGCCGCCATCCTGAAGGTTCGTGGAAATATGGCGCGGCTGGTTGATCGTCTGAGGCACTAATGAACCAATCACAATTTCAGAAGGCGGCTGGTATCAGCGCCGGATTAGCTGCGCGCTGGTTTCCGCATATCGACGCCGCCATGAAGGAATACGGCATCACCGCACCGCTTGACCAGGCCATGTTTATTGCCCAGATGGGGCATGAAAGCACCAGATTTACCCGGCTGGTGGAGAACCTGAATTACGCGGTTGAAAACCTGGTACCGACGTTCGGTAGCCACCGTATCACGCAACAGCAGGCCGTCGCACTTGGCAGAACGGCAACGCAACCGGCAAACCAGAAAGCGATCGCCAATCTGGTTTACGGCGGTGAGTGGGGAAAAGAACACCTGGGCAATCAGGCTGCCGGTGATGGATGGAAATACCGCGGTCGCGGGCTGAAACAGGTTACCGGCCTGAGTAACTATCGCAGTTGTGGTCACGCGTTGAAACTGGACCTTGTTACCCATCCGGAGCTGCTTGAACAGGATGAATACGCCGCGCGCTCTGCTGCATGGTTCTATGCCTCCCGCGGTTGCCTTCTTCATTCCGGCGACGTGGAACGCGTGACGCTTATTATCAATGGGGGCAGAAACGGGTTGGATAAACGCCGCGCACTATTTAACCTGGCGAAATCCGTTCTGGTGTGAGGTGAATGTGGGGATCGAAACGATAATTGGGCTGGTCGCATTGGTTATTTCCGCTATCGCCGGCGCTTTTGGCCTGGGCCATATTCGCGGCACCAGCAAAGCTGAAGTGAAAGCCGACCAGCAGCGCACCGAAGATAACGCAGCGGCAACGGTCGCAGCAGCCGAACGCCGGGTAGAAGCTACGAAAGAGGCCAGCAATGTACAGCAGACTGTTAACCATATGCCTGGCGACGATGTTGATCGCGAGCTGCGGGACAACTGGACCCGTAAGGGTTGAGGTAGCCGATACGTCTTGCGACTGGGTTAAACCCATCTACTGCACAGCGCACGACTGGGATGTACTGGACAGGCAGACGAAGCGCGACATCCTGGCGCATAACAAAGCGTGGCAGGCTAACTGCCAGAAACAAACCAGAGCCTCGCAATAGCGGGGCTTTTTTTTGCGCATCGCACGCGCAAAAACCACTCAGAACCTTTCAGGATGACCCTTGAGGAACCGGCTGGCGTCGGAGCCTTCTGAGGGCTGGATCTCCTGTGCGACAAGGTTCATCACTAAAAGGTAACTCCGATGAGCGGACTTGTTAGAAATGCAGGAAAAACCTGTTCCGTTAATTCATGTGAACGGCCAGCGCATTGCAAAAGCATGTGCCAGATGCATTATCTGCGACTCTATAAAACCGGCTCCCTCGAAGCAAAATCACCGCTCGATAGATTGAGCAGCAAGTATATGGTTGATGATTCAACCGGATGCTGGAACTGGCTTGCATACATAAATCCAGACGGATATGGAATGTTTAAACACAAAGGGATGATGACCCTGGCCCACAAAGCCAGTTATGAGATATTGGTCAAGAATGTTCCTGATGGCTTTGAACTTGATCACCTCTGCCATAACCGAAAGTGTGTTAACCCAAAACACCTCAGGGTGGTGACCCACACAGTAAACGTCTGGAACCGAATAAAGCCGGTGAGTTCCACTGGGGTGATGGGCGTATCTGTCAGGGAGAGCGGAAAGTACAGGGCAACACTTACGCGAAACGGCGATGTCATTTTTCGAAAGGAATTTGAGACATTATCCGAAGCAACGGCTGCGGTTGAAAAAGCACGATACGAATTTGAGGGGAAATAATGGACGTCATTGTTGATGGGGTTCCTTATGTCCGCGTCGATAGCGTTTCTCACAATAAAATCGGGATCGCGATAACTACGCATAACAGGCCGCAGGTACTCGCCAATTCACTTGAGCAACATCGAAAACATTTACCTCCCGGCGCAGTGGTATTCGTCATTGATGACGGGTCCAACCCTCCTGCAAAAGTGCCGGAGTGGTGCAATTTAATCCGACATGATAAGTCACGAGGAATTGTCGCATCGAAAAATTCCAGCCTTGAATGCCTTATGGACTCAGGATGCGAACATTTATTTTTGTGGGACGACGATGCGTATGCCATCGCTGATAACTGGCACTTGCCATACATCGAATCACCCGAACTGCACCTGGCTTACCAGTTCCTCGATCTTGCTGGCCAGAATAAGCTCAATGACCTTTCGGTGCTTTACCGTGACGATCAGCATGTGGCGTACACCGGGCAGCGCGGAGTGATGCTCTATTACCACCGTAGCGCTATCGAGAAGGTTGGTGGTTTCGATCGGGTATACGGTCGCGGCATGTACGAGCACAGCGATCTCGCCTTGCGCATCCATAACGCAGGACTAACTACGTGGGCTTACGGTGATGTGGTCGGTTCAGAAAAGCTGATTCATTCTCTCGACGAGCATGAAGCGGTAGAGCGTTCGGTGCCGCGTCCCGACCGACAGGCGCTGGTTGAACGTAACGTGAAGATCCACAACGAACGGCGTGATGCCGGGTTTACTGGTTACGTTGAATACCGCCAGCAGCGCGATGTGGTTATCACAACGCTACTGACCAGTCAGCCTGACCCGCAGCGCGGCACAAAAATGGCGGCCTCGCCTGACATGCTGGCTAAATGGGCCTCATCACTTCGGAATTGTGGCCGCATAGCGCTGGTGGATGAGCTGCATGCAGCCCCGGCAGATGTTGAGCTATGTCGCGTTCCTGACGTGAAGATGAATGTCTACTTTCGTCGCTGGTTGCACATCTGGCAGCACCTGCGAGAACACCCTGAATACCGGTTCGTCTGGTGTACCGATGGTACCGATGTCGAAATGCTTCGCGCGCCGTGGGAAGAAATGGAAGCCGGAAAGGTGTATGTCGGTTCAGAACCAAAGACCTACGCCGATACCTGGGCAAAGCAGAATCATCCGGAGCGCATCTATCAGGAGTTTATTGAAGAACACCGCAACGATGTGATGCTTAACGCTGGGCTGCTGGGTGGTACTCGCGCTGATGTAATGGCGTTCGCTCACGGCATCATCCGTCTTTACTACCGGATCGAGAGTTATCGTTTCTGGAAGAAAGAACAGGCTGGCGCCGCGGTGGGTGACATGGTGGCGTTCGGCATTGTTGCGCAGTCATTCGCTGACAGGCTGGTCACCGGCCCTCTGGTTCACACGGTGTTCAAAACTGAGGGCATCGGTATAGAAAGCGCTTGGTTTAAACATAAATAATTCTTACGGGGGTTAAGAATGATGCAAAATCACGAGTTAGTAGTTTCGTCTTTCATCGCTAACGGCGAAGTTATTAATGCTACCGTGAGCGTACGGGCGATGGCGGTACCAATGTTAAACATCTTCAGTATGGAGGTTTTTATTGCTCGAATTGAGGGAGGTACGGTCGAATATTATGAAGGTGAAGCCATAAAAACTGCTGCAAAGGTCATCAGTGTTGTAAATGAAGAAATTAATAAAGCGGCCTGAAGGCCGCGCTTACAATTACTTAATGAACTTCTCTGGTTTCGGTTGGAACATTATTTGGACAGACGGCTGAAGCAACTCGTTGATGGCAGACTTGATAGGTGCTGACTGACTGTGATTGAGTTTATCCAGAGATTCTGAAAGGGTCTCTCTGAGTTTGGATGAAAACTGACTATCGCCCGATTGTTCATCGAGAAGCTTAATCATGTGAGTGATTACAAAGTTTGCGGCTGCACCTTGTTTTGCCATCTGCTGTTCAAGTGTAGCGATTTTGTGCAGAAGAGAAGCTGTTTGTTGGTCCATTTATATTTCCTAATCCAGAGGTTATCAGCCATCCCTCTTTATATGAGTGCGCCAGTGTCCCACCACTGACGGGCTGAGTGCTTACCTTAACCAGGGTTAAAGCGGAGCAACACCCTGATATTCAGACAGTAGCCGCCATCGTGCGGCTTTTTTATTGGAGATTCGCTGGTGGCTGAAGAGATTAAGTTTGTGGTGGTCGGCCATCATACCCGCTTAGGGCCTGCACAACGTCTTGCTGCACTGCTGCATGCTCATCTGCTGGTTGATGACGATAACCACGGCGCGAACTGGAATCATCGCCGCGCGCTTGAGTGGGCAGCAGAACAAACATGCCGGGTTGTCGTAATTGAGGATGACGCGCTGCCGGTGCAGGGATTCACCGAAAAGGTAACTGACTGGCTGGCTCGTTTCCCTGACGACATGCTGAGCTTTTATCTCGGTACCGGGCGGCCTCCACAGTATCAAATGCAGATTGCTGAGCGGCTAATCGTGGCTGATAAGACACGCGCTGATTACATCACGCTGTCGAGACTCATTCATGGCGTTTGCTATAGCGTCCCGCCTAAGCATGTGCAGCGCGTGCTATCCCGCTGGGATAACAGCAAGCCCGCCGATTACGCTGTGGGTGATGCATGGGGTGGCTCAGTGATCTATCCGTGTTATTCGCTGGTGGACCATGCTGACGGCGAACCGGTTGAGCGTCACCCTGACTCAGCGCCACGTACAGAACGCCGCCGGGCGTGGAGGTTAGCCTGATGCCTGCGTTAATACCGAGAGCATGCCGCAAGCGTGGCTGCCCAGGCACGACCACTGACCGCTCAGGCTATTGTCACAGGCACCTTAACGAAGGCTGGCAGCAGCATCAGCGGGGACAGAGCAGGCATCAGCGAGGCTATGGCAGTAAGTGGGACAGGCTGCGCCCAATCGTTCTCGGCAGAGATAAACACCTTTGTCAGGAATGCCTGCGAAATGGAAGGTATACACCCGCTGAGACGGTGGACCACATCATCGCCAAAGCAAATGGGGGTACCGATGACCTGTCCAACCTCGAAAGCCTCTGCAAGCCCTGCCACAGAGCGAAGACAGCAGTCGAGAGACTCAAATGACATCATTTCTCATTTGAAATGAGAAAGGGGGAGGGTGGGTAAAAACCTCAGGGGAATCACCCTAAAGGACCGCCGCCTAACCTCTTTTCACATCGCCGCAGGTTAGAAAACTTTTTTTATGGGGTCCCCCATTCGATGATTAATAGGAGTTTTCGATTATGTCTGGACCACCGAAAACCCCGACCCATCTACGTTTGGTGAGGGGTAACCCATCTAAACGCCCGATCAATGAGAACGAACCAAAACCCCCTTCAGGGGTACCCCCAACGCCGAAGCATTTCGACAAGCAGGGGAAATACTGGTTTAAACGGATGGCCGACGAGCTTGATGCTATCGGTGTGATGTCTCAGCTGGACGCCAGAGCCCTTGAGCTGCTGGTTGAGGCTTATACCGAATACCGGCATCACTGCGACACGCTTGAAGTTGAGGGCTACACCTACCGGACCGAAACGCAGAACGGGGATGTGCTGATCAAGGCTCACCCCGCAGCCATCATGAAAGCTGATGCCTGGAAACGTCTGCGCGCCATGCTTGGTGAGTTCGGCATGACGCCAGCCAGCCGCACGAAAGTGAATGCAAAAGGTCCTGATGCGGTTGACCCGCTGGCCGAGTTTATGAAAGCGAGGGATTAATGGCTAAGGTTGCAGAAGGCATCCGCTACGCCGAGAGGGTGGTGGCGGGGGAAATTATTGCCTGTGAGTATGTGCGCCTTGCCTGTCAGCGTTTTCTTGACGATCTGGCACACGGCGAAGAGCGCGGTATTTTCTTCAGTGAACCGCGCGCGCAGCACATTCTGAATTTCTATAATTTTGTACCTCACGTAAAAGGCGCACTGGCAGGGCAGCCTATTGAGCTGATGGACTGGCATGTTTTCATCCTTATTAATATTTTTGGTTTTGTTATCCCGCTGGTGAACGAAGAGACGGGGGAAACCGTCCTGCGTAATGACGGCAGCGGTCGGCCGGTGATGGTTCGGCGTTTTCGTACAGCAGATGTTGAGGTGGCCCGTAAAAATGCCAAATCAACGCTTTGCTCTGGCGTGGGGCTTTATATGGCTGGCGCAGACGGCGAGGGCGGGGCGGAGGTTTATTCCGCTGCAACCACTCGTGACCAGGCGCGAATTGTTTTTGAAGACGCGAAAAATATGGTCAAGAAGGCGAAAGCCACTCTTGGGCGGATCTTCGAATTCAACAAGCTCGCTATCTACCAGGAGCAAGCCGCCTCCAAATTCGAGCCATTATCATCAGATGCGAACAACCTCGACGGCCTGAACATCCACTGCGCCATTGTCGACGAGCTGCATGCTCACAAAACGCGTGACGTCTGGGACGTTCTGGAGACGGCAACCGGCGCGCGTCTGCAATCGCTGCTTTTCGGTATCACCACAGCCGGGTTCAACAAAGAAGGCATCTGCTACGAATTGCGTGATTACGCCATCAAGGTGCTGCGTGGGCTGGTAAAAGACGATACGTTTTTTGCCATCATCTACACCTTAGATGAAGGTGACGATCCCTTTGATGAAAAAGTCTGGCAGAAGGCGAATCCGGGGCTGGGTATCTGTAAGCGCTGGGATGACCTGCGCCGCCTGGCTAAAAAGGCGAAAGAGCAGGTTTCGGCCAGAATTAACTTTTTCACCAAGCACATGAATATCTGGGTTACCGCTGAGTCAGCCTGGATGGACATGATGAAATGGGAAAAATGCGAGTTTATCGCCCCGCAGCACGAACTTAAAACCTATCCCTCCTGGGTGGGCGTTGACCTTTCAAACAAAATTGATATCTGTGCGGCCGCGAAAGTCTGGCGCGCGCCAGATGGCCACGTTCATGCGGATTTCAAATTCTGGCTACCGGAAGGACGCCTTGAGAAATGTTCACGCCAGATGGCAGAGCTCTATCGTAAGTGGGCCGGGATGGACAAGCTGATCCTTACCGACGGGGATGTAATCGACCATGCTCAGATTAAGGAAGAGCTACAGCTGTGGGTTGCTGGCGAGAGCCTGAAAGAAATTGGCTTCGACCCGTGGAGTGCGACGCAGTTCAGCCTAGCGCTGGCAGAAGAAGGGTTGCCGCTGGTGGAAGTGCCGCAGACGGTTCGCAATTTCTCTGAGGCGATGAAAGAGGTCGAAGCGCTGGTATACGGTGGCCGATTCCATCACAGCGATCACCCGGTGATGAACTGGATGATGTCCAACGTAACCGTCAAACCGGACCGGAACGAGAACATATTCCCGAATAAGTCCACACCTGAGGCCAAAATTGATGGCCCTGCGGCCTTGTTCACAGCAATGAGCCGCGTTCTGGTTAACGGTGGCAACGACCAGCAGGATCTCTCCGGATTCTTCAATAATCCCATCATGGTAGGTTTCTGATGAAAAAAAACAAACGGCCAGGCAGGGTTAAAAGTGCTCTGCTTAACTGGCTTGGTGTGCCTATCAGCCTGACTACCGGCACATTCTGGGAGGAATGGTTTGGTACCAGCAGCAGCGGAAAGGTGGTAACGGCCGATAAAGCCATCCAGCTATCGGCTGTGTGGGCATGCGTAAGACTGTTAAGCGAGTCTATTTCAACCCTTCCGCTGAAAATATACGTTCGACAGCCTGACGGTTCGCGTAAAGCGGCAACCGATCATCCGGCCTATTCGATACTGTGCCGCCGACCCAATTCAGAAATGACACCATCACGCTTTATGTTGATGGTGGTCGCCAGTATTTGCCTGCGCGGGAACGCCTTCATTGAGAAGAAATTCATCGCAAACCGCCTGGTTTCGCTGGTGCCTTTGCTGCCGCAGAACATGGTGGTTAAACGTCTCACGACCGGGGCGCTGGAATACAAATACACTGAAAACGGTAACGAGCGCGTCATTCCCGTCAAAAACATCATGCACATTCGCGGGTTCGGTCTTGACGGTGTTTGCGGCATGATGCCGATGAAAACAGGCCGGGATGTGATCGGTTCTGCAATGGCGGTTGAAGAGTCCGCGGCGAAGATATTCGAACAGGGCCTGCAAAGTTCAGGGTTTCTCTCTTCTGATAAAGCTCTGGATGATACTCAACGTGAAAAACTTCGCGGTTACATGGCGGCGTTTACAGGCTCAAAAAACGCCGGGAAAATCATGGTTCTTGAGGGAGGCTTGACGTACCAGGGCGTAACCATGAACCCGGAAGATGCTCAGATGCTCGAAAGCCGCGCCTTTAGCATTGAGGAGATCTGCCGCTGGTTTCGCGTTCCGCCTTTCATGGTCGGTCACACCACGAAGCAAAGTAGCTGGGCATCCAGTCTGGAGGGCATGAACCTCCAGTTCCTGACGCACACCCTGCGACCCCTGCTGGTGAACATCGAACAGGAAATTGGACGGTGCCTGCTGGACAGCGATGATGAGGTTTTCGCGGAGTTCTCCGTAGAAGGACTGCTGCGCGCCGACAGCGCGGGCCGTGCTGCGTACTATACCAGTGCGCTCCAGAATGGGTGGATGTCCCGTAATGACGTGCGCCGTCTTGAAAATATGCCACCGATTGAAGGGGGTGACATTTACACCGTTCAGCTCAACCTGACGCAACTGAAAAATCTCGAAAGCAGCAATCCTGCTGTTCAGGCTCTGGCCCTGAGAGAGCTGCATAACCACATATTCCCTGACATTTCCTTTGAACAATCTCCGCTGAAACAGGCCGCTTAGGAGCACTTTCCTGATGAGCAAAAAACAACTTCCGGTAGCACCGGCGGGTCGCCCCTGCGCGCGCGTTACCTGTGAAACATTACCGTCCGCACTGGACCGCTGGGACGGCGGGATCAAAGCTGCGGCCACCGACGACAACAGTATTTCTGTTTTTGATGTGATCGGGCAGGACTACTGGGGTGAAGGCGTAACAGCCAAACGTATCGCCGGTGCACTACGGGCGATGAATGGCGCCGACGTCACGGTCAATATCAACTCCCCTGGCGGTGACATGTTCGAAGGCCTGGCAATCTACAACCTTTTGCGAGAATACGAAGGCCGTGTGACGGTGAAGGTGCTCGGTATTGCCGCCAGCGCCGCCTCAGTCATTGCGATGGCCGGGGATGATATTCAGATCGGTCGTGGTGCCTTCCTGATGATCCACAACTGCTGGGTCTACGCGATGGGTAACCGCCATGACTTTGCGGAACTGTCACAGTCTCTGGAGCCCTTCGATAACGCTATGGCAGACATCTACGCGGCGCGTTCCGGCCTTGATATGGCAGCTGTTCAGAAACTGATGGACGCCGAGAGTTATATCGGTGGCAGTGACGCTGTGGCGAAGGGACTGGCAGACAGCCTGCTTTCTGCTGATGCGGTCAGTGATGGCGATGAATCACCTGCGGCCGCGCTTCGCAAACTTGATGCGCTGCTGGCTAAAACCAACACCCCGCGCTCTGAGCGCAGAAAACTCATTAAAGCCTTATCCGGTGGCATGCCTGGCGCTGTCACCACCAACGACGGTACGCCGGGCGCTGCCGAAGATATCAAACCTGAAACCCTCAATTCACTTGAAAACGCTCTTGCGGCGTTAGTCAAATAAGGACCATTTATGTCTGAAGTAAACGAAATTCTGAAAAAAGTCACTGCCAGCATTGAAGATGCAACCAGCAAATTCAACGCGAAAGCAGAAGAGGCACTGACCGAAGCGAAAAAGAATGGTCAGCTCTCAGCTCAGACCAAAGATGTTGTAGATAAAATGGCGACAGAGCTCAACGCTCTTAAGGAAGCTGAAAAAACCCTTAAGGCCAGCCTTGGTGAGCTGGAACAGCATGTTGCCCAAATGCCATTGAACAACGCTGCTAAAGTTACCGAAACTGTTGGACAGGTGGTGATTAATAGCGAGGCGCTGAAGGCCTTTGCCGCGAGCGTTGAAGGCAATAAGCGCGTAAGCGTCCCAGTTCACGCGGCCTTGCTTTCTACAGATGTTGCAGATGGCGTGGTTGAACCACAGCGACTGCCTGGCATCGACACTGCACCAAAACAGCGTCTCTTCATTCGTGATCTGATTGCGCCTGGCCGCACATCTTCACCGGCTATTTTCTGGGTGCAGCAAACGGGCTTTACCAATGCAGCGAAAGTCGTTGCAGAGGGGACTGCCAAACCTTACAGCGATATTGAATTCGCAACTAAAATCACGCCGGTGACAACCATCGCGCACATGTTTAAGGCATCCAAGCAGATCCTTGACGATTTCGCTCAACTCCAGTCTACGGTTGACGCTGAGATGCGTTACGGCCTGAAATATGTTGAGGAACAGGAAATCTTGTTCGGCGACGGAACTGGTGTGCACCTGCACGGCATCGTTCCTCAGGCCTCAGCATTCGACCCGGCATTTTCTGTTGAGAGCCAGAACGGGATTGATGATCTGCGCCTGGCAATGCTTCAGGCTCAACTGGCTCGTTTCCCTGCATCTGGCCACGTTCTGCACTTCATCGACTGGGCGAAAATTGAGCTCACGAAAGACAGTCTGGGCCGCTATATCCTGGCTAACCCGGCATCTCTGACTGGCCCTACGCTTTGGGGGCTTCCGGTGGTAGCAACTGAGGCAGCAGCTTTCCAGGGCAAATTCCTGACAGGCGCATTCAATGCCGCAGCTCAACTGTTCGATCGTGAAGATGCCAACGTGGTTATCTCCACCGAAAACGCCGACGACTTCGAGAAAAACATGATCTCCATTCGCTGCGAAGAACGTCTGGCGCTGGCTGTGAAACGCCCTGAGGCGTTCGTTTACGGTTCATTCAGCACCGGCGCGGGTAGCTGATAACTATTGCGGCCTTCGGGCCGCTTTTTTTCGGGGCAAACAAATGCTTGATCAGAATGTGGTGAAACAGCATTGCCGCATTGATACCGACTTTACGGGTGATGATGCTCTGCTGGAGATTTACACAGGTGCAGCGGCCCGGTACGTCCAGACATGGACACGCCGAACGCTCTATGAAAAGGAAAGCAGCCCTGGCTACGCTGACGACCCGGACCCGATACTGCTCAATGATGATGTGAAGGCAGCCATGCTACTGCTTATCGGTCACTGGTATGCAAACAGGGAAGCGGTAAACATCGGGAACATAACTTCAGCCGTACCTTTTGCTGTGGAAGCGCTATTGCAGCCATACCGTATTTATGGACTGTAGGAGGGGGTATGCAGGCCGGAAGACTGAGAGACAGGGTGGTAATTCAGAACATCACAACATCCAGAGACCCTTCTGGTCAGCCTGTTGAAACATGGTATGACGGCGCGACTACATGGGCAGAAGTTAAAGGTATCAGCGGGCGTGAGCTTGTAGCGGCAGGTGCAGAAACGGCTGTAGCCACTATCAGGGTATGGACTCGATTTCGTAACGATATAACTGCTGCGTCAAGACTCAGGGTTGTGACTGGCCCGTTCAAGGGTGTCATTTTAAATATCATTGGTCCGCCGATACCTGATTCTCGCGGCATTCAGCTCGAAATTCTTTGTAAGCAGGGGATCGAAAAATGATTGAGACGAGCCTCGATTTTTCCGGCCTGAATGACATCGCAAAGGATCTGGAGGCGCTTAGCCGCGCTGAAAACAATAAGGTTCTTCGTGATGCCACGCGCGCCGGTGCGGAGGTGCTTAAGGACGAAGTGATCGCACGTGCACCGGTACGCACCGGAAAACTGAAAAAAAACGTGGTGGTTGTTACCCAAAAAAGCCGCCGCCGCGGGGAGATTTCTTCCGGCGTCCATATTCGTGGCGTTAACCTGCGCACCGGAAACAGCGATAACACGATGAAGGCGAATAACCCGAGAAACGCCTTTTACTGGCGATTCGTTGAGCTGGGCACCGCGAACATGCCTGCACATCCGTTTGTGCGACCCGCTTACGATACTCGCGAGGAAGAG
Organism: Enterobacter cloacae complex sp. EB5; assembly: GCF_031432835.1. NCBI lineage: Bacteria > Pseudomonadati > Pseudomonadota > Gammaproteobacteria > Enterobacterales > Enterobacteriaceae > Enterobacter > Enterobacter cloacae complex sp. EB5. The sequence goes on from NZ_CP133860.1 coordinate 3,998,874, forward strand.
GCCGCCAGCGTCGCCATTGCCAGGATGAATCAGGCTATTGATGAGGTATTGAGCAAGTGAATGAAGATAATATCTACGCCTTGCTTTCTTCCCTGGCAGAAGGACGGGTATACCCCTATGTTGCGCCATTAGGTAGTGACGGGAAACCGTCTGTCTCTCCACCCTGGATTATCTTTTCCATCGTCGATGATGTTTCCGCTGACGTACTGTGTGGCCAGGCAGAGAGCAGGGTTTCCGTTCAGGTCGATGTGTATTCCACTTCGATCGCTGAATCACGATCCCTGAGAGATTTGGTGCTCGCTTCGCTTGAGCCGTTAACCCCTACAGAGGTGGTAAAAATCCCCGGGTACGAGCCAGATTATCGGCTCTACCGTGTCACCCTGGATTTTAAAGTTACCCCCTGACAATTAATTCACCCAACGAACCCGCCTGATGGCGGGTTTTCTTTTTCCAGGAGACAGCTATGTCTGCACTTTATGAAAAATCGCAGCTGACGAAGATCCTTATTTCCTCCCTGCCAGCCACCAAAGAAACGATGGATTCCGCAACCTTCCTCGATCTGAGTTGCACCATCAAAGAAATTCAGTTCACCGGTGGTCAGAAGCAGGATATCGACGTAACAACACTTTGCTCTACCGAGCAGGAGAACATCAACGGCCTGCCTTCTCCGTCAGAAATCTCTCTGTCCGGCAACTTCTACAAGAATCCGGCGCAGGACGCCTTGCGTGAGGCCTATGACAACGATACGACCTACGCTTTCCAGGTTATCTTCCCGTCCGGCAAGGGCTTTAAGTTCCTGGCTGAAATCCGCCAGCACACCTGGTCTTCAGGTACCAACGGCGTAGTGGCGGCAACGTTCTCCCTGCGCCTGAAAGGTAAGCCTGAAAACATCGAGTCTGGCTCCTGAGAGGTCGCATGAAGAATATTAAAAATCTCGCCCTGGCTAAGATGTCGGGATTTCGTCATAAGACGGTCGCCGTTCCTGAGTGGGAAGGCGTCAAAGTGGTTCTCCGTGAGCCGTCTGGAGAAGCCTGGCTGCGCTGGCAGGAGGTGGTGAAAGCGGGTGCTGATGATGAAAATGTGTCGGTATCGGAAAAGGCACACCGTAATCTTTGCGCTGACGTGGTGCTCTTCATTGACGTCCTGTGCGACACCGATAAGCAACCGGTATTCAGCGTAGACGAAGAAGAGCAGGTGCGTGAAATCTACGGCCCCGTCCATTCACGCCTGCTCAAGCAGGCGCTTGACCTGATCAACAACGCGGACGAAGCGCGGGAAAAGTCTCAACCCCCGGCGTAAAGTTTCTGATGTCGCTTGCGCTCCGGATGGGGCGCACGCTTTCAGAACTACGGCAGAGCATGACTGCAAGCGAGCTTCTGATGTGGATTGAGTTCGACAGGCAAAGTCCGGTTGGCGATATCCGTGGCGACATTCAGGCAGCCCAGCTCGTCTCTGCCATCTACGGTTCGCAGGGGGCAAAAGTACCGCTGGACGATGCGATCCTGCGATGGGGTGGCGATGAGCAATCAGAACCGAAGGACCCGTTTGCAGGGCTTGAGGCGGCACTTACAGCTGCAACTCAGTGACAAATCTAGTACCTGGGTTTAGCATTAGCATGAATAATGCAATCAAGGTGCAAAAATGAAAAAGTTAATTATAGCCGTCATGTGTTTGTTTTTTATCAGCGCGTGTAAGCCTGAGAAAAATGATTTTATTAAAAATGGCGAAAACATCGTCAGAGAGAAATTAAATAACCCAGATGATGCTAAGTTTAACGCTGAATATTTTAAGTATGGTGATAATGCAGCATACGTTTGTGGTGATGTGACTTACAAAAAAAATAATGATGGCACAAGTTATCGTAATAAATTTTACGTCTATGTCGAGATTATCGATGGGAAATTAACAAGTAATGGTTCAGCAGTGGTGATTAAAGAGGACGACAAGGCATTTCTTGAGGTCTATAAGACGCTTTGCAGGTAGGGCAATTTTATTCAATACGAAGCTCGCTGTGTGCGAGCTTTTTTATTTGGTGAAAGCATGGCAACTCTTCGCGAACTGATAATCAAAATCTCTGCTAACTCCCAATCGTTCCAGTCGGAAATTTCCCGCGCCTCACGCATGGGGCAGGATTATTACCGAACCATGCAAAATGGTGGCCGCCAGGCAGCGGCAGCGTCAAGAGAAACTCAGAGGGCTTTAGCTGATTTAACGGGGCAGCTTAATTCTGCAAAGGCGTCTGCTGTTGGTCTTGCTGGGGCATTTGCAGGAGCATATGCCACCGGGCACCTTATTTCTTTGGCTGATGAGTGGAGTTCAGTTAACGCCCGGTTAAAGCAGGCATCAAAATCCTCCGATGACTTCAAAGAGTCACAGCGTGCACTGATGGATATTAGCCAGCGAACCGGAACCGCATTTTCAGATAACGCCAGCCTGTTTGCCCGTTCAGCCGCCTCCATGCGTGAGTATGGCTACAGTTCAGAAGAGGTTCTGAAAGTAACCGAAGCTATATCGACAGGACTTAAGCTGTCAGGCGCAAGCACGTCTGAAGCCAGCTCAGTAATCACACAGTTTAGTCAGGCGTTAGCACAGGGTGTTCTTCGAGGCGAGGAATTTAACTCCGTCAATGAAAACGGTGATCGCGTTATTCGTGCACTGGCATCCGGCATGGGTGTCGCCAGGAAAGACTTAAAGGCTATGGCCGATCAGGGACAACTTACCGCCGATAAAGTTGTTCCGGCTTTAATCAGCCAGCTTGGGGCGTTACAGGATGAATATAGCGCGATGCCACAGACCGTTGCATCAGCAACGACCAAAATTGAAAACGCATTTCTGGCGTGGGTAGGTGGTGCAAATGAAGCCACTGGGGCGACAAGCGCGCTAACCGGGGCATTGAATGCGATTTCAGATAATATCAATACCGTTGCCTCTGCTGCTGGCGTGCTGGCGGCCATCGGAGGTTCAAGATTTATTGGCGGCATGATTGGCGATCTTGGAAGCCAGACGGCGCAGTTGGTTGAAGCGAGGAAAAATGAAATAGCGCTCGCCGCCGCAAGGGCAAGTACAGCCACACAATCACAGCGCAAGGCCGCTGCCGATGCTATTGCTGCTGAGCGGGCTTACCAGCTTGCCCAGTCAGAACTTGTGCTGGCAAAGAATACTAATGCTGAGGCTACTGCCACTCAAAATGCCATATCCAAGCGCCGGGCAATGATTACAGCAAATGCGGCACTGGTACAGTCAAACAGAGCCGTTGCAGCCTCTCAGCAGGCACTAAACTCTGCAACATCAGTGCTGGGGCTTGTAAAAACAGGCGCTACAGGCCTGCTGGGTCTTGTCGGCGGGTTGCCTGGGCTGTTGATGCTGGGGGCCGGTGCCTGGTACACGATGTATCAGAATCAGGAGCAGGCACGTCGTTCCGCCCAGGAGTATGCTGGTCAGATTGATGAAATTAGGCAAAAAACCTCACAAATGTCTCTGACCGAGACGGATGAAAATCGTGGGCAAACCGTTGAGGCTCTCGTTGAACAAAATCGTTTGGTTGATGAGCAAGCCAAAAAGGTTGGTGAGCTGAAGAACCAGATCGACGATTTGAATGCATCGCGTGGAAAACCGGGCATTACCAGCGAGAACGATGCAAATATCCTTAAAGCAATAGCTATTGTTACGGATCAACTCGCTGTTGAAGAGGGAAAATTGAATGACATGCGAGATAAATCTCGCGGCATTCAGCAGGCTCTCGAAGAAATTGAGCGGCGTCGTAATGATTTAATACGCGAACAAGCCTGGCGACAGAATGCGGTATATCAATCGATGATCATGATGAATGGTCAGCATACTGAATTTAACCGTCTGCTGGGTCTGGGAAATCAGCTATTAATGGCCCGGCAAGGGCTGGCTAACGTCCCGCTCAGACTTCCTCAGGCCGACCTCGACAAAAAGCAAACCGATGCCCTCGAAAAGAGCCGCCGGGATCTGGAGTTGTCACGCCGGAAGGGTGAAGCAAAAGAGCGCCTGCGACTGAGTTATGCAGCCGATGACCTGGGGTTAACCAGTGATCCGCAATTCCAGACAGGCCGTCAGGAGTTTATTAATAACGGTCTTGCTGAATGGCGGAATAATGAGGCCAACAAACCTAAGGCGAAGGGCGGTAAAACCGAAGGCGAGAAAACCGAGGATGTGTATAAGCGCCTTATCAAGCAGCAAAAAGAGCAGATTGCCCTGCAAGGCCAGAATACTGAACTGGCGAAGGTTAAATACCAGGTCAGCCAGGGCGAACTTGCTTCTCTGACAGAAGCCCAGAAAAAGACGGTATTGCAGAATGCTGCGCTGATTGACCAGGTTAAATTGCGTGAGCAACTGCGAAATTACGAAGCCAACCTTGCTGACAGTAACGCCAGCGCCCGCGCAGCCAATGAAGCGCAACTGCTGGGCTACGGGCAGGGAACCAGGTTCCGTGAAAGACTTCAGGAGCAGTTCAATCTGCGTAAGGAGTTTGAGCAGAAGAATACCGATCTTCTCCGCCAGCGTCAGGCTGGTGAAATCGACGAGACGTTCTATCAGCAGGGGCTGGCACTTAATAAGCGCTACCTAGAAGAGCGCCTGCGCGACCAGGAGGGATATTACACTGCTTCTGATGCGCAGCGTGACGACTGGATGACGGGACTGTCTGAGGGTTATGCGAACTGGGTGGACGAAGCTACTGACTATTCTTCCATGGCCGCTGACGGCATGAAGCAGGCCATGGGGGGGGCGGTCACCACGATCACCGACATGCTTAATGGCAACGTTGACAGCTGGAAGGACTGGGGCGTGAGCGTACTGAAGATTATCCAGAACGTTCTGGTGAACATGGCTGTTGCTAATGGTGTCAGCTCAATTGGATCACTGTTCAGTTTTGGTGCCTCGTCAGCCGCAACCGCCAGCAGCGGTACCGCTATTCAGAATGCTGGCGCGAACTTCACATTTAATGCGAAGGGTAATGTTTACGACTCTCCGTCCCTGAGCGCTTACAGCAATGGCGTTTTTCAGACGCCTCAGCTGTTTGCTTTTGCCAAAGGCGCAGGGGTTTTTGCCGAGGCTGGTCCGGAAGCCATTATGCCGCTTACGCGGGCACCTAATGGTGATCTTGCTGTTCGCGCAGTAGGGATGCCGCAGGTCTCTGGCGGCGTGCCTTCAGTTAACTTCGGCGATATCAATATTCAGGGCGGTTCTCCACAGGCGTCCAGTCAGGGTACTGCCGGAGCAGCAGGCAGGCAGCTTAAGGATGCCATCACTGGTGTCATTAACGAACAGGCCAGCATGCCGGGCTCGCCTCTGTGGCGATTAATCAAGGGAGTTTAACCATGGCAGTCGAAACCTTCAGCTGGTGCCCAAAGGTTGCCTCTCAGGTTGATACAAGTTTTCGTACCCGAAAGGCGCAGTTTGGCGATGGCTATACACAGGTGGCCGGGGACGGCATCAACCCGGTAACACCTCAGTGGAGCGTGAGCTTTACCGGCGACGAGGCTTACATTCAGGCCATTAAAAACTTTCTGAACAGACATACAGGGTGGAAGTCATTTATCTGGAAGCCGCCGCTTGAGCCTTCAGGTTTATGGCGCGCGGAATCCTTCCAGATATCTACCCACGGCAACAAAAAATACACCCTCAGCAGCACATTCATACAGGCATACCATCCATGAGTATTTCATCTGATGTCCAGAAACTGGAACCGGGTAAGCGCGTCCGCCTGATCGAGGTGGACGGCTCAGCGTTCGGTGCGGGTATTCTTCGCTTTCACAACGAGACAATCCCCCATACCGAGGCGGAAATCATCGCCGCAGGCGGCGACGAGTCAAAACTTGAGCCGAAGTCGGTGTGGTGGCAGGGGCAGGAGTATGGCGCGTGGCCGTATGAACTGACCGGCATATCTGTCAGCAGTGACGGCCAGAGTTCACGGCCGTCTCTCACCGTTGCAAACATCAGCGGCACGATTGGCGCGCTGTGCCGAAGATTTCAGGGGATGGCTAAAGCAAAGGTGATCATCCATGACACCTTCGCCCACTATCTGGACGTAAGAAATTTTCCTGACGGGAACCCGACTGCGAATCCCAACGAGGAGCGCAAACAGGTTTATTACATCGACCGTAAATCAGGATCAGACGATGAAACCGTAGAGTTTGAGCTTTCCAGTCCAGCCGATCTGCGCGGGCAACTCATTCCGACCCGGCAAATTCAGCCAATGTGCACGTGGTGCATGCGGGGCTGGTACAAAACCGGGAATGGCTGCACCTACGCCGGGCAAAACGGCTGGTTCGATAAAGACGGCAACCGGGTGGATGATCCTTCACAGGATGTTTGCTCCGGACTGCTGTCAACGGGCTGCAAACCTCGTTTCGGAGAGAATGAGCAGCTGGATTATGGCGGGTTCCCCGGGGCTTCACTTCTGAGAGGATAATCATGCGCGACAAAACAGTTAGCGCCATTCTGGCGCATGCCGCCGCATCCTTCCCCGAGGAGTGCTGTGGCGTGGTTATTCAGAAGGGGCGGGTGGAGAAATACATCCCCTGCAAAAATAATGCTGAGTCGCCGACTGAGCAATTTGAACTCAATCATGAGGATTATGCGGCCGCCGAAGAGCAGGGAACTGTGGTGGCGATCGTCCACAGTCACCCCGGCGACGGGGCAACAACCCAACCGAGCGAGCTCGACATGCTGATGTGTGATGCCACGGAACTGCCGTGGATTATTGCATCGTGGCCGGAGGGCGACATTCGCACCGTCATGCCTCGCGGAGACCGACCCCTCACAGGGCGCCAGTTTGTTCTCGGATATGCAGACTGCTGGTCTCTCATCATGGACTATTTCCGCATCGAACACGGCATTGAACTGCCCAACTACAGCGTAGATCGCCACTGGTGGGAGCAGGGTGAAAACCTCTATATGGACAACTGGCAGGAATGCGGTTTTCGTGAGTACGACGGTCCCGCTCAGCCAGGTGACATGGTTATCATGCAGGTTCAGTCCACCGTCCCGAACCATGCCGGGATTTTGCTTGATGGCAACATGCTACTGCATCACATGTATGGCCAGCTAAGCCAGCGTATTCCCTACGGTGGCTATTACCGTGACCGTACCATCAAAATTCTGCGTTATAAGGATTTGATGTAATGGAAAGAAAAACCGTTATCAAACTCAGCGGCTCAATGGCTCAGCGATTTGGCAGGACACATCGCCGCGCACTAACGTCGGCCAGCGAAGTGTTCAGGGCACTTTCTAACACCATTGACGGATTTGATGCCTACCTGCGAGAGACCAGAGCGAAAGGGCTGGACTTTGTCATCTTCCGAAACCAAATAAACATAGGCAAGGAAGAGTTTGATCTTCTTGGGCCTGGTGATGAGCTCCGTATTATCCCTGTCATACGCGGTAGTAAAAGGGCGGGGCTCTTTCAAATTGTTACTGCCGCCGCAATTGCGGCCTTTACCTGGTGGAACCCAATAGGATGGGCAGCAAGCACACAAATGGCACTATATGCCGCAGCTGGTTCTATGGCCGTTGGTGGTGTAGTGCAGATGCTCTCTCCTCAGGTTTCAGGTCTGCGAATGCGTCAGGAACCTGATAACAAACCCTCCTATGCGTTTGGTGGTCCCGTTAACACGACAGCATCTGGCAATCCCGTTCCCCTGCTTTATGGGCAACGGGAAATTGGCGGCGCCATTATATCCGCCGGGGTTTATGCAGAAGATCAGCAATAAACCAAACCACGTACTGCAAGCCACCTGACGGTGGCTTTTTTATGGACGCGATATGACGACGACAATCATCAAAGGCCGCGGTAAAGGTGGCAGCAATCAGACCCGAACACCCATTGAAGCACCGGACAGCATTCAGTCCATTGCAAGGGCAAAGGTGCTGATTGCGCTTGGAGAGGGTGAGTTCGCTGGCGGGCTTGATGGTAAAAACATTTTTCTTGGTGACTCATCTTCCTACACGCCTCTTCAGAACGCCGACGGAAGTTATAACTTCAATAATGTGAAATATGAGTTCCGTTCCGGTACTCAGGACCAGGACTACATTCAGGGCTTCCCCGGCATTGAAAACGAACTTCAGGTTTCATACGAGCTGAAACAGGCTGTGCCGTACGTGCGCGCGGTATCCAACACGCAGCTCTCTGCGCTGCGAATTCGCCTGGGATGGCCAACTCTTTTACTCCAGAAAAACAACGGCGATAAAGTCGGCACCCGCGTAGAGTATGCTATCGATCTGTCGGTCGATGGCGGGCCGTATGAAACGGTGGTTAACGGTGCTGTTGATGACAAAACCACGTCGCTTTATGAGCGCAGTCACCGCGTCAATCTTCCGAAAGCCTCGACTGGATGGCAGTTGCGGGTTCGCAGAATCACGCCGGATTCCACGAGCGTGAATATCGTCGACACCATGCGCGTTGTGGCCGTTACTGAAATTATTGACGCCAAACTTCGCTACGTTAACACAGCGCTGCTGTATGTAGAGTTTGACGCAACGCAGTTCCCTAATGGCATTCCTCAGGTTGTGTGTAATCCGAAAGGGCGAATCATCCGTGTACCTGATACTTATGATCCCGAAACCCGCACTTATTCTGGTACATGGGAGGGCGTATTTAAATGGGCATGGACGGATAATCCTGCCTGGATTTATTACGACATCATTCTGAACGAGCGCTTCGGGCTGGGTCAAAGAATTGATGCGACTCAGATAGACAAATGGGAGCTTTATCGCATCGCCCAGTATTGCGATCAACTGGTACCAGATGGCAAGGGCGGAAGTGGGACGGAGCCTCGTTTTCGTTGCAACGTTTATATCCAGGACCGTAATGACGCCTGGACTGTACTTCGTGATCTGGCGGGTATATTTCGCGGCATGACGTACTGGGGCGACAATAAGATGTATGTCCTGGCTGATATGCCACGGGATGTGTGGCACATCTATAACCACGCCAGCGTTGTTGAAGGAAAATTTACCTTTGCGGATCCGAGTGAAACCACCCGAAACACTGCCGCGCTGGTGAACTGGTCAGACCCTGCCAACCACTATAAAGACACGCCTGAGCCTGTTTACGATAACGATCTGGCCATGCGCTTCGATTATCGTCAGCTCGAAATGACTGCGATCGGCTGCACCAGGCAGTCAGAGGCAAACCGGCGGGGGCGCTGGGCGCTGCTCACTAACGGTATCGGCGAGGTGGTGACCTTCAGCACGGGCATGGACGTTCCACCTGTCGGGGAGGTGATCGGCGTGGCTGCTAACGAGCTGGCCGGAAGAACTATCGGCGGCAGGGTGAGTGGGGTTAACGGCCGCAACATAACCCTCGATCGCGCCGCTGATGTGAAGGCCGGGAACCGGCTGTTTTTGAATCTTCCATCAGGCACAGCTCAGGCCAGAACCGTCCAGGCCGTTAACGGAAACACAGTCACTGTCACCACACCCTACAGCGAAACGCCGGAGGCTGAATGTAACTGGGGTGTGGACTCTGACGATCTGTTTATAGCGCTTTTCCGTGTTACGGGAACGCGGGACAACAACGACGGCACTTTCGAGGTCACCGGGACGACTTACAACCCTGATATCTATTCCGCTGTTGATACCGGCGCAAGACTGGACGAGCGGCCAGTCAGTGTCATTCCACCGGGGGTTCAGGCTCCCCCAGGAAATATTGTCGTAGACAGTTACTCTACGGTTAACCAGAACATTGCGATTACCACTATGCGCGTTGCCTGGGATTCTGTTCAGGGTGCAGTTGCGTACGAGGCGGAATGGCGGCGTGACAGCGGCAACTGGATTAGTGTGCCCCGAACGTCTTCTCTCGGCTTTGAAGTGCAGGGTATCTACTCGGGTCGCTATCTGGTCCGTGTCAGGGCGGTGAACGCCAGCGACGTTTCATCAGTATGGGTGACATCATCAGAAGTAAATCTTACGGGTAAAGTGGGCAATCCGCCGAAACCGGTCGGCTTCATCGCTTCTGATAATGTGGTTTTCGGTATCGAGCTTAGCTGGGGATTCCCGGCGAACACCGACGACACGCTGAAGACGGAAATTCAGTACAGCCTGACCGGGACGGAAGACGATGCGATGCTGCTGGCAGACGTACCCTATCCGCAGCGCAAGTATCAGCAGATGGGCCTTAAGGCAGGGCAGACTTTCTGGTACCGGGCGCAGCTCGTAGATCGAAGCGGAAACGAATCAGGGTATACAGACTTTGTGCGCGGGCAGGCCAGCATTGATGTATCCGATATCACCGATGCGATCCTGGAGGAGATTAAAGATTCCGAGGTATTTAAGGATCTGATTGAAAGTGCTGTAGACAGTAACGAGAAACTGGCCGAGCTTTCTGATGCAATTAAGGAGAACGCCGATGGGCTGGCTGCCGCCGTAGGTTCGAATAAGCAGACAGCAGAAGCAATCATCGGCAACGCGCTGGCTATTGCCGATGTTATCGTGCGCCAGACAGCCCAACAGGGCGCTAACTCTGCGACATTCGAACAGCTCCGGGAGGTGATCGCTACTGAAACGGAGGCGCGCGTAACGGATGTTACCCGTCTTGAGGCAAAAACTGCGCAGAACGAGGCAGGAGTTACCGAGGTAAGGCAGGCTCTGTCAGATGAAGCTCAGGCAAGGGCTACTGCTGTTGACCAGCTCACTGCGAGTACTCAGGTCATTTCTGATAAAGCTGATTCGGCTTCGAGTAAAGCTGACGCTGCATCAGGTAAGGCAGATGCGGCCGAGCAAGCCAGCTCGCAAAATACTGCTGATATCACCACGTTGCGACAGGTTGTCACCGACACGACTTCATCAATGGCATCCCGTCTGGAGGAACTGGGAGCAAGAACCGATACTGCCAGCGGCGGCATCCAGAATAACGCTATCGCGCTAATAACGAGTACGCTGGCGCAGGTTGATCAGCGGGTGAGACTCAGCGCGCAGTACGGTGACAGCAAGGCCAGCATCGATCGTCTTGATAACGTCATGGCAAGCGACAGGGAGGCAACGGCGCGTTCGCTGCTGAGTTTGCAGACTGACGTGAACGGCAACAAGGCATCCATCAACAGCCTGAACCAGACCTTCTCCGATTACCAGCAGGCCACCGCCACGCAGATAAACGGCATCACGGCGACCATCAACGGACATACCTCAGCGATCACCACCAACGCGCAGGCCATTGCGAACGTCAATGGCGACCTGAAGGCGATGTACAGCATCAAGGTCGGGTTATCCAGCAATGGCCAGTATTATGCGGCAGGGATGGGGATCGGTGTAGAGAATACGCCGTCCGGCATGCAGTCGCAGGTCATCTTCCTGGCTGACCGCTTCGCCGTCACTCACCAGGCCGGAGCCACGGTGACCTTACCGTTCGTTATCCAGAACGGGCAGGTAATTATCAGGGATACGGTAATAGGTGATGCCACTATCACCCGAGCGAAACTGGCTGAAACAATCAGCTCGGTTAATTACGTTCAGAACCAGGCTGGGCTGTCCATAAACTTCAGAACGGGCACGCTTGAGAACTACGGTTCAACCGCTGGGGAAGGGGCGATGAAGCAGACTAATCAAACGATCAGTGTCAAGGATGCCAACAATGTGTTGAGGGTTCAGATCGGGAGAATCACGGGAACATGGTAACGGGAGGCCTCTTACGGAGCCTCTTTTTTTTCAGGAGGACTGGATGGCGGAATATGGAGTTCAGACATGGGACGCCTCAGGCAAGGTAAACAACTATGGCGTTAAGCCTGTCAGCGTTTGTGGCTATCTCCAGCTGGCCCAGAACCAGAAAACAGGCTCTTACACCGTAGCGCTTCCACCGGGTTGCAGGCTGACCTATTTTCAGAGCATGAACGGCGATCAGTTTGGTACGAGTCGGAGGAAGATCACCATTTCGGGGGGAACAGCAACAGTGTCAGCAGCAGGTGATACCGACTACTCAGCAGGTACTGAGCCTGCGGCGGCGGCTTATCTCATTTTCCAGATCGAGAGGGCATAAATGGCGGAGTATGGCGTTTTACTGACGACCACGAGCGGGGAAGTATGGGTGACCGCTAACAGCTCGCCAATCGCTCTACAGGCGCGAAAGACAGCGGCACTTCAGGGAACATCGGGGTTTAATACCAAAGTGACGCACACATTCCCCGCAGGTCAGCCTGTTGTCGCGTTCGTTCATTGTACGGTTGAGGTCGAAATCACCCAGACGATAAGCGGTAACACCATCACGATTGATTTTCTCAGACCGAATGCAACCGGCACAGCGTACGTTTATTTTTTCTCTATTTTCCCGCAGACAAAGCCAGACTACGGGCTGGCCGTGTGGGATGCTTCAGGGACGCTGATTTTAACAAACGAAACGCGCACGCTGAGCGATGTTGTCACCCTCGGTACCGCCGGGGTGGATGCCAGCTCAGGATACAACATCAATACAACTCTGGCGGGGAAGTGGGCCTGTATGCCTGCCATGCTGGGGCTAATTACCGGGGTTGTATCCGCCGGCGGTCAGCCGCAACCCTACTCGGCCATATACAAGAGCATGGCAAAGCTTGAGGGAAGCAATACGCGGATATTCGCCAGGCCGCAGACAACCCCCGGCGGCAACCTTCAGAACGTTGCGTATTCGAATCTGAGGAACGTGATTATGGCCATTAACTGCGCCAACTATGATTGATCGTTTTGAACGATCAATTTCGAATAATTGATCTACCAAATCAATTATATCCCGTTGATTCATATTGTTATTGTGTAGTTTCATGAATGCCCTGGGATATAACCACTATGAAAAATATGATTCTTTGCCTGGCGGTAGCGGTATTGCTCTCCGGTTGCGCTGGCGTTATTGAGAAGCAGCAACCCGTATGCACCGGAACAGCCCTGGTCGGCGGACAGGAAAGCAGCGTCCAGATCTACGGAGTCCGCAAGCAAAACAATCAGACGCAGTACCGCGCCGGTTATCCCTTTAACTGGTCATGGGTGAGCGCCAACACGTTCACCAGCACCACCTGCCACTAACCCATTCAATTTTGAACAAACCCCGCTCCGGCGGGGTTTTTTATTGCCTGGAGAAAATATGCTTTATAACACCGGCACTATCGCCATTAACGGAAACACCGCAACCGGCACCGGCACAAACTTCACTGCTGCTGGTTCTCTTATTCGTAACGGCTGTACCGTTATTGCAATGACCAGCCCTGTGCAGGTATTTCAGATTACCACCATCGGCAGCGCAACAAGTCTCACCGTAACGCCAGCGGCTAACCCAGCAGTTCCCGCCGGAACCCGATTTGCCATTCTTCTGAGTGACAGTCTGAGCGTGGATGGTCTGGCGCAGGATATTGCTGAAACCTTCACGATGTACCAGCGCTACATGAGCGGGTTCGCTGATGTAATGAACGGGACATCTGATGTCACCATCACTATCAACGGCACTGTCGTTACCGTGCCGGGTCAAAAATCTCTGGCGAAGAAAGGGGCTAACAGCGACATTACCAGCCTTTCTGGGCTGAAAACAGCTCTCAGCATTGGGCAGGGCGGGACCGGGGCAACGAATGCCGCTGACGCTCGCACAAACCTCGGTTTGGGAACATCAGCCATACTTAATGCGCGGTCCAACGAGACTTACCCAGCTGATGGTGTGCTAACTGTAGGACAGTTTGGGATAGGCGCGGATTGGTTGCCCCTGACTACTGATTTTAAGACTATTGAAAAAGGTGGCATTTATGCTGGCGGTGGCGCTACAGGAGTTAATTTCTTTAACCCGTACGCGCCTGTTCTCGTCATGTGCAGATATGCCACCTCCGCAATGCAAGCTCTACAGGCTGATAACACTACCCTTGCATTCAACGTGAAGGATGCAAATGGCTGGAGGGGTTGGGTTAAGCTTTATAGCGAATACAATACAATTCGCGCCAGCGACGGAACGCTCAAGGCTGCATCGCCGGTGATCAAAGTATTTTCAGATGGAACATACCAGACTAACGATGAATCTGAGGGCTGCACTGTAACCCGTCTGGCCACAGGCCAATATCTGGTGGAAGGGTGTCAGGGGCTGAACTCAGACGCAGCATGGGGCGGCATCGATGGAGGTTTTGACATCCCTACCGATCGCAACAAGCAACCGCTTATCTGGCTGGATTATGAGGTTAACGCCGTTGGTTCGGTACTGGTGAAAACCTATCACCGTACTCACCCTGATGCGCCTGCATTCGCCAGAAACGAACTGGAAGGCGTGGGTGACGGTGATCCTGTCGACATTCCCCGTGACCAGTTTGTGTCGGTACGTGTCGAAATGCCAGCCGATTCTTTATACAACCAAAAAATCAGAGCAGCAGAGCTGGCCATGACTGCTGATGCGGGTGAATAAAGGTCGGTTTGGGAGATGAGGTTACAGCAAACTTTGCAAGCCTCGAAATTGGAGCCAAAAAACCCTCTTCTGCAAGCTTTGTTGATTTCCATTTTCTGGGTACGAACGACTACGATGGACGAATTTTGTGTAGCTCTGGTATCTCAGGAACCGCAGGCGCCGGAGCAATGACATATTACGGGGGATCTCACCGCTTTGTAGGTTCCGTCTCGTTCGATCACTCTGCCACCTTCAATTCTTCTGTTGACGCAAAAGGGATCGTTGCAGGTGTAACGTCCCTTAACGTACGAGCTTCGAGCGACACCCAATATTCTCACGTCTGGTTCTATGGTGCGTCAGGTCCATCACGTGGGGTTATCTATGCTGTCAAGGATGGTTCTATCCGACTCAGGCCCGATAACAACGATAATGGTGGCGCGAATGGCTATAGCTTCAGTTTCGGAGCTGATGGTAAGTTTACCTGCGTCACGATGAATCAGACCTCAGACGAGCGCGTGAAATTCGATAAAGAGCCCGTCAGTAAAGCACTGGAGAAGATTTGTTCCCTGACGGGTTATACGTTCGGCATTCAGCTCACAGAATCGGAGTCGGTACGCAGCGCAGGCATCATCGCCCAGGATCTGGAAAAGGTTCTGCCCGTTGCTGTAAGTTCTGGCGGGACTGGCACTACGCCAGCAGGAGAGGAAATTAACGACCTTAAAACCGTGGACTACAGTGCTATGAGCGCCCTGTATGTTGAGGCCATCAAGGAGCTGACCGAACGGTTAAAAATCATCGAAAAAGAACTGGCCGACCTTCGCGGTGCGACAGTTGTCTAACTCTCTTCATCACTTTGCAGACGCTGCTGTGAACGTTTGAAAACTGAATCCGTCGGCATATCCAGGCGAACATCGATCCAGCTACTCACCGGCACGTCCATTGGTTCTCCTTTCGTTTTGACGATCTCGCCGCCATCGCTCAGCATGTATTTCTGCTTATACAGGCGGATAATTAGTCCGCCGCTTTCAGTTTGCTCCGCTTCAACAACCCCCATCTCGCCCATGCCGCCAGGGTCCATTGGCGGCAGTAACTGCCATCCATCAGACGCCAGGCCTGCCGAACCGGTGAGTTCGTAAACCCCCGTGTCAAGGCGAGAAATAGATACTCCCTCTGCCTCGGCGTTAACCGTGCCGCAGCCGCACCATGTGAATCCATCATTTTCAACATCCGTACGCCGGTTCTCTTCCTGAGACTTAACGATTCTGGCAATGGGAGAAGCCTGCTTAATGGTTCCGTCAGAAGTTACTGTCGTATTTGAGGTTGTCCAGAATGTGAAATAACCGTCCTTAAAAGTGGGCAGATAGGTCACGCAAGTATTATTTCCGCCTTCCCATTGCCGTGCAGCAATGAAGGTTTTGTTACCCTCACTACCGAATGTAACTACCCGGCCGTAAGTGCCGTTTGGCTGGGCAGTCGACCATAAAGTAATTTGTGGATATGCTGCGGTAATTTTCAAAGGGCCAGTGAAGTTTTTCTCTCCTGAAATGGACTGGTTTCCTTCGGTATTTACTGTTTTGTCTAAACCGACGTTTTATAGATTGCCCTGCGGCAGCCATGCCGATAACGTCACCTGATTTTTTTGCAGAAAATATTGGGTGAAAAACATGCAAATTGGCTACGTAAGGGTGTCAACAAATGACCAAAATACGGATCTCCAGCGACAAGCTCTCGAACGCGCAGGATGTGAACAGGTTTTTGAGGAAAAAATGAGCGGGACGGTAGCGAACCGGCCAGCGCTTAAAAAGCTTCTTCGAACGCTGAATGAGGGCGACACGCTTGTGGTGTGGAAGTTGGATCGCCTTGGGCGAAGCATGCGGAACCTGGTACTGCTGGTCGACGAACTCCGGCAGCGCGGCATTCACTTCAAAAGCCTTACTGACAGCATCGACACTTCCAGCCCAATGGGGCGTTTCATTTTCCACATAATGTCAGCATTGGCCGAGATGGAGAGGGAGTTGATCGTGGAACGTACCCGGGCAGGATTGGCGGCAGCCCGGGAGAAGGGACGGATAGGTGGCAGGCGCCCGAAATTAACCCCAGAGCAATGGGCTCAGGCTGGCAGGTTGATCGCAAACGGAGTGGATCGGAAGCAGGTGGCGATCATTTACGATGTGGCCGTTTGTACTCTATATAAAAAATTCCCAGTAAATAAAGACGTTACACGAACTTCAACACATTAAAATTCATCCGGGTTATTCGATGTGCTTATGCCAATTTTGATCAGGCTCAATACTATCAAGCCAAGAGCAACAACTACGGTACTTGCGATTATAAACGTTGCCATGTTGAACCTTTTTTATGAACTTTTCATTTAGACAATACGGAACTGCAAACGTTCAGAACAAAAAATTCTTAGTATGAGAGCAGGATGTTTGATGTTTCGGACAGCCATATGTAAAAATGAGCTACGGTTGCTGGGCACTGTTCGGTAATTCGAATATTGAATGTTACAACCATGAAGATTCTGTTTGTACATAAGCTTCATGTAACAAGAGGATCTACTGAAAGGAATGATGAGAGATGTGTGGGGGCTTACCGTAGTTGAATTTATTGCTATCAAGCGGAATCTTGAGAATATTTCTGATACATGGTCAGATCTCTGGGCAATGTTGTATCTGAGTCAGGCTAAGCCCGGACAGCTTCTTGGGGCAAAGTTTGATGATGTGAGCCATGATATTCTTGTTCTTTCAGCCACAAAAGGACTGAGGGAAAGATGCATTGCTCTTAAGCCAGGAGTTAAAAGAATTCTCCACTCCCGCAGGGAGAAGTATCCTGAAGATGTGTTTTTGTTTCAGAGCCATTCACATCGTACCAAGACAACTCCAAGACCGGTAACGTTAGTTGCATTTAATGCGGCACTGAAAAGGGCATCTATTGGAGTGACCGCAAAAACAGTGAGTAGTAAAAGTGCTTATTATTTAACGCCACTAAGATGAAGTGCCGTTCAATATCGGAAAAGTACGATGGGTAGTGGTGCATGTCTGCGTAGTTGAAGGTATGCACGAAGCGAACACGGGCTTTGCTAATCATTCACCAGCCACATATTTGCGTCTTCAAACATTTCCTCCAGCATGCGGTTCAGCTTTTCCCGATCGCTTTTGCTGGCATCGCTATTCAAGCCGTTCGCCTGCATCGGCTTCACCCTCACTTCGGCATCAGGGAAGATCTGGTGCACTCGCTTCGTCAGCTCTGCCAGAATAATCTCTCTGGCGCCAACCAAACCATCAACATTACGCTTGTCATAGACCAGCTCAACGAACATAAAGACCTCCGGAAACGACTGTATTTTTAAAGAGAATTTATACTGGTTATTTGTACAGTGTCAACGGTTAGGTATATAGCATTTCAGAAGAGAGCTATGGGGCATGGATGGGGCAAAAAAATTGTTTTTGAGACGGTTTGGGGCATGAGTGGGACATTTTTACTCATATGAACTTTGGTGATTTTCATATGAAGTTAATTTTATGTCATTGATAATCATAAAGAATACACATGCTCTTGGGCGTTCTTTAGTGATTTTTAAAATTGCCGCGTCACGCAGTTAAAGTGTCGGGCATACTCTTCAAGGCTGGTAATACCCAGGCGCACCCATTTCGGGTGCGACCACTGGGGCAGGCCCACGTACATCATAGCGCGCTGAGGATCTCATCCGTGCTGCGCACGCGACCGATACGCGGGAAGATATGGGTCATGCTGCCCTGATGCTGATCCGCAGAGGCTGCGCTGCACGCATCTTCCGCGATCACCAGGTTAAAGCCCAGCTCCCAGGCGTTACGGGCGGTGGATTCCACTCCGATGTTGGTGGAGATCCCGCACAGAATAATCGTGTCGATCCCGCGACGGCGCAGCTGGAGCTCCAGGTCGGTGCCGTAGAATGCGCCCCACTGGCGTTTGGTTACTTCTATATCGCTGTCGCGTTTACCGAGCGAGACAGGGTATGTCCACCAGTTGTCCGGCAGCGCCTGCGCCGGGGCCTGGGCATCAACCGGCTGTTTTAACGCTTCGGCGAAATCAGCGGACCAGCCGACGCGCACCATAACAACAGGCGAGCCGCTGGCGCGGCATTTTTCTGCCAGGCGCGCAGCGCGGCTGACCACATCGTCAGCGGTGTGCGGACCACCGGCAAAAGGCAGAATGCCCTCCTGTAAATCAATGACCACAAGGGCGGTTTTGGTGGCATCCAGTGTAAACATCGTCACTCCCGTCAAATGAATTGCTTTTCTACACCTTACGACGTGATGGCCTGTTATCGGTCGGATAATTTTGTTAATTTTTGTGAGAATAGGCAATAAGAGTTCAGCAAACGCGCGTCAGGCCGTGCTTCGCTCTTATCGTGCGGCAGAATTTCCAGTATAATAGCCGCCTTTTTTCATCCAGTTGTGACATACAGAAAGCTGCGACATCGTAGCCTGCGAGACAGGCGACAATCAGCCTGCGGCTAATTAAGGGATATCTCATGCGTACAGAATATTGCGGGCAGCTGCGTCAGTCCCACGTCGGGCAGCAGGTCACCCTGTGTGGTTGGGTCAATCGTCGTCGCGATCTTGGTAGCCTTATCTTTATTGATATGCGTGACCGCGAAGGTATCGTTCAGGTGTTCTTCGATCCGGATCGCGCTGATGCGTTGAAGCTGGCTTCTGAGCTGCGCAATGAGTTCTGCATTCAGGTGACGGGCACCGTGCGTGCGCGTGACGAGAAAAACGTCAACGCCGACATGGCGACCGGCGCTATCGAAGTGCTGGCGTCCGATCTGACGATCATCAACCGCGCGGAAGCGCTGCCGCTGGACTCCAACCACGTCAACACCGAAGAAGCGCGTCTGAAATACCGCTACCTGGATCTGCGTCGTCCGGAAATGGCTCAGCGCCTGAAAACCCGTGCGAAAATCACCAGTCTGGTGCGTCGCTTTATGGATGATCACGGTTTCCTCGATATCGAAACCCCGATGCTGACCAAAGCCACGCCGGAAGGCGCGCGCGACTACCTGGTGCCATCCCGCGTCCATAAAGGCAAATTCTACGCGCTGCCGCAGTCACCACAGCTGTTCAAACAGCTGCTGATGATGTCCGGCTTCGATCGCTACTATCAGATCGTGAAATGCTTCCGCGACGAAGACCTGCGCGCTGACCGTCAGCCAGAATTCACCCAGATCGATGTGGAAACCTCCTTCATGACCGCCGAGCAGGTGCGTGAGGTGATGGAAGCCCTAGTGCGTAGCCTGTGGAACGACGTGAAAGGCGTTGAGCTGGGCGATTTCCCTGTCATGACCTTCGCGGAAGCCGAGCGTCGCTACGGCTCCGACAAACCAGACCTGCGTAACCCGATGGAGCTGGTGGACGTGGCAGACCTGGTGAAAGCCGTTGAGTTCGCGGTCTTTGCTGGCCCGGCTAACGATCCGAAAGGCCGCGTGGCTGCCCTGCGCGTTCCGGGCGGTGCTGCCCTGAGCCGTAAGCAGATTGACGACTACGGCAACTTCATCAAGATCTACGGCGCGAAAGGTCTGGCCTATATTAAAGTAACCGAGCGTGCAAAAGGTCTGGAAGGCATCACCAGCCCGGTGGCGAAGTTCCTGAATGCGGACATCGTGGAAGCGATCCTTGAGCGCACCGGCGCGCAGGACGGCGACATGATCTTCTTCGGTGCAGACAACAAGAAAGTGGTTGCGGATGCGATGGGCGCGCTGCGTCTGAAGCTCGGCAAAGACCTGAACCTGACCGACGAAAGCAAATGGGCGCCGCTGTGGGTGATCGACTTCCCGATGTTTGAAGACGACGGTGAAGGCGGCCTGACCGCAATGCACCACCCGTTCACCTCGCCAAAAGAGATGACGGCGGCAGAGCTGAAAGCGGCGCCGGAAGACGCGGTGGCAAACGCCTACGATATGGTCATCAACGGCTACGAAGTGGGCGGCGGTTCCGTGCGTATTCACAGCGGTGAAATGCAGCAGACCGTGTTCGGCATTCTGGGCATTAACGAGCAGGAGCAGCGCGAGAAGTTTGGCTTCCTGCTGGACGCCCTGAAGTACGGTACCCCTCCGCACGCGGGTCTGGCCTTCGGTCTTGACCGTCTGACCATGCTGCTGACCGGTACCGACAACATCCGTGATGTGATCGCCTTCCCGAAAACCACCGCAGCGGCGTGTCTGATGACTGAAGCGCCAAGCTTTGCCAACCCGGCCGCGCTGGCCGAGCTGGGCATTGAGGTGGTGAAGAAGGAAGAGAAAAACTGATATGGCATATAAGCGTCCCGTTTCGGTTCTGGTGGTCATTTATGCAGAAGACACGAAGCGGGTGCTGATGTTGCAGCGGCGCGACGATCCGGATTTCTGGCAGTCGGTTACCGGCAGCCTGGAAGAGGGGGAGACCGCGCCGCAGGCCGCCGCGCGTGAAGTAAAGGAAGAGGTCGCCATTGACGTTGCTCGCGAGCAACTGACCCTGAAGGACTGTCAGCGCACGGTGGAGTTTGAAATTTTTAGCCATTTACGTCATCGCTATGCACCGGGAATTGAGCGCAATACGGAATCGTGGTTCTGCCTTGCGCTTCCCCATGAGCGGGAGATCGTGTTCACGGAACACCTGACCTACCGCTGGGTGGATGCGGCGGATGCCGCCGCACTGACCAAGTCGTGGAGCAACCGGCAGGCGATTGAAGAATTTGTAATTAACGCTGCCTGAGAAGGCGCGATTTTTGGAGAACTTTTTATGGCAGGTCATAGTAAGTGGGCCAACACCAAACACCGCAAAGCGGCACAGGATGCCAAACGCGGTAAAATCTTTACCAAAATCATTCGTGAGCTGGTGACAGCGGCGCGTCTGGGCGGCGGCGATCCGGCCTCTAACCCACGTCTGCGCGCAGCGGTGGATAAAGCCCTGTCTAACAACATGACGCGTGACACCCTGAACCGTGCCATCGCACGTGGCGTGGGCGGTGATGAAGACGCGAACATGGAAACCATCATTTATGAAGGTTACGGTCCTGGCGGTACGGCGGTAATGGTTGAGTGCCTGTCCGACAACCGTAACCGTACCGTTGCGGAAGTGCGTCACGCGTTCACCAAAACCGGCGGCAACCTGGGCACTGACGGTTCCGTAGCGTACCTGTTCAGCAAAAAAGGCGTCATCTCCTTCGAGAAAGGCGACGAAGATGCGATCATGGAAGCGGCGCTGGAAGCCGGTGCGGAAGACGTGGTGACCTACGACGACGGTGCTATTGATGTTTACACCGCATGGGAAGAGATGGGTGCCGTGCGCGATGCGCTGGAAGCGGCTGGCCTGAAGGCGGATAACGCTGAAGTCTCCATGATCCCGTCTACCAAAGCGGACATGGACGCGGAAACCGCACCGAAACTGCTGCGTCTGATCGACATGCTCGAAGACTGCGACGACGTGCAGGAAGTGTATCACAACGGTGAAATCTCTGATGAGGTTGCAGCGACTCTCTGATGAGAGCCTGTAAACCGTTTACGGGAGACGCGTGATGTCGATTATTCTCGGGATTGACCCCGGCTCACGCGTCACCGGCTATGGCGTTATCCGTCAGGTGGGACGCCAGCTAACCTACCTCGGCAGCGGCTGTATTCGCACCAAAGTGGACGATCTGCCGTCGCGCCTGAAGCTCATCTATGCGGGCGTGTCAGAGATCATCACCCAGTTTCAGCCGGACTATTTCGCCATCGAGCAGGTCTTTATGGCGAAAAACGCTGACTCGGCGTTAAAGCTCGGTCAGGCGCGCGGCGTGGCGATTGTTGCCGCCGTGAACCAGGATCTGCCGGTGTTTGAGTACGCGGCACGTCAGGTTAAGCAGACGGTGGTGGGCATTGGTAGCGCGGAGAAAAGCCAGGTGCAGCACATGGTGCGTACCCTGCTGAAGCTCCCTGCGAACCCGCAGGCCGACGCCGCGGATGCGCTGGCCATTGCGATTACCCACTGTCACGTCAGCCAGAATGCGATGCAAATGAGCGACTCGCGGCTCAATCTGGCGCGAGGCAGGTTACGATAATGACAAATCAGGCTGGATGTTTATCCAGCCTTTTTTTATTATGTCGGCAGATAATTTCTTCCAGAACGCAGGAGCGTCACGTGATAGGCAGACTCAGAGGCATCATCATTGAAAAACAACCCCCGTTAGTACTGCTGGAAGTGGGTGGCGTGGGCTATGAAGTCCATATGCCAATGACCTGCTTCTATGAGCTGCCGGAGGCGGGCAAAGAGGCGGTTG
Organism: Enterobacter cloacae complex sp. EB5; assembly: GCF_031432835.1. NCBI lineage: Bacteria > Pseudomonadati > Pseudomonadota > Gammaproteobacteria > Enterobacterales > Enterobacteriaceae > Enterobacter > Enterobacter cloacae complex sp. EB5. The sequence continues at coordinate 4,021,492 of NZ_CP133860.1, forward strand.
TCTTTACCCAGTTTGTGGTGCGTGAAGACGCTCAGCTGCTGTACGGCTTCAATAACAAACAGGAACGCACCCTGTTCCGCGAATTAATCAAAACCAACGGCGTCGGGCCGAAGCTGGCGCTGGCGATTCTGTCCGGTATGTCAGCGCCACAGTTTGTGAATGCCGTTGAGCGGGAAGATCCGGCTGCGTTAATTAAGCTTCCGGGCATCGGGAAGAAAACCGCCGAGCGCTTGATTGTCGAGATGAAGGACCGCTTCAAAGGTCTGCATGGCGATCTGTTCACTCCGGCAGCCGATCTGGTGCTGACTTCCCCGGGCGCGCCTGCATCGGATGATGATGCCGAGCAGGAAGCGGTTGCCGCGCTGGTGGCGCTGGGCTATAAACCTCAGGAGGCCAGCCGGATGGTGAGCAAAATTGCTAAACCGGATGCCAGCAGTGAAACTCTGATTCGTGAAGCGCTGCGCGCTGCATTGTGAGGTAAAGGATGATTGAAGCAGACCGCCTGGTATCGGCAGGCACTATTCAGCCAGATGATGTGGTGGATCGCGCGATCCGTCCCAAACTGCTGGATGAGTACATCGGCCAGCCGCAGGTTCGTTCTCAGATGGAGATTTTCATCCAGGCGGCAAAGCTGCGCGGCGATGCGCTCGATCACCTGCTGATTTTTGGTCCGCCGGGGCTAGGCAAAACCACCCTGGCGAATATCGTCGCCAACGAAATGGGCGTTAACCTGCGTACCACCTCCGGCCCGGTACTGGAGAAAGCAGGGGACCTGGCGGCGATGCTGACCAACCTCGAACCGCATGACGTGCTGTTTATCGACGAGATCCACCGCCTGTCGCCGGTGGTGGAGGAAGTGCTCTATCCGGCAATGGAGGATTACCAGCTGGATATCATGATCGGTGAAGGCCCGGCCGCGCGCTCGATCAAAATCGATCTGCCACCGTTTACCCTGATTGGCGCCACGACGCGCGCCGGCTCGCTGACCTCACCGCTACGCGACCGTTTTGGTATCGTGCAGCGTCTTGAGTTTTATCAGGTGCCCGACCTTCAGCATATTGTGGGGCGCAGCGCGCGCTACATGGGGCTGGATATGAGCGAAGAGGGGGCGTTTGAAGTAGCGAAGCGCTCCCGCGGTACGCCGCGTATCGCCAACCGCCTGCTGCGCCGGGTGCGTGACTTTGCCGAGGTGAAGCACGACGGCACTATATCGGCCGAGATTGCTGCCCAGGCGCTGGATATGCTGAACGTCGATGCCGAAGGCTTTGACTATATGGACCGTAAGCTGCTGCTGGCGGTGCTGGATAAGTTCTTTGGCGGGCCGGTAGGGCTGGATAACCTGGCGGCGGCAATTGGCGAAGAGCGTGAGACTATCGAGGACGTGCTGGAGCCGTATCTGATCCAGCAGGGCTTTTTGCAGCGTACCCCGCGTGGTCGTATGGCGACGGTGCGGGCGTGGAACCATTTCGGCATTACGCCACCGGCAATGCCGTAATGCATTGTTCCCTCTCCCTGTGGGAGAGGGCCAGGGTGAGGGCATCAGCGCCCTCGATGTTAATTTGCAGTCTTCTTCATCATACTGAAAATAAACAACACCGCCGCGCACAATACCACCGACGGCCCTGCTGGCGTGTCATAAAACGCCGAGAAGGTTAACCCGCCCGTCACCGCAATCATTCCGATAATCACCGCGATACCGGCCATCTGCTCCGGCGTACGCGCAAAACGGCGCGCCGTGGCGGCAGGGATTATCAGCAGCGACGTGATGATCAGCGCGCCAACAAACTTCATCGCCACGCCGATGGTTAACGCCGTCACCAGCATCAACAGCAACTTCACGCGCTGAAGCTTCACGCCATCGACAAAGGCCAGATCCGGGCTGACGGTCATAGCCAGTAAATTCCGCCACTGCCACAGCAGGATCCCGAGCACCACCGCCACGCCAATGGCAATGGAAATGAGATCTTCGGGCGTGACGGCCAGCAGATCGCCAAACAGGTAGGCCATCAGGTCCACGCGGATGTTTGACATCAGGCTCACCACCACCAGGCCCAGCGACAGGGCGCTGTGCGCCATAATGCCGAGCAGGGTATCAATTGCCAGGTGAGGGCGTTTTTCCAGCCAGACCAGACCGGCAGCCAGCAGCAGCGTGACGACAATCACCGCATAAAACGGGTTCACGTCCAGTAACAAACCAAACGCGACACCCAGCAATGAAGCATGGGCCAGCGTATCGCCGAAATAGGACATTCTGCGCCAGACGACAAACGAGCCGAGTGGACCCGCGGCGCAGGCAAGCATAATCCCGGCCAGCCAGCCGGGCAGTAACAGTTCAATCATGAGTGTCCATTTCCCCGACGCAGGACAATTCGTCCCTGTAAATCATGGCGGTGATTGTGATTATGACGATAGATGCCCAGCTGTTCGGCGCCGCGATGGCCAAACATAGAGATAAATTCCGGATGCATTGACACCACTTCCGGCGTGCCGGAACAACAAATGTGATGGTTCAGGCACAGCACTTCGTCGGTTTTGGCCATCACCAGATGCAGATCATGGGACACCATCAGCACCGCGCAGTTTAGCTCCCGACGGAGCTGGTCAATCAGATCGTACAGCGCAACCTGGCCGTTGACGTCAACACCCTGCGTCGGCTCGTCCAGGACCAGCAGCTGAGGGCTGCTGAGCAGGGCGCGGGCAAGCAATACGCGCTGGGTTTCACCGCCCGACAGCTTTTGCAAGGGCGCCTCAACAAGATGTCCCGCCTGAACGCGTTTCAGCGCCGGGAGGATATCCGCTTTACGCGTACCGGGGCGGAGGCGCAGGAAGCGGCTCACCGTCAGGGGGAGGGTGGCATCGAGGTGTAATTTTTGCGGCACATAGCCGATACGCAACTTGTCTTGGCGGACGATAACACCTGCGTCAGGGGCTACCAGGCCTAATACGACGCGTACCAGCGTCGACTTGCCTGCACCGTTAGGGCCGAGCAGCGTGAGTATTTTGCCGGGCTTCAGATTCAGCGACACGTCAGAAAGGACGCGGCGCTGGCCGAATGAGACCGAAACATTTTCAAGAGAAACTAAAGTCGTCATGTCAATTTAAGCTTGCAGAAGTCATCGAATGTTATAATATCACATTCCACGCATTCATTACGATGATTAGTCGCATTATGTTACAGAAAAATACGCTTCTTTTCGCAGCTTTATCCGCTGCTCTTTGGGGTACAACAGCACAAGATGTTAACGCCGCCGTTGTCGCTTCGCTTAAACCGCTTGGATTTATCGCCTCCGCCATCGCGGATGGGGTCACCGAGACCCAGGTTCTGCTGCCTGACGGGGCTTCCGAGCATGATTATTCCCTGCGGCCATCTGATGTAAAACGCTTACAGAACGCGGACTTAGTCGTCTGGATTGGTCCTGAGATGGAAGCGTTCATGCAGAAGTCAGCCAGACAGCTTCCGGCTGAGAAACAGGTGACGATTGCCGGGCTGTCCGGCGTGAAACCGTTGCTGATGAAAGGGGCTGAGGACGAGGGTGACGAACACGACCACGACCATGCTCACGGTGAAAAAGGTGACGACCATCACCATCATGGCGAATACAACATGCATCTCTGGCTCTCCCCAGAGATAGCGCGGCTTACAGCGGTTGCAATCCACGACAAATTAGTGGAACTTATGCCGCAAAGTCGAATCAAACTCGACGCCAACCTGAAGGATTTTGAGGCTCAATTAGCCGCAACCGACAAACAGGTGGGTAACGAGCTCGCACCGCTTAAAGGAAAAGGGTACTTCGTTTTTCATGATGCCTACGGGTATTACGAGAAACATTACGGTCTGACCCCGCTGGGGCATTTTACCGTCAACCCTGAAATTCAGCCTGGTGCGCAGCGTTTACATGAAATCAGAACACAGTTGGTTGAGCAAAAAGCGACATGCGTTTTTGCTGAGCCACAGTTCAGGCCAGCGGTCGTAGAAGCCGTGGCCAGGGGAACATCCGTGCGCATGGGAACCCTTGACCCGCTAGGTACGAACATCCAGTTGAGCAAAGCGAGCTATTCGCAGTTCCTCAGCCAACTGGCGAATCAGTATGCGAGCTGCCTGAAAGGAGATTAACGAGGAAGTGAATACGTGCAACAGATAGCCCGCTCTGTCGCCCTGGCATTTAACAATCTGCCTCGACCCCACCGCGTTATGCTGGGGTCGCTTACAGTTCTCACGTTAGCGGTCGCCGTCTGGCGGCCCTATGTTTACCACCCGAGTTCCGCCCCCATCATCAAAACCATCGAACTGGAGAAGAGCGAAATCCGCTCTCTGCTGCCTGAGGCCAGCGAGCCTATCGATCAGGCTGCTCAGGAAGATGAAGCGATTCCCCAGGATGAGCTGGATGACAAGATCCAGAATGAAGCTGGCATTCATGAATACGTTGTTTCTACTGGCGATACGCTGAGCAGCGTCCTGAACCAGTACGGTATCGACATGGGCAACATCAGCCAGCTCGCCGCATCCGATAAAGAGCTGCGTAACCTGAAAATTGGTCAGCAGCTTTCCTGGACCCTAACGCCCGACGGCGATCTGCAACGTCTGACCTGGGAGATGTCCCGTCGCGAAACCCGCACCTACGATCGCACGGCAAACGGTTTCAAAATGACCAGCGAATTGCAGCAGGGCGACTGGGTTAACAGCGTCATGAAAGGGACCGTCGGCGGCAGCTTTGTTTCCAGCGCACGTGATGCCGGCCTGACCAGCGCTGAAATCAGCTCGGTGATCAAAGCCATGCAGTGGCAGATGGATTTCCGCAAACTGAAAAAAGGCGATCAGTTCTCTGTCCTGATGTCTCGCGAAATGCTGGACGGTAAGCGCGAGCAGAGCCAGCTGGTGGGTGTTCGTCTGCGTTCAGACGGCAAAGACTACTACGCCATTCGCGCGGAAGACGGTAAGTTCTATGACCGCAGCGGTACGGGTCTGGCAAAAGGCTTCCTGCGTTTCCCAACGGCGAAACAGTTCCGCGTCTCCTCCAACTTCAATCCGCGTCGTCTGAACCCGGTAACTGGCCGCGTAGCGCCGCACCGTGGCGTTGACTTCGCCATGCCGCAGGGCACGCCAGTGCTGGCGGTAGGGGATGGTGAAGTGGTCATGGCGAAACGCAGCGGTGCTGCTGGCTATTACGTTGCTATTCGTCACGGTCGTACGTACACCACCCGCTACATGCACCTGCGTAAACTGCTGGTCAAACCGGGCCAGAAGGTGAAACGTGGCGATCGCATCGCGCTGTCCGGTAACACCGGCCGGTCGACGGGCCCGCACCTGCACTACGAAGTGTGGATCAACCAGCAGGCGGTCAACCCGCTGACGGCGAAACTGCCGCGCACCGAAGGGCTGACCGGGAAAGATCGCAAAGATTACCTGGCGCAGGTGAAAGAGGTGATGCCGCAGCTGCGCTTCGACTAAGCTCTCCTGATTTAAAAAGCCGGCGTCAGTATGCGCCGGCTTTTTCTTTTGTGCGCGGGCAGCAGCCTCGCTACACTATCCGCATATATTTTTGCGTCACCAGACCCTGGAACCCGCATGGAAACCAAAAAAAACAATATTGAGTACATTCCCGAGTTTGAAAAATCTTTTCGCCACCCGCGTAACTGGGGCGCCTGGATTGGCGTATACGCGTTTGCTGGCATGGCGTTGCTACCTGCTTCACTCCGCGATCCGGTGCTCGGTAAAGTGGGGCGCCTGGCAGGGCGCTTAGGTAAAAGTGCGCGCCGCCGCGCGCAAATAAACCTGTTGTACTGTTTCCCGGATAAAAGCGACGCCGAACGCGAAGCAATCATTGATGACATGTATACCACCGCGCCACAGGCCATGGCGATGATGGCGGAACTGGCGCTGAAAGGGCCGGAGAAGATCGTCGAACGCGTTGACTGGCAAGGGCTGGAGATCATCGACGAGATGCGTCGCAATGATGAAAAGGTGATTTTCCTGGTGCCGCACGGCTGGGGGGTCGACATTCCGGCGATGTTGATGGCGTCGCAGGGCCAGAAAATGGCGGCGATGTTCCATAATCAGGGAAACAAAATCTACGATTTCGTCTGGAATACCGTGCGCCGTCGCTTTGGCGGACGTTTGCATGCCCGAAACGATGGCATTAAGCCTTTCATTCAGTCGGTACGTCAGGGTTACTGGGGCTACTATCTGCCCGATCAGGACCACGGCCCTGAGCACAGCGAGTTTGTCGATTTCTTCGCAACCTATAAAGCCACGCTACCTGCGATTGGACGTCTGATGAAAGTCTGCCGCGCCCGCGTGATCCCACTGTTCCCGACTTATGACGGTAAAACGCATCGCCTGAGCATTGAGGTACGTCCGCCGATGGACGATCTGCTGACCGCAGACGATCACACCATCGCACGCCGCATGAATGAAGAGGTGGAAGTGCTGGTGGGGCCGCATAAGGAGCAATATACGTGGATCCTGAAGCTGCTCAAAACGCGTAAACCTGGCGAAACAGAGCCGTACAAGCGTAAAGAGCTTTTCCCGAAGAAATAGGAAACCTTCACCCCTCTCCCCTTAGGGGAGAGGGGATCGGAGCTTACTCTACGGTCAGTACGCGAGTGGTATTGGTTGAGCCGATGGTGCTCATCACGTCACCCTGCGTCACGATAACGATATCACCGGATACCAGATAACCTTTGTCGCGCAGCAGGTTCACGGCATCGTGCGCGGCGGCCACGCCGTCGTTGGTGCTGTCGAAGTATACTGGCGTCACGCCGCGATACAGCGCCGTCAGGTTCAGCGTACGCTCGTGACGGGACATGGCGAAGATCGGCAGACCGGAGCTGATACGGGACGTCATTAGCGCGGTACGGCCAGATTCGGTCATGGTGATGATCGCCGTGACCCCTTTCAGGTGGTTGGCTGCGTACATCGCGGACATCGCAATCGCTTCTTCCACATTGTCGAACTGGATATCCAGGCGGTGCTTGGAGACGTTAATACTTGGGATCTTCTCCGCACCCAGGCAGACGCGCGCCATGGCGGCCACGGTTTCCGCCGGATACTGGCCCGCTGCGGTTTCCGCTGACAGCATCACCGCATCGGTACCATCCAGCACGGCGTTCGCCACGTCCATGACTTCCGCACGGGTCGGCATTGGATTGGTGATCATGGATTCCATCATCTGGGTGGCGGTGATCACCGCCCGGTTCAGCTGACGCGCGCGACGGATCAGCGCTTTCTGGATACCGACCAGTTCAGGGTCGCCAATTTCCACGCCCAGGTCACCACGGGCAACCATCACCACGTCAGACGCCAGGATCACGTCGTCCATCGCGTCCTGATCGCAGACCGCTTCAGCGCGTTCCACTTTCGCAACGATTTTCGCATCGCAGCCTGCATCGCGCGCCAGGCGGCGAGCATAGTTCAGATCTTCGCCGCAGCGCGGGAAGGAGACGGCCAGATAATCCACGCCGATCTGCGCTGCGGTCACGATATCCGCTTTGTCTTTATCGGTCAGCGCTTCGGCAGACAGGCCACCACCGAGTTTGTTGATGCCTTTGTTGTTGGAGAGCGGGCCGCCGACGGTCACTTCGGTGAACACCTTCATACCCTGAACTTCCAGCACTTTCAGCTGTACGCGTCCGTCGTCCAGCAGCAGGATGTCGCCAGGCACAACGTCAGCAGGCAGACCTTTGTAGTCGATACCCACTTTTTCCTTATCGCCTTCGCCTTTGCTCAGGTTGGCATCCAGCAGGAATTTATCGCCGATGTTGAGGAAGACTTTGCCTTCTTTAAAGGTCGATACGCGGATTTTTGGACCTTGCAGGTCACCGAGGATAGCAACATGGCGGCCCAGTTTAGCTGCGATTTCACGCACTTTGTCGGCACGTAATTTATGGTCTTCTGGCGTACCGTGAGAGAAGTTCATGCGCACCACGTTGGCACCCGCGGCGATAATCTTTTCGAGGTTATTATCGCGGTCGGTGGCCGGGCCTAAGGTGGTGACGATCTTGGTTCTGCGAAGCCTTCTGGACATGTAATACTCCGTTGACTGAAACAACTTTGGTGTTGCGTGAACATAGAATCGGCCTTCATCTATCGCAAGGCAGTAGCGAGGGGACCGAATGCCGTAAATCGTACATCGTAGTTATTAGGGAACATCGCTCTTTATAAGCAATTCTTTATCAAAACGCGATTCTTTCAGGGCTTCCTTGACCCGCTTCAAGTTATCCCGGAATTTTGCGCCCCGGCGTAAGGTAAAACCGGTCGCCAGCACGTCGATGACCGTCAACTGCGCCAGGCGGGAGACCATCGGCATGTACATGTCGGTGTCCTCCGGTACGTCCAGGGTAATGGCGAGCGTCGCTTCCCGGGCCAGCGGCGTACCTGCCGTCGTCAGGGCGATGACCATCGCATCGTTGTCACGCGCGAGCTGCGCCAGCTCCACCTGGCTCTTGGTGCGGCCCGTATGGGAGATGAGTACCACGACATCATCTTCACTACAATTCATACAGCTCATGCGTTGCAGCACAATGTCATCGGAGTAAATCACCGGCACGTTAAAGCGAAAGAACTTATTCATGGCGTCATGCGCCACGGCGGCGGACGAGCCAAGGCCAAAGAAGGCAATCCGTTTGGCCTGCGTAAGAAGATCGACCGCGCGATTCACTGAACTCATGTCCAGAGACTGGCGAACGTGGTCGAGCGTGGCCATAGCCGATTCAAATATTTTTGCGGTGTAAGCATCAACGCTGTCGTCTTCATCGACATTGCGATTAACATACGGGGTGCCGTTTGCCAGACTCTGAGCCAGATGCAGTTTAAAATCAGGAAAGCCGCGCGTGTCCAGACTACGACAGAATCGATTGACCGTCGGTTCGCTGACGCCCGATTCCTGTGCCAGAGCGGCGATGCTTGAATGAATCGCCTGAGCGGGCGCGGCGAGAATAACTTCAGCCACTTTGCGCTCGGATTTGCTAAGGTGTTCCAGTTGAAACTGGATTTTTTCCAGCATGTTCATTGTTAACAAGACGCTCATGAGGGCATAAACGATTTCATAAAGAGATGAAACCTTGATTCGATTTAGCCGATATTACCCCCGGGACTCCCGAAAGGGTAATCGTCGACAAGAAATGTTGTTGTTTTTTTTCATTACTTGATCGACGTCGGGTTTTGCTCTGACCCTGTTGCGCAAAGAATCGACGTTTGTTGCGTCATCAGACGGGCGTAATGGCCCAGGCGACGAAAAATCACCGTATCGCACGCGACGTTAAGCGCTAATGGTTTCAGGAAACGCGTAAAAGCAGTACAGTGCATTGTAATAAAATTACAACGATACCTGGCAGAGTACCAGGCGATCTAACTGAGGAGAATGACATGGCGGTAACGCAAACAGCCCAGGCATGTGACCTGGTCATTTTCGGCGCGAAAGGCGATCTTGCACGCCGAAAATTGCTGCCTTCCCTGTATCAGCTCGAAAAAGCGGGCCAGATCCATCCCGACACCCGAATCCTTGGGGTAGGGCGCGCCGACTGGGATAAGGAGGCTTATACCAAAGTCGTGCGCGAGGCGCTCGAAACGTTCATGAAAGAGAAAATCGATGAAAGCCTTTGGGATAAGCTGAGCGGGCGTCTCGATTTCTGCAACCTGGACGTCAACGATGTAGCCGCCTTTACCCGTCTGGGTGAAATGCTTGACCAGGAAAATCGTGTCACTATTAACTATTTCGCCATGCCGCCAAGCACCTTTGGCGCCATCTGCAAAGGTCTGGGCGAAGCGAAGCTGAACGCCAAACCGGCGCGCGTGGTGATGGAGAAACCGCTGGGTACGTCGCTGGCGACCTCGCGTGAAATCAACGACCAGGTGGGCGAGTTCTTTGAGGAGTGTCAGGTTTACCGTATTGACCACTATCTGGGCAAAGAGACGGTACTGAACCTGCTGGCGCTGCGTTTTGCCAACTCCCTGTTCGTGAACAACTGGGACAACCGCACTATCGACCACGTGGAAATTACCGTGGCGGAAGAGGTGGGCATCGAAGGCCGTTGGGGCTACTTCGACCAGGCTGGCCAGATGCGTGACATGATCCAGAACCACCTGCTGCAAATTCTGTGCATGATTGCCATGTCTCCACCGTCAGATCTGACGGCCGACAGCATTCGTGATGCCAAAGTGAAAGTGCTGAAATCACTGCGCCGTATTGACCGCTCCAACGTGCGTGAGAAAACCGTGCGCGGCCAGTACACCGCAGGTTTTGCCCAGGGGAAAAAAGTTCCAGGCTATCTGGAAGAAGAGGGCGCGAACAAGTCCAGCAACACCGAGACGTTTGTGGCGATCCGCGTGGATATCGACGACTGGCGCTGGGCCGGTGTGCCGTTCTACCTCCGTACCGGGAAACGTCTGCCGGCAAAATGCTCCGAAGTGGTGGTCTACTTCAAAAATCCGGAACTGAACCTGTTCAAAGAATCCTGGCAGGAACTGCCGCAGAACAAACTGACCATCCGTCTGCAACCGGACGAGGGTGTGGATATTCAGATCCTGAACAAAGTGCCGGGTCTTGATCACAAACACAACCTGCAAACCACCAAGCTCGACCTGAGCTACTCTGAAACCTTCAACCAGACGCATCTCGCCGATGCTTACGAGCGTCTGCTGCTGGAAACCATGCGTGGTATCCAGGCGCTGTTCGTCCGCCGCGATGAAGTGGAAGAGGCGTGGAAGTGGGTCGACTCCATCACCGAAGCGTGGGCAGCCGATCAGGACGCGCCAAAACCGTATCAGGCGGGAACATGGGGACCTGTCGCCTCCGTTGCGATGATCACCCGTGATGGACGCTCCTGGAACGAGTTCGAATAACCCCCCTTTCTAGCCCAAAGGTGTTATTTTACCGGTAACATGATCTAACACAGCAAGTGGCATAATTTTTATCTTTTAAGCTCCGCGTGGATTCACCCGCGGAGCTTTTTTTATTACACTCCCTTCAGACATTTTGCCCCTGCGCTCCGGATAACAGGCGTTTCAGCGTTGTTAACAACCGTCAGAAACTGTGTAAACTCCCGAGCCTGGACAGATAAATTAGAGGAGCTTTTATGAATCCGACATTGTTACGCGTAACACAGCGCATCGTTGAACGCTCGAAAGAGACCCGTGCTGCCTACCTTGCCCGCATCGAACAGGCGAAGAGTGAAACTGTCCATCGCTCTCAGCTGGCCTGCGGGAATCTGGCCCACGGCTTTGCGGCCTGCCAGCCTGGTGATAAAGACGCGCTGAAAAGCATGTTGCGTAACAATATCGCCATCATTACCTCCTATAACGACATGCTTTCAGCCCACCAGCCGTATGAGGTCTACCCGTCTATCATCCGCAATGCGCTGCACAGCGTGAACGCGGTGGGCCAGGTTGCAGGCGGCGTGCCGGCCATGTGTGATGGCGTAACCCAGGGCCAGGACGGTATGGAGTTGTCCCTGCTGAGCCGCGAAGTGATCGCCATGTCAGCGGCAGTGGGCCTGTCTCACAATATGTTTGATGGCGCGCTCTATCTGGGCGTGTGCGACAAAATCGTCCCGGGGCTGGTGATGGCCGCGCTGTCGTTTGGCCATCTGCCAGCGATTTTTGTGCCGTCAGGCCCGATGGCTAGCGGTCTGCCAAATAAGGAAAAAGTCCGTATCCGCCAGCTGTATGCCGAAGGAAAAGCGGACCGTCAGGCGCTGCTGGAAGCGGAAGCCGCGTCCTATCACGCGCCGGGCACCTGTACGTTCTACGGTACGGCCAACACCAACCAGATGGTGGTAGAGTTTATGGGGATGCAGCTGCCGGGCTCGTCGTTCATCCAGCCAGATGCGCCACTGCGTAAAGCGCTGACCGAAGCCGCAGCCCGTCAGGTGACGCGCCTGACCGGTAACGGCAACGAGTGGATGCCAATGGGCAAAATGGTGGATGAAAAAGTCATCGTCAACGGGATTGTCGCCCTGCTGGCGACCGGCGGTTCAACCAACCATACCATGCACCTTGTTGCGATGGCGCGCGCGGCGGGCATTCTGATCAACTGGGATGACTTCTCCGAAATCTCCTCCGTGGTACCGCTGATGGCGCGTCTGTACCCGAACGGTCCGGCGGACATCAACCACTTCCAGGCCGCGGGCGGCGTGCCGGTACTAATGCGCGAGCTGCTGAAAGGCGGCCTGCTGCATGAGGATGTCAACACGGTGGCGGGCTTTGGCCTGCATCGCTATACCCTTGAACCCTGGCTGAACAACGGTGAGCTGGACTGGCGCGAAGGGGCGAGCGCTTCGCTCGATCCTCAGGTTATCGCAACCTTCGAACAGCCGTTCTCTCCTCACGGCGGTACCAAAGTGCTGAGCGGTAACCTTGGACGTGCCGTGATGAAAACTTCTGCCGTGCCGGAAGAGAATCAGGTGATTGAAGCCCCGGCGGTGGTGTTTGAAAGCCAGCACGACGTTTTACCTGCCTTTGACGCGGGTCTGCTTGATAAAGACTGTGTGGTCGTGGTGCGTCATCAGGGACCAAAAGCGAACGGGATGCCAGAATTACATAAACTTATGCCGCCGCTTGGTGTATTATTGGACCGCCGTTTCAAAATTGCGCTGGTAACCGATGGACGCCTCTCGGGGGCATCCGGTAAAGTGCCTTCAGCGATTCATGTCACCCCGGAAGCCTACGACGGCGGCCTGCTGGCGAAAGTGCGTGATGGTGACATGATTCGCGTTAACGGTCAGACAGGCGAGTTAACCCTGCTGGTGGATGAAGCAGAGCTGGCGGCGCGTCAGCCACATATTCCTGACCTGAGCGCGTCACGCGTGGGTACCGGACGCGAAATGTTTGGTGCGTTGCGTGAGAAACTCTCCGGTGCGGAGCAGGGCGCAACCTGTATTACGTTTTAAGACGACTTGATTTTAACGATCTGGCGAGAGAAAACTCTGATGAAAAACTGGAAAACAAGTGCAGAAGCAATCCTGACCACTGGCCCTGTCGTGCCGGTTATTGTGGTAAACAAACTGGAGCATGCTGTCCCAATGGCGAAGGCGCTGGTTGCGGGTGGCGTTCGCGTTCTGGAAGTGACCCTGCGTACGGCCTGTGCGATGGATGCGATCCGTGCTATCGCCAAAGAAGTGCCGGAAGCGATCATCGGTGCAGGTACGGTTCTGAATGCGCAGCAGCTGGCGGAAGTGACCGAAGCGGGCGCACAGTTTGCCATTAGCCCGGGGCTGACTGAGCCCCTGCTGAAAGCCGCAACCGAAGGTTCTATTCCGCTGATCCCGGGTATCAGCACCGTTTCTGAACTGATGCTGGGCATGGACTACGGTCTGAAGGAGTTTAAATTCTTCCCGGCTGAAGCGAACGGCGGCACCAAAGCGTTGCAGGCGATTGCGGGCCCATTCTCCCAGGTGCGTTTCTGCCCAACGGGCGGCATCTCTCCGGCCAACTACCGTGACTACCTGGCGCTGAAAAGCGTGCTGTGCATCGGCGGCTCCTGGCTGGTTCCGGCGGATGCGCTGGAAGCAGGCGACTGGGATCGCATCACTAAGCTGGCTCGCGAAGCGGTAGAAGGCGCGAAACAGTAAGTTTGTTTGCCGGGTAGCGGCTGCGCCTTACCCGGCCTGCCAGACAGTTATAACGGGCCTTTCGGCCCATTTTTTTATCCTGCTACGCTGACGTTCGCAGCCGCTTTTTTCGCTCTGGCGACGGCTTCGTCCACGTTTTCACCGGTTGCTAATGCCACGCCCAGACGACGGCTTCCGTCGATCTCCGGTTTGCCGAACAGCCGGACCTGCAAGCCTGCGCCAACCGCACCTTCGATGTTATCAAAGGTGATATTCTGGCTGGTCAGCTGCGGCAGGATCACCGCCGAGGCTGCCGGGCCGTACTGACGGATGCCGCCAACCGGCAGGCCGAGGAAAGCGCGTACGTGCAGCGCGAACTCGGAGAGATCCTGTGAAATCAGCGTTACCATCCCGGTATCGTGCGGACGAGGGGAGACTTCACTGAAGATCACCTCGTCGCCGCAAACAAACAATTCCACGCCGAACAGGCCGTAGCCGCCCAGCGCCAGCACCGTCTTGCGGGCGATCTCCTGCGCGCGTGCCAGCGCCAGCGCGCTCATCTGCTGCGGCTGCCAGGATTCACGATAATCGCCGTCTTCCTGGCGATGACCAATCGGGTCGCAGAAATAAACGCCATCCACGGCGCTGACGGTGAGCAGGGTAATTTCAAAATCAAACTTCACCACGCCTTCCACGATGACGCGCCCGGCCCCGGCTCGGCCGCCCTGCTGGGCATAGTCCCAGGCTTTGTCCAGCGTGCTGCTGTCGCGGATAAAGCTCTGCCCTTTGCCGGAGGAGCTCATTACCGGCTTAATGATGCACGGGTAGCCAATCTCCTCTACGGCCTGGAGAAACGCAGCTTTATCCCCGGCAAAACGGTAGCTGGAGGTCGGGAGCTGTAATTCTTCTGCCGCCAGGCGACGAATGCCTTCCCGGTTCATGGTCAGTTTTGCCGCAGTGGCGCAGGGGACCACGCGCTGGCCTTCCTGTTCAAGGGCAACCAGCATCTCAGTGGCAATGGCCTCAATTTCAGGTACCACGAAATCCGGTTTTTCGTCGGCAATTAACCCCCGCAGGGCATTACCATCAAGCATATCGATGACGTGCGAGCGATGCGCGACGTGCATGGCGGGCGCATTCGCGTAACGGTCCACCGCAATCACTTCCACACCCAAACGCTGGCATTCAATGGCCACTTCTTTACCCAGTTCACCCGATCCCAACAGCATGACGCGCGTCGCGGCGGGACGCAGCGCGGTTCCTAAACGAGTCATAAAAATCCCCCTGAAAAAGATGCGGGCAGTATAAACGAAAACGTTTGCGTCTGTCTTGTATGGGGATAACCGGACAGGGGGGAAATTTGCGCTTCTTTAGTACTGACAGACATTTCCTGACACCCGCTCGCTTAGGCTGTGAAGGTTACGCACTGTTACGTGAGGAAAAATATGTCAGGCTGGATGAATCAACTGCAATCCCTGTTGGGACAAAAAGGCTCGTCGTCGGGCGAGCAGGGTCTGAGCAAGCTGCTGGTGCCGGGTGCGCTCGGCGGGCTGGCCGGTTTGCTGGTTGCCAATAAATCATCGCGGAAACTGCTTACCAAATACGGTACCGGCGCGCTGCTGGCGGGCGGAGGGGCTATTGCAGGCTCCGTCTTATGGAACAAATACAAAGACAAGGTGCGCAGCGCGCATCAGGATGAACCGCAGTACGGGAAGCAGGTATCGCCGTTAGATTTACGCACCGAGCGGCTGATCCTCGCTCTGGTCTTTGCGGCCAAGAGCGACGGGCATATTGATGCCAGTGAACGTGCCGCAATTGAACAGCAGATGCGGGAAGCGGGCGTTGAGGAGCAGGGCAGGGCGCTGGTGGCGCAGGCCATTGAACAGCCGCTCGATCCGCAGCGTCTGGCGCAAGGCGTGAAAAACGAAGAAGAGGCGCTGGAACTATATTTTCTGAGCTGTGCCGCCATCGATATCGATCACTTTATGGAGCGCAGCTACCTGAACGCCCTGGGCGATGCGCTGAAGATCCCCCAGGACGTTCGCGAGGGGATTGAGCAGGATATTCAGCAGCAGAAGCAGACCCTCGCGGGCTAGAAGGCCATGTTTCGCTTGCATCATACGCGTGTTTTGCCAACCTTATAGGATGTAAAACGAAAAAGTAAGAATGCCATGCCTCCAAAAGCCCGACGTACTCCTTATGCGATCACCACGCATGGCGATACGCGTATCGATAACTACTACTGGCTGCGGGACGATTCACGTTCCCGGCCAGAGGTGCTGGACTATCTGCACGAGGAAAACGACTATGGCCGCCAGGTCATGGCCAGTCAGCAGGCGCTTCAGGATCAGCTCCTGAACGAAATGGTGCAGCGTATCCCCCAGCGTGATGTCTCTGCCCCGTGGTGCAAAAACGGTTATCGCTATCGCCATATTTATGAGCCGGGAAACGAATATCCCATCTACCAGCGCCAGTCTGTGCTGAGCGCCGAGTGGGATGAATGGGAGATCCTGCTGGATGCCAACAAACGTGCTGCCCACAGTGAGTTTTATACGCTGGGCGGCATGTCCATTTCCCCCGATAACGCCATTATGGCGCTGGCTGAGGATTACCTCTCCCGCCGCCAGTACGGTTTGCGTTTCCGCAATCTTGAAACGGGAAACTGGTATCCCGAAATGCTGGATAATGTCTCCCCCGATTTCGTCTGGGGTAACGATTCAGAAACGGTCTACTACGTTAAAAAGCATGTCTCAACGCTGCTGCCTTATCAGGTCTGGCGTCATACGGTGGGGACCGATTCCGCCGACGATGAACTGGTGTATGAGGAAAAAGATGAGACGTTCTATGTCAGCCTGCACAAAACGTCGTCTCGCCACTATGTGATCATTTTCCTCTCCAGCGCCACCACCTCAGAAGTGCTGCTGCTGGATGCAGAGCTGCCGGATGCGCAGCCGCTGTGCTTCCTGCCGCGCCGTAAAGATCATGAGTACAGCCTGGATCACTTCCAGCACAGCTTTTACCTGCGTTCGAACCGCGAGGGCAAAAACTTTGGCCTTTATAAAACCAAAGTGCGTGATGAACGCAAATGGGAGGTGTTAATTCCCGCGCGCGATCAGGTGATGCTGGAGGGGTTCACCCTGTTTACCGACTGGCTGGTGGTGGAAGAGCGTCAGCGCGGACTGACCAGTATCCGCCAAATCAACCGCAAAACCCGCGAAGTGGTGGGCATTGCGTTCGATGACCCGGCTTACGTGACGTGGATCGGCTTTAACCCGGAACCGGAATCGTCCCGACTGCGGTACGGCTATTCGTCGATGACCACCCCGGATACGTTGTTTGAACTGGATATGGACACCGGGCAGCGTCAGGTGATTAAACAGGCGGAGGTTCGGGGGTTTGAGTCGGAAAATTATCGCAGTGAGCACCTGTGGGTGACCGCACGCGACGGCGTCGAAGTCCCTGTGTCGCTCGTCTATCACAAGGCGCACTTCAACAAAGGTAAAAACCCCATCCTCGTCTATGGCTATGGCTCTTATGGATCCAGTATGGACGCCGATTTCAGCAGCAGCAGGCTGAGCCTGCTCGACCGTGGTTTTGTTTATGCGATTGCCCATATTCGCGGCGGCGGCGAGCTGGGTCAGCACTGGTATGAAGACGGAAAATTTCTCAAAAAGAAAAATACCTTTAATGACTACCTTGATGTCTGCGATGCGCTGATCGCGCAGGGTTATGGCGATCCGCAGCTCTGCTTTGGCATGGGGGGCAGCGCCGGGGGTATGCTTATGGGCGCCGTGATCAACCAGCGGCCTGAACTGTTTAAAGGCGTTATCGCCCAGGTGCCGTTTGTGGACGTGGTGACGACCATGCTGGATGAGTCCATTCCGCTGACCACCGGGGAGTTTGAGGAGTGGGGGAACCCGCAGGATGAAACCTATTATCGCTACATGAAAGAGTACAGCCCGTACGATAACGTCGAGGCGAAAGCCTATCCGCATATGCTGGTGACCACCGGCCTGCACGATTCCCAGGTACAGTACTGGGAGCCCGCGAAATGGGTGGCGAAGCTGCGTGAGCTGAAAACTGACGATAATCTGCTGCTGCTGTGTACCGATATGGACTCGGGGCACGGCGGGAAATCAGGGCGATTTAAATCCTATGAAGGGGTGGCGCTGGAGTACGCCTTTTTGATTGGCCTGGCGCAGGATACGCTGCCAGGCCGGGCGGGGACTCAGGCTTCGCCTAAATAATGCTTCAGCGTCAGGCGCAGTTCCGGGCTCATTCTGTCGAGGTTGTTGTACAGCCAGCGCAGATAGCCCGGATCTTTGTCCGCCACTTCCGATACTGGCTTCCCCCGATATTTACCGAACGTAAAGGTGGTCAGTAGTGCGGGGCGCCCGGTAATGGTCGCCATATCGTCTGGCGTCCAGCCGGAAGTGTTCATGATATCAATCAGGAGCGCTGCGGTGATGTAGCAGTCATAGAGGGCACGGTGATGATGCAGCCCTTCCGACGTCCGCACGCTAAGTTTGCGCGACTTATACAGCGCCATATTGCTGTATTTGATCCCCGGCCACAGACGGCGCGCCAGCTTCATGGTGCAAATCCATTCGCCGGGCATCTCCGGCAGCACGCGGCGGTCAAAGCTGGCGTTATGGGCGACATACCACTGGCTACCGTGGTAAAGAGGGATGATCTCTTCAATCCACGGCTTGTCCGCCACCATCGATTCCGTAATGCGATGTATCGCCATCGCCTGCGCACTGATGGGACGATCCGGGCGCACCAGATGGCTCATTGGGTTGACTATCTTTCCGTCAATCACGTCGACAGAAGCGACTTCCACAATTCCACCCTGCAAATCACAGGTTTCGGTATCGATAACGCGCAGCATTGATCGCTCCTGATCCTAAAATGCCTAGCCTAATGGAATGATATCGCCTTGCCAACCCTGTTGGCCTAAAGAACCGGTTAGCAGCAGTTCTCCCTTATCGGCACGTACAATCAGCTGACCTTTTTCATCCCATAGTGCGCTACCGCCTCGCGCGTTCGCCATTAATACCGCGATGGCGTACTTGTGCGCGAAGCGTTGTAACGAACCGATGGATTGCCGCCAGCGATGCTCGCCCACGGCCAGGCTGCTGGTGAACAGCGTTGCCTCCGGGTCCAGCTCCGGGGCGTCAGCCTGGTTATCCACGATGGTTAACCGTTTATCGCCAGGAATAACACCCGCACCGTTGCCCTGCGGATAACGCCGGATGGTCGACAGGTTAGGGGTGAAAAGCGCGAGTCCTTTCTGGCGCTGGCCGTGTTGCTGGAGCGTAATACCAGCAATCACCGTGATGAAACGTGACTGGGCGGCATGAAGGAGGGGGGCAAGCTGCAAATCGTCAGGGGGTGGGGGTAAGGTTGTTCCGACAGGGCCGGTAAGCGAAAGCTCCGGAAAGACGATTAAATCGCACCCATGCCCGGCAGCCTCGGCAATAAAGTGCAGGTGATGTTTTACGTGCTCATCAACACAGTTGTGCCGCGGGGCATACTGAGCCGCGGCAATATTCCATCGTGACATCGTGACTTCCTTATACACTAAGTCGCTGGGATTTTAAGATTACACCTAAACTTATCAGGGTTTTCTTATCCTGCCACATAACGCGTAAGGAAGTGTAACGAGACGTTAAGCTTATTTAACTTTAGGTTCGTACGGCAGGCGCGAGAGATTGACGGAGGCGAGGCGATGCGCAATGAGACGTTCGCGAAACCAGTCGCGCAGATGCGCGGGTTGTTCACGCTCTACCACTTCAGCCACGACGGGCATGTTGTAACGCTCTTTGAATGCGACCCCCGCGGCGGCGAGATCGACATTCACTTTGTCCATCTCGTCCTGAGGAAGGGCGGCCAGGTTAACGTTCATTTCCTTCTCCTTTTTCTGCGGCGGCAACGTTACCGCGATTGTTCAACGATGACAAGGGAGCAAAGGATGTTCCTCGACTCGTTAATTATACAGAGTTATTCTTTAGCATTCAGGCATAACGAAAAGGAATGATTGTGATGCATTTTACCCCTTCCCGTGTCGCGTGCGCGCTGGCATTTCTGCTCTCTTCAGCCATCACGCCCTCAGTACTGGCCCATGCGCATCTTAAGCAGCAATCCCCGCAGGAAAATACCGTCGCGGTGGCACCAGAGGTCATTACGCTGAACTTCTCGGAAGGCATTGAGCCAGCCTTCAGCGGCGTGGTGGTGACGGACGCGCAGCAGCACAAGATCCAGACGGGCGCGGTGAAGCGTGACGAGAAGGATAACGCAAAGCTGATTGTTCCTCTTGAGAAACCGTTGACGACCGGCACCTACACGGTGGACTGGCATGTGGTCTCCGTGGATGGCCACAAAACCAAAGGCAGCTATCACTTTAGCGTGAAATAGCATGCTGGCCCTGAGCTACGTCGCGTTACGCTTTATCCATTTTGCTGCGCTGATGCTGCTTTTTGGCAACGCGCTTTACAGCGTCTGGTTTGCGCCGTCTTCGTTGCAGCGTCTCATGACCCGGCGTTTCCAGCGGCAGCAGAAACTCGCGGCCTTAATCAGCCTGATGGCGGCTCTGCTGATGTTCGCCCTGCAAAGTGGCTTGATGGGCAACGGCTGGGGCGATGTCATTCGCCCGGCGGTCTGGCGCAGCGTGCTGGGAACGCAATTTGGCGGCGTCTGGTTATGGCAGATGGTACTGGCCGCGGTGACGGCGGGCGCTGCCTGGCTTACCCCGCAACGCGATGGGGCAGCTGGTGCTGCTGGCGGGCGTGGGACATGCCGCGATGAACGGTGGCGCACCGGGAGCGTTGCATCGTCTCAACCATGCGCTTCACCTGCTCTGCGCCGCGACCTGGGTGGGTGGTTTACTGCCGCTGCTGTTTTGTATGCGTCTGGCGAAAGGCCGCTGGCAGCCAGCCGCTATCTTTACCATGATGCGCTTCTCCCGCGTGGGGCATTACGCCGTGGCAGGCGTGCTGCTGACCGGGATAATCAATACGCTCTTTATTGTTGGCATAAACGTGCCGTGGCAGGCGCCTTATGTCCAGCTGTTGTTGTTCAAATGTGCGCTGGTCATGATGATGGTGGCAATTGCGCTGGCGAATCGGTATTTTCTTGTGCCACGCTTTCGCCCGGAGGCCGGGCGGGAACAACAGATTTTTATCAGGATGACACAGGCAGAGGTGGTGCTGGGCGCGCTGGTACTGGCGGCCGTCAGCCTGTTCGCGACCTGGGAACCCTTCTGACAAGGTTAAATAACATATGAAAAAGACACTGCTTTCTCTTTTACTTCTCACCTGTGCCAGCAGTGCGTTAGCCGCGCCGCAGGTCATCACCGTCAGCCGGTTTGAGGTGGGTAAGGACAACTGGGCATTTAATCGTGAAGAGGTCATGCTTACCTGCCGTCCCGGTAACGCGCTGTATGTCATCAATCCCAGTACGCTCGTGCAGTATCCGTTAAATGACGTAGCGGAGCAGCAGGTGGCCAGCGGGAAAAGTAACGGACAGCCTGTCAGCGTGATCCAGGTGGATGACCCGGCAAACCCCGGGCAGAAGAAGAGTCTGGCGCCGTTTATTGAGCGCGCTGAAAAGCTCTGTTAGCCGTCAGGTTTCCAGTAAAAAAAACCGCAGGTGCTTGTAAAAGCTCTGCGGTTTTTCACATTTAGTGATGTTCTGACGCTTTTTTTCAGACCACTTTTGCTGTGGACTGGAAAACCTGACGTCGTCATCTATTCTTAAAGGGCAGGGCGATTGAGCCTGCATTAATGCCAACTTTTAGCGCACGGCTCTCTCCCAAGAGCCATTTCCCTGGACCGAATACAGGAATCGTATTCGGTCTCTTTTTATCTGCATGAAAATAAACGATAAAATCCGGTTTTCGTCTCAGCAGAAGGTTCACTTCCTGTGCGCCTGCTTCAAACATACCACAACCCGGCAGGCGTAAGTCCAGTCCTTTTTGGCTGTTTTGTTAAATTTTTGTTTGTTTTTTGCCTGAGACGACTGCGGGATCAATGCGCGCCTGTACGCAAGCCGCAATATCATCAAGTAACGCAAAGCGGCGACGGTATTCGGCGCGTTTTTTGCTGGCAATCTCCTCCAGCGCTTTACGCTCCATCTGGAGCGGCAACTGCCAGCAGAAGGGGGAGAGTTTCTTTCCGTTCAGGCCTTCCCAGAACTCGTCGTAGCTGGCGTGAAAATGACGGCCTTTGCTCAGACGGTAGCGCAGCGCGCGGAAAACATGGCCTTCATCGCTGACGGCAAAAATCGCGCTGATGTTCGAGCGTGAGGCCAGCTGGAAGATCACCTCCATCAGCACGCGTTTCGGGAAAAGCCCATGGCAGGCACGGGTAGCCTGCTTAATCACCTCCCGTGAAACATGACGACGTGGACCCTGAAGGCCGCCGATCACCAGCACCATACGGCCGTTACTGCGTGCGACACAGAACGTCAGGCTGGCAAGCAGCGTATTGTCATTGTCGTGCAGCCAAAGCGTGCTTTCGCCTTCGCGTTCGGCCTTACCTGCGGACGAGGCGTGGACGGTATAGATTTCGCCGTTTTTTGCCTCGAACCGGACAACCGGCACCTCTTGCGGGCTGGTCAGCGCGTGGGCGAGGGCGATATTTTTCAGACTATCAATCCACTGATAGTGGCTGACGATAGCATCGGCCCGATCGTTTGAGTTCAGGCCGCGCATCAGATACTGGCGGTGAGTTTTGCTCGGCAAGGTAATTTGAGAGGTGAGCAGCCTGTCGAAATCATCGCGCCCGGATAGCGCCTCCAGCATGCGATGGGTGGAGGACCAGAATAAAAGCGAGCGCAGTAGGAACTTTAACCGGTAATCACGTTTGTGCCAGATTGGGCCGGGAACGCGTTTTCCTCTCACCAGTTCAGAAATAATATTTGTGCGATGCGGATAAAAAACATCGTTTTGCAGGTGTATGTTTGACACGTGAAAATCCCTCTTTTTATTCCGCGCTATTTTAAAGGCCAGGGAATAAGGGATTAATAGCGCAGCGATCTTTATTTCCGGCTGGTTTATGGTTTGTTTGGATTCGCGATATCCAACGCCGGCTCATGACATTTTCTGTGGCAGCTATACTTCTTACAGGAGGCGTTATGTATCAGAAAATAGAGGGAGAACACTGGCGTCATGTCTGGGTTGTCAGCGATATTCATGGTTGCTATCAGTGGCTTATGGATGAGCTGAAACGACGGCATTTTAATCCTGATATGGATCTGCTGATCTCGGTGGGGGATATTATCGACCGCGGACCTGACAGCGTAAAATGTTTACAACTGATGCAGGAAAACTGGTTTTATGCGGTACGCGGTAATCACGAGCAAATGGCGTTAGATGCGCTTGAAAATAATGAGTTTAGTCTCTGGTCGATAAATGGCGGTAACTGGTTTACCGGGCTTACGGTCGCTCAACAAAAGCAGGCGAAGGGTTTACTCGACGCGTGTCAGGACTTGCCGCACATTATTGAAATAACCTGCAAAAACGGTCTCAACGTGATTGCTCATGCAGATTATCCCTCCGCCGAATATGGCTGGCATAAGCCGGTGGATGTCCGGCGCGTGCTGTGGGATCGCGACCGGTTAATGGGCTTTATGGTGGGTAAAGGGCAGGGCATTAGCGGCGCGGATCACTTCTGGTTCGGGCATACGCCTCTGGACAAACGCTACGATTTTAACAATCTGCACTACATTGATACGGGGGCGGTGTTCGGGGGCTTTCTGACGCTGGCACAGCTTCAGTAATAAATAACCCGCCTTCGGGCGGGTTCTCTTTGGGTCAGGCAAGACGCAAGACCCAGGCATCGGTTTTACTGTCGTAATGCTCACGGTACAGAACGGAATGTTCCCCATCAAGGATCGCCGGGACGCTGGTATCGGCATCCCAGGCGTCCAGCTGCATGCACAAATCCGGATCGGATTTGCAGGGAATACTTAACGTTCGTTCGCCTTGTGCTTCGCCGCGCAATTCAGCGTCGTCGATTTCAAAAGCGCCAATGCGTACGCTGGTTTTCGTCATAATGCTCTCCGGTTTGTTGCCCAAAATCTGGTATGACCAGTGCAGCCACCCATTTTTGATCCTAGACAAGGAGAGCGAAATCGCCAGTAAAAAAATGCGCTTTTTTTCAGGCGCTGCGGTTGTTACCGGTAAACAGGCGGCCATCGCGTACCAGTTCGCGCGGATAGCTGTTTTTCAGCCGCGAGCCGACTTTTTTCGCCAGCCCCAGCGGATAGCCCTGATACGTCACGATGACTTCATCCTGTGACGGGCCGTCTTCCGGGTAAACGTCACGACCGCGATACCACTCTTCCGCTTCCTGATGCGTCAGGGCGAAGGTGTTCTCACTGCCGGCCAGCGCAATGACCGCTTCGTGCTGCCAGCGATAGCCTTTGTTGTGGATCTCCGCCAGGCGAATACCGAGGCGGGAGAAACGCACTTTACCAATCAGCGGTTCGATGTTGACCGGGAACAGCCACAGCTCTTTGTCACGCATCCAGAGGCGCAGGCTCTCATCCCAGTGCAGGCCCACTTTGCTCGCAGCCGCTTGCGCCTGTGCCGCCTCACGGCCTTTGACCGGCGCGAACGGGAAGTTGCCGACCTTAAACTTAGGGGCAGGCTGAGGATCGACGGCGCGGGTTTTACGCAGACGGGCAACAAAGAAGCCTTCGCAATCGTAAATCTGCGGGAAGACATGCAGGAAGCCTTCAGGGGTGGCCGCGTATCTTGCCGAATCGAAGAGGGAGTCCAGCGGCAGAAACTCGACGGCATCCGCATAGCGTTGCTTGAGCCACAGGCAGACGTCCTCGTTCTCATCGCGATTCAGGGTGCAGGTGGAATAAACCAGCGTCCCGCCTGGGCGCAGGGCATGAAACGCGCTGTCGATCAGTTCACGCTGCGTGGCGGCGATCTCCAGGTTGCTTTCAACGGACCAGTTTTTTAACGCATCAGGATCTTTTCGCACCACGCCTTCGCCGGAGCAGGGCGCGTCAAGCAGGATGGCATCAAAGGCTTCCGGCAGGGCAGCGCCAAACACGCGACCGTCGAAGTGCGTTAACGCGACGTTGTGGATCCCGCAGCGGCTGATATTGGCGTGCAGGACTTTGACGCGGCTGGCGGAAAATTCGTTGGCGAGGATCGCGCCGCGGTTGTTCATCCGGGCGGCAATCTGCGTGGTTTTAGAGCCCGGCGCCGCCGCGACATCCATAACCCGCTCAGGCTGGTTCCCGTCGGCAAACAGCGCGGCAACCGGCAGCATGGAGCTGGCTTCCTGAATATAAAACAGCCCGCTAAGGTGCTCGGCGGTGCTGCCGAGCGGCAGGCTCTCCTCGTCATCCCGTTCGATCCAGAACCCCTCTTCGCACCACGGCACCGGCGTCAGCTGCCAGCCGTAGGGGGAGACAAGATCCAGAAACGCCCCGACGCTGATTTTCAGCGTATTGACGCGAATACTCCGGCGCAAAGGGCGCTGGCAGGCGGCGACGAAATCGTCGAAAGAGAGATGAGCAGGAAGCGCCTCGCGCATCTGTGCGAGGAATTGTTCGGGAAGAAATACGGAGTTTTGAGCCACTGGCACACCACAGGGAAACATTCAGGCGCGCAGTGTAACATAAAGGCTCCGGCGCGTTGACACCGGAGCCTGCGAGATTAACGCGGCAGCGCCGTTCCCCATTCGCGCCACTCTTTCGGTTCACTTTCCAGCAGCAGGAAGTGTTTACCTGCCTGCGCCTTAGGCGCCAGAGGCGTGCCAGGCGGCGTCGCGAAGGCAATGCCGCCGCGAATGAACTGATTAAAGGTCCCCGTCTTGACCACGCCACCGGTCAGGCCGAAGTCCAGCGAGTAGCCTGAAGCGAGCCAGAACACCGAGTTGTTGCGCACCAGATGCTGATAACGCTGGCTGATGCGCAGGCCAACCATCACGCGATCGGACAGATTACCCAGCGTCAGGCTTGTTACTGTCCCCACTTCAATGCCGCGGAACAGGACCGGCGTACCGATGCCCAGCGAACCGGCCTCCGGCACTTCAACCACAATGCTCAGACCGTCCAGATAACGGGAGTCGGTGATGGTGGCCTCCTGCAACTCAAATTCACGACGCGCGTTGCCGCGACCCGGTTCAACGTTTATGTACGGCTGAAGTATGGTGTCGAGATGCTCAACCCCTGCGGCAGAAATTTGCGGCGTAACCACCGAGAAGCGCGAGCCTGCCCGGGCGAACGTCTGCACATATTCCGGATAAAGCACGGCGGTCGCCTGCACTTCATTGCGAGCGGTGATCAGCGTCAGCTTCTGGACCTGCCCGATATCAATGCCGAGATAGCGGATGGGCATGCCTTCTGCCAGTTTACCGGCATCAAAGGTGTGCAGGGTTATCTGCCCCCCGACGGCGCGCGCCGCGGTTTCGGACGGGAAGAGGATCCGCTTGTCACCTTTACGCATGTTGCCGCCCGCGCCGCTCAGGTTATCGAAGCTGATCGCACCGCGCAGGGCACGGGAGAGAGGCGAGGCCTGTACGGTCAGCCCGCTGCCGTTGAGCTGCACTTTCGCGCCGCCTTCAGCCCAGAACACGCTGTTTGGCGTGAGCAGCTTGCGGTACTCCGGCTTGATATGCAGTTCGATATCAAACGCGTCCGCACGAGGACGAACGGTGATCACTTCCCCCACCTCAAACTTACGATAAAGTACGACGGAGCCTGCCTGGACATCCGGCAGCGTTTCAGCGCTTAAGGTCAGCGTGGTGGTCGGCAGGTCGCCGAGGCTGTTTTCAATGGCTTTGTCGAGATTGGCGAACAGCGGATAACTCTCGCGCAGCGCACCTTTGCTGCCCGGCAGAATGCGGATCCCGCCGTTAACCCACTCGCTGGCGCTGGCGCCGAGGAACTCAACCCCGTCCAGACCCACCTTCACGTCGACCCGGCTGTTAACCACAAATTTACTGTCGCCGTGGACCAGGTTGCCATACTGCGGATCGATGGCGGCGGAGAAGGAGACCCCTTTTTCCGACAGCTTACGTTCGAGGACCTGGCCCACCTGCACACCGTGCAGGATCAGCGGTTGCCCGGCCTCGATACCGTAGCTTTCCGGCGCATTCAGCGTAACCGTCAACACGCCCGGTTTTTGCAGCAGGGCTTTATCCGCCGGCGCGATAACAAAGTTTTTGTTCGGCGCGCCTTCACCGGGGATCAGCTCAAAAGTGCTTCCCGTCAGCAGGGAACTGATGCTGGCGTCGCTGAGGGAGAGCTTCGGATTACGCAGTTCAATGCGCGTTTTATCCCGCAGGAGATCCACCACGCTCGGATCCACCGTCATTTCGCCGGTAACGGAGCCGCCCGCATTGAGGGTTAATTTTGTCAGTTGCCCGACCTCTAAACCCTGGTACATCAACGGGGTCGAACCGGCTTTCAGGCCTTTGGCATCCGGCAGGGTCAGCTTGACGATGACACCGCGCTGGCTGTGCGCCAGGTCGGCGTACAGGCCAAAGGTGTCTTCTGCGGCGGCAGGGCTGGAGTCAGCAGGTGAGTCGAAGGCGATAGCGCCATTCACCAGCGCCGCCAGGCTCTCAAGCTTCACTTTCGCACCGCTTAAGCTCAGGTCGGCATCGACGCCGGAGACGTTCCAGAAGCGGCTGCCTTTTTTCACCAGGTTGGTAAAACGGCGCTCGATGAGTACATCAATGGTCACGCCATCTTTGTTCGGGTTAATGGCGTAGTCGTAAACGCGGCCAACCGGAATTTTGCGGAAATAGACCAGAGAACCACTGTTCAGCGAGCCGAGATCCGGCGCGCGGAGGTGGATCATCAAGTCGCCGTTATTCAGCCGATATTTCGGCTGGGTATCCAGCGCAACAAAGTGATCCTGTGGCTCGCCTTTGCCGGGCATCATGCCGATATAGTTACCGCCCACAAGCGCATCCAGCCCGGAAACGCCGGCCAGGGAGGCTTTAGGCGTGACCAGCCAGAACTGCGTTTCGGCGCGCAGGGCATCCTGCATATCAGACTTAATGCTCGCCCGGACCTGGATTTTGTTCAGCCCTTTGCCGAGGGAAATATCCTGCACGGTACCTACTTCCACCCCCTGGAAGCGAACGGGGGTACGTCCGGCGACAATGCCGTCCGCAGACTGGAAATCAATCGTGATGGTACTTCCGCGATCTTCATAGCTTGTCCAGATAAGCCAGCCTGCGATCATCAGCGCGATGACAGGCAGCAACCAGAATGGCGAAATGCGGCGTTTTGTTTTAATTCTCGCTTCAGTCGGCGAAGCGGGCGTTTCCTGACTCATGTGCGTCCCAAAGTAAGCGGCTGTCCAGCCATTCCACTGCAAGAATAGTCAATATCACCGCAGAGCCGAAATAAAAAGCTGCGGGTCCCATGGTAAAAGCAAGTAACTGATCGCGATTGATGAGCGACATCATCAGCGAAATCACGAACAGATCCAACATCGACCAGCGACCAATCCAGGTCACGAATCGCAGAAGCAGGATGCGGGTGCGTAGTCCTTGTTCGCATTTAAAGTGAATGCTGATAAGCAGCGTAAACATCACCACCACTTTGGTAAAGGGCACCAGAATACTGGCGATGAAAACAATGGCGGCGACCCCGACGTTACTGTGCGCCAGAGAGATAATCCCCGAAAGGATAGTATCTTCCTGACGGGCGCCGTTCACATAAATTACGGAGATCGGCAGCATGTTGGCCGGGAACAAAAATACCAGGGAGGCGATAAGCGCCGCCCAGCATTTTTGCAGGCTGTTGTTGCGTCGCAATCTTAACGGAATGTGGCAGCGTGGGCACCTCCCGCGTTTATCCGGAAAACCGGTGTAATGGCACCCCAGGCAGACGCGCAGGTTTTCATCAGGCCGGGTCGCGGGGCGCTGCGGGTAAAATCGCTCCCAAAGCTGTTCAACATTGAGATGAATCAGGGTCAGAATACTCAGCAGGACCAGTGAAATAAACGCAAAAAGTCCAATGCCGGGTTGTAAAAACGCATAATCCTGCACTTTGATGGAGGCCACGCCGACGCCCACCAGATAGATGTCCAGCATCACCCACTCCTTGAGCTTTTCCAGCATGAGCAGGACGGGGCGCAGGTTCATCCCCAGTATGTTGCCAAACCACAGGTAGGCAATTGCCGCGACCAGCACCAACGGCGCGCCGACGACGCAGAACAGCACCATGGCGGCCGTAAGCGGATCGCCCTGGCGCGTCATCTGCCAGATCCCCTGCAACACGTTAGCGTCAATACGCACACCAAGCAGGTAGAGCTTTAACAGCGGCTCGGTCCAGGCGAAGGGCATCAGCAGCAGCATGGTGACCGCCATTGCCGCCAGACGCGTCAATGACCAGTCCCGGCCATCGCGAATTTTGGCATCACAGCAAGGACAAAAAGCACTTTGGTGCGATTTCATCTTCGGCAACATAAAAAGCGTATCGCACTGGGGGCAACGCTGATAATGTGCACGGGGCAGAGCCTGGCTTACCGTACGGACAACGATCTTTCGTGTCGGCGTAATTTGGGGTGTTTTTAGGGCCATCAGTCGCACACAGATTAGTATTGTTGAAAGTTATAATAACTCATGAACGGATTCATCTTGAGCATGAGCGCATTTAATGCTTATTTTAATAGGCTATGCGGTAACTATGTAAGATAACTAAGTGATTGAATAATGAACAAAACAGAATTCTACGCGGATCTGAATCGCGATTTTAAGGCATTAATGGCAGGGGAAACCAGTTTCTTAGCCACTCTGGCAAATACCAGTGCGTTACTGTTCGAACGCCTTTCTGACGTGAACTGGGCGGGCTTTTATCTGCTGGAAGGCGACACGCTGGTGCTCGGGCCTTTCCAGGGTAAACTCGCCTGCGTACGCATCCCGGTAGGTCGCGGCGTGTGCGGTACCGCAGTGGCGACTCGTCAGGTTCAGCGTGTCGAAGATGTTCATGCGTTTGACGGCCACATTGCCTGCGATGCCAGCAGCAATTCTGAAATCGTACTGCCGCTGGTGGTTAAAAATCAGATTATTGGCGTTCTGGATATCGACAGCACGGTCTTCAGCCGCTTTACTGCCGAGGATGAGCAGGGACTGCGCGCGCTGGCCGCAAACCTGGAAAATGTTCTGGCAGAGACCGATTATCATAAATTCTTTGCGAGCGTCGCAGGATAATCAACGGATAACGTAGCATTTACTGATAGCGTCATTATAATGTCGCCTGTTCATGCCTGCGCTTGTTGGCAACGTCCGTTGTAATCAGGAAATTTCATGGAAAATCAACCTAAGTTGAATAGCAGTAAAGAAGTTATCGCATTTCTGGCCGAGCGTTTCCCGCAGTGCTTCAGCGCTGAAGGTGAAGCGCGTCCTCTGAAAGTCGGTATCTTTCAGGATCTGGTCGCGCGCGTTGAGGGGGAGATGAACCTCAGCAAAACGCAGCTTCGTTCTGCCTTGCGCCTTTATACCTCGAGCTGGCGTTACCTGTACGGTATCAAGCCGGGTGCGACCCGTGTCGACCTTGACGGCAACCCGTGCGGTGAGCTGGACGAGCAGCACGTAGAACATGCGCGTAAGCAGCTTGAAGAAGCCAAAGCTCGCGTGCAGGCACAGCGTGCGGAACAGCAGGCGAAAAAACGCGAAGCCGCAGCGGCAAACGGTCAGGAAGACGCTCCTCGTCGCGAGCGTAAACCGCGCCCGGCACCGCGTCGTACTGAAAATAACGATCGCAAACCGCGTGCTGACAAACCAGCAGCTAAAGCCCCACGTGCGCCGCGCGAAGAGCCGCGCCACACCCCGGTTTCTGACATCAACGCGCTGAGCGTAGGTCAGTCACTGAAGGTGAAAGCGGGTAACAACGCGATGGACGCCACCGTACTGGAAATCACCAAAGATGGCGTTCGTGTACAGCTGACTTCTGGTATGTCAATGATTGTACGCGCAGAACACTTGTTGTTCTGAAACGGAGGCCGAGCCTGGCATGAACACTTTTTTTAAGCTCACCGCGCTGGCTGGCCTGTTTGCTATAACAGGCCACGCTTTCGCTGTGGACGATATTACGCGTGTTGATCAAATTCCGGTTCTCAAGGAAGAGACTCAGCACGCGACGGTGAGTGAGCGCGTGACGTCGCGCTTTACTCGTTCGCACTATCGTCAGTTCGATCTCGATCAGGCCTTTTCGGCCAAAATCTTTGACCGTTATCTGAACTTGCTGGATTACAGCCATAACGTACTGCTGGCCAGCGATGTCGAACAGTTCGCTAAACGCAAATCCGAAGTGGGTGATGAGCTGCGCTCCGGAAAACTCGATCTGTTCTACGATCTGTACAATTTATCGCAAAAGCGCCGTTTTGAGCGTTATCAATACGCGCTGAAAGTGCTGGAACGTCCGATGGACTTCACCGGCAACGACACCTTTAATCTGGACCGCAGCAAAGCGCCATGGCCGAAAGACGAGGCTGAACTGAATGCGCTGTGGGACGGAAAAGTCAAATATGACGAACTGAGCCTCAAGCTCACAGGCAAAGACGAGAAAGAGATCCGTGAGACGTTAAACCGTCGCTACAAGTTCGCTATTCGTCGTCTGGCGCAGACCAACAGTGAAGATGTTTTCTCGCTGGCGATGACCGCGTTTGCGCATGAAATTGATCCGCACACCAATTATCTCTCTCCACGTAACACCGAACAGTTCAATACCGAAATGAGCCTGTCTCTGGAAGGTATCGGTGCTGTGCTTCAGATGGACGATGACTACACCGTAATCAACTCCATGGTGGCTGGTGGCCCTGCGTCGAAAAGCAAAGCGATCAGCGTAGGCGACCGTATTGTCGGTGTGGGCCAAACCGGAAAGAGCATGGTGGACGTGATTGGCTGGCGTCTTGATGACGTTGTTGCGCTGATCAAAGGGCCGAAGGGCAGCAAAGTTCGCCTGGAGATCCTGCCAGCCGGTAAGGGGACCAAAACCCGTATCGTTACTCTGACCCGTGAGCGCATCCGCCTGGAAGATCGCGCGGTGAAAATGTCGGTGAAAACCGTGGGTAAAGAGAAGGTTGGCGTTCTGGATATCCCTGGTTTCTACGTCGGGCTGACCGATGATGTGAAAGTGCAGCTCCAGAAGCTTGAAAAGCAGAATGTCAGCAGCGTCATCATTGACCTGCGCAGCAACGGCGGCGGGGCATTGACCGAGGCCGTCTCGCTTTCCGGGCTGTTTATCCCGTCTGGCCCGGTGGTACAGGTGCGCGATAACAACGGTAAAGTGCGTGAAGATGCCGATACCGATGGCGTGGTCTACTACAAGGGGCCGCTGGTGGTGCTGGTCGATCGCTTCAGCGCCTCTGCATCGGAAATCTTCGCTGCTGCCATGCAGGATTACGGCCGGGCGTTAATCGTCGGCGAACCGACGTTTGGCAAGGGCACCGTTCAGCAGTACCGCTCTCTGAACCGTATTTACGACCAGATGCTGCGCCCTGAATGGCCTGCGCTGGGCTCAGTACAGTACACCATTCAGAAGTTTTACCGCGTCAACGGCGGCAGTACGCAGCGCAAAGGCGTGACGCCGGATATCATGATGCCGACAGGTACCGAAGAGACGGAAACGGGCGAGAAGTTTGAAGATAACGCGCTGCCGTGGGATAGCATTGATGCCGCGACATTCGTGAAATCGGGTGATATGAAACAGTTCGGACCGGAACTGCTGAAAAATCACAACGATCGCATCGGGAAGGATCCGGAATTCCAGTACATCATGAAGGACATCGCGCGTTTTAACGCTCTGAAAGCGAAACGGAATATTGTGTCTCTGAACTACGCCCAGCGTGAAAAAGAGAACAATGAAGATGACGCGACACGTCTGGCGCGTATCAACGATCGCTTCAAACGTGAAGGCAAGCCTCTGCTCAAAAAACTGGACGATCTGCCTAAGGATTACCAGGAGCCCGATCCGTATCTGGACGAGACGGTGCATATCGCGCTTGATCTCGCGAAGCTGGAAAAAGAGAAACCTGCCCTGCAACCTGCTCCGACAAAATAATCCCCCAACAGGCACAAGAATTTGTGCCTGTTTCTTTTTGTACCTCCTCCTTCCGTCAGGCAGATTTCCAATTGTGTAAAGTTGTGTCTTTCTGGTGACTTACGCCGTCTGGATGCTTGAAAATAGCCGTAATACCCATACGATGTGGGTAATCGCATAGTGCGTTTTGTTAAACTGAGGTTAAAAGAATATTATGATGCGAATCGCGCTCTTCCTGCTCACCAACCTGGCGGTGATGGTGGTATTCGGGCTGGTGCTAAGCCTGACGGGAATTCAGTCGAGCAGCGTTCAGGGTCTGTTGATTATGGCGCTGCTGTTTGGTTTCGGTGGCTCTTTCATTTCACTGCTGATGTCCAAGTGGATGGCGCTGAAATCCGTGGGTGGTGAAGTTATTGAGCAACCGCGTAACGATATGGAGCAGTGGCTGATGAGCACGGTTGCTCAGCAGTCGAAGCAGGCGGGCATTGCCATGCCGCAGGTAGCCATCTACCACGCGCCGGATATCAACGCGTTTGCTACCGGTGCGCGTCGTGACGCGTCCCTGGTGGCCGTCAGCACCGGTCTGCTGCAAAACATGAGCCGTGACGAAGCAGAAGCGGTTATTGCTCACGAGATCAGCCACATCGCTAACGGCGATATGGTCACCATGACCCTGATCCAGGGCGTGGTGAACACCTTCGTTATCTTTATTTCCCGTATTCTGGCGCAGATTGCTGCCGGGTTTATGGGTGGCAACCGTGATGAGGGTGAAGAGAGCAACGGCAACCCGCTGATCTATTTTGCTGTTTCAATGGTGCTGGAGCTGGTGTTCGGTATCCTGGCAAGCATCATTACCATGTGGTTCTCCCGTCATCGTGAGTTCCACGCGGATGCCGGTTCCGCGAAACTGGTGGGTCGTGAGAAGATGATTGCTGCGCTGCAACGTCTGAAAACCAGCTACGAGCCGCAGGAAGCAAACAGCATGATGGCCTTCTGCATCAACGGCAAGTCAAAGTCGCTGAGCGAGCTGTTTATGTCTCACCCGCCGCTGGATAAACGTATTGAAGCGCTGCGTAGCGGCGAATATCTGAAGTAACGTAATCGGGTTGAAAAGAACCGGGCTGGAGTCCTTCTCCGCCCGGTTTTTTTATGCCTGCGCCTTTGGCTGGGTGACACGAAGGCCGCTAATGACAGCTGCGAGGGTCGCCAGTGACCCTGCGGTAATCAGCGCAACGTGCGTCGCATTCTGCCCGGCCAGGTTAAACATCAACGCCACCAGTGCGGCCCCGGTGCTTTGCCCTAACAGTCTTGCCGTGCCCAGCATCCCGCTGGCGCCACCGCTGCGATGACGTGGGGCAGAGGTGATAATCGTGTGGTTATTAGGGGACTGAAACAGACCAAAACCGGCCCCACACAGGATCATGCGCCAGATAATATCCAGATCCCCTGGCGAGGAGGGCAGGAGCGCCAGTGCAAACAGGCCCACCGCCATGACGACCAGTCCAATCGCCCCCAGAAGCCCGGCGTGGACGCGCTCAATAAGGTAACCGGCCAGCGGGGCCATCACCATGGTTGCCAGAGGCCAGGGCGTGAGCAGCAAGCCTGTCTCCACTTCTGAACGGCCAATCACGCTCTGCAAAAAGAACGGCAGCGCAACCAGCGCCAGCATCTGGGCACAGAACGAGCAAATGGAGGTACAAATGGATAGCGAAAACAGCGGAATACGTAGCAAATCCACCGGCAGTAACGGCACGGGCAGCGCCAGCTGACGTCGTACAAAGAAAAAGCCGATGATAAGCATGGCAACGATTTCTGTGGTAATGAGCGACAGAGACTGTCCCTGCGCAAATCCGCTCAGCGCGGTAATCAGCAGGCCAAAGGTCAGCGCGTTCATCACAGCGCTGGGCAGATCGAAACGTGGCATGGTGCTTTTCGGACCATTTTCCGGAAGATAGCGCAGGGCGAAGAAGATCGCCACAATGCCCAGCGGCACGTTAATGGCAAACAGCCACTGCCACGAGGCAACGGACAGGATGGCGGCGGCAATCGTCGGCCCGGCGGCGGACGACACGGCCACAATAAAGGAGTTAATGCCCATCCCGCGCCCCAGGTGGCGGTGAGGGTAGATAAGCCGTATCAGGGCCGTGTTCACGCTCATTAGCGCCGCCCCGCCAAAACCCTGGGCGATACGCGCCAGCGTAAGGGTGTGCAGTGAATCTGAAAGGGCACAGAAGAGCGAGGTGAGGGTAAAGACCACCAGCCCGCACTGGTAAACCCGGCGATAACCAAACATATCACCCAGGAAAGAGAGCGACAGAAGAGAAATCACAATCGCTATCTGGTACGCGTTGACAATCCAGATAGAGCTGGCCGGCGAAGCATTCAGGTCTTTGGCAATGGTCGGAAGCGCCACGTTGGCAATCGCACCGTCAAGGACAGCCATCGAAATACCGATGACAATAGTGGCAATTGCCCCGTACCGCTGCGGTAAGGGCAGGCCATCAGAAACGTTTTTTTGCATGGGAAAAGAATGACTCAGCGTGAAATTATTTTCAGAGTAACTATTTTAGCATCGTTATTTCGGTTTTATGTCGCAGATTTGTAACGAAGTAAACCCAGATAGATTGCAGCACGCATCACACGAATTTATAATAAAAACCGGTTCTGATTTTTATAAAACACTCTCCATGAGGTGATAAATGGCAATCGCAGATTTGGATAAGCAGCCAGATTCTGTTTCTTCCGTGCTGAAGGTGTTTGGCATCTTGCAGGCGCTCGGAGAAGAGCGTGAAATTGGTATTACAGAGTTGTCGCAGCGTGTGATGATGTCGAAAAGCACCGTTTATCGCTTTTTGCAGACGATGAAATCATTGGGTTATGTCGCGCAGGAAGGAGAATCAGAAAAATATTCTCTAACCCTGAAACTGTTTGAACTGGGTGCCCGCGCCTTGCAGAACGTGGATCTGATCCGCAGCGCTGACATTCAGATGCGTGAACTTTCACGACTGACGAAAGAGACAATTCACCTCGGTGCGCTGGATGAAGACAGCATTGTTTACATCCACAAAATTGACTCCATGTACAACCTGCGCATGTATTCACGCATCGGTCGTCGTAACCCGCTCTACAGCACCGCAATTGGTAAAGTACTGCTGGCCTGGCGCGATCGCGAAGAGGTGAAGCAGATCCTTGACGGGGTGGAGTACAAACGTAGCACCGACCGCACCATTACCAGTACGGATGAGCTGCTGAGCGTGCTGGATAACGTGCGTGAGCAGGGTTACGGGGAAGATAACGAAGAGCAGGAAGAGGGACTGCGTTGCATCGGTGTACCGGTATTTGACCGCTTCGGCGTTGTCATTGCGGGCCTGAGTATTTCGTTCCCAACGCTGCGTTTCTCTGAAGAGCGTCTTCATGAATATGTGGCGATCCTGCATACCGCAGCGCGCAAAATTTCAGAGCAGATGGGCTATAACGATTATCCGTTCTGATCGACGCTTCCAATAAAAACGCCGCAACAGTGCGGCGTTTTTGTAAGCGAAATTCAGCGCTGATTAACCGTTATCAATCACATCAGACGATTTACGCAGCACAGGACAGTTGGTTAACCCGATGATCCCGCTGTCGGAATGGATGTACTGAGCCGTGCTTACCCCCCGGGCTGTAAGATATTTACACTGGATACCCAGACCCGCGGCATTTTCTTTGCTCCCCATTAATACGCCGTACCCACTTAATAACAGGCCGATCCACACAATGGCCAGTACAATTACTGTACGAATAAGTAAACGCATCGCTGCCTCTTTTTTCTTTGTTGTCATGGAGTAAGCGTAACGGGTTTACGCAGTGAAACAAGTGCACGATTCCGAAAAGCGTCTGTTGAAGGTACAGTTAGCCCCTGTTTAAGATAACCGTGATAACCTGGCTGCATCAGGTCATAAGACGGAGTGTGGAGTGAAAAAAATACGCTGGGTAATTCTGATTATAGTGTTGATAGCATGCGTGGTGCTGTGGACGCAGACTATCAATGTGATGTGCGATCAGGATGTACAGTTCTTTAGCGGCATTTGTTCAATCAATAAGTTTATCCCCTGGTAGAGGCCATTTTTACGCTGAGTGATGTCCTTACGTGGCGGCAGTGGTAAAATGACCGTTTTTACTGAGGTGGTGAAATGGGTGAGTTACTGAATTCGGGGCTGCTGAGCATTGCATCCCTGGTAATGTCTTTGGTGGTGCTGGTCGTTGGGCTGGTGCTGTGGTTCTTCGTTAACCGCGCCAGCTCCCGCACAAACGAGCAGATTGAACTGCTGGAAGCATTGCTCGATCAGCAGAAACGGCAGACTGCGTTGCTGCGTCGTCTGTGCGAAGCCAACGAGCCGGAGGAGAAAGCGGTACCGAAGGACGCTGTTGCTCAACAACAGGACGAGGAAGACTTCATTCGCCTGGTAGCCGAACGATAGTCTGCCCGGAAAGGGAGGTAGCCTGACGTACGGCGTAAATCCCCTCCCTTATCAAATGTGATCCACACCATCCCAACATATAATTAAGCAGCAGTTAACTATTGTTTCAGCATACTGAAAACTGGCGAATATTTATCCTTATTCAATAATTACCGTTTCGTTGAATAAATTGTGTGTTTTATCTTTCCTGAAGTGTTTTATTTTTATCGAAACGTTTTGCTTGCCTTGTTTTGAGGCAGAGTCATAAAAATTTCATTATTTTGGTGCAGAATAACGCTAATTAAATGGTGGATTTTAATACAATTAGCAAAATGTAATTAACATCGTATATTCCCCTGACACATGTCGGTGCGTTGCAATGTTTTCAGCATAACTTTTCACAAAATGTTCTAACTCAGTCATTCTTTTAAAGAAAATCAGGGATTGGGATGGACGCTTTGAAATGATTGAGCTATGTTTAAAAAGTCTTTGATTACAGGGCGCGGCAACGCACCCTGCGGGCAGTGAGGTCAGGTGGCGCTTCATTTGACAATTCGCATAACTGTGCAGATTGTTATGGAGTAACACCTGAATTTGTGCGGCGGATCGAGACACGTTTAAAAATGGCTTGCCATATTAAACGTTGTGTGTGATAACACGTTTTGGGTCAAACGAGGTACAGTTCTGTTTATGTGTGGCATTTTCAGTAAAGAAGTCCTGAGTAAACACGTTGTCGTTGAATACCGCTTCTCTGCCGAACCTTATATTAGTGCCTCAAGCAGTAATGTCTCAGTTTTATCTATGTCAAAGCCCGCGGGCTAAGAAAACACTCTAAGGAATTTTGCAAATGGCAAAGATTAAAGGTCAAGTTAAGTGGTTCAACGAGTCTAAAGGTTTTGGTTTCATTACTCCTGCTGACGGCAGCAAAGACGTGTTCGTACACTTCTCTGCAATCCAGGGTAACGGCTTCAAAACTCTGGCTGAAGGCCAGAACGTTGAGTTCGAAATTCAGGATGGCCAGAAAGGCCCAGCTGCGGTTAACGTAACTGCTATCTGATCGAATCACTGCTGACTGAAGCGCTCAGCGCTTCGATCTCAGACATAAGCCTCGCCGATGCGGGGCTTTTTTATTCGCTTATTTTTCAAAATATTACGTAATCCTCCGCTGTTATTATCTTGTTGCAAACCCGCGAGATTATTAGCATTGTTTTCCCGCCTTATTATCTGCTTTTCCCGTTAAATCAGGGCGTTGATCAACAACCCTGGGGTTAAGGTGAAAAAAAAGACAATAACGACCACCGGAAACTTTACTCCGGCACGTTTTGCACTTCTGTGTCTCGCCATCTTTTGTAGTCTTGCGTTTCTGCTGGGCCGAGTGGCGTGGCTGCAAATTATCAAACCGGATAATCTGGTGAAGCAGGAGGATATGCGCTCCCTGCGCGAAGTGGCGATAGACGCCCCGCGTGGGATGATTGTGGACCGTGAAGGGCGACCCCTTGCGGTGAGCGTACCTGTCCAGGCCGTCTGGGCCGATCCCAAAACAGTGCTGGAAAAAGGGGGGATCGGTTATGACTCGCGCTGGCAGGCCCTGGCAAATGCCTTACACCTTTCTCTGAGCACGCTCGCATCGCGCATCAACAGTAACCCGCACGGGCGATTTATTTACCTTGCCCGTCAGGTTGATCCCGCCCAGGCAAAGTGGATCGATAAGCTGCGTCTTCCCGGTATCAACCTTCGCAATGAGTCCCGCCGCTTTTATCCTGCCGGGCACGTGGCGGCGAACCTGATTGGCTTCACCAATATTGATGGTCAGGGCATTGAGGGCGTCGAGAAAAGTTTTAACACACAGCTTACCGGGAAGGCAGGCGTGCGGCTGGTCAGGAAAGATCGCTACGGACATGTGGTGGAGAACCTCACGGAGGTGGCTCCCGTACCGGCACATAATATCCAGCTGAGTATCGATGAACGCCTCCAAACTATCACCGAAGACGCGCTGGATAATGCCGTGGCGTGGAACAAAGCCGAATCAGGCGCGTCGGTGCTGATTAATATCCAGACGGGCGAAATTCTGGCGATGGCGAGCTTCCCCGACTTCAACCCCAATAACCGGGAAGGGGCAACGCTGGATGATTTTCGCAATCGCGCGATCAGCGACACCTTTGAACCTGGCTCGACCGTTAAGCCTCTGGTGCTGATGACGGCGCTACAGCAGGGGCTGGTACGGCCTGACAGCGTCATAGACACGCATCCCTACACCATTGATGGCCATCGTATCCGCGATGTGGGCTACTACCCCGAGCTGACGATGACCGGGATCCTGCAAAAATCCAGTGACACGGGCGTGTCGCGTCTTTCGCTGGCGATGCCCGTGCAACGGTTGCTGGATACCTATAAACACTTTGGTTTTGGAGAGAGTACCGGGCTTGGCTTAACGGGAGAAAGCGCAGGTTTACTGCCGCAGCGAAAATTCTGGAGCCAGTTAGACCGGGCGACCTTTGCCTTTGGGTATGGCCTGATGGTCACCCCCCTCCAGCTGGCGCATGTGTATGCCACCATCGGCAGCTATGGCATTGAACGGCCTCTGTCCATCACCCGAATCGACCCGCCGGTGATTGGCAAGCGGGTGATGCCCGAGGAAATTGTTCACGAGGTGGAGCACATGATGGAGAGCGTTGCGTTACCCGGCGGTGGCGGGATCAAAGCGGCGGTGCGTAACTATCGCGTGGCGATAAAAACCGGGACGGCCAAAAAAATCGATGAACACGGTAAGTATGTGGATAAATACGTCGCCTATACCGCAGGCGTTGCGCCTGCCAGCGATCCCCGTTTTGCGCTGGTGGTGGTGATCAACGATCCGCAAAACGGTGCCTATTACGGCGGGGCCGTTTCCGCGCCCGTGTTCAGCGAAATTATGGGTAACGTTCTGCGTCTGGAAAACGTGAAGCCAGACGGGCTGCCGGCAGATTCTGACCATCTGATCGTGATGCGTCACCCAGCCGTTTATAACCCTGGCGAATAGCGGTACACTTCGCCTTTTGGTTTACGCCCTGGAGCTGTCATGTCTTTCAGTTGTCCCCTTTGCCACGCGCCGCTGACGCGCGCGGAGA
Organism: Enterobacter cloacae complex sp. EB5; assembly: GCF_031432835.1. Taxonomy (NCBI): domain Bacteria; kingdom Pseudomonadati; phylum Pseudomonadota; class Gammaproteobacteria; order Enterobacterales; family Enterobacteriaceae; genus Enterobacter; species Enterobacter cloacae complex sp. EB5. Next base: position 4,061,609 of record NZ_CP133860.1, read on the forward strand.
AAACGTTTATCTGTCCACAGGGACATCAGTTTGACCGGGCGAAAGAGGGCTATGTAAATCTTCTGCCGGTACAGCACAAGCGCTCCCGGGACCCGGGTGACAGCGCGGAGATGATGCAGGCGCGCCGGGCGTTTCTCGATGCCGGGCACTATCAACCGCTCAGGGATGCCGTTGTCGCCTTACTCCGTCAACATCTGACAGAAGGCGCATCTGCCATACTGGATATCGGCTGCGGCGAAGGCTACTACACCGCCACGTTTGCTGACGTGGCGGCTGAGAAGGGTGCCGAAACATACGGGCTGGACGTGTCGAAAGTGGCTATCCGTGCGGCAGCCAAACGCTACTCAGCGGTAACGTTCTGCGTGGCCTCCAGCCACCGCCTGCCGTTTGAGGAAGCGAGTATGGACGCCGTGGTGCGTATCTATGCGCCGTGCAAGGCAGAGGAGCTGGCGCGCGTCGTTAAGCCCGGCGGCTGGGTTATCACCGTCACGCCAGGGCCGCGTCATCTGCTGGAGCTAAAAGGACTGATCTATGATGAAGTTCACCTGCATGCGCCGCACTCTGAACAGCTGGCGGGCTTTGCGTTGAAGCAGGCGCAGTCGGTCGCGTATGAAATGACGTTGCAGGGAAGTGAAGCGGTGGCGTTACTGCAAATGACGCCGTTTGCGTGGCGGGCAAAACCAGAGGTGTGGGAAACGCTGGCAGCGCAGACAGAATTTCGCTGCCAGACGGATTTCAGCATCCATTGCTGGCAGCGCGAAGGTTAACCCGCGAAGTGTGCCCAAAGGATTTGGGCACCAATCCCGATCAACACGATACCGCCCAGAATTTCGGCGCGTTTGCCTAACAGCGGGCCAATGAACCGACCCACCATCATCCCCAGCGTTGACATGATCAGCGTGGCGCAGCCAATCGCCAACGCGGTGGCGATAATATTGACCTGCAAAAATGCCAGACCGACACCCACGGCCATTGCATCCAGGCTGGTTGCGATGGCGGTTGTCACCAGAAGCCAGAAGCCGTGGCGTTGCAGCGGCGCATCGTCTTCATCGCCGTTGCCTCGAAAACCTTCAATCACCATGCGTCCGCCGAGGAACACCAGCAGCACGAAAGCAATCCAGTGATTCCACTCCAGCACAAACTGGCTGGCGAGCATCCCCAGACCCCAGCCGATAAGCGGCGTCAGCGTTTCGATAGCGCCAAAGATGAGACCGGTACGCAGGGCTTCGGAAAATTTAGGTTTATGGAGGGTGGCGCCTTTACCAATAGAGGCGGCAAATGCGTCCATGGACATGCCAAAAGCCAGAAGGATCGTAGCGGAGATATTCATAAGAGCGTCCAGACCGGGGATATCCATATGACACATCACTGCCCCCAGTAAACAGCAGTTGATGTATCTATGGTCTCGCCTGATCGCTTTCGCACAGTAAGTGTGCTGAAAACGATCCGTACGCGCCACGTTTTTCAACGAGTATGTTGACACGTACATTTCCCGCAGGCAGGAAATCGGCTACTCCCCAACGACGGGCGCAACCTTAACATATTTTGAGAATATAAAACAACAACGAAGATGGCTTTATATAGCCACTATATTGATAACGATTTTCATTTAGATTTATGCGTGAAAATATCGTTAATAAATATAAGTTAATTAACAGAGGAGATATAGCACCGGCTATATTGCTGGTTCAAGAATAATGCAATATATAGCCGATGCTATAATGATAACTCATTGAGTTTTGACGAGTAATTTGTATATCTTTTCCAGGTCATCAATATTTTTGACCTGGATGAGCAGGCGGCGTTGTTCTAATTGCATCACCAGAACGCCGTCTTCGGATAAATTCATCTCTTTAATGCGGTTATATTCTATCCAGACATTGGCGAAGAAGAATCCGTGTTTTTTAAAAATGAGTTTTGGCGAGCGGATCCAGAACAGGTAAATCGCCATTAATGCCAGCGCACATAATAACCATGTGGTTAATATTGCGCCTTGGCTGGTCACATTATTGTAAATCAGGATGACTACCAGACCGGCGAAGATAAACGCATCAATGCGTCCACGGCGTAAGAGGGGAAGGGTCAGCAGCGTCTCGCCGTGGCGGCGAGGCATAATGAACTCGTCATAGATCGCGTAAGCCAGAAGGGCAACAATAAACAAAACCAGTACGGTGTCCGTGACAGTCATTCATCCTCCAGATAAAAAGACCGGGGGCAAGCCCCCGGTCGGTAACGCAGTTTATTACAGACCCAGCAGACCGACGGCGTAGCCCGCGATACCGATGACGAAGAAGCCAACGATGATCCACAGCGGGTTGACTTTCTTACGCAGCAGCCACATACAGGCGAAGGTTAACAGCAGCGGTACCAGGCCCGGCATCAGCTGGTCCAGAATGGTCTGCACGGTGGTAACGCGCGTCTGACCATCCTGACCGGTGATCGTCGATACCACCAGCGGGATGTTCACGTGCGTCCACTTGTTAACCAGCGCCCCCATTACAAACAGGCCGAGGATTGACGCCCCCTCAGTCAGTTTTTGCAGGAAGCCGCCGCCCATATCCTTAACGATATCCACCCCTTTACGGTAACCGTACGCCACGCCGTAGTAACGGGTCAGCAGACGCACCGCGTTGAACAGGATGAAGAACAGCAGAGGACCGAGCAGGCTGCCGCTCATCGCGATCCCGGCGCCCAGCGCCGCAAAGACCGGACGCACGGTACCCCAGAAGATCGGGTCGCCCACGCCTGCCAGCGGCCCCATCAGACCAACTTTGATACCGTTGATGGCACCATCGTCGATCTCAGCCCCGTTCGCACGCTGCTCTTCCATCGCCAGCGTCACGCCCAGAACCGGCGCCGCAACATAAGGATGGGTGTTGAAGAATTCCAGGTGACGCTTAATTGCCTGACGGCGTGCTTCGTTGTTTTCCGGATACAGGCGTTTAATGGCCGGCACCATGGAGAAGCAGAAGCCGAGCGCCTGCATACGTTCGAAGTTCCATGAACCCTGAAACAGGTTAGAACGGATGAACACGCCACGAATATCACCCGGAGTGAGTTTTTTCTCAGTGGTAGTTTTTGTCATATCAACCATTTCGCTCACCTGTTAGTCCAGTTCGTTATCGAGATCGTTGTTACCAGCAGCCTGCGCAGGGGCACCCGCGACACGGTTGTATTTCGGGCTGAGCTGGATATAAAGAATCGCCATCACCGCACCAATCACACCCAGCGCAACCAGGTTGAAGTTGGTGAACGCAGCGGTAACGAAGCCGAGGTAGAAAAACGGCATCAGGTAGCCCGCGCGCATCATGTTGATGACCATCGCATAACCGACCACCACGATCATACCCCCGGCGATATTCAGACCGCTGGTGACCACTTCAGGGATCGCATTCAGCATGCCCTGAACTTCGCTGGTACCAACAGAGATCGCCACGATAACCGCAGGGATCGCGATACGCATCGCTTGCAGGAACAGGGAAGAAACGTGGATCCAGGAGAGCGCGGTGAGGTTGCCGTTTTCGGCCGCCTTATCCGCCGCGTGCTGGAAGGCAACGGTAATAGTACGGACGATAATGGTCAGCACCTGACCCGCTGCGGCCAGTGGGATGGCCAGCGCGATACCGGCACCAATACTCTGATGACCAGCGATAACCAGAACGGTTGAAATAATGGACGCCAGCGCGGCATCTGGCGCCACTGCCGCACCGATGTTCATCCAGCCGAGGGCGATCATTTCCAGGGTACCACCGATGATGATACCGGTTTTCATGTCACCGAGTACGGCGCCAATCAACGTACAGGCCACCAGAGGGCGGTGGAACTGAAATTCATCAAGTACGGACTCCATACCCGCAATACATGCGACGATGAACACCAGCACAATCTGAAGAGTAGTAATCTCCATTGCACTTCTCCTATTACATAAGCTCTATATGAAAAACCGGCCCGGGCTTATTTCCCCACTTTGCCGATCAAATCCATCATTTTCAGTTTCTGATCCGTGGAAACCTTACGGGCTTCCAGTTCGATACCGCGTGCATTCAGTTTGTTGAAGGCCTCGATATCTTTCGCATCCACTGAAATCGCGTTGTTGACCTGCGTTTTGCCCTGACGGAATGCCATACCGCCAATGTTAACGGAGGTGATTTTCACGCCGCCTTCAACAATGCGTTCGACGTCTGTCGGGTTGGTGAAGAGAAGCATCACGCGCTCACCCGCATATTTCGGGTTGTTGTAAACGCGGATCATTTTGGCGACATCCACGACGTGCGCGGTGACGCCCGGCGGTGCAACCTGGGTAAGAAGGGTTTTACGGACAGTGTCGGCGGCCACTTCGTCACTGACCACGATGATGCGTTGTACGTTGGTCTCTTTGGTCCAGCGTGTCGCCACCTGGCCGTGGATCAAACGGTCATCAATACGCGCAAGGCCGATAACCATGTAATCGTTCGGACCCATTGGCTTCGCCGGTGCTGCCGCCCTTGGCGCAGCAGGGGCGGGGGCAGGGGCAGGTTTTTCAACCGGCTGCGCTTTCAGCGCCTTCACGCCTTCGCGACCGGTTTCCACCGCCAGCGCCACCAGTTCATCAAAACCTGGATTGTCGTCACGCGCCATCAAGGTTTCCACCAACATCGGAATATTCACCCCGGCGACGACTTCATAATGCTCTTTATCGACGACAATGCGGCTGGCAGCGTTGAACGGGCTGCCGCCCCATGTATCCACGAGAAACAGCACGCCTTTGCTGGTATCCAGCTTCTCAAGCTGAGCAGTGTATTTTTCAATCAGCGTCTCGGCATTTTCACCGGGAACGAAATCGATCCAGCCGACGTTTTCCTGCTCGCCCAACAGCATTTCTGCCGTTTTGAGTAACTGCTCCGCAGCCCAACCATGTGTGCCTATGACAATAGCAATGGTCACTTGCTACCTCCTTTTATTATCATTTATACGTCTGCCAGGCAGGCGTACTGAGAATCGTATTGGCGAACCGAATCGATTCAGATAAGGGTTAGAGTTCAAAAAACTAAGACTTCCGCGAATTATTTTAGATAGTGAAAAAATAATTTATGTGATGAAGATCCGTAATTTAGCTACGCCTTACAGATTTTTCTCTAAGATAATCCGCGTGTGTTACAGAAGTTTGCAAAGGAACGTAAATCTTTGCTAAAAACCAATTGTCTCTGATATGTTTAGCGTCCGTTTAATTATTCAGGAGTATAGGGCTACAGCCCACTATATGGACCGTCACCGACGTCAGTCATCTTCCAGGCCATTCCGCGCCTTAATCACCGGCGATCTTCGCCACGCATCGACTCTCATTCCCTTTGAAATGCCCGACATTAGCGGGGCACCGTTTTGTCATTCCTTTAGCAGGAGCGTGTCATGGAATTCTTAATGGACCCGTCAATCTGGGTAGGCTTGCTTACGCTGGTCGTGCTGGAGATCGTTCTCGGTATTGATAACCTGGTGTTTATCGCCATCCTCGCGGATAAGCTGCCGCCGAAACAGCGTGATAAAGCCCGTCTGATCGGCCTCTCGCTGGCGCTGATCATGCGTCTGGGCTTACTGTCTGTGATCTCGTGGATGGTTACCCTGACGAAGCCCCTGTTCACCGTCATGGATTTCACCTTCTCCGGCCGCGATTTAATCATGCTGGTAGGGGGACTGTTCCTGCTGTTCAAAGCCACAACAGAGCTGCATGAACGGCTGGAAAACCGGCAGCACGATGATGGACACGGTAAGGGTTATGCCAGCTTCTGGGTGGTTGTTCTCCAGATTGTGGTGCTTGATGCGGTCTTCTCACTGGATGCGGTGATTACGGCGGTCGGCATGGTGAACCATCTGCCGGTGATGATGGCGGCGGTGGTGATTGCGATGGCGGTAATGCTGCTGGCGTCGAAACCGCTGACGCGTTTCGTCAACCAGCATCCGACGGTCGTTGTGCTGTGTCTGAGCTTCCTGCTGATGATTGGTCTGAGCCTGGTAGCAGAAGGGTTTGGTTTCCATATTCCGAAAGGCTACCTGTACGCCGCGATTGGCTTCTCGATTCTGATCGAGCTGTTTAACCAGATTGCGCGCCGTAACTTTATTAAGCAGCAGTCGAATCAGCCGCTGCGAGCCCGTACCGCAGATGCGATTCTTCGACTGATGGGCGGGCGTCGTCAGGTGAACGTGCAGGCTGATAACGAGAACCGCAACCCGGTTCCGGTGCCGGAAGGCGCGTTTGTGGAAGAAGAACGCTATATGATCAATGGCGTGCTTTCGCTGGCTTCCCGCTCCCTGCGCGGCATTATGACGCCGCGCGGCGAAATCAGCTGGGTGGACGCCAACCTGAGCGTCGACGAAATTCGTCAGCAGCTGCTCTCTTCGCCGCACAGCCTGTTCCCGGTCTGCCGGGGGGAGCTGGATGAGATCATCGGTGTGGTACGCGCGAAAGAGATGCTGGTGGCGCTGGAAGAGGGCGTTAACGTCGAGGCCGTTGCGGCCGCGTCGCCTGCCATCGTGGTGCCGGAGACGCTGGATCCGATTAACCTGCTGGGCGTGCTGCGCCGTGCCCGCGGGAGCTTTGTTATCGTCACCAACGAATTTGGTGTAGTACAGGGCCTGGTGACGCCGCTGGACGTGCTGGAAGCCATTGCCGGTGAATTCCCTGATGCGGATGAAACGCCGGAAATCGTTGCCGACGGTGACGGCTGGCTGGTGAAAGGCACCACCGACCTGCACGCGCTCTCGCACACGCTGGGCGTCGAAAACGTAGTCAATGATGATGAAGACATTGCCACCGTGGCGGGGCTGGTGATTGCCGTTAACGGGCAGATCCCGCGTATCGGTGATGTGCTGGAGCTGCCGCCGCTGCAAATTACCATCGTCGAAGCCAACGACTATCGCGTTGATATGGTGCGTATTGTTAAAGAGCACTCTGCACACGACGAAGAAGAGTAACGCTATCTAGCGTAACGGCAGTAAGGGCACGATGTGTCCGTTGTGACGGGCTGGCGGAGAGTGACTTTCCGCCAGCCATTTCGGAAACTCGCGCAGCGGCATTGGCCGCGCATACAAGTACCCCTGCAAAATATGTACGCTGTGACGCCGCAGGTAGCGTGACTGCTCCTCGGTTTCCACCCCCTCCGCAACCAGTTCAATATTCAGCCGCTGACCCAGCGCAATAATAATATCCGTTACCGTTGAGTTCACGGCGTCGGTGCCGATCGCGGTGGTGAAGGATTTATCGATTTTCAGCACATCCGGATGCAGTTTTTCTAGCCATGAAAGTGAACTGTTGCCGGTCCCAAAATCATCAATCGCAAGTTTCACCCCTTTGCGGTGCAGCTCACGCACGATGCGGTAATCCACATCCAGCAACGCATCGCGTTCGGTTAACTCGACGATCAACTGTTGTACAGGGTTGGCGTTAAACCAGATGCGGTTGAGATCCCGGATCAGCGTCGCGCGGCGAAAATGGCTGGCGGCCACGTTAATGCCGATATGGAAATCGCGCGAGGCCGGGAAATAGCCTATCTGCCGCACCGTTTCGCTGATGACGTAGCGGGTAAGCGGAACAATCAGGTTATGTTCTTCGGCCAGAGGGATAAAGACATCGGGCGAAATCCATCCCTGACGCGGGTTGTTCCAGCGCAGGAGGATCTCGACGCCGACACATTCCCGGGTGCGGGCATTCACCAGCGGCTGGCAGAAAAGCTCAAACTCCCGGGCCGCAATTCCCATATTGATTTCCCAGGTGAAACTGATGCGCCGCGCGGTGGCGAGCCAGGCGATATAGCCCATCAGTAAGCTGAGCATCAACGCCAGCGGCAGCTGGGTGGGCAGATTTTTCAACGCCATTTCGCCAGGCCCGGGGCCGCTCACCGTGACGCTGAAAGGGTAATGCTGTGACGATTGTTCCAGCAGGGAGGCGTTTTCATCGAAGGTCGGCGTAGTCGTCACCTGTTGCCCATCGCGCAGGAAGTTATCTCCCACTCTCAGGACAACGTCGGTGATCTGCGGCCGCTGCGGCTCGAGAATCATTTTAGTGATGAGATCGATATTCACCACCTCCATCACCCCGTCGTTGCCATCGCCCGCAACGGGAGACCACTGAATCAGTACCGGGCTGCCTTTTACCAGCCACCGGTCGGTCAACAGCAGCAGCCTGGATTCACTGACCGGCAGCTCCGGCACAAACTCACTGACGGGCACATTACGGCTGCCAAAGACGCTTGAGCAATACAGTATTCGGTCTTGAATGAGGGCGATGGAGCGTACGGTCTGGAGGATCGCCGCCTGTTTTCGCAGGATCAGATTTGCTTCGGAACAGGGTATGCCAACCAGTGAAAGAAGCGTTTCCCGCTGGGCCTCTAACGAAAGAAGCACCTTATCAAGCGCACGCACGGTGTGGTGGGTAAAGTCGTGGATCCGATCCTGATTTATGTTGCGCTGTGAAATAAAGCGAATACCCAGCGTCAGGACGAGCGTAACGAGCGCAACCGTGACACAGACGATAACGCGTTTTCGGCGATAGTCTTTAATGATCGTTTGTGCAGTTTGCATGAACGGTCGCCTGTTAAGCACCGGCCGGAAAAGCCAGACGCAACAGTGACAGTGTAGTGGGGAATACGTGAAGCGACGAGACGAGAGGGGAAAATTCGCCCATCCGTTGCAGATGGGCGAAAGGAAGGCTTAGTCGCACTGCACCTTAATGGCCAGACCGCCGCGCGAGGTCTCACGGTACTTCGCGTTCATGTCCTTGCCGGTTTCGTACATGGTTTCAATAACCTTATCCAGCGACACGCGTGGCTCGCTGGTACGGCGCATCGCCATACGGGAGGCGTTGATCGCTTTGACGGAGGCGATGGCGTTACGCTCAATGCACGGCACCTGCACCTGACCGGCAACCGGGTCACAGGTCAGACCGAGGTTGTGCTCCATACCGATTTCCGCCGCCACGCACACCTGCTCAGGGCTTGCGCCCAGCAGCTCCGCCAGGCCAGCCGCCGCCATGGAGCAGGCCACGCCCACTTCACCCTGACAGCCCACTTCAGCGCCGGAGATGGACGCATTCATTTTGTACAGTGCGCCGATAGCGCCTGCCGCGAGGAAATAACGGATATAGATGTCCGGCGTCACGGGCTCAATAAAGTGATCGTAATAGGCCAGCACCGCCGGAACGATACCGCACGCGCCGTTGGTTGGTGCGGTCACCACGCGACCACCCGCGGCGTTCTCTTCGTTAACCGCGAGGGCAAACATGTTCACCCAGTCGACCACGTTCATTGGGTCATTGGAGAACTTGTCGGTGGTGACCAGCATGCGGCGCAGCGCAGAGGCACGACGCGGTACGCGCAGTGGCCCAGGCAGAACGCCTTCGGTGTTCATCCCGCGGTCAATACAGGCGCGCATGGTTTGCCACACGTTAGCAAAATAGTCTTCGATCTCTTTCTTGCTGTGCAGCGCCAGTTCGTTCTGCATCACCATGCCGGACAGGGACAGACCGGTCTCTTTGCAGTAGCCCAGCATCTCGGTGGCCGATTTAAACGGATAGGGCACATTGACGTCGCCCACGCTCTCTTTACCAAAGTGTTCTTCGTCAACGATAAAGCCGCCGCCGATGGAGTAGTAAGTTTTGCTGTAGATCTCTTTTTCGCCACTCCAGGCGTGGATGGTCATGCCGTTTTCATGCAGCGGCAGGTTGTCGCTACGAAAACGCATTCCGTCATCCTGCGGGAAGTCCACTTCGTGCTGGCCGTTAGCCAGCAGCAGGCGACCGCGCGTTTCCACGTCGCGGATAAATGCCGGAATGGCATCAATATCAACAGTGTCCGGCATATTGCCTGCCAGACCCATAATAATGGCGATATCGGTGTGGTGGCCTTTACCCGTTAATGACAGTGAACCGTAAACGTCTACGGCGACACGGGTAACGCTTTCCAGTAATCCTTTTTCGACCAGATCATCGACGAACTGTTTACCGGCCTTCATCGGCCCTACAGTGTGGGAAGAGGAAGGACCAATCCCCACTTTGAACATGTCGAATATACTAATCACTTTCACACTCCTGACAGGGTTACTGGGGTTCCAGTAACGATGTTATAACTGCGCATAGTGTAAGAGGGAACACCAACCTCGGCTTAACTATTCACATGAATTAAACTAATGGTTAACGATGGTTTTGCTAATAGCGCGACGCCGATCGCAAACCTGCCAGAAAAGGGTGGAATGTAAAGTATAGTCAAGGCTTCAGGCCGATTTGCAGGGCCAGCTCACGAATGATGCCTGCCGTCATGCCCCAGACAAAATAATGCTGATACCACGACAGCCAGACCCGATGATCGTGTCCGCGGCGGTGAATATCCAGTGGGTGATAGCGGCCCAGACGGAGGGCCTCTTCCAGCGGCATTTCGAATACCGCTGAAACTTCATCGACGCTGGCGTGATACTGAAGATCGGGCGGAATAATGCCAACGACCGGCGTGACCTGAAAACCGGTTACGCTGTCCACTGGCGGCAGCACGCCGATCACCTCGACCGTCTCCGGGGGGATCGCCACTTCCTCATGCGCTTCGCGCAGCGCGGCGGCAATCAGGGATGCATCGGTGCTGTCCACCGCGCCGCCCGGGAACGCAACCTGACCGGCGTGTTTTCGCATATGCGGTGAGCGCTGGGTAAGCAACAGACCCGGCTGCTCACGACGCACGACCGGGATCAGCACCGCCGCCTGACGTTGATTCAGCGTGGCGCGGCTAACCTGGGGCCGCAGAAGCTGAAAGCGCGACAGAAAATCATCCAGCGTCAGGTTGTCTTTCTTCACCGTGAGTTCTCCAGTTGTTTCAGGATACGATTCACTTTATCAAAGGTTTCCTGATATTCCGCCTCCGCCTGGCTGTCGGCCACAATGCCACCGCCTGCGGAACAGTACAGGTTACCGTCGCAGGCCGTCAGGGTGCGAATAGTTATGCTGGTGTCCATGGTGCCGCACAGACTCACATAGCCGATGCTGCCGCACCAGGCGTTGCGGCGATGCGGTTCCAGTTCATCGATGATCTCCATCGCCCGGACCTTCGGCGCGCCGGTAATGGAGCCGCCCGGAAACGCGGCGCGGAGCAAATCGCAGGCGGTTCGCGAGGCCGGCAGACGTGCGGTGATGGTGCTGACCAGATGATGCACCGCCGGGAATGGCTCCACGACGAACAGCTCCGGCACGCGCACGCTGCCCGGCTCGGCGACGCGGCCAATATCATTGCGCATCAGATCGACAATCATCAGGTTTTCAGCGCGATCTTTCGGCGAGGCCGCCAGCGTCTCCGCCTGCTGGCGGTCGGCGTCGGCATCGGCAAGGCGCGGCAGGGTGCCCTTTATCGGGCGGGTCTGAATCATACCGTCAGCCAGGTGAATAAAACGCTCAGGCGAAAGGCTGAGGATGGCGCCGTGTTCAAGGCGTAAAAATGCGCTGAACGGGGCCTTATTGCTGGCATTGAGGCGGGTAAACGCCTGCCATTCGTCTCCCTCGTATGCAGCCTGGAAACGCTGGGCAAGGTTGACCTGATAACAGTCGCCGCTTTGAAGATACGCCTGCACGCGGGAGAATTTTTCCGCGTATTCCTCCGCGCTCATGTTCGAGCGCCAGCCGGAGGTCAGCATAAAGTGTTCCGGGGCGGCGGGCCGTTGCGCCTCAAGCCAGGCCAGACGCGCCTGCACGTCCCGGTGGCTCAGCAGGGAAACCGTCTGCTTACGGTGATCCACGATCAGCGCCCAGTCATACAGCCCCACCGCCATATCCGGCAGGGAAATATCCGCCTGCGCATGCTCGGGCAGCGTTTCGAAACGGCGACCCAGATCGTAACCAAACAGGCCCAGCGCGCCCCCCTGGAAAGGCAGATCCGGATCCGGTGTGGCAGATAAGCCCAGAGCCTGGATCTCGTTCTGAAGCCGCATCAGCGGATCGTCCGTTGGCGACAGCGCATCGGTCGTCAGCGATTTAACCGGGTCGGCCACCAGAATATCAAATCGGCTGTAGGGGTGATCCGCATGGCCGGAGTGCAGCAGCATGGCAAAAGGAAGGTGGCTCAGACGGGCAAACCAGAACTCGGCGGCGTCTGCACGCCAGGGCAAGGTCATAACAGTGGGGAAGCGCATGTTCATGTATGGCATACTACCGGGCAGCGTGAAATAATTAGCGCGAATAATTTAGCAGGAGTTAACGATGTTTGCAGGTTTACCTTCTCTCAGCCATGACCAACAGCAGAAAGCCGTTGAACGTATTCAGGAGCTGATGTCCCAGGGGATGAGCAGCGGACAGGCAATTTCCCAGGTCGCGGAAGAACTTCGCGCCACCCATACCGGCGAGCGGATCGTGGCGCGCTTTGAGGATGAAGATGAAGAATAACCGGCTTACACTGCCGCGATAATCTTGATCTCAACCTTATATTCCGGTTTCATCAGCGTGGCCTGTACGGTGCAGCGTACAGGCGCGTGACCCGCCACCACCCACGCATCCCAGGCTTTATTCATCGCCGCGAAGTCGTCTTTATTCGCCAGAAAAATTGTCGCATCCAGAATGCGGGATTTATCGCTGCCCTGTTTTTCCAGAACGGCGTCGATCTGCGCCAGGGTGTTCGCGGTCTGCTCGAAGGCGTCAGCGTCCAGATTGGCAGGGACGCCGGTGTAGTACAGCGTCTGGTTGTGGATCACCACATCAGACCAGCGGGCTTCGGCATCAATGCGCGTAATTGTCATAAACGTATCCTCGTTATCTTTCGTCGTCAGGCGGCAAGACTGCCATAATGTTCCGCCGTCGTCACTATTTGGGGTGGCACCGGAGAGAAGGGGCTGACATAATCCCTGTGCAAAAATACAGTGAGAGAACACCGTGGCAGACGATTTTTCCCCAGAAGGTCAGTTAGCACAGGCTATTCCCGGATTTAAACCGCGCGAACCCCAACGTCAGATGGCGCATGCCGTTGCGCACGCTATCGACAAGGCGCAGCCGCTGGTCGTGGAGGCCGGTACCGGTACGGGGAAAACCTACGCTTACCTCGCTCCTGCGCTGCGGGCAAAAAAGAAGGTGATCATCTCTACGGGATCAAAAGCGCTCCAGGATCAGCTCTACAGCCGCGACTTACCCACGGTGGCGAAAGCGCTGAAATACAAAGGGCGTCTGGCCTTGCTGAAAGGGCGTTCTAACTACCTGTGTCTGGAGCGTCTTGAACAGCAGGCGCTGGCGGGCGGCGACCTGCCGGTACAAACCCTGAGCGATGTGATCGTCCTGCGCGCCTGGGCCAACCAGACGGAGGAGGGAGACATCAGCACCTGCGCGAGCGTGCCGGAAGACTCCCCGGCCTGGCCGCTGGTGACCAGCACCAATGACAACTGCCTCGGCAGCGACTGCCCGCTGTATAAAGACTGTTTTGTGGTGAAAGCGCGTAAAACCGCGATGGACGCCGACGTGGTGGTGGTAAACCATCACCTGTTTCTTGCGGATATGGTGGTCAAGGACAGTGGTTTCGGCGAGCTGATCCCGGAGGCGGAGGTGATGATCTTCGATGAAGCCCATCAGCTACCGGACATCGCCAGCCAGTATTTTGGTCAGTCGCTCTCCAGCCGTCAGCTTCAGGATCTGGCGAAAGATATTACCATTGCCTATCGCACCGAACTCAAAGATACCCAGCAGTTGCAGAAATGCGCGGACCGCCTGGCGCAATGCGCACAGGATTTCCGCTTACAGCTTGGCGAGCCGGGGTATCGCGGCAACCTGCGCGAACTGCTCGCAGACAAAAATATCCAGCGCGCGCTGCTGCTGCTCGACGATGCCCTTGAACTCTGTTACGACGTAGCGAAGCTGTCCCTCGGACGTTCAGCGCTGCTGGACGCCGCCTTCGAGCGCGCCACGCTCTACCGTGGGCGGCTGAAGCGGCTGAAAGAGATCAACCAGCCGGGCTATAGCTACTGGTACGAATGTACCTCGCGCCACTTCACCCTGGCGCTCACGCCGCTGACCGTTGCTGATAAATTCAAAGAGGTGATGGCGCAAAAGCCCGGCACCTGGGTCTTTACCTCGGCCACGCTGTCGGTCAATGACGATCTGCACCACTTTACCGAGCGCCTCGGCATTGAGCAGGCGGAATCCCTGCTTCTGCCGAGCCCGTTCGACTATGAGAAACAGGCGCTGCTGTGCGTGCCGCGCAATCTGCCGCTGCCTAACCAGCCGGGTGCGGCGCGTCATCTGGCGGCCATGCTGAAGCCGATGATCGAGGCCAACAACGGGCGCTGCTTTATGCTCTGCACTTCACATGCCATGATGCGCGATCTGGCCGAGCAGTTCCGTGCCACCATGACGCTACCGGTGCTGTTGCAGGGGGAAACCAGCAAAGGCCAGCTGCTCCAGCAGTTTGTCAGCGCGGGTAATGCCCTGCTGGTGGCGACCAGCAGCTTCTGGGAAGGGGTGGACGTGCGCGGCGATACGCTCTCGCTGGTGATTATCGATAAGCTGCCGTTCACATCGCCGGACGACCCGCTCCTGAAAGCGCGCATGGAGGATTGCCGTCTGCGCGGGGGCGATCCGTTCGACGACGTCCAGCTGCCGGACGCGGTCATCACGCTTAAACAGGGAGTAGGGCGACTGATCCGCGACGTCACCGACCGCGGGGTGCTGGTGATCTGCGACAACCGCCTGGTGATGCGTCCCTACGGCGCCACCTTCCTCGCCAGCCTGCCGCCCGCGCCGCGCACGCGGGATATTAAACGCGCGGTCCGCTTCCTGGCGAACCCGACGGCGGAGTAATTCTTCCCGGAGTGTGTTAAGATGCGCGCCATTTTGTGACTGACCATTGCGAGAGCGCGACGACTGATGCGAATTCTGGCTATTGATACCGCGACAGAGGCCTGTTCCGTTGCCCTGTGGAACGACGGTACGACTTTTGCTCATTTCGAAGAGTGCCCACGGGAACACACCCAACGTATTCTGCCCCTGGTAAAAACCATTTTAACCGAGGGCAACACCGCCCTGACTGACCTCGACGCGCTGGCCTACGGCCGTGGCCCGGGCAGCTTTACGGGCGTACGTATCGGGATTGGCATTGCGCAGGGGCTGGCGCTGGGCGCTGACCTGCCGATGATCGGCGTCTCAACGCTTGCGACCATGGCCCAGGGCGCCTGGCGCATGACCGGCGCCACCCGCGTGCTGGCTGCGATTGATGCCCGCATGGGGGAAGTCTACTGGGCGGAGTACACCCGTGACGAAAACGGCGTCTGGCACGGCGAAGAGACGGAAGCGGTGCTTAAACCTGACGCCGTCACCGGGCGCCTGAAACAGCTCTCCGGTGAGTGGGCGACGGTCGGAACCGGCTGGCCGGCATGGCCGGAGATGGCGAAGGACACCGGCCTTACGCTGGTGGACGGTAACATGCTCCTGCCTGCCGCCGAAGATATGCTGCCGATTGCCTGTCAACTGCTTGCCGCAGGAAAAACCGTGGCGGTTGAACATGCTGAACCGGTTTATTTACGAAACACCGTCGCGTGGAAGAAACTTCCTGGCCGCGAGTGAATCTCAGTAACAGGAACTGAGAAAAAGGAGTCGCATCATGGCGGTTCAGACTAAAGTTGTACGCTTTTTTATGGCAGGCGCGGTTGCCATAGCACTGAGCGGGTGCGTCACCGTTCCTGATGCGATCAAGGGCACCAGCCCGACGCCACAGCAGGATCTGGTACGCGTGATGAATGCCCCGGAGCTGTATGTCGGGCAGGAAGCGCGGTTTGGCGGCAAGGTGGTTGAAGTGATAAACCAGCAGGGTAAAACCCGACTGGAGATTGCCACCGTTCCACTGGACGACGGCGCGCGGCCTGTTCTGGGTGAAGCCTCGCGCGGGCGGATCTACGCTGACGTCAGCGGCTTCCTCGATCCGGTAGATTTCCGCGGGCAGCTGGTGACCGTCGTCGGGCCGATTACCGGTTCGGTGGCGGGGAAAATCGGCAATACGCCATACAAATTTATGACCATGCAGGTGAACGGCTACAAACGCTGGCGTATCGCCCAGCAGGTGGTGATGCCGCCACAGCCAATCGATCCGTGGATGTGGGGTCCGCATCCGTATCGTTACGGCTACGGTGGCTGGGGTTGGTACAATCCAGGTCCTGCACAGGTTCAAACAATCGTAACTGAGTAACTTACTGTTATTGTTAGGAAAGAGACAGCGGCTCAGCCGCTGTCTCTGTTTTTTTACGGATAAAACGAAAAAAAAGAGTGACGCGCTTCGCAACCTGCAATCTGAACAATTAATAAACTGGTACGCTGAGTTAATATAATGTTAACAAACTGTTTATTATCGGGGCTGTGATGACGACGAACACTCATTTCAGAGGTGATGCATTGAAAAAGGTTTGGCTTAACCGTTATCCCGCGGATGTCCCTGCGGAGATCAATCCTGACCGTTATCAATCCCTGATTGAATTATTTGAACACTCGGTACGGCGCTACGCTGACCAGCCCGCATTTGTGAACATGGGCGAAGTGATGACCTTCCGTAAGCTGGAAGAGCGCAGCCGGGCGTTTGCGGCCTATTTACAGGAAGGGTTGGGCTTGCAGAAAGGGGATCGCGTCGCGCTGATGATGCCAAACCTGCTGCAATACCCGGTGGCGCTGTTCGGGATCCTCAGGGCAGGGATGATCGTGGTTAACGTTAACCCGCTCTATACCCCGCGCGAGCTGGAACATCAGTTGAATGACAGCGGTGCGGCAGCGATTGTGATTGTCTCCAACTTTGCCCACACGCTGGAAAAAGTGGTTGAAAAAACCCAGGTTAAGCACGTCATCCTGACGCGCATGGGCGACCAGCTCTCTACCGCGAAAGGTACGCTGGTCAACTTTGTCGTTAAATACGTTAAGCGGCTGGTGCCGAAATACCACCTGCCGGATGCCATCTCCTTCCGCCGCGCCCTGCATGCGGGCTACCGGATGCAGTATGTGAAGCCGGAGATCGTGTCTGAGGATCTGGCCTTCCTGCAATACACGGGCGGCACCACCGGCGTGGCGAAAGGGGCGATGCTGACCCACCGAAATATGCTGGCGAACCTTGAGCAGGTTAATGCCACCTACGGGCCGCTGCTGCATCCGGGCAAGGAGCTGGTGATCACCGCGCTTCCGCTGTATCACATTTTTGCGCTGACCATGAACTGCCTGCTGTTTATTGAGCTTGGCGGTCAAAACGTACTGATCACCAACCCGCGCGACATTCCGGGGCTGGTCAAAGAGCTGGCGAAATACCCGTTCACCGCCATGACCGGCGTGAACACCCTGTTTAACGCGCTGCTTAACAATAAAGAGTTCCAGCAGCTCGATTTCTCCACGCTGCACCTCTCTGCGGGCGGCGGGATGCCGGTTCAGCAGGCGGTGGCCGAGCGCTGGGTGAAACTCACCGGGCAGTATCTGCTGGAAGGCTATGGTCTGACGGAGTGCGCCCCGCTGGTCAGCGTTAACCCACATGATATCGACTACCACAGCGGCAGCATTGGTCTGCCGGTCCCGTCGACGGAAGCAAAACTGGTGGATGATGAGGATAACGAAGTGCCTCACGGCGAGCCAGGAGAGCTGTGCGTCAGAGGGCCGCAGGTGATGCTGGGCTACTGGCAACGTCCGGATGCCACGGATGAGATCATCAAAGACGGCTGGCTGCATACGGGCGACATCGCGGTGATGGATGACGAAGGCTTCCTGCGCATTGTCGATCGCAAGAAAGACATGATCCTGGTGTCAGGTTTCAACGTCTATCCGAACGAAATCGAAGACGTGGTGATGCAGCACAGCGGCGTGCTGGAAGTGGCGGCGGTGGGCGTTCCTTCCGGCAGCAGCGGTGAAGCGGTGAAGATATTTGTGGTCAAGAAAGATCCTTCTCTTACCGAGGATGCGCTGATAACGTTTTGTCGCCGTCAGCTGACGGGCTATAAAGTGCCGAAGCTGGTG
Source organism: Enterobacter cloacae complex sp. EB5 (assembly GCF_031432835.1). Classification (NCBI taxonomy): domain Bacteria; kingdom Pseudomonadati; phylum Pseudomonadota; class Gammaproteobacteria; order Enterobacterales; family Enterobacteriaceae; genus Enterobacter; species Enterobacter cloacae complex sp. EB5. The sequence goes on from NZ_CP133860.1 coordinate 4,079,559, forward strand.
GAATTTCGGGATGAGCTGCCGAAATCCAACGTCGGGAAGATATTACGACGAGAATTACGTGACGAAGCCCGTGCCAAAGTGGACAATAAGGCCTGAGCTTCACGTTAATCGCCCAGACGCCGGTTAAGCCGGCGTTTTTTATGGGCGCAAACAAAAGAGAGTCCGATTTGAATTACCAGATGATCACTACCAACGACGAGCTGGCTTCGCTGTGCGAGGTGACGCGTGAATTTCCCGCTATCGCCCTGGATACGGAATTTGTCCGCACCCGAACGTACTATCCGCAGCTGGGTCTGATTCAGATGTATGACGGCAAACACGTGTCGTTGATTGACCCCCTCGGCATTACCGACTGGGCGCCAATGCGCGAGCTGTTGCTGGATACCGCCGTGACCAAATATCTGCACGCGGGCAGTGAAGATCTGGAAGTCTTTCTCAACACCTTTGGCATCATGCCGCAGCCGCTGATTGATACCCAGATCCTCGCGGCGTTCAGCGGTCGTCCGCTCTCCTGGGGTTTTGCGGCGATGGTGGAAGAGTACACCGGTTTGACGCTGGATAAGAGCGAATCACGTACCGACTGGCTCGCGCGTCCGCTAACGGCGCGTCAGCTTGAATACGCCGCGGCAGACGTCTTTTACCTTCTTCCAATTGCCGGCCAGCTCATGAAAGAGGCTGAGGCGTCCGGTTGGCTGTCTGCCGCACTGGACGAGTGCCGCATGACGCAGCAGCGTCGCCAGGAAGTGGTTGATCCGAAAGAGGCCTGGCGTGACATCACCAACGCCTGGCAGCTGCGCACCCGCCAGCTGGCCTGTCTGCAACTGCTGGCTGACTGGCGTCTGCGTAAAGCGCGTGAGCGCGATCTGGCGGTTAACTTCGTGGTGCGTGAAGAACACCTGTGGGCGGTGGCGCGCTATATGCCGGGTAGCCTTGGCGAACTGGACAGCATTGGCCTTTCCGGGAGTGAGATCCGTTTCCACGGTAAAACGCTGCTCGCGCTGGTAGAGAAAGCGCAGCAGCTGCCGGAGGACGCACTGCCAGAACCACTGCTTAACCTGATGGATATGCCGGGCTACCGCAAGGCGTTCAAAGATATCAAAGCGCTGGTGCAGACGGTGGCGGGGGAAAGCAAACTGAGTGCCGAACTGCTGGCTTCACGTCGTCAGATTAACCAGCTGCTGAACTGGCACTGGAAGTTGAAACCGCAAAATAGTTTACCGGAGCTGGTCGCCGGATGGCGGGGGGAACTGATGGCCGAACGCCTGAATACCCTGCTGGAAGGGTATCCGCGCTAAAGAATTGTAGCCCCGGTAAGCGCAGCGCCACCGGGGGAATTGCCGGGCGGCGCGATGCTTACCCGGCCTACAAAACCACAAACGGATTAACGCGACTCTTCCGCTTCCGGAAGCGTCACGTTAAGCTCCAGAATCGAAATATCCCCGTCTTTTTGCTCCAGCTGAACGGTGACCATCTCCGGGTCAATCTGCACGTATTTGCAGATCACTTCCAGAATGTCTTTGCGCAGCTGCGGCAGGTAGTGCGGTTCGGCGTCGCTACGACGACGTTCCGCCACAATGATTTGCAGACGTTCTTTTGCGATGTTGGCGGTGCTTTTTTTCCGCGAGAGAAAAAAGTCCAGTAATGCCATAACTTATCCTCCGAACAGGCGTTTGAGGAAACCTTTCTTCTCTTCTTCAATGAAGCGGAAAGGACGTTCTTCTCCCAGCAGACGGTCAACGGTATCCGCATACGCTTTACCCGCGTCTGCCTGTGTATCCAGGATCACGGGCTCGCCCTGGTTAGAGGCGCGCAACACGGACTGATCTTCCGGGATCACGCCAACCAGTTTGATGCGCAGGATCTCCAGCACGTCTTCCATGCTCAGCATGTCACCTTTGTTCACCCGGCCCGGGTTGTAGCGGGTCAGCAGCAGGTGCTCTTTAATTGGCTCCTGGCCATTTTCCGCGCGACGGGATTTCGAGGCCAGAATGCCGAGAATACGGTCGGAGTCACGTACTGACGAGACTTCCGGGTTGGTGGTGATGATGGCTTCATCCGCGAAGTAGAGCGCCATCAGCGCGCCGGTTTCGATACCGGCCGGGGAGTCGCAGACCACGAAGTCGAACTCCATCTTTTTCAGATCGTCGAGCACCTTTTCCACGCCTTCGCGGGTCAGGGCGTCTTTATCACGGGTCTGGGACGCCGGAAGAATGTAGAGGTTCTCGGTACGCTTATCTTTAATCAGCGCCTGGTTAAGGGTGGCATCGCCCTGAATGACGTTCACGAAGTCATACACCACGCGACGCTCGCAACCCATGATCAGGTCCAGGTTACGCAGACCGATATCGAAGTCGATTACGACGGTTTTCTTTCCCTTCTGGGCCAAACCAGTAGCGATGGCCGCGCTGGAGGTGGTCTTGCCAACGCCTCCTTTACCCGAAGTCACAACAATAATGCGTGCCATAGAAATTCCTTGTTAAAAGGGATCAATTTAACGGTTGAACGGTCAAAGCGTTATCTGCCAGTTGCAGACGGGCCGCTTTGCCATAAAATTCGGCTGGGATTTTATCGCTCAGCCAATATTCACCTGCGATAGACACCAGTTCTGCCGTCAGGTGAGTACAAAAAATTTGTGCTTCTCGATCGCCGCTGGCGCCCGCTAGCGCACGCCCACGCATCATACCGTAAACGTGAATATTGCCGTCTGCAATCAGTTCAGCGCCCGCACTGACGTGGCTTGTAACAATCAGATCACAGTTTGGCGCATAAATGCGCTGACCGGAACGAACCGGCAGATCAATCAATCGCGTTTTTGTGACTGGGGCTACATTTTGCGCCGGAGGCGGGGGAGTGGGAACGGTTGCAGGCGTTGCACGCGGAGCTTTTTCTTTGCCCTCGTTTAACAAGGGCAAACCCGCGCGTTCAATTTCGGCTTTTAACTCTGCGTCTTTGCAGCCGCTAATGCCCACGATGCGCAACCCCGTGGAGGCGACGGCCTGCTGGAGCCGCTTCCAGTTAACCGGCCCCTCAAGGTCGCTTACATTGACGACAACAGGAGCATGCTTAAGGAAAGCGGGAGCCTGCGCGATTTTGTCTTCTAACGCCTGACGAATAACCTCGGGTTTTGCATCATGCAAATGAACCACTGATAAGGTGAAGCTACTGCCTTTAAGCTCGATGGGCGTATTTGACATCCTGGCCTTACTCAATTTGCTATTAACCGCAACACATCGCCGCGATATTCCGAAGAGTATCAGGCATGTTATAGTCAGGAGTATATTGAGGCAAGCAACCACCCGTTAATTCAGAGTAAAAACATGTTTTGTGTGATCTACAGAAGTACCAGCCGCGACCAGACCTACCTTTATGTCGAAAAGAAAGACGATTTTTCCCGCGTGCCTGAAGAATTAATGAAAAGCTTTGGCCGACCGCAGCTGGCGATGCTGCTGCCGCTGGACGGCCGTAAGAAGCTGGTGAACGCCGATCTGGAGAAAGTCAAAAAGGCGTTAACCGAGCAGGGCTATTATTTACAGCTTCCGCCGCCACCGGAGAATTTATTAAAACAGCATCTTGAGGTGAGCGGAAAGAAATAAGCCCGGGTCCTTCCGGGAACAACTCATCAACCGATTAGGGGTCGACCATGTATCAACATCATAACTGGCAAGGTGCATTACTGGATTATCCCGTCAGCAAAGTGGTCTGCGTGGGCAGCAACTATGCAAAACATATTCAGGAGATGGGCAGCGCCGTGCCGGAAGAGCCGGTTCTGTTTATTAAGCCAGAAACCGCACTGTGCGATATTCGCCAGCCGCTGGTTCTGCCGCAGGGACTAGGCTCGGTGCACCATGAAGTGGAGCTGGCGGTGCTGATCGGCGCGACGCTGCGCCAGGCAACCGAAGAGCATGTAGAGAAAGCGATTGCGGGTTACGGTGTCGCGCTCGACCTCACGCTGCGCGACGTCCAGGGCAAAATGAAGAAAGCGGGGCAGCCGTGGGAAAAAGCCAAGGGTTTTGATAATTCATGCCCGATTTCCGGTTTCGTTCCGGTGAGTGAATTTACCGACGATCCGCAGAACACGCCCCTCAGCCTGAAGGTCAACGGCGAGATCCGCCAGCAGGGAACGACCGCTGACATGATCCATAAGATCGTTCCGCTGATTGCTTACATGAGCCGTTTCTTCACCCTGAAACCCGGCGACGTCATCCTCACCGGCACCCCGGAAGGTGTGGGGCCGCTGCACAGTGGCGACGAGCTGGACGTCAGTTTTAACGGCCTGTCGCTGAAAACCCGCGTACTGTAAAAGCACCTTGCCGCCTGAAAAGGGCGGCAAAACTTGCATCAACGTGCCAGACTCGTTATAAGGTGCGCTCTATTTTGACGTGTGGACATCCCCGATGAACGACATTCCTTTCTGGCAAAGCAAAACTCTCGACGACATGACCGACGCGGAGTGGGAATCGTTGTGTGACGGCTGCGGGCAGTGCTGCCTGCATAAGCTGATGGATGAAGATTCGGACGAGATCTATTTCACCAACGTTGCCTGCAAGCAGTTAAACATCAAAACCTGCCAGTGCCGCAACTATGAGCGCCGGTTCGAATATGAGCCGGACTGCATCAAGTTAACCCGTGAAAATCTGCCGACCTTTGAGTGGCTGCCGCATACCTGCGCGTATCGCCTGCTGGCGGAAGGAAAAGATCTGCCGACATGGCATCCGCTGTTGACGGGGTCGAAAGCGGCAATGCACGGCGAACGTATTTCCGTGCGCCACATTGCGGTGAAAGAGTCCGAGGTGCGCGACTGGGAAGACCACATTATGAATCACCCTAATCGGTGACAATAAAAAACCCGCCGAGGCGGGTTTTTTATTATTCACAATTGTGTCGGGTGGCGCTGCGCTTACCCGACCTGCAAAACTGACGTTGCCGTTTTGCTTTTACCTTCCAAAAAGATCGCGTTTCTTTGGTTTGAACGGCTGGGCAATCAGCACCAGCAGCGCCACCACAAAGTAGGCGACAAAAATGCCCACCAGCCACTGAGGCATCTCCAGCGTCAGAAATTCCCACTGGCGTACAGAGCAGTCACCGGAAGCCACAAATACCTGCGGCAGCCATTTATCCAGCGGCAGCCAGCTCGGGAAGCGGGCGGCAAAATCGCAGGTCATAAACGGCGACGGGTGAAGCTGCATCTGGGTGTGCTCCCAGGCAAGCGCAATGCCTTTCCCGGCGCTGTACAGCCAGATGGCAATGGCCGCATAGCGTAACGGTGTTTTGGGTGCAATCGCACCTACCAGACCCGCGCCCATAATGCCGAACAGCGCACAACGCTCATAAATACACAGTACGCAAGGTTTCAGCCCCATCACATGCTGAAACCACAGCGCAACCATTTCCAGCGCAAAGGCGGTCAGGGCCATCAACAACCACGCTCCGCGACCGCGTGAGCACTGGTTCAAAAATCGCAACATAATCATTTCCCTGGAACATGCTTAGACAGCGCAGTGTAAACGAATTTTAATGCGCCGCAAGTATACCTGCTTGCAACAACCATTGCGTACAGGGAACGAGAGTAATTTTGATGCACAACAAACCAACCAGGGTAAGCACCAGCGTATACGGCAGCGCCATCCAGACCATTCTTCCATAAGAAAGTCGTATGAGTGGCGCCAGCGCTGAGGTCAGCAGGAAGAGGAATGCCGCCTGACCGTTCGGGGTTGCCACGGAGGGGAGGTTGGTTCCGGTGTTGATCGCCACCGCCAGCAGCTCGAACTGTTCACTGCTGACAATGCCTTGCTCCATCGCGGCTTTGGCCTCATTGATGTATACCGTCCCGACAAAGACGTTATCGGATATAGAGGACAACAGACCGTTAAACAAATAGAACAGCGTTAGCTGCGAATCTGGCGTGGCCTGAAGCACAAACGCGATGATCGGCGCGAACAGATGTTGGTCAATAATCACCGCCACGACGGCGAAAAACACCGCCAGCAGGGCGGTAAACGGCAGCGCTTCGGTAAAGGCTTTTCCGATAGCATGTTCGTCCGTAACGCCGCTCAGGCTGGTTGCAAGGATAATTACCGACAGGCCAATCAGCCCCACCTCGGCAAGGTGGAAGGCCAGCGCAGCGATAAGCCACACGCCGATGAAACCCTGTGCAATCAGGCGCAGCGTCTCCTGGCGCGTGCGCTGTTTGCGGCTCTGCTCGTCAAACTTATGCAGCTCCTGGCGGACCTGATCGGGCAGCTTCGCGCCATAGCCAAAGAGGTTGAATTTTTCGACCAGCACACAGGTGGCTAACCCGCAGACCAGCACGGGCACGCTGACCGGCGCCATGCGCAGGAAAAATTCGCCAAAATGCCACTCAGCCGCTTTGGCGATAATCAGGTTTTGCGGCTCCCCGACCATGGTCATCACGCCGCCCAGCGCCGTCCCCACGCCCGCATGCATCATCAGGCTGCGCAGAAACGCGCGGAACTGCTCGAGCACATCGCGGTTGTGCGCCTCAACGTGGCTGTCGTCCTGCAAGTTATCGCCAGGACGTGACGAGGCCACCCGGTGGTAAATCCCGTAAAAGCCGACGGCGACGCTGATCACCACCGCAACTACCGTCAGCGCATCCAGGAAGGCAGAGAGGAAGGCCGCGGCGAGGCAAAACGCCAGCGAGAGCAGCGTTTTCGACGGAATGCTCAGCAGCAAACGGGTGAAGATAAACAGCAGAAGCTGCTTCATAAAGTAGATCCCCGCCACCATGAAGATCAGCAGCAGCAGGACTTCAAGATTCGAGGCAATCTCGTTTTTAACATGCTCCGCGCTGGTCATGCCAATGACCACGGCTTCCAGCGCCAGCAGCCCGCCGGGCAACAGCGGATAGCACTTCAGCGCCATCGCCAGGGTAAAGATAAACTCGGCGACCAACATCCACCCGGCAACGAAGGGATCCAGCAAAAAGATAACGGGATTAACGACCAGGAATACCAGTAAAGTGAGTTTGTACCAGTCAGGTGACTGACCTAAAAAGTTGCGCCACAGCGCGCGCCCAAATGAAATTTCCACGACAGACGTCCTTTCCCCGTCAAATAAGACAAGACATCAGTATACGCAAAAATGGCGGCAGAGCGGGGGATTAAGCCATTTGTAAATTTCATAAAAATGAAACGGCGATCCCTCTTTTCTGTCTCTGCTGCGCTATCTGCCTCTGCACGCCTCTGGTATGATGAGTGCAATTTGCTAAAGCTGTGTAATGGAAATCTCACTATGGTCATTAAGGCGCAGAGCCCGGCGGGTTTCGCGGAAGAGTACATCATTGAAAGCATCTGGAATAATCGTTTCCCTGCGGGATCAATTCTACCTGCTGAACGCGAACTCTCTGAACTGATTGGCGTCACCCGTACCACGCTGCGAGAAGTGCTCCAGCGTCTGGCGCGCGATGGCTGGTTGACGATACAGCATGGCAAACCCACTAAAGTGAATAACTTCTGGGAAACGTCCGGGCTGAATATTCTGGAAACGCTGGCGCGCCTCGACCACGAAAGCGTACCGCAGCTGATTGATAATCTGCTTTCCGTGCGCACCAACATCGCCACCATTTTCATCCGCACCGCGTTTCGCCAGCACCCTGAAGATGCGCTGAAGGTGCTTGCCACCGCTAATGAGGTGGAAGACCACGCGGATGCCTTTGCGACCCTGGATTACAATGTGTTCCGCGGCCTAGCATTTGCTTCCGGCAATCCGGTTTACGGTCTCATCCTGAATGGAATGAAAGGGTTATATACGCGCATTGGTCGTCACTACTTTGCTAACCCTGAAGCCCGCAGCCTGGCGCTTGGCTTCTACCATAAACTGAGCAAACTCTGCACCGAAGGGCTGCACGATCAGGTCTATGAAACGGTGCGTCGTTACGGCCACGACTCCGGTGAAATCTGGCACCGGATGCAGAAAACGCTGCCGGGTGATTTAGCGATTCAGAGTCGCTGAAATAAAAAACCTCTCGATTGAGAGGTTTTTTTTCGCCCGGTGGCGCTTCGCTTACCGGGCCTACAAAACCCGTAGGCCGGGTAAGGCGTAGCCGCCACCCGGCAACAAACTACAGCGTATTCATCCGCGCCGGACACCGCTCCAGCAGCTCCACGCTGCCATCTTCGTTCTGCTGCTCCAGCAACACGTCAAATCCCCACAGACGATGCACATGCTTCAGCACTTCCTTACGCCCCTTATCCAGCGGCGCGCGGTTGTGCGGAATATAGCGCAACGTCAGGGAGCGATCGCCGCGCAGATCCACGTTCCAGACCTGAATGTTCGGTTCAAGATTACTCAGGTTGTACTGGGACGACAGGCGCGAGCGGATCTCGCGATAGCCCTCTTCGTTATGGATCGCGGAAATCTCCAGGTAGTTGTTGCGGTCATCATCCAGTACGGTAAAGAAGCGGAAATCACGCATGATCTTCGGCGACATGAACTGGCTGATAAAGCTCTCATCCTTAAAATCACGCATCGCGAAGTGCAGCGTTTCCAGCCAGTCGGAACCGGCAATATCCGGGAACCAGTATTTGTCCTCGTCGGTGGGCGACTGGCAAATACGCTTGATATCCTGAAACATGGCAAAGCCGAGCGCGTACGGGTTAATGCCGCTGTACCACGGGCTGTTATATGCCGGCTGGAACACCACGTTGGTGTGGCTGTGCAGAAACTCCATCATAAACCGCTCGGTGACTTTTCCTTCGTCGTACAGGTGGTTAAGAATGGTGTAGTGCCAGAAGGTCGCCCAGCCTTCGTTCATCACCTGGGTCTGCTTCTGCGGATAGAAATACTGGCTCACCTTGCGTACGATGCGCAGGATCTCACGCTGCCACGGCTCCAGCAGCGGGGCGTTTTTCTCCATAAAGTAGAGCAGGTTTTCCTGCGGCTCGGAAGGGTAGCGACGCGCCTCGGCGACGGTTTTCTCCTCTTCACGTTTTGGCAGGGTGCGCCACAGCATATTCACCTGGCTTTGCAGATACTCCTCGCGGCTCTTCTGCCGGGCTTTTTCTTCCTGCAATGAGATCTTCTGCGGACGCTTATAGCGGTCAACGCCGTAGTTCATCAGCGCGTGGCAGGAGTCCAGCAGCTTCTCCACCTCGTCCACGCCGTAGCGCTCTTCGCAGTCGGTAATGTATTTGCGGGCGAAGATCAGGTAATCGACGATGGAGCTGGCGTCCGTCCAGCTGCGGAACAGGTAGTTATTTTTGAAGAACGAGTTATGTCCATAGCAGGCGTGCGCCATCACCAGCGCCTGCATGGTAATGGTGTTCTCCTCCATCAGATAGGCAATACACGGGTTAGAGTTAATGACGATTTCATACGCCAGTCCCTGCTGCCCGTGCTTATACAGCCGCTCTGTCTCAATGAATTTTTTACCAAACGACCAGTGCGGATAGTTAATCGGCATCCCGACGCTGGAGTAAGCGTCCATCATCTGTTCCGAGGTGATGACTTCAATCTGATGGGGGTAGGTATCCAGACGATAGAGTTTGGCCACCCGGTCGATCTCCGCCAGGTAGACATCCAGCAACTCGAAGGTCCAGTCGGGTCCATCGCTCAGACGGGTGCTGTCCCTGGACATGGAATCTAGTGTAGCCATTAGCGCGCCCTCGTTGTTGGTCGCTCTCTCTGACTGGAGAGCCTCCTTTCAAGCATAGATCACCCCATTCAAATACGCGGGGCGCAGAAATTTTTTCTTTGCGATTTCGCGTTTTCGATACGGCAAAAAAAGCGGTGCTCACAGAATTTTCTACTGGTTAAAAATAACGCGCAGCAGGAGATCCCAAATAAGCGCCATCCCCTTATACAGCGGGATATGTGAGTTGAGTCACCATAAAAAAGTCATATGTTGAATAATATTTTCAACTAGGTTATCAATCTGTAATTAGATGATTGTTCTTTTGCTCATAATGGAGTGGCTATGCGTGTTGTCATACTGGGAAGTGGTGTCGTTGGCGTAACCAGCGCCTGGTATTTAAGTCAGGCGGGACATGAGGTTACCGTTATCGATCGCGAATCCGGTCCGGCGCTGGAAACCAGTGCGGCGAATGCGGGGCAAATCTCCCCGGGCTACGCTGCGCCGTGGGCGGCCCCGGGCGTTCCCCTGAAGGCGATTAAATGGATGTTTCAGCGACATGCGCCGCTGGCGATAAGCCTCGACGGCACGCAGTTCCAGCTTAAGTGGATGTGGCAGATGCTGCGCAACTGCGACACCCGCCACTATATGGAAAACAAAGGGCGCATGGTGCGGCTGGCGGAATACAGCCGCGACTGCCTGAAAGCGCTGCGTGCCTCGACGGGCATTGAATATGAAGGGCGTCAGGGCGGTACGCTTCAGCTGTTCCGTACCGCGCAACAGTACGAAAACGCGACCCGCGATATCGCCGTGCTTGAAGATGCGGGCGTACCGTATCAGCTGCTGGAAGCCAGCCAGCTGGCGCAGGTGGAGCCAGCGCTTGCCGAGGTCGCGCATAAGCTGACGGGCGGTCTGCGTTTACCGAACGATGAAACCGGCGACTGCCAGCTTTTCACCCAGCGTCTGGCGCGCATGTGTGAACAGGCCGGGGTGAAATTCCGCTTCAATACTTCTGTCGACAAACTGCTGTCGGAAGGGGAGAAGATTTACGGCGTGAAGTGTGGGGAAGAGGTAATCAAAGCCGATGCCTACGTGATGGCGTTTGGCTCCTACTCAACCGCGATGCTGAAAGGGATCCTGGATATCCCGGTCTATCCGCTGAAAGGCTACTCCCTGACCATTCCTGTGAAAGAGGACAGCGGCGCGCCGGTCTCGACCATTCTTGATGAAACCTACAAAATCGCCATCACCCGCTTCGATAACCGGATCCGCGTCGGCGGCATGGCGGAAATCGTGGGCTTCAATACCGAGCTGCTCAAACCGCGTCGTGAAACGCTGGAGATGGTCGTGGGCGATCTCTTCCCGCGCGGCGGCTTCATTGAGCAGGCAACGTTCTGGACCGGCCTGCGCCCAATGACCCCGGACGGCACGCCGATTGTGGGCCGTACGCCATACAAAAATCTGTGGACCAACACCGGCCACGGCACGCTTGGCTGGACCATGGCCTGCGGTTCGGGCCAGCTGCTGAGCGACCTGATCTCCGGGCGGACGCCGGCAATTCCGTTTGACGATTTGAGCGCCGCACGCTATCAATCAGGGTTTACCCCATCGCGTCCACAACACCTGCACGGCGCGCATAATTAAGGAGTCGCAATGTCCCGTCCTATTCTGGCCCAGCTGGATTTGCAGGCGCTGAAGGATAACCTGCAAATTGTTCGCCGTGCTGCGCCGGGTTCTCGTGTCTGGTCGGTGGTGAAAGCCAACGCCTACGGCCATGGTATCGACCGTATCTGGAGTGCGCTCGGCGCCACCGATGGTTTTGCCTTGCTGAATCTGGAAGAGGCCATCCTGCTGCGCGAGCACGGCTGGAAAGGACCGATCCTGCTGCTGGAAGGATTCTTTCATGCGCAGGATCTGCCTCTGCTGGATAAGTACCGCCTGACGACCAGCGTTCACAGTAACTGGCAGATCAAGGCCATCCAGGACGCGAAGCTGCATGCCCCGCTGGATATCTATCTCAAAGTGAACAGCGGGATGAACCGTCTGGGCTTCCAGCCTGAACGGGTGCACACGGTCTGGCAGCAGCTTCGTGCGCTGAAAAATGTCGGTGAGATGACGCTGATGGCGCACTTCGCCGATGCGGAAAAGCCGGACGGCATTGCCGATGCCATGGTCCGCATTGAGCAGGCGGCAGAAGGTCTGGACTGTCCGCGCTCGCTGTCGAACTCAGCGGCAACGCTCTGGCATCCTGAAGCGCACTACAACTGGGTACGTCCGGGGATCGTTCTGTACGGCGCGTCACCCTCAGGTCAGTGGCAGGATATCGCCAACAGCGGCCTGAAGCCGGTGATGACGTTACGAAGCGAGATTATCGGCGTGCAGACGTTAAAAGCGGGCGATACGGTGGGCTATGGCAGCCGCTATCGGGCAGCGGGCGAGCAGCGCATCGGTATCGTGGCAGGGGGCTATGCAGATGGTTATCCGCGCATCGCCCCGAGCGGCACGCCGGTGTGGGTCGATGGCGTGCGCACCGGCACGGTAGGCACCGTCTCCATGGACATGCTGGCCATTGATTTAACGCCGTGTCCCCAGGCGGGTATCGGGTCACCGGTTGAGCTGTGGGGCAACGAGGTTAAAATTGATGATGTGGCCGCTGCGGCGGGCACCGTCGGGTATGAACTGATGTGCGCGCTGGCGCCAAGAGTGCCTGTTGTGACGGTGTAACTTGTGTGTGTGCCGGGTGGCGCTAACGCTTACCCGGCCTACGTTCGGGGTTTTGTAGGCCGGGTAAGGCGAAGCCGCCACCCGGCAAAAAAGCAGCTACTCCGCCTCCTCCTCCATCGGCCTGACGCCGACTTTACGCACCGCGTTATCTTCTTTCTCCGCTACCGTCCAGATCATCCCGGCAAACTCCACCTGGTCACCGACGACCGGCGCAGCCCCTAATAATTGCTGAATAATTTCACCCAGGGTTTGCTGGTTATCGCGATTCTCCAGTCCACCTTCCAGGCCATAAATCAGCGCCACATCCGCAAAGCGGGCGCTGGCTTCGAGGATAAAATCGCCGAAGAAACGCTGATCCAGCGCCACCGGGGGCGACTGGCTGAACAGCTTGCCGAGGGCAGGCAGGTCGCGCTCGCGGCCAATTACGCAGAGAATATCGTTCTCACGCAGCCGCGTGCTGCCGGTTGGGTGCAGCAGGGCGTTATCCCGGAACAGGGCGGCAATGCGCGTTTCAGCGGGCATATGCAGATCGCGCAGGGACGCGCCCACGCACCACTTATCGGCGCTTAGCTGGTAGACAAACTGTTCCCAGGGATTCTCAGGGTGAATATCCAGCCCCACGCGGGAGACCGGCCAGCCAATGGGCGGTACCACCACTTTGGCTTTTTTCGCCGCCCAGCCCAGCGACGTCCCCTGGAACAGCAGCGACACCAGCACCACGAAGAAGGCGACGTTGAAGAACAGACGGGCGTTGTCCAGCCCGGCCATCATCGGGAACACGGCCAGAATAATTGGCACCGCGCCGCGCAGCCCCACCCAACTGATAAATATCCGCTCACGCAGGTTAAACCCGCGGAACGGCAGCAGCCCGGCAAACACCGACAGCGGACGGGCGAAGAAGATCATCCAGGCCGACAAAAGCAGCGCCGGTACGGCGATAGGCAGCAGGTCCGACGGCGTCACCAGCAGGCCCAGCACCAGGAACATGGCGATCTGCGCCAGCCAGGCCAGACCGTCGAAGTTCTGCAAAATGGCGTGACGGTTGCGAATCGGTCGGTTGCCCAACAGGAAACCGCAAAGGTAAACCGCCAGAATACCGCTGCCGTCCAGCGCGGTGGTGACGGCAAAGATCAGGATCCCGCCGCTCAGGGCCAGCAGCGGGTAAAGGCCGGAAGGCAGCGTAATACGGTTGATCGTCTGCTGTAACAGGTAACCGCCGCCGAGACCAATGATAATCCCGAGGCCAAACTGCTGAAGGATGTGCCAGGCGAACATCCAGCTCAGGCCGGTTTCGTGCTGCTGGATCATCTCAATCAGGGTGATGGTCAGGAACACCGCCATCGGATCGTTGCTGCCGGATTCAATCTCCAGCGTGGAGCCAACGCGTTCGTTCAGCCCCTTGCCGCCGAGCAGGGAGAAAACCGCCGCCGCATCGGTAGAGCCGACAATCGCGCCAATCAGCAGGCCTTCCATTATATCGAGGTTAAACAGCCAGGCCGCCATCATACCGGTCAGGCCGGAAGTGATCAGCACGCCGACGGTCGCCAGAGATAGCGCCGGACCTAAGGCAACGCGAAACGAACTTGCCTGGGTGCGCATGCCGCCGTCCAGCAGAATCACCGCCAGCGCGAGGTTACTCACCATATAGGCGAAAGGGTAATTATCGAAGGGGATACCGCCGATACCGTCGATCCCGGCAAGCATGCCGATAGCCAGGAAAATGACAAGAATAGGTATGCCAAGACGCGATGAAAATGAACTTAATAAAATGCTGAAGGTTACCAGGATGGAACCCAGAATGAAAAGACTGATTATCGCTGTGGCACCCAATGTTGTCTTACTCCCACCTCAATGTGAACGCTGTTATTAAAACCCTAACATATTAACAACGTTAACAGCGTTTTATTGAGGGGGAATAACGGCTTTTTTATGCCTTTAAGACCGGATGACCGCTGATTGTTAAGCGACTGCCTGAATTATCGTGTACAAGGTGCGCCCGGGCACCCAGCGGCAGCGTAACGGTTTGCTGCTCATGGCCGAAATCCAGACCGGCGATCACCGGGATATCCAGGCGGGAACGAATGAAATCAATCATCGTCTCCAGGGAATAGCCCGCATCGTAATCGTTAGGGGCTGAACCGCTAAAACTGCCCAGCACAATGGCCGACTGCCGATCCAGGATCCCGGCGTGATACAGCTGCAACAGCATACGTTCGACGCGGAACGGGTGTTCGTTGATATCTTCCAGCACCAGTATGCCGTCCGCGATCTGCGGCAGCCACGGCGTGCCAATCAGCGACACCAGCATCGCGAGGTTGCCGCCCCACAGCTGTCCTTCACATTCCCAGTACGGTCCATTGCCTTGCCACTCGACGGTAAACGTCGGGTTTTGCAGGGCGCGCCAGAAATGGTCCTGCGTAAACGCATCCAGCTCCAGCGCACCAAAGTTGCCAGCCAGCATCGGGCCGCTAAAGGTAATGACGTTATGCAACGCCAGCAGGCCGAGCTGGATCGCCGTGAAATCGCTGTGTCCGCAGATTAACAGCGGATCCTGCTGCTGGCGCGCGGCCAGCCCGGCCCAGTCGATGCTCTCCAGCAACCGGCTTGCGCCATAGCCGCCGCGCACGGCCAGCACAATGGTGTTTTCACCTTCCAGCGTCGTCAGGCTGTTGATATCGCTCAGTCTCTGCGCCTCCGTACCGGCAAAACGCTGCATGCGGCGGGGGATAATTGTCTGATTTTCTACCTGATGGCCCATTTCCAGCAGGCGCTGAACGCCCCGCTGTGCCGCCTCCTGGTTGATGCAGTAGCCTGACGGTGCGATGAGATGAAACTGAGGCATGGCAATTCCTTGCTGAATGAGAATCTAATTGTCTATATCATGCCGCTTATACGCCGCCTGCTTCAAGGGGCGACGTACCGCGATGACCGGCTATAAGGATAGATGACGTGAAATTGAGATGGTTTGCTTTTTTGATTGTGCTGCTCGCTGGCTGTAGTTCAAAACATGATTATCAAAATCCCCCTTGGAACCCTGAAGTGCCGGTAAAGCGGGCCATGCAGTGGATGCCGATCAGCGAACAAGCCGGGAAGGCCTGGGGCGTGAGCCCGCGTCTGATCACGGCGATCATTGCCGTGGAGTCCGGCGGCAACCCGACGCTGGTGAGTAAATCGAATGCGGTGGGGCTGATGCAGTTAAAAGCCTCGACGGCGGGAAGAGAGGTCTATCGCTACATGGGCTGGAAGGGTCAGCCATCCACCAGCGAGCTGAAAAACCCGGAACGTAATATCTCTATGGGAACCGCTTACCTGAGCATTCTCGAGCATGGCATTCTGAAGGGGATCGACGATCCGGAAGTGATGCAATATGCGCTGGTGGTGTCGTACGTTAACGGAGCCGGCGCGCTGCTCCGAACCTTCTCATCCGATCGCAAAGAGGCGATAGAAGAGATTAACGATATGGATAAAGATGAATTCTTCGAGCACGTTGTGAAGAATCATCCGTCAGCACAGGCTCCACGTTATATCTGGAAAGTACAGAAAGCGATGGACGCCATGTAACGCCTTTGTCGGGCGGCAGCGCGCTGCCCGACGCCTTTCAGCGCACTTTATTCGCGCGTTCCCGCGCTTCACGCTCCAGTGAGAAGATGATGCGCTGTAATTCCCGTTCGGCGCCTGGCCCGACATTCAGAAAGCGAAAGCTCAGTCGCGGCGTGGTAATGGTTTCGTTTTTGCTGTCCACCACCTTGCGTTCGCTGATGGCAATCAGCTGGGCGTCAAACCAGAAGCGTCCCCATCCGCCCATATCCAGCTCAATCTGACTAAAACGCATGCCTTCCACCAGTCCTTCCGGCTTCGGCGTATCCATTAACGCGCCCATCCCGCCCAGTGACAGGTCGAAGAGACGAAAGCGGATCTCTTTTTTATCCGGCATTTTTGCCTTACAGAAATAGGCCGGGTGAAGCGGGGCGCTGATGCGAAAAAACTCGCGGCGTTGCACGAACCAGAGGTTAGCGGGCAGGGGAGCGATAAACGCAGGCAAACCCTGGTACGCGATCGTGGTCAGGCGAGGCAGGACAAACTCGACTTTCGCCCCCTGCGTTTCAGCCATCACCGAGAGGTTTTCTGCCTGTAGCGCGGCACGGTTTTCATCGCTCTGGCTACCCAGATCGACGATCAGGTGTTCTGCCGTCACGTCCAGGATCTTGCTGATAAACTGGCTGGTTGACCAGTTGATGCGCAGCGGCACCTCGCCTTTTTTCAGGTCGCGTAACACCCCTAATACAGCCAGCGGATTTTGTTTCAGGAACTGCTCACTGTAGCTACTCACGCCAGATGGCTCCTCGATAGATGACAGACTGTCTCTGGGTTATCGGCACGCTGGCATGAAACTTAATACAAACGATCTGTTTTTCTCCGCTGATATTGATTTGCTAATGGAAATGATAATAATTGTCGTTCCTAATACCATCTAATAACAAGACGACACTATGAGCACTTCACGTTTTGCGTTATGCGCGTTGGCAGGCGCCGTCACGCTGGCATTGCAAACACAGGCTTTCGCAGAAGAATCCACCATCGTGGTGACAGGCACAGAGCAGGGCAGCGCGCTCCCTGCCTGGACCAACAGCGCCACGAAATCAGCCGTCGCGGAAAGTAAAACGCCGCAGGTGATCAACACCATTGCCGCTAAAGAGATTGAGCAGCGGCACGCCAGTTCGGTAAACGAGATCCTGCGCTATGCGCCGGGCGTTTCCACGGAGGTGCGCGGGAGCACCTCTTACATGAGCGAGTACAAAATCCGCGGGTTCAACGTCGATCAGGAGTTCTACAACGGCCTGCAACTTCCCTATAACGTCACCGGGAACACCAAAGCGCGAATCGATCCGCTGCTGATTGAGAGCGTCGATATTCTGAAGGGGCCGTCATCCGTGCTGTATGGCGGCGGCTCCCCGGGCGGGCTGGTCAATATTCAGAGTAAAAAGCCGCAGAAAGAGGCGAAAACGGAACTGGGCTTTAACACCGGAAACCGCAATCTGAAAGAGGGATACCTGGACTCCACGGGGCAAATCGCGAACAGCGACTGGAACTATCGTCTGCTGGGCAAGGCGACGGAAAGTGACGAGCAGGCGCACACCACGCGCTATGAAAACTATCTGGTGGCCCCCTCCGTGACCTGGCAGCCGGATGACAAAACGCGCCTGACCATTGACGCGCTGGCGCAAAATACGCCGAGCCTGACGCCGTCTGATCCGATGCCGCTTAGCTATCTGCGGTCTAAATACGCCGATCGTCGTGACTATGCCGGGGATGAGTGGAGCGGCTTTAAGCAGCGCCAGTGGATGCTGGGCTACAGCTTTGAGCACGAGTTTGACAGTGGCTGGGGCTTTAACCAGAAAGCGCGCTACTTTGACGTGGACACCCACCAGCGCAGCGCCTATTCCACCGGGACGGGCAGCGAGGTCTACCAGCTAAACCGCTTTGCCTATACCACGGATGAAGATTTACAGAGCTTCAACATTGATAACCAGGTCACCCGAACCGTCGCGCTGGGTGACTGGAAGCATCATCTGCTGGCGGGCTTTGACTACCAGAAGCTGAACTCTCACTTCCATTATCGTTACGCCTCGTCCACACCGGGTATCGATATGCGTCATCCGGATCACTCGCAGATCGATAACGATGCGCTGGGGCTTGAAACCGCGCAGAAAAACCGTCTCAGCTATCAGCAGAATGGCTATTACCTCCAGGATCAGATTGCGTTTGGCGGGCTGAACGTGCTGGCCAGCCTGCGCTATGACGACTACCGTTCTGTCACCACCAACTATCTGCAAAACGGTGACAAAGCATGGGTATCGCAGGATCGCCTCACCAAGCGACTGGGCGCGCTTTATGCCTTCGACAATGGCCTCTCGCCGTTTATCAGCTATTCGGAAGGGTTCGCCCCGGTATCGCCGCAGGGCACGCTGACCGCGAAAGACGTCAAGCCCACCACCAGCAAGCAGGTGGAGGGTGGGGTGAAATACCTGCTGGCGGAATACGCAACCACCTTCACCGCCTCGGTGTTTAACATTCGTCAGAAAAATGTGGTGACCAGCGATCCGGGCTTCCTCAACTATCGCCAGACCGGGGAAGTGGAATCGAAAGGTGCGGAGCTTTCCGCGATGAGTCGTCCAACGGATAACCTGACGCTGATTGCCAACTATGCCTACACCCACGCCATCAATACCGAAGATGACAAGTACCAGGGCAAACGACCGACGCAGGTCCCTGAGAACGCCTTTAATCTGTGGGGGGATTACACCTTTGACAGCACGCCGCTGAGAGGGTTAACGCTGGGGGCAGGGGCACGCTACACCGGGCCGATGGAGATCTCGCCAGCCAACGATGCAGGCAAGCTGGGCGGTACGACGCAGTACGATCTGGCGGCATCCTACCGCATGGGCGAACTGGCGCCATCGCTGGAGGGGCTGACGCTGAAAGCGAGCGCGCAGAACGTCACCAACAAAGAGACGCTCACCTGCTATGACGCGACCAACTGCTGGATAGGCCGCGACCGGACGTTCCAGGTCGGGGCAAGCTACAGCTTCTGAAAAAAGCCCGGTGGCGCTTCGCTACCGGGCCAATCTATGTCACGGAACCGTCCCCTCGCCCCACCGGGGAGAGGGTAAGGGTGAGGGGCGCTACTGCGCCGCCTGTTTCGCAGGTGCAACATCATCGTTCGCCGCAGGCTGATTCTCCGGTACGCTGTCGCACGGCTTCTCTTTCGGACAAACCATGTCCAGCATCCTGAGCGTCACGCCGTTACTCCAGCCGAAACCGTCCTGCAACGGATACTCCCCGCCGCCACCGCCGGTACCGGTCGAAGAGACATCGTACTTCTCAACCAGTTTCTTCTCGCGATCGTAGGTATGCTGAACGTTTTTCAGGAAACGCCAGGTTACGTCCATCGCCACTTTCTGCTGACCATAGTTCTGCAACCCTTCCACCGCGACCCACTGCAACGGCGCCCAGCCGTTCGGCGCATCCCACTGCTGCCCGCTGTTGATGGTGGTGGTAGAAATACCGCCCGGTTTCAGCAGGCGTGACGACGCGGCTGCGGCCACTTTATCGGCGCGATCCTGTGATGCGGCCTTCACATACAGCGGGAAGAGGGCTGCGGCCGTCAGCTGATTACGTACCTTCCTGGTTTTCAGATCGTAATCCGCATACCAGCCCTCTTTATCGTTCCACAGGTGGCTCTCCATGGCTTTCTGGCGTGCGGAGGCCAGCGCATCGTATTTACTTGCGCTGGCGGTATCGCCGTCTTCCTGGCTGGTGCGGGCCAGCAGTTTTTCCATCTTAAACATCAGCGCATTCAGATCCACCGGCACGATGCTGGTGGTGCGGATGGTACCCAGCTTCTGTGGATCGTCCATCCAGCGGGAGCTGAAATCCCAGCCCGAGGCCGCGGCAGAGCGCAGATCGCGGTAAATCTCGGTGGCCGGACGGTTAGGGTTATTTTTGGCGGTGGTCACGTCATCCAGCCACGACTCAGGGCGCGGCGTGTCCCGATCGTCCCAGTAGCGGTTGAGGATCGAGCCATCATCCAGCTTCACCACGCGTTTGTTCGCCTGACCAGGCTGGAGCCCATCAGCCCCCTCCATCCAGTAAGCGTACTCTTTCTCCATCTGCGGACGGTATTTCTTCAACGCGTCGCTGTCATGCGTGGCCAGCAATTCCACCATCAGCGAGAAGAACGGCGGCTGAGAGCGGCTCAGGTAGTAGCTGCGGTTACCGTTAGGGATATGGCCCCAGGTATCAAGCTCGTAAGCGAAGTTGTCCACCATGTCGCCGATCTTGTCCCAGTGGCCGCTCTCGGCCAGCCCCAGCATGGTGAAATAGCTGTCCCAGTAATAGACTTCGCGGAAGCGTCCTCCCGGCACGACATAGGGTTTTGGCAGGGGCAGGAGGGAGTCCCATTTGTTCGCTTTGTCGGTGGTGCGGGTCAGAACAGGCCACAGATCGTCTATGTGTTCGCGCAGGCTCTGGCCCTCAGGGGGAACGTATTTTTCACCCTCCTTTGGCAGGATAAAGTTCATCTCCACGAAGTGGCGCAGGTCAAAACCGGACTGGGTATGCTGCATCCGGTAATCCGCCAGGATGGTTAGCGGGTCGCTTTTGGGAACGGCATCCGCAAAGGTTTTCTGATCCGGGAACAGTCTGGCGCTCTGTACTTCGTTAAAGAGGGGGCCAAGGAGAATATCAGGTGAGCTTTGCTGGCTCGTTGGCTGGTCTTCAGCATAACCAAATGCGGTAACACCGAGTAGTGCGCCTGCCAACGCAAGGGGTAAAAAAGCGGGGCGTCGTGCGCGAGGTCTTATCATCGGTTCGTCTCCTGTCTTCACTGAGCAGCGTGACCGCTGTTGTCAATTACCTGAAAACCTTAGACGAATATCGTTAACTTCGCGTGTTGTATATCCCATTTTTCGCATAACCAGATAATTCGGGTGCGCTTTAACGCTCTCTTTTGCTGTCGCAGGAAGGTCAGATCGCTTCCGGGGGCTGGCTGGCCTCCTTCAGCGCGCCCGGCGCATGCCCGACAATACGCTTAAACGCCCGACTAAACGCCGCCAGCGATCCATATCCCAGACGTAACGCCACCGTTTCAATCGCCTGATTTTCATGGCGAATATACTGTATGGCCAGGCGCATCCTCAGCTCAGTCAGGTACCTGGCTGGCGTGGTGCCCGTGGCAGACAGAAAACGTTCGGCGAAGACGGAACGTGATGTACCGGCTTCTTTTGCCAGATCCGCCACGCTCCAGTTCAGGCCCGGTTGCTGGTGCATGGCGTAAATTGCCCGGCTGAGTCGCGGGTCGCGCAGAACCTGTACCCAGCCCGTGGCTTTACCGCATCCCGCCTCCACCCAGCCGCGTACAATCAATGCGGCAACCACATCGGCAAGGCGAGCAAGGATCCCGGCGAACCCGACCTGGCGCGTCATTGACTCCCGTTCCATCGCCGCCAGCAGCGGATGGATCTCCGGCCAGGTTGACATCAGTCGGCTCACCATCATCACTTCCGGCATGGCCTTTATCAGGGGCTGCATGCCCCCCAGTTCAAAATCCATACATCCGCTGAAGATGATGGTGTTCTCTTTTTCCGGGCTGGGTTCGCAGGTAATGGCGCATACCGAATGGCAAAGGGGTTCGCTCGGGAAAGCGCTGACCGGGGTGATATCCGCGTGTTCATCTGAGAGCAGAACATGGGCATTACCGTTTGGGATAAACAGCGCATCGCCACCGTTCAGTTCGAACGTCGCGCCGCTCTCCATTCGCAGCAGGGCAGTGCCGTGGCTGACAAAGTGGAACTGCGCCTTGCCCGGCGCCTGATGAAAGGCCACGCCAAACGGCGCGCTGGCTTCAATCCGGCGGTATTTCACGCCCGACAGGCGCATACCGCGCAATAATTCGCTGATCAAATCAGGGGACTGAACGGACATGGCGCAACTCCGGACGAATAATCAATAAGTGGAGATTATATGTCATAGATCGTCCAGGGTGAACCCACTATGCTTTTGCGACATTAGTCACATTTATATAACAGGAGTCCAACAAATGAATACCTGTGTCACGGCGAGAGAGGCTGTCGCGCCTGCAAAGCCCGCCTGGCGGGCTGTCTATTCACTGGGGTTGGGAGTTTTCGGTTTGATTACGGCGGAGTTTCTCCCCGCCAGTCTGCTTACCCCGATGGCGGCGAGCCTGGGCGTCACCGAGGGGATGGCCGGACAAGCCGTGACCGCAACGGCGCTGGTGGCGCTGGTCACGGGCTTGCTCATCACCTCTGCCACGAAAAGTATCGACCGCCGCTGGGTACTGATGTTTTTCTCGGTGCTGCAAATCATTTCGAGCCTGCTGGTTGCGTTTGCGCCCACTTTGCACGTTTTGCTGATGGGTCGCCTGCTGCTGGGCATTGCTATCGGAGGATTTTGGGCGATGTCGACCGCCACGGCGATGCGTCTGGTCCCTGCCGATAAGGTCCCGAAAGCGCTGGCGGTGATCTTCTCCAGCGTATCGATTGCTACGGTGGTTGCGGCCCCGCTGGGGAGCTATCTCGGGAGTCTGATCGGCTGGCGTAACGTGTTTATTCTCTGCATTCTGCCGAGCATGCTGGCGCTGCTGTGGCAGCTCTGGGTCCTGCCATCCATGAAGCCGGAGAGTAGCGGTAGCCTGAGTACGTTGTTCCGCGTGCTGCGTCGTCCGGGGATGATTGGCGGGATGCTGGCGACGATCCTTATTTTCAGCGGTCATTTTGCTTTCTTCACCTATCTGCGTCCGTTCCTTGAAACGGTTGGGCAGGTGAGCGTGGAGAGCATCTCGCTGATCCTGCTGGGCTTCGGTATTGCCAACTTTATTGGCACTTCCGTCGCCGGACATCTGCTGGCGCGCAATCTGCGCCTGACGCTGGCGCTTGTCCCGTTCGCGATGGGGATGCTGGCACTCGCTATGGTGCTATTTGGGCATCTGGCGATGGTTGACGGATTGCTGGTAGCGATGTGGGGCTTTGCCTTTGGCCTGGTGCCGGTGGGCTGGTCAACGTGGCTTGCAACCACCGTCCCGGATGAAGCGGAAAGTGCAGGGGGATTGCTGGTGGCATCCATCCAGTTTGCTATCAGCGCGGGGGCGGCCGGTGGCGGGGCGGTATTTGATCTTAACGGTGCCAGCGGGGTCTTTGCCGGAAGTGGTTTCCTGCTGGTCACGGCGATGGTGATTGTGTTTATGGGGGTGAAGGTTAAAGCGGAGTGATGCACTGGCCGGGCGGACGCAAGCGCCACCCGGCTTAAGCCCTACAACCCTTTCTTATCCATCAGCACGGCCAGATCCACCAGACGGTTCGAGAAGCCCCATTCGTTGTCATACCACGACAGGATCTTCACCATATTCCCGCCAATCACCAGCGTTGAAAGCCCGTCGATGATGGATGAGCGCGGGTCGCCCTGATAATCACGGGAGACCAGCGGTTCATCGCTGTAGCCCAGAATGCCTTTCAGCGGCCCGCTGGCGGCAGCCTGACGGAACGCGTCATTCACCTCTTCGGCGGTCACGTTGCGGCTCAGCGTCACCGTCAGATCGACAATCGACACCACCGGAACCGGCACGCGCAGGGAATACCCGGTGAGTTTACCGTCAAGCTCGGGGATCACTTTCCCGAGCGCTTTTGCCGCGCCGCTGGAGTAAGGCACAATGGATAATGCTGCCGCGCGCGCGCCGCGCAGATCTTTTTTCCGGCTGGTCATGCAGCGCCTGGCTGTTGGTGTAGGCATGCGTGGTGTTCATCAGCCCGTGCTCAATGCCAAACTGCTGGTGCAGCACCTGCGCCGCTGGCGCCAGACCATTAGTGGTGCAACTCCCGTTGCTGACCACAAAATGCTGGGCCGGATCGTACAGCGTGTGGTTCACGCCCATCACCACCGTCAGATCGTCATTTTTAGCCGGGGCGGAAATAATGACGCGTTTTGCGCCGCCGCTCGTGATATGTACCGCCGCTTTTTCACGTTCGGTGAAGAAGCCGGTGGCTTCGATTACCACCTCAACGCCAGCGTCTTTCCACGCAATGTTTGCCGGGTCACGTTCACTGAATACGGTGATGCGTTGCCCGTCAACCTGTAGCGCGCCGTCCGCCGCTTCCACAGGCACCGGCAGCGTGCCGAGCAGAGAGTCATATTTCAGCAGATGGGCGAGGGTTTTACTGTCCGTCAGATCGTTAATGGCCACAATCTGGAGATCCGGGTTGCCCAGCGCCGCGCGCAGGACATTACGTCCGATACGGCCGAAACCGTTAATACCGACCTTAACCATGATGCACTCCTTATCTGTGTTGTCTGGAGTTACTGTAGGCGTCAGGTCGGATGGCGTAAATGACAAAAAAGGATCAGATTACGCCATTCTGCGGCAGTGGAAGCGCTGGCGATATTCGCCCGGCGTGAGATGAAGCTGCTTTTCAAAAACGCGGCGCAGGTTGATGCTGGTACCAAACCCGCTTTTTTCGGCAATGACCTCAAGCGGATCCTGGGTCTGCTCCAGAAGCTGCCGGGCGGCGGCCAGGCGCGCTTCGGTGACATAACGGGCCGGAGGCACGCCCACGTCACGCGTAAACACGCGGGTAAAATTGCGCGGGCTCATGGCGACCCGTTCGGCCAGCCTTTCGACGCACAAATCTGCGGTGAGGTTTTGCAGGATCCAGCTTTGCAGTTCGCTGACTGGTCCGGTCGCGCCGGACTGCTCCAGATTATAGCGGCTGAACTGTAGCTGGCCGCCAGGCCGGCGCAGGTACATCACCATATCCTGCGCCACATTGCGGGCGAGGGTGAAGCCGTAATCATCCTCCACCAGCGCCAGCGTCAGGTCAAACCCGGAGCTGACGCCGCCGGACGTCCAGACGGGTCCATCCTGAACATAGAGCGGGCCGCCCTCAACGTTGACCGCAGGATAGCGGGTTTTCAGGGTTTCCAGCAGCCGCCAGTGGGTCGTTGCCCGGCGCCCGTCGAGCAGCCCGGCCTGTGCCAGCAGCAGGGCCCCGCCGCAGACAGAGGCGACGCGGCGCGCATGGGGCGCGGCCAGGTGCAGCCAGTCCACCACGGCGGTACTCTCCTGCTCATTCATGCCGCGACCGGTAATGATGATCGTGTCCAGCGGCTCGCGCGGATCCAGCTCCGGCAGGCGATAGTCCGCCAGCAGGTTCAAGCCGGACTGGCCGTGGATCACCAGGTGAGGCTGGGTGGTGGCGATAATGATGCGATAGCGGGGCTGCTCAAGGCCGTCCGGGTGCAACCGGTTGGCCTGCATCAGAATGTCGGCGATACCGGCGGCCTCAAACAACATGCCACCGTCAGGTACGATAATCAGGATCTTCTTCATGTCCTGAAAAGTACCTTTATCACAAAATAAGTCAAGCGGCAGACGAACACCGTCGCAGAGATAAATGAGGCGTGCCGGGTGAAAGTGTGGAACGGCAAATGTTGGGAAGAAGTAAAAGAAATATGTAGTAACGGTAAAACTTCTTGCGTGTGGTTCACTGTCAACGCCGCTGAAACCCCCAGTTTATGGGCTGCAAGGGAGCGCGCTGAACAATAAAAGAACAAAAAGATGTAGTCAGGCTTAATTATTAAGGCGCAAAAAATAAACCCTGAGGATAATTTCGGGTAGGTTATTTCGGATCGCGAAATTAAATCCCTGCCATTTTCTTCGCCGCCATTTGTTAATGCGGGACGCTCATGCACAATAAAAGTTATCTTTTGAATGCAACAATGAAAATATCCCAGATATATCCCCCAGCGCACAGAAAAAATGAAATTCTACTAATTATGGTAGTGGCGATAATAAGGGGTTACGTTAATGATAGTGGTTCTCTTTTGCCTGTTTAGCCATTAATTTTCATACAGTTACGGACTTAATTCGTCTAAGAAAAAGACGATTTTAGCTAAGTGCGCATTTTTTATGAGATTAATCCTATAATGCATTGGGCGTATCATTAAACGTCATTAAGCAGGCGGGAAATATTGAATTGATGACAAGCTCATGTAAACTTGTCTACCGTTTGTCAAAATATGTCAGGAGCATGCTGGGCCCATTTCTGTCGGGCTCGTGCGGTAGCTATGCCTTAAAATAGTTACCTGCTGAAAATATCCCGACTATTTTAACAATAGCACCTAAGTCAAATTTTATCCCCTCTCTTCATCCTCTAAATATCGCTACGGAAAAGCATATGAAACTGCGCGTATTGTTATCACTTCTGTTTGTTATGGCGGTGGCGGGCTGTAAGGCGCCGCAGAAACCAGCGATCACCGATGATACGATTGTGACCAGCCAGGTGAATGGCATCACGCTGACCCACCGTCACGCTGTTACCCCTCCGGCGGAGTTCACTCAGGTGAATGAACCGTACCGTGCCATGTACCCGGCATCCCTGATGAGCCGTCCTGACTACGGCGGAAAAGTGATCCGTACGCTTGAGACCGGTAAAACTTACGTCGTGCTGGGGCAGGTTGAACATTTCTGGATGGCGCTGGCCGATGAAGGGAGTGAACAGCTGATTGGTTATGTGCCGATGCGTGCCGTAATCAAGGCTGACCAGTACGAAGCGACCGTACGTAAACAGGCACTGCGCCCGAAAGCGCGCAAGAAAACCACCTGTGTTGATGTCGATGGCAACAGCAAAGCCTGCAAAGACAGCGCGAACGGTACCTGGATCCTGAACTAAACGGGTTTCACGAGCATATTTTTATGAATAATAAAAATTTTCATCGGATGTGGTTCCCTTTTTTTGCGTTGATTTTCGCGCTGATCGGTGGTTGTACGTCGTCTTCACACAGCGACCCCTCCCGCTACAATCTTCAGTTTCAGGCTCATCCTCAAATCAATGATTCTGCGCCGCTTAAGGTCAGAGTGTTGCTGCTGAAATCCGATGCGGATTTCATGTCCAGTGACTTCTACTCCTTACAGAACAACGCGTCAGCCACGCTTGGCGCGAATCTGCTGAACAGCGATGTGTTCTTCCTGATGCCGGGCCAGCTTTCGAAAACCCTGAGCGGACAAAGCTCACCGGAAGCGCGCTATATCGGCGTGATGGCGGAATACCAGGCGCTGGACGGCAAAAAATGGCGCGTCTCACTTCCTTTGCCTGTTCCCGGCGAAAACGCGATTTACCAGTTCTGGAAATGGTCCGCAGATGAACTCCAGGCCAGCGTCTTTCTTGACGTAAATGGTATCCGGGTCATCAGCCAGTAACGCCCTTCATAACAGGAAAGAGATCATCATGACGAAAGCAGAAAAGGTCGTCTGGACCGAGGGCATGTTCCTGCGTCCCCACCATTTCCAGCGGACAGAAAGTTACCTCCTCAACCACGTTCGTGAGTGGGGGGCCTTGCAGCGATCGTATCTCTGGGGCTTTCTCGACCTTGAGCTGGATGAAGCGATGCTACGCCAGGGCTGTATTGCCCTCAGCTACTGTAGCGGTTTGCTGCCTGACAGCACCTTTTTCCAGGTTCGCAGCGACCGCAATGGTCCGGCCCCGCTAAAAATCCCCGATAATCTCACCAACGAAAAGGTGGTGCTTGCGCTGCCGGTTCGTCGCGGTGGCCGTGAAGAGGTGATTTTCAGCGAGGAGCCGTCTTCTCTGGCGCGTTTTATTACCTTTGAACAAGAGGTGGAAGACGACAACGCCATGTCGGTCGGGGAGGCGACGGTCCAGTTTGGCCGCCTGCGTCTGACCCTGATGCTGGAGAAAGATCTGACGGCAGAATGGACCGCCATCGGCGTGGCGTACGTTACCGAAAAGCGCAACGACAACCACGTGCGGCTGGATAACAGCTACATCCCGCCAATGCTGAACGCCAATAACAGCCCGCAGCTGTACGGCATGATCAACGACCTGCACGGCTTGCTGGTGCAGCGTAGCCAGCAGATCGGCGGGCGCCTGCGCCAGCCGGGGCGTTTCAATACGTCTGAGATGGTTGAGTTCACGCTTCTCTCGCTGATCAACCGCCACCTTGGCGACGTCTCACATTTAAAAACGCTGCCGCTGCTTCACCCGGAAGCGCTCTGGCGCAGCTGGCTGCCGTTTGCCACGGAGCTCGCCACCTGGACGCCGCAGCGTACCGCAGAGAGCATACTGCCGGTATACGACCATGACGATCTCGCCGTTTGCTTCAGCAAACTGATGCTGATGCTGCGTCAGGGGCTGTCGCTGGTCATGGAAGATCATGCCATCCAGCTGCCGCTGCACGAACGCTCCCACGGGCTGAACATCGCCACCGTGCCGGAGACCAGCATGGTCCGCGAATTTGGCTTCGTGCTGGCGGTAAAAGCCAATGTCCCCGGCGAACACCTGCAAACCCATTTCCCTGCCCAGATGAAGGTTGCGCCAGTGTCGAAAATTCGCGATCTGGTTCAGCTCCAGCTGCCGGGCATCATGCTTCGGGCAATGCCCGTCGCGCCGCCGCAGATCCCGTGGCATGCAGGCTACAGCTATTTCGAACTCGAGAGGGGCAGCGAACTGTGGCACGAGATGGACAAGTCCGGGGCATTCGCGCTGCATCTCGCAGGGGAATTCCCGGGTCTCGATATGGAGTTCTGGGCCATCCGTAGCCCGACAGAATAATAAAGCGAGCGCTTAATATGCAGGAACGACAGGATACCGGCAGTGATGCCGTGTTTACCGGAGCCAGTGGGAACAATCAGCTGGTGGCGGCCGCCAATCCGCTGCTCAATGCGATTCCGCAAATCCGTCATTCGGTTTCCCACGACGATCAGGTCGGGCTGCGCCAGCGCCTGATTGACGAAATTCGCCGTTTCGAGGTGCGATGCCAGCAGGCGGGCTTACCGTATGAAGTGATTGTCGGCGCGCGCTACTGCCTCTGCACGGCGCTGGACGAAGCCGCCGCGCTGACCCCGTGGGGAAGCAGCGGCGTCTGGTCAAGCAATGGTCTGCTGGTGACGTTTCATAACGAAACCTGGGGCGGTGAGAAGTTTTTCCAGCTGCTGGCGCGTCTGTCGCAGAATCCGCGCGAACACATTCTGCTGCTGGAGATGATCAACTACTGTCTGCTGCTCGGCTTTGAAGGTCGCTACCGCGTGCTGGACAATGGCCGGACCCAGCTTGAAACCATCAAACAGCGCCTGTGGCAGATGATCCGTGGCGTGCGCGGCAGCTACCCGCCGCCGCTCTCGCCGCACCCGGAAGATCGCCCCGTACTGCGCAAGCTCTGGCGGCCGATGATCCCACTCTGGGCGTGCGTGGCGCTGGTCGGCTTTATCGCCTGCCTGTTCTATATCGTGCTGAACTGGCGTCTGGGTGATAACACCAGCCCGGTGCTGGCGAAAATTTACCAGTCCCAACTGCCGGAAACCACCTTCCAGCAGCCTGCGCGTCAGCTGCCGGCGGTGCTGAACCTGCGCGGCTTCCTGAAGCCGGAAATTGATGCCGGTCTGGTGGCCGTTAAGGATGAGGCGGATCGCAGCGTGGTGATCCTGAAAGGGGACGGACTCTTTGCCTCGGCCTCAACGGTGGTGCGCGATCGCTATGAGCCGGTCATCGACCGCATCGCCCAGGCGATGAATAACGTCAGCGGCAAAATTCTGGTGGTGGGGTACAGCGACAACGTGCCGATCCGCAGCGCACGCTTCGCCTCTAACTATGAACTCTCGCTTGAGCGCGCCCGTTCGGTGCAAAAACAGCTCCAGGGCAGCCTCTCGCAGCCTGAGCGCGTCAAAGCCGAAGGGCGGGGCGAGATCAACCCGGTAGCGCCAAACACCACGCCTGAAAATCGCGCCCGTAACCGCCGCGTGGAAATTACGCTGCTGGTATCGCCTGACAATACCCAGGCCGAGCTGAACGGATTGCCGCAAGGAAACTAAGGATGCTGACTACTCTACTTTCTATACTGACCAATCGCATTCTGTGGAGCTTCCTGGGCGTAACGGCGCTCGCGGCGGTCATCTGGATGATTGGCCCGCTGTTGTC
This sequence comes from Enterobacter cloacae complex sp. EB5, assembly GCF_031432835.1. Classification (NCBI taxonomy): domain Bacteria; kingdom Pseudomonadati; phylum Pseudomonadota; class Gammaproteobacteria; order Enterobacterales; family Enterobacteriaceae; genus Enterobacter; species Enterobacter cloacae complex sp. EB5. Next base: position 4,109,373 of record NZ_CP133860.1, read on the forward strand.
CATCGTGGATACCCGGCCCCTTGAATCAGAGCAGAACCGCGTCATCAGCATTGCGGTGGTCTACCTGATTTGGGCCCAGAGCCACATTCTGCCGCGGCTGTATAACGCCTGGCTGAACCGTAAGCTGATGGACAAGCTCAACGAAAATACCACCAGCCCGGAGACGGCCGATCCGCAGAAACGTCTGAACAGCGAGGAGCAGATCCTTGCCGGGCGTTTCGATGAAGCCGCCCAGATGCTGAAAAAAGCCCACTTCAGCAAAGCGGGACATGGCGCGCAGTGGACGCAGCGCTTCAGCACGCAGTACCTCTATCAGCTGCCGTGGTACGTCATTATTGGCGCGCCGGGTTCCGGTAAAACCACCGCGCTGGCCAACTCCGGGCTGCAATTCCCGCTGGCGGATCGCTTCGGTAAAACCGCGCTGCGCGGCATTGGCGGCACACGCAACTGCGACTGGTGGTTCACCAACGAGGCGGTTCTGCTGGATACCGCGGGGCGCTACACCACTCAGGAGAGCGAGCAGGTTCAGGACGCCGGGGAGTGGCTGGAATTTATCAACCTGCTGCGTAAATACCGCCGTCGCCAGCCCATTAACGGCGTGATTATCACCATCAGCATTTCCGACCTGCTTACGCAGTCCGCTGAGGCCTCGCGCCAGCAGGCGGTCAACCTGCGCCAGCGTCTCTCCGAGCTGCATGAACAGCTGGGTATTCGCTTCCCGGTGTATGTGATGGTGACCAAAGCGGACCTACTTAAAGGCTTCCGCGCCTGGTTTGCGGATTACGACAAAGCCCAGCGCGACCAGATCTGGGGCTTTACGCTGCCGTGGGAGCAGACCAAACACGCAGATTACGACCTGATGGGCAACTTCCAGCAGGAATTTTCCCTGCTGCAACAGCGTCTGGATGCTGGCCTTCCGGAAACCATGCTCAAAGAGCATGACGCCAAAACCCGTGCGGAAGCCTATCTCTTCCCGCAGGAGTTCGCCGCGCTGCGTCCGCTGCTGGCAGACTACCTGAGCACGGTCTTTGCCCGCTCAAACTTCGAAACCGAATTTTCGCCGCGCGGCATCTACTTTGCCAGCGGCACTCAGGAAGGGATGCCGTTTGACCGCGTGATGGGCGAGCTGAACCGCGCGCTCTCCTTGCCCGAAGGGGAAGAAAGCACGCGCTGGGATTCGGTGAGCAAAGAGGCGCCGATCCCAGGCGCGAAAGGCCAAAGCTTCTTCATTAAAAACCTGCTGCAAAACGTGATTTTCCAGGAAGCGGGCATCGCCGGGGAAAACCGCTGGTGGGAGCTGCGCAACCGCGCGGTGATGTGGTCCGGCTACGCGGCGCTGCTCGCCCTGCTGGTGATCCTGGGTGGCCTGTGGCTGACCAGCTACGCCAAAAATAAAGCCTATCTGGAAGAAGTGGACGCAAAAGTGCCGATGCTGGAGCAGCAGAGCAAGGCGCTGCAAAACCAGCCCCAGCGCGATCTGTTTGCGCTTCTGCCGCTGCTTAACAGCCTGGTGGATCTGCCGAAAAGCGATGCCTTCGACGTTAACGACCCGCCGGTTTCCCGCCGCATGGGGCTTTATCGCGGGGATGACGTCAGCGATGCCTCGCAGTCTCTGTATCAGAAGGCGCTGGATCAGATGCTGCTGCCCGCCGTGGCAATGCACATTACCACCTGGCTGCGCAACGACAACGGCAGCGACGTGGAGTACAGCTATGAGGCGCTGAAAGCCTATCAAATGCTCTACCAGCCGAAGCACTATGACGGCAAATTCCTGCACTCGTGGGTGATGCTCAACCTGCAACGCAACCTGCCGCAGAACGTGACGCAGGCGCAGCTTCAGGAGCTGGAATGGCACCTGACCCAGCTGCTGGAGCCAAAAATTCAGGCTTCACCGTATGCGCAGGATGAGGATCTGGTCGCACGTGAAAGGGCGCTCATCAACCAGCAGCCGCTCTCAACACGCGTATATGGCCGCCTGAAACGTCTGCTGGAGCATGATGAAAACCTGAAGCCGGTTTCGCTTTCAGATCTCGGCGGCCCGCAGAGCGAGCTGGTGTTTTCCCGTAAAAGCGGCAAGCCGGTGAGTGAGGGCGTACCGGGCCTCTATACGCCGGACGGCTACTGGAAGAGCTTCAACGACCAGATCGACAGCGTGACCACCGCCCTGCACGAGGACGACGCCTGGGTACTGGGAGCGACCACCGCCCAGGAAGATAAACAGCAGATCGACAACGCCGTGCGCCAGCTCTACATGCGCGACTTTATCGTCAACTGGGATCGCTTTCTCGCTGACATTCAGCTCAACAACAGCGCCGATCTTTCCCAGCGCATCAACACCGCGCGCCTGCTTTCAGGCACCAACTCGCCGCTGCGCCGTCTGGTGCTTAACCTGAGCAAGGTGCTGACCCTGTCGCGCACTGCGCCAGCGCCGGAAGATGCGCAGAAAGCGGAAGACCAAAGCAACCGCGCCACCCGCACGCTGGAAGCGCTGTTCAGCAACGGTGACAAAGCCCCGACGCAGGGCGCGGTTGTGACGCAGGCGCCTGAGCAACTGGTGACTGACCACTATGCGCCGATGATTGAGCTGGCGCAGCCGCTGGAGAAGGGTGGCAAGACCATCGTCTTTGACGATTTTCTTAAGCAGGTTGACGAGCTTTATCGTTACCTGACCGCCGTTCAGGATGCGGCAAACAGCGGTATGCCTGCGCCGGGCGGGGATGCAATCAGCCGCCTGCAAGCCAGCGCGGGCCGTCTGCCGGGCGGGCTGCAAACCATGTTCAGCAATATGGCCGTCGGCGCCAGCAGCGACACCCAGCGTCGCGATCTGGAGAACGTGCGTAAGCGCATCAACGTGGAAGTGGGTGGGTTCTGCCGTCAGGCGATTGCCGGGCGTTATCCGCTGGTGCGCAGCGCCAGCACCGAGGTGACGCCGGACGATCTCGCCCGCATGTTCGCGCCGGGCACCGGACTGATGGACACCTTTTTCCGCGACAACCTGACCAACAAGGTGGACACCACCCAGGCGAACTGGCGCTTTATGCCGGGCATCGACGGTAAAACGCTGCCGGGCAGCGAAGGGCTGTTGCGTCCGTTCCAGCAGGCGCAGTCTGTCCGCGATGCCTTCTTTGCCAACGGCGCGACCACGCCATCCTTTAAGGTCACGGTGCGCACCGTGCGGATGGACAACACCATTCTGAACCTGACGCTGGACGTGGACGGTCAGCTGCTGCGCTACAGCCACGGTCCGCAGGCGGTGCAGATCATGAACTGGCCGGGGCCGGGCGGGACGAACCAGGTGCGTATGCAGCTCGGTCTGGCCAATGGCAGCACCGCAACGCTGGTGACCAACGGTTCCTGGGCGCTCAACCGCTTTTTCGACAAGGCGCGCACCAGCCCTGGCGCGGGTAGCCTGAGCCGTCAGGCGACCTTCAACGTCGACGGACATCAGGTCACGCTGGAGTTTGCCCCGAACAGCATCCGTAACCCGTTCCAGCTTCCCCGTTTCTCATGCCCATAACCGCAAGGACAGCCGTATGACGAATACCCCTGCGATGAACCGTTATAGCTGGTATGGCAAATTACCCAGCGCCGGAGATTTTTTGCAGCGTCGCTTTCCGGATACCCTGCAACGCCAGTGGTCGCACTGGTTCCAGGTCGGCCTGCTGGCCTGGCAACAGGAAGAGCAGCGCAGCGGCGAGCGCCCGTTTTCTAAAGCCCCGGTGTGGAACTTTGTCGTCCCGCCGATGCTCGGTAGCCAGATGATTCAGATGGGCTGCCTGCTGCCGGGCCGTGACAGCGTAGGCCGCCACTATCCGGTATGCCTGCAACTGAGCTTCACCCCCGCCGAGTGGTCATCCCGCCTGCTCGGGCAGGCTGAAAGCTGGTACCTGCAGCTTGGCCGTCTGGGGCTGCACGCGGTGCGTAACAGCTATTCTGCCTCCCAGCTGGATGAAATGCTGATGACCATCCCGGCGCCCCAGCCGGTTGAGCCGCAAAAGCGTTCCGACATTCTCGACGTGATTGGTTATGACGACGATGGTCAGAGCACGCTGGGCTGGCCGCAGGCGGCGGAGTGTTTTGATCCGCTGCGCCAGACCAGCTACTGGTGGACAAACCGCTGCGACGGCTATCCGCTGTACACCCACGTCCACAGCGGTAACTTCACCGGGCAGCTCTTTACGCTGCTGTTCGATCCGGCAGGCGGCGCCCGTCCGGGCCGCCACGGTCTTTACCCGCCTATGTTTGAATAAGCAGGGATCTTATGAATATCGATGAATTTCTCGCGCCGATAAGCCCCGATAACCCCTGCGGTGAAAACCTGGAGTACGACGCTGATTTCCAGGCCATGGGGCAGGCCAGTCAGGGCAAAGCCGAGCAGCAGTTTGGCGACACCATCATTCCGGCAGAGCCTGCCGACTGGAACACGGTGGAAAAACTCGCCACCAGCCTGCTGGGTCGCACCAAAGATCTTCGCGTCATGCTGGCGTTAACCCATGCCTGGACGCGTCGTCGCGGGCTGGCAGGTTACGCCGACGGGCTACTGCTGGTGCAGGAAGCCCTGTCCCGTTACTGGGAGCAACTTTACCCGCTGCTGGAAGAGTATGGCGAAACCGATCCGTTCTACCGCATTAACGCCCTCGCCGGGCTGAGCGATAAATCTGACCTGACGGTCGCGGTGCGTAACGCCTCACTGCTCCGCTCAAACGGCGATGAGATTTCGCTCCGTGACGCCCAGGCGCTGCTTGACGGCAGTAAAACCGAGCATCCGGATTATCCGGGCGGTCGTCCACGACTGATCGATGAGCTGGCCCGGGGCGATCAGCCCGGCACCGAAGCGGTAATCGTGATCAACGAACGCCTGCTGGCCATCCGCGAACTGCTTACCGGCTATCTCGGGGAAAGTGGCGTCCCGGAGATGGAACAGCTGCTGAAAACCGTCGGGCTGGTTTCCAGCGCCTGTCAGGTGACCGATATCAGCAAGCTGCTGCCGAACCGTGACGCGCAGGCTGACCAGCAAGCCGAGCCGCAGCCGGTGGCCGCGTCGCCCGTTCAGCAGGTGACGGACTGGCGCAGCGTGCAGGTGACCAGCCGCGCCGACGCCCAGCTGATGCTGGAAAAAGCGAAACAGTATTTTGCGCAGTACGAACCCAGCCATCCCGCACCGCTGATGATTGAACGGGTGCAGCGGCTGTCTGAACTCAACTTTATGGACATTATTCGCGACCTGGCGCCAGACGGCGTTAACCAACTGGAAAACATCTTTGGACGCCGCGAATGACGCGTCCTGGCATTATGACGACAGGCATGGAGTCTGCCGTTTCACCTTCACCGCGCATCTTTGATGGAGAACATCATGGCAATGAGTAACAGTGGACAGAAATTCATCGCACGCAACCGTGCTCCCCGCGTGCAGATCGAGTACGACGTAGAGATCTACGGCGCAGAACGCAAAATTCAGCTGCCGTTTGTGATGGGCGTTATGGCCGATCTGGTTGGCAAGCCGGTGGAAAACCTGCCAGCCGTCGACGAGCGTAAGTTCCTGGAAATCGACATCGACAACTTCGACGAACGCATGAAGGCGCTGAAGCCGCGCGTGGCGTTCCAGGTGGATAACACCCTGACCGGCGAAGGTAAGCTCAACGTCGATCTGACCTTCGACAGCATGGACGACTTCCTGCCGGACGCGGTGGCCCGCAAAGTAGAGCCGCTGAACAAGCTGCTGGAAGCCCGTACCCAGCTCTCCAACCTGCTGACCTACATGGACGGTAAAAACGGTGCGGAAGAGCTGATCGCGAAAATTCTCCAGGATCCGACGCTGCTCAAATCCCTGAGCCAGTTGCCAAAAAATGACGAAAGTGCGAAAGGTAGCGAGGAATAATCAATGAGCAACCAGACTCAACAACACGATCAGCAGGCGGGCCAGGCGTTCAGCCAGGACGAGTTCAGCGCGCTGCTGAATAAAGAGTTCCGCCCGAAAACCGATCAGGCGCGCTCTGCCGTAGAAAGCGCGGTTAAAACCCTGGCGCAGCAGGCGCTGGAAAACACCGTGACCTTCTCAAACGATACCTACCGCACCATTCAGAACCTGATTGCCGGTATTGACGAGCAGCTTTCGCAGCAGGTGAACCAGATCATTCACCACGAGGAGTTCCAGAAGCTGGAGAGCGCCTGGCGCGGCCTGAGCTACCTGGTGAACAATACCGAAACCGACGAGATGCTGAAGATCCGCTTTATGAGCATCTCCAAGCAGGAACTGGGCCGCACCCTGAAGCGCTACAAGGGCGTGGGCTGGGACCAGAGCCCGATCTTCAAAAAAATCTACGAGCAGGAGTACGGCCAGTTCGGTGGCGAGCCGTTTGGCTGCATCGTGGGCGACTACTACTTCGACCACAGCCCGCAGGACGTTGAGCTGCTGGGCGAGATGGCGCGCATCGGCTCTGCGGCCCACTGTCCGTTCATCACCGGCACCGCGCCGGGCGTGATGCAGATGGAGTCCTGGCAGGAGCTGGCTAACCCGCGCGACCTGACCAAGATCTTCCAGAACACCGAATACGCTGCCTGGCGTTCACTGCGTGAATCAGAAGATGCCCGCTATCTGGGCCTGGTGATGCCGCGCTTCCTGTCGCGCCTGCCGTACGGCATTCGCACCAACCCGGTAGACAGCTTCGATTTTGAAGAGCAGACCGACGGCGCGAACCACAACAGCTACTCCTGGGCGAACGCGGCCTATGCGATGGCAGCCAACATCAACCGCTCCTTCAAAGAGTACGGCTGGTGCACCTCGATTCGCGGCGTGGAATCCGGCGGGGCGGTGGAAAACCTGCCGTGCCACACCTTCCCGAGCGATGACGGCGGCGTGGACATGAAGTGCCCGACCGAGATCGCCATCAGCGACCGTCGTGAAGCCGAGCTGGCGAAAAACGGCTTTATGCCGCTGGTGCACCGCAAAAACTCCGACTTCGCCGCCTTCATCGGCGCGCAATCCCTGCAAAAACCGGCCGAGTACCACGACCCGGACGCCACCGCTAACGCGCGCCTGGCCTCCCGTCTGCCGTACCTGTTCGCCTGCTGCCGTTTTGCTCACTACCTGAAGTGCATCGTGCGCGACAAAATCGGCTCCTTCCGCGAGCGCGAAGAGATGGAACGCTGGCTGAACGACTGGGTGATGAACTACGTGGACGGCGACCCGGCGAACTCCTCCCAGGAGACCAAGTCCCGCAAACCGCTGGCGGCGGCGGAAGTGCAGGTGCAGGAAATCGAAGACAACCCGGGCTACTACGCCGCGAAGTTCTTCCTCCGTCCACACTACCAGCTGGAAGGTCTGACCGTTTCCCTGCGTCTGGTATCTAAACTGCCATCGCTGAAGACGAAGGACGCGTAATAATAATTGCCGCCGGGGGGCCTTGCCCGGCGTTAGCTTTATAGTATGGAAATTTGAGAGGAAATATGACCGCGAGACCTTCGTTTGTTGCTGCCTGGGCGGCGGCAACACGTATTTACGATGCAAATGATTCTATCGGCAAAGTTAAGCAAGTTATCGGCGGCAAAGTTAAGCACAACTTCGAAATACCGCCAGACGAGGGCGGGTGGTCAAATAGTTGTGCCGTACGCATGAGTTATGTTCTTAACTATACCGGGCATCCCGTTCCGCGTATTGCAAATCTCACGGTATCCGGTGCTGATAATAAATGGTACTTCTACCGCGTAAAGGATGTCATTGCCTGGTTGACGCGTCAGTGGGGTAAACCTGACATGATCGTGAGTTATCCTTCCTTACCCGTTCAGCAATTAGCCAACAAAAAGGGCGTCATTCTGTTTGAGGTACAGGGCTGGAGTGACGCCGCAGGTCATGCAACATTCTGGAATGGTTTAACCTGTTCGGATCACTGTTATTTCAATGCGCCGGAGACGAATTACTCGACGACCAAAGCTAATTTTTGGGAGTTGCCATGAAAAAAATGATTGCTAGTCTACTGTTGCTCACCAGTTCCGCCTCTGTGTATGCAATTGACGATCCGGTGTCGTTTGTCAAAAAAATGCCTTATAAGCAAGTTGTTAAAGACGTTGTTTTTTCTCGCTGCCTGGCACAAGTTGCAGATGATAAAAGCCAGTTTTCTCTGGATGCAGCCCGTAGCAGTAGCGCCTTACTGGAATGGGTGCCTTTCGATATTGAGAATGGCAATGACAAAATTAATGCTCTTATTAATAAATATAAAGGCGCAACCAACGCCTTTCATTCTGAGAGAAAACCCGATGTAAAAGGCGTAACCTTAAACTGCCTGCGTCTTTATCATAGTGACGAACTTAATCAACTTGTTCCTCAATTAATCATCGGAAATCCTGACCGCACCTGGATTCAGGATAATTCACAATAGTAAAAGACTTCACATTCTTTCCTTTCATTCAGGGGGAATGTAAGACTGTCAAATGACACGGGTCGTTTGATATGAGGCAGAGGTAAAATATGGACGGTTTTATTCAGCCCCATGCTTTCCTGTTTGCCATATAAGGGCTTTTTCGAAAGCAATATTGTTCATCCACGAAGAGTAGATATTATGGCTATTGATATGTTTCTGAAGGTCGAGGGTGTTACGGGCGAATCTAAAGATTCTAACCACACCGGCTGGACTGATATTACCTCCTTCTCCTGGGGCGCGTCCCAGCCAGGTAATATGAGCGTTGGCGGTGGCGGCGGTGCCGGTAAAGTTAACTTTAACGACCTGCACGTTAACGCTCTGATCGACAAATCCACTACAGCAATCCTGAAACACTGCGCAAGCGGTAAACACCTGACCAAAGTTGAACTGTCCGTCTGCAAAGCGGGTGGTCAGCAGGTTGAATACACCCGCATCACCCTGGAAGACGTTCTCGTGACTTCCGTTCAGTACACGGGTGCAGACAACGGCGATACCGTTGGCGTGACCTATGCATTCCAGGCTGCGAAAGTGAAACAGCAGTACTGGGAGCAGACCACTGCCGGTGGTAAAGGTGCTGAAAGCAGCGCTGGCTGGAACATCAAAGAAAACAAAGAAGCGTAATTGCGCGCGTGACCGGGGGAGTTTTCCCCGGTCATTATTTACAGAGACTTAATTTCGGTTACAAAGGGATGTCAATATGAGCGTAAAATCAACGGTTGCTCCTGGTTATTGTGTTGTTCAGCAGGCTGGTACGTTAGATTTCCAGGCAAGGCTGCTGTTCAATAAACCAGACAGTGAAGCGGCACGTTATTTTATGCAAGTGAACAGGGACACACGGTGGTTAAAACCCGGGCAAATATTGATCCTTAATGCTCCAGGTGCTGAAAATGCGGTTCAGCTAAAACAATTACAAAATGCAAAGCAAAAGGTTAATGGAGCATTGGCAGAACTGAATACAGATGAAGCTAATTTCTTTAACAAGCATTTTAGTACCATCGCAGCATTAACTAATTTTATGGATAAATCTCTCGGGGTGGTTGCTGATGCAGGTGAAAGGTACTTTAGCGAAATAGAAAAGAAATTAAAAGCTATCGAACTGGCTTATCAAAATCAATACAGAACGCAAGGCACATTAATCGGGCAGCAGTTTTTTGTTGAGAGACAAAAACTTTTTTCTGAGCTGGACGTTTTATTAAATAAGCTGTCCAGACTAACGCTGAAACTGAAACCTTATGAAGAAATCAAGCACGCTTTAGGTTTATCAAGCAGGTCAATTGTCCATGAATGGAGTACTGCGGGTGTTGCCTCGATACGAGGGTATTCAACATATGTAGACAATGCTTCAAAAGCTGCCCGTTTTCTGAAAATGGGAGGATGGCTGGCTATCGGCTTCGCTGGTGCAAACACAACCAATGAAGTTTACGATGCCTGTACAGTAGGTAGAGAGCAGAATTGTTCCAAAGTCGCCGTTAAGAAGTACAGTCAATTCGGGGCCAGTCTTGCGGGCGGGATTTATGGCGGAAAATATGGCGCCATGGCTGGGGCTGGCGTATGTGTTGCATTGGGCGTGGCAACAGGTGGTGTAGGGTTGCTCGCGTGTTCTGTGGTAGGCGCCGCTGCGGGTGGATACATTGGTGGCGAAGTTGCCGGTGGAGCAACTGAGTATGTCATGGATAAACTATGGTGAATGTAGAAAATATTCTTTTATTTCTGATTGTAGTTTTATTTTTACTTGTCGTAATCATGGATCTCATCAGTTCCCGTTATTTTAAAAAACACGAGGCCGAATATAATCAGCTTCTTTCAGAATATCGGCAAAAAGGCTACGATCTCGATCTGGTGACAAATTACGCATCTTTTTTTGGTTCGCTGGCGAACTATCAAAAAATAATCTGGTTTGTTCGTCTTCGCAAAGGCGTGAAGATGAAATTTACCAAAGACAGAAATGTTCAGGATGATGCCTATAAATTCGTTCAGGCTTTACCGGAAGAGAGAATCGGCTGGATATTAAAACTGCATCGACGCTATAAAGCTCAGGCCATACTTTTTACGCTATGGCTGCTTATCGGCATTATTTTCCTGAATGTAGTCAAATAGCTTTAATCAGCCCTTAACCCCCAAACGCTGCCGTTCTCACCCCCGAGAGCGGCAGCGTTTGAGCGCTAATCATACCAGCAGGAATACGCCATGCGATTCACGATTATTTCTACGAAACCCGGTCATCAGCCGCCGCAAAGCAGCTGTGATTTTTATGCCCCGGGCGGCACCATTGGGCGCGGTACGGATAACAATCTGGTGCTGCCGGACAATGACCGCACCATCTCGCGTTTGCAGGCCATCGTTCACGTCGACGCCAGTGGCGAATGCCGCGTCACGAACCGCGGCAGCGTTACCCGCGTGGTACTGAATGATATCCCGCTGGAGCGTGGGCGTCAGGTTGAGCTTCAGGATGGGGATATTCTCGGTATTGATGATTATCGCATTGAAGTCTGCGAACTCATTCATGACACCCAGCCCGTAAGCCGCATGGCGGCAAGCATGCAGCAGGCGCGTCCAGCGGCGACACCTGCACCAGCGCCGCAACCGAAACCGGCCAGCGCCGCGCCTCGCGGAAAAGCTGAACCTACGGCCGTGCCGTCGGAAATCTGGGACAGCCTGATGCAGGAGTTTTCCATCTCCGACAGCATCTCCAGCAACCGGGCAAAACCACAGCCCGCGGCCTCCCACGACCCGTTATCCCAGCCTGCGGCCCCGGAGCGGAATGCCGAAGATCCGCTGGCAATGTTTAACGACGCCGAACCGTCGCTTGAACGTAAAAACGTTGACCCGGACACGCTGTTTAGCGATGAAGCGTTGTTTAAAAAAGAGAGCATCTTTGACGATGTTACCCCTTCGACGCTGGTACAGCCGGACGAAAGCAAACCTGCCCAGTCAAAGGAAGATGCGTCGGACGAACTCGATCCGTTAGCCCTGTTTGGCGGATCGGCGAGCGCACCTGCCGCGCGTCACGATGACCCCCTCGGCCTGATGGGCGGCGCGCCGTTAACCCATCCGGATGAAATCGTGGCCGATAAGCCGGAGCCAAAGCCTGAAGCGCAAGCCGCACAGGAAGAGGATGCGCTGGCCAGCTCACCGCTGTTCGATCCGGAACCGACTGAACCACAGGATGCGCCGCGCGCGGAAGAGGAGCCCGCGCGTCCTGATTACGCTGGCTTCACCATGCCAACGCCGCAGGCCGTGGCGCGCAGCAACGCGCAGGCGCCTAAAGGCCGCCTGCGTATCGACCCGGTTAAAAACGCTGCTTCGCCTGCTGCCTCCGCGCAGACCGGCGAGCGGGGCGAGGTGCTTCAGGGCGAACTGCTGGAGGCGCTGCTGGAGGGCATGGGCCTGAGCGAAATGCAGCCGGTGCCGCAATTCGACCGGGAAAATATGCGTCAGCTGGGTCAGATCCTGGGCATGTTCTCGCAGGGGACCGTGGCGCTGCTCTCCTCGCGCTCCATCCTCAAGCGTGGAGTGAAAGCCGATATGACCATGGTGCTCGACGATGCGAACAACCCGTTCAAACTGTTGCCGACCGGGAAAACGGTGCTGATCCAGATGTTCGGCACGCCGATGCCGGGCTTTATGCCGCCGACCAAATCGGTGCGTGATGCGCTGATCGATCTCCAGGCGCACCAGCTGGGGATGATCTCCGGTATCCGCGCCATTATCGCCGCCATGCTGCAATCCTTTAACCCGGAACAGCTGGAAGAGCAGGCGAAGCAGAACGGGATGACGTCACGCCTGGCGCTGCCGGGCAGCCGTAAAGCCGCGCTGTGGGATTATTTCGTGCGCAGTTATGGCGAGACGGCGGGCGAGATCGAGGACGACTTCCATACCCTGTTTGGCGAAGCCTTCCTCCATGCCTATGACATGGAGGTCAATCAGTACAAAGACTCACAAAGCGGATCGGAAGAAAAATGAATATCGCAACGGCTTCTCTCTCCCGCCAGGGGACGCGCGCCAGCAACCAGGATCAGACGGGAGAAACCATCGGGGAACGTTCAGCCTGCTTTGTCGTCTGTGACGGCATCGCGGGCCTGCCGGGCGGCGAGGTGGCCGCTGAGCTGGCCCGCAACAGCATTATTTCCCGCTTTGACGGCGACAAGCACCTGAATGCGCAGCATATTCGTGACTACGTCCAAACGGCGAACCGCACCATCCTCAGCGAACAACAGGCCGTGCAGGACTATCGCCGGATGGGCACCACGCTGGTCAGCCTGTTTATCGACAGGGATTACCGTCTGGCTTACTGGGCGCACGCCGGAGACAGCCGCCTGTACCTGTTTCGCCGCGGCTGGCTGTGGCATGTGACCACCGATCACAGCCTCGTCCAGCAGATGAAAGATGCCGGGCATCAGACCGACGATCTCAACAGCAACCTGCTGTATCTGGCGCTGGGTATTGAGAATGGCGGACCGGAAGCGAGCTACAGCGATGTCGTGCAGGTTGAGGACGGTGATGCCTTTTTACTCTGCACCGACGGTTTCTGGCACGGCGTCAGCGAAGAGCAGATGAAGCAGTCGCTGCATATGGTCAATACGCCACAGGAGTGGCTGACCTTAATGAACCAAATCATTCAAAAGAATGCCGAACAGGAGGGCAATGCTCAGGATAACTATACCGCCGTGGCGGTGTGGATGGGCAACCCTCAGGACACCACTTTGCTGCATACGCTCTCTGACGCAGCACAATTTCTTCCCTGCGGAACTGATTAGACACACAAGGATTGATATGAAACTTTGGCTATCGGGTTTGGCTCTTCTGACGGTGGCGACCACCGCACAGGCTGAAAACTTCCGCATCGTGCAGTCTCCTGCGCAGAAGCTGGATATCTGGATCGACAACATTAAAGACAATACGCCGCAAAGCTGGTGTAAAGCGGACGTTGCGCTGCGTATCGTGGCGAACGGCAAGAAAGAGGTTTCGGTGCTGGAAAACTTCGTGCCGCGCCTTGGCTCGCTGCTGGAGCACCAGTGCAGCAAGCTGAATACCCTGAACTGGACGCTTAACGATCCGGAAGGCACGACGCTTGCCCGGGGCACAGCGGCTAAAGCGCAGGACTGGGCGCTGGTGGTGAAACAGCAGGAAACGGCGGCGGCAACGACCACCACCTCAGGCGCGCTGCTGCCGCCTGACCAGAATCCGGAGACGCACACCGTGGCGGCAGATCGTACGCCATGGCAGGAGTTCACCCTTCAGGACGGTTGCCACCTGCGCACCTTCTGGGAGGGCGGTTCCTCCGCGCCAGCGCTGTTTATTCCGGATTCCGACACTACCCGCTGCGGCAACGGCAGCTGGCTCAGCGGCCATACCGTGGTGACGCAGAACCGTAACGGGGCGCAGAAAGCGATTCCGGTCATCTACATTCACGGCTTCCCGGTGATGGGGCTGAACAACGCGGTCGATCCTGAAAAGGCGCTGATCACCTCCGTCAACAAAGAGCGCATGGTTTTCAGCACCCCGAACAGCGACCAGAGCTGGATGATCCTGCCGTACGACAGCGCCCTGAACGGCTGGAAGAGCAACGGCACGGTGGCGGTGGAAATCACCCGTGAGATCGCCAGCGACGACGCCAGACTCCAGGCGCGTATCGCAGAGGTGAAGAAGATCTGGAGCGCATGGGTTGCACCGGGCGCGGAGCTGAACGTTGTTCTGATTGACACGCTGCGCCCGCAGCTGCGCGATCCGGCAGTGGGCGCCTGGCGCGCGGCGAATTAAGGAGGGGCTATGAATACGCTTTATCAACGTCTGGCGGGGGAGTCGATTAGCGACGCGCTGCTTCGCCTGGAAGCCGATATCAAAGCCCGTCCGGCGGATGCCGATCTGCGCGCCGCGTTTGTGCAGTTTCTGATCCTCAGCGGCAACTGGGCGCGCGCCCTGACCCAGCTGAAAAGCTGGCTGGCGCTGAAGCCGCAGGCAAAACCGACCGTAACGCTGCTGGAGCAAGCCATTCAGGGTGAACAGCAGCGGGCGCGCGTGTTCGCGGGAGAGGCGCGACCAGCAATGCCCGAGGCGCAGTGGCCGTGGCTGACGACGTTAGCCACGGCGCTGACCGAAAGCGCCGGGAATGCGCAAACGCTGCGTCTGGCGGCACTCGAACAGGCCCCGGCAAGCCGCGGGCAGGTCACGCTGGAGAATGAAGAGAGCCACACCTTTGAATGGCTGATGGACGGCGATGCCCGTCTGGGGCCGGTGTGTGAAACCCTGGTCAATGGCCGCTATTTCTGGGTGCCGTTCTGCGCCATCGACGCGATCCGTTTTCAGGCTCCGGCCAGCGTGACCGATCTGGTGTGGCGTCATGCGCTGGTCCGCCTCACGGACGGCACCGAGCAGGTGTGTCAGATCCCGGCGCGTTATCCGTTTGCTGACGGGGCGCCAGACAGCGTTAAGCTGGGGCGCACCACCGAGTGGCTCCCGCTGGACGATGACGGCGCCCTGTATGAAGGCATGGGGCAGAAAGCCTGGCTGAGCGAGCAAAGCGAAAGCCCGCTGCTTACCCTGAGCCTGGTGACATTTACCTCGGATGGTGCGGATGAGTAATCCCGCTGGCGAAGGCGATCTGCTGCGCAGCGGCTGGCAGGCCCGCAGCAGGCAGGAGAAAGTGGGGGCGCGCGACAAAATGCAGCCTTCACTGCTGGATCGCCTTACGGATAACGATCCGGAAAAAAAACGCGAGTCCGCCAACAGCAATCTGATCACCCACGCCGCGCTGCGTCGTAACGTCCTGCGGGATTTACAGTGGTTGTTTAATACCATCAACCACGATGCCTCCAGCGATCTGAGCGGGCTGACGCAGGTGAGCCGTTCCGTCGTTAACTTTGGCGTCGCGCCGCTGGCGGGGAAAAGAATGTCCGATATCGAATGGCACGACATTCAGCGCAAGCTCACCGAAGCGATTATTAACTTTGAACCGCGGATCCTGCCGCAGGGGCTTCAGGTTCGCTGCGTGTCCGATACCTCCTCGTTAGATCTGCACAACGTTCTGTCTATCGAAATCAAAGGCCGCCTGTGGTGCGTGCCGTATCCGCTGGAGTTTCTCTTTCGCACCGACGTCGATCTTGAGAACGGCCATTTTGAACTGAAGGATGCGGGGTAATTATGGAAAGCAAACTGCTCGAATATTACAACCGTGAACTGGCCTATCTGCGCGAGATGGGCGCAGAGTTCGCCGAACGCTACCCGAAAGTGGCGGGGCGGCTCGGCATGCGCGGCATCGAAGTGGCGGACCCGTACATTGAGCGCCTGATGGAAGGTTTCGCCTTCCTGACCTCCCGCGTGCAGATGAAAATGGACGCCGAATTCCCGCGCTTTTCACAGCGTATGCTGGAGATGATTGCGCCAAATTATCTGGCGCCTACACCGTCGATGGCGATCGCTGAAATTCAGCCCGACAGCAGCCGGGGCGACCTGAGCAAAGGCTTTATTGTGCCGCGCGGCACCATGATGGACAGCCTGGCGCTGAAAAAAACCGGGGTTACGTGCAGCTATACCACGGCGCACGAGGTCAACCTGCTGCCGTTAAAAATTGAGCGGATCGAGCTGGGCGGCGTTCCCGCCGATCTGCCGCTGGCCCAGCTCGGCCTGAGCCAGCGGGGGATCAGCAGCGCCTTACGGATCCGCATTGCCTGCGATGGTCCGCAGCATCTCGGGCACCTGGATTTTGACCGCCTGGAGTTCTTCTTAAGCGGCCCGGACATCGAGGCGCTGAAGCTGCTGGAGCTGGTGATGGAGCACCACGCG
The DNA here is from genome assembly GCF_031432835.1 of Enterobacter cloacae complex sp. EB5. NCBI lineage: Bacteria > Pseudomonadati > Pseudomonadota > Gammaproteobacteria > Enterobacterales > Enterobacteriaceae > Enterobacter > Enterobacter cloacae complex sp. EB5. The sequence continues at coordinate 4,125,572 of NZ_CP133860.1, forward strand.
GGTATTGTCTGCCAGACGGTTAGCAAGCAGCCCCAGCGCCAGCTGCTGTCGTCTGACGTCCTGCGTCAGGAAGGCTTTGATGCGGACCAGGCGCTGCTCCCGGACGATCTGCGCAACTTCGACGGCTATCGCCTGTTGCAGGAGTACTTTGCGTTCCCGGCGCGTTTTCGCTTCATCAGTTTGAGCGGGCTGAGCAAGCTGATCCAGCGCTGCGAAGACGAAAAAGCGTTTGATATCTTCATTCTGCTCGACAAGAGCGACGATCAGCTGGAGCGCGTGGTGGATGCCAGCCACCTGGCGCTGCACTGCACGCCGGTGATCAACCTGTTCCCGAAAGTGGCGGCCCGGCAGAAGCTGAGCGAAAGCCAGCATGAATACCATCTGGTGGTGGATAACATCCGCCCGCTGGATTATGAAATTTATGCCGTGAAAAAAATCTATGCCAGCGCGGATGGTCAGCGGGACGACCAGACGTTTCGTCCGTTCTGGAGTACCTGGAGTGGCGACGCGGGCAACTACGGCGCCTATTTTTCCCTGCGCCGTGAGCAGCGCGTTCTCTCCGAACACGCGCTGCGCTATGGCACCCGCACGGGCTATATCGGCTCGGAGGTCTTCGTCTCGCTGGTGGATGCGCAGCACGCGCCGTGGCAGGAGAATTTGCGCTACATTTCCGCCGAGGTGCTGTGCACCAGCCGTGACCTGCCGCTGATGCTCCAGCAGGAGCTTGGGCAGTTTATTACGGCCGACTCCATGCCGGTGAAGGCGTTAACCCTGCGTAAAGGCCCGACGCCGCCGCGTCCGGCGCTGGCCGAAGGGTTCAGCACCTGGCGGCTCATTAGCCAGCTGCAAATGAACTACCTCAGCCTGATGGACAGCGAAAACGAAGAGGGCGCAGCCGCGCTGCGTCAGCTGTTAGGGCTGTACGCCAACCTCGCCGAGACGCCGGTTGCCCGTCAGGTGGATGGCGTTCGTCACTGCGTGCTGGAGCCGGTGCACCGCCGCGTGCCTGAACCCGGCCCGGTGGTGTTCGCCCGCGGGATCGGCATCACCCTGACGGTGGACGAACGCGCCTTTTCCGGCGCCAGCCCATGGCTTTTCGGCAGCGTGCTGGAACGCCTTTTTGCCCGCCTGGTCTCCATCAACAGCTTTACGGAGTTCACGCTCAAGAGCCAGCAGCGGGGTGAAATCGGCTACTGGGCGCCGCGCATGGGTAAAAGGGCGCTGGTATGAGTGAAGTTGCCCCTGCAACGCTGCGCGTGCATCGCCTGACGCCGCTGCCCGATGCGTTCTGGCGCGGAGTGCGCGAGACGCCGTGGCGCTACGATCTGTTCCAGCTGTTAAGACGCATTGATGCCCAGGGCGGTGAACGTTACCCGCTGGGGCGCGCGCCGCTGCCTAAATTTGAGCCGCTGCGTATTGGTCAGCAGCCTTCAATGGGCTTTGCGCCGTCAACGGTTGCTGAGGTCCGGCAGCGGGAAGAGAACGGACTGCATGAGGTTTCCATTCTGAGCTTCGGCCTGTTTGGTCCTAACGGCCCGCTGCCGGTGCACATGACTGAGTATGCCCGCGAGCGTATTCATCATCATCAGGATCACAGCCTTAGCGCGTTTGCCGACCTCTTTCACCACCGCCTGACGCTGCTGTTCTACCGCGCCTGGGCGGACGCGCAGCCTGCCGTTTCACTGGATCGCGACGACAACAGGCGCTTCGAAGGGTATCTGGCATCGCTGATTGGCATGGGACAGCCTGCCCAGATGTCGAAAGGCAGCCTGAGCGCGCATGCCCGCTTTACTCACGCCGGGCACCTGATCCGCCACGGGCGGGACCCGGAAGGGCTGGAGAAGATCCTGCGCAACTATTTCAACGTGCCGGTCAGGCTGGTGGCCAACGTCCCGCAGTGGATGCCGCTCTCAACGCGGGAGCAGGCACAGCTGGGCGAGGGGCGTCGCCTGCCGCGCATGGGAGAGTCCGCTTTTCTCGGCATTGCGGTACGCGACGTGCAGCATAAATTTCGGCTTGAGATTGGCCCGTTGAGCGCAGACGACTACAACCGTTTTCTGCCGGGCGAAGGGTGGGTGACCGAGCTGCGCGACTGGGTGCGACAGTACGCCGGGGTGGAATTTGAATGGGAAACACGGGTGATCCTGCGCGCCGATGCGGTGCAGGGCGCCACGCTCGGCAGCGCCGGGCGATTAGGGTATAACACCTGGCTCGGCCTTCAGCCTCAGCCTGTTCCGCGTGGCGATCTGGTGTATCGCGCAGAGCGATAATCCTTCCGTATACCGAATCATTGTTAATGGAAACTAACATGTCAGAAATTAGCCGTGCCGTGCTTTTCGGCAAACTGGATACGCTGTTATTTACCTCTCTGGAAAGCGCGACTGCCTTCTGTAAGCTGCGCGGCAACCCGTACGTTGAGCTGGTGCACTGGCTGCATCAGCTGATGCAGCAGCAGGATGGCGATCTGCAACAGGTCATCCGTCACTTCGCCCTTGATGAACAGCAGCTGACGCGCGATATCGTGGCGGCGCTGGATGCCCTGCCGCGTGGCGCGAGTTCCGTGTCTGATCTTTCCGAGCATATCGACAGCGCCGTCGAGCGCGCCTGGGTCTACGGCTCGCTGAAGTTTGGCGTCAGCCGCATCCGCGGCGGCCATTTGCTGATCGGCATACTGAAAACGTGGAATCTGGCTAACGTGCTGAAAAGCATTTCGGCGCAGTTCACCCGTCTTAACGTCGAGGTGCTGATCGAGCAGTTCGACGCCATTTGCGCCAGCAGCAAAGAGAGCCAGCAGGCCGCCGCCGCTGCGGACGCGCCTGCCGGGGCAGTACCGGCTGCGCAGGGTACGCTGGCGCAGTATGGTCAGGATCTGACGGCGCGCGCCCGGGAAGGGAAAATTGACCCGGTGGTGGGGCGCGATGAAGAGATCCGCCAGATGGTCGATATTCTGATGCGTCGTCGCCAGAACAACCCCCTGCTGACCGGGGAAGCCGGCGTCGGGAAAACGGCGGTGGTGGAAGGGCTGGCGCTGCGTATCGCTGACGGCGATGTGCCGGAGCCGCTGCAAAACGTTCAGCTGTGGCTGCTGGATATCGGCATGCTTCAGGCCGGAGCGGGCATGAAAGGGGAATTTGAGGCGCGCCTCCAGGCGCTGATCAACGAGGTGCAGTCCAGCGCCACGCCGATTATTCTGTTCATCGATGAGATCCACACCCTGATTGGCGCTGGCGGTCAGCAGGGCACCGGCGATGCCGCTAACCTGCTCAAGCCTGCCCTGGCGCGCGGGCAACTGCGCACCATTGGCGCGACCACCTGGGCGGAATACAAAAAATACATTGAGAAAGATCCGGCGCTGACCCGCCGTTTCCAGACCGTACAGGTTCACGAGCCGGACGAAGCCAAAGCCGTGCTGATGCTGCGCAGCACCGTGTCGCCGCTGGAAACCCATCATCAGGTTCTACTCCTCGACGAAGCGGTCAGCGCGGCGGTGAAACTGTCGCATCGCTATATTCCTGCGCGTCAGCTGCCGGATAAAGCGGTGGCGCTGCTGGACACCGCCTGCGCTCGCGTGGCCGTCAGCCAGAGCGCGCCACCTGCCCAGCTGGAAGACTGTCTGCGTCACCTGGCGGCCCTGGACGTGGAGCTGGAGATTGCTGAACGCGAAGCGCGCGTGGGGGCGGGCGATCCGGCGCGTGTAGCGACCTTAACCGCAGAGCGTGACGCGTACGAAACCCAACGCGAAGCCCTGGCCCGTCGCTGGGAAGAAGAGCGCACGCGGGTGCAGGAGATTATCCGTCTGCGTGCCGCGCTGTTTGCGGCGGGTGATGAGGATACGGCTGAACTGCGCGGCCAGCTGGCAGAGCAGCAGCAGGCGCTGAAGACCTTACAGGGTGATGAACCGCTGCTGTTTGCCGCGGTGGATGAGAACGTGGTGGCAGCGGTGGTCTCAGACTGGACCGGCATCCCGCTGGGCCGGATGGTGAAAAATGAGATCGACGCGGTGCTGAATCTGGCCGACACGCTGAACCAGCGGGTTATTGGCCAGCGTCATGGTCTGGATCTGATTGCCCGTCGGGTAAAAACCTCCCGGGCGAAGCTTGACGATCCAAACAAACCGGTCGGCGTATTCATGCTCTGCGGGCCATCCGGCGTGGGTAAAACCGAAACCGCGCTGGCGCTGGCGGAGTCGCTTTACGGCGGCGAGCAGAACGTCATTACCATCAACATGAGTGAATTCCAGGAAGCGCACACCGTTTCGACGTTAAAAGGTGCGCCTCCGGGCTATGTGGGCTATGGTGAAGGCGGCGTCTTAACCGAGGCCGTGCGCCGCCGTCCCTACAGCGTGGTGCTGCTGGATGAAATTGAAAAAGCGCACCCGGACGTGCACGAGATCTTCTTCCAGGTCTTCGACAAGGGCTGGATGGAGGACGGCGAAGGGCGTCACATTGATTTCCGTAACACCATTATTATTCTGACCTCAAACGTCGGCACCGACCTGATCGCAGCCATGTGCGCCGACCCGGAACTGATGCCGGAGCCTGACGCGTTAAGCGGCGCCCTGCGCCAGCCTCTGCTGGAGGTGTTCCCGCCTGCGCTGCTGGGCCGCCTGCTGGTGGTGCCGTATTACCCGCTGAGCGACGAGATGCTGGGGCAGATTGTGCGTCTTCAGCTCAGGCGCATTCAGCGTCGTCTGGAAGAGAATCACAACATTATTTCTGAATTTGACGACAGCGTGGTCGAACAGATTGTTCAGCGCTGTACCGAGGTTGAGTCGGGCGGGCGTATGGTGGATGCGATTCTGACCAATACGTTGCTGCCTCAGATGAGCCAGATTTTACTTACCGCCAGCCGCAGCGACGAGCAGTACCGACGTCTGCATGTCACCTGCGAGCAGGGCGAGTTCCACTGTCAGTTTGCCGCGTAATAATCATCAAGAGAACTGTAAAAGATGACGGATAATGATAACAATCGGACTGTCCCAAACGCGCTCCCGGTCGGGTACCGTTTCAATGAGTTTGAGATAAAAGAGGTGATTGGCGGCGGCGGATTCGGCATCGTCTATCGCGCCTGGGATCACCAGCTCGAACGCACTATCGCTATCAAAGAATTTATGCCTTCCTCCCTCGCCGTGCGCGGCGAGGATATGACGCTGGTGCTGCGCAGCGAGCGCTTCGGCAAAGCGTTTTCTGCCGGTCTGAACAGCTTCATCCAGGAAGCCCGCCTGCTGGCGCGCTTTAACCACCCGAACCTGCTGCACGTCCTGCGTTTCTGGGTGCAAAACGACACGGCCTATATGGGAACGCTGTTTTACAGCGGTACCACGCTGTCCCGTCTGCGCGAAGAAAAACCGGAGCTGATTAACGAGGCGTGGATCCGCCGCATGCTGCCAATGCTGTTTGGCGCCATCAAAACGATCCACGACGAGGGGTATCTGCACCGCGACATCTCGCTGGATAACATTCAGATTCAGGATAACGGCCTGCCGGTGCTGCTCGATTTCGGATCGGCGCGCCGCACCATCGGTAATCTCTCGGATGAGACGGAAACCATGCTGCGTCCGGGGTTTGCGCCTATCGAGCAGTATACCGACGACAATGAAAGCGAGCAGGGACCGTGGACGGATATCTACGCGCTCGGCGCCGTATTGCGCACCCTCATCGTGGGCTCTCCGCCGCCGGTCAGCGTGGTGCGTTCGATTCAGGATACCTGCAAACCGCTGGTGGAGCTGATGCCTCAGGGCTATTCCATTCCGCTGTTACAGGCCATCGACAAGGCGCTGGCGCTGCATATGGAAGACCGTCCGCAATCCATTGAGGAGTTTGCGGCGCTGATCGAGATGCCCGTCGCCGGTATCGACGAGGTGCTTACCGCGAAGAAGACCGGCACGATGCTGGTGCCGGTGGAAGAGGAGGCATCTGCTTCCGCGCTGGACTGGCGACGTTACAAGCTTCCGGGGCTGGTGGCCGCGGGCGTGCTGGTTGGGGTGGTTGCCGGTGCGATGCTGTTCGGCGGCGGCAGTCAGGAAACGCCAGCGCAGACGGCGCAAACGCCTGCCGTGAGCCCTCCGGCTGAGACCTCCGCCCAGGCGGAAACCAGACCGGCCACGGCTGACGTGAGCGAGCCGGTCGCGCCACCGGCTACGGCGCAGCAGAGTGCGCCGCCTGTCGACGCCAGCCCGGTCGCGTTGGTCTATATACGCATGCTTGATGGCGAGACGCTGAAGGTGAACGGCGAGTCTAAAGCGCTGCGTCCGGGGAATAACGGTTACGCATCGCTGAAATTGCCTGCGGGCGAGACCCGCATTGAACTGGAAGGCAATGGAAGAACGCGTACCCAGACGCTGGATATTGCGAAGCCAGGCACCTGGCTTGTGAATCCGTAGGAGTTTAAACAGGAGATACTATGGAAGTGTACGATCTTCGAAGCCAAAGGCTTCGTCCAAAGGAATTCGAAAAGATTGTCTCTCCTGTCTATGCACGGAGCGACGTAGGGCGTGAGTTTGTTGTGGTGCGAGGCGTTTCAAATCCATTTCACAGCATTGATGGTTTAACGTTACGACATCGTTTCGAATTTAATCCTAATGCCGTTTTTGATCCCCTCTATGCGCAAAATCTTAATAAAATAGAGCGGTTAATTGACTCAGGGGAGGTGGTCTTAATAGATCACCGTCAACGGACAAAAGCCCTATATCCCTTTTTCATCTCTGAGTCAGGGGAGTTGTTTTGTGTTGATGAGACGATCTACAACTCAGCTTTTGTGAATTACGTCCTCGAACGTTACCGAAATAATGTCGCTCTATTTGGAAAACCAGCCCCAACGCGTGATTCATTCGTTCCCTCTACCAATAATTACGGACCGGGTTACTGGAAAACTGTTGAAGATGATTATCATGGCACAAAAAATGTTGTGATTATGGCGATTAATCGACTGACGAGCATGGGGGATGAGGGACGAGTATTTGGGTCGGACGGTAAAGATTACATGAATACGTCGCGCGATAAAATTCAGCGCTGGACAGCGCTACCCGGAGATCTGGACGGTGAATCGCGCGTGTTTATATCTGCGAAATCGGTCATCAGACGATACGGAGAACAACGATCCATTTATCAGAAATACCTTGAGAGCGATGATGCCTGGGCAGTAAGTGGTAAATCATGGCAATGGATACCTGGAGTCAGAGAAGAGGATTATGAATTTAAAAAGTAAATTATGGTATTTCTGGGGAAGCATGGATGTACTGGCTCTTTTGCTTTATTCTGTAAACTCACTTCGCCAGGACAGGATCCCCTTCATTTCAGATTTAATCGCGTTCACAGGAACCTCAGATGTAGTTTCAGGAGGCGGTTACTACTTTATCGTAACACTCTTTTTTATATTTGATTTGCTCTTATTACTTTCACTTTTTATTTCAGCTTGGTTGTTTTTTAAGAAAAAAGACGTTGCGATTAAATTTGCCCTTATTCAGGAAGTTTTCCGTCTAATTTCGTTCAGATGTTCGGTTTCTTTTTTCCCACTTCTGGTAAGTGTGTTTGGTATTTCAAGTGTCTGGGTAAATTTAGGATTGTTCGTTATCTCGGAACTGCTAAAAGTATATTCTCTTGTTTACTTAATGGGCAAAAGAAAAAGAACTCATTCACTTTAATATATAAATGACGCTGATGCGTAGATGCGAACCTCTTTTCTGAATCGCATAAGCTAGATGGAATAAAGATTATGCTCAACCGAATTACCGTTCAGCTCCCGGTTGAGGGGCTGCTCTTCTGGAAACTCTCCGGCCGCGAGGCCATGTCCGAGTCGTTCGCGCTGACGCTGACCCTTCTCGGCACGGACGCGCGCATTGACCGCAGCAGGCTGCTGGGCCAGCCGGTCACGGTGACTATCCCCACGCAGAACCTGCTTACCCCCCGCTATATCAACGGCAAGGTGACGCGCGTGGCGGTGAGCGCCGTGGAGCTGACGGGCACCCGTTACGCGGTGTACCAGCTGACGGTGGAGCCGGACCTGTGGCCGATGAAGCGCGACCGTAACCTGCGTATCTTCCAGGGCCAGACGGTACCGCAGATTGTCAAAACCCTGCTGGCTGAACATCAGGTTAACGTTGAGGATAAACTTACCGGCAGCTACCGGGTGTGGGACTACTGCGTGCAGTATCAGGAGTCGAGCCTGGACTTCATCAGCCGCCTGATGGAGCTGGAGGGGATTGCGTACTACTTCAGCCACGAGGCGGACAAGCATACCCTGGTACTGACCGACGCCGCGACGCAGCATCAGCCGTTCAGCGGCTATGAGGTCATTCCTTACCATCAGACGCCGTCCGGCGGCAGTACGGATGAAGAGGGCATCAGCCAGTGGGCGCTGGAGGACAGCGTCACGCCGGGGATTTACAGCCTCGACGACTATGACTTCCGCAAGCCGAACGCGTGGCTTTTCCAGGCGCAGCAGAACCCGGCGTCACCGAAACCGGGCAGCATCGACGTGTACGACTGGCCGGGGCGCTTTGTCGACAAAGGGCACGGAGAGTTCTATGCCCGTATCCGTCAGGAGCGCTGGCAGGTGGAGCATCAGCAGATTCAGGCAACCGCCACGGCAGCGGGCATTGCGCCGGGCCACACCTTTACCCTGACCAACGCGCCGTTCTTCAGTGACAACGGGGAGTATCTGGTGACGGCGGCGGGCTATCACTTCGAGGAGAACCGCTACGCGAGCGGCGAGGGGGAAACCATTCACCGCACCGATTTCACCGTTATCCCGGCGTCGGTGTCGTACCGTCCGGCGCAGAGCACGGCGTGGCCGCGCACCTACGGCCCGCAAACCGCGAAAGTCGTGGGACCGCAGGGGGAAAGTATCTGGACGGATAAATATGGCCGCGTGAAGGTGAAGTTCCACTGGGACCGTCTGGCGAAGGGCGATGACACCAGCTCTTGCTGGGTGCGCGTGTCAAGCGCCTGGGCGGGCCAGGGCTACGGCGGGGTGCAGATCCCGCGCGTCGGCGATGAGGTGGTGGTGGACTTTATCAACGGCGACCCGGACCGTCCGATTATCACTGGTCGTGTCTATAACGAAGCAAGCATGCCGCCGTGGGCGCTGCCGGCTGCCGCGACGCAGATGGGCTTTATGAGCCGGACGAAGGACGGCTCCGTGGACAACGCCAACGCCCTGCGCTTTGAGGACAAGGCGGGCGCAGAGCAGGTGTGGATCCAGGCCGAACGCAACATGGACACCAGCGTTAAAAATGATGAAACGCACACCGTCGGCGGCGCGCGCAGTCATTACGTGAAGAAAAATGAGCTGCATCGTGTTGAAGCGAACCAGATCCAGGCGGTGAAAGGTGGGACCGAAATCCTGACGGGCAAAGGCAAGCTGGATGCGGCGGTGGAGCAGTATGTCATTGCTTCCGGGACGAAGCTGAGGCTGGTCTCAGGTGAGAGTGCTATTGAGCTTAACGCTAACGGCAAGATTAACCTGATCGGCAAAGAGTTTAACTTCTTCGTTGAGGGCGATGGGTATATCACCACGGGCGGTAAGCTGCATCTGAATACCTCTGGCACTAAACCTGGCACAACGGCACCGGGGTCGGGACATAAAGGGGATATTGATGCAGCTGTGCAGGAGAAGTTTTCGCCTGAACAAAGAAAGAAAGGGGCAGGAGCGTCTCCTGTGCCATCAGAGTCTGCAACGAAACCAGCACCTCAAGCTACAGCAAGTAATGCCACTTCAGCACCACCGACTCAAGGTGAGGACAAGTTTTCAAAGATCTCACCTATTATTTTCCAGAATGAAGGCGGATACGTTAATGACCCTAACGACTCCGGGGGAGCTACCAATAAAGGAATTGCGTGGAAAACATGGCAGAAATATGCCAAGGAAGATCTTGGCGTTGAACCCACATTGGATAACCTAAAAAATTTAACCAATGAACAAGCTGAGACAATTTACCGTAAACGTTACTGGGAGCCGTCTGGATTTAACAATCTTAATGATCCTAAACTCGCACTAATGTCTTATGATTGGACCATAACCTCCGGCGGAGCCGGTAAACAAATCCAAAAATTGCTGAACAATGAGTTTGGCCAGCAGTTGATTGCAGATGGGAAAATAGGGCCTAAGACAATAGAAGCAATGAACAGCGTAAGCGACTCAGCGAAACTTACGTCCAGAATAGCGGACATCCGTAAAGAGTATTATGAAAATCTTGTGGTAAATAATTCCAAAAATGCTAAGTTTTTGACAGGTTGGTTAAATCGAGTTGATCGGTGTGCACAGGTGGCTTTGTAATGAATATAAAATTAGTAATGTTATTGATGGTTGCAGGTTTTAATAGTGGTCATGCAATAGCTAAAGATATGTTTTCTGGTCAGTGGAGCGGAGAACAAAAAAATGAGTCAACACTCACTTTACGATTAACTCAAGCTGGTCAAAATGTGAATGGTAGTTATTGTTATGTTACGCAAAACGGTAACCGCATTGACTGTCCCCCAGATGATGAGAGTAATCTAAAGGGTGTTATTGCTGAAAATAGAGCAAATGTGGAATTTAACTCTTCATTTGGTGGTGAAAAGGGACGTGCGAAACTGGAAGTGGTTGGTGATAAAATGATTTGGACTTTAATTACACCGCCACAGAAAGGTGAATATTCTGCTCCGCGGAATTATGAGCTAACAAGAGAGTTAAAGTCATCGGCGTCCGAAAAAAGAATTTTTGATACCGATAAATTCAATATTACTCTAGTAAATAAATGTGGTTCTTTTGAAAGCAACTGCAATGATATGTTTTATCTTGGAATTAGAAAAAGTGATAATAGTACAATATCTTTAGATGGTAAGACTTTAAACGATGCGACAGGAAAATTAATTGGTTCTTTATTTAAGAATGGCGAAATTACCTATACAGTTACCTATAACCCATTAAAATTGGTAGTCAGCAAAGGTGGTCATATTTTAGTTGATCAGCCAGGTCAATGGGTTAATAAGTAGAATCTATTACTAAAGGTCAGTATTCTCTGACCTTTATTTTTGCCTTAACTTTCCTTGATATTAATCATCCCGAGTTCACTTATGAAATACACCCTCCAGGAAGGTTCCTTTACCCTTTTTCCTGCTGCCTGGCAGGACAACAGCATGAACATCATTCGCGATGACGAAAGCGGGCTGTCCGTGGTAGTCAGCCGCGGCGTTATTCCCGATGGCAGCGACTACGAACAAGAGTTTCACCGCCAGTGGGACGTGCTGCGTCCTCAGATGGGTGAGATCGCCCAGAGCGAATTTCAGCACGTAAAAGCCGGGCCTGCCGGCAACATTGATGGGGTAGAAGTTGAGACCACCTTTGACCGTAACGGCCAGCGCCTGTGGCAAAAACAGCTGGCCGTGCAGACGCCAGGCAAACCGGTACTGATGATTTTTACCCTCTCGGCCTTAAAAGCCTTTACGGAAGAGGACGAGGCGCGCTGGAGCGCACTGAAGCAAAGTCTGACGCTAAACGACAACCGGAATGTGTAAGGCATGAGCGATAACAACGCGGCCCGTAAGGGCGACGAGATTATTCACTCCAGCATTTTTGCTGATATAACCAGCATTGTGGCGGAAGGTGCCGCCTATGCGGTGATTGGCGCGGCGGTGGGCGCGGCAGCGACCGTCGCGGCCCCACTGCTGGGAGCCGGGGCCGCAGCGGCAGGCGTGGCGGCGATTGGATCCAGCTGTCTGTTGAGCGGCATTATCGGCGGGGTTCTGGCGAACGTCGCCGGGATCACCGACGATATCAGCAACGCCGCTGAAGGGCTGGGTAACGCGCTTTTCCCGCCGTCGCCCGCGGGCAAAATCACCACCGGTTCGAGCAACGTTCTGACAAATAAACTTCCCGCTGCACGCGCAGCCGGGACGTTAACGCCTGCCGATACCCCGTCCCCGGAGCCTCAGTCGCCGGGCAGCTTTGCCGACTATGCGGGCATGCTGCTCTCCGCTGCCGGACAGTTCGGCAGCGAGATGTGGCAGCCCAGCGTCGCCTCTGCCGCCGCGGGGACCTCGCCACTGGAAGAAGACAAGGTGGCGTGTGATAAACACTCCGGGCCGCAGTATCTGGCGGAAGGCTCGAAAAGCGTCTTCATTAACGGACAGCCTGCGGTGCGCGCAAAAGATCGCACCACCTGCGAGGGCACCGTTTCCGACGACGTCTCCCCTAACGTGATCATCGGCGGTGACACGCTCACGGTCCGCGACATCAAAAGCGGCAAAACGCCGGGTCTGGCGCTGGGGATGATTGCGCTCTCCCTGCTGCGCGGGCGTCCTGGCAAGATCCTGAAAAACATGCCCTGCGCGCTGGCTGCTGCCGGTGGCGGGATGCTGGCGGATATGGCTGTCAACGCCGTGTTCGGCTCCTCGCACCCGGTTCACGCCGCCACTGGCGTGAAGGTGCTGAATGACGACGACGAACTCGATTTCTCGCTGCCGGGGCGCTTTCCGCTGCGCTGGCAACGCAGCTACAACAGCCTGACCACCCGCCAAGGGCTGTTTGGTCTGGGCTGGGCTACCACTTTTGACAGCTATCTGACGCTGGAAGAAAACAACGCCACCTGGTTCGATGAAACCGGGCGCGAGCTGAGCTTTGAACTGCCGCCGGTCGACCGCGCGTTTTACAGCATCAGCGAAGGCATCATTATCCGCCGCAATGAGAGCGGCGACGTGGCGATAGCTGACGATGACGGCGCGGTGTGGCGTCTGTATAAACCGACCCGCGCTAACCCCTCCATCCTGCGCCTGGCCTCCCTCAGCGACGAGTACGGCAACGCGTTGCTGACGGAATGGGATGAGCACGGGCGGCTGGTCGGTCTGCACGATGAGCCGCGAGCGATCGATGTCACCCTGCGCTATGACGATGAACGTTTCCCGCAGCGCGTTACCGCTGCCAGCCATTTTGACGGCAACCAGACATGGCCGCTGATGCATTGGGGGTACGACGCGCGCGGCCAGCTGGCCAGCGCAACGGATGCCTCCGGCGTAGTAACCCGTGAATACCGTTATAACGATGATGGACTGATGGTCTGGCACCGTCTGCCGGGTGGGCTGGAGAGCGAATACCGCTGGCAAAAATTTGACCACTGGCGCGTGGTGGAAAACCGCACCAGCACCGGCGACGGCTGTCGCTTTAGCTACGATTTAGCCGCCGGGCTGACGACCGTCGATCACTACGACGGTCAGACGCGAAAGCATTACTGGAACGCGCAAAACCTGATTGTTCGCTACGTTGACGAGCGCGGTGAGAACTGGCGCTACGAGTGGGATGACAACGAACTCCTCACGCGTCGCATCGATCCGCTGGGTAATGCCGTTACTTTCGTCTATGACGAGATGGGCAACCGGGTGCAGGAGATCGACGCCGATGGCAATACTCGCACCACCACCTGGCTGGAGCACCGTGCGCTTCCGGCGTCCATCATCGAAGCCGACGGTAGCGCCACCCGGTTCCTGTATGACGAACATCATGGGCTGAAACGCGTGGTGGATCCGATGGGGCAGACCACGATGCTGCGTCGGGACGAGTTTGGTCAGGTGGTTGAAGAAGTTGATGCCGCCGGGAACAGCCGCTACCAGGAGTACAACGAAGCCGGGCAGATGGTGCGTGCGACGGACTGTTCGGGCCGTGTGACACAATACCGTTATCATCCGCTGGGCTGGCTGGTGGCTGAGATCCGCGCCGACGGCGAAGAGACGCGTTACCGCTACGACGCCGCGGGGCGTCCGGTGCAGCTCGACCGACCAGAAGGCTGGACCGAGTCGCTCAAATGGAACGAACGTGGCCTGCCGGTGAAGCATGCGGGCGCCGACGGGAAAGAGAGCGAGTTCAGATACGACGAGGCAGGGCGCTTAACCGCCACCCGTAATACGCAGGGTGAAGAGGTGCACCGCCGCTGGGACAGCCGCGGGCGTCTGATTGCCCTGGAAAACGAAAACGGCGAAGCGTATCAGTTCCGCTGGGGCGCGGACTCGCTACTGCTGGAAGAGGTAGGGCTTGATGGCGTGGCCTCGCAGTATCGCTACGATGCCTGCGGGCGTACGATAGCGCGCACCTTTGCCGCCGGACATCCGGAGGCCATTACCCATGCCTTCGCCTGGAGCGCGAGCGGCCAGCTGGTCGCCCGCACCACGCCGGAGGGGCAGACCCGCTACCACTACACCCCGTCCGGACTTTTGAGCCGGATTGGGCTGCATCCCGCGCTTTCAGCCGATGCCTGGAGCGCCGAGGCCGAGCAGGAGCTTGTGTTTGAGTATGACGCGCTCGGGCGCGTCACGCGCGAAACGGGCGAGCACGGGGAGCTGGCGTGGGAGTATGACGCGCTGGGTAACCGCACCTCCGTCACGCTGCCCGATGGTCGGGAGCTGAAACAGTTCTACTACGGCAGCGGGCATCTGCTCAGCATCGCGCTTGATAAGCTCTCGGTCTCCGACTTTACCCGCGACGAACTCCACCGTGAAACCAGCCGTACGCAGGGGCTGCTTACCACACGCAGCGAATACGATCGTCTTGGACGACTGCATCGCCGGGACGTCTTTACCGGCAATGCGCAGCGCCCGTCGCCGCGCCGCTGGTCCCGCCGCTGGGATTACGACTACCGCAATAACCTGGTGCGTGAAGAGCGGGACGATAACCCGTTCAGCTGGTACCGCTGGCAGTACGACAGCACCGGGCGCCTGCTCGTTCAGGACGGCACGCTGCCTGGCCAGGAGCAGTGGCGCTGGGATGCAGCCGGTAACCCGCTCGAAGGCTCTGCTGAGAAGGTCACGCACAACCGTCTGACGCACCTCAACGGCATTCGCTGGCGCTATGACATCCACGGCCGCACCGTGGAGAAGGATAACGGCCAGACCCGCTGGCACTACCGCTACGACGGCGAGCACCGCCTGACGGAGGTCATCAGCCAGCCGCGGGACCGCAACAGGCCGCAGACGCAGGTCAGCTTCCGCTATGACCCGCTCGGGCGACGCATCAGCAAAACGCGACGCCAGATGCTGTTTGGGCAGCCGACCGGCAAGCCGGTCACCACCCGGTTTGTCTGGGAAGGGTTCCGGCTGTTGCAGGAAGTGCACGGGGATGTGCCGCTGACCTACGTCTACAGCGATCAGGACAGCTACGATCCGCTGGCGCGTATCGACGGCGTTGATGCCCCGGAAATCTTCTGGTTCCACTGCCAGCCCAACGGCACGCCGGAGCGGATGACGGATAGCGAAGGGCAGGTGCGCTGGGAAGGCGTGAACAGCGCCTGGGGCAAGCTGCTGCGGGAAAGCGAGACGCAGGTATCAGGATATTCCCAGAACCTGCGTATGCAGGGGCAATACCTGGACCGTGAGACAGGGCTGCACTACAATCTGTTCCGGTATTACGACCCGGACTGCGGAAGGTTTACGCAGCATGACCCGATAGGGCTGGTGGGGGGGATAAACCTTTACCAGTATGCGCCGAATGCGCTGGGGTGGGTGGATCCGTGGGGGTTGGCATTAAAGGGAGTCGACTTTACAGGAAGCCCAGATCTTTTCCCAATCAATGGAACGAAACAAAACATTGTATCTATTACAATGCAAGGAACTCGAGATAGAGATTTCACCGAGGCTTTCAAGGCAGCCGGTATCTCTAAAAGTGAAGCAACCGGATATACATGGCATCATGTCGATGATTTTGACCCAGCCACAGGAAGGACAACAATGCAATTAGTAAAAACTTCTGCGCATGAAGCTACTTTCCCACATAAAGGCTCAGTCTCACAATTCGAGAAATATTTTGGTGTAAAATATGGTTCCCAAGAAGCCATTGCTGTTTCCCATTCTAAAGGCTGGTTGAAGGGGCGTGTTCCGAAAAAATTGCGTGCAAACTGTCACCAGTGAGGTATAAATCTATGAATCATTTCAGTAACTGTGAAAAAAAGATTGGACGTGAAGATATAGCCAAAATAGAAGAGAAGTTATCTATTACTCTTCCGGATGATTTCGTTTCACATTATTTGCAATTTAATGGTGGCACTCCTGAGAAAAGTTGGTGGGGCGATGATGAAGATTTTGAGCCAATAGAGGTGGCATGGTTTAAACCGTTTGTTTATAATAGTCAGACAAATGATGACCCTAGATCTTTAGTTGACGGTTGCTATATCAACATGTTGGGTAGGGAAGTGATTCCTAAAAACCTGCTTCCCTTCGCAAATGATTGGGGAGGAAATTTCTTCTGCCTGGATTTAGATAATTACTCAATTGTATACTTTGCTACAGATTCTTTTGATGAGGATTTGACTATGCAAGAGAATCACACAAAACTTCAAAGATATCTGACAAATTCATTTTCCAACTTTGTTAATGGATTAGTAACAGAAGAAGAGCTTTCTTAAGAAAACTTTAATAATTCAAGCGATTAATTTAATGCGGTTGCTGTTGTTTTGAGATTGTTTTAATAAAACCCTATGGCAAATCATAGGGTTTTATTTCAAAGCAGCATAGCGCGCTTGGTAGTATTAACACACCTGGAACTCCCAAGAAAAATAAATCAGGTTAAAATATGAAAATATCCCAGCTAGCAATAGACAGGTTAAATAAAATTAATTGGTTTATTAATCTTGGTAAGGCAACGACACTCCCTGGGGTTCTCCAGTCTCAGTCCCTTAGCTTTTTTTATAAAAGGCCTGAATAGTGATGAATGGGAGGGTGCACCCGGGAGGCTGTTAATAAAATAACGGGTTATCTCGCAAAAAAACACACTAACAAATATCAATACTGGAATTCTTTGGTCAAAGAAGCTAAGAATGTTGTGGAGAATGATATTATCCAAAAAATAATCTTCCCAGAGTCTGAGAAAAGCTCAATGATTGAGAACTTAAAATGGGATCTTGTCAATTACATGCTTGAAGATGCGTATAGTTCTTTACTACGAGAGCCGTTCTTTTTTAATGGATTGTTTAATGTTTATGAAGCTGGTTATATGCCTTGTGGGTGGTCAGGTATTTGGCCAGCGGGAAAACTAGTTATCTATTGATAGACTCGCAATAAAAAAATCCACGCCAAAGCGTGGATTTTTTCATTCAAAACAAATCAAACGTTAAACAGGAAGTTCATCACATCGCCATCTTTAACGATATAATCTGTCCCTTCCGCACGCATCTTGCCTGATTCTTTCTCGCCTTGCTCACCTTGTTCTCAATAAGCTGTCGATCTTCAATTTAACCCGCGACGAACTCCATCGTGAGACCAGCCGCACCCAGGGGCTGCTGACCACCCGCAGTGAATACGAACGTCTTGGCCGCCTGCATCGCCGGGACGTCTTTACCGGCAATGCCCAGCGTCCGTCGCCGCGCCGCTGGTTTCGCCGCTGGGATTACGACTACCGCAATAACCTGGTGAGTGAAGAGCGGGACGATAACCCGTTCAGCTGGTACCGCTGGCATTACCGCTACGACGGCGAGCATCGCCTGACGGAGGTTATCAGCCAGCCGCGGGACCGCAACAGGCCGCAGACGCAGGTCAGCTTCCGCTATGACCCGCTCGGGCGTCGCATCAGCAAAACGCGCCGCCAGATGCTGTTTGGGCAGCCGACCGGCAAGCCAGTCACCACCCGGTTTGTCTGGGAAGGGTTCCGGCTGTTGCAGGAGGTGCACGGGGATGTGCCGCTGACCTACGTCTACAGCGATCAGGACAGCTACGATCCGCTGGCACGTATTGACGGCGTTGATGCCCCGGAAATCTTCTAGTTCCACTGCCAGCCCAACGGCACGCCGGAGCGGATGACGGATATCGAAGGGCAGGTGCGCTGGGAAGGCGTGAACAGCGCCTGGGGCAAGCTGCTGCGGGAAAGCGAGACGCAGGTATCAGGATATTCCCAGAACCTGCGTATGCAGGGGCAATACCTGGACCGTGAGACAGGGCTGCACTACAATCTGTTCCGGTATTACGACCCGGACTGCGGACGGTTTACGCAGCAGGACCCGATAGGGCTGGCGGGGGGGATAAACCTTTACCAGTATGCGCCGAACACGCTGGGGTGGGTGGATCCGTGGGGGTTGACTCCTAAAACATTAATTCACTACACGACTGAAGAAGGGATGAAAGGTATCACGGAAAGTGGTGTAATAAGACCTTCATCAGGAGATATACACGCCCGTTTCGGGGATGGACAATACTTCACTAATATCAGACCTGAAATGATTGGCGGACGAACACTCAAAGATGTTGGAGGAACTGGAAAAATGTCTCTGGGTCAATTAGCAGCTGATATATATGGTGATGCGAGGAAATTAAAAGGTTTAAGCCATTTTGTCGAAATAGATGTTACTGGCTTAGATGTAATTGAACCCCGGAAAAATACATTTTTGATCTTAAACACAAAAGATCTCGATGTCTCTAAAAGAATTGTTAAAAGTGGGAGGAGTTGTGGTTGAGGTGAAAAAATATTATAAAGGAAGTGTTGATTTTATTGCAGGTGAAGGGACTATTCTCAATGAGTTCATAGGAGAGGTAGCCACGCGACAAATAAATATTATAGATGGTAATTATTATGCTTCTTCCTCTTTGCTAGATAAAAATGAAAAAGTTGGCTTCCTGCTGTATGATGGTAAGAAAAGCGACCTGGACTTAAGTGACGCCGAAGAAATTTCGAATGAGGAATTTGAAGTTTTCTGGCAAACATCAACGAGTTCATTGCAAGAAAAAAAGCGAATAAAATACTTGTTTGGAGATGCTGTGGAACCTTTGAAAAAATCCACAGTTATTGCTCATATTGTGAATAATAAAGGGAAGTGGGGTAAAGGTTTTGTTCTGTCCCTTTCAAATAAATATCCTGCGGCAAAAAAAAGCTATCTTAGTAGCTTCAAAGAAAATAACTCCCCAGAATTAGGGGTGGTTGATTTTGTTATGGTTGATGCTCAGGAGAAGATATTTATTGCTAATATGTATGCGCAGGATGGTATAAAGAAAAATATCAACGACAAAAAACAATACGTATGTTATGACTCTCTGGAAGTTTGTCTTGAAAAATTATCTGACTTTGCTTTAGTGAATCGCCTTTCTGTACAAATGCCAAGGATAGGAGCTGGCCTCGGTGGTGGTGATTGGAATGTTATAGAGTCATTAATACTAAAAAATATTTGCTATAAAATGATTGATTGCAATGTAATAAATTTATGATTTTAAATAAAATTTAACCATATATTATGGTATTTTTGGCGGTTTCTTAGGCAAGGTTTTTTATTTAAAAGGGCAAGAACTTAAGTATGATAATATCTATAATAATATACTATTGAACAAGGAAACGAGTTTCACGATGATAAAAAATACGTCGAGGCTTTAGAGCAATACCAAAAAGCCTGGCAAGCGCTTCCTGAGCCAAAGCTCGAATGGGAACTCGCCAACTGGATCGCTGCCTGCATGTACAGCGCATGTTTTGATCTCGCGGATTACGCTGAGGCAAAGAAATGGGGAAAGACGACATTACGGACACGTGGATCGGATATAGACACTGCACCCTTAATCGATCTCGGCATGGTCTGTTATGAATTGAATCAATTCGAGGAAGCGTATAAATATTTTAACGATGCTTATAATTACGGCAAAGAGCGTGCGTTTCAGGATAGACCTAAAAAATATCTTGAGTTCTATCTGCGCAAAAGGAGATAAGTTCGTTACTCTATAAAAAAATCCATGCCAAAGCGTGGATTTTTTTCATTCAAAACAAATCAAACGTTAAACAAGAAGTTCATCACGTCGCCATCTTTAACGATGTAGTCTTTCCCTTCCGCACGCATCTTGCCAGCTTCTTTCGCGCCTTGCTCACCCTTGTAGGTGATAAAGTCTTCAAACGCGATAGTCTGCGCACGAATGAAGCCCTTCTCGAAGTCGGTGTGGATCTTACCAGCCGCCTGAGGCGCGGTCGCGCCCACAGGGATGGTCCACGCACGCACTTCTTTTACACCAGCGGTGAAGTAGGTTTGCAGGTTCAGCAGCTCATAACCCGCGCGGATCACGCGGTTCAGGCCCGGCTCTTCCAGACCCAGCTCGGCCATGAACTCTTCACGGTCGGCGTCGTCCAGCTCGGCGATATCGGATTCAACGGCAGCGCAAACCGCCACAACCACAGAACCTTCCGCCGCGGCAATTTCACGCACTTTGTCCAGATACGGGTTGTTCTCGAAACCGTCTTCGTTAACGTTGGCGATGTACATGGTAGGCTTCAGGGTCAGGAAGCTCAGGTATTTGATCGCCGCTTTGTCTTCGTCAGTAAGGTTTTTCAGCGCGCGCAGCATGCCCGCGTTTTCCAGCTGTGGCAGACATTTTTCCAGCGCAGCCAGTTCCGCTTTCGCGTCTTTGTCGCCGCCTTTGGCTTTCTTCTGCACGCGGTGAATGGCGCGCTCGCAGGTGTCGAGGTCAGAGAGGGCCAGCTCGGTGTTGATGACGTCGATGTCGTCGGCCGGATCCACTTTGTTGTTAACGTGGATAATGTTGTCGTTCTCGAAGCAGCGCACAACGTGGCCGATCGCTTCGGTTTCACGGATGTTGGTCAGGAACTGGTTACCCAGGCCTTCACCTTTGGATGCGCCTTTTACCAGGCCCGCGATGTCCACGAACTCCATGGTAGTTGGCAGAATGCGCTGCGGCTTCACGATTTCCGCGAGCTGGTCCAGACGCGGATCGGGCATAGGAACAACACCGGTGTTCGGCTCGATGGTACAGAACGGGAAGTTCGCCGCTTCAATACCTGCTTTAGTGAGCGCGTTGAACAGGGTGGATTTGCCCACGTTTGGCAGACCGACGATACCGCATTTGAATCCCATTTCTAAATCACCTTAATATCTTGATAATCAATCCGTTAACGATAACCGATTGAAGAAAAGTAAATAACTACGCCTATTATACACGTAACCCGCATGACGCGCGGTAAAAAAGCCGTATCGGGCGGATTATTGCGCTTTGAAAGCGTGTAAGCGATTTGTCGCTTTGGTTAAGCCGTCTTGCAGCCAGATTTCAGTGCAGCGCGCCGCTTCGTCTACCGCCTCGTCAATCAGTTTTTGTTCGGAAACCGGGGGTTTACCGAGCACGAAACCGACAACTTTGTTTTTATCGCCCGGATGGCCGATTCCCACGCGCAAACGGTGGAAATTCGGGTTATTGCCCAACTTGCTGATGATGTCTTTAAGACCGTTGTGACCGCCGTGTCCGCCGCCCAGCTTGAATTTTGCTACGCCAGGCGGGAGATCCAGCTCATCGTGAGCCACCAGAATTTCATCCGGATTGATGCGATAAAACGTAGCCATCGCCGCCACCGCTTTACCGCTCAGGTTCATAAAGGTGGTGGGCACCAGCAGGCGAACATCCGCGCCAGCAAGGTTGATACGTGAGGTATAGCCGAAGAATTTAGGTTCTTCACGCAGGGGAGCACGTAACCGTTCGGCCAGCAGATCGACGTACCAGGCTCCGGCGTTGTGGCGGGTGGCCGCATACTCCGCGCCC
Organism: Enterobacter cloacae complex sp. EB5; assembly: GCF_031432835.1. Taxonomy (NCBI): domain Bacteria; kingdom Pseudomonadati; phylum Pseudomonadota; class Gammaproteobacteria; order Enterobacterales; family Enterobacteriaceae; genus Enterobacter; species Enterobacter cloacae complex sp. EB5. Next base: position 4,147,039 of record NZ_CP133860.1, read on the forward strand.
GGGTTGGCGAGGCCGACAATCAGTTTAATCGTCACGATTCAATTCCTAATGGGTTCCAGATCTGGCGCGTAGTTTACTGTCTGGCGCGCCGCTTGACAAAATTCTGCGGTTATCCCGGCGAAATTCGAATAATTACTCATCTGAACAATTAGAATTTCAAGCTGTTCAACGCCTTATTTGTAAACTTTTGTTTGTGCGTTATCCGTAATTGTGATCATTCACGCAACTCATATAAGAGGCGTTGTCTATACTTTACACACAAGGAGAAGGGGCTTTTCCCCTGACAACCCAAAGTTCCGGAGGTGACATATGAAACGCAAAAACGCTTCAATGCTCGGTAACGTGCTAATGGGGTTGGGACTGTTCGTGATGGTCGCCGGTGTCGGTTATTCAATCTTAAACCAATTACCGCAGCTTGACCTCCCACAATACTTTGCGCATGGCGCGGTGCTGAGTATCTTCCTCGGTGCGGTACTGTGGCTCGCCGGGGCGCGCGTGAGCGGACATGAGGAAGTCTGCGATAAATACTGGTGGGTGCGTCATTACGATAAACGATGCCGCCGCGACCAGCGCAAGCATAGCTAGTGCCCCATAAAGAACACCGAAACGACTTCATCTGAAGTCGTTTTTTTTTGCATGACGCATTGACCCTCACGTAACGTAAGGCTTCAGAGTAACGACACTGGCAGAACAAAAGGAGCCGTTATGTTGATACAGGTGGGTGAACTGGCGAAACGTGCCGGGATCACCGTGCGGACTTTGCATCACTACGAGCAAACAGGGCTGTTGTTACCTTCTGCCAGAAGCGCGGCAGGCTACCGGCTTTATAACCTGGCGGATGTGCAGCGTCTGCATATGATCCAGGCGCTGGCAAAAGCCGGACTGGAGCTTGCCGAAATCAGGGATTTTCTGGAACAGCGTTCGCTGACATTAGCCGAATTACTCGACGGGCAAATCACTCTGCTGGACAAGCAACTGCGTAGCATCCATACGCTGCGCAACCGGCTGGTGGAATTGCGTACCGGGCTGACCGACGATGCGACGCCGGATCTGGAATCCTGGCTACAGACTCTGGAGTTAATGAATATGTACGATCGCTGGTTTAGCAAAGAAGAGTTGCAGCAACTGCCGTTTGCGGTAGAGAAAGAGGCGCTGGCGGATATCTGGTCGGGGCTGGTGAGGGAGGTTAAACACTTGCTGGAACAGAACGTCAGCGTCACGGACGCGCGGGCGACCGATTTGGCTTCACGGTGGATGGAACGCCTGGAGCAGGATACCGCAGGCAAACCGGAATTTTTGACCCGCCTGAACGAGATGCACAGCGTGGAGCCGCAGATGCAGGAGCAAACCGGCATTACGCCGGAGATAACTGATTACATCACGCGGGCGTTTGCCGAATCAAAGCTCAGCATCTGGGAGAAATATCTCACTGCCGAAGAGATGGCCTTTACCCGGGCGCACTACTTTGACCGGATGATGGAGTGGCCGCCGCTGGTGGCGAAGCTGCATCAGGCGCAGCGGGATAATCTCAGTCCCGCTTCTGACGATGCGCAAAAGCTGGCAGAAAACTGGCTGGTTTTATTCCAGTCCTATGCGGGAACAAACCCGCAGACCCAGCAAAAATTTCGCCTCGCCATGCAGCAGGAGCCGCATCTGATGAAGGGCACGTGGATGACGCCTGCCGTGCTTGAATGGCTCCAGCAGGCGATCGGGGTGATGATGCAAAGACGCGTCTCTGCATCAGATGACTCACAGATCCGCTAATGCAGCTTCACGGTTAGGGTAGAAGGACAATCGGCCAGGGATCGGCTGCACGCCCGCGCGCGCCATGGTGCGCAGGGGCTGGAATTCAAGGTTACTCACCCGCAGTTCACAGCCTTCCGGCAGGCGGGCAACAAAGCGCTGGAAGGCATCCAGACCGCCGGCATCCAGCACCGGGACGGCATCCCATTTCAGGACCACAATCCGTTTGCCCGCGATGCGGGACGCCAGATCGCTGAACAAACCTTCCGCTGCGGCGAAGAACAGCGGGCCGATCACGCGCAGCACCAGCACATCGTCAGGCACCTCAACGTTAACCGGGGAGAGACGCGTCATCTGCGCGATGCGGCGCATAAAGAGCAGCGAGGCCAGCACAATGCCGACGCTGATGGCGATAACCATATCGAACAGCACGGTCAGCGACATGCAGATCAGCATCACGATAATGTCGTCTTTCGGCGCGCGGCGCAGCAGGTTAACCACCTTATGCGCCTCACTCATGTTCCAGGCCACCATCAGCAGCAGCGCAGCCATGGCAGAGAGTGGAAGCCATGAAAGCAGCGGGGCAAGGATCAGCAGCGCCATGATCACCAGCAGGGAGTGAATGACCGCGGAAACCGGTGATGTCGCGCCCGCACGTACGTTCGCGGCGGAACGCGCAATCGCAGCCGTAGCGGTAATACCGCCGAAGAACGGTGCAACGATGTTCCCCAAGCCCTGGCCGACCAGCTCGCTGTTGGCTTTGTGCTTAGTGCCGGTCATGCCGTCGAGCACGACGGCGCAGAGCAGGGATTCGATCGCGCCCAGCATTGCCATGGAGAATGCGGCGGGCAGCAGAGCGCGAAGGGAATCCCAGCTCAGGGTAAAGCTGGAACCCGGCATGTCCCAAGGCAGAACCAGCTGCGGCAGCAGCTGCGGAATGCCGCTGCCCTGTGAGCCGTCCGCCAGAACATAGTGGAACTGGGAGCCAATGGTGGCGACCTGTCCACCGAGCAGGTTGACGACGCCCATCACCGCGCAGCCCAGCAGCAGAGCGGGCAGATGCCCCGGGAGACGAATGCCTAAGCGAGGCCAGACGATAAGTGTGCCGAGTGTAACGATGCCAATGGCCGCATCGCCCAGGTTGGCCGTCGGCAACGCCATAAACAGCGCGCCCACTTTCTGTAAATAGTGCTCCGGAACATGGGCCATTTGCAGGCCGAGGAAATCCTTAATCTGCATGGTCCCGATGGTAATCCCTATCCCCGAGGTGAACCCCAGCGTTACGGAAAGGGGAATATATTCAATCAGGCGACCAAAGCGGGCCAGACCAAACAGAATTAAAAAGATGCCGGACATCAGGGTGGCAACCAGCAGGCCTGCCAGACCAAACTGTTGGGAAACCGGGTAGAGGATCACCACAAAGGCGGCAGTCGGGCCGGAGACGCTGAAGCGGGACCCGCCCGTCAGCGCAATCACAATCCCCGCAACGGCCGAGGTGTACAGCCCGTACTGCGGCGCGACGCCGCTACCAATCGCCAGCGCCATCGCCAGCGGGATGGCAATAATCCCGACGGTGATCCCGGCTATCAGGTCACGAACAAAGCGTGACGATGTGTATTTCTCTTTCCAGCAGGCGTCGATGAGGGCGCGAAAGGGCAGAACATGTGAGGAGGTTACGTTTTTCACAATTATCTATCATCCGTGTGCGCATCATCTGTCATATGAATGGCAGGTGAAGGAGGCATAAGTCATACAAATAAATACTATAAACAAAAAAACCCGCCGTAGCGGGTTTTTTTGGCCGTGTTCGATCAGTGTTCGAACATTGCAGAGATGGATTCTTCGTTGCTGATACGACGAATCGCTTCGGCCAGCATCCCGGACAGAGTCAACGTACGCACGTTTGGCAGCGCTTTGATCTCGTCGCTCAGTGGGATGGTATCGCACACCACAACTTCGTCAATGACGGAGTTACGGAGGTTGTTTACCGCATTGCCGGAGAAGATCGGGTGAGTGGCGTAAGCGAATACGCGTTTCGCACCACGCTCTTTCAGCGCTTCAGCGGCTTTACACAGCGTACCGCCGGTATCGATCATGTCGTCCACCAACACGCAGTCACGGCCAGCCACGTCACCGATGATGTGCATCACCTGAGAAACGTTAGCGCGCGGACGGCGTTTGTCGATGATCGCCATGTCGGTATCGTTCAGCAGCTTCGCGATAGCACGCGCACGTACCACGCCACCGATGTCCGGAGAAACCACAATCGGGTTGTCCAGATTCAGTTGCAGCATGTCTTCCAGCAGGATTGGGCTGCCGAATACGTTATCAACCGGCACGTCGAAGAAGCCCTGGATCTGCTCTGCGTGCAGGTCAACCGTCAGTACGCGGTCAACGCCGACGCTGGACAGGAAGTCAGCGACAACTTTAGCGGTGATTGGCACACGCGCGGAACGGACGCGACGGTCCTGACGTGCATAGCCAAAGTAAGGAATAACAGCAGTGATACGGCCAGCAGAAGCACGACGCAGCGCGTCGACCATAACAACCAATTCCATCAGGTTGTCATTCGTTGGAGCACAGGTGGACTGGATGATGAAAATATCACCACCGCGTACATTTTCGTTAATTTGTACGCTGACTTCGCCGTCGCTAAAGCGACCTACAGCGGCGTCGCCGAGGGAAGTGTACAGGCGGTTGGCAATACGTTGTGCTAGTTCCGGGGTGGCGTTACCAGCAAAAAGCTTCATATCAGGCACGAGAAGAACCTCAGGCATGCGTCCAGTGGTGGATAGCGTTCGCCGCAAACTGCGGGGCCTAAGCAAACGCTATCCAGGCGGTGTATTAAAGAGCGCGATGCAACGTCTGGAACAGGGTGACGTTGTCACCGAAACTCAGTCTGCGCCAGAATGGCCTGCTGTAGGGGGGAGGTGTTCATCCCGCGTGCTACAAAACCATGCAGCCAAACCGGCGCTTGCTCAAGCACCTGACGGGCGGCGGTTTCGGTGTCAAATTCAGCAAAGACACAGGCCCCTGTACCGGTCAGGCGCGACGGCGCGTATTCTAACAGCCAGGAAAGCACCGCATCAACCTCGCGAAAACGTTTTCTTGCGATATCCTCGCAATCGTTGCTGAATTCACAATTTAATAACGTTTTTATTGACCGTACCGGGGTATTTCTTTTCAGGTCAGGATCTTTAAAGATGACCGGGGTAGGAATGCTCACGCCAGGGTGAACGATCAGATACCATTTTTCCGGCGGATCGACCGGCGTGAGGATTTCACCGACACCTTCAGCGAATGCCGCGTGGCCGCGCACAAACACCGGTACATCGGCGCCCAGCGTCAATCCTAACGCTGCCAGTTCGTCCGTCGTCAGACCGCAGCCCCAGAGGTGGTTAAGCGCCACCAGTACAGTTGCGGCGTTTGATGAGCCGCCGCCAAGACCGCCGCCCATCGGCAGGCGTTTGTCGATACGGATATCCGCACCGCTTCCCGCTGGCAGACGACCCGACGTCGACGCCGTGTTCATCAGCAGGCGAGCAGCGCGCACGATCAGGTTATCGTCATGCGCCACGCCGTCGACCGGCGTCAGCAGGCAAATCTGCCCGTCCTGACGCGGTTCGATGGAGATGGTGTCGCCGTAATCGACAAACTGAAACAGGGTTTGCAGGGTGTGATAGCCGTCAGCGCGCTGCCCGGTAATGTAGAGAAACAGGTTCAGTTTTGCGGGAGAGGGCCAGTGGGTCATCATTTAACGATCCAGTTGTCCATTTTCAGCTTGATACGCTGGCTACCCTGCGTCAGCTCCATATTGGACGGCAGCGACGGTTGCGTCTTGCTGTCATACGCGCTGTACACCACTTTCCAGGTTTTACCGCCCTGGGTGTAGTTCACCTGGCTCAGACGGTATTGATCGTCGAGCGTATAGTCGGTTGCGTCACCCGGCAGGCCAAGGATCCACTGACGCAGACTATTGAGCGGAATCGGCATTCCGGTCAGCTTGCCAATCATCTCTTCGGCGTCGGTTGCCGTGTAGTGCTGGCCTTTGTTATCGGTGATCTGCGCTTCGCCAGGCTTCGCGTTAAGCTCCAGCTCGGTGCTGCCCAGCGGGTTCAGCAGCAGCAGGCGATAGTTGTCCTGACCCGTTTGTTGCCAGAAGAAGCGAGCGTAAACTTTTTGTTCGTCAGAGAGATAAGCAAATGCACCGCGGGTCTGATACTGGCTTAATTTCAGCACGTCCTGCTGGTGCTGACGCCACTGCGGTGAGTCAGGGCTTTTGCCCGGGCCTTTCGGCTGATGAACGGAACAGGCGGTCAGAACCAGGGCCGCCAGAGGCAGCAGGCGAATCATTCGGGTCATAATGATGACAAATCCTTGAGATACGTTGCAGTTATAACTGTTAATGCTAGCGTTGAAGGGTGCCACCGTCTACGTTCAAATTATCTCAAAGCGTGGCGTAAGCTATTACTCCGAAAGGGGGCAGTCTCTTTTATTGATCTCGCGCATCCTGTATGATGCGTCCTGCTAACCTTATTAACGCTGGTACTACTCCCGCTCAACATGACCCTATTAGCACTCGGTATTAACCACAAAACGGCCCCGGTTTCACTGCGAGAACGCGTTACGTTTTCGCCGGATACGCTCGACCTGGCGCTGGACAGCCTGCTTGCACAGCCGATGGTGCAGGGTGGCGTGGTGCTGTCGACGTGCAACCGTACCGAGCTGTATTTGAGCGTAGAAGAGCAGGACAACCTGCACGAGGCGCTGATCCGCTGGCTATGTGACTACCACAACCTCAACGAAGAAGAGCTGCGCAACAGTCTGTACTGGCATCAGGATAACGATGCGGTCAGCCATCTGATGCGCGTGGCCAGCGGTCTGGATTCGCTGGTGCTGGGCGAGCCGCAGATCCTCGGCCAGGTGAAAAAAGCCTTCGCGGATTCCCAGAAAGGGCATCTGAAAGCCAGCGAACTGGAGCGAATGTTCCAGAAGTCATTCTCCGTGGCGAAGCGTGTGCGAACCGAAACCGACATTGGCGCCAGTGCGGTTTCGGTTGCTTTCGCGGCCTGTACCCTTGCCCGTCAAATTTTTGAATCCCTGTCGACCGTCACCGTACTGCTGGTGGGAGCGGGCGAAACCATCGAGCTGGTGGCGCGCCATCTTCGCGAACACAAGGTGAAGAAGATGATCATCGCCAACCGCACCCGCGAACGTGCGCAGGTGCTGGCAGATGAAGTGGGCGCAGAGGTGATTGCGCTGAGCGACATCGATGAACGTCTGAAAGAGGCGGACATTATTATCAGTTCTACCGCCAGCCCGCTGCCGATTATCGGGAAAGGGATGGTCGAGCGTGCGCTGAAATCCCGCCGCAATCAGCCGATGCTGCTGGTGGATATCGCCGTTCCGCGTGATGTCGAACCGGAAGTGGGCAAACTGGCGAACGCCTACCTGTACAGCGTGGATGACCTGCAAAGCATCATTTCGCACAACCTTGCCCAGCGTAAGGCGGCGGCTGTGCAGGCGGAAACCATCGTTGAACAGGAAACCAGCGAATTTATGGCCTGGCTGCGCGCGCAAAGCGTCAGCGAGACTATCCGCGAGTACCGCGGTCAGGCGGAGCAGGTGCGTGATGACCTGACGGCCAAAGCGCTGGCGGCCCTTGAGCAGGGCGGCGACGCGCAGGCGATTATGCAGGATCTGGCCTGGAAACTGACCAACCGCCTGATCCATGCCCCAACCAAATCTCTTCAGCAGGCTGCCCGTGACGGGGACGATGAACGCCTGACAATTCTGCGCAACAGCCTCGGGCTGGAATAGCGCCCTATACCCATTTTCTAAGACAAGGTGCATTTACGCCTATGAAGCCTTCTATCGTCGCTAAACTGGAAGCTCTGCACGAGCGCCATGAAGAAGTCCAGGCGCTGCTCGGCGATGCCGGGATCATTGCCGACCAGGAACGTTTTCGCGCGCTGTCGCGTGAATACGCGCAGTTAAGTGATGTTTCAAAATGCTTTACCGACTGGCGACAGGTCCAGGAAGATATCGAAACCGCGCAGATGATGCTTGACGATCCTGAGATGCGCGAGATGGCGCAGGAAGAGTTGCAGGACGCGAAAGCGCGTTCAGAAGAGATGGAGCAGCAGCTTCAGGTGCTTCTGCTGCCGAAAGATCCGGACGATGAGCGTAACGCCTTTGTGGAAGTCCGCGCCGGTACCGGCGGCGACGAAGCGGCGCTGTTCGCCGGGGATCTGTTCCGTATGTACAGTCGTTATGCCGAATCCCGTCGCTGGCGCGTGGAGATCATGAGCGCCAACGAAGGCGAGCATGGCGGCTACAAAGAAGTTATCGCCAAGATCAGCGGCGACGGCGTGTATGGTCGTCTCAAGTTTGAATCCGGCGGTCACCGCGTGCAGCGCGTGCCTGCGACAGAATCACAGGGACGCATTCATACGTCAGCCTGTACAGTGGCGGTGATGCCGGAGCTGCCAGAAGCGGAACTGCCGGATATCAACCCGGCGGATCTGCGCATCGACACCTTCCGCTCTTCAGGGGCAGGTGGTCAGCACGTTAACACCACCGACTCCGCTATCCGTATTACTCACCTGCCCACCGGGATTGTGGTTGAGTGTCAGGATGAACGTTCCCAGCACAAGAACAAGGCTAAAGCGCTATCCGTGCTGGGCGCCCGTATCCACGCGGCTGAAATGGCGAAACGCCAGCAGGCGGAAGCCTCTACCCGCCGTAACCTGCTGGGCAGCGGCGATCGTAGCGACCGTAACCGTACCTATAACTTCCCGCAGGGTCGCGTAACCGACCATCGCATCAACCTGACGCTCTACCGTCTGGATGAGGCGATGGAAGGCAAGCTCGATATGCTGATTGAGCCTATCGTGCAGGAATACCAGGCCGACCAGCTGGCGGCACTGTCCGAGCAGGATTAATGGATTTTCAGCGCTGGTTACGCCATGCCGCCAGTGAGCTTTCTGCAAGTGAAAGCCCGAAGCGCGACGCCGAAATTCTGCTTGAGCATGTGACGGGTAAAGCCCGCACGTATCTGCTGGCTTTCGGCGAAACCGCGCTAACCGCTGAACAGCTATCGCAGCTGGAGACGCTGCTTGCCCGCCGTAAAACCGGCGAGCCGGTGGCGCATCTGGTTGGCGAACGCGAGTTCTGGTCACTTCCGCTGTACGTCTCAGCGGCCACGCTGATCCCGCGCCCGGACACCGAGTGTCTGGTGGAGCAGGCGCTGGCGCGGTTACCAGCGCAGCCGTGTCAGATCCTCGATCTCGGTACCGGCACCGGCGCGATTGCGCTGGCGCTTGCCAGCGAGCGGCCGGACTGCACCGTGACGGCGGTAGACGTGATGCCGGATGCGGTCGCCCTCGCGCGGCGCAACGTTAAACGGCTGGGGCTGAACAATGTTTCCGTTCTGCAAAGCAGCTGGTTTGCTGCGCTTGAAAGCCGCATGTTCGAAATGATTGTCAGCAATCCGCCCTACATCGACGAAGACGATCCGCATCTCGCGCAGGGCGACGTGCGTTTTGAACCGTTGACCGCGCTGGTCGCTGCGAATGAGGGACTTGCGGATCTCGATCACATTGTGACAACGTCACGACAACATTTGCTTCCCGGTGGCTGGCTGCTGGTGGAACATGGCTGGACGCAGGGAGAGGCGGTGCGAGCGCTGTTTACGCGTGCCGGATACGCTGCCGTGGAAACCTGCCGGGATTACGGCGGCAATGAACGTCTGACGCTGGGGCAGTGGTCATGAGCCTGTTTACGCTGCTGATCTCCGTTCACCTGGTTTCCGTTGCCCTGACCATCGGCTTTTTCATTGCCCGCTACTGGTGGCGCTACAGCAACAATCCGCTGATTAACGCCCGCTGGGTACGCATCGCCCCGCACTGTATCGATACGGTGCTGTTCCTTTCCGGAGCCGGGTTAATGTGGAAAACCGGCTATCTGCCATTTACTGATAAAGGCGCATGGCTGACTGAAAAGCTGTTTGGCGTTATCATCTACATCGTTTTGGGTTTTATCGCGCTTGGGCGTCATCGTCCGCGCAGCCAGCAGACAGGGTTTATCGCCTTTTTGCTGGGTCTGGTGGTGCTGTACATCATCATTAAACTCGCCACCACAAGAATACCGTTACTGGGGTAAGTCATGAGGTCCTTAGCCGATTTCGAATTTAACAAAGTGCCGCTCTGCGATGGTATGATCCTGATTTCAGAGATGATCCGCGACGATTTTACGTCACAGTACGTTTACGCTGAACTGGAGAATCTGGTCAGCCTGGCGCGCGAAGAGATCAATCAGGCACGTCCGCAGGACTGGCAATTAGAGAAGCTAATTGAGCTTTTCTACGGCGAATGGGGTTTCTGCGACACGCGAGGCGTGTACCGCCTGTCTGACGCACTGTGGCTGGACCAGGTGTTGAAAAATCGTCAGGGCAGTGCCGTCGCGTTGGGCGCCATTTTACTGTGGGTTGCGCACGAGCTGGATATTCCACTGGTGCCGGTCATTTTCCCGACGCAGATGATTTTGCGGGCGGAGTGGCTGGACGGTGAGATGTGGTTAATCAATCCGTTTAACGGCGACACGCTGGATGAGCATACGCTGGACGTCTGGCTGAAAGGCAACATCAGCCCGATAGCTGAGCTGTTCAATGAAGATCTTGATGAAGCCGATAACGCCGAAGTGATCCGCAAGCTCCTGGATACGCTGAAGTCTGCGCTGATGGAAGAGCGTCAGATGGAGCTGGCCCTGCGCGCAAGCGAAGTGCTGTTGCAGTTCAATCCGGAAGATCCGTACGAAATCCGCGACCGCGGCCTGATTTATGCGCAGCTCGACTGCGAGCACGTGGCGCTGAATGATTTGAATTATTTCGTCGAGCAATGTCCGGAAGACCCGATCAGCGAGATGATCCGAGCGCAGATCAACGCGATCGCGCATAAACACATTACACTGCATTAATCTTAATTCCGATTCACACCTGAATAAGGCGATCCTATGAAACAAAAAGTGGTTAGCATTGGTGATATCAACGTGGCAAACGACCTGCCGTTCGTGCTGTTTGGCGGTATGAACGTGCTGGAATCCCGCGATCTCGCTATGCGCATCTGCGAACACTACGTGACCGTGACCCAAAAGCTGGGCATCCCGTACGTGTTTAAAGCCTCTTTTGACAAAGCCAACCGCTCCTCCATTCACTCCTACCGTGGCCCGGGCCTGGAAGAGGGGATGAAGATTTTCCAGGAGCTGAAACAGACGTTTGGCGTGAAAGTGATCACCGACGTGCACGAAGCGTCTCAGGCACAGCCCGTGGCTGATGTGGTAGACGTGATTCAGCTTCCGGCGTTCCTCGCTCGCCAGACTGACCTGGTAGAAGCGATGGCGAAAACCGGTGCCGTGATTAACGTGAAAAAACCGCAGTTCGTGAGCCCAGGCCAGATGGGTAACATCGTCGACAAGTTTATCGAAGGCGGTAACGACCAGGTGATCCTGTGCGACCGTGGTTCAAACTTCGGTTATGACAACCTGGTTGTGGATATGCTGGGCTTCACCGTGATGAAGAACGTCTCTAACCAGTCTCCGGTGATTTTCGACGTTACCCACTCCCTGCAATGCCGCGATCCGTTTGGCGCCGCATCTGGCGGGCGCCGTGCGCAGGTGACCGAACTGGCCCGCGCCGGTATGGCAACCGGCCTGGCGGGTCTGTTCATTGAAGCGCACCCGGATCCGGCTAACGCGAAATGCGACGGTCCATCCGCGCTGCCGTTGGATAAGCTGGAGCCGTTCCTGAAACAGATCAAAGCGATTGACGATCTGGTGAAGAGCTTCGACGAGCTGGATACCAGCAACTAATAAAAAAACCCGCTTCGGCGGGTTTTTTTATGGGGCATATTGCCGGGTGGCGCTGCGCTGACCCGGCCTACAAAACCCGTAGGCCCTGCAAGCGAAGCGCCGCTGGGCAAAAAGGCTACGCAAATATCGTCATCAGATACGCAATAAACAGCGCCATATGCGCCGCGCCGTTCAGCACATTGGTGCGGCCGGTGGAGAAGGAAATCTGGCACAGCAGCAAGGATGCCACCATCACAATCATCTCTGGCGCACCCAGCGCAAACTGCAATTCATTCCCCGTCATAAATGCAATCAGCGTCACCACCGGAACGGTAAGAGAGATGGTCGCCAGAACGGAGCCGAAGAACAGATTCATCGCCCGCTGCACCTGATTATTGAGCACCGCTTTCAGCGCTCCCAGGCCTTCTGGCGACAGAATCAACAGGGCCACCAGGAAACCGGTAAAGGCGACCGGCGCGTTCAGTTCAGTTAACAGCGCCTCCAGCGGGTTCGCATTCATCTTGGTGACCGCAATAACGGCAATCAGATGCACGATCAGCCAAACCGTGTGCCACGCGCTGCTGTGGGCCGACGGCTTACCGTGATGCGGGTCATCGTCGTCGCCGTCGTCTTCATGCTCGTAAACAAACAGGCTCTGGTGCGTTTTGGTCTGGATCAGCAGGAACACGCCGTACATCGCCGCGGAAATCAGCGCCACCAGCAGCGCCTGGCCGGTGGTGAAATTGGCGCCCGGCAGCGCCATCGGGAAGACCAGCACAATAATTGCCAGCGGGAACAGGGCGATCAGGTACTGTTTAATGCCAAAGAGGTTCATGTACTGGGTGGCAAATTTGCGACCACCTAATAAAAGTGAAAAACCGACCAGGCCGCCGGTGACAATCATAATGATGGAGTAGAGCGTATCGCGCATTAGCGTTGGCGCGGCGTCGCCGGTAGCCATTAATGCGGAAATGAGACTGACCTCAAGAATCACAACCGAAAGGCTTAAAATTAATGACCCATACGGCTCGCCAAGACGGTGGGCTAAAACATCCGCATGGCGTACCACACTAAATGCACTGGTTAAAATACCCACCAGAGCCAGAATATTGATCCCCACAACCACTGGCAATGACTGACTGCTTCCCCAGAAGAGCAGCACAGCCAGTGCCAGAACCGGGAAAATGAGAGAGGTCTCCTTGTGGCGGGTTTTTACCGCCTCGTGTGTTGCTGTCATGTGTTTCTCCAACAGTGCAGGTGCTTGTAATTATAGATAGATTTTGAGGGTATTAATTTAACAGAAATTTGTTAAATACCCTGTGTTTTTTACTTAATTTTACCCTTTCTGATAATTTTTATGTCTGAGGCTTATAATGACTTATCTCCATGAAATAATTGTTTAATAACAATGCGTTGTATTTTTAAATTGTTCACTTCTCCCTGTCGGGTGGCACGCTGGCGTATCGTCGTCCACACTTATCTTTTAGCCAAAAGAGAGGTTAACGATGCCATACAAATCGAAAAGCGAATTACCGGAGAACGTGCAAAACGTATTGCCTGCCCACGCCCAGGATATCTACAAAGAAGCCTTTAACAGCGCCTGGGATCAGTACAAAGATAAAGAAGATCGCCGGGACGATGCCAGCCGTGAAGAGACGGCGCATAAGGTGGCCTGGGCCGCCGTGAAAAATGACTATGAGAAAGGGGACGATGATAAATGGCACAAAAAGAAATAGCCGTCGAATAATACGCTACCTCCATTTTGACATTTCAGGCGGTTGACCTGCCGCTGTATTGCATCTGGCCCGCGAATTGCTTATCGTTGCTCAACTGCTGTTAAAATGAACAGCACAGAATGCCGGGAAGGCGCATTAAAGATGTCGCAAGGAAGCATGCAGTGGCGGAGGTGGAATGTGTTAACGCGTGATTTCTTGATGAAGGCAGATTGTAAGACGGCATTTGGTGCTATTGAGGAATCGCTTCTGTGGTCGGCTGAACAACGTGCGGCGTCGCTTGCGGCAACGCTGGCCTGCCGCCCGGATGATGGCCCGGTCTGGATCTTTGGTTACGGCTCGCTGATGTGGAACCCGGCGCTCGAATTTGTTGAATCGGCAACCGGAACGCTGCCTGGCTGGCACCGCGCCTTCTGTTTGCGCCTGACCGCCGGACGCGGCAGCGCGTGTCAGCCTGGACGCATGCTTGCACTAAAAGAGGGCGGGCGCACCACGGGCGTGGCATACCGGCTGCCGGATACCACGCTGGAAGATGAGCTGACGCTGCTGTGGAAGCGCGAGATGATCACCGGCTGCTATATGCCCAGCTGGTGCAAGCTGGAACTGGATGACGGGCGCACCGTCAACGCGCTGGTGTTCATTATGGATCCGCGCCATCCGCTGTATGAAGCCGACACCCGAACCCAGGTGATTGCCCCGCTGATTGCCGCCGCCAGTGGACCGCTGGGCACTAACACCCAGTACCTTTTCTCGCTCGATCAGGAGCTGACGCGTCTCGGTATGCAGGACGACTGTCTGAGTGAGCTGGTGGTGAAGGTGAAAGCGCTGCTGGAAGGGAACCCGCTCAGCAATACGCTGCGACCGGGTTTTGCCTGATAATACGCCCGGCTGGCCGGGCGTTTACGGTTATGCCGCCACGTAACTGACGGAATGTTCGAGCGACTGGCTGTGGCTGTCGATCAGCACATCCCAGGTGCCGGTGTAAGGCACCGTCAGCCAGGCCTTATCGTCCTGGACAGTAAGGATATCTGCCTGCGATTGCTTCTGTCCTTTTGTACTCATCAGATGGATGCGGCAACGCTCTGAGCAACGCACCACTACCGTATCCCCGCCAAACAGTTTCAGACTTGTTTTAACTCGTGCCATTTTATACCCCGTCGTTTTTGCCCATCCCGAGCGTGATGTTGTTCACAATTTACTCGTTTCATAACACCAAAGGGGCAGGGGTGGGATGCTGATTTCGATCAAAAAATGGCGCAACGATTAAACAAAAATGACAAAATCCCTGAAACCTTTCAGCGGACGCGCGTTTTCCCTGCTTAACGCGCGTCCGGGAAAAATTATATGCGGAAATGGCCTGCGGTCTCAGCAAGGTCGCCCGCCTGGCTTTGCAGGGCGCTGGCTGCCGCAGCAGACTGTACAACAAGCTCGGCGTTCTGCTGCACCATGCGATCCAGATGCGTCACCGCGTGGTTAATCTCATGGATCCCTTTCATCTGCTCCCGGGTGGCAATGGATATTTCACGCATAATGCCAGACACGCTCCCGACGCTGGCGCGGATCTCATCCATGCTGTCGCCCGCAAGGTGCACAAACCGGGAGCCGGTTGCAACGCTTTCGGTAGTGGAGTCAATAAGGGATTTGATCTCTTTCGCTGCCTGAGCGCTGCGGCTGGCCAGGTTACGTACTTCCCCCGCAACGACCGCGAACCCACGGCCTTGTTCCCCGGCACGCGCCGCTTCCACCGAGGCGTTAAGCGCCAGGATATTGGTCTGGAAGGCGATGCCGTCAATGACGCTGGTGATATCGCCGATTTTCGCGGAAGCTAGTTCGATGGACTGCATGGTGCTGATGGCCTGAGCGACGACGTCGCCTCCACGGGATGCGGCGGCAGAGGCCTTGCTCGCCTGTTCATTCGCTTCTGCTGCCGACTCGTTTGACTGCGTGACGGAGGCCGTGATCTCTTCCACGGCGCTGGCGGTTTCGCGAAGGCTTGATGCCGCCTGCTCGGTACGCCCGGAAAGATCCTGATTACCCGCCGCGATCTCATGCGCGGCGTTTTTCACTGAGGCGCTGGCATCACGCAGCTGGACCATCACCACAGAAAGCTTATCGCTAAAGGCGTTAAATGCCTGCGCGATTTGCGCCACTTCATCGCCCCCCTTATCCGGCAGACGCTGCGACAGATCGTTAGTACCGTTGGCAATGCTGTTCATCGCGTCACGGATACCGGACAGCCGCTTAAGCAGGCGGGCAATCAGGAGATGCATGAGGGCACCGCTCAGCAGGGCGAGGATCGCCAGAGACAGTGCAGATGCTTTAAGCAATGACCGCATCCCGGCGGTGGCATCGCCATTATCAAGCGCCACAACCAGCAGCCAGTGCGTCCCCGGTACGGCGGTGGCCAGGAACGTTTTTTCACGTCCGTTAAACGTTCCGTCAACCAGGTTGCCGCTTTTCAGGGCGGCAAAATCGGTCCCTTTGATCGTCTCCGTAAAAGGCTTAAGCGTCAGCGCAGGATCGCTTCCGGCAATAACGGTGCCGTTGCTGTCCAGAAGCAGTCCGCTGCTGGCCGGGGTCGGGTGAATACCGCGCACGTTAGCTACCACGCTGTCCATCGCCACATCGCCCGCCACCACCGCTTTCAGGGCGCCTTGCTCTTTAACCGGTACCGCGAACGTCACCACCAGTTTCCCGGTGCCCGCGTCCACATAGGGTGCAGTCACTACCGGACCATCAGCGCTGACGGCCTGCTGATACCACGGGCGAAGGGTGGGATCGTAATCAGCGGGTACCCCGGTTGGGTCAGAAAATTTAGCCGTTTTGCTGGCATAACCCACGTAGACGTTGGTGAATCCACCCGCCAGCGCAAGCTGTTTAAACACCGGAACCGGATCGTCGCTGAGCGCGACTGGCTGCGCCGAGGTGATGACGGTCATTTTGCTGTTCACCCAGTCGGCAATCGCCATGTTGTGGCTGGCGCTGGTGCTGGTCAGAATATCGCGCTGCGACTGCTGGTTATCCTGGCGCGTGACCTGAAAGTTAATAATGGTATTAAGAAGAAGGGCGACGACCAGACAGCCTGTCGTCGCGGCAATGATGCGGGCGCGAATGGATCTGAACATAAGTGTAATACCTGCTGTGTTGTTTCCATGCCTATCGGCAACGGCGCAGGTAAACTTGATGCTGAAACCGCGTCCATAAGAAAATAATATTTTTCGCGGGTTATTATTAAAAAGTTAATACTTTATCGGCGGAAAGCGTCCATTCAGCCAGCTCGACCAGCGTGCCAATTTCCACACCATCAATCAGCGGCAGCCCGGTAATGCCGCGCCCGTCGGTACAGGTTTTGCACAGTTTGACCGGAACGTTTTGCGCGGTCAGAATCTCCAGCATTTGTTGAATGTTGTAGCCCTCTGCGGGTTTTTGCCCCTTCAGCCCGGCCGTGACGGCGTCGGACATCAAAAAGAGGCGCAGCTCCAGCTCACTCTCCTTATCGCGCAGCGCGATTGCCAGGCGCAGGCTGTTAAAAAGGGATTCCTGCCATAGGCCGCACCGTTGGCGACGATCACAATCTTCTGCATGTTGACTCCTGTTCTTTGAAAAGGCACGAATATTGCTTCTCGTACCGAAGAATACGTATCGGGGAGAGAAACGATGACGATAGTGGCTGGCAGTTCCCATGGCGCAACCGAATGGTTCCAGCGTGCGAGAATGTTGCGCGAGGAACAGCTCGGCAGACTGGCGCAGCTGGGCGCACTGGTGAACGGCATCAGTCGACTGGTGCATATGCTACAGTGCGAGCGCGGTGCGTCAAATGTCTGGCTCTGCTCGCAGGGCAAATTGTACGCGCCTGAATGCAAGGCCAGCAGGGCCCTGGTGGATGAAAACCTTGCTGTATTGCACCGGCTGTTTAACGAACCGCTGCCGGGCAGCGCCCTCTGCGAACGCATTGCCAGCGCACTGCACGGCCTTGAGACGCTGACGGCGCTGCGTGATGGCGTTACAGGTCAGCGCGTCACCGCGCCGCAGGCGATGGAACACTACAGCCGCATACTGCGTCATCTGCTTAGTATCGTGCCTCAACTCAGCGACAGCATTGACGATCCGCACATCGCGGGCCGATTTGTGGCCCTTTACAGCCTGATGCAGGGCAAAGAACTTGTGGGACAAGAGCGGGCGCTGGGGGCTATTGGTTTCACCCAGGGATTCTTTGACGATGAAACCCGCCAGCGGCTGGTGGATCGCATTGATGGCCAGCAGGCCTGCTTTGAGGTTTTTATCTCCCATTGCACTCCAGACGTGCAGGAGTCATTTACCCTCAACTGCCTGCCGGATCTGGAGACTGAAAAACTCAGGCGTGAAGCGTGCACCCGTCAGCCTCCGGCAGATAACGGCGATACCGCCCTCAAATGGTTTGCCCTGCAAACCGCGCGCCTTGAGCACCTGCGCACGCTGGAAGAGGTGGCAATTGCCGATCTGATGACGGCAGTTGAGGAGCGTCGCTATAGCGAAAACCTGTACGCAGATGATGAGCACGACGATATCCTGGCGCGATTTCCGGATAAACCGCTGCTGCCGCTGGTGCGCCAGCAGGCGCGTGAAATTGAGCAACTCTCCCGTCAGCTTGCTTCCCTGCGCGACACGCTGGAGGAGCGTAAGACCATCGACAAAGCCAAAAGCGTGCTGATGACGCACCAGAACATGAGCGAGGAGCAGGCGTGGAGTGCGCTGCGCAAAATGGCGATGGATAAAAACCAACGCATGGTGGATATCGCCCGTGCGCTGCTCACGGTGAAAAATCTGTGGAAGATACCCCCTGGGGAGTAGTTGCACAGTCAGTGGGCAATTTATGCCTGATTGAGGTGCGTAAAACAGCGCTCTTCTTGCAGAAACCCCCGTAATAGCGGGGATGTAAAGCTGGCATTACCTTTGCATTAACAAATTAACCATTTTCGACGATGCGCCAACGGCGGTGCATGCGTCTTCGGGATAAAGGCGTCCAGCGGTGCTTCAGCACCGTCGGGCGCTTTTTTTTGCCTTTTTTCAGGAGCAATTATGGCGGATTTGTCGAGACGGCGGTTATTGCAGGCCAGCATGCTGGCGAGTGGTGCGATGCTGTTGCCGGGTGTCATGCAGGCCGCATGGGCGGCGGGGTCAGATAAGCCGGAGCAGGATACCGTACGTATCGGGTTTATCCCCCTGACCGATTGCGCGCCCGTGGTTATCGCGGCTCTGAAAGGGTTCGATAAAAAACACGGCATTACCATTGTGCCGACCAAAGAGGCGAGCTGGGCGGCGGTGCGCGACAAGCTGGTGGCGGGTGAACTGGACGCTGCACACATTCTTTACGGCCTGCTGTACGGTCTGGAGCTGGGTATCGCGGGCAAGCCGCAGCAGATGGCGAACCTGATGACCCTCAACCAGAACGGACAGGCCATTACGCTCTCCAGCGATCTGGCGGAGAAGGGCGTTCGTGACCTCAACGGGCTGAAAAAACTGATTGGGCAGCAGGCGCCGGGAACCTACACCTTCGCGCATACCTTCCCGACGGGGACGCACGCCATGTGGCTCTACTACTGGCTGGCCAGCGCGGGCATCAATCCCTTTGACGACGTCCGCACCGTGGTGGTGCCGCCGCCGCAGATGGTGATGAACATGCGCATTGGCAACATGGTCGGGTTTTGCGTCGGCGAGCCGTGGAACGCGCGGGCGATTAACGACCGCATCGGGTTTACCGCCGCCACGTCGCAGTCCATCTGGGCCGATCACCCGGAAAAGATCCTCGGCACCCGACGCGACTGGGTGGCGAAAAATCCGCACACCGCACGGGCGCTGGTGAGCGCCGTGATGGAAGCCGCGCGCTGGATCGAGGCGTCAGCGGAAAACAAACGCGAAACCGCGCAGATCCTCTCGCGCCGCGCCTGGCTCAACTGCAAGGAACAGTATCTCACCGGACGTATGCTCGGCGAGTACGACAACGGGGTCGGTCAGCGCTGGCAGGATGCGCACCCGATCCGTTTCTTCAACGAGGGAGCCGTGAGCTACCCGTATCTCTCCGACGGGATGTGGTTCTTAACCCAGTTCCGCCGCTGGGGCTTGCTCAACGCCGCGCCGGATTACGCGGGTATTGCACAGCGCATTAACCAGACCGCGGTCTGGCAGGAGGCCGCGACCGCCGTGGGCGGCATGTCCACACCGTCATCACCGTATCGCAGCAGCACCCTGATGGACGGCACCGTCTGGAACGGCACCGATCCGGAAGGGTACGCCAACCGCTTCGCCATTCACCGTAAAGGGGCCTGAGTATGCAGCATCTGCAAAATACAAAACCACAAGAGACGTCAGAGAGCGGGGAAGTGATTGTCCTGCCTCCGCTACAGGTTCGCCGTCGTGCGCCAGCCTTTACGCGCCGGATGAATGACTTTTTACAGCGCGTCATCCCGGCGCTGCTCGGTCTCGGCCTGCTGGTGCTGCTCTGGCAGCTGGCGGCGATAAACAGTAAAGGCTTTCCGACGCCGCTCAGCACGCTTGATTCGGCCATGACCCTGTTTGCCGATCCGTTTTATCGCGACGGGCCAAACGATATGGGCATTGGCTGGAACGTGCTGGTGTCGTTGCAGCGCGTCGCCATCGGCTTTGGTCTGGCGGCGCTGGCGGGCATTCCGCTGGGCTTTTTGATTGGCCGCTTCACCTTTTTCTCCCGCATGTTCAACCCGCTGATCGCGCTCCTGCGTCCTGTCAGCCCGCTGGCCTGGCTGCCTATCGGCCTGCTGCTGTTCCAGAAGGCGGAGCCTGCATCGAGCTGGACCATTTTTATCTGCTCCATCTGGCCGATGGTCATTAATACAGCCGAAGGGGTGCGCCGTATTCCGCAGGACTACCTCAACGTAGCCCGGGTGCTGCAACTCTCCGAGTGGACCATCATGCGCCGCATTCTTTTCCCCGCCGTGCTGCCTGCGGTGCTCACCGGGGTACGTCTCTCCATTGGCATTGCCTGGCTGGTGATTGTCGCCGCCGAGATGCTCACCGGAGGTTTAGGCATTGGCTTCTGGATCTGGAATGAGTGGAACAACCTCAACGTCGAAAACATTCTCATCGCCATCGTCATCATTGGCGTGGTCGGGTTGCTGCTGGAGCAGGGGCTGATGCTGATCGCCCGTCGCTTTAGCTGGCAGGAAAAATAAGGAGTGAAGATGAAACCGTTAATTCAGGTCCAGGCCGTGAGCCAGCGTTTTTCCACCGCCAGCGGCGAGTTTCTGGCGCTGCAAAACGTTTCTTTTGATATCCACGAGGGCGAAACCGTCAGTCTGATTGGTCACTCCGGCTGCGGCAAGTCGACGCTGTTAAACCTGATCGCCGGGATCACGCTGCCGACGGAAGGCGGGCTGATTTGCGATAACCGCGAAATCGCCGGGCCGGGGCCCGAGCGCGCGGTGGTGTTCCAGAACCATTCGCTGCTGCCGTGGCTGACCTGCTTCGACAACGTGGCGCTGGCGGTGGATCAGGTCTTCCGTCACACCATGAGTAAGGCCGAGCGCAAAGCGTGGATTGAACACAACCTCGACCGGGTGCAGATGGGCCACGCGCTGCATAAGCGCCCAGGGGAGATCTCCGGCGGCATGAAGCAGCGCGTCGGGATTGCCCGGGCGCTGGCAATGAAGCCGAAAGTGCTGCTGATGGATGAGCCGTTTGGCGCGCTCGATGCGCTGACGCGCGCCCATCTTCAGGACTCGGTAATGCAGATCCAGCAGGCGCTGAACACCACCATCGTGCTCATCACACACGACGTGGACGAGGCGGTACTGCTCTCTGACCGAGTACTGATGATGACCAACGGCCCGGCGGCCACCGTGGGTGAGATCCTGCGCGTCGATATGCCGCGCCCGCGCAACCGGGTGCAGCTGGCGGACGACAGCCGCTATCACCACATGCGCCAGCAGATCCTCCATTTCCTCTACGAAAAACAGCCGAAAGCGGCGTAATGAGGGGGCACGATGCGACTGGTCATTATCGGTAATGGTATGGCGGCAACCCGGCTGATTGCGTCGCTCACCGGGCGTGTTCCCGGTCGTTTCGCTGTCACCGTCATCGGTGACGAGCCGGAGCAGGCATACAACCGCATCCAGCTTTCGCCGGTGCTGGGTGGTGAAAAGCAGGCGGAGCACATCTGTCTGCACGATGAAGACTGGTACACGGCACGAGGCGTGAAGGTGCTGCGAGGAGAAAAGGCGCTCGCAGTAGACGTCAACGCGCGTGAAGTGCATACCTCTGCTCGCACGCTGGGCTGGGATGCGCTGGTTTTTGCCACCGGGTCTACCCCTGTCGTGCCGCCGATCCCCGGGGGCGATGCGCCGCATGTGTTCACCTTTCGCACCCTGGCAGAGACCCGCGCCATCCGGAATATCTCCGGACCGGCGGTAGTGCTGGGCGGCGGCGTACTCGGCGTGGAGGCCGCGGCAGCGCTGGCGCGACACGGTGACAACGTCACGCTCGTGCATCGCGGTCCGTGGCTGATGGAACAGCAGCTGGATCAGCAGGCGGGACTGCTGCTTGACGAGGCGCTGGCGGCGCGGGGCGTACGCTGTGAACTCGCCTCCGGCATCACCGCCATCGCTGACGATGCCGTGACGTTGCTCGACGGACGCCGCATCGCCGCCACGCGCGTGGTCATGGCCACAGGCGTGCAGCCCAACGTCGCGCTGGCAAAAGCCAGCGGCATTCGCTGCGCGCGCGGCATCGTGGTGGATCAGCAGATGCAAACCTCCGTGCCGGATATCTACGCCATCGGCGAGTGCTGCGAAATTGACGGCCAGACGTTTGGCCTGGTCGCCCCCTGTCTGGCGCAGGCGGATATTCTTGCCGCGCGGCTGGCCGGGGAGAACACCGCGTCGTTTACCCTGACCGACAATGGCGTGCGCCTTAAGGTGACCGGTGTGGCGCTGTTCAGCCTCGGACGCGCGACGGCGCAGGCGGACGATGTGGTCTGGAGTTCATGGGACCCGCTGACCCGTCACTATCGACGTTTACTCATCCATCAGGGGGCGCTGGCTGGCGTGCTGCTGATGGGTGACTGCCGCAGCGCGGCAACCTTTACCGATTTACTGGCAACGGCTGCGCCCGCCCACGCGGACTGGCTGTTCGATCGTTTCACAACGCAACCGCAGGTTGCAGGACAGAACGCTATGACAAAACCTACTCTGGTGGTGGTTGGGCACGGTATGGTCGGCCATCATTTCCTCGAAGACTGCGTTAACCGCAATTTGCATCAGCAATATCAGATTATTGTTTTTGGCGAAGAGCGCTATGCGGCCTATGACCGCGTGCATCTGTCGGAATATTTTGGCGGACGCAGCGCGGACTCGCTCTCGCTGGTGGCGGGGGAGTTCTTTGCCGATAACGGCATTGAGCTGCGCCTCTCGCAGCAGATCGTCGCTATCGATCGTGATGCACACGTAGTGCGTACCGCCAGCGGCCATGAGATCCACTGGGACAAGCTGGTGCTGGCGACCGGATCGTACCCGTTCGTACCGCCCGTTCCGGGCAACGATCTGCCGGGGTGTTTTGTCTACCGCACCCTCGACGATCTGGACAACATTGCGGCCCATGCGGCAGGCTCGCGTCGTGGCGTGGTGATTGGCGGCGGCCTGCTGGGGCTGGAGGCGGCAAATGCGCTTAAGCAGCTCGGGCTGGAAACTCACGTGGTGGAGTTTGCGCCAAATCTGATGGCGGTGCAGCTCGACAGCGACGGCGCGGCAATGCTGCGCAAGAAAATTGAGGCGCTGGGCGTAGGGGTGCACACCAGTAAATCGACGACGGAGATTGCCACCGCAGACGACGGGCTGGTGCTGCGCTTTGCCGATGGCGAGCAGCTGGAAACGGACATGGTGGTCTTCTCTGCCGGTATTCGGCCGCAGGACGCGCTGGCGCGCAGCAGCGGGCTGGCTGTCGGCGAGCGCGGCGGGATCTGCATTGACGACGGCTGCCGGACCTCCGATCCGGACGTGATTGCCATCGGCGAATGCGCGCTGTGGGAGGGGAAAATCTTTGGCCTGGTGGCACCAGGCTACCAGATGGCGCGCGTGGCCGCCGCTGTGCTGGCGGGTGAGGAGAAGCGCTTCACCGGCGCAGATATGAGTACCAAACTCAAGTTGCTGGGCGTGGATGTGGCGTCGTTTGGCGATGCCCACGGGCGCACGCCGGGGGCGCTGAGCTACCAGTGGACGCACGGGCCGCAGCAAATCTACAAAAAAATTGTGGTCAGCCACGACAGCAAAACCCTGCTGGGTGGCGTGCTGGTGGGCGATGCCAGCGAATACGCCACGCTGGTGCAGATGATGCTCAACGGCATCAGCCTGCCAAAAGAGCCGGAAACGCTGATCTTACCCGCGTCGTCAGGCAGCGCGCCGAAAGCGCTGGGCGTGGCGGCGCTGCCGGAAAGCGCACAGATCTGTTCGTGTCATAACGTCAGCAAAGGGGATATCTGCCAGGCGGTAAGCGCGGGCGCAACGGATATCGGCGCCATTAAGCAGTGCACCAAAGCGGCGACCGGCTGCGGAGGCTGTAGCGCGCTGGTGAAGCAGGTGATGGAGTTCCAGCTTGCGGCGCAGGGCGTGGAGGTGAAAAAGGATATCTGCGAACACTTCCCGTACTCGCGTCAGGAGATTTACCACCTGGTGCGCGTCAACCATATCCGCACCTTCGACCAGCTTATCAGCCGCTACGGTCAGGGGCACGGGTGCGAGATCTGTAAACCGCTGGTGGGATCGGTATTGGCATCCTGCTGGAACGAGTATCTGCTGAAACCGGCACATCTGCCGTTGCAGGACACCAACGACCGCTATTTCGCCAATATTCAGAAAGACGGAACCTACTCCATCGTCCCGCGGATGCCTGCGGGTGAAGTGACCGCCGACGGGCTGATCGCCATCGGCCAGATCGCGAAACGCTATAGCCTTTACAGCAAAATTACCGGCGGGCAGCGTATTGACCTGTTTGGCGCCACGCTCGAACAGTTGCCGGAAATCTGGCAGGCGCTGGTGGAGGCCGGGTTTGAGACCGGACATGCTTACGGGAAATCCCTGCGCACGGTGAAATCCTGCGTCGGGTCGACCTGGTGCCGCTACGGCGTGCAGGATTCCACCGGCCTCGCGGTCAGGCTGGAGCACCGCTACAAGGGGCTGCGCGCGCCGCACAAAATCAAAATGGCGGTCTCCGGCTGTACCCGTGAGTGCGCAGAGGCGCAGAGCAAAGACGTGGGGGTGATTGCCACGGACAAAGGCTGGAACCTCTATCTGTGCGGCAACGGCGGGATGAAGCCGCGCCATGCGGACCTCTTCGCCAGCGATCTGGACGACGAAACGCTGATCCGCACCGTTGACCGTTTCCTGATGTTCTACATTCGCACGGCAGATCGTCTGCAACGCACCAGTACCTGGATGGATAACCTGGAAGGCGGCCTCGACTATCTGCGCGAGGTGATCCTCAACGACAGCCTGGGGATCGTCCACGAGCTGGAGCAGGAGATGGCCCGGGTGGTGGAGACCTACCAGTGCGAATGGCAAACCACCCTTAACGATCCTGACCGCCTGGCGCTGTTCCGCACCGCGGTGAATGTCCCCGCCGCGGAGGAGAACAAGCGCTGGCAGGAAATTTGTAATATCGACGAGATCCCGGAGCAGGCGGGCATTGGCGCGCATCTTGGGCGCAAACCGATTGCGCTGTTCCGCTTTGGCAAAACCGTTTATGCCCTCGACGATCGGGAGCCGGGCAGCCGCGCGAACGTGCTTTCACGCGGCATTCTCGGTGATGCGGCGGGGGAACCGGTGGTGATCTCGCCGCTCTACAAGCAACGTATTCGTCTGCGCGACGGGTGTCAGGCTGAGAGCGGGGCGCCTGCGGTGCGTGCCTGGCCGGTAAAAATCGAAAACGGCAAGGTGTGGGTTGGAAATGAAGAGCTGGTGATGCGCGCGGAGGCCTCATGACGGAAACCCGGACAACGTGCCCTTACTGCGGGGTGGGCTGCGGCGTGGTCGCCAGCGCAGACGGTGAAAAGGTGAGCATTCGGGGGGATGAAACTCATCCGGCGAATTTCGGTCGTCTGTGCGTAAAAGGATCTGCCCTCGGGGAAACCACGGGGCTACAGGGACGCCTGCTGCGCCCGGTTGTCGATGGCCGGGAGGTGGCATGGCCGCAGGCGCTGGGCGAAGCGGGCGAGCGGCTGCGGAACATCATCAACGAATGGGGGCCGCAGGCGGTGGCGTTTTATGCCTCCGGCCAGCTGTTGACCGAGGATTACTATGCCGCCAACAAGCTGATGAAAGGCTTTATCGGGGCGGCGAACATTGATACCAACTCGCGGCTGTGCATGTCGTCGGCGGTGGTGGGCTACAAGCGCGCCTTCGGTGAAGACGTGGTGCCGTGCAGCTACGAGGACGTGGAAAACAGCGATCTGGTGGTACTCGTTGGCTCAAACGCGGCCTGGACGCATCCGGTGCTGTATCAGCGGCTGGTGCAGGCAAAACACAACAATCCGCAGATGAAAGTGGTCGTGATCGATCCGCGTAAAACCGCCACCTGCGATATCGCCGATCTCCACCTCGCGCTCAGGCCCGGCAGCGACGCCGGGCTGTTTGTGGGGTTGCTCAATCTGATCCAGGGGCGCGGCGAGTGGCCGATCCCTCGCGTGGCGGCGTTTTGCGATCTGCCTTCAGATGAAATTGGCACCTTCTACGACTGGTTTGTCACTGCGCCACGCGCGATCACGCTCTACACCATGGGGATTAACCAGTCCTCCAGCGGCAGCGACAAGTGCAACGCCATCATTAACGTGCATCTTACCAGCGGGAAGTTCAACCGTCCGGGCTGCGGCCCGTTTTCACTGACCGGACAGCCAAATGCCATGGGCGGGCGGGAAGTGGGCGGGCTGGCGAACCAGCTTGCGGCGCACATGAACTTCGAGCCGGACGATCTCTCGCGCGTGGCGCGTTTCTGGGGAACGGAACGGCTGGCGCAGACCCCGGGCCTGATGGCGGTGGAACTGTTTGACGCTATTGCCCGCGGCGAGGTGAAGGCGGTGTGGATCATGGGCACCAACCCTGCTGTGTCACTTCCCGACAGCCACGCGGTGTGCCAGGCTCTGGCGGCCTGCCCGCTGGTCATGGTATCTGAGGTGATGCAGGAGACGGACACCAGCCGGTTTGCCCATATCCGTTTTCCCGCCCTGGGCTGGGGCGAGAAAAACGGCACGGTGACCAATTCTGAACGCCGTATCTCCCGCCAGCGCGCCTTTCTGCCTGCGCCGGGCGAGGCCAGACCGGACTGGTGGATCATCGCCCGGATCGCAGAGCAGCTCGGTTATGGCGATGCCTTCGCCTGGGAACACCCTCAGGAGATATTTTGTGAGCATGCGGCGCTGACGGCGTTTGAAAATAACGGCCAACGGGCGCTAAACCTGCGCGAACTGGCGTCGCTGACGCGAGAGGCGTGGGACGCGCTGGCGCCGTATCAGTGGCATGCCGGTGAGTTCCCGCAACGAACGCTTGTTCCGGTTGACCCGTCCCCGCATGGGGCCAGCGTCGACGAATTGTACCCCTTGATACTGAACACCGGGCGGATCCGCGATCAGTGGCACACCATGACGCGCACGGGGTATGTTCCGCGCCTGATGCAGCATATCGATGAGCCTTTTGTTGAGATGAACGCAACCGATGCGGCGCGCGCCGGGCTGACTGACGGCCAGCTGGCGCGGGTAAGCTCCCCGCGCGGAGTGATGGTTGCCAGAGTACGTATCTCCACCGCGCAGCGTGCGGGCGAGCTGTTTGCGCCGATGCACTGGAACGCGCAATTTGCCAGGCAGGGAAAGGTCAACGCGCTGGTGGAAGGGCGGGTTGATGCCGGGTCAGGCCAGCCGGAGAGTAAACAAACCGCGGTGAGGATCCTGCCCTGGCTACCGGCCTGGCAGGGGGAACTGTATGCCCGGGAGCTGCCAGCGCTGCCGCCGTCGGTCTGCTGGTGGCGTAAAGCCTCACGGCTGACGGTGGCGGCGGAGCAGCCGTTACTGTCGTGGGTCATGGCGTACGCCAGCGGTCGGGGCTGGCAGTTACAGGTGGCACAAACGGGAGAACGCAGCAGCGTGCTCGCCTGGCATCACGGCGAGCTGATGCTGGGCTACTGGGAGGGCCATACGCTGCCAGCGCTGGCGCATGCGTTTATTGAAGAAGCCTTTGCTGCTGCGCCCGTACCACTCGCTGAACGCCATGCGCTGCTGCACGGACAACGGCCGGGCGAAGATGCCAATCCCGGGCGAATTATCTGTAGCTGCTTTAGCGTGGGTGAAAATACGATACGTAAGGCGATAGCCGGAGGCTGTGATTCTGCCGCAGCGCTGGGCGTGAAGCTGCGTTGCGGTACGAACTGCGGCTCCTGCGTGCCGGAGCTGAAAGGGCTGTTGGGATAGTGTAAGGGCGTCGGGTGGCGGCTTTGCACTGGTACGAATTTGTAGATCGGATAAGGGGAAGCCGCCACCCGACGAATCTTTTCAGGATATTCCTGAAATTTCTGTTAAGACTGGTTTTCAGGGCTTATGGCGTTAACATAATAAGTGTTTGTTCATAAACACAGGTTCTGATTGACGACGTTGAAGGCTGTATCGTCCCGCATCCGTTTTTTGCTGTTACTCCCCCTTTTTACGGCTGGAGCCGTTCACGGTGCGCCGAAATCCTTCGTGCAGCAGGCGCAAAATCCGTTTGATAATAACGGCGATAGCCTGCCGGATCTCGGTATGGCGCAACCGACCAGCGAAGGCGAAAAGCATCTGGCTGAAATGGCAAAGGCCTTCGGTGAAGCCAGTATGACCGATAACGGCCTGACGGCCGGGCAGCAGGCGCGACAGTTCGCGTTTGGCAAGGTGCGGGATGTCGTCAGCGGGGAAGTCAACGAGCAGATTGAATCCTGGCTTTCACCCTGGGGAAACGCCAATGTCAATGTGCTGGTGGATGACGACGGCAACTTTAACGGCAGCAGCGGAAGCTGGTTTATCCCCTGGAACGACAACACCCGTTATCTGAGCTGGAGCCAGCTTGGTCTGACGCAGCAGACAGACGGGCTGGTGAGCAACGTCGGGATCGGGCAGCGCTGGGTTGCCGGAAACTGGCTGCTGGGCTACAACACCTTTTACGACAACCTGCTGGAAGACAACCTGCAACGTGCCGGGCTGGGCGCAGAGGCGTGGGGCGAAAACCTGCGCCTGTCGGCCAATTACTACCAGCCGTTCGCTGGCTGGCAGCCGCGTTCCGACATCCGCGAGCAGCGCATGGCGCGCGGGTACGACGTGACGGCCAAAGCCTGGCTTCCCTGGTTTCATCACCTGAACACCAGCGTCAGCTTTGAACAGTATTTTGGCGATAACGTCGATCTGTTTAACAGCGGTACGGGGTATCACAACCCGGTTGCGGTCAACCTGGGGCTGAACTATACCCCCGTTCCGCTGGTCACCCTGACGGCTGCCCATAAGCAGGGGGAGAGCGGCGTTAGCCAGAATAACCTCGGGCTGAAGCTCAACTATCGTTTTGGCGTGCCGCTGGCGAAACAGCTTTCCGCCGGGGAAGTGGCGGCGACGCGCTCGCTGCGGGGCAGTCGCTATGATTCACCTGAGCGCGATAATCTGCCCGTGATGGAATTTCGTCAGCGCAAAACCCTCTCGGTATATCTTGCCACGCCGCCGTGGGATCTTAAGCCAGGCGAAACGGTGATGCTTAAGCTGCAAATTCGCAGCAAGCACGGTATCCGGCAGATCCACTGGCTGGGTGATACCCAGGCGCTCAGCCTGACCTCACCGGCAAACGGCAACAGCAGCGATGGCTGGAGTGTGATCATGCCTGCATGGGATGATTCAGAAGGGGCGAAAAACGCATGGCGGCTTACGGCCGTGGTGGAAGATAAGGATGGGCAGCGTGTCTCCTCCAATGAGATCACGCTTTCCGTGGTGCAACCGCTCGTCGCAATGCCTGCCGACGATCCACGGTGGAAGTTGCTGCCGGATGAGTAAGTTAAAAAATGCGCTCCTGATGCACCCAGACGGCGGCTTCGACGCGGGATTTTAACTTCATTTTTTTCAGCATGTGTTTGACATGCACTTTGACCGTGCTCTCGGTGATGTCCAGACGGCGGGCGATCATTTTGTTCGGCAGCCCCTGGGCAATCAGCTTCAGAATGTCACGCTCGCGCGGGGTCAACTGGCTGACGTCGCGGTCAGACGTGGCGCGGTTCGCACGCAGGCTGGCGGCCAGTACCGGCGTTAACGCTTCACTCAGCACCATCTCGCCTGCGGCAGCCTGTTGCAGCGCCTTGAGCAGATCTTCCGGCTCCATATCTTTCAGCAGATAGCCGTCTGCCCCTCGCTTGAGGGCGGTGACCACGTCTTCTTCATGGTTTGAGACGCTGAAGACCACCACCCGGCCAGAGAGGGATTTCTCCCGCAGCTTGTCGAGGGTTTCCAGGCCATTCATGCCCGGCATGTTGAGATCGAGCAAGATCAAATCAGGATCGAGCGATTCGGCAAGTTCAATACCCTGTTCGCCGTTACTGGCTTCCCCGACGACGGTGATATCTGGCGCCATGCTGACAAGCTGTTTAACGCCAGTGCGCAGCATCGGATGATCGTCAATCAACAGGATAGATGCCGGTTCCTGATTAGTCATGGTTTTCTCCTTGAGCAGTTATGAGGGGCTTTTCGGGTATAAAGGTGACCACAACTTCGGTGCCACCTGACTCTCCCCGGCGAACCTGGCAATCACCGCGCAGGCTTTGCGCGCGGTCTCGCATGATAATTAAACCATAGTGGTTCGTTCGTTCGGCATTTTCCGGCACGCCGCGGCCGTTATCCTGAACCCTTAGCTTCACCTGATTATCCTGGCAGCTGACGGTGACCGTGACGGCCGTCGCCTCGGCATGCTTGAGCACATTGCTCAGGGCTTCACGGGCAATTTGCAGCAAATGGATCGCCTGATGAGAGGGCACAAAACGCGGTGGCAGCTGGTAATCCAGCTTCACCGGGAAGCCCAGCCGGGCACTAAACTCCTGACAGCTGGATTCCAGCGCAGGGCGCAGCCCCGGCTCGGTGAGCTGCAAACGGAAGGTGGTCAGCAGCTCGCGAAGCTGAACCCACGAGGTGTTAAGCTCGTTGCGGATCTGACTGAGCAGCTGTTTGCTGCTCTCGGGCATGCCTTCATCCTGCATTTGCAGGCAGCTCACCTGCATCTTCATGCAGGAGAGGGACTGGGCGATGGAGTCGTGCAGCTCGCGGGCGATGGTGGCACGCTCCTCCATCACGATCAGCTGCTGCTGTTTCTCCTGGTGGCGGTCGAGCGCCAGCGTGGCCGTGAGCTGCTCAACAAGCGTATCGACCAGCTGCTGCTGATCGTGGCTCAGGTGACGTCCGGCGGGCAGGGTGGCCAGCAAAATACCGTACTGGGTATGGCTGTCCATCAGCCGCCACTTGAGGGTCGTGCCGCTGGTGGTAAGCGGCGGCAAGCCGCGCGGGCACAGATGACACCCTTTATCGTCGCAGGAGATGTCCGACTGACAGGTAAATTCCTGATGGTTTTCCTCATCTTCAACGTCGTAAACCCGAAGCTCAAGATCGCGGAGCAGAGTCAGATTTTGCAGGCCGTTCAGTACCGGCGAGAGACGTTCGCAAAGCGGGACCTGCATATGCAGACGACGGTTCGCCTGCCAGAGGAAAGAGAGGATCTCGTTTTTCTGCTCAAGCCCGGCGGTTTTCTCCTGGACGCGTTGTTCCAGTACCGCATAGCTTTCTGATAGCTCTGCCGACATGGTATTGAGCGCCTCGCCGAGCATCGCCATTTCGTTGCGCCCGCTGATGTGCGTGCGCTGGGTAAAATCGCGCTGTGTGACGGCGCGGGCCATCGCCAGGAGCTGTTTCCAGGGGTTTAGCAACCGCGCGCGCAGCCAGATAACCGTGAAAATCAGCAGCAAACCCATAAACAGGGCCATTGCGCGGTGAACCATCACCACACGGTCAATGCGTAACTCCGTGGTGCGATCGAATGAGGAGACAAGACGATCGATGCGTGATACAAACCCGGCGACATCCCGGGCGACCGTTTCCCGGTCTTCCGCCCGCTTTAATCCTGGCTCCAGCTGGGTATGCCAGTAGCCCTGAAGCGCCTTAAGCTGAGATTGCTGACCGTCACGGATGGCGGCTCTTTCCAGTTCAGGGCTGAATGCGGTACGCTCCATTTCGTCGATAAGCGGTTGGTCAGCCTGCGTCAGCGGCACCGACGCCAGCAGCCGGTAACTCTGCATACGTAGCGAGCCTGCCTCGTTGATGGCATGCGCGTTACCCTGTACACCCTGTACAAGCCAGCCAGAAATAGCCATGCCGGTCACGCCGATAGCGGTGGACAGCAGAACAATAAGCGCCAGCTGGTTAACCAGCGTCAGCGGAGATAAACATCTTTTTAACATAGAGTTGCCGGGCTCCTGACGTGACCTGATTGCAGGAATGGCGCTATTCTGGTGCATACCCTGGAGTATACCCATACCAATAAAGGATTACCTCTAAATTGCCAGAGGGGTAACGGTTAGTGGGTGGACGAAGCAGGGATGCGTCAGCACCGTGAAAAACCACACCTTTTTTACGTTTTGCATCTACTCATTAAGAGTGATGGCTTTTTTTTCGCCGCAAAACCTCCCACTTTTCCTTTGATTTATATCAACTTACCGCCGCCCTAAAGCCCTAATGTTTGCAGCATCATTCGAGAATCAGAGGTGTCTATGAGTCACTCTTCCGCTCCCGAAAGGGAAACTGGTGCCGTTATTACAGACTGGCGTCCAGAGGATCCGGCGTTCTGGCAACAGCGCGGCCACCGTGTAGCAAGTCGTAATCTGTGGATTTCCGTTCCATGTCTGTTACTGGCGTTTTGCGTCTGGATGTTGTTCAGTGCGGTTGCGGTTAACCTGCCAAAAGTGGGCTTTACCTTTACCACCGATCAGCTGTTTATGTTGACCGCGTTGCCGTCGCTTTCAGGCGCACTGCTGCGCGTTCCTTATGCGTTTATGGTGCCGGTATTTGGTGGTCGTCGCTGGACGGCTTTCAGTACCGGGATCATGATCGTACCGTGCGTGTGGCTCGGTTTTGCGGTGCAGGATACCTCCACACCGTTTAGCGTGTTCGTGATTATCTCTCTGCTGTGCGGTTTTGCGGGGGCAAACTTTGCATCCAGTATGGCAAACATCAGCTTCTTCTTCCCGAAAGCGAAGCAGGGCGGTGCGCTGGGCATTAACGGCGGCCTGGGTAACATGGGCGTGAGCGTGATGCAGCTGATTGCTCCGCTGGCGATCTCTGTCTCCATCTTTGCGGCCTTTGGCGGCGGCGGTGTGACGCAGCCCGACGGTTCCGTGCTGTTCCTGCAAAACGCCTCCTGGATTTGGGTACCGTTCCTGGTGGTCTTTACCCTGGCGGCGTGGTTCTTCATGAACGATCTGTCCGCGTCCAAAGCGTCACTGAGCGAGCAGCTGCCGGTGCTGAAGCGTGGCCACCTGTGGGTGATGGCGCTGCTGTATCTGGCGACCTTCGGCTCGTTCATCGGTTTCTCCGCAGGCTTTGCCATGCTGTCTAAAACCCAGTTCCCGGACGTGCAGATCCTTCAGTTTGCCTTCTTCGGTCCGTTTATTGGCGCGCTGGCACGTTCGCTGGGCGGGATGATCTCCGACCGTCTGGGCGGCACGCGCGTTACGCTGGTGAACTTTATTGTGATGGCCATCTTCTGTGCGCTGCTGTTCCTGACGCTGCCTGCGGGTGGTGAGGGGGGTAACTTCTTTGCCTTCTTCGGTGTCTTCATGGTGCTGTTCCTGACCGCCGGGCTGGGCAGTGCGTCTACTTTCCAGATGATCTCTGTCATCTTCCGCAAGCTGACCATGGACCGCGTGAAAGCGCAGGGCGGGAGCGACGAGCAGGCAATGCGTGAAGCTGCCACCGATACCGCTGCGGCGCTTGGGTTTATCTCTGCGATTGGCGCGATTGGCGGCTTCTTTATTCCAAAAGCGTTCGGTATCTCACTGGATCTGACCGGCTCTCCGGCGGGTGCGATGAAGGTATTCCTCGTCTTCTATATCGCCTGCGTGGTCATCACCTGGCTGGTATATGGCCGTAATACCAAGAAAAACAAGTAAGCTTGATTATCCGTTTGCGCGGCCTGAGTGCCGCGCTTTTTTTAAATACTAAATAGTTACAACATACTAATAGCGTTACCCGTGGTCACCCGCAGGTAACGCTGTGATCGTCATCGCTTTACAGGTGTGTCTACCCCTTAATACCTAAGATGTTAAATTTTGCCTAGACTATTGTACGATAAATAAAATATATCTATATAAATCATAAAGTTAAAAAATATTAACGGATACCGCTTTAGTGGTATTTGATCTAATACCCCCCTTCAGAGTCCCCCTTCGTCTTGATCGTTATCAATTCTCACCATCTTTCATAGCGTTACCTTCGCTGCAAATCAGCAATGTCGATTTAGAGAGCCACAGGCTCCACACAGGAGATACCCGATGAGCAAATTTTTGGACCGGTTTCGCTACTTCAAACAGAAGGGTGAAACTTTTGCCGATGGGCACGGCCAGGTTCTGGATACCAACCGGGACTGGGAAGACGGTTACCGTCAACGCTGGCAGCATGACAAAGTTGTCCGTTCTACCCACGGCGTAAACTGCACTGGCTCATGTAGCTGGAAGATTTTCGTTAAAAACGGTCTGGTGACCTGGGAAATGCAGCAGACCGATTATCCGCGTACCCGTCCGGATATGCCGAACCACGAGCCGCGCGGCTGCCCGCGTGGTGCCAGCTACTCCTGGTATCTCTACAGCGCCAACCGTCTGAAATACCCGCTGATGCGTAAACGCCTGATGAAAATGTGGCGTGAAGCGAAAGCGCAGCACAGCGATCCGGTTGATGCCTGGGCCTCCATCATTGAAGATGCCGACAAAGCGAAAAGCTTCAAGCAGGCGCGTGGTCGCGGTGGTTTCGTTCGTTCTTCCTGGAAAGAGGTGAACGAGCTGATTGCGGCTTCCAACGTCTACACAGTGAAAACCTACGGTCCTGACCGTGTGGCAGGCTTCTCGCCAATCCCGGCGATGTCGATGGTCTCTTACGCCTCCGGCGCGCGCTACCTGTCACTCATCGGTGGTACCTGCCTGAGCTTCTACGACTGGTACTGCGACCTGCCGCCAGCGTCGCCTCAGACCTGGGGCGAGCAGACCGACGTGCCGGAGTCCGCTGACTGGTACAACTCCAGCTACATCATCGCCTGGGGCTCTAACGTTCCGCAGACCCGTACCCCGGATGCGCACTTCTTTACTGAAGTACGTTACAAAGGGACCAAAACCGTCGCCGTGACCCCGGATTACGCCGAAATCGCCAAACTGTGCGACCTGTGGCTGGCGCCGAAACAGGGTACCGATGCCGCAATGGCGCTGGCGATGGGCCACGTCATGCTGCGTGAGTTCCACCTCGACAAGCCAAGCCAGTACTTCACTGATTACGTCCGTCGCTACACCGACATGCCTATGCTGGTGATGCTCGAAGAGCGTGACGGCTATTACGCCGCAGGCCGTATGCTGCGTGCTGCGGATCTGGTGGACGCGCTGGGTCAGGAAAACAACCCGGAGTGGAAAACGGTCGCCTGCAACAGCAACGGCGAGCTGGTGGCGCCAAACGGTTCTATCGGCTTCCGCTGGGGCGAAAAAGGCAAATGGAACCTGGAGCAGCGTAACGGCACCACGGGTGAAGAGACGGAGCTGCGTCTCAGCATGCTGGGCAGCCAGGATGAGATCGCCGATGTCGGCTTCCCGTACTTTGGTGGTGAAGGTTCCGAGCACTTCAACAAGGTTGAGTTGCAAAACGTTCTGATGCACAAGCTGCCGGTGAAGCGCCTGCAACTGGCGGACGGTTCTACTGCTCTGGTCACTACCGTCTACGATCTGACCATGGCGAACTACGGCCTGGAGCGCGGCCTGAACGACGAAAACTGCGCGACCAGCTATGATGACGTGAAGGCTTATACCCCAGCCTGGGCGGAGCAGATCACCGGTGTGCCACGCGCCCAGATCACCCGTATCGCCCGCGAATTTGCGGAAAACGCCGACAAAACCCACGGTCGTTCCATGATCATCGTCGGTGCCGGTCTGAACCACTGGTATCACCTCGACATGAACTATCGCGGCCTGATCAACATGCTGATCTTCTGCGGCTGCGTCGGGCAGAGCGGCGGCGGCTGGGCGCACTACGTGGGCCAGGAAAAACTGCGTCCGCAGACCGGCTGGCAACCGCTGGCGTTTGCCCTTGACTGGCAGCGTCCGGCTCGTCACATGAACAGTACCTCCTACTTCTATAACCACTCCAGCCAGTGGCGCTACGAGACGGTCACCGCGCAGGAGCTGCTGTCGCCGATGGCGGATAAATCCCGCTACAGCGGCCACCTGATTGACTTCAACGTGCGCGCTGAGCGTATGGGCTGGCTGCCGTCTGCGCCGCAGCTGGGCACGAACCCGCTGCGCATTGCGGAAGCGGCGAAGCAGGCGGGCATGTCACCGGTGGACTACACCGTTAAATCACTTAAAGACGGCTCAATCCGCTTCGCGGCAGAACAGCCGGAGAACGGTAAAAACCATCCGCGTAACCTGTTTATCTGGCGCTCTAACCTGCTGGGTTCGTCCGGTAAAGGCCACGAGTACATGCTGAAATACCTGCTCGGTACCGAAAATGGTATTCAGGGTAAAGATCTCGGCAAGCAGGGCGGCGTGAAGCCGGAAGAGGTGGAGTGGAAAGACAACGGTCTCGACGGCAAGCTGGATCTGGTGGTAACGCTGGACTTCCGTCTGTCCAGTACCTGCCTGTATTCCGACATCGTGCTGCCTACTGCCACCTGGTACGAAAAAGACGATATGAATACGTCGGATATGCATCCGTTTATTCATCCGCTGTCTGCGGCCGTTGACCCGGCGTGGGAATCAAAAAGCGACTGGGAAATTTACAAAGACATCGCGAAGAAATTCTCCGAAGTCTGTGTAGGGCACCTGGGCAAAGAGACCGACGTGGTGACGCTGCCCATCCAGCACGACTCCGCTGCCGAACTGGCGCAGCCGCTGGACGTGAAGGACTGGAAAAAAGGCGAGTGCGACCTGATCCCGGGCGTGACCGCGCCGCACATTATTCCGGTTGAACGCGATTACCCGGCAACCTACGAGCGCTTTACCTCTATCGGCCCGCTGATGGAGAAGATCGGTAACGGCGGTAAAGGCATCGCCTGGAACACCCAGAGCGAAATGGACCTGCTGCGCAAGCTCAATTACACCAAGGCGGACGGCCCGGCAAAAGGCCAGCCAATGCTGAACACAGCAATTGATGCGGCGGAAATGATCCTGACCCTGGCACCGGAAACCAACGGCCACGTTGCCGTGAAAGCCTGGGCGGCGCTGAGTGAATTTACTGGTCGTGACCATACGCACCTGGCGACGAATAAAGAGGAAGAGAAAATCCGCTTCCGCGATATTCAGGCCCAGCCGCGCAAGATTATCTCCAGCCCGACCTGGTCAGGCCTCGAAGATGAGCATGTGTCTTACAACGCCGGTTATACCAACGTTCACGAGCTGATCCCATGGCGCACCCTGTCTGGTCGTCAGTCGCTCTATCAGGATCACCAGTGGATGCGCGACTTCGGGGAAAGCCTGCTGGTTTACCGTCCGCCAATCGACACCCGCTCCGTGAAAGCGGTGATGGGCGCGAAATCGAACGGTAACCCGGAGAAGGCGCTGAACTTCCTGACGCCGCACCAGAAGTGGGGTATCCACTCCACCTATAGCGACAACCTGCTGATGCTGACGCTGTCGCGCGGGGGGCCAATCGTCTGGATGAGCGAAGCGGACGCCAAAGATCTGGGTATCGAAGATAACGACTGGATCGAAGTGTTTAACAGCAACGGCGCCCTGACGGCACGTGCGGTGGTGAGCCAGCGCGTACCGGCCGGGATGACCATGATGTACCACGCGCAGGAACGTATCGTGAACCTGCCGGGGTCAGAGATCACCGAGCAGCGTGGTGGTATTCACAACTCCGTGACCCGTATTACGCCGAAGCCAACCCACATGATCGGTGGCTATGCCCAGCTGGCCTACGGCTTTAACTACTACGGCACCGTAGGATCGAACCGCGATGAGTTCGTGGTGGTACGTAAGATGAAGAATATTAACTGGTTAGACGGCGAAGGTAATGACCAGGTACAGGAGAGCGTAAAATGAAAATTCGTTCACAAGTCGGCATGGTGCTGAATCTGGATAAATGCATCGGCTGTCATACCTGCTCAGTCACCTGTAAAAACGTCTGGACCAGCCGTGAAGGTATGGAGTACGCCTGGTTCAACAACGTGGAAAGTAAGCCGGGCACCGGCTTCCCGACCGACTGGGAAAACCAGGAGAAGTGGAAGGGCGGCTGGATCCGTAAAATCAACGGCAAACTGCAACCGCGCATGGGTAACCGTGCCATGCTGCTGGGTAAAATCTTCGCTAACCCGCATCTGCCGGGCATTGATGATTACTACGAGCCGTTTGATTACGACTATCAGAACCTGCACAACGCGCCGGAAAGCAAACACCAGCCGATCGCCCGTCCTCGCTCGCTGATCACCGGCCAGCGCATGGACAAAATTACCAGCGGTCCAAACTGGGAAGAGATTCTGGGCGGCGAGTTCGAAAAACGCGCCAAAGACCAGAACTTCGAGAACATGCAGAAGGCGATGTACGGCCAGTTCGAAAACACCTTCATGATGTACCTGCCGCGCCTGTGCGAACACTGCCTTAACCCGGCGTGCGTGGCGACCTGCCCAAGCGGCGCCATCTACAAGCGTGAAGAGGACGGCATTGTGCTGATCGACCAGGACAAGTGCCGCGGCTGGCGTATGTGCATCACCGGCTGCCCGTACAAAAAAATCTACTTCAACTGGAAGAGCGGTAAGTCTGAGAAGTGCATCTTCTGCTATCCGCGTATCGAAGCCGGTATGCCGACCGTCTGCTCAGAGAGCTGCGTAGGTCGTATCCGCTACCTCGGCGTGCTGCTGTACGACGCGGACGCGATTGAAAATGCCGCAAGCACCGAGCACGAGAAAGATCTGTATCAGCGTCAGCTGGACGTCTTCCTCGATCCGAACGATCCGAAGGTGATTGAGCAGGCGCTGAAAGACGGTATTCCGCAGAGCGTGATTGACGCCGCACAGCAGTCTCCGGTGTACAAGATGGCGATGGACTGGAAGCTGGCCCTGCCGCTGCACCCGGAATACCGCACGCTGCCGATGGTCTGGTACGTGCCGCCGCTGTCTCCAATTCAGTCTGCGGCGGACGCGGGTGAACTGGGCAGCAACGGCATTCTGCCGGACGTGGAAAGCCTGCGTATCCCGGTTCAGTATCTGGCTAACCTGCTCACCGCAGGGGATACCCAGCCGGTACTGCTCGCGCTGAAACGTATGCTGGCGATGCGTCACTTCAAACGTGCGGAAACCGTTGACGGCGTTAACGATACCCGCGCGCTGGAGGAGGTTGGTCTGACCGAAGCGCAGGCGCAGGAGATGTACCGCTATCTGGCAATCGCTAACTACGAAGATCGTTTCGTGGTGCCGAGCAGCCACCGTGAACTGGCTCGCGAGGCCTTCCCGGAGAAAAGTGGGTGTGGCTTTACCTTTGGCGACGGTTGCCACGGGTCAGACAGCAAATTCAACCTGTTCAACAGCCGCCGCATTGACGCGATGGATGTGACCAGCAAAACGGAGCCGCACCAATGATTGAACTTGTCATTGTTTCGCGTCTGCTCGAGTACCCTGATGCTGCGCTTGTGCAGCATCAACAGGAACTCTTTGATGCACTCGCGTCATCTGAAAACCTGGATAAAGAGGATGCCCAGAAGCTGGGCATTTTCCTCCGCGACCTGCTGGCGCGCGAGCTTCTTGATGCGCAGGCGGACTACAGCCAGCTGTTTGATCGCGGCCGTGCAACGTCTCTGCTGCTGTTCGAACACGTTCACGGTGAATCCCGCGACCGTGGTCAGGCGATGGTGGATCTGATGGCCCAGTACGAGCAGCACGGTTTGCAACTCGACAGCCGCGAGCTGCCGGATCACCTGCCGCTGTATCTGGAATATCTGGCACAGTTGCCGAAAGAGGAAGCGCTGGGCGGGTTACAGGACATTGCTCCTATTCTGGCGTTGCTCGGCGCGCGTCTCCAGCAACGTGAGAGCAGCTATGCAGTCCTGTTCGATCTGCTGGTGAAACTGGCTAACGCCTCGGTTGACAGTCAAAAAGTGGCGGAAAAAATCGCGGATGAAGCCCGGGACGATACCCCACAAGCACTGGATGCCGTCTGGGAAGAAGAGCAGGTGAAATTCTTTGCTGACCAGAGCTGTGGCGAATCTGAAATCTCCGCGCATCAGCGTCGTTTTGCCGGAGCGGTGGCTCCGCAATATTTGAATATCTCTAACGGAGGACAGCACTAATGCACTTCCTGAATATGTTCTTCTTTGACATTTACCCGTATATCGCGGGCACCGTATTCCTGGTGGGAAGCTGGCTGCGTTATGACTATGGCCAGTACACCTGGCGTGCTGCCTCCAGCCAGATGCTGGATCGTAAAGGGATGAACCTGGCGTCAAACCTGTTCCACATCGGGATTTTGGGGATTTTCGCCGGTCACTTCCTGGGGATGCTGACCCCGCACTGGATGTACGAAGCGTGGCTGCCGATTGACGTGAAGCAGAAGATGGCGATGATTGCCGGCGGCGCCTGCGGCGTGATGACCCTGGTGGGTGGTCTGTTGCTGCTGAAACGCCGTCTGTTCAGCCCACGCGTGCGGGCTACCACGACCGGAGCGGACATCCTGATCCTCTCCCTGCTGATGGTGCAGTGTGCGCTTGGTCTGCTGACTATTCCATTCTCTGCGCAGCATATGGACGGCAGCGAGATGATGAAGCTGGTGGGATGGGCGCAGTCTGTCGTGACCTTCCGCGGGGGCGCCTCTGAGCATCTGGACGGCGTGGCGTTTATCTTCCGCGTTCACCTGGTGCTGGGTATGACCCTCTTTGTGCTGTTCCCGTTCTCTCGCCTGGTGCACATCTGGAGTGCGCCGGTGGAGTATCTGACGCGCAAATATCAGATTGTGCGTGCTCGTCGCTGATTCGCTGTATTAATACAACCCCGCATTTGCGGGGTTTTTTTTGTCCCCGATCCAGGATTTCGTGCGGATGCCGGGTGGCGGCTGCGCCTTACCCGGCCTACAGACCCTATTTGTAGCCCCGGTAAGCGAAGCGCCACCGGGGAAAACAGGCAGGGAAGGATTACTCCCGGCATCGAGAAATATGGTGCATTGTGCTTGAATGAGTGCTTAAGAATCTGGAAGTGATGGTGGTGGGGGAAGGAT
Organism: Enterobacter cloacae complex sp. EB5; assembly: GCF_031432835.1. Taxonomy (NCBI): domain Bacteria; kingdom Pseudomonadati; phylum Pseudomonadota; class Gammaproteobacteria; order Enterobacterales; family Enterobacteriaceae; genus Enterobacter; species Enterobacter cloacae complex sp. EB5. Next base: position 4,187,841 of record NZ_CP133860.1, read on the forward strand.
TCGAACCTTCGAAGTCGATGACGGCAGATTTACAGTCTGCTCCCTTTGGCCGCTCGGGAACCCCACCAGGGGTAATTCATATTTTGAGGTAAAGCTGGAGATGGTGGTGGGGGAAGGATTCGAACCTTCGAAGTCGATGACGGCAGATTTACAGTCTGCTCCCTTTGGCCGCTCGGGAACCCCACCACGGGGTAATGCTTTTAACTGGCCTGCTTCCTGTTGGAAGCGGGGCGCATCATATCAAATGAGACGCCCCTGTAAAGCATTCCTTTAGGGAAATGAAGCTGTTTGCCTGCTTTTTATCCGTAAAGGCGTAAAGCTAATCAATTCATTTTCCGAAGGATTAAAGAATAATCGTTCTGTTGCCGTACACAAAGACGCGCTGGGCAAGTACCTGATACAGCGCACGGCTCAGTACGTTCTTCTCAACGTCACGGCCAGCACGCATCATATCTTCTGCCGTGTAGGTGTGATCCACGTGAATTACGTCCTGCATGATGATTGGGCCTTCGTCCAGATTGTCATTCACGTAGTGCGCGGTTGCGCCAATGATCTTCACCCCACGCTCGTATGCCTGGTGATACGGACGCGCGCCAATAAAGGCGGGCAGGAAGGAGTGGTGGATGTTGATAATCTTGTTCGGGAAGCGCGCCACGAAGGATGGCGTCAGCACGCGCATATATTTCGCCAGCACCACGTAGTCCGGGTTATGCGCTTCAATCGCAGCAGCCATCAGGTTGTCGTGCTCTTCACGGGTATGGCCTTCGTGACTGACCAGTTCAAACGGAATGTCGAAACGTTCAACCAGCGTACGCAGCGTCTCGTGGTTGCCAATGACGGCGGCAATTTCGACGTCCAGGCCACCGTAGTTGGCTTTCATCAGCAGATCGCCCAGGCAGTGCGCCTCTTTGGTGACCAGAATGACAATGCGGCGACGGCCTGCCGGGTTAAGCTCACGCACCGAGCCTTCCGGCAGGGCGCTGTCCAGATCGGCAAGCAGGGTTGTGTCGTTGAAAATGCCTTCCAGTTCGGTACGCATAAAGAAGCGACCGGTACGGTGGTCAACGAACTCGTTGTTCTGCACGATATTCAGTTCATGCTTGTAGCAAATGTTGGTAATTCGTGCGATCAGCCCTTTTTGATCGGGACAGATAGTGCGCAGAACTTTACGTTGTAATGATTGCATCGCCGGGAAATCCTGTTTATGTATTTGCGAAGTCTGAGTTGTCAGGCATTACTGCCGCAACACTTTTTAAATTTTTTTCCTGAACCACAGGGGCAGGGATCGTTACGACCGAATTGCGGACGTGTGCCGTCAATATAATACCATTGCCCGCTGTCCTTTAAGAACCGTGAGCGTTCAATGATGGCGCCGGGTTTGTTTTGTTCGCTAAAGCGGGCGACAAAACTGACATAGCCCTCGTTGGCATCGCGGCCGGGAGCGGCTTCAAAGATGGTGAGGCCCAGCCAGACGGTGTTGGCAAAACCAGCTTCAATCTCTTGGCGAAAATCGGCAGCATGGCAGGACGGATGCCAGGTTTTAATCAGGTAGTCTGCGTTTTTGATCACAAAAGCAGTATACCGCGAGCGCATAAGGTGTGACGGGTCTGGTGCAACCTGCTCGCCAGAAAGATATCGCTGGCAACATAGGCTATACTCCAGAGCGCTACCACAGGGGCAGAGTTGAGACACGATTCTCTTCCTGGAACAAAAAATAAGGCGTTAAACGCTTAAGGTAGCAATATGTTAACTGAGCAGGTGCGTTGACGCTATGTCGGGAATCCAGGGGAAGTAAAACAGGGCTAATGAGAAAGGTAAAAATTGGACTGGCGTTGGGCTCAGGTGCAGCCCGGGGTTGGTCACATATTGGCGTTATCAATACCTTAAACCAGATGGGGATTGACGTTGATATTGTCGCAGGATGTTCTATCGGGTCGCTGGTCGGATCCGCGTACGCCTGCGGTAAGCTCCCGGAGCTTGAAAGCTGGGTGCGCTCCTTCAGTTACTGGGATGTGCTGCGCCTGATGGATCTCTCCTGGCAGCGTGGCGGCCTGCTGCGCGGCGAACGCGTGTTCAATCAGTTTCGCAAGATAATGCCCCTCGCTGACTTCAGCCACTGCCAAATGCCTTTCGGGGCCGTCGCAACCAACCTCAGTACGGGCAGGGAGTTATGGCTCACCGAAGGGGATATTCATCTCGCCGTTCGTGCATCCTGTAGTATGCCTGGATTAATGGCGCCTGTGCCTCACAATGGCTACTGGCTCGTTGACGGTGGCGTAGTGAATCCTGTCCCTGTCTCTCTGACGCGCGCCATGGGGGCGGATATCGTCATTGCCGTGGATTTACAGCACGATGCTCACCTCATGCAGCAGGATTTGATGCCGGTTAATCTTCAGAGCGATGACGCGGAAGAAGAGAAACTTGCCTGGCATGCGCGTTTACGCGGCAGAATAGGGCGCCTGGCTGCCCGTCGCGCGGTGACCGCGCCGAACGCCATTGAAATCATGACGACCTCTATTCAAATTCTTGAGAATCGCCTGAAGCGAAACCGTATGGCTGGCGATCCTCCGGATATTCTTATTCAACCCTATTGTCCACAAATCTCTACCCTTGATTTCCACCGGGCTGAGGCCGCCATAGCAGCGGGCTCGTTAGCCGTCGAAAAGAAAATAGATGAACTGTTGCCTTTTGTGCGTACAGCACGTTGAGCACTTTTTTGATTACTTCAGCAAAATCTGACAGGCGATAGTACCAATAGCATGCCACTATTGAGTAACTGTCAGCCAGGGGAGGAACCATGACACAGCCATTGGCCGGAAAACATATTTTGATAGTTGAAGACGAGCCCGTTTTCCGATCGCTACTGGATTCGTGGTTATCCTCACTGGGTGCAACCACGTCCCTCGCCGAAGATGGCGTCGAGGCACTGGAAAAAATGGCCAGCATGGCGCCGGATCTGATGATCTGCGATCTCGAGATGCCGCGCATGGACGGATTAATGCTGGTGGAAAACCTGCGTAATGAAGGTTATCAGACACCGATACTGGTGATCTCGGCCACCGAAAATATGGCGGATATAGCTAAGGCGTTGCGTTTAGGAGTGCAGGATATCCTGCTCAAACCGGTTAAAGATTTAAACCGTCTGCGTGAAACGGTGTTGGCCTGCCTGTATCCCAATATGTTCAATTCCCGGGTGGAAGAAAAAGAACGTCTTTTCCAGGACTGGGATGCTTTAGTCAGTAATCCGCTCGCGGCCGCGAAGCTGCTTCAGGAACTTCAGCCGCCGGTGCAGCAAAATATCTCTCATTGCAGAGTAAATTATCGCCAGCTGGTAGCGGCTGACCAGCCTGGACTGGTACTGGATATTGCGCCGCTCTCGGATTCCGACCTCGCTTTTTATTGCCTGGATGTTACCCGAGCGGGAGATAACGGCGTTCTGGCGGCCTTATTACTCCGGGCGCTGTTTAATGGATTGCTACAGGAACAATTATCCCATCAGGGGCAACGACTTCCTGAGTTAGGCAGTTTACTAAAACAGGTCAACCAACTTTTTCGCCAGGCCAATTTGCCGGGGCAGTTCCCGCTTCTGGTTGGCTATTATCACAGCGGGTTGAATAACCTTATTCTGGTATCTGCGGGTTTAAATGCCACACTGAATACTGGCGAACACCATATTCAGGTGAGTAACGGCGTGCCGTTGGGTACGCTGGGAAATACTTACCTTAATCAAATTAGCCATCGCTGCACCTCCTGGCAGTGCCAAATTTGGGGTGCCGGAGGGCGGTTGCGCTTAATGTTGTCCACGGAGTAAGCAGTCAGATTTTATTTTTCAGATTGCTTTACCTGTGTTTTTGCTGGCAGTGCTACTATCGCTGCAAGTTTCATGCGTATTTGTCTTAATTGATCGGCAACGCGTTCTTTTCAGACCCGTATTAGTGGCTGAGACGGTATACTCAACGCGTTATTCAATGCATAAAAGTTCAAAACTTGAACAGTTCAGGAGAATTTCAATGGCTGCCCTTAATTCGAAAGTCAGAAAGGCCGTTATCCCGGTGGCGGGATTGGGTACCAGGATGTTGCCAGCGACGAAGGCAATCCCAAAAGAGATGCTGCCTCTGGTTGATAAGCCATTAATCCAGTATGTCGTGAATGAATGTATTGCAGCAGGTATCACCGAAATTGTGCTGGTGACGCATTCATCTAAAAACTCTATCGAAAACCATTTCGATACCAGTTTCGAACTCGAAGCAATGCTGGAAAAACGCGTTAAGCGCCAGCTGCTGGAGGAAGTGCAGTCTATTTGCCCTCCACACGTTACCATTATGCAGGTTCGTCAGGGCCTGGCGAAAGGCCTGGGGCACGCAGTATTGTGCGCACACCCGGTAGTGGGTGATGAGCCGGTCGCGGTTATCCTGCCTGACGTAATTCTTGATGAGTACGAGTCCGATCTTTCCCAGGAAAACCTGGCGGAAATGATTAAACGCTTCGACGAAACCGGCAGCAGCCAGATTATGGTTGAGCCCGTCGACGACGTGACCGCTTACGGTGTGGTTGACTGCAAAGGCGTTGACCTGCAACCTGGCGAAAGCGTACCGATGGTTGGCGTTGTTGAAAAACCTAAAGCGGACGTCGCGCCGTCTAACCTTGCTGTCGTTGGCCGTTACGTACTGAGCGCTGAAATTTGGGCGCTGCTGGCGAAAACGCCTCCGGGTGCGGGCGATGAAATCCAGCTGACGGATGCTATCGATATGCTCATCGAGAAAGAGACCGTGGAAGCCTACCATATGAAAGGTAAGAGCCATGACTGCGGGAATAAGCTCGGTTATATGCAGGCATTCGTCGAATATGGTATTCGCCATAACAGCCTGGGTGAAGAATTTAAAGCCTGGCTCAAAGGTAGCGTGGGTATTAAGTAATAAACTCACCAGCCTGTGAACAAGACCGGTGTGGCGATGCCCACCGGTTTTTTTATGCCTGTCACTCTGTAATTGGTGGGGGATTGTCAAGGACGTTAAATAGTAAGCCTCGCAATATGACAGAATGTAAGGAGATGTTCGGGCTAATATTACAGGCATAAAAAATCCCGCACAGGGCGGGATTTTTCAGATTCTTTCCAGATTAATCCTTGATCAGGAAGTCATCCAGTTGTTTACCTTGTTCGTCCATTGCTTTCTTGATTACAGCAGGAGTACGACCCTGGCCGGTCCAGGTTTTCTCTTCGCCGTTCTCATCGATGTAGCTATATTTAGCAGGACGTGCCGCGCGTTTTGCTTTGGTACCGGTTTTAGCCGCAGCCATGCTGTTCAGCAATTCGTTTGGATCGATACCATCGGCAATCAGCATTTCGCGATACTGTTGCAGTTTACGTGTACGTTCTTCGATTTCAGCCGCAGCTGCGCTTTCTTCTTCACGACGTTCGTTAACTACAACTTCTAATTTTTCGAGCATTTCTTCAAGCGTCTCAAGGGTACATTCTCTTGCCTGCGCACGAAGAGTACGGATGTTGTTCAGAATTTTAAGTGCTTCGCTCATTGTAGTAATCTCAAACTTATAATGGGGGTGGGTTTGTTGTCCTAATAATAGAGCCTTAATTTCACTTGTGCAATAGGTGGGAATGTAAGGAATTCAAAAAATACAAAATAAACGACGCTATTATTAATTACGCTAACTTAAATTTCATTGTTTGTTGGGTCTGCGAGATATCGTTTCAAACGGCAAAAGCGCGTCATTTGCATGTTTGTTTTGTGACTTTTACCTCAGGAATTATAGTTGCGGTTGATAAATATCAGCCTTTTGTATTACCCCGCGTAAGCGCAGCGAAGCCAGGAATAGTTAATAAATAGTGAATTTTAATGAACGAAGAAGACACTATAAAAAGAAGTGTTATCTCTGGTTGCGGGCTCACCTTATTGTCAGTGTTTAATGTCATTACTGCCTGTTTTAACGCATTATTTTGCGCTATTTGCGAAGGGTTTACGCAGGCATGACAGGCTGGAGTGTGCACCGCGCCGCTGATGACGGTACAAAATATGGTACAATGATCCATCGGGAATATTACACATTGATTAGGGTTCTTCGGCCAATGGCACAACTTTATTTCTACTATTCGGCAATGAATGCAGGGAAATCGACGGCGTTACTGCAATCCTCATACAATTATCAGGAGCGAGGGATGCGTACCGTTGTTTATACCGCCGAAATCGACGATCGTTTTGGGGCAGGGAAGGTAAGCTCAAGAATAGGGCTCTCGTCGCCTGCAAGGCTGTTTAACCCTGAAACAGACCTGCTGGAGGACATTCGTGCCGAGCATGCCTCTAAGCCTGTCCATTGCGTGCTGGTGGATGAAAGCCAGTTCCTGACCCGCGAGCAGGTCCATGCGCTTTCAGAGGTCGTTGATGAGCTGGATATTCCCGTTCTTTGCTATGGATTACGTACCGATTTTCGTGGGGAGTTATTTGCCGGGAGCCAGTATCTGCTCGCCTGGTCGGATAAGCTGGTTGAACTGAAAACGATCTGCTTTTGTGGCCGCAAGGCAAGTATGGTTCTTCGCCTGGACCAGTCGGGTAAACCCTATGCTGATGGCGAGCAGGTGGTGATAGGAGGCAATGAACGTTATGTCTCGGTCTGCCGCAAGCATTATAAAGAGGCGCTGGCTGTAGGCTCGCTGACGGCGTTACAGGGCGACAATCGAAAATAATAAGAATGTTTCACGTATCCTCAGATATAAAAAAACCCGCCAGCGGCGGGTTTTTTGTCACACTGTCAATCAAGCGTTTTTCTTCGCTTTCTTGTCAGCCTTTACAACTGCGGGGATTTCAACTTTTACGGCTGCGACATCGCTTTCAGTGAAGTTACGACCGTAATAAGTATCCAGCAGGATCTGTTTCAGTTCGGAAATCAGTGGGTAGCGCGGGTTAGCACCAGTACACTGGTCATCGAATGCATCTTCAGACAGCTTATCTACGTGAGCGAGGAAGTCAGCTTCCTGAACGCCTGCTTCGCGGATAGATTTAGGAATACCCAGTTCCGCCTTCAGACTTTCCAGCCATGCCAGCAGTTTCTCGATCTTCGCGGCAGTACGGTCGCCCGGTGCGCTCAGACCCAGGTGATCTGCGATTTCAGCATAACGACGGCGCGCCTGTGGACGGTCGTACTGGCTGAAGGCAGTCTGCTTGGTTGGGTTGTCGTTGGCGTTATAGCGGATAACGTTGCTGATCAACAGGGCGTTCGCCAGACCGTGAGGAATGTGGAACTGTGAACCCAGCTTGTGCGCCATGGAGTGACAGACACCCAGGAAGGCGTTAGCAAACGCGATGCCCGCGATGGTTGCCGCACTGTGTACACGTTCACGCGCTACAGGGTTTTTCGAACCTTCGTTGTAAGAAGCTGGCAGGTTTTCTTTCAGCAGTTTCAGCGCCTGCAAAGCCTGACCGTCAGAGAACTCAGAAGCCAGTACGGAAACGTAAGCTTCCAGAGCGTGAGTTACCGCATCTAGACCACCGAATGCACACAGTGATTTCGGCATTTCCATGACCAGGTTGGCGTCAACGATAGCCATATCTGGCGTCAGTGCGTAGTCAGCCAGCGGGTACTTCTGACCGGTTGCGTCATCAGTCACAACGGCAAATGGCGTCACTTCTGAACCGGTACCGGAAGTGGTGGTGACGGCGATCATTTTCGCTTTCACGCCCATTTTCGGGAACTTGTAGATACGTTTACGGATATCCATAAAGCGCAGCGCCAGTTCTTCGAAGTGAGTTTCCGGATGCTCGTACATCACCCACATAATTTTCGCGGCGTCCATTGGGGAACCGCCACCCAGCGCGATGATCACATCAGGTTTGAAGGAGTTCGCCAGTTCAGCGCCTTTACGTACAACGCTCAGGGTTGGGTCAGCTTCAACTTCAAAGAAGACTTCAGTTTCGACGCCAGCCGCTTTCAGAACAGAGGTGATCTGGTCTGCATAGCCATTGTTGAACAGGAAACGGTCGGTCACGATGAGCGCACGTTTGTGGCCATCAGTAATCACTTCATCCAGCGCGATTGGCAGAGAGCCGCGGCGGAAGTAGATAGATTTCGGAAGTTTGTGCCACAACATGTTTTCAGCTCGCTTAGCAACGGTTTTCTTGTTGATCAGGTGTTTTGGACCAACGTTTTCAGAGATGGAGTTACCACCCCAGGAACCACAACCCAGAGTCAGGGAAGGTGCGAGTTTGAAGTTGTACAGGTCACCGATACCACCCTGAGAAGCAGGGGTGTTGATCAGGATACGTGCTGTCTTCATCTTCTGACCGAAGTAAGCAACACGCTCAGGCTGGTTATCCTGGTCGGTGTACAGGCAAGAGGTGTGGCCGATACCGCCCATCGCCACCAGTTTCTCTGCTTTTTCTACCGCGTCATCGAAATCTTTCGCACGGTACATTGCCAGCGTCGGGGAGAGTTTCTCGTGAGCAAACGGCTCACTTTCATCGACGACTTTCACTTCACCAATCAGAATCTTGGTGGTAGCAGGGACGCTAAAGCCAGCGAGTTCAGCGATTTTATACGCTGGCTGACCTACGATAGCCGCGTTCAGCGCGCCATTTTTCAGAATTACGTCCTGAACAGCTTTCAGTTCTTTACCTTGTAACAGGTAGCCGCCGTGGCTGGCGAAACGTTCACGAACGGCGTCGTATACCGAATCAACCACGACAACTGACTGTTCAGATGCGCAGATAACGCCGTTATCGAAGGTTTTAGACATCAGCACAGAAGCAACTGCACGCTTGATATCTGCCGTTTCGTCGATCACAACAGGGGTATTACCCGCGCCTACGCCGATGGCTGGTTTACCGGAGCTGTACGCTGCTTTAACCATACCAGGACCACCGGTCGCCAGAATCAGGTTAATGTCCGGGTGATGCATCAGGGCGTTGGACAGTTCAACAGAAGGTTGGTCGATCCAGCCGATCAGATCTTTTGGCGCACCCGCCGCAATGGCAGCCTGAAGCACGATATCTGCCGCTTTGTTGGTAGCGTCCTTCGCACGTGGATGCGGGGAGAAAATGATTGCGTTACGTGTCTTCAGGCTGATGAGAGATTTGAAAATGGCGGTAGAGGTTGGGTTAGTGGTTGGAACGATACCGCAAATGATGCCGATCGGTTCTGCGATGGTGATGGTGCCGAAAGTATCGTCTTCTGACAGCACACCGCAGGTTTTCTCATCTTTATAGGCGTTGTAGATATACTCTGAAGCAAAGTGGTTTTTGATCACTTTATCTTCAACGATACCCATGCCGGATTCGGCAACGGCCATTTTAGCGAGAGGGATTCGAGCATCAGCAGCAGCCAGAGCGGCCGCGCGGAAGATTTTATCAACCTGTTCTTGGGTGAAATTGGCATATTCACGCTGGGCTTTTTTCACGCGCTCGACGAGGGCGTTCAGTTCAGCGATATTGGTAACAGCCATAATGCTCTCCTGATAATGTTTAAACTCTTTTAGTAAACCAGCGCTCGATACGTCTGACAGTATAGTCAGAGCCGATCCCACTTGCGTAACACACAGTAAAACAAAGGATTACTCACTGCTCCAGCTCACTAATTTACTAAAAGAGCCTTACCTTAGCATCATACCTTTTTGATAGGTGATCTCCCTGGCGGCGTAACCAAGATTACTCACTTCTGAGTACGAAAATTATGATCGAGATCAATTTTGTCCTAAGCTGATACCTTTCAGCAGGGTTATTTTGTGCTAATTATTCTACTGTTAAATAATTAAGTAACTATTGGAAGCGGCGATATCATTGATTACACAAATGTTTAACATCATGAATTGATAACGTTTAAGAACAGATTTCTGGTGAAGTATGCGGCTAAAAAGCGTATCTTCAGCGCGGATTTATCATGACACGCAGTTTCTCCCTGGCCATGCTCAATTGCGGAGCTTAATGTGATTCAAACGCTCTTTGATTTCCCTACATATTTCAAGTTTTTTATCGGCTTGTTTGCTCTGGTTAACCCGGTAGGGATCATCCCTGTCTTCATCAGTATGACCAGCTATCAGACGGCTGCGGCACGAAATAAAACCAACCTGACGGCAAACCTGTCGGTGGCCATCATCTTGCTTACGTCTCTTTATCTCGGGGACGCCATTCTTCAGGTCTTCGGCATCTCGATTGATTCGTTCCGTATAGCAGGCGGGATCCTGGTGGTGACGATTGCCATGTCGATGATCAGCGGCAAGCTGGGGGAGGATAAACAGAACAAGCAGGAAAAATCAGAGACAGCTATCCGCGAGAGCATCGGGGTTGTGCCACTGGCACTGCCGCTGATGGCGGGCCCGGGGGCGATCAGCTCCACTATCGTCTGGGGAACGCGCTACCACAGCCTGATGCACCTGATTGGCTTTTCCGTCGCTATTGCGCTGTTCGCGCTGTGCTGCTGGGGCGTATTTCGTATGGCGCCATGGCTGGTTCGCTTGCTGGGACAAACGGGCATCAACGTGATTACCCGTATCATGGGTCTGTTGTTAATGGCGTTGGGCATCGAATTTATCGTTACCGGTATAAAAAGTATATTCCCCGGGTTAGTACACTGACTTTCATTTGAAAAAGCGGAGCCAGCGGCTCCGTTTTTTTACGTGATTATCTGCAAATCATATAAATAAAGTTGAAATAGGCGCCAGTCATAATAAGTTCTACTAATAACACTCTTTTGTTGTTTTTCAAGAGGTTGTTTATTTTCCTTTCCCCTTGCCGCGCATAAATCCCTCAAACCCTCTGTTATTTTACTCACATGATACTCTGGGGCTTGCTGACAGATAACCGAAATGATATTAGTAATTTCGACGCTGGCTCAGACGAATGTGCTAAATAATAATCAATTGTTAAATTTTCGTGAAAAGTCGTTCAGCTAAGCTATGTCGTCGCGTTTGCAGCAACAAAATTTCTTATCTGTATGAATTACATGTCTTTTTGTTGATTTCGGCGTAAGCCAGGGTTGGCGCCATAGTTATGCCAGCCATCGTAAAAGAGAAATGCTTAACAAATTTGCAAAATGTATTGGCGAGAGTTGGCACCATTTGGTACTTTCCGGCCTTATATTTTGCAGCATTAAACAAGTTGATGAGAACTATTTTCATATAGCCCTCACGTAAGATATCCAACGCATCTCTCTGACAGGGGAGAGGTGTAAAGAATCGACGCAAGACCGCCGTACGAGCGGTCAGTAATAATGAAGTCGGTGATAGCAAGAAGTAAAAAAAGAACCTGACAGTAGCAAAAAAAACTCCTGCGCTGTACAGGCCCCAACAGGGGATTACACAACTGGCGAAGGTCAGTCATTATAATGAGTGGAGTATCAACACAATGTCCATCATCACAAAAAAAAGTCTGGTAGCGGCGGGGATTTTAACTGCGCTAATCGCGGGCAACGCTGCAATGGCTGCGGACGTTCCTGCTGGTGTTCAGCTGGCTGAGAAGCAAACGCTGGTACGTAATAACGGTGCGGAAGTGCAGTCTCTTGATCCGCACAAAATTGAAGGTGTTCCAGAGTCTAACGTTAACCGCGATCTGTTTGAAGGTCTGCTGGTGACTGACGTAGACGGCCACCCGGCTCCGGGCGTGGCGGAGAAATGGGACAACAAAGATTTCAAAGTCTGGACCTTCCATCTGCGTAAAGATGCCAAATGGTCCGACGGTACGCCGGTTACCGCCGAAGATTTCGTCTATAGCTGGCAGCGTCTGGCGGATCCGAATACCGCCTCCCCGTATGCGAGTTACCTCCAGTATGGCCATATTGCCAATATCGATGACATCATCACGGGTAAAAAGCCTGTAACCGACCTTGGCGTAAAAGCCATTGATGCCAACACCTTTGAAGTGACGTTGAGCGAACCTGTTCCGTACTTCTATAAGCTGCTGGTTCACCCGTCCGTCTCCCCGGTACCAAAATCCGCAGTAGAAAAATTTGGTGAAAAATGGACGCAGCCTGCGAATATCGTGACCAACGGTGCATATAAGCTGAAGGACTGGGTCGTTAACGAACGTATGGTGCTGGAGCGCAACCCGCAGTATTGGGATAATGCGAAGACCGTTATCAATCAGGTCACCTACCTGCCAATCTCTTCTGAAGTGACGGACGTAAACCGCTACCGCAGCGGTGAAATCGACATGACCTACAACAACATGCCGATTGAACTGTTCCAGAAGCTGAAAAAAGAGATCCCGAAAGAAGTTCACGTCGATCCGTATCTGTGCACCTACTATTACGAAATTAACAACCAGAAAGCACCGTTCACCGACGTACGTGTTCGTACCGCACTGAAGCTGGCACTGGATCGCGACATTATCGTGAATAAAGTGAAGAATCAGGGCGACCTGCCGGCTTACAGCTACACCCCGCCTTACACCGACGGTATGAAGCTGGTTGAACCTGAATGGTTCAAATGGTCACAGGAAAAACGTAACGAAGAAGCGAAAAAACTGCTGGCTGAAGCTGGCTATACCGCCGACAAGCCGCTGACCTTTAGCCTGCTGTATAACACCTCCGATCTGCATAAAAAACTGGCTATCGCCGTCGCGTCAATCTGGAAGAAAAACCTCGGCGTGAACGTGAAGCTGGAAAACCAGGAATGGAAAACCTTCCTCGATACGCGCCACCAGGGAACCTTTGACGTGGCACGAGCAGGATGGTGTGCGGACTATAACGAACCGACCTCATTCCTGAACACCATGCTGAGCGACAGTTCGAACAACACCGCACATTATAAGAGCCCGGCGTTTGATAAGCTGATTGGCGAAACCCTGAAGGTGGCAGATGACGCCCAGCGCGCCGATCTGTACGCCAAATCAGAACAACAGCTCGATAAAGACTCTGCGATCGTTCCGGTTTACTACTACGTTAACGCCCGCCTGGTGAAACCATGGGTAGGGGGTTATACCGGTAAAGACCCGTTGGATAATATTTCCGTTAAGAATCTTTATATTATCAAGCATTAATGGCAATACGTGGGGCGAGCGAGCTTGCCCCACTGTGTCTATTTTGTAACATTCATCAGGCACACGCCAGAAGGTACGGGCAATGTTGAAATTTATCCTGCGTCGCTGTCTTGAAGCGATTCCAACGTTATTTATTCTAATTACAATTTCCTTCTTCATGATGCGTCTTGCACCGGGCAGTCCTTTTACCGGTGAACGCACGCTTCCGCCAGAAGTTATGGCCAACATCGAAGCGAAATACCATTTAAATGATCCTATCACCACGCAGTACTTCAACTATCTGAAGCAACTTGCACACGGTGATTTTGGTCCGTCATTTAAATATAAAGACTATTCCGTTAACGACCTGGTGGCGTCCAGCTTCCCGGTATCGGCTAAATTAGGGGCTGCTGCATTTATCCTGGCCGTTGTTCTCGGTGTCACTGCGGGCGTTATCGCCGCGCTAAAACAAAATACCCGATGGGATTACGCCGTAATGGGGGTCGCAATGACCGGGGTGGTTATCCCCAGCTTCGTTGTCGCGCCGTTGCTGGTCATGATATTCGCCATAACCCTGAAATGGCTTCCCGGGGGCGGCTGGAACGGCGGGGCGCTGAAGTTCATGATATTGCCGATGGTGGCATTATCTCTGGCCTACATCGCCAGCATCGCCCGTATTACCCGCGGTTCAATGATTGAAGTCCTGCACTCGAACTTCATCCGTACCGCCCGTGCGAAAGGGCTGCCGATGCGCCGGATTATTTTCTGTCATGCCCTCAAGCCTGCACTGTTACCGGTACTCTCCTATATGGGTCCTGCTTTCGTCGGCATTATCACGGGTTCAATGGTGATTGAAACCATTTATGGCCTGCCGGGTATCGGGCAGCTGTTTGTTAACGGGGCGCTTAACCGTGACTATTCGCTGGTGCTGAGCCTGACGATCCTCGTGGGCGCGCTGACCATTCTGTTTAATGCCGTTGTCGATGTGCTGTATGCCGTTATCGACCCGAAAATCCGTTACTAACTGGAGCACGCCATGATGTTGAGTAAGAAAAACAGCGAGGCGCTGGAAAACTTCAGTGAAAAGCTGGAGGTCGAAGGTCGTAGCCTTTGGCAGGACGCCCGCCGTCGTTTTATGCATAACCGTGCCGCCGTTGCCAGCCTGGTCGTGCTGGTGCTTATCGCGCTGTTTGTAACCCTGGCGCCAATGCTCTCTCAGTTCACCTATTTCGATACGGACTGGGGCATGATGTCCAGCGCGCCGGATATGGAATCCGGACACTATTTCGGTACCGACTCCTCCGGCCGTGATTTGCTGGTGCGTGTGGCGATTGGCGGCCGTATCTCCCTGATGGTTGGCATCGCGGCGGCGCTGGTGGCGGTGATTGTCGGCACGCTTTACGGTTCGCTTTCCGGTTACCTCGGCGGAAAAGTGGACTCCGTGATGATGCGTATGCTTGAAATTCTGAACTCCTTCCCGTTCATGTTCTTCGTCATTCTGTTGGTGACCTTCTTTGGTCAAAATATCCTGCTGATCTTCGTGGCGATCGGGATGGTGTCCTGGCTGGATATGGCGCGTATTGTGCGCGGCCAGACGCTGAGCCTCAAACGTAAGGAGTTTATCGAAGCCGCACAGGTTGGTGGCGTTTCTACCGCCAATATTGTGGTGCGTCATATCGTTCCTAACGTGCTGGGCGTGGTGGTGGTATACGCCTCCCTGCTGGTGCCAAGTATGATCCTGTTTGAATCTTTCCTGAGCTTCCTGGGATTAGGTACGCAAGAGCCGCTGAGTAGCTGGGGCGCTCTGTTAAGTGATGGCGCAAACTCCATGGAAGTGTCACCGTGGCTACTGCTGTATCCGGCGGGCTTCCTGGTCGTCACCCTGTTCTGTTTCAACTTTATCGGCGATGGCCTGCGTGATGCCCTCGACCCGAAAGACCGTTAAGGAGCGCCGTCATGACCATTATTGAAACGGCAACCGCGCCACAGGCGCAACAGCGGACCAGCGCACTGCTGGACGTTAAAGACCTCCGCGTGACGTTTAAAACCCCCGACGGTGATGTTACTGCCGTTAACGATCTCAACTTCGACCTGCGTGCCGGTGAAACGCTGGGCATTGTGGGCGAATCCGGTTCCGGTAAATCCCAGACCGCATTCGCGCTGATGGGCCTGCTGGCGTCAAACGGCGTGATCGGTGGTTCGGCGACGTTTAACGGGAAAGAGATCCTGAATTTGCCGGAACATGAGCTGAACAAGCTGCGCGCCGAGCAGATTTCAATGATTTTCCAGGACCCGATGACGTCCCTGAACCCCTATATGCGGGTGGGTGAACAGCTGATGGAAGTGCTGATGCTCCACAAGGGGCTGGGTAAAGCAGAAGCGTTTGAAGAATCCGTAAAAATGCTGGATGCGGTGAAAATGCCTGAGGCACGCAAGCGCATGCGCATGTATCCGCACGAGTTCTCCGGCGGTATGCGCCAGCGCGTCATGATCGCGATGGCATTGCTTTGCCGACCAAAACTGCTGATCGCTGATGAACCGACCACCGCCCTGGATGTAACCGTCCAGGCGCAGATCATGACGTTGCTGAACGAGCTGAAGCGCGAGTTCAACACCGCCATCATCATGATCACCCACGATTTAGGCGTCGTTGCCGGGATCTGCGACAAAGTGTTAGTTATGTATGCAGGCCGCACAATGGAATACGGTAATGCCCGCGATGTGTTCTACCAGCCAGCCCATCCGTACTCTATCGGGCTGCTGAATGCCGTTCCGCGTCTTGATGCGGAAGGGGAGTCACTGCTGACTATCCCGGGCAACCCGCCAAACCTGCTGCGTCTGCCAAAAGGCTGCCCGTTCCAGCCGCGTTGTCCGCATGCGATGGAAATCTGTAACAGCGCACCGCCGCTGGAAGCGTTTGCCCCAGGCCGTCTGCGCGCCTGCTTTAAGCCGCTGGAGGAGCTGGTATGAACGCGATCGACGAAAAAAGAAATGTGCTGCTTGAAATCGCTGACCTGAAGGTCCATTTCGATATCAAAGACGGTAAACAGTGGTTCTGGCAGCCTGCCAAAACCCTGAAAGCGGTGGATGGCGTCACGTTGCGCCTGTACGAAGGGGAGACCCTGGGCGTGGTGGGCGAATCCGGCTGCGGCAAATCGACGTTTGCGCGGGCGATCATCGGCCTGGTGAAAGCCACCGACGGAAAAGTGGCCTGGCTTGGCAAAGATCTGCTGGGGATGAAGCCGGATGAATGGCGCGACGTGCGCAGCGACATCCAGATGATTTTCCAGGATCCGCTGGCGTCCCTAAACCCGCGTATGACCATTGGCGAAATCATTGCCGAGCCGCTGCGCACCTATCATCCGAAGATGCCGCGCCAGGAAGTTCGCGACCGGGTGAAAGCGATGATGCTGAAGGTGGGTCTGCTGCCTAACCTCATCAACCGCTACCCACATGAGTTTTCCGGCGGTCAGTGCCAGCGTATCGGTATTGCACGCGCGTTGATCCTTGAACCAAAACTGATTATCTGTGATGAGCCGGTTTCGGCGCTGGACGTCTCCATCCAGGCCCAGGTGGTTAACCTGCTACAGAAACTGCAACGGGAAATGGGGCTGTCGCTGATCTTCATCGCCCACGATCTGGCGGTGGTAAAACACATTTCGGACCGTGTGCTGGTCATGTATCTGGGCCACGCCGTGGAGTTGGGTACGTATGATGAGGTGTACCACAATCCGCTGCACCCTTATACCAAAGCGCTGATGTCTGCAGTTCCCGTTCCGGATCCCGATCTGGAAAAAAATAAAACCATTCAGCTTCTGGAAGGTGAACTGCCTTCGCCAATCAACCCGCCTTCAGGCTGCGTATTCCGTACGCGATGTCCAATAGCCGGGCCGGAATGTGCAAAAACACGGCCGGTTCTGGAGGGCAGTTTCCGACATGCGGTTTCCTGCCTGAAAGTAGACCCGTTATAATCGCAAGGGCTGACATGATGTCAGCCCTTATTTTTCGAGGTTAATGTGTCGCGATTATTCACGTCCGCCCGTCAGCGGCTGTATCACCTTTTATTTGATCCTGAAACGGTTTCCGGTCGCCGCTTCGAAGGCCTGTGTGGTTTATTTGCGCTAATTAGCGTCATTATTATCTTTATCGAATCCGGGGCCGGAACGCAGTACCACATGACGTATGAGGAGTGGCACGTTTTCGTCTGGCTGGAATTGATTGTCACGCTGGTGTTTACCGCGGAATATGTGCTGAGGGTCATTAGCTGGCCAAATCCGGCGAAATACGTTTTCAGCTTCTGGGGATTTATTGATTTAGCCACCATCCTGCCGCTGTATGTCATGTGGCTGTGGCCTGAGATCAGCCTGAATTATGTGTTTGCCTGGCGTGCAATGCGGGCGATTCGTGTGTTACGTATTCTCAAACTGCTGCGCTTTATGCCGTCGCTGCGGGTTTTTTGGGTCGCCATTGTCAGCGCCCGCCACCAGCTGATTCTCTTCTATTCGTTTATTGCTATCGTGATGATCGTTTTTGGCTCCCTGATGTATTTAATCGAAGGGCCAAAATACGGGTTTACCACGCTTAATGCGTCTGTTTACTGGGCTATCGTCACTGTGACCACCGTGGGCTATGGCGATATTACCCCGCATACGCCGCTCGGACGTATTGTGGCATCGGTTCTTATCCTGATCGGCTATTCGGTGATAGCGATTCCGACGGGGTTAATTACCACCCATATGAGCAGCGCCTTCCAGAACAGCAAGCAGCAACGCAAATGTCCGAAGTGTCAGCAGGGGAATCATGAACCCGGCGCGCGGTTTTGTCACCGCTGCGGAAATGCCTTACCGGATTAAATAAAAAAGGCTGCGCGGGCAGCCTTTTTTATTATTCGCGCCAGAGAATATGGCACAGTTTGTGGTCTTTCTCGCGGCACAGCAGGACGCGGGCAAAGATGTCGTTAATTTCTCCGCCGTCTTCATCTGCCAGGCCAATCACCACTTCGGCGAAGAAGTCCGGGTTGAGATCAAAATCGACATGTTCGGCCCAGTCTTCAGACGGATCGAACAGCTCAGCACCGCCACGCTCTTCAAATTGCAGGTTGAAAAGAATGACGTCAGCAGGGTCGAGATTATCGACCGCCAGCTCGAGAAAAATATCGTAGGCCTGTTCGAGCGTTTCGTCTTCGGTCAGGCGATTGTTCAGATCCATTTCCATGATGACTACCTGTTAAACATCGTTGGGCACGTTTTACAGCAACGGACTAAAGAAGTAAAACAGTCGTTCGGCAATTCGCTGCCACAGCGGACGTTTCGCCCACAGTCTGGCGTCCAGCAGGCGTGAGCGGGAGATATAATCGTCCTGAACCGCCGCCAGATCGCCACCGAACCCGGCGTCATCAATGACCAGCGTAATTTCAAAATTCAGCCACAGACTGCGCATGTCGAGGTTGACGGTACCCACCAGGCTCAGCTCTCCGTCCACCAGCACGCTCTTGGTGTGTAACAGCCCGCCTTCGAACTGATAAATTTTAACGCCTGCGGCCAGCAGCTCACTAAAGAACGCGCGGCTTGCCCACCCGACCAGCAGGGAATCGTTCTTGCGCGGCATAATAATGCTCACATCCACTCCGCGCTGTGCCGCTGTACAGATGGCATGCAGAAGGTCGTCGCTGGGAACGAAATAGGGCGTGGTCATGATCAGATATTCCCGCGCGGAGTACGCGGCGGTCAGCAGTGCCTGATGGATCAGATCTTCCGGGAAGCCAGGACCGGAGGCGATAGTGTGGATAGTGTGCCCGCTGGCTTCCTCAAACGGCATGATATTGCCATCCGGCGGCGGGGGAAGAATGCGTTTCCCGGTTTCAATTTCCCAGTCGCAGGAGTAGACGATGCCCATTGAGGTCGCAATCGGTCCCTCCATCCGCGCCATCAAATCGATCCATTGCCCCACGCCGGAATCCTGCTTGAAGAAGCGGGGGTCAACCATGTTCATGCTGCCGGTGTAGGCGATATAGTTATCGATCAGAACCATTTTCCGGTGCTGGCGGAGATCCATGCGACGCAGAAAGACGCGGAAAAGATTCACTTTCAGCGCCTCGACCACCTCGATACCGGCGTTGCGCATCATACCTGCCCACGGGCTACGGAAAAAGGCCACGCTGCCGGCGGAGTCCAGCATCAGGCGGCAGTGGATACCGCGACGTGCAGCGGCCATTAGCGATTCGGCGACCTGGTCCGCCATGCCGCCCGGCTGCCAGATATAAAACACCATCTCGATATTATGCCGGGCGAGCTGGATATCACGGATCAGCGCCTGCATCACATCATCAGAAGAGGTCATCAGTTGCAGCTGATTGCCTTTTACCCCAGCAATCCCCTGGCGGCGTTCGCACAGCTTGAACAGAGATGCGGCCACGCTGCTGTTCTCTTCAGCGAAGATATGCTTGCAGGCTTTAAGGTCGGCAAGCCATTTCGCCGTGGAGGGCCACATGGCGCGGGCGCGTTCGGCGCGGCGTTTACCCAGATGAAGTTCACCGAAAGAGAGATAGGCGATGATGCCCACCAGCGGCAGAATGTAGATAATCAGAAGCCAGGCCATGGCGGAAGGTACCGCTCTGCGTTTCATCAGAATGCGCAACGTCACCCCGGCAATTAACAGCCAGTATCCTAAAATGACCAGCCAACTCACCACGGTGTAGAAGGTTGTCATAAATAAAAAATCCTTTTGAAAGCGTATTGTTATGAGTTTACGCATCAGGATTCATCTGGCAAATAAAAACGGCAGATAAAAGCGCTGGTTTGCCGCCTGCTTAGGCATATAATGGCATCTCTGTTAGAGAAAGAGTTGTAGACATGAAGCGCAGTAGAACTGAAGTTGGGCGCTGGCGCATGTTGCGACAGGTGAGTCGTCGTAAGGCTCGTTGGCTGGAAGCACAATCCCGCCGCAATATGCGTATCCACGCCATCAGAAAATGTGGCCTGAACAGACACCGTAACGCGCTGTTGTTCGCGGTCCAGGACATCTGAAAAGCATGAAGGGCACCGTAAAGGTGCCCATTAAACATCCAGGCTATCAATTTTTGCAGTCTCTTCCCATCTGCTTCCGCGATATACTAACTTCCCATAACGTCATGATATTAAAAGATGAATCCTTATCTCTGGATTTTTATTGTACTTTTGGCGCTGGATGCGCTCAGGGAAGATTTAGGACTTTCGTCATTTTCCTCATTGGCAGATTATGTTTTCGCATGGGGAATACATTTTTATTAAAGGAAAAAAGGATGAACGGAAAAGTAATGGCAGCACTCTTTGGGATTGCGATATTAAGCGGTTGTGCCAGTAGCAAAACCTCACCCGAACGGCACGCGTTTTATTTCGTGTCGCATCAGTCCAGCTTTACTGGCGGCAATTACACCTCCAGCGTGCAGAAAAATTATCAGCTGAACGTGGCGCAGTTCCGCGAGCTTTATGCCCGGGGCAAAGCTGACCGCGCGGAAGGGCGGACTCAGGCTGAAGCCAGTGAATACGCGCAAAGCATTCGCGATCAGCTGAAAGAAAATGCGAAGTCGCAGGAATTGTTCGCAGGCAACGCGAAGGATAAATGGTCTTCAGATATGGACAGTAAAGACGCCCTGTTATTTGGTAACGAACTGGCCGCGACTTATCTTGATGGCTATAACGGCGTACAATAGCGCAACTGATTCAGGGGATACCGTAATTACCGGTATCCCCGCTGTTTTTGAGCGAAAGGAGTAAGACGTGTTTGCGGAGTTTGGTGTACTGAATTTCTGGACCTATGTTGTCGGCGCATTTTTTATCGTGCTGGTTCCAGGACCGAACACCTTGTTTGTGCTGAAAACAGGGATTGGCCACGGCGTTAAGAAAGGCTATCTGGCAGCCACCGGTGTGTTTATTGGTGATGCCGTGCTGATGTTTCTGGCCTGGGCAGGCGTCGCCGCGTTGATCCAGACCACTCCGGTATTATTTAATATTGTCCGCTATCTGGGCGCGTTTTATCTGCTGTGGCTGGGCGGAAAAATGCTCTGGTCCGTTATGACCCGTCAAAAAAATGCGCACGAAAGTAGCGCCGTACCGGCAAGCGCAATCCTTAAGCGTTCGCTGGTGCTGAGCCTGACGAACCCGAAAGCGATTCTCTTTTACGTGTCGTTCTTCGTGCAGTTCATTGATGTCAATGCGAAGAATACCGGCACGTCGTTCCTGATCCTCGCCACAACGCTTGAGCTGATCAGCTTCATGTACATGAGCTTCCTGATTTTCTCAGGCGCGTTTGTCACGCGTTACCTCAAAACCAAAAAGAAACTGGCGAAGCTGGGGAACGGGCTGATAGGTCTGCTGTTTGTCGGATTTGCGGCGAGGCTGGCGTCGCTGCACTGAATGAAGAAAAAGCTCCCGAGGGAGCCTTTCGTTTCAGAACACTTTTTTATACGGGCGAACCGTGACTTTCTCGTACACGCCAGCTGCGACGTACGGGTCTGCTTCTGCCCAGGCCTGTGCGGCTTCCAGAGATTCAAACTCGGCAACCACCGTGGAGCCGGTAAAACCCGCCGCGCCCGGATCGTTGCTGTCAACGGCAGGCATCGGGCCTGCGGTCAGCAACCGACCTTCATCCTGTAGCAACTGTAAACGCGCCAGATGAGCAGGGCGAACGGAAAGACGTTTTTCAAGAGAATCAGATACATCTTCAGCGTAAATCACGTAAAGCACGGCAAAGCTCCTTAACCGGTAAAAGTGACAATTACGTTATGTGAAAGCACAAATGACTGCAATGTAAAGATAATAACAATGTTAAAACCCTGATCTGGATGCCCCTTTTTTGCCCTCATGTACGCTTAAATTGCGCCAGGACAAAGTGTCTTATTGAATATGATTGCTATTTGCATTTAAAATCGAGGTTCGGTTTTTTAACGTTGATGATTATGACTTCGATGACCCTTGATTTACCTCGCCGCTTTCCATGGCCGACGCTGCTTTCCGTCGTTATTCACGGTGCTGTCGTGGCGGGTCTGCTCTATACCTCGGTTCATCAGGTTATTGAAATGCCAGCGCCTGCGCAGCCAATTTCTGTGACCATGGTATCGCCTGCGGATCTTGAGCCGCCGCAGGTTGCGCCGCCGCCGCCACAGCCCGTTGCTGAACCCGAGCCGGAGCCAGAGCCAGAGCCGGTTCCTGAACCGCCGAAAGAAGCGCCGGTGGTGATCCATAAGCCGGAGCCGAAACCTAAGCCGAAGCCAAAACCCAAGCCGGTCAAAAAGGTGGAAGAGCGTCCGAAACGCGAAGTGCGTCCGGTTGAGCCACGCGCCACGCAGCCGGTTGAAAATGCCGCCCCGTCACGTCCGCTGATGAATAACACCACGACCGCGACAAAACCGACGGTAACGGCGCCAGCAGGCCCGCGCGCGCTGAGCCGTAACCAGCCGCAGTACCCGGCACGTGCTCAGGCGTTACGTATTGAAGGGCGTGTACGGGTGAAATTCGACGTTACGGCCGATGGACGTGTGGATAACGTGGAAATCCTGTCCGCACAGCCGGCGAATATGTTTGAACGTGAAGTTAAATCGGCCATGCGCAGGTGGCGCTATGAAGCCGGTAAACCCGGCACTGGGTTGATTGTGAACATTGTCTTCCGCCTGAACGGCGGGGCACAGATGGAATAAAAGAAGCCTCCGCAAGGAGGCTTTTTTTTACCTGAGGATCAGCTCCGTGGAAGCTGGCGGGGCTTACCGTCGCTGTCCACCGCCACATAGATGAACAATGCCTCCGTCGCCTTATAGCGCTGACCAATCGGTTCAGAAGAGACTTTTTTCACCCATACTTCAATGTTGATGGAGACAGACGTATTGCCGCGTTTTACGCAGCGTGCATAACAGCACACCACGTCCCCCACCGCGACAGGGCGCAGGAAGGTCATGCCATCGACCCGGACTGTCACCACGCGCCCGTGTGCAATTTCTTTTGCCAGGATTGCACCGCCCATATCCATCTGCGACATCAACCAGCCGCCAAAAATATCGCCATTGGCATTCGTATCCGCAGGCATTGCCAGTGTGCGTAAAACCAGTTCGCCCTGTGGGGCGTCATTTGTTGTCATTGTTTTTAAACTCGTAACTGAAGACTTCAGGCGGGATGCTACTATGATTTCTGGCTGGAGAGAATAGGGTTAGCGCCCGCAGAGCAGGCGCCTTAGGGTCAGAAGGACAGGGTCACGCCAGCGTAATACGCACGGCCTGGTTCGTTATAGGTCGATGCACCGTCATTTTCTCGGTAAATCTGCTTATCAAAGAGGTTGCTGATCCCGGCATTCAGGCGGAGATCTTTTGTCAGTTGATAATTGCTGCCGATCCCAACGATGGAATAGGCGCCAATCTCTTTATCAGACATCGCATTCTGCTCTTTGCGGATTTCAGCATTTTCTCTTGGCTTCTGGCGGCCATACATCGTCCAGCTAAGGTTCGCTGAAAGTTTGCTGCTAACCTGCCAGTCGAGCATCGTGTTGACGGTATATTTTGGAATAATCGACAGAGGGTTGCCGGTGTCCTTACTTTCAGACTGAATCATATACGTCGCATTGGTACGCCAGGTTAGCGTGTCGCGGATAACCGGGACGGTGAGGTTGCCTTCCAGCCCCTCAACGACAGCCTTTCCTCCGTTCTGCCACTGAAGGATATTTGCGCCGCTGCTTGTCTGGCCCAGCACATCCGTTCCTGAAACGATCTTGTTTTTGTAATCGTTGCGGAACCAGGTTATGCCTGCCTCGTAGCCTTCCAGTGCAAAGGCCAGGCCAATCTCTTTGTTCACGCTGATTTCAGGATCCAGATCCGGGTTACCTAACAGGTAACAGCTTCCTTCGGAAACGTTGTTCGGGCAACCATTACCGCGGGTGGAAAGCAGATAGCCTTCGCTGGATTGATACAGGTTTGGCGCTTTAAATACCCGAGCGATACCCGCTTTAACCTTGAACATGTCACCCAAATCCTGAGAGACGTTCAGGCTCGGACTCCAGTTGCTGCCAAACTGATTGTGATAATCAAAGCGGAGCCCCGGGATCAGGTTGGTGCCCTGACGCGCTTCAATATTGTCCTCAAGATAGATGCCGGTGAGGTCAGCGCTGTTTTTGCTGTTGCGCTCAGAAGCCGTGCCGGGAACGCCGTTAATCACTTCTCCCGACACATTTGTCGCCTGCATTGAGGCCGGATCGTTCAGTTCATCACGATTCCATTCTGCACCAACGGTTAGCGTCTGTTCGACCAGCCAGAAGAAAGGAATGTTCAGTTCACCCGTTGAACGGTATGACTCCAGCCGGCTGGTATCGTATTTATCGCTATTGATCATCCCCTCAACTTTGCCCGTAGAGCCTTCTTCCAGGCGGGTGTTGTTGGTCTTTTCATAATAAACACCGAACTTTGACTGACCCCAGTCCCAGATGCCGTTGTGCGTAATGCCATAAGACTGGCGGTACATTCGGTTCGTTTCGTGTCCATACAGGGACGACACCAGACCGTCAGGGCTGACGTTGCTGTTGCTGTATTGAGTATCACCCGCGTAGATATTGCCCTGGCGGCTGTAGCTGTAGTCGAAATCGATAATCTGCTGTGGCGTGAGTTTCCAGGAGAGCAGGGCATTAATGTCCTTGTTGCGCACGCCTTCACGTCCGGCGGCGTAAGAGCCGTTTTGCGCGGTGTTGATGTCCTGAGCATCTGCGTCGGTTTTATTGATATTCCCGTACAGGCGCATCGTTAACGCATCGCCCGCGAGGGGGCCGCTCAGATCAAAATTAGCGCGTTTCGTCGCTCCCTCTTTATCATTTTCAGGCTGGTTAGTGTACAGGGAGAGCGAACCGTGCCAGTCGTTGGTCGGGCGTTTGGTAATGATGTTGACGACGCCGCCGGCCGCCCCCGAACCATAGCGGGCGGCAGCAGGTCCCCGGAGCACTTCAATGCGCTCAACCATCTCTGGCGGAACCCAGTTGGTATCCCCGCGGGTGTCGCGCTCCCCGCGCCAGCTGTAGCGCACCGAGTTACGTGACGTCACCGGCACACCGTCAATCAGAATCAGCGTGTTCTCTGGCCCCATACCGCGGATGTCGATCTGGCGGTTGTTGCCGCGGCTGCCTGTCGCGCTGTTTCCGGTGAGGTTAACCCCGGGCATTTTGCGAATAATTTCTGAAAGATCGTTAACCGGTGGATCCTTTTCAATGTCCTTTGCCGTGATGATGGAAACCCCCGGCTGTTGCTTCAGCGCCTCTTCAGCGGTGGCCTGAACAACCATTGTTTCACCATCGGCGAGAGGATCTTCCGCTGCGTGCGCGCTCTGGTATAACGTTGAAAAAATGGCGAGCGTAAGTGTAGCCGGGGCAAATCTTATTATGTTATTCATCAACTCATTTCCATTTGTTAAAAATGCGATGACGAATATTAATGATAGTCATTCTCATTACAATCAAATGACAGCAATCTCCATAAAATCTTCATGATTCAGACATTTTCGCAGGAAGGATGTAGAGAAAAGAGAAGGCGGGAAAAGAGGCCAGACCGCGCGGCGATCTGGCCAGAAGGATCAGTGCTTGTCATCCTGCGGCATGTGGCGATAAATATAAACGCCGCTGAGCAGGGTGAAGATAAGAGTCAGCGCCGTCAGGCCAAACACCTTGAAGTTGACCCAGATATTCTGCGGCAGCCAGAATGCGATATAGATATTCGCCAGACCACACAGAATAAAAAATAGTGCCCAGGCGATATTCAGACGCCCCCACACAGCCTGCGGCAGGGTCAGTTCTTTCCCCAGCATGCGCTGGATCAGCGGCTTCTTCATCACCCACTGGCTGATGAGCAGCGCGCCCGCAAACAGGCCGTAAATCACCGTGACCTTCCATTTGATAAATTCATCATTGTGGAAGAACAACGTCAGGCCACCAAACACCGCCACCATCAGGAAGGTGATGAGCGCCATCTTTTCAACTTTGCGATAGCGAACCCAGCTGTAAATCAGCACCACAGCCGTTGCCACAATCAGCGCCAGCGTGCCGGCATAAATGTCGTACAGCTTATAAAAAGCGAAAAATACGATCAGCGGTAAAAAATCAAGAAACTGCTTCATTCTGCGATCCCAGTTACTGACGAATTAACATGTACAGGCGGAACAAATAGACCAGCAGCACGGCTGAAATCAAATTGCTCAGCGTATTGGCGACAACCGCTCCGACGTTTGGCGTTAACACCGCAAAATTCGGCGCAAACAGCAGCAGCAGAGTCTTGGCCAGCAACCAGCTGATAACGGCCGGGGCGACAAGTCGCATATTGGCCCACGCGAGCCTGATGCTGCTGCGCATGGCGGTGAAAATGCCCAGTTTGTCCTGCACAACCATTACTGGCGCGAATGAAAGCACGATTGCCAGCAGCACGCCCGGAACGACAACCAACATGATCCCCATCTGGACCAGCAGCGTGGTCAGGAAGATGAGGATAAACAGCTTTGGCAGCACCGGAGCACTGGCCCCGATTGCACGTAACGCGCTGACGCGTTGGCCGGCAGACACCAGCTGGATCATCAGCAACACGCCACCCGCCAGAATGGCGTTGCCAATCAGGCCCGAGAAGGTCGATGCCGCAGATGCGCGCAGCAAGATTTGCTGTTGCTCTGGCGTCATATTCTGCACAAGGTCAAACAACCCTGCGCTGCCTGCAAGATGATCCCCCTGGCTCAGCGTGGCAATCTGTTCATCACTTGGTGAGAACGCATGACCCAGCACCACCGTAATAAAGGCGCACAACAACGCGATCAGTAAAAAGGTAATGAACTGATTGCGGAAAAAATTTCCCGTGTCACGGTAGACAGACTTCGCCGTGATAGACATGCACTCTCCTTGAGTATTGCAGGTGTTAATTAGCCGGCAATTGTACACCGGATAACACGCTGGTGGCAGCATCAAGGCTTGTATGGAAAAGCATATCTTTGTAAAGCGGCGGTAATCCATAGCGGGCGCGGGCGCGATTGCATGCCTCATTGACCTGCCCATCCTCTCCCGACATCGCGAAAGTGCGACACGGGCTGGGGCGATCCGCGTAAATGGAGCAGCGGGTGGATACCCCAGGTTCACCTTCCAGTGCCACACAGCGGCTCTGTTTTTGGTTGGTGCCGCGCATACAGCGCAGAAAAGGGGTCAAGGGTTCCGTGAGATCAACCGGAACGGTGCCGCCGCCATCGCTGGCTTCAGCCCAGTAGAAAGAGACTCGAAAATACGCACAACAGGCTCCGCACGTCATGCACGGGTTATGATCACTCATGGCACACCTGCAAAAGTAGAACGCATCAAATCACATTGTGAGAGCGATAAATTATCCAGCCGCTACAGGAAGCGCAAGAGAGGGAAAACAGAAAATTTTGTAACCATGAAATGCCAAAAATTGACGCGGTAACAACTTATTGCTTTATGAGGCGTCACCAAAAATTAACCTAGATCAATGAATGTTAACTTACTGGTTTTAATGTGATCTGTGTTAGATCACTTATTACTCATTTGTGAGTATATTCTCCTCCGCAATTAAAACCACAACGATGGAGCGGATATGAAAAAATTAGCGGTGGCAGCCCTTATCTTAAGCACTCTCTCTGGCGGCGCGTACGCGCATGAAGCAGGCGAATTCTTTATTCGTGCCGGTTCGGCAACGGTGCGTCCAACGGAAGGTTCCGACAATGTACTGGGTATGGGCGGGTTTAACGTCAGCAATAACACCCAGTTAGGCCTGACGTTTACGTATATGGCAACGGATAACATTGGCGTCGAGCTTTTAGCCGCCACGCCATTCCGTCACCGCGTCGGTTTAGGACCGACCGGGGACATTGCCACGGTGCACCATTTACCACCAACGCTGATGGCGCAGTGGTACTTCGGCGATTCCAGCAGCAAGGTGCGCCCATATATTGGTGCAGGCGTTAACTACACCACCTTCTTTGATGAGAAATTTAACGATACCGGTAAAGAGGCCGGGCTCTCCGATCTCAGCCTGAAAGACTCGTGGGGCATGGCGGGGCAGGTTGGTCTGGATTATATGATTAACCGTGACTGGCTGATCAACGCCTCGGTCTGGTATATGGACATTGATACGGACGTGCGCTTTAAAGCGGGCGGCCAGCAGCAAAGTATCAATACTCGTCTGGATCCGTGGGTATTTATGTTCTCAGCAGGCTATCGTTTCTGACAGAAGATATATCCCCTGTCAGCCAGTGATTGCTGTATGGTGGTTGTTCCACACACCTGGCTGGAGGGGATATCCCCAACATCAAATTTGAGTGTCCGGTTTGTGCAGGTAAACAGTTTCAGTTCACGACGTTCAGCCCAGCACATAGCCTACCTCACGGTGCTATCTGTTCCGTTTGCGGAACACGTCTCACCATTCATTCATGCCTGCCGAAGCTCAGACGACGACGGTGGCCAAAGCCAGTAAACTAGAAAAGGCCTCTGAGAGGCCTTTTTCGATCGTGCAATCACTTCTGAATTAAATAACGAATGGTTGGTCCATCCTGCTGGATATCCAGCACGGTATAGCCGTGATTTTTGGCATCAAGCGGAATGTTATTGATCGACTGGGGGCAATCGCTCACCACTTCCAGAATTTCGCCTTTCTTTAACTGCGGTAGCGCTTCAAGCGTGGCGACGGCCGGGTAAGGACAAGGTTCCCCCACCATATCGAGACGATAGTCAGGCACGATCTCTTTCATGCGGCATTCTCCTGAGTTTCAGTTTTGACGGTGGCACGCCGGAAGAAGCGCTTCTCTTGTGCAACAACCAGCAAGAAGGCGATGAGCAGCAGGGCGTAGGTCACCAGGAGTCCCCCGAGTGGACCAAAGGTTTTCAGCAGGTTGACCTTGTCCCAGTTTGTTGCCAGTACCGGCGAGACGTCATCCCAGTAGCAGGCCAGAAGGGTAGAGCCAATCACGTTACCCAGACCCACCCACCAGTAATGCACCTGACCTTCCACGGCGCGATACATCCAGCCGGTTTCACACCCGCCCGCCAGCACGATGCCAAAACCAAACAGCAGCCCGCCAATCACGGCATTTGGGCCCGCCCACATGATTTTTGGTTCCACGCCGAGCTGAACATAGCTGAAGATGCCAATTGCGCTCACGGCCATACCAGCAATGATCGCCTTCGCCATCATGGTGCGTCCGGTGATCCACATATCGCGAAATGCGGAGGTAAAGCAGATCTGCGCACGTTCAATCAGCAGACCAAAACCGACGCCGAACAGCATGGCCAGGCCGAGTTTTGGCTGATTCATTGCCGTGCAAATCGCCCAGGCAACCATGGCAAAAAAGACCAGCATACCGAGGCGGAAGCGACGACGCGCCTGATCGGGCTTTTGCGTTAACGGAGAGGCAGCGCTAACTTTCGTCATTTTCACCGGAATGCGGAACAGCGGCAGCAGGGTGAATTTAGCACCGAAGTAGGAGCCGATAGCGGTGGCGACGGCAAAGAACCAGGCATGCAGCGAGAACTGCGGAATACCGGTAAAGAACGCGGCAAGGTTACAGCCCATCGCCAGGCGGGCGCCAAACCCGGCAATGATACCGCCGACCACGGCCTGCAAAATGCGGATGCGGCTTTTCGGCATGCGCAACTTAACGTTGTTGGCCCACAGCGCAGCCGCAAAACAGCCGCCGAACATGCCAATGATCATCATCCCGTCGATGCGGGTCAGCGGTGTGCCCTCAAGATGGATCAGTTTGAAGTAGCCCCACTCTTCGGCATGAACGCCAGCCAGCTGTAATAGCTGCCCACCCCAGCGGGTAAACTCGCCCGTAACAGCCCAGAAGGTGCCGGTAATACCGAAATAATAGGTAGAAAGAATGCCTGCCGCGATAACGGCCGGAACAGGTGACCAGAACTTAACCAGATAAGTCTGTTTGAAGGAATGCCATGACATGAATAACCTCTGAACTCAGAAGGGTAACGCTAAAAAGAGCCCAGATCATACGCTTACGCGAAAGTTTGGAAAGTCATTCACACCGAAAATATCGACAGGATCAATTTTGACCTGCTGCTTTCAGGAAGAGAGAAGGGAAAACCGCCTGACGCCGGGGCCAGACGGTGTTAACGGTTACGCCTTGCGCGTGGCCGCTTTCATGGATGTGACGAATGCGTGTAACTCAGCCAGCATCTGCTCTGGCTTATCCACGTTCTTCTCGATGATTTTCACGATAGCCGAACCGGAAATGGCCCCGGCGGCTTTCGCGTCAATCGCCGCAGTAACCTGATCCGGCGAGGAAATACCAAAGCCCTGAAGCGGCGGTGCAGCATGGTATTCGGCCAGCTTCTCCACCAGATGATGCAGCGGCAGCGCGGCTTTATTTTCCGCACCGGTGACGCCCGCACGGGAGAGCAGGTAAGTGTAACCCCGTCCGTAAGAGGCAATCTGGCGCAACAGATCGTCATCGGCATTCGGCGGACAGATGAAAATCGGCGCGACGTTGTGGCGCATTGCCGCCTGACGGAACGGCGCAGACTCTTCAACGGGCACGTCAGCCACCAGCACGGAGTCAACGCCCACGCGGGCGCACTCGGCGTAAAACGCATCAATACCGCGGCTGAACACCAGGTTGGCGTACATCAGCAGGCCGATCGGAATGGTCGGGTGCTTCTGACGGATCGCCGCCAGCATTTCAAAGCACTGGCTCGGCGTCACGCCCGCGGCAAACGCGCGTAGCGTTGCGTTCTGAATGGTCGGGCCATCCGCCAGCGGATCGGAGAACGGAATACCGAGCTCCAGCGCGTCGGCACCGGCATCAATCAGGGTGTCGATAATCTTCAGCGACTGCTCCGGGCCGGGGTCGCCCAGCGTCACGAAGGGAACGAAGGCGCCTTCCTGGCGAGCTTTCAGTTGTGCAAATGCGTTGTCGTAGCGTTCCATCAGATTTCCCCTCGTGCTTTCAGAATATCGTGAACGGTGAAGATATCTTTGTCACCGCGACCGGAAAGGTTTACCACCAGCAGCTGCTCTTTTTCCGGGTTTTCCTTCATCATTTTCAGCGCATGCGCCAGCGCGTGGGAAGACTCCAGCGCCGGGATGATCCCTTCATTGCGGCACAGCGTTTTGAAGGCCTCCAGCGCTTCGTCATCGGTGATGGAGACATAATCCGCGCGGCCGGTGCTGTTGAGGAACGCGTGCTGCGGCCCTACGGACGGGAAATCCAGTCCGGCAGAGATTGAGTAAGACTCCTCAATCTGCCCTTCATCAGTCTGCATCATCGGGGCCTTCATGCCGAAGTAGATCCCTACGCGGCCATGCTTCAGCGGCGCTCCGTGCTCGCCCGTTTCAATGCCGTGGCCGGCAGGCTCAACGCCAATCAGCCCAACGCTGGTTTCGTCGATAAAATCGGCAAACATGCCGATGGCGTTAGATCCGCCGCCAACGCAGGCGATCACCGCATCCGGCAGGCGACCCTCTTTTTCAAGGATCTGCGCTTTAGTCTCTTCGCCGATCATGCGCTGGAATTCACGCACGATGGTCGGGAACGGGTGCGGGCCCGCGGCGGTACCGAGCATGTAGTGGGCGGTTTCGTAGCTGCCAGACCAGTCGCGCAGCGCTTCATTACAGGCATCTTTCAGCGTGGCAGAACCGCTGTGCACCGGGATCACTTCCGCCCCCATCAGACGCATACGGAACACGTTTGGCGACTGGCGCTCAACGTCCTTCGCCCCCATGTAAATGCGGCATTTCAGACCGAGCAGGGCGCTGGCGAGCGCTGAGGCCACACCGTGCTGTCCCGCGCCGGTTTCGGCGATGATTTCGGTTTTACCCATCCGCTTCGCGAGCAGCGCCTGGCCAAGCACCTGGTTAGTTTTATGCGCGCCCCCGTGCAGCAGATCTTCACGCTTAAGATACAGCGTGGTTTTGGTGCCTTCGGTCAGGTTGCGGCATTTGGTCAGCGCCGTCGGACGACCGGCGTAGTTTTTCAGCAGGTCAGTAAACTCCGCCTGAAACGCCGGATCTTTCTGTGCGCTCACAAACGCTTCTTCCAGCTGGCGCAGCGCGGGCATCAGGATTTGTGGGACATACATCCCACCGAACTCACCAAAATACGGGTTAAGTAATGTCGTCATCTTCTCTTCCTTAATATGCACGCAGAGTTTTAAATACCGATGCCAGCTTGCTGGCGTCTTTTATGCCCGGTTGGGACTCTACGCCTGAATTGAAATCGAGGCCGGCGCAGCCGGTTTTGGCCGCTTCCACACAGTTATCGGGGCTTAATCCCCCCGCCAGCAGGACATTGTCCAGCACTTCGCCACGCAGCAGTGACCAGTCGAAACGCTGCCCGGTGCCGCCCTGGCCGTTGTCGAGCACGTATTTATCAACATGCTTCAGGTTACGCGCGGGCAGGGTGGCGCCAACGCTTTGCGCTTTCCAGATCTGAACCTGAGGCGCCAGAACATGTCGCAGAGCATCGATGTACGCCTGATCTTCATCGCCGTGCAGCTGAACTGCGCTCAGGGATAACGCGTCCGCTTTAGCTGCAATGTCGTTAATATCCGCATTGCGGAACACGCCCACGTAGCTCAGTGGCGCAGCCGCGATCACCTTGCGCGCCTGTTCCTCATTTACTGCGCGAGGAGAGGACTCAACAAAGATCAGACCACCATAGATTGCGCCCGCTTCATATGCGGCCTGCGCATCCTGTTCACGGTTCAGGCCGCAGACTTTGTTCTCACCCAACAGTACGCGGCGCACGGCCGCGTTAAGGTCTTCGTGTTCCATCATCGCGGAGCCGATCAGGAAACCGTTGGCAAAGTGGCTGAGTTCGCGCACCTGAGCGTAGCTGTTAATCCCGGATTCGCTGATCACCGTGACGCCCGCGCCCAGACGCGGCGCAAGCTGGCGCGTACGGTTGAGGTCAATCGACAGGTCGCGCAGGTCGCGGTTGTTAATGCCGACCACTTTGGCTTCCAGCGCGATGGCGCGCTCCAGCTCCTCTTCGTTGCTTACTTCGGTCAGCACGCCCATATTCAGGCTGTGCGCGACGGCGGAGAGCTGGCGATACTGCTCGTCATCCAGCACGGAGAGCATCAGCAGGCAGGCATCGGCCTGGTAAAAGCGCGCCAGCCAGATCTGATACGGGTCGATAATAAAGTCTTTGCACAGAATCGGCTGCGGCGCGATGCCGCTGACTACGGGCAGAAAATCGAAGCTGCCCTGGAAATATTTCTCATCCGTCAGCACAGAAATGGCAGACGCATGATGCTTGTAGATACCGGCAATACGCGCCGGGTCGAAATCGTCGCGGATCACGCCTTTGGACGGAGACGCTTTTTTACACTCCAGAATAAACGCGGTACGCGCGCCCTGGAGCGCATCATAAAAACGACGGCTGCTCGGAACGACATCATTCTGAAAACTGGCGAGCGGCTGCTGTTGCTTACGGGCTTCCACCCAGATGGCCTTATCGGCGACGATTTTCGCTAAAACGGTCTGCATTATTTACCCTCTTGCCGCAAGTGCGGTAACGCGATCGTAAGCTGCACCGGAGCGCAGTACGTCCAGAACTTTTTGGGCGTTGGCTTTCAGATCTTCCTCGCCATGTAAACGCATCAGCATGGCTACGTTGGCCGCCACGGCGGCCTCATGGGCGGCCTCACCTTTACCTTGTAATAAGCGCGTGAGAATGTCACGGTTTTCTTCCGGCGTGCCGCCCGCCAGGGCGTTCTGATGGTACGGGGTCAACCCGAAGTCAGCGGCCTCAAGCTGATAGTTCAGCACTTCGCCGTTATTCAGTTCCGCCACCAGCGTGGGCGCATGCAGGGAAACTTCATCCATCCCGCCGCTGTGTACCACGGCGGCGCGTTGGTAACCGAGGACGCGCAGCGTCTCCGCAATCGGCAGGACCAGCTCCGGGCTGTAAACGCCAATCAGCGCCAGCGGCGGGTGCGCCGGGTTAATGAGTGGACCGAGCACGTTAAACAGCGTGCGGGTTTTAAGCTGCTGGCGAACCGGCATCGCGTGGCGGAAACCGGTGTGATACTTCGGCGCGAACAGGAAACAGACGCCCAGATCATCCAGCGCTTCACGGGAACGCTCGGCGTTCATGTCCAGGTTGATACCGAAAGCCGCCAGCAGGTCGGACGATCCGGAACGGCTGGACACGCTGCGGTTGCCGTGTTTCGCCACTTTCAGACCGCATGCCGCGGCCACAAAGGCGCTGGCAGTGGAAATATTGATACTGTTACTGCCGTCGCCACCGGTCCCGACAATATCGGCAAACGGATAGTCCGGGCGCGGGAACGGGGCGGCATTTTCCAGCAGCGCGGTTGCCGCACCGGCGATCTCCTGTGGGCTTTCGCCGCGTACCTTCATGCTCACCAGCGCAGCGGCCAGCTGCTCAGGCTTCAGCTCACCGCGCACGACGGCGGAGAACAGCTGGTGGCTCTCCTGCTGGCTCAGGGTCTGGGCCTGATACAGTTTTTCCAGAATCGGTTGCAGGGTGTTGGTCTGCTCCAGCTTTTGCAGCGCCCAGTCGAGCGTTTGCTCCAGCAGGCGCGCGCCGTTGGACGTCAGGATAGATTCCGGGTGGAACTGCATTCCGCAGACGCGATCCGCATCATGACGCACCGCCATCACCATCCCTTCAAACGAGGCGTTAATGGTCAGCCCGGCCGGAATATTGCTGCCGACCAGCGAGTGGTAACGCGCTACCGGAAGCGGGTTCGGCAGCCCGGCAAACATCGCCTGACCGTCATGTTCAATACTTGACGCTTTACCATGCAGGATCTCCCCCGCCTGACCCACGTAACCGCCGTAGGCTTCGACAATCGCCTGGTGGCCAAGGCAGATGCCGATAATCGGCAGCTTGCCGCGCATACGGGTCAACAGCTCAGGCATACAGCCTGCTTCGCTCGGTGCGCCTGGCCCCGGGGAGAGCATCAGCACCGGGTTTTGCATGGTCGCCAGACGGTCAATCAGCGTCTGGGCCGGAACGTGGTTGCGATAGATAACGACGTTGTGACCATTCGCACGCAGCTGATCTGCCAGGTTGTAGGTAAAGGAGTCGATATTATCGAGCAGCAGAATGTCAGCCATCAGAAAATCTCCTGTGCATGGTGTGCGGTAGCAATGGCGCGCAGTACCGCGCGCGCTTTACTGCGGGTTTCGTCGGCTTCCGACTGCGGAACAGAATCCAGCACAATCCCGGCCCCGGCCTGGACGGTGGCAATGCCGTCCTCAACGTAGGCGGAGCGGATCACGATGCAGGTATCAAGGTCACCGTGAGCGGTGAAATAGCCCACGGCACCACCGTAGCTGCCGCGACGGCGTCCTTCCGCTTCGGCGATCAGCTGCATAGCGCGGACTTTCGGCGCGCCGCTCAGGGTGCCCATGTTCATGCAGGCGCGGTAGGCGTGCAGAACGTCGAGGTCGTGGCGCAGTTCACCCACCACCCGGGAGACCAGGTGCATGACGAAGGAGTAGCGGTCGACTTTGGTCAGGTCCGCCACGTAGCGGCTGCCTGGCGTGCAAATGCGTGCCAGATCGTTACGCGCCAGGTCAACCAGCATCAGGTGTTCGGAGAGCTCTTTATGGTCGGTACGCATTTCCAGTTCGATGCGGCTGTCGAGATCGCGGTCCAGGGAGCCATCGGCACGACGGCCACGTGGACGGGTTCCCGCTATCGGGTAGATCTCAATCTGGCGGCTGGTAGCGTCGTACTTGAGGGAGCTTTCCGGCGACGCGCCAAACAGAGTGAAATCATTGTCCTGCATAAAGAACATGTACGGGCTTGGGTTGCTCTTTTTCAGCACATCGTAAGCCGCCAGCGGCGACGGGCAGGGCAGTGAAAAGCGACGGGACGGCACCACCTGGAAAATCTCCCCGGCACGAATCGCTTTTTGCATCTGACGCACCACCGCGCCGTACTGATCGTCGGTCTGACTCACCTCGCAGGTCATCTTTTCAACACGCTGCACCGGCAGCGCGGGCGGTGCTTCCGACATCTGCTGTTGCAGTTGGGCTATGCGCTGCGCGAGGCGATTTTTCTCAGACACAGACGGCGTGAACAGGCTAGCCTGGATGCGGGTGTATTTTTTCTGATGGTCGATCACCAGCAGGGTTTCGGCCAGGTAGAAGCAGTAGTCCGGGCAGCGGTTACCCTGCTCGGTTTCCGGTAAATCTTCAAAGCCAGCAACCAGGTCGTAAGCAAACAGCCCGCCAAAGAACATCGCTTCGCGCTCATCTTCCGGCATGGCCACCAGATTTTGCAGCAGACGGAAGGCGTCAAAAACGGAGAGCGAGCAGAGGCGGGCATCCTCATCCAGCAGCTGGCTTACCGGTGGGAAATGCAGAATTCGCAGGTCCGGATGACGCTCATTTTCAATGCCTGAAGGCAGAGCCGTATCCAGCAGCGGCAGCAGCGATGCGCCATTCTCAGATAACGCCTTGATAGTGACGGTGTCACCCGACGCGGTAATGCGCAGCGCGCTGTCAACCAGCAGCAGGCTTTTAAGATCGTCCTTGCTGTCAATGTCAGCAGATTCCAGCAGCAGCGTCGCGGGACGTGCGCCGCACACCTGATGAAACAGCGCGGTAGGGTTATGGCGATAGGCCGCCTCGCAGGTCAGCAGTTCGAGGTGGGGTTTGGCTGTTTGCATGTTGTTGTTCTCATATTCTGTTCAAAAAAAAGCCCGCTGGGTAGCGGGCCGGGTATCTGTTTGCTTATCGCAGACGTGTGACACTGCCCGAAGATCAGGAAGTACGCCACCAACCGTGCAGAGCGAAATGTGCTGTCATTTTCAGATACCTTTCTCGTGTGAACTTGCGTACTAGTTAACTAGTTCGATGGCGTGTTGTCAACCCCTGATTTCAGTATTTCACGGTTAGTCGGTATCATAGGGGCTTCGGATGTCTCCAACCTGTTATGGGAAGTGCTTTGAGCGATACCACCTACGCCGTAATTTATGATTTACACAGCCATACGCAGGCTTCAGATGGCCTGCTGACACCCGAAGCCCTGGTCCATCGCGCCGTTGAAATGCGTGTCGGCACGCTGGCAATAACCGATCACGATACCACTGACGGCATTCCCGCCGCGCGCGCCGAGATTGCCCGCAGCGGACTGGCGCTGGATCTGGTGGCCGGGGTCGAGATCTCGACGGTCTGGGAAAACCACGAAATTCATATCGTTGGCCTGAACATCGATACGGAACATCCGGCCATGCGTGCTTTTTTGCAGGAACAAAAAACACGCCGCAATCAACGCGCGGAGATGATTGGCGAACGTCTGGAAAAAGCGCATATTCCCGGTGCGCTGGAAGGCGCGCGAAAGCTGGCGAACGGTGGGGCGGTGACGCGCGGCCATTTCGCCCGTTTTCTGGTGGATGCCGGTAAGGCGACGACCATGGCGAATGTCTTTAAAAAGTATCTGGCGCGCGGGAAAACCGGATACGTTCCCCCACAGTGGTGTACAATAAAACAAGCTATTGATGTGATTCATCATTCTGGCGGTAAGGCCGTGCTGGCCCATCCGGGGCGGTATAATCTTTCTGCTAAATGGCTGAAAAGGCTGCTGGCGCACTTTGCCGAATGCGGCGGTGAGGCGATGGAAGTTGCCCAGTGTCAGCAGGCACCCAATGAGCGGTCGCAGCTCGCGACCTACGCCCGTCAGTTTGGTCTGCTTGGGTCACAGGGTTCAGATTTCCATCAGCCCTGCGCGTGGATTGAACTGGGGCGCAAGCTCTGGTTACCCGCGGGCGTTGAGCCTGTCTGGCAGCTCTGGGAACAGCCACAGCAAATTGAAGAGAGGGAAGTATGAGTCAGTTTTTCTATATCCATCCGGATAACCCCCAGCCACGTCTGATTAATCAGGCCGTGGAGATCGTCCGCAAAGGCGGCGTTATTGTCTACCCAACCGATTCTGGCTATGCGCTGGGCTGTAAAATCGAGGACAAAGGGGCGATGGAGCGCATCTGTCGCATCCGCCAGCTGCCGGACGGCCACAACTTTACCCTGATGTGTCGCGATCTCTCTGAGCTGTCGACCTATGCTTATGTTGATAACGTGGCCTTTCGCCTGATTAAGAACAACACGCCCGGTAACTACACCTTCATTCTGAAAGGGACAAAAGAGGTACCGCGTCGTCTGTTGCAGGAAAAACGTAAAACCATCGGCATGCGCGTACCGTCGAACCCGATTGCCCAGGCGCTGCTGGAAACCCTCGGCGAGCCGATGCTCTCCACATCGCTGATGCTGCCGGGCAGTGAGTTTACCGAGTCCGACCCGGAAGAGATCAAAGATCGTCTGGAGAAGGTGGTAGAGCTGATTATTCATGGCGGCTATCTTGGCCAGCAGCCGACCACCGTGGTGGATCTCACCGAAGACGCGCCAGAAGTGATTCGTGAAGGCGTGGGCGATGTTAAGCCTTTCTTGTAAGGGTGTAAGCAGATATACTACGCGGCCATCAAAGCAGGGCGCCGCCCTGTTATTGACCTGATTCGACGCCTGTGAAGGCGACACCTGAGGAAGCTCAATGAGCGAGAAGTTACAGAAAGTGCTGGCGCGTGCCGGCCACGGTTCGCGCCGTGAAATCGAAGCCATTATTGAAGCAGGCCGCGTGAGTGTGGACGGTAAAATCGCCACGCTCGGTGACCGCGTTGAAATCGTACCGGGGCTGAAGATCCGCATTGACGGCCATCTTATCTCCGTGAAAGAGTCTGCTGAACAGATCTGCCGCGTGCTGGCTTACTACAAGCCGGAAGGCGAACTGTGTACCCGCAACGATCCGGAAGGCCGCCCGACGGTGTTTGACCGTCTGCCAAAACTGCGTGGCGCCCGTTGGATTGCCGTAGGGCGTCTGGACGTGAACACCTGCGGCCTGCTGCTGTTCACCACCGACGGTGAACTGGCAAACCGTCTGATGCACCCGAGTCGTGAAGTGGAACGTGAATACGCCGTTCGTGTTTTCGGCCAGGTTGATGAGAACAAACTGCGCGACCTGTCGCGTGGCGTTCAGCTGGAAGACGGCCCTGCGGCGTTCAAAACCATCAAGTTTACCGGTGGTGAAGGCATTAACCAGTGGTACAACGTTACCCTGACAGAGGGACGTAACCGCGAGGTGCGTCGTCTGTGGGAAGCGGTCGGTGTCCAGGTGAGTCGCTTGATTCGCGTCCGCTATGGCGACATTCTGCTGCCGAAAGGCCTGCCACGTGGCGGCTATACTGAACTGGATCTGACGCAAACCAACTACCTGCGCGATCTGGTTGGCCT
The DNA here is from genome assembly GCF_031432835.1 of Enterobacter cloacae complex sp. EB5. NCBI lineage: Bacteria > Pseudomonadati > Pseudomonadota > Gammaproteobacteria > Enterobacterales > Enterobacteriaceae > Enterobacter > Enterobacter cloacae complex sp. EB5. Next base: position 4,227,057 of record NZ_CP133860.1, read on the forward strand.
GACGCCAGAAACCACGTCGAAAGTGGCGGTAGAGAAAGATCGTCGTCGCATGAAGGCGAATCAGATCCGCCGTGCGGTGAAGCGTCACAGCCAGGTTAGTAGCAATCGCCGCTCTGGCAGCCGTAATAACAACGGTTAATTGAAAAGCCCGGTGAGTATACCGGGCTTTTTTTCTTCAGTAATCAATCCCCATTTGCGCTTTGATACCCGCATCGAACGCATGCTTAACCGGACGCAGCTCGCTGACGGTATCAGCCAGCTCCAGAATGTCCCGATGACACCCGCGCCCCGTGACGATAACCGTCTGATTCGCTGGGCGGTTTTTCAGGGCAGCCAGCACGGCCTCCAGCGGCAGGTAGTCGTAGGCGACCATATAGGTGATCTCATCCAGCAACACCATGTTCAGCGACGGGTCTGAAAGCATTCTTTTGGCATGCTCCCAGACGGCGAGGCAGGCTGCGGTATCGGTTTCCCGGTTCTGGGTATCCCAGGTAAAACCGGTCGCCATCACCTGAAACTCAACGCCATGCGGCTCGAGCAGATTACGCTCGCCGTTGGGCCATTCACCCTTGATAAACTGGATCACGCCCACTTTCTGCCCATGCCCGACTGCGCGGGTGGCGGTCCCAAAGGCGGCGGTGGTTTTGCCTTTGCCGTTGCCGGTGAACACGATGAGGATACCGCGCTCGTCCTGAGCGGCCGCCACGCGTGCATTAACCTGTTCTTTCAGACGCTGCTGGCGCTGCTGATGACGATCTTCACTCATTGCGATATCCCCGGTTTGCGGCCTGGCTGGGCATCGAAGGTCATTCCGGTTTTGCGACGGCTGTCGTCACCCATCAGCCACAGGTAAAGGGGCATGATATCGGCCGGGGTTTTAAGCTTCTGCGGATCTTCTGTCGGGAAGGCGCTGGCGCGCATTTTGGTGCGCGTACCGCCCGGGTTAATACAGTTAACCCGCAGGTGGCGGCTTTGGTACTCTTCGGCCAGCACCTGCATCATTCCTTCGGTGGCAAATTTTGAGACGGCGTAAGCCCCCCAGTTCGCACGCCCCTGACGCCCCACGCTGGAGGAGGTAAAGACCAGCGAGCCGGAATCGGAGTTGAGTAATAAAGGAAGCAAGGCCTGGGTCATGAAAAACGTCCCGTTGACGTTAACCTGCATCACCTGCTGCCAAATCTCCGGATCCTGTTCATCCATCGGGCGCACTTCGCCCAGTAACCCCGCATTGTGCAGTACGCCGTCCAGACGCGGATAATGCGTACTTATGCGCTGGGCAAGGGCCTGACATGACGCGGGCGTGCAGGTCAGCAGATCGAGCGTATACCAGGGCGTGGGGGTACCGCCGGCGTTTTCGATTTCACGGGCGACGGCCTTAAGCTTTTCTTCATTACGTCCCAGCAGAATAAGGCTCGCACCGTATTCAGAATAGGTCAGCGCCGCTTCGCGACCAATCCCGTCGCTGGCACCGGTAACCAGAATGATGCGGTTCTGTAGAAGGTTTTTTTGTGGCTGATAATGCACGGTGGCTCCTCAGGCGCATTGGGCGTGACTTGCACCTTTATTAATGACTTTTCGGCTTTATGCCCGAAACAGCGTCAGAATTCAATCAGTCTACAGGACAGATCGCTGGTAAATTAACAATTTGCAAAGATTTAAACCAGAAACGGGGGATTCCTGAAGCCGCCTCGCAGAGGTAATGTCCAGAGCGAGACGCCTGCACAGGGCTGTTGTACACTGGCGTGAAAGATTCGTGGTTAAATCAAGGTGGAACGCGTGGAATTACTTTCTCAGTATGGGTTGTTTTTGGCCAAAATCGCGACGGTGGTTATTGCTGTCGCGGTGATTGCCGTCCTGATTGTCAACCTGACGCAGCGTAAGCGTCAGCGTGGTGAGTTACGCATTACCCGCCTGAGCGAGCAGTATAAAGAGATGCAGGAGGAGATGTCTCTGGCGCTGCTTGACGATCATCAACAGAAGCTGTGGCTAAAAGCCCAGAAGAAAAAACACAAGCAGGACGCCAAAGCTGCGAAGGCGAAAGCTAAGCTCGCCACGCCACAGGCTGACGCAAAACCGCGCGTATATGTGCTCGATTTTAAAGGTAGCATGGATGCGCATGAGGTCTCCTCTCTGCGTGAAGAAGTGACGGCGGTGCTGGCCGTGGCGACAGCCCAGGATCAGGTGGTGGTGCGTCTTGAAAGCCCGGGCGGCGTAGTGCATGGGTATGGACTGGCGGCGTCGCAGTTACAGCGTCTGCGTGATAAACAGATCCCGCTCACCGTTGCGGTAGATAAGGTCGCGGCGAGTGGCGGTTATATGATGGCGTGCGTGGCGGATAAAATCGTCGCGGCACCGTTCTCCATTATCGGCTCGATTGGGGTGGTCGCGCAGATCCCTAACTTCAATCGTTTCCTGAAAAATAAAGAGATCGACATCGAACTGCATACGGCGGGTCAGTACAAACGTACGCTGACGCTGCTCGGCGAAAATACCGAAGAGGGACGGCAGAAGTTCCGGGAAGATCTGAACGAAACCCACCATCTGTTCAAGGATTTCGTGCACCGCATGCGTCCAACGCTGGACATTGAGCAAGTGGCTACGGGCGAACACTGGTACGGCACGCAGGCGCAGGAGAAAGGGCTGGTGGATGAAGTGGGTACCAGCGACGACCTCCTGCTCAACCTGATGGAAGGCCGTGAGCTGGTGGGGGTGCGCTTCACCCGACGCAAGCGCCTGCTCGACCGTTTTACCAATAGCGCGGCAGAAAGCGCGGATCGCCTGCTGCTACGCTGGTTGCAGCGCGGACAAAAGCCGCTGCTGTAAAGACAAACGCGAGGCAGATGCCTCGCGTTTTCGTTTTAATCGACCAGGTGGTACTTCTCTGAGAGGGTATGCGCCAGGTATTTAAACATGTTAAACACGGCGGTGCTTTTTGGGGTGGGTAACCCTTGTTCATCAAGGAAGTATTCACCGCTGAACACCAGCACGCCATTACGTTGTTCCACGCCAGTCGCTTCAATCCCCGCCAGGGTGTCTTCATGGTCGCGAATGAGTTTGTTTGCTTCGATAAGCAGTGAAGCTCGGTCAATGGGTTGGGTCGTATTCTGCATATTCCACTCCTTAAACAGTGACAATAGTCTACGCCTGGGTCGCTTCGGGGGCAAATTTTCCCTGTTATCCGAGGGGATAAGGAACAGGGGCTGGCTGGCGGGATTTGCTTTTGCATGCTAATAAAGTTGCGTAACGAATTTTATCAGGTACAGTGTGCGCTTTCGTCATTCTGGCAACAGAATTGCTTGACATTCGACCGGGAATTCGTCACGAATGAACTTTGATGTGAGAAAAATACCCGAAAACTCAATGACCTGGATGTCGCCATTCTGACGTTCGGTAACACATAGGGGTTGATATCCCCTGACGACGTCGCAATATCAATGGCTCGTCGTCAGCGGAAGGGAAATCAACGTGCGGCGTATTCCTGGAAGAATTAAATTAGGTAAAGGTGAATATGGGTAAAGCTCTCGTCATCGTTGAGTCCCCGGCAAAAGCCAAAACGATCAATAAATATCTGGGCAATGACTACGTGGTTAAGTCCAGCGTTGGTCACATTCGCGACTTGCCGACCAGTGGCTCAGCCAGCAAAAAGAGCGCAGACTCTACCTCCACCAAAGGGGCTAAAAAGCCTAAAAAGGATGAACGTAGCGCGCTTGTCAACCGCATGGGTGTTAACCCATGGCACAACTGGGATGCACATTACGAAGTGCTGCCAGGCAAAGAAAAAGTCGTTAACGAGCTGAAACAGCTTGCTGAAAAAGCAGACCACATTTATCTCGCAACCGACCTTGACCGCGAAGGGGAGGCCATCGCATGGCACCTGCGGGAAGTGATCGGGGGTGATGACAAACGCTACAGCCGTGTAGTGTTCAACGAAATTACAAAGAATGCGATTCGTCAGGCGTTTGAAAAGCCGGGTGAACTGAATATCGACCGTGTTAACGCTCAGCAGGCGCGTCGCTTTATGGACCGCGTTGTAGGCTACATGGTCTCGCCGTTGCTGTGGAAAAAGGTCGCTCGCGGCCTGTCTGCGGGGCGTGTGCAGTCTGTGGCTGTTCGTCTTGTTGTAGAGCGTGAACGCGAGATCAAAGCGTTCGTCCCGGAAGAGTTCTGGGAAGTGGATGCGAATGTCACCACGCCGGGCGGCGATGCGCTGCCGTTGCAGGTGAGCCACCACAACGACAAACCGTTCCGTCCTGAAAATCGCGATCAAACCATGGCCGCCGTGGCGCTGCTGGAAAAAGCGCGTTATCAGGTTCTGGATCGTGAAGACAAACCGACCAGCAGCAAGCCTGGCGCACCGTTTATCACGTCAACTCTCCAGCAGGCGGCGAGTACGCGTCTGGGTTACGGCGTGAAGAAAACCATGATGATGGCCCAGCGTTTGTATGAAGCGGGTTACATCACCTACATGCGTACTGATTCCACCAACCTGAGCCAGGACGCTGTCAACATGGTGCGCGGCTATATCGAGGACAACTTCGGTAAGAAATACCTGCCGGACAGCCCTAATCAGTACGCCAGCAAAGAGAATTCTCAGGAAGCGCACGAAGCGATTCGTCCTTCTGACGTTTCCGTTCTGGCAGAATCGCTGAAAGATATGGAAGCGGACGCCCAGAAGCTGTATCAGCTGATCTGGCGCCAGTTCGTCGCCTGCCAGATGACGCCAGCGAAATACGACTCCACCACGCTGACCGTCGGCGCGGGTGATTTCCGCCTGAAAGCGCGCGGCCGTATTCTGCGCTTCGACGGCTGGACAAAAGTGATGCCTGCGCTGCGTAAAGGTGATGAAGACAGAACGCTGCCTTCAGTCAACAAAGGTGACGAGCTGTCGCTGGTTGATCTGGTCCCGGCTCAGCATTTCACCAAGCCACCTGCGCGCTTCAGCGAAGCATCGCTGGTGAAAGAGCTGGAAAAACGCGGCATCGGTCGCCCGTCCACCTATGCGTCAATCATTTCGACCATTCAGGATCGTGGATACGTTCGCGTTGAGAACCGTCGTTTCTATGCTGAAAAAATGGGTGAGATTGTCACCGACCGTCTGGAAGCAAACTTCCGCGAGTTGATGAACTATGACTTTACCGCGCAGATGGAAGACAGCCTCGATGAGGTTGCCAGCCATAAGGCAGAGTGGAAGAAAGTTCTCGACAGCTTCTTCAGCGATTTTACCAATCAGCTTGAGAAAGCCGAGAAAGATCCTGAAGAGGGCGGCATGCTGCCTAACCAGATGGTACTGACCAGCATCGACTGCCCAACCTGTGGCCGTAAAATGGGGATCCGTACCGCGACCACGGGCGTATTCCTCGGTTGCTCTGGCTATGCGCTGTCGCCGAAAGAGCGTTGCAAAACCACCATCAACCTCGTGCCGGAGAACGAAGTTCTCAACGTGCTGGAAGGGGACGATGCGGAGACCAACGCACTGCGCGCCAAACGCCGCTGTAAGAAATGCGGCACGGCGATGGACAGCTACCTGATCGATCCAAAACGCAAACTGCACGTTTGTGGCAATAACCCGACCTGCGATGGTTATGAGATCGAAGAAGGTGAGTTCCGCATTAAGGGCTATGATGGTCCAATCGTTGAGTGTGAGAAATGTGGTTCCGAAATGCACCTGAAAATGGGACGCTTCGGTAAGTACATGGCATGCACCAACGACGATTGTAAAAACACGCGTAAGATCCTGCGTAACGGTGAAGTTGCGCCGCCGAAGGAAGATCCGGTTCCGCTTCCTGAGCTGCCGTGCGAGAAGTCAGACGCGTATTTCGTGCTACGTGACGGTGCTGCCGGGGTATTCCTGGCGGCCAACACCTTCCCGAAATCGCGCGAAACTCGTGCGCCGCTGGTAGAAGAGCTGTACCGCTTCCGCGACCGTCTGCCGGAGAAACTGCGTTACCTGGCCGATGCGCCACAGCAGGATCCGGAAGGCAATAAAACCGTGGTGCGCTTCAGCCGTAAAACGAAGCAGCAGTACGTGGCGGCAGAGAAAGAGGGCAAAGCGACCGGATGGTCAGCCTTCTTTGTCGACGGGAAATGGGTTGAAGGCAAGAAATAATCTTTCCTTACCGTAACTTACCTCTGAAAGGGCCGGACTTCCGGCCCTTTTTTATTACGTAGTTATTATTTTTTGTTCCGTACTATACAGCCTGGCTATAAATGATATAGTGGTTATAGTTAACCCGTTTCTTATTATCAAATCGTCTTAAGCGATTGACGCATGCGCTAAATCGGATGGTCTGGCATGAAATTACAGCAGCTTCGCTATATCGTTGAGGTCGTCAATCATAACCTCAATGTCTCTTCCACCGCAGAAGGTCTTTATACCTCTCAGCCCGGCATCAGTAAGCAGGTGCGTATGCTGGAGGATGAGTTAGGTATTCAGATATTTGCCCGCAGCGGTAAGCACCTGACGCAGGTCACGCCGGCTGGACAGGAAATCATACGCATCGCACGGGAAGTGCTCTCCAAAGTCGACGCCATTAAATCCGTCGCCGGGGAACATACCTGGCCCGATAAAGGTTCTCTGTATATTGCCACCACGCATACACAGGCGCGTTATGCGCTTCCCGGGGTGATCAAAGGTTTTATCGAACGCTATCCCCGCGTTTCCCTGCATATGCATCAGGGCTCACCGACGCAAATCGCAGAGGCCGTGTCTAAAGGTAATGCAGACTTCGCTATCGCGACGGAAGCGCTCCATCTGTACGATGATCTGGTCATGCTCCCGTGCTACCACTGGAACCGCTCTATTGTTGTGACCCCGGATCACCCGCTGGCGGGGAAGGGCGAAGTGACAATCGAAGAACTGGCGCAATACCCGCTGGTGACCTATACGTTCGGCTTTACGGGCCGGTCTGAACTGGACACCGCGTTTAACCGCGCCGGATTAACGCCACGGATTGTCTTTACGGCGACGGATGCGGACGTCATAAAAACGTATGTGCGTCTGGGCCTGGGCGTTGGGGTTATTGCCAGCATGGCGGTGGATCCTGTCTCAGACCCGGATCTGGTGCGTCTGGATGCGCATGATATTTTCAGCCACAGCACCACCAAGATAGGTTTTCGTCGCAGCACCTTCCTGCGCAGCTATATGTATGATTTTATTCAACGCTTCGCGCCACATCTAACGCGCGACGTGGTGGATACAGCTGTGGCGTTACGCTCCAATGAAGACATCGAAGAGATGTTTAAAGACATTAAACTTCCCGCCAAATAATCACACCCGGTATCTTTCTTGCGCGGAAAGATACCGTCATTCCCCTTTAAACCTGAATTAGAATTATCATCATCTACGCCCACTGTCATATATCGTCATAACCCATTTAATGACTATGGTTTTACTGTCGCAAATTTGCGACAAAAGTAGAAACTAATTTACAGGTGTGCAAATTATTCTTTTCAATTATTTATTTCGGGTCAAAAGATTGAATTTTCCCAGGCTCAGATACGTAAATTCACTGGCTTTTCGGCTAAAGTTTCTTTAGGATTTATCTCATCGGATGATTACTTGTGCCAATTGTTTGGTCTCTAAATGATAAGCGATGTCGATTGTATGAGGTTAGCAATGCCGTCAGGAAGTGAAGAACCGCAAAGGGATCCCGCGCTTAAGCGTAAAGCCTGGCTGGCGGTCTTTCTTGGCTCTGCCCTGTTCTGGGTGGTGGTTGCTCTTCTTGTCTGGAATTACTGGGGTTGATTATGGTCATGACGGTGCGTACAGAAGCGCGAAAAGAGATGTGTCAGCTTCGTGACAATGTTCACAAAGCCCGTAAGGCGCCAGCAACCAGCGTGCCAGCTTCCTGGAAACTGACGCCACAACAGCAGGCCTTTATTGATGTGTTCGCGGAAGACGAACCCAAAAAACAATAATTTTGATTTTTGCGTAATGATGCAAATAGTCTGAATAAAGACTGTGCACTTTTGTACTCCTTAATAAATACACATCAGCAATATAGAACGAGGGCAGACCTCGCAACCTTTAATAATTAAAGTCTGGTGTCCCTATGATGAATAACATGACAACCGTAAAATACTGGTCATGGCTCGGCGTATTCTCAGCGTCGATCCTCTTCTGGTGTCAGCTCCTCTGGCTGGCCTTGCACTAAATCGTAAAACCTCGCCACGGCGGGGTTTTTTGTTTTATCCCTCGCGTTGGACCATTCCTAAATTTATCAATTTGGGTTGTTATCAAAACGTTACGACATCTTTGTGTTATCTTTAATTACAGCCCTGATGATTGTCAGGACATCCCTGTTTTTAAGGAGGAGCTTATGTCGTTAACCCTACGCGAAGCCAGTAAGGACACATTACAGGCGGAAAATAAAACCTGGCGCTACTACAGCTTACCGCTGGCTGCCAGAACGCTTGGGGACATTTCGCGGTTACCCAAGTCGTTGAAAGTCTTACTGGAAAACCTCTTGCGCTGGCAGGATGGCGACTCGGTTACCGAGGAGGATATCCAGGCTCTGGCAGGGTGGCTGAAAAATGCTCATGCAGACAGAGAAATTGCCTATCGCCCGGCCAGGGTGCTAATGCAGGATTTCACCGGCGTGCCAGCGGTTGTGGATTTGGCTGCCATGCGTGAAGCCGTTAAGCGTCTCGGGGGCGATACTGCTAAGGTTAACCCCCTGTCCCCGGTAGACCTCGTCATCGACCACTCCGTCACCGTCGATCACTTTGGTGACGACGATGCTTTCGGCGAAAACGTCCGTCTGGAGATGGAACGTAACCATGAACGCTACGTATTTCTGAAATGGGGACAGCAAGCGTTCAACCGCTTCAGCGTTGTTCCACCGGGCACTGGCATTTGTCACCAGGTCAACCTGGAATATCTTGGCAAAGCCGTCTGGAGTGAATTGCAGGATAAAGAGTGGGTGGCTTACCCGGATACGCTGGTGGGTACCGATTCACACACCACTATGATTAATGGCCTTGGCGTTCTGGGCTGGGGCGTCGGTGGTATTGAAGCGGAAGCGGCCATGCTCGGCCAGCCGGTATCAATGCTCATTCCCGATGTGGTGGGCTTTAAGCTGACCGGTAAATTGTCCGAAGGCATTACCGCCACGGATCTGGTTCTGACGGTCACCCAGATGCTGCGTAAGCATGGCGTGGTCGGTAAATTCGTTGAATTTTATGGCGATGGTCTGGATTCACTGCCGCTGGCGGACCGGGCCACCATCGCCAACATGGCGCCGGAATATGGCGCGACCTGCGGCTTTTTCCCGATTGATAGCGTTACGCTGGAGTATATGCGCCTCAGTGGTCGCAGCGAGGAGCAGGTGGCTCTCGTTGAGGCCTACACCAAAGCGCAGGGCATGTGGCGTAACCCGGGTGACGAGCCGGTATTTACCAGTACGCTGGAGCTGGATATGGGCACCGTTGAGGCAAGCCTCGCAGGGCCAAAACGTCCGCAGGACCGCGTCGCCCTGAGTAACGTTCCGAATGCCTTTGCCGCCAGCAATGAGCTGGAGGTTAACGCCGCGCAAAAAGATCACCGTCCGGTGGACTATGTTCTGAACGGGCATCAGTATCAGCTCCCTGACGGCGCCGTGGTGATCGCCGCTATCACTTCCTGTACCAACACGTCCAACCCGAGTGTGTTAATGGCTGCCGGGCTGCTGGCAAAAAAAGCGGTAGAGCTGGGGCTCAAGCCACAGCCGTGGGTTAAAGCCTCCCTGGCGCCTGGTTCGAAAGTGGTATCCGATTACCTGGCGCAGGCCAGACTCACGCCTTACCTCGACGAGCTGGGCTTTAACCTGGTGGGCTACGGCTGTACGACCTGCATCGGTAACTCTGGTCCACTGCCTGAGCCCATTGAAATGGCGATCAAGCAGGGTGATTTGACCGTTGGCGCGGTACTTTCCGGTAACCGAAACTTTGAAGGACGTATTCATCCGCTGGTGAAAACCAACTGGCTGGCCTCGCCGCCGCTGGTTGTAGCCTATGCGCTGGCCGGAAACATGAACATTAACCTGGCGACCGATCCGATTGGTCACGACCGCAAAAATGAACCGGTCTATCTGAAAGACATCTGGCCATCATCGCGCGAAATTGCGCGCGCGGTAGAAAAAGTTTCCACCGAGATGTTCCGCAAAGAGTATGCGGAAGTGTTCGAAGGCACAGCGGAATGGAAAGCGATTGACGTGGTGGGTTCCGATACCTATGACTGGCAGGATGATTCCACCTATATTCGCCTGTCGCCATTCTTCGATGAAATGCTGGCGGAGCCTGCACCGCTGAAAGATATTCACGGCGCGCGCATCCTGGCGATGCTGGGCGATTCCGTCACCACCGACCATATCTCCCCGGCGGGGAGCATCAAGGCGGACAGTCCGGCAGGGCGGTATCTGCAAAGTCGTGGCGTGGAACGTCGCGATTTCAACTCCTACGGTTCGCGCCGCGGTAACCACGAAGTGATGATGCGCGGGACCTTTGCCAACATCCGCATTCGCAATGAAATGGTCCCGGGCGTGGAAGGGGGCATGACGCGCCACCTGCCGGGTACAGAGGTCATTTCAATTTATGACGCAGCCATGAAGTATCAGCAGGAGGGGACGCCGCTGGCCGTTATTGCCGGGAAAGAGTACGGCTCCGGTTCCAGTCGCGACTGGGCGGCAAAAGGTCCGCGTCTGCTCGGGGTTCGCGTGGTGATTGCCGAATCCTTTGAACGTATCCACCGCTCAAACCTGATCGGCATGGGGATCCTGCCGCTGGAGTTCCCGCAGGGCGTGACGCGTAAAACGCTGGGTCTGACCGGGGAAGAGCAGATTGATATCAGCGGTCTGCAAAATCTGCAACCGGGTAAAACCGTTCCGGTGAAGTTAACGCGCGCAGATGGAACGACAGAAGTGCTGGATTGCCGGTGTCGTATTGATACGGCAACAGAGCTGACCTATTACCAGAACGACGGCATTTTACATTATGTGATTCGTAAGATGCTGGACTGAAAATTCGCCCGGCACATGTGCCGGGCGTTTTGCGTTTACTCGCTCAGCAGGTGCCCCATTTTGGCGGCTTTAGTATCGAGGTAATGCGCGTTTTTCGGGTTGCGGCCGACAATCAGCGGCACGCGTTCCACGATATTGATGCCCGCTTCAGTGAGGATTTCCACTTTTTTCGGGTTATTGGTCAACAGACGCACTTCGTCCACGCCCAGCAGCTTGAACATATCTGCGCACAGGGTGAAATCGCGCTCGTCAGCAGCAAAGCCGAGCTGATGGTTCGCTTCGACGGTATCGTAGCCCTGATCCTGCAACGCGTAGGCGCGGATTTTATTCAGCAGGCCGATATTGCGACCTTCCTGACGGTGATACAGCAGAACGCCACGTCCTTCCTCTGCGATATGAGAAAGGGCGGCTTCAAGCTGGAAACCGCAGTCGCAGCGCAGGCTGAACAGCGCGTCACCGGTCAGACACTCTGAATGAACGCGGGACAGCACCGGCGTTTGCCCCGAAATGTCGCCGAATACCAGGGCGACGTGATCTTGCCCGGTTGCCAGTTCTTCAAAACCCACCATCAGGAAATCGCCCCATGGGGTTGGCAGTTTGGCTTCTGCCACACGTTTAAGCTGCATGTGATTCTCCAGACCAGGCTGACACGTTTCGTGCCTTTGCCCCATTATGCTTTCTGTATTGGACTATTTTGCCACAAGCCCGGCAACTTCACCTAATCACCACCACGCTTTACAAACGTTAAACGCACAATCCGACATATCCACCTGAATGATGAAATTCAGTTATGATTGTGGTGCTTAGTGAAAAAGGAGAGGACATGCTTTCAATTGCCAGACGAACGGCCGCAGGCGCCGCCGTATTGCTCGTTATCCCCCTGGTCGTTTGGTTCTCCGGCTGGATGTGGCAGCCCGGACAAAACGAGACGTGGCTGAAAGCCTTATACTGGATAACCGAGACGGTCACCCAGCCGTGGGGGATTATTACGCACGTGCTGCTCTGTGGCTGGTTCCTGTGGTGCCTGCGCTTTCGCCTTCGCGCGGCGCTGGTACTGTTTGCCATTCTCGGCGGGGCCATACTTATCGGGCAGGGGGTGAAGTCGTGGGTCAAAGATCGCGTGCAGGAACCCCGTCCTTTCGTCGTCTGGCTGGAAAAAACGCACCATGTTCCGGTGGATGAGTTCTACAATTTAAAGCGTAAAGATCGCGGTGCGCTGGTAAAGGAGCAGCTTGCGGAACAGCAGGATATCCCGACCTTTTTACGCAAACACTGGCAAAAAGAGACCGGCTTTGCGTTTCCTTCCGGGCATACGATGTTTGCTGCCAGCTGGGCGCTACTTGGCGTAGGACTGCTGTGGCCGCGTCGGCGTACCCTCACGATTGCGATTTTGCTGGTCTGGGCGACAGGCGTAATGGGCAGCCGGATGCTACTGGGGATGCACTGGCCGCGTGATTTGGTGGTGGCAACGCTGATCTCGTGGGTACTGGTGACGCTGGCGACCTGGCTTGCACAACGTTTTTGTGGACCCCTGACGCCGCCGCCGGAAGAGAAGGAAGAAATAGCCGAAAGGGAGTCTGGCGGAACCTGAAGGTTGATATTCCGCATTTTGACCATAAATCCATGTAGGGCGCGTTACTTTTTCCATTTCGCGCCCGCCACTAAAATGGTAGCTTATAAGGCTGATTGCAGTGAGTTGAACACGCTTTATACGCTCGAACCACATAACGGGAAGTCATGTGAAATATTTACTCATTTTCTTACTGGTGTTGGCGATTTTTGTCATTTCAGTCACATTGGGCGCGCAAAACGATCAACAGGTAAGTTTCAACTATCTGCTGGCGCAGGGCGAGTACCGGGTGTCGAGCCTGCTGGCTGTGTTATTCGCGGCGGGTTTTGTCATCGGCTGGCTTGTATGCGGCCTGTTCTGGCTTAAGGTTCGTGTTTCTCTTGTTCGCGCTGAACGTAAAATTAAACGACTTGAACATCAACTTACGCCTGCGTCTGACATTCCGGCGAGCTCTGGTGTGCCGGTAGTCAAGGAATAATCGAATATGCTGGAGTTGTTGTTTCTGCTTTTGCCTGTCGCCGCAGCCTATGGCTGGTATATGGGCCGCAGAAGCGCGCAACAAACAAAACAGGATGAAGCAAACCGACTCTCCCGTGACTACGTTGCGGGGGTGAACTTCCTGCTGAGCAATCAGCAGGATAAAGCGGTGGATCTGTTCCTCGACATGCTTAAAGAGGATACCGGCACCGTAGAGGCGCATCTCACCCTGGGAAACCTGTTCCGCTCGCGCGGAGAGGTTGACCGTGCCATTCGTATCCACCAGACCCTGATGGAAAGCGCTTCGTTGACCTATGAGCAACGGTTGCTGGCCGTGCAGCAGCTTGGGCGGGATTACATGGCCGCGGGGCTTTACGATCGCGCCGAGGATATGTTCTCTCAGCTGGTGGATGAGACGGACTTCCGTATCGGTGCGCTTCAGCAGCTTCTGCAAATCTATCAGGCCACCAGCGACTGGCAAAAAGCGATTGATACCGCTGAACGGCTGGTCAAACTCGGCAAAGACAAACAGCGCGTCGAAATTGCCCACTTCTATTGCGAGCTGGCTCTCCAGCAGATGGGTAGCGATGACATGGATAAAGCCATGGCATTGTTAAAGAAAGGCGCCGCGGCCGATCGCAACAGCGCGCGCATTTCGATCATGATGGGGCGGGTCTTTATGGCTAACGGTGATTACGCCAAAGCCGTGGAGAGCCTGCTTCGCGTTATCGATCAGGACAAAGAGCTGGTCAGCGAAACGCTGGAAATGCTGCAAACCTGCTATCAGCAGTTAGGTAAGCAGGACGAGTGGGTTGCGTTTCTGCGTCGCTGCGTTGAAGAAAACACCGGTGCCACAGCCGAGCTGATGCTGTCGGATGTCGTCGAAGAGCACGAAGGGAGTGATACCGCCCAGGTTTACATTACCCGTCAGTTGCAGCGTCATCCTACCATGCGCGTCTTCCATAAGCTGATGGATTACCACCTTAATGACGCAGAAGAAGGGCGCGCTAAAGAGAGCCTGATGGTGCTGCGAGACATGGTAGGTGAACAGGTACGCAGCAAACCGCGCTATCGCTGCCAGAAATGCGGCTTCACCGCCTATTCGCTCTACTGGCATTGCCCTTCCTGCCGGGCGTGGTCCACCATTAAGCCAATCCGAGGTTTGGACGGGCAGTGATTTTTTAAAACGCTGTAATTTAGTTACAACATACTAATGATTGCAGTAATTTCGTCAGCACCGTGCGGTCTGGGGTTCAGCAGGAAAAGCAAAAGCATTCGATTCTGTTCATTTACCCCGAGGGCAGGTAGAATGCACGCCGTTTATCTGTTCCGCGCCGCTGCGCGCCCATAGACGAAAAGGGCTGGTCATGACGTCTGTTACATCCTCCACTTCCCGCGTAGTTACCGATTCTCCCGTAGTTGTTGCTCTGGATTACAATAACCGTGACGCCGCACTGGCCTTTGTTGATGGCATAGATCCCCGTGATTGCCGTCTGAAAGTAGGCAAAGAGATGTTTACGCTGTTCGGCCCGTCAATCGTCCGCGATCTGCACCAGCGTGGCTTCGACGTTTTCCTCGACCTGAAATTCCACGATATTCCAAATACCACTGCGCACGCCGTTGCTGCGGCGGCTGACCTGGGTGTGTGGATGGTTAACGTTCATGCATCGGGCGGGGCACGCATGATGACGGCTGCGCGCGAAGCTCTGGTGCCGTTTGGCAATGACGCTCCGCTTCTGATCGCCGTCACTGTGCTGACCAGTATGGATGAATCCGACCTGCGCGACCTGGGTGTGACGTTGTCACCTGCCGAACACGCGGAGCGTCTGGCGCGCCTCACGCAACAGTGTGGTCTCGATGGCGTGGTCTGTTCGGCTCAGGAGGCGGTTCGCTTCAAATCTGTGCTAGGCCGCGACTTTAAACTGGTAACGCCAGGTATCCGTCCGGCAGGCACCGAGTCTGGGGATCAACGACGCATCATGACGCCAGAGCAGGCGCTGAGCGCGGGTGTAGACTATATGGTGATTGGTCGCCCGGTGACGCAATCCGCTCATCCGGCAGAGACCCTGAAAGCGATTAATGCATCACTGAAAAAGGGGGCATAATGCGTGACGCCAACAGTCGTCTGGTCTATTCAACGGATACCGGGCGCATTGAAGAGCCAAAAGAGAAAGCTGAACGTCCAAAAGGCGATGGTATCGTGCGAATTCAGCGCCAGACCAGCGGCAGAAAAGGGAAAGGCGTTTGCCTTGTCACCGGCATTGACCTGGATGATGCAGACCTGGTAAAGCTCGCCGCTGAGCTTAAAAAGAAGTGCGGCTGCGGTGGGGCAGTAAAAGACGGCATTATTGAGATTCAGGGCGATAAACGCGATTTAATTAAAACGCTGCTGGAAGCCAAAGGAATGAAAGTCAAACTGGCGGGCGGCTAAAATAAATGAGCCACGGACATTGCCGTGGCTCTTTTTTTTTAGTGCGTAAGTCAGACCTGAAAATACTTAATATATTATTATACCGGTGAGAGCCGTTATGGTGATTATTTGCCCACCTGGTGACCGATAATACCACCTACGGCAGCACCACCTAATGTACCCAGCGTACTACCATCCGTTAATACTGCACCACCAAGCGCACCAGCACCGGCACCAATCGCGGTGTTACGGTCACGTTTAGACCAGTTAGAGCAAGCGCTCAGGGACATTGCTACAGTGATTGCCAGAACAGCGGCGGCTAATTTTTTGCTGGTAAAGGTCATAATACTTTCTCCTGAATTATCGATTCACGGAAAGGAATGCACTTTAAGTATAGACAATATCCCTACTTAAATTCTGTTCCCGTGAAAGCTGGTCGCGCAGGCGTTTCATCATCACGCAGGTGATAGTCACTTCCTGTTATATCGCTAATATTAATTTTACGTGTTTAAAACGGTTTCAACAGGTAAAAACTCTTAAAGGCAGGGTCGGAATACTCTCAGAGAAAGGTTTAAGTGCGCCCATTATTCGGGCGCAGCAGGATAATCAGGCCGTTTTTTTCACAATATCGACAGTCAGGCCGTCTTGTTCTAATTGCTGGCGATATTCATCGCGCAAACGCTCATCCGTAATCACACGGCTAAAGCGCGAAGCCGGACCCATCGTATAAGGGTGTACGGCGCCAAACTTAGAGCTGTCGGTCAGCACAATCGCTTCACACTCTTTGGCGAGTACGGCGTTAACCACGTCTGAACGCATCATGTCGCGACCGGTAAAGCCGGTGTCGGGCTGCCAGCCATCAATACCAATGAATGCCTTACTGAAGTGAACCTGCTGAACATATTGGCGCGTTAATGGCCCGACCATGCTTTCACTTTTCTTCTGGTAAATGCCGCCCAGCAGAATCACCTCACAGCGAGTTTCCTTCAACAGATGGGCGATATAGCTGCTTACGGTGATTATGGTAACGTCTTTTTGATCGGCGAGCGTGCGTGCCAGAAGGGCGTTACTGCTGCCATTTTCAATAAAGACGGTCTCACCGTTATTCACTAAGGATGCAGCAAACTCCGCCAGCTCCCGCTTGAGCGCATAATTGTTCATCATGCGGGTTTCGACGTCGTCGCTGTCCAGTGGAACGGCATATCCGTGCGCACGCCGCAGGTAGCTCTGTTTTTCCAGAAGATTCAGATCCTGACGAATGGTGACTTCAGAAACGCCGGTGGCTTTAGCGAGATCGACCACGCTTACGCGTCCCTGATCGATCACCATCTGCAAAATGATTTGTTGTCGGGAATTCATAGCATCCATTTAAAAGGCAAGGGCGAAAACGACGTGGTTACACTTCCCACGGGGCTTTAGGTTGAGTGGATTCTGGAGCGTTATCAGCGCCGTTCTCAGCCAGCAGTTCAGACTTGAGGATCTCAAGATTACGGATAGCAGAGTGATAATCGCCTGCGACAAGAATATCCAGCACAGTATCAATACGCTGTGCCACGGCTGTTGCATCAATGTTAGACATAAGCTCACCCTGAAGCGAAAAGTTAATATTATCAATGATGCAGAAAATTGATTCAAAAGAGAAGGTAAAAAATGCAATAACCAAAGTTCATAAATGAAAGTGATAAATTTGGCCCCCGTATGCTGCGGGTTGTAGGGGTGGATTAGTCTAAAACTGCGCGCAACGCGCTTTTTTATAAGAGGAATTCGACTATGACAGTTATCAACCAGACAACCTGCACATTGTTTACTGATGCTGAACGATTCACTCAACTGGCGGCTTATTATGAAGCCGAACGGCGTACGGTGTGGATGATGTTACGTGCCACGCCACGGCCTTGCTTCAACCATGCGCTGATCGAGGAGATCATGAATCTCTCCTGGCTGGTTCGACAGTCCGGATTTGTCGTTGATTTTTGGGTCACCGGATCGCTGGTCCCGGACATCTACAATACCGGCGGTGATTTACAGTTCTTCGTTGAGTGCATCAAAAACAACCGACGCGAAGCGTTACGCGCCTATGCCCGGGCCTGTGTGGACTGCGTTCATGCCGCCTCAAGAGGGTTTGATACCGGCGCTGTCACGCTGGCTATGGTGGAAGGAAGCGCGTTAGGGGGCGGGTTTGAAGCCGCGCTGGCGCATCATTTCATTCTGGCACAGCGCGATGCCCGATTAGGCTTTCCGGAAATCGCGTTCAATCTGTTCCCGGGTATGGGCGGCTATTCACTGGTGGCGCGTCGTGCCGGCATGAAAATGGCGGAGGCGCTGATCTATAAAGGTGAGTCGCATACGGCGGAATGGTATGAGCAGCATGGTCTTGTGGATCTCTTATTCGAGCCGTTACAGAGCTATGTTTCGGTGCGGACGTTTATCGACACGCTACAGCCGAAGCTCAACGGTGTAAGGGCCATGCTGCGTGCGCGTACGCGCGTTCTGCCACTTCCGCGAAGCGAGCTGATGGACATTACCGAGGATTGGGTTGATGCCGCCTTCTGCCTTGAACCGAAGGATATCGCCTACATGGAGCGGCTGGTCATGCTGCAAAATCGCCATCAGGCGACGGGCTTACGTAAAGCCAGCTAACGGACATTCCTGGCCTGATAGCGCTTTAGCCATCGCTCGAATGCGGCAGCGGGCATGGGCTTAGCAAACAGATAACCCTGCCGTTCGTTGACGCCATTCTTTGTCAGAAAGGCGTCTTCTTTTGCACTCTCCACCCCTTCAGCAATGACCTGCAAATTTAACGCCTGCGCCACGGCGACTATCGCACGCACCAGCGACTGTGAAATGGACTGCTTATGGATATCCCGCACGAAAGACTGGTCAAGCTTAATGGCATCGATAGGGAAGCGCGCCAGCTGCGACAGGGAAGAGTACCCCGTACCAAAGTCATCCAGGTGAATTTGCGCTCCCAGGCGGCTAAATTGCTGGATCACTGACAGGGCCAGCTCTTCATTTTCAATGAGACAGCTTTCGGTCAGTTCCACGTCAATCGGGCAGTATTCAAAATTCAGGTCTTTCAGCGCCTGCTTCAGGTCACTGAAAATGGTCTGGTCCGCCAGTTGACGGGCGGAGACGTTGACCGCGACGCGCAGGTTGATCCCCTTGTCGCGCCATTTTGCTACCTGGCGCACCACATCAAGCATAACCCAGCGGCCCAGGGGCACAATCAGCCCTGACTCCTCGGCGTAGGAGATAAACTCCATCGGCGGGATCAGGCCGCGCTCTGGCGACTGCCAGCGCACCAGCGCTTCCAGACTTCTGACTTCGCCGCGCCAGGTCATTTTTGGCTGGTAGTGAATTAACAGCTGATCGTTATCCAGCGCTTTACGCAGGTTGGTATCCAGCCACAGGTATTCAAATACGCGCTGGTTCATCTCTGGCGAGAAGACGCAGAATTTACCCCGGCCATTTTCTTTGGCGGTGTACATGGCGGTGTCGGCATTGCGAATGACGCTTTCGCGATCGTTACCATGCTGGGGCGCAAGCGCGATGCCCAGCGAGCAGCCGGTGTAAACCTCAATCAGCCCGATGCGGAAAGGCTGACGCAGTCGGGTCAGAATGCGCGACGCCATCGCTTCCAGCGCGCCCTGCGAGGTATCGGTGGCCATCACGATAAACTCATCCCCGCCCAGGCGCGCCAGGGTTTGTCCTTCGTCCAGGCAGCTCAGGATCGCCAGCGCAACGGCCTGTAGCAGCTGGTCGCCAAACATATGCCCATAGGCATCGTTCACTTTTTTAAAGTTATCCAGATCGAGATAAACCACGCCTACCTGCGTGTCACCCCGAGCGGTGATGGCATCGGAGATCAGCTCATGGATGGCGTTTCGGTTAGGCAAACCGGTAATCGTATCCGTATTAGCGAGTACGCGCAGGCGCTCCTGGGCCCGACGCTCTTCGGTTATGTCGGTACCTGAACAGATGAGGAAAATTTCATTTTTCCCGCTGCCGCTGTGAACGAATTTATTTCTGAAGAGAAACAGGCGCTGCCCCTTGCGGGTCTTGATCCAGCGTTCAACCTCGTACGAGCTGCCGTTACGAAAAAAGCCGGTGATGTTTCGTTTGGAGGCCGCGGCTTCGCTGCGGCTCATAAACAGTTTGAACACGTTTTGCCCGATAACTTCCTGTTCCTTCAGGCCCGTATATTCTTCACTTAAACGGTTGAAGCGCTGAATATTCCCGTTCTGGTCGAGGATCACAATCACGGAGTTAGCTTCGGAAACCACCTGTTCGGCGAAGGAGAGCCCCTGCGCCAGGTCCCGCGCCACGGAAGGGGTATCGTTCCAGGCTGATGCCGTTCCTGCCCACTCATTTTTGTTAATTTTACGGCCGACAAGATGAACGGGAACGTCCACACCGTACAAGGGCAGGGTCATGGCAATACTGGAGGTGATCACGGTGAGCTGGCGGATCAGCGCGGCCTGCTCATCATCCAGCGCAACCACCTGAATGATGTCAGCGCTTTCACTGGCAGCAAGATGCAGAGCATTGCTGTCTGCTGTCAGTCGCCACCAGGGGCTATGCGTACCCATGTAACGAAACAGCAAATTCTGCTCCAGATCGTCCATCACGTTTTCTCCCGCGGCTGCTGAGTAGCGCACAAATTATTCATTTGCAGTCGACAATGACGGCTCTCTTTTACTGTAGATAATTCTGGCGAAATGTGGCGATGGGAAACAGAAAAGTGTGAGAAAAAACGATGATTTTGCGGGAGATAATTCAGGTGAGAACTCCCGGCCACCCCTTAACGGAACGGCCGGAAGTTTACGCGGTTATCAGGCGGCAGGGCGCGCGATAATACTGCGGGTTTCCATGCGCACTTCAGCGATGGTGACATCAATCACGTCAGTGACCTTGTAAACCGTTTCGCCTTTAATTTGCACGGTCCCGTTTTCCTGGCTACAAACCAGTTCGTCGCGAACAGCATGCAGGAACGGGGCAGGAATAAAGGCAACGGCGCCATTATCCACCAGACGAACGCGCATGCCGCCGCGGCTGATGTCAATGATTTCAGCCGGGAAACGGGTGTCAGTCCCTGCCTTATCATTCAGGAAGCGCGCATACAACCAGTCGCCGACATCACGCTCCGCCATACGGTTGAGACGGCGACGTTCTGCCATCTGCAATGTCGTATCATCCTGTGGGCGGGCAACTGATTCCCCTTTGATGATCGCTTTCAGCAGACGATGGTTAACCATGTCGCCGTACTTACGGATCGGGGAGGTCCAGGTCGCGTAAGCCTCAAGGCCAAGGCCGAAGTGCGGGCCTGGCTCGGTGCTGATTTCCGCAAAGGACTGGAAGCGGCGAATACGGCTGTCGAGGAACCCTGACGGCTGTGCGTCCAGCTCGCGGCGCAGTTTGCAGAAACCTTGCAGGGTCAGCACTTCCTCAGGATCGACGTGTACGTCATGGGTTTTCAGCAGGGCAGCCAGCGCTTCGGTGTTCGCCGGATCAAACCCGGTGTGCACGTTGTAAATGCCAAAGCCTAATTTGTCGCGCAGCACGCGTGCAGCACAAATGTTGGCGGAAATCATCGCTTCTTCAACGATGCGGTTGGCAATACGGCGCGGCTCAGCGACGATATTCAGCACTTCACCTTTTTCACCCAGCACAAAACGGTAGTCCGGACGATCTTTGAAGACCAGCGCGTGGGTTTGACGCCATTCGCTGCGGCTCAGGCAGACGCGGTGCAGGAGACGAATTTGTGCGGCAATGTTGTCGGACTCGGGTTTCCAGCTGCCCGTGTTCTCCAGCCAGTCGGACACGTCGTCATAGGCCAGCTTGGCTTTGGATTCGATGGTGGCGGCGAAGAATTCAATATCTTCTTCAATGGTACCGTCAGCCGCAATGGTCATCCGACAGGCCAGCACCGGACGTACTTCATGCGCACGCAGCGAGCAAAGATCGTCGGAGAGTTCACGCGGCAGCATCGGAATGTTAAAGCCCGGCAGGTAGTTGGTGAACGAACGCACTTTGGCCATCTCGTCCAGCTTGCTGCCTTCGACAATCCATGCGGTAGGGTCGGCGATGGCGACGGTCAGATGCAGTTTGCCATCGGCTGTCTCTTCGGCATACAGCGCATCGTCCATATCTTCGGTGCTGGCGCTGTCAATGGTGACAAAGTCCAGCGCCGTCAGATCGCGACGTTCCAGACCTTCGTCCTGCATTTCAGTCGCCACGCCATCAGGCGCTTCTTTTTCAAGGTTGTGGCGCGCCAGCGTCACCCACCATGGGACGAAATGGTCGTCGCCGAAGGTAATGTATTGGGTAAGCTCGGCGTAGAAACCGCGATCGCCTTTTAAAGGATGACGGCGCATCTCGGCCACCGCCCAGTCACCCTCAACAAAATCATGCTCAACGCCACGCGCGGCGCGGCACGGAATAGCATCTTTCAGGAGCGGATGATCCGGCACGACAGAAAGACGATCGTCTTTTTTATGCACTTTCCCGACAAAGCGGGTCAGGAAAGGTTCGATCAGTGCTTCCGGCTCGGCAGACTCTCGTTCCTTTTCGGTATGAATAACGGCCGAAATGCGGTCGCCATGCATCACTTTCTTCATCTGAGGAGGCGGAATGAAGTAGCTCTTCTGCCCGTCAACTTCAAGAAAGCCAAAGCCCTTTTCCGTGGCTTTTACGACCCCTTCTGCACGCGGCGTCTGGGAATGCAGTTGCTGTTTAAGCTGCGCTAGCAGCGGGTTGTCCTGAAACATAATGTTCTATTTTCGTAGCCATTGAGCGGCTGACAGTTTTACGCGAATCTCACTGCTACAGCAAGCGCTCTTTAGGTAAAGAGTATGGTTATTCCTCTTTGCCGAGCGCCACGCGCAGACGGTCCAGCCAGCCATAAAATGCATCGCGGGTTAGCAGGTTGATGGCCTTCTCTGGCGAGAGACCTGACCCGGTCAGGGGCGTTAACTGGGCGGCGCTAAAGCGATCCGGAGAGGCGACGAGCAGCGCACGAGCGGCTGAAATCATCGAAGACGCGGGGCCTTCACTTTGTGGATGGTGAAGCAGAATTTCGCCCGTCAGATTAAGCAGCATCGGCTCATGACACAGCACAGGGGTAAGCGCTTCAAGCGCCGGTTCCGCCTGCCAGCGTGAGAGCGCCTCAAGCTGAAGCGCACTGGCATATTTTAGCTCAACCGCGGGTAGCGTGGCGGTCCATCTGCTGAAGCTGACCGGCAGCGTATGGGGCTGAATGTGGTGCCCGGGCAGCCAGCGTACCGGATGGCCAAGCAATGCCTGAAATACCGCGACCACTCGCGCCTGAAAACCGACAAAACCGATGATCTGGTTGATAAGCACAATGTCATACGTTGTGAGTCCAACCTCATCAAGCTGGTTTTGGGCTTTATCATCGATGACATCGGGTGAGCTGGCTAACTGGCGGGCATACTGGGTAATTTCTGCAAGGCGTCGATTGCTTTCCCGGGAGGAGTCCGGCCCCGGAAGAGGGGCGAGCAGAGCAGCGTAGTGGTTACAGAGCCGCTGAACGCCACACGCCTGGGCAACCGTTAATGCCGTGCTCAGCCTGTCGTAGGCGCTGAGCGTATGCAGACGGTTTACGGGAGTATCAAGCGGGAACAAAAGATGACACAGGGTTCGGGCAGGCGTAAGCCAACCAGCACAGCTTGCGAGAATGTCATCGGGCAGGGCTAAATCGAGCAAAAAACGGTCGTCGACGTTAGCGGCTTCGGGCACCAGCGGCAGAACGTCCGTCTGCGAATGATTCGACTGGGTTTCATGATACCAGTGGCCTTTGCCGGAAAAACGGCGTTGTTCCATGGGCGTTCCTTGATCTCAAAATGGCGATCAATATCCTGGCGTAAGGCGGATGAGGGGAAAAATATTGTTAGGTGATAACAAATAGCAGAACGGAATAACGAGGGGCGGGCGGGGGGGAAACTCTCTTCCCTGGCGGGAAGAGAGTGACAAGCTTATTTGATTTCCAGCTCGTTCATTGCAGCGATGTTGAAGCCGCCGTCAACGTGAACCACTTCGCCGGAGATACCTGCGGAAAGGTCAGAGCACAGGAATGCCGCAGAGTTACCCACATCTTCGATGGTAACGGTACGACGAATCGGGGTAACCGCTTCGCAGTGTGCCAGCATTTTACGGAAATCTTTGATACCGGAAGCGGCCAGGGTACGGATTGGACCCGCAGAAATAGCGTTAACACGCACGCCTTCAGGACCCATCGCGTTCGCCATGTAGCGCACGTTGGCTTCCAGAGACGCTTTCGCCAGACCCATAACGTTGTAGTTAGGGATAGCACGTTCTGCGCCGAGGTAGGACAGGGTCAGCAGGGCTGCGCCCGGGTTCAGCATCGCGCGGCAGGATTTTGCCATTGCAACGAAGCTGTAGGAGCTGATGTCGTGGGCGATTTTGAAGCCATCACGGGTAACCGCGTTCACGTAGTCGCCGTCCAGCTGGTCGCCAGGAGCGAAGCCGATGGAGTGAACAAAACCGTCGAATTTCGGCCATGCTTTTGCCAGTTCAGCAAACATGCCATCAATGCTTTCGTCTTGTGCAACGTCACATTCCAGAACAATGCTGGAACCCAGCTGCGCGGCAAATTCTTCAACACGGCCTTTCAGCTTGTCGTTCTGGTAGGTGAACGCCAGCTCAGCGCCTTCGCGATGCATTGCCTGTGCGATGCCGTATGCGATGGACAGTTTGCTGGCAACGCCAGTCACCAGAATGCGCTTACCGGAAAGAAAACCCATAGCTTTAATCCTTATGTTCATTGCTTATTTTGCCTTGTAATTCATAGCGTTACAGGCAGTATTTCAAAATCATTCGAAATTAGCTCGAAATTATAGCCCACTCACAGACCCATGTGTCACGATATTTCTCGCTCCTGCGCCGTGAATGGGCTCACGGAAGAGGTAGAACTGACTCTTCACCAGGCTGTTTCGTGTGTATTTCAGCAGTATATCACCGCACGCGGGGTTCGCCTCATCCAACCAGCGGGCACCGTGACGCCGCCCTCATGCTGATGTGTCCAGCGCCTTTTGCGCAAAA
Source organism: Enterobacter cloacae complex sp. EB5 (assembly GCF_031432835.1). Classification (NCBI taxonomy): domain Bacteria; kingdom Pseudomonadati; phylum Pseudomonadota; class Gammaproteobacteria; order Enterobacterales; family Enterobacteriaceae; genus Enterobacter; species Enterobacter cloacae complex sp. EB5. The sequence continues at coordinate 4,251,589 of NZ_CP133860.1, forward strand.
TGATCCGTTTAGCCCTTTAAACGCTTTAAAATTGCGCAAGGGTCGATAACGGCTATGCCATTTTGCGTCTTTATCTGTGTGCGGTAAGAAGGAAGATGAAAAATATAACGTTGGCCGAAAAACTGATCATGCTGTCAGGTGCGGTGCTTTTTGCGCTTATGATCGCGGTGAACTCCTTTTGCGTGAATGATAACCCTGGTTTCAGGGTGCCTATGACCACCTATTTGATTGTCATGATTGCGCTGTTCTTTCTGGATACCATTATCTTTATTTTTATCCAGATGCTGTATGCCTCCGACCGATCGCGCTTTTCATTATTCATTCTGAGCCTGGCATTTCTTAGCGGGCTAGTTTATTTCATCGAGACGATCATTGTTATTCAGCTTCCGGAGCACGCTGGTTTTACCCAGGCGGCAAAAACCAACGATACGGCGGTATTCTATTTTTTCCGGCAGCTGAGTTTTATCGTATTACTGGCGCTGGCGGTCCGTGTGGAGAAAATCACGAGACGATCCACGCTCAAATTCCGAAATAAGATCAGTATGACGTTAGCATTAATGATGTCATTGGTTATGTTTCCGATGCTGGCCCATTATCTCAGCAGCTACCATCCGGCCTGGACATTAACGATTGCAGCATACGAAGATGAACATCATTATCCTGTCTGGGATATCAGGTACGTAAATGTTCTGATCCTGCTCTGGTCGGCTTTACTTTGTTATATGATCTCTGTGACACGCCTGGCGTCAGGGATCTGGAACAGTATTATTGTGGTCTGCCTTTCCGCCATTGTTTACAATTTTTTCCTCTTACTGCTTGATACCTACAATCTGTCGCTCTGGTATATCAGCCGGGCAGTAGAGGTCCTCAGTAAATTATTTGTAATTTGTACCTTAATGTTCCATGTCTTTAACCTGTTGAAAATTTTTGGCGATCGGGTTGATCGCGATCCGCTTACTCAGATTTACAACCGTAAATATTTTTATGAGGCACTTCCGCGGGTCCGCTCGCTCAGGACAGAAAAGGGGGCCAGCATTATGATGCTGGACATCGACAACTTTAAGTCGATAAACGATAACTGGGGCCATCTTGTGGGGGATCGCGTGATTCTGGCTGTCGTGGATATTATCAAAGACAGCATTCGCGATAACGACATCTTTGCCCGACTGGGAGGTGAGGAATTTGGTCTACTTCTGCCGGATACCGACAGTAATCAGGCTATTGCCGTCGCGGAGCGTATTCGCCAGAACGTTCAACAGCGCACCGGGCCGGGGTATCATTATGCTCTCCCGGTACAGGTCACATTAAGTATCGGCGTGTGCTCAGCCATTCAGAATAACGTCAACAGCAATGATATTATGCGTGACGCGGACGAGGCGTTGTATGAGGCTAAGCACAACGGTAAAAACAGAATCGTTACCAGACAGGCTGAATGCAGCTGAGGTTACTGGATGGGGATGAACACATCAAAATCGACACGCTCATCGCTGTACGCATTAATTTTCATCAGGTAATTACCGTCGCGCAACGTCAGGCGTTTATTTACCATCGCCTTAACGAAGCCAATCTTGTTAAACGCGCTGTAGCTTTCCCAGCTTCCGCTAAAGGGCATTCTTGCGTATCTCCCCCGCACAATGCAGGATTTTTTATTTGTCACGGTGTCGCTTTGTAAAGCGTACGATATTAATACCTCTACCAGATACGATCGGCTTTTGCCTAACTCGGGGCGGCGGGGCGTCAGAATAATTTTATCGATATCATGGCGATTTTCTGTCAGGAGCTTTTTGATTTTTTTAGTAATATCATGTACCGAGGTATCAAAAAGATGATCGTGCTCGATAATTTCATGCGTATAGACAAACGTTTCATCCAGAAAGCAGACCTCAAGCTCAGGCGTTTCCAGTTCGCTTAATAAAAAAGAGGGCTGTAAGATGTCAAAATTCCACCCTCTGGCACATCTGTACTCAGAGGGTGTCAGCCCCATCATTTTTTTAAAGGCTCTGGAAAATCCCTGGCTGCTCTGGTAATGGAATAAATACGCAATATCCGTCACCGGAATCGACGTCATTCTCAGCATAATGGCGGCACGGCTTAACCTCCTTCGGAGAATATACTCACCTAAAGAGAGCCGATACTTCTCTTTAAACCATGTTTCGATGGTTCTTCTGCTGTATCCAATATCTGCAACCAAATCATCAATGTGTAAAATAGTAAAGTTATTTTCTTCTACCCAGGAGAGAATATAGTTACTGATGCTGTCTTTCATTTGTGCGTCAGTGATAGCTTAACGGTAAATCAGTTTGCTGCCAGATGTTAATTCGCGGGCGTAGGGATCCTGGCGATAACCTTAATTTCGAAATCAAAACCCGCAAGCCAGTTAACGCCTATTGCTGTCCAGTTTGGGTAAGGAGCGTGCGGAAATGCCAGTTTTTTCGCCTCCATGATGACGGGAAACTGGTTTTCAGGATCGGTATGAAACGTCGTGACATCGATCAGATCGTCAAAAGTACATCCTGCGGCTGCCAGAGTCGCCCGTAAATTATCGAACGCCAGCTGCACCTGAGCGGGGAAGTCGGGTTCAGGTGTGCCATCGCTGCGGCTGCCAACCTGACCGGAAACAAATAACAGATCGCCAGAGCGGATTGCAGCTGAATAGCCATGCTCTTCATAAAGGGCATGGCGATTAGCCGGGAAAACGGGGTCACGTGGATGCATGGCTTTTCCTTTTCTGTCAGGGGTATTGTTGTGGTTGCGCAGTAGAAGTAACATACGCGATGTATGTCAAAAATGTAATCCACATACGCCGCGTATGTCAAATTATAATTACCGCTTAATGAAGGAAGTCCCATGGCTACAAAACGTCGCGCTGAAACGGCCCAGGAAAATCGCGAGAAAATGATTCAGGCGGCGCGGAAGGCATTTGCTGAAAAAGGCTATGCCGCAGCGTCAATGGATGAACTCACGGCAAGCGTGGGGTTAACACGCGGCGCGCTATATCATAATTTTAACGACAAGAAGGGATTACTGGCGGCAGTGGTCGCTCAGATAGACAGCGAAATGGCAGCAAACGCAAAAGCGATTGCCGCCGCCGCCGAAGATGACTGGGAGCGACTGCTGGCGGAGGGCATCGCCTATATCAAAATGGCGCTCGTTCCGGAAGTTCAGCGTATCGTCCTCCTTGACGGCCCGGCTGTTCTGGGCGACCCGGCGCAATGGCCGAGTCAGAACAGCTGCCTTGAGTCGACCCGTCAGACCATCGAAAAAATGATGGAGTGCAACGTAATCAAAAAGATGGATGCCAGAGTCGCAGCCCATCTGCTGAATGGCGCCGCGCTGAATGCGGCTCTGCTCATTGCCGCGAGTGATGAACCGCAGAAGACTCTTCCGCATGCCATAGAGGTGTTTACTCTGCTGGCAAGCGGGTTACGCAACGGCTAACGATCTTTACGCCACGCGTCCGCCGTCAATGCTTCACCAAAGTGTCCTGCAATCAGGCGTTTTGTCAGATCGTGGAGCGGGGAGGCCAGCACGTCAGCGGTACTGCCGCGCTCGACAACTTCACCCTGGTGCATCACCAGCACCTGATCGCTGATGTGCTTCATCATGCCCAGGTGCTGAGTCACGTAGATATACGAGATACCCTGTTTTTCCTGTAACTCCAGCATCAAGTTAATGAGCTGCGAACGCATCGACATATCCAGCGATGCCAGCGCTTCGTCGGCGATGATGACCTTCGGGCGCAGGATCAGCGCACGGGCCAGACCGAGACGCTGTTTTTGGCCCGGGGCCAGCATGTGCGGGTAATAGCTGACATGGTCGGGCAGGAGGCCTACCAGACGCAGGGTTTCGACAATCCGTTTGCGACGCGCTTCCGGCTCCAGGTCGGTATTCAACCTCAGCGGGAAATCCAGGATCTGGGAAATACGCTGGCGCGGGTTTAGGGACGTCGACGGATCCTGAAAAATCATCCGGATGCGCTGACTGCGAAAAGAGTAGTCCCCAAATTCCAGAGGATGATCGTCAATCAGTATTTCACCGCCGCTCGGCTCGACCATACCCGCGAGCATTTTTGCCAGGGTCGATTTGCCCGAGCCGTTTTCACCGATAATCGCCAGCGTTTGCTTTTCGCGCAGCGTAAAGCTCAGGGGTTTAACCGCCTCGACGGTCTGACGGTGAAACAGGCCGGTGCGATAGCGAAAGGTCTTACTCAGGTTACGTACTTCCAGTAAGGTTTCGACCATTTCACTCTCTCTCCATGTTCAGCGGGAAATGACAGGCAAACAGATGGTTTTTCGGCCCTGTCAGGCGCGGTGTTTCGATACATTTACGCTGAGCATACGGGCAACGCGGACCCAGACGGCAGCCAATGGGCAGCGATTCCAGCAGCGGTATCGCGCCAGGCAGCGTATTCAGACGGCTTTTGTGCGGCATCGCGCTGCCAAAGTCCGGGATCGCCCGGATCAGCGCCTGCGTGTAGGGATGATGCGGCGTCGTCACCAGGTCTTCGCTTGGCGCGGTTTCTACCGTCTGGCCGCAATACATTACGTCAATTTTATCCGCCCACTTGCTCAGCATTTGCAGGTCATGGCTGATCAGCAAAATGGTGGTGTTGTTATTTTGATTCAGACGCGTGAGCAGGCGGAAAATCTGCGCCTGGGTGGTTGGCTCCATCGCGTTCGTCGGTTCGTCCGCAATCAGCAGACGCGGCTGATTCGCCAGGGCGATGGCAATCATCACTTTCTGGCATTCACCGTCCGTCAGTTCGTAGGGGAAACTGCGCATCGCGTCTTTATGGTCTTTGATCCCGACACGGTGCAACAGCTCAATGGCACGGCGTTTACGCCAGCCAAAACGCTGCCACCAGCGGCCTTTATAGGTCCAGCCGGGAATGTTCTGCATTAGCTGTTTCCCGACGCGCTCGGACGGATCGAGACAGGATTGCGGCTCCTGGAAAATCATCGAGACGTTATGGCCCACCAGTTTACGGCGTTCGCGCGGGGAGAGACGCAACAGATCGATGTCGTCGAAACGCATACGGTCGGCGGTCACCCGCCAGTTGTCCTTCGCCACGCCGCAAATGGCTTTGGCGATCAGACTTTTCCCTGAGCCCGATTCGCCCACCAGCCCGCGGATTTCGCCCTCAGCGAGCGTAATACTGATGCGATCCACGGCCTTGACCCAGCCTTCGCCCGTTTTAATTTCGATCGTGAGGTTGCGGATATCGAGTAACGGCATTATTGCACCCCCGCATTGATTGCGCGGCGGATCCCGTCGCCCAGCAGGTTAACGAGCAGCACGCTCACCATGATGGCCGCGCCCGGCAGCATGACCGTCCACGGCGCAACGTAAATCAGCTCCAGCGCATCGCCGAGCATGGCGCCCCATTCCGGTGAGGGGAGCTGTGCGCCCAGATCCAGGAAGCCCAGCGCTGCGATATCCAGAATCGCCATCGACAGGGCGCGGGTGATCTCCGTCACCAGCCCGGCGGCAATGTTAGGCAGCACGGCAAACCACAAAATATTAAACGTGGTGGCGCCATCCAGACGGGCGGCGACGACATACTCTTTCTCCAGTTCGTCGTGAACCAGGCTGTAAACCGAGCGCACCATGCGCGGCAGAATGGCCAGCCAGACGGCGAACATCGCATGGGTGAGGTGCGGCCCCGCAAAGGCCACGACGATAATCGCCAGCAGCAGCGAAGGAATAGAGAGCAAGGTATCCAGAATATGGTTAAGCACGGCCGACCGTAGTCCGTGGGTTGAGCCGGCAAAAATGCCCAGCGCCAGGCCGCAGATCGCGGCTGCCAGGGTGACCACGAACGCGCCGCCTACCGTCGGTGCGGCGCCGCTCAGCAAACGACTTAGCACGTCGCGTCCGAGATCGTCAGTCCCCAGGAAGAACGAAACCTCCCCGTAACGCGACCACGACGGCGGTAAAAGCTGATAACCCAGGAACTGTTGATCGATGCCATACGGCGCAAACCACGAACCCAAAACGCACAGCAACACGAGGCCAATGCAGCCGTAAAAGCCGATCATCGCCGTGGTGTCGCCGTAAAAATTACGCCACACGGTACGTAGCGCACCGGGCGTGCGCTTTTCGCTGTAGACGTTATCGTAAGGCATACCATTCCTTATGCTTCAATGGGTTGGCCATGGCACCCAAAATATCGGAAACAACGTTAACAATAATGACCAGGGAGCCAATCACCATCACGCCGGCAGAGATCGCCGCGTAATCCTGCTGGCGAATGGCGTTGATCATCCAGCGCCCAAGGCCCGGCCAGCTGAAAACCATCTCGGTGATCATCGCCAGCGTCAGCATGGTTGAGAATTGCAGCCCAAGACGTGGGATTACGGGTGGCAACGCATTATGCAGCACATGGCGACGTAGAATCGTCAGGCGAGACAGTCCGCGTGTGGCGGCGGCTTTCACATAGTTTTGATCGAAGACGTCGATAGTGCTGATGCGCATCAGGCGGATCACTTCGGTCGTCGGCGCGACAGCCAGCGTAAGCACCGGCAGCACCATGTGGCGCAGCGCGCTCACGATCATTTCGTCGCGCCAGACTGAATCAGAAAGCCAGGCGTCAACGATGGCGAAGCCGCTCACCGTTTGCACGTTATACAGCAGGTCAAAACGGCCAGATACCGGCAGCCAGCCTAACGTCAGTGAGAAGAAGAGGGTAAGCAGCAGCGCCAGCCAGAAAACAGGGATGGAAAAGCCAATTAAGGCAAGCGCGCTGATGAATTTATCCTGCCACTTATTACGATAAATGCCCGCCAGCATCCCCACCGGGATCCCCACCATGAGGGCAAAGCCAAAGGCGAGTATACATAGCTCCATGGTGGCCGGGAAAACCACTTTCAGCTGCTCGGAGATGAGCTGTCCGTTAATGCTGGACACGCCAAAATCCCAGTGCAGCAGGCCATTAAACCAGAACAGCCAGGCGTCCCAGAGGGATGAGCCCTGAAGCGGGGCGTGCGGCGTAAAGTAGCTCAGGCTAAAGCCGACAAAGGTCAGGAAGAACAGGGTGACCAGCAGTAACAGCAGCCGACGCAAGGTAAATATAATCATGGTTTCTTCACCTCTTGTTCTTTCTCACGGGTCACGCCCGCGAAGGAGGCGTTACCAAACGGGCTGAGTACCAGCCCTTTTATATCGTAACGGTAGGCCTGGAGGCGCAGGGAAGAGGCAAGCGGCAACACGGGAAGTTCTCTGGCCAGAATATTTTGCGCTTCATCGTAGGCCTCAATGCGTGAGGCAAGCTGTTGAGACGCCAGCGCTTTATGCAGCACGGCATCAAATTCCCGGTTACACCAGTGGGCGTAGTTGGTCTGGGAGTTGATTGCCGCACAGCTCAGCAGCGGACGGAAGAAGCTGTCCGGGTCGTTACTGTCGGTGGACCAGCCAGCCAGCGTTAAGTCGTGATTCATGTCCATCAGACGCGCCTCCTGGAAACGGCCTTCGACAGGCACGATGATCACCTTAACGCCCACCTGCGCCATATCAGCCTGCAACAGCTCCGCCGTTTTCAGCGGACTGGGGTTCCACGCCTGAGAGCTGGTGGGCACCCACAGCTGTAGCGTCAGGTTTTCTGCCCCCAGCACTTTAAGCTGTTCGCGCGCTTTCGCCGGATTATATTCCGTAATTTTCGCCTCGCCGTCATAGGCCCAGGAGGCGCGCGGCAGAATAGAGGCGGCGGTTTCCGCGGTCCCGTAGTAAATCGACTGCATCAGACGCTGGTTGTTGATCGCTAACGCCAGCGCATGGCGCACGGCCGGATTATTGAGCGGCGGCTTATCGGTGTTAAACGCCAGATAAGCGATGTTCATTCCCGGGCGCAGGGTCAGGCGAAGGCGTGGGTCGTCGCGCAAAATGGTCAACTGGCTGGCCGCAGGCCAGGCAAGCACGTCGCACTCGCCGGTCAGCAGTTTGGAGAGTCGGCCTGTGCCACCTGAACCCAGATCAACAATCACCTGCGGCATCAGCGGTTTGCCGCGCCAGAAACGATCGTGACGTTGCAGGCGAATGTATTGTCCGGCGCGGTACTCTGCTAACTGGAACGGACCGGTGCCCACAGGCTCACGATCGAGACGTTCCTGACGATCCTTTTTCGTCAGCTGATCCGCGTATTCGGCTGACATGACCGAGGCGTAGTGCGTCGCCAGATGCCAGAGGAAGGAAGCATCCGGGCGCGTCAGGCGAAACTCAACCGTGCGGTTATCCAGCTTACGAACGCTTTTGACCGTATCAGCAAACTGCAAACTGTCGAAATAGGGGAAGTTGTCGCCGTTGACGTTGTGCCATGGATGGTTGCGGTTAAAGATGCGCTGGAAGGTGAAAACCACGTCATCCGCGTTGAGTTTACGGGTTGGCGTAAACCACGGGGTGTGCTGAAAAGCGACGTCATCGCGCAGACGGAAGCGGTATGTTGCGCCGTTATCCATTACCTCCCAGCTTTCGGCAAGCTCCGGGACCAGCCGATAGGTGTAAGGATCGACGTCGAGCAGGCGATCGTAGAGCTGCGCGGCCAGCGTATCAACAATCAGGCCGCTCCCCGCTTTTTGTGGGTTAAAGGTATCAACTTGCCCGCTGACACAATAGACGAAACCACTCTCTCGGATATCAGGGGGCACAGCGCGATCGGGCGCAGCAAAGGCCAGATTGCTGAACAGACCGAGTGCAAACAGGGACGATAAAACCAGGCGCATAGTTTTTAAGGTTTTTAGATTCGATCTGCAAAGTGTATCGCACTTACGCCTGCTTCGTAAAAATGTCTGGGGGTAAGTGCTGATAATGTCAGCGCATTTGATGTTTTTTGAGCAATGCCCTTAACTGATGGTAGGTCAGACCCAGCAGTTCAGCCGCCCGTTTCTGATTATATTTCGCCTCTTTCAGGCTCTGCTCGAGCAAGTTTTGTTCCTGCTGATGCTGGAACTGGCGTAGATCGAGCGGCAACGCCGGATCCTGCTGGCGCGTCGCCGGAGCCGGGGGCTGTTTATCCTCGCGCCGAAACGGATCGAGAATAATGTTGTCCAGTTCGGTCTCGCTGCTGCCATGCCGGTAAACGGACCGTTCCACCACGTTTTTCAGTTCACGAATATTGCCCGGCCAGTGATAACCGAGCAGGGTCCCGGTGGCCCGTTCGCTGAAGCCCGGAAAGAGAGGCAGACCCAGTTCCCGGCACATCTGAATGGCAAATTGATCGGCCAGCAGCATGATATCGCTGCGCCGCTCCCGCAGCGGCGGCAGCAGTACAACATCGAAAGCCAGCCTGTCCAGCAGGTCGGCGCGGAATTTGTCCTCAGCCACCATCGCGGGCAGGTCGGTGTTGGTGGCGCATACCAGGCGAACGTTGACCTGGAGGGGCTGACTGCCGCCAACGCGTTCCAGTTCACCGTACTCAATGACGCGCAGCAGTTTTTCCTGCACCAGCATCGGCGCGGTCGCCAGCTCGTCGAGAAAGAGCGTTCCGCCATCGGCGCGCTCAAAGCGTCCGGGATGCCGTTTTTGTGCGCCGGTAAAGGCACCGGCTTCATGACCAAACAGCTCGGTGTCGAGCAGATTTTCATTCAACGCGGCGCAGTTAAGGGAAATAAAAGGACCGTCCCAGCGGCCAGACAGAAAGTGCAGGCGGTTAGCGATAAGTTCTTTACCCGTTCCGCGCTCACCGATAATCAGCACCGGTTTATTCAGCGGCGCGAGGCGCGATACCTGTTCAAGCACTTCCAGGAAGCTGTTAGCTTCGCCAAGCAAATTATCTTTATATTCAGCCATGATGAAATTAACCACTCCTTAGTGATATTCACCAGGTGAGAATAGCTGCTGGCTGGATAAATATCAATCACACTCAGTAAAATCAATAAGATAAAAAGTTGGCATGGGATTTGTATTAACTACTCAGCAGGGCATCGCCCGATAACAGAACTATGAGGATTGAATTATGGGTATTTTTTCTCGTTTTGCCGACATCGTGAACGCCAACATCAACTCGCTGCTGGAGAAAGCGGAAGATCCGCAGAAGCTGGTGCGCCTGATGATTCAGGAGATGGAAGACACGCTGGTTGAAGTACGCTCCACCTCCGCCCGCGCGCTGGCAGAGAAAAAGCAGTTAACACGTCGTATCGAGCAGGCGACTGCCCAGCTTAACGAATGGCAGGAAAAAGCGGAACTGGCGCTGCGTAAAGATAAAGAGGATCTGGCCCGCGCTGCGCTGATTGAGAAGCAGAAGCTGACCGACATGGTTGCCACGCTGGAACACGAAGTGACGCTGGTGGATGATACTCTGACGCGTATGAAGAAAGAGATTGGTGAGCTTGAAAACAAACTCAGCGAAACCCGGGCGCGTCAACAGGCGCTGGCGCTGCGCCACCAGGCTGCAAGCTCGTCCCGCGACGTGCGTCGCCAGCTGGACAGCGGCAAGTTGGATGAAGCGATGGCGCGTTTCGAATCGTTTGAACGCCGTATCGACCACATGGAAGCGGAAGCCGAAAGCCACAGCATCGGTAAACAAAAAACCCTCGATCAGCAGTTTGCTGACCTGAAGGCCGATGATGAAATTAGCGAGCAACTGGCTGCGCTGAAAGCCAAAATGAAACAAGACAACCAATAATAATTCCTGCGGCACCTGAGCGTGCCGCATCGTAAGACAAGGAGTACACATGAGCGCGCTTTTTCTGGCAATACCCCTGACCATTTTCGTGCTGTTTGTTCTGCCCATCTGGTTATGGCTGCACTACAGCAACCGCTCTTCACGCGGGGAGCTGTCGCAGAGTGAACAACAGCGGCTGGCGCAGCTCTCTGCCGAGGCAAATAAAATGCGCGAACGTATTCAGGCGCTGGAAGCGATCCTGGACGCGGAACACCCGAACTGGAGGGAACGGTAATGGCTGGATTGAATCTGAATAAAAAACTGTGGCGGATCCCACAGCAGGGCATGGTTCGGGGCGTTTGCGCCGGGCTGGCGCACTATCTGGATGTCCCGGTAAAACTGGTGCGTGTGGTCACGGTATTGTCGATTTTCTTCGGCCTGGCCTTTATTACCCTGGTGGCCTACATCATTCTGTCGTTTGTGCTCGATCCTATGCCGGAAGGTGAGCTGGATGCTGAGAACACGCCAACCAGCAGCGATCTCCTGAACGCGGTGGATGAACAGCTGAGCGCAGGGGAGAAGCGATTGCGCGAGATGGAACGTTATGTCACCTCCGATACCTTTACGCTGAGAAGTCGTTTTCGTCAGCTTTAAGAGAGAACTTACATGAAACAAAACTGGCAACAGGCCGGTCAGAAGGTAAAACCCGGCCTGAAAATCGCAGGTAAACTGGTACTGATGACGGCGTTACGTTATGGCCCGGCCGGTGTAGCGGGTTGGGCGATCAAGTCTGTTGCCCGAAAGCCGATCAGAATGATGCTGGCGGTCGCGCTGGAGCCGCTGCTACAGAAACTGGCAAAACGCGTTTCCCGGCGCTACCTGTCACGCTAGATCCTCCCGCATACGCCCTTTCTCGCCCAGAGAAGGGGCATGACTTTCCCTTCTGCGTTTCTTCTGCTTTTCTGCTTTCTTTGCGGCAGCTCACAATAATGCGTTGCGCTGCGCTGAGATTGCTGCTTTCTGCCCCCGGGTCCGTTGACAGATATTTTTCATGGGAGTAGATTGCCACTCCGTGGGACCGCTACCATGGAAAATAATGTGAACGCAAAAATTAAAAAACTCATCAATCATATCTACGGTGAATCATTTTCAGATGCACACCTTAACGTGTTATTAACTAAGCTTGAAAAAGCGGCGGTTAATATTACTGAAAAGCGTAAGTCAGGCTGGGATGAAAAAGATGTTGTGCTGATTACCTATGCCGATCAGTTCTCCGCGAAAGGGGAGAAAGCGTTGCCGGTATTTACCCGGTTCTATAATGAATGGCTTTCTCGCACGTTTTCCCATGTCCATCTGTTACCGTTTTATCCGTGGTCTTCGGATGATGGATTTTCCGTTATTGATTATCACGAGGTTGCACCTGAAACCGGAACCTGGCGAGATGTCGCGGAATTAAAACAGTCTGCCAGCTTAATGTTTGACTTCGTTTGCAACCATATGTCAGCGAAAAGCGAATGGTTTGCTAATTATCTGGCGCAGAAGCCGGGCTACGAAGATTTCTTTATTTCTGTCGACCCCGAAACCGATTTATCCGCGGTGACGCGTCCACGCGCTTTACCGCTGCTGACGCCGTTCACGCTTCATGATGGCAGCGTTCGTCATCTGTGGACCACATTCAGCGATGACCAGATCGATCTCAATTTCGCCTCGCCGCAGGTGCTGATTGCCATGGTTGACGTTCTGCTCCATTACCTCATGGAAGGGGCGCGTTATATCCGTCTGGATGCGGTCGGGTTTATGTGGAAGATCCCGGGAACCACCTGTATCCATCTGGAACAAACCCATTGCCTTATCCAGCTGTTCCGCGCCATTACGGACGCCGTGGCGCCTGGAACGGTGATCATCACTGAGACAAATGTTCCCCACAAAGACAATATCTCTTACTTCGGTGATGGTGAAAACGAAGCCCAGATGGTCTATCAGTTTTCCTTACCGCCGCTGGTGCTGCACGCTGTTCATCGTCAGGATGTTAAAGCCCTGTGCCAGTGGGCGGGGTCACTGGCGCTGCCTTCAACGCATACCACCTGGTTTAATTTCCTGGCCTCGCATGATGGTATCGGTTTGAACCCGTTACGCGGCATCCTTCCGGAATCAGAGATCCTCTCGCTGGTCGATAAGCTTCAGCAGGAAGGCGCACTGGTCAACTGGAAAAATAATCCTGACGGAACGCGAAGCCCCTATGAAATTAATGTCACCTATCTTGATGCGTTGAGTTTGCGAGACAGCTCAGATGATGAGCGCATTGCGCGGTTCATCCTGGCGCATGCTGTGTTGTTAAGTTTTCCTGGCGTACCGGCTGTATATATTCAAAGCATTCTTGGTTCGCGTAACGATTATGAGGGTGTCGAACGTCTCGGATATAACCGTGCGATAAACAGGAAAAAATACACCGCAGGTCAGGTTGATCTGGAGCTCAATAATAAGAAGAGTATTCGTTATCAAATTTATTCTCGTTTGAGTGAACTTATTGCTATTCGTCGCGGCGAACGTGCGTTCCATCCGGATAGTCAGGCTATTTTTGACGCAATCGGTGAACATATTCTTAAAATTGTTCGTGTTGCTGAAAATGGCGAGCGAATGACAGCATTATTTAATTTTAGCAATAAAATGCAGACCGTTTATGGACAAACGCTCTTTGGTACGGAATTACTCTCAGGACAAGATATTAGCGGTACGGAACTGACCCTCAATCCATGGCAGGTAATGTGGATTAAAGAAAACTAAAAAGGACCCTAAAATGAAAATGCCCAAAATTGTGCTGTTATCAGCACTGGTTTCGTGCGCCCTGTTATCAGGCTGTAAGGACGATAAAGCATCTCAGGTCACCATTGAGTTTATGCACTCGTCGGTAGAACAGGAGCGTCAGGCGGTTATTACGAAACTGATCGAAAAATTCGAGAAAGAGAACCCGACTATTACGGTGAAACAGGTACCCGTTGAGGAAGATGCCTATAACACCAAGGTCATTACGTTGGCCCGTACTGGCGCGCTACCGGAAGTGATTGAAGTCAGCCATGACTACGCCAAAGTCATGGATAAAGAGCAACTGCTGGACCGTGACGCGATTGGCAACGCGATTAAAGCCGTCGGTGAAGATACCTTTTACGACGGCATTTTACGCGTTGTTCGCACTGAAGACGGCAAGGCATGGACGGGGGTGCCGGTTAGCGCCTGGCTGTCCGGCGTCTGGTATCACAAAGACGCGCTCGCGGCAGCGGGAATCGAAGAACCGCACAACTGGGAGCAACTGCTGAAAGCCAGTCAGGCGCTCAACGATCCGGCGAAAAAACATTACGGTATCGCGCTTCCAACCGCAGAAAGCGTCATGACAGAGCAGGCCTTCTCGCAGTTTGCGTTGTCAGGCGGAGCCAACGTCTTTGATGCAAACGGCAACGTAAAAATCGATACCCCTGAAATGTCGAAAGCGCTGGCGTTTTATCGGGCACTGGCTGCGAACACCATGCCGGGCTCGAATGATGTCATGGAGATCAAAGACGCCTTCATGAACGGCTCTGCGCCGATGGCCGTTTACTCCACCTATATCCTGCCCGCGGTCTACAAAGATGGCAATCCGGCCAACCTGGGGTTCGTGGTCCCGACGGAAAAATCATCAGCCGTGTACGGCATGATCACCTCGTTGACGATCACGACCGGCCAGACCGAAGAGGAAACGCAGGCGGCAGAAAAATTTGTGACCTGGATGGAGCAGGCTCAAAACGCATCTGACTGGGTGATGATGTCCCCTGGTGCGGCGCTGCCGGTGAACAAACTCGTGGTGGGCACTGAAAGCTGGAAAAACAACGACGTGATCAAAGCCTTTGGCCAACTGCCTTACGAGCTGATTGCCCAGTTCCCGAACGTCCAGGTATTTGGCGCCGTAGGCGACAAAAACTTTACACGCATGGGAGACGTTACCGGCTCCGGCATTATCAGTTCCATGGTGCATAACGTGACGGTGGGACAAAAAGATCTCAATGCGACGTTAAGCAACAGCCAGAAGAAACTGACTGACCTGATATCACAACGATAGGAGCGCTTTGCGAAGGGAATTATGAAGACGTTGTTTTCTGGTCGTTCAGATATGCCTTTCGCCATGCTGCTGTTGGCCCCCAGCCTGATTTTGCTGGGGGGCCTGGTGGCCTGGCCAATGATTTCCAACATTGAAATCAGTTTTTTACGTTTACCGCTGAACCCGCGTATTGATGCGGTGTTTGTCGGCCTGGATAACTACATTCGCATTCTGGGCGATGCTGCGTTCTGGCACTCCCTGTGGATGACGTTCTGGTATACGGCGCTGGTCGTGCTCGGCAGCACCGGGTTGGGACTGGCCGTAGCAATCTTCTTTAACCGTGAATTCCGCATGCGGAAAACGGCACGTTCACTGGTGATCCTGTCCTACGTGACGCCGTCTATTTCACTGGTATTTGCCTGGAAATACATGTTCAACAACGGCTACGGGATTGTGAACTACCTGGGCGTTGATCTGCTGCATCTCTACGATCAGGCGCCGCTGTGGTTCGATAATCCTGGCAGCAGTTTTGTCCTGGTTGTGCTGTTCGCCATCTGGCGTTACTTCCCGTACGCCTTTATCTCGTTCCTCGCGATTTTGCAGACCATTGATAAATCGCTGTACGAAGCGGCAGAGATGGACGGAGCGAATGCCTGGCAGCGTTTTCGTATCGTGACGTTGCCCGCCATCATGCCGGTGCTGGCCACGGTGGTCACGCTGCGAACCATCTGGATGTTCTACATGTTTGCGGATGTGTATCTGCTCACCACCAAGGTCGACATTCTGGGTGTATATCTCTACAAAACCGCCTTTGCGTTCAATGACCTGGGTAAAGCAGCCGCCATTTCCGTTGTGCTGTTTGTGATCATCTTCGCTGTCATTCTGCTGACCAGAAAAAGGGTAAACCTCAATGGCAACAAATAAACGCGTTCTGGGCCGTATCGGTTTTTATCTGGGACTGGCGCTATTTCTGATTATCACGCTGTTTCCGTTTTTTGTGATGTTGATGACATCGTTCAAAAGCGCGAAAGAGGCGATCT
Source organism: Enterobacter cloacae complex sp. EB5 (assembly GCF_031432835.1). Lineage (NCBI taxonomy): Bacteria > Pseudomonadati > Pseudomonadota > Gammaproteobacteria > Enterobacterales > Enterobacteriaceae > Enterobacter > Enterobacter cloacae complex sp. EB5. The sequence continues at coordinate 4,267,292 of NZ_CP133860.1, forward strand.
CGCTGCACCCGACCATTCTGCCGCAGGAGTGGACGCTACATCACTACATCGACATCTTTAACCCGCTGATTTTCCCGTTTGTGGATTACTTCCGTAACAGCATGGTGGTGTCGCTGACCTCCTCGGTCATTGCGGTGTTTCTCGGCACGCTGGGCGCGTATGCGTTATCCAAACTGCGCTTTAAAGGGCGCACGACGATCAATGCGAGCTTCTACACCGTCTATATGTTCTCCGGGATCCTGCTGGTGGTGCCGCTGTTCAAAATCATCACCGCGCTCGGCATTTATGACACCGAACTGGCGCTGATCATCACCATGGTGACGCAGACGTTGCCTACCGCGGTCTTTATGCTGCGCAGCTATTTCGACACCATCCCGGACGAAATCGAAGAAGCCGCGATGATGGATGGCCTGAACCGCCTGCAAATCATCTTCCGCATCACCGTGCCGCTGGCGATCTCGGGTCTGGTGTCGGTCTTTGTCTACTGCTTCATGGTGGCGTGGAATGACTATCTGTTCGCCTCCATTTTCCTGTCCAGCGCCAGCAACTTTACGTTGCCGGTGGGGCTGAACACGCTCTTCAGTACGCCAGATTACATCTGGGGTCGCATGATGGCGGCATCGCTGGTCACGGCACTTCCGGTCGTCATTATGTATGCCCTGTCTGAACGTTTCATTAAAAGTGGTTTGACCGCCGGCGGCGTGAAGGGCTGAGGCGGCCGATTTTAACAAGGAGTCAGTCATGAAAAAATTAGTTGCGACAGCGCCTCGTGTAGCGGCGCTGGTGGAATACGAAGATCGTCCTGTTGCAGCACATGAGGTGAAGATTCGTGCCCGTTATGGCGCCCCGAAACACGGCACTGAAGTCGTGGATTTCCGCGCGGCAAGCCCGTTCATTGATGAAGAGTTCAACGCTGAGTGGCAGATGTTTACCCCGCGTGAAGAAGGTGCAGCGCGCGGCATCGAATTTGGTAAATTCCAGCTGGGGAACATGATCGTCGGCGACATCATCGAATGTGGTGCGGACGTGACGGAATACCAGATCGGCGACAGCGTCTGCTGCTACGGCCCGTTGCAGGAAACGGTCATCGTTAACGCGGTGAACAATTATAAGCTGCGCAAAATGCCGCAGGGCGCATCCTGGAAAAACGCCGTTTGTTACGATCCGGCGCAGTTCGCCATGAGCGGCGTGCGTGATGCTAACGTCCGCGTAGGGGATTTCGTCGTGGTTGTGGGGCTGGGCGCGATTGGCCAGATTGCGATTCAGCTGGCGAAAAAAGCCGGCGCGTCAGTGGTTATTGGTGTCGATCCTATTGAGCACCGCTGTGAGATCGCCCGCCGTCACGGTGCAGACCACTGTCTGAACCCAATCGGTACCGATGTCGGTCTGGAAATTAAGAAACTGACCGGCAAGCAGGGCGCAGATGTGATCATCGAAACCAGCGGATTTGCAGATGCACTGCAATCTGCGCTGCGCGGTCTCGCCTACGGCGGCACCATCTCCTACGTGGCTTTCGCCAAGCCGTTCGCGGCGGGCTTCAACCTTGGTCGCGAAGCACACTTTAACAACGCCAAAATTGTCTTCTCTCGCGCATGCAGTGAACCCAACCCGGATTATCCGCGCTGGAGCCGCAAGCGTATTGAAGAGACCTGCTGGGAATTGCTGATGAACGGTTATCTCAATTGTGAAGATCTGATCGACCCGGTCGTCACCTTCACCACCAGCCCGGAAAGCTATATGAAGTATGTCGATCAGCACCCGGAACTCAGTATCAAAATGGGCGTCACTTTTTAAGCTAAGGACAGCAAATCATGAAAATCGCAACACAAAACCAGGCCTTTTTCCCGACCGATATCATGGAAAAATTCGAATACATCAAAGCGATGGGATTTGATGGCTACGAAATCGATGGCCGACTGCTGGTGGAAAACCTCGACGAAGTAAAAGCGGCTATCAAAGCCACCGGCCTGCCGGTCACGACGGCCTGTGGCGGTTACGATGGATGGATCGGGGATTTCATCGAAGAACGCCGCCTGAACGGTCTGCAGCAGATTGAACGCATCCTTGAAGCGCTGGCAGAAGTGGGCGGTAAGGGGATTATCGTTCCGGCTGCCTGGGGAATGTTTACCTTCCGTCTGCCGCCAATGACTTCGCCACGTAGTCTGGACGGCGATCGCAAAGCGGTCAGCGCTTCCCTGCGCTGGCTGGATGAGGTGGCAGCGCGCACCGGTACGACCGTCTACCTGGAGCCGCTGAACCGCTATCAGGATCATATGATCAACACTCTGGCCGACGCGCGTCGTTATATCGAAGAGAATGGCCTGAAGCACGTGCAGATCATCGGTGATTTCTACCACATGAATATTGAAGAAGACTCCCTGACGGAAGCGCTGCATCAGAACCGCGACCTGCTGGGTCATGTGCACATTGCTGATAACCACCGCTATCAGCCGGGCAGCGGCAGCCTCGATTTCGCCAGCCTGTTCGATCAGCTGCGTGCCGATAACTATCAGGGTTATGTCGTGTACGAGTGCCGGGTGCGTGCCGACGATCCGGCTCAGGCCTATAAGGACTCTCTCACTTACTTGCGTGAATGCTAAGGATGACGAGCGTGATGAGTGCTTCTACACCTTTGCCTCTGCGCGTCGCCATCATTGGCGCCGGGCAGGTTGCAGACAAAGTGCATGCCTCGTATTACGCCACGCGCAGTGATGTTCAAATGGTGGCTGTCATGGACAGCCGCCTTGAGCAGGCACAGGCGTTCGCGGAACGTTATGCTATTCCATCGGCATGGCAGGACGCTCACGAGATGTTGCAGGAAGTAAAACCGGATGTGGTGAGCGTCTGTTCGCCTAACCGGTTCCATTTTGAACATGTGATGGCGGCGCTCGAAGCAGGCTGTCATGTGATGTGTGAAAAGCCGCCGGCGATGACGCCGCACCAGGCGGATGAGATGCGTCTCGCGGCGCGCAAGGCCGGAAAAGTCCTCGCGTACGATTTTCACCATCGCTTTGCGCTGGATACCCAGCTCCTGCGCGAGGCGGTAATGAACGGAACGCTCGGTGAAATTTACTTCACCTCCGCGCAGGCGCTGCGTCGCTGCGGTGTGCCGGGGTGGGGCGTTTTCACCAATAAATCGCTCCAGGGCGGCGGGCCGCTGATCGATATCGGCATTCATATGCTGGATGCCGCGATGTATGTGCTGGGCTTCCCGACCGTGAAACGGGTAACCGCGCACAGCTTCCAGAAACTGGGGAACCGGAAACACACCGGCCAGTTTGGCGAATGGGATCCTGCGCAGTCTACCGTGGAAGATGCCCTGTTTGGCACGATTGAGTTCTGCAACGGTGGCATTCTGCGTCTGGACACCTCTTTTGCGCTTAATATCCGCGAGCAGTCGATCATGAACGTCTCTTTCTGTGGTGAGAAGGCGGGTGCAACGCTGTTCCCGGCACACATTTATAACGACGAAGCCGGTGTTTTACAGACGCTGACCCAGCGTGAAGAGGCTGACGATCGGAGACATCAGCGCAGTATGGACGCGTTTGTTCGCCGCGTATTGGGCGAGCCGATCATGATTGCCGATGCGGAGCAGGGGCTGGTGATCCAGCAATTAGTCGCGGCGTTATATGAAGCCGCGGAAACAGGGGAAAGCGTGACGTTATGCTGAACCAGTCTGTATTAACCGATCCGGGCTTTTGCCCGCATAGCCTGAATAAATACGCGTCCATTATGGCCTGCGGCAATGGCTACATGGGCATTCGCGCCACGCATGAAGAAGATTACACCCAGCAGACCAGAGGCATGTATCTCGCGGGGCTGTATCATCGCGCGGGACGCAACGAAACCACAGAGCTGATCAATCTGCCGGATGTCACCGGGATTGAAGTTGAGCTGGACGGCGTCAACTTCACGCTCCTTTCAGGCGAAATTCTTGAGTGGCAACGCGAGCTGGCCTTTGCTAACGGCGAACTGCATCGTAACGTGGTCTGGCGTTCGCCGGACGGAAAACGCTATCGCCTCGAGAGCCGTCGTTTTGTTTCGCTGGAGCAGTTGCCCTTAGTGGCAATGCAGCTCTCGATCGCACCGCTTGATGGCGCCGCTCATGCCGTGCTGAAAACCGGCATAGATGCGACACAAACGAACAGCGGCAGGCAGCATCTGGATGAAATCTCGGTCAGGGTCTTCGACCAGCACTACATGCAGGGTGTGTATGAAACGCAGGACCGGGCGTCTGAAGTTGTTGTTTCGGCGTTTTGTCAGCTTTCCGCTAAGAGCGACAGCTGTTTCACCGCCAAAAATCGTCGCCTCAACGTTCATCATTCTCTGACTATCTCGCAAGGTGACACTGTCACGCTTGAGAAGATCGTCTGGCTGACACATCGCAGCGATAAAGCGCTCTCGCAGGAGTCTTTCGCCCGCAACGCGCTGGCCGATCTCAAAGTCTGCGCGGCAAGAGGCTACGATGCGTTGCTTGAAAGCTCAGCGTATGCCTGGAAAGCGGTATGGCGTGACGCTCGGGTGGAAGTGACTTGTGCAGAACAGCAGGATCAGCTGGCGCTGGATTATGCCGTCTGGCACCTGACGACAATGACGCCAGCCCATAGCGAAAGAAGCAGCATTGCCGCGAAAGGGCTGACGGGGGAAGGGTACAAAGGGCACGTCTTCTGGGATACTGAAATTTTCCTGCTGCCGTTCCATCTGTTTACCCGTCCACAGATTGCCCGCAGCCTGCTGCGCTATCGCTGGCTGAATCTTTCTGGCGCGCGCGAAAAAGCACGCCGTAACGGTTGGCCAGGCGCGTTGTTCCCGTGGGAAAGCGCCGCCAGCGGACAGGAAGAGACGCCAGAATTCGCAGCCATTAACATCCGTACCGGGGTTCGCCAGAAGGTCGCCTCCGCACTCGCTGAACACCACATCGTGGCTGATATTGCCTGGGCCGTTGTCGCTTACTGGCAGGCAACACACGACGATGCCTTTATGCGCAATGAGGGCCTGACGCTACTGATGGAAACCGCTTCGTTCTGGATGGGACGCGCGACGGAAATTAATGGTCGTCTTGAGATCCATGACGTGATCGGACCGGATGAATACACCGAGCATGTCAACAACAACGCCTACACCAACTATCTGGTCTGGCACAACGTTGCCTGCGCGCGTCAGTTTATGGCGATGTTTGGGCGTGAAGATGCGCGTTTTACGGAGAATGCCGGGAAGTTCCTGGCGCGCCTGTGGCTGCCAGAGGCCGACGCAGACGGTGTGATCCCGCAGGATGATACCTTCATGGCTAAACCTGCCATCGATCTGAGCCGCTATAAAGCCAAAGCGGGTAAGCAAACCATTCTGCTTGATTACTCTCGTGCGGAAGTGAACGAGATGCAGATCCTGAAGCAGGCTGACGTGGTAATGCTTAACTACCTGCTGCCGGAACGGTTTACGCCGCAGCAATGTGCCGCCAATCTGGCGTTCTACGAGCCACGCACGATCCATGATTCATCCCTGAGTAAAGCCATTCACGGCATTGTGCTCGCACGCTGCGGTGACACCGAGGGGGCGTATGCCTTCTGGCGCGATGGGATTGCCATCGACCTGGGGGATGACCCGCACAGCAGTGATGACGGTATTCATGCCGCCGCCACCGGTGCGATCTGGCTGGGCGCCATTCAGGGTTTTGCTGGCCTGCACATTAGCGAAGGGGAGCTGCATCTTGCGCCGAAGCTGCCTGCTCACTGGCAAAAACTCGCCTTCCCGCTGCGGTGGCGGGACGCAACGATGCACATTACCTGTGAAGATGACCAGTTAACCATTGAAACCACCGCACCTGTCACGTTGACGCTGTGGGGTAAAACGTTGCATGTATCAGGGCGAAAGGTCTGTGAGCGTAAGGACTTTCTTGCATCTGTTAATGGGACCGCTACCACGGAGGGGCGTCATGACGCTTAACGCTGTTGTATTCGATCTGGACGGGGTGATAACCGATACCGCGCATCTTCACTTTCTGGCCTGGCGCGCCGTGGCGGAGGAGATTGGTATCACCTTCGACGAAGTATTTAACGAACAGCTGAAGGGAATAAGCCGTATGGACTCCCTCCAGCGCATTCTGAAACATGGCGGGAAAGAGGGGATGTTCAGTGACGAGCAGCGCCTGGCGCTGGCGACGAAAAAAAACGCGCTTTACGTCCAGTCGCTGGCATCACTGACGCAGGACTCGCTGCTCCCGGGTATTCGCGACGTGCTGGCGGATATTCGCGCCGCGAAGGTCAAAATTGGCCTGGCATCCGTATCGCTTAATGCCCCTGGGATTTTGCACGCGTTGGGTATTCATCAGGCTTTCGATTTTTGCGCCGATGCGTCGCGCATTTGCCGCTCAAAGCCGGACCCGGAAATCTTCCTTGCGGCCTGTAAAGGACTGAACGTGCGTCCTGAAGAGGCCATTGGTATCGAAGATGCCGCCGCAGGGGTAGATGCGATCAACGCCGCAGGCATGCTGTCGGTCGGGATTGGGCCTGGCCTGAACCATGCGGGATTACAACTTCATTCAACGCAGGAACTGACCTGGGAACGCCTGACGGCGTTCTGGGCATCCCGGGCGTATTGATAAGGAATTAATAATGGCTCAACTGTCTCTGAAACACATTCAGAAAATCTATGATAACCAGGTCCACGTGGTTAAGGATTTCAACCTCGAAATCGAAGACAAAGAATTTATTGTCTTCGTCGGTCCATCGGGCTGTGGGAAATCCACGACGCTGCGAATGATTGCCGGCCTCGAGGAGATCAGCGCGGGTGAACTGATTATTGACGGGGTTTGCATGAATGATGTTCCCGCCAAGTCCCGTGATATCGCGATGGTCTTCCAGAACTATGCGCTCTATCCGCATATGACGGTCTACGACAACATGGCGTTTGGCCTGAAAATGCAAAAAATTGCGCCCTCCGTTATTGAAGAACGCGTTAGCTGGGCGGCACAGATCCTGGGCTTGCGCGACTATCTCCAGCGTAAACCTGGCGCGTTGTCCGGCGGTCAGCGCCAGCGCGTGGCGTTAGGCAGGGCGATAGTGCGCGAAGCGGGGGTCTTCCTGATGGATGAGCCTTTATCCAACCTCGATGCCAAGCTTCGTGTGCAGATGCGCGCTGAAATCAGCAAGCTGCACCAGAAGCTTAACACCACCATGATTTACGTGACGCACGATCAGACGGAAGCCATGACGATGGCGACCCGCATCGTGATTTTAAAGGACGGCATCATTCAGCAGGTGGGTGCGCCGAAGCAGGTCTACAACGAGCCGGCGAATATGTTCGTTGCAGGGTTTATTGGTTCGCCTGCGATGAACTTCATTCGTGGCGCGATCGACGACCGCTACTTTGTGACGGAAACGCTGCGCCTGGAGATCCCGGAGGACAAGCTGGCCGTACTGAATGCGCAAGGTTACCAGCGTAAAGCGGTTGTCTTTGGGATCCGTCCGGAAGACATTCTCACCGCACAGCGAAGCGGTGAAAACATCACGGCGAAGATCAGCGTTGCTGAGCTGACCGGGGCTGAATTTATGCTTTATGCCACCGTGGGTGGGCATGAACTGGTCGTCCGTGCGGGAGCGGCGGATGATTACGTCGCCGGAGATAATATCGGCATCCAGTTCGATATGAATAAGTGCCATTTCTTCGATGCTGATACTGAAACAGCTATTAGATAAGAAAGGTGTTCGCCGGAAATGAAAGTTTCCGGTTTTTTGTGTGTTAATTATAAAGGAATATTTTAATGAGTACTCTACTAAGAAGTGCTGCGCTCGTCCTGTGCGCAGGGATGAGCTGCGCGCAAGCAACAGAATCAGCCAAGCAGTGGGAATTTAATATTGGCGCCATGTATGAAATTGAAAACGTCGAAGGTCAGGCCGACGATAAAGATGGATTATATGAACCCTCCGTGTGGTTTAATGCCACATGGGATGCCTGGACCATTTCGATGGCTATGTATCAGGAAGGGCCGGTCGATTACAGTAGCATGACGCGCGGCACCTATTTTGATCGTCCAGAAGTAGAATTACGCTATCGTATTATTGGTACCGATGATTTCACGCTGGGACTGACGGGAGGTTTCCGTAATTACAGCTATCATTTCAAAGACGAGGATGGCGCGAAAGCGGGCAGCGCGAATATGCAGCGCTATAAAATTCAACCTGACTGGGATGTAAAATTAACCGATGACTGGCGTTTTGGCGGATGGTTTGCTATGTACCAGTTTGCGAATGACCTGGCAAAAACCGGTTATTCTGACAGCCGTGTTGAAACGGAAACCGGTTTTACCTGGACAATTAACGAAACCGTCTCTGCAAAAGTTAATTACTATTTAGAGCGGGGTTTCAATATGGACAGTTCACGTAATAACGGTGAATTCTCCACTCAGGAAATCCGTGCGTATCTGCCTGTTTCATTAGGACAGACAACCCTGACGCCGTATACCCGTCTTGGGCTTGACCGCTGGACAAACTGGGACTGGCAGGACGATCCGACACGTGAAGGGCATGATTTCAATCGTCTGGGGCTGCTCTACGCTTACGACTTTGCGAATGGCCTTTCCATGACGCTGGAATATGCCTACGAATGGGAAAACCATGACGAAGGCGAAAACGATCGCTTCCACTATGCGGGGATCGGCGTGAATTACGCGTTCTGACAGGACGTTACCAGGGGCGTTTGCCCCTGGTTTTTAGCGTAATGAAGCCGCATCTGAAAAATGCGTTTCAACCAATACCTTATGCGGGGCAGGTTTACCCGCAATGCACCTGAACAACAAATCGCAGCTCTCTTCGCCCAGCTTTCTCGTGGGGATATCAAAACCGCCTGGTGCAGGGGTTAAAATGAGAGATAGCATCGGGTCGCTGTATCCTGCCATTGCGACCTGTTCCGGGATCGTCAGATTTAACTCATCCGCGGCACGATAAAGACTCAGCAGTTTCATGCTGTCCGTCGCAAAAACCGCATCGGGCGGGTTGTCTGAAGAGAGTAGCTGACAGGCCGCCTGAAGCGCGCTTTCATGGGTATACCCGCCATCAATAACCCAGTCCGGGTTAATCGCTATACCCTGCTTCTCAAGGCTCGATTTATAGCCCGCCAGGCGATCGATAGAAACGTGATAATCGAGCGGGGCATGCAGGCAGGCAATTTTAGTGCGACCATGTTTGATAAATGAGTCGGTTAATATGGCGCTGTCGCGGAAATTATCCGTGTCGACAGAATAGATATTCTGGTAATTACCTTCTACTTTACCGATAACGACCACGGGCACACCGTATTCGTCCAGCGTCGCGAAAAAAGACTCGTTCGCTGGCGAGCTTAGCATGATGATCCCTTTGATCATCTTCTGCTTAATTTTACCCACGCATTTTTGCAGATCATCTTCGCTGCTTTTGGACGTTTGTAAAATAACATCAAAACCTTCTTCTTCTGCTTTTGCCGTTATGGCATGCAATACATCAGAGAAAAACGGATTTCCTGCGGTGGTTTTGGTTGAACGGGTCGAAATAACCATAATGGCGTCGAAGCCAGAAGAGGTGAGTGCGCGGGCAAGTTTATTCGGTTGATAATTTAATTCTTCTATCGCCTTCAACACCTTTTCGCGCGCTTCAGGAGAAATATTCGTTTGTTTATTCAGAACGCGCGACACGGTTGATTTCGAAACGCCAGCAACGCGGGCAATATCATAGATGGTGGGTGACATACACCTTACTCACTCCAGACGGACAGCAATTGCGCCCATCTTACTGGAGAGAAAACGGCAATAGCAATAATTAAGAATTGATAATCAACGCTCTGCCCCAATTTACTGTATTCTGAAGTGACTTTTTTCAGGGTTCCAGGCAATGAAGGACGGCGATGAAGCGACTTAAAAACGAATTCAATTCTCTGGTGAACCGTGGCGTTGATCGCCATCTGCGTCTTGCCGTGACGGGGCTGAGCCGCAGCGGTAAGACAGCATTCATTACGGCGATGGTCAATCAGCTGTTGAACCTGCATGCAGGGGCGCGCCTGCCACTGCTTAGCGCGGTTCGCGAGGAGCGGTTGCTGGGGGTAAAACGCGTACCGCAACGTGATTTTGGCATCCCCCGTTTCACCTATGATGAAGGTCTGGCGCAGTTATACGGGGAGCCTCCCGCCTGGCCCACCCCGACGCGTGGCGTGAGCGAAATCCGGCTTGCGCTTCGTTTCCGCTCGAATGAATCCCTGATGCGTCACTTCAAAGAAACGTCCACGCTCTATCTCGAAATTGTGGATTATCCGGGAGAATGGCTGCTCGATTTACCGATGCTGGCGCAGGATTACCTGAGCTGGTCCCGACAGATGACCGGTCTGTTGCAGGGGCAGCGGGCAGAGTGGTCGACCAAATGGCGCCAGCTTTGCGAAGGGCTGGATCCGCTGGCACCGGCGGATGAAAACCGTCTGGCCGTCATAGCTGAAGCCTGGACGGATTACCTGCATCAGTGCAAGCAGGAGGGGTTGCATTTTATTCAGCCGGGCCGTTTTGTTCTGCCGGGAGATTTAGCCGGTGCTCCCGCGCTACAGTTTTTCCCGTGGCCGGACGTCGACAGCATCGGTGAATCGAAACTGGCGCAGGCGGACAAGACCACCAACGCCGGTATGCTCCGCGAGCGATACAATTATTACTGTGAGAAGGTGGTTAAGGGCTTTTATAAAAATCACTTTTTACGCTTTGACCGCCAGATCGTGCTGGTGGACTGCCTGCAACCGCTCAACAGCGGGCCGCAGGCGTTCAATGATATGCGGCTGGCGCTGACGCAGCTGATGCAAAGCTTTCATTATGGCCAGCGTACGCTGTTTCGCCGTTTGTTCTCGCCGGTCATCGACAAGCTGCTGTTTGCCGCCACAAAAGCTGACCATGTGACGGTCGATCAGCACGCCAACATGGTATCCCTGCTGCAACAGCTGGTGCAGGATGCCTGGCAGAATGCGGCCTTCGAAGGGATCAGCATGGACTGTCTGGGGCTGGCGTCCGTACAGGCAACGCAGAGTGGGTTGATTGACCTGAATGGCGAGAAAATTCCGGCCCTGCGGGGCAACCGTCTCAGCGACGGCGAACCGCTCACGGTCTATCCGGGGGAAGTTCCGGCGCGTCTGCCGGGCCAGGCTTTCTGGCAAAGCCAGGGTTTTCAGTTCGAAGCCTTCCGTCCGCAGAGCATGAACGTTGACCAGCCATTGCCGCATATCCGTCTGGATGCCGCGCTGGAGTTTTTAATTGGAGATAAATTGCGATGACGGAACCGTTAAAACCACGCATTGATTTTACCGGCCAGCTTGAGCAGTCCCCGCATGAGGCGTTTAAAACGGCGCAAACCTTCAGCGGCCCGCAGGCCGACAACTTTGCTCCCGTGCTGGCAGACGAGCCGATGGCTGAAGAGGGGCAGGCGGAAGCGGCGGTTGATGCGGCACTGCGCCCGAAACGCAGCCTGTGGCGCAAGATGGTGACCGCCGGGTTAGCCCTTTTTGGTGTAAGCGTAATCGGCCAGGGCGTGCAGTGGGGCGTCAATGCCTGGCAAACGCAGGACTGGGTGGCGCTGGGGGGATGCGCCGCCGGGGCGTTGATTGTTGGTGCGGGCGTTGGCTCAGTCGTCACCGAGTGGCGTCGCCTCTGGCGTTTGCGTCAGCGTGCGCACGAACGCGATGAAGCGCGGGATCTGCTGCACAGTCACGGCACAGGAAAAGGGCGTGCTTTTTGTGAAAAGCTTGCGGCTCAGGCCGGGATAGATCACTCTCACCCGGCGCTTCAGCGCTGGTATGCGGCGATCCACGAAACCCAGAATGACCAGGAAGTGGTCACGCTCTATGCGCACATTGTTCAGCCGGTACTGGATGCGCAGGCTCGTCGTGAGATCAGCCGCTCGGCGGCGGAATCCACCCTGATGATCGCCGTCAGTCCGCTGGCAATGGTGGACATGGCCTTTATTGCCTGGCGCAACCTGCGCCTGATCAACCGCATCGCCAGACTTTATGGCATTGAGCTTGGCTATTACAGCCGACTGCGCCTGTTCAAACTGGTATTGCTGAATATCGCCTTCGCCGGGGCAAGCGAACTGGTGCGGGAGGTCGGGATGGACTGGATGTCGCAGGATCTTGCGGCGCGTCTCTCTGCCCGGGCGGCGCAGGGGATTGGTGCCGGTCTGCTGACGGCACGCCTGGGCATCAAAGCGATGGAGGTGTGTCGTCCACTCCCCTGGATCGATGGCGATAAGCCGCGGCTGGGAGATTTCCGTCGCGAATTAATTGGCCAGCTTAAAGAGACGCTCAATAAAAAACCTGCTCAGTGAGGTTTTGTTTACTAATCGTGCGGGCTGTCAATATTTGTTGACAGCCACCTTCCCGAACACCGTGATCTGACATATCATTTTACTGTTATTGGCTTAAACGGTGAATTTCCCATGCGTCTGGAAGTCTTTTGTGAGGACCGTCTCGGTCTGACCCGCGAGTTACTCGATCTTCTTGTTTTACGTAGCATTGATTTACGTGGCATAGAGATCGACCCTGTCGGGCGAATTTACCTCAATTTTGCCGAAATTGAATTTAATACCTTCAGTAGCCTGATGGCGGAAATCCGCCGTATTGCTGGCGTTACGGACGTACGCACCATCCCCTGGATGCCGTCCGAGCGGGAACACCTTGCACTGAGCGCGCTGCTGGAAGCAATGCCGGAGCCGTTTCTCTCTCTCGATCTGAAAAATAAAGTCGAGCGCGTTAACCAGGCCAGCTGCCAGCTGTTTGCGCAGACGCAGGAAAAACTTATCGGGCACCACGCCACGCAACTGATCACCGGGTTTAATTTCCAGCGCTGGCTGGACAGCAACCCGCAAAATACCCATAGCGAGCACGTCGTCATCAACGGACAGAATTTCCTGATGGAGATCACGCCGGTCTACCTGAAAGGGGAAAATGCCGCGCGGGTGCTCACCGGCGCGGTGATCATGCTGCGCTCCACGGTGCGCATGGGACGCCAGTTACAGAATATTTCCAGCCAGGACGTCGGCGCATTCAGCCAGATTATTGCGGTGAGCCCGAAAATGCGTCATGTGATCGACCAGGCGCGCAAGCTGGCAAATCTTACGGCGCCGCTGCTGATTACCGGGGATACCGGTACGGGGAAAGATCTGCTGGCGCATGCTGTGCACATGGCCAGCCCGCGTGCGGCAAAACCGTATCTGGCGCTGAACTGCGCCTCTATTCCTGAAGATGCCGTTGAAAGTGAGCTGTTCGGGCATGCGCCGGAAGGCAAAAAAGGCTTCTTTGAACAGGCGAATGGCGGCTCGGTGTTGCTGGACGAGATTGGCGAAATGTCGCCACGCATGCAGGCGAAACTGCTGCGTTTTCTCAATGACGGCACGTTCCGCCGCGTGGGGGAAGATCATGAAGTTCACGTGGACGTGCGCGTCATCTGCGCCACCCAGAAAAACCTGGTGGAGCTGGTGCAGAAAGGAGTATTCCGCGAAGATCTCTACTATCGTCTCAACGTTCTGACGCTCAATATTCCGCCGCTGCGCGATTGCCCGCAGGACATCATGCCGTTGACAGAACTGTTCGTGGCCCGTTTTGCCGATGAGCAGGGCGTGCCGCGTCCGAAGCTCTCTGCCGACCTGGGCACCGTACTGACGCGTTACGGCTGGCCGGGCAATATTCGTCAGCTTAAAAATGCGGTCTATCGCGCATTAACTCAGCTTGAAGGGTATGAACTGCGTCCTCAGGATATTCTGTTGCCGGATTACGATGCCGGGACGGTCTCGGTAGGCGAAGAGGCAATGGAAGGCTCGCTGGATGACATCACCAGCCGTTTCGAGCGTTCAGTGTTAACGCAGCTTTATCGCAGCTATCCGAGCACGCGCAAGCTGGCTAAACGTCTTGGAGTGTCTCATACCGCAATTGCGAATAAGCTGCGCGAGTATGGGTTAAATCAGAAGAAGGGTGACGAATAAATAAAAAAGCCTCTTTGCAGAGGCTTTTTTACGTTTAGGCTTTAAGCGCCTCAAGTGCAGCGGTGTAATCCGGTTCGGTAGTGATTTCGTTGACCAGCTCACTGAAAACAACGTTGTCGTTTTCATCGATCACCAGCACCGCACGAGCAGCCAGACCTTTCAGCGCGCCTTCGGAAATGGCAACACCGTATTTTTCCAGGAAATCCGGGCTGCGCAGAGTGGAAAGGGTGATAACGTTGCTCAGGCCTTCAGCGCCGCAGAAGCGGGACTGGGCAAACGGCAGGTCAGCAGAAATGCACAGCACCACGGTGTTATCCATTTCGGTCGCCAGCTGGTTGAATTTACGCACTGATGCAGCGCAAACGCCAGTATCGATGCTTGGGAAAATGTTCAGGACTTTACGCTTGCCAGCAAACTGGCTCAGCGTGACGTCAGACAGATCTTTAGCCACCAGAGTAAAAGGCTGTGCTTTGCTGCCAGACTGTGGGATGGAACCTGCAACAGCAACCGGGTTGCCCTGGAAATGAACGAGTTGTGACATAGATATCTTCCTGTTTACAAATAGTTAACGTCGTGGCTAGTGTATGTCATCCGCAGTTAGCACGGCAAACCAATTTTCTGCCTTTCCGGCCTGCAAGGAGTCAGTGATGAGAAGCGTTAAGGTCTATGAAGAAGCCTGGCCATTGCACACCCCGTTTGTGATCTCGCGCGGCAGCCGTAATGAGGCCTGCGTGGTCGTGGTTGAATGTGAAGAGGACGGCGTAAAAGGCGTCGGAGAATGTACCCCTTATCCTCGCTACGGAGAAAGCCTGGCGTCAGTCATGGCGCAAATTATGACGGTGGTGCCCGAGTTGCAGGCGGGCCTGACGCGCGAGTCTCTTCAGCTTCGGTTGCCGGCCGGCGCGGCACGCAACGCGATTGACTGCGCACTCTGGAGTCTGGAAGCGGCGAAACAACAAAAACCGCTGCCTGCGCTGCTGGACGTTACGCTGCCGCAATCGATCGTCACCGCGCAAACGGTGGTCATCGGTGAACCAGAGCAAATGGCCGCCAGCGCTCAGGCGTTGTATGCCACCGGTGCAACCTTATTAAAGGTGAAGCTCGACGATCGCCTGATTAGCGAACGCATGGTCGCCATTCGTGCGGCGGTGCCTGATGCCACTCTTATCGTCGATGCGAACGAATCATGGCACAGCGAAGGGCTGGCAGCCCGTTGTCAGCTGCTTGCCGATCTGGGCGTTGCCATGCTGGAGCAACCCCTCCCGGCAGAAGACGATGCCGCGCTGGCGAATTTTATTCATCCGCTTCCCGTCTGTGCAGACGAAAGCTGTCATACCCGTGAGAGCCTGTCAGCCCTCAAGGGACGTTACGAAATGGTGAACATTAAGCTGGATAAAACAGGTGGGTTGACCGAGGCCCTTGCTCTGGCACAAGCTGCGCAGGCGCAAGGCTTTGCTCTGATGCTGGGCTGTATGTTGTGTACGTCCAGAGCGATCGGCGCTGCACTCCCGCTGGTGAACAGCGTGCGCTTTGCCGATCTGGACGGCCCAACCTGGCTGGCGGTTGACGTCTCACCCGCGCTGAATTTTACCTCCGGCGTACTTCATCTTTGAGGCTGCCAGCGCAGGAGATCTGTCATCGCCCGCAGGTATTTCTCGCTCGCTTCATCCGAGGAGATGGGCGGAAACTCTGCGGTTATACAGTGAAGGCTGAGGTCCGCGCACCAGCTGCCAAACGACCCGGGTGTTTCATAGCCAACGCTGCTCACCAGAGGTAGAGCAAACGCATCCGCCAGCCACTGCCCGAGCGCCGTATGACGAGGATCTTCAATACAGGCGAGGGGATCGTGGAAAGAGACAACCCAGGCCGGGTGGATCTTATGAATAAGCTGGCACAGCGCCTGAGTCTCCGGTTCGGAACCGGGTTTGTCTCCCGTGAGCAGGACCACATCTCGCTCCTGCGCCGAACTGTTCCAGCGATACACCGTTTCACCGGCGCGCCAGTTTGCCGCCGGGAAGTTCCTGTTCAGGTCAACGCCGCGTGCATTCGCCCGTAATCCAAGCTGACAACCGTCCGGGTTGACGGACAAAATCACATGATGACGTCGTAAATCGGGGGCCAGCGTACGTAGCGCGCACGAGAGCGTCACGACAGACGAGTTTTCATCACCATGCGTGCCTGCAATGATTAAGCCGCTATTGCGATCGGCCTTGGGGGCCGGAAACCAGATTAGCGGCGCACCTAAAAATGAGCGTCCATAATGTTCAGTTCCGGGCGGGAAGGCGCCGCGTTCCGTTCTTGGTCGGGTAGTTGCCATAGTAAACCCTGATGATAAAGTCACTTCTGGCAGTGTTGTGCAAAAGCCGCGCTTAATCAAATAGTTTCCGTGTGTATGGAAAATTGCCTGACATCAACTTTCCGGAGGAAGCATTTGCATTTCTCCGTTTCGAAACAAATAATTACGCATCTGCCTGTTACCTGACATCATTAAGGGGATCGTATGAAGCATCCTGTTTCGCTTCTTTGTACTGCGCTGTGGCTGTGCGGGCTTTCTTCACTTTCATATGCCGCGGAGGTTCCCGAAGGAACGGTTCTGGCGCAAAAGCAGGAGCTGGTTCGACATATCAAAGATGAGCCCGCTTCGCTCGATCCGGCAAAAGCGGTGGGGTTGCCCGAGATACAGGTGATCCGCGACCTCTATGAAGGGCTGGTGAATCAGAACGAAAAAGGGGAGTTAGTTCCCGGCGTGGCGACGCGCTGGCAGAGCAATGACAACCGCGTCTGGACGTTCACGTTGCGGGATAACGCTAAGTGGTCTGACGGTACCCCGGTGACGGCACACGATTTTGTCTATAGCTGGCGTCGTCTGGTTGATCCTAAAACAACGTCACCTTTCGCCTGGTTCGCGGCGCTGGCGGGCATTAACAATGCCCAGGCCATTATCGACGGCAAAGCTGCTCCGGATACGCTCGGCGTGACGGCGGTGGATGCTAAAACGCTGCGCGTGCAGCTGGACAAACCGCTGCCCTGGTTCAGCAATCTGACGGCTAACTTCGCGTTTTATCCTGTTCAAAAGGCCAATGTGGAAAGCGGTAAGGAATGGACGCGGCCTGGCGCGCTCATTGGCAACGGTGCGTATGTGCTGAAAGATCGCGTGGTGAATGAAAAACTGGTGGTTGAGCCGAATTCACATTACTGGGATAACGCCAGGACGGTGCTTAAAAAAGTCACCTTTGTGCCGATCAACCAGGAGTCCTCGGCGACCAAACGCTATCTGGCGGGCGATATCGATATTACAGAATCGTTTCCGAAAAACATGTACCAGAAGCTGCTTAAAGATATTCCGGGACAAGTATATACACCGCCACAGCTTGGGACCTATTACTACGCGTTTAACACGCAAAAAGGCCCAACCGCGGATGCCCGCGTACGTCTCGCGCTCAGCATGACTATAGACAGACGTATTATGGCGGAAAAAGTCCTGGGGACCGGTGAGAAACCGGCCTGGCATTTTACTCCCGATGTCACTGCGGGCTTTACGCCGGAAACCTCGCCATTTGAGCAGATGTCGCAGCAAGAGCTGAATGCGCAGGCGAAAACGTTGTTGCAGGCGGCAGGCTATGGCCCTCAGCGTCCGCTAAAATTAACGCTGCTGTATAACACGTCTGAAAACCACCAGAAAATCGCGATTGCCGTTGCATCCATGTGGAAGAAAAATCTGGGTGTTGACGTTAAGTTGCAGAATCAGGAGTGGAAAACCTACATCGACAGCCGCAATACCGGGAATTTTGACGTCATCCGTGCATCGTGGGTAGGGGACTACAACGAGCCGTCGACATTCCTGTCGCTGCTGACCTCATCCCATAGCGGGAATATCTCACGATTCAACGATCCTGCTTACGATAAGATTATTCATCAGGCGACGCTCGAAACGACTGAAAAAGCGCGTAATGCCGACTACAACATGGCCGAGAAGATCCTCACCGAGAAAGCACCGATTGCCCCTATTTATCAGTACACCAATGGACGTCTCATCAAGCCATGGGTTAAAGGTTATCCGATAAATAACCCAGAGGATGTTGCGTACAGCCGTACAATGTATATTGAAAAGCATTAAAAAGAGGTCAGGGCGCTACGTGATTATGGTAAACATCCATTAACCGCATAAGCGCCCGCTTTCAGGGGGCATGATTTTACAGCCTGGTTAATACCGTATATCCCCTTCATATCAGCCCATCACTCATTGTCATGATGAATATCTTCAGAGAGATTCTTTCTCCCGTTTATCGAAAAACGCGTAGTCATTTATTCGCCATTCCTGTAGCAGTATAGTCATTACTGTTTTTAAGATTAAATTTGTCCGATACAGGATTTTTTCATATTCAGGCCATTTATTGAATTAAAACCTTATTTCTCTGCGCTGTTACGGGGCGTGTTAATAAATGCATTGATGTAAATCAATTATTCAACCTCATGGAACAATAAGTTCAATATTTCCAAACAAAGCAGTCATTCCTGCCAGATTAATGTGAATAAATGGTTAATTTTTACTGTATGTCATGTATCTATGGCATTTATGAGTACAATAATTTAGTGGAATATTCTTAAGAAAAGTCCAATGGTAGATCTTTGATCTGATAAGTTGATTTTAAATGGGCTTTTGCTCTAATATGGTTTTGTAAAGAAACGTCACTCACTTAACATTTATTTCTTTTAAATAAAGGGACTGCTATGGCCGATTCATTCCAGAATGAGGTGCCCAAGGCACGCATAAACTTAAAGCTGGCTCTGCATACAGGTGGCGCGCAGAAGAAAATCGAACTGCCGCTTAAACTCCTCACCGTCGGTGATTTCAGTAATGGAAAAGAGAATCGCCCATTATCGGAAAGGGAGAAAATTAACGTCAATAAAAATAACTTCAACAGCGTACTTTCGGAATTTAACCCGGAAGTGAATCTGACGGTTCCTAACACAATGGCCGGGGATGGTTCGGAAGAAAGCATAAAACTGAATTTCTCCGATATTAAGGATTTCGAACCTGAACAGGTTGCCCGCCAGATCCCCCAGCTCCGCGCCATGCTGGCCATGCGTAATTTATTACGCGACCTCAAATCCAATCTCCTTGATAACGCCACTTTCAGAAAAGAACTCGAGAAAATTCTTAAAGACCCGGCGCTGTCTCAGGAATTACGCGACGAAATGAGTGCACTGGCCCCGAAATAAGCGGCATGTGTAATTTAATGGATTAACCGGGAATATGCTGATGTCTGTGAATACTGAAACCGCCTCCGCGCAGGGGCAGACCACCGTACTGGAAAAAGAGGGCGTTTACGCCTCCCTGTTTGAAAAAATCAACCTGACCCCGGCCTCCAGCCTGGGGGATATCAATGCGTTTCTGGATGACGCCGCGCTTTCTGACGCTCCGGCGGGTGAACGCCTGACGGCGGCGATGCAGGTGTTTATGGACTGCATCCGCAAATCCGGTCAGCCGGTGGAGAAGCTCGATAAAACGCTGATTGACCACCATATCGCTGAGCTGGATTTCCAGATCAGCCGTCAGCTGGATGCCGTAATGCATCACCAGGAGTTCCAGAAGGTGGAATCCCTGTGGCGCGGCCTGAAGCAGCTGGTGGACAGCACCGATTACCGCCAGAATGTGAAAACCGAAATTCTGGATGTGTCGAAAGAAGATCTGCGTCAGGACTTTGAAGACGCGCCGGAACTTATCCAGAGCGGCCTCTACTGGCACACCTATACCGCCGAATACGACACCCCGGGCGGCGAGCCGATTGGTTCCGTGATTTCATCCTATGAATTTGACGCCAGCCCGCAGGATGTGGCGCTGCTGCGCAACATCTCTAAAGTGTCAGCTGCCGCACATATGCCGTTTATTGGCTCTGTCGGTCCGAAATTCTTCCTGAAAGACTCCATGGAAGAGGTGGCTGCAATTAAGGATATCGGCAACTACTTCGACCGCGCGGAATACATCAAGTGGAAATCCTTCCGCGACACCGACGACGCCCGCTACATCGGCCTCGTGATGCCGCGCGTGCTGGGGCGTCTGCCGTATGGCCCGGACACCGTACCTGTACGCAGCTTTAACTACGTTGAGCAGGTGAAAGGCCCGGATCACGAGAAATACCTGTGGACCAGCGCGTCGTTCTCCTTCGCGTCAAACATGGTGAAGAGCTTCATCAATAACGGCTGGTGCGTGCAGATCCGTGGCCCGCAGGCGGGCGGGGCGGTGAAAGACCTGCCTATTCATCTGTACGTTCTGGGCACCGGCAACCAGGTGAAAATCCCGTCTGAGGTGATGATCCCGGAGACCCGGGAGTTTGAGTTTGCCAACCTCGGCTTTATTCCGCTCTCGTATTACAAAAACCGCGACTATGCCTGCTTCTTCTCGGCGAACTCCGCGCAGAAACCGGCGCTGTACGACACCGCAGATGCCACGGCCAACAGCCGCATCAACGCCCGTCTGCCGTACATCTTCCTGCTGTCGCGTATTGCGCACTACCTGAAGCTCATCCAGCGCGAAAACATCGGCACCACCAAGGACCGCCGTCTGCTGGAGCTGGAGCTGAATACCTGGGTGCGTAGTCTGGTGACGGAAATGACCGATCCGGGCGATGAGTTGCAGGCTTCTCATCCGCTGCGTGACGCGAAGGTGGTGGTGGAAGATATCGAAGACAACCCGGGTTTCTTCCGCGTGAAGCTGTTTGCGGTGCCGCACTTCCAGGTGGAAGGCATGGATGTGAACCTGTCTCTGGTGAGCCAGATGCCTAAAGCGAAAGCGTAAGGCGGTAGCAGGGATGAAAATTTATCGTCCGTTATGGGAAGACGGGGCCTTCCTGGCCCCGCAGCAGTTCCAGCAGCAGGCCCGCTGGGATGCACATATGGCCGATACCGTGGCCCGGATGGCGCTGGCGCACCCGTGGGGTGTGCTGTGCGCGGAGTTCGACGAAGGCGCGCTGGCCCTTTCACGGCTGAATGCCACCCGGCTTTGCGTGCGCTTTGCGGATGGTACGCTGGTGGACACAGATCTGGCGGATAACCTGCCGCCGGTATGTGATTTATCAGCGGTGGGGAGTGATGCAGTTGAAGTGCTGCTGTGTCTGCCACTCCTCAGCGCCAATGGCGGTAATCTGGATGACGGGCAGGACAGTGCCCGTCCACGCCGCTGGCAATCTGAACGGGTGACGGTGCAGGAACTGGCCGGGCATGAGCGCAGTGAACTGACGGTACTTCGTCATGCCCTGACGCTGCGGCTTTCGACTCAGGAAAACAGCGCCTGGCTTACCTGCCCGGTGGCAAGACTGTTGCGAAACGCGCAAGGGCAGTGGGTACTGGAGCGGAGCTTTATTCCGCCGCTGCTCTCTTTGTCTGCCAGCCCGTTACTGCTCAGCGAACTGAGTGATTTGCTGCACCGCCTTGCGGCCCGGCGTAAGCGCCTGATGGCAATGCGCCGTGAAAGCAACGAACGGATGGCGGATTTCGCGGTGGCCGATGTATCGCTGTTCTGGTTGCTGAACGCCCTCAACAGCGTTGAGCCGGTACTGACGGAGCTGCACCAGGCGCCGTCTCGCCATCCGGAACTGCTGTACCGCGAGCTGGCCCGCCTTGCCGGCAGCCTGCTGACCTTTTCGCTTGAACATGATGTGGACGCCATTCCCCCCTATCGGCATGACGCGCCGGAAACGGTGTTCCCGCCGCTGTTTACCCTGCTTGATAGTCTTCTTGAAGCCAGCCTGCCGTCGCGCGTGATTGCTATTGAACTGAAACAGGGCGAAGACCGGGAAATCTGGCGCGGGAAGCTGCACGACGCGCGGTTGCGTGAAGGGGCCGATTTCTATCTCTCCGTGCGCTCCGCCATGCCAAACCACGAACTCCAGACGCGCTTCCCGCAACTGTGCAAGGCGGGCAGCCACGATGATGTCTCTGAGGTGGTGAATATCGCCCTGAGCGGGATGGTGATTAAACCGCTGAGTCACGTTCCGGCGGCCATCCCGCTGCGCCTGGAAAATCAGTATTTCGCGCTGGATCTGTCCACCGATGCTGCTCGAGCCATGCTGGAAGCCGGGAACTGTACCTTCTATACGCCGGGCTCCCTCGGTGAGGTGAAACTTGAACTGTTTGCGGTGCTGCGCTCATGAACGATGCCGACATTGACCTGATAAACAAAACGTTTTATCCGGGCTGGCTGATGGTCAGCCAGTTGCGCAGCGGCCAGGAGGTAAAGGACGGCGAAGCGCTGTACCGACGGGCCTGCCGGTGGGTGAACACCGCGCGTGAATCACTGACCGAAGCCGGGTTCAGCACCACATCCTGCGACCATATGCTGTATGCGTACTGCGCCCTGATGGATGAGAGCGTGCTGAACCGGGATAAACAGGATGACGGTTACCGCCAGTGGCGCAAGGACCCACTTCAGGCGCGGTTTTTCCGTACCCTGAATGCAGGGGAAGAGCTATGGGAGCGTATCCGTACGGCCCTGCGCGAACCTGCGCCGGATGTGGCAGTGCTGACCTGCCTGTACCGCACTCTGCAACTGGGCTTCACCGGCCAGTACCGCACGCAGGATGATGAGCGGCGTGAGGATGTGGTGCGCGCGCTCAGTGAGCGCGTACCGCCGTTTGCGCTGACCCAGGAAACGCCTGTGGTGGTCAGGGCATCCCGCCTGCGCAGCGGACGCCGGATGTACTGGCTGGGCTGGACGGCGGGCGTGGTGGTGCTGGCGGCGCTGTGGTTCACCTTCTCCTCTGTGCTGTCGCAGATGGTGGCGCAGATTGCGGGGCAGGGATAACGGATGCGTCAACTCACCCGAACGCTACTCACACTGTTTGCTGCTGTCCTTGCCCTGTGGCTGGTCGTGGGTTTCTGGCCGCTTTCCACCGTCAGCCGTTCTGTGCTCAGCGTCTGTATTCTGCTGGTCTGCGGCGCGGCGCTATGGCATCGGTGGCGGCGTCGCCAGTTCGTCATACCGGTAACGGAGCATGTCCTGCCCCCGGAAGATTTTCAGGGTGCGGTGGTGCTGGTCTGCGGCGATACGACCAGCCTGTTCCCTCCCGATACCGTTTATCGTGAAACCCGTCAGGGCTGGTACATACACGCGCAAAACGCAGAACAGCTGCCGCTGCTGGCGCAGCATCTGGCGGCCGTCCGTCCGGCGCTGGTGTCGCAGGTCTCGGTATTGCTGGCGCTGATACCGGAACAGCAGACGTCGGAAGAGGCACTGGCGCAGACGCTCCGTGGCTGGCGACGCAGTATTACGCAGTGCCGGAACTGGCTGAACGGTGTTCCGCCGGTATGGAGCGTGGCCTGGGTGTCGCCACCTGACCTTCACTCTAAAGAAGAGGCGCAGTGGTTTACCGTCACACCGGAGTTACCGGGCGTGCGGGTGCGGCAGAACGGACATGTCGCCCTGCCGGTGACGGACTGGCAGTGGGAGAGCGGCAGCCGCGCCTCACGCCTTTATGACACGCTGTGGCTGGACAGCATACTGGCGCTGATGGCGCACCACCTCACCCGGCCACTCAGCGCCAGACAGGGTGAGCTTCCGCAGCTGAATCTCTGCGCGGCAGGTATCTGTCTGACACCGATCGCCGCAACAGAGGATAACCTCTGGCAGCAGCAGATAGCCGGTATCACCACGCTTTGCCCGAAACCTGTCTTTGCAGCGGATTTACTGCCGCTGCCGGAGGTATTGCTGCCGTACCTGCCACGTCGTCACGGCATCAGCCGCCGGATGCAGAATATGCGGCTGGCCGGGGGGATCAGCTTTGTCTTCCTTGCGCTGGCGATGCTGGCTTCCTTTATCAACAACCAGCGGCTGGTGCGCAGCGTGGGCGACCACCTTGCCGTATACCACCGTCTCAGCGGCACGCCACCTGAGCCGAAGCAGCAGGCGCAGCAGCGTTTGCGGGCAGACAGCCGCCTGCTGGACGACTGGCTGCGGCGTGGCGAGCCACTGCGTTATGGGCTCGGCCTGTATCAGGGCATGCGTCTGATCCCGCCGGTAGAAGCCGCCATTAATAGCTGGACGCCACCGCCGCCACCTCGTCCGGTGATTAAGAAAATTGTACAGGGGCCGCAGACTGTCCGCCTCGACAGCATGTCGCTGTTCGATTCCGGCAAATTTGAGCTCAAAGCGGGCTCCACCCGAATGCTGGTGAATTCACTGGTCGGCATTAAAGCGAAGCCCGGCTGGCTGATTGTGGTGGCGGGCCATACCGACAGCACCGGGGATGACCAGTCCAACCAGGTGCTGTCGCTTAAGCGCGCGGAGTCGGTGCGCGACTGGATGCGGGATACCGGCGACGTGCCGGAAAGCTGTTTTGCGGTGCAGGGCTATGGCGAAAGCCGTCCTGTCGCCACCAACGACACCCCGGAAGGGCGTGCGCTCAACCGCCGTGTCGAAATCAGTCTGGTACCGCAGGCGAATGCCTGTCAGGCGCCGGGCAAGACCCATGCGTCATCGCAGGATGATGGCGCTGATAACAATGTAACGGAGTAATTAACATGGCAATTCCAGTCTATCTGTGGCTGAAGGACGACGGCGGCGCGGACATCAAAGGGTCCGTGGACGTGAAAGACCGTGAAGGCAGTATCGAAGTGGTGGCCCAGGAGCACAACCTGTACATCCCGACCGATAACAATACCGGCAAGCTGACCGGCACCCGTATCCACACCCCGTTCCTGTTCACCAAGGAAATCGACTCCTCCAGCCCGTACCTGTACAAGGCGGTGACGACCGGCCAGACCCTGAAATCGGCTGAGTTCAAATGGTACAGAATCAATGACGCAGGCCAGGAAGTGGAGTACTTCAACACGAAGCTTGAGAACGTGAAGCTGGTGAAAGTGAATCCGAAGATGCATGACATCAAGGATCCTGCTTTCGAGAAGCACAACCACCTCGAGCAGATTGAACTGCGCTACGAAAAAATCACCTGGACCTACAAGGACGGCAACATCATTCATTCCGATTCCTGGAACGAACGCGCCACTGCGTAAGAGCCCTGAGCAGACGGTCAGCCGTCTGCTTTTTTTGCTGAGCGCCTGCACTGACGGGTGGTCAGCAAAGAAAAACACAATCTGCCTGCCCGACCTGATGCGCTTTGGGTTCCTGAATAACAGGGAACAGCGACGGGCGGTAGCGTGTCCGGAACTGATAAAGAGAGAGTCTCATGGAAAATCCAGCCATTCTGTTACGCCGTCTTAACCCTTACTGTGCCCGCGCGATGGAAGGGGCCGCTTCCCTGTGCCAGACCCGCGCTCATGCGGAAATCCTGCCTGAGCACTGGCTGCTGAAACTGCTGGAGCAGGGTGAGGGCGACCTGACGGTGCTGGCGCGGCGCTACGAATGGGATATGGATACGATATGGCAGGATATGCTGGGTTTTCTGGACAGCCTGCCACGGTCGGTGCGCAGCCGTCCGCAGCTTTCGGAGGGCGTGCAGTCCCTTATGCAGGACGCCTGGCTGCACGCCTCGCTGGCGGGGGAAGAGCATATCCGCAGCATTCACCTTCTGATGGCTCTGGTGGAAAAACCGAAACTGCTGCGCTGTGACGGCCTGTGGCCGCTGCTGACGCTGGCGCAGAGCCAGCTTGAGCGCCTGCGTGGACTTCTGGATGCGCAGTCGGATGAACGCCCGGAGGTGCAGCAGGAAGCGGAGCTTACGCAGGGGGATGAGGTGGAGTTTGTCGGCCGTCCGGTGAACGCGGATATAAAAGGAGAGCTGAACCCGGCGTTGCAGAATGCGCTGGACAGGTTCACCCTCGACGTCACCGCCCGCGCCCGTGAGGGCAGAATCGACCCGGTCTATGGCCGCGACAATGAAATCCGCCAGATGGTGGACATTCTTTCCCGGCGCCGCAAGAACAACCCGATTCTGGTCGGCGAACCGGGAGTCGGCAAGACCGCGCTCGTGGAGGGACTGGCGCTGCGCATTCATGAGGGCAATGTGCCGGACGCGCTGAAGCCGGTCTCGGTACGCACCCTTGACCTCGGCCTGTTACAGGCCGGGGCGGGTGTGAAGGGGGAATTCGAGCAGCGCCTGAAAAACATCATCGACGCGGTGCAGCAGTCACCCCAGCCGGTTCTGCTCTTTATAGACGAGGCGCACACCATTATCGGCGCGGGCAACCAGGCGGGCGGCGCCGATGCGGCCAACCTGCTGAAACCGGCGCTCGCCCGCGGTGAGCTCAGAACCATCGCCGCCACCACCTGGAGTGAGTACAAACAGTACTTTGAGCGCGACGCCGCGCTGGAGCGTCGTTTCCAGATGGTTAAAGTTGATGAGCCGGACGACGACACCGCCTGCCTGATGCTGCGCGGACTCAAGTCACGCTACGCGGAGCACCATGGCGTACACATTACGGATGAGGCGGTTAAAGCTGCCGTCACGTTGTCCAGACGCTATCTGACCGGACGCCAGCTTCCTGACAAGGCGGTGGATTTGCTGGATACCGCCTCTGCCCGTGTCCGTATGAGCCTGGACACTATTCCGGAGCCGCTGACCCGCATGAAGGCGCAGCTCACGGCCCTGGCTATGGAGAAACAGGCGCTGCTGGAGGATATCGCGGTGGGTAATACCGCCCACGGCGAACGTCTGGTGGCCATTGAACAGGACGAAATCCGCATCATCCTGCAACTCGACGAACGGGAAAACCAGTACGGCCAGGAGCTGAAACTCACGGAAGAACTGCTGGCCTGCCGGGCTGATATCTCCCGTCAGGGGGAGATTGCGGACCTGCAACAGCAACTGAGCGATATACAAAAGCATACCCCGCTGCTGGAGCTGGATGTGGACGCGCGTACCGTCGCCACCGTTATCGCCGACTGGACGGGCGTACCGCTCTCTTCCCTGATGAAGGACGAGCAGACGGAACTGCTGAGCCTTGAGCACAGTCTGGCGAAACGCGTTGTCGGTCAGGACAGTGCACTGAATGCCATTGCGCAGCGCCTGCGCGCCAGCAAAACCGGTCTGGCGCCGGAGAACGGCCCGCAGGGCGTGTTCCTGCTTGTGGGGCCGAGCGGCACCGGCAAGACGGAAACCGCCCTGGCGCTGGCCGATGAACTGTTCGGCGGCGAGAAGTCCCTTATCACCATCAACCTCTCGGAATACCAGGAGCCACACACCGTCTCGCAGCTCAAGGGCTCACCTCCGGGCTACGTGGGTTACGGTCAGGGCGGCATTCTGACCGAAGCCGTCCGTAAACGCCCGTACAGCGTGGTGCTGCTGGATGAAGTGGAAAAGGCGCACCGGGACGTGATGAACCTGTTCTACCAGGTCTTTGACCGGGGCGTCATGCGCGACGGCGAGGGGCGGGAAATTGACTTCCGCAACACGGTGATTCTGATGACCTCCAATCTCGGCAGCGACCTCATCATGCAGATGCTGGAGGAACAGCCGGAGGCGACAGAGCCGGACCTGCATGAACTGCTGCGTCCTGTCCTGCGGGACCACTTCCAGCCCGCGCTGCTGGCGCGCTTCCAGACGGTGATTTACCGTCCGCTGGCGCAGGCAGCGATGCGCACCATCGTGGAAATGAAGCTGGCGCAGGTCAGTAAACGCCTCAACCGTCACTACGGTATGAAGACCGATATCCACGAAAGCCTGTACGACGCGCTGACCGATGCCTGCCTGCTGCCGGACACCGGGGCTCGCAATGTTGACAGCCTGCTGAACCAGCAGATTCTGCCGGTACTGAGTCAGCAACTGCTGAGCCATATGGCGGCGGGGCAGAAGCCGCAGGATCTTACGCTTGGCTGGGATGAGGAAGAGGGTGTAGGGATCGTGTTTAATGAGGCGCACGGAGGCTGAAATGCAGATTTGCATGATGGATTACGGTAACCTGTCGGCGGATGGCAAAACGGCGTACCTGAAATGTTACGGCATCGGGACGTTTGAAGTGCTGTCGGGCATTGATCGCTATATCAATAACCCTGACTGCGCCGACCATGAGAAGGCGGCTATTCCACCCGGTACATACTGGGTGACCGACAGGCCTGCCGGCAGCCTGTATAACCGTGTCAGGGCAGAGGCGATTGATGCCTGGCATGGTTACCGAAATCATCATTCTGAATGGTTTGCCCTGTTCAGCGATAAAACCAAAAAAGACAGTCTGAATGTGAATGGTCTCAACCGCACAGGCTTTCGTCTTCACCCCCTGAACAGCGATGGCACTGGCGTCTCCTGGGGCTGTATCACCCTGAGACGTTACAGCGATTTTCAGCATCTGCGCCGCCTGTTGTTGAAGCGGGGGGCCTTTCCGGTGCCTGGCGGGAATGGCCTGATGGCCTGGGCTCGTATCGATGTACGCGGTACGCCCGATTTCAGCCAGTGCGAGAAAGAGATCAGGGAAAAGGAAGACGCTGATAAGCGTCGGGCACAACAGTCCATGAAGAAACGCACGGAGAGCGCAGAATGAAAATCCTGCTCGTACTGGTCCTGGCGTTGCTTGGGTCGTTCTTCCTTCCCGATGGCAACCTTACCTATTTTGTGAACAACCACCTTCCGGTGCCTGGAGACGGTGAGGAGGGGATGGATAACCTTGCGATGACGGTCATCCTGATAAAAGCCCTGCTGAGCGGTGCCGGGGCATACCTCCTGCTGACGCTGATTCACTGGCTGCGCAACCGTCCGAATAAATAGTCCGTTTTTTTTCTTCTCTGACCGATGCTGGCCCGCGCCAGCCCTGACGGAATAACCGAATACACAATGGAGTCAACGCCATGAGCCTGACGGATACCCTGAACACGATGGTGACCACCGTCACCGGAAAAGCCCTGAACCGCTACCGTCTCGATATTCCTTCCTGTACGGCCGATATCGACGTGGAGGACTTCAGTGGCTCAGAAGCGATGAGCGAGCTTTACTGCTATACCATCAACTTCACCAGTCCCGACAAGAACATTGATGCCCGGCAGATGCTGAGCAAGCCCGCGACCCTGACAATGGGTGCGGGCAACCTGCTTTCCCTGACGGATCGCAAGGTGGTTCACGGGGTGGTGACCCGTTTCGAGCGTACCGGTGGCTCCGCTGATGAAGCGCACTACTGCATCGTGCTGGAGCCTTTTCTGGCATTGCTGGGGAATCAGTTCCGCACCCATCGCTTTTTCGTCAATAAGTCGGTGCCGGAAGTGGTTGCAGAGGTGCTGCAGGAACATGGTCTGAAAGGCTGGGAATATGAGTTTACCCTCAAAGCCGACTATCCAAAGCGTGAGCAGATTAACCAGTATCAGGAAAACGACCTCGCGTTCATTGAACG
Source organism: Enterobacter cloacae complex sp. EB5 (assembly GCF_031432835.1). Lineage (NCBI taxonomy): Bacteria > Pseudomonadati > Pseudomonadota > Gammaproteobacteria > Enterobacterales > Enterobacteriaceae > Enterobacter > Enterobacter cloacae complex sp. EB5. The sequence goes on from NZ_CP133860.1 coordinate 4,296,535, forward strand.
CCTGCTGGCGGAGGTGGGTATTTTTTACTTCTTCACCCTGCAGCCTGACACTCAGACCGAAGTGGTACATTTCGCAGACAAGCAGAGTGCCTGGACGTTTGGTAAGAAACTGCGGCTGAACAGCCCGTCAGGGATGAATGACAATGCGGCCGACTCGGTGTGGGGCGTACACGTCTGGCATAACGTGGTGGAGCGTTCGGTCACCGCCTGTGACTACAACCACCGCGAAGCTCAGAATGTCCTGATGTCCGTACCGGCGGACATGACACGCGGCGACGGGGAGGGGAACACCTACGGCGATGTGTATCATTATCGCCCGCGTCACCTTGAACGTGGCGACAAAATTACACCGTCGGCAGAAACAGGTAACTTCTGGGCACGTCTGGAGCATGAGCGCTTCCTGTCCACCCAGACCACAGTAACTGGCAGCAGTACCGACCATACCCTGGGCCCGGCTCAGGTGCTGACTATCACCGAAACGGCTATTCCGCCGACGCTGCCGCGTGAAACCGAAAACGGTCTCGTCATCATTAGTGCCGGCTACTCCGCCAGTCGCCAGAGCGCGCTGAAGGTGGAATGGGCTGCCATGCCGTACTACGATAACCGATGCTGGCGTCCGGCTTCTAAAAAACGCCCGGTGGTCAGCGGTACCCTGATGGCGCGCGTGACCAGCGCCAAAGATAACGATATCTACGCCTGGCAGGATGCATCGGGTATGTACCGGGTGAAGTTTGATGCTGACCGTGATGATAAGCGTCAGGGCCAGGAAAGTATGCCGGTGCGTTTTGCCAAACCTTACGGTGGCGACAAGTACGGCTTCCATTTCCCGCTGATACAGGGTACTGAAGTCGCCATTGCGTTCCATGAGGGTGATCCGGATCGTCCGTATATTGCCCATGCCCTTCACGACTCCCGCCACGTTGACCATGTCACTGTGGCCAACAGTACGCGCAACGTGATTCGAACAGCTGGCCTGAACAAGCTGCGGATGGAAGATAAGCGGGGGGAAGAGCACGTTAAGCTCAGTACGGAGTATGGCGGAAAGACCCAACTCAATTTAGGGCACAACGTAGACGCTTCAAGGAAGCTTCGCGGCGAAGGTGCAGAGCTGCGTACTGACCGACATGTTTCCATTCGGGGTGGTGCCGGGGTGTTTATCACTGCAGATAAACAACCATTTGCCGGGGACAAGATGCTTTCCATGCAGGAGGCGATAGCCCAGCTTGAGAATGCACTGAGTATTGCCAGAAGTTTGTCTGATGCTGCTGAAACGGCACAAGCACTTCCTGCTGATATACAGAGCCAGGTGAAGTTGACTGATGCTCTTAAAGACCTTGCCCAGCCAGGAATGGTGCTAAATGCGCCTGAAGGAGTAAGCATCACCAGCCCGCAGGCGATTCGTATGGCGTCGGGTAGTGCCAGCGTTGGGATCATGTCGCAACAGAATACAGACATTAGCGCACTTAAACGATTTACCGTAGCAGCAGGTGAAGCCGTGAGTATGCTGGCCCGTAAGGCCGGAATGAAACTCTTTGCGGCTAAGGGAAAAGTAGAAATTCAGGCTCAGGATGATGCGCTTGATGCGATAGCCAAAAAAGATGTGACCGTAACCAGTACAGAAGGACGAATTGAGATCACGGCGGCGAAAGATGTTGTGCTGAAAAATCTGGATGGGTCGTTCATCCAGTTGCAGGGTAAGAATATTATTCTGGGCTGTGAAGGTAATATCCTGTGGAAATGTGCCAATGCGCAGAAAATGGGTAGTGTAAGCATGAGTAGTGTTATGCCCCAGTTTCCATCTGGATATAGTGGGAAATTTACTGCATCGTCTGATGCAGGAGTTCCAGTTGCCGCTGCGGCATACATGTTGACATCGAGTAATGGGCAGAAGTTATTTGGAAGAACAGATGAGAACGGTGAAACAGTTCCAGTTTATTCATCAAGCCCGAATGAGAGTTTTGAACTTGAAATGATTCAAAGTGATTATTGGTACGATAGTGAAAATATTGTGGACAGAGTACATTGTACATCATTTTCAGATATGTCATTCCAGGACGATGGTTGCCAATGCAGAGTTTGTGAGGAAAATAAAAGTGCGTAATATTACTTTTAAGTTTAAATTTTTGTTATGCATGTTTCTTACTCCATTTTTTTCATTTGCAAGTAACGCATGGAATGCAAAATCAGCACAAATGCAATGTGGCTCAGCTTTGGTAAAGGTAAGTGCTGAATGCCAGATGAATCAAAAAAGCCCAACGGAGGATATATGCAAAAATTACCATTTGGAAATAAAGAACGGTACAAATAAAAAAGAGTTTTCTTTGCCATACATCCCGAACAGCCAAAAAGCTCTCCTGGAAAAACAGGGTTACTCCTTCAATAATGTAGTTAAGCCTGGTGATTGGGCTCCCTCCACAATGAAATGTTATGACAATGAAAATATTGTGATCGGATATCATCTTGGGCTGGATGAAGAGGAGAGCGTAAAGGGTTCATTATTGTCCTATATTGATGCCCCATTTATTGATCTTTCAGGGAACTTTATTACAGGCAACAAACTTTCTGAGCTTAGATCTCGAGAAATGAAAAACCCCTACGACAATACAAACATAGACTTTATTAGCAACCGCTGAGGTATGATATGTCTGATTTATATGAGTATTTAAATTCTAAAAAGGGAAAGGCATATTTTGATGACCAGATTAAACCATTTTCTTTAATCTCACTCTATCCGGATATAGATACATCCCGAAAGCTAAGAGGTAACAGTCGTACAATAGGAGATGCTGATAAAGATGTCCAGGATGCAATTATAGATATGATAATTACCATAGCTGTCCGCTATGGATTAAGTTATAAAGAGATATCATATATATTATTAACCACTAAGGTTGAGTCGGGATTTAACCCCGATGCGGCAGCGGCGACTACTAGTGCAGCTGGTTTAGCACAAGGAACGGTTGGTTTTATCGAAGATGCATTGACACAGTCTGAAGACATTCTTGGTTTTCAGCTAGATCTTCGTAATGAAGAAGTTTTTGACGCTGAAAAAGGATGCTATGCGGTTATTTATTCCTTTTTACTTAACAAATCAAAGGTGATGGAGAGTTACACATCAGATCAAAGTGAATACTGGGACTGGCTTTATTTGTTACATCATGATGGTGCCTATAGTTTAGGAAAATATCTCAATGGTACACGTGAGAAAAGTGCTGACGGCAAGAAGTGGGCGCTTTATATAAATAAGCATTTATCAGTTGTGGAAGGGTTGCTAAAAAACACTGAAGTTAATACTAAATTTAAACTATCTACGGGAAATGATACAGCATACAAAAACAAAAATTATATTGCTGCGATCTCTCCATTTCCAAGTTTAACATGCCCAAACTTAGTGTCAGACTATGAGAAAGCTCTAGTTTTTATCAAAGGCGTGACTGATGCAAACGGGATGACTGAATCAGTCAATGCTATCGCAGGTTCAGAAATTGTGTTTACTATTCTTGCTGATAATTACAAAGAATTAGCTAAAGCACCTGTTGAAAAAAATAATAATGGAACACATAAGACTCTAACTTATACCGTTAAGAAAGGTGACACCTTATCAGCAATAGCGAAGAAATATAGTGTGTCAGTAGAGAAATTGGCAAGAATTAATAAGATCCATAACGTAAACATGTTGCGTATTGGTGCGAAATTAAAAAGGGTATACGGATTTAATGGTTGATGGGGCACCTTCACCCCATCAATCTGATACCACCCTCAGATGGTTGATAGATCGACTCCGTAGTTGAGTTCCTCTGCGAAGTCCGGCAGTCCGTAACCGATGGTTTTCTTGTAGAAAGGAGAGACCTTCGCAGTCGGTGCCTTCTTCTTGTGCTTCGTGGTGTAGAGCATTCGTGCCCGCATCACCTCGAAGGAGTAACCGCGCCCTTCACGGTTCTTGTCCTTGGCCAGTCGGTTGATGGACTCCGTGTAAGCGTTGGTGACGGGCATGTCCGTCTCGAAGTAGGTCATGGTCTCTTCGCGCCAGTTTCCCACTGCCCTGACCAGATCGCTCCAGACTTCCTTTTGGCCCTTCGGGATGGTGGCTATCCACTCGTCCAGGGCGGCTTCTGCCTGGAGCCGTGTGGTGGCGTCCCAGATGCCGTAGAAGCGCTCCTTGTGCTCGTAGGCGGCCAGCAGTTGCGGGAACGCGCCTGTCCAGGTCTCCATGATGAGGCGCTCCCGGTCTGAGACTTCGTGAGCGCGTTTCAGCAGGATTTTCCGGTCTCCCTTGAGAGTCCGGCTCTGGGACGGTTTCAGCTCCTTTCTGAGGCCCTTGCGCACTCTCTCTAGGGCATCGTTGGCCATGCGCACCACATGGAACTTATCGACCACGATACGGGCCTGGGGCAGCACAGCCTTGACCGCTGCCCGGTAGGGGTTCCACATGTCCATGCTGACGATCTCGACCTTCTGCCGGTCTTTCAGCTTCATCAGGTAGTTGGTCACCACGTCCTGGCGGCGGGTGGCCAGCAGGTCGAGCAGGGTTCGCTCCTCAATGTTGGTCAGAATGCAGCGGTAGCGCTTGTTCAGGTATAGCTCGTCAATGCCCAGGATGCGGGGCGTCTCGAAGCGGTGCCAGCGCCCCAGGAACTCGGCGCGGGCGTTGAAGATGTCGCGCACCGTCTTCTCGTCCAGGCCGGTCTGTGCCGCCACAAAGGTGTAGGGGTGGTTGAAGGATTCCTTCTCCACGTACTCATGCAGCCGCAGTGTCATACGGAATCCGTCCACCATCTCCGGTAGCTGGGGCCTGAATGTTGTCTTGCAGGCCCGGCAGGTGTATCGGCGGCGGACCACCCAGAGAGTGACCCGCTTGCCGTGGATGGGCAGATCACGATAGGGAACGTCACGCTTGCCGAACCGTACGAACTCACCCTGCACGCCGCATTCCTCGCAGGCGATGGGATCGGGCACGTCCACCTGGAAGTGCATTTCGTCGTCGGTTGATTTGCAGCCCAGTACTTGGTATTGCGGCAGGTGAAGGATGTTGTCGGGAAGTTCGGTCATGGTGTTGTATAGGCGTAGGTGTCAGTCAGATCCATCCGGCTCGGCATTGGTGTTTGCTTTTTTACCCAACAAGCTGCTGGAAACGAAAAGTAAGGCACCGAGGACAATTGCAATATCAGCCAGGTTGAAGGCCGGCCAATGCCAGTCTCGCCAATAGAAATCAAAGGAATCCACAACATAGCCGCGAAAGACCCGGTCAATCAGGTTGCCCATGGCGCCACCGAGGATAAGACTGTAAGCGATGGCTTCTCCTTTATGACGATTTTCAAGGATCAGCTTGATCAGAAAAATCGAGACCACTACCGCGATTCCGATAAAAAAGTAGCGCTGCCAGCCTCCACCATTCGCAAAAAGACTGAATGCGGCACCGGTGTTCCATAGGTGCACCCAGTTAAAGAACGGGGTCACCGAAACATACTCGCCATAGGCCATTGATTGCTGCACCAGCCACTTTACAGCCTGATCAGACGCTGCCAGCAGGCCCGATATGGACAATAGGGCATACGGCGAGAGCTTTTTGCCAATAATGAGCATTATTTAACCCTTCAACGCCAAAATGCGTCTGGCACCGTTAAGTACAATGCCCCCCGCGATGGTGCCGATAATCAGATCCGGATAATTGGAACCGGTCCACGCGACCAGGGCGCCGGCGGTGATGACCCCCAGGTTGATCACCACGTCGTTGGCCGAGAATATCCAGCTTGCCTTCATGTGCGCCCCGCCTTCCCGATGTTTGGATATGAGCAGCAGACAACTGGTATTGGCAATCAATGCGACGAATGCGATAGCCATCATCACCAGCGATTCAGGCTCACTACCGAATACAAAGCGTCTCACCACCTCTACGAGCACGCCCACAGCCAAGATCAGTTGCAGTACACCAGCAAGATGCGCGGCACGTACCTGCATTTTCACGCTATGTCCAACCGCATAAAGGGCAAGCCCGTACACCGCCGCATCGGCAAAATTGTCCAGGGATTCTCCAATCAGGCCGGTGGACTGGGCGATCAGACCGGCAGTCATTTCCACCACGAACAGAAGTGCATTGATGCCGAGCAACCAGCGCAGGGTCCCGGATTCTTGCTTAGCAGAAGCTGCCGAAAACTCGGCGGCCTTGATGGTCTCCGGATTTGCAGCGACGGTTTCCTGAAGCGAGGCGCCTAGCCCCAAGGTCTTCAGTTTCGAGGTGACGGGCTCGACCTCGCCGTCATGCACGACCTTCAGCCGGCGGTTCGACAAGTCGAAGGACAGCGCCCGAATCTCCTCAAAGCCGTTCAGGGCTAGGCGAATCATTCGTTCTTCTGATGGACAGTCCATCTTCGGCACGGCATAAACACTGACCCATCTCCCTGGCGCCTCGGAGGAGGCCTGTATATCGGTATCCGCTGCGGACGTTGCATCACCGCCACAGGCGCCACCACAGGATTTGCTCATGATACGACTCCACTTGAACAATGTTGTGGTACCATTTAAAACTATAAAGCTACTATAAGGTCAATAGAGTAAAGAATCCGTTGGGGAGGAGGCTGATGCGCATTGGTCAGTTGGCGCAGTTGGTAGGGGTCGAAACACAGACGATCCGCTTCTATGAACAGCAGGGCTTGTTGCCGCCGCCTGATCGGCAGGACAACGGTTACCGTGTCTATACCGAGAAGCATGGTGAGGGGCTGGCCTTCATCCGTCGCTGCAGAATCCTGGGCCTGTCACTGGCTGAGATTCACGAACTACAGAGCTATCAGGACGACCCTCATCAGCCTTGTACCGCCGTCAACGCCTTGCTCGATGATCACATCTCTCATGTGCGGTCGCAGATAACCGCTCTGCAAGCGCTTGAGAAACAACTCGTTTCACTGAGAGCGAGTTGCAACGATGACCGGGAAGTTGAGGCGTGTGGGGTTCTTGCTGGAATTAGCGAAGGAAACATGCACCAGCAGTAGGTGAAGCATCAACCAGATAATCCGATGAGATGCCGGTCTGTCTCACTCTCATGCAAAGGTAAGATCAACCATTTAATCCGCTTACCCATTAAAAATACCTGATAGTAATCAAAATCATGGATATGTCAGCCGCTATGTTTCAGAGCAGACCAAGAAAGAGATTCTCAAAAGCGTTGGGGTTGAAAATGCTAATACTAAAGCAGCCATAGAGTATTCAAGAGGTCATATTGTGTTGCCTAAAGGAAGTAAATCTGCGGACTCAGAAAAGAAAAACAATGTAATACATATTAAAACTACGACGACGGATAATTCTGTTGCTAGTAGAAGCAAAAATGAACCAGAGAAGCATCAAACTACTTCCGAGGGGAAAACTAAAAATGTTTCTGTTGACAAAAATTTTGAGCCGGTGGTGGATTTTTCTAAAGATATCCCTCTCAGCCTGAGGAATCTGGTAACCAATTATTCTCTTGAGATTATAAAAGGAATAATGAAATCGTCAGGGGTGCATAAAATTACGATAACTAGTACGTTACGTTCTGTTGAAAAACAAGTGAATGCTATGTACGTTAATATGCAAAGCAAGGGGATAGATTCACAGTTAGCATATTATGCAAAAGCTGGCAGAGAAGTCATTAAAGCGGCCATAGATGCCGGTGGGAATGATCGTAGCAAAACAGCTGCAGTTAAAGCAGCCATGACAGAAAAAGTAATTCAACTTCAAAGTGAGGGGCGATTAGTATCACGTCACTGTGTTTCAGAGCTAATGTATGCAGAGAGAAATGTGTTTGATATTAGTAAAAACCTATCAAGTAAACGAAGTGTGTTATTAGCCTTTGATAAAGCTCTTACGGAATATGCTGCTAATAATGATGGCTTTAAATACATTAGCCCTTTTTTGCATAGCGGTGAGCCAGCATTCCATGTGGAGATTGTACAATGAAAATATTTTTAGTAACTTTTCTGTTTCTTTTTCCTTTTTTTTCAAATGCAAGTGTTTTTTCTTTAGAACCTGGATTATACCATCTCGAATGGGCATATGGACCTAATGACAATTATAAAATTATTGCTGGCGTTGTTGGAGGGGTTGATGAGGTTAACGGGGTTTATTATTTAAAAAATAAAAATGATGACCAGTCTAACGATGAGGTATATATTGTAATCAATAAGGGTTCTGGTGCTTTTTTCTTCAAACATGAGGAAATTGAAGGTGGGCCAACTATTGGGTGGGCAAACTTCCAATTGAATGATAAAGCAATATTAATTGATACTCCAACAACAAAGAATTTTTATGATAATACAGATGGTGATAGTGACCGTTACATAAAATATAGGGTAGGTGTTAAATTCCCTGGAAATAAGAAGGCTAAAAATACATCTGAAATTGCTCCTATAGAAATTTTAAAAAATGATGTTTTCAAGATCGACTGTTCTGAATATTTTAAATTAAACGAAAAATACGTAAGTAAAGCGAAAAGAAATAATCCAATGGAAGACTATAGTAGTCGTGTTTTATTGAGTAATGATGGCTTGTGTAACTCCATTTTAAATAAGAATAATAAAGTTGAGGTGTTAAAAGGTTGGATGCTTTTCAAGAGAATTAGCTAAGTTATCTATCTGGAAGTATGCACGGCTCATGCTATATTTAGATAGGGTTATGTTTAAGTTAATGCCCTTCATTGCTTTGTTATTACCTACCATTGCATTCGGCAATGGCATCAAAACAAAAGATGATTTGTTTTATGGCTATTGGGTTTATAAAGATAAGGGAGTGTTAAAAGAATATGGGGTATTGGCTAACAATCCAAGAAAAGATGCTGGTGAATACATTTTAAGCCCCGCCTCTGAACTTGCCGCCACTGATGAGATTTACATTCAAATAAAAGATAATGTACCTACTATATTCTTTTATCATGAAAGTAGTGATGCCGATTTAAATGTTGTTGGTTGGGCGGGTGCTAAGTTTTCAGGGGGCGAAATGATTGTTTCAGCAAACACTATTCGTTTTTTAAAAGAAGATTCGAAAGAACGAATTTCTGTTGGTGATAAATTTAATGGTAAAGTTGTTCGCCTTGATATTGGAGAAGGCACCGATAGAAGAAGTCAATGATAAAGTGTTTAGTATTTATTGTAATCAATATTTAAAAGCTAATAATTACGCAGAAACGGGGCTTCCAGATGTTGAGGAGCCAGACCCATCAGGCAGGAAAGGTATATTGGTTGCATATCCTGCTACAGTTTTCGCTGTCGGTGAGCTCGGTATTTGTTCTGCATTCCTCAATGATGATGTTGTTCCACAAATCAAAAAAGGATGGATTCAGTTCCGTCGGCTCAATTAAAACATACAAACTAATTTGTTAGGTGTGATATGTCCAAAGGATTTGTATTGCTCGGAGATAAAACTACTCACGGCGGTGAGGTTATATCTGCATCTTCGACCTTGATTGTGAACGGAAATAAAGTGGCTCTTGTTGGCGATGAAATTACTTGCCCTATCGTGGGGCATGGTGTCAATGCCATTATCGAAGGATCACCGGAATGGATCTCTGATGGGAAGCCTGTTGTTGTGGATGGCTGCAAATGTGAATGTGGCTGCCATGTTATCTCCAGTGCGCCGGATTGTTCAGTAGGATAAGTTATGAGCTGGGAGCGTCAGAAAGCGACAATTGCTGCAGAACCTGATGAGCCTTCACTGGTCATCTGGCTGATTGCAGGCCTTGTTGCTGTTATTGCTGGAGTGTTGCTCTTTGTACTCCACGCCAATCAGTTTCTTGGTGGATTGCAAAAATTTAACCTCTGGATTGTTGCCGGAAGTCCTCTTTTCATCTGGTTCGTGACGATTTGTATTCGCGGCTGGATGTATAACCACGCAATGGAGCGTCACCAGTTTGAATCTGCTGAAGCAGATTATGCACAGCAGCAATGGGTTTCCTGGGCCGGGCGTTATCTGGCGGTTCTGTATAGCCGGGTTATTCTGCCTGATAAATTGACACCATCAACATTTCTGCAGGCCCCCAGAGATCTCGAGCAGAGTAGCTCTCTTTCTCGGAGAATAACGTTACCCGCTGGCGAAGATACTTTTTCAGTATTGATTGGGGGACTGGACATAACAGAATTACAGCGCTTATCAGACCTCCCTTTTCACGCAACCTTACTGACTGATTCACACGATCCTGATGAGACATTGCAGAGAGAATTTACAGCATACTGGCTCCAGTTAGTTGGAATGGCCTATCCCGTACCGTTACTGACGATTCTTAAAGGCCGGGCCTTCGATTGGGTGGGCGAACGCCTTAAAGCACCGATTGTGGATGTAGAGCTTTTGTTGGTTCACCAGACTCAGGGAGGAAATGAGTACAGTGATTCGCTCTCGGCTTTAATGTTGACCTCTGATGATGTAGCAACGAAGTACCAGCTAAAGCATCACGCTCGCCTGCTTCGGCCTATGTCGATTGAATCAACCCAAATGCTGAGTAAAGAGCTCGATATCTTTTTCTCGACCCAGTCACAGGCTATTGCTGCGCGTGCAATTGTGGGTGACAGCATTGAGTGGGGCGATGATTTTTCCGCTCTTCTGACCAGTGCAAAACAATATGAAGGCAGCTGGAAACCTCAGCAGTGCCACTGGCTGGAAAAATATGCCGGACTCAGGGGGCCCTTCTCACCATGGATTATGGCCGCCGTCGTCAGTGATATAGCTCTGCTCACAAAAGAAGATTGCCTGATGCTTTCGGGTGACAAAGAGCAGCGATTTGTAAATACCGTAACTACAGGGAATCTGATGAATGGCGAAGGATAGTTCAGTGTGGCGTGGTAACTGGGGACGCCTCAGCATTACCACACTAATTGCTGTTGCGATAGGATTGGTCATCTGGAAAAAGGGTGATGCGTTCGGACTGACAAGCAATGGACTAAAGCTGCTGGGATCTGTGGCAGCTTTAATCCTTCTTTTGCTTGTCCGCCATGGCAAAATCATTAGTCTCGCGCTTAAACAACAGTGGTCGCGTTTGCAGGGGAAGCGTAAAAATGTCCTGCCTGCCGATGAAGGCCGGGTCAAGCAGACCGCACCTCGCAATGTCACCGTCGACACCATCCGTGACGCCATGCGTAACCTCTACGGTCGTCGCTGGGGCCGTAAAACACGCATCCTGCTGGTCACTGGCACCGTCTCTGAGGTAGAACTTCTGACCCCTGGTCTTACAGCCCAGCTCTGGCAGGAAGACCGCGGTACATTGTTACTGTGGGGCGGTGATCTCAATACGCCAGCGGACAGTGCCTGGCTCACCGCGCTGCGCAAACTGCGCCGTCGCCCGGTAGATGGACTGGTGTGGGTCACTTCAGCGTTTGACCAGCTCTCAGCACCAGGGCTGGAACAACCGTTGCCGGTACCGTCTGAAAGCACCATGGATTCCCTGTCTCACGCCATCAGCGCCCGTATGGAAACGCTTGGCTGGAAGCTCCCGCTCTATGTCTGGTCCCTGCATCCGCGCGCCGGTAAGCCGGAAGGGCGTATTTCGCAGGCGACCGGCTGTCTGCTGCCTGCCGGTTGCCGTACCGAAGGGCTGGCAGAGCAACTCTCCGCCCTGACGCCGGATTTAACTTCACAGGGTCTGCAGCAGATCTGCGGTGAGGTGAAACATAACTTCCTGCTGACGCTAGCCGACCAGCTCATTCGTGAACCTGAGAGCCTGACTGTGCCGCTGTCTGTGATACTCAATCCGTACCGGCCGTTGCTGCTGGCTGGCGTGGTGTTCAGTCAGCCTTCTGCCGGAGCTGAACGTGCCGTGCCTCACCACTGGGGCATGGATAAGCGCTGGGATGTCCTGCCTGATTCTCTCCGGACACTCCCTGCCGGGCTACGTCCGCTCAAGCCCGGTATTCCCTGGCGCAGGATCGTGGCGTTTGCCGCCGGCCTGACGATGGCAGGCTGGGCTGCGTGGATGAGCATCGCGTATGTCACCAACCGCAGCCAGATTGACGGTGCAAAGGCCCAGGCTTTGCTTGCCTCCCGACAGAATCAGCCACTGGAGCAGCGCCTGCACGCGCTGTCTGGGCTTCAGAAAACACTGGCCTGTCTGCAGTACCGTTCTGAGCATGGCGTGCCCTGGTATGAACAGGGGGGGCTGAGTCAGAATGACGCGCTGCTGGCCGCACTCTGGCCTCGATACCGGGACAGCGCACTGCCGCTGTTGCGGGATGCAGCCGCAGACCACCTGCAGAAGCAGATCAGTGCCTTCAATGCGCTGCCGCCGGAGAGCCCGCTGCGTGAGCAGAAGGCAAAAACCACCTGGGAGCAGCTCAAACTCTACCTGATGCTGGCGCGTCCGGAACATATGGATGCGACCTGGTTCAGCTCTGCATTGCTGAACGACTGGCAGACGCGTGACGGTGTAAAAGACGGCATCTGGCAGGGGATGGCTCCTTCTCTGCTGTCGTTTTATGGCGCGCAGCTGGTTGCGCACCCTGAATGGAAACTGCGTGCTGATGAAAGCATGGTCAGCCAGGCGCGTTCCCTGCTGGTTCGTCTGATGGGCGTACGCAACAGCGAATCGACCCTCTACCAGAAAATGCTCACCCAGGTGTCGCATCTCTATGTCGATATGCGACTGGAAGATATGACCGGCGATACCGATGCATCCCGTCTGTTCAGTACCTCGGAAGTCGTGCCGGGTATGTTCACCCGCCAGGCCTGGGAGCAGGCCGTGCAGCCCGCTATCGAGAAAGTGGTGAAAGCGCGCCGGGACGAACTCGACTGGGTGCTGACTGACAGCAAACGTCAGGTGAATAAGCAAGATGAGACTTCACCGGAAGCCCTGAAAACTCGCCTGACGGAACGTTACTTTGCCGACTTTGGCGGTGTCTGGCTGGAGTTTCTGAACAGCCTGCGCTGGAATCAGGCGGCCACGCTGTCGGATTCAATTGAACAGTTGACCCTAATGGCCGATGTGCGTCAGTCACCTTTGGTGGCGCTGATGAACACCCTGAATGTTCAGGGCCGCACCGGGCAGACAAGCGAAGCCATTTCGGATTCGCTGGTGAAATCTGCGAAGAATCTGCTCGGCGGTGATAACCAGGATGCCATTGATCAGAGCGCCGGTGTTCACGGCCCGCTGGATGCGACCTTTGGTCCGGTACTGGCGCTGATGGATAAAAACCGGACAGGTGCACAGGAGTTGAGCCTGCAGTCGTACCTGACCCGGGTGACGCAGGTGCGTCTGCGCCTGCAGCAGGTGATCAATGCTGCCGACCCGCAGGCGATGACCCAGACCATTGCCCAGACCGTATTCCAGGGCAAAGCCGTGGACCTGACCGAAACCCGCGACTACGGCAGCCTGATTGCCGCCGGTCTGGGCCAGGAGTGGAGTGGCTTTGGGCGGACAGTGTTTGTGAGTCCAATGGAGCAGGCCTGGCAGCAGGTACTGCAACCCGCCGCTGAAAGCCTGAATGCACAGTGGCAGACCGCCGTGGTGGATGACTGGAACAGCGCCTTTGGCGGGCGGTATCCGTTTAAAGATGTCAGCAGCGAGGTCTCCCTGCCGTTGCTGGCCAGATACCTCAACGCTGACTCCGGACGTATCACCCGTTTTCTCCAGACCCGTCTTAACGGCGTGCTGCACAGGGAGGGGAGTCACTGGGTGCCGGACAGCATCAACGCCCAGGGGTTAACCTTCAATCCGGCTTTCCTGAGGGCGGTTGATACCCTGAGCCATATTTCCGATGTGGTGTTCACCCGCGGGGAGGCGGGGTTGTCCTTTGAACTGCGCCCGGGAACGGCGGATGGCATCATGGAGACGCGGCTGGTTATCGACAGCCAGAAGCTGACTTATATGAACCAGATGCCCGCCTGGAAGCGTTTTACCTGGCCTGCGGACACCGAAGCGCCGGGTGCGGCATTAAGCTGGATAAGCACCCAGGCCGGCACCCGGCAGTATGCGGATATGTCCGGGGCGTGGGGCTGGATACGGCTGCTGGACAAGGCGTCAGTCAGCGCGTATCCCGGCACGGGCAGCAGTTACAGTCTCACGTGGCAGGCGCAGGATGGCAGACCGCTAAACTATACCCTGCGTACCGAGGCGGGAGAGGGCCCGCTGGCCCTGCTGAAGCTGCGAAACTTCAGCCTGCCGTTGCAGATATTCACCGTCAGCGAGCCTGCCGCTGACCCCCTGGCTGATGACACCGACCCCACAGAGGAAACGTACTGATGGCATCCGTTCACACACTGATTACAGCCTGCCAGGCCGCGCCGGCAGCGCTCGCGAAACAGGCGCAGCAGCGCCTTTCCCTGTGGGACAACTGGCTGCGGCCAGTACAGGCGGACAACCCCACCGGCGCTGACCCCGGCTACGATGATGATTTTCAGCAAATGCGTGAGGAGGTGAATAAGCTCTCCGGCGCGGATACCGACCTGATTTGTACCCTTGCGGAAAAACTGCTGACCACCACTTCAAAAGATATTCGTGTCGCCACGTATTACGCCTGGGCGCGACTGCACCGGGATGGTGAAGCGGGACTGGCGGACGGACTGGATCTGCTGGCGGGTTTAATGCAGCGCTTTAACACACAGTTGCACCCACAACGCGAACGCAGCCGACAGGGGGCGCTGGAGTGGCTCGCCAGCACCAGAATGCTCGACAGCCTGTCTCTGTATCCGGAGGCCAATAATACTGACACCCTGCGCATTGCCGGTGCCCTGTGGCTTACGGAGCAGGTGGCGGAAGGCACCATCCCCGGCGCGCTGTATCAGGCGCTGGAAACCCGGTTACAGAAATCCGGTGGCCCGGATGCGGTGGTGCCGCAGAATGTCAGCGACACGGGCCACGAAGCCACATCACACGTCAGCGTACCGTCGTTAACAGGCATCGCCTCAGGCCAGGAGTTACTCTCACAGGCGCGGATCCTGGCGGACTACCTGAGAAATCAGCCGGACGGCTGGTTATCCGCCCACCGGCTGATAAAGAACCTGCGTCACGACACCCTGCGCCAGCTACCGCCGCTTCTGGCCGACGGCAAAACCCGCATCGAGCCGCCAAAACCGGACCAGCGCGCACTGCTGAAACGGCTCTACCTGCAACAGAGCTGGCGTGAGCTGATGGAAGAGGCGGACAGCCTGCTGTCGCGCGGCGCAAACCACCTGTGGCTGGATGTGCAGTGGTATCTGCATCAGGCGCTGCTGAAATCCGGGCGGGAGCACGAAGCGGCGATTATCCAGGCCGACCTGAAAGGCCTGCTCTCGCGCCTGACGGGGCTGGAGACGCTGGCCTTTAACGACGGTACGCCGTTCGCCGATGAAGTGACCCTGAACTGGATTCAGCAGCAGGTGATGGACAGCGGCGGGGGCTGGCAGGAGGACTCAGCCGTGACAGCGGCGACCGTTTCCGGCGATAACGATATCCTGCAACTGGAGAGCGAAGCGCTCACACTTGCCGACAGCAACGGCCCCGATGTGGCGCTGTCCTGGCTGCAAAATCGTCCGGGTATCACCACGGCACGCAGCCGCTGGCTGCTGCGTCTGTTAATGGCGAGAGTGGCCGAACAGACCGGTAAAAACGAGCTGGCGCTGCACCTGCTGGGCGAGCTGGATGGCTGTGCTGCTGCCATCACGCTCACGCAGTGGGAGCCGGACCTGCTGTTCGAGGTAAAAGCCCGGCGCCTGAAGCTGCTGCGGATGAAGGCCGGACGTAATGATACGGATAAAACACGCCTGAATCCGGAGATGGAACATCTGCTGGCGGGGCTGATTGCCATCGACCCGGCAAGAGCCGCCGTACTGTGCGCCTGACCCTTTTTGCTCCCTGAACGCTGAGAAATTAAATGGAAGATTTAACCCTGCGTTATTTTGACGCTGAAATGCGCTACCTGCGCGAGGCGGCGAAAGAGTTCGCGCAGACCCACCCCGACCGGGCGGCAATGCTCGATCTCGACAAAGCCGGCACACCTGACCCGTATGTTGAACGGCTGTTTGAGGGCTTCGCCTTCTCCATGGGACGTCTGCGCGAAAAGATAGATGATGATCTGCCAGAGTTGACGGAAAGTCTGGTGAGCATGCTGTGGCCGCACTACCTGCGTACCATCCCGTCCCTGTCGGTGGTGGTGCTGTCGCCGGATGTGCCGGCGATGAAAATGGCGGAAACGTTGTCCGCCGGGCTGGAAATCAGCTCCCGCCCGGTCGGTCCTAAAAACACTGTCTGCCGCTACCGCACCACCCGGGATCTGACGCTGAATCCGCTCGCGGTGGAAAAGGTCATTATGACCACGGAGCCTGACGGGCGTTCGCTCCTGCGGGTGCGTTTTGCCTGTAGTACGCAGGCGGACTGGCCGCAGACTGACCTCCGGCATCTGCCGCTGTACCTGGGTGAAGATAGGGTGACGGGCAGCAGCCTGCACCTCTGGCTGACAAAACGCCAGGCGGCGCTGTACATTCGCCTGCCCGGGCAGACGGAGCGGATCGTACTGGACGGTTATTTCTCCCCGGGCGGTTTTGCTGAAGAAGATCGGCTGTGGCCAAAGGGCGACAGCGCCTTCAGCGGTTATCAGTTGTTGCTGGAGTATTTCACCTTCCGCGAAAAGTTTATGTTCGTCCATCTTAACGGGCTGGAAAATATCACGCTCCCGGCGGGTACGGCGTACTTCGATATCGAGGTGGTGTTCAGCCAGGTATGGCAGAGCGATTTACCGGTAACAGACAGCAGCCTGCGCCTGCACTGCTTGCCGGTGATAAACCTGTTCACCCTTGAAGCTGACCCGCTGACCATCAGCGGGCTGGAGAGTGAATACCTGCTGCGCCCGAAACGTCTTCAGGACGGGCATACCGAGATTTACTCGGTGGACAGCGTCAACGGCTCCGGGCGTACCGGCGAAGCGCACTATGTGCCGTTCACAAGTTTTCGCCATCAGGGCGGCATGATGCGTCGTCACGCGCCGGAACGGTATTACCACACCCGCGTGAAGCGGGGCGTCACCGGGATGCACGATACCTGGCTGATACTGGGCGGCCAGCAGTGGGAAGCTGACCGGATGCTGGAGCGGGAGACAGTCTCGCTGCGCATCACTGGCACCAACGGCCAGTTACCGCGCCGGGCGTTGCAGAGCACGCTGCTGGACCGCTGTGAACAGGTCTATGACACGCCCCTCACCGTGCGTAATCTCTGCAAGCCGACGTTGCCCGCATACCCGCCTGCGGAGGATCGTTTCCACTGGCGGGTGATGAGCCATCTGGGCTCCCGGTTTCTCAATATGATGAGCAGCGCTGAGGTGCTGCGCGGCACGCTCTCGCTCTATAACTGGCGGGACGACGAGCTGAACAACCGTCGCCTCGATGCCATTCTGGATGTCAGGCACCACCGCATTCAGCGCTTTGAGGACGGTTTTTTGCTGCGCGGGCTGGACGTGGAGGTGACGCTCGACAGCAATGGATTTACCGGAGAAGGCGATATCCACCTGTTTGGCGAACTGCTTAACCGTTTTTTCGCCCTGTATGCCGACATGAATCAGTTTAACCAGCTCACGCTGATTGTTCAGCCAGAAGGGAAATGTATCCGGTGGAAAGAGAATCACAGTCCGCGCCTGCCCGGCTGATGGCGCAGGTACGGCACCAGCTGCCGTATATGAATTTTTACCGCTTCTGCCAGCTGCTGGAACAGAGCCTGCCGGAGATGCCGGTGCCCGGCAGCGACTGGCGGGTGCGGCAGGAGCCGGTGCGTTTTCGCCCGCATCCGGGGATGGGGTTTCCGGCCGGTGAAATCCGCAGTACAGAAGACCCGGAACATCCGCACCTGCCGCCGTCGGTGCGCGTCACCTTTATGGGGCTGTACGGCGTGGAGTCGCCGCTGCCGACCCACTACACCGACGATATCGCTCAGCGACGGGAAGGGCACGACGCGACGCAGGATTTTCTGGATATTTTCAGTCACCGGCTGATTACCCAGTATTACCGCATCTGGCGTAAGTATTCCTACCCGGCCACCTTTCAGGCCGGCGGCGCTGACAACACGTCACAATACCTGCTGGGGCTGGCGGGGCTGGGGATACCCGGCTGCGCGAAGACCGCTGGTACGCCGCTGTCGCGATTTCTGGCGCTGCTGCCGGTGATGATGCTGCCGGGACGGACGGCGGAGGGAATGGGGGCGCTGGTGCGGCTGCTGGCACCGGATACCCGCGCAACGGTGTATCACCATGACCGTTGCCGTATCCCGCTGAAGCAGCCGGTTGCGATGAGTACATGCCAGCCGGTCAGCCTGAAGCACCGTCCGGTGATGGGCACGCATGCCACGGATGTGAACGGCCAGGTGCTGTTGCGCCTGAGCACGGACAACCCGGAAGAGGTCCGGGGCTGGCTGCCGGGCGGTGACCTGCACGCTGACCTGATGGCGCTGCTGCACGTGTGGCTGGGCGCGCACCTGGATGTACGGATGCAGTTATGCGTTGCCCGGCATTTACTGCCGGATGCGCGGCTGTCCTGTAATGCGGAACAGACCGCGCAGGTCGGGCGTACGGCGGTGCTGCGTCCCCTTAATGCGCAACAGAACAGAAACGACATTATCACCATTCACCTTGGACGCTTTCAGCGCGTCCGGGAAAACATTCAGCGAAGGAAGAACGATGAAGATGGCGATTACCGCTGGTAAAGCACTGGCACTCACTCTGGCGACCCTGTTAACCGGCTGCGGTCTGACGCAGAAAGTGACGGATGGCACCGTCGCCGTCACGAAGTCCATTTTTTACAAAGAGGTGAAAACCCTTCACCTGGATATTCAGGCGCGCGAAGGAGTGAACAACAACGCGAAGGGGGCATCGCTGGCAACGGTGGTGCGAATTTACCAGCTTAAAGAGCGTAAGGCGTTTGACAGTACTGACTATCCGTCGCTGTTCGCCAGTGACAGTCAGGCCATTAAAGCCGATCTTGTGGCGGAAAAGGATATCCGCCTGCGCCCTGGTGAATCGGTGACGCTGGATATGCCGATGGAAGAGAGCGCGCAGGTTGTGGCGGTGGCGGGGATGTTTATGGCACCGGACCAGGTAAACGATACCTGGCGTATTACCCTGACCCGTGACGACCTTGACCCGGATAAGGCGCGGGTAATCGAAGTCAGTAATAATCGTCTGACGCTGAAACCGCTGGAGGGGGAATGATGCCGCGTCCGTCTCTGTATGACATGCTGTATGGTAACTTCGCCGGCGGGCTTGACCTGCACAGCGTCAGTGAGGAGAACCAGCTGATTTTATCAGTACTCGATAACATGCAGCGCATCCTCAACTGCCGCGCCGGTACGCTGGCTCACTTGCCGGACTACGGCCTGCCGGATATGACAAAAATCCTCCAGGGAATGCCCGGGACCGCCCACCAGCTGATCACCACACTGTCGGCCGTGTTGCTGAAATATGAGCCGCGCCTGAGCCGGATTAACGTGGTGATGCAGGAACAGATTCAGCCCGGTGAACTCCGCTACGCCATTGATGCGGAGCTGAAGGGGGTGGGGCTGGTGCGCTACGGCACGGAATTTATGCCCGAGGGCAGGGTATTAATCCGTCATCTGAAACAACAGCAATACCTCGATGCACGAGCCGCCATCTAGTTATTACTCAGGTTAAAACAGTTATGACAATAAATTCTGAACGCCAACTTAAAACCGGCGGGGATCCGCGCACGCTTGCGGATTACGCTGCCTTGCGCGAAGAAATGAACAAGCTCACCCATCCGGCACGCCCGGATGTTAACTGGCAACACGCGGAAACGCTCTGTCTGTCACTGTTCGAGCATAACGGTGTGGAGCTACAAACGGCTGCCTGGTATACGCTCGCCCGCACGCATCTCGCCGGACTCTACGGCATGAATGAAGGGCTGGCGCTACTGGCTGCACTGGTCGTCCGCCAGTGGGGTAGCCTCTGGCCACAGCCTGTCCATGCGCGAGTTGAAATCCTCAGCGCACTGAGCAAACGCCTGCAACAGGTGGTGAGAACGCTGACGTTGACGTATGCCGATTTAGGACAACTTTATCAGGCTGAGGAGAATCTGAACGCTCTGAGTGACATGTTGCAGCGCCTCGAACTTAAGCATGCTGCTCAGCTTGATGCCCTGCGCACGATGATGCAGAACGCAGCATTGCGTCTGGAAAACAGCGAAAATACGGGCGTAAGTCTGCCGGGTAACACGGTGGGGGCCGCGGAACTTCATCCCACAGAACCGACAGAGCGTAGTAAATGGGTTTATGTGGTTCAGCCCGAGCCGTTGCCGAATAAAGAGCCTCCTGTACCCGCGAAGCAGTGGAAGCCATTTTCTGCGGGTATGTTGTTCATGCTGGTGGCAGCCAGCATTGTCGTAGTTGGATGGAAGACGATACATGCGCCAGATTCAGTACAAACTCAGCTGGCCGCGTCCCTGACTCCTTTACCTGATGGACTCTCTACAGCACAGTTGCAGGCGCTGCAACAAACGTCACCGCCACCTGAACCGGGGATCAGCAAGACACAGCAGCTGTTAGCGCAGCTTTTACACCTGAAACCAGACTGGGCAGTAAGCTACGGCGACCGTCTGGTGCAGCAGGCGCTGACGCTGTGGCCTGAAGAGGCCAAACCCCTGGCGCAGCGGTGGCACAAGCAGATTAGCGTTGCCGGACTTGCAGAGTCAGAGCTGAATGGCTGGCATCAGGGCATGACGCAGTTACAGCAGTTGACGAACAGGCTAAACGCGCTGGATGAACAGAAGGGGAAGTACATGACGGTCAGCGAACTGAAATCAGCCGTGTTTGCCATGTCGCAGTCCTTCAGCCATACCGTTCCGCTTGAGGAGCAGCTTCGTCTGCTTTCCATTTTACCTGCCGGGCAACCCCTGTCAGCAGCGCAGCTAAACCAGACCGAACAGCATCTTCAGCAGTTGATTGCCAGCTATGCCCTGCTGAAGCACCAAAAAGAATAATGAGACTGACGAAAAACACGGAGTTGTCATGTCAGCAAGAGAGCGTTTTTTTAAGAAAGTGCAGCAGAGCATCGGGGACAAACCGATCTATGTTAATACGGCTGAGGCCGAAGTCAGGGCGTTTTGTGAGCGGATGGAGGATCTTGCGCAGCAAATCATTACATGGTTTGAAGGTTCTGGTATTGAAATATTTTTATCTAAAAAACATATCACCGATTTAAGTACGGTTGGCTACAGCCTCAGTAGCGGTATATGTCGTTATGCCATTACGACGATCATTTTGCAAAATGGGGATCGCAGCGTCACCATTATGCCAGAACAGGTGATCAGGGGGCCGGAGAAGGGGTGTGTGACGATGAGTATTAATGTCCCCGATAGTCTGTCGGGGGCGAGGATATTCCATTTAAGCATGGCGCCTGAAACAGGCTGGTATATTCGTCGCGGGCATCAAAGTGCAAAAGAGAATATTCTCATGACTGAGGACTGTTTTTTCCAGGCTATCGACTGTCTGGCCTGAACGTAAGTCACCCTAACGGAAGGAGCGCGCATTAACGTAGTTAATATATATTAACTACGTTAACTTATTAAGCACCACTACACACCGGAGGCCTACAGTACCCCTCCTTAAATATATAATTACCATTTTTGAAGGGGTATCAGTAACCCAACGACAAGCCAGATATTTAGCGTAAAACATGCTTTTTATCCGCCTTAAGTAAAACTGCGCAAATCAAACTGCAAAACAACAAACCAGCGACGATCGTGAGGACAAATTCGTATGGCAATGCTATAACCCTTAATGCCAACCAAAATATAATGTCCCAGGAAAACGTATGCTAAGAAATATTAGTGTCAGAACGTTCATTGTCTATTTCCTTTTATGTGTATTTTTGGTAAGTGATGGAGTTATAGCGGTATTTTCACGAAATTCTTCGCTTTTTATTGCAGTCATAATTGTACAATTCATCGCCTTATTTTTGCTTTGGGCGTACATGACAAAATATCTTGTGACGCCGATCAATACGGTGAAAAAAAGTATTGAAGAAGTGACGTCAGGCAAACTTGGCGTGTCGATACCTGAATTTGGCAACAATTGTGCGGGACGCCTGATCCCGGGGATTAATAGTCTCTCCAGCAACATTGCAACGCTGGTCCGTGAGATCCGCGCCTCCTCGCAAACCGCGATGACCCTGTCAGATCAACTCTCTTCACGCAGCGCGCAGCTTTCCGTCAAAACAGAACAGCAGTCAGCTTCGCTGGTGCAAACGGCAGCCAGCATGGAAGAAATGGCTGCAAGTACAAAAAATAATGCCGACAATACCCGTTTAGCCAGCGAACAGGCGAATCTCGCGACGTTGCAGGCGCGTAAAGGCGGAGAGTTAATGGGGCAGGTCGCGAACAATATGCAGTCGATTACCGACTGCGCCCAGCAAATGACAGAGATTATCTCGCTGATTGACGGTATCGCTTTTCAGACCAATATTCTGGCGCTTAACGCCGCCGTTGAAGCGGCAAGAGCGGGAGACCATGGTAAAGGGTTTTCTGTGGTCGCGGGTGAAGTGAGAAGCCTGGCGCATCGTAGCGCCGAAGCGGCAAAAAATATTAAGTCATTGATTGAAGTCACCAGCCATAACGTGACGCAGGGCGTTAACGTGGTCTCTGAAGCCGAAAAAAACATGCATGACATTGTTACCGGTTCGGGCAATGTGAGCAGACTGATGGATGAAATCTCCGCCTCAACATCAGAACAGGAAAAAGGTATTTCACAAATTACACAGGCATTGTCAGAGCTTGAACGCGTAACGCAGAGCAACGTGTCAATGGTTGAAGAACTCAATGGATCGTCAGATGTGCTGCGCAATCAGGTGATTGAGCTCCAGACACGAACACGTAATTTCCGTCTGGAAAATGAGTTCCAGACTGACAATGCGTTAAGAAGCCGCGAATGGGCGGTGAATTCCTGAGCGTATTCAGGACGATGCCTCACATAATTATTGCTTAACCCTCGGCGAAAGCTAGACTGACACCGAAAGAGATAAAACGGTGGAGGCGCTGTGGAGAGCATTAAAGGGTCTGAGGTTAACGTACCCGACGCAGTTTTTGCATGGGTGTTTGATGGACGTGGCGGCGCAAGGCCGCTTGAAGATCAGGATCACATCGACAGCGAACATCCATGCTGGCTGCACCTCAACTACACGCACCCGGACAGCGCCGAGTGGCTCGCGTCCACGCCGCTATTGCCCAACAACGTTCGGGATGCGCTGGCGGGAGAAAGTCTCAGACCCCGCGTCAGCCGGATGGGTGAGGGGACGTTAATTACGCTGCGTTGTATAAACGGCAGTACGGATGAGCGTCCGGATCAGCTGGTGGCCATGCGTGTTTATATGGATGAACGGCTGATTGTTTCCACCCGCCAGCGAAAAGTGCTGGCGCTGGATGACGTCATTAACGATCTGAAAGAGGGCACGGGGCCTACGGATTGCGGCAGCTGGCTGGTGGATGTGTGTGATGCGCTGACCGATCATGCCAGCGAGTTTATAGAAGAACTTCACGATAAAATCATCGATCTGGAAGATAACCTGCTCGATCAGCAAATCCCCCCACGTGGTTTTCTGGCGTTGCTGCGTAAGCAGCTCATCGTGATGCGCCGCTATATGACCCCGCAGCGCGACGTTTATGCGCGACTGGCCAGCGAACGCATGAGCTGGATGAACGACGATCAGCGCCGCAGAATGCAGGATATCGCTGACCGGCTCGGACGTGGTCTGGATGAGATTGACTCATGTATTGCCAGAACGGCAGTCATGGCGGATGAGATAGCCCAGGTGATGCAGGAGTCGTTAGCCAGAAGAACATACACCATGTCGCTGATGGCGATGGTCTTTTTACCGAGTACCTTCCTGACGGGGTTGTTTGGCGTAAACCTCGGAGGGATCCCCGGCGGTGAATATCACTATGGCTTCACCACGTTTTGCGTCATGTTAGTGGTTTTGATTGGGGGTGTTGCATGGTGGTTGCATCGTAGTAAATGGCTGTAAATTTACGCTTTTCTGAGGCAGAGTCGGCTTCAAAACGACATTTTAATTGAGCGAAGTCAATAAACTCCGACCATGTTAGGTGCAATATTACTCCCGCAGGTGAATGCAACGTCAAGCGATGGGCGTTGCGCTCCATATTGTCTTACTTCCTTTTTTTGAATTACTGCATAGCACAATTGATTCGTACGACGCCGACTTCATAGTCGGCTTTTTTTGCCTCCTGATTATCTGCGTCTACCCTTTAGGGGTCAGCACCCTAATCTGGAGGAAAAGATGAGTATTCTACTTGCCCTGCAACGCCTGAACACCTGGCAGTCCGATCCGGTGCCCACCGATCCGACGCCGATACCCGATCCTGTCCCACGTCCGCAGCCGATGCCGGATCCGCCGCCCGATGAAGAACCGATTAAATTGTCGCATCGTTAGCGCAGATCTGCGAGGATACGCGCCATCTGACTGCAATCATTACCACGAGAGTATATTGTGACCGCTTTTTCCACGCTGAACGTTCTGCCTGAAGCCCAACTGACTAACCTGAATGAGTTGGGCTACCTCACTATGACCCCTGTCCAGGCCGCCGCGCTGCCGGCTATCCTTGAAGGCCGTGACGTGCGCGTGCAGGCAAAAACCGGCAGTGGTAAAACGGCTGCATTTGGGCTAGGCCTGTTACAACACATTGATGCAACCTTGTTTCAGACCCAGTCCCTGATACTCTGCCCGACGCGCGAGCTGGCCGATCAGGTCGCGGGTGAGCTGCGTCGTCTGGCGCGTTTTTTGCCTAACACTAAAATTTTAACGCTCTGCGGCGGGCAACCGTTCGGTGCGCAGCGCGATTCCCTTCAGCACGCGCCGCATATCATTGTGGCAACGCCGGGCCGTCTGCTCGATCACCTGCAAAAAGGCACCGTTTCACTCGATGCACTGCAAACGCTGGTGATGGATGAAGCTGACCGCATGCTGGATATGGGCTTCAGCGATGCGATTGACGAAGTGATCCGCTTTGCGCCAGCCACACGCCAGACGCTGCTCTTTTCTGCCACCTGGCCTGAGGCGATTGCGGCGATCAGCGGACGCGTGCAGAAGAACCCGCTGACCATTGAAATCGATGCTGTCGATGCGTTACCGGCGATTGAGCAGCAGTTCTTCGAGTCATCGCAGCAGGGCAAAATTCCACTGCTACAAAAATTGCTGAGCCAACACCAGCCAGCGTCCTGCGTGGTGTTCTGTAATACCAAAAAAGACTGTCAGGCGGTGTGCGATGCCCTGAATGATGCCGGACAGAGCGCATTATCGCTGCATGGCGATCTGGAACAGCGCGATCGCGATCAGACGCTGGTGCGTTTCGCTAACGGCAGCGCTCGCGTGCTGGTTGCAACGGATGTGGCGGCCCGTGGCCTGGATATTAAATCGCTTGAGCTGGTGGTAAATTTCGAACTGGCCTGGGATCCGGAAGTGCATGTCCACCGCATCGGGCGCACCGCGCGTGCGGGTAACAGTGGTCTCGCCATCAGCTTCTGCGCACCTGAAGAGGCGCAGCGCGCCAATATTCTTGCGGAAATGCTGCAACTGAAACTCAACTGGGTGAATGCCCCAGGTAATATGAGCATCGCTCCGCTGGCGGCGGAAATGGCCACCCTGTGCATCGACGGCGGTAAAAAGGCCAAAATGCGTCCCGGTGACGTTCTGGGGGCGTTAACAGGGGATATCGGTCTTGACGGGGCAGATATTGGCAAGATCACAGTCCATCCTGCGCATGTCTACGTAGCGGTTCGCCAGTCGGTTGCGCATAAGGCCTGGAAACAGTTGCAGGGCGGGAAGATTAAAGGGAAGACCTGCCGCGTTCGACTGCTGAAATAAGCTTAAAACGCGTCTCAGAAACGATATCTGAGACGCTGCCAGGTTACTTGACTTCTACCACGTTCAGGCGCAGTTCATCGAACTGCACATCCTCTTCCTCTGGCTGCCAGCCAGCAGGCTGCATCGGGATCTCTTCGCGGTCAAACGCCAGATCCCCGCCATTCACCACCTCTGAACCGTGGTTAATCCCTTTGAAATCGAACAGTTCAACGTCGGCGAGGTGCGAAGGCACCACGTTCTGCATGGCGCTGAACATGGTTTCGATGCGGCCCGGATAGCGTTTATCCCAGTCACGCAGCATGTCGCCAATGACCTGACGTTGCAGGTTCGGCTGTGAGCCGCACAGATTGCACGGAATGATAGGGAAGGCTTTAGCCTGAGAGAAACGCTCAATGTCTTTCTCGCGGCAGTAGGCGAGTGGGCGGATCACGATGTGTTTGCCGTCGTCGCTCATCAGCTTCGGTGGCATTCCCTTCATTTTGCCGCCGTAGAACATATTCAGAAACAGCGTTTGCAGAATGTCGTCCCGGTGATGACCAAGCGCAATCTTGGTGGCCCCCAGTTCGGTTGCGGTGCGGTACAGAATGCCGCGACGCAAACGTGAGCAGAGCGAACAGGTCGTTTTGCCCTCAGGGATCTTCTCTTTAACAATGCCGTAGGTATTCTCTTCTACGATTTTGTACTCAACGCCCAGGTTCTCAAGGTACTCCGGCAGGATATGCTCCGGGAAGCCCGGCTGTTTCTGATCGAGGTTAACAGCGACCAGGGAAAAGTTCACCGGTGCGCTTTGCTGTAGATTGCGCAGGATCTCCAGCATGGTGTAGCTGTCTTTACCGCCCGACAGGCAGACCATGATGCGATCGCCTTCTTCAATCATGTTGAAGTCTGCAATGGCTTCGCCCACGTTACGGCGCAGTCGCTTTTGCAGTTTATTCAGGTTGTACTGTTCTTTCTTGTTAATCTCTTGATTTTGTTGCATCTATTCGTTACTCAGATCTCAAATGGGGCACAGGGTGAGGAAAACGATTTCAAAGCGTCAGCTTCGTGTTCATCTCTTCTATCCATGTAGCATAGATTTCATACACCATCTGCGCATTTACGTGCCCCATCTGGTTAGCGATAAAAGACGGGTTTGCGGCTACCGGTAAAAACCAGCATGCGAAAGTGTGTCGTGTATGGTACGGATTGCAGCGCCGAATGCCAGCACGATTTACAAATGAGCCCCACAGGAGAAGTTTGGTTAAGACTGAAGGGTTGTCTACACTTACAGCTTACGCAGTAAAAACGGAGGTGAAAATGACTGACCGTCCCGTTCATGGTGACCATCCTGATTATAATCCCAGCCCGGATAACCCGGAAAAGGATGGAAGAAAAGCGAAAGATGATCCTGGCTCAGCGCCTGAATCAGGCGATAAAGATCCAGAGTGATGACCAGCCGCCTTTACGAAGGCGGTTTTAACATCCATTACGGCCTCTCTACGCGCACCGCTGTCCACGTTATCCTCATCAACGTTGTCTGATAACCGCTCAGAATCCCTCCTGTTTTGCCGGACGAACAGCTGAGATAAAGCACGGATCTCATTCCCGCGTACCAGCGCGTTTTACAGTTCTCCTGCTACGCTTTTGAGGGGGACAAGGGAGCGCTTCTATGAAAAATAAAGACGAACAGACAGGATTAGTTGGGCTGGCGATTGGTGCCGCCGTTATTGGGCTGGTTTCATCCCAGAAGATCATCAACCGTGAAAGTATTGTCGATGAGCTGGTAAGGCTCGGCAGGCAGAAGGGGGATGGTGTTGAAGATGAGGTCTTTTTAAAAGCGGCTGAGTTAGTGAGAAAAGGGGTATAAGCGATGGCTGACATTCGTCATGCACAGTGTCATTGTGGGGCGGTGAAATTTACGGTTGAGCTGACGGACGGCCTGAATACCGCGCGTCGATGTAGCTGCTCGTTTTGCAGGATGCGTGGGGCGGTCGTGGTTTCCGCACCTTTGACGGGCATTAAGGTGACGCAGGGCGCGGACACGCTCACAGAGTACCGTTTCAACACCGGCACGGCGCGCCATTTCTTCTGTTCTATTTGCGGTATTTACACGTTCCACCAACGACGTTCCAATCCCAATGAATATGGTGTGAATGTCGCTTGTCTGGAAAATGTCACGCCATTCGACTTCCCGGAAGTGGTGGTAATGGATGGGCTTTGTTGAATAAATCAGATTTCGGGTAAGTCTCCCCCGTAGCGGGTTGTGTTTTCAGGCAATACGCACGCTTTCAGGCATACCTGCTTTCGTCATTTTGTTCAGCGCTCGTACCAGGGCCATAGCCTCTGCAACCTGACCATCGTAGTCACGCAGTGTCAGTGAACCTCCGAACAGCTGTTTTACCCGGTACATCGCCGTTTCCGCTATCGAGCGACGGTTATAATCTGTTGTCCATTTCCACCGCGCATTACTCCCGGTCAGCCGCTGATTCGCAACAGCACGGTTACGGTCTGCATATTCACCGGGCCAGTAACCCGCGCCTTTTCGGGGCGGGATAAGCGCGCTGATTTTCTTACGCCGCAGTTCATCGTGACAGAGCCGGGTGTCGTAAGCGCCGTCTGCCGATGCTGCCCTGATTTTTCTGTGAGTCTGCCGGATAAGACCCGGGAAGGCTTCTGAGTCCGTCACATTGTTCAGCGACAGGTCTGCACAGATGATTTCATGTGTGTTGCTGTCAACTGCCAGATGCAACTTTCGCCAGATACGGCGGCGTTCCTGGCCATGTTTTTTGACTTTCCATTCGCCTTCACCAAAGACCTTCAGCCCGGTGGAATCAATCACCAGATGCGCGATTTCACCCCGGGTGGGCGTTTTGAAACTGACATTAACCGACTTTGCGCGCTTGCTGACACTGGTGTAATCCGGGCAGCGCAACGGAACATTCATCAGTGTAAAAATGGAATCAATAAAACCCTGTGCAGCCCGCAGGGTCAACCTGAACACGCGTTTAATGACCAGAACGGTGGTGATGGCGAGATCAGAATAGCGCTGAGGTCTTCCCCGTGATGAAGGCGTTGCCGACTCATACCAGGCCTGAATAGCTTCATCATCCAGCCAGAAAGTTATGGAGCCACGGTTGATGAGGGCTTTATTGTAGGTGGGCCAGTTGGTGATTTTGAACTTTTGCTTTGCCACGGAACGGTCTGCGTTGTCGGGAAGATGCGTGATCTGATCCTTCAACTCAGCAAAAGTTCGATTTATTCAACAAAGCCTAATGGATGGAGTAAATCATCCTATGGATGGCGACAGCGGGGTATTTGGTTATCTCTCTTTCCGTAAAGAACAGGCGAAACAGCGGTAAAAATTAGCCCGCAGATCGTTGCGGGCTAACGGGATTAGAACTGGTAAACCAGACCTAACGCTACGATGTCATCCGTACCGATGCCATTGTTTTTGTAGAATGAATCATCTTCATCCAGCAGGTTGATTTTATAATCAACATAGGTGGACATATTTTTGTTGAAATAATAGGTAGCACCGACGTCAGCATATTTCACCAGGTCTTTATCGTCCTGGCCATTGCCCAGGTCTTTACCTTTAGACTGCAAATAGGAAATAGCTGGACGCAGACCGAAATCGAACTGATATTGTGCGGTCACTTCGAAGTTTTGGGTTTTGTTTGCCACGGTGTTTTCGTCATGAGCATCACCGTATGGCGTCATATTACGTGTTTCGGAATACATCGCCGCCAGATAGATGTTGTTTGCATCGTATTTCAGGCCAGCAGTCCATGCATCCGCTTTATCACCACCCGCAGTGGTATGCATTTCCTGATCGTTGGTACGGTCAGATGACGCATATGCCGCGCCCGCGCTGAAGCCCATGCCGAAATCATAAGTCGCGGAGAGACCATAACCGTCGCCATTCTCATGACGTACATCGCGGCCGTTGTTAGTGCCTTCCTGATTGTTGCTGGCATCTTCATTATTACCCTGATACTGCACCGCGAAGTTCAGACCCTGCACCAGACCAAAGAAGTCGGTGTTACGGTAGGTCGCCACGCCGTTTGCACGACCAGTCATAAAGTTATCGGCATAAGTATAAGAGTCGCCACCAATTTCTGGCAGCATATCGGTCCAGCCTTCAACGTCGTACAGGACGCCATAGTTACGGCCATAATCGAAGGAGCCGTAGTCGCCCACCTTCACACCCGCGAAGGCCAGACGCGTCCAGGACTGATTGTCAGACCCTTCGGTGTTGTTTGCCTGAATGTTGTATTCCCACTGCGCGTAACCGGTCATCATGTCGTTGATTTGGGTTTCACCTTTAAAACCCAGACGCATATAGGTTTGATCGCCATCTTTAGAGGCGTCGTCAGAGAAATAATGCAGACCATCTACTTTGCCATACAGATCCAGTTTATTGCCGTCTTTATTATAAATTTCAGCTGCGTGAGCGGCGCCAGCCATTAACAAAGCGGGGATCATCAGTGCCAGTACTTTTCTTTGCATTTTGATTATTCCTTTGCAGTTATTTTTTTATTACTTCGTGAACTTTCCGGGCTGGAAAGGTGTCCCATGCTAAATCACTCTGGCGGCGGATGAATAAAATATAATTGTTACGGGTTAAGTAAAATCTAAACTAAATGATGCGGTTGAAATAACGATAGATGTCATGAATGAATCATTGTAATTAATACAAAATAAAAATTATTAATTACAGGGAAAACAAGGTAATCTCCACGCCGTTATATGCCTTTAAGATTTTTTCATCCATAATTCACGTGAATATTGTTCAGAACATTGAGACAATTTTCACCGATCTTCTGGATTCGCCCGGTGCACGTGCATCGGGCTTTTTTATGGCAAAAAAATGCCCGGACAAGCCGGGCATATAGGTTATTCACTGGTCGACTTTTCGGCTTTCCCTGCCAGTTGCGCCAGGAAGTCATAACGCTTCTGAAGATCCGCTGCCGCATCCTTCCATAGCTGCTCTGCTACTTCAGGCTGTTGGGCGTTCAGCCTGCGGAAACGCTGCTCCTGAAGTAAGGTTTCGGCAAGGGCGTCTGACGGCGGACGCGAATCCAGCGCCAGCGGCAATTTCCCTTCATCGGCACGGCGCGGGTCAAAGCGGTACAGTGGCCAGAAGCCGGTTGCGGTGAGCTGACGCATCTGGTCGTGGCTGAGCGCCAGATCGTAGCCATGCTCCTCACACGGACTGTAGGCGATGATCAACGACGGCCCTGGATACGCTTCCGCTTCCTGGATGGCTTTCACCGTCTGGTTGAGCTGTGCGCCCAGCGAAATCTGCGCGACGTAGACGTGTCCATACATCATCATGCTGACGCCCAAATCTTTACGCGCCTTGCGCTTACCATGTTCACCAAATTTGGTGACCGCCCCCAATGGCGTTGCTTTCGAGGCCTGTCCACCGGTGTTGGAATAGCACTGAGTATCGAGCACCAGAATATTGACGTTTTCGGTCAGGCTCAGGACATGATCAAGACCACCGAAACCAATATCGTAGGCCCAGCCGTCGCCGCCGATCAGCCAGACAGATTTTTCAACCAGCGCGTCAGCATCAGTCAGGAGTTGTTCAGCCCCTTCAACACCCTGAAGCGCGTTGCGCAGTTCAGCAACCTGCGCGCGACGAACGTCAGGTGTGGCCTCCGCATGCAGGGCATCATTCAGTTCTGCCGGGATCTTATCGGCAAACTGTGCCAGGAGACGCATTACGCGGGCGCGGTGCTGATCGACCGTCAGACGGAATCCCAGACCAAATTCTGCGTTGTCCTCGAAAAGTGAGTTTGCCCACGCCGGGCCGCGACCGTTCGCGTCGGTGGTGTACGGCGTGGACGGCAGGTTACCCCCGTAGATCGACGAGCAGCCCGTCGCGTTGGCAATCAGCATCCGGTCGCCGTAAAGCTGGGTAAGCAGTTTGATATACGGCGTTTCGCCGCAGCCGGAGCACGCCCCGGAGTACTCGAAGAGCGGGGTGATGAGCTGCGAGGTACGAATGTCAATGCGTTCCAGCTTGTTGCGATCGATTTCGGGCAGGTCGAGGAAGAAATCATAATTCACTTTCTCTTCTTCAACATGTTCAAGACGCGACATCATATTGATGGCTTTGATTGACGGCTCCTGACGATCTTTCGCCGGGCACACCTCGACGCACAGGTTACAGCCGGTGCAGTCTTCCGGCGCCACCTGTAGGACATATTTCTGACCACGCATATCGCGGGATTTTACATCCAGCGAGTGCAAACTTTCCGGTGCGCCATCTAACGCTTCTGGCGACACCACTTTGGCGCGAATGGCCGAGTGCGGGCAGGCCGCCACGCAGTGGTTGCACTGGGTGCACAGCTCTTCTTTCCAGATAGGGATCGCTTCGGCAATGTTGCGTTTTTCCCAGCGGGTCGTGCCCATCGGCCAAGTTCCGTCAGGCGGAAGCGCAGAGACGGGAAGGGTGTCGCCCAGTCCGGCAAGCATCGCCGCCGTGACGGTTTTGACGAAATCCGGGGCGGCGTCAGACACCACGGGCGGCCGGTTCGGACTGCTGGCATTGACCGGCTGTAACGGCACCGCGAAAAGCGATTCGCGGGCCAGCGCCAGCGCCTGCCAGTTGCGCTCAACCAGCTCCTGACCTTTGCTGCTGTAGCTTTTGGCGATCGCACCCTGAAGCTCCATCAGCGCGCTGTCGCCCGGCAGAATATTAGTCAGATGGAAGAACGCCATCTGCATAACCGTATTGATGCGCGCGGCCAGGCCGCATTCGCGGGCGATCTTCGCGGCGTTAATGACATACAGGCGCGCCTGTTTCTGGTTAAGCACCGCCTGGACTTCCTGGGGCAGGCGTGCCCAGACCTCGTCGGCGCTGTAAGGGGTGTTGATCAGGAAAATACCGCCGGGCTTCAGGCGCTCGGCCATCTGATATTTATCAATGAACTGGAGCTGGTGACAGCCAACAAAATCGGCCTGAGAAATCAGGTATGCCGAGCGGATAGGGTGTTCGCTGACGCGCAGGTGGGAGACGGTCAGTCCGCCCGCTTTTTTGGAATCGTAGACGAAATACCCTTGCGCATACCACGGCGTGGAGTTGCCGATAATTTTGATGTTGTTCTTGGTCGCCGAGACGCTGCCGTCACTGCCCAGACCGTAGAACAGCGCTTCCAGTTTCGCATTGGAGGGCAGGGT
Source organism: Enterobacter cloacae complex sp. EB5 (assembly GCF_031432835.1). Lineage (NCBI taxonomy): Bacteria > Pseudomonadati > Pseudomonadota > Gammaproteobacteria > Enterobacterales > Enterobacteriaceae > Enterobacter > Enterobacter cloacae complex sp. EB5. The sequence goes on from NZ_CP133860.1 coordinate 4,329,495, forward strand.
GTTTTCCGGCAAGGGCAGAGAAAGGTTAGTCACGTCATCATAAATGCCGACCGTAAAGCGCGGCTTCGGTTTTGCCTCGCGCAGTTCAGCAAATACCGCCAGGACGCACTCCGGCCCGAACTCTTTGGAAGACAACCCATAACGCCCGCCAATGACGCGCGGCAGCGTTTCGCGCTCACCGCGGTTAAACGCCTCAGCCAGAGCGGTCATCACATCCAGATAAAGTGGTTCAGCCTGTGCGCCAGGCTCTTTGGTGCGGTCCAGTACCGCCACGGCACGCGCGCTATCCGGCAGGGCTGCGAGCAGGTGTTCTGCTGAGAAGGGACGGTAGAGGCGAACTTTGAGCACGCCAACTTTCTCTCCACGCGTCAATAGCTCATCAACCACCTCTTCACAGGTGCCGATGGCGGAGCCCATCAGGACGATCACGCGCTCGGCCTGCGGATGACCGTAATATTCAAACGGCTTATATTCGCGGCCCGTCACAGCGGCAAAATCGTCCATCGCCTGTTCAACGTGCGCATAGACCGCGTTGTACCACGGGTTTGTCGCCTCGCGGGACTGGAAATAGGTATCCGGGTTCGCAGAGGTACCCCGGATCACCGGATGTTCCGGATTGAGGGCGCGAGCGCGATGCGCATCGATGTCCGCCTGCGGCAGCAGATTCAGAATGGTGTCGTCCGGCAGTGGAACGATTTTATTGATCTCGTGGGAGGTACGGAAACCATCGAAGAAATGAATAAATGGCACACGGCTTTTCAGCGTGGCGATATGCGAAATCAGCGCGAAGTCCTGCGCTTCCTGCACGCTGCTGGCGCAGAGCATAGCGCAGCCGGTCTGACGCACGGCCATCACGTCTGAGTGGTCGCCAAAAATAGAGAGAGCGTGAGTGGCTACGGTGCGTGCGGCAACGTGCAACACAAACGGCGTTAATTGCCCAGCCAGCTTGTAAAGCGTGGGGATCATCAACAGCAGCCCCTGAGACGACGTGAACGAGGTCGACAGGGCGCCGGTCTGCAACGCACCATGCACGGTGGCAATGGCACCGGCTTCGGACTGCATCTCTACAACCCGCGGGACATCGCCCCAGACGTTTTTTATCCCATTACCCGCCCAGGCGTCAGCCTGTTCAGCCATCGTGGAGCTGGGCGTGATGGGGTAGATGGCGATCACTTCGCTGGTACGAAACGCAACAGACGCGACTGCACCATTGCCGTCAATAGTTTGCATAGGACAACACCCTTACATTGCGCAAAAAGAGGGGCCTGTAAAACGACGACAGACCCTGAATATTATCTGTGTATTTTAGCAAAGCTCAGGTTTTACGATTTTCGCTTTTGTGTCCTTGGTATGCGCTGTATCAATGACTCGATGGCTATTCGCGTTAAAAAATTGCGAGAAATTGTTACCAGGGCGCATAAATACGCACATCCGCTCTCGACGATGCGGCGCGTGATGCCTATTATGCATAGGTTTCGCGTTAATTATGGGGAGGAAGGTATGCGTTCAGCATTTTGGGTCGGATGTGCCGCGTTACTGTTGTCGGCATGCAGCAATGAACCTGTACAGCAGGCGACAGCGGCACACGTTACGCCGGGTATGCGAGCGGCGATGTCCAGTTCAGGTCAGGCCAACTGCGCAATGATCGGCGGTTCACTCTCCGTTGCCCGTCAGCTTGACGGCTCCGCCATCGGCATGTGCGCATTGCCAAATGGCAAACGCTGTAGTGAGCAGTCGCTTGCCGTAGGTTCGTGCGGAAGTTACTGAGTTATTCAACTCGCTTAAACATCAATGTTTTATTGGCTGTCGCCAGCGTTAACTGGTCTTCGGTCAGGTCTACCTGTGCGCCTGTGCGTAGCATATCGGCGATGGTCTGATCCAGTTCATTTAGCTGCGGCTCGGTGCAGAGTTTCCGCGTCATTGCCAGCGTTTTGACCGTCAACTCGCCTTCGGACAGTTTCCCCTGGCCGTTGAAGCCGTTGCACATTGTGCCGGAGACGACAATGTTGTTAATCAGGCTGATATTGGGTTGCGCACTGAAGCGAATTTCAGGCTGCGTTTTCCCGCCTTTAACTGCTTTGCCATCCACATTTTCCAGAACGAAACGGTGATTCTCTAACTGATCGGTCTGAACGGAGGCTTTACCAGGATTAACGCATCCAGCCAGTGCGAGGCTGATTAAACATACTGCCGCGAGCTTTTTCATTTTTCTTCTCAAACTATCAATGCTGTAAATATTTTTTCAGTGTAACCATACCCTCCTGGGTGTTAATGGGGTTTATCTGAAAGTGCGGGAAGGGACCGGGCGGCGGCGCACCCGGTCAGTGAGTTAGTGCGATTTAAATCCGGCTGCGGCCATCAGCATTTTAAAGAGCATACTTACGCAGGCCAGCGCCAGGACGCTTCCGCCCCAGATGATGGCAAGCCACATCAAACGTTTCCATACAGGTTGTTGCATCAGTGATAACCCTCCCCATGCTGTACTTTTCCGCGAAAAACGTAATAACTCCAGAAGGTGTAGACCAGAATCACGGGAATGATCAACAGTGCACCCACTAACATAAAGCCCTGGCTTTGGGCTGGCGCAGCGGCCTGCCACAGGGTAATGTCCGGCGGGATGATATGCGGCCAGATGCTGATCCCAAGCCCGCTAAACCCAAGAAAAACCAGCCCTAACGTCATGATAAACGGCAGAGTATGGCTCGCAGGATCGTTCAGGCAGCGCCACTGGCACAGACTCAGGATCGCAACCAGCGCAGGGACAGGCAGCAGATAAAACAGATTCGGCAGCGTAAACCAGCGCGCAGCAATGGCTGGCTGGGCGAGAGGGGTCCAGATACTGATTACCGCAATGAATACCAGAAGCAGGGGCAGAAGCACTTTCGACACCTGCCGCATCCGTTGTTGCAGGGCATTTTCGCTTTTCATTACCAGCCACGTTGATCCTAACAGCGCGTAAGCCACCACAAGACCCGCGCCGCAGAAAAAATTGAACGCGGTAAACCAGTCAAACGGACCACCGCTGTAAGCGCGACCGGTGACGCTGAACCCCTGAATGACCGCGCCGACGGTGATGCCCTGGCTGAAGGTAGCCACAATCGACCCGCCAATAAAGGCCTTATCCCAGAACGGGCGGTGAGCCGGAGTGGCCTTGAAGCGAAATTCGAAGGCGACGCCACGAAATATAAGCCCGATCAGCATTATTGTCAGTGGAATGGTTAGCGCGTCGATGATAACCGCATAAGCGAGAGGAAAGGCGCCAAACAGGGCCGCACCGCCGAGCACCAGCCAGGTTTCGTTGCCGTCCCAGACGGGAGCCACGCTGTTGACCATCACGTCGCGATCGTCCGCATTCGGCATTGCGGGAAACAGGATACCTATCCCCAGATCAAAACCGTCCATCACGATATACATCAATGTGGCGAAAACGATAATCACGAACCAGATAATGGAAAGATCGATACCCATTACGGTTACTCCTTAAATTCAGTGGTGACGGCAGAAAGCGGACGAGCAGGGCGGCCATCAGATTCAGTCGCGAAGGATCCATGGTGCTGCGGCCCTTTTTTAATCAGACGCACCATATAGCTGTAACCCACGCCGAACACCGCGGTATAAACCACGAAGAAGGCCAGCAAACTGACGCTCATGTGCAGATCGCCATGCGCGGAGACCGCATCCTTCGTACGCTGTAGACCATAGACGACCCACGGCTGGCGGCCGACCTCCGTTGTTACCCATCCAGCGAGGATCGCGATCAGCCCGGACGGCCCCATCAGCAGGGCAAACCACAGGAAGGAACGTGAGGTATAAAGGCGCTGTTTGTAACGCAGCCAGACCGCCGTCACGCCCAGGAGCAGCATCAACATCCCCAGGCCAGCCATGATGCGAAAAGACCAGAAGACAATGGTGGCGTTCGGGCGATCTTCTTTCGGGAACTCCTTCAATGCCGGAACCTGTTTATCGAGACTGTGGGTCAGGATCAGGCTGCCGAGCGCGGGAATTTCCAGGCCAAAACGGGTCCGTTCCTGCTCCATATCCGGCCAGCCAAACAGCAGCAGTGGAGTAGGCTCACCCGGCGGATTCTCCCAGTGGCCTTCAATGGCGGCTATTTTCGCTGGCTGGTGTTTTAAGGTATTAAGCCCGTGCATATCACCCACCAGCGCCTGGACGGGTGCCACGATCAACGTCATCCACAACGCCATGGAGAACATGGTGCGAATCGCGGGCGTATTGTTTCCGCGCAGCAAATGCCAGGCCGCGGAGGCACCGACAAACAGTGCGCTGCTGAGAAATGCCGCTATCGACATGTGCAGCAGGCGGTAAGGGAAGGAGGGGTTAAACACCACGGCAAACCAGTCCACCGGAACGACCTGACCGTTGATGATTTCATACCCTTGCGGTGTCTGCATCCAGCTGTTTGACGAGAGGATCCAGAACGTAGACATGAGGGTCCCCAGTGCGACCATGCAGGTCGAAAAGAAGTGCAGCCCCGGCCCGACCTTATTCCAGCCAAACAACATTACTCCGAGAAACCCCGCCTCAAGGAAGAACGCGGTAAGCACTTCATAGGTCAGCAGGGGGCCGGTAATACTGCCCGCGAACTGCGAAAACCCGCTCCAGTTGGTGCCAAACTGATAAGCCATCACCAGGCCGGAGACTACGCCCATCCCAAAGTTGACGGCGAAGATCTTCGACCAGAAATGGTACAGCGAGCGCCAGACGGGATTTTTTGTTTTCAGCCACAGCCCTTCCAGCACGGCGAGATAGCTCGCCAGGCCAATGGTTATCGCCGGAAAAATAATATGAAAGGATACGGTAAAGGCGAACTGTATTCGCGCAAGATGAAACGCATCTAAACCAAACATGCACTGCCTCAATGTTAAACGGTGTACTGTTATGATAGAGAGGCGGCAAATGAGATATCAGAAGCAGAATTTGATAAATTATCTATAACAGTTGTGGGAAAAGCTGAACTTTATCTGGCTGATATAGTTAACAAGGAAGAATAAAAAATTTCTTTTTATGATTTTTACGCATTAAACAGCTTGCTTTGTCGCCAGCAACATGCGTTAATGGATTTCTGGTTTTGAATCCAAATAAATATCTGACGTAGTTTTATAAAGCAGTTCTCATCACGTTGTGCCTCTCCGCAGCCTCTCTTGGGTCTTTATCTACATTCCGATTCGTTTTGTATCGAACCATTTTTTGCCTGATCGGCTCATGAGTAATTTACGTTTTTACGTTTACAGGAGAATCCTATGACTTCTTATATCCATTTCCGCTGCCCATGCTGTCATGGCTCGCAGTACCGCACCTCAGCTTTTGATGTGTCTGAAAAAAATCCGTTCGGCGCGAAATGCATTTTCTGCAAATCGTCGATGATTACGCTCGACCACCTGGCCGCAGCGCGTTCGGCTCAAAATCACATTACTGAGTACCGCAAGTAATCTGCCGCGTTTCCTATAACAGTTAGCAAAATCTTCTCTTTTTCTCCTGCTGATATACACTGTCAGCAATAAGGAGAATCTGATGAAAAAATACCAGCGTCTGGCGCAACAAATTATCTCGCAGATTGAGCTTGGCGTATGGTTGCCGGGCGATAAGCTGCCTTCTCTGCGAGAGCAGGTGGCAAGCAGCGGCATGAGTTTTATGACCGTGGGCCACGCGTATCAGATGCTGGAAAGTCAGGGGCGCATTGTTGCCAGACCGCAGTCAGGCTATTACGTTGCCGCCCGCCCGACCACACACCAGCCTGCACCGCCCGCGCAGGTGATGCGCGATGAAGTGGTCGACATCAACACCTATATCTTCGACGTGCTACAGGCCAGCCGCGACCCCTCCGTTGTCCCTTTTGCCTCGGCGTTTCCCGATCCGCGCCTTTTCCCGCTTCAGCAACTCAACCGATCGCTGGCTAACGTCAGCAAAACCGCTACCGCCATGAGCGTGATCGAAAACCTGCCGCCGGGTAACGTCGACTTACGTCATGCCATTGCCCGTCGCTACGCTCAGCAGGGAATGAATATCTCCCCGGATGAAATTGTGATCACCGCGGGCGCGCTTGAGGCGCTCAACCTCAGTTTGCAGGCTGTGACTGAACCAGGGGACTGGGTTATCGTTGAAAACCCCTGTTTTTATGGCGCACTCCAGGCGCTTGAACGTCTGAAACTGAAAGCGCTGTCGGTTGCCACTGACGTGCGTGAGGGCATCGATCTCAGTGCCCTTGAGCAGGCGTTAAATGATTATCCGGTGAAAGCCTGCTGGCTGATGACCAACAGTCAGAACCCGCTCGGCTTCACGCTGAGTGCAGAGAAGAAAGCTCAGCTGGTGGCCTTACTCACCCGGCATAACGTCACGCTGATTGAAGACGATGTTTACAGCGAACTCTACTTTGGCCGCGAAAAGCCGCTTCCGGCAAAGGCCTGGGATAAGCAGGATATGACGTTGCACTGCTCTTCATTTTCCAAATGTCTGGTGGCTGGTTTCCGTATTGGCTGGGTGGCGGCGGGAAAACATGCGCGCCGTATTCAGCAGTTGCAGCTGATGAGTACGTTATCCACCAGCTCTCCCATGCAGCTGGCGCTGGTGGATTACCTGGCGACCAAACGTTACGACGCCCACCTTCGTCGCCTGCGACGCACGCTTGCTGAACGCAAACAGCAGGCCTGGCAATCGCTTTTGCGTCATATGCCTGCCGGCGTCAAAATCCATCATAACGACAGCGGCTACTTTTTATGGCTTGAACTGCCTGAACAGCTGGATGCGGGGCGGTTGAGCGAGAAGGCGTTAACCCATCAAATCAGCATTGCGCCCGGCAAGATGTTTTCCACCTCCAATATCTGGACACCGTTTTTCCGTTTCAATACCTCATGGGGCTGGGGCGAGCGGGAGGAGCAGGCGGTCGTCCAGCTGGCGGGGTTAATCCGCGAAATGATGCTGCACCCAGTCACACCTTGATGAAAATTCCTGAAGCGACATGACGCGCGGTCTACCTTTAGTAAGGGAGTGCGGATTGGTAACGTGACGTTGTCACGTTTATGGCCGCCAGAACGTGCGCTGACAGCGAAAACAATGTCGATTTCAACAGGACGATGCTATGCAAAATCAATTGCTGATTAATGGTGAACTGGTGACCGGCGAAGGTGAGAAGCAGGCGGTTTATAATCCTGCCACGGGTGAAGTGCTGCTGGAGATGGCTGAAGCGTCGGCAGCACAGGTGGACGCTGCCGTCCAGGCTGCCGATCGCGCGTTCACAGAGTGGGGACAAACGACGCCGAAAACGCGCGCCGAATGTCTGTTGAAACTGGCTGATGTGATAGAAGCCAACGCTGACGCGTTCGCAAAACTGGAGTCCCTTAACTGCGGGAAACCGCTGCACTGTGTCCAGGGGGACGAGATCCCGGCCGTGGTCGATGTGTTTCGCTTCTTTGCCGGGGCTGCCCGTTGCCTGAACGGGCTGGCTGCCGGAGAATACCTCGAAGGACATACCTCGATGATCCGCCGCGACCCGGTTGGCGTTGTCGCCTCTATTGCCCCCTGGAACTACCCTCTGATGATGGCGGCGTGGAAGCTGGCGCCCGCGCTGGCGGCGGGAAACTGTGTCGTCATCAAGCCATCTGAAATCACCCCGTTGACGGCGCTGAAGCTGGCGGAACTGGCGAAAGATATCTTCCCGCCAGGCGTGCTGAACGTGCTGTTTGGTCGCGGCAAAACCGTAGGAGATCCGCTGACCGGCCACGAAAAAGTCCGTATGGTTTCTCTCACTGGCTCTATTGCCACCGGAGAACATATTATCGGGCATACCGCATCTTCAGTGAAACGTACCCATATGGAATTGGGCGGAAAAGCCCCGGTTATTGTCTTTGACGATGCAGATTTGGATGCCGTGGTTGAAGGCGTGCGTACGTTTGGTTTCTACAATGCTGGTCAGGATTGTACCGCAGCCTGTCGTATCTATGCCCAGAAGGGGATTTACCCCGCGCTGGTCGAAAAGCTGGGCGCAGCCGTTGCCAGCCTGAAAATGGGCGCGCCGGACGATGCGTCAACCGAGCTGGGCCCGCTCAGCTCCGCAGCGCATCTTTCCCGCGTTTGTGCTGCCGTGGACGAAGCCAAAACCCTTGGACATATCCGCGTCGTCACCGGTGGCAGTAAAAGTGAGGGGGCAGGATATTACTTTCAGCCAACGCTGCTGGCCGGGGCGAAGCAGGAAGATGCGATCGTCCAGCGAGAAGTGTTTGGCCCGGTGGTTAGCGTGACAGAATTTGAGGATGAAGCGCAGGTACTGAACTGGGCTAACGATTCGCAATACGGCCTGGCCTCGTCCGTCTGGACAAAAGACGTCGGACGCGCCCATCGACTTAGCGCGCGGTTGCAGTATGGCTGCACCTGGGTCAATACCCATTTTATGCTGGTGAGCGAAATGCCGCACGGCGGGATGAAGTTATCCGGTTATGGCAAAGATATGTCGGTCTACGGACTTGAGGATTATACGGTAGTCCGGCATGTGATGATCAAACACTAAACCCTCATGCCCGGCGCAGTGCCGGGCGATTCAGCTTACCAGCCACAGACCTCGTGTTCATTTTCCGTATCGTAGGCGCGAACGGTGTTCACCAGATCCTTCACGACATCTGCCGCGACGTCCGGGATCAACAGCTCCATTGGCGCTTCTGTCTCATAATCCACCGACACGCCGTTGCTGTTGTTGGTGACGGTCACGGTATAGGTAGTCTTACCCATTATTTACTCCTTATGCGTGTTGACCACTTTACCGATGCCCGCACCGCTGAGCGTGACGGCAGGATCCGCGAAAAAGTCGATATTAAAATAGGTGTCGTCGGTCAGTAGCTCAATGCGGTGCCATTTTTGCGGTGGGGAGATGCCAAAAGAACCGGCCTCAATAACCACTTCCAGATCGGGCTCGGTGGCGTCGCCATCGGCAAAGCCAAAGTAACGCACCGCACCCTGCATGACGGACAACCGACCGTACACGCCGGCTTTGGTGTTGTGATGGGTAAAAAGCGCTTTTGGGGCGGTCTCTTTATTCCAGAACGGCGTCGAGCGGGTATGAACAAAGTTTTCAGGAATACGTAACATCATAGTTTCCTTCATGTTGGCGGGTGCTTAAAGGGATTTAAGCACCTCAGGTTCAACAAAGAATTCAATATTGAACAGGGTGTCGTCGGTCATCACCTCAATGTGGTGCCATCTCTCTGGCGGGAAAACGCCGAAACGACCCGCTTCAATGACGAGCTCGCTGTCAGGCTCAGGTGTGAATTCATCAGCATAGCCCAGATAACGCACTGCGCCACGCATCACCGACAGGCGAGGGTAAACGCCCGGACGCGTGCCCGTATCCAGGTGACGTTTAAAAATGCCGGCGGGGGCCGTTTCTTTGTTCCAGAAAGGCGTGGAACGGGTGTGAATGCAACTCTGCGGAATGCGTAGCATGTTTCCTCCCTTAAAAGCCTGCTGTTATTAAACTGCTTTCTGCGGGGATGGATTTATCAAAAAGTGCATTTAATATGCACCTTATCAATAATAACCGTTTTGCTTTACCCGGCGTTGTTACACAAGATACTCAGTTGTTATTATCCTTAGTATTTAAGTGGTTATGATGTAACGAAAAAACTTGATCTGTGTCAACATATGACGCATATTGCGTGCGGTTATTTTTCGGCTCAGGTAAACAGAATGACGTTGTATCAAAAGATGTTGGTGTTCTACGCAATCATGGCCTCCATCTGCGCATTAATCACCTGGTTCCTGTCTAAAGATCGTAAACGTATTCGCCTGTTGAGCGCATTCCTGGTGGGTTCCACCTGGCCGATGAGCTTTCCTGTTGCCCTGTTGATCTCTCTTTTCTGAAGCACGCTTCCAGAATCGGCATCCAGACATAGCATTCCATACATTCAGGCTGTATAAATATACAGTCTGTCCTACATGGAGTGCTTATGAACAGTTTCTATTCGCAGCATGCAGGCTGCACTGTGCGCTGGCAGGATCTTCCCGGTGTCGGTGACCCGGTTGTGTTTATCCACGGGTTGGGCTGTGCATCGTCGTATGAATATCCTCGTATTGTCTGTGATACCCGTTTCGGGGGGCGCAGAGCCATTCTGATCGATCTTCCCGGTAGCGGTTACAGTGACAAACCTGACAACTACCGTTATCGCACGAGCGAACAGGCGCAGGTGGTGGTTGAACTGTTAAACCATCTCGGCCTGGATAGTCTCTGGCTGTATGGTCATAGCATGGGGGGGAGTATCGCGATCGAAACGGCAGCACTGTTAACGTCGCGCGTTAAGGGCCTGATAGTATCTGAACCCAATTTTCATGCGGGTGGCGGGATGTTCAGCCGAGCAATTGCGGCCCAAACGGAACAACATTTTCTGGCTCAGGGCTATGATGACATGCTGCGGGCAGAAACGTCGCCATGGGCTGGAAGCCTTCAAAGCAATGCTCCCTGGGCCGTCTGGCGCGGCGCAACAAGCCTGGTCGAGGGCGTTAAACCTGACTGGGAACACCTGTTCTTGTCATTGCGCTGCCCGGTAATGTTAGTTTTTGGTGAGCGATCCCTGCCTGATGACGATTTTAATCGCCTGCAACAAAACGGCGTTGCTGTAAAAATTATCCCTGATGCGGGCCATTCAATGTCCTGGGAAAACCCGTCAGCGTTGGCTCAGGCTTTGTCTGGCTTCATAAACGGCTCATGAAGGGGCAGCCCGCATTGCTGCGGGCTGCAATGATTAAGACAGCAGGGCAGACAAGGCTTTCCGCGCAGCAGGCTGAACGTCATACGGGCACTGATAATCCACGTTCTTAATCGCGCGGGTGTAGAGCGCAACCAGCCAGTCATAAACATAGGCTGTCGCCGCATGGACAGGCTGCTCGCCAAGTCGGGTAAGACGGGGTGAAGCGCTGCTCACAACGGGCGTCACAAAAATTGGCTGACCTTTGCGGATCCGGCTTGCAGGCCGTTCAGAAACGGGCGTCATTTCATAGCCAAGCCAGCTAATGAAATTGCCTGTCGCGGCATGCAGCTGCGCGGCGCTGTTTTTATCTTTTTCTGCAATGCGTTGCAGTTGCAGCGGCAGATCCAGCCGGTAGCTGGTAACGATCAGCACATCCGCAATCTGCTGTAGTACCTCTGCGTCCAGGCCCAGACGGGCAGCCGCCGCGTCGTTGCGACTCCACTGACGAAGATGGTTAACCCACACGTTATGGGCCAGCCGCGCCTTGTCTTGGGTCTGCAACGCGCCTGGATTTTCCTGCGTCTCTTCGGCAAACAGATCGATAACATCGTTAAACAGGCCGTTGACCTGTTCCTCGCGAGGCTGGTGAACGGTCAGCAGCGTCTCAAACGCGTTTAGCGGCGGCAGAAGTCCCTCAAGCAGTTCACCATGACGAGCGGCGTTGCCTTGCAGCGTTCGGACCATTTTTTCGGCCTGTGCCCGCCCTGCGCCTGGCTCCTGAGTGAGAGGCGCGACATATGGGCGCATCAGCGTCGACAGAGACTCTTGTAACAGCCTTTTCAGCGCGCGGAGACGCTTCTGGCGCTGTGCTGGCAGGGTAGCCTGCGACAGCCACTCAATCACCCGCTGCATGCTGTGGGTATCGAGCGCCTGAAGCGTGCCCCAGCGCAGACCCGGCTGGCCCAGCAATTGCTGCACCGCTTCGTCCAGATTCTGCTTTGTGGTAAACCGCGCATCATGAGGGGTAATGGCCCAGACCAGCCCCGGCAACGCGGATTCTTCAACCGGCTGCGTCTCTTTGACCCAGTTTTGCAGGAGCCTGGCCGTTTTTGCGGTCTGCTGGTGGTGCGCCGTCGCATTACAGATAACCAGGACATCCGGCTGAATGTGCTGACGATAATGCTCCAGCAACCACAGGCATTTTGCCTGCATCATCAGCGGCGTGTTTTCCTCAGAAATAGCAGGAATATCAATGACGTCAATGTTATCCAGCACGCAGTTCTCAACGGGTAGCACCACTTCGCGGGTCAGAGATGCCAGTACATCGACCGGCAGGCTAATGGCGTTAAGCAGCTCGCCGTTTTTTACCGGATGAAGCAGTGTTTCCTGTGCTTCCGGCACGGTAAACGCCCCGTGAGTAAGGAAGCCTTCGCAGGGCAGACCAAAGCTGTCAACCAGCAGACTCAACGGCGCCGCAAGCGCGCTGGCATGGCTGGTTTGATGCAGCACCTGGGCGAATTTAAGCCACTGCTGGGTTAACTCCTGCTGCTCCCCCCACAGCAGAGACCAGACGCTGGCGCGGGTGCTGAGATCAAGCGACGGAACCAGCAGGGCAAACTGGTGCCACAGGGCATCATCAATATGCTGCTTAGCGCCGGGTACTACGCTTTGCCAGAACCGGGCAATGGTCGCGACTTCCCGCGCCGTCATTCCCGGCACGCTCTGCGGTTGACGCAGCGCCCGCCACTTTTCAAGCCGGGCTTCAATCACCGATTTATCCACCGCGCGGATCTGCGGATCCAGCGTGGTGCGCGCGATAAACAGCTGCACCAGCTCGGCCTCCGTTACCAGGCGCAGGCGTAAGGGAAACGCGTCGTCTGCGACCTCGCGGGACGCTCTGCTGAAACGCACGGCCATGTTGGTCGGTGCATGCCCGGGGTTAATATGCGAGAAGTAATCAAACGTGCGTTGACCCGGCGTAACGTTCAGCCGTTCGTTGCCGCTGCCGCACAGGGCGGCCAGCAGGTGCGCTTTTGCGGCCTGCGAGTGGCCGTATAAGCCGATGCTGCCCTGGCTGACAAGGGCAGCATCGAGCGCTTCTTCACGCGCGCTTACTGCGTTAAGGCGGGCAAGCAGGGCGTCGGCTTCGTTATCCAGCATCGGGGCGTGCTGTCGCGTCTCGTTGATCCACCCGATTAAGGCCTGAGTGGTGGCAGTCGTCGCAGTCATTTGAGGTATACGCTCCCGCTGTCGATCCAGTAGTGGCTGCCGCTGTGTCGGCGATCGGCCAGAGTATTCAGTTTAAAGGTCAGGGCATCCGGCGGCACGGGCGTGCCGTCCTGTAGCCAGGCATCACTCAGCTCGAAAGATTCCGGGCCTTCCTGCTTAGTGCCGCCACGCAGCTTCAGGCGCACGTTCAGTACGCCGTCGCCCGCAATGGCTTTCGCCAGCTCGGCTGAGTTGATGCTCAGGGTATAGAGCGGCGTCGCGGGCCAGCGGGCATTGGCCAACTGCCGGAAGCCGAGCGTAACGTTGCCGCGCAGCGGGAAGTGCAGACGGGCGTCCAGTTTCGCGCCGGGTTTATCGAGGTCGATATCGTGATACCAGACGTTCTCGTCCCGCAGGGTATTGATCGTGTTATCCAGCACGCCCAGATAGCGCACCGTAGAGTACGCGCCGATATCCGCTGCTTTAAAGTTAAAGCGCGGCAGACGAAGATCCAGCGCCAGGCTACAGAGCATCGCTCCCACCGCAGCGGTGGATTTCGGGTTGCCGATCCGTCCCTGCTGGCTGAACGGATACCATTCATGAACCTGGTATTTATCCAGCCAGACGATGCGGTTGACGGGCACCGGTTGCAGGTGGCGAATCAAGGCCTGAACGCCCGGCAGACAGCCCGGCCGTCCCGTGATCAGCAGGATATCGCAGCTGTAATGGGAGATCGCCTCACATACCGCATGAAGCGGGGCGGCAAGCGTGAACTGACCCGCCAGCATGGCGTCCTGCATCTCCCGGAAGCTGACGTGCAGCGGTACGCTGAACAGATCAAAGTGTTCTGAACCGGCAGGCAACGCATGGTCGATCGCCTGCTGGAGATAATTCATCACGTTGCGCGTCGGTTTTTGCGCAAGCAGATCGCCAAAGGTGGCGTGCAGCCCGGCCAGCGGATCGTCAACATCGCTCGATTCCCACGCCGCCAGGATCGCGTGACCGATCGGCATAAAGAGCTGAAGCGCCGTCTGCTGGCGCAGGACCGCCTGGGTATCGATCCGCCCGGAGTCGCCGAACAGGGATGCCATCAGTTGGGAAGCATCGGCTATGCCGGATTTCTGAAGCTGGGTTTGCAGCGCAGGCAGAACGTAGCGCTGGATCACGTCCAGCAGCGTGTCGTCGCCAGCGACCTTAAACCCTTCGCGGAACAGCAGCTGTGGGGTGATTTTGACGTTATTCCCGGAACCATCATCTAACTGATAGTGCGTGATAGCCATATCCGTAGTGCCGCCGCCGATATCAATCGAGGCCACGCGCAGCGCACGCCCCGGCTGGACGCCAGGCTCAGGCGCGCGATCCGGACGGGCGAGGGAGGCGAAAAAGGCCTCGGTCTGACCGCCGAAATGGGAAATGGCTTCGTTATACAGCCACACCAGCTGGCCGCAGCTGGCCTCGTCCCACTCCATCTGAATCTCAGGGACCGGCACTACGCTTTTTTCCTGCTGCTTGCGGCTGGCAAAATCTTCATCCTGCGGGTGCCAGCCCATCGCTTTCCAGACGATGGCGATAGCTTCAAACATGCGGCGACGGAAAATCTCGCGCTCCTGTTTCGGCATCGCCGAAGGCAGGGTGAGGATCAGCGTCCGCAGCTGGCGGGGAGAGGCTGGGAAGCCGAGCCGCAGGCGGGTGGCCACGCTGTTAATCTGGCCAAGCGCCTGAGCCAGCAGCTCGCAGAGCATGTGCGTCATCAGGGTGCTGCGGCTGTACTGCGGAGAGAATACCGGCAGGCGTTCATCCTGCGGCAGCGTAAAGAGCGGTTCCCCGTCGTCGTTCATCAGGTTCATCAGCGGAAACGCGGTTGCCAGCGGTTCGCGCTGAGTTTTGCTGTTCATCTGGCTAAAGCGCCAGTCCTGCACCACCGGCGTCTCGTCCCACAGATAGCGACGCGGGCTGGAGATGCCGCTGTTGCCTTCCGTGCCCAGACGCTGCATCGCCAGCTTACGCGCTTCATCACCCACGCGGACAATTGACGGCCAGACGAATGCATCCTCCCGGCCGCTTTCCACCGAGAAGTGCTGCTTGCCAAAACGCGCTTCGGAAAATTCAAGACGGCTGGTAAACAGCGGTTCATTCAGGAACTGCGGCTCACTCAGCGATCGTACCTGAAGTTCAGCCGTCTGGCGCAGGCCGTCGTTGGCATCACCATGATCTTCAATAATCACGCCGCAGGTATGGGTGTTGCCTACGTCAAGGATCAGATCGACAGGAATGGCAGGGGTGCTCAGGGTATGGGTGACAAACTTTACTTCCGGCACGGTGAGTTGTTCACCGAGCATGGAGAGCAGGTTGAGCCAGTGCGCCTGATATTCAAAGCTGCGCATGGCCTGATGCAGCTCGCGCTCGGAGCGTTTTTCAACCCCGTCAGCAAACTGCGTGAAGGCTTCGCGCAGCCAGCCGTCAATCCAGGTCTGGTCGAGGAAACTTTCAACCTCACTGTCGCGCCAGGCGAGCGCGAAACGCGTGCCGTTCAGGATATCGTTTTCAACCGGCGACAGGGCAGACGTCGCATGCTCTGCAATCTGGCTGTCGAGCGCGACGGTGACCCGGTGCGTATTGCCAGCCGCGTCGGGGGTGGAAAGCTTTCGTACCTGGACGCGCGCCCAGTTATCCGGGCCTTCAACAAACGTCCGCGGCGGGTTAAAGCGCAGGAAAGGGAGCGGCAGCCAGACGCCGTCCAGCACAGTCAGGGAGTCATGCAGTGGAATGGTGCTTTCAGGCTTGACCACTTCCGGCTGCCCGCCATCGGTGGCAGGCAGCGTGTACCGGCCGTTAACCAGGTCAAAATCCAGGCGCAGCAGCGGGCCATTTGCCGTTTTACGCACGAAACGCCCGTTGCTGGCGGTGTCCTGCGGAGTCAGGCCAAAATCGAGAAACTGCACGCCGCTGTTAGCAATCAGCGTCACGCTCTGTTTATAGTCGCAAAGATTAACCAGCATAGGATCAGACACCTGCTTTCTTGAACGTCAGAGGAACGACGGTGTTGGCATCGTAACGTGCGGTGCATTCCGCCACGTCGCTGGCACCCGCCTTACAGGTCACTTCCGGCATCGGATAGCGTGAACCGTCGGTGCAACGCGCGTTTCCGCGCGTTTTGATCAACAGCTCGCCGTTGCTGTGTAATCCGGAAAAGACGTCTACCCGGCAGACAATGTTGTCGCCATGCACGACCCGGGCGAAACCTTTATTGTTCTGGATCTGGTAGCGCAGCGACGGCGGTTTGCCGGTGAGCGGATCCTGCACATCGAGAAAAGCGCGCCAGGTGCCGTTCAGGAAGCGCGTTAACCCCGCTTTGACCTGGTTTGCCTCCATCACCATCGCATCTTTCGGTATCGCGGTAATGACCACCGGTTCGGCTGCCGGGGCAGGCGTTTTCACCTTCGGCTCTACCACTTCGGCCTGGTGCAGCGGGAGTTTCAGTTCAAGCGGCTCAACCGTCTTTATGGGGGCCGGAGCAATGGCGACGGGTACTGGCGCTGGTGTGGCAACAGGCGCTGCGGTCGGGGCCTGTTTTGGCCAGAGCAGCGGGGTGGCGATGGCCGCGATAATGACGGCGGCAACCGGCAGCAACCACAGGGGGGAGCGACGTTTTTTCTGTAAGGCCGCCGGTGCGGGCTCTGGCGGCGCGGCGTTTATGCGCACCGGCTCTGGCGTATACAGTTCATCGTCGGTGATACGGACGGTAGTCACAGGCGTGATAAGCGGCGCGTCGGCCTGCGCAAAAGTCACCACCGGGGCCGGTTCTGACTCCGGTTCAGGTTCAGGCTCGTTAATCACCACTGGCTCAGGTTCAGGGACCAACGATTCGCGCAGGCAGTCCAGCACGTCGTCGCGCGCGTTTTCGTTAAGGTTGACGAAACCCCAGAAGCATATCACCGGTTTGCCATCCACCAGGAAAACAAAGTTTTCACCGGGAAACTGAAAGGCTTTTGAGAGCAGAGAGCCAAACAGTTGCTGCGCCGTTTTCGGTGACTGAAGGCATTTTTTACTAAGCGACTCCACGCTGGCGAGCGTGTTTTCCAGATAGCGCAGGGCGCGATAACGATCATCTTCATCCGCCGCCTTCCAGCTGGAGACGGTTCCCTCAACCGGGGAGTACCAGTCAACGCGATCGCCGCCGTCGTTGACCTGGGGGATGGCCAGGCAATCAACAATAGCCTGCTGTTTGCGCAACCGAAGCGCTTCGCGGATTTGCAGCGCTGATTCAAAAACGGCCTGTCCGCCGCCGCCAACGGCCTGAAAATCATCCAGATTACCGCTGCGTAAAAGTGTTTTTGCCACGATTTGGTCCTGTAGACTTCTTCACGCCATTACTGTAACGAAACAGGTAAGCAAACAAACGGCGGAGGAGACGACAAAAGGGACGATTTCTTGCGGCATTGATCGTGACGGTTGTGCTTGACGAATAATGAACCTTAAGGCAAATCGGTTTCTGCGGGCTGATGCTAAAACCAGCGAAATGTACGGCTTTAGAATAACCTGATAGTGATTCGTTATTTGTCAGGCCAAAACGTCTGTGCTGTTATTACTGTTCACTATAATAAAACCGAAAGGGTAATAACCATGTCTACAGGGAAAACCGTGCTCGCCCTCGCGCTGAGCGCGCTGCTACCGGCAAGCGCCGCATGGGCGGCAAACAAAGACACCATTATCTACTGCTCCGAGGCATCGCCGGAGTCGTTTAACCCGCAGATCGCCAGCTCTGGCCCCTCGTTTGTCGCCAGCTCGCAAACGCTGTATAACCGTCTGATTAACTTCGACCCGGTAAAAAACACGCCGGTGCCTTCTCTGGCCGAGTCGTGGACCATTTCGCCAGACGGCAAAACATACACGTTTACCCTGCGTAAAGGGGTGAAATTCAACAGCAATAAATACTTCAAACCGACCCGCGATTTTAACGCTGATGATGTTATTTTCTCCGTTATGCGTCAGAAAGACCCTAAGCATCCGTATCACAATGTTTCCCAGGGCAATTACGAATACTTTAATGACGTGGGCCTCGACAAGCTCATTCAGGATGTGAAAAAAATCGACGATTATCACGTCCAGTTCACGCTGAGCGAACCCAACGCGGCGTTCCTGGCCGACTGGGGAATGGACTTCGCCTCGATCCTCTCTGCCGAGTACGCGGACGCGATGCTGAAAAAGGGTACGCCTGAAAATGTGGACACCTGGCCAATCGGCACCGGCCCCTATGTGCTTCAACAGTACAAGGTGGATTCGCTGATCCGCTACGTCGCCAACCCGAACTACTGGGACGGTGAGGTGCCGACCAAACACCTGATCTTCTCCATCACGCCAAACGTTGAGACGCGTCTGGCGAAGCTGCAAACGAACGAGTGTCAGATCATTCCTGCGCCGTCGCCAGTGCAGTTTGAAGCGATCAAGAAAAACAAAGACCTGACCCTGCACTCGGTGGATGCGCTGAACGTGGGGTACCTGGCGTTTAACACGGAGAAAAAACCGTTTGATAACGTGCTGGTGCGCCAGGCGCTGAATTACGCGACGGACAAAAAGGCCATTGTGAACGCGGTCTTTATGGGGTCTGGTACGGTCGCTAAATCGCCGATCCCGCCGAACATGCTCGGCTTTAATAAGGACCTTAAGGATTACGGCTACGATCCGGAAAAAGCGAAAGCGCTGCTGAAGCAGGCGGGTCTGGAGAAGGGCGCGGAAGTGACCCTCTGGTCCATGCCGGTTCAGCGTCCGTACAACCCGAACTCGCGACGCATTGCGGAGATGATCCAGGCTGACTGGGCGAAAGTGGGCGTGAAGGCGAAAATCGTCTCTTACGAGTGGGGGGAATATCTCTCCGGCATGCGTAAAGGCGAGCATGATTCCGCGCTGTTCGGCTGGATGTCTGATAACGGCGATCCGGACAACTTCGCCGATGTGCTGCTGGGTTGTAACAGCATCAAAACCGGATCTAACGCCGCGCGCTGGTGTGATAAGGGGTATGATGAACTGGTGCAAAAGGCCAAACTGACCAGCAACCCGGACGAACGTGCGAAGCTGTATGGCCAGGCACAGGAGATTTTCTACCAGCAGGCACCGTGGATTGCGTTAGCTAACGGCAAAACGTTCTACGCGACCCGCAGCAATGTGACCGGGTACAGCGTAAGTCTGATGGGCAGTGACTTCTCGAAAGCGAAGCTGAACTGATCGTATTCTTGCCGGGTGGCGGCTACGCCTTACCCGGCCTACAGTTAGCACCCGTAGGCCCCGTAAGCGTAGCGCCACCGGGCAGGTGAAAAGGAGTGACAATGTCACATTTAAACGATGTTATCGCCCGCGTCGATGCCGCCATCGAAGAGAGCGTAATTACCCACATGAACGAACTGCTGATCGAATTAAGCGATGATGCAGACCTCAGCCGTGAAGATCGCTATACCCAGCAGCAGCGCCTGCGTACCGCGATTGCGCATCATGGTAAGCAGCATAAAGAAGAGGCGGAGGCGCGCCATGCCCACCTCACGCAGGGTGGGACTATCCTGTAAGGGTTAAAACTGGCGCCGTGCCACCAGCCAGGCGCCGACCACCAGCATCACTGCGCCGCAGACCGGGCCAACCAGCGCCCTCAGGGGGACGCCGTTGCTCTTGAGGATGTCCATCAGCAGGCCGCCAATCAGCTGGCTTGCCACCAGCACGGCAATGGTCGTTGCCGCGCCCACATTTTGATACCCGCTAATACTGGCAAAGACAAAAAATGACCCCAGCAGGCCGGGGACTAATGTCCACCAGCGCACCGTTGATGCCAGTTCGCTAAAACCCGCCAGGCCATTTTTCACCAGCAAAATGCTGACAAACAGCACAATCCCCACCAGCGAGTTCAGCAGCATGGCGATAAGAATGGTGGAAGAGGATTGCGTAATGCGCACCATCAGGGTGTTTTGTACCACCAGCCCAATCCCGGCGGCCACCAGAAACGCTAACGTCAACGATTGATTCATGGCAGAGCATCCGGATCGCTGCGCTCATCGAGCTGGAGTTGCATAAAGGTTAAATCCAGCCAGCGACCGAATTTGGTTCCCACCTGCGGCATATTTCCGGTGGTAATAAAGCCCAGGGTTTCATGCAGATGAATCGACGCCCGATTCTGCGCCTCAATACCGGCAACCATCACATGTTTACCAATCTGGCGGGCTTCCTTGATTAATTCCGTCATTAGCAGTCGACCAATGCCTTTGCCCTGGTGATCGGGATGAACGTAAACCGAGTGCTCCACCGTATGGCGAAAACCGTCGAACGCTCGCCAGTCGCCAAATGAGGCGTATCCCGTCACAACACCTTCTTCTTCACTGACCAGCACCGGATAACCCAACAGCGTACGCGCCTCAAACCATGCAATACGGTTATCGGTGTCGACAGTTGTATCGTTCCAGATGGCGGCGGTGTGCAGCACCGCATGGTTATAAATTTCACCGATAGCGGCACAATCTTCTTTACAGGCATGACGAACAATCATGATTAACCTCTGGCTGTGTTGTTCACTATAGTAGTACGATTTACTCACAATATTACACAGTTCTTGTATTGCATCGCTACGACAAAATCCCTATTTTTTTGTCACAAAACTGCCCCGAAAAACCATCCGTACACTATAGTATGACGTCATGAACACAATGACAGACAATATGAATCAACGCATTAGCGCCCGTATACGCCTTGAACGCGAGTCGCGGGGCTGGTCATTAAGCGAACTGGCCGAACGGGCAGGTATCTCACGCGCCATGATCCATAAGATTGAGCGGGGTGACAGTAGCCCAACGGCGACGCTGCTTGCCCGGTTATCCGGTGCCTTCGGTATTAGCATGTCTACGCTCATTGCGCGCGCGGAAATGCAGGAGGGCAAACTGTTACGTCTGGCGAACCAGCCCGTCTGGCGCGATCCGCAAACCCACTATTTGCGTCGCCATGTCTCGCCGCGCAGCGATATGCCTATCGACCTCGTCCAGGTGGAGCTGCCCGCGGGCAGCGATGTGCCGATGCCCGCCTCCTCTTATGCGCTGGCGCGACAGCTGATTTGGTTGCAGGCAGGTGAACTGGTCTTTCTGGAGGGGGATACTCGCCATGAAATGAAGGCCGGAGATTGTCTGGAACTCGGTCCGCCGAACGACTGCCGGTTTATCAACGAAACGGATGAATCGTGCCTCTATCTGGTCGTGCGGCTTAATCAGTCCGCCTCATAATGCGAAGGCGATCCGCAGGATAACGTGCCAGACTTGAATGACATTTTCAGCACTAAGGAGCGATGAATGAGTCAATCAACTACGCAAAACCGACGCTGGGTACTGGCTTCCCGTCCACACGGCGCACCGGTTGCCGAAAATTTCCGCCTGGAAGAGCAGCCGATCCCCACGCCCGCAGAGGGGCAGGTGTTATTACGCACCGTATGGCTCTCGCTTGATCCGTACATGCGGGGCCGTATGAGCGATGCGCCATCCTATTCACCTCCTGTCGAGATTGGCGCGGTTATGGTGGGCGGCACGGTAAGCCGCGTCGAGACCTCCCGCCATCCGGATTATAAAGAGGGCGAGTGGGTTCTGGGCTACAGCGGCTGGCAGGAGTATGAACTTTCCGACGGGAAAGGGCTGGTCAGGCTGGGCGAAAACCCGTCGCACCCTTCATGGGCACTCGGCGTGCTGGGGATGCCGGGCTTTACCGCGTATATGGGGCTGCTTGATATCGGCCAGCCTCAGGCGGGGGAAACGCTTGTCGTGGCCGCAGCCACGGGGCCGGTCGGCGCAACGGTGGGGCAGATCGGTAAAATCAAAGGGTGCCGGGTCATCGGCGTGGCTGGCGGGGAGGAGAAATGCCGTCATGCGGTCGACGTGCTCGGTTTCGACGCCTGTCTGGATCACCATGCGGATGATTTTGCCGAACAGCTGGCGAAAGCCTGCCCGCAGGGCATTGACGTGTATTATGAAAACGTCGGCGGTAAAGTCTTTGACGCCGTGCTGCCGCTCCTGAATACCTCCGCGCGCGTACCGGTTTGCGGACTGGTCAGCGGCTACAACGCGACCAACCTGCCGGAGGGGCCGGATCGCTTGCCGCTACTGATGGGGACCATCCTGAAAAAACGCATCCGCATGCAGGGCTTTATCATCGCTCAGGACTATGGTCATCGTATCGACGAGTTCCAGCAGGAAATGGGACGCTGGGTGCAGGAAGGCAAAATTCACTATCGCGAGCAGGTCACCGAAGGGCTGGACGCGGCGCCAGAGGCGCTGATTGGGCTGCTGGAAGGGAAAAACTTCGGCAAGGTCGTGATCCGCGTGGCGGCGGACTAAACAGAGCATCGGTTATGGCGGGCAAAGTCCGCCATAATTATTTTTGAAGATACGATATATTGTCTTTAATTAATCCATAAGCATTGCGCGCCATCGGCCCAGCTGAGCCAGTAGTGGTAAACGTAATATTAACTGAACAATTTTTATTTTAACGCGCGCCCTTCATACCAGGCATGACGATACAGGATATATCAAACCGGCGATGTTTTTTTAAACAGTCGCTGAAAATGGCATTTTGTTTTGGCTACGGGAATTAAACATGCTTGATTTGGAAAATCTGGAAAAAGCACAAAGAATCAGTCTGACGATGCAAGTTGAGAACAGTTTAAAGGGAGCGTTAATTACGGGCTCATTAAAACCTGGGGCTCGACTCATCACGAAAGAGATTGCCGATAAATTAGGCACCAGCATCACACCGGTGCGCGAAGCCCTGCTGCGCCTGGTGTCGGCAGGCGCATTACAGGCCACGCCTGCTCAGGCGTTTTTGGTGCCAGAGGTTACGCTGGAGCGTTATAACGAAATTAACGCCATCCGAAAACAGCTTGAGCCAATGGCCGTTGCGGCGGCGTGTCAGAATATGACCGAAACCAAACTGGATACATTACGCGCGCTGTCAGATAACTTCAGCACCGCCATGCATCAGGGCGACGTGCAGAAGGCGATCCATGCCAACCGCGTGTTCCGGTTTACGCTCTATCAGTATGCCGAAATGCCGACCCTGAACTCGCTGATTGAGCAGCTCTGGGTACGGATTGGTCCGTGTATCAACTACCTGCACGAAGAGATGAAAGATATCCCTGCAACGACTTACCATTATGCCGATCTGCTTTCTGCGCTTGAGCAAAGGGACGTGACGGCCAGTCGGGAAGCGATCGACCGCGCCATTGATGAAGCCAATATCCTCCTGCAACGGCAATACTACAGTTAAGGATCGTACTGGCGCACTTATTTTTTTATTCGTTTTAAACTTCCCTGAGTATATTCCCGGCGCTTAAGGCTACCGGGAATGATGTTATTTTTTACCGGCAACGTGCGCTGCCGGAAAATGTTTTACTCAAAGCGATAAGAGACCGACAGGCCCACGCCATAGTTACGGCCAGGGGCGGGTTCGTAATAGCGATTGTAGCCAGCGTTAACAATCTCTGAACCGACGTACTCTTTATCGAACAGGTTATCGACGCGACCAAAGATGTCCATTCCCCATTTGCCGTAATTGAGTTTATACCCGGTATTCAGACCGACCACGGTATAAGAGGGCGCTTTGGCGGTATTGGTGTCGTTTGCCATCACGTCGCTCATGTAGCGGGCATCTGCCCCCGCGTACCAGCCTTCCTCTGGCTCCCAGCCAAACGACGCATATCCCATGTTACGGGCAATCCCCGGCATCCGGTTGCCGCTACAGTCTGCATTGCTACAGACGTTGGTACGGTAGGTCGCATCGAGATAGGTCCACGCCATTTTCAGCTTCCAGTTCTCGGCAAACTGCTGGTCGAGCGCAATTTCCACACCCTGACGGCGCGTTTTCCCCGCATTTTTATAGGTCGTGCGACCATCTTTGTTTTCGTCCACCACAATCTCGTTGTCGGTATCCGTGCGGAACAGCGCCGCCGTCAGGATGCCATTGCCGATACGGGTTTTGCTGCCAATCTCATAGGTGTTGTTGGTTGACGGTTGCAGGTTAATATTGAGGCCGCCTTTGCCATCAGGACGGTAGGAGAGTTCGTTGATGGTCGGGGTCTCGAATCCCCGTCCCGCTGCGGCATACAGGTTCCAGGCGTCGGTCACGGCGTATTTCACCGCACCTGCCGGGAGCCATTTATGGTAGCTGGCGTCACCGCTGTCATCGCCGTTTTGCGGGGTAATGTAATGATCGTTGGAGTCAAACCAGACGGAGCTGTAACGTACGCCTGCCTCAACGGACAGCTTTTGCGTGAGCTGCCACTGGGTTTGCAGGTAGGGATCAAGGTTCCACATCAGGTTTCGTTCGTCACGGCGTTTGTTACCCTTCACGCCATAATCCGGCACGCCGTTGTTCATCACGAAGTTTTCATACCCGCGACGATTTTCACTCATATTTTCGTAGTTCAGGCCGGTGGTAAACGTTACCGGCACCAGCAGCTCGCCGCGGTGGGTCCAGCGGGTATCAATACCCTGATAGTGGCGCTGCATATCAATTACGCCGCCCGAATGGGCAGGATTGTCACGCTGAGTGGACGCCGGAATGGACTGGTACTGGGTCATTTCACGCTCACCGGCATACATCATTACGCTGAGGTCGTCCTGTTCGCTCAGCTGACGGTCATAGCGGAGCCCGGCCTGGGTCTGCTTAATGGTTTTCCGCGTGTTGTACTGATCGCCACGGGGTGACTGACGCGGGTTGTTCTGCCATTCCTGATAGCTCAGTCCGCCCGGATCGTTGGCTTTCATGTCCACGCTGTTAAAAATCAGCGTTAGCTTGCTGACATCATCAATGCGCACGCCCAGCTTCGCGTTGGCGAGGTTTTTCCGTGCGCCGCTGTGATCGCGATAGCCATGGGTGGTGAAGCGGGTGGTGGATACCGCATAGTCCACATCCCCCGCCTGAGTCCCGTCGCCCACCGCACCGGTGGCCTTCATGCCGTAACGCCAGGTGCCGTAGCTGCCGTAATAGCTGCTGGCTTCAATTGTGGCTGGCTGTTGTCCGGTCTGGGTGTTGATGTTGATCACGCCGCCGGAGGCATTGCCGTACAGGGCAGAGAAGGGGCCGCGCAGCACGTCGACGCTCTCAATGCTGTTGAGGTCAATGTTTGACGTCTGCCCTTGGCCGTCGGGCATGGTTGCCGGAATGCCGTCCACGTACATGCGGATCCCGCGTACGCCGAAGGTTGAACGCGCGCCGAATCCGCGAACGGAAAGTTGCAGATCCTGCGCATAGTTCTGGCGGTTCTGGATTTGCAGGCCAGGTACGCTCCCAAGGGATTCAGAAAGGTTGATGCGCGGTGTGGCATGTCGCATATCCTCGCCGCTCACCACGCTGACTGCGGCGGGGGTGTCCAGTTCGGAGACGGTTTGCGGCGTGGCGCTGACGATCAGAGTCTGTTCATCCGCGGCCATCGCACTCAGCGGGCCAAAAATGACGGGAACGAACAGCAGTGGTAGTGATGCCTTGCGGGCAGTAATAATTTTCATGGAGTAAACCGGTTAAGAAAAATTCGAACCAAATCAACTGGAACCTGTGTATATATGTTAAATCCTTTGTAAATGTTATGAAAACTATAACCGCACATTTCGTGAATGTAAGGCTTTGAAGGAAAGAAATACTCCACATTCAACTCATTAATGATTACTATTCTCATTAAAATAACGGCAAAGCGATGACTTTGCCCACCGGAAGTGATGTCAGCGGTAAATCTCCTCATTTAAAAAGGAATTGTTATGTCTTTACGTCATCTGTGCTCGCCGCGCCTGCGTGGGTCTCTGCTGTTGGGCTCTTTACTGTTTGCCGGTACGTTCCAGGTTCATGCCGCTGAAGAGATGCTGCGCAAAGCGGTCGGCAAGGGCGCGTATGAAATGGCCGTCAGCCAGCAGGAAAACGCGCTGTGGGTTGCGACGTCACAAAGCCGCAAAACCGATAAGGGCGGCGTGGTCTATCGTCTGGATCCGGTCACGCTGGAAGTGACGCAGGCGATTCATAACGATCTCAAGCCGTTTGGCGCTACGATCGATAACGCCACCCAGACGCTGTGGTTCGGAAACACCGTCAACAGCGCCGTGACGGCGATTGACGCCAAAACGAGCGAGGTGAAAGGGCGCCTGGTGCTGGACGATCGCAAGCGTAGCGACACGGTGAAACCGCTTCAGCCGCGCCAGCTGGTGGCCGATGACACGACCAATACGGTATACATTACCGGCATCGGCAAGCAGAGCGTGATCTGGGTTGTTGATGGCGCAACGCTGAAGCTGAAGGACACCATCACAAACACCGGCACGTTCAGCACCGGTCTGGCGCTGGATGCGAAGGCAAAACGCCTGTATACCACCAATGCGGACGGTGAGCTGGTGACCATTGATACGGCAACCAACAAAATCCTCAGCCGTAAAAAAGTGCAGGATGACGGAAAAGAGCATTTCTACCTGAACCTGAGCCTGGACACTGCCGGCCAGCGTGCGTTTGTGACGGATTCAAAACAGCCAGAAGTGCTGGTGGTGAATCTGAAAGATGGCAGCGTGATGCAGAAAATCGCTGCGCCAGAATCGCTGGCCGTACTGTTTAACCCGGCGCGTAACGAAGCCTATGTGACGCACCGCGAGGCGGGTAAGGTGAGTGTGATTGACGCCAAAACCTACAAAGTGACCAAAACCTACGATACCCCGGTTTACCCGAACAGCCTGGCGCTGTCTGCGGACGGTAAAACGCTGTACGTGACGGTGAAACAGAAATCAACCCGTCAGCAGGAAGCGACCCAGCCTGACGATGTGATTCGTATCGCGCTGTGATGGTGGAATTGCCCGGTGGCGCTGCGCTTACCGGGCCTACAAAACCATGAGATGTAGGCCGGGTAAGACGAAGCCGCCACCCGGCTTTTTTATTAACGCGACGTCTCTTCCACCAGCGGACCGTCCTGTTTGTCATCTCCAGGATGAACCGGTGCGGTACTGTGGATTTCATTCACGCGTTTACGAACGCCAAACCAGCCAGCAATTAACAGCACCGCCAGCAGCGGGATTGTGGCGATGGTGTAAGTACCGTTCGGGTAGTCGAAGGCCATCAGCACCAGCACGCTCAGCAGGAACAGCAGGGTAAGCCAGGAGGTCACCGGTGCGCCCGGCAGCCTGAAGCTGACGTCAGCCGCTTTTCCTTCTTTGATCGCTTTGCGCAGACGCATCTGACACACCACGATAAAGGCCCAGGAAGCAATAATGCCCAGTGCCGCGACGTTCAGCACGATCTCAAACACCTGAGACGGCACCAGATAGTTCAGGAACACGCCAAAGACGTAAACCACCAGCGTGGCCAGAATACCCGCGTAAGGCACCTGCTGCTTGCTCATCTTCGACATAAACTTCGGCGCAGAGCCCCCCATCGACATAGAGCGCAGGATACGGCCCGTCGAATAGAGCCCGGAGTTCAGGCTGGAGAGCGCGGCGGTCAGTACCACGATGTTCATGATGCTGCCCACGTACGGCACGCCCAGCTTAGAGAAGAAGGTCACAAACGGGCTTTGCCCCGCCTGGTATGCATTCCACGGCAGCAGCAGCACCAGCAGCACCACGGACCCCACATAGAACAGACCGATACGCCAGATCACGCTGTTGATGGCTTTTGGCACCATCGTCTGCGGATCTTTACATTCGCCTGCCGCCGTACCGACCAGTTCGATGGAGGCAAAGGCGAACACTACCCCCTGCACCAGCACCAGCGCGGGCAGCAGGCCGTGCGGGAAGAAACCACCGTTATCGGTAATCAGGTGGAAGCCGGTTGCGTTACCGTCCAGCGGTTTACCGGTGCCGAGGAATACGGTTCCGACCACCAGGAAGATCACAATGGCCAGCACCTTCACCAGCGCGAACCAGAACTCCATCTCGGCGAACCATTTCACGCCGATCATGTTCATGGTCCCGACAATTGCCAGCGCCCCGAGGGCGAACACCCACTGCGGCACATCGCCAAACGCGCCCCAGTAGTGCATGTACAGCGCAACGGCGGTGATATCGACGATACCGGTCATTGCCCAGTTAACGAAGTACATCCAGCCCGCGACATACGCGGCTTTTTCACCAAGAAACTCGCGGGCGTAAGAGACAAAGCTGCCGCTGGAAGGGCGGTGGAGTACCAGTTCGCCGAGGGCGCGAAGGATGAAGAAAGAGAAGATCCCGCACACCAGATAGACCAGGGCGAGAGCGGGGCCAGCCATTTGCAGACGTGCGCCTGCACCTAAAAACAGACCTGTACCGATAGCGCCGCCGATGGCGATCATCTGCACCTGACGGTTGCCCATCGCCTTGTGATAGCCCTCTTCATGAGAGTTCAACCAGCGACGTTTCGCAGCATGATGATCGGCTGCGCTTTTATTGCTTGTTTTCATTGAGTTACCTGTTTGCCTGTCTGAACCATTAACGTGATAGTCCTGCCTGGCAGATGCCGAAACAAACGATTGCTTCTGCGCAGACACATGCTGCCTTTCCAGTCATTCTGTGTATGGATAAGGCAAAACATGGCGAGGCATCCTACCCGCAATTGATAAGCGACGCAAAATATAACCGTGCCGAAAGTGATGCACGTCGAAGGAAATCGTGTGGTCAGAGCAGACGGGGATCACAACGCGCTGAATCGTGGCGTTTTTTTAGGCAAAAAGGTCTGTGAATGCTGATTTAATCATCAGGTTTACTTAATAGTTACTTATAGGTAGAGCTTATGAATGCCGCAGGGCTGCTAAGTAATGCAAACGCGGTAGTGTGCTGGCGGCGGCTCGGATAGTACAGATGGTATCCCGTAAAAGCCGGGCACCAGGCTTCAAGCACACGCACTAACCGGCTCTCAGCAAGGGCGTCCTGAACCGCATCTTCCGGGACGTACGCCAGCCCCAGACCGTTTTCGGCGGCATCGATGCGTTGCGGCAGGCTGTTGAGGATCAGCTGGCCGTCAACCCGCACGCGCAGCTCACGTCCGTCCCGTTCAAATTCCCAGGCATATAATCCGCCGCGTGTGGGCAGGCGCATATTAATGCAGCGGTGCTGATCAAGCTGCTCCGGCGTTTCCGGTACGCCGAAACGTTGCAAATACTCTGCCGACCCGACGACCGCCATGCGCATGTCCGGCGCAATACGAACGGCAATCATATCTTTCGCCACCTGCTCACCCAGACGCACCCCCGCGTCAAAGCGGCCATCGACAATATCAGTCAGCCCATTGTCCACCGTGACTTCAACGTTGATATCAGGATACTGCGCCATAAAGGGTTTAAGCACAGGCCACAGCACCGCAGACATGGCGTGCTCCCCGGCGGTAAGGCGAATATTCCCTGCAGGTCTGTCACGGGTATCACGCAGCGCGGTGAGTTCCTGCTCGATCTCCAGCAGATGGGGGCTTAAGCGCATGAGGAGTTGCTCGCCGGCCTCGGTAGGGGCCACGCTACGGGTGGTGCGGGTTAACAGACGGACTTCCAGCCTCGTTTCCAGATTGCGCATTGCGTGGCTGAGCGCCGACTGAGATACCCCAAGCTGCGCCGCGGCGCGGGTAAAGCTGCGCTCCCGGGCGACGACCATAAAGGAAAGCAGATCGTTGAAGTTGTCTTTTAACATGGCGGTTTACTCGATTTATGAAATGAATTCATGGTTCCTTTCTGATTATGCACTCTAATGCTCCCCATTGCTTTACGCTACTGTTAACGCAACAGCAAACGAGGAGTTAATCATGAAAATTATCCGTAGCGGTTCGTTACCTTCCGTTCAGGGGCCAGAGGCCTGGTTTACCGGCTGCGTGCGCATTGACGCGCCTTTCCAGGCGACTGAACCGGCAAAAGTCGGCGGCGCGACCGTCACCTTTGAACCCGGCGCACGTACCGCCTGGCATACGCATCCTCTTGGACAAACGCTGATCGTGACGCAGGGGCGCGGCTGGTTACAGGAGTGGGGGAAAGAGGCGGAACCGCTGAATCAGGGTGATATCGCCTGGATCCCACCCGGCGTGAAGCACTGGCACGGCGCAAGCGCGCAGACGGCCATGACCCATATCGCCATCGCAGAAGCTGTCGACGGGAGCCCGGTGGCATGGCTGGAGAAGGTCACCGACGAGCAGTATCCGAACGAGTAGTCTGGCGTTTCGTAAACAAATTATTAACGTTATGATTCGATCCGTTTTCTTCAGCATGTGCAGGCGGAACGGTGAAAATCAATATCATAGGCACCAGCGGAAGTGGGAAAAGCACGTTTGGCAGGCGAATCGCGGAGGCGCTGGCTATCCCTTACATTGAGATGGACAGGCTTTACTGGCGATCGAACTGGCAGGGAACACCGGATGATGAGTTTCTTGCAACCCTGGAAAAAGCGCTCGCCGCCTCGCCTGACTGGGTCCTGGACGGGAATTACAACCGCACACGCGACGTTAAGTGGCGCGACGTCGATCTGGTGGTGTGGATAGATCGTGGGTTTATCCGCACGCTCTGGCAGGCGGTGACGCGGGCCTCCAGACGCGCCTGGCACAAACAGGAGCTCTGGCCCGGCACGGGGAACCGCGAAAGCTTTCGTCGGTCGTTCCTTAGTAAGGACTCTATTATCATCTGGACGATCAAAACCTGGCGCAGCAACCGCAAACGATATGAGGCGGATATGCAAAACCCGCAGTACGCACACATTCGCTTTCTCCGCATTACCCGACGGCAGGATGCGGAAAGACTCATTGCCTCGCTTAAATCACGCCGATGACAGACTCTCTATTGCCGTTTTCCGGCAATCCAAATGTAAATTAATTGTTTCTCAGAGGTGAAATCCGCCTTTAATAATGACGACATGTTAAGTCAAACGAGAACGCAACATGTCATGGCGAATCAGCATTCTGGATAAAAGCCCCGTCGCAGAACACGAAACAGCCGCCGATGCGCTGGCGCGAACCTTAGCACTGGCGCAACAGGCAGAAACGCTGGGTTATCACCGCTTCTGGATTGCCGAACACCACAATACCCCGCAGCTTGCCAGCCCCTCGCCGGAGCTGTTGATTGCCTGGATCCTCGGGCAAACAAAACGCATTCGCGTGGGCTCAGGCGGCGTCATGCTGCAACATTACAGCCCCTATAAAGTTGCCGAAAATTTTAACGTACTGGCCGCCATTGCGCCGGGCCGGGTTGATCTGGGCGTTGGCAAAGCGCCCGGCGGCCTGCCGCTCTCTACCCGCGCCTTGCAGCACGGCCTTAATCCGCAGGAAAAAGGCAGCTTTGCTGAACAACTGACGCAGCTCGATCGCTGGATCCGCCCTGAAAATCAGTCAGCGGAGGAGGACGTTCGCGCTACGCCGCTGCCGCCGGTGCCTGCCCGGGGATTTCTGCTGGGCGCCAGCACCGAAAGCGCGCTGCTGGCGGCCTCCCTCGACTGGCATTTTGTCTTTGCCGCCCATCTGAACGGCGATCCTGAGCTGCTGCGCGAGGTCGTCACAGCCTGGCGTCAACACAGCGTCCGGGAGGTGATTGTGGCCGTGCAGGTCATTGTTGCCCCAACCCAGGCTGAAGCCGATGCGCTGGCGCAGAAGGTTGAAGTGTGGGGCGTGGAGCTGGCAAACGGACAGCGGGTCACCGTGGCCAGCGAAGAACAGGCCTACGCCTTTGCGCGGCAGGCGGGGAGTGAACCGGTGCGCATCGCGCGTCGGGCGCAGTCTCTGCTGGCCGGAACGGCGGTGTCGGTGCTTGAACAGCTCAACGCGCTGCATCAGCAGTGGGGGATTGACGAATTTATCATCGACACGCCGGTCGCTGATGGCGCAACGCGCGTGCAGTCTCTGCGACTGCTGGCCGAGGCGCGTCTTAACAGGGAGGTGACCGTATGAGCTTTAGCGAACAACTGATTGCCTGGCGCCGTGAGCTGCACCAGAACCCTGAACTCTCCGGTCAGGAGGTCGAAACAACGGCGCGCCTGCGCGAGTGGCTGACGGCCGCCGGGATTGCCCCGCTGGATTACGATCTCCAGACCGGGCTGGTTGCCGAGATCGGCACGGGCAACGCACTGGTTGCGCTGCGCGCCGATATCGACGCGTTACCCATCGACGAGCGTAGCGGGGTGCCGTTTAGCTCCCGGCGTGCCGGGGTGATGCATGCCTGTGGGCACGACATCCACACCAGCGTGATCCTCGGCGCCGCGTTAAAGCTGAAAGAGCGGGAAGCCTCGCTCAACGGTCGCGTGCGGATCCTGTTCCAGCCAGCGGAAGAGAATTTCGGCGGAGCGAAAAGCATGGTGCGGGCCGGGGCGTTACGCGACGTACGCGCGATTTTCGGAATGCATAACGAGCCTTCACTGCCGGTCGGCGAGTTTGCCACGCGCGGCGGCCCGTTCTATGCCAATGTCGATCGCTTCGTTATTCACGTGACCGGCAAAGGCGCGCATGCCGCACGTCCCCATGAAGGCAACGACGCCATCGTGCTGGCAAGTCAGCTGGTAACCGCGCTGCAAAGCGTAGCCAGCCGTAACGTCAACACGCTGGATTCGGTTGTTCTGAGCGTGACGCGCATCGCCGGGGGAAATACCTGGAACGTGCTGCCGGAAAGCGTTGAGCTGGAGGGTACGCTGCGCACGCACCGCACAGAAGTGCAGCAGAACGTGAAAGCGCGCGTCGGTGAAATCGCCGCCGGATTTGCCAGCGCCTTTAGCGCGCAGATCAACATCACCTGGTACGCCGGGCCCACCGCGCTGGTGAATGATGAGCACTGGGCCGGGTTTGCCACCTCGGTCGCGCGCGAAGCGGGATATGAAACCCGGCATGCGGAACTGCACATGGGCGGGGAGGATTTCGCGGTCTATCTGCAAAACATACCCGGCGCGTTTGTCAGCATTGGCAGCAACAGTCCGTTTGGGTTACATCACCCGGCATTTAACCCGGACGAAGCATTAATCGAACCCGCTGCCCGCTATTTTGCACAGCTCGCGGAAAAAGCCCTGCAACACGTTTAATTAATTTGAGGTGAATATGTCTGCACATCGTCAATTGCGGCTGGGGACCATTTTGCATGGTGCATCCGGAAATATGTCTGCCTGGCGCCATCCCGCGGCGGTCGCGGATGCCAGCATTAATTTTGATTTCGTCAAAGAAACGGCTTTAAAAGCAGAAGCGGGCAAGCTCGACTTTATATTTGTGGCCGACGGTCTTTATATTAACGAGAAATCCATTCCGCATTTTCTAAACCGCTTTGAGCCGCTGACGGTGTTGTCCGCGCTGGCGAGTATCACCTCGCGCCTGGGGCTGGTCGGCACGTTATCCACCTCGTACAGCGAGCCTTTCACCGTTGCACGCCAGTTCGCCAGCCTCGATCACCTGAGCAACGGACGCGCGGGCTGGAACGTGGTGACATCGCCGCTGGAAGGGTCAGCGAAGAACTTCTCCCGCGAAAAACACCCGGAGCATGCGCTGCGCTACCGCATTGCCGATGAGTATCTCGACGTGGTCAAAGGGTTGTGGGATTCCTGGGAAGGGGATGCCTTTATCCGCAATAAAGAGAGCGGACAGTTCTTTGATGCGTCGAAACTGCATACGCTGGATCACCACGGTGATTTCTTCCAGGTTTCCGGCCCGCTGAATATTGGCCGCACCCCGCAGGGACGTCCGATTGTCTTTCAGGCTGGCGCGTCCGATGATGGTAAAAAGCTGGCGGCAAAACACGCTGACGCCATCTTTACCCACCATGACACGCTGGAAGAAGCCCAGGCTTTTTACCGCGATGTTAAACAGCAGCTGGAAAGTCACGGCCGTCGCGCAGGGGATTTACATATATTCCAGGGCGTCAGCGTGATTGTTGGAAACGGCGCCGATGACGTAGAAAACCAGTATCACACCACGGCGGCACTGGTCTCCATTCATGATGCGCTGAATTACCTCGGACGTTATTTCGAGCATCACGACTTCAGCCAGTATCCCCTCGACGCGCCGTTCCCGGATATTGGCGATTTGGGCAAAAACAGCTTCCGCAGCACCACCGATGAAATCAAGCGTAACGCCCGTGAGCGCAACTTAACTCTGCGTCAGGTCGCGCTGGAAGCTGCATCGCCGCGCCCGCGTTTTTCCGGCACACCGGAGCAGGTAGCTGATGGTTTACAGGCCTGGTTTGAAGAGAAGGCGGCGGACGGCTTCATCATTCAGGGCGGCACGCCGGACACCTTCCCGCGCTTTGTCGACCAGGTGGTGCCCGTTTTACAGGCGCGCGGCCTGTTCCGCACCGACTATCCCGGCACCACGCTGCGCGAAAGTCTGGGCTTAGACGAGCCCAAAAATCAGTTCACACAACAATAAAAGAGAAAAACGCTATGCAGAAATCATCGCTTATTCTGGCGCTTGCGCTGGCCTTTACCCCTGCCGTCTGGGCAGAGAACGTCAATATTAACGGCACCGGCGTGAGCATTGAGGCCAATAAAACGCCGATCAATACCGCCAAAAACAGCGATGCGATCGCGCAACTGCCGAAAGACTATCGCTTTGCCGTGCCGGGGAAATTTACCGTGGCGGTGGCGGGACTGAATCAACCGCCGCTGACGGTCTTTTCCGACGACAACAAAACCCTGCTGGGAAGTGAGGTCGATATTGCGCGTCTGGTGGCGGACAGCCTTGGGCTGGAGCTGAACGTGGTGCCTACCTCCTGGGAGGACTGGCCGCTGGGGGTTGCCTCCGGAAAATACGACGCGGCTATCAGCAACATCACCGTCACTAAAGCGCGCAAAGAGAAGTTCGACTTCGCCACCTACCGCAAGGATTCACTTGGCTTCTACGTGAAATCCACCAGTCCGATCAACTCGCTTGTGAAGGCAGAGGATATCGCCGGACTGCGCATCATCGTGGGTTCCGGCACCAACCAGGAGGCCATTCTGCTGGCATGGAACGAAGAGAATCTCAAAAAAGGGCTTAAACCCTTTACGCCGATCTACACCAAAGACGACGCGGCCCAAACGCTGGCGCTTCAGTCCGGACGTGCGGACGCCTACTTTGGCCCGAACGTGATCGGCGCCTGGAAAGCGGCGCTTAACGGTAAAACCAAACTGGTCGGCAGCGTCGACGGCGGCTGGCCGAAGGCGGCGCATATCGCGGTGACGCTGAAAAAAGGCAGCGGCCTGGTCGAACCGGTTCAGACCGCGCTGAACGGCGCGATCAAGAACGGAGATTACGACAAGGTGCTGAACCGCTGGGGGGAAGGCGTGGAGCGTATCCCCAGTTCCGAAGTTAACCCGGCGGGTCTGGGCGATTAAGGAGGCGCTATGCGGGAACAATTTCGTGACGTTTCGCCGGAAGATGCCGATCTTCAGCCCATTATCGAGGGGCTTTTCGGTGAATACGCCGCTCGTTACGGCGACTACTTTTCAAAGGATGCGGAAGTCGAGCTGACAGAGTGGTACCTGGCGCCGCAGGGGCTGTTTATCGTCCTGGAGCGCGACGGCGAGATCATCGCCACCGGTGCGTACAAGCCTTTCGACGAACATACCGCAGAGATCAAACGTATCTGGACGAATAAAACGCTGCGCCAGCAGGGGCTGGCCGCGCGCGTGGTACAGGAGCTGGAGCGCCGTGCGGTGCTGGCGGGCTACAGCCACATCTACCTGACCACGGGGTTTCGCCAGCCGGAGGCGGTGCGGCTCTATCTCAGTCAGGGGTATCAGCCGCAGTTCGATCTCAACCGCGACCCGGAAGAGTACAGCCAGCCGCCGTTCGACGGTCGGCTGCGTTTCACCAAGACGCTGATCCGCGAAGCGCTCAGCAAAACCGCATAAGGAGCGACGATGAGCAACGTTGAAACCATAAAAGTGGTCCCGGCACGTTATCCGCTGCGCGCTGCTGGCGCCGTGGTGGCGCTGTTTGTGCTGGCGGTCGTGATCCAGTCCGTGGCCTTTAATCCGCGCTGGGAATGGGCGGTATTTGCCCGCTGGTTCTTCGACCCGGTGATCCTCGAAGGCGTCGGCCAGACGCTGCTGCTGACGTTGATAAGCACCGTACTGAGCGTGGTGATTGGCGGCATACTGGCGTTGGCGCGGCTCTCGTCATCATGGCTGTTGAGCAGCCTGGCGTGGGGTTACATCTGGCTGTTCCGATCGCTGCCGCTGATCGTGGTGCTGATTATCCTCTATAACTTCTCCTATCTCTACGACACGCTCTCTCTCGGCGTGCCTTTTACCGGCATTACCTGGGGCAGCTTTGAAACCATCAACGTTCTCGGGCAGTTTTCTACCGCCATCGTGGGGCTGACGCTGGTGCAGAGCGCCTATACTGCGGAGATCATTCGCGGGGGCTTCCTTGGAGTCGACCACGGTCAGTATGAGGCGGCCGCTGCGCTGGGGCTGCCGGCGTGGCGTCGCACGGTGCGCATCATTCTCCCCCAGGCGCTGCGCACCATCCTGCCGTCTGGGTTTAACGAAATCATCAGCCTCGCCAAAGGGACGGCGATGGTTTACGTGCTGGCGATGCCGGAACTGTTCTACACGATCCAGATGATCTACAACCGCACCCAGGAGGTGATCCCGCTGTTGATGGTGGGCGCCGTCTGGTATCTGGTGATCACCACCGTACTGTCTGCCATCCAGCATGTTATTGAGCGTGGACTCGCCCGCAGCGAGCGCCGCTCCGCCGTAAACCACAACCGGGCGGCCAGCCGCGCGCGTTCCGTCACCACTTCGCCAGCACAGGAGCCCGTTCATGCAAGCCTCTCCTGAAGGACACATTTCCATTACCGGCGTCAGTAAGTTTTTTGGCCGACATAAAGCGCTCGATAACGTCACGCTTGAGATCCCGCCGGGCTCCGTGACGGTGATCCTCGGTCCCTCTGGATCGGGAAAATCGACGCTGCTGCGCACCATTAACCATCTGGAGCGCGTAGACGAAGGTTTTATTCAGATTGACGGGGATTACATCGGCTATCGCCGTCAGGGTGACAAACTCTACGAGCTAAAAGAGAAAGAGATCCTGAAACAGCGCGTCAACGTTGGGTACGTGTTTCAGAACTTCAATCTTTTTCCGCATCTCACGGTGCTGGAAAACCTGATTGAAGCACCCATCGCGCATAAAAAATTCACTAAAAAAGAGGCTGTTGAAAACGCCTACAGCCTGCTGGATGTGGTAGGACTGCGCGATAAAGCCGATGCCTGGTCGCGTCACCTCTCCGGTGGCCAGCAGCAGCGCATCGCCATTGCCCGCGCGCTGGCGCTGCGCCCCCGCGTGATGCTGTTTGATGAACCCACCTCGGCGCTGGATCCGGAATTGGTTGGCGAAGTGCTGGACGTGATTAAAAAGCTCGCCCGTTCCGGCACGACGCTGGTGGTGGTCACCCATGAGATCGGCTTTGCCCGGGAAGTGGCGGACCAGGTGGTATTTATGGTCGACGGTAAAATTGTGGAGCAGGGCAGCAGCGACGACGTGTTAAACCGACCGTCGCATCCGCGAACGCGCCAGTTCCTCTCAAAAGTGCTGTAAGGAGCGCAGATGAAATATGGACTCCTGGCGGGGCTGGTCTTCACGACGGCGAGCCACGCCAGCATTGATTTAAAGGCCAACGAACAGCCGCTGCCGGTGACGGTTGATCAACAGGCAGTGGCGAAAATCCCGGCGAACTATAAATTTGTTGAGCCGGGGACCCTCACGGTGGCGATTTCAGCCCTGAATTCTCCGCCGCTGGCGCTGCTGGCCAGTGATAACCGCACCCGTATTGGCAGCGACCCGGATATCGCCCGGTTGCTGGCGGGCAGCCTGGGGCTGAAGCTGAAGCTGGTGCCAACGGCGTGGGAAGACTGGCCGCTGGGGATCACTTCCGGGCGCTATGACGTGGCGTTGGTGAATATCGCTGTCACCGAGCAACGTAAGGAGAAGTTCGATTTTGCGACCTATCGCGTCGATTCCCTGGCCTTCTCGGTGAAATCCACCAGCAACGTACAGTCGATCACCCGTGCGAAAGATCTGGCCGGTAAAAAGGTGATTGTCGGGTCAGGTACCAATCAGGAGCGTATTCTGCTGGGCTGGAACGAAGAGAATAAAAAGGCCGGGCGCGAGCCTGCGTTGCCGGTTTATCTGACCGACGACGCCTCAGGCAATCTTTATATTCAGTCCGGCAGGGCGGATGTGTTCTTTGGACCGCAGTCCGTTTCTGCCTATAAAGCCGCGTTAACCGGAAAAACCCGCGTCGTGGGATTAGGCCCGAAGAAAGCCTATGTCGCCACCACAACCAAAAAAGGTAATGGGCTGGTGTATGCGTTGCAGGCT
Source organism: Enterobacter cloacae complex sp. EB5 (assembly GCF_031432835.1). Taxonomy (NCBI): domain Bacteria; kingdom Pseudomonadati; phylum Pseudomonadota; class Gammaproteobacteria; order Enterobacterales; family Enterobacteriaceae; genus Enterobacter; species Enterobacter cloacae complex sp. EB5. The sequence goes on from NZ_CP133860.1 coordinate 4,367,651, forward strand.
GCGCTGGACGGTGCGATTAAGCGCGGGGAGTATCAAAAGGTGCTGGCGCGCTGGGGGGAAGCGGGCGAAGCGGTGACGTCTTCAGACATTAATCCGCCCGGGATAACCTACTAATGGTGCTCTACACTTAGGGTTTTCATCCCTGAGGGGGCAACATGATCAAACTCTATGGCGTACCCGGCTGGGGATCGGCAATCAGTGAAGTGATGCTGACTCTGGCAGACATCCCGTATCAGTTCGTCAACGTGGACGGGTTTGACCAGCCCGGCCCGCAGTGCGAATTGCTGTTAAAACTGAACCCGCTGTGCCAGGTGCCGACGCTGGAACTGGAAAACGGGGCGATCGTGACGGAAACCGCGGCGATCGCCCTGATGGTGCTCGACAGACGTCCCGACCTCGCGCCGCCCGTTGGGCAGGCCGAGCGCCAGCAGTTTCAGCGCCTGCTCATCTGGTTTGTGGCGAATGTCTATCCCACCTTTACGTATGCAGATTATCCGGAACGCTGGGTGCCTGATGCCCCGGAACAGCTGAAGAAAAACTGCATTGAGTACCGAAAATCGCTTTATCTGTGGTTCGACAGCCAGCTCAGCGCCTCGCCGTTTGCGTTTGGTAAACAGCTGACGCTGCTTGACGTCTATATTGCCGTTGCGCGTACCTGGGGGCCACGCCATGAGTGGTTTGCCACCAACACGCCTAATATTACCGCCGTCGCGGATGCCGTCTGCGCGCTGCCGGAACTGCACAAGGTGCTAAAAGCTAACGATATAATCTGATAACGTGGAACGCTCATCTATAAAAGGAGCCCTGCCCATGCCACACGTTGACATCAAATGTTTTCCACGCGATCTGACTGACGAACAAAAAACGGCTCTGGCGGCGGATATCGCCGAAGCGATCGCCCGTCACCTGAACAGTAAAGATCGCTCAATCTCCGTGGCGCTTCAGGAGGTTCAGGAAGCTGACTGGAAGGCGCAGGTCTGGGATACCGAGATCGGCCCGAAGCTGGATGAACTGATTAAAAAGCCCGGCTATTCGATGTAACTTGCCTGCCGGGTGGTGCAATATCACCCGGCGATCCCCACTTTTATTCCCTTTCGCAAAAATCGATAATAAAAACCATAACGAATCCGCTACAATTCATCCATCCGAACAATATCCGTTAAATCAGCAGGTAAACACTGCAACTGCACCAGATAAAGTACAAATTAGTAAAAGGATAATTTTTCCATGACAAAATTACCTCAGTTTTCACTCGCGTTTATTCATCCTCGTTACTGGCTTAGCTGGGCAGGCATTGCCGCACTCTGGTGCACGGTTCAGCTTCCGTATCCGCTGCTGTTAAAAACAGGTCACGGGCTTGGACGTCTGGCCATGCGCCTGCTTCCACGCCGCGTGGAGATCGCCAGACGAAATCTTGAGCTTTGTTTTCCTGATATGAAAGAGGACGAGCGCGAGCGTTTACTTGAGCGTAATTTTGAATCGGTTGGAATGGGCGTCATCGAAACCGGCATAGCGTGGTTCTGGCCTGACTGGCGCGTGCGGAAACACTTCAGCGTGACCGGCTACGAACATATGGAACAGGCGCGGGCGCAAGGAAGGGGCGTGGTGCTCATTGGCATGCATTTTCTCACGCTGGAATTAGGCGCACGCATCTTTGGCATGCTCAACGCGGGTATTGGTGTGTATCGTCCCAACAATAATGCGTTGCTCGACTGGCTGCAAACGCGCGGTCGTCTGCGTTCCAATAAAACCATGCTTGACCGCTATGACCTGAAGGGCATGATCCGCGCGCTGAAGCAAAACGAGATCCTGTGGTATGCCCCGGATCACGACTATGGCAAAACGAATAGCGTGTTTGTGCCGTTTTTTGCCGTCCCGGACGCCGCGACAACTGCCGGGAGCTACATGCTGGTGAAAAGTGCCAGACCTGCCGTGATCCCGTTTGTACCGCGCCGAAAAGCAGACGGCACAGGGTATGAGCTGATTATTCTGGAGGACATCAGCGATACCTTGCAGGGAGGCGACAAAGCGTCGGTAGCCACGCAAATGAACAGAGCAATTGAGCGCGCCGTGATGATGGCGCCTGAGCAATATATGTGGCTGCATCGCCGGTTCAAAACCCGCCCCGAAGGCCAGCCGGACCGGTATAAACGCAAAAAACAGGTCACATCTTCTGCAAGAACCTTATCTGCCAGCGATATTTCGGACCGGTCGAGTATCCAGCAGTAGCCCGGCAGGGCGGATGCCGGTGCGCTCCGCCCTTTATAAATCCGGCCGCGCTGGATAGAATTACCGCATCCACATTGACGGGATGCCCCCATGACCGGAAGAGTCGATTATCATCTTGAAAAATACCTCCTCACCGAAGCCGGCGAGCCGGAACGTCTGACGCGTCAGTGGGCGGAGGTGATGCGCGAGTGTCATGACCAGAAATCCGGGGCAGAAGAGCGGCTGCGTCTCGCGCTGCTGAACGTGGATTATGTGACCAGCTTTGAGCTTCCCTTCCGGTTACTTCTTACCCGCGCACCGCAGCTGATTGATGGCATCAGAAATGAGTTTCAGCTCAGTCAAAAAAATGTCCTGTTCAACGGCAAGCGGTTTGGCTGCGTCTACAGCCTTAAACAGGATTTGAACGGCATTCCCGATGAATTTACCTACCACCTGAAGACCCGTATTCAGCGAATCGATGCGTCCGGCGGATCGGAAGTGCCTTACCGGCAAATCGCTCAGCAGGTGAAAGCCCCCCGCGAGCGCCTCCAGCTGGCGCTGGAGCAGGGGCTTGCGGTCACCGCGCTTGACGGGCTTTTCTGGTTTGGCCTCCAGCGCATAGCCGCCGACGTGCAGCGGTTAAGGAAGACCGGGATGAGGATAGTGACGTCCGATACGGAGGTGTTCGACACCCTTACCGGAACAACACGGCGCATTCCGGTTTATCGTCTAGAGGTCGCTGCCGCTACTTAGCCTGGAGCAGGATCGCCAGCAGTCCAGGAAAGCGGGCGTCCAGATCTTCTCTTCTCAGTGAGATCATATTCTCGCGCCCCTGCGGGCGCTGCCAGATCACGCCGCTGTTGCGCAGCACGCGCCAGTGGTGAGTCATAGTGGATTTCACCACCTCTTCCGGGCGCAGCGCGTTACAGCTCAGTTCGCTGCCGTCGGCCAGCCTGCGAATAATCGCTAATCGCAGCGGATTGCCGAGGGCGAACAACACATTTTCCAACACTATTTGTTCAGGTTCCGGGTGGTTTGGGATCATCGTTTTCCTGCGTCTCGCGTGAGATTGAGCTATATCAACAATAGGTCAACCGTTAAAAAATAGTTCGATAATACTCGTACAATAGGACTATTATAACAAACGAACGAACTCGCGACCATCCCGGTCGCCACAAACCAGTCATGAAGACTTAAGGAAATAACATGCCCCGACCCATTCCACTCGAACGTTATCGCAACATCGGTATCTCCGCGCATATCGATGCCGGCAAAACAACCACCACTGAGCGCATCCTGTTTTACACCGGGATGAGCCACAAGCTGGGTGAAGTACACGATGGCGCGGCAACCACCGACTGGATGGCGCAGGAGCAGGAGCGCGGGATCACCATTACGTCGGCGGCGGTAAGCTGTTTCTGGCCCGGTATGGACAGAGGCTTTGAACCGCACCGCATCAATATTATCGACACCCCCGGGCACGTGGATTTCACCATTGAGGTGGAACGTTCCATGCGTGTGCTCGACGGCGCGGTAATGGTCTATGACTCCGTCGGCGGCGTGCAGCCGCAGTCGGAAACCGTCTGGCGTCAGGCGAATAAATATCATGTTCCGCGTCTGGCGTTCGTCAATAAAATGGACCGTCCGGGCGCAGATTTCTTCCGCGTGGTGCGGATGATGCAGGAGCGGTTAAAAGCCAATCCGGTCCCGATTGTGATCCCCGTGGGGGCAGAAGAACACTTCACCGGCGTGGTGGATCTCATCAGGATGCGCACCATACTGTGGGATGATGCGACGCAGGGCATGGCGTTCAGCTATGCGCCAGTGCCTGACGATCTGCTGAGTACCGCCCAGGCGTGGCGAGAAAAAATGGTGTCGGCTGCGGCAGAAGCCAGCGATGAGCTTATGGATAAGTACCTTGAGACGGGCGAACTGGATGAAGCGGAAATCATCAAAGGGCTGCGGATCCGGACTATCTCCGGCGAAATACAGCCCATGCTGTGCGGCAGCGCCTTCAAGAACAAAGGCGTGCAGCGCATGCTCGACGCGGTAATTGAATTGATGCCGTCCCCACTGGACGTGCCCGCTATTGATGGGGTTGACGAAGACGGACAGCACGCCGAGCGCCACCCAAGCGATGATGAACCGTTCTCGGCGCTGGCCTTCAAGCTGATGAGCGATCCGTACGTCGGCCAGCTGACCTTTATCCGCGTCTATTCTGGCATACTGCGCAAAGGCGACGCGGTGTACAACCCGGTGAAGGGCAAGAAAGAGCGTATCGGGCGCATCGTGCTGATGCATGCCAACGATCGCCATGAGGTGGACGAACTGCGCGCAGGGGATATCGCAGCCTGTGTCGGGCTGAAAGACGTTACCACCGGTGACACGCTGACCGACCCGAATGCGGTGATCACCCTTGAACGGATGGAGTTCCCGGATCCGGTTATTTCGCTGGCGATTGAGCCGAAAACCAAGGCCGATCAGGAGAAAATGGGGATCGCCCTACAGCGCCTGGCGGCGGAAGATCCGTCGTTCCGCCTGCACACGGACGAAGAGTCCGGTCAGACCATCATCTCCGGGATGGGCGAGTTGCATCTGGAGATCATCGTCGACCGTATGAAGCGCGAGTTTGGCGTTGAGGCGAACATTGGTCGTCCGCAGGTCACCTACCGTGAAACCCTGCGTAAAGCGGTGAAGGATATTGAAGGTAAATTTGTCCGACAGTCCGGCGGGAAAGGGCAGTACGGTCATGTGGTCCTGAGCCTTGAGCCGTTAGCCGCCGGGAGTGGTTTTGTGTTTGAAGATGCCACCAAAGGCGGGGTGGTGCCGCGGGAGTACATCCCGTCGGTGGAAAAAGGTTTGCGAGAAGCCATGAATACGGGAGTGCTGGCGGGCTATCCGGTGGTGGATGTGAAAGCGACCCTGACGTTTGGTTCCTACCATGACGTTGACTCCTCGGAAATGGCCTTCCGCATGGCGGCGATCCTCGGCTTCAAAGAGGGCGCACGGCGGGCGGATCCGGTTATTCTTGAGCCGGTGATGCACGTTGAGGTGGAAACGCCGGAAGAGTACGCCGGGAACATTATGGGCGATCTCTCCTCCCGTCGCGGCCTGGTGCAGGGAATGGCAGAACAGTACGGCAGCCAGATTATTCGCGCTGACGTCCCGCTGGCTGAGATGTTTGGCTACGCCACCACGCTGCGCTCGATGTCCCAGGGGCGCGCGACGTATACGATGGAATTCCATCATTTTGCGGAAGCTCCGCGGAATGTGGCGGATGAGATCATTGCGAAGCGTGTGAAGTAATAAAAAGCCCTCTTCCTCAGGAAGAGGGCTTTTCTTTTTTGAGGTGCGTTAATCAAGCGCCTTCACCATTTTCCCGCTCGCGACAAACGTGCCCGCTCCCAGATGATGCAGCGTATTCAATTTATCCCCGTCAAACTGCCAGCGTCCGGCGACAAATGCGCGTTCATCCGCCGCGGCGGAAACCACTTCGCCAAACAGAGTGTCATATTTCTCGGCCGCAGAGGTTACAGGTAATAACCGGCACTCCATCCACGCCAGACATTTCTCTTCTATAACCGGCAGGCCAAGCTCAGGGCCATAAATAACCGGGATCCCGTAGCAGTTAAATTTATCCTCGTCGCGCCCGCTGACGCTGCCGACCGCCCAGGTCCAGTTGGCTGCCGCCACGCCGGGGATCACAATGCCGAATTTCCCGCTGCGTTCGATCAACTCCCGTGACCACGCGCTTTTGTCTACCACAATCGCGATACGCGGGGGTTCAAATTCCACCGGCATAGACCATGCGGCGGCCATGACGTTGCGACGATAGATGGTCTCATCCCGGCTGGTGATGAGCACGGTTGGACCGTGATTCAGAAGGCGGCTGGCGTGACGTAATTCAACAGGGCGAAAGTGGCTCATAGGATCTCCTCATGTACACGATGAGTATGACGAAAAAGCACTTTTACGCATATGCATAAGGGAAAATAGTTTATAAACAGGGGATATCACATCCTGGAGCAAATCATGTCCCCATTTCTGAGTGCTTATTTTGCCCGCACGGGCTGGCAGCAGCCCGTACAGGTTAATATCGATACCCTGCGGGGGCTGCATTTACACCATAACTGCGCCATCCCTTTCGAAAATATCGATGTCGTTTTGCCGCGTGAAATCCATCTGGATGACGGGTGTCTGGTGGATAAACTGGTCACCGCGCGTCGGGGGGGATATTGCTTCGAGCAAAACGGCCTGTTTGAGCGGGTGTTGCGCGAAGTCGGGTTTACGGTGCGCAGCGTGCTGGGGCGGGTTGTGCTGGCCAATCCGTCGCAGATGCCGCCGCGTACGCACCGGTTGCTGCTGGTTGAGCTGAACGGCGAGCGCTGGATCGCCGATGTGGGATTTGGCGGACAAACGCTGACGGCGCCGATTCGTTTGATCGCCAACGAGGAGCAGGACACCCCGCACGGGAGTTATCGTTTGCTAAGCGAGGGTAACGACTGGGTATTGCAATTCCGCCATCACGAGCACTGGCAGTCGATGTACCATTTCGACCTGGCGACCCAGTATTTCAACGATTACGTGATGGGAAACTTCTGGTCGGCGCACTGGCCGCAGTCCCATTTCCGTCATCATCTGCTGATGTGTCGCCACCTGCCGGACGGGGGCAAGCTGACGCTGACCAACTTTAATTTTACCCACTGGCAGAACGGTCATGTGGAGGAGCAGATCCATTTGCCGGATGCGGAGGCGCTGTATAAGCTGATGCAGGCGCGGTTTGGCCTGGGCGTTGATGACCCGAAGCACGGCTTTACCCTGGCCGAGCTGACGGCGGTGATGGCGGGGTTTGATACGCATCCACAGGCAGGCAAATAGCCCGGTGGCGGCGACGCCTTACCGGGCCTACGGGTGCCCGAACGTAGGCCGCCACCCGGCGGGTTAGTTTAAACATCATCAAAGGCATGCTGATATGGAAATCTTGTTGCGGAATAAATTCAGTTCAGTGGGAATGTTACTCGGGGTTATTGCACTGCTTGTCTCATTAGTGCAGTTCACCTTTGGTCCTTTTTCAACAAAGTCGACAGCGCTTGAAATTGTTGTGGCTGAAAAGGTTTCGGCGGTGAAAAAAGGGATTATTGCTGGCATCAAAGGGGAACAACCGACCGTTGAGGCGAAAAAGAAAACAGTCGATATCGACATTATTCTTATCAATAGCGGAGTAATTTTGTCTGTGGTGGCATTAGGGCTTGCCTTCACGGGTGGGATGCGCAAAGAGAACCGATGGGGGGTGAGTGGCGCACTGTTTTTTTCTGGGGCTACGCTCGCTTTTCATGCGGCGTTACTGGCTTTTGGTCTGATCGTCGCAGTGTTGCTGCTGCTGTTGGTTATTTCAGTCGTCAGCGGAAGTACACTGTTCTGACAGTGCGGCCCGGTGGCGGCTACGCCTTACCGGGCCAACAGCGGCTTGAAACGTAGGTCGGGTAAGGCGTAGCCGCCACCCGACAAAATCAACGGCGCGATCTCACCACCTGATAGCGACGGGTGAAATACTCAAACGGCGCGCTCCATACGTGCACCAGGCGGGTGAACGGGAAGATAAGGAAGATCGTCATCCCCAGCACCAGATGCACGCGGAAGATTGGCGCGACGCCGCTCAGCATTTCCGACGAGCCGCCCTTAAACGTCACGATCCCCTGCGCCCAGCCGACCAGCTTCATCATCTCGCTTCCGTCAGGGTACTGAGCGGAGAAAGGAATGGTCGACAGCCCCAGAATGCACTGGATCAGCAGGATACTCATGATGATGATATCCGGCGTGGTGGACGTGGCGCGCACCCGCTGGTTGAACAGGCGGCGGATCAGCAGCATCGACCCGCCAATCAGCGTCAGCACCCCGCAAATACCCCCCGCAATCATGGCTAACTGCTGTTTAACCGCGATGGGTAAAAACCAGGCGTACATCCAGTGCGGGGTTAACATGCCGAACAGGTGCCCGAAGAAGATCCCCAGAATACCGATATGAAACAGGTTAGAGCCCCAGTTCATACCGCGCTTGCTGAGCATCTGGCTCGACGAGGCGCGCCAGGTGTACTGCCCGTAGTCGTAGCGCAACCAGCTGCCAAGGAAAAACACGGTGGCGCAGATGTAGGGGTAAATGTCATAGAAAAATACGTTCAGGTAATGTGTCATTTTGGGCCTCCGGCGCTGACGTCCACGTACTGCGGCGCGACGTCCTGGCTAAAGCGTCGTTGATATTGCTGCATCGGCGAGCTGTCGCACGATGTGGCGTTGTCTTCAATAAACTTCACCTGTTCCTCTTCCCACACGGCGTCCAGCGCCTGACGGGTATCATCCCGTTTTTCACCGGACACCTGTTTCGCCACGCTGTCGCTGGAAAGGCGCGTTCCGGCCAGCGTCAGCAGGGCGTCAAACAGCTGGTAATGTGCTACCTCACGCTGTTTCAGGCGTCCACCAATCAGCGCCAGGATCGGCGCGACGTTTTGCAACCCTTCACGCGCCTCGTCATCGCTGACGATACTGAGATATTCCAGATAGAGCGGCAGATAGTCCGGCAGCTCGCGGCAGTCAAGCTGAAGGCCGGCTTTCTCATACTGGCTCATGAGATCGACCATCGCCTGACCGCGATCGCGAGACTCGGCGTGAACGTGCTCGAACAGCAGGAGCGACGTTGCGCGCCCCCGCTCGAAGACTTCACACCATTCGGCCTGCTTATCCAGCAGCGGGGCGCTCAGATACTGCTGCGCAAACGACAGCAGCATGGGCGCGTCCTGTTCCACCAGGGAAAGCGCTTCGTCACGGTTTTCCCACAGCAGCTCATCGGGATACTCAATGAGCAGCGCGATGATTTTGAGGATTTGCATTACTCTCCCTCCCCGTGATCGCGCACTTCGGTGATGTTGATCGCGTCGATGCGGCTGCTGTTGAAGAGGTTGAATTTGGTGTCGGAGCCGTGGCAGCCGTCGCCAAAGGTGAAGCCGCAGCCGTTTTTCTCCGGGAAGGCGTCGCGCGCCATTTCACGGTGGCTGGTCGGGATCACGAAGCGGTCTTCGTAGTTGGCGATAGCCAGATAGCGGTACATCTCCTCAACCTGCGCTTCGGTCAGGCCCACTTCTTCGATGGCGCGGGTGTCGGTCACGCCTTCCACGGTCTGGGAACGCTTGTAGTGGCGCATCGCCATCATGCGCTTCAGGGCGCGCAGCACCGGACCGGTATCGCCCGCGCTGAGCATGTTTGCCAGGTACTGCACCGGAATGCGCAGGCTTTCGACCGCAGGCAGCACGCCGTCGCTCTGCGGCAGACCACCCGCGTCCGCGTAGGACTGAATCGGTGACAGCGGCGGCACATACCAGACCATCGGCAGGGTGCGGTATTCCGGATGCAGCGGCAGGGCAAGCTTCCAGTCCATCGCCATTTTGTAAACCGGGGAACGCTGTGCCGCGTCAATGACGTTCTGCGGAATACCCTGTTTCAACGCTTCCTCAATCACCGCCGGATCGTTCGGATTAAGGAACACGTCGCACTGACGCTCGTACAGGTCGGTCTCATGCTCGGTGCTCGCTGCCTCCTCGATACGGTCCGCATCGTACAGCAGCACGCCGAGATAGCGGATGCGCCCGACGCAGGTTTCCGAGCAGACGGTCGGCTGGCCGGATTCAATGCGCGGATAGCAGAAGATGCATTTTTCTGATTTGCCGCTCTTCCAGTTGAAGTAGATTTTCTTGTACGGGCAGCCGCTGATGCACAGACGCCAGCCGCGGCATTTGTCCTGGTCGATCAGCACAATGCCGTCCTCTTCGCGTTTGTAAATCGCACCGCTCGGGCAGGTGGCGACGCAGCTCGGGTTCAGGCAGTGCTCGCACAGGCGCGGCAAATACATCATGAAGGTGTTTTCAAACTGACCGTACATCTCTTTCTGGATCTTCTGGAAGTTGCGGTCGCGGGCGCGTTTTTCGAATTCGCCGCCCAGCAGCTCCTCCCAGTTGGGCCCCCATTCGATTTTATCCATTCGCTTGCCGTCAATCAGCGAGCGCGGGCGGGCGGTAGGGAGGTGATCGCCCTCTGGCGCGCGGTGCAGATCCTGGTAATCGAAGGTGAAGGGTTCATAGTAATCGTCAATCTGCGGCAGGACGGGGTTGGCGAATATCTTCGACAGCACGCCCATTTTGCCGCCTAGGCGCGGGGTCAGCTTGCCGTGAATGCCACGGATCCAGCCACCTTGCCACTCATCCTGATCTTCCCAGTTTTTCGGATAGCCGATACCCGGTTTGGTTTCGACGTTATTAAACCACGCGTACTCCATCCCTTCGCGCCCGGTCCAGACGTTCTTACAGGTGACCGAGCAGGTGTGGCAGCCAATGCATTTATCGAGATTCAGTACCATGCCAACCTGTGAGCGTATTTTCATTTTTTCGCCTCCTGTACCTGATCCCGACCTTCGCCGTCCAGCCAGTTAATGTTTTTCATTTTGCGGATCATGATGAACTCGTCGCGGTTCGAGCCGACGGTGCCGTAATAGTTGAAGCTGTACGCCAGCTGCGCGTAGCCGCCGATCATGTGGGTCGGTTTCGGGCAGACGCGGGTGACCGAGTTGTGGATCCCGCCGCGCCGTCCGGTCACTTCTGACCCCGGAATGTTAAGGATGCGCTCCTGAGCGTGGTACATCATGGTCATGCCCGGCGGCACGCGCTGGCTGACCACCGCGCGGGCGGTGAGGGCGCCGTTGGCGTTAAAGGCTTCGATCCAGTCGTTGTCCTCAATGCCCAGCTCGCGCGCGTCGGTTTCGCTGATCCAGACGATTGGCCCCCCGCGCGACAGGGTCTGCATCAGCAGGTTTTCGCTGTAGGTGGAATGAATGCCCCATTTCTGGTGCGGCGTCAGGAAGTTAAGCGCTTTTTCCGGGAAGCCGTTCGGCGGGATCTCGCGCATATGGGTGACGCTCCGGGTATCAATCGGTGGACGATAGGCCACCAGACTCTCCCCGAAGGCGCGCATCCAGGCATGATCCTGATACAGCTGCTGGCGGCCCGAAATCGTGCGCCACGGGATCAGCTCGTGAACGTTGGTATAGCCTGCGTTATAGGAGACGTGCTCGCTCTCAAGACCGGACCACGTTGGGCTGGAGATTATTTTGCGCGGCTGCGCCTGAATATCGCGGAAGCGGATTTTCTCGTCTTCTTTGTTCAGCGCCAGATGAGTGTGATCGCGCCCGGTCAGTTCGCCGAGGGCTTCCCAGGCTTTGACCGCGACCTGACCGTTAGTTTCCGGCGCAAGGGCGAGGATCACCTCTGAAGCGTCAATGGCGGTCTCGATGCGAGGGCGACCTTTCGCCGGGCCGTCAGGCTTGACGTAGTTGAGCTTGCCGAGGAAATCGACCTCGTTCTGGGTGTTCCACGATATGCCTTTTCCGCCGTTACCGAGCTTGTCCAGCAGCGGCCCAAGGGCCGTAAAGCGCTCGTAGGTTTCCGGGTAGTTACGCTCGACCACGGCGATGTTCGGTGCCGTTTTGCCGGGGATCAGATCGCACTCGCCTTTGCGCCAGTCCAGAATATCAAACGGCTGCGACAGCTCCCCCGGGGAGTCATGCTGAAGCGGCTGTAGCACCACGTCAGTTTCAGTGCCGAGATGCCCGACGCATACTTCAGAGAAGACTTTGGCGATGCCCTTGTAGATCTCCCAGTCGCTGCGGGACTCCCACGCCGGGTCCACGGCGGCGGAAAGCGGGTGAATAAACGGATGCATGTCCGAGGTATTCATATCGTCTTTTTCATACCAGGTGGCGGTGGGCAGGACGATATCCGAGAACAGGCAGGTGCTGGACATACGGAAATCGAGCGTCACCAGCAGATCCAGCTTGCCCTCAATGGCGGCGGTTTGCCATTCCACTTCCTCGGGCTTCACGTCGTCCGTTGAGCCTAAATCCTCACCCTGAATACCGCTCTCGGTGCCAAGCAGGTATTTCAGCATGTATTCATGGCCTTTCCCGGACGAACCGAGCAGGTTAGAACGCCAGACGAACAGGTTGCGCGGGTGGTTCTTGCCGTTATCCGGCTGTTCGCAGGCGAAGCGAATATCACCCGATTTTAACGCCTGCACGGTGTAATCCTGCGGTGACATCCCGGCGGCTTCAGCGCGAGCTTTCACGTGCAGCGGGTTGAGGTTGAGCTGCGGCGCGGAAGGGAGCCAGCCCATGCGCTCGGCGCGGACGTTGAAATCAATCAGGTGACCGGTAAATTTCGATGCGTCTGCAAGGGGAGAAAGCAGTTCCTGTGCGGTGAGCTTCTCATAGCGCCACTGGCTGGCGTGGTTGTAGAAGTACGATGTGCTGTTCATCTGGCGCGGCGGACGGTTCCAGTCCAGCGCGAAGGCCAGCGGCAGCCAGCCGGTTTGCGGACGCAGCTTCTCCTGGCCCACGTAGTGCGACCAGCCGCCGCCGCTCTGCCCGACGCAGCCGCAGAAGACCAGCATGTTGATCATCCCGCGGTAGTTCATGTCCATGTGGTACCAGTGGTTCACACCGGCCCCGAGGATGATCATCGACCGACCGTGAGTTTTGTGCGCTGTGTCGGCAAATTCACGGGCGATTTTTTCTATCAGGTAAGCGGGGACGCCGGTAATTTGTTCGCCCCAGGCCGGGGTGTAGGCTTTTATCTCGGCGTAGTTTGTCGCCGCGTTATTGTCTTCCAGACCGCGATCGAGGCCGTAGTTTGCGAGCACCAGATCATACACGCTCACCACGCGTCTCTGGCTGCCGTCGGCCAGGGTCAGGGTTTTACTCGGTACGCGGCGCGTCAGCACTGGCTCCTGCTTCACGCTGCGGAAATGCGGGTTCTCGTTGCCGCCGAAGTACGGGAAGGCCACGTCTGCCACGCTGTCGTGGGTGATGAGCAGGGAAAGCGTCAGCTCGGTTTCCTGTCCCGCGGCCAGCGACTCCAGGTTCCATTTGCCTTTTTCACCCCAGCGGAAGCCGATGGAACCATTCGGCGCCACCAGATTTCCGGTCACGTCAAAGGCGATGGTTTTCCACTCCGGGTTGTTGGTTTCGCCCAGCCCGTCGGCCAGATCCGACGCGCGCAGCATGCGGCCCGGCACCACGCGACCGTCAGCCTGTTCATCCAGCAGAACCAGCATCGGCATGTCGGTGTAGCGGCGGCAATAGTTGAGGAAGTACTCGCTCGGGTTATCGAGGTGGAACTCTTTGAGGATCACATGCCCCATCGCCATGGCAAGGGCGCTGTCGGTACCCTGTTTGGGGGCCAGCCACTGGTCGCTGAGCTTCGCTACCTCCGAGAAATCCGGCGTAATGGCGACGGTCTTGGTGCCCTTGTAACGCACTTCGGTAAAGAAGTGGGCGTCCGGGGTGCGCGTCTGCGGCACGTTCGACCCCCAGGCAATGATATAGCTGGAGTTGTACCAGTCCGCCGATTCCGGCACGTCGGTCTGTTCGCCCCAGGTCATCGGCGACGCCGGAGGCAGATCGCAGTACCAGTCATAGAAGCTCAGGCAGGTGCCGCCGAGCAGGGAGAGATAGCGCGTACCGGCGGCATAAGAGACCATCGACATGGCCGGGATGGGGGAAAAACCGGCTACCCGATCCGGGCCATAGTTCTTGATGGTCCAGACGTTAGCGGCAGCAATCAGCTGGTTAAGCTCTTTCCAGTTTGAGCGGATAAAACCGCCTTTTCCGCGCGCTTTCCTGTAGCTCTGCGCTTTCTGCGGATCGTTCTGGATGGCATCCCAGGCCAGCACCGGATCGGTATGCTGCGCCAGCGCCTCGCGCCAGAGTTCGATCAGCCTGCGGCGTACCAGCGGGTACTTGAGACGGTTGGCGCTGTAGAGATACCATGAGTAACTTGCGCCACGCGGGCAGCCGCGCGGTTCGTGGTTAGGCAGGTCAGGGCGGGTGCGCGGGTAGTCGGTCTGCTGGGTTTCCCAGGTCACCAGGCCATTTTTGACATAAATCTTCCAGCTACAGGAGCCGGTGCAGTTAACGCCGTGGGTGGATCGCACAATTTTATCGAACTGCCAGCGCTGACGGTAGCTGTCCTCCCAGTCGCGGTTGGTGTGGTACACCTGCCCGTGCCCATCGGCGAAACTGTCGCCTTTTGTTTTGAAGTAACGGAAGCGGTCCAACAGTTTGCTCATGACATTTCTCCTGCTTCGATAGCATGGCCGGAGGGTAAGGCATCACGCTCCGGCGAAGATGTAGTTATTATTTTTGTGAGGATTTGCGGCCGTACACCAGCCAGGTGACGAGCACGCAGACGATGTAAAACACGAGGAAGACTTTCATGGCGCCCACCGGGGAACCGGTCATCGCCAGGGATGTGCCAAAGGCTTTGGGAATAAAGAACCCGCCTACCGCACCGATGGCAGAGATAAAGCCCAGCGCGGCAGCCGTTTCGGTCACCGCTTCATGCTGCGCCTGTTCGTCGCTCCCGCCCTGTTTTTTCACGCGGTCGAGGGTGATTTGGCGAAAGATAATCGCGATCATCTGGAAGGTCGAGCCGCTGCCCAGGCCTGCGGTCAAAAACAGGCCCATAAAGACCAGATAGAAGGCCATAAAACTGCCTGAACCAGACCCGGGGAGCGTCAGGAAAATCAGGGCGCTAAAGATGGCCATAAAGACGAAGTTGATCAGCGTCACCCGTACGCCGCCCAGCCTGTCCGAGATCATCCCGCCAGCGGAACGCGCCAGGGCGCCGATCAGCGGGCCAAAGAAGGCGAGGTGGAGGATATTTACGTCCGGAAACTGGGTTTTCGACAGCATAGCAAAGCCTGCCGAGAAACCGATAAACGAGCCGAAGGTGGCCAGATAAAGCAGGCTCAGCAGCCAGAGATGAAAGCGCTTAAGCACCGGAAGCTGGCTGGCAATGGACGCTTTCGAGCTGGCGATGTCGTTCATGCCAAAAAACGCCGCAAGGGTGGCAAGAATCAGCAGCGGCGCCCAGATCCACGCCGCGTTCGCCAGCCACATCGTCGAGCCATCCTCCTGCGGTACGCCGTGCACGCCGAGGAAGGTAAACATCGGCAGGAAAATCACCAGCGGCGCAACCAGCTGCATCACGCTCACGCCCAGGTTACCCAGCCCGCCGTTAATGCCCAGCGCGCTGCCCTGTCTGGCTTTCGGGAAGAAGAAGCTGATGTTTCCCATGCTGGAAGCGAAGTTGGCGCCGGCAAAACCGCACAGCAGTGCGATGATGATAAAGACCCAGTAAGGCGTAGCGGTATTCTGGATGGCGATCCCAAGCCAGACACAGGGCACGACCAGGATCACGGTGCTCAACACGGTCCAGTAACGTCCGCCAAATATCGGCACCATAAAAGAGTAGGGGACACGCAATATCGCGCCGGAGAGAGAAGGTAATGCCGTTAGCATAAAAAGCTGATCGGTGCTGAAATTAAATCCGACCTTATTAAGGTTTACCGCAATAGCGCTAAACAACATCCAGACACAAAACGCGAGAAGCAAACACGCCACGGAAATCCACAGGTTTCTTCGTGCGATATGTTTCCCTTTATTCTCCCAAAATTGCGCGTTTTCCGGTTTCCAGTTACTCAACAGATGCTGATTACTCTTCTCGCTTTGATGTGACATATCACCCTCTTGCTTACCAAAATGGAGAGAAAAAAGAAGTAAAAACAGAAAGATACCTGTCGGCAGTTTGTAGAAATTATTGGATGTTATGGGATACATCTGAAAGGATAGATAAAAAAGCGAATCCCTGAGTTTGGAATGGGAATCAGGGTTCGCTTTATGTGTTACTAATTGTAACTATTTGCGGAAATTAATACCCCGATGGGAGTATTAAAACAATTCGAGGGAGATAAGTTTATCCAGATGCTTATTAAATGCCGCGTCGTCCATTTCAGGCATATTTAATACGTATATGCCATCCAGGCCACATACCAGACCAATTAAACGCCAGGCGATATTTTCCGGCTGGTCAGCAAGCGTAAAGGCGTTGGCCTCCGCCCCGGCGCGGATAATCGCGACCGTTTCCTGGTGCCACATCTCCATAGTCAAAACGTAGGCGCCTTTGATATCGCTATCCCGGCTGGCGAGAATTTGCGCCTCCCGCCACAGTCGAATGTAGGGCTCAAACCCGCCGTCATCGCTGCCGAGCATGGCATGCAGGCGCTCGCGCCAGCCAGCGTTTTCGCCAACGATTTCAGCATCCAGCAAATCGCGGATCAGCCGGACAAACGCCAGCGATTTAAGCTCGCCCGCCGACGCAAAGTGGTGATGTACCTGCCCGGTGGCGACGCCCGCTTCGGTGGCGATGCGGCGCACGGTCATTGCCGCGAATCCTTCGGTCAGCGCCACGCGAATCGCGGCCTGGAGGATCTCTTCCCGCCGCTCGTCCTTGCTCAGATAACGCATAATTTCTCACTCTCAATGGCAACGAAACGAGTGTAACAAAGAGCTGGACAAGTGTTCAACTTTACGTAGGATCGCATTCTGGACATGTGTCCAGTTTTTAACTGAAAAGGAAATTTATGTTTCGTCAGTGGTTAGCGTTAGTAATTATCGTGCTGGTGTATATCCCGGTGGCGATTGACGCGACGGTGCTGCACGTGGCGGCGCCAACATTGAGCATGACGCTGGGGGCCAGCGGCAACGAATTGCTGTGGATTATTGATATTTACTCGCTGGTGATGGCGGGGATGGTGCTGCCGATGGGCGCGCTGGGCGATCGCATAGGTTTTAAGCGCCTGCTGATGATCGGCAGCGTGCTGTTTGGCCTGTCATCGTTAGCGGCGGCATTTGCGCCGTCCGCGGGCTGGCTGATTACCGCCCGCGCGTCGCTGGCGATTGGCGCGGCGATGATTATTCCGGCTACGCTTGCAGGGATCCGCACCCTGTTTATTGATGCGCGGCATCGTAATATCGCCCTCGGCGTCTGGGCTGCCGTTGGGTCGGGCGGCGCGGCGTTTGGCCCGCTGATTGGCGGCATGTTGCTGGAGCACTTTTACTGGGGGTCGGTGTTCCTGATTAACGTGCCGATCGTGCTGATCGTGGTTTCGCTTGCTGCGCGCTTTGTGCCTGCTCAGCAGGGGCGGCCCGAGCAGCCGCTCAATATCAGCCATGCCATTATGCTGATTGTAGCGATTTTACTGCTGGTCTATAGCGCCAAAACCGCCCTGAAAGGGGTGCTGTCGCCGTGGATGGTGGCCTGTACGCTGCTTACCGGGGCGGTGATGCTGTTTATCTTCGTCCGTATCCAGCTGCGCGCGCGCGTGCCGATGATCGACATGCGCCTGTTTTGCCATCGCATTATTTTAAGCGGCGTGGTCATGGCGATGACCGCCATGATTGCGCTGGTGGGCTTTGAACTGCTGATGGCGCAGGAGTTGCAGTTCGTGCATGGTTTTACGCCGTTTGAAGCAGGGATATTCATGCTGCCGGTGATGGTGGCGAGCGGATTTAGCGGGCCGATCGCGGGCGTGCTGGTCGGGCGTCTGGGGCTACGCATTGTCGCGGCCGGAGGCATGGGGCTTAGCGCGGTCAGTTTTATCGGCCTGTCGACGCTCGATTTCAGCACCCAACAGTGGCAGGCGTGGAGCCTGATGGTGCTGTTGGGCTTCAGTGCCGCCAGCGCACTGCTGGCCTCGACGTCAGCGATCATGGCTGCCGCGCCGAAAGAGAAAGCGGCCGCCGCAGGCGCGATCGAAACCATGTCCTACGAGCTGGGTGCTGGTCTGGGGATCGCCATTTTCGGTCTGCTGTTAACCCGCAGCTTTTCGGCGTCAATTGTACTGCCGCAGGGGCTGAGCGCGTCGCTGACCGATAAAGCCTCGTCGTCCATCGGTGAAGCGATGAAGGTGGCGCAGGAGCTGACGCCGTCACTGGCTGAGCCGGTGATGACGGCGGCGAAAACCGCGTTCATCACCTCGCACAGCGTGGCCCTGGGCAGTGCGGGAGGCATGCTGCTGATTCTGGCGGTGGGGATCTGGTTTAGTCTGGCGAAGGTTGGAGGGCAGCAGTAATAAAAAAGGCCAGCCGCGAGGGCTGGCCTTTTGAACTAACAGATCTTAGAACTGGTAGGTCAGACCCACAGCCACGATGTTGTCGGTAGCCACTTTGGCATCTTTGGTGAACTGGCTGTCATCCACGAGGTTGATTTTGTAATCAACATAGGTGGACATGTTTTTGTTGAAGTAGTAGCTCGCGCCAACGTCAACGTATTCAACCAGGTCCTGGTCGCCATAAGAACCGATGTCTTTACCTTTGGATTTCAGGTAAGCGATGGACGGACGCAGACCGAAGTCGAACTGGTACTGAGCCACAACTTCGAAGTTCTGCGCTTTGTTGGCAACGTGACCGTTACCGAAAGCCGTCATGTTGCGGGTTTCAGAGTAGGTGGTTGCCAGGTAGATGTTGTTCGCATCGTACTTCAGGCCAGCAGCCCAGACTTCTGCGTTTTCGCCACCGGCGTTCAGGTTGCTTGCAGCACGAACCTGACGGTCGGTACGGTCAGATTTCGCGTAGGTCGCACCCACACCGAAGCCGTCGAATTCATAGGTAGAAGAGAGACCCCAGCCGTCACCGTTGGATTCGGTGATATCGTCACGGTCGTTTTTACCCTGGTACTGGGCAGCAACGTTCAGGCCGTCAACCAGACCAAAGAAGTCGGTGTTACGGTAGGTTGCAACGCCAGTGGTACGGCCGGTCATGAAGCCGTCAGTCTGCGTCCAGGTATCGCCACCGAACTCTGGCAGAACGTCAGTCCACGCGCCGATGTCATAAGCCACACCGTAGTTACGACCGTAGTCGAAGGAACCGAATTCATCGAATTTCAGACCAGCGTACGCCAGACGGGTTTTGTTGCCGTCGGAACCTTGAGCTTCAGAGCGATTGCCCTTGAACTCATATTCCCACTGACCGTATCCGGTCAGCTGATCGTTGATCTGAGTTTCACCTTTGAAGCCCAGACGAACATACGTTTTGTCGCCGTCGCTACCAGCATCATCAGAAAAATAGTGCAGACCAGTAACTTTGCCGTACAGATCCAGTTTGTTACCGTCTTTGTTAAAAACTTCAGCCGCGTTAACAACGCCAGCTGCCAACATGGAAGTCACTGCCACTGCAACTAATTTAAGTTTCATCTTAAATAATCCTTATAATTTTATTTAGGTATTTCCTAAGCCACCTGAGCGATTTTTAAACGAGGCTTATCGTCAATGGCAGACTATTTTTAAAATTCCGTAGACTGCTTTCAATAATAAGTTTCAAAATATTAAAGATAATTTCAATTAGTGTGATCCTGATCGGATTAATTGCCCTTAAATTGGCCATTCAGGTTAATATATAGACATAAATTGATTATTAACAAACCACGATAATATGGCTGTAAATAATTGTCGGACGTTTTAGTTTTTTAGGGGAATTAAAGGGGTTTGACAGAGAGTATCAACGCGTGTGGCGCTATAACATCTTTGAAAACAGCGAATTATAGATTTTTTCGAGGAATCGGCGCCTGTTTTTAGAGGAAACATTCAGAAATATACTATTGCACTTTGTGCTATATAGCGCGGTATTATTGGCGCTGAATTAATTACCTGCGTTGTCAGTTTATGTCAATTTTCACGACAGTTCTGGCTTTCTGTGAGCACTCTATACAGAAATTTAATTACTCTCTAATGTTACGAATTATATTCGGGGGTGTGATCACATATTAAAATATTGTTAATATTTTGCCGGGCATATTCGGTACCCGGCAAAAATAAAAATGCTATTTGCGGGTGGCATACCAGCACAGTAACGATCCGGCGCACACCATCAATGCCCCTTGCCAGAATGAGAGTGAAAGCGGAGAACTCAGCAGAATAGCCGCCAGTGCGGCGGAAAGAACTGGCGTAAAATAAGAGACAGCCGCAAGCACCGTGACGTTACCGTGAAGAATACCGATATTCCAGGCGGCGTAGCCAAAGCCAAGCGCAACCCCACACATCAATAGCTTCACCACAACCGGGACGCTGAACACCATTTCGGGCTGATCGCTGACGGCATATTTGACCCATAGGCTCAGGGCGGTCAGCAGGACGAAAAGGGTAATGCCATTTTGCCCTTTGGCATACTTGCTGGTGACGGTGCAGTAGGCGGCCCAGATAAAAGCGCCAGCAAACGCCAGCCCATAACTTAGCGGACTGGTAACGACGTTCTGCATGATGTCATTCAGTTGCAGACCGTTTTCGCCACCTAAAACCCAGCACACCCCCAACAGCGAGATGAGAAGCCCAGGGATCACCCACAGGGTGGTTTTTTGCCCGTTGAACAAAATCGCGAACGCAATCGTCAGGCTTGGCCACAGATAATTGACCATACCGACTTCAATCGCCTGTGAGCGCGTCGCGGCATATCCCAGCGACAGGGCCAGACACATCTCATAGCTGACAAACAGGATGCTGCCCGCAAGAAGATAGCGCGTGGAAAAACGCCGGAGATCGGGAAAACCCACCGTCACCAGACACAACAGCCCGCTGACGGTATAAATCATCGCCGCGCCGCCCACCGGCCCCAGTCCTTCACTGACGCTGCGGATGAGACCCACCATGGTGCTCCACAGCAATATGGCCGCCAGGCCTGTCAGCGTTGCTCTTTTTCTGTCCATTACCCTGCCAGTCTTCTAAAAATCAAAGGGAAAACTTATAGCATCTATCCGCTTCACCTGGCGAATTTTCTCAGGGGCAGATACCCCGAAAAGAGTAGCAAATCGTACCAGCAGTGACTATTTGGGGGGCTAAGTATAGCGACCTTGATTTGACGCAATAAAAAAAGGGGCTTTGCTGTTAGTTTGCCGCGCGAAGTCTTATCAGATAACGAGGACAACAATGGACGTCAGCCGCAGACAATTTTTTAAAATCTGCGCGGGCGGTATGGCCGGAACAACAGCCGCAATGCTGGGATTCGCTCCCAAAATGGCGCTGGCTCAGGCACGCAACTATAAACTGCTGCGCGCGAAAGAGATCCGTAACACCTGCACATACTGCTCCGTGGGTTGTGGGCTATTAATGTATAGCCTGGGTGATGGCGCGAAGAACGCCAAAGAAGCGATTTATCATATTGAAGGGGATCCGGACCATCCGGTGAGCCGCGGGGCGCTTTGCCCGAAAGGGGCGGGGCTGCTGGACTACGTCCACAGTGAAAACCGTCTGCGCTACCCGGAATATCGTGCGCCGGGTTCCGACAAATGGCAGCGTATCTCCTGGGACGACGCTTTCTCCCGAATTGCAAAACTGATGAAAGCGGATCGCGACGCCAATTTTATTGAGAAGAACGAGCAGGGCATCACGGTAAACCGCTGGACCTCCACCGGGATGCTGTGTGCCTCTGCGGCAAGTAATGAGACCGGCATGCTGACGCAAAAATTTGTGCGCTCCCTCGGCATGCTGGCAGTTGATAACCAGGCGCGCGTCTGACACGGACCAACGGTAGCAAGTCTTGCTCCAACATTTGGTCGCGGTGCGATGACCAACCACTGGGTTGATATCAAAAACGCTAACGTTGTGGTGGTGATGGGCGGTAACGCCGCTGAAGCCCATCCGGTGGGATTCCGCTGGGCGATGGAAGCGAAAAACAACAACGATGCGACGCTGATTGTCGTCGATCCACGCTTTACGCGTACGGCATCGGTGGCTGATATCTATGCGCCGATCCGCTCCGGTACGGATATTACGTTCCTTTCCGGCGTACTGTTGTACCTGATCGAAAACAATAAAATTAACGCGGAATACGTTAAGCATTACACCAATGCCAGCCTGCTGGTGCGGGAAGATTTCGCCTTCGAAGATGGTCTGTTCAGCGGCTATGACGCAGAGAAACGTCAGTACGATAAATCATCCTGGAACTATCAGTTCGACGAAAACGGCTACGCGAAACGCGATGAGACCCTGAGCGATCCGCGCTGCGTGTGGAACCTGCTGAAACAGCACGTTTCCCGCTATACGCCGGACGTGGTGGAAAACATCTGCGGTACGCCGAAAGCGGACTTCCTGAAAGTGTGTGAAGTGCTGGCCTCCACCAGTGCCGCCGACAGAACCACCACGTTCCTGTACGCGCTGGGCTGGACGCAGCATACCGTGGGCGCGCAGAACATCCGTACCATGGCGATGATCCAGCTGCTGCTCGGCAACATGGGGATGGCCGGTGGCGGCGTGAACGCCCTGCGCGGACACTCTAACATTCAGGGCTTAACCGACCTCGGCCTGCTGTCGACCAGCCTGCCGGGTTACCTGACCCTGCCGTCCGAGAAGCAGACCGACTGGCAAAGCTGGATTAACGCCAACACGCCAAAAGCGACGCGTCCGGACCAGGTGAACTACTGGAGTAACTATCCGAAGTTTGCCGTCAGTCTGATGAAATCGTTCTACGGCGACGCGGCGCAGAAAGAGAATGACTGGGGCTTTGAGTGGTTGCCGAAATGGGACCAGGCTTATGATGTCATCAAGTATTTCAACATGATGGATAAGGGTGACGTCACGGGTTACATCTGCCAGGGCTTTAACCCGGTGGCGTCATTCCCGGATAAAAACAAAGTCGTTCGCAGCCTGAGCAAGCTGAAGTACATGGTTGTTATCGATCCGCTGGTCACCGAAACGTCTACGTTCTGGCAGAACCACGGTGAATCAAACGATGTCGATCCGGCAGCGATTCAGACCGAGGTGTTCCGCCTGCCATCGACCTGCTTTGCGGAAGAGGACGGTTCTATTGCCAACTCTGGCCGCTGGCTACAGTGGCACTGGAAAGGTCAGGATGCGCCGGGCGAAGCGCGTAATGACGGCGAAATTCTGGCCGGGATTTACCATCGTCTGCGCGAGATGTACCGCGCAGAAGGCGGCAAAGGCGCTGAGCCGCTGCTGAAGATGAGCTGGAACTACAAGCAGCCGGATCACCCTGAGTCCGAAGAGGTGGCAAAAGAGAACAACGGCGTGGCGCTGGCCGACCTGTACGATGCCAACGGCAATCTGGTGGCGAAGAAAGGACAGCTGCTCAATAGCTTCGCGCTGTTGCGTGACGACGGTACCACGGCCTCGTCCTGCTGGATCTACACCGGCAGCTGGACGGAGCAGGGTAACCAGATGGCCAACCGCGATAACGCCGATCCGTCAGGCCTGGGTAACACCCTGGGCTGGGCATGGGCGTGGCCGTTAAACCGCCGCGTACTGTACAACCGTGCCTCCGCAGACGTGAACGGTAAGCCGTGGGATCCGAAACGCATGCTGATCGAGTGGAACGGCACGAAGTGGACGGGGAACGACATCCCGGACTTCAACACCGCTGCGCCGGGCAGCAACACCGGGCCGTTTATCATGCAGCCGGAAGGGCTGGGACGTCTGTTTGCCATCGACAAACTGGCGGAAGGGCCGTTCCCGGAACACTACGAGCCGATGGAAACGCCGCTCGGCACTAACCCGCTGCACCCGAACGTGGTGTCAAGCCCGGTGGTACGCATCTACGAAGACGACGTGTTGCGTTTAGGTAAAAAGGACAAGTTCCCGTATGTCGGCACCACCTACCGCCTGACCGAGCATTTCCATACCTGGACCAAGCACGCGCGGCTTAACGCCATCGCGCAGCCGGAACAGTTTGTGGAGATAAGCGAAACCCTGGCGAAGGCGAAAGGCATTGCCAATGGCGATCGCGTGAAGGTCAGCAGCAAGCGCGGCTTTATTCGCGCGGTGGCGGTGGTCACCCGTCGTCTGCAAACGCTGAACGTGCATGGCCAGCAGGTGGAAACCGTCGGCATACCGCTGCACTGGGGCTTTGAAGGGGTGGCGCAGAAAGGCTATATCGCCAATACCCTGACGCCAAACGTCGGCGATTCCAACTCGCAAACGCCGGAGTATAAAGCGTTTCTGGTCAACATCGAGAAAGCGTAAGGAGCGATTAAATGGCGATGGAAACACAAGACATTATTAAACGCTCCGCGACCAACCCGATAACGCCCGCGCCTCGTGCGCGGGACTACAAGGCAGAAGTCGCCAAGCTGATCGATGTCTCCTCCTGCGTGGGCTGTAAGGCCTGCCAGGTGGCCTGCTCGGAGTGGAACGATATTCGCGACGAGGTGGGGCACTGCGTTGGGGTCTATGACAATCCTGCTGATCTGAGCGCCAAGTCCTGGACGGTGATGCGCTTTAGCGAAACCGACCAGAACGGCAAGCTGGAGTGGCTGATCCGTAAAGACGGCTGTATGCACTGTGAAGATCCGGGCTGCCTGAAGGCATGCCCGTCTGCCGGGGCAATCATTCAGTACGCCAACGGGATCGTCGACTTCCAGCAGGATAACTGCATCGGCTGCGGCTACTGCATCGCAGGCTGTCCGTTTAATATCCCGCGCCTCAATAAAGAGGATAACCGGGTCTATAAATGCACCCTGTGCGTCGATCGCGTCAGCGTCGGCCAGGAGCCTGCCTGCGTGAAGACCTGTCCTACCGGGGCGATCCACTTCGGCACCAAAAAAGAGATGCTGGAAGTGGCGCAGCAGCGGGTGGATAAGCTCAAAGCACGCGGCTATGACAAGGCCGGGATTTATAACCCGCAGGGTGTCGGTGGTACGCACGTCATGTATGTTCTGCACCACAATGATCAGCCGGAGCTGTATCACAATCTGCCGAAAGATCCGGCGATCGATACCTCAATCAACCTGTGGAAAGGGGCGCTTAAGCCGCTCTCAGCGGCGGGCTTTATCGCCACCTTTGCCGGGCTGATTTATCACTACATCGGTATCGGGCCGAATAAAGAGGTGGATGACGACGAGGAGGAGCATCATGAGTAAGTCGAAAATGATAGTGCGCACAAAATTTGTCGATCGCGCCTGTCACTGGACGGTGGTCATCTGCTTCTTCCTGGTGGCGGTATCCGGCATATCGTTCTTCTTCCCGACGCTACAGTGGCTGACGGAAACCTTCGGGACACCGCAGATGGGGCGCATTCTGCATCCGTTCTTTGGCGTGCTGATTTTCGTGGTGCTGATGTTTATGTTCGTGCGTTTTGTTCATCACAACATCCCTGACAAGCAGGATATTCCCTGGATTAAAGGGATTGTTGAGGTTCTGAAAGGCAACGAGCATAAAGTCGCGAAGGTGGGCAAATACAACGCCGGGCAGAAGATGATGTTCTGGACCATCATGAGCATGATTTTCGTGCTGCTGGTGACCGGAGTGATTATCTGGCGTCCGTATTTTGCGCACTATTTCCCGATTCAGGTGGTGCGTTATGCGCTGCTGATCCACGCGACCTCGGCCATTATTCTGATCCACGCCATCCTGATCCATATGTATATGGCCTTCTGGGTGAAAGGATCGATTAAAGGCATGATTGAAGGGAAGGTGAGCCGCCGCTGGGCGCAAAAACACCATCCGCGCTGGTATCGGGACGTTGAGCGACTTGAAGCGCAAAAAGAGAGTTCGGAAGGGTTGAAGTAAACCTCGCGCCGTCGGCATTGTCCGGCGGCGCTGCGCTTGCGCGGGCCTACTTCTCAATATCAAAATCGCTCTGCAATATAGCGGAAGGGATATTTTGTAGGCTTCACTTTGCCGATCTTGCGTTTCGGTAAATCCACTTTGTCTACGTGAATTTCTTTATAGGGGATCTGCGAAAGCAGATGCGAAATAATATTCAGCCGCACCCTTTTTTTATCTTCTGAGCGCGCCACAAACCACGGCGCCCAGGCGGTGTCGGTCGCTTTAAACATCGCGTCGCGGGCGAGGGTATATTCATCCCACAGATTGAAAGATTTAATATCCATTGGAGACAGCTTCCAGATCTTGCGACCATCATTAATGCGATCGCGCAGGCGTCGCTCCTGCTCTTTTGGCGTTACTTCAAGCCAGTATTTCAACAAAATGATCCCGGCATCGACCATCGCTTTTTCCATCACCGGCGTTCCATCAAGAAATTTTTCAGCCTGCTCTTCGGTACAGAAACCCATGACTCTTTCCACGCCCGCACGGTTGTACCAGCTGCGGTCAAAAATGACGATTTCACCGGCAGAGGGCAGATGGGGAACGTAACGCTGAAAATAGAGCTGACTTTTCTCTTTATCGGTGGGGGCCGGTAACGCAACAACGCGAAACACCCGGGGGCTGACGCGTTCGGTGATGGCTTTGATGGCGCCGCCTTTACCGGCGCCGTCTCGCCCTTCAAAAACAATACAGACCTTTAACCCTTTGGCGACCACCCATTGCTGGAGCTTAACAAGTTCAACATGGAGGCGACGAAGCTCTTGCTCGTACGCTTTGGTTTTGAGCGGCGCGTTTTTAACGACATCATCAACAACACGGGTTTTCTTCTTACTGACCATGGTGGGTCTCCCTTTGTATCCGGTCGCGGGATCGAGGCCGTACTAAGAGTGTAATCGGCCTGAATGAATGGATTAATGTGTCAGAAAGCTGATTTGAACTGGTCCACCATACAAGTTTAATCAATAATGCACGCTGCATATTTTTTAACAGTGGTCGCGGTATGAAAAAGACAATTTTTTCGTTAGCACTGGGTACCTTTGGCCTGGGGATGGCTGAGTTTGGCATTATGGGCGTGCTGACCGAGCTGGCTCATGATACGGGCATTTCGATTCCCTCCGCCGGAAATATGATTTCGTTCTACGCGTTTGGCGTGGTGATCGGCGCGCCGATTGTAGCGCTGTTCTCCAGCAAATTTTCGCTGAAAACAACGCTGCTGTTTCTGGTGGCGATGTGCGTCGTCGGTAACGCGCTCTTTACCTTCTCTGACTCCTACGTGGGGCTGGCGGCGGGGCGCTTAATCTCTGGTTTTCCGCATGGCGCGATTTTCGGAGTGGGGGCGATAATCCTGTCAAAAATCGCACCGCCGGGTAAAGTGACGGTCGCTGTGGCCGGGATGATTGCCGGGATGACCGTTGCCAACCTGCTTGGCGTGCCGCTCGGGACGTGGCTGGGACATGAATTTAGCTGGCGTTACACCTTCTTTTTAATTGCGGTCTTTGACGCGCTGGTGATCCTGTCTGTTCTGCTGTGGGTGCCAGACATTCACGACACGACCACCACCCGGCTGACAGAACAATTCCACTTCCTGAAGAAACCGGAACCGTGGCTGATTTTTGCCGCTACGATGTTTGGCAATGCCGGGGTGTTTGCCTGGTTTAGCTTCGTGAAGCCGTTTATGGTCAACGTGTCAGGCTTTTCCGAGGGCGTAATGACCGCGATCATGATGCTGATGGGGCTGGGCATGGTGCTGGGTAATCTCTTTAGCGGCAAGCTGTCGTCGCGCTTTAGCCCGCTGCGCATTGCTGCCACCACCGACCTGGTGATTGTGGCTTCGCTGCTGGCGTTGTTCGCCTTTGGCGAGCTTAAAACAGCTTCACTGGTCATGGGATTCGTCTGCTGCGCCGGGCTGTTTGCGCTCTCTGCGCCGCTGCAAATTCTGCTGCTGCAAAATGCGAAAGGCGGCGAGATGCTGGGGGCCGCAGGCGGGCAAATGGCGTTTAACCTCGGCAGCGCAATTGGCGCCTATTTCGGTGGAATGATGATTACGCTCGGCTTTAGCTGGAGTTATGTCACGCTGCCGGCAGCGATCTTATCCTTCTCAGCGATGACCTCTCTGTTGATGTATGGTTATTTATGTGCCAAAAAACGTCAGGCCAACGCAGGTGCGCTGGCCTGATCCCACATGTTGCCCGCTGGTCGCGGGCGCAGGAGTGGACTAAACAAATTTCGCCAGCGGATCAGCGGCGGCAAAGGCAACCGCTTTGTCTGCTGCTGGCGGGTAAATCAGTTCGTTGGTGATGGCGACTTTGATCTTTTTGCCTTCCTCACGCACGGATTTAACGCGCTGTTCCCAGCCCTCGGTGTATACCGCGCCCCAGCCACCCAAATCCAGACAGGTGACGTAGTTCACCTGACGGTAAGGGTACGGCTCCAGATTCAACAGGCTGGCCGCTGCGTTGTGTCCGGCGAATTTCCCCAGCTGGATCGCGTGCTGGCAGGTCATCAGCGCCGTGTTGCCCGCATCGTCCGTTTTGGCATGCGCCATATCACCCGTCGCGTAAACCTCAGGATGCGCAGGGACCTGCAACGTGTCGGTGACGATCAGCCGTCCCTGAGTATCGCGTTCCCCGTCAATTTGCAGGCTGAGAGGGTTAGCTTCTACCCCTGCCGTCCACACTACAGTGGCGCTGGCAATGCGCTCTCCGTTTTTCAGCGTTACGCCGCTGGCATCGATGGCTTCAATTTCACTGTTTAAACGCCATTCAACGCCCAGCGCGTTGCTTGCTTCTTCAATTGTGTTACGCAGCGCCTCGCTGTAACGCCCGCCAATGGTTGCACCTCTTTCAACTACGATTACTTTAGTCTTTGTATCGGCGCCGAAGCGAGTGCGGAGTCGGGCAGGGAGTTCCGTTGCCAGTTCGATGCCGGTAAAGCCGCCGCCACACACGACCACGGTATTACGCTCCGGGGTGGAGGGGCGCGAAACCAGCGAATCAAGATGCTGCTCGAACAACCTGGCGGAGTCGTGTTGGTCGATATCAAAGGCGTATTCAGCCAGACCGGCAACAGGAGGGCGTTTAGTCTGGCTACCGGTTGCGAGGATCAGACGTTCCCAGGCGACTTCAGCAATCGCGCCGTTTGAATCGCGATATAAAACGGTTTTAGACGAGGTATCAATACGTTGTGCTTCGCCCGCAATAAAGGCGATGCCCAGCTCAGCAAACAGTTCGGTCAGCGGCGCGACCATCGACGACACGTTCTCTTCATAAAAGCGTGGGCGAACGCGCAGTTCCGCAACAGGGGCCAGCACCGCAATGCTGAGGCTATTGTTACCCTCCAGAGCAGAAAGGCGCGCGGCGCTGACCGCAGCCCACATACCGGAAAACCCACTACCCACAATTAAAATCTGCTTTTTCATACTCGATCCTTTTGTTCGTCAGGCTGTATGTCTGACATAACTGCCACTATACTTGTCGGAGTTAACTGCGACAACTTCTTTCTGAGTTAAAAATCGTTATAATGCAGCGAACAATGACCCGGAGTGAGCCATGGCGTTTTACAGTTCTGGTGTGGAATATGGCATTCATAGCCTGATGTGTATGGTGGATGCAAAAGGCAATGAGCGTGAGATGAGCGTCCGGGAGATGGCCGCCTTGCAGGGCGTGCCGTACGACTATCTTGGAAAGATCTTCACCCGTTTATCACGGGCGGGGCTGGTCATCAGCACCGAAGGCAAAGGGGGAGGATTCCGGCTGGCGCGTCCGGCGGAGCTGATCAGCGTGCTGGACGTGGCGCAGGCCATCGACGGCGAGAAGAATATGTTTGAGTGTCGGGAAGTGCGTCAGCGCCTGGCGGTGTTTGATGAAACGCCACCTGCGTGGGTCTGTGACGGCCCGTGTGGGGTGCGCTCGGTGATGGACAGCGCGCAGCAGCGGATGGAAGAGGAGTTAGGGCGCCATACCATCCTGGATCTGGCGCGGAAGATGTATCGAAAAGCGCCGGACACGTTCCAGATCGAGGTTCAGGAATGGATTTCCGATCGCCGTTCGTCCACGTGAAAAGCCGGGCAGGGCAAAGCCGCTACCCGGCCACCGCGGTTAAGAACGTAAATCAATCACCATACGGCCACGGATCTGGCCCTGTTCCATCTCTTTGAAGATGGCGTTGATATCTTCCAGTGGGCGCATTGTAACTTTCGGCTTCACCTTACCTTCAGCCGCAAACTGGAAGGCTTCGAGCAGATCCTGACGGGTACCCACCAGGGAACCCACTACCTGAATCCCATCCAGGACCAGACGTGGAATATCCAGGCTCATCGCTTCCGGCGGCAGGCCTACAGCCACCACGCGGCCTCCGGCGCGAACTGCGTCAACGGCAGAGTTGAAGGCCGCTTTCGCCACCGCCGTCACCACCGCCGCATGTGCACCGCCGGTTTTCTCCTGAATCACTTTTGCCGCATCTTCACTGCGGGAGTTCACGGTTAAGTCTGCGCCCATGCTGGCAGCGAGCTTCAGCTGCTCGTCATTCACGTCAATGGCGATAACTTTCGCATTGAAGACATTTTTAGCGTATTGCAGCGCGAGGTTGCCCAGACCGCCCAGGCCGTAGATCGCAATCCACTGGCCGGGTTTGATGTCAGAGACTTTTACCGCTTTGTAGGTAGTGACCCCAGCGCAGGTGATGCTGCTGGCCGCCGCAGAGTCCAGCCCGTCCGGGACTTTAACCGCGTAATCCGCGGTTACGATGCACTCTTCCGCCATGCCGCCGTCAACGGAGTAACCCGCGTTTTTCACGTCACGGCACAGCGTTTCGTTGCCGGTATTACAATATTCACAGTGGCCACAGCCTTCGAAGAACCACGCCACGCTTGCACGATCGCCTACTTTTAGCGACGTGACGCCCGGACCAATCTCTTTGACGATACCAATCCCTTCATGGCCGAGGATCACCCCGGTTTTGTCGCCAAAATCGCCATTCTTAACATGGAGATCGGTATGGCAAACGCCACAGCACTCCATCTTCAGCAGCGCTTCACCATGTTTGAGCGCGCGTAAGGTTTTTTCTGTGACATTAACCTGATGATCCTGAGTGACAACAGCAGCCTTCATGTGTTTCTCCTTTCATGATGAGTATCTGCATAGCAGGTCTGATTACCCATTAAGGATTAATACTTTGGCGCTGTAATGCAAGGGAACCGCAACATAATGTCATTATTTGATGCATTTTCGGATTAAGAAAAGGCTGTACCCCTCATAAATTGGGGTGAAAAACACTGGCCCGGCGACGCCACCGCCGGGCTCAGATTTACAGTTGCGCTTCTATCACCTCAATCTCTTTTCGCCATTGCGCCTGTAACTGCGGTTTTTGATGTTTTGGCTTGCGCGCCAAATCCTCTTCCAGCAGCGTTTCCAGGGCAACCAGGCGTTCGAGCAGATCGTCAGACGCTGAAGAGGGTGCCTTGAATGCGGTATTCGACGCCTCAGGTACAACCGGACCGGTGTCCTCACGCAGGCGCTCAAAGACCGCCTCCGCATCGTGCCATTCGCTCAGCCTGCCGTCCTCAATCAGCCAGAAGCGGTTACAGCTCTGGCTAATTAACTGACGATCGTGGCTCACCAGCAGCACTCCGCCTTCAAACTGTTGCAGTGTTTCCGCCAGCGCCTCTTTGCCTTCCATGTCCAGGTGATTGGTCGGTTCATCCAGCATCAGCAGGCTATAACGGGCAAGCGTCAGGCCGACGAACAGCAGGCGTGAACGTTCCCCGCCGCTCAGCGTACTGACTTTTTGCCCGTGACGCGCCCACGGGAACCCGGCACTGATGAGCGCCATTTTACGGGTCTGCGGATCTGGCGCGAAAGGCTCCAGCGCATCAAGCAGCGCCGCATCGTCCGGCAACTGGTGCAGCGTCTGGTCATAGTAGCCGGGTGAGACGCGCGGATGACGCTTAAGCCGATCGTCTGCGATCTCGTCGCGAAAATGTCGCCAGATAAGCTTCAGCAGCGACGATTTCCCGCAGCCGTTACGACCCACAATCGCCACGCGATCGCCGCTCTTCAGCCGTGCGCTGTCGAGGGTAAACAGGTCTGGCAGACCCGGCGCCGGGGGGACGCCGAGGTGGGTCATTTCCAGCAGACGGTCGGCCCGAAGCGCGTCCCCGCGCAGGGTTAAGGTCCACGGGCTTCCCGCCGTCAGTTCCGTCTGGTTCTCTTTCAGGCGTTCGACCTGTTTTTCCATCTGCTTAGCCTTACGGGAGAGATCTTCGTTGTCATAGACCTTGCCCCAGGTCGCGAGACGTCGGGCGCTGGCCGTGACGCGGTCGATCTCTTTTTGCTCTGCCTTATGGCGCAGCGCATCGCTTTCGTCTTTCGCGTCGAGCGCCTGACGTGCGGCAGTGCAGGGAAGGGCGAAGGCGTGCAGCGTTTTATCGCGCAGGATCCAGCTGCCGTTGGTTACCGCGTCCAGCAGTTGCCTGTCGTGTGAGACCAGCACAAAGCTGCCGGACCAGTTTTGTAGAAACTGCTCCAGCCACAGCAGAGTTGGCAGGTCGAGGTGGTTGCTCGGTTCGTCCAGAAGCAGCAGATCCGGATCGCTTATCAACGCTCGCGCCAGCAACAAGCGCGTATGCTGGCCGCCGCTCAGCGTGGCGGAGGTTAACGCCGTTTCCTGCGTCGTGAAGCCCATTCCGGCCAGCAGCGTCTCGGCTTTCCAGCGCAAACTGTCGCGCTCACCGATCGGCAGCTGCGCCAGCACCGCATCCAGCATGGTCAGGGGATCAAGGGTCTCCGGCAGATGTTGTTCCACGCGCGCCAGCAGGCAATGCCCCGCCAGTGAAACGGTTCCGGCAGCAGGGGACTGCGTCCCGTCGAGGATTTTCAGCAGCGTACTTTTTCCGCAGCCGTTATCACCCAGCAGGCCGATGCGATCGCCTTTTTTCAACGTAAAGGAGAGAGAGTCGAAGAGCGTGCCGAACGCTGTATCAACGCGTAAAGAATGTGCAGTGAGTAAAGTGCTCATTGTTGCTTACCCAGGAGTTACAGGCATGTTTATGCCTCGTCAAACATCGCTGACGATAACTCAGTAAGCCCGAGAGAAGGGATTTCAGGGGGT
This sequence comes from Enterobacter cloacae complex sp. EB5, assembly GCF_031432835.1. Taxonomy (NCBI): domain Bacteria; kingdom Pseudomonadati; phylum Pseudomonadota; class Gammaproteobacteria; order Enterobacterales; family Enterobacteriaceae; genus Enterobacter; species Enterobacter cloacae complex sp. EB5. The sequence continues at coordinate 4,400,452 of NZ_CP133860.1, forward strand.
TGGTGTCTTCGCTCAAGCGGAAGTTATCGCAGCACGATACCGATAACGCTTGAGCTGGTGCGATCACCAAATGTATGTGAAACATTGAAAATTTCACAGTACAGCATAATTGGCCTCCTTATATATTCAGTAGGTTAATGGATGAAGGGAGTGTAGCGGGGGAAAATGGGTTTGGCTAGTGGGAACTGCCGTATATTCCCCTCTCCCCAAAGGGGCGAGGGGACTGTCCGGTGCGGTTTTCACCCTCTCCCCTTTGGGGAGAGGGCTGGGTGAGGGGCAATGCTTAAATCGAAGTACGACGATAGCTACGGTATTCCGGCATCCAGAAGTTATCGTCAATCGCCTGCTGCAACGCATCGGCAGAGGTTTTCACCGCGACGCCTTGCTGCTGCGCCATTTTGCCTACCGCGAAGGCAATTGCGCGGGACACTTTATGAATGTCTTTCAGCTCCGGCAGTACCAGGCCTTCACCGTTATTCACCAGCGGTGAGTGACCTGCCAGCGTTTCGCTCGCGGACATCAGCATTTCGTCGGTGATGCGTGACGCGCCGGAGGCGATAACCCCCAGACCAATACCCGGGAAGATATAGGAGTTATTGCACTGTGCGATGGGATAGAGCTTGTCCTTCCACACCACCGGATCAAACGGACTGCCGGTCGCGACCAGTGCCTTACCTTCGGTCCAGGCGATGATATCCTGCGGCGTTGCCTCCACGCGTGAAGTCGGGTTAGACAGCGGCATCACGATAGGGCGTTCGCAGTGCTTGTGCATCTCGCGAATAATCTCTTCCGTGAAGAGGCCGGTCTGCCCGGATACGCCGATCAGAATGTCCGGCTTCACGTTGCGCACCACGTCAAGAAGCGAGAGCACTTCGTTATCCGTATCCCAGTTTTTCAGGTTTTCACGCTTCTGCACCAGTTTGGTCTGGAACGGGAGCAGGTTTGGCATACCGTCGGTCAGCAGGCCAAAACGGTCCACCATAAAGACGCGGGAGCGCGCCAGCTCTTCGCTTAAGCCTTCGCGCTGGGTCTGGGCAATAATTTGCTCGGCGATGCCGCAGCCCGCGGAGCCTGCACCCAGGAAGACAATTTTCTGATAGCTGAGCTGGCTGCCTGCCGCACGGCTCGCGGCAATCAGCGTCCCCACGGTCACTGCCGCCGTGCCCTGAATGTCGTCGTTGAACGAGCAAATCTCATCGCGGTAGCGGTTCAGCAGCGGCATGGCGTTTTTCTGCGCGAAGTCTTCGAACTGCAACAGCACGTCCGGCCAGCGGTGCTTCACGGCCTGGATGAAATCATCAACAAACTGATAGTACTCGTCGTCGGTAATGCGCGGGTGACGCCAGCCCATGTACAGCGGATCGTTCAGCAGTTGCTGGTTATTGGTCCCCACGTCCAGCACCACCGGCAGGGTGTAGGCCGGGCTGATCCCGCCGCAGGCGGTATACAGCGAGAGCTTACCGATGGGAATACCCATCCCGCCAATGCCCTGGTCGCCAAGGCCCAGAATACGTTCGCCATCGGTTACCACGATCACCTTGATGTTGTGATTAGGCACGTTTTGCAGAATGTCGTCCATGTTGTGACGGTTCTGATAGGAGATGAACACGCCGCGGGAACGACGGTAGATCTCTGAGAAGCGTTCACACGCCGCGCCGACGGTTGGGGTGTAAATGACGGGCATCATCTCTTCGAGATGGTTCTGCACCAGGCGGTAGAAGAGGGTTTCGTTGGTGTCCTGGATATTACGCAGGTAGATGTGCTTATCGATTTCGGTTTTAAAGCCCTGATACTGGATCCAGGCGCGTTCCGCCTGTTCTTCAATGGTTTCAACCACTTCAGGCAGCAGGCCCAGCAGGTTAAAGCTGCTGCGCTCTTCCATGCTAAAGGCGCTGCCTTTGTTAAGAAGGGGAAACTCCAGTAAAACCGGACCGGCATAAGGAATATATAGGGAACGATGTTTTTTCAGTTTGTTGTCCATGTCACTCACTCTTTTTAAGAAGATCCGTCCCTGACACTGCTGTTTGTCATCTTTCTGGCCTGTGCTACGGGGTGCGGTCGGGCGGTATTATAAAGGAGCTAAATATTAATTACCGCAACACATAAACAAAAACACCACCGGGGTAACCGATGGTGTTGTGGATTTCGTACTGGAACTTACTTGCCTGCCTGACGTTTCCTGCCGGTGGCGTGGGTCACTTGCGTTTCGCTCCCCTCTTCAATAACCACTTTGCGCTGGTTAGAGAGCTTGTAGTTCAGTCCCAGAATGTGGCGTGCCTGACGGTTCGATTTCATATTAACTCCTCAATCCCGTTGATAGTTTTAAGGACAAGTTTGCTCACGCAAACGAAATGTAACCCCTTAGGTTGCAGATCCAGCTTAGCAGGTTTTTACAAAGGTGCACTTTGCCCGCTGACCACGTAGTTGATGGTTTGCTGGTAGATGTCACTGAGGATGTCATTGTCTGTGGCTTCCACCCACCTGGTCAGTTCCATCAAAATGTCATCTTCGGTAACAACACCGTGCTCCGCCTGAAGACCCTGCGCAATCGCGTTAACGAGTTCGGGTTGTGCTGCTGTGGTATGTGCCGGGTAATAAGTAAACATGCTGCCTCCGTGTCGTTGTCTGTTTAATGTTACGGCGTGCAAAATCGTAATTCGCATTCAGATTGGCAAATATTTTTGCCGTTGTGGTTCAGATTCGTCCTGGAAATAAAAATATCATCTCCCGTAGCACAGAAATAAAATTTAGGGTTTCCAGCGGCGTAAATTTGTCGTTTTTTCATAAGGCATGGGCGTCGGCCAGCAGATCAATTCCACAATGCTGCCCCAGGGGGTTTGCCCATAGCAGAAAGCATTCCCTTCACCTTGTTCATCCGGAAATGTAAGCGGCTTTGGCGCGGTAAACATCTCCCCGCCGGCAGCGGTGAAAGCGGCTATCGCCTTATCAAAATCATCAACATAAACAGCAAAATGCTGGAGGCCAAAGTCGCTGGCGCGGGCGGGCATTCCCTGTTCAGGGCCATGCATTTCGAAAAGTTCTATGCCGGGTCCGTGGGGCATAACAAGCATGCGGATGGCGTGAATTTTTGTGCCGGGAAATAATTTTAAGGTGTGCTGCTGGGCGGACTGATCAATATTATCGGTTTGCGCATCGACAGAATGATATAAAACCTGTGCGTCGAAAGCGCGTTCAAAAAATAGGGTGGCTTTTTCAATGTCGGGCACCGTAATACCGATATGGTCGATGCCCCTTACTGACGATGGCATAGTTAACTCCTGCTATAAAAAATTTAAATATAGCAGGAGATAATCAGGCTATTACCACTTCATTTCGCCGGTATTCACTTTGGCACTCAGTTCCAGCGAACTGGCTTCCGCCAGGGTCGGCCACTGTTTTTTCATCGTGTTGATGACGCCGGTTGACGCTTTATCTGCCGTGAGGGCCTGTTCAAACTGCTGTAGATAGCGACGGGTAAAGTCGATAGCGCCGGTCCCCGCTGGCGGTGTCCCAAGGTAGTGGCCCGGAATAACGTGTTCGGGCTTAAGGGCTGCCATGCTATCCAGCGTCTGCTGCCACTGTTTGCGGCTTTCCGGCGTTTGGGTATCCGCCGTCCAGACGTGAATGCCCCATGAGACGCCCGTGCCGCCGAGGATGGTTTTTGCGGATGGGATCCAGACATACGCCGCATAGCTCTCAGGCTCTTCAATATTCACTCTTTCACCGTCAATCATAAAGGTGGTTGAGGCAAGCACTTGCGGCACGTAGAGCTGCGTCGGCGCGCCGTCTTTCATCTGTGGCCCCCAGAAGGCGAGCTTCGCGTCTTTTGTGGCCTTGATATGGTCCACCACCTGTTGCGTGGCGACAACTTTGGCATTAGGGAAGGCTTTTACCAGCGGTTGCAGGCCGAAATAGAAATCCGGATCGCCGGAGGTGATCACGATTTTGTTCAGCGTTTTACCGCTGTGGCGAATTTTTTCTACCAGCGCTTCGCCATCTTTCACGCTGAACTGGGCGTCAAACAGTACCGCCTCTTTCGGGCCAGATACCAGGGTGGAAGAGACGGCAAAAATGCCTTTTTCCTGCGGGTTATACGTATCAACGGTCAACGGCGCGGCAAAGACGGCCGGAGTGAAAAGGGTTGTCAGCAAAGCAAGGCGGGCGATGGTCATGGTCATGTCTCTGTTCTTCAGGAAAGTCTCTATTGTACGGATCTCTTCATTTGCCAGAATTCCTGAAACAGGAGATGCTTAGTTTCATAAATCGAGCAAATGGAGGTCAGAATGGATCGCGTTATTGCCGCCCAGGTGTACAACCGCATCTGTGAGCTGGGGAGTTTAAGCGCGGCGGCGCGGGCGCTGGGGATCTCCCGTCCGATGGTGAGCCGTTATCTGGAGCAGATGGAGAAGTGGGCCGGGGCGCGGCTGGTGAACCGCTCCACCCGCAAGCTGACGCTGACGGCGGCGGGAGAGAAGGTCCTGCAAAAGACCCGCACGCTCTCGCAAATTTCTCAGGAAATTGAAGATCAGTCCGTGAAGGATTTACCCTCAGGCACGCTTCGCGTCGCCTGCGCGCACTTTACGGCGATGCAGATTATCGCTCCGGTGCTGCCCGATCTGTTGCAGCGTTACCCTCAGCTGCGCATCGAGCTGGATGTTAACAATCATCCGGTAAGCCTGGTGGGCGAGCGAATTGACGTGGCGATCCGCATCACCGATAACCCCGAACCGGGCATGATCGCCCGCCGGCTGGGGGAGTGTCGGTCCGTGCTTTGCGCCTCGCCGCACTACCTTGCCAGCCGGGGCGTTCCAGAGCAACTGGAGGATTTAGCCCGGCACAACTGCCTGCATTACAGCTTTTTTGCCGGTCAGTCGTGGCGTTTTTTGACGCCCGAAGGGGAGCCAGTCACGACGGCGGTCAGCGGCAATCTCAGCGCCAGCATCTCGTCACTGCTGATGGAGGCGGCGATAAACCACTGTGGTATTGCCATGCTGCCCGAGCGCGAGGCCGACGCGGCGCTACGGCAGGGCAGTCTGGTGCCGGTGCTCAGCGCCTTTACGCCAAAACCGATCGGTATTTTTGGTATTTATCAGTCGCGAGACTATCAGCCTGCGGCGCAGCGTGTGTTCCTCGACGCGCTGGCAAACCACCTTGCCACGCGCTCAGACTAGTCTGTCTTCCCTGCAAAATGGATTATGCGTCCTATACTTATCCCTTTGTAAGCCAAAAGGAGAGCAAGAATGACGATTCATAAGCACGGTTCAGCACACTGGTCTGGCGACATCAAACGCGGCAAAGGGACGGTCTCAACAGAGAGTGGCGTCCTTAACCAGCAACCTTACGGTTTTAATACCCGCTTCGAGGGCGAAAAAGGGACCAACCCGGAAGAGCTGATTGGCGCAGCGCACGCCGCCTGTTTCTCCATGGCCCTGTCGCTAATGCTGGGCGAAGCGGGTTATACCGCCGATTCCATCGATACCACGGCGGACGTTTCGCTGGATAAAACCGACAGCGGTTTTGCCATCAGCAAAGTGGCGCTGCAAAGCAAGGTGACGGTACCGGGTATCGATCCGCAGCAGTTCGACGGCATTATTCAGAAAGCGAAGGCGGGTTGTCCGGTGTCGCAGCTGTTGAAAGCCGAAATCACGCTGGATTACAAACTCAACTGATATCAGGCCGGGCAAATGCCCGGCTCCTTTTAACGGTTACGCCAGCTAACGGTTACGCCAGCAGCGCACGCTTCGGCTCCCGGAAGAGGACTGGAGCTGTTGCGGCTGTTCACATCCCTGCATCGCCAGCGGGCAGCGGTCGCGGAAGTAGCAGCCATCAGGCAGGCGGCGATTACCGGGGAGATCGGTTTTGCGTAATGCCAGATCTTCGTCCAGCGGTTCTCCGGTACGGGGAACGGAGTCAAGCAGCAGCTGCGTATACGGATGCCGCGGCTTGCCCAGCACTTGGTCCGCCGGACCCAGCTCCACAATTTGCCCCAGATACATCACCGCCACCCGGTCGCTCATGTGCCGGACCACCGAGACGTTGTGCGAGATCAGCACGTAGGTCAGATTTCGCTGCTGTTGCAGGGCAACCAGCAAATTGAGGATCTGCGCCTGGACGGAAATATCCAGCGCGCTGGTGGGTTCATCCAGCACGATGATGTCCGGATCCGAAGAGAGCGCCCGGGCAATAGCGATGCGCTGGCGCTGTCCGCCCGAAAACGCATGCGGCAGGCGGTCAAGATATTCCGCCCGAATGCCCACCTGCTGCGCCAGCGTCTCAGCCAGCTGACGACGCTCCCGTTCGCTGCGGCGTTGCTGTATCCACACCGGCTCGGTGATGATGCGCCAGACGGGTAAACGCGGATCGAGGGACGAGAGCGGGTCCTGAAATACCATCTGCATACTGCCTGCCGCATTCGCGCGCTGACAGGCACCGGTACTCGGTTTGAGCATGCCCATCAGCAGCTGCGCCAGCGTGCTCTTTCCACAGCCGGATTCCCCTACAACGCCCAGCGTTTCGCCGCGATGGATCCGGAGATCCATGCCGTTGAGGGCGTGTACCTGCTCCGTCACGCGCCCCAGCCAGTTTTTGCGCGCAGGAAAATTCACATGCACGCTATCCAGTTCCAGCAGTACCTCAGACATGGCGTGTCTCCTGTTGTGGGTACCAGCAGGCAGCCTGCTGGCCTTCTGCGCCCGTGGAAATTAAGCGCGGCGTTTCGCTGCATTTCGCTCCGGCAGCAAAACAACGCTCGCGAAAAGCACATCCGCGCGGGAGGTGGCTGAGGTTAGGCACCGTGCCGGGAATGGCCGGAAGGATCTCGCGCGGTTCGCCATTTTCCGGAGCACACCGCAGCAGGCCAATCGAATAGGGATGAACAGGATGGTGGATCAAGGTCTGCGTGCTGCCGCTTTCGATCACGCTGCCTGCGTACATAACGTACATCCGGTCACAAAGCTGCGACACCACCGCCATATCGTGACTGATAAACAGCACCGACGTCCCGCTGGCGCGCGCTTTGTGTTTCAGCAGACGCAGCACCTGACGCTGAACGGTCACGTCCAGCGCGGTGGTCGGCTCATCGGCAATGATCAGCTCCGGCTCGCAGGAGAAGGCAAGGGCGATCATCACCCGCTGGCGCATGCCGCCGGAAAGCTCAAACGGATAGCGATCCATCACCTGTGCCGCATCCGGAATTTGCATCTCGCCCAGCAGGGCGATCGCCTTCTGCTGCGCGTCGCGGCGGGAAAGCGACTGATGCTGGCGGATCACCTCCACCATCTGCCTGCCAATCCGGCGCGTGGGGTTGAGCGCCGTCATCGGCTCCTGAAAAATCATCGCCACCCTGGCGCCGCGCCACTGACGAAGCTGTTTTTCCGACGCATTCAGAACATCTTCCCCGAGCAGCGTGACCCGGCCATGGTGAACATGGTAACTGCCTTCCGGCAGCAGGCGCATCGCCAGCATCGCGGTGACCGATTTTCCCGAGCCGGATTCGCCCACCACGCCGACAATTTCACCCCGGCCAATCTCCAGCGAGACGTGGTTGAGCGCGTGGACGTCACCGCGAAAAATAGGGAAGCTCAGGTGCAAATCTTCAATCGATAATACGGAATCACTCATGACTGCTTCCCTCCTGATTTGGGATCCAGCAGGTCGCGAAGACCATCGCCAAACAGATTAAACCCAACCGCTGTGATCAGAATTGCCGCCCCCGGAAACGCACAGTACCACCACTGGTCAAGCACGTAGTTACGCCCCACGGCCACCATCGCGCCCCATTCGGCGGTGGGCTGCTGCGCGCCTAATCCAATAAAGCCGAGCGTGGCGGCCATCAGAATGGCGCTGCCGATATCCAGCGACGCCTGTACGATCAGCGGCGGCAGGGCGTTACGCAGGATATGCCAGCTGATCAGGTGCCAGCGCGATGCGCCAAAGGTGCGGGCGGCCTGCACGTAGGTGAACTGGCGCACCACCAGCGTTTGCCCGCGTGCCAGCCGCACGTAAAACGGAATGCGTACAATCGCAATCGCCAGCATCGCGTTAAACAGGCTTGGGCCGAGCGCGGCGGCCAGCGCCATCGTCAGCACCAGCGAGGGGATGGAGAGCATAATGTCCATAACGCGCATAATAATGGCGTCGCCGCGTCCGCCGAGTACGCCGGACAAACAGCCGAGCAGCGAACCGATGCCGCCCGCAATCACCACCACCGCCAGCCCCGCCGTGATGGACTGCTGGCTGCCCACCAGCACGCGGCTGAACAGATCCCGGCCCACCTCATCGGTGCCAAACCAGTGCTGGGCTGAAGGCGCCTGCAATCGCGCGGTCAGATCCAGCGCGTTCGGATCGTGCGGGACTATCCACGGCGAGACCACCATCATCAGCAGCATCACGATCATAATCACTCCGCCGATCAGCGTGAGCGGGCTTTTGCGTAGCATCCAGAACAGCTTTGCCCAGTTGATGCGCTGTTTGGCGGTGCTGACGGGGACGGGCGTTTCCTGAGTTAACATCATTCGGCACCTCCGCGCCCGATTCGCGGGTCGATCCACAGATACAGCAGATCCACCACCAGATTGACGAAGACATAGGCCAGCGATACCACGACCGCGAAGCCCATGACGGCAGGGAAGTCCAGCGCCTGAATGGAGGTCACCACCCAGGCTCCCATTCCCGGCCAGGCAAACACGGTTTCGGTAAGGACTGCCCCATACAGCAGATCGCCCAGCGCCAGCCCGAGCACGGTAATGGAGGGGATCATGGCGTTGGGTAAGGCGTAGCGCAGCACGATGTACCAGCCCGGCAACCCGCTCGCGCGGGCGGTACGAATATAATCCTCGCTCAGCTGCTCCAGCATCGCGGAACGCACCTGACGCGCCACAATACCCAGATGCACAAAGGCCAGGGTCAGGGAGGGGAGAATCAGGTGCTGTAGGGCGTTGAAAAACACTTCGCCGTTGCCTTCCAGCAGGGCGTCCAGCAGATAAAAGCCGGTAACGTGGGCAGGCGGATCGAGCCAGTCGTCCAGCCTGCCGCCGCCGGGCAGAATTTGCAGTTGCCCGTAGAACAGAACGATAACCCCCAGTCCCAGCCAGAAGGCAGGCGTCGAGATGCCCGTCATCGCCATCAGTCGCACCAGGTGATCCAGCCAGCGGTTACGGTACACCGCCGATAAAATGCCCAGCGGTACGCCAATCACCAGCGCCAGCAGCAAAGAGCAGAACGCCAGCTCCAGCGTGGCGGGGAAAAAGGCTTTCAAATCTTCCGCAACGGGGCGACCGGTGCGAATGGAGGTGCCCAGATCGCCGTGCGCCAGCGCCTCTACATAGCGGCCAAACTGAATATAGAGCGGTTGATCCAGCCCCAGCTGCTGGCGGATGCCCTGCACAATTTCATCGCTGGCGCGGTCACCGGCCAGCAGGCGGGCCGGATCGCCGGGGATCAGGTGTGAAATAATAAAAGTAATAATACAGACACCGGCCACCACCAGGATTAACCCCCAGCAGCGCTGGCGCACAATGCTCCAGAACGTCATACACTTCCTCCCGGCGTGGGCCGTTACTTACTCATGGTGGCGATGTTAAAGACCTGCTCAAGCATCGGATTAAAGGTGAAGCCTTTGACCTCTTTGTTCATCGCCAGCTGGTAGTTCTTCTGGAACAGATAAACGTAAGCCGCCTCGTCAATCACTACTTTCTGCGCCTGCTGGTAATCTTTGGTGCGTTCCGCCTGATCGGTGGTTTTCAGTGCCGCCTGCAACAATGCATCGACCTCTTTGTTCTCATAGAATGAGCGGTTCCCCGGCAGCCCTTTTTTGTCCGATTCGAACCAGTAGTTCATGAACATGTACGGGTCAGCGAAGTCCGGGCTCCAGTTACCAATCGCAATGTCATAATCACCTTTGCCGACGCGGTCGCGCATGGTGGCGTTCGCCAGTTTCTCAAGCTTGACGTTAATCCCCAGCTTGCCCAGGCTCGCCTGCGTGGAGAGGGCGATAGGCTCCCAGTTCGGGTCGTTATCGGAGTAGAGGAACGTCAGGCTGGCCGGTTTATCGTTGACTTTCTCCAGCGCCGCTTTGGCCTTAGCCTCGTCAAAGCTGTACTGCATGGCGTTCGCATCGAAGCCCCACATGCCCTCCGGGATCGGGCCGCGCATCTGCTTGCCGTTCCCGCTGAGAATGCCTTTCACCATCCCCTGATAATCGGTGGCCCAGGAGACCGCGCGGCGCAAATCCACCTGATTCATCGGAGGCTTACTGTTGTTCAGATAGAGATAGGTCACCCGCAGGGACGGGTATTCCGCCACGGCCACTTTGCCTTCCTGCTTCAGGGCAGCAAGCTGATCCACCGGCAGGGCGTCGGCGATATCCAGATCGCCACGGGAAAGTTGCAGGCGACGCGAGGCGCTTTCACCGATAATCTTCACCGAGACGCGCTTGAAGTGCGGCTTTTCACCCGGCCAGTGTGGGTTGGGCACCATCACAAGCTGCTGACCTTTCCGCCAGCTTTTCAGCATAAACGGTCCGGAACCCGCGGTGTTTTGCGCCAGGAAACCGCGCGCATCGTCGGCGGCATTGGCTTTCAGCACCGCCGGGTTGACGATCGACGCGCCGTCATTGGCCAGCGTGTAGAGGAACGGGGCGAACGGCTGGCTGAGGGTGAATTTCACCGTATGCTCATCCACCGCGTCCACTTTCAAATCTTTCGGGAACGCTTCGGAAGGTCCCTGGTTGATTTTCAGCAGACGTTCAAACGACAGCTTTACCGCTTCGGCGGTCACCGGCGTGCCGTCGGAGAATTTTGCATTATCTGCCAGGGTGAACGTCCACTCTTTCTGGTCGTCAGACGCCTTCCAGCCCGTCGACAGATCGCCTTCCACCTCCGTGGTGCCTGGCTTGTATTTCACCAGACGCTGGTACGAGGGGTAGGTCACCGTCCAGTCGTTGTTATCGATAGTGACCGCCGGATCCAGCGTTTGCGGATCGGCAGCTTTCCCAATCACCAACATATCTTTTGGCACCGCCGCCAGCGCGAGAGGGGCGCTCAGGGCGAGCGTAGCGGCAATCAGGGTTGTAAGCAGCGTTGTTTTCATGGCCGGACTCCAGAATTAGAGTGAGTGTGTGGTCGGATAACAGGCGAACTGGTCATCTAACAGCGGGTAGCTGGCGGCATTCGGCAGTTCGAAATGCCACCACTCGCTGCTGATGCCCACAAAACCGCCGCCGTACATCACGGCGTTCAGGAGCAGACGATTTCGCTGCGCCTCAGGCGGAACGGAAGGGTGCCAGGCATGAGAACGGTCGTCCATTTCGTCAAACCCGGCGCCCATATCCAGCACGTTGTCGTGTTCATCCATCAGCGTGACGTCAATGGCGGTGCCCCGGCTGTGGTTAGAGCCAATTGCGACATCCACCACGTATTCCGGATTGGGGCAGGCATCCCAGAGTTGCGCCTGCGCCTGCTGGGGGCGGTAGGCGTCGTAAACCACCAGCTTCAGACCGGCCAGCGCGGCGATGCTGATCGCTTTCGCCAGCGCGGTGGCGGCATCCGTATGCAACAGGCACGCGGCGTGCTGGTAGATCGGGCGGCCGGTGATGTTATCGGCGGTCGCGTATTTCAGATCGATATGCAGCGTGGGAAAGGTTTTCGCCACATCAATCAGTTGACTCTCTTCAGGCATAGCTCCGCTCCTTTAGCGTTCAAATTGTCCAAACTCTTGTTGTAGTTGTCGGTTGATTGCCAGACGTTCCGGCAGCGCATCCCCCAGCGCCTCCACAACGCCCGACAGCAGCAGGTTGAACAGACAGCTCACCGGCGCCAGCGAATCCCAGAAATGGCCGGTATCGGTTTTCACCTGGAGTAAATCAATCGGGTAATCCCGCGCCCACGGGCACCAGATATCGGTGATCAGCGCCATCGCCAGGCCTTTTTCGCTCGCCACGCGGCAGTACTGGCGGGCAATGGCGGAGTAGGCGCGGGTATCCGTCAGCACGATATACGGGTTCGCAAAGCCGGAATTAAGCGACTCCACCCAGCTACCGGAGAGCCCTTCGGAATAGCTCACCCGCGGGCGCAGGTACTCCAGATGGCTGAAGAACGCATTGGCGATCCCGCGCGTGGACTGGATCCCCAGCACGAAGACGGCGTCGGCATGGGTAAGTTGCTGGACCACCTGCCTGAACGTTTCGCTTTGCGCCAGCTGGTAGACATGGGCAATGGCGTCCACCTCCAGCGACAGGGAGTGCTGAAGGCGATCCGACAGCGGCTGTTGCTGTTTCCAGGAGTCGAGACGCTCGTTAATGCCCCAGGGCTGATGGGGATCGCGCAGGCTTTTTTTGGCGTCGTCCAGGTTGCGATAGCCCAGCTTGCGCAGAAAGCGTCCGACGGTGATCCCGCTGGTTGCCGTGGCCAGCGCCACGCTCTCTGCCGTTTCAAAGGGGATCTGCCCGACGTGCGCCAGCATCCAGCTTGCCACCCGTTTTTCGCTCGGGGTGAGCTGGCTAAAGGTCGCTTCGATACGGCTCAACACCTCAGGTTTGGTCGTCATACCGCCTCGCTGTTAACTGGCTGTCAAAGTCCGGGTTTCTGTTACCGGATTAACAATGCAGGACGCGTGCCATGTTCACATTGCGGCGAAAACGCGCTGTGCAGCAAAGTTAATGCAATATTTGTTTAACAGATGCTCAACATTTGTGCAGCGTAGTTCACTTTTGGTGCAGTGTCCGGCCAGAGCGGTATCTATTTGGTGAATACGTCAGCCTCTTCACATTTTTTGGTAAGATGAACGCTCTGTGGATAAGGGAGGGAGCCTCACATGGCGAATTTGCCCTGGCGGGTCAGCGTGCGCCTGATGGCTCTCGCAAAAAAAATAGCGATGGTCATCGGGATCATTGTGCTCGTGCTGCTGGCGGTGCGGGTTTATCTTTCGCAGCAGGGGCCGGCCCTGCATCACTGGCACACCTGGCGGGCTGACGAAATGTCCGTGCAGGAGATGGATAACGCGACCTTCGCAGCGTATGTCGCGCGGGAAAACGCCATCTTCACCGCTCTCGACGCTGAGGTGACGGCGAATGTCACACCCGCAGAGCGCACGCCGCTGAACCGTTATTACCGCCAGAGCCTGGTGTGGCCAGGACACTTTTCCCCGGATGCAAACCGGTCGTTCGTGCTGATGCCTGCCGGAAAGCCGCGCGGGGCGGTGGTATTGCTACACGGTCTGACGGATTCGCCCTACAGCGTCAGGCATCTGGCTGTGAATTATCAACAGCACGGCTTTGTGGCCGTAGTGCCTCGTTTGCCCGGACACGGCACGGCGCCGGGCGCGCTGACAGACGTTGACTGGGAGGCTTGGCTGGCCGCATCGCGCCTTGCGGTTCGTGAAGCGACACGCCTGACGGGGAACGATCTCCCCCTGCATCTGGTGGGCTACTCCAACGGCGGGGCGCTGGCGATGAAATACGCCCTCGACGCTCTTGATGCGCCTGAACTGCGTAAACCTCAGCAGATCGTTTTGCTCTCACCGATGATTGGCGTCACGGCGTTTGCGCGCTTTGCCGGATTCGCCGGGCTACCGGCCATGTTACCGGCGTTTGCCAAAGCCGCGTGGCTCAATATTTCGCCGGAATATAATCCTTATAAATACAATTCGTTCCCGGTGAATGCGGCACGTCAGTCCTGGCTACTCACCCAGGCGCTGCATGAGCAGATAAATCGCGATGTTCATGATCACAAACTGGCGCAGCTCCCGCCGATACTTGCTTTCCAGTCGGTCATGGATTCAACGGTCAGTACCCGCGCCGTGGTCAGCGGGCTGTTTGACTAGCTTCCGGCAAACGGCAGCGAACTGGTGGTTTTTGATATCAACCAGGCCGGGAGTTTCCGTCCATTGTTCAGGCCGTCATCCTGGACGGCGGTGGCTGACCTGCTGCCCGAGGCGAAAAGACGTTACAGTGTCACGATTGTGACCAATGCCAGCCCCGACAGGTTTGATATGGTGGCAAAGACAACCCCTGCGGGCAGCACCAGGGAAACGGTGGCGCCGCTGTCGGTGGCGTATCCGCAGGAGGTTTATTCCCTGTCTCATGTTGCCATTCCGTTCCCGCCGGATGACGATCTGTATGGCCGCCATCCTGCGGTGAAAAACCACTACGGTATCAGCCTCGGGACGATAGCCCTGTGGGGAGAAACATCGGTTCTGAGCGTCGGCAAAGATGCGCTGATGCGCGTGACGTCGAATCCGTTCTATGACTACATGCAGACGCGGATCGACAGCCGTATCGGGGAGAATCAAGCCCAACAATAGATTAGGTCACACCGGGGAACTGTGTTAAACAGTACCGTTCAGGCGTATACCCCATACCGGACCCCGTTTCTGTGCTGACAACTCTTATTTATCGAAGCCAGCTGAGCTTAACCTGCACCTCCGCATCGTTAAGCGCGCTGGTTGAACAGGCCAGGATCCGTAACACGGAGCAGGGCATCTCAGGCATTCTTCTCTCCCGTGGACGTGACGTTCTGCAAATTCTCGAAGGCACGGAACAGCGCGTCGTCGCGCTTTTTAACACCATCCGTGCGGATGACCGGCATACCGGCGTGGTGGAGCTGATGCGCGATTACGGCCCGCGCAGACGTTTCGAAGACGTGGGAATGCTGCTGTTTGACCTGGACGTTCTGACCCCGAAAGCGGTTCTGGCGTCGGTTCTGCATTACAGCAAGCTGGAAAGCTATCTCACTTCTGAGGATCGGGTCTTCAAATTCATTCAGACCTTTATCACCGGTAAAACCGCTATCCCACCCGCTTCGGACTATGAGCCTGATAAATGGACGCTTTCGCGAGAGCGCGCGCCGTTTGGTAAAGGGTTAGGTCTGCTGGCGGGACAGCCCTGCCAGTTTGCGCTGCAACCCATTGTCGAGCCGTCCGAAGGCAAAATCAGTTCTCTCGAAGCGCTTATACGCGGAAACGACGGCGGCAGCCCGGAGCATTTCTTCCGTAGTCTCGATCGTGAACAGATTTACGAAGTCGACCTGCAAACCAAAGCCTGGACCTTTGCGCTGGCGCAAAAGCTGGGCATCGGCAGCCACAAACTGGCGGTGAACCTGCTGCCAATGTCGCTGGTTAACGTGCCGGGGGCGGTAGAGTTCCTGGTAACGCAGATCAAAAAGCACGGTCTACAGCCAGAGCAGGTGGTCATCGAAGTCACTGAGAACGAGATGATTTCCGGCTTCAACCAGTTTAACAGCGCCATTAAACAGCTGCGGGCGGAAGGGGTTGGGCTGGCGATAGATGATTTTGGTTCCGGCTATGCTGGTCTTTCACTGCTCACCCGGTTTCAGCCGGATAAGCTCAAAATCGACAGAGAGATCGTCAGCGATATCCACCTGAGCGGGCCCAAGCAGGCGATTGTGAAGTCGATAATCAGCTGCTGCACCGATCTGGAGATTACGCTGGTCGCAGAAGGCATTGAGAAGATAGAAGAGTGGTGCTGGCTTGAATCCGCCGGTATTCGCCGCTTCCAGGGCTTTTTATTCGCCCGCCCGCAGCTTAACGGTGTGGGTGATATTCACTGGCCCCATCGGGTGGGTTAAGCAAATTTTCCCTCGCCATATTTCCCCGACACCCTGCCTGTGCTTAAATAGCTAAACCGGTTTAACATGATTTAGCTAAGAAGGTGATATGGAGACGATCTGGGTACTTGGCGATGCCGTGGTGGATCTGTTGCCCGACGGAGAGGGTAAACTGCTGCAATGTCCGGGCGGCGCACCGGCCAATGTCGCGGTAGGGATTGCGCGTCTGGGCGGCAGAAGCGCCTTTATAGGCCGGGTGGGCGACGACCCCTTCGGGCGTTTTATGCAAAAAACGCTTGCGGATGACCAGGTTAATACAGAATGGCTGCGCCTGGACCCGCAGCATCGCACCTCCACGGTGGTGGTGGATCTCGATAACGACGGTGAACGTTCCTTTACCTTTATGGTTCGCCCGAGCGCTGATTTATTCCTCGACTCTGCCGATCTCCCGCCATTCCGCGCCGGGGAGTGGCTGCACGTCTGCTCTATCGCGCTCAGCGCCGAACCCAGCCGTTCCGCGACGTTTCAGGCGATGGCCGCGATCAGACAGGCGGGGGGATTCGTCAGCTTTGACCCCAATATCCGCGCCGATCTTTGGCACGATGAAGTCGAGCTGCGCGAGTGTCTTGAGCGGGCATTAGCCTGTGCAGATGTGGTGAAAATCTCGGTGGAAGAGCTGGCGTTCTTAACCGGAAATGCGCAGGTCCATGAGGGGCTGGCTGCGCTGATGCGCACCTGTCCGGCCAGGCTGGTGCTGGTGACGCAGGGAAAAGAGGGCGTCACCGCCTGGCAGGAAGGCGCGTTGACACACTATTCTGCATCACCCGTGGAATGCATTGATACCACCGGTGCGGGGGATGCTTTCGTCGCCGGGCTGCTGTTCGGTCTGGCTCGTGATGGCCAGGCCCGTCTCTCAGAGGTCATCACGCTGGCGCAGCGCTGCGGGGCGCTGGCGACAACCGCAAAAGGGGCAATGACCGCGCTACCTTATCATCACGAACTGTAAATCACCTCTCCAGGCCTCCGGTCGGCGGCCTGAATTGTCGCCTCGATCACACTTACTAAAACGGTTTAGCAAAAAACGTTGCCGATCCAAAATTCAACGGTCTAGTATCACCAACCTAAACCGGTTTAGCAATTTAGCACTTTCACCGATAGTTATTAGGGATGCGACAAAATGTATAAAAAACGCAGACTTGCCGTGATGATAGGCATGCTGGCCGGCAGTACCTCTGTTTTTGCCCAGATGGATATGTCCCGTATCGAAGCGCGCCTGGCGGCGCTGGAGCAGCGTTTGCAGGAGGCGGAAACCCGCGCGCAGGTTGCTGAAAAGCGCGCCACGGCAGCGGAACAGAAAACGCAGCAGCTGGTGGCGGCGCAGCAGGAAGCACAAACCTCCACACAGGCGGTGGCGCAACGTACCACGGCGCTGGAAGAGAAAGCCGACCGGACAGGCGGTTTTGAATTTCACGGTTACGCCCGTTCCGGCCTGCTGATGAACGACGCGGCCTCCAGCAGCAAAAGCGGCCCTTATCTGACGCCCGCCGGGGAAACGGGTGGGGCCATCGGGCGTCTGGGGAACGAAGCTGATACCTACGTTGAGCTGAATGTTGAGCACAAACAGACGCTGGAGAATGGTGCGACGACGCGCTTTAAGGCGATGCTGGCCGACGGCCAGAAAACCTATAACGACTGGTCGGCAGACAGCAGTGACCTGAACATTCGTCAGGCCTTTGCCGAGCTGGGCAATTTGCCGGACTTTACCGGCGCGCTGAAGGGCAGTACCTTCTGGGCGGGTAAGCGTTTTGACCGCGACAACTTCGACATTCACTGGCTGGATTCCGACGTGGTGTTTCTCGCCGGGACCGGCGGCGGCGTCTACGACGTGAAGTGGAACGATACGCTGCGCAGTAACTTCTCCCTTTATGGCCGTAACTTCGGCAGCGAAGAGGAGATCGACAACAACGTTCAGAACTACATCCTCAGCATGAATCACTTCGCCGGGCCGGTGCAGATGATGGTCAGCGGCTTACGGGCAAAAGATAATGACGACCGTAAGGACAGCAACGGCGATCCGATTAAAACCGACGCGGCCAATAACGGGGTACATGCGCTGGTTGGTCTGCATAACGAGAGCTTCTACGGCCTGCGGGAAGGTTCCGCCAAAACGGCGCTGCTTTACGGCCACGGTCTGGGCGCCGAGGTGAAAAGCATTGGTTCAGACGGCGCGCTACTGTCAGAAGCCGATACCTGGCGTTTTGCAAGTTACGGTGTCACGCCGCTGGGCGGTGGCTGGCACATTGCGCCCGCCGTGCTGGCGCAAAGCAGTAAGGACCGCTACGTGAAGGGCGACAGCTATGAGTGGGTCACGCTCAATACGCGTCTGATCAAAGAGGTGACCCAGAATTTCGCCCTCGCGTTCGAGGGCAGCTATCAGTACATGGATTTAAACCCGGAAGGCTATAAGGATCGCAATGCGGTTAACGGTAGCTTCTACAAGCTGACCTTCGCCCCGACGTTAAAGGCGGGCAAGATTGGCGATTTCTTCAGCCGTCCGGAGCTGCGCCTGTTCGCCACCTGGATGGACTGGAGCAGCAAGCTGGATAACTACGCCAGCGATGACGCCTTTGGCAGCAGCGGCTTCAACGCGGGCGGGGAATGGAACTTTGGGGTGCAGATGGAAACCTGGTTTTAACCCTTCACGCTCCCGCATCGCGGGGGCGTTTCGAACACCATAAAAAGAGGTCAGGAAGAGGTATCTATGGATTTTAATCATATTGCGCGCGAGCTTATTCCGCTGCTCGGTGGCAAAGAGAACATCGCCAGCGCGGCACATTGCGCCACGCGCCTTCGTCTGGTGCTGGTCGATGATGCGCTTGCCGACCAGCAGGCTATCGGCAAGGTTGAAGGCGTGAAAGGCTGTTTTCGAAACGCCGGGCAGATGCAGGTGATCTTCGGCACCGGGGTGGTGAATAAGGTTTACGCCGCGTTTATTCAGGCGGCTGGGATTAGCGAGTCCAGTAAATCGGAAGCGGCGGATATTGCGGCCCGCAAGCTGAACCCGTTCCAGCGTATCGCGCGTCTGCTCTCCAACATCTTCGTGCCGATTATCCCGGCGATCGTGGCTTCGGGTCTGCTGATGGGCCTGTTGGGGATGGTTAAAACCTACGGCTGGGTTAATCCGGATAACGCGCTCTATATCATGCTGGATATGTGCAGCTCGGCGGCGTTTATTATTCTGCCGATCCTGATTGGCTTCACCGCCGCGCGGGAGTTTGGCGGCAACCCCTATCTGGGGGCTACGCTCGGCGGCATTCTGACGCACCCGGCGCTGACCAACGCCTGGGGCGTAGCGTCCGGCTTCCACACCATGAACTTCTTCGGTCTTGAAATCGCCATGATTGGCTATCAGGGAACCGTCTTCCCGGTGCTGCTGGCGGTGTGGTTTATGAGCATTGTGGAAAAACAGCTGCGCCGGGCAATACCGGATGCGTTAGATCTGATCCTGACGCCGTTCCTGACCGTCATTATCTCCGGCTTCATAGCGCTGTTGATTATTGGCCCGGCGGGACGCGCGCTGGGCGACGGGATCTCCTTCATTCTCAGCACCCTGATTGCCCACGCGGGCTGGCTGGCCGGGCTGCTGTTTGGTGGGCTCTATTCGGTGATTGTCATTACCGGCATTCACCACAGCTTCCACGCCATTGAAGCCGGGCTGCTGGGTAATCCGTCGATTGGCGTTAACTTCCTGCTGCCGATCTGGGCGATGGCGAACGTGGCGCAGGGCGGGGCGTGTCTGGCGGTGTGGTTCAAAACCCGCGATGCCAAAATCAAAGCCATTACCTTACCGTCGGCGTTTTCCGCGATGCTTGGCATCACCGAAGCGGCAATTTTTGGCATCAACCTGCGTTTTGTGAAGCCGTTTATCGCGGCGCTGATCGGTGGCGCAGCGGGCGGTGCCTGGGTGGTGTCGGTGCATGTCTACATGACCGCCGTTGGCCTGACCGCGCTTCCCGGCATGGCGATTGTCCAGGCCAGCTCACTGCTCAACTATATTATCGGCATGGTGATTGCGTTTGGCGTGGCGTTCACCGTCTCTCTGCTGCTGAAATATAAAACGGACTCTGAATAATGACCTTATCTTCCCGCTGGCCTGCCGTGTTGCAGGCCGTGATGCAAGGCCAGCCGCGTGCGCTGGCGGACAGCCACTATCCGCAGTGGCATCCCGCGCCGGTGACGGGGCTCATGAACGATCCGAACGGGTTTATCTGGTTTGCCGGGCGCTACCATCTGTTTTATCAGTGGAACCCGCTGGGCTGCGATCATCGCTACAAGTGCTGGGGGCACTGGAGCTCAGCAGATCTGGTGCACTGGCAGCACGAGCCAATGGCGCTGATGCCTGACGAAGAGTATGACCGCAATGGCTGTTACTCCGGCAGCGCCGTGGTTAACAACGGCGTGCTGACCCTGTGCTATACCGGCAACGTTAAGTTTGACGATGGCGGCCGCACCGCCTGGCAGTGTCTGGCGGTGCAAAATGACGATGGCACGTTTGCCAAACTGGGACCGGTGCTGCCCCTGCCGGACGGGTACACCGGGCACGTCCGCGATCCAAAAGTGTGGCGCCATGACGGGCTGTGGTACATGGTGCTCGGCGCGCAGGATCGACAGCAGCGCGGCAAGGTGCTGCTGTTTACGTCAGCCGATTTACACACCTGGGCGTCCTGCGGCGAAATCGCTGGTCACGGCGTCAACGGACTGACGGACGCGGGCTATATGTGGGAGTGCCCGGATCTGTTTGCGCTTGATGGCACACACGTCTTGATCTGCTGCCCGCAGGGGCTGGCGCGCGAACCGCATCGCTATCTCAACACCTATCCGGCCGTCTGGATGAGCGGCGCATTTGATTATCAGACGCCTGCATTTGCGCACGGCGAGCTGCATGAGCTTGACGCCGGTTTCGAATTTTACGCGCCGCAAACCACGGTGGCAGAAGATGGCCGCCGCATCCTCATCGGCTGGATGGGTGTGCCGGACGGCGAAGAGATGCTCCAGCCTACGCGGGCGCACGGCTGGATCCACCAGATGACCTGTCCTCGCGAGCTGCGCTACCGCGACGGTAAGCTCTGGCAAACCCCGGTCCGTGAGCTGGAAACGCTGCGCGAGGATGAACATCACTGGCAGGGACGCGCCAGCGATGCCCCGGTGCTGGCGGGAGCGCGTCTTGAGTTCGAACTGAGCGCATCGAGCGTGAACGTGGATTTTGCCGGCGCGTTGCGGCTGATTGTGAATGATGAGGGGATCCGCCTGGAACGCGCCAGCCTGGAAACCGGAGAGACGCTGACCCGCTACTGGCAGGGCAATGTTCATCATTTACGCGTGCTGTGCGACCGTTCCAGCGTCGAAATATTCATCAATCACGGTGAAGGCGTCATGAGCAGCCGCTATTTTCCTGACCATCCGGCCCAGGTACGCTTCGAAGGTGCGTCCGACATCACATTACGCTACTGGTCGCTGCGCAGCTGCATGATAGAATAAAGGTTTTGGCAGCCGGATCTAAGTCGTTGTGAGAAAAACAAAACGCGTCACCATTAAAGATATCGCGGAGCTGGCGGGGGTTTCAAAAGCCACCGCCAGTCTGGTTCTGAACGGCCGCAGCAAAGAGCTTCGGGTGGCGGAGGAGACGCGCGAGCGCGTGCTGGCGATTGCCAAAGAACATCATTATCAGCCCAGCATTCACGCCCGTTCGCTGCGGGACAACCGCAGCCACACCATTGGTCTGGTGGTGCCGGAAATCACCAACTACGGGTTTGCCGTTTTTTCTCATGAGCTGGAGACCCTTTGCCGAGAGGCGGGTGTTCAGCTGCTGATCTCCTGTAGCGATGAAAATCCGGGCCAGGAGACGGTGGTGGTCAATAACATGGTGGCCCGCCAGGTGGACGGGCTGATTGTCGCCTCCAGCATGCTCAACGACGCGGACTATCAAAAGCTGAGCGAACAGTTACCCGTTGTGCTCTTTGACCGTCATATGAACGACAGTTCTCTGCCGCTGGTTCTCACCGATTCAATTACCCCAACCGCCACACTGGTGGCCGACATCGCGCGCCAGCATCCGGATGAGTTTTATTTCCTCGGCGGTCAGCCGCGGCTTTCCCCGACGCGTGACCGTCTTGAAGGGTTTAAGCAGGGGCTGCGTGACGCTGGCGTCGAGTTACGTCCGGAGTGGATCATTCATGGTAATTACCATCCGAGCTCCGGCTACGAAATGTTTGCCGAGCTTTGCGCGCGCCTGGGCCGCCCGCCAAAAGCCCTCTTTACCGCCGCTTGCGGTCTGCTGGAAGGGGTGTTGCGCTATATGGGGCAACATAATCTGCTGCAAAGCGATATGCGTCTGGCCAGCTTTGACGATCACTATCTCTATGATTCTCTGACCATTCCTGTCGATACCGTTCGTCAGGATAACCGCCAGCTCGCCTGGCACTGCTTTGATCTGATTGGCAAACTGATTGAAGGGGAAACGCCGGAGCCGATCCAGCGTAAGCTGGATGCCACCCTGCAACGGCGATACAAGGCCGTGGAGTGACAGGGTAACGTCTGAGGGTGAGATCAATAACTTTAATTAATTAAAGATTGGATTCAGCCGGTAACCAAAGGGAAATTATATCCCTGAGGTGTGTTATGTCGTTGAAAAAATCATCCCTGATTATCCTGTTTTCCCTGCTTTTCTTCTTTGTGGCCAGCACTATCACCAGCGTTGGGCTCATCATTAAAAGTAATACTTCGCTGGATAATGTGAACAAAGAAATTCAGGTGGTTTTGTCCATTATTGATCCCATTAACCACAGTCGAACCCTGCGCGTCAGGGTTATGGAGTATGTGAAAATGGTGGAAGCGGGGGACGCTACTGCCTGCGTCAGATGTGCTGAATACATCCCCCGCTGCGCTGTATTTTGTTCTTGCATATGCCTATCTCCGGGCAAAAGGAGTCCCCACGCTGTAAGGCGCGTAATTAGTCGAATCCAGATTAATTAATGTAAATACTGCTCAGGTTTTACCGAGGTTAAAATAGTTGGGGCGTACTCAAAAAGGCTGAACAGCTCTTGCAGAGCGCGGAAAAGTTTGTCACGCCAGTAACAGTCCTCTTCATTCAAACGCCAGTGCGGCATCATAAATTCCTGCTCTGTCAGTCCCGCATGAAGATACAGTGAGCGCCTTTGACTAACGGTCAGGCGGCTGATGAAAGTTGCTTTTGACGCGCCAAGTTGGCGGTGCCGGGAAAATGCAGTTCTCAATTCATCAAGCGCACAAACAAGACGCTCACGATCGGCTTCGGTCATTTCCTCTAACGCATG
This sequence comes from Enterobacter cloacae complex sp. EB5, assembly GCF_031432835.1. NCBI lineage: Bacteria > Pseudomonadati > Pseudomonadota > Gammaproteobacteria > Enterobacterales > Enterobacteriaceae > Enterobacter > Enterobacter cloacae complex sp. EB5. The sequence continues at coordinate 4,423,364 of NZ_CP133860.1, forward strand.
ACAGAGTGCCGCTGTTTTAATTGAGCGTGGAAACAAACCGTAAGACGCTCCCGCTCCATCATCTGACTGTAAAAATCGCAAGTGTCCTGTCAGCGAGGCTGAGCCAGATACTTGCAGACTAAACCGCGAAGTGCTGTTGGTTGCTTCTGGATCACATCAAGTGTCATTACCGTCATAACCACAGTCCTCTCTTTTTGACTAAGCGACGAAGCTTCTCGATAACACCCGTCTTACGGGTTCGGATGATGATGCCCTTGCGTCCGCGACCGTGAGTGATAGTGAAGTTGATCGGATGAGGGTTTTCTCTTCGAAGCAACTGTGCAATACAACGAGGTTCATTCTTCATACTGGCTCCCCTAATCCGAGCCACATCAGCCAAACATGCCGCGTGATGCTCAGGCCGTCAGGGTCACCCGTAAGGTGACTGATGAGGTCAACGTATACGAGGAAGATATCGAGAGGGTTATCGGGATTTATGCCCCTCATCTCGGGGCTCATCGTGTCCATGTAACCCGTACAGCCGAATGGCGCATCGTTCCAAAGGTTTTGGCCGTTGAGCCTTTGACCTTAAAAAGCGGCTCTGCCACGCCTCGGAGTCCTGTCAATAACTGTGGAAAGCTTACCGCCGGGGACGATTCAGTTATGACCCCCACACAGTCTGAGCAAGCCGCAGCGGTGTTAAATCTAATTGAGCGCGGGGTTATCGGCTGGAATGAGCCAGACGCCGTGAAAGTACTGAACGGCGCGTTAAAAGCTGGAAGGCCTCGCAAGAATCCTCAACAAAGAAGCAATGCATCGCTCAAAACGAGCGAGCAAGCGCCCTCAGCTAGGATGACTAAGCCCGAAAGGGAGCGTGTGGCGAAAATTCGTTTCGATTTGAGTCAGAAGGGCATTGCCTTAGACAATCGTGAATTAGAGCTCTTGGCTCGTGGTGCTACCTTAATTCTGGGCGAATTAGTGCTGACCTGCCCCCACGATTAGATACAACACTCAGTTAGTAACGTCGGAATCTTCATTCTCAGAATGACCCTTTCTCCAGCCCGCTGCAAATTCAGACGGTGTCTGATAATTCAGCGTGGAGTGCGGGCGGCATTCGTTATAATCCTGCCGCCAGTCATTAATAATTTTCCTGGCATGAACGATATCGCTGAACCAGTGCTCATTCAAACATTCATCGCGAAATCGTCCGTTAAAGCTCTCAATAAATCCGTTCTGCGTTGGCTTGCCCGGCTGGATTAAGCGCAACTCAACACCATGCTCAAAGGCCCATTGATCCAGTGCACGGCAAGTGAACTCCGGCCCCTGGTCAGTTCTTATCGTCGCCGGATAGCCTCGAAACAGTGCAATGCTGTCCAGAATACGCGTGACCTGAACGCCTGAAATCCCAAAGGCAACAGTGACCGTCAGGCATTCCTTTGTGAAATCATCGACGCAGGTAAGACACTTGATCCTGCGACCGGTGGAAAGTGCGTCCATGACGAAATCCATCGACCAGGTCAGATTGGGCGCCGCCGGACGGAGCAGCGGCAGACGTTCTGTTGCCAGCCCTTTACGACGTCTTCTGCGTTTTACGCCCAGGCCACTGAGGTGATAAAGCCGGTACACGCGCTTATGATTAACATGAAGCCCTTCACGGCGCAGCAACTGCCAAATACGACGGTAGCCAAAACGCCTGCGCTCCAGTGCCAGCTCAGTGATGCGCCCTGATAAATGCGCATCAGCAGCCGGACGGTGAGCCTCATAGCGGCAGGTCGACAGGGATAAACCTGTAAGCCTGCAGGCACGACGTTGCGACAGACCGGTCGCATCACACATCAACATCACGGCTTCCCGCTTCTGGTCTGTCGTCAGTACTTTCGCCCAAGAGCCACCTGAAGCGCCTCTTTATCCAGCATGGCTTCGGCAAGCAGCTTCTTGAGTCTGGTGTTCTCTTCCTCAAGCGACTTCAGGCGCTTAACTTCAGGCACCTCCATACCGCCATACTTCTTACGCCAGGTGTAAAACGTGGCATCGGAAATGGCATGCTTGCGGCAGAGTTCACGGGCGGGTACCCCAGCTTCGGCTTCGCGGAGAATACTGATGATCTGTTCGTCGGAAAAACGCTTCTTCATGGGGATGTCCTCATGTGGCTTATGAAGACATTACTAACATCGGGGTGTACTAATCAACGGGGAGCAGGTCAGCGCGTCTGTGCGCGTGGTGGGGTGCTGTTGGATGCGGTCAGCAATGAGGTGTTGGCGCGTTTCATTGTATCGCCGGGTGAAGTCGTGCCAGCGCCGCCGCACCCGACCCAATCAGGCCAGCAACAAATCCACTGGATGTGACCAAAAGAAAGCCCCGCAAATGCGGGGCCATAGGAGTTAGGGGGGTGACCTATTTGTATTATACAATATACAAATATCAGCCTAAGCTGACTATGGTGCTAGTTTAGTGCTATTCAATTATTTGCAAATATCAATTAAAAACTCAATTGATGTTCTTAATTCTGATTCTGTAAATTTGTTACCGGAGTCAGGATGGTGAATTGCATTTCGAATATAGGTGCAAAGTGTTTCATAGGTTGTGGTTAAATGATTAGAGAGTTTGGCATGCTTTAAAGGATCATAATTTGAATGATTCTTTATAAAATCATCGCAACGCTTAACTGAGTTTAGATTCTCTTTGTCCTGAAGCCAGCCATAGAGCTCAATATGATAATCGTTTGATACAACATCAAAAGCAAAATAGTTTGTTTCAGCTGACGTAATCGAAGGTAATACTGTTGGAGCATCAATATTGCGACATTCAATAGTACCATTTTTCTCAACAAGAGTCACTACAATATTATCTGTGGTATTAGCTAGGGCTTCTTTAAGGACGTGATCTGAATGAGTTGCAAATATAATTTGCGCAGTTTGTTGATTAGCTTTGAAAAATAAGCTTTGATAATAACTTAGTATCTTCTTTTCCCATTTAGGGTGCATGCTTAATTCAGGTTCATCTATCATGATAACAGCACCATCTAAGGCATTTGTATTTCTGAGTAAAAAAATACCTCTAAATACAACCTGCTTTTCGCCTGTGCTTAACTTATCAATTGGAATTGACTTACCATTCTTTGAGAATAAAATTGATTTCTCACCATCCTTATCAGCTACTTTTTCATACTTCATTTTATCAAAGAAGGCATCAAACGCGTTTTTGAATCTAAATAATTTAGATGTTGGATAAAAAACATCCCAAGGCTGGGGATTGTTGCCGAGAACTATATTTGTTTCGACATAATCGGAACTGTCTTGATTAACTACATCAACGATTAATTGTTTTAAAGAAGTAAAATCATCTAAAACATCGACATCATGTGTAATTTTATCAAGCTCGCTAATAGTCGTCGATATGATTGGTTGAGTCTTATAATCAGAGCGAGCTCGAGAGTAAACGCAACCGTATCGCCTAAGATCCTGTTCATCTGAATTTATAAGTTCAGAACTATACGATTTGTCATATCTGATTTGCTTGATATTGTTATTTTCATCAGAGATTTGGAAAAAGTTACCATAATTATTTCTATCAATTAATTTTGATGTTTTAAATATATTGTCACCTATTTGGTATTCAATGTAATCAAAGCCATCATGAGAGCCATAGTTTAATACTTGACTTATTTCATCAAGGATTGTCGATTTTCCAGTACCATTTTCGCCAGCCAATAAGATGGTGTTGTAAGGTTTATTTGTTTGAGAATTAACAAAATCGAGAAAGAGGTTACCAAGAACTGTATGGTTATTCCATTTGATTTTTCTAAGTTTCATGTTGATACTCACGTTGATCGTAAAAATAGAGGTTAATTGACTTCATGAAAAATATATTGCACCCATATGCGCGTTGAATACAAGGTTAATATTTTGTCGCAGGTCTATTTATAATACGTAATATCTAATTATTATTAATTAATGTCAAAAGACATAATGCTCGCTAATCTCTTTAAAAATTATGAACATCAGATTTATCATCGACATTATCTGAAAAATCGACAATTGTAAATCTATCGTGTGGTTCTCTCAACCGAAGAAGAAGCCCGCGTATGCGGTACTTCTCATATCAATGTGGTCAATATGTGGACACAATTTGAAATAAATTCCTTTATTTCAGAGTGTTGAGTGTTTTCAAAAAGCTCCTGAGGGAGCCTTTTTAATGTCTGCATGTAGCCGCTGCACAATCTTCTTCAGCCATTACTGTTATCCCTACAAAGCCGCTATCACATAAATTTTATCTTTCCCCGGCAATATTTCTGTTCCTCATCCGTCTACCTCATCAGAGACCATAATCATTCAACATAAACGAGGTACACATGAGAAATTTTGATATGCACGGAAAAGGTCACGGGCGTGGTTTGGGCCGCCATCGTATGGGTAAGGGCATCGTGATTGGCGCAGTCCTCTTCGTGGTGCTTGGCCTGCTGGTCATGTCCCTGTGGAACGCGTTGCTCCCGGCCATCCTGGGGGTAAAAGCCATTGGCTTCTGGCAGGCGCTGGGGATCCTGCTGCTGAGCCGCATTCTTTTCGGTGGGCTGGGTTTCCGTCCTGGCATGTTCGGTGCGCACCGCCGTATGCACGAACAATGGATGAATATGAGCCCCGAACAACGAGAGGCCTTCATTCAACAGCGTCGGGCAGGGTTTGGGCGCCACGGTCATTGCCGCTGGCACGATGGCCGGGATGAAAAGCGAGATGATAACGGTGCGAAAGCGCCGGAAGCCGAGTGAGCGATATGAAAGCCGGTGAGGCGGGGGAATCATTACTGATCTCGGCACTCAATGCCTGCCGCACGCGGCTAAAAGCCTTCATTCGCGGACGGACTGCGGTTCGTGATGATGTCGATGATATTCTTCAGGAAGTGACCTGGCAGTTGATGAAAGTGGAACAGCCGGTCGAGAACGTCGCCGCCTGGCTGTTTCGCGCCGCACGAAATGAGATGATCGACCGGGCGCGAAAAAAGCACGAGGTTTCACTGCCGGGGTACCTGACAGCAGATGACGAGGACTTTCCGGAGCAGGAGATTGCAGAAACGTTATTCGGCGTACCGCAAACGCCGGAGGAGGAGTATCTCAACATGCTGCTATGGGAGGAGTTGGGGCAAGCCCTGTCGGAACTGCCGTCACCTCAGCGCGAGGTGTTTGAAAAAACGGAATTTGAGGGCTACAGCATGAAGGTGCTGGCAGAGGAAACAGGCGACAGTGTGCAGGCGTTATTATCCCGCAAACACAAAGCCGTGCGATTTTTGCGTAGTCGCCTCAAGGATATTTATGAAGCGTTGACAGGGCAATAAACTTCGACCACTCTGAAAAACAATATTTTAAAGGGGTCGTTATGCTTCAACGGTTAGCAAAGAAAAAGGTGCTGTTACTCTCTGCTCTGATGGTTTCAGGGCTGGTCAGGGCAGAGGAGTCGCTTCCGGATGTGGTGAAGCACTTCAGTGAACAGCAGGACATCAAAATCATCAAGAAAATTGACGCCCCCGGCGGCGCGCCAGCGTGGCTGGGGCAATATCAGGATATGGGCGTGACGCTCTTTCTGACCCCTGACGGAAAGCACGTCGTGTCTGGCTATCTTTATGATGAGAAGGGAACCAACCTCAGCGAAGCCTTTTTCCAGAAAGAGATCTACGCCCCGATGGGCCGCGAGATGTGGAAAAAGCTCAATGCCGCGCATCCCCTGAAAGAGGGCGCGGAGAGTGCCCCGCGCAAAGTCTTCGTCTTTGCCGACCCGTTCTGCCCGTACTGCAAGCAGTTCTGGGCTGAAGCGCAGCCGTGGGTGAAGGCCGGGAAGGTTCAGCTCAACACGCTGCTGGTTGCGTTTCTTAACCCGAACAGCGGGCGTAACGCCTCCGCGATCCTGAATGCGAAAGATCCGGTGTCGGCCTGGAAAGCGTACGAGCTGTCCGGCGGTAAAAAGCTGCCGAAACCTGAAGGAGCGGCGTCCCGGGAAACCGTTGAGATCCTGCAAAATCACCAGACGCTCATGGACAGTCTCGGCGCGAATGCCACACCGGCTATTTATTACCTGAATGAGCAAAACGAACTACAACAGGTCGTGGGTATGCCAGACGCAAAACAGCTTGAGGCGATGTTCGGGCCGAAGCCGTAAAAAGAAAGGCAGAAACAGGACGTTTCTGCCTTATTTCAGTTAACTACCCCAGCGTCCCCGGAGGTAATTTACCGCCTCCTGCGTCTGCGGCTGGTTAAGATAGTCTTCACGGAACAGGATGGTGCCCTTAACGTCTGGCAGTGAATCGTTGAGGTCGAGCTGTTTTTTCAGCTCCGGTACGCCGCCGTTCACCGTCCAGTCCGGTTCGTTTCTGGAAGGCGCGCCCACTTTGTAGAACGCGATCCCGATATACAGGCGGGTATGGGTCGGTTTCACCACGTCAGCCCACCATTTTGTCAGCACATCGTAACGTGCCGCGTCGCGGGCGAAGGGCCAGTAGATCTGCGGCGCAATGTAATCCAGTAAACCCTGCTGTACCCATTTGCGCGTGTCAGCGTAGGACTCATCGTAGGCTGCGGCGCCGCGCGTGTCCGAGCCTGCCGGGTCGAAGGAGCGATTGCGCCAGACCCCCGCCGGGCTAACGCCAAATTCGACATCAGGTTTAGCCTGCTTGATCGCCCTTGAGACCTGCACAATCAACTGCTGCGTATTGTGTCGACGCCAGTCTGCTTTTGACGCAAATCCTTCGCCATAGCGCCTGAAGGTCCAGGCATCATTCAGGGGGGAGCCCGGCGTCTCGGTGTAAAAATAGTCATCAAACTGAACGCCATCGACAGGGTAGTGATTCACCACTTCCATCACCACCTGGGTTATCCAGTCCCGCACGTCGGGAATGCCCGGGTCGAGAACAAAACGATCCCCCGAGGTGCGGATCCACTCCGGATGCTGGACGTACACGCTGGAAGGATGAAGCGATGAGGTACGGTTAAGCGCGGCGATGGTCGACGGCTTCGTGTTGGTGGAAACGCGGTACGGGTTAAACCACGCGTGAACCTTCATCCCACGCTTGTGCGCTTCATCCAGCATAAACTGGAGCGGATCGTAACCGGGATCTTCCCCGATAGTTCCCGTCAGGGTATCTGACCACGGCAGTATTTTAGAGGCCCACAGCGCCGTACTGTCCGGTTTTACCTGAAAGAAGACGGTGTTGATCCCAAGATTTTTCAGCTTATCGAGTTTGTCCGTCAGCGCCTTCTGTTGCTGGGCAATACGCTGGTCCGCGCTACGGCCATTCACCGATGACACGGGAGGCCAGTCGAGACGGGAGACGGTCGCCAGCCAGATCCCGCGCATGGGTTCGTTGGTCTGCTGTACAGGTTTCGCCTGCGGCATCGGGGTAACGAGTGATTTGGGTGGTTTGGAAGTGCAACTTACCAGTAAAAGCGCGCAGCCAAGCAGCGCGCCAGTCCGTTTTACGTGTCGCATCATTTGCGTGTTAGCTCCTGGGTGTCCGGCTATCCGTCCAGGGATTAAACGCCGGTTCGTCCTGTTCCCCGTTACCGTCATCGTGAAGAGAGTCGAGGTAGAGGGCTTCAACTTCCGCCCGCGCCCATGGGGTGCGGCGCAGGAACTTCAGACTCGATTTAACGCTCGGGTCTTTGCGAAAACAGTTGATTTTGATTCGGTTGCCCAGTTCATTCCAGCCATATCGCGCAACCAGCGCGTTAACCTGCATTTCGAGGGTTACGCCATGCAAAGGATCGTTGGAAATATGTGCTGTCATAGGCGTCCGGTAGTCTCATTTTTTATGGGGATGTGATAAACGCTCAAAGGTTACAAGAAAGCAGGGGACGCGGCAATTTCAGCGTGAGGTTCTTCACCCGTGAAGGGTGAAGAAGATTTTCCGGTTAACGCTATTTTTTAAACAGTTCAGGCGCCCACGGCGTCGGGTCTACCTCCATAAAAGGCGCACGCTCAAAGCGGGACTTCAGTGCCCAGGGCACCGTACAGTCGAAAATCGTTTTGCAGGTGATCCCGTTGCCACGAATGGAGGGGCTGTAGTCCGGCGTCTGAGACGGATCGAGCTGGTGTCCGCGGATCCCCGGCAGATGGGTGATGCTGACATCGCCCTGCATACGGGTGGTCATCGCCCACAGGATGTCGTCGCTGTCGAAAATATCCACATCTTCGTCGACGAGAATAATGTTTTTAAGCTCGGAGTAGGTGGCTAACGCAATGAGTGCCGCCTGACCCTGACGCCCTTCGTCAGAAGGCTGGAGTTTTTTCACCTGCAATACGCCAAGGAATTTCCCACCGCCAGCGGTATGCGCATAGACGTTTTGCAGAAAACCGGGGATGGCTTCTTCCACCGCATTCCGGATGCTGGCCTCCGTTGGCAAACCGGCCAGCGTGGTGTGCTCTTCGCCAGGTCCCACCAGAGTTTGCAGAATCGCCTGATGACGCATCGTGACGGCCTTCACTTTGATTACCGGTAAGGAGGGGTTAGCCTCCCCGCAGTAGCCGGGAAATTCCGGCATCGCGTGCCCGGTGTGGGTATGCTGATCTTCTTCTACACGCACGCCCGGCAGCAGTTCGCCTTCGATGATAATTTCCGCACGCGCTATCGCTTTTTCATTTACGGCCACACCCTGCACCAGCTCGACGGGGGTCTGACGTAACGCGCCGGCGACACCCAGCTCGTTGTAGCCGAAGGGAGTGGTAGGGGCTTCGAAACAGGCGCCAATATAGATAGCGGGATCGAGACCCATATTGATCGTGACCGGCAACGGTTTGCCCGCCTCCTCGGCTTTCTTACGGAACACCTCTATATGGCGGCCCGCGGCAAGGAACATGGAGAGCTCATCGCGCTCCTGAACGCAAAGACGGTGAATAGTGACATCGGTCAGGGAGGCATCTTCCGGATCGCTTGCCAGCACCAGCCCCAGACAGAAGAACGGACCGGCATCTATCGGCGTGTTGGTCGGTGCCGGAAGCAATTTACGCAGATCGAAGTCCGGATCGTCGGCATAAAACACCTGTTCCTGACACGGCGCCTGGGCCGCCGGAACCACAACGGGAGCAATCGGGTTTTTCACGGCCTGGCCGACGTGTTTTGCCAGTTCAGAGGGCTCGCAGCCCAACAGGAGCGCCGCCCGCTCGCGGCTGGCGTGCATTCCGACCAGAATACGGGAGTCGGGATACCCCTTTATAGCGTTAAACATCATCGCCGGGCCGATGCGCGTCGGACGTTTTACCGTGCCGCCAGCACCAATGTGCCGGTACACACCTGCCAGCTCCGCGTCAGGATCGACCGGATGGCTGGTTTCAAGGTATTGACCTTCATGGCGTTTGAGCAGTTCGATAGCACTTCTGAGATCGTTGATGTGGTTTTCCATATTTTCCCCCTCGGATGAATGCTTCCATTCTTAACCGGACGAAGAGGGCTATCAATTGCATCATTTATGCTATTTTAATATGAATTTTATTATCAATAGTGAAGGCACAGTATGCAGTTTCGACTGATGCGCAATTTTATCGTGGTGGCGGAAGAGCTTCACATGCATCGTGCGGCGGAGCGCCTTAGCATGGCGCAGCCCGCGCTGAGCCAGCAGATAAAAACGCTGGAAGATCGTCTGGGGGTAATGCTCTTTAGCCGGGCGAATCGTCGCCTGACGCTGACGCCAGCCGGTGAGGCATTTCTCAGTAAAGCCAGAGTCGCGATTTTAATGACCGATCAGGCGATTCTGGATGCCAGACAGACGGCCAGAGGGGAACAGGGCGTGCTGAATCTCGGATGTGTTTCAAGCGCGATATTCGACAGTAAGCTGCCCGCCGCGCTGCGGCTTTTACATGAGAAATGGCCAGCTATCAGCCTTTCCATGATGACGGGAAACGTGCAAACCCTTTATACCGGCGTGCAAAGCAACCAGCTGGATGTGGCCATTATTCGTGCCCCGTTACCGCTATTGCCTGACGATCTGCAAAGCCGTCCTTTCACAACGGAAAAAGCCGTGCTGGCCTTACCTCGTCAACACAGTCTGGCGAGCTCCGCCGCGCTGACGCTTGCGTCGGTGAAAGAGGAGAAGTGGATCGCCCTGCGCGACCCGGAGGGGATGGGACTGGAACAATATTTCTATGATGCCTGCCACAGCGCGGGCATACAGCCTGACGTTGTGCAAAATGCCACCGATGTCCCCACGGTGATAAGCCTCGTCTCGGCAGGGTTTGGCATCGCCATGCTGCCCGCCTCAGCGAAGGCGATATGCGTACAAAACGTCGTCTTTGTGGATATTCTTGACCGACTCCGGGAGAGTGAGCTGACGCTGGTTTGCCACCGGATTATTCGCTCTGAGGTGCTGAAAAAATTGATGAGCATCCTCGATCATACCTGACGTCCGGCGGCCTGAAGAAGCTGTTCACGTAGCCAGCGGTTAGCCGGATCCTGGCTGTTTTTCGGGTGCCAGTACATACCGATAACGATCGGCGGGAGATCCAGCGGCGGCGGAAAAATATCAAGCGTTTGCGTAAAACGTAGCAACATGCGTCTGGGTAGGGTGCAGAGCAAATCGGTACCGGCAACAATCGCAGGCGCCATCGCATAGCTTTGCGTCGACATCACCACGTTACGCTGGTGGCCAAGCCCCGCCAGATGCTGATCGACAAAGCCTGCGAACGGGTCGCCCTCGGATGAAACCACCAGGTGGGAAAGGCTGCAATAGCTTTCCAGATCCATCGGCCCCGTACCGCGCGGATGGCCTTTACGCTGGGCTGTGGCATATTCATCGTCAAACAGCTTGCGTCTGATCCATGCATCGTGCGCCCCCGCATTAACGCCGACATAAATATCCACATCGCCATTTTCCATCTGTGCTGGCAGCAGCTGGGTTTCCGGGAGTGCAAAACGCAGGCGTATGCCTGGTGCCGCACTGCTAATCTGATTCTGTAGCTCAGCCCCCAGCATCAGCGCCGGGTTCTCGTGCAGGGCAATCACAAAGGTGCGGTTGCTGTCCTGCGCGTTGAACGTGGAGGGTTCAAGCATCGCTGATATACCCTGCAAAACCGTCGCGACCTGCGGCCTTAACGCCTCGGCGCGCGGCGTTGGTAACACCCCACGTCCGTGTGGGGAAGGGACAAACAGCGGCTCACCGAACAACACGCGCAGGCGCGCAAGGCGAGCAGACATCGCCGGCTGGCTGATGCCCAGCCGCGCGGCCGCATGGGTGATATTCTGGTCCCTGAGTAACGCATCCAGCGTCAGGATCAGGTCCATATCCATATCGGAGGGGGACATCTTATTTTGCGTCACGGTTGGTATAGGTCACCGGAACCCACGCGTAGCCTTCCCGCTCACCTTTCGTCACATAGCCGATCCCGGGGAAAGGCAGATGTGGCGCCGCAATCAGATCTTTGTTTTTCACAAACTCAGCGAAAGCTGCGTTGCGTACCCGGGCGGCACCGTCCTGATCCTCATCGTAAGCAATCGTCACGTTGGGCTGCGGGAACTGAACCGCGGCAACGTGAATGATGTCGCCGACAAACGTCATTTTTTCACCTTTGCTCTCCAGCGTGTAGAACGCGGACCCTGGGGTGTGGCCCGGGTGAACCGTCCCGCTGATGCCCGGCAGAAGCTTTTCCGTGCCGGAGAAGGTCGTCACTTTTCCGGCATCCAGATAGGGCTTTAAGGTCTTGTGCGCGACGTCGAAGTAGTTCTGGTCATAGCCAGACTTTTTCTGGTTCTCGTCGTTAAAGAAGAAATCGATATCCGGTTTGCCGACATAGACCTGCGCGCGGGTAAACACGCGCTGACCGTCTTTAACCAGGCCGCCAGCGTGATCGGAGTGCGCATGGGTGATAAGGATATCGGTAATATCCTGCGGTTTAATGCCCTGCGTCGCCAGGCTCTCAATCAGCCGCCCGCCTTTGCCGGGGCCAAACAGCTGACCGGAACCGGTATCCACCAGAATTTTGTGGCCGGGGATGGCGATATAGAACGCGTTAATCGACGCTTCCACCGGATTGGCCTGGAAGTTTTTAGCCAGTAACGCATCGGTATTTTCTGCCGTCGTCCGGCGCAGTAAGGCGTGCAGATCCTGCGGCACGCTGCCGTCCGTAAAGGCGGTGACAATCGTATCGCCAACCTGAACGCTGTAGCCGCCAGCCTGCTGTTTCACCACATGCTGCGGAACGCTGGCCACCGCGTGGGTCGCGGGAAAGAATAAAACCGAACCGGTCAACAGGGTTGATATCGCAAGTTTTTTCACAGTAAACATGATGGGCTCCTCAATAGTAAGTTCATCATAGTTCAACTGAGATTTTTGAGAACCGCCGGGAAGTGAATGTGACCTATCCATGGAATGGATAGGTCTGAGAGGATGCTTTACAGTACGCCGGTACCGCCGTCAGAGCACCATACTTGCCCGGAGGCGTATGAGCAGGTATCGGAGGCAAACAGCACATACAGCGGTGCGATTTCAACCGGCTGGCCCGGTCTGCCCAGGGGCGTATCTTCCCCGAACTTCTGAACTTTGGACTGCGGCTGACCGCCGCTGGACTGAAGAGGCGTCCAGTATGGGCCAGGCGCGACGGCATTCACCCGAATGCCACGCGGTCCCAGCTGCTGGGCCAGAGACTTGGTAAAGGCCACGTTACAGGCTTTGGTTTGCGCATAGTCCACCAGGATCGCGCTCGGTTTAAACGCCTGAACGGAAGTGGTGTTGATGATCACGGCGCCTTCCTGCAAATGGCGCAGCGCAGCTTTGGTGATCCAGAAGGGGGCATAGACGTTGGTCTTAAACGTCGCGTCAAAATCTGCCGTGGTGAGATCGTCGATCGATTCGCAGTACTGCTGGCGTCCGGCGTTGTTCACCAGGATATCCAGGCCACCCAGTTCCGCGACGGCTTTTTCCACCAGCGTATCGCAGAACGACTCCACGCGAATGTCGCCCGGAATGGCGACCGCTTTACGGCCTTCAGCCTGAATCAGCGCAATGACCGATGCCGCATCGGACTCCTCTTCCGGCAAATAGCCAATAGCGACATCCGCACCTTCACGGGCATAGGCGATCGCTACCGCGCGACCAATTCCGGAATCACCGCCGGTAATCAGCGCTTTTTTTCCTGCCAGTTTTCCAGACCCGATATAACTTGTTTCACCATGATCCGGTATTGGCTTCATTTCCGATGCCAGCCCGGGGGCCCTTTGCGGTTGTTCAGCAAACGGTGGACGAGGGTAATGCAGCGTGTGATTATTTCCTGTAGACATACCGGCCTCCTTAATAGTGAATTCCAAGATTAGTCGTTAATTAAACGTAAGCGGGCAAAATTGACAAATTCAGACAAATCTATCTTCCGGTAGCGGATATAAAATATTTTCTCAAGCCAGCATGTAATACCAGAAAAGGGCGACCTCATCTTTTTCCGGCAGGGCGTTGTAAAGATAGCGATCGTAACCGCCCAGAATAAAGCCATAGTGACGATAGAACAGACAGGCAGAAACATTAACGTTTTGCGTCTCCAGCCGTAAGCCGGGCGCATTGAGGCTTCGCGCCCAGACGTGGGTGGCGGACATCAGCTTGTGCGCCGCGCCCGTACGACGTTTTGAACGCTCCACGGCAATGTAATCCACCGAAATAAATTTATTCCAGTTGCAGGACGCGGTAATAAAACCAGCGATTTCACCGTCATCCGTTTCGGCGATAAGAAATATTGAATCCGGATTAACGCAATGATTTTCCAGCGTCTGGAGATCCAGTTCATAGGTTTTTAGATAAGGTTCGGTCAGCGCCTCGATATGCAAATCACCATTGAGAAATGGCTCTCTTGCAATCTCCTCAACCGTGAAAGAAAAATCACAACATTCAAGACGGGCGAGGTCGGTACTTAATCCTTTTCGAATATGCATAGTATTCCTTAAGTGGGAGTAATAAATAGATAATAGACGAAGCGGCATACCCTGCTGGCATAACACTCTGTAGATCCTGGTCTAAGCTTGTATTTCGTTCCGCGTAAAATGTGGTCATTCGAGGACAATGAATGGAATTCAGAACATGTCGCAGGCACTGGGGTGCTGAGTTTATTTCCGATGACGTTGTACGTTTTCGCGTCTGGGCAGAAGGGCAAAAAGATCTCACGTTGCGTTTAACCGATACCGACATTCCCATGGCGGCGGTGGGCGACGGCTGGTTTCAGATTGATGTGCCCGGCGTCAGGCACGGTACGACGTATCAGTTTGTTTTACAGGATGGAATGGCGGTGCCGGACCCTGCCTCGCGCGCGCAGCAGTCTGACGTCAACGGCCCGTCGGTGGTGATCGACCCGCGTCGCAGCCTGCCCACTCAGCGGGAATGGCAGGGACGACCGTGGGAAGAGACGGTGATCTACGAGCTGCATATCGGCACCTTCACCGGGGAAGGAACCTTCAGAGCGGCCATCGACAAACTGCCTTATCTGGCCGAACTGGGTGTTACGCAACTGGAAGTGATGCCCGTGTCCCAGTTCGGGGGGGCGCGCGGATGGGGGTATGACGGCGTGCTGCTGTATGCCCCGCACTCGGCTTATGGCACACCGGATGATTTTCATGCCTTCATCGATGCCGCCCACGCGCTCGGGCTTTCCGTGGTGCTGGATATTGTACTCAACCACTTTGGCCCGGAAGGGAACTACCTGCCGTTGCTCTCGCCGGCGTTTTTCCATCAGGATCGCATGACCCCGTGGGGCAACGGTATTGCCTATGAGGTTGAGGCCGTCCGGCAATACATCGCTGAGGCGCCGTTATTCTGGCTCTCGGAGTATCATCTTGACGGTCTGCGCTTCGACGCCATCGACCAGATCCATGACGACGCTGAGACCCATATTCTTCCCGAGATAGCGCAACGGATCCGCGACGCATTTCCGGATCGGCATATCCATCTGACCACCGAAGACAGTCGCAACGTGATTTTTCTGCATCCGCGCGATGAGCATGGTCAGACGCCGCTTTTCACCGCCGAATGGAATGATGATTTTCACAACGCCGCGCATGTCTTCGCGACCGGGGAAACACACGCCTACTATCAGGATTTTGCCTTTGAGCCGGAGAAAAAACTGGCGCGGGCGCTGGCAGAGGGCTTTGTCTACCAGGGGGAAATCTCGCTTCAGACCGGGAAATCGCGCGGGGTAGAGTGTCGTGAGCAACCCCCTCAGTTTTTTGTCGATTTTATCCAGAACCACGACCAGGTCGGCAACCGTGCCCAGGGGGAGAGGCTTATCTCTCTGGCAGGCGCGGATAAAACGCGTGTGCTGTTCGCGGCGCTGCTCCTGTCGCCCCATATTCCGCTGCTGTTTATGGGGGAGGAGTATGGCGAAACGCATCCGTTCCTCTTTTTCACCGACTTCCACGGCGACCTGGCGAAAGCCGTGCGGGAAGGGCGCGCGAAAGAGTTTACCGGCCATGCCGGGCACGATGAAACCGTACCGGACCCCAATGACGTCAATACCTTTATGCGGTCGAAGCTTGACTGGAACAAGGCAGACACGGAGGAAGGCAGGGCGTGGCTGCACGTGACGCGCGAACTGATTGCGCTGCGTCAGCGCTTTATCGTCCCGTTACTGAAACAGCGGGGCGCCGTGGAGGGTAACGTCCTGCAAACAGCGCTCGGCATGGTTGCCGTGAGCTGGCGTTTTCCGTCCGGCACGCTGTCGCTGGCGCTGAATATCGGCAAAAAGCCGCTCGCCTTACCGGACCTGCCCGGAAAAACGATCTTTAGCTGGCCGGAGGCAGTCGATAACCTGCCGCCGAACAGCATTATTGTTCGCTTTGCTGATGGAGAAGCAGCGCTATGATCCCTTCCTCTACTTACCGAATTCAGTTTCGCAACGGCATGACCTTCGATCGCGTGGTGGACCTGATTCCGTATATGAAAGACCTTGGAATCAGCCATCTTTACGCGTCGCCTGTTTTCACCGCAACCACGGATTCCACCCACGGCTATGACGTGACCGACCCCAACGAAATCGACCCGGCGATTGGCGGGCGGGAAGGGTTTGACCGCATGGCGGCAGCGCTGAAACAGGCGGGGATGGGGCTGATTCTGGATATCGTTCCTAACCATATGTCGACCTCGCTGGAAAACCGCTGGTGGCGCGATGTTATCGAACACGGCAGGCAGAGCCGCTATGCGGCGTATTTTGATATCGACTGGTCCCGACCGCTGACGTTGCCGTTTCTTGGCGACACCTTTGAAGCCGAGCTGGAGCGGGGGGCTATCACCTTAAAACGTGACAGTGTCACCAACAGCGCAGCGCTGGTTTACTATGATACCGCCTATCCGCTTAATCCCGGCACGTATGCCGAAGGCAAGAGCATCGTTGAGATCCACGAGGCGCAAAGCTGGCGGCTGATGTCCTGGCGGGAAGCGCCGAAACAGCTTTCATGGCGGCGCTTCTTTGAAATCACCGGGCTGGTCGGCGTGCGGGTAGAGGATGAGGCGGTCTTCGCAGACACGCACCGCCTGATCCTTGAGCTTGTCCACGCCGGGGTAGTCGACGGCCTGCGCATTGACCATGTGGATGGGCTTGCCGATCCGCTGGGCTATTTGCAGCGCCTGCGTGCGGCGACCGGGCCGGATTGCTACATCACGGTAGAGAAGATCCTCGCCAAAGGGGAACAGCTTCCTCCGGAGTGGCCGGTCTCGGGGACCACGGGCTATGAGTTCATCGCCTCGCTGGCGGAAGTGCTGGTGGATGATAGCAACCTCTCGCGGCTGGAAACGCTCTACGACGAGACGCTGGCTACGACCGTGGACAGGCAGACGGAACTTCGCAAAGCCAAAGGGCTGATGACCGATCGTAATTTTGAGGGTGAATTTACCACGCTGCTCAAAATAGCCAGCGAGCTGGCCGGGCATAACGGCGCCGAAGTGGAGCATGAGGATATCCGCCATGCCCTGCGCGAGCTGCTTATCGCGTTTCCGGTGTATCGCACCTACGGCACCGGAGAGGGGCTGACGCCACCGGATGTGGCGCTGCTCAGTCGCGTGGTCGCCAGCGTCGACACCTCTGAACCCGCGCTCAGCCTGATCGTGCGTATTCTTACCGGCGATCTGCCGGAGGAGGACCACGCGCTGGCCTCGCTTTTCCGCACCCGTTTTCAGCAACTGACCGGGCCGCTGATGGCGAAATCGGTAGAGGATACGCTGTTCTTCCGCCATAACCTGGAGCTGGCCCTGAACGAAGTCGGCGCCGACCCGACGCCGCGCGCGTTTTCACTTTCCCGTTTTCATCAGGAGATGCGCATTCGTCTTGCCCGCCAGCCCGATGCGCTGCTTGGAACCTCCACCCACGACACCAAACGCGGCGAGGATGCGCGAGCGCGACTATACACTCTGACGGAAGCGCCAGAACTGTGGGGAGAAAACCTGGCGCGCTGGCGGCAGATGAACCAGACGCAGGTCCGATTCCTCAACGACGGCACCGCGCCGAACGCCGCCGACACCTGGATGATCTTCCAGGCGCTGGCGGGCGTCTGGCCAGCCACGCTGTCGCCTGACGATCGTGAGGGTCTTAAGTCACTGGAAGAGCGTTTCCTCGGCTTTATTGAGAAAGCCCTGCGCGAGGCCAAGCAGCGTACCGACTGGATCGACAGCAACGAAGGGTACGAGAGCGTGGTGCTGGACTACGTGCGCCATCTGCTCTCCCCGGATAACACCCTGTTCCTGCGTGATTTCAGTGCCGCACTCCAGCCGTTTATTCGGGCGGGATTAATGAACAGCCTGAGCCAGACGGTGATCAAGCTGACTGCGCCAGGCGTACCGGACATCTACCAGGGCAGCGAAGGGCTTAACTTCAGCCTGGTCGACCCGGATAACCGCCGCGAACCGGATTTCACCGCGCTGGCGAAAAACCTCAGCGCGGCGGATGCAGCACTCTTTAACGATGCGCAACGCTGGCGAGATGGCAGCGTGAAGCAGTACGTCACCGCCACGCTGTTACGGCTGCGGCCGCATTACCCCACGCTTTTCCGCTATGGCGACTGGCTGCCGCTGAAGGTGACCGGCGAGCGGGAGGAGAATCTGATCGTTTATGCCCGCATAAAAGATGACGAGGCGCTGATTGTCGCCGTGCCGCGCCTGGTGTTTGACGTCACCGACAATGCGATGCTTTGGGCCAATACTACCGTGGCCATACCCCAGGAGCTGGCCGGGAAGCACTACCGGGATCTGTTTACCGGTGAGCGCCGCCTTCTGCCAGAGACGCTGGATTTAACGTCTGAAAAGGGATGTTTGTTGGTTCTGCTTACCTGCGACTAATCGAGGAGAACAAAAATGCCAAAGGATACAACGTTTGAAATTCGGGCCGGTCATGGCCAGCAGTTGGGCGCAAATTATGACGGGAAAGGGGTGAACTTCGCCCTGTTTTCCGCCCACGCGGAGCGGGTGGAGCTGTGTCTGTTTGATCCTTCGGGAAAAACAGAAATCGCTCGCCTGGAACTGCCGGAATATACCCATGAGGTCTGGCACGGCTATGTGCCGGATCTGAAACCGGGGGCGCTGTATGGTTACCGTGTGTATGGCCCTTACGATCCGGAGAACGGTCACCGCTTCAATCCCAATAAGCTGCTTATTGACCCCTATGCCCGTGAACTGGTGGGTGACATTGAGTGGAACGATGCCCACTTCGGCTATGAGCTGGGACACGACGAGCTGGATCTCAGCTTTGATACGCGAGACAGCGCGCCGTTTACGCCCAAATGTAAGGTCATTGACCCCAATGCCGTTGACTGGCAAGACTCCCGCCGACCCGATATCCCGTGGCCGCATACCGTGGTCTATGAGAGCCACGTAAAAGGCTTTACCCAGCTTAACCCGGCTATTCCGCCTGAACTGCGCGGTACGTTTGAGGGGATGGGGCATAAAGCGTCGGTGGAGTACATCAAAAACCTCGGCATTACCTCGGTCGAGCTGCTTCCGGTTCACTGGTTCCCTGACGATCAGCACCTGCTCGATCGCGGCCTGAAAAACTTCTGGGGCTATAACTCGCTCGCTTTCTTTGCGCCAGCGTCCCGCTATTACGGCCCGGCGGGGATCCAGGGTTTTCGCGACATGGTGCGTGCTTATCATGACGCGGGCATTGAGGTGATCCTCGACGTGGTCTATAACCACACGGCGGAGGGCAACGAGCTGGGGCCAACCCTGTCGTTTAAGGGGATTGATAACTTCTGCTATTACCGCACCATGCCGGATCAGCACCGGTATTACATCAACGACACCGGCACCGGGAACACCGTTAATACTTCGCACCCGCGCGTGTTGCAGATGGTCATGGACTCCCTCCGCTACTGGGCGGAATCGATGCAGATTGACGGTTTCCGCTTTGACCTCGGGACCATTCTCGGACGTGAGCCGGAGGGGTTCGATCCGCGCGGCGGCTTCTTCGATGCCGTGACCCAGGATCCGGTGCTGTCGAAGCTGAAGCTCATCGGTGAGCCGTGGGATATCGGCCCCGGCGGGTATCAGGTGGGGGGCTTCCCGCCAGGCTGGGGTGAGTGGAACGACAAATACCGCGATACGGTACGTGAATACTGGAAGGGGGATAACGTCTCTAACGATTTTGCCGCCCGTCTGTTAGGGTCCGGTGATTTGTACGATCTGCGCGGGCGTCGTCCGTGGGCCAGCGTCAATTTTATTACCGCGCATGACGGATTCACGCTGAACGACCTGGTGTCGTACAACGAGAAACATAACGCCGATAACGGGGAAGATAATAACGACGGACATAACGATAACCGGTCGTATAACTACGGCGAAGAGGGGCCGACGGAGAACCCGGATATCATCGCCACCCGCGAGCGGCAAAAGCGCAACTTCCTCACCACGCTCTTCTTCTCCCACGGTACGCCGATGCTGCTGGCAGGCGATGAGTTTGGCCGGACGCAAAAGGGCAATAATAACGGCTATTGTCAGGACAGCGAGATCTCCTGGGTAAACTGGGAAGGACTCACTGAAAACGACGAGAAGCTGCGCGACTTTACCCGTCGGTTGATTGCCCTGCGCGCGACGCAGCCGCTGCTGCGACGTGAAAACTGGCGCGACGGCCTGGAGATCCGCTGGTTTAACGCCGGTGGCGGACCGCAGCAGTCGGAACAATGGGACGAGGGTTCCACCCTTGGTCTTGCCATCAGCCGTCCCGATCTTGAGCAGGAAGAGGGCGTCTGGCACGACGTGCTGATGCTGTTTAACCCGTTTGAAGGCACGGTGCCATTCCAGATCCCGCAGTTTGGCGAAGGGGGTTGGGTGCTGGAGCTTTCGACGGCGGATGATGCCCCCATAGGGGAAATCATCACGGAATCCGTCGATTATGAACTGGCCGGGCGGAGCATGTCGCTTTTCCGCCGTCCTTAAAGCGAGGCCGCCGCGCGTGCGGCGGTATCATACAGGGAGGAGATCGCGCGGAGTAACTGCGCGGTCTCGCCAATCGACGCGCCCGGAATGCCGCTGTCCGCATGAATGTTGATCAGGCAGGCCTCCCGCACCTCCCGGTACTTCATGCACAGCGCTTTTCCCTCCTTCGTAGTGGAGAAAAAAAGCTCTTTTCCGGCTTTCTCACTGGTGACATATCCCGCCTTAACCAGCTTTTTCAGCGCATACGTCACCACGTGGGTATCTTCCACGTTCAGCACAAAGCAGATGTCGGCCAGCTTTTTCTTGCGGTTGCGGTGATTTACGTGGTGCAGAAGCGAAACGTCAAAGGCCCCCATATCCGGTTCACCCGCTGCGGTCATGCAGCGCACCATCCATTTGTTAAACGCATTGCTGGTCATGATCAGCGCATATTCCAGCTCTGATAATTCAGCACACCGCTCTGAGACGAGATGACGGGAGGAGACGATTCGCCCGTCCGCAATATCGTCGTGGTTTAACGCTGTCGTCTTTTTCTTTACTGTCATAACGATCCTTCCCCCGAAATGTAAACCCGTCGATAAAATAAGAACATTTTATTGATAAATTGTTTACATGTTTTTGACGTTCAGATATAGCTTTTTAGTGCAGGTTCTGTGGAGCCTGACGCAAAACACAACATCGCGCGCCGTAATGCACCGGCTTCGCTCTGCTGCGAAGTATAAAAAATAGCCGTCGGCGCGCCACGCTCACTTTGGATAGGGTAACGTTTATGGACAGTTCTACACTGTTGCCACTTATCGGGATTCCGGTGGTGGTTATTGGTTTTGCACTGCGTTTCAACCCGCTGCTGGTTGTCGTGGTGGCGGGGCTGGCGACGGGCCTGCTGGTTGGCATGGATTTCGGTATGCTGCTGGAAACCTTTGGCGAAAAGTTCGTGAATAGCCGATCGCTTGCCACCTTCATTCTGATCCTGCCGGTGATTGGACTGCTGGAGTATTACGGGCTGAAAGAGCGCGCCCAGGCCTGGGTCGCGAAGATCGCCAGCGCCACCTCGGCGCGTATCCTGATGCTCTACTTTGTTGCCCGCGAAGGGACGGCTGCGCTGGGCCTGATGTCCCTTGGCGGCCACGCGCAAACGGTGCGTCCTCTGCTGGCGCCGATGGCGGAAGGGGCGGCCCTGAATGAATACGGCGAACTGCCGCAGACTATCCGCGACAAAATCAAAGCCCATGCCGCCGCGTGCGACAATATCGCGGTTTTCTTTGGGGAAGATATCTTTATCGCCTTTGGCGCGGTACTGCTGATTGATGCGTTCCTGAAAGAGAACGGGATCGAGGGGATCGAACCGCTGCATATCGGCCTGTGGGCCATTCCGACCGCTATTGCGGCACTGATCATCCATATGACGCGTCTGCTGCGCCTCGATGCCAGCATTCGTCGCGACGTGATGGCCTGGAAAGCAGAGCAGGGTACGCAGGAGATCGCGCCATGATGACCCTCATCACCATTAACCGCGTGTACTACCTGATCGGCTTCGTCGTGATGCTGCTGGTTGTGATGACCCTTCGCGATCGCGCTAACCCGAAACGCTATACCACCGCGCTGTTCTGGTTTCTGTTCGGCGGTATCTTCCTGTTTAGCGATCTGATGGTGCAGGAGCTGGGTAAGTCGCTGGCGTATCGCATTATTGGCGGCGCCGTTATCGTGATTGCGCTGCTGGCCGGTTTCGGGCTGGTCGGGAAGGGGCACTATAAAATGTCCACCGAGGAGGAGCGTATTGCCTCGTCGAACCGGCTGAAAAACTGGCTGTTTTTACCGGCACTGATGATCCCCGTGGTAACGGTCATCGGGACGCTGTTTCTGAAAGGCGTGTCGATTGGCGGCGTTTATCTGCTCGACCAGAAACAGCTTACGCTGGCGGCGCTGTGCGTGGCCTGCGTGGCGGCTATCCTTACCGGCTGGTGGCTGACAAAAGGTACGCCGCTGCATGCGGTGCGTCAGTCGCGTCGGCTGGTCGATACCATTGGCTGGGCGGTGATCCTGCCGCAGATGCTCGCCATGCTCGGCGGGGTGTTTGTGGTGGCGAATACCGGCGAATCGGTACAAAAGGTGGTCAGCCTGTTTGTTAACCCGGACAGCCGCTTCATGCTGGTGGTCATTTACTGCGTGGGGATGGCGCTGTTTACCATGATCATGGGTAACGCCTTCGCAGCCTTCCCGGTGTTAAGCGCCGGTATCGCTCTGCCATTCCTGATTAACGTCCATCACGGTAACCCGGCGCCGCTGCTGGCTATCGGTATGTATGCTGGCTATTGCGGCACGCTGATGACGCCGATGGCCGCCAACTTCAACATTGTGCCCGCCGCGCTGCTGGAGCTAAAAGACAAATATCAGGTTATCAAGATCCAGATCCCGACCGCGTTAACCCTGCTGGTGGTGAACGTGTTCTTAATGTATTTCCTCGTGTTTCGCTAAGGAGCTGCAATGGAATTAACCCAACATCAGGCTGACGCCTTCGCCAGAATGCCGTTGACCTATTTACGTCAGGAATACCCGAACCACATTATGCATCTGCTCAACGATGACGGCGACGTTCTGCCGCCTCGCGAGCTGCACCCGATCTTTTACGGCTGTTTTGACTGGCACTCTGCGGTGCACGGCTACTGGCTGCTGCTGCGCTGCCTGCGTCTCTGGCCCGAACTGCCGTGCCGGGAAGAGATCATCACTCTGTTCGAAGAACACCTGACCGACGAGAAGGTGGCGAAGGAGCTGGCCTATTTTACCGCGCCGTTCCGCGCGTCGTTTGAGCGGCCTTATGGCTACGGCTGGCTGCTGGCGCTGGCGCAGGAGCTGAAACAGTCGTCACTGCCGCAGGCGGAGCGCTGGTACCAGACGCTGCAACCGTTAACGCGGGATATTCGCCAGCGGCTGGTGGATTACCTCAGCAAGCTTACCTATCCCATCCGCGTCGGAACACATTACAACACGGCGTTTGCGCTCGCGCTGGGTCTGGATTATGCCCGGGCGGTGACGGATGACGGGCTTGAACAAGCGATCCTGGACGCGGCGACGCGCTTTTATCATACGGACACGCAATATCCGGCGCATTATGAGCCGGGCGGCGACGAGTATATCTCCGGGGCGCTGACCGAGGCGTTACTGATGAGTAAGGTGGTAGAGAATTTCCCGGCTTGGTTCGATGCGTTTCTGCCTGAAGTGGGTGCCGTTTCAGCGCTGATGAACCCGGCTGAGGTAAGCGACCGCACCGACCCGAAAATCGCGCACCTGGACGGGCTTAACCTCAGCCGCGCGTGGTGTATGAAGCACATTGCCCGCGCCTTGCCGAAAAACCACCCGGCGCAGCAGGCGTTACAGGATGCCGTTGCGCGTCATCTCTCGGCAAGCGTGGAACATGTTGTCGGCAGCCACTACAGCGGCGGCCACTGGCTGGCGAGTTTTGCGCTGCTGGCGCTGGAGTAGCGCTTAGTTATATTTTCGCGCTCATCCTGTTTCCGCAGGATGAGTGATTTTACGCAACCGGCTTGCGCTGACGACGACCGATACCGCAGACGCTGCGGCGGCGACCCACAGCGCAACATGAATTGACCTTTCATCTGCGGCCAGCAGAACGGCCACAGCGGCGGCGCCCAGACACTGTCCGAACGTGCGCATTATGGATAAAACACCGGATGCATAGCTCGCATGCTCACGAATAACGTTGGAGAGCATTTCCCGGTTATTTGGACTCTGAAAGCAGCCAAACCCCACTCCGCACACCAGACTCCGCAGGCAGATATCCCACACTGAAGGGCGGTCGGGTAATGTCGCCAGCAGGATCAAACCCACGACAAAAATCACCAGCCCCAGGGTGGATATCGCCGGGGCTGAAATCGTGTCCGCCCACCGGCCTGCATGCGGCGCAATCACCACGATCCCTAACGGCCACGGCGTAAACAGCAGGGCAGACACCACCGGACTGTAGCCGTATTCGCTCTGAAACAGGAAAGGCAGTGCAATAAAGGTGATCCCCTGGCTGACAAAAGCAATCATCGACGTGAAGGCCGCGAGGGTAAAACGTTCATTTTTAAACATCGTCGGTGGCAGTAAGGGGTTATCCGCGCGGCGGATCTGCCAGATAAACGCCATGCCGCTCAGCGCAGCGAGCACCGTCCAGCAAAGGCTACCGAGGTGATAAGTCGCGTTCTGGAGGCTGTTCGCCGCCATGATCGTCGAACCCAGCAGCAGCGCCGACAATACCGCGCCCGGAGTGTCGAAGGGCGCTTGCTTTCGAACAGCCTCCCGCGGCAGCGCTTTAAACGCCAGCACTAAGGCGAGGGTGCCGGGCACAACGTTTATCGCAAACAGCCATTGCCAGCTCAGGGTGTGAAGGATCGTCCCGCCCAATACCGGGCCGATAGCGGAGCTGGAGGCGATGAGTAGGGCGTGCAACCCCAGAATGCGGCCAAGCAATCGCCCGGGAAATACAGACCGCAGGATTGCGGGGGCAATACTCAGCGTCGCCGCGCCGCCGATCCCCTGAAGCACGCGCATACCGATAAGCACTTCGGATGTATTCGCCAGCGCGCAACCCAGCGATGTCAGGGTAAAGGTCGTCAGACCTGCCAGAAATACGGGGCGATAACCCAGGCGGGCCGCAAGCGCCGCGAATATCGCCAGCGTCATCGCAGCCGCCAGCAGATACCCGTTGGCGAACCAGACGGCAAGACTGGCAGGTACCTGCATCTCCTGAGCCATGGAGGGCAGGGCAATGTTGATCATGGTGCCATCAAACACGCCCATTAAGGTGGTGGTCATTATTGCGGCCATCACCCGTGCGCGCGCCGGGCCGGGCAGTCCTTCGTCGCCGGGTTGACTGGAAAAGAGCGTCATCAGGTTGTCCTCTGAGAAGCGTGTATGGATGACAAAACTATAAAGATGGCTTTTACAGGGCGGAAGGCGCACCATTTGCACTTTATCGTTGCACTAAACGCCTTATCTGAATGTGCAGGAATGAGCGCTATGACCGATCCTGATTTTAATTTACTGATTGCACTCGACATATTGCTGAGCGAAGCGAGTGTCGCAGGTGCGGCACGTCGTCTGAATCTCAGCACCTCGGCCATGAGCCGGACATTAAGCAGGTTACGCGACGTTACAGGCGACCCGATCCTGGTGCGCGCCGGACGTAACATGGTACTGACCCCGTGGGCCGAAGCGACCCGGGATCGCGCCCGGCGTGCAGTGCACGAGGCGAGGGCGGTATTGCAGCCCTCAACCGAAACGTTCAGCGCGCGAAGTCTGGCGCGTCTTTTTACTATCAGGGCAAACGATGGTTTTGTGGTGGCGTTTGGGCCTGCGCTTATAGCGGCTGTGGCCGACGCCGCGCCGGACGTTTGTATACGCTTTGCGCCTAAGCCGGAAAAAACGTCGCGCTATCTTCGGGAAGGGCTGGTTGATCTGGAGATTGGCGTCCAGAGCAATATGGGGCCTGAAATACGGCTGCAACGGTTGTTTGAGGATCGGTTTGTGGGCGTCGTGCGTAAGGGACACCCGCTGGCTAAGCAGGCAAAAATAAGCGTGAAGGATTATGTCGCCTGGGGCCATGTGGTAGCGTCACCCGAGGGCGCGTTGCACGGTTCCGTTGACGATGCGCTGGCCGAACTGGGGACAAAACGTAAAATCGCCAGCGTCGTACCGGGATTTCCGACGGCACTGTCCGTGGCGCTGGAATCAGATCTTATCGCCATGATACCCGCGCTCTATTTACTCAATCAGCAGGTAACGGACCAGATACACGTTTTCGAGCTGCCGTTCAAAAGCCGTCGTATTACGGTATCGCAGATGTGGCACCCAAGAATGGAACGCGACCCTGGTCACCGCTGGCTGAGAGAGCGAATTCTTGCGATATGCGGTGTGGCGAGGTCAGACATGATAAAGGGCGCTGTATAGCGATTGCTATACACACCACTTATGCTATGCTTGTAAAGCAATTGCTATACAAGAGGTATACCCATGAAATCAGATGTTCAACTCAATCTCAGAGCCAAAGAATCCCAGCGGGCGCTTATCGATGCCGCCGCAGAGATCCTCCATAAATCACGTACAGACTTCATTCTGGAGATGGCCTGTCAGGCAGCCGAGAATGTGATCCTCGATCGACGTGTATTCAATTTTAACGATGAACAGTATGCCGAGTTCATTGACATGCTCGATGCCCCGGTCGCGAACGATCCTGCCATAGAAAAACTGCTGGCAAGGAAACCGCAGTGGGACGTGTAACAGCACCAGAGCCGTTATCCAGCGCCCATCAACTGGCAGAGTTCGTCAGTGGAGAGGCCGTGCTTGACGAATGGCTAAAACAAAGAGGTCTAAAAAACCAGGCGCTCGGCGCAGCCCGAACGTTTGTCGTTTGTAAAACGGGCACGAAGCAGGTCGCGGGATTTTACTCTCTGGCTACCGGCAGCGTTAACCATACGCAAGCGACAGGGAATCTGCGGCGTAACATGCCGGATCCCATTCCCGTGATTATTCTTGCCCGTCTGGCTGTCGATGTCTCGTTACGCGGAAACGGGTTGGGAGCCGATTTACTCCACGATGCGGTTTTACGCTGTTATCGGGTAGCTGAGAATATCGGGGTGCGGGCGATTATGGTTCATGCACTCACTGAGGAAGCCAAAGCGTTTTATATCCACCATGGTTTTAAAGCATCGCAGACTCAGGAACGGACACTGTTTCTCAGGCTTCCTCAGTAGAGGCACAGGGAAGGGGTGGGATGCGATGGGCTTATCTGACGAGGGATAGGCTTCATAATATTTTATTTAACATAATATACATTATGCGCACTAAGATTAATTAAGAATAAATCCAGCCGTTTCGGGCCCAACCTTGTTCTACTCATTCAGCGCATTATGCCCATCGATTCTATGCCATCAACGTTCATAACTGTCGTTACAGTCTTGCGTGTTCTCTACGGCAGTCACCTGCACATTCTGAAAGCGCAACCCATCCACACCTGAAATTTTCCCGAACTCTGACGCGTCAATAAAAATACCCTCCAGCGTTAACCCAATCACAGGACGCTCCGGATACCCCTCAATGAAAAATGCCCGCGAGAAATATTTGTTGTCTGAGCGATGCGCCGTCATATTTTTAATCGTCAGTCCGCTGACCGCAGTAAGACCGGCTTCGCCCTCGACGCCATCAGCCAGCTTGCGCCAGTGTTCTGGTTTATCAGATAAATTGCTCTGGTCGCCATAGCTGTACTGCGGAAACCAGTTCAGCTGGATCAGCACCGGAAAACGCACGTCCATAAGCCGTAAATTTTGGACGGTGATATCACGGATAAACCCGCCCCGGTTGCGGGCCGACTTAATGCGAAACCCGACGCCCGTACCGTTAAACGCATTATCTTCTATCAGGACGCGTTCAATGCCGCCTGAGGTTTCGCTCCCCAGCGTGATCCCGGACCCCTTATTCAGCGTACAACCGCGAATCACGATATCCCGTGCGGTACGTGCTTTTTGCGCCGCTTCGCGTCCTCGTCCTGATTTGATGCAGATATTGTCGTCATTACAGGAAACAATGCAGCGTTCAACCCGCACCTGTTCACAGGAATCGATATCAATCCCGTCGGTGCTCGGCCCCGCAGAATTGCTGATTTGCACGCCCTCAACCGCAATATGGCGCGAATAACAGAGGTGCATGTTCCAGAATCCGGACTCCCGACTGGTAAAATCACGCAGCAGAATGCTCTGGCTTTCAAAGACCAGGATATTGCGCGGGCGCTGACAGTCGTAATCAACCACCCAGCGCAATCCTCTGGCGCTGTAATCGCCGACCATGCCGCTGCGCTCGTCATCGCCCCAGAAGCGTTGCCACCAGATGACACCCTGCCCGTCTATCGTGCCTGTACCGGTAATGCTGACGTTTTCACAATCGATGATATTAATAATGCCTGCCGGCCAGCGCATATCAATGCCGGCCACCCGGGTGTTTATCAGGGGATAATCAGCCAGATCCTGGCTTCCAACGAGCTGTGCGCCAGCGTTCAGGTGAAGCGAAACACCGCTTTTCAGAAACAGTGCGCCGGTCAGAAAACGGCCTTGCGGAATAACAATGACATCGTTCTGTTGAGCACTATTTATGGCCAGCTGAATGGCAGACGTTGACAGGCGTTGCGCGGTTGGGTCCGCGCCGCACGTCAGAATGGAGACCGCTTTCATGGCTTGTCCTTAAACAGATGAAAGCCTTAGTCTAGAAATCCGCGTGAAGGATAACCTTTGTCTGTTTGACAGCCACGCGGTCAGGCTGGCAAAAAAGCAGATATTTACTGGCTTGCGATCACCGCAACGCCCTTTTCTTTCAGAGCGCTCACCCAGCGTTCATCCGTTGTGTTTTCAACAACCAGCGTATTCACCAGCGACAGGTCGCCAATCACAAACGCCGAGGCCGTGTTGATCTTTTCCGGTGAGGCCAATACCACCGTTTCCGCCGCTCTGCCGGAAAATGCACGTTTGATGCACGCTTCTTCGTAATCTCCGGTGGTCAGCCCGGCCTCAGGATGAACGCCGGTGACCCCCATGAAGAACAGATCCGCATGAATATTATTGATGCCTTCAATAGCGGCCGCGCCGACCGTGACGATGGAGTGTTTATACAAACGACCACCAATCAGGATCACCTCTATGCATGGATGGTCGACCAGCCCCAAAGCGATACCCGGGCTGTGCGTCACCACGGTTATCCGTAAATCGGGTGGTAAGAACGTAATAAGTTCGGAGGTGGTCGTCCCGCCATCGATGATCACCACCTGCCCCGGTGAAATGAGCTGCGCGCCTCTCCGTGCCACGCGTTTTTTTGCATCCATTTTAACGGACTGACGCTCGGCAAAAGGCGCAATCGCTGACGATGCTGGCAGTGCGCCGCCGTGAACACGCTGTAAACGCCCTTCTGCCGCCAGTTCACGTAAATCCCGGCGGATAGTGTCCTCAGACACCGAGAAAAAGAGGCTGAGCGCAGTAGACTGGACCTGACCTTCCGCCTCCAGTTTTTCCAGAATCAACTGTTTACGCTGGCTTGTGAGCATGAATTATTCCTGTTGTTGCACGATATGCCTTGTATTTGCACGATAGTGCTGTTTATGATGCTTACTCTACGAGAGGAGAGCCAAACGTGCAATCAAAACGTGCAGATATACGCATCATCAACAGCGAAACGTTGTCCGACAACTGGTATAACCTGAAAAAATACACTTTTGACCTCCAGCGCAGCGATGGCGACTGGCAGCGACAAGAGCGTGAAGTGTATGACCGGGGGAATGGCGCGACGATACTGCTCTATAATCGCGACAGCAAAACCGTCATTCTGACGCGTCAGTTCCGTTTCCCGGTGTTTATAAATGGTCACGAAGAGGATCTCATTGAGGCGGCCGCCGGGTTGCTCGATAACCTTGACCCGGAAAGCCGGATTAAGGCCGAAGCGGAAGAAGAAACCGGGTATAAGGTGACGCGCATAGAGAAAATTTTTGAGGCCTATATGAGCCCGGGCTCGGTTACCGAGAAACTCTACTTCTATCTGGCGGAATATCACCCGCAGGATCGGACCAGCGCGGGCGGCGGCGTTAAAGCAGAGGGAGAAGATATCGACGTACTGGAAATGACGCTGGACGACGCGCTTCGGGGCATTGAAAATGGGCAGATTGTCGACGGAAAAACCATCATGCTGCTCTATCACCTGGCCCTCAAAGGCATTTTATAATCTCACCATTAGCCAGATACCTGCCCCGGCGCAGGTATTTGCCTGTGCTATTCTTGCTGAACACCTCAACATGGAGATGCGAAAATGGCCGACTGGGATCCCTCTCTTTATCTACAGTACAGCGCAGAACGCACACGTCCCGCCGCAGAGCTACTCGCCCGGGTGCCGCTTGCTGACATAACCTCTGCCGTGGATTTGGGCTGCGGGCCAGGCAACAGCACCGCGCTGCTGAAACAGCGCTGGCCTTCAGCGCAGATCGCCGGCGTGGATAACTCCCCGGCCATGCTGGAGCAAGCCCGGCAGGCCCTGCCAGACTGCCACTTTGTTGAGGCGGATATCCGTCACTACAAGCCTGACCAGCCTCTCAGCCTGATCTACGCTAACGCTTCATTGCAATGGATCCCGGACCATTACCACCTTCTGCCACACCTGGTTTCACTGCTCCAGTTAAACGGCGTGCTGGCGGTGCAAATGCCTGACAACTGGCTTGAGCCGACGCACGCCCTGATGCGTGAAGTTGCCTGGGAACAGGGCTACCCCGATCGTGGCCGCGAGCCATTGCCAGGTATCCATGCCTACTACGATATTCTGACGGAAGCGGGATGCGACGTGGATATCTGGCGCACCACCTACTTCCATCAGATGAGCTCTCATCAGGCGATTATCGATTGGGTCAGCGCGACGGGGTTACGGCCGTGGTTACAGGATCTCAGCGAGAGCGAGCAGAAAAACTATCTGAAACGCTATCTTGAGCTGCTGGAAGAGCAGTATCCACTCCAGGAGAACGGGCAGATACTGCTGGCATTTCCGCGCCTGTTTATGGTGGCTCAGCGGGTTCCGTAAGCCGGATCAGGAACGCGCTTCCTTGAGCAACTGCTGAATCACGGCCTCCTGCTTGTCGTAGTTCCCCTCGCCAAACGCGGTGTAACGCAGTTGCCCTTTCGCATCGAAATAGTAATGTGCTGGCCAGTACTGATTTCCGAACACGCTCCAGATTTTGTAATTATTATCCGTCACTACGCGGTACGGCAACTGCCATTTGTTGACCGCGTTTTTCACCGATGATAACGGCTTTTCCCAGGGGTATTCCGGGGTGTGGACGCCAATCACTACCAGACCTTCAGACTGATATTTCTTCGCCCAGTCACGCACGTGCGGAAGCGTGTGCTGGCAGTTAATACAGTCCCAGGTACAGAAATCGATAAGCACAACTTTCCCCCGCAAGGACTCAGACGTGACAGGGTCACCGTTTACCCAACCCGTACCGCCTCTTAATGACGGTAGCTGGCTGCTCGGCATCGCGTCAGCGACCGGTTGCAGTTTCATCTGCGTGGAGGTGGGTTGCGCAAGGCTCAACAGGGCGTTTTCCAGCTGGTCGGCAACACCGTTGGCGCCTTTCAGAGCTGAGGTCATCCCGCTGGCGTTGAACGCAACGGCGGCTAACATCATCACTCCCGCTCCCTGACGCAAACGCGCCATCAATGCGGATTTGGCTCTCAGAGGGGTTATCAGCTTACGGCCCCCCGCGACAAGCAGCCCCAGCATCAACGCGCACCCACTGCCGTAAGCGGCTAACAGCGCTCCGGTTGCGATAGCCGAGTGGCCCGCAATATTAATGCTGAAGATCGCCCCGAGAATCGGTCCGGCACAGGGGGACCACAGCAGCCCGACGGCCAACCCTGCCAGAAAAGCCGAAACCAGGCCGCGTCGCTGCATGCTGTGGGTGTTGAGAACGTTTCCCGCGCTGACCGCCGGACGAGCAATGCGCTGAGCGAACTGCGGGAAGATCAGAGCCAGGGCGGCAATGCTCAGTACCAGCAGCGCAATCCAGCGACCGATAACGGTGGCGTCAGCGATCCACTCGCTGGCTACCGTTACTACCATCGCCACCAACGTGAACATCACAGTCATTCCCGCCAGAAGCGCCAGAATGTGCTTGCGCTGCCCCTGAAAGCCAGCAAACAGCAGAGGAATGACGGGAAGCGTGCACGGACTGAGCAGGCTAATCATGCCGCCTAAAAAAGCGATTATCAGAAACATAACGACCTCACGATACGGTTGCTGCGAAGGTGCAGTGAGGTCATTTCACCGTACGAATGTGTTCAGGCCGTGTGCGAAAAGCTGAATTTTGTCTGCCTGCGTATCGGCGCGGCGTGCAGATACACGGGCGTACAATTAACCGCGCGGAAGGGTTACGCTTACGGCCAGCCCGCCCTCCGCCCGGTTTGTAAGCTGCAATTTCCCGTCAAGCTGGGCGGTGAGCTGCGCGGCAATGGCGAGGCCTAACCCGGTGCCGCCCGTTTCCCGGTTGCGCGACGTTTCAACCCGGTAGAACGGCTGTAACACCGCCTCCAGTTCTGCCTCCGGGATGCCAGGGCCGTTATCCATAATGCGGATCGCGACCTGCCTTTCATCTTCATCAATCTCTATTACCGCGCTATCGCCAAACTTCAGCGCATTATCCAGCAGGTTGGTCATTACCCTGCGCAATGCCTGGGGACGAGTGACGATCGGCAGACGCGCATTGCGTGCATGAAACTGCACGTTTTTACCAATGTCCTGATAATCACTGGCGATGCTGTTAACCCACGCGTTCAGCTCCAGCTTCAGCGTGGTCTCTTCCAGGGATTCTGATGACCGGGCATAGGCAATCCCCTCCCGTACCAGGCGTGACATATTATCCAGGTCGCTCAGCAGCTTATCGCGGAGTTCGGGCTGATCCGCCATTTCGATCCGCAGCTTCATGCGCGTGATGGGCGTCTGGAGATCGTGAGAAATGGACGCCAGAATCTGCGCGCGTTCACGCAGATAGGTCTGTATCCGCGACTGCATCTCATTAAAAGCGTGCGCTGCCTGGCGCACCTCTACCGGACCTTGTTCAGTCATCGGAGAATGGGCCGCAGGATCGAGGGAATCAACCGCGCGCGTGAATTGCAGGAAGGGCCGGACAACCTGGCGCACGGCAACCCAGGAGCAGAGCGCGACAAGTAACAGCTGAAGAACCAGCACCACGGGCAACCAGCTGGCGACAGGCGGCATGCGCGGGATCAAATCGATGGTGAGCGGTGCGCCGTCGCGGAGCGTCAGATGGGCCTGAATATGGGAAATCGGCCCTGGCACCGCCGTAAACTGAAGCGGATATTGGGCGGAAAGCGTCTCTTTCAGGGTGCGAATCGCATCCCGTGAGCGCTTGTCCGTTGGCGCGGCGCCTGCCTCGCCGGGGCCAAGGATATAGCGATAATTACCGCGACTGAGCCGTTCCAGCCACTCTGGCCGCTCTTTGGCCGGAAGCCGGTCGAGAATAGCCACGCTGGTCGCCACGTCGTTCTCAAGATTGCCCAGCATAACCGTACGCGCGCTGCGCATTCGCTCAACCATGACCAGCGTCAGGCTGAGCGCGTTAGCCAGCAAGAGTCCAAGCAGCACAATGATCAGCAGCCGGGCCAGTAAGGTGCGGGGCCACAGCGTCATTGATTGGCCTCGACGATGGTCACCGGCATGGTAAAAACGTAGCCTTCGCTGCGAACGGTTTTAATGTAGGCGGGCGTGCGGGCATCTTCATTCAGGCGCTGTCGCACGCGGCTCACCAGGAGATCAATCGAACGTTCAAACAGCTCGGCATCCCGTCCCTGCGTCAGGTTCAGCAGCTGGTCGCGGGTCAGCACCCGTTGAGGATGATCGAGGAATACGCGCAAAAGGCGATATTCCGCCCCGCTGAGCGCCACAACCATCCCCTCGTTATCAATCAGATGACGCGCCACGGTATCCAGCTGCCATTCCCCGAACACCACCAGGCGCCCTGCCTCGGTCACCTGAAGATTAGGCGGCATAGTACGAAAACGACGCAGGATAGCTTTGATACGCGCCAGCAGTTCGCGGGCCACAAACGGTTTCACCACGTAATCGTCGGCGCCCATCTCCAGCCCCAGGATCCGGTCCGTATCCTCGTTGCGCGCGGTGAGCATCAGGATCGGCAGATCTTTATGCCTGCTGCTGCGCAGCTGCCGACACAGCGTCAGGCCATCATCGCCGGGCATCATCACGTCCAGCACCACCAGGTCGATATGCTGTTTGTCGAGCACTGCGCGCATCTCTTTCCCGTTCGCCGCGCCAGAGGCGTGATAGCCGGATTTCACGAGGTAATCGACAATCAGTTCACGAATATCCCTGTCGTCATCGACGACAAGGATGTGATCAATATGCTCCACCGCAGGCTCCTGATTAAGAGGTAACGGATTGAAAATAGCACATATCAGAGCTTATCCGCGTCGACAACGGCGTTAACAAAGTCCTGCGGATCTTCCTGCGGCGGGTTGTGGCCAACCGTTGCGCCGAAAGTACGGTGCTCATATTTTCCGGTGAATTTCCCCGCATAGGCGGCGGGTGCAGGATGTGGTGCTCCGTTGTTACCGCCCTCGATGGTGATGGTCGGCACCGTAATGTTCGGCAGCGTAGCCAGCTTTTGTTCGTAGGCGTCATATTTCTGCTCACCCTTCTCCAGTCCCAGACGCCAGCGGTAATTACTGAGCGTGACGGCAACGTGGTCCGGATTATCGAGGGACCTGGCGCTGGCATTGAAGGTGGCATCGCTGAATTTCCAGTCAGGCGAAGCCTGGGACCAGATCAACCGGGCAAAATCGTGCGTATTTTTAGCATAGCCTTCCGCACCGCGCGGCGTGGCGAAATAGAACTGATACCACCACTGAACCTCTGCCTTCGGCGGTAAAGGCTGTTTGCCAATCGCCTGGCTGCTGATCAGGTAGCCACTCACCGAGACCAGCGATTTCACCCGTTCCGGCCAGAGCGCCGCAACGATATCCGCCGTACGCGCCCCCCAGTCATAACCGGCAAACACCGCCTGTTTGATATTCAGGGCGTCCATCAGGTTGACGATGTCTTTTGCCATTGCCGAAGGCTGGCCGTTTCGCGGCGTTTTATCAGAAATAAAGCGCGTGGTGCCGTACCCGCGCAAGGACGGCACAATGACACGATACCCCTTCGCAGCCAGCGCGGGGGCCACGTCTGCATAACTGTGAATGTCGTACGGCCAGCCATGCAGCAGGATCACCGGTTGCCCCTCTTTTGGCCCGATATCGACGTAACCGACGTTCAAATCGCCAGCGTTAATCTGTTTAACCTGGTTAAAGGCCGACGCGTAATCCTTACCTGTCGCTTCTGCCTGACAGGACATCACGGTGCCAAGTGAAACGGTCATGGCGACGGCTGAGTATGCGAGTTTATTAAACATGATGATATCTCCGGGTAAGTACAGTTGACGGAGATATAACACCATGCGTTTGTATAGGAGATGTGTGCGGATGCGGTTTTATTGCATACCTGTGTATGTATCACAGACGCAGATACAGTGTGATACAAACCCAGGTATGAAACGACTAAAGCGAGATTCGGTACCGGACGTAATCGTCGGCTTCACCATAGTAGTCATACAGCTTACGCGCCGGATTGTTCATGCGGGTTACCCAGTAGAGTTTTGACCACCCTTCTCGCTTGCCCTCATCGATCAGAGCGTCGATAAGCGCTTTACCCGCCCCTGCGCCACGTTCGGCTGCGTCGACAAATAGATCTTCCAGATAGCAAACGGGCGCGGTTGACCAGGTCCCTTCATGCAGGACACACATGGCGAAGCCGATGACGTTGCCGTCTTTCTCCACGACCCGGCAAAACAGGGGTGATGAATCTGCGAGCGCCCTGTCCCAGGTGGCCGCGGTAACGGACTCGTCAAGGTAGCACTCATAAAAATGGGTATAGCCATCCCACAGTGGTCGCCATTGTGGGTAATCTTCTGCGCGTAAAGGACGTACGGTTAGCGTCATCTGTTCCTGACCTTACAAATCAATTGCCATTTCAATACAGCGTAAATGCGCGTCGGCCATACGCGAGTAATGCGTATTTTCACCCAGCATGGCAAAACCCACTTTCTGATAAAAAGTACTGGCGTTGGGGGTGGCAGAGAGCACTAATCGCGGAATACCACGCGATCGGGCTTCGTTTTTAAGCGTTTCGATAATCCGGGTTGCCATGCCTTTACCGTTGGACGCTGGCATTGTAAACATGGCTTCTATGCTGTGTGTTTCAAGATCCAGATAACCTGTGGCTGCAATGTCACCCGCATCGTCTTCTACAACGTAAAACGGATTTTCGCGCACCATGAGTCGGTAATGTTCAGGCATCTTTTCTGGCGTCCAGCGCGCAATCACTTCTGCGTCGTAACAGATTTTGCAGCCATGGCGAATCGCTTCGTTACGGACGTGCCAGAGTATTTCGGCTTCTTCGGGCCTGGCTTTTCTCAGCATCATATAACCCCTTTTATGGATAAACCTGAATAACAAAAGCACGACCAAATGGAATGTGATATTGATGAAAATACCAGAACCTAAACAAAAGCATAACGCTTAATTATGGAGATCAGCGGATGACCATACCCACACTTACCACCGAGCGCCTGATATTACGCCCCCTGATTGCAGAAGATGCCGTCCAGATCCAGCAACGCTATCCGCGCTGGGAGATTGTCCGCTATATGGTGGCTTCAGTCCCCTGGCCCTACCCGGAAAACGGTGCAGAAAATTATGTTAACAACGTTGCACTGCCCGATATGGCCAAAGGGATTGCGTGGTTCTGGACGATTCGCCGTCGCGAAGCGCCTGACGAACTGATGGGGTTGATTTGCCTGTATGACGTGGAGGACAACAACCGGGGCTTCTGGCTCGCACCGGAATTTCGGGGCCAGGGATATATGCGCGAGGCGAGTATTGCGGCCACGGATTACTGGTTCAATACGCTTAACAAACCGGTGTTGCGCGCGCCGAAAGCGGCGGCCAACAGCCGCTCCCGACGTATTTCAGACAGCAGCGGCATGCGGCTCATCAGGACGGAGAAGAAAGCCTATGTCAGCGGCCTGCTGGATTCGGAGCTGTGGGAAATCACCCGCGATGAGTGGAATGCCCGTCAGGTCAACTGATAATGCTTATCCGGCATCAGTTTTTCAGGGATATTCTCTTCATCGTTCATCTGCAACAGATCGCGCTCCATCATGTTGCAGATGGCGTCCAGCGGCAGATCGTTATCTTCCGTCCCAAAAGGATCTTCCAGCTCTTCCGCCAACGTGTCCAGCGAGATAAAGGTGTAGGAAATCAGCGCAGAGACAAAGGGCGTCATGTAATGCAGATCAACTACCAGCGCAAACGGCAGCATGATGCAGAACAGATACACCGTCCGGTGCAGGATCAGCGTATAGGCAAACGGGACTGGCGTATTGGCGATACGCTCACAGCCAGCCAGCACGATGGACATATCATTCAGGCGGTTGTTGAGGCTGTGAAACAGAATGTCTGAAAGGTGCCCGCTACGCCGCCGTACGGCCAGCCATTCCCCCATAATCAGCAGGATACGGTTCGCCGGCGAGTTGGCGTCCATCACTTTGCGTAAATCGTCAGGAGCCAGATAGCGGGACAGCTGATCGGCATTGGTTTCTCTGCGCAGGGTCATACGCAGACAGTTAGCAAACGCGATTTGCAGGCGGACAAACTCTCCGAGATGTTTATCATCCGGCAAGGTGTTTTTTACCTCGCGAAACAGCGAGCGCGCCGCTATCATCAACTGCCCCCAAAGCAGACGCGCCTCAACGTAGCGCGAATAACAGGCGTTATTGCGAAATCCCAGGAAGATGGCGATAGCCACGCCCAGAATGCTGAACGGTGCGACGGTAAACCGGATACCCAGCGAGGTGTACCACGGCAGCATGACAATCACGGCGATGGAAAGCAGGAAGTTAAGCAGCAGTCGGGTATAAATTTTGGGGAGTACCGAACCATGCCAGACAAAAATCAGTTGCAGCCAGTGCTGTTGAGGACGAACAATCATAATCAGCTTCAGAAAAGTAAAGAGCGCGGCTATTAAACGTGATCCCCCTCACGGTTGCAAGCATGTTAATAGTTCATTGCATTTTCTGACCTGTTAAGCCTCAATCGCACGGTGCTGCATGTGCTTTTTAAAAAAAGAACGCATAGTATGTTGTAACTAAAGGGGGTCTGTAAAAAACCCGGCAAACGCCGGGCGTAATGATTAGCAGAGCGGTTTCACCGCATCGCGCATGCCTTTGATTAAAATCGCATCCAGATCCTGCGCAACCTGGTCTACCAGTCCGTTCACCAGAGTGAGATCCTGTTCCCAGTGCTCGCTCACGCTTAACACCGACGATACCAGTTCACGGGTAGTGACCTGTTTGTCGTGATGTTGCATCCACAGCTGCTGGTAACGTTCAAGCCAGTGCGCATCGTCCTGCACCGGATAGCGCTCACCGTTGCGCTCGGCACGGTAAAATGCAATCAGCGCCGCCAGAGCAAAGGTCAGACGTGCTGGCAATTTGCCGGTCGCCTTCTGCCCTGCCAGCAGTTGCGGCAGAATACGGGTACGGTACTTGGTCATCCCGTTCAGTGCAATCGACAGCAACTGATGCTTAATGTACGGATTACGGAAACGCCCCGTTACGGCACTGGCGAAGGAGTGCAACTCGTCGCGCGGCAGATCCAGGACCGGAATAATCTCCTCATAAATAGCCTTCTCTACGAACGCGCAAATTTCCGCGTCGTTCATGGCTTCCCCTACCGTATCCAGGCCGGCCTGAAAAGCGACCGGAACCAGCGCCGTGTGCGCGCCGTTGAGGATCGCCACCTTACGCTCTTTATACGGCTTGATATCGTCAACAATCAGGACGTTGAGCGGGTATTTATTCAGGCGCAGCTCAGCTGCAAGTGATTTCGGGCCCTGAATAACAAACAGATAGAAATGTTCCGCCGTGTCGAGGAAGCTGTCGTGATAGCCCAGACCTGCTTCCAGCTCTGCCACCTCATCACGCGGATAGCCGGTAACAATGCGGTCAACCAGCGTCGAACAGAAGGTGTTAGCATCATTTAGCCACGCAATGAATGCCGCCGGCAGCGCCCACTCCTGTGCATAGCGCAGCACCAGTTCACGCAGGGCATCGCCGTTGTAGTCGATGAGTTCGCAAGGAATGATAATCCAGCCTTTATCCGCTGCCCCGTTAAAGTGGGTAAAACGCTCGAACAGCAGACGCGTCAGTTTGGCCGGATAGCTGACCGCTGGCGCATCGTCAAACTTATCGCCCGCATGATAGCTGATCCCCGCCTCCGTGGTATTGGAGAAAACAAACCGCATGTCCGGGTTATGGGCGAGCTTCAGAAATTCATCGTACTGGCTGTAGACGCTGATTTCACGATTCACGGAACGAATAAGACGCGCATCGCTTACTGCTTCCCCCTGCTCATTCAGACCACGAATAATCGTGGTATACAGACCCTCCTGGGTGCTCAGCGACGGCGGAAAATCGCTCTGGATCGGCCGCACAATCACCACACCTGAATTGAGATCGGTATGCTCGTTTAAGAGGTCGATTTGCCAGTCAACGAACGCGCGCAGGAAGTTACCTTCGCCAAACTGGATGATACGTTCAGGATAGCGCGCACCGGGGAAATCACGACGGTTGAGTGTGTTCACAATGGAGGTCCTTTATGATTAGTCATACAGCCTGATAAGATTGGTGTGATAACTTATCAAAACTTCAGGACCATAACCCCTGTCTGGATCAACTCAGGACGCGATGGTGAAAAATAATCACAGAAATTTATAGAACACCGAGGTCGCCGTCATGTCCCCGTTCGGCATCAGGGCGTAGCGTGGGATCTCCCCCGCCTTTTGCCAGCCTGCTCTCTGGTAAAACGTCTCCGCGCCGCTGCCGGTTGAGGTATCAAGCACCAGTACCGTAAGCGCTTTTTCACGTGCAACCGCCTCCAGGGCTTCCATCAGCGCCATTGCCGCCCCTTTGCGGCGCGCTTTCTCATGAACCAGCAGTTTCGCAACATCTGCGCGGTGCGGCTGGTTTTCAGGCTGATCGGTGATCAGCTGGACCGTGCCAACCAGCCCCTGGTCCGCATCAAAACAGCCCAGGACGGTACGCTCCTCGCGCCCGACGCTCTCTGCGACGCCGAGCCAGAAGGTTTGGGCTTTCCCGGCAGAAAAAGGCTGCATAAAGCTGACGGAGGCGCCGCCGTTGACACAGTTGACGAGAATATCGTTCAGGGCATCGATGTGGGTGAGGATGTCCTGCCGGGAGAGAGGTTTAATCAGCATGGGAGAGTTCATTTCGCGTCCTTAGGTTGAATCTCTCCACTTTGCTATTAACATTTTTGTAACGCAATAAGCGATGACATAGGATTTCGTTATGTCATTTTTCGCCGTGGTGTTGCCGCTTCATGGCGTACATTTGCGTATCCGCGTGTTTTAGCCATGCCTGCATATCGTTGCGGTGATGATCAAACTCGCTCAGCCCCCAGGAGAACTGTAACGACCAGGGATGCAGCTGACGCGCGTTATACTTTTCCGTTTGTTCGACGAGATACTGCATGGCGATCCAGGCGCCAGGCTCATCGGTATCCGCAAACAGCACCGCGAACTCATCTCCCCCGAAACGTACCAGCAGATCGGCCTCGCGGAACGAGGAACGCATCAGGGCGGCCATCGCTTTCAGGGCCTTATCACCCTCCTGATGCCCGAAGCGATCGTTAATGGTTTTGAAATGGTCCAGATCCAGCCAGCCAAGGGTTAACGGTTCTGCCCGACGCTGCGAAACCGACAGTGCAAACTGCGCAAACTGGTTAAACCCGCGACGGTTAAACAGCCCCGTGAGTTCATCGGTCGTGGCCGCGCTAACGACCGCAAATTCATCCTCTGCCAGCGCGCTGAGATCGGCCAGTACGGCGGCATCCGCCGCGGTAAACTCACGCGGTGCGTAATCAATGAGACACAACGATCCCACGCACGCCCCGTCACGTAAACGCAGCGGGAAACCGGCGTAAAAGCGCACGCCTGGATCTCCCGCCACCTGCGGATTATCCGCAAAGCGTTCGTCCAGCAGCGTGTCACTCACCACCAACGGCGCGTCACCCAGGATCGTATGACCACAAAACGAGAGATCGCGAGGCTGGCTGGCGAGTGCCCGGCCGTCGGCAGACTTCACGATCGCGGCGTGGTCATCCACCAGCGTAATCATCGCCAGCGGCACCCTGAAAAAGCGTGTTGCCAGCCGCGTAAGACGATCAAACGCGGGGTAATTGTCGATCTCAAGCAGACCGGACTCGCGCAGCGCATTCATGCGCTCCGCTTCATTAACGGGAATTTGAGGTGCTTTCATAACGTCTCCTGACGCTGAGCATTAGTAAAAGCGTAGCTTAAACAGAGACATTGTCAGTTCAGGAGGCACGATTTACCTCTATGACCAGCCAATGATGAATTACGTTGACGATATACTGTTGTTGCTGCGCACTCAGCGGCACGCCCTGCGGGATAGCATGCCACTTAGCCAGACAGCCCCGACAGCAGGTAGCCGTGGCATGCTGGGCGATAAAAACCGGATGGCCGCGCATCGGCGTCTGCTTACCGTCATTCACCGGGTGTGCAGGCGCCAGCCGCGCGGCGATAAAATCGGCGGCATGCTTATCGATAGTCTCCGCGCCCTTATCCCAGCAGTATTGCCGCTCTTTCGTCCCTAAATGAAAACGCGAACGAAACGTGGAGCGAGCCAGGCGCGCGAACAGAGGATCTAACGTGGACATCAGTATACGGACCGTCCAAGGCGTTTGGTCAGCTGCTCCAGCGCCGCCACGCCCGCCAGTGAATTTCCGGTCTCGTCCAGTTCCGGGCTCCAGACGGCAATCGCCATCTCGTGAGGGACAATCGCCACGACCCCACCGCCAACGCCGGATTTAGCCGGCAACCCCACGCGCCAGGCAAACTCCCCGGCGTTCTGATACATGCCGCTGGTTGCCATTAAGGCGTTGATCTGCCGGGCCTGCATCGGGGAGACAACGTCCTCGCCCAGATGCGGGGCATGGCCCTGATGCGCCAGAAACAGAAAAGTCTGCGCCAGTTCGACGCAGTTCATCTTCAGCGCGCAGTAATGAAAATAGTTTTGCAGCACCGTGGCAACGTCATTATGAAAGTTGCCGAAGGACTTCATCAGCCAGGCGATGGCGGCGTTACGTGCCGAGTGTTCAAACTCAGAGCGCGCTACCACCGGATCGTAGGCGATGTCCTGCACGCCGGAAAGCTGCCGCACAATCTGGAGCATCCGCTGACGCGGCGCGCTCAGTCTGCTTTGCAGCATATCGCACACCACCAGCGCCCCGGCGTTAATAAATGGGTTACGCGGCTTACCCTGTTCGATTTCAAGCTGGAGAAGGGAGTTGAACGGCTGACCGGACGGATCTTTGCCCACCCGCTGCCAGATCTCCTGCTCGTCATACTGGCGCATGGCGGCAACGAGGCTAAGCACTTTTGAAATCGACTGAATCGAAAAGCGCTCCAGCGCGTCTCCCGCCTGAAAACGCTGCCCGTCAATAGTACAAATGGCGATGCCGAGCTTATTACCGCTGATCGAGGCCAGCGCGGGAATGTAATCGGCAACCTTACCCTGCCCCAGTAACGGACGAACCTGCGCCAGAATCTCGTCCAGCATCTCATTATGGATGACCGCAGCCACACTTTGCTCCTTGCCCTCAGGCTAAAACGGGCTGCGAGTATAACAGAGGCTGATACGTCACGTCAGGCAGGGAGACGAAAACGCGAGACGGCCTGCAACAAAAGATCGGACTGCTGATGCAGGCGCTCAGAGGCACTCGACGCTTCGCTGACCAGCACGTCCGTCTGACGTGATACCTGGTTAAGCGCCTGAAGCTGACGGGTCATCTGATGAATGCTGTCCCCCTGATTCAGGGTGGCCAGCGAAATATCATTCAGCAGGCTGCTCAGATTCGCCACCAGCCCGGTGACCTGTTGCAAATTCTCTTCCAGACGGGTTACCACTTGGGAACCTTCTTCAATGCCCTGTAGCGAGTGGTTAATCAGCGCCTGGATGGTTTGCGTAGAGTGACTGCTTTTTCTGGCCAGCAGCCCCACTTCCCGGGCAACCACCGCAAATCCGCGCCCCTGCTCTCCTGCATGGGCGGCTTCAATGGCAGCATTGAGGGCCAGAATGTTGGTCTGAAACGCCACACTGTCGATCATCGCGACGATCCCGCGCATCTCTGAGGATCGGTCGACGATCGTCTGCATCGAGCCATTCACCGCTGACATCATCTTCTCCCCGCCAGCGGCAGCCTGTCGGGCTTCATCCGCGCGCGAGCGGGCGAGTTTTGCATACCCCGTGTTCCCCTCAACGTGGGTTTCGAGATCGGCGATGTGCGCGGTCACCTCCTCCAGCTCTTTGGCCTGTCGCGTAGACTGCTGATAGAGCTTCTGATTCCCCTGCGCAAGCGATCCAATATTTTCAACCATGGAGGTAGTGGCCTCGCTGACCTGGGTCACCAACTGCTGTAGCCCGCGCTGCATGGCGGTAATACTGCCGCTGAGCTGGCTGATTTCACGGTTAAAGCGCACAACGTCAGGCGGCGTGCCTGACAAATCCCCTGCCGCAAGTTGGTTAATATGGATAATCAGACGGCGTAGCGGGGATATCACCCACTTCGCCATTCCGAACCAGACGGCTATGGCAATGGTCAGCAGGACCAGCGGCGCAAACAGGAACAGCCGTTGCAGGCCTGAGAGTTGTTCCATGAGCCACTGACGCCCCTGTATCGCCTGCTTTTCACTCCGTTGCTGATAGCGTGCGAAGTTGTCATTAAAATCGGTCTGAAACGCCTGGGCGGGTACGGCGAAAAAGAGGTCAATGCTGTTGGTTTTCACCAGCCCCTCCGCCTGCTCCCGGATGGCGTCGAAAAACAGCTGATAGCTGTTAACCAGCCCGTCGTCTTTCGGCGGGTTAAGCGTAAGCCAGGCCTGCCATGCCTGCTGTGACGCCGCCAGGGATTTTTGCGCCTCGTCCATCAGGCTATGCCAGCTCCCTTCCGAGCCGGTCTCTTTATCCTGCATAAAGTACACGCCGGCGCGGTTGAGCAGATCGCTGGCCGCCAGCAGGGAAATACGGGCCTGATCCAGCCTGCTCTGCTGCTGCCAGGCCAGCTGATTGCGCTGTTCGTTACGCTGGGCTTGATTCAGAGAGGCGGTGAGCAGGAAGGAGGAAGAGAGTTGCAGGGCGGAGAAAAGGCCAATAATACAAAAGATGCAGGTCAGCAGGCCAAACTGACGAGGAATAAAGCGCGGCGCAAGACGGCGAAAAATTTGCGTTAGGTTCATAATTTTCTTCTGTAACAATACGTTAGGCGCGAGCGAGTCTACGAAACGAAAATGACAGAACCATTACGCAAAAATGACAGTAAACGTGAATTGCCGGGTAGCGGCCTGGCCTTACCCGGCAACAAGACTAGACGCGATCCTTCCACACCGTCTGCACATTACAGAACTCATGCAGACCAAAATGAGAAAGCTCTCGCCCGAAGCCACTCTTCTTCACCCCGCCAAACGCAACGCGCGCATCGCTGGCGCTGTAGCCGTTGATAAACACCCCGCCACACTCCAGCTCGCGCGCAAAGGTTTCAGCCAGCGCATCGTTCGCGGTAAAGACCGTCGCCGATAAGCCAAAATCGCTGTCGTTAGCCAGCTGCAACGCATGCGCCGCATCCTTCGCGACGGTAATCGCGGCCACCGGGCCAAACAGTTCCTGACGGAAGGCCGTCATCTGTGGGGTGACGTCGCCGAGTACGGTTGGCGCATAATAGTTACCGCTCCCGGCAAGCTTCTCTCCGCCGAGCAGCAGGGTCGCTCCTTCCGCCAGCGTCGCCTGCACCTGCTGATGCAGTTCATCG
This sequence comes from Enterobacter cloacae complex sp. EB5, assembly GCF_031432835.1. NCBI lineage: Bacteria > Pseudomonadati > Pseudomonadota > Gammaproteobacteria > Enterobacterales > Enterobacteriaceae > Enterobacter > Enterobacter cloacae complex sp. EB5. Next base: position 4,468,259 of record NZ_CP133860.1, read on the forward strand.
CGAAGATCAAATCGCGCCATCGGGCCAATATAGTTATCTTCCTCATCCGGTGCGCCCATCTTCAGCGCCTTGACCGCGTCAACAAAGCGTTGGGTAAAGGCGTCCGCCACGCCCGCTTCCACAATAAAGCGTTTCGCCGCCGCGCAAACCTGCCCGGTATTCTGATAACGTCCGGCCACCGCCGCGTTGACGGCCAGATCCAGATCGGCATCGTTCAGAACGATAAACGGATCGGAGCCGCCCAGCTCCAGCACGCATTTCTTCAGCGCCGCGCCCGCCTGCGCGCCAATTGCCGCACCAGCCCGAACGCTGCCGGTTACGGTCACCGCCGCGATACGACGATCGTTAATCGCCTGACTGACGCCGTCATTCGTCGCATTCACCCAGCCAAAGACCCCCTCCGGGAAACCGGCATCCGCGAACACCTTCCCGATCAGCTCCGCCGAGCCGAGCACATTTGGCGCATGTTTAAGCAGATAGCTGTTCCCTGCCAGCAGGATCGGCACCGCACCGCGCAGCACCTGCCAGAGCGGAAAGTTCCACGGCATAACAGCCAGAATCGGCCCCAGCGGGCGGTACTCAATCACCGCATTATCGACCTGGGTAGATTCCCGGTGCAGCATCGCCGGGCCGTGTTCAGCGTACCAGTCGCAAAGGCTGGCGGACTTAGCCACCTCCGCACGCGCCTGCATAATGGGCTTGCCCATCTCCCGGGAGATAGTCTGCGCCATCTCTTCCGCACGACTACGCAGCGCCGCACCCAGATCGCGAAGTTTTTGCGCCCGGTGCGCCACGCTTTCGCGTCGCCACTGACGAAAACCGGTATCCGCCTGCGCAATGGCACGCTCAACGTCACCGGACGTTGCCCACGGGTAAGCAGCCAGCGTTTCGCCGGTAGCCGGGTTGACAGAGTGGGCATGGGTAGCAGATGAATAGGTCATGATGTTCTCCACGTAATAACAGTTGATTGATTGTGGCCTACTCTGCTATTTCTTAAAAATGAATAATACTCACCACCTTATTCACGAATCGAGAACGGTATGGACTTAACACAGCTTGAGATGTTTAACTCCGTCGCACTGACCGGCAGCATTACCCAGGCGGCGCAGAAGGTACACCGGGTGCCGTCAAACCTCACCACCCGCATCCGACAGCTAGAAGCGGATCTCGGCGTGGAACTGTTTATTCGCGAGAATCAGCGCCTGCGGCTTTCCCCCGCCGGGCACAATTTTTTGCGCTACAGCAAGCAGATCCTGGCGCTGGTTGACGAAGCGCGAATGGTCGTCGCCGGGGATGAACCGCAGGGATTATTCTCGCTCGGCGCGCTGGAAAGTACCGCCGCCGTGCGCATTCCGGAAAGTCTGGCGCGGTTTAACCAGCGCTATCCGCGCATTCAGTTTGCGTTGTCCACCGGGCCTTCCGGTACGATGATTGACGGCGTGCTTGAGGGGACGCTCAGCGCCGCCTTTGTCGACGGGCCGCTCTCGCACCCGGAACTGGAAGGGATGCCGGTTTACCGGGAAGAGATGATGCTGGTCACCCCTGCGGGTCACGCAGAAGTATCAAAAGCCACGCAGGTGAGCGGCAGCGACGTGTATGCCTTTCGCGCCAACTGTTCTTACCGGCGTCATCTGGAGGGCTGGTTTCATGCCGACCGGGTCACGCCGGGAAGGATCCATGAGATGGAGTCCTATCACGGGATGCTCGCCTGCGTGATTGCCGGGGCAGGCATTGCGCTAATGCCCCGCTCCATGCTGGAGAGCATGCCGGGGCATCATCAGGTGGCGGCGTGGCCGCTGGCGGAAAACTGGCGCTGGCTCACCACCTGGCTGGTGTGGCGACGCGGGGCGATGACTCGCCAGCTTGAGGCGTTTATCGCGCTGCTGAACGAGCGTCAGCCACCAGCGCCCAGTTGTTAATGTTGAACGTAGTCCTGGAGTCGAAGGAAAATTTTCCCCTTCATATACAACGTGGCCTGCCCGCCAATCAGCACGCGGTCGCCTTTCAGCTCGCAGCGCAGATCCCCGCCGCGCAAGGAGACCTGGCGGGCCGACATCTGCGTTTTACCGAGCTTTTCGCTCCAGTACGGGATCAGCATGCTGTGAGCTGATCCCGTCACCGGATCTTCCGGCACCCCTTCCCCCGGGCAGAAGAAGCGGCTGACGAAATCATACTCATCCCCCGGCGCCGTAACGCAGACCATTTTCCCCAGCGGGAGCATAGCCGCGATATCCGGCGTCAGCGCCTCCACCTGCCGCTGGCTGTCGAGCACCACCATGTAGTCACGCCCCACACGCACCTCGTTTGCCGCGTTAATGCCCAGCGCGCTGAACAGCACTGCGGGTGGAGTATCGACAACCTCAGTTGACCACGCCGGGAAATTAAGCGTCAGCCAGTCGCCGCTGCGTTATACCGTCAGATCGCCGACAAAGCGCGTGGTGAAGGTGATTTCCGTATGCGGATAATCCAGGTATTCGAAAATAACGTGAGAAGCCGCGAGGGTTGCGTGGCCGCAGAGGTTTATTTCATCCTGCGTGGTAAACCAGCGCAGTTCAAACCCGTTATCCGTTCGGACAAAGAACGCCGTCTCTGACTGATTATGCTGCTTCGCCATCTTCAGCAGCGTCTCATCCGGCAGCCACGCTTCCAGCGGACACACCGCCGCCGCATTGCCACCGAACGCCCTGTCGCTGAAGGCATCTACCAGATAAAAATCAATTTCCTGCATCGTTTGTTCCTCTTAGATTTATTCAGCGCAGAAATACTGTGCCCTTCAGATACAGCGCCGCCTGCCCGCCCATCCGCACGCGGTCGCCCTTGAGTTCGCAGCGTACGTCGCCACCACGGGCAGAAACCTGGCGGGCAAACATCTGTGTTTTGCCAAGCCGTTCACTCCAGTACGGGATCAGCATGGTGTGCGCGGAGCCGGTGACAGGATCTTCCGGCACGGCCACGCCTGGCGAGAAGAAACGGCTGACAAGGTCGTATTCCCCCTCGTCCCGGGCAGTGACGGCCACTTTATGCTCGCCCGGCGTCATGGCGGAAAAATCCGGATTAAGGGCTTCTACCTGCTCGCGGCTCTCCAGTACCAGCACCCAGGCGCGGCCTTTTCGCGCCTCGACGTAGTGGCTGATACCAAGTGCGGTGAGCATCTCCGGTGGCGGCGTCTGTGCCTGCGTCGGGCAGGCCGGGAAGTCCAGCGTCATCCAGTCACCTTCGCGGCTGACGGTCAGGCGACCAGAGGCGGTGTCGAAATGAAGGCGTGAGTCCGGATAATCCAGTTCGTTAAACAGAACATACGCCGCGGCAAGCGTCGCGTGACCACATAAATTCACCTCGGTGAGCGTGGTGAACCAGCGCAGCTCGATCCCCCCTTTGGTACACACAAAAAACGCGGTTTCCGACTGGTTATGTTGTTGTGCCATCCGCAGTAACGTCTCATCCGGTAGCCACGCGTCGAGCGGGCACACCGCCGCCGGGTTGCCGCCGAAGGAGGACGCGCTGAACGCATCTACCAGATAAAAATCAATCTCCTGCATCGTGTTACCGCCTGTTTTTGTTGTGTTGTTCTTTATCTTCGATGAAAACACCCCCGTTCGCTACCGCTGCATGAAGGTAAATTTTGTGATTCACATCACATAACGGTTGAGTTTTCGCCGTTTAAGGCTTTAAGATCGTCTCCTCATCTTTCAGGCAACGAATCCCAGATATCCCTATGACAACACACACGGTTTCCCGCAGGGTCGCGTGGCTACGCGTGGTCACGCTCGCCATCGCAGCGTTTATTTTCAACACCACGGAATTTGTTCCGGTTGGGCTGCTGTCCGACATCGCCGCCAGCTTCCATATGGAAACGGCACAGGTTGGCATTATGCTGACCATCTATGCATGGGTGGTGGCGCTGATGTCGCTGCCGTTTATGCTGCTGACCAGCCAGATGGAACGTCGTAAGCTGCTGATTGGGCTGTTTGTGGTGTTCATTGCCAGCCATGTGCTGTCATTTATGGCATGGAACTTTACCGTGCTGGTCATCAGCCGCGTTGGCATCGCGTTTGCCCATGCCGTTTTCTGGTCGATCACCGCGTCGCTCGCCATTCGTCTGGCTCCGGCGGGAAAACGCGCCCAGGCGCTGAGCCTGATTGCCACCGGAACGGCGCTGGCGATGGTGTTAGGCCTGCCGATCGGGCGCATTGTGGGACAATATTTCGGCTGGCGCACCACCTTCTTTGCCATCGGCATGGGGGCGCTGATCACCCTGGTGTGTCTGATCAAACTGCTGCCAAAACTGCCCAGCGAACACTCCGGCTCGCTGAAAAGTCTGCCGCTGCTGATGCGTCGACCGGCGCTGATGAGCATCTATCTGCTGACCGTGATTGTGGTGACCGCCCATTACACGGCCTACAGCTATATTGAGCCGTTTGTTCAGGTTGTGGCGGGCTTTAGCGCTAACTTTGCTACCGTTCTGCTGCTGATCCTGGGCGGCGCGGGGATTATCGGCAGCATCCTGTTCGGGAAGCTGGGCAATCAGCACGCGTCTGCGCTGGTAAGCAGTGCGATTGGTCTGCTGCTGGCATGCCTGCTGTTACTGATGCCTGCGGCAGGCAGCGAGAGTCATCTGGCGATCCTCAGTCTGTTCTGGGGCGTGGCAATCATGATTATTGGTCTGGGAATGCAGGTCAAAGTGCTGGCGCTGGCCCCGGACGCCACGGACGTCGCGATGTCGCTCTTCTCAGGGATTTTTAATCTGGGGATTGGCGCCGGTGCGCTGGTGGGAAATCAGATCAGCCTGCATGTATCGATGTCGGCCATTGGCTATCTCGGGGCGATTCCGGCGCTGATCGCGCTGATCTGGTCGGTGCTTATCTTCCGTAAATGGCCGGTCGCGATGGAAGAACAGACCAGCCACGGTTGACGTTTGTTGTGCCGGGTGGCGGCTTCGCCTTACCCGGCCTACGTTATTACGGACTTGTAGGCCGGGTAAGCGCAGCGCCACCCGGCAACGTTCTCAATGATACGTCTTAACAATCTCCAGCACGCCGTTAATAATAAACTGCACGCCCATACAGACCAGCAGGAAACCCATCAGACGGGAGATAGCTTCAATCCCCCCCTTGCCCACCCAGCGCATAATCGCCCCGGAACTGCGCAATGATCCCCAGACGATAATGGCGATAAGCGCAAAAATGATCGGCGGCGCAACGGTAATAACCCAGTGCGGGAATGTCGACCCATCACGCACCGTTGACGCGGAACTGATGATCATCGCAATCGTCCCCGGCCCTGCCGTGCTCGGCATGGCTAACGGCACAAACGCGATGTTGGCGCTCGGTTCGCTTTCAAGCTCCTCCGATTTGCTTTTGGCTTCCGGGGATTCGTGCGCTTTGTGCGCCGGGAACAGCATCCGGAAACCAATAAAGGCCACGATCAGCCCGCCAGCAATACGCAGACCGGGAATCGAAATACCGAAGGTATTCATCACCAGCTGCCCGGCGTAATAAGCCACCATCATTATGGCAAAGACATAGACAGAGGCCATCATCGACTGCTGATTGCGCTCTGCGCTGTTCATGTTCCCCGCCAGCCCCAGAAAAAGCGCCACCGTCGTTAACGGGTTCGCCAGCGGCAGCAACACCACCAGCCCAAGTCCCACTGCTTTAATCAAATCCAACATAATGCACCGCAGTCCTTATCCTTATTCAACATCGCAATTATAGGGGCAAATCTTCGTCCGGAGCCATCCGCGCAGCGTAACCATAATTGTCTCGCGTAACTGATAACCCCAGATTATCTATATGGTTTAAAAGCGTACAGAATGTGTTCCTGAAGCGTTTTAGCATTTCGTGGCATCGGCCGATCCATTCAGTTGACTTATACTTGCCTGAGCAATAATATCTGCCGTGACTAAACTACTTGCCAGGGCAACCATTGTGAAAAGCACCAGTGACCTCTTTAACGACATAATCCCACTGGGTCGTCTTATTCATATGGTTAACCAGAAAAAAGATCGCCTGCTCAATGACTATCTGTCACCGCTGGATATCACCGCAACACAGTTCAAAGTGCTGTGTTCCATTCGCTGCGAAGTGTGTATCACGCCGGTTGAGCTGAAAAAGGTGCTCTCTGTCGATCTGGGTGCGTTAACCCGCATGCTGGATCGTCTCGTCTGTAAAGGATGGGTAGAACGAAGCCCTAACCCGAATGACAAACGTGGCGTACTGGTGAAACTGACCAGCGATGGCGCGGCCATGTGTGAGCAATGTCATCAATTAGTAGGACAAACACTGCACCAGGAACTGACAAAAAACTTAACGGCAGATGAAGTGGCAACGCTTGAGCTTTTACTCAAGAAAATCCTGCCGTAAACAGAAAAAGAGGTATGACGATGTCCAGACGCAATACTGACGCTATCACCATTCATAGCATTTTGGACTGGCTCGAAGATAACCTGGAGTCTCCACTCTCCCTTGAGAAAGTGTCTGAGCGTTCAGGTTACTCAAAATGGCACCTGCAACGGATGTTTAAAAAAGAGACCGGCCATTCATTAGGACAATATATTCGCAGCCGCAAGCTGACGGAGATTGCCCAAAAACTGAAAGAAAGCAATGAGCCGATCCTCTATCTGGCGGAACGCTACGGATTTGAATCGCAACAGACCCTGACGCGTACGTTCAAGAACTACTTTGACGTGCCGCCTCATAAGTACCGTATTACCAGTATGCCGGGTGAATCCCGTTATCTGTATCCGCTAAAACATTGCAGTTAATCATCGCCTGTTAAGACGTAACCGAGGAAATCATGAAATTTATCGCCTCCGCCGCCCTCACCTTGCTGGTGCTGGTTTCCGGCCAGAGCTTTGCGGAGCAAACCCCCAGTGCGGGGCAGCAAAATAATCGTGACACCATGATTATGCCGTCCACGCAAAACCAGTCGCCATGGGACTTCAATCATATGGGCGCTGGCAGCGACAAATCCGACGAATTAGGCGTGCCGTATTACAACCACGACCTGTAATTCGTTTTTGCCCCGCTCATGCGGGGCTTTTTTCAGCCTTAACCCCGCACCCGCGTCGCCCGACGCACCCGCAAGCCAAAGACGTTGATATACAGCCCGGCCATAATCAGCCCTGCGCCACACAGTTGCAGCGCGCTGAGCGTTTCATCCAGCAACAGGGCGGCGCTGGCAAGCCCGACCACCGGTACCAGCAGCGATAACGGCGCCACGCGCCAGGTTTCATAGCGTCCGAGCAGCGATCCCCAGATACCATAGCCAATGATTGAGGCGACTAACGCCAGGTAGATCAGCGACAAAATGGTCGTCAGGTCGATCTCCACCAGGCTTTTCAGCATCGCCTGCGGCCCCTCCAGAATAAACGACGCGGCCATAAACGGCACGATGGGGATCAACGCGCTCCAGACCACCAGCGATAAGACCGCCGGACGCGCCTCGTGCTGCATTATCAGCTTGTTAAAGATATTGCCGCACGCCCAGCTCAGCCCCGCCGCCAGGGTGAGCATAAAGCCCAGCAGCGCGACATGCTGACCGTTAAGGCTGCCTTCAATCAGCACCAACACGCCAAAGACCGCCAGGCTAATGCCCGCCAGCTGCTTGCCCTGCAAGCGTTCGCCGAAGACAAACGCGCCGAGAATGATGGTAAAGAACGCCTGCACCTGAAGCACCAGCGAAGCCAGGCCCGCAGGCATACCGAATTTGATGGCGCAAAAAAGAAACGCAAACTGACCAAAGCTGATGGTAAGGCCGTAGCCCAGCAGCAGTTTCAGGGGAATTTTCGGGCGGGCAACGAACAGCAGCGCCGGGAAGGCCACCAGCAGGAAGCGCAGCCCCGCCAGCATCAGTGGAGGCATGTTGTGCAACCCCATTTTGATGACCACAAAATTGAGTCCCCACACCACGACAACCAGCAACGCTAACAGCCCGTCTTTCCGCGTCATTTTCCGCCCCTGAATTATTAAAATTTTGTAAACACTTCAAGGTAACAGAAAAAATAGCCCGGCGAGAAGATCATTAATTCTGGTACTGGAGAGAAGCACCTGCGGATAAATTGGGTGCTATACAAGCTGCCGATCCCATGATAATCCTGTAATAACACAACAAAAAAAGCATAAGCATTTGTCGGGCAGGAAAATGAAACCATCAATCAGGCGCTCAACCGCAGCGCTGCTGGCATCGTCATTGTTATTAACAATTGGCCGCGGGGCAACGCTGCCCTTTATGACCATATATCTCACACGCGTGTACGATATGAGCGTGGAGAATATTGGCTATGCCCTGACCGTGGCGTTGACCATTGGCGTGGTGTTTAGCCTGGGGTTTGGCATCCTGGCGGATAAGTTCGACAAAAAACGCTATATGCTGATCGCCATCGTGGCCTTTATTGCCGGGTTTGTGGCGATTCCGCTGGTGAATAACGTGACGCTGGTGGTGCTGTTCTTTGCCCTGATTAACTGCGCCTATTCCGTCTTCTCAACGGTGCTGAAAGCATGGTTTGCCGACGTGCTGACCTCCAGCGAAAAGGCGCGCGTTTTCTCACTCAACTACAGCTTCCTGAACATCGGCTGGACGATCGGACCGCCGATCGGCACCCTGCTGGTGATGTACAGCCTGCAACTGCCGTTCTGGCTGGCGGCCTTCTGCGCCGCACTGCCGCTCGGGTTTATCCATTTCTTAGTGCAGAAAAGCATAGCCTCAGACAGCCCTGAGGAGAAAATGCCGTGGCAGCCCTCGGTGCTGCTGAAAGACCGGGCGCTGTTCTGGTACACGCTCTCCGGCCTGCTGGCGTCGTATGTGGGTGGATCGTTCGCCACCTGCATTTCCCAGTATGTCCTCGCCGCACATGCGGACAGCGATTTCGCAGAAAAGGTGGTAGCCGTTGTGCTGCCCGTCAACGCGGCGGTGGTTGTCACCCTGCAATACGCGCTTGGACGTAAGATCACCGCCAGCAATATCCGTCCGCTAATGACCGCCGCGACGCTTTTTTTCATCCTCGGGCTGGGCGGGTTTATGCTTTCCGGCGAGAACCTGATTTACTGGGGGATCGCGGCGGCGATTTTCACCCTGGGTGAAATTATTTATGCACCGGGTGAATACATGCTGATCGACAATATCGCCCCGCCGGGCATGAAGGCGAGCTACTTCTCCGCCCAGGCGCTGGGCTGGCTCGGCGCGGCGGCGAACCCGATGATCACCGGGCTCATCCTGACTCATCTGCCGCACTGGTCATTATTCATCATTATGATGGCCGCCATCATTGCGGCGTGGCTGATGATATTGCGCGGGATGCGCGTGAAAAGTGAAGAGAGCGTGTCGGGTGGCGCTGCGCTTACCCGACCGACAAAACCCTAATCGTAAGCCGGGTAAGGCGAAGCCGTCACCCGGCAAAACCCACAGCTTAGTGGTGCAACATCTCCTCCACCACCTGCTCTTTGTACATCTCATTCGGGTAGTAGGTCGGCCAGTTATCCATCTCTTTCAGCAGCGCCTCGTGGGAGGTGTTGCCCATAAAGAGATGGAAGTGAGAAGAGGCTTTCGGCCCGATGATATGGTCGCTGAACTGCACAAACTTAGGCGCCTGGCTCGCGTTATCCTTGCACTCAAACAGGTAGCGCACGCCTTTTTTCCCCGACGCATAGGTCAGAATTTTGTAGCCGCTGTAATCGTAGCGGCAGCTGCTCACCGTTTTGCCCCGGTGGAATTCCATCACATTGTTTTCAATGCCGATGGCGTCCACGTCCGTCGCGTACCCCTTGCGGTAGTAGGCCTTCACCTCGGCAGCGGATTTTTCCCCCTTCTGCGCTTTCTTTTCGAAAACCGGGTCCAGCGAGCCATCAAGCAGGAACGGATAAACGGACTGCCAGGTCCCGTCCCAGTCAGACAGCTTCCTGTCCCTGACGTCTTTATCCTCAAAGACGCCGTTTGCCGCCTTCTGTTCCGCCTCCGTCATCTGATGACCGTGCGAATGGGCAAAAAGCGAGCCGCTTACCAGCAGCGTTCCCAGAGTCAGCGCAATTTTTGCAAGTTGTGCAGCCACAGCAAAATCCTCATTCCGTTTTATAAGAACAAGGATGTTATATTATAACATTTCAGATCGCAACCAGCCCGCGAACGCCCTCCTGCTCCATGTTCTCCCCGCGCCCCTGCTGGACGATGCTGCCGCGCGACATCACCAGATAGCTGTCGGCCAGCTCTGCCGCAAAATCATAAAACTGCTCCACCAGCAGGATGGCCATATCCCCCCGGTTCGCCAGGCTGCGGATCACCTGCCCAATCTCTTTAATCACCGACGGCTGAATACCTTCCGTGGGTTCATCCAGAATCAGTAACCGTGGACGGCTCGCCAGCGCGCGGCCAATCGCCAGCTGCTGCTGCTGACCACCGGAAAGATCGCCTCCGCGTCGGTGCTTCATCTCCTTCAGCACCGGGAAAAGCTGCCAAATCTCCTCCGGCACGCTCCTTGCGTTTCCCGCAGAGAAGCGCGACAGCCCCATCAGCAGGTTTTCTTCTACGGTCAGACGCGGAAAAATCTCCCGCCCCTGCGGAACATACGCCACGCCGGACTGCACCCGCTGGTGCGGTTTACTGTGAGTGATGCTCTTTCCCTGCCAGACCACCTCCCCGGCTTTCACCGGGATCAGCCCCATCAGGCACCTCAGCAGCGTGGTTTTGCCCACCCCATTGCGCCCCAGCAGGCAGGTCACTTCCCCGACGACCGCCTCAAAGCTCACCCCGCGCAGAATATGACTTCCGCCGTAGTACTGATTCAGTTCGCTAACCTGTAACATCACCACTCCTTAACGTCCCAGATAGACGTCAATCACCTGTTCATTGGCCTGTACCTCGCGAAGCGAACCTTCCGCCAGCACGCGCCCCTGATGCAGCACCGTGACGTGGTCGGCGATGGTCTCAACGAAACCCATATCGTGCTCAACCACCATCAGCGAATGCTTGCCTGCCAGGGTGCGGAACAGCTCGGCAGTGTATTCCGTCTCTGCGTCGGTCATACCGGCGGCGGGTTCGTCCAGCAGTAACAGGTGCGGGTCCTGCACCAGCAGCATGCCGATCTCCAGAAACTGCTTCTGTCCGTGGGAAAGCAGTCCGGCACGGCGATCGCGCTCGCTGCCAAGCCGCAGCAAAACCAGCATCTCATCAATGCGGTCGCGCTGCTCGCCGCTGAGCGTGGCCCGCAGGCTCGCCCAGACGGACCTGTCGGCTTTCATGGCGATTTCGAGGTTTTCCCCTACGGTCAGCGCTTCAAACACGGTCGGCTTCTGGAACTTACGGCCAATACCCTGACGGGCGATGGCCGCCGGTTCCAGGGCTGTCAGATCGATGGATTGGTCGTAAATAGCTTTCCCGCTTTTTGGCCGGGTTTTGCCGGTGATCACGTCCATCAGCGTGGTTTTACCGGCGCCGTTAGGGCCAATGATGCAGCGCAATTCTCCGACGCCGATGTTCAGCGAGAGATCGGTCAACGCCTGAAAACCGTCGAAACTGACGTTAATGGCCTCAAGCTGCAACACCGGATCGGTCTGCTCGCGGTAACGGTCGCCCGGTAGCTGGCGGGTAAAGAGTCCTTCAGAGGGCTGCATTAATTCTCTCCCTTACGAAACAGACCGAACACGCCGCGCGGTAAAAACAGCGTCACGGCGATGAAAATCAGCCCCAGAAACAGCTGCCAGTACTCCGGCATCGCCACGGTGAAAAAGCTCTTCGCACCGTTGACCAGCGCCGCGCCAATCACCGGGCCCACCAGAGTGCCGCGTCCACCCAGCGCTACCCAGATGGCCGCTTCAATCGAGTTGGTCGGCGACATTTCACCCGGGTTGATAATGCCCACCTGCGGAACGTACAGCGCTCCCGCCAGGCCACACAGCACGGCGGAAAGCGTCCAGACCAGCAGCTTGAAACCGCGCGGATCGTAGCCGCAGAACGTGAGACGGTTTTCCGCATCGCGCACCGCCGTTAAAATGCGGCCAAATTTACTCTTCGCCAGCGCATAGCCTGTGCCCAGGGCCAGAAGCAGCAGCATGACCGTCGCGAGAAACAGCGCGATCCGCGTGGTGGTCGCCGTGACGGAAAACCCGAGCAGCGTGGTAAAGCCGGTAAAGCCGTTATTGCCGCCAAAGCCCGTTTCGTTGCGAAAGAACAGCAGCATGCCCGCGTAGGTCAGCGCCTGAGTCATGATGGAGAAATAGACCCCTTTGATCTTCGAGCGGAAAGCAAACCAGCCGAAGACCAGCGCCAGCAGGCCGGGTATCGTCACAATTAACACCAGAGCCCAGGCGAAATGCTGCGTTCCCCACCAGAACCAGGGCAGTTCGCTCCACGAGAGAAACGACATAAACGCGGGCAGCCCATCTCCGGCCGCCTGGCGCATCAGGTACATGCCCATCGCATAGCCGCCCAGGGCGAAGAATATGCCGTGCCCCAGCGAGAGCATACCGGCATAGCCCCAGACCAGATCGAGGGCCACGGCGACCACCGCGTAGCAGAGGATCTTGCCGATGAGCGTCAACATCCACGTGGAAACGGCCAGCGGATGGGTGGCGGGCAACAGCGCGAGAAAAGGCAGCACCAGCAGCGCCGCAACCAGCAGACTGCCGAAGATTTGCGTGGTGCGCGGTGCCCTGCGCGCCAGTGTTAAGGTCAATGGCTGGCTCATCAGTCTGTCACCCTCCCTTTGAGTGCGAATAACCCCTGCGGACGTTTCTGGATAAACAGAATGATCGCCACCAGAATCAGGATTTTGCCCAGCACGGCGCCCATCTGCGGTTCAAGAATTTTATTGAAGATCCCCAGACCAAAGGCCGCCGCGACGCTACCGGCCAGCTGGCCGACGCCGCCGAGCACCACCACCAGGAACGAATCAATGATGTAGCCCTGGCCCAGCTCCGGTCCCACGTTCCCCAGTTGGGACAACGCCACACCCCCCAGCCCGGCAATGCCGGACCCGAGGCCAAACGCCAGCATATCTACCCGTCCGGTGGGGACGCCGCAGCAGGCCGCCATGCTGCGGTTTTGCGTCACCGCCCGCACGTTCAGCCCCAGACGCGTTTTATTCAGAATGAGCCAGGTGAAGAACAGCACCAGCAGCACAAACCCGAGCACCACAATGCGGTTCCACGGTAGCGTCAGGTTGGCGAAAACCTGCACCCCGCCGGACAGCCAGGCCGGGTTTGCAACCTCAAGGTTCTGAGCGCCAAAGGTCATGCGCACCAGCTGGATAAGCATCAGGCTGATCCCCCAGGTGGCGAGCAGGGTTTCCAGCGGGCGGCCATACAGATGGCGGATCACCGTGCGCTCCAGCACCATCCCGATACCTGCCGTCAGGCAAAACGCCACCGGCAGCGCCACCACCGGATAAAGCGCCAGCCACTGAGGCATCCACTGCGCCATCACCTGCTGCACCATCCAGGTGGCATACGCCCCGAGCATCAGCATTTCGCCGTGGGCCATGTTAATCACCCCCAGCAGACCATAGGTGATAGCCAGCCCGAGCGCGGCCAGCAAGAGTACCGACCCCAACGACAGACCCATGAAGGCCTGCCCCAGCAGTTCGCCCCACATCAGCCGGTGCTGAATACGGTCCAGGCTCTCAGCGGCGGCGGCACGTACTCGTGCGTCCGGCTCGGTTTGCGCCCGGGTGAATGGCGTCAGCGTGGCCTGCACGTCCGGATCGTCAGACTGTCCCAACAGTTCAACCGCGTTAAGGCGCGTTTCCGCCTGCGGACTCGCCAGCTGAAGATTTGCCAGCGCCAGCCTCAGCGACTGCCGGGTGACGTCGTCCGTTTCGCGATTAGCCCGCTGTTGCAGAAACCCGAGCATATCCGGCTGGGCGTCACGCTGAAGCTGCCGTGCAGCATGACGTCTTTCGGTGACACTGTCACTGACAAGCTGATGCGTCGCCAGCGCCGTGACGGTTAACACGCGCAGCCGGTTGGTCAGCCGCACGGCTTTGGTCGTTCCTTCGGCGCGTTTTGCCGCGCCCAGGGCAACCATTTCACCGTCGATGCGGGTAAAAGCCTTCTTCTGGCTGTCGGTGTAGAGGTTCTCCTGTTGCAGCGCCTTAAGCAGCGGCAAACGTGCAGGTTCCGGCGTGGCTGCCCAGCGGGTCAGCATGGCGGTCTGCTGGCTACGGCTAGCGGCAACGAAATCATCGGCATCCGATGCCTGCGCCATCCCTGGCAGCAGTCCGGTAAGCCACACAATCGCAATCATCATGCGTATGGCGTTCATGACGTCTCTCCCTGGTGGTGGCTTAGTTGCTGGCGGTTTTCATCGGCTGGTCAGGCTTTTTGTCATTCCCGGCGATAAACGGGCTCCACGGCTGAGCGCGTACCGGTTGTTCGGTCTGCCAGACGACGTTGAACTGGCCGTTGCCTTCGATTTCACCAATCATGACGGGCTTATGCAGGTGGTGGTTGGTGGCATCCATGGTCAGCGTAAAGCCGGACGGCGCGTTGAACGACTGACCCGCCATTGCCGCGCGCACTTTGTCCACGTCGGTTGTCCCCGCTTCTTCAACCGCCTGCGCCCACATATGCAGGCCGACGTAGGTCGCTTCCATCGGATCGTTGGTGACGACGGTATCGGCATTCGGCAGCTTATGGGCTTTCGCGTAAGCTTTGTAGGCCGCGACAAAGGTCTGGTTGGTCGGGTTATCGACGGATTCAAAGTAGTTCCACGCCGCCAGGTTACCCACCAGCGGTTTGGTATCAATGCCGCGCAGTTCTTCCTCGCCCACCGAGAACGCCACCACCGGCACGTCCGTGGCTTTCAGCCCCTGGTTCGCCAGCTCTTTATAGAAAGGCACGTTGGAATCACCGTTGATGGTGGAGACCACCGCCGTTTTACCGCCCGCAGAGAATTTCTTGATACTGGCGACGATGGTCTGGTAATCGCTATGACCAAACGGGGTGTAGACCTCTTCAATATCTTTATCTTCCACGCCTTTCGAGTGCAGGAAGGCGCGCAGGATCTTGTTCGTGGTGCGCGGGTAAACGTAGTCCGTTCCCAGCAGGAAGAAGCGTTTCGCGCTGCCGCCGTCCTCGCTCATCAGGTACTCCACCGCCGGGATCGCCTGCTGGTTAGGCGCCGCGCCGGTATAGAAGACGTTAGGTGACATCTCTTCACCTTCGTACTGCACCGGATAGAACAGCAAACCGTTCAGCTCTTCAAAAACCGGCAGAACTGATTTACGCGATACGGAGGTCCAGCAGCCAAACACCACGGCGACCTTATCCTGGCTCAGAAGCTGGCGCGCTTTTTCAGCAAACAGCGGCCAGTTGGATGCCGGGTCAACCACCACCGGCTCCAGCTTTTTCCCGAGCACGCCGCCTTTGGCGTTGATTTCGTCGATGGTCATCAGGGCGACATCTTTCAGGGGCGTTTCTGAAATGGCCATCGTGCCGGAGAGTGAGTGCATGATCCCGACTTTAATGGTCTCTGCGGCCTGGACGCCAAAACTGACTCCCATGGCGACCACGGAGGCGGACAAGGCGAACGCTTTTATAAAGGTACGACGGTGCATATTTTCACTCCTGAAAAAGAAAGCTGTGCGAAGACGTCCGTTACCGCCCGGACGCAGAAAAAAGTAACGTCAGTTTCAGGAGAGCAAAAAGGGTGCCAGGTTGCAGAGGCAGGATTTAAACGGGTTCGAAGAGAGGATCTACGGGAAACGACTCAGAATGGTACAGCGCTGCACTGTAATAATGCAGCGCTGTGAACGATGTTACCAGACGTCGCTGGCGATTTGCGTCACCAGGCGAACTTTATCCCACTGCTGGGCTTCGCTCAGGCTGTTACCCTCTTCCGTGGAGGCAAATCCGCACTGTGGGCTGAGGCAAATCTGCTCTTTCGCCACGTAGCGCGCGGCCTCTTCCAGACGCGCTTTCACCCCTTCCGGGTTCTCCAGCTCACCGTGCTTGGTGGTGATCAGCCCCAGAACCACCTGCTGTTTACCCGGTCGCACAAAACGCAGTGGCGCGAAGTCGCCGCTACGGTCGTTGTCGTACTCCAGGAAGAACGCATCGACGTTCACCGTACCGAACAGCACCTCCGCCACCGGCTCATAGCCGCCTTCAGAAATCCAGGTTGAGCGGAAATTACCGCGGCAGACGTGTAGCCCGATGGTCAGATCGTCCGGTTTGCCCTCAAGCGCCTTATTCAGCACCCGGGCATAGGTTCGGGCAAGTTCGTCTGCATCGTCACCGCGCTCGCGGATCTGGCGGCGCTGGTCTTCTGAACAAAGGTAGGCCCAGACGGTATCATCCAGTTGCAGATAGCGGCAGCCTGCATCGTAAAAGGCCCGAATGGCATCGCGCCAGGTGGTCGCCAGATCGTCAAAGTAATCTTTCTGATCCGGGTAGACCGTGGCATCAATATCCTTGCGGCCACCGCGGAAGTGCAGCACGCTCGGGCTCGGAATGGTCATCTTCGGCTGTGCGTTACCGCTGATGCTTTTGAGGTAGCGGAAATCTTCCAGCATAGGATGATCGCCGAAGCCCAGTTTGCCCGTTACGCGCACGCCATGCGCTTTGGTCTGCACCCCGTTGAACTGAATGCCCTGCTGCGAATCATAACGTTCCACGCCCTGTAGCCCGTCAAAAAAGTCAAAGTGCCACCAGGCGCGGCGGAATTCACCGTCCGTTACCACATGCAGACCGCAGGCGCACTGCTGCTCGACAACATGGCGAATGGCCTCGTCCTCAACCGCGCGAAGCTGACCGGCATCGATCTCACCGCTGGCGAATTGCAGACGGGCCTGTTTAATGGAATCCGGGCGTAAAAAACTGCCGACTACATCGGCGCGGTACGGGGCGTGGTGTCGCTGCATGGAAATCTCCTCTGTCTGTCGGCGTTAATTGCCCACAGTGATAATTCATCTCTTGAACCTTTAGACTTCTGGATGTCTAAACGTCCTGAAAAGATGTCATACCGACTCGCCGCCGACAAACGAGAAAATTTCATCTGTGTTGAAATAAATTCATGTTCACAGAGCGGGTGATGAAGATCCCGCAAACGCGAACCGCTCATCTTCCCAGCCGGTCATGCCCCCGAGCATAATCTTGACCGGCAAACCCAGTCGCGCCAGCTTCAGCGCCGCCCTGTCCGCCCCGTTGCAGTGCGGGCCTGCACAATAGACGACAAACAGCGTGCCCTCTGGCCACGCTTTCATCCGCTCGGCGGTGATCTGGCTCCAGGGTAAATGCAGCGCGCCGGGCAGATGCCGCCGGGCAAAATGTTCAGGCTTTCCGACAACGTGCAGCAGAACAAAGTCCTGCTCTCCGTTGGATACCGCGTGATGGACATCGGCGCAGTCCGTCTCGACGCTCAGACGACGCAGGAAATGCCCCACGGCTTCCTGCGGTTCAGCAGCCGGAAATTCAGTAACATAGCTCATGAATCTTCCTCATTTGTGGTGTTTGTGTTAACACTACTCTATCCCTTAATTCAGCCCATGAATGCGTCCGCCTATGCCAGATAACAGCAAAAAGATGACAAACTTAAGACATCCCTCGCCGCGCGCGGTCGTGCTGGCATATGACGGTTTATGTACCTTTGAGTTTGGCGTGGCGGTAGAAATCTTTGGCTTGCCGCGCCCGGAGATGGGCGATGACTGGTATCAGTTCGCCGTGGCGAGCGTGGATGACGGCGAACTCCGGGCAACGGGCGGGATCCGTATTCTGGCCGATGGCGATCTGGGTCTGCTGGAAACGGCGGATCTGGTTGTCGTACCCGGCTGGCGAGGGCTGGACGAACCCGTACCCGACGCGCTCTGTCAGGCGCTCCGTGCGGCGTATGCCCGGGGTTGTCAGCTACTCTCAATCTGCTCTGGCGTTTTCGTTCTGGCAGCCTCAGGCCTGCTTGACGGGCGGAAGGCAACCACCCACTGGCGCTACACGCAAGCTCTGAAAACGCGCTATCCCGCCATCACCGTGGTCGACGATGTGCTCTACCAGGACGAAGGCGATATTCTCACTTCCGCCGGAAGCGCCGCAGGGATTGATCTGTGTCTGCATGTGGTGCGCCGGAATTACGGGATGGAGGCAGCAAACCGCGTGGCGCGTCGGCTGGTGATCCCGCCCCATCGGGACGGCTCGCAAACCCAGCAGCTTAGCCGACCGGTGGCTCAGTTGCGGGAGAGCCAGCGCCTGGGCCAGCTGTTTGATTATCTTCACCAGCATCTGGCCGTTTCCCATACCGTCGAATCGCTGGCCCTGCGGGTGGGTATGAGTCAGCGCACCTTTCTGCGCCGTTTCCAGGACGCGACCGGAACAACGCCCGCGCGCTGGTTATTGACTGCGCGATTGCAGCGGGCAAAAGATTATCTCGAAAACAGTCGGCTCAGCATCGACAATATTGCGGAACAAACCGGATTTGGACAAAGCGCCACACTGCGCCACCATTTCCGGCAGCAATTTGCGCTTTCGCCCGCGCAATATCGCAAACAATTTTTACAGCCGGTACGATAAACGGGCAAAAAAAAACCGCCATAATCTGGCGGTAAATGCTTGCATGGATAGATTTGTATTTTGGTATCTACGCTCCGGTATTCCATACCGGGATGTGGATCACCTGCAATCTACCACTGTGAGCCTCAACGAAGCATAAACGAATCGATTAACCCGCTTTGGTATTAATTTGCAGATAACGCATCAGTCCCTGCTCTGCACTCTGGCGGGCATCATCATTAATCGCTTCGAGATAAAACGCACGAGAGACCCCATACGGCGCCTGCTCGGATGGGTAAACGGCGAACTGGAAGGTTTTGCCCCTCGCCTTATTGGTACAGCCCAGCTCCCAGCGATCTTCACTTACCTGGGTGCTATTACATTCGACACGTCCGTAATCGCTGGTTAAATACGATCCGACACGGCTTTTTGCTGACTGAATATATTCAGGTTCTTCATTTGAATAGATGCTGGCCGCAGCACCCACCGCAACCACTACGCCCAGAAGTGATAGCACGATTATTTTTTTCATTTATTCGATCCAATCCTTAGCCAGAAAAATCTTATTGTAAATGATTTCCCAATAAATCTAGCTTCTCTTTGCATACCAGAAATGGGAGTTTACAACGGCGATATTGCTTTTAAGAATAGTCTTAAGCGCATCTTAATGCGACCACAATTTTTGACAGTCTATTTTCTCAAATTTAAAGAGTCGAATAATTACTCTATGAAATTATCCCTACGATGACCGTAGCGTATTTTCAGGGGATAAAGGATGTTCAGAAAAGAATTTTCGCTACTGCTGGTGATTAGCGCCCTGTTCTCAGGGCAGATTATGGCGGAGCACAAAGGGCATGAATTTGTGTATGTGAAAAACGCCGACCATCAGCTTCGTCATGAAGCTGACAGCGACGAGTTACGCAGCGCGGCTGAGGAGTCTGCGGAGGGGTTGCGCGAGCACCATGCCTGGCAGAAATCGCGCAAACCGGATACCCACTCTGCGGGTTAGCTGCCTTTACGCTTCGGCAGGGTCTTCATCAAATCGTCAGGGCTGACGGAGGCCACAATGCTTCCCGGAGGCGGCATTTTGAAGATGTGATTCTTCATCTTGCCGATAACGTGCATTTCACACGGACGGCAGTCAAACTTCAGCGTCAGCACTTCATCGCCATTCACCAGCTGCATCGGCGTCGCTTTCCAGCTTTTAATATTGCCTTTCGCCTGTTTCGGACAAAGGTTAAAGGCAAACCGCAGGCAGTGTTTGGTGATCATCACCGGCACATCGCCCTTCTCTTCATGCGCTTCATACGCGGCGTCAATCAGCTGCACGCCGTGACGATGATAAAACGCACGCGCTTTGTGGTTGTAAACGTTCGCGAGGAACGAGAGATGCGTGTCCGGGTAGACCGGCGCAGGCACCGCTTCGGCCTTACGGCTGCCGCGCGGATAGTTTGCCAGGCGTGCTTCATCCAGCATCTCGGCTGTTTCACGGCGGAACTGGTTCAGCAGGCTGTTCGGCACGAACAGCGCGTCCGGCAGATTCACCTCAATATTGCGCGCGTAATAAATGGTCTGCCCCAGCTTCGCCACGCCATCTTTAAGGTTGCTAAGCGCTTTCTCCGCATTGTTCGCCACCTCGAACAGGCCGTCGAGCGTATGCGTCACGCTGATACCGTCTTCGCAGGTCATGGTCAGGATCAGCTGCTCTTCCCAGCCCCCCAGCGCGATATCCACCGCAATGCGGCGCTCGCTGGAGGTCTTGAGCAAGGCCTGCTGCCAGTTGTGATCCAGGTTACGGTTAAGCGCCGCATTAGGACGGGCTTTGTAGAGATCGGCAGGCATTTCGTTCGGCCAGACGCGATAGCGATTTTCGCCGGTTTTCTCCACCGTATTGGCACGGAAACCCACCACTTCACGTTTGATCATCACGTTGAGACCATCGCCATTCGCCAGCGGCTCTGTAACCTGAACGTCAATATGATCTTTCGCCACTTTCAGCACTTCACCCACCGGCAGGCCGATAAACTTCGGTGAATCGAACGCGCCAATATCCCCTTTACGGGCATTCACGAAATAGTCCGTGCTGCCACGGTGGAAGGTCTTGTCCGTCGACGGAATAAAGAAATGCTCTGTACGACCGGCGGAGGCGCGCGCCAGGTCACCGCGATCGTCGATGATGGCATCCAGCATCTGACGATAATGAGCGGTGATATTTTTCACGTAGCTCATGTCCTTGTAGCGCCCTTCAATTTTGAAGGAGCGTACACCGGCATCAATCAGCGCGCCGAGGTTGGCCGTCTGATCGTTATCTTTCATCGACAGCAGGTGCTTTTCGAATGCCACCACGCGGCCCTGATCGTCTTTCAGGGTATACGGCAGACGGCAGGCCTGAGAGCAGTCGCCCCGGTTAGCGCTGCGCCCCGTCTGGGCGTGAGAGATATTACACTGCCCGGAATAGGCTACACACAGCGCACCGTGGATAAAGAATTCAATGGTCGCGTCGGTCGCCTGGTGGATATCGCGGATTTGGTTCAGGTTCAGCTCGCGCGCCAGAACAATTTGCGTAAACCCGACGTCCGAAAGAAACTTCGCCTTCTCAACGGTGCGGATATCGCACTGGGTGCTGGCGTGCAGCTCAATCGGCGGGATATCCAGTTCCAGAACGCCCATATCCTGAACGATCAGGGCGTCAACGCCGGTCTGGTAGAGATCGGCAATCAGACGCTGCGCGGGCTCAAGCTCATCATCATGAAGAATGGTGTTCAGGGTCACGAACACCTTCGCCCCGAAACGGTGGGCGAACGGGACCAGCTCGGCAATGTCGCGCAGGCTGTTGCTGGCGTTATGACGGGCACCGAAGCCAGGGCCGCCAATGTAAACGGCATCTGCTCCGTGAAGAATGGCTTCACGGGCAATGGCGGCGTCGCGGGCCGGGCTTAGCAGTTCAAGATGATGGGAGTGCAGGCGCATACTTCGTCGTTATCCGTTATGGTCAAAATGGCGGCTATTGTAGTCAGAAGTCTGTGCCAGTGAAACCGTTTTGCGTCGCTTTAGCGGGGATAATGGATCAGAGAGTGAAAATGCACCGTCCGGGCGCTGCTGTTGCGGTACGCGTGCGGTTTATCGCCGGCAAAACGCACGCCGGAATCAGCGTATAGCGTGCGCCAGACACCGTCGATCTGCATGTCCAGCTCACCGCTTATCACCACCACGTGCTCGATCACCCCGGCTTCGTGCGGCGTGGACTCACTCAGCGCGCCGGGCGACAGGGTGATGGAGAAATGGTCGAACTTAAGCTGTTCATCCCAGGGGAAAAGCGGTTTCACCACCATCGCCTGCTGCTGCGGATCGAACACCGCCTGCGGTTCGCTTTCTGGAGTGATAAACGCCGAAAAAGGTACGTTCAGCCCGGTGGCGATTTTCCACAAGGTAGAGACCGTCGGGCTGGACTCATTGCGTTCGATTTGCCCAAGCATCGCTTTCGACACGCCCGTCTCTTCCGCCAGTTTCGACAGGCTCCAGCCCCGCGCCTGACGCAGCGCTTTCAGTGTGGTTGCCAGGTGTTGAGTGATATCCATAGTTCCTCCCGTTGCGGCAAAGCATACCACTTGTACGCTATAGCGCACAGTGATACCTTATCCCGGACGTTATAACGCACAACGGAGTTTCCATGCGATCGACTGCCTCTCTCTTTCCTGCCGTGCTGGCCGGTTTTGTTGCCGTGCTGGTGGGCTATGCCAGCTCTGCCGCCATTATCTGGCAGGCGGCTGCGGCGGCTGGCGCCAGTACACAGCAAATCGCCGGATGGATGACCGCGCTGGGGCTCGGGATGGGGATCAGCACGCTGGCATTGTCGTGGTGGTATAAAGCCCCGGTGCTGACCGCCTGGTCGACGCCCGGCGCGGCGCTGCTCGCCACCAGCCTGCAAGGCGTGACGCTGGCGGAAACCATCGGGGTATTTATATTCGCGAATGCGCTGATTCTGCTGTGCGGCGTCACCGGCCTGTTTGCCCGGTTGATGAAACTGATCCCGCACTCGCTTGCCGCCGCTATGCTGGCGGGCGTGCTGTTACAGTTTGGCCTGAAGGCATTTAGCAATCTTGAGGGACACATTTTTCTTTGCGGCAGTATGCTGGCCGCCTGGCTGGTGGCCAAAGCCGTCGCGCCCCGGTACGCCATTGTCGCCACGCTGCTGGTGGGCGTGTTCGTGGCCTGGGCCGGAGGTGACGTTGTCACGGACAGGATGACGTTATCGGTCATCATGCCGGAATTCATTGCCCCTGTGTTCACCATCACCAGCCTGCTCAGCATCGGCTTACCGTTTTTCCTGGTGACCATGGCGTCGCAGAATGCGCCCGGCTTCGCCACCATGCAGGCATCGGGCTATCCGCTGGCGGTCTCACCGCTGATCGTTGCCACCGGCGGGCTGGCGCTGCTGTTGTCCCCCTTCGGCGTCTATTCTATATGCATCGCCGCCATCACTGCCGCCATCTGCCAGAGCCCGGACGCCCATCCGGATGCCAGTAAACGCTGGCTGGCCGCGGCGGCGGCAGGCGGGTTTTATCTACTGGCGGGGGTGTTCGGCGGGTCGATTTCCGGGCTGATGGCCGCCCTGCCGCTGAGCGGCATCCAGACGCTGGCCGGGCTGGCCCTGCTCGGCACTATCAGCGGCAGCTTGTATCAGGCACTGAACCATGAAGCAGAGCGCGACGCGGCGATCGTTACCTTCCTGATGACCGCCAGCGGCGTCACGCTCCTGGGAATTGGCTCCGCCTTCTGGGGGCTGGTGCTGGGAGGGATCTGTTACGCCGTCTTCTCACGCCTTCGCCGCGCGTAGCTGTGACGGCGTGATGCCGGTCATGCTGCGAAAACGGTTACTGAAATGGCTGGCGGAGTTAAATCCGCAGGCCAGCGCGATGTCGGTGAGCGGCGTGGTCGTGTGCTGCACCAGCGCTTTGGCCTTCTCCATGCGTCGCTGCATGACATACTGATGCGGCGCCAGCCCCATCGACTGGCGGAACATCCGCGCAAAGTGATACTCACTGAGTGCGGCCTGGCCCGCCAGTTCCGCCAGCGTTAAGGGTTGCGCCAGGTTTTCCTCGATAAAGGCCAGCACGTTGCGCAGCACAAACGGCGATAACCCGCCGGTCACCACCGGCAGCTTCCACTGTACGCTGGAATAGTGCTGGACTAAATGCGTCAGCAATAAGGTCGACGCGGTGCTCAGGGTGAGCTGATTGGCGTTTTGCTGCCAGTCGCAGCCGAGCAAAAACTGGCGATAAAGGGCGGTGATTTTAGGATCGCTGCCGAAGATTTTTTCCTCCAGCGTCAGCGATAGCGGTCGTTTATCCCAGATTTTCTCCCCCACGTCCCGCAGGTGTTCATCGGTGCAGTAGAGGTGCACGAACGACAGGTCGTCGCGAATATCCCACGTAGATTCGCTCTCTTCCGGCATCAGACAAAAACGGTCCGGCCCGCCGCCATTTTTCCAGCCACCCGGCGTTTTTTGATAGCTTTCATAGCCATCCGCCACGTACAGGCTAAGGGTGTGATGGTTGCTTTTCACGGTGATCGTGTCGTGCTTGTTGTACCACGCCGCCAGTTGAATGCCAGTATTGAGCGCGACGGTTTCCCGCAGCACTGCATTTTGTTGGCGTAACGTTTCAAAGGTGTCGTAAACGAGAGACATGGCCGTAAACAGGTGATTAATCAGACTGTCAGTCTAAGAAGTGTTGCAGCCTGTTACCAGCCATCGCGCGAGAAAAAAGCGCAAGAATTTGCAAGTCCGGCGCAAGGCGATGAAAGCCGGGGGCTCCTTCTTTCGCCACACTGTTGTTTTTCGCGGTATGAGAAGAGAGAAACCATGAACGTATTACTCTATGGGCTGGTCGTTTTGATCTGGGGCACGACCTGGATCGCCATTTTTTTGCAACAGGGGCCGGTTGCAGCGCCGGTCTCCATTTTCTGGCGCTTCGCCGTGGCCAGCGCCACGATGATGATCGTCCTGGTCGCCCTTCGCCGCCTGCGCAGGCTGGCGCTGCGGGATCATCTCTACTGCATGCTTCAGGGGTGCTGCGTTTTCTGTTTCAACTTCTGGTGCTTTTACACCGCCGCCGCCCATATCAATACCGGCCTTGAGTCGGTGATTTTCTCGATGGCCGTGCTGTATAACGCCATCAACAGCTTTATCTTCTTCGGCCAGCGTCCACCCGCCCGCTTCTGGACGGCGGCAGCGCTGGGGCTTATCGGGATCATTACCCTGTTCTGGAACGACCTGCTCGCCAGCGGCTGGAGCGCGTCGTTGCTCACGGGCATCGGGCTTTCCGCCCTCGGCACCTACGGCTTCTCGCTGGGGAATATGATCAGCATGCGTCATCAGCGAAACGGGCTGGAAACCATGACCACCAACGCCTGGGCGATGCTGTACGGCACCGTCGTGATGGGCTTTATCGCGCTCTTCAGGGGCGACAACTTTATGCCGGAATGGACGGTGAGCTATATGGGGGCGCTGCTCTATCTTGCGCTGTTTGGCTCGGTGATTGCCTTCGGCGCCTACTTTACGCTGGTAGGCCGCATTGGTCCCGGTAAAGCCGCGTACAGCACCCTGCTGTTCCCGCTGGTGGCGCTGTCGATTTCAACGGTGTACGAAGGTTACGTGTGGCATCTCAATGGGATCGTCGGCCTGCTGTTGATTCTGGGGGGGAATATGGTGATGTTTACGAAGCCGGAAACCTGGTTCCGCCGCCTGCGGACGGCATAAAAAAAACGGCCTGCGAAAATGCAGGCCGTTTTTATTATTTTGTTGTCTGATGGACATCAAACATGGTGGCATCCGTCGCCATGTCATCCACAACCTGCTTCAGGGTGCCGAAGCCCATTGGCGTATTCTCGTTCGCCAGCTCTTTCCCTTCACCTTTACGAACAACCTTAATCACCGGTTTGTTCGTGGCCGCGTCGATCAACTCACCTTCGAAGAACAGGTGGGTATCCATGGTGCGATGGCCCGTTGCCATCTGCGTACCCGCCACCAGCAGCGCCACAGGCACCACTTCATAGAACTGCAAACCTTCTTTGTCTGAGCTCACACCCGTGATGGCGCCGCGGAAGATCAGGCTATGTTTGCCCGGCGTCGTCACAATCGGCTTACGCTGGCCAATCGCGGTTTTCAGTTTGGTATTGGTATAATTCAACAGCTCATCAAGCGTTTTTTGCCCAAGCTGAGTGGTCGGTTTTGGCGTCGGATAATAGGTTATCGGGGTCCAGATAATGCTGTCGTAATTCGCCTCATTATAAGAAGGGTCAACCCAACGCAGGGTTGGCTTCCCGGTTGCAGATTTCATCTCCTGCAAGCCGGAGTAATCTTTTAAAAAGCCTGAATATTGATCGGGGGCTGCGACTTTTGACGCACAGCCTGAAAGGGCCAACAGACCAGAAAGCACTGCAACTTTAAAAAAAGTGTGAGTACGCATGATGGTATTCCATGTTATCTGCAAGTATGCACTTGAAGTTATAACAAAAAACCGGGCGATGTGTTGTGGCAAAAAATGACGAAGACAGCACAAATAGCGAAAAAACTGCCCGACCGAAACCGGGCAGTGAAATATTACTCCTTCAGGTCCACTTGCCAGAACAGGTGTTTGCCGAAGGGATCGATTTCATAGCCCGTGACCTCTTTACGGACTGGCTCAAAAATCGTCGAGTGGGCAATCATTACCGCCGGCATTTGATCGTGCATCATCTGCTGCGCCTGCTTGTACAGCGCCACGCGTTTTTCGCGATCGGTTATCGATTTAGCTTCGGCAATCAGGTTATCAAACGGCTTATAGCACCATTTGGCCGAGTTCGACCCGCCGTTGGCGGACGTACAGGTAAACAGTGGGCCGAAGAAGTTATCCGGATCGCCCGTCGCCGTTGTCCAGCCCATCAGTGCTGCCTGATGCTCCCCGCCCTTCACGCGCTTCAGGTATTCGCCCCATTCGTAGGTCACGATTTTGGTCTGCACGCCCACTTTCGCCCAGTCCGCCTGGATCATCTCCGCCATACGCTTCGCGTTCGGGTTATACGGCCGCTGCACGGGCATGGCCCACAGATCGATGCTTACGCCGTTGGCAAATCCCGCCTCCTTTAGCAGCGCTTTCGCTTTTTCTGGATCGTAATCGTAGTCTTTCAGCTCGCTGTCGGCACTCCAGACGCCAGGCGGCAGCAGGTTTTTCGCCGCCGTGCCGGTGCCGTGGAAGACCGCCTCAATGATGGCGGGTTTGTTAATCGCCATCGCCAGCGCCTGGCGCACTTTTACGTTATCCAGCGGCGGCTTTTGCGTGTTAAACGCCAGGAAACCGGTATTCAGACCGGCCTTGCTCATCAGGTTGATGTCTTTGTTAGCCTTCATACGCGGCAGGTCCGCCGGGTTCGGGAACGGCATCACCTGGCACTCATTCTTCTCGACTTTGGCAAAACGCACCGAGGCGTCCGGCGTGATGGTGAAGACCAGACGATCCAGCTTCGATTTTCCCTGCCAGTAGTCCGGGAAAGCGGTAAAGAGGATGCGGGAATCCTTCTGGTATTGCGCCAGCTTAAACGGCCCGGTGCCAATCGGCTGCATATCGACCTTTTCTGGCGTGCCCGCTTTCAGCATGGCATCGGAATACTCCGCCGACAGGATGGAGGCAAAGTACCACGCCAGATCAGCGACAAACGGCGCTTCCGGGTGCGCCAGGGTGAAGCGCACGGTGTGGTCGTCAACTTTATTAATAGCGGTAATCAGGCTGCCGAACTCCAGACTTTCGAAGTTGGAATAACTGCCGTTGGAGACGTTATGGTAAGGATGATTCACATCCTTCTGGCGCATAAACGAGAAAATCACGTCATCCGCGTTGAAGTCGCGCGTCGGCGTGAACAGCTTATTACTGTGGAATTTCCCCCCTTTGCGCAGGTGGAAGGTGTAGACCTTGCCATCCTCGCTTACCTCCCAGCTTTCCGCCAGGCTCGGCACCAGTTCGGTAGTGCCCGGTTTGAAATCGACCAGACGGTTATAAACCGGTACGGCGCTGGCGTCCACGCTGGTCCCCGACGTATAGAGCTGAGGATTGAAATTTTCCGGCGATCCTTCGGAGCAATACACCAGCGTTTTTGCCGCGACGGTGGAACTGACCGTCAGCGCAGCAAGCGCCAGCGTTATCATTGTGAATGTGCTTTTCATCATTTATTCCTGTCTTTTTAATTCGACGGCTAATTACTTCTTTTGCCATTTCATAAATAACATTAAAGTGATGGCGCAAACACATGAAAAATAAATACAGAAGGAAACACTATGGGCTCAGAACTCTCCAGACAATTAACCCAACGCTTTTTCCGCTATCTCGCCATCCCCAGCCAGAGCGACCCGAAAGTCAAAACGCTACCCTCCACCCCGGGCCAGCACGACATGGCGCGGGAGCTGGCGAAGGAGCTGGAAATGCTGGGGTTAGACGATATTGTGATAGATGAGTTCGCCACCGTAACCGCCGTGAAAAAAGGCAATGTTCCCGGCGCGCCGCGGATTGGTTTTATTACCCATATCGACACCGTCGACGTCGGTTTATCCCCGGATATTCATCCACAAATATTAACGTTTACGGGGGATGATCTCTGCCTGAATAAAGAGAAAGATATTTGGCTGCGCGTAAATGAGCACCCGGAAATTCTGGCTTATCCTGATGAGGAGATTATTTTCAGCGACGGAACCAGCGTATTAGGCGCAGATAATAAAGCGGCCGTCACCGTGGTCATGACGGTGCTGGAAAACCTCACCGCTGAACATAAGCATGGCGATATTGTGGTGGCGTTTGTACCCGATGAAGAGATTGGCCTGTGCGGGGCGAAAGCGCTGGATTTGAAGCGCTTCGACGTCGATTTTGCCTGGACCATCGACTGCTGCGAGCTGGGGGAAATTGTTTACGAGAACTTTAACGCGGCGTCGGCTGAAATTCGCTTTACCGGCGTCACGGCTCACCCGATGTCCGCCAAAGGGGTGCTGGTCAATCCGCTGCTGATGGCAACGGATTTCATCAGCCATTTCGATCGCCAGCAAACCCCGGAATGCACCGAGGGGCGCGAAGGTTATATCTGGTTTAACGGCATCCAGGCCGGGCAGAACGAAGCGGTACTGAAAGCCAATATCCGTGATTTTGACAAAGACGGCTTTGCCGCCCGCAAGCAGCACATTGCCGATGTGGCGGCGCAAATAGCCGCGCAGCATCCCACGGCAAACGTGGAATACCGCATTGAGGATACCTACAGCAATATCAGCAATGCGATTGGCGAAGACCGCCGCGCGATCGACCTGATGTTCGAGGCGATGGAGTCGCTCGGCATCACCCCAAAACCGATCCCCATGCGCGGTGGCACGGATGGGGCGGCCCTGTCAGCTAAAGGCCTGCTCACCCCGAACTTCTTCACCGGCGCCCATAACTTCCACTCGAAGTTTGAGTTTTTACCGCTGTCGTCGTTCGAGGCCTCCTTTCGCACTGCCCTGCAACTCTGTCTGCTGGCGGCGCGTTAAGCGGGCTTGCGTGCGAGCATGGTGGCGAAGCGCAGCTTGATACGGTTCCCGTTGGCATCGGTACGGTGGAGTTCCCCCACCTCTTCGTTGTACTTGATCAGCTCCCAGCCTTCGTAGTAGTTGCTCAGTTCACCGGTTTTGAAGGCAAACGGGAAGCCGACGGTGCACGGATAATCCTCCGTATCCATGGCGGCAACGATCAGGTTAGAGCCGCCTGGTTTAGTGCAACGCTGCATATTGGCGATAAGACCAGGGATGGTTTTCGCTTCGAGGAACATCAACACGACGGTGGAAAGAATAAAGTCATATTCGCCGTCAAAGGTCAGGTTGTTCAGATCCTTAATCGCCGTTTGCAGATTCGCGATCCCTTCCGCCGCCTTAATGCGCTCAATGTTATCGATGCTCATCGGGTTTTTATCCCACGCCGTCACGTCATAGCCGTTGGCAGCGAGGTAGAGGCTGTTGCGGCCATTCCCGCAACCCAGATCGAGCGTTTTACCCGGCTTAACAATGTCCGCGCTGAGCAGCACCTCTGAGTGCGTGCGGGTCAGCCCATATTTCTCAGTAAAGTAGTTTTCATCGACAGTCATTATTTTTCCTCAGATTGCATAAGCAGTGCCTTATCAGCGCGCACCAGAAGTTTGCCCTGCATCAGCAAGATAAAAGTACGGACCAGCAGCATCGCGATGATGACGTTGGTGAAAATAAACAGGGGAACCGCGAGGGCATGAAAGAACCCTGACGGACTGCTCTGCCCAAGATGTAAACCGGTGGTCGCCAGCGCCGACACCCCGAACGAGAAGCTCCAGAACGACGCGTTGAACGGCTGTGACAGATACCACGGCATCAGACGCAGCATAAACAGGAGTTGCAACAGGCCATAGCCGAATAGCATTTTGGCGAAGGTGTCCGCTTCGCCGCCGTTGACGCTAAACCAGGCGCTACAGGCTACCAGGGCAGGCGCAAGCTGGATCCCAAGCGAGGTACGAAGCGCCGCGGGCAGTTCGCCCGCGCTGCGCAGGCGTTGCAAAATGACCGGCTCCAGGCTCAGCCAGGAAAAGACCCCGGCGCCAAGGAACACCAGCCCCGCATCGTGGAAACCCAGCGCACCGCAGGCCATCGCGCTGATAAAATTGTTCGCTACCGTCGGCAGATACAGTCCCGGCGTCGTGGCCTCTTCCGGATGCTTGCCGCGCCACAGCCCGGCGCTTTGCCAGGCGGCATACGCAAGCTGGATCACCACGCCCACGCTAAACAACCCCAGCGCCACCGGGCGATACCACGGCACAAAGCCGATGGCCACCAGCAGAGTGGTGGCAGGAAACAGGCTGACAAAACTGCTCATTACCGGATGCCGCATCTCGGCCAGCACGCTATATGGAAACCGTACCGCACGGGTAAGAAACGCCACGCTCAGAAGGAACCAGATCGCCACCGCCAGCGCCACCAGGATCTCGCCCGGCCAGCGCGTCACTGGCCAGATGGTGCTGGCATAACGCCAGGCGAACCCCATGCCTATGGTTCCCAGGACCATACCGAAATACCCGGCGGGCAAGTTAAGAACGCGTTGGTTTTGGTTATGCATTTTTTTTAAACTTTAAAATGTATTTTAAATGCCATTTTAAGGGGTTTCCTGAGCGGACGCCAGCACTTCGAAAAACCAAAAGTTTGCTACGTTTATTGAAAGGCTTTTCAGGGATAACACGATGACAAAATATCGACTTGGCAATGAAACGCGTCTCTGGCGCTGGCAGGACGGCTCAACGCCGTGCACAACGCCTCTCAGACAAATTATTGCCGTGAAGGATTTTAACGATGTGACCCGCGGGACTAAAGGCGGTTGGGTTGAGGATGAACACGCGCTCGCCCAGAACGGGGATTGCTGGGTTTACGATGAAAACAGCGTGGTGTTTGCCGGGGCCAGGATATCCGGTAACGCCCGCCTCACCCAACCCTGCATCGTAAGCCACCGCGCACACGTTGGCGGCAACAGCTGGCTTGACGCGGCAGAGGTGAGTCACGGGGCGGTAATAAGTGACAACGTCACCATTCAGCACTCCACCGTACGCGGGGAATGCCGAATCGCGGGTGACGCGCGGGTGCTGCATAACAGCCTGGTGATTGCAGCCAAAGGGCTGACACCCGACCGTGAGCAGATCCTGCAAATTTATGACCGAGCCACGGTCAGCCAGTCGCGTATTGTGCATCAGGCGCAAATCTACGGCGATGCCATGGTGACCTGGGCCTTTGTTGAGCACCGCGCCGAGGTGTTCGATCGCGCCATTCTTGAGGGCAACGCGCTGAATAACGTCTGGGTGTGCGACTGCGCCAAAGTGTACGGCAACGCCCGTCTGCTGGCCGGTTTAGAGGATGATGCCATCCCGACCGTGCGGTACAGTTCACAGGTCGCGGAAAACGCTGTCGTCGAAGGCAACTGCGTCATTAAACACCACGTATTAATAGGCGGCGAGGCGTGGTTACGCGGCGGGCCGATCCTGATTGACGACAAAGTGGTTATTCAGGGGCGGGCGCGTATCAGCGGCGATGTCCTGATTGAGCATCAGGTGGAAATAACGGACGATGCGGTTATCGAGGCGCTGGAGGGAGATAGCATTCACGTCCGGGGAGCCAAAGTGATCAACGGCGACACGCGGATCACCCGGACGCCGCTGCTGGGGGCGCTATAGCGGGAAGATTCTGGCGTACAGGTTCACGTCATCGTAGCGACCGTTGAGCATTTCCGCTTCCCGCAAACAACCTTCGAGCGTGAAACCGTTGCGCTGCGCCACCCGGTTACTGCTCTGGTTATCCACGCGACACTTGATCACAAAACGGCGGATCTCGCCGCGCTCAACGTAATAGCGCATAAACGCCTGGAGCGCCTGAGAAAGTATTCCCTGCCCCTGATGCGCTTCGTCGAGCCAGTAGCCGATATACCCGGCCTTATTCGCAGGCTCGATCGCGTTGAAGGACAGCACGCCCACCAGCTCGTCATTCATAAAAATCAGGAACATTTTGGCGTAACCGCGCTGGTGCAGCATCTGGTTGCTCTGCACGTTGCGGCGCGTGTCCTCTTCGCTGCCGACATGCTGCGCCCAGTCGAAGGCGCTTTGCAGCCAGGTTTTGTTTTTGATTACGAGGTTGTGCAGATCGGTGGTATAGCGCTCTTCGACGGCGCGAAGTTCGATTTCCTGGGTTACGGGGATGATTTCTGAAGACATGGTGCCTCTTAATTGCCGGGTGGCGCTAACGCTTACCCGGCCTACAAGTGCGTCCAGAGAAGGACTAGCGCATGATCCGGTCGTCAACGTAGTTACGTTTGTCCGGCGCGGGCGGGAAGTACTGATACAGCCAGGTCTCGCTGATGGCATCGCCCTGACAGCGCAGGAACAGGCGCATATCCACCGGCTCGGTGGAGTCAGAGGTTGGATACCAGTCAAACAGAATGCGATACCCGTCGAACGGCTCGACATAGAGGATCTCCACCTGCTTCGCTTCACCGCTGGAGAGGGTGATCACCGGCTCAATGCCCTTCGGTGCGGCGGACTTCAGATCGCCCCCGACGAAGTCAATGGCAAAGCGACGGGCCCACACTTTCGGGTAATTTTCACCCGGCGCCCAGCCCTCCGGGAAGCCGCCCATACCGGTACGGGTGGCGTGGACATTTGCCAGCGGGGAACGCACCGGCGGCTGCGCGCTCCAGTAGAGACGGTATTTGAAGTCCAGCTCATCACCCGCCTGCACCGGTTTCTCTGGCTGCCAGAAGCAGACCACGTTATCGAGCGTCTCGCCGGTTGTCGGGATCTCCATCAGGGCAATGGAACCTTTCCCCCAATTGTTGCGCGGCTCGACCCACAGGCTTGGTCGCTTGTTATACCAGCCCATGACGTCCTGGTAATGAGAGAAGTCACGGTCAAGCTGCAACAAACCAAAGCCTTTCGGGTTTTTATCCAGGTAGGCGTTAAATTGCAGCTTTTGCGGGTTGTTCAGCGGTCGGCAGATCCACTCCCCGTTACCGCGCCACATCGCCAGGCGGTCTGAATCGTGGATCTGCGGATGAATGGTGTCGCACATGCGGCGTTCGTTGTTGCCGCAGCTAAACATGCTGGTCATTGGCGCGATGCCGAGCTGCTTGATGTCTTTGCGCGCATAGAGATGGTTTTCGACGTCCATGATCACCTGGCTCTTCTCACAGTGGATCACAAACTTATAGGCACCGGTAATGCTCGGGCTGTCCAGCAGCGCATAGACGGTAAAGGTGGTATCACCCGGCTTCACGGTTTCAAACCAGAAGGAGGTGAAATCCGGGAACTCTTCCGGGGTGTCGGTAAAGGTATCCACCGCCAGCCCACGCGCGGAGAGGCCGTACTGGTAGGTATCATCCACCGCGCGGAAGTAGCTCGCGCCCAGGAACGAAACGATATCGCGTCGCGCAAGCTCCGGCGCTTTAAAGACGCGGAATCCGGCGAAGCCGAGGTCGCTCTGCCCTTCAAGCTGGCGGGTATCCACGCCCGTATCGCCGTAGCTGAACAGCTCAGGCCGGAAGTGGATCTCACGCGCCTGAGAGGTGGTTTGATCCAGCGAGAACATGCGCACGCGGCGGCGGAATCCCATCCCCATGTGGAAGAACTGGGCGTCCAGCTGACGGCCTTCAATGTTATTCCACAGCGACTGCTTCTCATCGTAACGGATGGCGTTGTACGCCTGCGGCGTCATGGTGGCCAGCGTTTCCGGCAGCGGACGCGGCGCACCGCCCCACGGGGTTTTCGCCAGATCATGCGCCATGGATTGCAGAACAGAGAAGTCAAAGCGACGGCTCTGACCGTCGGCAATGTCGGAGTCAGCAGCATACGCCGCCTGGGAAAACAGAGAAGCAAGGCCAGAAGTGCCGCTCAGGGCAGCCATTGCCAGGGAACCTTTGAGAAAACGTCTGCGATTCATGCCTGAGAAAACGTCCTTATGGTCGTGTGAATGAGTTTCGCGCGCAGCGAAATGACGGCAAGAAAGAACGCACAGCCTAAACAAAAACGGTTAAGAATCCAATTGTTGGCGGGTGATTATCTGAACAAACCGAGAAATATTTTCTGTCGACCAGAACGGCCTGAAAAAGGGGTAAAGTTATGTATAAAAATGTCCCGGCTGGACATCAACAGCCGGGACCAACGAGGCGGTTATTTTACGCTGACATCGATACCCGGGAAGTACTTATCAGCCAGTTTAGCGATCGTGCCGTCGGCACGTACTTTATCAATTGCGGCATCAAGCTGCTTTTTGGTGGCCTCATCCCCCTTACGCAGCCCAAAGCCGATCCCACTGCCGAGGATGGTGTCGTCCGACACCGGTTTGCCGATAAAGCCAAACCCTTTACCCTGCGGCTTACTGAGGAAACCTGCCTGCCCGGCCGCTGACATCACCAGCGAGGCATCGATGCGGCCATTCAGCAAATCCCCCCAGGCCATATTCTGATCTTTATAAGACACCACGGTGACACCGTGCTTTTCCCAGTGCTCTTTGGCGTAAGTTTCCTGAATGGAACCCTGAAGAACGCCGATGGTTTTGCCCTTCAGCCCTTCGGGGGTAGCCTCTACCGCAGAACCGGCTTTGCCCACCAGCTGGGAGGGAATACGATAGATGGGCTGGGTGAAATCAATGCTCTTGCGACGCTGTTCGGTGATGTTCATCGCCGAGTTGATGGCGTCGAACTTTTTCGCCACCAGACCGGGGATCAGCGCATCAAACGAGGTTTCAACCCAGCTGCACTTCAGCGCGGCGGCTTTACAGATGGCATTCCCCAGCTCTACGTCAAACCCTTCCAGCTCGCCTGACGCATTGCGGCTTTCAAACGGCGGATATTCCGCTTCCAGCCCGTATCGCAACTCGGTAGCGGCAAACGACGAGAATGAACACAGCAGTCCCATGCCGACAACTAACGCGCGTAATTTCATATCAAATTCCTTAACGTGGTGTAACCCGACAAAGGGCCTGGGCACCTGCCCGTAACGTCGCCTCATCCTTCGCAAAAGAGAGACGGATCAGTTTATTGTCCGTGCCATCGGCATAAAACGCCGACAGCGGAATAGTGGCAACCCCGAACTCGACAATCAGCCTTTTCACCAGCTCGCTGTCGCGCTCGTCGCTAAAGCCGCTGTAATCCGCCAGCAGGAAGAACGAACCGGCACTCGGTAGCAGCCTGAACGGTGAGTCGGCGAGCAAACTTTGCAGCAGATCGCGCTTGCGCTGATAAAACGCCGCCAGCGACAGCCAGGTTTGCGGATCGGTCATGTGTTCGGCAAACGCGTACTGCATCGGCGTATCGGCCGAGAACATCAAAAATTGATGGACCTTACATATCTCATCCATCAGCTCCGCGGGCGCCACACAATAACCCACGCGCCAGCCGGTGACGTGATAGGTTTTTCCGAAAGAAGAAATAATCACGCTGCGCTCCGCCAGCTGCGGGTGCGTCGCCATTCCGTGGTGCGGTTCGCCATCAAAAACGACGTGCTCATACACTTCGTCAGACAAAATGATGATGTCGGTGTGGCGCGTCAGCGCTTCCAGCTGGTGCAGATCGGCGGCTGAAAACACCTGTCCGCTCGGGTTGTGCGGCGTATTGACGATGATCATCCGCGTGTGCGGGGTAATAGCCGCCCGTACTTCATCCCAGTTCACGGCAAAATCCGGTACCGTCAGCTTAATGGCGATCGGCGTCGCCCCTTGCAGACGCACAATCGGCGCATAGCTGTCAAAGGAGGGCTCGAAATAGATCACCTCATCACCAGGATGAACCAGCCCGCTGATGGCTGAGTAAAGCCCTTCGCTGGCGCTGGCGGTCACCAGCACCTCACTCGCCGGGTCATAGCGCGTGCCATAGAGCGTGGCAATTTTGTCCGCAATGCGCTCTCTGAGCGGTTGCAGCCCGGTCATGGAGGCGTACTGGTTATGCCCTGCCTCCATGGCGCGGGTCACGCCGGAAATAAGTTTTGGGTCGCAGGAAAAATTCGGCGCCCCCTGAGAAAGGTTGATGGCGTTATGCCGGGCTGAAAGCTGGCCGATAACGGTAAAAATGGTGGTTCCCACATCGGGCAATTTGGATCGTGTCTGCACCGGCGTTTTCAAAGTCATCCTCTGTCCCTTCTCGTGGTGAATGCATAACTATTCAAACAACAACTTCATTGCCGGGACAATCGAATTGTTGTCATAATAGCCATGACAAAAACGCATAGCTAAGGTGAGATATGTCGCGTCGTTCATTTCCGCTTAATGCCGTAGAGACGTTCATCGTGACCGCGCGTCACCTGAATCTTACCCATGCCGCGAAGGAGCTTTGTCTGACGCAGGGGGCGGTAAGCCGCAAAATTGCCTCGCTGGAAAGCTGGTTCGGCTTCCCGCTGTTCGAGCGCCATGCGCGCGGCCTGCGTCTCTCCTCTCAGGGAAGCGCCCTGCTGCCGGAGCTGCAATCTGCGTTTGAGCACCTGCTGAACGTTGCTGAACAGGCACGAACGCACCAGACCGTAATTCGTCTGAAAGCGCCTACCTGCGCGATGCGCTGGCTGGTGCCGCGTCTGCTACAGGTGGAGCGCGAACAGCCGGAACTCCAGATTGCGCTGACCACCACCACCGATCACAACGTCAATTTCAAAACCGAATCCTGTGACGCGGCGATTGTGTTTGGGACGCACATGAGCGCCGGCGATCTGCTGTTCGAAGAGGCCTTAACCCCGGTGATGAGCCCGTTGCGGGCCGGTTCTGCGCTGGAAACACTCACCTTCCTTCACCCCACGCGGGACAAAACGGACTGGACGCTGTGGCTGGCGAAACAGCCGGGTCCGCCGCCAGCTATGCTCAAAAATCAACACTTCGAAACCATGGATCTGGCCATTACCGCCGCCATTCAGGGGCTGGGCATCGCCATCGCGGATGAAACGCTGGTGGAGGAGGATGTGCGCGCCGGACGGCTAATACGGCCTTATGATACGAGCATAAAGACGGGGGCGAGCTACCGGCTGGTATTACGCGACGCACCCGGCCCGGAGAACGGGCTGGATGCGTTTCGCGCCTGTCTGCTCAGTCGAGGCTGACGTGGTGTTTCATCACCCGTTTGAAGAGGCTCATACGGGCACGCATGAAGCGGTTTTCAAGCCGAAAACCTGCATGTTTATTCACACCGATACGTAACAGCACGTCCCGCCCTTTCCGGCAGGCGGGCCAGCGCGTGGGCCCTGCCAGACATCGCGTGCCCCCGCATTCCGGGCAAAGCTCACCCAGTAGTCCGCCACCTGAGCGGCGAAGGCCAGATCGCGTTCATTCACATACTGCCGCGAGGGTTCCACCTGTCCAAGGGTATCGAACACGTAGGGCACTTCGTTGCCGTGCCAGGCGCCGTTGATGTACGTCGCGTGCTCCGCTTCGGCCACATAATCAAACCAGTATCGCCAGCACAGGCCGCCCGCCCGCTGCTGGGCCTGCATCACTACGTATCCCATGGTGGTGAAGGCCATGTCGCGGCATACCTGCCTGCCAAGTTCCTCATCGCCCTTCACGCCAGGATAAAGCAGCTTAATCAGCCCCAGGCCAAAGCGCCGTTCACGGCGAAGCTTCTGGATCTGCCCGGCAAGATCGACCCCGAATACCGACATCACGCTGGCTTCGTCGCTGTTTGACCCAATCATCACCGGTACAGGATGCTGACGGGCCGCGAAAAAGACGTCGAGCATGGCCTCAGGCAAAACGCAGTCACCCACGATGGGCGCAGGAGCGATATTCAGCGGTGAGGTCAGCGGCCAGAACGCCTCAGGCGGGATCGCGCGAAGCTGTTCCGCGGTGGCATTGTGCAGGCCGAAATGGGCGGCAATCGCTTCGCCTTTATGCATGGCCTGCTCGCGCGGGGTGTCGGGCAGCGTGTACCCGCTTTGCACAATGGCTTTATGGAACAGTCCTCCCGCAAGCGGGGAGGCCATCAGCGACAGCACGCTGCGCGCGCCGGCCGACTCGCCAAATACGGTGATGTTCTCAGGATCGCCGCCGAACGCGGCGATGTTATCGCGCACCCATTCCAGGGCCTTGATCTGGTCGAGCAGCGCAAAGTTATGCACCACGCGCTCTTCTTCCCCCTCCAGCGCCGGATGGGCAAAAAAACCGAGGTGTCCGAGACGGTAATTGATCGTTACCACCACCGTGCCGCGCTTCGCCAGCGCCCTGCCGTTATACGGAGGCAACCCGCCAGCGCCGAGGGTAAATCCTCCGCCATGCAGCCAGACCATCACCGGAAGCGGATCGGCGCGTGCGACTGGCGACCAGACGTTAAGGTACAGGCAATCTTCAGAGAACTGGCCGGGATCGCCGCCGCCCAGCTCCTGACAGCTTTCGCTGCTCTGCCAGCTGGAGGCGGAGAACGCCGTCGCCGGACGTACGCCATCCCAGCGCGCGGGGGGACGCGGGGAGCGCCAGCGCCACGGGCCAACAGGGGGTGCCGCATAGGGAATGCCGCACCACACATGAGTATCGCCTTCAGTAAAACCAATCAGTGCGCCCTGGCGCGTTTCAACCACAGGGGCGGAGGGATTTTCCATACCAACCTTCTTTTTCCATCACACCCTTGCAGAGTAACGGTTTCAGAG
The DNA here is from genome assembly GCF_031432835.1 of Enterobacter cloacae complex sp. EB5. Classification (NCBI taxonomy): domain Bacteria; kingdom Pseudomonadati; phylum Pseudomonadota; class Gammaproteobacteria; order Enterobacterales; family Enterobacteriaceae; genus Enterobacter; species Enterobacter cloacae complex sp. EB5. Next base: position 4,506,886 of record NZ_CP133860.1, read on the forward strand.
CAAACCGCAACGCTGTTTGCTGCGCGCTTCCGCCTCCTCGTAAAGCGAAAACTCGTCGTACACCGCACAGCCGAGCGCGGCTTCGAAGGCATTGCGGCTGGCATTGCCGTGGCTGCGCGCCTGCGTTTCATTGCCGAGATTCGACTGGAAGATCCCCGCCGCGCTGACGGGCAGAAAATCCTCGTAGGTGATGGGCTGTGCCACAACCCAGCCGCGTTCGATCAGCGGCTGCGGATCGTCGCCAGGACGAAACGCGTGGCGATGCGCCTCACCTGTCGGGGTCAGACGGTAGCGGAAATAGGCCAGCCCCTGACGGCGCAGGAACATTTCGCTGTCCGGGAAGGCGCTGAAGATCTCGCGCAGGTGAAGCTGGTGGGTCAGGTTGTCTTTGCCGGTCCCGGCCTGATTTAACAGACTGTCGTACAGCTCGCGCCCTTTCGGCGTAAGCGCCACGCCGCGCTGCTCAATCTCACCGAAACGCGCGGTATGGGTGCCCTTGTGTTCTCCTGCGAAAAGCACCGGCTCCTCCAGCGCCTTAAAGCTGGTCTGGCGCAGGAGGATCGGCACCTCGCGGCGCGGCGGGCCTTCAATCAGAATTTTCGGCTCGATGCCGTACTTCGGCATCAGCTCCTGCACCCGGTCGATATCCAGCGTGCGCGGCGTGAGATGGTTGATATGGCACCCCGGGAAACAGACCACGTCGGCAATCAGGCGATGTTCGTTGCTCAGCGCCAGATAGGTTTCCTGATCGACCGTCGCATGGCGATGCCAGCGGAAGGTTTCCAGGGCTTCCTGCACAAATTCACGCGCCTGTGCCTCGGTAAAGTGTCCCTGCGCATCATGCAGGTCGATCAGTTCCAGGCAGCGCGGGGTAAAGATGTTGCGCCGGGAGAGGATCTCCGCCGCCCTTTCGCGCAGCGCAACGTTTTCAATCAGCTCCAGGCGCAGCAGCGAGGTAAAAATGCGAAACGGATTACGGCAGAGCGCCGCATCGTCTGTCGGACGAAACGCCGTCGAGTGGACGGGCACGCCCGCCTGGGAGAGATCGTAATAGCTGACCGGGTACATGCCCATAATGGCGAAGATCCGGCGCAGGGTGGAAAGCTCCTGCGCGGTGCCCACGCGGATCGCACCGTGACGTTCAACATTCAGGCGCGCCAGTTCGTCTGCGTTTGCCAGTTGTTCATGTAAAAGTGGGTTATTTTCCAGAACCGCCAGGTTAACGTCCGCCACCAGTTCCAGCAAGGTGCCGTACTGCGGAACTTCCTGCTGGTACATCGCCGACATAGCCTGCGAAAAGTGTTCCCGAATATCATCAGCCGTGATGGTGTTCGCCATGATGTCATGCCTCCAGTGAATACTACCTGGAGTGTAGAGAAGCCCGTTCCTTTCGTTGGGAAGAATTTACGAATTGTGATCCAGGCAGACGAGTGGTCAAAGCGTGGGCATTTTCGAAAAACGGTTGTAACTCAAACAGATCAAATGTTAAAAATATTTTGCTATCAGGTTATCAAATTCAAACATCTTAACTTGTCACCCGCGTCGCTCTGTTTTTAACATCGCCTATGGAAAAAAATGGTCTGTTCAGTCAGCGCATACGCTTGCGCCATTTGCATACTTTTGTGGCCGTCGCTCAACAGGGAACGCTGGGGCGAGCGGCTGAAACCCTTAACCTCAGTCAGCCTGCACTATCCAAAACGCTGAACGAACTGGAACAGCTTACCGGAACCCGCCTGTTCGATCGCGGCCGTCTGGGGGCTCAGCTTACGCTCGTGGGCGAACAGTTCCTGACGCATGCCGTTAAAGTTCTCGATGCCCTCAATACCGCCGGTCAGGCGTTAAACCGTAAAGAGGAGCCGGCCAGCGACATCGTGCGCGTGGGCGCGCTGCCAACGGCGGCGCTGGGCATACTGCCTGCGGCGATCGGCCAGTTCCACCGTCAGCAAAAGCACGCCACGCTTCAGGTCGCGACCATGAATAACACCATGCTGCTGGCGGGCCTGAAGTCAGGCGAGCTGGATCTGGGCATTGGGCGGATGTCCGATCCGGAACTGATGAGCGGCCTTAACTACGAACTGCTGTTCCTGGAATCGCTGAAGCTGGTGGTGCGTCCGAATCATCCCCTGTTGCAGGACACCGTGACCCTGAGCCGCGTGATGGAGTGGCCGGTGGTGGTCTCACCAAAAGGAACCGTTCCGCGTCAGAATGCGGAAGCGTTGCTGCAAATGCAGGGCTGCACGCTGCCTTCCGGGTGTATTGAAACGCTCTCGGCGTCGCTGTCGCGCCAGCTTACGGTGGACTATGACTACGTATGGTTTGTGCCGTCCGGCGCGGTGAAGGACGATCTACGACGCGGCGTGCTTACGGCGCTGCCGGTAACATCGCCCGGCGCGGGAGAACCGATTGGGATCCTGACGCGGGTAGATGCCCCGCTCTCTGAGGGCGCCCAAACGCTGTTAAGCGCCATTCGTAAATCAATGCCTCTCTGATCCTAAACGCAGAACCCGCCGCGAGGGCGGGTCTGTGTTACTCAGAACGTTTCCCAGTTATCACCTGAGACGGCCGCCGCCGGGGTTAAAGGCGCGGGTTTCGCTGCGGTTGCAGCGGCTGAAGTCCGTCCTGCGCGCGCCCCGTTGAGACGAAACGCGCCAACGGCTTCCGTCAGACGTGCGCCCTGCTCTTCCAGCGAGGCCGCCGCCGCAGAAGCTTCTTCCACCAGCGAGGCATTCTGCTGCGTCACCTTATCCATCTCGGAAATCGCCTGGCTTACCTGAACAATGCCGCGGCTCTGCTCATCGGACGCCGCGGCAATCTCCAGCATAATATCGGTGACGCGTTTAACCGCCTCGACGATCTCATTCATGGTATTGCCCGCCGCAACCACTTCCCCGGAACCCTGATCGATAAGCGACACCGATTCATTAATCAGGCTTTCAATCTCTTTCGCCGCATTCGCGCTGCGGCTTGCCAAGGTGCGAACTTCACTCGCCACGACCGCAAAGCCGCGTCCCTGTTCACCCGCACGCGCCGCCTCGACCGCCGCGTTGAGCGCCAGAATATTGGTCTGGAATGCGATACTGTTAATCACGGCGGTAATTTCAGAGATCTTCTTCGAGCTGGTGGAAATATTACCCATGGTTTTCACCACGCCGGAGACCATCTGCCCTCCACGGCTGGCCTTACCGGAGGCATCTTCTGCCAGTTTACTCGCATGATGCGCGTTATCGGCGTTCTGTTTCACCGTCGCGGTGAGCTGCTCCATGCTGGCCGCCGTCTGTTCAATCGCCGCCGCCTGCTGCTCGGTACGGGAAGAGAGATCGGTGTTACCCGCAGAAATCTCGCTGGTTCCCCGGTAGATCTCCTCCGCCCCTTGCCGCACGGTGCCTACGGTGGTCACCAGCGCGTGCTGCATCGTTTGCAGATCGCGCGTCAGGCGGCCAATTTCGCTGCGCCCGGTCGGTTCGTCCGGCATGGTCAAATCGCCTTTTGCGATATTTTCGATACGCGTAGCGGCTCGCTGGAGCGGGTTTATCACCGTGCGGCGCAGCACCACGAAGGTGATCACCGCCAGCGCCAGCGCCAGGCCAAACGCGCCGAACATAAACATCAGCCCCAGCCGGGTGCGGGTGTGAGCCTGCGCCGTCAGCGCGTTGGCGCGTTCGGTGCGGATTTTTATCGCCTTCAGCAGCACCGCGTTATAGGCATCGTCCAGCGGACGCGCGGTCTCATTTTCGTGGTTAATAATGGCTTCAAACATGCCGTTTTTGGCATATTTCAGCATCGGCTGCATACCGGCGATGTAGGCGTCATAGCGGGCTTTCAGATCACCGTCCAGCGCTTCATCAGCCGGGGTGCGAACGGTGCGCTTCATATAGGCGGCAAATCCATCCTGCGACTGCCTGATGCGGGTCTCAGCCTCAGCGATGTTTTGTTTCATCGCCTCCATCTCCGCGATACGGCTCGCCGCCCCCGCGTGGATCATGTTGATACGGGCGGTGCGTAAATGGTTGGAACTGTTTGACAGCCCGGTGCGTACCTGGATTTCTGCCGTGACATCCTGCTGATCGTTATCGGCCTGGAGCAGGAAATAGCCTGCCAGACCCGAGCTCAACGCAAACAGGAGAATAATGCCACCGAGAATGGAGGAAAACAGCGGAACCAGCCGGATGTGATGCAAGAAACTCAGCTTATGCTGCGCCTGCATCGATGTTGTGTTGTCCATGACCGTCGACTCTCTTATAGGTAAGATGCGTAAAAACACGCCTGTAAAAGAGTCATCGGCACGGCGGGGAATTAGATTACGTCTAAAAGCGCCAGACAGGTCACACTTTAGAGAAGATCAGGGAAGAAATGCCAGCGGAAAAAACCGCTGGCAGAATAATCAGTTGTCGCCGAAATGGATAACGGTACGAATAGATTTTCCTTCGTGCATCAGATCGAAGGCTTCGTTGATCTGCTCCAGCGGCAGGCGGTGCGTAATGAACGGGTCAAGCTGAATTTTACCGACCATCGCATCTTCAACCATGCCCGGCAGTTGAGTACGGCCTTTCACGCCGCCAAATGCCGACCCACGCCATACGCGCCCTGTCACCAGCTGGAAGGGACGGGTTTTGATCTCCTGACCCGCGCCGGCCACACCGATAATAATGCTCTCCCCCCAGCCTTTGTGGCAGCACTCAAGCGCTGAGCGCATCACATCGACGTTGCCAATACATTCGAAGCTGAAGTCCACGCCGCCGTCGGTCAGCTCAACGATCACCTCCTGAACCGGTTTGTCGTAGTCTTTCGGGTTGATGAAATCGGTCGCGCCCATCTCACCTGCGAGCTTAAATTTTTCCGGGTTGGTATCCACAGCAATGATACGGCCAGCTTTCGCCTGTACCGCGCCCTGGATGACCGCCAGACCGATCCCGCCCAGACCGAACACCGCCACGGTGTCACCCTCTTTCACTTTCGCCGTGTTATGCACCGCGCCGATGCCGGTGGTGACACCGCAGCCGAGCAGACAGACTTTGTCCAGCGGGGCCTGCGGATTCACTTTCGCCAGGGAGATCTCGGCGCACACCGTGTATTCGCTGAAGGTGCTGGTCCCCATGTAGTGATAAATGGGCTCGCCGTTATAGGAGAAACGGGTGGTGCCGTCCGGCATAAGACCTTTGCCCTGCGTGGCGCGCACGGCCTGACAGAGGTTAGTTTTGCCGGATTTGCAGAACTTACACTCGCCGCACTCTGCGGTGTAGAGCGGGATCACATGGTCGCCGGGCTTCAGGCTGGTGACGCCTTCACCCACTTCCACCACCACACCGCCCCCTTCGTGGCCGAGCACCGCCGGGAATACGCCTTCCGGATCGTCACCGGACAGGGTAAACGCATCGGTATGGCAGACGCCGGTGTGGGTAATTTTGATCAGCACTTCGCCTTTCTTCGGCGGAGCAACATCAATTTCAACGATTTTCAGCGGCTGGCCTGGGCCGAACGCGACAGCTGCGCGAGATTTCATGATGTCTTTCCCTTGTTGTGAGGTATGTGGGTTTATTTTAGATAAGAGCGCAGTAAATGGCCGACTTCCGCCATCCGCACTGCCCGCTGATCCGGGGTGGTCTCCCCCGTCACCAGCTCATCTTTGAGGTGAATTTCGACCATTTCCCCCATCAGGCCATTGGCAGCGCCGCGCACGGCGGCAATTTGCTGCAATATGGCGAGACAGGGATCGCCCGATTCCAGGGCGCGTTCAAGGGCATCAACCTGGCCCCGAATGCGGCGGACACGGGTCAGAATACGTTTTTTATCTTCGGGTGAATGCGGCATACGCCCTCCTGATACTATAGGGGGGTATTGTATCTGTTCATGCGATTTTATGTAAACATGAAGTTTAGTGTGGGTTTTAAGTAGAGCCGTAGGTAATGTGAAAAATCAGCGAGTTAATATTAGTGACTCGCTGATATATCAGAAGTGGGTAATCAGGTGCGTCAGGAGCGAAAAGTAGGTATTGCTATAAAAAGCAGAATTTTTAGAAATCATGCTTCATAACATTTTTTCCACGTTGTCTAACCAGTCGGGAAGATGTTCTCTGTACCAGTTGAGATACAAGGGAAATGCATTCTTTTGCCGCATATGAAGCAGGACAATCACTTCCGTGACAATCCAGGCTTTGACAATAGCAATTTCTCTGGCCAGCTCCCTGATATTTTGATGGGAGGATAGCTGGCAATAGCGTCCTGCAAGGTCTATAAATTCTTGTTTTGTCCCCATTCCCCTTATGAGGGGAGCCAGGTCAATAGCAGGACTCCCTTTGCCAAACCTTTCCCAGTCAAAAAGAACTAAATTACCGCTTTCTCTTCTTCCCCAGTTGCCTGCATTGCTGTCGCCTGAAACCAGGCTTTGGCAGGCGAATAACGCATTACTATTCTGCTGAAATCGTCGAAGCTGCCGGGCATTTTTTTCAGGTAATGCCAAAAGCATGAGAGCGTTTTCAAGCGCTGTTTCTGTCCACGTATGCGTATGATAGAGCCATTCAGAATTTGCCGGATAGCGATGCAGGCGCCCCAGCATAGCTATGGCATAATCGTTTGCCACCGCGGTCTGATCAACCTTATAAGGAATATACTCCAGTCTTAACTGGCGTAAGGTGGCATCAGCAGACAAAAGCGTTGGCGTAGCAATCCCTGCCTGATTAAGCTCTGTTGCCGCGTAGAGATAAAAGGCCCACTCAACATCGCTGACAGGCCACTTTTCTATAACTATATGATTGCAATCACTGGTATTCAGCACCACTTTGGCAGAGCCCATTTTGGATAAATCCATTGCAGCCATGCACTGCCCCTTAAAAATTAACGTGTTGGTTGTTCTTGTTATTGAGTGTAATGCAAGTGTGATACAGATGAAGCCATACAACGTCATTCTTTCTTAAATATCCTACTTTAAAAGACTTGTGCAATCACACTAACCCCCACTAAAGAACGTAGGTATCATAAGAATACGAAAAAGAATAGACTAATACTGTTGGATATATTTATCTTTGATAACATTTAGCCTGTATTAAACAAAATAAGTCGGGTGCAGCATGTTCGGACAGAAAACATTGTTGAAACTGGTCCTGTTCCGGTTTATCCAAAAGAATTTCTATACACTCTGATAAATATTACTATTACAATTGGGTTTTACATATTGAATTCGGTTCACAACGCTTCATCATTAAGGAATGACTAAGTATGAAAAGAATTGTTCTCGCCTCTTTGGTTTTATCTTTTTCGTTAACAGCTATCGCTAATCAATTAAGCATTGATGACCAAATTAATAATGCTTGTGCTAAGGCCTTAAGCGGTGACAAAGAACCTTTGGGTAACTTCCCACCAGATAGTTTTGCTGCAACAGTCAGTCCGAAAGTTAAAGAAGCTTACAACGAAGTTTTAAAATCTCGATCTTCTATTGTAAACGACATGAGTTTACAGAATGCAACCAGTTGCGCCAACCTGGTTAGAGATAAACTGAAATCAAAAGGTGAGTACACAGAAGAAAAATAATTCCCAGGGTGGAGAAACAGCATTTTTTGTGGAACTGAACGCTTTCTCAATCAGAGTACGTTCTTAAGAAAACATCGACAAGATAGTTCCGCAGCTGTGTTTTCCACCTCTCGCTGGTCCCTCAATACCCTGACATCCCGTTGCCTGATGGCACCCTCCGCAATGACAGCGCCCGCTTAAACAGCACAGACGTTGTTGACGATATTTACGCTTTCGTCTCGTCGTGACCAACCCTATTTAGCTCGAAATGTTAAAAATCCACACTTATATGGCACAATGTGAACAGAAATAACATTCTCGTCACCTAACATACTCGCTACAAACAAAATGGTGGTGTTAATGATTGTACTAAAGAGCTTTTTATTCTTCGTTGGCGCGGCGGCCGCTTGCGCACTTATTGTACTTTGTCTTTGGGTTGATATGCGGTTTGTCGGCCATGATATTCCGGAATTATCACTGACCGAAATTATGCAGGAAACGGTATTAGCGACTATTGTCTTTCTCCATTTTCGTCTGGCGAAAATGTACGAATCCATGCGTTACTGTAATATTCTGGTGGGCGGATTTTTCCTGACAATGCTAATTCGTGAACTGGACGCGCTTTTTGATCTCATTTCTCATGGGAGTTGGGTGTGGTTCGCGCTGATTACCGCTCTGCTGGCGTTAATTCGCCCCGTTATGCATTTTCGCGCTACCCTGGAACAGCTGGCAAAATATACCCAATCCCCCTGGTACGGTATTCTGTTGAGCGGCCTGCTGGCTGTACTGGTCTTCTCCCGCCTCTTTGGGATGCAGGTGCTGTGGCACGCCATCCTGGAGCATGGCTATATGCGTGTCGTGAAAAACGCCGTGGAGGAAGGTTCGGAATCGTTCGGCTATATGCTGTGCCTGGCTGCATCCCTTGGCTATTACGTTACCTTTCCCGCTCACGCACGACAAAAATAATCTCTTCGTGCTGCGTAGAGAGAGGCGGCGAAGGAAATATTGATCAACGACATCCTTAGGACGTTAGGGTAGTCATGTAAGAAAGACATATCCTAAAAAGGGGCAATCAGGCGTCGATTTCAGCGAAATCTCTCTCACGCCTGAAATCAGCGTCTATCCTTAGACTATCAACAAAAGGAGGCTGGAATGTCTGATTTCGACACTGATAAAAATGCACAATACGCTGGCGATAAAGCCAAAAACAAACTTGATGAATTATCCGGCTCTGCGCAGCAGCAGTTTGGTGAATTCGTTGACTCCCCTAAACACCAGGTGAAAGGTGCAGCGAAAAAATATGCTGCCCAGGCCAGTGATGCCGTCTCGGATGTTACTGAAGCCGTCAGAAATAACCCGTTAACGGGCTTAATCGCTGCGGGTGCGGTAGGTATCGTTCTGGGACTTCTGCTGGGACGTAAATAATTTCAGGCCCTCCGGGGCCTTTTCTTTTCCCCCTCTTTCCTTCTCTCCCCCCTAATTTTGATAGTTCTCCTGTTAAAAGCCCGATCCATACGAAAAAGTTGTACAATTTTGATGTACAGATTTGACCATATAGTATAAATTCGATGCCAGTGATGTTACAAAATTGTTTGTTAACGGTGGAAAATTATGCGTCGCAACCATGCTCCCTCTACAGCAGAAAGCGCTATCACATTGTATTTTAACAAGGATAACGTCCCAACACAGCAGGAAACCCTTGGTGCCATCGTCAGTGAGATCATCAAAGAAAATGTACAACTGAGCAGAATGACAATTTGTACAAAGCTGTTGCGCAGAATTGAAGAATCAACGTCTGACGTTGAGAAAGCGCACTACAACGGTTTGATAGCCCTTTTCTTCGAGCGTTAACCTGAACACTGTTTTTTAACTTACTAAGTTAGTCATGCTGAGTGAGAATAGAGTTCCTGAATGCGATGACTAACCCCATGCTACAGCCTGCCGCGTGTAGCAGAGTGAGATTGAAGCTATGCATAGAACTAAATTTGAACGACTTAAGGATGACCTTATCGGTGAGGCCGTATTATCCATACTGAAAGAGAACGGACCTATTACCTTTGTGTCTCTTGCTAATCGTCTGCGGGCGATGGCTAACGTTGAATCAAATGATGAACGTAAAAATGCATTGATTGCCGCTGAAGATGAAGTGCGCCAGCGTGTAACCGGCGTCTCGCACGACCGGGGAAGAGTGATGGGCGATTATGACATTGGTCGCATGCGATCTCTCTTTACTCACAACACGCTTCTTACCCCAGACAAGAAACACTAATTTTAACCGAAACGGTGACCACCATGAGTAAAGCGATTATGCAGCAGACGTATAATTTTGAAGCCCTGCACGATAAAGGACTGGCGGAACATTTTCTTAATGCAGGAAAACATCTCAGTGGTGAGGTTGAAGTGTTGGGCTCGGCAATACGCTGTATTATGCTGACCGGTGACAATCTCTCTAATAAAGAGATTATCCTGCAACTGATTCACGCCCTCGAAATTACCGAGGAGCCCGAAGCCTGCGATGTCATTCGAAATACGCTTGAAATTGTTGTCGGTTTTACGCGCGATGATATCTGATAACAAATTATTGCGCTGGTGAGTGACTGTTTTTGCTGGTGGTCGACGAGTTAAGTCTGTCGTACCACCAGCACAGTGAACCCATTAACTAAATAGCCGTACCATTCGATCCAGCTCTTCTTCTTTAACCGCCCGGGAAAGATAATAACCCTGGAAGCGTTTAACCCCTAACGCGGCAAGTTTTTCAAATTTTTCTTCGCTATCGACGCCTTCCGCAACGCATTCCCTTCCCGTCATATCGCTGTATATCTGTATCGCTTTAATAATGCTATAGTCATTGTCGTTAGCAACAAAGTGCTCAACTATATCGCGGTCAAGCTTCAGTCCATCAACGTTAATCTGTCGGATAGGTAACATAGCGTGATCTCTGGAAAAGCAATCATCCAGAAACAGCCGACACCCCTCGGCGCGTAAACGCTGGAGAGTGACAGGAATATTTGGGTCCTTTGTTACATCAATCGTTTCCGCTAATTCAAAGACAAGTTTCCCGGCCCACTGCGGCTTCAGTAACATCTCAACGGCTTTTTTCGCCATTCCCGGCAGCGCGTTCCCGGTAGCCAGCGGAGGCGGGATATTCACCGAGAAATAATATTTCCCATTGTACCTGTTGATACCTGATACGGCCGCGTGGATGACTAACGCCGTCAACTTGAGCCAGATTTCGCTATTTTTTACCCAATCCAGAAATTGGGCTGCCTTCAGAACCTGACCGTTTTTATGCCAGCGCAGCAGAATTTCGAAGCCTACTCCTTTTTTATCACCATCGGTAATAATTTGGTAAGCCGCAAAGATCTCCCGCTTATGTAACGCCTGCAAAATATCTATTTCCGCATCCGAAAATCCCTGCGCTTTATTTTTTACTGTACAGACTTCATCCCTGAAGACACGTGCATCGCTAAACCACACCCTAATAAGATATAATTTACCCAACCCCACTTTTCGATGGGTATAAATGGTTTTATCTGACAACCCTAACCTCGCAGACTGCTCTTTTATCGAAATACCCCGATAAAAATTCAGCAATACGGTTAATTCGCGTTTTGTTAAACCATGCAGGCTTTCCTTACCTTCTTTCTCAGGTCCTTCACGCAATAAACGTGACGAATCGGCATGCACGTCATAAATGTTGTCTGCACAGTCCATTACGTCTGAAATATTCGCTATCCTGATCATCGATAACGATTTGGTATTATTAACGAGACTTCTCAACGTGGCATAAAGCCATCTCTCTGGTATTGCGCCATACAGCGTCACGCTACAAATAACCGGCAGTGCATTCAGCACCGATACCAACCGCTTCAGGCTTTCAAGAAAGGCAGCGACGTCGCGACCAGGAAAAACAGAAATCTCAGGGTGTTGATTTTGCATCATTTTTTGAACATCACCTGAGCAAACTTCATCCTCTTCAAAATGGAGCCGCGTGGCGTTTACGCCACGAGACTTGAGAAGCAGGCTATAACCCTCGAAGGTGAAACCGCAGGCTGAAATAACAAACCGTTGCTTGTAGCACGTACCTTGTATAAAAGGTAAATTTTGAGACATAACCTGCTCCTGAGAATGCCAATAGTATTCTCACCTGTAATTAAAACCAATATTCCCTGTCGCGTTGAATAATTTTATCGCACCCTGCCTGGTTAAGAAACCGTTATCAATGTTATACACATGAACATCTTTGCGTTAATCAACCGACTCATCCATATGCAGCATAAATATTACTTTCTTTTCATATAACGACAGTAAATATGCACTTCTCAAGGTATAATGAAAATTCCGAAAAAGAAGACCGGACACTTCATCTTATCGGCTCAGACAAAAAGAGAAAATGCTATGGATAATCACATCTCATCCAGGGCTTTGCTACATCGAAGGGATGTCATTAAAAACAACCCGCGATTTGGTGAAGCTATAACAGAACACTACAGAATTAATGATGCCATTTATAAAAAACAACCCTTGTTCTACAAAACGATGCTTCAGGAATCACGCTTCAACATAATACTGTCCATGTGTTTTTTTGTTTTTGGCAATCAGGCTGAGTCAGTTTCAGAGATTAAGGCGCTATGCACCCGCTATAATATCGCCAGCCCTAACAGCGTTATCGCGATCATCACCATACTTAAAACCACCGGGCGAATTAAGACCTGGCGCTGTACTGAAGATCGCCGAAAAACAAAAATCGCGCCGACGGAAAAAGGACTCGATGAGCTTAAACGCTATATGTCCGGGGCGTTTACGCCTGTCAGCATTCTTTATCCGGCATTCAACATTAATGTTAATCTTCTGGACAATGACATTCTGAGGCACAACTTTTTCCGACGCGCCGCAGAGTACCTTTTCCGCGGATTAACATTCAGGAAAGTGCTTCCGGAGGTGGGTTTATTTATTGATAAGGATGGTGGCCGAATGATTATGCTCTATCTCTACTTGCAGGCCATTAAAAACAAAACAGCACACGGTGCCATAATAGCGTATTCAGCCAGCACACTGGCAAAAGAATTTTTCGTCTCGCGTATTCACGTCAACCGCATTATCAAATCGGCGCAGGAGGCAGGTTATCTTAAAGATCGCGGCGATGGCCGGATGTCAATTTACCCGGCCTTTATCGAGCTGGTCGAAAATTATGCCGGATTATATTTTGCCTATGTTACACATTACATCAACGTGGTGCCAAAAGAACGACGCCATGCTGTCAACATGACGTCTACACTCTGATCTTACGGGCGTTCGGTTTGCTGAACGCCTTTTTTATCGCTCGCGCAGCGCCTCTTTCGCCTTATTCAACGGTTTCAGCAGATAATCAATGACGGATTTACTGCCGGTTTTGATATCAACCGTGGCTATCATGCCCGGGAACACCGGAAATTCCTTGCCCTGCCTGTTGGTCAGATGGTTACTGTCAGTACGAATATAAACGCGATAATAATAAACATCCCGTTTCACCTCGTCCTGAAGGGTATCCGGGGAGATCATCGTCACCTCCCCTTCCAGCCCGCCGTAGATCGAGTAGTCATAGGCGGTGATTTTCACCAGCGCTTTTGCCCGGGATGGATAAACGCGACATCGCGCGGCGAGATTTTCGCTTCTATCACCATCTGGTCATCAAGCGGTACCAGGCTCATCAGTTTGCCGTTCGGCGGGATCACCCCGCCCACCGTCGTCACGTCAATGTCCTTCACGATGCCACGCACCGGCGCATTAAACGTTAAGCGGGTGAGTGAATCTTCGCGCCCTTTCATGACCGAACGCTGCGCTTCCATTTCCGCGTTCGCTTTCGCCAGTTCTTCGCGGGCGCGAACGTAGTACTGGTTTTTCATCTCGGTGATTTTGCTCTCCAGCTCATTTTTTTGACGTTCAAGGCGTAAGACTTCGACCTTACTGGCCGCCCCCTGCGTCACCAGCGGGCGCGTTAATGCCAGTTCACGCTGCACGAGATCCGCTCCCTGGCGTAAACCCGCCAGCCCTTTTTCAAGGCTTTCGCGACGTGACTGATAAAGCGCCGTTTCCTGTTTAACCAGCTCAACGTCGTCATCCAGCTCTGCCGGGAAGACCAGCGCGGTGTCGTTCACCTCGGCATTCAGACGCGCGGCCGTCGCCATCGCAGCGTTTAATCGAGACTCGCTCTCCAGCACGCTGGACTCGGTTTTCGTCCGGTCCAGCTGGGCAAGCTGTTGACCACGCTCGACGATATCGCCTTCGCGTACCATCAGACTGTGGATTATCCCCCCTTCCAGGGACTGGATCACCTGCTCGTGGGAGGACGGGATCACCTTGCCGCTGCCCGTCGTGACCTCATCCAGCTGGAACAGGCTGGCCCAGGTAATAAACACCATCAGCAGGGCAAACAGCGACCATGCCACCAGCGACGATCGCGGCAGGCGGGGCTCCTTCAGCCGGCTGTTAAAGCGGGAGAAATCATTCATGCCACGCCCTCCGTTTTCAGTTTAACCGTGCGCTGCGGCGCCTGCTGTGGGGCCATTCCGTGCTGGCGTAAAATGGCATCACGAGGGCCATCCATCACCACTTTGCCGTTTTCCAGGACGATGATGCGGTCAACCAGGTCCAGAATCGGCAGGCGATGCGTCGCCACCACCAGCGTCCGGCGCTTACCGAGCCACTGGTGCAGATGCTGGATAAACTGCTTCTCGCTGACCTCATCCAGCCAGGCGGTGGGTTCATCCAGCAGCAGAATATTCGGCGAGGTGATCAGCGCGCGCGCCAGCAGCAGCGCCTGACGTTGCCCGCCGGAAAGCCCCGTTCCGCCCTCGTTGATGATGGTGTTCAGCCCCATTTTCTGCTTGCGCACAAACTCCAGCGCGCCGCTGTTGACCAGCGCCTGATGGATTTCCTCGTCTGTCGCCAGCGGATTACCCATCAGGATGTTGTCGCGTACGGAGCCGAAGAACAGCCGCGCCTGCTGACTGAGCAGCTGCATGTCGCGGCGCACGTCGGCCGGGTCAAGATGATTAAGAGCAATATCGTCCAGCAAAATGCTGCCCTGCTGCGGCTCCTGCATTCCCGCCAGCAGATGCAGCAAGGTGCTTTTCCCCGAACCATTCCGCCCGAGCACCGCCACGCGCTCCCCGGCGCGAATGCGCAGTTTGCTGATATTCAGCACGGTGAGCTTCTCTTCTTCGTCGTAATAAAACCCGACGTCGTCCAGCCGGTAATCACCGCGCAGGTGGGCTTTATGCACTTTTTTGCCGTGCTGGGGATCGTCAATCGGGCGCTGCATCAGGTCATCCAGCCCCTTGCGGGCCACCTTTGCCGACTGCCAGCGGGAGAGCACGCCGGAAATCTGCGACAGCGGCGCAATGGTCCGGGACGCCAGAATCGAGGTGCCCACCAGCGCACCGGTGGTCATGTCGCCGCTGATGACCAGATAACACCCCACCAGCAGCACCACGGCGTAGACGATAGACTGCACCTCCTGGGTCCAGGTCAGCAGCAGCCCCGTCAGCCAGCGCTGCTTCATGCCGACGCTCGCGGCAACGTCATTGGTGTTATTCCACTGGTTCTGAAACCGCTGCTCGGCGCGCATCAGCTTGATGTCCTCAAGCCCCTGCACCGCTTCCACCAGCGTGGCGTTACGAATCGCCGATTCACGCATCCCTTCGCTGGAGAGTTTTCCCAGCGGGCGCTGCACCAGCAGGCCGGGAATGAGCAGCAGCGGTACGGCCAGCAGCACCACCAGCACCAGCGGGCCGCCAATCATCCACAGAATGAAGACGAACA
The DNA here is from genome assembly GCF_031432835.1 of Enterobacter cloacae complex sp. EB5. Lineage (NCBI taxonomy): Bacteria > Pseudomonadati > Pseudomonadota > Gammaproteobacteria > Enterobacterales > Enterobacteriaceae > Enterobacter > Enterobacter cloacae complex sp. EB5. The sequence goes on from NZ_CP133860.1 coordinate 4,522,191, forward strand.
GCAGGAAGAACGGCAGATCGGAGATAGCGGCAATGGTGGTGGAGGTGATCAGCTCCCGCACCGACTCCAGCTCGCGGATCTGGGCGATAAACGACCCGGTCGATTTCGATCGCGCGCCGTTTTTAATCCTCAGGGCGTGGGCAAACACGCGCTCGGAAATACGCAGGTCGGCGCGTTTCCCTACCACGTCCGAAATATGCACCCGCAGCATGCGCATGATGAATTCAAACACGATGGCGATCATAACACCGCCAAACAGCACCCACAGCGTGGCCTCCGACTGGGACGGCACCACCCTGTCATACACCTGCATGGAAAAGACCATGCCGGAGAGCGCCAGCACGTTGGCGACCAGCGCCACCAGCATAATGTCGCTGTAACGACGCCAGTCTTTCAGCGCCAGCTGCCAGAACCAGTTTTTCTCATAGGGTTTGATGTAATCATCCACGCGCGCATCCGGCGTGGACTCCAGGGGACGCAGCACCATCAGCCCCTTTAACCGCGTACCGAGCTCGTCGCGCGTCAGCGTTGTCTCCAGCCCCCCGTCGCCGCTAAACTGCACGCTGACGTTCCCGTCGTTGTCCATACGGTTGATGACCGCAATTTGCCCGCCGGTAAACTCCGCCAGCAGCGGTAAGCGCCAGGGATCGAGCGATACGGCTTCCGCCGCCACCCAACGCATCCCCAGCCCAAGCTGGCGCGCCATCTCCTCCAGCACCAGCTGGCGTGGCGACTGGCTTTCATGGTTAATCGTGACCCGAACATGCTCCGCCGAAAAATCCAGCCGATAGTATTTCGCGATGATGAGCATGCCCTGCAACCAGGGTTCGTACTGTGGATGTGTCTTCATAATCTCCGGGTTAACGCAATTCGTTAAAGAAACGCCAAAAGGCCGCGAGGATCCCTCCCCGCGGCGGTGTTTTACGCAATTAACAATTGATGATTCGCCAGCAGCGTCGCCAGATCCGTCTGCACCCCGTTCAGCGTCACCAGCGTGGTGGGCGAGAACTGACCGCCGGTGCCGTCCAGGTCAACCTGGATCTCGGTGTTGCTGCCGTTCTGCACCACGCGGATATAGTCGGCGATGTTGCCTGCGCTGCTGTCCAGCGTCGCCACGCCGTTGACGTAGCTCGCCGAGCCGGTGCCGGTATAGCCGCTGTCGGAAAGCAGGTCGCGCAGATCGATACGGTCCGTATCCGCCGTCCCTTCCCAGGTGCCGACGGTAAAGCCGTTCACCACATCGCTGCCGTTGCCGCCCGTCGCGTCAGACGCGTTGATCAGCTTATAGAGCAACGTATCGTGACCGCCGCTGCCGATGTTGAAGGTGTCGTTTCCGCCCCGGCCTTCAAACTGGTTATCACCGCTGTTGCCGGTGATCACGTCGTCGTAGTCGGAGCCGTTGATGCCTTCAATATTCAACAACCGTGTGGTACCGAAACCGGTGTCCTGCGCCGTTGAGAGGCGCAAATCAACGGTTATCCCAGAGGTGGCATTACGGTAATCCACCACGTCCATGCCGCCGGTATTGCTCCAGGTGTCGTAGTCGGAATGGGTATTCCAGCCGCCGGAGCCGTTATAGGTATAGGTCCCATCCTCTGCGATAAAGGTGTCGTTATACCCGGTACCGGTAAGGGTTCCGCTGTGGCCGCCAGTGGCCGCTTCAGCGGTGAGAACATAACCCTCTTTGCCGTTGCCCGCGTCCAGGCCGGTCCAGGTGACGTTATCCGACACGCCGTTGGTGATCTTCACGATCTCCGCCGAGTAGGTTTCGTTCGGATCCAGCCCGTAGAAACTCACCAGCGCAGAGGTATCGTTCGAGCCAATGCCGGACTGGGCGTTGATGATCTGCGAGGCCACCAGTACGCCCGCAGCGTTATACAGATTGACCGTGTTGCCGTAGTAGGCGTTGATGCCCTCGCTATCGACAATGTGCAGATGCATCGCGGTACCGTCAGCGATCTCCGCATTGTTCTGCACCAGCACCACCTTGCCGTTCTGCTGAGACACCAGAAGATCCTGCGCACCGTCCCAGTTGTAGTCCACCGCGGCCACACCGGTAACGTTCGCCAGGCCGGAAGCCAGCTGGCTTGAGGTCCAGGTTGAGCCGTAGCCGTTGTTGGTGAACAGGGTCGCCGTCTGTGAGCTGCCGTAGGTGCTGAGCTTGATGATGTCCATCTGCCCGTCACCGTTCCAGTCTACCGCCACCGACAGATAGCCCGCCGAGGCGTTAGAGGCTTCTACCGCGCTCTTGGTCGTAGAAAGCTGTCCTGCACCGTTGTTGTAGTAAATCACCCCGCCGGTGTTGTTGTAACTGCTGCCCAGGTACAGATCCATGTAGCCATCGCCGTTGAAGTCCGCCCACGTCATGGAGGCCGCCGTGGTGGTATTCGCCGCGTTGGCCACAAACACGTTGGTCAGGTTCTGGCCAATGGAAAGCGTACCGTTCCCGTTGTTGGTAATCACGGTGAGCGAGTACGCCCCGCTGCGGTTGGTGTGCTGCACGATGTCCACGGTACCGTCGTTGTTCAGGTCGACGCCGGAGATTTCACGCCCGGAATCGAACTGGCCGTAGAATCCACCTTCCCCGCCGGTGCCGTCCGGCGACAGAACGCCGTTGGTGTTCACCAGGTAGGTCAGGGAGTCCATACCGGCATCGCCGTACGCCAGATCAAGATAGCCATCGCCGGTTTTGTCGTAGGCAATTACGCCGCCGTACCAGATGGTGGTCCCCATCGCCAGCTGGCTGGCGGTGTAGCTGCTGCCATCGTAGGTCCACATCACCTGCGTAGAGCCCGCGTAGGTGTTCTCAGTTGCGAAAATATCCTGGGTGCCGTTACGGTCAAAGTCAGCTGCCGTCTGGCTCACCACGTAGTAGCTACGGGTGTTAGTTAACGTATTCCCGGCATAGGTTGAATCATCGCTGCTGGAATAAGACTGTCCGTTAGCAATGATATTCCACAGCCCGCTGCTGTTTATGCCGAGAGTCATGGTTGAGTTGTTGCTGTTCCCCGCCGTGGTCGCCCAGTCGGTATTCACCGAGGTGGTATCGATCACCAGGCTGCCGGTTGCCGTACCGGTGGTGTTACCGTTGCCCGCGCTACTCTTCACCTGCGCGGTTACGTCGTAACTCGCCACACTCAGGGCATCGCTGTCCGGGATCTGTAGATACCAGGTATTGTGATCCGGGTCGATTACCACCGCGCCGCCGGTCTGCGACGTATAGGTTTTCCCGTTCACCATCACCACCAGGTATTCCCCGTTCACCAGGTCCGCAGACACCGTGCCATTAATAATTGGCGTGGTATCCGAGGTGGTCTGGGCAGTAATCGCCGCCGTGGTGGTCGGGATGCTGGTATCGACATTCAGCACAAAGCCATCCGATTCCGTGTAGTTACCGGCTTTGTCGGTGACGCGCAGAATGTAGGTGTGATTCCCATCGAGCAGGCCGTTGTCCTGATAGGACCAGCTTGCGCTGCCGTTCATCGTCACCTGACCCAGCAAGATCCCGTCCCGGTAAAGCTGCACGATTTCGCCGTCTTCCGGAGCGCGGTTAAGCGTACCGTTGATCAGCGGCGAGGTATCGTCCGTCGCGACTGATGCGCCGTACGTGCCCGTACGTTCACCTTCCCCGTCGGTATAGCTGACCACCGTACCCACCGTGTCAGGCGGCGTGGTATCAACCGTTACCACCTGCGACGAGGTTGAGCCGACGTTGCCCGCCTGGTCGATGATCCGCACCTGGTAGGTGTAATCCCCGTCAGGCAGATCGCGGGTATCCGTATAGCTCCAGCGCTGATTAGTCACCGTGGCGTCAACCCAGGTGTTTCCGCCGTCGAGGCTGATCTGCACCCGCTCATCGCTCGCCAGCGCGCTGCCCAGCGAGCCGTTGATCGTCAGCGAGGTGTCCATGGTGATGAAATCACTCCCGGACTGCCCGGTATCTTCGCTGATGCTGTCAATGGTGATGCCGTACTGCGGCGCCTGGGTATCCACCGTCACGTCCTGCGTGGTGGTGGCCCCGACGTTGCCAGCCTGATCGACAACCCGCACCTGATAGCGGTAGTCGCCGTCGGCCAGGGTGCGCGCGTCGGTATAACGCCACTGAGTACCGCTGACCGTGGCGTAAACCCAGGTGGTGCCGCCATCCATGCTCACCTGCACATACTCACCCGCCCCGAGTTCGGCCCCGAGCGTCCCGTTGAGCGTGTACGAGGTCGAACTGGTCAGGAAGTCGTTATTGTCGAAGCCGGTATCGACGGTGATGTTATCCACGGTCACCGTAATCGCCGCATCCGGCGCGACCGTATCGACCGTCACCTGCTGATGAGCGCTGGCACCCACGTTGCCCGCCGCATCCACTACGCGAACGTAGTAGTCATAGGTCTGGTTACCCAGCGTGCGCCCGTCCACGTAGTACCAGCTGTTGCCGGTGACGATCACGTTCTGCCAGGTGACGCCGCCGTCGATGCTGATCTGGGCATATTCGCCGTCGGCCAGCGTTGCGCCGAGCGAGCCGTGCAGCGTCAGGGAGGTATCATTGGTGATAAAGTCGCTGCTGCTCAGGCCGGTATCGTCGCTGATGCTGTCGATAGCGATCGTTTTGCTGGCGTCCGGCGCGACGGTATCAATGGTCACCACCTGGCTGGTAGTGGCGCTGATATTCCCCGCGTCGTCAATCACCCGCAGCTGATAGTTGTAGTCTCCGTCGGCCAGCGTGCGGCCGTCAACGTAGGTCCAGCTCAGGCCGCTGACGCTGACGTCAGTCCAGGTTGCGCCACCGTCGAGGCTGATCTGAGCGTGGTCACCGCTGCCCAGGGCCGCGCCGAGCGTCCCTTTCAGGGTGATCTGGCTGTCGCTGGTAATGAAGTCGCTGTCGGACAGGCCGGTATCCTGCGAGACGGAATCCACGGTAATGGTCGCCGCCGCAGGCTTGGTCAGATCGATTACCACGTCCTGGCTGTCCGTTGCCCCAACGTTGCCCGCATTGTCGATCACGCGCACCTGGTACTGGTACGTACCGTCGGTCAGGGTGCGACCATCGGTGTAGCGCCAGGTGGTGCCGGTGACGGTCAGATCAATCCAGGTGGTACCGCCGTCAAGACTGATCTGCGCCTTCTCGTTATTGCCGAGCTGCGCGGTCAGGGAACCGTTGACCACCACCTGGCTGTCGTTGGTGATGAAGTCATTCGCGCTGAGGCCGGTATCGTTTTGCAGGGAATCAATGCTGATCCCCATCGACGGCGCGGTGAGATCCACGGTGACAGTATGGTTATCGCTGGCGCTGTTGCCGATGGCGTTGTTCACCTGCGCGTTAATCACGTACGAACCGCCGTCCGCCAGCGCGGTCACGTCTGCGCTGCCGACCGTATAGCTCCAGGTGCCGTCATTTTGAACGGTAGCCGTGTAGGTTTTACCGTTAAGCGCGATGGTCACCGTCTGGCCCGTTGGCGCGTCGGTGGTGCCGCTGATAACCAGCGGCGTGCCGTGCTCGGCGGCGTTGACGATATCGTCCTGCGCAAAGGTGTTAATGGCGATGGTCGGCACGTCGCCGTTCAGCGTCACGTCGTGCGTTGCGCTGCCCGGGTTACCCGCTTTATCGCTCACCGTTGCGGTAAGGGTGTAATCCCCGTCGCTCAGTCCGAGGAAGTCGCGTCCCGGCACGAAGACGGACTAGGAGCCATTCGCCGCCACGGTCGCCTGATAGCTGTGGCCGTTGAAGGAGACGGTCACCGTCTGGCCCTGCTCCGCGGTGGTGGTCCCGCTGATGGTCTGCCCCGCCAGCTGTTCGGCGTTGTTGATGATATTGTCATCGGCCACGGTGCTGATAGTCACGGCTGGCGCAACGGTATCGACCGTTAAGGTATGCGTCGTCTGGCCGTTATTACCCGCCTTGTCGTTCACCGACGCCGTGACCGTCAGCGCGCCTTCGCTCAGGTTGGCAAGATCGGCGGCCGGGACGTCGAGCGTCCAGGTGCCGTCGTTTGCCACAAGCGCAGTGTAGGTTTTCCCGCCCAGCGTGACGGTCACCGTCTGGCCTGCTTCCGCGCTGGAAGAGCCGTGTACGGTGAGCGGCTGCTGGGCTTCCGCCGCATTCAGCACGTCGTCGCCTGACAACGTGTTCACGCTAATCACCGGCGCGGTGGTGTCCACGCTGATGGTGTGCGTCGCCGAGGCGCTGTTCCCGGCGCTGTCCTGCGCCGAAACAGTAACCTGATAGCGCGCGCCGTCGGCCAGGGCGCCCACGTCGGCGGCCGGTACGGTGGTTGTCCAGGAGCCATCGCTCTGGATAGTGGCCGTATAGCTCTTACCATTCAGGGTGATAGTGACCTGCGTGCCGTTAGCAAACTGCGCGCTGGAGCCGTTGATGAGCAGCGACGCGCCCGCTTCTGCCGCATTGATCACGTCATCACCGCTGAGGGTATTGACGGTCAGCGCGACCGATGCGGTATTTACCACCACGTCATGGGTCTGGGTACTGCTGTTGCCCGCGCTGTCGGTGATTGTCGCGCTGAGGGTCACGGTGCCGTCGGTCAGGGCAGAAATGTCGCTGGCAGGAACGCCCACGCTCCATTTGCCGCTGGCGTCTACGGTGGTGGTGTACTGGTTCGAACCTATCGTGATAACCAGCTTATCGCCGACGCTGGCGCCGGTTGCGGTGCCGCTGACGATCTGCGCCTGCCCGTGCTCCACGCTGTTGATGACGTCATCACCCGCCACGACGTTAAAGCTGACGCTCGGCGGCGTGGTATCGAGCGTAATCGCTTTCCCCGCGCTGCCCGGGTTACCTGCGGCGTCACTCACGCTCACCTGCACGGTGTAGCCGTTATCCGCCAGCGTGGACAGATCGGCGGCTGGCACGCTCACGCTCCAGATACCGCCCTGCTGAACCTGCGCGGTATAGCTCTTACCGCCCAGCGTCACGGTGACCGTCTGACCGACTTCAGCCGTGGTGGTGCCGGAAATGGCCACGCCCGCAGCCGCTTCGCTGCCGTTGATCACGTTGTCACCAGCCACCGTGTCAATCGTCACGGTTGGCGCCGTGGCATCGACGCTGTACTCCCGGCCCGCAGACGCGCTGTTGCCGTTCACATTGGTGACGCTCACCTGCACGCTGGCGTCGCCGTCTTTCAGACCCGCAAGATCCGAGGAAGGTACGGTGGCCGTCCAGTTGCCGTCGGCATCGACTTTGGCGGTGTAAGACTTGCCGCCAAAGGTGATGGTCACGGTCTGGTTCTCTTCCACATTGGAGGTGCTGCCGGAAAGCACCAGATCCGCGCCTTTTTCTGCCGCGTTAATCACGTCGTCGGTGGCGATGGCATCAATGCTGATCGCCACGGCTGCCAGATCGACGGTGACGTCGTGGCTGATGGTGACCGGGTTGCCCGCCGTGCTCTGGCCCGCTACGGTGACGGTCACCGTGCCTGCGGCCAGAGCCCCCACGTCTGCCGCCGGGATCGCCGCGGTCCAGGAGCCGTCTGCCAGTACCGACGCGGCATAGGTTTTGCCATTCACGGTGACGGTGAGCGTAGTGCCCGCCGCCAGCCCGTCGCTTGAGCCGGAGACGATAAGATTCTGACCATGCTCAATGCTGTTGATCACGTCGTCGCCCGCCACGGTATCGACGCGCAGCCCCGGCAGGCTGGCGTCGATAGTGATATCGCGCTCGCCCGTTCCCGTATTGCCATGGTCATTAGTGACGGTCGCTGACACCGTTAAATCGCCGTTGCCCAGCGCCGTCAGGACGGAATCCGGCACGTTGACGGACCAGCTGAGATCGCTCTGCACCGTCGCGGTATAGGTGTTGCCGCCGATGTTCACCGTCACGGTGTTACCGATGTCCGCGTTCGCCACCTTACCGGTAATGGTCTGGCCTGCGGCCACTTCCGCCGCGTTGATGACGTTGTCCCCCGCCACGGTGTTGATGGTGACGGTTGGCAGCGCGGTATCGACAAGCAGGTTCGCCGTAGTGCTGATGCTGTTGCCCACGCCGTTGGTGGCCGTCGCGCTCAGGGTGTAGCTGGCTTCACCGAGGCCTGACAGATCCGCAGCCGGAACCGTCAGGCTCCAGGTGCCGTCTGAGCCAGTCGTCGCCGTGTAGTTTTTACCGTTCAGGGTCACGGTGACCATGGTGCCTTCCGCCAGGTTAGCGCTGGTGCCGCTGACGCTCAGATCCTGCCCTTTTTCTACCGCATTCAGGACGTTATCGCCGCTTATGGCGTTGAAGCTTACCGACGGCAGACCGGTATCGACGGTCACATTATGCGTGCCGCTGCCGGTGTTGCCCGCCGCGTCGGTGACTGACGCAGTGATGGTCGCGGTACCGTCGCTGAGGCCGGAAATGACGTTGGCCGGGACGCCCACGCTCCAGTTACCCGCCGCGTCCAGCACGGTGGTATACGACTGGCCGCCGATGGTGACGGTGACGGTGTCGCCCGCCGCCGCGCCGGTGGCGGAGCCGCTGACGATCTGCGCCTGATTGTGTTCAGCCACGTTAATCACGTCGTCGCCTGCCACGGTGTGGATGGTCACCGCAGGTACGGTGACGTCCACCGTCAGGGTGTGGTCAACCGACGCCGGGTTACCCGCCTTGTCGCTGACGGAGGCGGTGACCGTCACGCTGCCGTCGGTTAATCCTGCCAGATCCGCCGCCGGAACGTTCAGCGTCCAGCTGCCGTTCGCGCTGACGGTTGTGGTGTAATCTTTGCCGTTCAGCGACACGGTCACCGTCTGGCCCGCTTCGGCGGTACTGGTGCCGGAGATTGCCAGGTCAGACTGCGCTTCTGAGGCATTCAGGATATCGTCTGTGGCAATCGTGTTGATGGTCACGGACGGCGCGGTAGCATCCACGCTGTACTCGCGGCCCGCCGAGGCGCTGTTGCCGTTCACGTTGGTGACGCTCACCTGCACGCTGGCGTCGCCATCCTTCAGGCCAGCCAGATCCGCTGACGGCACGGTGTAAGTCCAGTTGCCGCTGTCGTCCACGGTGGTGGTGTAGATCCTGCCGTTCAGACTGAGGGTCACGGTCTGCCCGGCTTCCACGTTGGTGGTCGCACCGGATAGCACCAGATCCGCGCCCTTCTCCGCCGCGTTAATCACGTCGTCGGTGGCAAGCGCATTGATGCTGATGGCAACGGTAGCCAGATCCACGGTCACATCGTGGCTGATGGTGATCGGATTACCCGCCGCGCTGTCGCCGGTAACGCTGATTTTCACGGTGCCTTCCGGCCACGCGCTCACGTCGGTGGACGGGATCGCCGCGCGCCAGGTGCCGTCTGCCAGCACCGTTGCCGCGTAATCTTTACCGTTGACGGTAACCGTCAGCGCCGTCCCCGGCGCCAGCCCGTCGCTGGAGCCTGAAACAATCAGGTTCTGCGCGTGCTCGATGGTGTTGACCACGTCGTCACCCGCCACGGTATTCACGCGCAGGCCCGGCAGGTTAGCGTCGATAGCGATCTCGCGTTCGCCGGTGCCGGTGTTGCCGTGGCCGTTGGTGACGGTCGCCGTCACGCTCAGGCTGCCGTTGCCGAGTGCGGTCAGCACGTCAGACGGCACGTTGACGGACCAGGACAGATTATTCTGTACCGTTGCGGTGTAGCTGTGGCCGCCGATAGTCACGGTCACGGTGTTGCCCGCTTCGGCATTCGCCACGGTGCCGCTCAGGGTCTGGCCTGCCGCCACTTCCGCCGCGTTGATGACGTTGTCGCCCGCCACGGTGTTGATGGTGACGGTTGGCAGCGCGGTGTCGACAAGCAGGTTCGCAGAACTGCTCACGCTGTTGCCCACGCCGTTGGTGGCCGTCGCGTTCAGGGTGTAACTGGCCTGACCGAGACCGGCCAGATCCGCAGCAGGAACCGTCAGGCTCCAGGTGCCGTCTGCCGCAGTCGTCGCCGTGTAGTTTTTACCGTTCAGGGTCACGGTGACCAGGGTGCCTTCCGCCAGGTTGGCGCTGGTGCCGCTGACGCTCAGATCCTGGCCTTTTTCAACGGCGTTCAGGACGTTGTCATCGCTGATGGCGTTGAAGCTGACCGACGGCAGACCGGTATCGACGGTCACATTATGCGTGCCGCTGCCGGTATTGCCCGCCGCGTCGGTGACTGACGCAGTGACGGTCACCGTACCGTCGCTGAGGCCTGAAATCACATTCGCCGGAACGCCCACGCTCCAGTTACCCGCCGCGTCCAGCACGGTGGTATAAGTCTGGCCGCCAATCGTGACGGTGACGGTGTCGCCCGCCGCCGCGTCGGTGGCGGAGCCGCTGATAATCTGCGCCTGATTGTGTTCAGCCACGTTAATCACGTCGTCGCCTGCCACGGTGTGGATGGTCACTGCCGGAACGGTGACGTCCACCGTCAGGGTGTGGTCCACCGACGCCGGGTTACCGGCCTTGTCGCTGACGGAGGCGGTGACCGTCACGCTGCCGTCGGTTAATCCTGCCAGATCCGCCGCCGGAACGTTCAGCGTCCAGCTGCCGTTCGCGCTGACGGTTGTGGTGTAATCTTTGCCGTTCAGCGACACGGTCACCGTCTGGCCCGCTTCGGCGGTACTGGTGCCGGAGATTGCCAGGTCAGACTGCGCTTCTGAGGCGTTCAGGATATCGTCTGTGGCAATCGTGTTGATGGTCACGGACGGCGCGGTAGCATCCACGCTGTACTCGCGTCCCGCAGACGCACTGTTGCCGTTCACGTTGGTGACGCTGACCTGCACGCTGGCATCACCGTCTTTCAGACCGGTCAGATCCGCAGACGGTACCGTGGCGGTCCATTTACCCTCAGCGTCCACCGTGGCGGTGTAGCTCTTGCCGCCGAAGGTGATGGTGACGGTTTGATTTTCCTCCACGTTCGAGGTGGTGCCGGAGAGCACCAGATCCGCTCCCTTCCCGGCGGCGTTGATCACGTCGTCGGAAGCGATGGCGTCAATGCTGATGGCGACATTTGCCAGATCCACCGTCACATCATGGTTGATAGTCACCGGATTGCCCGCGCTGCTCTGGCCTTCAACGTTCACGGTGACCGTGCCTGCGGCAAGGGCACTCACGTCCGTAGAAGGGATCGCCGCGCTCCAGGTGCCGTCTGCCAGCACGGTGGCCGGATAGGTTTTGCCGTTTACGGTGACGGTCAGCGCTGTGCCCGCCGTCAGGCCGTCGCTTGAACCCGTGATAATCAGATTTTGTCCGTGTTCGATGCTGTTAATCACGTCATCGCCCGCTACGGTGTCCACGCGCAGGCCCGGCAGATTCGCGTCGATAGTAATATCGCGCTCGCCGCTGCCGCTGTTGCCCACGCCGTTCGTGACGCTGGCGGTCACGGTCAGATCGCCATTGCCCAGCGCGGTGAGCACAGATTCCGGTACGCTGACGGACCAGCTGAGATTGTCCTGTACGGTTGCGGCGTAGCTGTGGCCGCCCACAGACACAGTCACGGTGTTGCCCGCTTCGGCATTCACCACGGTGCCGCTAATGGTCTGGCCGGTTGCCAGCTCCGCGGCGTTGATCACGTCGTCGCCCGCCACGGTGTTGATGATGACGCCAGGCAGCACGGATTCCACGTTCACGGTGTGCGAGGTGCTGGTGCTGTTGCCGACGCTGTCCGTTGCGGAGGCCGACACGGTGTAAAGCGCTTCACCCAGTTGCCCCACCTCGCTCGCCGGAACGGTTGTGGTCCATTGGCCATTGGTATCCACCGTGGCGCTGTACGCTTTGCCGTTGAGCATCACGGTGACCACCGCGCCCGCTGCCAGCCCGGAAGCCGTACCTGTGATGGTCAGATCCTGCGTTTTCTCGCTGCTGTTGATCACATCGTCACCGGACACGGTGTCAATGGTCAGCACCGGCGCGGTGAGATTGACTTCAACCTCGTGCGTCGTGCTGTTGCTGTTTCCGGCCTTATCGGTCAGCGCCGCTGTGATGGTGTGATCCCCGGCGGTCAGGGCACTCACGTCCGCCGCAGGCACGCCCACGCTCCACCTGCCGGAAGCGTTCAGGGTCGCGGTGTAATCTTTGTTATTGATGGTGACAGTCACCACGTCGCCCGCCGCCGCACCGGTCACGGACCCGGTGACAATCAGCGCCTGCGCATGCTCGGCGCTGTTGATCACGTCGTCCTCGGAAACGGTGTTAATGGTCAGCTGTGGCACCGTGGTATCCACCAGCACATCGCGATCCGCCGAGGCCGGGTTACCCGCCTTATCCGCGACGGCTGCCGTGATGGTGTAATCGCCGTCGGTAATCGCGCCGACATCCGCAGACGGTACGGTGACGCTCCAGCTGCCGTTCGCCTGTACGGTGGTGGTGTAGTCCACGTTGTTCAGCGTGACGGTCACGGTCTGACCCGCTTCGGCGTTGGTTACGCCGTTAATCACCAGATCCTGCTGCGCTTCGGCCGCGTTGATGATGTTGTTGTCGCTGACGATCTCGATGGACACCGTCGGCGCGGTGGCGTCCACGCTGTACTCACGGCCCGCCGAGGCGCTGTTGCCGTTCACGTTGGTGACGCTAACCTGCACGCTGGCGTCGCCGTCTTTCAGGCTACCTAAATCGGCAGACGGTACGGTCGCCGTCCAGTTGCCACTGGCATCAACCGTCGCGGTGTACAACTTGCCGCCGAAGGTGATGGTAACGGTCTGGTTTTCTTCCACGTTGGTGGTCGAGCCAGACAGCACCAGGTCCGCGCCTTTCTCAGCCGCGTTGATTACGTCGTCCGAGGCAATCGGGTTAATGCTGATGGCGACTGCCGCCAGATCCACTTTCACGTCGTGGCTGATAGAAACCGGGTTACCCGCCGCGCTCTGGCCGTCAACGGTCACAGTGATTGTGCCTGCGCTCAGCGCGCCGACGTCCGCCGCCGGAATAGCCGCCGTCCAGGTACCGTCCGCCAGCACGGTTGCCGCGTAGGTTTTGCCGTTGACGGTGACCGTCAGCGCCGATCCGCTCGCCAGCCCGTCGCTGGAGCCGGTGATAATCAGGTTTTGACCATGCTCGATGCTGTTGATCACATCGTCGCCTGCTACGGTATCCACGCGCAGGCCCGGCAGGCTGGCATCAATCGTGATGTCGCGTTCGCCGGTGCCGGTGTTGCCGTGGCCATTGGTCACGCTGGCTGTTACGGTGAGATCGCCGTTACCGATAGCGGTTAAGACGTCAGACGCCACGTTAACCGACCAGCTCAGATCATCCTGAACCGTCGCGGTATAGGTGTTGCCCCCGATATCGATCGTGACAGTGTCACCGCTCGCCGCGCCGCTCACTTTCCCGCTCAGGGTTTGACCGGAAGCCACTTCCGCCGCGTTAATCACGTCGTCGGTGGCAACCGCATTAATGGTGACCTGCGGCAGCGCGCTGTCGACCAGCACGCTATGGCTGGTATTCGCGCTATTACCCGCGGTATCGGTCACGCTGGCCGTCACGCTGTAGCTCGCTTCGCCCAGTACCGAGACGTTTGCCGCCGGAACGGTGACGCTCCAGTTACCGCTGGCATCGGTGGTGGCGGCGTAACTGATACCGTTCAGGGTTACGGTGATGTGGGTCCCGTCCGGCTGGTTGCTGGTGCCGGAGATCAACAGGTCCTGGCCTTTTTCGGTCGCGTTGATCACGTCGTCAACCGCCAGGGTATTGATGGCAATCACCGGCGCGGTCAGGGAGACGTCAAACGCATGCGTCGCGCTGGTGCTGTTGCCCGCTTTATCGGTGAGCGTGGCGGAGATCGTCTGATCGCCGTTAGCCAGCGCGCCCACGTCCGCCGCCGGAACGCCCACGCTCCAGTTACCGGCACCGTCCAGCATCGCGGTGTAGTCTTTGCCGTTCAGGGTCAGGGTCAGGGTAATCACATCGCCCGCCTGCGCGCCCGTCACCTTGCCGGTGACAATCAGCGCCTGGCCGTGCTCGGCAATATTAACAATGTCGTCGCCCGTCACGCTGTTGAAGGTAATCTGCGGCACGGTAGTGTCGACCAGCACGGACGCCCCCGCGCTGGCCGGGTTGCCCGCTTTATCGGACACGGTCGCCGTGACCGCCGCGCTGCCGTCGGCGATCCCCGCCAGATCCGCCGCCGGTACGTCCAGCGTCCAGCTGCCGTTTGCCTGCACCTGGGCGGTGTACTGATTGCCGTTGAAGGTCACGGTGACCGTCTGGCCTGCTTCGACAGTCGACGTCCCGCTCAGGGTCAGATCCTGCGCCGCCTCTGCCGCATTCAGCATGTTGTCGCCGCTGATGGTGTTGATGGTGACCGCTGGCGCGGCGGTATCGACGCTGAATGCCTGCGAGGAAGAGGCTGTGTTGCCGTTCACGTTGGTGACGCTGACCTGTACGCTGGCATCGCCGTCCTTCAGGCCGCTCAGATCGGCAGCCGGTACGGTGCAGGTCCAGTCGCCGTTGGCATCGACCGTCGTGGTCCAGGTTTTACCCGCAAAGATAATGGTAACGGTCTGGCCCGCTTCAACGTTCGAGGAGGAGCCGGACAGCACCAGATCCTGGCCTTTTTCTGCCGCGTTCAGCACGTTGTCGTCCGTCACGCTGTTGATGCTTATCGCCACCGGGGCGAGATCGACATCCACAACGGTACCGATATTCACCGGGTTACCGGAGGTATCCTGCGCGCTGGCGCTGATGGTGAGCGACCCGTCCGGCCACCGGGAGACGTCGGCGGTCGGAACCGCAGCCTGCCAGGTGCCATCCGCCAGTACCGAGGCGGAATAACTCTTGCCGTTGATGGTCACGGTGACGGTGCTACCCGCCGCCAGGTCGGTGCTGGTGCCGGAGATAACCAGGTTCTGCGCGTGTTCAATAACGTTAATGACGTCGTCACCGGCGACGGTATCAATGCGCAGGCCGGGCAGCTGGGCGTCAATGGTGACATCCAGGGAAGACGATCCGGTATTGCCGTGCGCGTTCGTCACGCTGGCCGATACGGTCAGGTCGCCGTTGCCGAGCGCGGTTAACTGACTCTGGGTTAACGGCAGGCTCCAGGTGAGATCGTCCTGTACGGTAGCCGTGTATGTCTGCCCGCCGAGGATAATCGTGACGGTATCGCCCGATGCCGCGTTAGAAACCTTTCCGGTCAGGGTTTGCCCTGCGGCCACTTCCGCCGCGTTGACGATATTGTCGCCCGCGAAGTTGTTGAGGGTAACAACCGGCAGCGAGCTGTCTACCAGCACATCGTGCGTGGCCGCGGCGCTGTTGCCCACACTATCGGTGACGCTCGCCGTCACGGTGTAATTGGCTTCACCCAGCGCGCTCACCGCAGAGGCGGGGACGGTAACGCCCCAGTTGCCGCTGGCGTCGGTGGTGGCGGTGTAGTTGATACCGTTCAGATTAACGGTGATGGTGGTTCCTTCCGGCTGGTTGCTGGTGCCGGAAAGCAGCAGATCTTCGCCCTTCTCTGCCGCATTGATCACGTCATCCGCGGCCAGCGTGTTAATACCGATAACGGGCGTCACCGTATTGACCACCACATCCACTGAACTGCTGCCGGTGTTGCCGGATTGGTCGGTCACGGAGACGTTAATGGTCCAGGTGCCGTCCGTCAGCCCCTGAACGACGGACGCAGGCAGGCCGAGGCTCCAGTTGCCTGCCGCATCCACCACGGTGGTGTAGTCCACGTTATTAATGGTGATGGTGACCAAATCGCCCGCCGCCGCGCCGGTGACGGAGCCGCTCAGGATCTGCGCCTGAGCATGGGCCAGCTGGTTAACGGTGTTGGTGTCGGTGACGAAATCGTTGATGGTCACCTGCGGCACGGTGGCATCCACCAGCCCAACGCGGTCCGCGCTGCTGCTGTTGCCCGCCACGTCGCTGACGGTGGCCGTCACGGTGACATTGCCATCGGTCAGCGCGCCTACGTCGGCGGCAGGCACGTTCAGCTGCCAGCGACCATCCGCCTGGACCGTGGTCTGGTAAGATTTACCGTTCAGCGTCACGGTGACCGTCTGGCCCACTTCAGCGGTTGTGCTGCCGCTGAGCACCAGATCCTGCTGCGCTTCTGCCGCATTGATGATGTTGTCGTCGGTCAGGTTATCAAGCGTAATGGCTGGCGGCTGCGTATCGACGATCACCACGCGTGAAGCGTCCGCGCTGTTGCCGTTGACGTTAGTCACGCTGACGCTCACCTGCGCCCGCCCGTCGATCAGCGTTTCCATCGCGCTCGCCGGAACGGTCAGGCGCCAGGAGCCGTCCTGCTGCACCTGTGCGGTAAAGGTTTGATCCGCGAATTTCACCACCACGGTCTGCCCGGCCTCCACGCCCTGCGTCTGACCAGAAAGCGTGACATCCGCGCCTTTTTCCGCCGCGTTCAGCATATCGTCAGTGGTTACGGTATCGATGGTGACGGCCACCGCGTTCAGGTCAAGCTCGATCGGGTGTTCAGCCGCCACGGTGTTGCCCCAGGCATCTTCCGCGCTGACGCTGACGGTCATGCCTCCCGCCGTCCATGCCTGAAGGTCCGCCGCCGGCACGCCAATCTGCCAGTTGCCGCTGGCGTTAACCGTAGTGACGTATTCGACATTATTGATGGTAACGGTGATCTGTGTGCCTTCGGCCAGATGAGTGCTGGAGCCGGTGACGGCCAGATCCTGCTGCTGCTCGATGGCGTTAATCACGTCATCGCCAGAGATCGTGTTCACGCGCAGGCCCGGCAGTTCGGCGTTGATGTTGATATCACGTTCGCCGGTGCCGGTATTGCCGTGCGCATTGGTGACAGAGGCGCTGAAGGTTAAATCGCCGTCGCCAAACGCCTGGAGGTCGGCCGATGGGATCGTCACGCTCCATTTCAGGTCGCTGCCAACCGTCGCGGTGTAGCTCTTGCCGCCCACGGTGACAGAGACGGTATCGCCCGCCGCCGCGCCGGTGACGCGTCCGCTGAGGGTTTGGTCAACCGCCGCTTCGGCGTTATTGACCAGGTTATCCCCGGCAAAGGTGTTGACGATCACCTGCGGCAGCACGGTGTCTACCAGCAGATTCGCCTCGGCGGAGCCGCTGTTACCCACGCTGTCGGTGCCGCTGACGCTGACGGTGTACAGGGTATTCGCCAGATCCAGCACGTCGGAGACCGGTACCTGAACGGACCAGCGACCGTTCTCAACGGTGGCCTGATAGTTAACGTTGTTCAGCGTCACGGTGACAGCGCTGCCGTTCGGCAGATTACTGGTCCCGCTCAGGCTCAGGGGCTGCATGGCCTCCTGCGCATTCAGGACGTTATCCTGACTGATGGGGTCAAAGGTAAATTCCGGCGGGTTGCCGCTCAGCGTAATGCCGTGCGTCGCGCTGCCGGTGTTGCCCGCCGCATCGGTCACGGCGACCGTAATGCTGTGGCTACCTTCCCCCAGCGCGCCAATGACGGAGGCAGGCACGCCGACGCTCCAGCTGCCGTCCGCCTGGACGACACCGGTAAAGGTCTTGCCACCAACGGTCACGGTGACAACGTCGCCCGCTGCCGCGCCGTTCGCCTGGCCGGAAATAATCTGCGCCTGCCCCTGCTCGCTGGTGTTCAGAATGTCGTCGCCTGCGACGGTGTTGATGGTGACCACCGGCGCTGCGGTATCGACCGTGAAATCGGCGGTGACGGAGGACCCGTTACCCGCTTTGTCGCTGACGTTTACCGTCAGGGTGTGCTCGCCGTTAGCCAGCGCCTGTACTTCACTGGCCGGAAGCGTAACGGACCAGCTGCCGTCGCTGCCCACGGTCGCCGTGTGATTTTTGCCGTTCAGCGTGACCGTCACAATCTGGCCCGCTTCCGCATCGGTTTTCCCGGTCAGCGTCAGCGGCTGATTATGTTCAGCCGCGTTGATGATGTTGTCCTGGGCGATCGTGTCGACAGAGATCACTGGCGAGGCGGTATCGACGCCAATCGTCTGACTGCCGGACACGGTGTTGCCCGCCGCGTCTTTACCGCTGACGTTGACCGTCCAGGTGCCATCGCCCAGCGCCTGCGCGTCGGCAGCAGGCACCTTCACGCTCCATGCGCCGTTTGCTCCCACTTCTGCGGAATAGGTTTTACCGTTGAGCGTGACGGTAAGCGCCGTTCCCTGCGCCAGGTTTTTGCTGGTGCCGGACAGCGTAAAGCCAGCGGACTGCTCGCTGGCGTTGATCACGTTATCGCCCGCCGTGGTGGCGAGCGTCACGCTGGCATCCGCTGTAGAAACGGTTACGGTGATACTGCCCGCAGAGGTCGTTTTACTGCCGTCGATCTGCACGACGGACCAGGTATGTTCCCCGTCGGCCTGGGTCGGGAGTGTTACCGTCCAGGTGCCGTCCTTCGCAACCATGGTGCTGGCGATGGTGCTGCCGCTGCCGTCTTTAACCTGAATGGTCGCGCCCGGCTGCCCGGTACCGCTGAAGGTGGGGGTGTTGTCATCCGTGACCGCTTTTGCACTCAGCACGCCCTGCTTGTCACCCGCGTTGTCCGTCAGCAAAAATGTCGGCGTGGCGCTTTCGACTTCTTTTGTATTATCAATAACTTTGGTTTTGGTTTCACCATCGCCGCCGTGAGCCAGCAGTGCGCCGATCGCACCGCCCCCTAACGCCGCACCGGCAATCCAGCCCCACGGCGCATCGCTTAAGACGCTTCCCTGCTCCAGGAAAGGTTCAATGCTGCTAATGGGTGCAGCCTGGGCGGTTAATTCGGTGGCGGCAACGCCTGATGCTTCCCCGGCATCGGCAAATGAAATATGCGTCAGCTCCTGATTATCGTTAAATACCAGTTCTGAATGATTATGGGTTTCCGCGTCTTCGACAAAATAATTATTGCAGCGGATCACGCTGCCATCTTTCATATAAATGAGGAGGTCATTCCCCTGGCGGACATAACGCACCACGTCCTGAGCAGAACCCTGAATTTCAATCACGCTCGGTGAGGAAATAGAGACCGAGAGATTCCCTTCACCGGTTAATTTCGTCTTCTCTGCCGTTTTGCGAATGATGACATCAACAACTTTTGCGGTACTCATATTCTTCTCCTTGCAGGTGCGCGTATTCCTGTGGATATGTCCACCAGAGGGATGTAGCTATCCTTGGGAAAAATCACCCATTATTGTCTGATTTATTTCGCGCAGAAAGGCGCGCCTTTTTTTAACTTAAATCAGGTAATTTCGCGGCAGCGTTTTTCTCTATTCCGATAAGCGGCATGAGATTATCCACCGCGGAGGCGTAATTAATCGCCGCACTCCAGCCATCGTATTCAGCCATTATTTTCGCTGAGGTGGCAGACCAGACATCCTGCTCCACGCTGAGCAGATCGTTAATGCTGCGCTTGCTCAGGGTATATTCATTTTTGTAGACATCGCGGGCGCGCAACGCATTTTCCAGCTGACGTTTCCCGGCTTCCATTCGTCCTCGCGCCCCGGTCCAGTCGGCCTGTGCGACGGAGGCTTTTTGCAGGACATCAAAACGGGCCTGATCAACCTGGGACGATGCCATTGCCCTTGCGCCCTCGGCCTGACGGACGCGCGCCGAGACCGCGCCGCCCTGATAAAGCGGTGCGTCAATATTGAGCTGGATCTGATCATCCCAGTACGCGCGATTATCAGACTCATAGCGGGTGCGGCCCCCCTTCAGGCTTAAGGTCGGCCAGTGCTGAGACCTGGCGGTTTCTACGCCGTACTGGGCTGAACGCTCCATGTTCTGCGCGGCCATCACCGTTGGGATCAGTGAATAATCAATCCGATTGAGAGAGTCCGGCTCCACGGCCAGACCTCCCGGAACCGGTGAATAGCGTTCAGCCTGTATGCCAGTTAATACCGCCAGCCGCGCGCGGGCGCTGTTCAGGGACGCATTGTACTGCTCTACCGTCGCCTGCATCCCGGCAATACGGGTGCGGGTCTGAAGCTCATCAGAGGTGGAGCTTACGCCAGCATCGGCGCGGAGTTTTGCCAGCTGCTCAACGTTTTTAAGCGCCTGCACATTCTCTTTTGCCGCCTGCAACAGATCGCTGTAGCGTTTCACTTCCACATAGCTGAGGGCCGTTTTTTCCGCGACGGCAGACATCGTGCTCATCAGCTGGTAGCGATAGCTGTCACGCTGAGCTGAAGACTGGCTGATGCTGTTATTGGTCTTGCCAAAATCGTACACCAGCTGCGTCAGGCTCAGGCCCCAGGCTGCGGAATTTCGCAACGAGCCGCTCGAATCGGTGGTCTGGCTGTGGCCCGTACTCCCGTTCAGGGCTATTTGTGGCATCCAGCCACTGCGCGCTTCGTCTATTTGCGCCTGGCCGATCCCCAGCTGTGCCGCCTGCTGGCTCACGGAGGGATCACGATCGAGAGCAAAAAGAATACTTTCTTTCATCGTCATTGCCGCAACGGGAGATATCCCCGTCTGGCCGCTATTTGCATTAGCCGCAGTCACCACCAACGAAATTAAGGTCAGGGATGCAGATAGTCTGATTAACCTGTTATTGCATTTCATCTTCATAATATCCCCCGACTCCAGGTGATAGCCAAATAAATACCCAGGAAGAGGTACAAATAATTCGCCAGAAATCCCTTGCTCCTTCTCGATTAATTTGGGTAATAGTTCCCCATACCCATTTCAATTGAGATGAGAGCCGTTCATTCTCTTTTTTTCTTTTAAGAATTTACTTAAATATTTATTGATTCGCAGCATAACAAAATGTGATATGAGCAACCACACCCGTAATGTTAATGCGGTGTTACAAATAAGAAAAAAGATGGGGTTTCTGGACAAAGCGTTATAAAAGGCCTTTCAGATGAAACAAATAAACCCCCTGTAATATAAAGAAAATTCTAAAATGTCCTGGTGTACATTTTTGCGTTAATTTCACCACGAATCAGACACAAAGATTTTCAAAGAAATGTCAATTTAAGTAATCCAGCGAATAAAATTGGATTATTTTACTTTAAAAATAAAAACTAATAGATATATGCACTAATTTATAATTACAAATTAGCTAAACATTCTGGTTAGGGCTAATAATCTGGCAGCTTAAGCCAAATTTTTAAGTAAAACATAGCCATAACAACATCCCTAAAAGATACATACATGTTTTTGATGACTGATTAATGCGATATCAATAATCACACCATCAAACTGTTTTTGGATAACATCCCGCACCTGTCGCGATTCCCTTTCCTGCAAAATGCTGTAAACTGCGAGGTATTGCGACATTTTGCAGGATATTGCGCCCATGCATAAAACCGCCAGACAGAAATATGTACTTGATATCATTACTGAAAAAGGCCAGGCCAGCATTACCGAGCTGGCAGAGCGGTTGCAGGTTTCGGCGGACACCATCCGACGCGATCTGACCGACCTGGAAAAACAGGGGCTGGCGCAAAAAAACCATGGCGGCGCCATCGCGCTGAATCTCTCGACGATGACCCGAGTAAGCAGGAATACCTTGCTGCCTGAAATCAAGCAGCGGCTGGGTAAACAGGTTGCGCAATGCGTGCCTGCGGGCTCGACGCTTTTTCTGGACGCCGGAAGCACACTGCTGGCCGTTGCCGCTTTCCTTCAGGGGCCGCTGACCATCATCACCCCTTCTCTTGATATCGCCCAACAGCTGAGCGATCGGGAAGGTATCGACCTGATCCTGCTCGGTGGAAAGTGGGATCAGAAACAGCGCCTGTTTGCCGGAAGCGCCACCCTTTCCCTGCTCTCTCGCTACCGGGCGGATATTGCCATCCTTGGCGCATGCGCGATCCATGCCGAACTCGGATTGAGCGCCAGTCAGGAGGCGGATGCCGAGGTAAAGCGTGCCATGCTCACCGCAAGCCAGGCGCACTGGGTAGTCGCCGACCATCTGAAACTCAACCAGTGCGAACCGTATCTGGTGTCTGGGTTATCCGAGATTCATCAACTGTTTTTAGATCGTCCCTGGGCAGAGCTCGGGGACCATAGCGCCTTGCAGGTTACCGTTTGCGCGCATTAACGTGGAGAAGGTCATGAATAAAGTGAAGACAATGAATATTGCGCTGATCGGTTATGGTTTTGTAGGTAAGACGTTCCATGCCCCGCTGATCCAGTCCGTCGACGGCCTGAAGCTGGCGGTGGTCTCATCCCGGGATGAAGAGAAAGTGAAACGCGACCTGCCGGACGTCCTCGTTGTCGCCACGCCGGAAGAGGCCATTCAGCACCCGGATATCGACCTGGTGGTTATCGCCTCCCCTAACGCGACCCATGCGCCGCTGGCCACCCTGGCGCTTAATGCCGGCAAGCATGTGGTAGTGGATAAGCCGTTTACGCTGGATATGCACGAAGCGCGGGATCTGATTGCGCTGGCGCAAGAAAAACAGCGCCTGCTCTCGGTCTTCCATAACCGCCGCTGGGATAGCGATTTTCTCGGCATTAAGCAGGTGATTGAGCAAGGCCGTATCGGCAAGGTGAAACATTTTGAGTCGCATATCGATCGTTTCCGCCCGGAGGTTCGTGTGCGCTGGAGAGAGCAAAACGTGCCTGGCAGCGGCCTGTGGTTCGACTTAGGCCCGCACATGATTGACCAGACGCTACAGCTTTTTGGTCTGCCGCAGTCGGTACAGGGCAACATCGCCACCCTGCGTGACGGCGCGGAGATTAACGACTGGGCGCACGTGGTGCTGAACTATCCGGAACACAAAGTGGTCCTCCATTGCAGCATGCTGGTGGCGGGTGGCGTTGCCCGCTTTACCGTCCACGGCGATAAGGCCAGCGTGGTGAAAGCGCGCATCGATCAGCAGGAAGCCCAGCTGCTGGCAGGCGTCATTCCGGGTAGCGAAAGCTGGGGTGAAGACAGCGACGCTATGGTGCTGTTTAATGCCCAGGGTGAAGCCAGCGCTATCCCTGCGCCAAAAGGCGACCAGCGGCAGTACTATATAAACGTGCGCGATGCCCTGAATGACAAGATTGACAACCCGGTCCCTCCGGTAGAGGCCCTGGCGGTGATGGCGGTGCTGGAAGCGGCGGTAAAATCGTCGGAAACGGGTACAACTCAGGAACTGGACTTAACGGCGCTGGAGCGCGCGCAACTGCAATAAGCCGCAAAAAAAATGCCCTGCGGGTTCGCAGGGCATTATCGGTTACTGACGCTTTTTCGGCATCATGCGCAGCAGCGTGTTGTCCTTCCAGAAGTAGTGATGCATCAGCGCGGCAAAGGCGTGCAAACCAATCACGAAATACCCCAGATTCGCCAGCGTCACGTGCCACTCCTTTAGCGTATCCACCAGGTCAAAATTCCCCTCCGCCGCATGCGGCATCGTCAGGCCAAACGCAAACCAGTCATTTCCCCGGTTATACATCATCACCATGCCGATCAGCGGCAGCGCAATGAACAGCAGGTAGATAACCAGATGCCCGAGATGGGACAGCCCGGTGATCATCGCTTTTGGTTTCGGTTGAATAGGCGGAGCCGGGAATTTGAGGCGGATAAGCAGGCGCGCCACCATCAGCACCAGGATGCTGATCCCGCAGGAAACGTGGATCATATTAATAAGAGGACGATCGGTTCGCGGGAACCACCCTCTGAACTCCATGGCGCAATAGGCCATAATGACTAACAGAAAAACCAGCCAGTGGATGCTGATTTGCAGCCCCGTATATTTTGTGCGCATGTTGTTTCCCGATAAATAACCATTATCGCGCCAACATAACCACCTTTCCGGAAAATGTGAACCCCCTCGCATGGAGGGGGCTCCTGATTACGACTGCAAATAGACCACCTGCGTCTGCAAATACTCATTCAGACCGTGTTTACCATCCGCCCCGCCGATACCGGATTTCCGCCAGCCCGCATGGAAGCCCTGCATCGCTTCAAAGTTTTCACGGTTAATGTAGGTCTCACCGAACTTAAGCCCCTTAATGGCTTTCATGGCGACGTTCAGGTCCTGCGTATAAACAGATGAGGTTAAACCATAGTCGCTGTCGTTGGCCATTTTCAGCGCCTCTTCCAGGGTGTCGAAAGCCACCACCGGCAGCACCGGGCCAAAGGTCTCTTCGTGCATGATGGCCATATCCTGACGCACGTCCAGTAGCAGCGTTGGGGGATAAAAATACCCTTTACCTTCTGCCGCTTTACCGCCAAGGACCACTTTAGCCCCCTCCTGCACCGCGCGGGCCACCTTCTGCTCCACGCGCTCCAGCGCGGCGGCGTTGATCAGCGGCCCCATGGCAATGTCCGTTCGCTCAGCCGGATTGCCAAACTGGACGGCTTTCATTGCCTCGCCCAAACGATTCACAAAGCGGTCGTAGATGCCCTTCTGGACATAGACACGTTCCGCGCAGTTACACACCTGCCCGGTATTGATGACGCGTGAATCCACAATGGCCTTCACGGCCAGCTCGAGGTCGGCATCGTCCATCACGATGGCCGGGGCTTTACCGCCCAGCTCCAGCCCCACTTTGGTGATGTTTTTCGCCGCCGCAGCCATGATCTTTTCACCTGCCCCGACGCTGCCGGTCATGCTAACCATCGCCACTTTCGGGTTCCCGGCCAGCTCCTGCCCGACGGTTTCACCCCGTCCCAGCACCAGGTTAAAGACGCCTTTCGGCAGGCCAATCTCATCGACGATTTTGGCAAACGCAATGGCGTTGTTTGGGGTAAATTCGCTCGGTTTGATAACGATGGTGTTGCCGGTGATCAGCGCGGGGGCGAGCTTACGGGCAATCAGGAAGAAGGGAAAGTTCCACGGCAGAATGCCGGTGGTGACGCCAAGGGCACGCTTAAACACCAGAATATTCTCGCCCGGACGGTCGCTCTGAATGATTTCCCCTTCATAGCGGCGCGCCCACTCGGCCATATAGTCGATATAGTCAGCGGTAAAGTTCACTTCCACTTCCGCCAGCTGCTGGATCTTGCCGCCTTCGGCCACAATCAGCGCGCTGATTTCACTGACGCGCTCGCGGATCCCGGCGGAAATTTTGCGTAGCCAGCTGGCGCGTTCAATAGCAGGCAGCGCCTCCCAGCCAGCCTGCGCGCGCTCTGCCGCGTCAATGGCCTTGCGGGCGTCCTCGGCGCTGCCGTCGGGAATACGGGAAATGACCTCTTCCGTGGCCGGATTGATCACGTCAATCCATGCATCACCCTGCCAGGCAACAAACTGTCCATCAATATACATAGGATGTTGTACGGGTACTGTCATAACCTGCTCCTGTAATCACACTGTTTTTAACAAGTAAACGCATTGTTAAAAACTATAATTACCGGGGCAATTGCCTACTCTATGAGTCTGTTTTTGTGAGATATCTCATAAAAGAAACGGGTCAGCCCGTTTACAAAATCACAAATCGGCAACACAGGATGCCCGTTTGCGTAAAAGATGGCGCAAACGGGCAGAGCACTACAGCAGAGAACGGCTCACCAGCGCGTCGGTGAGAATGACGTCGTTTCGCAGGATCTGCCACGCGGCGTCCACGTCCGCAGGGATATCGACATGGGCAATGAAATCACGTCCCGCCGGACCGTAGCCGTTGATGTCGTCCCTGAGTCGCGGAAATTCACCCAGCACCAGCGACAAGTAGCGCTCTACCGGCCATAACCCCTCGACCGGGCCGCTGAACACCAGACCGTCGTCGCTGTTTTGCAGCACGGGCGTCAGGCCGGGATGACTCACCCATGCGGGCGATGCGGCCTCGTCGCGGCATACGCGGGCGAACGTAGCCATTGTGCGACGCTGCATCGTCGGGTCCTGCACCACCAGCACCCGGGCGGCGTTCAGTCCGGCTTGTTTCATCAACGCCCGGCTGAAGCGGGCGTTTTCGCCACAGTTGGTCGACTGATCCTCAACGTGAAGATGCTCGGCCGGAATGTTCCAGAATTCACGGGCGATGTCGGCCAGAATAGCCGCCTCAGCACGTCCGGTGGTGGGTATCCTGTTATAGCGGGGGTGTTTCGCAATCGCGGCGTAGAGGAAGGTCGTCGAGTGACCGATCCCGCCGCTGATGATCAGAGGAACACCCTGTTCAGCCGCGATTTTACAGGCAGCATCAATCGCGGGGATCACCGCGTTACCCGCCAGAATCACCAGATCAACGGGCTGGTTGTCCTGATAGTCGTCCTGAGCAAGCCACGCCCCAACGGTATTCACGGCGTCGAGGGTTGTGCCAGGCAGACAGGGGAAAAGTGCCATTGTCATCGTTACCTCCTTACAACATACAGAGCCTTCGATTATCCCCCTTTCTGCGCGTCATGCTATGGCATGAATGCTGAAAAAAACGGGCCGGAACGTTCTCAAAAAGCACTCACATTTGATTAACATGAGAAAATCGTATTCACTTGAATTATGATTTGCGTCAGCCTTAGAATCATTAGCCCGCTCACAATTCAACTTTTAGAAAGGTAAACCACGCTATGCGCCTGCCCCAACGCGACCCTTATGCTCCTCGCGAGTGGCAGCCACACGAGAAACCCGCCCTGCTGGGTTCCCCTTCCACCCCGGAACATCCGACGTCGAAACGGATCGCCTATGGCGTGGTCGGCCTGCTGGTGTGTCTGACCGGGGCGCTGGGTAACGCGGTCGTCACCGCCAATCTGCAAAATCTGCAAGGCACCTTTGGCGCCTGGTCGACTGAAATCGCCTGGTTGCCTGCCGTCTATGTCATGACCAACGTCTCCATCAACCTGCTGCTGGTAAAGTTTCGCCAGCAGTACGGTTTGCGCGCCTTTACGGAAGGCTTCCTGGTGCTGTATGTGCTGGTCACCTTTTTCCACCTGTTTGTGAACGATCTCAGCTCGGCGCTGATGGTACGGGCGGCACACGGGATGGTCGCCGCCGCGCTGAGTTCGCTCGGCATTTATTACCAGATACAGGCCTGGCCCGCGAAGCACCGGCTGAAGGCGCTGACCATCGGCATAACCGGGTCGTCGCTTGCGATCCCGCTGGCGCGGCTGTTCTCCACCGAGCTGTTACAGCTTGACGAGTGGCGCGGGCTGTACTTCTTCGAGCTGGGTCTGGCCCTGATCTCCCTGGCCTGCGTGATGGTGCTCAAGCTGCCGCCGGGCGATCGGCGTAAAGTCTTCGAGAAGAAAGATTTCATCACCTTCTTTTTGCTTGCGCCCGGCATGGCGCTGCTGTGCGCGGTTCTGTCGTTAGGGCGTCTGGACTGGTGGTTTGAAGCGCCGTGGATCGGCTGGGCGCTGGCTCTCTCGCTGGTGCTGATTGTCTCCGCGATCGTGTTTGAACATAACCGCAACAACCCGCTGCTTAATACCCGTTGGCTCTCCAGCGGCAGCATCGTCCGCCTGGGGCTGATTATGCTGCTGATCCGCATCGTACTGGCGGAGCAGAACACGGGCGTCATCGGCTGGCTGCAATATGTAGGCTTACAGAATGAACAGATGACCCATCTGGCGTGGGCTATTTTCGCCGGGATCGTCTGCGGTATCGTCACCAGCTGTCTGACGATTAAGCCCACTAAACTGGCCTGGCCGATTATCACCTCGCTGGCGCTGATGATCGTTGCCTCGCTGCTGGACAGCCAGTCCAACAACCTGACCCGGCCGGATCAGCTTATTTTCAGCCAGTTCCTGCTGGGCTTCGGCAGCGCGTTCTTCCTCGCGCCTGCGATGCTGGCCGCCATTGGCGGGGTGATCGCCGATCCGCGCAATCTGGTCAGCTTTTCCGTGATGTTTGGTATGAGTCAGAACCTTGGGGGGCTGCTGGGGTCCGCAATCCTCGGCACCTTCCAGACCTGGCGCGAGAAGTACCATTCCAGCCTGCTGGCTGACCAGCTCACCACCCTTAACCCGCTGGTGAACGAACGCATTCAGCTTTACACCCAGATGTACAAAAGCCTGATTGGCGACAGTTCCCTGCTGGGAACTCAGGCCATTACCCAGCTCCAGACGGTGACGGCGCTTGAGGCAAACATCCTGGCTTACAACGATACTTATCTCCTGACGGCGAGCATTGCCACTGCCACGCTGGTCTGGATTTTATGGCGCTTGCTACGCCTGCGCATCACCGCCCGTATGGCCCTTAAGAACGCCACTGGCAACAAGTAATGACTATTTTTCAGGAGAGGTTATGAGTCAGCAGGATGCCGCCAAAGAGCAGGCCAACACCCGCAAAAATGTGCGCGTCGTTTCCATTTTCACCGCCGCGGCTATCGGCATTGTCGGGGTACTGGTGATCCTTTATGCCTGGCAGCTGCCCCCGTTCACGCGTCATGCCCAGTTTACCGATAACGCCTACGTGCGCGGCCAGACCACGTTCATCAGTCCGCAGGTAAACGGTTACATTACCGAGGTCCATGTTCAGGATTTCGCACAGGTTAAAAAAGGCGAGCTGCTGTTGCAGATAGATGACCGCATCTATCGCCAGCGCGTCCATCAGGCCGAGGCGCAGCTGGCAATGAAAATTGCAGCCCTGAATAACAACCTGCAACAGCGCAAAAGCGCGGAAGCGGTGATTGCTAAAAACGAGGCGGCGCTGAAAAACGCCCGTGCCCAAAGTCTGAAAACCCAGGCGGATTTGAAACGCGTGAAAGAGCTGACCGCGGACGGCTCCCTCTCCATTCGCGAGCGCGATTCGGCACTGGCCAGTGCCGCCCAGGGGAGCGCCGATATCGACCAGGCGAAAGCAACGCTTGAGATGTCGCGTCAGGATTTACAAACGGTCATCGTCAATCGCGGTTCGCTGGAAGCGGACGTTGAGAATGCGAAAGCCGCGCTGGAGCTGGCGCAGATCGATCTGCAAAACACCCGCATTGTCGCGCCGCGTGACGGTCAGCTCGGGCAGATTGCGGTGCGTCTGGGGGCGTACGTCACCGCCGGGACGCACCTTACCACGCTGGTCCCGCCGCAGCACTGGGTGATCGCCAATATCAAAGAGACGCAGCTGGCGAATTTACGCGTCGGACAGCCGGTGAAATTTACCGTCGATGCCTTAAACGATAAAGCCTATCAGGGCCGCGTAGAGAGCATATCCCCGGCCACAGGGGTCGAGTTCAGCGCTATCACCCCGGACAACGCCACGGGCAACTTTGTTAAAATCGCCCAGCGCATCCCGGTACGCATTGAGGTACTCGCTGAGCCGGAGGCGTACCGGCTGCTGCGTCCTGGCATGTCGGTGCAGGTGACCATCGACACGCGGGAGGCGAAACAATGACGCTTCGCCCGATAGCTGGCCTGCTGATAATGGCTTTCCTGGCGGGATGCCAGTCGGTAGACGTTGAGCCCGCCAAATCGTCCCTGCACATACCGGCCCAGTGGCGCGCGACGTCGGGGCCAGCCAGCCCGACAGAGCAGCTCTGGTGGCGAAATTTTCACGACAGCAATCTGAATCGCTATGTGGATCAGGCGCTGAAGAATAACAGCGACGTGCTGATTGCCCGCGAGCGGATTAACGAGTACCAGGCCCGGGTGTACGCCGCCGATGGCAGCCTGTTCCCGTCGCTTGACGCGGGCGTGACCGGGACGCGCGCGCGCTCGCAGTCCGCCGCCACGGGGCTTCCGGTATACGGTACGTTGTACAAAGGCAGCCTGACCGCCAGCTACGACGTGGATATCTGGGGCGTCAACCGCAGCACCTCCCGTGCCGCTGAAGCGTCGCTGGAGGCACAAAAGGCGGCGGCCGCGGCGGCTGATCTTACCGTCGCATCCTCGGTGGCCTCCGGGTACGTCACCCTGCTGTCGCTGGACGAACAGCTGCGCGTTACCCGGTCCACGCTGAAGTCACGTGAAGAGGCGTTCAACCTCGCCAAACGACAGTTTGAGACGGGATACAGCTCTCGCCTTGAGCTGATGCAATCGGATTCTGAGCTGCGCGCCACCCGCGCCCAGGTTCCACTGCTTCAGCACCAGATTGCGCAGCAGGAGAATGCGCTTAGCCTGCTGCTGGGCAGCAACCCGGGTGATGTTGCGCGCGGTGAAAGCTTTGATGCCCTGACGCCGCTGAAACTGCCCTCCCAGCTGCCGTCGACGTTACTCAACCGACGCCCGGATATCGTCCAGGCTGAACGTCAGCTGATTGCGGCGGATGCGACGCTGGCGGCGTCGCGCGCCAGCCTGCTGCCGTCGATCAACCTCACGGCCACGGGATCGGTGCAGGATCGCACGCTATCGGGGTTGCTGGATAACCCCCTCCAGCTCTGGAGCGTGGGCGGCAGTATTCTTGCGCCGCTGCTGAACCGTCAGGCGCTGAATGCGCAGGTAGATATCTCCCAGTCCCAGCGGAATCAGGCACTGTATAGCTACGAAAAAACCGTGCGTAACGCGTTTGCTGAGGTGAATGACAGCCTTGATGCCATCAACCGCTATCAGGAACAGCTTACCGAGCTGCTGGCACAGCAGGCGGTCGCGCAGGAGACGCTGCGGATTGCGCAAAACCGCTACCGCAACGGGTACTCTTCTTATCTGGATGTGCTCGATGCGCAGCGCACGCTGTTCTCGGTGCAGACCAGCGTGGTACAGGTGAAAAACAACCTGCTGCTGGCGCAAATTGATTTGTATAAAGCGCTGGGCGGCGGTTGGAGCAGTGCGTGAAAACATGCCGGGTGGCGGCTACGCCTTACCCGGCCTACGTGCTCTACATGCTCTCCCGTAGGCCCGGTAAGCGCAGCGCCACCGGGCAACGGTTATACCCGGAGAAACGATAAAAAGCCGGGTGGCGGCTACGCCTTACCCGGCCTACGTGCTCTACATATTCTCCCGTAGGCCCGGTAAGCGCAGCGCCACCGGGCAACGGTTATACCCGGAGAAATGATAAAAAGCCGGGTGGCGGCTACGCCTTACCCGGCCTACGTGCTCTACATGTTCTCCCGTAGGCCCGGTAAGCGCAGCGCCACCGGGCAAGGGTTATACCCGGAGAAATGATAAAAAGCCGGGTGGCGGCTACGCCTTACCCGGCCTACATGCTCTACATGTTCTCCCGTAGGCCCGGTAAGCGCAGCGCCTCCGGGCAAGGGTTATACCCGGAGAAATGATAAAAAGCCGGGTGGCGGCTACGCCTTACCCGGCCTACGTGCTCTACATGTTCTCCCGTAGGCCCGGTAAGCGCAGCGCCACCGGGCAACGGTTTTAGCCGGAAATCTGCTCCATCGCCTGCAAGATACGCTTATCCGAAATGGGATACGGCGTTCCCAGCTGCTGAGCGAAGAAGCTGACGCGCAGCTCCTCGATCATCCAGCGGATCTCCCGCACGTCGTCGTCATCGCGACGCGCCGGCGGCAGTTTGTTGAGCCACTGCTGCCACGCCTGCTGCACGTTTTCGACTTTCAGCATCTGCGCACGATCGCGATGCGGATCGACCGCCATTTTCTCCAGACGCTTCTCAATCGCCTGCAAATAACGCAGCGTATCGCCCAGACGCTTAAAGCCGTTGCCGGTGACAAAGCCGCGATACACCAGCCCCGCCATCTGCGCCTTCACGTCCGACAGACCCAGCGCCATGGTCATATCCACCCGCCCCTTCAGGCGCTTGTTGATATTGAACACGGCGGTGAGGATCTGCTCGACCTGTCTGGCAATCTCCACCACGGTGTCGTTCAGCTCCGCGCGCACCTTTTCATGAAGCTGAGCAAAGCCCTCTTCCGTCCAGACCGGACCGCCCGCCTCGTGGATCAGCTTATCCACACCGCAGGAGATGCAGTCGTCGATCAGGTCCAGCACCTTACCGTACGGGTTAAAGTAGAGCCCCAGCTTGGCTTTGTTCGGCAGCTTCTCGTGCAGATACTTAATCGGCGACGGGATATTGAGCAGAAGCAGTCGACGCAGCCCGCGCCACATCATCTGCTGTTGCTCCTGCGGATTGTCAAAGAGCTTAATCGCCACGCTGTCGCGCTCATCCACCAGCGCGGGCCAGGCTTTGACCTTATAGTTACCGCGCTTCTGCTCATAGCTTTCCGGAAGCTGACCAAAGCTCCAGATGTGCAGCCCGCTCTGCTCAATGCCGTCATCGGCCACCGCAGAGAGCGTCTCCTGGACTTTACCTTTCAGCGCCTCTTTCAGCTCCGTCAGAGAACGGCCTTCGAGCAGCTTTTTGTTTTTATCGTCCACCACGCGGAATGTGATTTTCAGGTGATCGGGCACCTGATCCCAGTTCCAGTCGTCGCGGTCGATGGTGGTCCCGGTCATGCGGCGGAACTCACGCTCCAGCGCGTCCAGCAACGGCAGCTCGAGCGGCGTGACGCGGCCTAAAAACGCTTCGGCGTAGTTCGGCGCTGGCACAAAATTACGCCGCACCGGTTTAGGCAGGGATTTGATTAATGCAATGACCAGCTCGCGGCGCAGGCCGGGGATTTGCCACTCAAACCCGCTCTCTTCCACCTGGTTTAACAGCGGCAGCGGAATGTGTACCGTCACACCATCGGCATCCGCGCCCGGCTCAAACTGATAGGTCAGACGCAGCTTGAGGTTGCCCTGATGCCAGAAGTTCGGGTAATCGAGCTTGCTGACCGACTCCGCGCCCTCTTTGATCAGCATGCTCTTTTCGAAGTTGAGCAGGTCCGGGGCCTCTTTGCTGGCTTTCTTCCACCAGCTGTCGAAATGGCGCGCCGAGATCACATCGTGACTGATGCGCTGATCGTAAAACTCAAACAGCGTCTCGTCGTCCACCAGAATGTCGCGACGGCGGGACTTGTGCTCAAGCTCTTCCACCTCGGCGCGCAGCTTCAGGTTTTCGCGGAAGAAGGCATGACGCGTCTGCCAGTCGCCTTCCACCAGCGCGTGGCGGATAAACAGCTCGCGGCTCAGCGCCGGGTCAATCTGGCTGTAGTTAACCTTACGCGCGGCCACCACCGGCAGGCCATAGACGGTGACTTTTTCCGTCGCCATCACCGCGCCCTGCCCGCGCTCCCAGTGCGGCTCGCTGTAGGAGCGTTTCAGCAGGTGCTGCGCCACCGGCTCAACCCATTCCGGATCGATACGCGCGGCAATACGCCCCCACAGACGGCTGGTTTCCACCAGCTCGGCGACCATGGTCCACTTCGGCGGCTTCTTAAACAAACCGGAGCCCGGGAAGATGGAGAAACGCGCGTTGCGTGCGCCGGTATATTCCTGCCTATCCGCATCCTTCATCCCGATATGGGACAGCAGGCCGGTCAACAGGGCGATATGAATTTCGCGGTACTCCGCCGGTTCACTGTTTACCGGGATGCCCAGCTCTTTCACCACCTGGCGCAGCTGGGTGTAGATATCCTGCCACTCGCGTACGCGCAGGTAGTTGAGGAAATCCACCCGGCACTGACGGCGGAACTGGTTCGACGAGAGCGCTTTTTGCTGCTCGCCAAGGTAGTTCCACAGGTTCACAAAGGCGAGGAAATCGGACTCTTTATCGTGGAAGCGACGGTGTTTTTCATCCGACGCCTGCTGTTTGTCCATCGGACGCTCGCGCGGATCCTGAATGGAGAGCGCCGAGGTAATGATCATCGCCTCGCGCACGCAGCCGTGTTTTTGCGCCTCCAGCACCATGCGCGCCAGACGCGGGTCGACCGGCAACTGGCTAAGCTGGCGGCCCAAAGGCGTTAGCTTGTAGGCCGTCGCCTGCTCGTCGGTGGTGATGGCCCCCAGCTCTTCCAGCAGCCGCACCCCGTCCTGAATATTGCGCTTATCCGGGGCTTCCACAAACGGGAAGGCGGCGATATCGCCCAGCCCCAGCGCGGTCATTTGCAGGATAACGGATGCCAGGTTGGTCCGCAGAATTTCCGGGTCGGTAAACTCCGGGCGCGACAGGAAATCGTCTTCCGAATAGAGACGAATACAGATCCCTTCCGACACGCGGCCGCAGCGACCCTTACGCTGATTAGCCGACGCCTGCGAAACCGGCTCAATCGGCAGGCGCTGAACTTTGGTGCGGTAGCTGTAGCGGCTGATGCGCGCCGTACCCGGGTCGATCACGTATTTAATGCCCGGTACGGTGAGCGAGGTTTCGGCCACGTTGGTCGCCAGCACGATGCGGCGCCCGCTGTGCGGCTGGAACACGCGGTTCTGCTCGCTGTTCGACAGGCGCGCGTACAGCGGCAGGATCTCGGTATGGCGCAGATCGCGCTTGCTAAGCGCATCGGCGGTATCGCGGATCTCGCGCTCGCCGCTCATGAAGATCAGAATGTCGCCAGAACTCTCGTTGCCCAGCTCGTCGACGGCATCAAAGATGGCCTGAAGCTGGTCGCGCTCGGTATCGTCCGCCTCTTCCACAATCGGGCGATAGCGCACTTCCACCGGATACGTGCGTCCTGACACCTCGATAATCGGCGCATTGTTGAAATGTTTTGAGAAGCGCTCGGGGTCGATGGTCGCGGAGGTGATGATGATTTTCAGATCCGGACGCCGGGGCAGCAGCTCTTTCAGGTAACCGAGCAGGAAGTCGATGTTCAGGCTGCGCTCGTGCGCTTCATCGATGATGATGGTGTCGTACTGCATCAGCAGACGATCCTGCTGGATTTCCGCCAGCAGGATACCGTCGGTCATCAGCTTAACCATGGTGTTATCGCTGACGTGGTCGCTGAATCGCACCTTGTAGCCGATGCAGCCGCCCGGCTCCGTTTGCAGCTCTTCCGCAATACGGTTCGCCACGGTGCGCGCCGCCAGACGACGCGGCTGGGTGTGACCGATCAGCCCTTTCACCCCGCGCCCCAGCTCCATGCAGATTTTCGGCAGCTGGGTGGTTTTACCTGAACCGGTTTCCCCCGCGACGATCACCACCTGGTGGTCGCGTACGGCCTCCAGAATGTCCTGTTTCTTCTGGCTGACGGGCAGATTTTCCGGATACGTAATCTCCGGACGTGCGGCTTCACGCAGCACAACTTTCCCTGCCGCCTGTTCAATCTCATTGGCCATCTCCTGGTAAATGGCCTGTTGTGCATCAGGATTTTTAACCTTCTTCACGCCGTGCAGACGGCGCGCAAACCGCTGTTTATCGCGCAGCATCAGCGAATCAAGCTTTTGCATCAGCATCGGGAAGGTCAATTTTTGGTGTTCTGTCATAGCGTTAACGGGCAGTGCACTGCCGGATAAAATCTCTTTTTAATGATTGCTATAGAGTACCACATCAGCGCTTTTCGCGCCTTATTCAAAAAATTCGAACATAGGCTTCGATATATTGCGCTATCCCTGTGGCAGGATTGTGAATAAAGTGTCAACAAGCAACGGGGCAACCCCCTCAATCAAATACAAAACAGGAATTTCCCATGAGCAAAGTATTAGTGTTGAAATCCAGTATTCTGGCAGGGTATTCACAGTCTGGTCAGCTATCTGACTATTTCGTTGAACAGTGGCGTGAACAGCACAGCGCGGATGAAATCACCGTGCGTGACCTGGCGGCAAACCCAATTCCTGTGCTGGACGGCGAGCTGGTTGGCGCGCTGCGTCCGAGCGATGCGCCTCTTACCCCACGTCAGCAGGAAGCCCTGGCGCTCTCCGACGAGCTGATTGCTGAGTTGCAGGCGCACGACGTTATCGTGATCAACGCCCCAATGTACAACTTCAACATTCCTACCCAGCTGAAGAACTACTTCGACCTGGTGGCGCGCGCTGGCGTAACCTTCCGTTACACCGAGAACGGCCCGGAAGGTCTGGTGAAAGGTAAACGCGCTATCGTCCTGACCAGCCGCGGCGGTATTCACAAAGATACCCCTACCGACCTGGTCGCACCGTATATGACGCTGTTCCTGGGCTTCATCGGCATTACCGACGTGAACTTTGTGTTCGCTGAAGGTATCGCTTACGGCCCGGAAGTGGCCACCAAAGCGCAGACCGACGCGAAAGCCGCTATCGACAGCCTGGTCGCGGCCTAAGTTTTCCCCCTCTCACCGCCCGGTGGGAGGGTTTTTCTTTTCCCCCGTATTTCGTTATCATCCGCACCCACTCTCCAGCCCGGCGGCCTGATGTCTGTCATTATCGATACGTTTATTGCACCACCCTGTCACGACGACATTGAGATCCTCTGGCAGGACGAGCATCTGCTGCTGATCAACAAACCTTCCGGTCTGCTCAGCCTGTCGGGGAAAAATCCGCAAAACCGCGATTCCGTCCACCACCGTCTGGTTCAAACCTTTCCCGGCTGCACGCTGGTGCATCGTCTTGATTTTGGCACTTCGGGTCTGATGGTCATTGCGCGTAACAAAGCGATCAACGCCGCGCTTTGCCACCAGTTCAGCCAGCGCGCCGTGAACAAGGTTTACACCGCCCTGCTGTGCGGCCATGTGGAACAGGACGAAGGGACCGTGGATGCGCCAATTGCCAAAGATCCGGCAATGTTTCCGCTGATGACGATCTGTGCCCGCACCGGTAAGCCCGCTCGCTCCCGCTATCGGGTGGTGGAACGCATTTACCAGGATACGACAATGCCGTTGACGCGGGTTGAGCTTACCCCGGAGACCGGGCGCACCCACCAGCTGCGCATTCACTGCCAGCAGTTAGGCCACCCTATTCTGGGGTGCGATCTGTATGGTGGTCTGGAATGGCCGGGGGCGGAAGAAACGCCCCGGCTGATGCTGCATGCCAGCGTTCTGAATTTTATTCATCCGCTGAGCGGCGAGCCGATAAACGCTCGTCACGCCGCGCCGTTCTGAGCGGGGATTACCACATTAAATCGTCAGGGATTTTGAAGTCTGCGTACGGATCGTCTTCGTCCTGCTCTTCCTGACTCAGCGCGCTGTTTAGCACAATGCTGTCCGCATCGCGCTGGGCAATTTTATCCGCCACCACCGCCGGGATAATCGCGTAATCACAGTCGCCCTTCGCGTTAATCACCAGTCGGGCAATCGCCAGACGACCGTTGATCAGTTGGGTTTGCGTCTGCTTATCGACCTCGATTTTTTTGATCAGGTTGCCGTCGGTAAAGTTGAAGGTAATGTTGCCCTTCGCCACGGTGATGCGGTTCATCTCAATTAGCTGCTTCACCTGTGCCCTGAACTCTTTTGCCAGCACCGCCTGTTTTTGCTGTTCGCTCAGCTGCTTATCACGCTCCAGCTGGGCTTTCTTGTTCTCTTCAACAGCCTCTCTCGCCTCGCGAGCCTGGACGCGGGATTTTTTCGCCGTGCGCTGAACCTTCGCCATCTTTTTACTGCTGACTAAGCCCGCTTTCAGCATCTGCTCTTGTAGGGTGAGTTTTGTCATGTTCGTTTAAACCGGTTGGAAATGTCGGGGGATTATACCTGAATCGCGCAGTTCATGAAGAACCCTCATGACGCAGTGAAATTAAGTCACTTCCCCTGCGCCAGTGGCTCAGGCATAAATTATGCATTGATAACGTTCCGGCAACATGAACTTAGGATGCATAACCAAATGAGTCAGGCTTTCACATTTACCCTTAAGCGCAGTTGCTTTGATGAAAATTATAACCCGTCAGAAAATACGCGTACCACCACCAACTTCGCCAACCTGGCGCGTGGCGAGAAGCGTCAGGAGAACCTGCGCAATACGCTGGTGATGATCAACAACCGCTTTAATGCGCTGGCGAGCTGGGATAACCCGAAAGCTGACCGCTATGCCGTCGAGCTGGAGATTATTTCAGTCGATATGAATATCGGCGGCGATTTTACTTTCCCGGCCATCGAAATTCTGCAAACGACGATCGTGGATAAAATGACCCACGAGCGCATCGAAGGCATCGTCGGAAATAACTTCTCATCGTATGTTCGTGACTATGATTTCAGCGTCCTGCTGCTGGAGCATAATAAAGATCGGTCCCGTTTTTCCCTCCCCGAGAATTTTGGCGAGCTGCACGGCAATATCTTTAAAAGCTTCGTTCATTCTGCGGAATATCAGGCGAACTTCAAAAAAGCGCCGGTGATCTGCCTGAGCGTCTCCAGCAAAGACACCTATCGTCGTACCGGTAACCACCACCCGGTGCTGGGCTATGAGTACCAGCCGGACGGCGAGTCGCTAACGGAACAGTACTTCGCGAAGATGGGCCTGAAGGTTCGCTACTTCATGCCGGAAAACAGCGTCGCGCCATTCGCCTTCTTCTTTACCGGCGATTTACTGCGTGATTACACCAATCTGGAACTGATCGGCACCATCAGCACCATGGAGACGTTCCAGAAGATCTATCGCCCGGAAATTTATAATGCCAATTCCGCTGCGGGACAGTGCTATCAGCCCGACCTGAATCAGCAGGATCACTCATTAACCAAAATCGTCTATGACCGTGAAGAGCGCAGCCGGCTGGCCATTGAACAGGGTAAATATACCGAAGAGCGGTTTATCAAACCCTATAAAACCCTTCTTGAGCAGTGGTCTCAACACTTCACGCTTTAATTTAATACGGATAAAAGGTTCTTTTATGAAAACATTGCTCCCGACATCAACGGCTGGCAGCCTGCCGAAACCCACCTGGCTTGCGCAGCCGGAAACGCTCTGGTCGCCGTGGAAACTCCAGGACGAGGAATTACTGGCAGGGAAACAGGATGCGCTGCGGTTGTCTCTGGATGAACAGATCCGCGCCGGGATTGATATCGTCAGCGACGGGGAACAAACCCGCCAGCATTTCGTCACCACCTTTATTGAACATCTCAGCGGCGTGGATTTTGAGAACCGTCAGACGGTGCGCATCCGTAACCGCTACGATGCGAGCGTGCCGACCGTGGTAGACGCGGTGGCGCGCCAGAAACCGGTGTTTGTTGACGACGCGAAATACCTGCGCCAGCTGACGGACAAGCCGATCAAGTGGGCGCTGCCCGGCCCGATGACCATGATCGACACGCTATACGATGCCCACTATAAAAGCCGTGAAAAGCTGGCCTGGGAGTTCGCTAAAATTCTCAATCAGGAGGCTCGGGAGCTGGAAGCGGCTGGCGTGGACATTATTCAGTTCGACGAACCTGCCTTTAACGTCTTTTTCGATGAGGTGAATGACTGGGGTATCGCCGCGCTGGAGCGCGCCATTGAAGGGCTGAAATGCGAAACCGCGGTACATATCTGTTACGGGTACGGCATCAAAGCCAATACGGACTGGAAAAAGACGTTGGGCTCCGAGTGGCGCCAGTATGAAGAGGCATTTCCAAAGTTGCAGACCTCGACGATCGATATCATCTCGCTGGAGTGCCACAACTCGCGCGTGCCGATGGATCTGCTGGAGCTTATCCGCGGTAAAAAAGTGATGGTCGGGGCAATTGACGTCGCCACCCAGACCATCGAAACGCCGGAAGAGGTGGCCGATACGCTGCGCAAGGCGTTGCAGTTTGTTGATGCAGACAAGCTTTATCCGTCCACCAACTGCGGTATGGCTCCCCTTTCCCGCCAGGTCGCCAACGGTAAGCTGAAGGCGTTAAGCGCCGGGGCTGACATTATCCGTCGCGAGCTGGCCCGCTAACCTTCAGGTTTGCCAGTACAGCGGCGTACCGAATCGCTCAATATAGTAATCAATCACCGCCCTGACGTTCAGGGGCGGATGACGCGCGTTCGGGTAAATCGCCGCAATCGTCAGTGGCTCCGTATTAATTGAACACTCCATTTCCGGCAGCAGCGCCACCAGCTCACCGCTTTTGAGCCGTTCGCTCACCATCCAGTCCGGGAAAAGCACAACGCCCATGCCGCCCAGCGCCGCAATCAGGAGCGTTTCCGCGTTATTGGAGGTCATCAGCGGTACGATGGGATAGTGAACCCACGCCTTGCCCGGCTGCCGGATCAGCCAGCGGTTAGGCCCGGACGAGCCGCGGTAAACCAGACAGTGGTGACGGCTGAGATCGTCCGGCCCCTCGGGCGCGCCATGTTTTCGCAGATAGTCCGGCGAGGCCGCCAGATGATAGAACTGCTGCCCGAACACCCGGGCGTGAAACGAGGAGTCCGTCAGCGCGCCGATGCGAAAGATAACGTCCGCGGCGTCACGGTGCGGATCGATAAAATCGTCGGTAAGGGTCAGTTCAATGGAGAGACGAGGGTAACGCGCCAGAAGCCCCGGCAGGCCCGGCGCGATGTGCCTCTGTCCGAAAAAGACCGGGCCATTGATACGCAGCGTGCCCGACGGCTCGCGGGCGCGTTCATCCAGCTCGCGTCGCGCGTCCTCCATATTCCCGGCCATCGCCCGGGCATAGCGCACAAAAAGATGCCCGCTCTCTGTGGGCATAATCGCCCGCGTGTTGCGGTAGAAAAGCTGTTGCCCGAGGGCGTCCTCAAGCTGGTGGATCACGCGGGAAACCTGCGACGCAGAAATCCCTTCCCGCCTCGCCACCACGGAAAAATTCTGCGTTTCATAAACGTCGATGAAGATCAGCAGCGCGCGAATGCTGATATGTCCGGCATCCATCATTAATGCATTTCCTGCACAGGTGTTTCCTGCATTATGGCATTTTTCTCAATGATGTTCAGACGTAATCTTCTCCGCCTGGAAAAAGGAGAAAAAGCGTTATGCACATTATTTTAATTTTACTGGTGATTGCCGGTGGCATGGGGCTGTCCGTGGAGGCCGGGCTGCTGGGGCCGCTGGGCGCAGAGGTGGGCGACCTGTGGGCGGCGTTCAGCATATTCAGCGTGGGAACGGGGCTGACGTTTCTGCTGATGCTGTTTTTCAGCCCGCGCAATAGTCCCTCATTTTTTGCGCAGCCTTCATGGCATCTGTTGGGCGGCGTGCTCGGCCCGGTTTACGTCATCATTCTCACCATTGCCACGCCAGCGATCGGCATTGCCATGACGATGATCGGCATTCTGGCAGGCCAGGTTTTTAAAAGCCTGATTATTGACCACTATGGCCTGCTGGGTACGCCGCACCGCAGGATCGATACAAAACGCATTATTGCGCTGGGATTTATCATCGCCGCGCTCATTCTCGTGGCGCAGGGGTAACGTTATGACAGTGATTATGATTATTCTGGCGGTGATTGGCGGCGCAACGCTGAGCATTCAGGCTGCCATTAACGGGCAATTAGGCAGCAGCGTGGGGGTATTCAAAAGCGCGTTTCTGACGTTTTCCGTCGGCGCGCTGGTGACCGCCCTGCTTATCTTCTTTTTTGAGCCGAAACAGGCGGTCAGCCTGATGGATGTGCCCAAATGGCAGCTTCTGGGCGCCCTGTGCGGCGTGCCCTATATCGTGATTATGGTGCTCGCGGTGCAGCGCATCGGGACCGCCGTTGCCACGGTAGCGGTTATCCTGGGCCAGCTGGCCATGAGCATGCTGATTGATAACTTTGGCTGGCTGAACAATGAAGCCATTCCGTTTTCAGCGAGCCGTTTCGGGGCCGTCGTCTGCCTGAGTATTGCCCTCTTCTTCATCTACTCAAGCACTAAACCTCAGCCCGAAGAGGATTAACCACCCTCTTTGCGGGTAAAGAACAGCGTCACCGTGGCGACGGTGACGCCAAATTTCTTCATCTCGGTTTTATTAAACAGACGGGTGCTGTCCTGCAAATACATCCAGTCATCAAAGTGCAGCAGCCAGGTTTTGCCGTCCGCCTTCACGTTCATGCTGTAGCGCCAGTTAAGGGCATTGCCCGCCGCCTGGCCTGTCGCGACACCTTCTATGTCACCCGCCGTGCCTTCATAGCGATTCTGCCCAACGCGGCGGATATGCCAGACGCGCTGCTGCTTCTCGCCGTTATCGTAGACAAAATGTTCATTCAGGGTCAGCGTATCGCCGATAACATCCCCGGCGATCTCGACGTGAAAACGGCGGATCTGCTTACCGCTGCGATCCTGCACCATCCCCCACGCCTCGGTTTTCCCCTGGAAGTAAGTAAAAATATCAAGCCGTGGCTGCTGCTGACGATACTCTGTCACCTCGGTGCTACATCCGGCCACCAGCATCGTCAGGGCAAGCGCCATTAACAGGAAACGTTTCATTGTGCTCCTCCGATTAACTGCTGACGCAGTTCAGGATACTCGGTGCGGGGATCGAGCCAGATCGCCAGAAAGCGTGAGCTAAACGCTGCCGTCTGGCGTGGCCCGAGTGGCGTAAATTTTTTTTGCGACGCCGTGGGGCGATACCAGAATTGCCCCTGGCCGTTATTAACCACAAACGCGAGCTGCGTGCCGGGCGTGACGTCGGGCCAGAGCGCTTTTAACATCCGCAGCCAGGCTTCACTCTGCGGCTCCTGCTGCAAAATGCCCTGCGCCTGCCACTGGTCACGCGTCGCCTCAACCAGGTCGTCACCATCGATGTCCCGGGCATAGGTGATAATCAGGGCATTATCGCCGTCTAACCCTGTATAGCGGCCATCGGGCGTCAGAAGCTGAGAGCTATAAACGGTAAACGGCCCCCAGGTAAGAGTGGCGTCGCCCACCTTGCGCCAGCTCAGCCAGTCTGCCGCCTGCACGGTACAGGTGAAGACGAACAACGCGAGCATCAGTACCAGCTTTCTCATTGTCGTCTCCCTATTAACAGGTGGAAAAACAGCATCAGCACCAGCCAGCCGGGGAACATACAGCTGACGACGATAAAGGTCGGCTCCTGAAACGTAATGGCCCCCAGACGCTCGCCGATCAGGTAGGCCACCGGCCCGCCCAGGGTCGCCAGCACCGTCAGCAACCAGCCCGGCAAGGTGGTCGTGCGGGTCAGTTGCGTCCAGACGGTGGCAAACATCAGCCACAGCGCCACCATCCACAGCGGCATCAGGGACGCGCCCGTGAACGCAATCAGCCCCGTCAGCGCCCAGAGGGCGTCCAGCAGCGCGCCCGACACCGCCAGCACAAGGGCGTATCCCCGGTATGATGGCGGTAACAACAGCCAGGCAAGCACCGCCAGCGCGATCCAGATGACCAGCCCCTGCTCGCGAAACAGCACCACCAGCGTCCAGTAGAGATCAAACCCGATAGCCAGCAGAAATACCTGCCCGTAGCGCTTCATACGCGTTCCGCAGTCAACTGCACCACGCTGATGGTGCGGGCATTAAACCCGGCTTCACAGTAGCCGAGGTAGTAGAGCCACATCCGGCGGAAACGGTCATCAAACCCGAGCTTTTCAATCTCCTGCCAGGCGTGAACGAAGCGCTGACGCCAGTGCGCCAGCGTGCGGGCGTAGTCCGGCCCCATATCGAAGAGGTTACGCACCACAAAATCGGTATGGCGGGTCATGAGTTCATTCATGGCGGTGATGCTGGGCAAAAAGCCGCCGGGGAAGATGTAGCGCTGAATAAAATCGACGCTTTTGCTGTAGTCGCGATAGCGCTGATCCTGAATGGTGATGGCCTGAATCGCCATCCGCCCGCCCGGACGCAGACGCGCCTGGCAGGTGCGGAAAAATGTTGGCAGGTAGCGCTGACCGACGGCCTCAATCATCTCAACCGACACCAGCTTGTCGTAAACCCCGGTCAGATCGCGGTAGTCGCAGAGCAGCACCTCAACGCGATCCTGCAACCCTGCCCGGGCGATCCGCGCGGTGGCCCAGTGGTACTGCTCCTGCGACAGCGTGGTGGTGGTCACCCGGCAGCCGTAATGACGGGCGGCATATTCCGCCATCGCCCCCCAGCCGGTGCCAATCTCCAGCAGATGATCGTTTGCCGTGAGCGCCAGCTGGTCGCACAGCCTCGCCATTTTCGCCTGCTGAGCCGCGGTCAGATCCTGCTCGTCCCCGCTAAACAGCGCGCTGGAGTACAGGAGATGTTCATCAAGGAAATGGGCGTAAAAGGCGTTGCCCAGATCGTAATGGGCGGCAATATTTTCCCGCGCCTGCGCGCGGGAGTTGCGCCGCATCCAGTGCCGCAGCCGCTCCACCGGTTTCCCGAGCAGGCGAAACCCTTTTTCCAGCTTTCCGAGGATTTGGCTATTGCGCGCAATCAGCTCCAGCAGCGGCGTCAGGTGGGGCGTCTCCCAGTCGCCATCCATCCACGCTTGTGCCGCGGCGAGGCTGCCCCCGGTTAAAATGCGCCAGTAGACGCCCGGAGCAAGTACCTGCACCTCAGCGTGAAGCGCGGCGGAGGCGTCGCCGAACTGGAACGTCTGCGCGCCTTCACGCAGCGTCAGCGAGCCACCGCGCAGGCCATTCAGCAGGCGGAAGAGCAACCATCGCGCGACGCGGACGTTGCGCGGGATATCGGGTTCAAGCGCAAAGACGGGATTGGTCATGAGCGTTCACTCCTGCTGAGGGGATGGTTATGCAGCGGCACGCGCTTCAGCCACAGCCTGAGCGCCTGCCAGTAAATGGCGAAAACGGTTTTGAGGGTCATCAACGGGATCCGCACCAGCAGCGCACGCAGCGCCGCGCGCGTCAGCGGCGCCCGGCGCAGCGTCAGGGTGGCATCAAACACCTTCGTCTCCTGATGGTTTTCGATATGCATGCGCAGCGTGCTGTCCGGACTGTTGAAGCGCCAGTGATAGATCATGTCCATCGGATTAAAGGGCGAGACGTGAAACGCTTTCTCCGTCGGCGGGGCGTCCCGCCCCGCTACCGCGTAGTAATGTCGTTCATTCCACGGCGTGTTACGGACTTCGGCGAGAACCCAGCGCAGGGTGTCTTCCCCGTCATAGCAGTAGTAAAAATTGACCGGGTTGAAATGAAAACCGAAATAGCGCAGCTGAGTCAGAAGCATGACCCGCCCCGCCGGACGTTCGCCGGTCAGATTTTCCAGACGCTCAAGGACACGCGCTTTGAGCGGCGTACCCAGCGGGTAGTC
Organism: Enterobacter cloacae complex sp. EB5; assembly: GCF_031432835.1. Taxonomy (NCBI): domain Bacteria; kingdom Pseudomonadati; phylum Pseudomonadota; class Gammaproteobacteria; order Enterobacterales; family Enterobacteriaceae; genus Enterobacter; species Enterobacter cloacae complex sp. EB5. The sequence goes on from NZ_CP133860.1 coordinate 4,566,580, forward strand.
CGCATCATAAAATGCCGCGGGCGCAACGCGGTTACGACGCACGCCGACGGAGGGCAGCGCGTCCAGCTCATCCAGATCGAGCCAGGCCATAAACACGCTGTAGGTAAAGTGGTGCGCTTTCGGCGCAAGCCGACGATGGCGCAATGTACCGTGGTATAGGCAGCTGTTCATCTTAGTTGCCCTCCCCGGCCGCGATAGCGTTGACCACGTCCAGCGCACTGCGTACGCCATCTTCGTGGAAGCCGTTGTACCAGTACGCGACGCAGAACCAGCTCCGCTGGCGACCATTTATTTCGCCGCGCCGGGCCTGAGCCTGCCAGCTTTTCGGGTTAAAAAGCGGATGCTCATAGACAAAGCGGCGCAGCACAAAGCGTTCCTCCACCGGCGTTTCCGGGTTGAGGGTGACGCAAAACAGCGGGCTGCCCGGCGGCAGTCCCTGCAAGATATTCATGTTGTAGGTGACGCAGGCGCTGGCCTGATCCTGCTCGCTGAGGCGGTAGTTCCAGCTCGCCCACGCGCGTTCGCGTACCGGCAGCCAGCGCGGATCGCGGTGAAGCACCACCTCGTTACGCTGCCAGCCAATATCCCCCAGCACCTCGCGTTCAGCCGGCGTTGGGCTGGCGAGCATCGCCAGCGCCTGAGCGGAGTGGCAGGCGAAGATCACCTGATCAAAGGTGTCTGTTACACCCTCACGCGCAATATCAACCCCACGATCGTGGCGAATAACCTGCTGGACCGGCGCGTTGAGGTGCAGCGTCAGGCGATCGCCGAGCGTATCCAGCATCGCGCGGATATACTCCCGGGAGCCGCCTGGCACCACGTACCACTGCGGACGATGGGTGATGTCCAGCAGACCATGGTTTTCAAAAAAGCGTAAAAAGAGCGGCAGCGGAAAGCGTTTCATTTCCTGTAGCGACGACGACCAGATAGCCGCCCCCATTGGCAGGATGTAGTGGCGCGCAAAAAAGGGCGTAAAACCGTGCTGGCGCAGGAACGTTTCCAGCGTGGCGGAACCATCGACTTCGCCCCTGAGCGTCTGTTTCGCCAGCCGGTTAAAGCGCACGATCTCCTTCAGCAGCGTCCAGAAGGCCGGGTTGAGTAGATTACGTCGCTGGGCGAAAAGCGACGTCAGCGTGTGCCCGTTGTACTCCAGCCCGCTCTGCGGGTTGTGCACCGAAAAGCTCATCTGCGTTTTTTGCCCGCAGATGCCCAGTTCGCTGAGCAGCCCCATGAAGCGCGGATAGGTGCGGTCGTTGTAGACGATAAAACCGGTGTCGATGGCAAAGGTGCCCTGCGGCGTGTCGACATCCACCGTTGCGGTATGGCCGCCCGGCGTGGCCTGCGCTTCAAACAGCGTAACCTGGTGATGTCCGGCGAGACGCCAGGCACAGGTTAACCCGGCGATGCCGCTACCGATAATTGCGATTTTCATGATCGCACCATCCTGCGCAGCAGTGCGCGCTGAAGTACATCGGGCAGGCCGGAAAGCAGGCGCAGCGCCAGGCTGAATCCGGCGGGAAACGCGATGTGATCCTTTCCTTTTGCCAGACCGCGACGAATGGCGTGGACGGCGTCCCCCACGCTGACCCGGCCCGGCATCGGGAAATCGTTTTTGCGGGTCAGCGGCGTGTCGACAAAACCGGGTGAAACGACCGTGACGGCAATCCCTTTCGGTGCCCAGTCGAGGCGCAGCGTGTCGGCAAACCAGGTTAACGCCGCTTTAGAGGCGCCATACGCTTCGGCTCGCGGGAAGTGAAGCCAGTGCGCCATCGAACTGACCAGCACCACGCGGTTGCCGGATACCAGCTGCGGCTGCAACGCCGCAAGGCAGTTTACCGGCCCGATGAAATTGGTGGTCATGACCCGCGCCACCCGCCCGGCATCCACCTCGCCGCGGTCGAGATACTCGCAGGTTCCGGCGCAGAGAATCACCGTGTCGGCAGCACAGTCCGCGAGCGCCTGGCGACAGGCGTCCCTGTCTGTCATATCGAACTGGCGCACCGTAATGTTGGGGCTGTGCTGATGGACGGCTGCCAGACGTTGCGCATCGCGCCCGCAGGCAATCACCCGGTAACCATCGTCGGCAAACGATTTCGCCAGCCCCGCCCCGATGCCCGAGCTTGCGCCGGTGATCAGTACCGTTTTCATGATTTCACTCTCCGCTTCACGCCGCGCACGGCCCAGCCGAGTATAGGGAGATGTTCATAAATCATCTCTCCGGCATCGTAGTAATCCCGCTGGCGAACAATGCGATCGTCGCGCATGTCTACCACGGAGCAGCCCGGCAGCTGGCGCATTGCCCCCCGGGCGATACGCGGGTGCGACCAGTGCATCATCCAGGTGACCACAAAGCGATCGCCCTGCTGCAACGGTGCATCGACGGTAAAGCGACAGTGCTGGACGTTAGCCAGCAAGTGGGTGAAATAGCGCTGAATCGCGAACACCCCGCTGTGTTCGCCAAAGGGATCGATAAGCGTGGCATCAGCGCGATAAATCCCCGCCAGCGCCGAAGGTGGCTGGGTATCCAGCGTGGCGTAGTAATCAACGAACCGACTGATGACGGACGGCAACGTGCTCATGGGTCACATCCTGGGTGTAAACAACGTAGCGAAATCGCATAATTTAAACTTACACAATTAACGTTATTTGTCCAAGTTTACGCAGATATATTTTTTATTCTTATTATTTTTCAATTACCTGTGATATCACCTTGCGCAGCCATTTTGTGCAAAAATTTGAATTTCGCCGCCAGAGTGCCGTTTTTTTAGGGATAACCTTAAGGCAAAGGTGCCATTTATCTTCCAGACTTATCCTTTTAATTCATAAGGATGTCACGCGATGAAACATTTACTGATGACGCTCTTTTCCAGCCCGGAATCCTTGTTGCAGGTCATGAGTCACCAGGAAATTATCGAAGCCGTAGAGGATGGCGACCGCATCATCATCGATCAGGATGGAAACGCCTCGGTTAACTACAAAAGCCACGAGGTGCGGCAGGACTTTCTGCGCCATGTCAACGCGCTGAAGAGGGCCTGAAATGGGAACGGCAATATTCATGGTATTAATGGTATGCGGGTACTGGTACACCAGCCGCGACCTCTCAACACGGTTTAAAATCAAGCGGTCCTTTGGCTGGGACGTCTATTTTCTTGTGGCGCTGTATGGCTGTATTTTTGTTCTTCAGGGGGTGATCGCCACCGGCCTGCTGTGGCTGCTGTTGTTCGCCCTCTCCGCCGCCGATAACACGTTCCATTTCACGTCAGCAAAATATGCTGACTGGCAAATTGATTTTATGAACTGGAGCTTCCTGGGGATTCAGGCCCCGGTGGTGGTGATGCTGGCCTTCGCGATCCTGTTTTGTCTCTACCGCTCGAACTGGGCCGGAAGCGCGCGGCTGGACGGTGAAGGCCGGAAAAAATTGTACAAGCGGCTGGCGCAGTCGAGCGGAATTGAACAGCTGCTCTATCAGTGCATGGAGGAAGGTGAACTGGCGCACGTCACGCTGAAATCGCGGCGGATCTATATTGGCATGATCCATACCGCCACGCTGGAGTATGAAAAAACGGCCAATATCGTGCTTATTCCGATGCTGAGCGGCTACCGTGACGGGAAGAACATGCAGCTCTGTATCGAACATAACTACAGCAAATGGTATGCCGAGCATGACATTACGCTCGATTCGGAGCCCAAAAGCGCCATGGATTTTCGCAAAGTGATCATGCTGGATCAGATCGAGAGTATTTCGCTGTTCGATCCCGCAAGCGCCAGCGCGCTGGCGATGCGTGAATAAAAAAATGGCGCCTTATCGCAATAAGGCGCCAGGATTCACCAGGATGAACGCTAAACTTATGGCATCACAATATTGAACCAGAAGTCAAACTTATCCATGTAACTCAGCATCTCTTCCAGCTTCGCGCCGTCTCCGCTCACCTTCACGTCACCCTTATCCATCGCCTGCTTCAGCGTCTCTTTCTTAAGGATGATGTCGTTCAGCGTGGTGCGGTCCAGCGTGATGGTTGCGTCGGCATCCTTCGCCTGCGCGTTGGCGGTATGGTTCAGCACGCCGTTTTCCAGCTCCAGCTTGTATTTGCCGCCATCCTTACCCAGATCGATGTTAAAGACCGCTTTCGCGTTACCGGCCCGTACCCCGTTGATGTGCACGCCCAGGTAGTCGAAGAACATTTCCGGGGTCATCGCCCGCACGGTATCCGGGCTGGCGGTGTTCGGCGTCGGCAGCTTCTTCACGCCATTACGCAGTTCCTGCGCGCCGGTCAGGTAGAAATTACGCCAGGTGCCCGCTTCCGCCTGGTAACCTAACTGCTCCAGCGCGTCGGCTTCCAGATTACGTGCCGCAGCGTTCTGCGGATCGGCGAAGACGATTTTGCTGGTCACCTGCGCCACCCAGCGGTAGTTGCCCTGCTGATAGTCAGCTTTGGCTTTCTGCATGATGGCATCGGCCCCTCCCATGTATTCCACAAACTTCTTCGCAGCCTGTTCAGGCGGCAGTTCGTCGAGGGTAGCCGGGTTGCCGTCGAACCAGCCGAGATAAAACACGTAGGTGGCTTTGACGTCGTGGCTGACAGAACCGTAGTAGCCGCGGCTCGCCCACTGTTTTTCCAGCGATTCCGGCAGTTTAAACTCGGCGGCGATCTCGTCGCGGGTCAGCCCCTTGTTGGCCATACGCAGGGTCTGGTCATTGATGTAGCGGTACATATCGCGCTGGCCTTTCATCAGCTTGACGATATTCTCGTTGCCCCAGGTCGGCCAGTGGTGCTGCGCAATAATCACTTCCGCGTCCGCGCCCCAGCGCTCAATGGCGGCGTTGATGTACTTAGACCAGGCCAGCGGATCGCGGATTTTCGCGCCGCGCAGGGAGTAGGTGTTGTGCAGGGTATGGGTCACGTCCTCTGCGGCTTCGATCATTTTCTTCTCTTTGACATACCACAGCATTTCGGACGGGGCTTCTGAGCCCGGCGCCATCATAAAGTCGTAGGTCAGCCCGTCAATCACCTCTTGCTGGCCGGTATGGGTAATGTAGTTGGTCGGCGGGATCAGGGTCACCGTACCCGCAGAGGTGGTGGTGCCAAGACCCGCCCCCACCTGGCCTTTTGCATCCGGCTTCAGCAGGTTGCCGTACATATAGCTCGCACGGCGGCTCATCGCATTCCCGGCCATAATGTTTTCGGAAACCGCTTCTTTCATAAAGCCTTCCGGGGCGTAGATCTTCACTTTGCCGGACTTCACGTCGGCTTCGTCAACCACACCGCGCAGGCCGCCGTAGTGGTCGACGTGACTGTGGGTGATCACCACAGCGACGACCGGTTTCTTGCCGCGGTTCGCATAGTAGAGATCCAGCGCTTCTTTCGCCGGTTCAGCGCTTAACAGCGGGTCGATAACGGTGATGCCCTTCTCGCCTTCAATGATGGTCATGTTGGAGAGATCGAGATTACGGATTTGATACACGCCGTCGGTGACCTTAAACAGCCCGCCAATGTTGATCAGCTGTGACTGACGCCACAGGCTCGGGTTTACCGTATCCGGGGCTTTTTCACCCTCTTTCACGAAATCATATTTCGCCGGGTTCCAGATAACGTTTCCCTGCTCGCCTTTAATCATGTTTTGCGGCAGCGGGGCGATAAAGCCTTTATGGGCGTTCTCAAAGTCGGTTTTATCGGCAAACGGTAATTTGTTATACAGGGCGTTATTTGCCTGTCGGGTTGTGGCAGTGGCATCCTGCGGCTGTACTTCCGCAAACGCGGAAAGCGACAGCGACGTCAACACACCAGCCAGCGCCAGATGTTTAGCGATTAGAGTTAATTTCATTGAATGGCCTCATAGATTAATTGCGCCGCCTGGATATTTACGGTTGGCGGATAATTTTAATGCGAACTCATTGACGACCATTCTAATCAGAATACTTTCTCATCATAGTCCCATATGGGACTGGTTATTTATGGGTTCGTAATCCGGGGGCTATTGCTGCTATACTCGCTACCACGGCAGACGTTGCGGGGAGAGGCTTAGCGTGAATTTCCAGGATATCCATACCTATTATCAGCAACTCAATATTGAGCAATTCTTTCCGCACATGCTTTGTAAAGGCGAGGCCTTAACCGTTGCCGCAAATAAAAAATTCACCGTCGAGCCTGGCTATATCTATTTTTGTACTGAAGGGTCGCTGACGATATTAATGCCTGATGATGGCCTAAATATTGGCAATACTATCGAGTATATGCCGATAGGGTTAATGGAAAGGTATTGTCCACTGGTGAAGTATGAATATCGCAGCAGTGCGAAGGTGACGCTGGTGAGAATAGCCTGGGCCGACTTCGACCAGATATTTTTTGAGGGCGGGCCTGAGCGTATGCAGGCGCTGGCCACCATACTGACCTACATGTCCATTTTCACCATCGACCTGCACAATGAACGCAGGCAGGTCACCAGCTACCAGACCATCAAACCGATGCTCTATCGCTATCTTTATCGGCAGGAGACCCACACGGGAGAGAATGAGGGCCTGGCGCTGTTTATCATTAAGCGCACTAACCTGTCACGCACCCATGTCTTTCGCGTGCTGGCAGATCTCAAAGCCGGGGGCTATATCACCATGAAGCGCGGAAAGCTGGTGTCGATTGACCGGCCCCTGCCGGAAGCGTATTAAGCTCATCTTCACGCCTTGAGCAACATGTGGGAACGAACGGCCTTATTTATCCCGGCCAGCCGACTTGGGCCGTAAATTCTCATCGAAGACCAGCCGTTTGCGTCCGGGCTCTTCTTCCCGCAGCGGCTCCACCTGATGCAGCGTCTGCTTACAGCGATCCACCAGTACCTGATACTCCCGCGTGCCCTGCTTTTTCCACTCTATTTCCTGTGCGCTTAACTCACGAATCGCTTTCGCCGGACTGCCAAGAATTAAGTGATTCGCAGGCATCTCCGCTTTGGCCTTCACAAACGCCGCCGCCCCGACGATGCTGTTTTCGCCGATCGTCGCCCCGTCCATCACGACCGCATTCATCCCCACCAGCGCATTACGGCGGATAATGCAGCCGTGCAGGATCGCGCTATGGCCGATATGCCCGTCCTCTTCCACCACCGTGTCCTGCTCCGGAAAACCGTGCATCACGCAGTTATCCTGGATGTTCGCGCCGTCTTTCACCACGATCCGGCCAAAATCACCGCGCAGGCTGGCGTTAGGGCCCACGTAAACACCTTTGCCGAGGATCACGTCGCCAATCAGCACCGCGGTCGGGTGAACATAGCTCTCTTCAGGCACGACCGGCGTCAGACCATCAATTTGATAAACAGGCATACCCTCTCCTTATGTGATATTCAGACCACCAAAACGCTGGTGATAAAGCGTGCCGGGAGCGGGCAGCTCGCCCACGGAGGTTTCCCCCTTCTCACTGACAAACGCCAGGGCTCCCGCCGCCACGCGCTGGTAGATGTTAATGCACAGCTGTCGCGCGCTCTGTCCCGCCCAGTGCGCAGGAAGTAACTCCTCCGGCAACAGCGGATCTTTCAGCACCACGCGACGATAAAAATGAATGAGTAACAGCTGGATCTGGAAGCAGCGTTCCGGGGTCAAATCCTCAGGCGGCGCCTCTTTCAGCAGCGGCAGCAGCGGACGGAACGAGTTGATAAACGTTTCGTACATCGCGTTTTGTTCGGTCAGCTGCCAGCACTCTTCCACCCGGGATCGTAGCGCCGCGCGTGACAAGGCCAGCGGCGAATGGGCTTCAAAGAAAATGACGTTTTCCGCCACGCCCGCGTCATGCAGCAGAGACTGCACGTCCGCCAGGTTCTGCGACGGCGAGGCCATCAGGCTCGGTGCCAGCGTGCCGAACCCTTGCCAGATGAGCTGTTTTTTCACGTCCGCGAGCGTGGTTTTATCCAGCCCCTCGGAAAGCAGCAGCAGCCATTTACCATCCCACGCCGGCAGTTCCGCACGGTAGATTTTATTTTCCGCGCGGCGGGTCAAACGCAGCCCCTTGTCGCTGAGACGGTAAAAGCTGCGGCGGCCAATGCGGGACACGTCCAGCCAGCCCTCTTTGTTGAGGCGAAACAGCGCGGTGCGCACAAAGCGCTCCCCGAAACCCATCCCTTCCAGCAGAGCCGCCAGGCTGCCGAGCCAGATCTCTCCGCCGCGATGGGAAAGCGCGTCGCCATACAGTGAGGAGATAAGCGACGTACCGCTGACGGGAACAGAGCTGACTGCGTGCTGGATAAAGGCATCAAGTTTATTCATGTGATTCATTCTGTTGTTATTTTTTTCCTGGATGAATCATAGCATACGAATCTGGGGTGTACCCTCACCCTAACCCTCTCCCAAAGGGAGAGGGAACTTAATACACCCTCTCCCTTTGGGAGAGGGCTGGGGTGAGGGAAATTCAACCGTTGGCTGCCACTTTACGCAAATCAAACACCCGGCAGGCTTTACCCTCGGAGCGCGGTATACTGCCGCAGTTCACGATCATTACGTCGGTTGAGATCCCCACCATCGATTTAATCCGATGGCGCAGCTGATGGCAGACCTGACAGCGCTGTTCATGGGTCAGCGTTAAGCTGCTCTGTTTCAGCTCGACCTTCACCGAAAGTGAATCAAGATGCCCGCGGCGATTCACCTCCAGCTGATAGTGCGGCGAAAGGTGTTCGAACTTGACGATCTCCTCTTCCAGCTGTGACGGGAAGACGTTAACCCCGCGAATGATGAGCATGTCGTCGCTGCGCCCGCTGATGCGATCCATCCGGCGCATGGTGCGTGCGGTGCCCGACAGCAGGCGCGTCAGGTCGCGGGTGCGGTAGCGGATCACCGGCAGCGCCTCTTTGGTCAGCGTGGTGAACAGCAGCTCACCCTGCTCGCCGTCGGCCAGCGGCGTGCCGTCATTCGGGTTGACGATCTCCGGGTAGAAGTGATCTTCCCAGATGGTCGGGCCGTCGGCGGTTTCAAGACACTCCATCGCCACGCCCGGCCCCATCACCTCGGAGAGACCATAGATATCCAGCGCGGTAATGCCCAGCCGTTTTTCAATTTCGCGGCGCATCGCCTGCGTCCACGGCTCGGCGCCGAACACGCCGACGCGCAGGGAACAGGCGCTGGCATCGCCGCCCATCTGACGCTCCAGCTCTTCAATCAGGTTCAGGCAGTAAGACGGCGTCACCATGATCATATCCGGCTGGAAATCGCGGATCAGCTGCGCCTGCTTCTCCGTCTGCCCGCCGGACATCGGGATCACCGTCGCACCCAGACGCTCGGCACCGTAGTGCGCCCCCAGCCCGCCGGTGAAGAGCCCGTAACCGTAGGCGACGTGAATTTTATCCTTCGCGCTGCCCCCGGCGGCGCGCAGGGAACGGGCGACGATATTGGCCCAGTTGTCGATATCATTCTGGGTATACCCCACCACGGTCGGCTTTCCGGTGGTGCCCGACGAAGCGTGGATGCGCACAACCTGCTCCATCGGCACCGCGAAGGTATCAAACGGGTAGTTGTCGCGCAGATCCTGCTTGGTGGTGCACGGGAATTTTTGCAGGTCCGCCAGCTCGTTGAAATCGTCAGGGTGAACGCCCGCGGCATCAAACTTGCGTTTGTACATCGGAACGTTGTTGTAGGCGTGGTTCAGCGTCCACTTCAGGCGCGCGGTCTGCAACGCCTGTAATTCATCAATGGACGCGGTTTCGATCGGATCAAGCTTTGTTGTATTTATCATCGCAGGGTACTCACATTATTGTTCGCTCAAACACGCTCAAGGATCATGGCAATGCCCTGACCCACACCGATGCACATCGTACACAGCGCGTAGCGCCCGCCGCGTCGGTGCAATTCATTGCTTGCGGCCAGCGCCAGTCTGGCACCGCTCATTCCCAGCGGATGACCTAACGCGATCGCCCCGCCGTTCGGGTTGACATGCTCCGCGTCATCCGGCAAGCCCAGCTGACGCAGCACGCCCAGCGCCTGTGCGGCGAAGGCTTCATTAAGCTCAATGACGTCCATATCGGTGATACTGAGTCCGGCACGCTCCAGCACCTTGCGGGTGGCGGGCACCGGGCCTAATCCCATCAGGCGCGGCTCGACGCCCGCTGTCGCCATGGCCACAATGCGGGTGCGCGGGGTTAACCCCTGGGCAAGCGCCATCGGCTCGCTGGCGATAATCAGCGCCGCCGCCCCGTCGTTGACGCCAGAGGCGTTCCCCGCCGTCACCACACCGTTCTTACGGAACGGGGCTTTCAGCGCGGCAAGCTGTTCCAGGGTGGTTTCGGCGCGCGGATGCTCGTCCACGCTCACTTCCGTTACCGCACCTTTTTTCCCCGCCACCTGTACCGGGATAATCTCCTGCGCCAGAACGCCATTCTGCTGCGCCCGCGCGGTGCGCTGCTGGCTGCGCAGGGCAAATGCGTCCTGATCAGCACGGCTTATATTTAACAATTCCGCTACATTCTCTGCCGTTTCCGGCATGCTGTCAGTTCCGTATTGCTGATGCATGAGCGGATTCACAAATCGCCAGCCGATGGTGGTGTCGAAGATCTCCGCCTGACGCTGAAACGCCGCCGTGGCTTTGCCCATCACGAATGGCGCACGGGACATGGATTCGACGCCACCGGCGATCAGCAGATCGCCATCCCCGGCTCTGATGGCGCGCGCCGCAAAGCCAATGGCATCCAGACCGGAGCCGCACAGGCGGTTAATGGTGGTGCCGGATACCGTCTGCGGCAGCCCGGCCAGCAGCGCCGACATGCGCGCCACGTTGCGGTTATCCTCCCCGGCCTGATTCGCGCAGCCGAAGATCACGTCATCTATGCGCTCCAGATCGAGCTGCGGGTAACGCGCCAACAGCGCACGCAGCGGCACGGCCCCTAAGTTATCGGCACGCACGCTGGATAATCCTCCGCCGTAGCGACCAACCGGGGTACGCACCCCCTCACAAATAAATGCGTCACGCATCAGGCCTCTCCTGTCACACTGCCGCCGGTGCGGTGAGATTTTCCGCGAAAAAGCGCGACGGTTTTCTGTTGTTGGTTCTGAATTTCGATGTCGTAGACGCCGGTCAGTTTGCCCTGATGCTTCACCCGCGCGGTGGCGGTGAGCTTATCTCCGGCAAAGCCCGGACGCAGAAAATCGATGGCGCAGCCTGAGGCCACCGCCGCCAGTCCCTGACTGTTGCAGGCGTAGGCAAAGGCGGTATCGGCCAGCGAGAACAGCTGTCCGCCGTGGCAGGTTTTATGCCCGTTGAGCATCTGCGGGGTGATGGTCATGGTCACCACCGCGTAGCCCTCGCCCATGTCGATAATGTCCATCCCCATCGCCTACGCGCAGGCGTCCCGTTCGTACATCGCGCGGGCGTTATGCCAGGCGTTATGACTCATAGCTACTCTCCAGAAGCGCACGCTGGCGCAGCAGTGAACAGGGGCGATAGCGTTCCTCGCCGTAGTGACGTTGCAGGTTTTCCAGCAGCGTTAACAGACGCTGCCAGCCAAGGCGTTCGCCCCAGGCGATGGGCCCGCAGGGATAGTTGACCCCTAAGCGCATGGCGGTATCGATGTCTTGCTCGCTGGCGACCCCTTTTTGCAGGGCGTCCAGCGCTTCGTTGGCAATCATCGCTACCGTGCGCCAGACCAGCAGGCCGGGGTAATCGGCAATCTGTACCACCCGTTTCTCCTGGTGCTGCAACCAGTAAATGGCTTTCTGCGTGGCGGCGTGCGGGTTGCCAGGCGCGGCGGCTATCACGGCCACATCCCGCTCAATGCGGTCGACCACCACCACCGGGCAGCCGTGGCGCAACGCCAGCGATTGCGCGGTTTCACCCTGCGTTTCGATCAGCAACAGATCGTCGATTTCCGTGACACCGTCACTTCTTCGCTGAACGCGCATCGGGCTGAAGCTGTCGCTGACCGGGGCGAGCCAGCTGACGGCGGGTTTCTCCTCCAGCCAGCGGTAAACGCCCTGCCCGCTTTTCTTACCCAGACGCCCGGCCAGCACCAGCTCCTGCTGCACCAGCGACGGCAGAAAACGACGCTCCTGCCAGAAGGCGTTAAACACGGAGCAGGTCACGGCAAAGTTGACGTCCTGACCAATCATGTCCGTCAGCTCAAGCGGCCCCATCGGGAAGCCCCCGCCGTCTCGCAGGGCGGCGTCGATCACCTCGGGCGTTGCCACCTGCTCCTCCAGCGCGCGCCAGGCTTCCGAGTAGAACGGGCGCGCCACGCGGTTGACGATAAACCCCGGCGTGGACTGGCAGCGTACCGGCTGCTTTCCCCAGCTCAGCGCCAGCTCGCACAGTGCATCGGCCACTTCGGGAGAGGTCGCCAGTCCGCTGACCACTTCCACCAGCTTCATCACCGGGGCAGGATTGAAGAAGTGCAGCCCGGCGACGCGTTCAGGGTGGTTTATCTCCGCCGCAATCGCGGTAACGGAAATGGACGAGGTATTGCTGGCAAGCAGCGTCTGCGGCGGGCAGACCTCTGCCAGCTGGGTAAACAGCGCTTTTTTTACCTCAAGCCGCTCGGAGGCCGCCTCGATCACCAGATCGGCTTTCGCCAGAGCACTGATAGTCGTCACCGGCGTCAGGCGGGCGAGGATCTGTTCCCCGGCGTCGGCAGAGAGTTTTCCACGCGCAACGCGTGAGGAGAGCCGCTGGCGAATGCCGTCGACGGCGCGGGAAATCGCCGCTGCGTCAATGTCGTACACCAGAACCGGATGACCGTGGCTGGCTGCCACTTCGGCAATTCCGGCGCCCATGGTGCCGCTGCCAATGACGGCGACCGTATGGATATTCACCATCTTATTTCCCCGTAAAGTTCGGCGCGCGTTTTGCCAGGAACGCGCTGACGCCTTCCCGGTAGTCGTCGCTGCGTCCGGCAAGACGTTGATAGTCGCGCTCCAGATCAAGCTGGGCGTCGAGGGTATTGGTTTCGGCGGCGTTGATCGCCTGCTTGATCAAGCCCAGGCCAAAGGTCGGCTGCGAGGCAAAATGCAGCGCCATCTGCTGTGCGGTGGCGGAAAGCTGCTCGTCGTCCACCACCTGCCAGATCATTCCCCAGGCCTGTGCCTGCTCGGCGCTGAGCTTATCGCCCAGCAATGCCAGCCCCATGGCGCGGGCGCGTCCGGCCACGCGCGGCAGCAGCCAGGTGCCGCCGCAGTCCGGGACGAGGCCGAGCTTGCTGAAGGCCATCACAAAACTGGCGGAGCGCGCCGCAATCACCATGTCACAGCCGAGGGCCAGCGTGGCACCCGCCCCCGCCGCCACGCCGTTAACCGCGCAAATCACCGGCTTCGGCAATTTTGCCAGGCGGCGCACCAGCGGGTTGTAAAAAGTCTCAACGGACATGCCCAGATCCGGCGCGGGGCCGTTCGGGTCCACGTTACGGTCGTTAAGATCCTGCCCGGCGCAGAAACCGCGTCCTGCCCCGGTGATCAGCAGGCAGCGGATAGCGTCATCGCGCTCGGCCTGCTTCAGGCATTCGGAAAGCTGCTGGTGCATGACGTCGTTAAAGCTGTTCAGGCGCTCCGGGCGGTTCAGCGTAATGGTCATTACGCCCTGCTCAACATGGCTCAGAATAGATTCCACAATTAGCGTCCTTTAAAGTCTGGGGTGCGTTTTTGTAAAAAGGCGTTGATACCTTCCCGGCGATCGTCGGTGGCCGCGAGCAGCGCAAACAGCTGACGCTCCTGCGCCAGCCCGGCCTGAAGCGGGACTTCCTGCGACTGGCGAAGCGCCTGCTTCGCCGCCTGTAGCGCCAGCGGCGAGTGGCGCGCCATCAGCGCCGCCTGCTTCAGGGCGTACTCCAGCGTCAGCGAGGCCGGGTAGACGTCGCTGACCAGCCCGGCGCTGAGCGCCTGAGCCGCCGTGATGCTTTCGCCCGTCAGCACCATTTTGCTGGCCAGCGATTTACCCACGCTGCGGATCAGCCGCTGGGTGCCGCCTGCGCCCGGCATGATCCCGAGGGTGATTTCCGGCAGGCCAAAACGGGCGTTATCACCGGCAATCACGACATCGCAGAGCAGCGCCAGCTCACAGCCTGCCCCCAGCGCGAAGCCGTTCACGGCGGCAATCAGCGGTTTGGTGAAGGCGTTGATCCGCGCCCACAGCTGCGGGCGGATATCGTTCAGGGTGGCGGGCAGGTCTTTCTCCGCCATTTCGTTGAGATCGGCCCCGGCGGCAAAGCAGCGTTCGTTGCCGTAAATCACGCAGACGGCGATCTCAGCATCCGCGGCGGCGGCCTCAAGCTGCTCCGCGATTTGCAGGAGCAGCGCATTGTTGAGCGCGTTGCGCGCCGCTGGACGGTTAAGCGTCAGCTGCAACACGCGGCCATGACGGGTGACAATCAGTTCGCTCATGCCATCCCCTTCGCATCAAAATCGACGATAACGTCGGCGGTTAACGGCAGCGCCTGACAGCTCAGCACATAGCCTGCGGCCAGCTCGTCCGGCTCCAGGCTGTAGTTGGTCGCCATGTCCACCTTGCCGCGCAGCACTTTGCATTTGCAGGTGGCGCATACGCCGCCCTTGCAGGCGTAAGGCAGATCCGCCCCCTGACGCATGGCCGCGTCAAGAATGCTTTCGTCGTCCGCCGTCAGGGTGATTTCACGGTCGCGCCCGTCCTGGCGGACGGTGACCTTCTGCCCGTCAGCCTGCACGCTGGCTGTCCGTTTAACGGGGGTACCCGGCGTGTTAAAGCGCTCAAGATGGATCGCTTTTTCCGGCATACCCAGCGCTTTTAGTGCCGCCTCAGCCTCGTCCATCATCGCCGACGGGCCGCAGATGAAGGCTTCATCGTACTGGCGGAAGTTCACCAGCGTTTTTGCCAGCGCCTGGAGCTTTTCCCCGTCAATGCGGCCATGGAGCAGATCGCTGTCGAGCGTCTCCTGGCTGAAGATGGCGATCAGCTGCAAACGCTGCGGGTATTTATCTTTCAGGTCCGCCAGCGCCCGGCGGAACATCATGCTCTGGCTGCTGCGGTTGCCGTAAATCAGGGTGAAGTGGCTGTGGGCTTCAGTGGCCAGCGTAGCGGACATAATGGCCAGCATCGGGGTGATCCCGGACCCGGCGGCAATCGCCAGATAATGGCCTTCGCGTTCGGCCTGCGGCTGGTAGCCAAAATGCCCCTGCGGCACCATCACCTCCAGCGTCATGCCCGGTTTGATCTCGTCCCGGGCATAGCGGGAAAAACGTCCGCCCTCGATGGCTTTGACCGCCACGCTGATCTCACCGCACGCGGTGCTCCGGCAGATGGAGTAGCAGCGGCGCAGTTCCTCCCCGCCAGGACTGGCTTTCAGGGTCAGATGCTGACCGGGACGGAAGCGGTACGCCTCCTGTAACGCCTGCGGCACCGCGAAGGTAATGGTCACCGCGTCGCGGGTTTCGGGTTCCACTTTTGCCACTGTTAATGAATGAAACGTTGTCATGGCAGCCTCAAATACATTTGAAATAGTCGAAGGGCTCACGGCAGGTATTGCAGCGGTAGAGCGCTTTGCAGGCCGTGGAACCAAATTCACTGATAAGCGAGGTATCGGTGCTCGCACAGCGCGGGCAGCTCACCTCCGCGGGAACGTGGGCATGGCAGCTATGGCCGACAGGCGGGCTGATGCCATATTCACGCAGGCGCCTGCGGGCATCGTCGGTCATCCAGTCGGTGGTCCACGCGGGCTCCAGTTGCAGCACAATATGTACCGGGCTAAAGCCGTTTCCGGTCAGGGTTTCGCGGATCGCCCCCAGCAGATGCTCCGTTGCCGGACAGCCCGAATAGGTTGGCGTGAAGCCGATGACCCAGCCTTCCCCCTGCGCCTTCACGCTGCGCACCATGCCTAAGTCGGTGATGGTCAGCACCGGCACTTCCGGGTCGGGGATCTGGCTTAACAGCGCCCAAATCTGCGGGATTTGTGCAGGCGCGATGTCGGCGAGGCGTTGCATGGCGTCCTCCTTTACCACTGCTGGCCGGGGTAAACGCGCTGGAGATACTGCATCTCTGCCAGCATCGGTCCGAGGTGTTCGGTATGTAGCCCCTTCTTGCCGCCCGTGCGATACGCCACCTCTTCGGGCACGCGGAGGGTGGCTTCCGCCAGGCCAGCAAACACTTCGCGCTCCCACGGGTCCCGCAGGTCGCGCGGATCAACCGCCACGCCGTCATCAATTAGCGCCAGCTCGACGTCGTCGGCGTCGAACAGTTCAGCCGTAAAGCGCCACAGGCTATCCACCGCCTGCTGCATTTTTTGTGCGGAGGTTGCTGTTCCGTCCCCCAGCCGCACCAGCCAGCCGCGGCTAAAGCGCAGGTGATAGCGTGCCTCCTTAATGGCTTTTGCCGCGATGGTGGCAAGCTGACTGTCGCTGCTGTGGATCAGCCGCTCGTAGAGCGCCACGTTCCACGCATCCATCAGATACTGACGGGCAATGGTGTCAGCGAAGCTGCCGTTTGGTTGTTCCACCAGCAGCAGATTGCGGAACTGACGCTCATCGCGGCCATAGGCCAGGGTGTCTTCATCGCCCTTACCCTCCCGTTCAGCGGCGTAGCTCAGGAAATTGCGCGCCTGCCCGAGCAGATCAAGGCCGATATTGGCGAGCGCCAGGTCAATTTCCAGCTCCGGCGCGTGGCCGCACCAGGCGCCCAGACGCTGTGAGAGCACCAGACCGTTGTCGCCCAGACGCAGGGCATAAGCAGATACGTTGTTCATCCCCAACCTCACATATGCTCGATGCCATCAGGGATGGTGTAAAACGTCGGATGGCGGTAGACCTTGCTTTCCGCCGGATCGAAAAACTCCCCGCTCTCTTCCGGCTGGGAAGCGACGATTTCACTCGCCTTCACCACCCAGATGGAACAGCCTTCGCTGCGGCGGGTATAGGCATCGCGCGCGTTTTCCAGCGCCATGCGGTCGTCGGCAGCGTGAAGGCTGCCCACATGCCGGTGCGACAGCCCCTGCTTCGAACGGACAAAAACTTCGTATAACGGCCAGTAAACATTGCTCATGGTTGATTCCTCTTATGCGGCCTGGCGGGCGCGTTGTTTTTCCGCGTGGGCCAGAGCGGCTTCACGCACCCATGCGCCGTCGTCCCAGGCTTTACGTTTTGCGGCCAGACGTTCGTGGTTGCAGATCCCGCGCCCGTTGATCACCTCGTCAAATTCCTGCCAGTCGATTTCGCCGAAGCGATAGTGGCCGCTCTCTTCATCGAAACGCAGGTCGGGGTCCGGCACGGTCATACCGAGCATCTCCACCTGAGGCACCGTGTTGTCCACGAAGCGCTGGCGAAGCTCATCGTTGCCAAAGCGTTTGATCTTCCAGGCCAGACTGCGGGCGCTGTTTGGGGAGTTGTCGTCGTTGGGTCCGAACATCATCAGCGCGGGCCACCAGAAACGGTTGATGGCATCCTGCAACATCTGCCGCTGGGCTTCGCTGCCCTGCGCCAGCGCCATGCAGGCCTCAAAACCCTGACGCTGGTGGAAGCTCTCTTCTTTACAGATTTTCACCATCGCCCGGGCATACGGGCCGTAAGAGGTACGGCACAGCGCCACCTGATTCACAATGGCCGCCCCGTCCACCAGCCAGCCAATGACCCCGATATCGGCCCAGCTCAGGGTCGGATAGTTGAAGATGGAGGAGTATTTCATCTTGCCGTCGAGCATCTTTTGATAGATGTCCTCCCGGGCGCAGCCCAGCGTTTCCGCCGCGCTGTAGAGGTACAGGCCGTGTCCGGCTTCGTCCTGCACCTTCGCCAGCAGAATGGCTTTCCGGCGCAGCGTCGGCGCGCGGGTGATCCAGTTCCCTTCCGGCAGCATGCCGACAATCTCAGAGTGGGCGTGCTGTCCAATCTGGCGGATCAGCGTCTTGCGGTAGGCATCCGGCATCCAGTCCTGCGGCTCGATGGCCGTCTCCTGTGCGATGCGTTGCTCAAAGCGTTGTTCTTGCGTCACATAACCACCTTTGTGATTCGTTAAATCACCACAAACAGCAAAATGGTGAATCATTTGGTTTCTTAAAAGTTACACAAAGGTTAAATATAACCCCAAGAAGCGTTTGTTTATTTTGTGACGACGCTCGCAAGCCTTTTCATGAAAGGCCGATGACACAAGGCTTTCGGGTTGTCAGGCTAAGCAATACAGATCACAACGTTAACAATTCATTAAAACTCAGCTTGATTTTTATGATTCACGATCAAACTATTGATAGTGAAATTACGAAACATCTGGAGAGAAGAAATGCAGCAGTTAGCCAGCTTCTTGTCCGGCACCTGGCAATCGGGCCGGGGCCGCGAGCGCACCATCACCCACGCCATCAGCGGGGGAACGCTATATGAAGTGACCAGCGAAGGGCTGGATATGGCGGCCGCGCGCCGTTACGCCATTGAACACGGCGGAGAAGCGCTCCGCGCAATGAGCTTTATCGAGCGCGCCGCCATGCTGAAGGCGGTGGCCAAACATCTGCTGAGCCAGAAGGATCGGTTTTATGCCCTGTCAGCCCAGACCGGCGCGACGAAGGCCGACAGCTGGGTGGATATTGAAGGCGGTATCGGCACCCTCTTCACCTACGCAAGCCTCGGCAGCCGTGAGCTGCCGGACGATACCCTGTGGCCGGAGGATGAACTGATCCCGCTGTCGAAGGAAGGCGGCTTTGCGGCACGTCACGTGTTAACGTCGAAATCCGGCGTGGCGGTGCATATCAACGCGTTCAACTTCCCGTGCTGGGGGATGCTGGAAAAGCTCGCGCCCACCTGGCTTGCCGGGATGCCCGCCATCATCAAGCCCGCCACCGCCACCGCGCAGGTGACTCAGGCGATGGTGAAAGCGATCGTCGAGAGCGGACTGGTGCCGGACGGCGCCATCAGCCTGATCTGCGGTGGCGCGGGCGATCTGCTGAACCACCTCGACAGCCAGGACGTGGTGACGTTTACCGGGTCGGCCAGCACCGGGCAGAGCCTGCGCGTCCACCCAAATATCGTCGCGCATTCCATTCCGTTTACCATGGAAGCGGATTCCCTTAACTGCTGCGTGCTGGGTGAGGACGTGACGCCGGAACACCCGGAGTTTGCGCTGTTTATCCGCGAAGTGGTGCGCGAGATGACCGCCAAAGCCGGGCAAAAATGTACCGCCATCCGCCGCATCATCGTGCCGGAAGCGCAGGTTGACGCCGTCAGCCAGGCGCTGATTGCGCGGCTGGAGAAAGTGGTCGTCGGCGATCCGGCCCAGGACGGGGTGAAGATGGGGGCCCTCGTCAACGGTGAGCAACGTGCTGACGTGCAGGAAAAAGTCGATCATCTGCTTGCCGCGGGCTGCCAGATCCGTCTGGGTGGTAAAGCTGATTTGCAGGCGGCTGGCGCATTCTTCCCGCCCACCCTGCTGTTCTGCCCGCAGCCGGACGAAACCCCGGCCGTTCACGCCACCGAAGCCTTTGGCCCCGTCGCAACCCTGATGCCGTACCGTAACACCGAACACGCCATGCAGCTGGCGCGGGCGGGCGGCGGCAGCCTGGCGGGAACGCTGGTTACGGCAGATCCCCGCGTGGCGCGGCAGTTTATTGCCGGAGCAGCGCGCGCTCACGGACGTATTCAGATCCTCAACCAGGAATCCTCGAAAGAATCTACCGGCCACGGTTCACCGCTGCCGCAGCTGGTGCACGGTGGTCCGGGACGTGCGGGCGGCGGCGAAGAGCTGGGCGGCCTGCGCGCGGTGAAGCACTATCTTCAGCGCACGGCCATTCAGGGCAGCCCGTCCATGCTCGCCGCGATCGGTAAACAGTGGGTCCGTGGCGCGGAGGTGCAGGAAGATCGCGTTCATCCGTTCCGTAAATACTTCGAGGAGTTACAGCCGGGCGACAGCCTGCTGACCCCGCGTCGTACCCTGACGGAAGCGGATATCGTGAATTTTGCCTGCCTGAGCGGGGATCATTTCTACGCCCATATGGACAAAATTGGCGCGGCGGAGTCGATTTTTGGCGAGCGCGTGGTACACGGTTATTTCCTGATTTCCGCCGCGGCGGGGCTGTTTGTCGATGCCGGGGTTGGGCCGGTTATTGCCAACTACGGCATGGAAAACCTGCGCTTTATCGAGCCGGTCAAGCCGGGTGATACCATTCAGGTGCGCCTGACCTGTAAACGTAAAACGCTCAAGAAACAGCGCACTGCCGAGGAAAAACCCACCGGCGTGGTGGAATGGGCGGTGGAGATCTTCAACCAGCACCAGCAGGCCGTGGCGCTCTACTCCATCCTGACGCTGGTGGCGCGCCAGCAGGGTGACTTTGAATCAAAGCAATAGCATTAACCTTGCTGCCTCAAGTGTTTGAGCGCATCAAAATCAGCGGAAGGTAAAGCAGGGACTGGTTGGCTTTGATTAATCAAACCATCCAGTCTGCCTGGTTTGGATAAGTAACAACCGGAAACACTATGCAAATTGACCATGTAGTTAGCATGGTTATTATTTAGCACCGGGAATATTCCCGCGTTAAATTACATGGATGATTAACAGACTATGGCAATTCCTGTTTACCTTTTCTTAACTGACGATGGTGGCGCAAAAATTACAGGCTCGGTGGATGTTCGTTACCGCGAGGGAAGCATTGAAGTCACTGGCTTTACACACAATCTTCGCCTCCCAACCGATCCATTGACCGGGAAAATTACCAGTAAACGTAACCATGCCCCAGTCGTGTTTCAAAAAGAAATCGATTCCTCCTCCCCTTACCTGATGAAAGCCGTTGCGACTGGCCAAACCCTTAAAACGGCTGAGTTCAGGTGGTATCGCATTAATGACGCCGGGCAGGAAGTAGAATATTACAATATGCGTCTCGATAATATTCGCGTCGTTTCCGTCACGCCATTGATGCATGACATTAAAGACCCGATGAAAGAAAAAAATAATCATCTTGAAGTCGTGGAGCTACGCTATGATAAAATAACATGGACATATTGCGATGGTAATATACAGTTTGCAGACTGTTGGGCTGAGCGTTAAATATGCGCACTCCTTCCTATTCAACACCCTATAATATTGCATCCTTTGCACCACCTGGCGTGGACGTGGTTAGCCACATGGTAATAGCGCGATTTCATGGTGGCCCCTCATTAATGACCTACATATGGTTTTATCAAATGGTCAGAAACCATGGTCCCTGGGATTACAAACAAGGCCGTGCAGAGTATGCTAATTTTGGCAATTTTCATTACGGTGCCGTTGGTGCGGCAGCAGGCATTCCTGAGGGAATTCTGCTCCGGGGGGCAGGTACTGCACAGATTCTCGCCGGGACAAGCGATCCTGCCGAATTTGCGAAATTCCAGAACAATAATAATTACGGTGATGACCCAGTCGATCAGTTATGGATAAGGGCAGGAATAGAATATGCGCGACGTTCGGGTTTTTAACTGGCGAGCTGGAGTCATTATCTTTATTTTTCTTATATTCATTGCATACCCTTTCCGCGATCTGTTTACCGTGTATGAAAATTTGCAGGAAAAAATCAAGGTTAACGATCGTTTAACTCTTTACATCACCCAGGTTGAGACGGGCTCACTATCTAAAAACAGGTATCATATTTATCTCGTTGATGCGAAAAAAAGCTCGGAAGACTTCATGTCTAACATTAAAGATATCGATCCCGTCATGATCACCGATGATGATAAAGCTTCAGTGGCAATTAAAAATGGAGACATTTATCTTCGCGTTCGCGGTACGGTTTATTCGTTCACGACGGCAGGTTTTGATGTCCGCATTCATCTCGATAGCTCGCCTTACTGAAGCGCACTTTATCTGCCATGGGGGTGTGATGCACCCCCGCTCTTTTTTTAACCTGGCAAGACTGACAAACAACCTGGCAGATGCAGGCAAACGCTTTTCGTGCGCGCCTGTCAGGATAAGGCTGACACAACACAATAAACACAACAAGATGAGGTCTGCGATGGGAAGCAATTCTTCTTTTTCTGCCCGTAGAACGGCACTGGCCATGGCCGTTGCGCTCTGTTGCGCCTGGCAATCCCCTGTTTACGCTCACGGCAGCGAGGCGCATATGGTCCCGATGGACAAAACGCTTCAGGCGTTTGGCGCGGACGTGCAGTGGGATGATTACGCCCAGATGTTCACCATCGTCAAAGACGGTGCCTTTGTGAAGGTCAAACCCGGCGCAAACACCGCCATCGTTAACGGCAAACCGCTGACGCTCCAGGTGCCCGTGGTGATGAAGAACAATAAGGCCTATATCCCGGAGACCTTTATCAACGATGTCTTTCAGTCCGGTCTTGATCAGACATTCCAGGTTGAAAAAAGCCCCCACCCGTTAAACGCGCTGACGGCTGATGAAATCAACCAGGCCGTAGCCATTGTGAAAGCCTCTGCGGATTTTAAACCCAATACCCGCTTTACCCAGATTGCGCTGGCGGAGCCAGAAAAAGCCAAAGTCTGGGACTTCGTCCTTAACGGCACGGCGGTGGATGCGCCCCGCCAGGCCAATATCATCATGCTTGATGGTAAACACATCATCGAAAGCCGGGTGGATCTGAAGGAGAAAAAGATCCTCCGCTGGGAGCCGATCAAAGACGCGCACGGCATGGTGCTGCTGGATGACTTCAATACCGTGCAGCAGATCATCAATGAAAGCCCGGAGTTTGCCGCCGTGCTGAAAAAGCGCGGCATTACCGACCCGAAGAAAGTGATCACCACTCCGCTTACCGTCGGCTTTTTTGACGGCAAGGATGGGCTGAAACAGGAAGACCGCCTGCTGAAAGTGATCAGCTATCTCGACGTGGGCGACGGTAACTACTGGGCGCACCCGATCGAAAACCTGGTTGCGGTGGTGGATCTCGAGCAGAAGAAAATCCAGAAGATTGAGGAAGGCCCGGTCGTGCCGGTGCCGCTCACGCCGCGCCCGTATGATGGCCGCGACCGCGTTGAAACGGTGAAAAAACCGCTGGAGATTATCGAGCCGGAAGGCAAGAACTACACCATCACCGGGGACAGGGTGCACTGGCAGAACTGGGATTTTCATCTGAGCCTGGACTCACGCGTCGGCCCGATAATTTCCACCGTGACCTATAACGACAACGGCAAAAAGCGACAGGTGATGTATCAGGGGTCGCTCGGCGGCATGATTGTGCCGTACGGCGACCCGGATATCGGCTGGTACTTTAAGGCCTACCTGGACTCCGGCGACTACGGCATGGGGACCCTGACCTCCCCGCTGGTGCGCGGCAAGGATGTTCCGTCTAACGCCGTGATGCTCAACGAAACCATCCCGGATTACACAGGCGCGCCAATGGAGATCCCCCGGGCGATCGCCATTTTCGAGCGTTACGCCGGGCCGGAATATAAGCATCAGGAGTTAGGTAAACCCAACGTCAGCACCGAACGCCGCGAGCTGGTGGTGCGCTGGGTCAGCACCGTGGGTAACTACGATTACATCTTCGACTGGGTATTCCACGAAAACGGCACCATCGGCATTGATGCAGGGGCTACGGGCATTGAAGCGGTGAAAGGCGTGCAGACGAAAACCATGCATGATGCCACCGCGAAGGATGACACCCGATACGGAACGCTGATCGACCATAATATTGTCGGTACCACCCACCAGCACATCTACAACTTCCGTCTGGATATGGACGTGGACGGCATCAACAACAAGCTGGTGGCCATGGATCCGGACGTCAAACCGAACACCGCTGGCGGACCGCGCACCAGCACCATGCAGGTGAATCAGTATGATATTGATACCGAACAGCAGGCGGCGCAGAAGTTTGACCCGGGCACCATCCGCCTGCTGAGCAACACCAGCAAAGAGAACCGCATGGGCAACCCGGTCTCGTATCAGATCATCCCTTACGCGGGCGGTACGCACCCGGTCGCGTCCGGCGCGAAGTTTGCCCCGGACGAGTGGATTTATCACCGCCTGAGCTTTATGGATAAACAGCTGTGGGTGACGCGTTACCATCCCGACGAGATGTACCCGGAGGGAAAATACCCGAACCGTTCTACGCACGATACCGGCCTCGGGCAGTACAGCAAAGATAACGAGTCGCTGAACGATCAGGATAACGTCATCTGGATGACCACCGGCACCACCCATGTCGCCCGCGCCGAGGAGTGGCCGATAATGCCGACGGAATGGGTGCACACGCTACTCAAGCCGTGGAATTTCTTTGACGAGACGCCAACGCTCGGCAAGAAAAAAGAGCAGAAATAACCCACCGACCGGGCGTAATGCCCGGTTTTTCATCTGCTTACTTGCCGAATTATTCTCCCCGTTTATAGTTATTGTTACCTCGCTTAATCCTTTTGCATTTCTTGACACACTTTCACCAGGATTCGAAGTCTCCATAAACAACGTAACAGTTTACTGAGAGGTTTTAGGATGAGAATCAATGAGATCGTCAGGAGTCTCGCGCTGGCGGGATGTTTTATTTCGGCCAGTTCCGCCTGGGCCGCAGAAGCACCTAAGGATGCCACCGCAGCAACGCAGCAGGCCAACAACGCACTCTTCAACCAGCTTCCTTTCTCCGATAACACCGATTTTACCAACGCCCACAAAGGGTTTATTGCCCCTCTCCCTCAGGAAATTATCAAAGGGGAGCAAGGCAACACCGTCTGGGATCCGCAGCAGTACGCCTTTATCAAAGAAGGCGATAAGGCGCCCGACTCGGTAAACCCGAGCTTATGGCGTCAGTCCCAGCTGATTAACATCAGCGGTCTGTTTGAAGTGACCGAGGGCGTCTACCAGATCCGTAACCTTGACCTGTCAAACATGACCATTATTGAAGGTAAAGAAGGTATTACCGTGGTCGACCCGCTGGTGTCGGCGGAAACGGCCAAAGTCGGAATGGATCTTTACTATAAAAATCGCGGTAACAAGCCTGTGGTCGCCGTTATTTACACCCACAGCCACGTTGACCACTATGGCGGCGTGCGCGGCGTGGTGGACGAAGCAGATGTGAAGTCCGGCAAGGTGAAAATCTACGCGCCCGCCGGATTTATGGAGGCCGCCGTCGCGGAGAATATCATGGCGGGTAACGTCATGAGCCGCCGCGCCAGCTATATGTACGGCAACCTGCTGAAGCCGGATGCGAAGGGCCAAGTCGGTGCGGGTCTCGGCACTACCACCTCCGCCGGGACGGTGACCCTGATCGCCCCGACCAATATCATCGAGAAAGATGGTCAGAAAGAGGTGATCGACGGCCTGACCTATGATTTTATGCTCGCGCCGGGATCGGAAGCGCCCTCTGAGATGCTCTGGTATATCGAAGAGAAAAAGCTGATCGAGTCTGCGGAAGATGTCACCCATACCCTGCACAACACCTACTCCCTGCGCGGGGCGAAAATTCGTGAGCCGTTGCCGTGGTCGAAATACATCAACCAGGCGATTGTACGCTGGGGTGACAAAGCCGAAATCATAATGGCGCAGCACCACTGGCCGACATGGGGCAACGACAACGTGGTTAACCTGCTGAAAAGCCAGCGCGACCTGTACCGTTACATCAACGACCAGACCCTGCGCATGGCGAACGAAGGGCTGACCCGTGACGAGATTGCAGCCAACTTCAAGCTGCCGAACTCTCTGGCCAATACCTGGGCAAACCGTGGCTATTACGGTTCTGTCAGCCATGACGTTAAAGCGACCTACGTGCTCTATTTAGGCTGGTTTGACGGCAACCCGGCGACCCTGGACGAACTGCCGCCTGAAGAAGCCGCAAAGAAATTTGTGGACTATATGGGCGGTGCGGATGCCATCCTGAGCAAAGCGAAAACCGACTTTGACCAGGGGAACTACCGCTGGGTGGCTCAGGTGGTCAGCAAAGTGGTCTTTGCCGATCCAAATAATCAGGCCGCGCGAAACCTGGAAGCGGACGCGCTGGAGCAGCTGGGTTATCAGGCTGAATCAGGCCCGTGGCGTAACTTCTACCTGACCGGCGCGCAGGAACTGCGTAACGGCGTGGTGAAAGGCCCGACCCCGAACACCGCCAGCCCGGATACCGTGCGCGCGATGACGCCAGAAATGTTCTTTGACTATCTGGCGGTGCACATTAACGGTGAAAAAGCGGCGGATGCAAAATCGGTGTTTAACATCGACCTCGGCAGCGACGGCGGTAAATACAAGCTGGAACTGGAAAATGGCGTGCTGAACCACACGGCGAACGCCGAAGCGAAAGACGCTGACGCGACCGTGACCCTCAACCGCGATACGCTGAATAAAATCATCCTGAAAGAAGTGACGCTTAAACAGGCGCAGGATAACGGCGATATCAAAGTGACCGGCGATGCCGCAAAACTTGATGCCATGCTCGGTTACATGGATAAATTTGAATTCTGGTTTAACATTGTGACCCCGTAAAGGCAGCACTCGCGGGCGGACGTTCCGCCCGCTCAAGGAAAATTCTCTTCAATGGAAAAAAGACATCCAGCCACACCCGAACCCGCGACATGGCCTACCCGTAAATCAATGGTTGTTCACGGGCTGGCCGTGAACCTGCCGTGGCTCGCCTTTGTGAATGCCAGCTTTGCCCTTATGGTCCTGCTGCGCAATTCGCTGTTCGGCCATATCGATGCCCTCCTGCACATCAGCCCCCCTCTGCGGCAGATGATTGACGCCACCATGCTGGGCGTGGTGATCCTTTCCGTGGCGCTGGTGATCATGGCCTGGCGCCACATCCGCGGCGTCAGCGCCGTTTTGTTCATGTGCAGCCTGCTGTGGTCGATAAGTTGTTACTGGTTTATCAACGTTTTACATCTTCCGCATCCCTGGCCTATATTCGTTACCCTGCTGATGGCCGGTATGACCGCGCTCTATTTTCACCCGGTGGCACTGCTCTCCTTCACCGTTCCGCTATGGATAAGCCTGCCCGTTGCCAGCATGCTGCTGAATCAGGAAATTAATTATCGCTTTGCCGGGCTGTGGGTGGTGTTCACGTTCATTCTCGTGTGCGGGCGCTATATCCTGTTGAGCTGGTTTGAAGAGGCGTGGCGTCGCAATCAGCAGAATCAGCGTTTAATTTCGCGGCTGGATGCGCTGGCCCATCAGGATCCGCTGACGAAAACGGCCAACCGCCGGGCGATGGAGCTGGTGCTGGAAAACGCCGTGGAGCAAGGCAAACGCTTCGCGGTGCTGATGCTGGATGTCGATTACTTCAAACTGTATAACGACACCTATGGTCACCAGGCGGGAGATGCCTGTCTTGCACGGGTGGCAGAGGTGCTGAACACCTCGGTGCGCACGCCAGAGGATGTGGTTTCGCGCTACGGTGGCGAGGAGTTTGTGGTGATCCTCTTTGACTGTGAAGAAAGCGTTGCTGAGAAAGTCGCCGCGCGGATCCAGACTGGCCTGCGCACCGCCGCCATTCCACACAGCGCGTCGAAGGTGAGTGAATGTGTGACGGCGAGTATAGGCATTGCAGGCTATTCCGCAGGGCTGGCTGGCCCGGAAATCATCGCCCGCGCCGATGCGGCGCTGTACAGGGCGAAAGAGGCCGGGCGGGATCGGTGGTCGCGTTAAATAATGCCGGGTGGCGGCTTTTTTTTAATACCGCACACACACCGACTTGGTTTCACACCAGCCATCCAGCCAGTCGGGGCCGAAATCGCGCCCGGTGCCAGACTGCTTCATGCCGCCGAACGGCAGGTTGGCGTCTATCAGCGTGTGGCTGTTCACCCACACGGTACCGGCCTGTAACCTGTCGGTATACGCCAGCGCTTTACTGATGTTCTGCGTCCAGACGCTGGCCGTTAAGCCATATTCAGTGTCGTTCGCCAGCTGAAGCGCCTCTTCCCCGTCGGCCACACGGACCAGGTTCACCACCGGCCCGAAGACCTCTTCACGCGTCAGTCGCAGATGATTATCCGGGTTGACCACCAGCGTTGGCGAAACGTAATAGCCTTTGCCGTCTGGCCCCCGGTTCCCGGCGATCAGCTCCGCATTGTGCGCCTTCGCCTCATCCAGGAACGCCTGAACCTTATCGCAGTGGGCGCGCGACACCAGCGGGTTGATAAACGCCTCCGGCGACATGCCCGGCCCGACGCTCAGGGATTTCACGGCCTGTTCAAACCCGCTGACCAGCGTGTCGAACAGCGGAGCCTCAATATAAATACGCGAGCTGGCCGCGCAGACCTGCCCCTGATTCAGGAAGCTGCCGGTCATCAGCCCTTCAATCACCCACGCCGGATCGGCATCTTTCAGCACGATGGCCGGGTTTTTGCCGCCCAGCTCCAGCGTCACGCCCGTTAGCGTGTCCGCCGCCGCGCGGGCAATCTGCTTGCCCGTCGCCGTCGAACCGGTAAAGCTCACTTTGGCAATGCGCGGGTGCGAGGTCAGCGCCGCGCCACAGACGGCGCCACTGCCGGTCACCACGTTGAAAACGCCCTCCGGGATCCCCGCCTCGCTCGCCAGTTCCGCCGCCCGTAACAGGGTGAGCGGCGTGGTTTCCGACGGTTTGATCACGATGGAGCAACCTGCCGCCAGCGCGGGCATCACTTTCCACATGCCAATCATCAGCGGGAAGTTCCACGGCACAATCCCCGCCACGACGCCCACCGGCTCTTTACGCGTCCACGCCTGATAACGCGCGCCCTGCGGCAGTGGAATCGAGAGATCGAGGGTTTTACCGGCAATTTTGGTGGTCAGCCCTGCCGTGTAGCGCATCCAGTTCAGGGTGCAGCCCACCTCGAAGGCGCGGGAAATGTTAATCGATTTCCCCTGCTCCAGGGTTTCGAGCTGTGCCAGCTCTTCGCCATGCTGTTCCACCAGATCCGCAAACCGCAGCAGGATGCGTTCACGCTCTGCCGGCAGCCGTCCGGCCCAGCTTCGGGCGACAAAGGCGCGCCAGCCAGACATCACCGCACGATCGACATCATCGACGCTGGCATCGGCGGTGGTGGCGATAACCTCTCCGGTCGCCGGGTTGTAGACGTTCAGACGCTTTTCGCTATCGGATGCCGCCTGACGCCCTTCGATCCACAGGCCGTGCTGGCGATCTAAAAACTGCTGCACGCCTGGCAGGATGGCGACGTGTGATTCGGACATAGGATACTCCTTCGTTATGCTTCGCAGGGTGTGT
Source organism: Enterobacter cloacae complex sp. EB5 (assembly GCF_031432835.1). Taxonomy (NCBI): domain Bacteria; kingdom Pseudomonadati; phylum Pseudomonadota; class Gammaproteobacteria; order Enterobacterales; family Enterobacteriaceae; genus Enterobacter; species Enterobacter cloacae complex sp. EB5. The sequence goes on from NZ_CP133860.1 coordinate 4,595,582, forward strand.
ATGCAGTCTAAGAGGGGATTCGCATTCCTGCTTTTGTCTGTGTGACATTCGCTTTGCCAGCTGTGACAGGCTCCGCAAATCGTGATAATTCCCGCTTATATCGCTGTAACCGTTGAGTGTTCTTTCCTATAGTCAGCCTCGTAGCCCTGACAAAATGCAACATAAATGCAACAATGCGAAAACAGTGACGGTGCAGCGAGAACATCAATGGCGTGTGCAAGCGAACAGGACAATTTTCAGCAGTGGCTGGCGCAAATTAACCAGGTTTGTGGGCGCTTTGCGGCACGTCCGTTAGAGGGGGCGTTTCTCGGCGAGCTGGAAACCAGCTACACCCAAAGTCTGAAGCTGAGCACGGTGACCGCCGCAGGCGTTAACCTGTTTCGCACCCGTCAGGAGATCAAAAACGGCAACGACGCCTGGTTCTACACCGTGTTTCAGCTGGAAGGCAGCGCCGGAATCGAACAGGACGACCAGCGCGCGATGCTGAAAGCCGGGGATATCACGCTGATTGACGCCTCCCGCCCGTGCTCCATTTACTGGCAGGAGCGTTCCCGCCAGATTTCGCTCCTGCTCCCGCGACAAATCATTGAGCAACACGCGCGCTTTCAGGAAGTGAGGTGCGCGCTGCCCCTCTCCCGCAGTCTGCCTACCGTACAGCTGAGCTACCGACTGCTACAGGAGAGCATGGGCAATGCCGATCTCAGCGCCAGTGAAAGCGAAGCGGCGCTTGAGGCGATGGTGTGTCTGCTGCGTCCGGCCTTCCAGCAGCGTGACGAGGAGCTGCCGCGCAAGGAGCGTCAGTTCCGCCACGTTTTGTCCCTAATTGATGATCATATTCAGTCGGAGGCGTTAAGACCGGAGTGGATAGCCTCAGAGAGTGGCATGTCCGTGCGTAGCTTGTACCGCATGTTTGCCGGGAAAGGGCTGGTGGTGGCGCAGTATATTAAGAACCGTCGCCTCGATTTATGCGCTCAGGCGCTGCGTTCCATCAGCGATGACGAAAAGCTGGCGGGGATTGGCTACAGCTGGGGTTTCACCGACCATAGCCATTTTTCCACCGCCTTTAAGCAGCGTTTCGGGGTTTCGCCGGGCGAATACCGCAGGCGTTATCGCTAGCTATTTTTTCAGCCACTTGTCGTTAATCCCCTTCACGTACTCACCCGGCTGCGCGCGGGCCACCAGCTTTTGCCCCGCCATTTTCGCCACCTCGTCGACGGGCAAATTATTACTGTCAGCCAGCTGCTGGTAACTTTCCGTGCGTGCGGCGTTGATACGGTTCACCAGCGCCAGGGTTTCAGCATCGTGCTGAACGGGCGCAAGATAGCCGCTCAGGGTTTCCCCTACGCGCCCCTGGGCACGCGCATCGTTGAGCGTAAGCGTGGCGGCGTGAACGTTCATCCCCAGCGCCAGTAACATCAGAGCTAATCGTTTCATGGCATCCTCAGAACAGATCGCTGCGGGATTTCAGCAGGGCTTCAACGTCTTTATCCACCTTGATATGGATTTCATGCTCGATTTTCACGTTCATGTTGATGGTGATCGGCTCTTTGGGCGCCGCCACTTCAATGCGCGGCGTGCAGCCTGACAGCAGCGCGACGACGGCCACGGTGAGTACACCAGCCCTCTTTTTCATTGTTGTTCCTCACTTTCCTTGCCTGTCGAACTGCGGAGAAGGGGTATCGCCGCATGTTGCTCAAACCATGTTTGCAGATTGTCCCCAAAGCGCAGGCTGCGCCAGAGGGTAAAAATGTTCTCTTCATGGGTGTAATTCAGGTTAACGAAACTGCTTTTGCCCTCGACGCGGCTGGTGCCTTTAATGGCCGCCTGCATGGTTAACACACCCAGATTATCCACATTGAGTTTTGTCCACGACTGTGAAATTTCCATATAGCGGAGCCAGTTGATCGCCGCCCCGGCAACCATATTGTCTTTCACAATGGCATCCGCCGTGTCCTGGTCGATGCGCAGCGTCATCGGCCCCGGGTTGGTCAGCCAGCCATCTTTAATGATCCATTTTTCATTGTCCAGCCAGAACGGCAGCGCGCCGCTCACCGGGCCGGACATGGCAAACTGCTTCGGATTCACCGCGCTTATCAGTTCGCTGGAGGAAATATTATCCACGCGCAGTAAAGCCGGATCGTGCTGCGGCATTCTCAACTGCTGCATGGTGATTTTCCCGCCGAGCGCTTCCACCTTCACGTTGGTGAGCAGGAGCGGGTTCGCTTCGGTCCAGGGATAATCGCCCTGGAGATCCGCGGTGATATTTCGGGCTGTGACCAGGTTTTTCACCTCGTCGATTCGTAACGTTACCGGCCCGCGCGTGCCCAGCGACCAGGTGCCCTGGCTTAAGCGGAACGGCAGAACAAAATCCACGCCGTTGATTTCGTTATCCGGCATCCACGCGCTGCCCGCTTTCAGCACCCCGTGCCCCCCGGCCTCAAACCCCTGATCGGGAGCCGCGGAGAAAGCCACCTGCGCGTACATTTCGCCGCCGCGCAGGGTCATTTTCCAGTCTGGCGGGATCAGCGGCTGAAACACCGTAAGAGACTGTTTTGGCCACCAGGCCTGACCGCGAAGGCGTTCGCCGTCCCAGCGTCCATTCACCTGGACCGGGCCGATGTCGTCCGCATGCAGGTTCCCTTTAAACTGGAACACCGTCGGGTCTGTCCCGTCAACGCTGAAGGTCAAAACGGACGGCGGCAGCACGCTTCCGCCTGAAAAGCTTGTTTGCCCGGCGTTAAGCGCGAGCGCGCCGCTAAAGGTGGGGTTATCCGGGTCCCGCGACCAGCGCACCGGGTGATCCAGCACCAGGCGCGGCTTGCTGACCAGCATCGTACCGTACTGCAATTTGTCGAAACCCGTGGAAAGATCAGTCAGTTCGATAACGTTGTCGCGCCACTCCCCGGTTCCCCGGACATCCCAGCGCGCGTTCATCGGCGTGAAATTCCCTTTACCCCAGTAGCGCCACTGCCACACACCGTTGTCCGGTAAAAAGTCGTTAGCCTGGCCGTCCAGATGCAGCTCAAAGTCGCCCATCTCGTTTTCATGCGCCCGCAGAATGGCTTGCAGGCGGCCGTCCACGCCCTTCTGCGTAAGCTTCACGCCCGCCAGCGGCCAGCGGATCTCATCGATATCCAGCGAGTCGATGATGCGCCCGCGCGAGCGCAATAAAGCGCCGGGTTCAAACGTAAGCTGCGGATCGTAAAGGCTGCCGGTCAGCATCGCCGGGAGCCTGGCATACAGGATCAGATCGTTTTGCTTGGCTTCCCCGCTCAGGTGCAGCGGCATAGCGCTGTTATCCATACTGAGCGAGCCGGGACCGATATTCAGCACCGCGTTGCCCTTACCCGCATCTCCCTCGGTCAGCACGTTGAGCCGCCCCGTGAAGGTGGCTTTCTCCAGCCCCTGCTGCCAGTTATCCACTTTCAGCCCGACGCGACCGCTCATCGGCATACCGGAGGCTGACCAGTTCCAGCGTCCGTCGCTGATGGTCAGCTGCTGAGCGGTGATCTGCCACGGTAAATCGAGCAGCGGATCGGGGTTGTCCCGCACCATGACCACCAGATGGCCCTGATTGTCCTCCCAGTCCAGATCGGCATCGACCAGCGAGGATAACTGTGGCACGTTAAAGGTCGCGACCGTATGCCCTTTCACCGGCACGCCGTCCGGCACCAGCGGCAGGGTAAATTCACCGACCAGCTTCACGGGCTGCGGCTGATCCGGCAGTTGCACATCGAACTGGCTGATAGAGAGGGTCTGGCCGCGCAACTGCCCCTTAATGCTCACCTGCTCGCCTTTATAGGTGATGTCCTAGCGGGCTGGCGTCAGTGAGGCATGCAGCTCACCCTCCCACTGCTGCCAGGGAGAAAGGGTAAAACGGTGGATGGTCAGCCAGGTGTTGGGCAGGATGGCCTGCCACTGCGCCAGCGTTTTCGGCGCCACCGTAGATGGCGCCGATTGCGGTAATTTACTCAGGCAGACAGAGTTAAGTGTAAGTGCGCCAATATCCAGATCCCAGCGGCTGGGGTGTGACAGGGTCACGTTTTCCACGCGGGCAATTTCACACTCTTCTACCAGATAGCGGAGATCGGGGATGATCAGGGCGTGACGCGTGAGCCGTGGGCTTTTTTCAAACGCGATGCGCGTTCCGACGGGGAGCCAGATCCCGGCGAGCGTGGGTACCCACTGGGCGAGCGTCATCAGCAGCGTCAGCGGCACAAGAAATAGCAGCAGTAATAGCGCGATTGCGGCTTTGTATTTACCCTTCATGGGCAGTTAATATCCTGATTTTGCGAAAAAAATAAGCCGTTCTTGCCGCTCATTGTCGCATGTTTAGCCAGTCAGTTGAAGGTAATGCCATTTTTAAGAGTAGATGCTCTACAATAATTCATAGAACTTATTGATTTCAATGAATTTTGAAAAATTGTAAGATAATTTTAAACATGCTAACGTGGTTCCAAAATCACTGGAGAAAGTCTTATGAAACTCGCGGTATATAGCACAAAGCAGTACGACAAAAAGTATCTGCAACATGTTAACGAGACGTACGGTTTCGATCTTGAATTTTTCGACTTTCTGCTGACTGAAAAGACGGCTAAAACCGCCCACGGCTGCGAAGGCGTGTGTATCTTCGTTAACGACGACGGTAGCCGACCGGTGCTGGAAGAGTTGAAAAAACAGGGCGTGAAATACGTTGCCCTGCGCTGCGCGGGCTTTAACAACGTCGATCTCGATGCCGCCAAAGAGCTGGGTCTGAAGGTCGTTCGCGTCCCGGCCTATTCTCCGGAAGCCGTGGCAGAACATGCCGTCGGGATGATGATGTCGCTCAACCGTCGTATTCACCGTGCCTATCAGCGTACCCGTGATGCCAACTTCTCTCTGGAAGGGCTGACCGGCTTTACCATGTACGGTAAAACCGCAGGCGTGATCGGTACCGGCAAAATTGGCGTGGCCGCCCTTCGCATCCTGAAAGGATTTGGCATGCGCCTGCTGGCGTTTGATCCGTACCCAAGCGCCGCTGCGCTGGAGCTGGGCGTGGAGTATGTCGATCTGAAAACGCTCTTCTCGCAGTCTGACGTAATCTCCCTGCACTGCCCGCTGACCCCGGAAAACTATCATCTGCTGAACCAGTCGGCGTTCGACCAGATGAAAGACGGCGTGATGATCATCAATACCAGCCGCGGCGGGCTGATCGACTCTCAGGCGGCTATCGAAGCATTGAAAACGCAAAAAATTGGCGCGTTGGGTATGGATGTGTATGAGAACGAACGCGATCTGTTCTTTGAGGATAAATCTAACGACGTGATCCAGGACGACGTGTTCCGTCGCCTGTCGGCCTGTCACAACGTGTTGTTCACCGGTCACCAGGCGTTCCTGACTGCCGAAGCGCTGATCAGCATTTCAGAAACCACGCTGGGGAATTTGCGTCAACTCGAAAAGGGCGAAGCGTGCCCGAACGCGATCGTTTAAGACCTTCAGGCCGGGTGGCGGTGACCTCTGCCCGGCCAATAATAAGCCCATCGGAAAAATAACAGTGCCCGGCGTGTATAAGGGCTATTTCGTTTAAAATTTATAATGACCCTATAAAATAAACCTATAACTGTTTTCAGGAACCCTTCTACACTTTAAGCGGATACATCGGTAATAAGATTAATATAAGTCAATTTTATTACGTTCTTAAATGCTGGGCTATTTACTTAGCCTTCACACATTTTTGCCATTAGCAGAGGAGTCTGAAATATGGCATTCGTAACAACGAAAGATGGTGTCAGTATTTATTACAAAGACTGGGGTCCGAAAGAGGCGCAGCCTATTGTTTTCCATCACGGCTGGCCGCTGAGCGCCGATGACTGGGATAATCAGATGCTCTTTTTCCTTGCTGAAGGCTTCCGCGTCATCGCCATCGACCGTCGTGGTCATGGTCGTTCCGATCAGGTGAGTGAAGGTCACGATATGGATCATTATGCCTCCGACGCATCGGCCGTGGTTGAAAGCCTCGATCTGCGTAATGCCGTGCACGTCGGCCACTCCACCGGCGGAGGCCAGGTCGCCAGATACGTGGCGAAGTACGGTCAGCCTCAGGGGCGAGTGGCCAAAGCGGTACTGGTTAGCGCCGTTCCACCGCTGATGGTCAAAACCGACGCTAACCCCGGCGGAACGCCCATTGAGGTGTTCGACGGCTTCCGCCAGGCGCTGGCAGCTAACCGCGCCCAGTTTTACCTCGACGTAGCCAGCGGTCCGTTCTATGGATTTAACCGGGATGGAGCAGACGTTTCGCAGGGCACGATCCAGAACTGGTGGCGTCAGGGTATGATTGGTAGCGCCAAAGCCCACTATGAAGGCATTAAGGCGTTTTCAGAGACCGACCAGACGGACGATCTCAAAGCCATCACGGTTCCTGTCCTTGTGTTGCAGGGCGATGACGATCAGGTCGTACCGTATAAAAATGCCGCCCTTCTACAGGACAAGCTGCTCGCAAACAGCGAACTTAAAATTTATCCAGGCTTCCCGCACGGGATGCATACTACTCATGCCGATACCATAAATGCCGATATCCTGGCATTTATTCGCTCATAAAGACGTTGATTATCCATAAAAAACCGGGCGCTATGCCCGGTTCTCTTTCACGGTTATAGAAAAAACCACATGAGCGACCATTTCAGGAAAAGACGATTACAGGAGTTTGATTTTTACCTCATACCCCTCAAGGCCTGTCATGGCCTCACGCGCAGTAAACTCAATTTCAGACACTTCCTGCCCTGTTTTTTTTCGTAGCTCTGCAATTTTTTTGGCTATAAGCGCTGAAATTTCTTCTTCTGCCTTTTGCGTCATTGCGTCAACTTTCATGTTTACCTCTTGCGACCGTTTACTGTTTCCATTTTCTAACTGGCTTTTACCATAAGCTTATGTAAAGCGTAGACTATCTGCGTTACGTCTGCTGTCTTCGCCTCCAGGTGAGTCTTGCATTTAAAATAAGCATTTAGATTGCATTATTTCTTCAAGGTGTTATTGTCCCAACGCCTTAGAGCACATAAACAAAAGATAAGATTTGACTCACACTCGCCCCGCATCAGGGGCATTTTTTTGGCGGTATATAAGCAAAAAACCCGCCAGAAGCGGGTTTTTGAGTTATTCGAGAAAATTATTTAAAGACTTCTGCGACGGCCTGGAAGTTAGGGCCATGCTCACGGGCAGCGATAATGACGTAGTATTTCCCGCCCTTCTCGTCTGCCAGTTTGGAGAGTTTCTGATGAAGATCTGAAGGTGAAGAAATTTGTCCACCTGAAGCCCCTACAGATACATTACCAAGGTATTCAAGTTTGAAGTGGTGCGCTTCATCCTTGGAAATCATATCTGCCGCAGATGCGCCGAAGCTTGCTACTGTTAAAGCCAATACACTCCCTAATAGTGCTTTTTTCATATCATTCCTCCTGTTGATGAATCTATATATTTAACATTAGCACCAAATATGTAAATGATCCGTATCAATATTGTAGAAGGATTGAGCATCACTTCCAGCCATCACTGACCTGAACAGCGGGTGCAGCAGGTTCATCTACTATACTGACCCATGTAGTGAGCATTTATCTGCCCGGTTGCGCCTGAAGCAACCGAAACTTACCTGTACCATGACCATCAGGAGAACAATATGCACACGAGTAAAACCCTGAAAAGGCTGCTAGCCGTATCAGCAGTTGCAGCAATGTTCAGCACCGTTGGCGTACAAGCCCAGACAACTAGCGCCGCGCAAACTCAAACTGCGGGCCAGGCTCAACCGGACGCCAGACTCAGCTCCGGCGACGAGAAAGCGTTAAAAGACATGGCGCAGGCCAATATCAACGAAGTTGCGGCCGCCAGGCTCGCCCTCGACAAGGCCCAAAGCAATGAAGTGAAAACATTCGCCCAGAAAATGGTCGACGATCACGGCGCTGCGCTGACCAAAGTCCAGGCCGTTGCCCAGAAAAAGGGCGTGGAGCTGCCGACCGAGCCTGACGCCGCGCATAAAGCCCTGAACTCAAGGCTGGAAAACCAGCGCGGTGACGCTTTTGACAAGATGTATATGGAATATGCTGGCGTGAAGGACCACGAGAAGGTGCTGTCGAAGCTTAAAAGCGATGCCAGTAAAATCGACGATCCGGATGTGAAGGCTCTGGCGAACGAACATACGCCGGTGGTTGAGCAGCACCTGAAGTCCGCCGAGCAGATGTCAACGCGTGCTGGCGCATCAGCCGATAAATAACGTGTCGGTAAAACGACTACTGCAAAATAAGGTGGGGCCCGCAGGCCCCACTTCATTTTCCCTTCCAGGTGAATTATTCCGGCAAGGCGTAAACAACCACCTGATCGCCCACCTGATCCTTCAGGATCGTATTCCCGCCTGCCACGAAGGCCACATACTGCCGACCTTTATATTCATAGACGGACGGGTTCGCTACCGCCGGAGCTTCTGCCTGATCGGACCACAGCTCTTCACCGCTCTCGACCGAGTAGGCACGCACTTTGGCATCCATTGAGGCACCGATGAAGATCACGCCGCCCGCCGTCACTGCCGGACCGCCAATGGTAGGCGAACCCCAGCTTTCCGGCATGAAGAAGCCATACTGCTGAGAAGCACCAATCGGACGACGCCATTTCACATCGCCCGTGTGCATGTCCAGCGCCACGATTTCACCAAACGGCGGCTTCCAGCACGGCATGCCCAGCCAGTTGCTCGCCACCAGCAGACGCATACCGTACGGGGCGCCTTCCTGTGGGGCAAAGCCGCTTTCGTTGCCGGAGTCTTTGTCTGCGTTATCGTAATCCTCACGGCTGTAGAGCTTCACGTACTGAACGATATGCGAGGTGTTGACGATGGCGATCTGTTTTTGCGGATCGAACGCCACCCCGCCCCACTGTACGCCGCCAGCGCTATCGGGATAGGTGAGCGTGCCTTCGCCTTTGGTGGTTGGCGGGGTATACATTCCCTCATAGGTCAGGTTATCCCACAGGCGGGAGCACTGGCCGCCACCGACGATATCCGCCAGCTTCCAGATTTCTGGTTTTTTCGACTGGTCGAGCAGCGGCGCGGGTTTGGTCGGGAACGGTTGCGTAGGCGAGAGAACTTCGCCCTGGACCGAACCATCACCCTGCGGAACCGGACGTTCTTCGATTGGCCATACGTCCTCCCCCGTCAGGCGGTTAACCACAAACAGGAAACCCTGCTTGGTGGCCTGAATCAGCGCCGGGATCTGCTTGCCGTCTACGGTGATGTCCATCAGCGTCGGGGCGGAGTTAATATCGTAATCCCAGACGTCGTGGTGTACCCATTGACGGGACCAGACCACTTTACCAGTGTTGATGTCCAGCGCGGTGGTCGAGGTGCCAAGCGGAATAGCGTCTACGCGGTTGCCGCCCCAGTAGTTGGGAGACGGCGAGGAGACCGGGAGATAGACCAGACCGTTGGCCTCATCGGCGGACATGTGCGTCCAGACGTTGGCGGTACCGGTACGCTTGCGGATCTCTGCCGGGATCGCCTCAAAGGTCCACTCAAGCTTACCGGTCTGGGCGTTGACTGAAAATACGGTGCCCGGAGGGGCTTCGGCATAGGCCCAGTCTTTCCCGGCCCAGCCCACCAGAAGGTGGTTGCCGACAACGGTTGGCGGTTGCAGGACAGAGAGCGGATACTTCGCGTTAACGGTGTTCCACTGGTTCAGATCCAGCACGCCGTTGTCCGCAAAGCCGCTGCACGGTTTGCCTGAATCGGCATCCAGCGCAAAGAGCTTACCGTCAACGGTGCCCATATAAACCATCTTCTGGCATGCCTCTCCGCTCACCGGATTTTTGGCCTGCCAGTAGGAAACGCCGCGGTTTTTCAGCACCGGCTGGGTCAGCGCCTTGCGCGACGATTTGGTGTCATAGTGCCACTTCTCTTTACCCGTCCCCGGATCCAGCGCAATCAGGCGATCGAATGGCGTGCCAATGTAGAGCGTATCGTTGGCGAAAATGGGCGTTGCGGACCAGACGGTAGCTGGCGTATCGCCTTTACCATCCGAGACATCGCCGGTATGGAACTCCCAGACTTTCGTTAATTTCCCGACGTTATACGCCGTAATTTGGGTCAGCGGACTGTATTTCTGCGCGTTAAGCTGGCCGTGGAAGCTGTCCCAGGTGGCGGTGCCGGGCACCAGCGGCGTCGCCGGCTGGCTGGCCGAGGCGACTTTCTTTTCGTCACCGCTGCCGGTTGAGGCATCGTCGGTGGTTTTTGTGGTTCCGGGCGCCTGCTGATCGGCCGCATCAACATTCAGTGATTTCTGGGTCCCCTGAGAGGCTTCAGCGGCCTTATCCTGCGCCTGTAGCGCGAGCGGAGCGACCAGCAGCGCCAGCGCCGTCATGCTGACTTTTATGAAGGGATAATGCTTATCGTTGTGCACGGGCGGCTCCTCAGCTTCTGACGGGATGGTTGTAACGGGCGGAATGGCTGCTCAGCATAATCAGACCCACCAGGCCGACCACCATGGCTGCCGTTATGATGTACTGGTGCAGCAGCGCGGCGGCGAAAGCAATACCCGCCAACACCACCAGGGTGACAATAATCAGAAAAACGCGCGCCCCGCGACGCGATGCCGCGCGTAGCATAAAGGTCAGGATCGCCAGCACTACGCTGGCAATGACCACGCCCAGTGCGCCAATGGTGCCAGTGACGCCGGTAAGCGGCGTCCACCAGGCGTATAGCGCCACCGCGAAGGCTATTATCGCGCTCAGCAGCAGCAAAATGCTGCCGATGCGCGAGGATTGAGAATGCAACATACCAGGAGTCCCCCTCTGAAAAATGCAAAATTGACCATCATTAAGGCGTTTTCGTGGATATATGCCCCTGCTGCCCGTCGCTATTAAGGCAACGCGACGTGTGGAGCGGCGGCATATTTCACTAAACGTAACTGAGTATAGAAGAGGATTTTTTTATGGGGCGTTTAATAGCAGGCATAGACACCTTGTGCCCCTTCGCCACCATAAAGAGAGCGTTATGTTACAAGACGGTTCGAAAGCTACGAGCGGGTTACGCGATTGTCTACATTCTGTTTTTTAATTTCAGGCATAACGGGATAATTTTCTGCCCAATAAAATAATTAAATAAGCCCCCCTTCAATATGACGGCGCCTTATGGTACTTAATAAAACAGGGTGTTTATTCTTTAATTAACAGACGTGCAGGCAGGGAAAGTCAGTCGTTATTTGTTCATTAATTTAACAAATCCCTTTCTTAATTAACCGCCTGTTAAAGCATCGTCAAAGAATAACGATAGTTATTGCAGGCATACACATAAGGTTTACGGTATGCGAAATCAGACCCCTCCCACCCGTGACGTAATGGCGCAGCAACGACTACAGGCAGATAAAAACTAAATAAGTCGTCGCTCCTCTAACAACGCGGTAAAATATGATGAATAAAGCCACTACTCTCTCAGCTAATATTACAACACGCTCTAACTGGCACTGGCAGGATAATATCTGGACGCTGGGCCTCTATGGTACAGCCGTCGGGGCGGGAACACTGTTCCTGCCCGTGGAAATCGGCACCCGCGGTCCGGTTATTTTCCTGGTCATGCTCCTGCTGGGGCTGCCGTTATCGCTTATCCCCCATTTACTCCTCTGTCGCGTGTATATGCGTGAGGAGAAGACTGAAAACGGCACGTTGCCGATCTTCGGCTCCTTCTTCAGCGGACGGGGTGAAAAGCTGATCACCCTGTTCTATTGTGTGACCTTCTTCCCGGTAACACTGGTTTACGGGGTGGCGCTGATTAATGCACTGGATAATTTACTGGTGGAGCATCTGCATATTACCGCGCTCAGCCGTGGGCCATTGTCGTTTATCGTGGTTGCTGCGCTGTATGTGGTGCTGAGCAATGGTCGGGACAGGGTCGTGGCCATTATGAGCGCGCTGGCGCTGCCGTTCGCGGCATCTGTGCTGCTGATCGCCGTTTCACTTATCCCGGGCTGGCATCTCTCAAACCTGACCGATACGGCCGCTGAAATGACCGCCACGCCGCTTCCGGTCACGCTGAAAAATATCTGGCTGACGCTGCCGCTTATTACCTTCTCGTTTTGCTGCGCGCCTATGGTCTCTCCGCTTAGCTCTTACTACAGGGAGAGGAAAGCGGAGGGCGAGAAAAAGGCACTGTTCGTGATCCGCATCGCCTATTTAGCCATCTTCGCCAGTATCCTCTTTTTCGTGCTGAGCTGCGTGCTGGGGATCCCGCATGACAACTTTGTGCGGGCGAAGGCAGAAAACCTGAATGTGCTGTCGGTGATGAAGGGAAACGGTGATCTCAGCCTGATTTATCACATTGCCCCGCTCATCGCTATCATCGGTATGACCAAATCTTTCCTCGGCGTAGGCCTGTCGGTCGCACAAACGTTTGGTCAGCTGGCTGCCAGCGTATCCGGCAAAAAGGCCAACGCCAGCAAGCGGCTTGCCTCTCTGGCGCTGTTCCTGCTGACCTATGGCATTGTTTATGCCAATCCGGATGTGCTCAGCCTGATTGAAATGTTCTGCGGGCCACTGATTGCGGTGATCCTGTTCCTTATCCCAGCGTACCTCATTTACACCCGCCCCTCGCTGGCGGAGCTTCGCGGCGTGATGGTGTTTCTGGTTGTTCTGGGGGGGTTGGCAACGCTGTCTGCATTGCTCTGGACGATGCTTTAGCCTGAACGCCGTTTGACTGTACCCATATACAGTAGTATTTTACGTTCAGGCTGAATCACATGCGTAATATCCATAAGGTAAACAATCATGTTTGTGGAACTGGTTTATGACAAGCGAAACGTACAGGGGCTGGAGGGAGCCAGGGAAATCATCCTGGCCGAGCTGACAAAACGCGTGCACCGGATTTTTCCTGATGCCAGCGTGACGGTTAAACCAATGCAAGCGAACGGCCTGAACAGCGACGCCAGCAAAAGCGACCGTGAAAAGCTCAACCGCATGCTTGAGGAGATGTTCGAAGAATCGGACATGTGGTTGATACAAGAGTAACCGGGCGCAAAGCCCGGTTCTGTTTTCATCTCACGATACCCCTGTGCATTCAGCACGCGATTTTCCAGCATCGGTTCACTCTCAGGTGCGTGCCCGCGCTACTTTTTCTCCCTGCCCTATACTTTCAGTCTGACTGACTGGAGGTTTCTATGTGTGGACGTTTTGCACAAGCCCAAACCCGTGAAGAATATCTGGCTTACCTGGCCGACGAAAGCGATCGCGACATCGCATATGACCCTGAACCCATTGGCCGCTACAACGTTGCGCCCGGTACCAAAGTGCTGCTGTTAAGCGAACGCGACGAACAACTGCACCTCGATCCGGTATTCTGGGGCTACGCGCCTGGATGGTGGGACAAAGCACCACTGATTAACGCGCGTGTAGAAACTGCGGCCACCAGCAGAATGTTTAAACCTCTGTGGCAGCATGGCCGGGCGATCTGCTTTGCCGATGGATGGTTCGAATGGAAAAAAGAAGGCGACAAGAAACAGCCGTATTTCATTCATCGTGACCTGCCCCCACGATTAGATACAACACTCAGTTAGTAACGTCGGAATCTTCATTCTCAGAATGACCCTTTCTCCAGCCCGCTGCAAATTCAGACGGTGTCTGATAATTCAGCGTGGAGTGCGGGCGGCATTCGTTATAATCCTGCCGCCAGTCATTAATAATTTTCCTGGCATGAACGATATCGCTGAACCAGTGCTCATTCAAACATTCATCGCGAAATCGTCCGTTAAAGCTCTCAATAAATCCGTTCTGCGTTGGCTTGCCCGGCTGGATTAAGCGCAACTCAACACCATGCTCAAAGGCCCATTGATCCAGTGCACGGCAAGTGAACTCCGGCCCCTGGTCAGTTCTTATCGTCGCCGGATAGCCTCGAAACAGTGCAATGCTGTCCAGAATACGCGTGACCTGAACGCCTGAAATCCCAAAGGCAACAGTGACCGTCAGGCATTCCTTTGTGAAATCATCGACGCAGGTAAGACACTTGATCCTGCGACCGGTGGAAAGTGCGTCCATGACGAAATCCATCGACCAGGTCAGATTGGGCGCCGCCGGACGGAGCAGCGGCAGACGTTCTGTTGCCAGCCCTTTACGACGTCTTCTGCGTTTTACGCCCAGGCCACTGAGGTGATAAAGCCGGTACACGCGCTTATGATTAACATGAAGCCCTTCACGGCGCAGCAACTGCCAAATACGACGGTAGCCAAAACGCCTGCGCTCCAGTGCCAGCTCAGTGATGCGCCCTGATAAATGCGCATCAGCAGCCGGACGGTGAGCCTCATAGCGGCAGGTCGACAGGGATAAACCTGTAAGCCTGCAGGCACGACGTTGCGACAGACCGGTCGCATCACACATCAACATCACGGCTTCCCGCTTCTGGTCTGTCGTCAGTACTTTCGCCCAAGAGCCACCTGAAGCGCCTCTTTATCCAGCATGGCTTCGGCAAGCAGCTTCTTGAGTCTGGTGTTCTCTTCCTCAAGCGACTTCAGGCGCTTAACTTCAGGCACCTCCATACCGCCATACTTCTTACGCCAGGTGTAAAACGTGGCATCGGAAATGGCATGCTTGCGGCAGAGTTCACGGGCGGGTACCCCAGCTTCGGCTTCGCGGAGAATACTGATGATCTGTTCGTCGGAAAAACGCTTCTTCATGGGGATGTCCTCATGTGGCTTATGAAGACATTACTAACATCGGGGTGTACTAATCAACGGGGAGCAGGTCAATCGGGCCGACGGGCAGCCGATATTCATGGCGGCGATCGGCAGTACGCCGTTTGAGCGCGGCGATGAAGCCGAGGGATTTCTCATAGTGACCTCTGCTGCGGATAAAGGCCTCGTTGATATACACGATCGGCGGCCGCTGGTTCTGTCGCCAGAAGCTGCAAGGGAATGGATGCGCCAGGACGTAGGCGGGAAGGAAGCGGAAGAGATCATTGCCGACGGTGCAGTACCCGCCGACGAGTTTATTTGGCATGCTGTAACTCGCGCCGTGGGGAACGTGAAGAATCAGGGGGCGGAATTAATCGAGGTGGCTCATAAAATGGAAAAATGAGCTTGCATACCCATTATGACCAGGAAGCGATGCCGCTCGGCGTTAATCGTGGAGAATCGCTCATTCCCTTTCTTCAATCCAGTTCACAAGCTCCGCAAACTGAGTTTCTGAAAATACCGCAATACCATGCCCGGAGAGCAATGACGCTGCCACTCCCATACCCGATTTACGCTGATTACTGAAAGAACCGTTGTAGATAAACTGAGTTCCGCACGTTGGACTACCATCAGTTAACAATGCAGCAGTACATCCTGCTTCTTGTGCTGCTCGCAGAGCCAGCCAGGCTGCAAGTTGATAATGCCCGGTAACATCTTTTCCTGTGTTTTCAATTATTCTGGCTTGTCCACGCATTACGTCTTTACCCTCAGCTGACATAATCTCAGCGGGTGGTCTCGGAACAGGTAGCCCCGCAGCCAACTCAGGGCAGTGGATCACCAGGCGCTGCTCCTGTTGCCAGCGAGCAAGTTGATGAGTCATCTGCGCTTTCTCTTTCCCGTTATAACGGACTTTAAGGCCCATCAGGCAGGCACTGACCAGTATTTTATTTATCATTGTTTAAAAGTATTTTTCACACAGATACAGATGACGCTTTAGTTCCTTTTCAAGGTCCTCAAAATCATAATGTGCATTAAAATGACACATGCCACTACTAGCTAGATCATTCATTTCTCGCTCTCTGATAAGTTCCAATAGGGAAATTTCATAATGAGGATGATAGCGTTAATCAAGGCCTGCTCGGTTTTTATTTGTTCAACATTACGAATACCTGCCTTATTTATGGAGGAATTTAGGGGAAGCAAAAACCGGGCCTCGCGCCCGGCTTTGTTCACACACTAAAAAAGCCTTACGCACTCAATCCGCGATTCTCCAGCATCGGTTCAATCCTCGGATCGTGCCCGCGCCAGTTCCGGTAGAGTTCTGCTAAATCAGTGCTGTTACCGCGGGACAAAATCGCCTCGCGGAATTTTTGTCCGTTTTCGCGCGTCAAACCGCCCTGCTCGACAAACCACTGATAGCCATCGTCCGCCAGCATCTGCGTCCAGAGATAGGCGTAATACCCCGCCGCGTAGCCTCCGCCGAAGATGTGGGCGAAATAGCTGCTGCGATAGCGCGGCGGTACGGCGGGTAGATCCAGCCCCTCTTTTTTCAACGCGGCGGCTTCAAAGGCTTCCACGTCTTCAACGGGCTCCTGAATGCCGTGCCAGTTCATATCCAGCAGCGCGGCACTCAATAGCTCCGTCATGTCATAACCCTTATTAAACTGGGTCGCGTTGAGCATTTTTTCCCGCAGCGCATCCGGCATCGGTTCGCCGGTTTGATAGTGACGGGCAAAGTGCGCAAACACCTGCGGATGGCTGGCCCAGTGTTCATTGATCTGCGAGGGAAATTCAACGAAATCACGCGGCGTGTTGGTGCCTGATAGCGTGGCATAGCGCTGGCTGGCAAACAGGCCGTGCAGCGTATGGCCAAACTCGTGGAACAGGGTAATCACATCATCCCAGGAGATCAGCGCGGTCTGCCCGTTCGCTGGTTTTTGATAGTTGCAGACGTTATAAATCACCGGACGCGCGGCAAACTCATAAGACTGCTCAACAAAATTCCCCATCCACGCGCCGCCCGCTTTGGAATCACGCGCGAAAAAATCGCCGTAGAACAGCGCCATGCCTTCACCCGTGTGGTCGAAAATCTCCCACACGCGCACATCCGGGTGGTAAACCGGAATATCGAAACGCTCGACAAAGCGGATACCGAACAGCTGCGTAGCGGTCCAGAATACGCCATCTTCCAGCACGGTATTGAGCGCGAAATAGGGTTTGATTTGCGACTCATCCAGCGCGTATTTCGCTGAGCGCACACGTTCGGCATAAAACGCCCAGTCCCAGGCATGCACCGTAAAACCACCCTGCTCGTCGTCGATGACCTTCTGAATATCCGCCTGCTCCAACGCAGCCCTGCCGCGCGCCGCAGGCACTATTCCGCGCATGAATTCGAGCGCCGCTTCCGGCGTTTTCGCCATCTGATCGGCAATGCTCCAGCTCGCATAGTTGTCAAAACCGAGCAGCTGCGCCTGTCTTGCCCGTAACGCGGTAAGCCGGCGGATCAGCTCGCGCGTATCGTTTTCGTCGCCTTTCTGGGTGCGTTCCCAGCCCGCGCTGAACAACTTTTTACGGGTCTCGCGCAACGTCAGCGCCGCCAGCGCGGGCTGTTGCGTGGTATTCAAAAGCGGGATCAGCCAGCGATCCGTCAGCCCTTTTTCTGCGGCAGCGTGAGCCGCGGCAGCCATCTCCTCCGCACTGAGCCCGTCAAGCTGGTGAACATCGTCCACCACCAGCCCTCCCGCCTTGTTCGCCGCCAGCAGGCGCTGGTTGAACTGGCTGGTCAGGGTGGCGGCTTCGGTATTCAGGGCTTTCAGCTCGGCTTTTTCATCGGCGTTCAGACGCGCGCCAGCAAGAACAAAGTGCTGATACGTCTCCTCCGTCAGTCGGCGGGATTCGGCATCCAGCGCCTCGCGATCCTGCCAGACGGCTTCCACGCGGGCGAAAAGCGTATCGTTTAGCCAGATATCGTTCGCCAGCCCGGCCAGTTCGGTGGAGAACTGCTCGTCCAGCGCCTGAAGATCATCGTTGGTGTGTGCGGACGTCATGGCGAAGAACACGCTGCTCACACGCGATAGCATGGCCCCGCTCTTTTCCAGCGCCAGCACGGTGTTATCGAAGTCCGGCGCGGCGCGCTGCGCGATAATCGCGTCAATGTCTGCACGCTTCAGGCGCATTGCTTCATCAAACGCCGGACGATAATGGCTGTCGTTGATCGCATCAAAACGTGGCGCCTGATAAGGCAACAGGCTAATTTCAAAAAAAGGATTGTTGACCGACATCGTTTACTCCTGAGCACGGTATTTCTCCCCAGAGTAGGCCAGCCTGCGCTGGCCTGCAATGGCGTCATACAAATGTTGCCTTAACGACGTGCCGGAGAGCGTGCTATGTTAGTACAACACAAAAAGCGTTGAGGAACAGTGAGATGATTATTTTAGTTACCGGGGCGACAGCGGGTTTTGGTGAAAGCATCACGCGTCGCTTCGTCGCCAACGGACACAAAGTGATTGCAACAGGGCGTCGTCAGGAGCGTTTGCAGGAGCTAAAAGACGAGCTGGGTGACAGCATTTTGAGCGCACAGCTGGACGTCCGCAACCGCGCCGCCATTGAAGAGATGATTGCCAACCTGCCTGCCGAATGGCGTGAAATTGACGTGCTGGTCAATAACGCTGGCCTGGCGCTGGGCATGGAGCCTGCCCACAAAGCCAGCGTGGAAGACTGGGAAAACATGATCGACACCAACAACAAAGGGCTGGTGTACATGACCCGCGCCGTGCTGCCGGGCATGGTTGAACGTAACCGTGGCCATATCATTAACATCGGTTCCACCGCCGGAAGCTGGCCTTACGCGGGCGGCAACGTCTATGGTGCGACCAAAGCCTTTGTCCGCCAGTTCAGCCTGAACCTGCGCACCGACCTGCACGGCACCGCGATCCGCGTGACCGATGTTGAGCCGGGTCTGGTAGGCGGAACTGAATTCCCCAACGTGCGTTTCAAAGGCGATGACGCGAAAGCGGATAAAACCTATGAAAACGCGAATGCGCTGACGCCGGAAGATATCACCGAAACCGTCTGGTGGGTCGCGAATCTGCCGAAGCATGTCAACATCAATACGGTGGAGATGATGCCCGTCAGCCAGACCTATGCCGGACTCAGCGTGCATCGCGGTTAATATACCCCACCCGGCCTGCGGGCCGGGTATGTGATGGCAGGGAAAAGAATGGTAGTATGTTCAGGTTAACTCTCTGAGAAATCACAACCCATGGCCGCTGAATCGCAACTTAATCCTACCCAGCCCGTTAATCAGCAAATATATCGCATCTTACGCCGTGATATTGTTCGCTGCCTGATCCCACCGGGAACGCCACTCTCAGAAAAAGAGGTTTCGGTACGTTTTGACGTTTCCCGTCAGCCCGTACGTGAGGCGTTTATTAAGCTTGCAGAAAACGGCCTTATTCAGATCCGCCCTCAGCGCGGCAGCTATGTTAATAAAATTTCGCTTTCGCAGGTACGGAACGGCTGTTTTGTTCGCCAGGCCATTGAGTGCGCCGTGGTGCGTCGCGCCGCGTCGCTTATCAACGATAACCAGTGTTACCTGCTGGAGCAAAACCTGCATCAGCAACGAATCGCCATCGACCGCAAACAGTTAAACGACTTTTTCCAGCTGGACGACGAGTTCCACCAGAAACTGGCGCAGATCGCCGAGTGTCAGCTCGCGTGGGATACCGTCGAAAACATCAAAGCGACCATCGACCGCGTGCGCTACATGAGCCTCGACCATGTTTCTCCGCCAGAGATGTTGCTGCGCCAGCATCATGATATTTTCAACGCGCTGGAAAAACGCGACGTGGAAGCCGTAGATAAAGCGATGACGCTTCACCTTCAGGAAATTAGCGAGTCAGTTCAGTTAATTCGTCAGGAAAACCGCGAGTGGTTCAGCGAAGAATAAAACCTCACCGCCCCCTTTCGGTTGCGGCGAAGTAATTAGCGGACCACTAATACCGGAATAGTGGCGTAGCGCAGGATAGTTTCAGCATTCGAACCCAGCAGATGGGTTGTAATGCTCGGGTTTTTTGATCCGATAACAATGACGTCGTATTTCCCCTCTTTGCTGAGCTTGATGATTTCATCGCGTACGTTGCCGAAGCGAACTTCACAGTCAATATTTTCCGGGGACATCTCAAAGAGCCGTTTCAGCGCCTTCATCTTCTTATCAGACTCGGCGGTCATATACTCTTCGAACTTCTTAATATCGGCATTGAACCCCCGCAGTAACGAACGGCTGCTGTTAGGGAGAATGTTGACCAGGGTGATCGTCGCGCCTTCCGCCTTCGCGAGGTTGACCGCATGGCGTACCGCTTTATCGCTCAAATCCATTTCAAACACGTCAACAGGCATCAAAATTTTCTTATACATAAGCCTGACTCCTTTTCCTGTGAAGGGTTATTTTCTGCCTCCAGAATGACATTGTGGATATAAACAAAGCCTAAACACTTGCACCTGGAAACTATCAATTAAGGAAAATAACTGTCCGCTTTGTAAAGTGGTGTCCTGAACCGTCAACGCCTGCATGAAATAAGAAAAAAGTGTGAGCTTGATCAAAAGCAAATAATTTCGTTAAAGAGAGGCGTATTAATAGTGCCCCGTGAACGGCAGCCGTTGAATTAGCGCCGTAACGGATAAGTACGAGAGGAGAAAATACCATGATGACATACGACCGTAACCGAAATGCAATCACCACTGGCAGCCGCGTCATGATTAGCGGCACAGGTCAGTTCGGCGTGATTAAAGCGATCCACAGCGACGGCCTTAATGCCGAGCAGGTGCGTCGTGGTAAAACGGTTGAAGTGGAAGGATGCGAAGGTAAGTTCGAACCGATTGAGCTGATTCGTCTGGGGATGCACTAAGCTGCGCCCCGACATGCCGCCGCGGACGGCGGCATGTCATCGCGTTAAAGCCGGGCGGCGTACTCAGCAACCGTGGCCTTCGCGCCTTTTTGCAGCAACGTCTGATAAGCCTGCATGACCGCAGCCACAAAGACCGCGTCCTTCGGCAGCTCGTTACCGAAAATAGCCTCAATGCCCAACAGCGCGCTAACGCGGCTTTCTCCTTCAGCGCTACTGTTTACCGCCGCCTGAATCACCGCCAGCTGCGGATCGCTCACCTCAATCGCGTTACCCTGCTCATCCACACCGCCGACATAACGCATCCAGCCCGCCACACCGAGGGCCAGCAGCGGGAAAGGTTTCTGGTGGACAAGGTGCCAGCGCACGGAATCGAGCATCCGCTGCGGCAGTTTCTGGCTACCGTCCATGGCGATTTGCCAGGTGCGGTGACGCAGGGCCGGATTGCTGTAACGCGCGATCAGCAGGTCAGCATAGTGAGCTAAATCCACCCCCTTCACTTTCAGCGTCGGCGCCTGCTCTTTCAGCATCAGCGCATGCGCGGCTGCGCGATAATGTTCATCTTCCATGCAGTCGTTAATGTGCTGATAACCGGCCAGGTAGCCGAGATAGGCCAGGAACGAGTGGCTGCCGTTAAGCATACGCAGCTTCATCTCTTCAAACGGAATGACATCAGAAACCAGTTCCGCACCGGCCTTTTCCCACTGGGGACGTCCTGCGACAAAATTATCTTCCACCACCCACTGACGGAACGGCTCGCAGGCGACACCTGCCGGATCGCGTACGCCGGTCAGTTGTTCGATTTTATCCAGCGTTTCAGCCGTGACGGCGGGCACAATACGGTCCACCATGGTTGACGGAAAGGTGACGTTCGCTTCAATCCAGTCTGCCAGTTCGCCGTCAACAGCGCGCGCGTAAGCGCAGGTGACATTGCGCATCACGTGGCCGTTCTCCGGCATGTTATCGCATGACATTACGCTGAATGCTGGCAGCCCCGCCACCTTACGCCGCGCCAGCGCTTCAACCACCACGCCCGGCGCCGATTTCGGCTGATGCGGGTTTTTCAGGTCGGCAACAATTAACGGATGATCGAACATCAGTTGTCCTGTTGCCGGCGAATGGCAATACCCTTTCTCGGTGATGGTCAGGGAAACAATGGCGACCTGCGGCTCGCACAGCGCCGCCAGCACGGTTTCCAGCCCGTCGACCTGCGCATGCAGCGCGTTTTTGACGACGCCGACCACGCGCGCCGTCCACGCATCGGCAGACATCTCTGCCACGGTATAAAGGTTATCCTGTGCCTTCAGATCGGCGATCTGCTGTTCGCCGCCAATCAGGTTAACTTCGCAGTAACCCCAGTCGCTGCCCTGTTCTGCGGCGAGAATATCGGTGTACACCGCCTGGTGCGCGCGGTGGAACGCGCCAAATCCTAAATGAACAATGCGTGCCTTGAGGCTGTCGCGATCGTACTGAGGACGCGTTGCCTTCGCCTGTAATAACTGGTTTTCCATGATTGAGACTCGTTAATTAATGAACGCTGTGATCCGCTGCCGCTTCCTGATCAAAGCGGCAGCGCCTGCTGACTACACCAACTAGAATGGCAGTCGGAGTCAAAAAACGCTGCCATTAACCATACTGATACGTCGTTTTCAGATCTTGATTTACATTAACTTTTCGCCATGTGGTGTGACATCAGTGAAAAGTTGTGTGACAGGTAGCGCAAGATGTAAACCATCAGCGGCGTGAAGAGAGCGCGCCGTAGGCTACCGCTTCTTTATGAGGCGCTTCGGCTGCATCTTCGGCTTCACTCAGATCGCGGTCGCGCACTTCCGGCATCAGCAACGCGGAGACCAGCCCAATCAGCGAGTACGCCACCAGCATCGCCACAATCGGCCACCAGGACCCGGTCATGTTGCAGAAGATCCCCGCCAGCACCGGACCAAAGCCCACCGCCACCAGACCGCCCGCCTCTTTGGAGATCGCCATGCGGGTAAAGCGGTTGCGCGAACCAAACATCTCCGCCATGGTGATGTTTTCCAGCGCAAACAACCCGAGCACCGCAAAGTTATGAATAACGATGATAGAGAGCATAATCACGCCCGGCGCGTAACTCTTGTCAACGATAATCGACAGCATCGGGTAAGCCAGAATAATGGCTGAAATGTTAAGAATGATATACGGCAGACGGCGCCCCACTTTATCAGACAGCCAGCCCAGCAGCGGGATGGAGGCGAAGCCGAGAATCGAGCTGATCATCAGCGCATCGGTTGGGATCGCCTTATCGAATAACAGCGTCTGCACCAGATACCCGGCAAGGAAGGTCTGGATCAGACCAGAGTTACCGGCCTGACCAAAGCGCAGCCCCGTCGCCAGCCAGAACGATTTGCTCTTAAACATCGCGCCGACCGAGGTATCTTGCGCAGCAACCGGCGCAACGGCTTCGGCGTCGTTAACCTTCTCAAACACCGGGCTCTCTTTAAGGTTCATACGCAGCCAGATGGCGAAGATCATCACCACCACGCTGGCGAGGAACGGCACGCGCCAGCCCCAGGCAATAAGTTCTTCACGGTCGAGGGCAAAGAACATCACGGCCCAGATCGCCGTGGCGCTCAGCGTCCCGCAGTTGGTGCCCATGGCCACCAGCGAGGAGATGATGCCGCGTTTACCCTTCGGCGCGTACTCTGCCAGCATGGTACCCGCGCCGGAGATTTCTGCCCCCGCGCCCAGCCCCTGAATAATACGCAGCGTCACCAGCAGCACCGGTGCGAAAATCCCGATCTGCGCATAGGTCGGCAACACGCCGATTAAGGTGGTGCAGATCCCCATCATGGTGATGGTGATAAACAGCACTTTTTTACGGCCAATTCTGTCGCCCATTCTGCCGAAGATAAATGCCCCGACGATACGCGCGATGTAGCCTGCGCCGTAGGTGCCCATCGCCAGGATCAGCGCCATGGCCGCGGACTGCTCAGGGAAGAAAATTTCATGGAACACCAGCGCGGCGCCAAGGGAGTAGAGCTGGAAATCCATAAACTCCAGGGCGGTGCCCAGCCAGCCAGATACGGCGGCTTTCACCAGATCTGACGTACTTCTTTGAGGTTGTGCTTGAGTCATAATGGCTATCTCTGAAAAGTAAGATGCGTACCACTTAGAGCCTGTCTTCGCAGGCTCTTAACCGCGTGAATTATTATTGGTCGAACGTGAGCAAGACTTTGCAGCACTGCCGCTGGTCTTTTTCAAACAGTTCGATGGCGTCTGTAACGTGGTGATAGTCAAAAGTATGGGTGACCAGTTTTTCAGGGTCGATCAGCCCTTTTTCCAGCCAGTCAATGACCACCGGGAATTTGTTGGCATTCAGGCGCGACGAGAAGATCGACAGCTCTTTGCCGGTGATCCCCTGCTGCACGATCTGGCTCGGGTCGCTGGAGAAGCCCATCAGCACGATGCGCGCCGCCGGAGACGCCAGCGTAATCGCTTCCTGCAAAATGGACGGATGACAGGCAGCATCGATGATTAACGTCGGCTTGATGCCTTTTTCATCCAGCGCGGTCTGTAACGACTGCTCGCCGTTGTTGAAGACCCAGTCTGCGCCGCTGCGTTGCGCCATCTCCAGCCGCTCATCAATGCGATCCACCACGATGACCTGCTTCACCTTGTAAACGCCCTTCAGCGCCTGCACGGTAACCAGCCCCATCGGGCCTGCGCCGTAGATCAGCGCCACATCCTGTTCGGTGGGTTTCGCCTGCCCCGTCACGTTGGCGGCAATGGTGAATGGCTCAACCATCACCGCGTGTTTGTCAGGAATTGCGTCCGGAATGTGCCAGGCATTTTTCGCCGGCACGACGGCGTATTCGCTGAAGCCACCGTCGCGATGAACGCCCAGCACCACCAGCGAGGTACAAACGTTCGGTTTTCCAACGGAACACGGGTAGCAGTGCCCGCAGCTGATCACCGGATCAACCGAAACGCGCTGGCCCAGTCGGGTGCTCTCCACGCCTTCGCCAACCGCGTCTATTTCGCCAAAGAACTCGTGACCGATTACCCGCGGGTATTTCGCAAACGGGTTATGCCCGCGATAGATATGGCTGTCTGAACCGCAGATACCGGCGAGCTTAATTTTGACGCGGACGTCGCCTGCGCCCGGCAACGGGAGAGGACGTTCCTCAATCACCAGCGTATTCGGCTGTTGGATCACTACGCTTTTCATCATTCGCTCCTCGTTTACCAGTTCCAGAGGGTGCCGTCTTCCAGACGGGCCACCGGCAGATAAGCCGGATCGTACGGGTATTTCGCCGCCAGCTTCTCATCAAACTCAATGCCCAGCCCTGGCTTGTCGCCCGGGTGCATATAGCCGTTATCGAAGCGCCAGCTGTGCGGGAACACTTCCAGCATCTGCTCTGAATAACCCATATACTCCTGCACGCCGAAGTTCGGTACCCACAGGTCAAAATGCAGCGCCGCGGCGTGGCAAATTGGCGACAGATCCGACGGGCCGTGTGAGCCGGTACGCACCTGGTAGAGTGAGGCAAAGTCCGCAATGCGACGCATACCGGTGATGCCGCCCGCATGGGTTATGGTGGCGCGGATATAGTCAATGAGCTGTTCTTCAATCAGCTGCTTGCAGTCCCAGATGCTGTTGAACACTTCCCCCACCGCAATTGGCGTGACGGTGTGCTGGCGGATCAGGCGGAAACACGCCTGGTTTTCAGCGGGAGTCGGATCTTCCATCCAGAACAGACGGTACTCTTCAATACTTTTGCCGAACCGCGCCGCTTCGATGGGCGTCAGACGGTGGTGCATGTCGTGAAGGAGATGTTCATTGAAACCGAACTGACTGCGTACTGCGTCGAACAGTTTCGGCGTGAAGTCGAGGTATTTCTCGGTGGACCACAGCTGCTCTTCCGGCCAGGCGCCCTTGGTCGCAGGCTCATACGCCAGCCCTTTCCCTTTAGCCATGCCGTAGGTGGTTTTCATTCCCGGCACGCCGCACTGCACGCGAATCGCCTTGAAGCCCATCTCTTTATGACGGGCATAATCTTCCAGCACGTCGTCAATGGTGTGCCCGGTGGTGTGACAATACACCATCACCCCTTCCCGGGAGGCCCCGCCCAGAAGCTGATAGAGCGGCATGTTCGCGGCTTTCGCCTTAATGTCCCACAGCGCCATATCCACGGCAGAAATCGCTGACATGGTGACCGGACCACGACGCCAGTAAGCGCCTTTATAGAAGAACTGCCAGATATCTTCGATGCGGTGCGCATCGCGGCCAATCAGCTGAGGGCACAGGTGATCTTTCAGGTAGGAGGCAACGGAAAGTTCACGTCCGTTAAGCGTGGCATCACCCAGGCCGACAATGCCCTCATCGGTGGTGATTTTAAGGGTGACAAAGTTACGCCCCGGGCAGGTGACAAATACTTCAGCCCCGACAATCTTCATAATCCATTTCCTTACATCGCTCGTTGTGATGCCGGAAATTTACGCAACTACACTACTACCATACAAGTATAATGATCGTAAAATCAGCGGGCGATCACACTATAAGGACGCTTACGCGCGTCCCCAACCGGCCACGATGATCAACATGCCGCACAGGGCAACCAGCGCACCTGCCCAGTCATACAGGCTTAGCCTGACGCCATCGACAACGCGCAGCCACAGCAGCGCGGTACAGACGTACACCCCGCCGTAGGCCGCATATACCCTCCCGCTGGCAGCCGGATGCAGGGTGAGCAGCCAGACAAAAAGGGCCAGGGACACACCCGCCGGGATCAGCAGCAGCGCGGAAGCGCCCCGCTTTAGCCAGAGCCACGGCAAAAAGCATCCGATGATTTCGCACAGCGCGGTCGCGAAAAAAAGCAGCGTCGTTTTGAACATTTTTCTCGTTTCGTGAGGATTGATTTAGACATCATACGCGATAATGTTCATATCGTTCCCATACCTGCCGCGCGGGTATGACACCCTTTCGGATTGGTGTAGAATCCAGCGGGGTAATCCGATTGTCTGCACCCGTTTAAAGGAAACGCTATGACTACATTAAGCAAACGCCTTTGTCTGACAGCCGTACTGGCGCTGTCATCGTTCGCCTTCGCCGCAACGGCATCAGCCGAGACCAGCAAACTCATCATTGAGTCTGGTGACAGCGCGCAAAGCCGTCAGAACGCCGCCATGGACAAAGAACAATGGAATGACACCCGCAGCCTGCGTCAGAAAGTGAATAAGCGCGTGGAAAAAGAGTGGGATAAAGAAGACGTCGCGTTTGATGCCCGCGACAAATGCCAGCAAAGTGCCAACGTCAACGCTTACTGGGAGCCTAACACCCTGCGCTGTCTGGATCGTCGTACTGGCCGCACGGTAGCACCGTAATGTCAACGCCGTGTGACGTTAAGCTCCGTCCGCTGGAGCGCGAAGATTTACGCTTTGTTCACCAGCTCGACAACAATGCCAGCGTGATGCGCTACTGGTTTGAAGAGCCTTATGAGGCGTTTGTCGAGCTGTCCGATCTCTACGACAAGCATATCCACGATCAGAGTGAACGCCGGTTTGTGGTGGAGTGCGAGGGTGAGAAAGCCGGGCTGGTTGAACTGGTTGAGATCAACCACGTTCACCGTCGGGCGGAATTTCAGATCATTATTTCACCGGAGCACCAGGGGAAAGGTCTTGCGTCGCGGGCGGCAAAGCTGGCGATGGATTACGGGTTTAACGTCCTGAATCTCTACAAGCTTTACCTTATCGTCGACAAAGAGAACGAAAAAGCGATTCATATCTACCGTAAGCTGGGCTTTATGGTGGAAGGTGAACTGATCCATGAGTTCTTTATTAACGGCGAATACCGTAACACCATCCGCATGTGCATTTTCCAGCATCAGCATCTGGCCGGGCATAAGTCCTCCTCCGCCAGCCTGCTTAAACCCACCGCGCAGTAACCTGCGCGGTTGTATTCTCAATAATATTCAATGCTGTTTTTGATGGTGTAAATGCGCTCAACGGCAGGTTTGACGCTGTCATCGGTGATCACCAGCTCACAGCTCACCGGGTTATTGTGGCGATCGTAATCACAGCTCTGCTTTACATTGCCCATCGGTTTATCGTTCAACAGGCTTACCGCCGTATAATCCATGCGCTTGCGCAGATCTTTCGACGGCACCGACTTGACCGATAAACGCTGGTCGCCGGAAACCGTAGTTTTACCCAGCGGGTAGCCGTCGGCGTCATACTGGTACTTCACTTCCATCTCTTTGCTGTGCGCGGCAACCACAAACCCGTTATCGTCGGTGTCCCACGTCAGGCCGGCAGACGGCAGTTCCGCCAGCTGGCATTTTCCCTGCAACTTTACCTTCTGCTGCTGGGTTTCCGCATCGACGTAGTAGTTAGCATCCAGCACCAGCGCAACGCCCGTATTCGCTTCGAGATCGTGCAGTTCAAGCGTATCGAAACACCCTTCCGTCGACATCGTGCCGGTTACACGTTTAGAGACTTCACCCTTATCGTTGAATAGCGTCTGGGTAAAATCCTTCACCGGCCCGCGCAGAGGATCAAAGTCAAACTCGTTCGAAAAGCTCGCCATCTCCGGCGTAAATGACAGCGGCGCGGTGTTGTTGTCGCATCCCACCAGTACCGTTGCCAGTAGCGTTATCGCTGCGTATTTATTCACATCATTTACCGTTCAAAGAGAGATACAATCATATTAGCAAATACAGCAACTTACGTAACAGCACTTCATTTGACTCTTCGCGCTGTAGAAATCCGTCGTTTGCATTGACGAGACCTGTCAAAGTGGCTACTTTGGGCGCGGAAGATTCCACACTATTATAAAATTAGATTTTAAATTTTCGGGTTAACATCATGATTTACGACTGTTTTTTATACTATGACGAAGATATGTTGCTCGACATCAGATTACATACTCTCGCTGATGTCGTTGACCGTTTTGTCATTGTAGAAGCAACACACTCTTTTACGGGCATACCGAGAGAATTGCATTTCGATATTACAAAGTTTGCCAAATTCAAAGACAAAATCATTTACGTGCCTTTTGACGCGCAGCCTATTTTAAACCGTGCGGATAATAACCAGGTTGATGCCTGGGCAAATGAAGCAGCGCTTCGCAACTCCATTATGAACGGGTTAAAAGACGCGGCAGACGACGATCTGATTCTGGTGTCAGACGTTGACGAAATCTTCTCACCCGACACGGTCAGGGCCATTAATCCGCGCGCGCTCTGCACGACTATTCATCAAAACGTGTTCAACTATCAGTTTAATCTCCAGGTTCACAACACGGATGGTACGCCGAGAAAATGTACCTTGCCCCGCGCAACGTCCTATTACAACCTTAAGCATTTCTTCCACGGTGAGCCTGAATCTTTCCGAAACTGGAAGCGTGCGCGCAAAGATAAAAACTGGTCATGGTTTAAATGGAACTGGCTAAAAATCAATAATAAGGTTGTGAAAGATGGCGGCTGGCATTTCTCCTGGGTAATGACCCCAGAAAGAATTTCCGAAAAAATGTCTACCATTTCTCATACCGAATACGATCTGCCGGAATTCAATAACCCGGAACATATTATGAAGGTTATCACTAACGCCGAAGATATCTGGGGACGAGACCGAAAACTGGTCAGGCAAGAAGTATCAAAACGCACCCTGCCTTCTTATCTGGTAGACAATCAGCACCATTATTCGCAATTTATTTTATGACGCAGGCAGGGCTCCAGGACAATTCAGAAAGACAGACCCAAAAACAAAAGCTTACCCTAACCCTGCTATGCTTATAGTCCACACAGTGAAAAGGAGCTACAGATGAAACGGTTACCCTGGATTACCGCCCTGCTGTTAATGAGTGCTTCTCCCGCTCTTCTTGCGGCCCCGGATTCCTGCGAGCGCGTGAAAAGCGACATTCAGCAGAAGATTATCAACAACGGCGTGCCGGAGTCTGGCTTTACCCTGAACATCGTCCCGAACGATCAGGCCGATCAGCCGGATGCGCAGGTCGTTGGGCATTGTGCCAACGATACTTTCAAAATTTTGTACACCCGCACCAGTAGCGGCAACTACCCGGTGAGCGGCGCAGGTACGCAGGAGAATGCGCCCGCTGAGCCGCAATGATTTTCCCATTCAATTCCCCTGATTTGACGAGGATTAATATTTAATACCTCTAAATAAGTAACACTCCCCCCATCATTAGCCCGGTTGTAGTCACGGGTGAAAATAATTATTAACAATGATGGGGTGAGTCATGTCCGAAGTTGAACATCACGGCGGAATAAGCCGTCGAACTCTGGTTAAATCTACTGCCATAGGATCTCTGGCGCTTGCCGCCGGTGGGATCGCATTACCTTTTGGTCTGAAAAGCGCCGCCGCCGCTGTGCAGACCGCTATTCAGCCAGCGGAAGATAAAGTCGTCTGGGGCGCCTGCTCGGTAAACTGCGGTAGCCGCTGCGCCCTGCGTCTGCACGTTCGCGATGACGAAGTCTACTGGGTTGAAACGGATAATACCGGCGAGGATATTTACGGCAACCATCAGGTTCGCGCCTGTCTGCGAGGCCGTTCAATACGCCGTCGCATTAATCATCCAGACCGTCTGAACTATCCGATGAAACGCGTGGGCAAACGCGGAGAAGGCAAGTTTGAGCGTATCACCTGGGAAGAAGCGCTGGACACCATCGCCGCGAGCCTGAAAAACGTGGTCGAAAAATACGGCAACGAAGCGGTCTACATTAACTACTCCTCCGGAATTGTAGGCGGCAACATCACCCGCTCCTCCCCTTACGCCTCGCTGGTCGCGCGCCTGATGAACTGCTATGGCGGCTTCCTCAGCCACTACGGCACCTACAGCACCGCGCAGATCGCCTGCGCAATGCCCTACACCTACGGCAGCAACGACGGCAACAGCACATCGGATATCGAAAACACTAAACTGGTGGTGATGTTCGGCAATAATCCGGCGGAAACGCGCATGAGCGGCGGCGGGATCACTTACTACCTCGAGCAGGCGCGCGAACGGTCAAACGCGCGGATGATCGTTATCGATCCGCGCTATACCGACACTGCCGCAGGGCGCGAAGACGAGTGGATCCCGATTCGTCCGGGCACCGATGCCGCGCTGGTGGCAGGTATTGCGTGGGTGCTGATTAATGAAAATCTGGTCGATCATCCTTTCCTCGATAAATACTGCGTGGGTTATGACGAAAAAACCCTGCCGGAAGGCGCACCGGCTAATGGTCATTACAAAGCCTATATTCTCGGCCAGGGTGATGACAAAACCGCGGAATACCCCGGCGTGGGCGTCTCGCATAACGGGCATTCCTGCCGATCGCATCATTAAGCTGGCCCGTGAAATCGGTTCGGCGAAACCGGCCTACATTTGCCAGGGCTGGGGCCCGCAGCGTCAGGCTAACGGGGAGCAAACGTCCCGGGCCATCGCCATGCTGCCGATCCTGACCGGCAACGTCGGCATTAACGGCGGTAACAGCGGCGCGCGCGAATCGACCTACACCATCACCATCGAACGCATGCCGCTGCCGGAAAATCCGGTGAAAACGCAAATCTCCTGCTTCAGCTGGACGGATGCCATCGTGCGTGGACCGGAGATGACCGCCCTGCGCGACGGCGTACGCGGCAAAGATAAGCTCGATGTGCCGATCAAGTTCATCTGGAACTACGCGGGTAATACCATCATCAACCAGCATTCCGATATCAACAAAACTCACGACATTTTGCAGGATGAGAGTAAGTGCGAAACGATCGTTGTCATCGACAACTTTATGACCTCGTCCGCGAAGTATGCCGATATTGTTCTGCCGGATCTGATGACCGTCGAGCAGGAAGATATCATCCCCAACGATTACGCCGGCAACATGGGATACCTGATTTTCCTCCAGCCGGTTACCGCCCCGAAGTTCGAGCGCAAGCCCATCTACTGGATCATGAGCGAAGTGGCGAAACGCCTCGGGCCGGATATTCATCAGAAATTCACCGAAGGCCGTACGCAGGAGCAGTGGCTGCGCTACCTGTACGCCAAAATGGTCGCCAAAGATCCGCTGCTGCCGTCCTACGACGCGCTGAAAAAAATGGGTATTTATAAGCGCAAAGATCCTAACGGACATTTCGTGGCCTATAAAAAATTCCGTGACGATCCGGATGCCAATCCGCTGAAAACCCCGTCGGGCAAAATCGAGATCTACTCCAGCAAGCTGGCGGATATTGCGGCAACCTGGGAACTGCAAAAAGACGAAACCATCACCCCGCTGCCGGTCTATACCTCAACCTTCGAAGGCTGGGACGCGCCCGAGCGCAGCAAGTTCCCGCTGCAACTGTTCGGTTTCCACTTTAAAGCCCGTACCCACTCCAGCTACGGCAACGTGGATGTGCTCCAGGCCGCCTGTCGCCAGGAGGTGTGGCTTAACCCTGTGGATGCGGAGCAACGTGGTATCAAAAACGGGGATATGGTGCGCGTCTTCAACGACCGCGGCGAAGTGCGTATTGCCGCGAAAGTCACCCCACGCATCATGCCCGGCGTAAGCGCGATGGGCCAGGGCGCCTGGCATGACGCCAACATGAGCGGCGATCGTGTCGATCACGGCTCCTGCATCAATACCCTGACCACGCACCGCCCGTCACCGCTGGCGAAAGGCAACCCGCAGCACACGAACCTGGTGCAGATCGAGAAGGCATAAGGATTAACCAATGACAACCCAGTATGGATTTTTTATTGATTCCAGCCGCTGCACCGGGTGCAAAACCTGCGAGCTGGCCTGCAAGGATTACAAAGACCTGACCCCGGACGTCAGCTTCCGGCGTATTTATGAATACGCGGGCGGCGACTGGCAGGAGGATAACGGCGTCTGGCATCAGAATGTCTTCGCCTATTACCTGTCGATTGCCTGCAACCACTGCGAAGATCCGGCCTGCACCAAGGTCTGCCCGAGCGGGGCAATGCACAAGCGCGACGACGGTTTTGTGGTGGTGGACGAGGATGTTTGCATCGGCTGTCGTTACTGCCACATGGCCTGCCCGTACGGCGCCCCGCAGTACAATGCCGCCAAAGGCCACATGACCAAGTGCGACGGCTGCCACAGCCGCGTGGCGGACGGCAAAAAGCCCATCTGCGTCGAGTCCTGCCCGCTGCGCGCGCTGGACTTTGGCCCGATTGAGGAGCTGCGCAAAAAACACGGTCAGCTTGCTGCCGTTGCGCCGCTGCCGTCTGCGCACTTCACGAAGCCGAGTATTGTGATTAAACCTAACGCCAACAGCCGTCCGACGGGTGACACCACCGGCTACCTGGCAAACCCGAAGGAGGTGTGAGATGGGAAGTGGATGGCATGAATGGCCGCTGGTGATCTTCACCGTTTTCGGGCAGTGCGTGGCCGGCGCGTTAATCGTGATGGGCTTCGTCTGGCTTAAGGAAAATGATGACAAGGCCAGAATGCGCATCGTGCGCAGCCTGTTTTTTCTCTGGCTGGTAATGGGAATTGGGTTTATGGCCTCGGTACTGCATCTTGGCTCCCCGCTGCGTGCCTTCAACGCGCTTAACCGCGTGGGCGCGTCAGCGCTGAGTAATGAGATCGCGGCGGGTTCGATCTTCTTTGCCGTGGGCGGTTTCTGGTGGCTGGTGTCGGTTATCGGTAAAATGCCCCCAGCTTTGGGCAAAATCTGGCTGGTTGTCAGCCAGCTCCTGGGCATCGTTTTCGTCTGGGCGATGACCCGGGTCTATCAGATTGAGACTGTCCCGACCTGGTATACGGGTTACACCACGCTGAGCTTCTTCCTGACGATGGTGCTTGCTGGTCCTCTGCTGGCCGCGCTGCTGCTGCGCGTGGCAAACGTGACAATCAAAGGTACTCTTGCCGCGTCTGTCAGCGTACTGGCACTTATCGTCTGCGTGGCGGTCGTCGTGTTGCAAAGCAATACGCTGGGGACGATACAGAGTTCCATCCAGCAGGCTAACGCCCTGCTTCCGGATTATGGTTCGCTTCAGGTATGGCGCATCGCGCTGCTGGCGGCGGGTTTAGGCTGCTGGATCTGCCCGCTGATTCGTCGTCAGGAGCCAAAAACGCTCGGCCTGTTTGCAGGTGTCGTGCTGGTGGCGCTGGGTGAACTGATTGGCCGTGGGCTATTTTATGGTCTGCATATGACCGCAGGGTTAGCAATTGCAGGTTAACACAGGTGCGCGGGGCTACCCGCGCGCAAGTAAGGAAAGTTGTAATGAATGACGTCTCACACCGCGAATCGTTCGCGTTCAGCGCCCGGGTACTGGGCGCGCTGTTTTATTTCGCCCCAGACAGCGAGCAGACCGCGCCGCTGGTGAATGCCCTGACCGCAGGTGACTGGGTTCAGGACTGGCCGCTGGCGGAGGAAAACCTGCTGCCCGTCGCCAGTATGTTTAAGACTCCATCGGATGAAGCGTTGAAAGACGCCTGGCAGCGTCTGTTTATTGGCCCGTATGCCCTGCCCGCCCCCCCGTGGGGCTCGGTCTGGCTTGATCGCGAGTCCGTGCTGTTTGGCGATTCGACCCTCGCGTTGCGTCAGTGGATGCGTGAAAACCATATCGCCTTTGAGATGCAGCAGAATGAGCCTGAAGATCATTTCGGAACGTTGCTGATGCTGGCGGCATGGCTTGCCGAGAACGGTCGCGAAACAGAACGCGACCAGCTTCTTGCCTGGCATCTGCTGCCATGGAGCACCCGTTTCCTGAGCGTATTCGTTGAAAACGCGGCCCATCCGTTCTACACCGCACTGGGTAAACTTGCCCAGCTGACGCTGGCAGAATGGCAGTCCACTTTGCTGATCCCGATTGCCGAAAAAACGCTGTACCGATAACAGCGCCTGGCTTGTCCACCCGTTGTGCAGGCCAGGTTCGCACATTTTTGCTGCAACACAACTTCACAACTGTTATACTGTATATAATTACAGCATACGGGGGTGCACAATGGCTGTTGAAACAAAATTTGTTGTCGTAAGAAAAGGTGAAGAGAAAATGACATTTGCCAGTAAGAAAGAGGCTGACGCTCACGACAAACTGCTCGATATGGCAGAAGCGTTCACCGACTGGCTGTTGCAAAGCGGAATGCAGATGGATGAAACGCAGGCGGAGAATCTTGGTCTGTATCTCGCCGAGCAGAAAGAGTCCGTGCAGCATATCCTGCGTACCAGCAAGCTTCCCGAGCGCAATGCTGCAACGGATAAAACAGCATCAGATGCGGATAGCAGCAAAAAAATCCGGGCCGTCAAAGCCGCCTGATCGTCAGAACATCTCATCACCTGTCCTGCTGCCGCGGGCCGGAAACGGCTCGCGGCTTTATTATGGTCGGCTGAACCTTATATTCATCAACCGTAACCGTGAAAATACGTCCTGTTATCTTGATTTGTCCGCCTCAACGTTTACGCTGATATTCAGCCTTTTTGCTTCCATGGTTATTATTGTTTTGGCCTGGTCCTTATCGCCCCCGTGCACTTTATCTATCAGATCCTGTACAAGGGTCATCATCAGGAAATTTTTATTCGCAGGATAGAAATTTGTCGTAGTGATCCCGTTATCCTTCAGGCGCTGATGCACCACCGTCTCTGTATCTGCGATTATTTCAGCTACTTTCTCATGCATGATCTCGATCTGCTCGAAAACAATGCGGTTAATCATTTCAATCTGTTCTGGCGTAAAATTCGGTTCCATTATTTCCCCTTGTCAGGCGTATGTTAAAAACACGTGAATCACACGTTGGGCGCCTCTGGATGGTGCGGTAAATTATCACACAACTCTTGTAACTCGTTGATCAGCCTTGCCACATGGAAGCCATCACAAACAGAATGGTGGACCTGAACAGCGAAAGGCAACAAGACTCTTCCATCCTGGTTATAGTATTTTCCAAACGTGAACATGGGCGCAAAAAAATTCCGCATGTTAGCGACGTTGACGTTGAAACTGCTAAAGCTGACCCACGGGATATCCGAGATGAAAAATATATTTTCCCGGGACTCTTCCTTAGGCCAGTAAGCAAGGATATTGCCATAGCGGGCGACATCTTCTGCATAAACGCGCTGAAAATGGTGAATATTTCCATCGTAATGACTCCATAACGATGAAAATGTCTCCGTTTCTTTATGGAAAAGGGTATAGCTTGGATGAACCTCATTCCATATGACAAGCTCATCATCCTTCATGGCCATACGGAATTCCGGATGCCGGTTTACGACGTGAGAAATAAGGGAAATAATCGCAGGATAAAATTTCCAGCCAACCTCTTTGATATGCTTTAGCAGCACGGTAATGTCCAGCTGAACCGTTTGGTTAAATGTAGATTGAGCAAAGCCCTGAAATACTTCAAAGTGTTCCTTCCTTGCCCAACGTGATAAGTCAACTACCGTATATTCTGGCGTTATTTTTGTCATTTCATAGCCTTAGTTGAGCTGCGCTATATAAAATAGTAGCGTATCACAAACATAGGGGCTGTATAGACCGTAGCGTAGAGGCACCCTAAATTTTCAGCGTATCAATCACCGCTCTCAGCGCCGGGGACACGTTGCGGTGTGGATAATAGAGGTACAGTCCGTCCATCCGCAGGCTGTAGCGCTGTAAGACGCGTATAAGCGTGCCATGCTCCAGATCGTCAGCCACCAGCTCAACCGGGACATAGGCCAGCCCGAGTCCCAGCCTGGCCGCTTCAGCCTCCATGTAGCTGTCGGAAAAGGCCCATTGCCCCTCCGGGCGGTGAGTAACTCGCTTCCCGTCCTGAACAAGCTCCCATTGATAGTGGTTACCGTCGGCAAAGTGGTAGGCAATGCAGGGATGAGCATCCAGATCGGCGGGCGTCTGCGGGAAACCATAGCGCCGAAAATGCGCCGGGGCGGCAACCACTGCCATCTCCATATCGGGCGTGATGCGCACGGCAATCATTCCTTGTCCCACCTCCGGCCCCAGCCGGACGCCCGCGTCGAATCGCTCGGTAATGATATCCACGAACCGGCTCTCATTCATCAATTCCAGACGGATATCCGGATAACGCTGTTTGAAGATAGCGAGCTTTGGCAGCAGGCATTTTTCGATGGCGTGCTGGCTGGCATTAATGCGCACCGTGCCGGACGGCGTCTGGCGATAATGCGCCAGTCTTGTCAGCCCGGTATCGAGCGCATCAAAGGCTGAACCAGCGGTCTGGTAAAGTTGCTCCCCGGCATGGGTCAGCGACAGTTTGCGCGTGGTACGCACCAGAAGCTGAACGCCCAGCCGCTCTTCCAGCTCGCGAACCGATCGGCTGATGCCGGATTGTGCCAGCGCGAGCCGTTGCGCGGCTGCCGTGAAGCTTCCCTCCCGCACCACCTGGATAAACAGATACAGCTCATTGTAGTTTTCCCGCTTCGCCATCATGTCTCATTAATTGATAACAATATGATATTAATCCTAGCAGCTTTTGGCCTCTAATCAGCACTATTTCTGCTAACTATAATGACCGCATGACAACAACACACGGTACCTCTTATGCAAACATTCACCCAAAAACTGTCCGTTGCGCTGCTGCTATGCGCATCATTAAGTGGAGTGACAACAATGAGTTATGCAGAAACACGAAATCCTGCCGCCCCCGTTTCAATGGTGACAACCTGGGATAAGACCTTCGCCAGGAGCGATAAAGTCGACCACCGCAAGGTGACGTTCGAGAACCGATACGGGATCACCCTGGTCGGCGATCTGTACATTCCCAGGAACAGCGGCGACCAGAAGCTGGCGGCGATTGCCGTCAGTGGACCGTTCGGTGCGGTAAAAGAACAATCCAGTGGTCTTTACGCCCAGACTCTGGCTGAACAGGGGTTCGTGACCCTGGCCTTCGACCCATCCTACACGGGTGAAAGCGGCGGCCAGCCGCGTAACGTTGCCTCCCCTGATATCAACACCGAAGACTTTAGCGCCGCAGTGGATTTCCTCGGATTACAAAAAGAAGTCGACCGTAACCGTATCGGCATTCTCGGGATCTGCGGCTGGGGCGGTATGGCGCTGAATGCGGCATCCATGGATACCCGCGTGAAGGCGGTCGCCACCAGCGTAATGTACGATATGAGCCGTGCGATGGGTCACGGCGTGGGCGACGGGAAAGATCGTTATTCAGCGGCCGATCGCCGGGCCGTGTTGCAGTATCTGAACGCGCAACGCTGGAAAGATGCTGAAAGCGGCACCTTCGCCCATGGCGGCCACGATATTTATGTCGATGAAAACGGTAAGGTAACGGCGGCCGGGCGTATTCTGCCGGAAGCATTGCCCGCCGATCCGCATCCGGTACTGAAAGAGTTCTATGATTACTACCGTATGCCGCGCGGCTTCCATGCCCGTTCCGTAAACTCCACCGGCGCATGGACCGCGACCATGCCGTTGTCCTTTATGAATATGCCGTTGCTGAGCTATGCCGGGGAGATCACCATCCCAACGCTGATTGTGACCGGTGAAAACGCGCACTCACGTTATTTTGCGGAAGATGCGTTTAAAGCTGTCGGCAGCAAACAGAAGGAACTGGTGATTGTTCCCGGTGCGAATCATGTTGATCTCTACGATAACGTCGCAGGGAAAATCCCGTTCGCGCAGTTCGGGCAGTTCTTCAAAACCAGTCTGAATTAATTCTCTTCGCCCCCGGCAATCAGGGGGCTTATCTTCTCTTCGCCGTGAACTACACCTATGTCCACACTGAATCAAACCTCATCCCGTGATGCTGAGCATGCACACTGGGGCGGTATTTTTGCCATGACCCTGTGCGTTTTTGTCCTCATTGCCTCGGAATTTATGCCCGTCAGTCTGCTCACGCCCCTCGCCAGAGATTTAGGGGTGACAGAGGGGATGGCTGGCCAGGGGATCGCCATCTCTGGTGCGCTGGCTGTCCTGACCAGCCTTTTTCTTTCCCGGCTTGCCGGGAATATGAATCGCAAACATCTTCTTTTAGGCATGACCGTCCTGATGGCGCTGTCAGGGATCATTATCGCCTTCGCCCCGAATGCTCTGATGTATATGGCAGGCCGGGCGCTGATCGGCATCGCTATCGGCGGTTTCTGGTCGATGTCTGCTGCCACCGCCATTCGGCTGGTGCCTCAGCATCAGGTCTCTCGTGCGTTGGCGATTTTCAACGGCGGCAACGCGCTGGCGACAGTGGTCGCCGCCCCGCTGGACAGTTATCTCGGCTCGACCATTGGCTGGCGCGGCGCGTTTCTGTGCCTGGTTCCCGTGGCGATTGTGGCGTTCATCTGGCAATATTTTAGCCTGCCCAACATGGGCGGGAACCAGGGTCCGTCGCCACGTAAAAGCGTATTTCGCCTGTTCCACCGGCCTGCTGTTTCGATGGGTCTGATGGCGTGCGGCCTGTTCTTCATGGGACAGTTTGCGTTATTTACCTATGTACGCCCCTTCCTCGAAACCGTCACCCACGT
The DNA here is from genome assembly GCF_031432835.1 of Enterobacter cloacae complex sp. EB5. Classification (NCBI taxonomy): domain Bacteria; kingdom Pseudomonadati; phylum Pseudomonadota; class Gammaproteobacteria; order Enterobacterales; family Enterobacteriaceae; genus Enterobacter; species Enterobacter cloacae complex sp. EB5. The sequence continues at coordinate 4,634,544 of NZ_CP133860.1, forward strand.
CAGTCCTTCCGCCTTATCGCTAATCCTGCTCACTATCGGTATCGCAGGTTTCATCGGCACGCTGATCGTCGCGCTGGCCCTGAATGCCGCGTTTTACCTCACCTTAATGGCCATACCGCTGCTTATGGCGCTGATTGCAGGGGTATTAATGCTCACCGGGGACAGCCTGTGGATCGTGGCCCTGCTGTTAGGTTTCTGGGGAATGCTGGCAACTGCGGCCCCCACGGGCTGGTGGACGTGGATCGCCCGTACGTTACCGGAAGATGCCGAGGATGGCGGCGGGCTAATGGTCGCGGTGATCCAACTCTCCATTGCGCTTGGCTCAACGGCGGGTGGCGTGGTATTTGATGCCTTTGGCTGGCAGAGCACCTTCGCTTTAAGCGGCATATTACTCCTGAGTGCCGTAATACTGACTTTTACGACGTCGCGCCACCGGAAATAAGGCATTCTATTAACAAGGTTATTTTATTTAATTACAAAACCTCGCACTCCTCCCGTTGAAATAATAATTAAGCAATATCCTGGTCAGCCAGCGACATCGCTTTGTTAGCTTGAGCGTTCAGGCAAAGCTCAAACCGGAGGTATTCTTTGCTGATTAAATTAAAGAAAGAACGAACGCATCAGGAGGATCGTCGTCTTGCCCTCTGGCTGGCGACCTCTGCGGGACTGCTGAATGCCATTGCGCTGGGCGCGTTCGGTTTTTTTCCCTCGCATATGACGGGTAATACCTCGCAGTTATCCAGCGAAGTTTCCTCCACCGATCTCAGCGATATTCTTTTCTTTGGCGCCATTATTCTGTCGTTTGTCTCAGGCGCCATCGCTGCGCGGATTATTGTTATCTGGGGGATTATCCATAACGTCAGGCTGGTATTCAGCCAGGTTCTGTTTGTTGAAGGGCTATTACTGGCCGGGGTATCCCTGTACGAAATGTATTTTCACTCCTTCGCCACGAATCAGGAGATTATTATTTTCCTGTGCGGGTTGATGGGCATTCATAATTCCACCTCCACCCAGCTATCCGGCGGTCGGGTGAGATCCACGCACATCACCGGCACGCTGACCGATGCGGGCATTTCGCTGGCCTCCGTTATGGTCGCCATGCTGCGCCGGGATTACTCCAAAGATACGGCCGCGCAAAAGAGTCAGCTCAAGACCCATTTAACTACCCTTTTCTCCTTTATCAGCGGCGGGATCGCGGGGCTGATCCTGTTCAGAGCGTTTGGATTCCACGCCATGCTGGCGCTGGGCCTGATGCTGGTACTCGTTGCCGCCTTCTCTATCGTCCGCATCTCGTGGCGGGTACGAAAGGTGCGCGCCTCACTGAGTCGTCAGGTTTAATCAGCACGCTTTACGTGACGTTGTCACCTAAGGCGTGCTTCTTTAAGACTATTCTGCCTGCCCACTGACAGCCCTTATGCCATAAGGCTTCACTCCGGTTGTCACTAATTTCATAGGGTTACTGTTTTACCCCCTTCGCTGGAACCCTTCCGTTTCGCTTGCTATAGGTGAAGTACCCCTGCCGAAACATGGCATAACAACAGGCAACCGGTGGTTGCTATAACGCATGCGCACAGGGAGACACACCGCAATGCACCCATTACTTAAACGTTCGCTGCTTTTTGTCGGCGCGATTATCGTGGTTCTCGCTCTCCTCACCTGGGGAATTGGACTGGAGACGATTAAGGCGCGCCAGGTTGACCTGATCTACCTCGGGCAACAGCACCTGATTCTGGTCTTTTCATCAATGTTCTTTGCCCTGCTGGTGGGCATTCCAAGCGGTATTCTGCTGAGCCGTCCGGCCGCGCGTGGTATCGCCGAATATGTGATGCAAATCTTTAACGTGGGCAACACCCTGCCGCCGCTGGCCGTTCTGGCACTGGCGATGGTGGTGATTGGCATCGGTGATAAACCGGCCATTATCGCCCTCTTTCTGGCCTCTCTGCTGCCGATTGTGCGTAACACCTATGCCGGGCTGTGCTCTGTTCCCGCGTCGTTGCTGGAAGCGGCAAACGGTATCGGCATGACCAAATGGCAGCGCCTGCGTCAGGTTGAGATCCCTAACGCGTGGCCGGTGATGCTTTCTGGTATTCGCATTGCCACTGCGATTAACGTCGGTACCGCACCGCTGGCATTCCTGATTGGCGCCAGCAGCTACGGCGAGCTGATTTTCCCTGGGATCTATCTGAATGATTTCCCGACGCTGATCCTGGGCGCGGCGGCCACCGCTCTGTTCGCCCTGATTCTGGATACGCTGCTGGCGGCACTGGGCCGATTACTGAGCCCGCATCTCGCGCGATAATTATAACAAGGAGCTTCTATGAGACTGTTTTCCGGGCTGACGGCGCTGTGCGCCGCCGCGCTCTTCACCAGCCAGGCGCTCGCCGCGCCGCTGATCCTGGCAACCAAGAGCTTTACCGAGCAGCACATTCTCTCGGCCATGACCGTGCAGTATCTGCAAAAGAAAGGGTTTCAGGTACAGCCTCAGACCAATATTGCAACGGTGATTTCCCGCAACGCGATGATCAACAAGCAGATTGATATGACCTGGGAGTATACCGGCACGTCGCTGATCATCTTCAACCACATCAACAAACGCATGTCGCCGCAGGAGTCATACGAGACGGTGAAACGCCTCGATGCGAAGCACGGTCTGGTGTGGCTTAAACCTGCCGATATGAACAATACCTATGCCTTTGCCATGCAGCGCAAGCGCGCCGAGGCAGAACATATCAATACCATGTCTGAGATGGTGGCAAAGATTGAGCAGATCCGTAAAACCGATCCGGATAACAACTGGCTGCTGGGCCTTGACCTGGAATTTGCCGGGCGCAGCGACGGGATGAAGCCGTTGCAGGCGGCCTACAACATGGAGCTGGACCGCCCGCAGATCCGCCAGATGGATCCGGGCCTGGTCTATAACGCGGTGCGCGACGGGTTTGTCGATGCGGGGCTGATCTACACCACCGACGGGCGCGTAAAGGGCTTCGATCTTAAAGTGCTGGAAGACGATAAAGGCTTCTTCCCGAGTTACGCCGTGACGCCAGTTGTTCGAAAAGACACGCTGGAGGCTAACCCGGGACTGGAGGAGGCGCTGAACACCCTCTCAGCCCAGCTCAATAACGACGTTATCACCGAACTGAATAAGAAGGTGGATATCGACCATCAGTCACCGCAGCAGGTCGCCCGTGATTTCCTGCGTAGCAAACAGTTGCTGTAGGAGGCGCTATGGAGACGATTCACTATATTCTCGACAACTGGGACTATCTCTTAACCCTGACGCTGCAACACCTGTGGCTGGTGGCGCTCGCCGTGGGCCTGGCGATTATTATTGGCGTGCCGCTGGGCATTTTAATTGTCCGCCATAAATGGCTGGCAACGCCGGTGCTGGGGATTGCCACCATTGTGCTCACCATCCCGTCAATTGCGCTTTTCGGCCTGATGATCCCGCTCTTTTCGCTGATCGGTCAGGGCATTGGCGCCCTGCCCGCGATTACGGCGGTGTTCCTCTATTCGCTGCTGCCGATTGTGCGTAACACCCACACGGCGCTCGACAGCCTGCCGCCGGGCCTGCGTGAAGCGGGACGCGGCATCGGCATGACCTTCTGGCAGCGTCTGCGCTGGGTGGAAATCCCGATGGCGTTGCCGGTGATTTTTGGCGGCATCCGCACCGCCGTGGTGATGAACATCGGCGTTATGGCGATTGCCGCCGTGATCGGTGCGGGCGGGCTGGGCCTGCTGCTGCTTAACGGTATTGGCGGGAGTGACATTCGTATGTTGATTGCGGGCGCGCTGATGATTTGTCTTTTAGCGATTGTGCTCGACTGGTTGCTGCACCGTTTGCAGGTGGTACTGACTCCGAAGGGGATTCGATAATGATAAAACTGGAAAACCTCACCAAACAATTTTCACAGAAACACGGCCAGACGTTTAAGGCCGTCGACAACGTTAACCTGAACGTACCTGAAGGGGAAATGTGCGTGCTGCTCGGCCCGTCCGGCTGCGGGAAAACCACTACCCTGAAGATGATCAACCGTCTTATTACGCCAAGCAGCGGGACAATCCTGATTAACGGCGAAGACACCAGCGGAATGGACACCGTGACCCTGCGCCGCAACATTGGCTACGTGATCCAGCAGATTGGCCTGTTCCCCAACATGACCATCGAAGAGAATATTACCGTCGTGCCGCGCATGCTGGGCTGGGATAAAGCGCGCTGTAAATCCCGTGCCGAGGAGCTGATGGATATGGTGGCAATGGATCCGCATAAATTCCTTCACCGCTATCCGCGCGAAATGTCTGGCGGTCAGCAGCAGCGTATCGGCGTCATCCGCGCGCTGGCAGCGGATCCTCCGGTCCTGCTGATGGATGAACCGTTCGGCGCGGTAGACCCGATTAACCGTGAGGTGATCCAGAACCAGTTCCTGGAGATGCAGCGCAAGCTGAAAAAGACCGTGATGCTGGTGAGCCACGATATTGACGAAGCGCTAAAGCTGGGCGACCGTATTGCAGTCTTCCGTCAGGGTCGTATCGTGCAGTGCGCCAGCCCGGACGAGCTGTTGGCGAAACCCGCGAATGAGTTTGTCGGCTCGTTTGTTGGTCAGGACCGGACGTTGAAACGCCTGCTGCTGGTCTCGGCGGGCGACGTCACCGACCAGCAGCCGACCATTACGGTACGCGAATCGACGCCGCTGCCGGAGGCCTTCGCCACCATGGATGACAACGATATTCGCGCCATTACCGTGGTTGATGAGCACGGCAAACCGCTCGGCTTTGTGAAGCGCCGCGAAGCGCGTAACGCCAGCGGCAGCTGCGGGGATATTCTGCATCCGTTCCGCATGACCGGTAAGGCCGAGGATAACCTGCGCGTGGTGCTTTCTCGCCTGTATGAGAGCAACACCAGCTGGATGCCGATTGTGGACGAGGACGGACGCTATAACGGCGAGATATCCCAGGATTATATTGCGGAGTATTTGAGTTCAGGGCGTACGCGCCGGGCATTAAATATTCATAGCGAGAGTTAAGCATTCAGGCCGGGTACTGCCCGGCCTTTTCCGCACGCATACCTTTTGCTAACCTCCCGATTTCCCGCCACAATATTGTATCGTCCCCGTTAAATCACGACTCCATGCAACGTCTTCACGCTTACCCCGACATCCGCGCGATGTTTCGCCGTCTCCTGATTGCTACCGTCACCGGCGTGCTGGCGGCGCTGGCCGTTGCGGTGTTCCGCCACAGCATGTATCTGCTGGAGTGGCTATTTCTCAGCAACGAAAGCGGAAGTCTGGTGAACGCCGCGGCCGCGTTATCGCCCTGGCGGCGGGCGCTGACGCCTGCGCTGGGTGGTCTGGCCGCGGGAGTGCTACTGTGGGGATGGCAGCGCATGACGGCACAACGTCCCCACGCCCCCACCGATTATATGGAAGCGCTTGAGACCGGTGACGGCCAGTTTGATTATGGCGCCAGCCTGGTGAAATCCCTCGCGTCGTTGCTGGTGGTCGCCAGCGGCAGCGCCATCGGCCGTGAAGGCGCCATGATCCTGCTCGCCGCCCTCGCCGCCTCCTTTTTTGCACAACGTTGTACGCCGAAATCCGAATGGAAACTGTGGATCGCCTGCGGTGCCGCCGCCGGGATGGCCAGCGCCTATCATGCGCCGCTGGCGGGCAGCCTGTTTATCGCAGAGATCCTGTTTGGCACGCTGATGCTGGCCTCCCTCGGCCCGGTGGTGATTGCCGCTGTGGTGGCCCTGCTGACCACGCGCCTGTTAAGTCCCGGCGCGAATACGCTATATGATGTCCATCTCAGCGAGATGCTTACGGCGGTGGATTATTTCCTGATCGTTGGCGTGGGTTTGCTGGCTGGCGTTTGCGGCCCGCTGCTGATGTGGCTGATGGCGGCCAGCCACAGGCTGTTTCTGCGTCTCAAACTCTCACCGCCGTGGCAGCTGGCGCTGGGTGGCCTGATCGTCGGGCTGCTGTCGCTGCTGACGCCGAAGGTATGGGGGAATGGCTACAGCGTGGTTCAGGCGTTTTTGCATTCGCCGCCGCTGCTGTCGGTGATTGCCGGCGTCTTTATTTGCAAGCTGCTGGCGGTGCTGGCAAGCAGCGGGTCCGGCGCGCCGGGAGGCGTGTTCACGCCAACCTTGTTCGTCGGTATGGCAACGGGAATGCTGTTTGCGCAGATCTTTGCGCTGTGGTTTCCTGGCTCTGAGACGGCGATCCTGCTTGGGCTGGCGGGTATGGCGACGCTGCTCGCCGCCACAACGCATGCGCCAATCATGTCGGCCTTGATGGTCTGTGAGATGACCGGGCAGTATTTTTTACTACCCGGTTTGCTGGTTGCCTGTGTTGTGGCGTCGGTATTATCGAGAACGCTACGCCACGACTCGATCTACGGCCAGCATACCGCCGAAAGCCGAGAGATCGATATAGTGCGCTAATTCGCGCTGCTCGGCGCGGGGCAGATAAGGCAGTTCGCCTACCAGCGGGCCAGGCAGCTTTTTGCTCAGCACGTCGATGATTTCAGCGTAGTGCGCAAGGCCCGGGTTAATACGGTTCGCCACCCAACCAATCAGCGGCAGGCCGTCATTAGCGATAGCCTGCGCCGTCAGCAAGGCATGGTTGATGCACCCTTCCTGAATGCCCACGACCATAATCACCGGCAACTGCTCCTGCACCACCCATTCGGAAAGGGGACGTAAATCGTTCATCAGGCTGCGCCAGCCGCCGGTCCCTTCAACGACAACGTGGTCAACCTTTTCACTCAGATTTGCCAGGCCATCAGAAAGCAGGCTGTAGTTGATCAGCCCACTGTGAGCGACGCTGCTTTCCTCTTCGCTTAAGGCGATAGGATTAACGGCATCATAAGGCAGTTCCAGAGACGAGACGCTTTGCAGAACCAGGGCATCCTTATTGCGCAGCCCTTCTGGCGTCTCTTTACTGCCTTTTGCAACCGGCTTGTATCCTGCAACGCGTTTACCGCTTGCCGCCAGGGCCTGGAGTAACGCGCGGGATACGACTGTCTTCCCGACAGACGTATCCGTACCAGTAATAAAGAAACGCTTAAGCATGACTCATTCCACCTCTTGGGTATGCTTCAAAAAATATAAACCAGGTAAATAATTCAGTGGGGAAAGTCTACGGGAAGCGTGCGCTACCCGGCTTGAGATAGCGCAATTTTTCGTACATCTCTGGAAAAGAGTTAGCCCTGAAGCAAACGAATCAGTAACGAGCCGTTGTACATCGCATCTTTTACCAGCGCGGCGCCAGCCATCGTGCCCTGGTTGGAAAATTGCGTACTTTCGACCACGATGTTTTTACTGTACGCGGGAAGCGCCTGCTGATTAATGCAGGCGGAAATCGCCGGAAAGAGGATATCCGCCGCCTGGCTGAGCGGGGAGCCGATCAGTATTTTTTGCGGGTTAAACAGGTTCACCATAATGGCCAGAATGCGCCCGACATTATTGCCCACGCCGGTAATGATATCCTTCGCCAGCAGATCGCCCTGCCTTGCCGCAGCGCACAGTGCCTCAACGCTCAACGGGTGACCGTGCAGCGTGGAGCTCATCGACTGGCTGAGCCGCACCTGCGCCAGCTCCAGCACGCTTTCGACGCTGGCAATCGTCTCCAGACAACCATGGTTACCGCAGTAGCAGCGTTTCCCATACGGATCGACCTGCGTATGGCCGATCTCCACCAGGCTACTGCTGCCAGCATGCAACAGACGCCCGTCGGTGATCACACCTGCGCCAACGTTATGATCAATCACCACCTGAATCACGTCGCGCGCGCCCCGGGAAGCGCCAAATAACGCCTCCGCCATCGTCCAGGCGCTGATATCATGCTGAATGTAGACCGGCACACCGGTGTGGTTTTCCAGCACGTCGCCCAGCGGCATCTCTTTGACGTTTTCATAAAACGGCATGCGGTGCACAATGCCATTTTCGGTATCAATAATTCCCGGCAGGGTGATCGCAATCGCCGTTAAACGTTCAAGACGCTGCTGGTGACGAATAAAGAACTGGTCGATGTGGGTCAGAATGGCTTCGAGAAGTGGTTGCTCTGCATCCAGCGGGAGTTCCAGCCGGTCTTCCACCACCAGCTTGCTGCTGAGGTCGCGCAGCGCGAGGAAGATTTCCCCGCGGCTAATCCGCAGCGACAGGTAGTGCCAGGCTTCCGTTTCCACTACCAGCCCTACCGCCGGACGACCACGGCTGCCCGGCTCCTGAATTTCTGTCTCCTGAACCAGATGGGCTTCCAGCATTTCGCGGACAATCTTGGTAATACTGGCGGGTGCCAGTTGTGCCAGGCGCGAAAGATCGATACGCGAAACCGGACCAAGCTGATCAATCAGGCGATAAACGGCGCCCGCGTTGGTCTGCTTGATCTGATCGATATGCCCTGGCTGACTATCAGCAACCACCTCGTACTCCCTTATTTTCGAGCTTCGAAATAAACTGAGGGCTATGGTGAAGCACTTCAATGGCTGACGTCAAATTTTTACTTAGCCATGTGATTTACTGCACATTTTCGCCCACTTTTCCCTATAAATAACGCCCGTGAGAAGCGGAAATTAATTGTTCTTTGAAACGCTGTGCCGCATGGCTCTGTTCATGATGTTTAGACCATACCAGCCACATCTCTGAGACTGCATCCTGCTCGGCTATCTTCACCCAGCGCATTTCCGCCAGTTGTACCCGTTTAAATGAGGCCGGGAGAATCGACACGCCAAGCCCTGCGGCAACGAGACCAATGATCGTCATGGCTTCCCCCACCTCCTGCGCGATAGTCGGGACAAGGCCATATCGCCGCATCAGACCAAGAATATCGTCATACAACCCGGTACCCACCTGTGGGTCAAAAAAGACAAACGGCTCTTTCGCCAGTTCAGCCAGCGAGACGCTGTGCTGCGCGGCGAGCGGATGATCCCGGGGGATCATCGCCATCAGCGGTTCGCGGAGGATCACCTGCCACGCCAGGGTATCAGGCAACTGCGTGTTACGCATCAGCCCCAGGTCGAGCGATCCTTCGTTAAGCGGCGATATCTGCTCCCGGGTATTTATTTCGCGCGTCTGAATATGCACATCCGGAAAGTTACGGCGAAACGAGGATAAAGTTTCCGAAACAGCGCTGATAAAGGGGGCCGATGAGGTAAACCCGATGCGCAGCTCCCCCGTCTCCCCGAGATAAAGCCGTTCCGCCCTGGCGGCGGCGTCCTCCACCATGCTCAGGATCTGTCGGCTATCGGTAAGAAACTGTTTTCCCGCCGCCGTCAGGCTCACGCTGCGGTTGGTTCGCGCCAGCAGACGCGCCCCGACCTGCTGCTCCAGGATCTGGATCTGCTGGCTTAGCGGTGGCTGAGAGATATTCAGCCTTGCCGCCGCACGACCAAAATGCAGCTCTTCGGCGACGGCGATAAAATAGCGCAGATGGCGCAGCTCGATATTCATATTTATAAAGTATCATTTGAGATTATTAATATATTAGACAGAATATTTACATTTTCCTACCCTGATCTTGTGGTCATACCCGTCACCAGAAACCACGGGGATGTTTAAGCAAGGAATATGTGTGAGCCGTACAACGACCGTTGATATCGCGCCGGCCAGCGACATTGATGATTTACCCGTAGCACCGCAGCCGGTTCAGTTTATTAAACGTGGTACCCCCCAGTTTATGCGCGTCACGCTGGCGCTCTTCTCAGCGGGTCTCGCCACTTTCGCCCTGCTCTACTGCGTTCAGCCGATCCTGCCGGTCCTGTCGCATGAATTTGGCGTGTCGCCAGCCAGCAGCAGTATTTCGCTCTCCATTTCAACCGGGATGCTGGCGATCGGTCTGCTGTTCACCGGACCACTTTCGGATGCCATCGGACGTAAGCAGGTCATGGTAACGGCGTTAATGCTGGCCTCCGTGTGTACCTTGCTGTCCACCATGATGACCAGCTGGCACGGCATTCTGGTCATGCGCGCGCTAATTGGGTTATCCCTGAGCGGCGTTGCGGCGGTCGGGATGACCTATCTCAGCGAGGAGATCCACCCGAGCTTCGTGGCCTTCTCCATGGGGCTGTACATTAGCGGGAACTCTATCGGCGGGATGAGCGGACGGCTGCTCAGCGGTGTGTTTACCGATTTCTTTAACTGGCGCATTGCGCTGGCCGTTATCGGCTGCTTCGCCCTCGCTTCGGCGCTGATGTTCTGGAAAATCCTGCCGGAATCGCGCCATTTCCGCCCGACCTCCCTGCGTCCGAAAACGTTATTTATCAACTTTCGTCTGCACTGGCGCGATCAAGGGCTGCCCCGTTTGTTCCTGACCGGTTTCCTGCTGATGGGCTCGTTCGTGACGCTGTTCAACTACATTGGCTATCGTCTGATGCTTTCACCGTGGCATCTTAGCCAGGCATTGGTGGGTTTGCTCTCGGTGGCGTATCTCACCGGGACATGGAGTTCGCCAAAAGCGGGCGCCATGACCGCGCGCTTCGGCCGTGGTCCGGTGATGCTGGTATCCACCGCCGTGATGCTGTTCGGACTGCTGATGACGCTTTTCTCTTCCCTGTGGCTGATTTTTGCCGGAATGTTGCTCTTCTCTGCGGGGTTCTTTGCCGCGCATTCCGTTGCCAGCAGCTGGATTGGCCCGCGCGCGCGCCGCGCTAAAGGTCAGGCTTCCTCACTGTATCTGTTCAGTTACTATCTTGGCTCCAGCATAGCCGGTACGCTCGGCGGGGTGTTCTGGCATAACTACGGCTGGAACGGCGTGGGCGGATTTATCGCGCTGATGTTGTGCGCGGCACTGCTGGTGGGCGCGAGCCTGCATAAACGACTGCATTAACATTCAGCCCTCTTCGTGTTTAAATCGAGCCGATGCTAATTTTTGTCATCGGCTGATTCAGACACGAGGACTTCATGAAAAACAATAACTATCAACAACTCACCCGTACCTTCCAGCGCCTCTCCCGCTTCTCCCACCTCTCCGCCATCGCCAGCTGGGATATGTTCACCATGATGCCGCCAGGCGGCAGCGCCGCGCGCGGTGAAGCGCTGGCGGAGATGAGCGTCCTGCAACATCAGATCCTGACCGATAAAAAAGTGGGTGAATGGCTGGCGGCGGCGGCAGACGAAGATCTGAACGACGTTGAGCAGGCCAACCTGCGTGAAATGACGCGCCACTACCAGCAGGCCACTTTACTGCCGGAATCGCTGGTGGAGGCCAAATCGCTGGCGGGCAACAGGTGTGAACACGCGTGGCGCACTCAGCGTCCGGCCAACGACTGGCAGGGCTTTTCAGCCAACCTGAAAGAGGTGGTGAAACTCAGTCGTGAAGAAGCCCGCCTGCGCGCTGAGGCTAAAGGCTGCACGCCTTACGACGCGCTGCTGGATATCTTTGAACCCGACATGACCAGCGCTCGCCTGGATGTGCTGTTCGGCGATCTGAAGTCCTGGCTGCCGGAGCTGCTGGCAAAGGTTGTGGAAAAACAGGCTCAACGATCGTTCGTTCCGCCACAGGGTCCCTTCCCGACCGCCACGCAGCGCGAGCTGGGCCTGGAAGCGATGAAAATGCTTGGCTTCGATTTTAACGGCGGTCGTCTGGACGTTAGCGCCCACCCGTTCTGCGGCGGCGTGCCGGAAGATGTGCGTATCACCACGCGTTATGATGAAGATGAACTGCTCAGCGCGCTTTTCGGCGTGATCCACGAAACCGGACATGCCCGCTACGAGCAAAACCTTCCGCGAGCGTGGGCCGGTCAGCCCGTTGCGCTGGCGCGCTCTACGGCGATCCATGAATCCCAGAGCTTGTTCTTTGAAATGCAGCTGGGCCGCAGCGACGCTTTCCTGAAGCATCTGCTTCCGGCGGTCCATGCCCGTTTCGGCAGCCAGGCGGCATTCAGTGAAGAGAATTTTATTGCCTGGAACCAGCGCGTGAAGCCGGGCTACATCCGCGTTGACGCGGATGAAGTGAGCTACCCGGCGCATGTGGTGCTGCGCTATGAGATCGAGCGCGCGCTGATCAATGGCGAAATTGAAGTCGATGATATTCCCGCGTTATGGGATGAGAAAATGCAGGCGTGGCTTGGGTTATCCACCAAAGATAACTACCGCAACGGCTGTATGCAGGATATCCACTGGACCGACGGCGGTTTTGGCTACTTCCCGTCTTACACGCTGGGGGCAATGTATGCGGCACAGCTGTTCCATGCCGCCAAAACTGCGCTGCCCGGGTTGCAGGCATCCATTGCCGGGGGCGATTTCTCGGCGCTGTTTGACTGGCTGCGTCAGAATATCTGGCAGCACGGCAGCCGTTTCAGCACGTCGCAGCTCATCACCCAGGCCACAGGCGAAGATCTGAATATCCGCTACTTCCGCGAACACCTGACGTCCCGCTACCTGTAACCGGACGCGCCGGGGGTCCACCCCGGCGTTGTACATACGGTTACACGCCGATACCAATCACTCACGGAAACCCCGAATTTACAGGGATATAGTTATTTCAACGGCCCCGCAGTGGGGTTAAATGAGAAACCAAATTCGAGGGTATGAAAATGAAAAAAGTATTAGCTCTGGTTGTTGCCGCTGCTATGGGTCTGTCTTCCGCTGCATTCGCGGCTGAAACTACCGCCACCGCAGCGCCTGCGGCATCCACCACTGCTCCGGCCAAAACGGTTCACCATAAAAAACATCACAAAGCGGCTAAACCAGCGGCAGAACAGAAAGCGCAGGCCGCGAAAAAGCACCACAAAAAAGCGGCAAAACCTGCGGTAGAGCAGAAAGCCCAGGCGGCTAAAAAGCATCACAAAAAAGCGGCAAAACACGAAGCGGCTAAACCTGCTGCACAGCCAGCAGCGTAAGAGTACAAGCTTAACCGTGCCCTTCGGGGCACGTTGGTAAACCGGCGCTGAACGGGTTTGCGGTCAGCGCCGTTTTTTTATCCGGAGGGCGTATGCTGCGGCGCTATCGGTTTGAGTTCATTCTTATCCTGCTAATTTTATGCGCGCTCATCGCCAGCCACTTTTATCTTTCCTGAATGTAGCACGCTGATTTTACTCCCACTTTCTCGCCGTCGCGTCTATAGTATTTTCATAGGGTTCACTTTTAATAATCATAATTACCCCCACCAGAGTGTGATATGCGTAAATCTGTTGTGTTGTTACTGGGAACGTTTAGCCTTTTTGCTGGCTTTTCACATGCGGATGATGGCGACGATGACGCCATTAGCGCCAAAGAGGTAAAGACGCTGTTTTTTGGTCATGACGATCGTACGCGTGTCACCGATCCTACCGAATCGCCCTGGGATGCCATCGGGCAACTGGAAACCGCCAGCGGCAATTTATGTACCGCGACCCTCATTACGCCACGCCTTGCGCTGACGGCGGGTCATTGCCTGTTAATGCCGCCTGAAGGCAAACCGGATAAAGCAATCGCCCTGCGCTTTGTGTCGCAAAAAGGGATATGGCGCTACGAAATTCACGGTATTGAGGGGCGGGTGGATCCGTCGCTTGGCAAACGCCTGAAACCGGATGGCGATGGCTGGATTGTGCCGCCCGGGGCGGCCTCCTGGGATTTCGGGCTGATCGTTTTACGTTATCCGCCGTCCGGGATCACCCCGCTGCCGCTCTTTGATGGCGATAAAGCCGCGCTCACCGCCGCCCTCAAAGCTGCCGATCGAAAAGTGACGCAGTCAGGCTACCCTGTTGATCACCTCGATTCGCTCTACACCCATACGGACTGCGTGGTGACGGGCTGGGCGCAAAACAGCGTGCTGTCGCATCAGTGCGATACGCTACCGGGTGATAGCGGATCGCCCCTGATGTTAAAAACCGATAACGGCTGGCAGCTGATTGGCGTTCAGAGTTCTGCGCCAGCGGCGAAAGACCGCTGGCGCGCCGATAACCGGGCGTTGTCGGTGACCGGTTTTCGCGACCGGCTGGAAGCCCTGGCGCAGCAGTAGGTCACTCAGGCCAGTTTAATCATGATCATACCGGCGAGCAGTAATACCAGCCCTATCCAGCCTTTATTGTTTAAACGCTGCCCGAACATAATCCAGCCTGCCGCCAGGGTGGCGGCAATACCGAAGCCACCCCACAGCGCATAGGCTACGGACAGATCGATGCCTTTCACCGCCTGCGACAGGGCGCTAAACGCCCCCAGAACCGCGGCAATCGATAACAGGCCGTAGGCTTTGCGACGAAAACCGTCGGAGAACTTCAGAAAGACGTTGGCAATAATTTCCAGAACGATGGCGAAAGCCAGCCAGGCCGCGTGGATCCATTCAAACTGCTGCATGGGTCTGCTCCTTCTGCTGTTTTGCCGGTTTGCGTGTACCCGATTTAATCAGCACGATACCTGCGACCAGGGTCGTCAGCCCGGCAATTTTCATTGTCGTCAGGGTTTCATCAAATAACATGACGCTAAACAGCGTAATCAATAAAATACCAATACCTTCCCACAATGCGTATGCCACGCCCAGCGCGATTTTTTTAACCGCGAAAGAGAGGAAAATATAGGAAAGCGTAATCATGACCAGCATCAAAATAAAACCGGTGCTGCCATCACTCACGCTCGCCCATTTCATCGACAAGGTGCCGGTAATTTCAGCGACGATCGCCAGAGCTAATAAAATCCAGTAAAACATGTTTTTCTCCTGCTTGAGAATATAATCCATCGAGGCTCGCTGCGGACAGCAAACCAAAAAATTGGGAATTAAATCAGTTAGCTAAGCGCATAGCGCCAGCTCAGGCAGAAGACGTGACTATAGCGCGGAACGCCAGTGTTGCTCACCAGAAAGCAGGCAGAGGGAGGTTGAAAACAGAGCAGAGTTGTTTGAAAAATACGTCCTGAACAAATTGTCCATAAAATTACAATTATCCGCGGTGTTGCTTCTCGTCTTTGCGGATGAAAATTGTCCTCGGTAGTTGAACACGCCTGATTTGTATCATAAGCCAGGAATTTACTCAAAGCCTTTTCATTTCTTTACCCAGTCTGTTTGATTTTGGTTAGTTTTTTTAATCCGCTTTCCCCTCTATTATAAATAAAAAACTGTTCAGGAACGTCCATGGCCAAACCTATTATCACCCTCAACGGGCTTAAGATCGTCATCATGCTAGGCATGCTGGTGATCATTCTGACCGGCGTTCGTTTTGCGGCCGATATCATCGTGCCTTTTATCCTGGCGCTTTTTATCGCGGTGATCCTCAATCCGCTGGTGCAGCGAATGGTGCGGCTGCGCATCCCGCGTGTGCTGGCGATAAGCCTGCTTATCAGTATTATTATCGTTGCGATGGTGCTGTTAGTCGCCTATCTGGGAACCTCCCTGAACGAGCTGGCGCGGACGCTACCGACATACCGCTCTTCCCTGGCGACCCCGCTGCTGCAAATTGAACCCTGGCTGCAACGCGCGGGTATCGAAGTCTCGGTTGAGGAACTGCTTAAATACATCGATCCGAATGCCGCCATGACGATTGTCACCAGCCTGCTGGCACAACTCTCCAACGCCATGACCTCCATTTTCCTGCTGTTCCTGACGGTTGTGTTTATGCTGCTGGAAGTTCCACAGCTGCCTGCAAAACTCCAGCACATCATGGTGCGTCCGGTAGAGGGAATGGGCGCCATTCAGCGCGCGCTCGACAGCGTTTCACGCTATCTGGTGCTGAAAACGGCCATCAGCCTGGTGACGGGATTAGTGGTCTGGGGGATGCTCGCCGCGCTGGATGTGCGTTTTGCCTTCGTCTGGGGGCTGCTGGCCTTTGCGCTCAACTATATTCCTAACATCGGCTCCGTGCTGGCGGCGATCCCCCCTATCCTTCAGGTGCTGGTTTTCAGCGGTTTGTATGATGCCCTGATCCTGCTGGCAGGCTATCTGGTGATTAACCTTGTCTTCGGGAACATTCTCGAACCACGGATCATGGGACGCGGGCTGGGGCTTTCAACCCTTGTTGTGTTCCTGTCCCTGATTTTCTGGGGCTGGCTGCTCGGGCCTGTCGGCATGCTGCTCTCCGTTCCACTGACAATTATTGTCAAAATTGGCCTGGAGCAGACCGCCGGTGGACAAAGTATCGCTGTACTGCTGAGCGACATGAGCCATAAGGCCGACTAATTGTCCATCGACAGCATGGGCTTGCCCGTTCTTCCCGCTTCGCGATAGTTGCCTACTGCCCGCTGCCATTCCGACAGCGGGTAGAGGGTGACATCGCTGCACTGGCTGGCGCGCAGTTTAGGCCAGATGCGCCGAAACTCCGCCTGCCACGCCTCAGCGCTCAGCGCGTCCAGATAGTTACGAATGTGAAACCACGCCACGCGCGGCAACGGCCGCTGCTGCCGGAAGGTCTGCCCGGAGAGTAGCCCGTAGCAGACAAAGGTGCCGGTTTCGGGCATCACGCTCAGGATCGTCTCCGCCAGGCTGCCGCCCGTGGCGTCGTACACCACCTCCGCTTGCGCGGCGGCAGCGTTGACGGCGGTCGTATCATGTTGCGCAATCGGGACGATCCCCATTTCAGCCAGACGTTGAGCGTGCACGGGCGAGCGATGGATCCCGTAAACCGCCTCTGCACCCGCCTGGCGTGCCCATTGCCCGAGCAGAACGGCGCAGTCAGAACCGGCAGCGGTGAGCAGCACCGTTTTCCCGACCGGAGGATAGCGGTCCAGCATCATCTGTGCGGCAAGCGGGTTGATATACGCCCGCGCGGCAAGAAGCGAGTCGACGTCCTCCGGGACGGGAACCGCATACGCCGCCGGGCAGTCGACATAGCGCTGCCAGGTACCCTTCCCCCGTAACGGCAGGACCCGCTTGCCCAGCAGCGCCGGATAAGCGGCGGGCGTTTCGGTCACTATTCCGACCCCTTCATAACCGGCTATCGCAGGCAGCGGCGTGCGATGGCGATATGCCCCGGTGATGGGAATGAGATCGGAGGCGTTCACCGGAGAAAAAAGCATGCGCACACGTATCTCTCCCGGCTGTCGCGGCGTCAATGGCGTGGTTTCCGCTTGCAGTACCGATTCAGGCTCACCAAACCGGCGATACCAGAGGGCCAGATTACGCATTACGATCGCGCCATCCCATTTCCGGTGCGACATGTTTCAGGATGGACTCGATCACATGTGCGTTGTATTCCACGCCCAGCTGATTCGGCACGGTAAGCAACAGCGTATCCGCTTCCGCGATCGCTTCATCCTTTTTCAACTGTTCAATCAGTTTGTCTGGCTCTGCGGCATAACTGCGCCCGAAAATGGCCCGCGTTTTCTCATCCAGATAGCCCACGCTGTCGCTCTCATTGCGGCTTGAGCCGAAATACATCCGGTCGCGATCGTCCATCAGGGCAAAAATACTGCGGCTGACCGAAACGCGTGGCTGACGGGTGTGCCCTGCCTCAGCCCAGGCCTGTCTGTAGGCACGGATCTGTTTTGCCTGCTGAATATGGAACGGCTCGCCGGTTTCATCATCTTTCAGCGTTGAGCTTTGCAGGTTCATCCCCAGTGTTGCCGCCCATACTGCCGTTGCATTAGAGCCAGCCCCCCACCAGATACGATCGCGTAAGCCTTCTGAATGCGGCTCCAGACGCAACAATCCCGGCGGGTTTGGGAACATCGGCTGTGGGTTAGGCTTCGCAAACCCTTCACCGCGTAATACATCAAGCAGTACCTCTGTGTGGCGGCGCGCCATATCAGATTCGTTTTCCCCTTCCTGCGGCACGTAACCAAAATAACGCCAGCCATCAATCACCTGCTCCGGGGAACCCCGGCTGATACCGAGCTGTAATCGCCCGCCGGAGATGAGATCTGCCGCGCCAGCATCTTCCGCCATATACAGCGGATTTTCATACCGCATGTCGATCACGCCCGTCCCGATTTCGATGCGTTTGGTTTTCGCGCCTATTGCAGCCAGCAAGGGGAATGGCGAACTGAGCTGGCGGGCAAAGTGATGCACACGGAAATAAGCCCCGTCCGCGCCCAGCTCTTCGGCGGCGACCGCCAGATCGATGGACTGTAACAGCGTGTCAGCCGCGGTTCGCGTGCCGGACTGGGGTGACGGCGTCCAGTGACCAAACGACAAAAATCCGATCTTTTTCATAGTGGAGTATCCTGATAAAGCATTGCGTTATCCCTACTCTACGCATTAACGAATGAGAATAAATGGTGATTATTTAACGGAATGCTTCAAATAAACTGACAGAAACACGCAAATCGCACGCTGCCTTCCCGCAGAGGAGGCATTCTCCTGACATCTCATAATGGGATATAGTGTGAACTATTCTCTTTTTAACAGGTAACATCAGCAATGGCTCTGATCCCCAAAAACTACGCACGGCTGGAAAGCGGCTACCGTGAAAAAGCGCTAAAAATCTACCCCTGGGTTTGTGGACGCTGCTCGCGTGAGTTTGTTTATTCAAATCTTCGTGAACTCACGGTTCACCATATCGACCACGATCACACCAATAACCCGGAAGATGGCAGTAACTGGGAGCTGTTGTGCCTGTTTTGTCACGATCACGAACACTCAAAGTACACCGAAGCGGATCAGTACGGCACCACCGTTGTCGCGGGTGAGGATGCGCAAAAAGACGTGGGTGTCGCCACGTTTAACCCCTTTGCCGATCTCAAGGCGATGATGAACAAGAAGAAGTAATATCGACGGCATCACTGCCCATACCTGCCGTATGGGCACTTATATTTCTTAAACATTTCTTTAAATACCCTTTCCGCCAGATTTGCCTCGCCGCCATTCTGAACATAACCCTCTCCCTCCTGCACCCGTACGACGTCACTCCTCGTTCCCCCTTGATCTTTGCTATCAACATACAATACTGTATATAAATACAGTCTTAATTAACGGTGATCATAATGCAGTTTTTCACCCCTCCTGGCGATACCAGAGCGAGCTGACCATGTTTGCACTGTGTGATGTGAACGCTTTCTATGCTTCCTGTGAAACGGTTTTTCGCCCGGTCCTGAAGGGACGACCGGTGGTCGTATTGTCCAATAACGATGGGTGCGTCATCTCTCGCTCCGCTGAAGCCAAACCCTTTGTGAAAATGGGTGAACCGTACTTCAAACAGAAAGATCGCTTCAGGCATCATGGCGTGGTTTGTTTCAGCAGTAATTATGAACTTTACGCGGATATGTCCAACCGGGTAATGAACACGCTTGAAGCGATGTCGCCTCGTAGCGAAATATACTCAATTGATGAGATCTTTTGCGATCTTACCGGGGTGCGTAATTGTCGCGATCTTTCCGATTTTGGGCATGAAATGAGAGCGACCGTACTGCAACACACTCATCTGACCGTCGGGGTGGGCATCGCACCCACAAAGACGCTGGCGAAACTGGCAAATCACGCGGCGAAACGCTGGCAGCGCCAGACGGGAGGCGTTGTTGATTTGTCCAATGTGGATCGTCAGAGAAAGCTGATGGCGGCGCTACCCGTCGAAGACGTTTGGGGGGTAGGACGTCGCATAGCGAAGAAGCTTGAGATGATGGGGATTAAGACCGTCCTGCAACTGGCAGACACCGACATCCGGTTCATAAGAAAACATTTCAATGTCGTGCTGGAGAGAACGGTGCGTGAATTACGGGGCGAACCGTGTCTTGAACTGGAAGAGTTTGCCCCGGTAAAGCAAGAAATCGTCTGTTCGCGCTCGTTTGGCGAACGGATCACGGAATATGACGATGTACGCCAGGCCATCTGTAGTTATGCCGCCCGGGCAGCAGAAAAACTTCGCAATGAGCATCAGCATTGCCGCTTTATCTCCGTATTTGTTAAAACCTCGCCCTTCACGCTTAACGAGCCATATTATGGCAATAGCGCGTCGGTAAAACTGCTCACCCCAACCCAGGATAGCCGGGATATTATCAGCGCATCAGTTCGTTGTCTGGATGCGGTCTGGAAGAACGGCCATCGGTACCAGAAAGCCGGAGTGATGCTGGGAGATTTTTATAGCCAGGGCGTCGCGCAACTTAATCTGTTTGACGACAACGCACCTAGGAAAAACAGCCAAAAGTTAATGGATGTATTAGACCATCTGAATGCTGAAAATGGCCGTGGCACGCTTTACTTCGCGGGACAGGGTATTCAGCAGCCGTGGCAGATGAAACGGGAAATGCTTTCACCCCGCTACACCACCCGCTTTGAGGATCTCCTCACTGTTAAGTGATATTAACAATTGCTGCTAAGTTGTAATTTTCCCCTTGCCGGACCGGACAAATCGGTTATCGTGCCAGGCAACTTTCGCAGCAATAAAAGACAGTGGGATACGCTATGGCGATTTTTGATGGTCACAATGACCTGTTGCTTAATTTATGGCTTCACCATCGCCAGGATCCGGTAACGGCCTTCTTCTCCGGCATTGAGAAGGGACACCTCGATTATCCGCGCATGCAGCAAGGCGGATTTTCCGGCGGGCTGTTCGCGCTGTTCGTGCCGCCGCAGGAGTATATCGCCCGCATGGCGCCACAATACGCCAGCGAGCCGTGGCAGCCGGTCGACATTCTCTGGCAGCAGCTGACGATCCTTAAGCAGCTTGTCGCCCACTCCGATGGCCGGGCGCGATTGTGCCTGAGCGCGGCGGATATCGAACGCTGCCGTCAGGATAAAGTGCTGGCGATGGTGGCGCATATTGAGGGCGCGGGCGGTTTTGACGGCGAGGGAGGCGATCTACAGGCTTTTTATGCCGCCGGGGTGCGCAGCATTGGGCCTTTCTGGAACATTGCTAACCGTTTTGGCACCGGCGTTAACGGGGCGTTTCCCGGCAGCCCGGACAGCGGCCCAGGGCTTACCGCTGAGGGTATCGCCCTCATTAAGCACGCTAACGCCCTGAACATGCTGATTGACGTTTCGCATATGAATGAAAAGGCGTTCTGGGATACCGCTCGTCATTCCTCTTCACCGCTGGTCGCCACCCATTCCAACGCCCATACGCTATGCCCGCAACCGCGCAATCTGACCGATCGGCAGCTGCTGGCTATCCGCGACAGCGGCGGCGTGACAGGCGTCAATTTCGGCAACGCGTTTCTGCGCGCCGACGGTAAACGCGATAGCGATACCCCGCTGAGCACAATCGTTCGCCATATCGACTATCTTATTAACATCATGGGTGACGATCATGTCGCGCTGGGCTCCGATTTTGACGGCATTACGTTGCCTGATGACTTACACGATGTGAGTGGTTTACCGCGGCTAATCAGCGCGTTGCGTGACAGCGGCTATGATCAATTTGTGCTGAATAAGCTGCTGTGGGGCAACTGGCAAAAGGTATTGCAAAATGTTTGGCAACAATAGGTTACGTTGTAAACATTAAGTTAATTCCTTACATCTTTCGGGTTGAGCTTTGCCCTCCTGTGACGCATTATTTGATGACCATCACAAAACTGGCACAAACAATGGCGTTGGTGCTGCATTTTTAAAGAGGAAAAAACGATGTGGAAGAAACCTGCTTTTATTGATTTACGTCTTGGCCTGGAAGTGACCCTGTACATTTCCAACCGCTAATCGCTCTGCCCGCCATCCGTGCGGGCATTTTTGTTTGACTACCTGGCCCATCTTCATGTTTATAAAAGTCCTCGGTTCCGCCGCTGGCGGTGGTTTCCCCCAGTGGAACTGTAACTGCGCCAACTGTCAGGGTTTGCGCGACGGTACCCTTCAGGCGACCCCTCGCACCCAGTCGTCGATCATCGTCAGCGATAACGGCAAAGAGTGGGTGCTGTGTAACGCCTCCCCCGATATCAGCCAGCAGATTGCCCATACGCCAGAACTGAATAAGAAAGAGGTTCTGCGCGGCACGCATATTGGCGGCATTATTCTCACCGATAGCCAGATTGACCACACTACCGGGCTGCTCAGCCTGCGCGAGGGGTGCCCACATCAGGTATGGTGTACGCCGGAGGTGCATGAAGATCTTTCCAGCGGATTCCCGATTTTTACCATGCTCCGGCACTGGAACGGCGGCCTGATTCATCACCCGATCGCGCCGCTCACCGCCTTTAGCGTGGAAGCCTGCCCTGATTTGCAGTTTACCGCTGTCCCCATCGCCAGTAACGCGCCGCCCTATTCGCCGTGGCGCGACCGCCCGCTGCCGGGGCATAACGTGGCGCTGTTTATCGAAAACCGCCGCAACGGTCAGACGCTGTTCTACGCGCCGGGTCTCGGTGAACCCGATGACGCCATCCTGCCGTGGCTTAAAAAAGCGGACTGCCTGCTGATTGACGGCACCGTCTGGCAGGACGATGAACTCCAGGCCACCGGCGTCGGACGCAATACCGGCCGCGACATGGGCCATCTGGCGCTCGGCGATGAACACGGCATGATGGCGCTGCTGGCCTCGCTGCCGGCAAAGCGCAAGATTCTGATCCACATTAATAACACCAACCCGATCCTTAACGAGCAGTCGCCGCAGCGTCACGCCCTTGCGCAGCAGGGAATAGAAGTGAGCTGGGACGGGATGAACATCACGCTTCAGGACTAACTATGCACATTCGCGAAACGCTCTCGCCGCAAGAGTTTGAGCACGCCCTCCGGGCGAAAGGCGCCTACTATCATATTCACCATCCGTACCATATCGCGATGCATAACGGCGAGGCCAGCCACGAGCAGATCCAGGGCTGGGTGGCGAACCGGTTTTACTACCAGACGACAATCCCGCTGAAAGACGCGGCAATTATGGCGAACTGCCCGGATCCGCACACGCGTCGCAAATGGGTGCAGCGGATCCTCGATCACGACGGCAGCAACGGTCATGACGGCGGTATCGAAGCCTGGCTACAGCTGGGCGAAGCCGTGGGGCTCAGCCGCGAGGACTTAATCAGCGAACGCCACGTGCTGCCCGGCGTCCGTTTCGCCGTCGACGCTTACGTTAACTTCGCCCGCCGCGCCAACTGGCAGGAGGCGGCATGCAGCTCGCTCACCGAACTGTTCGCCCCGCAAATCCATCAGTCGCGTCTCGACAGCTGGCCACAGCACTACCCGTGGATCAAAGAGGAAGGCTATTTTTATTTCCGCAGCCGCCTCAGCCAGGCCAGCCGCGACGTTGAACACGGTCTGGAGCTGGCGAAGCGTTACTGCGATAGCGCAGAAAAGCAGAATCGGATGCTGGAGATCCTTCAGTTCAAACTCGATATCCTGTGGTCGATGCTCGACGCGATGACCATGGCCTACGCGCTACAGCGTCCGCCTTATCACACGGTCACCGACAAAGCGGCCTGGCACACAACCCGACTGGTATAAGCATGCAAAAAAACTCCATCGTCGCCTTTCGTCGCGGCTATCGCCTGCAATGGGAAGCCGCTCAGGACAGCCATGTCATCCTCTATCCGGAAGGCATGGCTAAACTCAATGAGACCGCGGCCGCGATCCTCGAACTGGTCGATGGCCAACGCGACGCGGCGGCCATCATTGCCATACTCAACGAACGGTTCCCGGAAGCCGGCGGCGTGGATGACGACGTCGTAGAATTCCTGCAAATCGCTTATCAACAGAAGTGGATTATTTTCCGTGAGCCAGAATAAACCCGCCGTCAATCCACCGCTGTGGCTGCTGGCGGAGCTGACCTATCGCTGTCCGCTACAGTGTCCTTACTGCTCTAACCCGCTGGACTTTGCCCGGCAGGATCAGGAGCTGACCACCGAACAGTGGATTGAGGTTTTCCGCCAGGCGCGGGCGATGGGCAGCGTGCAGATAGGTTTTTCCGGCGGCGAACCGTTGACGCGTAAAGATCTGCCGGAGCTGATCCGCGCCGCCCGCGATCTCGGTTTTTATACCAACCTGATCACCTCGGGAATTGGCCTGACGGAAAGCAAGCTCGACGCGTTCAGCGAGGCCGGTCTGGACCATATCCAGATTAGCTTTCAGGCCAGCGATGAAGTGCTCAACGCTGCGCTGGCGGGGAACAAAAAAGCCTTCCAGCAGAAGCTGGCGATGGCCAGAGCGGTCAAAGCCCGCGATTATCCGATGGTGCTGAATTTCGTCCTGCACCGGCATAATATCGATCAGATCGATAAAATCATCGAGCTGTGCATCGAACTGGACGCCGACGACGTCGAACTTGCCACCTGCCAGTTCTACGGTTGGGCGTTCCTTAACCGTCAGGGGCTTCTGCCGACGCGGGAACAGATCGCCCGCGCGGAACGCGTGGTTGCCGAATATCGGCAAAAAATGGCCGCCAGCGGCAATCTGACCAACCTGCTGTTCGTCACCCCCGATTATTACGAAGAGCGGCCAAAAGGCTGTATGGGCGGCTGGGGGTCGATTTTCCTCAGCGTGACCCCGGAAGGCACGGCGCTGCCCTGCCACAGCGCGCGCCAGCTGCCGGTGGATTTCCCGTCGGTGCTTGAGCAGAGCCTGGAATCCATCTGGTATGACTCTTTCGGCTTCAACCGCTATCGCGGGTTTGACTGGATGCCAGAGCCGTGCCGCTCCTGCGATGAAAAGGAGAAGGACTTCGGCGGCTGTCGCTGCCAGGCCTTTATGCTCACCGGGAATGCGGATAACGCCGATCCGGTGTGCAGCAAATCGCCGCATCATCATAAAATCCTCGAGGCGCGACGCGAAGCAGCCTGTAGTGATATGAAGATCGGTCAGCTTCAGTTCCGCAACCGTACCCGTTCTCAGCTTATCTATAAAACCCGGGAACTGTAACGATAATGACCACCCGCATCGTGGAACTGGCAGGCGGTTTGCGCGCAACGCTGGTGCATCAGCCGCAGGCGACACGCGCGGCGGCGCTGGCGCGCGTGAGTGCCGGAAGCCATCACGAGCCACCGCGCTTCGCCGGTCTTGCGCATTTACTTGAGCACCTGCTGTTCCGCGGTAGCCAGCGCTATCAGGACGACGATCGACTCATGGCCTGGATCCAGCGCCAGGGCGGCAGCGTCAATGCCACCACGCTGGCTCGCCACAGCGCTTTTTTCTTCGACGTTGCCGCCGATAACCTGTCCGACGGCGTCGCGCGGCTGCGGGATATGTTGCAGGCGCCGCTGCTTTCACCGCATGACATACAGCGCGAAGTGGCGGTCATTGATGCGGAAAACCGGCTCATCCAGCAACATGATTCCGCCCGGCGCGAAGCGGCGGCGCGCCACGCGATGGAAGAACCCGCGTTTTTTCGCCGTTTTCAGGTGGGTAGCAAGGAGTCTCTCGGGCAGGACCCGGGATCGCTGCAAGCCGCGTTGCGCGACTTTCATCGTCGCTATTATGTGGCCGGACACCTGCAATTGTGGCTGCAAGGGCCGCAAACGCTGGATGCGCTGGCCGAGCTTGCCCATACGTTTGCGTCAGGTTTTGCGTCAGGAGGCGTGCCTGAAACCGCTCCCCCGTTGCGTCTTAGCGCTGAAGCAGATTATCAGCTGGCGGTGACGGAGCGACCCGCACTGTGGCGTTGTCCGCTCATTCGAAAAAGTGACAACGTCACTTTATTTCGGGAGTTTTTACTGGACGACGCCCCCGGAAGCCTGATTGCCGGGCTACGGGCGCGCGGGCTGGCAGAAGAAGTCGCCCTGAACTGGCTTTATCAGGATGATGATTACGGCTGGCTGGCGCTAACGGTTGATAGCGAACGGCCCGAGGACATTGACCCGCACATTACCCACTGGCTACGGGCGCTACAGCAAACGACGGATGAGCAGCAGCGGCATTATTATCGGCTGGCACAGCAGCGTTTCAGCGCCCTGCCGACGCTGGAGCAGCTGCGCCAGCGGGCGTTTGGTTTTGCGCCCGGCGCGACGCCCGTGGGTTTTTCCGCCTTTTGTGCCGATTTACTGACGGCGCCCACCTCGTATCTGGCCTGCAAAAAAATGGAAACCGCTGAAATTATCGCCAGCCAGGGTTTTGCCCTGCCGCTTAGCCATTGGCGTCGCCAGCCGGTTGCAGATGATAGCCCCATCGCGTTTTCCTTCTACCCGCAGACTGCCAGGTATGCTGCGCCAGCCCCGACGTCAGAAGCCGCTCCACTGCTGCATTTGTCGGCGCAGACACAACCGCCGACGCTGATACTGCGCAGGCCTTTTTATTCGCGCGTGGAACGGGCGCACGGGGTGGCGATGGGCAAACAGTTACGCCCTCTTCTTGCTGAACTGCGCCATATCGACGGCAGCGGCGAGTGGCAGACGGTTGACGGTAGCTGGCAGCTCACCCTGCGGCTTCCTGACGCCGTGGTGACGGCGGAACCCATCATCGGGGCGATAATCGATCGCCTCTCCCACCCCGCTCCGGCTCTTACGCCAGCGCCAGAAGGCATCGCCATCCGTGAGCTGCTCCAGCAATTGCCTGAACGTCTGGCATCGGATCCGCCACGGGACGGCTGGCTGGCGGCGTTAGTTGGCGGCAGCGCCGGGCACGCGCACGGGTTAGCCCGGCAGCTTGGCCTGCTCCGGACACCGGTTAACGCTACGCCGTTGCCGTTAAGCGGTTGTCCCGGCGGGATCGAACACATTCCGCACGCCAGCGCGGATTCGGCGCTGCTGGTGTTTATTCCCCTGCCGCCGGGCGCGTCGCTCGCCGCGCTGCGGATGCTGGCGTTATGCTGCGAACCGCAATTTTTCCAGCGCCTGCGCGTGGAACAGCAGATCGGCTACGTGGTCAGCTGTCGTTATCAGCGTATTGCCGATCGCGATGGCCTGCTGCTGGCGTTACAGTCGCCTGACCGTTCTCCCGTGAACCTGTTGGGTTGCTGCAAACGATTTTTGCGTGAGCTGACGCCGTGCGATGAGGCAGCGTTCAGCGTGTTGCGACAGCAACTGGCGACGCAGATCCGCTCACCGATGGATGCCAGCGCCACGGCAGTGACCGCCCTGCGCCAGCGCTATGGTTTGCCGGTGTTAACGCCGCAGGCTATTGATGCCCTGCAACCTGACGAGATAGTCGCGCTATGGCGCGAGATGACTCGCCGTCGCCGACGCTGGCGGGTGCTTTTCACGGGCTGACCGGAACCGCCGCTTTCTTCCTGTGCGTAGTTTTTAGTCAAAAAAAAGCCCCGTACTACGACGGGGCCGGGCTGCTTATTTCGCTGTTATTTATCCAGCGCGTAGGCAATCACGTAGTCACCACGATCCGGCGACTGGCGTGCACCGCCGGCAGAGATCAGAATGTACTGTTTGCCGGTTTTCGGTGATACATAGCTGATAGGTCCGCCCTGGCTACCCACCGGGAGACGCGCTTTCCACACTTCTTCCCCCGTAGAGGAATCAAAGGCGCGCAGGTAGTAATCCTGGGTTCCCGCAATGAAGACCAGACCGCCCTGCGTAGCCAGCGTACCGCCCAGCGTCGGCATACCGACAGGCATCTGCATACGCATTTTTACCTCAAACGGACCGGTATCCTGAACGGTACCGACCGGCACCTGCCAGACGATTTTCTGCGTTTTCAGGTCAATCGCGGAGAGAGAGCCAAACGGTGGTTTCTGGCACGGAATGCCCAGCGGTGACATGAAACGGTTTTTGTTGACCGAATACGGCGTTCCTTTCATCGGAACAGCACCCATCCCGGCGTTCACGGCTTCACCGCCCGTATTTGCCACCGCGCTCTGCGGATCTTGTTTAATCAGCTGGACCCACAGACCCAGACGCATGTCGTTGACGAAGATGTACTGGTTGTTCGGATCCGTGGACAGACTACCCCAGTTCATTCCCCCCAGCGAGCCCGGGAAGCTCAGGGAAATATCGGTTCCCGGCATCGTGTACAGACCGTCATAACGCATTGATTTGAAGCTGATACGGCAGGCCAGCTGGTCAAACGGCGTCGCCCCCCACATATCCGATTCTTTCAGGGTTTCCGCGCCAATCTGCGGCATCCCCACAGAGCGCGGCTGCGTTGCCGGGTACTGTTCACGTGGAATATCCGCTGGTTTTACCGGAACCTCTTTCACTTCAGTGAGCGGTTTACCCGTCAGGCGATCAAGAACGTAAATTTGACCCGCTTTGGTGCCCACCACCACCGCGGGCTTGTTGCCCTCTTTTGTCGGGAAATCAACCAGGCTCGGCTGCATCGGGATATCGAAATCCCAGAGGTCGTTATGCACGGTCTGGTATACCCACTTCTCTTTCCCGGTAGTCGCATCCAGCGCGAGGATTGAGGTGGCGTATTTGTGATCTTCCGGAATACGGTCAGCGCCCCACAGGTCGACAGAGGAACTTCCCATCGGGATAAACACGGTATTCATCGACGCATCCCAGGACATAGGGGCCCAGGAGTTTGCAGAGCTACGTTTGTAGTGTTCGCCCGGCTTCAGAACATAGTTCGGATCCGGATTACGCGGGTCGAACGCCCAGCGCAGCTGGCCGGTGATCACGTCATAACCACGTATAACGCCTCCCGGCATATCGGTGCTGACGTTATCCGCAACGCGGCCGCCAACGACAACCGTCGTACCCGCCAGCGTCGGGGCCGACGTCAGCACGTAGGTGGGATCTGACGCGTCGCCCATCCCTTCATGCAGGTTAACGCTGCCGTTAGTGCCGAAGTCCGGGCAGAATTTGCCGTTATCGGCGTCTAACGCGATCAGCTTACCGTCGATGGTATTCATCAGGATACGGCGCTGGCATGCAGCGCCCGGTGCGACCTGCGCTGGCAGAACCGGCGTGGAGCCAGCTACCGTTGGCTGTGCCAGCGGTTTGGTGGCATCGAAGTACGCCAGGCCACGGCAGCGCATCCAGATTGCAGACTTGGCGTTGATTTCCGCTTTCCAGATCTCTTTCCCGCTATCGGCATCCACGGCGATCACGTTGTTATGCGGCGTACAGAGGAAGACACGATCGCCAACCTGTAGCGGCGTTTGCTGATCTTCTGCGCCATTGCCGTCCGGACTTTCCGGTACGTCACCGGTATGGTAGGTCCAGACCGGTTTCAGGTTTTTCACGTTGTCACGGGTTATCTGGTCCAGCGCCACAAAGCGACTACCGCCAGCCGTATTACCGTAGTGATCCCAGTTCTGCTGTTTCGCATCATCTTTTACCGGCACCAGCGGGCGTTTTTCACCGCTAAACGGCACGGTCGGATGGGGTTGAAACATCTGAACAAAGGTGACGCCCATGGCGATAATAAGGACCGCGCAGACCCCCACGGCTCCTTTTGCGCAGGACGGTTTTCCTTCACGTTTACGCAATGCAGGCCAGGTGGCGGCTGCCAGCACCATCAGCCCGGCGGGTACCATTAAACGGGAAACCAGCGGCCAGAAGTCGAGCCCGGCATCGAAAAATGCCCAAATCAGGGTGCCAAGAAACACCAGGGCAAACAGCCCCACGGCAGAGGACTTGCGGCGGAAGAACTGAATCGCAGAGAGCAGAGTGATAACCCCGGCGATGAGAAAATACCAACTCCCCCCCAGAGAAACCAGTTTAAAACCGCCGATGGCAAAAAAGAGCCCCGTTACAAGAAGTATCACACCCACCAGCAGGCACCACGGGCCTAACCAGCCGGATGGGCGGGGATTATTGTCTGACATAAAAATGAATCTCCTGATTGCTTTATAACAGCAGGGTTTTATTGACTGCCACGATGCTAAAACCCCGCACAACATCAATTGTTCGTGTGCGAATCATAAATTAAAATTATAATGTAGACAAAATGTATTCTGTCGGAAAAAAAGAAAACTCACTAAAGTGCAGGAACATAACAAAATAAAAAAATGGGATATCACTCTGTAATTCGCCAATACCAGAATATTTGACCAGTCAGTTCCGGCTTATGCGATGAATATCAGGTTTGCCGACAAGTCAGCCCGGATAACGTAAGATTTTTGCATGATGAGAATTAACTCATTGCTTATTAATTAAGCTTCGCAAACACGATCAGCTCGCGGATTTCACGATATACGTCACCACACCAAAGATATCGAGCGTATCGTCGCTGCCGACAATAATCGGCGAATAGGCGCTGTTCATGGGGTTGAGTTGAATGTTGGGACGCAGCTGGAGGCGCTTCACGGTAAATTCGCCCTCTACCGCCGCAATCACGATATCGCCATGCTCAGGCTTGCGTGAACTGTCCACCACCAGCAAATCACCGTTATTGATCCCCCCTTCTATCATTGAGTCACCGGCGGCTTTGACAAAGTAAGTGGAGCTGGGATGGGCGACTAATAACTCGTTTAAATCGATACGCCGCTCTACATAATCCGCTGCCGGGCTGGGGAAGCCGCACTGTACTAAGTCGCTGAAAAGTGGAATAGCAACGATTTCACGCAACTCTGCGGGTCTGAAAAAGATCATGATAAACACCTTCATACTGTTTTTATATACAGTAGTTTTAACTGAGGTATCGATCAAGCCATGTCAGCGTAAGCGGCTGGCTACGCCTTAACCGCTTCGCTTATAACCCTCTATAGCAATGACGATTATTTGTTTTGTAAATTTTTACGCATGGGCAAGCTTAACGCGTCATAAAACATCACTATCAAATCACTTACCGATGACTTCTAAATACACAAAAGACAACTCGGCATCACTGCATAATCACTATCCGTTGACTTTCTATTTAGACTGGCGCATATTTTACAGCACAAATTAACAAGACAATTTTTGGAGGACGTTTTCTATGCCCGCCCGTGATTATCCCGATAAGCGTGTTGCTCGCGGTGTCGCAAAGGAGGCCGAACTCAGGATGTTAAGCGCGCGCATCGATCCTGCGCTGATGGAGTACATCCGCATTACTGCGTATGAAACACGGAAAAGTAAGCAGGAAATCGTGGCGGAAGCATTAGCGCTTCACCGCCAAAGAAGTCAGATTGGATCATAAACAGCAAAAGCCCGAAAAATCCTCCGGGCTTTTGCTGCCATCGGGATTACCCCACCAGCGAATTTAACGTCTCCAGCGCCTCAGGCGGCAATACCAGATCGGCTGCCGCCAGGTTTTCACGCAGATGCGCCACCGACGAGGTTCCCGGGATCAAGAGGATATTTGGCGAGCGTTGCAGCAGCCATGCCAGCGCCACCTGCATCGGCGTCGCGCCCAGCGAATCCGCCACCGCCTGTAGTCCGGAAGATTGCAGTGGCGTGAAACCACCCAGCGGGAAGAACGGCACCCAGGCAATCCCCTGCTGCGCCAGTGAATCGACCAGCGCATCGTCACTGCGATTCACAACGTTGTACATGTTCTGTACGCACACCACGGAAACCATCTTCTGCGCTTCAGCAACCTGCGAAGCGGTGACGTTGCTCAGCCCAATATGACGAACCAGCCCCTGCTGTTGCAGCTCCGCAAGGGTGCTCAGCGGCGCGGCAATCGAGCCTTCCGCCGGTCCGTGGGCGCTAAACATGATCCGCAGGTTAACCACGTCCAGCACATCCCGCTTCAGGTTACGCAGGTTGTCATGCACCGCCTGCGTCAGCTCCTGCGCGGAAAACGCCGGCAGCCAGGAGGCATCCTCGCCGCGTCGGGCGCCGATCTTGGTCACAATCGTAAGGTCGTCCCGGTACGGATGAAGCGCCTCGCAGATAAGCTGGTTGGTCACATGAGGGCCGTAAAAATCGCTGGTATCAATGTGATTCACACCCGACGCCACCGCTTCACGCAGCACCGCCAGCGCCGCATTTTTGTCTTTTGGCGGACCAAAAACGCCAGGCCCGGCAAGCTGCATCGCGCCATAGCCAAATCGTTTAACCGTACGCGTTCCGAGCGTGAACATTCCGCTTTTATCTATGCTGCTCATGCTGACCTTCCTCATAAAAAATGATCCGGATTTACAACAGGTTCCGCAACGAAACCATTAGTTAAGCAATAGTAAAATTAAAGTTTAAATTCGCTACGACGATAGTATTGATGTAACCCTGCCTCTTCTCTTACGGATGACCGCCATGCTGAAAAATCTGCACGTGATTACCGGTATTATCTTTGCCCTCACCATATTCTGTCTGCTGCAAGTTGTCACGGGAGGGTTGTTCTACTCTGCCGTTAACAACGATCGTCACAACTTTCAGAACTCCGGGTTACTCAATGCCCAACAGGAGAGCCTGAGCGACAGCGTGAACACGCTGGTGAAAACGCGCGTTACCGTCACCCGCGTGGCGATCCGCTACCTGAAAAACCAGCGCGATCCGGCCTCTCTCGCAGCAATCAACACGCTGCTGGGCACCGCGAACGGTTCGCTGACCAAAGCCGAAGACTATTACAAAAACTGGCAGGCGATTCCGCAGGTGAAGGGCCAGAATGCCGCGCTCACCGAAGAGATGCAGAAAGCCTGGAAGCAAATGCATGAGGTGATGCGCTTGTCCATTGAGTATCTGCGCGCCGATAACTATCAGGCCTATGGCGACCTGGACGCCCAACAGGCGCAGGATGAGATGGAGGCGGTCTATACCCGCTGGCGCGCTGAAAACAACGTGCTGCTGAAAGCCGCCGCCGAAGAGAACCAGAGCAGCTTTACCCAGATGCAGTGGACGCTGGCGGCGATCTTCCTGACTGTGATCGCCGTGCTGGTGGTGATCTGGCAGGGTTTACAGCACCTGCTCCTGAAACCGCTCAACGCCATCATGAACCATATTCGCACCATCGCGAGCGGCGATCTGACGCAAAACGTCGCGATTACCGGGCGCAACGAGATGGGCCAGCTGGCTGCCGGTCTGCACGAGATGCAGCAGTCGCTGGTGAGCACCGTCAGCGCCGTGCGCGGCAGCACAGATTCTATCTACACGGGCGCAGGAGAAATTGCCGCCGGGAGTAACGACCTTTCCGCGCGAACCGAGCAGCAGGCCGCCTCGCTGGAAGAGACCGCCGCCAGCATGGAAGAGCTGACTGCCACGGTGAAACAGAACTC
The DNA here is from genome assembly GCF_031432835.1 of Enterobacter cloacae complex sp. EB5. Lineage (NCBI taxonomy): Bacteria > Pseudomonadati > Pseudomonadota > Gammaproteobacteria > Enterobacterales > Enterobacteriaceae > Enterobacter > Enterobacter cloacae complex sp. EB5. The sequence goes on from NZ_CP133860.1 coordinate 4,667,256, forward strand.
GGATAACGCCCGTCAGGCGACGCTGCTGGCGAAGAATGCGTCTGAAACCGCCGCACGCGGCGGTCAGGTGGTGGATAACGTGGTGCGCACCATGAATGACATTGCCGACAGTTCTCAGCAAATTGCGCATATCACCGGCGTTATCGACAGCATTGCCTTCCAGACCAACATTCTGGCGCTCAACGCGGCGGTTGAAGCCGCCCGTGCCGGGGAACAAGGTCGCGGCTTTGCGGTCGTGGCAGGTGAAGTACGGACGCTGGCCAGCCGCAGCGCGCAGGCGGCAAAAGAGATCAAAGGGCTTATCGAGAACTCTGTCAGCCGGGTGAATACCGGCTCGGAACAGGTAAGCGAGGCGGGTGCGACCATGAAAGAGATCGTCGCGGCCGTGACGCGCGTAACCGATATTATGGCTGAGATTTCCTCGGCGTCTGACGAGCAGAGCCGCGGTATAGAGCAGGTCAGCCTGGCGGTCTCGCAGATGGACAGCGTCACGCAGCAAAACGCCGCGCTGGTACAGGAGTCGGCAACGGCGGCGGCAGCGCTGGAAGATCAGTCTGAACAGCTACGTCAGGCCGTGGCGGCATTCCGGCTGAACGCTCAGGCATCGCCGGCGGCTCGCCCTAAAAACGTGAAAACGCCCGTACTGCTGCGCCCGTCAGCGGCAGGCGCGAATACAGCTGACGCGAACTGGGAAACCTTCTGAGTGACAGGCGGGCATCTCGCCCGCCTTCCTGATTAGCGGCTGCGCTTGGCGTGGCGCTCCCAGTTATCACGCTTCGCAACCTCTGACTTACGCAACGAGACATAGCATGCTCCGCTGCCGCCGTGATGGGGCTGTGCTTCGCAAAAGGCCTGTACTTCGTCGAACTCGGTCAGCCAGCGCGCAAGATAGCTGCGCACCACGTTAGGATGCGACTGCTGTTCACGCCCTTTACCATGCACGATGATCAGGTTGCGTAGCCCGTCACGTCCGGCCTGGCGAATAAAGGAATAGACCAGCTGGCGGCATTGCTCCGCAGGCTGGCGTAACAGCGTTAAGCTGGCCTGACGGGAATATTTGCCGGAACGCAGCTTATCAAATACCCCCTGCTGTACCCCTTCGCGCTGGAACATCAGCGGCTCGTCAAGGGGCAACAGTTCCAGAAACCCCAGCGTCAGAAAGTTATCGAGCTGCTCAGTATCTATTTCCTGACGCGCCCGCGTGTTGCGGCTCTGCTGCCAGTGAATATCCGCGCAGCGTTTGAGCGGCTGGACATCCTCCATGGCGTCAAGAAAAAGTGATTTGTCGTCAGGGTTCATGGAAATCCTCCGGCTACATCTGAGTGATGTACTATACCTGCGCCCGTTGCGGGTCTCAATCATCCGGGCACGGGTTCAAATAATGGCTTAAGGAACGGATAATCGCAGACGCAATAAATTTAATCCAACCTTAACTTAAATTTCAGCCGTAATTAATTAAATAATTTACGTTAAAAAATCGTGAAATCAATCACTCAACGTCCTTCTCTTTTAAGAAAAAGCTGTTATAACTTAATAAACCTGCCCAATGGATAATGCATGTAGGATCCGCGAAAGGATGCACGACTGTGTGTACTGTGGAGTCTGTCTGATGTCGGGCAGACTCTATTTTTTTATTGTTGTTATTTTGATTAAATTAATTTTCTGGCTTCCCTTCGAAACTGCGTGATTAATGATTCGGCAAGCGGTGTCTGGCGAGAATCACGACGCTGAATTAAATAATATGCTGCTTTAGGCAGGGTTTCGACAACCGGCAGCATTATCAGACGGTGCGCCAGAAGCGGATCGCAGCCCAGCTCCTGCGGTAAAATGCTGATGAAATCGCTTTGTGCGACGAGGCTAATACAGGAGGAAAAGGTCTCACAGACAACGCCAATTCGCGGTATTTGAGAGCGGTGGTTAAAAGTATCCTGCAACTGTTTATAATAACTTCCCCGGGGCGTAGGCATCGTCCAGTTATATTGCAGAAGCTCATTAATTGAGGTCGCCCCTGTCGCCGGATGCCCTGCCCGACAAAATACGGCAAAAGGCTTTTCGAACAACTTTTCAAACGTAAATTCGTGATCGTACGGCCCCTGATAATAGGTATTGATGGTAAAGTCCAGCTCACCCTGACGTAATTCATTAATCATCGACACCAGCTGGCCTTCCATAATCCGGACGTTGACCTGAGGATGCTGCGCATGAAAACGCGTAATAACGGCTGGCATCAGGCTGCGTGAAATACTGGCCCCCATCCCAATATTGATCTGCCCGGCAAGTTCGCCCTGCCGCTGGCGGATGTCATCCTGCGCCGCACGTAGCTCTTCCAGAATCAAATTAGCGCGGTGATAAAACCCTTCTCCGCACTCGGTCAGCGCGACGCCTTTACTCCGGCGCACAAACAGCTGGGCCGCCATACCTTCTTCCAGCTCTTTAATGGATTTGGTCAGCGCGGGCTGCGAAAGATTAAGCGTCCGGCTGGCGCCGCGAATACTGCCCTGACGCGCCACTTCGACAAACGCCCTGATTTGATGAAATTTAATCTGAAATGACATAACGAGACCGATAACCGTTGTTTATCAGAGTAAAGAAACTGTCATCTACTTTAATGGAAACGGATGTGCGAGGGTAATTCCTGAACGGTTAAAACTGTGAAAAAACGATTAGTGATAAGTAAAAACTATCACAGCGTGAAGCAGTTCACATATTTTAATGATGACAGGAAAAGATATGAACGCACTGGCGCAGTACATCCAGACATTAGCCCCACAACTGAGCGCATGGCGTCGCGATTTCCACCATTTCGCGGAATCCGGCTGGGTGGAGTTTCGAACAGCCGCGAAAGTCGCGGAGATCCTCGACTCGCTGGGCTACGAACTGGCGATGGGTCGCGACGTGGTCGACGCCGAAAGCCGTATGGGACTGCCCGATGACGCCACCCTTTCACGAGAGTTTGCCCGCGCCCGGGCGCAGGGCGCGCCGGAGAAATGGCTGGCGCCGTTTGAGGGCGGGTTCACCGGCATTGTCGCGACCCTGAATACCGGACGTCCGGGCCCAACGCTGGCGTTTCGGGTAGACATGGATGCACTTGATTTAAGCGAAGCGCTTGACGAAAGTCATCGCCCCTTCCGCGACGGTTTTGCCTCCTGCAACCCGGGCATGATGCACGCCTGTGGCCACGACGGGCATACCACCATTGGTCTGGGGCTCGCGCAGGTGCTTAAGCAGCATGAAGCGCAGCTCAACGGCACCATCAAACTGATCTTCCAGCCTGCCGAAGAGGGTACGCGCGGCGCGCGGGCTATGGTCGCCGCAGGCGCGCTGGACGGCGTGGACTACTTTACCGCCATTCATATCGGGACCGGCGTGCCGAAAGGGACGGTGATCTGCGGCAGCGATAACTTCATGGCGACCACCAAATTTGACGTGCGCTTTACCGGGGTCGCCGCACACGCTGGCGGTAAACCAGAAGAGGGCCGTAACGCCCTGCTCGCGGCTGCCCAGGCCGCCATCGCACTGCATGGCATCGCGCCACACAGCGAAGGCGCGTCCCGGGTTAACGTCGGGGTCATGCAGGCGGGCAGCGGACGCAACGTGGTTCCGGCTGATGCGTTGCTGAAGGTTGAAACCCGCGGCGAAAGCGAGGCCATTAATCAGTATGTCTTTGAACGCGCGCAGGCGGTAATTACCGGCGCGGCGGCGCTCTACGCCGTAACAGCCGGGGTAAACCTGATGGGGGCAGCGACCTCCAGCGCCCCCTCCCCGGCCTGGGTCGATTATCTGCGCGAGCAGGCAAGCCAGGTGCCCGGCGTGACTCATGCCATTGATAAGGTCAAAGCGCCTGCGGGCTCCGAAGATGCCACGCTAATGATGGCCCGCGTACAGCAGAACGGCGGCATGGCCTCGTATATGGTCTTCGGCACCGAGCTGAGCGCCGGACATCACAACGAAAAATTCGATTTTGATGAGCAGGTGATGAACGTTGCCATCGAAACGCTGGCGCGAACTGCGCTTAATTTCCCGTGGACGCGAGGTGTGTAATGCAGGAGAACTACGCTTATATCGCTGATGCCATCGACACGCGATGTCAGACGTTTACCGATATTGCCGACGACATCTGGGATCATCCCGAAACGCGCTTCGAAGAGTTCTGGTCCGCCGAACGGCTCGCCAGCGCGCTGGAAGCCGAGGGCTTTACCCTGACGCGGGGAGCCGGAGGCATTCCCAACGCCTTTATTGCCAGCTACGGCAGCGGCAAGCCCGTTATCGCCCTTCTGGGCGAATACGATGCCCTGGCCGGGCTAAGCCAGCAGGCGCACTGCGCGACGGCGCAATCCGCCACCCCGGGGGCGAACGGCCACGGCTGCGGGCATAACCTGTTAGGCACCGCTGCCTTTGCCGGGGCGGTGGCGGTGAAAAGCTGGCTGGAGCAGCACGGCGGCAGCGGAACGGTACGATTTTACGGCTGCCCCGGCGAGGAAGGCGGCTCCGGTAAAACCTTTATGGTGCGTGAAGGGCTATTTGACGACGTGGACGCTGCCGTGACATGGCACCCGGAAGCCTTTGCCGGGATGTTTAACGTCAGCACGCTGGCCAATATTCAGGCCGCCTGGCGGTTTAAGGGGATCGCCGCTCATGCCGCAAACTCCCCACATCTGGGGCGCAGCGCGCTGGATGCCGTGACGCTGATGACCACCGGTACAAACTTCCTCAACGAACACATCATTGAAAAAGCGCGCGTTCATTACGCCATCACCGATACCGGCGGGATTTCGCCCAACGTGGTACAGGCCCAGGCCGAGGTGCTGTACCTGATCCGCGCCCCGGAGATGGCCGATGCGCAGCAGATCTACGCGCGCATCGAGAAAATCGCCCAGGGTGCGGCGATGATGACCGAAACCACCGTCGAGTGCCGCTTTGATAAAGCCTGCTCCAGCTATCTGCCGAACCGTACGCTCGAAGCGGCGATGTACCGCGCATTGCAGCATTATGGCACGCCGGCCTGGACGGAAGAGGAACGCGAATTTGCCCGTGAAATCCGCGCCACGCTCACGGCAAACGACCTGCAAAACAGCCTGAAAAACATTGCCGCAACGGGGGCCGAAGAGGGAAAAGCGTTCGCCCGACGCCATCAGGAGACGCTGCTGGTGGATGAAGTTGCCCCTTACGCCATCACCGATAACGTGCTGGCAGGCTCCACCGATGTAGGAGATGTCAGCTGGAAGATGCCTGTCGCACAGTGCTTTAGCCCCTGTTTTACCGTCGGCACCCCACTGCATACCTGGCAATTAGTGGCGCAGGGGCGTACCTCAATTGCCCATAAAGGCATGTTGCTGGCCGGAAAAGTGATGGGCGCGACCGTGCTGCATCTGCTTCAGGATGCCGACCTGCTGCGAAAATGCCGGGAAGAGTTCGAACAACACATAACAGAAAAACCGTACGAGTGTCCGATCCCGCAGGGCGTGACACCGTCACCTTTAAAATAAAAAAACACAACACAACAACACAACAACAGTCCCGAGGAACGCCCATGAGTATGTCTTCCATACCTTCGCATTCCCCATCCGGTAAGCTCTATGGCTGGGTTGAAAGGATCGGCAATAAAGTGCCGCACCCTTTCCTGCTTTTTATCTATTTAATTGTCATCCTGATGGTCGCGACGGCCGTGCTGTCCGCCTTTGAGGTAAGCGTGCGCAGCCCGGCCGACGGCAGCATGGTGGCAGTGAAAAATCTGCTCAGCGTTGAAGGGTTGCACTGGTTTTTACCGAACGTGATTAAAAACTTCAGCGGTTTTGCGCCGCTGGGCGCCATCCTGGCGCTGGTGTTAGGCGCGGGACTGGCCGAACGCGTGGGTCTGCTGCCTGCGCTGATGGTGAAAATGGCCTCGCACGTCAGCGCGCGTTATGCCAGCTATATGGTGCTGTTTATTGCCTTCTTCAGCCATATCTCGTCCGACGCGGCGCTGGTGATCATGCCGCCGATGGGGGCGCTGATTTTCCTCGCCGTTGGCCGTCATCCTGTTGCGGGCCTGCTGTCGGCGATTGCGGGCGTCGGCTGTGGGTTTACCGCTAACCTGCTGATCGTGACCACCGATGTGCTGCTCTCCGGCATCAGCACAGAGGCAGCCAGCACCATCGATGCGACTATGCACGTCAGCGTGATCGACAACTGGTACTTTATGGCCAGTTCGGTGATTGTCCTGACAATTGTCGGGGGTCTGATTACCGATAAGATCATTGAGCCGCGCCTGGGTAAGTGGGAAGGCCGGAGCGATGAAAAGCTGGAGACGCTGAGCAAAGAGCAGCAGTTCGGCCTGCGCGTAGCCGGGATCGTCTCGCTGGCGTTCATTGCAGTGGTGGCGCTGATGGTGGTGCCGGAGAATGGCGTGCTGCGCGATCCGATCAAACACACCGTACTGCCCTCGCCGTTTATTCAGGGCATTGTGCCGCTGATAATTCTCTTCTTCTTCGTCGTTTCGCTCGCGTTCGGCATCGCTACGGGCAAAATCCGCCGTCAGGGAGATCTGCCGCACTTGATGATCGAGCCGATGAAGGAGATGGCGGGTTTTATCGTGATGGTGTTCCCGCTGGCGCAGTTTGTCGCCATGTTTAACTGGAGCAACATGGGCAAGTTTATGGCCGTGAGCCTGACGGACGCGCTGGAGGCGGCGGGGTTGAGCGGTGTTCCTGCGTTTGTCGGCCTGGCGCTGCTGTCGTCCCTGCTGTGCATGTTTATTGCCAGCGGGTCGGCCATCTGGTCGATTCTGGCGCCCATCTTTGTCCCCATGTTTATGATGCTCGGCTTCCATCCGGCGTTCGCCCAGATCCTGTTCCGTGTCGCCGATTCCTCGGTGATCCCGCTGGCGCCCGTGTCACCCTTCGTTCCGCTGTTTTTAGGCTTCCTGCAACGCTACAGACCGGAGGCTAAGCTGGGTACCTACTATTCGCTGGTTCTGCCCTATCCGCTTATCTTCTTAGGGGTATGGCTGGTGATGCTGGTGGCGTGGTATCTTGTCGGCCTGCCGATTGGACCGGGTGTTTACCCGAGGCTGAACTAAGGAGTACTGATGCTGAGATTACTCGAAGATAAGATTGCGACGCCGCTGGGGCCGCTGTGGGTTATCGCGGATGAAGCGTTCAATCTGCGCGCGGTTGAATGGGAAGAGCACAGCGACCGGATGGTAGAGCTGCTCAACATCCATTATCGCGCCGAGGGTTACGAGCGTATTACTGCTCGTAATCCTGGCGGGCTGAGCGATAAACTGACGGCCTACTTCGAGGGCGATCTCAGCATTATTAATACCCTGCCAACCGCCACGGCGGGTACCCCTTTCCAGCGCGAGGTGTGGCAGGCGCTGCGTAATATTCCCTGCGGGCAGGTGATGCACTACGGTCAGCTGGCAGAGCAGCTTGGCCGTGCCGGCGCGGCGCGCGCGGTCGGTGCGGCAAATGGCTCTAACCCCGTCAGCATTGTGGTGCCTTGCCATCGCGTGATCGGGCGCAACGGCACCCTCACCGGCTATGCCGGGGGCGTACAGCGCAAAGAGTGGCTGCTGCGTCACGAAGGGTATTTTCTGCTGTAATTCCCAGGCTTTTTGTGCTTAATTTTCTTCCTGTTAGGTTCATAATCCTTAATCATTCTGTGGAATTTCAAGGAGATGGCAACACGCTGCCGTCTCTTGTCTTTATTGGGGGTTTGCCAGACTTACGTCCTTACCAAAAAGATGTTAAAATTGACCAATATCAATTAAGGCTTGAGCAAACCTATGATCCCGGAAAAGCGAATTATACGACGCATTCAGTCTGGCGGTTGTGCTATCCATTGCCAGGATTGCAGCATCAGCCAGCTCTGTATCCCGTTTACTCTGAATGAGCATGAACTCGATCAGCTTGACAATATCATCGAGCGCAAAAAGCCTATTCAGAAAGGGCAGACGCTGTTTAAGGCGGGAGACGAACTGAAATCGCTCTATGCTATCCGTTCTGGCACCATCAAAAGCTACACCATTACCGAACAGGGCGACGAGCAGATTACCGGCTTCCATCTGGCAGGCGATTTAGTCGGCTTTGACGCCATCGGCAGTGGCCATCACCCGAGCTTTGCTCAGGCGCTGGAAACCTCTATGGTCTGCGAAATCCCGTTTGAGACGCTGGACGATCTGTCCGGTAAGATGCCGAACCTGCGTCAGCAGATGATGCGTCTGATGAGCGGTGAGATCAAAGGCGATCAGGATATGATCCTGCTGCTTTCCAAAAAGAATGCCGAAGAGCGTCTGGCCGCCTTTATCTATAACCTCTCCCGACGTTTCGCGGAACGTGGCTTCTCCCCACGTGAATTCCGTCTGACCATGACGCGCGGCGATATTGGTAACTATCTGGGCCTGACCGTGGAAACCATCAGCCGTCTGCTGGGTCGCTTCCAGAAGAGCGGAATGCTGGCGGTTAAAGGTAAGTACATCACCATCGAAAACGGTGAAGCGCTGGCCATTCTGGCGGGTCACTCACGTAACGTGGCATAACTCTCCCGGATATCTTATGCCAGGTCGATAAATTTTCATGATTATTGATCTGGCAAAAACTTCCCCCCTGTTTCATTCAAGATATATAGGTTACTCTTTTACTTACAGACTGTGGTGACAGTAGTAAGGAGACCTGTATGGCAAAGTATCAAAACATGCTGGTGGCTATCGATCCTAATCAGGACGATCAGCCGGCATTACGACGTGCTGTGTATTTACATCAACGGATTGGTGGCAAAATTAAAGCCTTTTTGCCGATTTATGACTTCTCATACGAGATGACCACCCTTCTGTCGCCTGACGAGCGCACCGCTATGCGTCAGGGAGTGATCAGCCAGCGTACCGCGTGGATCCGCGAGCAGGCGAAGTATTACCTGGAAGCGGGCGTACCGATTGATATCAAAGTGGTCTGGCACAACCGACCTTTCGAAGCCATTATTCAGGAAGTGGTGGCCGGTGGGCATGACCTGCTGCTGAAAATGGCGCACCAGCATGACAAACTGGAATCCGTGATTTTCACCCCGACCGACTGGCATCTGCTGCGCAAATGCCCTTGCCCGGTATGGATGGTGAAAGATCAGCCGTGGCCTGAGGGCGGGAAAGCCGTCGTGGCGGTGAATCTGGCCAGCGAAGAGGATTATCACAATTCGCTGAACGAGAAGCTGGTGAAGGAGACGCTTCAGCTTGCCGACCAGGTTAACCACACCGAAGTCCATCTGGTGGGCGCCTATCCGGTTACGCCAATCAATATCGCCATCGAGCTGCCTGAATTTGACCCGAGCGTATATAACGACGCGATTCGCGGTCAGCATCTGCTGGCCATGAAAGCGCTGCGCCAGAAATTCAGTATCGATGAGAACATGACCCACGTAGAAAAAGGGTTACCGGAAGAGGTTATTCCGGATCTGGCGGAGCATTTGCAGGCCGGGATTGTGGTGCTGGGCACCATTGGCCGGACCGGTATTTCTGCCGCGTTCCTGGGGAATACCGCCGAGCAGGTGATCGACCATCTGCGCTGCGACCTTCTGGTCATCAAACCGGATCAGTATCAGACGCCGGTTGAGCTGGACGATGAGGAAGACGATTGACCCCAAAATGAAAGCCCGCCGGTAACGGCGGGCTTTTTTTATTGCGCTTCGCTCAACCGCTGCGTCGGTGCCTCGTCGCCGGCATTCATCCAGGGCGCGTGCAGAACCATGCTCGGCAGCGCCAGCTTGATCTCCTGCTGGTTCAGCCCCTCCAGAATACGAATATTGATCTCCTGCTGAATATCCATGTACTTGTTGTAGTCCGCCGTATTAACGATATGGACCACCTCGAAGGTCAGGCGATCGCGATCGAAGCCCAGGAAATGGGCGCGGTCAAACTTCGTTTCCCCGACGTCGGTAATGATCTGTTTGACCATCTCACCCACTGAACGCAGTTTGTCCGGCGCCGTGTCGCTGGCAACCCCGAAGGTAAAGACGATCCGGCGCGTTTGCATCCGTTTGTAGTTATGCAGCGTCTGTTGCAGCAGGATGGCGTTCCCGCAGACAATCTGCTCCCCGCTCAGGCTGCGGATACGGGTGGTTTTCAGGCCAATGTGCTCTACCGTCCCGGCGACATCGTTAAACACCACAAAATCGCCGATTTCGAACGGCTTATCAAAACCGATGGAGAGCGATGCAAACACGTCGCTCAGGATCGTTTGCACCGCGAGGGCGATAGCAATACCCCCTACCCCAAGGCTGGCAACCAGAGCAGTGATGTTGACGCCCGCGTTAGCAAGAATAGACAGCAGCATCACTGACCAGACAATGGCACGGAGGATAAGCCCCGTGATCACCAGCGTCACCGGGTTTTTATGGCTTCCCGGCGCCAGCATGACGTGACGAAGCCACGACACCACCCCCTGATCCATCCACAGCGCCACCTGGATAGCGAAGACCAGGAACCAGGCGTGGCTCACGGTACCAAAGAGATGATCCGGTAAGTCGACGAAACGCAAGCTGAACAACAGTGCCACGATAAAAAGCAGGACGCGGCTGGTGCGGTTAAGCATATCCGTCAGGATAAAGCGCATCCGGTTGGTGCTGGGGTGCTTGTCGCCCCAGGTGGTGATCCCTTTCTTAACGAAGGCGATCAGGCGCGTCAGCAGCCAGTACACCAGCAGAGTCACAAAGACCACCGTGGCGACGCCGATCCAGAAAGATGGCGTCATCATCAGCTCGATGATGTCGAAGCGGGACAAAAATCGCATTACACCTCCTCGTATTACACAAAGGGTAAAGTATAGACAGAGGAGAAAAGCTGGCCGCAGAAATAAGAAAACCGCCCCAGGGGGCGGTTTTTCAGGATGAAGCGCAATTACAGCGCTTTCAGGATCGCATCCACGCTGGCCTTGGCGTCGCCAAACAGCATGTGGGTGTTATCTTTAAAGAACAGCGGGTTCTGCACGCCAGCATAGCCGGTGTTCATAGAGCGTTTGAAGACAATGACGTTCTGCGCCTTCCACACTTCCAGAACAGGCATACCCGCAATCGGGCTACGCGGATCGTCCTGCGCCGCCGGGTTAACGGTGTCGTTGGCGCCAATCACCAGCACGGTGTCGGTGTCGGCGAAATCATCGTTGATCTCGTCCATTTCCAGCACGATGTCGTAAGGCACCTTCGCTTCCGCCAGCAGCACGTTCATGTGGCCTGGCAGACGCCCCGCCACCGGGTGAATACCAAAGCGAACCTTGATGCCGCGCGCGCGGAGTTTCTCGGTGATTTCCGCCACCGGGTACTGCGCCTGCGCCACCGCCATGCCATAGCCTGGGGTGATGATGACGGAATGCGAGTTTTTCAGCATCTCTGCGGTGTCTTCCGCGCTGATTTCACGGTGTTCACCCACTTCCTCATCAGAACCGGTTGATGAGCCGTCAGAACCGAAGCCACCCGCGATGACGCTGATAAACGAACGGTTCATCGCCTTACACATGATGTAAGACAGGATCGCACCGGAAGAACCGACCAGCGCACCGGTGACAATCAGCAGGTCGTTGCTCAGCATAAAGCCTGCCGCCGCCGCCGCCCAACCGGAGTAGGAGTTCAGCATGGAAACCACCACCGGCATATCTGCTCCGCCGATAGACGCCACCAGATGCCAGCCGAACGCCAGCGCGATGATGGTCATCACCAGTAACGCCAGCACCTGCAAGCCTACGCTTTCGGTACGCACGAAGACCACCAGCAGCACAAAGGAAACGACCAGCGCCGCCAGGTTCAGCTTGTGGCGGTTAGGCAGCATCAGCGGTTTGGAAGAGATCTTCCCGCGCAGCTTGCCGAACGCCACAATCGACCCGGTGAAGGTTACCGCACCGATGAAGATGCCGAGGAACACTTCGGTCAGGTGTATGTTCACCAGAATCGGCTCCAGGCCCGGTTCGTGGTACAGGTAGCTGTTGAAGCCCACCAGCACCGCCGCCAGACCCACGAAGCTGTGCAGAATGGCAACCAGCTCCGGCATCTCGGTCATTTCAACGCGTTTCGCCAGACGAATACCAATCGCGCCGCCGATGATCATCGCCACCAGGATCCACGCCACGTTGCCGGTGTCCGGCCCAAAGATGGTGGCAATCAGCGCAATCGCCATCCCGGCGATACCAAAGTTATTTCCCTGCTGAGACGTTTCGTGTTTGGAAAGCCCCGCCAGACTGAAAATAAACAGGATTGCAGCAACAATGTATGCGGCTGTAACTAATCCTCCAGACATATGCTACCCCTTAGCCTTTACGAAACATTTTCAGCATGCGCTGAGTCACGGTGAAACCACCGAAAATATTGATACTGGCGATCAGCACCGCAATGAAGCTCAGGAAGCTGATCCAGCCGCCATGACCAATTTGCAGCAATGCCCCGACCACGATAATCCCGGAGATGGCATTGGTGACCGACATCAGCGGGGTATGCAGCGCATGGGAGACGTTCCACACGACGTAGTAACCCACCACGCAGGAGAGCGCGAAGACGGTGAAGTGGCCAAGGAACTCTTTTGGCGCGACGTCCGCCAGCCAGCCAAACAGGATAATAACCAGCGCCATGATGGCGTATTTGCGCCACGGCGACGCAGGTTTTGCTGGCTCCGCGGGCTCTGGCGCTGCTTTCGGCGCAGCCTGAGGCTGAGCGGAAACCTGAATCGGCGGTGCAGGCCAGGTGATTTCCCCTTCCCGCACCACGGTAACGCCACGCACCACCACATCATCAAAATCAACGGTAATGTTGCCGTCTTTCTCTTTGCAGAGCAGCTTCAGCAGGTTAACGAGGTTCGTGCCGTACAGCTGAGAGGACTGGGTTGGCAGACGCCCTGGCAGGTCGGTATAACCGATCACCTTCACGCCGTTCGCGGTCGTCGTGACCTGGTTTGGCACGGTATACTCACAGTTACCGCCGTTTTGCGCCGCCAGATCGACAATAACGCTGCCCGGCTGCATGGAGTCCACCATCTCACGGGTGATCAGCTTCGGCGCCGGTTTACCCGGAATAAGCGCGGTGGTGACAATGATGTCCACCTCTTTTGCCTGCGCCGCAAAGAGCGCCATTTCCGCCTTAATAAAGGCTTCAGACATGACCTTCGCGTAACCATCACCGCTGCCCGCTTCTTCCTTGAAGTCCAGCTCAAGGAATTCGGCGCCCATACTCTGCACCTGCTCCTTCACTTCCGGCCGGGTATCAAACGCGCGAACAATAGCGCCCAGGCTGTTTGCGGCCCCGATAGCGGCAAGACCTGCCACACCGGCACCAATCACCATCACCTTCGCGGGTGGTACTTTACCTGCCGCCGTAATCTGACCGGTAAAGAAGCGACCAAACTCATGCGCAGCTTCGACAATGGCGCGATAGCCGGCAATGTTCGCCATGGAGCTCAGCGCATCCAGAGACTGCGCGCGCGAAATACGCGGCACGGAGTCCATCGCCATCACGGTGACACCGCGTGCCGCCAGCTTCTCCATCAGCTCCGGGTTTTGGGCTGGCCAGACAAAGCTCACCAGCGTCGTGCCCGCGTTCAGCAGTTCAATTTCACTCTCTTCCGGTGCGTTGACCTTCAGAATGATGGGTGATTGCCAGACCTCAGCACCGTCCACAACGTCCGCGCCTGCCTGAGTAAAGGCCTCGTCATCGAAACTCGCCAGTTTGCCCGCGCCGCTTTCAATCGCGACGGTAAAACCCAGTTTAAGCAGTTGCTCCACCGTTTTTGGTGTTGCCGCTACGCGGGTTTCATTGGCTAACCGTTCTTTTGGTACCCCAATACGCATAGTTTTCCCTTCCATCGGTTTTTGATGATGGTTTGTCGATAATTGCCCGCGGTTTGTATCAATTTTCACCATCGAGATAACGACGGAGAATGATTAACCCCGGAAAATAAAACAGTAACAAACTTTCTATAACCTACTGAAAATAGCGCCCGTGATCTACCGCCAGAAAACACTATTTCTTACTTTATCTGTGAAAAATAAGCGATCGGGGTCACTGACAGAGATATTTACCTTAAATTCGCCTTCAGGACCGATAAATCGCGCAAGCGAAGCGGTAAAAACATGATATAGCGCCATAAAAGAACAACTCATTAACATTAAATTAACTTGTAAAAGTCATATGCTTAATCAGTTTTGCTTGTGAAACGCCTGTTTTTTCCACATATCACAAAATGTTATCGAATCAGGTCCTTTGGTGAGCACAGGCTGTGAAAAATGCCGCAGACAGCGACGGGTGTTAAATGCCATAATCGGGACCGTCTCAAATTAACAACAACACCAGTACATGGTTTGCGCAAGGCGAAGGATTATTTTTATGAAGCTTAAGAACACACTCCTGGCGTCCGCACTTCTTTCCGCGACCGCCCTGTCTGCGAATGCCGCGACAGAGTTGACGCCGGAGCAAGCGGCAGCGTTAAAACCTTTTGACCATACGGTCATTGTGGGTCGCTATAACTCAATTGGCGATGCCGTCGCCGCTGCATCAAAAGCCGCCGATAAAAACGGCGCTGCCTCGTTTTACGTTGTTGACCAGTCCGATCAGGGCAACAGCGGCAACCAGCGCGTGACGATTGCGCTGTACAAAGAGAATGCCCCAAAAGCAGATGAACAGAAAAACCGCGTGATTAACGGCATTGTTGAACTGCCGAAAGATCAGGCTGTTCAGCTGGAACCGTATGACACCGTGACCGTTCAGGGCTTCTACCGCAGCCAGCCTGAAGTTAACGATGCCATCACCAAAGCCGCGAGAGAAAAAGGCGCTTACGCGTTCTATATCGTGCGTCAGGTTGATGCCAACCAGGGCGGAAACCAGCGCATCACCGCCTTCATCTATAAGCAAGATGCGAAAAAACGCGTCGTGCAAAGCCCGGATGCCATTCCAGCGGATTCAGATGCGGGTCGTGCCGCGTTAGCGAAAGGCGGTGAAGAAGCGAAGAAAGTGGAAATTCCGGGCGTAGCAACGTCTGCGGCACCAAGCGCTGAAGTGGGTCGTTTCTTTGAAACCCAATCCACCAAAGGCGGTCGTTATACCGTTACGTTACCAGACGGCACGAAAATTGAAGAGCTGAACAAAGCCACTGCCGCGCAGATGGTGCCGTTCGACAGCATCAAGTTTACGGGCAACTATGGCAACATGACGGAAATCTCCTATCAGGTGGCGAAGCGTGCTGCGAAGAAAGGCGCGAAGTATTACCACATCACCCGCCAGTGGCAGGAACGTGGTAACAACCTGACCATCAGCGCCGATCTGTACAAGTAACAAAACGGTTTCATAAAGGCGGCGTAGTGCCGCCTTTTTTGTTACTTTTTTTCTGATTTCTGCCACACGTCATTGCATGCATCCTTCACACTCCGTAAAATCCCGCGCCTTAGCGTGATCCACCATTTTTATGCGCCTTAGCGAAATAATTATTCTGGATTTGGACTTTTCATAACAGGAAGCCAATGGAAAAGAAACTTGGCCTGAGTGCTTTAACTGCACTTGTATTGAGCTCAATGCTGGGCGCGGGCGTATTCAGTTTGCCGCAGAACATGGCGGCCGTCGCCAGCCCGGCCGCATTACTGATTGGCTGGGGCATTACCGGTGTCGGGATTTTGCTGCTGGCATTCGCCATGCTGCTGCTGACCCGTATCCGACCGGATCTGGACGGCGGAATATTCACTTACGCCCGGGAAGGTTTCGGCGAGCTGATCGGCTTCTGCTCCGCCTGGGGTTACTGGCTGTGCGCGGTGATCGCCAACGTCTCCTATCTGGTTATCGTCTTCTCGGCGCTCAGCTTCTTTACCGATACGCCCGAACTGCGCCTGTTTGGCGACGGCAATACCTGGCAGTCCATCGTCGGCGCCTCGGTGCTGCTGTGGATTGTTCACTGGCTGATTTTGCGCGGCGTCCAGACCGCGGCCAGCATTAACCTGGTGGCGACGCTGGCCAAGCTGGTGCCGCTTGGCCTGTTCGTCGTGCTGGCCTTCCTCGCCTTCCGTCTCGATGTCTTTACGCTCGATTTCAGCGGCATTGCGCTGGGCGTTCCCGTCTGGGAACAGGTGAAAAATACCATGCTGATCACCCTGTGGGTGTTCATCGGCGTTGAAGGTGCCGTCGTGGTCTCTGCCCGCGCGCGTAACAAGCGCGACGTGGGACGCGCCACGCTGCTGGCCGTACTGGCGGCGCTGGGCGTTTATCTGCTGGTGACGCTGCTGTCGCTCGGGGTGGTGGCCCGCCCTGAACTGGCGGAAATGCGTAACCCGTCCATGGCCGGGCTGATGGTGAAAATGTTGGGTCCCTGGGGGGATGTGATTATCGCGGCGGGTCTGATTGTCTCCGTTTGCGGCGCCTATCTGAGCTGGACCATTATGGCAGCGGAAGTCCCGTTCCTGGCCGCCACGCATAAAGCGTTCCCGCGCCTGTTTGCCCGTCAGAACAAAAACAGTGCGCCATCGGCCTCTCTGTGGCTCACCAACATCAGCGTGCAGGTCTGTCTGGTGCTGATCTGGCTCACAGGATCGGACTATAACACGCTGCTGACCATCGCCTCCGAGATGATTCTGGTACCCTATTTCTTAGTGGGCGCATATCTGTTAAAAATTGCGACCCGCCCTGCACACTATGCGGTAGGCGTCGGCGCCTGTATTTACGGTCTATGGTTGTTGTATGCTTCCGGCCCGATGCATCTGCTGCTGTCCGTGGTGCTCTACGCCCCTGGCCTGCTGGTGTTTATCTACGCTCGCCGTACGCATCAGCTTGATAATGCCCTTAAGCGCCGCGAAATGGCGTTGATAGGTTTGCTGTTAGTCGCTGCCGTACCGGCAACGTGGATGTTAATGGGATAGCGTCGCCTGTCCCATTGTTGAACTGAAAAGGAGATTACGATGGGACACACGCAGCAACGCCCAATATTGATCACTGG
The DNA here is from genome assembly GCF_031432835.1 of Enterobacter cloacae complex sp. EB5. Taxonomy (NCBI): domain Bacteria; kingdom Pseudomonadati; phylum Pseudomonadota; class Gammaproteobacteria; order Enterobacterales; family Enterobacteriaceae; genus Enterobacter; species Enterobacter cloacae complex sp. EB5. Next base: position 4,684,174 of record NZ_CP133860.1, read on the forward strand.
CGCAGGCCGTCGCATCGGCCTCGCCCTCGCCCATCACTTTCTCAACCTTCACCATCCGGTTATCGTCAGTTACCGCACGGAATATCCCTCCATTGAAGGGCTACGAAATGCCGGAGCAGTCTGCATTCAGGCGGATTTCTCCACGGATGAAGGTATTCTCGCCTTCGCGGACAAAGTGAAATCGACCACCCACGGGCTGCGGGCGGTTATTCATAACGCCAGTACCTGGCTTCCCGAAAAAGCAGGACATTCGCTCAGCGAAACGCTCGCCTGCATGATGCAGATCCACGTTAATGCGCCTTATCTGCTCAACCATGCCCTACAGGATCTGCTGCGCGGACACGGCCATGCCGCAGGCGACATTATCCATTTCACCGATTACGTGGTGGAGCGAGGAAGCGACAAACACATCGCCTACGCCGCCAGCAAAGCCGCGCTGGATAATATGACCCGCTCGTTCGCGCGCAAGCTGGCGCCCGAGGTAAAGGTCAACGCGATCGCTCCGGCGATGATTTTATTTAACGAAGGCGATGATGCCGAGTATCGTCAGCAGGCGCTCAACAAGTCGTTGATGAAAATTGCGCCTGGCGAGAAAGAGGTGATCGACCTGGTCGATTATCTGCTGACCAGCTGTTACGTCACGGGCCGAACGTTTGCCGTGGACGGTGGCCGCCCGCTGCGCTAGTGAAAGCGGCTCCAGAAGAAGATGAGCACCCAGGCGCTGAGGCTCCAGCAGACCACCGCCCCGCCCAGCGCCAGGGGCAGACGCAGAAAACCGGTGAAGTACCACAGCGACAGCAGGTAGATAAAATACGGGATGATCGACCACATCCCGAACACAATGGTGGCGCGCAGCGCCTCAATACCCCGCTCAGAGGCCACAATATAGTGCGCGATTAACGCAAAGGTGGGAAACAGCGGGATCAGCCCGGCAATGTAGTAGTTCTTCGTTTTAGCCAGCACCCCAATCAGCATCACGACCAGCGCCCCCAGCGCGGCTTTTATCACCAGCCCCATTCTTTTCCCTTAACAATCAAATAACATTCCCGTGCAGGATAACGGAACTCCGGCTAATTTTGAAAGATTAATGGAAGGTTAAGGTTGTGCGGTGTATGTTGACGTTTTTCGCGATGACAGACGTTGTATGAATAAGATTGTTTATGTTGAAGATGAACCCGAAGTGGGACAATTGATCGCCGCTTATCTGGGTAAACATGATATGGAAGTGGTTGTCGAGCCTCGTGGCGATCGCGCTGAAGACGTCGTCACCCGCGAAAATCCGGACCTGGTGTTGCTGGACATCATGCTGCCCGGGAAAGATGGTATGACGCTCTGCCGGGATCTGCGCGCGAAGTGGGACGGCCCGATCGTGCTGCTGACCTCTCTCGACAGCGATATGAACCATATTCTGTCGCTTGAGATGGGAGCGAATGACTACATCCTGAAAACCACGCCGCCGGCGGTTCTGCTCGCCCGTTTGCGCCTGCATCTGCGTCAGCGTGCCAGCGCTGAGCGTGAAGCGCCTGCCCCCTCTTTAACGCCGCATAAAGCGATGCGTTTCGGCACGCTTTCTATCGACCCGGTCAACCGACAGGTTATGCTTTCCGGGGAGCTGATTGCGCTCTCAACCGCAGATTTTGACCTGCTGTGGGAGCTGGCAACCCATGCCGGGCAAATTATGGACCGGGATGCATTACTGAAAAATCTGCGCGGCGTAAGTTACGACGGAATGGATCGTAGCGTTGATGTGGCGATTTCACGACTGCGTAAAAAACTACTGGATAACGCCACGGAACCTTACCGCATTAAAACCGTACGCAATAAGGGCTATCTGTTTGCACCGCACGCCTGGGAAACCTGAAAAAGGTGCAAACAGGAATATTCGAAAAATAACTCACGATGCATCGGAATTGTTATCGGTATTCGTCGAAAGTTATCGATTATATGCATCGTCAGTTATGAAATATCCCCTGGTCTGCTTCCTCTCTCCAGTTCTATTTTGATGGGCATTTTTCGCCTAAACAAAAGTAGTCCTAATGTATTTGATTGCTATAGTACAATATATATTCAGCAGATCGGGCACTATCATCGATCAAAAATCCGTCACTTAAATGCACAATGAGCTAAAAATAATCTTTACAATTGACTTAATCATTATCTTATCCTTATGAAAACAAAGGGGATAATGGCAACCATATAAATAATATCGATCTTTTTCAATGGGTTACGCGTTTGCAGAAATCTAATTCTCATGCTAAACCTTATACTCTCTCAATTATTTAATGAAAGAGGTATAGCAATGTCATGGAGAGTCATTAGCTCGGTAATTTGTCCTAACACGGGAATCGTTTATTCAAGCATCTTGGGACTCAAGTTCTTGAAACTCATCATTTGGTATGAAAGCGATGTCTATTTGTACCCCGGCGACAGGATATATCCGACAAAAAATGGCGTCTTCATTAATGGTGTTTTCAAGCCTATATCGATATACAACATATCCCCTTACAACGAAATGTTGTGGAGTGAAATTAAAAACAAGATGGCCTGCCCATACAATCGAAACCAGCAAGAGGAGATATGCACATACGCGGTGCATTGCAACGCGCGGAAATGCCCGCATGGGTTTGCCACCAACCCACTGATTGTCAGCACAGGTAAATCCAGACATTAGCGAAAATCGGAAATATTGAGTTCATGATAATTAATATTTCTGCTGCGCTGCCTTTGTCCGGATAAATCTCCGTGACTACAGCCCAAATGCTCCTGTAGGGACATTTGGGCTGTAGTCACGCCTGGCAACTCTGGCTTCGTGTACTAAATTAATTTTTATCGTGCACTTTTAAGAAAGCCATCCGGAAGGCCAAAATAAAAATTGCTAATTAACCCTGCCCGTGCATTAATGGTCTCGTTAGTCCGATCCAATAATAGTTTGACACCTTGCATGACAATTCTCATAACCAGGCGCTATCGCTGATATCCCCTCCTTTTGAGTCCATACCTTAGCATTATATGTTTATTAGCTTTTCTATCACTTCGAAAATGTTCAAATGGGGTCTTTATGTCATCAAAAATTTTAGGTCTGGTTAAGTGGTTTAAGGAAGATAAAGGCTTTGGTTTTATCTCCCCTGTAGATGGCAGCAAAGATGTTTTCGTGCATTTCTCTGCCCTTCAGGGAGAGAACTTCAAAACACTTTTTGAAGGTCAGAAAGTCGAATTTATCATCGTAAGCGGTGATAAAGGCCCTGCTGTTGCGAATGTAACGCTTTGCGATAAATTATATTAACAAGGACCCGCGATAACGATGATAGTTTTCCCTGACCAGACCGGGCCTTGTTAATGAGGTCAGGCGATCTCAAAAGCATCATCTCTTCCACTTATTGTATGCGTATTTCTTCAGAGACGCTGAGAGGATTTAAACAAAGCGCTACAGTAGGGACAGACAAGTTGGGCCCCCTTTTGTATGCGAGTGAAACTGTGCTCTGACTCTTTAGCGCAGTTTGGACATGAACATTTGACTAAATAATTGCGACGGAGTTGCGAGTTTTTACGTCCCGACATAGGCTGCTCCTGAATGAAAAGGAGTGCCACCATACACGTTAAGGCAGGATATTGCTTGCTTTTATTTCCCAAAGCGCGCAAAAAATGGAAGGTAGTCTCACTTCTGGAACATTCATACCTTGCCCAATCACAAAGAGATGCAGAGTGATATATGAAAAAGGTGATCGTTTTTTTTAATGCCAATCCCAGCAAAGTCATTATCGTGCTTAAGGGCATAACGTCTGTACGCCAGACTTATCCGAATGGCGAAGAAATTAATCTTCAGATCATGACTGCAAGCTTTCCTTCGTTGACCGGCGATCATGATTCTCTCTATGTTGCTTCAGACAGAGAACTTACCTCTCAGGACATATCTGATGTTGCCAAACAATATTTATAATATTTTTGGACACGCGTCCGGTTTATAACACAGCATTTATTTCACTCAGAATGATAAAAAATACTCTCCATCATTATTATTGCCTGCTTAATGCAGGCTTTTTTACAACATTGCTCTTTAAATGTAACTATTCCGCATAATCGTGCTATTCACTTTGCTCCCTCTGTTTTCGAAGAAAGTGTATCATCAACCTTCTTCGCTCCTGTGGTGATATGGTTGTCCACGCAGGGCTGACGAAGTAAAGCCAGGTTCTTAATTGATTGATTTAGCGGTGCTATCCAATGAAAAAGCTGTTTGTGCAGTTTTATCTCCTGCTGTTTGTCTGCTTTCTGGTAATGACTATGCTGGTCGGGCTGGTCTATAAATTCACCGCAGAGCGCGCGGGCAGGCAATCCCTGGACGATCTGATGAAAAGCTCGCTCTACCTGATGCGTAGCGAGCTGCGCGAAATTCCTCCCCATGACTGGGCGCGCACGTTAAAAGAGCTGGATCTGAATCTGTCGTTTGATCTGCGTATCGAACCCATGAAGGATTTTGACTTAGCGCCGCCTGCGATGCAGCGTCTGCGCGACGGAGACATCGTCGCACTGGACGAGAAATATACCTTCATTCAGCGTATTCCACGCAGCCACTATGTCCTGGCCGTCGGGCCGGTGCCCTATCTCTATTACCTGCACCAGATGCGCCTACTGGATCTTGCCCTGCTGGGCTTTATTGCCATCTCGCTCGCTTTCCCTGTGTTCATCTGGATGCGACCGCACTGGCAGGACATGCTGAAACTGGAATCCGCCGCACAGCGTTTTGGGGAGGGTCATTTAACTGAACGCATCCATTTCGACAGCGGTTCCAGTTTTGACCGGCTCGGTATTGCCTTCAACCAGATGGCCGATAATATCAACGCCCTGATTGCCAGCAAGAAGCAGCTGATCGACGGCATTGCGCATGAACTGCGCACTCCGCTGGTACGCCTGCGTTATCGCCTGGAGATGAGCGAGAACCTCTCCGGGGCGGAATCGCAGGCGCTCAATCGGGATATTGGCCAGCTTGAAGCGCTGATTGAAGAGCTGCTGACCTATGCCCGCCTCGATCGGCCTCAGACGGAGTTGCACCTCAGTACACCGGATCTCCCCGTCTGGCTACAGACGCATATTAACGATGTGCAGAGCGTTAACCCTCAGCGAAAACTGCTGACAGCCATTACCCCCGGCGCGTACGGCGCACTGGACATGCGCCTGATGGAGCGCGTGCTGGATAATCTGATGAACAACGCCATGCGTTACAGCGAAACGACGCTGCGCATAGGTTTAGATTTGCAGGGAAGTCAGGCCATTCTGTGTGTGGAAGACGATGGCCCCGGCATTGAGCCGGCGGAGCGTGAAAAAGTTTTCGAGCCGTTTGTGCGCCTCGATCCCAGCCGCGATCGGGCTACCGGCGGCTGTGGTCTGGGGCTGGCTATTGTCCGTTCTATTGCCCAGGCGATGGGCGGTTCGGTTCGCTGCGAAGCGAGCGAGCTGGGTGGGGCCCGTTTCGTCTTTAGCTGGCCGATCTATCACAACATTCCCCTTCCCGTACCTGCCTGACCTAAACCGCACGCTGGCCTGACCCGGCGTGTTGTGCTATATCAGTAGTATGTTGTAACTAATTAAGGGCTACCATGGCAACTTACGATCTCATTGGAAGGCTTAACACCACATTTCGGGAAATAGAGCAGGCGTTACTGACCCTGACGGGGCAACTTCATGACTGCCGCCTGCTGGCCGCCCGCGTCTTTTCCCTGCCCGAGGTGGCGAAAGGCGCGGAACACGACCCGCTGAACACCATTGAGGTGACGCAGCATATTGGCAAGGCGGCGCTGGAACTGACATTGCAGCACTATCGTCGCCTTTTCATCCAGCAGCAGTCCGAAAATCGTAGCAGTAAGGCTGCCGTTCGCCTGCCCGGCGTCATCTGTCTGCAAACGGATGCCGCAACGCGTGAAGGAATTGAGACGCAGATTACGCATATCAATACGCTGAAAGCCGCCTTCGAGAAGATTGTAACCGTTGAGTCCGGGCTGGCGCCGGCTGCCCGTTTTGAATGGGTGCATCGCCAGCTTCCGGGGCTGATCACCCTGAATGCTTACCGCACGCTGACGGTACTGCGCCATCCCGCCACGCTGCGCTTCGGCTGGGCCAACAAGCACATCATTAAAAATTTCACGCGCGATGAGATCCTGGCTCAGCTGGAGAAAAGCCTGAAATCGCCGCGAACGGTCGCCCCGTGGTCGCGGGAACAGTGGATTGAACGGCTGGAGCAGGAGTACCACAGCATTGCCTCCCTGCCGGCTGATACCCGTCTTAAAATAAAGCGTCCGGTGAAGGTGCAGCCTATCGCTCGCGTCTGGTACGCCGGACAACAAAAGCAGGTGCAATACGCCTGCCCGACGCCGCTGATTGCGCTCTACGATGCCGATCAGGGTGCGGTGGTGCCGGATATCGGGGAACTGCTGAACTACGATGCTGAAAACGTTCAGCATCGCTATAAACCCCAGGCGCAGCCGCTACAGCTGATTATTCCGCGGCTGCACCTGTATGTGGCGCAGTGATTATCTGAGGCTGCCCACCATCGCTTCCGGGCGGACCCAGGCATCAAACTCGGCGTCCGTCAGGTAGCCCAGCGCCAGCGCAGAGGCTTTCAGGGTAAGCCCCTCTTTGTGCGCTTTTTTAGCGATTTCGGCCGCTTTGTCATAACCAATATGGGTGTTCAGCGCCGTTACCAGCATCAGAGACTCATTCAGCAGCTGGCTGATTCGCTCGCGATTAGGCTCAATGCCCACCGCGCAATGCTCGTTAAAGCTCTCCATGCCATCGGCCAGCAGACGAATCGATTGCAGTACGTTATGGATCACCATCGGGCGATAAACGTTAAGCTCGAAGTTACCCGACGCGCCGCCCATGTTAACCGCCACGTCATTACCCATCACCTGACAGCACAGCATGGTCATGGCTTCGCACTGAGTCGGGTTCACTTTACCCGGCATAATGGAGCTGCCCGGCTCGTTTTCCGGAATGCTGATTTCGCCGATGCCGCAGCGCGGGCCGGAGGCCAGCCAGCGCACATCGTTGGCAATTTTCATCAGCGAGGCCGCCAGCCCTTTCAGCGCGCCATGGGTATGCACCAGGGCATCACAGGTCGCCAGCGCTTCGAATTTATTCGGAGCGGTAACAAACGGTTGCCCGGTGATCTTCGCCAGCTCTTCGGCCACACGCACCGCGTACTCGGGATGGGTGTTTAAGCCAGTGCCCACCGCCGTCCCGCCGAGCGCCAGCTCCGCCAGATGCGGGAGGCTATTGTCGATATGCTTAAGGTTGTGCTCCAGCATTGCCACCCAGCCGGAGATCTCCTGGCCGAGCGTCAGCGGCGTGGCGTCCTGAAGGTGCGTACGACCAATTTTAACGATGTCGCGGAAGGCCTGCGCTTTCTCGTTAAGCGTAGATTTAAGCACGTTGAGCTGCGGGATAAGCTGCTCGCGGATAGCGATGACGGCCGCCACATGCATGGCCGTCGGGAACACGTCGTTGGAACTCTGGCTTTTGTTCACGTCATCGTTCGGGTGGACCTTGCGCTCCATGCCGCGCACGCCGCCAAGCAGCTCGCTTGCGCGGTTCGCCAGCACCTCGTTCATGTTCATGTTGCTCTGGGTGCCTGAGCCGGTCTGCCAGATGGCAAGGGGGAATTCGTCGGGATGTTTGCCCGCCAGCACTTCGTCGGCGGCATTGATGATGGCGGTGGCTTTATCGGCATCCAGCAGGCCCAGATCCTGATTGACTTTGGCGGCAGCGCGTTTGGTCAACGCCAGCGCCTGGATCAGCGAGACGGGCATTTTCTCTGTCGAAATGCGGAAATGCTCAAGCGAACGCTGGGTTTGTGCGCCCCATAGCTTGTCGGCCGGGACGTCGATGGCGCCCATGGAGTCTTTCTCGCGGCGATGCATTGTCATTACTTACTCCTTGATAACAAAGATGGGATTGCTCACATGCTTAAGAGATAAGTATTGATGACTTCTGAGAAACGTTATGGCGCTTTGTGCGCTCTTTTTGATGTCGGGTGGCGGCTGCGCCTTACCCGACCTACGCGAATGCAGGCCGGGTAAGCGTCAGCGCCACCCGGCAATTTACAGACTTACTTCACACACGCCGAACACTGGGAAGACTGGATCTGTTTGAAGAAGTCGTTACCTTTGTCATCCACGAGGATGAACGCCGGGAAGTCTTCCACTTCAATTTTCCAGATCGCTTCCATACCCAGTTCCGGGTACTCCACGCACTCCAGGCTCTTGATACTGCCCTGCGCCAGCACCGCTGCCGGGCCGCCTATGCTGCCGAGGTAGAAGCCGCCGTGCTTGTGGCACGCGTCCGTCACCTGCTGGCTGCGGTTGCCTTTCGCCAGCATGATCATGCTGCCGCCGTTGGCCTGCAACTGGTCGACGTAGGAGTCCATACGGCCCGCTGTGGTTGGGCCTAACGAGCCGGAAGCATATCCATCAGGCGTTTTTGCCGGACCTGCGTAGTAGATCGGGTGATCTTTAATGTACTGCGGCAGCCCTTCGCCGTTGTCCAGGCGCTCTTTTAGCTTCGCATGGGCGATGTCGCGGCCCACGATAATCGTCCCGTTCAGGGAAAGGCGCGTTGAAACCGGATACTGCGAAAGCTGCGCGAGGATCTCTTTCATCGGACGGTTCAGGTCCACGCGAACCGCTTCCCCCTCGCCCGCTTTACGCAGTTCTTCAGGGATGTATTTGCCCGGGTTGTTCTCCAGCTTCTCGATCCAGATGCCGTCGCGGTTGATCTTCGCTTTAATGTTACGGTCCGCTGAACAGGAAACGCCCATCCCCACCGGACAGGAAGCACCGTGACGCGGAAGACGGATCACGCGCACGTCGTGAGCGAAGTATTTGCCGCCAAACTGCGCGCCGAGGCCCAGGTTACGCGCTTCTTCCAGCAGCTCCTGCTCAAGCTGCACGTCGCGGAACGCCTGACCGTGTTCGTTACCTTCCGTTGGCAGCCCATCGTAGTATTTGGTTGAGGCCAGCTTAACGGTTTTCAGCGTGCTTTCAGCAGACGTACCGCCAATCACAAACGCGATATGGTACGGCGGGCAGGCCGCGGTGCCGAGGGTACGCATCTTCTCGACCAGATAATTCTTCAGCTTGCCCGGGGTAAGCAGCGCTTTGGTTTCCTGGTAAAGATAGGTTTTGTTGGCTGAACCGCCGCCTTTGGCGATGCAGAGGAATTTGTACTCGTCACCGTCGACGCTGTAGAGGTCAATCTGCGCAGGCAGGTTGGTGCCGGTGTTCACTTCTTTATACATATCCAGCGCCGCGTTTTGCGAATAGCGCAGGTTGTCTTCGGTGTAGGTGTTGTAAACGCCGCGCGCCAGCGCCGCTTCGTCACCGCCGCCGGTCCAGACGCGCTGGCCTTTTTTACCGGTGATAATCGCCGTGCCGGTGTCCTGGCAGGTCGGCAGAATACCTTTCGCCGCGATATCAGAGTTACGCAGGAATTGCAGCGCGACGTATTTGTCGTTCTCGCTGGCTTCCGGGTCGCTCAGAATATCGGCAACCTGCTGCTGATGCGCCGGACGGAGCATAAAGGAAGCATCGTGGAAGGCTTGCTGCGCCAGCAGCGTCAGCGCCTGCGGGTCAACTTTGAGGATCTCCTGCCCTTCAAACTCAGAGACAGAAACGTAATCGCGGGTTAACAGGTAATACTCGGTCTGATCCTGACTGAGGGGGAAAGGATCCTGATAATGGAAGGGTTTATTCGACATTGTTCTCTCACTTACTGCTTCGGTCTGTTTATTCAGGGCAGATGTTCCGCTGCCCGGCTTAAAAGCGAGTCAGCTTATCCTACACAATTTTTTAACAAAAACTGAGACTAGTACGACTTTTTACATCCGCAGGTTACTTCCATTCGGTTTATTGCTTTAATACGCGGAGTTAATTCCACATATGAATCAGGGCTTGATAATGCAAAAACTCATCAACTCAGTGCAAAACTACGCCTGGGGAAGTAAAACTGCGTTAACGGATCTCTACGGTATCGCCAACCCGGACAACCTGCCGATGGCAGAGCTGTGGATGGGCGCGCACCCGAAGAGCAGCTCAAAAATTGAAGATGCCAGCGGCCAGGTTCGTAGCCTGCGTGACGTCATCGACGCCGACAAAGCCGCACTGCTCGGCGACAAAGTGGCGAATCGTTTTGGTGAGCTGCCGTTTCTGTTCAAGGTATTGTGCGCCGACCAGCCGCTCTCCATTCAGGTTCACCCGAACAAAAAAGCCTCTGAGCTGGGCTTTGCCAAAGAAAATGCCGCCGGTATTCCGTTAGACGCCGCAGAGCGTAACTACAAAGATCCTAACCACAAGCCGGAACTGGTTTTCGCCCTTACCCCTTTCCTGGCGATGAATGCCTTCCGCGAGTTTTCCGAGATCATCTCCCTGCTGCAACCGGTCGCCGGGGCTCACAACGCGATCGCCCACTTCCTGGAAAACCCGAACGCAGAGGCCTTGAGCGAACTGTTTGCCAGCCTGCTGAATATGCAGGGCGAGGAAAAATCCCACGCGCTGGCGGTGCTGAAAGCCGCGCTGAACAGCCAGCAGGGTGAGCCATGGGACACCATTCGCTTAATTTCCGCGTTTTATCCGGACGACAGCGGTCTCTTCTCTCCGCTGCTGCTGAACGTGGTGAAGCTCAACCCGGGCGAAGCGATGTTCCTGTTCGCTGAAACACCGCACGCCTACCTGAACGGCGTGGCGCTGGAGGTGATGGCTAACTCCGATAACGTACTGCGCGCGGGCCTGACGCCAAAATACATCGACATCCCTGAGCTGGTTGCCAACGTGAAGTTCGTGGCAAAACCTCCTGCGGAGCTGCTTACGCAGCCGGTGAAAAACGGCGCAGAGCTGGACTTCCCGATTCCGGTTGACGATTTTGCCTTCTCGCTGCACGACCTCAGCGCAGACGAAACCGCCATTGCACAGGAGAGCGCCGCGATCCTGTTCTGTGTGGAAGGCGAAGCGACGTTGCACAAAGATAGCGAGCGTCTGGTGCTTAAACCGGGTGAATCCGCCTTTGTCGCGGCAAACGAGTCGCCTGTCCGGGTGAGCGGCACCGGTCGCCTGGCGCGTGTTTTTAATAAGCTTTAGGGACTTACTGAATTTTTTAACAACTCTTGCTAAGCTAGTAACAGGCGTTGTAACACCAGGCGGTTTTAACCGCCTGGTTTCATTTTAGGGATAATCGCAATGAAAAAATCGGTCGTAGCGGTAGGAGTGATTGTTGCTTTAGGCGTGATCTGGACGGGTGCTTCCTGGTATACCGGGAAACAGCTGGAAAGCCGTCTGGCAGAGATGATGGCGCAGGCAAACAGCGAGATTAAGCGCAGCGCGCCTGAAGCAGGTCTGGAGTTGAGCTACCAGAACTACCAGCGTGGCGTGTTTACCAGCCATATGCAGGTGGTGGTGAAGCCGGTTGCGGGTAATCAGAACGCCTGGCTGAAACCGGGCCAGAGCGTGGTACTGGATGAAGTGGTCAGCCACGGTCCGTTCCCGCTGGCGCAGTTGAAAAAGTTTAACCTGATCCCCTCTATGGCATCCGCCAGGACCGTACTGGTGAATAACGAGGTGACGAAGCCGATCTTCGATATGGCGAAAAATGAGTCGCCGTTTGAGATCAATACCCGCATCAGCTATGCCGGTGATACGCATTCCGACATCGACCTGAAAGCCCTGAATTACGAACAAGGCACCGATAAAGTCGCTTTCAGCGGCGGTAATTTCCAGCTTGATGCCGATCGCGACGGCAAGAATGTCTCCCTGACCGGCGATGCCGCCAGCGGCCTGGTGAATTCAGTCAATGAATATAACCAGAAGGTGCAGCTTACCTTCAACAATCTGAAAGCTAGCGGCAATAGCCGTATGACCGATTTTGATGAGCGTATCGGCGACCAGAAACTGAGCCTCGATAAGATTGCCATTGCGATCGAAGGCAAAGAGATGGCGGTGCTGGAAGGCATGGATCTGGACGGCAAGTCGGACGTGTCCAAAGACGGTAAAAGCATCAATACCCAGCTGGATTACAGCCTGAAAAGCCTGAAAGTACAGAATCAGGATCTGGGTACCGGTAAGCTGTCGCTGAAAATCGGCAACATTGACGGCCAGGCGTGGCACGAATTCAGTCAGAAATACAGCAAAGAGAGCCAGGCTCTGCTGACCGATGCCGCCCTGCAACAGAACCCACAGGCGTACCAGCAGCAGGCGATGACGGTGCTGTTTAATAACCTGCCGATCCTGCTGAAGGGCGAGCCGGTGATTACCGTTGCGCCACTGAGCTGGAAAAACGGCAAAGGCGAAACCAACTTCAACCTGTCGCTGTTCCTGAAGGATCCGGCCGCCGCGACCGGCGAACCGCAGACCCTGGCGCAGGAAGTTGACCGCAGCGTGAAATCGCTCGACAGCAAGCTGACCATCCCGATGGATATGGCAACCGAGTTCATGACGCAGATTGCGAAACTTGAAGGGTATGGTGAAGAAGATGCAGGTAAACTGGCAAACCAACAGGTGAAAGGCCTGGCGGCGATGGGCCAGATGTTCCGCATCACGAAGGTGGAAGACAACACCATTTCCACCAGCCTGCAATATGCTAATGGTCAGGTGACGCTCAACGGCGACAAAATGCCGCTGGAAGAGTTTGTCGGCATGTTTGGTATGCCGACGCTGGGGATGCCGGAACCGGCTGAACCGGCAGCGCCGCCAGCAGTACCGCAGCAGTAAACGAAAAACCCCTCGCATGAGGGGTTTTTTATTGCCGGGTGGCGGCTGCGCCTTACCCGGCCTACGATCCTGAGCCGTTGTAGACCCGTGCAAGCAAAGCGTTTACTTCACCGTCACTAACCGCGCAGCCACAATCTGATGCCCGGCCTGCACATCCGTATTTTCAATGCGCTGCATGATCCTGTCTGCCAGGGTATACCCCATTTCACGAGCCGGCGTCGTCGCCCAGACGATGGGGAGATCGTCTAACGCATTTTCACCGACATCCGCAAACGCCCCCAGCGCCACCTGATGGCCGAAGAACGTTTCTACCCCGCCCTCACCGCTCTGGCGTCCGGCGCGGATCAAACCGAACCACGCCCCCATCGCAATAACATCGTTATAGCAAATCACCGCGCTGATCGTCGGGCTGTTGCGGAGCAACGTGCCGATGGCTTCTGCGGCTTTTTTCTGACTGGATTCACACTCCACCACCCATTCGCTGTGAAACGGCAGGCCATATTTGATGAGCGTGGAGCAGTAACCGCCCACCCGCTCGGCACGCGTCAGGGACGAGCTTTTACCGCCGAGCCAGGCGATGCGCTGATGGCCGCGATGAATAAGATGCTCGGTCAGCATTTGCGCGGCCTGCATGTTATCTGGCCGAAGGGTATCGGCTTCGTCGAGATAGCTGGCGCGCGACGCAAACACCAGCGGTACGCCTTTCTGCGCCGCGCGCTCACACAATTCACTGCCCACGCCGGACGCGCCAGCTACGATCACCCCATCCACCCCTTGCGTCAGCAGCATATCCAGCCTGGAGAGCAGCTGCTCCGGTTCGCGCCCACCGTGGAGCAGGAAAACCATTCGCCCCTGAGCCTCAAGCGCCTCGGTAAGCCCGGCGGTCAGTTCCGCATAAAACGGCGACGTAAGGTCGCGAACGATCAGCCCTATCACCCCGCTTTGCCCACCGCGCAGCGCCGACGCCTGGCGATTACGCACAAAGCCCAGCTGCTCAACGGCCTCGTTGACGCGCTGACCCGTTGCAGGAGAGATGCGTCCCTTCCCGCTTAATACCAGCGAAACGGTGCTGACGGAAACCCCCGCCGCCAGCGCGACATCGTTGATGGTGATCTTTTTCGCTACAGCCATGTGGTGGCGTGACTCCTTGATAATGAGATCGCTAAAACGTTTTATCAATACGTTATCTTTATACTACCAGTAAAAGCCTGAGAATGTGATTTAGTGCGCACTAAAGTTTGATAAAACGTTTTATCTTCTCGCCCCATCGAGGTCGTTAAATCTCTTTCTACCATTTAAGGAGTCGTTTTATGACGACGAAAGCAGCACAAAAAATATCGCTGTGGGAGTTTTTCCAGCAACTGGGTAAAACCTTTATGCTGCCCGTGGCGCTTCTCTCTTTTTGCGGGATCATGCTGGGGATCGGCAGCTCGTTAAGCAGCCATGACGTCATTACCCTGATCCCTTTCCTCGGAAATCCGGTACTTCAGGCGATCTTCATCTGGAGACTATTAAGTCTTTTAACGAAGTGGCTTGATGTTGGATTGATGTGCGGTAACTTCTGCTATGTTGCCGCGATACGATTTGTCATGTGCAATGAACTAACGTCGTTTCGCGGTAACTTTATGCCCCACCCATGCCCCATCACATCACCGGGCAGCCGTCGTCATCGCTTACACGATTGATGAAGAACGTCACTCTGCCCAACACTTCCACCTCTTCCAGAGCGGTTCCCTCTATTGCCTCGCCATCATCCGTGATAAGTGACTTACCCATCAGTTTTGCAAACTGCGTGTGACCGTCGCACAAAATTAACAACACATCTCCAGGTGTCTTTTTCGTTGCTGGCTCTATGACCGCAAACCCCACATCCGTTTCAAGCACCCTACTATCAGCCCCCATATTGCACAGAATTGCTGGGGTTAGTCGGCGCTCAATGTAGTCTGTTGCTGGTGAAGGAAATCCCATTAGAGAACTCTCCCCATGTTACGCAGGATCCAGTACCTGTTGTCGCTACCGTCTGTCGTCTTGTCAGCGAAGCCTGGCTGAGTGCTCTATCCATGCATTGGCGTCGGCTCGGGTGAAGTGCCAGTTAAAACCACGCAACTTTTCTATAAAGCTGTCTGTTCTCAGGCAGCGGTAGCCCTTTGGGTTAAGCTCTATGGCCGCAATAAAGGCGGCCTGAATATCTGAAATTCGGGGCATAATCTGCACTCCCTTTATTACTGTGTTTATATACAGTATTTTCAGATGGAATGCAGATCAATTTGGGTTCGCCTATTAATTTTTAAGGCTGAATGACTGCTGGCTGCTCTGTCAGTTCCAGAGAAGCTTCAGAAGATCTTGTATTCCAAATGCTATCATCAGGCATGTCGAGGCGTACGTCGATCCAGCTGTTGGCCGGAACATCCATAGGAGCCCCTTTTGTTTTGACGATCTCCCCTTCATCGCTCAGCATGTATTTCCGCTTAAAAAGCCGAATCGTCAAACCACCGCTTTCGGTTTGCTCTGCTTCAACAACACCCAGTTCTCCCATTCCACCCGGGTCCATAGGCGGCAGCAATTGCCAGCCTTCTGATGCCAGGCCTGCCGAGCCGATAAGAACATACACCCCAACATCCAGCCGCGAGATTTTGATCCCTTCAGCCTCGGCGTTCGCCGTACCGCAGCCGCACCAGGTGAATCCATCATTTTCAACATCCGTACGCCGGTTCTCTCCCTGAGACTTAACGATTCTGGCAATGGGAGAAGCCTGCTTAATGGTTCCGTCAGAAGTTACTGTCGTATTTGAGGTTGTCCAGAATGTGAAATAACCGTCCTTAAAAGTGGGCAGATAGGTCACGCAAGTGTTATTTCCGCCTTCCCATTGCCGTGCAGCAATGAAGGTTTTGTTACCCTCACTACCGAATGTAACTACCCGACCATAAGTGCCGTTTGGCTGGGCAGTCGCCCATAAAGTAATTTGCGGATATGCTGCGGTAATTTTCAAAGGGCCAGTGAAGTTTTTCTCTCCTGAAATGGACTGGTTTCCTTCGATATTTACTGTTTTGTCTAAACCGAGGTTTGTGCGAGCGTCAGCGGCATTCTTTGCCCCGGTCCCTCCCTGCTCAATGCTGAGAGCTGTTTTCAGCCCAGAAAGGCTGGTAATGTCGCTGTTAGCCCCTTTCTTCGCCAGCGATTTTTGACCCGGTACGGTAACGGCAGTGCCATTGATAGTGATGGTGACATCAGATGTCCCGTTCATTACATCAGCGAACCCGCTCATGTAGCGCTGGTACATCGTGAAGGTTTCAGCGATATCCTGCGCCAGACCATCCACGCTCAGACTGTCACTCAGAAGAATGGCAAATCGGGTTCCGGCGGGAACTGCTGGGTTAGCCGCTGGCGTTACGGTGAGACTTGTTGCGCTGCCAATGGTGGTAATCTGAAATACCTGCACAGGGCTGGTCATTGCAATAACGGTACATCCGTTACGAATAAGAGATCCAGCAGCAGTGAAGTTTGTGCCGGTACCTGTAAGGGTATTTCCGCTGATGGCGATAGTGCCAGTAGTATAAATCATGTTTTCTCCAGGCAATAAAAAACCCCGCCGGAGCGGGGTTTGTTCAAAACTGAATGGGTTAGTGGCAGGTGGTGCTGGTGAACGTGTTGGCGCTCACCCATGACCAGTTAAAGGGATAACCGGCGCGGTACTGCGTCTGATTGTTTTGTTTACGGACTCCGTAGATCTGGACGCTGCTTTCCTGTCCGCCGACCAGGGCTGTTCCGGTGCATACGGGTTGCTGCTTCTCAATAACGCCAGCGCAACCGGAGAGCAATACCGCTACCGCCAGGCAAAGAATCATATTTTTCATAGTGGTTATATCCCAGGGCATTCATGAAACTACACAATAACAATATGAATCAATGGGATATAATTGATTTGATAGATCAATTATTCAAAATTGATCGCTAAAAACGATCAATCATAATTGGCGCAGTTAATGGCCATAATCACGTTCCTCAGATTCGAATAAGCAACGTTCTGAAGGTTGCCGCCTGGGGTTGTCTGCGGCCTGGCGAATATCCGCGTATTGCCTCCCTCAAGCTTTGCCATGCTCTTGTATATGGCCGAGTAGGGCTGCGGTTGACCGCCAGCCGATACAACCCCGGTAATTAGTCCCAGCATGGCAGGCATGCAGGCCCACTTCCCCGCCAGAGTTGTATTGATGTTGTATCCTGAGCTGGCATCCACCCCGGCGGTACCGAGGGTGACAACATCGCTCAGCGTGCGCGTTTCGTTTGTTAAAATCAGCGTCCCTGATGCATCCCACACAGCCAGCCCGTAGTCTGGCTTTGTCTGCGGGAAAATAGAGAAAAAATAAACGTACGCTGTGCCGGTTGCATTCGGTCTGAGAAATTCAATCGTGATGGTGTTCCCGCTTATCGTCTGAGTGATTTCGACCTCAACCGTGCAATGAACGAAGGCGACAACAGGCTGGCCTGCGGGGAATGTGTGCGTCACTTTGGTATTGAACCCCGATGTTCCCTGAAGTGCCGCTGTCTTTCGCGCCTGAAGAGCGATTGGCGAGCTGTTCGCGGTCACCCATACTTCCCCGCTCGTGGTCGTCAGTAAAACGCCATACTCCGCCATTTATGCCCTCTCGATCTGGAAAATGAGATAAGCCGCTGCCGCAGGCTCAGTCCCTGCTGAGTAGTCGGTATCGCCTACTGCTGACACTGTTGCTGTTCCCCCTGAAATGGTGATCTTCCTCCGACTCGTACCAAACTGATCGCCGTTCATGCTCTGAAAATAGGTCAGCCTGCAACCCGGTGGAAGCGCTACGGTGTAAGAGCCTGTTTTCTGGTTCTGGGCCAGCTGGAGATAGCCACAAACGCTGACAGGCTTAACGCCATAGTTATTTACATTGCCTGAGGCGTCCCATGTCTGAACACCATATTCCGCCATCCAGTCCTCCTGAAAAAAAAGAGGCCCCGTAAGAGACCTCCCGTTACCATGTTCCCGTGATTCTCCCGATCTGCACCCTCAACACATTGTTGGCATCCTTGACACTGATCGTTTGATTAGTCTGCTTCATGGCTCCCTCACCAGCTGTCGAACCGTAGTTCTCAAACGTACCTCCCTTATCCAGCCTCCATCCGACTGAGCCAGCGACATAGTTATTGGACTGGATGTAGTTGCCAATCTTGGCGTTGCCGATGGTGCCGTCCTGAATGAAGGTTTCCCGGATAAACACCTGCCCGTTCTGGATAACGAACGGCAGTGTAACCGCTCCCCCCGCCTGCGCCATGACGGCGAAGCGATCCGCCAGGAATAGCACCTGCGACTGCATGCCCGATGGAGTGTTTTCTACACCGATCCCCATTCCGGCGGCATACTGCTTTCCATTCGCGTCCACGGCAACCTTGATGCTGTACATCGCCTTCAGGTCACCACTAACGTTTGCTATCGCCTGAGCGTTAGTGCTGATCGCTGAAGTGTGCCCGTTGATGGTCGCCGTGATGCCGTTTATCTGCGTGGCCGTGGCCTGCTGGTAATCGGAGAACGTCTGATTCAGGTTGTTGATTGCTGCCTTGTTGCCGTTCACGTCAGTCTGCAAACTCAGCAGCGAACGCGATGTTGCCTCCCTGTCGCTTGCCATAACATTATCAATACGATCGATGCTGGCCTTGCTGTCACCGTACTGCGCGCTGAGTGTCATCCGCTGATTAACCTGCGCAAGCGTACTCGTTATTAGCGCGATGGAGTTACTCTGAATGCCGCCGCTGGCAGTATCTGTCCTTGCTCCCAGTTCCTCCAGACGGGATGCCATTGATGAAGTCGTGTCGGTGACAACCTGTCGCAACGTGGTGATATCAGCAGTATTTTGCGAGCTGACTTGCTCGGCCGCATCTGCCTTACCTGATGCAGCGTCAGCTTTACTCGAAGCCGAATCAGCTTTATCAGAAATGACCTGAGTACTCGCAGTAAGCTGGTCGACAGCTGTCGCCCTCGCCTGCGTTTCATCTGACAGAGCCTGCCTTACCTCGGTAATTCCCGCCTCGTTCTGCTCAGTTTTTGCCTCAAGACGAGTAACATCCGTGACGCGAGCCTCTGTCTCAGTGGCGATCACCTCCCGGAGCTGTTCGAAGGTCGCAGAGTTAGCGCCCTGTTGGGCTGTCTGGCGCACGACAACATCGGCAATAGCCAGCGCGTTTCCGATGATTGCTTCAGCGGTCTGCTTGTTCGAGCCAACCGCAGCAGCAAGGCCGTCTGCGTTCTCTTTGATTGCATCAGCCAGTTCTGCCAGTTTTCCGCTGCTGTCTACCGCGTTCTCGATCATGTCTTTGAACGTATCAGTCTCTTTAATCTCCTCCAGGATTGCATCGGTGATATCACTGAAGTCGTCCGTTGGTTTTCCAGAAGCCTCTACAAATCCTGAAACGCCAAATGCATTACGAGTTCGAACATAAACGTAATAAACATGGTCAAACTTAAGTTTTTGGATGGTCCACTGATTGCCACGGCCAAGGAATTGAGCTTTATTCTCAATGTCGTCGGACAATGGAATCGGAGTCTCACCTGCGTACCAAAATTCAAAAGAAGTATCAGATGTGGCAGTAACAGACATGACCGGAACTAAAGTGGCCTGAAGTGGGCCAGGTATCCACTGAACGGAGTTAGGAGCCTTTGGCGCGCCTATAATAAGACTCACCTGAGTTTCGGCGCCTTTCATCCCGTTTTCATTGCGCCCACGAACGCCGAGCGTGTAGCTACCGGCAGCAAGGCCGTAAAACTCATACCGGAACTGGTCAGTTTCGTACTGAGATACCAGCTTCCCATCAGCACTGTAGATGTACAGCTCAAACACCAGCTTTTTAGTAGTGGTTGCCGTCTCCCACGTTGCTGTAACCTGGACGGTCTCGGTGTTTGTGTTCAGGATTCGCAGGTTTTCCACGTTAGGCACGCGGTAGCCGTTCAGCGTATCGCTGGGAACTTCAAACACTGCACCCTCGTCAACGATGGCCTGTTTGTTGGGGTCGTGCAATGAGGCCGTTATGCTGTATACGGAGTTGTTTTCCGTTTCGGCAACGCTCAGTATCCGGAAAAGGCGAATCGCAACGCTTGCGGTTGAAATGGCAAATACAGTTCCCGCCCTCACCCATTCAGGTTCGTTTTTGAGTGTGACGTTGTTTCCGTTAACGCCATCAATCTCATAGCGAGAGAACTTTCCGTCCCTCCCCATAATCGACATAGTGGAGCCGTCCGTTACTACCGAGGAATCAACCGCGTCAACCGTTATCACCCTCCCGGAATGAGAAACAATTCTCCCCCCGAGGCGAGTTCCTGCGTAGTCATTATCCATGACCTCAACGATATCACCCGGCGTGAAGTGGATAGCATCGCGTGCCATCTGGAAAGACAGTCTGCTGCTTTCACGCTTTGCTGTTTCCAGCAGCCATTTACCTGCCCGCCATGCCTGTCCGCGAGAGGTGCAGCCAAACGCCTCCAGAGTGGTTTCGTTGTAGTTCCCTTTGGCTATCATCTCATCGTCGGAAACGTACTCTTTCACCTGCTCCCATCCGTTGTCGGGGTCAGTCCAGGACACTACAACCGCATTGTATTTCTCTGAACGCTTTACAGAGCTTCGTTTGAACTCGCCATTCACAACGTTGGCGTTCGTGATTGTCGCAATCGGATCCTGTGGAGCGTCCAGCATTACGGACAGGCGCAGGCCGTCCCACAGCGCAATGCCACGGAACATGCTCGCTATCTTGTCGAGAATGTCTCGCGCACTCGCCTGCTCTGTGATGTAGGCGTTGAGCGTCATGCGTGGCTCTTTGCCGCCATACCCATCATCTACAAGCTGATCGCAATATTGCGACAGAATGTAGAGTGCGCCATCGTCAACATCGATGTATCCGGCGCGTTTCGCCAGGCCAAATCGGGTGTTTTTCGCCAGCTCACGGAACAGCCACGCCGGGTTGTTAGTCCATGCCTTTTTGAAGCCCCCCGTCCACAGCCCGGAGTAAGTTCTGGCAATTGGCTCGTAGTTATCCGGTACGTCAACGATCAGCCCGCGAAGATGATATGTGCGGCTCGGCGTGTCGGTGTACTGGTCACGGTCGATGACTGAGCCGGCAACAGCAGAGAACGGATAGCTAAGGTTGTCGTCGGTGATCTCGCTGTAGCTGTTCCAAACAGTCCCGTTTGACAGCAAATCGCTGCTGCTGTCAGGCGTAATGCGGCGAACGCGGATATCAAACGGTTTGGTGTCGGGGGCATCAATGACGTGCGCCTCAAGGTACTCGCCAGAGATTTTCCCTGTAATCGTCACCGTCTTCTCCATGACCCAGCCCGACGAGCCAGTTCTGGTCTCGATAACCATCGTTACAGAGGTGTTTTTCTGGTTACCCTTGGAGTCCTGCTCCATGAGCCCGGTGACGCCGATGTTAAAACGAACGCGGGTCACGTCCTGATCTGTCACGGTTCTAACCAGCGGGGTATCGTAAGTGACCTCAGTGTTAACAATGGTCGTCGCTTCGATTGCAGAGAAGCCGTTGATTGGCTCCTGAGTTTCCGATCCAGGTCGCCAGGCAACACTAATGCCGTTCACGTTGACATTACCGTTCGAGTCAGTGATAGGCGTCTTATTAAGCTTGAATGAAGACAGGTGCTCCTGATCCACCGGGCCCGCGATTGGCCCCTCAGATATCAGATCCAGTACCCGATAGAATTGTTTTGATTTGAGGTTATCGTCGAGTAGTTTTGGGGTTGATGCTTTACCGCCACCTGAAGACATAGCGCCACCTTAGCTGATTGATTCTTCCCAGTCGGAATTATTAGATGTGTCGATCCCGAGACTTATTACGTTGCTGCCGACCTCCATCTCGCCGAGGAGTATGGGGACAGGATGCCCCTGTCCGACCCTGTTTTCTGCACTGGTAAACGAGTTATTCGTGAGGGTGTTTGTTTCGGCCGCTTCCGCTGAAGTTTTGCTTTTCATGTTCCGGGACATGTAGATGGAGTAAGCAACCGAGGCGGCAGAGAGCACCAGTGAGGCAATGAGAACTATCGTACTGGTCTCAAGTCCCGCCCCCTCAACCACCGGGACAAACAGCACTACAGAGCCATCCTTCAGGCGCCGATCCATGTGCCACTGCACCGAAGACGTTTCAACATCCTCACCCGCCACTCGCATTCTTACTCTGGCGTTCAGGAATGCTTTTTTGAACTCATGATTCTGAGCAAGCAAAAGACGAATGCCCTGGGCAGGGGTATCAACGCTCAGCTCGACTTTGCGGAAATGTCGGCGTAAATGCCCTGCAAATTTAAAGATGAGCACTGTTCATGTCTCCATATGGAATGCATCTGCTTAACGTATGCCGGGCGCATTGGTTCTCTCCGACTAAGGTGTCCGGCATGGTCGTGATGAAGTACCATGTTGCCATCGAGCAGAATCATTGCGTGGCAAGGGTCGGCGCCGGGGAATGGCTGCCTGATTATTACGTCACCTGGCAGCGCTTCTCCCGGCGATACCTGATTGAAGCCATTGCGCGACATGTTGTTCAGATAGAGATTCTCCCCTCTCAGCCACCAGCCATTCGTCCTTTCGAAGTCAGGGAGGTCAATGCCGCACAGGTGATACGCATCACGGAATAGCGTGTAACAATCAGTCACTCCGTGCTCGAACCGCCTCCCCAAAAGGTAATCCAACGGCCTGAACGTTCTGATTTTCCCGTTACAGGCCAGCACCCATGGAAGGCCCGATGCAACCTGGCATTTACGGTCGGATCCGGACAGAACCGGGCTGTTCATTGGGTGAGAGTGGAATACCGCAGTCACCTCTCCAGCCTCCTCGGCCGCCAGCCAGTCATCATCACTGATTCGGAAGTGCTTTCCAGGTTCCGGGTGAACATTCCGACAGCGGAACAACTGCCCGCCATCCAGGATTAAGCCGCACACCTCATCCTGCGACGATGCCGCATAATCGAGTAATTCCTGCATCATGAAACCTTCTGAGAGCCGGGGAAGCTGCTGATTGGCATTGGTTCCGGTCGTGGATAACGGAAGCGGCAGCCGCTACGGCGGTGAGAGCACTTATCTTTCGCCGGGTCAGTGGTTGGATTGTCGCGCTCGTCTGCAACCGGCGGCCCGTCATATCCGCACCCGACGCCGCGATACTGCCACTGGCAGACGTCGGCAAGGATGGTTCGCGCCGGGATGATAGCGTTGTCGCAGTCAATCGGTGTCGCCAGCGTGTAGGTCACCTGCTCGAACGTCTCTTCCGTCATCTCCTCAACAACGTAGCGGGAAACCGCTTCCTGCGTCGGATCTGCGTCAGGGTTGCCATTGGGGAAGTTCACCGCGTCCAGGTATTTCACCGGAACCTGACGGCGGGTGATCACCACCCCAAGCATGTCGTCGAAGTCATGGTTTATGCCCGTCAGTAAACCCGTGACGTTCGCCACCACCATTGTTGGCCGGGCATATGTGCCTTCGTTCTTTGACTCGAACCCTTCGACTGCTATCGGGTATGCCTGATACTGATTCCCCTTCCAGATCACATTTCCGTAATATCCATTGGTGCCGGAATGGAACCGGATAAGGTCTCCGCCAAAGGGTTGCAGGTCGGCTTCGAACAGGTCGATAAACGCGCCTACTCCGGCGTCGACGCTATCAATAATCATACTGGCTGGTATGTCGCGCACGGCAAACTCCCATAAAAAAAGCCACCAAGTGGTGGCTACTGTTTGAATATCAGGATGTTGCTTACTGATAACCCTGGTTAACGTGTAAGCTCAGCCCGTCAGTGGTGGGACACTGATTCACGCAAAGAGGAGGAATGGCTGAATAACTCTTCGAAGGAAAAAGGATGATCACCAAAGTAAAAATCAAGTTTATTTCCCCTATTGATGGATCGGTATCAGATACCCCCACGGAGCATGCAATTCCCGTAGTTCCATTGACAGTATGGCCAAGTAGCTCAAAAGATATAAACGTTTATAAACCAAATGGATTGAAGGCTGGTGCCTACGCACTTATAGATACCGGAGCAGATCTTTGCTATGTGGATTCAGACTTTGCTGACGATTTAAAACTCCCAATCGCGGAAAAAACAACTGTGAGCGGAGCCACCTCAACAATAGAAACTACAGTTCGGCATGCGGTAATATTGACCTGCCCCCACGATTAGATACAACACTCAGTTAGTAACGTCGGAATCTTCATTCTCAGAATGACCCTTTCTCCAGCCCGCTGCAAATTCAGACGGTGTCTGATAATTCAGCGTGGAGTGCGGGCGGCATTCGTTATAATCCTGCCGCCAGTCATTAATAATTTTCCTGGCATGAACGATATCGCTGAACCAGTGCTCATTCAAACATTCATCGCGAAATCGTCCGTTAAAGCTCTCAATAAATCCGTTCTGCGTTGGCTTGCCCGGCTGGATTAAGCGCAACTCAACACCATGCTCAAAGGCCCATTGATCCAGTGCACGGCAAGTGAACTCCGGCCCCTGGTCAGTTCTTATCGTCGCCGGATAGCCTCGAAACAGTGCAATGCTGTCCAGAATACGCGTGACCTGAACGCCTGAAATCCCAAAGGCAACAGTGACCGTCAGGCATTCCTTTGTGAAATCATCGACGCAGGTAAGACACTTGATCCTGCGACCGGTGGAAAGTGCGTCCATGACGAAATCCATCGACCAGGTCAGATTGGGCGCCGCCGGACGGAGCAGCGGCAGACGTTCTGTTGCCAGCCCTTTACGACGTCTTCTGCGTTTTACGCCCAGGCCACTGAGGTGATAAAGCCGGTACACGCGCTTATGATTAACATGAAGCCCTTCACGGCGCAGCAACTGCCAAATACGACGGTAGCCAAAACGCCTGCGCTCCAGTGCCAGCTCAGTGATGCGCCCTGATAAATGCGCATCAGCAGCCGGACGGTGAGCCTCATAGCGGCAGGTCGACAGGGATAAACCTGTAAGCCTGCAGGCACGACGTTGCGACAGACCGGTCGCATCACACATCAACATCACGGCTTCCCGCTTCTGGTCTGTCGTCAGTACTTTCGCCCAAGAGCCACCTGAAGCGCCTCTTTATCCAGCATGGCTTCGGCAAGCAGCTTCTTGAGTCTGGTGTTCTCTTCCTCAAGCGACTTCAGGCGCTTAACTTCAGGCACCTCCATACCGCCATACTTCTTACGCCAGGTGTAAAACGTGGCATCGGAAATGGCATGCTTGCGGCAGAGTTCACGGGCGGGTACCCCAGCTTCGGCTTCGCGGAGAATACTGATGATCTGTTCGTCGGAAAAACGCTTCTTCATGGGGATGTCCTCATGTGGCTTATGAAGACATTACTAACATCGGGGTGTACTAATCAACGGGGAGCAGGTC